>NZ_JH600072.1:0-22670 GCF_000244935.1 Bradyrhizobium sp. WSM1253
CCAGAGCACGCGTTTATGATTTGGTTTCGGTCCGCGAACTCCCATACGGGCCCGCAGCTTCATCGCTGCACCATCAGAGGCCGGACAGATGGCAGCATCCGACTACGTGCCGATCTTCTTCAAAAATCGCTTGCATCTCGCGGGGCGTCCACAGATGAGTACACGCCCTAGGTCTATTGGCGCCACTCAGCGTCGGCCCGCTCCAGCCAGAACGGCATGTCGAGATCGCGGTACATCGTCGCCGCCGTGGAGAAGTGCTCGGTAGCCCGCTTGGGCTCACTCGTTCCCTGGTACAGCCTGCCGAGGCCGAGGTGGCAGTGTGCGATCAGCGGACGCATGCCGATCTTTTCGGCGAGCACCAGCGCATCACGGTAGTACCGCAGGGCCTTTTTGGGCGACGCATCGCGGGCAGCGACTTCGCCGAGCAGCCTGAGCGCCCTTGCCTCATAGCCGCGTTGACTGCCTTCTCGCGCAAGCGCGAGGGCGCGCGTGAGAAATCCCGACGCGTCCGCGAAGCGGCCGTCCAGCGCGCACGCTTCGCCCAAGAACACCATGAAGTTCGGCTGGCCGACGCGATGTCCCATCGCCTCGAGGAAGCCGAGCCCGCGCTCCAGCAACGCGATGCCCTCGGCCGTCCGTCCTGACATCGCGTAGGCGTAGCCCAGCATGCCGGAAAGCAGCGCTCCGTTGTAGGTCTGGTTCCACTCGCGTGCCAGCGCCAGCGCGCGTTCCAGCACGTCGATGGCGCGGTCGGGTTCGCCCCTGCAGATCCGCAGGTAGCCGACATACCAGCAGGCGATCGTCAGAGTGTAGGGATCATCCAGCGCCTCCGCGAGGCCGATGGCTGCCTCAGCGTGGACGATCCCTCGCTCGTATTCTCCGCCGTCGGTGCAGCACCAAGTCAAGTAGGCGCGGGCGATCACGGCCGGAAATGCGGTGAGGCCAAACCGTTCCCGGCTCCGCTCGCCATCGAGCAAGCGCACAACTGTCAGGAAAAGATCCTCCGCGCGTCGATAGTCACCCGTCCACAGGTAGGCCGCCCCGAGGTACAGCTGCCCGGTCACCTGCAACGGTACGTCCTCAAGCGACGCCGCGATGGTGCGAGCGCTCTCGCCGAACGCGATCGCCTCCCGCAGATCCCCGGCCAGCGCCAGGGTGTGGCACATATGGACGCCGAGCTGGCCCAAGCGCAGTTGATCCCCGAGTGCCGCAGTCGGACCTTCGGCCTGCCGAAGGCAGCCGAGGATGCGGTCGAACGCTCCGAGCGGCAACAACGATCCTTTCAGCTCGAAGCGCAGATCGACAGCCAATTCCAGCGCCTCGCGGCTCGTCGACGTCGCCTCGACGAGCTGTAGCGCCTGCTCGAAGAACTCGACGGCCTCATGGTGCGCCCATCGCGCCTGCGCCAACCGCCCCGCCTTGACCCAGTAGCCCACGGCCTCGCTGGCGCGCTCGGCCTCGGTGAAATGATGGGCGACAACCTCAGGCAGGGTTTCGGCCAGCGCGGGAAACCGTTCGATCAGGGCTGCGGCGATGCTCGCATGCAACGGCTGCCGCCGGCTTCTCACCATCGTGGCGTAGGCGGCGTCCTGTACCAGCGCGTGCTTGAACAGGTAGATCGCCTCCGGCGGCGTTCCGCGCCGAGAGATGAGGCCGGCTCGGGTCAGCCGCCCAAGTGCCGCGTCGAGATCCATCGGGGCCAAGGGAGAGACAGCCGCGATCAATTTGTGCGAGAACTCCCGTCCGATCGCGGCGCCGATCTGGGCGACATCCCTGACCGAGGGGAGGCGATCGAGGCGCGCCGCCAGCGAGGCCTGTAGTGTTGTTGGAACGGCGAGCTCCGGAAGCGGCCCGTCGAGCGCGTAACCGTCGGCCGATTGATGGAGAGCTCCGCTCTCGAGCAGCGCGCTGGTCAGCTCCTCGATGAACAGTGGCACGCCGTCGGCGCGCGCAAGGACCTGCTCGACGACCGCGTCGGGCAGCGGCCTGTCCCCGGCGATTCCCGCGATGATAGCGGCACTGTCGCGACGGCCGAGCCGGTTCAAGGGCAGCATCGACACATGCGGCTCCCCGACCCAACCCGGCTGCTGCTCCGGCCGGACGGTGACGACCAGCAGCACTGGCAGGCCGGCGGTGCGGGCAACCATTCGGTCGAGCAAATCCTGCGATGTCGGATCGACCCAGTGGGCGTCCTCGAACAAGATGAGCGCACGGCCCTGCGCTGCTGCGCCGTCGAGCTGGTCGAGCAGGGCGGCGAGAATCATCTCTCGCTTCTGCTGGGGGCTGACCGCGACCGCCGGATAGCGCTCGTCGGCTGGTACCCCCAACAGTTCGGCGATGAGGGCCATGTCGCGCGGCAGATTTTTCGACGTCAGCCTGAGCATCGCCTCCAATCTATCGAGCTTCGCCGTGGCGTCGCCGCCCGGCTCGAGCCCCGCGGCGAGCTCGAGCTGCGCAATGAACGGGTGGAGCGGACTGTGTGTATGGTGCGGAGAGCAGGAATAGCGAAAGCAAGCTCGCGGCTCGCCCCCGAGCTTGTCCAGCAGGCTTTCAGCAATGCGCGACTTTCCAATGCCGGACTCGCCGGACAGCAGTACGACCCTGCCTTCGCCGAGCCTGGACTGACCCCAACGGCGGAGCAGCAGGTCGATCTCCTCCCGCCGGCCAACGAGTGCTGATTGCGCGCTGGCGCGACGCGCCTCAAATCGGCTGACACCCGGGGCCCCGCCGCGCACCTGCCACGCCTCGACCGGCTGCGGCAGCCCCTCCACCTCGATCGCGGCGAGCGCGCGGCAATCGAACATCCGCCCCACCAGCCGGTGCGTGCTGGCCGCAATGACGAGCTCTCCCGCCGCTGCGGCGGCCTGCAGGCGCGCGGCCAGGTTTGGCGTCCCGCCGATCGCGACCTGCTTCGCCGTTTCGCCGGTCCCCAGTTGCCCGCCGACGACCACCAGACCAGTGGCGATGCCGACACGCAACTGAAGTGGCACGCGGGAATCAGCCTTCAGCTCGTGAACCGCATCGAGGATGGCAAGACCGGCGCGCACCGCCTGCTCGGTATCGTGTTCGTCAGCCGCCGGATAGCCGAAATAGACCAGCACGCCATCGCCCAAATACTGGGCGACAAATCCATCGAATCGCGACGCCACATCGTCGATCACCGCGTGGAAAGCGGTGATCAGATCGCGCATGTCCTCTGGGTCGAGACGTGCCGAAAGCGCCATCGAGTCGACGATGTTGCACGCCATGATCGTGAGCTGTCGTCGCTCCGAACTGCTGGAGCCGACCGCTCCCGCAGACGATGCCGCATCGCTCTCCTGGGCGGGATTTCCGGCCTTCAGCTCCTGTGCAGAATCGTCCTTGTTATTGGCAAAGGACCGGTCGGGCTGCGCCGGCGCGAGCCCGCTGACCTCTTTGATGTCTGGCGAGCCGGCCGGCGGCGATCTGCTGCGCAGTTCGGCGATCAGCGACCTGGTTGCCGCATCCGGCTCCGTATTCAACTCGTGTTTGAGCAGTACGACGAGGTCCTGATAGTGCTTGAGTGCTTCGGCCCGTCGTCCCGTTGCGGCGAGTGCCTGCACGATCAGCCGATGGGCGTCCTCTCGCATGTTGTTGAGCGCGACGGCACGCTGGCCGGCCTTCAGAGCGCGTTCGCCACGACCGGCGGTGAGTTCCTGCTCACCGAGACTGATCATGGCACCGAGCGCTAGCTCCAGTAGCCTGTCGCGTTCACCCGCGAGCCATTCGTTCCAGCCCTCTTCGCCGACAATCACGTCCTCGACCAACTGTCCCTGGTAGAGATCGGCTGCCGCACCCAATGCATCACGACTGCCCTCACGGACCAGGGACTCGAACCGGCCGACATCGGATTGGATGACCGCCGCATTGAGCGATACGAGCTCGCCGTCGCTCTCCAAAGTGTCCTGGCCGAGCACCTTGCGCAGCCGGAAGAGTGCCTGGCGCAGGTTCTGTTTGGCCTGCGCGTCGAAATGTGAGCCCCACAGCAGAGCCGCCAGCTTCTCTCGTGACTGCTGCCGGGGCGCCATGCAGGCCAGATAGGCCAACAGGCCCGCCAGCTTCTTGCTCGGCAGGTCGACCACGCCATCCGGCCCGGTCAGCTCGAAGCGTCCCAGCAGCGAAAGATCAAATCTAGGGCGAGGTACGCCGTCCATCGTTCCATCCGCAGGATTCGCAACGAAGCGCATCTTACATTTTTCATGGCCCTCCGAAGAAAAATAACGGCCTTGTCACGCCAAACCAACGGCGGAG
Source organism: Bradyrhizobium sp. WSM1253 (assembly GCF_000244935.1). Classification (NCBI taxonomy): domain Bacteria; kingdom Pseudomonadati; phylum Pseudomonadota; class Alphaproteobacteria; order Hyphomicrobiales; family Nitrobacteraceae; genus Bradyrhizobium; species Bradyrhizobium sp. WSM1253. The sequence goes on from NZ_JH600072.1 coordinate 4,270, forward strand.
ATGACGGGGGCAGGCTTCAACGGGTGTCACGCGCTCACCGTCTCCGCATTACGCATCGTCAGAGGAGTAGCCAATGTCCACCACTCCCACCCGGACTCTTCTAATGACGACCGAACCGGCGCCTCACGCTTCCGGCCTGCGCGTCGAAAAGAAAGAACAAGGCATTTTCGCTTTCATCATATCGGCATTGTACCGCTCGCGAAGCCTTCAGGCAGCTCGAATCCTGCGCCAACATCAACATTTGTTCGCGCAGCCCAAAGATCGTATCCCGCACGGATTGAGCCAGAGTTCCGGCGACCGGGAAATGCTCGTCGCCAGCAGGCCCGCTCAAGCAAGGTTGGCTGCTCGGCCTTCTTCCCCAAATCCGATGCGCCGCCCCTTGCCCGTGGCCGCCGCCGTCGCATTTCTAGCCATTCAGATCATTGCCGGGATGATCTGGCTGCGTGCCTCCGCGACTGAGACCACAACCTCCCGGCAAGAGGCGGAGCAATGGCAAAACCCATTCATTCAGGAAACCAATCGCAGCGCTGGAATTACTCCGGCGACTGATGCGACCTCACCTTCCTCGCTTACGACTGGCGAAGATCGCGCGAAAGCATCGCGCAACCCCTGGCCCGCAGCGATCAGGTGAGTGGCCAGCCTCCGCAAGAGCTTTGAACACTTGAGCAATCATGAAGGTATTCGCCATCAGATCGAAGCCGCAACGCAGCCAAAAAAGTCGAGCGCGGGCTCGAAGACTCTTGAACTCGGTGCCTCTCATGCTGCATCGCCTGTTCGGACGTCCGTTCGCGTCAGGCGGCCACTTGCGGCCTGCGGAGGCGGTGTCGGTCGAGGTCGCGCCCACCTCGCTGTCGCATCGAGGCTGCGCAAGCTCGCCTCACCAATGTCGAAGCTGAGCCCCGACTTCCTGCGTGCACTGGTCCGGCAGGCCGAAGCCCAAAGGCGTTCGACCGTGGCCGAGACTGGCGACAGGCGTACGATCAGCCCTGCGAACTTATCCGCACCAGCGCTGTCAGCTAAGTCAAGGTCAATAAAAGTGATGCGGTTACGTACTAGCGCGGCGCAGTCGGGCATGTAGTATAGAAGGGCCGGAGGGGGAGCCAATTTGCACGCAATGAATCTTCACGATCCCCTTTTCGCCACCTATGTCGTTGCCGCCAGCCTGATGATCCTGAAGGCCGTGGCGATGTCGTGGCTGACCGTAGTCCGGATGGTGAGGGTCCAAGGGGGCTATCGTTCGCCGGAGGATATCAAGAAGACGCCGATGAATCCAGCGCCCGATCCGGCGCAGCTTCTTCCCAACGAAGACGTCGAGCGGATCCGGCGGATCCAGCTGAACGATCTCGAGAGCCTGCCCTATTTCCTGGTCGCGGGCTTTCTTTACGTTCTCACGCAGCCCTCGCTGCTTCTCGCGCAATGGTTGCTCTACGGCTACGTCGCCTCACGCCTGCTGCATTTTCTTGCCTATCTGACGGGGCAAATTCACGACATTCGCGCAATTCTGTGGACCGTGGGCTCGCTCATCCTGGTCTTCATGACCGTTCGCACGCTTGTCGCTGCGCTCGGTGCTTGAGGCTCAGTCGGCCACGCCGGCGGTCTGCTGGGCCGAAAGATAGCGTTCGAGCGTCTCGTGCTGCTTGAAAAAGCGCATGGCGCGCAGGTCGCGGATCGTTGTTTTTTGTGTCGCATCGCGCATCCGGGTGACCTCGCGGGCTTCCTCCAGGCGGCCGACCCCGACAAGATTGGCCGCCAGCATACGATGCCCGGTGCCATTGCTCGGATTGTGCCGAACCGACTTGCGCGCCCAGGTGACGCCCTCCTCGTGCTGCCCGAGCGCAAAGTAAGATGCGGTCAATCCCGTCATCCACAAATGCAGCATCCTGTCCTCGGGACTAAGGACAAGGGATCGATGCAGGCATTGGACGGCATTCGCATAGGCGCCGCCCATGCTGTCGATCATTCCGAGCACGCCCCATGCGAAGGCCGAGCTGGGATTGAGCCTTGTGGCTTCGCTGGCGTGAATACGCCCCTGATCGTTGTCGCCGGCCGGCCCAAACAGCGTGAAGCCGTAGACCGCGTGAGCGAAGGCGTCCTCGCCATCCTCCTCGACGGCGCGACGGGCCAGACCGATCGCCTCGGCCGCGGCATCCGGAGACGTGGTGGCGCCGAGCGGCGGCGCCATGACGAGCCCCCAGGCCAGCGCCGCCAGCGTCGCCGTTCGCTGCTGATCAAGGCTCAGAGACTGCCGAAGCAGATCGATGGCCTTGATGACGCCTTCACGGGTGCCGCCCCATAAATGGTGAAGTCCACGCAGGTAGAGGTCATAGGCCGAAAGATCGGTCGGCGGTTTGCGGCGTGCCCGTTCGATCTCGGCGCTCCGAACGACGGGAGCGACGACTGCAGCAACACTGCTGCTGACGTCGTCCTGCAGATCGAATATGTCGACGAGGGGGCGGTCGTAGCGACTGGACCAGACCTGGGCTTCGCTGCCGGTATGGGTGAGCTCGGCCGACACCCGAATGCGGTTACCCGCCTGGCGTATATGGCCGCTCAGGAGGTACTGGGCACCGAGTTGTTGCGCGATCTGCTGGCTGGTCATTGCCTTGTCCCGAAAGGCAAAGCTCGATCCGGCCGCAATCACCACCAGTTCGCGAAAGCGCGATAGAGCGGTGATGATGTCCGCGGTGACGCCGTCGGCGAAGTATTCCTGCTCGGTATCGCCGCCCCTGTTCTGGAACGGAAGCACCGCGACGGAGGGCTTGTCGCTGCCGATCGTGGGCCCGGCTTGTTCCGCCGCGATCTCAGCTGTTGCCGGCGCGGTCTTCTGCTCCTGGACCTTGCGCAATTCCGCAGCCAGCGCGTTCGTTGCCGCATCGGGCCCGGTGCCAAGCTCCCGCTTCAGCATTGTTGCGACGGCCTGATGGTATTTGAGCGCTTCGGCGTTGCGACCGGCTGCGGACAACGCGCGCATGATCAGGCGGTGCGCATCCTCGCGCATGCTGTTGAGCGCGTTGGCACGTTGGCCGGCGAGAAGGGCATGGCTGGCACGGCCCCGAGACAGTTCGGACTCGCCGAGCGCCACCATCGCGCCAACAGCCAGCTCCGACAGCCGCTCACGTTCGCCGGCCAGCCACTCGCTCCAGCCTTGCTCGTTGACGCCGATGTCATCAACCAGAGGCCCGCGATAGAGATCTGTCGCCGCGCTCAGTGCCTCATGGTGCCCGTTTTCGACAAGCTCCTGAAATTGCAGTATGTCGCAGCCGACCACCGCGACATCCAGGGAGATGAATTCGCCATCACTCCTGAGAGCGCTCTGACCGAGAACGTGACGGAGCTTGAACAGCGCCTGCCGCAGGTTTTGCTTCGCCTGCGCCTCGAAGTGAGATCCCCACAGCAACGTCGAGAGTTTTTCCCGGTGTTGAGGCTGCGGCGAAGTGCAAGCCAGATACGCAAGCAATCCCGCGAGCTTCTTGTTCGGCAAGCCGACGAGGCCATGCGGGCCCTTCAGCTCGAAACGTCCCAGCAGGGAGAGCGTAAAACTTGGGCTGGGCGCGGGTGCAGTTTCGGTCATTCCGCCTCAAAATTGAGCAGCTGTGATCTCAGGTATACATCCTACACGAGTTGCCAAGTTTGCGGACAATATTAACGCGGCAATGACGCTCGAATAACGGCCGTGATGACGCCGGTGGGTTCAGATCGCGTCGCGACGGGATCCCGATTGGGTCGATCGACGCAGAGCAATTTCATCCGGCGAGCGGACATGCGCGTGCGTCACATCATCATCTTCGTCGTGAGCCTGTTCGTGGTCCTCGCCGGATTCGACGCGGCGTTGACGACCTTTGCACACCCGGCACTCAAGGCCGCTTTGCAGTCGGCGCCGCCCGTCGCACCGCTGCTTTTCGGAGGCGACTGATCGCACTCCGAACCTCGGAATCACCATCAAGCAGGAGGTCGCATTGACCGATATCGCGCACCCGGCAACGAAGCCCTACCATTTTCTCGCACGCGAGGAGGAGCAGCGGCTCATCAGCAGGTGGCGACTTGGACTGATTGCATTTTATGGCTCGCTGCTCGCCCTGTTGATTGCCTTCGCTGCGATGACCTCGGCATCCCGAGTGCCTCAAGCGGATCGGGCGTCGGGCGATGTCGTCACCCATGACGTTTCGAACCCGCCGGTGCCGTAAACGATCCGCATCGGCAACAAGCCCGCGTGGACCAAAGGCCCGCCGTGGTGCCACTGCGTGCCTGCGCAACCCCAGGAGAGAGAAAAGCCGTGAAACACGACGTTGATGCCGGGTCTGCGAGTCGGGCCAGATCTCCTATGCCGTGTAACACGAATGGAAGTCGAGGCCGCAGGACGCGCCTGATGATACTCGTTCTTCTGGGCTTCGCCGTCGTTCATGGGATGGCCGCGATCCTCATTCTGCGAGCGTCACCCGCGCGAGGTGACGCTCCCTCGGCGATCGATTTGCGTGCCGACTGACCGGCACGAGTGGCGCATCCAGCTCACCGGGTCGAAAGGCAAGGCGGCAACATGACGGCAATCATGCGCGCGATTTCCCGGGCGGCGCTCGCGGTCACCGCCGCCGACATTGTCAAACACGCCCTGCTGTTCTGCGCAGCTTGCGCCTTCGTGTTCGTGTTCTCGCTGACTCATGGCCTGGATTTGAGCCCCGGATTCTTCTGACCTTCTTCGGGCGGACTCACCAACCGATCCGCCGTCGCCATGGCCCCTCGTGATGACCTTGGGCCGGCTTCAATCGCTGTCGCGCGCCGCACATCGCGGACCGCCATGGCCGCGCAGGAGGCACCACGCCGCTGCGCATGCAAACGAGGAGGCGATATGTACGTTGGCCGGATATTGTCCACGCTTGGCGGACAGGGACCGATCCTTTTGGTGATCTCGCTCTGCGCAGGTCTGTTGATCACGCCCTTCGCGCGCTTCGGCTACGATCTCCTGCCTCTTTCGGCATTTCTTCTGACGCTTGGTTCGTTTCTCACCGCCGGTCTTGCTCCCTCCGAAGGCAGCATTCGTGTGCCGCTGATAGGCGTGGTGCTCGGCTGGGTCGGCCTGGTGCTGCCCCTGGCTGCGGCGCTGCTGCTGTCTTTCGTCCCGCTCGATCCTGCGCTGCGGGCCGGGGTTCTGCTGTCACTGCTGGCGCCGCCGGTCGGAAGCGCCGCCGCGATCGCGGGAATGCTCGGTTTGCGGCCTCGTCTCGCCCTGGTCGTTTCCATTGCGCTGACCCTGCTGACGCCGATCTCGATTCCGTGTTTCGCCACGATGCTCGGACTTGGAATTGCGTTCGACATGAGCGGGCTGGCGATCCGGCTGTTCAGCATCATCGGCGCCGCGGGCCTGATGGCCTTTCTGGCCATGAGATTCCGTCGTCACCTGCTTCCCGTTTTGCCGGGTCAAAGCGCCGCCACCGGCATCGCCGTGATCGGGCTCATCATCGTCGGGCTTGCGACGTCGCAGGGCATCAGGGCGCAATGGACCAGCAACGCATTGCGTTTCGACGTGATGCTCGCCGCGGCGATCGTCCTCAATTTCGGCCTGTGCGGGCTAGCGACGGTGACGTTCGCGAGACTGGGGTTGCAAACCGCAGGAACCATAGGCCTCTTGAGCGGCAACCGGAACGTCACTCTGGTATGGGCGGCGGCCGGGTTCGGTCTGCCACCTCTCGCGGAGGGCTACGTCGCCGCATGCGTCATCCCGGTGCTCGCGCTTCCTCTCATCGTCAAGCTCTGTCTTGGAATACCATCATTCAGCCGTTTCATCCCTCAAAGCGAGTGATCCAAGGAGCGGAAAGGGCGGCGAGTTGCAAACCGTTTCTCCCTCACTGCCGGCGCAACGAAATCGCAACGAATTGACTGAAACGAACGTGAACAAACGGGACGGCAGCACCTGCCGCTTAGAGAAAAATCAACAACTTAGAAGATGTTCACTGCGTTCGGGACGCTGGGTTCGCTCAGTCAGATGGTAACCTGAACCGAATGTCGGCATGGTTGCGCCTCCCCGCAACCAAGTAAGATGCTGTACTCGCAGCAGACAACCATAAAGCCGCTCTTTCGAGCGGCTTTATGGTTGTCGAGAATCGCCACCGAGTCGCCACGGCACGTGTCAATGCCGTACCGCCGGTTCGAATCCCACTCTCTCCGCCATCGATTTTGGACAGCGCAGAAGTCCTTCAATAAACAGGTTTTTCTCGAACCGCCGGATTATTGCGGTGGAGCACCACGGTGGAGCACACCGTGATCGTCAAATCTGCCATCGGCGAGGTGAACGTGCCAGCGAAAATCGGCGGGTAACGACGAAATTTTCGTCCTCTCGCCGCCTGCGCGCTCGCGAAAATGGCGGATTCCCGCAGGCCGCGGCTAAAGCGTCGGATATCTGCTGAGGGGTTAAACCCTTGGAGTTGCGGAAGATGCGATCCCGGCCGATCAGCGTCCGCTTGTTTGCCTGCACGTCTTTGGTCCACCTGTCCGCCTTCCAATTCCCAACCGGTGCGTAGCGCGCAAGGAAAGCCAGCGAAGCGATCGCCTTTCGTCCCACGGCCTGCAGTGAATCTACGTTGTAGACGTTGTCGCCCTTCTTGTTCACCTTGGCGTGGATGAACGAGATCTTCTTTTGGTCCGGGTCCAGTGCGATAAAATCTGCGATCTCCTTGGAATCGTCGTCGCAAACGATGAGCGGATACGGGCTTAGGCGCGCGCCGAATTCCTGCCACCCCCTGTGAAGCGCGCCCTTGTTGCTAGTGTGCACGATCGCGTCGACTGCCCCGAAGATCGATTCTGCATGCCACCGACCCATGTCCGGGTAGAAATCTTCGCCCTTTTCGCTCTTTGCGTTGGCTAGGACCTTCACCGAGTGCACGTCGTCGAGGATTGGTGTGCTTCCGCAGCGAACCGAAGTGCTTCACGTACGAGGAGACGTGATTGAGACCCATCGTGTTGATGATGTGCGAGTTGAGTTTACCGCGCCGGCGGAGCGTGAGACGAAGGCGCAACAGCATCTCTTCTTCCGGAATCTCCACGCGGCGCTCGGCCAGCAGCTTCTGGGCGCGAGCGAAGATGCCTTGGTCCACGATAGGTTCGATCGCCGCAGCGCCCCGGACCCAGGCGTTATCCGGATTCTTGACCAGCTTCTGCCCCAAGCGTCTTGAGGTGCGATTGTAGACGGTCTTGCCGATGTAGTTCTCGTTCCCGAGAATGGTGGGTATCATGCCGTCGGTCCAGGGCCGACCGTTGTGATTGGCGATGCCCGCGTCGTTCAGTTGGCGACTGATGTCGCTGTAGGACTTCCGGCAGTTGACGAACTGATCGAAAATCTCCCGGATCACGGCGTCCTCTTCGGCCGATCCGTGCTGCAGCCGAACGCGATCGGATTGCAGAGCCTTGAATTGCCCCTTTGCGAGAACGGCCTTCGGATGCTCGCTTTCGTCGAACATCAAGCGTCGCAGGCCATACCCGACGGGAGCGCCAACGCGGTATCCAAGGCTCGCGACCCGGCAGTGTCCGGCGTGCACCTTGACGGAGAGCTCCCGGCTCCACTCGGCGGCCATGCCGCGCTTCAGGCTTTTCGCGATCCCGGAAACAAAGGTGCCGTCGTTCTTGAAGATCTCCGCGCAGTATTCGACCTGGACGCCGCTCCTCTTGCACAGGAATTCGTAGTAGGCGCTCTCGTCGACATCTTGGAACCGGCCCCAGCGACTGACGTCGTAAACGAGGATGTGGTCGAAGTCGGCTCGGCCCGATTGGACATCTTCGATCAGTTCGATGAGACCTGGACGCCCCTTGATCCGGAGGCCGCTGCGGCCATCGTCGCGATAGGTGTGCACAATCGTGAGCGCGTTCGTCTCGGCATAGGCGGCGATGGCCGCCATCTGGTTCGCGATCGAGTAGCGCTGGAGCTCCCTCGACATTCGAACGTACTGCGCAGCACGGCGCGCCCGGGTCCGCCTCGCCAAGCTTGTTCCTTTGGGAACAACGAGCCAGTTACCCATGCACCCCTCCTGTCACTTCGGAGGTACCCGCGAGTCCAAATACACCTGCCGCGGTCGGGATAGCAATGCTTCCAGCAGCACGGCGCCCCTCATGCCCGGCATCCGAAGGTGGCGTTGTGCACAGCGCCGCGGAACACGGGGACAAACCTCAGCCCTGCCGATTGCGAATCCCTGCTGCCCGCTAACCGCCCGGAACGAGAAGACGGGCGAAAGGATTCGTCCCGGCAGGAGCAAGCTCGATGCTGATGACGAAGGAAAGACGGCCGGCGATCAGAACGTTGCGCGGATGGGCGCTCGGCGTGCTGCAGGAGGCGGGCGCCGTCCACGAATGCGAGGAGCATGGCTGGGCTAAGGACCGGGCCGACCCTCACGCCCGCGAGCGCGCGTTGGACGTCGCGAGGCAGGAGCCTCCGGACGGCTTGTCTCCGGACCAGGCTGTCGCCGAGGTCCGCGGAGTGCTGGATTCGATCGGCGATACCTGCCCTGAATGCCCGCCCGACTGAACCGCACCGACAAGCCACGGTCCGATGCCGCTGTCGATCAAGGGATCAGGGGCGCCGCCGTGGTGCCAAGATGCTCCGCAGCGGCGCGTACCCGGCCAGCGTGCTTTCGCCGCTGCTCCGCGAACTCCGCTGCGTTCACCGACGAACGCACCTTGTAGCCAGCCGCCATCAAGCGGGCGCACACCCGCGGAACTGCCGCAGCAGTGGTGTCGTCAGATTTTGCCTCAAGGCCGATCAGTCCATTCAGATCGTCGATGAGGCGCAATCCTTCGCTTCGGAGCAGGATCGCCGGCGCTCGGCACTCGCGGTCCTCGATCAGCAGTTCGAACATAAGTGCGAGGTCCATCATCGCTCCGAGCGTTGCAGGCCACCCCGAGCCTACGCTGACCGATCGGAAGTAGATCAGCGAGGGATGGGAAGCATGGCTTTGCAGGACGGTGGCGCACCAATCCCGTCCCCTGTAAAGCACGCGCCTGATCTCCTCCGGAGAGTTGAGGTCGGCATAACGCTCCAGCAGTCCGAGAGCCGAGGGCGGCTGACCCGCAGTCGTCGTAAGTTTGAGAATTCCGGCATCGCGGCGGGAAATGCCTTCTTGCACCTGGAGCAGGTATGTGACCGCCATCGTCAGGACCGAAAGGCCCGAAAGGCCGGCGAGGACGAGGACCCAGCGGGCGGGACCATGGGCCTCGATGCCGCTCAGTCCCACCGTGCACAACGCGCTTCCGACGATGAACAGTGCCTCCTGGAAATCGGCTGGCGGCGCGAACCGGTCGCCCAGCGCATGCGCGATCAGGCCGAAGCCCAGCCACAGAAGGACCATCCAGATTAGGAAGGAGCCCATGAGGATCGTCGGCGCAAAGCTGGTGGAGACCCCGCTCTTGCCACGGCGGGCCCACTTCCAAATCGGAAGCATGATGGCGAGCAGCCGCCGCGCCACGCGTAGCGCGCCTCGGCTCTCACCGGGTACCACCACCGTGTCGAATACATCGCGTAACGCGAAGACGACCAAGACCATTCCGGCAGCGATCTCGATGGTCTGCACGATTATAACGGAATGCCAGCGGCGCAGGGCGAGCTCCGCCCGAACACGTCACGTCCCCCAACGCGCAGCGAAATGCACCGCGGCCATGACGACCAACACAGCGAGCAGGAAGGTTCCCGCGAAGATCGATCTCCGTCCATGTGACTGGCGGGCCAAATGCATCGGAGCACTCCGATTATTGGCGACCAACCCGGCTGCGCTGCGTTCGTTCCGAAGCGGCCGACGGCCCGTGTGGAGGCGACCCTACCGCCGGCGCGCCACCCAACCTAATACTTTGTCGTAGGAGGAACCTGTCCGGCTCGTCCCGATTGGCTTGTCGCACCAGAACTCTGACGAACGGCGCGGCCATGGTCGAATTCGCACAGCTTCGCGACCGCATGGTCCAGGTTCAACTTGAACGCCGCGGCATCCGCGATCGGCGCGTTCTGGACGCGATGGCACAGGTCCCTCGGGAGCGGTTCGTGGAATCCGGTTTCGAGGAATTCGCCTACGAGGACGGCGCGCTGCCGATCGCGAACGCGCAGACCATCTCGCAGCCTTACATCGTCGCGCTGATGACGGAGGCGGCCGAGCTGAAGCCAGCGCACAAGGTGCTCGAGGTCGGAACCGGTTCGGGCTATGCGGCGGCGGTCGCATCGCGGCTCGCCAGAACGGTTCACACCGTCGAGCGCCATCGCGCCCTAGCCAGGATCGCCGCCGAGCGGGTTGCGGCGCTCGGCTATGACAATTGCGTCGTCCATACAGGCGACGGCACCCGCGGATTGCCGGAAGAGGCGCCGTTCGATGCGATACTCGTCGCGGCCGGCGGTCCGGAAGTACCGGACGCGCTCAAGGGCCAATTGGCCATTAGGGGCCGTCTCGTCATCCCAGTCGGCGATTTGGAGCACGAACAATCGCTGCTGCGGATCACGCGCCGGAGCGACACCCAATATGACGAAGAAGCCTTCGGGGCCGTTCGCTTCGTGCCCCTGATCGGAGAGCACGGATGGGCGGAGGACGGCACGCGCTCCGCCAGCAATCACGTCCCCGGGCGTACGCGTTTCCGCTCGCTCACGGACATGATCGGCGCCGCCCTCGAACCCTTGCCGGCTTTCGACGATCCCGCCTTCGGCGCCCTCTTCGATCGCTTGGCGCAGTCCCGGGTCGTGCTGCTGGGCGAAGCCAGCCACGGCACGTCGGAGTTCTACCGGGCGCGCGCTGCGATCACGCGGCGCCTGATCGAGAAGCACGGATTCACGACCGTCGCGGTGGAAGCCGATTGGCCCGACGCCGCGGCGGTGGACCGCTACGTTCGCCACCGGTCGTCGCGCGGTTCAGGCGAGAAGCCGTTCGAGCGCTTCCCGACCTGGATGTGGCGAAACACCGACGTCGCCGCTTTCGTCGACTGGATGCGCGAGCACAACGAAAGCAAGCTGGCAGGCGAGCGCGCCGGATTCTTCGGGCTCGACATCTACAACATGCGGAGCTCGATCGCCGCCGTTCTCGCCTACCTCGATGGCGTAGATCCAGAAGCCGCGGCCGTGGCGCGCGAGCGCTACGGATGCCTAACGCCTTGGCAGCGCGAACCTTCGACCTACGGCCGTGCCGTCCTGACCGATTCCTATCGGAAATGCGAGGCGGAGGTGGTTCGCCAGTGCCAGGACATCCTGGGAAAGCAACTCGACTACGCCGCGAACGACCCGGACAGCTTCCTGGACGCTGCGCAGAACGCGCGGTTGATCGCCTCCGCCGAGCGTTACTACCGCATCATGTACTATGGCGGGGCCGAATCCTGGAACCTGCGCGACACGCACATGTTCGAAACCTTGGGCCATATCCTGGACGCCGAGGGGCCGCGATCCAAGGCGGTGGTCTGGGCGCATAATTCCCATATCGGCGACGCACGCTTCACCGAGATGGGGGCGGTCCGCGAGGAGCTCAACATCGGTCAGCTTTGTCGAGAGAAGTTCGCCGAGGCGGCGTCCCTGGTCGGCTTCGGCACCCATATCGGCACCGTGGCCGCCGCGTCGGACTGGGACGGCGAGATGGAAGTGATGCAGGTGCGGCCCTCTCGACCGGACAGCTATGAGCGACAGTTCCACGATGCCGGTGTGCCACGCGGCCTGCTTGAATTCCGCCGGGACGAGAGCCTTCGGCGTCGCTTGCTCGAGCCGCGCCTCGAACGGTTCATCGGCGTCATCTACCGGCCGAACACCGAACTGCAAAGCCATTACGCCGAAGCGTCGCTGCCTCAGCAGTTTGATGCATTCTTGTGGTTCGATGAGACGAAGGCAGTCAGGCCCTTGGGACCGGAACATCCCCGCGCCGGCGTCGCCGACACCTATCCGTTCGGACTCTGACGGCGAGGTCTCCGACCAGCCAGTGCCCGTCGGAACTCAGGAACCGAAGAAGGTCAAGACCGCGACCAATACGATGCCGGCCGACATCTCCCTCCGCGCAACCCGGCTTTCCGGACCACCTGCATGTAGCCGAACCGTTTTGCCACAGCCAACTGGTGGGCACCGCCGGCTAACGGGTCTAGCGCCGACGGGCGACCCAAACTCCGAGCAGGAACGCTACGCACAGCGACTGCAGCGGCGCCTTCAAAGTCACCTCGCGAAGTTGGTCGACCCAGCGCATCGCGGCATCCTGCGACGTCGGCCGCAGCGGGCGCCGGCTCGCTTCCGCCTCGGCGCGCAACCTCGCCGCGGACGCATGATCGACGCCGTCCTGCTCGTTAGCCAGTCCGGAGGCTTCCGTCATCGCCGAAGCTTCTTTCATATCCATGCGGCTCTCCTATTTGTCAGGCGGACTTCCGCTGTGACCTGGCCGCCGGCTTCTTCGCCCCCGCCTCCTTCCCGGGCTTCTTGCCGGCGATCGGCATCAGCATCTCCTTTTGGCCTGCAGCAGCCTTCCGCGGCTTCTTGGCGGGCTTGGCGGCCTTCGCCGGCGCGGCCTCCTGACCTACACTCCGCCGCAGCGCCTCCATCAGGTTGACCACGTTGGTCGCCGCCGGCTTTTCCTTCGGCGTGATCGGCTTGCCGGCGCGCTTCTGGTTGATGAGCTCGATCAGCGCGGTCTCGTAGTGGTCCTCGAATTTTTCGGGGTCGAAGTTGCCGGCCTTCTGATTCACGATGTGCCTGGCGAGATCGAGCATGTCCTTGGTCACTTTGACGTCCTGGATCTCGTCGAAATACTCCTGCTCGGAGCGCACTTCGTAGGGATAGCGCAGCAGTGTGCCGACCAGTCCCTTGTTCATGGGCTCCAGCGCGATGATGTGCTCGCGATTTGTCAGCACCACCCGCCCGATCGCGACCTTGTCCATTTCGCGGATTGTCTCGCGGATCACGGCGAAGGCGTCGTGCCCGACCTTGCCGTCGGGGCGGATGTAGTAGGGACGGATCAGATAGCGCGGATCGATGTCTGCCTTGTCGACGAACTCGTCGATCTCGATGGTGCGCGTGGATTCCAGCGCGATCTCTTCGAGCTCCTCCTTGTTCACCTCGATGAACTGATCCTTCTCGAGCTGGTAACCCTTGACGATGTCTTCGTTGGGCACCTCGTCGCCGGTTTCGGCATCGACCTTCAGGTACTTGATCCGATGACCGGTCTGCCGGTTGAGCTGGTTGAACGAGATCTTCTCGCTCTCCGACGTGGCCGGGTAGAGCGCCACCGGACAGGTGACGAGCGACAGACGCAGGAAGCCTTTCCAGTTCGCGCGGGGGGCCATTGTTACGCAATGCTCCAGGTACGGGACACGGACTCAAGACGAACGGCGCGGTTCGGTTCCGACAGCTCCGGCCGCGATCCACGCAATTCAAGCGCGCCCCTGCAGCCGCCGCCGGCGAAACATCGCGCCGACGCTTCGCCTGAGATGAAGGATGAGCGCAGCCCCGCGTTGGGGGCTCTTAGGGATTTTGGGGCGGAGCTACGCGGGCCACGCTAGTCGGCACTCCTCGCCGCCGCGTCCGTTTGCCGGACGACCTGAGCACGCTGCGAGGCCAGTTGTTCAGCTTTTCAAGTCGAACTCGGTGCGCAGCCGGTCTGCGATCGTTTCGATCATCTCGGCCCGCCCCACGTCCAGCTGTCCGTCCGTCATGATCGCCACCTTCCAGGTGTCCTGAGAGGGCACGACCGAAATGGCGATATCCGTCGGCAACTCGCAGATATCTTCCATCTCCAGCCTGATCGCGGCTTCGAGTTCTTCGCGCGTTTTCGCCGGTTTCTTCAAGCTGGTTCTTTCACCGCCCGGAACGGGACCACCGCCTTTGGCTATCCGCGCGAGCGCATGTTTTTGAACAGCGGGCCTTCGAGCCTTTGGCTATCCGCTACAGGCGCCGTACTCAAACGGCGGGCGGTGGTCCAGCGAGTCAAGGATGTCGTCGCGCTATCGTTCCGTCCGCTCGGCGCCTTCGCCCAAACGGTCAGCCGGGCTGCCTCGACTCGAGAAAGCCGGCGTTGCCGGAACGATGTCAGGCGCAGCGCGTCGATCAGGTGAGCAGCCTGAACGGAGCAGCGAGTGCCGAAGCTCCTTAAACTCGCCACGGAAGACGTCATGGCGGACGTATGTCTCGGCGCAACCGTGACCGGCCTGTACACCTGAACTGGGGGTCGCCATCGCCTTCATGTGAGGTCCAACCCTTCGAGCCTCGCCAGCGAGCGGCCCCTGCGACAGTTCAGATAGGATTCAGTAGGAACGAGCGAGACTGCCCCAGGTTGCTCCCAATCATGGGAGGAGATCTCGCATGGCCTACGAAGAACGCGAAACAGGAAATCTGATCGGCAGCGACAAGGTCGAAGGGACCGCGGTCTATGGTGCCGACAGTCAGCGCATCGGCTCGATCGAACGGGTGATGATCGACAAGATCAGCGGCAAAGTCGCCTACGCGGTGCTGGGCTTTGGCGGCTTCCTCGGAATCGGAGACGACCATTACCCGCTTCCGTGGCAATCGCTGAAATACGACACCAACCTTGGCGGCTACGTGACGGGCATCAGCGACAGTCAGCTGAGAGGCGCGCCGAAGTACAGCGACGAGAGCAGCTGGAATTGGGCAGACCCTTCGGTCGCCCGGTCGGTGGATGACTACTACCGGGGCATTCCGGCTCCCTAAGCTGGAGCGGTCCAGGGCGGAGGGTCGCACAGTCGCTCAGCACGCGGACGCAGCTTTGCAGCGGGTGCGCGCGGCGGCGACGACGCTGAGATGGAGCATCAAACCGCTCGCGACACGACCAGAGAACCCATGGGCGCACGTCGCGCGAGATGGCAGATACGCGGGGCGCCGCCCGCAGCCACCGACATCCGGATCCCCCCACAAACCGCTCCGGCTCATTTCGAAAGTCTGGACGGACCACTGAACTCGGGAAACTCCATCACAGCCGACTCCCAAGGCGTCGGTGATGCGAACACATCCAATAGATGAGCGATGAACGCCTTGACGTTCGGGCTACCACGCCGGCTCTCCGGCCAGAGCGCCGTGATTGTGGAGCGAGGTCGAAAATATTCGCGCAGGAGTGGGACGAATTCTCCGCGTCGGACATGGGGAGCGGCAACGAAGGTCGGTGTGATACCGATGCCGCCGCCCGCGGCTATGACGGCGGACACCGCATCGCTCAGATCGGTGATGATGCCGGCATCCGGCAGGATGTCCAGCGCGCGATCGCCGATCATGAAGGGCCAGCGGAATGCTTGACCCGAACTCTGAAAACGGAAGTTCACGCAATCATGTCCCGCGAGATCGTCGGGATGCTGCGGCGTGCCTCGCCCGGCAAGATAGTCCGGTGAGGCAAAAGCGCAGATTTGGTGTGGCGCGAGTTGCCGCGAGATCAATCGAGAATCAGACAGATCGCCGACGCGGATTGCGACGTCGATGCCCTCGGCAATGAGATCGACGAATTGATCGCCCAGCCGCAGATCGACTGAAAGTCTCGGATAGCACGCGCGAAAGCGGGGTAAAGCAGGGGCGATGATGTGAACGCCGATGGGCAACGGAGCGGCAACCTTCAGCACGCCCGCCGGATCCGACCTCGCCGCGACGGCCGCCTGCTCGATCGCCTCTGCTTCCTGGAGCAGCCGCAACGCACGTTCATGCAGTTCGCGCCCCTCCTGAGTCAGCGTGAGCGAGCGCGTCGTTCGGCTGAACAGCTTCACTCCCAGACGCTGCTCAAGGCGTTGCACGCTTTTGCTTACGGCCGATGGCGAAACCCCGAGCGCGCGTGCCGCGGCGGTATAGCTGCCGACGGAAGCAGCGCGGGCAAAGGCGATAAGGCCGGTGAGGCGATCTAAGCTGATTTGTTCCACAACGGCATAAGTGAAGCGATAATCGGCCGGATTATCAACCTTCATGCACAGAGTTAGGTTGTTTTTCAGCAGCACCCCAGAGGGCGGTGCTCCCTGAAAGGACCGTCTCCCATGGCCGATGTGATCGCGAATTCTCTCCCGGACCGTAGCGTTGTCATTTTCGGAGGAACCTCCGGCATTGGCCTGTCGGCCGCCCAACAAGCCAAGGCTGCGGGTGCCAAGGTCGTTGTCGTGGGTTTCGACCCCGCCGGAGCGGAGCGAGTTGCTGCCGAAAACGGCTTTGCCGGATGGCGGGCGGCCGATGTGACCAGGCCCGAGACAATCGTTGCGGCGCTTGCCGATATCGCGCATGTCGACCACCTCGTGCTGCTCGCAGGGACCTTCGTCGCTGGCAAGGTTCTGGAGGCGGATGTCGCCTATCTGCACCGCGCATTCAACGAGCGAGTTTGGGCTGCTGTACACACCCTGCGCGCCTTGGGCGACCGTCTCGCAACGGACGGCTCGGTCACCTTCATCTCCGGCGTGCTCGCGGACCGTCCGAACGCCTACGGCACGGCTGTGCTCGCGGCGGCGTCCGCCGGCATGGAAGCACTGGCTCGCGGTCTGGCGCTGGAGCTGGCGCCACGACGCGTCAATACCCTGTCGCCCGGCACCACCGATACGCCCCTTCTCGCTCGCACGCTCGGCGAAGGGCGCGACGCCTACGTCGCGGCGCTGAAGGAAAAGTTGCCGCTTCATCGCCTCGGAACGCCGGCGGAAGTGGGGGCCGCCGTCGTTTTCCTGATGAGCAACAGCTTCATGAACGGCGAGACGCTGCACGTGGACGGTGGCTCCCGTCTCGTCTGATCAACACCGATTGCGAGAAAAGAACTGGCCATGCCTACGCTATTCGATCCCATTCGATTTGGCGCGATCACCGCGCCGAACCGCATCCTCATGGCACCGATGACCCGGGCCCGCGGCACCCGCGACCATGTGCCCACGCCGGTCATGGCCGAATACTACGCCCAGCGCGTCTCGGCCGACCTCATCATCAGCGAGGCCGTCGGCATCTCGCGGCAGGGCCTCGGCTGGCCCTAGGCCACTGGGCTTTGGACAGCTGAGCAGATTGCCGGTTGGCGGCGCGTGACCGATGCGACCCATGCGGCTGGCGGGCGCATCATCGCCCAGCTCTGGCACATGGGGCGCGTCGTGCATCCAAGCTTCATCGATGGTGCGCAGCCGGTCTCGGCATCAGTGACGACCGCGCCCGGCCACGCACATACCTATTCCGGCAAGCAGCGCTACACCGCGGCGCGCTGCCTGCAAGTGGACGAGATCCCCGATATTGTTGCCGACTACGCGACCGCCGCCCGAAACGCGCTGGAAGCCGGCTTCGATGGCGTGCAACTCCATGCGTCGAACGGTTATCTGATCGACCAGTTTTTGAGAGACAGCTCCAACTTCCGCACCGACGCCTATGGCGGCTCGATCGCCAACCGCATTCGTCTTCTCGCTGAAGTGACGCAGGCCATAGCCGACGCGGTTGGTGCGGACCGCACCGGTGTGCGCCTCTCGCCGAACGGGGAGACGCAGGGAGTGCGCGACAGCGACCCACTTGCACTGTTCATCGCTGCGGCCGAGACATTGTCGTGTATCGGCATCGCACATCTGGAATTGCGCGAGCCGCCGCGCGATGGCACTTTCGGCGTCGGCTATCTTGATCCGCTCGCCGCCCAGATCCGTCCCGCCTTCAAGGGACCGGTAATTCTCAACTCCGATTTCGATCCCGCCCGAGCTCAGGCCGAGATCGAAGCCGGCATCGGAGATGCCGTCGCCTTCGGTCGTCTCTTCATCTCTAATCCGGACTTCCCGCGCCGGTTAGCCGAAGGGCTGTTTCTCGCGCCAGACGACCGCGCAACATGGTTCACGCAAGGAGCTGAAGGTTACGCGGACTACTCGGCCGTTACCCGCACTCGAACCGCATGGCGCCCCTCCAGCTCCATGGCGAGACTGTCGGAGTGCTCAGCCAACCGGGTGAACGGCTTGCGCTCGGATCGGCCTCGAGACATCACGATGTCGCGGCCGATTCGTTCGGCGGTAACGGGGCTTCAACACGATTCCGGATAGCCCCTTCAGCGGCGAGTGGGTCGGCTACGATCAAGTCGAGGAGAGCGCCTGATCGCTACGGAGCGTAGAGATAGCTCTCCGCTGGCGACGGCGGATCACCTACTTCCCGTTGAGCGAGAGACTGATGCGAGTAACGACATCGTCCCACGCGCGCTCTTCTTCGGCGGGATAGTTGATCAGCACGCAATGGACAAGCCGCCCCGAGAAGTTGCAGCGGTCGTAAAAAACCTTGTCCCCCTTGTAGCTGGAGACCGCGAAGAAGCGCGGTGTCACCCGCTTGTACTGAATGCGCGGAGGGGGACCCTTCTTTGCCAGAAAGGCAGCTGGGTGTGAGCTGCTGCCGGTTTGATGGACACCAAGATTGGGTGTTTTATCGAGCCAGAGGTGGGTCATGCAGAGACGGAAGTTCAGTCGAGAGTTCAAGATCGAGGCGGTCAAGCTCGTCAGGGAGCGCGGGGTATCTGTGG
>NZ_JH600072.1:22770-34177 GCF_000244935.1 Bradyrhizobium sp. WSM1253
ATTCACTGAGGCCGGGCTAGTGGAGCACAAGCCAGGTTATCCGGGGTCGTATCAGTTCGAAAATCCGGGACCTATGGTGGGGAAGCTCACGAGGTACAGGGCCACGTCGTCGCTCCTCGCTGCGTGCGAAGCTCATGGGGTTACACCAGCGAACGTGCGGCAATGTTTCCAATTCGACGAGGTGATGCCTTCAGAGCTGGTGCAGCTAACCAAACCATCGCGCAAGACGCCAAACACCGAGAAAGTGCAGCTGAGCTGCTGCCGGTTTGATGGACACCAAGATTGGGTGTTTTATCGAGCCAGAGGTGGGTCATGCAGAGACGGAAGTTCAGTCGAGAGTTCAAGATCGAGGCGGTCAAGCTCGTCAGGGAGCGCGGGGTATCTGTGGCGCAAGCTGGCCGAGACCTGGGCGTTCATGAGAACGTGCTGCGCAAATGGGTGAAGGAGTTCGGCTTCGACGCTGCGCAGTCCTTCCCCGGCCACGGGCAAATGAAGCCTGAGCAATTGGAGATCGAGCGGCTGCGGCGCGAGGTCAACAAGCTGAAGGCGGAGCGGGATATCCTAAAAAAGGCCGCTGCCTACTTCGCGAAGGAAGCGACATGAAGTTCGGCTTCATCGCGAAGCACCGGGGCATCTGGCCGGTGGCATGGCTATGCGAAGCGATGGGCGTGTCGCGGTCGGGCTTTCATGCCTGGCTGAACCGATCGCCCAGCGCCAG
Source organism: Bradyrhizobium sp. WSM1253 (assembly GCF_000244935.1). Taxonomy (NCBI): domain Bacteria; kingdom Pseudomonadati; phylum Pseudomonadota; class Alphaproteobacteria; order Hyphomicrobiales; family Nitrobacteraceae; genus Bradyrhizobium; species Bradyrhizobium sp. WSM1253. Next base: position 23,489 of record NZ_JH600072.1, read on the forward strand.
ATCCCGAAGCGACGAGACCGTAGGCCAGCAGGTCAAGGTCAGCTTCCTTGCCAGTGACCGGACTTACGGCGCGCGGCGCGTCTGGCGAGACCTTCTGGCGGACGGCGTCGAATGCGGCCTGCACCGGGTCGAACGGCTGATGCGCCTGCAGGCCCTGCGGGCGCGGCCACGACGCCGGCGTCTGCCGAAGGACGCAGGCCATCGCCAGATTGCGAACGTGGCGTCGAATCTTCTGGATCGGCAGTTCGAGGCCGAGCGCCCGAACCAGAAGTGGATCGCCGACTTCACCTACATCTGGACGGCTGAGGGCTGGCTCTATGTGTCGGCGGTGATCGACCTGTTCTCGCGCCGGGTGGTCGGCTGGTCGATGAGCGCCAGCATGACCGCCCAGTTGGTTGCGGACGCCCTGTTGATGGCGGTCTGGCGGCGCGGCAAGCCGGATGCCCTGATGCATCATTCCGATCGCGGCAGCCAGTACGTCAGCGAGCAGTTCCAGCGCTTGATGGCTGATAGCGGCATCGTCTGCAGCATGAGTCGGTCCGGCAACGTCTGGGACAACGCGGCGATGGAGAGCTTCTTCTCGTCGCTGAAAACCGAACGCACCGAGCGCAAAACCTATCGCACCAGGAACGAGGCCAGAGCAGATGTGTTCGATTACATCGAGCGGTTCTACAACACGACCCGACGTCACTCGACGATCGGTTACCTCAGCCCTGTTGAGTTCGAGCGCAAGGTGGGATTAGCTTAACCCGGTGTCCATCAAACCGGCAGCAGCTCAGTGAATCGTTCGCCATGTTGGGCGCGGCCTGGATCGTGATGTCGGCACGCCCGTCGCCGGTTCGGAATCGCTGCCCGTACCCGTCGGGGCGACCGGCTTCTTCCGTGAAGATCGAGGATGGTAAATCCACTGCGGTGCCGGTCTGGGGAATGGTGTACCTGGTCCACCTCACCGGTTGCGCCGAGACCGTCGCCGTCGAGGCGACGACTGCCAACGCGAGAGCGATCATCGATTTCATCGCATTTCCTCCGGCAATCACCGTGGAAAAGCGCGAAGGTCAACTACGTTCCAACAAGCCTCACGCAGAACGAAAGCACTCGAGCTACTCGCCTTCAGCCGCAGGATTCTCCGGATCGAGCAAGCTCAGCGCCGTCTCGATCTTGGCAGAATACGCTCGATCTCTTCGCGCTCGTTCGGACCAGGATCGTTCTCGAGTTGCTCCATCAGCTCTTGCTTCTGCGCGAGCAGCTTTCCCACGGTGGACATCCCACCTCCGTTAGGTTTTCTGCAGCCTTTGAACAAGGAGGTGGTGCGCTGGCGAGGCTCGCGCCAGCCGCCTAGTGTTCAGAAGATTCCGAGAATGGCGAAAAGCGCGACCTCGCTAGGAAGGCTCCGGTCATGAGTGCCACGGTGAGAACCACGTCGCCTACGGGCATCGGGGCCATCGGCTGTAGCCTTCGTTCGAGAGCCCCTATGCTGAATTCATGACGGCATGAAAAAGTTCGGTTCCGGCAGCCGGGTTCCGGCTGTAGGTTCGCCGCCGGGCAGGACGTTTCAACAGGGGGCGCTTTATGCGATTCCTTGAGGTGTCATGCTGGTGCGTGACCGTGGCTGGCGTGGCCGTCGTCGTCGCCGTCGTCACGCTGCTCTGAAGGCCCGGCGGCGCCGGTGGCAAGGCCCGTTCAGACCGGCGACGAGCCCGTGTTCAGAAGCTGCGAGGTGACCAGTTGCGCCGGCGCGAGCGGCTTTTCGATGAGGATGCTGTTCGGAACGCCTTGCGACTTCCGCTCGTCGGAGTGGCCGCCGGTGATGTAGACCACCGGAAAATCTTATCGATCTCGCGGATCCCGCGGGCGAGGACCCAGCCATTCAGTCCGGCGCCGATGCCGATATCGGTGAGCAAAGCGTGATATTCGGGGGCGGCCGTTGCGGAACCGAGAAAGAGCCTCTTCGCCGGATGGCGCGATATCGGCCTGGAATCCGCCGTCGGCTAGAGCTTCCTCGACGATGTGCTGGAGCGAGATTTCATCCTCGACGACCAGAAAATGCGGATGCGATCGTTCACTCACGGCTCCATTGCCGACCTCAAAACCCGATAAGGACTACCCGCCGACGGCGTCGGGCGCCTCGTCACCGGCATCGTGCTGGGGTTGTTCGCCCTGCTCCTTCAGCCCGCCGCCACCTCCAGATCGGCAATCGCCTTGGCGTACTTGAGCAGGGTTGCAGCCTACCGATTGAAATACTCTCGTCCCGCCACGTCTTTCCCACTCACCACCAGCCGCCCCCGGCGAAAAGGAAAGTGCAGGTTCAGGAGATTCGTTTCTGGAAACGTACAAAAGTGAACATTTCGCTCCGGACCGGCCGAACGATTCCTTACGGCGGATGTTGGCAACTACGAGGAGGACAGCCCGCAGCAATGAGAAATCCGGTCAGCCCAGACGACCTGCCTGGCCGCGCCGTCGCCGCGGGAATCGGCGAACGCCTGCGCCAGATCTTAGGCGTCGAGACGAGCCTTCCGCCCTGGCTCAAATCCCTGCTCGATCGACTGCGCGCCTCGGAAGAGTCACCTCCCAATTAGGCCAGTCGTGACACTCGCAGTCGGACGCGCAGCCGGGGGCTGAGTCGTTCGTATGTGATCTCGCCCTCGAGCTGCTGGCCAATACGGCCGGATGCGCTGTGGCGGAAACGCCGATGCCGTTGTCCGAGACCGACAGCTGGAGGGTCCCTGTTCGAGAGCGAGACGGTGATGTGGCCCGCCGTCTCGTCGGGATATGCGTAGATATGCGTATTTGAGGGCATTGGTGACGAGCTCGCAGTCAGCGGCCGACATCCCTAGACCATGAGCACGGACAGCACGCTCTGGTCACCCAGACTTGGTCCTGCTGTTGAAGAGGCGCAGCTGTGATCTGGTGTTGCGCCGTCGGGCGCCAGGCCGGCCGCATTTGGGGCAAGTGAATACCGAAGGATCGGCACCGCTCTGAGCGCAGCGGAAGCCGCCTGTCGTCATCTCATCCGGAGGATGAAGCGCTTCGGCGCGATCGGCTCCTCAAGGAGTCTCCGTGGCGTGCCGGGCCACTTGCCGAAGCCAGCAGCATCAGAAAGAGCGCCCGATTGGCCTGGTACCTAGCAGCCGGCCGGTTGGCTTCCGAGCCCTGCATGATCGGGCGGCCCTCGGTCGTGCAGAGACACATCTGCATGCCCGGCGGCGTGGCCTGACGTGGATTTCGAAGAGCGGCAATTCGTACGACATTTGCAGCGTCCCACTTACTGCATTGTCTTTGCAGCATGCTCCAGGTTCAAGTCTTAATGAAAAAGGATTTGAAAGCTCGAATTCTTGGATATACCCTCTCTCGGTCGGAGCTCACGTTCTTGCCGCAGAATGCGAGTGAGCGGCGGGCCAAGGCCGCCCCGTACCCAAACTCCATCTTTGAGCAAACCATTCGCCATGCGGAGCGGTGCTTCCGATGGAATCATTCGGGCTGCCAACATGTCGTCTTCGCCCCGTAAGATTGCCTTGTTCATCGACGGCGCCAATCTTCACGCCACCTCCCGAAGCCTTGGCTTCGACATCGACTACAAGCGCCTTCTGAACGAATTCCAGAGCCGAGGTATCCTGCTCCGCGCCTTCTACTACTCGGCTGTCATGGAGGATCAGGAATTCTCCTCGATCCGGCCGTTGCTCGATTGGCTTGACTACAACGGCTACACCGTCGTGACCAAACGGACGAAGGAATTCGTCGACTCGTTCGGACGGCGCAAGGTCAAAGGCAATATGGACGTCGAACTCGCGGTGCATACCATGGAGCTGGCTGGTGACGTCGACGAAATGGTTCTGTTTTCGGGCGATGGCAATTCCGTTCTCTAGTGGAGGCGGTGCAGCGCCAAGGCGTGCGGGTGACGGTGGTCTCGACCATGGCGACCCAGCCGCCGATGGTCGCGGACGAGCTCCGGCGGCAGGCGGACGTCTTCAGCGACCTGATGGAGCTGCGAGCCGCGATCGGCCGGGACCTGTCCGCGCGTCCACCACCCCGCGAGCGCGGCGATGTTCGCGGTCCGCCGCTGCGCCGCGCCACCACAGCGGCGCCGCGTCCAGAGCCGGACGAACTCATCCCCTAGTTCGAGTGCACGCGCCCGGGGCGCGAGTTCGCCTTACCGGCACAATGATGAACTCCGGCGAAAAGCAGAAGCGAAGGCGCGACTGGGATGTCTGGTGCAGACGTAGCGCGACCGCCCGGTTTCGTCCGGTTTAGCCTTCTTCGACCTGTCACACGCCGGCGAGGCCGTCGCAGGCCGTTCGGGCTGCGCGATGCGCATCTTCTCGGCCGCGCACCTTCGGCACCTGAACTCCATTTCGCGTTGCGCCGAAGCGGCATCCGCGGAACGGAACGAATCAGCGCGACAGCGTTGAATCGGCATGTGTGCCGTGGCGTTGCGTCAGTCCCGTTTCGGAGTATCGCGTGTCCATGGCGCAATCAGAGCTGCAATTCCTGGTTACATCGAGCCGTGTGATCCCACGCTGCGCGAAAAGCCGCCGCGCGGCGCAGACTGGGTCTACGAGATCAAGGCCGACGGTTACCGCGCGCAACTGCACCTGGGAGATGGCGACATCAAAGTTTATTCGCGCACGGGCCTGGACTGGACGGAGCAGTTCTCGTCGATCGCAGCGAGCGCCGACCTGCTCAAGGCAAACAGCGCAGTCATCGACGGCGAGGCCGTGGTGTACGGCAGTGGCGGCCTGCCGGATTTCCAGCAGCTCAGGCGAGAACTCGGCCGAAAGCGCAGCGAGCGTGTGCGGTACCACGCCTTCGATCTCCTCTACCTCGATGGCTACGACCTGCGCCGCGTCGTGTACGAGGAACGCAAGCGCCTGCTGCAGCGGCTTCTGAAGGACGCACCGGAAACATTCATCTACGTCGAAGCGCTTGCGGCCGACGGCAACGAGGTCTTCGACAAAGGATGCAAACTGGGGCTGGAGGGCCTCATCGCCAAACGGCTCGGCGAGCCTTATCGCTCGGGTCGGCAGGACAGCTGGATCAAGCTCAAATGCAAGAAGAGCGAGACCTTTCCGATTGTCGCATTCGTGGAGAAGCTCGGCGCTCGCCCGCGCAAGGTCGCCTCGCTCTACGTTGGCCGGCGCGAGAACGGCAAGCTGCTCTACGCCGGGAAGGTGCGTACCGGCTACACCGAGACGACGGCCCGGGAATTACGCGAGCGGCTTGATCCGCTCATCCGCAAGACTTCTGCGCTCGATGTCGCGGTCAAGAAGCCAAAGGCGACCTGGGTCGAGCCCACCCTGGAAATCGAAGTCCAATATGGCGCGCTGACCGATGATGGCTTGCTCCGAGAGGCCGTATTCAAGGGCTTTCGTGACGATCTTGCGGTGCGCAAGGTCAAGGCGCCGCGACTGGTGCCCTCCGTAGCCGGCCGGCCGAAGCTGGGCGTTCCCAGAGAGAACATCCTGCAGCTTCTGCCCGACGCCGTTGTGCCGTCGAAAGAAGAACTGGCCGACTACTGGCGCAAGTTGTGGCAGAAAGCCCTCCCGCACCTCGGCCGTCGCCCGCTCAAGCTGGTGCGTCACGTGCACGGCACGACCTTCTATCACAAGGGCCCGCTGCCGAAGGACATTCCGGCCGCCGTGCACCAGCTCCGGATTCAGAAGCGCGAGGGCGGCGAAGGCACGCGCCTGTGGGTCGACAGCCTGGAAGGCTTTCTGGGCCTTGTCGAGATCGGGGCGGTCGAGTTGCACCCGTGGAATGCGACTGTCGAGGACTTCGAGCATGCCGACCGCATCGTGATCGATCTGGATCCCGGAGAGGGTGTCGACTGGGATGCGGTCGTGGAGACCGCGCTCGACCTGCGCACACTGATGAAACGCGAAGGCTTCGAGACATGGCCCAAGCTCACCGGCGGCAAAGGAATCCATCTGATGGCGCCGCTGGACCAGCCGGTGCTGCACGACAAGGCGCATCGGGTCGCGCATCAGTTGGTCTCCGCCCTCGCAGCGCGCCATCCAGACCGCTACCTCCTGTCTGCTCAGGCAAAGCGTCGCGATCGCATCTTCCTCGATTATCTGCGCAATGGCCGCGGTACCACGGCCATCGGCACCTATTCCCCACGAGCCCGAGAGGGATTTCCCATTGCAGCCCCCGTGACATGGAAGCGCCTCGAGAGCGGGATCGCGCCGGACGCCTTCACCCTGGAAAGTCCATTCCGCGTTAAGCCAAGGAGATGAGCCACATGTCGGATGCATTCGAACGATGGGTGGAATGGCGCCACAAACGTCCCCGTGACAGGCGCAGCATTCCTGCCGAACTGTACGCTGCGGTGATGTCGCTGCCCGAGGCCGATCGCTCCGACAGGCAAAGGGTGAACGAGGTGGTCCGCAGCCATGATGAAGCTCGCCGCGAGGGCAGAACCGTATGGCTCTACCTCGACTACCAATGTCCGCTTGTCCCCAATAGCGGCGCGAAAGTTGTCGGCCTTTCAAGAGGGGCCAAGCCCGGAAGTCGCTAGACCATTCGACTGGCTCACGAGGCCAAGTCGTCGAGCAACGCCTTGGCCTCTTTCAAATCGAGCGTGTCGAACCCTTCAGTGAACCAGCCGTAAACCGGAGCCAGCAGATCACGTGCCGCGGTGCGTTTGCCCTCATCGCGCCATAAGCGGGCAAGGCTCGTCGCTGCCCGGAGCTCAAGTGATTTCGCCCGTTGTTGCCGAGCGGTCTGTAAGGACTTCAGCAACCATTTGCTCCCTCCGAGCTGGCCGCGAGATAATGCCACCAACCCTCGCAGCCGGGAGATTTCCGCATCCCACCAGTGCTCGCCGCTTTGTTCCGCAATGGCAGCAGCAGCCGTCAGGGCTTCGGCTCCGCCGGGGTGGCCTGAGCGACAAAGCACTTCGCAAAAGAGCGCAAAGCTATAGGGAGCGTACTGGATCGTGCCTCGCTTCGCCGGATCAGCAAGCGCGGCGCGGTAGGAGGCAATCGCCGCCTCAATCCTATCCGGTGCTAACAACGCCCAGCCGCGGAGAACTCGTGGATCGAGCGGCAAGGCAAGGCGCTTCTCAGCCGCTAGGGTCTCTGCGCTCTCAATGCACTGCAGCACCGAAGCTGAGTCACGTCGGAACTGGTGCAATATCGACGCATGCAGACGCGCCATAGCAAGGCTGAAGGGATGGTTCACCCGTTCCGCAAGGGCCAACGCGTCATTCACGCGAGCGAGCGCCGTGTCAGGGTAGCCGAGCAGCCAGGCGCTCCAGGCACCTAGCGTTCCTGCACAGACTCCCGGGTCGTGGCCGTAGATGTGTGCGTGCGTCCGGTGCTGCTCGAAGTCATAAAGGGTTCGGCCCTTCTCGCAATGCTCCTGCGCCGGAGCGAGTTCGCCGCAGAAGAAATGTGTTGTCCAACCCGTATGATGAGCTTCGAGCCGAAGGCCGACATTATTACTCTTTTCGACCAGGCTCAGGAGCCTATCTGAAAGCTGGCGCGCCGCATTCCAATCCGACGTACGTCGGAAAGTCCACAACCCCCATATCGCGGTGAACTGAGAATCGATGTCCCCTATCTTATCGGAAAGCTCGTGCGCACGAGCGTGCGCTTTTGCTGCTTCGGCCGAGGAGAAGCCGTTGGCGTTACTAAGAGACACGCCTTTAGCGAGTTGAAGCTTGATCTCCTGCCGATCGCGCTGCGCATCCAAGAGAGATGGCAGAAGGGACAAACCACGATCGAAATGACCGACCGCCTCGGCATACGCGGAGCGGGACGCCGCAAACTGGCCCGCTTTTAGCCATTGATCAGAGGCTCGTTCCGCCTGTCCGGCACCCGTCAAATGATGGGCCAGTATCTCTGGCTGCCGATCGACCAGATCTGCGAAATGCTGCTCCAAGGTGGTGGCAACTCGTGCATGCAGCTCTTGCCGCCTTGGGCGCAGCAGCGTGCCATAGGCAGCGTCCTGCACCAGCGCGTGCTTGAATAGATAGCTGGAATACGGAGGCACACCTTGTCGGAACAACAAGCCAGCGGAGATCAGACGGTCTAAGGCGGATGCCAACTCTGGCTCCGGCTTGCTCGCAACGGAAAAAAGCAGGGTGTGAGAGAACTCTCGCCCGATCGCGGAACCGATCTGGGCCACCTCCTTGGCGGGCCCGAGCTGGTCGAGCCTCGCCATAAGCGAGGCGTGCAGGCTTGCGGGGACCGCCGCCGCAGGTGACGGAATATTGCCTGTAGTTCGCGCTTCGCCCTCGCTCTTGGTCTCCAGGACCGCCTTCGTCATCTCCTCCACAAAAAGGGGAATCCCGTCCGTGCGCTCAATGATGTCCTGCCGCACGCTCGCCGAAATAAGCTGGTTGCCCACGATGTGATCAATCACCGTCTCGATTTGGCGCTGCGCCAGCCGATTGAGGGTGAGAGCAGTGACGTAGGGCCGCCCGATCCAGTGCGGTTCGAACTCTGGACGAAACGTCACAATCAACAGCACACGGTAGCTCCGAAGCCGGTCAACGACCCCGCTGAAAGCTTCCTGACTCGTGGGATCGCTCCAATGTGCATCCTCGACGATCATTAGCACAGGTGTGGAGCGCGACAATGCCTCCACCTGTGACCCGAGCGCTTCAAATGTCCGCTGGCGGTGCTGTTCGAAGGGTATGTCGAGCACCGCGTATCGTCCGTCTTTTGGCAGCGACAGCATGTCGACGAATAGCGCCATATCCTCCAAAGAGGTTGAAGTCTGCGCCAATACTGTATCGAGCTTGTCCAGCTTCGTTTCCAGCGGGTCGTCATGCGCAAATCGTGCGGCCCGTTCCATCTGGCCGATGATCGGATAAAAAGCGCTGTCGGTATGCTGCGGCGAGCAGAAATAGCGCAATCGGGTATGCGGCTCGTTAGCGATGCTTTCCAGCAGCGCCGCCGTAAGCCGCGATTTGCCAATACCAGCCTCGCCGGAGAGCAGCACTACTTGGCCTTCACCACTCTTTGCCTTGGACCAGCGTCGCAACAGGAGTTCGAGTTCTTCGTCGCGCCCAACAAGCTCGGTCAATCCGTTCGCGTGCAAGGCCTCGAAGCGGCTTTCGACTGAAATCGGCCGCAACGCAGCCCATGCCCCTACGGCGCCTGAGATACCTTTGAGTTCTTTCGGCCCAAATTCTTCAAGCTCGAACAGATTGCCCAACAGCTTCCGAGTACTCTCCGCAATGACGACGCTGTTCGGCTCAGCAACGCCTTGCAAACGTGCCGCAAGGTTGGGCGTTTCACCGATTATGGCGTGCTCCTGAGAAGCGCCGGACCCGATGAGGTCGCCGACAACCACCAGTCCCGTTGCGATGCCGATACGCGTCTGCAGGGGCGCTCGGATCTTCAGAGCACCTACGCCATCCACCAACTCCAGCCCCGCCCGGACGGCCCGTTCCGCATCGTCTTCGTGCGCCTGCGGATACCCGAAATACACCAGTACTCCATCGCCCATATACTTCGCAACAAAGCCGCCGAACCGCCGCACGATGTCGGTGACGCACTTCTGATACGCGGAAATGATCTCGCGTAGGTCTTCAGGGTCCATGCGTGCTGAAAGTGCTGTTGAACCCACAAGGTCCGAGAACATCACAGTGACTTGGCGACGTTCGGCGGCGTCTAAGGGCGTCAACTCGGCCGTAACGCGTTGAGCTACGGCAGGGCTCCCAAGCTCCTGGATAGCCGCAAGCATTATGCGCCGATGCCCCAGCAGCACACCGATGTCCTTAAGGTCCTGATCAGTCAGATGGCGAAGTGCTGCGAAACCAATCCCGTTTTCAGCAAAACGCTGCGCGTACTCGGACATTCCGAGCTTTTGGAGCCAGTCGGCAATTTGCTGCATCGCGGCCCCTCCGGGTTTTGTGTAACCCACTCTGGACCGATAGGACCGAAAGTCTACCACGCGCGCCGACTTATTCCAGCACCCGCCGCGAGGTTGCAGGTCCGGTCAGGGTCATGAACGACAAAACTCAAGGCGAGCATAATAGGTCCGCTTTCGAGTGCCTAGCGGCCAGTTGAGCCCGACGGCCGCGCCGTGATTCAAGCCATCAGACGCAAGGGGCCGAATCATGCGCTACGAACTCACAGACAATGGTAAGCGCGAAGCCGATACCCTTGCTTCAGAATTCGAATGAACGTGCGAAAGAAGCCTCCGGCTTGGACGGAGGTTTGGGATGGGATTGGACAGCAAAAAGGACGTCCATTTGGACGGCTCAACGAGGGGGTCGGTGAGCCGGCTGGAGGTTCTTGAAGGACCATCGGGGCGCCGCGTACGTTCGGAAGCCGAGAGAGCTCGGATCGTCGCCGAGAGTCTGTTACCCGGTGCCCAGGTGTCCGAGGTGGCGCGCAAGCACGGAGCGACGCGCTGGCAGATCTACGATTGGCGGCGGCGGTTTCGACAGCGAGGCATGTTGCCGCCGCGCGATGCATCGCAGCCGACATTCGCGCCGCTGGTCGTGGAAGGTGCGTTGGAGGAGCGTCAGGTTCCGGCGATCAAGCTCGAGATCTCGATCGGCGATGTCGTGCTGCGGACGGACACAGCCATAGATGGCGAGCAGCTGTCCCGTGTGATCCGCGCGATGCGAGCGTCACGATGATCGCGGCCGGTGCCGATCTGAAGATTTACATCGCGACGCGGCCGATCGACTTCCGCTGTGGCCACGATGGGCTTGCGGCGAAGGTGCAGGAGATG
>NZ_JH600072.1:34277-105870 GCF_000244935.1 Bradyrhizobium sp. WSM1253
TGATCTCCAGCGGTTCGACGCTCGCCGAGGACATCCGCTACGCGCTCAATCATTGGCAAGGTCTGACCCGCTTCCTCGAAGACGGGCGCCTCGAGCTCGACACGAACCCTGTCGAGAACGCCATCCGGCCAGTCTGCCTGACCAGAAAAATGCGCTCTTCGCCGGTCATGAGGTCGGAGCCGAAAACTGGGCCTTGCTCGCCTCGATCGTCGCCACCTGCAAGCTCAACGACGTCAACCCGGCCGCCTACATCGCCGAAACACTCGAGACGATCATCGACGGCCATCCCCATAGCCGCATCAAAGACCTCATGCCGTGGCGATTCCGCAAAACGTCAAGCCAGCCTCAATAGGGTTGCGGCTAAGCGCTTACAGACAATGAGTGGTTTGCCATTAAGCCGATGCTGCCAAATAAGCCGCGTGGTGTGCCACGAGTGATGACCGTCGCGTCCTCGATGGCATCTTCTGGATCTTGCGCTCTGGAGCACCATGGCGCGACCTGCCAGAAAACTTCGGTCCGTACACGACCTGCTACAATAGGTTCGTTCGCTGGCGACGGGCGGGCGTGTGGGTCAAGCTCATGAGTGCACTGGCTGGCGCTCATGATGCTGCCGTGCAAATGATCGGACACGTCTATTGTTCGCGTGCATCAACATGGGGCCTGCATCACAAGGAACCAGCGCCAATCGATGGGAAGGTCACGCGGCGGCTTGACGAGCAAAATCCACGCGGTGGTCGATGGCAATGGCCTACCCGTACGGCTGGCGTTGAGCTGGCGGCGAGGCGCACGACGTTCGACTGGCCGGAAAACTGCTGTCTCGTCTTAAATCCGGATCAATGCTGCTTGCCGACTGAGGCTATGACGCCGACTGGACAGGGAGTTTGCCATGAAGAAGGGCGAGTGGGCCAACATCCCGCCGAAAAGCAATCAGCGATCCTATCTACTTTAGCCCGCACCTCTACCGCGCTCGCAATCAGGTCGAACGGTTCTTCAACAGGGTCAAGCAATGCCGTTGGGTAGCGACACGCTACGACAGGCTCGCCGCCAACTACCTTGCATTTGTTCAACTTGCGTCAATCCGGTTGTGGCTGCGCCTTAATGAGTCCGCGTCCTAGTGGTCCGCAGGCTGCGGATGTAATAGCCTTGTGCCTGAACTGCTGACTTGATTTCGTTGCTAACCTTGAGAACTCGTTTTCTGCTCTTGCGCCAGGTATGTGCAGAGTAAAGCGCAGGTACGGCAGAGCCTGTACTTAGAACGAGCAAGCCGCGCTTGTCATTGCGATAGACATCAAACATCGTTCGCCCCCGCTGACCATATTTGAACTAAGAATGAAATATGTTTCGGTTGTCTCAATGGCCGAGCTTAGTATTTCGGTCGGCTGTGCGGGTTGTAAATCTGCAACGCCAGCGACTTTCCTTCAGTTCGTTCCGGATACGGAACGAACTGAAGCAGGCCCCGGCCGCCGTCAAATTGCTGCGTATGCAACTACTTCAGTCACATGTTGGGGCGGAATCGAGCAGGAAGCGGCAGCCGCCGTCTTCACGGATTCGCCCGTGTGGTTGCTCGTGCACGGCAGCGCCGACACGTTACCGTGGGCGGCGATGCACCTGGCCCGGAGGCGATATAGCTACATCTTTCGCTGACTGCCTGTTCAGTAAGAATCACCTCACAAGCGCGATGAAGATCGTCGGCAAACCGGGCCTGATTGCAGCCATCCGCGCCACTTAAAAGCGGGAAAGTGCGTCCAAAGGCGACGCCGCGCGTCGCTATAACCACCTTGGCCGGCTACTTAGACGCTCCAACGCGAAAAACACTGGCGGCCTGGCGATCGTCGACCACGGCCGCCTACGAGCTATCCGTTTCCACACACCCAAGACCAACAGCGCACCTCGCAACGGCTCAGCTGCACGTTCACTTGAGATCGACGCACTGGGCGTCAGCCGATTTCGCCGAGGACCCCAACGCGTGCCCGTGTTGACCCTCATGTCTTACGAATTTTTGGGTGTCCTAGTTTCTACTTTCCATCGTTTTATAGTCGGTCGCAATAACGGGAAGCGACTCTCTTTCTTCTTCTTCGGAGAATGGGCATGAACCAGCATCCAAGTCGCATCGATCGAGAAATTTCGGGGCGGTCTGAACTGGTCAGGCAGGAGCGGGGACCTATGATGGTCCACCTGTTCGATTTCGCCGAGACTGCGACCGCGAGGCTATGCCAAGTCCCCGCTAACTCATCGGCGGTGGTGCTCGCCCTCGTAAGGGAAGGCCGCCTCAGTCGGCCCTCTTTCCTTTGGTAATCCGCGCGCATGCGGAAGGGCGTCAGGTTCGAAGCTTGGCACAACAACCTGCGGCCATCGCTCAGCGCGTGCAAACAGAGCGGCCCCAGCGGGATGGGGGGCCAAGGGCTGGGGCCGCCATTCCGCACCGGACGGTAATCGGCGGCAAGCGTCCGGTGGATCAAACCAAGTCAGTTCGGAACCGATGGTTCCAAAGGCTATTCCGCGATCGCACATGAACCTTGCCACGCTGTGTGAATGGGATATCGGGGACTTTGCAATGACCCTCCCGGACTGGAAGTCGCCGGCCCTTGTGTACTCATTAAGCGGCTGGCCGCTTGATGTCCGCTCAACTCCTAACAGCGGCGAGAAAGCGGACGTCTCCCGAGGTCGCTGAAGGCCATAAGCGGGAATGCTAAATGAGCAGCTCAAGCCTCACCGCGCGAGGACGTGTGCAGTCCACTCCCTCAGGAGAGTTTTCGATCTATCCCGCTCGGTGTTGCCGCGGTGACTTCAATCGTAGCCGACACGGTCATGATCGGAACGTCTCTCGTTCTTACGAAAACGGACAACTTGTCGGTTAAGCCCGAAGGGCTGTGGTCTCGTATCCCCTCGGCGAGATATCTCATCGCGGCGTCCCGCGCGGCGGCCAAGTCCGAAAGTTCTTCGCCCTGGTCGTCAAGAATGATGCCCGCCGAGTCCTGATAGTCGAAGTAGAAGCGCATGTGGGCCAACACGGTCCTGGTCCGGGCGATCCTCTGACCAAGCGCCGTCCCATGCGTTGATTTCACTTACTCAAAATGAGCCGTTCGCTACAAACGAGTATCCCGTCCACTCCTCAAGGGCCCCGGTTCACTTCCTTCAAGGAAGCGCACATCGATGCATCAGGCGCCTTTGCCAGTGACAGATCGCGAGACGGCTTGTGTGCTCAGAGCGGCGGGCGGAGCTTCTTCCGGTTGAGGGCTAATCTTAGTCTCTCCCTCAGCAGACGGATTTCGTCATATTGCTTTTCGATCTCTGGATTGATGCGCAGCCGTTCCAATTGCTGCTCGTGCAGTTTCGACAATGCAGCAATATACGAACTTTGGATGGGCGGGACACGCATGATGACCCTTCAATAGAATACGAGAAAAGCCGATCTCAAAAACTTGGCCGAAGCACAACTTAGGAAGAAATTTGGGGGGCCTTTCTGACAATGCGGGCTCGCTGGCAAAGTTCGCCCGTTGCGTCTTTATGACGCCATCGGGCGGCCCCCCGACCTTCAGGACTTCAACTCCTGGCGAAGCTTCCTGATCAATTCGCGGAGGTTCGCGGCATACTCTTCGATGATGCGCCGTCTGACCTCGTCGCTCTCGCGGGGCTTCACGTCTGGCTTGTCCGGCGGCATATCACTCATGGCAGTCATACCAGCGGCTCGCGGCAGGCGGCCTTTGATCTGGAGCAATAGTTCCACCCTCAGGGCTGTCCTTTGACCTGTCGGTTGCGGATTATCTTCTCCATTTTGGTGGAGGCCAATTCGGCGCGAGCAAGGAGAAGCTGGTCGCGCCGCAACTCAAGAAGGCGGCACAGCTCGCGGGCGCGCTCGCGCAATTTACGACTGTCGTCGCGGGTGGCGCGCGCCCTGATGATGTCCAGATCGTCCATAGGGCATTCGGATGCGATCTCGCCGGTTCCCGCATTTAACCAGATTAAAAGCGTCCACTCCCTCAGGGGCAGCGCGATGCCCTGGAGTCCGGGAATGGGATGGTCCGGCCGTGCTCCTGCCCCGCCAGCAAGCGAAGCTGGCAAGGGGCGCCAACGACGAGGAGCACGCCATGTCTCAGACACCCAATACCGTGATCGGCATCGATATCGGCAAGAACTCGTTCCAAGTCGTGGGCCACGATGCGCGCGGGCGCCATCGTGCTGCGGCAAAAGTGGTCGCGTGGCCAATTGGAAGCGCGGCTCGCCAATATGCCGCCTTGCCTGATCGGCATGGAAGCCTGCGTCGGCGCACATCAACTGAGCCGCAAACTCGTATCGCTTGGTCACGATGCCAGGTTGATGCCGGCCAAATATGTCCGCCCCTATAGCAAGGGACAGAAGAACGACTTCAATGATGCCGAAGCGATTGCCGAAGCCGTGCAGCGCCCGACGATGAAGTTCGTGGGGACCAAGACTGCGGAGCAACTGGATCTGCAGGCGCTGCATCGGGTGCGCGAGCGGCTGGTGTCGCAGCCGTTAAAGGCTTTGGCTCACGCCTCATCTCGAGAACACTGGAAGACGATTTCCGAGGGACGGTTACTGTGTCCTATGGATCGAGCGGGCTCACTTGCCGTCTCACCGCCCCCGTTGCAAATCTAAAGACTTCACCACAATAGCAGAAGTCTTTTACCCGAGCTACGTTGACCAAGGCCAAGACGAGGCGCCCGCTCGCGGCTCCGCCGGCATCGAGGCGAGTGTTCGCGAGACAATCTAGAACTTGCGGTATGGCCCGAAGCCGAAGAGCGCCTCAGTTAACGTGATGTCCGCTTTCGCTGGTAGAATGGGCGCCGAGTTGCACTCGCGTCGACCGTCGCTTTTGAGCCGTAGCAGATGAGGATTTTAGAACGTCTCCGTGGCGTGCGACTGCTCAATTGCGAGGACACGAAAGAGGCCAGCCGCGTCGGCCTATCGTGCGTCGGGACGTACTCCGATCTCGCCAATGAGCAGAATTATGGCCGAAAACTGTTCCCACAGATGACGTCGAATGAGATAGGATTGCTCATCCACGGAGCCAGGTTCGTCCGCTTCAGTAGCTAGTTGGCAAACTCTAAGACGCCCTGGGTGCGCTGAGGACATGACAATGAGCCATGACGTAAGAGCTTGGCTTGAGCATCTCGGACTCGGGCGATATGCCGAAACGTTCGCACAGAGCGGCGTCGATTTTGATCTGCTGCCGGATCTCAGTAACAGCGATCTGAAAGATCTCGGGATTGCAAGGCTAGGTGACCGCAAGCGTCTGCTCAGGGCAATCGCCGCGCTCATGCGGACCAAGCCCTTAGCGGCAATTCCTCCGAGCACATCCGAGGCGGAACGTCGTCAGGTGACGGTGATGTTCTGCGATCTCGTCGATTCTACCGCTCTCTCCAGCACTGTCGATCCCGAACAGCTGAGAGAATTACTGCTCGCCTATCAAGCAGCTTGCGTCGCCGTCATTGACCGCTATGACGGCCATCTCGCGAAATACCTTGGAGACGGTCTGCTGGTCTATTTCGGTCTTCCGCGTGCGCATGAGGATGACGCCCAACGTGCGGTGAGTGCTGGGCTGGATATTGTCGAGGCGGTCGTCCTGCTGAATCGAGACTTGTCCAAGAAATTCGGTATCGAGCTCAGTGTCCGCCTTGCCGTGCACACCGGGCTTGTGGTGGCAGGCGAGATGGGTGCGGGTGGCGCACGCGAGGAAATGGCGATTGTCGGTGAAACACCGAATGTTGCTGCGCGGCTACAGTCGCTGGCCGCCCCCAATGCCTTAGTGATCAGCTCCAGCACACAGCGGCTGGTCGCTGGCTTTTTCACCTACGAAGACATTGGTGTCCACCAGCTGAAAGGCGTCGCCCGTCCTGTGCAGGCGTGGCGCGTGACCGGCGAGCGTCTGACCGAGAGTCGTTTTGAGGCGCTGCATCCTGGCGGGCCATTCCCGCTGATCGGTCGCGAGGAAGAGGTCAATTTATTGCTGCTCCGCTGGGAGCAGGTGAAGCAAGGCGAGGGCCAGGTCGTATTGCTCTGTGGGGAGCCTGGCATCGGCAAGTCGCGGATTGCCGAGGCGCTCATCGAGCGAATAGCGGATCTGCCGCATGCACGGTTGCGGTGCCAATGCTCGGCATATTTCGCGACCAGCGCGCTATATCCCTTCGCGCGCCAGTTGATACAGGCGGCCGGGTTCCTGCCAACTGATCCACCCGCGATTAAATTGAACAAGCTCGAGCAGATGTTGACCGAATCTGGACAGGCAGTGCCCGAGAAAGCATCGCTGTTTGCAGGTTTGCTGTCGATCCCTGTTGCTTCGCACTATCCGAGGCTGGAGCTGACGGCAGAGACCCTTAAGCAGAGAACGGCGACAGCATTGGTCGATCGAATGCTTGGGTTGGCGACCCGGAAGCCGGTGCTGATCGTGGTGGAAGACGCGCATTGGATCGACGCTTCTAGCGCAGACTTAATAGTGGCCGCGATGGATCGTGTGCAGGATTCTCGGGTCCTGATCCTGATTACCTACCGACCCGACTACGTACCGCCATGGAGCGGCGGCCGCCCCCATCTAACCATGCTTACGCTCAATCGGCTAAGCCCAGCGCAGGCAGCTGACATGGTTGGTGCGTTTGCTGCTACCGAAGCGCTGCCGGCGGAAATAATTCAACAGATCGTCGCAAAAGCGGACGGCGTGCCGCTTTTCATCGAGGAGCTGACCAAAGCGGTACTCGAGGCCGGCTTGGCCGACGGCGAAACTACTAGCGGGCGTGCCGGGCGACTGCAGCTCTCGGTTCCGGTGACGCTGCAGGACGCCCTCGTTGCGCGGCTGGACCGGACAGCCGGGACGAAGGAAGTCGCGCAAGTGGCGGCGGTGCTGGGCCGCGAATTCAGCGAGGCCCTCCTGACAGCTGTCTTGCCACCGAAGCGAGACGCACTGACCGCGGCCTTGGATGCGCTGGTTCACGCGGGACTACTGTTCCGCCGCGGCTTGCCCCCTCAAAACAACTACGTCTTCAAGCACGCGCTGGTGCAGGACGCCGCCTATGGAACCCTGCTCTTCACCTCCAGACAGCAACTGCATGCGCGAACCGCCGACGTACTTGAGCAGCAATTCCCGGAGATTGCAGAAGCGGAGCCCCAACTGCTGGCACACCACTACGCGGCCGCCGGCATATACGATCGCGCGATCGCCTATTGGCAGCGGTCCGGCACGCGTGCGCGCGAACGTTCCAATTACGTCGAGGCTGAGCACGCCTTTACCGCGGCGGTCGCACTTGTGCCGCAACTGCCCGACCAGGCGCGGAAGCGTACTGAGCTTGACCTGCAGATGTCGCTGGGCGCGGTGTATCGTGCCCTCCGTGGCTCGGGCTCACTGCAGACTGAGATCAGCTATAGGCGTGCCCGCGCACTATGTGAGGAGATTGGCGACGCCGATCGGCTGTTGGAAGTCATGTATGGTCAGTTTGTCGGTGCTTTCAATCGGCCGAAGCTTCATGATGCCGAGCTCTATGCGAGCGAGTTCATGGAGGTTGCGCAGATTGACCAGAATGCTTCAGCGCTGAAGGTGGCAGAGTATTTGATTGGCAGCACAGCATTTTTGCTGGGTGACCTTGTGCGCGGTCGCCAACATTTGGAAGAGTCGCTGCGCGTCGATAACGTAGACCATGGGCGCGTCAATCGTTACTCGCACGGCCAGTATCCCACTTGGCCACTGACATACTTGGCATGGACCATGTTCGTGCTTGGATTTCCGAACCAGGGGCACGCTTTAGCCGCAGAAGCCATTGCGGCTTCAAGGAAGGGCTCAGAGTTCTACTATGCAATGGCACTTAGCAACGGTTGCTATCTGCATCATATGTGCGGAGATTGTGCGGCCGTGGAGGCGAACGTTGCTAGGCTGCTCGATCTTGCGGCGAAGAAAGGGGTCGTGTTCCGCGCGCAGATGCGCCTTTTCGAAGGCTGGACACGGGCTTGTCGCGGCGCACCCGAAGGTGGGATAGAGCTGATGCGTGACGCGCTGGCTAAGCTCGTCGCGACGGAGCAGAAGGTCGAGCATCCCTATAAGAGATCAATCCTGGCCGAGATTTGTCTGCAAGCCGGTCGGTGGTCGGAAGCGGAGGAACAGCTCGGCGAGGGACTACGCCTAGTGCGGGCCACGGACGAACGCTGGTATGAGGCGGAGTTACACCGGCTTGCCGCCGAACTTGCGCTTGCAGAAGGGGACAAGGTGAATGCCGAGGTAAAATTCCGGCGAGCGCTCACGCTTGCGACGGCGCAGTCGGCGCGGATGTGGGAGCTACGCGCGGCGAAGGGACTTGCCCGGCTGTGGCGCGAAGCTGGCAAGATCGACGAGGCGCGTGCCCTACTGGCGCCGGTGCTCGGCAGCTTCACCGAAGGTTTCGACACGCGCGATCTCATCGAGGGCAGAGCACTCCTCGATGAGCTGGCCTGATGCACGGGAGCCAGTTTGGGGGGCCGGCGCCAGCTTCTCATGGTCTAGGTCCGTAGCTGCCCCATCAGCGAAGTCGCGGCATGCCTCGGTTAGGTCCGGTCGATGAGGTTTGGCGGACCAGTGTTGCTCACATTGTGTTGTTCACATTTTCGCCCGAAGCGGACTACCTTCTAAACGCATCAAGTCATGGTGCCAGGCATGAAGCATCGGACGCGTGGGTGGCCGTCAATGTAATGTCTCCAAACCATTGTACGGCCGAAACGGTTTGGTTGTGTGACAACGGCGCCGTCAGGCACGTCAACCCATTCGTTGTCGATGCGGACGCGGTAACGCCCACGATCGGACTCCCAATCCACGTCGGAAACTATGTACCCGTCAAAATCGGTGCAGCACTTTCCGAACTGGCTCTGCAAGCTTTCAAACCATGGCTTCAGCGGAGAGTTGTCGTATCGGCCATCATCGCCCGCGAGCGCTCGCGTCACTAGCATCGCTAAACCAAGCAACAGTGCCCCAACTTTTGCTGAAAACATCTCTTTGCTCCGCGATTGACGCCGTCCGGAAAACAAGACAGCGCTTACAGCTGCGACCCGGCGATGAGCGCGACAGCCACAATCGTTTGATGCTTCGTCATGGGAGACCTTCGTCCCCGATGCGTACAGAAGTGGGTCCCCCAATTCGGGCAAAGGTTCAACAACTGGACAACACAACTAAAGGTAAGCCATGCTGCGGCTTTACTCCGGGCAACTGGGGGAGTGCGGCGCGGCTGATGACATTTCTTGACCGATGAAAGGTCCGAGATGCCCGCATCATCATTTTTTGAGCGAAAGCGAGCTGATCGCAACTTCGGCAGGCCATCCCTTTTGGGGCATGTGGGAAGGCCGGTGGATGCATCCACTCGACATGCTCGACCAAAAGCGGATATTGCCTCTGGCTTACTTCAGCTTGTAGGTGCCGGTCTGATGATTGCAGTCCTGAAACGTTCCCGCTTTCACGATCGGGAAAGGCCCTAGGGGGTGGACTGTGCCGCTTGCCTTCATGTCTTCGTATTTTCCGGTACCTGAAACGTTTTCTCGGGTGAGACTTCCGTCACTTGCGAGCGAAAAGTATGCCAGGCGTTTGTCTCCGTCGACATCTACCGTCTCGCACACGGTGGACCCTGCGAATTTTCCGTCAAGCGAGGCGTTCATGCCAACGCATCGGAAGGTGTTCTTGTCAAACATGCCGTCGGGAGGATTGCTGCGGGTAGTGCCGGTCATTTCAAAACTAGATGCAGTGTGGGTTTTTGAGAATGTAATCACGTTGTTCGCGCCGGACCAGCAGGCTGTGTAATCGTAGCTGCCTTCCTTCGGCGGATCTGCTGCTAATGCAGGACCACCAGACGCGAGCCCTAGCAGTGCGATGAAACAGAAGAACTCCAATGTCTGGCCCATATGCTCGTCTCCGATCAACGAGGGGTTGAATAAATGACCGTTGCAGGTTTCACCAGGTCAATCAACCAGCACACCTTACGTAAGCAAGCGTTAAACCGGCGGTCTCTTTGTGTCGGTCTACCGCGAGGACTTACCCGTTCTAGAATGGGGTAAGCACTTGGTTGTAAACTAAGAAGCCTACTCTTCAGATCTTTCATCGTCTTTGGCATCTTCGTAGTGCGGGAGTTGTCAACTTCACGCACTTCGGAAATTGGGGTAAGTGCGGGTTGTCAATTCGCATGATTAATCCTTGGCGATCACAAGTATTTAGCGCACTTCAACCAACACCGACGCGAATGGACCCGACGCGAAAATATTCATTGCCAGCGGATGTGCCCATTTTGAGTGGATCAGCTCTACTGACGCACCTTTGCTTGCTGAGCTCCGCCTGCGACACCGTGCTACTCTTTGTTTGGTCTGTAACTCTTGCTGGAGCGTTCCTCAGGGCATAGCCTGCTCGCTCGCATAAGTTCTCTGCGCCATCATAAAGGGAGGGAACGATGGCTATTAATCGTGTACTCATCGCATCGTTTTTGCTGGTTGCCATTCTGACCAGCTCGAGCGTCGTTGCTCAGAGCGTGCCGCCGGAAGGTTCGGTCTCAGTCATATTCACCGCTACGCCGATTCCAGCGCCCAAGCCAATGTCCATCGGCGGCGGCAAAGAGTTTGTTTTTATCAACCAAGCCATGGCAGCCTCGAACGAGGCTGGAAACCCTGTACTCAACAACATGGGTGGACGCTGCCAGCTGAGCCGCCTTACGGATTCGTCGGCAAAGACGGCGGAGATTCACGGATACTGTACTTACGTCGACAAGGACGGCGATCAGTTGTTCGAGCAGTGCGACTGGATGCCTGGATCCCCCAACAATTGCAACATCACTGGTGGAACGGGGAAATTTGAAGGTCTCCAGGCTGCGCTCGTCGTCACCATAGACCCGCTTAAGAGCAACTTCGAAGGCGTCAGTCAGGTCATTGGCCACAAGAAGGGAACGTACAAATTCGCTAAGACGAACTGAGCCAACCAAGCTTGGGCAGCTACATACGTTCGAAACCGATGCCCGGATAATACGCGATGATCCGCGGCTGAGGCAATTCTGATAGTACCACGAGTTTTGGCTGCCCCTGGCAGGTGCCGCCGCTGCTTGGCCGCGCGGGAGCCGAGCGGAAGCCGCTCGACTGCCGAACGACAGACGCGATGACCCAAAGCTGATATCGAGCGACGCAGGCCACTCGTGGAAACGTGAACTCCTTCACTCGCAATCTGCCGGTCCTCCCACGCTAGTTTGAAAGGCTGGGTTGTTCTCAAGAGGAGGAAGCTGAAATGCGTGAACCAAACGTCGAAAAATTGAACGCGCTGGTAGGAAAGCTGGTCGGCGACTTGGCATCTCGCTTGGCGGTGCAAGCATACTGCTCGGCGATCGCCTCGGGCTCTACAAGGCGATGGCGGATGGTGCCGTGATCACTCCGTCCGAGCTTGCGAAGAGGACCGGACTGCATGAGCGTTACTTGCGCGAATGGCTGTCCGGGCAGGCCGCCTCGGGATACATCGACTACCATCCGGAAAAAAATGCATTCTCACTTTCGGCGGAGCAGGCCATGGCTTTCGCCGAAGAGGGGTCGCCAGCCTTCTTTGCGGGCGCATTCGATGTCGTGCAGTCCACGTACCTCGACGAACCCAAAGTCGCCGAAGCGTTTCGAACCGGGAAAGGCGTTGGTTGGCACGAGCATTCGAAATGTCTGTTCTCTGGCACCGAACGCTTCTTCAGGCCGGGCTATAACGCCAATCTAGTTTCGAACTGGATTCCGACGCTCGAAGGCGTCGAAGCGAAACTGAAAGCCGGCGCCAAGGTGGCCGATGTCGGATGCGGCCACGGCGCCTCTACGATTGTGATGGCGCAGGCCTACCCCAATTCAGAGTTCTTCGGGTTCGATTACCACAAGCCTTCGGTCGAACGGGCGAAGGTCCTGGCGCAAGAAGCGGGAGTTGGAGATCGCATCACGTTCGCGCAGGCCAGCGCCAAGGATTTTCCGGCTAAAGACTATGATCTGGTGGCGTTCTTCGATTGCCTGCATGACATGGGCGATCCCGTCGGGGCAGGCAAACATGTCAAGGAAACACTAGGCAAGGACGGGGCGTGGATGATCGTCGAGCCGTTTGCTCATGACAATCTCAAGGATCGTAGAAGCCTATGAGAAGGACCTTCGGAGGCAGGGCCTCCTCGATTTCAACGATCTTGTGATCTTCGGCTATCAACTCGTGGCGCAACATGACTGGGTGCTCCCAGTCATCGCCGCGCAATTTCCGGTATTGGCGGTTGACGAATATCAGGATCTCGGGCTTCCGTTGCATGAAATTGTCAAGCGGTTGGCATTCGACGGAGGCGTTCGCCTCTTCGCGGTTGGCGATGCCGACCAGTCCGTTTACGGATTTACAGGTGCCGACGGAGCCCTACTCCTGGAACTAGCAGCGAGACCGGATGTTGAGGAAGTGCGTCTGCAACTCAACTATCGTTCGGCAGGTCGCATTATCCGCGCATCGGAATTTGTTCTGCAGGAAGCGCGTGGCTATGAGCCACGCGACCCAGAACGGCAAGCAACGATCAAATTCACGGAACGCTCTGGCGGGCTGGAAGATCAAGCCGCCTACGTGATGGAGACAATCATTCCTGAGGCGCTCGCGGCAGAAGCTGATCGAAGATTGGGCGACATAGCGATTCTATATCACGCCGCGCCGATAGGGGATGTGATGGCAGAGGCCGCGACAGCAGCGGGCTTCGATTTCATCCGCGTCGACAATGCCGCGCCTTACAAGAAGGTAGGCCTCACGAGCTGGATCGAGGATTGCGCGGCTTGGTGCGCCGGCGGCTGGCGTGTGGGCAAACCGCAACTCGGCGGGTTGATCGGTCGTTGGTTAGGCTTTCGAGCCGGGCGCGCTAGCGAGCAAGCAGCGCGCACGGCAACAGTCGCGCTGACCAGCTTTCTCATGTCCCATCGAGCTGAAGAGGCGCAGGCGGCGGATTTCGTCGCGGCGATAAGGGCCGAGCTGGTTGATCAACTTTCCGTTGTAGAGCCAAGCCTTGCCGACCAGTATGAGCAGGTTGGCCGAATGGATGCAGCGCTTGCTGAAGGTGGCAAGTTGGAGGGGCTTGATCTCGTAAGTTTAGGTGGGAGAGACGGCTCGCCCAAGCACCTCAACCTCCTCACCCTGCACTCCGCCAAAGGTTGTGAATACGATGTGGTAATTATGGTCGCTATGGATCTGGGCGCCGTGCCTTGGCGAAATGAAGGCGAGGCTGAGTTACGGGAGAGTAGGCGTCTATTTTACGTTGGGCTAACCCGTGCGCGCGACGCCGTTCACATGCTCTATTCGGGATGGGTTCCGGGTCGGTACGGCGTCCAGCGCCTCGGACCTTCGCCATTTGTGACCGAACTTGCGGAGCGACTTGCTGCTGCTGAGGCTGTACTCGACGCAGTCCCTCCGAGGCGATCGCAGTAGCCTCGATAAGGCTTGGTCAGGAACAGCTTAGACCACATAAACCTCAAAGCCAGCGTAGAGATAGGGCTCGCTAAACATTCCAGCTGCCGGTGCAGCCGCGATCCTCTGAACCGCTGTAGCACGAGCACCTGGGTCGGGTACCAGATTGAGCAGCTCGAGAGTCTCGGTCTTGCTCAAATTTCGTAGGCGAGCGGTGGCGCGCGAAAAGGCGCGAGATGGCGTGAGGCCCTCCGCAAGACCCTTCGTCGTCAGAGCGAGGTGGATGTAGCTCGCTGTGTCAGAGGTACGCCAGGCGGCAGCGCCTACCACCGATCGGCGGTTCAAGAGAAGCAGTGCGGGATAGCTTGCGACATCATGGGTTCGGAACTGACGCTGGTAATTTCTTGCAGAGCCGGAACCAGCGTGGCAGGCGTTCAATACCGCCAGTCGGTAGGGAAACCAAGGGAACTCGGTCTGAATGCGGTTGACGCTGATACTGTGTTCGCCGGGCTCAGCGCCGAGGGACCCGAAGTTCGGGTCCGTGAATCGCGAGATGGCGGATCCGTGGGTCGAGACGACTAGCACGTCGGTCTTAGTCATGTCGTTGAGCAGGCCGTCGACATCATTCGGCGCAAAGATGGCAACGCGCGACGCTTCGATCGCCGAGCAAGCTACCTGCGCCTCGTAACGAGCGAGAAGTAGGTCATCAGCGTCATCCCGAATCACGGATATGTGCGGGCTCTTCAATGGTTCGTCCGTCGACCTTGGGTATATCGCAGGAATCACGCGCACCTCGAACTTGCCCGCCCTCATAGCTTCGCCGAGGTGGTCATGCTCAGCTGCGAGCATTGTAATGGGCATGGCATTCAGCGCATCTTGGAGGTGCAGGATGCCGGGTGATCCTGAAGCGACAAGGTCATCGAAGATCGGGGTCAGTTCCGGCAAAAATCGATCGCGTAGTCCGCGAAGAGCGGCGATGAATGTATCGCGATCCACGTTCCCGGCCTCGAAACGTGTCCTCGTGACGACGAACGTCTTGAGCTCATCAAAGTCGAACCGAAATCGTTTATAGGAGCGTTCGGTCAGCACCCATAACGCCGCGCCACCGGCAAAGGTGTAGGCGGTGATGCAGTAGCCCTGCGCTAGCCGCTCGCGAAGCAGTTCGGCTTGAGCAGTGGCGGTGGCCATGGCGAAGGGCGGCAGTGCACCTGCCAACCTCAGCTGGGCCGCCAGCTCTCCGAAGCGATCCCAGGGCTGCCCGTCGAGCGTGAGCTCCCAGGGATCGTCATACTTTTCGCGGTAACCATAGAGGAAGGGCGCGCCCTGTTTGGCAATCTCTCGCAGGAGTCCAGGAATGGAGCTCGCCATCGCGACGGGAAGTGAGCGATCGAGCGCGACAGCTGCGCCCCAATCGAGCGCCGACATCCAGTCCGCAATCACGCCACCGTAAATGGCGGCGATGGGAGAAAGCACAGCGTCCACTGGGCCTTCCTCTGTCAAGGTCTGTAGCAGCCATTCGAAGCGCGAAATGTAACGCTCGCGGACACCGCGTCGGTAGTGCAAGCGGTTCAGCGAAGCCAATAGCTCGTCTAGGCATGTCACCGCCCGGCCGAGAGCCGCCGATGTTGCGGGCAGATCCGCTGCCTCCGCCAGAACACGAGCCTCAACAAGTTCGAGCTCTAAGCGGGCCTCGGGTGGATCATCGGGTGCGGCGTTTGCGCGAGCCTGGATCAGTGCGCCCTTCGCCCCGGGCAGGTCGCTTAGATTGCGTCGACACACGGCCATGTTGACGTAGACTTGGAACTGGACCAGCCGATCGCCGGCCGTCAGCGTGGGCAGCACAGCTTCGAGATTATCCAAAGCTTCTTTATGCTCTCCCGTGTTCATCATCGCTGTAGCGGTGTTGGTACGAAGCGCGGCGGGAGGATGCTCGTCTAGCGCCGCGTAGGCGTCGAGAGCCTGACGGCCAGTATTAGCGGACCACTCGAAGTCCTTCTCTTCGTAGGCGATAATCGCCGCCTGCTGCAGGACGCGCGCAAGCAGTGAGATGGAACCTACCCGTCGAGCTATGTCTTCGGCATCGTTCGCGGCACGGTATGCGGCCTGGATAGCACCGTGGCTGGCAAAGAGACCAGCCGCTCGAAGATAGGCGTTGACCTGCTTCTCCGGTTGGTTCGCCTTCGCGTACACCGCAGTCGCCACAGCGAGCACCTTGGGCGCCAGCTCTTCTGGTCGGTCATCGCTCAAAGCGGCGTCGCAGAGATCGTCAGTCAGTTCGACCAGATCTCGGAAATGGCGCTCCGTGCGGGCTAGTGCGACGAAAGCTTTTGTAGCTTCAAGCGCGGGTTTCAGCTCACCGGCCTGCATCCAGCTCCGTGCGCTGAGTTCGAGGAAAAGCGCTTCCCGGTCGGGTTCGCGGCGGTGTTTGAAGATGCTAACGGCCGCGTCGGCGAACGATCCGGCTGCGGTAGGCTTATCCCGAGCAAGCTTCATGATGCGGTTGTAGAGGACGATCAGCTCGTTGTGAGGGATTGGATTCGTCAACCGCCGCTTGAGCCGTTTGCGGAAGGCGACTGGCGTGATCGCATTCAAGTCGATTGAATCAGGCCATTTCATTTGCGCATCATATGGAGTAAGCGCCACGCTGATCCGTCATAAATGTCTCCCCTAATCACGCCAGCAAGATGACCGCGCCAACGAGCTGGATTGTCACCGACGCGATATTTCATCCTCGCGCCCAATCGAGGATGCGCTCGATTCGCCCGCGAAGCCGAGATGCTGTCTCCGTTGTGTCTTTCCGGATTGGCCGCAGAACCTTCAGAACGAGCTCGTCATCCATCTCTGCGACGGCGTAGACACACTTATACGGTTAAGGGCGATCGGAACCCGTTCGGGTCCCTCTACCCCAAATTTGCTCAGAAGTCCCGGCAAATCGGCCCATCTCTTGCTCAGGCCGCCACCACTTGCCATAGTGCAAGACTGGAGGCCGAACTCGCCTTCGCACCTCGCCACGTCAACAGGTTCCGTTTGAGGCGCCTAGGTGCATGCGTCTTTGGAAGCGCACCAAGCCGTTCTTGGAAGATCGTGTCCGACACTGTGCGCAGAACATTGGAATCTTAATCGGTTACGTCAGGTGGCTCGGGCACGGTTCGACTGGCGATTTTTATTGCGATGCGCCTGAGAAGTTCGCAACGAAAAAGTTAAAATTCCTATTGCGAGTTGATTGGAGCCCTTGGTGGTGTCCCTCAAACGAGCTCGCCCGTTGCGCTTTGAATGGGAGAATTGAGAGGCGCATCGATCCTTCGATCCCGAGATAGCGCCGTCCACGAAGCGCCGGCGAGCCACATTATGCGCATCGTCTGCGCGCCCGCGAGTGGTGAGAAGACGCGCAGAAGAGCAGCGAGAGTAACAAAGGCGTAGATTGCCTGCGTCCCTAATTCGGCAATAAGCGGTCGCCCCGTGTGCCCCAGCGAGGCGCGGGGTCATGATGGCCAGCGTCATTGTGCCGATCGCGCCAACCGCCAAGGCATGGAGAGCTGGAACTAATGCACAGTTACGATAAGCTGTTTCACCATCTCCAGTTTTCGAGGTCCAATGTCTGAAGTGGACTGGCTTAGCCATCTCCTGCAAATCGTGACCGTTACCGGCCAGCTCGAAGTCCGTTGCGCGTACGGCGCGCCATGGCGTGTTACCTGGGCCAGGGCAGCGCCGAATGAGATCCCCTATCACGTTATTGTCGGAGGCCGGGCCATTCTCGAGGATCCTGAGTCGAGAACAGCGTGGGAGCTAGTGAACGGGGATATCGTGCTGCTCCCTCATGGTGCTGCGCATGTGCTGCACGACGGCAGCGGCCAAACGCCGGTCCGTACTCACGAGAGCCGGGGCTCTGCCGGATGGATGTTGAGCGAGAACGATGGGCGGGGTGAGCGACTGGATCTGCTGTGCGGACGGTTTTTCGTCGCGCCACCCCATGATCGACTGATCCGCAACTACCTGCCCGCTAATGTGGTGACACGGGCTGTGGACAGCGATGGAGAAGAGGGCATCGGGTCCGCATCCAACCAACTTGCCGGACTTGTCGGGCTGATGCGAATGGAGTCCGCTGGTAACAGGGCGGGAGGGCGCGCCATTCTCAACGCGCTCTCTTCGGTCCTATTCACTCTCGTCCTGCGCGCCGCGAGCGAATCCGGAGAATCGGCCGAGGGCTTGTTGGCCGTGGCTGGCAATCCGCGACTGGCTCCAGCCGTTGCGGCGATGTTTGCGGATCCAGCGCGGCCTTGGAAACTGCCCGATCTGGCCGATTTGTGCGGGATGTCGCGCGCTACGTTCATGCGCCAGTTCCAGGACAAGCTGGGTCGCTCCGCCCTCGATTTGTTGACCGATCTCCGCATGAGTCTGGCCGCCAACGAGTTGAAGAAGCCAGGGATCAGCACTGAGGCGGTGGCCGAGACCGTTGGGTATCAATCCGTTTCGGCATTCCGGCATGTCTTCGCCGAAAGGATGGGGATGACGCCGGGGGAGTGGCGGCGACTGGCGCACAAAGGCGAGTAAGGCGGGCGCCCTAGGATCCAGAAAGCGCAGTCTGATCCTTTCACGCATCATTTTGCGCCAATCCAGTCTCGAAATTATCACTCGTCCCCGTAAATTAGGCTCCGTGATCACTTGATGAGGGAGCCATCCAATGAACTGCGTCAGCCTTACCACCACCGGACCCGCAACCCGCGTAGCCGCCGAAACCATCGGGGAGACCGGGAAGAACGAAAACGCTTTCGTGACGAACGCCGTCATCGAAACGATCCTGAGCCGCAGTGCCGCCAAGTACTACGAACCTACCGCCACGCTGAGCGACGACCAGATCCGCGACCTGGTGCGTATCGGCACGTCCGCGCCAACCTCCTTCCACCTGCAGAACTGGCGCTTCATCGCCGTACGCTCGTCAGAAGCCAAGGCACGGCTGCGTCCGATCGCCTGGAATCAGCCCGCGATCACCGACGCGGCTGTGACCTTCATCATCATCGGTAGGCTGGCCGATGCCAGCACCGTCCCCGACCGTCTGGCGCCCGTGGTGGAAGCCGGCATCATGCCGGCGCACCTGGTGCCGGAGTGGGAAATCCCAGCTCGCGGTCTGTATGACGATCAGCCGCAGCGCCAGCGCGACGAAGCCGTCCGCTCCGCGACCTTTGGCAGCGCGGCGATCATCTACGCGGCCCGTTCGCTGGGCCTGGGTTCAACGCCGATGATCGGTTTCGACTCCGATGCGGTGCACCGCGAGTTCGGTCTGGCCGAAGACGAAGTGCCGGTCATGCTGTTGACCGTTGGGCCGGAGCGAGCCGGCAACTGGCCGCAGAAGCCCCGCTTGCCCGTGGTTGATGTCCTGGACTTTGCATAATCAATAATCAACTCGAGATATTATGGAGACAATGATGTCAAGAATTGCCGCTCTGAAGCCGGAACAGGTGCCGCCTGAATCGAAACCGACTCTCGATGCGTTCACTAAGAACATCGGGTTCACCCCAAATATGATGGCAGCCTTCGCGCAGAGCCCGATCGCGTTCAACTCCTGGGCAACCCTGCTCGGATCCCTGAGCAAAGCGCTCGACGTAAAGACGCGAGACAGCATCGGGCTCGCCGTTTCCGAAGTGAACGGCTGCAACTACTGCCTGACCGTTCACAGCTTTACAGCCGAACATATGGCCAAGCTGCAGGCCGATGACATCATTCTGGCCCGAAGGGGTCGCGCCAAGGATCGGAAGCGGGACGCAGCCGTCCAGTTCGCACGCAAAGTCATTGAGACCCGCGGCCACGTCCACGACACTGATCTGAAAGCCGTCCGCGACGCTGGCTACACCGATGCGAACATCATCGAGATCGTCGCGCTTGTGGCCATGTACTCGCTGACGAACTTCTTCAACAACGTGTTCGATCACGAGAAGGACTTTCCCGCCGTTACGCCGGCCGGCTCGATCTGAGCTCGGTCCTGGCCCACCCTCGTGATGCTGTTGGAACAATCACATGAAAATCCTCCATATTGATGTCAGTCCGCGCCTGGAATCGCATAGCCGCCAGCTTTCAGCGGCGATCGTCGAAAGGCTTCTCGAGGTTGCGCCCGGGGCGGGCATCACTCGGCGTGATTTAGGGACTGAACCCTTGCCTCACGCCATGGCTGATTACGCGGTCGCACTGTCGTCGCCGGCCACCTTGGCGGCCCCACCGAAGGGCGCTCTGGATGTTTCCGAAGCGCTTATTCAGGAAGTCGAAGCGGCCGATGTGATTGTCATCGGAACGCCCATGCACAACTTCACTATTCCCTCGGTTCTCAAAGCGTGGATCGATCAAATCTTGCGCGTCGATCGCACGATGATGTCGACGCCCGCCGGGAAGGTCGGAATGCTCCGGGACCGTCCGGTGTTTATCGGCGTCGCTTCCGGTGGCGTCTTTTCCGGGGACCGAGCAAACCAACCCGATTTTCTCACGCCATATCTGTCTCTGGCATTTGGCTCCATCGGGCTAAAAGCCCTGCAATTTCTCTCGGTACAAGCCACCGGGTTCATTGACCGGGAGCAGGCCACATTCGCGAGAGAGAAGGCCCTGGCAGAGATCGATCTGACGGTCATACGAGAACTTCGACCCCTCCATGGTTGCCCTGCCGTGCTCTCAGACATCGGTAGATCGTATCGCGATGCAAGACGCCCTGCTCTTGGGAGCGTCGCGCTAGCAGCATTCTGATGGCGCGCCGCAAGTTCATGGCACGCCCGCATCATAATCCTCCGGCCTCCGCCGGACTATCAACACGAGGTCTTTTGATGATGTTACGTACAGGTACGAGAGTAACAGCCGCTGGCGAGACAATTCCCCAAATCGGCGACAGGATCACCGACAAATCAGCACCACCCGATGACGGCACCGTCCGCGAATGGATCGGTCCAGATGCGTTCGAGCATTGGGCCGAGCTGCGGAACTGGATCGACGAATTCTACCCTGGAGTTTTCGCGCCGGACTGGCTCTACGGGGGCAAGAACCGCGGTTGGTCCCTGCGCTACAAGAAGACCAAGGCGTTCTGCACCTTGCTGCCGGAATACAAGCGGGTTTCGGCCGTGGTGGTCATGGGCGGAGCAGAACGAGAGAAGTTTGAGGAGCGGCGTTATGTCTGGCGACCGCAATTGGTCAAGCTCTACGATGAAGCCACAACATACATAGACGGGAAATGGCTGACGATTGCCATCTCGTCGGAAAATGATCTGCATGATGTGACGGAGCTTTTGGCTATGAAGCGCCCGCCACCGTCGCGCGGGTGAAGTTCACGAAAATGCTAGTTCGCCGCGCGATGGCTCCTAGGAACGCGAGCGGCGGTCTCACAGCAATTCGACATCAAGCTCGTCGCGGAAGGCATCGGGCTGGCGACTAATTGAGTGAGAGATCGAAGATGACCTCCGCGCCTGCAATATAACTTGAGGAAACAGATGGTGACGCAGCTTGCCCGAGAGGCGGTGCCTATGTCATCGGCACTGGGACGCGCCGCCGCCGCCAGAAGGCTCTCCACTTCGGTGCAAATGAATTCGTCGATCTTGTGAATGACACCCTGGAGGACGTCGGCGGCGTCGATCTCGTGTTTGACGTCATTGGCGGGGATATGCAGAAGCGATCGGCAGCGCTGATCCGTGCAGGCGGCACGCTTGTGACAGTCGTCGGACCGACGGATATTCGACCTGCCGATGGCTTAGCAATCGACTTCGTCGTCGAGGCTGATCGTGCCCAACTGACCGAGATCGTTCAGCGAGTGCGGGATGAAAGACTGCAGACAAATATCGGCAAGGTCTCATCCCTGGACGACGCGGTCGCCACGTTCAATTCGACTGAGCGGCGCGCGGGGAAAACGATCATCCGCGTTCGCTCGTGACGTCCGCCGGAGTCAAAGCTGCAACAATGTCGCCCGCGAAAGCGGGCGCGCATAGGCTTTCGACGAGTCGCCTGGCTGTGATCGAATCGCTGGACCTGAACGGGCCGGACTCGATACCAGCTGGTGGATGGGCTTGGCGCATCGAGCCATGACGCCGTTGTCTTCTCGTCACCATCTCGGATCTTTGCTGGCTGTGTGCCTTCCACACCGCCGCAGCGAAGCGCACTCATTCGATAGCGTCTTATCAAACGCAAGAGGGCTGATCTTGAATTAAGGGCGAGAAGCAACAAGCACGACGGGTCCGTAGGCCGTGTGCGATAAGCGGTGATGGTATCTTTTCGCGCTGGCCGCACGAGGCGCTGCGTGACCGACGAAGCGAAGAATCGAGCAGGAAAGTCGTGGAGCATGGCATTTTTCATGGCATAGAGTGCCTAGCGCCTCTAGATTGTTGATAAACACGCATAAGTTTGGTTAGTTTATAATCGCTCCGGCTCCATAAGCTTTTGCGCGAGCAAGCCGGCGTGCGGCGTGAGCGCAGAGAAATCACGCGCGCAAAGATAAAGTTTCCTAAGCGCCCATGGTTCTTGCAGCGGTACTATCGCCAAACCAGGATGCCTCAAATCTTTTGCTGACGCCTCCGATAAGATTGCGATCCCTACACCTGATTCAACCATCATCGCGATGTTCTCGATCCGCCTGAGTTGAATGCGATAGTAAATCTGACGACCTAGACGGGCTGCGCGCTCTCCTAAATGAGCTTCCAGCGCCGCATCGGACAAGCCGACGAACGGCTCACCAACGATTTCCGCAAAGGCTATCGATCGTTGATCGCTGATGCGATGAGTTTCACTCGTCACAACGACGAGTTGGTCTTGAGCGATTAGGCGAGTTTGCAATGCTGTCAAATCTGCGATGTCGGCCACAACTCCCAAATCAGCACGACCTTCCGCGATGGCCAGTGCAATCTCAGTGCTTGGCCGTTCATGGAGGTCGATAGAAAGATCTCCATAGGCCACAAGGAACTGGCCGAGTTGATGCGGTAGAAAAGCAGCCAACCCAGCCGTGTTGGACAACAGCCTGATGCGCCCTTTCAGGCCAGTGCCATAGGTGCGCAGTTCTCCACGCATCTGCTCGACCTGGTCCAGGATCAAGCGGGCATGGCGAACGAGGGCGTTACCGGCCGCAGTCGTGGTGACCCCCCGCCTATTTCGTTCCAGGAGCTGCGCGCCAAGCGAAGATTCCATTCCGGAAATGCGTTCGCTCACGGAAGCGAGCGCCAAGTTCATGGTCTCTGAGCCCTTGGTGAGGCTGCCTTGCTCCACCACGGTCAGGAACAACCGCATGTCCGTCAAATCGAAGCGCATTCTTTTCCTTCGTCCCTGCCGAAACCACCCATCGGAAATGGCCAATTGTGAGGTTCGGCCGGTGCGCGTACTCTACACCATGCGACGCCATTTTTGCCGATTTGTGACGAGAGCACAAGCGATTGGAGAGTGGCGTCTCGGCGAGAACGGGGTTTATCACCATCCCATCAGGCGATATTAGCGCGGATGCCATCGGCCCGCACGAAGCCTTCAACCGCAATACGGCCCAGACCGAGTGGCTCAGAATGAGTGATTATCTTTCGTCGCATGTTCTGGCTATCGCGCTCACGTTTTTCGTCGCCGGGTTCGTCAAGGGGGTGGCCGGCATGGGCCTACCAACCGTGGCTATGGGCGTCCTCAGTGCGATCATGTCGCCAGTCAGCGCCGCTTCGCTGCTGGTCATTCCATCCTTTGTCACTAATTTTTGGCAGCTCTTTACGGGGCCGAATTTCCTGGCGCTGATGAAAAGACTTTGGGTGATGATGCTCGGCATCATGGTTGGCACACTCGCCGGCTCATGGCTTCTGACGAGCGCCAATACGGTATTCGCAAGTGTTGGATTGGGCGCCGCCCTTATTGTCTATGCGGTGCACGGCTTGTCTGCGAAGCCATTGTCGGTTCCTGTGCGCTTCGAGGGTCTATTGGCGCCTGTCATTGGGTTGACAACCGGGTTGATCAATGGAGGAACCGGGGTTTTCACGCTTCCCGCCGTTCCTTATCTTCAGGCTCTCGGGCTTTCCGAAGACGATCTTATCCAGGCCCTGGGGCTGTCGTTCACAGTGTCAACAATTGCACTTGCAGCGGGCTTGGCTCGTGGCGGAGCTTTTCATCTTGGAAATGTTACCTTGTCCGCCCTCGCGGTCATTCCCGCGTTGCTGGGCATGCAGGTCGGGACAATAGTCCGCGAGCGCATAAGCGCCGCAACCTTTCGACGCTGGTTCCTTATTCTCCTCGCAGTTCTTGGCCTTGAACTGGCCGTTCATCCACTCTTCCTCTGAGGCAGATGGCGATGCCCCAGATCGTAAGCCCGTCCGTTCCATCAGATTCACTGAATCTCCGCGAAGGAATTTCCATGATCGTACCACGCCAGAAAGCCCCGGAGCTGATCATCGAAACTCTTGACCATGGACGCTTCAATCTTGCTGCGGAAAAACCAGAGCGCCTGACTCTCGTCTGCTTTTATCGCGGTCTGCACTGCCCCATTTGCGCAAACTACCTGAAGGAGTTGGAGCGCCTGACGCCTGCTTTTGCTCAGCGCGGCGTCGAAACGATCGCCATCAGCTCAGACGGGGAAGTGCGGGCGCGTCAGATGGCGGAAAAGATCGCGGCGAAGAACCTGCGAGTTGGTTATGGTTTGGAATTAAGAGCGGCCCGAGAATGGGGTCTCTATATCTCGGCTTCGCGCGGGAAAAGCTCAATCGACATACAGGAGCCGCCGAAATTTTCGGAGCCCGGCGTTTTTTTGATCGAACCCGATCAGACGATCTACTATCTTTCAGTACAGTCGATGCCGTTCGTTCGACCAAATTTCGGCGAGATGGTGCAAGCCGTCGATTACATCATCAAAAATGACTACCCGGCGAGAGGCGAATACACAGGGCCGGTCTGAACACGTCTCTGAAGCTTGGCGAGGGTGCCACTTAGCTTCTGCATCTCGCAGATCCGCTTGCTCAACGTGGGATCATCGAACAGCCCACGAGCCATTTTCTCAACGCGGGACAATTCCGCTTGAAAGGCCGGCGATTGAATCTGATGATTCGCCGGTTTTACTTTCAGAAGGTTTCGATGCGTCGCTTTACCGTCCGAGAGACGTCCCCCTGGATCAATTACATGGAGCCCGATAGCCGATTTATTGGCATTGGTCGATCGAAGCACCGACTGAGGCCGCGGCGGAGGCGTTTATCCCGCAAGCGAACACCGGCGCTGCGATCAGGTCGTCGTGTACCCGGCGGTCTGAAACGTAGAATCGTATTCAGCAGCACCCACACAGTTCGCCTAGGGAAGGGAAAATCGGTTTTCCTTTCCTTAGTCCATCACCGCCGTGAAAGCGCAAAATCGCATTTGCTGATTTGCCATAGCTTAGCACGTAGGCCACCTTGTTCTCCGCAGGACGGCCCATCGCAAGGAAATCGATATTTGTCGTTTTTAGGCTGGATGGATAAGCAGGCCACGCCTGCCGATAGCGGGAAACCAGTGGATTTCCGGCTGAAAATGCCCGGAATTCCGGCGCTTTACTTGACCGTCAAAACCTTCATGTTCTAATTTTGTTCTCAATGAGCAGGATCGATTCTGTCGGCCCCTTGCCTTGTTTGAATGACAACAGCAGCGCCCCAGGCGACCAGGACCATGCACGAGATCATCTGCCCCCACTGTACCAAGGCCTTCAAGGTTGATGAATCCGGCTATGCCGAGATTCTGAAGCAGGTCCGCGACGCCGATTTCGCCAAGCAACTGCACGAACGGCTGGAGTTGGCCGAGCGCGACAAGCAGGGCGCTGTTGAATTGGCCAAAGCCCAGGTTGGCGGCGATCTGCAGAAGACCGCCGCTGCCAAGGATGCCGAAATCCAGGAATTGAAGTCCAAGCTGGAGGCGGGTGAGATCTCTCAAAAGCTTGCCGTCACCGAAGCGCTCGGTGCCGTGGAAAAAGAGCGGGACAGGCTTGCGAACGCCCTCGCGCAAGCGGAACGCGAGAAGAAGGCTGCCTCAGAGCTTGCAGAGGCGCTTCTGGCCAGCGAGCAGCACAAGATCACAGCCGCCAAGGAAAAAGAAATCCAGGAGCTGAAGGCTAAGCTTCAAGCCGTCGAGCTTGAGAAGAAGCTCGCCGTGACCGAAGCCGTCGGCGCCATTGAAAAAGAGCGCGATGAGCTGAAAAACGGCATCAAGCAAGTCCAGCTTGAAAAGCAGCTTTCCGAGCAGTCGCTCAAGGACAAATACGAAACCCAGATCAAGGATCGGGATGACGCGATTGAACGCCTCAAAGATATGAAGGCCCGCCTCTCGACCAAGATGGTCGGCGAGACCCTCGAACAGCACTGCGAGACCGAGTTCAACCGGGTGCGCTCGATGGCGTTTCCGCGGGCCTATTTCGAGAAGGACAACGACGCGCGGACCGGCAGCAAGGGCGATTACATCTTCCGCGATTCCGACGAAGCCGGCACCGAGCTCATCTCGATCATGTTCGAGATGAAGAACGAGAGCGACAAAACCGCGACGAAGAGCAAGAACGAGGATTTCCTCAAGGAGCTTGACCGCGATCGTACCGAGAAGGGCTGCGAGTACGCGATCCTGGTCTCATTGCTTGAACCCGACAACGAACTCTACAATACCGGCATCGTAGACGTCTTCCACCGCTATCCCAAAATGTACGTCATCCGGCCGCAGTTCTTCCTGCCGATGATTACCCTCCTGCGGAACGCCTCGCTCAATTCCCTAAAGTACCGGACCGAACTGGCACTCGTAAAGGCCCAGAATATCGACATTACCCAGTTCGAAAGCCAGCTGGAGACGTTCAAGAACGGATTCTTGAAGAACACTGATCTCGCTTCCCGGCACTTCCACACCGCGATCACGGAGATCGATAAGTCCATCGATCACCTGCAGAAGACTAAGGATGCGTTGATCGGGGCTGACCGCAACCTGCGCCTCGCGAATGACAAGGCGCAGGACGTGACGATCAAGAAGCTGACCCGGGGTAACCCTACGATGGCGGCCAAATTTGCCGAGCTTAAGAGCCAGGCCGCTGAGGCGGCAGAGTGAGCGACCCAGTGTTTCGTTCTCGATGCAAGTCGTTACTTGCTGAACAGCGTGCGCAGGGTCGCCTCAGCTGAGATTGCAGACGTCCTGTCGCCGGCTGCGACTGGGAAAACGATCTCAGCAGGTGGCGGCGGCGGTGATTTCTTTGCGGCCGCGGCAATTGCACCGAGGCCAGCCAGGCAAACTACTCCAAGCGCGACGGTCCTGATCACGTGGCACGCTCCTATGCGGGAGCCGCAAAGCGTCCTGATCAAATCAGTCCAGATTAAGGCGCCTCGATAGTCTTGGTTAACGGGCGGCGGGCGGCAGGAACGGGAGTCGGACTTGATAGTAGCCGTGCTCACGGCTTCCTGCCTAGCATGCTCGCGACTTTGCAAATCTGCTTCCCAAACAGATTTCTGTTCAATCGGATCCCTGCCTTGAGACGACGATAGCGCTAGATGACGGAGGCATAGAAATATGCCAGATGCGCTGAGGCTGAATGACGCTGAACGCGCTGACGTGAGCTCATGGCCGAATCGATGAAGAGAACGGGCCCAGCAATTCCGGAGTTTTAGTCATCTCGGATGAATCGGGCGATCGTCACTACGTACCGCTCGCAACAACCGACGGAATTCAGCCGCCCGGCAGAAGTATCATGAGCAGACTAGGGCTGACCAGTTCCAGAATTAACTCGCAGCGCTGACATCAATCTTAGTCTCAGGGTTTGCTTGCGGCGGCGCATTGGAGCGTTAGCTTTGCGCACCGGACATTGTCCCGTTCGGGTCCACGCAGGCGAAGCCCTCGCGCCATTATACTCGGCGCGTCGGCCTCTGCTGGCCATGCGCGAGTTCATATTGAAGAGTGCCGAGATGCGCCGGCAGATCACGGCCTTGCGGTCCCGGCACTCGGAAAATCTACGCATCACCTATCCGTTGAATAGGCTGCTGATCAAGATTGCATATCTCAGCAGCTGCGCGAAGCGTTTGCCAGGACGATGGCCAATATCCAGAAGCGCGTCACGAAACACGCCGGCAAGCAGCCGGGTAAGGCCTAACAGGTAGATCACATTGCACAAAGCGATCGCCGGGTTGAGGCTACCTGTAGCCGCGGAGGTAAACGCCGCCTTCGTCGCGTCGCTAGGGCTGCCGCTGTCGCAAGCAGTGGCCCCGCCCATGAGAGGCCTAGTAAGCGCGCCGCGCTACTCGGGGCAGAGAGGGCAGTCTCGGAGAAAACCGGTGGGCAAGCGCGAGCACCGCGGCTTCGTCGGTTTCGAGCGCGATCTTCTGGGCGAGCATCACGTCGCCACCTAGCCAGAGCCCGTTCGGGAACGAAACACCAGCCGATCTTAGGCTGCTTTTCTTCATCAAGCTCCAAAACATTGCTCATGGTGCCCTGATGAATTCGATATCGTCGGCCGGTGTGAGAGCCGGTGACTTCGAAAAAACCCTCGGCATCATATTGCGCACGCTGCTGTGGAGATAACCAATCGCGCAGAAGACGTTGCGCACGCGCTTCCGGGCCATTTTGCTCGATGAAGCTTTGATAGAGCGCACGCAGGGCGCGCAAACGCACACTACTGCCGATGCTACCGCGCCTAAACAAGAACATTTGTTGCGCCCGACGGGTCTAGCCGCCGACCAACCGCGGATAGAACAGCGACCTCTCCGAGTGGAGGTCCGACTACGTCTCCGAGCGAGAAGGGTGGTCCGTTCATGACTTAACCCGAAGAGCGCTTCAGCGGCGTGATGTCCGCTGACAAAGGTAAACCGACGCCGAGCTGCACTTGCCGCGACCGCCTGCTTTTGACCCAAAGCCGAACAAGTCAACGCGGTCGCTTTTTTCGGCCAGAGCGATCTCTGATGAAGGCTTTCCGTGGCTGCGAGCCCACGGCACGTTCGTCGCCACGGTTTGCGGCTAGAAAACAAAACGCCGCTGTCGCCGTAATCGGCGACGCATCGCCGAGACACCTGTGACTTTTGAACGTTTGCCGACTTTTCGTTCCTCGGCTTGCTCAACCCGGCTGCGAAGGTTCTGAAGCTCTGTCAGCTGAGATCTTAGAAACCAAACGCGTTCGTGCAGAACCGTCATGCGGTTGTGCCCCTGACCACGCCTACTCATCAACGCCCCTTATTATGAATATTTAAAAACCACCGTTGTCAGGCCGAGAGACATAAAATGATCTATTAAGTTCAACTAATAGTAGCTCAGGTTTGTGAAAGTGCTGTGAAATACTTCACTTTCGCGGAAAAAGACGTGTCCTTGAGCGGTTTCATTTGCTTGTAAGGTGGGCACCAACGTCGGCGGATTAACCACGCGGTCTGGTTTAATTTTAATGAGACAATAATACTGCTTGTTACCCTGGGCCGTGCAGATCAACGTGCAGATATTGCCGTTTTCCGGGCTCGGCGGGATCGGAAAACGTAGAGGTGCAATCGCGATCGCTGCGATCGCTCGATTGGAAGTTACCTCTTCATTTGGAGAATCTCGCCATGGTCGAACGTCGGGCAATGGAGCGGATACCGATCAACCGGGCGGCGCGGCTATCGTTTGGTGGATTGAGTGGGACCCATCCGTGCGTGGTGCGCGACATCAGCACCCTGGGAGCCTGCATCTCCACGCCGTACTACATATTCGCCAGCGAATTTGCGCTATCGTTCGACGAACATTCCGAAACCTTCACCTGCCGCGTCATGTGGAGGAAGGAGACACTTTGCGGCGTGTGCTTCGTCCTGCGCCGCAGCTCGCCGAAATTGGCGAATGATTGCAGCAACACCACAACGTGGTGCGGCTTGACTACCAATCATGTGCTGCCGCTCTGAGCATCCTTCGCTCATGTTTCGACATAAGTCTCGCGTGCGCTGAGAAGCGATTGGATAGGGCGGCCGTTTTGGGTGTTGGCAAATCGGCAAAGTCGCGCCCCTCCACGAGGTCCGCTCACCGAGGCATGACGGACCAGATTTGCTCACGTTGAGTTTTTCGCATCCTGACCCATTGCGGGCTCCAGCGTGTCGACGCGCCCTGAACGCGGGCATCGTCTTGTGTTAAATCAAGGCGTCACGATCCATTGTGTGTAGGCAACAAGCGCTGCTGAAGCAATGTCGCGGAACGCAAGCAGGTCGTCGCCGAAGGGTCAATTTCTCAACGAGGATCAGGCGCTAAGAAACCACAAAAAAGTTCCAATGCTGGAACCTAATTTTCCGTTGTTTCCTCTGTAAAGGGAGCAAGATATGAAACCGTCTAGGGACACCTTGGCGCAGATGTCCATCGACCAGCTTTGGGATCTCTACCGCCAGACCGAGGCCATTCTCCCAGGAAAACTTGCGGCGAAACAAAAGGCTCTAGAAGAGCGGTTGGCTAAGCTCGGCGGCGCGGTTGGGTCTCTTACGCGGCAAACTGTTCGCGCCCGACGGCGCTATCCCAAGGTCCTTCCAAAGTATCGAAACCCACTAAATGGATCGGAGACTTGGGCCGGACGCGGTAAGCAGCCTCGCTGGGTAACAAACCTATTGAAGTCTGGAAAACGGATCGATGACTTACGTATTGATCGGACCGCGACGTAGCCCGTTCAATGCCGGCGTTGGATTTCCGCTTTCCTAACTTGCTCTCGGAGTGCTTGCACTTCGTCCCAAAGTTTTTCGAGGTCGGTTGCTGATGCGTGCTTTCGTTTCAGCCTCTCAAGCTCAGCAGCCAGGATCAGTAGGTCCGGCGTAACACGCTTTTGCTTCTTTGAAGCCCGGACCTTTCGTCCCATCTGGGAACAACTCCGCAAGCACTAATCGGCCTCCCGCACTGTAGCAAGTATTGTGCCGTGTCGGATGTATGGTGGATGAACGAGAGATCGTTCAGCTCGGCCCTATGGATCACCCCAAGTGCAGCCGCGCAGGGCGCCTGCCATGTCGTCCGTGCTATGTTGCTTTCCGGGCATCGAACGGCGGCAGGATGCTTGATAGGTCGAGATAGCGATACGGCATACTGTGCGTTACCTGTGATCCGCGAGAAAGCCAGCAACGAAGGTCCGGTTCTGGTCCCTAAGCCGAAGAGCAGTTCAGCCGCCGTGATGTCCGCTATCGCTGGGATTGTGTTGCAAAACTCGTTTCTGACTTGGGGGCGAGCTTGGCTTTGGAGTTTCGGCGGTTTTTTTGGTACGGCGTGTCGGCGGTTTCCATTTTGCTGGTGGATTTCAGCACGGGACTGCCAGTTGTGGCGGGAGACGGCAGATTAGCTTGGCCAGCCGCCTCAGGTTCTGCGCGGTGGCTGTGAGCAGCACTTCGTCCCTGACGCCATTCAGGCCCCGCAACCGAAGCCGGTCGAGCCTGAGAATGCGTTTCATATGAGCAAACCGCATCTCGACCTTTTTGCGCTCGCGGTGCGATTGCTCGAAGGCTTCCGTATTCGCCAGCGCACGGACATGATCGCGCACATCTTCGTTGACGTCACGGGTAATTTTGCGCACGACCGCTGTCGTGCATTTGGGCTTCAAGGCGCAGCCAGAGCAATCGCTCTTGCTGGCCCTGTAGTAAACGATGTGACCTTGATCGATATTGCCGGTGCTGGTCAGTTCCGCGCCACCCGGGCAAACATAGACATTGCGCTTTTTGTCGAAGACGAAGTCCGCTCGGCTAAAGGTGCCATCGGGGCGTGCCGACTTGTCCCACACCGGAACGTGCGGCGTGATCTTGCGATCCACTAGCCATTTGAGCAATCTGACCGCGCCGTAAGCCGTGTCGCCTGCCAATCTCTTGGGGCGCAGATCGAAGCGACGCTCAACACGGTCCACCATGATCTGGGTGACAGCAATCTCAACTGCACGGTTCGCGCGCGTGCCTACCGCATCGAGGATGATCCCGGCCTTGTTGTCGATCAGATAGTTCGCATCATAAGCAAAGAATGGATCCACGCCCGGCCTCGTAACCCATGTTGCTTGCGGATCGGTGAGCGAGACTTCCTTGGGAGGCTTGCGGCGACGGCTGCCTTCACTTGAACCGCCGCCGTCTTCATCGCCGTCCTTATCGCTATTGGCGGCATCAATCGCTGCGATGTACTCGCGCACCGCATGGGATGCTTCCTCCGCCTTTGGCCAGGTAATAGGCTGGTCGCCGGGAAGTCGCCTAGTCTTGTTCACATCGGCCTTGATCAGGCTCGCATCGACTGAGAACGCTTCGCCTCCGACCAGCCCCGCCGAAATACACAGCGCCACTACACGTTCAAAAACCCGGCGTAAGGCATCGCTCTCACGGAAGCGTTCGCGCCGCGCCCGGCAAAACACCGAGTGATCAGGGATATGATCCTCGATGCCGAGCTTGCAAAACCATCTATAAGCCAGATTGACCTGGACCTCGGCGCAGAGCCGACGCTCGGAACGAAGTGCAAATACGTAGCCCAAGACCAGCATCCGGATCATGAGCACCGGATCAATCGAAGGCCGGCCAGTGTGGGAGTAGAATGGAGCGAGCTCGTTGTGCACCCAACTCAGGTCCAGAAAACCGTCGATTTGCCGTACCAGGTGATCAACCGGCACCACCTTGTCGAGATCAAAGGAGTAAAAGAACTGGCCCTGACCGCTCTCCTGCCGACCTAACATCCGCTGCTCCCGCAAATGCCGCCTCACACCAACGGAATCACGGTTCGCGAGTCGTCTCAACCGGAGTTTGGCAACACAATCGCTGGTGAACCGGACGCCGAGCTGAACTTGGCTCGCCAGCCGCTTTTGACCCGGAACGGAAGGTCGCAGACCAAGACCGTCCGAACCTCTGGCACGGACACCACCCGACGAATCCGGCGGTGGCGCAAATGCGAAGTGCGGCGGCGTCTCCTAGGGCGACCTTCGCATAGACCAGAGGATAGCGTTCGTGAGGATTCGCTGGTAGCGGGCGTCCTGCCAAACTGACGGCTCGTGGCCTAGCGCCGAATAAAATACTCGTCCCTCGCCATAGAATCGGGTCCAGGTGAGAGGCCAGCCATAGAATCGTTGATGCACGCCGGTCTTGCCAAGGTCCACCGAGCTTGGGTCGAGGCGCAGGAGCAAGCGTGAACCACGATAGTCGAAGTCGCTGATTTGGTAGATCTCGTCCTCGACTTGCAACGAATTCCCGAGAAAAGCCACCAGGGGATCGCCAGGATCAACCACCTCGATCTTCACGGCCTGATGCCAAGGATGACCATTGAAGTAGCCGCCGACCAGATCGAGATAGTCCGGCCAAGTGTAGAATGTGTCCGTCGCCGAATGAACGCCGAGGAACCCGCGACCCGAGCGCACAAAGTTGAGAAGAGCTCTCTTTTGCGCCTCGCTCATCGGAAGTTCTCCGGTTGTGTAGAACATCACTGCCGCGTAGCGCTCGAGGTTTTCGGTAGAAAATTCGGACGTGTCTTCCGTTGGAATGACTTCAAAGACACCCGAATTGCTTCCGAGCTGGGTCAGGATTACCTTGGAAAGCGGTATGACATCATGCCGGTAGCCGGCGGAGTATGTGAAATAGAGGATGCGCTCTGGCGGACGCTCCGCATGCGCGCCGAGTGGTCGGATTGCCGCCGCGCCGCCGAGGAGCGCGATGAACTCACGTCGCCTCACAATCGCCTCCGCCAAAGCCAACCAACCATGTTTTGAAGAAGCCTAGCACAGATCAGCCCCGCACCGGCCTTGGGGCATCGCCCTCTGGCGTCCTATGCAACGCTGCGGGCCCATCAGCGAAGTGGCGAATCGTCTCATTAAGGTCAGCTTCGTGGGTGGAAGCGGACTGGTTTTGCTAAGGCCGGGTTCTTCGCACCTTGACCCGGAGCGGACATCGCGAATCCTGCAAGTGCTGCTCCTGTCGCCTTCCGAGTATGACCTTGGAGGTTACAATGACTCATTATTATCGTGCCTGGGAGCGGACATGAAGTAGCGCGCTTTCATGGCTTTTGATGGCCGTGCAGCTGATGGCGGTGCGGGTCCGTGAATGTGATCGGCGCAACCATGGGAGCGCCTCCGGAAACGCCAATCCGCCCGGACGCGACGAAGGCGTCGGCGGCTCTCAGAGGATCAGATCGTGTTGGAAGGGTAGCTGTACGCCCTGGCCAGCAGCCTCCTGCTCGTCGAAACGCCAACTCTCCGGCGTCGCATCGGCCGGATGGGGCCATGCGGCCGCGGCGGAATCGTGCTCCGGATTGAGCGCGGCGACGGGGACCGAGGAAGCGACTGCCGCAGCCGTCGAGCTGGCATGCTGCAGTTCCGCACCCGCCTCGAAATGGAACGCGGGCTCGGCCCGGTTGTGAAAGCCTTGGTCGTCGGCGCCCTGGATGACCACGGTCACGATCTGCGGCGTGCCGTCGATCGTGGTCACGGTGAAGGTGTCGGTCAGCGCGACGCAAGGCCTCAGGGCCTGGACCTCCGGGTCGTCGGGGTCGAGCACGTATGTCCACGTGCCGCAGGTCGTCATCGTGAAACTGCCGTAGCCGTGGTCGCTCGCCTGCGGGCATGTCGTCGCCGTGAAGGTGTCGTCGGGATTGTCGACTTCCCTGTCGGAC
This sequence comes from Bradyrhizobium sp. WSM1253, assembly GCF_000244935.1. Lineage (NCBI taxonomy): Bacteria > Pseudomonadati > Pseudomonadota > Alphaproteobacteria > Hyphomicrobiales > Nitrobacteraceae > Bradyrhizobium > Bradyrhizobium sp. WSM1253. Next base: position 68,155 of record NZ_JH600072.1, read on the forward strand.
AAGGTGCCGCTGGCGCGTGGCGGGGGCTCGCAGGAGTTGCTTGGCTCGGTCACGCGTCCGCAAATATCGCCGCAGACGACCGCGGCGTCGTTGCTGCCCTCGATGGTGACGGTCACCGTCTGTGCCGTACCGTCCGCGGCCCTCACGGTGAAATCGTCAGTCAGCGATTGACCTGCGTTCAGCGCCTGCACCGCGCAGTTGCCGTTGTCGAGCGCGAAGGTCCAGTGCCCATCCGCGGTCATCGTGAAGCTGCCGTAACCGTGGTCGCTCGGCTCCGGACATTTGACGGGATCGAACGCGTTCGACGGGCCGTCGACGTCGGTGGCGGTCAGAAGGCCGCACGCGGTTGGGACGCCCTGCGCGGAATCGTGGACGCCGCCTGCTTCGACGACGCGACCATGCGTGTCCCCGGAGATGACGGCCGGATCGTCGGCGCCTTGGATGGTCACCATGACAATCTGCGGCGTGCCGCCGATCGTGGTGACGGTGAAGGTGTCGGTCAGGGTCTGGTACGCCGTAAGCGCGAGCACTGCGGCGCTGGCGGGATCCAGCGCGTACGTCCAGTGCCCGTCGGACGTCATCGTGAAGCTGCCGTAGCCTTTGTCGCTGGTATGCGGAGAGCTCACCGCCGTGAACGTGTTGGCCGGATCGTCGACGTCGGTGTCGGCGAGCTTGCCGGTCGCGGTCGGGACGTCGTGCGCCATGAACGCCGCCGCAATCGCGGCGGCGTCCATTGTAACCGCGGCGACGGATCCACCGGTCCCGCCGCTTATCGCTGCCGCGTCGTCGGTGCCGGCGATGTCGATCGTGAAGGTTTGGCTTGCCGAGGCAAAGCCGTCGGACGCCGTGATCGTGAAGCTGTCGGCGTTCGGCGCCTTCAGCGCGTTGATAGCGTCGTTGTTCGGTACGTAGGCGTAGGCGCCGGTCGCGCTGTTCAAGTACAGGATTCCGAAGGAGCCGGCCTTCTCGACGTCGTAGCTTGCGCCCGCGACGGTGAAAGGGCCGATCGCGCCGCCCGCGATGCCGAAGGTCGGGGTCGTGCCGGAGCCGAAGCTCGTGGTCGAGAAGCTGCCGCTGCTCGCCGAGAACTCATCGAACGCGACTGTGTCGATCTCGACCGGGCCCGACCCGAGCGTCAGTGTCGGTGGCGAATGGATCAACGGCCCATCCGGCACGAAGCTGGCCGGCACCACCAGCCCGGGAAGGGCATGTTGTGGATTGGGCCCCTCCGGCGCCTGGAAATCGATCGGCTGCAGCGTCTGATCGACCGCTTCGCCCGGAGGCGTGCCGGATCCGGACGGCCCATGCTCCTTCGAGTAGTTGTCAAGCACGTCCTGCTGCCGGCTCTGCAGGTCCTCCATCCGCGAAGCGTTGTTGGCGATCTGCGCGAAGCTGACGGACGATCCGGTCTTGCTCAGGATGATCGTCTGCCCGGGATCGTCGACGATGATGTGGCGCGGCACCGCCTCCTTCGTGATGAGTTCGAAGGTGCCATGCTCGAACCCCTTGTAGGTGATGGAGGCGTCGTCGAACAAGGCGAGATCGGGATCGGCGGCCCACGCTTCTTTCAGCGCCGTCAGGATCAACGCGACGAAGGACAGCCCTCCGGCCCATCCGAGTCCCGCGACGACCGGCGACTCCACAGCGCGCCCGCCGCGGACGGACGGCGGACTGCGTTGGTGCTGCGCCGGCCAAAGACCGGCGAAGACACGTGCGAGCGACATCCTACGCCTCGCATGCTGCCCGCTTCCGCCGAAGCGGCCGGACCGATCGAGTGTAAGTCCACCCGCCCACGTTCCGGTTCCGCGCACCAGACTACGCTTTGTCGTCCCCAGGCTCCTTCACGAAATGTTGACTGGGTGTGCGCAAATGCGCTCTTTTGTTGGCGCTGAGCGGTCGGGACCATCGTCCGCTGCGACTAAAAAGTGGCGGTCGCGACATGCGGTATGGTGCGCCGGGCGCGCTCTGCCATCATTCCGCCGAAGCGGCTCTTCACGGACGGGAGCGGACGCATGCATGGACAAAGGACGGTCGCAGGACTTCTCTGCCTTTTGCTCGTTGCAGTGGCGTATCCGCCTGCGCCGGTTCGGGCGCAGGACGTCAAGCCAATCGGCAAAGTCGTGGCCGTTGCTGGCAAGGCAACGATCGAGCATATCGATGCCGCGGTTGTGCAGGCGAGACTGTCCGACGAGGGGGGCAGCGCGAAGGTCGGCGATCCAGTCTATCGGGGCGACGTCGTCAGGACGGGCGCCGACGGCCGCCTCGGTATCAACTTCGCCGACGGCAGCTCCTTCAGCCTGTCGAGTAACGCCAGCATGGAAATGAGCGAGTTCGTCTACGATCCGGACGGCAAGGACAATTCGACCCTGATCAGCCTGACCAGAGGCACCTTCACCTTCGTCGCCGGCAGCGTCGCTAAGACCGGGAACATGAAGGTGGACACGCCGGTGGCGACGTTGGGGATCCGGGGCACCACGCCCCACATCGAGATTTCGGACGACGGCACGGTCAAGTTCGCCACCCTGATCGAGCAGGGCAAGGATGCCGTCATGAAGCGGAAGGCCGGTTCGACCGTTGCGCCTCCCCGGCAGCGGAGGGCAGACCGCGCTCTCGGCATCTGCCGGGGATGCTGAAGGTCTTCGGGACGGCGCCAGTTATGATCCTGCTGCTGACCGCCCCCGCGTCGGCGCAGAAGCCGGAAGGTCAATTCCGGAACGTCGAGCTCTGCAACGCCGCCTCGTCGCCTGACCGGAGGATCGAGGCCTGCTCTGCCTTCATCGGGGCCGGCCGTGGCGGGCCACAGGCCTTGGCCATCGCCCACAACAACCGCGGCATCGCCTACGCGGCGAAGGTCGACTACGACCGCGCCGTCGCCGACTTCGACGCGGCCATCGGCATCGATCCGACCTTCGCCAAGCCCGTCAACAACCGCGGCGCGGCGAGACTGAGGACGGGCGACTACGACGCCGCGATGGAGGATTTCGACCGAGCCATCGCCCTCCAGCCGGCATACCCCGGGGCCTTCGTCAACCGCGCCGAGGCCTGGCTGAAGAAGGGCGATCTCGTACGCGCCGAAAGCGACTACACCGCCGCGACTCGTCTGAACGCCGACATGGAAGTGGCTTGGAGCGGCCTTTGCTGGATCCGGGCGAGCACGGGCGACCCGCAAGGCGCGGTGGAAGCCTGCGACAAGGCGATCGGGTCGGGCGCGCATACGGCTGCGACCTACGATTCCCGCGCGCTCGCCCACCTCAAGGCTGGACGGACCGATGCGGCCATCGCCGACTACGACGCCGCGCTACGCATCGACCCCACGCTCGCCGCCGCGCTGTACGGTCGCGGCCGGGCAAAGATCCGCCGCGGCGAGACGGCTTCGGGAGAAGCCGATGTCGCGGCCGCGAAAGCCGTCCGGGGCGACATCGCCGAGGAATTCGCGCGCTACGGCGTACCGTAGTCCGTCCTCAACGCGTGCCCGTCGGAGAATGCCGTCTCTGCCCTACCGAGAGAACCTGAGCTGCAGCGTTCGAGCAAGTTTTTTTGCAGATTCTCTCCCTCCGCCAGCCAGCCAAGGCCATGTCGTACTTCGACGTGAGAACAGGTCGAAAGGCCGGCCGTTTTCCTGCATTTTTGCGCGCCAGAGAAGTCCCACCTTCGATCTAACTAGGTGCCCGATAGACCCGGAGAACCGAATTTTCTCCGAATCTTAGTACCCGCGGAATCGGTCTAGTACGGCATTCTGCGGCAAACACAGCGCTTATTGGGAAAGTGGTTTGGATCCCTCTCGCTCAACCAAGCATCTGTCTGTGGAACAGGAGGTCGGTGGTTCTAGCCCACCCAACTGTACCAGCATTATCAAGACCTTAGTCAAACTCGTCTAAACCGGGAGGTACAGGTAGCTACCACCTAGCTACCTCCGAGCCGGATCAGCGTGTCCTTGCTGTCTCATCCCATCCAACATAGCAAGATGCCGGTGGAAACCCGCGCGTCCGTACTTAGTCTGCCGATAGCCAGAGGCAGAATAGAGGGCTGGTATTTTCCGAAGGTGCCTCACGACACCCCAGAGGCAATCGGGGAAAACAGGGATACTCTCGCAAGCTTCTTAGATTGCTATCGCAGCGATTTCGTAGAGAGCCCTGGCGATCAACGTCGAAATCAAACCCAGCGGCATCTCTGTTGGAAGGCGTTTCGCTGCGGAGCGTGTATGAGGTGCTTTTGGTTCCGCTCCGATTTACGGCTCCTGCCGATGCTCCCTATCTCGGCCTACTCCTTCAGATCGAGCGTCATCTGGCGAGGAACCCGGACGCGACTACCGATGTGTATCATATGTCTGCAGAAGCAGATCGCTATCGCCGATTGAAGAATGAACAGATCGAAAATCCTTTCCAAGGAGCGAACGAAGCAACAGGTTATCCTGGAGCTCGCGAAATTCGGGCGGAAGATCGATTGACAGTTCAGATATACACTTTTGATTTGGGGACCGAGCGAAACGGTCCGGCTATCTATCCTAATGTCCCCCTTGTCGCTTTGCACGTTCCGCGAAGATTGGCGTCAGGGTGGGTCGTAGAGAGAGGCAGATAGTTGGTGCTAAATCTTGTCGATTTGATTCGGGAGTTGAGGATTCCGGCGCAGCCCGGAGAGGCAATTTTCTCTGCAGTCCGAATTCCTGGATTTGAGCATCATAGGCTTGCCTTGGACAAGGCTGGTTATCTGTAATTGTCCGCATCGTTGTAAGCGCCGTCACGTTGCTCTGCGCCATCGATGTGGCGCCGTTTCTGTCTGGAGTAACCAGTAGATTTGCAGCCGCGAGTGCCAACGTCATTTCAGAATCTTGTTGTGCTTGATCGCGGATTCCTGTCGGTGAGTTCTAGGCCTTTACCGCTCTCGCCGTTTCCTACGGTAGAATCGAAGCCTCCGCTTGCCTTCTCGCACCGTGAACGACAGTCCGGTGTACACTCCCAATTCCTCCATAATCTCATTCATGGACGTGATAGTCGGCTTGGTAAGATCGCGGCCAAGTTCTTCATCGCCCTCAAGGCAGCGTAGGCTATTTGCGATCAGCGAACCTGTGATTTGAACTCCGGAAGAGGTGGCGGGATCATGTAACTTGGCAGGAAGACACGACGCGCCGTTCGGACCGTACGACCAAACATAGGAAGAGTCGGTTCGGTCCAACATCTTTTCGATCTGCTCGCGCAGTTTGGGGTCGTCCATAGTGTAGTCCCATTTTTCCTGCGCTAGCATCCCCTTGCTCACATCCTCGCCACTTTCGTCGATAACGGCAGTAGATATATAAACGTCGGCTCCGACTTTCCCTTCTAAGGCTCCTCGTCCCTGGGACGGAAAGTCTCGCACCAGAATCGTCGCATTGAGATCCCCGACATCAGTGTTGTCGAGCGCGAGTTCGATCGCTTCGGCGACTTTGGCCGTAAGTTGCGGTTCCTGCGTAAGCGCTTCGTAGTGCTTCTGCACGACTGTTAGGACTATGTGATCTACCGCCTGCTGAATTTTGCGGTATAGTTCTTCCCGTTGTTCGCTCGTTGCCATCTGTCCCCCCAACGGCAGTGATACACGAGGAGGGCGTGGCAAGTCAGCAGGCTTTCCTCGGCTTAGCCAATACCGGCACCGAATTCCGCAATTTTCCACGTCGTATCGGAGACCCCACTGCCCAAGTCGCGCGAGCGAATTTTGGCCGCACCCCGGGCGGACCTAAGGCGTGTCGCGTTATCACGCTTGCGCGTTGGCTCTAACTGGTCGCGCATGTCCGCCTCGATTGAACGAAAGTTAGGACTTACGCACGATCTCGTTCGCCAATGCGTTACACTGTGCGAAAGTCTTGCACGAAAGCGGAGCGCGGCGATGACGGTCTATGGCTATGCCCCGGGTGAGTACTTGACGTGAGATGTAGCAGCGCCCGGTGATCGTCATCGGGCGCTTTTTTCGCCAATTCGCTTTCAGTTATTCGGGAAGAGGAGCGAGCTGCGCAGTGAAGCCGCAGATCATCATGGCCGTGTGACTGATGTTCGTCGGCCCCGAGCCCGTTTCCGCATGGGCAAGTACGAGGTGTTTCTTGGCGAAGGTAACCGTCACCGTCGTGCTACCGATGGGAACGGCGCGCTGTTGGACGCCATCTGAGCCGCCCATCTCGCAATGCACGTTGCGACCGGTGAATCCCTGCGGGGCGACGCTGGCGTTCACGAAGTACTTGTCGCCCGGCGCGACGATCCATTCGCGCTTGTCGGCGGTGTGCCCGCCACCTCCCAAATCTACCGGGGAGGTGCTCCCTGTATCCACGGAATAGGTACAGACATTGCTGTCTGACTGACAGGTATAATCCGCCCGAGCGCCGGCCGCGGATGACAAGACCGCGGTCGCAATCAGGGTCGTTCCGATGATGTTCTTAGCCATGTGGTGTTCCCTTTCCGGCATTAGTGCCGCCTTGCAAAGGACACCGGGCTTTTGGAAATCTCATTCCCTATGATTGGAATGGCGGAAATTTCCTGGAAATTTCAACCGGGGTGACGATTGTGATGGTGTATCGTGAATTACCCCCGCCGCCCTCGGGTGCTTATCTCAGCGGCTTTATAAAGAGGTGCATGGAGTTAGGTCTCAGAGACCCGCAACAGAAAAACTTCGGCGAGCCATGGACGCCAACGACTTTGGCAGGGGCGCTGGGAAAAAATGAAAAGACGGTATCAAATTACCTAAAAGACAAGCACCCGCCCCGTTACCCGAATGCTTTGGAGAACGTTTTCTTCGGTCCTAACCAAGAGCACGCGCCGAGTTGGAGGGCGGAGTTGCGCGGCGCGCACCAGCGGACGAGAGAAAAATGGGCGACGGAAATGTCGAAAGGCTTCTCCAGTGAGCTCAAGCCAGAGGCGGCTTCGGAGGGCGACGCCGCCTCTCTACTCCACAAAATACTCTACTCGCTCCGTGAGAATGGGCCAACGATCATTGGTGGTTTCGGAATCGCACAGGGAATAGCGCACCTCATCAACTCGGAGCCAGAAGAATTATTACTGCACACTTTATGGCATAATCGTTGGAGATACGCCGATCTCCTGTTTGGGATTGGGGGCATAGTGATCGGCTTGGCCTGCATTAGAGAGGTCCGGTGGGCTCGAACGGCCGGAATCTGCTACTGCGTTGCAGCCCTTGTGTCCGCCGTCTTCTGGTTCGCCGATGAAGAAAATTGGGCCGCCGACGTAGAGAGGGTCGTGTGGATCACCAATATTTTGAACCCGCCCGTATCTCTTGCAGTCTTGTTATACTTTTTGTTTGGGTGGCCTGAAAGAAAGTGATCGGTCGGATTGCTCGCGGCCGGGCATTTGGCCGATCGCTAAGCCATTGAGATTCGAAGTTTCCGCCGCAGTGACGCAAAAAGCGCGTCCAAATTTCGGAATTGTCTACGTCGTGCCAGAGGGGGCATTGCGAAAGCCGAGAGCGAAGATTTTGGCCCTCTCCCGGGGCGGGGTGACCCTAGGCCCGATGGATCTTTGGTTATTGCAGCGCCCGCCAGATGGTGGCCTCGCCGCATTCGTATTCGCGGGCTAGCTCGGCCATGGTCTCGCCGGCAGCGTAGCGTTCGGCAATGCGACGGCGCTGGCTGGGGTCGAGCGAGGACGGTCGGCCGAACTTGGTGCCCTTGCGCTTGGCGCGAGCAATGCCTTCCTCGCAGCGTTTCTGGATCAGGCCCCGTTCGAACTCGGCAATGCCGCCCATGATGGTGAGCATCAGCCGGCCCACATCGGTCGTGGTATCGCACCAGCTTTCGCCAAGCGAGATAAAGGCGCAATCGCGCTCGGCGATTTCGTGAAGAATGTTGTGCAGGTCGCGGGAGGATCGGGCGAGACGGTCCAGCTTGGTGACGGTGACAACATCGCCCGGCCGCAGCGCCCGCATCAACCGATCAAACTCCGGCCGGCCATTAGTGGATTTGCCGGAGGCCGTGTCGCTAAATATCCGCTCGCACGCTGCGGCCTTCAACGCTTCCACTTGCCCCGCGTGGTCCTGGCCTTTCGAGCTAACCCGTGAATAGCGCGTAGCGCATCGCCGACTGCTCCTGACCTTGCCCCGCGGGTTTAATCCAGTTTGAAGTTCGTTCTGGCCCACGACAAGGACCAGAGCATGAAGCGCAGCCGCTTTTCGGAAGAGCAGATCATCGGGATCTTGAAGGAGCATGAGGCCGGCGTGTCGGTCGCCGATCTGTGCCGCAAGCATGGCGTCAGCGACGCCAGCATCTACAAATGGAAGGCCAGGTTCGGCGGGCTGGAGGTCTCGGAGGCCAAGCGGCTGAAGACGCTGGAGGACGAGAACACGCGGCTGAAACGGTTGCTGGCCGACGCCATGCTGGACAACGCAGCCTTGAAGGACCTCGTGGGAAAGAAATGGTGACGCCCGCGGCCAAGCGGAAAGCTGTCGCCCATCTCCGAGACGCCTTCGGGATGAGCGAACGGCGGGCGTGTAAAGCCATCGGCTGCTGTCGCATGACCATGAGATACCAGACGACCCGGGCGGACGATGCCGGTCTTCGCCAACGCATGAGGGCGATCGCCCAGGAGCGCCGCCGCTTTGGCTATCGGCGCCTCCACGTTCTGCTCAAGCGGGAGGGCTATGTGATCAACCACAAGAAGCTGTTCCGGCTCTACCGGGAAGAGAAGCTTGCGGTGCGTCGCCGTGGCGGCCGCAAGCGGGCGATCGGGACCCGGGCGCCGATGACGGTGCCGATGGCGCCGAACGACCGCTGGTCGCTCGACTTCGTATCGGATCAGCTCACCGATGGTCGCCGCTTCCGTATCCTCACCGTGGTCGACGACTGCACCCGCGAGTGCCTGGCGCTGGTGGCCGATACCTCGCTCTCGAGCCCCCGGGTGGCGCGGGAGCTGGACCGGCTGATGATTGAGCGCGGCAAGCCGAAGATGGTGGTCAGCGACAACGGCAGCGAGCTCACCAGCAACGCCATCCTGACATGGGCTGATCAGAGCCGCGTGGCATGGCACTACATCGCGCCGGGCAAGCCCATGCAGAATGCCTTCATCGAAAGCTTCAACGGCCGGCTGCGCGATGAACTGTTGAACGAGACGCTGTTCACGTCGTTGGCCCAGGCCCGCGTCGCGCTCGGATGCTGGCGGGCCGATTACAACGAGGCACGACCACACTCGCAGCTCGGATGGAAGACGCCGTCCGAGTTCGCCTTCACCTGCCACCCGCGCCGGAGCCGGCGCTGCGCTATGCCGAGGGCTCCGCGCCGGCTCCCGCCGCTGCCACCGTCCAACCGGGCAAATCCAACAGCCGGGGCGAACTCAGGACTGGATAAAACTTGGGGGCAAGGTCACTCCGTTTTGAAAGCCTAACTTTCGGAGTCTAAATCGCGTGACGAATCAGCGTCAATCTTCTTCCTTCAAAACCTGTAGTATTCGAAATGAGGGACGTGCCGCTCCTTGCGGTGCGCATGCGCGCACCGACGTGCTCGCTCAAATTCCATGACATTCGATTTGCGAATCCGCGCTCGTGATGGTCGCCAGCCTGGAAGGAGCGCTTTAGCGGCTTCCGGCTTTCCGGGCCGTTGAGCTGATCAAGGCCCGCTGCTCGTCCCACTCGGCTGGGATGGACTTCAACAGCTGCGCCAGCTCGAGGCCTTCCGGCTGCAATCCGTTCAGAATGGCTTCAGTGATGGCTGGCGAAAGCAATGTTAGCCGAAGTACCCGGCAGAGATAGGACTCATTGATCTTCTCAGCCTTGGCGAGGTCTCGCACCGAGCTAAACAGGTTGGATTCGAGCATGTTGCTCCAGCGATGGGCCCGCACCACGGCTTTGATCAGCGTGTTGTCGACCTGCGGCTTCGGAGGCGCCCAGGCTTGCACATTTGCAGGCGTGACCACGCGTTTGCGGCCGCCCTGGCGGCGGAATGAGATCGGGATGCTGACGACCATGGTGCGGCCATCGCGGCTCAGCTTGGGCTTGCCAATCTTGCCAAGAGTGATCGTCGTTGGCCGGTTCATTCGGCCGCTTCCTGGAATGTCGCCTGCGGTTGCAATTCCGAGGAGAGCGAGCTCAGCCCTTCGATCTTCAATGTGATTTCGAGCTTCTCGGCACCAAGGTCGATGCGTTCAACGAGTAGCTCGACGATACGGGCCTGTTCTGCGGGAAACAGCTCGTCCCATAGCTCGTCAAAGCCGAGCAGCGCGTTGCGGACTTCGGCTTCGCTGGCGTCAGTTCCCTGCCTGCGTAAAGCGCGCCAGGTCTGAACGATAACTTCCGGTGCTTGCAGAAGCAGTCGAAGTTGGTCGATGATGATCCGCTCAAGTTCGGCGGCCGGCGCTAGCTTGACCGGGCAGTCGGATCGTCCCTGCTTCATCGCAGTCTGGCTGATGTAGTAGCGATAGAGCCGACCGGACTTTCGGGTGTGCGTGGGTGACATTGCTGCGCCATCGGGACCGAAGAGGAGGCCTTTCAGAAGTGCAGGGGTTTGCGCGCGGGCATTGCCGGCGCGTTTGCGCGGGCTGACGGTGAGAATAGAGTGGACTTGATCCCAGAGTTTGCGATCAATGATCGCCTCGTGTTCGCCTGGATACGCAGTACCCTTGTGAACAGCCTCGCCAATGTAGACGCGGTTGTTGAGTATTTTGTAGAGGACGCTCTTGTCCAAAAGGTGCCCGTAACGATTCCGCTCGTCGGCTGCAACCAGCTCGCGGGCCAAAAGGGTTGCGGACTTTAGCTGGGCGAACCGCCGGAAAATGGCTTTGACCCGCTCAGCATCAGCCTCATGGATAAGTAGTTTTCGATCGCAGACTTCATAGCCAAGTGGCGTCCAGCCACCCATCCATTTGCCGCGCTTGCGAGAGGTTGCGACCTTGTCGCGGATCCGCTCTCCGATCAGCTCCCGCTCGAACTGCGCAAATGTGACCAGGATATTTAGGGCCATGCGGCCCATTGCATCCTTGGTGTTAAACAATTGGGTGACTGAGACGAAGGTCACACCAAGGGTCTCGAACAATTCGACCAGATTGAGAAAGTCGAGCATCGATCGGGAGAGCCGGTCGATCTTATAGACCACGATGACGTCGATTCTTCCTGCTTTGACATCCGTCAAAAGTCGCTTCAATGCCGGTCTTTCCAGCGTGCCGCCCGAGAAGCCACCATCATCGTAGCGATCGGAAACGGGGGTCCAGCCCTCCGCTCGCTGGCTTACGATGTATGCCTCACACGACTCCCTTTGTGCGTCGAGCGAGTTGAAGTCCATGTCGAGCCCTTCCTCGCTCGACTTGCGGGTATAGACCGCACAGCGGACCTTTAGGACGGAGGCGGCGCCTGAGCCTGATCGCTCGAAGGAGTTGGCGAATGGGGTGGCTCGGCCGTTTCCCATTTTGCGGGAACTCATTTACCCACCGAGTTCTTTAAGCCGAAGAAGACCCAGCCATTCCATTTGGTGCCCGTGATCTGGCGGGCGACCGACGACAGGGACTTGTAGGGGCGGCCGAGATATTCGAAATCGTCATGGCGAACGGTGACGCAGTGCTCCACCTGAATTGTCGTTATCTCACGCACCTCGACCTCAAGGTCGCGCATGGCGAACTGGCTAAGCCAAAGCTACGCGACGATCCGGCCCTGGATGCCCTGGTGGAGCGCGGAAAGACCCATGAGCAGGGTTTTGTCGACCATCTCGCCAAGCAGAGCAGGACCGTCACAGTCATTAACGGTGTCGGCATCGATCACGCCGCAGTTGCCCAGACGCGGGAGGCGATGGCGCGCGGCGACGCTGTGATCGTTCAGGCGGCGTTACGGGATGGGCATTGGAGCGGTCGCGCCGACGTGCTGCGTCGGGTCGAGAGACCAAGCGGTTTGGGCGCCTGGTCATACGAGGTCACCGACACCAAATTGGCTCGCGAGACAAAGGGCAACACGGTCCTGCAGCTCAGCCTCTACTCGGACCTATTGGCGACCATGCAGCAGAAGGTCCCGGAGATCGCGCATGTCGTAACACCGGGGACGGAGTACTTGCCGGAGCCCCACCGCGTGGCCGATTTTGCGGCGTTCTACCGACGCGTCAGGCGTAGCTTGGAGACCTTCGCTGCTATGCCTTCGCGTGATGGCCTCCTCTATCCCGACCCGACCGAGCACTGTGACGTCTGCCGATGGCGCGAGCCCTGTGCTTCGAGGCGGCGCGCGGACGATCACCTGTCGCTTGTCGCAGGGATCGCCAAGACCCAAATTGAGGAACTGGTCCGGCGAGGTGTGGGCACCATGGCCGCTCTTGGCACGCTGCCCATTCCGCTACAATGGCGGCCTGATCGGGGCAGTGCGCCAAGCTACGAGAGGGTGCGCGAACAGGCGAGACTCCAGGTTGAAGGACGCGGAGCGGGCCAGCTGCTTTACGAGGTGCTGCCGCTGGTGGCGGAATTTGGCTTGTTCCGGCTCCCTGAACCTTCGGTCGGCGACATCTTTTTCGATTTCGAGGGCGATCCGTTCGTGGACGGCGGAGGGCTCGAGTTCCTAGTCGGCTATCTCTATGCCAATGACGACGGCACGGACGTCTATGTCGGCGATTGGGCGACAACACGGCAGCACGAACGGGCGGCGTTCGAACGCTTCATCGACTTTGTCACGGAGCGGCTAACCAAGCACCCGGGCTTGCACATCTATCACTTCGCGCCCTATGAGCCGGCCGCGTTGAAGCGTCTAATGGGACGGTACGCCACGCGAGAGGACGAGGTCGACAACTTGCTTCGGGCAGGCGTGTTCGTGGACTTGTACACCATTGTCCGGCAGAGCATCCGCGCCAGCGTCGAAAGCTATTCGATCAAGAAGCTAGAGCCGCTGTACCGGTTTGACCGCACCGTCCCGCTGCTCGATGTCGGCGGCGCCATGGCGCGGGTGCAGGCCTGCCTCGAATTGGCCGACGCCGACGGAATTGACCGAGGCGATCAGGCCGCCATCCTCGGTTACAACCGCGATGACTGCGCCTCGACGCGCGCGTTGCGGGACTGGCTTGAGGGGGTGCGGAGCCATCAAATCGCGCAGGGGAACGCGATCGTTCGGCCGCCACGGAAGGCCGCCGAGGTTGGCGAGGATCTCAGTGCCTGGAAACGCCGGGTGGCCGAACTTGTGGCGCGGTTGACCGGCGACGTTCCGGACGACGTGACCGAACGCCGCCCCGAGCAGCAAGCGAACTGGTTGCTGGCCCACTTGATCGATTTCTTCGGCCGCGAGAACAAGGCGGTCTGGTGGGAGTACTTTCGGCTGAGTGACTTGTCAGCGGAGGATCTCTTGTATGAGCGCGCCGGCCTCGGAGGGCTGACGTTTCTCGGCAGTTTTGCTGGGACCGTGAAGGCGCCGATCCATCGCTACAAGTTCACGGTCCAAGAGACCGATGTTCGCGCAGACGACGATTTGAAAAGTGTTGGCGGCGACAAGCTCGGCAAGGTCGTCGCGATTTCCTTTGATGACAGAACGATCGACATTAAAAAACGCCAGGACACGGCAGGCTTTCATCCCGAAGCCGTGTTCGCGCACAAGTTCGTCGACAACCAAGTTCTCGCAGAATCGATCTACCGGATCGGAGAGTATGTGGCCGATCATGGGATCATCGGGCCGGGCGCATATCGTGCCGCTCGCGACTTGCTGCTCAAAGTCGGTCCAAGGCTTCGTGGGCAGCAGTTGGAGCAGCCTGGCGAACCGCCGCTGGCGGCCGCGATGCGCGCAGCGCTCTTGCTTGATCAGAGCGTCTTCCCGGTGCAGGGGCCGCCTGGAGCAGGCAAGACCCATGCGGGCGCTCGCATGATCTGTGCGCTCGTGCGCGACAAGCGGACAGTCGGCGTCACGGCCAATAGCCATAAGGTCATTCGCCACTTGCTTAATAAGTCGCTGGAGGCGGCTGCCGAGCAAAAATTGGCAACTCAATGCATTCAAAAAGTCAGTGATGAGCCGGCCTCTTTGCCGGGACTCCAGCTGACTACCAAGAATCCAGACTTTATCGACGGACTTGGCAGTGGCTACCAGGTTGGTGGCGCTACCGGCTGGTTTTGGTCGCGTCCGGATGCGGCAGGCATTGTAGATGTTCTTTTCGTCGACGAAGCGGCGCAGATGTCCCTGGCAAACGTGTTAGCCGTGTCACAGGCCGCCGAGAGCATTGTCCTCCTGGGCGATCCAAGGCAGCTTGAGCAGCCGATGCAGGGGAGTCATCCGGATGGCGTTACGACATCGGCGCTTGACCACGTCCTGGGTGGGCACGCAACGATCGAGGCGGGCCACGGGCTTTTCCTTGGAGAAACCTGGCGCTTGCACCCCGATATCTGTGCCTTCACGTCCGAGCTGTTCTATGAGGGGCGCCTCCGCTCGCGACCGGGCTTGGAGCGGCAGGAAATCAGGTCATCGAGCCGGGTGAATGGGAGCGGGCTCCGCTACCTTCCCGTACAGCATGAGGGTAACCAGAATTCCTCTCCCGAAGAAGCGGACGCGATCAGAAGCCTCGTCGATGAAATCCTTGGGAGCGATACCAGGTGGGTCGACGGTGAAGGGAAGGAGGCTTTGATCGGATTGGCGGACATCCTGATCATCGCTCCCTACAACGCGCAGGTGTTCGAGCTTCAGGAGCGATTGCCGGGCGCGCGCATCGGCACGGTAGACAAGTTTCAGGGTCAGGAGGCGCCTATCGTGATCTATTCGATGACCACGTCGTCTCATTCCGATGCGCCGCGGGGAATGGAGTTTCTCTATAGCGCGAACCGCTTGAACGTGGCTACGTCGCGTGCGAAATGTCTCTGCATTATGGTTGCCTCTCCGCGGTTATTCGAGGTCGAATGTCGAACGCCCCGCCAAATGCTATTGGCGAATGCGTTCTGCCGCTATTTGGAATTAGCCCTTCCCCTGTAAGTGAGGATCCCTGGCAGTGAGAGTCGGATTTAGGATGATGAGGAGTTGTCCTTGACAGCGGAAGAATGCATAGAAGCACTAAAAAATCAGAAGCTCAGGCAGATCGATGATTTGCCCAATGGTGTGGGCGTATATGCGCTGGCGGATCACCTTGGTGATATTCATTACATAGGAATCACTGCTGCCGACTCGTTCCGCGATAGGATCTACGGTCGTCACGTTAACGGAAGCGAAGAACGCAGCCATAAGCTCGCTTGCAATTACAACATTGGACGTATGTGGCGGGATAGAAAATCTGCGTATCACGTTCCGCATGATGCGCAGATTGCAAAGGATCTGAGGCGCGAGTTCATTCGACGTCATTGCCAGGTGGCTTGTGTCCCTCTCGAATACACGAAGCAGGAACTTGAGAAACTAGAGCGGGAAATCCTTGCAATTGCGCCGCCAGACATGACTAGCTGGAACGCGACAAGAACACGAGTTAACCCCCTTCCCGAACCTCGCGACCTCGTTGATGCATTAATTGATGAATTGGGTCTCTGCTTGGATGAGCGTGCGGCGCTCGACCGACAAGCTAAGCTCTTTGAGAAGCTGTCTAATTCTGAAGTAATGTCAGCCCAGCAATCAGAAAATTTCGTTGGTGTGAATAATGCTCGGCAAAACCCGCAGCCCGGAACGGTCGATGACGTGAGTGAATCGGACAAGACAAGTGAGAATGTCGCGATTGCGGGTCGCCCTCCTCGTGGCTTCGAACGCATCGCCGCTGATGGAGAACGGTACGTGGCCCATGCTTTCAAGGATGGCCTTTATCGCATGGCAGATCCCGCCCTCGGTCGGACGAAGCATCACAGGGAAAATCAGCTACCGGTGACATTGGAAGAAATTGGCGGATATTTGAGCAGGGGCTACCTTTTGCGCATGCGTGGTGAATCGAGCAAGCAGGTCAATTTGATCGCTCCGGCAGAGATTACGCCAGTTTACTAACGCGCCTTGGCAGGCAGTGGGCGTTCGTTGATCGCCTGCGGCCTTGCCGCTAGCGTCGGTCCATCAGTGGCCAATCTATGCCATAGCAGTCTTACTGCGAGACCGACGTTCCGCAATTCCCGACGACGCGCTAGGAAGCAAGGTCATCGGCCGAGGTCTTCCATAACAACGCATACGCGCATGCAGCGGATTTGACGCAAATGTCGCGCGGAGTGAGCGTCAGGCGGCGTTTGCTTCTGACTCGGTGATGCGCTGGAATTCGAAGAGCAATTCCTGAAAGTGCTTGGCGAGATAGCCGACCACCTTGCGGTTGCGCAGCAGCTTTGACAGGTAGCCGACCGCCAACACCAGGTCGAGATGGTCGGTGCCATAGGTCTGCTCGGCGACCGCCGGGAATCCTATCGCGCGAATCACCGCAAACAGAGCCTTTTCACACCGCCTGGGCCAACGCTGACGTTGGATTTGCCTGATTTGAGGCGGACCGATGATCGCCCTGCGAGGCTCCCAGGCGGCACCATGTGCGCATGATCACGGAAGATCCCTTGAACGCCAAGTATGACTCCGACATGCAGGGTCGAGCTTGCTCACCCGGATGTCACAAGGAGGCGTACATGGCTCAGATCTATTTCCATTGCACTAACGCTCGCGGCGTATTGATAGATCGTCGCGGCACAATCGTATCCGATCTGATCGAGGCGTGCGAGGAGGCCACCCGCAGGGTGCGGTCGCTCGTGACAGGGACCGACCTGGAAGATTGGCGTCAATGGGTCTTGCATGTCAGCGATGAGGCCGGCGACGAGATTTTCGTTCTGCCGTTCGCATTTGTGCTGGGCAAGCCACACTGAGGATGTCATGCGGGCAGCGCAGCCGTCATTCTTGGTTCTTCGTCAGGGCTTGAACGCGATCGCAACGGCGATCATCCGCCGCGCCTTCGCCGGAGCGATGCTCGCGCAGTCGGATTTCCGGCGCAACCCGCACGCCGTCTCAAGAGCATCGCAGGGCTACAAATGGCACATTCGGGCAAGACCACTTAAAGGTCTTGCCTCCCAGGGGCGTGCAATTCCTCTCTAGCGGACTTCGTGGATGTGGCGGAGGAACCGGCGCACCGGCAGGCGCCGGCATTGTTGTTGGCGCCGGCGTTGTAGCGGTCGTGGACAGTGGCAAAGCGATCGTATCGTCGGCCGAGGCGAGCGTCAGTCCGAGCGGACCCGCTGCGTGGACCGAAGCTAAAGCCAGAACCACGGCAGCAATCATCCTGTGCATGTGGTGTCTACCGTTTGACTGGCACGTAAGACTAGAAGAGGTGCGCTCAAACTCACGTGAAGTAAGTCACGCAGAACCCCTCCCAAGTAGCCTTTACGGTCGCGGGAAGCGAGAGGCGTGGTGGCGGCACAATTGGCAGAGGCCGGTCACATCTTGTTCTGCAGGCCCAAGGCTTTCATCAACCTGTCGAGCGTCTGCTGCGATTGCGGCGAGGCGCCTTTGCGGATCTGCCGGTAGACGTCTGCGTCGGTCGATGGCGGATCACGATCGGCATCACCGTCTGCTGCGCCGGGTGCCGGCGGCGCATCTGGGCTTTTGCCGGCTTCGGCATCGGTCGGATCGCTGGCCCCAGGCTTTGATCGCTGGATGATCATCGCCGAGTTGCCGCCGCTGTGCTGCTCAATGCTGATGTAACCGGGACCAGTCTTGACTTGCTTTTCGGTCTTGGATGGATCGCCGCTCTGGGTGATCGTGGCAGAATTGCTGCCATTGTTCACGGTCGTCGTCTCGGCCCGTGCGGACGCGCTCGCCAGCGCAACCATCAACACGGCAGCACGCACAACCGATTGTCGCTGAATAAGCTTCATGTGTACCTCCTCGAGGATGGCATGCGTTGGGCGAGGTTGGAACCCGCCCAATCGCTGTACCAGCTGGCCAAGTAGGCCAGCGGCGTTACCATTGATGGACTCGGACGCGGTTGCCATCGCCGACCTGCATGGCGCCGGCGCTGTTGCTACGGCCATGCTGGCTGGTTCCGGCAGAGTTGCCGTTCCCGAGCTGGAGCTGGCTCGAGCTGTTGCTCGTTCCGGACTGTCGGGCAGTCGCCGACATACCGCTGCCGGCCTGCACCTGGCCGTTCATATTGTACTGGCAGTTCTGGCTGGCACTGTCACTCGAGCCGTTGCCGATCTGAGTCTTCGCGTGCACGCACGCGGTGATGCCGCCAGCGAATGCCGGAGCGGAGACCAAGGTCAGCAGGGCACTGGCAATCAACAGAAGCTTTCTCATGGAGCTTGTCCTTTCGGGGTTTGCTGGACGGAAAGGAGGGTGAGGGAGGTTCCCGCCACGACTCCTTTCCGCGCGATGTGAGATCAGGTGATCAGCGGCGGCGCTGCCACACACCAGCATAGTTTCCGTCACCGTTCTGGCCGATCCCCGCGTTGTTGTTGCGACCGACCTGGTGGACGCCGGCGCCATTGCCGTTACCGAACTGAACGATTTGGCTGTCGTTGTTGCGACCGCGCTGGAAGGTCTCGGCACCGTTGCCGTTGCCGTTCTGCACGATGGACGACGAGTTGCCAGCATACGCCGAAGAAGCGAGCGAGAGCACGGCCGCCGAGACGAGGAGGATGGAGCGAAACATAATATCTTCCCTTTGGATGAAGTCGAACCGCGTGATTGCCGTTCGATGATTTGACGATAGGCCTCGCCGGCACATAACTCTGTGCCGCAGGTCACGCAGGGCGGCGGCGATCGCTTTGCCTTCGCATCGCCCGCTGCATTCGACGAGCAGTACTCAAATGCCTCGGAACTCGCGGCTTCATCAATGGTGACGTGGGCGCAATCGTTCAGAGCTGTATCGCGCGTACTTCTTCGCCGATATCGAAACACTGGACATGAATGCAACGACTTGAATCGATGCGCCAAGAGGTCGGCTATAGCACCCTGGCTGCGCTCACAAGTATCTCGCGTGAATATCGATAGTCGAACGCGTGCCGACATGACAAAAATTCGCCGTCAGCCACTTATCGGCGCAGGAGCGACCTACATCGCGCAGATGGGTGAGGAAATTCCAGTCCGCGTTGTACTTGGAGGCGACTCCGAGGTCTTTCATGAACAATTCTGCCTCGATCGCATGAATCAGCATTGTCTTTATCTCGTCGCCCAGCACACCTCTGTTGACGAGCTTGTTGGCGAAGGCAATCGCCCGCATCTCTCGCATCAGCGACGAATTGAAACTGATCTCGTTTAGTCGATTCAGTATGTCGCTGGCCGTGCGAGGTATCCCCTCACGCACGATCGGATTGATGTGGATGACTATGACGTCGGTGGACTGGCACTGATAAATGAGCGGGAAAATTGCCGGATTGCCCATGTAGCCGCCGTCCCAATAGGCTTCGCCATCGATTTCGATAGCCTGGAACAGCAAAGGGAGGCACCCGGAAGCGAGAACGGCCGAGAGTGTCACTTCGTCGTTCTCGAAGATCTTCACTTTTCCGGTGCGGACATTCGTCGCACAAAGGAACAGCTTGACGACATTCTCCTTGCGAAGTCGCTCGAAATCGACAGTCTCCTCGAGCACGTCGCGCAGCGGATTGTAGTTCAATGGGTTGAACTCATAAGGCGACAGAAGCCGCGTCATGATGTCGAAGAATATAAGCGCCGGAGATGTTTCGATCGAACCATATCCCATTAAGCGATCGAACGGGGACGGCTGCAGCGGTCCCCAGGCTGCCGCTTCACTGATGCGCCTCCAAAAGTCCGCAAGACTAAGTTTAGCCCCGTCTCGACCGCCGATTGTCAAGCCATGTGCCATGACCGTAGCGTTCATGGCGCCGGCGCTGGTCGCGCAGATTCCCTCGAAGGACATCCGTTCTTCCTCGAGGAGGCGATCTAAAACGCCCCAGGTAAACGCGCCATGCGCGCCGCCGCCTTGTAGAGCAAGGTTGACCGGCTTGCTTGTCGTACTCATCAGGGCCTGCCAACCGCGCTGTTGCGCGACAAAAACTCCAAATGGAGTTGCCCGTAGCCCAAACGATCGGGCAATCACGCCATCCTAATCTGGCTGCACGAAATCCTAAAGTGCAATCTGGTTGAAGCTGCCCACCCACAATGCTGAGAGGTAAACGCATCAAGAAAGCGCCGATCGCATGCGGCGGCGAAGATCGTTTTAGCTAGGAAAGAGCTTGGTGGTCTTCCGTACAGGAAGTTTCGGATGCCGCGGTTCAGAAGCCGTATCGAAATCCCGCGTTCAACCCGAAACTGTTTGAGCCGTTGTTGGCGACAATTCCCTCGGCCGCGACGTTGACGCGTGCATTGGGTGTGAAGTTATACCCGAGGCCGCCTGACATTCGAACATAAACGTCCCTTATGGGACGCACCGGTGTGAAGATCGGCACATCGGGCGCCAGCGTGAACGCAGTTTGCAAGATGGGCATGGAATTGCGCAGGTCCTTCTCCACGGTTAGGTCAAAGAAGGTATCGGCCCTACCGAACGCGGCCAATTGCGGCTTTAAGCGCAAGCCGCCACTGACCACCGCCGACTGAAGAAACTGATCTGCGACCCTCTGGGTCAGGAATGGATCGCCAGCTTCGGAATAGCCTTTGACGTGAGTGTCGGTGTAGGTGAACCCGCCGATCGGGCCGAGCCGCGCAGCGCCGAGATCAAACAAGTAGCCGGCCTTGATTGCAGCAACCGTTGTATTTGCGTCAGTGTTTGGCGTGATCGGTCCCAAGAACCCGGTGCGAGAGATGTCGAACTGGTTCCAGCCGTATGACGCAATCGCATGAACGAACAGCGAGCTAGTGTCATAGGCCAGGAACCCCCCGAGATGGAAGGAGTCGAGATCCGTCGAGCCGAGCCCTTGCTTGAGACCTGAAGCCATGTGCGTGTAGCCGAATGTCGGTCCCAACGTCAGATTCTGGGTCACATAGAACTTGCCACCCGCGAGGACGCCGGCCGAATCATAGCTGTATTTGGTCGAGCCGAAGGTGTCGGCGTGGTCGCCGTGCCGATAATTGGCTTGCACGAACACAGAAGCTCGACAGGGGAGCGGCGGTGCCTTGACGGGCAGAGGCTGATCGACACAGCCCTCCCCACGGCCGGTATCGAGCTGCGACAACAAGTCGCGCGAGAATCCCTGCGCGCTGATTTGGGCCATGCTCGGCAGCGCCGCCGCCGTCTCTGGCGCGAATAACAGGTTCGAAGCCACGCGCTCGAGATAGCCGGTGCCGAGTGCCGCGATCGGCGAGGCTGCGAGCTGGATCACGATCGCAGATGCGTTATTGCCGGTCTGTGCGACCGCCGAGGCGTTGGTCGGGCCGACCTGGATGACATAAGCGTGGCTGAAATCGCCGGTCTGTGTGATCGTCGCGGTGTTGGTGGTGTCGACCTGGATGATCGCGGCGCGGTTATAGAAGCCGCTTTGGGTCACGGTCGCCAATGGATTCGGTGCCAACTGAACGATGCCGGTGATGTTCTGCCCGGGCCCGAACGCCTGGTTCACGACGATCGGACCATTCAGCGATACAAAGCCGTAGCCATTGGTGTCAATGAAACCGGTTTGCGCACTTGCCGGTTCGGCCAGCAGCGCGATTGCGGCAACCGCGAGCGCATATCCAAGCCGCCACCTTTGTCGAGGTAGTGATTTGTCGGCCGATTTTCTTCCCATCGCCCACCTCGCCCGCGCATGACGCGCTCAAATCTGCCGATAAAGCGGCACATTAGCGCAATCGGGTCCGGCTGCCTGTTGCCGTGGAGTGACAACCGCTGAATCTTTCGGCGCGAGCATCGCTGCCGATGACACGATGCGAGAACCCGCGGCCGGCGATCAAGCCGGCGCGGTTTCGATTGCGGCTGTGCTGGCCGGCGGCGCGGCCGTTACATTTTCTTCTGCAAACCCAGGGATTTCATCAGATTGTCCAATGTCTGCTGCGATTGCGGCGAGGCGCCCTTACGGACCTGCCGGTAGACATCCGAGTCGGTGAGCGCGGGACCACGCTCCTCGTCGCTCGCGGTTCCGCCCGGCGCTGTCGGCACGTTCGGGGTGTTGCCACCTTCGCTTTCGGTGCCATTGGGCGAGCCGGGCTTCGACTGCTGGATGATCGTCGCCGAGTTGCCGCCGCTGTGCTGCTCGATATGTGTATAGCCGGGACGGGAGTCCACCCGCTTCTCGGTCTTCGATGGATCGCCGTTCTGGGTGATCGTGGCAGAATTGCTGCCGTTGTTCACGGAGGTCGTCTCGGCCCGCAACGACGCACTTGCGAGAGCAGCCCCCAGGGTTGCAGCAAGCACAAAGCCCGACCATTGGATCCGCTTCATCTTTTCCTCCTATCATGAAGGCGGGTTGGGCGAGGGACCCGCCCAACCGCCATGCGGCTCCGGCCCGATAGGGTCGACAGCCTTACCATTGATGGACTTTGACGCGGTTGCCGTTTCCAACCTGCATGGCTCCGGCGCTATTGTCACGGCCGTGCTGGCTGAGGCGGGTCGAGTTGTTGTCACCGAGCTGAAGCTGGCTCGACGTGTTGCTGGTTCCGGACTGCCGCGCGCCGGCCGACATTCCGTTACCGGCCTGCACTTGGCCGTTCATGTTGTATTGGCAGTTCTGGCTGACGCTGTCGCTGGCGCCGTTGCCGATCTGGGTTCTGGCGTGCACGCAGGCGGTGACGCCGCCGGCGAAAGCCGGAGCCGAGACCAGAACCAGCGCGGCGCTGGTGATAAACAGAAGGTTTCTCACGGGTTTCTCCTTTCGAGGTTCGCGTGGCGGAAAGGAATGTGAGGAACGAGTCCGTCACTGTTCCTTTCCGCTGATGCGAGATCAGGTGATCAGCGGCGGCGCTGCCACACACCAGCGTAGTTGCCGTCGCCATTCTGGCCGATGCCGGCGTTGTTATTGCGGCCGACCTGATGGACGCCAGCGCCGTTGCCGTTGCCGAACTGAATGACCTGGCTGTCGTTGTTACGGCCCTTCTGGAAGGTTTCGGCTCCGTTGCCGTTGCCGTTCTGCACGATGGAAGAGGAGTTGCCAGCATACGCGCTCGAAGCAGTGAGTGAGAGAACGGCGGCGGAGACGATGAGGATGGAGCGAAACATGGGAGTGGTCCTTCTGGGTCAATTCGAACCGCTTGATTGCCGTTCGATGATTGGACGATAGGACTCATCGGCACATAACTCTGTGCCGTAAGTCACGCATGGCGGCGGCGATCGCTTTGCATTCGCATCGCCCGCTGCGTTCGACGAGCAGTACTCAAATGCCTCGGAACTCGCGCCTTCATGAATCGTGACGTGCGCGCAATCGTTCAGAGCTGTATCGCGCGTACTTCTTCGCCGCTGTCGAAAGGGTGAGACATGAACTACTGAAAGGCCAAACTGAACAACGGATCGCGGCGCTCCAAAGTCGCGTGTGATCAGCACACGCGCTAAGGACTCAATGCACAGTCGACAATGATTTTTCTCGCGGACAATCGTCTTGCAGCTTGTTTAGGGGCTGCGGCCGACGCGATCAGACGTCTCGGTCTCGACGGCTTTCCCGATCAGGAGATTGATCGGAATGTCTTGTCCGCTGCGGCAGGTCAGCAGCCCCGAGCCTGATGATCCAGAGGCGACAATGCGGCATTCATCGTCGTCCATGACCAACGTGCCTTCCAAGCGCAGGGACGAAACTTTCAACTGCATGCGCGCCTGCTTCTGCTCGACGCCATTGATGCTACACAGGCCTATGTGTCGCAACGTGACCGTCCCTGAATAGTCCACTGGGGCGCGTATTGCCCCTTTCGCCAAGCTTCCCGTGATCTCCCACTCCTGGAGATAGCCGATTTTACCACTCGCTGGGTAAGATTGCGCCCAAGCTGTCGGAGTAGCGGCAGTCAGCACGAGAAGCGCCGCAACAATCGAGCGCATTATTCCCGCGCGCGGCATAATTACGGTAACTCCCGCACGACACGAAAGCCGTTGGCGTAATATCGTACGTCGACGTCGTAGCGAAACCTCGCCGACGATCTGACGTCGCTGGCCCTGCTGAGGAAGTTGCCCCCGCGCAGTACCCGCAGGCGGCAGTCGCCCGACGTCCAGGGCGACGCATCCTTCGGCGCATTGCGATAGGAGTCGTTCCAGCAATCCTCGACCCACTCCGCAGCATTACCTGATGTGTCGTAGAGCCCGAAGCCGTTTGGCCGGAACGAGCCCGCCGGTACGACCTGCTGCTTGATCGGACTACCGCAGCCTTCGCACTGTGCATGACGGTCGCCGATGTCCTTGCCCCACCAGAACGGCGTTCGGGTTCCCGCTCGCGCGGCATATTCCCATTCCGCCTCGCTGGGCAGACGATATTTTTGTCCGGTCCTCTGCGACAGCCAGGCGACAAACAGCTTGGCATCCTCCCAACTGACATTGATCACCGGACGGTCGCCACGCCCCCAGCCGTGATCCTCGGGACGCACCCTGCACCCGCCAATGTCAGCACACTGATCCCATTCCGCGAATGTCACCTCGCGTCGGCCAATGGCGAAGGGCTTGCGAATGCTGATCGTATGCTCGGGCTTCTCGTAGGGCGTATCATTAGACCCCATCACGAACTCGCCGGGCGGCACGACCACAAGCTCCGGACAATTGTTGCAATCACGAAATAGTTCACCCGGATCCGGAGTGGCGCTTTGCTGGGCCACCTTGGTGTCGGATGACGCGGATGGCGGGTCGGCGGATGGGCCGGTGCTAAGCCCTCGCTGCGCGCTCGCTGCAGTGCTCGCAAGTTCAACGAGCGCCATGAGGAAAAACGCAGACAAAACGGCGGATTTCATATCATGATCTCCGGTCGGTTAGAACGATCGGAAGTATGCACACGTCACATTCAATGTGACACAGCATGCTTCATTCGACCGCAGCGGGCAAGGCGATGCTCGCGCCGTCGGATTTCGGTTTACATTGGGCGGCAAAGGAATATCGTTTCATCTCCCCTCGTTCTGCGCGGATGGGAATTTCTTGACGCTTCCAATTATTGCAGTTTCCCGCGGCTAGTGCGGTCCAGATTGTGGATCCATGTATTGGGAAGATTGCCGATGATTCACCGATTGCTGACATTGGTTCTGGTTCCATTTCTTGCTGGTTTGATGCATTGCCACGCGGCACAGGCACAGGCGCAGACGCAGACTGGCGGGCCGACTCCGTCGCCGGCGGGAGCAGCCGTCTATTTCATCGGATTGAAAGACGGCGATACGCTGCCAACCAAGGCCATTCTGCATTTCGGCCTGCATGGCATGGGCGTCGCACCGGCAGGTTCGGACCGCGCCAATAGCGGTCACCATCATCTGATAATTGACTCGCCAACGCCGCCACTGAATTCCGAGATTCCAAACGACTTCCAGCACCTGCATTTCGGCGCGGGACAAACTGAGGCAGAGATTTCGCTGACGCCCGGCGAGCACACCTTGCAGCTTGTGTTCGGCGACAAGAATCACGTTCCGCATTCGCCGCCGGTGACCTCCGAGAAGATAAAGGTCAAGGTCACTGACCAGACCTCTCCCGCGGTAGCTCAAGCCGCTCCTGCGGCGGTTCAATCCACTGCCGGCGGACGTCGCCCCTCCCCGAAGGATGCCAAGGTTTATTTCATCTATCCGAAGAACGGCTCTTACATTTCCCCAAACCCGGTTATCCGCTTCGGCCTATTGAATATGGGCGTCGCCCCGGCGGGCTACGATAAGCCCAACACCGGGCATCATCATTTGCTTGTCGATGCCGAGTTGCCTCCGCTCGACCAGCCGATCCCGAACGACTTCAACCACCTGCACTTCGGCGCCGGCCAGACCGAAGCGAAGATCACGCTCCCGGTCGGCCAACACAAGCTGCGCCTGCTGTTCGCCGACTTCGCCCACGTGCCGCAGGATCCGGCGGTGTTCTCCGACGTCATCAGCGTCACTGTGACGGAGAGCGGCCAGCCGCCAAGAAAGCGCTCGAAGTACCGCCATCGCTCATGGCGGCGTTACGGATACTGATACAGCGATGAAACTGCGCCAACTCTTGATCTACTGCCTCTGCCTTGTCGTCGGCGCGATGTTCGCCGATGCGGCAGCAGCGGAGCGTCGGGTCGCGCTCATTGTCGGAAACTCTGCCTATAAGAACGCATCTACGCTGTCCAATACCATCAACGACGCCACGGCAATCGCGGCACTATTCAAATCGATCGGCTTCGAAGTCGTCATTTCGCGCAACGATCTAGGTGTCGTCGAGTTCAAGCGCACTGTACGGGAATTTCTCATCACGGCTGAGAACGCTGATATGGCGGTGGTCTATTACGCCGGCCATGGCATCGAGATCAGCGGCACTAATTATCTCATACCGGTGGATGCCAGGTTGAGCCGCGACTACGACGTCGAGGATGAAGCTATCTCGCTCGACCGCATCATCTGGGCGTTGCAACCAGTACGCCGCCTGCGCTTGATCCTGCTCGACGCCTGCCGCGACAACCCCTTTGCAGCCAAGCTGCGCTCGGCAGGCCGCACACCGGCTAGGGGCGGGCTTGCGAAGCTTGATGAAGTCGGGGCCGATACGCTGGTCGCCTACGCCGCGAAGGCCGGCTCGATTTCCTATGACGGCGATGGCGTTAACAGTCCCTATGCAATCGCACTACTCAGACACCTTGCCGAGCCCGACGTCGACATCCGGATCACGCTTGGCCGTGTTCGCGATGCAGTTATCGCCATGACCGGCGGACGGCAGGAGCCGTTCATCTATGGCTCCCTCGGCGGCGCAACCATCTCCTTGGTGCCGAATACAACAAGAGTTGCGCCGGCGCCGCCCGTCGCGGCCGCCCCGGCGCCCCCGCCAGCTTCGGTGCCCACCCCGCCGAAACCGGTCGTAGTCAGTCCAGCGCCGGCACCGCCAACCGTGAATGCAATGGTCCCAAAGCCGCCGCTTCCAGCGCAGGCGGCGCCCCAGACCGTAGACCCCTGTGTCCGCGACGAAGCGAGGCTGGCGCGTCTGCGCGCCAACCCCGCGCCGGAAGAGATCGTCAACTTCCAGCGCGAAGTCGCGTGCGCTCGACTGCGCCCCCAAGTGCAGCGCCTGTTCGAAAGCTTTGCCGGCGATACCGCTCTGCCGTCTGGCGGAAATCCGGCACCACAAACGGTTCCGAAGCAGCAAGCGCAGAACGAGTCTGTTCGTTCCGAGGACACTTGTGCCCGCGACATTGCGCGTCTGCTGAGCATGCGTGCTGAGCCTACGCTTGAGGCGATCACCAAGTTCGAAAAGGATTTGGGCTGCGAGAGGCTCCGGTCCCAGCTCCGCCGACTGCGCGAGAGCGTCACTCCTTGATCTCGTCCAGGTACCCCGCGACCAATCAGCCGGGTGTCAGCGAGCAATGGCGACAAATGGGCGAGCAGCAAACGTACAAGTTCGGGCTGTCTATTTATGCCGGTCTTCATGTAACTCCGTTGCAGGGGGTTTTGGCAGTGGGTTCACAAAGGCCGATAAGGTCTTCTGAGCAATCAGGTTTGACGGACAGAGAAGCCCGCTGGTCGTTTCTCTCTCCTATCGAGAGAACCTGAGCTGCAGCGGTCGAGCAAGTTTTTTTACAGATTCTCTCCCTCCGCCATGCACGCCGAAAAAGTCTTTATCCTTCAGTGCTTCCTGAAGCGGACTATTTGGCGGCCCATATCCGAGCCCATACCTTCGATCGAAGGACTGGAAGGATAACGTGCGCCGCGTGGGTCTTGCACGGTCCTAGTCACCCACAACCTTCATCCGCCCATCCATCTGCCAGGTTGCGGCTCTCAGAGGTGCGCTTCGGAATGAAATACCTTCGAGATTATTTGGATCCGGCTCTCGCGCTCGGAGCCCCACCCGAGGGCCGACCCAAATAGCTTCGTCCCTTTGTCTTGGTAGAGCGACTAGCCGGATGTCACCGCTATCAATTCGCTTGCCATCTATCGACTTAATAATCTCTCTGTCGTCATCGGACCATTTCTGAAAGTGAAACTGCTTCCCAGCGCGCACAATGCTCGTGAACGCCGTTCCTGGTCCCTTGTGCTTGCAAATCTGCCTCACCAAGAGACCGCCATGTATGGCCCTCGGCTTTGAACCGCAGGTAATATCAATCCCGGACCTCCTGGGGGGCCGCGATCTTGCTGTTCCAGCCTCTCGTTGAAGGGAGTAGTGGGGACGGTGCACGTACCAGGTGCCCGATTCGAGTTGTTCTGCGTGGCAATGAGTGTACGGGTCACGCCAGATGTCGGAATCGGTACACAAGTACAACTCGCCGGTCGTCCGGGCTACCCGGTCGCAGGCCGAGGGTATTATCGCGGATACGGCAGGGCAGCAGTGGGAGCCGCAGCCGTTGGTGCCGCGGCCTATGGCGCTTACGGTGCTTACAACAACTGTTACGATGCGTACGGCAATTGGATTGAAACGCGCCGAGCCCATGCCGACGGCGGTTGGCTGGCGCTGGTGACCGCTGTGGCGCTCGCCGACCGGACGGCGAACACGGGCAGCAGCGTCCTACGGCTGCGTCCCGCGATCGGCATCGTTCGCCATTAAGGGCCAGTTCTTCAGCATCAGCGCCAAGTCGTCGTCCCAGATTGCTAGCGCGCCGCATCGACCGGAGTCGCGACCGGCGCGGTCCTGACGCGCCGCAGGAGCCACGCGCGGAATTCTCGCCTGTCGAGCCGCATTCAGGCCCGCTTGGAAAAACCGCTCGCGCTGCGCTGCGCCGCGTCGAGCCGCGCCCAGCCCTGCATCGTGGCCTCGAACAGATCGATGCGCCGCATCTCGGCGTGCCTTTCAAAAGCAGATGCAGCAAAGGAAACACAAAAAACGAAAAACGCAAATATGCCGAAGGGGCGCGGTCGCGCGGTCCCCGCGTTTATCTATGCACCCAGAGGGACCCGAAACGTGGCGGGTGCGCGGAGACGGAAGCGCACAGTAGTCGCCTCCGATGCGATTTGCCGCACGGGACCGTCCTTCTGATGAGTTAACGTTAGGGAAGATGGCTGGCCTGACGGAGATCAGCGCTATGGGGTCCTTTGAAGCACTCGCCATCGTCCTTGTTTTTGTTCTGGTGGCGGTGGTCGTGACCATGCTCGTGCCGACCCGGAGACGATAGCGGACGGCGTCCCGACCCAATGACTGGAAAGCGGTTGACGACGGCGGCAGGCAGCGCGCGTTCGCGCTGTCCTGATCGTTCACGACCCGGCGGCGCTGGTGCAAATTCGCCACGGCAGGGCCATCGACGTACAGGCGGCGCACTATGTGGCGCATGTCGAGAAGCGGGACGCTGATCTTCATCGCGGCGGTCGTCGCCCGCGAACATCGCGAAGAACAACGCTTCATTGTTCGCAGCAGCGAACTCGCCAGATGGATCAGAGGTAAGGGGCATCTCGGGAAGTCCGTCGCTCAATCTTCGTAAAATCGCGGCCCAGTTCGCTGCTGCCCGGCTCTCCACGGCTGCGTCCATTGAACGAGTCACGCGGCGCTGGACCGAGAACGTAGATGCGCCGGTATGCTTGGAGAGAAGAAGTCAGTCACCATTAATGACCTGATGTTGCGCGGCTTCGAGTACCTCTCCCGTGCGTGCAATAGGGGCGCCAACTCGTCACCCTCCAGTATGCAGAGCACATTCGTGCCAGGCTATCGTGGACTTCCTTCTCATCCGGCATCGCTCATGCCGCGCTTAACGGAGTTCTGCTAGATCAGTAAGCCGTATTGTACATTCAAAGTCATTGCATTGTGCCACGAACTGCTGACAAAATGGTCGGCATAGCCGGGTGAGTGGCAGTCGTGAATTTCCAGGTATCCATTTTGAAGGTACTTGCTAGCTACCCCAATGGGCTGGCGACGCTTACGGATATCAAACGCGACCTCGCATTTTTGGCAACGAGCGGCGCTGATTGGGCAAGCTACAGCAAGCGGCTGGGTGCTACGCTCCCCTCGTTGGACGTCTTCTCCTTAGGCTTTGTGCAGAGGTATTCGTTCGGTTGGCGATTGACAGCAAAGGGCGCAGCCGCACTCGAACTTATGGAACAGAAGGTGAGAGCTCCCGTCGCTAATGTCGAAGCAGAAGCGGCAACGTCGGATAGCTTGCTGGAAAAGTGTACGCCACCTGTAGGGTCCGCTGAAAAGCCTGATCAGCCGAGTAGCTCACCAATTGATCGGCGCGCGCTGTTCATGGTTATCGACGGCGGTCGAAGCCAGGCTGCATAATAGTCACAAACGGAACGCAGCGTGCGGCGTGACGGCGACAGGTCTCAGAGGGCGCTGCCCGCATCTGCGCGCGAGGAGGTTGCTAGCTGACGTGCGATCGCCGGTCCTTTGTAAACATGCCTCCGACAAGAGTGGCATCGTTCACCGGGTTCGCGAGCGGGGGAACGCTTTTATAGGCGGAGTGCCGATCAGGAGCGCGACCCGGCGTTCGGGATGAACACAGCCGCGGGCTAAGCACAGCAACAACTTGGCACAGTAGTTCTACGGCGCCGCATCTGGCGCCTGTCTCGCTTCAAAAAGCAGCGCAACCGTGACTCCGTCGTCGAGCGTCGCGCTAGAAGCTCTAAGCTCCCGCCCCCTTGAGCCGTCTTTCTCCCTGGAGCGCAACCGCCATTGTAAGCCTTGGGACCCTGGGAAATTTCCCAGGTGTCCGGCCGGTAGGTCCCCGCTAAACAGCTATTGGAACGTGGGGGAGTAGAAGAGCGAGAATGGAAGAGCTTATTGCTCAACTTGAGAAGTTTCGAGCGGAGGCAGGCTATTGTGCTCGGTTGGCGAGAACTGCACCGGATAGGCAGACGCGAGCGCTGTTCGAACGGCTCGCCGAACGGGTGCGAGAGATGGTTCAGGAAATCGAGACGACGATCGCCGCGCGAACGAAACCAAGTGGTCGCTGGGAATGATCGTCCGGTGGCAACTCCAAAGCCAGCCTCGATGCCTTCTTTGATGCACCCTTCAATGATTGCACTGTTGTATTCTTGCTCGGTCTTGAGCATGGACTTCTTTGCATGACAGACGGTATCAGCGAACGGGTTGATTTGGAGGGCTCACTTGATGAGCGCCGGAACAACCCCTCAATCACTGTTGACGCAAACGATACAGCCGCCGCGACGATTCACCACTCGGAATATCTGGGCGCGTCGGGTTGCAACACCCTTCCAGGGCTCGATCATTTTATTTCAGCTCCTCTAAGCGTCAAACCATTTGTAATCTTGCGAGAACGAATGGATGATCATCGCGGCGTCGTCGGTCTTGAAGCGAGCGGCTTCGAGAACTGCCGAGGCGGTGCGGTGAAATAACTGGTAGTGGAGATCATCGGGTGGTGGACACGCAACGTCGATCAGATCACACAAGAACGCCAGCCGCTGTTGCTTCCTCGCGGATGGGTCCACATACCAATCTTTTATGGTCGGCCCAAAGGACTCATTGACCTTGCCCTCCACCGCGACGGCGATGGTGCGATTGTTCGATTTTATCAGAGCGAAAACGTCCGTCTGACTTTCTCGTCCGTTATCGCGAAGTGATACCTTGTGCTCTGGGATCGCGATGAGCAACTCGGTGGCCAATCCGAACATCCCGGCGATTTCCGGCGGCAGTCCTTCTGCGGCTTCCCAGCAATGCGCGAGTGTTCGCGCAGAGTAGCCACTACGCCAATGCTTAAAAGGGTCCCCTAACGGAAATGATCGCTAAGGCGATAATCAAGATCGCGCAAACCGGCGCTCATGACGCCGCACAGAGTTCGGCTCTGGCGATCAAGGAACTAGTCGTCCGTTAAGAAGCCGAATTGAGCGGGAGCGGACAGGCAAGCGTATGCGATAGCTGGATCAGGAAGAGGCACAAGAGTTCTCTGAGCCAGGCGAGGATACGGCGGAAGTTGTGGCCGACTGCTGAGAGCACGACGTTGGCGGCGTCGCCGGCGCGGCCTTTGAGATAGCAGCGGCCAAGGTGACCTTCGGCCTTCAGATGTCCGATGATGGGCTCGATGGCGGAGCGGCGCCGGAGCTCGCGCTTGATGGCGCCGAACACGCCGCGCTTCTGGCCCGAAATGAAGACGCGACGGGGATTTTGCGTGTCGTGGCCGCGATATCCCTTGTCGACATAGGCCCGCTCGATCGGACAGCCAGTGAGCGCCTCGGTGCGGTCGATGACGTCCCGCAGGGTATGACCGTCGTAGGGATTATCGGGCAGCGACCTGGCGTGCAGTACGAACAGGCCACCGGGCGCCCGGCGGTTGTTGGTGACGATGGAGGCCTTCACGCCGAACTCGTAAGGCGCGGCGGCCTTGCCTTTGCCGATGCATTCCACCTCCGGGGCATGGAAGGAATAAAGCTTCCAGCCGCGTTGGCGCTGCTGCTGCGAGCGGATTTGCACGGCCCGGCCAAGCGGGAGGGCGAATGCCTCCTCCAATGCCGGCTGGCCCTCGATCTTGCGGCGGATGTCGCGGATGATGCGGCCGAGCCGGCTGCGCAGAATGCGCAACTGCCGCTGATGCCGGCTGAACTGTTTGGCATGGGCGTAGCGGCCCGCCATCATCGCGGCGGTCTTGGCCACACGAGAATAGGATTGCCGCAGCCTGACGGCGTGCCTTCTCGCCAGGCGGTTGAGCCCCTTGATAGCCGCATGGAGCAGCTTGGCATCGGTCGGAAAGGTGATGGCCTTCGGCTGCACCGTGGTGTCGACGGTGACGCGCTTGAGGTCCTGGCCGCGTAACGCGCCGGCCTCGTGCGCCACCCGCAGGCTCTCCGCCAGCAGCAGCTCCAACTTGTCGCCGAGCCGCTTGCGCCAATGGCTCAGGTCCGAGCGCTCGTGCGGGAAGGCATGCTGAAAGAACTCTTGCCCGGTGAAGAACTGGAAATACGGGTCGTGAACCCAGCGCTCGCAAACGCCCTCATCGGACAGCCCGTAAGTGTGCTTGAGCAACAGCAGCCCGATCATGAACCGGGTCTCGATCCCGGGCCGGCCATTCTCGCTGTAGAGCGGCGCGACCTCGCCGTCGATCCAGTCCCAATCGATCTTGCCGGCGAGCTGAACCAGCTCGTGCTTCATGTTGATGATCTGGTCCAGCCGCGCCCGGAACAGATCGTTCGATCCCGTCGTCCTGTGCTTCTTCGGTCGCATCGGCCCCTCCGATGCACCACAGAATCATGGCCCGCAGCGAAAGGGAATCCACAAACGACAATTGCAAGATTTGGGGGCCTCAAGCCCCCAATCCCTGCAATCTCAAATGCCGCCGCAACCGGAAAACTGACTCCTGCTCAATCGCTTAGAGCCTTGTTCACGGACGACGAACTAGAACTGCGGTAGGGCATCTCGTTCCACCGGATGGCGGCGCGACCAAAGTCGCCTCATGCGACTTTTAATTTCCGATCGCCGCCCTGCTTGGAACTGAAACATTCCCCAAGGTCGGGGAGTTTGGCTCTTGGCTTCGGGGCTTCGCAACGCGCGAGGCATCTATGACCCCTCTACCAGCGGGCGACGCGTTCCTTACGGTCGCCATTATGAGCGTCACTTTCCTGACCGAGATCGCTCTTTTCATCTTGATTGGAATGATCTGAAAGGAGCGCGCTCTGGGCAGCACGCACCGATGCGAATGGTCTAGCTCTCCACGAACTTGATGATTGAGACCGGCCATCTTCCATCATGGCCTGTAATCGAAATCCGGAGCCCGTGCAATTCATCCAGCCAAACGTTCTCGACCGTGCCTGCCTTTCCGTCGCTAAGGACGACGGCTTTGCCGATCAATTCGGAGTGCGCCTCACCGTACCCACTCAAAATCCTTGACGCACGAAGCTTCACCGATGACATCGCTCGTCCATGTTCGGCCGAGCCGTTTGCGGCTCAACCGCGCAGCTTGTTCCAGCGCTTGGCCGCTGGAATGATCGATGGTGACGGCTCTTCCAGTTCGCGGAGCCGATCGATCCGCATCCTAAGGTTCGCCGGTAATTCCGGCTCCGGTTTCAGCGACGCTCGTAGCCTCTCGCCGATCTCTCGAACCATGGCCGGGCTGTGTACATAGTCGATGTCGATATGGTTGGGCATGACGGAGCCTCGGTAAGAACAACGCCACCGGCACGCCGACATCAGCCCAATGCGATTCCCCGCAACCGATCGGGGCGCGGCTGGTGATTTTGAATGGAACCGGGGACCGCCGCTTTTGGCTATCTTGCGCGAGCGCTTGTAGAGAAAAGCGGGTCAGCAACCTTTGGCTATCCGCGACATGCGCCGTGTTAGTACCGGCGAGCGGCGGTCTCACATTTCTAAAGCTCGCAGACGGCTTTCGTTCCCGATTTCTAATCGCGACGCCAATGTTCCACTCGGAAGGAGGGAACCTAGGAGCGACTAGGCGCGCTGGCGCCGTGGTAGCAACTTCCGCTGCGGACGAAGACATCGAGCCGCGCGGCTGGTCGGAACCATTTCTGAGAGTGTCCGGTTAGCTTCTGGGGGTGATGAAGGGACCATCTCCATGAGGACCGAATATCTCGCGGCGATTGTGATAGCTGTTCTTTCCGCTGGTACCTGGCTGGCGGTCAATTCTATCGGCTCCCTGCCTTCCGAAAAGCAGTCCACGGCGGTCGCCGTGCAACTGGCGGACCGGTTAGCTGGGTCCGTGGATCCATTTCTTCGTTCTGGTGGATAACAGCCGGAGTAACTCAAACGCATTGATGCACGCCTCGAATTGGGCCGAGGTTGAATGCGGCCGTCCTGCAGCGGCTCGATGCCGCTGGCGATCTCGACCAGCTTGCGGGCGGCCGCGTCGGGGTCGACGAATGGACCTTCGGCGGCGTACTTCATGCGGCGGAGTCCCGCTTGTGCACACCATGCGATGTCTCGTCGCCTGCTAGGTCAATCCATGCCAATGCAACGCGCAGCCACTTCAAGCGATCAAGCGCGCTCGTAGCCGCTACGGCTCGCCTCATTGCCTCTTCAGCCTCGGCTGGATGATCAAAATTCCGACTCACGGAGAGCGGGTATATCCAATAAAACTTAACTGGAAACGACGGGTGCCGCCCGGAAAACTACGGCCTGCGCCATGAGCGAGATCGACCGAACGGCGGCAAACTTGCCGATCTGCGACTGCGTCGGCAGCGACCGCGTGCCGATCGTGTCTGAAATGTTCAATCCGCACACGGGCCGGACCGTGACAATGTTCCAGTGCAGGCAGTGCGGATATGTGACGTGGGATGATCGACCCACATTTCCTTCGCCGTGGGGAGCCTCTGGGTAAGACGGGCCTGCGAGATTACAGGCACGCTTGGCGTGTACTGGATTCGCACAGCCACCGGCCTTTACCCAGTCTTAACGCTGGTTGTGCCGATCATCGGGCTCTCGCGCGAACACCGAGGGAGAGGCTTCCTCCAGATGCTGAAAGACGGCACTTACAGGGCGTGGCTCAAGACCCCGCTCGGCCAAGGCACCGGCATTGCCCATGTTGCAACGGGCAGAATCTGGGGCCGCAGCAGCATTATGACCTACAACGGCACCTGCGAAGTCGATGGAGATCGATTCACCGCAATCGTATCGATCAAACGGCATACCGATGAGCATGTAACTATCTTCGGCGCCGATGACCTCACGCTGAAGCTTGAGGGAACGTGCTCCGGCAAGATAGGTCGTTATGTCGGGACGGCAGAAGAGGTGCCGGGAGTGCTCTTCGAGGGAACGCTCATCCTCACCGAGGAGGAGCCGCCTTCGCTAAAGGCGAGCGAGTCGACGCCAACGTTCAACCCGAACAAACTTCCCAAACTGCCGAAGCGCTCCCGCTAAATGACCCCGCAAGCCGGTACGCCTTCGCTCGCTTCTTGCGGGCTTTGCGACCGGCTCGCGATGCCGATTGAGCGCGCGCACAACGCCGATGCGGGCGAACATCGTCGGGCCACCGAGGTCGGCCACCAGCATCAGCGCCTCGATCGCGGCCTGCCATTCCGGCGCGTCATGCTCGCGCTTTGGCAGCTTGGTGATGAACGTCGCGGCGTCGTGCAGGGTGATCAGCTTGCAGCCATCTGGCAGTAGGATCGGATCGTCGAAAGTCCGCTGCCAGCCTCGGTATTACGCTACTGCGGCTCGTGCTTGTCCGTCAGTTCTCGCACCGCCAAGCTAAGCTCCAGCTCTCGAAGCCGTTCTATCAGCACTTCTACGATATCCTCGTAGTCGGAGGGCGATAGCGAACTCACACCGCGCAACGTCATCTGATCTTGGAGAATGGTCGCCATCATGGCTTTGACGCTCATGGGACCTCGCCTGAAAATTAGACCCTCATAAAAACAATCTGAAGTAGATGCCAAAGATCGCGGATGTGCAACGTCCGTAAGATTACGCACAACGCGAGCGCACCGCACAAACGGGATGATGTGTCGCGCGCGTTTTTTATCGCCGGTCGATCTGATCCACCGGCAGGGAGGCGCGGGGCTACTTCTTCAGCAGTATCCCCATCGCTCTTGCCATTCGCCTCACTGATCCGGCGTGACGGCCCAGCTCGGCTGCTATCTTCGATACGCCAGCTCCTGCCCGGGGCCAGCTTGACCTCGCGCTCGGCCCATTGCCTTGGCTTCGGTGCTTTCATGGTGCGGCGCTCCACTCAACCAGTGCGCCTTGTTGCCAACACTTGGGAAATTTACGGGTGGTGTCTGCCCACCACGAGGCTCAGCGGTGCGGCGGCCGTGGCGCTCGCGAGATGGGCGTGTGCGGCGTCCCGATTAGCGCGAACTCTGTTGGGGATCGGATCGGCGCACGAATGGTTGGCGTCGTGGGTGTAGGCAGGTCCGCTATCAAGGGGATTGTGTTGCAAAACTCCGGTTGAGACGACTCGCGAACCGTGATTCCGTTGGTGTGAGGCGGCATTTGCGGGAGCAGCGGATGTTAGGTCGGCAGGAGAGCGGTCAGGGCCAGTTCTTTTACTCCTTTGATCTCGACAAGGTGGTGCCGGTTGATCACCTGGTACGGCAAATCGACGGTTTTCTGGACCTGAGTTGGGTGCACAACGAGCTCGCTCCATTCTACTCCCACACTGGCCGGCCTTCGATTGATCCGGTGCTCATGATCCAGATGCTGGTCTTGGGCTACGTATTTGCACTTCATTCCGAGCGTCGGCTCTGCGCCGAGGTCCAGGTCAATCTGGCTTATAGATGGTTTTGCAAGCTCGGCATCGAGGATCATATCCCTGATCACTCGGTGTTTTGCCGGGCGCGGCGCGAACGCTTCCGTGAGAGCGATGCCTTACGCCGGGTTTTGAACGTGTAGTGGCGCTGTGTATTTCGGCGGGGCTGGTCGGAGGCGAAGCGTTCTCAGTCGATGCGAGCCTGATCAAGGCCGATGTGAACAAGACTAGGCGACTTCCCGGCGACCAGCCTATTACCTGGCCAAAGGCGGAGGAAGCATCCCATGCGGTGCGCGAGTACATCGCAGCGCTTGATGCCGCCAATAGCGATAAGGACGGCGATGAAGACGGCGGCGGTTCAAGTGAAGGCAGCCGTCGCCGCAAGCCTCCCAAGGAAGTCTCGCTCACCGATCCGCAAGCAACATGGGTTACGAGGCCGGGCGTGGATCCATTCTTTGCTTATGATGCGAACTATCTGATCGACAACAAGGCCGGGATCATCCTCGATGCGGTAGGCACGCGCGCGAACCGTGCAGTTGAGATTGCTGTCACCCAGATCATGGTGGACCGTGTTGAGCGTCGCTTCGATCTGCGCCCCAAGAGATTGGCAGGCGACACGGCTTACGGCGCGGTCAGATTGCTCAAATGGCTAGTGGATCGCAAGATCACGCCGCACGTTCCGGTGTGGGACAAGTCGGCACGCCCCGATGGCACCTTTAGCCGAGCGGACTTCGTCTTCGACAAAAAGCGCAATGTCTATGTTTGCCCGGGTGGCGCGGAACTGACCAGCACGGCAATATCGATCAAGGTCACATCGTTT
>NZ_JH600072.1:105970-114297 GCF_000244935.1 Bradyrhizobium sp. WSM1253
GGGCCTGCAGGCGCATCAGCCGTTCGACCCGGTGCAGGCCGCATTCGACGCCGTCCGCCAGAAGGTCTCGCCAGACGCGCCGCGCGCCGTAAGTCTGGTCACTGGCAAGGAAGCTGACCTTGACCTGCTGGCCTACGGTCTCGTCGCTTCGGGATCTGGCGCTGGGCGATCGGTTCAGCCAGGCATGAAAGCCCGACCGCGACACGCCCATCGCTTCGCATAGCCATGCCACCGGCCAGATGCCCCGGTGCTTCGCGATGAAGCCGAACTTCATGTCGCTTCCTTCGCGAAGTAGGCAGCGGCCTTTTTTAGGATATCCCGCTCCGCCTTCAGCTTGTTGACCTCGCGCCGCAGCCGCTCGATCTCCAATTGCTCAGGCTTCATTTGCCCGTGGCCGGGGAAGGACTGCGCAGCGTCGAAGCCGAACTCCTTCACCCATTTGCGCAGCACGTTCTCATGAACGCCCAGGTCTCGGCCAGCTTGCGCCACAGATACCCCGCGCTCCCTGACGAGCTTGACCGCCTCGATCTTGAACTCTCGACTGAACTTCCGTCTCTGCATGACCCACCTCTGGCTCGATAAAACACCCAATCTTGGTGTCCATCAAACCGGCAGCAGCTCACAACGATGTCTTGGAAGCCAAGTTGCGGGCCTACGTTCCGGTCTTCTCCCTCGCCAGAGTATGTGACATCACGATCAATGACGCCACCTCGGGTGACCACCGCGCCACGCTTGAAGCGGTGAAATCTGAGCCGAATGCTGAGAAACTCGCCTACCGCCTCCATTACGAAACGCAGACGGCCTACATCAAGGCCCGCGACGGAGGTCAACGGGTCGCCTTCTGCAAAGACTTCATCGCAGCCAACAGCCAATACGCCAAGGCGCGCGTCGCCGCCGTGGTCGAGGACCACATGAGCCACGTCAGCACTAATGCGCAGAAAGCGATTGCCTACAACGTCTGTGGAGCGAACACCTACGCCAAGCTGTCCAAGGCCGACTGGAAGCCGTACGCGCTTACCAAGAAGATGCTTGAGATTGAGCATAAGCTGGCCAAGGAAAACGCCGAGACGAACGGCTGGAACGTCGCCGAGGAAACGACGGCGGTCACGGAACAGTTCTGCGCGGCGGTAAAAACCCGATGAGCATCGCCGCCGCCAAAGTCCGAGCCCCGCTGATGCGTCTTTGCGCGGCTTTGACACGATGCCTCCAGCCCGAGCCTGAAGGCGTGCAGCACCGCCTCATGGCGTCGGCTCCGCAGCGCATGGAGGTCCGACTTAGCAGCAACTACCGCGATCACCGAGCGGAAAGCCGCCGCCCATGACTCCATTGACTCGATATTCTTAGATATGCTGTGCCTCTAACAGCGCTTCTCGGCCTATCATGACGGAGCCACGCCGCGCCCTATAAGCGCTTGTCATTGCGATAGACTCATACATTTCGCCCCGCCTAATCATATTGAAGTAAGCACGAAATATTTTTCGGTTGTCTCAATGGACGAGCTTAGTGTCTCGAACGGGCGTGCAGTTTGTAAATCTGCAACGACCGTGACTTTTGCTTTACCGCGCGTTCCTGATTCGGAATGAGCTGATGCAAGCTCCCCGTCGCCAAATTGGGCGCGCGAGACGGCCGCGGTAGACGTCGCCCGATGGAAACGCAACGTGAGCAGGGATGATCACATTCAGGAGGCAGACGAGCGCTTGGGATCACAATGAATATCTGTTCAAGAAAGTTTCCAAAGAGAAACCGGAACGTCGCCACGCACTATGTTTTTCCCCGCGGGGAAACCAACGAATGGAGAGATAGATGAAGAAGCTTTCTTACGTTCTCGCCGCGTTAGCGACCATCGCGGTGGCAGCGCCGACCATCGCAAGCGCTGAGGAATTCGGTTTCCGGATCGGAAGTGGCCCGGACTATTCCGACCACTACTACAGTCCGCGTGCTCACTTTTATGCACATGATCGAGGCTGGCATCACGGATGGTATGATCGCGATGGCGACCGCACGGTAGTGATTAGGCGTCACCATTACCACGACTGGGACGACTAATCGAAAAATGGCTCCCAATCGGGAGCCATTCCTTTGAAAGAATGCAGCTGCGGCGGCTGTCGAAGAGCAGTGCACCGGGGCCGGAGCTAAAGACCAGGCACGCCAGCCGAAGAGTCGCGTGGTCTGGTGACGGCTGGCTTCCTGACGGTGCTTTTTATCCGTTCCGCGAACGCGCGCCGCGCCCTCGGTGGGATATGTGGAGACACGCGACGCCGGCGCCTGATCTCCACAAGGTTCACAAAGCTCAGCGGACGAAGCTCAAACCGCAGGAACCAACGCGGAAGATGCTATCGGATCAGAAACCTGTGCAGCCGCTTGGGGCGCGTACCTCATTGGGCGCGCATCGCGCGGGAAATGATGATGCGACCGCTGCCAGTCCACCGGTAAATCGCGCGCCGGATGACGTTCAAGTCACGCCACCATCCGTCGAGGGCAAAGACGTGCAAGCGATCGGTACGGCACCGGTGGATGCCGCGGCGGATATCGTTCAGGTCACTCCGCCACCCGTAATCGAGCGCAAAGGCGAGCAAACGATCGGCACGGCACTGGAAGATGTCTTGGCAGATGTTGTTCAGGTCACCCCGCCGCGCATTATCGAACACAACAAGACGTCGATAACCAGATCACTCGACGGGTCGCTAGTGATGATGATGGTGCTCGTGGCACTTGGCTTTATGATGTCACTGCCATTTCGCCGTAGGCATGCCGAACGTGTCTTAGCCTTTGCCGCGATGCGCAGCGAAAGCGGACCATGCTCGCCCAGTCAACTTACGGTGTCCACCGCAAATCGAATCCGATCCGAATTCCTTATCGAGTCTGGAAGCGTCCGTGAAAAACGTCCTCAGCACAATCAAGGAGACCGAAGCCGAGATGATTTCCTCACGGCAGCTCCGAAAGCCCGCGTGAAGCCGAGCTAGCTCCCATCTGAACTCCGCAGGTCGCCTTGAGCTGATGCAGGAACGGCCCGTTATCTTTTCGATAGGATGCGGCCCCTGAACCGGTTCGATGGCGGCGAACTCTCTCGTGCGTTATGCATCACCGAAAATGAAGGAGCGCGGTATGGATCGCAAGCACATGGAGGTGTCACCGAGAAGGCCAAGGGCACGATTAAAGAAAGAAGGTGCTGGTATCGGGCCCCGGCACCGCTGCCACTGTGAGACCACCACGGTTGAAGGGACGACGGCCGCAGGATCACGCGAAGGGAGCAGGTCTTCGACTAAAGAACGGCGATGTGACATTCGGCTCTCTGACAGCAACGCGGACATCAGACCTGACCTTCGCGTACATTGAAAGCTACCAGCCGAACTTTACGCGTTCCGCGGCACAGCCACCGGGCGCACGGCCGATCAGTCCCCAAGCGCAGCGGGCGACGGAACGCTCAGCCCGCAACGCCGAAACCATCATGTATTCCGCGACAGCCATCGCTAAAGGTATGAACCGGGTTTCGCGCGAGTACTTTGAGTTCGTTCGACAACAGATTGAGCGGAGCATGGACAGAATGAATGAACTCTGGCGCTGTCGAACTCCTCACGATTTGGCAGCCGTTCAGACGGATCTAGTGCGCGACACGATCCGCAGCGCGATGGACAGCAGCCGTCGGATGGCCGACATGTCCCTCAAGGTAGCAGACGATGCGGGCAACCATATAGCTCAGAGCGTCGAACGGATGCAGCGCGCTGCATAGCCGAGCCTCTAGGGCCACTTACGTGGGCGGCTGGATCTCGAGCCGCACACGTAAGTCGCGCGACGCTTCACCAGGTCCGCTGGGCCTCGACGAGGCGGAAACGAAACCGGGCTCAGACCAAACCCAGGTCGCCATCTTAGGGTAGGGGATGTGTGCTGCATTAGTGCACTGACCATGGCCATGCCAATGACGGTTGCGGTTTTTTGGCTTGCGGCGGCGCCGGCTTCTGCGTCTGGGCGACATTGGCCGACTGACGCGGACGAGGCAATGGTATTTCGGGCATCACCTTTGGTTCTCCGGAGCTCACCTCAGGCATCGCCTTTGGCGCTGAGGCGTTGGCGATGACGTGGGCGAGTTGTTCCTGGCTCGCGTTGAGTTGCTCGGTGAGTGTCTGGCTTTCGCGCGCCATCTGGATCTGGGTCGCCTTGATCTGGTCGATGGTACTGTGGTTCCGCGCCATTTCTTCCTGGCTCGCCTTGAGTTGGCTTGCGAGATTTTCATTGCCGCGGACCAATTGTTCTTGCCTCATTTCGAGCTGTTCCACCGTTTGCCTCAAGGCAGCTAAATCGCGCGCCATCGGTTGGAGCTGCTGCGCAATCTCTGAAGACACGGAAACGGCAGTCGGCGCAACGTCATTCGGCGCGGTTTGTACCGGAGGGGGCGGTACTGCGGCGACCATCATTGTCGAATCAACGGACGATGACCATCGCCACCCGACGACAGTAATCGATGCTACAAATAGAGAACCGATGAAAGCCAAATAGCGCCAACCGGCCAATCGATGACCCGTGCCCGGCGGGGCGCGTGACGTCTTCATCCTGGTCGGTCGGGCCAAAGGGCCGACTCCCTTTTCGCGGGCCAAGCTCGCCAGGCTAGAAAAATGCTCCTCCAAGCTTTTCGTGATCTGCTCTTCCGCGAGCTTGTCGCCTAACGTGGAAGCCATTTGGCGCTCCATATGAAATGCAATAGCACCCGCCGGAGAGCGATTCGCGCATCTGCGCTACGGCGAGTTAACCTTCAACGGGACGCAGATGGTTTTGAGCATTTCCCAGGGGATGAGCATGCAGCTGCACGTCACGTCGTCGTTTTTACCAGCTCACCTCAGAGCTATACTGGCGCTTTTAACGCAGCCGAGGAGGCGAAAGTATGTTGTCGGCGGGAGAACTACGGAAGGAACCCTGACGGTTCGCCAGCGCGCTCCATGCGAGATCACGCCGGAGGGCAGTTCGTCAACACGCAGCTAGATATGGCCACAGAATGCTGTAGAGCTCCCGCTATAGAAGCAAGCTGGGAGGTTACTTTTTTGCGATGCTTCGCCGCCGAACGCCCAGCACCATGAGTACAGTAATCTCAGACAGTGCTAGCTTCCAGCCGACTCAAGATTGTGACAAGCGTGCTGAGCTCATGGTCAGTTGCTCCCCTCAAGTCATAGCTTCCGATTGAGCCGGAATGCACCATTGAACCGCCCCGGGTTTGCCGGAGGCTCCAACTCCCGAGAGGATGGAGCCATGACAAGCAAGACCACGAACAAGTTTTCGCCTGAAGTCCGCGACCGTGCGGTTCGGATGGTTCTGGATCACGCCGGCGAGCACCCGTCGCGCTGGGCGGCAGTGACCTCGATTGCGGCCAAGATCGGCTGCACACCGCAGACGCTGCATGACTGGGTCAAGAAGGCCGAGATCGACAGCGGGCAGCGGGCCGGTGTCCCGACTGAGATGGCCGAGAAGCTGAAGGCCCTGGAACGGGAGAATCGTGAGCTGCGGCAGGCCAACGAGATCCTGCGCAAGGCAAGCGCTTATTTTGCGATGGCGGAGCTCGACCGCCGGTCCAAGCCATGATCGCCTTCATCGACGATCATCGTGGGGCGCATGGGGTCGAGCCGATCTGCAAGGTGTTGCCGATCGCCCCCTCGACCTACCATGCCCATGTGGCCAAGCGGCGCGATCCCGCCAAGCTGTCGGCGCGAGCCAGGCAGGACGCCGCGCTGAAGATCGAGGTTCGGCGCGTCTTCGATGAGAACTTCTCCGTCTACGCCGCGCGCAAGGTGTGGCGGCAGCTCAAGCGAGAAGGCTTCGATGTTGCTCGTTGCACGGTGTCGCGATTGATGCAGGACATGGGTTTGCAGGGGGTTATCCGCGGCAAACCGGTTAAGACCACGATCAGCGACATGGCCGCGCCATGCCCGCTGGATCACGTCAACCGCCAGTTCAATGAGGTGCGGGATGATGAAGGCGAGAGCGGCGAGCAGCCTGTACTTCCGAATATGGACCGCGAGATGGTGGACGTCAGCGCGAAGCAACTGATTTGGGCGGTCGAAAACAAACGGGCGCGCTGGATTGGCAACAAGCTCGTTAAGATCTGGGACGGCCATGCCTGGGTTGGCCCCGAAGAACGGTTCGGCGAGGTTCGGCATCGGGCAAGCGACAAGGCCGACACCGGGAGCTGGGATGCTGAGATGCCGGATGCCCAAGGGGAGTTGGCTCGCGCGCTGGATACCGAGACCTTGCGCGGCCAGCTGCGCCACAAGGTGTGAGCGGTACTCGACATGGCGTCGTCGTCCGACAGCACCTTAAGCGAGATAGGCGAATATCTCGGCTTTGCAGGCCAATATGCGGCAAGGATGGCGGGCAAGGAGGTTCGCGCGGCGGTCGCTGCGCTGAACGCGGCCATAGGCGGGGATGAGCAGGCTGCGGCTTAACATGTGTACTCAATAGCGTCCGCTTTGCCCTAGGACGCCAAACCCGACAGGATGCGTGTCGGGTTTGGGGCCAAGAGTCACACGGCCACTTGGGCCCGCCTGATTTAGCCTCTAGCGGATCACCTATTGGCAGAGATGCTGGAGACCGTCCGCACCCTTGAAATTGGTGCCGGGCCTGCAGGTGATGCCGTTGCGGGTAGCATACGAACTCCAGTTGCCGTACCAGCCGTTCTGGCCGTACCCCATCCCGCCGCCGTACCCCGTCCCGCCGGACATGGCGTAGGAATTGCTCCAGCCGCCGACGGTTGCAGCCGCCGCCACCGGATGGCGATGCGCCGTTCGCCGATATCGATAGACGGGGGTAGT
This sequence comes from Bradyrhizobium sp. WSM1253, assembly GCF_000244935.1. Classification (NCBI taxonomy): domain Bacteria; kingdom Pseudomonadati; phylum Pseudomonadota; class Alphaproteobacteria; order Hyphomicrobiales; family Nitrobacteraceae; genus Bradyrhizobium; species Bradyrhizobium sp. WSM1253. The sequence goes on from NZ_JH600072.1 coordinate 112,765, forward strand.
CCCGGTTCCAAGACCCGTGCAGTTGGCGAATTCAGCTTGGCATTCGTCCGGATTGGAGAGAGCCGCCTGGGCCAGTGCAGCAGAGCTGGACAGGGCGGATGCCGCAATAACGAACGCGCCAAGAACTTTCAGATTTATCATGGCTTGCTCCTTGCGTTGGACCGTGGCGCACAATGCCAGGTCTGGCTTCTTCATGCGGTGGAATCGAGCGCGCCTTCTGATAGGGGTGCCTTGACGTAGATCAAGGTAGGCGCGGGCGAGCCTGTCCATTGTATTGACACTGGGCCGTCCTTCTCCAACAGCTCAGTCTTCAACAAGGCCCGGCCGGGACTCGATCTCCGGCCGGGCTTTGTTTTGTCATGACCGCCGTTCAGTTGAATAATAACAGCCTCTCGTATGTAACGATTTGGCATATAAAGGAATCTTAACAACTTCCGCGCGTAATACGTTTGATTTGACGTGGCGATATTAAAATGAATTTGGGGCCAGCCAATGAGGGCAGTTTCTGCGGCCGATCTCATTACTGAGTTGGATGCCACCATCGCGAGGAGCTCATCCGAACGTTGTGCGCGCATGCTCTGGCGCACCACCGAGCTGCTCGTCGACGGTAATAACCGATTGCAAGAGCCGCAGGTCGGCCTGCTTGACGACGTTCTAATTCGCTTAGCACCGTGGATTGCGCCGGGGACGCTCGCCGAGCTCAGCACGACGCTCGCCGAGCTGGGTACTGCTCCGATGAAGACCCTGCGACGTCTCGCCTCGTGCAACGATCCGGCGGTCGCAGTCCCGATCCTTATGAAATCTCCCGCCCTGTCGCCGGCCGATCTCGTGGCGATCGCGACGTCCGGCAGCGAGGATCACCGTCTCGCCATTGCTGGCCGGCGCAGAATCGAAAGCCCAGTGACTGAGGCAATATTGCAGCGCGGCAGCAGCAAGACTTGTCTGGCCATCATCGGCAATCCGGGCGCTGAATTCTCGGGCGCGGCCTATGCCAACTTGATCCGTAGGGCTGTGGAGGACGACGAGATCACGAAAGCGCTGACACTGAGGCCAGACACCCCGGACATGGTGGTTCGGGAGCTGCTGTCGGCATCGCCACGGCCGGCGATTAAGGCTTCCAACGCAAACGCGTCCTCGCAAGTATTAGCGACAGCGAAGCGACCTTGCGACACTGAGTACGCCGCTGCGAGGCCGGAGATCATATCGCTCAATCGGAGCGGAAAGCTGAGCGACTCGACTGTCAATCGGTTCGCGATCCGGCGTGAGACAGCCAACCTGTTCACGGCCTTGTCGGTGCTGTCGGCAGCACCGATTGAGGCCATCGAGCAGGTTATGGCAGAGCCCGGTTACGAAGGCCCGGTTATGGCGTGCCGGGCATCGCGCTTGAATTGGCAGACCACGCTGGCGGTCCTCAACACTCGCGGCGCGGGGCTTTCACTAGGCGAATGCGCACGAGCTCAGTTGCTGTTTGAAACGCTTCATCTCTCGACCAGCCAATGGTCCGTTCGTTGGGGAGAAATCTCCGCGGGCGCC
>NZ_JH600072.1:114397-124285 GCF_000244935.1 Bradyrhizobium sp. WSM1253
CGCGGCCTATGCCAACTTGATCCGTAGGGCTGTGGAGGACGACGAGATCACGAAAGCGCTGACACTGAGGCCAGACACCCCGGACATGGTGGTTCGGGAGCTGCTGTCGGCATCGCCACGGCCGGCGATTAACGGCTTCCAACGCAGACGCGTCCTCGCAAGTATTAGCGACAGCGAAGCGACCTTACGACACTGAGTACGCCGCTGCGAGGCCGGAGATCATATCGCTCAATCGGAGCGGAAAGCTGAGCGACTCGACTGTCAATCGGTTCGCGATCCGGCGTGAGACAGCCAACCTGTTCACGGCGTTGTCGGTGCTGTCGGCAGCACCGATTGAGGCCATCGAGCAGGTTATGGCAGACTCCGGTTACGAAGGCCCAGTTATGGCGTGCCGGGCATCGCGCTTGAATTGGCAGACCACGCTGGCCGTCCTCAACACTCGCGGCGCGGGGCTTTCACTAGGCGAGCGCGCACGAGCTCAGTTGCTGTTTGAAACGCTTCATCTCTCGACCAGCCAATGGTCCGTTCGTTGGGGAGAAATCTCCGCGGGCGCCCACGGTCGCACTGCAAGATCGGCAGGAAACCAATGAAATTCGACGGTCGCAAGGCGTCTCGGGTGCGCATGGACAACAGACAGCCCATGAACCTGATGGGCTCCGACGGCACCTGGCGCCGAAGCTGCGTCTTGCTCGATATCTCGAACACCGGCGCCAAGATCGAAGTCGAAGGGTCGCTCGATGTTCTCTCGGCCAAGGAGTTCTTCATGCTGCTGTCGTCGACGGGACTGGCCTATCGACGTTGCGAGCTGGTCTGGATCGACGGAACCACGGCTGGCGTCCACTTTGTCCAAGCAAATGGCAAGAAGGCCCAAACGACAGCGAGCGACAGAGGCGCGCACAAACCAACTTGAGCGAGCGGTGTTATCCAAGTGAGCCAATGACCTTGGACCACCGACGAGGCCCATTCAGCCGGGCACCCCACGAACGAAGGCACCAGTCATGCTCGTGCACGTATTGGCCGACACTTCCGAGAAGCTCTTCGGGCTCTGCTCGCTTTTTGGAGGGCAGTTCACCGTTGCCGGCGAGCGGCTCGATGTAGAAGCAAAGCTTCCGCACGCTGCTGCCGCGGTCGTCGTCCGTGCCGACCTGCGGGCGGTCGCAAACATTGCCGCGCTGAAAAAGAGAGCTGCCCGGTTCGCCATAGCAAAGAAGCGCATCTTCCTCGTCGAGCAAACCTCGCACGTTTGCATCTCGCAAGCTTATGCGCTCGGCGCAACGTTGGTGTTGTCTGGCAAGATCGAGCCGGCCAAGCTCCTGGCCGCTTTGGCCGATCCAGCCGGCGAAGAGACTGGGTCGACGAGCGGCATCTCGCAGCCTGACAATGCGGTTGAGGCCGCAGCAACCGCGATTGCGTCGATGTTCACCTCCATCACCCTCGGGGAGCGGGTCGACGTCGCCGGTCCCAAAGAGGCCGGACGCAAGATCACCAACCGGATTTCCGAGCATGGGCTATCCGAATGGCTGGCCACGGTGCGGCGCCATCACGAGGGAACGTTCCAGCACTGCCTGCTCGTGACCGGCGTCGCGGTCGATTTCGGCCTCAGCCTCGGTTTCCGTAAAAGTGACCTTGAACGGCTCTCCACTGCTGCCATGTTCCACGACATAGGAAAGGCGAGGGTGGCCTTGGCGATCCTGGACAAGCCAGGACGCCTCGACGACGAGGAGCGAACGTTGGTCGAAACTCACCCGGCGGTGGGTTACGATGTGCTGAAAGGGCACGTGGACATCTCACCCGAAGTCCTCGATGCGGTCCGGCATCATCACGAATATCTCGATGGCAGCGGCTATCCTGACGGCCTCTGCGCCGAGAACATCACCGACATCGTGCGCATTCTGACCATTTCGGATATCTTTGCGGCGCTGATCGAACACCGGCCGTACAAACCGACAATGCCACGCGCGGCGGCGTACGAGATTCTCTGTGGCATCAGGGGAAAGCTGGAGAGGGCGCTAGTCGCCTCTTTCAAGGATGTCGCGCTTAGCAGATGAATTCTGCTCGAGCCTATGCAGGAATATTCCACGTCTCACTCAAGGCTGATCGGAGGCGGTCTTATTTCCATGCACTTCGGCTTCTGGGCCCATCTTGGACATCCTGACCGGCGCCGATGATTTCCGTTCCCGGAGCTCAACGCTAGCCAAAACGTTGAACTCATTGCAAGTTTTGACGATCCGGGCGGAGCTCGCGCAAAAAGCTACGGTGACGAGCTATGAATGGACCCGTGTAATTCGGCACTATGTCGATTGGCGGGCAGGGACCTCGTCAGGACCGCAACTAAGCTCGCCGCTCGGGGGCTACCTGCTGGCGAGCTAGCCTGAGTCTTTCGGTCCGTTAACGATCGGATCGTCACGGATACGCGCGGTGAATGTCGATGTTGCGTGTCTCACGATCGGAGGCAAATGATGGCTCGATGTCACGTGGACCAGCATTGAGTGACCGCAGAAGAAGTAGTCCGCTGTGTAGCGGGCCAAAATCGGTGCGTGCAAAACCCAATGGCAGTCGGGCGGTCGATTTTCTGCACTCGGACCTGTTATAAAGGGACAGAACTAAGCCGAACTGCAAGCATGCAAACATCACGTCTACAAGAGCGCATCGGCAGGAACGTCCCATGAGCGTGTCCCAACTCACGAAGCGCGTTCGACGCGAGCTGACTTATTTGGACTATCCGGCTCGGGAGTGGACAGTCCCGCGATTTGTAGACGGAGTACCGGTTCTGGACGTGCTGATTGTCGGCGCTGGACAGAGCGGACTGGGAATCGCGTTCGGTTTGAGGCTTGAGCGCATAACAAACTTCAGGATCATCGATCGCCGCCCACGCGGTTTCGAAGGACCTTGGCGCAGTTTCGCTCGGATGGAACGGTTGCGCACGCCGAAGGAGGTGACTGGAATTGATTTCGGCGTCCCGAGTCTAACGGTACGGGCCTGGTACGAGGAAAAATTTGGGCGGCGAGCATGGGGTCGCATAGATACCCTCCCTCAGGAGGTATGGCGTTCTTATCTGGATTGGTACCGAGACGTTCTGGATCTCCCGGTTGAGAACGAGGTCGAACTAATCTTGATTGAACCGGCGGATGGTATCTTCCTTGCCCATCTTCGTCGTTCCGAAGGGATTGAGCGGGTATATGCAAGAAAGATCATTCTTGCGACAGGCTTTGAGGGAAGTGGCAGGTGGGCCGCTCCTAAGTTTCTGGTCGCTGATTTGTCGGAAGATCTTTATGCACATTCGGCCGATGATATCGATTTTCGCAAGCTTACGGGAAAACGCATTGGCGTCCTTGGTGCCGGGGCATCGGCCTTTGACAACGCAGCTCTCGCGCTTGAGGCGGGCGCGGCGCGAGTAGACCTTTGCTTCCGCCGTTCGGAGATGCCGCGGGTCAACCCACTCACTTGGATGAATTTTGCCGGTATGTTGGGCCACTTCGGTGAGCTGACGGACCTGGACCGCTGGCGGTTCATGCGCCACATTCTTGACGAGCTTCCGGTCCCCCCCACACAAGACGCTTATTGGCGATGCCGCGAGTTTGAGAATTTCGCCTGGCACCCCGACTGCGCATGGACTTCCATCGACGAAGCTTGCGGTACTGCAAGGGTTCGAAGCAGGAATCGCAGATTCGAATTCGACTTCATGATTTTTGCGAGCGGTGTCGAACCGGATCTCTCAGCGCGTCCCGAGCTCGCCCTATTTTTTGAACAAATAGCCCTTTGGCGCGACCGCTTCACGCCTCCATCGGGCGAGGAAAGCGAGTCACTCGCACGCTATCCCTATTTGGGTGACACCTTTGAATTCACGGAGCGGCACCGCGGCGCCGCTCCGTTCCTTAGAGGAATACACAACTTCACGTTCGGAGCGTTTCTGAGCCACGGCATATCAGGAGCGGCCATCACGGGTATAAAGTATGGAGTGCGGCGGCTGGTAAACGGAATCGCGCGTGATCTGTTTTGCGACGACTCGGCCAATTATTACCGCGATCTGCTGTCATATCAGACGCCTGAGCTGCGGACCTTGGACAATGCGTTTGTTTGGCTGAGCCAGCTTGGCAGTGACGCTGCTAATTTCGACAGCTTCGCCAATCAGCTGGATCAGCACCAGTTTGCCACGCTGCGTGGCTTGTTGCTACGATCAACGCCACAGCACGAATCTCCGGCTGCAAAGTCCGCCCGACCTGCCCCAACGAAGCGCCCGCCGCGAACGACGCAGCTCAAGAAGAAAAAGGGGAGGTGACATAGCGACTTTATGCTCGCGAGGTGCGACGCGACGATCTATTCTACGCTCGACGGATGCTCCGTGGACAGAAAGCCAATTGAGTATTGTGGAAATGCCGTTTGACTAAAGGTCGTATTGGAGAATATTGTAGTTTGTTGCCTTGCACGTAGTGATCACCGCCTGACGACCACCATCATCGTGAGGTTAGCAATGGCCTTCATCGCATTTACGAAAGTGATCGATTTTACTACATTGACCGCCAAGCAGCGGAGAGAACTCAAAACCATTCTCGGGAAGCGTGAGGATCAGCTCAAAAAGGCGATCAAGGATGTCGAGAGCGCCCTTAGCAAGCTTGAACGAACGGGTCGGAAGTCTCGAAAGCAGTCGAAGGGCAGGCGTTGATCGGGCGCTAATCAATTTGCGCCGGCCATGATGTTGGGCGGCGTTGGCTAGCATTTGCCGTGATCTGGCTTCTCTTTCGGTGCTGAAATTGAGCTTAATTCGTCCACGAGATTCCTGGCATCTTCCAGATCGGGCATATCCCGACCGTCGGTAAACCAAGAGTATATTGGTTTTGCGAGGGACGTAGCTTCGAAATATCTGCCTTCGTTACACCAATGCCGCGCGAGGCAGATCGAGGCACGCAACTCCCACCAGCGGGCTTGCTGTTGCCGCGCAATGGCCACTGCTCGCTTCAGTTCGACCTCTGCCTGGTCACGCCTCCCGAGTATTAGGTTGATGCTGCCCCTAAGACGGTACAGCTCGGCCTCAAAGAACCTCTCACCTGTTGCTTCGGCCAGCTGAACGCCTTCGTCCAGCAGACGGAGTCCGACTTCAGGTTCTCCGAGCTGGGCATGGGCGAAGGCGAGATGGCCCAAGTACACAGTGCGGCGGCATCGCTCAGAGTTGCGGTAAGTTGCCGCCAAGGCGTTGCGCATCAGTTCAATCCCGACTTGAAGGTCTCCTGCTTGGGCTAACAGTGCTCCACGGAAAAAACGTGCTCTTCGTTCGATTGCCGCAAATTCATGCTCGATGCTGAGCGATATCGCCTCGTCGGCGTGAGCCAAGGCGCGCTTTGCGTCGCCGCCGATTGTGCCCAAAACGGCTATGTTCCCCAGAGCCAGGGCTGTCGTAAAGCTTTGTTCTCTCGTTCGGGCAAGAGTCTCTGTGCGCTCGACGATTGTTGTAGACTGTTTAGGATAGCCAAGGACCAATAGCGTCGTCGAGAGCCACGCCAGGCTATTCACCGCGTCATCGACTCCGAAGCGGCGATAGGTCGAGATCGTGGCTGGATTGGTTGCGCATAGTGCGAGGGCGCGATCGAGGTGTTGGCGTGCATCGGCGAAGGCACCCGTGAAATGCAACGACTGCCCAATGAACCGTGTGGCTAGGACGGACACGCCGGGATGCTCATACTCTGTGGCCAACGCGAGGCAGTGCCGGGCGTCCTCCAGCGCTGAGCCATACTCCGCGCGCATGAAGTGGGCTAGGTAGTTGCCCCACAGGATCGTCATCCGTTCTTCTAGGCTGGCGCTTTCGCCAAGCAGCGCGCGAGCCCGTGAGAAGACCCGCGACGTTTCAGGCGCGGCATCACCCTCAGTCGCGGCAACTGCAGGCCCAAGGGCCAGATAAAAATCTAATTCTTTGCGGTCCCGTTGTGGCGAGCTCGGCAGTTGCTGGGTTAGCTCCATTCCTCGCGTGAGATGTTTTACGGCCTCGGCATTGGAAGAGCGGCCGAGCGCGCGCTTTCCAGCCTTGAGCCAATAGTCCGTCGCTTGCTCGAGCATGCCGGCTTCGGTGAAATGGTGCGCAAGGATTTCAGGGTCGTTCACGACGGCATCCTTGAATCCGTTCTCTAGGGCGCGCGCTATCTGAGCATGAAGTTGCCGTCGCCGTCTCTTCAGCAGGCTTTGGTAAGCCGCATCCCTGACCAATGCGTGCTTGAAGCTGTACATTGCATCCGGCAGCTCACCTTGGCGGAAAATAAGTCCGGCCTCCTCGAGTTCGGCGAGGGAATGCTGCAACCATGGGTCCTCTCGAGCTACCACAGCCAGCATCAAGGAATAGGAAAATTCGCGACCGATGGTGGCGCCGATCTGGGCGATCTCCTTCACCGAGTGCAGGCGGTCGAGCCGCGCCATCAGGGAGTCATGGAGGGTTTCCGGGATGGCGAAAGGCGGTAACGGCCCCCTGAGCTGATAGCGATCCTGATATTCAACCAGGATGCCTGCTTCGATGACAGCCTTTGTGAGTTCCTCCACAAAGAGCGGGTTTCCGTCAGTCTTTGTGACGATCTCCTTCATCACGTCGATCGGAAGCGCGCGACCGTTAGCCACCTGCGTGGCCACACCTTTGACATCATCTGGGTTGAGCCGTCCGAGGATCAGGCTTCCGACATTTGCAAGACCAGTCCAGGGAGGCTCGAACTCTGGTCGAAAGGTAACCAGCGCAAGAATAGGCAACTGTCGGGCTCGCTCTACGACGAGGTCGAGCAATTCGAGGGTGGTGTCGTCGGCCCACTGAACATCTTCGAGGAGCAAGAAGATCGGCTGTTTGCGCGAACGGCTCTCGAATTGATCGAGGAGCGCGGCAAGCGTTCGGCGACGCTGCTGGGCGGGGCTTAGCTGCAGTTTCGGATAACGATCCTCGCACGGAATCGATAGCAGCGCGGCAAAAAGGGGTACCACCGTCTGAACTTGCGTCGCTCTCAGCGCGAGCAGCGCCTCCAGCTTGTCAAGCCGCATCTCGGCCGAATCGTCCGCCTTAAACCCGGCGCTCCTTTCCAACTGCTCGACCACGGGATGAAGTGCGCTGTTGGCGTGATAAGGCGAGCACTGATAACGAAATTGCATCTGTGGTTGATGCTTAGCTGCACGCTCAGCCAGAGCGGCTGCTAGGCGCGATTTCCCGATACCCGGCTCGCCGGAGAGGAGAACAATCTGGCCTTCGCCGGTGCGAGCCAAACGCTGACGTTCCAACAGGAACTCCAACTCGGAATCGCGGCCGATGAGATGGGCGCGCTCTGCCGGACGCACCGCTTCAAAGCGGCTCTCGGAAGCGGAGAGGCCCTGAACGGCCCACGCGCAGACGGGCGCGCTGATGCCCTTGAGCTGGTGGGCCCCAAGATCGCGAAGATTAAAGATATCGCCAAGGAGACGGCGCGTCGAATCAGCGACGACCACTGTATTCGGCTCTACCAAGGCTTGCACGCGAGCCGCGATATTAGGAGCGCCCCCAACGACGGAATGCTCCCGAAGCTTACCCTCGCCACCCAGGTCGCCGACTACCACCATGCCGGTGGCGATGCCGATACGCACGGCGAGAGGTTCTCCTGCGCGGGTTTCGAGCCGTGCGACGGCAGCAATGATATCCAGTGCAGCTCGCACCGTTCGTTCGGGATCGTCCTCGTGCGCAATGGGATAGCCGAAATACGCAAGGATGCCGTCGCCGCGAAAGTCGGCGAGAAAGCCGTCATAGGAGCGCGTGATGCGAGCACAAGCAGCGTGATAGGCATCTATGACGGCGCCCATATCTTCCGGATCAAGCCGTGCCGTCAAAGCGGTCGAACCGACTAAGTCACAGATCATCACCGTGAGGTGGCGGCGTTCCGCGTACTGCGCAACTGCAGTATTCGCATCAGCCGAGGGAGGGCTTGAGGGAAGCGCACTGATCGCATTCATCAGGCGCTTGCGGTCGCCAAGTGGGATGCCGATCTTTTCGAAGTCGCCTTCTGTCAATTGCGGCAACACATCGCAATCGATGGCATTCGCGATGAACAGGGACTCATGCTGTCCCAGCCCTAGCCTTCTCAGCCAAGTCTTGATTTCCATGGCCGGACCCTGGTGTGTACGAAAGTTTCAGCATGTCAGAGCCAAACCTTGGTTCGGCTACTTCATCGCATTCGAATATCCATTCAAAGCAGTTCGGTCTTATCGCACCGACAATAGCATGCTGTCTGGCCTGTATATGTGAACAGCCTCGCAATTCGTCGCACCTAAATACCTCTTGAAGCATGGTAAGTGTTCCGTCCGACGGCTGTGGCTGTCGTTTCTGTCCCTACATCGCTCATGAGGAGATCCCATGGTCAGCGACGAGGGTGGCACGGTGATGTCGAGCGCTCCGCAGTCTCCATGTTGATCAGGAGTCCGAATTGGTCGACCGCTCAACCGGCAGATTGGGGAAGCTCGCCGCCGTTAAGGCGTTTGAAGTTCAATCATAGAAAGCCAGAGGACATCCACTCCTCTAGACTCTCCACGGCAAGTAGTTGGAATGGGACAGATTTCAGTTGACTGCCTGGGAGTCGGCATGAATTTCTACGGCGACTTGCTACGAGTTAAATCTGCCAATGCCAGCTCGAGCTCGATCGCTACAGCTGCTCTTGCTCATAAGAGAGTTCAACCAATTGAAGCTCTCGCTCTGTTTGATCCAAATCATGGTCGGAATCGCCTGGAGTATGGGACAGTCCGAAGGCGTGATCTATCGAAGACGTTGACTGCGACGTGGTGTCTCGTTGGCGGCGAACACATAGCGCGAGTTGGCGCTGGATGCCTCGCCGCGGCCTACCTGAAAAACGCAGCAGACTGGTCCGTCCCATCCTCAACGAAGGGCAGGTGGCCTGAGGAGGCAGGAGCTTCCCGGGCACCACCTGAAGTCGGAATGCGCCTGATCCGTGCCGTATAGGCGCTCCAGCGGCTCAGGTTTGCCCGGTGGTGCGCGATGCGCAAGTAACACACCGTCAATCGCCCAGCGCTAGAACAGGTCCTATCGCGGACTGGTGACGAGCACTGGGATAGGAATGGGAATTGAGAACCCGGCGGACCTAGGCCGGCGGGTTTTTCTTTGATCAGATCGGGCCCGGGGCAGGCCAGTCCACGATGACTAAGTTTCACCCATGTGTATGATTCCCTTGGGCGGGGCTTGATTCGTCATGCTGGAAGCCATTCTCCTATTGCTGGAAATTGGGGCCGCAGCCCTTCTGCTGATCGCCTTCTGGGGACTGCAGCATCACGTATGACTGCGCCTCGGGGGCCTAGCGCCTCGAGGGCCGCCGGTTGACGCAGCGTGCTTGCTGTACGCGACTGTGATGACTGTTAGGGAAGGCCGTGTGAAGTAGTTCACAAGCGGGAGGTATTCCTGAGCCTAGCATGCGTGCTTCCACTGGAGGGAAGCGCAATGAAGTGGAACTTGGCAACCTGTCGAATGCTCGCGCTGACCGCCGCTGTTCTGGTGGCGGCTGGTACTACTATGGCCGTCGGTACTCCTCGTGGAGTCCATGAACCAATGTTGGGGTCCGATTGGCAATGCAGCCGGACCATGCTGCTCGTGACCACGTGTGCGCACTGAAGCATTGATCGGATAGCCGCAGACGCGTTCGGCAAGGCCAGCGGGCGCTGGTTCACACATCTCGGCCCTCACGAATATCGGCCTAACAATCAATTAACGAAGAACCCATAGCGTGTTCCGCCGCTGACCTGCATCCCGTGACGCATGGCGAGGTGGGTCTAGGACGGGGCCGATACCATGGCGGACCTAAGGGAAAAATTGGACAAACTCCGTGCCGATGCCGCGGATTTGGCCCTTATGAGCAGGCGATCGAGCGACCCGCAAAAGCGCGCACTTTTCGAACG
>NZ_JH600072.1:124385-156097 GCF_000244935.1 Bradyrhizobium sp. WSM1253
CGGCCGAAAACGGCGCGACCATGGCGCAAGGTTATCTTTTTTCTCGGCCCTTACCGCTCGAAGAGTTCGCTGTCCTGCTCCAGCCGCGCCGTTTGGCTTCGGCGTTCGAAGTGGTACCCAGGCGAGACGGAGCGGAGCGGAAGACCATGATCCGCTGAGGCGTCGGCGATCCGAAGACACAAGAATTGAAAGAAGGCCGCCGCACGGGCGGCCTTCTCTTTTCCACACCCACGACACTCAGTAGCTCTCGCGGGCGTGGAGCTACTAGGAATCGATATTTTGCGCGCTACTTACGATGCCGTTTTGATGGCGGCATGCGCACTCGCCGATTTATGAAATGGGCCGGTCATTATCCGCCCCGCAGCCCCGCTGAATGGCTGGCTGAGGGCCACGTGACCTGCAACATCCAATGCCTGAACGGCCGTTGCGATCGCAGGGTTGACGTGCGGCTCGAGACACTCCCGCAGGATCAACCGTGGTCGAGCGTCGGGTTGCGCATGGTCTGCTCGGCATGCGGCGCCGCAGGATCTGTGCATAACGTCGGCGCCTATGCATCCTTTGCAGTCGACACGGAGTTGTATTCAGAACTCGGCTATGGAGAGCTAACACTTTCTTTGATCAATATGGGAACGCGCAACTACTACCTTTCGGCCCGTGTCGATAAGCAGAAGGCGAGCTCAAATATCGTCGCGATGGTTGGATAACTGCGCGGCTTGCGAATTGCGCGCTGACCAGCGCACCGCTGGCGCGCTCCGTCACAAGGCTCTCGTTTTGATGTTTGGCTTAGGTCTTCAGCCCTGATGAAGACAGTTGTCGGGAAGTCGGGAAAACCGGATCGTCAAATTTCCATATTAGTTTGGACATTAATCTGACGCGTTCTAGCGCAGACTATCGGTCTTGCGATGAGGCAGCCGGGGGGCGGCCTCGCACACGAGAGAGGGCTCGCTTTAGCCAGCCCCGGCGAGCCCTCCCTCAGTCAGCAAGACTGACGTTTAAGTTTTCCATAAGTGTGACATCGACGACATTGCGAACTTGAGCCGTCGCTGTAGGCTTGTCTTGCCGGGGCTGGAATCAATATTTCACGTCTTCATTTTAACCCGGCTGGCCGCAGTGGTTTGCCGCTGCGGCCTTTTCGTGGAGCGCTCCTAGCGGTGAGGCCCTCCTGCTGGGACACAGTGATAACACTGCCGATCCGGCGTGCGCCTGTACGACTGCCCAACCTGTAAGCGGTTGTTTTTGGGATGCCAGCCGCCATAATTTGCCTGATCGCGGTCCTGCTTTTGTCTGATCGAAAAAATTGGCAGCAGGGTGGAAATGGTCCGATTCGGGGCTCCTAAAAGTTCGGCGATTTGGTCCGCAGAGGACGACAAAATACTTTTTCAGATGCGCGCGACCGGAGCGTCATTCAGCGACATTGCAGCATACCTCGGCCGGAGTCAGGCCTCGGTCGAGGCTCGCTATTCCAAGCTAAAGAAGAAGATCAAACTGCGTGGTCGTTCCTAAACGCTTAAGCCCTGCCTCCGGCGGGATAGGACCTGGTGAACACGCCCTGTTGCTCAATGCGGTTGTAATGAAAGGTGCAGCCATGAGCGCGGGCGAAGACTTCGGCCTCTGCAAGAAAGCGAGCGCGTCATTCCCGCCGAACGCGTACTCGATGTACCGATCGCGAATTATCACCTGCTGGTCCGCCCCGACATCGTCTAAAACGCTCGCCAGCCGGAGCAGGTAGTTGTCCCGCGTCTCCATGAAGGCTGGCCATCCTGAAGTTTGTCTTGCCGCGATCCTGCCGAAAGCCAGCCAGCGCGAACCGGCGGTTTGTACCGAAGCGCGGTCAGCTAGCCAGCTCTAGGTTTTTGCCTCGGTTTTCCCTTTTCGGTGTCCTGACGGCGCGGCCCGTCGGTTATGGGAAGCAACCAGCTGCGCACACCGAGGACACACGCCGTCGGCCGCATCCGTGAGTTGGCGCACAATCTCTTCCATGAGACCTTCACGCTCCCAGCACGTGCCATCACTCCTTGTGATGCTTCTGGCGCGGTAATAAGCATGCGTTTCGGCGTCGCCGTCTCCGACGCGGATCATGACCTCTGGATGGAAAGGACAGCCGCCAGGGACGTCATCAACAGGTTGATGGGGAATCGCCCTATTGCGAACGCCCGACCAGTTGTTAGGCGATTTCAATCATCTGCCCGCGGCGTGACGATGAGCCACAGTTTCGTCCCAGCAGGCGTGAAGCAGGATCTGATTAGAAACTGGCCGGTCGGTGCTTCAGCCAAGTATTGCGACGCCGCGAGCAGAGCGCCATAAACGCCAGTTTCAGACGCTGCGGGGGACGAGCTTTGTGGTCAACGGCGCACGGCAGACGGTTGCTGACCGGTCCGCCGAAATGAAATGGATCAACGGCTGGCCGACGGCCGCAACCTTCGAAGGGGAGTTCTCCAACGTGACGCGCAGCTACGCCAAAGGGCGTGGTGCGATATGCTTGCTAACATCGCGACTTCCGCTGTTGGCCCGTGGCTGCCCTTCGCTCAGAAAACTGGGGGGGGCAGCTTTCGAAGGCGAGCCGAACAGCGCAATTCGGCTTGGCCGAGGCAGTCTTTGACCCATGGCCGACATCGCGGTGTTGAGCTATATTGGAGCAGGAGCCAACGTCACTTCGCGATCATCCGATGAATCAGCAAGAAAGTGGCAGGTCGGCGCTAGTGCGCCCGAGGTGTACCAACCGTAATACTACTGACAGGACCTGTTCCTCGAAACCGGGCGACCGCGCGATCGACGTTGCTTAGGAGGACGGAGGTAAGCCTCGTCTCCATCCTCTATTCTAGGGAGGCATCAACAGCAGGGAGCTAACATCATGCGCGCATTTGGAGCTGTATGTTTCTCACTATTACTGTCGGCTGTTCCTGCGACTGCGGCAGATCTCAAGGAGGAAATTGGGAAGATAGCTTCAGCATACGAGCAGCACTTCAACAAACAAGATGCTGCCGGGATTACGTCACTCTATACGAAGAACTACCTGCGTGTTTCTCAGAATGGAATTGAGCCCGACAATACCAAGTTTTACGAGGACGGTTTCAAAGCTGGACTTGATCGCCTCGAGGTGAAGGTGACCGAAGTTCAGCCATTGTCAGAAAACATGGCTCTATCAGCTGGCGAAGCTCACATTACTGGTAAGAGTGAGAAAGGCGATGCCCTAGAAATAAACGCTATTTGGACTGCTCTTGATGTTCGTGAGAATGGGCAATGGAAGATTCGTATGCTGACGTCGGCTCCTAAGGCAGCGCCGCCGCAGCCGCAGCAAGCGGGGGCCACGGCGACTACAACGGGGAACGCGCCGAGTGGAAAATAGTGCCCACCCGAGAGTAGTTCGTCGTAACCGGCTTTCGCGCCCAAACGGGCGGAGGCAGCAACTGAAACGTGGGTCTTTCGGCCACGGAAGCCGACTCGCATCCGCCGCGTGAGATCAAGGGGCCTCGCCTCTCGAAAATGACGGGGCGGCGCGGCTCCTTGATCGGACCGAACAACAGCTTCTGAGTGAAGACCGGGCTGCAGCAAGGAAAGCCCTGCAGGACCGAGTCTGGCCCTAAGCCGAAGAGCGGTTCAGCCGCCGTGATGTCCGCCGTCGCGGGTAATGAGGGGCAGAGCAGGTCCGCTCTGCTCAGCCAATTCAGACGTCGACCTGCCCTGCTATTGCGAGTGCATCGTCGACTTCAATTCCCAGGTTCCGGACGGTGTTCTCGATTTTGGTGTGCGCCCGGCGTGGGAGCACGCCGAACCTGTTTCCGCTTGAAGCCCTTGAACGAGCTGGCCCTTGGGCTTGCGGTGATGAGTTTCGCCAGGAATTTGCCTGGCGCGCGACGATGCGGCGACCGCTCTCGACGTGACGGCGCGCCTGCGAATTGTTCGAAGGTCATTGGATGCATTCCCAGTGGCCGGGGAGCGCAAGCGGCGTGCTCGCCGGATGGACGCCAAAGTCCAAACGGGTGACGCTCCCATTCTCAGATCTCGCGCCCTTGGGCGCGGTATATCCGCTCATCCCTTGAAAGTCCCCTAGGGACATCTAAATATCAGCCACACGCCATCCAGTGGGATGGTGATTGGGGTGTTTAGCGCTATGGCCGACAATGTGCGCGAGTTGCGACCCAAAGCCCCCGACACTGAGAAGATCACGATCAACCTTGGCTACGTCGACCTCGGTCATGTCGATCTTATGGTGCAGGAAGGGTTCTATTCGAACCGGACCGATTTCATCCGGACAGCAATCCGGAACCAGCTCGAGCGCCACGTGGAGGTCGTCAGACAATCCACGGCCCGGAAGAACCTGGACCTTGGGCTGCGCAACTACACTCGCGAAGATCTCGAAGCGGCGCGGCGCACCGGCGAGATGCTGCAGATCAATGTTTTGGGCTTAGCCACCATCGCCCAGGACGTCACTCCCGAGTTGGCTCGCGCCACAATCGCGTCGGTCTCGGTGCTGGGTGCCCTTCACGCCACTCCCGCGGTCAAGGCCGCTCTCGCCGACAGAACGAGGTGAACGATGCTGAATCAAGACATAGTCCGCGAAGCAACCCGCCTCACGCGTGCCGGCCAATTGGTCGAGGCCACCGCGCTGCTGCAGCGCATGCTCCAGGGCGATAGCGCTCCAAGACCGGAGTCTCGCGGCGCCTCTCAGGCTCGGCTCCCGCGGCTCGATCCGCTCACCATCGACGCCACCGCCGAAGTTGTCGAGGAGCGGGAAGCTCCGCAGATTGCGCCGACCCGCTCTGCTCAGGGACGCAGACGCTCCATACCGGTCGACGGCATGCGGGATTTTTCCGGGCTCGGCCTGCGAAGTCCGATCACGCGCGTTCCTCTGTCCCCATCGGACATCGTGCCCGAGAACACACGATTTATCGCCGGTACCTTCAGTAACGCCGCGGGAAGCCGGACCTACAAGCTATTCATCCCAAGCCGATGTCAGGGACAACAGCTTCCCCTGATCGTAATGCTTCACGGCTGCACCCAGTCGCCGGACGATTTCGCGGCCGGCACCCGGATGAACTTTCTGGCGGAAGAGCAGAATTGCTTCGTGGTCTATCCTGAGCAGCCGAGCGGAGCCAACCAGTCGAAGTGCTGGAACTGGTTTCGCACCGGCGACCAGCGCCGCAGCGGGGGCGAGCCCTCGATCATCGCCGGCATTACCCGCGAGATCATGCGCGACCATGCGATCGATCCGAAACGCGTATACGTCGGGGGGCTGTCCGCCGGCGGGGCCGCCGCCGCGATCATGGGCGCAACGTATAGCGACCTGTACGCGGCCGTCGGAATTCATTCAGGTCTCGCGTGCGGCGCCGCGAGCGATCTTCCCTCCGCGTTCGTAGCCATGCGGCAGGGAGGCGGCTTCAAGGCAATTGCGGATAGCAAAATTTCCGTGCCGACCATCGTTTTCCATGGCGATCGCGACACTACGGTGCATCCAAAGAATGGCGACCAGATTATCGAGCAGTCCGCCAGGGCAACGAGGCCGACGACGACGGTACTTCGCGGACGCGTACCCCACGGCCATGCCTATACTCGCACCGTCCTGATCGACGGGGCCGGTCGGACGATTTCCGAACACTGGAACATCGATGGCGCCGGACACGCGTGGTCAGGAGGTAGCCCCGCCGGGTCCCACACTGATCCGCAAGGGCCGGATGCGACGAGGGAAATGCTGCGCTTCTTCCTCGAGCATTCGCTCGGTGGGTAGTCTGGCTTTACAGGGCGCTCAGGTTGTCCTCGAGCACGTCGCCGAGCGTCCGGACCGCTTGGCGTCGCCGAAGCCGGCCTCTATCCGCCAGCGCTGGGCGCGACGGGCGAGAAATAGGTCGCATAGATCACCGGGACTTTAGGATAATCCTCTCGGCAACGTTCGGTATGTGCCATCCGTCGATGTCTCCCGGCGGCTTGACGTCCGTGATGAGAACGTCCGCGATAAAGCGGTCCTTTGGAGAGCGCCACGCGCGGAGGCCCGATCGTTCTCAGACTGGCGCCGTTGAGCATAGGTCTGGAAGATCGCCAGCTAGACGTTTGTTGGTTGGAGTTGCTACCTAAAATCATCCTCGACAGCGCAGAACGTCCGATTGATCTCAGTTCATGCGGGACTCCAACAATGCAAGGGCTTGGAACGCCACGTCACAAAGCCTGTTGTCCTTTCAGAAATGACCGTTGTGGTCGCCCCCCATTTTCTTGGAGTGTCAGATGAGCAAACGCAAGCCGGCGACAGCGCCGAAGCGCGCCCGCAATCCGAAAATGGCCGCGCGGGCCCAACAGAACAAGCAGGCCATTGTTCGAAGCCCGAAACAGGATTTACTTCGCTCTGTTGCGGCAGTCTCGATTGAACCGCCCCTTGGGCTTTATGATGACTCTAAACACGAGGTTCCTCTCATTGAGCCTCGGGTGGATGCCTTACCGGATGACCTCAGTCCGAGAATCACGGATAGCGATCCAACGAAAGGCGTTGCTTTAGCGACGGCAAACATGCAGGCGTATCAAGCGAAGCTTCTTGAGATAGCCGCGGCCAACGCGCAATTTGCTTTTGAATTCGGCCTCAGACTTGCGACGATCAAGTCACCGACTGAATTTTTTGGCGTCATTACGGAGTTTACAAACAGACGGCTCGATATGGTCGGGCAGCATTCGAAAGAACTGGCGGCTTATCCGGTCTGGCGCATCAATCCGCCCCAAGAGCTCACCGCTCTGTCGGGACGATAACTGCAAGCCGTATCCGCTGCGGCAAAGGATGGAAGCGAACGCCGATCACGCACGCGCGGTTGCTTGCTTTCGGCTGGGGCGCGCGGCTCACAACGAGGGAGCCGAATCAGCATCGGCCCTAAGCGGCCTCGGTGCGCCCAATCCGAGGTACCCGCCATCGCGCATATAGGTTGACACCATGTCCACAACAGAAGCCGTGCTGATGATCGTTTTGGCAGGACTTGTCGTTTTGATCCTCGGCAACATCGCGTTTCAGGTGGCAGCGGAGCGAAAGAATCCCCCGATCGGCGTCTTTACCGAGTGCGACGGAGTGCGCCTTCACTATATTGAACGGGGCGATACCGCCGCCCCTTGCGTGGTCCTGTTTCACGGGAACGGCACCATGATTCAGGATCTCGTCCTAAGCGGTTTGGTCGACCGCCTGGCCCAAGACTATCGCGTCGTTTGCTTCGACCGGCCAGGATTTGGCTACAGCGACCGTCCGCGCACGCGCATCTGGACGGCCACAACGCAAGCTTCCTTGTTCGCGAAGGCTCTTGATCAGCTTGGAGTGCGCAATCCCGTGGTGCTCGGCCACTCCTGGGGAACGCTGGTGGCAATCGCGCTGGCGCTGCGAAGCGGTTATGCCGTGAGTGGGCTCGTGCTTGTGTCCGGCTACTATTTTCCAACCTTTCGGATGGATTTTTGGCTCATGTCAGGTCCGGCACTGCCGCTGCTCGGGGATCTGATGCGCTACACTATCTCGCCGATCATATCGTGGGCTATTACGCCGAAGCTGATGCGCACGCTGTTCGCGCCGCGTGCCATTCCGCCGAAATTCAAGAATGAATTTCCGATCTCGTTGGCTCTACGGCCCAAGCAGTTGAGGGCGGCCGCCGAGGAGAGCGCGTTCCTTATTCCAGCGGCCGCGCAGTTGCAGCTTCAGTATCAGGGCATCCGGTCTCCCGTTAGGATCCTGCATGGAAAGGGTGACCGGCTCATCGAGGCCGACCAGTCGCGCCGCCTGCACGAGGTGTTGCCTAGCTCGGTGCTACATCTGGTCGAGGATGCCGGTCACATGGTTACCTATGCAGATGCTGCGGGAATAGCGGATGCCGTGGCGGCGCTGGCTGCCCAATGAGGCGTGTTGAAGAGCGCGCCGAACCTGACATCGCAGACAGGTCCACTCACGCGGGCCCCGTGAGGCGCAGCCCGCGTCAGATTCCGAAAGGCCGCCTTTTTACCGGATCAAGTCATGCTGATCGTCGGACCGTCATGGCTTCATTGCGCCCTGCGCGCTTGTGTAGACTGCGTACAGAGAGGTCGAACCGCAGATGTAAAGTCTATTTCGTTGCTGGCCGCCGAAGCAAAGATTGGCGACGGTTTCCGGAATGTGGATCTTACCTAGCAGTTCGCCCCCTGGCGTATAGCAGCGCACCCCGTCCTCGGTCGGATCGCCCCAACCCACGGAGCACCAGACACGACCCTCGGTGTCACAGCGTAAGCCGTCGGTAATGCTGGGCTTGGGCATTTCCGCAAAGACCTTGCTGTTCGACGCCTTTCCAGCGGCGACATCAAGGTCGAACACCCGGATGTGAGAGGGATTGTCGGGCCCGTCGGTGAAACCGGTGTCGATCACATAGAGCTTCTTCTCGTCGGGCGCGAACGGTAATCCCGTTCGGCTCGACGAAATCATCGGCGATCACCTTGATGTCCCCTGATTTAGGATCGACGCGGTAAACGTTGTGCTTTTCCTGCTCGGGCTCGGCCTTGATGCCCTCATAGAAGCCGCCGATGCCGTAGGCCGGATCGGTGAACCAGATCGCACCATCGGACGTGACAACCGCGTCGTTTGGCGAGTTCAACCTCTTGCCATTGTACTTGTCAGCAATGATTGTGATCGAACCGTCCAATTCAGTCCTGGTAACGCGTCGGCCAGAATGCTCGCAGGTGATCAAACGGCCCTCGCGATCGATGGTGTTACCGTTCGAGTTCATGGATGGCTGGCGGAACACGCTGACGTGACTCGTCTTCCGAGAAGCGCATGATGCGGTTGTTTGGAATATCGCTGAACAGGACATAGCGGCCAGCCGGGAAGTAGACCGGCCCCTCGGCCCATCGAAATCCCGTTGCGACGCGTTCTACCGCCATCGTTCCGGCGAACGCCGGAAAGTCAGCCGGCCCGAACGTGGCCTTGCCCTTCTTCATGGATTCCAGGTGAGCATCCGGGTAGCGGCTTCCCGATAGCGGCCCCAATGGCAACGGCTCGGTCGACCTGGTTGGAGCGCCCGTTTGACCGAATGGCGCTACGCTCGCAGCCGAAGCCATTTTCACGGTTGCTGCCATTGTCGCGGCTGCTGTTGTGGTGAGAAACGCGCGTCTGTTCATCATCACCTCCCTGTTGCATTGACAATTTTTGCGAGACGCTGATCGGCGATCCGAACTGCTTGCCAAGCAGTGCTGTCGTTCGGACATCGTAAATTGTAGCACGAGAAAGATGGGGCCAAGAAGTCGAGCAGTGCGCTGAGCGTGAAGAAGGCAATCCTTGGCGAATGGGGCGCATCTCGCTGTGCGCACCCGCCCCGAGGTCGATCGCGTAGGGATGAGATGAGCCAAACGGGTTCAAAAAAAGCCCCAGCTCCCGGGTCGGGGAAACTGGGGTCTAGCCTCTCGCTTCGGCCGGCAAGGGGACCGCCGGCACCGACATGCTAGTTCCTCCAGGGGCTCCAGGGGAGTCACGATCAGGTGTGGTTGATCACAAGCATTACGGTGTGCGTGGCCGAATGAACTCGCGCGAAAGATATGGCTGGTTCCGAAGAAATGCGATGCTTGTCTCTATGCTCCGCAGCGGATCAGTTGAAACATCCTGTTCGACGAGAACATGTCTCACGCCGCTCTGGCGCGCAGCTTCGAGTATGCTGGCAAAGTCGATCGTGCCGCGACCTAGTTCGGTGGTCGAACCATCTTTTGCCATGTCCTTGAGATGAACCAGTGGAAACCGCAATGGATTTGCCCTCAAGACGCGCGCAGAATCGAGATTTCCTTTGGTTGCCCAATAAACATCGAGCTCGAACTTGACCAAGCGCTCGTCCGTGCGCCTCAGCAAAACATCATACGGCTGGATGCCACCGGGCAGGGCAGCAAACTCGAAGTCGTGATTATGATAGGCGAGGGTCAAGTTCGACCGCGACGCTAATTGACCAATCGTGTTCAGATTATCGCAGATCCGCTTCCAATCATCGGTGGTCTTCCGTACCGACGGATCCAACCATGGACAAACGACAAACCGACTGCCGAGCAAATGAGCGATCTCGAACGATGGTTGGGCATTGTCCCGCAGACTGGGGTAGTCGATATGCAGTGATGGGGCAGTGAGACCCAGGCCTAGCAGGAGCTTACGGGTGTGGCTGACGTCTGAGCCGAGAATGCCGGCAAACTCCACCTCGCTGTAGCCGAGAATGGCAACTCTCCTCAGAGTCCTCTCAAAATCGACCTTCAGCAGGTCACGAACCGTGTAGAGCTGCAGGCCAGTTTTCCGCACCTCTCCACCGAATGTCGAATCGATTGTCATCATCGCCCCAGCCGCGATGAATCCTAAAACAGCTCGCCTGCTGAGTTCCGCCGGCATACTGGGCTATCTTGGCGCTTGTAGGACGACACCGTAGCGCTCGTATATCCGATTGATCGTACCGTCGGTTCGCAGCCGGTCCAGGGCTCCGTCGATAGCTTCACGCAACTGGTCATCCGGGCGCACCATGCCAACAGCAACATTCCAGTTAAGGTTCGCCTCGTTCTCGTCGAGTTCGAGAATGCGTACCGCCTTGTCCGGATGCGTCACATTGAAATAGCTGGCGGTCGTCGGGGTGACCGCTGCCGCATCAATCTCATGATTGGCAAGAGCCTCTAGGCTGTCGACCTCGAAACCAAACGTCGACGTGGGCACGTGGCGCCGACCGAGGGTCATGGCCGCCATAGATCCGACCAGGACACCAACTTTCGAGTGCTCATCGAGACTCTTGAAGGAGGTGAGTTTGCTTCCATGAGGAACTGCCAGCGCAACACCTGTGCGGTAATACGCCTTCGATATCCTCAGATTGGTCTCGCCCTGCGCCTCGCGGTCGGCGATGATGTCGAGCACGATGTCGCAGCCCGCGCTCCGCATCTGGTATTGAGTGATGATCCAGTCTGACCTCAGTGAGACACCAAGCTCGCGCGCGAACGCGTTGCCCAACTCGATCTGAAATCCGGGAGGGTCACCGGCCTTGTTGGCGAAAGGAAGCGAGTTGGGGTGGGCGCATAGTCCAAGCACACCGGAGTTGCGGATCGCGTCGAGAGAACGAGCCTGCGCAATACTGGTTAGTTCCAGCAGGGCGCCGACCACGAGGGCTAAATAAGTTTTCATGAAACCCCTGTGTAGATCAATGTCGCCTAGCCTTCATGTGGCTTCAGGGCGCGGATGTATTTCATGATTTCGTCGATTTGCGCATCGCTGAACGTCACGCCGAAAGCCGGCATCGCGCCTTCCTTGCCGTTCTTGATGCGGTTGCGGATGAAGTCGTCATCTCGCTTGCTATCCATGAGCTGCGGCCCCTTGCCGGCAGCGCGACCGCCGTCGGAGTGACACCAACCACAGGTCGTCGCGAACAACTGCCCGACATCGAGTTGTTGGTTATCCGGAGCGCCCGGAGTAGGTTGCTGCGCGCGAGAGGGCAAGCTGGCAATCGTAAGGAGCGCGGCCAGTGTCGAGGTCGACAACGTCATGATCTTCCAAGCCAATCGCATACCGGCCAACCCGACCTCTCAGGGATCCAATTTGCGCCGAGCTTCGTTAGCTCCGCTTTGACAAAGGGAGCGGCGTCACGCCGCTCCCTCCCGGCGTCACGAGCATTATTTCAGACTGTAAACGATGAGCGCGCCGTCGTCGCGAGGCATGCTCTTGTAGACGCCGCCGAAGGTCGGCGCGTAGTCATCCGACGCCATGCCGCCGAAGCCGGCGACGACCGCGATGTACTGCTTACCATTGACGGCGTAGCTGATGATGCCGCCTTGGTGGCCGGTGCCGTCGCCGTGGCTCCACAATTCGGCACCGGAATCGGCATCGTAAGCATGGACCGTGCCGCGCGAGTCCGGGACGAATACCAGATTGCCTCCAGTGGACAATACGCTTCCGAGCGGCGGCTCGGGGAAGCGCACTTCCCACTTCTTGGCGCCGGTGATGGGATCGCGCGCATCCAGATGGCCATAGATCTCACCGCCGGGCGGCGGAGCGATCTTGAAGTCGGCTCCGATGTTGAGTTGGGCCTGAGGAGCAACGATCGGAGTCGTCTTCTGAACTTCGAGCGTCATGCACCATTCCTGGCCGAGCTTGTAATAGAGGCCTGTCTTCGGGTTATACGATCCGGAATTCCAGCTCACCCCACCAGATATGTGAGGGCACAATGGTTCGGAAGCCTTCCCGGCGGAGAAGTCGCGGCGACCGATTAGCTCACCCGTCTTGGGATCGATATCCTTGACGAAATTGCTGTTCTGCGTGATCCGCCATACGTTTTTGACGGCGAGGTTGCGGTCGTAAACGAAGATATATCCGCTCTTGTTCGGATGGACGATGTACTTCTGGCCATCGCGATCGAGCATCACAAACTCGCCGACCGCGCTATCAAAGTCCCAGGCGTCGTGAGGTAGCTCCTGATGATATGACTTCAGCTTGCCGGTGTCGATATCGAGCGCAAGCACTGAGGTGGTGTAGAGATTGTCTCCGGGACGCGCCCCTTGCGTCTTGTAATCGGCTCCCGACCAGTCGTAGAGCGGAGCCGGGTTTGCAGTCCCCCACAGAATTGTGTTTGTCTCGCCGTCGTAGGTGCCAGGCATCCAGCCGCCGCCGCCGCCGGTCCGCCACGAGTCATTGCCCCAGGTCTTTATGGCGTCGTCGGTGCCGGCAACCGTCAGGAATTCCCATTTCTTCTTGCCGGTTGCAGCATCAACACCGAAGATCGGACCCCGGCCCGGCCATTCGCCGCCTTGCGCGCCGATCACCACTGTGCTCTTGGCGTAAAGCGGCGCTCCGGTGAAACCAACGGTCAGCTTTTGGGAATCGATCAGCTTGGTGTCCCACATGACCTTTCCGGTCTTCATGTCGAGCGCGATGAGGCGGCCATCCATGGTTCCGACATAGACCTTCCCTTCGCCGATGGCGGCACCGCGATTATAGGGGGAGTGGGTCTGCCGCGCGATCAGGGCCTCGTCCAACTCGGGGAAGTAAGACCAGATCACCTCACCGGTAGCGCCGTTCAGTGCAAACGTGCGGCTGTAGGACCCAGTGTAGTAGAGTACCCCGTCGGCCGCGAGAGGCATCGATTGCAGCCCTCGCGTGGAACGTCCCGGAATATGGATCCAGGCAACGCCCAGATTGCTTACGTTACTGGGATTGATCTGTGCTAGCGGGCTGTAGTGATACGACTTGTATGAGCCATGATAGGTCAGCCAATCGTTCTGACCGGCGGATTCAATCCGGGCCGTGTCCACGGATTGCGCAAACGCCCCTGACGCCATAAGCGTCACACCAATAACAACAGGGAAACAAGAATAACGCCACTGCTTCTTCATGTAGAGTTCCTCCCGCTTTTTAACATTTGTGGACTGAGTAGCCGCCTCCGAGGAGTTTCGCCGTTCAATGCGGCGCTTCTTCGCCACCACATATCAGGTGCCGCACACTTCCTCTCGCTCTTCTCACAAGTAGCTACGCTGACCGGACTGGCTCTGGTGCACCAACCCACTCGCAGAGTACGCGGGATCACGTCTTGTGCAACGATGGAATTCCCACGCGGCACGGCTAGTGAATGTCAGCGCCTCTTACCGAAGTCTACCCTGTCTTGCGGCTGGGGAGCCGCCTCGGCGAAAAAAACCCCCGTTGAGCGGGGGAGTACCAGGTCAGCACTTTTACCGGCGCGATCGGATCGCTAGCAGTCGGGCATTCCTGCTGGGCGCGAGGAAGCATTGGCGTTGGCGCTCGTACCGGAAGAAGCAGCGGAAGAAGTGCCAGAGCTTGACCCAGGTGATGTTGTTGAGCCGACCGTGGTATTTCCGGATGGTCCAGTTGCGGTGGCGCCGCTTACGTCCCGAACCACCTTATTAGCCACGTCCCAGCATTGTTTGAGATCGTGACCACTCGACCCACCCGTCGAAGTTCCTTGAGCGTTTGCGAATGCACCGATAGCCAACAATGCGGCG
This sequence comes from Bradyrhizobium sp. WSM1253, assembly GCF_000244935.1. Taxonomy (NCBI): domain Bacteria; kingdom Pseudomonadati; phylum Pseudomonadota; class Alphaproteobacteria; order Hyphomicrobiales; family Nitrobacteraceae; genus Bradyrhizobium; species Bradyrhizobium sp. WSM1253. Next base: position 138,321 of record NZ_JH600072.1, read on the forward strand.
CTGATCGGCACTCCTAGATAAATCTTCCTCATTGATGGAATCTCCTCTTGTATGCCGGCAAGAGTGCCGACGCCTCTTAATGCGGGTGCAACATCCAACGTTCCCTCCAGATGCAAGCATCAAGCGAGCAACGAACTTGTCGCGCGGCACACCACATTAGCGACTTCGAGGAACTCGCGGCATGGAGCACATTTAACCTGGACGTGGCGGACGCTTTGTTGCGCCCAGGAGGAGGCTCGCGGAGCGTTCTCGAGTGCTTCTGTCAATAATCCCCAAACTTCGGAAGTTAGAGGATATCCACTCCTCCAAACTGTGGGCGCTAAACCCTCGCGAAGATGTTCATTTTTCGCAAGCCTTGGACGGTTCTAGAAATAAGCTACGGTAATGAACTACGGTAACTCGGCCAAATCGCAATACGTGATGCCACTATGGGCATCCGCCCGCAAGGATGTGAACCTCTTCGTCCTGCTGGGCTCTCGCGACTTCGACAGGCATAGTGTCCTTTTCGCACGCCTCGCGCCGCTCAACTGCGAATACTTTCTGTACACGCCGGTTTCAATTGCTAGCTTCTAAAATCGTCCTTGCAGTCGCTCTTCGTCGCGTTCGTGCTCGGAAGGTCGATCCCTCGCGGATTTAAGAGAGCTGCCATCCTGCACGCAGGATGCAAGTGCGATCAAGATTTCAGGCCTCGCTCGGCGTCACCGATCTCGCAATTTCGCCGACGTGAACGGGCGGGGGAGCAGTTAGATCATCGCGGCCAACTGGGCTCAGGCCATGGCATGTAAAGACGCAGCCCTGCGGAGAAAGGGCATCGATGAGCTGCAGCGGCGTCCTCTCATGCTGTGACATACCGGGCCGGCACGATCAAGACCTACAAGGCCGGCACGTAGGGCAGGGGGTTCCGGCTAATCGTAGAAGCACGGTTCGGCCTTGCAGAGCTTGGGAGCTAGTTAGACGGGCAGCCGAAGCCAAAGGTCGTTGCTAGACAGCGTACCGGCCGGCGTGGCTATCTCCAAATCGACGATGCGAAATGAGTCGGGCTGATCATCATACAGGTAACGAAGATCCCAGACCGGGCCAAGTTCTGGTGTAATGGCGAAGTCATCTAAGGCACTCGCGACGTATCGAACGGCATCGCGATGTGCTATCGGCGCGGAGAACATCGTGTCGATCAGCGTGGCGAGGCTCATACCTTCCTGGAGCATGGTTCGCGCGACTTCGTCTCCGTGGACGAGCCTAAGGGCCGATACGAGGGCCGCGATAGCGTCAGGGTTCTTTAGAGACACGGCAAATTCGTTTCAGGCCAAAAGCCGGACTATTGACGTAGGGGCGCGTGGGCGGCGGTTGCGTCCTTTCGCACGGCAATGCACGTCTGCTACAACACCTCAGCACGGACTTGAGCAACGCCACGTTTTGTAATCCCCAAGCTGCGCGCGGCCGCCAGCGAGAGGTCGAGGACGCGGCCACGGACCCATGGTCCGCGGTCGGTGATACGAACGACCACCGACTTATTCGTCTCAAGATCAGTGACGCGGACTCTCGTGCCGAACGGCAGACGGCGGTGCGCCGCGGTTAGTAGATTCCGATCAAACGATGAACCGCTCGCTGTCTTGCCTTTGGAATACGAATAGTAAGAGGCTTTTCCGGAAATGAATCGATTGAAAGATTGAGCCCCTGAACGATCTTTCAAAGGCTCTTGTCCGTTCGGAGACTGCGCTTGCGGCTCCTCCTTCTTTGCCTGATCGAGTACTTCAGGAGCGGGCTCCGCGTGAGCCTTTGGAACGACGGACCATCTGTCATTGAATGTTTGCCCGACAGCAGGGGTCGCGTGAAGCCCCGTCCAAGTTGAGACCGCTGCAATCATTATCATTCCAGAAAGCGGGCGCATGATCGACCTCGCTACAAATCACAAAACAGAGAAACAATGCAAACTCATAACGCACGTTCCGGCACATCCCCGATTCATATGTAGAAAGGTGATGTACTACCCATGGCGGAACGTAGACGCAGCGCAGCAAGCAGATAGCTCGCTGCAACGCACCACGTTAACGGCATCAGTTCTAGAGCTCTCTGGCGAAGCGAGCGTCAACACCGCCTGTACGTGCAGGGATTCAATCAGTGGCGTGAATGTCTTCGCCCTGATTGTAGACACGAGGAGGACATTGAACGGACCGCCACAGTTTGGTGGGGCGAGAGGCCGCGAGTCACCTAAGACGCTCCGTACGTTGCCTGCCATGGCTCGATGTTCAGTGGTCCGCTGGTCACTATAATGGCGCCGACCTGTGGGTTGCCTCAAGGCGCAGGGATTTAGCCCGGTGCGAGTCGTTGCCGAATGGGGACACGCCGTTGGCGTGCCGAAATGTCCAATGCTCAGAGCCTGCAGCGCGTACCGTCCGCGAGACCTATCGCGCGCTGATGACCAATGGCGGCGATACGCTATCAAAGTCAGAGACCGTCACTATTGCGGCAATTGAGCAAGGCATTCCTCTCCTGGTGGAAGCTCGAGAAATCATAGCCGGTTTCCGTGCGATGATCCGCAAGAAGGCTCACGGAGAGCTTGAATCATCGTTGGAACGAGCATGCGCAAGCCTAGTCGTGTCTTTCGCCAACGGCGTCGTCAAGGACAAGGCCCCCGTCAGCGCAGCGATTACCGACGTCCTGGTCCAACGGACAGACCGAAGACCAGATCGCCAAACTCCAAACTGGGTTAAGCCCCAATGCCGGGGCATGGAAGGAATAAAGCTTCCAGCCGCGCTGGCGCTGCTGCTGCGAGCGGATTTGCGCGGCCTCAGGCGGAAGGGACCGCGATGGATGCTCGTGGCGCTTCAGACCGCTGGAAGTTTGAACGAGATGTTCAATTGGTTCAGAGAGGTGGCCAAACATTGGCCGGAGAGACGCAGATCACTAGAAGTAGTGGGGTAGACGGCACATCCAAATTGACTTTCATTGTGGCGATTAAGCCTAACGGTTCAATCTCAAAACAGAGACGGCAACCACTTCGTTCTCGCGGTATTGCACAGGCCGTGTGACACCTTTTGGGGCGGGGAACGGGCTTTGGAAAAAGACAACGCAGTCAAACCGATCAGGTTTGGCCAACGAAAAGTCGTGCCTCGCATCTGCGTGGCTGACTCGAAGAAACACATTCGATCTTTTCTTTGTGAAGCGCTTCAAGAACTCGGATTCGCCATCTGTGAATGCGCTCATTCAGCCGAAGTAACCGGAGTAATCAACGCCGACATTCCTGATCTGCTTCTGCTCGGGTTTGCTGGCGAGGGCATGGAAGCGGTCCGTGTTTTGGAGCGACTCGCGGGCGAGCGCTTTGGTGGCCGGGTGCTCTTGTTCGGGCCTCCTCATTCGCAAGCGTTGCTGGCATTGGCGACGCTCGGAGCCCAACTCGGCCTGCATATGCTTCCCGTCCTCACCACGCCGTTTGGGGAGCTAGAGCTGCAGGCGAGGCTTGCTGACTTTGTGCCCTTGCCACCGCCGCGCCCCGGTGCCCGCCAGTTTCATGTAAGCAAGCCGTCGCCAGATCAGGTTCACAAGGGCTGTGAGTGCATTTAGCCGCTCGAGGCGGACTTCAGCGCGGGTGCAAAGCGTTCGGAGAATGTTGCGGCCTTGCCATCCCGGGCTGCAGAAAGGGCCGCCGAGATAATCGTTAAACACCCCACGAATGCGATCGGCAGTAAGGCCGCACCGAAAATAGTTTCCGCATATTACCCTCCTCGAGAGGTCAATGCCGTTCAGTTTTGGAGGGCGTTGTTTCAGCGTCATTCCGTGTGAGGCTCGAAACGGTTTCGTGCACGCGGTCGTGACGCAAGCTGGAGTTACGGCGGCAGGACCTGCGTTGTGCGCCGCGCAACAACATATGCTCCGAAAAGACCGATGGCGGAGAGACGGCCCCGGCTTCAGGATTGGCTCTTGAGGTACGCCGGGGCCGCACCGCCAGCTTGGGCAAGCTAGCGAGACAGCAACGGCGCCGTGAGGACACGGGTTCCTCGCCGCGCAGGTCAGGCGAGGTTTAATTGGCACACTGTAATCCGCCGCGCTTTATTTTCGTTTCTACCCTGCGGCAAGCCACAATGCCTCTGACACTGCGGATGATCGGCCTGGATGATTACACGGTTCACGAGGACCGGCAGCTAGTCGGGCGCATCCGCTACGCCAACGAACGCTCCCCGGGGTTCTGGTTGTGGACGTGCATCGTGACGCTTCCCGGTCCGCCGTTCGGGGAAGCTGGCTCGCTCGATGAAGCGAAGGGGCGATTCATGGTCGCATGGGAGAATTTCAAGGCGAAGCATACGGCGGAAGATTTGGGGAAGGCCTTCGCTGAGATGAACCGCGCCAACCGACAAGACCATTATCTGCGCTCAGTGCGTTAGCGCGTCGCATTTGATTGCAACAAAATTCGCCGGTTCACACTGACGGCCATTTCCAAGCCGACGAGTTCGTCCCGACTGTGTACGCGCCCAGCAGTGAGATTGCCCCGGCTTCAAGGGGGACTTTTGGGTGGCCGGAGCCGCTCCGCCAGCTCCGCGGGGAGCCGGCAAGATTCTGAAGCTCCCTATTGAGGTGTTCGTTCCCTGCTGGTCCATCGTTGGAAATTCACGGGAGGCGCCGGTTCACGTTGGCTGCCTTCCTCATGTGGGCAACATGACGCCTGTCCCAGTATAAGCGGTCATGCATCCAACTCGCATTTTAAACTAAGTCCTAAGTTGGCGGGCTTTTCGTTTTTGTCAGCTTCTGTCATGTTGCCACGGTCATTTTTCAGGAGAGACGCGCGTGGCAACAGGTATTGTGAAGTGGTTCAACGCGACCAAAGGCTATGGCTTCATTCAGCCCGACGACGGCGGGAAGGACGTCTTTGTCCACATATCAGCAGTGGAGAAGGCTGGCTTCAGTGGTTTGGCAGAAGGTGCAAAGGTGAGCTACGAGATCGTGAGCGATCGGGGCAAGCAGTCCGCAGGTAATCTGAGACTGTAGGCGTGGCTGGGACAGGGCCCGCCGGTTCGCGCCGGCGGGCCGGGCGCGTTGATCACGTGTATCGAAATTGAGTACACGCTTTGGTGCTGCGATCTTCGGCGCTTTCACCGCTCCAGTTCCTTGATGGCGTCCTTTAGCAGTTCGAGAAGCCGGATTTCACATGCCCCCATGACGAACTGATCGGCGTCGTCAGGCACGACAATCTGCCCCTGCACGTGTCCATCATGGGAGTGGATGATGAAGTCTCGAGCCTTGCACGCTTCGTTGCGGACGTTCGTTATCGCCTCAAGCGGACCCCATTCAATTCTGACAGCCATTGCTAACCCTCGCTCTTGGGGGAACGCGCGCGAGCTACTGCGGGTCATGCGAGTTGAGGAGCGGTAAAGCCGGCAGATCGATCGGCTCGCCTGGAGGTCGATCAACCCTGTTCGCTTTCTTTCCGCTGACGAGGACACCAATATAGCCGGCACCCACCAGTAGGGCCCCTGCGATCATCAGCCAGTGCGGAAATGCCAAGGACATGGTCGCTGGCCTTAATACCGCGCAGGGGCGGCGGTAGGAGAAACCTATTCAACCATTTCGTGATTGAACAAGTCAAATAGTTAATATTTAATAGCTACATTAACAATTTAATTGTTGAGATATCTCGATCGAGTCTATGCACTTCAGCAGCACAGGGCCTTCCGACCAGCACCCCTATGATCGCGCGCCGGGGGCGCGTCCTGCGTGGTGTCCTTCGGCAAGTGGGCCAATCGTCGCCGAGCCGGAGGCCGCGAATGACACCGCGGGCGAATGGCCTCTGCTGCCGTTCCCTGATGGTTGGTACGCCACCTGCTGAGTTATCACGCGGCGTCTGCCTCTATGGTGCTGGCAACCGGCAAAGCCGGCACCTGAAAGCGTCTGCGGGCCGGTGGGGTTGCCCATTTAGCACAGTGGCGAGGATTCACCCCAATCAGGGATGATATGTGAGATATTCGACAGAGAGTGTCGGAAGAGGCGATACTCTTGAGGCGGGATGATGGGCCTAGTTGCGTCATTTTGCATGTCGGAAGATGTACTTCGCTTCTACCAGTTAGCTGAGGTGTGCAGGGAACGGGCGGCGCAAGCCCGTCAGTCCGTCGATGCGGAGCCGTGGCTAAAGCTTGCTGAGGACTGGCTCGAATTCGCACGAGCCGACCAGCAACGGCGCGACAACGGAGCGCTTACGAGCCGCGCTGCATCCGATGAACGGCGACCAGAAGATCTGGCCGCTCGAGCACTTCCACCAGCTTGTCCAAGATGATGCGCTCGTTATTGCGGGGCCTCGGTTCTAAGTATTCTTCCAAAATGCGCTGGGCGTCACTAACAGCTTGAAGAGCTAGCTGTTCATCCGTCATCTGTTAGCCTCCAGTGGCCATTCAGAACGGAAGAACTTACGTGTAAGATAGTTCCAGATCCCTTAATTGCCGGTTGATGATGCGGTGCTCACGATAAGGGAGGCCGGCGAGTTTTTCTTTGATCAGATCGGACCGGGGCAGGCCAGTCCACGATGACTAAGTTTCACCCATGTGTATGATTCCCTTGGGCGGGGCTTGTTTCGACATGCTGGAAGCCATTCTCCTGTTGCTGGGAATTGGGGCCGCAGCCCTTCCGCTGATCGCCTTCTGGGGACTGCAGCATCACGTATGACTGCGCCTCGGGGGCCTACCGCCTCGAGGGGCCGCCGGTTGACGCAGCGTGGTTGCTGCACGCGACTGTGATGACTGTTAGGAAATACCCTGCAAGCGGGAGGTATTCCTGAGCCTAGCGTGCGCCCTTCCACTGGAGGGAAGCGCAATGAAGGATGAAGTGGAACTTGGCATCGTATCGAATGCTCGCGCTGACGGCCGCTGTTCTGGTGGCGGCTGGTACCAGCATGGCGGTCGGTACTCCTCGTGGAGTCCATGAACCAATGTTGGGGTCCGATTGGCAATGCAGCCGGACCATGCTGCTCGTGACCACGTGTGCGCACTGAAGCATTGATCGTATAGCCGCAGACGCGCTCGGCAAAGCTAGCGGGCGCTCGTTCATACATCTCGGCCTTCACGAATGTAGGCCTAACAATCGGTTAACGAAGAACCCATAGTGTGTTCCGCCGCTGACCTGCATCTCGTCACGCATGACGAGGTGGGTCTAGGACGGGGCCGATACCATGGCGGACCTAAGGGAAAAATTGGACAAACTCCGTGCGGATGCCGCGGATTTGGCCCTTATGCAGGCGATCGAGCGACCCGCAAAAGCGCGCACTTTTCGAACGCTTGGCAGATGAGCTCGCCATAGAGGCTCTCGAACTCAAGCAGGTGGTGCAGCTGCAAAGCCGGCGCTCCGGTCACAGCGACATGGATAAAGTCGTGCCCCTCCGCGTGCGTCCAGATCGTCGCTGACCCGACCCCGCCTTCCTTTTTAGGCCACCGCCTTAACTCCGGGCGGCCGCGTCGCGGATCGCGAGCGGGACCGACGCCCCACGTAACGCATGTGGCTCGATTTAATTGACGCGCTGCCGCGTTTTGCAAAGAGTGTTGGATGGCCTGTTAACTCGGATGGCCAGGAGCACAATTAATCCATCGCCGCATGGGGGCGCATGTCGCCGCGAAGGCTCGTGCCGAGTCGGGGGCGCAACACATGGCTGCACGTTTCGTTATAACCGTAGTGAGCAACAAGGTGTGTTCACCAGGTCGTATCCCGCCGGAGGCAGGGCGTAATGTTTTAGGAACGACCACGCAGTTTGATCTGCTTCTTTAGTTTGGAATAGCGAGCTTCGACCGATGCCTGACTGCGGCCGAGGTATGCTGCAATGTCGCTGAATGACGCTCCGCTCGCGCGCATCCGAAAAAGCATCTCGTCGTCCTCTGCGGACCAAATCGCCGAACTTTTAGGAGCCTCGGATCGGACCATTTCCACCCTGCTGCCGATTTTTGCGATCCTGCAAAAGACGCCGCGTCAGGCAAATTATGGCAGCCGGCATCTCGCCAAACCACCGCTTACAGGTTGGGCAGTCGTACAGGCGCACGCCGGATGGCAGTGTTAGCACCTGTGTCCAGCAGGAGGGCGTCACCTGGCGTTGCGGCTGCAGTCAAGGACGCGAAGATGGGGAGGGCGGGGGAGGACTCTCGGCTAACCGATCCATTGCGCAAAGGCGCGTCCGTTGGTGCGGCTTACTCGACCTCGCTGCTTGCGGAAACGTTGTAACCGACCGTAGACGGCCTGGCGACTGCGACCCAAGCGCTCGCCGAGCTCGGTCGCAGTCATGCCCTCATCGTGTAGCGCAAGCAGTTGGGCTTCTTCTTCGGGCGACCACGGGCGGACCTCTTGTCGATTGTTGGACATCGATTCAAGCCAGCAAAAGCGCTGCGGAGCGTCATCGTACGTCAGGATCGTAAACGATAAGTTCAGGAGGAGCCGTGAACGTCGTCTGACTCGCGCCTGCAAGCTAGGGGCGCGTGTAATGTCGACCCAAGATACGGCGGTCCAGGGTGCCCGTGTAACGATCGGTAAGTATTGGGCATGCAAAATAGCGCCTTTCTGCGCGTGATCAGTCCGACCAAGAAGATCGCCGTGACATCAGATAATGATGACGAGCTGGCTGTTCTGGGCCGAACGCACGAAGCGATTGGCAGCCCGCGTACCCGACTTGGATATATTTTCTCAAGGTCTCATCGAGCGGATGAACGGCGGCTGGCGTGTCACAGATAAGGGGCGCTCGGTTCTCGAGATTATGGAGGCGCGGTCCGCACCCGCCCAAGCAACGGAGCTAACTCCCGTCCGCGCCGTCGAGGAGCCGACGCTGGCCACCTCTCTGTCACCCGTGCCTTCGATACCGCCAGTTCGGCGCAAGCGCGACCGAAAGCGGCGCCAGCGGGACACTGTACAGCGAAGACAGGCGAAGGCGTCGTAACGAAGGTCGGTCGCGGTTGGATTCGAGTGAAGCGGCGCAAATGACACGTAAGACATTGATTTTTCTAAGCTTTATTGATTCGCATAACCTTCATTATGGAACATCCGAAGATATTGGGTCGGTTTTCCAGGTGGCATGCCGCCCGCCTTTCGGAATAATCTGCTTCCGACAGGTTGTGACAATCCGGCTTCGAGTGCAGCATCTTCGCTGCTTAACCCAGCGGCAATCGCCCGCCAAAATTTATTCTGTTCATCGCGCCCGGCAACAGAGGGCCGTCCTGGCGACGGCAATGGGGCTCGTCCTGACCGCGCCGATCTGCGCCTTACAACGTTCATCGCAACCTCCAAACTCCTGGTGTTGCGACGACCGTTTGAATCCGCCCAATACGTCTCTATCAAGTACACCGAGCGCTTGGCTAAAGCTGGCGTCGAGCCTTCCGTTGGTAGTGTCGGAGATTCCTATGACAACGCTCTCGCCGAAACCATCAACGGCCTCTACAAGGCCGAGGTGATCCATCGGCGCGGGCCATGGCGCAGCTTCGAGGCCGTCGAGTTCGCGACCCTGGAATGGGTGGACTGGTTCAACAACCGACGGCTCCTGGAGCCCATCGGCAACATCCCGCCAGCCGAAGCCGAGCAACGCTACTACGCCATGCTGGAACAACCGGCCATGGCGGCATAACTTAAACCAAACAGCCTCCGGCAAACCCGGGGCGGTTCATCTTCCCGATTGTCATGTGTTATCGGTGGTTCTTAATTCATGTTATTCCTTCGTCGGGTTGAGCCACTTACAGTCCCCAGCGTCGCGCGGCAAAATGCATTGCGCGACGCCGTAGCGATTACTTACGCTCCGCGTCAGCCTCTTGCTCAAGCCGCAAAATATGTGCGCGCAGCGTGTCAAACCGCTCCTCGGCAACGTCGCTGAATAGCGGGTCGTTGTGACTCGTCGCGGCTGAAGCGATCTCAGTCCAATCGTGAGGCTCGAGAACCTTAACTGCCACTGGAAAAAAATCGCGATCTTCCATCCTCATGTGACGGCGCTCGTGCGCGATAAAATCCCGAATGATAAGATCCACATCTTCGCGCAGAATGCCACGTTTCGCGAGAACGCTGTCGACCGCCTGAGCGACGCGGCGTAAAAGTTGGGCCCCTTTCTGGTGTTCGCGAGCTAGATCGCCGACCTTCGCAGCAGCGGCTGGATCTCGTGCCCTCAGCTTGGCAAATACCAAGTCTTCCTGGGGATGATGATAAACTTCTGGATAGACTTCGAAGTAACTGATAACCGCGTGAATGACCTCGTAGTCAGCACGGTCGCCGCGGTCGAATACCTCGAGCTCCCGCTCGAGGATGGCCAGCAGCTTCTCAATGTTGAGATGCTCTTGGGATAAGCGCTCTATGATCATGGCAGAGCTCCATAAACGGGTCTCAATATAGTCTATGGTCGAGTGTCAGCATTTGCGACAGATCAATCCGAGACAATGCGATTTTAAGATCGCGCAACTCGTGCGGACCATGCTCGCGATTGCCTAGCCGCAATTTAGACCCATATTCTGAATTGCAGATGCGTGTGAAATGGGAAAGCCGCGGTCTGCGATGGCGGATTGCGTCCCAAAACTGCCACGCCCCTCCCCGTACCGGCCTACAGCATGCCCTCACACGCATCGCTTCACGCCTTGCGGCGACGCCGCGTTGGATCGCGCGGGCGGTTTGTGAAAGCCAAGATGCAACTCGGCCGAGGCCAAGCACTCGTTTAGCGTTGCCACATGAGCAACCTCCTTTGTCGATTTTCTCTATTTGAACAGGGAAGAATAGGCCGCATGCAGCGGCTTCACGGCACTACGCCGGAAAAAGCTCGCCGGGATCGAACCGGCCTCTCTTGCGCGTCACATCGGCCGCATCGTTGAGCCTGTACTAACGTAAGAGATCGGGGGACGTGCGAGCGTACATGCCTAGGCGTGTACGACGTCAGCTTCCGAGGCTAAGTCGGAAGTTGCCGCTCTTAGCGGTCATCGAAGGCTTGTGACCCGACTCGGATATCCGACAGAGGGTTCTGGCAGCTGGTGGTGGCCCATCGAACCAGTGCCGCCGCCGACCGGGCAGACAGCGCGCCTCGCTTGAGACAGCCTCGCTGCCGAACTATCGTTGCCCTTGAGAGAACCGAGACCTCGCTGCATCATGCCGCCAACTGCCCTTGCGTCGCGCAATCGTAGGAGCGGGCATCCGGGGAATGTCGGTTGTGATGCATCGGGTGGTGCCTCCCTCGTCTCTGCTCCAAAATGGGGAAGATCCCGATGATTGTTACCGCAACATACGATCCCTCTCTCGTTGCCCTGTCCATCCTGGTCGCTGGCTTCGCGTCTTACACCGCCCTGGATCTCGGCGAACGCGTGGCGCTGGCCCAAGGACCCACGCACCACATACCCTCGCAGCGCGTACCCACGCACCCGATCTGGCTGGCGGCGGCCGCACTCACCATGGGAGGCGGCATATGGTCGATGCACTTCGTCGCCATGCTCGCCTTCGAGCTGCCGATGCCGGTGTCTTACGATGTCGGCTTGACTGTCCTTTCCCTCGTGCTGGCGATCCTGGGTACGAGCGGCAGCTTCTACGTCATCAGTAGCCCGGGCGCATGGCGCCCCCGCGTCGTGCTCAGCGGCGTCTTCATGGGGCTCGGCATCCTCGCCATGCACTACACCGGCATGGCCGCCATGCGGGGGCCCGTCCAATTGAGCTACGACCCCCTGTGGTTCGCGCTTTCCGTCATCGTCGCGATCGGCGCGGCGACGGCGGCGCTGTGGCTGGCGTTCGGAACCGGGGGCGCTGGGCAGAAGCTCGCCGCCGCCATCATCATGGGCGTCGCCATATCCGGCATGCACTACACCGGGATGCGGGCGGCCATTTGTAGCGCTCCCGCCACGATCGAGGACACCCACGTGGATGCGACCCTCGATCGGACCCCCTTGGCGGTGGGGATCGCCGGCTTCGTGCTCGCCGATCTGGCGGCCCTGTTCGCCTCCGTGGCCAAGCGCAAGCGCGCCGCGGAGGCCCTGCGTCAGACGCAGGCGGATCTTGCCCACGTCCAACGGGTCACCGCCATGGGAGAGCTGGCGGCCTCGATTACACATGAAGTCATGCAGCCGCTCGGGGCGGGAATGAACAATGCCGGGGCGGCCTTGCGCTGGCTGGATGGCCAGCCGCCAAATCTGGACAAGGCCCGGGAGGCGCTTGGTCGTACCGTCGAAAACGAAAAGCGTGCGGCCGAGATCATCGGCCGCATCCGTGCCCTCATCAAGAAGGAGCCTCCGCGCAAGGATGCCTTGGAGGTCAACGACGCGGTCGTTGAGGTCATTGCCCTGACGCGTGGCGAAGCGATGAAAAACAATGTCTCGGTGCAGACGCAACTCGCGGAGGGCTTGCCGCCCATCCAAGGAGATCGAGTCCAACTGCAGCAAGTGCTCCTTAACTTGATCATCAACGCCGTCCAAGCGATGAGCGGTGTCAGCGAAGGGTCGCGCGGGTTGCTGATCGGCACTGGGAAAGATGCATCGGGGGGAGTGCTCGTCACCGTGCAGGATTCTGGCCCGGGACTGAAACCGGAGAGTTTTGAACACCTGTTCGACTCATTCTACACCACGAAGCCCGGCGGCATGGGCATGGGGCTATCGATCTGCCGTTCGATTGTCGAAGCTCACGGGGGACGCATATGGGCCACCCCAAACGCCGGACCAGGCATCACCGTGCAATTCACTTTGCCGATTCAAGCCACGGCATCCGCGACCGACGGCGTGATCTTCAATACTATTCAGAAATTCTCCCCCGCCGCCGGGAATAGATGATGAAGGTCGGGCACTCCGAGAAGTCTGGTTCTGTGCGTCGGCTCAAAGCAGTTGGACGTCGGCCGCCGCCGAGGTCTGCTTCTGGGCCCAAGACCGACGTGCATCCTTGTCGGCCTTGACCCAGTGGCAGAGGCAAAGCGGACGCGCATTTCAGGCGCAGGACGCATGGGGCACCCATGTCGCCGAGGTCGTGAATACAACCCTGATGCCCGGCACCAATTCCTGGTACATGGGCGCCAACATAGAGGGCAAGGTGCGGCGGTTCTTGCCCTACCTCGGTCCGGAGGGCGTCGGCGGATACCGCAGAAAGTGCGCGGAGGTCGCGCAGAACGGCTACGAGGGCTTCGTGTTCACAAACGCCGACCAAGGCGGGACCGTGCACACGATTGCAGCCGAATAACTTAACGAACCCTGATCGGGAGTTGCGTTCAATGTCGCGTCTCCCGGTATGGGCCGAGCGCGCTTCGACGCCGTCTTGTGCCGAGGCTGCATTTTAGATTCGCTCTACGACGTTGGCGCGAAAGCGAACGACAGCTTTGCGCCAAGCGGTCATACGACAACTGATAAGCATATACATCTTTGCTTATCACTCTATGGGCTGACTCCGGTTGTGTAATTTTCTTATCAGTGCGCCACACTGACTCCGTTTCGTATGTTTGCTTGTCAGTTGGAGATGCGGTCGAAGTCCCGAACGACGGAGTTTTAAGCAGCGACTCGCTGGAGGGAGAGAATCTGTAAAGAAACTTGCTCGACCGCTGCATCTCAGGTTCTCTCGGTAGGCGAGAGGGGATTGGGATTCCCCCGCCTGTCCGTGCACCGTCGCGGGTCTAGAATGCCGTTGGACGCGGCATCATTGTACCTGAACAGGCTAATCCAGACGCGCGCAACCCTGTATTGGATGGCAAAGCCAAGCAATAACCTGTGCGGGTGATACAGCCGGCCCGAATTTCCTCAGCGGCTTCCTCGAACCAGCCAAGATTTATTCCAGGGGCTCCTTTAGGTGGCTCTGAATGGGCCTCCGCGGACCGGTGAACGACGGATTTTCGAAATCCTTCGCGGATTTGTCTTGTATGCCGGCGAGGGCCGCTTATTTTCGGAGCGGTTAGCCCTCGCTAGCTTCGACCGCTATTTCATCCAAACTAAAAGCGACTAGAGGATAGGAGGAGAGCATGAAATTCCGTCCGCTTCACGACCGCGTCGTGGTCAAGCGCATTGACGCAGAAGAGAAGACCGCTAGCGGCATCATCATTCCCGACACGGTCAAGGAAAAACCCTCCCAGGGTGAAGTCATCGCCGTTGGCCCCGGCGGTCGTGACGAAAACGGCAAGCTGATCCCGATCGACGTTCAGGTCGGTGACCGCGTGTTGTTCGGCAAGTGGTCGGGCACTGAGGTCAAGATCGACAACGTCGATCTGCTGATCATGAAGGGGAGCGACATCATGGGCGTTCTCACCGACGTGTCTTCCAAGAAGAAGGCCGCCTAATCCATCGCTCAAGCGCCTCTCGAGCGCATCATCAAGGGTGAGATTAAGTCAAAAACTCAGGGAAACCCACTATGTCAGCCAAAGAAGTCAAATTCGGAGTAGAGGCCCGCGACCGCATGCTGCGCGGTGTCGACATCCTCCACAATGCGGTAAAAGTGACGCTCGGTCCGAAGGGCCGCAATGTCGTCCTCGACAAGTCGTTCGGCGCTCCCCGTATTACCAAGGATGGCGTCACCGTCGCCAAGGAGATCGAGCTCGAGGACAAGTTCGAGAACATGGGCGCACAGATGGTGCGCGAAGTCGCCTCCAAGTCCGCAGACGCGGCTGGCGACGGCACCACCACCGCGACCGTGCTCGCCGCTGCGATCGTCCGTGAAGGCGCGAAGTCGGTTGCCGCTGGCATGAACCCGATGGATCTCAAGCGCGGTATCGACATGGCCGTGGAAGCTGTGGTCGCCGATCTCGTCAAAAACTCCAAGAAGGTCACCTCGAACGAGGAAATCGCGCAGGTCGGCACGATTTCAGCCAATGGCGATGCGGTGATCGGCAAGTTCATCGCCGACGCCATGAAGAAGGTCGGCAACGAGGGTGTCATCACCGTTGAGGAAGCCAAGTCGCTCGAGACCGAACTCGAAGTTGTCGAGGGCATGCAGTTCGACCGTGGCTACATCTCGCCCTACTTCGTCACAAACGCCGATAAGATGCGCGTTGAAATGGATGATGCCTACGTCCTCATTAATGAGAAAAAGCTATCTCAGTTGAATGAACTACTTCCCTTGTTGGAAGCGGTGGTGCAGAGCGGCAAGCCGCTTGTGATTGTCGCCGAGGACGTCGAAGGCGAAGCGCTCGCCACCCTCGTTGTCAACCGTCTTCGCGGCGGCCTGAAGGTCGCCGCAGTCAAGGCTCCGGGCTTCGGCGATCGCCGCAAGGCGATGCTGCAGGACATCGCGATCCTGACCGGCGGCCAGGCCATCTCGGAAGACCTTGGCATCAAGCTCGAGAACGTCACACTCAACATGCTCGGCCGCGCCAAGAAGGTCATGATCGACAAGGAGAACACCACGATCGTGAGCGGCGCAGGCAAGAAGGCCGACATCGAGGCGCGCGTGTCCCAGATTAAGGCGCAGATCGAGGAAACTACCTCGGACTACGACCGTGAGAAGCTTCAGGAGCGTCTTGCCAAGCTCGCAGGCGGCGTCGCGGTGATCCGCGTCGGCGGCGCGACCGAGGTCGAGGTGAAGGAGCGCAAGGATCGCGTTGATGACGCGATGCATGCGACCCGCGCGGCGGTCGAGGAAGGGATCTTGCCAGGCGGCGGCGTTGCGCTGCTGCGTGCCTCCGAGCACCTCAAGGGCATTCGCACCAAGAACGACGACCAGAAGACCGGGGTGGAGATCGTGCGCAAGGCGTTGTCCTACCCGGCCCGCCAGATCGCAATCAACGCGGGCGAGGACGGCTCGGTCATCGTGGGCAAGATCCTCGAAAGGGATCAGTACTCGTATGGCTTCGATTCGCAGACCGGCGAATACGGCAACCTGGTCTCCAAGGGCATCATCGATCCGACTAAGGTGGTTCGAGTGGCGATCCAGAACGCGGCGTCCGTCGCAGCGCTCCTGATCACCACGGAAGCCATGGTCGCCGAGCTGCCCAAGAAGGGCGGCGCCGGTCCGGCGATGCCTCCGGGCGGCGGCATGGGTGGCATGGGGGGTATGGACTTCTAAGCCCGACATTCAGAGCTCGACAATAATAAGAAGGCTCGGCAGCGACGCCGAGCCTTTGCCGATTTCCTTGCGGTCAGACGGGGTCCAATCCTGGCACACCATTGCGCGAGCGCGTCGAAGCCCGAGCCGCCCAAGCAGCGATACTTGTCAGGCTTCTTAGCGGCCGTAGGGGAAGCAGCGGTGGCGATCGAGCGTGAGACCGAAATGCGCTCCTAGCGCAGCGATGGCCGCATCTTGCTCAGGATAAGGATCGGCATTGCATGCGGCAACGATGATGATCCGGAACCCGCCGCGATCCTTGCCACCCGGTGGCAGCATTGCTGTAGCCAAGGCATTACCCTCCCTGTCACGAAACGTGAGGAAAAGCGGCATCTCTCGCTGTACATGGGTCTCGAGGCCGATGTCGCGCTCGATCGCGTTGGGCTGCTCCGGACGCCAGGATTGGACTGCCTTCTCTCGCTCGCGGCAGAAATATTTCTCGACTGTGTGGCGCATCAGGCGCGACTCTTGCACCGCTTCACCTTCCGTCTCGATACGGAACCAGGTCTTACCCTTCGCGCGTCGCAAACATACTGCATTTCGCCCATCCTGATCGCCGCAATTCTAGGGCGGCGGGCCCGCAAAGCCAGAATGTCATTCTCGTCGCGTTTCGATCTTTTGCGTTTTTACACAGCCAGGGTCAATCGCGTCACTTTGGCCGCGTGCCGTTCTCTACCGGTCTACCCCTGTGTTCGGATATCGTCAGACCGCCTCGGCATGTCTCAATGGGCAAACAGGCGACATGGTACCACCACAGCAAAAAAATCCCGGCACTTGGCCGGGATCGATACTTCACGCCTTTTTTGTAAACCAAATCGTTGGAGCTTTCGCCACTCCCGCATTCTGCATGGCATTCTTCAATTCAGCACTCTCCGCGAAGGCTTGCGCAGCTTCAATCGTGGCAAACTCGTGAGTTACTGTGATGTCATTGGGATTCTCGACTGCTCGGTAGACAGCCTCGGCTGTTACGCCCTTCGCCTTCTGAACCGGAGCAAAATCGTCGTAAACTTTCCGCCAAGTCTTGTAGTCGGAAACCGTGTGTCTAACAAACATAGTCGTCATCAGATGTTCCTCCCAGACTGGTCGTAGCAATCTTTCCACGAACGCTTGAAACAGCACTTCCAGTAGCACCAGTATAGTACCGGCCACCGCTTGGAGCTATTTCATTTCCGGGTTGCACTGATGCCATCGGACGCTTGCCCTTTTGTCCGATAAAACTGAGGCGTGCTGCCACTTCGCTGATGGGCTAACTCCGGGCGGTCTTGCGGGAGCAGCATCATCGCCTCGTGGCCGCACACTTACTGCGACCCGCCACAGGACCAGTCAGGTTGCCCTTGAAGCGGGATGTGCCGAAGTCACCGTTCGGGACGAACGAGCAGTACTAGCGCTGTTCGGCAGGTACGCTACCCTAAGAGACCGCCCCCTTTTCGGTTTCACACCACGATTTCACATTCCACACGCGCGCAGCTTTTGCGGCGGCTTGTTGCAGTAACCCAGGGAGAAAAGCGATGAGCAAGATCGATCGAAGGTTCTGCATTGACATTCGGGTTGGCAGCGGCTTCGGCGGCCATGATAAAGCCCGCCGCCGCTCAAACTACGGGCTACAAGGACACAACTCCGTGGCCAGGTGTGGTGGTGCGTGAGTATGATGGCGAGACACCATCGCTGATCCCGGGTTTTAAGACCGTCTCAATGCGCGACATCATCATGCAGCCGGGATCGAAGACCATGGGGCCCCCAATGATGAATGCCATGGTCTGCCATATCACCGAAGGAGAGCTTCGGCTTGAGCAGGACGAAAAGAC
>NZ_JH600072.1:156197-164007 GCF_000244935.1 Bradyrhizobium sp. WSM1253
AACCCGCCGCGATCCTTGCCACCCGGTGGCAGCATTGCTGTAGCCAAGGCATTACCCTCCCTGTCACGAAACGTGAGGAAAAGCGGCATCTCTCGCTGTACATGGGTCTCGAGGCCGATGTCGCGCTCGATCGCGTTGGGCTGCTCCGGACGCCAGGATTGGACTGCCTTCTCTCGCTCGCGGCAGAAATGTTTCTCCACTGTGTGGCGCATCAGGCGCGACTCTTGCGCCGCTTCACCTTCCGTCTCGATACGGAACCAGGTCTTACCCTTCGGCGCGTCGCAAACATACTGCATTCCGCCCATCCTGCGATCGCCGCGATTCTAGGGCGGCGGGCCCGCAAAGCCAATACGAGACTCGCTCCCGTGTATAACGCTGCGTGATCGTATAATCGGAAGTTCGGCTGCAACACCGCGTGACTGTTGCCTGAGAGGCGATGGTTGGGCGCCAACACCTTCTCGACCAGTTGGCGGGCGACTCCTGATACGTCGCTTTCGGGTAAACATGCGAAACACTCCCGCTGAGCACAACAGGTCCACTCTCACCCTGATTGCCGAAGTCTAGATGGACGCGGATTTTGGTCGCTACGGGCCAACAGGGGAAACAGCGCGGCTTGATCGTTCACTGAACAAGCACGTACTCTGGCGTCCGGCCGGCCGGCCATGCCTGGGATGCCTCAAGCGACAAGATTAGCGGAAGGTCACCGCCGGTTTGGAACGGCGACGGCTTCTTCTTTACCACTCAGACGGACGCGACTACCCGCCGCGTCGCATGAAGGAAACGGTTAGCGGGCGGCTGCGACGCCATCAATTGCATGACGCTCCTGTTTGAGCAATTCATCGACTAAACGTTCGAGGTAGGGCGGCAGAGGCAAGGCTTCGCGAGATAAGTTCTGTTGCAATCTGTCACCCACCTCGTCACAGATCGAGCGGGCAGTCTTATGATCGATGGGGTCCGATATTCGATTGGTCGGTTCCATATCGCGACCTTTCACGATTAACTTAAGTTTCAGGGATGCGAAATGTTTCGCCCACCTTCGAAGAATGCCGATGGTTCCATTTAATGGAACGAAGACACTGTGCGCAGACCGATTGCCATCGTCAGCGCCGATACCAGCAACCCACCGAGTTAGTGAAACTCTTGGGGCAAATAAATGCTTGGAGGAAGTCCGATGACATTGAGAGGAGTGCCGGCCGTCACGATAACGTGCTACTCGGGCTCGGAGTTCAGGCCAAAGCGCAGGCGCCGTGCCCCGAAGTGTTGCGATTGCGCAACGCAGCTAGTGAGGCTTGGAAGCATGCGATGAGTGCACCGGCATGGCAGCGCTGCGGAGCCTTGGCCCAAGCCTCTGTCTCCACGGAGGCGACGCTCAACTACGCGGACAATAGCCGCCAGTCATGCAACATCTCTGATCGATTGCTGAACGAGGCAGATGGGTATCATCGGCAAGCGGTGCAGGCTCGCGACAACATTTGTGCTGGACGTCCTCTTCGATCATATCCGCCGGACATCATCCATCGCTAAGATCCTATTGCGGGTACTAGGCCCGGTCTGGTCACCCTTCGATTGGCTGCGCGTCAAGGACCGCAAGGGTCAACAGGCGCCGTCCTGACCGCCGCCGGTCACGTCTGGTCTACCGCGACAACCGGACGATTTCAGAGCCGGTCTGGGCTTCGCGTTCGGGCCAGAAGAGACTCATGCATTGGGCAGATTGCGAGTTGAATGACAGCGCCCACGTTCATCGCACTCCCGTGCCGTGGAGGAGCTGTTCACGGATCCAAACCTCACATCTGCCTATGACTTGCTAGATCACTCCGATTCGAAAACGGCGTCAGCGTGGAAAAGCAAGAAAGACTTCGAAACGAAATGTCAGGTAGCACGTTGCCATTCTCCCCGTCACTGGCGCCATAGGGCCGGTTTAGAAGGAAGTCTCGATTGCCGAGAGCGCCTCGGGTGTTGGGGTATTTTTCGTCGGCGAGCTACTCCCGCCCGACTTTTGTTTCAGGCTCGTGTACGTGATGAACCGCATTAGGTCAGCGTCAGCCGCGGCGTAAATTGTGCAAGGTAATTTCCGGCGGGCAATTGAGGCGCACGGGAACGACGCTCGAGCCCGCACCAACGGAAGTATAGCCGGTCATATCTCTGTACTGCCAAGGCCCAGCCCCCATCCGCCTTGGCAGCACCGCCTCAAGCTTGATGGGAATGGATCCGGGGAGACAAATCTGACCGCCGTGGGTGTGTCCGCTCAGCATCAGATCAAAGTTGGCATGCGCAGCCTGACGATAGACCTCCGGTGTGTGAGACAACAAGATCGAGAACTCACCGCGGGGTATCGAGAGAGCGGCCTTTTCGATGTTGTCCACTCTGAAGAAATGTGCATCGTCGATTCCCGCCAGATAGATCCGCTGGTCCTTGCGAACGATTGTTTCGCATTCATTGAGCAGCACGCGAATGCCCATAGCTTCGAGCCCGGGGACCATTCGAATCGTATCGTGGTTGCCGAGCACCGCATAGATTGGCTGTTTCAGATGAGTTGCCACTCGCGCGACACCATCCAGTGCGGGCTGGAACGGCCCAACAGTCCGCCCCCGATAATCGCCAGTTAGGACACACACATCGTACTGCATGCTGCCAACCAGCTCGATGAGTCTGTTCATGGCAACTTCATTCATATCCACGTGAAGGTCGCTAACGTGGAGAATGGTGAAGCCCTCAAAGAGCGGCGGTAATGTCTTGAACCTCATTTCGTTTCGTTTGACGAGAATGCGTTCTGCATTCTGTCGTGCACGCCAGTAAAGCCCCGTTGCCTTCAGAACATTTCGAATGATCCGCTCGGCCCAAGATGAGTTTTCAAGGTGAAAAAATGTGAGGCCCTGGCCAAATACCTGAGCTTCGTGATCTCTCTCAATCCCCAATCGCTGCCGGGCATGGAGCGGGCCGAGACGGATCTCGAGCTTGCGCAGAATGTCTTCGTCCACCAGCTAGTCCTTTTGAACGGCCTTCGGGTAGATATAGCGTATTCTCATGAGGCCAAGGTCAACCCGACAGTGGTTAATTCCCACGCATCCACTAAATATCGCGTTGGGTCATTTGGCTCGTGCACTGCAGCAAACTGCATCGCTATTCGATCACGTCGGCGCGGCCGAGCAGCGACAGCGACTTCAGGTTATGGATGAGGCACGACCGGGGGCCTTGAATGACCGGTGCAAGACGTCCCACTGAAGGGCGCCCACAATGGTCAATGAAGATCGAACTTCCGTCGGATGCAACTATAAGCTAACCTGAAGAAATGCAATTTCTGCATATTCTGCAATTATTGGTTTTAATGACGTTGGCGAACGGCACACCGATCGTTGCAAAGAAGATTTTTGGCCCACGTTTTTCCTTTCCGGTGGATGCCGGCATCGTATTGTTTGATGGGAGGCCGTTGTTTGGGCCATCGAAAACTATCCGCGGTATTTTGATTTCAGTCATCATCACGACAGCAAGCGCTCCGCTTATCGGTCTGGATCCGACGATCGGTGCAATCGTAGCGGGCGCGGCTATGGCGGGCGATTTGTTCTCCAGCTTCCTGAAGCGCCGCCTAAACTATCCGCCGAGCAGCCAGGCACTCGGGCTCGATCAGATTCCCGAATCCCTATTTCCGATGCTGGCATGCCGCGACGCTCTTTCATTGACGATCGCAGACATAGCGCTTGGCGTCGGGGTCTTTTTTATTGGCGCGCTAATTCTGTCTCGTTTTCTATTCCGAGCCAACCTGCGCGACGAACCATATTAGCCCGCCGTTAGCCCGAACGAAGCCGGTGCAGGGTGATTTCTGGCGGACAGTTGAGACGAACAGGAACGACGCTCGATCCAGCACCCACAGAGGTGTAGCCAGCCATGTCGTGATACTGCCAAGCTCCTGCCCCCATCCGTCGAGGCAAGTCTGCATCAAGTATGATCGGAATAGATCCTGGCAGACAGATCTGCCCACCGTGCGTATGCCCGCTCAGCAACAAATTAAAATCGGCATGAGCCGCCTGACGATAAATCTCCGGTGTGTGTGACAATAAAATGGAGAACTCGCCATACGGGATCTGCAACGCAGCTTTTTCGATATCGTCGGCCTTGAAGCAGTGGGCGTCATCGATCCCGGCTAGATAGATTTGCTGATCGCCGCGCACAATCGCCTCGCTCTCGTTGAACAGCATACGTATTCCCATGGCTTCCAGCCCCGGAACCATTTGGATGGTATCGTGGTCGCCCAGAACCCCATAAACGGGCTTCTTTAGATGAGCTCGCACTCGTGCGACGCCGTTCAAGGTTGCCTCGAACGGTCCAAAGTTCTTCCCCCGATAGTCGCCGGTTAGAACACATAGATCGTAGCGCATGTCGCCGACGAGTTCGATCAAGCGCTGCATGGCAGCTTCATTCATGTCCACATGCAGGTCGCTAAGGTGGAGTATGGTGAAGCCGTCGAAAAGCGGTGGCAACGCGTTGAACGTAACATCATTGCGCTTGACGAGTATGCTTCTTGTATTTCGGCGTCCGCGACAGTAGAGACCGGTCAGCTTAAGTGCATTTCGAATGACAGAATGGACTGGATACCAGTTCCTTATGTGAAAAGAGAGGAGCCCCCGGCCGAAGATTTGTGCCTCGTGGTCCGTCTCGATACCCAATCGCTGTCTCGCATGGAGCGGTCCGAGACGCTCCTCCAGTTTGCGCAAGATCACTTCGTCCATGGAACAACTTCCTCTGAAATCGGCTCGACCTTCCATGGAGGTGCGGTTACCGGCGCACACGTTGCATTTACCTTGAGCATGCCTCGGTTTTTTTCTCGTGTCGCGCTAACGTGTGAAAGTGTACTAACTAGGTCTGCCGGCGCGTAGAGCTTCTTTGACTGCTTTCTGGTGGGGCGAGGAAGCCAATAGCTGAAACAGGGCTCGTGCCGCCCTATATCTCGCCTCCGCCCGAGTGCGCTCTCGGCCCTCTAGTAAGCATTCGCCCGAGCTCGTCCGAATGAACCAGCCCCAACGTCGCCCCCTGCGCTGAACATCGATGTCAAAGGTTGGTAGGTCACTGGTTCTATTCCGATAGGAGTTGTATTCGTAGCTGTTCATGAATACGGGCTCATGCACAGCGAAAATCGTGAACAGCGGACCAGCCCGCATTGCCCAAAGGGACGGTCGCTACGGCCCCTGTACGACCGTGGCCAACTTCCATGATGGTCATTTTGCTCTCGCCTTGCCGAAGTGGGTCTCGCGGGGCTGCCCCAACCCCTTGATAATGCGGATGTCCTGAGTCAGCATGGCCCAATTGGGCTACGCCTTTAGAGGTGCTGCGGCACATTCGACACGTCGGAATGGTGGATGGAACCGTTTGATCTGCACCGACTTAGCCGCGTGTTGGCCGCCGCCGCGATCGAGCCCTCTCTGTGGACAGAGGCATTGCAGACGGCAGCGGAATGCACTGGGTCGTATGGCGCGGTCCTGTTACCAGTGATCGGAGCATTGCCGATCGTTGCTGCTACTCCTTCCATGGATCGCAGCGCAAATGTGTACGTCAGGGACGGATGGCAAAGCCGCGACGAGCGCTACCGCGGGAAGGCCGCCTTCTTGGCCAACGGAGTGGCGACGGACAACGACTGCATGCCATTAGACGCACGCAAGCGTTCGCCGTTTTATCAAGAGTTCCTTCGGAACTGTAATCTCAGCGGTTGGGCAGGCGTCCGGATCGGCCGGGGAGATCTGGTTTGGAATTTGAGCTTACAAAGGACGCCAGATCAAGGTTCTTATTCCGCGAGAGAATTGCAAGCTCTTTCCGAGTTGTCCAACCGTCTGGATTCGGTCGTTCAGACTTGCGCAGCGCTCGGCCTGGCAAAAGGGGAATCAGCACTAAGTGCCTTCGATTTTTCCGAGCGCGCGGCACTTCTGCTTGACCGGTCGGGCCACGTGGTTCGCGTCAATCCGGCGGCGGAGCGACTAATCGGAGTGGATCTGCAGATTTCAGCAGGACGCATTCGCTGCCAAGATCCGAAATCAAATGAACTCCTGCAGAACGCGATCAGAGCTCTGTTCTGGAGCCTTGAAGCCTTCACTATCGCGCCCATAGTTCTACAAAAAATTTCAGGTGGCCGACTGGTCATCTACCCTATGCGGCTTACTGGTCTAACTGACTCTCCCCTTTCCCTCTTCCACGCAATACTAGTTATATCCGACACCGACCTGATGCAGTCAGCGGGTATGATGACTCTGCGCGAGGCCTTCGAGCTGACGGCCGCAGAATCCCGGCTCGCAGTAGCTCTTGCGAGCGGCAAGGATTTGGAAAATTTTGCGGCAGAGCGAGGACTTTCTAAGCAGACCCTGCGCAATCAACTGAAGTCTGTGTTTATGAAAACGGGGACAAACCGCCAGGCTCAATTGGTGATGATGCTGTCGAACCTCGTTCCGAAGAAGTGATGACTCTAGCTCGGCGACGCCATCTAAACCGGTAAGAACGATTCACGCTAATCGTCGAGGCCATTGCGCCGCAGGCCGGCCACGCTCACTTGCGTCACTTACGAGATCCGCACTCATCCGAGACGATGCTACGTGCGGCTCGCGCGCCCTGTAGTCTGCCGGACGATGTGGCAAAACCAGCCTGAATCGGTGCGGGCAAAAACGACAAAATTGACGCCGGCGATCTGGAGGCACAAGGGCACAATGGAGAATCCCCTTTTCAACCGCCTAGCGCACCTCGTCCATGGCAACTATGCTACAACCACCTTTCATATTTAGTCTTCAGCGACGCATTTCTTCCCCACTCTCATTTCCTCAGAAAGTACCTCCGAAAGCAAAAATGGCCTCCACTACTAACAAGATCGCGCTCTTCATCGATGGAGCCAATCTCTACGCGACGGCGAAAACTCTGGGCTTCGACATCGATTACAAGCGTCTGCTGAAGGAGTTTCAGAGCCGCGGGACGCTGCTTCGGGCGTTCTACTACACCGCGATCATCGAGGATCAGGAATACTCCTCGATCCGGCCGCTGATCGACTGGCTCGACTACAACGGCTACACCGTGGTCACCAAGGCGACCAAGGAGTTCATCGACGCCTCCGGCCGCCGCAAGGTCAAGGGCAACATGGACATCGAGCTCGCCGTGAACGCCATGGAGCTCGCCGAGCACATCGACCAGATGGTGCTGTTCTCGGGTGACGGCGACTTCCGCTCCCTGGTCGAGGCCGTTCAGCGCCGCGGCGTGCGGGTCACCGTGATTTCCACGATCGCGAGCCAGCCGCCGATGATCGCCGACGAGCTGCGTCGCCAGGCCGACGTCTTCACCGACCTCGTCGAGCTGCAGTCCAAGCTCGGCCGCGACCCGTCCGAACGCCCCGCCCCGCGTGACCGTGGAGCGCGTGGACACATGCCAAAATTCTTGCAGGAACCGAAGGGAAACGAGCCGCACGACTAGACCCTAAAGGCGGCGCCCGCATTCCGACATTTGTCGGTTGAGATATGTTGGCGTCGGCTCGTTGTCGCTTGCATGAAAGGGGTAGCATCCTGCATCATGTTTTTTGCTGGCGAAGCGAACCTGCGGTGGCTCTGAAGAACCCCGACGCTATTGCCGTGATCGTGACCGCCCTCCGGCTTTCTCACGCCGACGAAGCTGCACGAGCCATGCTGGTCGGCGGCATGAGCCTGGCCCTGCTGATAGAGACGATGTTCTCCGCACCGATCGGACGACGCGATGCCGTTCACAACATCGCACGTGCGTTGGACGACTTTGCCCTTTCGCCGGAACTCGGTCCGGTCTGGCACCTTCGCTACGTTTACGAAAGTCATGGCTC
>NZ_JH600072.1:164107-167058 GCF_000244935.1 Bradyrhizobium sp. WSM1253
AATCTTCCGCATCGGCAATCTCTCGGCGGGCATCGGACCTCCCATTGCGTGAACCGCAAAAGGAGGGACCTTGCCCCGTTCAGATTGCCGACAACGCCCCCGTCTCACCCTATCAACAGGGTGGCCGCCTTCGTTCGGATTGGGTGGCCGCTTTCGATCGGAATCGCTGGCCGCCTTCCGTCGGAATCGGTGGCCGCTTTGCCTCGGATTCCGCATCCTGATGAACCTGATCTGGCGGCGCCTTGCCTACACGATGCTGGCCGGTATGCGGTCCAAACTCGTCCGCCAATGACGAGAAGGGCGGCTGAGTAAGATGGAAAGCATCCGTCAGGACTGTCCACCACCGCGCTCCGGAGCCGGCGCCCTCCCTTTGGGGCCGCGACTTCAACCGCCGGTGGGCCTCCGTACGAAAGGGGCTTCCGTTAGACTGCCAGCGTCGAAGCCGCGACATTCCGCGGCGATGCCACCCTCTTCCGGGGGTGCGCATTTCAGTGTGTGACTCATCTTTCGGTCAGGCTTGCCAAGAAGCGGCCCCAGGAGGGGAGAGACCTGAAGCGGAAAAACTACCTTCCCTCGCCGCCGCAGGGTGATAGGCGAACTAAGCTCGAGACCATGGTGCTTCTGCGCTAGACCGTTACTCACTGCCCGCAGTGGGCCAAAAGGTGAACCGGCGCGCCTTGTTTACTCGCCTTGCGCGCGTGCTGAGCCGCTAAGCCATCGACTCTCGCCGCCATGGCGCGTGAATACCGGCATGCGGCTTCAGAAGATCACCTTTGGTGAGATGCGCGAGATGGCCTAAGCGGCTCCTGATCTGCTGCCATTGCGGTCGCAACTCCCTGGCCGGACGATGTTCGCTTGTCTGGTATCGAGCCGCGCTGTGTGGCGCCGGGTGCGGCTACCGAGGGGCGGAGGTCAGGCCGGACTTAGCAGCGGCAAGCGGCCTCAATTTGCAACCTCGAGCGCTCGTTAGGCAACGCGTATTTTGCCAGGGGGCAAGGAGCGCCAGCTTACGTATGCGCGATTACGGACTCGCGGCCCGACGCGTCCTTGTCCGGTAAGACGCGCCGGGCCTAACCATTCCCTGCTTTCCCCGTAAGGTTTGGCTGAGCCAGCATAGAGCGATTTTACAAGCGGCTGATACGTCTGCGTCTTTGTGCAGCGCTCCTCGCGCTTCGCAGCAAAAGGCCCATGTCCGCGGCCACACGTTTGACGGACGCGATATATCTCCCAAGCTCGGTGGCGATCTCGGCCGCCGTCGACCCTCCGTTGATCGGCTTCGCACGCGCCAAGCTCCGGTTCGCGGGAGAATAGCAATATCGTTCCGTTCTCGGAGCAAAATGCCCACTGCATGGATTTCGATTCCACCGAATTGTATTTGCAAATGAGACCAAGCTGGGGCAGAATTTTCTGCACCGGGGCTGGCTGCATATTTCACTTGGTCCTTTCGCGCCTGGTCAGCTTTGCTTCCCATGCATGCAGGCGATCACGAACTCCCGCTTTGCGCGACCTTGTCCCTTTCCTCTTTCGCCCGCACTCGAAAAACCACGTTCGGCAGCGAGCTGCTGGCACTTTTCCAATTTCTGAGCGTTGCGAGGCGCGCCCTGCTGAGCCTGTACAGCGCCTCCGACCAAAGCCAAGCAATGGAAGCAAAACGGCCTAATCATTCTGCGCACTCCCTACCTGCCGTTGATCAAATCGCTACAAGATAATAATGGCACCTGCCTCGGCATCGCTCTCAATCAACTCGAGCAGAAAGACCCTCGATCCGCCCCTTGGATTGTAGCATGGCAATGCCAGCGTGAGCCGGCGGGCTTTGGCGTATATTCTTTAAAAGCGAACTGAACCTCCACACCGCGCGCCTATACTGATCAGTATCCGGGATTTTTGCTAATCCTGTCCCGGGGCTGGACGGATATCAGGCCGCCGGGACAAGTATTGTTTGCCCGGCGGCTTCATTCTCGTTTGTCGGCTCAGGGGAGCACCTGCCGGCGTGAACCGGCGGAGCTTCAGGGGAGGTTTCCCCACTTACGAGAGGCGGTAGCTCGCGCGCGTTCCGGGCTACTAGGGATCGATAATTTGCGAGATACCTAAGATGCCGCTTTGATGGCGGCATGCGCACTCGCCGATACACGAAATGGGCCGGCCATTATCCGCCCCGCAGCCCTACGGAATGGCTGACTGACGGCCATGTGACTTGCAACATCCAATGCCTGAACGGCCTCTGCCATCGTCGAGTCGACGTGTGGCTCGACACACTCCCGCCGTGGTCGAGGCTCGGCTTGCGCCTGGTCTGCTCAGCATGCGGCGCCACGGGATCTGTGCATATCGTCCCAAACTGGCATGACGGTCGCGGGCAAGTCAGGCCAAGCATGGGCGACAGTCTAACGCCGCCCGTCGTTCGACCTTCCACGCTCAGCGATCGTTATTAGGCATACACGACCCCGGCCGTCGGAGCTGGCAATGGCGTTGCTGCACAGTGAGGTCGAAAGCAACGCTGTGATGGTCGGAGGTGTTACGGCGGCGAACCTGCCGCAGGATCTTAAAAATTCGCGTCGATCGTCTGCTTCTTGAGAGGACATTCGCGCCTCCTATGATGTATTCCTCCGGGGTGGGCCGCCTTGTTGAGTTGCAGGTATCCGACGAGGATCTAGCTTTAAGGCTAGCCTTAAGGTCGGTAGATGCGGGTAGAGGTCCTGGGCGGGGTTGAGCGTCGTCGTCGCTGGTCTCGCGACGATAAGATGCGGATCATCGAAGAGACGCTGGCGCCCGGCGCGGTTGTGACGGAGATCGCGCGGCGGCACGGCATTTCGACGAGTTTGGTGTTCACGTGGCGGCGGCGGGCGCGCCTGGCGAGTGTCGTTTCGGCGGGACCGAAGCTTGTCCCTGTTCAGCTCACCCCGGGTGCGACCGAAAGCGTTCCATCGATTGAAGCCCCAGCGGTGATTTCGCCC
>NZ_JH600072.1:167158-179274 GCF_000244935.1 Bradyrhizobium sp. WSM1253
CGGCCATGTCGCCGAGATGCTTGGAGAAGACGAGGAATGGCTGTTCGAGGTCGCCGAAGAAATGGACCCCGAGGATGGGTCGTGGGCGTCGGTGAAGATGGGGTGATGGCGTTCACCGATGAGGGATCGAGAACCTCAAAGAGCTGATCGCAATCCACAAAGAGGACCCTAGCATCATCGAAAAACGCCGCCAAGTGCTCGCTGCGACGATGAAGCCGAAAACCGAGGAGTCCGACGAGCTCTAACGGTTAACTGGAAAGATCAGCGCGCTGCGGCCTACCGCGTAGGGTTACCCTATGATTGCTGAAATAAGTAAGTGTTAGTCGATTAGAAAATTAAGTAGCTCAATCACGAAATGTAGCCAAAAATCCCGTCTCAGTCGGCGGTTCTGAGAGCCGTAGGAACATAGCAATCACTGCCCGGCTTGCTGTCTCGCTAGCTCTCTCCGTCGAGCTGGCGGAGCGGCCCCGGCATCAACACTCAGGCCCCCAAGCCGGGGTCGTCTCTCGTTCGATGGAGGAGAGTCCTCATGCTCCCGGACAGTGCGCCAGCTTACGCTGAATTGCCAAAATGTCCCGGTGTCTTCCGACGGTTGCCTTTCATATGCCAAATGACATAGGCAACGGCTAAATCAAACTGGCGCCAAGGCAATGCTGCAAAAAAGCCGGCCCCAGACGATGATTCCTGAGGCCGGAAGTTCTACGCGTCCGCTCCGAGACATCGCCCGGAGCTGGAGGCGAACGCGCCCGGATTGCCGGTTGTTCCCGATCCTCATGGACCTTAAGAGCCGGCGCACTGATGCATGTTAAGCCTTCTGCCGATTGTGAAATTGATCATATTGCGAGCCAGAGATGCTGCGGTACGATCATCGCACCGGGGCTGGCTGCATATTTCACCTAGTCGTTTTTCACCCGGAGTTTTTGACCGCGCGGGCCGCAGCAGCAGTCCCCCTGCTGCGGATTCGTGTTCACGGCTCTTAGTACCAACGAGTTCGGTGTCCTGTGCCATGGAGAAGATATTGTGTCCAAAGAGAAAAATTGCCTGATCGTTCGTGCTGCGGGAAGACAACTGGACCTTTTACGCGGCGAAGCCTCCCGCATCGCGAAAGGCAGTAACGTCGATTGGTGGATCGATCAGGCGGAGGTCGGCACTCGCTTCTGCTTCGAGGATACAAAAGCAAAAGAGTCCTTCGCTCTCGCTTGTGACAACTTCGGTATTCCCTGCCAAGACGGCTAGCCCGCAATCGAGCTGTAAGCCGACGGCAGGGCCGCACAATCATAATAGAAGTCCGGCGCTAATGCGGCTCCCGTGCCCGGAGGTCCGCACCTGATCCCAAGGACGCGAACCGAGCCCGTCGGCGCCGCCGAGAGCGGACTCATGAAGCGGCGCACTGGCCAAGATGAGGGTCAAGCTGTTCCACTGAACTCGTTCGTACCCGCGCTGAGGCCGCGCAGTGAGATCAGATTGCGCTGTGTACAGCGCGCCTGAATGGGACGCGAGATCAGAACCAGCTGCGGTTATGTTGGAAACATGCCTGTTTGGTGCGGTCCCAGATAAAATCCGCGCCGCCGCAGGGTGGACGGGGGCGAGAGGTCGCCGGGCATTCGTTCCGAACCTTGGCTCCCGTGCCCCAGCCGTCAACGACACATGCGCCACCGCTTGTCCTGTGACAGCCCTCGCCACAACCACCCGCTGCGTGTGCCCCACTATAAGCAGCAGCGAGAACCGTGGTCGCGAGGAGCATTCCTTGTAAGATTTTTATCACTGCCAGACTCCTGAAAGCGAATGATCCCGAGCGAAGGACAAGATAATAGCTCCTGCCGTGCCGCTTAGCTACGATCAGCGCGACGCGAGCGTCGGCACCGCGACCCGCTCAATGGCTGCGCTCCCCGGTTCGAAGCTGTTGATCCAGCATTTTACGACCTGTGGAAAAGGCGGTTAGGTCAGCGCAGCTGCAGTTTTCGAATCATCCACCTGTATGCGTACTGGAGGGACGTTCTGTTCCGGGTGCGCGTGTGAGCCACTTTTTCTCAGTCCTGCTATTGCTGACCAACTTGATGCTAACGCTATGTTTCGGCGTCGCAGCGTGGCGCGTTTCCGATGGCGGCGGCGCTCATAGCGGCGTTGAAATTGGAGCGTCTGCTTGGGTGCAGACATTGGCGAACGAGCCGCCTGCCCTTCTGCAGTAGCTTTAGCCGATCGCCTAGTGATCTCGCCATCGCCGCCGCGGGCGACCCACCTGCTGTTCTATGCGCGGCGGCGCCGCTGTGCTCTTACGGAAACGCCGTCATCGAAACAGCTAACGTCTAGAGTGGGTCGCAGGCTGCCGTCGAGGCAAATTCATATAGGCGTCCGGTTGCTAAGGGCCAATAGGCGCCGGTTCGGCGCGGGGCTGCAAATCTCCAGACTAGTTCGAAAGGGGGGACGTCCTCGGCTTCGGGCGGCGAATCCATCCAGACGGACGAAGCCTAGACAAACGTGGAAGGTAACGGCTAGTCATTCGCATGAGTTGGATTCCGAACTGGCTGCGACGGGCAGATGTCAGCCTACGACCTAGAGCCGGCGCTCAGGTCGACTTACAACCGCTGTCGGAGCGCAGCGGCCGAGGGCTGAAGGCAAACTTGTTTCGCTTCCCGGGCGCAGTGTGGTCCTGGAAGCGCGGCTGTGTAGAGCTGTCAGAAGGCGACGTGATTGCGCTGCATCTTGTTGTCGAGCGGATCACGGAAGCCGGGCTGAAGGTGCGTCTGTCAGGGCGCCTTCGCGGCTGGGACGGTGCGTCGCCTGTTTGGACTTTGCTGGTGCGCAAGCGTTAGCGGATTGGGCCCCTCCTGAATTGGACGGTGACGAATGACGGCTTGGGGTCAGAATCGTCGGTTTGACAGCGCGCGATGTCCGGTCTGGCTCCGACTACGGTCGTGCTGAACGTTGCCTCCATGTTCGCTTGCGGGCCAAGACCCGTCATCGGTTGGGTGGGCATTCCATCTAATCCGTCGTACAATCGGATCCAAAGTGGATCGCGGGCCATGGCGCAGGAGCGGCAAGGGCGGGTCGAGCGCAGATTGGCGGCTATATTGGCTGCCGACGTGGATGGCTATTCGAGGCTGCTTCACCGAAGGCTTCGCGACGCATGATCTAAAGGAGGCAAAGGATGGGCCCGATGGCGTTGGGATGGCAATGCGCGGCGACACAGTACCCAGCATTGGGCGCATCGAGTCTATCGTGCGTTGGGGCGATCGTTGGATCGTGGCAACGAATAGCGGATTGGTCGCGACCCCATGAATGGCGCTCCTGACTTTTCTAGCTGTTTTCTACCGCCTATCCGGCGTTTCGAGTTTGTGGTTGATCAGCTCTTCATTGAGCTGTCGCTCTGCTTCTAAATAGAACTCCTGATCCCTCTCCTTTGGCATTCCGGCTTGCTGCCACAGTTGATATGCTCGGCGCTCGATGTCCTTTTGGCTTCTGGGACCTGCCATGTGCGTTACTCCCGATGACACCAACTCTGAGGCTGGCCACCCTCTCCAGAATTCGTCCCCCCCCCCCTGCTAGAATTCCTGGGTGGTTAGTTGTTTTATCTACCCTGGATCACATCCGTCTGACCACTGGGCGGTTACAAGAAACCCAGTTCCATTACAGCCGGATCGGCTATAACCATGAACGCTGATGGGGCCGGTGATTCCGTTTAAGCGATGATCGAACATGACGTTCACTACGGTAGCGTCGCAGTTGTCACCGCCATGGTGCTTGTAAATTGGAAGACGGCGCCAACTGTCCGAGATGCCGGACGTTCGGCAAACCGACGCTGCGATCTTGCGTCCCGAGCTTCGGTTATCCGGTCCGATGGAGGTGATCGATGGCGACACGATCCGTCACGAGCGGGAGATCTACCCCCTTGTGGGCTTCGACACGCCAGAGCGCGGCGACAAGGCCCGTTGCTAGGACGAGCGGTTCCGGGCGGAGCTAGCCATCAAACGGCTGGAAGAACTGCTTGCTGATCCGTGCGCTCGCCTGGAGCGGGTGGCCTGCGCCCATAACTGGGGTGAGCAAGATACCTAAGCTCTACAACTACGGACCGCTATGCGGATCGCTCAGTGTTGGTGGCCGTGATGTTGGGCGCGATCCTGATCAGCTAACAGCTTCCGCACCCCACGGGTGTGGGGCGACGAGATGTCCGACGCGTCGCCCCTTGTGCAGTTAGAACTTTTGGAGCGCTGGCCCACTGCAGTTAGCCGCTAGATGCCGACTTCAGCGCCGGAGCAAAGCGTTCAGAGAAGCTCGCGGCCTTCGCATCCCGAGCTGCAGAAAGGGAGGCGGAGATCAGGGTTGAACACCCCACGAATGCGATCGCCAGTAGAGCGGCGCCGAAAAATAATGATCGCATTTAACCCTCCTGGTAGGACGTCAATGCCATTCAGTCTTGGACGGCTTTGTTTCAGCGTCATTTCGCGGAAGGAAGAAACGGCTTCATACACGCGGTCGTGATGCAGACCGTTCACGGCGTGCCGGCGACAAACTGCTCGCAAAAAAAAGCTGCACGACCTAACCGGCCCTGCGGCCTGTCCGGGAAAATCGGGTATTTACGTAATGACAAGCCCGGTTGGCCGCGGCAAGGTAGGAGTCGAGTTCGCCGATTTGGGCGAGCAGAAACTCAAAAACATCGACCGCCCGGTCCGGAATCGAGAGCAGCGGGCGCAAGATCCGGCGATACTTCGAGAACGTCTCCGGCGGACACTGAAGTCCGCGTCCCGCTGCCGCGAGCATCACGTTCTGCAGGAACATGCCGAGGTCGAGCCAGCTTCCGGTTTCCAGCCGACGATCGATCGTCGCGATCAGTCCCACGGGCGCTCCGAAGAACGTGTAATTATTTGCGGTTTGCCTGCTTCTTGCTTCGGCATCGGCTTGGCCAATTCCCAGCGACCCGTAGAACAGCCGTCCGAATTCCTGTCGCCGCTCGAGGTACGGATCAGGTAGGTCGCTGGCGTAATATTTGTATTCCGAGACGTGCTCGTCGCGGCGCGTTTCGTTGCGCGTCCAGCAGCGCCGCCGAGACTCTGGCCTTTGCGGCGCCGCCCAGCACGTGGACGTGCGAGGGCTGAATGTTCGCACCGCTGGGCGCGAATCGCGCGACATGGAAGATCTGCTCGATTGTCCCTCGCGACACCGGAGCTTCGCAGAATTCACGGCACGAAACCGGCGCGTCATGATCTCGTCGATCGAGCTATGCGTAGGGACGCGCCCCTCTCCTGATCCGATCACGGCTCGTTCAGGCTCGCACATCCTGGCTCGACTGGCGCTCATCTGGATTTTAGTCCGCTTCGCAGCAATCAAAGGTCAGTTCGGCCAGGCCGAACCGAGGATGATCGAGCAGAAGTTCTGGCGGACATAGGCCATGTCATTGAGCGCAAGGACGTCAGCCTTTACGTTCCCGAAGGTCGTCAGCGGCTTCTTGATGATGCCTTTAGCGAAGTGATCTAAGATGTTCTCCTTGAAGTTTGCTTCCCGGGGATGATGGACGCAGACATGGTCACGCTGTTCATGAGTAAAATCGTGAAAGGCGATCCCGAGAACATCCATTTCCACCCCCGCGGTCACCAGCGCGATAGTGGGTCGCATATGCTCAGGAATTCCGGGGGTAGTGTGGAGCGCGATCGCGGTCCAGACGTCCTCGATTTCACGCTCCGGCAAGCCGTAGCTTTTCATGAAATCACGAGCGGCATTGGCACCGTCGACCTCGAAGCGCAGGTCGGGACTGGAATATTTCTCTGTGAGCCCCATGTCGTGGAACATCGCGCCGAGGTAAAGCAGCTCCGGTTCGTACTTCTGGCCGTGGCGCTCGGCGGTGAGCGCGCCCCAAAGGAAGACACGGCGGCTGTGATTGTAGAGCAGGTCGTCCTCAGTATCGCGCACGAGCTGCGTAGCGGCGCGAGCGATAGCGCTGTCAGGCACGCGGATGCCGGCGATGATCTCAGACATTGAGCACTCTCCTTGTTTGCGTAGAGGGCTGGTTGCTTGCCACTATTTGCCAACTGAGTACCGCTCCGTACAAGGAAGGGCATCCTGCGGATCAGGACAGCCGTACGTCTTTTCCTGACATGACGGTTCGTAGCGAAAGCAGGATCGCCAGCGTCGTTCTGGTAGGAACGCGCGATCTATTCCGGGGCCGTCCGCCTGAAGCTCGCGCGATATTGGATGGGACTCACGCCAAGACGGGCGGTGAACACGATCCTCATCCGATCCGCCGACCCGAAGCCGCAGTCGAATGCAACCGCCTTCAGCGGCCGGTCGCTTCCTTCCAGCATCATACGCGCCGCATCGATGCGGGCGCGCTCGATGAACTCGTGCGGCGTGATCCCGGTCGCCTGCACGAAATGCCGGGCCAGATTTCGTGCGCTCATCCCGACGACAGCGGCAAGGGACTCCAGCGAGTGGCGATCCCCGACGTTCGCCATCACATGGTCCTGGATACGGGCGATAGGCGATTCCGGATCGGCAGGCGCCGTGAGATAGGGGCTGAACTGAGACTGTCCGCCTTGGCGCTGGGCGACTACGACCAGCCGCTTGGCGACTTTGAGCGCCGTTTCCGCGCCATGCCGCTGCCCGACCAGCGCCAAACCCAGATCTATTCCCGCAGTCACACCCGCCGCGGTGATCAGCCGGCCATCGCGCACATAGATCAAATCAGGCTCGACTTTTGCTCTTGGGAACCTGGCCGCCAGCGCCTGCGCATCCTGCCAATGGGTCGTAACACGCCGATCGTCCAGCAGACCGGCAGAGCCAAGGACAAAGGCGCCGGTGCAGATCGATCCGTAGAGGCTCGACCGCCAGGGCAGCTCCTTGACCCACTGGAGCAGGTGCGGGTCGGGCTCCGCTTCCGGCGGCGTCGGAGTGCCCGCGACGAGAACAATGTCGAAGCCGCCCGTCGCCTCCTCGAAGGTGAGGTCGGCCAGTAGTCGGATGCCGTTCGAGGTACGCACCGGATTGCGGTCCGCAGCAACCAATACTGTTTGATAACGATCGGCACTATCGAGGAAGGTGTTCGCCTCGCTGAACACGTCCATCGGCCCGGCCACGTCCAACGCCTGAACCCCCTCGTAGACGACGATCGCGACAGCTTGTACCGGCACCTTTACTGCCTCTCCAGTCGGGCGCCTTATTATGCATGTCGTTCACGCAGTGCAAAGGCTGGGCGGTGCCTGGGCAGGCGAGCCTGCCGCGCAGTTATTTCGGTGCTGCGTCCTTGTCGGGGATCGTCAATGTCCCGTCTTTGGAATCGACCACGAAGACCGCGAGCAAGCTGGCTGGCTCGGTGTCACTCGCGTTCTCGCTGATCCTGTGATGTGAGCCTGGCGTTTCATAAAATCCTTCACCTATGTGATAGACCTGCGCAGGGTCATTGCCGACCTGGCTCCGGATGGCCCCGGACAGCACATAGGCGTAGATAAAGGCCGACTCTGCGTGGCGATGAGGCAGCGATTTGCTCCCAGGAGGGTAACTCACCAGGACAGCAGCTATTCTCTTTCCTTCGACATTCGGGAGTGCGTGCTCGAATACGAGCTTAACTTGCTCCCGATCCTGCGCGGTCGCGGGCGAAGCTCCCACAGCCATGACTGTTGCTGCCAGTGCGAACGACGCCGTCCGCGTTGCCCTCCTCACTATCCTTGCTGCAACTCCTGAACGGTTTGACAGCGCACCAATCCAATAGGTGAATCCATTGATCGGCATCTCGCACCTCCTCTTCTAATGAGCCCAGGGAGAACCGGCGATCAAGTCGCAGGCGTTCGGGCTCTTGAACTCCGGCATGAAGTGTTCGCAGACTCCGGCGTTGACCGTGCCGTACGTGGTCGCCGGCTTGTGCGCAAACCCGGCGAAATACTCCCGAACGAAGTCTTCCTTGAAATTCGTGCGGGGAAATTTGGCGACGATCTCCTCGCGAAGCTCCGCGGGAAACTGATCGAACCCTACCCCGATCACATCGAGCAGAACCCCTGAATTGAGGAGCGCGACCTCGGGTCCCATGTACTTCGGGATGCCGGGAGTGGTGTGCAGCGCGATGGCTTCCCAGACCGTCTGCACGTCGTCTTCAGCAATGCTGTGGGCGGTCAGAAACTGTCGAGCGGCATTTGCACCATCGACCTCGAAGCGTTCGTCTGGGCTCGAGAACTTCTCGATGAGGCCGAGGTCGTGGAACGCCGCGGCCACGTACAGAAGTTCAGAGTCAAAGCGCAGCTTTCGCTGGCGGCCCTGCTCCGCCGCAAACAGGTAGACGCGGATCGAATGATTGAAGAGAAGGTCCGTCGAATGTTCGCGCAGAACCTCTGTAGCTTCTTTCGCAAGCAAAGAATCGGGAATGACGAGAGCGGGGGCGGGATTTCGCGGAGTCATTTTTTGTCCTTTCAACAGAAACCGTGGGCTCGGCTGGCGCATTCAGACTGGCGAGCGGAAGATGAGACGCGATCAATCAGTGCGCTCCGACGGCGAGCACGATTTTCCCCTTTGGCCGGGGTCGCGCGCCCTCCAGCATGAAGTGAGCCTCGCGCGCATCCGCGAGGGGTAAGACTACGCCGACGTTTGTGCGCAGTTTTCCACCGTCCAGGAGGCGCGCGATTTCCGTCAGATACTGGCTCGTGACCTCGACCAAAAAGAAGGAGGCTTCGACACCGTGATGTTTCGCAAGATCCTGATCCGGGCGGGACACCGCGGAAATCAGCTTGCCGCCTCGACGAAGGACCTGGAACGAGAGGGTTTGCGTTTCTCCGCCGACCAGATCGATGACAGCGTCGGCTTCCATGATTTCTTGCTCGAAGCGCTCGGCCCGGTAGTCAATCACCTTATCGGCGCCGAGATTGCGCACGAAAGAAACGTCGCCCGTCGATACTGTTGCAACGGTTTGGACACCCGCATGACGGGCCAATTGAACCGCGTAGGATCCCACGTTACCGGCCGCACCGTGAATGACCACCGATTGACCTGCTTTGAGTTGGGCGTGATCAAACAGCGCCTGCCATGCGGTGACCGCAATGACGGGAATGGAGGCGGATTCAACGTGGGTTAGCGACGTCGGCTTGCCGGACACCATCTCCGCGGAAGCCAAGGCGTACTCGGCGTAAGCCCCGATAAACCGCGGATTGGTAACACCGTAGACCTGCTCTCCCGCACGTTCTGGCGAGACTCCGGGCCCAACAGCGACGATTTCACCGGAAAGATCCGACCCGAGAGTGAGCGGGAGCGGCTGCGGCAAAGCGCTCTTGCCGGCTCTGATCCAGCCATCCCATGGCCCTACTCCGGCGGCTTCAACTTTGATGAGGACCTCGCCGGGCCCTGGCTCAGGATGTAAGAGGGTCTCAAACTTCATGACCTCAGGCGGCCCAAACTCGTGCACGCGCCAGGCCATCATCGTTGACACAGTTCGGGCTTCCCAACCTAGAGGAACGATGCCGCTGGGGGTCATCTCACACTCCTTGCGCTCAGCTTGCCTCGGCTGCCGGTTAGGATCGATGGACATGCTGCTTGTGGCAACGAAGACAATCCGAGGGATCAGGACAGCGGTGCGTCCTTTCCGGACAAGGGCCCTTCGCCGCTTCCGCCAGCTGACCGTGCGCTCGCCGGCACTGCTCATCCCGGCCTCGCCGGCATCGCGTGGCCAAAGGACGACCGGCAAGGACGGCCCCGTCCATCCAAAGCCTCAAGCGCAGCGAAAACGCGGCATGTTCAACAAGGATTGACTTGATCATAAGTCCAGACTAATCATAAGCTATGACTGTTGATCATGCACAGCTGGCCGCGCTTGGCGACTCGACTCGTCGAACGATCTTCGAGCTGATCGCGGAGCGTCCACGTTCGGTCGTTGAGATTACCCGGAAGGTACCGGTCTCCCAGTCTGCCGTCTCACAGCATCTCAAGGTGCTGCGCGACTCGAGGCTGGTGCGCGCGGAGCAGAAGGGCGCAAGCAACGTCTATCACATCGACCCTCACGGACTTGGCCAGATGCGTGCTTGGCTCGACCGGTTTTGGAGCAAGACGCTGGCCGCCTACAAGGCGGCCGTCGAGCAACAGGAGCCACAATGAACACGCGTGTGGGACTTACGGCCGTGAAACAATCCATCGTGGTCGAGGCACCGATCGCGCGCGCATTTAAGATCTTCACCGAGGGGTTCGGGAGTTTCAAACCTCCAGAGCACAACCTGCTCCGCGTCCAGATCGCCGAGACGGTGTTCGAGCCACGGGTGGGTGGGTACATTATGACCGAGGCATCGATGGGAGCGAGTGCCGCTGGGCGCGCGTGCTGGCCTACGAACCGCCGGACCGGGTGCTGCTCAGCTGGGACATCAGCCCCCAATGGCAGATCGAGACTGACCCGGAAAAAACCAGCGAGTGGGAGGTCCGGTTCACTGCTGAAACGCCGCACCGGACCCGAGTCGACCTTGAGCACCGCAACCTGGAACGCCATGGCGATGGCTGGGAAGCCGTGCGGGACGGTGTCGACGGTGATCAAGGCTGGCCGCTTTATCTACGGCGCTATGCCGATCTTTTCACCCAGGTTCCTGACGGAAGTGCCTCGAAGCGCTCTGATAGAGGCAATCAGTAAGGATGATTGTTTCTGGCCGCCGTCAACGCGATAAGTTCAATAGAGGCCAGCATGGAAGCTTACAGCCTAAGTACTATCGGAGTGCTCGCGCTCTGTCTCGTGTCGATCCTTTTGGCGGTCCATTCAGGCTACTCCAAGGGACGTGCAGGGGCCCTCTCTGGTCCAGTGCTTCCGGCCGACGATGCGAACCTCCTCTATCGCATCGACCGCGTGCACATGAATTCTGTGGAGGCGCTGTCACCGTTCGTGGTCCCGGCCGTCCTGGCGATGATGGTTGGTGTCGGTCCAAGCACGCTCGCGGTGCTGGTATGGACCTATGTTGCGCTCCGCCTTGTTCACACCGCCATCTACCTGCGCGGCGGCAACGCAGCTAAACGCGGCAGCTTAAGAACCATCCTCTACGTGTCCGGTGCGCTGGTCACGGTGATCCTTGTTGCTGTGACCGGCTGGGCAGCCATGCACTGAGGAGATCGTCGCCAGCCGAGCTGAAGCCGCCCGC
This sequence comes from Bradyrhizobium sp. WSM1253, assembly GCF_000244935.1. Classification (NCBI taxonomy): domain Bacteria; kingdom Pseudomonadati; phylum Pseudomonadota; class Alphaproteobacteria; order Hyphomicrobiales; family Nitrobacteraceae; genus Bradyrhizobium; species Bradyrhizobium sp. WSM1253. Next base: position 178,240 of record NZ_JH600072.1, read on the forward strand.
GCAAAAAAGAGCAGCCGAAAAACATCAGCGCACGCGGCTGACTTGAACTTGGGCTCGCTATTCTCCATCTCCTTTGCCGCTCCCTGTCGGACGAGTTTCCGTCATGGCGCGGCCGGCACATGGGAGCTCCCGTCGCGGAGAGTGGCCAATTCTCGTCAGGCATGGCAGATAGACCAAAGCGCCATCGCTCATTCCCGCGGAGAATAAGATGGACCGACTGGCTTCGATGGAGACGTTCGTGCGGGTTGTCGAGACCGGCTCGTTCTCGGGGGCGGCCCGACAGCTTCGAGTAGGACAGCCAGCCGTATCCAAGTCGGTCGCGCAACTTGAGGACTATCTCGGGGTCAAGCTGCTGACGCGCTCGACGCGGGGGCTGACACCGACCGAAGCTGGACACCGATATCTCGAGCGCGCCAGACGGGCGCTTGAAGAGGCCGCCGAGGCCGAGCTCGCCGCCCGCGGAGCAGGCGCAGACCTCAAAGGACGATTGCGCGTCTGCGCCGCCGTCACCTTCGCACGTATCCATCTCATTCCGCTGCTGCCGCAGTTCATGGGTAAGCGCTTAGCCGCAACCCTATTGAGGCTGGCTTGACGTTTTGCGGAATCGCCACGGCATGAGGTCTTTGATGCGGCTATGGGGATGGCCGTCGATGATCGTCTCGAGTGTTTCGGCGATGTAGGCGGCCGGGTTGACGTCGTTGAGCTTGCAGGTGGCGACGATCGAGGCGAGCAAGGCCCAGTTTTCGGCTCCGACCTCATGACCGGCGAAGAGCGCATTTTTTCTGGTCAGGCAGACTGGCCGGATGGCGTTCTCGACAGGGTTCGTGTCGAGCTCGAGGCGCCCGTCTTCGAGGAAGCGGGTCAGACCTTGCCAATGATTGAGCGCGTAGCGGATGTCCTCGGCGAGCGTCGAACCGCTGGAGATCATCGACAGCTGCTTCTCCGACCACATTTTCAAAGCGGCGACGAGAGCCAACGAATGCTCCTTTCGTGCGGCGAGCCGGATGTCCGGCGATGCACCGCGCACCATGGCTT
>NZ_JH600072.1:179374-181810 GCF_000244935.1 Bradyrhizobium sp. WSM1253
GTCCAAATGGACGTCCTTTTTGCTGTCCAATCCCATCCCAAACCTCCGTCCAAGCCGGAGGCTTCTTTCGCACGTTCATTCGAATTCTGAAGCAAGGGTATCGGCTTCGCGCTTACGTTCATGGCGCAGCATCCGGAATTGGATCTCGAGGTGGTTCTGGACGACCGCCAAATCGACCTTGTCCAGGAAGGTATCGATCTGGCCCTGCGGATGGGGAAGACGATGGATTCGACACTGACTGCCCGCCGCGTCGCCAGGTGCAAGCGGCATGTGCTCGGGACGCCGGCCTACTTTAATCGGGCGGGCACGCCTTCGGCGCCGGGTGAACTGAGCAAGCACCAGGCCGTCGTCTATCTTCAGGAAGGCCACGTCTGGTCGTTCGTGCGCGAAACTACGTATTGGCCGTCAGCGTTCAAGGCAGGCTTCGGGTGAGTGCCGCGGAAGGCGTGAGAGCCGCAGTGCTAGCTCATGCAGGACTGACCATCGCCTCGGAGTGGATGTTCAGCCCGGAGCTCCGAGCGGGCACCGTGCGCACAGTTTTGCCGGAGTGGAGCCTTCCGCCGCTCGACTTGTGGGCAGTGCTTCCGACCGGCCGTGCAGCGACAGCCAAGGCGCGGACATTCGTGAAGTTTTTCGAGCATAAGTCAACGCGTAATGCGACATAGTCGCGGCTGATCCGGGCCAGCCCACGAGACGAATGAGCATGTCTTCGATCTCGGCCGGCATTCAGCGTTTCGAGTGTGTGAGTAGGGTGACACCGAACGGAGCTGCTCATTCCGAGCCTCCTGCAGCAGAGTGTCACCATGTCCGCGCCTCGATCGTGAACCGCTCACTGAGCGTAGCCGTTGCGGTTGCGGTCTTCTCCGCCCTGCTTTCGCCAGCGAATGCAACCTACCAGCAAGATAATGCCGCCGTTTTCCCTGACGTTTCGATCAGCGCCGCTTCGGATGCCGCGCCGCTCGTGTTGACCTCGTGCTTGCCCTGGCTTGCTCCCGCTGGCCATCGGCAGCCGCGCCAGGCAGATGTCCCCCAGCCCGATGCGGTCTCGGCATGGGAGCGTCAGCAACAGCATCTGGACCGGCTTCGGTACCGCTTCCCAGTATCGCATCCCACGACGTCAAAATATCCCTTCCTATCAAAGTCCGCCCTCTGCTGAGGCGAAAGCCAAGAACGAAGGAGGCGTAGCGCACGAGCGTGAATGGTTCGAGCTTAAAATCGAAAAGCCTCCCAGCGTCATCAGCAGCACACCTAACGAGTTTACCGTCCAGCTGCGCGGCTCGTCGCGCACCTCTTCATTGTGCGCGGCCATCGGGATAGCTGCAGGTGAGTCGGCCCGCACGGCCGCGGCAAGCTTCTCCACGTCTACGTCGGGCGGCACGGAATGCTCGGGCGTGAGCTGGGTGGCAGGAAGATCCGCGACGGGTCGCGCCGGCATCAGGGCCGACTTGCTCGCCTCGGAAAAAGGAGCGGCATCAGCCACCTTGAGTTCGCGCGCTGGCGGCATGGGCGGGGCCCGATCCGCGGGCGAAGAGGGTAGCAACTCCACGCGCGCATCGATCATCGGCTTCGACCTTTGCTGCGCGGCCTCGTTTTCGGCAGGACTAGCGGCGCGGGCGGCCACACGACCGTGAGCTGGCTTTCGCACCGTCGCGGCGCCTTCGGCCAGGAACCAGCATTTGCGGTGGCCGTCCCGCCGATAGACCCAGTGCTGGCGTGGGCCAGGCGAGTTGCCGGGCCGCGGCAAACATTCCGGCTGCACCGATGAGGTTGCAGCGGGCTCGCGCGGAGCAATATTGAACAAGTCGGCAAAAGGGTCGGAGCACGCTGGTGTCGCCGCAAGACCTCCGACAAGGACTAAACCGGCGGAGTAAAATCGCAAATGGCGGGACATCGAAAACTCCCGGTGTTGCGCTCCCTACTCGGTACGAGCCTTCGCGGCGACATGGGCCCCGATGCGGCTTAAATCTGGCAACGTGAGGGATTAATTGTGCTCCTGGCCATCCGAGTTAACAGGCTATCCAACACTCTTCAGTTGCAGAACGCGGCAGCGCGTTCAATTAAATCGAGCCACATGCGTTGCGTTGGGCGTCGGTTCCGCTCGCGATCCGCGACGCGGCCGCCCGGTTGAATACTCGCTGCGGTGTTTGCGCTCACCTTCGCAATGGCAATGGCAATGTGAAAGCGCAACTGGTCGAGTGGTAGGTTGTGGATGATACGATGCCGGTGTGCGGGCCGGAGTGAGGATTCGCCTCGCACCAAATTAAATGCTCCGTCACGATATTGAGCTGCTGCCGGTTTGATGGACACCGGGTTAAGCTAATCCCACCTTGCGCTCGAACTCAACAGGGCTGAGGTAACCGATCGTCGAGTGACGTCGGGTCGTGTTGTAGAACCGCTCGATGTAATCGAACACATCTGCTCTGGCCTCGTTCCTGG
>NZ_JH600072.1:181910-201922 GCF_000244935.1 Bradyrhizobium sp. WSM1253
GTGCTCACGCTTGCCCACCGGTTTTCTCTGAGACTGCCGTCTCTGCCCCGAGTAGTGCGGCGTGCTTACTAGGTCGCCCATGGGCGGGGCCGCCGACCGAGGGGACGGCGACCCCTCGCCGCGAATGCGCCGATACGCGAAACGAGGACGACTTCGCGACTGCATCCAGCATCTGCGCTGGGCCGGATCGGCGCAAGAACGTCCGTGCGTTAGTGTTACTTGGGCCGCGGCCTAACTACGTTTGGCCGCTTCGTGGATCGGCCTCGTGAGACGATTTCGTCAACAATTCGCAGCGTCCGAGCGAATTCAGACCGAAGATGTCGAGCGTGCGCCGCATCTTTTGGCTCCCAGAGAAAAGCAATCTTCACGAGAAAGCGGTTCAATCGCGATGTGACGAGAAGATTGTCAGAATGTTGCGAGCGCAGACGACTATAGCCCGCGTTGTCAGCAATGCATAGCGCATGGTCGATTCGAGATTGTCGGTGTCCTTATTCGCCCCGTACAGAAGAGCTGGCGAATGCATTTGAGGAAGCCGATCGCCTTGCTAAAGCTGCACGTCGTGCTCGCCATATTTGCTAGGCTCGACGTCTCGCCGCTTGCTCGTCAATACAGTCAAGCTTTGCTGCGCAGATCACTTGCCGCAGTCCACCACGAACACTTTGTACCCGCATGATGGCAGTCCCATCCAAAAAGGGGATCGTCAGGTTAATCGAATGTCCGTCTAAGGCAGCGCCGAACTGAGTGCAGGCGCGCGGAACCTTTGTACGCGTGGCAATTCGGCTATAACGGCGTGAACTCATCGATCGCGGGGCTGCGTCAACTAACCCGCTCAGTGTACGCGCATCGGTGGCGTAGCTTTACCGTCTGCCGAACCGTGCGGTTCGAGCTTAAAATCGAAAAGCCCCCCAGCGTCATCAGCAGCACACCTAACGAGGTTACCGTCCAGCTGCGCGGCTCGTCGCGCACCTCTTCATTGTGCGCGGCCATCGGGATAGCTGGAGGTGAGTCGGCTCGCGCGGCCGCGGCAAGCTTCTCCACGTCAACTTGGGGCGGCACGGAGTGCTCGGGCGTGAGCTGGGTGATAGGAAGATCCGCGACGGGTCGCGCCGGCATGGGGGCCGGCGTGCCCGCATCGAAAACAGAAGCGGCATCGGCCACCTTGAGTTCGCGTGCCGGCGGCGTCGGCTGAGCCCCCTCGGCCGCCGATGAGCTTGGCAACTCCGCGCGCGCATCGATCACGGGGCTCGCCCTTTGCTGCTCGGCCTCGTTCTCGACGGAGCTGGCGGCGCGGTTGGCCACACGACCATGAGCCGGTTGTCGCACCGTCACGGTGCCTTCGGCTAGGAACCAGCATTTGCGGTGGCCGTCCCGCCGATAGACCCAGTGCTGGCGTGGGCCATGCGAGTTGCCGGGCCGCGGCAAGCATTCCGGCTGCACCAATGAGGTTGCAGCGGGCTCGCGCGGAGCAATATTGAACAAGTTAGTAATAGGGTCGGAGCACGCTGGTGTCGCCGGAAGACCTCCGACAAGGACTAAACCGGCGAAGTAAAATCGCAAATGACGGGACATCGAAAACTCCCGGTGCTGCGCCCCCTACTCGGCACGAGCCTTCGCGGCGACATGGGCTCCGATGCGGCTTAAATCTGGCAACGTGATGGATTAATTGTGCTCCTGGCCATCCGAGTTAACAGGCCATCCAACACTCTTCGGTTGCAAAACGGGCAGCGCGTTCAATTAAGTCGAGCCACATGCGTTACGTGGGCCGTCGATCCCGCTCGCGATCCGCGACGCGGCCGCCCGGTTGATCACTCGCTGCGGTGTTTGCGCTCACCTTCGCAATGGCAATGTGGAAGCGCAACTGGTCGAGCGGTAGGTTGTGGATAATACGATGCCGGTGTGCGGGCCGGGGTGAGGATTCGCCTGGCACCAAATTAAATGCTCCGTCACGATATTACCGCCATCGCGCCTTTCTCCCGTTTACCTCCTCATTTAAATGTGGATTGTACGACGACTATATAACTGATGGCTTGTCTGCTCCTTCATTCTCGACTTGTCTGCCTGGGCCTTCCCCCAAGAGTTGGATCGAGCGATGAACACCGAGCATTTCAATTCGCTTTCCCTTGACGAACTTTGGATACTTCACCAACAGGTCGCCGCCACCCTCAGTCAGAAAATTTTGGTGCAAAAAGCACGGTTGGAGGAGCGGCTCCACAAAATTGGACTGGCCGAGAAAGCTGTACGGTTCGATCGTAAGCGCCGTCCATACCCGCCCGTTCGCCCCAAATATAGCAACCCAAAGAACCCGGCGGAGACATGGTCCGGCCGCGGCAGACTGCCTCGATGGCTGCGGCCGCAGCTTCGAGGTGGCCGGAAGTTGGACGATTTCCTAATCGACCAGGCTTCGGTTCAAAAGCGGCAGACAAATTGAGCGCCGCGATCACATTGGGAAGAAGGCCCACTGCAATGATTACGACGGATGTCCAAGATCAGGCCATAGCCGCGAAGATGACCGGATAATTGACTTCGAGAGGCAATCGGCCAGACTGCACGTCAATAGTGAGCAAAGCAGATTGCACCGCATCGCTGGTGCCGGACACATGATCCATCAGTCCGCGACCGCCGAGGTGATGGCAGCCGTCGACGAGGCCGCTGCATTCATGAATAGCGATCAGCCAAAGAATGCCGCCCCCGGGCGATCCATAGCAGACTAAGCAAAGCCGCGCGGCGACGGAGCTTACGGGCCACCGGCAGCCACTCTTCTGCAACTGGCCTCCCGTCCCCGCCAGGCAGCTTCGGAGACTCGATCGTGTTCAATCTCTACTCCATGAAGAGAAACGTGCACGCGACCCGTCGCCTGTTCGCCCCGCTCAACAGCAGCGTTGGCAACTTGCCCAGCATGCCCGGCATCTTCCCGGACTGCCCCGCCCCCTCGTCCGCAATGTGCCTGCGGCGGTGGCCCACAAAGGGAAGCGGGATTGGGTCAGCGACGATCTGGACGCACCTGGAGGGGCACGACTGTGTCCGGGTCGCGGTGACCGGAGCGCCGGCTTTGCAGCTTCACCACCTGCTCGAGTTCGAGAGCCTCTATGGCGAGCTCATCTGCCAAGCGTTCGAAAAGTGCGCGCTTTTGCGGGTCGCTCGATCGCCTGCTCATAAGGGCCAAATCCGCGGCATCCGCACGGAGTTTGTCCAATTTTTCCGTCAGGTCCGCCATGGTATCGGCCCCGTCCTAGACCAACCTCGTTATGCGTGACGGGATGCAGGTCAACGGCGGAACACGCTAGGGGTTCTTCGTTAACCGATTGTTAGGCCGACATTCGTGAAGGCCGAGATGTGTGAACGAGCGCCCGCTAGCTTTGCCCAGCGCGTCTGCGGCTATCCGATCAATGCTTCAGTGCGCACACGTGGTCACGAGCAGCATGGTTCGGCTGCATTGCCACTCGGACCCCAACATTGGTTCATGGACTCCACGAGGAGTACCGACGGCCATGGTAGTAGCAGCTGCCACCAGAACAGCGGCCGTCAGCGCGAGCATTCGATAGGTTGCCAAGTTCCACTTCATTGGCGCTTCCTCCAGTGGAAGCGCGCACGCTAGGCTCAGGAATACCTCCCGCTTGTGAACTACTTCACAGGGCGTTTCCTAACAGTCTGCGTCAACCGGCGGCCCTCGAGGCGCTAGGCCCCCGAGGTACGTGATGCTGCAGTCCCCAGAAGGCGATCAGCAGAACGGCTGCGGCCCCAATTCCCAGCAATAGGAGAATGGCTTCCAGCATGACGAATCAAGCCCCGCCCAAGGGAATCATACACATGGGTGAAACTTAGTCATCGTGGACTGGCCTGCCCCGGTCCGATCTGATCAAAAGAAAAACCCGCCGGTCTAGGTGCCGCCGGGCTCTCAATTTCCATTACTATCGCAGTGCTCGTCACCAGTCCGCGATAGAGCCTGTTCTAGCGCTGGGTGATTGACGGTGTGTTACTTGCGCATACGCCGCTGAGCGCACCACCGGGCAAACCTGAGCCGCTGGAGCGCCTATAGGGCACGGATTCAGGCGCATTCGAGCTTCTCATTAACCAGATCGAGGCGTGCTCCTATCTCGAGTACTACCTGATGCAAGCCATCAATGGCGGTGTCTAGAACTAGCCCGTGGTCATTCGAACAGGCGCGCGTTGCGCTCCTGACCGCATGGTCTAGCAAACCGACTTCAGGTGGTGCCCGGGAAGCTCCTGCCTCCTCAGGCCACCTGCCCTTGGTTGAGGATGGGACGGATCAGTCTGCTGCGTTTTTCAGGTAGCCGCGGCGACGCATCCAGTGCCAACTCGCGCTATGTGTTCGCCGAGACACCACGTCGCAGTCGACGTCTTCGATAGATCACGCCTTCGGGCTGTCCCATACTCCAGGCGCTTCGACCATGATTTGGATCAAACAGAGCGAGAGCTTCAATTGGTTGAACTCTCTTATGAGCAAGAGCAGCTTTAGCGATCGAGCTCAAGCTCGCATTGGCAGATTTAACTCGTAGCAAGTCACCGTAGAAATTCATGCGACTCCCAGGCCGTCAACTGAGATCTGTCCCATTCCAACTACTTGCCGTGGAGAGTCTAGAGGAGTGGATACCCGCGGACCACGAGTTATGATAGCTACCGCCCATTCAACCTAGCCAGGAGCCGACTAGTTGGTAAGGTTCGCGTTTGAACTCTCCCGGTACTGTGACGGAGTGCCAATTGCCTGCCCCGCCGGGCGGATGGTTTCGCGGCAGGGTTCAAACGAATCGGACCACCATGTCCTCTAGCTCCAACGCCAATATCGCCAAGAGAGCGCGCACGAAGGCTGAGGCGGATTTTGCCACCTGGCTCATGATGGCCAAGCTGGGTGGTTTCGATGACCTGCCGTCCAGCGCCCAATGGTTTCTGACAAATTATCAAACTCGGCTCGAGACAATGAGCGAGGCCGAGTCCACGGTTCTAGCCGTTCGCGAGGTCTACAGCGCTTATTACAGCGAGATGGGAGGTGTAGGCGCTGCGCCGGAACCAAAGGCTCGGACGCCTACGACAGAGGGCAAACTCGTGCGGTCCCAGAGACCGCCTGGACCTAAACGCGGTCAATCGGCTGCGCGTCATTCGACGAGGCCAATGACCCGAAAATCCCTCCCGGCACTGCTGATTTTCGCGAGCATGGTGGCACTGGTTGTCGCATTCGGATTTCTAGCGCAGTAAGATCGCCCGCGGAATGTGTGCGACGTCTGCTTTTCCCCCGACAGCGACCTAACCAGCGGAGATCGTGCACTTCGCAGTTGGGGCCAACAACGGACATCAGCCGGTGGGTATATCCCATCAAAAACGCGTTTGGGCTGTCGGCCGATCCATCGTACATTAGCCAATGGGTTGAACTTACTTGCCATGCCGCAAATGCCGCCAAACCGAATCGAACGCAGGTTAGACGCCGCCGACCAGGCGATTGCGGCCTGTGGGGCGACGCCCGGGAAGCTCTCAAGGCGCTCATCGTCGCGAATGGCCTCCAGGCGCAGGGCGAAGAGCTGCGGGCTTCGATTTCTGCCGGCTACTCGCGCGGCCGGTTCGACATACCGCGCAACCGAAAGGATTGGTACGACTGACATGCCCGCGGTCACCTACTATGTCGCCCTGCCCTTCGTGGCCGCCGACGACGGCATCGCCGCCGGTGAGGCGGTCGAGTGCTTCAATCCGAACGCGGCCGTGATGAAAGCCGAGGCGCTTTCGCGGGAGCCCGGCATCGTCGGCGCCCTCGCGTTCAGCCGGACGGGGGATCCGGGAAGCGGCGACTTCAGTGACGCCACGCTGATCCGGAAGTTCGGCGCGGTGCCGGACGACCTTAGCGCGTTGTGAGCGCGCGCGCGGAGCTCTTGTTCCGTCGAGCCGACGCGAACCTAGTTGCCGTGCAGCGACAAACTGATGCGGGTGACGACGTCGTCCCAAGCGTGCTCTTCCGCTGCGGGATAGTCGATCAACACGCAATGGATCAGCCGCCCTGAGAAGTTGCAGCGGTTGTACCAAACCTTGTCGCCCTTGTAGCTCGAGACTGCGAAGAACCGCGGCGTCACCCGCTTGTACTGAATGCGCGGAGGCGGACCCTTTTTTGCCAGAAAGGCAGCCGGCGAATCGTTCGCCACGTTGGGCGCGGCCTGGATCGTGATGTCGGCGCGCCCGTCGGCGGTCCGGAACCGTTGCCCGTAGCCGTCGGGTCGGCCGGCTTCTTCCGTGAAGATCGAGGATGGAAAATCCACCGCAGTGCCGGTCTGGGGAATGGTGTACCTGGTCCATTTCACCGGTTGCGCCGAGACCGTTGCGGTCGAGGCGACGAGTGCCAGCGCGAGAGCGGTCGTCGATTTCATCGCATTTCCCTCCGGCAGCAAGCACGGTGGAAAAGCAGAAACGCCAACTGCGTTCCAAGAAGCCTCACGCCAGAACGACAGCAGTCGAGCTACTCGCCTTCATCCACAGCGTCGTCGGGACCGAGCAAGCTTAGGGCCGTCTCGATCTTGCCGAGAATTCGCTCGATCTCTTCGCGCTCGTTCGGTCCAGGATCGTTCTCGAGTTGCTCCATGAGCTGCTGCTTCTGCGCGAGCAGCTTTGCCACCGTGGACATCCGACCTCCCCTCCGGTTTTCTGCAGCCTGAGAACAAGGAAGTGGTGCGCTGCCGAGGCTCGCGCCAGCGGCCCGGTGTTCAGAAGATTCCTAGAACGGCGAAAAGCGCGACCTCGCCCACGAAGGCTCCGGTCATGAGTGCGACGGTGAGAACCACGTCGCCTACGGGCATGGTGGCCATCGGCTGCTGCCTCGCGTTCAAGCCCCCTGTGCTGAATTCATGAAGGCATGAAAAGGTTTCGGTTCCAGCAGCAAGGTTCCCGGTATAGCCTCCCGGGCGGGCAGGACATTTCGAAACAGGGCGCGTCGATGCGATTCCTTGAGGTGTCATGCTGGTGCGTGACCGTGGCGGGCCTCGCCGTTGTCCTCGCGGTCGTAACGCTGCTCTGAGTGACGACGCAGGTCATTGCCGCTCCCCTCAGACGGGCGACGAGCCCGTGTTGAAGAGCTGCGAGATCGCCGTGACCAGTTGCGCCGGCGCAGGGGCTTTTCGATGACGATGCTGTTCGGCACGCCTTGCGAGTTCCACTCCTCGGAGTGGCCGCCGGTCGTGTAGATCACCGGAAAATCGGGCTCGATCTCGCGGATCCTGCGGGCGAGGACCCATTCAGTGCCGATGCCGATATTGGTGAGCAACGCGTGGCAGCCGGAGCCGCCGTTGCGGAACCGAGAAAGAGCCTCTTCGCCAGACGGCGCGATGTCGGCCTCGAATCCACCGTCGGCCAGAGGCAGCGGCGTCGGGCGCCTCGTCGCCGGCATCGTCTCGAGGTCGTTCGGCCTGCTCCTTCAGGTCGGCCGTCTTCTCGACCAGGCCGGCCGCCACCTCCGGATCGGCAATCGCCTTGCGTACTTGAGCAGGGTTGCAGCCTGCCGGTTGAAATACTCTCGTCCCGCCACGTCTTTACCACGCACGACCAGCCGCCCCCGGCGACAAGGAAAGTACATCTCCTGCGATTTGTTCCTCGAAATGTACAAAAGTGAGCATTTCGGTCCGGACTCGCCGAACGGTTCCCTGTGGCGAATATTGGCAGGACACCAGACATCAATGAGGAATCCGGTCAGACCAGACGACGTCCCCGGCCGCGCCGTCGCCGCCGAAATCGGCGAACGCCTGCGCCAGCTGATGGGCGTCGACACGGACCTTCCGCCTCCGCTGCAGTCGCTCCTCGATCGGCTGCGCGCCTCCGAAGACCAATCATCATTACGGCAGTGCGGCCGTTCGCAAGCCGGGGCGCGGGCCGCTCGCTAACGACCGCTTATCCTCGGCGCCATGAGAGTGGCGATTGCCATGATGATTGCTCTCCTCGCGGTCAACTTCGCGGACGAGCAATACAACGCGGGCCGCGATACAGCCCAGCTGCCAAGCTCATGCTTTCGGAGATCGCAAGATCGTTCGGCTGAGCCAGGTGCCCGCGGCGCCTGGCGGGCCCGACACCAGCTCGCGTCCGCCGAGCGGCTTCGGTTTTCCATGAGTTCCAAGCCGTAGAATCACGGAATCCAATGTTCGCCGCGCCTGTGCTTAAAAAAGGGCTGTTGTCGAGCGCGAGCATTTCAGCAGCTATCGTATTTTCAATTCGGCCGCAGCGCTGCGTAGCTGCGGCCTTTTGATTCCCGCTTCCCCTCCGGCACACGATGCTGCAGGCCCACCTGCCTACGCCGCGATCGAATCCGCGTCCGCCCGGACGACGCGATTGCGCCCTCGATGTTTGGCCACATAGAGCGCCTGATCGGCCAGCCGCATGACTATGGCCAAGTCCGTTTCACCGCGGCATTCGGCCAGTCCGATGCTGATCGTCACATTGGCGGAGACCTCGCCGCTGGCCACCGACTCGGCGGCACAGGACTGCCGGAGGTCTTCCGCGTGTTGGACGGCGCGCTCCTTCGATACCCCGCTCATCAGAATGGCAAACTCTTCCCCGCCGTGCCTTGCCACAAGCATCCGCTTTCGCTCGGCGAAGGAGCGCAGCACCTCGGCAATGGCGATGAGCACCTTGTCTCCGAACTCATGCCCAAACTGATCGTTGATCGCCTTGAAGCGGTCGATGTCGCACATCAGCACGGTGGTCGGCAGCTTCGCATCGCGCGCCGCGGTCAAGGCCGATTCGGCAGCTTCGTCGAAGCCCCTTCGGTTGAGCAGACCGGTCAGCTGATCGGTGCCGGAAATCCGCCGCAGCTCGGCGCGTGTCAGCGCGAGTTCGCGCATCATCCGATCGAGGCTAGCAGCTGTGGTGGTGTCCATGGGCTACTTCACCGAATGCCGCAGGGTCGTCCCTGCGGACTATCCTCGCGGGAGAAGCAACCGGTCCGTCCCATTAGCGGACATTTACTCCGAACGAAGCTCGATCCGAGAGGCGCGCCCTGCGCAACTCGTTGGTGTCTTTGATCGCATCGCGTATCGGTGGTATGATGATGCACGCTGAAGAGGTCGAAAGCTGAAAAGTGTTAGCCAAGGCTGTCGTTGCTATGCGCACTAGGCCCCACTTTCGTGACGTAGCCAAGCTCCTGGGCCAAGCGGCGGTGGGCGCGTTGACGATCGGCATACTGCGCACCGCCCGCCATTTCGATCCGACCAAGACTGCCAACTTGTTCGCCCGGATCACTCGCTCAATCGGGCCCATGATGCGGGAGCAAAAGACTGGTCGAGCCAATCTAACCGCCGCATTTCCGGAGAAATCGCCTGCAGAGATCGAGACCATTCTCGCAGGCGTCTGGGACAATCTCGGTCGTGTAGGCGCCGAATTCGCGCATCTTGATCACATCTGGAAGTACGATCCCGCACGGCCCGAGGATAGCCGGATCGAAATCGACAAGCGCTCGTATGAATTGTTTACGCAGCTGCGACTCGACGGCAAACCGGCGCTGATCTTTGCAAGTCATCTTGCCAACTGGGAACTTCCCGCGCTGGCAGGCGTCGCACACGGGCTGGACACCGCGATCCTGTATCGCCGACCCAACATCGCGTCCGCCGACCGCATCATCCAGGATATGCGGGCCGTGAACATGGGTACGCTTATTGCGGCTGGTCGTGACGCTCCCCTGCGACTTGCGGAAGCCCTGAAAAGCGGTCAGCACGTCGGGATGCTGGTCGACCAATATCTGACCAACGGGGTCGAGGTTACTTTCTTTGGCCGCAAGACCAAGGCCAATCCGATGCTAGCCCGACTGCTGCGGCAGATCGAGTGCCCGGTTCATGGCGTGCGCATCATCCGCCTACCGGGACACCGCTTTCGTGGCGAACTGTCTGAAGAAGTGAAGCCCGTCCGCGATGCCGCAGGAAAAATCGACGTTCAGGGAACGATGCAGGCGGTCACGTCGGTGATTGAGGGCTGGATCCGCGAATATCCCGATCAGTGGCTGTGGCTACACCGTCGCTGGCGGTAGCACCCGCTCAAGCTCCGTGGCCGGCAGCGGAAGCATATCGTCCAGTTCGGCAATGCGGCGGTCAATCTCGCCAATCACGCGCTCCGAGAACGGCCCGAGGTGCATGTACAGCGCCATCAGCATGACGATGTAACGCAGTGCACCTGGATTGGTCTTGGCGACCTCGACGAAGATCTTCCAGAACGGCTCGCGAACCTCCGGCACGGCCCGCATGATCTTGTGTACGCTGTCGATGCCACCAAGCCTCTTGCGCACATCGCCATCCGGCAGGTCGCGGCGCCGGTCGGACCGGTCGAGCATGGCTGCGAGACGCGACAGCCGTCCTGCATATGCTGCCGGACTATAGACGTGCCCGAGCACGGCCTTGTAATCGGCAAGGATGTCACGAAGCGGACGCTTGGTATCGAAATTACAGCCGAGCGTGCACTGATCGCCCGCCTGCTCGACGTTCATGAGATCATGGCCCTGGTGCAAGCGGCCTTCCGCGGCCAACCGGCGTGTAAGCTGCGTCCCAGGCAGCGCATAAAGCAGTCCAACGATGGAGACTGGAATGCTCGCCTCCTCGATGAGGTCGGCCATCGCCTGTCCTATCGAGGCATTTTCGCTATCGAACCCGACGATGAAGCCGGCGGTGACGAACATGCCGTAGCCGTAAATCTTGTGAATGCACTCGGCGATATTGCGCCTGGTGTTCTGCTTCTTCTTCATCTGGACGAGCGTCTCGGGATCCGGGCTCTCGATGCCGACGAAGATCGCGAAGAAGTTCGCATCCTTCATTGCCTGCAACAACTCGCTGTCGTCCGCGATGTTGATCGAGGCTTCGGTTGAGAACTCGAATGGATAGTCGTGGTCTTCCAGCCAGGCTTTGAGCCGCGGCATCAAGGTGCGGAGGTTCTTCTTGTTGCCGATGAAATTGTCGTCGACGAAATCGACATGCCCGCGATAACCGTGATCGTAGAGTGCCTGCAACTCTGCGAGAATCTGATCGTTGGTCTTGGTACGCGGTACGCGACCATACAACTCGATAATATCGCAGAACTCGCAGGTGAACGGGCAGCCACGCGAATACTGCAAGCCGACGTATAGATAGTGATCGAAGTTGAGAAGATCGTAGCGAGGCATCGGGCTCAGCGTGACATCTATCTTGAATTTCTCGGCGATGAACACGCCTTTGCGTTCGCCGCTTTCCCAAGCGGCAATGAACTGCTCGATGACATGCTCGGCCTCGCCGATCACCTGAAAATCCGCGTCCGCGTAAAGATGCGGGCTGGAGGAGACGTCCGGCCCACCGACACATACTGGCTTGCCGCGCAGGTGAGCGAGATTGATCAGGTAGATGGCATCCGGTTGCTGGTTGAGCATACCGCCGATCATCACAAGATCGGCCCAATCGAGGTCCGCCTCTGTCAAAGCCTCGGTATTGCGGTTGACGAGGCGGATGTCCCAATGCTTTGGCAACATAGCGGCGACGGTGATCAGGCCGAGTGGCGCCGTTGGATACTTCGCACCGACGAGTTCGCAGGCCTCCGCATAGTTCCAAAACGAATTCGGAACGAACTTAGGATAGATCATCAGGACGCGGCAGGGGATTGTCATGCTGTTACAGGCCCGGGCGTTGATGGCGCAATGCCCCGCTGTTTATCGGGGCTCAAGGGTTCGCTTCCGCTCGTCGATAAGACGTTGAGTGCTGATCGTGGAGGTGTGCACTGCGGTCCCGTTTCACACCTCCGCGGCTGTGCATTGCGAATCAATCAAGCCTGACTGAACATATCCTCAGCCGAGAGATGAATATGAAGACGGACCATAAGCCTAGTATCAGTATCCGCAGATACGCCTTCTAATTGGATTTTTTTGGGGCACGCTTTTTCGATCCTGCAGCGTCCAATGGTTGAGCTGTCCGGCGCCAGGGTTCTCCTGGTCGAAGATGTGGGCCTTGTGGCCCTCATGCTCGAAGATATGCTTGAGGAACTCGGCTTGAAGGTCGTTGCCTCAGCGGCCCACGTGAAAAAGGCATGCGAACTCGCGACCACGGCATCGTTCGATGTTGCGCTCCTTGACGTGAACCTGGCCGGCGAGTTTGTTTTCCCGGTAGCTCGCATCTTGCGCGACTGAAGGATTCCCCTCCTGTTCAGCACGGGTTACGGCGGACCTCCGCTGGAGGAAGAGTTCAGCAGTTCGCCCGCGATAGGCAAGCCGTTTTCTATCGATCAATTGAACGAGAAGTTGCTGGCGACTCTGGCGCTCCCTTAGAAGGACGGCTTCGCGCGTTTCGGTGCGTCGGATGCCGACCGGCTTCGTTCTTTAAGCAAGATCGGAGGCGGTGGCCCAACGCTCGCGAGGCGGCCCCGAGGACGAGGAGCCGCTGCTCACGGGCCCACCGTCATGTCGGGTCCTGGCTCATAGCCGACCTGTCGGGAGCAGCCGGTCGAGGACCGCTTGTGACCCCGAGCCAACATCGAAATAACCGTGAGGTTTGGTTTCCAGGAAAGTCCCTTTGCCAGATCTGCAGTGAACATAAACCCTTGAAGCGAGCGAGCACTTGCATCGGTCCAAGATCAGCGCAGAATCCAAACCGATGCTGTCCGAGCGGGCTGTAGCTTCCTATGCGATTTCCCAGAGTAATGTCTTCGCGCGAGCCAGTTGGGATAGTCGATAGCCGCCGCCGCTGTGCAAGGTCGCACGATCGGCGTCGTTGAGCGGCGCGCGCTTGTGATAACGCTCGACCAAGTCGGGGTTGTCCGGCACCGATCGGCAGCACGTCTGCGCGATCCGGCGTCAGGTCGTCTTCCATCGTGTCGATGTGCGTCCAGATTGCAAGAAGAGTAGGGGCTCGATAAGCGCGCGCGATATCGTGCGGCAGATTCTCGTCGCCCGTATGCAACAGGTGAAAATAAGCCAAGCTAGAGCTTGTCGAGCTCGGTGACGAGATGAGGGTAGAGATCTCCGGGCTCGTTCCCTTCGACCGGATCTCGCTCGCGACAGCCGTGGTCAGCTCGAGGCCAAAGTGCCCCCGTCCTCGATCAATCAGCCCATGATGACCAATTTATCGCGCTGCCGCCTTGTTGCGCTTTGGTGCTTCTTGGGCGTCCATTGCTGGTTTTGACCCGAGTCAGTTGGGCGAGTTGACGCTCCACGTATGGGCCTTGATCCGCAGGTCGGCGCCCTCCTTCTCGGCGACGAGCAGGAAGTTGCCGCTGATATCCATCGTCTCCTTCGCGTCGGGCACGTTGATATTGCCGGTCCAGGTGCCCTGCTCCCAAACCACTTCTCCCTCCGTCGAGCAGCTTCCTCCGTCGTGAATGTCGAGGTGGTTCCAGATCTTCATGGCGCCCTCGGCCCATGTCTCGATGCCCGCGCGTCCGGTCACGCTCGGTTGTCCGGCGGGAATAAGAACGGCATCTTCGGAGAACAAGGCCGCCCAGCGACGGGGGTCATGGCCGTTGACGGTCTCCATAAACTTGGCGTTCAAGTCGGTAAATGCTTCGGAAAAACCCATAGTCGCCTCCTGTGTTGAGTGCAGGTGATTAGGCGCGCGCGGCGATCGCCTCCGGAGGCGCGGTTTCGAGGAGCGCCGCCTTATCGAAGGCGGCTAGGATCCGGTCGAAGCGGCCGGCAATGACGTCGCGCAGTTCCGGATGCGTCAGGATGTAGAGGTCGTTGTCCGCGATCCCGACCAGAACGCGCTCGGCCACGAAGGCCGGATCGATTCCGGCGGCAACAAGTATAGCCATCTGAGGGTTAGCCGGCTCGTCGGACGGTCCGCCGAAGCGCAATGGCCGGTTGCGGACACTGGTGGCGATGCGGGTTCGCACGAACGCCGTACACAGAACGCTAACCCCGATCTTGGTGCCGGCGAGCTCGGCTGCGAGGGTCTCCGTCACGGAGATCACGCCGGCTTTGGTGGCATTGTGCGGGCCCGTCCCGGGTTGAGCAATCAGGCCAGCCAAGGACGCGGTGTTCACGATGTGGCCGCCTTCGCCATGCGCCTTGATGTGTGGGAGGAATGCCTGAATGCCATGGACGGAGCCCATGAGGTTGACGGCCGTGAGCCAGTTCCAGTCTGTCTCGGCGATTGCCTCGATGGGGCCGCCGATGCCGGCGCCGGCGTTGTTGCAGACAACGTGGACGTTGCCGAAAGCGGCGAAGGCCTCGTCCGCCGCGCTCATCACGGAGATCGGGGCGGACACGTCACAGGCGACGGCCCGTGCATTCGCTCCGGAATCTCTCAGATCCCGCAGGGCCGCGTCGAGCGCGTTTTCATCAATGTCGGCGAGCATCACTTTGGCGCCCTTCGAGGCGAGGGCGCGGGCCAAGGCGAGGCCGATGCCACTGGCGGCGCCGGTGACGAAGGCCGTCTTTCCGTCGAAGCTTTCGATCATGTCCCTTCTCCTCTCTGTGCTTGCTTTCTACAGCTGGTTCCTCGGATTCAGGCGGACCACCACCATCCGCCGACCATGATGCGGTTCCTGAGCTCCACGGTTCGCGGGGCGCGCGGCGGAAGCGTCGCGACGAGTGCGAGCGCGCGTTTGAGGTGCGCCGCTGCCTCCACGTTGTTACTGGCCGCGGTGGCACGGCCGGAGGCCGCGATGTACAGCTCCGCGGCCTTCTCGGTCTGGCCCGCTTCGGCGCAGTGACGGGCCAGCGTCTCCGGCTGGCGCTTCGGGATCTCCGAGAAATCAGTTTCGAGCACCGCGGCGATGCGACCATGCAACCGCTGGCGCCTGTCGCGTAGCATCGTGCCGTAGGCGGCGTCCTGCACGAGCGCGTGCTTGAAGGTGTATTCGGCGTCGGGCGGCGCACCGCGCCGGGAGATCAGTTCGGCGCTTTCGAGCCGCTCCAGCGAGCGCTCCAGCACCCCCGGCGGCAGTTCCGCGACGGCGGCGATCAGCTCGTAGGAGAATTGCCGCCCGAGCGCCGCGCCCAGTTGAGCAAGATCGCGCGTCTCTGGCATCCGGTCGAGACGGGCGAGCAGAGAGGCGAGCAGCGTCTCCGGAATTGCCGTCCGCCCGATCAGAGCGGTCGCTATATAGGCGTTGCCGGCCTTCCTGACCAGGCCGCTCTCGAGAACGGTCTTGGTCAGTTCCTCGACGAACAGCGGAACGCCGTCGGTGCGGTCTAGGATCTGGTCGGCGATCTCTGCCGGCAGCACCCGACCGCCCGTGAGATGGGACATGATGGCCACGCACTGATCGGGCGCCAGCCTGCCGAGGCCGAGCAGATCCACGTGAGCGCGGTCACGCCATACCGGATCGAATTCAGGGCGGAACGTGACGACGAGGAGGACCCGAAGAACCGCGAGCCGGTCGACGAGGAGGTCGAGCAGCGCGCGCGTAGTCGGATCGCTCCAGTGTGCGTCCTCGAAGATCATGAGCACGGGCAGCCGCGCGGCAAGTCCCTCGACCAGCGTCAGCGGCGCTTCGAGAGTCTTCGCCTTACGAGCCGCCGGCGTCAGATCGAGCGGCGGATAACGGTCGCCGATGGGGATGCCCAAGAGATCGGCGAAGAGCGGAGCGGTCTCGGCGATCCGGTCGGTCGCCTGTGCGACGACGTCTTCAAGCTTGGCGAGGCGTTCGCCATCGGTGTCGGTCCGGCGGATGCCGGCCGCATGGTTCAACTGCGCGATCAGCGGGTGGAGCGCGCTGTCCTGATGATGCGGGGAGCAGAAGTAGCGCAGCCGCGCATGCGGCTCCTGGGCGGAGCATTCAAGCAGTACCTGCGTCATGCGCGACTTGCCGACGCCGGCCTCTCCCGACAGCAGCACGACGCGGCCCTCTCCCGCTTTCGCCTGCTCCCAGCGGCCCATTAGCCGAGAGGCCTCGTCGTCCCGGCCGACGAGCGGGGTGCCGGCGGCACGTAGCGCCTCGAAGCGACTTTCGGCCGCGTCGCCGCCCAGCACCTGCCAGGCCCGCATATCGCGGTCGAATCCCTTGAGCGCCACCGTGCCGAGATCGCGGTATTCGAATAGCCCGCCGGTCAGGTCGCGGGTGCCGGACGAGATGACCACGGCGCCGGGTTCGGCCAGCGCCTGAAGTCTGGCGGCGAGGTTCGGGGTCTCGCCGACGACCGCCTGCTCCTGCGCCGCGCCGGTGCCGAGCAGGTCGCCGACGACCACGAGCCCGGTGGCGATCCCGACCCGGACCCCGAGCGGCGCGTTGGCGGGGGTCTCGAGACCCGGTATGGCTTCGACCAGGGCGAGGCCGGCGCGGACCGCGCGCTCGGCGTCGTGCTCGCTCGCCTGCGGATACCCGAAATAGGCCAGTACGCCGTCGCCCATGTATTTGGCGACGAAGCCGCCTTCGCGTTCGATAGTCTCCGCGCAGCACTGGTGGTAGGCGGCGACGACGGCGCGCAGGTCCTCGACATCCAGCCTGGTCGACAACGCGGTCGATCCGACGAGGTCGCAGAACATGATCGACAGATGACGGCGCTGGGCGTCGTCGGCTGGCGCCGGTGCAGTTGCCATCGGACGGGCGCCCGACGCGACCGGAAGTTCGGCAATGGTCGCCAGCAACTTGCGCCGGTGACCGAGCGAGACGCCCAGCTCCTTCAGGTCGCGATCGGTGAGATGGCCGAGCACTGAGACGTCGATGTCGTTTTCGGCGAACCGCGTCGCGTATTCGGGCATCCCGACGGTCGTCAGCCATTCGGCAATCGAAGTTGGTTGGGACATCTCGACCCCGCCCAAGCGTGCCCGGTTAGCGTGCCATTTTAGCAAAACCGTCAAAAATAGCCACTTGTCCGCCGGACGGTGCGCCCCCCAACAATTGAGAAAGGCATGATTACTTACAGACTTATGATCTTTGAGTGCCGTGCTCGCCTTCAGTAATAGCTCTGTGGCCGGTCCCCCCACACGGCGAGCCGCGATGCAGGATCAGGGAATGTCCCGGGCCATACCGGACAAACCACTGGCTCCACTGCAACCGAAAGCAGCAACCACCGACATCTTCGATGAGGAAAGCCTCGGAGCATACAGCAACGTCGTCAGAAGACGCGCAGCGCCAGATGCAGAGGCAGCCAACCGCTTCGCCACTCCCATCGAATCGAGCTGACAAATCGGCATCATTCTAGACCGATTTAGATCCCAACCCGCAAGCTCGTTGGATTGGTTCGTCTAATTCCCGATCGCCGATTTTCACCGCAAGACTCGCAGCGAGGCCTGCAATGGCGAAGGCGTCCGTCGAAGCCCATCATCCCTAGATCGGCGTTAGAGCGGCTTACAAGAAGAAGCGGCGCGGGTTGGCGGCCTATGGCTTAGCCCAGCGGCCGAGCTTTTCCATAATGTCTCATATCCGAATGAAGCTTGCCGTCCAGTTTCCGCCCGATATTGTTGCAAAAGTCGTTTTTCGCCGATGACCAAAATTCCGCGGGCCGTGGGCGCGACTTTCGCGTACAAGATGCGGGGGACCTCACGGCCTCACGCAAAATTCACAGGCGACTTCGGTAACGCGATTGAGGTCATACGAATCAGCGGTCGCTCGCTGCGTAGTGGTTTCGCGAAAAATCTTGAGCCCTGCAACTTTCGACTTTTGCAACACAATCCGCCCCGAAGCAGACGAACTTGGGAAAATGCACGACTCCCGAACCGTCGAGCCGAGCCGGATACTGAGCGCAGCGCAACGGCGTTCGCGGTGACCTCTTAGCCAGTATTTTTGACCGCCTCAGCCAGTATCTCGTAAAGCTGCTGCTTGCTGAATTGCTTGGGCTGCTGCCTCTCCGCTGCGTTCCGCGACACCTTCTTTGCGACTGGACCGGCGCAAGCTGCCGACGACGTCGCCTCAGCTTCGGGATCGGCCTTATCTTGGGCCTTGCCGTGAGCGGCTTGTGACCGCGCTTCAGGCCCTGACGGGTCAGCATGCCGCAGACCGCGTCACGACTGCATCCGAGCCGGCGCGCTATCTGCGCCGCGCTATGTCCCGCGGACCAGAGCCTGGTGAGGAGCCCTATGTCTTTCGCATCCCAGCCCATGGGAGATATTATAGCACCCACGGCCGAACACGCGTCAATCTAGTCTTCGTCCGGCTCGCGCACGACCGCCGGTTCGTCATCGCCGTCTTCGTCATCTTCATCCTCCTCGTCCTCTTCATCTTCATCTTCATCTTCATCGGGATCTCTTGGCGGCGTCGCGCTGCCCATAAGCACGAGCGGTGTCCAGCAGGTCGCTGTGATGGAGGCTTCGAAGGTGTGTTGCTTCATGTGTTGCTGCTCCTCGAAAAGCATCCTCGGTGAAATCCTGACCGGCGGCACGCGAAGATCCAGTGCGCGACTGTCGCAAACGCGAGGGTGACACTAGGTCGATGACATGAGCAGGGGGCAGCACCGCCACGCAACTGGCGACGCTACTTCACCGAAAACCCATGAGACTCTATGTCAACCAAAAGCTCGCCGCTGATGATTTCGGGAACCCCAAGGTCGAGGTCATGCAGACTTGCCTGAACAAACCCCAGTATCTTGGCGTTTGCTACGTTGGCACTTTCGCGGTTATCGAATATCATCACGGCGATACCGACACCCTTGCCCGCATCCAGCACATGGTAAGATCTAAATCCCTGCGATTGCCTCAGGATCTCAC
This sequence comes from Bradyrhizobium sp. WSM1253, assembly GCF_000244935.1. Lineage (NCBI taxonomy): Bacteria > Pseudomonadati > Pseudomonadota > Alphaproteobacteria > Hyphomicrobiales > Nitrobacteraceae > Bradyrhizobium > Bradyrhizobium sp. WSM1253. The sequence continues at coordinate 200,480 of NZ_JH600072.1, forward strand.
CGACGCCGCGCTTGGCGCGACGAGCGGCGTCCGTGACCGAACGAACCTTCGTGTATTTGCGAATGACCATGTACATGGGTCCACCACGCGCCACACGCACCCCGCATCAGAGCATATCGGTCCTAGTCGGACCAGTGCCAACTTCCGGGATAGGCCACAGCGCCCGGTTGGCCGGACCGCGCAACGCGCCTTTTCCAATGAGCCATCCTCGCCGGTAAGGGCGAGGTGCTTGAGGCTCAGGTGCCTTCGAACGTGAACGAGACGTTGAGCTTGGTGCGATAGGCCTCGACTTTTCCCTTGTCGTCCAGTTGCATATCGAGCTTGACCACCTCTGCAACGCGAAGATCCCGGAGGGATTTAGCGGTTTGCTCGACCGCATTGGCAGCCGCCTTCTCCCACGAGTCGGTGCTGGTGCCGACCAACTCGATGACCTTGTAGACGCTATCGGGCATGTCGCCCTCCTATTCGGGGTAGATCGGAAATCAAGCATCTGGATCGCGACGCTGAAACGTGTCGGCGATGGTCGCGGAAAGGGTCCGATTGGCTGTCGCTTTTGCTGAAGACTCGGGCGGCCCCGTCAAGAGATGCGATCGCATTCCTAGCCCGAACGGACGCGCACATGGAATCTCCTTCCAGTAGACTTCTGAATATAATTTTGCCGACCGATGTTGTCATTGCGCCAAAGGTTTTGACCCATGAAGCGATGGCACCGCGTCAGCATCAGCAGCATGGTTCTCGCCGTGGCTCTGGTGTGGGCCGGGGCCCGGTGGTCAGCCGATCGCACGTTCCATCAGAAGCTATAGCTTCATCGGTAACACGTACGCCTGAGCTCATAGAGCGTGCGTGGCACCTGCCCGTGGCAGCCACATTCCAAAGACACGTTGATTGGCAATCAAATGGCTCTCGCTGCGGACCTGCCGCTGTTGCGAATACGTACCGGTCTCTTGGCGAGTCGGCGGGGACGGAGAGCAAGGTGTTGGCCGGCACTTGAAGCTGCGGGACGGGCGTATGCATCATGGGTCTCACGCTCGACGAGCTGGCCAACTCGCCAGTCCTCCAACGATCCGGGCGACGCTACATCGTCAGTTTCGATCGCGCTCAAATTTTCGGTGCTGCGAGTGGACACCATTCGCCAATCGAGCTTTTTTGAAGCCGAGGACCTCGTAGTCGTGCTCGATGTCAATATCGATTTCCAGCCATGGCTCGTCGACCGGAAGCGGCTGTTCGACGCTGTAAATACCTTTGACGGCGATAAGAAGCGGGGGCTGCTGTTGATAGAGTAATATCCCGCATGTCGCCTTTTGGCCCTTAGCGAGCCATTTGCCGAGCGCGTTGCTGAGTCCGCTTTTTGGGGGATTGTGTTGCAAAACTCCGGTTGAGACGACTCGCGAACCGTGATTCCGTTGGTGTGAGGCGGCATTTGCGGGAGCAGCGGATGTTAGG
>NZ_JH600072.1:202022-350029 GCF_000244935.1 Bradyrhizobium sp. WSM1253
ACGTGTAGTGGCGCTGTGTATTTCGGCGGGGCTGGTCGGAGGCGAAGCGTTCTCAGTCGATGCGAGCCTGATCAAGGCCGATGTGAACAAGACTAGGCGACTTCCCGGCGACCAGCCTATTACCTGGCCAAAGGCGGAGGAAGCATCCCATGCGGTGCGCGAGTACATCGCAGCGCTTGATGCCGCCAATAGCGATAAGGACGGCGATGAAGACGGCGGCGGTTCAAGTGAAGGCAGCCGTCGCCGCAAGCCTCCCAAGGAAGTCTCGCTCACCGATCCGCAAGCAACATGGGTTACGAGGCCGGGCGTGGATCCATTCTTTGCTTATGATGCGAACTATCTGATCGACAACAAGGCCGGGATCATCCTCGATGCGGTAGGCACGCGCGCGAACCGTGCAGTTGAGATTGCTGTCACCCAGATCATGGTGGACCGTGTTGAGCGTCGCTTCGATCTGCGCCCCAAGAGATTGGCAGGCGACACGGCTTACGGCGCGGTCAGATTGCTCAAATGGCTAGTGGATCGCAAGATCACGCCGCACGTTCCGGTGTGGGACAAGTCGGCACGCCCCGATGGCACCTTTAGCCGAGCGGACTTCGTCTTCGACAAAAAGCGCAATGTCTATGTTTGCCCGGGTGGCGCGGAACTGACCAGCACCGGCAATATCGATCAAGGTCACATCGTTTACTACAGGGCCAGCAAGAGCGATTGCTCTAGCTGCGCCTTGAAGCCCAAATGCACGACAGCGGTCGTGCGCAAAATTACCCGTGACGTCAACGAAGATGTGGCGCGATCATGTCCGTGCGCTGGCGAATACGGAAGCCTTCGAGCAATCGCACCGCGAGCGCAAAAAGGTCGAGATGCGGTTTGCTCATATGAAACGCATTCTCAGGCTCGACCGGCTTCGGTTGCGGGGCCTGAATGGCGTCAGGGAGGAAGTGCTGCTCACAGCCACCGCGCAGAACCTGAGGCGGCTGGCCAAGCTAATCTGCCGTCTCCCGCCACAACTGGCAGTCCCGTGCTGAAATCCACCAGCAAAATGGAAACCGCCGACACGCCGTACCAAAAAAACCGCCGAAACTCCAAAGCCAAGCTCGCCCCCAAGTCAGAAACGAGTTTTGCAACACAATCTGGGGCAGACCGGACGTAATCGAGACTGTGCGCAACCAAGGCTTTCAAGCCTTAATGTCCTGTGGGTTGCCACGGACGCCCTACCCTGTTCTCTGGCCGTACAATCGGCTCACATGGGCGCCGCCCAGGAATACGGCCCAATCCTTCATCAACGCCCGGCGCTTTTCCAACTTCTGGCCTCGGTGATAAGCTGCGGTGGTTTCGCTCTCGTACTTGTGCGCCAGCGCGGCCTCGCGTACGCCGTCCGGATAGTCCGTGCATTCCTCAGCCCAGGTTGCGAAGGTCGACCGGAAACCGTGCACCGTTACGTGTCCGTAGTGAAGGCGATCAAGTACCGCGAGCATGGCGTTTTCGGCTGCCGTCCCAGACGCACCGGCAAGTTGCTTCATGAACGCCGGTGCCTCGATGTACGGCAGGGCTGGATGATGACGGACGACCCTCTTGGGTCGCTTTGGCAGCTTCTCACGCGGGTTGCGGAAGTCTGCATCGTCGATATCGACGTTCTTTGCGATGATCGTTTCGATCCGACCGCGGACACGGTTCGCGGTCTCGCGCTTCTCCACCCAAATCGGCTTCAGCAGATCGTGGATCTGGCTCGGCTTGATCTCCGGGACCGTGAGCCTGCCGATGGTAGGATTGGCGTAGCGCTTGAGGGAAGACGGCCACTGATCGCGATGCTTCTCGCTCCAGGTCGACCAGTTCGCCCGGATGTAGGCTTCCGCGCATTCCTCGAACGTCGATAACACCACCTTGGCGTCGACAGCTTTCGCCTCTTCGCGTGCCTTTTGCCTCTCTCTTACAATGTCGACGCCGGCAATGCTGCGATCGCCTTTCACGCGCAACCGCGCCGCATCACGGGCGAGCCGCGCATCCTTGAGCGACACGTTCTTAAAGGAGCCAAGACCGTGCCAGCGCTCCTTGCCATCTTTCCAATACCGATATGACCAGCTCTTCGATGTTGGTCCGGTGACGATCAAGTACAGGCCTTCGCCATCGGCATATTTGCCGGGCTTGTTTTGGCGCTCTACGTCGAGTGGTTTAAGCCGTCCAGCCATTGTTCCTCCAGGAAAAACCGTCCTCCGAACCGACGGTCCAAAGCTACGGTCAGCCTCCCGACTATGGAGAACATCGACGAACTGCGAAGTACAGGTCTTCGATGCAAGTAACTGATTTTGCTGTGGAGTTCGAACGACTGCGAACAGAGGAGAACAATATACTGGCGGAAGGGGAGTCGGCCTCCGGGCCGGGCCTGGAGCGATCCACGGCGGCGGTAGGTCCCTGGGTAATCAGGGACCGCGCCTCGTGCTGGTTTCCTCCAGCGTTGGAAGCCAAGTACAGGCTCCGAAGGAGATCACCATTCACCGTCGAATCGCTAGACGATCGTTATTGCCGCTCGCCGCGCGCCGTGACGCGGTCGCCGGCTGCGCAACGTACCTCGGTTATGAATGGAAGAGAGGACTGTCGCAGCACAATTCCCCGCGGGTATGAAAACTATTCGTATCGGATATTGGAAACTGTCGTCCCGCGCTGCGACCAATAACAACTCACCGCCGCGGATTAATCGAATAACGCCAGGGCAACCATTTCAGTCAACACGAAGCAGGAATCCGTGATGTCCGGCTCCTATCCGCTCCCTACTGAACCCGAAGGCATTGTCGCGCCGCTGCTCAAGCGATTTCACTCCGGTGAGATCAGCGCGATAATGCCCCCGTACGACGCAGAGGCGTATTCATCGCGAGTAAGAGGGAACCATCACTGATCACACCGAAATCGCCGCCCGACTCGGGCGCGATCTCACGGTCTGTCCAATGGTGAAGGCCAAGGCGCGACATGTGTTCGTTGCTGGCGATATTGCCCGGATCGTGCTGGACCGTTCAGTTGTGTGGCACAGGTCACGACGGCAAGCACGTGCACCTCGGGGGCTCGGAGATTTATCATGCGCCGCGCCGGAGATCGACGATTGCGCTACCTGATCGACCATATTCGAGGGACGCTAGTTCGAAAGGCCGCCGGATATATGCGCGGCACGGCAGCTCTCACCCATGCAGCCGCTCTTCGGCCTGGCGTCGACGATTAAAGCCGGTTGGTGAAAATACCTGATTGGAGAGTTTGGACCTGCGCGCCCGAATCTCCGGGAGACAACGGATGCACGGCTCGCTGCAACATCTGGCACCAGTGATCAACCAGGCTCACCGGGGCGGAACGCTCCGGCTCGCATTCGTATCCGCAGTAGTCTCGCTAGTGGTCTCGTTTGCCGCGGCGGCCGCTCCGATTCCCCTTTACAACATCTACCGGGCGGAGGACGGCTTCACGAATGTCGGCATCTCGATCGCTGTCGTCGCCTACGCCATCGGCACCATCGCCGCACTCTTGGGGCTGGGACGACTGTCCAATCATCTGGGCCGCCGGCTCACTGCGATCATTAGCCTCAGCCTGGTATTACTGGGCTGTGCGCTTTTGCTGAATGTGCACGACATCGCTACCCTGCTGGTCGGTCGCCTCCTCGTGGGTCTCGGTACCGGGTCGGCCAGCAGCAGCCTGACATCCTACATCGTCGACGCCGCACCCAGTAGACCGGAATGGTTGGCGTCCGTCGCCTCCAGCCAGGGACCGATGCTCGGCCTTACCGTCGGCGTCATCGCCTCCGGTGCCTTGGTCCAGTTCGGTCCCTGGCCACGCGACCTCATATACCTAGTTTGCATCGGCTTCCTATTATTGTCTGCCGCACTCATTGCCATCAGCCCCGAAACAGCAACTCCGACGCCAGGCGCTTGGCGATCACTGCTACCGCGGGTCAGCGTACCCGCCCGGGTCAGGCACCTGCTCCCTGTTGCGGCGGCGGTGTTCCTGGCCACATGGGCAACTGCGGGCTTCTACCAAGCATTTGTGCCCGCGCTAGTCGAAGATCAACTCCATACCCGCAGCCCCCTCATACTCGGACTGGTGTTCGCCGGCTATATGATCCTGAGCGTTCTCGGCGCTCCCATGGGGGGCCGGTTCACATCCGCGCAAGCCCAACGCGTCGGTATGATCATTTTTCTGGCCGGAATGATCGGCCTCTGCACGGCGGTCACCGCCAGCACACTGGTTTTGTTCATCATCGCAACCATCGTCGCCGGATCCGGCCAGGGAATCGCCATTAGCGCCGCCGCCCGCGGCTTGCTGCATGGCAGCACGCCAGCCGAACGGGCGCCGATCTTCAGCGCGATCTACCTTATCTGCTACGGCGGTGCCGCCTTCCCTAGCCTTGTCTCCGGCCAACTTTCGAACACGTTCTCGCTACCGCAGATAACGCTCGGATACGGCGGACTTGCCGCCGTCGCAACTCTGTTCACTGTCGTCGGCGCACGCAATCCGCATACCGATATGACGGGAAGCAGCACCTGCGACAGCTCGAACGCGACCGGTTCATCAAACAGCGAACGCTCTCATGAGAATGGTCGCTGGCCTTGCCGTCACGATCGGTGAAGAAGGCTGCGTAGTGGGATGGGGCACAATCGACCAGCAATTCCGCCGCGCCCCGGTGTAGCGGCGAACCGTACCGCCGAGCGCGAGCTCAGGTTCTCGCCGGAGCACATCCAGTAAAGAGACAAATGATCGGAGAGAAATTATCATGCAGGCGATCGTTGTGACTGACCAGGCTGCGGGAACGGCCGGGATGAAACTGATGCAGCAGCCCGAGCCGCACGCGGCGATAAACGAGGTCATCGTTCAGGTTCATGCGTCGGGATTCACCTCCGGTGAGCTGACATGGCCTTCGACCTGGACCGATCGCCTCGACCGTGACCGGACGCCGACAATTCCCGGCCAGGAGCTGGCGGGTGTCGTCACCGCTCTCGGCTATGGCACGACCGGGCTGTCGGTGGGACAACGGGTGTTCGGTCTGTCGGACTCGTATCGCGGAGGGACCTTGGCGGAGTATGTGGCCGTGGAGGCACGCAACCTCGCGCCGCTTCCGGGCGACGTCGATTTCACGGTGGGTGCGGCCGTAGCGATGCCGGGCCTCACCGCGTGGCAGGGGCTATTCGTGCACGGCCGCCTTGGGGCGGGGCAGAGCGTCCTCGTGCACGGCGCGGCCGGCGCAGTCGGTTCGATGGTGGCGCAGCTCGCACGTGAGGCCGGCGCCTACGTCATCGGCACCGGACGCGCTGCCGACCGCCAGAAGGCGCTTGACTTCGGCGCGCAGGAGTTCGTCGACCTCCAGAACGACGTCCTCGAAGACGTCGGCAGAGTCAATCTGGTTTTCGATGTCATCGGCGGCGACATCGGGAAGCGCTCCGTGGACCTGATTCAAGCCGGAGGAACGCTGGTAACCATCGCCGGGCCGACCGAGGCGCGGCCCGCCGACGGCCTGGCGATCGATTTTGTCCTCGTGTCTGATCGCCGCCAACTGGGTGAGATCGTCCGGCGGGTGCGGGACGGACGACTGCGTACAAACATCGGCAACATCGCGACCATCGAGGACGCCGTCGCCGTTTTGAATTCGACCAAGCGGACCAGCGGCAAAACCATCATCCGAGTTCGTCCGTGAGGAAACAGAAAAGGCGAAGGGTTCCCCTCTCACAAATGGATTGTTGGCGCCTTCCCCTTTGGCCCGTCTGCGCTCCACGCGCCGCCAGCGGTACAGCGCGGACTGCACGTGACGGCGCGCTAGCAAGGGTCGGCGAAAGATGAAGCGAGGATATCTTTGATTGAAATCATCGCCGACGTGGAGACGATCACCAAGCAGGCGATACTGTCGTTCGTCGCGACAGCCAACGAGGGTGGAACGCCCAATCTTTCGCCGAAGGCGTCTCTGACCGTCACAGACGGCGTTCTCTACTTCTCCGATATCGCATTCCCGGACCATACTGAAATTGAAACGCAATCCCGCCATCGAAATAAACGTGGTCGACATCTTTCCAGAGGCGCGGTTATCGATTCAAGGGCCGTGTGTTGATACTGCGGCCTGACCATGACAAGTCTTTGATGATCGCCAACTCAGTTCGCGTGACGAATGGCCAAGAATGTCCTGACGATCACGTTGTCAAAATCGAAACAGCTTCTATCACCCCGTTGCTGTCTCCAGCCGATGTCTTTGCCACCCTCTTCGAAGTCAGGACGAAATCAGGAATAGCTACTGTCCTGAGTACGGTGTGAAACCCCTCGGGACCTAGATGATGGCGTAAACGAAAGCGACCGACACCTAAAGCGAGAAAGCCCATGAAGATCCGAACCATCATCGCCGCTAACTGCGCCGCCCTCGCCATCTTGATGGCCGGCCCCATGTACGTCCGTGATGCCGAAGCGCAAACCGTCACGAAGAATTTCGAGGCTGCAATTCCTAACATACCTGGCAAGTCGCTGATCGCCTTCGAAGTCGACTACGCACCCAACGCAGCCTCCGCGCCCCACACCCACGCGAGCTCAGCCTTCATCTACGCCTATGTGGTTTCGGGCGCGATTGTGTCGAAGATGAACGATGGAGAGATGCGTATCTATCGGGCAGGTGAGAGCTGGTCCGAACCGCCCGGTGTGACCCATTCGATCAGCCGCAACGCGAGCACGACCGAGCCGGCGAAGCTGCTCGCTGTTTTCGTCCTCGACACCAATGACAAAGCGCTCACCACTCCCATCAAATAACGCTTGATACGCACTCGGCAGCGCCTAAGGATCGAGGCTCGCGGCGTGCAAGACCGGCCCTCCAAAAGGGCAGGGCAACCCTGAGGCTAGGAGTCGCGTAGCACTCCGCCGGGACGACGCATGCAGCGGTCGTTCGTTGACCCCGGCTTTGAAGCCTCGTGCTGGTCGTAACGAGGGTATAAAAGCCCGGCGACGGGACCGCTGTTGCAACGAAGCGGGTGTTAGTTCGGTCAAGTTGGTGCGCTCGGGAGCATACGCGCCTGCTCTGCCGTCGGCGTCGATCCGTGCGATCGTGGGCGGGGAAAGCAGGGGCACGATAACGCGCGAGCGGCGTTACCATCCGTCTAACGTGGGGTCCGCCGCAAACCCGGGCGTTCTCCCCCGGGTTCATTGTGTGCAGACGTCGGTATGTCGCCGCAACCCGTGACGAAGATGATCGTTTGCCGCAGCTACCTCGCGCTGGAAAAACGCGGCATCCCTCCAATGTGTTGTTTCGCGATGTGCTGTTCGCGTGGCCCCACGCTCGGCTTGCGGCTGAACTGCGATCCCGTGGGCGAAATCGCCGCTGGGGAGGCTGCCCGTCAGCTCATGTATGCCCGTCGTATTCAGCGGTCTGCGGATCGAGCTAATGCCTTAGCTGCATCGTCGAGCGAAGCCTTCTCGGCTCGCCGCTCGTAGTAGTCGGCAAGAGCCTTAAGCTGAATCGCAACCGCTTGGTCAGTGATGGTTTCGGCAGTGCGCAGCAAAGTCTGCGCTGCCTTCAAGCATTCCTTGCCTCGTCGTGAAATCTGATTCCTCATGACGCGCTCGTGCGGTCTTCGGGCGTTTGGTCGAAAGCGATCAGGAACCTATTGTGGTCACTCTGGTGTGCCTTGAAGCGATCGATGCACTTCTTAGAGCAAAGCGGCGTTCGCCATGAATAATGCCGGACGAGACCAAAGTCGCCCTCACAGACTGCGCGTTGCCTGCCCTTGTCAGACCCAAGACGTTCGAAGCGGTAAGGCATTGTCTTCCCCTTAGCCTGTGTGCAAGTCGGATGCTCCAACACTAAGAGGATCGCCACTAACGGATCAATTGAGCACAGGTTGAGCTGGGAAGTCCAAACAGGGCGTTGCGATGATACGAAAGCTTAGGGTGCTCGGACGAGACGTACAACGAGTCGGCTTGAAATGCCCCGGGACGACGGCGCGCTCGCAGTCACGAACTAGGAGCCGCGTCACCCGCTCGACAGGACGCCGCAAGAGCTATCCGGCCGGGGCACGGATCGGGGCGCGACGCATGGTGTTGTCCTGGCGTTGCGACCCGACATTGAGTCATCGCGAAGTGCTCTTTCATGTCCTCATACACCGCCCGACATCCCGAGTGCAGTACCACACTCGCCGGACGCCGGCGCGCATAGCGCTCTTGGGCGACGATATCTCTCGCCTATCGAATGCATATCCAAATGGAATTTCCAATTTCGTCCGCTGTAGCAAGAATCGCCGCCTATCACCGAGGCAGGCGACAACTACATTGGGCTGCCGTGCTACTTCTGAACCCGATCCAAGGAAGGATGTTGCCAATGGAAAGCGCAGGAAAGATCGGCGCGTTTATTGCGGTGCTCGTACTTGCGGGAGCAACAGCGAATTCCGGCTACGCACAGGACGCCGAGCACGGCAAAGCGATCTTCAAAGCCTGCGCTGCGTGCCATGCCACGGATCATGATAATCGCATCGGGCCCGGCCTGGAAGGAATCATAGGCAGAACGGCAGGTACGGTTCCCGGCTTCAGCTACAGTGACGCTATCAAGAATTCCGGCATCGTTTGGGAGGCAAAGATCCTCGATGCATATCTGGAATCGCCACAGAAGGTGGTTCCCGGAAACAGGATGCCCTACGCGGGGCTGAAGGAATCGAGGGACCGGGCAGACCTGGTTGCCTATCTTGCAACGTTGAAGTAGCAGCTTCTTGAAACAAGCGTCAGCAATCCGCCTGCGCGGACATGAGAGCATTCCGGTCCCGCACAGAAAAGATTCCTGAGTTGAGCGATACAGAAGCATTTCAGGAGCCCCAGGCGTGTCGAGACAAGCCGCCGAGGTTTCAGAGCCTTCTCGGGAAGCGGAGTCCGATGTTGATTTGTTCGTGATTGGTGGTGGGTCAGGAGGGATCCGCGCTGCGCGCGTCGCGTCGGGACATGGCGCGAGAGTAATGCTCGCGGAGGAGTACCGGCTGGGAGGAACGTGTGTCATCCGTGGCTGCGTACCAAAAAAACTGTTCGTCTACGCGAGCCGTTTCAGCGGCACGTTCGAGGAGGGCGCAGGATTCGGCTGGCGCTTGTCGGTCCCACATTTCGACTGGCCGTCATTGATCGCCGCTAAGGACCGCGAGATCACACGCCTGGAAGGGCTCTACGACACCGGTCAGGAAAGTGCAGGCGTCGAGGTGGTGAGGTCTCGCGCCGTGCTCGAGGACGCAAATACGGTGCGCCTCCTCAAAAACGGCCGTCGCGTACGGGCACGCACGATCCTGATAGCGACAGGCGCACGGCCCGAATTGCCTCGCTTCGATGGCATCGAGCTCGGCATCACCTCGGATGCCGTTTTCGACTTGAAGACATTCCCGAGAAAACTTGTGATCGGCGGCGCCGGATACATCGCAATGGAGTTCGCTGGCCTGTTTGCCGCGCTGGGAAGCGACGTCACTGTCGTCTGCCGCGGAAGCAATGTCTTGCGCGGCTTTGACGAGGACGTGCGCCAGGCGGTCGCTGGGTCCTACACGAACCGTGGCATTAAGCTGATGTTTAGCGACAGCATCCGCCGCCTCGAACGGCGGGACGGGGACGTCCGCGACGGCGACCATGCAGGAAGGATCGACGTTACGACTGAACAGGGCGGAAGGTTGATGGCCGACCAGGTGCTGCTCGCCATCGGCCGCACGCCGAACACGACCGCGCTCGGGCTCGACCGCGCCGGGGTCAAGACTGGGGCAGACGGCGCTATCATTGTCGACGCGAGCTCCCGCACGAATATTCCGAGCATCTACGCTGTGGGTGACGTGTCGAACCAGTTCAACCTGACGCCCGTCGCGATTCGCGAGGGCCACGCATTCGCCGACAGCCTGTTCGGCAAGAAAGCGTGGCAGGTCGACTATTCCAATGTGCCGACCGCGGTCTTCTCCAGCCCGGAGATCGGCTCCGTTGGCCTGACGGAGCTGGAGGCGAGGGCGCAGTACCCAGCCGTCGACGTCTACAAGGTTCGCTTTCGGCCACTGAAGGCCGCCGTGACGGGCGATTGCGAGACCGCGCTTCTGAAGGTCGTTGTGGATTGCGCAACAGACCGGATCCTCGGGGTCCATATCGTCGCCGAAGAGGCCAGCGAGATGATCCAGGTGCTCGCCATAGCGATCCGTAGCGGAGTTACCATGAAAGACTTCGCGTCAGTTATGGGCGTGCACCCGACGGTAGGTGAGGAGATCGTCGCAATGCGGAGTCCGACGGTGCGGTACGATCGGCGCGACGCGTCGACACCGCTCGTCCCAAGCGCTGCCGTCTGATGCCCGCGGCGCGTATTCGGAAGGCCCGCTTGGAAAGCCGCGGACCTTCGAGCAGCTCACTAATCTAGACTAAATGCTGCAGGCCTCATACAGACGGAATGAAATCGATAGCGCCACCCCGCGCCAGTGAGGAGTGCGCAAGCAGTGTCGCGCAGGATGCCTGAACCACCTGCCCCGCGACTCGCCGCGTGTTTGCGCTTGCGTGCCAACAGTCCGCAATCCTAAAGGTGAGCGCGATGAGTTCTTCCATTTCCACACGACGCCCAATCAGCCAAAGTCGTGGAGCAGTGGCGATAACGTATGGGCTCCTATCGAAGTCGACACGAGCAGGGGCGAGCAGCACCGCTGTCAATTCGCACCGTCAACCTCCAACGCAAGGTGCCCGCCATCGTCGACACCGAACCCTTGGTGGGAAAGGAGTAAGATTTTCGTCTCGATCGACATTTTACTACCTCCACCGAGAGTCTTGCTGAGCTGGCGCGGCACCGGCGCCGCGAGCTCGTTCCACGGAAAGGGACTCGTGATCGAGCAGGTCGCCTGACACTGCGACACCGAGGTTCGAAAGCCGCCTGCCCCTAGTGTGTAAGGCAGCTGCCGGGCAGCTGCGACATTCCCATCAGCCGCTCATCTTGAAGATGCGCGCGAGGGGCTTACTCAACAGGGTTCGACCTGGTGACGTCCCGCTGGTCAAAGGTAATGGGTATATTCCGTCGGGATCAATTATCTCGATCAACCTATCTGGTCGCATTCGGTGTTGTATGCCGGGCCGATAGCGGGCGCCACAACGGCCAGCCCACGATGATTGAAGCCAATGTCGTCGACGAAAGCGAAGTATTTGCATTGCAAACCCGCATCTCCCGGCCAGCTAGCCCGAGCAAACGGAGCACAGAATGGGTCCGTCGCTACGCGATTGCGAAGGCCTTGCGTTAACTCGGTTGTGGCAAGCTCACGTACATCAAGCATCAGTCCACGGCCCGCCAAGCTGCGGCGATCGCTAACTCATCACTCTATGCGGCGCGCGGCCCTCTGATTAATCATCCTACTTCAACAGCGTCATCCGGCTGATCGACCGATTTCGCTCGGCCGAGGTAGGACGTGCCAGCGCATCTCCTACACTTAGGTATGCTCTTCTCAGCCGAAGTACCACACGGATCAACCTTCTGTGCAATGGTGTTGGCAATCTCCTTGTGACTACGCTTGGGGTACAGCCGCACCGATTTATCGAACCGCAAGACGATGGCCAAGAGTTCACCCATGACAATCATAGATGACTCCGCGTTGTTTGGTTTTGTCCTCAAGACGGCTAAGTCAGCCTCCGACATCGCCGAGGTCGTTCGCAATCTGTTCATGGACGTGCGCGACTGTTACCGGCCCGGGCTGCACTACATGCGTGGCCCCGGCCTTAAACGGCGCACCAACCATCAGGCCTGGCTAGTAGATTCTGAAGCCGTACCGCTGCCCGGGCAGCACCAGCCGCCGCCGGTGTACATACGCCCCTGCGACGCGGCAAACCCGGCTCGATAACTCGGCCAAGGTTCTAACATGTTCGTCCTATGGGGTATCCTGTTTGCCGTCTCGCTCTCGATTAATCTGGCGACATGTATTGTAACCTCTGCCCGTAATAGTTGGGTGGCAACTCGAGGCTGGATGCGGCACGGCGTCGCCGCCATTTGCATCGCATTGCTCGGCCCGGCGACGACGCCGGCTGGTTCGGCGGGTGCCGGGGTCACCCTCGAATTGCGCAAATTGCCGATGAAGTTTAGCTGGATTGCTTGCCAGCCGAATTGCCGAGGTTGGGTCAGCGCGGTCGGCGTCGTGACCGCCGATACTCCGAGGGTTTTCGACGAATTCGCGCTAGGTCGACAGCTTGACGGCGCGACCATCGTGCTGGATTCCAGCGGCGGTGCGGTCAATGAAGCGATCGCGCTCGGGCGGCGCTGGCGCGATCTGGGGGCGCTGACCACCGTTGGCGTCAGCGTTCAGACCAACACTGCACAGAGCGCTCCTTCCGACAAGGCTCCCGTGGCTTATTGCGAATCGATGTGCGTGTTCCTGCTGCTCTCGGGCAAGACGCGTTTCGTGCCCGAGACTGCCCATGTTCGGGTGCATCAGATCTGGATCGGTGACCGCGCCAATGATGCCAAAGCCGCGACCTACAGCGCGGATGATCTGATGATCGTGGAACGCGATATCGGTCGTCTCGCGAAATACACTTTCGACATGGGCGGCGCGGGTGATTTGTTGTCGCTGTCGCTGAACGTGCCGCCCTGGGAAGATCTGCATGAACTGTCGCAGGAGGAGTTGCGGCTCACCGGGCTGGTCACGACCCGTATGCTTGATCAGCCTGGCAACAAGGCAGCGGTGGTCGAGCTGACGCGCAAACCGGTGCGGGGGCGCTTCGTAAGCAGCGCGGTCGCGACCAAGACAAATCCAGAGCCGGCAATATCGACCAAGTCGGCTGAAGCTATGGGGCCCGCGGGCAGCGTGAGCGCTGTGGGCCCGCTTGGGCAGGACTAGCGGGTACCATGTTGAGAACCGATTGAGGAATTCCAGCAAAGCCAACCAAGCGAACGAAATATTCACGCTAGATTTCCGAAACAGTCTCGGTCGTGTGAGCGGCTCGCTGGACGTCGACCCTAGCGCTCATATCAACAGATCCCCCCGATTACCCGAACAACGTTTCCGACGTGCCGTGCCCATTACCGCGGCGAATTAAGCGGGTGCACATGCCGATTGCTTCGCGGCAGCAGCCCTCCCCAATTAGCCGAAGGGTTGGTATCCGCATTGCAACTTTCGAGACCTGCTCAGGGTCTCCCCAACAGTGTGGCTCACAAGAAGCTTCTTTCCGACTTGAAGATCGAGGCAGCCAAGCGGTTGATCTGGCCAGCGAGATTCGCGTGCTGGTTGCGCTGATTTGCGGCTTCGAGGATCAAGATTAATTCACGCGCGCTCTCTCGCGCGGCGTGGGCGGCAGCCCAGGCTCGTGGCGCAGGCCGATGGATAATCGGCGCATTTCTTACGTAGGCTTGATCATATCCCGTGCATAGGCCAAACCGATACCGTATCCGCCGCCGTGAGCCTCCACGATTGCTCGCGCTCCGTCATAGGTCTCGTGCCGGGTCCAGTCGCGCTGGAGTTCCAGAAGGACCTGGATCCACGACGTCGGCTTTGCGCCCGCCGCTTCCATCCGTCGCATCGACAGATCGTGACTGACCGGAGTGAGCCCGCCGCAAGCGTCGCCGACGACGTGCACCTCATACCCCTCCGCGCGAGCGGAGAGCACCGGAAAAGTCACACACGCTTCCGTCAACAGCCCCGAAAAGATCAGCTTCCGTCGTCCCGTCGCCACGATAGCAGCGCGCGCAGCGTGGTCCTCCCACATGTTCATGTTGCGGCGCTCGATCGCGACTACTTCAGGAATCGCAGCGTGGATCGCTGGCATCAGAGGACCGCTGTAGACCTTTGTGGCGGACGTGGAAGCCACGATCGGCATGCCGAAAACGGTGGCAGTGCGCGCTAGAGCGATCACGTTGTTCAGAAGCGTTTGGCGATCGATCGACCCGACGCCGAAAGCAAGCCCGGCTTGCTGATCGACCAGCACCAAGGTGCAATCCTTCGGCTTGATCAGGATGTCGGACATCGCCGTTTCAGGTCCTTGTGTCATGTTTCGTTAACTCGGGACATCGGGAAGTTATCGTGGCGGCTTCGCTTCTGTTCCGACAGCCTAGCGGTAAACGTGATCTCAATGAGCTGTTCAGGAAAGGCCAGTCTCAGCACACCTATCAGGTTGCTGGCGCACTGAGGTCGTGCCGTGCCGTAGGCCTCCTTGCGCACCCTGCCCGCAACGGCGAATGCGGCACCGACATCGAGGACATACAGCGTCTCCTCGACGACATTGTCCAACGTCGCCCCGAAGCGCGCCAAAAGCTTGGCGGCATTGGCGTAAGTCGCCCGCATCTGCTGTTCCATCATCGAGAACTCGGCCGGCTTGCCGGATTCATCGAGAGAAGCAGGCGCGATTAGGTTCCCGTTCTCGTCGTGGCTGAGCTGACCGGAGACATGGATCGTGTCACCAACCTTGATCGCCTGTGCGTATCCGTAGGCATCTTCCCACGGCACATCGAAATAGACGGTCTCCTTACAGTTTATTGCGGCGGCAGTTATCTCGTCGCGTTGCATATGGAGCCTCCTGGCTTCTCAATCCCGTCTCGATGGCGGCACTGACTTTCGTTAGGACGATGCTTTGGAGAATGACCTTGCAAAGCCGGCGAAGGAAATCACCTCTCGTCATAGATTCGATAGACCATCGTTAGCGCCGTCGCGCCGCGTGATCTAGTAACGGGAAATGCCACCAGTCCCGCCTGCAGAGAGTTCCCATTGTCGCCCGCGCTGAAAAACGAGGACGAGCCAAAGGAGAGTTGAGTGAGACATCCCACTCGCGCCGATACGTGGAACGAACGTTGACGGGTTGTGGATGCGTGCATCGCGCAAGCCGCGCAGATGCGACCTGGCCGGTCGCGACGCTCGTATTCGAAGCTTCGCGAATAGCTGTGCCATCACACCAGACCTGAGGGTGCAAAAACAGATTGATCGTGGCGCGCGCCGAATCCACCGTAGGAGTGCGTCATGGTCGAGGAGGCGGCGCGCTGCCACCCGTGATCTGGATTGCTCCCAGGCAGCCAACGGAAATCTCTGGTGACGTTCCTCGCTGCGGAGTCACGCGGCGCGGCGGCAATAACGATCGTCTATCGAATCGATGGCGAGAGGTGATTTCCTTCGCAGGCGTTGCAAGGGCATTCTGCAAAGCATCGTCGGGCGCGCTTTCGAGCAACGCTGGACAACGACGTCGAGGGGACGGAGAGTCGGATGAAGTCATACACCGCTACGGCCATGCCGCTTCGGACGGCCGCTCCGGATGACCCCGCTCTGGCGCGGGTGTTAGCGGCTTACGTAGCGTCGGCGACAATCTGGCTTGTATTGACCACGGCCGTGGGAGTCTTAGTCAGCTTCAAGTTCGCCTATCCGGATTTTGCGACGACGCCGGCGCTGTCGTTTGGACGGTTGCGGGCGATCCACACCAACGGAACATTTTATGCCTGGGCGAGCCAGGCGCTGATCGGACTTGCGCTGTTCGTGGCAGCGCGCAGTTCGGGCGCGCGGCTCTACAGCGAGCGACTCGCATGGATCAGTCTTGCGCTCCTTAATGTCGCCGCTGTGCTGGGCACAGTTACACTCGATTTCGGTTTCAACTACGGCCAGGAGTATCGCGAGTGGCTGTGGTGGATTCGCGTAATCCTCGGGCTTGGTTTGATCACTGCGGTCTGGAATATGATCGCCACTGTCGAGCAGCGGGATGCCGAGGATATCTACATTTCTAACTGGTATACTATCGGAGGCACGCTGTGGACGATTGTCATGGTCGTGGTGTCGCTTCTGCCATGGTACCAGTTCGGACTGGGTCAGGTCGCGGTACAGGCCTTCTTCATGCATAACGCCGTCGGACTGTGGTTCACGCCCCTATCGCTCGGTGTGTCCTACTATGCGCTGCCGAAGCTCCTGAACCGTCCGATCTATTCGTATTCTCTTGGCATCTTTGCATTCTGGACCAATCTCATCTTCTATCCGATCGTCGGCGCCCATCATTTTGAATTCAGTCCATTACCGTGGTGGCTGCAGACTACGGCCATCGTCTTCAGCGTGGCCATGCTGATCCCTGTGCTGAGCGGCACTGCGAACTTCCTTCTCACCTTCCGGGGCACTCACGAATGGATATATCGCTCGCCCGCGGTGTTCATCCTCGTCGCCGTCTACGGCTATCTACTGGGTTCGACGCAAGGCACATTTGAGGCGTTCCGCTCGCTGCAGCAGCTGTGGCATCTGACCAATTACACGGTAGGGCACTCGCACCTGACGATGTATGGCTTCGTTACCTTCGCGATCTGGGGCGGAGTCTACGCACTCTTGCCGCGCGCCACCGGCAAGTATCCCTACAACCTGGCTATGGGCATCCATTTCTGGCTTTCCGCAGTCGGTGTTGTCATCTACGTTGCGGCGCTGTCGGCCGCAGGAACCATTCAGGGGCTCGATTGGTTTCGAGGACTCACCTTCATCCAGTCGGTCGAAGATGCCGCGCCATATTGGTTGTGGCGCTCCGTCGGTGGCTCGCTGATGTTCGCCGGCCATCTCGTCTTCGCTTTCAATGTCTGGACAATGACCTACGGCAGGTCCTGCGCCGAGCTTGCCGCAGCCAAGACGGTGCCGGTATGAATAGGTTGTTGGCGATTTCCGGTGGTTCAACGCTGATCTACACCGGATTGGCGGTTCTTATGGGCGTGCTGCCGGGCATCTGGCTATCGAAGGTACCTCCGACGCCGGGCCTTAAGCCACTGACCCCCCTAGAGGCGCGAGGGCGGGATGTTTATGTCTCCGAAGGCTGCTTCTATTGCCATACCCAGCAAGTACGCCCCCTCTCTGGAGATAAGTCCTTTGGCCGTCCGTCCGCACCGGGCGATTATGCTTACCAGACGACGGAATTGCTAGGTTCGGAGCGCAACGGTCCCGACTTGAGCAATATCGGAACGCGGCAATCGAGCAGCATATGGCAGTTCATCCATCTCTATCAGCCGCGCGCAGTGGTGCCGCAATCGATCATGCCAGCTTACCCTTGGCTATTCAGCGTTGTGGACAAATTACCTCCCGAAGAGAAAGCGGTGTCATTGCCGCCTGAGTTCGCGCCAGGCGGTACCGTGATTCCTAATGACGACGGCAAGGCGCTGGTGGCCTATCTGTTGTCGCTGAAGCAGCCCGCGCTCGTTCCAACGCGGCCCGGCACCGTGCCATTGAGTCGCTCGAGCGGGCCGCTAGGGTTTGATGCCGGCAAAGGTGCAGCATTGTTCGCCAACAACTGCGCATCCTGCCACGGCGCGGAAGGCAAGGGTGTGCCCGGAACGTTTCCGCCGCTCGCCGGAGATCCGGTGGTTAACGCCGCCAATCCGACGGCACACATTGGCGCTGTGCTGCATGGACTTAGCGGACACGTGATCAATGGCCAAAAATATGAAGCTCCGATGCCCGCGTTCGCGGATCAATTGTCGGATCAGGAGATCGCCGATATCATCAACCACGAGCGCTCCTCATGGGGCAATCGTGGTGCCTTGATCAGCGCGGCTGATGTCGTCGCGGCGCGCGCCAACGAACCACTGCAGAAGCAGCCGACGAAACCGGTCTCGCCGATAGCGGTCCCGGCACCGACATTCGATCCCGCGGAAGGATCGAAGCTGTTCGCCGAGAACTGCGCCGCCTGTCACGGTGCAGAGGGCAAAGGTGTGCCCGGCACGTTTCCCCCGCTTGCGGGCGATCAGGTCGTTAACGCCACTGACCCTGCCGAACACATCACCACCATGCTGCGCGGCCTTGGTGGGAAGGCGATCAACGGCCAGAAGTACGAAGTAGAGATGCCGCCGTTCGCTGACAGACTATCTGATCAGCAGATCGCTGATATCATCAATCACGAGCGCACGTCATGGGGCAACCACGGGCCGCTGGTGACGCTCGCGGACATCACGAAGCTCCGCGCCAAGAAATAGGAGGCGACGATGACTGATACGATTACCGCTTGGATCCTCTCGGCGCTTGGCTATCTCTGCACTACGCCTGCGATCGCTAATGCTGCTGGCGATCATAGTCTTACCGGACCACTACTTGGCAACGTGCTGGTGGCGGGCGGGGCTGGGCTCGTGACCCTTAGCTGCATCGTGGCGGCGCTGTGGATGCTCTTCGACCCCGGCGAACGGGATCCCAATCATCCAAAATATCGCGTCTTGGACACCGACCGTTAGAGGAATGCAACACGTGCCCGACCCGCGCATCCGCATCTATCTAGACGACACCCCAGATCCGGTCGCCGATCAGCGGCCGCCGACTGAGATAGCGCTCGACACCAAGAGCCTTGCCGACGGCGAGCACGGCCTGCGCATCGAAGCCCAAGATGCCACCGGCCAGGTCGGGGTCCGGCGCCTTCGATT
Source organism: Bradyrhizobium sp. WSM1253 (assembly GCF_000244935.1). Classification (NCBI taxonomy): domain Bacteria; kingdom Pseudomonadati; phylum Pseudomonadota; class Alphaproteobacteria; order Hyphomicrobiales; family Nitrobacteraceae; genus Bradyrhizobium; species Bradyrhizobium sp. WSM1253. The sequence goes on from NZ_JH600072.1 coordinate 220,330, forward strand.
CCAAGTCCGCAACGGCCCCGGGATCACGGTCACCGGGCTTGGTGATGGTGCCGTCGTCCACGGTACCGTGCGCCTCATGGTCAACGCGTTTGGAGCGGAAGAGCCGTTCGAGCCGCACCGAGCGGAATCGCCCTCGCCGACGCCGGTCTGGGTGTGGGTGCTGACGCTACTGATCGTTGCTTGGACCGCTTGGTATGTCGCAACTCTTTGGAACGTTCCGGCGGATTACGCGAAAACACCAACTTATTCCTCGTCGATGAATCCATTCAAATAGCGCGCCCCAAGATCAAACGAGTCAACGCTGTGGCTGCTGACCCATCCGGATCTCCGCAAGTGAAGACGAATATGCTCGTGCATGATCCATTGCGTGAGGCGAAGGGACGCGGTCTCATCGACAGGCGTTCGCTCTTGACGACGGAGGCGTCCACTTAAGTTAGCGTGATGCCGCACGTAAAGTTTCGACACCGTTCGATCACCTTGATCGTTCCGGTATAAACACAGGTGATGGCAGCTCGCTGCGGGGTTTGAGCTCGACCGCTTGAAGTTGAAGCGATGTACGGACGCATTCAGCGCGCTTGACATCCGAAAGGTGCGCAAGCTCCATTCTCCAGGAGCCCGCACCCTTCTCGACTTAGTCCAGTGCCTTTATAAAGTTGCGAGCTATTGGCTGCTTCTCCGTTTTCGGGGGCGACTGTGGATAGATGTGAATATGGCGTGAGAGAAGATATCCATGCAAAGACTACCACACCAGAGTCACGCTGTGCGGCTAAATGAGCAGGCGCTGATCATAGCTAGTTGCGCAACGCTATAGGTTCGCGAACTGCTGAAGAAGCAAGAGGTTTCATTGTGGAAATTCGACTCGGCACCAGGCGTAGTGATTTGGCCATCTGGCAAGCCAGTCACGTCGCCGACCTTATTCGTGGCGTCGAGCCGGCCGCTGAGGTGCGCTTGGTCTTCGTGAGCTCGGTTGGCGATAAAGATCGAAGGTCGGCCTTTCATCAGCTTGGCGGCATCGGAGCGTTCACGAAGGAGAGCGAAGACACGCTTCTGCGCAACGAAGTTGACCTGGTCGTTCATTCCCTCAAGGATCTTCCAACCAAATTGCAGCCCGGCTTGGTATTGGCAGCCGTTCCCAAAAGAGAGGATCCTCGGGACGCGATTTGTGGCGTTACACTAAGTCAGCTACGGCCGGGGCTGCGCGTCGGCACTGGATCAATTCGCCGTAAAGCTCAACTTCTCGAGTTATGCAATGGTCTCGATATTCGACCTATCCGAGGGAACGTTTCTCCAAGGCTGTATAAGGCAAAGAACCGACAGGGAATAGACGCGACTCTATTGGCGGCGGCCGGGTTGTCCCGACTAGGATTGCTGCATGAGGCTTCACAGATTTTAGATGCTCGTGTTTTCCCGTATGCAGTCGGTCAAGGTGCTCTCGCGGCCGAAGCTCGCGAAGAGGATACGGCGCTTATAGCGCTGCTTCAAAAGATTGAAGACCGGCAATCGCGCTCCGAAGTGGATGCAGAGCGCGCATTGATGAGAAGTCTCGATGCGGGTTGCAGCCTCCCCGTCGGGGTCTCTGCCACATGGCGCGCCGGGACATTAACACTTCGAGGACAAGTGACTCATCCGGATGGCCAACGGAAGATCGCCGATGAAAGTGTGGGTCTGGCCGATCAAGCCGACGCAATAGGCAGAAGTCTCGGGCATAAACTTCTTCAGCAAGGTGCCGAAGAGATATTGAAGGATGCGCTCCGTACCTCTGAATTCGCTAGTTGACATGACGACTTATGCTCTTGGGAAGCCAGCATAGCGCAGGCGCTCGGCCTTCTTGAGCAGTGTGGAACCGATTACTTTTGCGCGAATTGCAACGGCCCGGCTGGCGTTCTCCATTAACGATCTGCACCTGTGCCGCAGGGCAGTTGCCGCAGCTTCGTCAAATCAGGGAACCGAGCTTGGCCGGTGGGGCCCTCTCGCCCCACAAAGGCCTAACGACCGGCGCTTTCCAGGTTGCAGATGCTGCTGCGCATGGGTGATTGCGCCGCGGAGACCAAAGATCAATGTCGATAATCGTGAGTAGGTCAACCGGTAGCTGGGCCGGGTGGCGAACTACGCGCGTGAGTGTGTCTTTGCTATCCGGGCAGCATCAGCCGGCCGAGCGCCAAACGACGCGATAGACGATGAAGTCCGGCCTCCCCGCGCGCCACGCCTATGGAGCCAGTTGCCTTCGAAAGTTTCGGTGAAGAGCTGACCACCGCGCAGGACGACGTTGCAGCGGAAGCGGCGCGCGATCACCAGGAGCTCTACGATCCGCCACGAAGGCAAGCAGATCGTTCTCGCGGCGCTGATATCAGGTTTGGGCACGTTGGGAAACCGTTCCGCATCGCGGATACGGACATGCCCGGACCGCAATAACCTCCGCGGTGATCACTCGGCGACCGGACGCTGTCAATCGGAGTGATACAGGCTCTTGTCGCCGCGCCCTCGAGATGCACCGTGCACGCGCCGCACAGCGCCATAGCCATACCGCATCCGAACTTGGTGCCAGTCATTTGGAGCATGTCGCGAAGCACCCACAGCAGTGGGGTGTCGCCGTCAGCGTCCATCGTATGCGGCTTGCCGTTTACCGTGAGAACATATGCCATTCTGCACCAGTGATATTATCGCGTGTGACGGTAAGGCGCCGTAAGGGCCCCAACGTTGGCGTACATCGGCCGCTCCGGAATAACCTCAGATCGTGCTCCATGGGGTCGCGTTCTACTCGATGGCTGGCGCCATCGGCGCGGGTCCGACGTGCTCAGCTCGGGACCAGGCGCCCCGGCGATTTCAGATACTTCGTTGTGATTGCATCGGCCGCCCAATAGGCCAGAGCTCCGACAGTGCCCGTCGGATTGTGCGACGGGTTTTGCGGAAAGGCGCCGGCGCCCAAAACAAACACGTTGGGAACATCCCAGCTTTGCAGATAGCGGTTGACAGCGCTGGTTGTCGGATCAGCTCCCATAATGGTGCCGCCTGTCGTGTGCGTCGTCTGGTAAGGGACGATCGAATAAGGGCCCTTGCGATAGTTGATGCCCATTTTGTCCGGGTTCATGTGCTTGGCAATGTCGGCTGCACGATCGGTGCAGTACTTCGACATGTCCAGATCGTTTTTGCTGAAGTCGAACGTCATCCGCAGCAGGGGATTGCCGAAGCCGTCCTTATAGTTCGGGTCGAGGTCAAGATAGTTGCTGCGCTGGGCTGTGACGCTGCCGAAAGACGCGATCACGAAAGTTCGGTTATACCAGTGGGCAACCGATTGCTTCCAGCCTTTGCCCCAGCGAGGCTCGCCTGGTGGCAGGTTGCGGAAATCGATCGGCCGTTGCCCCTTGCTCTCGACACAGATGTAAGAACCACCCACGAAGCCGAGCGGCCCATGATCGAAGTTGTCGTAGTTGAAATCATCTATGATCATGGCGCACGCACCGGCGCCCATGAACGGATTGAAGACTTTATCGTTGAAGTGCGCGGTGACGCTGCTGGACATCTGGTAGGCATAGTTGCGCCCAACACTACCCTTACCGGTCTTAGGATCGTAGATGCGACCGATTCCCGAGAGCATCATCAGCCGTGCGTTATGCAGACCAAATGCGCAGAGCAGTACCATATCGGCGGACTGTTCGAACTCCCGACCTTGCGAGTCGATATAGGTAACGCCGGTTGCCTTTTTGCGGCCGGAGTCAAGATTGACCTTAGTGACATGAGAAAGCGTGCGTAATTCAAATCTAGGCTCTTTCAGCAGAAGTGGCAGAAGCGTCGATTGCGGGCTTGCCTTCGCTGACATTTCGCAACCGAAGCGCTCGCAGAACCCACAGTACACGCAGGAGCCCATGTCCACACCCTCAGGGTTCGTGTAGGCCTGCGTAACGTCGGAGGATGGCTGAACATAGGGGTGAAACCCCATTTCCCGCGTAGCATCCTCGAACATCTTCATTTGAAAGCTGCGCTTCATCGCCGGGTTCGGATATTCGCGCGCACGGGACCCTTCGAAAGGATTCCCGCCCTCCTGGATCACGCCGTTGATGTTGCCGGCCTTCCCGGCGGTGCCGCAGAGATATTCGAAGCGGTCGTAGTAGGGCTCAAGTTCGTCGTACGTAACTGGCCAATCTTGTATCGTCATTTCTTTAGGAATGAACGTCTTGCCGTATCGTTCGCCATAGTGGCTGCGGATCCTGAACTCGCTGGGCGCGAACCGATAGTGCTGGCCGTTCCAGTGGACGCCTGCGCCGCCCACACCATTTCCCGGCAAGAACGATCCCCAGCGCCTGATCGGCAGCGCCGTCTGGTCGACGTTGTTGCGAAAGGTGAGAGTCTCGCGGGAGGCGTCCTGCATTAGGTCATGACGAATGGCGAAACGCAATTCGTCATGTATCATCGGCGCGGCAAAGTTCGGGATAGTGTCGCGCATCCCGCCGCGCTCAAGCGCCAGCACGTTGAGTCCCGCTTTTGTGAGTTCCCTGGCCAGCACGGCCCCGGTCCAGCCAAAACCAACAATGACTGCGTCGACGGGTTTCAACTTCGTCGCCATCGGAATTCTCCTTCGACCTGAAAATCAGCTCAAGTCAGCGATGCTTTGGCTTGGTTCGGTGTAAGGCTTGTTGTAAGTCGTCTCGATCAGGTCGACGAAGTTCCCGGTCGCCCCGCTATAGCCGATCATCTTCCACGCAGCCTTATCGCGATTGCCGCCGTAAGCGGGATCGCTGAAAAAGCCTTCCATCACGTTCTGATAAAGCAGATCAAGGAAGAGGCCAGCAGGAAGCGGTCCCGAATCCGCTTTGCCTGTGCCGAGATCATTTAAGATCTCATCGCGCTGACTTTCCGTGATCGATGAAAAGTCCTTGCCGTAGGTCTTGGTGCAGTATGCGTTGATCGCCGGGATGGCGGCGCGATAAGCTTCCGCAGGAGAGAGGCGAACCTGCCATCCTTGTTGGGGCACCCCAGGATGCCATGGACCTTGCATAAACATTTTACCGCCTTGCCCGAAACCGCCTGCCAATTGCTGATCGATGAAATAGGCAATGCCCAAATCGACGCCGCTGGCCGTCAAGTCATCGGCCGGAATCATATGATTGACCGCCGCCTCGACCCAGGTGGCCTCATCGGGATTGAGGAACGTGTAAGCGCGCTTCTCGGGTGGTGCGGAAGTTGCCGTCTGTGCGGGTGAGGATGCATGAGCAGTCTGCTTCGCGCCCATCTGCATCGCATGCTCTGCCGATGCGGGTTGTGGGGCGACTGATCCGCCAGTTACGCCGACGACGCCAATGACGCCCGCTCCAACAACGAATTCACGACGTTTGATGGTCATGGCTGACCTCGCCCTTCAAGTTGTGACGGCCCGCAAGTGTCAAGGTGCCGCCGGAGTATCAACTGCTCTGCTGCTGCCATGCCTGCCATGACAGCGGTCTTGCCTGCTTTGAGTTTGGCCGCTGCCGCGGCGTAACCTCCGTCGGCCCCATCAACGAAGTGGACGTGATCTGACCGGATGTTTGAAGGCACGTAACAGGTGAGATGCGCGCTCGTCTGACGATGTGTGCCCGCTACACAAACGCCAGAGAGCTGGGCCGAAACCAGTCGAGCCTCGATAGCATCTGCGATTTCCGGCGAACAGTCCACCGTCATTTTCAGGCCATCGTCGAACTTTCGGAAATCCGTATTGTTCGAAATCTCTCGTCGATATTTGAGGGGTTTGAACTGGCCCATGCGAATACCTGCCGAAAGAACGAATCGCGTCTTGATGGCTCGTAGTGCATCTGCGATGGCCGTCAGAAGGTGCGCGTGTGAGGAGTGCTTATCAAGCAATCTCTGGATTTTGCCTCCGAGCCAGGCGGGCAACGGACCGCCCTCCGGCAACGGATGGCCCGATCGACGCGAGGAAAATTCGATCAAGGCTAAAACATCCGCCACCAAAGCCGCATACGACCTTTGCTCTTCGACCGGAATGGCGATGATAGAGAGGATGGTGCCCTGCTCAGTAGGGATTGGCCCGAATCCGCAGTAGAGCCCTGAAAAATCGGGCTTGGCATTCAACGGTGCGCGGCGTACTTTGAATTCTCCCTTCTTGAGTTGTCCTTCCGCCCACGCCATGCCGCCGCCGGTGAACATGGCGTACGAGACGTTCTCGGACGCGGCATATCGCGCGACACGAACATCGTGACCGGCTGCGCGGATTGCAGAAACCGGAACGATCGCGACTCGAAGTACAAGATCGAGAGTATCGTCTGCCCATGCCGCAGTTCGCGCCAATGCATACTTCACTTCGTCAAGATACTTGCCGGGGATCGCTACGGTCGCTCCGTCGCCGCCGAAAACATAGGGAAAGCAGAGTTCAGGTAACGCGTTGGTGATGGCGACCAGCACCGCAGCGCCCACCGTGTTGACGGCTTTGTATCGGCCGGTCTTGATCGCCGTCGTCGATTGGACGACATCGGCAATTCCGATGAACCAATCGCGCGGTAAGGGGAGATAGCGGTCGAAATGCGTTATTTGTGAGAAGTTATCGAACGGCTCCAGATTGGCGTAGAAATGCTCTGTACTCGCGCTTCCCGTATTCGTGCTTGAGAAGGCGCGTTCATGAGCTGATTTGCCCGTCAAGCGGTCTTGGAGCGTCATTTGCTCGCTCCTTTGTCGTTATCCCAAACCGTCGCAACAGGACCGGGATGCGCGCGTGAGCTTACCAATAAGCCTGTTTCACCGTTAGCTACCACGTCGTCACCGTCAGTGATGAGCTTCCGTTGATTCTTTGTTGCGACATCCTCTTTGGACCACTCGGCCAACTGAACATCCCGCATTCGGTGAATAACCAGCACTGAGCTCGATGAAATGCGCAAGGATAAGGCAGAAGACATACGCTCGCGCTGAACTCTTTTCAGCTTGCTCCAAGAACGACGTGCGAATGATCGAGGAACGCTATGATGTCTCAAATACATGTTGGCTAGCGGCAGCTCGAGGGAGCCGCACACGGCCAAGCTTTGGCCTCACCGGGATGGAAGTAATCATAGGTTGGATAGCCCCGATACGAATTATCAGTAGGATAACCTCGCCGCACCCGATAGCGCACGTCCGTCGTCGCGGCTAGTACCGCCGCCTTGATCGACGTGCAATTGATCGGAGCAGCAGACGATTCGGCCGTTGCAGCCACCGCGATAGGAACAGCAATCGCGAGGCCGCGGACTTGAATAGTCACGGTAGCTCCTGTTCGCTTTGAAGATGACTATCCACCACCCGACGAGAATGACCTTGCAACGCCGGAGAGGGAAATCACCTCTCGCCATAGAGTCGATAGACGATCGTTATTGCCGCCGCGCCGCGTGATGCCCGAGCGAGGAATGCCACCAGCTGCATCTGTAGAGACTTGCCGCCCTTGGCCCAATCGAGGTCGCGCGTGCCAACGCGCGCCGCCGTCCGAAGCAGATGAAGAGGATGCGGCAGGGCCATTGAAGGATAGGCTTATTGCCGAACTGACGGAGCACCGTACGAAAGTCATAACGTCGATTGGTGGACCGATCGCGCGGAAGTCGGCACTCGCTTAAACCGGGCAAGTGGCGAGCAACCCCGTCGCAAAGCCAGATCAAGTGGGCATGTCGCTTATCGCGACAAGTGGAGAATCGTTCAAACAGGCTGTCGTTATGTCGTGGTCGAGCGCGCAGCTTGCCCGATCACATCAACCACGACTTCCGGGTAAGTGACGGCGCGCGCACGGCAGACATTCTTAATATTCGACAGTCCACTGTAAGTCGTCGGATGCAACTGCTAGAGCGACGCATTGGGGTTCAACTGTTCGAGCGGAGCCGATCTGGTGCGCGCACGACACTTGCCGGGGAATCCTGCGGGAGGCCGCAGTCGGAGCGGAATATCTCAGAGAGGCCGTCAACGGACTTACGCTCGCCCGACGAGGTCATTTCGGAGAGCTGCGGATTGGGCTGATGGCTTCGTTGGCGAGTGGCTTCCTGGCCGATTTGCTTGGAGCGTACCATCGCAGATTTCCGGGGATTGAGATAAAGCTGGATGAGGCGACCTCTCAGGTGAATGCCAGCGCCGTGCTCAACGGCCGACTGGATGCCGCCTTTATACCTGGCGATCCAAAACTACCTGGATGTCGAGCGGAAAGACTGTGGGATGAGAAAATTTGTGTTGCGGTCCCTGACGCTCACGCAATGGCCGCTCTCGGAGCGGTCACTTGGGATGATGTAAGGCACGAGACCTTTCTCGTGACTGCGGATGCAGCAGGACCGGAGATAGAGGATCACCTGGTAAGGCAGTTATCCGGCCCTGGATTTCACCCGAGGATCTCGGTTCTTCATACAATCCTTGCAGCGTCTGACGAGGTAACCCAGATGCTGCTCATAAAATGTATTGTCCATCGTCCGGATATGGCCGTTCTTGCATCTTTCCGCTGTTCGGCGATTGTCAGCCGACCGCTGTATCGCGAGCCTCCACGTTACGGTTACTCGGACTTGCGCCGCGGCTTGTTCATTGGGCTTGGCAAGCCGCCTCGCCTCGCCTCGTCAGCCCACTCGGGGTGCAGCTCGAAATGCTTCTTGAAACGCTGAGGGGTGACCAATGCAGGGCGCATCGCTTGTCGCCAGACGTGATCCTTCGAAGCGTCTCCCCTGCGTTGAGCCGCTGCATGAACTCGCCGGCAAGCTCGGGTGTCATTCCGGGAGGGACGTTTATCCACTTCCGTCTGGCCGCGCTACGCTCCTCATGCGAACGATAGCACCTACATGCGATGGACTTTCCAGCTCGACCCTACTGGTTCCGAGACCTGTCGGCTTCAAGATGTGATGGTCCACCAGATGTGATGCGCGAACGGCAATCTCGATTCAACCGTTTCACAGAAGCACGACGGCGAGCAAATACACGCCGACCAGCAACGTGAGACTGCCAACAGTAATCGTGAGATAGACCTGTTGCATTGCGACCTCCCGGAACCCGCGCCATTCAGTGTTTGTGATTCAGGAGAGCCTCTTCTTACCGGTCGTTGCTATCCGAGCTATACATAATTGGGACCCTTCAGTGATCGGAAGCGAGCCGAGAAAAGGCCGACGGGCGCTACGCCGCCGACCTCTTCTTGCAACTGCCGGCTCGCGGGTCCGGTTCCGTTGCGACTCTCGGCACGGAGCCGTTGGACTCACTGCTATCTCAGAACGATTTCTTAGGCCATGGCACGCTTGTATCGCGTTATCGTGCTGAGGGAGGATCGCATTCCACAATCGGAATGGTCTGATCATACGTTGGTCTAATTCTAGCCTGCGATGAGCAGTATCGGCATTGAAAAGCTCAGTGTCTTCGGTTTCATGGCTGTTGGATAAATTGGAGGTTGCTCCAGCTTATCCTAAGCGCGTGCACCCTAAATGCCGTGCTCGGCGACAGGAGTTCGTGCGCTTTCCTGCATTTTTCAGGATCGCCGCCCGCACAATGTGCGTGTCGGCTGTCATAGCGGCGAGTTGCGCTATTCCCCGCGAGATCGCAGATGCGGTTCACTGATGAGATGTCGCTGTCCCGAGTAGCGAGCCTCTAACACATCAGCCTCGGCCACTCGAGGGCCTCCCGCCGTCTTGGGGCCGATGTTTTGTGCGGCTATGTCTTGTTTTCCACTTCGGCACGCCGCACGCGCTCGATGATCAATTATTGTCCAAGACGTCCGAGAAGTCACATAGTTCGGTAGCAACTTGACAAGCTCGCGATGCCGGTCTCAACCGCTGCGTTTCCCACCCGATCCGGCGCCGTTCCCGCCGGGCCTGACGGAGGCGGCAGGTAAGGTGTGCACTTTGTTGACCCGACCCCGACGAGGCTGACGAGTCGCGGGCCTCCAGCCGTCTGATATATGCGCCCTCAATTCGGCTTGCCGAGCACGGAGGTGAAGGGCACTACGAAGAGCTCATCGCCGCTGTCGTCGCTGACATGCAGGACCCAGTCACGCCAATCCTCGAGACTTCGCTCGCGGGTTAAGGATTGGACGACACGGGTTGCGTGATCGCGTGCCTCAGCAAGATCGTCCACCACAGCGCCGCGGCGATCGACGAAAACCGTCTTCGTGTTCGAACAGTGAAAATAAACCTGGGTCATGGTCAACCTCCTTCAAATGTGACGGTTCGCTGCGATACCTCAGCGCGTTGGTGTCCTCGACGGCGGGATACGACTGACGGAATCGATGATGTCTCGCGGATGTCAGCGACTGCGACTCTCATTTTCATGGCTAGAATCATCCAAAAATATCCGCGATTCCGCATAAGCACCCGCGGATTTCGACACTTGCATACCGGTGCTCTGCAGCGCCTCTTCGATAAGCTCTTGGCGCGGAGCTCCCCAGAGCAGGGCAATCCCAACGACGGCGGAAAGAATTGACGCAGCGAACACGGCAATCTTGGCGGCTGAGAAGTCAGTGGCGCTTGGAAACGCTTGCCCGGCGATGAACAGCGACATCGTGAAGCCGATCCCAGCCAGGGATCCCGCCCCGGCCAACTGCCGCCACGTGTACTCCGCCGGCTTCACGGCTATGTCAGCGCGCACGGCCGCAGCGGCCGCGAGGAAGATGCCGACCGGCTTTCCTATGGTGAGGCCCGCAATGATCGCGGCCATGAGCCAGTTATGCCCAACGAAGACGCCGGGGTTGATTGCCACACCCGCATTCGCCAGTGCGAAGATCGGGAGCACTGCGTAGCTCGACCGCGCGCCGGCGTGTCGCAGCAGCCGGTCGGCGGGCGATTCAAGTCGGTCGTAGATCGCTTCGAGCGCGTGCAGCGCCGGGGTGGAGGGGCCGTGCCTGAGAACCTCGCCCTCATGCTGGGCCTCGGAGGCAATGATCGTGCTGGCCTGCGTGATCAGGGCAGCCAGGTTGGCAGGCGGGCGCGTCGGAACGAATAGCGCCAGTACCACGCCAGCCACCGTCGCGTGGAGGCCGCCCGCGTAGACGAACGCCCACAACGCGACGCCTAAGAGAGCATAAGGCGAGAGAAGGTAGACTTTCGACCGGCTCAGCAGCGCCAGCGCGACGACCACGGCCGCGGCCGCGGCCAAGTAGCCCAGTTGGATATCGCCGGAGTAGAACACGGCGACGACGACGATCGCACCGATGTCGTCGACGATGGCCGCCGCGGTAAGGAAGATCCGCAGCCCAACAGGAACGCGGGCGCCCATCACGGCGATCAAGGCAATCGCGAACGCAGTGTCGGTCGCCATCGGAATGCCCCACCCGTGCGACCACGGCCCCGCAGGGATGACCAGCGCATAGAGAAGCGCCGGCACGACCATCCCGCCGAGCGCGGCGGCGATCGGAAGCGCCGCGGAGCGGCGGCTTGCGAGGTGGCCAACTGTCATCTCACGCTTCACTTCCAATCCCACGACGAGGAAGAACACCGTCAGCAGGCCGTCGTTGACCCAACGGAGGATGGGCATCTGAAAGGCCGCCTCACCCAAGCTCACGCCCAACTCCTGGCGCCAGAGCGCCTCGAAAGCCGGCCGGATCGGCGAGTTCGTCATGACGATGGCCGTCAAGGTCGCGAGGACTAGCAAAATACCCGCGGACGGGCCCCAGCTCGCGAACTCCAGGGCTGCCGTACGGACGCGGTGGCCAAGCGTGCCAAGCATCGCGTCGACGAGAGAGCTCTCGTCCCAGGGTCCGTCATAGCGTCGGCGGTTGATGTAGAAAGTCGGCGTGATTCTCACCCCGCTTGCGCGTGCGCTTGCGACGTCCGCCTCCACCCTCGCCCTCGCGCGCCGTAAGGCGTCGCTGTTGCCAAGCGCGAAATCGGCGCTCACACCGAGGTCCGCGGCCACCGCGACGAGGTCGTCCTCTGTGAGCTGCATCGACCTCGTCATCAGCTTGATGTGCGCGGACCAGAACGCCTCGGGCGTCTGAGCATGCTCAGCGAGCTCGGCGGCCCGAAAGGAAATGCTGTTGTCCGCGAGCGGCTTGTGGCGGAAGGCATAGCAGACGCGGTTGCCAAGTTGGTCGCGTGCTTGCGCGATGCGCTCGTTGGCAGCCCTGCAGTGCGGACAGGCGTAGCTGCCGTACTCGACGAGCGAGATCTCAGCATCCACGGCGCCGAGCACGTGGTCCGTCTCTTGGTCGACCGGACGGTCGAGACGGCCCGGGGGGATCATGAGCTGCATCACTGAACGGTCGGGTGTTCGCGCCGGCTACGACGTCGGCGCAGCTGTCGCCGGTTTGATGACGTGGAATACACCGCCGTCAGGTGACGGCGCGTAGGCTATTTTCGTGCCGACGATGCTGCTGGGGAGCCCAGCCGCGTGTACGCGCGGGAGGAAGAGGCGCACCAAGGTGCCTAAACCCTGCTTGCTCTCTATACTGATCGCGCCGCCGCGGCCTTCGGCGAAGCGCTGGACCTGGGGGAGCCCGAGACCGGTGCCGCTGTCCATCGGTTTTGTGGAGAAATACGGGGTGAATGCCTGCGAAAGGACCTCCTCAGGCATGCCCTCCCCGTCGTCGGCGACGATGATCTCAACGAATGCCGCGGCCGCACCGGAGGAAGGTTCGACGTTCCGCGCCGCGACGGTGATCACGCCGCGGTCCGGCATGGCATCGGCCGAGTTTCGACAGAGATTGAGTAGCGCAAAGTACAGTTCTTCCGGATCAGCGTTGAAGTTCCATAAATCAGAGGCAATCTCGGTGCGGACTGTGATATCCGGACGCAACGCCCGGTCAAGCGTCCCCGCTATTGCTGTGAGGCGACTGCCTGAGACGAACTCATCGGTCGACTTGGGGCGCGGTCGCGCAGCGTCGAGGAGCTGCCGGGAAAGCAACGCGCCTCTCGTGATCGCCTCCTGCATTTTGTCGGCGGTGGCCTTTCGGTGCGCGGCTTCGCTCTGGCACTCCAGCAGCTGCAGTCCGCTCCCGATAACGGCGAGAAGGTTATTGATGTCGTGGAGGAACTGCTTCAGGTCCGCTGCCCTCACCCCTGCCCGCTCGCCAGCCGCGACCGCCCCTCCGGTGTCGGGCCGCGGACTGGTGCGGCACAAAATTCCCGAGACCTTGCCGTCGGACCCGACGAGCGGGATCTCAACGTACCTGGACGCGATGAGGCCGCTACCATCATCGCGTGCGCCCCGCACGCTTGCGTTGCTCGCACGCTGCACTCCAAGCGCAAGCCCGGCGCGGTCCCTGAGCACGACGACATCCTCCAGCGGCGGGCTTTCGACCGCGCCGGGGAATGAAACGCCGGTTGTCTCTTTGATCTGCATGTCGGACCTCTTGGCTTGCGACTGTTCAACGGAAGGCCGATTTCGGCTCTTACCCGAGGGCCGGCGACCATGGGTCGAAGATTGAGTCCATGCCGGTCAAAAGGAAAATCACCTCTTGCCATGGAGTCGATAGCCGACCGTTATCGGATCGAGAGAGACGCTTGGCGCCACCGCGGGCGCGCAGCGTTGCCCTCTGCACCGCCTCGCCCGACCAGAAACTCTCGGCCACCGAAAAGGTGTTCCACGTGCCTATCTGGATAAGCCTAAAGCGGTTATCGAGACGATCATAGCTTTACCGGTCCATTCCATGGCAATGACATTGGTGCCGCGAGCGCGGTCGTGAGGCCGAAGCGCCGCCGTACACCCGCCGCAATTAGAATTGGGAGTATAGCCATGAGCAAGTATCGCAGGACAGCCTGCCCTTGAACTCGAGCCCTACTGGATCGAAGCTCGGGGAAGGGAACGTTCGCCTCTCACGAGGAACTCGCCGCGCGCCACAGGCTTCTCTCTTCTTTCAGTGTTGGTGCGGTGGCTACCACTCGCACCGATCTCCAATTCTCCAGAGGTTGGCTCACGATCCCCGCAAATGAGGACCTCGGAAACGCCGCAGTCCAGACTGCATCGAGGGGCCTACGTCAATGCGCGCGACAAGTTGCCCTTCGACCAGTAGCGCTACGGCCCCGGACCCGTCGCCCACGAGGGCCATTCGTCGCGGGGAGTTCTTACCACCACTATGGCCCACTACCGCACCGGTGGCACACCGCGGTTCGTTGCCATCGGACGCAGATCACGCCTTCGCAGAGCGTTAAGGCTGGCGGAGCGTTTTCCTCTAGCGTAGGCCTCCAATTCTCTCTGAAGGAGCCGAGCCGGCCGACAGCCGGAACAAATCTTGCTGAACTCAATCCCGAGCAGCGCCGTGGAGCAAAGCCAACACGCTAGCTCGTCGTGTCGCGCACCTTATTGTCAACGGCGCGGATCCGGGTCGAAGACTTCCAATGACCTTCTCGCGACAAGCGGCTACAGAGATGGCCGACCAAGTCCACCTCATCTATGACCGAAAGACTCGGCCGACCCGATGAACTTGGTCTGGCTGAGCAGCGATTTTCCACCACTGAGTGCCAATGGCACTTGCCTCGCCATGTACTCACGTTCCGTGAACGCGGAAACGTCACGGAGGGGGCCCTGGACCGGTTCTCTCCTTGCTCCGCCAGTAGGACCAGTGAGCTGAAGCAACCGCTCGCAGCCTACGCGGAGGCAAAGCAGGCGCAGAATGCGAACTTAGGACTGGCAGAAGGGACTATCGACGTAAATTTCAGTGCTCTTCGCTCTTGAGCTCACCGACATGATTCTGGGTGTAAAGCTCGATCCCGATCCGGTTGATCAAATCAAGCTGCGTCTCGAGGAAATCGATGTGGTGTTCCTCGTCCGTCATCAGGTTCTCGAACAAGTCGCGGGTGACATAATCCTTCACGGAATGACAATGCGTCGCCGCCTCTTGGTACAGCGCACGCGCGCTCATCTCGGCGGCGAGATCGCACTCGATGATTTCGTTGACGTTCTGGCCGATCCGCAAGGGATCGAGTATCTGCATGTTGGGAAAGCCCTCTAGGAATATCACACGGTCGGTGATGCGATCGGCGTGCTGCATCTCCTCGATTGATTCCTTGCGCCAGACCTTGGCCATCTCCGAGAGGCCCCAATTGGCCAGCAGCCGGTAGTGCAGCCAGTACTGGTTGATGGCAGTGAGCTCGTGACGCAATCCCTTGTTCAGATACTCGATGACTTTGGGGTCGCCCTGCATGGTGAACTCCAACAGTTGAGGCGGGTCTTGGAGCCTAGGAGTTTAGAATGCTTCTGGCAAAAAACAAGCAAGCAGGCATTCCAGGCGCGAACCGAGCGGCAAATCCACCGAAGTCAGGGCGCTGCGGGCGCGACTTTGGGCTCATCCCCCGCGTCATCCATGATCTGGCTATGCGGGCAGCCGGCCTGACAGGCTAGCGCACATTCCCTGTATGCCTCGTTGATGATCGTCTTGATGGTGCGGGCGCAGCGGCCGCATTCAGCGCTACAACCAAGGCAGTCATAGATCTGCTTGGCATTGCGCGGCGCGTCATCGGCCGTGTTGACGGCGTGGCGAACATCGTGGTCGCTGAGGACATTGCAGGAGCAGACGATCATGAAGCGCAAGAGACCTCCGGTGATGCGGCGTCGTCGATACGGGACGGCGTCGGAGCGCGTTGAAGGTCCCAAACAACGCGGAGATGAGTGAATGGCGCGCTCCAGGGAAAGTGAGCCCTTGATCCTTAGATCTCAGCAGAACTCTGTTTGATGACTCGCGGCGGCGGCCAGCTGCGGAGCCGACAGAGCACACGGCAGCGCGCCGTTGCGTATCGGCGAAAGGTTAATGTTCTCGGTCAGCGTAGACGACACAGCTGGAATCTGTTGGCCCTGGGTAGCAGCCACCACGGCGTTTCGCGTGTTGTTGAAGACCTCCTCGATTCCTTTCGAAGACCCGATGCGCTCAAGAAGAGCGGTCATCAGCTGGCTATGCAGTTCGTCCACGTCTTCGACGACTTGGCCAGGCGCCGCTGAGCTCAGGATGAGCGCGTTTTCACTCGTTTGAATAGGCGCAAGTCCGTGTGAGTAATTCCTGAAGCGTCGCTCGTAGGGATTGCGCCGCGAGGCCTCAATCACTACGAGCCGTACGCGTGCTCCGGAAGACTTGAGTTGCGAAAGGAGGCGGTCAATACTTACGCCTTGTCGGCGGACATCTTCTTCAGTCCAGATCTTCGCATCGACCGGAATCAGATAATTCTGTCCGTCAGATTGGACACCGTAACCTCCGAAATACACTAGCACAATTGAGTTAAAATGTACTTTTGCCGTTAGACGATCAATTGCGCGGGTAATGTCGGGACGCGTCGCATTGTCAACGGCGTCGACCAGAAAACCGTCGTTGCGAAGAGCATTTGTCAAACCTTCCGCATCGCGTGTCATTTGAGAAAGAGGAGAGTCGGCATCGGGATAGGTTGAATTGCCAATCACTAGAGCTAGCCGATTAGTACCGACGGGGGCAGATTCACCCGACCCAATGCGCGCGCTCATAGACCGAGGCGTCTCCAACCGCATTGTCCTGTCGAGGCCGGTTGAGAACAAGCCGAGCAGGACTGCGATGCCGGCTAGTATTCTGGGAACTGTCATTTCATTACGGTCTCCAGTTCACCGAGGAAATGCTCCTTTGCGTAAGACTTGGCGTTAACAGCATTCGCGCACTCGCACCCCGTCGCGTGCCCGCCGTCGCGTCCTTCAATTGCGGCGCGCGGTCCAGTAGCCCGAGCATCGTGCCATTCCTGAGTGGCCGCTCCAGGTCCCCCGACCGGACGTTGCGAACAATTTGCCCGCACCGGCGGCAACTTTGTCTTGGACCGTTACCGAAGCGCGAACCGCGCCGGACCTTGCGACGTAACCTCGAAATTTTACGAGATTGGGATGCGTGACAATTCCGTTAGTCACATCGACAGTAAAGCTGTAACTGGAATCGCAGGTTCCCCTTTGCGTCACGAAGACGAGGTCCCAAGAGCCGTCGTAGGCCGAGCGCCCATATGCTGCCGGTGCAAATGCAATGAAACAGCTTGTGGCTGTGATCATAAGCGAACGTTTTGTCATGATAGTTCTCCTATCTAGTTAGCAAGAGTTTGTCTCGATCGGTCCAGTAGTGGCGGGCATTCGCCCGGAACCGGTACGGTCTCGGATCAAAGCCATTGGGACGCTGGCGTGGAGATCGCTTCTCAGCTACCACGCGATGCGTACCCAGCCATTTAGGGCCAGGCTCACGCATATAATGACTTTCGGTCCGAAAGGGTTCACAGGCGGTCTCGAGGGGCTTGCTGCATCTGCTTTTGATACTCACCACGCATTGGCGAAGCGGCGCTATGTATGACTGAACCGCCGAGCATGCTGACTTCGATGCGACTTCTTGCCGTTTGCCGCGCCTACGACGCGGACCGCCTTTGGATCGCCAACGGCACTTGCGATCATCGCGTATCAGCGTGTCTTGGCGAAGTGAAGCACTAGCAGTGACTTCCAGATGCCCTTCTGGAATGCGGAGCCGACGAGTTCGAGGCTCGATGTGGAAGGACCTCCGTGTGCCCGCCGAGAAATGGCTGAGCTGGTCCTCCGCGCGCTCAAGGATCGGGTGGTCAACAGCCTCCAAGAGTTCGCCAAGGCGCACGCGCTTTAGATCGAAGTTTTCCGAGGCCACCGCTAAGGTTTTGTGGCTCATGAGTTTGAGGGGGTCCCCCGGTGTTTCAACAGCTTTATAGAAAAACGTCACGTCGACCTCCGTTAGATTGACCGCGCCGTGTCAGCGTTGCGGCTTTCGGACGGGCCGTTGCTGTTTCGTACGCACGCGGTAGTCCTTCAAGCTTTGGGTATATTGAGGAGACGACTTCGAAGGCGTGAAGTGCACTTCAGGCTTTGGCGGGCGCACGATGTTTCCATGAAACTCGGTCATCCTGTTTCGCTGTCGAGCTTGTCGAAGCATGCGAATAGCGGCTCGCTAGAAACGGCGATGTAGAGACCAGACTTCCTGTTGTCCCAGTATTCGTTGGAGAAGGGAACGCTCGGTCCCATCAGTCTGCGTCTCGCGATACTGCTCGGAGTCAACTTCGAGACCGCTTCGGCGGTGTTCCTGTAGGTCGGCATCCGCCGTACTCCGTGGTGTGCTACATTGAAGATATGCAGCGGGTCGTCGACCGTCCAATCACCTCCAGCTATCGAAACGATGCCATGAGTTTGCGCGAGCGGTCGCCGGCGGCGACGGCGTCTGCTTCAATCCCGGCTGAGGTCGGGTTAGGCTCTTTGCGTCCTGCGAAGTACCGGCCGAGAAGTTTGTCGCGTTTGTTCTCGGGCATGTCCCCCGGTCTCACCGCGGGTTTAGGAAAGGCTGCGCGGTTTCGTGCGACGTATGCGCACCGCCCCGCGCAGCGAGCGCGGGGGTCAATTCGCCCCGTGATGCTCTGAAGGATCATTTCTGAGCCCGGTGCCAGAGCCATCAAAGCGGTGACCGAGGCGAGCGCCGCCGCGGTCCATATCACGTGCCGGCATGCCTGAACAACAGTAACGGATGCAAAGGGCTGACGCGCAGTACAGGATCGGCAATGGCGGGGCCAACGACAGTGCCGCCGTCATGCTGATGGACTAGCCCAACGCCGGCGTCTCGAGATCTAAAGCGCTCGCGGAATTGAGAGAGTTGAAACACGACGCCGATCTGGCGCGGCGCGTCGCGTAACTTGGCAACAGCGAAGGTTGATCACGGGGTCTTGCTACGGCTTAAAGTGCCCGCAGCACATCACGCCCGCTTCCGCGAGCTCGAGCAAGCGCTGATCCGGTCAGGTACTGCATCTTTGACTGGAAGGCGAGATGGGGGCGTTCAGAGCCGCCGGTTCCACCCCGGTCAGCGCGGCGAGCAGCTGAGCACGAAGTCTTTGACTGCGACATCAGTGCCCGATCGGCGCTCGGCCGATGACCTGCCGTTATGGACTGCATGATCAACAAACATGAGCGCCGCGGTGCGACGCGTCCTAGTCTTCGAGGCGGTCCGGTCGCTACCGGTAGCTGAAACGTCGGCGTTGGTTGTTTCGTCACCAACCGAATAATCGTTGGCGGTCTAATGGAGGATCAAATGCCACGCATTTCCATTCCGAAACGCGAGGACGCTCCGGCGGGCTCCAAGCCGATCCTCGACAACGTCGACAAGGTGCTGGGCTTCGTGCCCAACCTGCACCGCCTCATGTCGATCAGCCCGAACGTGCTCTCCGGCTGGGCTACCCTGATGGCATCACTTGCTAAGACGCTGGACATCAAGACGAGAGACGGGATCGCGCTGGCGGTGTCTGAGGCGGACGGGTGCGACTACTGCCTGGCCGCGCACAGCTTTATGGCGGGCAATCTAGCCAAAATCCCAGCGGATGAAATCGAGTTGAACAGGGAGGGCCGCTCAACCGATCCCAAGCGCCAGGCTGCGGTCGCCTTCGCGAAAGCGCTCATCGAGACGCGCGGCAAAGTTTCCGACGCCCAGTTTACGGCCGTCAGGGATGCGGGGTGGACAGACGCCAACATCGTCGAGATGATCGCGCTGACTGCTCAGTTCTTGTTGACGAACTTCATCAACAATGCGGTGCAGACCCCGATCGATTTTCCCGAGGTCAGTCCCGCGAAGGCGACCTAATGCGAGTTGCCCTCCTTTACGGAGGAGAGGACTGGAGAAACCAATGTCTCGACACTCCTGTCGGCTTGGTGTTAAACGTGTGTACGAGCTGCCCGAGGGCTCGGACGGCACGAGGGTGCTCGTCGACCGCATCTGGCCGCGCGGACTCACGAAGGAGCATGCCAGCGTGGACGTATGGCTGAAGGACATCGCTCCGAGCGGCGGCCTCAGGACCTGGTTTGGTCATGACCGGAACCGGTGGCGCGAGTTTCACAAGCGATACTTCGAGGAGCTCCGCGCCAATCGCGCCGCAGTCGAGCACCTGACAAATCTTGCATTGACGGGCAAAGTCACGCTGCTCTTCGGCGCGCACGATACCAAGCGCAACAACGCCGTAGTGCTCGCGGACTATCTCGCGGCCCGCTAATCGGGGGTGATGTACGGAATCGGAAGCTCGCTCAAGTTGTCGTCATAGCTTGCCGCCGGCCCGATGCCGACGTTATCGTTAGCGCGGATCTCGGCGCAAGGCCCAGCGTCCGCTCGGCGAGACACATGTTCGCAGCCTGCATCAGTTGTGCGCGGCCTCGTCGCCAGGCGTTCCTTCGAGCTTGATGGAGCGCTCGAAGCAGTCGCAGCCGCCATCCCTGACATGGTGGTACGACACGGCTACTGCGACGTCGGATAGCGGCATTTTCCGCCTTCGCGCCTGCAGCCGTGTGGTCATCGCCGTGCATGCGGCGAGCGAAGCACTTAGCAACTCGTCGGGGCCGCCCCCCGGTGCCGCCCCTGCTGTCGGGGCCGCGATTGAGAACACCGATGCGCCGGCACGGCCGTTAAGCGTGCCAGCGTCGTCAAGGTCTCCGGCCACCTCAGCCTGAGGCGGAGAGGTCCATCATCGTTCGAATTCGTCATCGTGCTTTCCTTTCAGAGTTTGACTTGGGTCTTGGCTGGCGAGCCGAGCAGGTCAGTGCACGATCGGTTTACACGGACCTTTCCGCGCGCCTCCGGCTCACGCTCGCTAACGACGAGAGCACGTAAGCCCTGATCACCACTGGACGACAGAAGGACGCTTCGAGGGATCGCCCAAGCCAGCGCAACGAGGCCGCTATGATGTTCGAGCGGAACACGATGAGGAGCCAGACGAGCGACGCGTTAGCAGAACCCGGATTTCAGCGATGCCTCGGCCTACGCCGTCCTCATTTCGGCGGGTCTCCTTGATCGTGTTCGTCGCTGTCACCTCGCGAGAGCGACGCTGGCTGCTCCGCGGCTCGCGACTTCGCCGACGCACGGTCTAATTCGCAGCTGGGCGGCCTTCACGACGGAGCGGTTTCAGGCGTAGAGGGTCTTACCGCCCTGGGCCTCTGCATAGTACTGAGGTGCCTCGCGACGGTCGTATTTGCCATAATCGCGTACGATCCGCACTGTCCGAACCCGTGCCGTCTCATTCGGCGCGTAAGCGTCCTCGTAGGCCCGCGCTGCACCGGCGTCCTTCCAGGATATGAGCAGAATCAGGTCGCCGGGCGTAAGTACGGCCTCGAAGATGTCCCAGGACGTGGTGTCGGGAGCCCACGGGTTCAGGCCGAGCCACTCGGCGCAATCGTACGGGTTGTCGGTTTGCTTCCACTCCCCGGGGCGAGTCGCGTTGATAAGCGTCACCGTCGTTCCCTCCCCGACTTCGGTCTCATCGAGCCTTTGCTCAGTGACTGCGTACCCCGTCGGCACCTGATTGTCGGCAGTGATCTGGCCGACGCGCAGGTGATAGTCCGCGAGGATTTCCTCGCGCCCCTTCTGCTGAACCTCATGATGACGCCGGTGGGAGCGCCAGCGGACAAGCGACTTCTCGTCCCGCCAGTTTGAAAGCGAAAGGATCCAGCCCTCGCGAATCAGGCTCTTGTATCGGATATTGTCGACGAAGCCATCGACCTGCTCCAGCTCGGGGTGCAGCCTCTTGGCGTTGTCGAAATAGTCATCCCGGCTCTCTTTGTTGGGGAGCATCTCAAAAATCACTGAAAACATACTCGTATCTCGCTCCTAGAGTGCTGCGACGCAGTCGATTCTCGACGTAGAATTGCCCGGTCGATCGAGGGTCTAAGCACGGCAGTGTAGCCGTTGGCCCCATCAGCCGCACGGAAACATGCTGTCCCTGGGTGTAGCCGGACGTTTCGGATACGGTTGCGAAAGAAGCTCTTCATAGCGGCGTCCTCCGGGATCTCGACCATCGCGCAGCTCTGCCATCGCCCGGGTTGCGAGAACCGCTTCAGTCATTCGCGTATGGCTGCTCTCTGCGGGCGAGAGCCGCGTAAGCCCGCTAAGCGGCCGTGCGCCGGATGAGCAAGGTACCGTTATGCACTTCCGCGCGGCGAATGAAAAATGACATCACGCCATGAAGTCGATAGTCGCTGGTTATGACCGCCCTCCGCCTTCCGCATCGGACTCGCGTGCACCCGACGCCGGCTCTTCCAGCAGCACGGTCAGCATCCTGACTGCCTCCGTTAGCTTGAGGATTTCACGCTCGCGCAGTTGGTCGATCTTCTCATGCAACAACTCTATCTCGAGCTCCGCCTTCACGTTGATCCGTAGTCGTTCTCCGCCGCCTCGCGATCGATGTCCTGCTGCCGGTTGTGGCTCATCATGATGACTGGCGCGGCGTCGGCCGCCTGGAACGAAAGCGCGAGATTGAGAAGAGTGAGCGGGTAAGGATCCGAGCGCCTGATCGTCCCACCAGGTTGCCCATGTCCAGACGCACAGGATCACGCTCTGGACGATGATGAAGGTCCACGATCCCATGACCGCGGCGACCGCGTCCGCTATCCGTGTGGAGTCAGGAGCGCAACCGTCGGTGGCTCATCGATATCCTGAAGCCGACGTGAGCGGCGCGTTCGTCTGAGGTCGACGAGCAGGGTTTGCTCGGCCGGCTCCATGCCTCCGAGACGTCCCGCCTTGAATTCCACGCAGCTAGCACCCCTTCCGCTCGACCGCGAGGTCGACGCGGCCAGGCAACTGCCACGTTCTGATCGCGTTTGGTGAGCCGTGGAGGTTCGTGGCGGTCTCCGCGAGGGCGCGTCCCGGTACCTGGCGCCGGCAGCTGACGTCCTCCCCGAGCACGACGATCAGCTCGGATGCAGAGGCAACAGGCCGCACTCCCAACCGGCACTGGAGAAGTTTGCTGGCGTGCCCCCCCGTCGAGCGAACACTCTGAGTGACGAGAGCCGATCGTTTATCTCTCGAGACGCTCGCGGCGAGCTACACGGAATCAGAAGCGAGCGCGAAGGCCGTCAGGATCACGATGGAGCGCGGCGGTGAACGCCACTTCACCGCAGACGGGAGCGATCCTAAGTCGCCGTGCCCGGCTGAATCGAAAAACGTCAACTGCGGTCTCGAGTGCAGCTTCCATGCGTTTCAACTCTCCTCGGCGGGTCGATGCTCTCCGCTCCCTGGGGAGATGCCCGAGAACAAATTCGCCTGGCTGGTATTTCGCAGGACGCAAAGAGCCTCACCCGACCTCGGCCGGTAAAGGTTGAAGCTGACGACGTCGCCGCCGGCGACCGCTCGCGCGAACGGGCTGGATTCGCTTTCCGTGAAGACTTCCGCCCGGTGACGCCGTACCGCAGTCCCTGGTACACGCCTTCGCCGTAGCCCGATTCAAAGTCCTGTTGCAGCAGTGTCAGACCCGCCTCCTGGGAGAAGTTGAATAGGCCCTTGCAAATTGAAACACCTCCAATGTCGATCCTCATGGCATCGTTTCGATAGCCGGAGGTGATTGGACGGACGACGACCCGGTACATATCTTCAACAATGTAGCACACCACGGAGTACGGCGAATGCCGACCTACAGGAACAACCCCGAAGCGGTCTCGAAGTTGACTGCCGAGCAGTATCGCGAGACGCAGACTGATCGGATCGAGCGCTCCCTTCTGCAACAAATCCTGGGACAACAGGGAGTCTGGTCTCTGCGTCGACGTTTCCAGCGAGCCGCTCTTCGCATGCTTCGACGAGCTCGACAGCGAAACGGGATGGCCGAGTTTCACGGAAAGCGCGAGCGCCCGCCAAAGCCCGAAGTGAACTTCACGCCTTTGAAGTCGTCTTGTGCCCATTGCGTACGCCGTTTCTTGGTCAACGCGAAAGCGGAATGCAAGCAGCAGTCCTGACTTCACTCTACCAGAACGTCGGCGTTTTCCGCTCGCTTCTGCACTATCCCGGTGAGTCGTTCTTGAGTATGGCCGAGTGATTGGATGGTTGACACACCCAAGACTGACTCCACCCCAACGGCCCCAATCCAAAGGAGCCGGTTTTGGGAAGTCCGGATGAAGGGGACCGTAGTGTCGAGTGTTACCCCCGAAGAGAACTGCGGTCCTCTCATTTCGGCTTGTTACCTGATCGTCAGGTGCGTGCTCGCGAGCGCCCTAATGTTGACGATGAACCTGCCATCTTCCAACGGCCATGATGCAATGCACCCGGAGCTGAACCCGTGGTTTGCGAAACTCCGTAGTAAGTCTGGCCCCTGCTGTGATGGCTCCGACGCCCTACATCTGCGGGATGTCGAATGGACCACTCAAAACAAGAAGGAAAGCCATTACAGGGTTATGGTGCCCAAGACCGCCGACCTCTACAGATCCGCCTCCAACGGTCAGGACATGAAGAAGGGCGATACCGAGTGGGTTGATGTTCCCGACGATGCCCTCGTTACCGAGCCCAACATGGACCATAGCACGTTGGTATGGGTGTGGTATAGCTCCGGTTTTCAGATGACCGACCAACCGCACATTCGCTGCTTCATGCCGGGAGCGCTGACATGACCGGCGATGTTCATGATTGCGCCGCGCTCGAAATGAAAAGCGGCATCTCGAGGCCGCAAGTGTCCTCGAGAACGGTGACAGCTCGCAGGCATACACGGAGACAGAGGTCCGCTCCAAGCACTGAGACAGCCACCTCGGCCATGTTTTACCTGACGGGGCGTTGCCACAAGGAAGGGCTGAGATACTGCGTCAACTCGGCCCCCCTTCGCGTAATCCACCGCGACCAATTGGGGTGTGAGCGATTCGGCGAGTACGTGAGGTTCTTTGCAAAGCAGGAGGCCTGAAAATGGCAGGGACTACAGAACGCGCGATCCTGGCAGGCGGTTGCTTCTGGGGGATGCAGCAGCTGGTGCGGCGCCTGCCCGGTGTGATCTCAACGCGGGTCGGCTACTCCGGCGGCGACGTCGAGAATGCCACGTACCGCCACCACGGCACACACGCGGAAGCGATCGAGATCACGTTCGATTCGAGTCAGACTAGCTTCCGCGACCTGCTTGAGTTCTTCTTCCAGATCCACGATCCGACGACTCTCAACCGGCAGGGAAACGACCAGGGTGCAAGCTACAGGTCGGCGATTTTCTACATAAACGAGGATCAGCACCGCGTCGCACAGGAGACCATCGCCGACGTCGAGGCCTCAGGGCTGTGGCCGGGCAAAGTGGTGACCGAGCTTTCGCCCGCTGGCGATTTCTGGGAGGCGGAGCCAGAGCACCAGGATTACCTGGAACGCTATCCGAACGGCTACACTTGCCATCGTGTTCGTCCACAATGGAAGTTGCCGCGCAGGAACGCCGCCTGACGGGCGATTGCGTTGTCGGTGGCCTGCGGCGCGCGCGCAGCCCCGCGGCGGGTGTGTCGTAAGCGTTTGCAAACTGCTCTCGCCGCTCCTGCGAAGTCGCTCAGAACGCGACAAGGTGGTGAGGTTTGGACGGCCGGGCAAGGCCTCAGATTCTCGGCCCTGGATCATTCCATGACGTTTGGCGTGCGCAAGTCTATGCGCGTTGAATGGCCCATTTGATTTCTCGTGAGGACTTGCAACTGCCTTTGCGCATCCGTTCCAATCGGCGCTCGTGCTCAGGTGGCCTTGAGCAGTTCTAGCGATAGTCCGGCACACGAACGAGTAGGACGGAGAACCGATTTCCGTCGCGGGCGCAACGGACCCAGTCGATGACCGATGCGGGCTCTGCGAACCTGGCACCTCACATACGCGACCTGCTTTTTTTGGCCATCGCTCTCGCTGATCTGACGGACTACGGCCATTCGATGAGCGGTTCACATTCCTGTTCAATGCCTAGTACGAGACACTGAGGCGCGGCTGCAGCGTCCTCGGCGCGTCATGATCACGCGGGCCGGCAGTGGACGAAGTCTAATAGCGCGCGCATGTCGACCCGAGCAGTCGCTAACTTGGTTGCTCCCGGGCCGGGGAGGTCGCTGGGCTGATCGAGCTCGGATGTAACATGAGCGGCCTAAGGGCCGGTCGGGGCCGCGTAAGTGGCAGACCCCGAACGGCCAGCACGGGACGATGACGCTGAAGTCTCAACTGGTCGATCCGACCCGCCCGTCGTGCACGTCAGCTACTTCGAGGCTCATGCGCTTGCCAGGTGCTCTGGAAATCGGCTGCGGAGCCAGAGCGCAAAGGGTCGAGATGGACGGCAACCTAGGCCCAAATCCGCGTCCCTACCGAAAGCTGGGATGCAGCAGATGTTCGACGACGTCTGAGAGTGGATGCCCAACCCACTCTCGCCTTACACGCGCTTCGGCGTGGGTGGTGAGTAAAATTAGGCCGTTTTGCGGGGCCGCTCTTGCGTGACGGCGCGGGGCCATGGCCGCGCGTAATGCATAGAAAAGCGCGAGACGGCAACAAGGAAGCGAACACGAAGCTGAAGCGGCTTCTGGCTGACGCCATGTTGACAATGCGGCCTTGAAGGATCTCCTGGGAAGGAAATGGTGACGCTCGCGGGGAAGCGGAAAGCTGTCGCTCATCTGGTGGATGCTCACGGGATGAGCGAACGGCGGGCGTGTAAAGCGGCTGCTGCCGCATGACCATGAGATATCAGACAACCCAGGCTGACGCTGCTAACCACCGCCAGCGCCTGAGGGCGATTGCTCACGAACGCCGCCTGCATTCGCAGCTCGGATGGAGAACCCGTCCGAGTTCGCCATGACCTGCCGCCCGCGCCAGGATCTGGCGCTGCGCTACCCGAAAGGCTCCGCGCCAGCTCCCGTCGCTCGCACCGCCCAACCGGGCAAATCCGCCGGCAAGAGCGAACTCAAAACTGAAAAAACTTGGGGGCAACGTCAAGGGCAGAGCGGCGACGCGAGACGCGCCGCTGCCACAGGGAATTGGCAGTTATGTGGGCAAGAGGTTATTCATTGGTGAAGCCTACGACCGGACAATTCACGAGATTCCCCGTCGTCTTCACGGGCCCGCCCGCAGGACTCACCAGCAAACCTGACGCACTTTTTGCTTCGAGATCGTCGCCGTCAGTGATCAGTTTCCGTTGATCCTTCGAGATAGCCTCCTGGGTCCACTCGGCGAGTCGTACGTCCCACATCGGAGAGTATCCGGCGCTGATCTCCTTGAAGTGCGCGAGGATGTCGAGCGAGGGGCCCTCTCCGTTGATGGCACTGTCGAGCCCCTGGCGGTTCGGATCGTTCTCACCCATCTTGCCGTTCACAATCGTATAGATCACCTCAATCGCGCCGCTCTGAAGAATGTCGCTTTCCGCAGGCGCAAAGGTGGACGACTCGAGGGTCGCCGACTCCTCGGAGTTTGCGTCAAAACTAAGATAACGCAGGTGTTTGCCGTTTGCGAAGCCAAACCGGAGTTTCAAGTCAACGGTACCTTTGTCAGGACAGATGCTCGCCACGGAGTCCGTCACGACAGAGTAATCAGGACTGCCGTTGCAGAACGCGATTTTCGCGGGCTCGACATTAAAAGCGATGACTGGAGCGTTAAAGACAATGTCCTTGCGATTAGCCACCCGAGCCAATGGGCTGTAGTGCACATCCCCGACAGATCCGGCTCGGGCCGTCCTAGGCGGAAAAAAATGCGGCGCCTCCCCCCCCACCAACGTTTGTGACGGTGAGAAATCGACCCGGCCCGATTGGAACGTGAAGTTACCCGACTCATCCATTTCCGCAACCCGTGTGCTCGTCAAGTCTTTTGCCTTAGCGAGACTCGGCGCCCATGTGAGCCCCATGTCTTTCGAAGTAGCGTAGTCACTTACGTCGGTAAGCACGAACCAAACAGTTTCTCCCGAGGCAAGACGGCCGCGATGGAGCGGCAGGGTCACCACCTCCCGTACAAGGTCCACTTTGCCCGACGTGAGGAATTGCTTTGTGATTTTTTTGTAGGTTACCGGACCGGCTGCTAGACTCCCTTGGGGTGCCGAAAACGACAGAAGAAAGATCATCATCGATCCACAAATGCATCTGCTGAACTTTTTACTGTGCTTCATGACCCTACCTTTTTCTGCATCCAGTCTGGTATTACCCACACATCTGGTCTTACCCACGACATCCAAGCGGACGTGGCTAACGATCCGTCACTTCTTTAGCCCGGGATAGCCATGGACATAGATCCAGTCAGTCGCCTTGGCTGGGATGTGGCAGCCCAGGCAATCTGAACGAAAGTTCGTTGAGGTCGTTTTCACGGGATCGCCCGCGTCGAACCAAGACCAGCCCCAGCCGTTGCCCCACAACTTATTATCGGGGTGGCTGTTCTTACCGTCCTTCACCATCATGAACCAACCTTTGAGAAGTTCTTGATGGCTGACCGTTCCAGTCGTCATATCCGAAGTGGCCGCGTCGTAAACCTCCTTCACCAGGATCGAACCTTGGGGAAATTCGCCCGTTGTGCGATAGCTTGCCGCAGTTCCGGGCGAAGCGTAGACGACGTGAATTTGCTTAGCGCCTTTGTCACCTGCGACAGACCAACTCCCAAGGAATTCGTAGGTGGTTCGGTAGTTCTTCGGGATATGCATGTTGCCTGCCGCATCAACAAGTTGTTCCTGCGCAGGGGCGGGCTGGCTGGCTACGGGCTGCGAAACAAGACACCCGACCGTAACTACGATGAAGGACGCGGACGCCACGGCCGCACTTCTGAGAAATGTCATCACAGGGTTTCCTACTTTGTAATCGAAGGATTCTGGCTGGGCGGCATTTTTTTAGAAGAGTTCTGGCCAGGCGGCACCGGCACCTGGTCGAGCAACACGTAGAACTGCGTCCATACGTCATCCCGTTTCGCACTCGCAATGTGGCAATAGGCGCATTCCTCGATTGGCCGGACTTTCGCGGTGGCTGCCTTGGGTTCATGGTGGTTGAAGTTGTAGTAGCCCCAGCCGTTGGTTGCCTTATATCTCTCGCTGTCCTTGACCGTCACATCCGCGCCGTTGAAGGCGCCCGGGAAGAATCCCTTCCCAGATGGCTCAGTTCTCGAACCGTCCGGATGAGTGGCGGGCTGCATGAGCTGCAGTTCTTTCACGAAGATTGTTCCCTCGGGGAACAGACCTGTTTTCTTGTAAATATCGTAAGAACCAGGCTCGATATAGACGTTGTGAAATTCAGGGAAGTTTGCTTGAGGGGGGTTTAAGAAGTTTGGCGTCAGTGGCGAACCGACATAAACCCATTCGTGGAAGTTCTTTGGCAGAATAAGCTCGCCATCTTTCGTGTATTCAGGAAGATACCGGCTGGTGGCGTGCCAATCGTCGGGTGGTGGTAGCTGTGGTTGCTGTGCGAAGACTGCGGTCGCTATAGCGCTAGCACCGAGGACGGCGGATAGTGCTAATACTGTGCGTCTCATGATCTCTCTCCTCTGACCAGCTATAATGTCACCGAATGCTGTAGTAGCGGCATTCGTGCGCAGGCGGTCTCATCAACTACGCACAAGTCAGATTAAACGTGCGTGCCTATGTGCGGAAGCAACGAAGGGGCATGCAATTGATACCCGTCGGGAATGGTGTCCTCTCGAACTACCTATGTTTGGCGATAACGAGCGTTTCGCCCGCGCAACGCATGCCGAAATGATTCGGAGTCACCGGCGTGACAATCGATTGATTGGAGAGATTGCGCTTTGGCAATCTAATCCGCGCGATGTTACTCACCGCGAAGCGTGCGGCGTTGTGCTCCATCGTCCAGCTAAAGCACTTCGTTTCGAGTAGGCCTGGTAGCGTAGCCTGCCCGAACTGTTTCGCGCTTCCTGTCCAGCTCAAGAGCCTGCTTTTGCAAGCATGCCTTGCATGCTCACCGCTAGTCGGCCGGCGAGCCCCACCTTGGCCTTGCTCATGTTGGCGATCCGCACCGGCCCAGCTCTTCAGTTGTGAACAGCCCCTGAGCGGCTTGGTAGCATGATATGGGCAACATCGTAGAGTGCCATGCGCAACGAACCATTGCCCAGCTTGCTGATCCGGCCCGTGTAGTCCGATCTCGCTGGACTGATGCTATTCCGGTGCTCAGGACAACCTCTTGACCCTAGTGGCGTTTGCATCTGCGCGCCGAGCGCATCGTGCAAGGCCTCGAAGGACGAAGGCACAGAAGCGCTTCGCTGGAAACGAATGTTGATGCGACCCGCTTCGCCGCAACTGACCGCGCGACGCTGGATCCCAGCACCTCAGGCGGTAGTTCGCCCTCGTGCATAAGGATCTCGGATCTTCTCCGGCAGCATCGCCGAGAAGATCCGCTTTGTCGGCGGGAGGCCTGATCGACCAGGTGCGCAGGGCGTGACCAAAGCGGCAGCTGATTGTTTCACCACGCGCCGCCGCCAGAAGGATACGACACGTCGGTCGGCAGGCGCGGAGTGACTCTCTCAATCGGTCAACGCCAGCGCCCTCGCTATCGCCCGCGCGATCGTGAACGGCGGCTTCCACGCTCGACTCGGGAACGAGCGAGTTGGAGTAGGCGCTGATCGCACAACGACTGACGCACCACGATCCTGGTTGCTCATCGGCTTGCCACTGTACAAAGGGCGGACCATACCGTCGTCATGGAAAGGGCCGCATCGTAGAACAGGTATGCATTCTGACCTCGCGCAAGGCACGTCTCTACGCTCTGCAATTCAGCCGCTGTCACGGAGAGGACCGCAAAGCCGCCTCGCTGATAGTTGCACCAGAACGGGCGTGCGGTTTTCCGAAATGGACGCAGGCGGGCCAGTTGTAAGCTGGCTCAGGCGGCACCCGACCATAACCGGACCTCATGCAAACTATAACTAATACGAGCGCGAATGCGTGATGAGCTACGGTCGAGGGACGGTCAGGAGAGATTGAGATGGACGATCTGGACGTACCAGCGAGTTGGCAAGCAAGGCATCGGCCACACGGAAACGTCAGTAGCAGACGTTTGTGTGTGGACGTAGTGCCGGGGGAACGAGCATTGACGCCGCCCAACGGGACGTTCGCTGCGGACGATCACAATTGTGCGGCCGAAGCTTACGAGCGTCATTTCCACGGCTGTCTTGAGCGCCTGCACGGGGAGCAACGTTATCGCGTCTTCGCCGACATCGAACGGATCTCCGGCCGCTTCCCAGCCGCGAAATGGCGCCGGTCTGACGGAACTGTTAGGGAAATCACGGTTTGGTGCTCGAATGACTATCTCGGTATGGGACAGCACCCGGAAGTCGTGAGTGCACTGACCGCAGCGGCACACCGCTGCGGCGCAGGAGCGGGTGGAACGCGCAACATCGCCGGCAATAATTCCCCCTTGGTTGATTTGGAGGGCGAGCTCGCTGATCTGCATGGCAAGGAGGCGAGCCTCGTCTTTACCTCCGGGTACGTATCGAATCAGGCCAGCATCTCGACGATCGGTAAGCTGATCCCAGGCTGCGTGGTCTTATCTGATGCAGATAACCACAATTCGATTATCGAAGGCGTCCGCCAATCAAATTGCGAAAAGCGGATTTTCCGGCACAACGATCTCGGTCACCTTGAGTCGTTGCTGCGCGAGGCAGGAGACCGCCCCAAGCTTGTCGTGTTCGAGTCCGTATACTCGATGGATGGCGATGTGGCGCCGATCGGCGCCATCTGCGACCTCGCGGACCGGTATGGCGCGATGACCTACCTCGATGAGGTTCACGCGGTTGGCCTCTATGGCGGTCACGGTGCCGGGATCAGCGAGCGTGATGGCGTGATGCACCGCGTGACCGTGATCGAGGGTACCCTCGCCAAGGGATTCGGCTGCGTTGGCGGCTATATCGCGGCGTCGCGATCGATTTGCGACGCGGTGCGCAGCTTCGCGCCCGGATTCATCTTCACGACGGCACTCCCTCCACCAATTGCCGCCGCAGCCCGTGCGTCCGTTCGTTACCTGAAGCACTCGTCTGCCGAGCGCGAAGCACACCAACGGCAAGCCGCTGCAACGAAGCGGGCGCTCAAATCCGCCGGGCTTCCAGTCTTCCCGACCGACACCCACATCGTGCCTGTGATTGTCGGCGATGCGGAATTGTGTAAGGCGGCAGCCGATCGTCTTCTAGAGCGCCACGCCATTTACATCCAGCCGATCAACTATCCGACCGTTCCCCGTGGGACCGAGCGTCTCCGCATCACGCCCTCGCCATATCACGGCGATAGCCACATAGCGGAACTCGCAGCTGCGCTCGCTGAGACTTGGGAGACCCTCTCTCTTGCCTGAGACCCGTGCTTGGGAGCGCCCCCTTCGCAACCGCCTCCCCCAACATTGTGCATCGGAGGGGCATCGGCTACCCGGCGGGCGCGGACCGCGCTGGGAAGGCCTCGCGCCTCCCAGGTTGCGGCCGAGGCCGCCAAGTTGGGGCGACGGACCAGCCAAAGAAAGCCGTTTGAGGAGAGACCCGCCCCTTTTCGACACGCTTTCGGTTAAAAGATGTGATGCGACCCAATCCACTCCTTCTATCACGCTGCTACGTTGCGTGGGTCATCGCGTGGCAGATCTTGCTGCTTACGATCACAATAGGGCTCGCATTCTTCTAATGGGCAGCCCCGAAGAATTGACCTTCGTCATCCTGTTGGGCGGTTCTCCCCAACGGCGCCGCCCTTCGTTCGAACATGCTGATCCAGAATCGTTCATTTCGATAAGCCCTCCAACCCGGCGTTCGAAAGCGATCCGAGCGAGACAACGGGCAACCGGAAATAAAAATGGATATCACGCAGCGGTGTCATCTCTTGATCGAGGATCTGTCCGTCGCGCGCGGCGAGCGCGTGGTGTTAGGCGGAGTGTATTTGCAACTTGGCTCGAGCCAACTCGCCGAGGTGACGGGTCCCAATGGCGTGGGCAAATCCACTCTTTTGCGCGCTATCGCCGGTTTCTTGCCATTGGGATCTGGTCGCATGTCACTGGTGGAGTCCGAAGCCATGGATTCAGCGCCCTTGGCAGAGCGCCTCCACTACGTGGGTCATCTCGACGGGCTGAAATCAGCGTTGACCGCTCGCGAAAACCTCGAGATCGGCCTGGGAATTTTGGGCCAAGGTCGGCTAACCCCGTTAGACGCGCTGGAGCGTCTGGAGTTAGCCCACGTTCTCGATCTGCCCGTTGGCTATCTCTCCGCGGGGCAGCGTCGCCGTGTCGCATTGGCCCGGCTCCTGGTTGCCGATCGCCCTCTATGGCTGCTCGACGAGCCGCTAACCGCGCTAGACCGGCACGCACGAGCCTTGCTCAAGACTATTGTCGCCGACCATCTCGGAAGCGGAGGATTGATGCTCGCCGCGACCCACGAACCACTCGGTCTGCCGGGGACAATCCAAGTCAGGCTCGGAGCGAGGTGAGTGTCTTCCCGCTGAGGGGCGGCCGGCATCCTTATAGCCGTCTGTCTCAAGGTCGGGGGAGAAGAGGTCACGCCGCTTTTCCGAGTTCCCCGGAATGGTCTCGACGCAATGGCGACGCCGGATCGGGGCCATGATCCGTATTCTCCTCGTCGTCTTTCTTCGCGACGTCACGCTGGCGCGTCGCATCGGCGGAGGCGGAGTTCTTGGCCTGGTCTTCTTCCTCAGTCTCGTAACTGTGGTACCTTTCGCGATTGGACCTGACCTGCGCTTGCTATCGCGCATCGGTCCAGCCATTCTGTGGATAGCGGCGCTCCTCGCGAGTCTATTGGGCCTTGACCGTCTGTTCCAGGCGGATCACGAGGACGGTTCGCTGGAGCAGATGTTGTTGTCGCCGACGCCGCTAGAACTCATTGTTCTGGTGAAGTGCGTGGCCCACTGGTTTGTTACAGGGCTACCGCTCGTTCTGCTCTCGCCTTTGTTTGGCCTGATGTTGGACTTGGACGGCTCGGCGCTCTGGGCGGTAGCAGCGACCTTGTTGGTGGGTACGCCAACTTTCACCTTCCTGGGAGCGATCGGTGCAGCGCTTACCGTCACGCTGCGGCGGGGTGGTCTTCTGCTTTCGATCCTCGTTGTACCGCTAGCCGTACCAGTGCTGATCTTCGGTGTCTCCGCCGCGCAGAGTGGCACAGCGCCCGTTCTGACACCCTTCCTGGTTCTCTGCGCTCTGGGACTTGCATCCATCGCCCTCGCCCCAATCGCCGCAGCCGCGGCACTTCGCGGGGCGGGAGAATGACAAGCGCATGCAGCGGAAGGGTTTGCTTGGGAGCTCCCCGTCGCGGAGCGACTCCGCACGCTTCCCAAGCTAAGACGACTTGATCATCGGGCAATGCCTATAGCGGAGTATCCGCGTCTAACAAGGCCGCGAGCCGATCCCGCTCGGCTTGGCTCAAGGGCGCCGCCGGCGTAGGTTGCAGGCGTCGCAATCTGAACAGGAGAGCGATCCCGCCCGCTGCGAGCACCAAAGCCGGCATTCCCCAGAGGAAGGTGGTTTCCAAGTCGAGCGGTGGTCTCAGCAGGATAAAGTTCCCATAACGCTTCACCAGAAAGTCGCGGACCTGCTCGTCGCTCTCGCCGAGGTTAAGGCGTTCGCGCACCAGCAGTCGGAGGTCCCGCGCGAACTCTGCTTTCGAATCGTCGATCGACTGGTTTTGGCAGACCAGGCAGCGCAGTCCGGCGGAAATATCGCGCGCGCGCGCCTCAAGGTAGGGGTTGGGCAGGACCTCGTCTGGCTGCACCGCCCTGGCCAAGCCAGGCGCGAGGCCTGCGAATACGATCGAAAGCAGAAGAATGCGACGAAGCGAAGTCATTCCGCGGCCTGCGGCGCTGCTGCGGGGTTAGCTGGGGCGCGGACGCGAACCGCGCGGCGCGCAAAGCCGATTCTGAGGCGTCTATCAGACAACGACACGATCCCTCCAAACGCCATGATGACACCGCCTATCCAGATGGCCGTCACGAGCGGCTTCCAGAACATGCGCGCATCGATCGAACCATCCGCGTGCTGGTCCCCAATCGAAATGTAGATTTGGCCAAAACCCAGCGTCACGATGCCTGCCTCGCTGACGGTAGTCTGTCGTACGGGAAAACTGCGCTTGGCGGGCTCGACGGTGGCCACGGCCGCGCCGCCCCGGCTTATGACCGTGTAGGCCAGGACTTCGGAGTAGTTCGGGCCCTGTCGCGATTGTAGATTTTCGATAGTCGCTTGATAAGGCCCGAGATCGATCCCCTGACCTAGCTTGACGGTCGCGATCCGCTCCACGCCCCAACCGGTCGCCGCCAAGCCCATAAGTGTCACGCCAAGGCCAGCGTGAGCGATAGCAGCACCCCAGGCGGAGCGCGGCAGCCCGACCGCGCGGGCCAGCATCACTCGAATGGGCTGCCCACGTGCCCAGATACGCGACATCACATCGGCGAACGAACCGACTATGAGATAGACGGCGAGGCCGAGGCCAACCGTGGCGAGGACAGGGCCGCCTCGGATGACGGCAACGAGCACAAGTGCGACCACGAGGCCCCCCAAGGCTGCAACCGTCGCCCGTTGCGCCGCGCCGAGCAGGTCGCCACGCTTCCAGGCGAGCGACTGACCGATCGGCATTAGCAGAACGATCAACGCTAGTAGCGGACCGAGGGTCAAATTGAAAAA
Source organism: Bradyrhizobium sp. WSM1253 (assembly GCF_000244935.1). Taxonomy (NCBI): domain Bacteria; kingdom Pseudomonadati; phylum Pseudomonadota; class Alphaproteobacteria; order Hyphomicrobiales; family Nitrobacteraceae; genus Bradyrhizobium; species Bradyrhizobium sp. WSM1253. The sequence continues at coordinate 255,502 of NZ_JH600072.1, forward strand.
CGGTGCACCGACCGAAATCTTGTCCCCGGTCAGAGCCTCAAGCGCGAGCGGATAGAGCGTGCCGGTCAGGACCGTAGCGCAGCAGGCGGTGAGCAGCAGGTTGTTGACTGCGAGCGCGCTCTCGCGTGACACGGGCGCGAACAGACCACGTTGGCTCAGGGAAGGCGCACGCCAAGCATAAAGCGCGAGGGAACCGCCGATGAACATAGTCAGGATGATCAGGATGAAGACGCCGCGCGTCGGGTCGCTGGCAAACGAATGAACGGAGGTCAGCACCCCTGAACGCACCAGGAAGGTGCCGAGCAGCGATAGCGAGAATGTAAGTATCGCCAGGAACAGTGTCCAGATCTTGAGGGCTTCGCGTTTCTCCATAACGGCGGCCGAATGCAGGAGCGCGGTACCCGCAAGCCAGGGCATGAGTGACGCGTTTTCGACCGGATCCCAGAACCAGAACCCGCCCCAGCCGAGGGTGTAATAGGCCCAGTACGAGCCCATGGCTATGCCAAGCGTTAGAAAGATCCAGGCAATCAGTATCCAAGGCCGAACGTAGCGGGCCCAAGCGGCGTCCAACCGTCCGCTGATCAGCGCCGCCACCGCGAACGAGAACACGATCGAGGAGCCGACATAGCCGAGGTAAAGGAGCGGTGGGTGTATTGCAAGGCCCGCATCTTGAAGCAGCGGGTTGAGATCCTGGCCTTCAAAGGGCGCCGGAAACCGTCGCACGAAGGGATCGGAGGTGAACAGGATGAAGCAGAGGAAGGCAAAAGAGATCCAGCCTTGGACCGTTAGTGTATTGGCGCGCAATTCCTTTGCCATGCCGCGCCCGAGAATCGCAACTGCCGCTCCGAAGGCCGCGAGAATCAGAACCCAAAGCAGCATGGATCCTTCGTGGTTGCCCCAGACGCCGGCGAGTTTGTACACGAGTGGTTTGGTCGTGAGCGAGTTCTCGGCGACTGTCACGAGACTGAAGTCGGACACCACATGAGCGTAAGTCAGGGCCGCGAAGGCATAGCCCAACAGCAGGAACTGGGTGATTGCAGCCGGGACCGCAATGGAAGTCAGCCCAGAATCGCCACTGCGGGTCCCCCAGAGCGGCAGAACTGACTGAAGCAGCGCGACGGCGAGAGCCAGAGCGAGCGCGTAATGTCCGGTTTCGACGATCATCCTTTCGGTCCGTCCCGTTGTGGTGTTTCGTGGAAGGCCGCGCTATTGCGCCCACGCGGATTTTCGTTCCGCCAAATGCCTGATTGCTTGAGTTTGTCGGCTACGTCCTTGGGCATGTATCGCTCGTCGTGTTTGGCGAACACGGTATCGGCATGAAAGACGCCCGGTCCCTCCACCGTGCCCTCGGCTACGACGCCTTGTCCTTCACGGAAGAGATCCGGCAGCAATCCGGTGTAGCTGACCTGGATGTCGTACTTCAGGTCGGTCACCGCGAAGACGACAGTCGACGATCCACCATAGGTAAGTGAGCCACGTTTCACCAGGCCGCCGATGCGCAGACGGGTTCCTCGCGGCGGCGCCTTTTCGGCCATCTCGGTCGGCCCGTAGAAGAAGACGATACTGTCACGCAACGCAAACAGGACGAGCCCAACCGCGATGGCCAAGGTGAAGCCTGCTGCGCTGATGATAGCGATGCGCCTGCCCTTTCTGGTCAAAGTCTACCTCTTCAAACCAAGCTGACTGACGAGTTCATCGATGCGCTCTGGCGCTTGCGCATCTTCTGCTAACTGGGCGCGCGCACTTGCGACGGCCGCCTCGGCCTTCTGGCGTTCACCCAATACGACGTAGGACCTAATCAGTTGCAGCCATCCCTGAAGGTCATGGCCATCCTTCGAAAGCTTCTCGGCCAGTCCTCCCACCATCCCGCGGATCGCGTCTCTCCGCTGCTCCGGTGGAAGCGCCGCGACTTCAGCCCGGCTTCGGCCGGCTTCTGCTTTTGATTGAGTTGGCCTAGAAGACTTATCCAGGTGTTGGCGGACGGCATCCATCCACGGGGCGCCGGCTGGCGTATCGGCCTCCAGCGCCTCCCAAAGTTGTCTCGCCCGATCTGTGTCGCCATCTTGCTCTACTGCGAGCGCATGGAAGAATCGGGCCAGAGGCTGTTTGGGATCATCCACGAGCGCTTGGTCAATGGCACCGCGTGCTTCTGCAGTCACAACGCCGTCGGCAGCCATCGTCAGGGCCTGCCCAAGAGACGCACGCTCCTCCGCATTTTCGCCGAGCAGCCGTAGCGCCGCCCTATACGCATGCGCCGCATCCTGAAACCTTCCCATGCGCAGGTAAATTGGCGCGACAACCTGGAATCCGCGGCCATCATTGGGGTGGCCCTTCAGACGCGTCTCGACTTCGGAAATCGCGGCAGCGAGAGTGAAGTCCTCACCCGTGCGCCTCGATGCGATCGGCATATCAGGCTGGTTGGGAGCGCCGACCTTGAGATACGACGCGAGAGCCACGAGTGGCAGCACTAGGGCGATCGCCAAGGCCGCGGCAGTGCGTCTCGGCTGCCAGCGCGGCCACGCATGCGGCCGGCTCTCCGACGCGGAGTCGAGTGACGCAAGCAGCCGGCGCCCGATCTCGGCACGCGTGGCCATGGCATCCTCGGGCCCTACGAGTCCGCAGCGGACGTCATCATCCGCCTCGGCCAGAAGGCCGCGATAGAAGGCCACGTCGGAATCGTGATCGCCAAAGCTCTCACGCCGCTCGGAGAGCGACCGGGCCAGCGCCAGCACGATTGCAAAGGTCATCATTGCGAAGACGGCCCAGAGCACGTTCAAGGCCTCCGTCCGTTTTCGCCAATCCGTAACGTACCACGTTTTCGGGCATCCGGCGCGCTTGAAAATCGGACTGCTTCTATGTGTGCCGCTCCCATGGTCCGATCGGCCACTCCCGAATGATGTAAATGGACTTGCAAGGCAGTCGTCATGGACGCTCTGCCCCGGCAATTGCCGCCATCAAAGCAGGTCGACTTGCGTCCGAGATGCCTCCAACCAGCTTGTAGGCGATTGTGCCATCCCCCTTGACCACATAGGTCTCGGGGACGCCATAGACGCCGAAATCGATGCCCGTTCGGCCGGACAGGTCAGTGCCGACTTGTGCGAAGGGGTTCCCATTCGCGGCGAGATAGGCTAGCGCGTTTCTGGGATCGTCTTTGTAGACGATGCCGGTAAGCGTCACCCCCTGCCGCTGCAGCATCCGGTCGCTCGCCAACGCCATCAGAGCCCCTTGTTCTTCCCGGCACTCGATACACCATGATGCGAACACGTTCACAATTGTCACGTGCCCCTTCCGCAGATCGGCGCTCGACAAGCCGGGTGGACCAGGCGTGCGAAGCCCCTCGAGCGGCTCCAGTGCAAACTGCGGTGCCGGCTTGCCGATCACAGCGGAGGGCACGAGCGACGGGTCTCCGGCGCCGAGCCGCACCAGGAATAATACCGCGATTCCGAAGAAGACTAGAAGCGGGATAATCACCCACAGGCGGGCCAGCGCGCGTTGACGGGCCGTGGTGCTCGCAGGGAGGTGAATCGAAGGTGTGATGTTGCTCATACGCGGCCGCGCGGATCCGAGTGACCAAGTCGCAGACGACGCAGGGTACGGCGCTGAACGCGATAGTCGATGAGGACCGCCGCGATCATCCCGGCAAGCACGGTGCCCGTCACCAGAAAAGTCATTGTGATGAATCCGCTATGCTGCATCACAATCTGCTCAGGACGCCATTTCGACAGGCAGTATGCAAGCCATGGCAGGTTCACCCGCAGCCGCCATCGTGATCGCAAGCCGCCGGATACGGCGTCGCATGATTTCGTTACGGACTGCCATTACGTGGAGAGTCACGAACAAAAGCGAGTATGCGAGCGCCATCACAATCAGCGGCCATAACATCGTGCCGGCAATCGCCGAGCCCTCCATGCGAAATACCGATGCCGGTTGGTGGAGAGTGTTCCACCAATCAACCGAAAACTTCACGATTGGGATGTTGATGAACCCAACCAAGGTCATGATCGAAACTGCTCGTGCCGCCCGGTTCGGGTCCTCGATCGTCTGCCAGAGCGCGATTAGACCGAGATAGATCAGAAACAGAACCAACACGGAGGTGAGCCGGGCGTCCCAAACCCAATATGCGCCCCACATCGGTTTACCCCAGAGGGAGCCTGTGACGAGGCAGATAAAGGTGAAAGCCGCGCCAAGCGGCGCAGCCGCCTTTTGTGCTGCATCGGAAAGTGGATGACGCCAAACTAAGGATCCGAGCGCAAACACCGCCATGAACGTGTAGGCAAGCATCGCTGTCCACGCTGCGGGAACGTGGATGTACATGATGCGCACCGTCTCGCCTTGCTGGTAGTCGGGTGGCGCGGCGAATGTTCCAAGCAGACCAACTGCGAAGGCGAACGCCGTCCAACCCCAAAGCCAAGGCAGCAGCCTTGCGGCGATACGCACGAAATTACCAGGATTGCTGTACGCAGTGAAGTTCAGACTCAAATTCCGATCTCCTCGAACTCAACCTGCAGGCCGGGATTGCTCGCGCTCCCGACGAAAGTTCGTGCCACTCGGGCGTCTACAAGCCGATGAGCATCGCATCACACCGGAGACGATTTCACAAATTACCTCCAGTTATTGTTTTGATGCCCGCTAGGCGCCCAGAGCTGAGCGGCTCCGATTTGTATACTTGGAGTGCCGAAATCGTCCCGTGCAGACGGCACAGCAATTCGAGAGACCGATAGTAGGTGGGAGCCGCGCGCTATTCGATCGCGTGCGACGTCGAGATAGCGGTTAATGCCGCGCTCGATGCTCGGCGTAATGAGCTAAAAGTGACGGCGCTCGTCTCGTGTAAGCGGTCCGCTTCAAAGGGCGCCTTCTTCGTATAGGTCCCTTACTCCGTTTGGATGCCCGACCCGTACGTAGGGTCAATTGAGCAACAATCGCGATCGTCGTATCTATAACGCGTGCGGTGGCCCTCCCAGCTATCGCTGCCCACCTTGGGCGTTTCCTCCCTAGACTTAGGCCGCTTGTGGCAACGCAGGCGGCCCTTTTTTTGTGTGCACTCATTTGGAATTGAACCGAGGTCTGGTCGACCTATACCTCGGCAGGGTCACTTCATACCCTCGCGCAATGGCAACAACTAAGCGCTCGGTGCTACCAGATGATACGGAGCGAGCAGCAACGGAACCGGCCCGCGAGCAGGCAGTTGCAGGACAAGGTCGGCCACGTAATGCTCGACCGGTCTTTCCCATCATCGAGCCGTATGTTGCCAGTAATTACTGTTTACTTCCATGGTTGCGGAGAGCCCCCCAATGATAAGCATCGCCGATCTCTTAATCCGGTTCCGGCAAGGGAGCCGGCCCGCGTCCAATGCTCAAGTTGCGGTTGTGACCGATCGGGATCGATCCAGCATGGCCGAGTTTGTCCGCATCCTGCAGGCCTACGATCAAGGCCGGTACGGCAGGAGTTAGAGGGCGACCGCGTCTCAAGCAGCGAAGAAAATCCGGGACACGGGACCGTCCACACTTGACTTCAATCAGTCATTTCGGTTTCGCAATGCAGGTGCCATCAGTTGCTAATCGGCGATCCGCTTTCGAGGCCATGATCGAATTCGTGACAAAGGATCGTCGCCCAACCACGATGAGCCGCGGCTAACGTTGTTGTGACCACGACAGCTCGGCGACGCGTTTCAGTCGCCCCGGTAGTAACTCGCAAGGCGAGCTGCTGAGGTGCCGTCGCCGCCGGATAATGGGAAATGCCCTGCGACTATCTATCCGATAGCCATTTATCATAAGCTTAATTCAGACGCGATCTTATCACGGCGGCGTTTGGCTGCCCTCACCACCTCGCCGTATGTTCAATCGGAGTTCTGTCCATCACCCTCAGATTCTTCCGGAACGTATCCATGCACTTGGCGGAAGGCACGGAGAAAGCTACTGTAGCTCCTGTAACCGACCGCCCGCGCGATCTGCTCAACTGAAAATGTCCTCGCGGCGAGCATATCGGCTGCACGCTTCATCCGTATTTGCCGGAGCGCTACCATTGGCGAACATCCTATCGTGCGCACAAAGCGCGCCATGAATGCGGATCGGCTCAAGCCGGCCTTTTGCGCCAAGGCCATGACAGAGTGATCGGCCGCCGGCCGCGCTAGCATATCGGCGAACGCAAGAGCGATTTGACGGTCACTCAAAATAGAGAAGCGTTCGAGCCAAACGCTGGTCGAATTGAGACTGCGACGGACGAGCGTGACGAGCACCTGCTTGAGAATGGCGGTTGTCATCGCCTGCATTCCAACCCGCCGGCCGCTGATTTCTGCCAACGCGGCCTGCAACTTTGACCCCACTTCATCGGCTGGTTCGAAGCGCTCGACAATCGGCGTGGAAAGGCCTGCAAAGAGGTCGATCGACGAGCCGTAGGTAGCGCGAAAGTACCCGCAGATCAGCATGACCATCGGGTCCAGGTCCCCGGCGACGAATCGCTGGATTCGCTCGCCGAAGCGCGGATCCCATTGCGCTTCGACCACATTCACTCTCTTGGCCGCTGTGCGGTCATCGACCTCGATGTGAAACGGCTTCTTGGCCGGTGTGATGACAAGGGTGTGAGGTACTAGAGGAAATGCGGAGAAGCCACCCACGACCATTCGTCCGGTCCCGGAAAGATTGTAGTGGATAGCCGGCGCCTCCGCGCTTCCGAATGACAGGCGCCAGCCTGGGCTAACCAAACACTCGATGAGCCCAATGACGTCGACATCCAAAGTTGCCATCAGCACATCGAGATGGGATCGAAGCAATGTAAGATTTGGACGATCGGACATGTGTTTCGGACTCTCGGATTGAGCTGATGTCCTAGTCTTAGGACAGGACAATTGCAAATCGTGGAACTGCATTATGGCTAGGATGATGCGCATCTGCTCGCCATGACCAACTGCCTAAGCGAAGTTGGGAACCTCTTCGACGAGCGTGAGCGTGCCGCGCTTCCCGCGGCCCTCATTTCACTGTCCAGAACTGACGCCTTAGGAGATCCCCAAATACAAAAAGCACTTAATGGAAAGGTAGGCGAGGCGATCCCAATGCAAACCTGACATTAAACTGGTCTCGCGTACGATGTTCTAGCAACCGCGACCTCAATAGGAAACAGCATCGATGCGAACGCTTTCAGCAAGACGCGGCCGGCAATTCCGAGCCGGCGCACAATACCTGTTTCCTCGGAAGCTCCGCGAGCAACCGCTTGATCATCACCCCTGCCTACTATGGCAACGAACCGAACGGCCCGTACCGCGGCAAATGTTTCGAGTATGACTATGCAGCTGCAACTTTATCAGGTGCGATATTTCTTAGCCCTAGCAAAGACGCTAAATTTTACGCGAGCTGCGGAGCAATGCAATGTGACGCAGCCGGCGCTGACAAAGGCGATACAAAAGCTGGAGCAAGAACTCGGTGGCGCGCTGATTCACCGTGAACGTCATCTCACCCAGCTCACCGATCTGGGCAAGATGATTTTGCCCACGCTGGAGAAAATATTTTCCGCCGCCGAGGCCGTACGGCTTCAGGCACGAGGCTATCAAAAGAAGACAATAGCCCCGCTTAAGATCGGACTGGTGCCGTCAGTCTCCGCCGCACTCATTACGGAATTGCTCGTGGAGCTCGCCAGGATCATCCCCGATCTTCGAGTCGATCTGCGCGAGGCCGATGCCAACGGGCTGGTTGCGATGCTTTTGGATGGCGAGATCAATGCCGCACTTGTCGGTGACGCCATGGAGCTGCCTGAGCGTATCGACCGCTGGCGCCTGTTCGAGGAACGCTGCGTGCTCATCTTGTCTCGGAAACATCCGATGGCCAGGCAAACCGTCATCCTGCTCGAAGACTTGCATGAGTTGGTCTTTCTCGAAAGGGTCGGATGCGACGTCGCAGACCGATTTAAGCGGGCTTGTTTTGCCGGCCACCCAGGCCCCAAGGTTGTGCACAGGAGCGATCAGGAAAGGCATCTTCAGCAAATGGCATTCGCCGGTTTGGGGGCCATCTTGGCGCCAGAGCACGCTCCCAGACTACCGTCGCTCGCCACTGTCGGAATTGAGGGCGACCCCGTCCGGCGCGAGGTGCAGCTTTTGGCCGTGGCGGGGAGGCAGTATTCGCCGGCGCTTGACGCCTTCATCAAGGTTGCTCGTGTTCGCGACTGGACGAGTGCGTTGGACAAACTCCGCCGCGCATCTGCCCCTGACTCGAACAAGGACAATGTTTGCACCGCTGATGCACAAGGTGCAGGTTCCTTGATCCAAATCACGGGCCCCGGCCCCGCCTCCTCATGCCCGAGCTTGGCACGGGCATCCAACCGTCGTTGCTGAAGTGACGCGAAGTCGTGGATGGCCAGGACAAGCCGGGCTATGACGCAGTTGCAGTGGCCCATGCGCAGCCTCTTGAATTGACTTGTCTCATTCCGGTCGGCCTCGAAGGACGAGGCTTAGGCCCATCCTATTTCGGACAGGGCAGCAAGTAAGGTTTCGGTCTGCGCTCCCGTGATGGAGTCCGGGCCGACAAACGCTCGACGGATGATCCCTCGTTGGTCGAGGACATAGATGGCCGGCATCGGCAACATCCAAAAGGAGAAGCCATGGGGAGCGCAGAGATCGAGTCCGAGCCGCAAGAGATGGCTCTTTACGTCCCCCGGCACCACGGACAACAGGCCGAACGAAAGGCTCACCCCAAGATCTAGGTCGGAGAGGAGTTCCAGATCCAGTCGGTGGTCGCGTTTGAAATTGCGCAGCAAGTCCCCTGTCTCGGGCGTTATCGCAATTACTCTGGCGCCAGCAGCGCGGATACTAGGGATGGCCCCGTGAAGAGCGCGTAGACCAGCTGCGCACATTGGGGACCAAGTCCCGTAAACGAAGATGACAATTAACGGTGCAGTTTGTCGCAATTCCAAAGATGAAACGAGCTTTCCATTTGCCTCGGGCAGAAGAAAATCGGGGGCAAGTTCGTTCGCCTTCAGGGCGCCGTCAGGAATACCGGCCTCTTGCAACCATGACGAAAGCAGGCGGTCGGTCCGGATGTCCAGCATGCGTAAACCGCTCAAGGTCTCCGCAGAGGGTTCGACCTGCGTACTAGCCGGGCGCCCCTTTGAAACTTCATCGCCCATTCTGGTCCTCCCCGGTGCGCCCACGGTACTTGGCAGCGGATGTTTCTTCCATGGTGACCGAGCGTTTTGGAAAGCGAAAATTCAACTTTGGAATGGTAACCGTCCACGAATAATCGTTAGGAATAGTCGCCGCCCCCAGTATCGCGATGCGCGCGGGCAGACGAACAAGTAGGCAGCAGCTTCCGTTGAGGAGGTCACGACCCTTTCACCGCGCCAGGGCTCCTGCATACCGAGCGACACGATCGAGGAGAGACAATAGCCAAGCATCGAGCTGGACGAGCTGGTACACCAAGAGTGTCCTTCGAACCGATACCTGATCGCTGCACGACGCATTGGGTCCCATTAGCGCGTGCCCTATTCGGCATTTTGTCAGGAGTGCTTCTGCAAGATGCAGCCGCGAGCCACGACAATCGGTGAGCAAGCCAACCTCCTCAGTCGAACATCTGTTGCTGATAACGTATGCCCCGACCGACAGAGGCGCCTTCTAGCCCGCACGGCGTTGAGGGAGACAGACGTAACCAAATTGAGGTTTGCTTGCCCGCCGCTTCAAAAATCAGAGTCGGTGAAGTGACGCCGCGCGCCAAATAGGTCGGAGCCGGGATATCCAAAAGTCGCAGCCCTGCTCCGCCAAAAGTCTAATCCCGTTTTGCCCTTTCTGTCAGACATGCAAACGCGAGTGCAATTGGCGACTTCCGTGTCGCAGGGCAGGCTCACCTCGCATCCCTTGTAGCAGCTTTCGGGGAGGATCTGCCGCTCGGCCCGGCGCGACGCCCTACTCCCAAAGCAGGCACCGCGATCGCGCAACGGTATGGATGAATGCAGTCCTGAATCGGAGTTCGAATTCCATGCGTCCAGCCAATGATGACCAGTTGATGCCACGAGTCAAATTCCAGCAGACGGGTGAAGCGATGTTGGAACGCCGCCGACCACTTTCGCCCTCCACGCCGCGACCCGAGCTCCAGCAAGTCCCTTTTTGCAAGGAGCTTGGAAAGCCACGCGATTGGCGCCACGGCCCTGAAGATCGGCAACAACTTTCAAGATCACGAATGTTGCTGCCGATAGCTCAATCTCCGATCATTGTTTGCGACCATGAGCCACTCATTTTCGATCCAACTCGCCAATTGGATGATCAGGTGCCGGCGGACTTGATCCATCCCGTTGTCGAAATTTCTCCTCGCGAGGCTGTGGCACGCCTCACCATAACGGGGCACGGCATGACGGCCGAATCTGTGCGATCCACAAATCGAGGCAAAATCCAACATCAGTATCGGGCTCCAATGCATATGCTCGTCATGTACGAGAAGGGGGAGCGCCGCGATGGAGAAACATTTGTGGAAGGTCTGCCGCCATCAGCCCTCCGGAACCTCGAGCGGAAGCTGACATTCGTTCCTGCTGGCCGCGAGTTTTACGATTGCCACGAGCCGCGCGGATCGCAGATGCGGCTCATGTACTTCTACTTCGACCCTGAGAGGCTGAGGGCTCTTTCTAAACGTGGCATCACCGGCCTGCCGGACTCCCCACGCCTACTGTTCGAAGACGAAACGCTATGGAACACCGCGCTCAAGCTGAAGACGTTCGTCGATAGCTCTGCAGGAGACCCGGTCTACTTCGAGAGTCTCGGTAGTTTGCTCATGCATGAAGTCGTGCGTTTCACTTGCGGGATGCCCAGCATTCAACGTCAACTCCAAGGTGGTCTTGCACAGTGGCAGCAACGGCTCGTCACAGCCTACATCCAGGAGCATCTCAATGAGCGGATACCGATTGGCACGTTGGCGCAGCTCGTTCGTCTTAGCCCGTATCATTTCTGCCGGGTGTTCAAGCAATCTCTCGGAATGCCGCCTCATCGGTACCAGACCAAACGTCGCGTTGAGCAGGCCAAATTACTGCTGGCAAACCGCGCAGGCTCTATGACGGAAATCGGTCGGGCGGTCGGCTTCAGCAGTCGTAACGCGTTCGCCACAGCGTTTCGGAAGGCGACGGGAATTGCTCCCGCGGAGTACCGCCGAAGCGTGGCTCCTCCGATAACCGTATGAATGAATTGCGCCGTCGCGCTCAACTTTGCCATTCGAAGGTAGCGTCTCGGTGTCACATTGCGATGAGGACGATCGGGCGTTGGATGCCCGTCAAGAAAGCAGGTTACGGACCTTAAGAAGGCATGCATCTGCCGCTGGTGGCGAAGAGAGGCAGAAAGCCTATCGCGGGACTTGGACAAAGCGACCGAAAGCAAGCGGCGCCGGGAAAAGGACCCGCCCAGAGCGATCCTAGGGACGTTTCGCAAATCTGTAGCTGCTGATAGGCTGGGCGCGAGACTAGGTCGATTGTAGTCATCACCCCTATTTTGGTCCGACCGATGAAAGGTCAGATCATCTTCACGCGCAAACGATCGCGTTCCACGCTGGAACTCGCGGAGTGTCATTTGTTGAATGGTCTTCGTGAAGATGATAGTTTTACACGGAATCGTCGGTTTTGGCGGAGTATCCCGTGGCGCAGCATTCAATTCAAAAGCGTGCGGTAGCTGAGGAGCCAACTATCGTCGTGGTTGACGACGACAACGACTTCCGCGCCTCACTCGGGGACCTGTTCAACTCGGTTGGCTTCAAGGTCAAGATGTTTGGCTCGGCAGCGGAGCTGCTGCAAGGCGAATTGTTGCCCGACGCGGTGAGCTGCCTCGTACTTGACGTCAGATTGCCGGGCCTAGGCGGTCTCGACGTCCAAGCCGAGCTGTCGAAAGTGAACGCTTCCATTCCCATTATCTTCATGACCGGCCACGGCGACATTCCGATGTCGGTCAGGGCCATGAAGGCAGGCGCTGTGGATTTTCTAACCAAGCCATTCCGCGATCAAGACATGCTGGATGCAGTCACGATCGCGCTCGAGCGCGATCGGACGCGGCGGAAGACCCAGCAGTGGCTCACGGAATTGAACTCGCGTCTTGAGCGATTAAGCGCGCGCGAGCGAGAGGTGCTGGCTCTCGTGACGACTGGCTTAAAGAACAAGCAGATCGCTTTTAAGCTGGAGATAGCTGAGATTACTGTAAAGGCGCACCGCGGTCATGTTATGCAGAAGATGGGTGCGCAATCGCTGGCCGAGCTTGTCAAAATGGCGGAGACGCTCGGTATAAAGTCGCCCCGGTCTTAATCGCTTCCTGCTTGCACGTGGGTCCATCAGCTAAGAGGGTTATTATTTGGGCAAATCAACTGACGGCTTAATCGCTTGCCGCCAGGCCCTGCTGCCGCGTCAAGCGCGACGGCCCGACATCAGCGCACGCGTTCGGACGCGGCCCAAACTGGGCTGAACTATTCACATGGTCTGCATCGATTATTCCTAAGTATAGCATCGGTTGTTCCAAAGTGTAGCACCGCCCGTCCGCCGTACAATCGCCAATTCAGACCCTTGTCGTTAGGGTCCAATGGTGTCCGCGCAGTGCGCTTCCTGAGATGGACACGGAACGCGAGATGCGGCGGGCCACCTCCCCAGTGATGAAGGCGGGGATATGTCTAGCGAGAGTCAAATTTCGATCATCGATGATGATGAACAATCTCGCTCAGCCTTAGCGGGTCTCCTGCAAGCGATGGGATTTACGACTGAGACCTACTCGTCCGCAGTGGAGTTTCTGGCGTCTCCAAACGTGCGCGATAGCTCCTGTTTGATCGTTGATGTCCACATGCCGCGCATGACCGGGACTGAGTTGCATAGCCGCTTGGTAGGATCCGGCTATAATATACCAACGATTCTGATCACCGCTTACCCCGACGACAGCGCGCGAACTCGGGCTCTGGATCAAGGCGTCGTTGGCTACCTGACCAAACCCATCGACGAAAAGGTTCTATTCGGATGCGTCGAATCGGCTCTACAGCGCGCGAAATCAGATGAAAATCCCTAATCAGCAATCGATCGGCTGCCGCGCAGGAAACGTACCCTTCAGCTCGAAAATCGTTGCTCTTTGAACGGGTCCCCGTAAATGTGAAATCCGTTAAATTCCCACAAGCCCGGCGATTCGCGATCCAAGAACTGGATCCCGCGCACCCATTTCACGCTCTTATAACCATAGAGGTTTGGAACCACGAGCCGGAGCGGGTAGCCATGTTCGGCCGTAAGGGGTTCGCCGTCATGCCGCAAGGCGAAAACCGTCGTCGGGAGCAGAAAGTCCGAGATTGGCAGGTTCGCCGTGTAGTTGTTCTCGCCATGGATCATCACGTGCCGCGCCTCTGGCCGCAACGTTACTCGCTTCATCAATTCTGCGGCGAGAATCCCTCCCCAATGGTTGTTGAACCGGCTCCAGCGCGAGACGGAGTGCAAGTCAGCAAACACTTCACTTTGCGGCAGTTTGCAGAGCGCTTCCCAGGAAAGCCGCAGCTGCTCCTCTACCAGGCCGAACACGCGAAAATCCCACGTCGTGGGAGCAAAGACCGGCACCGAGCCCACATGCAGCACCGGCCACTTGAGGGTCAGCGACTGCCCTGGGGGCAGCCGCCCAGCGTCACGCATCTCACGCTCCCGTTCGCGTCGCTCGTTCGGTTGCACGAATAGCTCCTCCGCAAAGTATAGCTCGGCCTAGTTGGCGCACGCGGTGATCTCCGGGGCATGAAGAGCGGTCACCCGGGTTGCGTCGGGCATCACGGAACATAGGTTCTTGGTACCCTACATTCCGAGAACCGAACTACCAAGGCTCTAGTCCAGCCCAAAGTGGCGAAGGAGGAGGCTCACTCCTCCCCGTCACCGATCTTGGAGTTAGAAATACTTGCAGGCTCGGAGAGTAAGCCAGGAACAGTCTTGCTGGTGTTGTGACGGAAAATGTTGACGGCTCCGATCACCTCGTCCTCGTCGTCGCGAATCGGAAAGACATTAACGAGGGCCAGAAGACGATTACCGTTGGGCTGTTCGCAGATGACATCGGCGTTCCGAACGGTGCCGCCGTTGTTGATCACCACGGAGGGGGGTGCAAGTTCGTGCGGCATCACTTCTCCCGAGGGGTAACGAAGAAGGTGTGACCCGCAATACTTTTCTGAGGTTCCCAGAGAAGGCGAGCGTCCCCAACCCGCGATTGCAGCTTTGTTGCACTTGACGACGGTGGCATCCTTTTCGAGAACGTACATCCCGACTGGGATAGAATCCATTGCCGCTTGGTCCGCAAGAATCCCTTTTGCGACGAGATGTCCGTCGACCAGTTCTCCTCGGAAGTCGATTTTGTCGAAGTCGCCATCCAAAATCATCTTGCTTGTTGCCATGTTCAACCTCCTTCTGCGAAAAAAAGCTCCAGTGCATTTAACGGAGTTTCCATTTCGCGGCCGTTGACTCAACCCCAACATGCTAACTTGCACAGCCGGCCGTCGGTACCTACCATTTTGTAGTCGCAGATAAACAATGAGAGGGCAGTCCTTTCGTTTCGTTTAGGCCAACTACGATCGGGTTCAGAACCCGGCCTCTTCGCTTATGCGACATTAGAAAAACGCCCGCTTCAGTTCATGAGCCCGCGCGGACCCGTGGGGCCTGGCAGCGGACTCATTGGGAGCGCAGATGGTGGAGCCATCCAAGTCTTGTGGTGGGGGCCAGATGAACGCCCGCATCACGCCCAATGGGTTCCTCGAAGATGGTCAAAGAGTCACTTCGTTATATCGCCGCGCCCCTTCTGTTTCCCTGTGACGTGCTTCGCCGTGCGGCTCATGCGAGGCAGTCCTTCCGGGTCCGCGGGGTTTTCGTCATCCGCCTTGAGCCGATCCGCAATTCGTACCAAATCCGCCAGCGAGCGCGCGTCCATTTTTTGCATAATTTGGCTACGATGAACGCGGACAGTTACTTCGCTGACGCCAAGTTGGCCGGCAATCTGCTTGCTTACGCGCCCCTTTGCAAGCAAAGTCATGATTTCCGTTTCTCGATCGGTCAGGCGCGCAAATCGCTCGTGGATTTGCGCCCGAGCGCGTCCTTGCGCGGCGAGCGCACGGTGGCGTTCAATCCCTTGGCGTACCGCATCGAGCAGCTCTTGCTCCCGGAAAGGCTTTGACAGGAACTCTATTGCACCTGCTTTCATGGCCCGCACTGACATCGCGATATCGCCATGGCCGGTAATGAAAACAATAGGCGTATCGACGTGAGCCGCGACTAGTTGTTTTTGCAACTCAAAGCCGCTTGCACCTGGAAGTCTCACATCCAGAACGATGCAGCTCGGTAGTACCGGAGGGTTGGTGCCCAAAAACGCCTCAACTGACTTGAAGAGCGCGACCTTCACTGAGATCGTCTCCAGAAGGGCACCCAAACTTTCGCGGACGAATTCGTCATCGTCTATGACGGCAACGACGGGCTGGTCACTCTCGTTCATGGTGCATCTGCAATGGGTAAGCTGAATTGAAAAACTGCTCCAAATGGAGCGCCTGGGGTCACCGAAATCTGTCCATCGTGGGCTTCGATTATCGAACGACAAATTGCCAAGCCCATACCCGTTCCGTTGTGTTTTGTCGTGAAGAACGCGTCGAAGAGTCGATCGATCACCGTGGAATCGAATCCAACGCCGGTGTCGTGGAATGAGATCTCAACCATTCTGTCATCCAGCACCCGAGACCTTATCGAAAGGGTCCTTGGACGATCCTTCACAAGCATCATTGATTCGATGCTGTTCAGTACGAGATTCAGAATGACTTGCTCCAATTGGACGCGGTCGCCGTTGATCCGCGGAACCGACTCGTGCAGATCAGCAAGCGTCGTTATACGGTGCTTGCGAAATTCCTCTTGCGTTAGCTTCATGACATCACGAATCGCCTCAATAATATCGAGCGGGGCCTTTCCAACCGGGGTTTTGTTCATCAACGCCTTAATGCGGGCGATTATATCGCTCGCGCGTCGCGCGTCCTTGGCCAACCGCTGGGCAGCCGCCCTCGCTCTGGTGAGATCCGGCTCCTCCGTGCTCAACCAGTGGAGGCACGTATCGCTATTGGCTGCAATGGCCGTCAGAGGTTGGTTGATCTCGTGAGCGATGGACGCAGACAGCTGCGCCATCGCAGTAAGACGGGTCACCCGGGTCAGCTCTTCCCGCGCTCCGCGTAGCGCCTCCTCCACTCGTCTCTGATCTGTCAAATCGCGCACAAACGCGGTGAAGTGCCAGGTTTCCAGCCGAATAGCAGTGACAGTCAGTTCGACGGGGAATTCATGTCCAGCGCTGTGGAGCGCCGTTATGTCGATGCGTCTGTTTAGTATCGGGCCTTGCCCGGTTGCGAGAAAATGCTCACACCCTCGCGAATGAGCCTCGCGATACTGCATGGGGATAATCGTATCCACGATCCGCCTGCCGACCGCTTCATCGCAGGACCATCCAAACATGTGTTCGGCGCTTTTGCTCCAGCCCGTAATTATATCACGCGCGTCAATCGTGATGACAGCGTCGAGGGAGGAATCCAAGATCAATCGCGTTTGGTCCTCGGCCAGACGAAGGTGTTCCGCCGCGCTTTTGCGTAGTGTGACCTCCGTCGTGATGTGGGCGGTCGCATAGATTCGACCGTCCGCATCGACGATTGGGAACTTCTGAACTGCGCCCCAGCGCGGACCTATATCGGTCGTAGCAAGCTCCTCAAGCATCACTTCGCCCGAACGAGGCACTTCTCGATCGTTCGTTCGAAGTGCGCCCGCTCCGCGCAATTTAGATAGGTCATCCTCGGTTTTACCAATAATTTGATTGCGGAAGACACCGGTGACCTTTTCAAATTCGCTGTTGACCAGCAAAAAGCGACCATCAGGGTCCTTAAGAAAGATCGGGTTGGGGCTACCATCGATGATTGCGAGAAGCCGTCTCTCCCTATCCACCAGCGCGTCCCTCTCCGACCTCAACTCCTGAATATCCGAACTAGAGCCGACGAACCGGAGTACCTTGCCCCGGGCGTCTCGCACCGGGACCGCACGATCAAAGTGCCAACGATAGGAACCGTCTGCATAGCGAAACGGTGCCTCAAACGTCCAGCCTCCGCCAGATCGGACACCGTCCCAAAATATGCGGGACACACGTTCCTTATGGTCCGGATGCAAAGCGGAAAGAAAGGGCGGAAGATCGCTTGGACTCTTTCTCCACGTTTTTAGCGGCGCCGTGCAATAATCCGCCGATAGGCCGGTCGCATCCAGATAGAATTGATTGACAAAGTCACAACTGCCATGCCGCGTAACTGTCCACGCGACCGCGGGCAATTTATGCAAGACCTCGAGTTGCAACCGTGATCGATCGAGGACTTGCTTATACTGGTCTATTTCGTACGAAAGGGCTTCCGAAGCGGTTTTAACCTCGCCCATGCGACGGCGTTGGGCTCGTCGTTGAGCCATGATGTTCTTCTTTACGCTGCGGATCTGCTCGGGCGTTAAACTGCCTTCCTCCCAAGGCTGCCCTTGACCCTGCCCACTTCCGCTCGGTTTCGAGGAACCGACGTGGCGATCATCGACAGCAATCTTCTTGGAAGGTCGCGCCCGTTGGCGCGTTGCATTTGCGCGTCCGATTACCGTCCGCGTTTTCTTCCTCGACTTGGACTTCAAACGAGTCATTTGTAGCTGATCTCGTGTCCAGTATCCGCGCAGGGCTATTTTGCCGTCACGCTTGCACTCAAGTTACACACTAATCTCTTTTCGGCGCGCCGGCTCTGTCCCGGGCGACCTACCATGAACCTGCCGAGGAGCAGGCGCAAATCCGAAGGGCCTTGTTGCGGGCATTGCCCTTAAACGGCAGCGATGGATCATAACAGATCGCCCATCAAGATGAATTGAAGCGCCGGATCAAACTGCCGAAAGCCTACATATAACCGCTGGAAAGTCGATACGGGATGCGCCAGTTGCTCGCCTATTCCTATCTCATGGAACCGATATTTGGCCAATCTGCAGCAGTCTCGCTGGGATGCCAGTCCCATTCGAACTGGTAGCTAGTGGCGCAGGCTGCGACGCGGTGGGGCACAGAATGCGAGGCCCGCAAGCGCAGATTCTTCCATCGCCGCGCCCTTCAGGTCTCGTCGCGCGATTCCGGCGGACTCGTTGGGATTTCCCGCGGACGGGCGGCTTTGCTGTATCGAGCTACACCACCACCGGGGACACGACCTCGCCACGGATGATCATCTGGTCACCATGAGCCTGTGAAACAGCTCCATCCGCTCTTTGAGGCATTTGCAAATAGACAATCAGACGGCCGGCTTCATGTTATCGCATCTTGCCTCAGAAATGCGTTCCCTGAGCTGATCGCCGCAGTTCAGTTACCAAACGTTCAGACGAGTCACGCCGGAATGCTTGCCGGAGCTCTTCAACACTAAACCAAGTAGGTCTCCAATTGCAGGTTCAACAAGTTGCTGGAGGCGCCGCTGAGGCTATGCCGGAATATGGCCGACAAGCCACAATTCAAGAATCGGAGTTCTGTCCCGCAGCGGTGCTCCTGCTCACCAGGCAAGTGCGCCGGCTTCCGCCAACCCGCTGCGCAGTTGTCCGGATAAACTTCAGCCGGGCATTTGCTCATAAGACGGACCCAACTCTCGAGCAATCCCGTCGATGAAGAGACTCTTTTCAGCTCTTAGAAAGTTCCAGTTCGTTAGAAAGCTTGAACCAACTCTGCGGCCCCGCGGCCATTGATGTTTCTTCCCTGTTGACATCCTTTTAGCGTCCTGCCCAAATCAATGTTCCGAGGTCGTGATGCCATGGCAACAAGAATGTCACCTCTCGGGGTACGTGCTGGTGCCCCTGCGCGAAAGCGCGGAATTTACCCTTTACCGCGGCCGAAAGCACGACGACCCTTTGCCAGTCCTAGCGGTCGCACTCTTTGAACAGTCGTCGCCTCAGAGTGTCAAGCGGCTCATGCACGAATACTCATTCGCAGCCGAACTCGATCCCGCGTGGGCTGCCAAGCCTCTGGCCATTCTTCGTCACGAAGGGCGGACGATCCTCTTACTCAAGGATCCCGGCGGTCAGCCGCTGGATTGGATTCTTGAGCGTGACCATGGGCAACCGCTGGATCTGACTCGCTTCCTGAACATCGCTATTGGGCTGGCAAGAACACTGGGTCAAGTCCATCAGCAGGGCCTCATACATCGCGATATCAAGCCTTCGAATGTCCTCGTCGACGGCACCGGAAACGCATGGCTCACCGGATTCGGGATTGCGTCCCAACTTCCGCGCGAGCGCCAGTCGCCCGATCCTCCCGAGTTCATCGCAGGAACGCTCGCCTACATGGCACCCGAGCAGACGGGACGAATGAATCGTTCGATCGACTATCGGAGCGACCTTTACTCGCTTGGAGTGACTTTTTACGAAATGCTGACCGGGAGTCTTCCATTCACGGCCTCCGAACCGATGGAATGGGTGCACTGTCATATCGCGAAACAACCCGCCCCACCGAGAGCGCGGGTGGGAACCGTACCGGTCTCGGTCTCCGCGATCACGATGAAGTTGCTCTCCAAGACCGCGGAGGAGAGATATCAGACAGCGGTGGGAGTTGAGAGCGATCTTCGGCGCTGCCTATCCCAATGGGAGTCCCACGGGTCGATCGATGACTTCACTCCTGGCGCTTGCGACACCCCGGATCGCGTCATCATCCCCGAGAAGCTATATGGGAGGGACCGCGAAGTTGGCACTCTGCTGACCGCCTTCGACCGCATTGTTGGCGGTGGCCGAGCCGAACTGGTGCTGGTCTCCGGATACTCCGGCATCGGTAAATCCGCAGTCATTAATGAGCTCCATAAACCACTCGTGCCGCCACGCGGCTTGTTCGCGTCGGGCAAATCCGACCAGCACAAGCGGGATATTCCGCACGCCTCGCTGGCACATGCGTTTCAGAGCCTTGTCCGGCCGCTCCTCAGCGAGAACGAGGAAGACCTCCGCAAATGGCAAGACGCAATTCGCGAGGCGGTGGGTCCGAACGGACTGCTCCTCATCGATCTCGTCCCGGAATTGCGGCACGTCATTGGCGACCAGCCGCCAGTGCCGGAATTGCCGCCGCGGGAAGCGCAGAGACGGTTTCAGACCGTCCTTCGACGTTTCATTGGCGTGTTTGCGCGACCTGAACATCCGCTTGCGCTCTTCCTCGATGATATGCAATGGCTGGATGTCGCCACACTCGACCTCCTCGAAGATCTGCTAACACGCAACGATTTGCAGCATTTATTGCTCATTGGTGCGTATCGGACCAATGAGGTCAATGCCAACCACCCGCTGGTACGTAAGATTCAAGCGATCCGTCAGGCCGGAGCCGCAGTGCAGGACATCGTTCTCACGCCACTCAGTCGCGACGATCTAGGTAAACTGCTTGTGGACTCCCTTCACTGCCAACTGGAGCCCGCCGCCCCACTGGCAGACTTGATTTACGAAAAGACCACGGGCAATCCGTTCTTTGCAATCCAGTTTATTTCTACTCTGGCGGACGATCGCCTGCTGACATTCGATTACCGCGCGCGCCGATGGATATGGGACCTGCCCCGCATTCGTGCCAAAGGCTTCACGGACAACGTCGTAGAGCTGATGGTCGACAAGTTAAAGCGCCTTTCGCCGGAAACCCGGAAGATACTCCAGCAGTTCGCCTGCATGGGCAACACTGCAGAGTTCGAGATGCTGCGGATTGGGTATCAGGGCTCCGTCGAGGACATGCACGATCATCTCTGGGAAGCGGTGCGATCGGGCCTGATCTTCCGCACGGACAATTGCTACGGCTTCCTGCACGACCGCGTGCAGGAAGCGGCCTATTCGCTTATCCCGGCGGAGTTGCGTGCCGAGGCTCACCTCCGCATCGGAATGCTCCTCGCTGAGCATACGCCCTTAGAAAGACGTGAGAAGGCGATATTTGATATCGCCAATCAACTTAACCGTGGCTCTCACCTTATCAACGTTGTCGAGGATCGCGAGCGCGTCGCAGAATTGAATCTGATCGCAGGTCGGCGCGCGAAACTCTCGACAGCATACGACTCCGCTCTCATCTATCTCAGGGCGGGCCGCGCCCTTCTTACAGAAGAGACTTGGGAACGCAATTACCGGCTTATCTTCTCGATCGAGTATCTGACAGCCGAGTGCGAACTGCTGACCGTCACGGTTGGTCTCGCTGCCGGGGATCCACTCGCGGAAGTGCAAGAGGAATGCGAGAAGGGCTTGGCATTTGCGAGGCGGGTGCGCTTCGGTCCGCTCATCGAGCGCTGCGGAGCACAACTTGGTTTGATCCTCACCCTGCGCGGGCTGACTGAAACGTTCGGCTGCCTGGATCATGAGGGATATAGCGAAGTCGATACCGAGCGCCGTTTGGCCAACAGCCCGGATCTCGTGCTCTCGGAGTTCTATTACTGGACGCGAAAGCTGCAGGCGCATTTTTTTGCCGGAGAGCTTGCGGCGGCGGTCGATGCATCGCGGCACGCGGAGCCCCTGCTTTGGACGTCGGCGGCAACGTTCGAGTCGGCGGAGTATCGCCTCTATGCCGCGCTGGCGCATGCGGCGATGTGGGATCACGCCCCACCGGAGCAGAGACGGACGCATTTCGCATCTGTACTTCAGCACCACCGGGAACTCCTAGCATGGGCGGAGGTCAACCCCGAAACTTTCGAAGACCGCGCCGCCTTGGTCGGCGCCGAAATCGCCCGCATGGAGGGCCGAACACTGAACGCTCAGGAGCTGTACGACAAAGCGATCCGCGAGGCTCGCAAATACGGGTTCGTGCACATCCAGGCAATTGCCAACGAGATTGCCGCGGGCTTCTACGCGGAGCGCGATTACGGGAAAATCGCGGTAACCTATTTGCGCGCCGCGCAGGGCTGCTATCAGCGCTGGGGAGCCGACGGAAAGGTTTGCCAACTCGAGAAACTTTATCCGGAGCTCAAGCTGGACGAGTCGATCCCGAATTCCACGGCGACGATAGTGACACCCTTCGAGCAACTCGATTTGGCTACCGTAATCAAGGTTTCGGAAGCGGTCTCAGGCGAAATCGTCTTCGAGAAGTTAATGAACACGCTCATGAGTTCGGCAATCGAACACGCAGGCGCAGATCGAGGTCTCCTGATTCTTCCCCGAGCCGACAAATATCAAATTGAAGCAGAGGCCACAGCCAGCGGTGACAACGTGACGGTGGTCCTGAAACAGGCGCGCGTCACGACCGCAGATCTCCCAAACTCGGTGTTTCACTACGTGCTTCGCACAAAACAAAGCGTTCTGCTGCACGATGCGTCCAATCAGAAGTCGTTTTCAGGGGACGACTATATCCGTGACCGTCGCTCGCGCTCAGTGCTCTGCCTGCCGATACTTAAGCAGACCAAGTTGATTGGCCTGCTGTACTTGGAGAACAACCTTACGACTGCCGCGTTTACGCCTGCTCGAATGGTAGTCCTCACACTGCTCGCTTCCCAGGCCGCTATCTCAATAGAGAACGCCAGCCTGTATCGCGAACTAGCCGAGCGGGAGGCCAGAATCCGACGGTTAGTGGATGCCAACATCATCGGAATCTTCGTCTGGGATGCTGACGGTAGGATCATCGATGCCAACGACGCGTTTCTCCGCATCGTCGGATACAGCCGCGACGATCTGGTCTCTGGCCAACTGCGCTGGCGGGACCTGACACCCACGGAATGGAGCGATGCCGACGACCGACGACTAGCCCAGCTGGAGGCGACCGGGACCACGCCACCCTACGAGAAGGAGTACTTCGCGAAAAACGGCAGCCGCGTGCCGGTGCTGGTCGGGGCAGCGACCTTCGGAGAGCGATCCGAGCAAGGCGCGGCCTTCGTGGTAGACTTAACCGAGCGCAAGCGGGCGGAGGAGGAAATTCGCGAAAGCGAACGGCGTTACAGTGAGGTGCAGATGGAGCTCGTGCACGCGAATCGAGTTGCAACAATGGGGCATCTCTCGGCTTCGATCGCCCATGAAGTCAACCAGCCGATCGGGGCGACGCTCAACAATGCCTCTGCGGCGTTGCACTGGCTGAGCAAAGAACCAGCAGATCTGGATAAAGCTCGGGACGCTCTCAACCGGATCTTTGCTAACGGCAATCGCGTCAGCGAGGTAGTCGGCCGGATACGAGCGCTTTTCAAAAAAGCACCTCTACGGAAAGAAGACGTGGACATCAACGAAGCAATCCTTGAGGTGATCGCCCTGACCCGCGGCGAAGTCGTGAAGAATGGCATTTCGGTGCAATCACACCTCGGGGACGATTTGCCGCTCATTCAAGGAGATCGGGTCCAGCTGCAACAAGTGATAATGAACCTGATCATCAATGCCGTTGAAGCATTGAGCTCGATCAGCGGGGATCCGCGAGAACTGGTGATCACCACTGGTAAGGGCGAGCCGGACGGCGTGCTGGTAGTACTGCGGGATTCCGGGCCAGGTCTGAGTTCACTGGGTCTGGAGCGCATCTTTGACGCCTTCAACACGACAAAGCCCGGCGGCTTGGGGATGGGCCTATCGATCTGCCGCACCATTATTGAAGCGCATGGGGGCCGACTGTGGGCCACCGCCACTCAACCTCGGGGCGCGACGTTTCAATTCACGCTGCCCGCACGGTCAAATCAGGCCTCGTGAATTGAACAGTTTGCAGCGCGTCTGCAACGGAGCGGATCGCTATCGGCGTCACGAATTGTGATATCAGTCTCACGTCTGTTCTGCTGTGCGGAGATGGTGCAGCGGAGTCATCTTAGCTCGTATGTGGCGCATTAAGATGGCCAATACGCCAGGGGTGGCCAAATCACAGCGCCATGATCCCTAACGGAAGAACTCTGGGCTCGCACGCACTGGAGTTCCGCCGGCGCAGCCAGCGCGCTATTCATCATTTAGGAGGTCGTCATGTTCGTGGCTTGTTCCTTGGAACGGCTCATGTCCATGTCGTTCCACGTTCAGCGCAGCTAAGGAACGACGAGTCTGAGCACTCGGATTGCGGCGACGTCGGGTTGGCCACGGCGTTGAGAGTGGTCGCCGGGGGCGCCTCAGAAATCGTCAAGCACCTCTCCGTGACATGCCCGAGATCGACAAAGCAGAGGCGAACTTCAAGATAAATGCCGATATTGTGTCGCCGCATGGGAGCGGTGATCGGAAGCATTGACGCGCTAACCTGACCACCGTCGCCGTTCCGGGCCTCGTGCGCACTCATTGCATTCGCTAGGTCCGGTCAACGCCGGAACAAGTTCGATTTGGCAAGCGAGGAGCGCAAGGTACGTTCCTTGATTATGAGTATCAGTGGCGTGTGTCGCACCTTAGCGAACCCGTTTTAACGGGCGGTCGCGCGGCCCGAACAGCGCGACCGTTACTCACCTCTATACTACGGCGGATTGTTCGAGCCAGTTGGGTCGAGCTGGTGTCCAGACCTCTGAGTTGTCGGCACGCAACGGACGTCGGCGCCATAAAATACGCGATCAACAAACCGCAAGAATGAGAACGCCGTAACAAGAACTGCGCTTCACGCAGTGATTAGCCCGTTATATCTGTAGTCCGCAAGAGCATCAGGCTTAGCGGCGACAAGGAGAACAATGATGCCGGCGATATTCACAGCGACTAGTTGCGACGATGTGACCGTCACGTGCACCACGCGCTATGTCGACACTCACGGGCGAGGCTACCGCAACTTCAATCAACATGGGCAGAGCCATCGCCATAGACGGGATATCGGCGATGGTCGCTTTGCAACCGATCGGCAGATGGACACGACGCGTGCCGCGCAAGGCGCAAAGTCGATGCTCTGTCCGCGCGACTGGAGGTTTTTGGTGCCCGATGTGATCCGACCATTTGATCGGATCCGCCTTCAAAGGAGCTGTATATTTCTACGCTTAGCCGAACTGTAGTTCCCTATCGCAAGGATGGACGTTTCCCCGATGCCATTGCCCCTCCACGACACTCACTCTCTTCTGCTGTCAGGTCATCGAACCGGATGTGAAACGGCTTCCCGGTCGATGTGATGACAAGTGTGAGGAATGCGGAGAACCGACCCGATCCCACGACCATTTGTCCGGCCCCGGAAAGTGCAGTGGATAGGCTGTGCGTGCACGCTCCGAGTGACATATTCACACTTCAGCTGACCAAACAGGCGATGACGCCAATGACGGCGAATTCAAGGTCGTACCAGTACGTCGAGATCCGAGCGAGGCAATGCAACGTTCGTACGATTACGCGTCTTTGGGACGCTCAAAAGCGGATGGCGTGGTCCGCAACGTTAATTCAAAGCAGTGTCGGTGAGGAAACGTTCCGCAAGACGCGGGTCGAGATGCCGAGCCGGCACACAATACCTGTTTCCTGGGAGGCTCCGCGACAAACCGCTTTATCATCAGCCCTGCCCGCCCCGGCAACGAACTGGAATGGTCCGAACCACCTCAACCCTTTCGAGTATAAGTATGCAGCTGCAGTTTCATCAGGTGCGATATTTTTTAGCCCTGGCAAGGACGCTCAATTTTACGCGGGCTGCGGAGCAATGCAATGTGACTCAGCCGGCGCTGACAAAGGCGATACACAAGCTGGAGCAAGAACTCGGTGGCGCGTTGATCCACCGTGAACGTCACCTCACCCAGCTCACCGAGCTGGGCAACATGATTTTGCCAACGCTGGAGGAAATATTTGCCGCGACGGAGTCGGTACGACTTCAGGCGCGAGGCTATAAAAAGAAGACCATCGCTCCGCTGAAGATCGGGCTGGCGCCATCAATCTCCGCCGCACTCATTACGGAATTGCTCTTGGAGCTCGCCAGGATCATCCCTGATCTTCGAGTCGATCTGCGCGAGGCCGATGCCAACGGGCTCGTTGCGATGCTTTTGAATGGTAAGATCAATGCCGCACTCGTCGGCGACGCGGTGGAGGTACCTGAGCGCATCAACCGCTGGCGGCTCTTCGAGGAGCGGTATGTGCTCGTCTTGTCACGGAAACATCCGATGGCGAGTCACACAGTTATCCCGCTTCAAAACCTTCACGAGCTGGTTTTTCTCGAAAGGGTCGGGTGCGACGTCGCAGGCCGATTTAAGCAGACGTGTTTTGCCGACCATCCCGGCCCGACAGTTGTGCACAGGAGCGATCAGGAAAGGCACCTTCAGCAAATGGCATCCGCCGGTTTAGGGGCCATCCTGGCGCCAGACCATGCTCCCACGCTGCCGTCGCTCGCGGCTATCCCAATCGAGGGCGACCCTGTCCGGCGTGAGGTGCAGCTTTTGGCCGTGGCCGGGAGGCAGTATTCGCCGGCGCTCGACGCCTTTATCAAGGTTGCTCGTTTTCGCGACTGGACGAGTGCGCTGGGCAAAACGCGGGGCTCGACGGTCGCGTCCTCCGACGCGGCGTGAATACGGGGCCGGCTGCGAGGTGCGGCACATGAGCGAGTACCGCGAAACCGTGCGATTTAGGTGACGTTAAGGCCCAGAAGCACCCAGGTACGAGTTTGGGGAGCGCGTTGAGGGTTACGGATGTTCCGACAGAGCCAGATCAGGGCCAAGAACGCGAGTTCGTCGCGCGCGGGAATGAATGCCACAGCATCGTCCGCTCATCACCCCGATCCTGGAAAACCTATTGCGCTTCGGCGGCTACAGCATATCGGCAAGCTCACCCGCGTCAGCATTCACCGCCACACTTGCAACGAGAGCGCACCGATTACGGTCCGCAGGGATAGATCGCGTCGGGTGGGCAAAGCGCCGCGTGCCCACGATTCAAGACGCCGGTGAAGGATGGTGGGCACGGCGCGAGGGCGCCTTTGCCCACCCTACGGGTTGGTTCCTTCAGGATTTTGGATATGGACGTTTCAATCATTGACGATCGCAAAGCCCGCGCCCGCGCCTGGTTCGAATCCTTGCGGGACGGCATCTGCGCGAGCTTCGAGCGGCTGGAGGATGACGCGCCCCAAAGCCTCTATCCGGGCGAAGCCGGCCGCTTCGAACGCACGCCGTGGCGGCGCACCGACCACACCGGCGCGCCCGGCGGTGGCGGCGTGATGTCGATGATGTGCGGCCGCCTGTTCGAGAAGGTCGGCGTGCACTGCTCGACCGTTCACGGCGAATTCGCGCCCGAGTTTCGCGCGCAGATCCCTGGCGCGGCGGAGGATCCGCGGTTCTGGGCCTCCGGTATCTCGCTGATCGCTCACTTACGCAATCCGCAGGTGCCGGCCGTGCACATGAACACCCGCTTCGTAGTCACCACCAAGGCCTGGTTCGGCGGCGGCGCCGACCTCACTCCGGTGCTAGATCGCCGGCGCACCCAGGACGATGCCGACACCATCGCTTTCCACGCTGCGATGAAGGACGCCTGTACCGGCGCGAACGGCGTCGCCGATTACGACAAATACAAGAAATGGTGCGACGAGTATTTCTATCTGCCGCACCGGAAAGAGGCGCGCGGCGTCGGCGGCATTTTCTACGACTGGCACGACAGCGGTGATTGGGGCGCCGATCTCGCCTTCACCCACGACGTCGGCCACGCCTTCCTGAAGACCTATCCTGACATCGTGCGTCGCAATTTTGCGACGGCATGGACGGCCGAAGACCGCGAGGAGCAATTGATCCAGCGCGGACGCTATGTCGAGTTCAACCTGCTCTACGACCGCGGCACGATTTTCGGACTCAAGACCGGCGGCAATGTCGACTCGATCCTGTCGTCGCTGCCGCCGGAGGTGAAGTGGCCATGAGCGCGGGCAAGCGTCTCCCCCGCGCCATCCTGATCGACATGGACAACGGCATCCTGTCGGCCCACGGCCGGCCCGAGATCGCGTGGACCAATGCGGACGCCTCATGGCGACTGAAGCTTGCCGAAGCCCGGCATCTGACCGTCAAGGGCGGCTTTGCCGCGCTCGCGGCTGCGGGCCACCGCGCTCTGCCCGACGATCTCGCCATGAGCCCGGACGATCGCTTCACCAGCTATCGCGAAGAGGATATGTCCATCGGACCGGGCGGGCATGATGTGATCGACAGGCTGAAGGCGCTCGGCGTCAAGCTCGCGCTGGTGACCAAGGGCGCCGCGGACACGCAGCGCACTATGCTCCAGCGGTTTGAGTCTTAGCACCATACCAGCGATTATCTCCGCGCCTGGAGACAACATGCATCTCCTGAGATCGAATGGCGAAATCGAACAGACACGTCCGCCGTGGTGGTCATTTCTAAGCGAAGATCCTCATCATGAGGGTCGGCTCGCCCCTCGACCCCGACCGATCGCCGCGATTGTGGCCGACACCATCGATCCCTCGGCACGCGCTGGCCGGAGTGGTCACCGCTCACTGCTACGGCGCGGCAGGCGCAGTCAGTTCGCTTGTGTCATCGGTACCGGACCGCCGCCGACTGTCAGATAGCATTCGACTTCGGCGCGAAGGAGTTCGTTGACCTCGAGAAGGACGGCTTGGAGGGCGCCGGCGGGCCCGATCCGGTGTTTGATGTCGTCGGCGGCGACATCCAGATGCGGTCCGCAGGCGTATTCGTGCCGGAGGAACGCCGGTGACGATCGTCAGACCGGCGAGGCGCGGCCCTCTAAGACAGCGATTATCATGAAGCCGGTATTGATGCGCGGAGTTCGTGGTCAGTGTCGGAAACCCTAGCCACTCCTTCCGAACATATGAGTGTGGGAGTGTGCCTGGGTTTGGTGGCCAGCACCGTGTTGTACGGGTTACCGAACACAAATACCTTCGACGTGCGCCAAATGATTCGCTCCAGTTCCACGAATGTGCGCATCTTCAGCCGGTATTTCCACAACAGCATGTGTTGAATGAAGTTCCAGGTTACTCCCCACGCCAAGAATGGTAGGCGCCGATAGTGGATTGGACCGAAGCCAAGTCGGCGCATCTTGTAGACCAGAAGATTGGCGCCGACAAAATTGTAACGCCAATTTTCGAAGAAGGCGGTGACACTCAGGTAATCTTCGGTACGGCGACAATGATCCAGCGACCCCGGCGAATGGATCAGCAACCGTCCTCCCGGCTTGAGCATCCGCCAGCACCTAGCTAGCCACGCGTCCAGATCTTTGGTGTAGCCAATCGATTCTAGCGCATAGATGCCGTCAAAGTGTTCATTCGGGAGATCGAGGCTGTCGAAGTCGATGACTATCACCTGTCCACGTCCCCCAAGCCTCGCAAATTTGCGCCGGCAGATCTCCGCCTGGACAGAGGAATTGGTCACGCACACAACTTCGATATTGCTCCGTCTGGCGAGGTATTCCGCTGCCGCGCCGGAGCCGCATCCGAGATCGAGGAATCGCATCCCGTCTCTCGGCTTCAAAAGCGCATATTCGGCCTCGTAAGGGTGCGAAAATGCCAAGCGGGGGAACACACATGTGCTGTAGTTTGATTGTTCGTCGCGATACCTGCCGAACACGTCATCGTATGTGCGCGTTTCGTCGTCATGTTTCAGAAAATCGTTCGGCTTTGGTGTCCACTCGATCAGTTGGCGCTGCTCGAACTCATTTAGCTGGTGGCCGATTTTACTCGCGTCCTTCGGTCGGGTCACCAAAAGGAACAGTACGTAATGAAACAAGTTATATGCCACAAAGGACGCGACGATGACGCCCGCCACCAACTGAGACATTAAAGTGATATTCAAGGTGTGCTCCTGTGATAGCTGCAGAAGTTCTACGAACGGGCTGGAAATCACAGCAGTGCCGCATCATCTCAGAGGCAAATTTCCGGGTTGGGTCATTCGCGTCAGTCTGACCGTGAGCCGCCCCTGGCGCCCTTCTCCGGCAGCTGGTCGAGAGCGATTTGGAGCCAGGCCACCCAATTGCGATCACTCCGAGTTCTGAACCGGTCAACGCATTTCTTGGAGCAAAGGGGGGTTCGCCACGAGTAGTGCCGGACGAGACCAAACTTGCCGTCACAAACTGCGCATCGCGCGGCTCTGCCAGATCTAAGGCTCGGAGAGCAGTGGGGCATTGTGCCTTCCTTCTGGTACTTTCGATCGAGTGGAAAAAGCGGGCGGTGAAGTTGGGGGACTTCACCGCCCTTAGACCTTCCGCGGGAGGGGGCGTATTCCACCGGAAGGCGGGAGCGAGCTGTTTCGAGCGCCGCACCCTTTAACGCATGCAGCCTAGATAGTCGCGATCAGCGATTCAATTAGACCTAGGAAATCGTCGGGTATCCAAAGTCGCCATGGAACGATACGAAGGTTCATTGCGTTCGCCCTTAAAGCCGACCCAGTTCCGCAATGCCTCAAAGTAAACCGCTCGAGTGGTAGAGCATGAGAGCCGGCGGGGCGGCTAAGAGCATAGCGCAACGCAGCCTGCTCTCTCTTGAGTAGGGATTCGTAACCTTCTCCCTAGAGAGGAGCCGCCCATGACCAACGAGGCAGTGAGCCCGCTGCGTCGGCGTGCGCATGATCGATGAGATGACGATACGCAAGTGCGCGCCAAACACCCAACATGACCACCTTCAACTGGTCAGACAGTCGCAGCGTTCCTCAGATGGGCTTCAGCTCCGGCAACCTTCGAAGAGGTGCGCCGCTATCAGCTCCATCTGGGATCGAGCGCTCTCGGCGTCCCGATCGACCAGAGTATCTCGACCTTACGATTCTTCTTCAAGATCACCTTACGGCGTCACGATATCGTCGAACACACCCACTTCATCCAAGAGCCGCGCAGGCTGCCGGTGATGTGATGCACGATGTGAAGGCGGTCGAAGCCGTAGACACGCTTGATGGACCGGCCGTTGGTGCCAAATGCGCGAGTCGCCGGTGAACGATCGTTTCACGTGGGCCAGCGGCGGGCTTGTATTTGGGCCCCGGGCGGCATCGAGCAGCCGCGCCA
This sequence comes from Bradyrhizobium sp. WSM1253, assembly GCF_000244935.1. Classification (NCBI taxonomy): domain Bacteria; kingdom Pseudomonadati; phylum Pseudomonadota; class Alphaproteobacteria; order Hyphomicrobiales; family Nitrobacteraceae; genus Bradyrhizobium; species Bradyrhizobium sp. WSM1253. Next base: position 286,261 of record NZ_JH600072.1, read on the forward strand.
CTCCTCGACGCTCAGCTGCTGGTCGGCGCCGAATTGGCGGCTATCGTTCCGCGACCGCTGGCGCGTGGGCCCGAGCAAGCCCATGCGATCACGAACTATGAACTGCCTTACATCGCGAGGTCCTTGCAAGCTCGGCTGCTCTGGTACGAACACGCGCAGGACGAGCCGTCCCACGAATCGCCTTACGAGGTGCTCCGGGCGCGCCATCGAGGAACGCAGGCGCGCGCTAGCTAAGGATTGCGACTTCAACCCAAAGACCGGTGTGCAACCCATTGCGCAGCGATGGCGCGCGATATCGGAACCGCACGCTCGCCCTCGAAAGGCTGCGGCCTGCGATGCGCGCACACACTAATCGTGCGGGCTGGTGACCGTGCTGGCCCGGAAGCGCGCGGAATCGTTAGCGTGGTCGCATACTTATTCATGTTCTGCCCCGAAAGATCGTCACTGCAACGGACTAGCCCCAAATGTCAGTACAATCCTGTCCCCGAATAACGGACCGGACGTCCGTTTTCCGTGTCCGCAAGTCCACGCGCCCGATATCAGCTTTGACAGGCAACTCGCCTAGCCCCAATGGTGGAGAGGTCCGCGACAGAAGTTGCGAAATCTGGAAAGAAGGCCCACACATCCCTTCGTACAAGGTCAAGGTCGGCCGCCAAGCTTCGAATCGGTTCGTGAAAAATTGAAGGACACCGGCATGGAAAAGTCCCCCCAAATCGGCGACAGGATTACTGACAAATCAGCATCGCCCGATGATAGCACCGTTCGGGACTGGATCGGACCGGGCACGTTCAAGCATTGGGCCTCTCTGCAGAATTGGATTGAGAAAATTTACCCCGGGGTCTTCGCGCCGGAATGGCTCTATGGCGGCAAGAAGCGCGGCTGGTCCCTACGCTACAAGAAAACAAGGGCATTTTGTACCTTGCTGCCGGAATACAGGCGGTTTTCCGCCGTGGTGGTCTTGGGGGGCAGAACGAGATCGGTTTGAGGAGCGCCGTAATGCCTGGCGCTCGCAGTTGATCAAGCTTTACGATAAAGCCAAGACATACCCGGATGGTAAATTCCTGACAATTGCCATTTCATCCGCAGATGATCGGCATGATGTGACGGAGCTTTTGACTATGAAGCGCCCTCCACGCGCTCGCGCGCTTGAATGTCGCGGAAGTGTTAAGTCTAACGAGGAAAGACGCTGGATAGGTGTAAAGGAACTGGCTAGCAAGTTTCGGATATTGACCATTCGGCCGACGAACCTCGCGACGTCTCGTTGCAGATGCGTTATCGTGTGAAGAGTTGCTCGGGCACACCAACTACCGTCAATATGCTCGGCCAGGAGTGTGGTTACGATCTGCCCTATATGACCAGTGCTGTCAGCGCTAACGCGCGGTTTCTATGAACAAGATGTGGGTTCTGCTCGACCAGAGCGACGCATGCGCCGCGGACGGCGGGGCTAGTCATTGTTCCCCGATCACATCCGCAGCCCTTTGGCATCAGGTCTTCCGTAGGTTGATCGACCAAGTAGATGCTGACTCCAAACGACGTCACGCCGAGCGAACGCGAGAAGCGCTCGTTCTCCCTCAGGCTGTCATCCGGCAACAGGTCTAGGCGCGCGGCGACACCGAAGCGAACACTGGCTGCGTTAATCGTCTTCTTAGCTATCCGGTTGGCGGCATTCCCCGCTGGTATGAAAACTATACATGCCGGTTATTGGAAAGCGTCGTCCCTTGTTGCGATCAATGTGTGAGCTTTCGCGGATTTCATGAGTGCTGTTGATCGACTCATGGCTGACGCCCTAGGCGGATCAAGAGGCATTCATGGCTTTCACATTAAAGATCAACGGCTCACCCCATGAGATCGATGTCGACGGCGACATCCCCTTGCTATGGGTGCTGCGCGATGTGCTCGGCATGACCGGGACCAAGTTTGGTTGCGGCCGAGCATTGTGTGGCGCCTGCACGGTGCATATCGACGGCCGACCGGCCCGCTCCTGTCAGACGTCGGTCGATAGTATCGGCGACAGCGCGGTTACCACCATCGAGGCGGTTGGGCGCACGCCGCAAGGCGCCGCCTTGCAGAAGGCCTGGCTGGATCTGGAAGTAGTGCAGTGCGGCTACTGCCAATCCGGGCAGATCATGTCGGCGGCGGCATTGCTAAAAGAGACTCCTAAACCTAGCGATGCGGATATCGACTCGGCGATGTCGGGAAATGTCTGCCGTTGCGGTACCTACCAGCGCATCCGGGCCGCGATACAGCTAGCAGCGGGAGTGTGAAGCATGGATAACCACACCGAGGGTGAAAGCGCCATGTCCCGGCGCGCCTTTTTTCAGGGAACAGGTTTGCTGCTCGGTTTTGCTATGACCGGTGCACGCGCAGAGCCCGTGTTCGCAGCGCGTGCTTCGCAGGTAACGGAAAACGAGGTCACGGGCACTTTCGCGCCGAACGGATTTATACGGATTAATCCAACCGGCGTCGTCACCCTGATTATTCCGATGATCGAAATGGGACAGGGGGTTTACACGTCGCTCTCGATGCTTCTCGCTGAGGAACTGGAAGTGAAGCTTGACCAGATTCAGGTTCAGCATGCGCCGCCGAATGATGCTCTTTACGTCAACTCGATCATAGGCATTCAAAATACCGGTGGTTCCGCGTCTGTCCGTGCCTTCTGGACACCGCTTCGTCAGGCAGGGGCAGTGGGCCGTAGTCTGCTGATCGCGGCAGCGGCAAAGCGCTGGAATGTCGATCCGGCAACTTGCCGCGCTAGGGACGGCGTGGTGTTCGATGCATCAGGCTCGAAGGATCTGAGCTACGGCGAACTTGCGACCGCCGCGGCGAAATTGACTGTGCCGCCTGCAGCAAAAGTGAAATTGAAGGATCCGAATGAGTTCACCTTGATCGGCACGCGTGCCAAGCGTCTGGATTCAGCAATAAAAGTCGATGGGCGCGCGATCTACGGCATCGATGCGCGACTCCCGGGTATGAGGGTTGCGGCGGTTGCTATTGCGCCCGTGCTCGGCGGCAAGGCGAAAGCATTGGATGAGAAGGCCGCGCTGGCGGTAAAGGGCGTCCGGCAGGTGGTCAATATAGATGAAGCCGTTGCCGTGCTGGCGGACCACATGGGTGCGGCGAAGAAGGGGCTTGAGGCCGCCGCCGTCGCCTGGGACGACGGGCCGAACGGCAAGGTCAGCAGCGCCGATATCGTGAAGCAATTGGAGGAGGAATCCAAAAACCCGGGCGCGGTTGCTCGTAAGGTGGGTGATGTAGGGAAGGCAATTGCGGAGGCAGCGCAACGGGTTGACGCCATCTATCAGGTGCCTTTCCTGGCGCATGCGGCGATGGAGCCGATGAACTGTACCGTTCATCTGCAGAAGGATCGTTGCGATATTTGGGTCGGTACACAGGCGCCTACGATCACGCAGGCTCAGGTGGCCGAGCTCACCCGCCTGCCGATGGATGCGATCAAAATTCACAATCATCTGATTGGGGGTGGGTTTGGCCGAAGGCTGGAGGCCGATGGGACGATCCTCGCCGTCAAGATCGCCAAGCACGTCGACGGGCCGGTTAAGGTGATCTGGAGCCGCGAGGAAGACATCCAGCACGATATGTATCGGCCGTATTATCTCGATCGGTTATCGGCTGGACTTGATGCCGCCGGCAAGCCGGTTGCCTGGATGCATCGAATTGCCGGATCCTCAGTCATGGCTCGCTATTATCCTCCGTACTTCAAGGACGGACTGGATCCCGATGCCATAGAAGCGGCGGCCGAGCCGCCCTATGCGCTGCCAAATGTCCACGTCGACTTTGTCCGGGTCGAGCCACCAGGTGTCCGGACGTCTTGGTGGCGCGGAGTCGGACCAACTCACAACGTTTTTGTGGTCGAAAGCTTCATAGATGAACTTGCGCATGCCGCGAAGCAGGATCCTGTCGCTTATCGCAAGGGATTGCTTGGCCACAATCCGCGAGCACTTGCGGTTCTGTCGCTTGCCGCGGAAAAAGCGGAATGGGGAGCACCCCTCCCCGCGCGGCATGGCCGCGGGATTTCGGTGCAATTCGCATACGGAAGTTATACATCGCAGGTCGCCGAAGTCGAAGTGGCCGCGAATGGCTCTGTCAAAGTCAAGCGGATCGTCTGCGCGATTGACTGCGGCATGTACGTCAATCCAGACACGATCGAAGCACAGATTCAAGGTGGAACGCTTTTCGGTCTGACCGCCGCTCTCCATGGGTCAATCACGTTCAAAGATGGTCGGGTCGAGCAGAGCAACTTCGACAGTTATTTGCCGATGCGTATCGACGAGGTGCCGGTCGTGGACACGCACCTGGTTAAAAACGCGGAAGCTCCAGGTGGTGTCGGTGAAGCTGCGACAGCCATTGTCAGTGCTGCGGTGACCAATGCGATCTTCGCCGCGACCGGCAAGCGTCTGCGCAGCCTGCCGGTTGATACAAATTCGCTGAAATCGTCGTCTTAGTCCTTGCCCCATCATTCCGCGCGCGTCGCAGCGTGGACGGGTGACGGTGCGGTCTAACGCTCTTGCGCGTAACGACCATGAGAGTGGCCGCCTTCTCCGCTCGGAGAAAATCACCTCTCAGAAGGAGCCCGTCGGGCTGCAAATTCGATCCGATTCAAGCTGTCGCGTCGGCTTCCTAGTAGGCCAGCAACGGAAGTACAGGACAGTCCATTCAGGGTAATATTTCGGCTCCTTAGCCTGCCGCTGTTGCCTAGCTGATTCGAATGCCGCACATACCCGCGATGGTCGCTGCCGAGATCAAGGCGCTTATTGCGATGCCCGCGCCCCAAAGACGATTTGCAGCGAACCGATCGACGCCATGCGCGATCAGTACCATCCGTAATCCCGACGCAAGGTGACTTAGGACAAAAAACACGCCCAGCGCGTAGTGAGGCAAAAGGCGGATGTTCCATGCGTCGTGAATCAGCCCGCTCGGGGCGCCGATCGCGAAATTCCAATCTGTGGGTATGCCGAGAAACCCTCTTGCGTAGATGAATACCGAGTTCATGTGCCCAAGGATATACACCGAGAGGTAGGCCCCCGAGGCGACCTGAAATGTCCGATGGAAGCCCTGCGGGGCGGCACTCCAATGCCATGCCAGAAACAGCCCGGTGCCAATCTGGAAAAGCATCGCCACGACCAACAGCGGTTCACCCACGCCAGAGCGGTAGACAAGGCGGCCGATCTTCATGACGGCCGCATGTGCGTCGGGGCCGATCAAGCCAAACAGATGATTGGCTAGATGGAAAGCCACGTATAGGCACAAGACCCCCGCCGTTATTCCGTGGACAATGCGCCAGCGCCCCACGGTTGGCCCCGTTGCCGCGGCGCGATTGCCGGCGGTCTGTGGCCAAATGGCGATCGTAAGCCAAAGCGCGCACCACACGAGTTCGTCAGGGAATGGGCTATGAATCAGGACCTGAACGACGCCAAGAAAGACGAAGAGCGTTGGGGTCGCCACGCCGGCATAGGCGAGCCGCCGCGTCACGGGATCGGCGTCAGGCCGGCAAGCGAGCGCGAACGCGAGGAACGGCACGCCGAACGCCATGGCCAGAATCAAGGTCGCGCCGGCAATTGCGAATGGCGAGGACGTTGCGGCCTGCGTGACGACGACGGCATGAAAGGCCCGGAGTAGAAAAGGGTAGCAAACGGCCGCCGCTGCGGGAGTCAGCGCCAAATGGTCAAGGCGTGGCCCGAACGCGGCGCTTCGGTCCGGCGGCTGAGCAAACGCCATCTTGAGTCTCCTGAATATCAAGCGCGCGATGCGGCCGAACCGCCCGAAGGCTTGCAAAGTGCAAGCCCCCACCATCGGCGTTATGAAGAATGACCCCAGCCCAGGTTCCAAGCGTATCGCTCTCGGGAGAATCGCTAGGGCGGCTGTGAATACCACGCTCCGCGCGGGTTCGTGACGGACTGCCGCAGACCAACACCGGCAACATTTCGACTCTCAACCACGGAGCCGCCGCCTTCACGCCGCTGTGCGCCTGCCCAATCTCGAACGGACCGTGACCGGATCCTCAGGTGCGTTCAAGACCGACGTCGTGAACAGGACAGCGGCAGCGAGGATCCAATAATACCAGGCGTCGATCCCATCGAATTTGCAGGCAAAGGGTGCGATGACAAACACCACCCCGACTGCGCGATCCACCCAAAGGTGCAGCCAGTAGGGAATGATGCGGACGAACCCGGTGGGATGGTCGGTCAGGCCGGCCAAGAGCAGCGCGGCCACACCGACGACAGCCGAAAGCCACATTGCGAGCGGTCCGCTCTGGCCGAGGTTCAGCACGAACGGCATTGCAATTAACACGATCGCGACGGGATAATCGATGAGGTAGGCGTGGATAGACTTGGTGATGAAGCGGAATGACATCGGTGTCTCCTACGTGTTTCGTTGCTACAGTGGGTCCTTGCGACGCGGAGAGTGCATCGACCCAAGCGGACGACTCGGCGGTCCTCTGCTGGCGAGCGCTCGCTAAAACAGTCACGGGACAGCTCAGCTGAGGAACGGTAAGCCAGCACGCCAACCATTAGGAATGCCGGGTCGTTATCGTTTCCATTCCACTCGCCTGGTGCAATAGAAGCGGGTTAGTCGGCAGAAGTGAACGCATCCGCTCCTCGCATGCGCTGAAAAGTTGCAGCTTCGTCGCGGATTGGCGCCACTGCCTGTCACCCTGCCCCAGCCGCGGTTATCTGAGTCGGCTTGCCTTCGTTCTTTCCTTCCGCGAGGTTGCGGACCACCACATAGAAGATGGGTGTGAAGATCAGGCCGAACAGCGTAACACCTAGCATGCCGAAAAAGACCGCAACCCCGACCGCCTGGCGCATCTCCGAGCCGGAACCGGTTGACACCACGAGCGGCAGCACGCCTAGGATGAAGGCGAACGAGGTCATCAGGATCGGCCGCAGGCGGAGCCGGCAGGCCTCGATCACCGCCTCCAGCCGCGGCTTGCCCTCGAGCTCGATATCACGCGCGAACTCGACGATCAGGATCGCGTTCTTGGCGGCCAGGCCCACCAGCACCACAAAGCCGATCTGTGTCAGGATGTTGACGTCCTGGCCCAGGATACGCACACCGATCGTCGCGGCAAACAGGCACATCGGCACGATCAGGATCACCGCAAACGGCAACGTCCAGCTGCCATATTGCGCGGCGAGCACGAGATAGACGAACAGCACGCAGATCGGGAACACATAGAGACCGGCATTGCCGCCCGTCACTTGTTGATAGGATAGATCGGTCCATTCGAGGGAAAAACCGCTCGGCAACGTTTCGTCGGCGACCTTCTGGATGGTGTCGAGCGCGGTCGTCGAGCTCACACCTGGCGCGGGCTCACCTTGTACCTCGGACGCTGAGTATAGATTGTACCGCGCGACACGGTCGGGCCCGGAAATGTCCTTGAAGTCCACGATGCTACCGAGCATCACCATGTCGCCGACAGCGTTGCGGGTGCGCAGCCGCGCAAGATCGCTGGTCTCCTTCCGGAACGGCAGGTCGGCCTGCGCCGTGACGTGGTAGGTCCGCCCGAACAGGTTAAAGTCGTTGACATAGGTCGAGCCAAAGTACGTTTCAATCGTGTCGGTGATGCTGGCGATGGGCACGCCGAGCTTCTGCGCCTTTACGCGATCGACATCGACGAACAGCTGCGGTGTGTTCGCCGAATAAGGCGAGAACACGGAGGTCAGCTTTGGCGACTTCTGCGCGGCTCTGACGAGTTCGTTGGTCGCAGCCGCGAGCAGTTCGGGACCGCGCCCTTGTCGATCCTGGATGCGGATAGCGAAGCCGCCGCCGGTGCCAATGCCCGGCACCGCGGGCGGTGGAATGACGATGATGAAAGCGCCCTGGAGCGTCGACAGCCGCTTGCGCAGATCGGCCGTGATTGCAATCGCCGTCAACCCCTTCTTCTGCCGTGCCTCCGGCTCGTCGAACACCGGGAACAACGCCGCGGCGTTGCCGGCCTGCGTGCGAGTTGCGCCGGAAAAGCCGCTGAACGCCGCGACCCGGACGACACCCGGCGTATCCAGTGCAATCCGCTCGATCTCGCGCACGATCGCAGCGGTTCGCGCAAGCGACGCGGCGCCCGGCAACTGCACCGAGATGATGAGGTAACCGCGATCCTGCGCAGGGATAAAGCCCTGCGAGGTGGTCGCGAGCAGCCAGCCGGCGCTGCCGATCAACGCGACATAGAGCAACAGCATCGGCGCGGAATGCCGGATCCCCAGGAATGCCACAGCCGCATAGCCATTCGACAGCCAATCGAACACACGGTTGAAGACACCAGTGAAGGCCGACCAGCCGCGCGCGATTAGGTTCCAACGCGCAGCCGACCGCTTCTCCTCATGCGGGACCAGGATCTGCGAGGCTAGCGCGGGTGAGAGCGTCAGGGAGCAGAAGCAGGAGATCGCGGTTGCGACCGCGATGGTGACAGCGAACTGCTGGAAGAACTGCCCGGAGATGCCACCGAGGAAAGCTGTCGGCACGAACACCGCGCAGAGCACCAGTGCGATCGAAACCAGTGCGCCGCCGACCTCCCCCATGGTCTTAAGCGCCGCCTCGCGCCGGCTCATACGATTCCGGAGATGTCGCTCGACATTCTCGACCACCACGATCGCGTCATCGACCACGATGCCAACGGCGAGTACAAGCCCGAACAGCGTCAGATTGTTGATTGAGAATCCGAGCGCGGCCATTACCGCGAAGGTACCTACCAGAGACACCGGGATCGCGATAATCGGGATGATCGCAGGTCGCCAGCCCTGCAGGAATACCAGCACCACGATGACGACGAGCGCCATCGCCTCGTAGACCGTCTTGATCAGCTCGTGTACCGACTGGGCGATGAATTCGGTGGGGTTGTAGCCAATATTGTAGTCGAGCCCCTTCGGGAACCTCTCCTTCAGCTTTACCATAGTCGTAGAGATTGCCTTCGCCGTGGCAAGCGCGTTCGATCCGGGCCGTTGGGTCACTACCATTGCAACCGCCGGCTTGCGCAGGATGCGGCTGCTGGTGGCATAGGAGAGCGCACCGAGTTCGACGCGGGCAATGTCGCGCAGCCGCACCGTGCGGCCGTCCGAGCCGGCCTTCACCACGATGTCCTCGAACTGCCTGATGTCCTTGAGGCGGCCGGTGAAGACGAGATTTGGCTGGAACGCGCGATCGGCGATCGGCGGCTCCGCGATCTGGCCGCCAGCGATCTGCAGGTTCTGCGCCCGAATCGCCGCCATTACTTCGGTCGAGGTCAGGCCGAGATTGGCGATCCTCTCCGAGTCGAGCCACAGCCGCATCGAGTAGTCGCGCGCACCGAACATCTGAATGTCACCGACGCCGTCGAGCCGCAACAGCTGGTCGCGGACCTGCAGCAGCGTGTAATTTGAGATGTAGAGCTGGTCGAAACTCTCGTCGGGGGACAGCATGAACACGACCATCAGGATGTCGGGCGAGTTCTTGCGGGTGACGACGCCGTTGCGCTGGACTTCCTCCGGCAAACGGGGCTGCGCGATTGCGACCCGGTTCTGCACCAGCACCTGGGCCTTGTCGAGATCGGTGCCGAGCTTGAAGGTGACGGTAATCGTGAGCTGACCATTAGAGGTCGCCTGGCTGTAGAGATAGAGCATGTCCTCGACCCCGTTGATCTCCTGCTCGATTGGAGCAGCAACGGTGTCGGAAACGGTCTGCGCCGAGGCGCCAGGATATTGCGTGGTCACAGTGACGGTCGGTGGCACTGCTTGCGGATATTCCGACACCGGCAGCGTCTGATAGGCGATCGTGCCGACGATCAGAAGCACGATCGACAGCACCATCGCGAGGATAGGCTGGTTGATGGAAAGTCTTCCGAGATTCATGGCGTGGCACCTGGCGGAGTCTTGTCGCCCCCCAGCGTTTGCGACATGATTGGCGTCACCTTGGCGCCGACGCGGGCGCGCTGAATGCCGTTGATGATGACGTGGTCCTCCGGGTTCAGGCCCTCGCGAATCACCCGCAGGCCGTCATCTAGAGGCCCGAGCACCACCGGCCTTGCCTCCACCCTATTGTCGTCCTTGACCACGAACACGATCTTTCGCGACTGGTCGGTTGCGACCGCGACGTCCGGAATCAGCAGCGCCTCATAGGGCGCGCTGCCGATCAGGCGAACGCGGCCGAACTGGCCGGGTAGGATCGAGAGATCTTTGTTGGGGATGATGGCGCGGCTGCGCAGCGTCGCGGTGGAGACGTCGAGCCGGTTGTCCAGGAAGTCCATCTTGCCCTCATGTGAGGGTTTCGTTTCGCCGGTCAACGACACCTGCACCGGGTTCGCGGTGTCGCGCGAACTCGGCCGCCTGCCTTGAAACCACAGTTTGCTGTTGCGTTGATAGGTCGGCTCGTCGACATCGAAATAAATGTAGATCGGATCGAGCGACACGATCGAGGTCAGCAGGGTCGCGCCGCTTTCGCTCCCCTGCACCAGATTGCCCGGGGTCACTAGATGACGGCTGACGCGGCCGGTGATCGGCGCCAGCACATGGGTGAATTCGACGTTGAGCTGGGCGGCCTTCAATGTACCCTCGGCCTGCGTCTCAGCCGCATGAGCCGCCTGCAACGCCTGACGGCGCTGGTCGACGACCTGCTGCGAGACCGCGCTAGTTTGAACCAGGGTCAGGCCACGGTCGAGTTCACGCTTCGCAAGCTCTTCCTTGGCCCGCGCGTCGTCGAGTTGACCCTGGGCTTGCAACGCGACCGCCTCAAACGGGCGTGGATCGATGATGTAAAGAAGATCGCCTGCATGAACGATCGCACCATCCGTGAACGCGACCCTGTCAATGAAGCCGCCGACGCGAGCGCGGACCTGAACCTCCTCGATCGCCTCGAACCGGCCGGTGAACTCATCCCAGTCGGTGACTGTTCGTTTCACCGGTTGCGCGACTGTCACCGACGGTGGCGGAGGCGCGGCCGCCTGCGATTGCGCCTTGTCTTGGCAGCCAACGAGCGCCAACGCAAGCAGCAGAACGATCGGCGCGCCGCTGCACCGAAGGCGACGAAACGAACTACACACGGGAGGTTCCGCCGCCGCTAAGGACGGAGGTCGCAGTGTCAGCGTGCCCATGGAGCGAGGATTTCGAATACATCGTTGCTTAGCATGTCGACCCACTCTCAAAGATTCCCATGTTGGTCCGGGTGCCGAACCTCGAAACCGTAAATATCCCTCGACGATACTTTGGAGAGTGACCTTGCAACGTCGGCGACTGAAATCACCTCTTGCTATGGAGTTGATAAACGGCCGTTATTGCCGCTCGACCCGCGAGCACGACGCCTAGCGAGGGACCTCAGAAGCCGCACCGCACTCGAGGGCGCCGCGTTACTCTGCTTCCAGGCCGCGTGCAGTCATCGGGTATCGATGCCGCCGCGAAGTCGCGTCAAGGGCTCCGAGCAAAGCTCGTACGACGGGCTTCGTTGCGTCCTCCTGAGACTTAACTGGCGCAACCATCACTGAAGAAGGTCACGCATCGTTTGAGGACCGAGTGTGGAAAGCGGTGTGCTCGTCCACGTTCTGGGACTTCGGCTGACTGGAACTTAATGCATTCTTCGTGACCGGACGGACCCTAGGCCCGCCACGCGCATTGATGCAGTTGTTCACCCGGACGTCGATACGCTCGACGGAGCATTCCTGGCGATTATGGAAATGATAACTTTACCTGAAGGACCTTCGGACTTACCTGCTGAACGCGCTCGCTTGCGTGGACGCAAGGCTGGGATCTCCCACCACAGCTAACATCTATTCCTGCGGTCACTGGCGGACAAGCTCGTCGAAGTCGATGGATCAATCATTCGAAGGATCGGGACCTAATCGTGACCAAGATTCGCGAAGTTGTTGTCGCAACCGACCCCACCAATCATAGCGCGCTGATTTGCCATGTCGGCGAATCTCGGTTTGCTGTCGGCGGCCCAGATGGCATCGGCCACAATTCTTGTGGACCCAATCCTTACGACCTTCTCAGCGCGTCTCTTGCCGCATGCAGTGCTATGAGCGTTCGTTTCCAGGCTCAGCGCCAGAAACTACCGCTGGAGCGCGTGAAGGTGGGTGTCAGCTTCCATCACGGCTCCCGAGGCAAAAAGGATTCGTTCGAGCGCACCGTGGTGCTTGAAGGAGACCTCGACGCGCAGCAGCGCACATTCTTGCTGGAAGCCGCAAACCTCTGTCCCGTAGGCCAAATTCTCGGTTCTGGTGCGGATATTACCACACGTCTGGACGTTACAACCTCCGGCCACCTAGAAAGCCCTCAGGCCAGCTACGAGGATGACGTGGCTCTGCTCCCGATTCCGAATATTACTCCGGATTGACCGTCTCTCGTGCCGTCGATCACAGCACCGGGGCATCGCAGTCTGTCATACCCGCAGGGTCTTCAATTCGCGGCGCGCGATGCCCCGCGGGGCATTCGCTCCGCCGACGCGCTCTGGGCTTTCGCGTCCATGGCATCGATTGCATAGCCACCCGTCATTAGACCATCGATTTTTCACGACCGTACTTTTGCTCGTCAGCAAGAGAACTTGAAAATGACGACACACCACACACAGGGAGGCCGATGATGAAGGCAATTGTCGTAACGGACCAGGCGGCGGGAACTGCGGGTATGAGGCTCGTGGATCGGCCCCAGCCGCGAGCGGCGATCAACGACGTCATCGTTCAAGTTCATGCGTCGGGATTCGTCCCGACTGAGCTGGAGTGGCCCTCTACATGGACCGACCGCCTCGATCGTGACCGAACACCGTCGATTCCCGGACACGAGCTGGCCGGAGTGGTCGCCGCCCTCGGCTATGGCACAACGGGGTTGTCGGTTGGACAGCGGGTGTTCGGCCTCGCCGACTGGTATCGCGATGGCACCCTGGCGGAGTATGTAGCAATGGAGGCGCGCAACCTCGCCCCGCTCCCGGGTGACGTCGACTTCATAGTAGGCGCGAGTCTGCCAATCTCGGGCCTCACGGCGTGGCAGGGGCTCTTTGTGCACGGCCGCCTTCAGGCAGGGCTGAGCGTTCTCGTGCACGGCGCGGCCGGCGCAGTCGGATCAATCGTGACACAGCTCGCACGAGAGGTCGGCGCTTACGTCATCGGCACCGGGCGTGGCGCTCATCGTCAGAAGGCGCTCGACTTCGGCGCGAATGAGTTCGTTAGCCTCGACAACGACGTCCTGGAAGACGTCGGCGGAGTCGATCTGGTGTTCGACGTAATCGGTGGCGACATCGGGAAGCGTTCCGCCCGCCTGATCCGAGCCGGAGGAACGCTGGTGTCCATCGTCGGGCCGAGCGAGGCGTCGCGCGCTGCCGACGCCTTGGCGGTCGACTTCGTCGTCGAATCCGATCGTGCCCAACTGACTGAAATCGTCCAGCGGGTGCGGGACGGGCGACTGCGGACGAACATCGGCACCGTCTCGATCCTCGATGACGCCGTCGCCGCTTTCAATCCGACCGAGCGCATCGACGGGAAGACGATCATCCGCACTCGCCCCTGAACGACGTGCGCCTTCGATGCACGTGGCCGGGCGCGTCCTATCGGAAGAGCCGGAGCAACGTGGGAAACTACCGAGCGGGCTCCGTAGCATTTCCAGTAAAAGGAGCAAAAGCCCTCATTATCTCAGCCTATTCCCGCACGCAGAACAACAACTTGACCAACGGAATCACTATGACCAGCAGAAGAACTATGACCAATGAGGTCATCGAATGCATCCTGAGCCGCCGGGCCACGAAGTACTACGACCCTGCCGCCACGTTGAGCGACGACCAAATCCGCGAGTTGGTTCGAATCGGGACCACCGCGCCGACATCCTTCCACTTGCAGAACTGGCGCTTCATCGCGGTGCGCACGCCGGAAGCCAAGGCTCGCCTCAGTCCGATCGCTTGGAGCCAGCCCGCGATCACCGAGGCGGCTGTTACTTTCATCATCTGCGGCCAGTTGGCCGACTCTAGCGTAGTACCCGACCGTCTGGCACCGCTGGTAAAAGAGGGCATCATGCCGGCAAAGATGGTGCCGGAATGGGAGATCCCCGCACGGGACCTGTACATGGAATACCCGCAGCGCCAGCGCGACGAGGCCGTACGCACCGGCACCTTCGGCGCGGCGGCGATGATTTATGCGGCCCGCTCGCTAGGCCTGGGTTCGACCCCGATGATCGGTTTCGATGCGGAAGCAGTGCACCGCGAGTTCGCGCTTACGAAGGATGAAGTACCGGTCATGCTGTTGTCCGTAGGGGCCGAGCGTCCGGGAAACTGGCCACAGAAGCCGCGGCGGCCTTTGGCTGAAGTGTTGAATCTGGTCTGATTATTAGTGAAGCCACCGAAATACAGAGAACATGATGCCCAGGATTGCAGCTCTAAAGCCGGAACAAGTGCCACCCGAATCGAAACCGACCCTCGACATGTTCACCAAGAACATCGGGTTCACGCCGAACATGATGGCGACTTTCGCGGCAAGCCCGATCGCGTTCAACGCATGGGCCGCCCTGCTCGGCTCCTTGAGCAAGTCGCTCGACGTGAAGACGCGTGACAGCATCGGTCTCGCTGTGTCCGAAGTGAATGGCTGCGACTATTGCCTGACGGTTCATAGTTTTACGGCCGATCATATGGCCAAGCTGCCGGCCAATGAAATAATTCTCGCTCGGATGGGTCACGCCAGCGACCCGAAGCGGGACGCCGGGATCCAGTTCGCGCGCAAAGTCGCCGAGACCCGCGGCAAGATCAGCGACGCCGATCTGAAGACCGTCCGCAATGCCGGCTACACGGATGCGAATGTCATTGAGATCGTCGCGCTCGTGGCCATGTACTCCCTGACGAACTTTTTCAACAATGTGTTCGATCCCGAGAAGGACTTTCCCGCCGTTGCGCCGGCTGGCTCGGTCTAAACTCCATCCGGTCGTATCGAACACCTCCGAGAGTGCTCGGAGCGTTCATGTGATGCGAACGCAACACCACTGCCCGGATGCGCCCAGGAAAAATGGTGGGAGCGCCTCCGGGCGTTTTGGTACGTGCCGACGAGGAGTTTACGAAAAGCCAGAACGGCGATTGTCACTATGAGGGACAGCTTGGCAAGTGCGAAGGAACACAGGATCGGCGCGATACCGAGAAGAGGCCGGGCTCGCTCATAGGATCGGAATTGTTATCAGCTCGAAGCCTTAGCGAAACGGCAAACTGGCACTCGCGACATGAAGCGAAGGAACGATAGCAGAATCGGAGAAGACCGTTGATGTGAAACAGTACGTCTCGTCCGCCTCCCTCAATAGGCAATATCTTAGGCCGAGCAAGATGGGCGTAACCCTCAACAGCGGCACAAAAGCGGAAAACGCGGGAGGTGGCCGAAGGGCCGAGTGCGACGTAACGTCCGGGTCTGCTCGGATCGAGTGGTGGGTCGGGGACCTAGCTCCGTGCTACCGCTAGACCTGGGTATGAAAGAACAGCTTCATTGTTAACCGCGTCACCGCAATATGCAGAGTTAAAAATGGGACTCGATCGCGGCAATGGAAGTATTTGCAGACGCAGTCGTTGAGAGTCCTCGTTCGGGCATCATGCGGCGCGGCGGCAATAATGATCGTCTATCGACTCTATGGCCAGAGGTGATTTCCCTCGCCGGCCTTGCAACGTCATTCTTGCCGGGGGGTAGAACGAACAGGAGCTACTCATGAAGATTCAAGTCCGCAGCCTCGCGATTGCCCTCGCGATTGCTGTACCTCTTGCAGTGACCGCCACCGCCCAGTCGTCTGCTGCGCCGATTAATGGTACGTCGATTAGAGCGGCGGGACCGGCCCTGACGATGGACGTGCGCTATCAGGCGCGGCGGGGTCATCCTGATCCTTCGTACTCGGGCTATCCGACCGATGATGCGAACTGGGGTTATCCCGCCTATAGTTCGTATTGGGGCGATCCAATCTATAATTCATATTATCGAGCCTACGGCTACGGATATTACAGGTCAGGTTGTGCGCCCGGACCGCGCGTCGGCGCCTTTGCGACAGCCCCCTGGGCCGACTTGCCGACTTGTCCGCCGTATTGACAAAGTCCTCTGCGCTCCCGAGGGTTTGCGCCTGCATGTAAGGAAGTCGGCGCCGACCTCCGGACGATCCACGATCAGATCACCGCCGTCGATGACACCCCAAGGATTGGCGATGATATTGGAGCTATCCTACCATTACTGTCCGAGCTTCTCTTAGGGTCCGGCTGGCCACGCTCGTCGTGACCCCAAAGCTTGGCGGCGTGCGGCTCCTCACGCCGCCGCTGGCCAACATGTATTTGAAAGAGTTTAGCGTCCCTCGGTCATCCAGATGACTAACTAGGAAGGCAACTGCCACCCCTCTATGATCGTTCAGCATTCCCCCTGAGGATGCGATGGCGTGAGTGCATCTGCCCGTCAACGCACCGATCTTCTTGAAATCCAGCAGACCTTCCGGCCGAGGCCTGCGGCTAACGAATCCGGTAATCAAGTCCGAGGATGGCGTTCACGGCGCCAGCGTCAAAGGCTCGCGGCGTCGCGAACATCGCGATAGTCCGGCTTCCGGGCAACTCGTGTTCCAGCGCCTGGTGCGTCTGAGCCTGGATCGAGACACTCCGCTCCGAATGGCTCGGCGAACTTGAGGGCATCTGGCAAGCCAATATCGAATCTAGTTGAATTCCATGGGTCTAGACGCCTCCCGAGCCGGCCGCTTTCGTGTCGGCCGGCATGGCGATTATTGCGGCTGTAAAAGCTCCGCAGATTGAGGTCCCAGCGGCTACGGCGAGACCGATCTCGTAGCCGGAGTCGAAAGACGCGGCACCGGCGGCTAATGCCGCACCGGCAAGCTGCGCAACCCGGCTCGCTGCATTGTTGATGCCGGAGGCGAGCCCTTCATCCGTCTGGTCAACGCTCGACATGACGGACGCGGTGAGCGGTGCCACGAGCACCGCGAAGGACAGGCCAAGCAGCGTCATGGGTACGATCACGCCGAGCATCAAAGATTCTTTCTGACCGAGCGCCAACCAGACATAGGCGAGCGCGGCACCTGCCGGTCCCGCGATAAGCATGGTCCGCGTGCCAATCTTGTCGGCCAACCCGCCGAAGACATTCGACAACAGCCCCACGCCGAGCGTGAAAGGCAGGAACGCCAGCCCGGCATCGGTCGACGACAGGGCGCGGCGGTCGACGAGGTCAAAAGGTAGAAGGAAGAACACGATCGAAATCCCCATATAGATCATCAGCGTCGCAACGTTCAGCCCGAGAAAGGTGCGGTTCTCCACCAGGCGGGGTGGCGTCATCGGATGCTCGCTTCTGCGCTCCCACAACGCGTAGACGGCGAACCCGAGAACGCCGAACCCGGCGACTATCGTGAGCACCGTCACGGATTGGGCTGGTGCGTTTGCAGCGGCCCGAGCTTGACTTGGTCCGATCTGGCTCAGCGCCCAGGTGAGTGTCCCGAGCGCTAAAGCAAGGATCGCTGCGCCAATCCCGTCGAACCGGCGCTGGATAAGGTCATCTCTGCCCGCGAAGACTAGCAGAACTCCCACTGCTACGAACGCGAGCGGCGGGTTGATCCAGAACACGGATGGCCAGCCAAAGGTCTCGGTCAGCCAGCCGCCCAGGACAGGACCTCCGGCGGTGGTGAGAGCGGATGCCGCTGCCCATGCGCCGATCGCCCGGTTCCGCTCTGCGCGCGGATAGGTTGCTCCGATCAGGGCGAGACTTGCAGGTGTGACGATCGCTGCGGCCGCTCCCTGCGCCACCCGGGCAGTGATCAGCCATGCGGGCGAAGGCGCCAACGCGCAAGCCGCGGACGCCAGAGCGAACAGGACGCAACCGAGGGTGAGCATGCGCGCCTTGCCATAAACATCCGCGAGCGCCCCGCCGATCAATGTCAGGGAGGCGAGCGCCAGCATATACCCGTTGAGAACCCATTGGACGGAGACGAGGTCAGCACCGAAATCGGCGCGCAATATCGGCAGCACGACGGGCAGCGCTGTCCCATCGATGAACGCCATCGACGACGCGAGCACACAGGCCGTGAGCACCATGCGTCGGCATGGAGCCGGCGCTTTCCGCCCGAACTCTCGAGGGCAGGGGTCTGGATCGATAACGCCGCAGCTGCGGCACTCTACATGTTTTTGCGCCATTCATTCACCTTCGCCATAGTTTGCCGCTGCTCCTCACTAGTTTTGCCGAAGGCTTGAGGTCGCGGGCCAGACCCAGACGGCCGAATAGACGGAGTCACGATCCGGCTCTGGGGATTGAGAACAAAGCTGGTTGCCTGGAGATAGAGGGATCGTCATTGGCGATGCTCCGGTGACTACGGAGACCACCGGCGCATCGGAGCCGTAGGCGATCATGAAGCTGAGCTTTTCAACAAGCGCCTCCGTGTTTTCCCGACCGTCCAACGATACTGCTTCGATTTGCCCCGGCCGCATTGTCCACCGTCGCAAAAAACTGCAGGCGGTTACACAGGATGGCGCCGACCCGCTCGCCTGATCGCTAAGCAAATGGATTTAGCCGCCACAGCGCATGCAAAAGCAAGAGAGACGTCGCTAGTCTGCAGCCTCAGTATCGCACTCCTCATTCCGGTATCTGGCGATCAAAGCGCCGGACGATCCTCCACTGCCTTTGCCGCAAATGCGGTCTCACACGATGGCGGTCGCCCAGCGGTGAGGGAAATCATCTCGCGGCATAGAGTTGATAGACCATGGTTATTGCGGTTCTGCGGGCAGCGTGCTGCAGCAACGGACTGCGCAACTCGCCTCGACCTAGAATGGATTGAGGAACGGCACCGTGCCATTCCCAGTTTCCATGCTATACGCATGTGCAATTGGCAATGTTCGTCCAGCGTTGGGATTGCAGCGCGGGCCGGAAGCGATAGCGGTTTAGGAAGAGTCTGCTTGAGGTTGCATTGATGCCGAGAGAGTGATTTGTCAAGGGATGCGGCGGCCCGGCTTCAAGCTGTTGGCCAATGAATTCGCGCCCGCGAAGCGCTCGACTTAAACCTGAAGGATTACGTCGTGAGCAGCGCGTCCCTGATGCCGGCCGACCACCGCCTGCCGCTCTTAAAAGCCTAGGCCGTCGGGCACAGCACAAACGTGCTCTCCGCATGCAGCGTGGGCAACTGCCTTATGTTCGTCAGGAGCGCCGTCATCATGGTCCCCTCGCGGCGATTGGCGGACATGGCCCTGTCGCCGTTCCAAGTGCACTGGCTGATGAACGCCGAACTGCGCGGACCGTCCTCGCGGGGCCGATCTCCACGCCTCGGCGCCACCGTGGTTGGCTCCGCGCCGGCTCATCGTCGGCCGGTCACTGCAAGGTTTGGGCGAAGGCTTGATCCTGCCTGACGGCCTTTCGGTGCACGAGCAGCGATTGCCCACTGACAAGAGAGTCCGTGCGGTAGGCATCTGGTCCGGCGCCACGGCTGTCGCTAGCGGCGTTGCGCCCGCGGTGGCCGGTGTGGCATGCGGCTGACCCGCTGGTTGCCTCGAGCAAGTTGCAGTTCACGCGATGTTTTCAGATCGACGATGGCGGCGCCCGGAGTAACTGACCGGTGACAAAAAGAGTGCGACTTTGGATCAACTGTGAACACGCGTTCAGAACGAGATTTGCTCAAAATCGATGGGATGGAAGGCCCCTGCCCCGCCGGTGCTACGTTCGCACGACTTAGCGTGGCAACCCGGGAGCGTTCGAGCGGAAGAGATTTCTACTCGAGCGCTGGTCTAACCGACCGCGCGGGGCGCCCTGGCGTCTGAAAGCTTTAGAGCGGGCGGCTGGAGATAATGAAAACGATAACGATCCGACATTTCTAACCTCGCGCGGACGGGAATACGCTCTTTATACGCCTTATCGATATTTGGTGGCAGCACGGGTCGCCCAGATCACAAGCCCCTATTTTCGATGTCCCGACAACTCGATCTAGCAGCCCAGCATGCAGGAGTTCCGCCATGTCATTCCGCTTCATCACAAAATCTATCCGCACGTACCTAATCGACTGTCCTGTCGCCGTCGTTTTAATTGTTGCGCCATTCCTGCTCAAGCTAGGCAAGAGCAGTCCCGTCGCGCTGTGGCTTTCGGTGGTGACCCGCGTCTCACTGCTGCTGTCGGCATTCACGGACCACTCGACGGCGCTCGTCCGAGTCCTCCGTGCCTCGCTACAATGGGTGGACCGCGCATTGGGTGTGATCTCCATCAATGCCCCCTCCGCTTTCCATGTCACTGGGCCAGACGCCGGCTATTTCTGGGTTTTCGCCGCAGCAGTCTTGCTGACGACCTCAGCTCTCAACGCGCCCGAGGTGAGCGCCGCCCAGAGAGCGAACCTCAACATGCGGACCCGCAGGCGGGGATCGGTTCGTCTTACCGGGTCAAAAGAGCAAACCCAATGACAGACTATGCTCGATGTTCTGTGCTGGGGGGCAAGCTACTTGCGGAGCTCGAACTGCCGCGATCGGCGGGATGACAGACTGTCGCGCGGGCTACGCCAGCAGGCGCTCAAGATGCAAGAGTGGCGCTGTGGTGCCGTAGATGCTCGCGTTCGAGATCAACGATTCGCGGCTCAACATCCGGCACTGTGGCCGCTGTTTGAGCGGTTATTCGGCGATGCGCAGCAGTTTGGAAGCAATAACCCCCGTTGGAGACCCCACACACCTTCTTTAATGTTGATCGAAACCCGTGCTGCAAATCGATTGGTGTGGTCCCGGCATCCCTATCCAGCACGGCGAGCCCTTCGAAGTGGAAATACGATCCGCTACGATGCCGCGCAACGCAATGTGCCCATTGCGTCCCGTGGTGTGGTTTAGCTGGCGGCGGATCACCGCGTTTCCGGCGAGAGCCGGGCAGGTCAGCTGGCGAGAGCCGTGAGGCTGACGCTCGAATCATCGCGCAACGGCGACTGCTTCCATTGTCATAACGGGCACAGTGAACCGCCCATTCTTCGTTTTGTTCGAGCAGGATCGCGCCGATGAGGCGAACGACGGCGTTCTCGTTGGGGAAGATGCCGGCCACCTCGGTGCGCCGCTTGATCACGCCGTTGAGGCCTCAATCGGGTTGGTGGAGTGCAGCTTGGTCCGGTGCTGCGGCGGGAGGTCGTGTAGGCGAGCACGTCGGTCTCCGCCGCCTCGAAAAGGCGCAAGCTTCGGCAGCTTGTGGCGGAACTGATCGGCGACCTCGCGCCACTGCATCTTGGCAGCCTCGGCATCGTCCCGGGCAAACAGTTTGGAAGGTGGAGACGACGCGCCGTCCGGTCTTGCGGCATGCGCCAATGCATCGCGCATGAAGTCGAAACAGCAGCGCTGCCAGCCGGATTTAAGCAGATTTGCGACGGTGGCCTTCATGCCCTCGTGGGCATCGGACACACGAACTGAACGCCTCTGGCGGCGTGCCCCGAGCGAGTGGAATGGAAACCATAACGACCAGGCACTTCTAATGCTTGGCGTACTGTCATAGGTTTCCTGTGTGTCTAACGGGCTGACCCTTGACGATTGTGCAGAGTGCTTGCTGGCATACGGCGGCACGAGCAGCAAAGCACGTAGGAGTCACTGATGTCGTTCCGCTTCATAACCAAATCTGTCCACGCTTACCTGATCGACTATCCCGCCGCGATCGTCCTGATCGCAGCGCCATTCGTGCTGAACCTGGGCCAGAGCGAACCACTCGCGATGTGGCTTTCCGTTGTCGTAGGTGTTGCCGCGCTGCTCTTGGCCGCTGCAACCGACCATCCCACCGGTCTCGTCCGTATCATCCCCTACTGGCTGCACCTTCGGCTCGATCGCGCCCTTGGGGTGGTGTTTGTGATCCTACCCTTTGCCCTCAAATTCGGTTGGCTCGACGCGTCGTATTACTGGATCCTCGCTGCCGCTGTCCTGCTCACGACGTCAATCTTTGACGCGCCTGAAGAGCCGGTCGTAAGGCGTCAGGGATTGCACACGCGCACAGCGGGTTAGGCATGAAGCCTCCCGCGCTGTGCAGCAAACCTTGCGCCGCGTTTGAATGCAAGTCCCGGGATGCGACATCAGCGCCGGCTTGCTAAGCGTCGAGCGATTCAGCCACGTGAAGGCATGCATCGACCACAACCCCGTCGCCCGAGCGCCTCCTCCGGAAAGGCGGCCGGCTCAAGCGTGGCCGATCGTCGTGGTGGGTCGAGGCCTTTCCGCCCAGAAGATGTTCCAGGAGTTCAGGTTGCGGCTCTTTGTGAATTTTCCTCACGTCGGAGGCTATGCATCTCCGTTTCGAGTCTGCCTTCGCGCTCGTCGAAGCGACCGATGAACCGCCGTAAATCGGGCCGGCATCGGAGCAACGAGCGAGTTTCAGATCAAGGTATGAGGGCCCTCGCACTTTGGCAGTTCGGCACTTTTCTTAGATCACAGTAAACGGCAGCCGAAGCGTTTTACCCTCATTGTCACCGGCTCAGCTCTCTTCGGCGTCGAGGTTCATTTTGCTCTCCGTCACTGCTAGGGTTCGATCACCAGATCGCGATTGACGATCACGTTGACTCGAAGCCTCGCCTGATTGTCATTATAGCTTGAATATTGCAGGTCACGGAACGATCTGCTGTCGGGTCTGGCTCAGAAAATTTTCCGTCGCCGATCAAAGCCGCTGGACGACGGCCTGTTATGCGCGCCAGCGCTGAGCTCTGACCCAGCGCCCAGGACCGTAGACAACAGCCCTGCCCTTACAATTCGAAGCCGATTTAGTCCTCAAGACCAGAGTGACGGCCGAGTCGGCGCCCTCCTGTCGCTCCGAAAAGATCGCGCGACCGTTTGACATTATTAGCCGCGTCCACACCCGCAGCACGCGTCACTGCTCGTGCGACCGTGGTAGGTTCGGTCAAACGCGTTCGCTGTCGATCTAGCTGCGGGCGGTAGGGTTTTCAAAATGATCTCTCTACTTGCGCGGCCATGGCTTGAGCTAAGCGGCAAGATAATCATTCATGCGCCCGGAGTCATCGATTGAAGAACGTCGTCGCGCAGATAGAAGTGGTGGAAGAGAGCCGCGGCTGTATGCACAGCGGCAATCCAGAGGATGGCGTTGCCGAGGATGGTGTGTATTTCCATGATCAGCTGCCCCAGTCCATGCGCCTTCGCGATCAGGGGGGCGATGTCGAATCCGGGAAGGGTGACGGGAATCCCCTCCAGCCAAGTGCCGAGCACCGCGGTTGCCGGAATCGCGATGAGGAGCGCATAAAGCGCGAAGTGAACGAGCTTTGCGGCCGCAGCCATCCATGGCAGCATCGGCTGCTTCGCGGGCGTAGTCTCGATCAAGCGCCATAGCAGCCGCAGCACGACAACAATGAATAGGACGACCCCAAGCGCCTCATGAACCCTGCGAAGCCCGTCCGCGGCCGCGGAATAGAGCGAATAGCCGTCGCCGGTGCTCAGCACATAAGCGGCGAGAACTAGCATGACGGTCAGCCAATGCAGGACTTTGGCCCCGGCGCCGTGGCGAGAGGAATTGCTGCGCAAGCCGATCATC
The DNA here is from genome assembly GCF_000244935.1 of Bradyrhizobium sp. WSM1253. Taxonomy (NCBI): domain Bacteria; kingdom Pseudomonadati; phylum Pseudomonadota; class Alphaproteobacteria; order Hyphomicrobiales; family Nitrobacteraceae; genus Bradyrhizobium; species Bradyrhizobium sp. WSM1253. Next base: position 309,683 of record NZ_JH600072.1, read on the forward strand.
TCGCTCCGATCCCGCCACACGGTTGGTGAACTGTCGCGGCGTCTAGCCAGAGATTTGGGCGGTGGTAAGCCGGCCGGTTGCCCCGGCGATCAACTTTACCTCCGACCCATTGCCCAGGGGCCCAAAATGGGGCGTCTGAGCCTCCGGTGCTATTAAACCCAGACTGCAAGCGGGAGATGATCATCGCCAGGGCCGCGGAGATTGGAGGGGAGGTCGTAAAAAAGAACCGCCGATTAGCTTCGTTCCGTCGTGCTCACAACTGGAGTGATAAGCGCACAGCGTAGTTGTCTTCGCTCCTGCATTGACGGATAGCATGTTCGCCGGAGTCTCGGAGGACGACCAGCGAACGCCGCCTTCTAATCTAAGCGCCCCTGCCATCCTGTCTTCCAATTACGCAGCGCCATGCGGCCAAACGCTCGGCCGGATGCTGGTTCATCCAGTCGGCGAGCTGCGGCGCGCCCATCAGGCAGGACTGCATCGAGACCTCGGCGAAGTCCGAGTTGGTGACAATTTGCTCGTGGCAATTCGCCGGAGAGGAAAGACTGCAGAGGACGGCGATGATTTTGATCATGAGAACTCGCCCTCGTCACCGGTGGTGCCGCCCACTTCGTGACTTGTCAGTGCCTTGTCCTGCTGCTCCGGCGGGAAGATACTGTCGTGGATCGCGCGAGCCTCTCGAATTAGGCGAACTCGCTCGCGCTCAGATTTTGGGACAAACCGAATGACTTCGCCCATATTCGCTCCGAAAAGCTGCCTCGTGAACCAGCTTCGCTATGATATGACCATAATCATTTCATTCAGATGTACCATCTGAGCTCCAACTTTGAAGCCGTGCGGGCGGTTCAATAAAACTGCTCGTGACCGGGGTCGCGCGCCGGACGTTCGAAAGATCGCTTCGATTTCTTCCGAAGACGAGCGATGAAGCAGCCCGTCAGGTCATGCACGCCACTCATCTCAGTTCTTGGCAACCGATCGAGCCGATGCCGTTGGGTTGATCAAGATGCGAACGTTCTCATCCTGCGACTGGTAGTCGTCGGCAAGGGACTTGAGCCGGGCCGCAATCACTGAGTCAATCACCGCTTGAGCCGTGCGGAGCAAAGTCCGCCCTGCTTCCAAATACACAGTGCCGCGTTGCGAGCTCCGGAGCGTCATGATGAGCCCGGCCGTTTCTCTGGCAGTTGGTTGAAGGCGATCGGGAGCCAGCTTACCCAATCGAGGTCACGTTCCCTGCGAGCTCTGAAGCGATCGACGCATTTCTTGGAACATAGCCCGGTTCGCCACGAATAGTGCCGGACGAGACCAAACTTGCCGTCACAAACTGCGCATCGCGCGGCTCTGCCAGACTTAGGAGTTTCGGAGCAATAGGGCATCGCAGTCTCCTTCTGGTTTTAGTACAGTTGTTCCTCGATCCTCGTTTTTCCTCATCGCACTTCATAAACTCGTGTGCGTTCCAACAGATGCAGCCTAAGACCATCGGGGCCAGCAGCTCAATCGGACATAGGTAATCATCGGGCACCAAAAAGTGGGCACGGAACGATACGAAGGTGTATGGTGTTCGTCTCTAAGTCGACAGCTCCACTTTGATCGATTGCGCTGAAAAACTGCGACGGCCGGAAGGAGGTTTGTTCGGCTCCCGATCTCAGTCAGGTGGACAGCGAGTTCGGCGGCGCGCTCGTAGCAACCCGTTGGTTTACAGTTCGACTGCGAGCTGGGCCACCAACCGGCCGCAGCGGCGCGTTCTATCCCGCGGGGCGCTTGTCAGCGGTGGAACGCACATCGCCTAGAGCGTGGCGGGTCGCTCGAAGCATCCGAGCACGAAAAGAGTTCCGGTCGGAAGCGCGCATGCGCTCGAGAATATCCTTGAGCACCTTGAATCGAGCGGTGCGGAACGTTGATCGAAATAACCGCCGAGCTCAGCGGAGCTTGTTAGTTACACACAATTGTTGCGGTTACGCTCGCGGCGAGTTCATTGGTCACTGTGGGACTTAGGGCCATGCCAGACGAAATCCTTCGATGATTTCTATCTTGCATGGCGTTGTTTTCGCGTTTTTTTCAGTGAAGGCAGTCGGTTTCCATGGCGTCATGGTTCAAGACGCGGCGTAAGGCGGCGCTCGTCAGTCGCAAAGTAAGTCCTCATCTGAGGAGCCCGCCTTAAGCGAGCGTCTCGAAGGATGCGCCGCAAGGAAGAATCGCTCTTCAGCCCCGCACCCGCTTCAGCATCTGCTCGACATGGGCGATCGGCGTCTCCGGCTGGATGCCGTGGCCGAGATTGAAGATGAACCGTCCTTGCGCGAAATTCGCCAGCGTGTTGTCGACCGCGCGGTCGAGCGCGGCGCCGCCTGTGATCAGCACCAGCGGATCGAGATTGCCTTGAACCGCGACCTTGCTCTGCACGCGCTCGCGGATGAAGGCCGGCTCCGCGGCCCAGTCGATGCTGACCGCGTTGACACCGGTCGCCTCGACGAAACCGGGCAGTTGCGCGCCGGCGCCGCGCGGAAAGCCGATGATCTTCGCGTCCGGCACCTTGGCGCGCACGCCTTCGATGATGCGCCGGGTCGGTTCGACCGACCAGCGCGCGAACTCGGCGGGTGGCAGCACGCCGGCCCAGGTGTCGAAGATCTGCAAGGCGTTGGCGCCGGCCGCAAGCTGCGCCAGCAGATATTCGATCGAGTTCTCGACCAGCACGTCGATGATCTCGGCGAACGCCTCCGGATGCCGGTAGGCCATCATCCGCGCCGGCGCCTGGTCGGGCGTGCCCTGGCCGGCGACCATGTAGGTCGCCACCGTCCACGGCGCGCCGCAGAAGCCGATCAGCGCGATCTTGGGATCGAGCGCACCGCGCACGATTTTGAGGGCCTCGAACACCGGCGCGAGCTTGCCGAAATCGGCTTGCTTCGCCAGTGTCGCGACCTTGGCGGGATCATCCAGCGGCTCGAGCCGCGGACCCTCGCCGACCTCGAAGCGCACGGAACGTCCGAGCGCATAGGGGATCACCAGGATGTCGGAGAAGATGATCGCCGCATCGAAGCCGAACCTCCGGATCGGTTGCAGCGTTACCTCGGCGGCAAGCTCCGGGTTGAAGCAGAGATCGAGGAATCCGCCGGCCTTGGCGCGCACCTCGCGATATTCGGGCAAGTAACGGCCGGCCTGCCGCATCATCCAGACCGGCGGGATCGCCTGTCGCTCGCCGGAGAGCACGTCGCTGAAAGGCTTGGTCGGAGACTGGGGCACGAACCGTCCTGTTGCAGATTGAGGTTCCTGATACACCGGCGAGGGCCCGAGCGGAAAAGGGGAACCAGCGGTGCGACTATGCCGGGCTTCAACTCGGCTCAGCTTGCCACGTTGAAGAGTAACTCCTTGGACCTTCCAGAACTTCCCTCGCCCGCTTCATGGAATGTCGTGGGTGGCTGGGTAAACGTCATCCACGCGCCTATGTAGCCGTTGCGGCCTCCAGAAAGACGTTAACTTCCAGTTATCCGCGCGCGAAGCTACATTGTAAGCGCCGGGCCCTGAACCCATCTCACGTTCATTAGGCTGGTGCGATAGCGTTCTCACCGCGCACCCGCGAGGTCAGCCGCATCAGAAGACCAGTAACCGCGATAACTACAAGGTAGACGATGAGCTGCATTTGCGTCGGTTGATCACTATAGCCGATCAGCGTGTGCAAGGCGCGGCCAGGAATGCTGGCTTCGGATAAGAACCAGCCCGAGTCCCACACGACGCTGTCGAGCGACGTTAGCCAGTTCGCCCGCTCCAGGAAGGCGACGGCCTGCGCCGCCAAACCCGCCGCCAGGAGGGTGATCAAAACAGTCGTCGTTGCGAACAACGCGCGCGGTGGAATCCGCACCAGGCCCAAATAGGTCAGCAGGCAAACCGCGACCCCGAGCAACAGGCCGAGGCAGCCGCCGAAGGTAAGGCCCAGGGCCGAGCCGCCTTCGGAGGTCCCGACCCCATAGAGAAACAGCGCGACCTCGCTGCCTTCGCGCAGCACCGCGACGCCGACCACAACCGCCAGTGCCCCTAGCGGCTTGCTGCCCTCGGCCACCGCGTGGCCAACCGCGCGCATTTCGAGGGCAATCTCGCGGCCATGGCTCGCCATCCACACATTGTGCCAGGTCAGCATCACGACGGCGATTCCGAGGATGGCGGCGTTGAACAGTTCCTGTCCCATGCCTGCGAACAGCTGCGATAAGCCGCCAGCAAATGCCGCGACAAGACAAGCTCCCCCGATTCCCGCTAGCACGCCGCCGACAATCCAGCGACCGCGGTGGACGACATCACGCGTGACCGCGAGCACGATGCCGACGATGAGGCCAGCCTCGAAAACCTCGCGGAAAACGATTATGAGCGCGGCGAGCACGAGACGTGGGCCTATTCGACGACAAGAACGCCACGCGCGCTCTCGTTAAAATCGTCGTAGAACTCATAGCGTCCTGGCTTCAGAGGGCGGACGTTGATAACACCTTGGCTTTTGGCGGCTACGACCTTTTCCACTCTTAGTGAGGTGCTTTCAAACTCCATCGCCTTGCCCTCGAGATTCCTGATCCGGAATAGGACAGGCTTGTCTGCTGGGGCACGCACCTCGCGGGGCTGAAACTGCCCGTTGGAGTAGGAGATCTGGATTTCGGTCGCCTGCTGCGCCGATGCTGTAGAGAACGGCAGCATAGCCGTACAGAGCGTTGCGAAGACCAGCTTCCTGCTCATGGTCAAAACGTACATTCTGAGCCCTGGATTTGAGGGAATTAGAACTCGATGGCGAATTTGAGTTTGGCGCGATTCCGCTGGAATTCGGCAAGATTGAGCGAGAACGGACTGCTGACTTCGCGACCCCATACTTGCGTATTCCACGCCGCTGTCATGAACATCTTTGGCGTAAACCGGACGAAGAGCGTCGGACCGAGCATCACGGCATCACCCGTAAAGGCCGAGAGCGCGAAGTCGTCATAATGACGCAGATACCAGACTTCCGCTCCGATGAGGACGTTCGGCGAGAGGCGGAACGACAGCGCGGCGGAGCCGCCGAGCTTCGTTTCCCGGATGGTCTCGTCAAGCAGGGTGTGGGTGTATTCAGGCTCATACAGGAGATTGAAGCCGGCGAAGAGCCGGTTTCTGACCAGCTCGAGGTCAGCATTGAGAGTGGTCTCGAATTCGTAGTTGTGAACCCGCTCACCACTTGTCTCATCGACTAGCCGAACCGTCGGTTCGAATGCAAGCGTCACCGACAGCGGGTTGTTCGACGTCCGCTCAAGCGCAAGGTAGCGGAATTCACCAAACCCGCCGCTGAACGCAACTTGGCGACGGTCGTCGAGATCAGTAGCATTCCGGATGTCATGGGTCGATCCAAGCGCCCCAAATTCGATTTGCACGAATTGAGACGGGGTGAATTCGAACTCGTACTTCGTCTCCGTCGCACTGTAGCGTCCGCCGCGCTTGCCAAACCGGCCGATCGTGTCGGTCGTGAACTCCTTTTCGCCTTCAATCCCGATACCTGAGCCGGTGGTAAATCCGAAAATGTATTTTGTCTCGATCTCGCGCCATGAGCTTGCATCCGAGCTGGCGGGGCCGCCAGCGCGCGCAAATCCGCTGAGACCAATCAGCACAATGAACGCGCCCATTAGCGCGCTCGAATGCCGTACACGTCCAATTGTTTGGCGCATTCCGTCGGCCCTAGCCTATTCGGCTGCATTGATTAGCGGATTACAGCACTCGATCCAAAGAGATTCCCGTCCCGCTAATTTGGAATGCTTCAAAAGCGGGCGTCAACACGCTAAGCCGGTGTGCGATGGATAACAAAGGTTCCGGCCAAGCATGGAATTCCGCGCGACGAATGAGAAATGACGTCGCGCCATGAAGTTGATAACCCCGCGTTATGATGCCCGTAGGCACCTGAACTGCGCTCCGCGGTTGCCTATGCGAACCGGCGCAGTCCCACTGCATCGTCCTCTGCTATTCCGACAATTGGCGGCTATCGGCTTTTTCTCGGGTGTTTGGCGACGCTGCCACGAATATGCAAGACACCAGCGGCGCGACGACTTGTCGGTCCCCCGTGTGTACTCTTCGGCCAGCGGGATTCTTGCAGACGACCAGGCGCATTAGCGCATTTCACCGCTCAGCGCGCTAGTTGGTTTGAACCGGGAGACCGCTGGCGCACTCGGCCGGCGCGGGTCGCGCGCGGCCTGTCGCCGGGCCGAGTGGGCGCACGGCCGCGGGCTCCGCGCGGCCGGTCCCCGCCCTAGGGGAACGTCAGGCCGAAAGCAGCCGGATCGAGCTGCTCGCCTTTGCGAGGGACCAAGAAGCGCTCCAGCCCACCCGGCACGAAGCTGAGCAGCAGGATGGCCTGATCGCCGACCACCTCTATTGTATGCGGCACACCGCGGGGAAGAGCCGCGTAGGCGCCCTGCCCCACCTCAATGCGGGCATCGCCGACTCGCGCGATCAGCTGCCCCTCCACAACGAAGAGCAGCTCGTCCTCGTGCGAGTGGGTGTGCAGCGGCGGCTCCTCCCCGGCCCGCACCGTCCACAGGACGGTGCCATATTCGCCTCCAGTCTGGCTGCTCTCCACCTTGATCTCGTGCGTTGAGCCCCCGCTCGACGTCACCGTCTCACCGCCGTGGGGCGGCGTAAGAACTGGCTGCTTCACTGCCATTTGTAGCCTCCTGATTGTGGACCCTTTGCTCGGGTCTCGGAGTGGCGACGTAAGTTGCCGCTCACACTCGTCAGCATGAGATTGCGCGCGGCGTATGGGAAATGACGTCACGCCATGAAGTCGATAGCCGCGCGTTATAGTGGCCGGGAGCACGTGAACGTCTCTTCGCGGTCGCGGAGAGTTGCGTTTCAGGGATTGTGGATCCCCTGCGCCACCCAGTTTGGTCTGCAAGATCCTCGAAGCCGCAAAGACCCGGCGAACGACACCGGACAAGCTGCGGGAGACCGGCCGAAAAGCCCTGACACACGTGGCCTTGATCGGGCGAGGTGCGGGTTGAACTTGCAGGTGACGGTGTTGAAGATCTTGGTGAGCTACCCGGACAGGTTCGCTGTGGTGGCGGACCTCAACCGCATGTGGCGATCCTCGCCACCAGCGGCCGGAGTGGGCCGAGCGCACCAAGCGACTGGCCGCGCGCGTGCCCGGACTGGACATCTTTTCGGACGGCCTCGTTGAGCGTCAAAATGGCGCGTAGAGGGTCACTGCCAAAGGGCGAGCCGTGCTCGAACGCATGGAGGCGCACCGAAGCCAAGACCCTGCGATTGAGAAGGACCCAACAGAAACGGCTGGCGCGCCGGTGCCTGCGTTGCCGCAGCCGATAGAGCGAGCGAAGCGCCGACGCGAACGTCGCCAGCGTCGCTGAGAAGCCCGTGAATGCGCGAGGGCGCATGCATCATAAACGTGGGGGCGGCGCTCAGATTGTCGATTCCGTCACACTCCGCTCAACCGTCAGTCTGCCGAGCGGCTATTTTTCCCAACTGTTCTGGGAAACGCATCCGTCTCTCCTCGTGGAATGCGCGATCCGTGGCCGGCTAACTCGCCCGAAATCCATTGTATCAGACGAATCTTGAGCAGTTCGCGACTAGAATCCCCTTGGAATGGGTCGCGGTCGTGATCTCCCTCCGATCGGGCGTGGCGCCGAAGAGCTGGTCGCCGAGCCCAATGTGCCAGCTGGTCTGCTGACTGGGGTTATCGCTGTACTGATCCAGCCAAGGATCACGTTCAGCGAGGGCTAGTTCGTGCGCCTCTCGGTCCGTCAGCGCCTTGGGTCCGGCGCTCAGATTAGCCAGCGGACCTCAAGTCCAGGGAGCACCTTGAGCCGACGGAACGCTGGTGAGTCAAAGCAGGCGGCTGATAGCCCCGCTGGCCCATCAACGAAGTAGTAGCACGCGCCATCGGCATGGGCAGGATGGATCGACAGGCGATCGGCGCTAAGTCCCACCGTCCGCCGCCCGCATGCGGCATCGCCACGAGCACAAGGAGACCTAAATGCAGTATTCGTCTTTCAACAGATCGGCGCTGCCGCGGCTCGATTGACTTGATCGGGATCAAGCAGCATTAGGGTGGGCATGTCAGACAATCCCGGGATCCACCGTTGATCTCGACAGCTGGCATGATCTTCGTCGCCTCATCTTCCGGAAACAGACTTCCACGGCGCTCCGCGCTCAGGTCGGCAGGGGGCCACCAGGCTGTGAGCAGATGCGAGAGCTAGTGTCGCGGCGTTCGTCCGCGTATACGGTCGAAGCCCTGCTTGATCGCTGCGAAGCGGTCGTCGATGAACGATTCGTGCTCGGTATCCGTGAAAATGTAGGGCCAGTCGTTTTCGATGGCCTCGCGAACCAGTTCGCCCACATACAGCGGATCAATGCCGTGGTTGATCCGTTCCTGTAATGCTTTGATGAAGTTGGCGCGGGGTCCTTCTGTCGGCGGAGGGGGGCCGACAGCCAAAGCAAATCGCTGCGGCACGTTGCGCCGAGAGTTCATGATCTGCGTGCGGATGACGCCCGGACACAGAACGGAGACCCCAATCTTCCTCGGCGCGAGCACGTTACGCATCCCCTCGGACAGCGCCACCACTCCATATTTGCTCACATCGTACGCCAAACTTGGTCCCGCAATCAGCCCGGCGACGGAGGCCGTGGAGACAACCTGTCCTCCTTCGCCGTGCGCTTCGATCAGCGGACCGAAAATCTCGAAGCCCCAGATCACCGACATCAGGTTGACGCCGAGGACCCAGTTCCAGCCTGCATCAGTCCACTCACCATAGGTGCCGCCGCCGCCCACGCCCGCATTGTTGACCAATATGTGGATTCTGCCGTACCGGGCGACGGTCGCGTCCGCTGCCGCCTGAAGTTCGCCTTTGAGCGAGACGTCGGCGTTCACGCCGTCGACATCGACGTCGGTCCGTGTCTTCAGGTCCGCGACCGCTTTTTTCAGCGCCTCTTGCTCGATATCGCAGAGCATAACCTTCACCCCGGCCTGTGACAGCGCGGTCGCGATCCCCAGTCCGATCCCCGAGGCAGCGCCTGTCACGAATGCGGTCTGTCCAGCCAAGTCTCTCATGCGCTTTCCACCTTGCTTTCACTCAACAAATTCACCCGCCAGGCCGCGCCGCAGAGTGGCACAATGAACGCGGCGTGGTCTAATGTTCCGCGCCCCCGCGCCAAGCCTAGAAATAACCGGTCGCGAGTTTCAAACTAGCACATTGGAAACCACTGGATAACGAGGGTCAGGGTCGGCTTTTGGAAGCGCTGGCTCCACAATAACGATAGACACATTCATTGGTTCATAAGGAGAAGCGAGACGTCCTTCGTCGCACGACGATTGGCGGCGTTTTCGACCGCCATTATAATGCTTGCTGCCAGCGGAGGCAGCGTATTTGCCAGAAGAAATACGATGCCGGCGCAACCGACACCGAAATCAAGATCGGCAACATCACCTCTACAGCGGCGTCGGCTTACGGTACTACAGGCAAGACCGAGGCCGCCTACTTTCGCGAGATCAACTGCGAAGGCGGCATCAACGGCCGCAAAATCAACTTCATTTCCTATGACGACGGTTACAGTCCACTAAAAGCGGTCGAGCGGGCGCGCAGACTGGTTGAGAGCGAAGAGGTTTTCCTCATCTTCGGTGCGCTTGGCACGCCGTCCAACACCGCCACACAGAAATACATGAACGCGAAAAAGGTGCCGCAACTGTTCGTGCAGACCGGCGCGACCAAATGGAATAATCCGCAGAACTTCCCGTGCACTTTAGGTTAGTCGCCCAACTATCAAAACGAGGCGCGGATCTAGGCGAGGTATATTTTGAAGGAAAAGCCGAACGCCAAGTCGCCGTTCTCTACCAGAACGACGACTACGGCAAGGATTACCTCAAACGCCTGAAGGATGGCCTCGGCGCCAAGGCTGCGTCGATGATCGTTGCCGAAGACGCCTATGAGGTGGCCGAGCCGACCATCGACTCGCACGCGGTCAAGATGAAGTCGCTCAATGCCGACGTATTCGTTGACATCGCCACGCCAAAGTTCACGGCGCAAGCCATCAGGAAGGCGGCTGAGATCAGCTGCGTTGGAACTCCTGGGGCCCTGCGACGCACTCGCCTCTGCCGAGGCCAGTGCGCACGCCGGCATCGGAAGGACTTCCTTTCCAAGGTCGGTGAGCTGCGTCAGCTGGCGCTCGCGGTACAGCAACGGGTCGCCGAGTTCCAGCTCGCGCCGGGCAAATCGCTCGTAATCGTGCTAAACGAACAAGGATCTACGTCCGCCCTACCCGGCAAGACAAAGGGAAGGCTGGCATTTCTCTGGTGATGGAGTACGATTTCTCGAGGCGGAGAGAGGCCGCGCGCGTGGCGCGCGAAGAGCTTGATCAGCCGACTTCAAGCCGAAGCCCCCACGGCGGAGTTTGACGGATGGTGCAGCAGTCGCTGAACGTCACGTACTCGGACGGCGGCTCTGAGGTGTTGTGGGAGGACGGCGAGCGCGTGTTCAGTCGCGGCTGGCGACTGGACGACAATGGCAACCGGCTCGCCGTGCTACTTGTTGCGCCTGCCGCCGACCACCCGGCCCGGGCGAGACTCGATCGCCTCACGCACGAATACGAGCTGAAAGATGAACTCGACGGGGCATGGGCGGCGCGGCCGCTCGCCCTCATGCGCGACGCCGGTCGGACCGTACTGGTGCTCGATGATCTCGGTGGCGGGGAGCCGCTCGATCGTTTGCTCGGGGGGCCCATGGAGGTAGGACGCTTCTTGCGCCTTGCTATCGCTGTTACCTCTGCTCTGGACAAGGTTCATCAGCGCGGGCTCATCCACAAAGACATCAAGCCAGCTAATATTGTAGTGGACTGCGCGGATCAACACGTGCGGCTCACTGGGTTTGGCATCGCATCGCGCCTGTCCCGCGAGCGGCAGGCGCCCGAGCCGCCCGAGACCATCGCAGGTACGCTTGCCTACATGGCACCCGAACAAACCGGGCGGATGAATCGCTCGATCGACGCCCGCAGCGATCTCTACGCCCTCGGCGTCACGCTGTACCAGATGCTCACGGGCGTTCTGCCCTTCACGGCGGCTGATCCGATGGAATGGGTGCACTGCCATATTGCCAGAAAACCAGTGCCGCCAGGGGAACGGCTAGAGGATGTCCCAGCGCCCGTCTCGGCGATCATTATGAAGCTGCTCGCCAAGACTCCCGAGGATCGTTACCAAACCGCCGGCGGTGTCGAGCGCGATCTGCGACGCTGCCTGGCGGAATGGGAAGCGCGCCGCCGTATCGATGACTTTCCGCTCGGCCTGCTGGACACGCCGAACCGGCTGCTCATCCCCGAAAAGCTGTACGGACGAGATCGTGAGATCGCCACGTTGCTTTCCTGCTTCGATCGCATCGTCAAGACCGGTGTACCAGAGTTGGTGCTGGTCTCCGGATATTCCGGTATCGGCAAGTCCTCTGTCGTCAATGAGCTGCACAAGGTGCTCGTACCGCCCCGCGGTCTTTTTGCATCGGGTAAGTTCGACCAATACAAACGCGACATCCCGTATACCACGTTCGCGCAGGCCTTCGGCAGCCTTGTCCGCCCGCTTCTCGGCAAGGAGGAAGAGGAGCTGAGCATCTGGCGCGATGCCTTTCGCCAAGCGTTGGGGCCAAACGCGGAGCTTATCATCGATCTTGTCCCGGAATTGAAACTAGTCATCGGAGAACAGCCTCCGGTTCCTGTCCTTCCGCCATTGGATGCGCAACGCCGATTCCAATTGGTATTCGGGCGATTCATCGCCGTATTCGCGCGGCCGGAGCACCCGCTTACGCTGTTCCTCGACGACTTGCAGTGGCTCGATGCAGCAACGCTCGATTTGCTCGAAGATCTTCTGAGCCGGCAGGACCTGCGGTACATGATGTTGATCTGCGCCTACCGAGACAACGAAGTGGACTCCGCCCATCCTCTGACGCGCAGGCTCGAATCAATCCGCAAAGCTGGCGCGCTAGTGCAGGAGATCACCCTCGCGCCCCTGGCCTGTGAACACTTGGGACAATTGATTGCGGACTCCCTTCATTGCGAGCCGGAGCGCGCCACATCGTTGGCGCAACTAGTTCACGAGAAGACTGCTGGCAATCCATTCTTCGCTAACCAGTTTATTTATGCGCTTGCCGAGGAGGCGTTACTGAGTTTTGACCACTGCAACGCGCGATGGTCTTGGGATGTAAATCGCATTCACGCAAAGGGTTACACTGATAACGTGGTGGAGCTCATGGTCGGGAAGCTGACTCGGCTGCCCGTTCGAACTCAGAACGCATTGCAGCAGCTTGCCTGCCTAGGCAACAGCGCGGATTTCGCACTACTTACGAAGGTTTACGGAGGCTCGAAAGATGTAGTGCATCGAGATCTGCTGGAAGCGGTCCGAGTTGGGCTCGTTCTCCACTCCGAAAGCGCGTATAGCTTTCTGCATGATCGTGTCCAGGAAGCGGCTTATTCACTAATACCTGAAACGGCCCGCGCCGAAGCTCATATTCGAATCGGCCGCCTCCTCGCAGTCGGCATTCCGCCAACGCAGATCGAAGAGAAGATCTTCGATATCGTAAACCAGCTCAATCGTGGCTCTCATCTCATAGTGTCAGATCAGGAGCGTGAGCGGGTCGCAGAATTGAATCTAATTGCAGGTAGACGCGCGAAGATCTCAACTGCGTATACTTCAGCGCTTTCGTATCTCGCCGTTGGGCGGGCGTTTTTGACCGAGCAGAGTTGGGACGACAACTACGAGCTCATCTTCGCCATCGAATGTCTCACAGCCGAGTGCGAATTACTGACCGCGAGTAAGGTGGCAGCCGAAACTCGACTTTCGATGCTGGCGCGTCGTGCTAGAAGCGGCCCCGACACCGCCGCCGTCACACGTTTGCGGCTCACGCTTTATACCACTTTGGACCGGAGCGATCGCGGCCTCGAGATATGCCTTGAATACCTCCAGCGTGGAGGCATTGATTGGTCACTTCATCCGACTCGTATCGAAGTACAACGCGAATACGATCGAATCTGGTCCCAGCTTGGAAGTCGACAAATCGAGGAACTCGTCGACTTGCCTTTGATGAGCGATCCGGACTTACTCGCTACTCTAGATATATTAGCCGAGTTTCCGGCAATGCATATCGAGGAGAACTTATCTTCGCTCGTTGTTTGTCGAATGGTGAATCTGAGCCTCGAGTATGGCAACAGCGATGGGTCATGCTTCGCTTATGTATGGTTCGCCCAGATCGCGGGACCTCGCTTCAGCAACTATCAGGACGGTTTTCGTTTCGGCCGGCTTGGCTATGAACTGGTAGAAAAGCGCGGCTTGAAGCGCTATCAAGCTCGAACGTACATGTCCTTTGGTAACATTGTCATGCCGTGGGCAAAACATGTCTTAGAGGGACGTGATCTGGTACGTCGCGCCTTTGCTACTGCTGACCGCACAGGGGACGTCACATTTGCGGGTTATAGCTGTAATCACTTGATAACCAACTTTTTGGCAGCGGGAGACCCGCTTGCTGAGGTGCAGCGGGAAGCCGAGAGGGGTTTCGAGTATGCGCAGAAGGTTCGGTTCGGTTTCGTCATTGACAATCTCGCCATGCTGCTCGGATTTATTCGGACGCTTAGCGGACTGACTCCGACGTTTGGCTCCTTCAACCACGAGGGTTTCGATGAGCTTCGATTCGAGCGCCACCTAGCGAGTAATCCGGTCTTGAAGCTGCTCGAGTTTCGATATTGGGTCCGTAAGTTACAAGCACGGATCTTCGCTGCGGATTATGCTTCCGCCATGGATGCGTCATTGAGAGCGCAACAGCTACTTTGGACCTCACCATCACATTTCGAAACGGCTGAGTATTGCTTCTATAGTGCGCTCGGCCACGCGGCAGCATGGAATTCTGCATCGCCGGACGAGAAACAGGAACATTGTGAGGCTCTTGTGGCCCACCGCAATCAACTCGAAGTATGGGCGGCGCGCTGTGCGGAAAACTTCGAGAACCGCGCTGCTTTGGTCGGTGCCGAGATCGCCCGCATGGAGGGCCGCGTATTGAACGCTGAGGAGCTGTACGACAAGGCGATCCGCGAGGCCCGCAAACATGGGTTCGTGCACAACCAGGCCATTGCCAACGAGATTGCCGGGCGTTTCTACGCGGAGCGCGGTCAAGAGAAGATCGCTGCGACCTATTTGCGGGCCGCGCGGGCCTGCTACCTGCGCTGGGGAGCCGACGGAAAGGTTCGCCACCTCGAGGAACTTTATCCGCACCTCAAAGTGGACAAGGAGTCCCCGGCGACGATAGTGACACCCTTCGAGCAACTCGATTTGGCTACCGTAATCAGAGTTTCGGAAGCGGTGTCAGGCGAGATCGTTTTCGAGAAGCTAATCAACACGCTCATGAGTGCGGCAATCGAACACGCGGGTGCCGATCGAGGTCTCTTGATTCTTCCGCGAGCCGATAAATATCAAATCGAAGCGGAGGCCATAGCCAGCAGTGACAACGTGACCGTGGTCCTGAAACAGGCGCGCGTCACGACCGCAGATCTACCAAGCTCGGTGTTTCACTACGTGCTTCGCACAAAAACAAGCGTTCTCCTGCACGATGCGTCCAGTCAGAACCCGTTTTCAGCGGACGACTATATTCGCGACCGTCGCTCACGGTCAGTGCTCTGCCTGCCGATACTGAAACAGACCAGGTTGATTGGCCTGCTGTACTTGGAGAATACGCTTACGACTGCCGCATTTACTCCTACTCGAATGGCGGTGCTCACGCTGCTCGCCTCCCAGGCGGCTATCTCAATAGAGAACGCTAACCTGTACCGCGAGCTGGCCGAGCGGGAGGCGAGAATCCGACGGCTAGTGGATGCCAATATAATCGGCATCCTCTTCTGGGATATAGACGGCCGGATCATCGATGCTAACGAAGCGTTTCTCCGCATCACCGGATACGGCCGCGACGATGTTGTCTCCGGTCGACTGCGCTGGCGGGATCTGACGCCCACCGAATGGCGCGATGCCGACGACCGACGAATGGCGGAGCTCGAGGCGACCGGAACGGCGCTACCCTACGAGAAGGAGTACTTCCGGAAAAGCGGCAGCCGCGTACCGGTGCTGGTCGGGGCAGCGACGTTCGGCGGGCGGTCCGACCAGGGCGTGGCCTTCGTGGTAGACTTAACTGAGCGCAAGCGAGCAGAGCAGGAAATTCGCGAAAGCGAGCGGCGCTATGGCGAGGTGCAGATGGAGCTCGTGCACGCAAATCGAGTCGCGACACTGGGGCAGCTCTCGGCTTCGATTGCCCATGAAATCAACCAGCCGATCGGGGCGACGCTCAACAATACTTCCGCTGCGTTGCACTGGCTGAGCAAAGAACCGGCAGATTTGGAGAAAGCTCGGCAGGCTCTCAACCGGATCTTTGCAAACGGCAATCGCGTCAGCGACGTCGTCGCTCGGATGCGCGCCCTTTTCAAAAAAGCACCTCTACGGAAAGAAGACGTGGACATTAACGCTGCAATTCTCGAGGTCATCACCCTGACCCGTGGCGAGATCGTGAAGAACGGCATTTCGGTCAAGTCGCAGCTCGCGGACGACTTGCCGCTTATTCAAGGAGATCGGGTTCAGCTGCAACAAGTGATCATGAACCTGATCATCAACGCCGTCGAAGCGTTGAGTGCGGTCAGCGAGGGGGCGCGAGAATTGGTGATCACCACTCACACCGGAGAGCCGTCCGGCGTGCTCGTCGTGGTGCGGGATTCGGGTCCAGGTCTCAGTTCAGAGGGTCTCGAGCGTATCTTTGACGCCTTCAACACCACAAAGCCTGGCGGCTTGGGGATGGGTCTGTCGATTTGCCGCACCATCATTGAAGCGCACGGAGGGGGACTCTGGGCCACCGCTGCCCAGCCCCAGGGCGCAAGTTTTCAATTCACGGTGCCCGACCAGTCAAATGAGGCAGCGTAAATTGAACATCTGCAGCAGGCCATCACCGGAGCGGGTGCCTACAGAACTGACGAATCTTGATATGATTCTTGCAGTTTTGTGATTTCAAGCACGCGCCATTGCCCGCGACCGGTTCGCAGCAACTATGCTGCAAAACCGGACACAAATGTGCCTCTCGTCTAGCCACCCTGATGAATGGTGGAGAAACTGAAGGATGCCTGGAGTCGTCTCGTCTCCGCATGCGGAGCGAATGACGGGTCCTTCGGATTCGCTTGAAGAAGCAGACGAAGAGTCGGGGAGCCACCTGCAAAAAGTGGTGCGGGCTTGAGCTTCCCGATGGGAGAACCGAAGATCGACGCCGAGATCGAGGAGCTGATCGAAGACGACGCGAAAACCGACAGTCGCCATCGAATCGCGGCCGCTGGCTTACGACACGCGCGCCGCGGGGCGGCGCTAGGTGGTCGGAAGTCGGGAGACCACTAGGCGCACCCGACCGGGGCGTGAAATCAATCATCCGACGCTCGCGCGCGGCCCGTAGGCCGGGCCCGAGCGGGCGCACGGTCGCCGTTCAGCGAAATGCGCCGCCGACAATCGGGCACCTCGCAATCGAACCTCCGCGTGATCACGCAAAGGCGCATTTTCCTTGCCTGTATAGGCCAAATCCGCAGCCTTTCGGTCGTATGGGCTATGATTCTTGATCTCGCCCGCACGATGCGCACGCGGCCACGCCGCTTTCCGCTCGGGCCGCTGCAACTCCTCCGCTGGAGAAACGCAAGCTCGGCAGAAACATCGTCGGATCTGAGTCCGACCCAATGTTCGAGGTACACACTCAGTGCCTGCGGAACGACTGAACCGGTTACGGCGAATGAGACACGCGCCCGCTCGTATTATTGAGGCGTCTCTGGGTCGACGCGACGGAAACAGGGCCGGACGCGCATAAAAACAAGCCGACAAAACGCTCCTGCAAGAGATTGCGTCACGCAAACTGCGTGCGCATCGCCACGGCATCGAATTGCGAGCCGACATCGGCGGTCGAGACCGGCGAGGCCTGCTTGGAGATATTGCCATGCAGGTAGTCGAGCATGAAGCGGACGTTGCCGTTGACATACCAGTTGAGCGCGAGCGTGTAGACGGTCTGGCGTCCGCCGGCGATGCCATTGGCGGTCGCGAGCTGATCGTTGAGGTCGATCTGGCTCACGCGTCCGGCGACTTCCCAGGCACCCCAGCCGCCGCCATCCAGCGAGAACGGATGCGCCGGCTTGACGCCGTTATAGGCCGCGTTCGCCGCATTATAGCTACGACCCTCGCCGGTCAGCACGTAGCCGGCCTGCGCGTAACCGCCCTGGAACTTCAGGCTCGACGCACCGACCAGCGGCACGCCGGTGTTGGCGGTGCGATCGACATTGTACCAGAAATACTCGCCCTGGAGGATCAGCGGTCCATAGGTGGCGGCCGCCTCGAGACTGTAGACCTGCGCGCCCGAGACATTGGCGATCGCACCGGTGGACACCAGCGTCGTCGGGTCCAGACGCAATTCCGGACGGTCGCTCAGCGTGACTGTCTGTGTGTTGGCGATGAGATTGCGCGGCGGCTGGATCAGCCACTGCGCGTCGGCACCGATATGCACCGAATAGTCCTTGCCGCTGATGGGGTTGCCTGCAACGCGCGCCACGGCGCCATATTGCTCGCTGGTGCCGGCTGGCGCGGCGCTCGAGGCGGAGTGGATCGCGCCCGTCGCTGGTCCGGTGACATAGCCGCCGATCCAGAGCTGGTCGTTGTACCACCGCGTGCCGGCCGCGGAGCGGAAGTCGCCGGCGGCAATGTTGGTGGCGATGATGCCCGGCGAGGCCCGCTCCATGAACATGATGTCGTTGGAGCTCGTGGCCTCGTCCAGCGTGTAGGGCAGGTCCATGATGCCGGCTTCGACTGCCATCCTTCCGCCGAACGGCTTCAAACCGGTGTAGCTGAGATAGGCATTCTCGAGGCCGGAGACGCCGCCGCCGGGCAGCGATCCCGGAGCTGCGCCGCCAAATCCATCGGAGGTGCCGCCGAAATCGTAGACCAGTGCGAAATTCCAGTCGTTGAAGAATTTGCCGGCGAGCCCGATGCGGGCGCGGCGGACGTTCTCGCCGCTGTCGAGCTTCTGCGGCACCGTGGCCGCGGTGTTGGGACGATAGTCGTAGCCGCCGACATCCCAATGCACGCGGCCAGTGATGGCGACGCAGTTCGCTCCATCAGCGGTGCAGATGGTTGGCCGGTTGTTCGGCATCGTTACGACAACGCCGGATGCCGGTGCAGGGCCCTTGAGCGGGATCGCAGCACTAGCGTTGGCGACGACGGCCTTGGCCTCCGACCGCGCTTCGGCCTTTGCCTCTGCCCTTGCTTCGACTTTGGCCTTCGCCGTGGCGGCCGTGTTCGCGGCAGTCTGGCTCTGGAGCTTATCGAGCTTCTGCTCCAGCATCTTCAATTGCTGCTTCAGGAGCGCGATCTCCTGCTCGCTGTTGCCTGCCGACTCGGCATGAGCTTGCGAGACCATGAGGGCACCGGCGATGCCCAGTGCCGTTGCAAATGCTTTCCTGAGCATTTCACATCCCCTGCTTTCCATGAGACGTCCACCCTCATTCAACAACCCGAGCGCCAGGATCACATAAACTACGTCGGTCGCTCGGAGCCGTCGTCAATTCCGCCGACGCACACACCTGCAATAAGTTGCGCCGAGTGAGCTCAAATGCCGTCGGAGAATTGTCGCACTACTTGACCATAAACTAGACCTTGTGGCCAAGAGCGCGAGACGCGATGCCGATCCTATCGTGCGCCCCGTGCTGATCGATGCGACCTTCGCAGGAATTCTCTGTCACATCAAGGTATCTGTCGTCATGATTAAGCGGCTACGGGCGCGATTGCTGGAGCACTATAACGAAGGATGCAGAGCAGTTCGAAGAGGGCTTGAACCCTCCGTTCAGCGCTCTCGCTCTTGCAGTCTGACATGTTCACTCTTGTGGGTTTGATAATCCCCGTGCTTGTCACGGCCCAGTTTTTCACCGCGAACGGGTTCCATTACCGTCGCGCGCCTGAACGAATGCCCCTTCTCGAGGTGTTGGGCGATGCGCTCCTTTGCGGCTGCAATGATGCTCTCACGTGCACGCTCGTCCTTTGGGAACGCGCGTGCTAGCAGCTTCTCGATGATGGCGACTTGCGACCGTGCCGCGACCAGATCGGGATCCCGGGCGGCCGTAGGTCGGTCGGTTACGCGAAATTTCTCCGCGGTCATACGCCAGCGGTTTCGCGGCACCTGCCGCCTTTCCGTTCGCGCACCTCCGGCTGCATCGATGACCTTGATAGTTTTGAGGACGCGCTCGACGCCCTCCCGGCGCAGTTGGATTTGGTCGCCGGGCCCTGCCTTGCTGTCGGCGATCGCCTTTTCCAGACCCACGCCCCACACTTTATGCCGCTGGCCGTTGTCGAGCTCGATGGCCACGTAGGCCGTTGTCTCGGCGTTGTTCCGATTGCCGTAGGGTGCCTGGCCGAAGTCGATCAAACGCCCCGAAATGCCTTTGTCGTAGTCGAGCCTTGCCGTGGGCGCGTCCTTGTCAACATTTGAACGAGTCTCGACCTCACGCGTGCGAGGGTATGTTCGATTCCGGACTTCTCTTCGGTCGGCCAGCGCCTGCCGATCGAGATCGGTCGGCTGATACCCCTGAACTTCGATTCCGCGCGCACCAGCCTCAAGCCAGCCCTCGCGTCGGAATTCCGCGGAGCCGCGGACGTGAAGTGCCTCCCATTGGCGATGTTGTGCCACGCTGACCATGTCCTGGATTACTTCCGCTGCGGCCAGCCGGGTGACCAGTCGATCTTCCTTGATTTTGAAGGCCAGATACTCGCCACGTTCGTCGGCATAGAAACGCGTTTCCCCGCTATGCCGGTCTCTTCCGGTCTCATTTAAAATGACGTAATATTTGCGACTGATACGCTCGGGAAGCGCATTGTCATCAACTATCGCGGCGGACGACCTGGCAGCCGACTTTGACTTCGCTTGCGCCTGGTCGCCCGGTTCGTTTCTTCCCGGATCGCGCCCTGTGCGATCTTGCCGTTCAAGGCTGAAGTCCTCGCCGTTGTCACGCTTGTCGTTCATGCTGCTGCCCGTTCTGTTTGCGGCCGGACCGTCGCGCCGGCGGAATGGCCTGGGCGTCGATGTAGTTCAGGGTCCAGGCCTTTAACGCTTCCTCGGAGAGCCCTTCGAGGTCCACGTCCACGTCGCCAAAGTCGAAACTGGCGCCGGCAGGAATGGTGGAGGGGTCGGCCACCTCCTCGTCGGTCATCGGTCGCGAGCGAAAGACCGCACGCAGTTCAGCGACCTCGGAGCGAAGCTCCTTGAGTTCTGCATCCAGCAGCGCATTCGAGCGACCCTTGGGCATCTCAGGAGCAGGCGGCGGCAGTAGACGCCGCAGGAAGGCCTTGTCGTCGTAATAGACGATCTTATCGGCGATGACGGGCTGGAGCCCGGAGCAAAGGATAAAGGCCTTGGATTTCGGCAAGAGTTTCAACTCTTGCGGCAACATCAAGGCACGACGGTGCTCGGAGACTGTCTCGCTGGTGGAGCGCATCGCAAGCCCTTTTGGCCCGCTCCGACTGCGCGCTTTCACCGTGTCATAGCCGATGCGCTCGGAAAGCTCATTCGCGACGTCCTGCTCCTTCGGGGCGAAGACGACCTCGACGGCATGGTTGGTCATGAAGTTGCGGGCGGCGTCCACGCCGTAAATTGCGCGAAGCTGAGCCGGACTTTGGACCACCGTGAGAAGGCGGATGCCGTATCCGGCAATGAAGGCGACCGATTTCGCAAGCACATTGACATTGCCGAGCGCCGGAAACTCATCGAGTAACAGCAGCACCTTGCGATCGAGTTTGGGATTCTGCTCCGGCAGTTCGCGGGTGTTAAGATCGACCACCTGCTGGAAAAACAGATTGAGAAGCGGCGCCATACGGTCGAGATTGTCTGGCGTGACCCCGAGATAGATCGACATCGGCCGTCGCCGCAGCTCCCGCAAATCGAAATCGTTGGTCGAGGTCGCGGCATCGATGCGAGGGTTGAGCCAGAGACCAAGCCGCGCCGTCACGGTCTTGCGCACCGAGTTCATGGTGTTTTCGGAAGCGGCGAGGAAGTCGTTTAATGCCGTTATGCAATGCCGCGACAGTTGCGAAGGGCCTGACTTGCGAGCGGAGATGATTTTCTCGAAATGAGACTTGAGGTCGCTTGCTGCCGAGAGCTGGTGCAGGATCTCGCCAATCGTCAAGGGCAGGCCAGGCGTTTCCGCGACATAACCGCCAATCGCCACAAAGGCCGAACGTGCCGCCTCGAACCAGAATGGGTCGCCCCGGCTTTCTGCCGGAAACAGCATCACCGCGATGCGCTGCAGATCGTCATAGAGATCGGCGGGATCGCTGCGGACATAGCCCAGCGGGTTGTAGCGTGCGGTCCGACCGTTCTCGTCAAGCGGGTCAAACAGATGGACCTCTTGCCCGTGGGCTGCGCGAAATCCCGCCGAGCGATCCCAGTTCTCCTTTTTCACATCCAGCACGACAACTGAATCCGGCCAATTGAGCAGGTTCGGAATGACATAGCCGACGCCCTTGCCCGCCCGAGTTGGGGCGTAGACCAGGACATGCTCCGATCCGCCAAAGCAGAGCAGTTTGGCGTCCTTGCGGCCGAGCAGCACGCCCTCCTTGGATCGCAGGCCGGCGGCCTTGATCTCGCGCTCCGAGGCGAAACGGGCGCTGCCATGAAGCGGCAGAGATCGCTGCCGGAGGATAGCGCCGAGCAGGCCAAAGACGACGATCACCCCGGCTAGAGTTGAGAGCGTCAGCCAGCGGTCAAAGCGTGGGTCAGTACCGTACCGGGGCCAGCCGGTGGCGATTTCGGACCAATGGATGCCTCCGTCGTGATGCCTGAGCCCGAGCAGCAGAATATTTGAGCCGACCAGCAGAAACAGCCCGATGGCGCCGACCGCAAGCGCAGTACCGAGCGCGAACCTAGTGGGCGTGGTCGCGTTTGCGAACGGGGTCATAATAGATTTCCGAGATGCGATAGCGGCCGTCGCGCTTCTGCATCTGGACGACGACGTCGACCAGAAGCAGCAGCAGCGAGCGGATATCGTCGCGATGAAGGTCGCGGCCTTCCGCGCTTTCCTTCACCAACAGGGTCAGTTGCTCGAAGGCGAGCGGGGCGCTGTCGGCGTGGACCGTTGTGATGGACCCTGGATGTCCGGAGTTCACGTTCCTCAAATAGAAGAACGCCGTC
The DNA here is from genome assembly GCF_000244935.1 of Bradyrhizobium sp. WSM1253. NCBI lineage: Bacteria > Pseudomonadati > Pseudomonadota > Alphaproteobacteria > Hyphomicrobiales > Nitrobacteraceae > Bradyrhizobium > Bradyrhizobium sp. WSM1253. The sequence continues at coordinate 331,876 of NZ_JH600072.1, forward strand.
CCATCCCGAAGCTCCTGCAGCAGGATCCGATCTGGCCGCATCCGCAAGCACGACTCGAGCAGTTCGCGCGGTCCAATCTTGGCGACGCCCTGCCCGTCCTTGGCATAGAGCAGCCGCACGTAATTCTGATGAGGGATGACCAGCTCGGCGGTATCCTCAATCGTGATGAGCCGCTCGTGCGGCGGGATCGCCGCGATCAGCGCCTTCGACAGGGTGGTCTTGCCGGAACCGGTTGCGCCAGAAATGAGAATGTTGCGGCGAGCTCTCACGGCCAGCTCGAGGAACTCGCGCCATGCGCCGGCTTCCTTTAGGGCAAGTAAGCGATGCTCGTCAGGGCTGAGCTCATGACCGGTCACACGGATCTCGTCGAACAGCTTTGCCTGCTCGAAGGCGTCAAGCGTCATGGTCAGGGTCGAGGGCTTGCGGATCGTCAGACTTATCGTCCCGGCCGGCACAGCCGGCGGGACCACGATCTGACAGCGCTCCTCGCCGATCAGGGTCGTCGACACCACTGGATGCTCCGGACCGATGTCCTGGCGGGTGTGACCGGCGGCGGCAGTCGCCAGATGCGACAGATAAGCGTGCGTCAACGCCGGCGCGTCATGCCGGGTCCAACCGCCGGGCCCTTCGACGAGGATCTCGCCAGGGCGGTTGACGACGATTTCGGTCAGGCTCTTGTCCGCCAGGTATGGCGCCAGCGGCTCGAGATAGCGCTCCAGGACAAGGCGGCCACCATCGCGTTCAAGCGATGCCACGTGGCTCATTTCGTCACCAGAGCCGGGGCCACGATGCCACCAGGGATGGTGCGGTCGAGAATCTGGGTCCGGGTCTCAATTCGCCGAAGTTGATAGACCGAGGAGAAATCGACGTCGCGTGCGACAAAGATATTGACGAGTTCGCCCTGGTTCTTGTTCAGCGTCGGCGGGATGTTGATCGACTGCTCGACAGCGATAGCGGAGGCCGTATTGGTGGCCCCCGCGGTGTTGTTGATTTGGATGGAGCCGTCCTGCATCTGCTGACGGCCGATCGATGAGGCATCGCTGACGATCGAGAGCAGGAGCGCCGAGCCAAACCGCTCAAAGAAGTGGGTGTCAATGTCACCGTCGAAGCCGGCGCGGCCCAGCGCATCGGTGGCCGGCGAGGCCAGTGCTACAATCACGCCGGTCGGCGTCTTGGCGCGCGTCCATAGCACGAACAGGCGTTTTGAACCGCGCCGCACATTGCCGCGATACTCGCCAACCACCTGCGTGCCTTTCTCCATGAGCACCACGTTGCCGGAATCCGACATCACGTCCCGTATGACGACGCAGGAGACGAAGCCGGCCACGTCTGACGACATCGCAGTTTCTAGTACGCACGGAATTGAAGTGCCCTGGGTGACGAGCAGATTGCGGTTGGGAAGCCGCGCGGCGCGCACGCCCTCGATCGGAGTGGGCTTCAGCCTGTCGGCAAGATCGTTGCGCGGCTCGCTCCGTCCAAACTCATAGGGTTCGGTCAGGACGCTTCCGGTGGCGCTATCGCGGGCGGGGCGCCCGGAAGAAATCGGCCGATTATAAGCGAGTACCGGCGCCCGCCGCGCGCTCTCTAGGAGCTGGTCGGACGGAGGTGCCGGTGCCGCTGGGGCGGCTGCGACCGGTATCGCTATCGAGGCTGTGGTGATCGGCGCCGACGGCTGTTCCGGGGCGGGTTCGAAGGCCGCCGCCGGCCGGATCATCAGCTTGCGAGCGGAGTCGCTCACCGGCTTATCGCTCTTCCAGGTGCTCCAGATAATCAGAAAGGCAAAGGCGGTCAGCGCCAGCGCGCCGAAGCCGCGCTTGAGCATCGCCGTTCGACCATTGTCCCCTCCTCCCACGGGGGTAATGCCGCGGTCGCCGGCAATCGTCTCGTCATCATGCTCGGTCATGTCGCGCCCGCCTATCGTGACTTCAGGGTTGGAGGTGATTTCTTCGCCCGCCGCTCAATCGAGGGGCTGGTGGTATTGGTACCCGGGTTGATTCCCACCGCGTCGAACGCCTCGTTGAAAATGCAGAGCACGTTCTCGCCCTTGCGCAGCCGAAACTCCCGCGCCGTGGCATGAACGACCACGAGCTCGCCGCGGACATCCTTGGGCACCAGGCTTTCCGAGCCGTCTGAGTTGATCAGGTAGATCGCTGGAACTTCGCGGTTGCCGGCGAAGCGGAACGTGGTCTCCTTGCCGTCGTCGAACACGGCTTCCGGCTCGAGGTCGATCGAGCCCTGGGCCGAAAACCGCCAGTTGCGCGCCCCATAGGCATGATGCAGATCAAAGGTCTGCTCGATCAGTGCCCCTTCCCGCTCGGCGCCGCGCGCGGCAGCTTCCATGCGCCGGCGCTCGATCTCGTCACCGGGATAGGCGAAGCGCACAACGAAATAACTGTCCGCCAGCGTGGTCTCGGCGATCGACAGTTCGAACTGGTAAGAGCGCTTGCGGCCGTCAGGACGGGTGGTCACGACCTGCAGATTGGTCGGCGGATGCTTTTCGCGCGGCTTGAGGAACAGGATCGAGCCAGCGGGTGCGACCTCCCATGCGACGGAGTCGCCGATCGCGACGTGCGCGACCTCCTCGTCATCGGCAAACAAAATCTGGGTTGAAGCCCGGATGACACCATTGACCCGCACAACGTTGGCCGGATCGTAAGTGACCGTGCGCACGCGAGCGTCGCGTTGACCAGGCGCGGGCTGCTGCAGTGCCAGCACCGGCCCCGCGAATCCCAGCGCAAAGGACATCAAAAGGAGGAAACGTTTCATGGCACGACCTCCGGATCGGCGCGATATTCCGAGACCAGGAAGCCGAGGGGATTGATGAGACGGTCGGCGGAGGACATGGGCGCACTGGCATAGGAGAACGTCAGGGTCGAGACCCAATGGGTGATGCGGGTTTCCTCGCCTTTGCGGCTCTCCTTCATGAACCGCACAGAGGCGACATTGTCGGCCAGGAGCGAAATCGCCTTGATGCGTACGGTGGCGACGCCGAAGCGGCCTTGAACGACCTGCGGGCTTTCGGGATTGGACCCGCGGTACCATGCCGCGAAACGAGCTTGCTCGCCTGCGCCGGACAGCAAGGAAATGGTTCGAAAGTTGGTTTCAGCCTCCGGATAACTGTAGCCCTCGCGTGCACGCACGTAGCGGCCGAGAAAATACTTGGTGACGGCCTCGTCGTAGCGCGCCGGCGTCGATTTGAGCGCGGAGACCGTATCAACGATGCCGGTGGCATTATCGACCCGGACGACGAACGGCTCGACTGTTTTGAGTGGCGCAAGGGCTGCCACCGCACCGACCGAGGCAGCCGCCAATACGCAGGCACCCGCGGCAATCACCCACGCCGTTCGGCGCGAACGATGGGCCGACAGCAACAGATCCTGTTCCCACCGGCGCGCGTTGTCGAAATAGGTCTTCAGATCATCCTGCCGGACCATCTCACGCCTCCTTGCCGCAGGCGCGGTAAGAGGCTGCAATGTCCAACCGAGAGCTCGAATTGGCGGTATGGCTGGATGGCGCGGACGGGCTGGCGTTGCCTTTGCGGATGATGGGTGCTGGCCCGGACGGCGGAATTGGCGCCTCGGGCGCCGCAAGCGGCGTGCCGTTCTCCCAATCCCAAAGTGAACGATTGAGTGGGCGGCGCGTCAGACCGTCACAGGACGGCGGCCCCTTTGACCAGTTCGCGCAGGCCCCAAGCTGCCATGCGATAACGCAAATGATGAATAGTCGACGCCACATCGTTCTGATGCCCCTGTCTTTCTTGTCGCCTGATGCCGGCGATCCTTGCTTACGCTGTCGTAGTGTCCTGGGGTCGGATCCGCCGCATACTGCCGCCCTGCCGGCTGGCTCTGACTGCAGCAAGACCCCGGCTTGCCGACCAGCGTGCGCCGGCATAAGCGCCGCCGGCTGCGGCCGTGGCATTGGCAATCAGGGGACTTGTGACCAGCCGGCTTGCGAGCGATGCCCCACCCCCGGCAAGACCGCCTGCGATGATCGGCAGTTGCAGCGCGATGTATGCGGACAGGCCGAGCACCGCGCTGATCGCGACGGCCGCCACCACCATCTCGCCGGCTGTCCCCGCGCTGGCTGCGAACCTGTCGATAAAGCCACTTACAGTTGTTAGCATCAGCCCGACCAGCGCGACCACCAGCACCAAAAGGATGACGAAATTCGCGACCTGCCGAAGCCAGGCCTCCGTAAACGGTCGTGTGGCCTCAAATAGCCCGAGCGCAATGAAGATCGGTCCGAGAGCGATAACGATACCGAGTCCGACCTTCGCATAGAGCAGGATGGCAAACTGCAAGAAGGAAGCAACCGCCACGAAGACCAGGAGAATGGCGGCAATCAGCGCCGGCGCGATGTTGGTCAGACCGGCCTGTTTGTAGATTCTATTGGCGACATCGATTCCCTTGATCAAAAGCTGATCGAATGGAACCCCGGAATTGGTGTTCAGTCCCGAGCCCGCTAAGGCGTTGCCGATTTCCTTTGGCAAGGAGTCAAAGAACAGCCCCGTGACGTATTGCTGGAACGCGCTAGAATTGGTCGCGAGCAGAACCACGACCACGATCCGCATCGCCCGCCAGGCGAACTCCATGATCGGCTCGGAAATCGCGCCGCGCATCACGGCAAAACCGTAGAGGATCACGTAGAGCATCACGGCGACGCGCAGCGGACCATCGATGTACGAGGCGAGATTCGACACCGAGGTGGACACGAATGCTGTAATCGGTTGCTCGAATTCCTTCAGGAAAGTGTCAAAGACGTTTATGGCCATCGCGGCGGTCCTTACTTCAGGGCGTCTTCCATCTCTTGGATGGTAATTTTGTTTCGAGCCTCATTGGCATTGATGCAGTTCGGCGTGCTCGCGAAGTCTCCCGGATTGTCGCCGCACACATTTAGCGCGATCGCAAGCTCGTCCCGATGGTCGAGATACCAGCCGACCGATTTTGTCTGCTGACTCTTGTCGGTCTCCTTGCAGCCCACAAGAGCTGCGGCGGCTCCGATCAGGATGATGGATGTCTTCAATTTCATTGCAGCGCCGCCTTCATCTCATCAATCAGTTGTTCTTGCTTTTCACGCTCCCGCTGCCCGTCCATGTCCGTGCGGGCCTGCTGGATCATCGCGAGGCCCTGCATCCGGAGCACATCGTTCTGGAGCAGCGCCTGTTCGGCCTGCAGCCGGGCTGACAAATCTAGGGTCTCCTTGACGTCTGTCGCCGTGCTGATGCGAGTTCTGAGTTCCTCGAGCGCATCGATACGCTGCGAGGCAGTGTCGTAGATTGCCTGGCCCATGGAGTGCTTGGCGCCGGTCTGCCGCGCGATCCGGTCGAGCTCGCTCTGGTAATACGAATTGCCGCTATTGCCGGCATATGCGCGGTTCTGCGTCAGGTAGTGGTCGATCGCGTCGGCGAAGTTGCCGCCGCCCTGCCCCACGACGAGACGTTCGATCTCTGAGAACTGTTGGGGCAGCGTTTTCCGGAACTGCGGTGTGTTCAAGAGCGCCCCGATCTCGTTGGCGTTGGTCAGCTTGTTGAAGCTGTCATAGAGCTGCTTGGCCTGGTTCAATTGATCCTGCGCCACCTTGAGCTGCGACGTCAGGGTATCGACCTGCTTCTTCAGCTCCGTCAGTTGCTCGAATTGCCGCGCGAAGACGTTGGGGTCGAACACAATCTCGGCTGCTGCCGGAGACGCGATCAGGAGGGCTGCGACTGACGCGGAGGCAAACATCCCCGACATGCGCTGAACCATCATCGAACTTTCCTCCGCTCCGCGTGAAATACCGGCAGCCATTGCGCCGGATCGTCGCCGACACGCCTCCGAATGCGATCGAGCAGTTCGACCGTTTCCGTCCGTCCCGACAACACGGCGAGAGCGTCGTCGAAACCGTTGAGATCAAGTTCCGCCACCACCGAGTTGTGGCCCTGCTTGACTAGGAACCGGCGGCTTTCGGGCGCGAGCTCCTCCTTGATCAGGCGGAATTCAGTGTCGGTCAGATGGAAGCCGTCGACATAGTCCGAACGCGTTCCCCGCGCATTCGGCAGGAAGATCTGCGTCGGGCATTGCTCGACAATGGTGTGCGCGATCGGGGAGGCCAGCGCGTCGCGCGGCGACTGCGTGCCGAACACCATGACGCCATTCTGCTTGCGGATGGTTTTGAGCTTGTTGTTGGCGAGATCCCGAAATGCCTCATCGCCGAGCGCCTTCCAGAACTCGTCGATGTCGATGATCAGACGCCGCCCGTCAATCAGCCGCTCGACCCGATGGAAGAGATACATCATCAGCGGCGTGCGAACGGTCGGATGATCCAGGAGGTCGGTCATGTCGAACCCGATGAACCGGGCCTCTAAACCGATGGCATCCTGCTCGCCATCGAGCACCCAGCCGAAAGGCGCGCCCCGGCACCATCGCTCCAATCGGGCACCAATGCCTTCCCGATCCTGCTGGCCGAGGAAGGCCCGCAGCGTCCCGAACGAGCGTTCCGCCTGCCGCAGTTGGCCAAGAGCTCTTAACCCGGAATCGATCCGTTCCTCCTCGGTCACCGTCAGCGGCCGGTTTTCCGGTGTGACGAGTTTCCGGACAAGTGCGCCGAGGAAAGACAGGTTCGCTGGCGTCAGCTCCAGCGCCTTGAGCGGCGCGCAGCCGGTTGCAATGCCGTTGTGGAGCGTCAGATACGTCCCGCCCGCGGCGCGGACGAAGAGTTCTGCGCCACGGTCCTTGTCGAAGAAGACGTAAGTGGCGCCAAGCCGCTCGGCCTGCGACAGCAGGAAGTTCTGCACGACGGTCTTGCCGGACCCGGACGGGCCGCAGATGAAGGTGTTGCCGAGATCGCCGTGATGGAACGAGAAGTAGAACGGCGAGCCGGAGGCTGTTTTGAGCATCGCAACTGCCGGACCCCAATGGTTGCCGGCAGCCCTCCCCGTCGGATAGGTGTGGAACGGGGAGAACGCCGCGAAGTTACGTGAGCTGATCGCTCCAGTTCGGGCCCGATATTTGAACAGCCCGGGGAGCTGGGCCCAATAAGCCGCTTCAAGTCCAAGATCTTCGCGCGCGACCACGCTACCGGCATCGGCCAGTGCGCGTCGCGCTACGCTCATGTGCTCCTGTAGCTCCGAAGGCGTTTCCGCATAGATCAGAAGCGAGAGGTGATGATCGCCGAGCGCAAATCTGTTGGATTCGAGATCGTCGAGCGCGTCAGCGAGTTCGTCGATCTGCGAGGCCGCCGGATCCTGAGCCGACACCAGCTGGTTCTGCTTGCGCGTCAGGACCGTCTTGGCGTCGGCCTTGGACAAAAACGCGAAGGATTGCGTGAGGATGGTCTCGAAGGGCGCGGAAAGCAGCGCGTTCAACAGCCCAGGTCTGGTGGACGCCGGATATTCCTTGATCCCGAACATGCCAGCGAAGCGCGATCCGCCGGCACCCCGGATTTCGATGGCTTCGCGGCCGAAGATGACACGGTTCGAATAGAGCGCGGGGCCGATCGGTCCTTGCGGCAAAGCGACCGGCAGCCACTCCCCACTTGTGATGGCGTGGAGCAGTTCCATCGGTTCTGAAAACACAACACCGTTGTGCTCGACTAATCCCATGGTCTGGGCACCGTAACGCTCCAGGGCCGCGACCATGTCGCGCCTGGCATCCTCGAGCCGCTTCAACGCGTCGCTGCCGACCTCGACCATGTGTGCAACGCTTCGGCCAAGCTGCTTGAAGAACGCTGCGGCCACGTCCGTGGTGGCACGGCCGGGATGCCAGACCAGTGTCAGATAGAGATCATTACGAAAGAGCGCTTCGTGACGAAGCCGATCGCGATATTGCGCGTCAAGCGCGGCTGCAAATGTCGATCGGAATGTACCGGCCGGATAATCGGACGTGCGGCGGCGCACCAGATGGGTCCATAACGCCAGCCGTGGATCCGCAACGTTGCGTAACGTGAGGTTCAGCTTGGCGTGAAGGTCGTTCAGATCCGCCGTTTCGGCGGTTTCGAACGAAGTTCCGTCAAGCCTGATCACCGTGAGCAGCGCTCGTGTCGTGAGACTGATCACCGTATCCGTGACATGCCGGCCGAACGGCAGGTAGACGTCAGGCCCGATCTCTCTGGTCTTGAGCGCTGCGTTACGCATATCCAAGGTCTCTTGTTCGATATCGCCGAACGAGCTTGAGCGGCGTGCAGGACGATCCACCCCAAAATGACGTGTTGCGCGTGCGCCCTCGCGTTTCGATCCAGGCCAGCAGAATCCTGAACATGTTGGGGTCGTGCCGGCAGATGATGCGGCAAAGCCCATGGATGGGAATCGCGACCAAACCGTAGAGAATGCTGCCAGCTACTAGAAACAGGATGCAGGAAAACATCACGTTGAGCGCCATAGCCTCCATCGTCACGCCGGCGACCATGGCCGGACGCGTGCAGGCCAGGAACAAGGTGTCCTCCGTGAGACGCGCGGACTCGGTCATCAATGACCCCCGGTCAAGGTCGAGACCACCTCGGAGGCGCCGAACGTGATGGCGACTCCGAGCACGACATAGGCAGCCTTGCGCAGATCGAGATAGCCGAACATCCAGGCGATGCCGACGATAATGACCGCTAGCGTCGCCAGCAGGCGGGCGACGTTGCCGGTCAGCATGTTGACGATGTTTTGCAGCACGCCTTCGATGTTCGCCGTCTGCGCGAACGCCGGCTCAACCAAGGCGACGCTGAGAACGGCGCCCAAGCAAAGGAGGGCAGCGGAGTGTTTAACAGGAGAAGTCATGGCACGGCTCCGATTGGCACTGCAGCCGGACCCCAGCAGCCCGGACCGCGGCAGTGAGTTGAGAAAAAACGGCGATCCTCATCGTTCGTAAACAAAGGCTGACGTGCCTATTCCCGAGCGATAGACGTCCCAGGGCCGGCGCTCGCTGGCAGACCCTGCGGGTGGATTGACTATCGTATCGCCGGTGGGGCGATCACGACCGGTGGTCGCCATCGGCTCGACACGAGGCTCCGAGAGCTGACCGGAAGCCTTGGGCGCGAAGCTCGCGATGACTTCGGCAATTGCCTGGTCGCGGTCTGCGCGTTTTACGCTCGCCGCTTGCAGTCGCGCGTCGAACAATCTGCCAAGCCCGGCAATGTGCTGACACGCATCGAAGGTGGTACTAGCGGTCAGCCCGGCCTTTCGTGTTTCCTCCGCATCAAGTTGACCGAGACCCGTTCGGACCTGCTGACCGGTCGCGATGGCCTCGGTTGCGAGCTGGATGGCTTCGTCCCGGTCGGTTGCCTGAATCGGAATCGGCTTGCGCCCCTGAATCGTGATGAGCAGCGGCTCGAAGGAGCTCGCCTGCCGGACGAGTTCCGTCAGCGGCCGAGCCATTGCCGTGGGGGCGCATCGTTCGACCAGAGCCGCGAATGCAGCTGGATCCATGGTTGAGAGCCTTTCTCTCAGCAGCTGAGATGTTCGATGCTAGGCGGCGATCGCCAGGCTTGATGGCGCGTCAATTGCGCAGCTTGAGATCTGCCCGGCCGCTCGGATCGCGCCGAGAGCCTCCTCGGTAATCGGCAACAATCCGGCGACGGCTTTGGTCGCCCCGATTTGACGAGGCGTGCCGAGGCGATCGAGATGCCATCCGGCCCGACGCAGGATGCGTTCCATGCGCAGATCAGTGACGGTTGCGATGGCCTGAAGATTGTGCTGCTGACCCCATTCGATCATGGCCGCAAGCAACAGGAACGTCGCTTTGCGCAGACCATTCTCTGCTGTTGCCGCGACGGTCTTTGTATCAACGCAAAAGCGCGAGCTCTCCCAAATCGTGGTCGCCTTCGGCGCCGGGTTGCCATCCAGCAACACCGGGAACGTATCCGCGAGCATGTTGCGCCCTGTGGTGGGCAGCAGACGAACACAACCAATAACGTCGTTCTGCTCGAGTGCGAGGAGATAAGTTGGCTTGAAGGTGTCGTACTGATCGATCTCCAATCCGTTGCAGACAGAGACGTCCCAGTCGAGCCGTTCCTTGAACACACGCCCACGCAGGCGGTGCATTCCTAGCGTTAGTTCGGAGTCGCGCATGAGTGCCGCACGGCTACGCACAATGACCTTCATTCTTAACCTCAAACTTACGAATCACAGCTTCGAGATCAGGAAAGCAGCCACGGTCACGGCGTTGCGCTGTCAGTTCTGACAGGGCGCTATGGATCTGCTGGGTCACGAACCGTGTTCGCAAGGCACGGTTATCCGCGCGCGCACTTTGGAAACTGTATAAGTTCCGCGATGCGCGGATCTAATAGCGCAGAGAAGGAAATTCCTTAGCCTCTACCAAGAGGAGAAAATGTTTTGTTTAGAGTGGCTGCAGTCAGAGGTTGTTCTCCTCCGTCGTATGTGCGCGTTGCTGCTGTAGGTTTGACAGGGCAATATCGAGTTGTTCGTGCCGCAAAGCTGCCGCAACGTCGCAATAAATGCCGGCACGTAGAGCGCGAATCATCAAAATATTCGCGTTGTGGGAACTAAGAAAAGACTGAAGTGGCGCAATGAAAGACGTCAAAAGAGCATGCGATGAATTTGTCGATTGTCTGCACGCTGCCCATACGGAAGATGATTTTCGGCGTGTTGCGGAACGAGCTGCGCATGCCCTGGGATTCCGGTGGTTTGCCTATTTTGGTCAGCGCGCCAATGGCCCCATTCTGATCTCATCCTATCCGAAGAGCTGGACCAGCCACTATTTTCGCGAAGGCTATCACAACATCGATCCCGTTCTTCAGGAGCCGCGAAACACGAGCCGTGTGTTCCTGTGGGATGGACGTGAGGCGCGAAGCGCAAAGTCGGCGAAAGAGCGCCGCCTGTTCGATGATGCGCTCAGCTTCAAGATCAGGACCGGCCTGACCATTCGCATTCCCTCAAGCCAAAACCGGTTCGCGGCGTTCACGCTGGCGGTGGATGAGCGCAGCCTTGACCTCGATCGCTTCGTCGAGAGCTCGCAAGATATGTTGCAAATGGTGGGGCTCACCTACCATGCCCATGTGAGCGCTGCCGGAATTGGACGGACGCCTCGGTATGCTCAGCAGGTCTGCACCTTGACCCAGCGTGAAAGGCAATGCTTGGGGTGGATCTCCGAGGGCAAGACGATGCAGGATATTGCCCAGCTCCTCGGTGTTCGCCCGCGGGGTGTAAAATTTCATTTGGATAATGCCCGGCGGAATCTTGCTGCATTAACCCTCCCGCACGCTGTGGCTCTCGCGCTTCGGCAGGGATTGCTCCCGTAATGCGCAAAACAGCTGTCCGGTTTGCAAGGAGTTGCGAAGATCGACGGTTCAATTGGGGTAGGAGTACTGGGCGGTCGCACTCAGGGCGCGGGATTCTTTGGTACATACCCACGGCGTGATTTGCGGACGAGCCAAGCCTCGAGCGCTTCGACGGCCTGGACCCTCTCGGCAAACAGATCGATCCGCCGGCGGCCACGGTGGCCCAGACGTCCCCATTCGCGCACCAACGCCGTATCACCGAACAGAGTCGGTTCAATCGTGAGGACATAGAACCTGGCCATATTGCGGGCCGGATCGCAACGTTGGAGCGCGAGGTATGGCACCGTGAGTTCGGACATGCGCAAGAATCGCACCTGTCGAAAACGTCGTCCAATTAAGTTATCGAATCGATCAGGCTCATCGATTCAGAATGTTAATACCGGTGATGAAAGCCATTGAGGGTGCTCAACGAGCGGTCTCCGAAACTACAGGGTGTTGTGCGCCTCTGACTGCAAACAAAGTGGGCGTCGCCCTGCGGGCCGGCCTGGAGGCTGCGCTGAAGCCCCGCGAGCGGGTCTTCCCCCTTACGGGCTGCCATCCCTGACGCGAAACGGCCCGAGTCCCCGAATAAGGCAGCTGCTGAGTCATCGGAAGCTCCCGCGTATTCGCGTCGGACCTCAACCCCCTAAATGCAAGCGATGCCTATGGTCTCGAGGACATCGAAGCCCAATTCGCGGAGTAATCGCCTGGCGGGCAAATCGACTGTCGCTCCGGACAAAAGACGGCGGCTGTTCTCGCAGTCAATCAGACCGATACTGCATCCGCGGGCGAACGATGTGCGTTTCGGCTCACATGCTTCCGGTGAAGGACCAACTCCGCTCTCGATCGGGCTTCCTTGGTTCTGGTGCGGCCTTCTACGATCAACCCGCAAGGGGTTCGCTACGCAAGCGTGCGACCTCTTCGGCTTCGCCTCTCGAGGTGACCGCGACCGCCCCCGAACACGTCGGCGCCTGTCGAGCGGGGATGGTCCCCGCCGCAAGACGGGAGCCTTTCAATGTCGCACAATCTCACCCTCGCTCAGAACCACGCCTTCGATCTTGCCCGCACGCTGGTGGTGCCGGTCATCCTTTTCCAGCCTGAGAGGGAATTCGGTGTGATGGTCTCCAGCGAATACGACGGGAATCAGGATGCGATCGTCCATGAATACGACCCCTGGTGCCCGGCTCATCGAGCCGGGTGACCGGCTGCCGCTGGCGCCTTGCCGGCTGCAAGGGAAGCTTCGCCGCGCCCACCTAGCTGACAAATTCGACAGCTTGTCCGCGCGCCCTTGCCTCCGGCAGGCTTCGCGGCCGGTCGGGGGGACGTGCCGCAAGGCTAGGAACAAGTGAGACCAACAGAAGAGGGCCGGACGTCGCCTGCGCGACCTGGTGCAGATAAATGGACAAGCAAGAAATTGAAGAGCTGCGTAAAAAGGGTGGTTGCGCAGCCCTGCTCGAGAAAGACGGCTGGAAGGTCGACGTCAAGGAAAGCACCCGGCGAGCGATCAAGTATCGCCGCGACACCAACATCATCATCGTCATCCACCAGGGCCGCGGCTGGTTCGATCCATTGTCGCCGGCGAAAGGGGACGTGTTTTCGCTAGCCGAACACCTCGGTGCTGGTGGTTTTGTCGAGGCGTGCGGCCGTGTAGCGGATGTGGTTGGCTTCGTTCCTGCGGCACCAGCGTGGCAGCGCCCGGCAAGGGCCAAGGCCCTTGCGTCGATTGTAGAGCGGTGGGGATATCGTGTCACGCTGCGGCCCGGCTCGCCAGCTTGGCGCTATCTTACCGGCGAGCGCGGACTGCCGGCGGACATCGTGAAGCAGACGGTCGCTAGCGACCTGTTGAGAGAGGGCCCCCTAGGCAGCATGTGGGCGGCGCACAGCAATTCTGCTGGAGCGCTCACAGGTTGGGAGGAGCGTGGACCGTCGTGGCGGGGCTTCGCCACGGACGGCAGCAAGGAGCTCTTTCGCTTCGGGTCGGAGGGGGCCGAGCGGATCTGTATCACCAAGGCCGCCATAGATGCGATGAGCCTCGCCGCAATCGAGGTCCTGCGGCCTGACACCCTTTATGTCAGCACTGGCGGCGGTTGGTCGCCCGCGACCGATGACGCCATCCGCGGCTTGGCCAAGCGCGCCAACGCTTGGCTCGTGGCAGCAACCGACAACAATCGGCAAGGCGACATATACGCCGACCGTGTCAGTACCATCGCCGCAGATGCAAGTGCCCGGTATGCCCGTTTGCGGCCGCGCGCCGGCGACTGGAATGAGGATTTGAGCGCCTGACGTCTAACTGATGCGGCTCGCCAGGGTGACGCGCCGGCTGCGTGGGGGCCGCGCCAAGGCCTTCAAATGAGTGGGGTCTCTGACGCCCTGGCGTTGAGCGAAGGAAGAGGGGATCGAACAATGAAGGTGGGAAGATGAAATGGGAATGCAGCGCTGCCGCATGCCCGGCCGGCGCGTCAAGGGTGAAGCTTCGCCCGCGTTCCGCGGCCCTTGACCCGCCGGACCTTCGATTCGGCCGGCGGGGGAGGTGTGATGAAGGACTGAAGTGACGAAGGGATCAGGCGGATCGCTCGCGCTGTCAGTCCGGCCAGGCCAAGAGGAGCCGCCCATGCACACCTCCCCCAGCATCCGCAAAGTCTTCGAAGGCGTTGCGACACGCCATGAGATGCACCGCTTGTTCAACCGCCATCGTGGTGACCCCGCGATGGCCGAAGGTGAAGGCCAGCATCTCTTCGCCGGCGAGTGGTTTGAGATCAACGAGCGGGAGCACGACTACATGCTCGAGATCCTGCCCCCGCTGTTCATGCGCGCCGACATGTTCGCGATGCGCGAAATTCATGACGGGCAGCATCACCAGCATCTTCTTCACGCTTGCCATCGACGGAAAGCGGCGCTGGTTCCATGGCTATTGCGATCTTTCAGATCGGCTGTCGCCGGAGCGGATGAAGGCGGCGATCATCGAGCGCGAGTCACGGCCCATGCGCGCGATGACGCGCGACGAGCGGCTCGATCACATCTGGTCGAGCACACATGACGATTATCGCGGCTATGCTGGCGAGCGCTGGCCGCAGGCCATGCGCGGCCGCCGCACTGTACTCGTCTATGCCGGCCAGAGCGGCACGGTCCTGAAGCTCCTCGACGACCTCACCGAGGCAGAGATCGCGGCCAAGCTGCCGGTGCAGTTCCGCCATCTGCCGGAGACGGCCGCGGCCTAGCCCGACCTTACCTGCCCGCCCCGCGGCAGCCCGGCCTCGCGCCGGGCGTCGCATTTCAGCACCCGGCCCGGGCGGGCCCACTCATCAACTCTCGCAACTCCGTGCCGTCCGTCGCAGGGAGCGCTGCGGCTTTCTGTAGCGCTGCCGAAGGGAAGGTTTTTTGGTCTAGGTCGGCTCCGGGCCGATATTGTTGCAAAAGTCGATTTTCGCCGATGACCAAAATTCTGCGGGCCGTGCGCGCGACTTTCGCGTACAAGATGCGAGGGACCTCATGGCCTCACGCAAAATTCACAGGCGACTTCGGTAACGCGATTGAGGTCATACGAATCAGCGATCACTCGCTGCTTAGTGTTTTCGCGAAAAATCTTGAGCCCTGCAACTTTCGACTTTTGCAACACAATCGGCCATAAGCGGCCTTTCGGCAGCCCGGCTGCTTACTTCCGTTTGAGTATCGGGAGCGGACATCACCCGCGCTGGTCGGGAGGTCCGAGATGGGCCACAAGCGGTCCTCGACCGGCTGCGCGTCGTGGGTCAGCTAAAGGGGCAGAAGCGGAAGACCTGATCATACGTCAGTTCAGCTGCCCGACTATATGTCGAGCATCCTCCGTTGTGTCGACCGTTCCTGCTATCATGGCTTCGGTGGGAGAAGGCTTCGCGAGACATCCGCTTATGCAGGAGGACTCTCATGGGGAACGCTCTTGTGGTCCGCAAGGACCGACTGCCTCAATCTCAAAAGATGCAACGGGCAGCACAGTATGTCCGCATGTCAACAGACTATCAGCAATACTCTATCGAGAATCAGGCGGCGGCGATCGCAACCTATGCCCAACTTCACCAGCTAACCATTGTTCGCACTTACCGCGATGAGGGCCGGAGCGGGTTGAAGATTAAAAACAGGCAAGGCCTTACCGAGCTCCTCACCGACGTTCGGTCCGGTCGTGTGGACTTCGGACATCTCCTCGTATTTGACGTCAGTCGTTGGGGGCGCTTCCAGGACGTCGATGAGAGTGCGCACTACGAGTTCATCTGTCGTGAGGCAGGCGTGAAAGTTGCGTATTGTGCTGAGCAGTTTGACAATGACAACAGTCTGCTTTCCAGCATCATAAAAAACATCAAAAGGGTTATGGCAGCCGAGTTCAGCCGCGAGCTTTCTGGCAAGGTTCACGCAGCAGCCATGCGTCTCGCGAGACTGGGCTTCAAAATGGGAGGGCCAGCGCCGTTCGGGCTAGAGCGACACGTTTTGGGCAACGGACACAGGCCCGGAGGAAGTTTGCAGGCTGGCGAACGAAAGTACTTGTCCACGGATCGAGTAAAGCTGGCACCTGGAGCGAAGGAGCAGGTCGAAGTCGTCAGGTGGATCTTCCGCGAGTACCTTCGGGGCGCGACTCAAAGAGCGATTGCACGCGAGCTTAACGAGCGCGGAGTTCCCTCCATCGAAGGGCATTCTTGGAGTCGAAGCGGCATAAGCAACCTTCTACGGCAAGAGGCCTACATCGGCACTGCCATCTACAATCGAGGCACAAAGAAGCTTGGCTCCAAGAGAAAGCAGAATCCAAAAGAACTCTGGATCAGAAGCGAAGGCGCTTTTGAATCAATAATCGACAGTGATGTGTTCGTACGCACGAGAAAGGCCTTAGAGGAGCGTTGTGTCCGCATACCGGAAGATGAGATGCTTCTACGTCTTCGAAAAGTCCTAATGAAAAAAGGCAAACTCAGCGCGGACATCATCAAGGAGACCCCCGGGCTCCCATCTATAGCCACCTATCTCAAACACTTTGGCACAGTGCGAGATCTTTACCGGCTGATCGGCTATACTGGAAAACAAGGTTACTGGGACAAGCTCGATGCATACAAGCGTTGGGTCAATTTTCAGCTTGGAAACGCTGCGCGGCTTAAAGAGACATTCGAAAGATCGGGCATGAGCGCCAGCATTGATGCGTCTAATGTGTGCTTGCGCATTGAAGATACCGTGAGCATTTGCTTCCAAATAGCTAGGTGGCGGATGCATGTCGGCAGGCCGATTCGATGGACGATAGCCCGCCGGGCGCGACGGCCCAAGGGGTGGGTTGTCGCTGCTAGATTGGGTGAGAAGAACGCGGCGATCCTCGACTACGTCCTGATGCCGTCAACCTCACTGTCGTTTGAGGGCCAACTGTTTTGGTTTTCCGAGCGCTCGCGTGCATCTCAAAGAATTGAGCGCTTTGGCACTTTTGAAGAACTATCTCGGGTTCTCCTCAGAAGGGTCAGTAATACACTCGTCCCACCTCGCACTAAACGCGCAAAGTGAGGAAGTGAGCCTGTTTGCACTGCCGGTGGATGTCCGCTCCGGGTCAAAGGCGATCCTCCGCCGGCTGCGCGCGGGAGGTCAGCTAGGGGCCACAAGCGGTCCTCGACGGGCTGCGCGAGGCAAGTCAGCTAGGGCGCCAGAAGCAGACCTCGCAGCTCATTCGGCTTTTCTATTCCGACGTCGAGAGCGGAGTGGACCTCTCTTCCCCTGGGAGAAAAGGTGGCGTCACCCGAACTGCGCGACCACGGCCGACCACAGACGCCAGATTTCGGGGGACTTTTCATCGACGGCGGTCTGCACCATGACCAGCTTCGAGGGCGGATCAACGAGGATGCGCTGCCCGAGGTGCCCCAAGAGCGCGAATTGCCGTCTGCTGCCGGGAAACAGGTAGACCTGATAGCCGTACCCGAACCCTCCCTCGGCTTTTGCCAGATACGTCTCGGAGGCAAGCACCGTGGTCGCATCAATCACCCACTGTGCAGGTATTATCTGTTTGCCTTCCCACGCTCCGTCGTGGGCCAGCAAACGGGCGAGCCGCGCGTAATCGCGCAGTACCGCATTGAAGAACCCGTGCGCTACCTCACGGCCTTCCGCATCAATTAGCCATTTGGCATCCGCTTCCGTGCCGATCGGCTGCCAAACTTTTTCCTGGAGATAGCCGCACATTGATTGACCGGTCGCGTAATGCAGCACGAGACCAAGCACGTCCGTCTCGATACTGGCGTGCGGAATCCGAGGCAAAGCGGCCACCGATTCCGACGGAAGGCGGCCAGCGATTCCGATCGAAAGCGGCCACCCAATCCGAACGAAGGCGGCCACCCTGTTGATAGGGTGAGACGGGGGGCGTTGTCGGCAATCTGAACGGGGCAAGGTCCCTCCTTTTGCGGTTCACGCAATGGGAGGTCCGATGCCCGCCGAGAGATTGCCGATGCGGAAGATTCGAGAAGTTCTACGCCTGAAGTATGCCTGTGGGGTGAGCGATCGGGTGATCTCCCGATCGGTCGGGATCGGTCGCACGGCGATCGCGGAGTATGTCCGCCGCGCCGCGGTGATCGGCATCACCTGGCCGATACCGGAGGAGCTCGACGACACAGCACTGGAGCGCAAGCTGTTTGCGCCAGCCGGCTACAACCCGCCGCGATCGAAGCCGCTTCCGGATTGGGGGCATGTCCATGCCGAGTTGCGCCGCCGCAGCGTAACGCTGGCGCTGCTGTGGGAGGAATACCGCGGCCATCATCCCGACGGCTACGGCTACAGCCGGTTCTGCGACCTCTACGTCGAATGGCGCCACGGCATCACGGCGACCATGCGGCAGACCCACGCGGCCGGCGAAAAGCTGTTCGTGGACTTCGCCGGCGATACCGTGCCGGTGTTCGACGGGCTTACCGGGGAGGTGCGCGCCGCCAAGATCTTC
>NZ_JH600072.1:350129-355494 GCF_000244935.1 Bradyrhizobium sp. WSM1253
GGCAACGACACTCCGGCCGCCTTCGTCGGAACAGGTGGCCGCCTTCGATCGGAATGCATGGTCGCGTTCAATCGGAATCCCTGGCCGCAATCCCCGGAATCCGCAACTGGCGTAATGGAATCGCGTCCCCGGCGGCGCGATCCGTTGGTTGAATTGCGCGATGCTGGCAACGGTGCCTTTTTGGGAAAACCAGTGTTTGCGCACCGTGTCGCCCCACAGGCGATCGAGGTCGTCTCCGCTGCCTTTCGCTTCATCGTTCTCTTCACCGAACTTTACGCCAGACGACATGTGCAGCAGCGCGCGGATCGGCGTTGCACCGTATTCCGTGCCTTTCAAGCCGGGAACATAGGTCTCCGCAGCATCGTCGATCGACTTGATCGCGCCTTCCGCGGTCGCGATCCCTATCAGCATGCCAGTGATAGATTTTGCCATTGACTGCGATATCAGCCGATCTCGATCAGTGCGGCCGTACTGATAGCACTCAACCAGAATCCGGTCGTCCTTAGCGATCAACAGGCCCGTCACCGGATTGCGCGACAGATAATCCGCAAGCGAAGCGCGGTTTCCCTTGTACTGGTAGCTGACATCCGCCGGCGTTCGCTTGAATGGCCAGGATGTGGCCGCGCGATCGACCTGGCGTGTCGGGAATATCTCATCGTAATGACTGAATGCGCCGACGCGGTATTTTGGCGAGGCCGGATTGCCGGGCTGGAAGATCCTCCACCGGTCCTTGATCGGGTAGTTCTCGGCCGCGCCGTAAAGTTCGGCGTCCGGGCCATCGGCGAAAAAGGACGGACCACCACCGATTTCAGCAGCCCAACTCCATTTCGCCGACGCCGCAACCCAGGTTGCCGCAAGTCCGGTCAGCACAGAGCGTCGCGAGAGTACTTTCCCGGCGCTGGTATGGGAGCTACCGCTGCGCCGCTTGCAAGAGTGATAAAATCGCGGTTCGCAAACCTGGCCCATCCGACCTCGAAATCGCTGGAGAGGGCCAACTGCTCCTCACCACGAATGCTACGGTGAGTAACATTTAGCTAAGCAGCGTGCTGTGTCAATGGCCTACAGCTTTTGAGCGAGGTCAGCTTTGAGTCACGGCTGCCTTCCCAAATTCCGAGAGGCATGACGGCAGTAACCCCCAATGCGGACGTTAGCGGCCGCGCTGTGGACGGCAGCGATGGGCCAAAATCAGAAGTCGAGCTTGTCTGGATTTGAGGCGTCGGAGAAGCTATCTTGTGCAACTCACTGGGAATATTTCCTGCCTGCTGGTGAAGACGAAGGATGACCGACGACGACATTGAGATACGTCGCCTCGCACCGCAGGACGCACTCCTCTATCGAGACATTCGACTAGAGGCTCTCCAACCAACCCGGAATCGTTCGGTAGCACGTTCGAGGTTGAAGATGCTCAGCCGCTGGGTTTGTTCTCGGATCGGCTCAGTAGCTCTACAGTGCTCGGCGCGTTCCGCGACAAAGAGCTCGTCGGCATTGTCGGCTTTGCTGTCCAACAGGGCCGGAAAGAAGCTCACAAAGGTGCGCTTTGGGGAATGTACGTTCGCCCCGCCGCAAGGAATGCCAAAATCGGTCGGCGGTTGGGCGAAGCGGTATGCAATCACGCTCGTCAGCAGGTTGAGCTGATCCAACTCAGCGTGGTGGTCGACAATGAACAGGCGCGGAGCCTTTATGCGAGTTTGGGCTTCCTGGAGTACGGCCTCGAGAAGAACGCGCTGAAGCAAGCTGGGCGCTACTACGACTTGGTTCTTATGGCGAAGGATCTCTCGCGGGCCTGAATTATTTTGCGTCCCTGACATCGACCGCTCACCAGCAGGCACGATTTCTGCTCTGGGCCACAACCGGACAACCGATAGAAGCGGACAAAGGCTTTACCTAATGCGAAGTCGCTTGTAGGTTGTGCGCCCCCGGAACTGGACGCGATAGATGGCAAACCCCTTCGCCGCGCTTTCGGCTACACAGCGGCATGCAGCACTGCAAGCGACGACGAGCGTACTGGGGGCTAATGCAATGCCGAGCATCCGAGCTTTGACCGGTGGAGTCTCGGGAGCATTTGTTTTTCTGATTGAGACGAATGGCCGGCGCTTCGTGCTGCGAATAGAAGGTCCGGAGAGCCCCTTGCGCAATCCCCACCAATATCACTCGATGCGCATCGCCGCCCACGAGGGAATTGCGCCCCGGCTTCATTATCTGGACGCCCCCAATCGTGTGGCGATGATGGATTTTATCGAAGATAGACCACTTGAAGGCTATCCGGATGGCAGTTCAGGACTAGCCCGGGCGATCGGGGCGATGCTTAAGAAGCAACAGAGTGCGCCCTTGTTTCCATACTTCCTGGATTACCCAGAGATTGTGAACAGGCTCTGGACCCATGTTTGTAAGACTGGTCTTTTTGTTGACGGTCTCTTGGACGAAGCTTCAAGCCGGCTAACCGAGATCCGCGGGACCTATGGTCTTAGAGCGGAGCATTTTGTTTCAAGCCACAATGATGTACTCCCCAGAAATGTGTTGTTCGACGGCGAGCGGCTATGGCTGATCGATTGGGAGACCGCCTATTGCAACGATCCGCTGGTAGATGTGGCAACCGCGCTCGACAATTTCGCACAGTCCCCGGAATTGGAAGAAATGCTGTTGCTCGCTTGGCTTGGCCGTGAGCCAGATCGGCCTCTGCGCGACCGACTGACACAAGTTCGCGCCCTCACGCGGCTCCATTATGCAGGAGTGCTGTTCAGCGCTTCGGCACTTGGGCCACGCGACAGGCCCGATGACAACCTTTCGTCGCTCAGCTCCGCGCAATTCGAGAGGGCGATTCGCGAGAAGCGGCTTGTACCTGGGACTGCGGAGACCAGTCATGCGCTGGGCAAGATGTTTCTCACCTCATTTCTGACTGGCTCGATACCGCCCGGACTGCCGCCCATGTATATGCGATAGGTTGAAGGACGTTCTCGCAGCAAGGAATTTAGCAGGCAAGCTGCCCTGAGGAGATCGATGCCGATGTCCGCTTCGGGTCACAAGCGCCCTTTCGGCAACCCGCCTGCTTACTTCCGGCTGAGCACCGGGAGCGGACATTACCCGCGCCGGTCGGGAGGTTCGAGATGGGCCAATAGCGGAAGTGGCTCAGCGCCAATGATCGCGTCGACGATGATGACGGTTTGCGAGCTATCGGCCGTACCTATGGGGGTCAATGGACTCTGTGACGTGCTTGATCGATCAGCGCCTCGACCTTCGGCAATATGCGCGCAACAACAGCTTCGATCCCTGCCGCGTTTGGCTTGAAGTCGCCGATCTCCTTCAGCGACGGATCGCTTGCAAACGCGTCATCAAATGCAGGGTAGAATAGCACATTGTACTCGCCGGCAAGACCGGAGAACATGGTCGCAAAGGCACTCTTGTGTTCGTCGTCCAATCTGGTGTGAGGCGCTGCTCCGCAAAGAAGCACGGCGATCCGCCGCGCTTTTAGGTTTTCAATAATTGCTGCCAGGGACTTGCGCGTGATGTTTGGCTCGACGGCAAAGACCATATCAACCGCACCGAGTACCAAGATCACCGCATCGGTATCCTCGGGAACCGAGCGATTCAAGCTGGCAAGACCCCTTGCTGCTGTGTCATTACCCTTGCCTGCATCAACAACCGTGACCGATTGACCTTTGGCCTTCAATGCAAATTCAAGTCTGTCGGAGAACCTGCGCCCAACGGGAAGATAGTAGCTGGTAGCCAGAGCATCGCCGAGTGCGACGATTTTGATTACCCGTTCTTCGGAACGAAGGGCTGTTGGTGGCAGCCAAGTGGCAGCAGCCGCTCCGGCCAAGATGATGAACTCGCGCCGTCTCATTGCCGACCCTACGGTTGGAACGGCTGCTGGCGATAAGTCGGCTATGGGCCCACAAGCCGACATGGCAGCTTGCGACACGGGTCGGTCCGGGGGAAAGCGGCCTGCGACTTCCCTCAGAAGCAGCGGAGGTCGATGCGCCGTCAATGATGCTTGACTGGAATCAACGACGGCCCGGAGTGATCAACGGGCAATATCTCGAACAGCACATGCAC
Organism: Bradyrhizobium sp. WSM1253; assembly: GCF_000244935.1. NCBI lineage: Bacteria > Pseudomonadati > Pseudomonadota > Alphaproteobacteria > Hyphomicrobiales > Nitrobacteraceae > Bradyrhizobium > Bradyrhizobium sp. WSM1253. The sequence continues at coordinate 354,183 of NZ_JH600072.1, forward strand.
CATCGGCGCGTCAGTCTTATTGAAGACGGTGTGATTGACGTCGCCCGTCTCGAAGAAGAAGTCGCCCGGTCCGTAGACGATTGTCTCATTCGGCAGGACGTAAGTCATGTAGCCGGACGTGACCTGCCGAATGCCAGGCCCGACATGATTATGCTCGCCCACCTGCCCCCCGGGAGCGAGCGTGAGCTCGGTAACCCGGAGCTTGTACTTTCCGTTGATCTCGGAGAGGAAGCCGCCGAGCGGCGCCTCGAATTTGATTTTGGCAACCAGGCCTTTAGTATCGACCCTTACCGGGCTGCCTGAGGTTTGCGCTCTCGCTTCGCACGGCTGCATCGCCAAGGCCATCAATGGCAACGCTGCGAGCGCTTGCAAAACGTCTCGCCTCTTGTGTTCGGTAAGCGCTTAGCCGCAACCCTATTGAGGCTGGCTTGACGTTTTGCGGAATCGCCACGGCATGAGGTCTTTGATGCGGCTATGGGGATGGCCGTCGATGATCGTCTCGAGTGTTTCGGCGATGTAGGCGGCCGGGTTGACGTCGTTGAGCTTGCAGGTGGCGACGATCGAGGCGAGCAAGGCCCAGTTTTCGGCTCCGACCTCATGACCGGCGAAGAGCGCATTTTTTCTGGTCAGGCAGACTGGCCGGATGGCGTTCTCGACAGGGTTCGTGTCGAGCTCGAGGCGCCCGTCTTCGAGGAAGCGGGTCAGACCTTGCCAATGATTGAGCGCGTAGCGGATGTCCTCGGCGAGCGTCGAACCGCTGGAGATCATCGACAGCTGCTTCTCGAACCACATTTTCAAAGCGGCGACGAGAGCCAACGAATGCTCCTTTCGTGCGGCGAGCCGGATGTCCGGCGATGCACCGCGCACCATGGCTTCGATGGCGTAAAGCTGTGCGATGTGCCGAATGGCGGCCTCGGCGATCGGCGATTTGCTATTGCGGGCCAATTTGACGAAGCGTCGGCGCAAGTGGCTCCAGCAATGCACGAGCGTCCAAGGCCCTTGCAGTCGAGCGACTTCGGTCAGTCGATCATAACCGTCATAGGCATCGCATTGCAGGAAGCGTCCGCCAAAGCCATCCAGGAATTGCTCAGCGAAGGCACCGCTGCGACTGGGGGCATATCGGAACAGCACGATCGGCGGACTTGGGCCGCTGTGGCCGCGGTCGTCTGAGGCAATCGTCCAGAAGTAGCCTTTCTTCGTTTGGCCGCGCCCCGGATCGAGTACCGGCGCCTTGGTCTCGTCCATGAACAGCCGATCCGCCATGGCCAGGTGGTGGCGCATGTGTTCCGCGATGGGCTGAAGATGGAAGCAG
>NZ_JH600072.1:355594-402729 GCF_000244935.1 Bradyrhizobium sp. WSM1253
AGACGAAGCATCTCCTGCACCTTCGCCGCAAGCCCATCGTGGCCACAGCGGAAGTCGATCGGCCGCGTCGCGATGTAATTTTCAGATCGGCACGGGCCGCGATCATCGTGACGCTCGCATCGCGCGGATCACACGGGACAGCTGCTCGCCATCTATGGCTGTGTCCGTCCGCAGCACGACATCGCCGATCGAGATCTCGAGCTTGATCGCCGGAACCTGACGCTCCTCCAACGCACCTTCCACGACCAGCGGCGCGAATGTCGGCTGCGATGCATCGCGCGGCGGCAACATGCCTCGCTGTCGAAACCGCCGCCGCCAATCGTAGATCTGCCAGCGCGTCGCTCCGTGCTTGCGCGCCACCTCGGACACCTGGGCACCGGGTAACAGACTCTCGGCGACGATCCGAGCTCTCTCGGCTTCCGAACGTACGCGGCGCCCCGATGGTCCTTCAAGAACCTCCAGCCGGCTCACCGACCCCCTCGTTGAGCCGTCCAAATGGACGTCCTTTTTGCTGTCCAATCCCATCCCAAACCTCCGTCCAAGCCGGAGGCTTCTTTCGCACGTTCATTCGAATTCTGAAGCAAGGGTATCGGCTTCGCGCTTACTGTGTTCGTTGCTGGACATAAAGACCTCCTGTTCGGCTCGACAGTGGGGACTGAATAATCTCGCACGCAGCTCCAGGCGGCTAGTCCAAAAACTGCACTACTGCGCGCGCACCTTCTGTGCTACTTTGCGACATGCACCTGTATGGCCAATATTGCCCGGTAGCACGTGCAGCCGAGATTCTTACGGATCGCTGGACCGTGCTCATCATCCGTGAGCTTCTCGCGGACGTAAAGCACTTCAACGAACTCGAGCGCGGTCTCCCTCACATGTCGCGCACGCTACTTACCGAGCGGCTGCGGCGGCTGGAGCAAACGGGCGTACTGGAACGGCGGGGCGCATCGCGCGGTAAGCCGACCGAATATCGTCTGACACCGGCTGGACGCGAGCTCCAGCAGATCATTGATCTATTCGGCGAGTGGGGAGCGCGCTGGGCCTTCGGTCCTCCACGACCGAGCGAGCTTGATCCGATCATTCTCCTGTGGTGGATGCGCCGGCGGGTCGCTGCGGATCGTTTTTCACGCCGTCGCGTCATCCAGTTTGAATTTCGCGGCGCACCGCAGCGCGCCTACTGGCTAGTCATCGATCCCAGCGATATCTCAGTCTGTCTGAAGCATCCCAGGTTCGACGTGGATGTGGTCGTAACCGCCAACATTATGACCTTTTACCAGATCTGGCTCGGCCGCTTGTCCTTGTCGGACGCCGTACGCAAGAACCTCGTCCATCTTGACGGTGCGCCGGCTGATATCCGCGCGTTCCCAAGCTGGTTCACCTGGAGTCCCATGGCGGAGACCGTTCGCGCGGCATCAGCGGACCGTCGTATAGCGCGTATCGGCCAATCTCGACCACCAAGGCTGGAGACGAAGGCGCCCCGGATAGCCTCGTAAGCCGTCTCAGTCTTATCCGTCAAGCAACCCGCCTTCAGGCTCCTTGCGTAGCACAATCGCCGCCCGGGATGACCACGCTCCATGACCGCTTTGGGTCACAAGCCGCCGAACTGGCAACCGGCTGCAAACTTCCGGTCTAACCTTATGAGCCGACATGCAGCGACACCGCCCAACGGAAGCGATGGGCCAAGAGGCGACATCACTCGATTACCTCATCGGCACGGCCGAGCAGCATCGCCGGCATTTGGAGGCCGAGCGCTTTCGCGGCTTTGAGATTTATGACCAACTCGAATTTGGTAGGCTGGTAAAAAGGGATGTCTCCGGGATTGGCGCCTTTTAGAATCATAGCGACAAGGCTGGCGAGGCGGCGATAGACGTCCACCTGATTGATCGAGTAAGCTATCAGTCCACCAGCGTCGGCAAATTCGCGGAGCGGATAGATTGTTGGGATCCGGCTCTTCGCCGCCAGTTCAACAATCATCGCTATATAGGCAGCGTGCTCAGGTTCTTCAGATATCATTAGCGCATCCGTTCGATCTTGTTCCAGCGACCTGAAGACGCGCTCATACTCTGCCTCGTTAAAGGCGTTGCCCAATATAGCCGGTGACAACGCAATGCCCGCTCGTTTAGCCGCCTCTCGCGCCGCCGCACCTCTCGCATCCTCCCAGAATGGTCGTGATGCAAGGTAACCGACGGTGGACAGCTTCTGCATCGCCTCGACCAGCAGCCCCATACGTTTCCCAATAATGTCTAACCCTCCGGCGATAGTAACGCCTGTGATGTTGCCGCCCGGCCGCCCGATGTTTGCTACGAGTCCCAAAGCAACCGGATCGATGACTATCGTCACAATCGGGATTGTCGTCGTCGCCATTTTAAAGTCCAACGATAGACGACCGCCCACCGCTAAGATCAAGTCGGGATTTGTGCTGACGACATCGCGCGCAAGTGCGGGATAGCGATCGGTTCGCCCTTCTCCAGAGTACCTCTCCACTCCGAGGTTTTTGCCCTCGACGTAGCCAAGACGACCTAGCTCGTCGAAAAACGCGCCGTACCACGGTGGACCGCTCACGGTCATTCTGCTGACCTTGCTCGCCGACTGAACGAAGGCCATCCGCTTAATCTTCGCCGATTGCTGCGCGCGGGCCGCAAGCGGCCACGTCGCGGCCGTGCAGCTGAAAAGCGTGATGAAATCGCGCCGTCGCATACATCCCCCTGAGGGAAAACTTCATCGTCGCCTCAACCCTAGTACCTTGCGACGACGGGTGGAAACGAAACAGTCAATTCGACCCAGATGCTGCCACCCCGATGTCCGCTCCGGGTCAAAAGCGTCGGTCTAGCGCTCGGCTGCAAACTTCCGGTCTGCCTCCGTGAGCCGACATGTAGCGGCACCGCGTCAACGGAAGCGATGGGCCATGTGCGGAACTATTCAATCACCTCGTCGCCGCGGGCGAGGAGTGCTGCTGGTATCGCGACGTCGAGCGCCTTTGCCGTCTTGAGGTTGACTGCCAGCCACAGCTTGCTTGGAAATTCGATGGGGAGGTCGCCTGGGTGTACCCCCCTGAGTATCTTATCCACAAAATAGCCTGTGCGGCGATAACACCAGCGCAAGTCAACGCCATAGCTCACAAGGCCCCCGTGAATAACATGCTCGCGGTATCCGAACACGGTCGGCAGCCGCCTTTCAAGGGCAATGGCACCGATCTGCTCGCATCGGACAAGGAGCAGATTGGTCTGAAGGACTACGACAACATCGACCTTTTTGTTTGCGAGCGCAGCGAGCGCACCCGGAATATCGTTCGGCGTATTGGCGTCGGCTTCAACCACGCTAAGGCCTATAGTTTGGCAAGCTGCCTTCAAGTCCTCGACCTGAGGCGGGCCCTTGGGATCGCTCATGTTGGTGAGCAGTCCCACGTATCTTGCCCTCGGCGCAATTTCCCGCGCAAGTTCGATTTGCTTGGTCGGCAATCCCGAGATGTAGGGTTCGATGCCCGTTACATTTCCCCCCGGGCGAGCTTCGCTGGCAATCAATCCGAGATGAACCGCGTCTGCGAGTGCGCCGCAAACAATCGGTATCGTCGATGTCGCCTTTCGGGCCTCGACGGCTTGCAATGTCGCGGGCGCGACGATGACATCGGGTTTGGCTAGGGCCACCATCTCTTCCATGGTTGCTACTCGATCAGAAAACATGTCAAAGCGCTTTATGACCTCCACATTCCGACCATGCTCGTATCCGAACTCCGCAAGACCCTTAACAAAATTGCCGTACACCAGGTCTAAAATGAATTGCGGCACGTTTACGCCTGCAGGCGCACCTGCGGGCGGAGCTCCCGCCCACGCAATGACCGGCCGTTTTCGCGCAGGCTGAGCGCTCGAGCCCCGACTAAACAATGTCGATCCTGCTGCAGCGCCAAGAACGCCGAGATTTCCAATAAATTCTCGCCGTCGCATGTGTCCCCCCTCGTACGGGCCACGCCGTTGCGGGGCAAGGTTAGCACGTTGCAGCAGTCTATGCCGGCAATTTAGGGAGCTCGTTACCCGGCGACATTCGTGTGAGGGTGGTCGAGATCGATCAAATGCGGTCTTGTTCTACGATTGCAACAGGGTCTGCTCCGGGTCACAAGCGGTCCTTTAACGGCTGCGCGCACCAGGTCAGCTGCGGGCCAAAACCGGACTCACGGTGTCATACACATGTGTCGCGCGTAGTCTATTGCTGCGATCTGCTTTCAAGCAGCCGGTCGCGGACGTCCTCCGATACAAAACGCTCCGCCCGCTGCCATGCCTCGTCGTTGTCGCCGCGGAACTGGAAGTATTTCCTAAACACGATGCGCTGAGATTTTGCATCGATAGCAACAGTCTGCGCAAACTGCACCAGCGTGCTCATCTTATGGAAGCCGCCGATGATCAGGATCTGCGCGCCGGCCAGTGACGCAGCGCGCAGCCGATCGCGCAACATTGGTCCATCGGTCGGGCAATTTGAAGCGCAGGAGGACGGCACAAGTTTAAAACGGTGGTCCGCCGTGACATCGTCCCGCAGCGCGGTCATGAATGCCCGCAATCGCTTTTCATGTACGGCCGTCTGATCGGTGGGCTCGTTCGACGTGTCTCTATACTTGAAATCGTCGACGGAGACAGCCAAAGCGTGGCTGGCGGTCTCGGCGGATGCATCTGCGATGAGGCTGGTTCCCAGAAGCAGACCGGCTGTGGTAACAGCGTGCAGGATTGAGCTGTGGCGCATCGTGATGACTCGATCTCCTCGGCTAAGCCCATCTTAGAAGATCGATTCTTTCCGTCTCCTGTCGAAGAAATTAATCCTTGGTAACGCTACGCGGCCGCCCATCCCAGCGCAGCGCGAACGTCTGCAGTGAGTCACAAGCGGTCCTCAGCCGCATGCACACGGCGGGTCGGCTGAGGGCCAAAAGGCGATCATGCGGGATATTACTCTATCAAGAGCAGCCCCCGCTTCTCGTCGCCGTCGAAGGTATTAACAGCGTCGAACAGCCGCTTCCGCTCGACGAGCCAGGGCTGGAAATCGAGATTGACATCGAGCACGAAAACGAGGTCTTCGGCTTCCAAATAGCCCCCGATTGGCGAATGGTGGCCACTCCCAGCACCGAAAATTTGAGCGCGATCGAAATTCACGATGTAGCGTCGCCCCGGATCGTTGGAGCGACGGAGATGCTCCAGAAACAGGGTCTCGCTGAGTTCACGCAAGACTGTAACTTTCCGGCTGGTGTGGGACTGGGCGACTTTGGCCAGCTCGTCGAGCGTGAGACCCATGATGCATACGCCTGTCCAGCAGCTCCACGTGCGGGCCAACACCTTGCCCTCCGTCCTCGCCGCCTCGCCAAGAGACCGGTACGTATTCGCAACAGCGGCAGGTCCGCAGCGAGAGCCATTTGATTGCCAATCAACATGTCTTTGGAATGTGGCTGCCACGGGCAGGTGCCACGCACGCTCTATGAGTTCAGGCGTACGTGTTACCGATGAAGCTATGGCTTCTGATGGAACGTGCGATCGGCTGACCACCAGGGCCCCGGCCCACACCAGACCCACGGCGAGAACCATGCTGCTGATGCTGACGCGGTGCCATCGCTTCATCGGTCAAAACCTTTGGCGGCAACGACGACATCGGCCGGCAAAATGATATTCAGTAGCCTATCGGCAGGAAGAAATTTCATGTGCGCGTCCGTTCGGGCTGAAAATGCGACCGCATCTCGACGGGGCCGACCAAGTCTTCAGGAAAAGCGACAGCCAATCGGACCCTTTTTCCGCGACATCGCCGACACGTTTCAGCGTCGCGATCCAGATGCTAGATTTCCGACCCTACCCCGTATAGGAGGACGACATGCCCGATAGCGTCTACAAGGTCATTGAGCTGGTCGGCACCAGCACCGACTCGTGGGAGAAGGCGGCTGCCAATGCGGTCGAGCAAGCCGCTAAATCCCTCCGGGATCTTCGCATTGCAGAGGTGGTCAAGCTCGATATGCAACTGGACGACAAGGGAAAAGTCGAGGCCTATCGCACCAAGCTCAACGTCTCGTTCAAGTTCGAAGGCACCTGAGCCTCAAGCACCTCGCCCTTGCGGGCGAGGATGCCTCATGGGAAAAGGCGCGTTGCGCGGTCCGCCCAACCGGGCGCTGTGGTCTATCGCGGAAGTTGGCACTGGTCCGACTGGGACCGATATGCTCTGATGCGGGGAGCGTATGGCGCGTGGTGGACCCATGTACATGGTCATTCGCAAATACACGAAGGTTCGTTCGGTGGCGGACGCCGCTCGTCGCGCCAAGAGCGGCGTCGGTGAGATCCTGAGGCAATCGCAGGGATTTAGATCTTACCATGTGCTGGATGCGGGCGACGGTGTCGGCATCGCCATGATGATATTCGATGACCGCGAAAGCGCCAACGTAGCAAACGCCAAGATACTGGCGTTTGTTCAGGCAAGTCTACATGACCTCGATCTTGGGGTTCCCGAAATCACCAGCGGCGAGCTTTTGGTTGACATAGAGTCTGATGGGTTTTCGATCAAGTAGCCTCGCCAGTTGCGTGGCGGTGCTGCCCCTGCTCATGTCGTCGACCTGATGTCACCCTCGCGTTTGCGACAGTCGCGCGCCCTGGATCTGCGCGTGCCGCCGGTCAGGATTTCACGGAGGATGCTTTTCGAGGAGCAGCAACACATGAAGCAACACACCTTCGAAGCTTCCATCACGGCGATCTGCTGGACACCGCTCGTGCTTATGGGCAGCGCGACGCCCCCAAGAGATCCCGATGAAGATGAAGAGGATGAGGAGGATGAAGATGACGAAGGCGGCGATGACGAACCGGCGGTCGTGCGCGAGCCGGACGAAGACTAGATTGACGCGTGTTCGGCCGTCGGTGCTATAATATCCCCCATGGGCTGGGATGCGAAAGACATAGAGCTCCTCACCAGGCTCTGGTCCGCAGGACATAGCGCGGCGCAGATAGCGCGGCGGCTCGGGTGCAGTCGTAACGCGGTCTGCGGCATGCTGACCCGTCAGGGCCTGAAGCGCGGTCACAAGTCGCTCACGGCAAGGCCCAAGATAAGGCAGACACCGAAGCTGAGGGCGACGTCGTCGGCAGCTTGCGCCCTTCCAGTCGCAAAGAAGGTGTCGCGGAACGCAGCGGAGAGGCAGCAGCCTAAGCAATTCAGCAAGCAGCAGCTTTACGAGATACTGGCTGAAGCGGTCAAAAATACCGGCTAAGAGGTCACCGCGAGCGCCGTTGCGCTGCGCTCAGTATTCGGCTCGGCTCGGCAGTTCGGGGGTCGTGCACCTTCCCAAGTTCGTCTGCTTCGGGTCAAAATCGGTCCTGCCATCGTTTGAATTGAATGCAAGTACGTCTTCAATCGTCTAGAAGCGGACGTCGGATTGGAAGGTCTCCGAATCGAAAATGACCAGCCTCACTAGCTGAGGAGGTCAACATGACCGATATCCCAAGCACCATCCCTGCTGTCTCGAAACACGTTCCTTGGAACAAGGGCAAGGTCGTCGGCGCAAAGCCGCCGCTCCGTCCGAAGCACGTCTGGTCAATCCGAACCAAGCTCCAGGTCGAAGGCCGAATGCGCGATCTGGCGCTGTTCAACGTCGCCATTGATAGCAAGCTGCGCGGCTGCGACGTCGTAGCCTTGAAGGTCGATGACCTTGCGCCCGGCGGATATGCCGCCGACCGCGCGACCGTCCGACAAAAGAAGACCGGCCGGCCGGTCAAATTCGAACTCACGGAATCGACCCGGCAGGCAATCGACGGACTACCTGCGGCTTACTGGCAAGAAGTCAGGAGAATACTTGTTCACTGGCCGGCGGCGGAGTGGACATATGACGACCCGCCAGTACGCCAGGCTCCTGTCTCACTGGATCGCTGATATCGGACTGGACCCGCACTTGTTCGGGACGCATTCCCTTCGCCGGACCAAGGCGACCTTGATCTATCGCCGAACCGGCAACCTGCGAGCCGTACAGCCCTACTGGGGCATACCAAGATCGAGAGCACCGTCCGATATCTAGGCATCGAGGTCGACGACGCCCTCGCGATAGCGGAACAAGTTGACGTCTGAACTTCGGGGGCGGAGCAGACGTACTCTGCGCTGCCCTCACAGACGGCTACGGGCCACAAGCGGGCATAGCTGCGGGATGTCCTGTCAGTGATTGGTCTCGTTCTGTCTTCGGATCAGAGACATGTCCGAGACGCGGGTAGCGATGGGCAATCCATGCTGTCTAAGACCACTCCATCCGACCCATAACCCGACGAGGCCGAACAAACTGGCCGCAGGAAGAACCCAGGTCATCCTTCTGGCGCCGAACGCAGCGGCCATCGCAGCGCAAAATACCGCGACCAACACGATGGGAAGGACATATGGCCAGTTTCCGACAACTCCGTCCAACCCCCTTCGGCCAATAAGCAGTAGCGCAATCACTCCGAAGCAACTCATGCCTAAAAGGAGGACATTCCCGCCGATGTCCAACACAAGACCTACCCCGTGCTGTGGGATGGATCGGCCGCCGAGCATGAGTTCGTAAAGACGAACGCCCGAAGCATAGGTCATAAGAAGACAGAACAACCCGAATACTAAGCCGACCGTCTTGAAGAGAGGCCTTGCTGTGTGTACATCCATGCCGGGCACCCATCGCGCCTGTGAGGCGTTATCGAAAACAGCCTTAGTTCTCGGCGAAAGAATCGAGGAGCGCACGAAACCGCTTCCTAATCTCGTCCGCTTGGGAAACGTATTTGCGACTAAATTCTAAATTCAGAACGCCGTATTCTGCGCCGGTGTGCTCGGCGAGAGTGCAGTAAGGATTCTTGTCGGAGATCTTGTTGCAGGCAAAAATCAGAGGTCCCTCGGTCGTACCTCTCATAAATAAATCGGAATCCGCCTGGCATAGCTTGTAATCGGATTCGACCTCTCGAAACTGACCTTGGCCTTTCTGTTCACACCGACTCTCCCACTGTCGCTTTCGCTCGGAAAAATCCAACTCTTCCTGTCCTCCTCGGATCGTTGCGCTCAGCTGATCATGGAAGCCGTCGCGATATGGATGCTCAATAAATCCATCAGCATTGTTCGCGTTCCTAGGCGTCAAGCCGGGGAGCAGGACGTGAATTTCGAACGTCGTCGTTAGAGGATTGGGGGCGACAGCTGACCGATCTAGATCCACGAGGTAATTGCGCGGCACCTTGTATACTTTTTTGCCAAAAGGGATCAAAACCACCGTGGTGCTACTGGACGGATGCTCAAGCAGTTGATCTGCGCTAAACGCATTCCGTTGTACCATCTCTGCAAATGACCCCCGCTTATTCAAAAGTGGATCTGGATTGCCGGGATGAATAAACAATCGGTAACTGAGGAATAGGCCCGCTATCAGCACCGCGACCGCGGAGGAAATGACCCACTTCATCACGTCGGATGTTTCGGCGTGAGTCTCGCGGTATTGCCTACGTCCAAATTCAGGCATGTTCCCTGCTCGGCTCGCCTCCACTGAGGCACACCTTCTTGGTTGCAGTTGGTTAGTCCGTCAACCAAGAACCGGGCAATTACTCAATTTTCCATGAACAGCGAGGTCCGCTGTGGGTCAGAAGGCGAAATGCTGATCTCGCCTACCTTGGTCTGCTTTACCCCGAGAAGCGGCGCTTATTGAGCGCGCGCCCAAGACCCGCTCCTGACGACCAGGAGCGCGCGCATCGCACGGACGAATGTCCCACTCCGCCCGATCGGTCGTCCGGGGAAGCGGCATGGCGCGGCGGCATGGCGGGACCCCGCCTGAATTCCCGGCGCGCTTGAGCGAACGTCGCGAGCATGGCGCCACGACGGCGGTCTGGCTGGAGGATCTTTCCGGCATCGTCAACCCGGCCCCAACCCTGTCGCCTCCCTCGGGTTTGCTGCGGTCTGCGCCCCCGGCGGTCCGCTTCAAGGCCAAGTCGCAAGCGACCGGAGACCGCCGATCTCGGCAAGGCCCGGCCGCGTCCGGCGCAGGGCCCAGTAGCGTGGCCCCGCTTGTCCGCAACCGAACCTCGCTCGCCTGGCGGTCCCCGGACCTTGAAGCGGCCCTCATCCCGGCGGCGCTGGGCGACCGCACCCGAGGGGAGAGCCGGCAGGGGCCAGACCAAACCCGACGGCGAAACCAGAAAAGGACTTCACCATGACCAAGACCGCTCGCGCACCCCGCACCAACGTCCGCGTCGTCCCGCTTCGCCGCGGCACCACCATCGAAATGGTCCGGCTCGTTTGCCCGGACGCAGCCCAGGCCACCCGCATCGCCGAGAGCTTCGGCCTCCCCGTCCTCGACAGCGACGGCATCCGCGACCTGCATCAGCGGCTCATCAGCGAGACCGCCGACGCGCTCGGCGAAGGCGTCAACGAACGCGCCATGCAGATCCACCTGCAGCGAATCGTCGGCTCCTATGTCGGCTCGGCCCACGGCGCCGGGCAGTTCTACAGCCGCGCCGTCACCGAAGCGCGCGAGGCGACGGCAAAGCTCGCCAACGACACGCGCGACGAGGACCTCGACGGACCTGTCGGGTTCGAATCCGCGGCCCAGCGCAAGCGCGAATTCGCCGCCGAGGTCGCCGTTCAGGCACACGCACTGCGCATGGCGGCCGAAGGCGCCATCGCCGCCTACGAGCACGTTGTCGGCGAGAGCTGGAAGCCGTTCGAGCGCCAGCCCGACCAGCCGGGCGAAACCGTCAGCCGCAAGGCGGCCGAGGTTCAGATGGCGGCGTTCGGGTGACGCCGCCGGCGGGGCTTCGGCCCCGCCATTCTCTTTCACGATCGGATATCGGCCGGTCCCTGCGGGCCGGCCGTTTTCATGTCGCACGGCGCGGCGGCGCAAACGAGCAAAGAGAAATGAATCGGGATGGAGCGCACGTCGCGGCCCGTACCGGCTTTCGGTCGATGCTCCGGCCGGCGCGGCAGCGCAACGGCTTTGCCGTCCTCCACTGCGTTCCGGTCCGGCGTCTCTCCCCTCACCCCGACCACCAGCGTCACCGGATGCGCGGCCCCGCAGGCCTTCGCAGCGGACCGCCGTGACGGGCCGCGACGGGCGCGGCCTCCAACGGAGGTTAGGATCATGACTGGTAAGGAAACCAAACCCCGCGCCGACATCTATGCGCGGATCACCGATCGCATCGTCGCAGACCTTGAGCGCGGTGTGCGTCCGTGGGTCAAGCCATGGAATGCGGCCAACGCGGCTGAGCGCATCACGCGCCCGCTGCGTCACAACGGCATGCCCTACCAGGGCATTAACGTGGTGCTGCTGTGGTCGGAAGCCGTCGCGCGCGGCTTCACGTCACCGATCTGGATGACGTTCAAGCAATCACTCGAGCTCGGCGGCCACGTCCGCAAGGGCGAGACCGGAACGATGGTGGTCTACGCCAACAAGATCACCAAGACCGAGACCGATGACCATGGCGACGACATCGAACGGACCGTTCCGTTCCTGCGCGCCTATACCGTGTTTTGCGTCGACCAGATCGACGACCTGCCGGATCACTATTACGGGTCGCCCGGCGCCGACCATCACGCCGGCGCAGCGCATCGCGCATGTGGACGCCTTCTTCGCCAACACCGGCGCGACCATCCGGCATGGCGGTGACAAGGCGTTCTTCGCACCATCGCTCGACATCATCCAGATGCCGCCATTCGAAAGTTTCCGTGACGCCGAGAGCTATGCCGCCACGCTCGCGCATGAATGCGTGCATTGGACTGCGCCGGCGCATCGCGTCAATCGCGATCTCAGCCGCTACGCGAAGGATCGCAATGAGCGGGCGCGCGAAGAGTTGGTCGCGGAGCTCGGAGCGTGTTTCCTCAGTGCGGATCTTGGTATCGTACCCGAACTCGAGCCGCGCGCCGATCACGCAAGTTATGTTGCGTCGTGGTTGGAGGTGCTGTCCAACGAGAAGCGCTTCATCTTTTCCGCGACCGCCCACGCTCAGCGGGCAGTCACCTATCTGCACGATCTTCAACCCAAGCCGGCCGAGATCGACCAAGCGGCATGAGGCGCAACGATCCGTGTCTCGGCCGCTTGCGCTCATCGTTCACCTTTCTAGATAATGACGAAGGCCTCATCTCACGGCGGGAGGCCTTTCCTTTGTGCGTCGTCATGCCTGTGCCGGCGGCTGGAGAGGCGGTGCTTCCCATCCCGACGGCGTAGGCGAGATGCGCCGGGCCGGTTCTTCTGGTTTCCGAGATGCCCGTCTGTTTCTGGGCGAGCGTCTTTCCGAAGCCGCAGAAGGCTGGTGTGATCACGATACGACAGTCCGGGGTTGTTATTGCGTCCGCTGGACTGGCGGAAAGCTTACGCGGCGCGCGCGAGTGCCTTTCACCAACGCGCCCGTCGTCGTGCGGTGTGGCTTGCCTGTGGCTCAGCCGTATCCTCACCGTTCGGCCTGTCGCGCCCAATGCGTCCTCGATTTGGCATGTCTAACCGAAGGCCGTCGTCGCTGCGCTCCGCCTCGATCAAAAGACCGCAACGGCCGTTCTCGGCTTTCTTCCCCTGGCCGCTGCGCGCCCATTCCTCGCGAGACAAGAAAGCCTCACCCTGGCCGTCCTCTACTGCGTGGCGGCCCTTCGGGTGCAGCCCGATCGCCTCCGATCAACGACAGCCATCGAGGTCGCGATGGTCGCGGCCCGAGAACGAAAGAGGACACGAACATGGCTACAATCGGCAACTTCACCGTCAACGGCAACGGCTTCGTCGGCACCGTCAAGACCCTCGCTCTAGGCACCGTCAAGACCAAGATCGTTCCGGCCGAACGCACCTCAGACAAGGCCCCGGACTACCGCATCTTCGCGGGCGCGAACATCGAGTTCGGCGCCATGTGGAAGAAGAAGTCCCAGGACACTGGCCGCGAGTACCACTCGGTCAAGCTGGACGACCCGAGCTTCCCGGCTCCGATCTACGCGACGCTGGTCGAGGTCGAAGGCGAGGAAGGCCACTCGCTCATCTGGTCTCGCCCGAGTCGCGACTGAGACGCCGCGCAGGTGGCCCCGCCGCGAGGCGGGGCCTTCACCCCGTAGGCGTAAGGTCGGCATGCGCTGCCTCATCGTGCAGCTTATCCCTTCACGGACAGCTGATGGGGAGACCGGCAGGGCCTCGTCGGCAGTCACACCGCATCACCTGCGGGCCGTGGCGACGGCCCACCTACGCTCATCCAAATAGCCGAGCCAGCGCATTCGATTGCTCGGCGAATTTTCGGGCGTTGGTGTTCCGAAGCCTTTCCAGGTTTTGCAGCTTCCATCGCACGCCGGGAAGCTGCTCCAAGTGCGGCACGCCCAGTAGCACCCATTCAGGCTCTGCGGCGACCAGCGACAGCAGGAAGCGGCGCTCATCGGCGCTCAGACCTTGCTGCAGTTCGCGCATCATTCGCTCGCGCGCTGCCAAGAGCGCGTCAAGTTCAACGGGCTCGGTGGTCATGCCCGCGAAATTGTGTTCGAACTCCTGGCGGAGATCCCGCAGCGATGGAAACAGGACCTCGTGCACCGGCCGGTTATGGCTCGCAAGATAGACGACGAAAGCGCGGCGAATGCCCGCCGTGATTCCCTCGTGCACAAAAAGCTGCGTGACATCGAACAGATCGCGGGGATGCTGCCGGTCCATCGCCGCAACCAGTTTGCCGCCATATACGTCTTCGAACGACACCACCGGGATTTCGAGATCCGCCTGCATCGTGTCGCGCGCGGCCTCTGTCAGCGACGCCATGTGCACCGGATGGACGGTGCCGCGCATGACGAAGTTGACCTCGATCTTGACCTCAATGCCCCCTCGCCGCACCATCAGCTTGGTCTCGCCGGATTCCGTCGCGGCCGGCGCATGGGTCAGAAAGCCCTGCTTCTGCAGGCGCGCTGCCGACTGACGGATGGCCTCGTTGATGCGCCGCAGAGCCTGCTCGCGCGGCAATGTGTGGTCGGGAAACACCAGATCGAGATCGACCGAGAGCCGCGGCATGTCGCGTACGAACAGGTTGATCGCCGTGCCGCCCTTGAGTGCGAACGTATCGTCGACGAGCACCAGCGGCGCCACGCGCGTCAGCAACCGCGCGCTGTCGAGGTAGACCTGGTTCATGGCTTCAGCACCAGGAGCCCGTCACTGGAGCGGGACACCCAGGCCCTGTCGCTGCCCTTGGGCAGTTGAGACGGATCGAGCTTGCTGGCCCAGGGCTGAGAGAGTTCGCGGCCAAGCTGCAGGCACAGACGCACGGTCTTGACGCTGGTGCAGCGCTTGAGCAGGTCTCGCAGCAGATCGGCACGCAGGCTGTAAGTGCTTTCGACCAGCTCGCGCGCTTCTTGCAGCGGCTGCCGGACGCCGACTTCGCTCAGCACCTCCAGCAATGCGCGTTCCGGCGCCGAGACGAGCGGGTCGTCCTTGCGGCTCTCGAAGGGCCGGACATGAAGCAGCGCGCCGGGTTCTTCCTTGAAGAGTCGCTTGCGGTGGTACTCGGCCGGGAAGCGCTGGGTGAACCATTCCGGAAGGCGTCCGGCTTTCCAGCCGTATAGATGGAGGACGGGCCGCTGGGGGACGTACTGGCGGATGCCGTGCCAGTCGAAGGCCGACTTGCCGCCGACATGCAATCCTTCGAAGCTCCGCTGCAGCAGGACGAGGCTCGGGTGCAAAGTGGGCGGATCGTTTGGCCGGCAATAGACGCCGCGTGCCAACCGTTGCAACCAGCCGGCACGGACATAGTGGACGGCAAGGTCGGCCGATATCCCGAGGGCGGCGAGGTCATCGGAGGTCAGCGGCGTTCCCGGCGCCAAGCGGGTATAGAGCCTGTTTAGCTTGTTTCTGTGGGTCGTAGCCATGCTACGATAATAGGAATAATATAAAACTTCTGCAAGCTTGAATTGGAGGTCGAAGTCGTAGTCAGGCTACGATAACCTGGATTAAGCTAAGAGAACCACGGCCAGGAACTGGTCAGCTGCGGTTGCGCTGCGCTCCGCGATACCCGCCAGGCACCATGTGGTGCGCAATTCGGGTCTACGCACCGGTGCACGAACGCGCCTACTCTCCGCTGACAAGAAACCGGCCGGCGAATACACCCCATGCAGAAGTCAGTGCTGGATCTTAATGTCGCCGATGCCGCGCCGACCGCGCCGATTCTGACCGGCTATGACGAGCAGCACCTAGTCACCTATCTCCGTCTGCTCGATGCCGCAGCCGATGGCGCCGACTGGAAAGAGGTCGCGCGGACCGTGCTGCATATTGACGTCGCGCGCGAGCCGGATCGGGCGCGCCGGGCGTGGGAAACCCATCTCGCTCGTGCCCGCTGGATCACCGAGCATGGCTACCGGGACCTGCTGCGGGGCGGGGCACCGCACTGAGGGCGCCTACAGAATCCCCCAGGCCCGATATCGTCCCCTGCCGGTCACCTCCCGCAGGTCAAGCTCGCCGACCAGGTCCTGAGCGGCGCGCGGCGTGATCTTAAGCTCCTTCGCGATCATACCGGCCGAGGCGATCGGCCGGGTCAGCATATAGTCGAGCAGCGCCGGCAGTTTTGACGTGGCGCGACGGCCGGCGAGTTTTCGGGTGAGCAGGGTTCGCTGGTTAAGCCAGCGGTCGTGGTCCTTGAGACCGGCCGCCGCGGCAGCGGTGATGGCCTCGAGTTGCACGGCGAGTCGCGCCGCCGCGTCGCGCGGCCGCCGGCGTTCGCGGGGGATGGCCTTCAACCCGTCATGCAGGCAGGGCAGATGCCAGCGGGTCTTGGCCCGCGCGCGCAACACGCTGGCTGCCAGCAGCCGGCCGAGCCAGGGCGTATGCTGCAGCGGGGCGATGGCGTCCCAAGCCTCAGTCGCAAGCGCGGCCGCGAGCGTCGGCGGCAATATGCGGGTCCGCTCGACCACGGCGCGCCAGTCGTCGAGACGCGCGTCCTCGTCCCAGTCGGGGTCGTAGACCAGCGGGTCCCGCTCGGACTGGGTGCGACTCCCGCCGGCGAGTGTCCGCTCCGCCTTGGCATTCGCGGCGTCGACCGCGGCGAAGGCGGCGGCTAGGTGCGGGTCGGACTCGATGCCGCCAAGCGGCGTGTCGAGATCAGCGTCTCCGCTATCGTAGCCGCCGACGAAGCTTCGCTCCCCTTCCTTTCGGATGCCCCTGCCCTCCTCCCACTCGCCCTGCCCGGTGCGGCCGCGCAGGCTGTCGAGCCCCGCCGGCGATGGCGCCCAATCCGGCTTCGCGTCGGCGATGCGGCGCCGGGTCCGTAGCACGGCGTGGGCGCGGGTGAGTTCGTGGGTCGGGGCGCGGATGTCCATGCCGGCGTCGTGGAGAACCAGATCTTCGAGGTGGACCAATTCGCCTTCCAGCCACAGACTGGCGCAGGCGTCAGTATAATGTGTGCGCGCAATCCAGCCGTCGCGGATCGGGCTCTTGGCCAGGCGTTCGTCGAGCCGGGCAAGCGCGTCCTCGGCGATGGCGAGTGGGCCGGCTAGCTGAGCCCAAGGCAGTGGATCGGGAATTGAGTAACAGTTTTGCAAGGCCTTGATAACCTTAACAAGAATCGTTCAAACGGAAGCTATCACGGGAATAACTTCGGTCATAGCGACAGGCTGGTTCCCCGTGGCGCTCGCTGTCAATAACCACTGCTTATCGATTGAGCAGGCCGTTAATGCGCATCAGCGATCCGAGGGCCGCTCCCCGGTAAACTCCCTGCCCTGGTCCGGACAAGCCCCCTTCTTTCCGCGCGCCGCGGCCGCCCCAGCCGGGTCGCTTAGGCGGCTTCGATATCGGTTTGCGGAAAGTCACCGCCCTTGAACATCAAGGGCTGCCCCAGATGCCGGGCGCAAGCGTAGGCAAAACAGTCCCCGAAATTGAGGCTCGCCGGATGCCGGCCCTTGCCGAATCGGTCGAAGGCGTCGAGAGCGAGCCTTGCCGTTTCAGCCGGCACCGCGACAACGGCGATCTCCATCAGCGCCAAATACTCTTCGATCGCTTCGGCGGCGGCGCTGACCGAAAGATCCAGCACGCGCGCGACCGCGACCGCCGCCTCCCATACCGCCAACGGTGACGTCAGACGCGTTCCGGTCTGCTGCAGGCGAGCCAAAAGCTCTCGTGCCTCCTCCTCGTCGGTCAGGAGCGCGGTCAAAGCCGAAGCGTCGATGAACATTAGGTGTCCTCATACAAACTGTCGCGGAACGCCTTATCGGCGGGCAGTCCCTTGGCGGCGTCGCCCCTCGCGCGTAGATCCCGGCAGAACTGGACGCCAAGGTCGACCAAAGACGGCTTGCCCTGCTCGCGCTCGAGCTCATGGGCGAGCGCCACGTGCACTGCTTCGGTGAGGCCGAGTTTTTTTAGCGAGGCCACCTTGCGAGCGAGCGCGTCGGTCTCAGGGTTCTTGATGTGGAAGGCCATGGCGCGCTCCTCTAGACCGCATCGTGTATACCTGTATATCATCACGGATACACCAATGGGAAGGGCCGGCCTCGTCGTTTGCGCCCCGAAGACGTGCGGCCTTCTTGACGTGTGAGGGCAACTTTTATGGTTAGTTGTCTATGAACACCTGCCCTCTCCCTCTCCGGATGCTGCTTCCCTTAGGGCTGTCCTCGCAGGCCGTCGGGACAATAACGACCATCCCACCCTCGCCCGCTCCTTCCTCTTTAAATTCTGCGCGGCGCGGATCGACGTCGACTACTGATGCGATACCGATCGTTGACCGGACTGGTGCGACGCGCCTTGGCGAATTGAGGCGACTGACGACCGCAGGTCCCAAATTGTTGTCAGCTGACAACATCCATCCTTGGTAGGGCCCTGTTGTCAGCTGACAACAATCGCCCAGGCGGGTCGCTGCTGTCTGCCATGATCCAACGGCGTCCATGGGGCAGATCGGCTTCGTTCGAGAGCCACGCAGCTCGATATCCGCGCCGGCACCACCATCGGGAGATCGTATTCATTCGGCGGCCTTGCCGCCTCGCCAAAGGAGCACCCCCACGCCGGACGCCTTCGGTCAACCTCCCGTTAAACGGGGCCTTCAACCGCGAGCTCGGCCGGGACCTCGCCCAAAGGTCCTGAATGCGTTCGCCTGCTTAGCCCCTCACGCCGGTCCATTGTTGCGCCGGCCGAAACGAGTCAACAGGAGGTTCCTGCGTGGCGATGCGATGCGGACTTTCGAGGAAAACCGTCCCTATGTGGAACCCGGGCGATCTCGGCGAGCGTTCCCGCGAATGGATCTGAAGGCCCGGCGTCGAGCTCCCCGCTCAAGATTGGATCCGCACCACGGCATCCCGGACGAGGTGGCGGCCCGTTGCCGTTCCTTTCGTCGGATCGCACGCGCCCGGGATGAAGGGATGATCGACGCTGCGGCACTCCTGCATCGTTGAAAAGGGCAGGAGGGTCTCCGTTGCAGCGCCGAGCCCTGAGGTCGATGTCGCGCCTGGCGATCCGTCGGTGTGGCCACACGGAAGTGCAAGAGAAGGGCCAGCGCGGATGACCGGGGATGTGTCTGCTCGGTTGCTTGCTACCTGTTCGTCCGGCCCCGGTGGACCCCCTGCGACAGTGCGGTTCTTCTGCTTGCCCTTTTTGGGGCGAGCGGCGGCGCAGCGAAGTGACGCGCCAGCCCCCCGATCAACAACCGGGAAGGTCCGGCGCGCCGCCGATCCAAGCGAGACGACATCGTCGCTTTACGGTGTCTTGCCATTCAGCGCGGGCGTCTGAGGCAGTTGTCGTGAACGAGGCGGGGAGGGTGCTTCTCGCGGGACCGCGGCGCCAGACGTTGGGCAATGGCGGGCAGGAGCCGACGCTACATGGCGGCGCGATTCTCTAGAATTTGCCCTACATGACCTGAGATCAGACCACTGAACGGAGGCTGCAAGCCGGGGCGTGTCCCGTCGCCCGGACTCCAGCAGTGGCAGCACCGTTCAGCGCAGCGGTTGGCGAGCTACAAAATGACGCTCTGGGACTCGTGAAGGCGAGCCGTCTCACGCCATAGTGGAGGCTCATCCCATTCGCGCTGAGCCGTTGTTGTCAGCTGACAACAACAGGATGCACCAAAAAAAGGGCCCGCGCGCCGTTTGGCACGTCCATCGAGCGTTAATAACTCGTTAACTCTTTAATTCTTGCTCAAATCACAGAATCGTGGCCATCTCTCCAGACGGAGACTAGGCGTCTGACGAGCAGAAACCGTCTTGAGAAGGCAAATGGCGATCTTAGCGGAAGATTCGGCTACCATGAGCGAGACTGCGTCTGCGCGGATCACTCGGCACGCGGGCATTCTTTCCGGCCAGCTTCGCTCGCTCGCGACAACTCTTTTCCCGCCTTCGGCGAGCAAGTCGCTCCGGTCGTTCACCTCTGGAGAGGTTGCGCGAATTGCGGGCGTGTCCGATGGGTACCTTCGGCAGCTCTCTCTTGACGGACTTGGACCGACCCCAGCGACAGGAACCGGGGGGCGACGGTCTTACACTCTGGGTCAGATTCATGAGTTGCGCGAGTATCTAGCCACTGCGCGGCCGCGCGAAGCAATGGAATTCCTTCCGCGCCGGCGCCCAGGCGACAAGCTCCAAATCATCACCGTCGCAAACTTCAAAGGCGGCTCCGCCAAGACGACGACGGCATTGTATCTGTCGCAATACCTCGCCCTTGCCGGCTTTCGGGTCCTCGCGATTGACCTCGATCCGCAAGCTTCGCTTTCAGCAATGTTCGGGTACCAACCCGAGTTTGACATTGGGGCGAACGAAACCCTGTACGGGGCCATCCGATATGACGAACATCGCCGGCCACTGCGCGAGATTGTCCGGCCGACCTATTTTGACGGGATAGGGCTCGTTCCAGGCAATCTCGAGCTTATGGAGTTTGAGCACACTACGCCTCGAGCAATGGTCGAGCGGCGAGAACGCGGACACGACCTGTTCTTTCGCCGCGTCGCCAGTGCCATCGACCAGGTTGCAGACGAATACGACGTCGTTGTTATCGACTGCCCACCCCAACTTGGTTACCTGACCATGGGCGCGCTAAACGCGGCGACCGCTATGCTCGTGACCATCCATCCGCAGATGGTCGATGTCGCATCCATGAGCCAATTTCTTCTCATGACGTCGGACCTCATGTCCGTCATCGAAGAAGCTGGCGGGCGACTCGATCACGATTTCATCCGGTACGTCATCACGCGTCACGATCCCAATGACGTGCCCGAAGCTCAAATCGTGGCTCTCCTCCGTACCCTCTTTGGTTCGGATGTGCTCCAGGCCACTGTGTGGAAATCGACCGCCATCGCCAATGCTGGTCTCACCAAGCAATCACTTTATGAGCTGGAGCGCGGCGCCGTAGGGCGGGGCGCCTACGACCGGGCATTAGAATCGGTCGACGCGGTCAATGCCGAAATCGCGCAACTTCTTAAGAAGGTGTGGGGTCGATGAGCAAACGTACTGACACTATCAAGAGCCTTTTCACGGCCCCGCAATCAAGTGCGTTGTCAGCTGACAACATGCCCGCTGCCTTGCCGCGGGTCTCGTCGGGCTCGGTTCGCTCGTTGAAAGACTCTTTCTCTGAGGTCGAGAAAGAGAACGAGGAGCTTCGCGAAAGAATTGCATCCGGGGCTGTGATACTTGAAATCGACCCCTCACTCGTCGATCCGTCGCCGCTGGCCGACCGTTTTCGCGATCAGGATGATAGCTCGTTCGAAGCGCTCAAACAGTCGATCGCACAGCGTGGCCAAGAGGTGCCCATTCTCGTTCGGGAGCATCCTGAAGCGAAAGGGCGCTATCAAAGCGCCTATGGTCATCGCCGCGTCCGCGCCACGCGCGAACTAGGTATTTCCGTCAAAGCGATTCTGCGACCGTTGACAGATGAAGCGCTTGTCGTGGCGCAAGGACTCGAGAACGCACCGCGCGAAGATTTGAGTTTCATCGAGCGCGCCAGCTTCGCGATGCATATCGAGGATGCCGGGCATAGTCGCTCAATCGTGCAAGATGCGTTGTCGGTTGATCGGGCGGAGGCCTCGAAACTTCTTGCCGTGGCTCGATCGGTTCCTGCCGAGATCATTCAAGCAATCGGGAAGGCTCCGAAAGTTGGCCGCGGCCGCTGGCAGTCATTCGCTGAATTGATCAAGGATTCCGCGGCGCTCAAACGTGTCAGAGCGGCGATCGCCGAACCTAAATTTGCAGAGCGCGAAACCGACGCACGATTTCTCGCAGCGTTCTCCGCAGCAACCCAACCATCTCGCGGGGAGCCCCGGAAAGAGCCGGACGAGAAGCCGGTCTTTTCCGTGTCCGGGGATAAGATTGCGCACGTGCGTCAGGCCGAGCGCGAATTGAAGCTTACCATCGACAAGAATGTCTCGACGACATTCGCGGCATTTCTTGTGGACCAACTCCCGGCCCTGTTCGACGCCTTTTCCAAGACGAGCAGTGGTCAGGAAAGTACCGAGACCTGACGGTCTCGTCCCGTAAACACGAACCAGGAGCAGACAAGGCAAAAGAAAAAGGCCCCCGAAACGGAGTTCCGGAAGCCCTTCTCTTCAAGTTTGGCGACTGACAGAGAATCACTTTCGCGAATCGCAGTCAAGAGTTTCTACGCGATTTTATCGTCGTTTCGGCGAGCGGATTTTCTTTGCCCAACTGAGGCAAAGACATGCAGTCACACTCTCCAACGACGCCCTTTGGGCGGCGATCGCTGACGCTTGCCCATGTAGCAAGCCAAATGGTCGCAACGGAACGTCCTCCCGAAAAGATCGTGCACAAATGGAAGATCTTCCACGCCATCTGCACGGCACGGCCGCGCCTTGGGGTGTCGGAGCGCGCGCTCTCGGTGCTAAACGCGCTCCTAACCTTCCATCCCGAGACCGCGCTGACAGGAGAGGATGACCTGATCGTCTTCCCCTCGAACCATCAGCTCGCGCGGCGAGCGCACGGCATGCCGGCATCGACGCTGCGCCGTCACCTCGCTGTGCTGGTCGACGCGGGGCTAATCGTTCGGCGCGACAGTCCAAATGGCAAGCGATATGCGCGGAAGGACGATGCTGGCGAAATCGAGCTCGCGTTCGGCTTCGATCTGTCACCGCTCGTTGTGCGATCGGAAGAGTTCGAGAGCCTGGCGGCCGACATTGAAGCCGAGGCCCGCGCACTCAAGCTCGTGCGTGAGCGGATTACACTGTGCAGGCGCGACATCGCGAAGATGATTGCAACTGGCATCGAGGAAGCCATCCCGACGCGAAGGGGAGGGCAGGGGCCTGCCGATTGGCAGGTCGTGCACGCTGCCTTCCGCGCGATCGTCGATCAGATTCCGCGCACGGCGACGCGCCAGCAGCTCGAGCCGATCGCCGACGAATTGTCTCAGCTCGCCGACGACGTACTCGATCTTCTGGAAACACATATTAAATCCAGGAATCCGGGCGCCAATGAGTCCCATTCTGAGCGCCACATACAGAATTCAAATACAGATGCCCTCGTTGATCTTGAACCTGTCTTCCGAGAAGGCAGGGCGGCGGGAGCTGAGCCCAAACCTCAACCCTCGCGAGTCGGGGAGGGGGCGTATCCGTTAGGAATGGTCCTGAGTGCCTGCCCGGACATCGTCGATTATGCGAAGGGCGGAGTTTCGAACTGGCGCGATTTCCTCGCGACCGCGGCTGTTGTGCGATCGATGCTGGGCATCAGCCCGAGCGCTTGGGAGGAGGCGCAAAAAGTTATGGGCGAGGTGCCCGCAGCCATCGTGGTCGCGTGTATCCTGCAGCGCGGGACGGCGATCAACTCCGCCGGCGGTTATCTGCGCGGCCTGACGCGAAAAGCCGAGGTCGGCGAATTTTCGCTTGGTCCGATCCTGATGGCGCAGATCAATTCTCGCCGACGAGACAAACAGCGGGCGTGAGGCGACGAGGCGCCGTTCTCAGACCTTGCCGTTTTCGTGTGGTCGAAGTTACCCGCACTGACCCAGCTGCTGTGCTGGGTCGACGCAAAGCCGTTCGGAGAGACCGTCATGACAAAACACCCTCCAATCATCCTCACGCCGTTCCCCCAGCCTCGTGATGAAGGCGCGGCGGAGCAACGGATGTACGTGGCGGGGTTCGCGGACGAGGCGGGCGGAGGCCTGGGGAACGCTGATTCCGTTGGATTCGGAGATGGTCGAGCGCGCCGTTCTGGGACAACAGACATTCACCGCTTGGTGCAACTCCGACGGTCGCATCCAACCGCAACCGCGTAGCGATAGTCTGTTTGAGGAGCTTCTGGAGAAAGGCCAGTTGAACGAGACGCCCCTTGATGAACTCGTCGCCGAAGCCATCGAGCAGGGCAAGAATGAACCCAATGAAGAGATCCTCGATATGTTCGAGACCCTGCATGAGCGGCTGGTGCGGGCGGAGGGCATGGTCGCTGACGAGATCACGCGGCGCGGACGATGCTCCTCGCGCCGCAGTCAGCGCGGTTCAGTGCTGTAGGGCCAGCTTGTATTAACGCGAGCACCGCGACCGCGCGCTGCCGATACTCCGACCGGTCGATGAAAACACAGAAAACCGACGACCGGGCCGCGCTCCGACTACTCTTAAGCTTCGCCGGACCCGGAAAACAGCGCCGTCGGTGGCGTCGCGCGCGGCGGCGGTAGAGTCCGACCGCCCGGGGCTCCCGGTCTGCTCTTGAGCTCGTATCGCTGGGCTAGGTCGAGTAGCCGACGCTTGGTGAACGGATCCGCGTTCTCCGCCAGATCGCGCGCCCGCTGCGCGAAGCCCCTGTAAAATTCTTCCATGACGCCACCCCGGAACTACTGAAAATCGGATTTCAGTGTGAGACGCGCTCCACGTCAAGCGGTCTGGTGCGTCGTCGATTGACTTGTGCTCGCGCCGCACGCGGAACTAAGCTGGTCCCGGCAGGCAAAAACCATGACTCCGCTCTACCTCAGCCGGAAGCTGTGTCCGAAGTGCGGTAAGCCGATGACGGTCGTGCCAGACGACGTCGCGCCCGGCCGGCCGCGCTACGTCTGCCCGGTCTGCGAGGACTATCCGCTGCGCGATCCCGCCGCCCGGAAGTGGGCGGAAAGCCCGCTGCGACCGCCGGCCAAATGACGTTCGATTTGAAATCGAGCCCGGCAGCCGGATTGCTGCAGAGGCCGATTGTGCTCATAACCCTCTCCAACGCTGTGGAGTTGCAACCCGGACGCCCAGCTTCGTTCCATCGCGTGCCGGCGGAATCGTCCCGGACTCGGAGACTGGCATGTCCAGCGAGGCTAGCATCTGTTTCACGCCTCGCAGGGCGGTCGGTCGCATGGATGCGGAGGGCGGGGGTGCATCCACATGGCGAGTACGTAGCCAGCCTCGTTATCGATCTTGCGATCGCGAGTTCGACGGGTGCGCCGACGTTGCTGACAGCGACGGTTTCTATTGCGGGTGATGACGCGGCGCTTAGGTGGCCTGCTTAAGGTGAACTACGTTTCGTTGCGACGCCCGTTGCCTTGATGCGGATGGCCTAAGCGACTAGGCCGCCTGTCTTCATTCCATGTGTTTTCGCGACGGGCACACCCATCAGCGTCCTCGATAGAGGCTGGTCTGACCGAAGGCCGATCCCGCTTTGCGGGCTCTCGATCTTGTCCCTGCAACGTCCGTTCTCGACTTTCTTCCCCTGGCGCTGCGCACCATTCCTCGCGGTCCAAGAAAGTCGCTGCCGGCCGCCCTCCATTTCATTTCGGCCCTTTGGGTGCAGGTCGATCGCCTCCGGTCTCACGACCGCCATCGAGGTCGCGATCGGCGCGGCCCGAGAAAACCAAGGGAATGCGACAATGGCTACCATCGGCACTTTCGCCTCCACGGGCAATGGCTTCTCCGGCGCGATCAAGACGCTCAACCTCAACGTCAAGGCCAAGCTGATCCGCGTCGACAACCCTTCCGACAAGGGACCGCACTTTCGCATCTACTCAGGCAACGTCGAGCTGGGCGCGGCCTGGCAGAAGACCGCCAAGGACACTGAGCGCGACTACCTCTCTGTCAAGCTGGACGATCCGAGCTTCCCGGCTCCGATCTCACCCTGATCGAGGTCGAAGGTGCGGAAGGCCTCCAACTGATCTGGTCCCGGCCGAACCGGGACTGAAGCTCCAGCCAGTGGCTCCGCCGCGAGGCGGGGCCGCTTCCCTTCTACCGGAGATACGATGATGACCGTCGACACCATTGAAGAATTGCGCGCCGAGCTGCGCGAATGCGTGTTCACGCCGGCGGAGCGCAAGGCGCTCGAAGTCGAACTGGCCGAACTCATCCGCCAACGCAACGAAGCGCTCGCAGCCGAGGAGGGGGCATGAGCCTCTTCGTTTTGCATCTTACGATGCACCGTCGTTAGGGGTCGCTCCTCCGTTCAGAACATCCTTGATGGCTTTAGCGGGCGTAAAAGTCAGCTTCTTTGAAGCTGCGATCGCAATCGTTGCGCCGGTTGACGGATTGCGGCCCTCGCGAGCGGGGCTATCCTTGACCTTGAACTTGCCGAACCCGGGGAGGCTGGTCTCATCTCCGCTCACGGCCGCATCAGCGATCGCCTTGAACACGCTATCGACGATGATTTTCGCCTGGGCCTTTGTCAGGTCGTTCTTGGCTGCGATCTTTTCGGCGATCTCATTGGCAGTCGTCATCGGACGAGCTACGTCTTGTTTCGATTTCGCTCGTCTGACATCAAGGCCGTGGAACAGATAGACCCCGCATCACAAGCAGGAGCCGTAGTCCGAAAAATTGTCAGCCTAGGACGGGTTTTCGTCCGCGACAGCGTACCGCGCCTCCGCTTGGCACGCTCCAGGCGTACGAATGCTTCGATCGCCTCCCACTACCATCCGAAGGTCTGCACCATGGTCTTGCCACTCGTGCCGATCCGGCCCCAATTGCGGATCAGCGACATTTCTCCGAACAAGGTGGGCTGCGTGAATAGCGCATAAAACCGCCGCATATTGTGCGCGGCATCGATGCGGCGCAGATGAAGCGTTTCTAGTTCGGTTTCGGCACGGACAGATTCTCGCTTCCTCGGGAAGCGGCGTCCAATGAGTTTTATGAATCGATCGGGGCAGATCGATTCATTTTATCGATAGGTCCATTGCGCCGGAAATGCCGCGATACGTCCTATTGCCGGATTGAATCTCTCCGCGATGGAGACTTCGCCATCGGGACGCGCGCGTCGCAATGCCTACCTTGCAATTGCGCCAGTCCTGATCGCAATAGCCGCCCGCAAGAGATCGGCTCTTAATTCAAAGCTCCTGCGGCTCTTAGGCTTCCTGCTTGGGCGAGCCCCTCCGGGGACGGCTCTACTCGCGTCGTCGCGGCGACGCTCCCGGAGCCCACAAGCGGTCTCGCGACCGCGTCGCAGAGCGCCCAGCAACGCAATCCCAGTCTCGCGTCCCAGAACTTCCTCCGCTCGAGGGCTATGGACTGACCTGACTCTTCTGGCAGGGGATTCGCCGGACGAATTCCGGGATCGTTCCGGTGATCGGATTCGCAAATCGCTGTTGGTTCAAACCAACATCCGCGAGGAAATGCCCCCGTGCCGTTAGATCCATTTCGGACCTTAAGATGAAGACCATTGTCATCAACAATCAAAAGAGCGGGGTCGGCAAGACGACGCTTGCTGTGCATTTGGCCTGGTTCATGGCGGAAGCAAATCTCCGCGTTCTTGTGATCGACGTTGATGCGCAGAGCAATGCGTCGGATACGTTGAGACACTACGCCGGTTCAACGATAGCCGCGGATCTGTTCAAGCCGGGAATACGGGTCGTACCTCGGGACGACGAAGGCCTAACGCTCGCGCCCGCCGATAGCTCGCTGACGGACCTCGATCGCAGCAGTGCGGCCGCCATAACGACTCTGCAAGAGAACCTCGCTTTCGCGTCGGATCAGTTCGATGCCTGCGTCATCGACACACCGCCATCACTTGGACTGCGCAGTGTCGGCTGTCTGGTTGCGGCGTCGCATGTGCTCGCCCCCATCTACCTGGAGGACTATTCAATCAAGGGCGTCAAAGGTCTGATGCAGACCGTGATCGGCGTGCAGAGGCGCTATGGCCGCCAGGATACGAAGTTCCTCGGGTTGCTGCCTTCGAACTTCAACACGAAATCGCCCCGTCAAAGGACCCATCTTGAGCAACTCTTGCGCGAGGCGGGCAAATATGTGTTCCCGGGCCAGATCGTTGCAAGGGACGGCTACGCCGAGGCCGTTGCGGAACGGCTGCCGGTCTGGAAGCTGAAGCGCCGCTCTGCTCAGGAGGCTGGTCGGGAAATCCGCGATGTTCTCGCCAAGATCGTCGCGCAAATGGACGAACCGGCACATGGCGCTTGATCTCAGCTTTAAGCAGCTCATCGACGCCGCGGAAGATGGTGCCTCCACAATCGGACAGCCGACTTGCATCGCCATCGACCGTATTGACGAAGATCCGGACCAGCCGCGTCGCAGCTTCGACGAACAGAAGCTCGAGGAGCTTGCGCAATCAGTTCGTCAGCATGGCGTGCTGCAACCGATCGTCCTGAGGCGAGCGACTGAGGACGGCCGGTACGTGATCGTCATGGGCGCGAGGCGGTATCGTGCTGCTAAGCGCGCCGGGATCCGTGACATCCCCGCTTTCATTCATGCCGCTGGTTCTGCGGACCGCTATGTCCAGATGATCGAGAATATCCAGCGCGACGACCTCAATGCCCCCGAAATTGCGGCGTTCATCGCGGGCCGCTTGGAACAGGGTGATAACCAAGCCGACATCTCGCGCAAGCTCGGCAAGCCCAGGGACTGGGTGTCTCGCTACGCGTCGGTCCAGAGCATGCCGGAGTTCCTCCGGTCGAAGCTTGCCGGCTCATCAATCCGTGCTGTGTATGAACTCTACCAGGCTTGGCGTGATCAGCCCAACGCCGTCGAGACTTTATGCGCAGCACAGGAGAGCTTCACCGACGCCCACGCCCGTCAGTTGGCTCGCAAAATTCGCAGCGAAGTCCGCGGCTCTCCTGCTGATTTCGCAGGGCCGCCTGGAGCTCAACCCGCACGAAGCCCGATCGCACCGCAAAAGGCATTGCGATCGGTGGACAAAGACCGCGTCACGGCGATCGCGGAAAAGCCGCCCAGTTCTTCGGTCGACCGCGACGAGAGAATGGCCACATCACTGACGATCAGAGTGCGTCACCAAGGTCGCGCTGGCTGTCTTCTGGTCGATCGACCCGCGTCTCAAGGCTCGCGGCACGCAGTACTGTTGGTTGATGGCGCAGAAAAGGCGGAAGAGGTTCCAGCATCGACCATCACAATCGAAGAGATCCTGTTCGCATGAAGCTTGTCTTGGACAGCCTTCTCAGAAACGCTGCTACAGTTGGTGCGCCGGCGGAGCGGATTTCCCATCCGAAGGATGGCGCGTTAGCGCAGCAGCCGGAGGCCGAACGCGCCCCCCACAGCGCTGTAGAGGGGCCGGAGGCTGCTGGAAAGCCGCGATCCACATGCTCGGTGCCAATATCGCCAATCGGCACGCGCGGGGTTCGTGGAGAACAAGGGTTAGGGGCGACGGTTGCGTCATTCCCAGAGGAATTCTCCGCGTCGATCGTCAGCTGGGTTGGATCACACCTGGGGCAACTCCCAAGCTTTGAATGCCGAGCCCGTTGGTTTGAACCAACATGGAGGGGGTGGAGAGATTCGCGCTTTCTAGTGCAGGATAGGCTTTGCGCCAGCGATGTATTACATCGCGATTGGGATTGGAGTGCATGGCTCTGATCTCGCTTCGTGTCTCTGACGAAGTCGCGGCTGAGTTCTCAGTTCTTGCCGCGGCTCAGGGCGGCAAATCCGCACTGCTGCGACGTCTCATTGCTGAAGCGCTAGCTGCACCAGCGCCGCGCATCTCGGCCTTGCCGGTCGGACGGCCGCAGAAGGTGACGGTACGATTCCGCGAGAGCGAGATGCGGCAGCTCGCCGAAGTGTCACATGAGCGTGGGATGACGCGAACCGGCTGGATTGTCGCGCTGGTGCGTTCGCGATTGGGGTCACCCGTGCAGCATTCCCCGAACGAGCATGATGCGCTTCGCGCGATCGTTCGTGAGCTCAACCGGATAGGCGGCAACATCAACCAGATCGCGCGGGCCGCAAACACCAGTGTGCAGCAGGGCAGGGCGGTTGAGCCGGATATATCCGTACTTCGAGAGGCCAAAGTGGTGATTGAAACAGAGCTTGCGCGACTCCGTAGTGCGCTGCACGGCAATGCGGATTATTGGGATGGGCGGCGATGAGGCGGCGCACTCGCCGCGGCCGACCGACCTGGCTTCCGAACTTCCGCCGATCTCGTATGTCTGGGAAACGCCCAATCGGCGCCCACGCCGGGCGGAGTGGGATATTCCCGATCCGGCAGCGCCCGGCCGCCTTACGCCGGCGATGCGGGCAAAGCTCGAACGCATCGTGCGCCGAGCACCAGAGGTGATGGTCAAGATCACCGGTCGCACAAAGGGCGTGGCGCATCTCAAGTCGCACCTGGCATACATCACGCGAAACGGCGAGCTCGACGCGGAAACAGAGCAGGGCGCGGCGCTGACGGGTCGTTCCGGATTGAAAGATCTGCAGCAACGCTGGGAGGATGACGCAGGTCTCGATGACAAGCGCCGCCGCGATGGATCGCTTTCGATCAACATCATTCTGTCCATGCCGGCTGGCACCGATGCGCTCGCTGTCAAGGATTCAGCTCGGGCATTTGCCATCGAGACGTTCGGGGACAATCACGACTACGTCTTCGTCCAGCACCTCGATGACAAGCATCCCCACGTGCACTTGACCGTTCGGTCTCTGGGCCATGACGGCAAACGCCTCAACCCCCGCAAGGCGGATCTTCAGGCCTGGCGAGAACGGTTTGCCGGCGAGCTCCGGCTGCGCGGGATCGCGGCGGAGGCAACGCCACGGCGAACCCGCGGACGGGCTCGAAAGGCTAACCGCGGGGCGGTCCTCGCTATGCGCAAGCGAAAGATCACGCCCGATGTCGACCGGCTTGCCCGTAGGGAGGTGCTTTCGGAGGTGATGGGCGGCAGGGCTGCCAAACACCCTTGGGACGAACAGATTAAGTCACGTCAGGACGCGATCCGGCGGCGATATCTCGACTATGCCGCCGAACTACAGAGCTCCGGAGTGGCAGCAGACCACGTGCTCGCGCGCGAGATCCGGCGATTCGTCAACGACATGCCTGCTGTCGAAACCCGCCGGCATGCGCTGAAGAAGGAGCTTTCGGAGCTAGCCAAAACTCGGCGCCGCAGCGCGGAGCAGGACGTCGGTAAGGAGGGCCAGACGAGAGGTCAGGAGCCGGCCAGATAGTTGGGCCGAATAGGTGGAGCAACGTGATCGTGCCGGAATAGCCTGGGCCCTGCGGTTGCCCGCCAATCCGGCGGCTCCGCTCTCGCACCGATGTTGACGTGCGCGCCGGAACCGACTTGTACTGGGCTTGGCGAACCGCCGAGGGGGAGGCATCCGATGACCAAGCTCGTGATAGACACCGATCCGGGCTGGGACGATGCCCTCGTCCTGGTCCTGCTGCTCGCCAAGGGCGACATCGACGTGCTCTGCGTCACCACGGTGTGGGGCAACGAGGAGATAGCAGATACCACTACCAACGCACGACGCATGACCTACTGCTGCGGACGTCCCGATATCCCCATCTATGTAGGGTGCATGCAGGCCCTCAAGCCGGTCTCAATCGAACGGCCGTGCCCGCCAAGCAGTATCGTGCGGGCGCTGCCCCCTCTCGGGACAGTCGTGAACGGAATGTACGCGCCCGAGATGCTAACAGCTATGGCGAGGACGCATGGGCCGGAGCTGACCATCCTCGCCATCGGGTCCATGACGAATATGGCCGCGGCCGTCGAACGCGACACGGCGGCGATGAAGTCGGTCGGGACTGTTGTGGTCACCGGGGGAACATTCACCGAGAAGAAGACTCACGAGTTCAATCTCGGCAGTGATCCGCTCGCCACCAACAAGCTGCTCGAAGCGGAATTGAACCCGGTGATGATTACGTTTGACCTCGAGATGACGATGAACAAGGGGGACGGGGCTCAGCAGACGATGAAGGATATGAAAACGAAGTGGGCGAGTTTCTACGCGGAGGTGATCCAGGACCAGCTGGATCAGGACAATTCTGAAGCAAACGAGGGCGTCTTTGACCAGCTGGCGGCCCTCTATGCCCTCCAGCCGTCACTGTTCACCCTTGAACCGACGAGGATTCGCGTCGAGTCTGGCAGGATCATCCGGGATCCGGCGGGCCACCCCGTCCGCCTCGCGACGAGCCTCAACATAGACGCGGCCTACGAGCTGCTTTTCAAGCGGCTCGCCTAGGCGTGCACACATATACGTCAGCTTCCGAAGGCTAAGCCGAAGTCGCCCGCTCGGTAAGCATCGACTGCTTATGCCCCCGAAGCGGAAGTCCCGCGACAATCCGATTTCGCGCCGCTATGGGGGCGTAGCGGACGTCAAACGGCGTCCCCGATTTATGATGGGGTGGACGGACCATTCCTGGCGTCGGCCCGATCTCCGCCACCGCGATCGCCGCCCTAGCGCCGCCGATCGAGACTTTCACCAAGGGGCGCGACTTTGCCGCCTGGTTGGGTCTCACGCCTCTTCAAAAATCGACGGGTGGCAAACAGAGGCTTGGCGCGACGTCCAAGATGGGGGAGCGAACGCTCAGGCGCCTCCTCATCATCGGCAGCAGCGCCGTTGTGCAACAGGCGAGCAAACGCGGAGCGCCAAAGGGTTCCTGGCTCGAACAGATGTTGACCCGCAAACCTCGCATGCTGGTAACGGTCGCACTTGCGAACAAGATGGCCCGGATCGTCTGGGCATTACTTGTAAAGCGCGAAAACTACAGGGCTCCGGTCTCAGCCAAGGCTTGATCTTGGGGGGCCTGAGGTCGTCAGAGATGTAGTCGGTCGAAGGAGGGTATGGCGCAACAGTCGGCGAGACGGGGCCGGAAGAACCAGGTGTACTCATCGTGCCCAGAGCACGCGTTTATGATTTGGTTTCGGTCCGCGAACTCCCATACGGGCCCGCAGCTTCATCGCTGCACCATCAGAGGCCGGACAGATGGCAGCATCCGACTACGTGCCGATCTTCTTCAAAAATCGCTTGCATCTCGCGGGGCGTCCACAGATGAGTACGCGCCCCGGTCTTCCGGTTAGATTGAGCGCCTCGCCTGGAATTCGACTTTGCTTCGACTTGGAGTGCACGATGTCCAACACGATGTCCAAAACAATTGCGATCCTCGCGCCTGGTGCCATGGGCAGTGCCGTGGCGCGCCGTCTCGGCGAGCACGGTGCGCGCGTGCTGACGTCGTTGAATGGGCGGAGCGAGGCGACGCGCAAACGCGCGGCGGATGCCGGCATGATCGGCGCCGAGGACGACGCGATCGCGGAGGCCGACATCATCCTCTCGATCGTGCCGCCGGGCGAAGCGGTGGCGCTCGCCGAGCGGCTGGCTGGGCTGATCGTCCGGCGCGAGAAGAAGCCGGTCGTGGTCGATTGCAATGCCGTCAACGTCGATACCGTGATGAGGATCGAGGAGATCATCGGCTCGGCTCAGGCGCCGTTCGTCGATGCCGGCATCATCGGGTTCCCGCCCCAGCCCGGCGGCAAGAGCCCCGCGTTCTACATGTCCGGCGAGCACGCCAAGGACGTCGCCGTGCTGAAGGATTTCGGGCTCGACGTGCGGATCGTCGAAGGGCCGGTCGGTGCCGCGTCCGCGCTCAAAATGTCCTACGCCGGTATCGTCAAGGGCCTCGCCGGCATCGGCTCGGCGATGGTGGTCGCGGCAACGAAAGCGGGGGCTGCCGATGCGCTGCGCGACGAACTCGCACGCAGCCAGCCCGCGGTTCTGGCCCGCCTCGAAGTCGCGCTGCCGGACATGATCCCGAAGGCCTATCGCTGGGTTGCGGAGATGCGGGAGATTTCCGGCTTTCTCGGCCCCGATCATCCGGCCAGCCAGGTTTACGAAGGCTTTGCGCGCTGGTTCGAGCATCTCGCCGAGGACGCGAAAGGCGACGCGGCGGATACCGATCTGATGAAGGCATTCGCCGCGGGCATCGCGCAGAAGAAATCCTGATTGTCCGGTCTCAGGTCACGGTCATCGATCATGTGCCGTGCACCGAGTCCAGAAAACCCTGGATGTCCCGATCGCGTCTCAAGCGCACGACCGGGACGTCAGCGCCATACTGCATACGCTCGGCCTCGATGACGGGCGCGCGCTCGGTGTCGTAGCGCCATGCCTCGCGCATCAATTTCCAGTCGAACTGTTCGGGACACCCCTCCGGGAGGTCAGGCCGGGTCTTGTCGCGATCGAAGGCGGAGCGCAAGAGAATGCGCCACTGGCAGAGCCAGCGCGGGCGGTCGATGACGACCAGCGCATCGGCGCGCGCCAGCGTGAGATCGAAGGCAAGTCCCGAGAAGCTGCCGTCGACAACCCATGCGTCGCCCGCGATCGCATCAGCGACGCGCGCCCGGAAGCTCGGCTTGTCGGATGGCTTCCATCCCGGCCGCCAGTAGAGCACGTCGAGATGCACCACGGGCAGCCCGAGCATTCGCCCGAGATTCCGGGAGAGGCTCGTCTTTCCGCTACCCTGACAGCCTACGACGATGATCCGGCGCATGATGGGAAGATTTCACAAAGCCAGCCGCGACGAAAGGGGGCACTTAAGAGCCGGGCTTATCCGCATCGTCATTGCGAGCGGAGCGAAGCAATCCAGAGTCCCTCAATGGAAAGATCCTGGATTGCTTCGCTTGGCTCGCAATGACGGGAAGGAGACGGCGCGTGGCCCATCTGTTATTCTTTGTGCGGAAGCGGTCACTCCGCATTGGGAGTTCGAATGAGAGTACTTGTGATCGGCGCGGGAGCGCTCGGAGGCTATTACGGAGCTCGCCTGGTCCGAGCCGGCGGCGACGTGACCTTTCTGGTGCGGGCCGGGCGGGCGGAGCAATTGCGGCGGAATGGATTGCAGGTCGTGAGCCCGCATGGCGACTTCGCCGTGCAGCCGAAGGTCATCCTGGCCAACGATCTCAAGGAAACGTTCGACGTCGTGCTCGTCGGGGTGAAATCCTACTCGCTCGACGATGCGATGGTCCAGTTTGCCCCGGCGGTCGGCGCCAACACGATGATTTTGCCGATCCTCAACGGCTTGAAACATGTCGACGCCCTGACTGCGCGGTTCGGTGCGAGGTGCGTCCTCGGCGGGCTCGCGAATGTCAGTGCCGGGCTCGATGCGGATGGCCGTGTCGTTCAGTTCATGGCCAATCAGACGATTGTCTTCGGGGAGATCGAGGGTTCGCTGAGCGAGCGTGTGCTTGCCCTGGAGACGCTGCTGCACGTGCCCGGTATCGACGTGCGCGCCAGCGAAGCGATCATGCAGGACATGTGGGAGAAATTCGTCCAGCTCAGCACGCTAGCCGGCATCACCTGCCTGATGCGTGCAAGCATCGGAGACATTCTGTCCGTGCCGAACGGCGAGCAATCCATTTTCCGCCTGTTTGCGGAATGCTGTGCCGTCGCGACGGCCTCGGGTTTTGAGCCGCGAGCGCCTTTCATCGAGTTTGACCGGAAGCTGTTCACGACCCCGGACTCCCCGCTCAAGGCCTCGATGCTGCGTGATATCGAGCGCGGTTCGATCACCGAGGCGGAGCATATCCTCGGCGATATGGCCAACCGGGCCCGTGCACTCGGCATCGACACGCCGCTGCTGGATCTCGCCCGGGCGCATGTGGCGGCCTATGAGATTGGGCGGCAACGAGCGGCCAGCTAACCCGCTCCGATCAGCGGGATCGCCTCGTTCCGCTCGTCCTACTCCTCGCGTTCGGGGGTCCGCTTCGCGCGGAGTGCATGAGCAATATTCGCGAGATGCTGCCGTCCATCGCGTAGCGCGAGATCCAAATAGGAGGACAGCAATGGGGAGTCACAAGCGGCAAACACTTCGAGCGCGGCCATGCGCTGATATTCATGTTCCGTGGCCCAAGCACGAACCGCCAGCGGCTCCGCCAATTTCGACCGTCTGCGCGCAAGAGCAAGAAGCGCTCGCCGACTTACGTATTCATTTTCGTCGCAAAAGAGACGTCCTAACAACGGTTCGACTTCACCAGCGATCAGTTCGGCGCTTCCGAGAGCATCTGCGAGTTGCCATCGCGCGTCTTGTTCTCCTGAATCGAGGGCTATCCTTGTCAAAGCTAGGAGATGAGTCGGCTTGGCGATCAACTCTTTCTTGAGGATCTCCATCTCATTGTCGCGAGCAAGAATATAGAGGAGCAGTTTGTAGACCGATGCGTCCCAACGCTGTGGAAGGCACGAATCGAGAAACGCCGTAAAGGCACTCGTGATGGCAGGCCATTGCTGATAGTTGCATTCCCATTCGCGAACTCTCTGCTGGACTGGCAAGCTATCGGCCCAACTGCGGAATGCTGAAACTGTCTCCGCGAGTCTGGCTTGAGTATTCGCGTCATGGCCGCTTGGCTTATCTGTCAATTTATCCCGCCCCGATCAGCGGGATCGCCTCGTCCCGCTCATACAGATACAGCAGGCATCGCAGTGCCTCGCCGCGCTCGCCCTTGAGTTTCGGATCGTCCTTCAGGATGCGCAGCGCCTCGTCGCGGGCCTGCGTGATGAGCTGGCCGTGCACCTCCGACCGGGCGATGCGGTAGCCGGGCAGGCCGCTCTGGCGCACGCCGAGCACATCGCCTTCGCCGCGCAGCTTCAGATCTTCCTCGGCGATGCGAAAACCGTCGGTGGTCTCGCGGATCACCTTCAGTCGCGCCTTCGACATTTCGCCGAGCGGCTCGGAGTAGAGCAGCAGACAGGTCGAGGCCTCCGAGCCGCGCCCGATGCGGCCGCGCAATTGATGAAGCTGGGCGAGGCCAAAGCGTTCGGCGTTCTCGATCACCATGATGGTCGCCGCCGGCACGTCGACACCGACCTCGACCACGGTGGTCGCGACCAGCAGCCCGATCTCGTGGGCGGCGAACTGGCCCATGACGCGGTCCTTCTCGGTGCCCTTCATCTGGCCGTGGACAAGGCCGACGCGGTCGCCGAAACGCTTCTGGAGGCTTTCGAAGCGCTTGGTGGCATTGGTTAGGTGCTCGGTGCCCTCGGCCTCGGATTCCTCGACCAGCGGGCAGATCCAGTAGACCAGCTTGCCGGATTCGAGCGCGCGGCCGATGCTGTCGGTGACCTCGCCGAGGCGGCTCATCGAGATGGTGCGGGTTTCGATCGGCTGGCGGCCGGCCGGCTTCTCCCTGAGCTCGCTGATGTCCATGTCGCCGAAATAGGTCAGCACCAGCGTGCGCGGGATCGGCGTGGCGCTCAGCACCAGCACGTCGACGGCCTCGCCCTTTGAGGTCAGCGCCAGCCGCTCGCGCACGCCAAAACGATGCTGCTCGTCGACGACCGCGAGGGCGAGATCGCGAAAGATCACGTCGTCCTGGATCAACGCATGGGTGCCGACGAGCAGGTCGATCTCGCCGGCTTCGAGTTGTGCCAAGAGTTCCCGCCGCTCCTTGCCCTTTTCACGGCCGGTGAGGATCGCGACCCGCATGCCCGCACGCTCGGCCAGCGGCGCGATGGTCTTGATGTGCTGACGCGCCAGGATTTCGGTCGGCGCCATCAGGGCGGCCTGCTTGCCGACCTCGGTGACGGCAGCGGCGGCGAGCAGCGCGACCACGGTCTTGCCGGAGCCGACGTCGCCCTGGAGCAGACGCAACATGCGCACCGGCTGTTGCAGATCGCTCGCGATGGCGGCTGCCGCGTCGCGCTGGGAGGACGTCAGCGCATAGGGCAGGGCGTCGATGATCTTGTTGCGGAGGTGCCCGTCGCCGGCGTTGCGCACGCCGGCCGGGCGGCGCAATTGGGCGCGAATCAGGGCAAGGGCGAGTTGCCCGGCCAGGAGTTCGTCGAACGCGAGACGGGACCAGAACGGCTGGTCGGGCAGAATGTCGGTGAGCTCAACCGGCTGGTGCACGCGGGTGAGCGCCTCGGCGATCGGCGGGAAGCCGCAGCGGCGCAGCACCTCCGGGCTGATCCATTCCGGCAGCGCCGGCAGCTTTTGCAGCGCCTGCGCGACAGCGCGGCGCAGCGAGCCGAGCGCAAGGCCCTCGGTCAAGGGATAGACCGGGTCGATGCCGGAGAGTTTTGAAATCGCCTCCTCGTCCAGCACCCGGTCGGGATGCACGATCTGCGGGATGCCGTCGTACATCTGGAGCGTGCCGGAGACGAAGCGCTTGTCGCCGATCGGCAGCAGCTTCTCGACATAGCCGGGCTTTGCGCGGAAGAACGTCAGCACGACGTCGCCGGTATCGTCGCTGGCGTAGACGAGGTAGGGCGCGCGGGCATTGCGCGGCGGGGGCGGGCGGTGGCGGTCGACCGTGACCTCCAGCGTCACCATAGTTCCCTGCACGGCGTCGCGGATCTTCGGCCGCGCGCGGCGGTCGATGACCTGGCTCGGCAAATGCAGCAACAGATCGACCAGCCGCGGCGTCTCATTGCGGCTGAGCAGATATTGCAGCAGCTTGTCCTGCTTCGGACCGACGCCGGGTAGGCTGGTCACGGGGGCAAACAGCGGATTGAGCAGGCTGGGGCGCATCAGGCGAACCTAGGATCGTTTTCGCTCGTCATGCCCGGCTTTATGCCCGGCATCCACGTGTTTTTTCGCGTCCCTGCGGCGGCAGCGGCCATGACAAATCGAGGGCTGACAGGGCCCGCCCGAGTGGCTATATCACCCCGGCCCGGCACGTCCGGGCTTTTGGCGTTTGACTGGAATTGAGACATGACGGGAACGACACGATCGAGCGACGGGCTGGACGACCGCCGCAAGCGGCTTCTGTTCCGCTGCTGGCACCGCGGCACGCGCGAGATGGACCTGATCCTCGGCCGCTTCGCGGATGCCGAGATCGGCAATCTGTCCGACGACGAGCTGACGCAGCTCGAGACCCTGCTCGAAGAGGCCGATCCCGACCTCTACGCCGCCATCACCGGCGACAAGGTGCTTCCCGCCGAAGTCATCGGCCCGCTGTTTGCGCGCATCAAGGCGTTTCCGATCGCGGACCGCGACGTATGAAGCAGGGGATGAAATCGCCGGCCGAGCTGCTCACGCCCGGCCGCGCGCTGACGCTTGCCAATGTCGCCGAGGGTGCCGAGGGCCTCGTCGTCTCCGATCTGGCGCGCGCAATCGCGGCGCGGCCGAAGAAGCCGGCCGTCAGCCTCGCGGTGATCTGCCGCGACGGGCCGCGGATGCAGCAGCTCGAACGTGCCCTGCAATTCTTCGCGCCCGATTTGCCCGTGCTGACCTTTCCGGCCTGGGACTGCCAGCCCTATGACCGCGTCTCGCCGCATGGCGGCGTCCTCGCGCAGCGCCTGACGACGCTGGCGCGGCTTGCGTCCCTGACCGGCAGCGACAAGCCGCTGATCGTGCTGACCACGGTGAACGCCGTCGTCCAGCGCGTGCCGTCGCGCGAGCTCGTCGCGGCGCAGGCGCTGTCGGTCGCGCCGGGCAACGTCGTGCCGATGGACACCATCATCGCCTGGCTCGAGCACAATGGCTACAACCGCTCCTCCACCGTGCGCGAGCCCGGCGAATACGCGGTGCGCGGCGGCATTCTGGACCTGTTTCCGGCCGGCCTGGAACAACCCGTCCGCTTCGACTTCTTCGGCGACAGCCTGGAATCGATCCGCACCTTCGATGCCGAGACCCAGCGCACGCTGCTCGACATGCGCGCGCTCGATCTCGTGCCGATCTCAGAATTCCAGCTCGTCACCGACACCATCCGCCGCTTTCGCATGGGGTATGTCGCCGAGTTCGGCGCGCCCGAGCGCGACGATGCGCTCTACGAAGCCGTCAGCGAGGGCCGCCGTCATCCCGGCATGGAGCACTGGCTGCCGCTGTTCCAGGACCGGATGGACACGCTGTTCGACTACCTGCAGGGCGCGGCGATCGCGATCGAGCCGCAGGCCGAGGACGCCATCCGCGAGCGCTTCAAGCAGATCCTCGACTATTACCAGGCCCGCCGCGATGCGATGGAGCATCCGGGCGGCGGCGCCATCTACAAGCCGCTGCCGCCTGACCGGCTCTATCTGACCGAGGAGGAGTGGGGCAAGCGCGAGAGCGGGATGCCGCTGGTGCGGCTGACACAGTTTTCGGTGCCTGCCGATGGTACCAGTGTGGTGGATGCCGGGGCACGCAAGGGCCGCGACTTCGCGCCGGAGCGCAACGACAACAAGGTCAACGTCTTCGAAGCCGTCGTCGCGCATGTGCATGGGCTGCTGACAAGCCGCAAGAAGGTGGTCATCGCGCTCTGGACGGAGGGCTCGAGGGACCGCATGACCTCGATGCTGCGCGATCACAAGCTCACCCCTGTAACCAGCGTCAACAGCTGGCGCACGGTGCAGGCGACCCCGCGCAACGAGACCATGCTTGCCGTGCTCGGCCTCGAAAGCGGTTTCGAGACCGACGAGATCGCTGTCATCAGCGAGCAGGACATTCTTGGCGATCGCCTGGTGCGGCCGCGCAAGGCGAGCCGCAAGCTCGACAATTTCATCTCGGAGGTGACGAGCCTCGCCGCCGGCGACATCGTCGTCCACGTCGACCACGGTATCGGCCGCTTCATCGGCCTGCAGACGCTCGACGTCGCCGGCGCGCCGCATGACTGCCTCGAGCTGCATTATGCCGCCGAGACAAAACTGTTCCTGCCGGTCGAGAACATCGAGCTGCTGTCGCGCTACGGCTCCGACCAGACCTCGGTCGAACTCGATCGTCTCGGCGGCTCCGGCTGGCAGACGCGCAAGGCCAAGCTCAAGAACCGCATCCGTGAGATCGCGGGCGAGCTGATCAAGATCGCCGCCGAGCGCCACCTGCACGAGGCGCCGAAGCTGCCGGTGCAGCCGGGCCTCTATGACGAGTTCTGCGCGCGCTTCCCCTATGACGAGACCGAGGATCAGCTCGGCGCGATCGAGTCCACGCTGAAGGACCTCGAGCTCGG
Source organism: Bradyrhizobium sp. WSM1253 (assembly GCF_000244935.1). Taxonomy (NCBI): domain Bacteria; kingdom Pseudomonadati; phylum Pseudomonadota; class Alphaproteobacteria; order Hyphomicrobiales; family Nitrobacteraceae; genus Bradyrhizobium; species Bradyrhizobium sp. WSM1253. The sequence goes on from NZ_JH600072.1 coordinate 395,448, forward strand.
CCGTCCCATGGACCGGCTGATTTGCGGCGACGTCGGCTTCGGCAAGACCGAGGTGGCCTTGCGCGCCGCCTTCGCCGTGGCGCTGGAAGGCAAGCAGGTCGCGGTCGTGGTGCCGACCACGCTGCTCGCCCGTCAGCACCACAAGACGTTCACCGACCGTTTCAAGGGTTTCCCGGTGCAGGTCGCGCAGGCCTCGCGCCTGGTGCCGGCCAAGCAGCTCAATCTGGTCAAGAAAGGCCTCACCGACGGTTCGGTCGATATCGTCGTCGGCACCCACGCGCTGCTCAGCAAGTCGATCAAGTTCCGCGACCTCGGCCTGCTGATCGTCGACGAGGAGCAGCATTTCGGCGTCACCCACAAGGAGCGGCTGAAGCAGCTCCGCGCCGAGGTGCACGTGCTGACGCTGTCGGCGACGCCGATTCCGCGCACGCTTCAATTGGCGCTCACCGGCGTGCGCGAGCTCTCGATCATCGCCTCGCCGCCGGTCGACCGTCTCGCGGTCCGCACCTTCGTCGCTCCGCACGATCCCCTGATGATCCGCGAGGCGCTGCTGCGCGAGCGCTATCGCGGCGGCCAGGCGTTCTACGTGGTGCCGCGCATCGACGACCTCGCCGAGGTCAAGGACTTCCTCGACAAGAACGTGCCGGAGATGAAGGTCGCGGTCGCGCACGGGCAGATGCCGCCCGCGGTGATCGAGGACATCATGACCGCGTTCTACGACGGCAAGTTCGACATCCTGCTGTCGACCACGATCGTGGAATCCGGTCTCGACATTCCCAATGCCAACACGCTGATCGTGCATCGCGCCGACATGTTCGGCCTCGCCCAGCTCTACCAGCTCCGTGGTCGCGTCGGCCGTTCCAAGCTGCGGGCCTATGCGCTGTTCACGCTGCCGGCGCAGCAGAAGATCACGGCGCAGGCCGAGCGCAGGCTCACCGTACTGCAATCGCTGGAGACGCTGGGCGCGGGCTTCCAGCTCGCCTCGCACGACCTCGACATCCGCGGCGCCGGCAACATCCTGGGCGAGCAGCAGTCCGGCCACATCAAGGAGGTCGGTTTCGAGCTCTACCAGTCGATGCTGGAGGAGGCGATCGTCAACCTCAAGGCCGGCGTATCCGAGCCCGCCGCCGATCGCTGGTCGCCGACGATCACAATCGGCATGCCCGTGCTGATTCCGGAGGACTATGTCGGCGATCTCTCGGTGCGGCTGTCACTCTACCGGCGGCTCGCCGACCTCGACAGCGAGGAGGAGATCGAGAATTTCGGTGCCGAGATGCGCGATCGTTTCGGCGTGCTGCCGGACGAGGTGCGCTATTTGTTCAAGGTCGCCGCGATCAAGGCGTTCTGCCGCCAGGCTAATGTCGGCAAGATCGATGCCGGTCCGAAGGGCGCCGTCATCGCCTTCCGAGACAATTCCTTCGCCCATCCCGATCGGCTGGTGAGCTTCATCCGCAGCCACGGCCAGGCCGCGAAGGTGCGGCCCGACATGAAGGTGGTGTTCCTGCAAGACTGGGAGACGCCGGAAGAGCGTCTGGCCGGCACCACCGAGATCATGCGCCAGCTGGCGCAGCTCGCGCAGAGCAAGAAGGCGGCGTGAGCGAGGTGCCGTAGGGTGGGCAAAGCGAAGCGTGCCCACCACCATCGTCAACTTTGGAAAGGGCACGGCGCAAGTGCGCCTTTGCCCACCCTACGGCAGCTCGCGAGGTAATTACGACGCCGCCCGCGACGCGTCGGCCGACAGCCGCCCAAGTAGCGACCTTGCCGTATCCGACGGCGACAGCGAATCCACCGAGACCACGGGATCGCTGCGCATTTCGTGCTTGCCGTTCGACGTGTGCCGCATCACGGCAGAGAGGCGGCGGGCGATCATGTGGGCGGTGCGGAAGTCGGTTTCGGCGAACACGACGATGACCGACCCGTCCTTCTGCGCCACGCCAAAATCCATCTGTCGCATCAGGCGGCTGAGAATGCGCGCGGCATCGAGCTGGGCGCGGGAATTGCCGGGATCGAAGGCGAAGCGTGCGACCGAGAGGCCGCCGCCGCGGGCCAGCGTCTGCTCGACCGCCTTGGCAAAATCGCGGGCAAAGGCCTCCACCGTGAGCAGACCGCTGCGCGGGTCGAGCCAGCCGCCGGCATCCATCGAGCGCAGCGTGCGGCTCAGCTGGGCTTCCATCGCGTGCTGGCGGATCAGGGGCAGCGCGTTGGCGGCGACCTTCGCCGGCTCGCCCGGGATCAGCTCGAGATTGGGCAAGTCATAAGCCTGCGTCAATTGATGCGCGGTGACGACCACGGGCAGGCTGCGGAAGCGAGTGTCCTCGGCGAGCACCGTGAGGAAGGCATCGGTCACGCGGGCGGTAAAACCTTCGGCGAGCACGACGCCGTCGAGGTCGCGGGTGTTGAGATGCTTGGCCGCGGCCTCGATCGAGAGCGCGCCGACGACGCCAATACGCTCGCCTAGCGCAACGGAAAGCGCGGGGTAAGCCGCGCCGCGACCGATCAGAAGCACCGTAGCATCGCGAACGGGATCAGCGTCCGGCAGCGCGACTTTCACCTCGGGCAGCCGGCGCAGCACCGTGGCATGAAGCGTGCGAATCCGTAGCGCGGCGCGAAGCCGTGCGATCAGGCGTTCGGAATGGCCGGCGCGCGAGGAGGAGAAGGGCAGGGCGTTGTGCGGGAGCGCGCCCGCCGCATCCAACGCCACGAAGGGAAGGTAAGGCGATTGCTCGGCGATCTTCCTGGCGAGCAGCGCCAGATGCGGCTCGTGCCCGGCATCCATCGCGGCGAGAACCACGGCCGGCTGCACCTCTTCGACCGCGCGCGTCGCGCCGGCCCAGCCGGTGTCGATCACGGGGAAGAATCGCGCCTCGTCCAGCGCCGCGATGAAGGCCGGCCGCTCGCCATTGGACACAAACAGGATCGGGCCGGCCTGGGACATCGAGAGACTCTGATCACGCGACAGGTGCCGCGCAATCTAGTCCGGCCGCCTTAATGCAGCGTCAATGGAACGGTCGAAATGACCCTCAACCCGGTCCGGAACGGTCGCGAAAAGCTTCGACCATCAGGGGGTTAAGCCCGAGTTCACTGAGCGCCTCGCGGGCGCGGGCATTGTCCTGGGCTCGGCCCGCGAGCCGGTGACCGGAGAGCCGGTCGGGCAGCGCGGTCAGCAGGGCGCCCTGGCCGAGCCGGCGCGCCCATTCCTGGAGGTCGTTGGAGAGGAATCGGTACCCGCCGACGGCCATGATCCCTGAGGGCGGCGCGGTGATGCAGATCGCGCCGCTGGGACGATCGAGCCGCGCGGCATAGCCGGTGTCGACATAGTCGCGTGGCGGCTGCGCGATCAGGCTGTCGCCAACCGGCTGCGGCGGGGCGTAGGCTGCGATCGGCACCATCGGGCCGCGCAGACCGAGCGTGCCCTTCGGCGTCAGCAGAATCTCGCCGGCGATCGACGAACCCGACTGCTCGCGCGGCGCGCCGTGCGGTCCCGGCATCACCGGTACCGGCATGCCGTCCTCGCCACGCCGGGCGCCGAACAATCCGGCCTCGCCGAACAGATAGACGTCCGTGAACGGCGCGTGCGGCGCGATCCATGCCTCGCTCGCCGCCACCTGCTCGGGCGCGCGCCACAGGCCGATGACGTTGCGCAAGGTCGGCATCCGCGCCGCCAGATCGGAATCGCCGAGCCGCTGGGCAAATTGCGCCGGTGCGATCAGCACGTCGCATTCGTGCACGTTGATCTGCTGCTCCAGCACGTCGTTCTCGAACGGATGATGCAGCGCCAGCGTACCGCCGCACAGCAGCCACACCGCGAGCGAGGAGGCGAGCCCTGCGAACGACATCGGCGTGAACGCCGCCATCACGGTCGCGCCCTGCCTGACGTCGGCTTCCAGCGACATCGCGAGCCCACCGGCGATCAGGCTGAAATGCGGTCGCGGCACCGGACGAAAGCCTTCCGCGGTAACGTCGAAGGAGATCATCGCCGCCTTGCGGCCATCCTGAATCACGGCGCGCGAGGTGCCGGGCGGACGGGCCTGCACGTCGTCGAGCGAGGCCATGCCTTCGGGCAGGTTGGTGCCGAAGCCGCAGACATGGCGGATCGAGAAGGCTTCCGCGGCCGCGTGCATGGCGAGATCGGCATAGCTGACGCCGTCGACCGTGCTCATGGTGACGATGGCGCGCGCCGCGGTACGATTGAGAGCGGCGGTCAGTTCGGCATGGCGCCAGAGCAGCGGCAGCGCCGCGACGACGAGGCCGGCGCGATGGGCGGCGAGCACGGTGAGCACGAACTCGACCGTATTCGGCAGCTGGATCGCGATGACGGAATTGGCCGGCAGGCCTGATTCGACGAAATAGGCGGACAGCGCCTCGATGGCCGTGTCAGCCTCGGCATAGCTCATCCGCCGCGGCTGGTGCCCGGTCACGCGGAACTTGTTCAGCGGGTCGAGCAGGGCAGTCGCGTGCGGCTGCCGCATCAGCGTGCGCTGAAACAGCGTGTCGAGCGTCGGCGATACGGCTGGCTGGTTCACGGCGTCACTTTGCTTGACGAGCTTGCGGCTGCCCCTTCGACCACCAGGTCTCCGGCAAATAGCCGGACAGCGAGGTGGCCTCTGGCCGTTCTATCCGATTCCAGCGCGCGATCCATTGCTCCGATACGTTAAACAGGGGGATTGTATAGAAACCGGAGATCAAAGCGCGATCGAGCGCCCGCACCGCCGACACGAAATCCGTATGTTCACGGGCTTCGAGCAGTGCGGCGATCATCGCATCCACCGCGGGATCCCGGGCCCCCATGTAGTTGCGGGTGCCGGGATTATCGGCGGCAGCGCTCCCCCAATAGAAATATTGCTCGTTGCCGGGCGACAGCGACTGGTCCCAGCGGTTCTGGATCATGTCGAATTCGTAGGCGAGCCGGCGCTGGTCGAACTGCACGGGATCGACCGATCGCACGCTCGGCTCGATGCCGGCGCGCTTGAGGTCGCGCTGGAACGCAAGCGCGACGCGTTCCTGGTCGCGGGTCGTGACCAGGATCTCGAAGGTGAAGGGCGCCTTGGTCGCGCGGTTGCGCAGCACGGTGCCGTCGAGATCGTAGCCGGCCTCCGACAACAGCTTCAGGGCCGCGCGCAGCGTGGTCCGGTCGCGGCCCGAACCGTCGGTCACCGGCAGGCGGTAGCTGCCGTCCATGATGTCAGGCGGAATCTGCGCGGCGAACGGCTTGAGCAGCTCGCGCTCGCGCGTATCGGAGGGATGGCCATACGCTGACAGGTCCGAGCCGGCAAAATAGCCGGCGACGCGCGAGTAGAGGTTGAAGAAGTAGTTGCGGTTGACCAGCTCGAAATCGAACAGCAGCGTCAAGGCTTGGCGGACGCGGATGTCGGCGAAGATGGGACGCCGCGTGTTGAACACCAGAAATTCGGAAGGTTGCGGCACGCCCGGCTTGAAGGTGTCGCGGATCACGTCGCCATTCTTCGCCGCGGGAAAGTCGTAGCCGTCATGCCAGCGCAGCGGCTCGTGCTCGATGCGGAAATCATAGAGGCCGCGCTTGAAAGCTTCGAACTGGCCGTTGGCCTCGCGAAAATAGTCGAGCCTGATCTCGTCGAAATTGTAGAGCCCGCGATTGATGGGGAGGTCACGGCCCCAATAGTCGGGATTGCGGGTGAGCGTCACGCTGGCACCGGGCCTCACCGCGGTGACGCGATAGGGGCCGGAGCCGACCGGACCCGTCAGCGTCGTCTCCTCGAAAGCCGCGACGTCGACCGCGTGTTTCGGCAGGATCGGCATCAAGCCGAGGATCAGCGGCAGTTCGCGGTCATTGGCCCCCGCAAGGTCGAAGCGGACGGTGAGGGGATCCGGCGCCTCGGCGCTTGCGACCTTGCCGTAATATTGCCGGTGGTTGGGGCGGCCGTGGTCGCGCAGCAGCTGCCAGGAGAACAGCGCGTCCTCGGCGCGGACCGGCTTGCCGTCGGAGAAGCGGGCGCGGGGATCGATGTGGAACGTGACAAAGCTCCGCTCGTCATCGGTCTCGACCGATCTGGCGAGCAGGCCGTAGAGCGTGAACGGCTCGTCATTGCCGCGCGCGAGCAGGCTCTCGATCACGTAGTTCCGCATCTGCTGCACGGCCAGTCCCTTGACGATGAAGGGATTGAGGCTGTCGAAGGTGCCAAGAACGCCCCAGGTCAGCCGGCCGCCTTTGGGGGCATCAGGATTGACGTAAGGCATGTGGGTGAAATCGGCAGGCATCGCCGGCTTGCCGTGCATCGCGATGGCGTGGGCCTCCTCTGCCCCCGCGCCGCTTGCCGGGAGCCCCGAGGCGAATGAGACCCCCAAGCCGAAAGCCAGGGTGCAGAGGCGGACGCAAAGACCTTCAGGGCGGCCCTCGAGAAGGCGCTGGAACATGAACATCTGCACACGTTGATTCGAGGACCGCGGGCCTGAATCCTATCACAGGGATTTTCCCGGGGGCGCACGCCGGCGCGCGGCCAAAGACGCTTGTCGGCATTGATCTTTTCGTCGGCCACGTTAAGAAGGCACGCAATCGCGCACGAGCGCCGAGCCGTCACTTATCCGCCTCATTTGACGGGGAGAGAGCCGCGCCCAAGGCGGCCAGGTTCGGTGCGTCGAAGCGGTTCGGGCACTTCCCGTTTAGAAAGGGTTTTCCGCAATGAATTTCCGTTACTTGGCCGCGTCCGTCCGGCCGCGCGGGCGACTTCTCGCCTTGTTGACGGCGACGGCGTTGGCCGCCCCGTTTGCCGCCGAGGCTCAGGCGCCGGCTCCGGGCGCGCCCGCGCCCAAGGCGGCTCCGAAGGCCGCTCCGAAGGCTGCCCCAAAAGCGCCGGCGCCGGCCGCTCAGGCACCCGCCCAACCGGCACCCGCCCAAGGCGCTCCGGCGCAGCAGGGCGCGGCCCAGCCGGCCGATCAGCAGATCCAGCTGATCTATGCCCCCTGGACCAAGTTCTGCCTCAAGGGCCAGGACGCCAACGCCAAGCAGGTCTGCTTCACCGGCAAGGACGGCCGTATCGAGTCGGGCCAGCCGGTCATCGCAGCCGTCATCATCGAGCCCGAAGGCGAGCCGAAGAAGATCCTGCGCGTGACGCTGCCGCTCGGCATGCAGCTGGTGCACGGCACCCGCATCATCGTGGACAACAATCCGCCGTTGCAGAGCCCGTATGTGATCTGCTTCCAGAACGGCTGCATGTCCGACTACGAAGCCACGCCCGAGTTCATCAACAACATGAAGAAGGGCCAGAACCTCGTTGTTCAGGCGATCAATGCCAACGGCGCGCCGCTG
>NZ_JH600073.1:0-3197 GCF_000244935.1 Bradyrhizobium sp. WSM1253
AGACGCGCAGCATGGTGTGACAATAACGCATTTTCTTATCGGCCTGCGACCGCGAATACCTGGAGCGATGTTGGTTCAATGCCAGCATTGGGCGAAGCTGGAGGCCGGAACGCTGGAGAGCGATGGGGTGTGAAAATGAAAGCTGCCCCGCCTCAATTGGCGTAGTTGCAATGTACCGAACAACGCTCGTCGGGCGGATCAGGCTGTATGTCGAAGAGAACTTACATAATGCTTGAAGAAGTGATCAAGCTTCACTGGTTCGCCGGTATCTCGCCAGAACAGTTTTTTACCGAGGCTGGCCGCCACCGCGAGGCGGTGGTGGCCGCCGATTAAAGTATGATCATCCGATGCTATGGCGATGACTTCGCCGTCTTCGTACGTGATTTTCATGTGCTGCCTCGAATCCAGCGCCCGGTCAGCGCCGCCGCGATGGTGCGCAATGTATCTAACCTCTTGCGCGCTCTGGGCGTTCCAACCCATGAAGATCACAGCGGCGGCCATCTGCGGCTTTTGACGCCGAGGCGACGTTTCAAGCCCTTATGCACGAGGGAACGCAGCCAGTGCGCCAGCCACTTCGCAACCCACGCCGGTGCGGCGCGCGGATGATGCGTCGGCTGGTAACAGTGTCAGGCGTAATCGCTTGGCAGTCATCAGTCCTTTCAACTCTTGCGAGCTACGATCACCGAGCTGGACGTTTTCGGCAGGGAGACTGCGACTGTAACCGACAACAATGCCGACGCTTTCGACGGGAGTTTGCCACTCTTCGAAAGCATGGCGACCGCGGCCAAGGCCCTGGCGGGGGTGCAGCAAATGAGCGAGGTTGTCCAATTCCCCGGAGCCCAGCTGCCTGCCGCCGGGTATTCCGAAGAGCATATCGGCAAACTCCACTCGCAGGCGTTCCGTGATTTGGAAGGACGGATTTCCGACTGCGAGAGCATGGCCCAGATCGCCGCGCAACTGATGTGCAACCACGCCAGCGATGAGGGCAAGCTCGTCTTTGCGGTGTGCAACACGGGACGAATGCTGAAGGCGCTCATGGCCGACTACTAGGCCGCTTGGCACAACGAAAGCCGATCGAGCCATGAAGCGCCGGCAGCGAATGAAGAAGCGCGACCGGCAACGGCTAATGACACATCGCCGAAGGGGGAGGCGGTAACCCGGCGTCAACGAGTAGCGCGGTACGATCGATCATCGCGGACTGGTGACGAGTACCGCGGTACGCATGGGCATTGAGAACCCGTCGGCTACCGGAGCCGGCGGGTTTTTCATGTGTCCCTGGAAAACTTCCCGGTTCCAGCCGAAAGTGGAACCTAAGTACTTAGCATGTATCAATGATCTTGCGCCGATCTTTGGCCGCATGCCGAGCAGACCAGGCACAAGCCGACACGCGACCAGGGCTGATCCTGCGCGAGCGCGTCGAGCCGCACGTCGACCCCGCGATCGCAAGAGCCGTTCAGGCACTGGATGCCGCAGGTCAAACGGCCGTCTGCCAGCCATTCAGCAGGACTACCGGGCGGATAATGGCCCGCCCATTTTGTGTATCGACGGGGAGCGCGCATACCGCGATCACAGCGGCATCGTCAGCACCGCGCAAATTATCGATTCCTAGTAGCTGGGACCGCGTGCGCGGCTACTGCGAGTCGTAGGTTAGACATTGCACATGAATCGAACCGGCCAGCCTGGCGGGCGGACCCGGTGGGATAGTTTGATTGCGGCAGGATAGCTGGCTTGAACCTGGGTGCCACAGGCGCATATTCGGCGGATGTTCGAGCAGCGACCAACTTTCATGGCTCGGAAAAATCCCGGACTCGGCTGGGGGGTCGATATTCTGTGGCCCGATGGCGAAACGGAAGTCATCAAGGGCTTTATTACGGAAGGTGACGCGGTCAAGTGGATTGCTGAGCATGAGCACTCTAAGCCGTGGCAGGGAAATACCAATCAAAAGCCATCCCTAGCGCCTTAGAAACCCCGCCCACCGTCTGGAAAATCGATCGACTGACAGCATACTGCCTGTGCGGCCCGGGGCCGTGGACGGACTCCCTAGACTTGACGGCGACCACGCGGCGGGAGTCTGATCGGTTGCATGGGGCATCAGCACGACATCGACGATCTCAAGCGTCTGGAGCGCATCTGCCGGGATTTGGCGGAGGAGAGCAGGGTGCCTGGAGAAGTCGGCGCGCTGCGGAAGCTCGCTGGAAACTATGGTCGTAAGGCTGCCAAACTGACCGTAGCTCGGACCGTAGGTTACGCGCGGCGCGTGCGGAAAAAGCGATCAATATCGGCCAGGCTGACAGGACACCCCTGGTAGTTTCACCCGTTTCGCCGTTCGTAGGACATCTCGACCACCGCGGTTAGGATCAGCGGCTGCGGCGGAAGAATGACCGTTAGCGCGGCGTGATCAAATCACTTTTGTGATCGTCGCCTGTCGCGCGATTTTCGCGCTCTCGCGGCCTCGGCTTGTTTTACCCGCTCGCGCAGCTCTAGCAGTTCACGATATCGCCGTTGAAGCGGGTCGAGCCATTCAATCTTCTCGCGAGGTTTATCGCGATAGTTGGTGCTGCTGTACGATGAATACCTGATCATAATGACGCCTTTGGTTTAGGCAGTCACGAGAAATAAAATCAGAAAAAATGCTCGCGTTTATCAAAGTATTTCCGCGAAACGACAACGACGCAACAAAGGTCGCGCGTTAAGCTTGATGTCCATGCGGAGGTTAATTCTGGAACTTTCAATTCGCCAAGAGCGCCGCAGACACGATAGGTCTCTGCAACATGACATACACCGTCACGACCCTCTGCACGATCACCGCGGTGCGGCTCCCGTAGCGCCCAAACAGCTAAGCATCAGATGGAGTCGTCCAGCGCTCAATCAGGCGTAAAGCGATGCTGGCGAGCAAAATCCCGAGGACCCGCCAACCACCTTTTCGTATTCCTCCGGGGTGGGCCGCCTTGTTGAGTTGCAGGTATCCGACGAGGATCTAGCTTTAAGGCTAGCCTTAAGGTCGGTAGATGCGGGTAGAGGTCCTGGGCGGGGTTGAGCGTCGTCGTCGCTGGTCTCGCGACGATAAGATGCGGATCATCGAAGAGACGCTGGCGCCCGGCGCGGTTGTGACGGAGATCGCGCGGCGGCACGGCATTTCGACGAGTTTGGTGTTCACGTGGCGGCGGCGGGCGCGCCTGGCGAGTGTCGTTTCGGCG
>NZ_JH600073.1:3297-16430 GCF_000244935.1 Bradyrhizobium sp. WSM1253
TCTCCCGCGGTCACGATCTGGCCAAGGCCATGAACTACATGTTCAAGCGCTGGGGCTCCTTCACACGCTTCCTCGACGATGGCCGCGTCTGTCTCTCGAACAACGCCGCCGAAAGAGCGCTGCGCGGCATCGCATTGGGCAGAAAGTCTTGGTTATTCTGCGGGTCCGACCGCGGAGGGCGTCGTGCCGCCGCCATGTATAGCCTCATCGTCTCTGCGAAGATGAACGACGTCGATCCTCAGGTCTGGCTTGCCGATGTACTCGCTCGCATCGCCATCCACCCCGCCCACAGGCTCGATGAGCTGCTGCCCTGGAACTGGAAGATTGCGCAACAGCAAGGCCTCGCGGCGCAGGCGGCTTGATGGGGCCCGTCAACAAAGTCAGCCACGTGTTTACCCTCGGCCATGTCGCCGAGATGCTTGGAGAAGACGAGGAATGGCTGTTCGAGGTCGCCGAAGAAATGGACCCCGAGGATGGCCAGCTATGGGTCGTGGGCGTCGGTGAAGATGGGGTGATGGCGTTCACCGATGAGGGGATCGAGAACCTCAAAGAGCTGATCGCAATCCACAAAGAGGACCCTAGCATCATCGAAAAACGCCGCCAAGTGCTCGCTGCGACGATGAAGCCGAAAACCGAGGAGTCCGACGAGCTCTAACGGTTAACTGGAAAGATCAGCGCGCTGCGGCCTACCGCGTAGGGTTACACCTTTTCGGACGCATCCAGCAATCTAGCATGGCAATCTGGCGTCAGCTTTTGCAACAATTCCTGCATCACTGCGATTCCAAGCACGAGGCTGAACACCAGCGTCATCCGGTCCCGGTACGCGGCACCAAATGCGAAACGTAGGAACGTAGAGCCGCGACGTGTTCGATGTTGGCCGAATTGCTCAGTTGAGGGCAATTGGTGGATTCGAGACAGACTTGCGTAGGTGGATAAACGCAAGAGAATCCCACGCAACTGAAATCTATACAGCATAGTTACGACGGACCCGAGTTGTTGCCGCAATAATTCAGCGCCAACGGGATCTAGCGGCTCGCATTTGCCAAGGCGGTGGCTGCGCTCTTCACCCTGATCCAGAACTTCTGCCGCCGCTCGGGCAGGGCAGTACGACAACGTAAACTTTTCGTGATTGAACTAATAAAAAGGGTTTAATTTATTTAATCTGATTTAAATTAAACAGTTGCAGTAGCCCGAGGGATACCCGATGCCCACAACAGAAGAAGACGAAGACCGCCGGGAGTTCTTGAAGACCTGTGGCAGGTTTGCTGCCGTAACCCCGCCAGCGATGACGCTACTGCTGTCGACGTCGTTAACGTCAACAGCCATCGCACGTTCCGGCGCCCAAGACGGAGCAGGATATAGCGGCGGAGGCGGCAGCAGTCATTCTGTTTTCGACAATGATCCACACAGCGCGACCGAGGATCACTCGACCAAGGAGCATTCATCAACCGGCGGCGGTGGTGGGGGCTCTGGCGGGGGTGGCGGCGAGAACTCGGGTGGCGCAAAGGGCTCCAAGGTCGCGCATTCCGGAGAGGAAGGCTCCCGATCTGGCGGTGGCGGCGGTAGCAAGGGCTCCTCGGGCTTTGGCGGCCAGGATGGAGATGACAAGAAGAAGAATGAACGCGATTGAAAAGGACCAGTCGAGCGCCGCTTAGCTGCTGTCTGGTGGGGGCAACATGCGCCATCTCAAGGTGACAATCCTGGTTTTGGCATATGCGGTGATATCGCCCGCGTCTGCGCAAACCTGCTGCCCCACCGGCTGCGCGCCAGACGCCAATCGGTGCGTGAGCAGCGGTCCGCTGTGGACCAGATGCCTTCCTATCGCCTGCGCCGAAGATTTTCGAGGGCCGTCACGTCGGTCCGCGGTGAGCAAGCACAGAGCCGCCGTGCTCGCCCGCCGGCCAGCGCGTACCTACGCGGTGCCAGCTCAGATTCCCCCAGAGTGCCCATTGGTGAAACCGACCAAGGCGCAGGTCGGCGACGCGACCGCTCAATGCATGAACGTGTTGACTCGAAATGCGCAGTTGCGGGATTGCTTTTTTGAGGACGACGCTGGGAGGGCCGAAGACGAAAGAACCGGCCTGAACTGCCCCGATCGCCAAGCTGCGCTGGCGAGGCAGTGTCTAAAGCGCTGCGTCAACTATGCATCCGATACGACACATTTGGTGTGCGCCGGCAGCTATCCGAACACCGTCTGGCGTGTGTCTTTTGGAGCTATCTCGGGCTACACTCTCGGTTCCGAGCATGTCGACCTCTGCGGCCCTCGGCTAAGAACGCCGCGGCAAGCTCCAACGCGCTGAGGTGCGCTGGACTGAGCCCTTCGCTGCCATCCGGAGCAGACAAGGGGCGGCCAACTGGCCCTGCTGGGAGGGCAGCGGCAGTGAAAGCCGCGGACGTCGCACAGTGCCGGGCGGCCATTGCCAGCGCCGCGGCGAACGGCGTTGATGGCTCACGGCAGAGCCTATATGATCTCATCGGTTTGAGAGCTCCATGGTGTGATGACGCCCTGCATCCGCGACGGCTGCTCACCTCGGCGTGGTGCATTGATCGTGCGCGGACCGGCAGCCTCAGCAGCCGCATCAAGGCTGTGCGGCTCCATCGAATGGCGCGACCCGCGGGCACTTTTGTTATCCACAGTGTGAGTTGCGACACACCGTACTGGCGCGATTCGTTATACGTTTAACGTGCGCCCTCAGGGCGCCTTTCCTCCCAGACCTTGAGCCCGTCGCGAATGACGGGCTTCGTTCGAGGCAATGCAGGGACGGTAGATCTGCTGCGACGGAATCCGGCTGGGCCTGGACAGTTGCACCCAAGGCCGTGCGGCATAGATCCCGCACGGCCTTGGCTGACTGCGGACCGGGGTCACCCAATCGCCAACTCCGCGCTCACGTTAGGCCGATCGGCGGTCCGGGTGGTTCTCGCAGACCCAGCGGCCATTCTCGCACCGCGCGCAGAACTTCATCGGTAGCGCATCGAGGAGGTCGCGGGCTTGATCCAATTGAAGTCCGGCCGCACGTCGGCGCCGCGCCTGCCGCGCAGACGTCCAGTTGACGACGGTGCACGCCGAGGGTCGCGTGGTGGACAGTGAGGGCCTCGACCGCGGACAACCATCCAGCTAAGTCATGGCGCATCTTGGCCCGGAGCCGGGGAGCCGGTGCGGCAGATCGAGCAAGCGCCGGCCGAGATCGAGCAGGAATAGAGATAGCCGAGTGGCTAGGCGTCTTGCCTTTCTGCGATCATCGGTGCCGGAATTTCGCTTTGCGCAGAAGCTTAGTTGCACTTCAATCTACAAGGCGAGCTGCTTGCGTTCGTACTTTCAGTTTAGCTTGCTGCTTTGAACTTTCCGACGGCACGACGGTAGCGCTCGCGCCGTCGGAGCTGATCAGGGTTGCGGAGACGGCGCGAGCGCGGCTGATACGATAGTTTGCCGGGCAGGCATTGGATCGCTCGGGCTGGTTGATGTCTTCGCTGGGGTCACGGTCCTTTCCGAGGTCGCGCAGCGTCTCATGATGATGTCCGGGCCGGCGCGGACGCCGAAGAGGGGAGATTGCCTCATCCAGAATGTTACTGGACAACTTCTCGCCGATGACCGCAGCAGCGCCACCAAATTGCTTCGGTGGCTTCTATGGCAGGAAGGATCAGCATGGGCGCGCGACGCGAGTTGTTGTAGGCGGTGATGGAGCGTTACCGGTTGGCCAAGCGGGCGGAGAAGGGGCGCATCCTCGACGACCTGTGCGCGACACTGCCGGCCCTCGAGCAACATGGCCGCTTGCGGCTTGGCCAAGCGTACCATGATCGTGTTCTGGTCATCAGCGCCGCAATCATCGATCGCCTGCTCGTTGATGTGAAGATCGCGGCGAGCGGCGGCAGGCGGCGGGGCTTAGCAATGAGGGAGGAGTCAAGGCGGCAGCGTCGAACTGATTTGGTACACGATCGCACCAGATCCGTCGTCTCCAGACGGACAAGAGCCATCGCATCTGTGCGATCTGTCAGTTTTAGATCATCTCTTGCCTGGTGAGCAGACGTGATCGTGGGGCCGCTGAGGACACGCCACTGCGTGTGATTGCAGTAAGCAAACTCAAATGAAGTGTCCGTGACGGCCGGTCTGCTTATCAGGACACGGGTGTACCCACCTGCCAGCAGCGATGTCAGAGAGGAGAATGCTTACCAAAAAGATGAAGTTTCTATGGATCGCCGTCGGCAACGACAGCGCCGCCAAACGCCGCACAGCGGGAAGGCATGAACGAATGTGTGTCACGGGCGTGTAAGGGGGCGGGTAGGGGTGTCCGCAGCTTCAACACCAACCGTTTCTCAGCGACCGCTCGCCCCCCACTTCGGGCGCATCTGCATTTCAAATGTTGGGGGTTGTCAGCGCGTAGCGGCTTTATTTTGATTGCCGCCGGCCAATTGCTATGCCGAGCCGGTTGCCTAAAAGCCGACCACAATGGCGAAGATGATCACGACCACCAGTGGCGCGATGCCTTTTGCTCCGCCTCCCGCCGCAAGCCCAACTCCCAGATTCAAAATCCCACCATCGCCCCGCTCAACCCTCGGACGTTCGACCAAAACACTTACGGTTGCGCCCTTCCGAATTCAACAACTTCGCAATGTTGTTCCCGCCATTCCAACGTTGCCTATCGAGTGCTCAGCGAGACGCCCAGTAACGACGCCTTGACCATTGTGTTCGTTATCACCGCTCTGTCCGCATGAAGGGGCTGCGCTCTGAGACCAAACGAAGGTCGGGGTCGGCGGCTACCGTCATGGACGCCTCGATCCGCAGGGGGGTCTCTGGGGGACGCTCAGCTAGCATCGCCCAGGCGATGACTCCGACTGCAAAAAGGGGTGCCACTATCCACGGATACCGCATTGCGTGCTCGCTAGTCTGGTATCAAGGTCCCGATCAGGTTGAGCAGCGCTTGCTGCTCAGGACCGTTAGCGCTGTCCAGTAGGAATTTGCCGATTTCAATGTTCGAAGTCCGTCCTCCTGAGTTGGCATTCGGCCTCGAAGGTGGTTGCCGCGACAAATACCAGATGCTGCTTTCATACAGAACCCGATCGCTCATAGCGACGTAATAGCGCCCGCTGTCTTCGGTTCCTTGGACATCATGCTAACTCCGACTGCGGAAGACCCTGCGGTAGCGCCTGCGCTGGGGCCACTGTAGGGGTCTGCCGGGCCCAACGCGGCCCGATCTGCCTTAATTGGAACCTCTTCCGCCATAGGCGTGTTCATCGGCGAATAACCCGCTAGGAGTCGCCGATGAACAGAATGCTTTTGTCGCTCGGGACAGCAACCTTGATGGCGATCTTAGTTGCCAACGCAACTGCGAAGGATAAGCAAAGCGAAACGTTCCTGAAGAAGGCAATTGAGGGCAATTTCGCTGAAGTGAGCATGGGAGAGCTGGCGCAGCAGAACGGCCAGAGCGATGCCGTCAAGTCGTTCGGCAGAATGCTCTCCACAGACCACGCTGCCGCCAATCAGAAGGCCTTAAATGCTGCCCAGGCATTGGGAATGAACCCACCGAGCGGGCCGAATGCGAAGCAAAAAGCCGACCATGACAAGATGGCAAGAATGTCCGGCGCAGGGTTCGACAAGATGTTCGCTACCCACATGGTCGCAGACCACCAGAAGGACATCGCCGAGTACAAGAAGGCATCTAAAACTAAGGATGCTGCCGGTGAATATGCCTCCGGCCAGATTGATACGTTGCAAAAGCACCTGGACGCCGCAAAATCGTTGAAGGCCGGTAGTTGATCCGACGCCTTCATGGAGAGGCGCGAAGACTACCTGCTCCGGCTGGCGAGCGTTTTAGATGATGTCGGGGCGGACCAGCAGGTGATAATTCGCGACCGGTACATCGAGTTGCGTTCGGCGGGAATGACGCGCTCGCGCTTGCAGAGGCCGAAGTCTTCGCCCGCGCTCATGGCTGCACGATTCGTTACGATCGGATTGAGCAACGAGGCGTGTTCACCCGGTCGTATCCCGCCGGTGGACGGGCTTAACCGGGCGTTGGGTTTGGTCTTCTGATGGCGGCTTGGCACTCGCTGCCCCCTCGACGGCCGGTTGATCAGTCTCGGGTGCCGCGGCTTCTCGCACTTCGGCCGCCTGTCGGTTTCTTTGAAACGCCCATCCGACCAATCCCGCCAGCACGAGGACGGCCCCGGCGAGCATCAACCAGTGTGGGTATTCGATCGTGGAGAGCATCGCTGTTCCCGCTAGTGCTTAGCGCTCACCTTCGTGCCGCAGCGACTGGGTACGCAACTATTCTTTGGGGCAATGGTTTCGGCGACAGTTTGATCTTTGGCCCGAAAGTGCGTTGCTCCGAACCGTAGGACTCCGACGATGCAGAGGCCTGTCAAAGCGGCGCCAGCAACACTTACCGCACCTCGTAATAGCAACTGCCCCAATGCGCGCAACATGGTATCCGCATAGTCGGAAATGCTTAACGAAAATACTGCGCGCGATCAACGGCGCCCACAAACGCGAGGCATCCGTATCGGATCACGGCTCCGCGGAACCGAGCGCTGTCGGATGACGTCCTAGGTGCTCGCCTATTGCGTGCTGAGCGACACGCCCAGTAACGACGCCTTGACCATTGTTGCGCCCGGCGTTCGCTTCAGCGTCTTTGAAATTCTCTTAACACCCGCCTTCTGTTTCGCGAGTGACTTGAGCGTCTTCACATCGTCACGCGTCCACTCGCGGCGCACAGTCTTTTTCTTTTTGGCCAACTCGGCGCTCCTTCATTGATAGGAGCGCGCTTTAGCACATTGAACGGCGCGCGCAATCAGACATGACGCTTCTCTAGAATGGACCAACTCAAATAATCTTTCGACATGACCGATCGGCCGGCAGGCGCGCCCGGATGGCTCCCTTTTCAACCCTCCACCGGCAGGGGTGGCTCATACTCTTAGCGATCGCTGGTGACGCGCGTCGCAAACTTCAGATCGTCTCTTCCGGATCGGACAGAGGTAGCGCTTTATCGTTCCACGCGGGGATCATGTCGGCAACGCGGCCCGCGAAGGGATAAGGATTACGTCTCCCTTCACCTGACGTTCTCTGATGGACATTGAAAAGAAACCAACCTCGGAACTCCGGCTTTGAAGTTGCTCTTATTGCTCCAATCAGAGATTCCTCTGATGCGATCTCCAACGTGTTCTCGAAATCATCGATCGAGCAAAATAGTACCCGTTTGCAATCTTCATCAATAATGTGGCCATCAATCTGGCCGGCGATCTTGCGCGCATGTTCAAGCACGCGATCCAACTGGTGTGACATCTGCAACCATGGATCCAACGTCAGAAGCATACCAACCGACTCAGGACTTACTGTTTTTAGCTTCGGATTACGGCGGCAGTGGGAGTAGAGCGGTGCGCGGGCTACGTCTTTACCAAACTGCAGAATTGGAGTTTTCCGGAGAACGCTACGCTGGTACGCCGTGGATCGGCCGGCAATCTGCCGAACAGACGTGGCTTCTCGTTGAATGGAGGCAAGAGGGGCCGATAGCAATCCCAATGCACGATCCCGAACGTGAGCAGATAAATTGATTTCGGTTAGGTTTACGCCTTTCTTGAAGCCCGGGAGGTCCTGACAAAGCGCATAGAAAGCAAACCCGCAATTGAAAAATTCTGCGATCGATATGTCATGGTTCTGTCTGAAATAGTCTTTGGCCAGGTCGCCTCCGAAAACAGTAAGAGTCCTATAGATTTGTGAGTAGCTGAAGAATCCGCGCTGCCATTCGAATTGCCGGTGACCGATCTTGTGCATGATATCTAACGCGCTGAACCGCGACAGTACGATGCCATCTTCCGCATCTTCGAGATCCCGGAGCGTGTTTATGCATGTGGCGACGGTGGCGAATTTGGTGCAATCCAATCGGCGACTCAGCCCCCCTTTCGGCGGAGCTTTCTTTTTCGTGCCGAGCAATTCGTTAACCAACGTCTCTAGGGCCCATTTAAAAACGAAGTAGCGCTCTCCGAATTTGGCTTCCCTTACCTCGTTAAAGAGCGACAAAAATCGACCCGCCGTTTGTGCACGTCCGGATTGGGCGGCGTCGACGGCCCACACCATGATAACGAACGCCTCGTCATCGGCGAGGCTGAGCATCTGACTTAGCCGCTTTCGAGCCTTATCCCGTCTTACTCTGCTCATTGGCGATTGCGCGGCCTGACCTATCGACGCATTGGAATTAGCAGCAGCAATCAGCCACAATCAAACATCCGGTCCAGCGGGTTCGTTGAGTTTCCAGGTCCGGCAACTCTGTAAAGGACGCCTCGACGCGAACTTGGTGCCAAATCACCCGCCCGTCGATTTTCTTCGTCTTGAGCTTTATGGAGTTACAACGGCTTCTGCGGCTTCACTAGTCGGACCAACGGACCTTCCATCCCGTGCGATGCCTGTGTTTCGGCATGGAATAAGGACCCCGTTTTCGGGGTGATCGGCATCCAATCGGGGCTCTGACTCATTTCTGATGAAGTTCGCCGGCGACTGTGGTTCTTCAACGGAGAATCGGCGCCATGCGGACAGGCTTTCGAATTTCATCGCTAGTACCGAGTGGTTTGGTCTTTGATGGTGTAAGTGATTCAGAGGATTCGGTTATTCTGGCTGTTCGGTCAGAGGCTGCGGAGGCCCAGTGCCCTTTGTGCGCGACACTATCGCGCCGAGTCCATAGCCGCTACATCCGGCACGTGGCCGATTTGCCATCAGCGGGCAGAAAGGTGCGCCTCCGATTACTCACGCGGCGTTTCACATGCGAGGTGCCGCATTGCCGCCGGCGGATCTTCGCGGAGCGGTTCGGAGAAGACGTCGTTCCGCTTCGACGGCGTCGGACGGCACGGCTCGAACACATCGTCCATCACCTGGGGTTGGCGCTCGGCGGCCGGCCGGCAGCAAGCTTCGCCAAGCGGCTCATGCTGCCTGTCAGCAACGATACCTTGCTGCGGGTGGTCCGCCGGCGGGCGGCGATGCCGATGGATCCCTTGCTTGTTGTGGGTATTGATGACTGGGCGTTCCGGAGAAATCGTCGGTACGGGACCATCGTGTGCGATTTGGAGCGTCGGCGGATCGTTGCCTTGCTACCCGACCGGGAAATGGCGACCGTTCAGGCGTGGCTGTCGAAGCACCCGGGCATCAACATTGTGTCGCGAGATCGCGGTGGTGGATATGGCGAGGCAGCAGCCAAGGCGCTGCCGAACGCCATCCAGGTCGCCGACCGCTGGCATCTGATGGAAAACGCGAGCGCGGCCTTCCTTGAAGCGGTGCGCCGTTCGATGAGCAAAATCCGAGCCGCAATCGGGGCGACGACGATCGATCTTAAACTGCTGACCTGCGCGGAAAAGCTTCGCTATCAGGGTTATCTGCGGCGCCAGGACAGCCATGCCGCAATCGCGGCTCTTGTCAGCGACGGTGTGCCGCTCAAGGAGATCGTCCGCCGCACAGGACATAGTCGCAATCTGGTTCGCCAAATTAGTCGCGGCGGCGGTACGGATATCTTCCGCACCCGTCAAAGCACCCTGGATGGGCACCTGCCGTTCCTGGACGCGCAGTGGTCAGGCGGCTGTCGTAACGGTGCCGAACTCTGGCGCCGTTTGAGAGGGCAAGGCTTTAAGGGATCGCTGCGCGTGGTGGCGGAATGGGCCACGCGACGTCGACGCGCCGAGACCATCAGCCGTCAACAATTGCAGAGGGTCCCCGCCGCCCGGACGATAGCGCAGTTGATGACGATGAAGCGGGACCACCTAACCAAGGCCGAGACCGTCACGGTTGCCGCTATTGAACAAAGCGTCCCTATGCTGGCCGATGCCAACGCTCTCGTTGGCCGCTTCCACGCGATGATCCGAAAGAGGGCCGAGATCGAGCTCGAACCTTGGATAGATGAATCCAAGCGGAGCCTCATTGGCTCGTTCGCGAATGGGATCGCCAACGACAAGGGCGCGGTGCACGCGGCTATCACGCAACCGTGGTCCAATGGCCAAGTGGAAGCTCAGATCACCAAGCTCAAGCTGGTCAAGCGGCAGATGTACGGGCGCGCTAAGCTCGATCTCCTTCAGGCTAGGCTGATTGGCGCGCCATAAAAACAAACACGATCATCGAATATGCGTCAGAGCCCCTTTTGGATGCCGATAGGGGGTCCCAGTCGAACGCCGATTGACAAGATGCCTAGTCTCCGCTGCAAAATGAACCATCGCCTCGATGTGGGCGTGAGCCATAATCTTCGCGAGAGCGGATTCTAGTTTCTTCCCCGTTTCTAAGCAGTACGCGGGCGGTGGTACCCTCAAAGTGTAACCCGTGACATATCGGAAATCGTAGTCCTTGTTCATCTCTTGGAGTGCACCGACGCATTCAGCGAGATCGGCCACTACTGGAAACTGTCTCGCATTGCAGAGTGCGAGTAAGCCATGAAGGTCATGACGGACGCCGCCGCGCAGTTCTTTCTTCGACATGCCCCGTGCCGCCAAAAACGATTTGAGGAACAACTCGATCGCTTGCGTCAGAAGGAAGTACATCGGATAGAGCGGAAGGGGCTCTGGCGTGCCGGCCAATCGCTCGAAAGCATCGAGATATTGCCCAGCCCGCTCGAATTGCTCGCCCGCAAAAATTCCGAGCGGCTGCGGCATCTCATGAGGTGGTATCATCGGCGGGGTACCCAAATTAGTAGTCTCCCTGAATCGGCATGCCGTGGTTGGCAATCCAAAGGATTGCGCGATTCAAAGTATCATGCAGAACGGCACAATCTGTGATGGCCAACACTGCGTCGCCGGCAAGCTCGTCTGGCGGCGGCGACCAAAACACGCCCTTCGTTTCTGAACAGACTGTCAGCCAAAAATAAGCTTCAACGTGGCTCTTTGGGAGGCCGTCCCCATTCAAATAAGCAAGACCAAGCGTGTATTGCGCCTCACCGTTATTCGCGCGAGCGGCAGCCAACAAGCGTTCTACGTCGGGATTGAACATTACATCAGCTCTTTCCAGTCGCTGAGTTGCGGCCCTTATCTCTTCGATCTTCCGTGGCTCGTCGCTCGATCTCCCGCCCAACAGAAGACGCCATCGCCTTGACTTTACGAGTCGCGCGCAAGGTTTTCGCTGCTGTGTTGTAGCCGCCTTCTCTTAAGAATTTTAACACGACGGTGCGTTTGATTATCGCAACAACGATCATTCCGCATAGGAACAGTCCCGCGCTCGCAAGTAGTTGGATTTCGCCTCGTGTCATAGATGGATCGCGCGGAGTAACATAGAATCCTTCCGGGCGGTCTATTCTCTTGGTCAGGTCTATTGGGCTGGTACTCTCGTCGAGCAGCGGCATGATTCATCCTTTGAGGACTACGCAGCACCATAGCATGAACACAAATGTTTCCCTTCTGTCCACGTCTTGCTGTCGCCTTTTGCACCGGTGGTGGCCCAAACAAGTCGCGGCGATTAGCGGCCCGCTTCATCGGCAGAAGGCCAATCCATGGTGAATGCGCTATTTGACGTACCCTGTCCTTTTCGACAGGTGCAAGCCACCCGAGACGTGGGCATGATCGCGGCCAAAGGACGAGGGCCCGCAGCTAATGAGACGTTACTTCTTCCCGATTTTCCACAACGGAGAGATGCAGATGGACGAGACGGGAGAGCTATTTGGCTCTTCTGAACTAGCGGCACAACACGGCGCCCGTGTTGCTCGGGATATCGCCAGCGATCCAGACTATGATCATGCTAGCGGCACAGTCGTATTCGTCGTTGACGCCTCCGGTGCTGAGATCGCGCGACATAGGGTTGCTAGTGTTGGCTCAGCATGATGCTGTGCTGCCGACGGGCATTGTTGCCGCAGTGAAGGACGCCAGACGTGAAGAGGTGTTCGGTGAGGGCTCCTGTGGGCGTATAAGGCCGCACTAAAGAATGGGTTGCGCCCGATGCCGCTTGCTGATCAAAGATTGAGCGGGGTGATGCATGTCGAAAGTCGCATTTCAGTTACGGTACGACGGACCCGCGCTTTCTGAGCATGGGATGGATATTGCCGACCTGGCGCCAGCTCTTTTGGCGCTCGGCGAGCTAATTAAGCGAGCTAATTTCGCGGTCAATGGCGATGCCTCAAAAGTCAATCTGATTGTTCAGTCGGATTTCGAGCACAAGTGTTTCCAGGTGAACCTGGAATTGGTGCAATCCATCTTGAGCACCATCGGTTCATTCTTGACAGATGAGCATGCTCTTAAGAACGCTCAAACCATCGCTGGCTGGCTTGGCTTGATAGGAGTGCCGACGACTGCCGTTGGCCTATTCGCATATCTTGTTCAGCGTAAGGGAAAGGAGGTCGAAAGCATAACTCCTCTGTCTGTCGATCAGACGACCATCTCAACCTCGGATTCGCACGGGACGGTTGCTGTCAAGTTTAAAGGAGATGGTGACGGCAATACCGTCATCGTGAACCATAACGTGTACTTGCTTGGAGAAGATCCGACAGTTAGGGATTACGCAGCCAAGGTAGTATCGCCCTTGAAGCGTCAAGGCATTGATACTCTGCAGTTCAATCCGCAGGCTCCGGAAAAAGGTGTCCTTATAACTAAGCCGGACGCGGACGCAATTATTTCGGGCCGCGCTCAGCTAAAAGAAGCGGAAGAGGAAAGTTTTGATCCGCAACCTATTGTGGCGCACTTACAAGTAAGCCGAGCGGACTTTGAGCCGAATGCTCACGTTTGGAGATTTCGCTATGGCGACAAAACTATATCTGCCGATATTTCAGAGACCGAGATTGCTGATCAAGTACGGGCGCGAGGCATTTTAGGGCTTGCGGATACTTGGCGTGTCAGAATGCTCGTCACAGAAAAACGGACTGCGGGCGGCAATTACAAAAATGATTACAAAATTGCTGAGGTTTTGGAATTCATTCCAGCGCTTCGGCAAGGCGCATTTCGTTTCTTTTCTGATGACGAAGACGGCACTAGCGAAGAAACTTAGGCACCAGCAGATGAGCGGTAAGCGCGAAGCCGATACCCTTGCTTCAGAATTCGAATGAACGTGCGAAAGAAGCCTCCGGCTTGGACGGAGGTTTGGGATGGGATTGGACAGCAAAAGGACGTCCATTTGGACGGCTCAACGAGGGGGTCGGTGAGCCGGCTGGAGGTTCTTGAAGGACCATCGGGGCGCCGCGTACGTTCGGAAGCCG
>NZ_JH600073.1:16530-189358 GCF_000244935.1 Bradyrhizobium sp. WSM1253
TCATCGACGGCCATCCCCATAGCCGCATCAAAGACCTCATGCCGTGGCGATTCCGCAAAACGTCAAGCCAGCCTCAATAGGGTTGCGGCTAAGCGCTTACGATGAGCGGGCGTGGCGTCGCGTTGAAGATCAGACGGAAGTGGTGACGGCTGATCCTGGTCTCACTCCCCCGCGACCATAGAGCGATGTTCGGTTGAAGGCTATCAGAAGCCGATCCGGTGAGGCTTTTCCTCAAGCTTCGGCATTTCGATGATCATTACGGACATGTCTGGCTGTGATGCTGCAACAGCTGAACGTTCCGCGCTCGTTCAAGGCCATCGAAAGTTAACATATCCGGATCAGAAGCTGCGATTTGGCGGAGATGAAGGGAGGCGTCGCTGCCTCCTCCAACCAGGGTAATTCCGATCTCAGCTTCGTCTGACATGTTGGCCGGGAAATTGTCGATCAGAAATCTTAAGCGATCAAGCATATAGCCGGCCGGGTTGTGCCGCTTGTGGATGGTTTCCGATATCCGCTGCATCGCTGCATTGAGGCCGGAGAGGTATCATGGGCATGTTCAGTTCCTAAAACTCGTCAACGGGAATTCCGGGCGGGTTCAAAGCAGACTGCCCGCACTTTAGCTGTACGGCCGCGCCCGAACCCACCGAGGTGAGGGCCGCAAGCACGACGTTCCGATTCCGCCGGCCGGCCATCGTCCCCCTACGTGATGCCATGCACTTCGCTCATAAGGGACAGCATCATCATCATAGATGCAATGTATGCGCGCCTCTCTGGCTCGGTATTGCCGGCGTCGGTTGACCGCTGTGCGACCTTAGAGGCCATTGTCACCAGCGGGTGCTCAGCTTCGTTCTTCAAAATTCTCATTGTGTAAAAGCAAATGGCAGCCGCGTCGTCCGCGCCTCGATTGAAGTCCACGTCGTCGTTCGAGGACATCTCGACAGTTCGGGCGACTAGTGCCCGGCCGTTGAGATTGGAGACCGACGTTAGAATATCGCCCATGGCGGCCCCGAGTTCCTCGGTCTTGATCGATCCTCGCGTGGCCAACTTGGCATGGTGGCCGGCGGTGAAAGTGAGAAACCCGAGAATATAGGGGGTAGTCCAGAAGCCGGGCGATAGGCCCTGACTGTGCTGAATGCTTGCTATCAGAGGACGAATGGCCTCAACCGCCGCTATGGTAGCCACTTTGCGCCGTGAGTTGAAGAGCCCAAACATCCCGTACTTTCGTTTCGTTTATGGCTAGGCGATCTACTTCCAAGCCCAAAGGACATGGAAGGCGCCTCCCAGAAGCGCTAGAACCGACAAAACTCCGCAGGCCATCGAAAGCCATTTCGTCGCTTCAATCTCGCCGGCCTTGGTGGTTTCCGTTGGCCAGCTTGACTGATCGAAAAGCATCGCTGGCTTGGCCCAGAGGCTGTACTGACTGGCAGCCGCGCTGAAGTTTAGCCACGCGCAAAAGCCTGCCCCGAGCGCTAAGATCATCCCGATGACGAACCAGAGGATGGCTGCCAGATAGGGCGGCACTCCCGTGGCAGAAGCCCTGAATGCGAGCCCTGCAATGGCTGACCCGTGCATAAGGAAAATCGACGAAATCAGCCACTTTCCATAGTCCGCCTGCGCGGCGTAGGACAGCCTTCTCATCTCTAAGAGGGTATCGTAGGTGAGCTTCGCAGTCTCTTTGTATTGATCTTGGCCTTGATCGCTCACAGTGCCCTTCCTTGTACGTTAATCTTCAGCGTCGTCACGAGGAAGAGTGCATGCGCAGGGCGGCCTCGAGTCGGGCCGTTGAATTCCTGCGCTCCTGACCGTAAACGCCGAGCGTGTTTGATAAGGCCAACAGCGCTACGCCGGCCTCCGACACCTTGAGACGGAATATCCGCAGCATTACCCAGGTTGCCAGCGGCTCAGTTTTAGCGAAGGCCTGAAGCTTCGCGCCGAGCTCGCGATAGCCTTCCTCAGCCGAGCGCAGACGATCAAGTTCTTCCTTTGTGGCATCAGTGCTGAGAAAGGGGCCTGTCCCATCCGCGGATTGCGATCGGAAACGCGCCGACACGTTGGCAAAGATGATCGCCTTGGTTCGCACCTCCATCACGAGGTCTAAGCCGCGGCGGAAAGGCTTTGCAAAAAACTCGGTTAGGATCCAAGCTACAAATCCTGACATCAGACCGAAGGCAATGCTTACGAGTGTCATAGCTTATCGCCGAACAACAACCACCGAGGGCGATGCCATCCACGCAGCTGCGGCTGCCGACTCTTGAGCACCTACCGATCGATTTGCGAGATTGCGGCGCTGCTCCTCGGCTGCGATGTCTGACTGAGCTTGGGTCGCCTCTTGATTAGCTTCGGCCACCGTCATTTTCCCCGCCTGCACGCGTTCGGCTATGACAGCTCGCGTCGCCCAGTATTTATCGAATAGGTCGCTATAGGTCGTGAAAGGCCTGATCGCCAGCGCGGCGGTGGTATTGCACTTGTTCTTCTCGACCATGTTTTTGGTGCCTTCGGGGAATTGCACCTTGCAGTTTTCAAAACCCTGCTGCATGGCCGCTGCTTGTTGCTGCTCACGCTCATGACGCGCGGCAAGTCCGCAGCCGCCCAGCGAGACGCAAAGCGCCACGATGCCTAAATTACGCATGTAAAAAGCCCCCCGGCCTAAAAACAATAGGGCGCACTGAACCTCAACCAGTGCGCGAGATCAATAGGTTGCGCGCGTAAAATGCGGCAACTAGGGAAAAATATGCAGGGCTTGTGGACGGACGCGCCGAAGCGCCGCTAATGGAGGACCGGCGCCGAGGGTGGTCAACGCTTCGCCAGCCTCACGCCCGGCCCGCCGTCAATCGCTTGGCCGTCGTTGAGGAAGATAACTCCCGCCGCCTCGAAGGCGGCGCGGATATCGGCAACCGTCCTGGGCAACAACTCCTCACCGCGCTCCAGTCTGGTGATCGTGTTGGTGGACACTCCAGCGGCCTCAGCGATCTCGCGAACTCCCAGATTAAGAGCGGGTTGCAATTCAGGGGCCCGCCAGTTCACGCTGCCAAGCCAGCGTGCTAAAGCAGCTCGCAAGGGACCGGTGCCCGCCGGTCTAATGTTCTTTTCAACTCCCGTCGGCTCGCAAGGTCGGCGGGTTTCTTTTCCGCGGTCGCCGCCAGCAGGCTGAATCTTCGAGGACTAGCCGAGCCGCTGGAAGTAAGGCAGCAACTTCTCAAAAATCTCTGCTCGGTGCCGGTCGATTTCCCTGGTTAGCGCATCACTGAAGCCCGGCGCTTGAGCGTGGATTGTTTCACGATCTGCAGAGACTTTCTTTGGCGTTCCATTGATGACCACCCATCCAATCAAGGCCTTCCCATCCCATTCGACTGTCTGTGTGGTGCGATCGATAGACATGCTCACCTCCACGAGTTGCTAGCGTGCATTAGCACCACGGCGCGCCAGCGCTGTTGCGAAAGCTAGCCGTCTTGGCAGGGAATACCGAAGTTGTCACAAGCGACAGCGAATGAATCTTTTGCTTTCGGATCCTCGAAGCAGAAGCGAGTGCCGATTTCCGCGCGATCGATCCACCAATCGACGTTACTGCTTTTAGCAATGCGGGAGGCTTCGCCTCGTAAAAGATCCAGTTGTCTCCCGGCAGCACGAACGATCAGGCAATTTTTCTCTTTGGACATATTACCTTCTCCAATGGCACAGGACGCCGAAGTCATTGGTACTAAGAGCCGTGAACACGAAGGCCGCAGCAGGGGACTGCTGCTGCGGCCCGCGCGCTCAAACGCCGGGTGAAAGACGACTAGGTGAAATATTTAGCCAGCCCCGGTGCGTTGATCGTAACGCAGCATCCCCGGCTCGCAATGTGATCTATTTCACAATCGGCAGAAGGCCTAACCTGCATCAGGGCGCCGGCTCTGCTATCCCATGAGGGTCGGGAACATTCGGCAATCTGGGCGCATTCGTCTCCAGCTCCGGGCGATATCTCGGAGCGACGCGTAGAACTTCCGGCCTCAGGAAACATCCTCTGGGGCCGGCTTTTTGTGGGATGCTGTGGCGAGAGCTTGATTTAGCCGTCGCCTATCCCATTTGGCATATGAAAGGTGGCAGTCCGAAGGCGGTTTCACCTCATGGAAAGCGACCGGGATATTTTGGCAATTCAGCGGAAGCTGGTACACTGTCGCCAGCTCGCGAAAGACTTTCCTGACGGACCAACGGCGAAGCATATCCGCGAGTTGGAGGACGACCTGAGGGCCGAGCTAGTGGCCGAGTTGCGCACCACAACACCGGCACCGGTTGACCAACCGCCGGTAGGAACTCGACCAGCGCTCCAACGTTGGCGCCTCATGCCCAAAGAGATCGCGATAGCGCTCTGGTCACTGGCTGCCGCCTGCGTAGTCGCGTTTAGCGTGGCGGCTCTCGTTTCTCCTCACTAACTGCCCAAAAGAGACGACCCCGGCTGGATTGCCTGGGGGGTCAAGGCCGGGGCCGCTCCGCCAGCTCGACGGAGAGAGCTAGCGAGACAGCAAGCCGGGCAGTGATTGCTAGGTTCCTACGGCTGTCAGCAGATCCCGCCCGAGTGTTAGCAGCCGCACGTAGGTACCGCTCTCGTGCAGATCGAGCCAGCCGCGCTCGACTGCATACCAAATCAGGCGGCGGACTGAACAGGAGTCTTCTTTTCATTCATTCTAGCCGCGCGTAAAAGAGTCCGCCGACTGAGACGGGATTTTTGGCTACATTTCGTGATTGAGCTACTTAATTTTCTAATCGACTAACACTTACTTATTTCAGCAATCATAGGAGGCGCGAATGTCCTCTCAAGAAGCAGACGATCGACGCGAATTTTTAAGATCCTGCGGCAGGTTCGCCGCCGTAACACCTCCGACCATCACAGCGTTGCTTTCGACCTCACTGTGCAGCAACGCCATTGCCAGCTCCGACGGCCGGGGTCGTGTATGCCTAATAAGTATCGCTGAGCGTGGAAGGTCGTAACGACGGGCGGCCTTAGACTGTCGCGCGTGCTTGGCCTGAGTTGCCCGCGACTGTCATGCCAGTTCGGGACGATATGCACAGATCCTGCGGCGCCACATGCTGAGCAGACCAGGCGCAAGCCGACGGGCGACTACGGCTGATCCTGCGGGAGTGTATTGAGCCGCACGTCGACCCTGCGACGGCAGAGACCGTTCAGGCATTGGATGTTGCAGGTCACGTGGCCCTCAGCCAGCCATTCCGTAGGGCTGCGGGGCGGATAATGGCCGGCCCATTTCGTGTATCGGCGAGTGCGCATGCCGCCATCAAAGCGGCATCATAAGCAGTGCGCAAATTGTCGATTCCTAGTAGGTCTCGGCGGTTGCGAGCTACTGTGCGTCGTGGGTGTGGAGAACTAGCGGAGCGGCTTGCCAGCCCCAAAGCTGGGGCGGGCCCTCCGCAGGCGAGCCAGAACAGTAAAGGAGAGCGCTGCCGGGCTCGAAATGCCAGTCCCCCCGGCGGCGCTCTTGTCTCAGACTGGGCACTGAAATCCCACTCTGTTTTGAATGTGCAATGACTGTGCCACAGGTTGATGACGGCGCCTTGCTCGGCCGCGGGTTCGTGCTGGCGCCCACGTCGAATCTTGAGCGGCACAGAAGCGGCCCCAGCCCGGGGCTGGCTAGGACTGGGGCCTTGGGCGCACTTCTCCCAAAGGCTGGGGATTATTGCTTCCTCATGCCTTCGCCACCGTAGTCAGACTTGCTGACCATTGCCATTTTTTCCTGCTTAGAAAATAGGCATAGGTGATCTGCTTAGATGGACACTCGCCTATTTGGCCAGTCAAAGAGGCGGGCCCGCAGTTCTCCGGGCGAGAACAGATTGTGATTTTAATAAATCTTCGTTTGTTCCAAGAGCGTGTATTTATAAGCGGAACACCCAGAAGTAGGGCCGCCTCAGTGGGCGGCTTAGAGGCGCCCCCGGCTTGGGGGGCCTGAGGGTTGATGCCGGGGCCGCTCCGCCAGCTCGGGGAGACAGCTAGCGAGACAGCAAGCCGGGCAGTGATGCTAGGTTCCTATGGCTGTCAGAAGCAGCCGCATTGAACTTCCCCATTCTCCAAGGCGCGCATCTAGTCGCGGGAGGCATGGGATATCTTTCGCGGACGACCAAGTTTCGGACGAGGAGCCCTGGCCTTGGGCTGCATGCCCTCGATCACGAATCTCACCTGTAAGGCGGTGAAGAGGTTAAAAACCCGGCTTAGCTGCGGGTCAACTTTCCCGCCAAATGTCTTGTAGACATTCGTTCGCAACATCCCGAGTTTGTGCGCAAGCGCGGTCACGTTTTGCGCTTTCACGACGCTGCTGAGTCCTCGAATGGCATCCGCCGGATTCTCGCAAGCGAAAGCCTCACTCAGGCGAGCCGCGGCCCCGTCTGGGCTGTCAGTGCCGGACACAGGCACAACGCAGGCCCTTACGTTTATTGCGCTAAACAGCCTGAGTATTCGGCTTAGCTGCGGGTCGATTCGCCCTCCAAACGTCCTGTAGAGTGCGTCTCGCCGCAAACCAGCGTCTCGCGCCAATATCTGGACGTTCTGGGCTTTCATGACCCGGCTAAGCGCGTTCTTTGCCTTCAGTAGGTCATTTTCTGCAAATTGTTCAGTCAGATAGGCTGATATTGCCGCCGGATTATCGCGGACCAAATCGGCTATATTTGCCTCATCGCCTGTCAGCATCACTAAGAGTTTGTCCGTCACTGTGGCCGCCGAGCTACAGCATTTCTAGCGGATGCATCTAGGTTACCACCATCAGATATTGACCGCTTCCACTTGGGGACATGAAGATGAAAAAGACTTTGCTCGCGCTGGCCGCCATTGCGGCGATGACCGGTTCGGCCTCAGCCGCTGACCTTGGCGCCCGTCCCTACGTGAAGGCGCCGATGCCGGCTCCGGTCGCTAACTGGACTGGCTTCTACATCTTCGGCGGCGGCGGCGGCGGTCTCTCGAATGCCGACCAGCATATCAACGACACGGCCACGGGCATCCCGCTGACGATCGACCAGCGTCAGGGCGGGTCCGGTTGGTTCGGCACCGTCGGTCTCGGCTACGACTGGCAGTTCAGCGGTACCTGGGTCGCTGGTGTGTTCGCCGATGGCCAGTTCGGCAGCATCCGCGCCACCATCCAGGACCCTATCTTCGACATCACTGGCACCCAGAAGCTCGAAACTTCGTGGGCCGCTGGCGTACGCCTCGGTTGGCTCGCTGCTCCGAACGTTCTCACCTACGTCAATGGTGGTTACTCCGGCGCTCACTTCGGCCGCACAAACTTTATGGACCTCGCTGGCGTTGACGCTGGTGTGCATCTCAACGGCTACAACCGCAACGGCTGGTTCATCGGCGGCGGCGTCGAGAACAGCCTGAACTTCTTCGGCATCAACTCGCCCGGCTGGTTCATGAAGACCGAATATCGTTCGGCCTTCTACAACGCCAAGAGCCAGGCCGAGCTCGACAACGTCACAAACCTCCCGTTCGTGGGCGGGCACGATGTCCGCGCCAACAGCTGGAACCAGACGATCTCGACCTCGCTGGTCTACCGCTTCAACTGGACCGGTCCGGTGGTCGCGAAGTACTGATCCGAACGCAAGTTTAGACGTCAAAGCCCCGGCATTGTCCGGGGCTTTTTCGTTATGGCTGTTGCTTTCCCTTTGAGGAGCAGGAGATAAGTCGCCGCCACTGCCTAAACGCCCAGTGGTGGGAGCTGGCGCCTTTTTCGGTAAGGCAAGTAACGAAGTATTACAAATCAGCTCCAACGTAGGTTTGCGCCGCATTTATTCCGGAGCGACCCTGTATAGTTCAATGAGTGCGTCGGATTCGCCCGGCGAGGTTTGCAGAGCAATATTTCTCAGGGGCACGCTCTTGCCCGATCCAGCAAATGACAACCACCGCCTGCTCACACCCGAGCAGGCGGCCTCTCGGCTTAACATCACCGAAGATCATCTCCGCGCCCTCGTTAGCGATGGGGCAATTGGATACATCAACGTCGGGCTCGGGAAAAAGCGGCCACGCCGCCGATTCACTGAGACGGATCTGAACCAATTCATTGAAGGCCGCCGCAGGAGGGAAGTGCCGTGTCCGTCTACCGTGACAAGCGTTCGCCGTATTACCAATTCGACTTCCAGCACGAAGGTCATCGGTTTCATGGCAGCACGAAATGCACGGCTAGACGAGATGCAGAAAAGTTCGAGGCTGCAGAGCTAGAGAAAGCTAAGGCGCTGGTGAAGGCGACGCGGCGCGCTAAGGCGTCGCTCACTATTGATGACGTTGCCGACCGCCTCTGGAACGATAGCGCGCAGTACGACTCGGAGCCGAAGGCTACGGAGACCAATCTGGCGCGGCTGATCAAGTACTTTGGCAAGGAGAAGCCGCTAACAGAGATCGACCACAAGGCAGCCAAGGAACTGGTGGCGTGGCGGCGTGGCCACCGGGTCTCTCGCCGCGGCAAGCGTACCAAGGAAGCGGAGCAGGCCCTGCCGCTGGTCTCAAACGCTACGGTCAACCGATCGGCGACCAAGGTGCTGCAGCGGCTATTCACCTTCGCCAAGGCCGAGAAGGTGGTGTTCGAGAATGAGCCCGAGTGGGACAAGCTTTTGCTAGCAGAGCCGGTGGAGCGTGTCCGCGAACTGAAGATCGAGGAAGCCGACGCCCTCGATGACGCGATGCGCGCCGACTATGGGCCGTTCTTTGACTTCGTCCGCGCCAGCGGCATGCGGCTGAGGGAATGCGTGACACTGCGGTGGTCCGAGGTGGATTTCGGCACCAAGCAGATTGTCCGTCTCGGCAAGGGCGGGCGTCGCGTGGTGTTTCCGGTCACGGCAGCGGTTCGTGATATCCTGTTCCCGCTGCGGGGGCAGCACCTGGACTTTTGCTTCACCTATGTGGCTGTCTACGGCAACAGGCGACTTGGCCGTGTGAGGGGCCAGCGCTACCCGCTAACCTATACCGGGGCCAAGACGGCCTGGCAGCGGCTGCGGGCCGGCTCTGGCCTGAAGGACTTCCGTTTCCACGACTTCAGGCACGACTTCGGAACGAAGCTTCTTCGCGACAGCGGTAACCTGAAGCTGGTGCAAAAGGCGCTCAATCACCGGGACATTAAAAGCACCCTGAGATACGCGCACGTGCTGGATGAGGACGTTGCCCTAGCGGTCGAGCGGCTCGCAGAGTCCCGGAAAAAGTCCCGGAGTAAGCTCCGGGAAGCAGGTTAAGCGCTTGAGTTAACAAGCGAACCGGGAATCAGCATTCCACATTTCAGATGTCGTTTGCGGCAACCCTCGGGCTGGTGGCGCTGGTGCAGATCGGCATGCCGAATTTGTTTGCCTCGCCGGACCATTCTGCGACTGCGCGCATTGCGATGTGGGGCGGCCGCGAGATCGCGATGCTGTTCATGGCTTCGCTGATTGCGGGATTTGCGACCACGCCCTATGCCGCTTTCCACTTCCACCGTGTCACGCCGTTCGGCGTGCTGGCCAATCTCGGCGCGATGCCGGTGGTCTCGGCAGTTGATGCCGGCGGGACTGTTGGGGCTGCTTGCTGCGCCGTTCGGGCTGGACAGTGTGTTCTGGTGGCTGATGGGGATCGGCATCGACTGGATGGTCACGGTCTCGCGCTGGGTCGCGGCATTGCCGGGCGCCGTCGGCCGCATCGCGGCGTTCGGGATCGGGCCGCTGATCGCGGCGAGCCTCGGAATCATCGTGCTGGGCTTGTTGCGGACGCCGCTGCGCTGGTCCGGCGCCCTGGTGCTGCTGGCAGCGATCCTCTGGGGACTGTCGGCGCGGCAGCCTGACATCCTGATCGCCGGGGATGGCGCGAGCGTCGCCGTGCGGGGCAGGGACGGATATCTGCACCTGATCAGGACCAACAAGGACAGCTTTCTGCTCAAAGAATGGCTCGCTGCCGACGCCGATCCGCGCGATGCCGGCGGAGCCTCGCTGGCTGATGGCGTGTCCTGTGACGAATCCGGCTGCGTGACGCCACTGGCCGACGGGAGGCTGGTCGCGCTGGCATTGCGCGTCGATGCTCTCGCGGACGATTGCAATCGGGCCGCCCTGGTGGTGACGACACGTCCCGCGCCGCCCGATTGCGCGGCGATGGTGGTCGATCGGCAGCGGCTCGCCAGCCAGAGCGCACTGGCGCTGACGCAGCGTGGTGACGGATTTGTGGTTCAGGCGGTGAGGGCGAGAGGCACGAGCCGCCCCTGGTTGCCGGCCGGCGCCGGCGAGGGTGATTTCGACGGCAGCCTTGCGCCGAAGGCGACCGCGCCCCGCATCAAGGACGCAACGCCGGCGGAGACCGACTTGCAGGCCGACGATTGATCTGATGGTGCGGAGCAACGCAGCGGGTCGGTGCGTCCGCTCGGATTCGCTGGCGCAAACCACACCATCTCGCCGGCCACGGTCGGCGATGGCAATTCAATCCTGACCTCCGACCTCGTAGCCGGAGGGGCGGCTGTTTCAGCCGATCGGCAGGTGCGTGACGGTCGGCTGCCTGTCGGCGATGATCTGCGCCTTGTGCTCGCGCTCGATGACCGACTGGGTCACAGGCAGTTGCAGCACGGTCGCGCGCTGGCCTTCGACGAGCTGCGTCACCAGCACAAATTTGCCGTCGGGGAATTCGATCGCGTCATGATGGCGGTCGGGAACGTGCGGATCGATCTTGCCGAACTTGCCCACGCGGGAATTGATGGTCCGCGTCCAGATCCAGCGATTGTCGTAGCGGACGTCGTCTGCGAAGGCGAGCTCCGTTCCCGGCAGCAGGCAGACGGCAACAGACGGATCGGCTGCGGAGGCGAAGCCGCGCGTCGAGGTGCCGCGGAAATTTGTCGTGACGATCGTCTCGCCGACTTCGGCGGGGCGCGACGCGACGGCATGCAGGCTGTAGTCACACATCGGGTGCTCCTCATGCTGGGATAGCAACCCGCGTCTCTTATCGAGGCGCAGGCCTCTATCAGAGTTGAAGCACGAAAGCTCTGCTCGGTTGTGGGCAAATCTGCGGCTGGTTTCCGCAAGCCGCGATCACATTATCTTTCCCGAATTCAATAGGAACAAAGAGAGTTGCGATGCATTCGGGAGGCGCATGCGCGAATATTGCCGGCTGGTGCAACGACCTCGATCGCTGGTCGCTGTTTCCTCGCACACTCGAGCCGCGAAGCGGTGCTGTTTCGGTGCTGCTTCTTGGGCGTCGCGAGTAGCCAGCGCCGGAGGAGGGGCCGATAGTCTGTGCAGAACCAGAAAGACTATCCAGCCGGAGCGGACGATGATCCGCTCCAATCTCTGACCGGCGATGCCGATCGGAAGCGCGCGAGGCGCCAACTTCTCCAGGTATCAAGTACGTCCGGTATCAGTACTTCCGGTAAAGCCCGATCAGCTTGCCCTGAATCTTCACCCGATTGGGCGGCAGGATGCGGACCTCATAGGCAGCGTTGGCGGGCTCGAGCGCGATCGAGGCGCCGCGACGGCGGAAGCGCTTCAGCGTCGCTTCCTCGTCGTCGATCAGCGCCACCACGATGTCGCCGGTATCGGCGCTCTCGTTGCGCTGAATCAGCGCCATGTCGCCGTCAAGGATGCCGGCATCAACCATGGAATCACCGCGCACTTCCAGCGCGTAATGTTCGCCCGAGCCGAGCATGTCGGGCGGTACGCTGATGGTGTGGCTGCGTGTCTGCAACGCCTCGATCGGCGTGCCGGCCGCGATGCGGCCCATCACCGGTACCGCCACGGGGCGTTCGCCCTCGTCCGCGGGCAGGCTGGAGCCCGCACGCACCTTGCCGAGATTGCCCTCGATGACGCTGGGGGTGAAGCCGCGGCGGCTGCCGGCGGCTGCCTGGAGCTCCGGCAGCTTGATGACTTCAATCGCACGGGCGCGGTTGGGCAGGCGTCGGATGAAGCCACGCTCCTCGAGCGCCGTGATCAGGCGATGGATGCCCGACTTCGAGCGCAGATCGAGCGCATCCTTCATCTCGTCGAAGGAGGGCGGCACGCCGCTTTCCTTCAGACGTTCACTGATGAACCGCAGAAGCTCGTATTGTTTGCGCGTTAACATCTCGACCAAAGTCCCCCGGTTGATGTCGTCCGATTCCGAGACGCAGAATTCGGCAATAAGCCGCTACATGCTCGAAACAAATCATGAACGGACACTATATGTTCGATACATGTTCCGCAACTGCTTAATTTACCGTGAACAGAGCAAACTTCGCGGAACGCGCGTTGCGGGGGTGCTCAGACGGGGAGCCGCAACACTTCGCAAGCCGTGCCGGCTTCGGCCTTCGGCGCGAATGGTGCGCGCACGAGAAGTACCTGTGCTGCAGCGAGATTCGCAAGCAGCGAAGAGTCCTGATGATTGACGGGAAGAACGACGCGTGTGCCATCGTCACGCTCCTCCAGATGCGCGCGCAGATAGTCCTCGCGCTGGTCGTTGGCGCCGACGCCGCGGCCGAGCACGGCGCGTTCGCGGCGATGGTGAATCACTGAACGGCCCGACAGGGCGCGAATCAGCGGCACCATGAACAGGAAAGCGCACACGTAGGACGACACGGGATTGCCCGGCAGGCCGATCACACCCATTGCGCCGAGTCGCCCGTGCATCATCGGCTTGCCTGGCCGCATCGCGATCTTCCAGAACGCCATCGCGATGCCTTCGTCCCGCAGTGCCTGCTGGACCAGATCGTGGTCGCCGACCGATGCGCCGCCGGTCGTGATCAGGATGTCGGCGCCGCTCTCGCGGGCGCGGCGGATGCCGGCGGTGGTCGCCTCCAGCGTGTCGGCGGCAATACCGAGGTCGATCGTCTCGGCGCCTTCGCTGCGGGCGAGCGCGTGCAGGGCGTAGCCGTTGGAATAGATGATCTGGCCGTGGCCTGGCGTGGTGCCTGGCATCACCAGCTCGTCGCCGGTGGCGAGAATCGCGACCTTTGGACGCCTGAAAACGACAAGGTGCGGATAATTCATCCCGGCAGCGAGCGCGAGGTCGCGCTCGGTGACACGGCTTCCCTTGCGCAGGAGCACGTCACCCTCGCGGAAATCGACGCCGGCGGGGCGGATGTGCCGACCGGCGATCGCGGCTTCCTTGATCATGATCCGCTTGCCGGCGGCGACCGTGTCCTCCTGGATCACGACGGCGTCCGCGCCACCGGGAACGACGCCGCCGGTGAAGATCCGTACGGCCTCGCCGGCGCCGATCGTCCCGGCGAACGGTCGGCCCGCCGCGACTTCGCCGACCACGGTGAGCTCCGAATCGATCGTCGCGGCATCGGCCGCGCGCACCGCGTAGCCGTCCATCGCCGACATCGCCTGCGGCGGCTGCGTGCGCCGCGCCGCGAGGTCACGCGCGAGCACGCGATGATGGGCCTCGTCGAGGGAAATCATTTCTTCCGGCAGCGGCTCTGCACCCGCCAGCACCGCGGCAAGCGCGTCGGAAACCGGCATCAAGGCCACGGCGAAAACTCCTGCTCGGCACGTTCGGGCGAATGTTCCGCACGTCTTCTAGCCGAGCGCGGGCGCAGAGGCAAAAACGGCTGAGCGGGCACAGTCATCCCGCCGCTTCACATTGTTCCGGAAGGCAGGATCAAGCGCGTCGCGGCATGATGCGAAGAACCTGACAAATCGGCAGGAGAGCGGCCATGGAAGCGACGAAAATCACGGCAAGGAAAATCACGGCAAGGAAAATCACGGCAAGGCGAGAACGACGAGCGCCCCGGGCTGCATCGATCAGCTCCCTGCCTGCCCGGGAGTTACGTCGGGCGCCTTGGCTCCCTGGTCTTTGTCGGGCAGCGGATCGGCCTGGGATTTCAGGTCGGCGGCCTTGCTCACAAGCTTGGCGGAAAGGTCCGAATCTGAAGTTGTCCTGGCGAATTCAAGAAGAAGAGAGGCCTGCTTGGTGAGGTAGGTTTTGCCCAGCACGATGATGCATCCGTCCGTAGAAGTCCCAACGGACTCTAAGAGTCCGGAAGGCGGTATTCCGTTCCCGGAACTCTGCACAAAAATGCACAAAGTGATCGGGTTCCTCAATTTCTCAAAATTGGTCCCGGCGGGCGGTGCCGCCGTGGGTTTCGCGACACCGACTCCTCGTCAAATGCCCAATGCCTTCAATGCGTTCCCGACGTCACGCGGCGAGGTCACATGCACCGCCGTCAAGCCGCGCGCCCGCGCTCCCTCGATGTTTTCGGCAAGATCATCGAAGAACACGATGCGCCCGGCGGGCACGCCGATCGCCGCAACGACGTGGTCGAAGGCCTCCGCATCCGGTTTGCGCAAGCCGATGCTGGACGACAAATACAGCTCTCGGAAGTGGCCGAGGAGGTCGGCATATTCCCTCGAGAAATGGTCCACGTGCGGCCGGTTGGTGTTGGAGAAAGCGTAGAGCGGCATCTGCTTCGCTGCCCGCGGCAGCAGCTCGGCGATGTCAGGCATTTCGCCGGCGAAGATCGCGTTCCAGCCTTCCAGGAACTGCGCGTCCGAAATGCCGATTCCGAGCGAGGCTCGCAATGAGGCGAAATAATCCTCATCGCTGATCTTCCCCATCTCGTGCAACCGATAGGCTTCGCTGTCCCGCACATAGCGCGCGACGATGGCTTCGGGCTTGCAGCCGGCATGTCCCGCCCAGCAGGCGATTGCCCTGGAGAAATCGATATCGAGCACCACGCGGCCGAGATCGAACAGGAGCGCATCCGCGCTGCCGGGAGAGAGCGATGTCACCTGCATCCTTTCACTCAGTATCGATATGGCTCGTGGTCGAACAGCGGAAACGCGCTGAACACACTCGGCGCGTTGGTTGCGGTCGCTTGGTGCAGGCAGGATTTGTCGAGCTCGGCGAACGACGTCGCACCCAAGAGGCCGAGGCAGCGCAGCACTTCGTCCTCGAGCAGCTCCAGCATGCGCGCCACGCCGGATTCGCCGGCCGCCGCCAGCGCCCAGCATTGTAGCCGGCCGATGCCGACCAGGTCGGCACCCGCCGCGATCGCCTTGACGATGTCGGTGCCGCGACAGACGCCGCCATCGACCATGATCTTGGCGCGGCCGTTCACGGCATCGACGATCTCGGGCAGCACATGCATGGCGCCGCGACCGTGA
Source organism: Bradyrhizobium sp. WSM1253 (assembly GCF_000244935.1). NCBI lineage: Bacteria > Pseudomonadati > Pseudomonadota > Alphaproteobacteria > Hyphomicrobiales > Nitrobacteraceae > Bradyrhizobium > Bradyrhizobium sp. WSM1253. The sequence goes on from NZ_JH600073.1 coordinate 31,582, forward strand.
TCGAGCTGACGGCCGCCATGGTTGGAGACGTAAATCCATTCGACGCCGTGATCGATCGCGATCAGCGCATCCTCTGGCGTCGCGATGCCCTTGAGGATCAGCGGGATCTTGAACTTGTCCTTGATCATCTTCACCGTCCGCCACTCCAGACCCTTCTGGTAATCGCCGCCGGTGGCGCGCAGGCGGCTCTCGCGAACGTAGCGCTTGGCGATGTCACGTTCGCGACGGCTGTAGTGAGCGGTGTCGACGGTCAGGCAGAAGGCGGCGTAGGCGTTCTTCTCGGCCCGGCTGACGACGTCGGCAACGAAGGCGTCGTCGCCGCGCACATAGAGCTGGTAGAGGCGCAGCGCGTCGGGCGCAGCTTCGGCGGTCTTCTCGAGGCCGGGCTCGGACACGGAACTGAGCATGTGCGCCGCACCGAAAGTACCGCAGGCGCGTGCCACGCTCGCCGCACCATCCGGATCGAAGATCTCAAGCGCGCCGACGGGGGCGAGTACCACCGGCAGGCGCATCTTGCGGCCGAACTGCTCGACCGAGCCGGTGACCTTGCGGACATCGCGCAGCACGCGTGGGCGGAAGGCGATCTCGTCCAGTGCCATGCGGTTGCGACGCATGGTGGTCTCGGTCTCGGCCGCGCCGACGATATAATCCCAGGCATTCTGGTTGAGGTTGGCGCGGGCTTTCCGGATGAATTCATGCAGATTCTGGAACGGCTCGGTGCTGGCGCCGAGCTCGACGTTCCTTTCCGGTTGGATGCGGGGTGCTTCGTTCATTGTTATCCTCCCGAGAATTTGAAGCCTTCCCTCATCGCCTAACCCGTCCGGGGCGCCAAAACCATCCTAAAATGGCACGGCAGCGAGGCGTGGGCCGGCCGGCCGACCCCCGCTGCGCACCAACCGGGTCCTGCAACGTTGCCGAAAGTTTAGGTCCGGACGAAGGGATTTTTACGGTGTACCCGCCGGCGTGGCATCCCGGCCTTGAAGAAACCAGAATGGTATTGTGAGAAGCAGGCTGGATCGCCATTTGCATGGCGGCTCCCCAGCCCCACCGAACCGCGAAGCAAAAAGGCCAGCCTATCCATGCGGAAAACCCTGCTGTTTCCACTGGGCGCGCTCACCGGAGCGTGTCTGACCCTTCTGGTAGCCAGTCCGCACGGCGGCGTATGGGCGGCACGGGCGGCAGCGAGCGCGGATGACGCCTATTCCAAGCTCAATTTGTTCGGCGAAGTGTTCGAGCGGGTGAAGGCGAGCTACGTCGAGAAGCCTGACAATGCCAAGCTGATCGAAGGCGCGATCACCGGCATGGTGACCTCGCTCGATCCGCACTCGCGCTACATGAACGACAAGGCCTGGACCGAGATGCAGGAGACCACCTCCGGCGAGTTCGGCGGGCTCGGCATCGAGGTCACGATGGAGGACGGTCTCGTCAAGGTCGTCTCGCCGATCGACGACACGCCGGCGTCTAAAGCCGGCATCATGTCGGGCGACCTCATCAGCAAGATCGACGGCGATGCGGTGCAGGGCATGACGCTCGAGCAGGCCGTCAACAAGATGAAGGGGCCGGTCGAGACCCAGACCAAGCTCACGATCGTGCGCAAGGGGGCCGACGCCCCGCTCGACGTCGCGATCAAGCGCGAGATCATCCATGTGCGCCCGGTGCGCTTCCACGTCGAGAACGGCGACATCGGTTATATCCGCGTCACCTCGTTCAACGAGCAGACCACCGATGGCCTGAAGAAGGCGATCGCATCGATCTCCAAGGACGTTCCGCCGGAGAAGCTGGTGGGTTACGTGATGGACCTGCGCAACAATCCGGGCGGATTGCTCGATCAGGCTGTGTCGGTGTCGAGTGCGTTCCTGCAGCGTGGCGAGGTCGTCTCGACCCGCGGCCGCAATCCGGAAGAGACCCAGCGCTTCACGGCGCATGGAGGCGACCTCACCAAGGGCAAGCCGCTGGTGGTTCTCGTCAATGGCGGCTCGGCCTCGGCCTCGGAGATCGTGGCCGGCGCGCTGCATGACCACAAGCGCGCCACGCTGATCGGCACGCGCTCGTTCGGCAAGGGCTCGGTGCAGACCATCATTCCGCTCGGCACCGGCAACGGCGCGCTGGCGCTGACCACGGCGCGCTACTACACGCCCTCGGGCCGCTCGATCCAGGCCCAGGGCATCGCGCCCGACATCGAGATCCTCCAGGACGTGCCGGCCGAGCTGAAGGGCCGGATGGACACCATGGCGGAGTCCCAGATGCGCGGTCATCTCCAGGCAGCCGACGGCACCGAGCAGACCGGGTCGCAGTCCTATGTCCCGCCGGAAGCGAAAGACGACAAGGCCCTGCATACGGCCTACGACTTCCTGCACGGCCAAACTGCGAATGCGGTGGCCGCCAAGCCGGCGTCGAGGGCTGCGGTGCCGAACTAGGCCCTCGCCAGTTCCAGAGATCAATCGCCCGGGCGTGGTTGACCGCTCCCGGGCGATTTCGTTTTGGACGCCGTCTCAGCTGGGATTCATGGCCGCAAGGGTGGCCTCGTAGCAGCCATCGCGCTCGGCCCAGCGCAGGGCGCGGTCGCGCTCGACCAGCACTTCGTCGCGGGGATGGACCCGCAGCTCCAGCGGCTGCGTTAACAAGGTCAGCCGCGTGCTGAGAATCTGCCAACGACGCGACTTCCAAGTTCAAATTGGTCGAGCGCTCGGTCTTAGCTGAGTGACAGCGACGCCGGAGATCGCGAGCAGCCCGCCGATCATCAACATTGGGGTCATGCGTTCGCCAAGAAACAACACGCTCGACATCAAGGCGAACACCGGAAGCAGCAAACCGAAGGGCGCGACGCGACCCATGGAGCAACGCCCGATCAGCCAGAACCACAGGCCAAATCCGACAATTCCCCCGATGAAAATCGTATAGGCGAGTGCCAGCCAACCACGTCCATCTGCAGTGACGAGGCTCGCGAGTTGTCCATGTTCAAGGAGCAGCGACATCAACATGACCTGCGGCACCGTGAACAGCGAGGACCATCCCATCAACATCAGGGGATCAAAAGGGCCGTAGCGTTTCGTCAGGACATTGGACACCGCGAATGCGAAGGCTGCCCCGACCACGAGCAGCAGTGGAAGCGCGTTTGCGGACGGGCCGGGCCCCGCTGCCAGCACGACCACGCCGACAAATGCAAGCACCACTCCAGCGGACGTGGTGAGAGACGGCCGCTCCGCGAGCAGCGGCCAGGCCAGCAGGACGGTGAAGGGCGTGGCGAGTTGAATTGCGACGGCCGACATGCTTCCCGAGCCGAGGCCGAGGCCAACATAGAAGAGCCCGAAGTTCAGTCCGCCAAGGAAAAACGAAATCGCTGCGATCGGGCCAAACTGTTGACGTGCGGGCCTTTTGACGAAGGGAACAAGCAGCAGCGCGATGGCCAGGAAGCGCAGCGCGAGGAAGAAGAGGGGTGGAAACTCCATAACGCCCACTTTGATGGCCACGAATTGATAACCCCAGAGCAAGGGGACGACCACCGCGCAGACGATCTGAAAGCCGGACATGGTATCGTTCTTTTCAAGACCGTTCGGTCTAGATATAGGCGTGCGAGCAGCGGAAACGTCCATGGTTGTCTACCTGATGAAGCGGTCGAGAAAAGCGTCAACGGTGGCTTGCGAAATGATCCGTGTCGGTGCCGTTTTACCGACCACCCGCAGGCCCTCGACGAAACAGACGAGAATTCGGGCGGCACTCGAAGGCTCGACACCATCGGCCAGCTTGCCCGCTGCCTTCGCACGGGAAAGTGCACCAGCCACCCGAGCCTCCATAGCTTTGAAAAAGCTCCCGATGCGACGATCAATTTCGGCATCACGGCCAGCCAGTTCCATGGCTGTGGCTACCAACAGGCATCCGCGCCGACCATTGGCACCGCTGTTGCGGTCAACATAGCCGGCAAGGTAGGCCCTTAGGCCGTCGATCGGCTCCCTGCGGGGGTCGAGTTCGATATCCATCCGTGTCAAGGCAATGGCAATGTAGCGATCAAGCGCAAGCAGGAACAGCGAGTGCTTGTCGCCGAAAGCGGCGTAGAGGCTGCCCCGCGAGAGCTTCGTCGCACGAAGAAGGTCCGGTAGCGCCGTGGCGTGATAGCCGCGGGACCAGAACACATCCATCGCGCGTTCGACGGCGGATTCCATGTCGAAACTTCGGGGACGGCCACGGGGCAACTGCACAGGGGTTTGGCGGGGCATTGCCGATATATAGACCGAATGGTCTTTAATTTCTAGGGGCGCCACCGCCGTTTGGCCGTCCGCCGATGTTTCTGCTTGGCCTCCCGAGCCGACAATTGCGCCTGTGTGAGTCCAGGCCCTAGCTTGCCTCCCGGCGGCGGCCTTCGTTGCCGCCGCGCTGGGCGAGACGGCCGCGATGAGCTGCGAACAGCTCCAGCACTTTGTCGGCGGGTTTGGCGGCGCTGAACAGATAGCCCTGCATCTCGGAGCAGCCGAGCGCGCGCAGCAACCGCTGCTGCTCCTCGGTCTCGACACCCTCGGCCGTGGTGGTCATGCGGCGGGCAGCCGCGAGATTGACGACCGCCTGCACGATGCTGGAGGAGCCGTCGGGGCCGGCGATGTCGTTGACGAAGCAGCGGTCGATCTTGATCTTGTCGAACGGGAAGCGGTGCAGATAGCTCAGCGAGGAGTAGCCGGTGCCGAAATCGTCGAGCGCGATGCGGACGCCGATGGCGCGGAGTTGATGCAGGATCGCAAGCGCGGTGTCGTCGTCGCGGATCAGCACCGCCTCGGTGATCTCAAGCTCGAGCCGGCTTGCCGGCAAATTGGAGGCGGCAAGCGCTGCCATGATCTTCAGCGCCAGCGTGCCGCTCTTGAACTGCACCGGCGAGACGTTGACGGCGAGGCGGACGTCGTCGGGCCAGTTCGCTGCGTCCCGGCAGGCGGTCGCCAGCACCCATTCGCCGATCTCGTTGATCAGGCCGGTGTCCTCGGCGATCGGGATGAACTCGGCCGGCGAGACCATGCCGCGTTCGGGATGGCGCCAGCGCACCAGCGCCTCGCAGCCGGTGATGCGGTCGTCCTTCAGGCTGAGGCAAGGCTGGTAATACACCTCGAGGCCGCCTTCGAGCCCGCCTTGAGCGATGGCGCGGCGCAGGTCGATCTCGAGCTGCCGCCGCTCGTGGATCTTGGCGTCCATCTCAGGCTCGAAAAAGCGATAAGTGCGGCGCCCGGCGGCTTTAGCGGCGTACATCGCCATATCCGCGTTCTTCAGGATCTGGTCCAGCGCCGTTCCATGTTGCGGCGCCAGCGCGATGCCGATGCTGGCGTCGGTGGCAAGATGATGTCCCATGCAGTCGAACGGCGCGCGGATGGCCTCAAACACCCGCGCGACGAGCTCGTTGACCTGATCCAGCGATGTCACCGCGCTCTGGATGATGGCAAATTCGTCGCCGCCGAGGCGCGCCACGAAGTCTGTCGGACCCGCACACCGGTGGAGGCTCTGCGCGACTGACTTCAGGAGCTCGTCGCCGATGAGATGCCCGAGCGCGTCGTTGACGCCCTTGAACTCGTCGATATCGATGTAGTGCACCGCGAGTTGTTCGCCCCCGGCGACGAGATCGAGTTCCTGACGTAGATGCTCGTGGAACATGGTGCGGTTGGGCAGGTCGGTCAGCGCGTCGTAGTGAGCGAGATGGGTGATGCGCTCCTCGATACGCCGGCGCTCCGTGATGTCCTCATGCGTCGCGACCCAGCCGCCGTCCGTGAGCGGTTCGTTGACGATCTGGATCGAGCGACCGTCGGAGGTCTCGACTACCATGGAATTGCGCACGTGGACGTCGCGCAGGACCCGTGCGACATACTGGTCCACATCGCCGGTGAACGAGCCGGTGGCTCTGCGGTGCGCAATGATATCGTGGAAGCTGCAGCCGGGTCTCACGATTTCGGACGACAGCCCGTACATCTCGATGTAGCGCTGATTGCAGGTCACGAGCTGCTGCGATGCGTCGAACAGCAGCAGGCCCTGGGTCATGTTGTTGACGGCGCGGTCGAGACGCTGCTTTTCCAGCGTCAGCCGTTCCCGCGAAAGACGATGCTGCTCCAGGAGCTTGCGTATGATCGCGATCAGCACGCCCGCGATGGCGAGCGCGGAAGAGGCGGCGACCGAGATCAGGATGCCGATCTGCTCGCGCCAGTCCGTCAGGGCCGTCGCGCGCGTCGTGGTGGCCATCATCAGGATCGGGAAGTGAGGCAGGGCGTGTGAGGAAATCAGCCGGTCCTCGCCGTCGACGGGGCTCATGAAGCGGCCGGCAAAATGGTCGAGCCCGAAAACCCTTTGATGCGCGAACGGACCGTTCTTGAAATTCCGCCCCATCAATTCGCTGGAATGGGGATAACGGGCGAGCATCGTGCCGTCCCGGTGCAGCATCGAGATCGTCGTGCTTTCGCCGAGCACGGCGGACTCGAAGAACTTTTCGAAATTTGCCGGCTCGATGCCGCGTCCGACCGCACCCAAGAATTCGCCGTTCGGTCCGACGACCTTGCGCACGATCAGCATGGTCCAGGCGCCGGAGATGCGACTGTAGAGTGGCTCGATCAGGACGTCGGGAGCATCGGGATCGTACCGGAAGGTGCGAAAATAGGCGCGATCGGCAACGTTCACGTTCGGGGCCGGCCATGCCGTCGACGAATTGATCAAATTGCCTTCGGCATCGATGATATTGAGGCCGCCTATGTGGGGTAGTGCATCGATCTTCGAGCGCAGCATCCGGTGGAGGTCCTGGCCGGCGAGGCGCTTGCGATAGTCCGCCGCACTGGTGATGCCGCTCGCGCGGACGTAGTCGACGAAATCCTTCTGGATGACTGCGAAATCCTGCAATTGCTGGTCGAAATGATGGGCCAGCATCAGCACGGTGTTTTCCAGCTCGCGGCCGGAGCTGCGCAGCGCACGTTCGCGGAAATTCTGCGCCATCAGGGTCGCGCCGACCGCGATCGCAGCGATCAGCAGCGTGCCGCCCACCACCAGCCAGCGGATCGGTCCGCTGCGCACGAAGGCCTGGTCAAAAAGGCGACTGCCGAATCCCGTCATCATGATCGATCGTTGTGGTGCACACGTCAGGGTCAATTCTTGGCCCCGGGAACATCCGTCGGTTTACGGGAACGGAGTGGAGGCGAAGTTAGCAAGCTGGGTTAATGCGCCGTGAACGGACGCTCGCAAAAGCAATCAATATGCGGGACGCGAGACGTGCAGCATTGTCGGAAGCTTCCGCGCGGCCGGACAATTTCTGCCGACCATCGCGCTGATCGCCGCCGGCATCGCGCTTGCGATCATTGCCGTGGTGAACGGCCTGGGCAGCAAGCTCAATTCAAAATTCGGGGCGATCAGCGCGTCGTTGCGCTGATCGGCCGGGTTTCGCTGCGCGCCAGTATCGCCAACACGATCAGTGCCGCGACGATGTTCGCGGCGGCGCTGATCAGGATCGGCAAAGTATAGCTGTGATTGAGGTCGTAGGCGAAGCCGGCCGCACTCGGACCAACCAATGTCCCGAACGCCACGCTGGTGTAGAGAATGCCGATGATTCCGCTGACGTTGCGTCCGCCAAAATAGTCCATGACCACGGCGGGCAGCACCGCGACCCAGCCGCCGTAGAACACGCCGTAAATGAAGGCAAAAGCGGCGAGGGTCCGGACATCAGCGGCAATGGCCCAGATCGCCATCGCGAACGCCATTCCGATCATGACCATGATCAGAGAGCGATCGCGGCCCATCCGGTCGGCGATCGCGCCGAGAAAGAAGCGACCAGCGGTGCTGCCGGCCCCGATCACGCCCAGCAGCAGCACGGCAGAGGACGCCGCGACACCGTGGTCGCGCGCGTAAGGCACGAGATGAACGAATGGAACGAAGGCGCCGAACGAGCAGACCAGACACGATGCGTAAAGGGCGACAAAACGCGTCGACCGGACCGCCTCGCGCACCGAGGCGCCGCCGGCGTTGACCGTGTCCGCCGCGTCGCAAGGCGGATCGCCGTCGGGCCGGAGGCCGCGGTCCTTCGGATCGTTCTCGATGAGCATCGACATCCCGCCGCCCAGCACCAGCGCAATCGCGCCCAGCGCCAGATAGGCGCCGCGCCAGCCCATCGATGCGATCAGCAAGGAGGCGAGCGGCGGCATTGCCAGCGTGCCGAGCCCGATGCCGCTCACCGCGAGCCCAGAGGCAAAGCCGCGGCGCTTGACGAACCAGCGTTGCACCGCGCCGATTGCCGGAACATAGGCGCAGCCGACGCCGAGGCCGACACCGAGCCCGTAGGCGAGATAGACCTCCACGAGGGAACGTGCAGCGCTCGCGGCCGCAAGTCCAACCGCCATTAGGACCATGCCCGCTACGGCCAGTGGACGCGAACCGAGCCGGTCGGCGAGGGGACCGCTGACGAGTCCGAGAGCGAAGTACAGAAAGCCGGCAATCGAGAACACCAGCGAGATTGAACCACGGGAGGCGCCGAAATCGCGCTGGAGCGGCTCCAGAAATGCGCTGAAGGTGTAGACAGAACCAAAGCCGACGAACATCACGGCAAATGCCGCCGCGACCACGAACCAGCCGTGGAAAATGCTTCGACCTACGGGATTGAATGGAATGGTCAATGCTGCCTCCGCGAGGTGAGGGAAGGATGGCGACGATGCCACGACGTGACACGCTGGAATGCAGCGCCAGCGCGAACCAGCGTGGCCTCGTCGAGATGGGCGGCGACAAGCTGGAACGCGATCGGCAGTCCGTCCGCCGATGCACCACCTGGTAGCGTGATCGTGGGATGACCGGTCATGTCGAACGGGCAGGTGTAGCGCTGCAGCTTCGCGATCAGATCCGGCTGCTCGCCGAGCGTCCGGATCATGGCCAGCGTCAACGGCGCGAAAGGGTGGACCGGGATCAGCAGCAGGTCGATGGTCTCGAACAGTGCTGTCACCTGGCCGCGCAGTGCCAGCCGCCGCAGCAGGATCTTCTGATAATCGAGACCGGAGAGCGCGCGACCAGCCTCGAGCAGCGAGCCGAGGATTGGGCCATACTCATTCTTGCGGACAGGATAGGTCGCCTCGTGCGCGACCGCAGCTTCCACCGCACAATTAGGGGTCCAGTCGGCGATCGCCTGTTCTACGTCGGGAAATCTGACGTTGACGGTGTGGGCGCCAAGCGCACGAAAAGCATCGATGGCATCCGCCAACACGTGCTGTGTCGCAACGTCCACGTCCTCGCCGTTCCAGGCAGCGTCGACACCGATCCGCAGGCCCCGCACGTCCCGTGCGGCCGCGGCAAGATAGTCAGGCACCGGATTGAGCAGCGACGTCGGGTCGTTCGGGTCGTGTCCGGCGATGACCCCAAGCAGTACGCCGGCATCGACCGCGCTGCGGCCGATCGGTCCGATATGGTCGAGCGTCGCGGCCAGCTCGAACGTGCCGTGGCGGCTGACGCGGCCCCAGCTCGGCTTCAGCCCGGTCAGGCCGTTGGCGGCGCAGGGCCAGCGGATCGAGCCACCGGTGTCGGAGCCAAGTGAGCCGAAGCAAAGTCCGGCGGCCGTCGCGACCGCCGAGCCGCTGGACGAGATACCCGGCCAGTAATCCGGATTCCATGGATTTCTCGGTGGCGTCACCAGCGGGTGGTGATCGGAATAGGCGCCCTCGGTGAGCTGCAACTTGCCGAGCACCACACCGCCTGCATCCCTGATCCTGCGCGTGACGGTCGCATCTTCACCAGGACGGAAATCGCGATGAAGCGTGGTGCCGGCCGCCGTCGGAATGCCCTTGGTCCAAAACAGATCCTTCAGCGCAATCGGCACGCCATGCAGGGGGCCCCGATACTGGCCATTTGCGATCTCAGCGTCCGCGGCCTTCGCCTCGGCGATAGCCGTTTCCGGCATCACGTGAACGTAGCTGCCGAGTTCATGGTCCAGGGCGTCGATACGGTCGAGTTGCGCGCGCGTCACCTCCAACGCGGAGATTTCGCGCGCCTCGAGGCGTGCAGCAAGCTCGATGAGTTCGAGATAGTGCGGGGCTTCGGCCATGGCGTTCTCCATTTTGTCATCGCAACCTCGCTCGATTTCGATGAGATGCAGACACCTGTATAATAAATATACTGGTGTCTGTTGCTGTCAACCGGTAAATATGTTTTACTGGTGTTCCAATTCTCCGGGTATTCCGATGTCGAAAGAGTCACGCAAGTTCCAGGTTCCCGACGCGTTGGCGAACATCTACGATTTCGCCAACACGCTCGATGTTCGCCACTTCTCGCATTTCGGGGTGGAGCACCCGCAGAGCGACGAACTTGCCGGGATGAAGCAGCTCGCGGACTGGATGCAGGAGCGCGGCCTCGGCGGCGGGCGCATCACGCCCGCAATGTTCGCGACCGCGCTGCGGCTGCGCGAAGCGCTACGCGCCTATCTGCAATGCGAGCCGGCCGAGCGGCGCCGGAACAAGGAGGTTCTCGGCGCGCTCGGTGACGCGCTCGCGGCGTTTCCGTTGCGGGTGGAGGCGCGGGTTGGCTGCGGCGCAGTATTATCGGCGATACGCGACGATGCGCTCGCCGGCCTGTCGGCTATCGCCATCGAGTTGCACAACGCAACGCTTGTGGGAACGTTGGACCGGCTGAAGATGTGCGCCTCTGAGGAATGCCGGCGGGTGTTCTTCGATCGGTCGAAGCCATCGACGCGGCGGTGGTGCATGTCGACTCTGTGCGGCAATCGGATGAAGACGCGTGCCTATCGCGAGCGGCAGCGCGAGGCGAAATAGATTAGCCGCAATCAGACGCGGTAATGGCCGGACTTGCCGCCGAGCTTCTCGACCAGATGGATGCCTTCGATGCGCACGCCGCGTTCCACCGCCTTGATCATGTCGTAGATGGTGAGGCAGGCGACCGAGACGGCGGTGAGCGCTTCCATCTCGACGCCGGTCGGTCCCGTGACCTTCACGCTGGCGCGGACGAGGCAGCCCGGCAGCTTTGCGTCGGGCTCGATTTCGACCGTCACCTTCGACAGCGCGAGCGGATGGCAGAGCGGGATCAGCTCCGCGGTGCGCTTGGCGGCCATGATGCCGGCGATGCGGGCGGTGCCGAGCACGTCGCCCTTCTTGGCGTTGCCGGACACGATCAGGTCAAGCGTCGCCCTGGTCATGACGACGCGTCCTTCCGCGACCGCGAGCCGCTCGCTCGCGGGCTTGTCCGACACGTCAACCATCCGCGCCTCGCCGGAAGCGCCGATATGGGTGAGGGCAGGGCCGGTCTTGGTCGGTTTGGCCTTTGCGGGCTGACGCGCCATCAGTTCGTGCCTGTGGCGCGCGCGGTCTCGCGCGCCAGCAGTGTGCGCGTCGCAGCGGTAACGTCGGCTTGCCGCATCAGGCTCTCGCCGACCAGGAAGGTCGACATGCCGACGCGCTCGAGCCGGGCGAGATCGGCGGGCGTGAAGATACCGCTCTCGCCGACCATCAGCCGATCCCCGGGTATGAGCGGAGCCAATGTTTCGCTGGTCGCAAGCGTGGTTTCGAAGGTGCGCAAATTGCGATTGTTGACGCCGATCATCGGCGAACGCAGCTTCAGCGCGCGGTCAAGCTCGGCGCGGTCGTGGATCTCGATCAGTACGTCCATGCCATAGGCGATGGCGGCGTCCTCGAGCTCTTTGGCCGTGGCATCACCGAGCGCCGCCATGATGATCAGGATGCAGTCGGCGCCGTGCGCGCGGGCCTCCGCCACCTGATAAGTGTCGAACATGAAATCCTTGCGCAGCACCGGCAGTGACGTTGCCGCGCGGCCCGCCACCATGAAGTCGAGATGGCCCTGGAACGAGGGCGTGTCCGTCAGCACCGACAGGCAGGCAGCGCCCCCGGCCTCATAGGCCCTGGCAAGCAACGGCGGATCGAAATCGGCGCGGATCAGGCCCTTTGACGGCGAGGCCTTCTTCACCTCCGCGATCAGCGCGAAGTCGCCATTGGCGTGCTTGGCCCTGATCGCGCGCAGGAAGCCGCGCGGTGCTGGTTGCGCCCTGGCCTTCGCCTCCACCGCCGACAGCGGCTGCGCGCGCTTGGCCGCAGCGATTTCCTCGCGCTTGTAGGCTTCGATCTTGGTCAAGATGTCCGACATGTCAGGCTCAGTCGTTAGAGACCGCGATCAGATGTTTCAGCCGCGCGCGCGCCGCTCCGCTGTCGAGTGATTTTGCGCCGATCACGACACCTTCCTTGAGATCCCTGGCACGCCCGGCCACGACCAATGCGGCAGCGGCGTTGATCAGCGCGACGTCACGGTAGGGGCTCGGCTTGCCGTCGAGCACGCCCTGCAAGGCGATAGCGTTGGCGTCGGCGTCGCCGCCTTTGAGTGCACCGGCCTCGCAGCGCGGCAGGCCCGCGTCCTCCGGTGTCACCTCGAAATTCCGGATCTCGCCATTGTGGAGCGCGGAGACGAAGGTCGGACCGGTGAGGGTGATCTCGTCGAGGCCATCGGAACCGTGCACGACCCAGGCGGATTCGGAGCCGAGGTTCTTGAGCACTTGCGCCAGCGGCTGCACCCATTGCCGGGAGAACACGCCGACCATCTGCCGCTTCACGCCGGCTGGGTTGGTCAGCGGCCCGAGCAGATTGAAAATCGTGCGCGTGGCAAGCTCCACCCGGGTCGGGCCGACGTTCTTCATGGCGGGATGATGGGCGGGGGCGAACATGAAGCCGATGCCGCATTCGCGCACGCAGCGACCGACCTGCTCGGGCCTCAGATCGATCTTCACCCCGAGCGAGGCCAGCACGTCGGCGGTGCCCGAGCGCGACGACAGCGCGCGGTTGCCGTGCTTGGCGACCGGCAGGCCTGTGCCCGAGACGATGAAGGAGGCACAGGTCGAGACGTTGACCGAGCCGGAGCCGTCGCCGCCGGTGCCGACGATGTCGACGGCCTCGGGCGGTGCCGCCACGGTCAGCATCTTGGAGCGCATTGCCATGACCGCGCCGGTGATCTCGTCGACGGTCTCGCCGCGCACCCGCAGCGCCATCAAGAGGCCGCCCATCTGCGAAGGCGTGGCTTCGCCGGACATCAGGGCGTCGAAGGCGGACGCCGCTTCGTCACGCGACAGGCTGGCGCCGGTCGCCACTTTTCCAATGATCGATTTCAGGTCGTCCATCGCGTGCTTTCAACTCACTGGTTCGCGCCGGTCACCTGCGCGAAGGCGGCCTGATTAATGGTGGTCCCGGTGTCGGTTTCAAGCTTGTTGACGTAGGAAGCGACCTGCTCCTCGGTCTGCGCGCGGTCGAGAGTGTCCTTCAGCTTCTTGATCGCCTCGGACCCGGCATCGACCGTGGGATCGATGATCTCAGTGACGCGGAACACGATCACCTCGGTGCCGCCGGTCACTGCCGTCTGCCCGACGCCGTCCTTGCCGACGCGGAAGGCGGCCGACACGACGGTTGCGGGCACGCTGGCGGGCGAGTCGTCGCGCTTGAAGCCGCTGGCGGTCTCGACCTTGGCGCCGATCGCGGCTGCTTCGTCGGCGAGCTTGCCGCCTGATTCGAGCTTCTGCACGATCTCGGTCGCCTTGGCCTTCAGCTTGGTCGCGATCTGGTCCTGGCGCCAGCGCGCCTCGACCTGGTCGCGAACCTCGTCGAGATTGCGGTCGCGCGACGGCGTGATGGCAAGCACGTCGTACCAGACATAGCCGCCCTTGAACGAGATCGAGTCGTTGTCGACGCCGACATCGGTGTTGAAGGCCTGCGACACCACGTCGAGGCCCTGCGGAATGCCGGAGACCGGCTGGCCGCTCGGGGCGCGGCCGGAACGGTCGACGGCGTCGATCGTCACGGCAGTGAGGCCTAGCTTCTGCGCCGCGTCGATCACGCTGGCACCGCCGCCGCGCTCGTCTTCCATCTTGTCGCGAAGATCGGCGACCTTGACGCGCGCGCGCTCGGTGGCGATCTCGCGCTTGATGTCGGCGGCAACGCTCGCGTAATTCGCCTCCACGCCCGGCTCGATCTTTTCGACCTTGACGATCGACGTGCCGAGACGGCCCTGGATGGGCTGGCTGATTTCACCGGCGGGAAGCGCGAAGACAGCGTCTCCAACTGCGGGATCGAGCGAGGATTTGGTCACGAGCCCGAGATCGACGTCGGACGCGCTCAGTCCGCGCTCCTTGCCGAGGTCCTCGAACGACGTCCCGCTGGTGAGCCGCTCGCGTGCGGCCTGCGCCTCGGCGGCGTTGGGAAATACGATCTGCTGGATCTGGCGCTTCTCCGGCGTGCCGAGCCGATCCTTGCGCTGCTCGAACGCTTTCTTGGCGTCCTCGTCCGACACCTCGCTCCACTTGCCGATCTCCTCCGGCGAGACCACGACGAACGCGATCTTGCGATATTCGGGCGCGCGGAACTGGACCTTGTGATCCTCGAAATAGGCGGCGAGCGCCTCGGGCGATGGCGCGTCGATGGTGCCTGCCTGGGCTGCGTCGAGCCTGACGAATTCAATGGCGCGCTGCTCGTTCTGGAAGCGCGTCAGCACGTCGAGCATCGCCTTCGGCGGCTCGATACCGGCACCGATTGTGCCGGTGATCTGCCGACGCAGCGAGACCTTGCGCTGCTCGGAGACGTAGCGCTGCTCGGTGTAGCCGAAATTGCGGATCACGGACTGGAAGCGGTTCGGATCGAAGTTGCCGCCGACGCCCTTGAAGTTCGGGTCGTTCATGATGAGCTGGCGGATCTGGTCGTCCGACTGGCCGAGCCCGAGCCGGCGCGCCTCTTCGTCGAGGGCGGCCTCCGCGATCGTCTGCTGGAGCACCTGACGGTCGAGGCCGAAGGCGCGCGCCTGTTCAGGCGACAGCGGCCGGCCGAACTGGCGGCTGATCTGCTGGAGGCGATCGGTGTAAATCTGGCGGAACTCGTTCAGGGAAATCTCGGTGCCGCCGACCTTGGCCACGGTGGATTGCCCAAAACCCTTGAAGATGTCGGCAATGCCCCAAACGCCGAAACTGATGATCAGCACGCCCATCACAACGGCCATAATGGTCTTGCCGAGCCAGTTTGATGAGGCCTTGCGCATTCCTCGAAGCATTTGGTCCAACTTGTTTGGCAGGAGGGGAACGGGAGCGCGTCTTAATGCAGATTCCGCAAAAGCGCGTCACCAAATTGATCAATCATCATAAAGTGGTGGCTTTCCCCCCGCAACCTCGGGTCTAGCAGGCTTTCGATCCCTGCGGTCAAAAGCCCCTGGTCTCTGGAACTGCCACGGGACCTCTGCTAGCGCATGAACAAACCGAAATTTGCTGGAATTTGACATGACCGATGCCATCCGCCCCCTGATCGCCGGCAACTGGAAAATGAACGGCCTGAAGGCCTCGACTGCCGAATTCGACGCCATGCTCAATGGCGCGGCAGAGGTGGCCGGCAAAGCCGACCTGCTGGTTTGCCCGCCGGCGACCCTGATCGCTGCCTTTGCCGAGAAGGCACGCGGCAAGAAGGTCGCGGTGGGGGCCCAGGATTGCCACCCCAAGGCCTCCGGCGCCCATACCGGCGATATCGCCGCCGAAATGCTGGCGGATTCGGGTGCGACCGCGATCATCGTCGGCCATTCCGAGCGCCGCGCCGACCATGGCGAGGGCGATGCCTTGATCCGGCAGAAGGCTGAGGCCGCCTGGCGCGCCGGGGTGACTGCCATCGTCTGCATCGGCGAGACGCAGGGCCAGCGCGATGCGGGCCAGACCCTCGATATCCTGCGCGGTCAGCTCAACGGCTCGCTGCCGGATGGCTCGACTGCCGCCAATCTGGTCGTGGCCTATGAGCCGGTCTGGGCGATCGGCACTGGCCTGACCCCGACCTCGGGGGATGTCGAGCAGATTCATGGCTTTATCCGGGAATTCCTGACCTCCCGGTTCAAGGCCGACGGCGCCGGGATGCGCATCCTCTATGGCGGCTCGGTCAAGCCGTCGAACGCGGCGGAGCTGATGGCCGTGAAGAACGTCAATGGCGCACTGGTCGGCGGAGCCAGCCTGAAGGCGGCCGATTTCCTTGCGATTGCGCAGGGCTGTCCCTAGCTAACTCCAAACCTTAGGACCCGGCGGATCGGGGGTGGCAATGCCCCCTCCGATCGTGTAACACCGCGCAACTTCAGGAAAACCCGCGAAGCACGATTGGCCGCCGTCTCGGCGCTGTCGGCTTGTGACGGAAGGACACTATGCAGACTGTTGTCATCGTCATTCACCTCATGATCGTCACCGTCATGATCGGCGCCGTCCTGCTCCAGAAGTCGGAAGGCGGGGGCCTCGGCATGGGAGGTGGCGCAGGCTTCATGTCGAGCCGCGGCACCGCGAACCTTTTGACGCGGACCACCGCAATTTTGGCCGTTGGCTTCTTCCTCACCAGTCTGTTCCTGTCCTGGTATGCCGGCTACGACCGCAAGCCGTCGTCGATCATCGGCGCGCCGGCGTCGCAGACCCAGCCGGCCGGTGGCGGACCGATCGCTCCGCCGACCTCGGGCGGCATCCTGGATTCGCTGAAGAAGGCCGACGAGCAGCAGCAGGCTCCGGCACCGAGCGGCCCGCAGGTACCGCGTTCGCAATAAAGCAGGGGGGCCATGCAGGGCGGCTTCTACCGTCCTGCATCAACAATCCCCATCAAGGCTCTGTCACCACTCTTAGTTCTGGCTCACCCACAGCCCCGCAAAATGTTTGGGGCGGAATACGAATCGCTTTGGCGAATCGAATTCGAGGGATTAGAGGTTAAGCCCCATGGCGCGGTACATATTCATCACCGGCGGCGTGGTTTCTTCGCTCGGCAAGGGTCTGGCTTCAGCGGCACTCGGTGCCCTGTTGCAAGCCCGGGGCTACAAGGTCCGCCTCCGCAAGCTCGACCCCTATCTCAACCTCGATCCCGGAACGATGTCGCCGTATCAGCACGGCGAAGTGTTCGTGACCGATGACGGCGCGGAGACCGACCTCGATCTCGGTCACTATGAGCGCTTCACCGGGCGCCCGGCGACCAAGGCCGACAACATCACGACCGGGCGCATCTACCAGGACATCATCTCCAAGGAGCGGCGCGGCGATTATCTCGGCGCGACCATCCAGGTGGTTCCGCACGTCACCAACGCCATCAAGGATTTCGTCCTCGACGGCAACGACGATTACGACTTCGTGCTGGTCGAGATCGGTGGCACCGTCGGCGATATCGAGGGCCTGCCGTTCTTCGAGGCGATCCGCCAGCTCAAGAACGAGCTGCCGCGCGATCACGCCATCTACATTCATCTGACGCTGCTGCCTTACATCCCGAGCGCCGGTGAGCTGAAGACAAAGCCGACGCAGCACTCCGTCAAGGAGCTGCGCTCGATCGGCATCCAGCCGGACATCCTGCTCTGCCGTACCGATCGCGAGATCCCGAAGGAGGAACGGCGCAAGCTCGGGCTGTTCTGTAACGTGCGCGAGAGCGCCGTCATCGAGGCGCGCGACGCCGACAGCATCTACGCTGTCCCTCAGGCTTACCACGCCGCAGGCCTCGACGACGAAGTGCTTGCCGCCTTCGGCATCGGCTCGCGGATTCCGCCGGAGCTGCGGAGCTGGCAGCAGATCAACGAGCGCATCCGCAATCCCGAGGGCAACGTCACCATCGCCATCGTCGGCAAATATACCGGCATGAAGGATGCGTACAAGTCGCTGATCGAGGCGCTCTCGCATGGCGGCATCGCCAACAAGGTGAAGGTAAATCTCGACTGGATCGAAAGCGAGATCTTCGAGAAGGAAGATCCCGCGCCGTTCCTCGAGCACGTCAACGGCATTCTGGTGCCCGGCGGCTTCGGCCAGCGGGGCGCCGAAGGCAAGATCCGAGCGGCCCAGTTCGCGCGCGAGCGCGACGTGCCGTATTTCGGCATCTGCTTCGGCATGCAGATGGCGGTGATCGAGGCAGCTCGGAATCTCGTCGGGATCGAGGAGGCCAACTCCACCGAGTTCGGCCCGACCAAGGAGCCCCTGGTCGGCCTGATGACGGAATGGCTGCGCGGCAACGAGCTCGAGAAGCGCACCAACGCCGGCGATCTCGGCGGCACGATGCGCTTGGGCGCCTATCCGGCGGCGCTCAATCGCGGCAGCCGCGTCTCGGAGGTCTACGGCGGCGCGACCGAGATTTCCGAGCGCCACCGCCATCGCTACGAGGTCAACACCGCCTACAAGGATCGCCTCGAGCAGCACGGGCTGAAATTCTCGGGCCTGTCGCCCGACGGCGTGCTGCCGGAGATCGTCGAGTACGAGGATCACCCCTGGTTCATCGGCGTCCAGTTCCATCCCGAACTGAAGTCGCGCCCCTTCGAGCCGCATCCGCTGTTCGCGTCGTTCATTCGTGCGGCGATGGTGCAGAGCCGCCTGGTGTAAGCGGCTCAGGGCGTGGCGGTGCAGTCACGTGCGAGAAGCATCGGCTCCGGCGCAGCCGGCATTGACGTATCAGGCGCAAGCGATCCCGTGACGAGCTTCATCTGCGGTCGTCGCGTCAGCTTGTAGACGGCGGCCGGGGCACGTTCAGCAGGGCACGATCCACCAGCTTTGCGCGCAAGCCTAGCCGGTCGAGCACGGGCCGCGGGATCGGGCAACTCATGCCGTAGGTGAACTGGTAGAACGCGCCGCCGGGGCGGACATGACTGAACGCGCCACCGACGATCGAGACGACCTTGCGTGTCGACATGTTGAGCAGCGGCAGGCCGCTCACGACCGCGCCGACGGGTGCGCCGTCATAGAGGCGTTCCGCTGCCAGCCGCCCCGCATCCATCCACAAGACGCGCGCGTTGGGGAAACGCATCTGTAGCAGCTTCATGAAGTCGGAGCCGTATTCGACCAGCGTGAGGTCCTGCTGGCGCACGCCGCGTTTGAGCAGCTTGTAGGTGAACGCGCCGGTGCCGGGGCCGAGCTCGAGAACAGGGCCGGTCGATGCGGTGATCTCGCGGGTGATGAGATCGGCCAGCGCCGCGCCTGACGGCGCGATCGCGCCGACGCGACGCGGGGCTGACATCCATGACAGGAAGAACGAGAGGAAATCGTTGGGCATGCGCACTCCGGCATCTTGGTTGCGCCTCGCAGGTCAGAGGTGAGGCGGCCGAACAATCGCTTGCGTGCATTGCGACAGCATTGCGTGCCGCGTGCCGATTGCGTCAATTCTCCCGGACTGGCGGCAGTGAAATCCTGAAGCACGCGCCGCCGATCGCTCCGTCCGCGACCGAGATGTGGCCGCCATGCAGGAGCACGATCTCGCGCACCATGTTGAGGCCGAGGCCGGCACCGCGATCGAGCGGTGTCAGCCGGTAGAACGGCTCGAATATCTGTTCGCGCTGATCGGCCGGAATGCCGACGCCTTCGTCCGTGACCTCGATGCTCGCGGGCCTAGTGACACGAATGCCGATGGTGCCGCGGCGAGGGCCGTGCTGGATCGCATTCTGCACGAGGTTGGTCAGCGCGCGCTCCAGCGCCGCCGCATCGCCGATCGTTTCGACCGGCGTGGAGGGGGCATCGAGCGCCAGCTCGTAGCCGGCGGCAATGGCCAGCGGCGCGAGATCTGCGGCCGCACTTTGCGCGATTGCGACGAGGTCGACGCGCGTGAAGGGATGACCGCAGCGGTCGAGGCGCTGAATGTCGAGCAGTTGCTCGGCAAGCGTAGCCAGCCGCGCGGAATCCTCCAGCAACCGGGTCTTCTCCGGCCCCGCCGGAAGCGACTCCAGCCGCGTGTTCAGGATTGCAATTGGCGTGCGCAACTCGTGTGCGGCATCGGCGACGAAGCGCTTGTGGCGGGCATAGCCCTGGTCTAGCCGCGCCAGCGCGTCGTTGACCGCGGTCACGAGCGACATGACCTCCAGCGGAATCCGGTCCAGCGACAGCCGCGCGCCGCGTTGATGGATGTCGATGCGCCGCGCCTGGTCGGCCGTCGCATCGATCCCCCTAAAGGCGCGCCGCACGATCATCGGCGTCGCGATGAACGTCGCCGTTCCCATGAGGAGCAGGCCGGGCAGGGCGACGCCGAGCAATGCAAGCGACGTCATGAACAACGCCTTGGCGCCGGTGAGCTTGCCTTGCGTCGCCGTGATGATTTGCACATTGCCGGCGTCGGTGTCGACCCGCTTCAGCCGCGCCGGGGGCTTGCGCGGATCGTCCTCGAACAGCTGCCAGCCGAGCCGCGCCTGGCTGATCTGGTCGAGACTGCTGCCGATGGCGGCGAACTCGGACGGCACGGCGCCTTCGCTGAGCGAACGTCCCTGCCTGTCGCGGACCAGGAACCAGAGATCGGGAGTCTCGCTGCGCAACTGTTTCAGCTCGGTCGTCGACCGCAGGACCAGGTCGCCTTGCGCGTCGCGCGCGAGCGCGCGCTGGACGATTTCGATCACGCGATCTTCGTCGCGCCCGGCGATCGCGAACCCCGACGCGCTCAACGCCCCGACGATGACGGCAACGAGCGCCGTGAGCAGCACCGCCTGGAGCGACAGCAGGCGCCAGCTCAGCCGCGAGCGCAGGCAATAGGGATCGTGGTGCTTGCTCATGGCAGCTTCTTCAGCAGATAGCCGACGCCGCGGATGCCGTGGATCTCCACGCGCGCATCGGCTTCCGAGAGTTTGCGGCGCAGTCGCGACACGTGTGTATCGAGCGCATTCGACTGGATCTCGTCGTCGAAACTGTAGACGGCTTCTTCCAGCGCCGAGCGCAGCACGGTTCGGCCCATGCGGCGGACCAGGGCTTCCAGCACGAGGAGCTCGCGTCG
Source organism: Bradyrhizobium sp. WSM1253 (assembly GCF_000244935.1). Classification (NCBI taxonomy): domain Bacteria; kingdom Pseudomonadati; phylum Pseudomonadota; class Alphaproteobacteria; order Hyphomicrobiales; family Nitrobacteraceae; genus Bradyrhizobium; species Bradyrhizobium sp. WSM1253. The sequence continues at coordinate 52,275 of NZ_JH600073.1, forward strand.
CGGCAGCTCGAGGGGAGCCCCGTCGATGCTTGCCTCGCGGTGGCCGAAATCGAAAGCGAGGCGGCCGGCGTGCATGATGTCGGGCTGCATCCCGGCGGGCCGGCGCAGCACGGCGCGCAGCCGCGCCAGTAATTCCTCCACCGCGAACGGCTTTGACAGATAATCATCCGCCCCGCAGTCCAGTCCGGCGACACGATCGGCGAGTTCGCCGCGCGCCGTCAACACGATGATCGGCACGCCGTCGGCGCGCGCCCGCAGTTTCGGGATCAGGGTGAGACCGTCGCCATCGGGAAGCTGGCGATCGAGCAGGACGGCGGCGTGGACGTCGGCAGAAATGGCCTCTTCCGCCTCCGCGAGCGTGGGGGCGTGGTCCACCACCATGTCGTAGCGCTTCAGCGCCGACGCCAGCGCGTCCGCCATTTCGGCCTCGTCCTCGACGAGCAAAATCCGCATGATCCGCACCTCAACCTCAATCGCGCCAATCTAGCGGCCGTATCATTGCGGCAGCATTGCGGGAACCGGCTGCGGGACGGGGACTTTGAGCGGACCCTAGCCATGCGCGGAACGCCACCGGGGGCGGCCGAGCGGGCCTCAAGACACCGTCAGGGCCAGCCGTTATAACCCCCGGACCTGATCAGGGAGGAACAAGAATGATTTATGAAATGCGCATCTATCGCTGCGTGCCCGGGCGCCTGCCGGCGCTGCTCAAGCGGTTCGAGACCGTCACGCTGAAGGTGTGGGAAAAGCACGGCATCAGGCAGGCCGGGTTTTTCACGACCCTGATCGGTGAATCCAACCAGGAGCTGACCTATTTCCTGGCCTGGGAGTCGCTCGCCGAGCGCGAGAAGAAGTGGGCCGCCTTCATGACCGATCCGGACTGGATGAAAGGGCGCGCCGAGAGCGAGGCGGACGGGCAGATTGTCGGCAATATTGTCAGCCAGATCCTGGCGCCGACCGCCTTCTCGGCGGTGAAGTAGAGGCGGCCGGCGCTCGGGCGTCGCCGGGAGCCTGGGCGCAACCCTGATATTCTGGGAGCCTAGGCCGAATGGGGTTGATCCGCCCTTCATCGCGGCTATGGTCGCGCCGAAACGAGGGATTTGCCTTGAGCTCTTCGACGTCAGCGGCGCCGGTCGTCACCATTGGCAAGGTCAAATTCGGCAATGATCTGCCGATCTCGATCATTGCCGGGCCGTGTCAGCTCGAAAGCCGCCAGCATGCGCTGGAGGTGGCCTCCGCACTGAAGGAGATCGCCGCGCGACTGCAGATCGGCCTCGTCTACAAGACCTCATTCGACAAGGCCAATCGCACCAGCGCGTCGGCTGCGCGTGGCCTCGGGCTTGCCCAGTCGCTGCCGATCTTCGCCGAAATCCGATCGTCGCTCGGCCTGCCGGTCCTGACTGACGTGCACGACGCCGCGCAGTGCGCCGAGGTGGCGCAAGCGGTGGACATCCTGCAGATCCCGGCCTTCCTGTGTCGCCAGACCGATCTGCTGCTGGCGACCGCCGCAACCGGCAAGGTCGTCAACGTCAAGAAGGGCCAGTTTCTCGCGCCCTGGGACATGGCCAATGTCGTGTCCAAGATCACGAGCGCGAACAATCCCAACGTGCTCGTGACCGAACGTGGTGCGTCCTTCGGCTACAACACGCTGGTCTCCGACATGCGCGCCTTGCCGATCCTGGCGCGCACCACCGGCGCACCCGTGATCTTCGATGCCACTCATTCGGTGCAACAGCCGGGCGGGAAGGGGACGTCTTCCGGAGGCGAGCGCGAATTCGTGCCGGTGCTCGCGCGCGCAGCCGTCGCTGTCGGTGTTGCCGGTGTCTTCATCGAGACTCATCCCGACCCCGACAGCGCGCCGTCCGACGGACCCAACATGGTGCCGCTGCGCGAGTTCGAAGGGCTGATCCGAAGGCTGATGGCGTTCGACACGCTCGCCAAGGATTCGACCAAAGCCGACCCGCGCTGATGCAGCAAGGCGAGGCGCGGGCGCACGATCACGGCCTGCCGGCCGCGCTCTACGTCATCTCCGGTGCAAGCTTTGCCGCGGCGCTCTCCGCGCGCGCGCTCGATCCGGTGCTGCCGCACGTCGCCGAGGATTTTGGCGTCAGTATCGCGACGGCTGCGGGCTTTGCCGCGGTGTTCGCCTTCACCTTCTCGATCATCCAGCCGATCGTCGGTGCCGCCGCCGATCTGTTCGGCAAGACGCGGCTGATGATCGGCTGCCTCGCGCTGCTCGGCCTTGCCAATATCCTGGGGGCGCTCTCGAGCTCGTTCTCTGTTCTGTTCGCAACCCGTATCCTCGCCGGCATCGGCTCGGGCGGCGTGTTTCCGGTGGCGCTCAGCCTGACCAGCGATCTCGTCGGTCCGGAGAAACGCCAGGTCGCGATCAGCCGCACGCTCGCCGGCGCGATGACCGGCAATCTCCTCGGCGCCTCGGCCTCCGGGCTGATCGGCGACTTCCTCGGTTGGCGCGGCGTGCTGGCGGTGCTCGGCGCGCTCGTGATCGTTGCGTCGATCGCGGTTGCCGCCGGCTTTCGTGGCGCCAAGGTCAAGCATCCGCCGAAGACGAGCCTGTCGGCGCTGAAAGCGGGCTATCGCACCATCTTCACCAATCCAAATGCTTACGTGTGCTATTCGGCCGTGTTCGTCGAAGGCTGTTGCGTGCTCGGCCTGTTTCCCTACATCGCTTCGTTCCTGTTCGAGCTCGGTCAGACCTCGTTCTCGATCGCGGGCATGGTCATCGCGGGCTTTGCGGTCGGCGGCTTGTTCTACACACTGACTGTGTCGCGCCTGCTGCCATGGCTGGGCATGAAGGGCATGATGATCGCGGGCATGACGCTGGTCGCTTCGCAGCTCGTTGTCGTCGCCTTCGGCCCGCGCTGGGAAGTGCAGGCGCTCAATCTCGTCGTGATGGGATGGGGCTTCTACATCGCCCATGGCTGCCTTCAGATGTTTGCCAGCGAACTCTCGGTCGAGGCACGCGCGACCGCGCTGTCGCTGCATTCGTTCTTCTTCTTCATGGGGCAGACGGTCGGGCCGCTCGCCTATGGCCTTGGCCTGCAGCATGGCGGCAAGATGCCGACCCTGTTCGCGAGCGCCGCCATCATGGTGGCGCTCGGTTTCGTGTGCGCGCGGCTGTTGAAGCAGCGGGCGCCGGCGGATGCGCGGACCTGACGGAAGTATCGAGCTAACGCTCTTTGAGCTTTAGCAGCATCAATGCCGCCGGCCGGCGTAGGCGCTAGTTTCCGATCGGCTCCATGCCGCTTGCTATGATCGCGTCGCGGGCGGCCGGGGAAGCCAGGAACTTGATCAAGGCCCGGCCAGCCTCGGGCTCTTTGGAAACGCTTGCGATGCCGGCTGAGAAGATCGTGATCTGCTGCAATTCGTTCGGCAGCGGTCCGACGATATCGATCCCCTTCACGGGCTTCAGCTCGCTGATCTGCTGAAAGCCGAGCTCGGCATCGCCGTGGGCGACGATCTCGCCGACCGGCGTGGCCGGAATCTTGCGCGCCTTGTCCTTCATGACATCGGCAATGCCGAGCTTTCCAAACATTTCGGTCGAGACGTAGACGCCGCTGGCGCTGTCGGAATAGGCGATCGTCTTCGCCGCGAGCAACGCGCGCTTGACCGCCTCCACCGAGCTGATGTCCGGCTTCGGCGCGCCCGATTTCACGGCGACGCCGATCGGCGATCTCGTCAGGTCGACCTGGCTGCCGGCGACGACCTTGCCCTTACTGGCGAGATCGGTGAGGGCGTAGCCCACCATGATCAGGACATCGGCCGCCTCGCCGCGCTCCAACCGGACGGGTATCGCATTGGTCGTGGTCCCCATCGACGGCCCATATTCCGTCAAGACCTTGTTGCCGGTGGCCTTCTCGAACTCGGGCACAAGCGCCTTGTAGGCAGCCGTCAGGCCGCCCGAGATCATCACCCGGACTTCGGCAGCCTCGGCCGCGCCGGTCAGCCACAGGATGCCCAGAAGGCCCAATCCAAGGTTTCGGAATGTTGCTGAGGTCGATTTCATTGTTGTTCCTCTCCCACTAACCCCTTCCGCGATAGGGCGCGACGCCCTGTTCCGGCACCCACAATCCCTTGGGCGCGCGGCCGGTCTGCCAGAACACGTCGATCGGGATGCCGCCGCGCGGATACCAATAGCCGCCGATGCGCAAGAACTTCGGCTTGATCTCGCTTGCGATGCGCTTGCCGATCATCACCGTGCAATCCTCGTGGAAGGCGCCGTGATTGCGGAAGCTCGCGATGTAGAGTTTGAGCGACTTCGACTCCAGTAGCCATTGGCCGGGGGCGTAGTCGATCATCAGATGTGCGAAATCCGGCTGTCCCGTGACCGGACAGAGCGAGGTGAACTCGGGCACGGTGAAACGGACCAGATAATCGGTGCCTCCTTGCGGATTGGGCACGCGGTCGAGTTTTGCCTTCTCGGGCGCATCCGGCCATTCCACGGCGCGGCCAAGCTGCAAAGCAGGGGAGTTGTTCGATTTGCTGGGTTTTTTCGACATCAGGCCGCCTCCGTGGCGCCCTCTTAGCCAATCATCGTGCGGCCGTCACCCGGCCTTTTCCGTTTCGATGCATTGCGGTAGAAGCACCCCAACTGACTGCTTAGTCCCCGAAAAGAGGCCCTCATGACCGCCATCATCGACATCATCGGACGCGAAATCCTGGATAGCCGTGGCAATCCCACCGTCGAGGTCGACGTCGTGCTGGAAGATGGTGCGCTCGGCCGTGCCGCCGTGCCGTCAGGCGCCTCGACCGGTGCCCATGAGGCGGTGGAACTGCGCGACGGCGACAAGGCCCGCTATCTCGGCAAGGGCGTCACCAAGGCGGTCGGCGCCGTCAACGGCGAGATCTTCGAGGCGCTGAGCGGCCTCGATGTCGAGCAGCAGGCCCAGCTCGACCAGATCATGATCGACCTCGACGGCACGCCGAACAAGAGCCGGCTGGGCGCCAACGCCATCCTCGGCGTGTCGCTCGCCTGCGCCAAGGCGGCCGCGAACTCGCTCGACATGCCGCTGTACCGTTACGTCGGCGGCACCTCCGCGCGTCTCTTGCCGGTGCCGATGATGAACATCATCAATGGCGGCATGCACGCCGACAACCCGATCGACTTCCAGGAGTTCATGATCCTCCCCGTGGGCGCGTCCTCCTTCGCCGAGGGCCTGCGCTACGGCGCGGAGGTCTTCCACACTCTGAAGTCCGAATTGAAGAAGGCCGGCCACAACACCAATGTCGGCGACGAGGGCGGCTTCGCCCCGAACCTGCCGTCCGCGGACGCCGCGCTCGAATTCGTCATGAACGCGATCGGCAAGGCCGGTTACAAGGCGGGCTCCGACATCGTCATCGGCCTCGACTGCGCCTCGACCGAGTTCTTCAAGGACGGCAAGTACGTCTACGAAGGCGAGGGCAAGACCCGCTCGATCTCCGAGCAGGCCAAGTACCTTGCCGACCTCGTCTCGCGCTATCCGATCGTGACCATCGAGGACGGCATGTCGGAAGACGACATGGACGGCTGGAAGGAGTTGACCGACCTCGTCGGCAAGAAGTGCCAGCTCGTCGGCGACGATCTCTTCGTCACCAACGTCAAGCGGCTCGCTGAAGGCATCAAGGCCGGACGGGCCAACTCGATCCTGATCAAGGTCAACCAGATCGGCACGCTGACCGAGACTCTCGCCGCCGTCGAGATGGCGCACAAGGCCGGCTACACCTCGGTGATGTCGCACCGCTCCGGCGAGACCGAGGATTCCACCATCGCCGACCTCGCGGTCGCCACCAATTGCGGACAGATCAAGACCGGCTCCCTTGCGCGCTCCGATCGCACCGCCAAATACAACCAACTCCTGCGCATCGAGCAGCAGCTCGGCAAGCAGGCGCTCTACGGCGGCAAGGCGGCACTGAAGGCGCTGGCATAAGCCAGCGCTCGGACAAGGACAGGGGAGGATCGACATGAGCGACGGCAAGAACGGCCTGCAACTGCGTTCGCTGATCAAGAAGAGCGGTGAGCTCGAAATCTCGCTGCTCGACGTGCCGACCCCCGAGCCCGCCGCGGACGAGGTCGTCGTCCGCGTCGAGGCGGCGCCGATCAATCCGTCCGACCTCGGGCTCCTGATCGGCGCAGCCGATATGAGCACGGCAAAGGCTTCCGGCGACAAGGGTGCTCCCGTCATCACCGCGAAGGTGCCGGAAGGCGCGATGCGGGCGATGGCAGGCCGGCTCGACGAATCCATGCCGGTCGGTAACGAAGGCGCGGGAGTCGTGATCAGGACTGGCTCCTCGGATGCCGCGAAGGCGCTGATGGGCAAGACCGTCGCCATGATCGGCGGCGCGATGTACACCCAGTATCGCACGTTAAAAGTGCGCGAGTGCCTGCCGCTGCCGGAAGGCACCACGCCGGCCGAAGGTGCCTCCTGCTTCGTCAATCCGCTGACCGCGCTCGGCATGACCGAGACCATGCGGCGCGAGGGTCACAAGGCGCTGGTGCACACTGCGGCCGCATCCAATCTCGGCCAGATGCTGAACAAGATCTGCATCAAGGACGGCATCCCGCTGGTCAACATCGTGCGCAGCAAGGAGCAGGCCGACATCCTGCACAAGATCGGCGCCAAATACGTCGTCGATTCCACCGCGCCGAGCTTCCTCGGCGATCTCACCAATGCGCTGGTCGAGACCGGCGCCACCATCGCCTTCGACGCCATCGGCGGCGGCAAGCTCGCCGGCGACATCCTCAACTGCATGGAAGTCGCGATCAACAAGACCGCGAAGGAATACAGCCGCTACGGCTCCAACGTGCACAAGCAGGTCTACGTCTATGGCGCGCTCGATGTCCGCCCGATCGAGCTGCCGCGCGGCTTCGGCATGGCCTGGGGCGTCGGCGGCTGGCTGCTGTTTCCGTTCCTGATGAAGATCGGGCAGGCGGACGGGGCCAGGCTGCGCCAGCGCGTCGTCGACGAACTGAAGACCACGTTTGCCAGCCACTACACCAAGGTGGTGTCGCTTTCTGAGGCGCTCGATCCCGTCAACATCGCGGTCTACGCCAAACGCGCCACCGGCGAAAAATTCCTCATCAACCCAAATAAATAATCGGCACGTGCGACGGCACGTCACCCAAAGAAGGTCTTGCCTTCTGAGCGAAGCGGGAGATTATTCCGCCGCCATCGAAAGCGGACAAAACCGCAAGGCGCGCTCAGAAGGGGACTTCTCCATGACCGATCTCAATCGCCGCCATCTGCTCGCAGGCGCCGCCGTCCTCGGTGCGGCTGCGATGACCAAGCTTGGATTGACCACCGCCAATGCCGCGGTGCCGCAAGCCGGCACGCAGGCGCCGGGCTTCTACCGCTACAAGGTCGGCAGCTACGAGTGCACCTCGATCAATGACGGTGCGCGCACTTTCCCGATGCCGGACAAGTTCGTCGTCAACGCGTCGAAGGAGGAAGCGCTGGCCGCGGGCGAGGCGGCCTACATGCCGAAGGGCATGGTCACGGTGCCGTTCAACCCGCAGCTCATCAACACCGGCTCCAAGCTCGTGCTGATCGACACCGGCAACGGTGTCGCCAATCTCGAGCCCAGCAAGGGCGCGGTCGGCCGCACGCTGCAGAACCTCCAGGCCGCCGGAGTCGACCCAAAGAGCATCGATGTCGTGCTGCTCTCGCATCTACATCCCGACCACACCAACGGCATTCGTCTCGCCGACGGCGCGCTCGCCTTTCCGAATGCGGAGATCATGGTGCCGGGCAAGGACTGGGAGTTCTGGACCAGCGATGACAACGCCGCCAAGGCCGAGTCCAACGCGATGATGAAGAACTACTTCGCCAACGTGAAGAAGACCTTTGCCGGCCTCGAATCCAAGGTCACGAAGTACGAGTGGGGCAAGGAGGTCGCGCCGGGCATCACGTCGATCGCGACGCCCGGCCACACCCCCGGGCACACCTCGTTTGCGGTGGCCTCGGGCGATGCCAAGGTGCTGATCCAGTCCGACGTCACCAACATTCCCGAATTCTTCCTGCGCAATCCGGACTGGCATGTGGTGTTCGACACCGATGCTGCGCTGGCGCAGGAGACCCGCCACAAATTCTATGACATGGCGGCAGCCGAAAAGGCGACCGTGATCGGCTTCCACTTCACCTTCCCCTCGGTCGGCCATGTCGAGAAGGACGGTGCCAAATATCGCCTGATCCCGTCGGCGTGGAATCCGACGATCTGAACCGATTTGCGGATTGTACCAACGACTCAGGCCGCCACTTGCGGCCTGATGGTTTGGGCAACCGTTCAGAAACGCAGCGTTTCCAAATCCGATCGGTCCATGCACTTGCATCCATCACTCGGGATCGCTTAAGTGCCGCCCCGGCACTCCCGCTGAAGATTTCAAGGACACTCCATGGCCTACAATATTGTCACGATCGCCGGCAGCCTGCGCAAGGACAGCTTTTCGCTGAAGATCGCCCATGCGCTCGCCAAGCTCGCGCCGGCCTCGCTCAAGCTCGAGGTCATCACGCCGGCCGGCATCTCGTTCTTCAATCAGGACCTCGAGGGCGCGCCGCCGGCCGACTGGCTGTCTTTTCGCGAAAAGATCCAGAAGTCGGACGGCGTCATCTTCGTCACGCCGGAATACAATCGGGCGATCCCGGGCGTGCTGAAGAACGCCATCGACGTCGCCTCGCGGCCCTATGGCAAGAGCTCGTTCAACGGCAAGCCGGTCGGCATCATCGCGAACTCGCCGGGCCCGCTCGGCGGCGTCAGCGCCGCCAAGACGCTGCAGAACATCCTGCCGGGCATTTCCGGCCCGATCATGCAGCAGCCGGAGGCCTATTTGAACGGAGTGGGCGACGCGTTCGACGCTGAGGGCAACCTGACCAAGGAGTCCCTGAAGCCCGTGCTCCAGGCCTATATCGACGCGTTTGCGGTGCACGTCGCGAAGCATCACGGCTGAGGCCAAATCGCCCGCAGCCACAGCATAGGCCCTCATCCTGAGGAGAACGCGAAGCGTTCGTCTCGAAGGATGGCTCCGGGAAACTGCCGTGCCTTCATGGTTCTCGCGGCGATGCGAAGCATCGTCCGCGAGACGGCGCTTTGCGCCTCCTCGCCATGAGGGTCCGCTAGCGTCGCGCGCGGGGCCAGCGGCCGGAAATTAGCACGCCCTTAACCAACCTGTCCCATCTTCCCAAGATGGTCTCCCGCGCGCGCCTGAAATCGATCCTGACCGGTCTTGCCCTCTATGCGATGGCGGCTGCCATCGTCGGTTATTTCGGTGTCAACGCCTATACCGGCAAATACGGCCTCAACGCCCGCCAGGAGCTCGACCAGGAGATCGTGGCGCTGACCAGCGAGCTGGCTCAGCTCAAGCGCGAGCGTGCCAGGAGCGAGCAGCGCGTTTCGCTGCTGCGCTCCGCGAAGATCGACCCCGACATGCTGGACGAGCGGGCGCGCTTCCAGCTCGACTACGTCAATCCGCGCGATCTCGTCCGGACGATCCCGGCGAACTAACCACTCTTCCTAAAGTTGAAGACTTCCAAGTTGAAGCCTGGAACCGGACTGCCGCCTTGACGGCAGCGCCGCAAAGGGCTCATGGCTGCCAGCGCCATGGCCAGGGTTGACGCAGATCAACCGGGCCGTGCCGGCACCGTTTAGATTGCCACCTGGAGGAAACAGTGATGAATGGGCAATCCCCCCGGCATCACGCGGCCCGTGTCGAGGCCGCCATTACGTCAGGCCAGGCGGCACGCTCGTCGCTTGTGGCCTCGTGGCGCCGTTCGTCCAGATTGCATCGTCTCGATCCCGCAGGCCGCAGCTCACCGAACCGGCTGAGCGAAGCCGAGTTGCACCACGCGCGCGAGCGCATCGCGCCGCTGCTCGCCGCTGCGCGAGGTGCAATGGACCGGCTCTACCAGGCGGTCGGCGCCAGCGGCTGCTGCGTGCTTCTCGCCGACGGCGAGGGCGTGCCGGTCGATCGCCGCGGCACCCCGGCGGACGATGCGACATTTCAGTCCTGGGGCCTCTGGACCGGCGCGCTTTGGAGCGAGGAGCATGAGGGCACCAACGGCATTGGTACCTGCCTCGTCGAGCAGCGCCCGCTGACGATCGACCGCGACCAGCATTTCTTCACCCGAAACACGCTTCTGAGCTGCACTGCCGTTCCGATCTACGACCATGAGGCTGCGTTCGCGGGCGTGCTCGACGTCTCCTCCTGCCGCGCCGACCGCACTGACTTGTTTTCCAATCTGATCGCGCTCGCGGCCGGCGAGGCGGCCAAGCGTATCGAGGCCGATCTGTTTCGCAGGGCCTTCGCCCACGCCCGCATCGTGCTGACGCAAGCTGCGGACGGCCAGTGCGGCGGCCTCGTTGCGGTCGATGCGGACGATCTCGTGATCGGCGCGACCAGGACTGCCCGGGCGGGACTGGGGCTCGCGCCGGGTCGGGCGTTGCGACCAGTGCCTGCGGCCGATCTCCTTGGCGGCGACACCGCGCGCGACCATCTTGCCGGCGGTCAACGCGCGGTGTTGCAGCGGGCTCTGCTCCGCGCCGGCGGCAATGTCTCGGCGGCCGCCAAGGCCCTCGGCGTCAGCCGCGCCACGCTGCACAGAAAGCTCAAGCGGTTCGAGCTGAACGCGCATTGAGCTGCTGGTAGATATTCATGGTGAGGAGACCGCGAAGCGGTCGTCACGAACCACAAGAGGCCCTGCTGTCACCACCAGCCATCCTTCGAGACGCGCGCACGAGCGCGCTCCTCAGGATGAGGTCAGTATGTGCGGCGGCATGACGTGCAGCCTCGACACCTGTCGCAGAACTGCGACAGGTCGGCTCCGTCATCGCTCCCATCAGGGCTGACAGAAGACGCCTCCCGGGACATCGTCGATGCAAGTCGCGACCACGCGACGAATTGCGCAAACAGCAAACATCGGGAGTGATCAATGAACAAGGTAGAATTCCTCAGCGTCACCAAAATTCCCTTCGCCGAACGCTACGACAATTTCATCGGCGGCAAGTTCGTCGCGCCGATCGCCGGCAAGTATTTCGACAATGCCTCGCCGGTGACGGGCCAGATCGTCTGCAAGATCGCGCGCTCCGACGCGCAGGACGTCGAAGCAGCCCTCGATGCAGCGCATGCCGCGAAGGCCGCCTGGGGCCGCACCAGCGTCGCCGAGCGCGCCGCGATGCTGAACCGGATCGCCGACCGCATGGAAGACAATCTCGAGCGTCTCGCCATCGCCGAGACCTGGGACAACGGCAAGCCGATCCGCGAGACCCGCGCCGCCGACCTGCCGCTGGCGATCGACCACTTCCGCTATTTCGCCGGCGCCATCCGCGCCCAGGAAGGCAGTCTCTCCGAGATCGATCACGACACCGTCGCCTATCATTTCCACGAACCGCTCGGCGTGGTCGGCCAGATCATTCCCTGGAACTTCCCGCTGCTGATGGCCTGCTGGAAGCTCGCGCCCGCGCTCGCCGCCGGCAATTGCGTTGTGCTCAAGCCGGCCGAGCAGACCCCGGCCTCGATCATGGTCTGGGCCGAGATCATCGGCGACATTCTGCCGCCCGGCGTCCTCAACATCGTCAACGGCTTTGGGCTGGAAGCCGGCAAGCCCCTGGCCTCGAGCCCGCGCATCGCCAAGATCGCCTTCACCGGCGAGACCACGACGGGCCGGCTGATCATGCAATATGCCAGCCAGAACCTCATTCCCGTCACGCTCGAGCTCGGCGGCAAGTCGCCCAACATCTTCTTCAGCGACGTCACCGCCGAAGACGACGATTTCTTCGACAAGGCGATCGAAGGTTTCGTCATGTTCGCGCTGAACCAGGGCGAGGTCTGCACCTGTCCGAGCCGGGCGCTGGTCCATGCCGATATCTATGACCGCTTCATGGATCGGGCGCTGAAGCGCGTCGCCGCGATCAAGCAGGGCGACCCGCGCGCGGCCGACACCATGATCGGTGCGCAGGCGTCGGGCGAGCAGCTCGCAAAAATCCTCTCCTACATCGACATCGGCAAGCAAGAGGGGGCAAAGGTGCTGGCCGGCGGCGGACGCGCCGAGCTCGGCGGCGATCTCGCCGGCGGCTTCTACGTCCAGCCGACCGTGTTCGAGGGCCACAACAAGATGCGCGTCTTCCAGGAGGAGATCTTCGGCCCCGTCGTTTCGGTCACGACCTTCAAGAGCGACGAAGAGGCGCTCGAGATCGCCAACGACACGCCCTATGGCCTGGGGGCCGGCGTCTGGAGCCGCGACGCCAACCGCTGCTATCGCTTCGGCCGGGCGATCCAGGCCGGCCGGGTCTGGACCAACTGCTACCATGCCTATCCCGCGCATGCGGCCTTCGGCGGCTACAAGCAGTCGGGCGTCGGGCGCGAGACCCACAAGATGATGCTCGATCACTACCAGCAGACCAAGAACCTGCTGGTCAGCTACAGCCCCAAGAAGCTCGGCTTCTTCTGATCGGGCGGGCGGAGAGGGCGGCGCCGTTCTGCGCCGCCCGTTCCAAATGTCGGGACCGCGTTGGCTCAACGTTGCTTGACGCGGCCACGAATCTGCGCGTGCGGCGACCGTGTCGATTTGTTGCCCGATCCGCGTCAAAGATTTTGCAATATTACGATCACGTTGCAGTGCGGCATAATGAAAGTCGTGCCATGCCGCCGCGGTGCTTTCCAAGGGCGTTTGACTTGGGTTAGAGAGGGCTGAAGTTTTCTCTGACCCGGAATTCCCATGGCCGCACCCAAGAAAGCCGCCGCAAGCACTGCACAGGACAAGACCGACGGCGGTTCGCCCCCGGAATTCACCAGAGAGCAGGAGCTCAAGGCGCTCCGCGACATGCTCCTGATCCGGCGGTTCGAGGAAAAGGCCGGCCAGCTCTACGGCATGGGCGCGATCGGCGGCTTCTGCCACCTTTATATCGGCCAGGAGGCCGTGGTGGTCGGGATGCAGATGGCCCTGAAGCCGGGCGATCAGGTCATCACCGGCTATCGCGATCACGGCCATATGCTCGCCACCGGCATGGAGGCCAACGGCGTCATGGCCGAGCTCACGGGCCGTCGCGGCGGCTATTCCAAGGGCAAGGGCGGCTCCATGCACATGTTCAGCAAGGAGAAGCACTTTTACGGCGGCCACGGCATCGTCGGCGCCCAGGTCTCGCTCGGCACCGGGCTCGCTTTCGCCAATCACTATCGCGACAACGACAATGTCAGCGTCACCTATTTCGGCGACGGTGCGGCCAACCAGGGCCAGGTCTATGAGAGCTTCAACATGGCGGAGCTCTGGAAGCTGCCGGTGATCTACGTCATCGAGAACAACCGCTACGCCATGGGCACTTCGGTCTCGCGCGCCTCGGCGCAGCAGGATTTCTCTAAGCGCGGCGCCTCCTTCAACATTCCCGGCCAGCAGGTCGACGGCATGGACGTCCGTGCCGTCAAGGCCGCCGGCGACGAAGCTGCGGCCTGGTGCCGCGCCGGCAAGGGACCCTTCATCCTGGAGATGCAGACCTACCGTTATCGCGGCCACTCGATGTCCGATCCCGCAAAGTACAGAACGCGCGAGGAGGTCGAGAAAGTCCGCCACGACCAGGATCCGATCGAGCAGGTGCGCAACCGCCTGTTGGCCGCCAAGGTCAGCGAGCAGGATCTGAAGGCGATCGACGCCGAGGTGCGCGACATCGTCAATGCGTCCGCCGATTTCGCCCAGCATGATCCCGAGCCGGATGCCGCCGAGCTCTGGACCGATATTTACCGCTGAACGCGCGCAAGCTTTCTTTTGGAGTCGATATGCCAATTCAAGTGCTGATGCCCGCGTTGTCGCCCACGATGGAGAAGGGCAACCTCTCCAAATGGCTGAAAAAAGAGGGTGAGACGATCAAGTCCGGCGACGTCATCGCCGAGATCGAGACAGACAAGGCGACCATGGAGGTCGAGGCGACCGATGAAGGTACGCTCGGCAAGATCCTGATCCCCGAGGGCACAGCCGACGTTGCCGTGAACACGCCGATTGCGACGATTCTCGCCGATGGCGAGAGTGCCGCCGATCTCGCCAAGGCGCCCGCTCCGCAGCAGAAGGCTGCCGAATCCGCAGCGCCCGCCGCTGCAAAAGCCGAAGCGCCAGCTCCCAAGGCTGCGCCGGCACCGCAGGCCGTCGCAGAGCCCGACCCGGAAGTGCCTGCCGGCACCGAGATGGTGACGCAGACCATCCGTGAAGCCCTGCGCGATGCCATGGCCGAAGAGATGCGCCGCGACGCCGACGTCTTCGTGATGGGCGAAGAGGTCGCCGAATACCAAGGCGCCTACAAGGTGACGCAAGGGCTGCTTCAGGAATTCGGCGCCAAGCGCGTGATCGACACGCCGATCACCGAGCACGGCTTTGCCGGCATTGGGGTCGGCGCCGCGATGAGCGGGTTGAAGCCGATCGTCGAGTTCATGACCTTCAACTTTGCCATGCAGGCAATCGACCAGATCATCAACTCCGCGGCAAAGACGCTCTACATGTCCGGCGGCCAGATGGGCTGCTCGATCGTGTTCCGCGGGCCTAACGGCGCCGCTTCCCGCGTGGCCGCCCAGCACAGCCAGGATTATTCGTCCTGGTATTCCAATGTCCCGGGCCTCAAGGTCGTCGCGCCGTTCTCGGCCGCTGATTACAAGGGCCTGCTCAAGGCTGCGATCCGCGATCCCAACCCGGTGATCTTCCTCGAGAACGAGATGCTCTACGGTCACACTGGCGAGGTGCCGAAGCTCGACGATTTCGTGATTCCGATCGGCAAGGCGCGCATCGTGCGCTCCGGCAGCCATGTCACGATCATCTCGTGGTCGAACGGCATGAGCTACGCGCTGAAGGCCGCCGACGAACTCGCCAAGGACGGCATCGAGGCCGAAGTGATCGATCTGCGCACGCTGCGCCCGATGGACACCGAGACGATCGTCAACTCGGTCAAGAAGACGGGACGTGCCGTCACGGTGGAAGAGGGCTGGGCCCAGAGCGGTGTCGGCGCCGAGATCGCCGCGCGGATCATGGAGTATGCCTTCGACTATCTGGATGCGCCTGTAGCCCGCG
Source organism: Bradyrhizobium sp. WSM1253 (assembly GCF_000244935.1). Lineage (NCBI taxonomy): Bacteria > Pseudomonadati > Pseudomonadota > Alphaproteobacteria > Hyphomicrobiales > Nitrobacteraceae > Bradyrhizobium > Bradyrhizobium sp. WSM1253. The sequence continues at coordinate 67,304 of NZ_JH600073.1, forward strand.
TCTCCGGCAAGGACGTGCCGATGCCCTATGCCGCGAACCTGGAAAAGCTCGCGCTGCCTTCGGCTGCCGAAGTGGTCGAGGCCGCCAAAGCCGTCTGCTACAGGTAGACCATGGCGGGTCCGAAGGAGCAGCCACTACCACCCGACGTTCTCGTCCGCGATGATGCGGTCGAGATCCTGCGCGTGTTCGTGCTGGACGGCGGGCTGTCGATGGCGTTTCAGCGGGCCTTCGACGAACCCGACATGTGGGGCCTGCTGCTCGTCGATCTCGCCCGTCACGCCGCGCGCGCCTATGCGCGCGAGAGCGAATACACCGAGGAGGACGCGCTGAACCGGATCATCGAGATGTTCCAGGCCGAGATCGAGCGTCCCACCGACACCGGCACCACGACGCCGCGCGGGAAGGGGCACTGACCGTGGCGATCGAATCCTATCATTTCGATTTCATGCTGGAGGCGATCCGCGAGGCGGAAGCCTCGATCGCGCAAGGCGGCCTGCCGATCGGCGCCGTGCTGACCCGCGACAACAAGGTCATCGCCCGCGGCCACAACAACCGCGTGCAGGAGAACAATCCGATCCTGCACGGCGAGATGAGTTGCCTGCGCGAGGCGGGTGCGATCTCGTTCCACGATACCGTCATGTACACGACGCTGTCGCCATGCGCGATGTGCGCCGGTGCGCTCGCGCTGTTCAAGGTCAAGCTCGTGGTGATCGGAGAGTCCGTCACCTTCGAAGGCTCCAAGGACATTCTCGACAAGTTCGGCATCCCGTGGATCGACCTTGCCGACGACCGCTCCATCACCATGATGAAGAATTGGCGTTCCATCCCGGCCAATGAGCGCCTGTGGCAGGGCGACATCGGCAACTAAACCTGGTCTGTTCGTCTCCGGTCCGGAGACGGATTTTTGCAAAGTTCTTCTTGAGGTCAGCATGCCCATCAACATCCTGATGCCCGCTCTTTCGCCGACGATGGAGAAGGGCAACCTCGCCAAGTGGCTGAAGAAGGAAGGCGACAAGGTCAAATCCGGCGACGTCATCGCCGAGATCGAGACCGACAAGGCGACCATGGAGGTCGAGGCCATCGACGAGGGCACGATCGCCAGGATCCTCGTGCCAGAGGGCACGCAGGACGTGCCGGTCAATGACGTGATCGCTGTGCTGGCCGGCGAGGGCGAGGACGTGAAGGCGGCAGGCGCCGCCAAGCCCAGCGCTTCGGCCGTGCCTCCGAAAGCTGCTGAAGCTCCCGCTGCTGCGCCGGCTGCTGCGCCTGCCGCGCCCAAGGCCGCGCCGGCGCCCGCCGCCGCACCTGCACCGCAGGCCGCAGCACCGGCTGCGCAGAGCAACGGCCACGCCGGCCGCGTGTTCTCCTCGCCGCTGGCGCGCCGGCTCGCCAAGGAAGCCGGCGTCGATGTTGCGATGGTGACCGGCACCGGCCCGCACGGCCGCGTCGTCGCGCGCGACGTGGAGCAGGCCAAGTCCGGCAAGGGCCTGAAGGCACCCGCGGCGGCGCCGTCGGGCGCGCCCTCGACCGCGCCGACCATGTCGGACAAGCAGATCCTGTCGCTGTTCGAACCCGGCTCCTACGAGGTCGTCCCGCATGACGGTATGCGCCGTACGATTGCGCAGCGCCTGACCGCGTCGATCCAGAACGTCCCGCACTTCTACCTCACCATCGACTGCGACATCGGCAAGCTGCTCGCCGCGCGCGAGGAGATCAATGCGGCTGCTCCCAAGGACAAGGAGAAGAAGCCGCTCTACAAGATCTCGGTCAACGACTTCGTCATCAAGGCGATGGCGGTGGCGCTGCAGAAGATCCCGAATTGCAATGTGAGCTGGACCGAATCCGGCATGGTCAAGCACCATCATTCCGACGTCGGCGTTGCGGTGGCGATGCCCGGCGGCCTGATCACGCCGATCATCCGCAAGGCCGAGACCAAGACGCTGTCGACCATCTCCAACGAGATGAAAGATTTTGCGACCCGCGCCCGCTCGCGCAAGCTGAAGCCCGAAGAATACCAGGGCGGCACGACGGCCGTCTCGAACCTCGGCATGTTCGGCATCAGCCACTTCACCGCCGTGATCAATCCGCCGCATGCCACCATCCTCGCAGTCGGCACCAGCGAGGAGCGGCCTGTGGTCCGCGGCGGCAAGATCGAGATCGCCAACATGATGAGCGTGACATTGTCGTGCGATCACCGCGCCATCGACGGCGCTCTCGGTGCCGAGCTGATCGGGGCCTTCAAGCAGCTGATCGAAAATCCCGTCATGATGATGGTGTAGCCCGGGGAGGCGCGGGGTGAATGCGGACGCGTTGGCCCTGGATCTCCTTGTTGCTCTCGGCTGTGGTTGCACTCAATCCGGTCGGGCTCGATATTCTGCATTCCGCGTTCTTTGCCGGCGAGCAGCTGGCACGGAGCATCGGCCAGGCGGTCATTATGATCGCGTTGGCTATCATGGCCGGCGCGATCCTGCTCGAATGGCTGGTCAGGGTTTTGATTTCCAGGCGCCGCGCCCGCGGCACCTCTTGAGTTGAACGGGAGCCGCCATGGCCGATACATCCTTCGACATCATCATCATCGGCTCCGGTCCCGGCGGCTATGTCACCGCTATCCGGGCCGCCCAGCTCGGCTTCAAGGTCGCGATTGTCGAGAAATCCTATCTCGGCGGCATCTGCCTGAACTGGGGCTGCATCCCGACCAAAGCGCTGCTGCGCTCCGCCGAGATCTACCACTACATGCAGCACGCCAAGGATTACGGCCTGTCGGCCGATAACGTCTCGTTCGATCCGAAGGCCGTGGTGCAGCGCTCGCGCGGCGTCTCGAAGCGGCTGAACGACGGCGTCGGCTTCCTCATGAAGAAGAACAAGGTGAGCGTGATCTGGGGCGCGGCTTCGATCGACGCGCCCGGCAAGGTGACGGTAAAGAAGTCCGACGTCGAGGGGCCCAAGGGCGCGCTCGGCGAGGGGGCTTATCAGGCCAAGCACATCATCGTCGCGACCGGAGCGCGGCCGCGGGTGCTGCCGGGACTCGAGCCCGACAAGAAGCTGATCTGGACCTACTTTGAAGCGATGGTGCCGGAGCGGATGCCGAAATCGCTGCTGGTGATGGGCTCGGGTGCGATCGGGATCGAGTTCGCATCGTTCTTCAAGACGATGGGGTCGGATGTCACGGTGGTCGAGGTGCTGCCGCAGATCCTGCCGGTCGAGGACGCGGAGATTGCCGGACTTGCCCGCAAGCGCCTCGAGAAGCAGGGCATCAAGATCCTCACCAACACGGGTGTGACGAAGCTCGAAAAGAAGAGCGACAGCGTGGTCGCGACGCTCGACGACGGCAAGGCGAAGCAGACCGCCGAGTTCGAGCGCGTGATCTCTGCCGTCGGCGTGGTCGGCAATATCGAGTATCTCGGCCTCGAAAAGCTCGGCGTCAAAACCGAGCGCGGCTGCATCGTGATCGACGGCTACGGCAAGACCAACGTTCCCGGCATCTATGCCATCGGTGACGTCGCGGGTCCCCCGATGCTGGCCCACAAGGCCGAGCATGAGGGCGTGATCTGCGTCGAGGCCATCAAGGGCCTGCATCCGCACCCCATGGACAAGCTGATGATCCCCGGCTGCACCTATTGCAACCCGCAGGTCGCCTCGGTCGGCCTGACCGAAGCCAAGGCCAAGGAGAATGGCCGCGAGATCCGCGTCGGCCGCTTTCCCTTTGTCGGCAACGGCAAGGCGATCGCGCTCGGCGAGGACCAGGGCATGGTCAAGGTCATCTTCGACAAGAAGACCGGTCAGCTGCTCGGCGCCCATATGGTCGGCGCGGAGGTCACCGAGCTGATCCAGGGCTACGTCGTCGCCATGAACCTGGAGACCACGGAAGAAGAGCTGATGCACACCGTGTTCCCGCATCCGACGCTGTCGGAGATGATGAAGGAAGCCGTGCTGGATGCGTATGGACGGGTGCTGAATCTTTGACGACCACTGCCGCCGTCATTGCGAGCGCAGCGAAGCAATCCAGAATCTTTCCGCAGCGGCAGTCTGGATTGCTTCGCTACGCTCGCAATGACGAGCAGTAGGGCCTGCAAAACAAGAAGGAAATCACCCCATGCAAGACAACGACAATCTCACCATCGAACGCCCGACCTTCGTCACCCATCTCGAATGCGCGATGGAGGGCGATCACTACGCCGCCGATCAGGTCCACAACCTCTCCAAGGCCGGCAAGCCCCTTTTGGTGCGCTACGACCTCGCCGGTGTGAAGAAGGCGCTGACCAAGGACGCGTTGGCGCAGCGCCCCGCCGACATGTGGCGCTACCGCGAGCTGCTGCCCGTGCGCAAATGCCAGGACATCGTCTCGCTCGGCGAAGTCACGACCCCGCTGATCCGCCTGCCCAAGCTCGGCGCAAAGCTCGGCGGCGGCGAGATCATCGTCAAGGACGAGGGGCGGCTGCCGACCGGCTCGTTCAAGGCGCGCGGCCTCGTGATGGCGGTGTCGATGGGCAAGGCGCTCGGCATCAAACACATGGCGATGCCGACCAACGGGAATGCCGGGGCGGCGCTCGCCGCTTACGCCACAAGCTGTGGCATCAAGACCACGATTTTCTGTCCGGCCGATACGCCCGAGGTGAACGTCAGCGAGATCGAGCTTCAGGGCGCGACCGTCTATCGCGTCAACGGCTATATCGACGATTGCGGCAAGATCGTCGGCGAGGGCAAGACGAAAGTCGGCTGGTTCGACACCTCGACCTTGAAGGAGCCGTACCGGATCGAAGGCAAGAAGACGATGGGGCTGGAACTCGCCGAGCAGCTCGGCTGGGACGTGCCCGACGTGATCTTCTATCCGACCGGCGGCGGCACCGGCCTGATCGGCATGTGGAAGGCCTTCGACGAGCTCGAAAAGATCGGCTTCATCGGAAGCAAGCGCCCGCGCATGGTCGCGGTGCAGGCCTCCGGCTGCGCGCCGATGGTGCGCGCGTACGAAGCGGGCACCGAGCATGCCACACGCTGGGAGGACGCCCACACCATCGCGTCAGGCATTCGCGTGCCGCAGGCGATCGGCGACTTTCTCATTTTGCGCGCGGTGCGCGAGAGCAAGGGCTTTGCCATTGCAGTCGACGACGACAAGATCTCTGCCGCGCTGAACGAGGTCGCGCGCGAGGAGGGGCTGTTGCTCTGCCCTGAAGGTGCTGCGACCTACGCCGCCTACAAGGACAGCCTCGCCGACGGCCGCGTCTCGAAGGGTGACCGCGTGATGCTGTTCAACTGCGCCACCGGCCTGAAATACCCGCTGCCGCCGGTCACCCGCACGCTCGATCGCCACAAGCCGATCGACTATTCGCAGTTCTAGCGCGGCATTTCGTCCCTTCACGAACGATCCCTCTTCCCGTACGCGGGAAGAGACAAAAACAACAATGACATTGCTGGGGAGAACACAATGAAGGCCGCCTGGGCTGCGCTGATTGCTATTCTCGCTCTTGCAGGGGTCGCGCGCGCCGACGATTATCCTTCCCGTCCTATCACCATCATCGTGCCCTTCGCCGCCGGCGGTCCGTCAGATGCGATGGCACGAGTGCTTGCCGAGCGGATGCGGACGGCGCTCGGCCAGCCGCTGGTGATCGAGAACGTCACTGGCGCGGGCGGCTCGATCGGCGTCGGCCGTGCCGTGCATTCGGCCCCCGACGGCTACACGATCTCGTTCGGCCATCTCGGCACCCACGTTGCCAACGGCGCCGTCTACAAGCTCAATTACGACCTGGTCGCGGACCTCGAGCCGGTGGTGCTGCTGCCGAGCAATCCGATGATCGTCGTCAGCAAGAACGCGGTGCCCGCGACCTCGCTGAAGGAGCTGCTGGACTGGCTGAAGTCGCGGCCTTCGCCGCCGACCGCCGGCACCGCCGGCGCGGGCTCGGGCAGCCACATCGCCGGGGTCTATTTCGAGAGCGTCAGCGGCATCAAGCTGCAATACGTGCCGTATCGCGGCACCGCGCCCGCCCTGAACGATCTCATCGCTGGCCAGATCGACGTCATCGTCGACCAGACCTCGAACTCCATCAACCAGGTCCGCGCCGGCACCATCCGCGCCTATGCCGTCACCGATGACAAACGCCTCGCGTCGGCGCCCGACGTCCCGACGGCGGAGGAGGCGGGCCTGAAGGGTTTCAACATGACGCTCTGGTCCGGCATGTGGGTGCCCAAGGGCACGCCGAAGGCGATCGTCACCAAACTCAATGCCGCAGCCGTGGAAGCGCTGAACGATCCCGGCGTGAAGAAGCAGCTCGAAAGCCAGGGGTTGGAGATGACACCGCAGGATCAGCTCACGCCCGAAGCCCTCGGCGCGCGCCAGAAGGCGGAGATCGCGAAGTGGTGGCCGATCATCAAGGCGGCGAACATCAAGGTGGAGTGAGCGCCGTGTCGCCAGGGCTCGGCGCCGGCGTATCACGTCTCGGTTTGATCGGGGCCGGGCAGGGCCATCCGCAGACATTCAAGCAGAGCGGGCGTGGAGAACGGCTTCGCGAGAAAGCAGATAGCGCCCGCTTTCAGCGCGCGGTCGCGCACGGCATCGTCGGGAAAAGCCGTCATGAAGATGAAGGGCGTGTGGTGGCCGAGGCTGCGCATGTGCGTCAAGAGCTCAAGGCCGCCCATCAACGACATCTGCACATCCGCGATCACGCAGGACGTCGTCTTCAGTTCGGCCGATTGAAGAAATTCGTCAGCGGAGCGAAAGATGTTGACCGTGTATCCCCGCGACGTCAGCAGATTATTGGTCGCAAGGCGGACTGATCGATCATCGTCAATGACGGAAATGGCCAAGGGGATTGACAAGATGATCGCTCCTGATCGGGGAGCCGCCGATCACGGTGCCGCGCTTGGCGAAAGTGAGCCCTTGGAGCGAGCTTGAAAAGCATACTTAGGTTTGCACCTTTCCGCCCGGGCGTGAGATTCCGAGCGCCTCCACCATTCTGACGAGATCGGCCAACGACTTGGCGCCCATTTTCCGCATGATCTGCCCACGATAGATCTTGACGGTAATCTCGGCCAATCCAAGCTCGGCCGCGACCTGCTTGTTCATCAGGCCGGATGCCACCAGAGTGAGGATGTCGCGCTGGCGCGCGCTCAAACCCTCGAAGCGGGACCGCACTCCCGCGACCGACTCCTCGGCATTGCGTCGCTTGCGATCCCGTTCGATCGCGGCCCGAACCGCATCCAGCATGTCCTGGTCGCGCACCGGCTTGGTCAGAAAATCGATGGCGCCGCTTTTCATGGCCCTGACGGTCATCGGAATATCACCATGACCGGTGATGAAGATAATGGGCGTGTGAATGTTCGCCTTCGCGAGGTCCGACTGCAGGTCAAAGCCGCTTGAGCCCGGCAGGCGGATGTCGAGCACAAGGCAGCTGGGGACCGCCGGTGGCTTGGCTTCCATGATCTCCGCCGCGGAGCCGAAAGCCTGGACCTTGAGGCCGACGGATTGAAAGAGGTTGGTGAGCGCACGGCGCATCGATGGATCGTCGTCGACGATCAAGACGATCGGATCGTCGGAGCTCGTCTGCACCGTCGCCGCCTTGGGAATGTCGGTCACGACGTGTCCTCGATCGGCAAGGGCAGGGCAATCTGGAATGTTGCTCCGCTTCCGTCATTGGGGAAGGCCGAGAGCCGGCCCGCATGAGCCTCGATGATCGATCGGCAGATCGACAGTCCCATCCCCAGGCCGCTCGGCTTTGTCGTGAAGAAAGGTGTGAAGATGCGCTCCGTCGCGCCGTTGCCGAGGCCGACCCCGCTGTCTGTCACGATCAGGAGCATGCGGCCTTCGCCGTGCTCGCTCACCTGGCTGGAGCGGATCGCAAGCTCGCGCGGGCGTTCCACATTGGCGTGCATGGCTTCAATCCCGTTCATGACCAGGTTGATCAGCACCTGCTGCAGTTGGATCCGGTCGCCGCAGACTCTGGGCAGAGCGGACGCCAGCTCCATTCGCACCGACACGGCATGGGTGGCAAGCTCGCGGCGGACGAGCGCCACCGTCTCCCTGACGAGCTGGTTCATGTCGACCGGAGCCATCTCGATCTCGGTCTTCTTCGCAAGCGCTCTGATCCGGCGGATCACCTCGCTGGCGCGATTGGCGTCCTCGACGATCCATTCCACGGAACGGCGCGCGGCATTCAGGTCGGCCGGTTCGCGGTCGAGCCATCCGATGCAGGCATCCGCATTGGAGATCACGGCGGCCAAAGGCTGATTGATCTCATGGGCGATCGAGGCCGTGAGTTCGCCGAGCATCGTGACACGCGTGACGTGAGCAAGCTCGGCTTGCGCCTTGCGCAGTGCTTCTTCGGCCTGCTCGGCGCGGATCGCCGCCGTCACGTCGCTGCTGACGCCACGATAGCCGAGAAAGTTGCCGTTCGCGTCGTGCAAGGGCTTGCCGCTGGTGCGCACGTAGATCGGAGATCCGTTGCGATCCTTGCTTCGGTAGACCAGGTCGCGAAACGGAAGGTGGGCATCGAGTGTCGCGCGATGCCGCTCCCACTTCTCGGGCTCGAGCTCGGCATCGGGCGGAATGTCCCAACGGGCGAGGCCGATCACGCCCGTGGGCACGGGACCGGCCGTGTCGGCATGTTCCGAAATCCGTGTGATACGGTGGTCCGGCCCGCTCTCCCAAAACCAGTCCGAGGCGGTTTCGGCATAGTCGCGAAATCGCTGCTCGGACAGCTTGAGCTCGTCAAAGGCGTTTTGCAGCGCTTGTCTTGCGGCAAACTGCTCGGTGACATCGACGTGGGTGCCGATGATCTCCGTCACATCGCCGTCCCCGCCGACGACGGGATGCCCCTCCGTATGGACGTGTCGTACCGAACCGTCCGGACGCACAATCCGAAAATCAACTTCGAAAGGCTGCTTTTGCCGGATTGCCTGACGTTCCACATCGACGATCCGCTTAAAGTCTTCGGCGAGGATCCGTTGTTGGAAGGCCTGCGCCGACAGATCAATCTGGTCCGGGTTAAATCCGAACAGGCGATAGAGTTCGGCCGATCGGTAAGCGAATTCCTGACGGCGCACGTCCCAGGCCCAGCTGCTCGTATGGCTGAGGCGCTGGGCTTCGGTTAGATAGGCTTCGCTGCGACGCAGTCGCTGTTCGGTTTCCTTTGCCGTAGTGACGTCAGTGACCGCTCCGACAAACTCGATGTGGCCGGATCCATGTCTCACCGCGCGTGCCACGGAATGGAGATATTTGATGGATCCATCGGGCATCAGCAGACGATATTCATGGTCGAAATCGCCGACGTCACGGAAGGCCCGATCAAGGGTCTTGCTGACCGCATTGCGATCTTCCGGATGGATGCGCTGGAAAACAAAATCGAGCGTCGGTTTGACCTGCGGGTCACGTTGGAAGATGCGAAAGGTCTCCCTGGACCAGACGGCCTCGCGGGTTGCCAGGCTCAGGCCGAAGCTGCCGGTGCGGCTCAACTCCTGCGCTTGGGCAAGGTAGGCCTCGCTCTGGCGCAGCGCATCCTCCGCCTCCTTGCGCTGGGTGATGTTTTCGCAGGCGACCAGCACGATCGGCGTGCCGTCGCCGCGCCGCATGGCCTTGGCGTTCTCACGGACCCAGAGAACCGAGCCGTCCTTCCGGATCTTGCGAATCTCCCAGGTGTGCGACTGGTCCACGGTTTCCAGGCACAGCCCGACACAGCGACGAACGAAATCGCGGTCCTCTTCGAAAAAGACGTTCAGCACAGATTGGCCGGTCAGTTCGGCCACGCTGTAGCCCAGTTGCGCGGCGCCAAATGTATTCACGTTGAGCACCGTTCCGGCCGGATCGACCATGAAATACATGACCGGATTGTGCTCGAACACTTGTCGCCATTGCTTCACGGCGTCGCGCAGGTCGGCATTGTCCTGCCGCCGGCCCTCTCCAGCCGCAGGTCCGTCTTTCGCTGCATTGCCGAGAGATCGAAGCGCCGCAAGGCCGCCGAGCAGGAATTGCGCGGCCGAATTCCCTAATTTTGCGATCTGGCCAGGCATCATCGCAGGCGTCCCGGCCCGCTTGGGGGCAGGGCGAGTAGAGCACTTTGCGACAGGAGGGGCAATTCCCTCCGACCAAAGCAGGATTCCGAGTCGAGAATTCGCGGGCTCCGTGCAGCTTGCCGCCGTTGCGCCGTCTCGTTGCGGGTAGACGAAACTCCGGAAAATTACCGGACAAACCTATGTATAGGTCGCGCAACCCTAGTCATACGCTGCATTTACCTCCGTACAATTGAGCGGCCCGTCGCATGCGGACTAGTCTCACCGGCAATCCAGTGAAGTCGATCGCGAAGCACGAACCGTCGAGTAGCGCGGCGTCGTGCGCTCAAGAGGCGAGCTTCGCCTCCGCCGTGATCTGGCTGGTCACGATTGAGAAGCCGCATTTCGTTGACGAACGTGATGATTGTGCATCAGCGCCCGTGGGGATCCTCGACCGTCAGAGGCGCCCATCAGAGGCCAGGAGGAGAGATCATGTGCGATAAGCCCGAACACTCCGAGCGCCCTTCCGCGGCAAAAAGCTGCGCCGTCTGCAGCGGGAAGTTCGGCCTGATCCGGTATTATTCCTGGCGAGCGCCGCTTTGCTCCCGGAAATGTCTCGATCGCTTCAGGGCGCGCCGCGAACGCGATCGCCGATGGCTGTTTCGGTCTCAGGCGGCGTAAGCACCAGTCACCGGATCCGTCGACACGGTCTACTGCTTTGCGCTCGGAGGTGCCACATGAGGTTCATATTGGTGAACGGCAGGACCCCTTTCCGCAAAACGTTCTGCCTGTGGTGCTGCGAGGAGATCAGCGGCGGCTATCTGCGCGATGCGAAGACGCTGCTGCCCTACTGCGGCTACGAGTGTTACGCGCTTCATGGCGAAGCTGCGCCGCTGATCGAGGGACGCACACGAGCGGCGTCTTGAGCGGATAGGAGAGCGAAACGGGCGGTGGATTTGCCGTCCGGGTGAGAGGGCATCGCTATGAGATTCATGCTCGTCAATCAGGAAGGGCCTCGCCACGGCGGTACCTGCAGCGCGTGCGCGCAACCGTTGGGCGCGAGTTACGTCCGCCATGTGCCCGCTGAGCGGCGGTACTGCGACTATGATTGCTACCGTCGATATCAGCAGACGACGGTGGAAATGCTCTGGCCTTACCGCAGTTCGCTCGAAGCGATCACGGTGTCGAGCTGGAACTGGATACTGCAGACGGGTGCGCTCTCGCGCTCGCTGACGGAAGCATTTCTGCGCGCGTACGAACCCTCTGACCACGGAAGGAGGTGACGGCTCGCCGAACGATGCGGACCCGCGCAGAGAGGTCGGTCGCAGTCACCGCATCCAGCTTCACGCCGCGTCCAGCCCCGGCGTCGCGAAGCTAGGGCGCGGCGGCTGCGGCCGATGCCGTCGGCATCGCGCCCACGTTCGGCGTCGTAACGCGCTGCTCGGACTTCGCCGCGACGACGCTGCTGGCCTCAAACCTCGCACGATAGACCAGCACGTTCTCGATCACGCGCTGGACGTAGTTGCGCGTCTCCGACAGCGGGATGCGCTCGACCCAGTCGACCGGATCGACCTTGGGATCCCTGGGGTCGCCGCGCGCCTGCACCCATTCGCGCACGCGGCCCCGGCCGGCATTATAGCCGGCGAAGGTCATGATCTGATTGCCGCGGTATTCCGACATCAGCGCGCTGAGCTCGGCCGCGCCCATCTGCGTGTTGTAGACGGGATCGGAGACCATCTTGTCCCAGTCATAGGTCAGGCCGAAGCGCTTTGCGGTGTCGCGGCCCGCTTCCGGCGTCACCTGCATCAACCCGACTGCGTTGGCGGCCGATTTGTCGCGCTGGTCGAACGAGCTTTCGGTGCGCGCCACCGAATAGATCACGCTGGGGTCGATCGCGGGCGCGACCTGCTTATGTTCAGGGATGCCGATGGTCGGGAAGGCGTAGTGATCGAGTGCGAGCCCGCGCGCCAGCGCCGACTTGCCGACCTCCAGCATCACGCGCGCATCGTTGCGCCGGCCGGCGAGCTCGCCGAGGGCTTCGAGCGCCGCCACGTCGGTGCTCTCCTTGGCGAAATCCTCGGCGTAGTAAAACACCATGTCGCGCTCACCGACGCCGTAGAGCATGTCGGCGGCGCGCACGCGCTCGTCCGCGGGCGGCGTGTCGACTGCTGCCAGCACGGGCGAGGGCCCGCGCAGTTCGATGCGGTCGAGGCCGAGCCTGGCGCGGGCGAGCTGGCCGTAATAGGCGGTCGGATAGCGCGCCGCCGCCTGATAGCTCAGGCGCGCATCGGCGGTTGCGTTCATCGCCTCCGCCGCGCGACCGCGCCAATAATGCGCGCGCGACAGCGCGATCGGGTTGGCCGAGCCTTCGTCGATCGCGGCGAAATGCGTCATCGCCGCCTTGGGATCATCGAGATAGCGCAGCGCGATCCAGCCGCACATGAAGTGATAGTCGACGCGATAGACTTCCATCGCGGGCACGGCCGCCGAGCGCACCACGTCGTAGGCGGTTTTGAACTTGCCCTGGTCGAGCAGCTTTCGCGCGAGCAGGCGGCGCTCGCGCCACCAGGCGTCGGTGTCTTGCGCCGCCATCGTATCGGGCGCGGCGGCTAGGATCACCTCGGCCGCGTCGTCGATGCGGTCATTCTGGAGATGCCATTGCGCGCGGCACAGCACATAGCCGAGGTCGCGGCGCGCCTCGGCCGAGACGTCCTCGAGGTAATCCTTGGCCTTGCTGGCCTTGCCGGTGACGGCGGCGCAGGCCTTGACGATCGCGAGCGCATCCTCGCCGAGCCGCTTGGCTGCGCGCCGCGCACCTGCGTAGTCCTTGGCGCCGAGGCGCTTGTCCATGCGGGCACGATGATCCTCGGTGGTCAGGAGATCGCGAAACGCTTCGTAGGAATCTTCCTCGCTGCGTTCGGACAATTCGTCCGTGCGCCAGGCATCGCGCACCAGACGCTCGGCCCGGTCGCTGTCGCCCTCGGTCATCAGCACGCGGGCGAGTGCGAACTTGCCCTTGGCGCTGGTCGGCCGGTCCATCGTGAATTTGTGCACGGTCGCCGCGTCGGCCTTCTCCTGCCACAGCCGCGCCTCGGCGCGGCGGCGGAGCAGCGCGCTGCTCGGCCAGTCCGGATTGGCGGCGAGGAAGGCGGCGTAGCGCTTGAAATTGGCCGTGCTTTCGGAATGGCGCAGCATGAACCAGTCGGCGAGCTTCTGCCCCGCCGGGTCAGCAATGCGGTCGCGCGCCGCGCTCGCGTCCTCGGTCTTGCCCTTCCGCGCGAGATCGATGGCATCCTTCAGCGCGGCGAGATCGCCAGTCAGTGGCGGGGCTGCCGGATTGTCCGAGGGCGCGTCGTCCTGCTTCTTCGAGTTGCGTTTGGCCTCGGCACGTTTGCCGTGCCGCGCCTTGCTGGCGGAGGCGTGGCGCTGCTTGCCGGCTTTCGCCTCATGCGTCTTCTTCGGCGCGGACGATTTCTGACTGCTCTTCGCTGCCAGCTCGGTAGGGATGAAGGCCAAAGCGGCCACGGCAACGACGCACGCAAGCGAGCGTAGGCACTGGTTCATTCCGTGGTCCCCCTGCGAAACCAGTACAAACCAAAGTCCGCGACGAGATGCGGTTCGAGAATCAAAACGGCGTCAAAAACGGTGACACGACATCGTTTCGCATCCTCAAGCTGTTCCAACAATGCGGCGAAATACGGATGGAGCGAGGGAACTTGTGCAACGGCGGGTCGAGCGGGTTTCTTAACCTTCATTAACGAACAAGGCTCGCGCGACGGTTGCGGCGGTTCAGGACGCCACAAGCGGCCAAATTGCGAGTATTCCCGGCGGCAAATCCGTTGTATTGGTTCCAAGGCCTTTCCCCTTCAGCCCATTGTCCCGCGCCCATGCCGATTTTCAACCAGTCGATCCGGCGCAAGATCGTCGGGATTGCGCTCGGCCTCATCATCCTGATGGTCGTCACCGCGATCCTGTCGATGGTGATGTCGAGCCGCGTCGGCCATCTTCTGGATGAGCTGACCGCCCGGTATATTCCGGCTTACGGCCACCTGGCGCGGTCCAATGTGCGTTCGTTGGAGCGGGCGCTGGCGATGCGGCGCATGGTGATCGCCAAAATGCAAACGCCGCCGGACGAGGAGGGCTTTGCGGCGCGGCTGAAGATCTTCAGGGAAACGGACGCCCAGGTCGAGCAGGAGGCCGAAGCCGCGCGAAAGCTGATCAACGCGATCATCAACGATGAGAGCACACCGTCGGACAACGCGGCACTCGCCCGCATCGAGACGCGCATCGAGAATGCAGTCAAGGAGCTTCGCCGCGAACTCGACGAGGAGGACGCCAAGCTGCTCCGGCTGCTCGATGACAAGGACTTTGCGGGCGCGCCCGACGTGCTCGTCCATGTGGACGCGCTACGCGACCTCTTCACCCAGCGGATCGACGCGATCCGAGCCGACATGCTCTCGCAGGTGTTCGTGAGCACCGCCCAGGTCATCCGCCATCAGCGCCAGGCGATCATCGTCTCGGGCATCGTGACCATCCTCGCGGCGATCGTCGGACTTGCCTTTGCGATCATGGTCTCCACCGGGATCACGCGACCGGTCCGGCTGCTGCTGGCCGGCACCCGCGAGGTCGAGGCAGGCCATTTCGACAAGACTATCAGCGTCTCGACCCAGGACGAGATCGGAGAGCTCGCTGCCGCCTTCAACCGCATGGTCGAGCAGTTGCGCCAGAACGAGCGCATCCGCGAGACTTTCGGCCGCTATATCGATCCCAAGGTGGTTCAGGGCCTGATCGACCGGCCCGAGGTCGCCATCGAGGGCCAGCGCCGGGTCATGACCATCATGTTCTGCGATATGAGCGGCTTCACCTCGATGAGCGAGGGCATGACCCCGCGCGGTCTCGTCAGGGTGATGAACCACTATTTCACCGTCATGTCCGGTCCGATCAGGAGCAACCGCGGCATCATCGACAAATACATCGGCGATGCCATCATGTCCTATTGGGGGCCGCCCTTCATCGAGGAGGAGGAGCAGGCTCAGCTTGCCTGCTTCGCCGCGCTCGACATGGCCGACCAGGTGCCCGCGCTCCAGAAGCAGCTCCCGGATCTCCTCGGCATCCGCGCCATGCCGGTGCCATGCGATCTGCGCATCGGCATCGCCACCGGCGAGGTTTTGACCGGCAGCATCGGCTCCGAGCTGATGATGAGCTTCACCGTGATGGGCGATGCCGTGAACCTCGCCTCGCGCTTGGAAGCCGTCAACAAGACCTTTGGCACCCGTATCCTGATCTCGCAGGCGACGGCGGACGCGATCGGCTCACAGCTCGAATTGCGCGAGGTCGATCGTCTTGCGGTCGCCGGCCAAAGCGTGCCGCAAACGATTTTCGAGGTGATGGGCCGGGCAGGCGCGCTGACTGCCGCGCATGAGAGTCTGCGTTCGCACTACGCCGAAGGCCTCGCGGCCTATCGCGCCCGCCGCTTCGACGAGGCCCGTACCGCCTTCAACGCGGCACTTGAAGCCGTCCCCGGCGACGGCCCGTCGCGGGCAATGCTTGCCCGTATTGCGCGGTTCGAGGCCAATCCGCCGGACGAGGGCTGGGACGGCGCGTGGCGGTTGGAGCAGAAATAGCCGGCCGCGCGGAAAAATTGATTCTACTCGATAACGATGTTCGCTGTGACCTATTTCCCGGGCTTAGGTTTGATGTCCTTGAGGCGTTTGACGGGGACACGCCGATGACAGAACTTGAGAACAGGCTCGAACGGTTCGAGACGCTCACCGCCGAATGCGAGCTGATCGCCAGGCTGGCCACCGACAGCACCAAGCGCGAGTTTTATCTGAAGCTATCGGAGCAGTACCGCCAATTGGCCGTGGACATGCGGCAGGCCATCGCGAGCAAGGCTGCGGCCTGACGCCGGCAATCCGTTCTTAACACTTGGCGCGCATCCTCAATGCAGAAGCGGGGACGCCTGCGGCGATTTCCGCTGTGGAAATGCCGAGGCTCGCTGCGGTGCAGCGCGCCTCGCGAGATTGTTTTGTCGTGCCTCACAGGGCGATCCCATGCGCCTCCTCGCGGTCATCATGTTTGGACTCATGACGGCAGCCTGCAACCAGGAGCAGGACATCACCGGCTCGACCCCAGTCTGCGCGATGCGGAACTACAGCTCCTTCAATCCCCGCGACATGACCCAATGCGTTGCCGCCTGCAAGGCGTGCGACCACGGCAACACGGTCACCTGCACCACGTCGTGCACGCTCAAGGGCGCCCATTGAGCCGCTCCGCCTCCTGGTTCGGGGCCGACGGTGTCTTGACGGTTCCTTGACGGTGTCCTTGGCGGTGTCTCGGCACCGGAACGATTCACATGGATTAATCATTGAAGGGATGGCAGGACGCGGAGTCCTTTGGAATGGGTATGCTCGATCCCGGTCGGTTCCTGGTGTCATGCTCTCACTGCGCAGCCTGGCCGATGGCCGCCAATGTAAAACGTTCGAGCTGGTCGGCTTCGCCGAACGAGGTCCGCTTCGTGTGCCCGCGTTGCCGCCGCGAGGAGACCGCGATCATCTCCGCCTCCGGCGAGTTGACGCCGATCCGGCGCGTCGACGTCCCGCCGCGCGACGTCACCGCGGCCTGGGCTCAAGCCCAGCGCGCAAGAGGGCGAGCGTAGCCGGCCCGTTCTAGGACAAGAGGGCGCGTTACCATCTCTCACGACCTCCGATGGGGCAGTTGGAACTGTCGCGGGAGGCGATCCAACCAATGCAATGTGCTAGGATCGCCGGCAGGAGTTCATCCATGCCCCGTCAGATCCTGCCCTCTCACGGCGACCGTTTCCGTCTGTACCCGGTTGCGCCGCGGCTTGCGCCGCTGTTCGGCTTCGCGCTGCTGACGGTGTCATGCGCGCTGGCAAGCTTTGCATTCGCCTGCGCCACGCCATTTGCCGCTTTCGCGGTTATCGCCGCCGCGATGCTGCCGCTGCGTCCGGCGCTGCTCGTCGTCACCGGCGCCTGGCTGGTCAACCAGACCATCGGTTTCGGCGTGCTGCACTATCCGATCGACATCAGCACCATCGCCTGGGGCTTCGTCATCGGCGCGGCTGCGCTGCTATCGACCGCAGCCGCATCGACGGTCCTCCGTAGGCTGCCACGAGGCCGCACGCCGCTGATGCTGGCGATTGCGTTCGCTGCCGCCTACGCGGTCTACGAGTTCGCGCTGCTTGTCGCGACGCCGGTCCTCGGCGGCGAGGGCGCCTTCACCGCCGCCATCGTTGCGCGCATCGGGCTGACCAGCGCCGTCTGGCTCGCCGGCCTCGTTGCCGCCTGTGAGATCGTCCGCCTGGTCGATCCGTTCGGCCGTGCGATGCGGAACGCGTAGGCGCCTCCAAGGCTTTAAGTTCCGGTCATGGCGATGACCGGACCCAGCGCCGTAAGGCGACCGCTGTCCAGACCGTCTCGACAAGCCCAAACGGCCAGGTCCCCTGGAGAAAGCCATAGACCGCGCTGAGCGCGCAGGCTGCCGCGAAGGCCAGCACAAAATGCGGTCCGCGCGGCTCGAGCGCGTAGAACAACAGCATCGCACTGACCGACAGCAGTCCGAAGATCGTGATTGCGTCCATCAGCCGGCCGGATGCTTCGGCTTCTTGGCGAGACCGAGGGCCTGGAAGACAGCGGGCCCCATCACTGGCCACAGCGCGGCTGTCGCGGTCAGAACGGTCGCGGCGCACATTGCAGCCAGCACGGACGATCGGATTTTCAAGCCGCGCGTCCGCGATCGCCAGACGATCCAGCCCCAGGCGCAGATCACGACGGCGATGGACAGTATCGTCATCAGCCCGTGCGCATGGTCGAACACGGCGATCAGGCTGCCTGCACTGGCGAGCACGACAGCGGGCAGGGTAAAGGGAAGCACACAGCACGCCGTGCAGGCTACAGCGACAACCGCGGCCGCGACCGCCGTGCCGGCGGCCTTGCCGCCTCCTGGTTCGGTCCCTGGTTCGAGCTTGGCCGCGCAGCCGCATCCTGGCGACGTCTCGGACGGAAGGTTGCAGGACGGTCCTATAACGCTCATGTGATTCTCCTCATGCTTGTGCGCCACGGACCGGATCGCTACGCCCTCAAGCCACTTGAGGTTCAAGCGAAAAGTGAGAGCTCCATGAGAATTGGCGTCCTCGCCAAGGCGGCCGGCGTTTCGGTTCCCACCATCCGCTATTACGAGAGCATCGGTCTTCTGACGCCGCCAGCGCGCCAGGGCGGCCAGCGCGTCTACGGCGGAGAGGCTTTCAAGGCACTCAGTCTCATCCGGCACTGCCGCGAACTGGACTTCTCCATCGACGAGACGCGCGACATCCTCGCATCGGGTCAGCGGCGCTTGCCCTGCAGCGATACGAAGACATTTGCGGAGAAGCATCTCGGATCGATCAGGAAGAAAATTGCGGAGCTGCGGGCACTGGAAGCGACCGTGGCCGCGCTGGTCAGCAGTTGCGAGACGACGTGCTGCGGCAGCGCCGCGCCGGATTGCGTGATCCTGCAGCCCGGATGCGGGGCCGCGTGATCCCGGGTCGCCTTGATCTGACTTTCACGATGCAGTCGCCGTGACCCGTCGGGCAAAACACCCGACCATTTCTTGACATGCTCGTGTCAAGACGGTGTGTCTAAAATATTCTACTTTACCGAAATTCGGAAACGGCGTATGTGTCGGTCATCCCGGCTCATCCTTGAGGGGCGATCTCGTTGTCGTCTTGATTGCGAGCCGGGCTTGCGGTGGACGCGGCAGCGTCGGCATGAGAGGTGCGGGCAGGGCGGGTACTCCCTGTGAGCCCGTGGCCACGTGCGGACGAGCGGCGCTGTGAAGTTCGTCTCGTCGGTATTTCGATGGCTACGTGCACGAGGCCGTCGAACCCTGCGGCGAAATGGCGAATGCGCGTACGGCAAAACCGTGTGGTCCTGGCCGTTGTTGCTACGGTCAAGCTGTCGCGGAGGTGTGTGCGAGCCCAACCGGGCAGACAGCATCATCCAATTCGCGAGGCGAGGGAGGCCAGAAGGAAAGTTCGGCTCCCGGGAGAGCACGGCATAAGCCGTCCAACCATCGCGCAGGGAAGGCCGAGTGATTGGCACCACCTGTATGCTGCTGTGCGGTTTTTCTGCGTGTGCTTTTCGCGCAGCGGACCGCGGGTGCCAGCTGGCACCCGGCCTTCCCTGCGCCCTCTTGGATAAGAGGGTGGAGTGAACAAGCAAAGCTCGGGCGAAATCAGCCGCGAGGACGAAAAGGCATGTCTGCAAGTAAAAATGCGAGCTGGAAGAGTGCCGCTGCCGCCTCATACGCCGTCATTGCGAGCGCAGCGAAGCAATCCAGAGTCTTACCGCGGAGGGATTCTGGATTGCTTCGCTTCGCTCGCAATGACGCTTTGAGAGAGTGTGCGCCACGCTCGACCCTTGAGTCTCCGATGCGCAGCGCAGAGGCCTTTGCAGCGCGTAGGGGCACGCGCGGGGGATGATGAAGGCGCCGACTCACCTTGGCTGCGCCTCGTCGTCGCGTCTTAGTTGCGGTGCGGGCATCTACTGGCCTGAAGTTGTGGATTGTCCTCCCGCCGGGGGTATCGCAGTAAGCTCAATCGTGTCCTCCAAGCCACGATTGTGCCGTCCGCGCAACACCCGTCACGGATTTAACCATCATCTCTGTCCGTTCGCATCAACGCCGCTTTTTGGCCACACCCGAACATGAATAAAATCACTCGAATGTTTTAGCGGCAGCGGTGGTCCTGGAAGGCGACGGAAATCCCCAAGGTCGATTCAAAAGGTCGATTCAAATCTTGGCACTGATTTTTCGGGTCTGAAAGGGTTCGCCGGGGAAACTGGTTTGCGATGGACGCGAAGAGCAACATCAAGCAGAGGCTGCCGAGCCGTCACGTGACGGAAGGCCCTGCGCGCGCGCCCCATCGGTCCTACCTCTACGCCATGGGTCTGACCACCGACCAGATCCACCAGCCCTTCGTCGGCGTCGCCTCGTGCTGGAACGAGGCCGCGCCCTGCAACATCTCCCTGATGCGCCAGGCGCAGGCGGTGAAGAAGGGCGTCGCAGCCGCCGGCGGCACGCCGCGGGAATTCTGCACCATCACCGTGACCGACGGCATCGCCATGGGCCATGACGGCATGCGCTCCTCGCTGCCGTCGCGCGAATGCATCGCCGATTCCGTCGAGCTGACGATCCGCGGTCACGCCTATGACGCCCTCGTTGGCCTGGCCGGCTGCGACAAGTCGCTGCCGGGCATGATGATGGCGATGGTCCGCCTCAACGTGCCCTCGATCTTCATCTATGGCGGCTCGATCCTGCCCGGCAATTTCCGGGGCCAGCAGGTGACCGTGCAAGACATGTTCGAAGCCGTCGGCAAGCACTCGGTCGGCGCAATGTCCGACGAGGACCTCGACGAGATCGAGCGCGTGGCGTGCCCCTCGGCGGGTGCCTGCGGCGCGCAGTTCACCGCCAACACGATGGCGACCGTCTCCGAGGCGATCGGGCTGGCGCTGCCGTACTCGGCTGGTGCTCCGGCACCCTATGAAATTCGCGACGCCTTCTGCATGACGGCGGGCGAGCAGGTCATGGAGCTGATCGCGCAAAACATCCGGCCGCGCGACATCGTTACCCTCAAGGCGCTGGAGAATGCCGCCGCCGTGGTCGCCGCGTCCGGCGGCTCGACCAATGCTGCACTGCACCTGCCGGCAATCGCGCACGAGTGCGGCATCAAGTTCGACCTGTTCGACGTCGCCGAAATCTTCAAAAAGACACCGTACGTCGCGGATTTGAAGCCGGGCGGCCGTTATGTCGCCAAAGACATGTTTGAAGTAGGTGGCATACCGCTTCTGATGAAGACGCTGCTCGACAACGGATTTCTCCACGGTGACTGCATGACCGTCACCGGTCGAACGATCGCCGAAAACCTCAAAAGCGTGAAGTGGAATCCGCACCAGGACGTGGTGCACCCGGCAGACAAACCCATCACCGTCACCGGCGGTGTGGTCGGTCTGAAGGGCAATCTGGCGCCAGAAGGTGCGATCGTGAAAGTCGCGGGAATGTCCAACCTCAGGTTCACCGGTCCGGCCAGGTGCTTCGACCGTGAGGAGGATGCTTTCGAGGCCGTCCAGAACCGCACTTACCGCGAAGGCGAAGTCATCGTGATCCGCTACGAGGGGCCCAAGGGCGGTCCCGGCATGCGGGAAATGCTCCAGACCACCGCGGCGCTGACCGGCCAGGGCATGGGCGGCAAGATCGCGCTCATCACCGACGGCCGCTTCTCCGGCGCCACCCGCGGCTTCTGCATCGGCCATGTCGGGCCGGAAGCCGCCATCGGCGGCCCCATCGGGCTGCTCGAGGACGGCGATATCATCGAGATCGACGCGGTCGCCGGTACCCTTAACGTAAAATTGAGCGACCAGGAGCTTGCCCAGCGCAAGACCAAATGGACCGCTCGCGCGACTAACCACACGACGGGCGCGCTCTGGAAATATGCTCAGCAGGTTGGACCAGCGGTCGGTGGGGCAGTGACCCATCCGGGCGGCGCGCACGAGAAACAGTGCTATGCGGACATCTAGGCGTACCATCGTTGCGTTTGTGTTGGGGGCTACTGCGCTGGCCGCGCCGGCGCTCGCCTTTGACGGCGCACCCGTCAGCCAGAAGGATGCGACCATCCCGGTGGTCACGACCTTGCCGGGCGCAGCAGGCAAGGTGCGCAATGTACCGCCAGTCGTGCCGCAGGAAACCTCGCTCAGCGCCCTGCAATATGCCGCGGAAGGGGGCCACCCCATCGCGCAGTGGAAGCTCGGCCGCATGTATGCCAATGGCGACGGCGTCGCCCAGGACGATGTTCGTGCGTTCGAGTATTTCACCCGGATCGCCAACGCGCACGCCGAGGACAGCCCGTCCGCGCCCCAGGCGCAGATCGTCGCCAACGCCTTTGTGGCGCTCGGCCGCTATTATCTCAGTGGCATCCCGAATTCGAAGGTCAAGCCGGACCAGGAGCGGGCGCGGGAGATGTTCTCCTATGCCGCGTCCTATTTCGGCAACGCGGATGCGCAATACGATCTCGCCCGCCTGTACCTGAAGACACCAGACGCTTCGCGCGAGGATTTCCGCTACGGCGCGCGCTGGCTTGGGCTCGCCGCGCAGAAGGGCCAGCACGAGGCCCAGGCGCTGCTCGGCCAGATGCTGTTCAACGGCGACCGCCTGCCGCGGCAGGCCGCGCGCGGCCTGATGTGGCTGACGCTGGCGCGCGACAGCGCAGGTAGCGACGAGACCTGGATCAAGGAAAACTACAACCGCGCCTTCGCAAAGGCCTCCGACGACGATCGCGCCATGTGCCTGCAGATGCTGGAGCAATGGGTCCAGGGTCGCCGGGAGTGATGGGTTGAGGCGGCCTCACGCCGCCTCGAGGTCGAGATCCGCCCACACCGGCACATGGTCCGACGGCTTCTCCCAGCTGCGCACATAACTGTCGATGCCGACATTGCCGAGCCGGTCGCTGGCCTGTGGCGACAGCAGCAGATGGTCGATCCGCAGGCCGTGGTTCTTCTGCCAAGCGCCGGCCTGGTAGTCCCAGAAGGTGTAGAGCCCGGGCTCGTCGGTGACGGCCCGAAGCGCATCGGTCAGGCCGAGGCCGAGCAGGGACTGAAAACTCTCCCGCGTCTCGGCCTTGAACAGGGCGTCCTCGGTCCAGGCGGCGGGATTATGGACGTCGCGGGCATGCGGGATGACGTTGAAGTCGCCTGCGAGGATCAGCGGCTCCTCGGTCTTGAGGCGCTCCTTCGAATACTCAAGAAGCCGCGACATCCATTTGAGCTTGTAGGGATATTTCTCGGTGCCGACCGGATTGCCGTTGGGCAGATAGAGGCAGGCGATGCGCAGCACGCCGCTCTTGAGCGTCACCACGCCTTCGAGGAAGCGGGCATGCGCATCCTCGTCGTCGCCGGCCAGCCCCGACTTGGTCTCGTCGAACCGGAGCTTCGAGAGCAGGGCGACACCGTTGAACGTCTTCTGCCCATGGGTGACCACGTTGTAGCCGAGCGCCTCGATCTCCAGCCGCGGGAAGGCCTCGTCGACGCATTTGATCTCCTGGAGGCAGACGATGTCCGGCTGGCACTCCTTCAGCCAGGTCAGCAACAGGTCGATCCGCTGCCGGACCGAGTTCACGTTCCAGGTGGCTATTCTGATGGGCATTTCGACGGGCTCCGGGCAGGGGCCATGGTTAGAACAAAATGCAAACGCGCCCGTCAAGGACGCTGCGAAATCTCCCACAAAATTAACCCGGCTTAAGTCGGGCCTGGGTCATTGATCGTGAAAAGGTTTTTCGAATGGGACGGCCGGACAAATCCATGAAGCGAACCGAGCCCCGCGACGGGTTGATCGGCGCGTTCCTGTACTGGCTCGGCGGCTACGAGATCGAGGACGGCCTGACCGCCGGTCTCAGCGAGCGCGAGCTGAGCCGCATCCGCGCCAAGCAGATCGACGCGGTGATACGCCTGATCCCGGTGACGATGGCCGTCACCATGCTCAACGTCGCAGTCGTGCTGGTCCTGTTCTGGGGCCGTGGCTGGAACGACTTTCTCGCGATCTGGGGCATGACCCTCGCGACCGCCGCCTCGCTCGCGGTGCGCGCGTGGCGGCGCTCCCACCGGAGCCCGCCGCAGGAAGCCTCGCCCCGCGCCGCGCGGCAGATGTTGCGGCAGGCGTTTTTCCTCGCCGCAATCTGGGGCACGCTGCCGATCGCGCTGTTCAGCCGCATCGAGCCGACCAGCCAGCTCGTCCTGGCCTGCCTGATGGTCGGCACGATGTCCGGCGGCGCCTTCATGCTCTCGACCTTCCCGCGCGCGGGCCTTGTCTATCTCGCGACGACGACGATTGCCTGCGCCGCGGCGTTGCTGTTGTGCGGCACCGGGCCTTACCTCCTGACCGCGGTGTTTCTGCTGCTGTTCGCGTTCTTCATGGCGCGCAACATCGTCTCGCAAGGCAATCTGTTCCTCGGCAATCTCAAGGCCCGGCTCGAGCTCGAGCGCCAGACCGAGATCATTTCGCTATTGCTGAAGGATTTTCAGGAGAACGCCAGCGACTGGCTATGGCAGACCGACGCCGAAGGGCATCTGGTCGACGTGCCCGAGCGCTTCGCCGCCGTCGCACAGCTGCCACTGCCGTTGCTGAAGGGCTCGCATTTCGCCGACGTGCTCGACATGCTGTGCCCCGAAGACAAGAGCGCGGCCTACAACGTCGTCGGCCTGATGGAGCACGCCGAACCGCTGCACGAAATGAACCTCAAGGTCGTCGCCGGCGGCGAGGCGCGGCTGTGGTCGCTCACTGCGAAGCCGGCCTACGACCGCGACGGTCAATTCCTCGGCTATCGCGGCTTCGGCCGCGACGTGACCGAGCGCTGGCGCGCCGAAAAGGCCGAGGCCGAGAGCCGCGCCAAATCGGATTTCCTCGCGGTGATGAGCCACGAGATCCGCACGCCGATGAACGGCGTGCTCGGGCTTGCCAGCGTGCTGCTGGAGACAAAACTCGATCCGGAGCAGCGCGAGGCTGTCACCACGATCCGCGAGTCCGGCGACAATCTCCAGCGCATCCTCAACGACATCCTGGACCTGTCCAAGCTCGAGGCCGGACGCTTCGCGTTCGAGGTGATCGACTTCGCGCCGCAGGCGATGGTCGAAGCCGTGGCGACCATCGTGCGCGCGAGCGCCAAGAGCAAGGGGCTCGCCGTCAAGGTCGAGCTCGATCCCAACCTGCCGCCGACGCTGCGCGGCGATGTCGCGCGTATCCGCCAGGTCCTGCTCAATCTCGCATCCAACGCGGTGAAGTTCACTGACGGAGGCGAAGTCACGATCGCAGCTGTCTGTCAGGCCCGCCGCGATCTGCTCGCCACCGTCGAATGGAGCGTGACCGACAGCGGTATCGGCATCGCCCCCGAGAAGCTCGGCGAGCTCTTCTCCGACTTCGCCCAGGCCGACGCCTCGATCAGCCGCCGCTTCGGCGGCACCGGGCTGGGCCTAGCGATCTCGCGGCGCATTATCGAGCAGATGGGCGGCACCATCGGCGTCACCTCGACGCCGGGCGAAGGCTCGACCTTCCGCTTCACGCTGGTACTGCCGTGGAGTCAGGTGCAAACGTCCGATCACGACGCAGGCCGCGAGGAAGCCGACGATCTCAAGGCGCGCATCGCGGGCCTCGACCGACCGCTGAAGGTGTTGGTCGCCGAGGACGACGCCGTCAACCGCATGGTCGTGAGCAAGATGCTCGGTGCCTTCGACGTCGAGTTGCGCGTCGTGACCGACGGTGTCGAGGCCGTCGCGGCCGTGTCCGAAGACGATTACGATATCGTGCTGATGGACGTGCGCATGCCCGAGATGGACGGGCTTGCCGCGACCCGTGCGATCCGCGCCGAGGGCGGATGCTTCGCGGCCTTGCCGATCATCGCGCTGACCGCCAATGCCTTCCCCGAGGACGTCAAGATCTGCCGCGAGGCGGGGATGTCCGACTTCCTCGCCAAACCGCTGCGCAAGCCTGCGCTGGTGGCGGCTCTGCTGCGCGCGCTCGATGGACATGTGATGGCGGAAGACGCACCACTTCAGCCGGAGCTCACGCCTGTCGACGTGGAGTGGACGGACGAGGAAAGGCAGATGACTGGCGCCTAAAGCCTGTCAGATCGAGAAGCTGGTCCCGCAGCCACAGGACGCCGTGGCGTTGGGATTGTTGACCCGGAACGAGGCGCCGATCAGATCGTCGACGAAATCGACCTGCGAGCCCGCCAGGAACGGCTGCGAGGCGGAATCGACCAGCACCACAGCATTGTCCTGCTCGATCACGAGATCGTCGTCGGTGCGGGCACGGTCAATGTCGAACTTGTACTGGAAGCCGGAGCAGCCGCCGCCCTCGACCGAGATCCGCAGCATCGCGCCAGACCCTTCGTCCTTGAGGATCTCCCCAATCCGGCGTGCGGCCTTGTCACTGATGGTCACGTCAGTCGTCATCGCTCGTCTCCGATAGCCCCGCGGTCACACCAAGGTCGCCCGAAGGTCGGTTGCCCAATTCAGTTGGTATCCCGCGTCCGGCATAGTTAAGTGCCACCATACGCAGAATCAAATGGATAGGGACTAAATTCGCCGTGTCCGTCGGAATGGCTGCCCCCCACGCGCCCTATGCCTGCGATCCCGATCGCAGCCGCGGCCGGCTGGTCGCGGAACCGCCGAGCCGGACCCGCAGCCCGTTCCGGCGGGATTGCGACCGGGTGATCCATTCCACCGCGTTCCGCCGACTGAAGTACAAGACCCAGGTGTTCGTGTTCCACGAGGGCGACCATTACCGGACCCGGCTGACCCATTCGCTGGAGGTGGCGCAGATTGCCCGGGCGCTGGCGCGGCAGCTCGGGCTGGACGAGGACCTAACGGAAACCTTGGCGCTCGCCCACGACCTCGGCCATCCGCCGTTCGGGCACGCCGGCGAGCGGGCACTGGACGCCTGCCTGACGGATTTCGGCGGCTTCGACCACAACGTCCAGACGCTCCGCGTCGTCGCGGCGCTGGAACACCGCTACCCCGAATTCGACGGGCTCAACCTGACCTGGGAAGCGCTGGAAGGCATCGTCAAGCACAATGGCCCGCTGACCGATCGCAGCGGTGCGCCGGTCGGGCGTTATCGCGAGCACGGCATTCCTGTCGGCATCGCCGACTACATCAAGACCTACGATCTCGAGTTGTGGAGTTTCGCCTCGCTGGAGGCACAGGTCGCCGCGATCGCCGACGACATCGCCTATGATGCCCACGATATCGACGACGGCCTGCGCGCCGGCCTGTTTCACCTCGACGACCTCAAGGTCATGCCGCTGACCGCGGAGATCATCGCCGAGACGTCTGCGCATTACCCCGATCTCGAAGACGTCAGGCGCGGCGCCGAGCTGGTGCGCGAGCTGATCTCGCACCTGATCGGTGCCGTGTTCGCCGAGGCGCAGACAAACCTTGCCGCCGTGAAACCGCAATCCGCCCAGGACGTGCGCCAGCAGAGCCGGGCACTGATCGCGTTCCCCGCCGCGGTCGCCGAGAAGGAGGCCGCCATCAAGCGCTTTCTCTATCAGCACATGTACCGCCACAAGCGGGTCATGCGGGTGATGAGCGAGGCGGAACAGATCCTGTTCGACCTGTTCGCGAAATACCTCACATCGCCCGGCGAACTGCCGCCGGAATGGCTGGTCGGGGCGGAGGCGGACAATGAGGGCGACCGGGCTCGACGGATCGGGAATTTCATTGCCGGAATGACCGACCGTTTCGCCCTGACCGAGCACCAGCGGCTCTTTGACTCGACCCCGGATTTGCGTTAGGCGGCGCCCATGCCCGACACATCCTCAGCACTGCACCTGTTCGCCGACGTGCTCGCACGCGTGCACGCGGTCTGCCGCGCGCTTGCGGCGGACGCCAACTGGCCCGAGGGCATCGATTTCTCGCGCGTGGTGGTCGAGCCGCCGCGCGATACCTCCCATGGCGACATGGCGACCAACGCGGCCATGGTGCTTGCGAAAGAGGCAAAGGCAAAGCCACGGGATCTCGCCGAGCAGATCGCCGAACGGCTGCGCGCGGATGCGCTGATCGCCAAGGTCGACGTCGCCGGTCCCGGCTTCATCAATTTGACGCTGAAGCCGGCCGCATGGGCGGAGGCGCTACGGACCGTGCTGCGCGAGAGCGCCGATTACGGCCGCGTCCGCGGCGGCTCCAAGGTCAACGTTGAATATGTCTCGGCCAACCCGACCGGACCGATGCATGTCGGCCATTGCCGCGGCGCCGTGTTCGGCGACGCGCTGGCGAGCCTGCTCGAGTTCGCAGGCCGTGACGTCACGCGCGAATATTACATCAACGACGCCGGTGCGCAGGTCGACGTGCTCGCACGTTCCGCGTTCCTCAGGTATCGCGAGGCGCTCGGCGAGGACATCGGCGCGATTCCGGAAGGCCTTTATCCCGGCGACTATCTGAAGCCGGTCGGGCAGGCGCTGGCCAACGAACACGGCGACAAGCTCCTCGCCATGAGCGAGGGCGCGTGGCTGCCGACGGTACGCGCCAAGGCCATCGCGATGATGATGGACGAGATCAAGGGAGATCTCGGCGCGCTCAACATCCGCCACGACGTGTTCTTCTCGGAGCGCTCGCTGCAGGACGCCGGCAACAACAAGGTCGCCGAGACCATCGACTTCCTCAAGGCCAAGGGCGACGTCTACCAGGGCCGTCTGCCGCCGCCAAAAGGGGCCCCGGCCGAGGATTGGGAAGATCGCGAGCAGTTGCTGTTCAAGGCGACTGCTTATGGCGACGACGTCGATCGCCCGCTGATCAAGTCGGACAATTCCTATACCTACTTCGCCGCCGATATCGCCTACCACAAGAACAAGTTCGACCGTGGTTTTGCGGAAATGATCGACGTCTGGGGCGCCGACCATGGTGGCTACATCAAGCGCATGCAGGCGGCGGTGAAGGCGACGACCTCCGGCAAGGGGGCGCTCGACGTCAAGATCGTCCAGCTCGTGAAGTTGCTGCGCAACGGCGAGCCGGTGAAAATGTCCAAGCGGAGCGGGGACTTCGTCACCTTGCGTGAGGTGGTAGATGAAGTCGGCCAGGACGCCGTCCGCTTCATGATGCTCTACCGCAAGAACGACGCGGTGCTCGACTTCGACCTTGCCAAGGTCATGGAACAGTCGCGCGACAACCCCGTGTTCTATGTCCAGTACGGCCACGCCCGCGGCCATTCGATCTTCCGCAACGCCCGGGCCGAGGTGTTCCCGGAACTCCCCGAGGAAACCGAAAAGCGCATCGCCTGGCTCGGTGAGTCGGCGGTGGAACGGCTGTCAGACCCGGCTGAGCTCGACCTTCTTAAGCGGCTCGCAATTTTTCCGCGCATGCTGGAAGCGGCGGCAAGCGCCCACGAGCCGCACCGAATTGCTTTCTATCTCTATGACTTAGCGAGCGAATTTCACGCACTTTGGACGAAGGGGCGCGATTTGCCCTATTTACGCTTCATTATCAATAATGATGCAGATCTAACGAAGGCGCGGCTGGCCATGGTCCAGGGCGTCGTCTCTGTCCTGGCATCGGGCCTCGCCATCCTCGGCGTCCATGCTCCGGACGAGATGCGGTAGTTTGGGGCGAACTACTTAAGGGATTTCGGGGGTAACCGGCAGAAGCCGGATCGCTTAGACTTGGTTGAAAGCCTTGTGGGTCGAAAGCCGTGCCTTGGCCGAGGGGCGCGCGGCTTTCCCGAAGGGACGCATCATCACGATGGCCGAACGATATCAGGACAGACCGTTTCCTTCCGATGACTATGGTCGCGGTGGCGATCAGCATGGGAGCGGCGATCCCTTGGCCGAACTCGCCCGCCTGATCGGGCAGACCGATCCGTTTGCGGCGCAAGGGCGGCCGGGTGCGCACCCGCCAGCAGCGCCCGCGCCTGCCCAGAGCTATCAGGACGACGACTATCGCCAGGACGATGACCCGCAGGACTATGCCGAGCAGGCTCCTCCGCCGCCGCCCGGACCGCCCTCATGGATGCGGCGCGCCAATGTGCAGCCGCAGACGGCGCCAGCTGAGCCTGCCTATCCCGCTTCCGTAAACCCGGTTCATCCACTGCATCGTTATTCAGCCCAGCCGACTGCGCCCGAGCCCGAACCTGATTTTCGTCAGCCGCAGGCCTATCCGGATCAGGGCTATCAAGCTCCTGCTTATCAAGCTCCTGCCTATCAGGATCAGGCCTACCAGCAGCACGATCAGGCTTATCAGGAACAAGCCTATCAGCAGCAGCCCGATCCGGCGCGCTACGACGATGCGCTCTACGGACGGCTGGAGGCGGGCGAACAAGACTACCAGCGCGATGCCGCCTATCCCGACGATCCTTACGCATTCCAGAGCGACTATCCCGAGGCCGATCTCGACGAGCCCAAGAAGCAGCGCGGCGGCATGATGACGGTCGCGGCGATCCTGGCGCTTGCCGTGGTCGGGACCGGCGCTGCGTTCGCCTACAAGACCTATGTGGGCTCGCCCCGCAGCGGCGAGCCGCCCATCATCAAGGCCGACAACACGCCGACCAAAATCGTGCCGGCGCCGTCGGACTCCTCGGCCAAGGTGCCGGACCGCATGGTCACCGGTGATGGCGCTGAGAAGATCGTGCCGCGCGAGGAGGCGCCTGTCGACGTCAACGCCAAGGCGGGAGGTCCCCGCGTGGTGTTCCCGCCGCTGAACCAGAACGCGAACCCGCCGCCGGTGGCGAGCGTGTCGCCGTCCAGCATTCCGCTATCGAGTGCGGGCCCGAATCCGAGTAACGGCACGCTGCCGAACAATTCGCCGCGCGCGATCAGGACCGTGGCCGTGAAGGGCGATCAGACCGACGCCACCGCGTCGCAAGCCGCCGCCGTCGCGAAGCCGGCAGCTCCACTGAAGCCCGTTGCGGCACCCGCTGCACCACGCACGCCGCCGACCTCGGCCAATGCCAGTGCCAATCAGCCGCTCTCGCTGGCGCCGCAATCGGCGCCGGCTGCGGAGCCGCCGCAGCGGATGGCTGCGACCAATCCGACGCAAATTGCGCCCGCGAGCAGCGGTGGCGGTGGCTACGTCGTGCAGGTCTCCTCGCAGCAGACCGAGGATAGCGCCCACGCCTCCTACCGGGTGCTTCAGAGCAAGTACGGCAGCGTGCTGGGCTCCCGCGCTCCGGTGGTCAAGCGGGTCGACCTGACCGACAAGGGCAAGGGAATCGTCTACCGCGCCTTCGCTGGACCCTACGGATCGCTCGAAGAGGCGAACCAGGCCTGCAACAGTTTGAAATCCGCGGGCCTGTCTGCCTGCTTCGTCCAGAGGAATTAACGGCCGTTTCCTTGACCGTCTCGCGGGTCAGGGTTAATCGGCCGTATGAGCACGCGGGCCTTCATTACCGGCGTTTCCGGAACGGAACTAACTGCCGCCGAGCGGGAGTTTATCCGCAGCGAACGCCCATGGGGCTTCATCCTCTTCAAGCGCAACGTCGAGACGCCAGCTCAAGTTGCTGCACTCGTTGCGGAATTGCGGGCGGTCGCGGGTTTCGCTGATGCCCCTGTCCTGATCGACCAGGAGGGTGGACGGGTGCAGCGCCTGGGGCCGCCGCTTTGGCCGGTCTATCCACCGGGCGCTATTTTCGCGGGTCTCTACGATACTGATTCGGCGCTCGGGCTGACCGCGGCGCGCCTCAGTGCCCGGCTGATCGCGGCCGATCTCGGGGATCTCGGCATTACCGTGGATTGCTTGCCGCTGGCCGACGTGCCGGTGGCTGGCGCCAACGCCGTCATCGGGAACAGGGCCTACGGCACCGAACCGGGAAAAGTCGCCGCGATCGCCCGCGCGGTCACCGAGGGCCTGGAAGAGGGGGGCGTGTTGCCGGTGCTCAAGCACATCCCCGGCCATGGCCGAGCTACGGCCGATACCCATTTCAATCTGCCGACCGTCGACACGTCGCGAGACGAACTGGAGCGCACCGACTTCGCGGCGTTCATGCCTTTGGCGGATTTGCCGATGGCCATGACTGCACATGTTGTGTTTAGCGCGGTCGACCCCGCCCATCCGGCGACGACATCTGCGACAATGATCGCTGAGGTGATTCGCGGCACAATCGGGTTCCAGGGTTTGTTAATGAGTGATGACGTGTCGATGAACGCGCTGTCGGGCAATATCGCCGAGCGGACCCGCGCGATTTTTGCGGCCGGTTGCGACATGGCCCTGCATTGCAACGGCAAGATCGAGGAGATGCGTGAGGTCGCCGGCCAGACACCCGAACTGGCGGGCAGGGCGCTGGAGCGGGCGAACGCCGCGCTCGCGGCGCGTCGAGGACCGCAACCGTTCGATCGCGCGGCCGCACGCGCCGAACTGGACGCATTGATCGCACGGGCAAACACGGCATCGGCATGACCGCAGAAATCCTATCGTTTGAAACCGGGCGGCCCGCAGAGCTCGCCGAGGGTGAGCCGGCGTTGGTGGTGGACGTCGAGGGCTATGAGGGTCCGCTCGACCTGTTGCTCGCACTGGCGCGGCAGCAGAAGGTCGATCTCGCCAAGATCTCGATCCTGGCGCTCGCCGACCAGTATCTCCACTTCATCGAAGCCGCGCGAAAGATCCGCCTCGAGCTTGCCGCCGACTATCTCGTGATGGCGGCCTGGCTCGCCTTTCTGAAATCGCGCCTGCTGCTGCCGGAGCCGCCGAGTGCGGAAGGCCCGAGCGCCGAGCAGATGGCGACGGCGCTCGCCAACCGCCTGCGCCGGCTGGAGGCCATTCGCGAAGCCGCCAACCGGCTGATGAACCGGCAGCAATTGCTGCGCGACATCTTCCCGCGCGGCGAGCCCGAGCAGATCGCCGAGATCAAGCATCCGAAATACACCGCAACGCTCTATGACCTGCTCACCGCCTATGCCGCGCAGCGCCAGTCGCGCGTGCTGGCGAGCGTGCATCTCGCCAAGCGCACGGTGTGGTCGCTTGCGGAGGCGCGCGCCACGCTGGAGCGGCTGGTCGGCAGCATCAGCGAGCAAGACGATTGGGGCGTTCTCGACGATTTTCTGCTGCAGCACGTCGCCGATCCGACGCAGCGCGCGACGGTGCTCGCCTCGAGTTTCGCGGCTGCGCTCGAACTGGTGCGCGAAGGTCAGCTCGAGCTGAATCAGAAAGAGGCGTTTGCGCCCATCTATTTCCGGAAGGGGCGCCCCAAGCCGGTCATGGACGCAGCTCCTGCGCCCGATGCGCCGGTCGCTTAAGTGCAACAAGGAGAATCTGCCATGGCAAGCCTGGCTGAAGTGCGGGTAGAAGAGGCCGAGCCGATGGAGAACGAGTCCCAGGCACGTCCCGAAGAATTGCGGCTGCTGGAAGCGCTGCTGTTCGCTTCGAATGAACCGCTGGACACCGCGACGCTGGCCAAGCGCATGCCCGAGGGCGTGGACGTGAAGGCCGCGCTTGAGCAGTTGCAGGCCGACTATTCCTTGCGCGGCGTGAATCTCGTCCGGGTTGCCAACAAATGGACCTTCCGCACGGCGGGCGATCTCGCCTGGCTGATGACCCGCGAGAGCACCGAAACCCGCCGCCTGTCGCGCGCCGCGATCGAGGTGCTCGCAATCATCGCCTATCACCAGCCGGTGACGCGCGCCGAGATCGAGGAGATCCGCGGCGTCGTCACCTCGAAAGGCACGCTGGACGTGCTGCTGGAAACCGGCTGGATCAAGCCGCGCGGCCGTCGCAAGACGCCGGGCCGTCCCTTGACCTTCGGAACCACCGAGGACTTCCTGTCGCAGTTCACTCTGGAACAGCTCGGCGATCTGCCGGGTTTGGAGGAGCTCAAGGGCACGGGCCTTCTGGATTCGCGTCTGCCGACCGGATTCAGCGTGCCGACGCCGTCGGATGACCCGACTTTGCGTGAGGACGAGGATCCGCTGGAACCTGGCGAGGACCTTGATCTCGCGCTGGCGCCTGCGGTCGAGCCCGAGACGCCGCCGGAAGGCGGCAATGAGGGCGGCGAGGGCGGTAGCGAGGACTGACGTCCCGGCCTTCTACCGGCCACCTGCGACCAGTTAACACTAGCAAAATTACGTAGCGCCAACAGCGAATTGGCGCTGCCTTGGTCCTTGTTTTTGACACCTGCCAAGCCTAGGTTTCGGTGAAGATCGGCCGGGTCCCCGGCCATGCGCGTTTGGAGGGTTGCAGGATGGGTTCACTCAGCATTTGGCACTGGGTCCTGGTGATCGCAGTGGTCCTGCTGCTGTTCGGTCGCGGCAAGATTTCGGATCTGATGGGCGACGTGGCGCAGGGCATCAAGGCGTTCAAGAAGGGCATGCAGGACGACGACAAGGTCGCCGACAAGCCCGAGCCGGCCAAGTCCATCGAGCACAACAATGCCGCGCCGACCGCGGCACGGTCCGACATCGGCAGCAAGGCCGTCTGAGCCAGAGAGCACGCGAGACGCGGGTAGCGGACCCGATCCTGCGCGCGAGGGATTGGGCTGGCTGCGGCTGGCGTGAACGGAAGACCTCATGTTCGATATCGGGTGGAGTGAACTGGTCCTGATCGGGGTCGTGGCCCTGATCGCCATCGGCCCGAAAGAGCTGCCGGGCGTACTGCGTATGGTCGGGCAGTGGATGGGCAAGGCGCGCAAGATGGCCGCCGAATTCCAGGGCCAATTCCAGGAGGCGATGCGCGAGGCCGAAATGGCCGACCTCAAGAAGAGCTTCGACGAGGTCAAGGAAGCGGCTTCCGGGTTCGCCGGCAACAATCTGATGACCTCGCTTCAGAAAGACGTCAGCGACGCGCTCCGCGTCGATGCGCTGGACAAGCCGGCCGAGACCTCGACCACCGCCGCTGTTGAGCCGCCGGCGACTTCAAGCGAAGCGCTGGCGACTTCAAGCGAATTGCCGGCGACGCCCACCACGCCGGAAGCGCCGACGCCCGAGACCTTCGTAGAGGCCGAGGCACATGCGGCGGTGAACGAGCCGCTCGCCATCACCCGTGAGGTCGAGCAGGCGCAGGTCGCTCAAGGTTCGGTCACGCAAGATTCGGTCATCCAGGACACTGCGCCGGCCGAGGCGATCAAGGACGCCAAAGCGTCATGAGCGCCGCCGATATCGAGGCCAGCAAAGCTCCCCTGATGGACCATTTGATCGAGCTGCGTTCGCGGCTGATCAAGGCGCTCCTTGGCTTCGGCGTTGCCTTCATCTTCTGCTTCTTCTTCGCCAAGCAGATCTACAACGTGCTGGTCTGGCCGTTCGTGTGGGTCGCGGGTCCCGAGAACTCGAAATTCATCTACACTGCGCTGCTGGAATATTTCATTACTCAGCTCAAGCTCGCGCTGTTCGGCGCCGGCTTCATCTCGTTCCCGATCGTTGCGACGCAGATCTACAAGTTCGTCGCTCCGGGCCTCTACAAGCACGAGAAGCAGGCCTTTCTGCCTTATCTGGTCGCGACCCCGTTCTTCTTCGTGCTGGGCGCAGCACTGGTCTATTTCGTCGTGCTGCCGATGCTGGTCCGCTTCTCGCTCGGCATGCAGCAGGCTGGCAGCGACGAGACCGCGCAGATCCAGCTGCTGCCCAAGGTCGGTGAATACCTGTCGCTGATGATGTCGCTGATCTTCGCCTTCGGCATCGCCTTCCAGCTTCCGGTGATCCTGACGCTGCTCGGGCGCATCGGCATCGTCACGTCAAAAATGCTGCGCGAGAAGCGCCGCTATTTCATCGTCGTCGCCTTCGTCATCGCGGCCGTTCTGACCCCGCCCGACGTGCTTAGCCAGTGCTCGCTCGCGATCCCCTTGCTCGCGCTCTACGAGGGCTCGATCATCGCGGTGGGAATTGTGGAGAAGAAGGCGGCAGCTTCAAAGGCCACCACCGGCACTGACGTATCGACGCCGGCTAATCCGGCGGAGTAGGGCGCCCTGACCTCCGCTGTCATTCCCCGCCTTGTGCGCAATTGCGCCCTGGGGCGGGGAATCCAATACGCCGCGGCCTCTCGGGGGAATCACTGACGTCTCTGGAATACTGGATCGCCCGCTTTCGCGGGCGATGACAGAGTGCTAGGGAGACGCGCTGACGTACAACGTTTGCCGTTGTATGTTTACGCGCTGCCCCAGGACCTCGGCCATGCACGATATCAAATCGATCCGCGACAACCCGCAAGCCTTCGACGCCGGCCTCGCACGACGCGGCCTGAAGCCGATGTCGGCGTCGCTGCTAGCGATCGACGAGACCCGGCGTGCGGCGATCCTGGCTTCCGAGCAGGCGCAGGCGCGGCGCAATGCGGCCTCAAAGGAAATCGGCGATGCCAAGAAGGCCAAGGACGAGGCGCGCGCGGCGAAGCTGATGGCGGAAGTTACCGAACTCAAGACGACGATGCCGCAGCTCGAGGCCGCGGCGAAGTCCGCCGACGAGGAGCTGACGAAAGAGCTCTCCGCGATTCCGAACCTGCCGCTCGACGAGGTACCCGATGGCGTCGACGAGCACGGCAACGTGCAGCACCACGTCTTCGGCAACAAGCGCAACTACAGCTTCGCGCCGAAGCCGCACGACGATCTCGGCAACGCGCTCGGCTACATGGATTTCGAGGCAGCGGCAAAACTCTCGGGTGCGCGCTTCGTCGTGCTGAAGAAGGGGCTGGCGCGGCTCGAACGCGCGATCGGCCAGTTCATGCTCGACCTGCACACCAACGAGCATGGTTATACCGAGATCAACCCGCCGCTCTTGGTGCGCGAGCAAACGGCCTATGGGACGGGTAACCTTCCCAAATCCGCCGAAGATATGTTTTGCACGCGGGAAGGGATGTGGCTCATACCCACGGCTGAAATGCCGCTGACGAACCTGGTTCGCGAATCCATCGTGGACGAGAGGGAGCTGCCGATGCGCCTGACAGCGTTGACGCCGTGTTTTCGGGCGGAAGCAGGGGCGGCAGGCCGCGACACGCGCGGCATGATCCGGCAGCATCAATTCACAAAAGTCGAGTTGGTGTCGATTGCAACGGCCGAAACCAGCAAGGACGAGCATGAGCGGATGCTCGCTTGCGCCGAAGAGGTGTTACGGCAGCTCGACCTGCATTATCGCGTGATGACGCTCTGCGCAGGGGATATGGGTTTTGCGGCGCAAAAAACCTATGACATCGAGGTCTGGATGCCCGGGCAGGGCGATGGCGGCATGTTCCGCGAGATCTCGAGCTGCTCGGTGTGCGGCGATTTCCAGGCCCGCCGGATGGACGCGCGCTCGCGCGGTCCCGACGTCAAGCCGCGTTTCGTGCACACCTTGAACGGCTCCGGCACTGCCGTCGGCCGCGCGCTTATCGCTGTGATGGAGACCTACCAGCAGGAGGACGGCTCGATCGCGGTCCCCAGCGTACTGCAGCCCTATATGGGCGGGCTGAAGGTGGTCGCACGCGACTAGGCGTGCTGCCAATCTGAAACGGTCGAAACGTTTGGTTGCGAAGATCGGGCGGCCGGTTATCCTGCCGGCCACCCGACAACGCGAACCCCTCGTTCCATGGCCTTGCACCGCGACATCTTCTGGGTCGGCAGACAATGGGCGGTGACGGGTGCCGGCATCCAGGCTCTCGATCAGCGGCTGCGTGGCGTGTTCGACATCGGGATCACGCGGCTCTGGGACGACGATCTGGTCCAGAGCCGGCGGGCCAAGCCCGGTGTGAATGCCGCGGATTTCGACCAGGCACTGTCGCTGGCACGCGAACGCTTTCCGCAGGCGTCGGTAGCGGACCCGTTCGTCGCACAGCTGGAGACGCTCGGCGTCATCGAGGCGCCGATCGTGAGCCCGGTCGTGCCGGCGATGAAATTGCACGCCGAGGGCCGGCTGGCGCGCTTCCTGCCGCAATGGCGCGTTCGCCGATAGCCGGCCAAGCCGGTACCGGCAGCCGGCCCCGATCGGCCGGTTTGCCTGATCGGCCCCGGCCGGATAAGACGGCTGAGACCCGCTTCAGGAATCGACCTTTCCCATGCGCATTCTCTGCACAAATGACGACGGCATCCACGCCCCCGGCCTCAAGGTCCTGGAGGAGATCGCGCGCGCATTGTCCGATGACGTCTGGGTGGTCGCGCCTGAACTCGACCAGTCCGGCGTGTCGCATTCGCTGTCGCTGAACGATCCGCTGCGGCTGCGCGAGGTCGGCCCGCGGCACTTTGCGGTGCGCGGCACGCCGACGGACTGCGTCATCATGGGCGCGCGCCACATCCTCGGCGCCAAGCTGCCCGATGTCGTGCTGTCCGGCGTCAACAAGGGCCGCAACGTCGCCGAGGACGTGGTCTATTCCGGCACCATCGCCGGTGCGCTGGAGGGAACCATCCTGGGACTACCGTCTTTCGCCCTGTCGCAGGAGTTCAGCGTCGAGACCCGCGACCGACCGCTGTGGGACACCGCGCGCAAATTCGGGCCCGACATCCTGCGCAAGGTGATCGCCGCCGGCATCCCGAAGGACACCGTCATCAACGTCAACTTCCCGGCTTGCGCGCCGGAGGATGTGCTGGGCATTCGCGTGACGCGGCAGGGCAAGCGCAATCTCGGCTTCCTCAAGATCGACGAGCGCAAGGACGGCCGTGGCAATCCCTATTTCTGGATCGGCTTCGAGCGCACCGCGATGATTGATACACCCGCCGATGGCACCGATCTCGCGGCGCTGCGCGAACGCTACGTCTCCGTCACGCCGCTCCGGCTCGACCGCACCAACGAGGCGTTTTCGGAGGCGCTGAGTGCGACGCTGAAGTAAGTCCGACGCTGAAGTAATCCGACTTGGAATGGGGCCTAGCCGCCGCGAAGCGCGGCTTCGATGGTCTTGCCGAGGGCGTCGAGCTGAAATGGTTTCTGAAGCGCCGGCCGATCGCGGTACTGCTCGGGCAGGCCGGAGGAACCGTATCCGGTGGCGAAGATGAACGGGCAGCCCTTTGCCTTGATGACGTCGGCGACCGGCGAGATGACCTTGCCGTTGACGTTGACGTCGAGAATGGCGATGTCGAACTCGGTTGCCTGGGCGAGCCGCATGGCTTCGGTGATGTCGCCAGCCTCGGCTGCGATCTTGTAGCCAAGCTCTTCGAGCATGTCCGCGACCATCATCCTGATCATCACCTCGTCTTCGACGAGGAATACAGAGCGGCCGGTAAGCCCCGTCGCGGTCATGGTCGAGTCCTTGCCCATTGTCAAAAACGTTCGCAGATAACATGAATCGACGCAATGCGCGTTTTGACGAACGGATGCATGAAAATGGCCGTCGCGGCTTGCCCGTTGCAAGCCAATTTGTGGTCAACTACTCCCATCCGAAGCCTATCATGGGTTCCCTGAGCCGGAACAAGAATCTAGCGCCCCAGCTCGGCGTCCCGGACCGCAAAGACAGCACAAGCAGGCAATGACTTCCC
This sequence comes from Bradyrhizobium sp. WSM1253, assembly GCF_000244935.1. Lineage (NCBI taxonomy): Bacteria > Pseudomonadati > Pseudomonadota > Alphaproteobacteria > Hyphomicrobiales > Nitrobacteraceae > Bradyrhizobium > Bradyrhizobium sp. WSM1253. Next base: position 106,163 of record NZ_JH600073.1, read on the forward strand.
ATCAGCACCCGCCGGAAAAGATGATGTTTCAGCTCACGCTGAGGCGTCGGGGCATCAGCGACCAGGCGGTCCTGCGGGCCATGGAGGAGGTGCCGCGCGATCAATTCGTCGACGACGCCGATCGCGACGGCGCGTATCGCGACAGCGCGCTGCCGATCGCCTGCGGGCAGACCATCAGCCAGCCCTTCGTCGTCGCCTACATGACCGAGCAGCTCCAGCTTCAGAAGAGGCACCGCGTGCTCGAGATCGGTGCCGGCTCGGGCTACCAGGCGGCGGTGCTGTCGCGGCTCGCCGGCCAGGTGTTGACGGTCGAGCGCTACCGCAAGCTTGCGGATGCCGCACGGATCAGGCTTGAAAAGCTCAACTATCACAACGTCGAGGTGATGCTGGGCGATGGCCTCAATCTGCCTCCCAATATCGGCCCGTTCGACCGCATCATCGTCACGGCCGCGATGGAGCAGCTCCCGGAGAACCTGGTCGAGCGGCTGGAGGTGGGCGGCATCCTGATCGCGCCCGTCGGTCCGCATCAGGGGGTGCAGACGCTGATCCGCCTGAGCCGGACGGAAGCCGGGATCGAGCGCAAGGAACTCGTCGAAGTCCGCTTCGTGCCGGCGCTGCCCGGCGTGGCGCGGGAGCTGTAGAATTCCGGATTGGCTGTGCTGCCAACATCTTATTGGGAGGGTTAAGCCGTTATTTACTCGGCGCGTGTTTACTTAAAACACCAGTTCTGTTGCGTACGAGTGAGTAACCATGTCCGTTGCCGCCGAGTTGCTTTACTCGCGCCGGGTGCCGCAGGTCGCGGTGCTGGCGCTGATCTCCTTCAGCTTCGCAGGGTGCAGCGCCGACATGTCGTCGCGCATGTCCCAGTCGAACTTCTCCAATCCCTTCGCGCAGGAATCGACCGGTTCGGTGCAACAGGCACCGCCGCCGCAGCGTGAGTTGCCGCAATATTCGCGGCCGCAGACCCAGTCCGGTTATTATCAGTCGCAGCCTTTGCCGCCGGCGGTGTCCGCGCCGCAATCCTACCCCGTTGCGGCAGGCGGCGTGTCCGGAGGCGGTCGCGGTGTCGGCTCCTACGCACCCCCGGCGCAGCCGCATCTGGAGACCACGGCCACCGTGCCGCCGCGCTCGGTCGCAGCCGCCCAGCCGGTCGGTGGAACCAAAATCATCGTCGGCACCAGCGATACGCTCGACCTGCTTGCCAAACGCTATCGCGTCACGCCGCAGGCGATTCTCGCCGCCAACGGCTATAAGGGGCCGCGCGCGCTCTCGCCCGGCCAGCAACTGATCATTCCGCACCAGGCTACGGCCGCTGCGCCCGCGCCGCTCATGGCTCCCGTTGCCGCTGCCCCCGCGATGGCGCCTGCTGCGAAGCCGGTTGCAGCCGTTGCCGCGCCGTCAAGCACGCACTTCGTGAACCACGGCGACACGCTCGCCAGCATCGCCCGCAAGAACCATATCTCGGCGGCTGAACTGGCCCGCGCCAATGGGCTCGATCCCTCTGCGAAACTGAAGCTCGGCACCAGGCTGGCCGTGCCCGGCGCCAAGACCGCCGCCGTCGCAGCACCGCTTGCCGCGGCTCCGGTCGGAGCCGCTCCCGTTGCCGGAACGCTGCAACCCGTTGCGGCCGCGCCTGCGCCCGCCACCAAGATGGCGGCCGTCGCGCCGGTGCAAAGCGCGCGCCTGGCCCAGGCCACTGCCAATGTCGAAGAGAAGACCGCTGAAGCTCCGGCGAAAGCTGCGGAGACCACCAGCGCGCTGCCGACTTTCCGCTGGCCGGTGCGCGGCAAGGTGGTCACGAGCTACGGCGCCAAGACCAATGGCAAGTCCAACGACGGCATCAATCTCGCGGTGCCCGAGGGTACGCCGGTCAAGGCGGCTGAAGACGGTGTCGTTGCCTATTCCGGCAACGAGCTGAAAGGTTATGGCAATCTCGTCCTGGTTCGGCACTCCAACGGCTACGTCACCGCATATGCCCATGCGAGTGAGCTGATGGTGAAGCGCGGCGATACCATCAAGCGCGGCCAGGTCATTGCCAAGTCGGGTCAATCCGGGGAGGTGGCGTCGCCGCAGCTCCACTTCGAGATCCGCAAGGGATCGAGCCCGGTTGACCCGCTTCAATTCCTGAACGGGGCGTGAGGCCAGCGTTGCCTCGGCACGAAAGCTGTCGTCGCACGGCTTGACCGGGCGACCCAGTACGCCGCAGCGTCTCGATCGATCAAAACTGTCTCTGGAATACTGGATTCCCCGCTTGCGCGGGGAATGACAGGTGTGAGTGCGGCTCTTAGCTCCCGCTACGTCGCCGTCAGCTTGACGCCGAGCCGTCCCGCAAGCTCCTGCACGAACTGCCAGGCGACGCGGCCGGAGCGCGAGCCGCGCGTCGTCGACCATTCAAGGGCCTCGCGCTCCAGCGCGTCATCGTCGACCTTGACGCCGAAATGGCTGCAATAGCCCCGCACCATCGCGAGATATTCGTCCTGGCTGCAGCGGTGGAAGCCGAGCCAGAGACCGAAGCGATCCGATAGCGAGACCTTCTCCTCGACGGCTTCGCCGGGATTGATCGCGGTCGAGCGCTCGTTCTCGATCATCTCGCGCGCCAGCAGATGGCGGCGGTTGGAAGTGGCGTAGAGGATGACGTTCTCCGGCCGACCTTCGATGCCGCCTTCGAGCACCGCCTTGAGCGATTTGTAGGACGCATCATTGCCGTCGAAGGAGAGATCGTCGCAGAACACGATGAAGCGGAAGGATGAGGCGCGAAGCTGCTCCATGAGCGCGGGCAGGCTCTCGATGTCCTCGCGATGGATCTCGATCAGCTTCAGTCTGTCGGCCGGTTTGCGCTCCGTGTTGATGCTGGCATGCGCCGCCTTCACGAGCGACGACTTGCCCATGCCGCGCGCGCCCCAGAGCAATGCGTTGTTGGCGGGCAATCCGTTGGCGAAACGCTCCGTGTTCTCCATCAGGATGTCGCGCATCCGATCGACGCCCTTAAGCAGGAACAATTCGACGCGGCTGACCCGCGGCACCGCGGCAAGACGGCCGTCCGGGTGCCAGACGAAAGCGTCCGCCGGCTTGAACGACTCGCGTTCGACGGCGGGCTTGCCTTGCGCGGAGAGGTGCGCCGCAATCGTCTCCAGCGCGCGAACGATGCGCTCCTGGGAGACGCTTTGGTTGGCCTTGGAAGTCGCCTTGGAAATCGTCTTGAAAGTCGCTTTGGAAGCAGCTTTGAGGGCTGCCTTGGGACGTTTTGCCGCGACGCGGGCTGGCTTCGCGGCAGGGGTGCGGGGGCCTTTGCCGGCCGGGCTTTTGCTTGGTTTTTGGGGCATGTCCGAAGTTCCTGAGAATGCAGCCTTATCGGGCCTGAGCGCGCGCCGCAAGGTGGCTAAAAGGGCGGTCTGGCAGCGTTGCAATTGGGGCAATGGCCGCTATAGTCCGCGCGAATTTGACCGAACCGGTCGCCATTTGGGCCTGACCGGTTTTCCCCCGTTCTCACGAGGATCGTCCGAATGTTGATTACCCCTGCGTATGCCCAGGCTGCGGGCGCCGGCGACACCAGCGGCATGCTGATGTCGCTGCTGCCATTCGCCCTGATCTTCGTGATCATGTACTTCCTGATTCTGCGTCCGCAGCAGAAGAAGGTCCGTGACCACGCTGACCTCGTAAAGAACATCCGCCGCGGCGACACCGTCGTGACCTCGGGCGGTCTCGTCGGCAAGGTCACCAAGGTCGTCGACGACGACCAGATCGAGTTCGAGATCGCCGATGGCGTGCGCGTGCGGCAGATGCGCTCGATGGTCTCCGGCGTGCGCGCCAAGGGCGAGCCGGCCAAGGAATCCAAGGAAAGCGCCAAGGACGACGCCGCGGCGAAGTGAGCGCTTCCGCGAGTCTCTCAAGTCTTCCTGCAAGTCTCCTGATCTGACAGGTCCAGTCGATGTTGTATTTCACGCGGTGGAAGGCGCTCGGGATCATCCTGACGGCGCTGATCGTGTGCCTCTGCGCGGTCCCGAACTTCTTCCCCGAAGCGCAGGTCAAGACCTGGCCCGCCTGGGCGCAGCGGCGGCTGGTGTTGGGTCTCGACTTGCAGGGCGGCTCCTCTCTGCAGCTCGAGGTCGATTCCAACTATGTGAAGAAGGAAAAGCTCGACCAGATCCGCGACGACGTCCGTCGCGTGCTGCGCGAGGCCAAGATCGGCTTCACCGGTGGCGTCACCGTGCGCAACGACGCGGTCGAGGTTCGCATCACCAAGGACACCGACGCGCAGCCGGCGCTCGCCAAGTTGCGCGAGCTTGCGCAGCCGATTGGCGGCCTGATGGGGTCCAGCGGTCAGCGCGACCTTGAGGTCGCCGATGCTGGTGGCGGATTGATCCGCCTCAGTATTCCAGAGGCCGCGATGCTCGACCGCATGCGCAAGACCATCGAGCAGTCGATCCAGATCGTTGAGAAGCGCGTCAACGAGCTCGGCACCGTCGAGCCCATCATCCAGCGTCAGGGTAATGACCGCATCCTGGTGCAGGTGCCGGGCTTGCAGGATCCCACCCATTTGAAGGAACTGTTGGGCAAGACCGCGAAAATGGAATTTCGCATGGTCGATCCCTCGGTGCCGCCGGACCAGGCGCAGCAGGGCCGGATTCCACCGGATTCCGAACTGCTGCCGGCGGCCACGCCGCCGCCGCCCAACTATGTGGTCAAGAAGCAGGTGCTGGTTGCTGGCGGCGACCTGACCAACGCCCAGGCGACCTTTGACCAGCGTACCAACGAGCCGGTCGTTAGCTTCACGTTCAATACCTCTGGAGCGCGCAAGTTTGCGCAGGCCACGCAGGAGAATGTCGGGGTGCCCTTCGCGATCATCCTCGATGGCAAGGTGATCTCGGCGCCGGTCATTCGCGAGCCGATCACCGGCGGCCAGGGCCAGATCTCCGGCAGTTTCACCGTGCAGTCGGCCAACGACCTCGCGATTCTACTGCGCGCCGGCGCCCTGCCTGCGCCGCTCACGGTGGTCGAGGAACGCACCGTCGGTCCGGGTCTCGGCCAGGACTCGATCGAGAAGGGCGAGCTTGCGGCTTACGTCGGCTCGATCCTGGTCGTCATCTTCATGCTCTTGACCTACCGGCTGTTCGGGGTGTTCGCCAACATCGCGGTGGCCATCAACGTCGCAATGATCTTCGGCCTGTTGTCGCTGCTCAGTGCCACGCTGACGCTTCCCGGCATCGCCGGCATCGTGCTCACCGTCGGCATCGCGGTGGACTCAAACGTGCTGATATATGAGCGCATCCGCGAGGAGTTGCGCGGCGGGAGAAGCCCGATCTCGGCGATCGATGCAGGCTTCAAGCGGGCGCTTGCGACCATTCTCGATTCCAACATCACGACCTTCATTGCCGCTGCCGTGCTGTTCATGATCGGCACCGGACCGGTGCGCGGCTTCGCAGTGACGTTGGGCATCGGAATCATCACCACGGTCTTCACCGCCTTCACCATGACCCGCCTGATCGTCGCATGGTGGGTGCAGTGGACGCGGCCGAAAACTGTGCCGATTTGATCATTCGAGGCCGGCTGTGACCACTACTCAACTCGTTCTCATTTCTCTCGGCGTCCTGATTGCCGTGCTGACCGTGGTCAGCGTGCTTGGCCTCCTGCCGTCGCTGCGCATCGTGCCAGACGAGACGCATTTCGACTTCACGCGCTTCCGCCGTATCAGCTTCCCGATCTCGGCGGCGCTGTCGATCGTCGCCATCACGCTGTTCTTTACCCATGGCCTGAACTTCGGCATCGACTTCAAGGGCGGCACCTTGATGGAGGTAAGGGCCAAGTCGGGCTCCGCCGATCTTGCGCAGATGCGCACGACCCTTGGCAGCCTGGGACTCGGCGAAGTCCAGCTGCAGCAATTCGGTGGCCCCGCTGACGTGCTGCTTCGCGTTGCTGAGCAGCCGGGCGGCGACAAGGCGCAGCAGGCAGCCGTGGACAAGGTCCGCACTGCGCTCGGCGAGTCCGTGGAGTATCGCCGCGTCGAGGTGGTGGGGCCGCGTGTCTCCGGCGAACTGCTGAGTTGGGGCATGCTCGGCCTGATGCTCGCGATCGTCTCGATCCTGGTCTACCTCTGGTTCCGCTTCGAGTGGCAGTTCGCGCTCGGCGCCATGATCGCCAACGTGCACGACATCGTGCTGACGATCGGGTTCATGTCGATCAGTCAGGTCGATTTCGACCTGACCAGCATCGCGGCGCTTCTGACGATTTTGGGCTATTCGCTCAACGACACCGTTGTCATCTACGACCGTATCCGTGAGATGCTGCGGCGCTACAAGAAGATGCCGATGCCGCAGCTCCTCAACGAATCGATCAACTCGACGCTGTCGCGCTCGATCATCACCCACTTCACCGTGACGTTGGCGCTGCTGGCTCTGCTGCTGTTCGGCGGCCATGCCATCCACAGCTTCACCGCGGTCATGATGTTCGGCGTGGTGCTGGTCGGCACTTATACCTCGATCTTCATTGCAGCCCCGATCCTGATCTATCTCGGCGTCGGCGAGCATCGCGAAGATGCGGTCGATAAGGCTACGCCGGCGAAGAAAAGCAAGGCATGATCCGAACCGCATGCCCTCGCAGGAGTTTGCGAGGGCAGTAAGCTCATTCGGACGAAGCTCATGGCCGGCGATCCCAACGCACCGCATTTCCCCCGCTCGGCGCCGATCGAAGCCTATGGCAAGGGCGGCTTTGCCTTTGCCGGCATGTCGCATCGGGGATCGCTGCTTTGCCTGCCCGACGCGATCTGGGCCTGGGACATAACGGACCCCGCGAAGATCGACCGCTATTCGCTGGATCGAGTCTTCAAGTCCGCCAACAGCATCGACACGCTCCTGATCGGCACCGGAACCGGGGTCTGGCTGCCGCCGGCGGAACTGCGCCAGGCGCTTAAAGCGGCGAGGGTGGTTCTGGACACGATGCAGACCGGTCCCGCCGTGCGTACCTACAACATCATGATCGGCGAACGGCGGCGCGTGGCGGCCGCGCTGATCGCCGTGCCATGAGCGGCTCCGCGCCGCCGCCGGATTCTGCCGCGTTCTGTGCTGACCTCGTGCGCAGCCACGACTTTGCTCGCTATGCCGCGACCCTGTTCGCGCCCGCTGCCGAGCGCCGCGCGCTGCTGGCGCTCTATGCTTTCAATGTCGAGATCGTCCGCGTCCGTGACCAGGTAAGCCAGCCCTTGCCTGGTGAAATCCGCCTGCAATGGTGGACCGACATGCTGTCGGGCCAAGTCCATGGCAGCGCCGAGGGCAATCCGGTGGCGGCGGAGCTGCTCCGCGCAATCCGTGATTTCGACCTGCCGGTCGAACCGCTGTCGCTGCTCGTCGACGAGCATCAATTCGATCTCTACAACGACCCAATGCCGACCATGACGGCTCTCGAAGGCTATCTGGCCGCGACCTGTTCGGCGTTGTTTACTCTTGCGGCGCGGATCATGGCGTCACCCTTGGACCCAGCCGAGCATCTCGCGCGGCATGCGGGGTTGGCTCAAGGCATCGCGCAAGTCATCACGAACTTGCCGCGTGATGCGGCGCACCGGCAATTGTTCCTGCCGCAGCAAGTTCTGGCAAGCCACGATTGCAACATGGAGGACGTGTTCGCCGGCAAGGAGACGCCGAATTTGCGCGCCGTCCTGGACCAGCTCGTGGGCGAGGCCGGGCAGCATTTGACCACGGCCTTGTCGCTGTTGCCCGAGGTGCCGGTGTCGGCTCGGCCAGCGTTTCTGCCGCTGAGCCAGGTAAGGGCCGACCTTGAGCGCCTGTCGCAACCCGGGCGCAATCCATTTGCGCCGCAACCGTCATCGCGGCTGCGTACGCTGTGGACGCTTTGGCGGGCTTCACGTTCGCGGGAATTTACCAAATAGCGGTTGGCTTATCGCCGGAGCCGGGCAAATGCTCTATGCTGTCCTATGGCTGAGTTGTCCCAAACCATATCTTCCGATCTGGGCGGCCTTCCGGTCGCACCGGCCGACATCCATGCCGCCGCCGAGACGATCCGCGGCGCCGTCGTCGAGACGCCCTGTAGCTACAGTCGCACGCTGAGCAATATCTGCGGCTGCGATATCTGGCTGAAATTCGAGAACCTCCAGTTCACCTCCTCGTTCAAGGAGCGCGGCGCGCTCAACCGCCTCACGGCGCTGACGCCGGAGGAGCGCGTGCGGGGCGTCGTCGCGATGTCGGCGGGCAACCACGCGCAGGGCGTCGCCTATCACGCCAAGCGGCTCGGCATTCCCGCCACCATTGTCATGCCGGTCGGCACGCCCATGGTGAAGGTCGAGAACACCAGGCATCACGGTGCCGAGGTGGTGGTGACGGGCGCCACGCTAGAGGAGGCGGCCGCGTATGCGCGCAGCCACGGCGAAGCGCGCGGCATGATCTTCGTCCATCCCTATGACGATCCGCTTGTCATCGCGGGGCAGGGAACGGTCGGGCTGGAAATACTCAAGACAGTGCCGGAGCTCGATACACTGGTCGTCCCGATCGGCGGCGGTGGTCTGATCAGCGGGATCGCCATTGCCGCGAAATCGATCAAGCCGTCGCTGCGGATCCTCGGCGTCGAGGCCTGGCTCTACCCCTCGATGTACAACGCCATCCACGACGGCAATCTGCCGGCACGTGGCGACACACTCGCCGAAGGTATCGCGGTGAAAACGCCCGGCAAGATCACAACCGAAATCGTCCGCCGCCTCGTCGACGACATTGCGCTGGTCAACGAAGCCGAACTCGAGCGCGCGGTGGCGACCCTGATCTCGATCGAGAAGACGGTCGTGGAAGGCGCCGGTGCCGCTGGCCTCGCCGCGCTGATGTCCGACCCGTCCCGTTTCGCCGGCCAGAAGGTCGGGCTGGTGCTGAGCGGCGGCAATATCGACACACGGCTGATCGCATCGGTCCTGACCCGCGAGTTGGCGCGCGAGGGGCGGCTCACCCAATTGTCGCTCGACATCCCCGACAGGCCCGGCCAACTGGCTGCTGTCGCGGCACTGCTGGCGGAGGCCGGCGCCAATATCATCGAGGTCTCGCACCAGCGCACCTTCTCGGATCTTCCGGCCAAGGCGACGTTGCTGCAATTGGTGATCGAGACCCGCGACAGCGCCCATCTCGACGAGGTCATGGCGAAGCTTGGCGCATCCGGATTGAGTGCGCGCTGTACCTGAGCTGTGCGCGCCCGCCGCTATCGCGGCGTCAAACCCGCCAAATGGGCGATCAGCCGATCGATCTCGGCTTCCGTATTGTAGTAGTGCGGGGAGGCGCGCACCACCGGCGGCAGCGAGCGAATTTCGGCATCGATGCGCGTGCTCGACGGATCTGAGGCGCCGATCGTGATGCTGGCTGCGGCCGCGCCGCTGACGACCGCCTCCGCCTCGTAGCCGTCCACCGTGAAGCTGACGATGGCTCCCGGAGTGCGTCCGAGGTCGCGAATTCTGATGCCGCGAATGGACGCAAGGCTGCCCCTCAGGCGGTCCGCCAGCATGCGGCACCGCTGCTCGATCGGGCCGATCCCGATGTCCAGGGCATAATCGACAGCCGCGCCGAGCCCAAGCCGGGCTGCGTAGTTGTTCTCCCAGGTCTCGAAACGGCGCGCATCGTCACGCAGCCGATAAGCGTCCCGGGAGACCCAGGGTGCGGCGTAGTGGTCGATCATCGGCGGTTCGAGCCGCTGCAGCATCGCCCGGCGGACGTACAGGAAGCCAGTGCCGCGCGGGCCGCGGAGGAATTTACGGCCCGTCGCCGACAGCATGTCACAGCCGATGGCCTCGACGTCGACCACCATCTGTCCGACCGCCTGGCAGGCGTCGAGCAGATAGGGGATGCCGTGCGCCCGCGCGATCTTGCCGACGGCTGCTGCGGGATTGACCAGTCCGCCATTGGTCGGAACCCAGGTGATCGCAATCAGCTTCACGCGCTCGTCGATCATGCGTTCGAGCGCGTCGACGTCGAGTTCGCCGCTGGCATCACTCGGCACGATGTCGATCGCGGCGCCTGTTCGCTTGGCGACCTGAAGAAAAGCGACATAGTTGGCCGCGTACTCCGCCTCGGCGGTCAGGATCCGGTCGCCCTTGCTAAATGGAAGCGCGTAGAAAGCCATCTGCCAGGCAACCGTCGCGTTCTCCATGAGGGCGATCTCATCCGGCGCGGCATTCAGCAGGCGGGCCACAGAGCCGTAGACTGAATCAAGCCGGCGCGACTCCCGATCGGCTGCCGCATAGCCTCCGATCTCGCACTCCAGATCGATATGCTGCTTCATGGCTTCGACGACAGCAACGGGCATGAGAGCAGCTCCCGCGTTGTGCAGGTACGCCAGCCGGGAGGTGGCTGGCGTGTCGGCACGTATTCGCTCGATGTTGATCAACTAAATCTCCGGCTCGGACTATCGTCGCGTCAGTGCGGCATTTCCTCGAACTGCGGCAGGTTGAGCGGCATGTTCCACGACATGCGACGCTTGGTGAACATCTCGAGCTTCGGTGCCACGAGGTCGGGCCGGTCGAGGCTGCCCAACTGGACGAAGACCGTCTTGGGGAAGCTATCGAGATTAGTGGTAAAGACCCGCGAACCGCATTCCGGGCAGAAATTGCGATCCAGGCCTTTGCCGGAATTGGCGATGTAGTGAAACGCCTTCGGCTTGCCGCAGAGAAGCGTGAAATCGTCCTCGGGTACCGCGAAGAAGGTCGCCATCTCGCCGCCCGAAGCGCGCTTGCAGTCGTTGCAATGACAATTGGCGATGAAGGACGGATCGGTGCTGAATTCGAACTTGATGGCGCCACAGGCGCATTGAGCGGTGTACTTCTTGGCCATTGATCGCCTCAGGTTGGTTGAGGATAGCGGCGCGATCATAATGGCCGGTCGGAGAAGCGCGTGCAACAATGCTTCCGGCGCGGCGTCACGCCTCAGATGCAGAGGCCGAGCAGCTTGATGTGGCAGCCGCCGGATTTCGGCTTGCTTGCAGGAACGGCTTCGCGTTTCACGGCAACGAGGGGCTCTCCGTCTTTCTTGCCTTTGCCTTTGCCCTTCGGCTCGTAGTCGCCGGCGATCACCATTGCCCAATAGGTGCGCTTGCCGCTGGCGTTTTTCGCGCTCGCGATCCCGACGCGGGAAGCGTTGTGCAGCAGCAGGTTCTTGCGGTGTCCGGACGAGTCGATCCACTGCCCCAGAGTCTTCTCGAAATTGTCGTAGCCGTAGGCAATATTCTCGGCGGCGCGGCCTGCGCCGGCAGGTGCGACCCGGCGGTTGAACGGACCGAGGGCGTCGTGACTGAGGTCGTCCTTTGTCGCCATCGCGTGCGCCTGGTCCATGGCGATGCGGTCGAGGGTCGAATCGCGGACGACGCGGACCTCGCCATGCTTGAGGCGGAAGCTGGAGATCAGTTCGGCGGGAGACTCGGCCATTACGGGCGCGGTGGCGAGCAGCAGAAGGCCGGCGATCAGGCCGCCTACCACACGATGCATCATCGTCCCCCGAGTGCCCATGACCCCGCCAAGTCCCCCACCAAGCTCGAATTATCGGATCGCTTCTCTATCGCCAATGTGGACGCTTCAAGGCGTGATCCACGCTAGCCCGCCGGCAGGTCGGCCTCGAAATTGAAGCGGTCGCGCAAGTTCTTGCGCTGCTCCAGGATGTCCTTGAGGAAAGCACGGTCCTGGTCGTTCTTCATCATCGGCTCGATCAGGTCGAGCTGGTTCATGGCGACCAGTTGCAGGATCTCCGTGCGCGGCTTGCCGTCGGCGTTGCGTGGCAGTGCGTGCACGACCTGGATGTGTTCCGGGGGCTTCGGCCCCTTGGCGGCGCTGAGTTCGTTCCGCAATTGGCCTTCGAGCGCGGCCTGATCGGCTTCGACGAAGGCATAGAGGCCGACACCGGAGCGGCGGTCGGCAAACGCGACGATGGCGGTGTCGCGCACGGCGGGGTTCTTGCGGATCAATTCCGCCAGCACCGGCGCGTCGTTGACGAGCCTTCGGCCGCCGCCTTCACGGTCGGTGAAGTTGAACAGGCCGCGCGTGATTGCCCGATAGACCTTCTTGCCGGTGGCGAGCCACAGGCTGGCGGCGAACGACTTCTTCGCCAGGATCTTGCGCTCGCGCGGCGTCAGCGCCTCGGGCGCGTAGGATCGCTTGTGCTTGAGCAGATGCCGGAGATCTTCATACGCCAGGATCCGGTAAAGCCGGCCGCGACGGTCGAAGCAGGCCGCGAGCTGGAAGTCGGTCACATAGGCGCTACCGTCGCGGCCGACCAGCCAGTTCTGTTCCTTGGCAAGATCGTTGTGGCAGATTCCGGCGCGGCGCAGCCGTCGCAGCGCGGCCTTCGCCGAGCGAAAATAAGCGAGGTCGCCATGCGGTTTCGCCAGATGCAGTGCGACACCATCGACGAAGCTGCGCACCAGCGCGCGGCGTCCGGCCCACAGCAGCTCCGGGCCGACATCGAGTCCCTTGGCGAGTGCCAGCGCATGCGTCTCGCGGGCGAACAGATGGCGCGCCAAAAGGAATGACCACCACGGCACCTCGTCGAGGCGGCGCAGCACCGCGTCGACCTCGCCGTCATCGTCGCGGAATCGGCCGCGCTCGACGGTCGAGAACACGTCGCGCTTGAGCAGCACGCCCTCGGTCCAGCGCGCCGAGAGTGTTGCGGCGTCGTCTTTGGGAAGGTTCATCGAAAACTCACGCCGCGGCGGCAATGCGCAGGTGATCGGCGATCCAGCGATCGAGATCGGCGAGCGCCAGCGCGCTCATCGCCTGCTTTTTGGCCACCGTCTTCTCGTTGCCGCGCAGTCGGCTTCCGTCCGGCTTCTTCGTCGGTACACTGGCGAGCGGTGGGAATAGGCCGAAATTGATGTTCATCGGCTGGAACGAGCGCGTGCCGGGCTCGATGGTCTCGATATGGCCGCCGGTGATGTGGCCGAGCAGGGATCCGAGCGCCGTCGTAGCAGGCGGACCCGCAAGCGTCTCGCCGCGCACCTCCGCTGCCGCATAGAGGCCGGCAATCAGTCCGACGCTGGCGGATTCCACATAGCCCTCGCAGCCCGTCATCTGGCCGGCAAAGCGCAGCCGCGGCTGCGCGCGCAGGCGCAACTGGCCGTCGAGCAGCTTTGGCGAGTTGAGAAAGGTGTTGCGATGCAGGCCGCCGAGGCGGGCAAATTCGGCCTTCTCCAGCCCCGGGATGGTGCGGAAGATGCGTTGCTGCTCGCCGTATTTCAGCTTCGTCTGGAAGCCGACGATGTTGTAGAGCGTGCCGAGCTTGTTGTCCTGGCGCAGCTGCACGATCGCGTAGGCCTTGGTGCTGGGATCGTGCGGATTGGTGAGGCCGACCGGCTTCATCGGCCCGTGGCGGAGGGTCTCGGGGCCGCGTTCCGCCATGACCTCGATCGGCAGGCAGCCGTCGAAATAGGGCGTGTTGGTCTCCCATTCCTTGAACTCAGTCTTCTCGCCGGCGACCAGCGCTGCGACGAAGCCGTCATACTGCTCCTTGGTCATCGGGCAGTTGATGTAGTCGGCGCCGGTGCCGCCGGGACCGACCTTGTCGTAGCGCGACTGGAACCAGGCCACCGACATGTCGATGGATTCGCGGTGCACGATCGGCGCGATCGCGTCGAAGAAGGCGAGGGCGTTCTCGTCGGTCAACTCGCGGATCGCATCCGCCAGCGGCGCCGAAGTGAGGGGGCCGGTCGCAACGATGACGTTGCTCCAATCGGCCGGCGGCAGGCCTGCGACCTCGCCGCGGGCGATCTCGATCAGGGGATGATCGTTCAGCGCCTTGGTGACGGCCGCTGAGAAGCCGTCGCGGTCCACCGCCAGCGCGCCGCCGGCGGGCACCTGGTTGGCGTCGGCTGCGCGCATGATCAGCGAATCGAGGCGGCGCATCTCGGCATGCAGCAGGCCGACGGCGTTGTTGGCGGCATCGTCCGAGCGGAACGAATTGGAGCAGACGAGCTCGGCAAGCCCGTCGGTGCGATGTGCCTCGGTCATGCGGGTCGGCCGCATCTCGTGCAGCACCACGGGCACGCCGGATTTGGCCACCTGCCAGGCGGCTTCGGAGCCGGCAAGGCCTGCGCCGATGACGTGCACGGTATTTGATTGGGGTCCTGTCATGGGGCGGACAGGTAGCGCTTTTCGGCGGTCAGTGGAATCGCCGAGATCGAGTTTTCTGCCTCCGGATGCGACAACGCCCGCACGAGGCGGGCGCTATCGGTTCGTCCGGTTAGGGCTGAACGATATCAGCCCTGATACTGACCGGCGGCAACGCGCGGGATGTCCGAGCGATCGAGGCCGATATCGGCCAGTTCGCGATCGCTAAGCTGGGACAGCTCGGCAACATTGCGCTGATAGTCCCGGAAAGCCTGGATCATGCGGATGAGCGAGAGCAGCATTGGTAGTCTCCTGTAGTTCGATTCAGCTCTTGCCCGAGCCTCATCGTTGAAATGAATATAGGTGAGAGTGGTGCAGTGCGAAAGTTCCGATGTTGCGATGCAGCTAAGCGCTGGGTGCATAGCATTGGTAACGGTCGATTAACCCAGGAGCACTCCCGCCCAAAGGGTAGGCGGAACGGGAAAAAGGGTGCTGACGCCCGTGAATTCACGGATTTACTGCGGATGAGGCGGTTCCACTCAGGGCCAGATAAGTTGCTTTGTGGTCGTCCGCAAGTTGATCGAATAGCTTCTATACCCAAGTCTCGCGTGCGCGAATCGCATGATGATCGAGCATTAAGAGTGAACTAAGATTCATTAACAAGCGAGAGGGTACACTTTTGCCAGCCCTGGGCCAGCGGTGCGACTAAACCCTGGCGGATCGACATAACGCGGCGCTGGTGCAGTGCACACACGCCGAACCGTGGGGCTTCTAAGGGGCGCGCGCGAGCTGGGTGGCGAAATAAGCGACAGTCTTCGAGTAGACCTCGCTCTTGTTCCACTGCTGTAGCACCGCGAAATTCGGACTGCCCGGCTGCCAATCCTTACCCTTTTGCCAGCCATAACCGGCGAGATAGTTCGCGGTGGAGGCGAGCACGTCGGGGGCGTTGTGCAGGAGATCGCGCTTGCCATTGCCGTCGAAATCGACAGCGTATTTCATCCATGACGACGGCATGAACTGGGTCTGTCCGAGCTCGCCGGCCCAGGCGCCTTTCATGTCGGCCGGTGCGAGGTCACCGCGCTGGACGATGCGGAGCGCATCCAACAGCTCGGCGCGAAACTGCTCGGCGCGGCGGCAGTCATAAGCCAGCGTCGCCAGCGAGCGGATGGTTGCGAACTTGCCGGTATTGACGCCGAAATCGGTCTCGAGACCCCAGATCGCAACCAGCACCTCGCCAGGCACGCCGTAGGTCTGCTCGATACGCGACAACACCGAGCCGTATTGCTTCATCATGTTGGAGCCGCGCGTCAGGCGCGGCGGCACCATGCGGCCGGAAAACTCCTCGAAGGTCTGGCTGAAGACCTTCTGCGAGCGGTCGCGGTTGAGCACGCTCTGATCGAGCGTTACACCGGCGAGCCCGGCGGAAATGGCCTGTTGCGAGACGCCTTTGGCCGCGGCGTCCGTTTTGAAGTCTGCAAGCCACGCGTCGAAATTGCCCGAACCGCAGGCAACAGCGGCGAGCGCTGGCTGGGCGGATAGGATGGACGCGGTGAGGGCTAAGGCTGCGAGGGCGAGACGAGAAATCGTCGGGGTCATTCGAGCAAATAAATTCCGTGAAGTGATCTGAACGGCGGGTGCAATCTCGATGGAAACCGCGGCCAAAGCAAGGCGCATGACAGTGCGCGATCCTGCCCGCACCGGAGCAGGATCGCATGTCACGATATCGTCAGACGTCGGTCCGATTGCGCCAGGGGAATAGGTTGGCGGGGAAGTCGGCGGCCGGCTTGCGTGGACGATGCGGCGGAGGCGGCACCGGACGCGCGCCCGGATCGGCTGCGATTACCTTGCGATAGAGATGCCAGGTGGCATGGCCGAGCACGGGGACCACCACGGCAAGGCCGAGGAAGGCGGGAATCGTGCCCAGCGCCAGCAGGACGGCCACCATCAGGCCCCAGGCCGCCATCGGCACCGGGTTCTTCCCGACAACGCGCAGCGACGTCACCATTGCCTCGAACGCGCCGGCATGGCGGTCGAGCATCAGCGGGAACGACACGGCGCTGATGCAGAGCGCGGCAAGGGCGAACAGGAAGCCGGTGCCGCAGCCGACCACGATCAGCCACCAGCCTTGCCGGCTCGTGAGCACGCGCGTCAGAAAATCCGAGATCCCGGATGCGCCTTCGTAGCCGAAAGCGGCAACGTAGATCGCCTGCGCGGTCGCAACCCAGGTCACGAACAGGGCCAGCAGCAGCGCGCCGAGACCGAGCATCGCGCCGAAGGAGGGCGAACGCAGCACCTCCATGGCATCCCAGGCGCTGGCCTCCTCATGGCGCTCGCGCCGGCTGGAGAGCTCGTAGAGACCGAGAGCAGCGAACGGGCCGATCAGCGCGAAGCCAGCGGCCAGCGGAAATAACAACGGCAGCACCGAATAGCCCATCACCACGCGGGCGAGCACGAGGCCCAGCACAGGATAGATCACGCAGAGGATGATGGCGTGGCTCGGCACCGCCTTGAAATCGTCCCAGCCGCGCTTGAGCGCATCGTGCAGATCGGAGAGTTGGATGGTTCGGATCACCGGTCCAGCCGCTTCTGCGGTCTGGGCCAAGGTGGGGACATTGCCCTGGTAGAGTGTGGCCATGGTCGCTAGCTCCCTTGCCATGCAGCCGCATCTGGCGCCAGCAAACGGCGCAAGCGGCCGCTATTCTAAGTTTCACGATCCCCAACCAGACGCGAATTCCGGATGGCATCGCTAACTGAACGTCAAGCCTACGCCCATTTGCGAGTCCTGTCCCTCACGCTTGGGTGAGATTCGATGCCGCAGCGCAACCCCGATGATGTCGTTCGGTCGTCATTTCGCCGCAGATAAGCTGATGCTGCGTGCTGGTCCGCGGAACTTTGCGGGCGCAACGACGCAACTTGGTCTATAAGTGCCACTCAAGGCCCTCCAGCGGGTCCTTTTCGGGGAGCAGACATGAGCATTTTCGGGAAAATTATGGGCGCGATCTTCGGTAGCCAGCCAGCTTCCGCCGCGCCCGCAGGCAGCGCACCGTCGGGCAGCGCGCCCGCAGGGGCCGCGCCGGGCGGATCGGCGCCCGCGGCGACGGTGGACGTTGCCTCGATCGTCGACGCGGCGGCCGCCGCGCACAAGGGCGAGAAGCTGGAATGGCGCACCTCGATCGTCGACCTCATGAAGGCGCTCGACATCGATTCCAGCCTCGCCGCGCGCAAGGACCTCGCCAAGGAGCTCGGCTACAGCGGCGACACCAACGATTCCGCGACCATGAACGTCTGGCTGCACAAGCAGGTGATGTCCAAGCTCGCCGCCAATGGCGGCAAGCTGCCGCCGGAGATCAAGCACTGACCGGTCGCCCGGTCGTAACCCAAGGGCCCGCGATCGCGCGGGCCCTTTTGCATTCAGGCGACGAGATCCGCATCTTCCGGATGCCTGTCGAGATAGTCGACGACGAATCCGCAACCGGCGATCACCTTCCTGCCGTCGCGGCGGATCAATTCCAGCGCGCCCTTGACCAGCTCGGAGCCGATGCCGCGGCCGCGCAGCGCGCGCGGCGTCTCGGTATGGGTGATGATCACTGCCGCCGGCGTCAGCCGGTAATTGGCGAAGGCGATTTCGCTGCCGACATCGAGCTCGAAGCGGCTTCTGTCCTTGTTGTCGCGTACCGATGGCGCCATGCAAAATCCTTCCGACCTGCTGCTTGCCTCTGATCTAGGCGCCTGAACCGGCCGTTGCCAAGGTGCGACCAAGAGGGATTGCCGCAGGGGAGATATCCGGAAAATGCGTGTCCCGCTCAGCCTCCTGGCGCTGCTCGCCGCGCTGATCTCGCCGGCTCCGGCGTCCGCGGCAGGCGGTCCGGCCTGGGAGGCCTGCGTCGGATTGGCCAGCACGCCGGACGAGCGGATCAAGGCTTGCTCGACCGTGATCGATACCAAGAGCGAAACCGGACCTCGGCTCGCCGGCGCTTATTGCAATCGCGGTCATGGTCTGACGGAGAAGCGCGAGCTCGACGCGGCGCTGTCCGATCTCGACGATGCGGTCAGGCGCGACCCCGGCTATGCCTGCGCCTACAACAATCGGGGCCGTGTCTACAGTTTCAAGCGCGACTATGATCGCGCCATCGCCGATTACGACTTGGCCATCAAGCTCGATCCGTCGCTGGCGCTGGCCTACAGCAATCGCGGCGAGTCGCGTTTCAACAAGGGCGATCTCGACGGTGCGTTCGCGGACTTTGACGCCGCGATCAAGCGCGATCCCAAATACGCCATGGCCTACGCCAATCGTGCGTTGGTGTCTTACCGCAGGCGCGACATGGCGCACGCCATCGCCGACTATACCACGCGGATCAAGCTTGCGCCCGATCTGCTCGCCTATATCGATCGCGGCAACGTCTATCGCGATAGCGAGCAGCTCGATCGCGCCGCCGCCGATTATGGCGAGGCGATCCGCGTTGCGCCGACCGACGCGCGCGGTTGGCGCAATCGCGGCATGATCCGGCTCTATCAGGGCGACAGCAAGGGCGGCCTTTCCGACTACGACAAGGCGCTGCAATACGATCCCTCCGACGTGTTCTCGTGGAGCAACCGCGGACAGGCTAAGCTGCGGCTCGGCGACAAACAGGGCGCGATTGCCGATTTCAGGAAGGCGCTGGAATTGAAGCCGGGCCTGCCGACCGCACAGGAGTCATTGCGGAAGCTCGGGGCGTTGTAGCTCCCGGTCGCTTCTCGCGACGACGGGGCCGGACTTCCACCAGGTCCTGATCGTCCGGAGGTTTCAATCGGTCGCCTTGGCGAGCCTGGAATCCTCGGACTGCGCCTGCGGGCGCAGGCATCCCTGGCAGATGACGAGGGAACGGTTGACCCTGGCGTCCTGTTCCGCCTCGATGCCGTCCTGCGCCTGCCACCATTCCTTCGAGTAGGGTTTAAGCCCTGCTTGCGAGCTGTTGCGCTCGGATCGGGCCGTGCGTGCTGGTCCTGAGGGAGCGCGCGGGTGATTGGGATTTTCGCCAGCGCCGTCCCAGGCATAGCGCGCAGGCGTGAAGGCGGGACCGGAGGCGAGGTGCGCTTGTGGGCCCACGGCACATCCGGCAAGCGCCAACGACAACAGGAGGAGGGCGGGCGCTTTGACCATGATGCGGCACTCTGTACGCGAGAACTGAGCGAGGTTGCGCCGATCATGTTTAAAATTTCCTGAACGGTGGGATGGGCTGCGCTGCGCCCGGCAGCCTTGCAGGGGTCGTGGCGATGGCGATAAATGGGCTGCAATGAGCGGGCGGCTTGCGTGCCGTCCGCCGCCGAAGAGGAAGCCCGATGCAGCCCCTGCGCATGTCCCGCCGCGTCATGAATCTCGCTCACATGCTGACCCAGAATGCGCGGCGGCATAGGGCGCGTCCCGGTTTCGTCTGGGGTGACAGATGCTGGACCTGGCGGGAGATCGACGCGCAGGTCTCGGCGCTGGCGGCGGCGCTCGCTGCGCGGGGCATCGCGAAGGGCGACCGCATCCTCGTCCATTCCAAGAACGGCGACGAGATGTTCTTCTCGATGTTCGCGGCGTTCCGGCTCGGCGCGGTCTGGGTACCCACCAATTTCCGACTGATGCCGGACGAGGTGACTTATCTTGCGCAGGCCTCCGGCGCGAAGGCGTTTCTGTGCCACGTCGATTTTCCTGAACACGCCGCGGCCGTGAGCGGTGGCGCGCTGGAATTCACCTGGAGCATCGACGGTCGGGCGCCATTTGCCGAGACGTCGGTTGCGGATGCCGTCGCGTCGCGCGCTGGCAGCGTGGTCGAGAACGTTGCGGTCGAGCACGACGATCCCTGCTGGTTCTTCTTCACGTCGGGGACCACCGGCCGCTCCAAGGCTGCGGTGCTCACCCACGGGCAGATGGGTTTTGTCGTCACCAACCATCTCGCCGATCTCACGCCCGGCGTCACCGAAGCGGATGCTTCGCTGGTGGTGGCGCCGCTGTCGCATGGCGCCGGCGTGCATCAGCTGGTTCAGACCGCGCGTGGCGTTTGCACCGTGCTGCTCCCGACGGAGAAATTCGATATCGACGAGGCGTTCCGCCTGATCGAGACGCATCGGGTCAGCAATCTCTTCGTGGTGCCGACCATTCTGAAGATGATGGTCGAGCATCCCGCCGCCGACAAATACGACCATTCCTCGCTGCGCCAGGTGATCTATGCGGGTGCGCCTATGTATCGCGAGGACCAGAAGGCTGCGCTGAGGAAGCTCGGCAAGGTCATCGTGCAGTATTTCGGTCTCGGCGAGGTGACCGGCAACATCACCGTGCTGCCGGCGGCGCTGCATGATCCCGAGGACGGGCCGCACGCGAAGATCGGCACCTGTGGCTTCGAGCGTACCGGCATGCAGGTCTCGATCCAGGACGACGAGGGCCGCGAACTCGGCGCCAACCAGAGCGGGGAGATCTGCGTGATCGGCCCCGCCGTGCTTGCCGGCTACTACGACAATCCCGAAGCCAATGCGAAGGCGTTCCGCAATGGCTGGTTCCGCACTGGCGATCTCGGCCACATGGACGAGGAGGGGTTCGTCTACATCACCGGACGAGCCTCCGACATGTACATCTCCGGCGGCTCCAACATCTATCCACGGGAGATCGAGGAGAAAATCCTGACCCATCCTTGCGTCGGCGAGGTCGCGGTGCTCGGTGTGCCCGATGCGACCTGGGGCGAGGTCGGCGTTGCCGTCTGCGTCGCCCGCGAAGGCGCAAAGCCGGTGAGCGAAGCGGAGATGGCGGCATTCCTCAGCCCCAAGGTGCCGCGCTACAAGATGCCGAAGCGGTTCTTCTTCTGGGAGGCCTTGCCGAAATCCGGCTACGGCAAGATTCCCAAACGGATGGTTCGCGACGAGCTCGAGGCGCGCGGGCTGCTCGATCTCGACAAGACGCGGGCGGGCTGAGCGAAAGTCATGCGCAGCATCAAGCAGCCCGGCGCGCCGGTCGCCGAACGCATCCAATGGGTGGAGGCGAGGGGACGCGCTTTCTCCTTCACGCTTCGAGCAGGTCTGCCGCTGTTGGAGGCGGCGCGCCGCGGTTTTGCCGCGGAGGGATTCGCCGGCGGCGTGCTCAGCTTCGGGCGCGGCGCGCTCGGGCCGTTCGCCTATGTCATGCCGGCGCTGTCGAAGACCAGCGAGAACGCCGCGTTCTATAGCGACACTTTCCGGCCGGGCGGCGTGACGCGCACCAGGCTCGGCAGCATGACGCTGGGCACGCGCGATGGCGCGCCGTTCTTTCATTGCCATGGGCTGTGGACGGAGCCCGATGGCCGCGACAGTGGCGGCCACATGCTGCCGGACGAGACTGACGTCGCCGAGCCGTTCGAGGTCGAGGCCTTCGGCATCGATGGTGCGATGTTTGCCGCCGAACCCGATCCCGAGACCAACTTCAAGCTGTTCGGGCCGGTGCCGGCTGCGAGCACCGGCGCACGCACGACCAGCCGCGCTTTCGCGCTGCGGCTGCGCCCCAATCAGGATTTCGCCATCTGTCTCGAAGACTTCTGCCGCGCGCAAGGCATCGCGCGCGCCAGGATCCACGGCGGCGTCGGCTCGACCATCGGCGCCCGCTTCAGCCATGGCGGCGTGACCGAGCCCTTCGCGACCGAGCTTGCGGTCACCGGCGGCACGATTGCGGCCGGCGCCTCCGGAGCGCTCGAAGCCGCACTCGACGTCGCCCTGATCGACTACACCGGCGGCATGGCGGAGGGCCGTCTGGTCCGTGGCGACAATCCCGTGCTCATGACCATGGAGCTGGTGCTCGAGGTGTTGGACTAGTCCCGGCGGGCGACCGTCAGTGAGTGCGTAGCTTGGCAATGGCCAGATATGTGGAGTCACTGATCCCCGAACCGGATCCCTGAAAGAGGTTGAGCAGGGGGGATTGACCCTGACCGGTGCTCTGGCTGTTTCTGATGTCATACATGGCGGAGAAACGGTTCAGCAGCTTTGTAACCTTCGCGGGATCGGACAGGTCCTTGATCTTCATGAATCTGTCCACGAACTTGGCCTGCTGGTCGATCGGCATCGCCGCCATCGAGTCAGGCAGATCGAAGGTGGTCCTGAACACCTCCGAAAGAGCCTTGTCGGCAAGGATGTCGTACGCGGATGTGATGTCCCCCGCCTTTCGCTGGAAATAGAGCGCCAGGCGCACGCCGGGATTCGCATCGCCTTGCTGCTGCTCCAGGCTTTGCTCGACATAGTTCGCCTGTGTTTCCCGAAACTGATCCCGCTTCTGCGGCCCCATCATCGGAAGACGCGCGACGTTGCCTTGACTGTCGAAATTGAACGACGCCGCGATTTCGGCAAAGCGAGGATCGCTCTCGGTGTTCGCGAAGCTCTTTGGATCGTTCAGATCGGAGGCGAAGATCTTCTTGAGAAAATCGGTGCTGACCTTCTTGGGATCCAGACCCTTGGCCAGGAGAATGAGATCGACCATCGGCCTGTTTGCGAGAAGATCGGAAACACTGTCGATGCCGGCGATGGCCTGCTGATATTCCGACGCATCCTTCGTGGCCTGTGCCCGAACTGCGGCCTGCTGCTGGGGAGTTGCCGTGCTTGCGCTCTTCACCGCTCCAATGACGTAGTCCTTGGCGATCTGGAGGACTTCAGCAGAGTCCTGAGCCACCAAGGGGGTCGTCAGATTGCCTTTAGCGTCGAAGTTGAAGGCGCGCGCCAGCTCCAGATATCGATTGTCCTTGAGGGTATAGACGTAGCTTTTGGGGTCGTTGATGTCGCTTTCGAGCACGGCCTTGACAGTCGCCGGCGAGACGTTTGCGGGATCGAGGCCGACGGCTCCCAGCGCAAAATCATAAACGCCCGGTGTCGATACGAACGCCTGGACTGAATTGATCTTGAGGATGGCGGTTCTGAATTGCCTGATTGCAAAGGCTTCGTTCAACGGGCTTGCCGCCGAATAGACGGCGGACTTGCTGTCGTCGAACCTCTGTTTCGTGATGGTGACATTTGCAGCAGTCTGCGCGGACACGCCTGACGGAAGGGACCCGTCGGGCGAAAACTCGAACGCACCGGCCAGGTCGACGAACCCGCCAATCGTCCCTATCTGGTCGCTGAGGCTGGAAATGCTGCTCGCATATGACTCCAAATGATGCTTTTCGACCAGGATCTGCACGTTCAACTGGGTCACGTTCGCGCCCGGCTGCGATAGCTGGGTGGTGTAGTCGGCGATCCGTGAATTGGCCGCGGTGACATCCGATCGGGCCTGAGCAAGGTCGGCGTTGAGGCCACTCAACTGAGAGGCGAAAGTGGTGTTGACGTAGCTGTTGGGATCGGATGGATCGCTGCGCAAGACCTGGCTTATCGTGTCACGCGACCACTTGGTTTGATCGATTCCGTATGCCGAATAGACATAGTTGCGAAGACGGTCGTTGTTCAGGAGCTGGTCTGCACTGCTGATGTTGCCGATTTCGGCGCTGTAGTAATTGGAGTCGCCGGTAAGTGCATCGACCTGGCTCTTCCTGGTCGCCGTGTACAGACCGATCATCTCGTCGGTCTGGTTCTCCGATTGCGCAACCGGCGTTGCACTGCCGTTGAAGGAAAATGCCGCGGCGAACTCGCGGTAACGCTTGTCGACCAGCTTGTTGACAAAGCTGTTTGCGTCGGAGAGGTCGCTCTCCAGCACCTTTTTCATGAAGGCCTTGGCGTAGGCCATGTCTTCCAGGCCATATGCCTTCGTCGCATAATGATAAAGGCGATAGTCTTTCATGAAGTCGTCGACGGACTTCACCTTGCCGATGTGGGCTTTGTAATAGGCGGCCTCTCGCGCCACGTCCTGTTGCTGTTCGACCCGCGTCAGGGACTGCTTGAGATTGCGCGTGATGTAGCTGTAACTGAAATACGTTGATACCATCGCGCACTCCTCGCGGCTCTTACGGTCCCGGACATCCGTCAATCATTGCGGGGTCGCGAGATGGGGGCTGGCCTCATGCCGGCAAACTGTCTCAGCTGGGTCTTCCCAGGAAGATTCCGGTTAACAACTGAGATTTCAATTTGCGTCCGATGCCGCATGACGAGTTTTGTTGCCGTTTGTTTCTGTCTGTTTCCCAGATGCAGCTTTCGCGAGGCTTTCGTGCTTGGCATGTTGCGGTCGCCAGCGCGCCAGATAAAGTTCCACGCTCGTGTCCCGGACAAGCTGCAACGCGTAAGCGTTGCGGCGTAGAGCGGGGACCCAGAAGCCGTGCATTTGCCGCTGCGTGGGCCCCGGCTCTGCGGCGCACCGCCGAAGGGGCGTTGCGCCGCGTCCGGGGCACGCGCCCAAAATCCATCTTCGTATTTCAATCCACAGAGTCCGCGCACCTTCGCCTTCTCGCGGCCTGTGCGGCCCGAGCTTTGCGGCATTCTTTGCCCCCAAAAATGCCGAGGGCGCAGGGAAGGCCGGGTGCCGGCTGGCACCCACGGTCCACTGTGCGAAGGTTGCGCTACAAGAGGCTGCACAGCGGCATACAGGTGAAGCCCAACACACGGCCTTCCCTGCGCAGTGGTTTGACGGCTTATGTCGTGATCTCCCCGGGGAGCGATGCACTATTGCCCCCGTCGCCTTGCGGATGGCTGATGCGGATGCCCGGTCGGGCCGCCCACATCACCACAAGACTTGACGCACAGACCCCGGGCGTCAGGACCACACGATTTTGCCGTACGCGGATCACACCGGTCGTGTGCGCGACGCCTTCGTTCACGGTTGCCCGCCCTGCGAAGCCTTCGCGCCGGTGTGGCCCACGTCCACCACGTCCCATCCCGCGTTCGTGACGATCGCGATCCGCCCCTCGGCCGGGTTGGGATGGCTTTCTATACGATAATCCGAAATACGGATAAAGAGAAATATTTTTGCCGATCGTGGTTGACCCGCTTATCGGGTGTTTTGCCCGCCGGGCGGCAAGGGGTTGTGGGGCGCGCGGACGCCTGCCGCAACGTGGCCACGAACGGGTCTCCCCTCGGCCGCAAAATGCGCTACCATGATCCCAGCGCGCATCAAGTCGCGCATGATCAATGAGACGCATGAGGAAACGAGATGAGGGTGACGATTGGACGCCGCACGGTCTTGGGCGTAGTACTGACTGCTGCGGGCGCGGCAGCTTTGACGGCGGCGTTTGGCCCGGCTTCGACATCGGCCTGGGCCCACGGGCCGACCCGGCAGAAGGTCCGCGAATCCATCGAGATCACCGCCGCCCCGGCCAAGGTGTGGGCCGCAATGGGCAATTTCCAGGACATGAGCTGGCTGCCGCCTGTTGCCAAGACCGAGGGCGAGAAGGGCAACGAGATCGGCGCGACGCGGAAGCTGACGCTGACGGGAGGCGCGACCGTCGACGAAGAGCTCTACAAGTTTGACGCCGCCGCGATGAGCTATTCCTACCGGATCACCAATGTGGACGTGAAGGTGCTGCCGGTCACCAATTATTCCTCGACGCTCACCGTCACGCCGAGCGCCGACGGCAAGGCCTCGACCCTGGAATGGGCCGGCGCGTTCTACCGCGGCTTTCCCAACAACGATCCGCCGCCGGAGCTGAGCGACGAGGCGGCTAAGACTGCGGTGAGCGGGCTCTACAAGGCCGGCCTCGAGTCGTTGAAGAAGAAGATCGAGAGCGGAAGCTGACCGTGCGGGCGTTGGTCCTGGCGGCGCTCGCTGCCAGCCTTTACCGTGCCGCTCTCGGCAGCGCGTGCGCCGACGAGGCGTTCGTGACCAACCAGCTCAGCGACGATTTGATGGTGGTGGACCTCGCCACCGCGCGCAGCGTCGCGACCATCCCGATCGGCGGCAAGCCGGCGGGCGTGGCCGTTAGCGCGGACGGGCGCTTTGCCTATGTCACGAGCCCGGACGCCAAGGCCGTAACGGTGGTGGACGCAGCAACGCGGCAGATTGCAGGGCGGATCGAGGTCGGCGGCGGGCCGCTTGGCATTGCCGTCGCGCCGGATGGCCGCACCGTCTATGTCGCGGACTGGTACGCAGCCGCCGTGCGGGTGATCGACGCTGCGAGCCGCAGCGTCACGGCCAGCATCGCGGTCGGCGCCTCGCCGTCGGGGCTCGCAGTGACGCCAGACGGCAAGCTGCTGCTCTCGGCCGACCGCGACGACGACAGCGTCTCGGTGGTGGACATCGCGACCCGCCAGCGCAAGGCGACCATCAAGGTCGGCACCCGTCCGTTCGGCGTCACCATCGATGCCGAAGGCAAGCGGGCCTACACCGCCAATGTCGGCTCCAACGACGTCTCCGTGATCGACATCGCCGCTGGGTCCGAGACCGGCCGCGTGCCGGTCGGGATGCGCCCCTATGCGGTGGCGCTGGCGCAGGGCCGCGGCTTCGTCACCGACCAATATGGCGGCACTGTCAGCGTGTTCGATCTGGCGACCTTGAAGCCGATCAAACGCATCAATGTCGGCGATTATCCCGAAGGCATCGCCGCGACCGCCGACGGCAAGCGCATCATCGTCGCCTGCTGGGAGAGCAACACGCTCGACATCATCGACGCGGTCGAGCTAAAGGTGATCGGCGAAGTCAAGACCGGCGACGGCCCGCGCGCGTTCGGGGCGTTTTTGCGCAGGACGGAGTAGGGGCGTCGTAGCCCGCATGAGCGGAGCGACTTGCGGGACAGGCTCTCCTCATCCACCGCCGTTCCCGGATATCGCTTCGCTCATCCGGGCTACTGCACCGGGGCACAGCGTCCATACAATCTCATCCATCTGCTCAAACATGTGATCCGGCGCCTGCGCCCGCAGCGCCGCCGGCGCCGCATAACCCCAGCCCACCGCGCCGCAGGCGATCCCCACGGCCCGCGCCGCCTCGATATCGCGCACCTCGTCGCCGATCGCGATGACCTTGCCCGGCTCCACGCCGGCGCGGCGGATGACCCGTCGGAATTTCGAAGGCTTGCCAAAGATCGACGCGGCGCAGTCGAAATGCGCGAACAGCGCGGCGGCCTCGCCGAGTTTTTCGCGCGCATTCGCTTCGCTGTCCGATGTCACCAGTGCGAGCTGCACGCCGTTACCGGCCAGTGTTTTCAGCATCGTCTCGACGCCCGAAAACAGCGAAATCTCGGCGGCCGCCTCAGCCTTCAGCCGCCGCGCATGCCGCGCGATCGCCGGCAGCTTCCACAAGGGCACCTCGAGCCGGCTGAGAATCTCGCGCGACGAAGCATGCCGCAGCCCCTCGACATCCTCATCGGCGACGCGGCGGAAGCCGAAGCGGTCGGCGACGTCGTTGATGGTGCGCAGGAACCACGGGAAGCTGTCAGCCAGCGTGCCGTCGAGATCGAAGATGGCGAGGGAGTAGGGCATGGAGACGAAGCTACACCGCTAGGCTTTCCACACCGCTTCCTCGGTCCATCCGAGTTGGTCGAATTCGGTGGCCCTGAGCGGCGCCTCTCCCTCGGCGAAGAACTCGTCTAGCTGGGGCGGGGTAACGTGCGTTTCGGAAAGCATCGCGTGGGCTTGTCCGCGATGATGAATTTGATGCTGGAACAGATGCATGAGCAGCCGGTCGCGACGTTCGATCTGCACGCGGGTGTCGCGGTTGATCCGCACGAGACCGTCGAGAAGCTCGGGCGTCAGTCCATCGCAGACGGCAATCAAGCGCTTGTCGATCGCGGCTTGCTCGGGCTTCAGCGCGGCAAGTGAAAGGTGGGGCACCTGGTTCTTCCAAGCCGCCGGTCCCAGCCATCCGCCCTCCAGCGCATCGACATAGAAGAGGTCTATGACATGGATGTGGTTGAGCGTGCGCTGCAGGCTTGGAAAGAAGCCGGTTCGTGCGGCTTCGAAGTCAGCCTGAGACAGCGCGGCGCAAGCAGTGAGCAGCCGGTGGTTCGCCCAAGCATTATTGTGGGCGAACGCACGATAGGTTTGCAGAAGTCCTGCAGGCAAAAGCGACCTCCCTCAGACAATGTGTCGGCACGCTCCCGCTGCGTAACCTACTCCGCCGCCTCGCTCGCCGCGCGTCTCCGCTTCGGCTTCCGCGCCTTCGCCAGCACCGGTGCCAAAAACTTCCCCGTGTAGCTCCGCGGCGCTTTCGCGATGTCTTCCGGGGGGCCCCAGGCGACGATCTCGCCGCCGCCGTCGCCGCCTTCGGGGCCGAGGTCGATGACCCAGTCGGCGGTCTTGATGACTTCGAGATTGTGCTCGATGACGACGACCGTGTTGCCCTGCGCGACCAGCTCGTGCAGCACCTCCAGGAGCTTCTTGACGTCGTGGAAATGCAGGCCGGTGGTCGGCTCGTCCAGGATGTAGAGCGTGCGGCCGGTGGCGCGCTTTGACAGCTCCTTTGCGAGCTTGACGCGCTGAGCTTCGCCGCCCGAGAGCGTCGTGGCCTGCTGGCCGACATGGATGTAGTCGAGGCCGACGCGATGCAGCGTCTGGAAGGTCTCGCGCACCCGCGGGACCGCCTTGAAGAACTCGGCCGCTTCCTCGACGGTCATGTCGAGCACGTCGGCGATGCTCTTGCCCTTGAACAGGACCTCCAGCGTCTCGCGGTTGTAGCGCTTGCCCTTGCAGACGTCGCAGGTGACGTAGACGTCGGGCAAGAAGTGCATCTCGATCTTGATGACTCCGTCGCCCTGGCAGGCCTCGCAGCGGCCGCCCTTGACGTTGAAGGAGAAGCGGCCGGGTTCGTAGCCGCGCGCCTTCGACTCGGGCAGGCCGGCGAACCATTCGCGGATCGGCGTGAAGGCACCGGTATAGGTCGCGGGATTGGAGCGTGGCGTGCGGCCGATCGGCGACTGGTCGATGTCGATGATCTTGTCGATGTGCTCGAGGCCCTCGATGCGGTCGTGCGGCGCGGCGCCCTCGCTGGCGTTGTTCAGCTTGCGGGCGATCGCCTTGTACAGCGTGTCGATCAGCAGCGTCGACTTGCCGCCGCCGGAGACGCCGGTAACGCAGGTGAACAGGCCGAGCGGGATTTCGGCCGTGACGTTCTTGAGGTTATTGCCGCGCGCATTGACCACCTTGATGGTGCGGCGATGGTTCGGCGGGCGCCGCTCCGGCACCTCGACCTCAAGCTCGCCGGTCAGATATTTGCCGGTCAGCGAGTTGGGGTTGCGCATGATCTCGGCGGGCGTGCCTTCGGCGATGATGTTGCCGCCATGCATGCCGGCACCGGGGCCGATGTCGAGCACGTGGTCGGCGAGCAGGATCGCGTCCTCGTCATGCTCGACCACGATCACGGTGTTGCCGAGGTCGCGAAGTCTCTTGAGCGTGTCGAGCAGGCGCGCGTTGTCGCGCTGGTGCAAGCCGATCGAGGGTTCGTCGAGCACATAGAGCACACCTGTCAGGCCCGAGCCGATCTGCGAGGCCAGGCGGATGCGCTGGCTCTCGCCGCCGGAGAGCGTGCCGGAGGAGCGGGACAGCGTGAGATAGTTGAGGCCGACGTCGAGCAGGAAGGTGAGGCGCTCGCGGATCTCCTTGAGGATGCGGCCGGCGATCTCGTTCTGCTGGGCGTTCAGCGCCTCCGGCACGGTCTCGAACCACGCGCCGGCGCCCTTCACTGACATCTCGGAGATGTCGCCGATATGCTTGCCGCCGATCTTGACGCAGAGCGCCTCGGGCTTGAGCCGAAAGCCGTGGCACGCCTCGCAGGGCACGTCGTGGAAGTACTTCGCCAGCTCCTCGCGCGCCCACTCGCTCTCGGTCTCGCGATAGCGGCGGTTGATGTTGGTGATGACGCCCTCGAACGGCTTCTTGGTGTCATAGGAACGGACGCCGTCCTCGTAGGAGAACTTGATCTCGTCCTCGCCGGAGCCATGGAGGATCGCGTTCTGCGTCTTCTTGGGCAGATCCTTCCATTTGGTGGTCAGCGTGAACTTGTAATGCTTGCCGAGCGCAGTCAACGTCTGAATGTAATAGGGCGACGAGGACTTGGCCCAGGGCGCGATCGCGCCCTTGCCGATGGCTAGCTCCTTGTCGGGGATGACGAGGTCCTCGTCGACATGCTGCTCGACGCCGAGGCCGCCGCAGGCGGGGCAGGCGCCATAGGGATTGTTGAACGAGAACAGCCGGGGCTCGATCTCGGGGATGGTGAAGCCGGAGACAGGGCAGGCGAACTTTTCCGAGAACAGCATGCGCTCGGGTCCGCTCTTGTCGTGGATCTTGGCCGTCTTCTTTTTCTCTTCCGCGGGGGCTGCTGCAGCCGGCGCGTCCGCGAATTCGATGACGGCGAGGCCCTCGGCGAGCTTGAGCGCGGTCTCGAAGCTTTCGGCGAGGCGTTGGCCGATGTCGGGGCGCACCACGATACGATCGACGACGACGTCGATATCGTGCGGGAATTTCTTGTCGAGAACAGGCGCTTCCGCGAGCTCATGGAAGGCGCCGTCGATCTTGACGCGCTGAAAGCCCTTCTTGAGCCATTCGGCGAGCTCTTTGCGGTACTCGCCCTTGCGGCCGCGCACGACTGGCGCAAGCAGATAGAGCCGCGAGCTCTCCGGCAGCGCCAGCACGCGATCGACCATCTGCGAGACGGTCTGGCTCTCGATCGGCAGGCCGGTGGCGGGCGAATAGGGCACGCCGACGCGCGCCCACAGCAGGCGCATATAGTCGTAGATTTCGGTCACCGTGCCGACGGTGGAGCGCGGGTTCTTCGACGTCGTCTTCTGTTCGATCGAGATCGCCGGCGACAGGCCGTCGATCTGGTCGACGTCGGGCTTCTGCATCATCTCCAGGAACTGGCGGGCATAGGCCGACAGCGATTCGACGTAGCGGCGCTGGCCCTCGGCATAGATGGTGTCGAACGCGAGGGAGGATTTGCCGGAGCCTGACAGCCCCGTGAACACGACGAGCTTGTCGCGGGGAATTTCGACGTCGACGTTCTTGAGGTTGTGCTCGCGCGCGCCACGGATCGTAATCGCGCGCAGGTGTGCTCCCGCGTTCTGTTGTTGGCGCTTCGCCTTGATCACTTCATCCATCCTGGTGGTCCTCAGGGAATCCAAAAGCGCGCGATCGCGCCAACTTGAAAGGCGCGCATCGCCCGGAACCGGGATCGGCGCCGATGGGTAAGTAAGCGAACGTAGGAAGAACAGGGACGGATTTCCAGTGGCGTTTGCGAATCGTCAACGGATTGTTGGCGCGCTGGCGGCATCTGGCAGGAGCACGGCTTGCGGAACTGCGCGTGACCGGTCCCGTTCAAACAAAAAGGCCGGCGCGAGGCCGGCCTTTCGTAACACGATGGCGTCGATAGCGAAGATCAGTACTTCGCGACGATCGGGCCCCCGAAGTGATAGTTCACGCCGACCTGCACGGTGTGAAACTCGAGCGTGCCGGTGGGCAGGGCGCCCGAGAAGTAGGTCTCGCCGCCGAGGCTGCGAAAGAGGTACTCGCCCTTGACCGACCACTGCGGAGCGAAGAACGCTTCGACGCCCGCACCGACGGTCCAGCCGGAGTGCCACTTGCTGTCGGAAGCGGTCACGCCGAGCGCGCTGATGCTGAGCTTGTTGTCGATCCAGGCGTAACCACCGGTGCCGTAGAACAGGACGTTGTTGACGGCGTAGCCGATGCGGCCGCGCACGGTGCCCATCGCATCGGTCTTCGAGCTGAGGGTGGTGCTGACGAGGCCGAAGCCGGGGACGGCAACGGGGCCGGTGACCGACGCGCTGACGTCAGCCCAGGAACCATCGGCCTCGATGCCGAACACGACATTGCCGGTCTGCCAGTTGTAGCCGGCAGTACCGCCGACGAAGCCGCCCTTCATCTTCGGGTCGGTCGAGGAATTTTCCCAGGCGCCGCCACCGACGATACCGAGGTAGAAGCCGGTCCAGTTGTAGACCGAAGCCATGGCCACCGGAGCCTTGGTGTAGGGGCGCGCCGCCAGATCAGCGGCCGAAGCCGGGGCAGCGAGTGCGAACAAACAGGCCGAAGCCAACCAAATCTTTTTCATCTTCAGTAATCCCAGTCCCAGTTTCTGTTGTCCCTCCCTGTTCCGGAAGAGCATCGGACGCCGTGGTCCAACTGATATCGTCCATACACCGGTGAAGCCGCAAGTTGTGTCACTGAAAAGCAACAGCGATCGGAAAACGGAACGGCTATTGACCTATTGATATCGCAGAACCGCACAGCAAAAGGCCGGCACGAGGCCGGCCTCCGAAGTGCTCTATTCCAGCGCGATCAGTACTTTGCGATGACCGGACCGCCCCAGCGATAGTTCAAGCGGACGAGGCCCATGTCGACGTCCTGGCGAATCCGGTCGCTGCCGAAAACCGCACCCGCGGGCGTTGTGAAGCCGATCGTGCGATCGCCAAGGAAGATGTGGTCGTATTCAAAGCCCAGCGACCAGTTGGGAGCGAAGCCGAACTCCAGACCGGCCCCGACCGTGCCACCCCAGCGAGTCTCCCGCGCCGAGGCCAGCAGCGCGCCCGCGCCGGGCGTGCCCGCCGCAGCGTAGATGTCGTATTTGTCGCCGACGACGGCGGCGCCGCCCTTCACGTAAAGCAGCACGTTGTTCCAGGCGTAACCGATCTGACCGGTGATGAGCCCGAAAGAGTCGATGCGGGAACGGTTGCGATCACCCGTGACCAGGGCGGTGCCGGGGAAAAGTGTGCTCACGTTGTCGCCCCGGAAGTCGGCCCAGTTGCCTTGGCCTTCGAGGCCGAACACCCAATTGGTGGACTGCCAGCGATAGCCGATCTGGCCACCGACCGTGCCGCCGACCGCGTTATGGCAGCCTTCCCCGACCAAAACGCCGGTCGCGGGCGTGACGAAGTCCCAGCACGTGTGGCTCGAGCCACCGCCGCCGTTGATGCCGATGTAGAAGCCGCTCCAATCGTAGATGGTGGCAATCGCCGGCGCCGGAGCCTTGGTGTAGGGACGCGCGGCAAGATCCGCCGCGCTCGCGGGAGCCGACAGGCCCATCGCCACTGCACTGATTGCACCAATAAGAAGCTTATTCATTGCCAGTCTCCCCAGGTTCGTCCGCTTCTTTCTTCCCCGAAGCGGTTGATCAGGCACGAGGGCCCATATGATTTAAGTCCGAGGAAACCGTAGCTCTGCGGAGCGGCAAAGTCCGTCTCCGAAATGCAACAAGAACGGGGCCGTGCGAGGACCCACAACTTGCTGAATGTTAAGTTCTTTCCTTCGCTTTTGGGAACCTACAAAGGTTCCAATCGACGCGTGCCTTCCCGCAGTACATTGGCCGATCGACGCCACATATTCGATGCGGAAGTTCGCCAAGAACAAATCTGGAACATGCCGGAGGTCGATGCTATATGTGGGGATAACCGGAGGGGCGACGGACTGATCGTCGTCCGCAAGCGTTCGGCGAGCGTATAGGGTCGCCTCAACAGGCACGGTGGAGCGCGGGGAGCGGACCGGCCTTCTTGAATTCAGTGGCATTCGGAGCGGAGAGCGGAGATGGCGGGAAGCGTCAACAAGGTCATTCTGGTTGGAAATCTCGGCAAGGATCCTGAAATCCGCCGCACCCAGGACGGGCGGCCGATCGCCAATCTGAGCGTCGCCACCTCGGAGACCTGGCGCGACAAGGCGACCGGCGAGCGCAAGGAAAAGACCGAGTGGCACCGCGTCGTGATCTTCAATGAAGGGCTCTGCAAGGTCGCCGAACAGTATCTGAAGAAGGGCGCCAAGATTTACGTCGAGGGTGCGCTCCAGACCCGCAAATGGACCGACCAGAGCGGTGTTGAAAAGTACTCGACCGAAGTCGTGCTGCAGGGCTTCAACTCCACCCTGACGATGCTGGACGGCCGTAGTGGCGGCGGGGGAGGCGGCAGCTTCGGCGACGAGCCGGGCGGCGATTTCGGCTCCTCCGGTCCGGTCAGCAGCGCGCCGCGGCGACCCGTTGCCGCCGGCGGCGGTGGCCGCAACAGCGACATGGACGACGACATCCCGTTCTGAGCGATTCCGTTCTGAGAACGAGGCATATCGATGCGGAGGCGCCGGCCGCGTGGGCGGCGCTTCTCATCTCGTGTCAAAAAATCCCACTAATCGGCAGGACGGGCTCGGGATTTCCGGGCCCGCTTCATGTTTGGGGTGAGCTCGGATTGCGGCTTGGCAAACGCGCTGACGGGGCAAGCTCGCCGGTCGGTTTTCCACGTGTTACCGGCGATTTTGCAAGGCCGATGCGGGGGCTGCCCGAGGCACCGCTCGCAAGGGCTTAAGTTGTTGGAAAAATAGGCGGAAAAAGCGCTTCCCAGATCCCCGCGAGGGTGGTTATCAGAGGCTCGATGCGCTATATGATTCCCAGATAAAACCTCATCGGATTTCCCCTTGGCTGACGACGACGACAAGCCCGGCGACCAGCCGGCGCAACCCTCGGATATTCGCCCCGTCTCCATCTTCGAGGAGATGAAGAAGTCCTATCTCGACTACGCCATGAGCGTGATTGTGGCGCGTGCGCTGCCTGACGCCCGGGACGGCCTGAAGCCGGTGCATCGGCGCATCCTGTACTCGATGAACGAGCAGGGGCACACGCCGGACAAGAAGTACGTCAAGTCCGCCCGCGTGGTCGGTGACGTCATCGGTAAATATCATCCGCATGGCGACCAGTCGATCTACGACGCCATGGTCCGGATGGCGCAGGACTTCTCCATGCGCGTGCCGCTGATCGACGGTCAGGGCAATTTCGGCTCGGTCGACGGCGATCCTCCGGCTGCCTATCGTTATACTGAAGCCCGATTGACGAAGGTGGCGCTGGCTCTGCTGGCCGACATCGACAAGGACACGGTCGACTTCCAGCCGAACTACGACAACAACGAGACCGAACCGTCGGTCTTGCCGGCCAAGTTCCCGAACCTGCTCGTCAACGGCGCCGGCGGCATCGCAGTCGGCATGGCGACCAACATCCCGCCGCACAATCTCGGCGAAGTCATCGACGCCTGCGTCGCGCTGATCGACAACCCCGCGCTCACCATCGACGAGCTCATCAACATCGTGCCGGGACCGGATTTCCCGACCGGCGGCGTCATCCTCGGACGGCAGGGCATCCGCGCCGCCTATCACCTCGGGCGCGGCTCGGTCATGATGCGCGGCAAGGTCGCGATCGAGACCATCCGCAAGGAGCGCGAGGCGATCATCATCAGCGAGATTCCCTACCAGGTGAACAAGGCGACGATGGTCGAGCGCATCGCCGAGCTGGTCAAGGAAAAGAAGATCGAAGGCATCGGCGACCTGCGCGACGAATCGGATCGCGACGGCTACCGCGTCGTCATCGAACTGAAGCGCGACGCCGTGCCGGATGTGGTGCTGAATCAGCTCTACAGGTTCACGCCGCTGCAGACGAGCTTCGGCGTCAACATGGTGGCGCTCGACAGCGGCCGTCCGCGGATCATGCATCTGAAGGACCTGCTGGCGATCTTCGTCGACTTCCGCGAGCGCGTCGTCACGCGGCGCACCAAGTTCCTGCTCGCCAAGGCCCGTGATCGCGCCCATATCCTGGTCGGTCTGGCGATCGCGGTCGCCAATATCGACGAGATGATCCGCGTCATCCGGACCTCGCCCGACCCGACCACCGCCCGCGACACCCTGATGTCGCGCGACTGGCCGGCCCGGGACGTCGAGGACATGCTGACGCTGATCGACGATCCGCGCCACCGCATCAGCGAGAACGGTACGATCCGGCTGTCGATGGAGCAGGCGAGGGCCATTCTCGATTTGCGCCTGCAACGCCTCACCGCACTCGGCCGTGACGAAATCCGCGAGGAACTCGACAAGCTCGCCGGCGAAATCGCCGACTATCTCGACATCCTGCGCTCGCGCGACCGCGTGCTTGAAATCATCAAGTCCGAGCTCGCCGAGGTGAAGGCCGAGTTCGCGACCCCGCGCCGCACCGTCATCATCGAGCAGGAAGGCGAGGTCGAGGACGAGGACCTGATCCAGCGCGAGGACATGGTCGTCACCGTCTCGCACGCCGGCTACGTCAAGCGCGTGCCGCTGTCGGCCTACCGTGCCCAGCGCCGCGGCGGCAAGGGCCGCGCCGGCATGCAGACCCGCGACGAGGATTTTGTCAGCCGGCTGTTCGTGGCGTCCACGCATACTCCGATGCTGTTCTTCTCCTCGCGCGGCCAGGTCTACAAGATCAAGGTCTGGCGCCTGCCGATGGCCGCGCCGAACGCGCGCGGCAAGGCGCTGATCAACATCCTGCCGCTGGAGCAGGGCGAGCGCATCACCACCATCATGCCGCTGCCGGAGGACGAGTCCACCTGGGGCAATCTCGACGTGATGTTCGCCACGACAGGCGGCAACGTCCGGCGCAACAAGCTGTCCGACTTCGTCGACGTCCGCCGCTCCGGCATCATCGCGATGAAGCTCGACGACAACGAAGCTATCGTCGACGTGCAGATCTGCACCGAGCACGACGACGTGCTTTTGACCGGCGCCGGCGGCCAGTGCATCCGCTTCCCCGTGACCGACGTGCGCGTGTTCACCGGGCGCACCTCGATGGGCGTGCGCGGCATTGCGCTTGCCGAGGGCGACAAGGTGATTTCGCTAGCGATCCTGCGCCACGTCGAGACGACGTCCGACGAGCGCTCGGCGTATCTGAAGATGCGTCGTGCGGTTGCCGGCGAAGCTGCGGCCGAGGAGCCGGCGGCGGACGCCGAGGCCGAGGAGACCTCCGGCAGCTTCCAGCTGGCTCAGGAGCGCTATGTCGAAATGTCGGCGGCCGAGCAGGTCGTGCTGACCGTCTCCGTCAACGGCTACGGCAAGCGGACCTCGTCCTACGAGTACCGCACCACGGGCCGCGGCGGCAAAGGCATCGTGGCCATGAGCGTCAACAACCGCAACGGCAACCTGGTGGCGTCGTTCCCCGTGGAAGACGCCGATCAAATCATGCTGGTCACCGACAAGGGCCAGCTGATCCGCTGCCCGGTCGAAGGCATCCGCGTGGCCGGCCGCTCAACCCAGGGCGTGATCGTGTTCGACACCGCCGAGGACGAACACGTCGTCTCGGTCGAGCACATCACGGAAGAGGCCGAGAGCGGAAACGGGGCGAATGGGGAGTCGAACGGGGAGTGATGCGTCACCCCTCGTAGCCCGGATGGAGCGCAAGCGAAATCCGGGTTCTTCATTCGAACGGCTGTCCCGGATTGCACTTCCGCCTTCGCTCTCCGAGCTACGGCGGACAAGTCGCTCCATCCGGGCTACGAATTGCGCTAAATCTCCAGCTCCGTGCCGAACTCCACCACCTGCTTGGTCGGCACGCCGAAGAACGCGGCGGAGCGTTCGGCGTTGCGCTGCAGGAAGGCGAACACGGTTTCGCGCCAGACCCACATGCCCGGCACGTCCTCGCGCGGGATGATGGTCTCGCGGCCGACGTAATAGGTGATGTCGGAGAGGTCGATGCCGGGCAGCTTGCCGTGGCGGCAGGCGAAGGTCAGCCCTTCGTAGATCGTCGGGTTCTGCATGAACCCGTAATGCAGAACGACGCGGGTAATGCCGGGAATGATTTCGATCACCTCGATGCGGTCTTCGTCGTCGATGTGAGGAAGCTCCTCGATCAGCACGGTGACCAGGACGATGCGCTCGTGCAGCACGTGGTTGTGCTTGACGAACTGGGTCAGCGCCAGCGGCACGCCGCGCGGCGCCGACGCCAGGAACACGGCGGTGCCGGGCAGCCTGGCGCTGCACTTGTTGACCGCGGTTTCGATCAGATCCTCCTCGGGCTGGCGCAGCTTCGCGCGTGCCGCTTCGACGAGCTTCACGCCGCTGCGCCAGGTCAGCATCAGGAAAGCGACGAAGCCCGCGAGCATCAGCGGAAACCAGCCGCCCTCGAACAGCTTGATCGAATTGGCCGAGAAGAAGATCACGTCGATCACGAAGAAGAAGCCGTTCACGGCCACCACCAGCCACGGCGAATAGCCCCACTGGATCGCGACCAGGGCAGCGAGCAGCGTGGTGATCGCCATCAACAGCGACACCGCGATGCCGTAGGCGCCGGCCAGCGCCTCCGAGCTGCCGAAGCTCAGCACGGCGCCGAGCGTTGCGGCGGCGAGCAGCCAGTTCACCAACGGCACGTAGATCTGGCCGATCGCTGCGCTCGTGGTGTGACGGATCTGCATGCGCGGCAGGAAACCGAGCTGAATCGACTGCTGCGTCAGCGAGAACACGCCCGAGATGATGGCCTGCGAGGCGATCACGGTCGCGACCGCCGAGAACGCGACCAGCGGATAGTGCAGGGCGTCGGGGCAGAGTTGGAAGAACGGATTCTCGATCATGGAGGGGTCGGTGATCAGCAGCGCGGCCTGGCCGAAATAGTTCAGCACCAGCGCGGGCAGGCAGATCGCGAACCAGGCCAGCCGGATCGGCAGGCGGCCGAAATGCCCCATGTCAGCATACATGGCTTCGCCGCCGGTCACCGCGAGGAAGGCGGCCCCCAGGATCGCGAAGGAGACATGAAAATCCTGGTGGATCAGGAAGTCGAACGCATAGAGCGGGCTCAGCGCCGCCAGCACCGCCGGCGCCTTGACGATGCCGTGGATGCCGAGCGCTGCCAGCACGAAGAACCAGGCCAGCATCACCGGTCCGAAGATGCGGCCGATGAAGCCGGTGCCCTGCTTCTGCATCATGAACAGTCCGATCAGGATGACGACGGTCACGGGCACCACCGCCGGCGCGAGCGAGGGTGCGTCGACCTTCAGACCTTCGATGGCTGACAGCACCGAGATCGCCGGCGTGATCGCCCCGTCGCCGTAGAGCAGGGCGGCGCCGACGAGGCCGACGACCAGCAGATGCGCGCGCCAAGTACCGGGTTGGGCGTTGCGGGCATGCAGCAAGGCCAGCAGGGCGACGATGCCGCCTTCGCCGCGGTTGTCAGCGCGCAAAATCAACAGCGCATATTTCAGCGAGATGATCAGCAACAGCGCCCAGAGGATCAACGAGGCAACGCCCAGAACGGCATCGTTCGTCAATGTGCCGCCGTGGGCGGCGGCCTTGGCGGCTTCCTTGAGGGCGTAGAGGGGACTGGTGCCGATATCGCCATAGACCACCCCGAGGGCGCCCATGGTCATTGCAAGCGGCAGTGGATCAGGTTGATGGCCGGAGGCGACTGCAGGCGTACTGGACAATGGCGACCCCTCGATGGGATCGCGGCCGACGGGTCATTCCGGCGGGCGCGAGCATCGGGCAGTCTGCGACGGGACGTCGCAAATATCCATGGGGTTTATCTATGGGATTTGTCGCTACCTGACGCGAAACTGACAGACGCCGCTACGGAGTGCGGTTTGCGGTCACGAGGCGAGCCTCGCGGATGTCGGCTTTGGTGCCGGCCTGGCGAAGGCAGGACGCCTCGAAATTCGGCCAGGCCTGCTGCGAGCAGTCCTTGCCGATGGTGCGGATGTCGAGCCGGTCGCTCTTGGCGAGCGGTTGCGGCACGCTCGCTTCGACGGTGGGGGCGAAGCCGGGCAGGAGGGTGAGAGCGGCAGCAACACACCCAGAGATGGCGATCGCCGAAAGAGCTTTGATCATGACAGTCCCCTGTGATGCGGCCGCTACGCCCAGTGTGCGGCCCGTCGTTCGTTGGCCGGATTAGTAACCATGGCCAGTTTCCGGACGTCTTCGCGAACCCGGGAAATGGTTTCGTTCGCGCTCCGTTTTGTTTCGTGGCCGCCCTCAGGACGAAACAATTCGGCCCATTCCGACACGGTTTTGCGGAAAAACCGCCAGGGAACCTGACCGGCTTGCCGGGCCGGGCCGGGCGCGGTAGGACGTTGGCCATGCCGCGCATTGCCTTCTATCCAGGTTCCTTCGACCCCATCACCAACGGCCATCTGGACGTGGTCCGGCACAGCGTGTCGCTGTGCGACAGGCTCGTTGTGGCGATCGGGGTGCATCCCGGCAAGAAGCCGCTGTTCTCGACCGAGGAGCGGTTGAAGATGCTCCATGACGTCTGCGGGCCGGTGGCGGCCCAGGCCGGCTGCGTGCTCGAAGCGGTGACGTTTGACGACCTGTCGGTGACATCGGCGCGCAAGTACGGTGCGACGATCATGATTCGGGGCCTGCGCGACGGCACCGATCTCGACTACGAGATGCAGCTCGCCGGCATGAACGAGGCCATGGCGCCCGAGGTGCATACGGTCTTCCTGCCGGCTTCTCCCATGGTCCGCCCGATCACCGCCACTTTGGTGCGCCAGATCGCTGCCATGGGCGGGGACGTCTCGGCCTTCGTCCCGCCGCTGGTTGCGGCCCAGCTCAAGGCAAAATTCGCCTGATAACGGCGCGTTTCCTTTCTCATCTCTGATCCGGAGTTATCATGATCCGAATTCTCGCAGTTCTTGCCGCGGTTCTGTTCGCGGTGCCGGCCTTCGCGCAAGCCTTGCCGGCCGGCCTCGACAAGGCCAACGCCATCGTCATCGACTCCACCAAGGGCCGCATCGTCATCAAGCTCAGGCCGGACCTCGCGCCCCAGCACGCCGAACGCATCAAACAGCTCGCGCGCGAGGGCTATTACAACAATGTGCCGTTCCACCGCGTCATGGACGGCTTCATGGCGCAGACCGGCGACGGTCAGAACTTCAACGGCACCGGCGGCTCGAAATATCCGAACCTGAAGCAGGAATTCTCCAAGGTGCATTTTGCGCGTGGCATCGTCGGCATGGCCCGGCGCGGCGACAGCGTCGACACCGCCAATTCGCAGTTCTTCATCATGTTCGCCGACGGCGGCAGCCTCGACAACCAGTACACCGTGATCGGCGAGGTCGTGCAGGGCATGGACGTCGTCGACAAGCTGAAGAAGGCGCCTCCCGGATCAAGCGGCGGCACCGTCACCGATCCCGACAAGATGGTGAAGGTGCAGGTCGCTTCCGACATCAAGTAGGAGAGGCGATGGCGCGCGCCTGTGGCAAGCTCCTGCTGGTTGCCGCGGTGCTGCTGCTCGGCGTCCCCGGCGCAATCGCCGAGGACGCACAGGTCAACACCATCCAGGACATCTTCCGGCATCTGCGCACCTGCTGGAAGCCGCCGCCCGCCGCCAAGGCCCGCCCGATCGACATCACCGTCGTCGTGAGCTTTAACCGGGCTGGAAACATTCTGGGCCACCCGAGGATTACCTATGAATCCGCGGAGGCTTCCGACGAGGACCGGCTGCAATACCGGGTCGCGGTGATGGAGGCATTGCAACGTTGCACGCCGATGCCATTTACCGATGCGATGGCCGGCGCCGCTGCAGGGCGTCCATTCGCGATCCAGTTTCGCAACCGCAAATCTTCACCTGACAGGACTTCACCCCCAACCCAAGAGAGACGAGCATGAGCGCCACCGAAAACACACTGATCCTCGAGACCACCCAGGGCCCCGTTACCATCGAGATGCGGCCTGATCTGGCGCCCGGCCACGTCGCGCGCATCAAGGAGCTCGTGCGCGAGGGCTTCTACGACGGCATCGTGTTCCATCGCGTGATCGACGGCTTCATGGCGCAGACCGGCTGCCCGCAGGGCACCGGCACCGGCGGCTCCGGCAAGAAGCTGAAGGCCGAGTTCAACAAGGAGCCGCATGTGCGCGGCACCACCTCGATGGCGCGCGCCGCCAGCCCGGATTCCGGCGATAGCCAGTTCTTTATCGTGTTCGACGACGCCCGCTTCCTCGACAACCAGTACACGGTGTGGGGCAAGGTTACCGAGGGCATGGAGAACGTCGACAAGATCAAGCGCGGCGAACCCGTGCAGAACCCCGACAAGATCGTCAAGGCGCGGATGGCGGCTGACGCGGAGTAGGCGTTTCTCCTCATGGTGAGGAGGCGCGTAGCGCCGTCTCGAACCATGAAGGCCGAGCTGCAGCAGCAGGGCCTTCATCCTTCGAGATGCGCGTTCCGCGCTCCTCAGGATGAGGAGTGACTGTACGGCCGTGAGCCCGAGATGCGCACCGATCTCTTCGATTTCGACCTGCCCGCCGAGCGCATCGCATTGCGCCCGGCGAGCCCGCGCGACTCCGCGAAGATGCTGGTCGTCGATCCCGGCACGCTCCGCGACCAGGTCATCGCCGATCTGCCGCAATGGCTGAAGCCGGGCGACCAGCTCGTCGTCAACGACACCAAGGTGATCGCGGCGCAATTGAAGGGCCGTCGCATCGGCCGCGAGACCGAGCCGAAGATCGAGGCGACGCTGATCAAGCGCCTCGACGGCTCGCGCTGGCAGGCGCTGGTGAAGCCCGCCAAGAAACTCGCAGCCGGCGACCGCATCCGCTTCGGCAATGAGGGCAAGGTCTGCCTGCTTGGCCATCTCGACGCCGAGGTCGAGGCCAAGGGCGCGGAAGGCGAGGTGACGCTGTCATTTTCGTTCCACGGTCCGACGCTGGATCAGGCCATCGCCGATCTCGGCAGCCCGCCGCTGCCACCCTACATCGCCTCGAAACGCACGCCCGACGATCAGGATCTCGCCGACTACCAGACCATGTTCGCGGCGAACGAAGGCGCCGTTGCCGCGCCGACAGCCGGCCTGCATTTCACGCCCGCGCTGGAGCAGGCGCTGCACGCGCGCGGCGTCGGCATCAACCGCGTCACGCTGCATGTCGGGGCAGGGACCTTCCTGCCGGTGAAAGTGGACGACACCGAAGGCCACAAGATGCACGCCGAGTGGGGCACGCTCTCGGCCGAGACGGCGGAGCGGCTCAACACCGCGCGCAAGACCGGCGGCCGCATCATCGCGGTTGGCACCACGTCGTTGCGCCTGCTCGAAAGCGCAGCCAGCGAGGACGGCACCCTTGAGCCGTTCGCCGCCGAGACGTCGATCTTCATCACCCCGGGCTATCGCTTCCGCGCCGTCGATGTTCTGCTGACCAATTTCCATTTGCCGAAGTCGACACTGTTCATGCTGGTGTCGGCGTTCTCCGGGCTCGATGCGATGCGGCAGGCCTATGCGCATGCGATCGCGACCGGCTATCGGTTCTATTCCTATGGCGATGCGTGTTTGTTGTTTCGGGCGCCGTAGGGTGGGTTAGCCGTAAGGCGTAACCCACCGCTTCTGTTTACGCGGTAGAGACAGTGGTGGGTTACGCTGTCGCTAACCCACCCTACGCACCTCCCGTTACGCCATCACCCGCTGCGGCAAGAGCTCCGCGATCTGCACTGCATTGAGCGCAGCGCCCTTGAGCAACTGGTCCGCTGCCACGAACATCGAGATCGAATGCCCGGAGGGGTCGCTGAGGTCCTTGCGGATGCGGCCGACCAGGACGTCGTCCTGGCCCGTGGCGTCGATCGGCATCGGGAAGTAGTTCTTGGCACGGTCGTCGACGACCTTGACGCCGGGCGCTCGCGCCATGATGGCACGGACCTGATCCTCGCTGATCGGCTTCTCGCATTCGAAGGTGATGGCTTCGCAATGAGCCCGCAGCACCGGCACACGGACGCAGGTGACGCCGATCGCGATCTTGTCGTCCTCGAAGATCTTGCGGGTTTCGTTGATGACCTTGGTCTCTTCGTCGTTGTAGCCGGTGTCGGGGTCGATCGCCGTGTTGTGGTTGAAGAGGTTGAAGGCGTAGGGATGCGGCATCACTTTCGGCGTATAAACCTGGCCGTTGAGGTTGGCGCGGGTGGACTCGACCAGCTCGTCCATGGCGGCGGCGCCGGCGCCGGAGGCGGCCTGGTAGGTCGAGATGATCACGCGCCTGATGCGGTTGGTCTGGTGGATCGGCCATAGCGGCACCAGCGCCGTGATGGCGGCGCAGTTCGGGTTGGCGATGATGCCCTTGTGGTCGCGGATGCGGTTCGCATTGATCTCGGGGATTACCAGCGGCACGTTCGGGTCCATCCGGAAGGCGGAGGAGTTGTCGACGACGACGGCCCCCGCCTTGACGGCGATCGGCGCGTACTTCTTGGAGATGCTGCCGCCGGCGGAGAACAGGGCGATGTCGACGCCTTCGAAGGCGCGTTCGGTCAGCTCCTCGATGACGACGTCTTGCCCGCGGAACGACACCGTCTTGCCGGCCGAGCGGGCGCTGGCGAGCGCCTTGAGCTTGCCGACGCGAAAGCCGCGCTTGTCCATGGTGGCAATGAATTCGGCGCCCACCGCACCGGTGACGCCGACAATCGCGACGACGGGATCGTTACTCACTGTGTCCTCCATTGATTTGAGAATTCAGACAACAAAAAAGCCCCGGACCAACGAGGGCGGGGCTTCGGTAGAGTGGATTGCGTTCTAGTCGACGACTACACGCGCACGCCTCCCCG
Source organism: Bradyrhizobium sp. WSM1253 (assembly GCF_000244935.1). Taxonomy (NCBI): domain Bacteria; kingdom Pseudomonadati; phylum Pseudomonadota; class Alphaproteobacteria; order Hyphomicrobiales; family Nitrobacteraceae; genus Bradyrhizobium; species Bradyrhizobium sp. WSM1253. The sequence continues at coordinate 150,340 of NZ_JH600073.1, forward strand.
GGCCCCGAAGGCCGTGGTGGTTTTCGTCGTGCGTTTGGTGGTCGTGAACATGGCGGGAGCTTATGCGGGAGAGTTTTGCGCCCGTCAATGGCTTTTCGGCGGGATTGGGGCTGCCGCTATTTAGTCCGGGCGCCCGGCGGTTCGAGGATGACCTCCTTGAGGTTGTCGCCACTGATGACGACGATCGCGAAATTCAGCCGGCCGCGTTCGCGCACCAGCCCGCCGCTGATCGCCTTGCCTGAGGCCGCGCGTTCGGCGACGTGCACGGCATCCGCAAGCCGATGCTTGATGGCACCGAGCGCTGCGAGGTTGCTGCGGTCGTCGAGGTCGAGCTCGGCGAGAGGGAGGGCGGCTTCGCCGCCGACGAGCTCACCAGTCGCCGCATTGATGGTGTGGCGCCAGATCCGGTCGTTGTGCAGGGTCTTCACCCGGTAGACCGGCACACCGGAGGCTCCGTCGAAACTCACATCCGCCGTGGTGGCACCGGCGTGGCGGGCTTCCGCAATCGCCATGGCCTGGTTGATCGAGATCGACGAGCTGCGGAAGCGCTCGATCTCGCGACTGACCGCTTGGCGGTCGGCCTCAGCGTCACCATCTGTGTCGCTGTGAAGGGCGGTCGGCGTGCCCGTGCTCACGATCGCCCGCACCGGCGCCGCGAGGAGGAGTGCGGACAGGGCGATCGCGAGCAATCCCGAGATACGTCGTTTGGCTGTCGTCATGCTCGAAACCCTCGGCCAGCGAGTGTGCCGGATGATCGTAAAGAATTTGCGGCCGACCTTGGGCATCGGTCGGCCGCTGAGCGTCGTGACGGGCTGTACCGCCGCGGCGATCGAGGCGGTGCGGACCTCTTGGGGCTGGTGAAAAAGCGATCCGCATCGCCCTATAACTAAACCATACCGTATCGTTTTGTTTTGGTCAACGGCGCGGGCGCGGGATTCACTGGAAAGATCGCAATCTCACGGAATTGTCAGCGGGATGGGCGCCGCCGCCGCGTGGTCTTGGCGGCGTCCTGGAGGCGGTCCGGGGGGCCAAGCGCTCCGGCCAGGAACAGCTTGATGGCAACCCGCATACGCTTTTCGGCGTCTTTCAGCTCGAGCGTCGTTCCGAAGGTCGCCATGCGGTGGGTGTGTCCCACGACGACATCGAGAAACACCTCGGCTGCGATCGTGGTGTCTTCCATGTTGAGTGCGCCTTGCGCCACCAGATGGTCGAAGAAGCGTGCCGTGGTGGCGACGGCCTTGAGCCAGCCTTCCTCCTTGCCGAGCTTGGCGATCTCGGGGAAGTTGATGGCCTGCGACGTCATCATGCGGCTGAAGGCGACGGCATCGGGACCGCAGGTGAATGTCAGCATCTCGCGCCCGATCTCGACCAGCCGCTGTTCGACCGAGATATCCGAGGCGCTGCCGAGCTGCGTCTCGGCGGCCGCGGATAGCGGTGCAAGCCATCGCGCGATCTCGCGCCGCAGCACGGCGGCGAACAATCCGCGCTTGTCGCCGTAACGGGCATAGACGGTGGGCTTGCTCACTCGCGCGGCTTCAGCGACTGCATCGAGCGAGGTCGCGTCAAAGCCGCGATCCAGGAACAGGCGGGTGGCGACCTCGATCAGCCGCTGATCGCGCTCGATCGCGGCGCTCTTCGTCGGCCGGCCGCCGCGCGATTTCGGCACCTCGCGCCGCTGAGCTGCCGGTCTTGTCCTGGTCGCAGTCAATCCCATGCCCAATGATTCCTGCGCGGTCGTGACATCCGTGATTGCTCTATAACGCGCAGCAACGGGTGCGTCATGGCTAATCTGGCCGAATGGGCCTCATCGTCAACCGTCCCGGCACGGCCCCGTTCCTCGGCGAGCGCTCACGGAAGCGTCGAAGTCCAGGCTTGGCCAGACGCCGCCTTCTCATATCCGTACTGATACAGCGCCCGCATATAGGCGGTGTCGAACCCTTCCGAGGGAGCCGCCGGATAGTCGCGCGCGATGTAGGAGAGATGGAAGCCCAGGCGGTTGCGCCTGGCAAAATCATAAGTCGAGAAGATGATCGAACGGGTCTGCGACTGGGTGATCGACGACAGGCTGCGTGAGGCGACGTCGATGGTGCTGTTGGAGACAAGCTCGAAATTGCGTTCGATCTTCTTGTTGACGAGGATGTAGATGTCCAGCTTCGCAGGGCCGGGAAGGCGACTGCCCTGGAACAGCAGGGCTTCCGGCAGCGTCAGCACCGGGGCGGTCACGCCGCCGTCGACATGCATCTCCTGAAACCTGCGGCCCTCGCCTTCGGCGTCGATCATGATCGGCGGAAACACCAGGGGGATGCTGGCGGAGGCCGCCATCACGTCGCGAAACAGCTTGAGCGCCTCGGGCGTGCCGACCGCGGCGATCTTGCCCATGTCCCAGATCGCGGTCCGCTGGGTGTCGAGATCGGTGGTCACCACCAGCAGCCTTCGGCCCCTGGCGTTTTCACGGGCGACCTGCGCCATGATCTCGGGCCCGACATAGCGGGCGACGAGCTCGCGCAGCCGCGTGTTGCCGAACAGGCCGGATCCGAACAGCACGCGCATGATGCTGGGATCGCTCAACAGGCTCTCCGCGACACCGCTGGTGTAGACCTCCTTCAGCGTGTCGTCATATCGCGAGCCGAGAAACGCAAAGGGCGCGATCAGGCCGCCGGTGCTCACGCCCGAGACGACCGAGAAGGTGGGACGGGTTCTGGCCGCGGTCCAGCCGTTCAGCACGCCGACACCATAGGCGCCATCGGCACCGCCGCCTGACAGCGCCAGGTAGGACTTCGTTGCGGTGCTGGTGTCCTTCTCGAAGCTGAATTTCGTGATGGGTTCGTCGGCGTAGCGCCGGAGGCCGTCGATATCGAGGACGCGCGACGTGCTGGCTTCGGTGGCCGTATAGGGCGTGCGGGGCAGGGAGGTGCAGGCGCCGAGCGCAAGGCTGCACGTCAAGACCAGCAATCCGAACAGGCGGGCGCCGGTCTGCCTTGTCCAGCCATGCGAACGGGCGGACGGAACAGTCGAACTTGAAGGGAAGGGCATTGGCGGTGGCTGGCGATCACGCATCTACCGCCGCCGGCAACATTGCCGCGGCAGCTCGTCCAGCCCCCAGGGTAAAACTACACTGTATCGTTTTGTTTAACAAGCGCCGCCGCCGCACAATTCCGTGTCCCCAATATTGGTGTCCGTTGTCCCAGTCTGATGCATAAGCTGGCCGAGGCATCGCCTGGGCGGGTTGATCGGCCTGCTCCGACACGCAATAAGCACCGTCATGAATCGTCCTGACACCGGTCTGCCCAATCATTTCGAACTGCTCGCCACCGATGGCGCCGCGCGCACCGGGCGCCTGACTACGCCGCACGGCGTGGTGCGCACGCCCGCCTTCATGCCGGTCGGTACCGCTGGCGCGATGAAGGGCATGCACTGGCGCGAGGTGCGTGAGGCCGGTGCCGACATCGTGCTCGGCAACACTTATCATCTGATGCTGCGTCCCGGTGCCGAGCGGATCGCGGCACTTGGTGGCCTGCAGACATTCACCGGCTGGAACGGGCCGATGCTGACGGATTCCGGCGGCTTCCAGGTGATGTCGCTGGCGGATCTGCGCAAGGTCAGCGAGCAGGCCGTGACCTTCCGTTCGCATATCGACGGCGCCAAGGTCGAGCTGTCGCCGGAGCGCTCGATCGAGGTGCAGCGTTTGCTCGGCTCCGACATCGCCATGCAGATGGACGAATGCGTGCGACTGCCCGCCGAGCGCGCCGACATCGACCGCGCGATGCAATTGTCGCTGCGCTGGGCCGAGCGAAGCAAGCGCGCCTTCGAGAGCGCGCCCGAGGGCTACATGCTGTTCGGCATCGTGCAGGGCGGCGACATACCCCAGCTTCGTCATGCCAGCGCCCAAGGCCTCGTCGAGATCGGTTTCCATGGTTATGCCATTGGCGGTCTCGCCGTCGGCGAGCCGCAGGCCGTGATGCTGGCGATGATCGACGAGACAGCGCCGCTGCTGCCGAAAGAGCGGCCGCGCTATTTGATGGGCGTCGGCACACCCGACGACATCCTCGAGGCAGTCAAGCGCGGCATCGACATGTTTGATTGCGTGATGCCGACGCGCAATGGCCGTCATGGCGTTGCCTTCACACGCTTTGGCCAGGTGAATTTGCGCAACGCGCGCCACGCCGACGATCCCCGTCCGCTCGACGAAGAGAGCTCCTGGCCGTCGGCGCGCAGCTACGTGCGCGCCTATTTGCATCATCTCGTCAAGGCGGGCGAGACGCTGGGCGCGATGCTGCTGTCCGAGATCAATATCGCTTACTACCAGTTCCTGATGCAGGGCATCAGGGACGCGGTCGCACAGGGCACGTTCGAGGAGTTCTATCGGCGTACGCGCGATGACTGGGCGAGGGGCGATATCGCCCCGCGCTAGGTCAATTGCGCAAGGTCGGATGCAGAGGAAACGTCAGTTGCAGAGAATGCGCTGCTTGACGGCGTGCTTGGTCACGAAGCCGTAGCCGCAATTGTCGCAGGTCCAGAGATAGCTGATCAGGTGTTCCGACACATACGCAGAACCTTCGGCGGCGACCATGGAGTCGGCGCAGACGGGACAGGTGGGCAACTCACTGCACCGCGGAGCGCGGTTCGATGCGACGGTCGACAACACTTCAGCGACTGCTGACATCGTGGTGACCTCTCTGCTTTGAGACCTAAGTCTAACATAAGCAGAATCAGTTGACGAGGTCGCAACACAAATGCGCTGGTTTTCTGATAATTACTGCTCACGTGATTTTGCGATGCAGCGTACTTAACATGTGCCGCAATGTCGCTTGCGTGTCGCCGCAGGCTGTCTCTAACTGCGCAAGAGCTGCAACAGAAGCACAAATCGTCGCCACAGGGAGTTCATCATGGACGCATCGTCCACCACGGGTGCAGCGCACCAACCCGGCCGCGGCCGGATCTATGACTCGATCGTCGATGCTTTTGGCGACACGCCGATCGTGCGCTTGCGCCAGTTACCGGCCATGCACGGCGTGAACGCGACCATTTTGGCAAAGCTTGAATATTTCAATCCCGCCGCAAGCGTGAAGGATCGCATCGGCGCGGCCATGATCATCGCGATGGAGAAGGCCGGCATCGTCAAGCCCGACACCGTGCTGATCGAACCCACCTCCGGCAATACCGGAATCGCGCTGGCCTTCGTCGCGGCGTCGCGCGGTTATAGGCTCAAGCTGGTCATGCCGGAGTCGATGTCGATCGAACGGCGCAAGATGCTGGCCTTTCTGGGCGCGGAACTGGTGCTGACACCCGCCGCGCAAGGCATGAAGGGCGCGATTGCGACAGCCGAAGAGCTGTTGAAGACGACGCCGAATTCGGTGATGCCGCAGCAGTTCAAGAATCTCGCCAATCCCGAGGTGCACCGCCGCACCACCGCGGAGGAGATCTGGAACGACACCGGCGGCAACATCGACTTCTTCGTCGCCGGCGTCGGCACCGGCGGCACCATCACCGGCGTCGGCCAGGTGCTGAAGCCGCGCAGGCCCTCGCTGCGCGTGATCGCGGTCGAGCCGGAGGAGAGCCCGGTGCTGTCGGGCGGCCAGCACACGCCACACAAGATCCAGGGCATCGGTGCGGGCTTCGTCCCTGACATCCTCGACCGCTCGGTGATCGACGAGATCGTGAAGATCAACTCGACGACGGCGATCGAGACCTCGCGGGCGCTGGCGCGGCATGAGGGCATTCCGGGCGGCATCTCGTCGGGCGCCGCGATCGCCGCGGCCCTCGAGATCGGCAGGCGGCCGGAAGCTGCGGGAAAGACCATCCTGGCTATAGTGCCGTCCTTCTCCGAGCGGTATCTTTCGACGGCTCTGTTTGAAGGAATCTAGGACATGGCGGATCAACCACCGAGGCGGCCGCGGACGTTGGGCGACGCCAGGACGGAGGCCGAGGCGGCGTTCAAGAAGGTGACGGCGAAGATCGCCGCAGCACCGCCAAAACAGAACGTGGCGCCGGGGGTCAAGGAGCAGGTCACGCTGCGCATCGACCAGGACGTGCTGGAGCATTTCCAGGCCGGCGGTCCCGGCTGGCAGGACCGCATCAACGAGGCCCTGCGAAAGGCCGCGGGGAAGTAGGCACCAAAGGCTGAGGGACTCGCAACGAAAAAGCCCGGCGCGAGCCGGGCTTTTGTATCTGCGATTGGCGTCGCCTCAGCGGCGGAACATGCCGCCCATCATGCCGCCGACGACACCGCCGACGAAGGCTGCTCCGGCAGGATCGCCGCCGCTGCTGCGATGGGGAGCCGGTGCGGGCGCGCTGCTGGCCGCGGGGGCGGCGGCCCGGCGGGCTGCCTTCTGGCTGTTGTCGCTCGCGGTCGGCGGGCCGGCCACAACCTCCGAAAGCAGAGCCTTGTGCTGGAGTTTGTTCAGGTAACCCGACGCGGGATAGCCGCGCGCCGCCTGCCACCGCTTGAGCACCGACCGGGTCTCCTCGCTGAACACGCCTGTCTGTTTGTTGTCGAAGCCGAGCCCGCCGAGGCGACGCTGAACGTCGCGGCGCAGGTTCTTGTCGAGGCCGATCTGGTCCTCGGTAAGCTGGGTGGCCTCATCGGTGAAGGTCGCGGGATCGACGCCAGCGGTGAGGGTACGCGTCGCGGTCGAGGGGCCGCTCTTGATGGCCGCGAGGCGTGCCAGCGCCAGCGCCTTGAACTGACCGTTGGGGTAGGCGGAGAGGTAGGCGTTGAGCTCTTCCGGCTTGTTGCTCTCCTTCACCGAGCGCCAGTATTCGAGCTCGATGCCGTCCGAGCTGCCGCCGGTCGCCATTGGCGCGCTGCCAGCAGCCGTCGGTGCGGCATTGGCGACCTGGGTCGTCGGAGCCTGGTTGAGATAGACCGCGCCGGTCAAATTGGTGTGGCCCCAGGGCAGCTGACCCTTGTGGGTCTCCTCGTTGACCTGGGCGCGGACCGACGTCATCGCCTGCTGGATCTCGACACCGGGCTTGGTGATGTTGTCGATCAGCGCACGGGTGAACGGGCTGTTGTTGCCCTCCTGGCCGTCGAGCGCGGTCTGGCCCGGGCCGGTGGCGAACGCGATTAGCGTGCCTTCGCCGGACTTCATCTCGGCAAGACCGCTCTGCACGTTGACGCTGCGGGTCGCGGAGTTCGACTTGATCTTGGCGGCGAACGGATTGTCGCGGCAGGCGTCAAGGAAGACCAGCTTGACCTTGGCGTCGCCCATGGTCTGCTCGAGCGTCAGATCGATGTTGATGGCAGCACCGAGCTTGACGTCCATCTCCGACTTGATGTCGGCATCGACAGGCAGAAGATAGTTGGAGCCGCCGACCGCGATGCCGTGACCGGCATAATAGAACACTGCGACATCGGAGCCCTGCGCCTTGCGGCCGAAGTCCAGCAGCTTCTCCGTCATCTGATCGCGCGAGAGGTTCGAACCTTCGATCACCTCGAAGCCGACATTGCGCAGCGTTGCCGCCATCGCCTTGGCGTCGATCGGCGGGTTCGGCAATTGTGCGACGTTCTTGTAGGTGCCGTTGCCGACGACGAAAGCCACACGGCGGTCGGCCTTCGCGGCACTGACCGACAGTGCCATGCACATCAGCGACGCGAGGAGGGTGAGAGTGCGCATCTGAAATCCCCAACAGAATCGAATTGCAGGCAGCAACAAATTGGCAACGAACTTACACGAATTGCCCGACTTGGCGCCACCAAGACTTGGCACCACCAAACGGCAGTTCGTCGCGTTCAACCCGCTGCTGTGTGGCAGAATGTGCACGATGGAAAGCCCCTCCAACGTGATCCAAATCACACGGCCACTTGGTTTTGTCGCACGAGGCGTCGGGAGGTTCAGCGCGCGCGGACAGGAACCGGCGAAGCCGGCTTCAAATTCAGGAGATTGCCGCAGAGGATCAGCGCCGCGCCGAGCACGGTCCAGGCATCGAGCCGCTCGGAATAGAGCAGCCAACCGACGGTCGCCGTGAGTGGAACCCGCAGAAAGTCCATCGGCACCACAATGGTCGCATCCGCGTACCGGAGCGCGCTGGCGAGGCAATAGTGCGAGAATGTGCCGCAGACCCCGATGACGAACAGCCAACCCCACAGGGAGGTTGACGGCCAGGTCCAGACATAGAGCGTCGGAAGCAGGCCCACGACCATCTGCACGACGATCATCCAGAACAGGATCGATAATGCGCTTTCGGTCCGGGTCAGCGATTTCGCCAATATCATGGAAATGCTGAAGCCGATCGCGGCTCCCAGTGCGATCAGCTGGCCCGGATTGATCTCGCCGGTGGCGGGCCGCACGATCATGACCACGCCGACGATGCCGAGTACGATCGCGGATACCTTCCAGACGGTCATGCGCTCGGACAGGAATGTTGCGGCCAGCAGCGCCGTCCAGATCGGCATGGTGAATTCGATCGCGACGACCTGGCCGATCCCGATCAGCGTCAGTGCGTAGAACCAGCCGAGCTGTGCGAAATAATGGACCCCGTTGCGTGCGAGGTGCTGGGGCAGGCGTTTGGTCGCGACCGCCTTGAAGCCACCGGCCCGGTAGATGATCGGCAGCAGAAGCGTGAACCCGATCACCGAGCGCACTTCCATAATCTCGAAGACGTTCAGCTCGCGCGTGGTCTCGCGCCCAGCGACCGCCATGACCAGCATCAGCGAAAGCCAGCCGGCCATCCACAGGGCAGCCATCGTTTTGGACGGTGTCGTGTTCATCGGCGCAGGTGTGGGAGGCGAGGGTCCTGAGGGAGAGCCGGTATCAGCGACATCGTCGCCATTTGCAACGGCCAAATCTGCCGGTGCAGCGATGCATGGCGGCGTGCTAAGGCATCAGTGAACAACGAGAACAATCGGGAGATATTCGCTCATGGACATCTTGCAGCCGGCCGAGTGGAAAAAACCGCGCGGCTTTTCCCATGGTGTCGTGGTCGACGGACCGGGCCGCTGGGTGATGCTGGCCGGGCAGACCGGCGGCGACGAGACCGGCAATTACGCGCCTGACATGGCAGCGCAGGTCGGGACCGCGTTGAAGCGGATCATCAAGCTCCTGGGCGAGGCCGGCGCCGGCCCCGAGCATATCGTTCGTCTGACCTGGTACCTGACCAGCCGCAGCGAATATGAGGCAGCCGGGGCCGGCATCGGCACGGCCTGGAAGGAAACGCTGGGGCGCAATTTCCCGCCCTCGACCTTGCTCTACATCGGCGGTCTCGTGGACGACCGGGCCAAGGTCGAGATCGAGGTCACGGCGTTCGTGCCGGGCACATAAAAAATCGACCCGGCGAGATCGCCGGGTCGATTGTCAATCTACTCGTATCGGCTTAGCGCGAGAGCGAGATGTTGGCGCCGCGGAACTGGCTGTCGGCGCGCATCGTGACGTTCTGCTTGTTGCCGGATGTCTTGAGCGAGATGTTGGCGTTGAAGCCGGCGGTGGAGGCGAGCAGCTCATAGTTTCCGCCGGCGCCGCGGCCGGAAAGGGAGCCGCTGATATTGCGGCTGGCCTCGGACCAGCTGCCCGCGATGGCGCTGCCTTCAGCCCTGACGTTGGCGCCGAGGTTGAACTTGTAGGCGTCGCTGGCGCAGGTCAGCGACAACTCCATAGTCGGTCCGATCGGAGCGTATTTGGCCCGGCAGCGGATCCGCTCGGTCGAGCCGTCATCCAGAGTGACCGTGCCTGAGCCGCTCCAGCTGCCGGCCAGCGGGGCGAACGGGCCGGACTGGGCCTTGCTCTCGGAGTTGGCAATTCCGGCCGCAAACATAACGGCGGCCGCGATCAGCAACCGCCGGCCCAGACCGTTCGTCACGATTTTTCTATTGGCGCGATGCTTCCCACCGCCCGCTGCACGGTATGCCTGCAGATGCTCCATTCCACTTCCCCGATCCGGCGTTGCCGCTGAGTTGACCGTTGGCATATGCACCATTGATCGAAACTTTCACAAGTCCCCCGCTGCCGATGGTGCCGGAAACGTTAGCGCCCGGCGCGGTGATCTTGCCGTCGGCAACCGTCAGCAAGGAGCTTGCAGTCGGCTCACAGGAACCGCTCTTGGTCACGATGGTGACCTGCCAGTTGCCGTCATAGGGAGTCTGGGCGAAAGCGGGCGCGGCGAGGGTGAAAACTGAAGCGGCACAGAACGCCGCAATGCGAGCAAAACGCATAAAATCCGTCCTTGAATTTGTCTGATATGCTGACCCTTATTCGGGCCAAATGTGACGGAAATTTGGTGCGGTGCCAAATCGAAAATTGTTCCTGTGGGAACAATGGTTTATTTGGGTTTCCGGCTGCAATTTTCGAAGCAGAATCAACGAGCCCTCACGTTAAGGGTAAACGTCAGGACAGCGACTCAGGAAAGGGGCTTAGGAAAGGGGCTTTAGGAAAGACTTGGCGCCGAGGTCGCGAACTGCTCGTCCTGAGTCTTGGACGGCAGCGCCTTGTGGACCTTGGCGTAATCGATCACGTCGGCCAGCAATTTGAGCCCGAGCGGGGCCAGCGCGCGCTCCCATAGCTCCCGCGCCGTCTCGCCCTTCTTGACGAAGCACCACTCCTGGGCCGCGATGGCGCCGGCGTCCATGCGGTCGGCGAGGTGATAGATCGTGCCGCCGGCGATCGGATCGCCTTCCTTGATGGTCCATTCCACGGCCGCCTTGCCGCGGTGACGCGGCAGCAGCGAGGGATGATAGCCGATCCCGCCCAGCTTCGCGGCCTCGAGCGCGTCCTTGCCGATCCGGGCGTGGCTGTGCGCGGTGACGATCAGATCGGTGTCGGGGGCGATCTCGGAGGCCACCACCAGTTTGGGGTTGGCTTGGACCACGACCCCGATGCCTGCCGCCTTCGCTGTCGCGGCGAGACGATCCTCGGCGTCGGCCACCACGACCCGCACGATCGAGACACCGTGCTCCCGGAGCATGTTCAGGGTGGTCACGCCGAAATGGCGGGAGCCGACGAGGGTAATGCGCATGGGTGTCCGATCCGTCTCGCAACTGCGTCATCTCCCGATAACACGTCCGGAGGTCCTGTCACCACCCGCGCCGGGTTTGCGCCGGTTATCAACAATGCACCGGGCGAGGGGTGCGCGATCAACTCCGCGATTGCGGCGTCGGCCGGTCCGGTGCTTCCATGCGCGCATGGCATCGGCTCGGAGCGAACGCATGCGGAGCGCGTGGTTTGTCCTTCTCGCGGCCCCGGTCGTAACCGTTGCGGCGCGCGCTGGCGGACCACCCTATCCGGCGGTTCCGCCCGAGGTTGGGGTGGCACCGTTCATCGGCCCGACCTGGGACACCTATCGCTGCGCGGAAGGGCCGGTCATCAATTTTGATCACGGCGCCTATTACGGCCAGGAGCCGCCGGCACTCTATCGCGGCTACGCGTACCGGCCGCATTACCGCTACAGCGCCTACCGTAGGCTGCCGCGCAAATATTTTTGCGTTTCGGACTAGCGTGGCCGCGCCACCACGGTCGGGCGGCAAGTGGAGATAGGCCGGTTCCTGTGTTTCGTTTTTAGCAGAGTGATCCAGGATTTGCCGGTAGAACGTGGACCCACCGGGGCTGGCGACATTTCAACCCGCATCCGTTTTCGAACCCGGATTTGGCCGCTGGCGTAATTGCCAGCGGCTTTTTCGTGCTCGGCCATCACGAAATCATCTGACGGTAACATGATCTCAACCAGCTTGGCGTATCGACGAATCCGTCGCGGATTTGTATTGCGTACCGCGACACCGAGATTGTCCCGCCGGCGTGGGTGCGCCGTGCGGGCTTTTTCGCCGGGACCTATTTCATGCCGAGCGCGATTGAGCAGATCGTCGACGTCTATGTCCGGCTGAAGAACCGGCGCGGCCTCGACGAACTGATGATGCACAGACAGCGGCTTGCGGTCGATCTGAAGAGCAGGTCCGGCTACGATTTCAGCCTGCCGATCGGCCAGATCGACGAGGAGATCGCGATCATCGAAGCCGGCCTCAGCCGGCTCAAGTCGGGCGATATCGCAGCGACGAATGACGGCCGGCCAGTTTGACGCTCAGTCGCGCCGGCCGCCGTCGATGACGGTGAACAACGGCCGCGCCGAGGTCGGCTCGACCAGCAATTCCTCTACCAGCGCGGTCGCCGCATCGACATATTTGCGCGTCGGCTTGTCGAGGGGGCGCGTGGCCTCGTCGTCGAGCGCGACCTTTGCGGCCTCGACCAGCTTGCGCATTCGCGCCGCGTGGTCATCGCCCGCCGTCAGCGTCGCGCGGGCCAGCGAGCGCAGCACGAACAGCTCGCCCTCGAGGCGGAGCAAACGGTCGTTGAGCCTGGTGAGGACGGCGTTGAGGTCGGCCATGGCGCGCGTTCGTTGCGGAAGATCCATCCTGCTCTAGCGGCGATCGGTGAACGGAGTCCAAACGGCATCGGCGCAATTGGGGCGATCTCCCCCTCAAGTCTCGGTCCGCGCCACATAGTCGCGTGCGAAGGCGAGATACCAGTCGAGGCAGGCGGGATTGGCCATCGCCTCCCGGTTGATGACCTTCTCGACGGGCTGGCCGAGCAGCAGCTTCTTGATCGGCAGTTCCTGCTTCTTGCCCGAGAGCGTGCGCGGAATTTCGGCGACCGCAAGAATCTCGTTGGGCAGGAAACGGCGCGAGAGGCCGGCCTCGATCGCCTTGTTGATCTTCGCCTGCATTGCGCCGTCGAAGGCGACGCCTTCGCGCAGCACCACGAACAGCGGCATGTAGCTGTCACGGCCGAGATATTCGAGATCGACGACGAGGGAATCCAGCACCTCGGGCAGGGCCTCGATCGCGGAATAGAGTTCGCTCGTGCCCATGCGCAGGCCATGCCGGTTGATGGTGGCATCGCTGCGGCCATAGATGATGCAGGAGCCGTCAGGGTCGACCTTGAGCCAGTCGCCATGCCGCCACACCGGCCCGCGGCCGCTGCCGTCGAAATTGTCCGGATAGGTCTCGAAATAGCTCGCCCGATAGCGCGTATCGCCCTTGTCGTTCCAGAAATAGAGCGGCATCGACGGCATCGGCTCGGTGCAGACGAGTTCGCCGACCTCGCCGATGACGGCGCGGCCCTGTTCGTCGAAGGCTTCCACGGCAGCACCCAGCAGACGGCACTGCATCGCGCCCGGCGTCTGCGGCAGTTCGCGATTTCCGCCAATGAAGGCGCCGGCGAAATCCGTGCCGCCGGAGATGTTGGCCCACCAGATATCGGCCTGCGCCTTGCTGCCGTTGGCTTTCGAGAGCGCCGCGAAGCGGTCGTTGAACCACGCTTGCGTGTCGGCGCTCAGCGGAGAGCCGGTCGAGCCGAGACATCGAAGCTGTGAGAGATCACCGGCGGCGGCGAGATCGATCTCGGCCTTGACGCAGTTGGCGAAGAACGCGGCGCCCGCACCGAAGAAGGTCGCTTTCGACTGCGCGACGAAGCGCCACAGTGTGGTCCAGTCCGGCTTGTCCCTGGCGCCGCCGGGGCTGCCGTCGAAGATGCAGCAGGTGGTGCCGCTGAGCAGGCCGCCGACTTGCGAGTTCCACATGATCCAGCCGGTCGAAGAGTACCAGTGATAGCGCTCGCCGAACGAGTTCTCGTGGTATGAGCAGCCGAGATCGTTGTGCAATCCCAGCAGCGCCAGCACCACGATGACGATGCCGCCATGGCCGTGCACGATCGGCTTCGGCAGGCCGGTGGTGCCGCTGGAATAGACGATCCAGAGCGGATGATCGAACGGCAGCCAGACCGGCTCGAATGCGTCGATCTCCGCGCCGGTTGTTGCGACAATTTCGGACAGCAGGGCGACCGGCGCTGCGGGCGCGGCGGCCTCGCTGTGCAGGATGACGTGCTCGACCGTCGGCAGCGATTGCCGCAGCTCGGTGAGGACGTCTTTGCGATCGTGCCGGCGGCCGGCATAGGTGACGGCGTCGCAGGCAATCAGCACTTTGGGTTCGATCTGCTTGAAGCGGTCGATCACGGCAGGCGCGGCCATATCGGGCGCGCACACGCTCCAGACCGCGCCGATGCTGGCGCTCGCCAGGAATGCGATGATGGTCTCGGGGATGTTGGGCAGATAGGCGGCGACGCGGTCGCCGGGCTTGATGCCTTTTGCTTTCAGATGCAGCGCGAGCGCGGCCGCCTTGCGCCGCAGCTCCGGCCAGCTCGTCTCGCAAAGCCTGCCGTCCTCGCCGGAACTGACGATCGCGGGCAGGCCGGCGGCGTCAGCCGCATCCACATGGCGGAACACCTGCCGGGCATAGTTGACCTGGGCGCCAGGAAACCAGATCGCGCCGGGCATCTTGCGCTCGGTGATCACGGCCGCAAACGGTGTTGGCGATTGCAGATCGTAATAGTCCCAGATGCTGTGCCAGAAGCCGTCGAGATCGCGCACCGACCATTGCCGCATGTCTTCGTAGGTCGCGAAGGTGAGGCCGCGCTGCTCGGCGAGCCAGTTGCGGTAGAGGGCGATCTGGGGAACGAAGGGTGAGGTCATTGCGGATCGATTTTGATTGCAGGGAGAGGAGTGTAGCCGGCGATGGAACGAAGTAGAAGTCGCAGTTCGCGCAGCCGCGTCTGGCTCGCCAAATCCGGGCGATCGCCTTTGAGCCACCAGAAGTTGCCATTTCGCCGGGATCGCGTATGCACTGCGTCTGGGATCATAGTGTGAGACATTCAAATGACGATGGAGCTGAGGGGCGCGAGTGGTGAGGGATTTGCGACGGTTGGCGCTGATGGTCGCGTGCTGGATTCCTGGTTTCCTCGGCTGCGCCTGGTTGTGGCGGCCGACAAGGCCGTGACGGTACGGCTGACGAGCGACGAGATCGTCAGATCGTTGGGTGCATCGGCGGACGGATATGCGCGACACGATGATATCCGCGATGTCGAGATCGTTTCCATTCGTACAGAAATTCACTCTCTTGCATCTGCGCCGACTGATGTGCACGACGCGTATCTTCGACTTCATCTCCTGAGCCACCGGCTCGTCCAGCCCCATTGCCTGAATCTTGAAGGAATTTTCGGTCTTTTGCCCAACGTTGCCTGGACGACACTCGGTCCCTGTGAATGCTCTCGTGTCCCGGAAGCGCGAATGGTGGCGCGAAAGCGTGCCCTCGCGTTTGAGGTGGCAGGCATCGATAAGTTTCCGCGCATGACGGATTATGTGACGCCTGCGGACGTGAGAATTGCAGATGCGGACCGTGTAAGGCTCGGAGCCTACCTGGCGCCGGGCACAACCGTCATGCATGAGGGCTTTTGCAATTTCAACGCCGGTACGCTCGGCCCCTGCATGGTCGAGGGCCGCATTAGCGCCGGTGTGGTTGTGGGAAGCGGCAGCGACGTTGGCGGCGGAGCATCGATCATGGGCACTCTGTCCGGAGGAGGGAAAGAGAGGGTCACAGTTGGTGAGCGCTGCCTGATCGGAGCCAACGCCGGCATCGGCATTTCATTGGGTGACGATTGTATCGTCGAAGCCGGCTGTTATGTCACGGCGGGCGCGCGCATCCTTCTGGAAGATGGCCGAATCCTGAAAGCCAGAGAACTATCAGGCCAGAAGGGCCTTCTGTTTCGTCGTAATTCCCAGAGCGGTGCGATCGAGGCAACCAAACGTACGCCAAATTGGGAGGGCCTCAACGCGCAACTTCACAGCTAGGCCACGACGGCCGCAGCGTTGCTCCCTGGCCGCCGTCGCAGAACAGCCTCAGCTTGCCCGCTTCGTCGGTTGGCCTACCACGGCACCCCGGCCCAGCGCCTTCCGAACACGGGTGGCTTGGTCTTCACCGCTTCCCAGCCGAAGAAATGGTGCTTGCCGGACCAGGTGTGCACCACGCCGCTGCAGATCCTGCACTTGAAGCTGCCGGAATGCACTTCTGCGTGCTCCTCCCTTGTCGCGGTGTAGTTCATGCCGCAACCCGCGCAGGTGAATTCTTCGATCGTCCAGATGGTATTGGCCATTGCACCGAAAGTGGTTTGGGGGACCTCGATGGAAGCGTAGGTGCGCGCCTTTGCATCGGCGTAAACCGGTTGGACGAAATCCGGTTAACCGTCGTTAATGCTCCGCATGTCGCGGTCGATGCGCATCTGTACGCGCCTGATGGCGAGCAACGGCAGCCTGCCTTGCACGCGCCCGGAGCGGGCCCTGTCGCCGACGGCATAGGCGTAGCGCCAATAGCCCGGTGCGGCGTTTGGCTTCAGGGAAAAGTGGATGCCGCGGTGAATTCCCGCATGTGCGACGGGCTCTCTGGGGCGGCGTGCCATCGTCTCGGAATGCCGAGTGGCCCGATGCGTTCCTAATCACCGGCTCGGGCCGGCTCGGTCGTCTTGACGCCGGGTGCGCGGCTGGCAATAACGCTGGGCCGCGCAAGTGCCGGAACCCGCGTCAATGCCGCAAGGAAAGCCGTGCCCGTGAAAAGTCTGCGTCAGCTCCTGACGGGCGAGGACATCATCCAGCTCGTGATCCGCGTCGGCCTGCTCGGCCTGCTGATCATCTGGACCTTCCTGATCATCCGCCCCTTCGTGCCGATCCTTGCCTGGAGCGGCGTGCTCGCGGTTGCCTTCTACCCGGCCTTCAGCTGGGTCGCCAAGATCCTGGGCGGCCGGCCCAAGACCGCAGCGGCGATCCTGACCCTGATCACGCTCGGCATCGTCATCGGTCCTGCGACCTGGCTCGGCATCAGTGCAGTGGACGGCGTGCGCGAACTGGCGCACCAGCTCGGCACCGGCGACCTCGCGCTTCAATCGGCGCCGGAGCAGCTGAAGTCGTGGCCGGTCGTTGGCCCCTGGCTATTCGAGCTCTGGGAGCAGGCCTACAACAACATCCGCGCGGTGCTGCGCGAGGTGGCGCCGTATCTCCAGCCGCTGGCGGGACCGCTCTTGTCGCTCGCGGGCGATGCCGGCGTCGGCACGCTCCAGTTCCTGGTCTCGGTGTTCGTGGCCGGCTTCCTGTTTCCGCACGGGCCGAGGCTGGTTGCGGCCGGCCGCGGCTTCCTGTTTCGCATCGTGCCCGAACAGAGCGAGCATTTCCTGGGGCTCGCGGGCGCGACCATCCGCGCCGTGGCGCAAGGCGTGATCGGCGTCGCGATCGTGCAGGCATTGCTCGCCGGCATCGGCTTCAAGCTTGCCGCGGTGCCGAGCGCAGGCCTGCTCGCCTTCATCGTGCTGCTGCTCTCGATCGTGCAGATCGGCGCCTTCCTGGTGCTTCTGCCGGTGATCATCTGGATCTGGACCGCCAAGGACGTCACCACCGCGCTGCTGCTCACCGTGTTTCTCGTCGTCGTCGGCTTCCTCGACACCATGTTGAAGCCGCTGGTGATGGGGCGCGGCCTGACCACGCCGACCATCGTCATCTTCGTCGGCGTGATTGGCGGCACGCTCGCCCACGGCATCGTCGGGCTGTTCATCGGCCCCATCATCCTGTCGGTGGCCTGGGAGATGATGATGGCCTGGATCAGGACGGAGGACCGGGCAGAGGCGGGGGCAAGGGCGGGGACGGCGGCGGGCGAGGGCTGATCCGGCGCCTCGAACGGGGATCGGCCTGCCGGTTCAATCAGACCTGGCGGCGTTGCCCCATACGATCAAGATCCATCCCGAACTTGTCTATCGGACTAGACAAGTTACCATGGGCTCGATTCTATTTTCGATTACGGCGGACATGGCGAAGTCTTCCAAACTGGTTGCCGCCAAGCGCGGCAAGGTCTTGTTGGTCAGACGGCGGTCGGACGGCCTGTGGATGTTTCCGGGCGGCCGCAAGCGGGCGCGCGAATCCGACAAGGACTGCCTGCGGCGGGAAATCAAGGAAGAGCTGCCCAAGCTGAAGCTCGGCCGGATCAGCCTCTGGAAGGAAGTGACGACCAGGAACAAGCGCTCCGGCCGCAAGATGAGCGACGCGATCTTCATCGCCAAGGGCGCCAAGGGCAGGCTCGCGATCGGCGACAAGCACGAGATTGATCGCGCCGTCTGGCAGAAGCCGCGCGGCATCCGCCTGACGCCGACTTCGCGCTATATCCGTGACCGCCTGTTTCCGCAGAAGCGCGGGTGAGCTAGTCCCCGTCGTCCTCCGATGAGAGCTGTATCCGTCCGGTGTGGGCCCGCGAAGAATTGGCGCGCGGTTGCGGCGCGGACATCCTGGCCATTTCGGTTTCGCGCTGCTCCTTGCGAGCCTGGCGCGCGCGCTTCATGGCCTGCTTGACCTGAGGGTTCGGCGAATCCTCCGCGAAGAACAGCACCACCTCGCAGCTCGGACATTGCCTGGAATAGCCGTCCTGCAACCGTCCCGCGCGGTCGCGGAACACGGTCTTGCAGCGCGTGCACTGAATCTGGACGAAACTCATGCGCGGTCGATCGACAATGACTGATGGAAATGGATCGTCAGGTGATCCCAAATGTCTGAAGAAAGCTTGAACGCGTCAGTGACCTCAGGCCGCTCGATCAGGCGCTATTGCTTGGCCGCTATCGTGTCCAGGCAATGGTTGAGATAGACGGTGCGATCCCTGGGCAGCACCTTCTCGAGATCGGCCTTGAGCGCGCATTCGCGCTGCCGCATCTGCTCGGCCCGCCGCTTCTCGGCCGCCTCGCGATATTCGGGAGCAACCTTGTTGGGATCGACGAGGGCCTGCGAGCGGGCGGGAGCCGTCACGGCGAGTGCAATGGCGGTGATGATCATGAACTGTTTCAAATGAGCCTCCGTAAAAGGCTCATCCTAGCGCTCGGGCTGCGAGAGCTCAAACGGCAAGTTCGGCGAGACCACCGGCAGCGAAGTTGAATCGTCTACCTGAAGTTGGGACTAGGGGAAGTCCCTCACTTCGGGACGTGGTCGATCTTGTGGCCGAGATGCCCGGTGTCGTGATCGCGTCGCAACTGGCTGAGCGATGTCTCGTTCAGCTGGTGCAGGACCTCGCTGAGTTCAGTCGTATCCGGATAACCGGCAGCAAAACCCTTGCCGTAGATCTTGCGCAACGTACCAACCAGCGTGTTGCCGTGCTTCTTGCTGATCGCGCCATCCTTGTCGCGGTGGCGATGATCCAGGCCCGTGTCCTTCATGGCTTTCTCCCTGAGTGGCGTCTGCGCGCCTGGAGAGAGCGTGCTCCCAAACGAGTTGATTGGCAACGGCACGGCGTGCGGCAGTTGAGCCTCGTCAAGGTGTGGAAAGATCGAAGGACGTGTGAAGCAGTTCACAAGCGATGGCCGAGATCGCTGCTACGAAGGCCTCATTGCTTCACCAATTGATATTTTGAAAACGCCCCAGCGCTCCACCAGGCGCTGGGGTTTTCACGTCGATCACCGCAAGGGCGAGAGCGCGCGACGCCCGATCGGATGGGCGGGTGATTCCGAATGCTGCCGAAGGCGGGCGGACTACGCGGCTTGCTCCTCGAACGAGGTGTAGACTTGGCCCCCTGGACCAATCACCTGAACGCCCCAGCACCCGTCGGCGATAAGTTCCTTGGCCTTCTTGAGGGCGGCGGTGAGTGACAGCCGCTTGAGGCTGACGATTCCTGCCGTGTCGAAACCGCTGATTTCAAACATGCCGCTCCTCCCTGTTTTGTCGAATCCTACACTTTTTGAGCGGGTTGTCTCGCGGCTTTTGGGGCAGGGGCCGGCGCACGAACACACGCTGGCCAAAATCGCGAAAACAACCCCATGCACAGTAGCTAAGTCCTGCTGGCGCAACGCTTTCTTTTTGGCACACGGCGGTCTTGCATCCGGCGGAGACGCCGGTTGACGCGTCGGGCAAAACAGGCGTAGTGTGCCAACTTCGGAAAATCCGCTTCGGGCCGAGGCGGCGTCCCGGGCTCGGGAGGAGCTCTCGCATCGGCCTGCGAGTTATGTCTGTCGCACGACCCCGTAGTCGGCCGGGGCGGCGGGGTCTGCGGCAGGCCGCGGCCGCTAACGTGAAATTAAGCTGAAAAGCCGACAATTTTAGACAGTTGTAGATGGGTGCTGCGTAAGGGAGCCGTCGCGAGGACGTTCCGGCGACGGCTTCCTGTTGCTCGCTCATTTGGGGTCAATGCCATGACCGCGACTTTCGAAACGCAAGGCCTTGTCGAACAGCTCGACCCTGCCGCACTGGCTGCGGCCATCGCCGCCGACGCACCCGCAAGCTTGGACGCTCCAGAACCCGTCAAGCGGTCCAGCCGGACGTCGGTTATGACGCTGTCGGTGTGTGCGCTGGCCATCAACGGCGCGGCGGCGATCTACACATGGCCGTCCGGCTTGCCGTCGCTCAATCTGAGCAGCCTGGCTGAGTTGCTACCGCGGCAAGAGGCTTCAGCGCCAAAGCCGGATCCGGTTGTCGCTGCCTTGAAGGATATTCAGTCGACCCAGCAGCAACACACGGCTTCGCTGCAGGAGAGCAACCAGGCATTGCAACAAAACGCGGCTGTGCTGCAGGCGGATTCGATGGTGCTGCTTTCGCTGCGACAGAGCATCACGGACGAACGGGTCGATGTGAGGAAGGTATCTTCGCAGCTGTCCACACTGATTGCGAAGATCGACTCGCTGCAAAATGCCATGATGTCGGACGTCACGTCCTCCGTTCGACGAGCGCATGCGCGCTACGGACTGTCCGCCGCGATCCGTAAGCGGATCGCCCGGCAGTCGAAATCTATCGGGCCAGTTTCGGTGGGAGGAGCTCCGCTGAGCACGCCGGCTACGGTGTCAGCTCCGGAGAGCTGAAGGTAGGTCAGGCAAATCATCTGGGGCTGTGTGCGCCATCGCGGCCGGGTTCGCGTTGACGGGCTGGCGGGCCCTAACCCAGTTTAAGCGGCCGTTGTGCGGCGATGCCTGGTTGGATAGAATAAAGCCTGTGTCAGCGTCAGTTGCGTCCGACGGTCATGATTACGTACAAGCAGTACCATATCGAACGGCTTGAGCACGGGCCCAAGCGCTGGGTTGCTCGCATCACGCGGACAGACGGCCAGAACCTCCGCACGATTTTGCCAGCGTCTGAGCGCCCCTACCTCGATACGAAGCCGACAACGTCCGCCGAGGAAGCTGAGGCGCTTGCCAAGGAAGGCATCGACTTCGGCGGCGTGGTGTAGTCCGTCGTCGCGGTCCTGACTTTCATTCGCGAGCTCGCCGTTGGGGTCGTCCGTCTTCGCAGCGGGCTTTTATCCGAAAACTATTGTGGCTCGGCCGGCTTGTCTCGCTCATGGCTCTCGGCTTCGGCGGCCGCGCACGCATCCATGCCATGGCATTTGCTGAGATAGTACCGAGCGCCTGCGAAGATCGAGCAAACGATCACCACGGAAACCAGCAGGAAGATCATCCACCGTCGATTCAACATTTCCACGACCTTCTGCACCCTCCATCCAACGCGGCCCGTTGGCCTGACCGGCCCAACCAGGCGAGGCGAAAGCTCGACAAGCTCAAATCAGACCTTGCGCTTCGGATTCAGTCGAGCCTCACGCTCCAGCCGCTCGGACTTCAGGCGTTTGAGGTTTTCCTGAAACTCCGGAGTGGCTTGACTGTCCGCTATTGTCTGTCTCGATGCTATCGGATTGAGGGTCCTTCGATCGGCTTCGTCCGCGATTTGTTGCTCGGCCGACCGTTTGGGTTTGATCATTTGCTTTTTGCCTTGAGGCCGAGATTGACCAAGCGGGCGCCGGTCAAATCATTTTCGATTTGGCCGATCGCGTCGAACGTTCTGGAATTCCTCGGGTCCCTTGACGAGCCGCCGCTTGCGGCTGGCCTGGTCATCCGGGCTCGCTTTGTTGTCTTTGAGCTTGTCGATCGCTTTACCCGCCATTTCCCGAGCCCGCTCGGACGAGGCCTTGGCGGCAGACGTAACCGCGAGGGCGGGGGCGGGTTTGCCCAAGCCAATATCGACCAGCCGACGGATGGATTCAGAGCGAGCCGGAGTGTCTTCCTGCCGCGACGCCCATGCGTCGATCTGAACGACAGTCGCCTCCGGCCAGCGCGTGCCGATCTGGACGCCCTGACCAGTAGCGGGGCGGCCGCGATGCTTTTTGGCACGAATCTTTTTTGCTGGTTTCATTTTATTTGGTACCAAAAAATCAGGCGGAGGGGAAGGGCGAACTTCCGATAACTGTGCCTGCTTGATCACTGTCACCGCAGTCCCCACGCAACATGTCGATCACAGATTTGAAGTCAGGCGGCGCCCCGTAGAGGGAGCGCCAGTTGTACAGCAAACGGTCGGGAAGCATTGGCCCGGATGAAGGCCTGCAAGGCCGGCGTGATCTCGGCGCGCCCTGTGACGCGCTCGGCCAGCTCGTCAGCGATCTCGCTGGTCGCATCGCGAGCCCGGCCCTCGATCGCGTTGAAGGCGACGATACGGACCGGATAGGCGTACTGCCCGGAGAGCAGGTCGCGGATGATGGTCTCGACGTCGGTGTCCTGCTCGTCGGTCTCCCGCCAGGAGTAGCCGGCGCGCGCGCCGAAGTCTTCCAGTACAAGGTAAATCTCCCGGTCGAGCCTATCCAGCGGCACGATCGACGGCGCATGACGCATGACGCAACTCCTACTCAGGGAGCAATTGCGCTGCTGGCGGATCGTTCCGGCCGTCGGCCGTGCGCCTTGGCGGGTCGGGGGCCAGCCAAGCCGTCACAGTGAGGCAAAGAAAAGAGGCCGCCCACCGGGCGGCCCTTCCCGTTAGCTCGGTGCTCTCAATCCAGGTGAGCTAATCCATTGCTGGAGCTGGAGGGCGGTTTCGCTTATGCGCGCCGCTTTCAGGAGAGTTTCGCGCTTCGCTCCGAGCGGAGCCGCCTCGGCGCGGCGGCGGGCTTCCTCCGCCAATTGAGCAAGTCGCGTTGTCAGGGGAATGGTTTGTTTTTTTCTGGTTGGCATAGGGTGGCTCCGCGTAGGGCGGGAGCACGAGCAGCTCTCAGTCACCGATAGATGCCGTGATGGGCCGGTGATCGAATGACTAGGCGCTTGTTCAGTCAGAATAGATACTGAATTCCGCACCAAAGCTGGGGGTGCGCGCGTACCATAGGCTTTCCTCATGAAAACGCCGCCCGCTTGAAATGAAGCGCAGGCGGCGGCGTTCCAGCCCCGAGAGGGATCAGCAAAATCCCGGACATTCATTGGTCTGAGCCGGCTACATAAAGGTTCACTCCACTGGCAGGAGGCGGAGTCCCGGCCTACACGGGGGAACGACAGGCCGGAGAACGCGCCGAAATCGTAAGAGCTACTGCTTTGTTTGTGATTGTTGCGTTCGGCGGCGCGATGATCGCCGCCGGCTTTATGTCTCCAGCATCGGCGGGCAAAATGAATGGGAAGCCTGGGGGCGGACGTAACTCGGCGCATTATGATACCCCCAGCAGTGGCACAGCGAAGCCACCGACCGCAACGAAGAAGCCTCCTCAGTGAGCCATCAAAGGGCCCGCCGGCTAAGCCTGGCGGGCCTCATACGTTGGTGCCCATTTTGGGAGGGGCGAAGTCAGGCCGCACATCGGCGCCGCGACTACCGCAGACTTGGCAGATAAACCGCCGTTCAAGATCAGAAAGCCGCAGTTCGTCGGGCCAGCGATCGGCGCTGACCGCGACGTGATGGCCGCAGTGGCACCAGACCATGACGCCGCTTAAGCCCATCTCGCGCAGCTCGCCGAAAGTGATCTTGACCGGGCGGCGACTGAAATGAGTGGCGCTATGACGGCGGAGCGAGGCATGCCCCATCAAAACGCGCCTCGATGCAGGCTGCAAATTATCGATTGGTAGGGGCGTCGGTCGGCGGCGAGCTACTGCGGGTCGTGGGTGTGGATAAGCCTCGGCGCTCGATGCGGGCTACTCCAGAGCGACGGTGTCAACTCTCAGGCAGGGGAGGCACCTGTAAGCATACACTGCCGGTAGGTTCACAATCGCAGGCAGCGTCGCGAGGTAGTCCATTCGCCCCCTGCATTTGCGGCAAATGAGGATCGGTGGGCTGCCCCGCTCCTTGCTGCGCGTCATCCGAAATGGTCCAAAAGCCGGCAGGGTAGTTCCCTTTAGACGGCTGCGCATGTCCGGTGGAGTACCGGGGACTATCGGAAATTGGACGTGTACCGTCTGGCGCAGAAGCTCGAACAGCAAAAGCTGATACGCAATGAGCGTGATGGCTGGACATTGACTGCCGGCGGCTAAAAGGAGCTAAACGCTATGAATTGGCGTGGTTCAGGCAAGAACCAACCACCGCCCCCGCCGCACGTTTCCTAAGTGCAGGTTTATCACGTTGGCGGGTTCGCGGTGCTGGAAGATCAGATGTGCGCCTTCACGACCGATTTTGAGCGCGGACGCACCGGCTATTCGCCAGATCGTGTCGACGCGCTGATTGAGCTGAGCGGGCGCAACATTGGACGCGTCCTGCCCGATGACGTTGCTCCTGTTCTCGAAAATGATCGCCGGGGACTCGGAGCTGTCTCTTCCGGGCGGCGCTTTGTTCTCGGGACGGGAGTTGATGAAAAAGCTGGTAGGCGGATTCCACGTCAAAATTGTTCGTTGGGTCGGTGCTTCGATATCGATTTCTGGTTGCAGCAGGTTGGCATACGCGAAGTTTTGTATTTGGAGAGCAGCGGTCAGCAATAGACAGACCACTCCGAAGAAAGCGATCCAAATTGCTGGAATTTTGTCGCCGCCGTACCAAGCACTGCCGGCAATCCCGCTAAGTAGGATACCCGCAAGGAGCGGCAGCCAGAACACGGCCAACTCGACGCTTCTACTCGCCATCTAGACTCACTCCGAATCAAGGAGTCGATAGTGGCACGATGGAGGCGCACGCTGCACGTGCTCGGCAGCCCTATTTTCCTATGGCGGCAAAAGGGTCCAAGTGGCCCGGAATGCGCCCCGCATGAGCAAGGCTCCGATAAAACCGAAAATTTTAAAGCGGAGTATCTGTTGGTGAGCGCGCTGGGGCTCGAACCCAGGACCCCGTGATTAAAAGTCACGTGCTCTACCGGCTGAGCTACGCGCTCCCATGGCCGCTGATGGCTTTGAAGAGATCGCCATCGTCTTCGGTCATTTGGAAAAGCATGTCTTGCCGCCACATCGACGCAAGCGTTGCGGAAAAACCGGCTGTTTCCGGATCATGCTTTCGGCCCGCGCTGTGTAGGGGGATGGGGCGCGGAGGTCAATAGCTCGGGTGGCTGCCGAAGTTGAAGGCAACAGCGGGAATTCGCTCGCCGTTTCCAATGCTTGAGCCGGGATTTTCAACCGAGATGGCGGGCCGCCATCCACGCCGAAGAACCCGCGACGTCCGCCCATGGGCCGGATGCCGCGTTCGGAGCCCCGTCAGTTCGCTTCCCGCCGGACCTCGCTCGGCACCGGCACTTGCTGCGGCGTGCCGGCGGGGGTCGGCAGCGCGACCGGGCGCAGGCCGATCAGCTCGGCGGTGCGGATCGCGCTGTCGCGCCAGAACTGGAACGAGTTGATGCGGCTGAGCTCGAGGATGGCGATGGCGACCGCAGCCAGGAACGGCAGGCTCTGCAGCACCAGTACGCCAGCGAAGATGTAGATCTCGGTGATCTGGCGATAGCTGTTGGAGGCCACCAGCACGCCGGCGCCGATCAGGAGCAGGGCGCCGATCACGGCCTCCCAGAACGCCTGGAACTCGATCGACATCCTGGACAGGCCGCCCTTGGAGGTGCGCGCGAACGCGATGTGCTCGGTGATCAGTCCCTGCGCGACGGCGCGGGACACTGTCCACTGCACGCTCATCGCGGCGATCATCGCACCCAGCATCTGGCCGGGCTTGATCGCGACGCGCGCGCGGTACATCGACAAGAAGTGCGCGAGCGAGACGATGAAGGCGCCGATGATCGGCAGCGTCAGGATCTTGTCGGGAATGGCGATGTCGGCGAAGGCGACGATCGGCACCCAGACGAGGTTGAGCAGTGCCACGACCACGCCGAGGCTTTCGGCACCCAGCCAGTTCAGCCAGCCGAGGCCATATTCGCGCTTCTGGTCGGGCGTCAGCCGGCTCCGTCCCGGCAGGAAGTTCCGCCAGTGCTTCTTGACGATCTGGAGACCGCCATAGGCCCAGCGGTGACGCTGCTTCTTGAAGGCCTCGTAGGTGTCGGGCAGCAGGCCCTGGCCGTAGCGGTGGTTGGTGTAGTGCGTGGTCCAGCCGAGCTGCTGAATCGAAAGGCCGAGGTCGCTGTCCTCGCAGATCGTGTCGGACGACCAGCCGCCGGCCATGTCCATCGCGGCGCGGCGGATCAGGCACATCGTGCCGTGCACGATGATGGCGTTGGTCTCGTTGCGCTGGACCATGCCGATGTCGAAGAAGCCGGCATATTCGCCGTTCATGATGTAGTGCATGATCGACAGATCGCCGTCGCGATGTTCCTGCGGCGCCTGCACCAGGCCGACACTGGGATCGGCGAACGCCGGCACGAGGTCCTTCAGCCAGTCGGGATCGACGACGTAGTCGGCATCGAGGATGCCGATGATCTCGGCGTCGACGGCGGTGCGGTCCATCGCGATGCGCAGCGCACCGGCCTTGAAGCCCTGCACCTTCTCGGCGTTGATGAACTTGAAGCGTTCACCGAGCGCGCGGCAATGATCCTGGATCGGCTGCCAGAACGCAGGGTCCGGCGTGTTGTTGATGATGACGACGCATTCGTAGTTTGGATAGTTCAGCCGCGACAGCGCATCGAGCGTCTGCTTGAGCATCTCGACCGGCTCGAAATAAGCGGGGATGTGGATCGAGACTTTTGGAAAGTAATTCTCCGGTACGTTCTCGACTGGCTTGTCCTTCGCGAGCAGGCGCTGCGGCGGCCGGCCGAAGGCGACGGCGGCGATCTCGTCGATGCGCGCCATCGCGATCAGCACAAGGGGAACAAGCAGGATCATGCCGAGCGTGAGCGCGAAGGCCGAGCCGAAGATGAAATAGTGCCCGTTCCAGAACGCGAACACGGTGGCGGCCCAGGCGCCGACGCCGTTGGCGGTGGCCGACAGCAGGAACGCCTGCTTCGCCGTCGGCTGCTGCAGCCGCAGGATCGGCAGCGACAGCAGGATACCGACCAGGAGCGCCACACCCATCAGCTTCCAATAGTCGGGATTCTCCACCGGCCCGGTCCATGCGAATTTCGGCTCGCGGCTGGCGTTGAGGATGCCCCAGTACGGACCGACGCCGCCTTCGAAGTATTTCCAGGGCTGATCGATGGCTTCGACAATGTTGTATTCCATGCCGATGGCGTCGGCGCGGCTGACGAAGTTGCGCAAGGTCAGTGCCTGCTGGAACGGACCGGGGTCGGCGTTGCGCAAATTGTAACCCGCGCTCGGCCAGCCAAATTCGGCGATCACGATGCGCTTGCCGGGGAACAGGTTGCGCAACAGATTGTAGCGGTCGACGGCCTGGTCGACCGCCTGGTCCGAGCGGAAGTTCTCCCAGTAGGGCAGCACGTGGGCGGCGATGAAGTCGACATTGGAGCCGAGGTCGGGATTGTCGCGCCAGATGTTCCAGATTTCACCGGTCGTGACGGGCACGCGGACCGCGCCCTTGACCTTCTTGATCATCTCGATGAGGTCTTCGACCTTCTGCTCGCCGCGGTAGATCACCTCGTTGCCGACGACGACGCCGTTGACGTTGCTGTTCTTGCGGGCGAGCTCGATGGTGGCCTTGATCTCGCGCTCGTTGCGATCCTTGTCCTTGTCGATCCAGGCGCCGACGGTGACCTTGAGGCCGAACTCGGCCGCGATCGGCGGCACCAGTTCCACGCCGCCCGTGGACGAATAGAGACGGATCGCGCGCGTCATCGTCGACAGCGTCTTCAGGTCGGCGCGGATTTTCTCCACCGTCGGAATGTTGTCGATATCGGGGTGAGCCGAGCCCTCGAACGGCGCATAGGAGACGCTGGGCAGCAAGCCCTTGAAGTCGGGCGCGGGTTCCTTGTCACGCAAGACCCCCCAGAGGCCGGCGTGGAGCGCGGACACAAGCAACAGAACGGCGGCGACAACCCGCATCGCGGCTAAACCAAAAGGGGCTGAGGGGGCAGGGAAGCGGATCCGACCCCGAGATCCGACCAAGTCCGCGGCAAATGGAGCATACCTCTGCCGCGCGGTTTCACAACTGTCATCGCCTCATGACCGTATGAGGGCATGCACATTTCAAATTCGCAGCAGTGCCAATTGCCTCTATCGCCGATCGTTCCTGAACGGAGGCTGAAACAATCGCGGCTATTTCGGGGGCGCCGGTGACGGGCTTGCCGCCGGCGAGGGGCTCGCGGCCGGCTGCGGCTGCGCATTGCCCGATGCCGGCGCGGCCGGCTGGGAGGCTGCGGCCGCCGCCTGCTGCGGCTGCGACGCCGGGTTGATCCAGCAAGCGTGCACACGGCTGTCCAGGGTCTCGGCGACTTTGGGATCGATCTGGCCGCCGAAGCGGGTCAGGCAGCGGAACGCGGCCTGGATATGGCCGCCGGGGCAGCCGAAGCGGTCGTACAAGTCGAGATGGCGGAATGCGGTATCGAGGTCATCCCGCCACATCAGCCGCACCACGCGCCGGCCGAGCCAGACGCATTCGGGGTTGCCGGCCGGGCCGCTGATGACTTGGGCTGCTTCGGCGAACTCGTCGGTGCGGCGCTGGTTCTGGGCGGCATCCTTGGCCGCGTCGGCGGGCTGGGCGGCTGCCTTGCTCTGGTCGGGGGCGGGCGTGCCGCTCTGGGCGGAGGCCGCGCCGATACCCATCAGGATGACAAGGGAAGAAACGGCCAAGGTGGCGGCGAGCTGCCGCAGGACCGCATTTCGTAACTCGAACACCCGTTGCCGCATGAATTCCCCAATATATCACTGACCGTCCGCGTCAGGACCTTCGCGGACGCGCCTGCGTGATGGCGTCCAAATGGGTCTCCAATGCGGCGGAAAAGTCCTCCCGAGTCCATGGCCTGAATCTGGAATTTTGTCCAGCAAAGTCACGATCCTAGGCCTCGGTCGAACGGCCGCAGGTAAATTCCTCAGGGGAGGGATGTATCCATAACGGAGTCACCCCCTTGGCAGACGGCGTGCTAGCAGGTAATCGACTGCCCTTCGCGGAGGACGGAACCGATTTCTCTTCGTACGCCACTGGCGCTTCTGCTCGTTTCACTGGGTGCGATCGCTGCCGTGTGGTGGTGGCTTGCCACGCCGATCTCGCTCGCGCGCGCCCCGATCGATCCCGCCGACAAGGTCCAGTGCGTCTCCTACGCGCCGTTCCGCGGCGAGCAGTCGCCGCTGAACGCGTGGACCCATATCGAGGCCGACCAGATTGAGCAGGACCTGCGCCAGCTCAAGGAGATCACCGACTGCGTCCGCACCTATTCGATGGAGAACGGGCTCGACCAGGTGCCGGCGATCGCGGCCCGGATCGGTGGACTGAAAGTGCTCCAGGGGATCTGGCTCTCCAGCAACCGCACCAAGAATTTCGAGCAGGCCGCGCTCGCCATTCGCCTTTCCAAGGATTTCCCCGGAACCATCACCAGCATCATCGTCGGCAACGAAGTGCTGCTGCGCGGCGAGATGACGACCGCGGACCTCGTCTCCATCATCCGCTCGGTGAAGGCGCAGGTCAGCGTGCCCGTCACCTATGCCGATGTCTGGGAGTTCTGGCTCAGGAATCGCGAGATCTATGACGCCGTCGACTTCGTCACGATCCACATCCTTCCCTATTGGGAGGACTTCCCGGTCAAGGCGAAGTTTGCCGCCTCCCATGTCGAACAGATCCGCGAGCGCATGGCGGTCGCATTTCCCGGCAAGGAGATCCTGATCGGTGAAACCGGCTGGCCGAGCGAAGGGCGCATGCGCGAGGGCGCGCTGCCTTCGCGCACCAACCAGGCGCGCGTCGTCTCCGAGATCCTGAGTCTGGCGAAAGCGCAGAAATTCCGCGTCAATCTGATCGAGTCCTACGACCAGCCTTGGAAGCGCAAGCTGGAAGGCACCGTCGGCGGCTATTGGGGCCTCTATGACTCGGTGCGCCGGAACCTGAAATATCCGCCGGGCCAGCCGATCAGCAATTTCCCTTACTGGAAATGGTACATGGGCGCCGGCATGGGCCTCTGCGTGCTGGTGTTCGCGGTGGCCGGCCTGACGTTGCGGCGCAGGCCCTGGACGCCGCGTTTCTCGGCTTGGCTCGGTGTGGCGATCTCGGCGACCTCGGCAGGCATCCTGCTCGGGATCGGCGCCGACAAGATGTACTACGAGAGCTACGGCATCGGCGGCTGGCTGCTCTGGGGCACGCTGCTCGCGGCCGGCATCCTGTCGCCGATCTTCTGCGCGCAGGCGATGGTGATCGGCCGCAGCCTTCCGACCTTCCTCGATCTGCTCGGTCCGCGCGAGGGCCGGAAATGGTCGAAGCTCACCGCCGTGCTGGGTCTGACGCTGGCGGTGGCCGCGGTGATCGCGGCGCAGACCGCGCTCGGCTTCGTGTTCGACCCGCGCTACCACGACTTCCCCTACGCCTCGCTGACGATGGCGGTGGTGCCGTTCGCGCTGTTGATGCTGAACCGGCCGCAGATTGGCCAGCGTCCGATCGCGGAATCGGTCTTCGCCGGCGTGCTGACGCTGTCGGCGGCCTATGTGCTCTTCAACGAGGGCCGCGACAATTGGCAGTCGCTGTGGACCTGCGCGATGTATCTCTTGTTCGCGCTCACGCTGTGGCGGGCGCGGGCCGAGCAAATCCAAGAATGAACAGGCCGATCGCCAGGCCCGACAGCACGACATTGTAGAGCACGATGCCGAGACCGGCGGCGATGATGCCGACGGTGAGCAGCACGATCGACGGCCGCATCAGGTTCAGCGTGGCCACCACCAGCGCGACGATGCCGAATACCGAATTCTTGAATAGCACGGTCGAGACCGAGCGCGCCTTGCAGATCAGGGTCTGAAGCCCGGCGTCGCAGGCGAGACCGACCTGCGAGTTTTCGATTCCGAGGTAGCGCAGATAGAGCGCATAGCCGACGGATGCGAAGCCGACGACGATCAGGAACTGCACCTGGTAGGGCGTGAGGCGGAAGGGCTTTTTTGTCATGGCGGCAATATGGTCGGGATGGCGCGGACGGGCAACAGGGAAGGCGCAAGTTTCTCGCGCCCTGCGTGAGATCCGTCACCCATTGAGCTGATGAATTGCCGCGAGGTAAGCTATCTTCTGAAGAACGACGACAGCGTCGATCCCGCCGACGCCGTCTCCGGCTTCGGCTGTGCGGCCGGCGGCGCCGCAGGAGCAGGCGCGGGTTCCTCGCGCTTCGACGAGCGTTTCGAGGAATAGCTGCGGCGATGCTTGTCGGGCTTGGCGGCGGGCGCGGGCGCGGTCTCGGCTTGCGGCACCGAGTCCTGGTTCTTGTCGGAGTTCTTCTCCTGAACTCGATCCTGAGTCTTCTCTTGTTTTTCCTGGCCGCCGCGCATCGACAGCCGCTGGCCGTCGAACACGGTGGTCTCGCAGTGGCGGTCGTTCTCGGCGAGGCCGGCGCAGAGTTTTGCCGCAGCCGCTGCATTGATCAGCGGGCCGGCACCGAGGCGGAGCTGCATGCCGAGGCCGGTGTTGCCTTCCTTGATCATGATGATCGGCCGCAGCGCTGCGATCTCGGGATTGGATTTGGTGAGCCCGCGCCACAGAGCGCGCAGTCCGTCGAGCGAGTTGGCGCCACCGAGATCAATCGCAAAGCGCGTCTGCTGGACCGCGATCGCGGGAGCCTCGCTTTCGGCAGCCTCCGGCGGCTTGGTGGGTGCAGCGGCGACTTCGATGGGCGCGGGCGCCGGATCGGGCTTCTTCTCGGCAGCCTTCTCAGCGATCTTCTCAGTGGTCTTCTCAGTGGATTCGGGCTGAACCAGTTTCGGGGCGGCCGGATCGGGCGGCGCCATGATCGATTTGGACGGGACCAACGGAAGCATCGGCAGTGCCGAATTTGTCGCCGGCAACTGCGCGACCAGCGAGGCCGCCGCTGCGCTCTGTGGCGCCGGGCTCGACGGCTCCCTTGCGGCCTCGGTGCGCGGCTTGTCGTTGGCCGGAGCTGGTGTCGAGGCGACCGGCGCGATGCCGGGCGCCGGCGGCCCGATCAAAGCTGGCGCGTCCTGCGGCTTCGCGACGGATGCCTGCGGCGGCGTTGTCGTCTGCTTGGCGATGGCGCCGGTGACGGAATCGAGCCCTTGCTCCAGCACGGTGACGCGCGAATAGAGCCGGTCGCGATCGGTGTTCAGCGTCTCGATGGCGGAGGCGAGCCGGCGGGCCTCGTTCTGGCTCTCCTTGGTCAGGATCTGGAGCCGGTCGGCCTGGCGCGCGAGATCGGCGGACGCGACCTGGTCGCGCCGCCAGCCGAGCTGGGCCTGGTTGGCGAACACGGCAATCACCACGGCGCCGACGGCCGCCACGCCCCATGAGCCCAGCCGCCACATCATGCCGCGATCGAACGAACTCTCCTCGGCCACAAGTCCGGAGAACAGCCCGCCGGTCTCCTTGTCGCCGAAGGCATCCGCCAGTGGGTCGGAATCCTTTGCCATGAACGTTAAGTGCCCAACCCCTGTCCGGCTTCCCCGAATCAATCAGGGAACATTAACAGGAAAAGCGTGTCGCACTTGAACTCCGGGCGTTTGCGGGGGTAGCAAGGCGATAGCTCATGAGGGCGGCCGTTGCCGCTGGCGCCGATTGATTCGGCCGGATTGACAGGATTTCGATGACCGCGCGTTCCAGCCTCACGATCGTGCTCGCCGCCGGCGAAGGCACGCGTATGCGCTCACACCTGCCGAAAGTGCTGCATCCGGTCGCGCACCAGAGCCTGCTCGCCCACGTGCTCGCCGCGGCGCCCAGGGGAACCGGCACCTCGCTCGCGGTCGTGATCGGACCCGACCATCAGGCGGTGGCGGACGAAGCAAAGCGCATCCGCCCCGACGCGCTCACCTTCGTGCAACATGAACGGCTCGGCACCGCACATGCGGTGCTGGCGGCGCACGATGCCATTGCGCGGGGCGTGGATGATTTGCTGATTGCGTTCGGCGACACGCCGCTGATCTCGGCCGAGACCTTTGCGCGGCTGCGCGCGCCGCTGGCCAAAGGCGCGGCGATTGCGGCGCTCGGCTTCCGCGCCGCCGATCCCACCGGCTATGGCCGCTTCATCGTCGAGGGCGACCGCCTGGTCGCGATCCGCGAGCAGGCCGATGCCAGCGCCGAGGAGCGCAAGATCGACCTCTGCAATGCCGGGGTCATGGCGATCGACGGGCGTCGCGCGCTCGCGATCCTCGACAAGATCGGCAATGCGAACTCCAAGGGCGAATATTATCTGACCGATGTGGTCGGCATTGTCAGCGAACAGGGATGGGATGCCGTGGTGATCGAAACCAGCGAGGACGAAGTGCGCGGCATCAACACCAAGGCGCAGCTCGCCGAGGCCGAAAGCGTGATGCAGGCGCGGCTGCGCAAGGCAGCGATGGAGGCCGGCGTCACGCTGATCGCGCCCGAAACCGTCTATCTCGCCGCGGATACCGTTTTCGGCGAGGACGTGACGATCGAGCCGTTCGTGGTGGTCGGCCCCGGCGTTTCGATCGGCGACGGCACGGTGGTCCATTCCTTCTCGCATATCGTCGAGACCAGGCTCGGCAAGAAGGTCTCCATCGGCCCCTATGCGCGGCTGCGGCCCGGCACCTCGCTCGGCGACGGCGCGCGCATCGGCAATTTCGTGGAGACCAAGGCCGCGACGCTCGAGGCCGGCGTCAAGGTCAATCATCTCTCCTACATTGGCGACGCCACAGTGGGCGCCAATTCCAACATCGGCGCCGGCACCATCACCTGCAACTACGACGGCTTCAAGAAGCACAAGACGATCATCGGGCAGGGCGCCTTCGTCGGCACCAACTCCTCGCTGGTCGCGCCGGTGACAATCGGCAACGGCGCCTATATCGGCTCGGGCTCGGTGATCACGCGCGACGTGCCTGATGACGCCATGGCGCTGGAGCGCAGTCCGCAGACCATCCGCGAAGGTGGTGCGGCGCGCTATCGCGAGATGAAGACGGGTGCCAGGAAGCCTGAAAAGAAGCCGGCGAAATGAGCGGCGCTATTCGTCGTCGGCGAATTCCGAGAAGATCGCGCGCGTCAGGCGCCAGCCGCGCGGCTTGGCACGCTTTGCCGGCTCGCCGGCGACGTGCTTGATGATGACGGGCTTGCTTTCCTTGCCGCGCTGGGGCGGCGGCCAGTGCGCAAGGTGCGTGCCGGTGGTCTCGCTGGCGCGCACCGACATCGATGACAGACTTTTGCGGTCGGATGAGCCTTTCATGGCCTGTCTCCCTGGTACGCAAGGGTTGGCCAAATTCGTTGACAACAAGTTAACGCGCGCGGTTTAAGGCCCAGCCAGTTCGACGCAGGCGAGGCTCGTCGCCGTCGGTGCTGTCTCAATCAGCAATAATTATTGAGTATCTGGTTCCTTAGGAACTTCGCTAAAAACCGAGCGCGTCGTTTAGGCGATTTTTCGACGATTTGGGGGATATTGATCCGCATGTGCGGGATTGTCGGCATTCTCGGGCGCGAGCCGGTTGCAGAGCAATTGGTGGATTCGCTCAAACGTCTTGAATATCGCGGCTATGATTCCGCGGGCGTCGCCACGCTCGAGGGCAAGCATCTCGAGCGCCGCCGCGCCGAGGGCAAGCTGAAGAATCTGGAGAAGCGGCTGGAAGCCGAGCCGCTCAAGGGCACGACCGGAATCGGTCACACCCGCTGGGCCACCCACGGCAAGCCGACCGTGAACAATGCGCACCCGCACGCGACCGAGCGTGTCGCCGTGGTTCACAACGGCATCATCGAGAATTTCCGCGAGCTGCGCGAGGAGCTCGAGACGAAAGGCACGGTGTTCCACACCCAGACCGACACCGAGATCGTGCTGCATCTCGTCGACGATCTGCTCACGCGCGGCAACAAGCCCGTGGAAGCTGTGAAATTGACATTGGCGCGGCTGCGCGGCGCGTTCGCGCTCGGCTTCATCTTCGCCGGCGAAGACGATCTCATGATCGGCGCCCGCAATGGTCCGCCGCTGGCGATCGGCTATGGTGACGGCGAGATGTATCTCGGCTCCGACGCCATCGCGCTTGGGCCGTTCACCGACACGATCAGCTATCTCGAGGACGGCGACTGGGTCGTGCTGACCCATACGAGCGCTGCGATCTTCGACAAGGACGGCCACGCCGTCCAGCGCGAGAAGACCAAGCACGCCGCCTCGACCTCGCTGGTCGACAAGGCCAATTACCGCCACTTCATGGCCAAGGAGATCCACGAGCAGCCGGAAGTGGTCGGCCACACGCTGGCACGCTATGTCGACATGGCGACCGAGCGGGTCTCCCTGCCGGTCAAGCTGCCGTTCGACTTCAAGAACATCCAGCGCATCAACATCACGGCCTGCGGCACCGCGAGCTACGCCGGGTTCGTCGCAAAATACTGGTTCGAGCGTTTCGCGCGCGTGCCGGTCGAGGTCGATGTCGCCTCCGAATTCCGCTACCGCGAGGCGCCGTTGCGCAAGGGAGATCTCGCCATCTTCATTTCGCAGTCGGGCGAGACCGCCGACACCCTGGCCGCGCTGCGCTACGCCAAGGCCGAAGGCGTGCACACGGTGGCCGTCGTCAACGTGCCGACCTCGACGATCGCGCGCGAGAGCGAAACCGTGCTGCCAACGCTGGCCGGCCCCGAGATCGGCGTCGCCTCGACCAAGGCCTTCACCTGCCAGCTCATGGTGCTGGCAAATCTTGCGATCGCGGCCGGCAAGGCCCGCGGCGAACTGTCCGACGAGGACGAGACCAAGCTCGTCCACGGGCTCGTCGAGGTCCCGCGTTTGATGTCGGATGCGCTTACCACCGAGCTCCAGATCGAGAAGCTCGCGCGCGAGATCGCGAAATCGCGTGACGTGCTCTATCTCGGTCGCGGCACCAGCTTCCCGCTCGCGCTCGAAGGCGCGCTGAAGCTGAAGGAGATCTCCTACATCCACGCCGAGGGCTATGCCGCCGGCGAGCTCAAGCACGGTCCGATCGCGTTGATCGACGAGACCATGCCGGTCGTGGTCATCGCGCCCTACGACCGGGTGTTCGAAAAGACCGTTTCCAACATGCAGGAGGTCGCCGCTCGCGGCGGCAAGATCATCCTGATGACCGACGCCAAAGGCGCGGCGGAGGCGACCGTCGAGTCCCTCGTCACCATCGTCATGCCTGACATGGCGGCGGCGTTCACGCCGATGGTCTATGCCGTCCCCGTTCAGCTGCTCGCCTATCATACGGCGGTGATCATGGGGACCGACGTCGACCAGCCGCGCAATCTCGCGAAATCCGTGACCGTGGAATAGGCAGAAGGGTCGGGCCGGAACGCTTCGTGGTCTTCCAAAACCTGCTAGAAGAACCTAGCTTGAACGAAGCGACCGACCTGGAACCCGAATGAACCCCCGTGACGACGCGCCTGCGCCTCTTGATCCCGTGCCGGAGCCGCATACCGGCCTGATAGGCCGCTTTCGCAATTATTTCCTCACCGGTCTCGTGGTGACGGGACCGGTTGCGATCACCTTTTATCTGGTTTGGTGGTTCGTCACCTGGGTTGATGGCGTGGTGCGGCCGTTCGTGCCGCTGGCCTATCGGCCTGAAACCTACATGCCGTACGTCATCCCCGGCTGGGGACTGATTGTCGCATTCTTCACGCTGACTCTGGTCGGCTTTCTCGCCGCCAATTTGATCGGCCGAACGCTGGTCGATGTCGGCGAGACCTTCCTCGGCCGCATTCCGGCGGTGCGCGCCATCTACCGCGGCCTGAAGCAGGTGTTCGAGACGCTGTTCTCGGGCAAGGGCTCGAGCTTCCGCAAAGTCGGCCTGGTCGAGTTTCCCTCGCCGGGCATGTGGTCGATCGTGCTGATCTCGCAAGCGCCGAACGAGGATGTCTCCCGTAGCCTGCCGGGTCAGGAGGAGCACGTCTCGGTGTTCCTGCCTTGCTCGCCGAACCCGACCACCGGCTTCTTCTTCTACGTGCCCAAGAGCAAGATTGTCGAAGTCGACATGAGCACCGAGGATGCCGCGACCCTGATCATGTCGGCCGGCGTCGTGCAGCCGGGCTCGGCGCCCGATTCGAAGAAGGCAGCGGCGCTGGCGGGCATGGCGAATGCCGCGCGTATTGCCAACGCCTCGGCGCTCCAGCCCCAGCCTGCGAAGGTGGAGTAGGGCCATTCCTTTGCGGGATGGCCGCCGTTCACGCGGGCGTTCGCATCCCTGCCAGGGCGTGTACTCTCAACGTCAGCTTGGCAATCACAGCGGAAAGCTGTGACTCGAGCGTGACAGGTGCCTTATCACCCAAAACGAGTGCAAGGAGCTATTGCAGCTTGTAGCGTCATTTCATTTCTGCTTACTGCTGGGCTCTAAGTGTAAGCCAATATTCCAATTGAGATCCGCGCCAATGCTCACCATTTATGGCCGTAAATCGTCATTCAACTTGCAGAAGGTGATGTGGCTGGTCTGTGAGCTCGGCATCGCGCACAAGCATGTCGAACTTGGAGGCTCGTTCGGGGGCCTCGACACGCCTGAATTCCTGGCCATGAACCCGCATGGCCGCGTTCCAGTAATTGATGACTCCGGCGTCGTCGTCTGGGAGTCGCACGCCATCTTGAGATATCTTGCGGCCAAATACGCTTCCGAAACGTCGTTCTGGAAGGCGAATCCGGCTGAGCGCGCGAAGGCAGACCAATGGATGGATTGGTCGCAAACCGCGTTGCAGCCGGCATTCATGGTTGGTGTGTTTTGGGGTTGGTACCGGACGCCCGAAGCGCAACGCAATTTGGCTGCGGTTGACAAAGCTCTGGAACAAACCAGCCGTTATCTGAAGCACATCGACCATCAGTTGAAAGGCAGCTGTTTCGTACTCGGAGACCAGCTATCACTCGCCGATATTCCGATAGGAACCCATCTTTATCGCTATCTCAATCTTGACCTTCCGCGCCCGAACTTGCCGAACGTTGAGCGCTGGTATGAGCGGCTGCAATCGAGGTCCGCCTACAATGAGCATGTGTGCGTACCATTCGACGAGCTCTACGGCCGGCTTGACTTTTGATTTGCACATCAGGGCGTATGATCACGGGAGGGGATGCCCATGGCAATACGAAAGGATCGGATTCCAACCCACGGCTCCCTGGGAGCAAGGTGGCGAAGCTTACTCGCGTTACTATGCCCTTTGGATATCTGGCTAGGCGATCGCGGAGCTTGGGTGAGCTGCGCCAGCGCGCGCTATCACGGACAGAGCGGGCCTCACACGAAGTGCAACGCAAGTTTATGATGGGGTGGACGCCCCGCCGACGGCATCGATGTGCCAAAGTGGAGGTGTTTAGCACCACTTAAGGGAGGCGTCCGTGATGCAGGTTAGCACAATCGGTCTGGATATCGCCAAGCATGTTTTCCACGCACATGGAGCGGACGGGAAAGGACAGGCTGTATTCAGCAAACGGATCAGCCGAGGAAAGCTCTTGGATTTCTTCGCAGCTCAGCCGAGTTGCACGGTAGCTTTAGAGGCATGTGGCGGAGCCCATCACTGGGCCCGGCAGCTTACGCAGCTTGGCCATCAGGTTCGGCTGATCCCGCCCGCCTATGTGAAGCCGTTTGTAAAGCGGCAAAAGAATGATGCAATCGATGCTGAGGCGATCTGCGAAGCTGCGCAGCGGCCGAACATGCGGTTCGTTGCCGTGAAGAGTGAAGAGCAGCAGGCTGCGGGTCTGGTGTTTCGAACCCGGGATCTGTTGGTGCGGCAGCGAACCCAGCTCATCAACGCGGTCCGAGGACACCTCACGGAATATGGTTGGATAGCGCCCAAGGGGCCATCGCATGTGGCGACGCTTGCCGACCTGATCGAGGAAGAAGCGATGGCCAGCTCCCTTCCCGAAGCGGCCCGTCCCATGTTCCGAGTGATGCTAGACCTTCTCGCCGAGTTGAATGGCAAGGTCGCGGATCTCGACAAGGAGATCACGCGACGCGCTCGCGAAGACGAGGTATCGCGCAGACTGATGACCATTCCTGGCGTCGGCCCGATCTCCGCCACCGCGATCGCCGCCCTAGCGCCGCCGATCGAGACTTTCACCAAGGGGCGCGACTTTGCCGCCTGGTTGGGTCTCACGCCTCTTCAAAAATCGACGGGTGGCAAACAGAGGCTTGGCGCGACGTCCAAGATGGGGGAGCGAACG
>NZ_JH600073.1:189458-253992 GCF_000244935.1 Bradyrhizobium sp. WSM1253
AAGGGTTTCCCGGTGCAGGTCGCGCAGGCCTCGCGCCTGGTGCCGGCCAAGCAGCTCAATCTGGTCAAGAAAGGCCTCACCGACGGTTCGGTCGATATCGTCGTCGGCACCCACGCGCTGCTCAGCAAGTCGATCAAGTTCCGCGACCTCGGCCTGCTGATCGTCGACGAGGAGCAGCATTTCGGCGTCACCCACAAGGAGCGGCTGAAGCAGCTCCGCGCCGAGGTGCACGTGCTGACGCTGTCGGCGACGCCGATTCCGCGCACGCTTCAATTGGCGCTCACCGGCGTGCGCGAGCTCTCGATCATCGCCTCGCCGCCGGTCGACCGTCTCGCGGTCCGCACCTTCGTCGCTCCGCACGATCCCCTGATGATCCGCGAGGCGCTGCTGCGCGAGCGCTATCGCGGCGGCCAGGCGTTCTACGTGGTGCCGCGCATCGACGACCTCGCCGAGGTCAAGGACTTCCTCGACAAGAACGTGCCGGAGATGAAGGTCGCGGTCGCGCACGGGCAGATGCCGCCCGCGGTGATCGAGGACATCATGACCGCGTTCTACGACGGCAAGTTCGACATCCTGCTGTCGACCACGATCGTGGAATCCGGTCTCGACATTCCCAATGCCAACACGCTGATCGTGCATCGCGCCGACATGTTCGGCCTCGCCCAGCTCTACCAGCTCCGTGGTCGCGTCGGCCGTTCCAAGCTGCGGGCCTATGCGCTGTTCACGCTGCCGGCGCAGCAGAAGATCACGGCGCAGGCCGAGCGCAGGCTCACCGTACTGCAATCGCTGGAGACGCTGGGCGCGGGCTTCCAGCTCGCCTCGCACGACCTCGACATCCGCGGCGCCGGCAACATCCTGGGCGAGCAGCAGTCCGGCCACATCAAGGAGGTCGGTTTCGAGCTCTACCAGTCGATGCTGGAGGAGGCGATCGTCAACCTCAAGGCCGGCGTATCCGAGCCCGCCGCCGATCGCTGGTCGCCGACGATCACAATCGGCATGCCCGTGCTGATTCCGGAGGACTATGTCGGCGATCTCTCGGTGCGGCTGTCACTCTACCGGCGGCTCGCCGACCTCGACAGCGAGGAGGAGATCGAGAATTTCGGTGCCGAGATGCGCGATCGTTTCGGCGTGCTGCCGGACGAGGTGCGCTATTTGTTCAAGGTCGCCGCGATCAAGGCGTTCTGCCGCCAGGCTAATGTCGGCAAGATCGATGCCGGTCCGAAGGGCGCCGTCATCGCCTTCCGAGACAATTCCTTCGCCCATCCCGATCGGCTGGTGAGCTTCATCCGCAGCCACGGCCAGGCCGCGAAGGTGCGGCCCGACATGAAGGTGGTGTTCCTGCAAGACTGGGAGACGCCGGAAGAGCGTCTGGCCGGCACCACCGAGATCATGCGCCAGCTGGCGCAGCTCGCGCAGAGCAAGAAGGCGGCGTGAGCGAGGTGCCGTAGGGTGGGCAAAGCGAAGCGTGCCCACCACCATCGTCAACTTTGGAAAGGGCACGGCGCAAGTGCGCCTTTGCCCACCCTACGGCAGCTCGCGAGGTAATTACGACGCCGCCCGCGACGCGTCGGCCGACAGCCGCCCAAGTAGCGACCTTGCCGTATCCGACGGCGACAGCGAATCCACCGAGACCACGGGATCGCTGCGCATTTCGTGCTTGCCGTTCGACGTGTGCCGCATCACGGCAGAGAGGCGGCGGGCGATCATGTGGGCGGTGCGGAAGTCG
Source organism: Bradyrhizobium sp. WSM1253 (assembly GCF_000244935.1). Lineage (NCBI taxonomy): Bacteria > Pseudomonadati > Pseudomonadota > Alphaproteobacteria > Hyphomicrobiales > Nitrobacteraceae > Bradyrhizobium > Bradyrhizobium sp. WSM1253. Next base: position 191,185 of record NZ_JH600073.1, read on the forward strand.
GTTTCGGCGAACACGACGATGACCGACCCGTCCTTCTGCGCCACGCCAAAATCCATCTGTCGCATCAGGCGGCTGAGAATGCGCGCGGCATCGAGCTGGGCGCGGGAATTGCCGGGATCGAAGGCGAAGCGTGCGACCGAGAGGCCGCCGCCGCGGGCCAGCGTCTGCTCGACCGCCTTGGCAAAATCGCGGGCAAAGGCCTCCACCGTGAGCAGACCGCTGCGCGGGTCGAGCCAGCCGCCGGCATCCATCGAGCGCAGCGTGCGGCTCAGCTGGGCTTCCATCGCGTGCTGGCGGATCAGGGGCAGCGCGTTGGCGGCGACCTTCGCCGGCTCGCCCGGGATCAGCTCGAGATTGGGCAAGTCATAAGCCTGCGTCAATTGATGCGCGGTGACGACCACGGGCAGGCTGCGGAAGCGAGTGTCCTCGGCGAGCACCGTGAGGAAGGCATCGGTCACGCGGGCGGTAAAACCTTCGGCGAGCACGACGCCGTCGAGGTCGCGGGTGTTGAGATGCTTGGCCGCGGCCTCGATCGAGAGCGCGCCGACGACGCCAATACGCTCGCCTAGCGCAACGGAAAGCGCGGGGTAAGCCGCGCCGCGACCGATCAGAAGCACCGTAGCATCGCGAACGGGATCAGCGTCCGGCAGCGCGACTTTCACCTCGGGCAGCCGGCGCAGCACCGTGGCATGAAGCGTGCGAATCCGTAGCGCGGCGCGAAGCCGTGCGATCAGGCGTTCGGAATGGCCGGCGCGCGAGGAGGAGAAGGGCAGGGCGTTGTGCGGGAGCGCGCCCGCCGCATCCAACGCCACGAAGGGAAGGTAAGGCGATTGCTCGGCGATCTTCCTGGCGAGCAGCGCCAGATGCGGCTCGTGCCCGGCATCCATCGCGGCGAGAACCACGGCCGGCTGCACCTCTTCGACCGCGCGCGTCGCGCCGGCCCAGCCGGTGTCGATCACGGGGAAGAATCGCGCCTCGTCCAGCGCCGCGATGAAGGCCGGCCGCTCGCCATTGGACACAAACAGGATCGGGCCGGCCTGGGACATCGAGAGACTCTGATCACGCGACAGGTGCCGCGCAATCTAGTCCGGCCGCCTTAATGCAGCGTCAATGGAACGGTCGAAATGACCCTCAACCCGGTCCGGAACGGTCGCGAAAAGCTTCGACCATCAGGGGGTTAAGCCCGAGTTCACTGAGCGCCTCGCGGGCGCGGGCATTGTCCTGGGCTCGGCCCGCGAGCCGGTGACCGGAGAGCCGGTCGGGCAGCGCGGTCAGCAGGGCGCCCTGGCCGAGCCGGCGCGCCCATTCCTGGAGGTCGTTGGAGAGGAATCGGTACCCGCCGACGGCCATGATCCCTGAGGGCGGCGCGGTGATGCAGATCGCGCCGCTGGGACGATCGAGCCGCGCGGCATAGCCGGTGTCGACATAGTCGCGTGGCGGCTGCGCGATCAGGCTGTCGCCAACCGGCTGCGGCGGGGCGTAGGCTGCGATCGGCACCATCGGGCCGCGCAGACCGAGCGTGCCCTTCGGCGTCAGCAGAATCTCGCCGGCGATCGACGAACCCGACTGCTCGCGCGGCGCGCCGTGCGGTCCCGGCATCACCGGTACCGGCATGCCGTCCTCGCCACGCCGGGCGCCGAACAATCCGGCCTCGCCGAACAGATAGACGTCCGTGAACGGCGCGTGCGGCGCGATCCATGCCTCGCTCGCCGCCACCTGCTCGGGCGCGCGCCACAGGCCGATGACGTTGCGCAAGGTCGGCATCCGCGCCGCCAGATCGGAATCGCCGAGCCGCTGGGCAAATTGCGCCGGTGCGATCAGCACGTCGCATTCGTGCACGTTGATCTGCTGCTCCAGCACGTCGTTCTCGAACGGATGATGCAGCGCCAGCGTACCGCCGCACAGCAGCCACACCGCGAGCGAGGAGGCGAGCCCTGCGAACGACATCGGCGTGAACGCCGCCATCACGGTCGCGCCCTGCCTGACGTCGGCTTCCAGCGACATCGCGAGCCCACCGGCGATCAGGCTGAAATGCGGTCGCGGCACCGGACGAAAGCCTTCCGCGGTAACGTCGAAGGAGATCATCGCCGCCTTGCGGCCATCCTGAATCACGGCGCGCGAGGTGCCGGGCGGACGGGCCTGCACGTCGTCGAGCGAGGCCATGCCTTCGGGCAGGTTGGTGCCGAAGCCGCAGACATGGCGGATCGAGAAGGCTTCCGCGGCCGCGTGCATGGCGAGATCGGCATAGCTGACGCCGTCGACCGTGCTCATGGTGACGATGGCGCGCGCCGCGGTACGATTGAGAGCGGCGGTCAGTTCGGCATGGCGCCAGAGCAGCGGCAGCGCCGCGACGACGAGGCCGGCGCGATGGGCGGCGAGCACGGTGAGCACGAACTCGACCGTATTCGGCAGCTGGATCGCGATGACGGAATTGGCCGGCAGGCCTGATTCGACGAAATAGGCGGACAGCGCCTCGATGGCCGTGTCAGCCTCGGCATAGCTCATCCGCCGCGGCTGGTGCCCGGTCACGCGGAACTTGTTCAGCGGGTCGAGCAGGGCAGTCGCGTGCGGCTGCCGCATCAGCGTGCGCTGAAACAGCGTGTCGAGCGTCGGCGATACGGCTGGCTGGTTCACGGCGTCACTTTGCTTGACGAGCTTGCGGCTGCCCCTTCGACCACCAGGTCTCCGGCAAATAGCCGGACAGCGAGGTGGCCTCTGGCCGTTCTATCCGATTCCAGCGCGCGATCCATTGCTCCGATACGTTAAACAGGGGGATTGTATAGAAACCGGAGATCAAAGCGCGATCGAGCGCCCGCACCGCCGACACGAAATCCGTATGTTCACGGGCTTCGAGCAGTGCGGCGATCATCGCATCCACCGCGGGATCCCGGGCCCCCATGTAGTTGCGGGTGCCGGGATTATCGGCGGCAGCGCTCCCCCAATAGAAATATTGCTCGTTGCCGGGCGACAGCGACTGGTCCCAGCGGTTCTGGATCATGTCGAATTCGTAGGCGAGCCGGCGCTGGTCGAACTGCACGGGATCGACCGATCGCACGCTCGGCTCGATGCCGGCGCGCTTGAGGTCGCGCTGGAACGCAAGCGCGACGCGTTCCTGGTCGCGGGTCGTGACCAGGATCTCGAAGGTGAAGGGCGCCTTGGTCGCGCGGTTGCGCAGCACGGTGCCGTCGAGATCGTAGCCGGCCTCCGACAACAGCTTCAGGGCCGCGCGCAGCGTGGTCCGGTCGCGGCCCGAACCGTCGGTCACCGGCAGGCGGTAGCTGCCGTCCATGATGTCAGGCGGAATCTGCGCGGCGAACGGCTTGAGCAGCTCGCGCTCGCGCGTATCGGAGGGATGGCCATACGCTGACAGGTCCGAGCCGGCAAAATAGCCGGCGACGCGCGAGTAGAGGTTGAAGAAGTAGTTGCGGTTGACCAGCTCGAAATCGAACAGCAGCGTCAAGGCTTGGCGGACGCGGATGTCGGCGAAGATGGGACGCCGCGTGTTGAACACCAGAAATTCGGAAGGTTGCGGCACGCCCGGCTTGAAGGTGTCGCGGATCACGTCGCCATTCTTCGCCGCGGGAAAGTCGTAGCCGTCATGCCAGCGCAGCGGCTCGTGCTCGATGCGGAAATCATAGAGGCCGCGCTTGAAAGCTTCGAACTGGCCGTTGGCCTCGCGAAAATAGTCGAGCCTGATCTCGTCGAAATTGTAGAGCCCGCGATTGATGGGGAGGTCACGGCCCCAATAGTCGGGATTGCGGGTGAGCGTCACGCTGGCACCGGGCCTCACCGCGGTGACGCGATAGGGGCCGGAGCCGACCGGACCCGTCAGCGTCGTCTCCTCGAAAGCCGCGACGTCGACCGCGTGTTTCGGCAGGATCGGCATCAAGCCGAGGATCAGCGGCAGTTCGCGGTCATTGGCCCCCGCAAGGTCGAAGCGGACGGTGAGGGGATCCGGCGCCTCGGCGCTTGCGACCTTGCCGTAATATTGCCGGTGGTTGGGGCGGCCGTGGTCGCGCAGCAGCTGCCAGGAGAACAGCGCGTCCTCGGCGCGGACCGGCTTGCCGTCGGAGAAGCGGGCGCGGGGATCGATGTGGAACGTGACAAAGCTCCGCTCGTCATCGGTCTCGACCGATCTGGCGAGCAGGCCGTAGAGCGTGAACGGCTCGTCATTGCCGCGCGCGAGCAGGCTCTCGATCACGTAGTTCCGCATCTGCTGCACGGCCAGTCCCTTGACGATGAAGGGATTGAGGCTGTCGAAGGTGCCAAGAACGCCCCAGGTCAGCCGGCCGCCTTTGGGGGCATCAGGATTGACGTAAGGCATGTGGGTGAAATCGGCAGGCATCGCCGGCTTGCCGTGCATCGCGATGGCGTGGGCCTCCTCTGCCCCCGCGCCGCTTGCCGGGAGCCCCGAGGCGAATGAGACCCCCAAGCCGAAAGCCAGGGTGCAGAGGCGGACGCAAAGACCTTCAGGGCGGCCCTCGAGAAGGCGCTGGAACATGAACATCTGCACACGTTGATTCGAGGACCGCGGGCCTGAATCCTATCACAGGGATTTTCCCGGGGGCGCACGCCGGCGCGCGGCCAAAGACGCTTGTCGGCATTGATCTTTTCGTCGGCCACGTTAAGAAGGCACGCAATCGCGCACGAGCGCCGAGCCGTCACTTATCCGCCTCATTTGACGGGGAGAGAGCCGCGCCCAAGGCGGCCAGGTTCGGTGCGTCGAAGCGGTTCGGGCACTTCCCGTTTAGAAAGGGTTTTCCGCAATGAATTTCCGTTACTTGGCCGCGTCCGTCCGGCCGCGCGGGCGACTTCTCGCCTTGTTGACGGCGACGGCGTTGGCCGCCCCGTTTGCCGCCGAGGCTCAGGCGCCGGCTCCGGGCGCGCCCGCGCCCAAGGCGGCTCCGAAGGCCGCTCCGAAGGCTGCCCCAAAAGCGCCGGCGCCGGCCGCTCAGGCACCCGCCCAACCGGCACCCGCCCAAGGCGCTCCGGCGCAGCAGGGCGCGGCCCAGCCGGCCGATCAGCAGATCCAGCTGATCTATGCCCCCTGGACCAAGTTCTGCCTCAAGGGCCAGGACGCCAACGCCAAGCAGGTCTGCTTCACCGGCAAGGACGGCCGTATCGAGTCGGGCCAGCCGGTCATCGCAGCCGTCATCATCGAGCCCGAAGGCGAGCCGAAGAAGATCCTGCGCGTGACGCTGCCGCTCGGCATGCAGCTGGTGCACGGCACCCGCATCATCGTGGACAACAATCCGCCGTTGCAGAGCCCGTATGTGATCTGCTTCCAGAACGGCTGCATGTCCGACTACGAAGCCACGCCCGAGTTCATCAACAACATGAAGAAGGGCCAGAACCTCGTTGTTCAGGCGATCAATGCCAACGGCGCGCCGCTGACGCTGCCGCTGCCGCTCGCCGGCGAATTCCAGAAGGCCTATGACGGTCCGCCGACCGATCCGAAGGTGTTCGAGGAAACTCAGAGGAAGCTGCAGGAAGAGCTCCAGAAGAAGGCTGAAGAGCTGCAGAAGAAGCAGCAGCAAGCGCCTGGCGCCGCTCCGGCCGGACAGAAGTAATCAGCGATCAATCCCGCACATGAAAAAGGCGCTCGGTTCGAGCGCTTTTTTGCTGGCCAGTTGGTGGCGGCGAAACTCAGTTCAGCGATGGATTCCGCGGGCGGTAACCGCCGGTCTTGTCCTTGACGAAGATCTCGGCGACCTGGGAATGCCGGACCGGCTCGCCGGAATCATCCGGCACGAGATTCTGTTCGGAGACATAGGCGACGTATTCCGACTCCGAGTTCTCCGCGAGCAGGTGATAGAACGGCTGGTCCTTGTGGGGCCGCACCTCCTCGGGGATCGACAGCCACCACTCCTCGGTGTTGTTGAATTCCGGATCGATGTCGAAGATCACGCCCCGGAACGAGAAGATCCGGTGGCGCACGACCTGTCCGATCTGGAATTTGGCGGTCCGCGCTTTAATCATTCCCCGTCGATAGACCAGGATTGTGGCCGATGCTAGTGCCCTGATCTGGAATTAACCCGCGGTTGCGGGGCAGATAACTCCCCAATCTTCAGAAAACACTTCATCAATGGTCGATATCCTCAATCTGGCTCTACCTTATTTCGGCTTAATCTTCGTTGGATTCGCCTGTGGCAAGGTCAAGTCGCTTCCGGAATCGGGCCTCGCCTGGATGAACTTCTTCCTGCTCTATGTGTCGCTGCCGGCGCTGCTGTTTGCGATCATGTCGAAGACGCCGTTTTCGGAATTGAACAACCCGCCGTTCCTGGTCGCGACCACGCTGTCGACGGTTGCGGCGTTCACACTCGCGCTGGTGATCGGCAAGGTTCTCGGCGGGCTGACGCTGCGCGAGGCGACGCTCGCCGGGCTCTCCGGCGGCTATGGCAATATCGGCTACATGGGACCGGGCCTGGCGCTCGCCGTGCTCGGAACCAAGGCCTCTGCGCCGACTGCGCTGATCTTCTGCTGCGACAGCATCTTTCTGTTCACGATCGTGCCGCTGCTGATTGAGCTCTCCGACCGCGATCATCCCTCGATCGTGCATGCTTTCGGCGTCGTGCTGAAGCAGATCGTGCTCAACCCGCTGATCATGTCGGCCTGTTTTGGCGCGGCCTTCGCATCGCTGCATATCGAGATGCCGGTCGCGCTCGATCGCACCATCACCTTCCTCCAGAACGCAGCCGCCCCGACCGCGCTGTTCGTGCTCGGCGTGACCGTGGCGCTCCGTCCGTTCGATCGGGTCCCGTGGGAAGTGCCGGGCGTGATCGCGATCAAGCTCCTGGTCCACCCGCTCGCAGCGTTCGGCCTGATGCTGGCGTTCGGCCCGTTCGCGCAGCCCTGGGCCGCGACCGCCGTGCTGATGGCCTCGCTGCCGCCGGCTTTGAACGTGTTCGTCATCGCCCGGCAGAACGACGCCTGGATCGAATCTGCCTCCGTCGCAGTGCTCCTCGGGACGTTTGCATCCGTTGTCACGCTGACCAGCGTGATGTGGGCGATCCAGACTGGGCGGCTGGCGTTCCCTTGAGCGGCGGTTACTTCCGCCAAGTCGGCGTCAGCCCCTCGCGCATGGCGAAGCGGCGCAGCGGGCCGATCGCGCCAAGCAGGTGCATGCCGACCGCGCGGACAGGCTGGAGCGGCAGGAAATCGTTGAGCAGCGAGCGGTTGGCGATGTCGATCGCAAAAGTCCGGCTCAGGATGTCCGGGCGCCGGGCCCGGTCGTAACGCTTGAGCACGTCGGGCGCGCCGGGATCCTGGCCCGATGCGATGGCCTCGCCTGCGAGCCTCGCAATGTCGGCGGCATCGCGAAGGCCGAGATTGAGGCCCTGGGCGCCGATCGGGGGAACCACATGGGCGGCTTCGCCGACCAGCGCGATGCGGTCGCGACCAAAGGATTTTGGACGTTCGATCGCCAGCGGGAACAGATGGCGGCCTGGCTCGACCGTCATGCGTCCGAGGATCGAATGCGACTGCTTCTCGATCGCGGCGGACAATTCCTCGTCGCTCAGGCCGCGAAGTCGCTCTGCGTCCGCAGGCGCCGAGACCCAGACGACGCTAGAGCGATCGCCGGGCAGGGGCACGAACACGCAAGGACCCTGCGGCGTGTGGAACTCGGTCGAGACGTTGCGATGGGGCCGCGCGTGGCCGACATTGAAGGTCAGCGCCGTCTGGGTCAGCTCGCGCCGCGTCACCGCGATGCCGGAGGCTTGGCGGCACAGCGAATGCCGGCCGTCGGCGCCGACCACGAGGCGGGCCGAGAGAAATTGCGCAGCCGCGGTGCGGATCGCGACGTCATCGGCTTCGATGACGACAGTTTCGGCCTCGTCGTCGAAACGGACGACATCGGGCAGTTCGGCCGCGCGCGCCTCCAGCGCCAGCATCAGCGAGCGGTTGTCGATATTGTAACCGAAGGCATCGAGGCCGATTTCGTGGCAGGAGAACCGGACCTCGGGGCTGCGAAACAGCCGGCCGGTGTCGTCGACGAGCCGCATGATTTCGAGCGCGGCCGCCTTGTCCTTGCAGCGCGGCCAGACGTCGAGGCTCTCCAGCAGATCGACGGAGGCACCGAGTAGCGCCGTGGTGCGATTGTCGGCATAGGGCACGCGACGCGCCACCAGTGCGGTCCGTGCGCCTGCCTGCGCCAATGCGATGGCCGCGCCAAGTCCCGCCGGTCCGCCGCCGATTACGGCCGCGTCAAAGAGTGTCGATGCATCTGTCATGGAACGACATTTGACACGCCCCGCGGCAAATTCAAGCCCACTGATATTTCCCTGATTTTATGACGAATTGTGCGACCGGGCGCCGCAATGGCTTATGTGCAAACCGGTGTCATTCTGATAGCAGAAGCCATGGACAGCCAAGAGGATTCCCTGAAGCCCAGGCCCGCGATCCGCGCCGCCGCCTTCTCGGTGCACATCTTCACCGCGTTCGGTGCGGCGATCGCGCTGCTGGCGATGCTTGAGGCCGTGCGCGAGCACTGGGCGGCGATGTTTCAATGGCTGGGCGTCGCCCTCATCATCGACGCGATCGACGGGCCGATTGCGCGCCGGCTCAACGTCAAGGACGTGCAGCCGAACTGGTCGGGCGACGTGCTCGATCTCGTGGTCGATTTCGTCACCTACGTCTTCGTGCCGGCCTATGCGATCGTGGCCAGCGGCTTGCTGCTGCCGGTCGCAGCGCCCTTGCTCGGCGTCGCCATCATCGTCACCAGCGCATTATATTTCGCCGATCTGCGCATGAAGGCGGAGGACAATCATTTCCGCGGTTTTCCGGCGCTGTGGAATGCGGCGGCGTTCTATCTGTTCCTGCTGCACTGGTCGCCGCTGCTCTCGACGCTGCTGGTCGCGGCCCTGGTGGTGCTGACCTTCGTGCCGTTCCACGTGCTGCATCCCGTGCGCGTCGTGCGGCTGCGTTGGCTGACGATGTCGCTGATCGCGATCTGGGCTCTGCTCTCCTTCTACACGCTGCAGATGGACTTTCGCGTCGGCACCGGCGTGACTGTCGCGCTCTGCGCGATCGCGCTCTGGATCAGCTTTAGCGACGCATTGATACGGCTGACAAGATCCTTCGCATGATGCACCTGTTGACCAGCCCCGAAGCCTGGGCCGCGCTCCTCACCCTGACCGCGCTCGAGATCGTACTCGGCATCGACAACGTCATCTTCCTGTCGGTGATCGTCTCGCGCATTCCCGAGAAGCAGGCGCACCGCGCCCGCCAGATCGGGCTGGCGCTGGCGCTGATCTTCCGCATCATCCTGCTCAGCCTCCTGGTCTGGCTGATCGGCCTGACCGCGCCGGTGTTTTCGTTTTCGGGTTACGGCTTCTCCTGGCGCGACCTGATCCTGATCGGCGGCGGCCTGTTCCTGATCGCGAAGGCGACGCACGAAATTCACGGCGAGGTCGAAGCCGATGACGGCGAGGGCGAGGAGAAGTCCCCTCGTAACGCTTTCTTCTGGGTGATCGTGCAGATCGTGATCATTGACATGGTGTTCTCGCTGGACTCGATCATCACCGCGATCGGCATGGCGCAGGACCTCGAGATCATGATCGCGGCCGTCGTGATAGCCTGTCTCATCATGTACATTTCGTCCGGGCCGGTGTCGCGATTCGTCGCGGAGCACCCAACCACGAAAATGCTGGCGCTGGCCTTCCTGGTGCTGATCGGCGTCGCGCTGGTTGCGGACGGATTCCAATTCCACATCCCGCGCGGCTACATCTATTTCGCGATTGCGTTCTCGGCGGCGGTCGAGTTCTTCAACGTGCTGGCGAAACGCAACCGCAGGAAAACGGCCAAGCCGTCGGTCTAGGCATTCCCGCCGGCGTCGAGTTGACAAGGCGGGCGCGATGTCTTTCGCTGGCCCGCCAGAAGAGGAGGTCAGGTGATGACCAAAGCCGTCCGTGTGCACAAGGTCGGAGGCCCCGAAGCCCTGGTCTATGAGAGCGTCGATGTTCCGGCGCCGGGCCCCGGCGAGGTGCGCATCCGCCAGCATGCCGTCGGCCTGAACTTCATCGACGTCTATTACCGCACCGGCCTCTACAAGGCGCCGGGGCTGCCCTTCATCGCCGGCAACGAGGCCTCGGGCGAGGTTCTCGCAGTCGGGCCGGGCGTGACGAATTTCCATCCGGGCGACCGCGTCGCCTACTACCACAATCTCGGCGCCTATACCGGGGAGCGCAACATCCCCTGGGAGCGGCTGGTCAAGCTGCCCGACCACATCACCCACGAGCAGGGCGCCGTGCTGATGCTGAAGGGGTTGACGGTCTGGTATCTCCTGCACAAGACCTTCAAGGTCGAGCCCCATCATCGCGTGCTGATCCATGCCGCGGCGGGCGGCATCGGCCTGCTCGCCTGCCAATGGGCGAGGGCAATGGGCGCCCACGTCATCGGCACCGTCGGCTCGCGCGAGAAGGCTGCGCTTGCCGAGGCCAATGGCTGCGACCATGTCATCCTCTACAACGAGGAAGACTTCGTCGCGCGCGTCAAACAGATCAGCCGCAACGAGGGCTGCGACGTGGTTTATGACGGTGTCGGCAAGGCGACGTTCCCGGGCTCGCTGTCCTGCCTGAAGCCGCGCGGGATGTTCGTCTCCTTCGGCAATGCCTCAGGCCCGGTGCCGCCATTCTCGATCGCCGAGCTCAACACTCACGGCTCGCTGTTTGCGACCCGGCCCAAGCTCAACGACTATATCGGCACGCGCAAGGAATTGCTGGAAGGCGCCGACACGCTGTTCGCCGCTGTCATCAACGGCAAGCTGCACGTGCCGATCAACCATGCCTACGCGCTCAAGGACGCCGCCAAGGCGCATATCGATCTCGAAAGCCGCAAGACCACCGGCGCGTCGATCTTGAAGCCGTAGCTCGCCGTCATTGCGAGCGAAGCGAAGCAATCCAGAATCTTTCCATTGAGGCAGTCTGGATTGCTTCGTCGCTTCGCTCCTCGCAACGACGAACGCGTCACGCCACGCGCCGTGCCGCGCCTGCCCTGGTCAAAATCCCGTCCAGACAATCGATCATCTCGGCGATCTCGGCCCGCGTGACGTTCAGCGCCGGCATGAAGCGCAACGTGTCGACCTGCGGCGCGTTCAGCAGCACGCCGGCCTCGAACGCCTGCGCGACGATGCCGGGCGCGATCGGCAGCTTGAGGTCGAGCGCGAGCAGGAGGCCGCGGCCACGCACTTCGCCGAGCCCATGCCGCGCCGAGACCTTCTGCAATTCGCTTTCGAGCAGCAGCCCGGTTTCGGTCGCCGTCTTCAGGAACTCCGGCTTGTTGACCTCGTCGAGCACCGCGAGCCCCACCGCGCACATGATCGGGTTGCCGTTGAACGTGCCACCCTGGTCGCCGTGCTCGAAGCAGGCGGCGCGGTCGGTCGCGAGCAGCGCCGCGAGCGGCACGCCGCCGCCGATGCCCTTGCCGAGCGTCATGATGTCGGGCGCGACGCCGGTGTGCTCGTAGTGGAAGAGCTTGCCGGTCCGGCCCATCCCGGTCTGGATTTCGTCGAAGATCAGGAGGAGGCCATGCGCGTCGGTGAGGGCGCGCAACTCCTGCAAGAACTGATCGGACGCCGGCCACACGCCTGATTCACCCTGGATCGGCTCGAGCATCACAGCGACGGTGTTGTCGTTGATCAGCTTTTTGACCGAAGCGATGTCGTTGAGCTTCGCCTTCTTGAAGCCGGCGACCTTCGGCTCGAACAGCGGCTCAAAGGCCTTCTTGCCTGAGGCCGACATCGTCGCCAGCGTGCGGCCGTGAAAGCCGCCTTCGAAGCTGATGATCTCGAATGCGCCACCTCTGTGGATGCTGCCATATTTGCGCGCGAGCTTGATCGCGCCCTCGTTGGCTTCCGCACCGGAATTGGCAAAGAACACCTGGTCAAACGCGCTGTTTGCGACCAGTGCCTGCGCGAGCTTCAGGCTGGGCTCGTTGTAGAAGGCCGGGCTTGGCGTCAGCAGCCGCTTGGCCTGCGCGGCAAGCGCGTCGGCGATCGCGGGCGGGGAGTGGCCGAGGCAGTTGACGGCCCAGCCCTGCACGAAATCGAGATAGCGCTTGCGGCTGTCGTCCCAGAGGTAGGAGCCGGCGCCGCGGACGAACACGGCCTTGGGCCGAGCGGTGATGTCCATCAACGCGTCATACGGATGGGTGGCGTTGGTCATGTCGAACTCCTCTGGAGGCGGGGGGAAAGGGCGCGCGAACAGCAAAAAGGCCGCACCTTGCGGGTGCGGCCTTCTCGAAAACTTACGCTGAATTCAGTGCTTCAGCGGCGTCGTCGGACATGGCGCACCCTCTCATCGTCGCGGGAGCGACGGCGGAGCATTTCGGTGCGCTGATGGGTCCGAGCGTTGATCATGGTGCGCGGCAATACATGCGAAAGGTGGGGCTTGTCAAGCGGGCGCTTTACAAACCACACGCGCAGCGTGCATGGGGCAGGTGAGAGATGCGCGGCTGGAAACCATTATGTCTCTAGCGCGTTTGTGATCACAGGACGCGAATTGGCTCGAACCGAACGCATGACGGTTCGGACCAAGAGGGGCGGGACCAACCAGATAGTTTTAAACCTTGTCCGACACGCCTTATCCGATCGACCTCGACAGCATTCGCGGCGCGTTTCCGCCGGGCATCGAGGCGCCGTCGCTGTTGCTGGACTTCGCCGGCTGGTTGGAGGGGCGCCCCTGGGGCAGCGTCGGCTGCTTCTCCTTGCAAGGCCAATTCTCCGATCACGCTCCGATTGTCGACGGCAGTCCCTTGCGCGACAGGTTTTCGCTGTTCATGCGGTTGCCGGATGGCTCGGCTGTTGGCGGCTGGTATGGCGCGGGTCTCGACCGTGACAATCCGCCGATCGTGGGGCTTGGGTCCGAGGGCGATTACGAGCTGCTGGCACCGAGCCTCGATGGCCTGCTCGCAAAACTGACGTCGCAACAATTCGACAAGGCCTGGAGCGATCTGAAGCCGCACGACGAAGTCGAATGCCAGACGGTCGAGCTTGCGCAATGGCTCACCGGACGGCTGAGCGGGGAGATGGCGGCGCCCGATGACGATCCGTCGGAGCTGCCCGACTTTCGCGGTTTCATGGAAAAATGGAGCCGGGATCGCGAAGACTACTGGGCCAATCATCGCTTGATGGCCGAACTCGGCTGGCGCCTCGCCGCGCATCTACCGAAGGGCAAGAAGCCCTGGGATAGGACGAGCTTCGAGATCGCGATCGTCGGCAGGCAATACCAGGCGCGTGTCCTGACGGGCGGACCGCAACCGTTCGAGGAAGCCGCCGCGATCGAGTCCCTGCTGCGCGATCTGCGCGAGGAGATGCGCCGCGCCCAGCCCGAACTCGGGCTGTGGTACGCGATGAAATTTGGCCTCTATGCCGACGGCCGCGTCATGCCCAACTTCGAATACGATGTGCGCCCGACCATCGACGGCGAGCCTGCGAAGCTGTCGGAGGCGCAAGCCGATCTTGCCCGCGCGCCGCGGCCGGAGCGCTGGGTGCCGAAATGGCTGGCGGAATCTTGAAGCCCGGATTGCCGCGACGCTGCCGCCCCGCCGAAATGTTCCGCTGTTGCGCCATCATGACCTCGCGGGAACGACACCTTCGATCCCCCTTGACTTAGAGCGCGCTCGAAGGGGTATCTGTACATGCGTCAGTACGAGAACGGGCACACATGAAGATCGGCGACCTCGCAAAACGAACCGGCCTGTCGACGCACACGCTGCGCTACTACGAGCGCATCGGGCTGCTGCCATACGCCGACCGGGATCGCTCCGGCCAGCGTGACTTTGACGCATCGATCCTCACATGGATCGCATTCCTTGGTCGGCTCAAGACCACGGGAATGCCGATCCGGGACATGTTGCGTTACGCGGCGCTTCGTGACGAAGGCGACGCTACCGGCTCAAGCCGGCGGCAGATGCTGGAAGTCCACCGCGAACAGGTGCGCACGCAGATTGCCGAACTCCAGGAATGCCTGCTCGTCCTTGATACCAAGATCGCCGGCTATGCCAGCGACGAACAGAGGACGAAGGAAAATGACGCACGCCCAAACGCAAGACGAAAGCCGCTTCGATCGCGGACAGCGGGCCCTGTTACGCATTGACGGCAGAGCTGGTGAAGCGGTCGTCGCCTCACTCGCCGACATTGCTCCGGATTTCGCACGATACGTGATCGAGTTTCCGTTCGGCGACATTTACTGCCGCCCGGGCCTCGGCCTGCGCGATCGCGAGATCGCGACGATCGCCGCGCTGACGGCCCTCGGAAATGCCGCGCCTCAGCTCAAGGTGCATCTCGAGGCGGGTCTGAACGTCGGGCTGTCTCGCGACGAGATCGTGGAGGTCATCATGCAGATGGCCGTCTATGCGGGCTTCCCGGCGGCGCTGAACGGGCTGTTCGCAGCCAAGGAAGTGTTCGCCGCACGTGACGAACAGCAGGCGTCGGGAGAAGCGAACGGCGGGCGTGATGTTGCCGTAGCTTAGCGACGGCTCGCGACCTCTCCCGCTTGCGGGAGAGGGAGCGGAGAGTTCGTCGCTGCACTGACCGCGACAGCGGAAGATCAGAATCCCGCGACGCTGCCGTGCAGGTCGTATTGGTCGGCGCGTTCGATCTTGGCGGTGACGATCTCGCCGACGCGCAAGGGGCGGCGGCTCGACAGGTAGACGGCGCCGTCGATCTCCGGCGCATCGGCCTTGGAGCGGCCCTTTGAGACGGTCGGGCCGACCTCGTCGATGATGATCTGCTGGCGGGTGCCCACCTTGCGCTTCAGCCTGCGCGCGGAGATTTTCTGCTGGCGCGCCATCAGCGCGTTGTAGCGCTCCTGCTTGATCTCTTCCGGCACGGGGTTCTCGATCGCGTTCGCGGTCGCGCCGGCGACCGGCTCGTATTTGAAGCAGCCGAGCCGATCGATCTCGGCTTCGTCCAGCCAGTCGAGCAGATAGGCAAAGTCCGCGTCGGTTTCGCCGGGGAAGCCGACGATGAAGGTCGAGCGCAGAGCGAGATCGGGACATTGCTCGCGCCAGCGCTTGATGCGCGCCAGCGTCTTGTCCTGCGCTGCCGGGCGCTTCATCGCCTTCAGCACCTCGGGGCTCGCGTGCTGGAACGGGATGTCGAGATAGGGCAGCACCTTGCCCTCGTTCATCAGCGCGATGACCTCGTCGACATGCGGGTAGGGGTAGACATATTGCAAGCGGACCCAGGCGCCCAATTCGCCGAGCTCGCGCGCGAGGTCGATGAATTTGGCGCGGACCTGGCGATCCTTCCACGGACTCTCGGCGTATTTCAGATCGACGCCATAGGCCGAGGTGTCCTGCGAGATCACCAGCAGCTCCTTGACGCCGGCGCCGACCAGGCGCTCGGCCTCGCGCAGCACGTCGTTAGCCGGTCGCGAGACCAGGTCGCCACGCAGTTTTGGAATGATGCAGAAGGTACAGCGGTTGTTGCAGCCCTCAGAGATTTTCAAATAGGCATAGTGCCGCGGCGTCAGCTTGATGCCCTGCGGCGGCACCAGATCGAGATGCGGATTGTGGGCGGGCGGCAGCGCGCGATGCACGGCGTCCAGCACGCTCTCATATTGCTGCGGGCCGGTGATGGAGAGCACGCCGGGATAGGCCTGCTCGATCTGCTCGGGTTCCGCGCCCATGCAGCCCGTCACGATCACCTTGCCGTTCTCGGCCATGGCCTCGCCGATCGCCGAGAGAGATTCCTGCTTGGCGCTGTCGAGGAAGCCGCAGGTGTTGACGATGACGATGTCGGCCCCGTCATGCTTGCGGGCGAGCTCATAGCCCTCGGCGCGCAGGCGCGTGATGATGCGCTCGGAATCCACCAAAGCCTTGGGGCACCCGAGCGACACGAAGCTGACCTTCGGCGCAGCCGTCTGATCCATATCCAAATCTGCCTGATTGACAGGGTTGAGCTAGTCCCAATTGCCCATAATTACAACCCTTTGCATGGCCGGCGGGCATGCTATGGATGAATCACTGGTGGTGAGTGAGCAATGAGCGCCGAACAGTCGCCCAAAATCGTGATCGTCGATGAAAGCCCGATCCGGGCTGCGATCCTCGAAGAAGGGTTGCGGGAGGCCGGATTCACGCAGATCGTCCATATCCGCGAGATGCAGAGCCTGCTCGCCCGTATTTATGCGGTCGATCCTGATATCATCCTGATCGATCTGGAAAACCCCAGTCGCGACGTGCTGGAAGCGATGTTCCAGGTCAGCCGCGCCGTGAAGCGGCCGATCGCGATGTTCGTCGACCAGAGCGATTCATCCTCGATCCAGGCCTCGGTCGAGGCGGGGGTCTCCGCCTATATCGTCGACGGGCTGAGGAAGGAGCGCATCAAGCCGATCCTCGACCTCTGCGTGTCGCGCTTCAATGCCTTCGCAAAACTCCAGGAGGAACTGGAGCGTACCAAGTCGCAGCTCGAGGATCGCAAGGTCATCGAGAAGGCCAAGGGCATCCTGATGAAGGTGAAGGGCCTGACCGAGGACGAGGCCTATGTGCTGCTGCGCTCCACCGCGATGCGCGAGAAGAAGAAAATCGGCGAGATCGCCCAGTCGATCATCACCGCGTCGGAGATGCTGAAATGACCACTCCCCTCCGCATCGGGTTCATTCCGCTGGTCGATGCCGCAGCGCTGATCGTTGCCGTCGACAAGGGATTTGCCGCGGCCGAAGGGCTCGAGGTCGAACTGGTCCGCGAGGTCTCCTGGTCCAACGTCCGCGACAAGCTCAATATCGGCTTGTTCGACGCCGCGCACCTGCTCGCGCCCGTCGCGATCGCGTCCTCGCTCGGTCTCGGGCATGTCAAGGTGCCGATTGCGGCGCCCTTCAATCTCGGCATCAACGGTAACGCGATCACAGTCTCGCCGGCGCTTCATGCCGGGCTGATGGAGGAGATCGACGGCGACCGCTTCGATCCGCTCGCCACGGCAAAAGCATTGGCGCGCGTGGTCGCCAAGCGGCGCAAAGCGGGGGCCGACCCGTTGACCTTCGGCATGACCTTCCCGTTCTCGACCCACAATTACCAATTGCGGTTCTGGATGGCGGCGGCCGGCGTCGATCCCGACGAGGACGTGCGGCTGGTGGTGCTGCCGCCGCCCTATATGGTCGACAGTCTCGCCAATGGGCATGTCGATGCGTTCTGCGTCGGCGCACCCTGGAATTCGATCGCGGTCGATCTCGGGATCGGCCACATCCTGCATTTCGTCTCCGACATCCTGGCCCATGCGGCGGAGAAGGTGCTGGCGCTCCGCCAGGTCTGGGCCGACAAGAATCCGGACGTGGTCGCCAGCCTGGTGCGCGCGGCGGTGAAAGCCGCCGAGTTCATCGAGCATCCGGAAAACCGGACCGAAGCGGCGCAGATCCTGGCGCAGCCGGAGCGGATCGGTGTCGATGCCGAAGTCATTCAGCGCACCCTCACGGGGCGCCTCAAGATTTCGCCGGATGGCACCTTTCGCGAGAGCGGCAGCTACCTCCTGGTGGGACGCGAGGAAGCAGGGCGCCCCGATCCGGTCCAGGCCGCCTGGCTTTATGCGCAGATGGTTCGCTGGGGGCAGACGACGCTGACGGCCGACGGCGTCAAGACGGCCATGGCCGTGTTCAGGCCCGACCTCTACGACGGCGCCCTCGGCCGCCGGCCGCCCGCCCAAGCCCCCGCGGCATTCGGCGCATTCGCCGGCCCCGCCTTCGATCCCGCCAATATTCGGGGGCATCTCGAAGCCTTCGCGGTAGGCCGCTGGAAGGTGTGATTCGGGCCTGCATCGTTTTTGAGCGCTGGAGATCCGAGTCTAAATTTTAGGCCGACTGCTCGAATTTCATAAGAGTTCCAGAGCCAAGAGTTCCCCAAGGCGCTCTTAATTACCTGATACTACACACATTTTCATTTCGTCGAAGCTGGCACGCAACTTGAATGTTGCAGTGCGGCCAGCCTGTCACAGATGCCTGCTGCGCCAGTCCCCAGCAACGAAGCTGATCGGACCGTTGGGTGCACAGCCGGCTCTCGAGCCAGCCGAGCTCCTCGCGGGTCGTGCACTTTCCGTCGATACCACCCAGGTGGCCGCAGGAGCTTCGTTACTGACCATGAAACTCGACACCGTCTCAGTCGACTTTACCGACGACCAGAAACGCTATCTCGAAGGCTTCACGACCGGTCTGCAGATCAGTCGCGTCGGTCGCGGTCTCGGCGGCGGCGCCGGCAAGGCGAACACCGAGCCGACCGGTCCCGATGCCGTGCACATCAAGGCGCAGGACAAGGTCATCGCCGCGGGCAAGAAGCTCGCCGACCAGGAGAAGGTCAAGCGCGACGAGCATCCCTTCGATGCGTATCCGCGTCTCCGCCAGCAGGCGCTCGACAATACGCCGCCGAGCCCGGCGGACAATTTCCGCTGGCGCTATTACGGCATCTTCTACGTCGCGCCGACGCAGGACTCCTACATGTGCCGTCTGCGCATTCCGAACGGCATCATGAAGCATTGGCAGCTGACCGGCCTTGCCGATCTCGCCGATGAAACGTGCGGTCCCTACAGCCACGTCACGACGCGCGCCAACCTGCAGCTTCGCGAGATCCCGCCGAAGAACGCCGTGAAGCTGATCGAGGGCATTCAGGACCTCGGCCTGTGCTCGCGCGGCTCCGGCGCCGACAACATCCGCAACGTGACGGGAACGCCGACGGCGGGCATCGATCCGCAGGAGCTGATCGACACACGGCCTTATGCGCGCGAGTGGCACTACCACATCCTGAACGATCGCTCGTTGTATGGCTTGCCGCGCAAGTTCAACGTCGCCTTCGACGGTGCCGGCAGGATCGCCGTGCTCGAGGAGACCAACGACATCGCTTTCACGGCGTATGAGGTGAAGGACGGCTTTGGCGTCGAGCCCGGGACCTGGTTCCGCCTCGGCCTCGGCGGCATCACCGGCCACAAGGACTTTGCCAAATATTCCGGCATCGTCGTGAAGCCTGAAAACGCGACCGCCGTTGCCGACGCCATCGTGCGCGTCTTCATCGAGCATGGCGACCGCACCAACCGCAACAAGGCGCGGTTGAAATACGTGCTCGACGCCATGGGCCATGACGGTTTCCTCAAGCTCGTCGAAGAGCGGCTGAAGACGCCATTCACGCGCGTGCCGGAAGAGGCGTTTGCGCCGCGACCGGCCGCGGACCGCATGGCGCATATCGGCGCGCACAAGCAGAAGCAGAACGGCTTGAACTGGATCGGCGTGTCGCTGACGCTCGGCAAGATCAGCTGCGATCAGATGCGGGGCCTCGCCAAGGTGGCGCGGGACCTCGGCGACGGCGAGATCCGTCTGACCGTCTGGCAAAACCTGCTGATATCAGGGGTGCGCGACGAGAATGTCGAGCTTGCCATCGCGGCGATCAAGCAGATCGGGCTCGCGGTCGAGGCGTCGCACATCCGCGCCGGCCTGATCGCCTGCACCGGCAATGCCGGTTGCCGCTTCGCTGCCTCCAACACCAAACGCCACGCCGCCGAGATCGGCGACTGGTGCGAGCCGCGCGTCGAGATGGACAAGCCGGTCAACATCCACGTCACCGGCTGCCATCATTCCTGTGCCCAGCACTACATCAGCGACATCGGCCTGATCGGAGCGCGCGTGCCGGTGAACGACGAGGACACTGTCGAGGGCTATCATCTCTTCACCGGCGGCGGGTTCGGTCCTGACGCCGACGTCGGGCAGGAGGTCTACCACGACCTCAAGGCCGAAGACGCGCCGAAGACGGTCGAAGGGTTGCTCAAGGCCTATATCGCCCATCGCTCGTCTCCCGACGAGACGTTCCTGTCCTTTGCGCGCCGCCACGACGGCGAGACGCTGCGCAAGCTTGCCGATGCCGAGGTGTCTTCATGAACCAGATCAGCCCTCCACCCAAACTAGACATCATTCCCACGAGTGCCCCGTTCTCCGACGCGCAACGCTCCTGGCTGAACGGCTTCTTTGCCGGGCTGCTGTCGCCTGACGCGGCCACGCCGCTGTCGGCCGAGCAGGGCGCTGCTGTCATGCAGGCTGGTGATGGTGATGACGGTGAAGCGCCGTGGCACGACCAGACCATGCCGATCGCCGATCGGATGAAACTCGCCGAAGGCCGTCCCGTGCGGCGCAAGATGATGGCGGCGATGGCGCAGCAGGATTGCGGGCAGTGCGGCTACAATTGCCACGACTATTCGGAGGCGATCGCGAGCCGCAGTGAAGCGCGGCTCAACCTTTGCGTCCCCGGCGGCAAGGAAACCGCGCGGATGCTGAAGTCACTGCATGAAGAGCTGGACAAGGCGCCGGCGGCAAAGGCTGGCGACAAGCAAGACGCTGTGGCGGCCCCCGCCGTGACCGTGACGATCGCCGAGCCCGGCCGCTCGCGCGACAACCCTGTTGCGGCGACCTTCCTGTCGCGCCGTCTTCTCAACAAGGGAAAGTCCGAGAAGGAAACCTATCACGTCGAGTTCGATCTCTCCGAGAGCAAGCTCGACTATGTCGTCGGTGACAGTTTTGGCGTGTTCGCGCGCAACGAGCTCGGTCTCGTCGACCAGGTCATCGCGTTGCTCGGCGCGTCCCACACCACCAAGGTCAATGGCAAGACGCTGCGCGAGGTGCTGATCGACGACGTCTCGCTGTCGCCGGCGCCCGACACGCTGTTCGAACTGCTCTCCTTCATCACTGGCGGCGCGCAGCGCGAGAGGGCGCGGGCACTGGCGCAGGGCGAGGATCCCGATGGCGATGCCGCCACGCTCGACGTCATGGCGGCGCTGCAGAAGTTCTCGGGCACGCGGCCGCATCCTGAAGCCTTCGTCGAGGCGCTGGAGCCGCTGCAGCCGCGGCTCTATTCGATCTCGTCGTCGCACAATGCGACGCCTGGAAAGTTGTCGCTGACGGTCGATTCCGTGCGCTACGTGATCGGCAAGCGCAAGCGTATCGGCGTTGCTTCGACCTTCCTCGGCGAGCGCATCGCGGAGGGCGAGAAGCTCAAGGTCTATGTGCAGAGGGCGCACAATTTCGGCCTGCCGCAGGATCCGAAGACGCCGATCATCATGATCGGCCCCGGCACCGGCATTGCGCCGTTCCGCGCCTTCCTGTTCGACCGCAAGGCGACCGGTGCGCCCGGCAAGAACTGGCTGTTCTTCGGCCATCAGCGCAGCGATTGCGACTTCTTCTACCAGGAGGAGCTCAACGCGATGAAGACCTCGGGCCTGCTCACGCGCATGTCGCTGGCCTGGTCGCGCGACGGCGAGAAGAAGTTCTATGTGCAGGATCGCATGCGCGAGGTCGGCCGCGAGCTGTGGACGTGGCTCGCCGAGGGGGCGCATCTCTACATCTGCGGCGATGCCAAGCGCATGGCCAAGGACGTCGAGCGCGCGCTGGTCGATATCGTCGCCCAGTTCGGGGCACGCTCGACCGACGAAGCCGTCAGTTTTGTCGCCGAGCTCAAGAAGACGGGCCGCTTCCAGGCTGACGTCTACTAGCTGTCATCCTGCCGTCATCCGAGCCGGTTCCAACTGGCTCGGATTGAACGAATAAGATTCTCGGAACCTGGGGGCGAGGAGAATTTGCTCCTGCGGTGCGGCGTTTTCAGAGAACGCGCATCGCTATTTCCGCGGGACTCTTGCCCGCCACCCCGGTTGATCCCTCATAATCCCGCAAATGGGGCGTTGGAGATCGACCATGCGCGAACTATCGGCGGAAGCCAGGCTGCACTTCTACGCGCGCTCGCTCTCGCGGCGGACCGGGGCGAGTGTGCATCATGCCGCGATGTACAGCGCCTTCGCGGTCATCGCCGCCATCGTGTTCGGCACGCTCTCGGTGCACCCGTTCTGATGACCCGCGTAGGGTGGGTTAGCCGAAGGCGTAACCCACCAACTTCGTTCCGCATGCGCTGAGCCATGGTGGGTTACGCTTCGCTAACCCACCCTACGGACCAACCTCACGCCCCGCGCTTGAACGGCGCGACCTCGATCCCTGCATCCTTCAAAGCCTGACGCAGGCCGCGCGCGATCTCGACTGCGCCGGGCGTATCGCCGTGGATGCACACCGTGTCGGTTCGCATCTTGATGACCTTGCCCGTGACCGAAACCACCGCACCGTCCTGCACCATGCGCACCACGCGGTCGGCGATCGCCTTGGCATCATGCAGCACCGCGCCCTCCTTCTTGCGCGAGACGAGATTGCCGTCGTCCTCATAGGCGCGGTCGGCGAACACCTCATGCACCATCGGCAGATTGGCGGCTTCACCGGCCTTCACCAGCTTCGAATTGGCGAGCACGACGAAAATCAGGCTCGGGTCGACCGCCTTGATGCCGGCGGCGATCGCCTTCGCGGTCATGTCGTCCTCGCAGGCGACGTTGGAGAGCGCGCCGTGCGCCTTCACGTGCGTGACCTTGTGGCCGGCCGCGGTCGCGATCGCCTGCAACGCGCCGATCTGGTAGGCGACGAGGTTCTCGATCTCGGAGGCCTTCAGGCCCGCGATCGGATGGCGGCCGAAGCCGTGCAGGTCGCGATAGCCAGGATGCGCGCCGACCGAGACGCCGCGCGCTTTCGCCAGCTCGACCGTCCGGCGCATGATATCGGGATCGCCGGCGTGGAAGCCGCAGGCGACATTGACCGAGCTCGCCAGTTCGATCATGGCGGCATCGTTGCCCATCTCCCACGCGCCAAAACCTTCGCCGAGATCGCAATTGAGATCGATCGTCTTCATGGGGTGCTCTCCGTCTCTGATCGTCTTGTCGTTTACGGCTCGGCCGCGACCTGCCAGGTCCCGGCGTCGACGGCACTGACAGCATAGCCCGCGACGTTGGCATCGCTGAGCGCTTCGATGTTGAGCGCGACAGTGTCGGCGGAGCGCAGGCGATCGGGCAGGTTGCGGATCAATTGCGCAAACTTCCTTGCCTCGTCCTGCGCCTCGGCCATGCTGACCGCCTTGAAGCGGAACGCCGTTCCCGCCGAGGTCTGCGCGAGGCGGCCGACATCGGCCGTGATCACGGTCGCGATCTTCGGGTAGCCGCCGGAGGTGCCGCGATCCATCATCAGCGCGATCGGCGCGCCGTTGCCGGGCACCTGGATGCTGCCGTTGACCGTGCCGTCGGAGACGATGTTGTGGCCGTGCAGATGCTTGATCGCGGCACCTTCCAGCCGGTAGCCCATGCGATCTGACGTCGCCGAGATCTTCCACTCGCTGTCGAGGAACAGCGCCTTGTTGGCGTCGTCGAATTCGTCGTCCTGCGGTCCGAGCAGTACGCGGATCGGACCGCTCGATGGCTTCGGCAATTCGATACGCAGTTCCGGTGCACCGCTTGCGGCATCGACGGTGAATTCGTCGCCGGCCTGCAACGGGCGCGGGTAGGGGCTGCCGAGACCGGCACGGGCGTTGACCGCGAGACTGCCGAACACCGGCTCGCCCTTGATCCCGCTTTCGATCGCCAGATAAGTGAACGCACCGCCGCGAGCAAAACCCAGCGTCAGCGTCTCGCCGTCCTTCAGCGTCACCGATGTGTCCATGGCGACTGGACTGCCGGCGACGTCCGCATTGCGCGGCGCGCCTGAGATCGCGACGCGCACGGCACCGTCGCGCGCGGTGAACGAGGCGCCGAACGGGCCGACCTCGACAGCGGCTGCAAACGGTTCGTTGCCGACAAGCGTGTTTGCTGCCGCGAGCGAGAGGCGGTCCATCGCTCCGCTGACCGTCAGGCCATAGCGTTGCGCGCCATGGCGTCCGCCGTCCTGGACCGAGCTTGCGGGCCCGATGCTGGCGATCACGAGCCGGCTCATGCGACCACCTGCTCGGCGATGATCTCGCCGGCCTCGGCGGCGCGGTCCTGTTCCTCGAACGTCTTGTGGTCGATGGCGAAAAACGTCACGCGATCGCCGGGTTCGGTGAGGAAGGTCGGATTGCGGTGGAGCTGATAGGTCCGCACCGGCGTGCGGCCGAGCAGGTGCCAGCCGCTCGGCGCTGCCAGGCACTGGATTCCGGCCTGGATGCCGCCGATCGAGATCGTGCCGGCAGGCGTCAGCAGCCGCGGATTCTGCCGTCGCGACATCTGCAGGGATTTGTCGAGGCCGCTGAGATAGGACCAGCCCGGCGTGAAGCCGATCATGGCGACCTTATAGTCGCCGGCGACGTGGCGCGCGACGATGTCGTCGGGTGTGGTGTTCAGCGTCTTCGCGACGTCCTCGAGGTCGATGCCGTGCTCGCCGCCATAGGCGACGGGAATGCGCCAGCGGCGCGCCCTGGTGGCCGGCGGCAGCGGCTGGCTGGCGAGCGCGAGCAGCTTTTCGCCAAGTGCGTCGAAGCCGATCCTGCCGGGATCGTAATGCACCAGCAGCGAGCGATAGGTCGGCACGGACTCCGTGATGCCATCGATCGGGCTTGCTGCGAGCGCCTTGTCGAGCGCCAGCACGCGCTGGTTGGCGTCGTCGTCGATGGTACGGCTGAACTCGACCGTGACGGCGCTGTCGCCACTGGGCAGAAGGCGGGGCGGGGGAAGCGTCGCGGACATGGGCTGTCGAAATCGGGCTTCTGGAGATACGCGGGCTCGGCCTTGAGCTCCGCTTGTTCCTGCTTCGCGTAAATGCGCCCGCAAGTCCAATAAATTAATGCAGGGGGAGGCGATAAAGCCTTGTTATCGCGACGCATAACTGCGCTGCGGCCCTGCATGATTGGTAGCTTGTTGGCCCTTGACGCAAGGCCCGCACCCCGCAAGATGCGCGCGTTCTTTCCCGCCCATCCCGGAGCTCGTCTGTTTCCATGTCGCTGTCCCCCGAAGCCCGCAAGACCCTCGCCGGCATCACCACTGCTACCATCACCACGGTCCTGCTGAAGAAGGGCCTGCGCAACATCTGGATGCGCGGCGCGCGTCCGCTGCGCCCGGGTCTGCCGCGCCTGGTGGGACCGGCCTTCACGCTGCGCTTCGTGCCGGCGCGCGAGGATCTGGCGACGCCGGAATCCTGGTCGTCGCCGATCTCGACCCGCACCGCGATCGAGGCGATGCCGGAGGGCTGCATCGCCGTGGTCGATGCCATGGGCATCACCGACGCCGGCATCTTCGGCGACATCCTGTGCGCGCGCATGATGAAGCGCGGCGTCACCGCACTCGTCACCGACGGTGTCGTGCGTGACGTCGAGGGCGTGCTCGGCACTAATCTGCCGGTCTGGTGCGACGGCTATGCCGCGCCGCCGTCGGTTGCCGGCCTGACCTTCGTCGGCTGGGGCGAGCCGATCGGCTGCGGCGGCGTTGCGGTGTTCCCGAACGACATCGTGGTCGCCGACCAGGACGGCTGCGTGCTGATCCCGCAGGCGATGCTCGAACACGTGCTCAATGAGGGCGTCGAGCAGGAGCGGATGGAAGCCTGGATCGTCAACGAGGTGAACAATGGCGCGGTGCTCCCGGGCCTCTATCCCATGAACGCCGAGACCAAGGCGCGCTACGCCGCAAGCAAGAAGTAATCGGTAAGGAAACGAGGTAAATCCAATGGACATCACTGTAGCAGGCACGCGGCCGACACGCCGTGCGCCCGGGGAACACTTCACCGGCACCGTGTGGCAGGACCCCGTGATCATGGCGCCCGCCCCGGCGCGGCTGAACTGCTCGCGCGTCTCGTTCGAACCGGGCGCGCGCACCAACTGGCACCACCATCCGCTCGGGCAGA
Organism: Bradyrhizobium sp. WSM1253; assembly: GCF_000244935.1. NCBI lineage: Bacteria > Pseudomonadati > Pseudomonadota > Alphaproteobacteria > Hyphomicrobiales > Nitrobacteraceae > Bradyrhizobium > Bradyrhizobium sp. WSM1253. Next base: position 216,813 of record NZ_JH600073.1, read on the forward strand.
CGCTCTATGTGATTTCGGGAGTCGGCCGGGTCCAGTCCAAGGGCGGGCCGATCAGGGAGATCCGTCCCGGCGACACCGTCTGGATTCCACCGGGCGAGCTGCACTGGCACGGCGGGTCGCCGACGAATGGCATGACCCACATCGCCATGCAGGAAGCGCTCGACGGCGTGTTCTCGACCTGGTTGGAGCCGGTGACCGACGCGGAGTATGGGGCGGCCGTCGGCTAGCCTCCCGGACAAGACGCATCGCTACAAGGCGATGCGGCGTCGATCCGGGACCCAGAGATTTGGGACCCACGAAGAACGTTGGGTCCCGGCTCTGCGGAGCAGCGTTGCACGCTGCACCGCGTCCGGGACACAGCATCCTACATCCGCTCCGCCGTCCACGTGCCCGTGCACATGCTGCCGCGCCAGGTGCCGGAGCCCGAAGTGCCGCTGAGCCGGCCGAAGCCGACGGCGCGCTTGATGCCGGTGCTCAAGGTAACGTTGATGCTGCCGGCATCTGCGACGCGGCCTGACGCCGTCACCATTGCGCTGCTCGAGGCGATCTGACCGTTGTTGATGCCGATGGCGACGGTCGAGCCGTTACCGCAGGTCTCGCTCGACGACGAGATGCGGACATTCCATGCGCCGTCGAAAGTGCTGGCGCTGGCCTGCGCGGCCGGCAACGCGATGACGATGATTGTGGCGAAGAGAGCCTTGCGAAATCCGTTCATGACACGCCCCTAGGGTTGATCATGCGGGATCGTGTCACGGACGCGGAACCGGCGATGTGAGGGTTGTCACGCGCGCGACGGGCCCTGTGATGTCGCGCACGTCGCAATCGATTTGACGACAAAAGCAAAAGGGACCCGCGCTGCGGGCCCCCTTGCGTCGGTCAGAGTGTCGCCCCGAAGTCAGTTCACCCGCGTCCAGGTCTGGCCGCCGCAGAACATGCCGCCGAAGGCGCAGCCCTGCACGCGCAGGCGATCGGTGCCCTTCAGCGCGATGGTTGAATCGTAGGTCGAGCCGGAGTTCGGATCGAGGATGCGGCCGGACCATTTTGGGTCCTTGTTCTGGTCTTTGCCGGGCTTCATGTTGATCAGAACCTGCTCGCCATTCTGGTTCGATTTCGAATCGACCGAGTAGCCGCACAGATTGCTGCCGCATTGCTCGATCCGGACCTTGCCTTCCTTCTCCTCGGTGAGCCAGACGCCGAGCGGCGAATTGAGGTCGCGCGTGGGCGCTGTTGCGGGAGCCGGCGGCGCGACGGCAGCCGACTGAACGGGGGCAGGCGCAGGCGCCGGGACGGGAGGCGGCGCCGGAGGCGCGGCTGCGACCGTCGGGGCGGGCGGCGGAGGCGGTGCGGGCGGGACTGCCGCCACCGTCGGGGCAGCACTCGGGGCTGGCTGAGGCGGCGGCACAAGCGCGTCTTCGGCCCGAGCATCGTTAGCCGTGGTGGCCGGAGGTGCCGGCGGGGCCGGAGGCGCGACGGCCACGGGAGCTTGGACCGGAGCTTGGACAGGGGTCTGCTCGGCCGCCGGAGGCGCCGTGACCGGTGCTGGATTAGCCGGTGGCTGCGGGTCAACCTTGGCTTGTTGCGGTGCCTGCGGGTCCGCTTTGGGAGCCCCCTTGGCATCGTTCTTGGCCTTCTTCGCCTTGCCCTGGCCGGTGTTGTCGTAGACGCCGGGGATTTGCACCGTGCCGCGGTCGGGATCGATGCGGATGGTGCGCCCGCCATAGTCGAAAGTGTACTGCGCCTGCGCAGCGGTGCTCGCCAAAAGGAATGCGGCCGTGGCCAACAGCTTCCTCATTTCGCATCTCCTGAAACAGGTGGTCCCCGCACCGACGCTTACGCGCCGGTTCGATCGCAAAAAGTGACCTAGATCACTGTCACCGTATGAGTCGTGGTCCGGCGGTTTCGGGTTCAATAACACCGGAGCGGGTCCAAAGTTGGACAGCGGCGTGGCCCGCATCTGGACGGATACAGAATGGGCAAGTACAACCGTCCTGGTTGAATAGTTTGAAAGTACACGCTCATGCCACGGCCACTTGCCACAATCATTCTGATCGCGGCCTGCTGTCTAGGTGCGACCTTGGCGCAAGCGGCCGGACTTCAATTCATCGAGGTACCCGCGGATGCCGACGGGCTCGCCCTCAAGGGCATGGCGTGGACACCTTGCACGGCGGCGCCCTCCGAGGTCGCATTGGGCCGCGGAGTCATTGTGCCGGGCGTAAAGGACTGTCCGGTCGCGGGCAATCGATTGCCACTGATCGTTGTCTCGCACGGGCGCCGCGGCTCGTTTCTCACGCACAACGATACCGCGGCCGCACTTGCTGATGCCGGATTCGTGGTCGCTGCCATCAGCCATCCCGGCGACAATGCCAGGGACAGCAGCCGGACGGACGAGTTCTCCGTCCTTATGCAGCGTCCCACCGACATGAAACGGCTCACGAGTTTCATGCTCGGCGCATGGAAGGAAGCGGCGGTCCTGGACCCCCGGCGGATTGGCCTGTTCGGGTTCTCGCGCGGCGCCTATACCGGTCTCGTCGTGATCGGCGGCAACCCTGACTTCGGCGCGCTGGCCCGGCTCTGCGAGAGAGAGGGAGGCACGACGCCGAAATGTCGGGACATTCGCGAGGGCCGGATGCCAACCGAGCCGGCAGTCCACGATCCCCGTGTCAGAGCGGCCATCTTGGCGGATCCGCCACTTCTTGATGGTCTCTTCAGCCGAGAGCGCCTCGCCGATCTAACGATCCCAATTATGTTGTGGCGTTCAGCGCTCGGTGGCGACGGCGTCACGCCCGATGCTGTCGATGCGCTGGAAGCCCTTCTTCCCGCACGGCCCGATTATCGGATCGTGCCCAACTCCGCGCATTTCTCCTTTATCGCGCCATGCGCGCCTGAACTGGCCGAAACAGCGCCGATTCTTTGCACCGATCCGCCCGGGTTCAATCGAAAAGCGTTTCACGACGAGTTCAATGGCGCGGTCGTGGCCTTCTTCCGCGCGCGCCTGGAGTGACGTAAGGCGCACGCAGCGCGGGTATCGCCTAGTCGAACCAGGCGGCGTAGATCTTCTTGTAGCTGCCGTCCTGCATGGAAATGTGCAGCCATTGGTCGACGAACGCCTTCAGCGCCATGTCGCGCTGGAGCCAATAGGCCTTCTCGGAGAAGTCGAACGGCTTTTCGGGATGCACCGCGCAGAGCACGCCTTGATGCTGCTTTTGCTGGTAGCGCGTCTCGGAGGCGTCCGTCATCATCAGGTCGGCATTGCCCTTGGCGATCTCGTCGAAGATCACGGTATTGTCCGGGAAGACTGTGATGTCGGCGTCCTTGATGTTGGCACGCGCGAAGCGCTCGTTGGTGCCGCCGGGATTGACGATGACGCGGGTGCCCTTCTTGTCGATGTCGGTGATGCTCTGGTATTTGCCGACATCGGCACAGCGCGCGATCGGCGTCTTGCCCTCGCGCATGATCGGCGTGGAGAAGAAGCCCTTCTTCTGCCGGTCCAGCGTGACCGAGACGCCGCCCATGGCGATGTCGAACTGATCGGCCTCGAAATCCTTCATCAGCTTCGGCCAGGCCGTCGGCACGAATTCGACCTTGACGCCGAGCGCCTTGCCGAGCGCCTCCGCCATGTCGACATCGAAGCCACTGAATTGCTGCGTCGTCTTGTCGAGATAGGTGAAGGGCTTGTAGTCGCCGGTCATGCCGATGCGCAAAGTACCGCGCTTGACGATCTCGTCGAGGCGGGACGGCGCCGCCTGCTGTGCGTGGGCAGATAGGCTTGCCAGCAGGACCACGGCCAAAGTCGCCAGAATTCGACTGGTCATTCGAACGATCATCTCTTTTCCACCCATGCCCAAGCTGTCATTGTGCAGCTCTCGATGCCTGTCTTGAGGCTTGGATTTAGACCAGATGCCCGTCGCTGGCGAGGCGGAAGTGAAGGGAATTTTGAAGTGACGATCTCGATGTATGACGCCTCGGTCGGACTCTTCGTGCCGTATCTGCGCAACCTGTCCGCACTGCTCGACAAGGGCGTTGCCTATGCCGAAGCGCGGAAGTTCAATCCGGCCGTCCTGCTCGGCATGCGCATGGCACCCGACATGTACGATCTGGCGCAACAGATCGGTGAGGCCTGCCGCCACGCCACAGTCGCCGCGGCCTTGCTGGCCGAGCAGGAGCCGGTGACGCTGCCGGTGCTGGAGCACGACATGGCCGGGCTCCAGGCCCGCATTGCGACGTCAATCGAGTTCATCGAAAGCCTGCCGCGCGCGGAGATCGATGCTGCGGCGGAACGGAACGTCTTCTTCAGGCTGAAGAACGGGACCGAGTTGCCGTTCACCGGGCGGACGCTGCTGCTGACCTTCAGCGTCCCGCAGTTCTTCTTTCACGTCACGACAGCCTACGACCTGTTGCGGCACGCAGGCGTCGAGCTCGTGAAGAAGGATTATCTCGGACGACGATAGGCCGAACCGGCATCCACGTCGCGCGAAAACGCGCTAGGCTTCGCCCTTGCGCTCGTAATCGGCGAGCGAGCTGCGGCCGGCGATTTCGCTGCGCAGCTCTTCGAAGCGCCGATGGGCCTCGTCCTCGTGCGCGTCGACGAAATGCACCGCGGCTTCGCCGGTCATCGGGCCGCTGACCACGGGCACGGACTGCTCGCCGATGGTCTCGTGGACGTAGAACTGGCCGTCATCGCCGCGATGGACCGTCCATTTCAGACGGATGGCCACCATCGGCCCGGGGCCGACCTTGCTGTAGCCGTCGGCATCGGTGTGCTCCGGCACCAGGGGCTGCTCCTCGACCACCGGATGCTCATCGACCGTCAGGTGCTCGTCGACGAACGCGTGCTCGTCCGCGACCCCATGCTCACCGGCAACCACCATTTCGGTCACGGTGACGGTCTCGGTTTCGCGCACGGTCTCGGTCTCGCGCACGACGAGGACGGGTTCAGGGTGCTCCAGGATGCTGGCAATGGTCGCCAACGCGTGGTCGGTCGGGTCGATCTCTGACAAGGGTCCATCCTCCAGCTCGACGCGGCCGGCAAGTCTGTCCCACTGCCGCCGCGGCCGGACCTATTACGCGGGTTTGATTAAGGCTGAGTGAGGGCTCGATCTGCACCAAAATGGGACTCATTCTGGCGTTCCGAAGGCGGGCGGACTGATCGTCCGCCCAGAAGAACCGCCCGGAAGACCAGCTCAGCCCAGGACATCCTGATTGATGATGTTCTGCCGGATGGGATCGCCGTCCAGCACACTCAGGATGTTGCGCGCGGTCTGCTCGCTCATCCGGCTCACCGCCTCGACCGTGACGCCGGCGACATGCGGGGCCATGATGACGTTGGGCAGCGCGAACAGCGCGTTGCTGACCGGCGGCGGCTCGACCTCGAACACGTCGATGCCGGCACCGGCGAGCTTGCCCGAGACCAGTGCGTCATACAGCGCCGCTTCCTTCACGATGCCACCGCGCGCGGTGTTGATCAGATAGGATTTCGGCTTCATCCGGCCGATCCTGTCAGCATCGAACAGGCCGACGGTCTCTGGCGTCTTCGGGCAGTGGATGGTGACGAAATCGGCGTGCGGCAGCGCGGCATCGAGATCGGCGACCGGCTCGCAGCCTGCTGCTTTGATCTCTGTGGCGGGCTTATAGGGATCATAGACCTGCACATTCATGTCCATCGCCAGGCAGCGCTTGGCGGTGCGGGTGCCGATGCGGCCGAAGCCGATGATGAGGACGGTCTTGCCGTAGAGATCGAACGGCAGCATGCCGAGGCGGTCGGCCCATTTGCCGTCCTTGACGCAGGAATGCATCTCCTGCGCGCGTTTTGCCAGTGTCAGCATCATGAACAGCGCCTGCTCTGCGACCGAGGGCGAGTTCGCGCTGCCCGCGACCATCAGCGGCACCTTGCGGCGGGAGAGGGCTGGTACGTCGACGGCGTCGTAACCGACGCCGATCCGGGTCACCACCTTCATGTCCTTCGAGGCTTCGAGCTCGGTCTCGCCGAAAGCGGTGGCGCCGAGCGCCACGCCATGGACCGGCGCGTGGCTCTTCAGCAATGCCTCGAAATCCCTGGCGGAGATCAGGTTCGGAAACTCGATGAGCTCGATGTCATCGCGCTGGGTGAGGAGGGCGCGGGCGCCTTGCGACAAAGTTTGCGTGACAAAGATTTTCTTCTTGTTGGTCGACATCGTCCCTACCTGCGCGAGTTTCTTGGCCGGCCGTCACAAGACGACGCCGGTCGCCTCGTTTAGCAGGTGCATATTGTTGAGGTCCATTGCCAAACGCATGGGTGCCCCGTCCTTGGCGCCCGCATTGGGATCGACGCGGCCGCAGACGGGCGTGCCTTCCAGTCCGAAATAGACCAGCGTCTCCATCCCCATCGGCTCGGTGACGTCAAGCACGGTGTCGAAGGTCTCGACACCCGGCTCCAGATGCGCATGCGATTCCGTGAGATGTTCGGGACGGATGCCGAGCAACAGGTTTTCAGATCGAGGCAGTGCGCTGTAACGGGCGGCGCGGGCCGGCGGCAACGGGAATGAGATGCGGTCCGTCAGGCGGATGTTGAGCTTGCCGCCGACCTCCTCGAGCCGGCACGGAATGAAGTTCATCGCCGGCGAGCCGATGAAGCCCGCGACGAAGCGCGTCGCCGGCTTGTGGTAGAGCTCGTTCGGCGTGCCGATCTGCTCGATCCGACCCTTGTTCATCACCACCACGCGATCGGCCAGCGTCATCGCCTCGACCTGGTCGTGGGTGACGTAGACCGTCGTGGTTCGGACCTTCTGGTGCACCTTCTTGATCTCGATCCGCATCTGCACGCGCAGCTTGGCGTCGAGATTGGACAGCGGCTCGTCGAACAGGAAGACTTTCGGGTTGCGCACGATGGCCCGCCCCATGGCGACGCGCTGGCGCTGGCCGCCGGAGAGCTGCTTCGGCTTGCGGTCGATCAGGTCGGTGATGTCGAGGAGGCGGGCGGCCTCGGTCACCCGCGCCTTGATCTCGGCCTTGGGATAGTGCTTGAGCCGCAGCCCGAACGACATGTTCTCCGCGACCGTCATGTGCGGATAGAGCGCGTAATTCTGAAACACCATTGCGATGTCGCGGTCCTTTGGCGGCACGTCGTTGACGACGTCCCCGCCGATCATGATGTCGCCGTCGGTGATGTCCTCGAGCCCCGCGATCATCCGCAACGTCGTCGACTTCCCGCAGCCGGAGGGGCCGACGAGCACGATGAACTCATGATCGGAGATGTCGAGATCGATGCCGCGTACCGCCTCGACGTCGTCGTAACGCTTGATCACTTTCCGCAACGCAACCTCAGCCATAAGACATCAACCCTTTGTCGCGCCGGCGGTCAGGCCGGCAATGTAATAGTCCATCAGGAAGGCGTAGATGACCAGCGGCGGGGCTGCGCCCAGCAGCGCGCCGGTCATGATCTGACCCCAGTTGAAGACGTCGCCCTTGATCAGCGTGGTGGTGATGCCGACCGGCAGCACGAGCTGGTCGATGGATGTCGTGAACACCAGCGGATAGAGGAACTGCGCCCAGGACACGGTGAAGGCGAAGATGGTCGCTGCGATCAGGCCGGGCAGGGCAACGGGGATGAAAATCCGCGTCAGGGTCTGCAGCCAGGAGGCGCCGTCGATCAGAGCCGCCTCGTCCAGCTCCTTCGGGATCGAGGCGAAATAACCGATCATGATCCAGGTGCAGAACGGCACGGTCAGCGTCGGATAGATGAACACCAGCACGTACCACCGGTTGAGCAGGGGGATGCCGGTGAACTCCTGGACGGTCGCGAGCACCTTGAACAGCGGAATGAACAGAAGGCTGTCCGGAATGAGATAGGTCAGGAACACGCCGGTCGCGAGCGTCGCCGAGCCCCAGAACTTCATCCGCGCCAATGCAAACGCCGCCGGAATGCTGATCAACATCGTCACGATCACGACCACGATCGAGATCATCGACGAATTCCAGAAGAATCGCAGGAACTGGTTCGAGGTCAGTAGCTCGACATAATTCGAGAGGGTCGGATGAAATACCCACCACGGATTGGTGGCGGCCGAGATCTCCGCGCTGCTCTTGAGCGAGGTGATCAGCATGTAGATCGGCGGGATCAGAAAGAAGATCGCAAACAGCACCAGGAAAAAGTAGGACCAGCGCAGCGCCCAGATGCGGTCGCGGCTCATGCTTCGAAGCTTGACCTTGCGTGTCGGTCCGGCCTTGTCGATTGCGAGCGTGCTCATCAGGCTTCGTTCCCACGTTTGTTGACATCGCGCAGGATGAAGACCGCTGCGACGGCGAGGATCGGCACCATGAACAGCGAGACGCAGGCGCCGAGCGGAATGTCGCTGCTCTGGATGCCGACCTGGAACGCCCAGGTGGCGAACAGGTGCGTCCGGTCGAGCGGACCGCCGGAGGTGAGGATGCGCACGATGTCGAAATTGGCGAAAGTGACGATCAGCGAGAACAGCGTGGTGATGGCGATGATGTTGCGCATCATCGGCAAGGTGATGTGCCAGATCTTCTGCCACCAATTGGCGCCGTCGATTGCTGCGGCTTCGTAGAGCTGATCGGGTACGGATTTCAACGCGGCCAGGTACATGATCAGGAAGAACGGCGCGCCGTACCAGACGTTGACGAGGATGACGGAGAAACGCGCCCAGAAGGTATCACCGAGCCACGGGATGGGACCGATGCCGAAGAACGAGAGCGTATAGTTGAAGGCGCTGTAGGAGGGGTCGAACAGCCACAGCCATGCCAGCGTGCTCATCGCCGGCGGGATCACCCAGGGCACCAGCAGCATGCCGCGCCATTTACGTTGCTTCTTGCCGGGAATGTTGTGGACGAAATGCGCGACGATGAAGCCGATCAGCGCTTTGAAGACCACGGCGGTGATCGCAAAAATGCAGGACTGTCTCACCACCATCCAGAACGTTTCGCGCTTGAACAGGAAGGTGAAGTTGCTGAGGCCGACGAACTTCGTCATCGCCTTGTTCAGCGTCGCCAGGTAGACCGAATAGAAGGCGGGATAAAGCACGAGCAGGGCGATCAGGAGGATCAGCGGCAGCGTCAGGAAGAACGCTACGGTCGATTTCCGTCCCATTGCATTGCGCAGGCTCGCCCGTTTGCGCGGGCTCGCAGCTCGAGCGGGACGGCCTTGCTCAACGACGACATCGGCCATGAATTTAGCCTCTTTGCAGGACACCTAGCAGGACATCTGGAACGGCGAAGCCGGCGCTGCCGTCGGCTTCGTTCGGCAAGCGGCTCGAGCGAGGGGTGCCTCGGCTGCTCACGCGCGAAGCGTGAACCGCCATGGCACATACCCCGCTCAGGTCCGCATGAAGCCTTCGCACTCGCCCTCGGCCCAGGCGAGCGCCGTCTCCAGCTTCTCTCCCTGCGCAAAGCGCAGCGCCATCTTGGTCAGCGTCGCCTGGAAGTAGATCTGCTGGGCGATCTTCGGCGGCGCCGGAGACGCGGCGATCGACATCGTCTGCTGCTTGTAGGGATCCGGATAGTGGAAGAGCGTGCCCTTCGGCGGCCCTTCCTCGGCCCAGGTCTTGAACTTCGTCATGTTCGCGTAGGCCGGGAGATCGTACCCGCCGCTCGCCGCGACGAACTTCTCGATCGCCGCTGGCGAGGACAGGTGAACGAGCAAGCTCTTGGCCGCTTCCTTGTTCTTGCCAAAGGCCCAGACGCCCCAGAAGTATGGCAGGAAGGGCGCAAAACGGCCCTTCGGACCGGACGGGAAGCCGTGCGTCCAGCACTGTTCGGCGACTTGCGGTGCGTCGCGCTTGGCGACCGCCCAGGCGCTCGGCGGATTCAGGATCATCGCGCCGCGGCCTGAGATCAGCCATTTGTTGTTGGAGGCATCGTCCCAGGACGGCGCGTCGGTGGGCAGGACGGCGATCAGCTTCTTGTAGAATTCGAGCGCCTGCCGCACCGCGTCGGTCTTGACGGTGATATCGCCCTTGGCGTTGACGAGCTCGGCGCCGAACGACTGGAAGATCGCGCCGGCAGTGTCGACGCTGTCGGTGGTCTCGCCGAGACCGATGCCGAAGGGGAAGCCGGCCTTGTGGCAGGCCTCGGCCGCCTTCAGGAACGTCTCCATGGTCCAGTTGTCCGCCTTCGGCGGAGCGCCGACCGGATACATCTCCTGCACGTCGATGCCGGCGTGTTTCTTCATCAGATCTATGCGGGAGCAGGGGCCCTTGATCTGGCTTCCCGGCGTCGCGGGCACTGCGAGCCATTTGCCGCCCGACCGCCCGAGATATTTGACGGTGTCGTTCACCTCGCCGTTCTGCTTGATGAGCGGCTCCATGACGTCGTTGAGCGGTTCGAGATTCTCGGAATAAGCGTGCGGCCACCAGCTCGGCATCTGGAGAATGTCGTGACCGGACTTGGCCTGGGCTTCGGCCGCTGCGGTCAGCTCGATCTTCTTGTTGTTGCTGGTGATGTAGTCGATCGAAACCTCGACCTTCTCCTTCTCGCCCCATTCCTTGACGAGAGCGGTCGAGGCATCGTTGGCGCCGGGCACCCAGTGGTCCCAGAAGCCGATCGAAAGTTTGCCGGCAGCGTAAGCGCCTCGGACATAGGGCGCCGCGATCAGCGCCGTGGAGGACATTGCAGTGGCAGCCACAAATTGACGTCGCGTCAGTGTCTTGCGTGACATCTCGTTTCCTCGCTTGGGTGTTTTATTGTTCTGGCGTTTCCTCTGAACTCTTCCGAGTTCTGCTTTCTTTTTGAAAGTTTCTTGTTCGACGTTTCTTATTGATGCCGTCGGCTTCGAAGGCAAATTGGTAGCGCGATCAGATCATGATTGATTGCGTCTGTCGAGAAAACCGAACGACTTGCGCCTAGAACTAACGTTGTGTCCGGGAAGGTGGCAGTGCCCTCGATGTCCTGCGCAGGCCATGAACCACGATCGGTCATTTTGCGACGCACACTTTGCGCCGACCTGCCCGGCCGATGCATGCGCAATTACGCCGCAGTTTCGAATAAGCCTGCATAAGCGCCTCGGGCCAAACACTTTTCGGGCGTGGATAGCAATTGTCGGTGGCTAGACCTCGAAGCGGTGAAAACGATAGAGTTGCAACTGGCGAGTGGTTCTCACCCCCAACAGCCTAATCAGATCGAGATGGAGACCAGAATGATCAACCCGGCGCCGCTCGCGCGGCTTAACCTGCGACGATGGTTCGCGCTGGGGTCCGTTTTCGTGTTGCTGCTCGGCGCAGCCGCGGTGGCGAACGCTCAGGGCCTGGTCAAAGGGGTTCAGGAAGGAGCGGCGGCCGGGAACAAGGCGGCAGGTCCGGTCGGCGGCGTGCTTGGCGGCGCGATCGGCGGTGTGGTCGGCGTTTTCACCGGCGTGCTCGGCGTTGGCAATAATGGCAATCAGGCGCCTGCAGCCAAGGATGCGAGCAAGGACGCAAGCAAGGATGCGGCCAAGGACGCCAAGCAGGGCGCCGGCAAGGACAAGGATGCCAAGAGCGCCAAGGCGGGCAAGGGCGCCAAGGCGAGCAAGGAGGCGAAGAACGCTCCGCAGGATGTCACGGTCCTGACCCAGACCGGCGCGCCGCAATTGACCGCCGACCAGATCGTCACCAACAGCGACTCCTATATTGAGCGGATCAAGACCGAACTGAACCTCACGCCCGAGCAGGAGAAGCACTGGTACGGATTCTCGAGCGCCATGCACTACCTCGGGCATAACGGTGCTGAGCGGCTCAACCTGCGGGTTGCGCGCGCCAAGCGGGATCCTCCCGACGACATCGTCGAGCAGATGCGCAACGAGGCCCAATTCCTCATCGACCGCGCTGCCGACCAGCGCAATGTCGCCGACGCCGCCGAGCCCCTCTATTCGAGCCTCGATGACAAGCAGAAGCAGGTCTTCGTACAGGAGATGGTGCGGCTCAGCCACGAACGAGGACTGGATTGATCAAGTTGAATCGGATCGGGCGTGTCCGAATTAACGGCCCCCGCCACGAATTCGTGAATCCTCTTCGCGATTCGGTTATGATTAGCTTCGGAAGCTGATTGCGGGGTTGATATGGCGGACGGACTCTCCGTTTTCCTGGTCGAAGACGAGACGTTGATCCGGATGATGATGGCGGACATGGTGGAGGAACTCGGCCACCACGTCGCCGCGGAAGCGGACAATGTGCGGGACGCCAGTGCTTTCGCCATGACCGCGCAGTACGATCTTGCGATCCTCGACATCAATCTCAAGGGGGTCTACGTCGATCCGGTCGCCGACCTGATCGAGCGTCGCGGCAAGCCGTTTTTGTTCGCCACGGGCTACGGTCCGGAGCTGCTGCCGTCCTTGCTCCGACGGCGGCCGATCCTGCGCAAGCCGATTTCGATCGATCAGCTCAGGGCGATGATCGATTCGATGTTTCCGGAAGCGGCAGCGAAGACGCCGCACTGAGACCAAAACAAAAATGGCCGCCCGTCAGGGGCGGCCATTTCGCAACGGAATTTGTTGCGGTCTCACATCAGGCCGGCGCCGAGATCGATGCCGCGCGCCATCAGGCCGAACGAGGCGACCAGGCCCGTGCAGCAAAACAGCAAGATGGTCTTGAATGAAGAATCGGCCAAACGGGTTTCGATGGTGGCCGGCATCGCGGCGATCGAAATCATGCTCATGTTCATTCCCCCCTTTGTTGCCCCTGAATTGGATCAGGTGAGGGAACTCCTAGAGCAAAAAGTTTGACGCGAGCTTTCGAGGGATCGTTAACGAAATGGCAATTGATGCCGCGTTTGCGGGCACCGTAGCGCAATCACTCGTTTCACTGGCGCCCGTTCTTTAGCACGGTAGCGATGGTGTGGGCCGTCATGGCGGCGCGGTCCGAAGCGCGCTGGGCGGCGAGGCGGTCACGCGCCTTTTCCTCGATCAAGAGCTCGATCAGGGCCAGCCGCTTGCCATCGTCGTCCGCCTCGAGCAGCAGGCGGTGATAGCGGTGATAGTCGAAACCCAGATCCTGCTTACGCATGTCACGCCCCCGCAACTACGCCACACACAAGCCAGGATTGTTTCTCATCCGGGACGTGCGCGCAAGCACGATCCCGCGTCGCGCGCGCGTGCTCGTTAATCAGCTGTGAATTACTGGGCGCGAACGGAGGCGCGCGCCGTTAAGGCTGGTTGTGCTCGGCGAACATCTTGAGGCCGAGGAAACTCGCATCGGGTTTGGTGACCAGCCGGGTCGGGATGTTGCGCAGATAGTCCTGGAAGCGTCCCTTGGCTTCGAAGCGCGCCCGGAATGCGGAAGCTGCAAGGAAGTCGGGAAAGCGCGGCACGATTCCGCCGGCGATATAGACGCCGCCGCGTGCGCCGAAGGTCACCGCGAGATTGCCCGCGACCGAGCCGAGAATGGCGCAAAACATCTCCAGCGTTTTGCGGCTGAGCTCGCAACTGCCTTCCAGGGCGGCCTTCGTGATGGCGGCAGCATCGCGATGCGGCACCTGAGCGCCGTCAATCTCGGCCACCGCCTCGTAGAGGCTTTGCAGGCCGGAACCGGACAACGCGCCACGCTCGATGGAGACATGGCCGAGGCGTCGGCGCATGCAGGCGATGACGCGTTCCTCGCGCTCGTCCTCCGCCGGCAGGGTCGCGTGGCCGGCCTCAGTGACGACCGCCAGTCGTGCGCCATGGCGCTCGACCAGGCAGGAAACGCCAAAGCCGGTTCCTGGGCCGACCACCAGCAACGGCTCTCCGGGAAGGCCATCTTGCCCGCCGAGCGGGATCAGGTCGGCGGGCTGCAGGGCGGGCAGGGACCAGGCCACCACCTCGAAATCGTTGAGCACATGGACGCTGTCGAAGGCGAAGGCCGGCTGGAGCTCGTTGCCGTCGATGACCCAGGGGCTGTTGGTCATGACGCAGCGGTTGTTGGTCACCGGGCCCGCCACGGCCAGCACGGCCCTTGGGGGCGGTAGGCCGTGGCAGCGACGCGCGAGAACATCGGCAATGGCTTCCCGGACGGTCGGGAAGTCTGCCACTTTGACGTAGTCGATCGGTCCGGTCTGGTCGCCCTGACTGAGCGCGAAGCGCGCATTGGTGCCGCCGATATCGGCGAGAAGAATCTGTCCTGTCTTGCCGATGGTCATGTGCGTATGGCTGCCGCAGCCCTTCCGGCTGCGGGAACCGCTTCCTCCGCTCTATCCGATCGCAAGACGCGAACGGCTGTCAGAATCCGTCCCCGGGTGGATCTAGTCAACACGCATCAGCCCAAACCGTTGCATCCCGGTCCCGACGGGGTGCATTCGCGCATATCGCCGCACCTTGTCGGTGGTTGCGAAGCAGCGCGGGAAGATCGACACTGGCGGCGTGGCCTTCGGCGCCGGTCGCGCGGGATGGCCTGGAATGGACCTTGCGATGAAGATTTCCGACCGCGACGTGCTCCTGGTCATCGACGTGCAGAACGATTTTTGCACGGGCGGGGCGCTCGCCGTGCCCGGCGGCGAGAAGGTTGTCCCCGCCATCAATCGGATCGCCCAAAAATTCGCCAATGTGGTGCTGACCCAGGACTGGCATCCCCGCGATCATGTCTCCTTTGCCCCGAACCATACGGGCAAACAGCCGTTCGAGACCATTGCGCTTGACTATGGCGTCCAGGTGCTCTGGCCGAGCCATTGCGTGCAGGGCACGGCCGGTGCTGAATTTCATCGCGATCTCGACGCCACTCGCGCAAATCTCGTGGTGCGGAAGGGGTTTCGGCGCGGCATCGATTCCTATTCGGCGCTGTTCGAGAACGACAGGAAAACGCCGACCGGCCTGCTCGGATATTTGCGCGAACGCGAGTTGAACACCGTCTTCGTCGCCGGCCTCGCGTTCGACTTCTGCGTCCGCTTCTCGGCGGAGGATGCCCGCAAGGCGGGGTTCGAGGTCGCAGTCATCGAGGACGCCTGCCGCGGCATCGATCTCGGCGGCTCGGTGGCCGCGACCCATCAGAGTTTTCGGGAGCGCGGTATTTCGCTCGTCAGCTTCGAGGCCTTCCTGTGAGGACCGTGAGATAGCCATGGCGGAGAAGACCGGCAAACAGCAGCGCGCACCGGGCCCGGTCCCGGATGACCCGCTGCTGTGGCCGTTCGCAGCAGCTCGGCTTGCCATGGACGCCTGCTTCGGATGGCTCGACCGCGGTGCGCCGGAGCAGGCCGACAGCAGTCTGCCGTGGACCACGCCCAACTCCGTCGCGCTGGAGCTTGCGACCATGCGCCTGCGCGATTGCACGCGGACGGGGTCCGGCCAGCCGGCACTGGTCTGCGCGCCCTATGCGCTGCACCGGGCCCTGATCGCCGACTTCGCGCCCGGCCACAGCGTGGTGCAGTCCCTGCAAAATGGCGGCATCGACCGGGTCTATCTCACCGACTGGCGCTCGGCCGCACCCGACATGCGCTATCTCTCGATCGACAGCTATCTCGGCGATCTCAACGTCGCCGTCGACGAGATCGGCGCCCCGGTCGATCTCGTCGGCCTGTGCCAGGGTGGCTGGCTGTCGCTGCTCTATGCGGCGCGCTTTCCCGCCAAGGTGCGGCGGCTGGTGCTGGCAGGCGCGCCCGTCGACCTCTCGATCGAGTCCAGGCTGTCGCAGCTCGCCCGCAACGCGCCGGAGATGGTCTATGACCAGCTCGTCGCCCGCGGGGGCGGCAATGTCAGCGGCGAGGAGATGCTGCGTGTCTGGTCGAAGGCGCCGAGCTGCGACGACATCGCGACGGCGCTGCAGAGCGACCTCTTCGGCGAGGAGGGTGCGGCGCTGCTGGCACGCTTCGAGCGCTGGAACGCCGAGCCTCTCAATCTGCCCGGCACCTATTATCTCGAGATCGTCAACTGGATCTTCCGAGAGAACCGGATCGCGCGCGGCCAATTCACGGCACTCGGCCGCGTGATTGATCTGAAGGACGTCAAGGCGCCGGTCTTCCTGCTGGCTGGACTCGATGACGACGTTGTGCCGGCTGCGCAGGCGCTCGCCACCGCCGGCTTGCTCGGCACACCATCGGCCTTCATTGCGGCGGCCTCCGAGCCCTGCAACCATCTTGGCCTGTTCATGGGCGCGCGGACCCACGCCCATGCCTGGCCCCGGATCGCCGAATGGCTGTGCGACGATCTGCCTGGCATGCTGGTGCGCAGAGCCTGACACCGCCTCGAAGGGCCAGGCGTCGGGCAGCGAAGCTGCAAATCCGTTATGCATGCCGTTGAATGGCCTGCACGGGGCCATGTCGATGGGTTAAATGGAGTCCAGAGCTGGCGGAGGCCGGTCGCGACGAGACAAAGGGACTGTGCTCGATGAGTTTCCACTCGATCTATGCCCACGGATTTGCGCGCGTGGCGGCCTGCGTCACCACCTCTCATGTGGCCGATCCCACGGCAAACGCGACGGCGGTTCTGGCGGCGGCGAAGGACTGCCACGAGCAGTCGGTGGCGGTTGCCGTGTTTCCCGAGCTGTGCCTGTCCGGCTACGCGATCGAAGATCTCGTGAAGCAGGATCCGCTGCTCGATGCGGTCGAGCGCGGGCTTGTGGCCATCGTCGAGGCATCCTCGGCCCTGATGACCATCCTGATCGTCGGCGCGCCGCTGCGCTTTGGCAATCGGATCTACAATTGCGCGGTCGTCATCCATCGCGGCAAGGTCCTGGGCGTCGTGCCCAAGAGCTACCTGCCGACCTATCGCGAATTCTACGAAGGACGGCATTTCGCCTCTGGCGCCGGCATCGTCGGAGAGATGGTCGGCTTTGGCGGGCTGCATGCTCCGTTCGGTGTCGACCTCCTGTTCGCGGCCGAGGACGTTCCGGGCCTGACCATCGGCGTCGAGATCTGCGAGGACATGTGGATCCCGGTGACGCCGGCCTCCGAGCTCGCACTCGCGGGCGCGAGCGTGCTGATCAATCTCTCGGGCAGCCCGATCACGATCGGTCGCGCCCGCTCGCGCGCGCTCTTGTGCCAATCGACTTCGGCGCGCTGCCTCGCGGCCTACGTCTATTCCGCCGCCGGGGCAGGGGAATCGACCACGGATCTGGCCTGGGACGGCCAGACCTCGATCTACGAGAACGGCGTGCTGCTGGCCGAGGGGGAGCGGTTCCGCCAGGGCGGCCAGATCACGTTGGCCGACGTCGATCTCGACCTGCTCAGGCAGGAGCGCGCGCTGATGGGAACCTTCGACGACAACCGCCGACAGCGCGAGGGTTTCTTCCGGAAAGTCAGCTTCGCCTTGAAGCCGCCGGCCGCCGATATCGGCTTCCTGCGCAAGGTCGAGCGCTTTCCGTTCGTGCCGAGCGACGAGAGCCTGCTCGAGCAGGACTGCTATGAGGCCTACAACATTCAGGTCGCGGGCCTGGTCCAGCGTATGCGCGCGACAGGCACCAAGCGCGTCGTCATCGGCGTCTCGGGCGGGCTCGATTCCACCCACGCTTTGATCGTCGCCGCCAAGGCGGTCGATTTGCTTGGCCTGCCGCGCGAAAACATTCTCGCCTACACCATGCCGGGCTTTGCCACCGGCAGCGAGAGCAAGACCAATGCGCTGGCGCTGATGAAGGCGTTGCAGACGAGTTGGCAGGAGCTCGACATTCGCACCACGGCGACGCAAATGCTGAAGGACATCGGCCATCCCTTCGGCAAGGGCGAGAAGGTCTACGACGTCACCTTCGAGAATGTGCAGGCGGGCCTGCGCACGGACTATCTGTTCCGGCTCGCCAATCATCACGGCGGCATCGTGATTGGCACCGGCGATCTCTCCGAGCTTGCACTGGGCTGGTGCACCTACGGCGTCGGCGACCAGATGGCGCATTATAACGTCAATGCCGGGGTGCCGAAGACGCTGATCCAGCATCTGATCCGCTGGGTGATTGCTTCCAAGCAGTTCAGCGACGACGTCAACCAAACGCTTGGATCGATCCTGTCGGCGGAAATCTCGCCGGAGCTGGTTCCGGCCGAGCCGGGCGAGAAGCCACAGAGCACGGAAGCTTCCGTCGGTCCCTACGAGCTCCAGGATTTCAACCTGTTCTACACGCTGCGGTTCGGCATGCGGCCATCCAAGATCGCGTTCATGGCGCTGCAGGCCTGGAAAGACGTTGCTCAGGGCGAATGGCCGCCGGCATTCCCGACCGATAAGCGCAAGGCCTATGACCTTCCCGAGATACGCCGCTGGCTGGAGGTGTTTCTGCGCCGCTTCTTCGCTTTCAGCCAGTTCAAGCGCTCGGCGATGCCGAACGGCCCCAAGGTTTCGGCCGGCGGCTCATTGTCGCCGCGCGGTGACTGGCGCGCGCCGTCGGATTCGAGCGCGGCGGCGTGGCTTGAAGATCTCGAACGGAATGTGCCGGTTTGAACGGGAGATGAGCGATGTCGGCCGGCGATGAGCCCGAGCAGGGCGCCAACCCACAGAAGGTCCTCAACGGCCTCTACATCTTTGAGATTGAGATGCGCGACGGCAAGCGCGGCCAGGCCAAAGGCGTCGTCGTGCTCTGCGATGGCCGCATCATGGGCGGTGACAGCTATTTCTATTACACCGGCAGCTACACCTTCCGGAACGGGAAATGGCGCGGCGACATGACCGTCAATCAGCACACCGAGGCCGTCGGCAAGCCACTCGCGTTCGGCGGCAGGGAAGTGACCTGCGGCTTTTCGGGCGACTACTCCGCCGACGGCGCCGAGGTCGAAGGCATGGCGCTGGTTGGCAAGACCAGCGTGACATTCACGGCGCGGCTCACGCTGAAGGACCCGATGTGAGACCCGCCTGAGATGTGAGACCGCGTGATCAGCCCTCGTTCCTGATCAGGAACCTTCGCACCCACAGAACGTTCGCGTCTGTTGTTGCGAATTTCCGAGGAGAGGGACCATGCGCAAGCACTTGATGTTATCGACCGCAGCTATCGGACTGATGCTTGCTTCCGGCTTCGCCTACGCCCAGGCGCCCGGTGAGCGAAGGGACGAGCCGAGACGGACCGAGGAGCCGGCGAAAGGCGCCGCACCGCAACACGGCGGCGGCCAAGAGCGTGTTCAGGAGCGTGCTCAAGAGCGCGCGCAGGGCGCCCAGGAACGATTGCAGGGCGCGGGCCGCGAGGAGAAGGGCGGCGCTGCCAGGCAGGACGCGAGTGACGATAAGCGCCAGCCGGCCAGTTCTGCCGAGCGCAACCAGCCGAAATCGAAGGATCAGGCGCAAGAATCCCGCGAGCCCTCGCGCGATCGCAACCGCGATGCCGAGAGCACGAAACCCGGACGCGACAGCAAGAGCAGTGCTGAGACGAAGCAGGACAAATCCGCGCAGCAGAAATCAACGGCAGAGTCCGAGAAGTCCAAGTCAGGCACGTCTAGCCAGCAGAACGAGCGCACGGGTGCCGCAGCCAACCAGAACGAGCGCAACCAGACCCAGCCGCCGCGCAACGCGGCCGAGCAGCAGCCGCCGGCGCAGCAGAACAACCGGCCGGCCACCGCGACCGACACGAACCGGACGGCCCCGACCAACAATGCGCAGAGCGCACCTGCCAGTTCGGGCACGCAGACCAACCAAGCCAACCAGACCACGCAGACCAACACGCAAGCCAATCAGCAGGCGCAGGTGACCTCCGAGAAGCAGGTGCGGATTTCTGAAACGGTGAGCCGTGCACGCCTGGCGGAGCCGGAGCGCAATCTGAACATTTCGATCCGGGTCGGCGAGACCATTCCCTCGCGCGTGCGCCTTCACAGGCTTCCGCCCGAGATCGTCTCGATCGAGCCCGAATATCGCGACTACGAATATTTTGCGACCGGCGATGACGTCGTCATTGTGGAGCCGCGGACGCATCGCATCGTGAGCCAGGTGCCCCGCGATCCGTCGCGAGCACGTGCGCAAATGAGCGGCGGCACCTCATCGGGCATGGCTGCGGCAGGAGGGAGCGCGGCCGGGGGCAGCAATGTGAACTGCCAGATCATGCGGCGTGACGCCTCGGGCAATGTGGCCCAGGCAGAGCCCTCGACCGTAGGCTCGACCGCGCGAACCGATTCTCTGAGCGTGACTGTCCAGATGCCCGGCGGCGGCTCGTCCGCGCCGATCGCCCTCGGCGCTCCCGCGGGCAACATCGTGGTCGCGACGCAAGGGCAGGGCGACTGCACGGTGACGATCGAGCCCCAGACGCGCTAGCGCCCGTGTCGGCATAACGACGCCAAAACGACTTCGCGCCGCACGGCTGATCAAGCCGGCGGCGCGAAATCACGTTCAATCTAGAAAGTCCCGAGGTCCGGAGTGCCTAGGAGTCCGGACCTCGTAACCTTGCCCCAGCCTTTGATCCCCCCGCCCCATGTGGTCCCCCAACCCCATGTTGCGCGATCAGAGGGTGATGCCCTTGGAAGGCCGCCGATCGATGTCCCGCGATGTACGCGACATCAGAATAGGATTCCATTCCGGATCACTACGGATTTCATCGCGCTTGATCCGAGCGCAGATGCATGCGTCTGCACTCGCCGCTGCCTGAATTCGATGCACGCGATCGCGGGGATGTCCACATCTCCTCAGCGCTGCGGAACCTGCATTTCACCGGCCTGTCATTGAACTGGTCTAGCGCTGCTCCCGTCATTGTTGACGGCCGAGGAGCAAGCCATGTCGAAGCCGGTACTGGGCGCCGCATTGTCCATCAAATCGATCCCTGCCCATCGCGACTGGCTTCTCGAACGGCAGCGCGATCTCGAAATTCAGGATTTTTTTCGCGCGGACTTGCTCGACGGCGACTGGCGAAGTGCTGCTAGCGAAATCAAGCAGATGCTCTCAGGTCACACCGGCCGGCTCGGCATCCACGGACCGTTCTGGGGCTTCGCGATCGGTAGCCACGACCCGATGATCCGCCAAGTCGTGACGAAACGCCTGCTTCAGGGCCTCGAAGCCGCCGAGTTTCTCGGCGCGACGCAGATGGTGATCCATTCGCCATTCACGACCTGGGACCACAACAACCTCGACCTCTATCCAGATAATCGCGGCAATCTCGTCGAACGCGTCAAGGCGACACTCGCCGAGGTGATCGTGCGCGCCGAAACCATCGGCTGCGAGATCGTCATCGAGAACATCGAGGACAAGGATCCGCGCGATCGCGTGCGTCTCGCCAAGGCGCTCGAAAGCAGCAAGGTGCGCGTCTCCCTCGACACCGGCCACGCCAACTACGCGCACATCTCCACCGGCGCGCCGCCGGTCGACTACTATGTCGAGACCGCCGGCGACATGCTGGCGCATGTGCATCTCCAGGATACCGACGGCTTTGCTGACCGGCATTGGGCGCCGGGCGAGGGCAACATCCCGTGGATCGCCGTGTTCCGCGCGCTGGGCCGGCTGACCTCAAACCCCCGACTGATCCTCGAACTTCGCAACCACGACGACGTCCGCGCTGGCGCAGCCCATCTGGCCGCGCTCGGTCTCGCCGAATAGCCGACAAAAAAACCGGCAGGGGTTATCATCATGAGCAAACTCACGCGCCGTACCATCCTGAAGTCCGGCAGCATTGCCGCAGGCACGCTGCTGCTGCCGCGCTTTGCGATCGGGCAGGCCGACAACCGTCCCTCGGTCACCATCGCGGTGCAGAAGGTGACGAATTCGAACGTGCTCGACGTGCTGCGCGAGCAGTCCAATGTCGGCGAGCGGGTGTTCTTCTCCTCGATCTGGGAAGGCCTGATCTCCAAGAACTGGCGCGGCAGCCTTGAGGCCGTGCCGGGGCTTGCCACCGAGTGGCGCCGTATCGACGACCAGACTGTCGAGGTGAAGCTGCGCCAGGGCGTCAAATTCCACAATGGCGACGAGCTGACGGCGGAGGACGTCGTCTTCACGTTCAGCCGCGAGCGCATGTTCGGTGAGACCGAGGCCAAGAGCCGCAGCACCATCCAGGCCTTTGAGAAAATTCCGACGCCGCGGCCGGGCAAGGAACTGCCGCCGGACGTTCCGGCGGTTGCACGCCGGATCTGGCCGGATCTCGTCCGCGTCGATGCCGTCGATAAATACACCGTGCGCTTCTACAACGCGACGCCCGACGTCACGATCGAGGGTCGGCTGTCGCGCTACGGCTCAGATATCGCGAACCGCCGCGCCTGGGCTGAATCCGCGAGCTATCTCGACTGGGCGCGCAAGCCTGTTACCACCGGGCCCTACAAGGTTGTCGAACTCAAGCCCGACGTGTCGCTGACGCTGGAAGCCCACGACGAATATTGGGGCGGCCGTCCACCGCTCAAGCGCATTCGCTTCCTCGAGGTCCCGGAGGTCGCGAGCCGCATCAACGGGCTGCTGTCGGGCGAGTACCAGTTCGCCTGCGACATCCCGCCGGACCAGATCGCGGGCATCGAGAAGAACGCGACCTTCGAAGTGCAGGGCGGCACCATCCTCAATCATCGTCTGACCGTATTCGACAAGAACCACGCCCAGCTCGCCAATCCGCTTGTAAGGCGCGCCTTCACCCATGCGATCGACCGCCAGGCGATCGTCGACAGCCTGTGGGCCGGTCGCACCCGCGTCCCGAAGGGGCTGCAGTGGGAGTTCTACGGCGACATGTTCAATGCCGATTGGAACGTGCCGGCCTACGATCCCAAGCTGGCGCAGGAGCTGCTGAAGCAGGCCAACTACAAGGGCGACCCTATTCCGTATCGCCTGCTCAACAATTACTACACCAACCAGGTCGCGACCGCGCAAGTGCTGGTCGAGATGTGGAAGTCGGTCGGTCTCAACGTCCAGATCGAAACCAAGGAGAACTGGTCGCAGATCATGGAACGTGCGCCGACGCGCGCGGTCCGCGACTGGTCGAACTCGGCCGCCTTCAACGATCCCGTATCGTCGCTGGTTGCCCAGCACGGCCCCAACGGCCAGCAGCAGCAGATCGGCGAGTGGACAAATGCCGAGCTGAACACGCTCTCGGAGTTCCTGGAAACCTCGATCGATCGTGCCGCCCGCAAGAAGGCGTTCCGCCGCATGCTGGAGATCGCCGAGCGCGAAGACCCGGCCTATACGGTGCTGCACCAGAACGCGACCTTCACGGCCAAGCCGAAGTCGATCAAGTGGAAGGCGTCGCCCGCCTTCGCGATGGATTTCCGCGCCGGCAATTTCGAGGCCTGATCGGTGGCGCCGCTGATCAGCATCAAGGACCTCAGCGTCGCCTTCCACGGCGTGCCGGTCCTGCGCGGTGTCGATCTCGCCTTGCACAAGGGCGAGGCGCTTGGCCTCGTCGGCGAGTCCGGATCGGGCAAGTCGGTGACGTGGCTTGCGGCACTCGGCCTGTTGCCGCGGAATGCCCGCGTCTCGGGCTCCGTTCGTCTCGACAGTCGCGAGATCCTCGGTGCGCCCGCCGCCGAGCTCGACCGTATCAGGGGCGGGCGCGTCGCCATGATCTTCCAGGATCCCGCGAGCGCACTCAATCCCGTGCTGACCATCCGCAAGCAGCTCTGCGAGTCCTTGGCGCTGCATCGCGATATCTCGGGTGGCGCGGTGAAAGCGGAAGCGCGGCGGCTGCTCGATCTGGTCGGCATTCCCGACGCGACGCGCAGGCTCGAAGCCTATCCGCACGAATTTTCCGGCGGCCAGGTCCAGCGCATCATGATCGCGATGGCGCTCGCCGGAAATCCAGACCTGCTGATCGCGGATGAGCCGACTACGGCGCTCGACGCCACGATTCAGGCGCAGATTTTAGAACTGCTCTCGACTATCCGCCGCGAGATGGGCATGGCGATGGTCCTGATCAGCCACGATCTCGGCGTGGTCGCGGAAAACTGCGACCGCGTGGCCGTGATGTATGCGGGCCGCATTGTCGAGGAGGCGCCGGCGAACCAGCTCTTCGCCGATCCCGTCCATCCCTATGCGCAGGGCCTGATCGGTGCGCTGCCGCCGCTCGACGGACCGAGGCGCCGCCTGACCGCCATTCCCGGAACGGTGCCCGATCCCGCGAGCATGCCTGATGGCTGTGCCTTCGCGCCGCGTTGTGCGCTGGCAGAAGCGCCGTGCGGCATTGTGGCTCCAAGCCTCGCGCCGATCGCGGAGGATCGCGCCGTGGCCTGCATCCGCGCCGAGGCTTCGCGTCGCGCACTGCTCGGGATCGCCGCCGAATGAGCCGTCCGCTCGTCGAAGTGTCCTCGATTTCGCGCAGTTATAGCATGCGCTCCGGGATGTTCGGCCGAAGTGCCGCCATTCATGCAGTCGATGGCGTGTCGCTGACGATTCCCAGGCGCGAGACGCTGGGCCTCGTCGGCGAGTCCGGCTCGGGAAAGTCGACCACCGGCCGCATCGTGCTCGGCCTCGAGCCGCCGGATCACGGCGAGGTGCGGTTCGACGACAAGCCGATGGCAACGCCCGGAACGACCGCATGGCGTGCGCAACGCGCGCACATGCAGATGATCTTCCAGGATCCGCTGGGGGCGCTGGACCGGCGGTTGCCGGTCGCCGCCCAAATCCGTGAGCCTCTGGACATTCACGGTCTCGGGACGCCCCTCGAGCGCGAGGAGCGGGTCCGCGAATTGCTGCGCGCGGTCGAACTGACACCCGCACATGGTGCGCGCTATCCGGGTGCGCTCTCCGGCGGACAGCGCCAGCGCATCGTGCTGGCGCGGGCGCTGGCGACAAAGCCGGATTTCCTGGTCTGTGACGAGCCGGTCAGCGCGCTCGACGTCTCGATCCAGGCGCAGGTGGTGAATCTGCTCGCCGATCTCCAGGCGCAGCTTGCGCTGACCTTGCTCTTCATCAGCCACGATTTGCGGGTCGTGCGGCAGATCAGCAATGTGGTGGCCGTGATGTATCTCGGCCGCATCGTCGAGATCGGGTGCGCCGATGATCTGTTCGCGCGGCCGGAGCACCCGTACACGCAAGCACTGGTCTCGGCATCGCCCGCGCCGGGCCGCCGCAGCGCAGGCCGCATTGTGCTGGCAGGCGATCCGCCGAACCCGGCGGCCCGTCCTCAAGGCTGCGCCTTCCATCCGCGCTGCCCGCGCACGATCACGCGTTGTGCAAGCGAGGTACCAGCGCTGTCCAACGTCGGCGGCAACAGGCAGGTCGCCTGTCATCTCGTGACCGGGCCGCAAGTCGAGACGCGGGACGCGGCCTGATGGGACGCTATTTCGCCATTCGGATCGGACGCGCGGCGTTGACGATCGTGCTTGTCGTCACCTTCGCCTTCGTGGTGCTGCGTCTCTCGGGCGATCCCGCGCTGATGATTTTGGGACCGGAAGCGCCGCCGGAAGTCCTCGCCGCCTTCCGCAAGGCGTGGGGGCTCGATGATCCCATCTGGTTTCAGTATCTCGACTATTTTGGCGCGATCGCCAAAGGCGAGCTCGGCCGTTCCATGCGTGACGGCCGGCCTGCGATCGAGCTTGTGCTGGAGCGGATTCCGGCAACCCTGGCGCTGACGCTGCCGGCCTTCGCATTCAAGGTCGCGCTCGGCATTCCCGCCGGCATCTACGCGGCGCTGCACCGTGGCTCGGGAATCGACCGCGCGGTGATGATGACGGCGGTCGCCGGCTTCACCGTGCCGAGCTTCGTGCTGGCGCTGCTGCTCGTGCTGGTTTTTGCCGTGCAGCTCGGCTGGCTGCCCTCGGGCGGGCAGGACAGCTGGCGTCATGCCGTCCTGCCGATCGTGACACTCAGCCTTGGCGGCGCCGCGGTGCTGGCGCGATTCACCCGCAGCGCCATGCTGGAGGTGCTGGGTCAGCCCTATATCCGCACCGCCTCGGCGAAGGGCGTGCCGTGGCGAAAAGTCGTGACGTCGCATGCGCTGCCGAACGCGGCGATCCCGACCGTCACCATACTGGGCTTCATGGTGGGCACGCTGATCGCGGGCGCGGTCGTGGTCGAGAGCGTGTTTTCGTGGCCGGGGGTAGGTCGCCTGCTCGTCGTCGCCGTCGCCAACCGCGACCTCGCCGTCGTGCAGTGCATCCTGTTGCTGGTGGCGATGACCATGGTCACCTCGAACCTGATCGTCGACTTCCTCTACGGCTTCCTCGACCCGCGGCTGCGCGCCAAGGGGGCGCACGCATGAAGGGAGCGCATGCATGACCGACGCCACGCTGAAGGACACGTCGGCCCGCCGCCGCATCAGTCTCCCGGCGATCCCGGTCTCGGTCGCCATCGCGATCGGCTGGATCGTCGCGATGCTGGTGATCGCGGCCTTCGCCGAGAAGATCGCCCCCTACGGCTATACCCAGCTCGACCTGCGCAATCGTCTCGCTGCGCCCGGCAATGTCGCGCACTGGCTCGGCACCGACGAGCTCGGCCGCGACGTGCTGTCGCGGCTGCTCGTCTCGATCCGCATCTCGCTCCTGATCGCCTTCGGCGCGACGGCCATTTCAGCCATCGTCGGCACCACGCTCGGCTTCCTCGCCGCGCATTTCCGCGGACCGGTCGAGCAGCTTGTCCTGATGCTGTCCGACTTCCAGGCCAGCATGCCCTTCCTGATCATGGCGCTCGCGGTGCTCGCCTTCTTCGGCAATTCGCTGCCGCTCCTGATCGGCCTGATGGGATTTTTCGGCTGGGAGCGTTACGCCCGCATCGCGCGGGGACTTGCCATTTCCGCCAATGCGCAAGGCTATGCCGCAGCGGTCCGCCAGCTCGGGGCGACGCCGGCGCGGATTTACCTCCGGCATATCCTGCCCAACATCGCCTCGACCCTGATCGTGTCGACCACGCTGGTCTTTCCCGAGGTGATCCTGATGGAGTCGGGCCTGTCGTTCCTCGGCCTGGGCGTGCAGCCGCCGATGACCAGCCTCGGCAACATGGTCGGCTACGGCCGCGAGTACCTGACCCGGGCACCGTGGATCATGCTGGCGCCGGCCACCACCATCGTGGTGACCACGCTGGCGGTCTCCGTGATCGGCGACTGGCTGCGCGACCGGCTCGATCCCGAGCTGCAATAGGACTTCAGCTCTCGTGTCCCGGACGCGCGAGGCGCGAGCCGGGACCCAGGAAGCCATAGCACTCGCTGCCAGATGGGCCCCGGCTCTGCAGCGCACCGTCGAAGAGACGCTGCGCTGCGTCCGGGGCAGGTGAGAGAGCCCGCGCCGGGAGCAGGGGAGCCCTGTCCGGCCCAAGTTCCCGTTGCGCGCGTTCCCCCCGTGCGCTATCCGGCCGGAAAGGCCTGAGGCGGCTTCGAAAATTTGCCCCGCCCGGCCGGCCAAACCCGAGGACGGAAACCGCCATGCCAGCCTATCGCTCCCGCACCACCACCCACGGCCGCAACATGGCGGGCGCCCGCGGCCTCTGGCGCGCAACCGGCATGAAGGATGGCGATTTCGGCAAGCCGATCATCGCGGTGGTCAATTCCTTCACCCAGTTCGTGCCCGGCCACGTCCATCTCAAGGACCTCGGCCAGCTCGTCGCCCGCGAGATCGAGCAGGCCGGCGGCGTGGCGAAAGAGTTCAACACCATCGCGGTCGACGACGGCATCGCGATGGGCCATGACGGCATGCTCTACAGCCTGCCGTCGCGCGAACTGATCGCCGACAGCGTCGAGTACATGGTCAACGCCCATTGCGCCGACGGCATGGTCTGCATCTCCAATTGCGACAAGATCACGCCCGGCATGCTGATGGCGGCGCTGCGGCTCAACATCCCCGCGGTGTTCGTCTCGGGCGGACCGATGGAGGCCGGCAAGGTCACGCTGCAGGGCAAGACCAAGGCGGTCGACCTGATCGATGCCATGGTCGCCGCCGCCGATTCCAAGGTCAGCGACGAGGACGTCAAGGTGATCGAGCGTTCGGCGTGCCCGACCTGCGGCTCGTGCTCGGGCATGTTCACCGCCAATTCGATGAACTGCCTCACGGAAGCCCTCGGCCTTGCGCTCCCCGGCAATGGCACGGTGGTCGCGACCCATGCCGATCGCAAGCGCCTGTTCGTCGAGGCCGGCCACACCATCGTCGACATCGTGCGCCGCCACTACGAGCAGGACGACGCCTCTGTGCTGCCGCGCAATGTCGCGAACTTCAAGGCGTTCGAGAACGCGATGACGCTCGACATTGCGATGGGCGGCTCGACCAACACCGTGCTGCATCTGCTCGCCGCCGCCCATGAAGGCGAGGTCAAGTTCACCATGCAGGACATCGACCGCCTGTCGCGGCGCGTGCCCGTGCTGTGCAAGGTCGCACCGTCGGTCGCCGACGTGCATGTCGAGGACGTCCATCGCGCCGGCGGCATCATGGGCATTTTGGGCGAGCTCGATCGCGCCGGCCTGATCGACACCTCGGTCTCGACCGTGCACGCGCCGACCATGAGGGACGCGCTGGAGCGCTGGGACATCAAGCGCTCGAAGAGCGAGTCTGTCCGCACCTTCTTCCGGGCCTCGCCCGGCGGCATCCCGACGCAGGTCGCGTTCAGCCAGGAGCGTCGTTACGACGAGCTCGATTCCGACCGCGAGAAGGGCGTCGTCCGCAACCTCGAGCACGCCTTCAGCAAGGACGGCGGTCTTGCCGTGCTCTACGGCAACCTCGCGCAGGACGGCTGCATCGTGAAGACCGCCGGCGTCGACGCCTCGATCCTGAAATTCTCCGGCCCCGCCCGCGTGTTCGAGAGCCAGGACGCGGCCGTCGAAGGCATTCTGGGCGGCAAGGTCGTCGCCGGCGAGGTCGTGGTCATCATCTATGAAGGCCCGCGCGGCGGCCCCGGCATGCAGGAGATGCTGTATCCGACCAGCTACCTGAAATCGATGGGGCTGGGCAAAGCCTGCGCGCTCGTCACCGACGGACGCTTCTCGGGCGGCTCGTCGGGCCTGTCGATCGGCCATCTGTCGCCGGAAGCGGCCGAAGGCGGCAACATCGGTCTCGTCAGGACCGGCGATCGCATCGCCATCGACATCCCGAACCGCAGCATCACCCTCGATGTCTCCGACGAGGAGCTGGCCAAGCGCCGCGCCGCGGAAGAAGCGAAGGGCGACACCGCCTGGCAGGCGATCGGCCGCAAGCGCAACGTCTCGACCGCGCTTCAGGCCTACGCCGCGCTCACCACCAGCGCCGCGCGCGGCGCGGTGCGCGAGGTGAAGCGGCGCTCGAAGTAGCAGCGTCTCGTGCGCGCGTGATCGCACGCGCCGCGCATGGTCAACAAGTTCTGAACGGCCGGCGCAAGCCGGCCGTTTGCATTAAGGATGCCTCGACGAACTTCGGCAAAGCAAGGGTTTGCCGCGTATACTGATGCGACCTTCGCAAATCCATTCGGGCAATTGGGGCACCACAATAATGTCTCGCACTCTCGCTGTCGTTTTCTCGACCGTCGTCGCTGCGATTTCCATGACGAGCGCAGCCTCCGCCGGCTGCTACAATTGCTACACGCCGCCGCCGTGCACGACCTGCTACCAGCAGCAATATGTGCAGCCGCAATACCGCACCGTCGACGAGACCGTGATGGTGTCGCCAGGCGCCGTCGTGGCGCACCGCGCGCCGGCGCAGTACCGCACCGTGATGGTGCCGCAGACCGTGATGGTGGCGCCGCCCAGCGTCCAGTACGAACGCATCCCGCCCCAATACG
The DNA here is from genome assembly GCF_000244935.1 of Bradyrhizobium sp. WSM1253. Lineage (NCBI taxonomy): Bacteria > Pseudomonadati > Pseudomonadota > Alphaproteobacteria > Hyphomicrobiales > Nitrobacteraceae > Bradyrhizobium > Bradyrhizobium sp. WSM1253. The sequence continues at coordinate 246,208 of NZ_JH600073.1, forward strand.
CCACGCGCCAACGCGTCGGGATGGTCCAGCCGGGCTATTCCTATTACGCCCCGGTGCAGATGGGCTGCGCGTCCTGCGGGTACTGAGCCGGCGAAGCTATGAAGAATTCAAGCGGCGCTCCCAACGGGGCGCCGTTTTGCTTTTGAGGGCAGCAAACGAGGCCTGGAAACGGAAGCGACACCAAACCGGGCCTCGCAACCGGCGACGCCCTGGGAGATGTCGCCAGTGTCCGGGATGGCTGAGGCGTACAGGCTAAGGGAACAGGCTAACGCTCGCCTGACAGACCGTGTGCGGCCGAGGGGTTTCGGGTCCGGCGCCAACTTCGCGTTGCCATGCGCCGTCGACTACGTTAAGCGACAGCCATTCCGGGTTTGGAAGGGTGGCCGAGTGGTTTAAGGCACCGGTCTTGAAAACCGGCGTGCCCGCAAGGGTACCGTGGGTTCGAATCCCACCCCTTCCGCCAGTATATTGTTCGCCACTGTTCGCGACCGTTCGGAATCCCCAACCAAATCAACCGACTGCTCGGAAACGCTGTACTAGCGTGTTCGCAGATGTTCTCTGCAATTCGAGCCAAGACCGTAGATTTTGCCCGTGGGTTCGGAGGACGGTTTGCTCTGAGGGGAACACATGGCAGGCAAACTCAAGCCACTCGACGTAGAGCGCGAGACTAAGTCCGGCAAATACACCGATGGTGGCGGGCTCTATCTCATTGTGACAAGTCCGACGTCGAAGAATTGGGCTTACCGCTACTGGAAGGACGGCAAGGAGCGATGGCACGGCCTTGGCTCCTTCAAGCACATCTCGCTCAAGGACGCGCGGCTCGCCCGCGACGCTGCACGGCTGAAGGTCAAGAGTGATCGCAGCACTCCAGGTATCGACATCGTTCAAGAACGGCGCGCCGCGCGTGACGAGGTGAAGGCCATCGAAGCCGCCGTCGTGTTGTCAACCTTCGAAGAATGCGCCGAGACCTATATCCGCGCGAACTGGTCGACCTGGAGCGAGAAGCACCGCGATCAGTGGCTTTCGTCGCTTAAGCGCTATGCGTATCCGACGATTGGCAAACTCACCATTCCCGAGATCAAGCCGAGCCATATCCATGACCTGCTCAAGCCGATTTGGGTGGAAAAGCGCGAGACGGCGAACCGCGTCCGCGGCCGCATCGAGACGATCATCGCGAAGAACGTCAACATCGACGATGCCGACTTCCGCAACCCGGCCGAGCTCACGAAGCAGTTGCGCGAGAAGCTGCCCAAGCGGCCGAAACGCGCCGTCCGACATCACCCGGCGCTCCCGTATGCCGAGGCGCCGGCCTTCATGCGGGCGCTCGCCGACGCCGCCGGCACAGCAGCGCAGATGCTGCGGTTTGTCATCTTCACCACTTGCCGGACGAACGAGGCGATTGAAGCAGGTTGGATCGAGATCGATCGTCCGGAATCCGTGTGGAAGATCCCGGGCCACCGGATGAAGATGGACCAGGACCACCATGTGCCGCTTACCGCGCCGGCGCTGGCTATCCTCGACCAAATGCGAGATGGCAGCCAGGGCGAGCTCATCTTCACGAACCCGGACGGCGCGGCGTTCTCGGAAAACGCAATGCTTGCGGTGCTCGATCGCCTTGGCTACGGCCAAGCAACCGTGCACGGCTTTCGCTCGACCTTCGCGACCTGGGCGGAGGAGTGCACCGACTATCCGGACGGTGTGCGCGAGGCCGCGCTGGCCCACAAATACAAGAGCGAAACAACGGCGGCCTACCAACGTGGTCAGAAGCTCGAGAAGCGCCGCTTGCTCATGAACGATTGGGCATCCTTTCTCACGGCCGTCTAGAAGATGCCAGCCATTGCTGGCATCTGCTTGCGAGCAAGCAGAGTTGGTCGTCGGCGTCCGGAGAGCCAGCATGCGCACCCCTGCGCAGTCAATGCGAGCCGGTGTATGCGGTACTCTGCTTGCCCCTAAGCAGAGCATCGGAATTTCCAAGGACGCGCACCTTTCGCGCCGGCGAGCATCTCGGCGAGCATCCCGCTTAGCATCCCGCTTAGCATTCCACAGAATTCGCATATCTATTGGATTTATCAGAACTTTTTTTAGCTTGTCGCCAGTGGAAAGCCAAAGACTCGGGAACAGGCCAGTTAGCGCGTCGCTCGCGAATGCCGACCACCAAGCATCAGCCAAAGCATGAAAGAAACCGCTGTGCTGCAGCGGTTTCTTTTCATTTTGGCGAGCGAATTTGGCGTTAGCTGCGGAATTTCCGTAGTCAGTCTGGTGCGTTGCTGGGTGCGGCCAGTTAGGGCCTCTGGCGAACGATAGCGCACAGCAAACGATAAACGGTTGTTCGCCCCTTAGACTGCCGAACACGGAAACAAAAGGATGTCCTACACATGTCCCCGTCGCAAGCTATCGCTCTGGAAGCACCCCTCGTAGCCTCGCCCAATCAAGCGATGAAGACCCTCTTGGTCTCACGGGAGACGCTGTACAAGCTCATCAATGCGGGCGAGCTGGAGTCGTACACCGAAGGTAAGTCGCGCCGTATCACTGTGGCCTCTATCGACGCGTACGTGAAGCGCCGTCTTGCAACTGAGGCGCAACGCCGAGCCGATCGTGGGGCCGCACGCGGCGGTGCTGCCGCCTGAACGGACTGAGGCCCGGTGTGTCCGCACCGAGCCCCCTTAGCCATGTCCGAGAATCTGCCGAACCCACGACCAAGAAGGCCCGACGCCCATGTCGATAGCAGACCAGCCAGCGCCGAACAATGTGCCGTCCTTGCGTTGGACGAAACCCGCGCCGCTCGCCGAGACGGTCACGATAGCTAAAATATCAAAGAACCGCCGCCGGACCGATGCCATCCATGTCGCGCTCAGCAGCTTCGAAGGGCACAATCTCGTCAGCGTTCGCATTCACTCCACAGGCACCGACGGCATTGACCGGCCGACGCCGCGGGGCGTGTCCGTCTCCGTGCGCAAGTTGCCGGAGTTGGCCCGGGCGCTGGTCAAGGCAGAGGCCGAAGCCCGCCGATTGGGACTGATCTCGCCAGAAGATGGGGGCGAGCAGTGAACGCGCCGCTTCGCCATCGGATAGCCGCGCCGCAGATCGAGATCGCTGATTTCCTTGAGTGCGCGGAATACCAGCTTTGGTTTGTCGCTGAAGGCTGGATCACGCTCCAGGTCGCAGCCGACGGCATACAGTTTCTCGCCGAGGCCGCCGGCTATGTCGACGAGTTTGGACAAGACGCCATTCAAGACTTGCTGGGCAGGACGTTCGCCCGACTGCGCACTGCCCCGGAGCATACGTAGATGGACGCGCTCACACCGGACGACGACGGGTATGCAGCCATGCTGGTCAAGAGCATGGAGGTAGAGGACCCTCGAGACCGCTGGAAACACACTGGTGAGCCGCCGCCGGCGAATGGCCCGGAAGATTACGGCCACGGCATCGAGACGAGAGCACCCGAAGCGCCGCGCCCGCGTTTCACGCCCGTCGCGCTCGACGACGTTACGATATCCGCCGAGCCCGCTTCGCTCATTGACGGCCTTCTGCCCGCGCGCGGGCTCGCGAACGTCATTGGTGCACCGAAGTCTGGCAAAAGCTTTTTCACCTCGGACATGCTCTGTAGCGTCGCCCAGGGTGCGCTATATGCCGGCCGGGCGACCTTGCAGGGGGCGGTGATTTACCTCACCGGCGAAGGCGTGAACGGCTTTAAGCGCCGTCTGGTCGCAATGCGTCAGCACCGCGGCATCGAGGGCCAGGGCGTCCCGTTCTACATGATCGAGAACGTGCCAGACCTTGGCAGCGAGGCGACGGACCTGCCGCAACTGCTCGCCGAGCTGGACGCATTCATTGCAGCAACCTGCCCGGAGGGCCCCAGGGCGATCGTCTTGGACACGCTGGCGCGATGCATGGGTGAAGGCGACGAGAGCAGCGCTCGCGATATGGGCCGGTTCGTGAACCGCTGCGGCGCGATCGAGAGGCACTTTGGCTGCCTGGTGGTCGTGGTGCACCATGTCGGCAAAGATCCGACGCGGGGCGGCCGCGGATCAAACGCGCTCAACGGCGCGGCCGACGTCACCATTTTGGTCGAAAAGTCGGACGCGTTCAGCACTGTCCGCATCGAGGAAATGAAGGATGGCCGGGAGGGGCAGGAGTGGCGCTTCCGGCTCGCCCCCTTCGATTTGAGCGCAACTTTTTCGGATGGTTGCGCCCCACCTTCCGAGGCTGTGGAAAACTCAACCTGTGTTGTCGAAATTCTGTCGCAGCCCGGCAAAGCGCAACTTCGCGCAACCAATGCGAAGCCCAAGCCGCCCAAGGGGCTGGCGGGTGACCTGCTCAAGATCGTCAAGCGCGCAATCGAGGATGCCGGGACGACGGCACACGGGAGTGCCGCGGTGCCCCATCAGATCCGCGCCGCAAGCCGGGACGACCTCAAAAGATACTGCCAGACAATGGCTTGGCAGGAAGGCGCCGAAGGCAATTCTTGGCGCGCCCAGCTCTCGACCAATCTCTCGAAGCTTCGCGACGGCGGCCAGATCGGATTCGATCGCGAATGGGTGTGGCTCATCACATGACCGGCCCCGCAACCAGCGCAACTATGGCGCAACTTTTCCAAAACAGTTGCGCACTTAGCTGGTGTTCGACCGCCCCGCAACTGCGCAACTCGGTTGCTATAGAGTGTGGTTGCGCTGGTTGCGCCCCCTCGCGCGCGCGGCTCCGGGCTCCGCTCTCGCCGCAACTTCGCTCCGCTGGCGCTGCGCTCTCGTTGCGTCATCGCTGCGCTCGTCACACCATCGACGACATCACGCTAGGACACACGCAGACGGCCCAGCCGGCCCCGTCCATGGGCTCGCACAGGTCGGCCGTCCCGAGACACCAGCCAGATGCTCAGCGAGCCCCGCAAGCGATCCTGAGGGGGAAGGGAAGGGAGGGCGGTATTGAGCTGTCTTGTCGCGCTCACGCCTTCATCACCGCCACCACACCGAGCAAGTCGGCACCGAGGCTGCATCTCGACAGGGACTATGCCGAGCCAGCCAGGCGAGCAGGCCTGTCGGCTGCTCACGATGAAGTCCGGCATGCGGTTGGCAGAACGTCCATCCTCCGAACCAGATTGATTACGCTTTGCTTTCCTAAGGCAGGCCGCAAACCTACGGTCAAAACCCACGGTCGACGGGGTTTTAGCGCGCGCTCTCTATCCACACCTTTGTTCCCCGCTTCAGTATCCGTGGGCGCGAGGCGAGCCGGCCGCTCGACCATCAGATGCTCATGGCTCAGCCTGAAAAGACCCCACCGGGTGCCGGCCGGCAGGAAGATTCCGCTCTCGTTCCCAATTTCATGTGCTCGCCGAGTTTCGCGCTGGCTTTTCCCCCAACTCATTGCAGCAGTTTGCAGCAAGACCGCGGGGCGTCGGTGATGCAGCCGGTTGTGGTTGAGACCGAGGCCGAGTTGCGGGCGCTGATCCGGGAGCGGATTTCGGAGCTCGGCACCACGTATGGCGCAGTTGAAGCCTACGCGGGTTTGCCGGATTCCTATGTCGCGGCGTTGATGGCGCCGGCGAGGATCCGCAGGTTTGGCAACCGATCGCTTCCGTTGCTGCTGCAGGCGCTGGCGCTTGGCATTGCGCGCGTCACGTTTGTCGAGGACCAGGCCAGCGCGGCGAAGGTACGCAAACGACTGGCGCCCAGCCGGCGAAAGTCGGCGCGTGCACCGCGGCCCCATCAGCACATTGCTACTCCATGCAAACAGGACGATCTTTTTCGCAGCAATAGTGAGGAGTCGTCATGGCAAAAACCGACAAACGACTGATTGGAGCTCGCGTCGACGAGAAATTCGCGGAGCGCGTCGAGGCTGCCGCCGAGCGCGAGGAGCGCTCCGTTTCGTCGTACGTGCGTTACGTGCTGGCCGCGGCGATCGAGAAGCCCCAGCAGGGGAAAGCGGCATGAAGTTGCCAACAAATCCGGCCGCCCCGCGTGCTCCGGCCGTGCTGGATGCGCGCCCGGGCCTTGAGCGGGAATTGGCAGACCTTCGGCTTCAGGTCGCCGAGCGGGCTCTGGCGGCCTATGAGGGCGGTGCCGCGGAGCGTGCCAAGCTGGGCGCGCTGGTTTCGGCGATCGAGACGATCACATTTCAGCTCGAGGCCAACGCGCTGGCGCACGGACTGGCGGTGCGGCTGGATCGCGAGGCGGTCGCCGCGTGGCGGCAGCAGATCGAAGCCAACCCCACCGAGGCCACCGTCGGCATCAGCAGAACGAAATGTCGCGGCATGTGCACCGAGGCGCACGGCTGCGTGATCACCGGCGAAGCGTGCGCGCACCCGATTACGGTCGGCGGTGTTGGGCCGCGGCACCAGGGCAATCGCGCTGTGCGCGCGCTCTTCGCAGCGGCGGCCAGGAAACTCGATATTCCGGGATATCGGCAGGAGGACGCGGCATGACCGAGCCACAACCGATTCAGACGCCACCGGCGCCGACGCCGGACGAGGCCGTCGCAAAACTCGCCGATCTGCGAAGTAACAAGGATTGGACGGACAATTTCCTGAAGGGCAACGGCCCTCAGGTCGCCGAATTCCGCTCCTTGTCCGAGATCGCCATCAAGAGCGGCGACCGGATCGAGAAGGCAATCGCGGGTGTGCTCGACGATTCACCCGTCCAGGAGTCCGGTCATATCCAGAACATCGGTGCCGCGGCATGGCTCCGCGAGGCAGGAGTTGAAACAGGCGTTATTCGGCAGGTGCTGACCGGTGATGAGGTCACTCCACAGGAGCATGCGGCCGCCACAGCGACCAAGGCGCGCCTACTCAAGGATCAGGACTTCACGAAACGGTATATGGCCTCCGATGGGGAAGCGGTGCGGCAGATGACGCTACTCAACGTCATCGTGAGCAGCAAGGTCAAAGCGGAGAAGCAGTCGTGATTACGTCGACCCCGGCTGGCGTAGCGCTCAATCTTATGAACAACAGCTATGGCGGCGGCGATCTTATGCAGCGCACCGCAGACGAGACCGCGGAAGTGAGACGCAAGCGCACGCAAGGTGCCAAGGCCGGGGGCTACAGCCCCGCCGGCCAGGCGCTCGCAATCGACTTCGGCTCGATGAGCGTACCAGGCGCCGCGCAGTAATTCGACAAGCCCGCGATTTGCGATTTTGGAGTTGATGCAAGTGGATTCGGTTGTCGTCGGGCAAGAAGGGTCAGCAATGGCTGCTCTTAACGTAAGCGCTTAGCCGCAACCCTATTGAGGCTGGCTTGACGTTTTGCGGAATCGCCACGGCATGAGGTCTTTGATGCGGCTATGGGGATGGCCGTCGATGATCGTCTCGAGTGTTTCGGCGATGTAGGCGGCCGGGTTGACGTCGTTGAGCTTGCAGGTGGCGACGATCGAGGCGAGCAAGGCCCAGTTTTCGGCTCCGACCTCATGACCGGCGAAGAGCGCATTTTTTCTGGTCAGGCAGACTGGCCGGATGGCGTTCTCGACAGGGTTCGTGTCGAGCTCGAGGCGCCCGTCTTCAAGGAAGCGGGTCAGACCTTGCCAATGATTGAGCGCGTAGCGGATGTCCTCGGCGAGCGTCGAACCGCTGGAGATCATCGACAGCTGCTTCTCGAACCACATTTTCAAAGCGGCGACGAGAGCCAACGAATGCTCCTTTCGTGCGGCGAGCCGGATGTCCGGCGATGCACCGCGCACCATGGCTTCGATGGCGTAAAGCTGTGCGATGTGCCGAATGGCGGCCTCGGCGATCGGCGATTTGCTATTGCGGGCCAATTTGACAAAGCGTCGGCGCAAGTGGCTCCAGCAATGCACGAGCGTC
>NZ_JH600073.1:254092-328602 GCF_000244935.1 Bradyrhizobium sp. WSM1253
CGACGATCCGAGCTCTCTCGGCTTCCGAACGTACGCGGCGCCCCGATGGTCCTTCAAGAACCTCCAGCCGGCTCACCGACCCCCTCGTTGAGCCGTCCAAATGGACGTCCTTTTTGCTGTCCAATCCCATCCCAAACCTCCGTCCAAGCCGGAGGCTTCTTTCGCACGTTCATTCGAATTCTGAAGCAAGGGTATCGGCTTCGCGCTTACCTCTTAACGAGCGGCAGAAGAGGTTTGTGCATGCGCTATTTCAGGCGCCGCGCAGCCAGGGCGCGGGCCTCTTTGCCGCGCGCGCCGCGGGGTACGGGACGCCGACCAGTTCGAACAACTCGCTTTCGGTCATGGCCTACCAGATATCGCATGATCCAAAGGTGCAGGCTGCGATCGCGGAGGTTAGCCAGCAATATTTGACGACGCTTGGCCCTGTTGCCGTGCGCGCGATGGCGCGCGTTCTCGGCAACGACAAGCACAGGGAGTTTGGCCGCGTGCTCGGCATCCTAATGGATCGCGTCGCGCCGGCCAATTCAACGCACACGGTGAAGGTGGAAGGCGAAGTGAAGGTGTCGGCCGCGGATGCAGCACGAGTGATGGACCGCATCGAGGAATTGACCGCCAAGTTCCTTTCAGCACCTAAAATCATCGAGCACGAGGCCGCGACATGATGAGCGTCGGCCACAAATACACGCTGGTTTGCGCGAGCTTGGCCAAAAGAGCGCTGAAACGCGAAATGCCCGCCGCGATGCGTCTCGAGTTCTTGAACCACCTGGAGAAGATGGTCGACGGCTCTTTGACGACCGAGATCATTGCGATGGTCGAACCTATGGATGACCGCGGATTGGCCCTAAGGAGCGAGGCCGCAAGGCTTGGCTATAGGGGAAGCCCGTCAGTGTTCGACGTCTATGCACAGAAGTTCGACGTGTTCGCTGCACTCAATCCGAGTTTGCAGCGTGCGTATGATGCAGCAACTGCAAGGTACGAGGTATAAAACCATGGCCGTCATACAATCTGAAAACAAGGTCCATGCTGGCACGTGCATCGATAGCGAGATGAACCGCCAGGGCGCCATCGCTGCTGCCTACGCGGCTGGCGGTGGCAGTGCGGCCGTTGCTGCAGCCATCAAGACGGCCGAGATCGCGCACTACCGCCGGATCATTGCCTCGTGCAAAGCCAACTCATTGCCGTTCAACAACTTCACGGTGGCGCTGCTCGACCTCGGCACCGGCGGCTCGTAAGAATTCGAAGCTCCAAGGGCAGCGATGCCCGTTTCATCCGCGCCATGGACCGGCGTGCGGGGAGAAAGTCCGGTCCACTTATTGCCGGGGTTGAGAATGGACGATAAGCAAACATCGGCAATTCTCGGCCTCAAGCGCGAGCTTAAGACAACGCGCGAGAAGTTGCGCCAGTTGAATTTTCAGGATCACCGCTGGCGCCGCGTAGCTCAGACGTTGCGCAAGCTGGCGGGATTGGACGAAGACAAGTTCAGAAACTTGCTGCAAGCAGAACATCTGCCCTTTGAGTAGTAGGTCGCGCGCACCTCAAGCGCGTTTCGGATCGGGCTTTCCGTAACCAGCCCCGCCTTTGGACATCGGCGCAAACGTCTTTCAGCGGCTTCCCTGATCGGAGCCGAGCTTTCATCCGCAACGTGCGGAGTTAGCGCTCGGAAAGACAACGTCGATGAAACGGCTTTTTGCCAGCGCGCTCGCCTTCCTCGCCTTCCTCGCCCTGCTGCCGGCACTCGCCGCAGCGCAGACCGGGCCAACGCTTCCCGCCAATTCCGTATGGGGACGGATGGGTGTCGGCCCTGGGCCAGCCCAAGCCATCCCGTTCTCGGTCTTCCATTCAGCCGTGAGCGGCCCGTGCGCAACGTTGACGGCCGGGCTAGTCCCAGCGACCGGCGGCGGCACGGCAAATTTCCTCCGCGCAGATTGCACCTTCGCGAGCCCGCTTCCGACAATCTTGAATAACCAGATCGTTGCCAACGTCTCAGGCAGCACCGGTCCTGCCGCGGGCGCGACACCGACAAGCATCTGGGATTCGTTCTGCTCGACTACGATCGGCAATTTCTGGGTGCGTATGTCGAGCGCTTGGGGGTGCACGTCGCTTGGCTATGCCAACCCGGTGTGGTGGGGGTGTGATCCGACCGGCGTTGTGAGTTGCTCTTCAGCATTCAATTCCGCCCTCGCGACCAATCTGCCGGTGCGATTTCCTTCGGGCACATTCCTGCTGACCTCACAAATTTCAATTGCCCAATCAAGCTACCGGTCCAGCACTAACATTTCAGGCGCTGGTCAAAATCTCACAAAGCTGCTGTGGAGCAATGCTAGTGGCGGAATTCAGATCTCAACCAGCACCTCTGGCAGCACGGTCCCAATCAGCGCGGGCACAGGCAGCATCAGCGACCTGACACTAGCCACCAACCAAGTAAACGGCGGCACCGCACTTCGCCTGCAAAGTAGTATCACAACTGTTGGCCCAACCTTTTCGATCCGGAACGTAACGATTCAAGGAGACGATTGGGAGCCCTATCGGGGGTCAGCTTACTGGGGCATCGGTTTCTACACCCATTTGTGGTCCTATGTCCTATTAGACAATGTCACAATCAACGGCCGTACAGCCTTAACCGTAGGTGGCGCAGCGCTTGGCAGTGCCGTTGTCATTGAGGGCGATGTAGCTTCAACGCAATATGTTCAATCGATCAAGCTCACCAATTCAAATTTTGGCAGCGCTAATATCGCAATCGAACTCCGGGATTACTGGCAAGGTGTACTGACTGACAAGACCAACACGAATGGTTTTTTTGGCTGCATCTATCAGGCTCCAGGTGCTGCAGGAACTCTCGCTCAATTCAGTTTCATCAACTCAATTTGCGGAAGTGATGGGTTTGGAGCAAGCATCCAATCAAACATCAACGATATGCAAGTTATCGGCAGCAATATCATTTACGGTCCCCCGACTGGCGGTCAGGGACTTTCCCTCGGATCATCTGCCGGTGCTATGATTGTCGGCAATAACATTGCACTTGTAGGATCGCCGGTGAGCAACACTGCAATAAATAGCGCTGGCGCTGGCGCCGTTATTACCGGAAACCGAATTGTTAGCGCTACTACGGGAGTGTTTCTCTCGGGTGCTTCTTCAGGCGCGACGGTTGGATTGAATTCATACAACAATGTCACGAACAAGATCGTCAACTCTGGCGCGGGCAACAGCGTCGGTACTCAGGCAGCAGGCAACATGGCGGGCGTGGTGCCTTAACTGATTAGGTGGAGCGACGGATGAGCATTCGCTGGTCTTGAATGCAGTCTGAAAGGCTGTTACGGCAGGGGTCGTGAAGCAGTGTTCGGAACTAGTGGAGCTTGCAGCCAGGTGGCGCGTAACGGCGATCGCGCTGACAGTCATTCTGCTTCATATTGTTGGGCTGGGCCTTCCGTTCGTCAACCAGGAGGGCGCCTTCAATTTGGCGTCCGCATATTTCCGGTTCGGCGACGCTGCACTAATCCGAAATTTTTTTGAGCTTGATGCCAACACGCTGACGGTTCCTTTTATAGGAGCGCTTGTATCGGGAGCGCTCCATGTCAGTCCGTATTATGGATGCCGACTTGTCGCCGTCGGGTGCCTTGGGATTTTCGCGGTTTCGATGCACTCGATCTTGCGGCAAAGGGAGCCGAAGAACGCTCATCTTCTGCTGCTGCTCGTCTTGATCAATCCACTTCTATGGATCTTTGCGGGCAGAGGCACGGCTGACTTTCCGCCGATGGCGATTGCTGTGGCAAGCATCGCGATCTTCTGGAGAGCGCGATCGAATATCACGATAGCTGCAGCGAGCTCTCTGTTTGCGCTGGCGGTCATTATGAAATATCACGCCGCGCTTCTTCTTCCGCTGGTCGCCTTTAGCCCCGAGCAAAGTCAGAGCGCCAGGTTTCGCGTGATGCTCCTGGTTGCAGGCGGCGCAGCGGCAACATTTGCGCTCCTGGTGTACAACACGGTAGTGTTTCGCACGTTTGGATTTTGGGTGACTTCCCCCAAATGGCTTTCCGTTCTTCGCGTTGATCCATCCAACATTGGCAACAACATTGTTCGGTACGGTGGCTATCTCGCTCTACTAACAGTGCCACTCTCGATTCAGGCCTGCTTCAGCAGCAGCGCTCTCCCTCGCAGCACAGCGGCGAAAGTGACGATCATTCTCGTCGCATGTGTACTCGGAGTTTGGCTTCCCCCATCTAGTGGAGAGATGAACTTTGGCCCTCTAGACCGTTGGCTGGGCGATTGGATCTCCACTGCGCTGCTCGGCGCGTTCTTTGCCGTCTTCGTGATCGGCTTATCAGGAACTGGGCGATCACTTCCAAATTTGGGAGTCGCCGCCACGACCGTGCTTTTCGTCGCTGTGCTTTCGATGAGCCGCCCTGCGCAGCGCTATTTGATCTTGGTATTGCCCTTTTACTACTTGCTTGTAACGGGCGGTGACATTCGAAGGGTGACAATCCCGCTAGTCTTGCTCTGCGTGATGCTGATCGGATTTGCAGCGGTCGCGCAGATATATTTTGGCGTGATCCCCAGCGCGGATACGCCCTTTGGGCCGTATCGGAATTGGTAGCGCTCGATCCCGAACCGCACCATCGCGAACAAGCTGATCAGATCATTTAACAGGCGCAAAATCGGGAGCGTTCTTCGTCTGGCGCACTGCGACCATAGCGGGTTTTTCAATCAGTCTGTAGCTGATCAGCCCCCATGCGTTCGCGGCGAGAAGGCTAAAAGAAATCAGGGCCCATTGCGGTGTTTGCCAAGGCAAGGTGAATGATAGTTTCCAAATTACCGAAATAACGAGAAAATGGGCTAGATAGGTCGAATAGGACGCGTCGCCCAACGCCACGGCGCATCGCTCAACGGCCGGAAGATATGGCATCGGCGCGCGGGACGCGCGCGGGCGGATCAAGAGGCCAAGGGCCCCACCAGCAATGAAAAGCAGGGTTAACGGGCTGAACAGCACCGCTGCCACAGGGTTTGCTTCATATGGAATCGATTGAGCGGCAAGGATGACACCAGCCCATAGGACCAGAGTGCGAAGTGGTCGCAGCCCGGCGGCAATCATCACTGCAACGATAAGGTAAAAATAAATTTCATAAGTGAGTGTCCAGCCGACAATTAAAAGCGGCTTTTCTGCTGTGGGCCAGAGGGTGAATGAAGCGAGCAGGGAAACGCTGGCCCGCTCCGTAAGCCGCTGGGGAGATGCGACGACGTACCCGGCCAAAAGAACAGCCGTGTAAAACCAGTAGGCCGGGTAAATTCGAGTGAGGCGAGCTGTGATGAATTGGCGCCAATCTTCATTCGCCGCAGCGCGGATGATGACGAAGCCCGAAATGACAAAGAACAGATAGACGCCATACATTCCTATCCACTCAAAGCAGGCAGGAAGAACGCCGGCATTCGGGTAATACTGTTGCTCGAAGCCCCAAACATGGGTGAGCACCACCAGATTTGCGGCGACGGCGCGCAGGGCTTGAATTGATCTGATTTTCCCCATCTCGGCGAAAATCTACCACTGCAACCGAAGATCGCGCAATGCACAGAAATATTCTGGCAACGCGCGGCAACATTCGGCCCGGCACCTTTCCCCAGCCTAATCGCGCCAATCCCTCTCGGAGGGCACGTCTGGATCGATCGCTGAACCGATGCGTGTCCAGTGATGAGCAGGACCACACGCTTCGCCCTCACGGGGTGAACGGCGCGCGCCGAGGCGCCCCGAAAAGGGAGTATTGAAAAATTAGCAAATCAGGAGCAGCGTGGGGTCGGGTGTAGCAACCTGACCAGTGATAGGCCGCATTCCCTGCAAGGAATTGCCTTGTCGCCTGCAAGCGACGTGGCGGCGGCTGAATTAACGGACGAGCTTAGCGGCTCGGCTCCGAACCCGACCATTATTGCCCAACGGCGAGTCTGTTGGCAAGGGCGGGGGCATCGGGCCATGTCCAGAGCTGCAAGGCTTAAAAGCTCGGTGAATCGTCTCACTGGCGATTGCTACCCCCCGCCTGCCGTCGGCGTCGGACGGCTCGGCTGTAGCAAGCCAACCCAGTGAGCACCACCATGACCATTGAAAGACCCATGTCCCCGCCGCGAGCGGTGTCCATGGATTCGTTTTCCGCCACCCCCGCCACCGGACAGCCTGAAGCGGGAGAACGCATCAGCGACTCTCCCAGCCCCGTCGCGAGCCCATCCAACGTCATTGACCTGGACTCTGCTCGCGCTGCGGCAACTGCGACCGCGCTCGCCGAGATGATCCCCGCGGCGCCGCCCAGCCGGCTCAAAACCGAGGAGGAGCTAGATCGAGTCTCGGCGATCATGCGCGCCGCCGTCACCTACACGTCCATCAATGGTGCGATCAACGGGGCATGGCGCGCCGAGCACACCGGCAATTCAACCGTTGCCGAGATCGTCATTGAGGGTATGTGGGAGCGGCGAAACGCGGTGCTACGCAAGCTTACGCGCCTCATGAAGAAGGCGAGTGCGGTCCGGACGGTTGAGCTTTGGTCGCTTGCCAGCCTCGCCGACATCGTCATGGATCAGCAAGGCGACGAAGCCTCGGGAGGTAGCCTCGAGCCGTTCGAAATCGAGTTTATGCGATCACTATTTCGGTTGGTTGAACGGGATTGCGAGAGCCGGGAGCGATCAGCATGAGCAACATCGTTGAGCTCCGGCTGCCCGACCGCTTCGAGAACGAGGCAGATATCGACGACATCGTGACGCTGAGCGAATTGCTCTGCGTTATGCTGGCGCAACCCGATGCCGATACGGCTCTGGTGGGAATGCATCGCGTCATGCTGATCATCGCGGATCGCGCCCGCGATCTCCGGGACCGCCTGAACGGGAGCAAGCCGTGAAGCGGCGCCGCAAGATCCACCGAAAGCGTGACCGGCAGCGGCTCATGACGCACCGCCGGCGGCTCAGGCGGTAACCTGACGTCAATGGGTAGCGCGGTACGATTGACCATCGCGGACTAGTGACGAGTACCGCGATACGTATTGGCATTGAGAACCCGCCGGCTCCCAGGTCGGCGGGTTTTGCTTTGCCTAGTGGCTGAGCTCGTACCTGCGGATCTCGTTCAACCGCGTCAGGCAGTAATCCCGATACAGATTTTCGATGAGTGTCCACATGACCGAAATCCCCGTTGGTCTCTGGCCTAAACGTAGACCCGGCTTGTTTCCGGAGTGCTTCTTTAGGCGGAAAACGGGTTTCGTCGCACGCCCGCCGGTTCACGCTGGCGGGCCGATCACCCCGTATTCGAAGGCGACGCCCTCCGGATCGTTCTCGTCAATCCAGGCCCGTGCGGCTTCCTCATTGGCAAAGACCTTCAAGTCCTCGCCCTGATCGTAAATCCAGACGGTCATTGCCGCTCTGGCTCCTCTTCCGGTTCAATCCCATGGAGATGTTCGAACACCTCTCCCAGCTCGCGGCAATCGAACCGTTCGCCGCAGGTGGGACAGGTCATGAAGTGCTCTTCCTCAGAGAGGGGCTTCCAGCCCTCGATCCTGACCTTGCTGCCAACGCGCGTCATTGATCCCTCTTCAGCTTACGCCGGCTCCAATGTGGTTCCTTCCCCTTGGGGTTTAACGCCGGGACGTAGTGGCGGTTCAGTGCCCGCATGACGCCGATCCTGGCGAACATCGTCGGGCCGCCGCCTTCCGCCACCAGGATCAGCGCCTCCATTGCAGCTTGCCATTCCGGCGCGCTGTGCTCCTTCTCCGGTAGCGCCGTGATGTACTTGGCTGCGTCGAGCAGCGTCGCCAGCTTAGTGCCGGCCACCTCAATTGGATCTTCGAACGGCCGCCCCCAGCCTTTGTTCATTCCGTCTTTCAATAGCGGGACATCTCCGCTCGTGCGAGTGCTCTGGCCTGCTCAAGCGCTTCTGCCCCAGTCAACAGGTTCGGCGCCAGCCGCCGTCCCGGGACATCGTCCCAGTAGAAGTAGACGCTTGCCCGACCATCAGCGAAGCAAACTTCGTAACTGCCGGTCTGGGGCACGGCTTCGTGCTTACGGATGCGAACGGGGGCGGACATATGCCGCTATCAAAGCCGCATCGTGCGTGGTGTGCAAATTGTCGATTCCTAGTAGCTCCTGGCGGTCGCGAGCTACTGCGCGTCGTGGGTGTGGAAAATGCCGCGGTGCATTTGTCCCGATCCCGGCAACGCCCGGATGTTGCGAGCGAGTGACATTTTCTGGAAAGAGGCGAGTATAGACAGAGATTCGCCTAAATAAGCGGCGTCGGCCTGTTCGTAACTCCGCCTGTGCCTACGATGTGCGTTGTGCGGAAAAGGCGCCAGGGTGTTCAATGACCGTTATGTGCTCTCGCTGATTCGAGAGTGGCGCTAAGGAACGGTCCCAGCGCTGCTTTCGTTCCAGTTAGCGTGCTGAAAAGCCGAAGGGCGACTCCCGTGCAACCGAGAATCGCCCTCCACATGAAACCGACTGCGGCACCCCGGAATCGGCCTCCCTTTGCAAGGACCGAAAATATGCTGATACGCATAAATGTCCATGGTGTCGCAGTCACTTTTCCATAAGGACATGCGACCAATGCAACAGCACTTTGATTTGATCCCGCACCCGGTGCAGGGCGGCATCATCTACCAGCGCCCGGGAGACGGCTATATCAACGCGACCGCGATGTGCCAGGCGGCCGGCAAGCAGTTCGGTCACTACCGCGAGAACAAGGTCACGAAGGACTTTCTGACCGAGCTTGCGACCGCCATCGGAATTCCGATAACGGAATTGGTTCAATCGGTTGTCGGCGGAGATTTCCGCTTTCAAGGAAGCTGGGTCCATCCTCAGGTAGCCATTCACCTTGGCCAATGGGTCTCAGCACCATTCGCGGTCCAGGTGACGCAGTGGGTCTACGAATGGATGAACGGAACCGGACCCGCGACGGTCAAAGATACGGTTCCCTACCACCTGCGCCGCTATATCGCGAACCAGCCCAACATCCCCGTCGCGCACTTCTCCATCCTAGCAGAGATGATGACGTTGCTTATCGGTCCGATGGAGATCATGGGGTACACTCTTCCCGAACACATGTTGCCGGATATCTCGCACGGCAAGATGTTCTGCAAGTGGCTTCGCGACGTGCACGGCATCGATACTGACGCGCTCCCGACCTATCTCCACGTCTACGAAGACGGCCGCCGCGTATGGCCCAAGGCTTATCCTGAGCAACTGCTGGCGGACTTTCGCAAACACTTCCGAGAGGAGTGGCTGCCCAACCGTGCCATCGACTACTTCCGCGGACGCGACAGCGAAGCCTTGCAGTATCTGCCGAAGCTCATTGCGAACAACAAGCCGAAGAAGCTGAACTAAGGACCTGGTCAGCCTTGACGAGACCATGGGCGCCGGAGTCTGATCGGCGCCCATGGGGCAACATCAGCACGACATCGACGATCTCGCGCGCATGGAGCGCATCTGCCTGGATCTGGCGGAGGAGAGCAGGGTGCCCGGCGAGGCCGGCGCGCTGCTCGAGATGGCCGAAAACCACGGTCGCGAGGCTACAAATCTGACCGTGGCTAAGACCGTAGATAGCTCGCGACTCAGGCGGAAAACACGAGTAATATCAGCAAGGTTGACCGGACACCCCTTCCGCCAGTCAAGGCCAAAAAGCTAATAATCTCAGCATTTGGCAGGTTTGACTGTATTCCTCCGGGGTGGGCCGCCTTGTTGAGTTGCAGGTATCCGACGAGGATCTAGCTTTAAGGCTAGCCTTAAGGTCGGTAGATGCGGGTAGAGGTCCTGGGCGGGGTTGAGCGTCGTCGTCGCTGGTCTCGCGACGATAAGATGCGGATCATCGAAGAGACGCTGGCGCCCGGCGCGGTTGTGACGGAGATCGCGCGGCGGCACGGCATTTCGACGAGTTTGGTGTTCACGTGGCGGCGGCGGGCGCGCCTGGCGAGTGTCGTTTCGGCGGGACCGAAGCTTGTCCCTGTTCAGCTCACCCCGGGTGCGACCGAAAGCGTTCCATCGATTGAAGCCCCAGCGGTGATTTCGCCCCGGAGGCGCCGGGGCCTGATCGAGATCGAACTCGGTGGCGGCAAGCGTGTCAGCGTTGACGAGAACGTCGATGCTGACGCGTTGGGGCGGGTCCTTGATGTTCTGAGCCGGCGATGATCCCGATACCGGGTGGCGTCAGAGTCTGGATCGCAACCGGCCACACCGACATGCGTCGCGGCATGCAGGGTCTGGCTTTGCAGGTTCAGGAGAGCCTGAAGCGGGATCCCCACGCCGGAGATCTCTATATCTTCCGAGGCCGGCGTGGCGATTTGGCAAAGATCCTCTGGCATGACGGGATCGGGCTGTCGCTCTATGCGAAACGCTTGGATCGCGGAAAGTTCATCTGGCCTTCGGCGTCAGGTGACGCGGTGTCGATCTCGGCGGCGCAGATGGCGTACATGCTCGAAGGGATCGATTGGCGCAATCCACAACTGACGTGGCGGCCGACAAGGGCGGGATGAGCGAAGAAAAATGTGGAAACCCGCGTATTTTGGGGTGCCGCAAATCACTAAAACTATGATTCACTTCGTCTCATGGATGCTGATCGCGCCGCTCTTGCCGAAGAAAACGCCGCGCTGAAAGCGGAGCTGGCGGTAGCGCGGGCAAAGGCGTCGGAGGACGCCGCGCTGATTGTGCAGCAGACCTTGCGGATAGCGAAGCTCGAGCGCCAGGTTTACGGCCAGAAATCGGAGCGCTCGGCGCGGTTGATCGACCAGCTGGCGCTTACCTTCGAAGAATTGGAAGCTAACGCGACGGAAGACGAATTGGCGGCGGAGCAGGCAGTCGCCAAAACGACTACGGTTGACGGATTTACGCGCAAGCGCGCTGAGCGCAACACGTTCCCAGACCACCTTCCGCGCGAGCGGGTGGTGATCGATCCGCCGACGGCGTGCGAATGCTGCGGCGGCAATCGCTTGCGCAAGCTCGGCGAAGATGTGACCCGAACGCTGGAATCGGTGCCGCGTCAGTGGAAGGTAATCGAGACGATGCGCGAGAAGTTCTCTTGCCGCGACTGCGAGAAGATCAGCCAGGCACCGGCGCCATTCCATGTGATCCCGCGAGGGTGGGCGGGGCCGAGCCTGCTGGCCATGCTGCTCTATGAGAAATTCGGCCAGCATCAGCCTCTGAACCGGCAAACCGAGCGTTACGCGTTGGAAGGCGTGCCGATCAGTCTGTCGACCGCAGCCGACGCCGTCGGAGCGTGCTGCACGGTATTGGAGCCGCTGTTGCGTCTGTTGGAAGCCCACGTCATGGCATCCGAACGCCTCCACGGCGACGACACCACCGTGCCCGTGCTGGCCTTGGGCAAGTGCGATGTCGCTCGATGCTGGGTCTATGTAAAGGACGACCGCCCCTTCGGCGGCTCAGATCCGCCGGCGGCAATGTTCTATTACTCGCGCGATCGAAGGGGCGAGCATCCGCAGGCGCATCTGGCCAACTATAGCGGTATCCTGCAGGCCGACGCCTTCGGCGGATACACCAAACTCTACGAGCCCCCGCGAAGTCCTGGGCCTATCAGGGAGGCGGCCTGTTGGGTGCATGCCCGGCGCCCGTTCTTCGCCATGGCGGATCTTGAGGAAAACGCGCGACGTAAGGCTGCTGGCAAGAAGGAGATCGCCCTCTCGCCGATTGCGATCGAGATCGTGCGTCGCATCGACGCCCTCTTCGCAATCGAGCGCACGATCAATGGCCAAGGCGCCGACCACCGAGAGGCTGTCCGCCAGGCGCAGAGCGCTCCGTTGGTTGCCGATCTGGAAGCCTATATGCGTGAGCAGTGCGCCAAGCTCTCCCGCGGTCACGATCTGGCCAAGGCCATGAACTACATGTTCAAGCGCTGGGGCTCCTTCACACGCTTCCTCGACGATGGCCGCGTCTGTCTCTCGAACAACGCCGCCGAAAGAGCGCTGCGCGGCATCGCATTGGGCAGAAAGTCTTGGTTATTCTGCGGGTCCGACCGCGGAGGGCGTCGTGCCGCCGCCATGTATAGCCTCATCGTCTCTGCGAAGATGAACGACGTCGATCCTCAGGTCTGGCTTGCCGATGTACTCGCTCGCATCGCCATCCACCCCGCCCACAGGCTCGATGAGCTGCTGCCCTGGAACTGGAAGATTGCGCAACAGCAAGGCCTCGCGGCGCAGGCGGCTTGATGGGGCCCGTCAACAAAGTCAGCCACGTGTTTACCCTCGGCCATGTCGCCGAGATGCTTGGAGAAGACGAGGAATGGCTGTTCGAGGTCGCCGAAGAAATGGACCCCGAGGATGGCCAGCTATGGGTCGTGGGCGTCGGTGAAGATGGGGTGATGGCGTTCACCGATGAGGGGATCGAGAACCTCAAAGAGCTGATCGCAATCCACAAAGAGGACCCTAGCATCATCGAAAAACGCCGCCAAGTGCTCGCTGCGACGATGAAGCCGAAAACCGAGGAGTCCGACGAGCTCTAACGGTTAACTGGAAAGATCAGCGCGCTGCGGCCTACCGCGTAGGGTTACGTTTGACTCACCAATCGCGACTAACCACCGGTTAGCCTCTGCATTCGGTTGCGAGACTAAAGTCTATTCGAGAAGTCCGGATACGGGTTCCAGACTCGTGCAACCGTTGGTATATTCAACGAATCATCCACACGTTTCATTGGGACTTCCGATGGCAGATCGTTGGCTAGGCGTCGTCGTGTCTGGCGACAAAGTAATACTCGTAGACGCCGAGGTGGACGGCGACAAACCACTTGTCCTGCAAAGCGATCAAACGTGGTCCCTTCAAACGGGTGACCGGAGTGAGGCCTACTCTACAATCTCCCAGCAAATCGCCGATTTTGTCCGCGAAAATCTGATCAAAAAAGTGGTGATGAAAGAGAGCGCAGTTAGTGGTGGCGCTGCAACCAAAGCGCTTCTTCAGTCGGCGGAGTTGCGCGGTGCCGTTATGGGCGCTCTGGGCGGCATAGTTCCAATTGACTGCAAATCCAAGGCATCAATCAGTCGGACGTTTGGCGAACGAAACGTTGATGAATACGTCAAGGACAGTGACTTCTGGAAAAAAGAGGTCGTAGGAGTTGACCTACGAATTGGCAGCCGTGAGGCGGCCATGATCATGCTCGCTGCCAGGAAAGATAAGTGACCCTTATTTCAAATTTGCAAACCGGTGCGGAGATTGGCAGCGGCTATTTCGGAAAAGTGCACGAAGGCACTGACGACGTGCATGGGAAAGTTGCAGTCAAAATTTTCACGAGGAAACCTAGTGAAGCTGACGCAGACTGGCAGGAGCGAAAAAAGGGGCTGTTGGCCGAGGGGCAACGTCTCAGCCGCGCTGAGCATACAAACGTTCTCAAGGTTCATGGGTTGCTTGAAAGCCAAACGAGCGACGCTGTTCATCTCGTGATGGATTACTGTCCAGGTGGTTGCCTGCAAAAAAAGTTCGAAGCAGGCCCCATGGCGTTAGCTGATGCTAGGCGATACGCAACGCACGTCACGATGGGATTGGCTGCTTTGCATGCGCGCGGCATGATTCATCGCGATATCAAGCCGGGCAACATTCTCCTCAACAAGCATGGCGCAGCGCAACTCGGCGACTTTGGCCTTGTAACTGACAACATCATCGTCGCTTATGCCTCTGGGCAAGGATATAGCGATCACCTTCCACCCGAAGTGCTCAATGGTGGTGGCACAAGCGTGAAGAGTGACGTATGGGCGCTTGGCATGACGATCTATCGGTTACTTCATGGTGCCGAATGGTATTCTAGACTTCCGAAGCCGCGTCACGTCGCTGGTAGGGGTGGTTTCGCGAAGCACCTTCCCTTCCTGCCCGATAAAGTCAGCTGGACCTGCCTGCACAAAAACCGAAAGTACTTCGTCGAGTGGGAAATGGTTGGCGCCGATCTATACAACTGGTCCGCGTGGAGCGAGCCCACGGGGAAAGGCAACAGACGGAGCTTCGGTTCGTCAAACGGCGTCAGTTACGACACGGCCGACCGGGAGCTCGTGGCTACATTTGCAAAGATCGGATAGCGGTTATCGTCCCCTACGGCGCAACAGAACATATGGTTCCTGCAAGTCCTCAGCCGTAAGAGGCCGAAGAGAAAACGCTTCCTTAGCGATCTTTCGCCGGTCTCCGCGGCATCGGTAACAATATGCCTGAGTTGCGACCACGCCCGGCCGTGGCTTCCATAGGCGCTGGCAGTGCCTACATCTCGGAAGTTGGAGCATAGATCTCGTCCTTATTCCGATATTTTCAAAGCGAACATAACAGGAACGATCGAGTCGGGCAACCTACCCTTGATGAAAACCACAGGTTTAGTTAACGAATGACTGCAAGCTTCCACAGCCTCCCTGCGGTCAACTTCCCGAGAGCCGGGACCCACGACGAAAGGCCGCACGGGCAGCCGAAGTGCAGTAGTACTCGCCCTCCGACGCAGTGCGTCGCTACCGACCCAAAAAGCAATGGCCCCTGAGTTGGCGAGCTATGTGGTGAATTCGATATTCATCACAAGGTTCGTCGTGAATGATTTCGGGTGTTTAGGTGGAGAAGTTGGCGGATGACGTTTCCGCCGCTCGTCCACTTCAGCGCGCTTACCAGATATTGCCGCGCCCCGCGAAGGTCAGCCGCGGGCCACAAGCGGACTCATGCCCCGCCGCGAACCCCACGCCTACGGCCTGCGCACCATTCCCATACGCGGCGGCTTTACCGGGGCAGCCACTCCGTAGATAACTGTGATGCCCGAACCTCCGCCCCATGTCGAAGTCGGGCGAAGCGGATCGGGCGCGGCGGCGCCGTTGAGGTCGTTCCAGTTGTTCGCCGCCCAAACGTTGCCCGCCAGATCAATCGACACGTCGGTCAGCATCTGGATGCTGCCGCTTTTGAAAACGTGGATGACATCGCCGGTCTTTGTGCCTGTCGGGTGGCCCTTCGTGTTGTCTCCGGCCATCAGCACCACGCCACGGCCCCAAAAATTGCCAATCCAGACGTCATCGTTGCCATCGATATTTAAGCCCCAGGGCACGCTTACTGCCTTGTCACCGGCGAAGCCAGTGGGAGCAGGCTGGGAGCCATCGGGGCGGATCATGTTGACCACGCCGGTGACCATTTTGGGGTTGCTTTCGAGGACCTTGAGCATATGCCCGGCGGCGATTTTGAACTGCTGCATGATCGACGCGCCGTCTGGAATGACGGGCGGGGGAAAGTCGAGCGACATATTACTTGCAACCCATACGTTACCCTTCGAGTCGAGCGCGAGGGCGCGAACGCCGATGCCGGCGCGGAATGACTCCGCCTTGGACGGATCATCGGCGGGGAACCGCACGACCTGGTCCGACTGCGAGTTGCTGACCCAAACCCGATTTTGGGCATCGATGACGATGTCGAAGGGAGACTTCAGCCCGGCGACTTTTACGATTCGGCCGTCCTTCACTTGACCGCCGGGAAAGTGCAACAACTGATTGTCCGATCCATCGGCTATCCAGACGTCACCATTTGCGGCAACGCCGACGCCCATCAGGCCGAGGAATTTCTCTTTGAACGGGAAGTCGCTCTCTGTACCGATGGGACGACCGTTGAAATCCAATACCAGGATCTTTCCGTTGAAGCTCGTGAGCCATACCTTGTCCTTCGTCACGGCGGTGCCCCAACCGACGCCATCAATACCCATCCCGGTAAAGCCGGTGATCGCTGGCGAAAGAGCGGTTCCGTTGGGAGACAGTTTGACCACGCCACCGCCGATACTCTCGTTGACGCCCGACTGCGAGCCGGCCATCCAGTTTTGTCCGCTCCAGAGATTGCCCTCAGCATCGAACATCAGCCGACCGGGCGAATAAACGCCGCCGCCCGCGAAGGTAAGCGAGAGCACGAAGTCATCCGGAACGTAGGCCAAGTACGGCACAAATGGAGCCTTTCGCCGAGCGCCGTCCTTCGGTTGCGGATACGCTTCGTTGAACAACGCGAAGAGTACCTTGGGTTGAGCCCAGGGCTGGCGAGCAATACCGGCCAACGCATCGAAAGTGTTCTTCGGCGTCGTTCCATCGGGAAGACTTGCGGCCTTGAGGAAACGGGCGCGCCAATCGTCGTTGGCTACCGTAGCAAAGGCGGTGACGAGCGAACCGAGCGTATCTAAGTTCGCCAGCGTGCTTGTCTGGGTGCTGTTGAGCGGGTCTAAAAGTACTTTGCCCCACCCCCCGGTCGCGGGATCGACCAAATTCGGGACATTCGCGGCAGCAATCTGCAGGCTTAACGGATTGCCAATAATCGACTCGCCCTTGACGAACTGTGCGGCAGCAAACGCTGATGCTACTGTGGTGAGTTCATTGACTGTGACAGTATTAGGCAGCGCATTTCCGAGCAAAACCACCAGTGCGAGGGAATTGCTGGCTTGGTTCGTGGCCGCTCTCGGCGTGCCGCCTTTGGCTACCAGATACACGGGGGCATTATTCCCGGCCGCGGATGTAGCGAGTGCGAAGCGGCCATCTGCCCCGCTTTGCGCCTGAGCGAGCTGCGTAGGCGCATCTGCACCTGCCGTCCAGAGGGTGACTGCCGCTCCCGCAATCGGCTCACCTGCCAGGAGGACCTGACCTTCGAGCTGTTGTGCGAACGCCGTTGCACCTGACAACATAATTGCAGCAAGCATGGAGATAGCGGGCCAGATTTGCCGAGCGAGTTTCATAAATCTCTCCCTAACCAATTCATTTCCTTTGAGTCTCCGAAGGGGCAGCGCCAAGCCCACCCGCGAAACCCAACGTTGTGCACGGACCGAATTGTGTCTTGATCCAGATCAATGCCTCGCCCGAGAAGGGTTGCACCGCATGCATTCGCGGTAGCGCTGGGAATATCAGCCGTTGCAGACTGGGGCAGAAATTAGTCCGGGACTATGCGTTTTCGGCCGACGAATTGATTTCCATACCCAGCTGCCGCGCAATCAGGACGGGAAGGCAGCAAGCAGTTGCATGGTCTTTCGTCACATTGCCTCTTCGTTACTCAAAAAGCGAGCCGCGTTGATGGTATCTTGAGCGCCCTCTACATTGCCTTTGTGAGCAGCGAACCTAACATGCTCCCCGTGCATCACACGTTTGGAGATTTCATGAAATACATTGGCGTTATCACAGCCGCTGCGTTGGCGGCAGCCGTTGCCACCCCTGCACTTGCAGGGAGTGCGACGCAGAGTCCCGAGTGGCTCACGAGGCAAAAAACTTGCAAGAAGGAGGCTTCTGCACAGGGACTTCATCTGTCGAAGAAGCGGGCGTATGTCAAAGAGTGCATGGCTAAAGCCTAGCATTCACCAGCGTCGCATCAACCCCGCTTCGGCGGGGTTTTTTTTTGTTCGTCGTTTGCCACCACTAGGCTGCACCGGCAGCGGCCCGCCGGGCGGTCAGTTGCGAAAGTGTGCTCATTTTACGGCTCTCCTTATGCGCCTCTGTGACTGCACAAGATCGGCTGTTCGGGCCGGACCGTCAAAACTGGTAGATTTGGATCAGAAAGGGTTATTAAGCGTCACGAGCGGTCATGAACGGTCATCGGGCGGATATCGCGTGACGATTTCCACAGCCATATGAATCGCGATGGTTAGACACTTTAGTGAGTGCGCGAGATTCAATAGCGATGACAAAGCGCCGGGAGGAGGGCGCGTCCGCCGCTCCACCGAGAACATCCGACAAGGCGTCCGGGGCCTGCTCATGAACCAGCAACGGAGAAGCGACTAACCTTTGCTGGGGCATTTCGATTAGCGGTTGTCGGGGGACGCAGCAGCCAGCAATGACCGCATGTGATCAGCGTGAAGATTGACGGACGCGTTATCACCGTGCTTCGCGAGCAGTTCGCGCATATATTCCAGATGCGACTGTCCGGCTTCACGATTCTGTTCGTGGGTCATCTTCGCCATGGGATTTATCCTTCTCTTGTTCGGACGATGAACGCGGCCCGTCCGATTGGCCGATCTATTTGCGCCGTTCGCGGCTTCCCATCTGATCAACGTAGTTTTTGAACACGCGCTCAGCGTCGTTGAGTGAATTACTTTTGAGCGAATTGTTGCCTTTCTCGAAGAACTGCAGCAAATCCTTTGGCGCCTCAAACGAGTGATCCGGCGGTCGTTGCCGCCGCCGCTGCAACCCAAGCCGCCCGGCCGATCCGGAGTGTTAGAATGATCCCACCTTTTCCGCCAATCGATCCGACCGAGCTCTGTCGGTTGGGCTTTCCCCGGGCAGGTGATCAGTGAATCAGACGTCCAATCCGGCCGCGCTCGACAAGCTGAAGTTGCGCATTCAGGCGTTGCGGGCCAAGACCATCGCCAATGGCTGCACCGAGGACGAGGCGCTGTCTGCCGCCGCCAAGGTCGCCGAGCTGCTGGATCGCCATGATTTGTCGCTCTCCGACGTCGAACTGCGCGCGTCGCCGTGCGAACGGAGGGTCTACGAGACTTTTCGCAAGAAGCGGATTCCTCTGGACGACTGCATCGGCGCGATCGCCCTTTTTTGCGATTGTCGGGTCTGGCGCGAGAAGAACGCGGCCGGCGAGAACCACTATGTGTTCTTCGGTCTCGGCGCGGATGTCGAGGTCGCGCATTATCTTGCCGAGTTGATCGACGGCGCCGTGCGTGCCGAACTTGGCCGCTTCAAAACCTCGGTCGACTACAGCAGGTTCCGGCACCAGCAGCGGCATCTGGCCAATGCCTCCTTCGCGCTCGGGATGGTGGCCTCAATCGCGAACAGGCTGGTGGCGATCAAGGCCAGTCGCGATCAGGTCAACGAAAGCACCGGCCGCGGGCTGGTGGTTCTCAAGACCTCGGTGGTCGATGCGGAGTTCGACAAGCTCGACCTGAAGATGCGGACCCAGCGCAGCACCAGCCGGATGGTGTCGATGACAGCCTATGAAGCCGGCGGCGCCGCCGGTGCGTCGCTCGCCATCAATCCCGGGCTTGGCAAGTCCCTTGGCGGGTCGCAGTCAAGGACCGCTCCTAAAGGGAGCTGAACGCGTCGGGGGAGGGCGTGCAGCCTCACCATCATTGCAGTTCAGTCGATCGATTTCTCGAGCTTCTGGGCTGCGCGGAAGTCGTCCATATGCTGCAGGTTCGGCCCGTAGGCAGCCTCTTTGGTCAGCAGGTGGTAGATCCGGGCCACGACGGTTTGGAGATGTTTCATTCGTCCGCGCGGCATCGCCCGGGCCTTGCAAAGGGCCCGGACCGCGTGCGCTCGGAAATAATCAAAAGCGTCTGACATCGCGGACTCAACGTCCCGCGCAATGATTGGTTCTTGGATTGGTTCTTGGATTGGTTCTTGTTCGCGCGTCCCAAAACGCCGCCAGGGACGCCCGCGCGTTCAGGAACCTGGCCCTCGCTGGCCTGTTGTTCGCACTCTCGTCCAGCCACGGAGGGCGCCCTTGGAAAGTACGATCATCGGAGAATTCGACACGCGCCGCGGCGCCGAGCTTGCGGTTGAGCATGTCGTGCAGGAATGCGGCGTGCCGCGAAGCGACGTCTTCGTCCAGGCCGCCGGTGGTGCGAACACGTCGGGGACACGCCCGGCCGGTCCTGACGCCAAGACCGCGCCTGCGCCGGAGGGTCATCAGAAGCTGGAAGGTCCAATCGAGGTCTCCGTGGACTTTCACGGCGATGCGCCCGAGAAGATCGCGGACGCCCTGAAGGGCGCAGGTGCAAAGGCGGTCCGAACCAAGTAGCGGCGAGGGGAGACTGTGGCGCCGGAATCCGCACACGCTGAACAGTGACGCATGGATCTGAGTTGGGGAACCCCTTGCACGTTCAGCGCGTTTCAACGCGAACGCAAATGGCGAGGTCTCCCTGCTTCAGAGCTCATCGACCCTGATCCCCGGCGACACCGTCTGGCGGCGGTGCGAGGCGCGGCGTGTGGCGGTTCTGAACGATGCTGCCGCTTATTTCGCGGCCCTGCGGGAGGCCCTGCTGCAGGCGCAGGATCTCGTTTATATCGTCGGCTGGGATATCCATAGTGAAACCAGGCTGGTCGGCGAGTCCGGGCGAGCGGATGATGGCTTGCCGGAACAGCTCGGCCCGTTCCTGCGCGCGCTGGTCCAGCGACGTCCCACCTTGCGCATCAACATTCTCATCTGGGACTTTGTCTCGTTCTACGCTTCCGAGAGGGAATGGAATTCCGCGGCGAAATTCACCGCCCACACAGATGGCCGCGTTCGGTTTTATCTTGATTCCACACTTCCATTTGGGTCGGCCCAACACCAGAAAATCGTCTGTGTCGACGGTTCGCTGGCGTTCGTCGGCGGACTCGATCTGACGATCAGGCGCTGGGACACGAGTGACCATCGCGCCGATCACGCATCGCGCTGTGATCCCCAGGGCAAGCCATACCTGCCGTTTCATGATGTTCAATGCATAGTCGACGGGGATGCGGCGGCGTGGCTGTTCGACCTCGCGGAGCAACGCTGGCGCGCGGCAGGCCAACAGATTGACGATCGGCGCCCGCTGAAGAGCTTGCGCTGGCCGGCGAATGTGCCCGTGGAAGCTGAGCATATGCCGGTGGGTATCGCCAGGACCGAGGTGGTTTGTCCGACAGGTTCGACGCTCCGGGAAGTCGAACGCTCGTTGATCGCAGCGATCCGGTCAGCGACGAGCTTCGTGTACATCGAGAACCAGTTCACCAGCGCCACCAAGATCGCGCGCGAATTGGCGGAGCAGATGCTGCGCGTGCCTTCGCTTCGGGTTGTGGTCGTCACTCCGAAACTGCATTCCTCGTGGCTGGAATCCCAGGCCATGCAGAACGGCCGGGGCGCCTTCATCGACTGCTTCAGTTCGGCCGGCATCGCCGATCGTATCCGCTTCGTCTACCCGGTGTCGGGGAACGGGGACACGGAAGCGGCCGTGATGGTGCACAGCAAGCTCATGATCGTCGACGATCTCATCTTGAGGATCGGTTCGGCCAATCTAAACAATCGATCGATGGGCGCCGACAGCGAATGTGACCTGATCTTTGAAGCCACATCGGACGAGCATCGAAATTTCATCGCTTCGGTCCGCCGTCGCCTGATCGCCCATTTCTGCGGCCTCGATGAACAGACCGTCGCGCAGAACGACGATCGTCTATTTGCGCTCCTGGACGACGTCTCAAGAGAAGGTGGGACGAAGGCGCTGCGCGACGTGGAATCTTCGGTCCTGACCAGCGCTCTGGCCACGATGGTTCAGCCGGTGGCGGACCCTGAGCGGCCTCTTCATCTGGAGCGGGCGGCATCGCGCATGTGGAGCACGAAGACGATCATCGGGATGGTCTCGATAGCCGTGGCGCTTTGCGGACTCGCAATGGCCTGGTCCTACACGTCCTTGAGCGATTTCGCCGACGCCGGCCGGATGTCGACGCTTCTGTCCGCCTATTCGCAGTCCGTCTGGGGGCCGCCATTCGCGATAGCGGCTTTCGTCGTCGGCGGGTTGGTCGTGTTTCCGGTTCTCGTGCTCATTGCGGCAACTGCTGCCGCACTCGGACCATGGCTAGGTTTCGTCACCGCCATGACGGGGGTCGTGCTCAGCGCCTTTGTCCTGTTTGCGATCGGGCGGGCACTCGGCCGCGAGCGCCTCCAGCGTTTGCTCGGACGACGTACCGCGCGCATCCAGGAGCGTGTTGTCGGCAAGGGCATTCTGGCCGTCGTCGTCATCCGGATGATTCCGATCGCACCGTTCTCGGTGGTGAATGTCGTGGCTGGCGCGAGCACGCTGCCGCTGCGTGACTTCCTGGTCGGAACGCTGCTCGGCATGACGCCGGGCATTCTCGCCATGGCAGTTTTGGGGGCTCAGATCGCTGATCTCGCCAGGAATGCGTCCTGGGTCAACATATTGCTGCTCGCATTGGCGTTCCTGGGCTGGCTCGCGATCTGCGCAGGCGCGCAATTCGTCGCGACGTGGCTCGCCGGGAGACGATGATGACGCCGATGCGCTTCATGACGTGGAATGTGCATGGCACCTTCAATCTCAATCCGAAGTTCGATCTGGAAGGTATCTGTTCCATCATTCGCAAATGGGCTCCCGATGTCGTCGCGCTTCAGGAGGTGGATTCGCGATCGCGATCAGACGATCCGTTTGCGAAGCTGGCGAGTGTCGTCGGCGATCACCGTGTTCACGCCAAGTCGATCGTCACGGCCGATGGCGAATACGGCCAGACGCTCCTGAGCCGCTTCCCATTCTCCGGCCCGCCCGAGATCGTCGACGTGTCGTATCGTGAGCGCGAACCGCGCCGGGCGATCGCCGCGGGACTGCTGACGCCGGTCGGCGATGTCCGCGTGGTGGCCACGCATCTCGGCTTGAGTATCCACGAGCGCCAAGCGCAGGCTCACGCGCTGGTGAGCCTGATGAAGCCCGGAAGGACCGTCGTCCTCGGGGATTTCAACGATTGGTTCTGGATCAAATCGGTGCGGCGCGTGCTTGCGCAGGCCTGCCCAAACCGCACGCGGCTGCGAACTTTCCCGTCGCATCTGCCCCTGCTGCGGCTTGACCGGATCTATGCGACCTCCGACAGCCCGATCGGGAAGGTTTGGACCGACCAAGGGGCGCGGGCTTACTCAGACCATTTGCCCGTTATTGCAGACATCGAGATCGCCGGCGGGTCAAACGCACCGTCAGCGTGATAAAAAAGTGCTTTACGCAGAAGGACTTGGGTACTGTGCATGGGGTTGTTTTCGCACATTTATGCAGTCGGCCCACGCTGCCGCCCGGCGGGACCAAGGGGAACCCTTTCCTGACCCCTGCGTTATCTGGCCATGACGGAAGACATTTCCTACCGGCGCAAGCCCTTGACCCCCGAACAGCGGCAGGCGCGCGATGCGACACGCCGTATCGAAGCCGAAAAAGCCATGCGCGATCATGAAGCGGCGCAGAAGGCGTTTTATGCCAACAAGGAACGGCTGAGAGCCGAACGGTTGGCACGTGAACAGACGGAAGCCAAGGGCTGACCGCACGCGGTCGCCCCGTCAAAGATGTCCTTGCCCGCGAGCGCCTGCCTCAGTGCCGGTGAGGGACGCGCGTCACGCTCAACGCCTGCTTGAGCGCCTGAACGGCGGTTGCGAAAGATCTGCGAGGCGATTGCGCCTCGATCGCTTCCGCTGCGACGCGACAATCGTCGGCGACCTTGAGCAACCCGCTTCGCGCCAGGTCCATGGTGGAGAGGGCTGCCTGCTCAAGGCAGACCCGTTCAAGCCGTCGAAACTCCCGCAGTTCTTTGTTCATGCGTCAGCTCTCGATGTCTCCGGGCCATGGGGCGCTGAGTCTGCTTAATCAATGGTAAACATCTCTGCCTAGCCGGGTTGGCTGGCGTAGAGCTGGTGGGTGACCTGCACACCCCCGGTCTGGGCACGCCCAGCGGGCTTGACGGCGTTTGGCTTCCGCCGGAAGCTTCCAACGATCCAGATTTGAACCACGGAGACGTTCGCTTCCAGCCAGTCCGATCCCGATCAGCGAAAACCGAAATGGAGCTGACCATGACCACGTTCGACAAGCGCGAGCAGGGCTTCGAGGCCCAATTCGTCCACGACGAGGAACTCATGTTCAAGGCCACGGCCCGGTCCAACAAGCTGCTCGGGCTCTGGGCCGCCACCCAGCTCGGCCTCAGCGGCGATGCCGCGGCCAGCTACGCGACGGCGTTGGTGACGGACCATCTGGAGAACCAGTCGATGGACGACGTCGTGGGCAAAGTCTCGGCCGATCTTGCCGCCAGGGGCGTATCGCGCGAACAGGTCGGCCAGAAGTTCCAGGAATGCCTGCAACAGGCGGTTCAGCAGCTCGCGGCAAAATCCTGAACGGCGCGCCGTCGGCGCTCACAGCTCCATGTAGACGATCTCGATGGGCTCGCCGCCGAGGCCGTGAGAGAATTGCCCTCTGCCAGTGCTTCTGAAGCCGTATCGTTGGTAGAAGACTTCGGCATTGATCGTGGCTTCGAGACGGATTGGTCCGCTATGTCCGTCACGCGCCTGGGCGACGCCGATGTCGAGCAATCGCTGGCCAAGCCCGGAGCCGGCGGCCTCGGGCAGTACGAACAATCGGGTGACCTCGCCCGGCTCGGCGTCGACGAAGCCGACTATGACGCCGTTGCGAAGGCAGACGGTCATGCGTCCCCTGGCGATGAGCTCTTGGTAGAAGCGGGGCGTGCGCTCACCCATCCAGTTCTCGATCTGCGCCGGCGAATAGCATCCGTGCGCCAGACCTGCGATTGAAGCCTTGGTGATGTCGAACACCGCTTTCGCATCGTCCGCGCGTGCCGCCCTGAAAGACAGCTCTCCATCGGCGGAGCGCGGGCGGTCATTACTCGGCATGTTTGCGCATTCCGGAGTCGCTGAGCTTGTCGACGTAGGCTATGCCTAGGGCCGAGACGATGAAGGTGAGGTGGATCAGCACCTGCCACATCACGCCAGTCTCGGTGAATCCGGCGCGGTTCGACCCGAGATTGCCGGCCTCGATAAAGGTGCGCAGGAGCGCGATCGAGGAGATGCCGATGATGGCCATGGCGAGCTTGATCTTCAGCACGCTCGCGTTGACGTGGCCGAGCCATTCCGGCTCGTCCGGATGACCCTGAAGGTCGAGCCGCGAGACGAAGGTCTCGTAGCCGCCGACAATGACCATCACGAGCAGGTTGGAGATCATCACAACGTCGATCAGCGCCAGCACGCTCATCATGATCTGCTGCTCGGTGAGATCAATCGCGTGCCAGGACAGATGCCAGAGCTCCTTCAGGAACAGCACGATGTAGACGCATTGCGCCACGATCAGACCGAAATAGAGCGGCAGCTGCAGCCAGCGCGAGCCGAAGATGATCATCGCGATCAAGCCCAGGCGCGGCAAGGGCAGGCGCGGTTCGGTGCGGAGTTCGGGTCCAGGCTCAACCGACATTCAGCAGCATCCTCGCACCAAGATCATCCCGCTTCCTGTAACCCGACAAGATGGCCCGCGGAAGACGTGAGGCGCCTGTCGCTTTCCGAGGACCGTGCTGTTTCGTGCTATCGTGCCCGAGCGGCCTTCGTGCGACGGCCAGGATCGGGAGGCGGGTGGTGGCTTGCGGACTATCTTGCGGAGTATCTAGCAGCAGCTTCGGCAAATGGCCCGGCGCGATCGCGCTCTCTGCTGCAATCCTGGTCGGCTGCGGCGGCGCTGAGGTATCGGCCACGCCGCTGACGCCATTTCGCTACGAGGCGCAGGCGCAGCGTCATTGCCCGCACGACCGGGTCGTCTGGCTCGATTTCAGCAAAGGCGTCTACTACGGCAAAAGCCAGAAGCGGTACGGCCAGGGTTTTACCGGCAGCTTCGTCTGCTTGAGCGAAGCCCGCGACAGCCTCTATCGGCGTTCGCTGCTTGGACTGCGGTAAGCGTATTTTTCGTGCTGGGTGCTCAGGCGAAGGCCAATGCCACGAGGCTGGAGCACAGCAAGACCAAACCGCCGGCGGTCAATGCCAGGAAGCCATCGGATACGAGGTCATGGTTGCGCATGGGACACCTGCCGCTCTCGTCTGCGATGCTCGATCGGATCGACTAAAAATGTCCGAACGCGCCGTCTTGAAAGGGTGATGCTTGCCGTCCGCGCGAGTGCCTCAGGCCCTCGTGCGGTAACCTTCAAACGCATGGGCCAGGAAGATCCCCGCGCTTACCAAACCCATCAGTGCCGAAACCGTCTCGATCATCGTCTCATTCCATTCCGCCCTGCACGCGAGAAAACGCGGGCGGCCTTGCACAGTCAAAAGAATTCCAGGGAGCGGCGCGACAATGGGGGTGGAGTGAGGATTTGGCGCAACAGAATGTCCATGCCGGGCACAGAGCAGGGCGCCCGCGCCCCGTAGTTCAACGGGGCGAAAGCAAACGCCCCGTTTACCATCCCGGCGGGATCGCTGTGGGCTCCCCATTTCCGCCGTGTTCGGGTTGCGTTATCGTTACCACTTCCGACGCGGTGGTGGGCCGCCTCGGAGCAAAGGACCGGACAGCGCTGCCCGTAGTCAAAGCGGGTTAGGTACGCCTCCGGCAAAGTGGTATTTGGGGCGAATGGGGATCCGACGGTCAGATTCGGTTTTGCGGGCCGCGCGCGCTGTTGCGGCGGTCGCGACCTGCCTTGCGCTCGCCAATTGCGCGTCCTCCAACAAATTCGCCAGCCGGGTCGATCCGAAATACGGCGTGTCCTCGAGCCCCCGGGTCGTGGCTTTGGGTGATCCGGTCCCGAAGGGCGGCGGCGCCTACCGCGTCGGCAAGCCCTATGTGGTGGGCGGCCGGACCTATGTTCCCGAAGAGGACGTCAACTACCGCGCCGAGGGAATGGCGTCCTGGTACGGCGACGATTTCCACGGCCGCCTGACCGCCAATGGCGAAGTGTTCGACATGGGCTCGCTGACGGCGGCGCATCCGACCCTGCCGATGCCGTCCTATGCGCGGGTGACCAACGTCTCGAACGGCAAGTCGCTGATCGTCCGCGTCAATGACCGCGGGCCCTATCACGGCAACCGGCTCATCGACGTCTCGAACAAGGCGGCCGAACTGCTTGAATTCAAAGGCAATGGGATCGCCAAGGTTCGTGTCGAATATGTCGGGCGGGCGCCGCTGGAAGGCTCCGACGACCGCCAGCTGATGGCCACCTTGCGCACCGGGACCCCGGCGCCGTCGCCCTCGATGGTCCGTGTCGCCTCGGCGAGGCCGTTCGTGCCGGAGCTGCCGTCGTCGAACCGCGGTGCCATGCGCGGCGAAGTTCCGACGCCGGAGGGACGGCCCTACAATCTCGGCAACACCTCCGCCGACATGGCTTCACTCAGTGCGACCTCGGAAATGTCGGCCTCGAGCCGCAACCGGGGCCGGGCGCTCCAGAACGCCCGCGCCGTGTCCTATGACGGGGACGGCCGCTATGCCACCGAGAGCACACCGTCCGGCGCCTACGCCTCGGACGGCGCTGCCGAGGCCCGCGGCATCCTGAGCGGCCGCGGCCTCTACTGAGCCGCGCTTTCCTTCAGGAAACTCACCAGCGCCGCATTCACCTCATCGGGCCGCTCCTGCTGGACCCAATGGCCGGCGCCCTCGATGATCAGCTTTCGCTTCAGATTGGGCAGCACGCGCTCGAGCTCGTTGATGCGCTTGGCTCCGATCAGGCCCGTGATGACGGCGTCTTTCGAACCGGCAATGAAGAGCGAGGGCTGATGGATCTGCGCATCCTGCCAGGGCGCCGTCAGCTCCCAATTGCGGTCGAGGTTGCGATACCAGTTCAGGCCGCCACGAAAACCGGATTTGCGGAAGGTTTCGGTGAAATAGGCAAGGTCAGTCTCGCTGAGCCAAGCAGGCAGAGGCTCCTCCGGGTTGCCGTGGCCGAGGAAGCCCTTGCCCTCCAGCACGAACATGGCTGCGGAGGGATCGGCAAGGCCGCGCCCGCCGAGCACGATGCGCATGGTCCGCGCGACGTCACGCTCGAACTCGGCTTCGGCAACGCCGGGTGCCTGGAAATACTGCCAATAGAAGTTGGTGATGCCGCCCTGGCGCAGGAGGTCGAGCGGCTTGCCGCGGCCGCGGAACGGCGGCGGCACGCTCAGGCCGGCGACCGCCGTGAAGATGTCCGGCCGGAACAGCGCCGCGTGCCAGGCCACCGGTGCACCCCAATCGTGGCCGACCACCATCGCTTTGCTCTCGCCAAGCGCCTGCACGAGGCCGACGATGTCGCCGACCGTGTCGAAGATCGAATAGGCTGTCGCCTCGGGCGGCGCTGAGCTCTGGCCATAGCCGCGCATGTCGGGGGCGACGACACGAAAGCCGGCCTGCGCCAGCGCCGGGATCTGGTGGCGCCAGGAATAGGAGAGTTCCGGCCAGCCGTGGCACAGCACCACCAGCGGACCCTGACCGGCTTCACGGATGAACAGGTCGATGCCGTTGGCCTTGATCACGCGGGTGGAGGACATCGCTTTTCCGCCTTGTTTCAGGGGTTTGGTCAGAAAATCTGAGGTGCCACGATAGGGGCGGGACGAGAATCGTGCAATCTCGGGACAAGCGGCCACCCCGTGTTGTTCGCACCCGCTCCAACTGTTAGAACGCCGCTCTCAGGGCTTGGCCATGGAATTTCATCTTTCCTCGTTTGGGCGCCCCCGGTTCACCGCCGGAGCGCTGGCGCGTGGGCTGATCGCGACGGCTCTGGTGGCGGCAATCGGCTGGGGCGGAGCCCTCTACGCCGCCAACCAGAGCGTCCAGGGCGCCAAGAAAACGGATGACTCCGGCTTCGACGGCGACGCCCCGACCGCTATCCTGATCGAGGCCTCGAGCGGCAGTGTGCTGTTCGAGAAGAACGCCGACGAGCTGCGCGCGCCCTCCAGCATGATGAAGCTGATGACCGCCGAGGTCGTCTTCAACGCCATCAAGAAGGGCGACATCAAGCTGACTGACGAATACCGGATCAGCGAGAACGCCTGGCGCAGGGGCGGCGCCCCTTCCGGCGGCTCGACCATGTTCGCTGCGATCAACAGCAAGGTCACGGTGGACGATCTCCTGCACGGGGCGATCATCCAGAGCGGCAACGATGCCTGCATTGCGCTGGCCGAAGCCATGGCGGGCAACGAGCGGATTTTCGCCGCCGACTTCATGACCAAGCGCGCCCGCGAGCTTGGCCTGACGAAGTCGACCTTCGGCAATTCCAACGGCTTGCCCGACCCCGCCAACAAGATGACGGTGCGCGAGCTCGGCATCCTCGCCCGGCACATCATCCTCGACTTCCCCGAATTCTACAAACTGTTCGGCGAGAAGGAATACACCTGGAACAAGATCCGCCAGCCCAACCGCAATCCGCTGCTCAATTCGATGGAAGGCGCCGACGGACTGAAGACCGGCTACACCAAGGAAGGCGGCTACGGCATGGTCGGCTCGGCGGTGCAGAACGGCACGCGGCTGATCGTCGTCGTCAACGGGCTGGAAGACCCCGAAGATCGCGCCACCGAAGCCAAGAAGATGCTGGAATGGGGTTTTCGCAATTTCGAGACCCGCACCCTGATCGCGGCCGATCAGCCCGTCGGCTACGCCAAGGTGTTCGGCGGCGAGAGCCGCTCGGTGAGACTGGTCGCCAAGACGCCCGTGAAAGTGATGGTGCACAAGAACGGCACCGACAAGCTGATCGCGCGCGTCGTCTATAGCGGTCCGGTGCGCGCGCCGGTCGAGGCTGGGCAGAAGGTCGGGCTGGTCAGGGTCTGGCGCAGCGGCAACATCGCGGTGGAGACGCCGGTCTATGCCGCTGACGCGATCGGCACCGGCTCGACCGTACGGCGTGCAATCGACGGCGCCAGCGAGCTCGTGATCGGCATGTTCCGTGCGGGCGCCGAGAAGCTCTGATCATGAGTGAAAGCGCGGTCAAGTGGCCGTCCGGACGCGGGCGTTTCGTCACCTTTGAAGGCGGCGAGGGCACGGGCAAGTCGACCCAGATCAAGAAGCTCGCCGACCGTCTCAAGGCGGCCAGGATGCGCATCCTCGTCACCCGCGAGCCGGGGGGCTCGCCCGGCGCGGAGATCATGCGCCACCTCGTGCTGTCAGGCATGGGCAAGCTGCTCGGACCCGAGGCCGAGACGCTGCTGTTCGCGGCGGCCCGCGACGACCATGTCCGCACCGTGATCCAGCCTGCGCTCAACCAGGGCACCTGGGTGCTCTGCGACCGCTTCGCCGATTCGACGCGGGCCTATCAGGGCAGCCTCGGCCAGGTGCCGGCGGCGCTGATCAACGCGATGCAGCGGGTCACGATCGGCGATCTCAAACCGGACCTCACCATCATTCTGGACCTGCCGGTCGAGATCGGCTTGCAGCGCGCGGCCGCTCGCCGCGGCAGCGGCACGCCAGACAGGTTCGAGGCCGAGAAGCTCGGTTTCCATCAGGGCCTGCGCGAGGCCTATCGCAAGATCGCAGCGGACGATCCTGCGCGCTGCGTGCTGATCGACGCCAATTCTGACCCCGACACGGTTGCCGGGCGCGTCTGGACCGCGCTGCGCGATCGCCTGCTTCCGACGCCGGCATCGGTGGTGTCCATATGAGCCCGCGTCAGACCGAGCGCGAAACTGCCATGTCTCATCCGCGCGAGACGAGCGTTCTGTTCGGCCATCGCGAGGCCGAGACCGCGCTGCTGGCCGCCTATCGCAGCGGGCGCATCCCGCATGCCTGGCTGATTGGCGGGCCGCAAGGCATCGGCAAGGCGACGCTGGCATATCGGATGGCGCGCTTCGTGCTCGCTCACGGCCAGCCGTCCGCTCCCTTCGTGCAGCGCGCCGAAGACCTCGCCATCAATCGTGATGACGCCGTGGCGCGGCAGGTGGCGGCGAGCTCGCATGGTGGCCTGCTGACGCTGGAGCGCACCGCCAATGATCGCGGCGTGATGCGCACCGTGATCACCGTGGACGAGACGCGCGAGACGATCGGCTTCTTCGGCTCGACCGCAGCGGCCGAAGGCTGGCGTGTCTGCATCGTCGACACCGTCGACGAGCTCAATCCGAATGCCGCCAACGCGCTGCTGAAAATTCTCGAGGAGCCGCCGCAGCAATCGCTGTTCCTGCTGGTGAGCCACGCGCCGGCGCGTGTGCTCGCCACAATCCAGTCGCGCTGCCGCAAGCTGCGCCTGCGCGCGCTCGCAACCGACGACGTGATTGCTGCAGCCGCAACAGCTGCCGATCTCGACCCGAATGATCCGGCGTTGCGCGAGGCGGCGGAGGCGTCCGAGGGCAGCGTCGCGCGGGCGCTGACGCTGCTCGGCGGTGACGCCCTGAAGCTCCAGCAGCGCACGGCCGCGCTGCTGGCGCGACTGCCGCAGGTCGATCCGCGCGAATTGCACACGCTCGGCGAATCGCTCGGCACCAGCGACCGCGTTGCGCTTGCCGCCTTCATCGACGGCATCGATCGCTGGATCGCGGAACGCCTGCACGCCGACGAGGCCAATGCCAACCAGAATCTGCCGCGCCTTGCGCGCCTAGCTGAGGTATGGGAAAAGATCGTCCGCGCCGCGCGCGACACCGAAACCTACAATCTGGAGCGAAAGCCCTTGGTTTTCTCGGTGTTCGGCTGGCTGGCGGACGCGACGCGCTAGAGCATGATCCGGAAAACTGTGCAGCGGTTTTCCGATGGGGCCATGCTCAAGACGATAAACTAACGCAGGTTCGTTTCCAAATTTCGAGAAGCCGGTAAAGGAATTCGTCGTGGCAGCGCGAGCTAAAAAAACCGCCAAGGGCAAGAGCAGCAAGAAGAAGGCTGCCACGAAGGCCGTCAAGAAAGCCGCGAAGAAGGCCGTGAAGGCGCGCACACGCAAAGCTGCCAAAAAGGTCAAGAAAGCCACGAAGACCAAAAAGACAGCCGCCAAGAAAACCGGGAAGAAGAGCGCCGCGAAGACGGCAAAGAAGGCAGCGAAGAAGCAGGTCCTTGTAAAGAAACCGGTGAAGACTGCGACCAAAAAGCCAGCCAAGGCTTCGGAAAAAAACAAGGCTTCGGCGAAAACCAAGGCCCCGGCGAAGAAGATTGCCAAGACGGCGAGGGTGGCTGCGCCCGCCGTGACCGCCACACCAGCTCCTGTCGCCGCGCCGCCGAAGCCCAATGTCTCGAAGCCCAAGGCTCCGCGCGCGCCGAAGTCCATCGCAGCGCCGCAGGCCAACACGCCCATGGCCGTCCCCGCGCGCGACAACGTCTTCTACATCACGACCGCCATCGCCTATCCCAATGGCAGCCCACATATCGGCCACGCCTACGAGGCGATCGCGACCGATACGTTGGCGCGGTTCGCGCGGCTCGACGGCAAGGACGTGTTCTTCCTGACCGGCACCGACGAGCACGGCCAGAAGATGGTTCAGACCGCGGCCAGCGAAAAAATGTCCGTCTCGGAGCTAGCAGCCCGCAATGCCGGCCGCTTCAAGCAGATGGACGAGCGCCTCGACGTGTCGTTCGACCGTTTCATCCGCACCACCGAGGAACAGCATCATCGCTCCAGCCAGGAGATATGGCGGCGCATGGAAGCGAACGGGGATATCTATGCCGACATCTATGCCGGCTGGTATTCCGTGCGCGATGAAGCCTATTACGCGGAGGACGAGACGCGCCTGAACGACGACGGCGTGCGGCTCGGGCCGCAGGGCACGCCGGTCGAATGGGTCGAGGAGAAGAGCTACTTCTTCCGCCTGTCGGCCTATCAGGACACGCTGCTCAAGCTGTACGAGACGCAGCCCAATTTCATCGGCCCCGACTCCCGCAAGAACGAGGTGGTGAGCTTCGTCAAGGGCGGCCTGCGCGATCTGTCGATCTCGCGCACGACGTTCGACTGGGGCGTCAAGGTGCCCGGCGACGAAGAGCACGTGATGTATGTCTGGGTCGACGCGCTCACCAACTACATCACTGGCGTCGGTTTCCCCGACGAGAGCGACAAGAACTGGCGTTATTGGCCTGCCGACGTGCACATCATCGGCAAGGACATCATCCGCTTCCATGCGGTGTACTGGCCGGCTTTCCTGATGTCGGCAGGCATTCCGCTCCCGAAGCGGGTCTATGCGCATGGCTTCCTGTTCAGCAGGGGCGAGAAGATGTCGAAGTCGGTCGGCAACGTGGTCGATCCCTTCAACCTCGCCGACCAGTACGGCGTCGACCAGATGCGCTATTTCTTTCTGCGCGAGGTGCCGTTCGGCCAGGACGGCAACTACAATCACGAGGCCATCGTCGCGCGCATCAATGCCGATCTCGCCAACGATCTCGGCAACCTCGCGCAGCGCTCGCTGTCGATGATCGCCAAGCAGCTCGGCGGGGTGCTCCCGGAGCCCGGCGAATTCAGCGACAACGACAAGGCGATCCTGTCACAAGCCGACGGCATGCTCGCGGCGGCCCGCGAAGCGATGGCGACGCAGCAAATCCATCACTGGCTCAATGCTGTGTGGGCCGTGGTCGCCGAAGCCAACCGCTATTTCGCGGGCGAAGCGCCGTGGGCGCTCGCCAAGACCGATCCTGTCAGGCAGAGGACGGTGCTCTACGTCACCGCGGAAGTCGTGCGCCAGATCGCGATCCTGGCCCAGCCGGCGATGCCGACGGCCTCGGGATTGCTGCTGAACAGCCTCGGGATCCCCGAAGGGGAGCGCAACTTCGCTGCGCTCGGCGGCGCAACGCGCATCGCGCCAGGTACGACGCTGCCCGCGCCGACGCCGGCCTTCCCGCGCTATATCGAGCCAGCGGCGTAAGGCGAGCACACCATGCTGGTCGACAGCCACTGCCATTTGGATTTTCCGGACTTTGCGGAGGATCTCGACGGGATCGTGTCGCGGGCGCGAGCGGCCGGTATCGGCCGCATGGTCACCATTTCGACGCGGGTGAGAAAGCTGAACCAGCTTCTGGCCATCGCCGAGCGCTACGACGACGTCTATTGCTCGGTCGGCACCCATCCGCATAACGCCGATGAGGAAGACGGCGTCGCGCCGGACGAGCTGATCGCGCTGACGCAGCACCCCAAGGTCGTCGCGCTCGGCGAAGCCGGGCTCGACTATTTCTACGACAACGGCTCGCCGGAGGCGCAGGCGAGGGGCTTTCGTGCCCACATCGCCGCCGCCCGCGCTACCGGCCTGCCGCTGGTGATCCACACCCGCGAGGCGGATGAGGATTGCGGCCGTATCCTGGAAGAGGAGACGGCAAAGGGATCGTTTCGCGCCGTGTTGCATTGTTACACCGGCGGGCGCGAGTTGGCGCTGAAGGCGGTCTCGCTCGGGCTCTACATCGGTTTCACGGGCATCCTGACCTTCAAGAAGTCCGAAGTTTTGCGCGCGCTTGCGACCGAACTGCCGTCCGACCGTATTCTGGTTGAAACAGACTCGCCCTACCTTGCGCCGGGCAAGTTCCGGGGCAAGCGCAACGAACCGGCCTACGTGGTCGAGGTCGCAAAAGTGCTCGCCGAAACACGCGGCGTGTCGTTTGACGAGATCTCGCGCCAGACAAGCGAAAACTTCTTTCGCCTGTTCTCCAGGGTGAAAGCTTAGAACTGGGAGCCGCATGACGCTGACGCTGACGATCCTGGGCTGCGGCTCCTCCGCCGGCGTGCCGCGCCCGGCACTCGGCTGGGGTGCCTGCGATCCCAACAATCCCAAGAATCGCCGTCGCCGCTGTTCGCTGCTGGTCGAGCAGACATCGGACGAGGGCACCACGCGTATCGTGATCGACACCTCGCCGGACCTGCGCGAGCAATTGCTCTCGACCAATGTCGACCACATCGATGCAGTGTTCCTGACCCACGAGCACGCCGACCAGACCCACGGCATGGACGATCTGCGTTCGGTCGTGATGCACATGCGCCGGCGGATTCCGACCTATCTCAATCAGACGACTGCGAACGACATCATGTCGCGGTTCTCCTATTGCTTCGTCTCGCCGGCGGGCAGCGACTACCCGCCGATCCTGACGGCGCAGTCGATCGAGGCTGGTGAAAGCCAGACCATCCAGGGGAAGGGCGGCCCGGTGACGATGACCGCCTTCCTGGTGCAGCATGGCAACATTCCCGCGCTGGGCTATCGCATCGGCGATGCCGCCTACACACCCGACCTCAACGACATCCCGCGCGAGAGCTGGGGCGCCCTGGAAAATCTGGATCTCTGGATCGTCGATGGCCTGCGCTACACCAGCCATGTCAGCCATTTCAGCATCAACGACGCGTTGTCCTGGATCGAGCGCTTCAAGCCGAAGCGCGCCGTCATCACCAACATGACGGCCGACGTCGACTATGAGGTGATCCGGCAGTCGCTGCCGGCGGGAGTGGTGCCCGCGTATGACGGGCTGCGGCTCGAGACCCGCTGAACCTGCGGTGGAAATTCCGGCGAGAGCCGGCATACTCCTTGCTTGCGCTGGCCCCATCATGTTGATCTAACGTCTGAAAGACAGGGCGCTGGGCAGGGGCGATATTCATGCAGGACCGGCGCGCGACGTGCGATCGCCGGGACCGTCTGAATCGCCTCGTGTGAGGATGGGGATCGCGTTGGCAGGGGACGATGTCACGAGCCGGGGACCGGTGCGACGCGCGCTGGATCTCCTTTATCTCGGTGCGGGCTACGCCGCCGGCGCCTTCATGGTTGCGATCTTTGCAATCATGATGATCATGTCGATCGGGCGCCAGTTTGCGGTCAACATTCCCGCCGGCGATGATTTCGCCTCCTGGTGCATGGCCGCGATGGCATTCCTCGGCCTCGCTCACACCTTCAAGCGCGGCGAGATGATCCGGGTCGGCCTGCTGCTGGAGCGTTTGCATGGGCGCTCCAAACAGGTTGCGGAGGTCGTGGCCCTCGGCATTGCCGCTGCTTTCATCCTCTATTTCACCCGGCATGCCGTGCAGATGACCTACGATTCCTGGCGCTTCAACGACGTGGCGCAGGGCGTCGTCGCGCTTCCGCTCTGGATTCCGCAGCTCGGGTTTTCCGGCGGACTCGTGATCCTGTCGATCGCGCTCATTGATGAAATGGTCAGTGTCGTCAGCGGCAACCGGCCGAGCTACGAGAAGGGCTCGCCGGACGAGACCCCGGACGAATTCATCGAACGCATCTCACAGGGCGGCGGAGGTTGACGATGGCCAATCTCGGCATGATCGAACTGTCGTTCATTCTGCTCGGCGTCATGATCGTGCTGCTGGGAAGCGGCATCTGGATCGCGGTCTCGCTCGGCC
Source organism: Bradyrhizobium sp. WSM1253 (assembly GCF_000244935.1). NCBI lineage: Bacteria > Pseudomonadati > Pseudomonadota > Alphaproteobacteria > Hyphomicrobiales > Nitrobacteraceae > Bradyrhizobium > Bradyrhizobium sp. WSM1253. The sequence continues at coordinate 289,686 of NZ_JH600073.1, forward strand.
TCGTCGGCTTCGTAGCGATGGCGCTGACCACGAGCCTGCCGCTCGGCTCGGTGCTTGCGACCACGACATGGAGCGCAAGCTCGTCATGGACGCTCGCCGCGCTGCCGCTGTTCATCTGGATGGGCGAGATCCTCTTCCGCACTAAATTATCCGAGGAGATGTTTCGAGGCCTGTCGCCCTGGGTGCAGTGGCTGCCGGGGCGCCTCACTCATGTCAACGTGATCGGCTGCGGCATCTTCGCGGCGGTGTCGGGCTCGTCGGCGGCGACCTGTGCGACCATCGGCAAGATCGCGCTGCCCGAACTGGACAAGCGTGGTTACGACAAGGGCCTCAGTCTCGGCTCGCTCGCGGGCTCCGGCACGCTCGGCCTGCTGATCCCGCCGTCGATCCCGATGGTGGTCTATGCGGTCACGGCGAATGTCTCCGTGCTTCAGGTGTTCCTCGGCGGCTTTCTGCCCGGCGTGCTCGTGATGGTGCTCTATTCCGGCTACATCATCATCTGGTCGCTGCTGAACCCGAAGAAGATTCCGCCGCGCGATCCCCCGATGCCGTTTCGCCAGAAGCTGCGCGAGTCGGCCAGGCTTGCGCCCTGCCTGTTGCTGATCCTGGCGGTCTTCCTCTCGCTCGTGCTCGGCTTTGCGACGGCGACCGAATGCGCCGCCTGGGGCGTTTCGGGCGCGCTGCTGCTGGCGTGGTGGAGCCGCACGCTCACGCGCAAGAACTTCCTCGAGAGCATCATGAGCGCGACGCGCCTGACCTGCATGATCATGCTGATCCTGGCGGGCGCTGCCTACACGACCGCAGCGATGGCCTATACGGGCATTCCGGCGGCTCTCGCCACCTGGGTCCAGGGCCAGCAGCTCACGCCGGGCATGCTCGCGCTGTATCTGAGCATCATGTACATCATCCTGGGATGCCTGATCGACGGCATCTCGATGATCGTCCTGACCGCCGTGATCGTGCTGCCGATGGTCAAGCAGGCCGGTCTCGACCTGGTCTGGTTCGGCGTCTATCTCATCATCCACGTCGAGATGGCGCAGATCACGCCGCCGGTCGGTTTCAATCTGTTCGTGCTCCAGAACATGAGTGGGCGTGATACCTTGACCGTCGCGCGGGCGGCGTTCCCGTTCTTCGTGCTGCTGCTCGCGGCCGTGTTCATCATCACGGAATATCCGCAGATCGTGATGTTCTTGCCCAAGCTCGCTTTCCCAGACTGAGCGTACCGTTTGAATTGACTGTGAGGAGAAGCCCGATGATGTCTCGTTTATTCCGCGCATCCCTGATCGCCGGCGCCGTGCTGGCCGCGACACCCGCTTTGGCTCAGACCAAATGGAATCTGCCGGCGGCGTATCCGGCCGACAATCCGCACTCCGAGAACCTCGTTGCCTTCGCCAAGGACGTCGAAGCCGCCACGTCCGGCAAGCTCCAGATCACGGTCCATCCGGGCGCCTCACTGTTCAAGGCGCCCGACATCAAGCGCGCGGTGATGACCGGGCAGGCGCAGATGGGCGAAGTCTTGCTGTCGATCCACGAGAACGAGGATCCGGTATTCGGGGTCGACGTCGTGCCGTTTCTGGCGACCAGCTTCCCGGACGCCATGAAGCTGTACCAGGCGTCGAAGCCGCTGATTACGAAGAAGCTGGAGGCGCAGGGGCTCAAGCTCCTGTTTGTCGTGCCGTGGGCGCCGCAGGGCGTCTATGTCAGCAAGCCGCTTGCGACCATCGAAGACATGAAGGGCCTGAAATGGCGGGCTTATAACGTTGGAACTGCGCGCATCGGCGAACTGGTCGGTGCGCAGTCCGTCACCATTCAGGCCGCCGAGCTGCCGCAGGCACTTGCGACCGGCGTCGTGAACTCCTTCATGTCGTCAGGCGGCACAGGCTACGATGCGAAGGCATGGGAGTCGCTGAAGTACTTCTATGACGTGCAAGCCTGGATCCCGAAGGACTACACCTTCGTCAACAAGGCTGCGTTCGAGGCGCTAGACAAGCCGACCCAGGAGGCCATCCTCAAGGCCGCCGCGACCGCGGAAACCCGCGGCTGGAAGGCCTGGCAGGACAAGAGCACCTGGTACATCGATCAGCTCAAGGCTAAGGGCATGACGGTCGAGCCGCCGAGCCCGGCCCTGAAGGCCGGCTTCCAGAAGATCGGCGAACAGCTCACCGCCGACTGGCTCAAGAAGGCGGGAGCCGACGGCCAGGCTTTGGTTGACGCCTACAAGAAGATGTGAGGGCAGGAATATCTTCCGTTCGCTTTCGCGACGCGAGCGGAAGGTCTCTCCCGTATCAGCGGCATTGTCTTCCAGGCAAGATCACCAGGCGTAACGCAGCACGGCCTTGCTTGTGGGAGCGCACCGGGGAGCCGAGCCGAAAACCTCGCACCGGCGACACGGCCGCTGCGTTCCTGGACATGGTCATCCGGGATTAAGCTTTGCGGACCAGTCGCCAGCGTCCTGGCGTGGCACCCGTTGCTGCTGAGAACGCTCTGGTAAAATGGCTCTGATCCGCGAAGCCGCATTTGATGGCGATTTCCGTGAGCGATAGCGGCGAGCTTGCCAGCAGGCTCTTGCTTTGCTCGATACGCTGATTCATCAACCATCGATGCGGCGGTGTTCCCGTGCTGACTCTAAATGCTCGGGCGAAGTGGGCGGCTGACACGCCACACTCAGCGGCAATTCGGGCCAACGCGATCTCGCCATCGAGATTTGCGCGAAGGAGTGCCTTCGCGGTCCGAAGTTGCCATGGCGCCAATCCGCTGCGGTGAGAGCGATTGCGAGGTTGGCCGACGGCATAGGTCTTGAGAAAATGCGTGTTGAGCGCCATCGCGACGTGGCCCACGAAAAGCTCGTTGGCCTCATGCGGACTTTCGAGCGCCGGCAGAAGGCAAGCACCCAGATGAGCCATGACTGGATCCATGAAGTTCGCGCCCGCGCCAACGTCATATTCAACGCGGCCAAGATCAAGCTGGTTCGCCAATTCATTTAGCGTGCCGTGCGGCAGATACAGGTAGAGAAAGTCAAAGGGATCGCGGAAGTGAACGACCGTTTCACATCGCAGATCGTAGATACTCGTCTCGTCCTTCAACGCGCCCTTGGGTGCGGATCGACCATCCAGCCACGACTCGGCTCTCTGATACTGCAGCCGAAGGCAAAGTGCGAAGGCCTCGTCCGGAGGCGATGGCAGCGTCGGATCGCCGACCGGTCCGGAATATGCCATTCGCACCGCGGCGAATGTTCCCTTTTGTAGCGACTTGACGAGGCCCGAGCTCGGCTCGCTGATCATTGGAAATAGCTTCGCTAGCCGGTCGCCGTAGAGGCCATCATCGCTCATGATGTGTCTCCAATGCGCGGCCGAACGCGACCGACCCACTCTGCGTTCGGTTTTGATGCCCTTGCCTGATTTCCTTGCAGGCCGGTTTCGATCAATCGTGGCTCAGGACGTTCAAGCACCTCGGGTCGGATGACCTTAGATCTAGGCAACTGTTCAACTTTCACGTTGGTTGCCTCCGGGGAGCATTGATGTATTTTAAGACGATCAAACCGCACGCCATGTCGGGGTCGGCGCAGACCAATCTGTCTTTCCTGGAAGATGTCGTCCGCGCGGCCCGTTCTCGGTTCGCCGCGCTTGTGGACAAACTCGCTGGATTGCAAGCCAGGCCAATATCGAAGACCGCAAGCGAGTGGAGTTCACATGACGATAATCCGGGTAGCCGCGCGGTCGGTCTGGCGACCGTGACCGATGATCTGCTCGCGATCGTCACAGTGATGGATCGGATGGCAGGCGAGCTCCTGCTGGAATCCGAGCAATTATGGGCCTCGGTCGGATATGTTTCCGGGAACGTCCACAAGATCGCCTTTGGACGGTGGCGATTGCTCGGTAGCCGGAAGCGGAACGATCTGTTCGCCGCCGCGATCGACGACAGGCTGAGGCGCACGCCGCGCTTGGTGATCTCGCTGCTGGAGGTTGCTACCATCCTGGAGGAAGCGGTTGCAGACCTGCATCCAGTCCAGACTGGCGAAGGGGCTCGCAGCAGGTAGCGATATCGCCACCGATCATCGCGACGTCGTATCTGGGTAGCATGCGCGTTCGACCGAACGCGCATGCCAAGAGTATTGCGGGGCCGCCGCCCACATGGCGATGGATCCGCAACTTCGAACGTCATTCGCCCGCCCCGACAATGACGGAAACCGGCCTTTGCTCCTTCGAGAGGGCTCGGTAGATCAGTCCGCCGGCAGTGGCCCCGATGAGCCAACCCCAGTCGCCGACGTTGAAGATCAGTCCGTAGGCGCCTGCCAGCGAGAGTCCGATCGACAGAGTGCCGGACACCGCAAGTGCAATCAGCGCCTTGTAGTTCCAGCCGCCGTCGTAATGGAATTCACCGGCTGGTGACATTGTATAGAGGTCCTCCAGCACGACGATTTCCTTTTTCACGAGATAGTAGTCGGCGATCATGATGCCGAACATGGGCCCGAGCGCAGAGCCGAAGATGCTGACGAACAGCGTGATGGCCGACGGGCTGGCCACGAACAGCCAGGGGCAGACGAGTACCGACAGGATCGACGTGATGAGGCCTCCCAGCCTGAAATTGATGCGCTGGGGATTCAGGTTGGAGATGTCGTAAGCCGGCGAAACGAAGTTCGCGACGATGTTGATGCCCATCGTCGCGACGATGAACGTGATCGATCCGATAACGACGACGAACGGATTGCCGATCTTCTCCACGATCAGCACTGGATCCATGATCGCCTCGCCAAACACCTTCAGCGTACCGGCCGTCACGATCACTGTGATGATCGAGAAGACCAGGAAATTGACGGGAAGCCCGAGCAGATTGCCGGTTTTCATGGCTCGCTCATCCTTGCCGAACCGGGCGAAGTCGCCGAAATTGAGCAGGAGCGCCGAGAAGTAGGCCACGATCAGCATCGCGGCATTCGCCATCACGCCAATCGTCGCCGCGGTTGTGGCGGCCGGCGGGCTGAGTTGAAGAGACAGGCTTGAGAAACCGGCCTGCCATAACATCCAGATCGCCAACGCGAACATGACGACGTAGACCACGGGTCCGCAGAAATCGATGAAGCGGCGGATGCGCTCCATCCCGCTGAGGAAGATGAGAAGTTGGAACAGCCACATGAAAAGGAAGCTGAACCATGCGAGCGTCGACAGGCCGGCGATGCTGTTGTGCGTGAGATCGGCGGCCGACGGCATCAGAGTGACGATCAGGACTTGCACCGCCTTCGAGGCGAAGTAGGTCTGCACGCCGTACCAGACAATGCCGACGACGCCCCGCACCATGGCGGCGAGATTGGCGCCCATCACCCCGAACGAGATGCGGGCCACGACCGGGAACGGAATGCCGTAGCGTAGCGAGGGCCGTCCGATCAGGTTCATCAGGAAGTAGACCGCCGTGATACCCACCAGCATCGAGATCAGCACCTGCCAGCCTGTCAGGCCGAGAAAGAACAGGCTCGCCGCGAATGTGTAGCCGCCCACGGAATGGACGTCCGACATCCACATCGCAAACAGGCTGAAGACACCCCAGGTTCGGCCCTCAGGCGCGGTTGGAGCAAGGTCGTGATTGTAAAGCTTTGGATGGGCGCCGGTGATGATCAGCGTGGGAACGTCGCCGCTGTTGGATGGCATGTCCTCTACCTCGGATTTGCTGGCGCAGGGCAACGGCGTTGGAAGCCGCAGTCCCTGCTATGGGTGCTCGCACGTTGCGGAAGATCGGGTCGAAGCAAGCGACATGCCATTTTATAACGATCGATAAAATCATTTTACGATCGATAAAATATTTTTACAAACACGAATTTCGGATCTGGCGCCGGCTACCGGCGCAAAACGCCTCGCTGCAACCGGAAATCCAGTGCGGTTCTGGCTAGGATGTCCCGCACGTGAGCGTAATGGCGGAGAGGGGGAAACAGGGCCGCTGGCGAAAAACGAACGGCCGAACAAAGGGCTAGGCGCCAGCCTCGGCAGGGCCCGAAAGACCAAGTCCGCCGAGAACGAGCTGGACGATCGTCGCCTTGGCCGCGGTGTAGTCGGCCTCTTCGAGCTGTCGCTTACCTTTCATGATGATCATCTGGCTGGAATAATCGGCATAGGCCTGGGTCATCGCCCAGATGCAGAAGAAAAGATCGACGGCGCTGATCGGCCGAATCGCCCCGCTGGCGGTCCATTGGTCGAGCGTCTTGACCTTGTCGAGCAGCAACGGGGTCGAGACTTTTTCAATGAAGCTGCCGATGAATTGAGCGCCGCTGATGATTTCGTTGGCATAGATGCGCGACAGATGCGGGTGATCTCGCGAGAAATCGATCTTCCTGCTGATGTAGCGCACGAGGATGGTCTCGACATCGGACGTCATGTCGAGACTGTCCATGTCTCGTGCCCACATGTTCATCGCACGTTCCAGCACCGCGCGATACAGATCCTCCTTGTCTTCGAAATAATAGTAAATGTGGGGTTTCGCGATCGATGCTTTTTTAGCGATCAGGGCCGTCGTCGCTCCGCGAAAGCCGAAATGCCCAAAGACGAACTCTGCCGCATCGAGGATTTTTCCCTCGATGTCCGGGCCCGGCGCTGCCTTGCGACCGCCTTTTGGCGCGCGGCGGATGCGAAAGAGCTTCAACTTGTCGGCGGGGATGGCTGCCATAAAGCCTCGATAGGGAGCTTTGCCTTCACCGGCGAAGGCTGAGCGGGATCGGTCGCCGGATTGATGTCGGCGATTCCGGCTGGACGTTGCCTTGCCTGTCCAGCTTTATCAAGCAATTAGGACGGCAGGGACCTCTCAATGCGTTGCCAGACTCATGGAATCGGCTCAGGCCGAGATCGCCTTCGCCGATCCCGCTTCGTTGCGCAGCAGGAATTTCTGGATCTTTCCCGTTGACGTTTTCGGGATCGGTCCGAACACCACGGCCTTCGGCGTCTTGAAGCCGCTCATATGCGAGCGGCAGAAGGCGATGATGTCGGCTTCGCTCGCGCTCGCGCCGTCCTTCAGCTCGACGAAGGCGCAAGGCACTTCGCCCCATTTCGGATCGGGCTTTGCGACCACGGCGGCGAACAGCACGGCGGGATGCTTGTAGAGGATGTCCTCGACCTCGACGGAGGAAATGTTCTCGCCGCCGGAGATGATGATGTCCTTGGAGCGATCCTTGATGATGACGTAACCATGCGCATCGAGCACGCCAAGATCGCCGGTGTGAAACCAGCCGCCTTCGAAGGCTTCCTTCGTCGCCTTGTCGTTCTTGAGATAACCCTTCATCACGATGTTGCCGCGGAACATGACCTCGCCGATGGTCTCGCCGTCGCGCGGCACTTGCCTCATGGTCTGGGGATCGATGACGGTGACGGCTTCCTCGAGCGGGTAGGGCACGCCCTGCCGTCGCTTCAGGCTGGCGCGCTCGGCTGCGGGCAGATCATCCCAGCCAGGCTGCTCGGCGCAGACGGAGGCGGGGCCGTAGACCTCGGTCAGGCCATAGACGTGCGTCAGCTTGATGCCGATGCTCTCGGCGCCCTCGAGCACCGCGACCGGCGGCGCGGCACCGGCGATCAGGCCGACGACGTGGCGGGCGGCGCCGCCCTTCGGGGCATCGGGCGCGTTGATCAGGGTGTTGTAGACGATCGGCGCGCCGCACATGTGGGTGACGCCGTGCTGCTTGATCAGCTCGAAGATCTTCGTCGGCTCGACCTTGCGCAGGCAGACATTGATGCCGGCAGCCGCCGCAATGGTCCAGGGGAAGCACCAGCCGTTGCAGTGGAACATCGGTAGCGTCCAGAGATAGACCGGATGCTGGCCGAGTTGGCCTGCGAGAATATTGCTGACGGCATTCAGATAGGCGCCCCGATGATGGGTGACGACGCCCTTGGGATTGCCCGTGGTGCCCGAGGTATAGCTCAGTGCGATCGCGTCCCATTCGTCGCCCGGCAGGATCGCCGCGAAGTCAGGATCGCCTTGCGCGAGCGCGGCCTCATACTCGATCTCGCCGATGCGCCCGCCGCCCTTGAAGGCAGCATCGTCGACGTCGATCACGAACGGTTTTGGGCCACTCATCTGTGACAGCGCATCGGTGATGACGCCGGAAAACTCGGGGTCGACCAGAATGATCTTTGCGCCGCCATGGTCGAGCTGAAATGCGATCGAAGGCGCATCGAGACGGATGTTCAGCCCGTTGAGCACGGCACCCGTCATGGGGACGGCGAAATGCACCTCGTTCATCGCCGGAATGTTCGGCAGCATCGCCGCGACGGTGTCGCCGACGCCGATGCCCTGGCCGGCAAGATACGAAGCAAAGCGCTTGCAGCGCTCATGCGTCTCGCGCCAGGTGAAGCTGCGCCCCTCGTAGACCGTGCTGACATGATCGGGATAGACCGCGGCGCTGCGTGCGAGGAAGCTCAACGGGCTCAGCGGCACGTAGTTGGCGGGCGTCTTGTCCAGGCCGATATTGTACTGGTTCTGCCGTTCGCTCATCGACACCTCCCTCACACGCCGGCCTACAGGAATCCGATCGAGATCCACGGAAAGACGGCGACGACGATCAATCCTACCAGTAGCGCCAGCAGATAGCCCCAGATCGGCCTGATGCCTTCGGCCGGATCGACGCGTCCAATGGCGCAGGCGGCATAATAGCCAACCCCGAAGGGCGGGGCGAATAGCCCTATACCCATGGCGAGAATGATCACCATGGCATAATGCACCTCGTGCACGCCGACCGCACGCGCAATCGGAAACAACAGCGGCCCAAACAGCACGATCGCGGGGATGCCCTCCAGCACACTGCCGAGGATGGTGAAGGCCAGGATCGAGACGGCGATGAAGGTCGCCGCGCCGCCCGGCAATCCGGTCATGGCGGACGCCAGCGAGCGCGAGAAGCCTGATTGCGTCAGGCCCCAGGCCATGCCGGTGGCCGTGCCGATGATCAGCAGGATCGCGCCCGACAGCGCAGCGGTTTCGACCAGCATGGGAAACAGCCGCCGCCAGTCGAAGCGGCGGTAGACGAGCAGGCCGACCAGGGCGCCATAGACGATGCCGATGGTGGAGACTTCGGTGGCGGTCGCGATGCCTTCGACCACGGCGTAGCGGATCACGAAGGGCAGCGCGAGCGCGGGCAGGGCGATGACGAAGGTCTTGCCGATCTCGCCGCCTGTGGCGCGGCGGACATGGCTCATGTCCTCGTGGCGGTAGCGCCACCACACCAGCATGCACAGCGTGATCGCGAGCACCACGCCGGGCAAGAGGCCGCCGGTGAACAAAGCGGCGATCGAGACGCCGGTGACCGAACCGATCGTGATCAGCACGAGGCTCGGCGGAATGGTCTCGGTCTGCGCGCCGGTCGCCGCCAGAAGCGCGACGAGATCGCCGGGCTTGGCGCCGCGCTGTTTCATCTCCGGGAACAGCACGGGCGCGACCGCGGCCATGTCGGCCGCCTTGGCGCCGGAGATGCCGGAGACCAGGTACATCGCGCCGACCAGGACGTAATGCAGTCCGCCGCGGACATGGCCGAGCAGGCTCGCTAGGAACGCCACCATGGCCCGTGCCATGCCGGTCATTTCAATCAGGAGCCCCAGGAATACGAACAGCGGCACCGAGAGCAAAATGAGGTGGCTCATGCCCTCGTCCATCCGCCCGACCAGCACCATGACCGGCGTGCGCGTGGTCAGTGCCAGATAGCCGAAGATGGCGAGGCCGAAGCCGAACGCGATGGGAACGCCGGCAAAGACGCAGAAGCCGGCGACGCCGACGAAGAAGATGACGAGGTTGAGGTTGCCGAGCGGTCGCAGATAAGGCTGCGCCAGCCAGAACAAGCCGACGACGATGGCAACGGACACCACGGCCGTCAGCACCATGCGGTAGTCGGCTGCGCGCAGCAGCCGCAACAGCGCGAACACCGCCATCAGGCAGATGCCGGCCGGCAGCGCCGCGGCGCGCCACATATTGGAGATCTGCAGCGCCGGCGTGGTGATGAAGCTTTCCTCGTAGGCGTAGTCCCAGGACGGCCAGACGATCAGCGCCAGGAAGGCCAGCGCCGCGCAGGTCGCGACCAGATCGAGCCAGGCCCGCGTGGCCGGCTTGGCGCTGCCGACGACCGCGGTCATGCGCATGTGCTCGGAGCGGCGGAACGCGACCGCCGCGCCCAGCATGGCGAGCCACAGGAACAGGATCGAGGCGAGCTCGTCCGACCAGATCAGCGGCCGGTGCAGGCCGTAGCGCGCGACCACGCCGGCAAACAGGATCGCGATCTCGGCGACCACCAAAATGGCCGCAGGGATTTCGACGAGGAGGCCGAGTGCGCGCTCCGTCGAGGCCAGCAACGAAGGTCGGCGAGGGGACCGAACAGTCGCCTCGCCCGCCACTCCGCTCCCTTCGACCTCAACATGAGCCATGACGGCTCCAACGCGTTACGACAGCTTGCCGACGGCCTTTTCCAGCAGGTCCCAGGCCTGGTCGCCATATTTGCCTTTCCACTCGGCATAGAAGCCGGCGGACCGCAGCTTGTCGCGGAACGGCGCAACGGCGGGCAGGTTGAAGGTCAGGCCCTTGCCCGCGAGCTCCTGCTGCAGATTGGCATTGAGCTTGGCGGTGTCCTCACGCTCCTTGACTGCGGCCGCATTGATGTTCTTGGCGACGACCGTGCGAATATCCTCCGGCAGCGCGCTCCAGGCCTTGCGATTGGCCAGGAACCAGAAGCCGTCCCACATGTGGTTGGTGAGCGAGCAGTATTTCTGGACTTCGTAGAGCTTGGCGGTCGAGATGATCGCCAGCGGGTTCTCCTGGCCCTCGACGATCCTGGTCTGCAGCGCGGAATAGACCTCGGCGAAATTGATCGAGGCGGGCGCCGCATCGAACGCCTTGAACATCGAGGTCCACAACGGCGACACCGGCACGCGGATCTTGAAGCCCTTGAGATCGTCCGGACCGGTGATCGGCTTGCTCGACGACGTGGTCTGGCGGAAGCCGTTGTCCCAGATCTTGTCCATGACCTCGAGCCCGGCCTTCTTGATCTCGCCGCGGACAAAGGCGCCGAGATCGCCGTCCATGGCCTTCCAGACCGTGCCGTAGTCCGGGAACGCGAAGCCGATGCCGTTGATGGACGCCGCCGGCACCAGGGTCGACAAGATCAGCCCCGACAGCGTGAAGAACTCGACGCCGCCGGACCGGATCTGGCTCAGCATGTCGGTGTCGGACCCGAGCTGGTTGTTCGCGAAGATCTGGAGGTCGAACTTGCCACTGGTCTCGGCCTTGATCGCCGCCGCCATCTCCATGGCGCGCACGTTCAGCGGATGGGTGTCCGGCAGGTTGTTGGCGTATTTGTAGGTGAACTCGGCGCTCTGGGCGCGGGCCACATGGGGCGCACTGAGGCCGCCCAGGACCGCGGTCGCGGCGGAGGCCTTGAGAAGCGTGCGGCGGGAAAAGCTCATGGGTCTGCTTCCTCGGAAAGTTTGTTGTTGTTCTGAGATGCAAACCTATACGGACGGACGGTCAGAAGGTCATCTGCGATCTCGCGAAGCCTCGCTTATTGCAGCCGGACATCCTCACGGCAATATCGGCTTTCGGAGGCATGGGCCGGATTCAAAAACGCGAAAACAACCCCATGCACAGTAGCCGTCAAAAGCTGGGGCGACGTGCCACGGCCGGTCCGGAAAAGAACGAGGAACGAAGGTTTAGTGAGAGGAATTCCAGCTAAGTAATTGACCTGATTGTATATAAATATATTCCATAATATACCTTATGCGAATCGTAGATATGGCTGTGCAGATCAGGCCAGATCATTCCGCAGCTACCCAGAACCCCGCTCTCGGCTCACACTTGGTGCCAAACAAGCCCCGGGCAAACCGCGGCAGCGGTTGATGCCCACGCCACCATGGGAGGTTCGTCATGCAGGAGAACGTCGCCCGCGCAGACCGCTCGCGCGCCATTCCATTCGATGCCGCCAAGCTCGACCGCCTGATGGAGGCCGCCGGCCTCGACGTTCTGGTCGCGACCTCCAAGCACAATGTGCAGTACCTGCTGGGTGCCGACCGCGCGATCTTCTTCGACTACATGGATGCGCTGGGCGTCAGCCGCTATCTGCCGGTCCTGGTCTATCCCAAGGGTGCGCCGGAGAAAGCGGTCTATATCGGGCACCGGCTGGAGACCCATCAGCGCGCTGTTGCGCCGCCCTGGGTGGCGCAGGTCCGGACCGAGTCCAACGGCTCGGTCGATGCGATCACGCGGGCCGTCAGCCTGATCCGCGGCGCCGGCGTGCCCCTGAAGCGAGTCGGGGTCGAGATGGCGTTCCTGCCGATGGATGCAGGCCGGGCGCTCAGTGACGCCCTGCCCGGTGCCGAGCTCAAGGACGCGCTGCTGGTGCTGGAGCGGCTGCGTGCGGTCAAGTCGGCGGAGGAGCTGGCAAAACTCAAGACGGCGTCCGAACTGGTGACCGCCTCGATGCTGGCGGTGATCGCCGGGCACGGGCCGGGCACGACCAAGCAGCAATTGTCGGACGCCCTGCGGATCGCCGAAGCCAATCGAGGGCTGACCTTCGAATACTGCCTGCTCGCCTGCGGCAACAGCCACAACCGGGCGCCGTCGGCGCAGCGCTGGGAGCAAGGTGACGTGCTGTCGCTCGATTCCGGCGGTAATTATCACGGCTATATCGGCGACCTCGCGCGCATGGCCGTGCTCGGTGATCCCGATACCGAGCTGAAGGACTGTCTGGCCGAGATCGAAGCGGTCCAGCGCGCGGCCTTCGCTGCGGTCCGGCCCGGCGCCATGGGCGGCGACATCTACGTCGCGGCCGAGCGGCAGCTCGCGAAAATCACCCAGCGCGACTGCACAGAGTTTCTGGCCCACGGCATGGGCCTCGTTAGCCACGAGGCCCCTCGCCTGACCGCCAAGGGTCCGGTTCCCTACGACGACACCGACGCCCGGCTGCCGCTCGAAACAGGCATGGTGGTGTCGATCGAGACCACGATGAAGCATCCGAAGCGTGGGTTCATCAAGCTCGAGGACACGGTCGCGGTGACGGCGACGGGATATGAGATTTTTGGCGATGGTGGCCGCGGCTGGAATTTGGGTGGAAGCACACGTTGATCTGAGACCCTCATGGTGAGGAGCGCGGAACGCGCGTCTCGAACCATGAATGGCCCAGCTCTCGCCAGTGGCCATCCTTCGAGACGCCCGCGTTGCGGGCTCCTCAGGATGAGGTGCGGAGTGTCCTGAAGCTGCGCAGCTACCGCGCCATCAGCAGCTCCAACTGGCTCTGCGCCTTCTTCACGGCCGTCGCGTACCAGCCCTGGCTCGGTGCTTCCTTGGCGAAGCACGCCGTGTACGCGGTCATCGCATTGTCTTCGCGGGTGATGTCGCCGCGCGGGTCCTTCTTGTCGATGGGCCTCGCCATCATCTGCTTCCAGACTTTCTCGCAGGCCGGCATCTCGGCCGTCTTCACGGCGTCGCTGACGGCGAGAAAGAAGACCTTGTCGCCCTGGATCGCGACGACGTCGATTTCATGCGGCGGTCCCTTCAGATCGCCATTGCCGCGCACGCCCAGTACAGCAACCGCCGCGCTTGCGCCCGCGGGCTTCGTGATCGGCAGCTCGGCATATTTGGCGAAGGCGGAGTCCTGGATCGCCTGATAGTAGAAGCGGTCCGACTTGAACGCGGCGCCAATCTCCTGCGGCATGCCGTCCTCGCGGTGCTCGCGAAGCCAGTGCTTGAGCAGCGCGGTGGTGGTCACGACGGCCTGCATCTTGTCGCCTTCGGACGCGAAGCCGAGGCCGTCGAGATGGCCGAAGCCGGAGTCCCCCTTGAAGAGCGTGTCCGCGTTCGTCCTGCCGTCGGCTGGCAGTCCCTTGATCGCGACTGGGCCCACCAGGCCGCGCAGGACGCCCGTCAACTCCTTGAGCGCCGCGTCATGCTGCTTGGTGGTCTCGTCGTTTTCCGCAGCCTTCGAGAATTTCGCCGTGTAGCGATCGCGCAGGTCGAGATAGTGCTGCTCGGGCGTCGCCGCATGAGCGGGCGTCGCCAGGACGAGCAGGCAGAGCAAGGCAAGCGATCTCATTCGAAGTCCGAAAGGCTGGGGGTGATCTCCTGTCTTTGTGCCGATGCCGGACGGGAAGGTTCATCTGGCAAGCCGGGTGCCCTACTCCGCCGGTGTGAGCTGCCGGTTCAGCCGCATCGCAGCCGTTTCCCGCACGCGCACACGCGCGCGGCGCTTGCGCCACCAGATCACGATTCCGGTGACCGAGAGTGCCGCCACCACCAGCCCCATGATCGAGATCAGGATGCGGCCGAACAGCCCGACGATGCGGCCCGAATGCAGCGGGAATTGCGCCTGCACGAAGATGTCGGCGGCGGTGCCGACCCAGGGCAGCCGTTCGCCGATCGGACGGCCGTCCTCGCTGTCGTAATAGAGCTGCGCCGGGCCGACCCCGCCGGCGCCGTGATCGTCGCCGGGATGGAAAAAGGCGGCGGCATAGACGCCATGAGCCGGCCCGTAATTGATAGAGCCGACCGGGACGGTCCACCCTCGCCCATTGCCGTCGGCCGCAGCGCGCGCCGCGATCTCGGCGAAAGTCACCTTGGGCTCGATGGGATCGTCGAGATCGCGATACGGCCGCTGCTCATAGGGCGTCGGCGTGTAGTTCGACACCATCTTCATCAGCGGCGAGAACACCTCGAAATAGAGGTTCAGCGAGAACGCCGTGAAGGCGATGACGAACAGCACGCCCCAGGTCCACAGGCTGAAAGCGCGATGGATGTCGAAATTGATCCGGTAGACGCTGCCTGACGTCTTGATGGTCCACGCCGGCGCCCAGCGCGCCCAGAAGCCGCGTTCGAGCTGGCGCGTGACCTGGGGCGCCCGTGCAGCCCTGGCGCGCCGCCGCGTAGGCAGCGTCAGATAGAAGCCGACGAAGCAATCGATGGTCCAGATGATGGCGATGATGCCGAGCAGGCGCATGCCCCAGCGGTCGCTGCCCCAGAATTCCGGGATGTGCATGGTGTAGTGCAGCTTGTAGAGGAACGAGACGAAGTTTTCGCGCGTCACCGGCCACACCGCGCCCCAATAGCGCCGGCCGAGCTCCGCGCCGGTGTTGGGGTCGAGGAAGATCTGATTGTAGTCGAGCGCGTAGCGCTTGCCGGTCGCGGGATCGATCCGCGGCATGACGAAGAACCACAGCGAGCGGCCCTCCTCCGGCGTCATGAACAGGTAGACCACGCGCGCACGGGGATCGCGCTGCTCGATCATCTTCGCGAGATCGATCGAGGGAATGGCCGGGCCCTTGCTGGTGACGTCGAACAGATGGCTGTTCAGGACCTCGTCAATCTCATGGTCCCAGGAGATGATCGCTCCGGTGATGCCGGAAAAGAACAGGAAGCCGGCCGTCAGCAGTCCCGCCCAGCGATGCAGCCTGCCGAATATCGCTCTCATCGTTCCCCCTCGTTCCAACTCACCAGCGGTAGGTCAGCTTGCCGATGGCCTTGCGACCCTCCGCGTAGAAGCAGCCGGACAGGCTGTAACAGGCGGCGACATAGCGGGTGTCGGCGAGGTTCGTGACGTTCAGCGAGAGGCGCCAATTGTCCCTTGTGTAGGCGAGCAGCGCGTCCAGCACGGTCGAGGATCCGACCTTGAACGTGTTGGCGTCATCGCCCCAGGTCGCGCCGACATAGCGGAGGCCGCCACCGAACTGCAGGCCCGCGAGCGGCCCGGTCTGAAGCGTGTAGTCGTTCCACAGCGAGGCGCGGTTGAGCGGCACGGTGACCGGCGCCTTGCCGACATTGACGGGATCCTGCGTGACCGTGGCATCGATATAGGCATAGGCCGCGCGCAGGTTCCAGCCGTCGGCGAGCGACATCGAGCCTTCGAGCTCGAGGCCACGCGATTTTACCTGACCGGTCTGTTCGGCAATATTGAACGGAGGTGCAAAGGTGACGACGTTGTCGCGCGTCAGGTCGAAGGCGGCGAAGGTGAACAGCGCGTTCCAGCCGAGCGGCTGGTACTTGACACCCACTTCGTACTGCACGCCGGTCTCGGGATTGAGCAGCTGTCCGCTCGGGCCGGTGGCGAGCACCGGCAGGAACGATTCCGAATAGCTGAAATAGGGCGCGATGCCGTTGTCGAAATTGTACATTACGGCGGCACGGCCGGTGAAGGCCGACGCATCCTTCGAGACCGACGTATTGAAGATTCCGCTGTCGACCTGCGTCGTCACGAAATCCTGGCGGCCACCGAGCTGGAACGAGAGCCGGCCGAGCTTGATCTGGTCCTGCGCATAGAGACCGACCTGCGACTGCTTGACGCCGGTATCGTCGCTCATGGCGCCCATGGTCCAGTCGTAGCTGTAGACCGGATTGAAGACGTTGATCTCGAGCGCGGATGTCGTGACGCCAAAGGCGGTGTCGCGGAAGCTGGTGTTGCGGTAGTCGATTCCGACCAGCGTGGTGTGGCTCAGGAAGCCGGTGGTGAACTTGCCCTGGAGCTGATTGTCCACCGCGAAGGAGTTGATGTAGGAGTTGCTGTAGCTGCCGAAACGCGCGAGCTGTCCCGCGGCCTCGTCGGTATAGGCTCCGCCGAAAAACACCTTCTCCTCGTTGTGCTGATAGGCATAGCGCAAATTCTGCCGGAACGTGATGTTGTCGGTGAAATTGTGCGAGAGCTGGTAGCCGGCGGTCGCGATTTCGGTGTTGAACGCGTTGAAGCTCGGCACGCCCGCGAAGAACGAGACCGGGATGGTGCGGCCGTTGTTCGGCCAAACCGTGCCCGAGGCCGGCAAAAACTGAAGGCCCCACCCTGCCCGGTCGCGCTGGTAGTTGGCGAGGATCGTGATAGTGGTGTCCTCGTTCGGCTTGAACGTGACGGCCGGCGCGATGAAGACGCGGTTGTCCTTGGTGAAGTCGACCTGGGTCTCGCCGTCGCGCACCACGCCGGTCAGGCGCCACAGCACGGTGCCGTCCTTGTTGGCGGGACCGCCCATGTCGAACTGGCCCTGATAACGGTTGAAGCTGCCGCCGGAGATCGAGACCTCGCCGAATTGCTGCGCCGTCGGCAGCTTGGTCACGTAGTTGAGGATGCCGCCGGTGCCGCTGCCGCCATACATCGCCGAGGATGGGCCCTTGAGAACCTCGAGGCGCTCGGCGCCGTAAGGATCGAGGCCGTTGAAATGCACGTAATTGCTGGAGGGAATCCGCAAGCCGTCGACGTAGAGGCCGGACATGGTGGTGTCGAAGCCGCGAATCTGGAGGGCGCCGAAGCGAGTGTCGGAGCCGCCATTGACGTCGCCGCTGACGCCGGCGGTGTAGCGCAGCGCCTCACCGATCGAGACCGCGCCCTGATTCCTGACCTGGTCGGTCGTGACGACGGAGACGGACTGCGGGGTTTCGATCAGCGGTGTATCCGTCTTGGTCGCGGTGCCGCTGCGCGTCGCAACGAAACCGCGCACCGGACCATTGGCGCGTTCACCCGTGTCGCCGTTCGAGGATGCAGATTGGGTTGGCGCGGCTTGCTGCGCCGGAGAGCGATGACTGGTGCGTGCGGTGCGTGTCGCGCCTGACCTTCGCGATGAAGCGACCGCTACGGGCCGGGCGCGCTGAGGCGGGGCTTCGACAGTGACGGCGGGAATCTGCGTCTGCGCCTCCACGGCACCGAAGGGAATGACGAGAGCAAATATGCTGGCCGCTCCGAGGAAGAGAATCTGTATCTGTCGACGGCGCGTGTCGGAGCGCGAAGCAAGTTGGAAGTCGGTCACGTCTGTCGAGGCCCCACGCACTGCCGGCTTCGCCGGTACCGTTTTTGATGCCTCGCCCTAACGCAGGCGATTTCGGAGTGCGATAGGAACTGCGTTAGAATTTCTCCAGACGCGGGCGCAACGCGTGCGACGAATGCGCTCAGTCGTGTCTCGAAGTCTGGAATGCTTCCAGACCGACAAGAACCTGCTTGTTCGAAATGTCTAAAACGGCGTCAGTGATGTCGCAGACGGCGATTGACCCGGCGCGCGAGATAATCGCCGGCGCTCTGCACGAGCTGCACCAGCGCGATCAGCACCACGACGACGGCCAGCATCATCTCCGGCATGAAGCGCTGATAGCCGTAGCGGATGCCGAGATCGCCCAGGCCCCCGCCTCCGACGGCGCCGACCATGGCGGAATAGCCGAGCAGGCTGACCACCGCGAGCGTCAGCGCCAGCAGAAGACCCGGCAACGCTTCGGGGATCAGCACCTTGAGCACGATCTGCATCGGCGACGCCCCGAATGAGGACGCGGTTTCGATCAGGCCACCATCGACCTCGCGGATCGCGCCCTCGACCAGGCGTGCGATGAACGGCGCCGATGCGATCGTCAGCGGCACGATTGCCGCCGTCGAGCCGATCGAGGTGCCGGCCACCAGTCGGGTGAACGGGATGATGGCGACGACCAGGATGATGAAGGGCGTGGAACGCGTCGCGTTGACGACGGCACCGAGCACGCGATTGACGATGGGTGCCGCGAACAGCTCGCCCTTTCGGCTGGTCGCGAGGAAGACGCCGAGCGGCAGGCCGAACGCGGTGCCGAGCAGCGCCGCGATACCGACCATGTACAGGCTTTCGAAAGTGGCCTGGATGATCAGGTTGATGAGTTCAGGCGACATAGCCGAGACGCTCCGCGGGGAATTGATATTGTGAGAGCCAGGCCAGCGTGCGCGTCGTCGCGTCATCGCCACCGGGAATCCCGAGTGTCAGCGAGCCGACGTGCTGGCCGCCGATCTCGTCGATGCGGGCCGACAGCAGCGACACGTCGAGGCCGAGTTCGCGCGCGAGCCGCGCCACCAGCGTGTCGCCGGCCCCTGCCCCGCGCACCTGGACGCGGATCACCGCCTGCCCGCCCGCAGGCGGCGCCGAAACGATCCGGCTCGCCAGCGACACCGGCAGGCTGTCTCCGATCACTTCGGCCAGGAAGGATTGCGTGATCGGATGCTTGGGGTGAGTGAAGATGTCGGCGACATGGCCGCTCTCGACGACGTGGCCGGCATCGAGCACCACGACATTCCCCGCGAGCTGGCGCACCACGGACATCTCGTGGGTGATCAGCACGATGGTCACGCCCAGCTCGCGATTGATGTTAACGAGCAGATCGAGGATCGCCCGCGTGGTCTGCGGATCGAGCGCCGAGGTCGCCTCGTCCGACAGCAGCACGCTCGGCCGCGTCGCCAAGGCCCGCGCGATGCCGACGCGCTGCTTCTGGCCGCCGGAGAGTTCTGACGGGTAGCGGTCGTGCTTGTCGGCGATGCCCACCAGCGCAAGCAGCTCGGCCACGCGCGCGCGGATATCGGTCTTGGCCCAGCCGGCAATCTCGAGCGGCAGCGCGATATTGGCGGCTGCGGTGCGCGAGGACAGCAGATTGAAGTGCCGGAAGATCATGCCGATCGAGCGCTGCGCCAGACGCAGTTCGCGGCCTGTGAGCGCCGAGATATCTCTGTTATCGACGACGACGCGGCCGGTGGTCGGCCTCTCCAGGCCGTTGATGAGCCGGACGAGGCTCGATTTGCCGGCGCCGGAGCGGCCGATGATTCCGGTGATCGAACCGCGCGGGATTGCGAAGTCGATGTTTTGCAGGGCATTAACGCCGGGCTTGCCGCGATAGGCTGGATAGGTTTTCGAGATGCCTTCGAAACGGACCATCACGTCGGGCGCAGTCGCGGGTGAGATCGCGTGACCTGAGATCGCGTCAGGCTTTTCGATCGGCTCTCCGATCGCGGGCGACGGGTGGACGTTCATGGAGGCGGCCTTCATGCACAATAGTTCCGCTTGCCCTTGGGGCATCCGGGAACCGGTCGCATCAAGCGACGGAGAGTGAAACTGCGACGAGGACTCGGCTGGAGCGCGCTGCACCGCAGCAGGCACCATCGCCCTTTCAGGTCACTCTTGCAATGTCAGATATTTGTGGGGAGTTGGACGAAGTTTTCCAAATGTCTCCCCGCTGAAGAAAATTCATCTGCCGCGGTGTTGGCCTCCCGCCCGGCTCAGGTGACCCTCAGCCAAGGCCATACGATCAGCAGGAGCCCCCCGAAATAGAGCATCCCGAAGATCAGCCCAAAGCCCCAGAACTGACCCTTGCCGATATAACCGCTGCCGAAATACATCGGCGCCGGCCCCGTGGCGTAAGGCGAGATCACACCCATCAGGCCGAGCGAATACATGCAGAGCATGGCGAGCGTCGTGACCGGCAGGTCGGGGATGCCGGATCCGACCGCGAGCACCACGGGCAGCACGGCGGCGGCATGCGAGGTGATGCTCGAGAAGAAGTAGTGGATCCAGAAGAACAGCGCGACCAGCAGGAGCATCGCGGTCGACGGCGACAGCCCGGCGAGCGGCTTTGCATATTCGGTGGCGAACCATTTGATGAAGCCGATCTCGTTGAGACCCGAGGCCAGCGTCAGCAGCGAGGTGAAGTAGAAGAACACCTCCCAGGCGCTCTTCTCCGCGACGATGTCGGCAAACTCGATCACGCCCGTCACCAGCATCAGCGAGATCACGATGAACACGACGGTGGTGGCGTTGACGAAATTCGAGCCCAGAAGCGGCACGCGGATGTCCGGGCTCGAGCCCGCGATCCACAGGAACATCGCGAGCAAGATCAGCGTCAGCATGATCCATTCGTTGCGCGACATCGGGCCCATCTCCGCGAGCTCCTTCGATGCCCATTCGGAAATTTCCGGGCTGCTCTTCACCTCGGGGCGGCAGACCGCGTAGCTGAGCAGTGGGACCAGCACCATCAGGAGGAGGCCGAGCGGCGCAAAGCCCAAGAACCATTGCGCCCAGCTGACGTCGATTCCGACGGTCTTCTTGGCGATGGCCAGCGCCGCCGCATTGGGTGCGAGCGCGGTGAAAAACAATGAGCTGGTGACGGCAGTCGACGCGAACGCGGTCCACATCACGTAGGTGCCGATCTTGCCGGCGGTCGGTCCAGGCTCGGAGCCGTAGATGCGCGGGATGTTGCTGATGATGGGATAGACGATGCCGCCGCTGCGCGCGGTGTTGGACGGCGTCGCCGGCGCCAGCAAGAAGTCCGATATCGCCACCGCATAGCCGAGGCCAAGCGTGTTGCTGCCGAGCTTTTGCACCAGCACGAGCGCAATACGCCGGCCCAGCTGGCTCTTGCGATAGCCGATCGAGAACACGAAGGCGCCGACGATCAGCCACACCGTGCTCTCGGCAAAGCCCGCCAGCATCCAGCGCAGCGACTTGGTCGGGTCGGGATCGATATAACCGCCGACGCCGGCAACCGTCAGCCCGATCAGGCCGACCGCGCCCACCGGCATCGATTCCAGGATGAGCCCGGTGATGACGGCCGCGAAGACGGCAAAATAGTGCCACTGATTGACGTTGAGCCCTGCCGGCACCGGAAACAGATAGATCACCAGCCACACCGCGAGCGGCGCGATCAGCTTCCAGCGAAACCCTTTCGCCTCAGGCGCCTGCGAGCTAGTGGTCATGGGCCCTCCCCCTCGATCGTCATTGTCGTTTGCCGGCCCGTTGATCGGGCCTATTTTGTCCCAGCGCCGCGTATACGGATAGTCCGCGGCGCAATCAATGGCCCCAGCCTGTTTCTACCGCCCTCTGAACTTCGGTTTGCGTCGCGTCAGGAACGCCTCGACGCCCTCCTTGTGGTCCTCGCTGAGGCTTGCCAGGGCGAACTGGTCGACGTCCATGTGGCTGGCGAGATTATCCAGCGCGTGCGCCAGCCGGTTGACCGTGAGTTTCGTCATGGCGACGGAGAGCGGCGGCTGCGCTGCCACCTTGCGCGCAAGCTCCATCGCGGCATCGAACGCATGGCCGGGATCGACCACCTGCTCGACCAGGCCCCACGCATAGGCCTCATCCGCGCTGATGCGCTGATCGGCCAGGATCACCGCCTGCTTGGTGCGAGCCGGGCCGATCAGATGCAGCATGCGCGGAATGCTTTGCCAGCTCATGTTCATGCCGAGCCCGATCTCGGGCACGCGCAGATGGGCATCGCGTCCCATGACGCGAAAGTCGAGCGCGACGGCCAGCGCCACGCCACCGCCGACGCAAAAGCCCTCGATGGCGGCGATCGTGATCTGCTCCATCTCCTGCCAGGCGTGGGTCAGGCGCGGTCCGAGCTTGAGATGCCGCCGCAGCGTGCCGAGGTCCATCTCCTTGCGCGAGCGGCCTTCGGCATCCTTGAGGTCGAAGCCGGCGCTGAACGCGTCCGCGCTGCCTGTCAGCACCACGACGGAGGTCGCGGCGTCATCCTCAAAACTGCGCGCGGCCGCGGTGAGCTGGCGCAGCGCCTCCGGCGACAGCGCATTGATGCCATCGCCGCGGTCGAACCGCACCACCGCAATCCGCCCCTCCGGCCCGAGGCCCTTCTCGATCTTGACATAATCAGGCAACGCAAACTCCCCTGGTCTTGGTCTTCCTGGCGCTCACAGATGCCCGGTACGCCGATGTTCGGGTTCGCTTCCATGGACCGGAAACCGGATCGTGGTGCCGATGGTGATCCAGTTGGCATTTTCGCCGGTGATGTTGCGGCCGTAGATCACATCGACGGAGAATATCTCGTTCGGTCGGTAGCGGACACCGGTCTGGAAACGCGGCTGCACGGCGCTTGCGATCTCGGAGGCGCCGGCTTGCCCGTAAGCCTCGATCGTCCATTGCAAGGTGTCGGTGAATTTCCAGTCGAAGCCGATGCCGTAGGTCAGGTAGTGGCGATCCACCGTGCGATCCCAGAGCCAGCCGCCATTGACGTTGATGCGCATGGTCTCCGACAGGCGGAAGGTCGCGGGGATGACGGCAAAGGCGGACAGCGCCTCCCCCGTCGCCGCGTCGAACGATCCGCCGCCATAGGCCGACAATCCCCACCGGCCGATCCCGGTCGGGATGAAATTCGTCTTGGCTTTTGGAGCGACCGTCGTGCTCCAGTCGCCATCGCTGCGGGCCCGGATGGTCTGCAGGCTCAGCTCGATCGGCCGGAAGGGGTCGACAACACAGGAGGGATTGGCGACCGCCGAAAAATCCGTGTTGGAAGCCGTCGACATCCAGCTCTCCACCTTGCAGGAGCCGACCTCGGAAATGTCGGCGGCATCGACCGCATAGGCGCCATTCGCGGCGCGCGCATCCTGCGCCGCGAATGCGCCAAGAGCGATTGCGGCGGTTATTCCGGTTCTTGCAGCCCAGCCCATGGTGCGATGTTAGCAGAGTCTTCGCCTCGACAACGCCCGGATTCTGGGACTATCTTTGCCTCATGAGCGACCATCATCATCACCACGATCACGACCATTCCGAGCTGTCGGAGACCGAGCTGCGCGTGCGCGCGCTCGAGACGATCCTGACCGAAAAAGGCTATGTCGAGCCGGCCGCGCTCGACGCCATCATCCAGGCCTATGAGACCCGGATCGGTCCCCATAACGGCGCGCGCGTCGTCGCCAAGGCCTGGAGCGATCCGGCGTTCAAGACGGCACTGCTGGAGGACGGCTCGAAGGCGATCGGCACGCTCGGCCATGTCAGCCGCGTCGGCGACCACCTCGTCGTGGTCGAGAACACGCCGCAGCGTCACAATATGGTCGTGTGCACGCTGTGCTCCTGCTACCCCTGGGAAATGCTGGGGCTGCCGCCGGTCTGGTACAAGGCCGCGCCCTATCGCTCACGCGCGGTGAAGGACCCGCGCGGCGTGCTCGCCGATTTCGGCGTGCAGGTCGCCAAGGACGTTGAAATCCGGGTGTGGGATTCGACCGCCGAAACGCGCTTTCTTGTGTTGCCGATGCGCCCCGCGGGCACAGACGGCTGGAGCGAGGAGCAGCTCGCCGAGCTGGTCACGCGCGATTCCATGATCGGCACCGGCTTTCCCAAGGCGCCCGGGGCGCCGTCATGAACGGCGTGCACGACATGGGCGGCATGGACGGCTTCGGCAAGGTCGAGCCCGAGCCGAACGAGCCGGTGTTCCACGAGGAATGGGAGTCGCGTGTTCTCGCCATGGTGCGTGCGATGGGCGCGGCCGGCGCCTTCAACATCGACACCTCGCGCTTCTATCGCGAGACGATCCCGCCGCATGTCTATCTCTCGAGCTCCTATTACAAGAAATGGTTTCTCGGGCTCGAGGAGATGCTGATCGAGAAAGGCTATCTCACCCGGGAGGAAGTCGCCGCCGGCCACGCTATGCAGCCGGCCAAGGCGCTCAAGCACGGCAAATTCGATCTCGGCCAGGTCGAGCGCATCATGGTGCGCGGCAAGTTCGCCCGTCCTGCTCCGGCGCCGGCGAAATTCAAGATCGGCGACAAGGTTCGTACGAAGAACATTCATCCCGCAACCCACACCCGCCTGCCGCGCTATGTGCGTGGCCACGTCGGAATTGTCGAGCTGAACCATGGCTGCCACGTGTTTCCGGACTCGGCGGCGATGGAGCTCGGCGAGAATCCGCAATGGCTCTACACGGTCGTGTTCGAGGGCCGCGATCTCTGGGGTGCGGATGGCGATCCAACCTCGAAAGTCTCGATCGATGCGTTCGAGCCGTATCTGGACCCAGCCTGATGAGCAGCACCGCTGCTGCTGCCGCGACGGCAGCGATCCCGAGCATTCCGCGCGATGATGACGGCCCGGTGTTCCGCGCACCCTGGGAGGCGCACGCCTTCGCGATGGCGCTGACGCTGCACGAGCGCGGCGTCTTCACCTGGCCCGAATGGGCCGCAGCCTTGGCCTCAGAAATCAAGCGCGCGCAGGCGGCCGGCGATCCCGATACGGGCGAGACCTACTATCTCCATTGGCTCGCCACGCTGGAAGGTCTCGTCGCGCGCAAGGGCGTTGCGTCTGCGGAGACGTTGCATCGCTACCGCGACGCGTGGGATCACGCGGCAGATCGCACCCCGCACGGCAAGCCGATCGAGCTGAAGGCTGAGGATTTTGCGCAATAGTCGCTTTGGGTACACCCTCACCCCAACCAACACTGTCATTCCCCGCGAAGGCGGGGAATCCAGTACGCCGCGGCCTCGCGATTATCACTATCGTCTCGGAGTACTGGATCACCCGCTTTCGCGGGTGATGACACCGAGTCTATGGCGTCACCGCCCCGCCACATACTCCCGCCACCCCTTCGCCCGCAGGCTGCAGGCCGGGCACTCGCCGCAACCGTAGCCCCAATCATGCTGCGCGCCGCGTTCGCCGAGATAGCAGGTGTGCGACTGCTCGCGGATGAGGTCCACCAGCCCGTCGCCGCCGAGGTCATGGGCGAGCCTCCACGTCGCGGCCTTGTCGATCCACATCAGCGGGGTATGCAGCTCGAACTTGCGGGCCATGCCGAGCGACAGCGCGGCCTGCATGGCGCGGATGGTGTCGTCGCGGCAATCGGGATAGCCGGAATAGTCGGTCTCGCACATGCCGCCGACGATGTGACTGATGCCGCGCCGGTAAGCCAGCGCCGCGGCGAATGTCAAGAACACCAGGTTGCGCCCGGGCACGAACGTGTTCGGCAGGCCGTCGGCGCCCATCGCAATCGCGACGTCGCGCGTCAGCGCCGTCTCGGACACGGCCGCCAGCGTCGGGATCGACAGCGTGTGGCTCTCGCCGAGCCTGGAAGCCCAATCCGCGCGCAGGCCCTTGATGCCGTCGAACAGCCGGTCGCGGCAGGCCAGCTCGATGGCGTGGCGCTGGCCGTAATCGAACCCCAGCGTCTCCACGCGCGCAAAACGATTCAGCGCCCAGGCGAGGCAGGTGGTGGAATCCTGGCCGCCGGAGAACAGCACCAGCGCGGTTTCGGATGAAGATGCGTCACTCATGGCCCGCGCTTTAGCATTGCCCACG
Source organism: Bradyrhizobium sp. WSM1253 (assembly GCF_000244935.1). Lineage (NCBI taxonomy): Bacteria > Pseudomonadati > Pseudomonadota > Alphaproteobacteria > Hyphomicrobiales > Nitrobacteraceae > Bradyrhizobium > Bradyrhizobium sp. WSM1253. The sequence continues at coordinate 315,446 of NZ_JH600073.1, forward strand.
CTGCTCGCCAATCCGGCCCGCCAACCGGTGGAAATCACCCTGTTCCGCCGCGCTACGCTGGGAACGGGGGCTCGCTTTTGGCATAAGGCTTGAGAGCCAGGAGACTGCCCCGCAATGACCCCTTCCCGCGACATTTCCCGCCTGATCGAGATCATGGCGGCGCTGCGCACGCCGGTGACCGGCTGCCCCTGGGACCTCGAGCAGAATTTTGCGACCATCGCGCCCTATACGATTGAGGAAGCCTATGAGGTAGTCGAGGCCATCAGCCGCGGCGATCTCGACGATCTCTGCGAGGAGCTCGGCGACCTGCTGCTCCAGGTCGTCTTCCACGCCCAGATGGCGTCGGAGCAGAACGCCTTTGCTTTTGGCGATGTCGTCGAGGCCATCACGCGAAAAATGATCCGGCGCCATCCTCACGTTTTCGCCGACAAGGACGGCAACCTCGCCTCCTCCCACGTCAAGGAAGTCTGGGATCGCATCAAGGCCGAGGAGAAAGCCGAGCGCGCCGCGCGCCGGCCGCCGGAACAAATGCCGCCGCACAAATCATTGCTCTCGGGCGTCAAGGCCGGCCAGCCCGCCCTGACGCGCGCCATGGAGCTGCAGCGCAAGGCCTCCACCGTCGGCTTCGACTGGAACGATCCGCGCGCGGTGCTGGCAAAAATCCGCGAGGAAGCCGATGAGATCGAGGCAGCACTCGACCGCAACGACAGCGAGGGCCTGGCGGAAGAGACCGGCGACCTGATGTTCGCGCTGGTCAATCTCGCCCGCCATGTCGATGCAGATCCGGAAGCCGCGCTCCGCGCGACCAACGCGAAGTTCGAGCGGCGTTTTGCCTATATCGAGCGGGCGCTGGAGGCGCAGGGGCGGACGCTGGAGCAGGCATCGCTCGCGGAGATGGACGCGCTGTGGAATGAGGCGAAAGGTGAGGCGAAAAGCGCTGCGCCGGCGGAGAAAAGCAACCAAGCCCGCTCCTAGCTCGAGCGTCGTCCTGGCGAAAGCCAGGACCCATTACCCCGAATGCACATTGTTGAACCACGCTGGAGCTACCAGCGTGCCAATTCCAGCCGCTTGTGGTTATGGGTCCCGGATCTGCGCTTACGCTTGTCCGGGACGACAGCGTTGCTTGAGACAGCAGTTAGCTCAACTCACTGGCGGGCGACGGCGTCTACGCGGACAGTCGCGGCACGGCGTCGAACCTGTTCACCACGATATCCCGCTTGGTCTCGTCCACCCGTACCGTCATGTCGAAGCGGCCGTCGTGCAGCTCTTTCGCCAGCACCTCGGAATTCCGATGCAGCCAGCTGATGCCGGCGCCGTCGGAGGCATCGATCGAGAGATCGAGCGTGATGCGCTTGGCCGCCAAGCGCTCCTCGATTGCGGCGAGCAGTGCGTCGACCCCCTCGCCCGACACAGCGGACACCAGCATCGCCGGATGATCCTCCGGCCTGCGCGCGGCGATGTTCAAAAGTTCTTCGCGCTGTTCGGGACCATAACGGTCGATCTTGTTCCAGACCTCGATGATGCGGCCTGAATCATCGGGATTGATGCCGAGCTGGCGCAGCACGGCGTCGACGTCGCTCTGCTGCGCCTCGGCGTCGTCGTGCGAGATGTCGCGCACGTGCAGGATGACGTCGGCTTCCAGCACCTCCTCCAGCGTGGCGCGGAAGGCGGCGACGAGCTGCGTCGGCAAATTGGAGATGAAACCGACGGTGTCCGACAGCATCGCCTTGCCGCCATGCGGCAGGGTGAGCGCGCGCAGGGTCGGATCGAGCGTGGCGAACAGCATGTCGGCGGCCTGCACGTCGGCGCGGGTCAGGCGGTTGAACAGCGTCGACTTGCCGGCGTTGGTGTAGCCGACCAGTGCGACCACGCGATACGGGACGCGCTGGCGGCCTGCGCGATGCAGGCGGCGTGTGGCCTGCACCTTCTTCAGTTCGCCCTCGAGCTTGGAGATGCGCTCCTGGATCAGTCGGCGGTCGGCTTCGATCTGGGTCTCGCCGGGACCGCCCATGAATCCAAAGCCGCCGCGCTGGCGTTCGAGATGGGTCCATGAGCGCACCAGGCGCGAACGTTGGTAGTTGAGGTGCGCGAGCTCGACCTGGAGCGAGCCTTCCTTGGTCTTGGCGCGGCGGCCGAAGATTTCCAGGATGAGGCCGGTGCGGTCGAGCACCTTTGCCTGCAGCTCCTTCTCGAGATTGCGCTGCTGGATCGGCGCAAGCGCGCAATCCATCACCACGAGCTCGACATCGAGGCCCTTGGCGAGCGCGGCGATCTCCTCGACCTTGCCCTTGCCGATATAGGTCGCGGGGCGGATCTGGCTGATCGGCGCGATGATTGCGTCGGCAACGACGAGATCAATCGCGCGTGCGAGGCCGGCGGCTTCGTCGAGCCGGGCTTCCGCGTCACGCAGGACATGAGCTTCCGATTGCGCGTCGGCATTGCCTGCGCGCACCCGCAAATAGGGACCGATGACAAGCACCCGCCCCGTCTGCTTATCCCCTGCCGACCGCGGACGGTCGACATCCCCGTCGAAATTCCGGGGTTCCAATCAGATCACTCTCAAGCCGGCTGGTCCTCGCCGCCTTCGAACAACTGGATCGGAGCGCCCGGCATGATGGTCGAGATCGCATGCTTGTAGACGAGCTGCGAGTGACCGTCGCGCCGAAGCAGCAAACAGAAATTGTCGAACCAGGTCACGATGCCCTGGAGCTTCACTCCGTTGACCAGAAAGATCGTCAGTGGCGTTTTGGTTTTGCGAACGTGATTAAGGAAGGTGTCCTGCAGGTTTTGTGCGCGGTCTGCCGCCATTGTTTTTTTCTCGCTTTGAGTTTCTTTTTATTGCGCCGGGTTGCGGCCCTCTTTTGAAAATTCGGGGTCCTCGTCCGGTTGCCGTCCCTCATGAGATCCCCCTCGGAGGGACAGCGGTTCAATTAGAGGACAGGTAGGCTTATTAGGCAAGCCGCTTCACGCGGCAGCCCATGCCGTATTGCCCCGAAAAACTACGGAAATCGATGATTTTCCTCGCCTATTCCAACGACGTCGCAGCGTTAGCCGACGCCGAGCGCCTTCAACTTCCGGTGCAGTGCCGAGCGTTCCATGCCAACAAACTCTGCCGTGCGAGAAATATTTCCTGAAAAACGGCTGATCTGTGCAATCAAATAGTCGCGCTCGAACACTTCGCGGGCTTCGCGCAGCGGCAGGCCCATGATGTGCTCGCCATTGTTGCTGGTCGGCATCGCCGGCACCATGGAGCCGACGTCCTGCGGCAGCATGTCGGCCGTGATGATGACCTCCGGCCCGCCCGCGGCCAGAATCATGACTCTCTCAACGTTGTTGCGGAGCTGGCGCACGTTGCCCGGCCAGACATGCGACTGCAGCACCGCCATCGCGTCCTGCCCGATCTGCCGCTTGGGCAGGCCGCTGCCCGCGGAGATCTGCTCCATGAAATAGTCGATCAATTCCGGAATGTCCTCACGCCGCTCCGACAGCGCGGGCACGCGGATCGGCACCACCGAGAGCCGATGATAGAGGTCCTCGCGGAAATGGCCGGCCGCGATCTCCTCTTCGAGGTTGCGCGCGGTGGAGGAAATGATGCGGACGTCGACCTGCACCTTGCCGTTGCCGCCGACGCGCTGGAACGACTGCTCGACCAGCACGCGCAAGATCTTGTTCTGGGTCTCGCGCGGCATGTCCGCGATCTCGTCGATGAACAGCGTGCCGCCGTGGGCCTCTTCGAGCGCGCCGGGCTTGCGCGCGTGCTCGCCGTTGGACTGCTCGATGCCGAACAGCTCGTGCTCCATCCGCTCGGGCGTGATCGCAGCGGCGTTGATGACGACGAAGGGGCCGTCGGCGCGGCCCGAGGCCGTGTGCAACGTGCGGGCGGTCAGTTCCTTGCCGGCGCCGGCGGGGCCAACGATCAGGATGCGGCTGTTGGCCTTGGCCGCACGCTCGATGGTCTGGCGCAGCTGGTTCATGCTGGGCGAGCGGCCGACCAGCGAGCTTGCGCTCGGCGCGAGCTGCTTCAGCTCCTTGACCTCGCGCTTGAGCCGCGAGTTCTCAAGTGCACGGTTGGCGACCAGGATCAGCCGGTCGGTCTTGAACGGCTTCTCGATGAAGTCGTAGGCGCCACGCTTGATCGCGGCGACCGCGGTCTCGATGTTGCCGTGGCCGGAAATCATCACGACCGGCAGATCGGGGTTGTCCTTCTTGACCTGCTCCAAGAGCTGCAAGCCGTCGAGCTTAGAGCCCTGCAGCCAGATGTCGAGGAACACCAGATGCGGCCTGCGGTTGGCGATCTCGGCGAGCGCCGTATCGCTGTCGCGCGCGGTCCGGGTCACGAAGCCCTCGTCTTCGAGGATGCCCGCAACGAGATCCCGAATATCGGCCTCATCATCGACAATCAGAATTTCACTTGCCATGTGTCGCCTGTTTTCTCAGCTGCCTGTTGAGGCTTCGATCTTCGTTGAATCATTGGTCTTTTCAGCCGGCTCTTTGGTTTCGGCGGCCGCCTGTTTTGTTTCCGGATCCTTGACGGATTGCGTGGCCGTTTCGCCGATGTCCGGCTTGGCCGTTGCCTCGGCTGCCGGTTCGGCCCCCTCGCTTTTCGCGGGAGCGCCGGAGATCGCAAAACGCATCCGCATCCAGGCGCCACGCTGGCCCTCGCGGAAATCCGAGGCATCCTTCAGTTCGATGCGCCCGCCATGGTCTTCCAGCACGCGCCCGACGATCGCGAGCCCAAGGCCGGTGCCCTTGGCGCGTGTCGTCACATAAGGCTCGAGCAGGCGCGAGCGCGCCACCTTGGGCAGGCCAATACCGTTGTCGACGACGTCGATCAGAACGTCCTCGCCCTCGCGCGAGACTACGACGTCGATCCGGCCTTTGCCGAGCTCCTCCAGGGGGACCTGCTCGATCGCCTCGGTGGCGTTCTTGACAATGTTGGTGACCGCCTGCGAGATCAGCCGCCGGTCGAACTGGGCGCGCAGCGGATCTTCCTTGAACTCGGCCTCGATATCGATCTCGGGGTGGGCGACCTTCATCAGGAACACCGCCTGCCGCACTGCGTCGGCGACATCCTCACCCTCCATCACCGGCTTCGGCATCCGCGCAAAGCGCGAGAACTCGTCGACCATGCGGCGGATATCGTCGACCTGACGCACGATGGTGTCGGTGCACTGTTCGAAGATCTGCTTGTCCTTGCCCTCGGTGATGTCCTTGCCGAATTTGCGGCGAATGCGCTCGGCGGAGAGCTGGATCGGGGTCAGCGGGTTCTTGATCTCATGCGCGATGCGGCGCGCGACGTCGCCCCAGGCCGAGGTGCGTTGCGCCGAGACCAGCTCGGTGATGTCGTCGAGCGTGATGATGTAGCTGTCGTGCGGTTGGCTGGTCTTCTCAGCGCTGACGCGAACCGACAGATTGCGTTCCTGCCCGTCCCGCGTGATCGTGATCTGCCCCTGCACCAGGCGCTGGGTCCCTTCCCGCGCGCTCTTCATCATCTCTTCGAGCTCGGGCAGCACGTCGGAGAGCGGATGGCCGAGCGTCTCGGCCTCGGAGTGCCCGATCAGCTTTTCGGCGGAACGGTTGAGAATGCCGACGCTGCCTGAATTATCTACGCCGATGATGCCGGCGCTCGCGGACGACAGCACCGCCTCGATGAAGCGGCGGCGGCTGTCGATGAGGTCGCTGGCGTTGACGAGCTCGTCGCGCTGGCTGCGCAACTCCTCCGTCATCTTGTTGAAGGTCTCACCCAGCTGGGCGAGGTCGCCTTCCGACTGGTGCACCGGCACTTTCACGTGGAGATCGCCCGTCGACACCGTCTGGGCCGCGTTCATCAGCCGCCGGATCGGCGAGACCAGCGAGTTGGCGAAGTTGAGGCCGATCAGCACCGAGGCCATCAGGATGGTCAGCGCGATCACCGCGAACATCAGCGCGAACGCGACCTGGATGCCGAGCCGGCGCGACTCGATCTGGGCGTATTCGGCGACGCTGACCTCGGTCTGCTTGAGCTGGTTGACGACATTCGGATCGAGCGGCCGCGCGACGTAGAGGAAGGTGTCGCTGAAGGCGCGCAAGCGGACCACCGCGGCGACGAAGCTCGCATCGGGCAGCACCGCGATTTCGGGCTCGGATTCGTTGACGTTGCTGAGGAAGTCCGGTGCCGGCGGCGAATAGGCCAGCCGCATGCCGGTGTCGGCGGATTCGAGAATGTTGGTGTTCTTGTCGATGATCATCGCGCCCGGCAGGTTGCGCGAGGCGGCGCTGGACGTCAGCAATTCGCGAAACGAGCGGCGATCCTGGTCGTAGAGCGGCCGGGCGTGGGCGATGTCGTTGGCCATGCCGAGAATGTCGCCCCGGATCAGCTGCGCGTGGTCCTGCATGTAGGCGCGCGCGATCGTCAGCGAATTCTGGATCACCTCCTTGGTCGGGCCGGAGAACAGGCGGTCGAGGCCGCGCTCGATGGTGACGTTGGCGACGACGGCGACCAGCACCGCCGGCAGCACCGCCACGATCGAGAACAGGCTGACGATCTGGACATGGAGGCGCGCCGCCGCCCTACCCCGCCGTCGCGCCAGGATCAGCTGCCAGAGTTCGCGGATGATGATGCCGACCAGCAGCAGGATCGTGGCCGCATTGATCAGATAGAACGAGCGGACAACCGCAGGGGTCGGTTCGATCGACGTGAGGCCGGTCAGGACCAGGAACGTCAGGCAGGCCGACAGCAGGGCCAACGCCACGGCGAACGGCGCCAGCCAGCGTCGCGCCGACCAACGCCGGGGCTCTTCCGCTGGGGCCGTGTCAAAGGATGCGGCCGAGGTGTCTGCGCTGGTCATTCCGGCAATGGGTGCTGAAAACGGGGTCCGCGGCGGGCGGATACTGATGTATTCGTACCACATTGTTGCCGAATTGCGACAATTCCGCGGCGCCCACGCCGCGACTGACCCGCGCATCCACAGCGACATGCCGGAGGGCGGGAACGCATCCCGGCCCCAGCGGCTTGACGGGGATGCACAGGTTCTTTCTCGCAATGATGGTGTCGGCCGTGCTGCTGCTGATCGCGGCGGCCGACCTGCTGGTCAATGGTGTCGGGGTGCAGGAGCCCAATGCGAACGTCGCCAGCGCGATACAGGTATCAGGCCGATTTGTCAGATAGGTGTGAGGCCGCGTCCCGCGGCTGAATGACCATTTGAATGTTCCGGCGGAACATTTCAGTCCGATCGGGACTTCTGCTCACCGCGTCAGCCACAACGGCCAGCGCGATCCGGACAGGCTCAGCTCCGCTTGGTAGGGGGAGCTGAGCCACCGTCCGTTGCGGAAAGGCTAGCCCCCGCTCCGATACACCTGGATATCGAGATCCCGAATCTTCTTCCGCAGCGTGTTGCGGTTGAGGCCGAGCAGATCGGCGGCACGGATCTGGTTGCCGCGGGTGGCGGCGAGCGCGGCCGTCAGCAGCGGCACCTCGATCTCTTTCAAGATGCGGTGATAGAGGCCCGGCGGCGGCACGCCGTTCGGGAAGCCCTGGAAGTGCGAGGAGAGATACGCTTCCACGGCGCCGCCGAGATTGTCGACGCCATGCTGGACTGCGGCACCCGGGCTGACCGTGGGTGGCGCCAGCTCGCCGTCGATGACGGAGCCGGTGATCACATCCTGCGGATAGAGCGCCGCGAGGCGGCGGGCGAGGTTCTCGAGCTCGCGCACATTGCCCGGCCAGCGGTGCTGCTTCATCCGCTCCAGCGCCAGCGTGTCGAGCTTTTTCGGCGGCAGTCCGTCCTTCTCGGCCAGCGCGAAGAAATGACGGATCAGATCCGGAAGATCCTCGATGCGCTCGCGCAAAGGCGGCAGCCGCAGCGGCACGACGTTGAGGCGGAAGAACAGATCTTCGCGGAACAGGCCCTGCTGGATCAGGACTCGCAGATCCTTGTTGGAAGCCGCGACGATGCGCACGTCGGTCTTGATCGGAGTGCGGCCGCCGACCGTGGTGTATTCGCCCTGCTGAAGCACGCGCAGCAGGCGGGTCTGCGCCTCCATCGGCATGTCGCCGATCTCATCCAGGAACAGCGTGCCGCCCTCGGCCTGCTCGAACCGGCCGGAGGCGCGGGTGTTGGCGCCGGTGAAGGCACCGCGCTCATGGCCGAACAGTTCGGACTCGATCAAGTCACGCGGGATCGCCGCCATGTTGACCGCGACGAACGGGCCGTTGCGGCGCTTGCCGTAATCGTGCAACGCGCGCGCCACCAGCTCCTTGCCGGTACCGGACTCGCCCGTGATCATCACGGTGAGGTCGGTCTGCATCAACCGCGCCAGCACGCGATAGATTTCCTGCATCGCCGGCGAGCGGCCGACCAGCGGGATCGCCTCCATCTCGGCGTCGTCGTTCGGCGTCGCGACCCGCTCCTTGGGCTCGGCCAGCGCACGGCCGACGATGGCGATCAGCTCCTTCAGGTCGAAGGGCTTCGGCAGATATTCATAGGCGCCGCGCTCGGAGGCCCGGATCGCCGTCATGAAGGTATTTTGCGCGCTCATGACGATGACCGGCAAATTCGGCCGCATCTTCTTGATCCGCGGCAGCAGGTCGAACGCGTTCTCGTCGGGCATCACCACGTCGGTGATGACGAGATCGCCCTCCCCCTGGCTGACCCAGCGCCACAGCGTCGCGGCATTGCCGGTCAGCCGCACTTCGTAGCCGGCGCGGGATAGTGCCTGATTGAGAACGGTGCGGATGGCGGTGTCGTCATCAGCAACGAGAATGCTACCTGCGGGCATCGTTAATCCTCATTTTGCCCCCTGTGACGCAGACGACGACTTCCCGGCAGAGCCGTCGCGACTGCTTTGATCGGCATGTTTCACCGATGTGGAATACATCGGCATCAGCACGCGGAAGGTGGTCTTCCGCGGCTGAGATTCGCATTCGATGATGCCCCCGTGGTCCCCGATGATCTTTGCGACCAGCGCGAGGCCCAGACCCGAGCCGGTCTGCTTGGTGGTGACGAAGGGATCGAACAGATTTGGCAGGAGATCGTCCGGCACGCCTGGTCCGTTGTCCTTCACGCAGAATTCGAGCGGCAGGGATACACGGGATTTTTGACCGGGGACTGACAGGCGCACGCCGGGACGAAACGCGGTGGTGAGCTGGATTTCGCCGTCGGGAACGTCGATCAGCGCTTCGGCGGCGTTCTTCACGAGGTTGAGGAACACCTGGATGAGCTGGTCCTGGTTCGCCAGCACCGGCGGCAGCGAGGGATCGTAGTCCTCGACGAAGCGGATGTTGCGGGCAAAGCCGGACTGCGCCAGCCGTTTGACGTGATCGAGCACCGAATGGATGTTGACGGGGCCGCGCACCACGGGGCGCTCGTCGCCGAACACCTCCATGCGGTCGACCAGAGTCACGATGCGGTCGGCCTCGTCGCAGATCAGCCGCGTCAGCATGCGGTCTTCCGAGGAGGCCTGCTGCTCCAGGAGCTGCGCCGCGCCGCGGATGCCGGAGAGCGGGTTCTTGATTTCATGCGCCAGCATCGCGGCGAGCGCGATCACCGAGCGCGCGGCGCTGCGATGGGTGAGCTGGCGGTCCATCTTGTCGGCGATGGAGCGCTCCTGGAGCATCACCACGATGTGGCCGGGCCGTTCCGTGACGGGGGCAACGTGCAGATCGACCTGGCGGTCTCCGCCCATGCGTGGCGTGCCCAGATCGACCTTGTATTCGTTGACCGGTGCGTTCGACGAACGCACCTGGTCAATCAGCGCCAGCAAGGGGCTGCCGAACGGCACCAGCTCTTTCAGCGACTGCCGCTTCAAGAACTGCGTCGAGATATCGAAGAAGGCTTCGGTTGCGATGTTGGCGGCGACGATCTTGCCGTCCGGCCCGATCATCAGCGTCGGATTGGGCAGTGCGTCCAGGATGGCATCGCTGTCGGACGGAAACGGCCGACGATGTTCAGCGGCTGAGCTCATGCAGCGGCGCTCCATGCGAAGTCGTCGAAGGCATCTTGCAGTGACCGGTGGACAAGGCGCGGATCCTCCGAGGTGAGGATTTTCTGGCGCCAGGATTTCAGCTTCTCGGCCGGCGCACGGCTCACATCGGCCGCGACGTCGAGGGCCCAGCCGAGATGTTTTCGTGCGTGCCGCAGACCGACGCGCAGGCCGTAGAGCGCGCAGACGCCTTCATAGAGCGTGCGGACATAATGCAGCTGCGTCTCGAGCGACGGCGTGGCTTCCGCCGCCCCGCCCTTCAGGCGCCGGCCGATCTCACCGGGCAGCCAGGGCTGTCCCTGCGCACCGCGGCCGATCATCACGGCATCGGCGCCGGAGGCCTCTAACGCCGCGAGCGCCTTCTCGTAAGTCGTGATATCGCCATTGACGACGAGCGGAATGGAGATGGCGTCGCGCACGGCACGGATCGCATCCCAATCGGCCTCGCCCTTGTAGAACTGGCAGCGGGTGCGGCCGTGCACGGTGACGAGCTTGACGCCTGATGCCTGTGCGCGCCGCGCCAGTTCCGGTGCGTTGCGGGTGCGGTCGTCCCAGCCGAGCCGCATCTTCAACGTCACCGGCACCTTCACCGCCGCGATCGTTGCTTCGATCAGGCTCACGGCGTGTTCGAGGTCGCGCATCAAGGCGGAACCGGACTGGCCGCCGGTGACGTGACGGGCCGGACAGCCCATGTTGATGTCGATGATATCTGCGCCTTCGGCTTCAGCGATCCGGGCGCCCTCTGCCATCCAGTGCGTCTCACAGCCGGCGAGCTGGACCACGTGCGGACCAATACCCGTGGCTTCGCAGCGCAACCGGGACATATGATGGCCATTGGCGAGTTCGTCGCTGGCCGTCATTTCGGAGACGACGAGACCGGCGCCGAGCTCCGCGGCCAGCCGGCGGACGGGCGAGTCAGTCACCCCCGACATCGGCGCCAGGAAGACCGGGGTGGCGACATCAATATCGCCTATCTTCAATGGCTTAAAGCCAGATACTGCCGAGCCGGTCACAGGGGTCTCGTTGCGTTGGCAGCGCCTCATCGCGCCTGCCATGACCTATCTTGCGCACAATTCTTGTGCAGTCAAGCGTCATGCCTACAGTTTAGACAGTTCTGCCGATCTTTCAAGTGCAGTGCAGCAAAATGCTGTTTCCCACAATCCGGGGAAACCCCCTTTTTTTGCGGGCCTGCCGTGCTAGAGGCATGCGGCAATCACCCCACCCCCGACTCTCTTCATCATCAAATGAGTATTTGAGTCCTATGGCGAAATCACAGCGCACCGCGGTCGTTCTCGTCGCGGCCGGACGCGGCCTGCGCGCAGGCGCCGGTGGCCCCAAGCAATATCGCGAGATCGGCGGCGTGCCGGTGATCTATCGCGCCATGGAGGCCTTCAGCCGTCATGCGGACGTGTTTGCGGTTCAGCCGGTCGTGAACCCCGACGACAGCGCCATGTTCACGGCAGCGGTCGCAGGGCTCAGCCACGAGGCGCCGGTCAATGGCGGCGCGACCCGGCAAGCCTCGGTGCTCGCCGGGCTCGAAGCGCTCGCCAGGCACAAGCCCGACATCGTCCTGATCCACGACGCCGCCCGCCCCTTCGTTTCGGAAGGCGTGATCACCCGCGCGATCGATGCGGCCAGCCGCACCGGCGCCGCGATCCCCGTCGTTCCCGTCACCGACACTATCAAGGTCACCGGCGAGAACGGCAATGTCGAGGACACGCCGGACCGGGCGCGGTTGCGGATCGCACAGACGCCGCAATCCTTTCGTTTCGACGTCATCCTCGAAGCGCATCGTCGCGCAGCCAAGGACGGCCGCAGCGATTTCACCGACGATGCCGCGATTGCCGAATGGGCGGGATTGACGGTTGCAACCTTTGAAGGCGATGTTGCCAATATGAAGCTCACCACTCCCGAGGATTTCGTGCGCGAGGAAGCGCGGCTGGCCAGCCTGCTCGGCGATATCAGGACCGGCACGGGCTATGACGTCCACGCCTTCGGCGAGGGCGACCATCTCATGCTCTGCGGCGTGCGCGTGCCGCACACCAAAGGCTTCCTGGCCCATTCCGACGGCGATGTCGGCCTGCATGCGCTGGTCGACGCCATCCTCGGCGCGCTCGCTGACGGCGACATCGGATCGCACTTTCCGCCCAGCGACGCGAAGTGGAAAGGCGCCTCCTCCGACCAGTTTTTGCAATACGCCATCGAGCGCGTCACCCAGCGCGGCGGCCGCATCTCCAATCTCGAGGTGACGATGATCTGCGAGCGGCCGAAGATCGGTCCCTTGCGCGACACCATGCGCGCGCGCATCGCCGAGATTTCCGGCGTCGACATCTCCCGCGTCGCGGTCAAGGCGACCACCAGCGAGCGGCTCGGCTTCACCGGTCGCGAGGAAGGCATCGCGGCCACCGCGAGCGCCACCATCCGTCTGCCCTGGAGTGTCTAGGCCATGGCCGGCAGCGACGCACGCGCCCTCTCCCGCTCGCTGCTCGATTTGTGCCGGATGCGCAAGCTGACGATCGCGACCGCGGAGTCCTGCACCGGCGGTCTCGTCGCGGGCGCGCTGACCGACATCCCAGGTTCGTCCGACGTCATCGATCGCGGCTTCGTCACCTATTCCAACGACGCCAAGCGCGCGATGCTCGGGGTCGAGGCGAGCACGCTCACAAATTTCGGCGCCGTCAGCAAGGAGACCGCAACAGCTATGGCGGTCGGCGCGCTGGAGCGTGCCGGCGTCGACCTTGCGGTCGCCATCACCGGCATTGCCGGACCCGGCGGCGCCACGCCTGGCAAGCCGGTTGGCCTCGTCCACTTCGCCGCCGCCGCGCGCGATGGACGCATCGTTCACCGCGAGCATCGCTTTGGCGCCATCGGCCGTTCCGCCGTGCGCCAGCGCTCGGTGGTCGAGGCGCTGCGCATGCTGATGGATCTCGCCCGCGGCCCAGTCCAGGCCAAGCCGCGCCGGGAAGCCGCGGTAACCCGCCTGCGCCCCCGCGTGACACGCTCGCCGCGCCGGCACGCCGTCAAACGCAGGACTCCGCGCTCGCCGCGGGGGTGACTCCCGTAGCCCGGATGGAGCGAAGCGCAATCCGGGATTCGTTCCGCGGATACGGCGTCCCGGATTACGCTTCGCTCCATCCGGGCTTCAATCCCTTGCGTTGCCCGTCGGGCAAAACACCCAAACGACGGGTCAATCCGCT
>NZ_JH600073.1:328702-375267 GCF_000244935.1 Bradyrhizobium sp. WSM1253
GGTCTGTGCGTCAAGTCTTGTGGTGATGTGGGCGGCCCGACCGGGCATCCGTATCAGCCATCCGCAAGGCGACGGGGGCAATAGTGCATCGCTCCCCGGGGAGAACTCGGCATAAGCCGTCAAACCACTGCGCAGGGAAGGCCGTGTGTTGGGCTTCACCTGTATGCCGCTGTGCAGCCTCTCGTAGCGCAACCTTCGCACAGTGGACCGTGGGTGCCAGCCGGCACCCGGTCTTCCCTGCGCCCTCTGGCAATTGGGGGCGACGCCAAAAGCCAAGCTCGGGCGAGACACGCCGCGGGGCTGCACACCCGTGTCTGCGACGGAGGACGAGAGTTGTTGGAGAGTGTCGACGCCGCCTCCTCAGTCATTGCGAGCGGAGCGAAGCAATCCAGCATCCCTCAGTGGAAAGGCTCTGGATAGCTTCGTCGCAAGGGCTCCTCGCAATGACGGAGGAGAGAGCGTGCCCGTCCACTACGACGACGCCAGCTTCCGCCGTCCGTAGATCGCATCCGCTCGCTTCTCGAACGCGATGGAAAATCGCGCGAACGCGGCGTCGAACATCGAGCCCATCAGGAGCGCCAGCATGCGGCTCTTGAACTCGTAGGCAAGGAAGAAGCCGACATCGCAAACGCTCTCGCCTTTGGGCTCGAACGTCCAGCGGTTTTCCAGATTGCTGAAGGGACCTTGCAGATATTCGACCAGGATCTTCAGATTGGCACGGTCGAGCGTCACGCGGCTGGTGAAGGATTCCCTGACCAGCTTGAACGACACTGTCATGTCCGCGACCAGCACCTCGGTGCCGTCGGGTTTCGCCATGCGCTGACGGACCTTCAGCGCGCTGCACAGCGGCACAAATTCCGGGTAGCGCTCGACGTCGGCGACCAGATCAAACATCTCGGACGCGCTGTGATCGACACGGCGCTTGCTCGAAAAATTGGGCATGGCGATTCAGCGGGCGCTTGCTGCCCGCGCGGCCTTCAGTTTCGCAAAATCCTCGCCGGCGTGATGCGACGAACGGGTGAGCGGGCTCGCCGACACCATCAGGAAGCCCTTGGTGTAGGCGACCTTCTCGTAGGACGAAAACTCGTCCGGCGGCACGTAGCGCATCACGGCGTGATGCTTGCGGGTCGGCTGGAGATATTGCCCGATGGTCAGGAAATCGACGTCGGCCGAACGCAGATCGTCCATCACCTGCTGCACCTCGTGGCGCTCCTCGCCGAGGCCGACCATGATGCCGGACTTGGTGAAGATGGTGGGATCGAGCTCCTTGACCCGCTGCAGCAGCCGGATCGAATGGAAATAGCGCGCGCCGGGCCGCACCGTGAGATAGCACGACGGCACGGTCTCGAGATTGTGGTTGAACACGTCGGGCTTCGCCGCGACGACAACCTCCAGCGCCCCCTCCTTGCGCAGGAAATCGGGCGTCAGGATCTCGATCGTGGTCGAGGGGCACGCGGCGCGGATCGCGCGGATGGTCTGGGCGAAATGCTCGGCGCCGCCGTCGGTGAGATCGTCGCGGTCGACGGAGGTGATGACGACATGGGCAAGCCCGAGCTTGGCCACGGCCTCGCCGACGTTCTGCGGCTCGGCCGCGTCGAGCGCGTTCGGCATGCCGGTCTTGACGTTGCAGAAGGCACAGGCGCGGGTGCAGGTGTCGCCCATGATCATGAAGGTCGCGTGCTTCTTGTCCCAGCACTCGCCGATATTCGGGCAGCCTGCCTCCTCGCACACAGTATGCAGGCCATTGGCGCGCACGATGTTGCGGGTGTCGGCATAGCCGCGGGTGTTGGGCGCGCGTACGCGGATCCAGTCCGGCTTCGGCGGCGAAGCGGAATCGGGCCGATTCACCTTTTCGGGGTGACGTGGGCGCAGCGGGTTCGAGATGGTATCGACAATAACGACCATGGGGTGTCCGGTCTGACCAAGTCCTACCTAGTCGGTCTCGCCGGGCATCGCAACCCGGCTCGCCCCGCTTCAGAGAACATGGCAGATATGGGCAATATCCTGCTCTGTTCTCTGGCGATTCTCACTTCGAATGGCTCCAGTCTCGAAACCGTCCACACCCCGGCTCGGCAAAGCGCTGAGGCGTGCCTTTTTCGCACGCAGCGTCCACGAGGTCGCGCCCGACCTGATCGGTGCAACCATGCTGGTCGACGGCGTCGGCGGGATCATCGTCGAGGTCGAGGCCTATCATCATACCGAGCCGGCGGCGCACTCCTACAATGGCCTCACGCCGCGGAACCAGGTGATGTTCGGCCCGCCCGGCTTTGCCTATGTCTACCGCTCGTACGGCATCCACTGGTGCGTGAACTTCGTCTGCGAGGAAGAAGGCTCGGCCAGCGCCGTGCTGATCCGCGCGTTGGAGCCGACCCATGGTATCGCCGCGATGCGTCGGCGGCGCCATCTCCAGGATTTGCACGCGTTGTGCTCGGGCCCGGGCAAGCTGACCGAAGCGCTCGGCATCACCATCGCGCACAATGCCTTGCCGCTGGACCGTCCGCCGATCGCGCTGCATGCGCGGACGGAGGACGTCGAGGTGGTGGCCGGCATCCGGATCGGCATCACAAAGGCGGCCGAGCTGCCCTGGCGCTATGGCGTCAGGGGTTCGAAGTTTTTGAGCAAGCCGTTTCCGAAATAAGCCTACGACGCCTGCTTGAGCCGCTCCAGCGCCTCAAGCAGCTTGGCTTTGCGGGCCAGCGCGGCCTCGCGCTTCTCGCGCTCCTCCTCGACGACCTCCTCGGCTGCGTTGGCGACGAATTTCTCATTGGCCAGCTTGGACTCGGCGCGCTTGATGTCGGAATCGGCCTTCCCGATCTCCTTGTCGAGACGCGTGCGCTCGGCGGCGACGTCGATCACGCCCTTCAGCGGCAGCGCGGCCACCTCGCCGCGCACCAGGAGCTGGACCGCGCCGTCGGGCGCACGGTCGGCGAAGGAGATATCCGACAGCCGCGCCATGCGCTTAATGACGTCGCTCCAGCGCGGCGCGCGCTCCTTCGTCTCGGCCGAGGCGCCTGCGAGCACCAGCGCCGTGAGGGTCGCCGGCGGGATGTTCATCTCGGCGCGCACCGAACGGATTTGGGTGACAAGGTCGATGACCCAGCCGATCTCGGCCTCGGCGGCGGGATCGGTGAAGTCGGCATGGTCGAAGATCGGCAGCACCCAAACCGGCGAGACGAGCGCATCGGTCGGTCCCGTCGTCGCCGCGAGCATCGCAAGCTGCTCCGGCGTCGGCCCGGCCGGCTTCAGCGGCCACGGCGCCAGCGCGAGCAGACCGTCGCGCTTGGCCGTCACCTCCCACAGCTCCTCGGTGATGAAGGGCATGAAGGGGTGCAGCAGTTTCAAGATCTCGTCGCGCGCCCATGCCACCATGGCGCGGGTCTCGGCCTTGGCAGGGCTGTCGGGGCCGAGCAGCACGGGTTTTGCGAGCTCGAGATACCAGTCGCAATAGACGTTCCAGACGAAGCGGTAGATGCTGCCGGCGGCGTCATTGAAGCGATAGGCCTCGATCGCCTCGGTCACCTCGCGCGTGGTGTGCGCGCTCTCATGCGCGATCCAGCGGTTCAGCGTCTCCTTGACCTTGGCCGGCTCGAAACCCTCGGGCACGGCGCAATGGTTCATTTCGGCGAAGCGCGACGCATTCCAGAGCTTGGTCGCGAAATTGCGATAGCCCTCGACGCGGCTGGTGGCGAGCTTGATGTCGCGCCCCTGCGCGGCCATCGCCGCAAGCGTGAAGCGCAGCGCATCCGCACCATATTGGTCGATCAAGCTGAGCGGATCGATGACGTTGCCCTTCGACTTCGACATCTTGGCGCCCTTCTCGTCGCGGACGAGGGCGTGGATGTAGATCGTCGAGAACGGCACTTCCTTCATGAAGTGAAGGCCCATCATCATCATGCGGGCGACCCAGAAGAAGATGATGTCGAAGCCGGTCACCAGCGCGTTGGTGGGGTAGTAGCGCTGCACTTCCGGCGCGTCCGCGGGCCAGCCGAGGGTCGAGAACGGCCACAGCGCCGAGGAGAACCAGGTGTCGAGCACGTCCTCGTCGCGCGTGATGAAACCATCACGCTTGTTGCGGTCGAGCGCCATCTCGCGGCCCTGCTCGACCGTGATGACTTCCTGCTCGACGTAATAGCCAAGCGCGTGGCTGACGGCCTCCTCCTCGGTCTCGGCGACAAACACCTTGCCGTCGGGACCGTACCAGGCCGGGATCTGGTGACCCCACCAGAGCTGGCGCGAGATGCACCACGGCTGGATGTTCTCCATCCACTCGAAATAGGTTTTTTCCCAGTTCTTCGGCACGAACGTGGTTTCGCCGGAACGCACTGCCGCCATCGCGGGCTTCGCCAGCGTCTTGGCGTCGACATACCATTGGTCGGTCAGATAGGGCTCGATCACCGTGCCGGAGCGGTCGCCATGCGGCACCATGTGGGTGTGGGGCTCGATCCGCTCGACGAAGCCGAACGATTCCAACCGCTCGACAATGCGCTTGCGCGCAGCAAAGCGATCGAGCTTGTTGAACTCCTCGGCGAACTGCGAGGCACCTTCCGGCAGGTCGCGCAGATAATCCTCGTTCTCGAGGAGATCGAGGCAACCTTCCTTGTCGATGACACTGATCCGGGCGAGGCCATGGCGATTGCCGACTTCGAAATCGTTGAAGTCGTGCGCCGGTGTCACCTTGACCGCGCCCGAGCCCTTCTCCGGATCGGAATAATCGTCGGCGACAATCTGGATCTTGCGGCCGACCAGCGGCAGGATCACGTTCTTGCCGACCAGCTTCTGATAGCGCTCGTCGTCGGGATGCACGGCGACGCCGCTATCGCCGAGCATGGTCTCCGGGCGCGTGGTGGCAACGACGATGAAGCTCGAGGGATCCTCGGGGCTGAAAGTCTTGCCCTCGATCGGATAGCGCAGGTACCAGAGGCTACCCTTGACCTCGGTCTGCTGCACTTCGAGATCGGAGATAGCAGTGAGCAGCTTGGTGTCCCAGTTGACCAGCCGCTTGTCCTTGTAGATCAGGCCGTCGCGGTGCAGCTCGACGAAGACCTTGACCACGGCCTTGGAGAGGCCCTCGTCCATGGTGAAGCGTTCGCGCGACCAGTCGCAGGAGGCGCCGAGCCGCTTGAGTTGGTTGATGATGGTGTCGCCGCTCTCGGCCTTCCACTGCCAGACCCGCTCCAGAAACTTCTCGCGGCCCATCTCGCGACGGCTGGGCTGCTGGCGCTCCATCAGTTGCCGCTCGACAACCATCTGGGTGGCGATGCCGGCATGGTCGGTGCCGGGCTGCCACAGCACGTCGCGGCCGCGCATGCGCTCGAAGCGGCACAGGATGTCCTGGAGGGTGTTGTTGAGGGCGTGGCCCATGTGCAGCGAGCCCGTCACGTTCGGCGGCGGAATCACGATGGTAAAGGGCACTGCGTCGCGGCGGTCCGGGCGGCCGGCCTTGAACGCAAGGCTGTCCTCCCACACGACGGACATGCGGGCTTCGATATCGGCGGGCTGGTAATTTTTCTCGATCATGGCGCTGTTAGAAAGCCGCGCACGGGGTCCAAGTCAACGGACAAGTCAACGGAAAGGTCAAAGGAAAGCCAGGCGGCAGCAGGGCGTTCCGATCCGGTCGGGAGGCAGAATATGACCCACAAGCGGGGCTTTATGAGGGCTCTGCGGCCCGATCTACCTGCCGCCGCGCGATACCCGCTCGATTTCGGCCTTCACGATGCGTTCGACCAGGCCGGGCAAATTGTCGTCCAGCCAGGATTTCAGCATCGGACGCAGCATCTCCTTAACCAGATCCTCCAGCGTTCGCGCATTGCTGCTGAGCACCGTGTGGGCCAGGGAATTGAAGGCGGATTCGACCGCGGAGACCGTCGATTGCGCCAGGATCGGCTGTTGGAGCGGCAATGGCGGCGCATCGAAGTCCACCGGCGCATAGGATGCCGGCGTCGGACGCGGCGGCGGCGATTCGGCGAATTCGAGATCGTCGCGCGGCTCGACCTTGCGGAAGCTCGGCGGCGGCGGAGGCGGCGTCGGCTCCATCGCCAGCGCCATATCGTCAGTCAATTCCAGCACGTCGGGCTCAGGTTCGGGCTCCGGCTCGGGAGCACGGATTTCCGGCGCAGCCGTTGCCGTGTCGAGGCCCGCCAGCAGCGCGTCGATATCGTCCTGATTGTTGGATGCATCCGCCTCGGGCGCGGGGGCCGGCGGCGGCGCCGGCTTTGCGGCTGAAGGCGGTACGGGCTTCTCGGCGGCCGGTTTGGGCGGCACGACCTTGGATGGCGGAATATCGTTGATCGCCTGCGGCTTCGGTGGGGCGGCGGGGGCGGCAGCTTTCTCGGACTTGGCAGCATCCGCCGGCGGCGGCTTGGCCTCATCATCGGCAATGATGCGCCGGATCGAGGCCAGAATCTCCTCCATCGAGGGTTCTGTGACCTTTGCAGGCTGCGTCATCTCCGACTCCACATCATCAACGCCCTCGCATGCGTTGTTTTACACCAAGCACGACAGGATTGGCCGGTTCCGGATGGCTGGCCCGACATTTTCGTCACGGCAGCCCGACTTGTCCCCAGATGACGGCTCAACGTGCAGCGGTGCGCACCTGCCCTCGGCACCTCATGCTTTACGCACACGGCATCGGATGCAGAGCGAATCGACCCGCATCTTCTTGGCAAGGCTATGTCAGGGATTTTGATGATTGCAAGCAAAGCACCGGTCGGCTTCGGCTATTCGCGAGGCCGACCGGATGACTACGGGACTCTAGCGTCCGTCTGGCGTGCGTACGCCGGCCCAGCTGTCGCGGACCTGCTGGTAGTGCACGCTGGGATCGTAGACCGTGGTGTTGAGACCAAGCACCTGCGGCGCCAGACGACCGACCGCGTTGAGCACCGAATAGGACGCCACCACGCGGTCATGCTGGGCAGTGACGAGCGCAACGCGCGCGTTCACCAGCGCTTGCTGCGCATTGAGCACGTCGAGGGTGGTGCGCTGCCCGGCCTTGGCCTCTTCGCGCACGCCGTTCAGCGCGATCTCGGACGCCGTGACCTGCGCCTGCGCGGACTGCACCTGCGCCTTGCCGGCTTCCAACTGGCCCCAGGCCTGCACGACGTTGGCGCGGGTCTGATCGCGGGTGGTTTCGAGATTCAGGCGCTGCTGCGCCAGGTTCTCTTTCGATTGGCGGATCAGCGCATATTCTGTGCCACCCTGATAGATCGGCACAGCGACTGTCGCGAGGGCGGACGCGGAACTCGTTCGGAAGATCGTCAGCTGCTGCTGGTAGGCTGTGCTGGCAGTAGCCGCGACCGTGACCGTCGGCAGCAAAGCGCCTTCGTTGATCTTGACCTGGAGGTAGTTGACGTCGATGCCATACATGGCAGCCGTAACGTTGGGATTCTCGACAAGGCTGAGACCAACGGCGGAGGCGATCGTCGCAGGAAGGAAGCGATCGACCGGCGAGCCGGGGGCGAGGGCCGCCGGCTCGTTGCCGATGATCCGGCGGAAGTTCGCGCGCGTCGTCGTGAGATTCGATTCGGCGGTCAGGGCCTGGGTCCTGCCGGCAGCCAGCTGCGCTTCGGATTGCGCGACGTCCGTGCGCGTCACCTCGCCGACATTGAAGCGATCGCGCGTTTGCTTGAGCGTCTGTTCGAGCACGCGCACGTTGCTGCGCTGAACTTCGAGCGTGGCCGAGTCGCGCAGAAAATCCATATAGGCCGTGGCAGCCTGCAGCAGGACCGTCTGCTCGAGCACACGCAATGCCTCGCGGGAACCCGACACCTGGCTCTCCGCAACGCGCGTCCTGTTGGCGGTCTGATTGCCGTTGTAGAGTGTCTGACTGACGCTCACGCTGGCGCTGTTGGGCTGAAGCAAGCCGGAGATCGACTTGGGGGTGGGGGGGACGACATTCTGCGTCGCCTGGACGTCCTGATATTGATACCCGCTGCCGAGGGTCACATTGACCTTGGGCCGATAGCCCGACAGCGCCTGCGGCACGTTCTCGTCGGTCGAGCGCACCTGGGCGCGCTGCGCGTTCAGCTGCGGATTGTTCTGATAGGCGCGCACCAGCGCAGCCTCGATCGTATCCGCCAAGGCAGGCGTCGGCCCGGCAAGCGCCAGCAGCAGGACCGAAACCGCTGCTCCGGTGAAGAACTTCACCCCATGCATCCAAAAATTCCGTTCATTCTAACGCCCGGCTCGTGCCCGCGAGCTGGGTTACCGTCTACGAGTGGAGTCGTTGCCCCGCCGCAACATAGGACGCGGTCAAGCGCGACGGAACTACCTGAGGGTGGTTCTCGGTGGAAACTCTTCACGTGCAGCATCCCGGCCACACTTCTGATTCAGAACGGGATTTTAACGGGCCAAAGCCGCTATCGGGCCGTCAGAACACGAAGGCGGCGGCTCGTTCCAGCCCGGGAAGGACCGGGGCCGCGGCATCGAACAGCGCCCGATGGCCGAATTCGCCGTGAGTATGGGTGACGATCATGGCTCGCGGCGGCCTGGATTCGGCCGAGACCCCCAACAGGCGCCCACCCTCCTTGAGCTGCCCGAGCAGCCCTGCCGGCGTCACCTCGGTGGCGCCGTTGAGGACGATCACATCATAGGGGCCGGCAGCGGCATCACCCTCGGTGCAGGCCGCGGCCTTGCAGGCCACGTTGGCGAGCCCGAGGGCGGCGAAGGCGTCCTTGGCCTTCGCGGCCAAGGCCGAATCGCATTCCGTCGCGGTGACCTGACGCGCAAGCTTGGCGGTCAGCGCAGCGAGATAGCCCGTGGCGCAGCCGACGACCAGCACGTTGTCATCCTCGCCGATCTCGGCGGCCTGGAGCAACTTGCCGGTCAGCTGCGGCTTGATCAGGAACCGCTTGGCGCCGCCCTCGCTGACGTCGAGATCGAGGTCGAGATACGCCAATGCCTGCCGGCTGGCCGGCACGAAGGCCTCGCGCGGAACCGTGAGCATGGCGTCGAGAACACGACGGTCGGTGACGTCACTGGTGCGCACCTGGCCATCGACCATTTTTAGGCGCGCCGTCGAGAAAACGGACATTTGCGGACCCTGCAAGGCGGACGATGCCGCGGACGAAAGTTGGCGGCATCTTTGGAACAGGCCCTGCGAAAACGCAACATGGCTTTGCCCGCGAAACGGGCCCTTCCGCAACTCGCAACGTCGAGGGTGAGCCGCCTATTCGATCGTGACTGCGAGGCGGCCGATCAATGCGGCGACTTCATCCAGCCGTGCCGAATCGTGGGTCTCGACCGCCCGCGCGAGACAGGCGAGGCATTCGTCATCGCTGAGTTCGGGGATGTCCGCCGGCAGAATGGAGGGAGCCAGCGGGGAACGGTCGACCTGGATGTCTCGCATGGGAATCAGCTCCGTAAAGGACCGGCGCCTGGAAGCTCGATTTCAATTGAGTCGTTTTGGCGTCGCGGCGGAGGATGCGGGCTCGCCACGGTACACATCTAATTGAGAATTTGCCGCAACGAGATCGCATCCCAGATCAGAGTCTGGACGCAAATCATTGACGATGAAGCGGAATTTGGCTCCCCGGGCTGGATATTTGTTCTTGTCCAAGCCGTCCCATAATGGCAACCTACAAGCTGATAACCGCTTTGATATCAAGGGGTAGTTTGCCCATGTTGACCATAGCGGTTACTGCTAGCGCACACCCCAATAGCGGGGAAAAAGCGGGGAAGATAGTAGTAGGAATCCGAAATGGGGAGCCATACTAGAAACGTCCTCACGGTCAAGGCGATCGACGCTCGCAAGTCCGCGAAGCTCCGCGACGGCGGCGGCCTCTGGCTGGTGACCAAGGGCAGCGGCCGGTACTGGACCCTCGACTACAGGTTCGGCGGCAAGCGCCGGGAAATGGGCATTGGCCCGCTCCACACAGTCGGACTGGCCGATGCGCGCCAGAAGGCTGAGGCAGCCCGCGCCCTACTCCGACGCGGTATCGATCCAATCGACCACCGGGCTGTTGAGGCGGTCGAGGCAGCCAAGGCCGCGGCCGGCGTGAAGACCTTCGGTCAATATGCGGACTCTTATATAGACGAAGCCGTGAAGGCTGGCCGGTGGCGCGGCGCCAAGACCGAGGCGGGCTGGCGGAATACCCTCACCAACCACGTCAAGGCAATGCGGGACAAAGCGTTAGCGGATATCGACATCCAAGACGTGCTGGCGGCTGTGCGTCCGCTCTGGGGCACCAAGCAGGAGACCGCGGAAAAGCTCCGGTGGCGGATTGAGCGCGTCTTGGACTCGGCCAAGGTCGAGGGCCTGCGCAGCGGCGACAACCCGGCCGCGTGGAAAGGCAATCTGGAACATGTCCTCCATAAGCCGGACGAGTCCACGCGCGGCCATCACGAGGCCCTGCCCTACAAAGATGTGCCAGCCTTTATGAATCGGCTACGCGGTACCGACACGATCACGGCCCGAGCATTAGAGTTCCTGATCCTGACGGCCACCAGGAGTGCCGAGACCCGCCTGGCCGTGTGGGATGAATTCGACCTTGAGGGAGCGACGTGGACGCTTCCACAGGAGCGCACGAAGGAACGCAGAGAGCTTCGTGTCCCACTGTGCGAGCGCGCGGTTGAGATCGTGAGGCAGATGAAGGCGCAGTCCCTGAATCACTTCGTATTCCCGGGCGTGCGCGCCAACCGTCCCCTCTCCGATATGACCTTCGGCAAGGTAATCGGCGCCCATGGAGGCGGTGGCGCGACCACGCACGGATTTCGGTCCTCCTTCAAGGATTGGGCCACCGAAGAGACAGAACACGAGAACTACGTCTCCGAGGCAGCGCTCGGCCATTCCGCAGGTGATGCCGTTGAGCGCGCTTACCGGCGTGGGGACGCCCTGAAGAAACGCAGGGGGCTGATGGTTGATTGGGGGGCCTATTGTGCCGGGAAGTAAATGGCTCGCCCGACGCCCCAACACGCAGTAGCTCTCGCGAGTCTGGAGCTACTAACAATGCCCCGTCCAGCGCGCGGCCTCGGCGCGACAATTTGCTGCCATTTCGAGCAGCGCGCCCTGCTCCAGAGGCATGGTGCTCTCCTGGGCCATCTCCAAGCAGAGACGCTCTAAGGTCTTAAGCTCGTCGATGATGCGCTGATGCTGCTCCATGCGCGGCGATCAGACTCCTCCGGTACGGTGTCCGTCAAGGGCGGCTCACTAGGACGGGCCAAGTGGCTGCCGGCTGACGCGGCGTTACTTATGGTTGTTGAGCTGGTCGCGCATCATTTTTTCAAGCTCGACCATTCGCTGCTTTGCGTACGCCAGCTGATCGCCACACAACTGGCGAAGTGCTATGGACCGGTCGATCGCGCGTTGAGCACGGTCTAAGAGTTCCTGCGTTATGACGCTGAATGGCTCTATCATAAGACGCTCCCTGCTAGCAGGCGGGAGCGCTATGCGTCTCTCAGTCACCAACGCCTACGGCAAAGCCTCGGTCGGTGATCAGAGTCAACCATCTCATGCCCACATCGTTCAGAAGTGAAGTGTTAGAACGCCCTATTCGTCCCAAGTGAGCTTCCGGCAGTCCGCGCATTTGAACGCGCGGATTGTTTTTGCAAGCTAAGCACCCAAGCCCGTCGCTGGGCCAAAAAAGGCGACCCCAGGACGGGGTGGACCTGAGGTCGAGGTTTGCCTTTCCCTTATTGCTTTACGCGGTACACAAAACTTAGCCCAAGGCCATGTTCAAACGGTTTGCAGGTCAGGCGGTTCCGTCTCTGCGAGTTTGCTGACTCCCCGAATGCGTGAGCGCCCGTAGGAACGAACGCCCCGGATTTGGGTCGAAGCTCGAAAAGATTTCGTTCTTAAAATCACGGTCCACGGTACTGTCCCGCCAGTGAGCACTCAGCTAAGTACCGAAGTGCACACTTGTTCCCTCGCAGGGAGAAGCGGGGCCGTTTTTAATTCATCCGGTTGCGTAGCTCGCTCGTGATGGCACGCTCGTCGTCCAGGTATTCTTGCGCCACTTCACGAGCTTCTAAGCGGCGGCGCTTGCTCGATTGTTCATTATCAAGGATCTGCTGTGCTTGCCGCGCCAGATCCTCATAGTTCTTCGCAACTTGCCGGAGCGCGGCTTTGGTTTCCGGAAACTGGCAATTATCGGCTTTGGTGTGAAATTCCTCCGCACGCCTGAGCCAGTACTTGGGGGAGTGCATTCGCTCTGCGCCCATGGCCAATCCCTCAATTGGACCTTTTCGTTTCTTAATGCAGGTTAAGTGTGCTGGTTCCGGATGAACGTAAAACAGCAAAACACGCCGCCGTTACTGCTCCGGCTCGAACCTATCGATCTTGGTCGCGCCTTCCCAAAGCTCTACGGCATGTCCATTGACAAGCTGCTTCGCTCTGTTCCGGGCTGTCGTTTCATCGGGAACTACCAAGTCCACCCGAAGCCTTATGTGACCGTCAGCCCCGATTACGTAAGCTCGATATTCGCCCATGGTCGCGCAGTTGAATGCTTTCATCGAGGCGAGACTAGAGCCGGTCTAAGATGGGGGTACGATCAAATGAGACGGCCCGTAATTTTACTGAGGACACATTCTGAGACACTCATTTTCCGGAAATTAGGATAGGGTCGATTCACCATTGTTGGGGACGGATCTCCCAACACGGCGCAACTTCTCCTCAGTGGATGAGGAGAGCGTCTTGGACAGAATTGAATATGGTTTCGCAGTGACGACGGTTACGGGGTTTTTGGTCCTGATCGCCGGGCTGTCTTGGCTGTTGATGTGAGGCCTTCTTTGCTCGCGCGTCGGCTTGCGCCTGATCTGCTCAGCATGCGGCGCCGCGGGATCTGTGCATATCGTCCCCAACTGGCATGACAGTCGCGGGCAAGTCAGGCCAAGCATGGACGACAGTCTAAGGCCGCCGGTCGGGCGACCTGCCACGCTCAGCGGTAGTAATTAGGGATACACGGCGCCGGCCGTCGGAGCTGGCAATTGCGCTGCTAGTAAGTGAGGTTGAAAGCAACGCTGTAATGGTCGGAGGTGTTACGGCGGCGAACCTGCCGCAGGATCTTAAAAATTCGCGCCGATCGTCTTCTTCTTGAGAGGACATTCGGGCCTCCTATGATTTTGGAAATAATTAAGTTAGTCGGTTAAAAACTTACGCAGTTCAATCACGAAATGTGGCCAAAAAACCCCGTCTCAATCGGCGGACTCTTTACGCGCTGCTAGAAATGAATGAAAGAAGACTCCTGTTCAGTCTGCCGCTGATTGTACGCAGTCGAGCGCGGCTGGCTCGATCTGCACGAGAGCGGTACCTACGTGC
Source organism: Bradyrhizobium sp. WSM1253 (assembly GCF_000244935.1). Classification (NCBI taxonomy): domain Bacteria; kingdom Pseudomonadati; phylum Pseudomonadota; class Alphaproteobacteria; order Hyphomicrobiales; family Nitrobacteraceae; genus Bradyrhizobium; species Bradyrhizobium sp. WSM1253. The sequence goes on from NZ_JH600073.1 coordinate 341,952, forward strand.
GGCTGCTAACACTCGGGCAGGATCTGCTGGCAGCCGTTGGAACCGAGCATCACTGCCCGGCTTGCTGTCTCGCTGGCTCCCTCCTTCGAGCTGGCGGAGCGGCCCCGGCCTTGACCCCCAGGCAATCCAGCCGTCTCTTTTGCGCAGTTAGTGAGGAGAAACGAGCGCCGCCACGCTAAACGCGACTACGCAGGCGGCAGCCAATTACCAGAGCGCTATTGCGATCTCTTTGGGCATCAAAACCAATCCGGCGGCGGTTCTGAAGTTCCAGCGCGTCAGCCTATGCCTTGTAGAGTAGGACCCCCAGCTCTCGGGCTTGCCGCCGTACCGAGCTAACGCGCCGCCGCAGAGCCTTGGCAGCTTCTGTCGCTGTGCTGCGTTCTTGGGCCAGTCGAGCGAGGCGGACCAATTCTTCTTGGGTCCAGTCGCTCTTCGGTCGCGGGGAATCGGTGGCGAGCTCCATGCTTCAGTGTGATCGATCGTAGTTAACAAACTCTATTCGGATTACTGCGTGGGATCGTGCGTAGCTCAGCCGCCAACTCGGCCCTTAGTTCGTCCTCAAGCTCCCGGATATGCTTCGCCGTGGGGCCGTCCGGAAAGTCTTTCGCGAGCTGCCGACAGTGCGCCAGCTTTCGTTGAATTGCCAAGATGTCCCGATCGCTTTCCATTCAAGTGAAATGGTCTTGGGCCCTGATGGTTCAACCCCCAAAATCAAATTAGCCGCCTGTTAAAACCAACCCAGGCCTAAATAATTAGGCATTTTCTGCTGGTTAACGTGCACACAGTTCCTCCTAAATCGTTGTTCCCACTAAGGAAATGACTCGATTCGCGGGCGCTTAGTTGCTAGAATTTCCCTACCGGGGCTGGCTGATTTTCTTACCCATATTTTTCACCCGGCCACTTTTGGAGAATGCGAGAGCCGCAGCGATGAACCCGCCGCGGCTCTTGTGTTGGGGGGCCCCTCTCGGGGCCTCACACAGATGGAATTTCCCTTTGTAAGACCTATCTGACCGCCATGCCTACAACGTTCGAATTCTGCCTGCCCACCGCCGCAAAGGTGGTGCCGGACGGTCCCGACTGGATCCATGAGATCAAATATGACGGCTATCGCCTTCGGGTAGAGCGCAACGGAAGAGCCGTGCGCCTGCTGACGAAGAACGGCCACGACTGGACCAAGCGTTTTCCATGGATCGTTGCGGCGGCGCTAAAAAATCGGGAGCAGCAATTCGTCATCGACGGTGAGGCCGTTGTGCTCGGCGTCGATGGCACCTCCGACTTCAATGCCCTGCACTCGCGCAAGCACGATGACGAGGTGCAGCTCTATGCCTTCGATATCCTCGCGCTCGGCCGCGAGGATCTGCGATCGCTGCCGCTCTCAATGCGCAAGTCCAATCTGGCAAGATTGCTGCGTGGCCGGCCGGACGGCATGTTCGTCGCGCCGTTTGAGCCCGGCGCGATAGGGGCCGACCTGTTTGGCGCCGCCTGCCGCATGGGCCTCGAAGGCCTGGTCTCGAAACGGAAAGACCGGCGCTACAGCGCCGGCCGATCGAAGGACTGGATCAAGGTGAAAAACCGGACCCATCCCGCAATGACACGAGAGTTCTGATGTCAGTCGGTGGACACGATGAAAGTACCGAGAGGCAAGTTTTTAGGCGAGCGTATCGACAGCCCGACGACCGATGAGGCAGAGCACTTCATCAAGTGCCCGGCTTGTGGTGGCTGGATCGATATGCGTGACCTCGGATCGGTTTTTGACCATGAGGGGCCGCTGCCCCATCCTGACCAGGATCAGGCTCAGTAGGGTGGAGTAAGCGACCTATGCCCATTGAAGTTTACCAGGGTCATGTGCTCGATCCGGACCAGTTGGAAGCGCTTCGGATCCAGATTGAGAGTTTCGATACAATCGAGCAAGTCGACGCCGAGCTGCGCGGCATTATTGAGCGCAACTGGCCCCACCTGGTGGCGAAGCTTCCTCCGGATGACATCGATCAGACCTAAGCCGCCCCGTATGCCCGGCGGCGCATTTGGTTGGAGTAGGCTAAGGGGCGGTGTGGGCTTGATGTCGGGCCATCACTGGCCGCCGATTAAGCGTTACTCCCCGCCTGCAGAACCGCCGCCGACGCCGCGGCGCCAGTCGTCTCGCCGTTCAGCTGCCTGAGGTCCCAATAGACGCCCTCTTGTACCGCGGTCAGCCAGACATCGCTGGATTGTTCGGCCGTTTGATTTAAGAACACCTGAACGACAAGCCCATCTCCCAACAAAGAATCATGTCGCGCATCAATCACGAACAACCAATCCTTCAACTGATCGACGAGCTTAAGAAGCAGCGTCGTGCTGCGGCGAAGCCACCGGCGAGGGCGGCGGGAAAGCAAATAGTCAAACGTCATATTGCAACGCTGGATGCCGCATCAAGGACTCCCATCCACGACTGTGCGGTACGCGTTCTCGATCATTTTGGTATTCATAACGACGTGCGTATTCCGCAAAAATTGTTGGAAGCCGTAGATCGCACTACTAGGATGAGTCTCGCGTCTTGGTTCGCCGAGTTTTCCGGTCTCAGAATATCAGAAGAGAATGGAAAACTGATATTTGACAGATCGCGGGCACACCGGCTCGGGGCAGCCATTCAAACGCCCTATTGGAAGTTGGCTCCATCAAGGTCACCACGCAGGCCTTTTGATTTTGCTGACGAGCTTACTGTGTTTCTTCGGCGATCGAAGAACAAACTCGACGCTGGAGCGTCCGAAATGGCCCTGCTAGTCAGGATCGAACGGCTGCTGGACGAATGGTCCCGCCGATTCTAACGCGCCCTGGTCTCGCCAACCTAAAACGGAAGTGAAGCGATGCGTTGCGCAGTGTGCGGAAAATCTGCTGAGCCGCTGCCGAAAACTCATGACGGCGATGGTTTTCACTGCGCTGCATGCGGGGATTATGTGGTCTCTGGGACCGTCATCACTTCCAGATGGCTGGAGGGGCGGTCACCCAGCGACCGGCTGAAAGCGCTGGAGAATGCGAAGCGACAGGCCCAATCCGGCAAGCTTCCAGTGATTACCACCCACTCGCTTTGACCTTAGTCTCCCCCGCGCCGGCAGGAGCGCATCGTTCGGTGCACCAAGCACAAAGGCTAGTTGCCCTTGCGGGCGGGAGTCGACAAACGAAAATCTGCGATGCTTGCCGCTGGGAGTAGACCTTCACCCTCAGCAAAAAGGTAAAAATCGGGTACCAGAAGTTCAGTGGCGATTTTTTTGACCACCGTCTCTTTTCGTTTTGGCGGGTCGTCTAGCCACCGATGGAATTCCTCCCGCTCCATACCGACACGCGCGCCTAAGTCGCGTTCGGTAAGACCACGAACTTGTAGTAGTCTAGCTACGTTGTGCTTTATTGACACCAAGACGATTTCTTCCGAGGCCGGACGGTTGATCATGAAACTAAGCGATTTCTCTAGCGTATTGCAACTGGGAGTTGGGCTCCATTTGGGAACAGCACTTCTTCAATCCATAGCCGAGTTCGCAAGCTCCCCTCTTTCGAAGCGAATTGAGCGTCTAGCTAAGCTCGCGGCGTTGCGGCGAACGCGGCTTGAAAAGCGGAGCGATCTCGCGGAAATGTCGCTCGAACTGGAAAATGAAGTACTCGACCTCCATTCGACTTTAGAACTAAGGAAGGTCCAGTTTTTCAACGAGTACCGCATCGCCGCTGTGGTTAACACCATTGCAGCGGTAGGGCTGTTTTGCCTGCTAGTGTGGGCTGCGGTGCAAGCAGAGGATCCGGCGAGTATCTATCTCGCTATCTTTCTCATTGGCGCGAGCTTTGCTCCTGCAGTTCTGTCCCTTGGCACGCTATGGTGGCGATGGAATGTCAACACGGTCGATGTGAGAAAGACAACCGCGGAGATTGAGCGTAAACTACTGGGGTAAGACTTAGGCATCTCTGGGAGCGAATCGGCCCGTAGGCCGATGCTCCGCCTGCGTAGCGCTCACGCCGCCATCATCTTCATCGCGGACGCCTCTACATGCCTATTGACAGCAGCCACTACGTTGGAAAGCTCTCAACTACACTGTCTGGCGCGACTATTGCGCGTTCTCAATAAGCAGGGCCGGCGACCGCCTATCCCGCCCTCGTCGATTGCAGCATTTTCATTAAGTTTTTCCGGCTATGCGGGTGGCATGTTGCGTGGCTTGAGGCAGTTACTGTTGCGAGGTAGTGTGAGCGTAGGAGTGACCGCTTTGACGGCCCTCTGTATCGCCGGGGTCCTATGGTTTGCGGCAACACACCTTCAGACCACAAAACAAGCGGTTGCCGAAAGTATCCCCCTTAAAAATGGTTGCCTACCCAGCCGCTGCGGCGCAAAGGTGAGCGTTGGGCATGAGCGGGAATAACGATGCTTCCGTCCGATCCGAGCCATGTTTGTGCTGCGAGGAATGGTCGGAGGAGCGGTTCAAAGGAACCGCCAATCGCCCGACGCCGACAAAGCCACTCTCGGGCCGGACGATACGTCGCAATGCGGCGAGAAATGAAACGACCCCAGTGCGTAATGCGGCTGGGGTCGTCCCGAGGTAAGCGCCAGACTTGGGCTGGGGGCTGAGGGTCAGGCGCCTACAACATCAAATCAGACACGCAGATTTTCCGCGCTGCTCTTACCGCGCTTCGGGTCGACTTTAACCTCGTAAGAGACTGTCTGCCCTTCACGCAAGTCGGAGAGGCCAGCGCGCTCGACTGCGCTGATGTGCACAAAAACATCTTGGCCGCCGTCATCCGGCTGAATGAAGCCGAATCCCTTGGTCGCATTGAACCATTTTACAACACCCGTCGCCACGTCCGTCTCCCCATTTAAGCAATACCGATAGAGTAGTTCAGGTTAGCCAAGCCGGGCAAGACCGATCTACGCCTGGTGCTGCGGGGCGTGCCGCTCCCCCAGGCCTGAAGTACCATCGATGTCATCTTTCTTGGAATCCGTAGCAGTCGATCTCTTTCAGCAGCTGCGCCCGCAGATCGAGCACGACCTGGACCGGCTCGCGGTCGCAGCCGATTAGAGACCGCGGCATTCGGTCCAGCGGACTGGCTCGGAATTTCGACCTGCCCAGCGCCGCAGCTAGGGCCATCCTGATGGCCTGGTCATTTGGTGCGCGAATGCCCTGCCGAAACAGGGCAGCGGCCTCGCTGGTTATGTGCGACGTTCTGCGCCGCCGATCTCGTCTGGACCGCGCGGGCATCAAGGCGGCCCGAATGTGGTCAAAGCCCAAGGCGGTCCTAGTGTCGGATGGCGCGGAGGCAGCGTCCGCATGAACTCGGCACCCAGGCGTTGCCAGGCTGCGCGCGCAACCTCCAGATCCGGTCTGTCATAGGCGTCAAGGATGATGCCAGCGCCTTCGAGGTCGCGATCAAAATCAAATTGACATTCGAACACGCTTCTCCACTCTTCGAGGCCAGCCGCCTGCTTACGTCTATTCTTGCGCGCTCTGACCGGCATTAGCGACGAGCCCCATAATCTGCGGTTCTCGGCGCGCGCGGCGCCTCTGGCCCGTCGACCCCATCAAGCGCCAGCTCCCGCAGCAATCGGGCGAACGAAATCCGGGCGTTTTGCAGGATACCGACCTCCGGCCGCTCCTTCGGCTGGCCGAAGCGATCGAGAAAGGTCTGCCCGTCGCGGTCAAGAACTTCACGCGCGGTCTGCGCCTGGTCCCAGGCTTCCGCCGCCAATTGCAGCAAACGCAAGTGATGCGGCTCCAGCTCGAAGTCCGCGACAACACTTGCCCACCATTTCCGGGTCGCGGGCTTGAGGTGCGAGGGTGGTTTTGGGGTGGTCAATTAAGCCTCCAGATTTTTATTTTGAACCGGGGCACCCCCCACGCGCGCTGCAGGATGGGGCCGGTAAGCGGCGGAGTCGGTGAGAGCTATCTGCTACACCCCTCGCCCCCTGCCCGCCTACAGCATGCCCCGGATACGCATGGCTTCGCGCCGCGCTGCTATGCGGCGCTGGGCCGCCTCGTTGTTACTAGATGCTCGACTAATCTGAGCGCTTGTGTCGGACCCGTATGCGCCCCACAGCACCAAGCTGATCTCGAATAGTTTGGCCTCGGTGATGAGGCGTTTCGGAATGTCACCGCTGTCATCCCACTCCTCGACCACCGGAGTGAAGCTCACGCTGACTTCGGTGACTGTGCCGTTACCCACAGTCGCCAAGGCCTCCTGCCCTAACGGCGCATCAGGATTGGGCGTCAGCGAGTAGTAAAGTCCGATATTGTCGGATCTGAGGGAGAGCGAGCCGTTGGACACACGCCCCAGTGGCCTGCTTGGGTCATGCGCCCACAGCGCTGCGACATCTGGATTCTGCGCGAGGTGCTTGTCAAATGCACCGCGCGCAAAGCGCTCCTCGAAGAGACCCGCGATGACAGCCGGCCTATTCCAAGAAATGGCGAATCCTGAAATAACTTCAGCCATTGCGTTGCGTTGCTCGCAATTTCTTCTCACGCTTCGCATGCATCAGCTTGCGCGCAATCACAGCTGGTGAGTCCGAGCATTCGGAGTGTCGGCTTTCGCCAGGCATCTTGACGCTCCGTCGGACTGGCTTTCTATCCGCGGTATCACAGGTACGTTCGGCGCCGTTAGACATTGTGACCGTTCTCCGCACATTCCTTCAGAAAATATCCAATCTTCCCGTCGCGTCTGTCGCCTAGGAAGTGCGCGCGCACCGGGCGCAAATAGGCCAGGTTCACGTCCTCTCTTTCGATGTCGTCAAGCAAGGCGTCGTGCTCTTCGCGAGCGCCCGCCAAGGCTTTAGCAGCAGCACACACCGCACCGAGGCGTCGCTGGTATTCCTGCCGCATGGTGTCGCAAACGACTTTGCTTGCACCATTGCGGGCCTCATCCATGCGTCTGCGGATTACCTCTTGGGCGGCCTCGATATTGTCCATCGAGGTCGCGACTTCACGCATGCGTTGCGACATCAACGTCAGCTTGTCTGGAGCATCACCTAGCAACGCAGCCACGCCAGGCGAAAGACGTTGACCGCCGGCAGCCTTCTCAGCTTCGATGTCACCACTGAGTTTAGACCGCTCCCCGCTCAGCTCACGGTACCGGTCGCTCAATTCCTGTCGTTTTTCGACTAGGCCGGCATATTCCGGGCTTGCCTCCGCCAGCGATGGAATGCGGAAGTCGTCGACGGGTTTCGTCTTCAACGGAGCCATTAGGCACTAACCTTTCCAAAAATACCGTCCAATGCGTCAGCAATCGCGGCGACGCTAAGGCTGATTGATTTGTGATGCCCACTCGACTGCCAGTGCGTGGCGGCTTTGCCGACTTCAGAAAAGCGATTCACATCGCCGTTAGGCCTATGAATCGCAACGGCTCGCCAGTTACAGGAGACGGCAATCTTGGACGCACGTGCCTCCGCAACACCTGCCCTGGCGCTCTCGACGAGGACCGCTATGGCTATCGGCGCGTTCGGAATCGTGCCGGGTGCGCCGTTGAGATCCGCCCCACCGGGCGTCATTCCGTGAAACGCGCGGACCGCATCAACAGCGGTGTGCAGTTCTGTGTCGGAGGCGAGCGCCACAACGAGGTCGAGAACGCCATCCTCGTCTAGGACGGGAGGCACGCCAGGTGCGCCGGAGGGCAGGATGCCAGCCTCCTGAAGCCGGCGGCTGATTCCGGTGCTTCGCGAGCGCGGGAATCCGATATGCTGCTCGATGGCGTCGAGCGCATTGTTGAGCGTGGCCATTAGGCCGCTCTCCTTTCATGATTGAAGATTGCGATTGGTTGGGTAAATAAAAAGCCGCTTGGCGGCTTCACGGCACGAAGGCCGGAAAAGAGGTGGCGACGCCGGTAGTGGGCCGACGCGCCGAGTGGTGCACGTCACGTCAGCCACAAACGTGGCCTCATATCTCTGTCTTTGAGGCCGATGATTAGCGCAAACGGCTATGCCGCCATAAGCTCGGTCAGTTTCCGTGCGGCACGGACTACTGCCTGTTTGCCAATTCCTTCGTATGTGCGCTTGCTGCTGCCTGGACCGGCAATCAGCTCGCCGATCTCGGCGGCTGTACTGTCATCAAGAACCGCATCCAGCACGTCTGCATGCCTGCCCATTTTGATCCGGAGTCGGCCCTCGTCGATACTCCGGACCATGACGCCCTCGACCGTTTGGGTATTAACTTGGGCCGGCGATGCCTTGGCTTTGCGAGGACGTCGGAACCGCTCTACGTGCTGGCCCAAGCTGTACGGTGGTAACTTCTTTTCGAAGGTTGGATCCCTTTTGGCCTCCTGATCCTCTTCGTACATCGCAATCAATTCTTCGGCGGTTGCGGTCTCCATTAACGTTTCCACTGTGGTGCCATCAGGCACAGCGGATTTATGGACAGGCCGCGCTGGTTCGGCGTGGTTGTCGTTATCGGCAATGAGCGCTTTGCCGGTGAGTTCTGACCACGCGTTGATGCTGTGCAGCGTGATGGTATCGCCCGCCTTGTGGAGGGCCGGAATGAGCTGGGATCGGTTCATGTGGTGTCTCTCGTGACTTGCTGCATTCGGCCGCTTTGGCGGCTCTTCGTTTCGTCGACGTCTGCGCGCCGATCGAGATTGCGATTCGCGAATGGGAAATAATGGCGATCGGCTCTAGACTTCAGAACCGCCCCGCCCCACTGGGCTAGCCAGGCGGCTGTGTGGACCCCACAGCATTGAGCCTATTTCCTCAATGTAACATCCAACTCCCCCCTCATTACTTTCGTTACTTTCGTTACTTTCAGGGGTGTTGTCGTTGTCATGGGTAGAAGCGGAAGTAACGTTTGTAACGAAAGTATTGTCTGTTTTAGAAGGCGCTACTTGCGAAGCGATGGCCCATTTGCCGCGGGCCTCACGCTGGATGTCACCTGCCTTAGCCAAGCGGGGTAGATGCTGGCGCACCACCACCGCCTTAAGACCCGCAGCCTTAGCAATTGCGGTTGGTCCCATCGGCTCGCCGGCCGCCGTTAGCACCCGAATAACTGCCGCAGCCGCGTCGGACATGTGCACCTCCCGGGCATCTCCGCGCACGCCCCACCGGCAAGTCATCTTGTCGAAGGCAATGGCGGTTTCGATTTCCTCGATGTCGCGACCACGGCCATATAGCTCAACCAATCCATCGTCATTGCGGGCCATGATAAGGGTGGTGTCCGCCGCACCGGATATGCCGCCCGTGCCGCTAACCCGGTCAAACGGGTCGGATGACAACGCGCCCTTGTTGGTGTGGTGCACCACGACGATTGCAACATTGAACGCTGCGGCGATTTTAGACAGCGGGCCAATGTCCTCGTAATCCAAATCGTAGGGGTTTTTATTGCCCTTGCGATTGGCCCGGAACATTTTCAAAACGTCGATAATCACCAACTTGGCGTTGGGATGGTCCGTCAGCCAATCCGTGATTTTCTGCAGGCCGCCTTGGTCAGCGCGCGGCCACTCCGTCTCAAATTGCAGACATTCCGGCATTTCCTGTTTGAGAAGGCCAGCCGATGGATTCTGCATCTTAATGCGTGATTTCAGGCGTCGGCCGTTGTCTTCCAGCGCAAGGTAAAGCACGTCTCCTTGCTCGCATTGCCCGCCGAGGCACGTCCCGCCCATGGCAACGGCGGTCGCGGCCTGTAGCACAAGCCACGACTTACCAAGCTTCGATGCACCCGCCAGAATAGTGCAACCCTCGGCGATGTAACCCGGCACGACATAGCTGACCGGCGCGAACTCCATCAACATGAGGTCGCGAGCGTTAAAGCCGGTTTGCCTAGTAGATTCCGTCTGCGGAGCCGGTTTCGGCGTGAACACCGATTCCATCTGCCGATACAGTTTATGCAGGTCCGTCCCGGCCGGCACGTCCAGCGCGTCACGGACTCGCCGCTTCGCAGTGTCCGCAGCTTGCCACGCTAAATCGTCGCGGATTGCGTCCGCGTCGCCGTTAAGCTGGATTTTCTTTAGCGCCTTCTCATCACCGCCGAAGGTCCATTCCCAAACGTCGTTTGCGGCATCGAGGGTGCCGACCTCGATTGTGCAAGCCTTCGCCAGGTCTTTGAAGTGCTGCATGTGGCCAAACCCGGCCAGCGAAACGACACCGCCACAGCCAGCCTTGAGCCATTCCACCGGGTTCTCGTGGATGACGATTTTTGCGCGGCTGGCATTGTCCGCACCAAGCCAATGCGCCCTGCCGCAAACTGTATGGAAGGCGTTAGGATTGTTGCGGTGGATTAAGCACAGATCGGCGAATGCACCGGCCTGATACACCGGCAGGGCTATCCAGTCCGGTTCGGCGTCGATGAAAACGAAGGTATCGCCCGGTGCCTCGTCATCGATCGCAATCATTTTAGCGTCGGTGTAGTTGACGCCATGTTCGGCAAGGCATGCCTGCGCAGCTTCGGCGCCGGTGGCTGCTTGGAATGCGGCCTCCACGTCGACGGGATTGGGCAGGCCGGTGAATTCGTCCTTAATCTCGGTCACGGCTACCGCCTCCGCTGGCCGACACTGCGGCCTGTGCGAGTTCATTTGCGACTGCGACGTCAAATCGAACGGTCGCACTGAAAACGCGGTAACTGCCGTCAGGCTTACGAATAAGAGAAAGCTTCAGGAGGCGGACCCCAGGAGTCACCTCAGCGTCGAATACGGCCATGCGCCGTCGCCCGCTACTAGCGGGGCGGTAATCCAAAATTTTCAAGGGAGTATCCAGATATAGAGTGCGGGTGGTACCACGCGCTAACGCGCGTTCTTATGCGCTTTAGGCGGCTTGGGTGCCGCTCTTTGAATTGTCATTGGCCGCACGCGCAGCGATGCGAGCGGAGATCCATTCCGAGACCTCGGATTTAACGAATGCAATTCGCTTGTCCCCGAGCGAAACCGCCGCTGGGAAGCGGCCCTCGCCGCGGTATCTGTTCAACATCGTGCGGCTCAGAGATGTGAGCGCGCACGCGGTCTTCATCGAAACGAGACAAGGCTCGTTCGTAAACGGATTCGTGGACATGGGAGAGATTGATTTCAGTCGGACGCAGATACCGGCCACTGAGGGTCTTCGGCTGCATCGAGGAAACCGATACCCGCCGGCAAAAGGGCCAGTCCGGGTTGCGACTGAGTCGCGTGGGCTGCGGACTACATAGACAACAAGTTCGCTATTGACAACTCGAAAACCGTACGAAACTGCATTCTATTTTTTGCAGAGCGTACTCGGCCGATAGAATCGCGCGTTGGAACCGGCAGCCCGTCTGGGAGGTGAGTCGCCCAGGAGAAGGGCGGAAAGGCTCTGATCAAAGTGGGGAGAGAAAGCGGGGAAGCGTTTTTCCCAATTTCGAAAACAGCAATAAAATCAATCGCCTAGTGCGGATTTGTTGGCTCCCCGGGCTGGATTCGAACCAGCGACCATCCGATTAACAGTCGGATGCTCTACCGCTGAGCTACCGAGGAAAAGGGCGAACCCGTCGTTCGCGCGCGGCTGCGTATAACAAAGCCGCTTGCGCTTGCAAAGGACGAATTCGCCATCTCGCACATTGCGGCGAGGAAGGGCGCGTGGCCCCTCCTCCGCCTGGCCTCAGGTCAAGTTACTCGGCGACGAACGAAGTGGTCTTGGTGCCGGAATCGTAGCGCAGCCGAAGCGCGGTGAACTTGCAGAGGTTGACGTTCTTCCAGAGCACGGTCTCGTCATAGTTCTGCCAGTCGACGCGGACGTTCCAGACGCATCCTTCGTCGTCATCGTCGAACTCGACATAGGTGCTCGCCTGGTTCTGCAAAACCTTGTCCAGCTCGTTGTCCCATTCGTCCATGCCATCGTCCGGGGCGTTGAAGCCCAGGAATTTGATGGCATAGCCGGTCTCGTTGACGACAGTGACGTTGCGCGCGTCAGCCGCGAACGACGGCGCGGCGGCAATCGATAGACCGATCGCGATCAGTGCAGACAGAAAATACTTCATATGAAATTCCCCCGATCGAAACGGGCTTTCGGTGCCTGACGTCGATCGGCGCAGGCGCCGCGGCAACCAATGGTGTTGCCTTGGAGGATTCGTCGGAGGCGCAATCGAAAGGTTCAAGACGCGATCGATCCGCCTCCGGCTCTCTGCACGACGCGAGACGCGCAGCGAGCCAATTCTTACCGATTCGAATTCTCCGCAGCAATGAACCGGCATTCATAGATCGGCGCGGCTTGTTGTTTCCGGCGCGGGCGCCGGCGCTGCGCGCTCAATATGATTCTTGTCGCAGGCACGGCTTCGCTTCCTCGCGACGCATCTCGCCCGAGCTTTGCTTTGTCTCGTCCACCCTCCTCCGTCAGAGGGCGCAGGGAAGACCGGGTGCCGGCTGGCACCCACGGTCCACTGTGCGAAGGTTGCGCTACGAGAGGCTGCACAGCGGCATACAGGTGAAGCCCAACACACGGCCTTCCCTGCGCAGTGGTTTGACGGCTTATGCCGAGTTCTCCCCGGGGAGCGATGCACTATTGCCCCCGTCGCCTTGCGGATGGCTGATACGGATGCCCGGTCGGGCCGCCCACATCACCACAAGACTTGACGCACAGACCCCGGGCGTCAGGACGACACGGTTTTGCCGTACGCTGTCAGCACCGGTCGTGTGCGCGACGCCTTCGCTCACGGTTTTGCCGCCCTGCGAGGCCCTTCGCGCCGATGTGACTAGCGTCCACCGCAGCTCACCCCGCGTTCGTGACGATCGCGATACGCCCCTCTGACAGGGATGAGGTGGCGGGATGAATACGCCAAAGCCGAATTTCGGTAAAGTAGAATCTTTTCGCGCGAGCGGATTGACCCGTCGTTTGGGTGTTTTGCCCGACGGGCAACGCAAGGGATTGAAGCCCGGATTGCTTCGCGAATCCGGGCTATCGGCTGTCGCCTCACGGCCGCCGACACACCGGGTCGATCTCGATCAGTGCGTCCTAGCAGCCGGCTGCCAAAAACTGCTCGTGAGGAACCCTCGCGGCATCAATTTCCGAATTCGGAGAAACCACATGATCTTGTGCGACGCAGCGATCTGCCCGATCAGGGAATCATGCGGTGAGGTCATTTGACACAGATATGACAATCGAATGACGCATCTGCGGCCGGCATCCGAAGCACATCACCGCCGCCCACAGTCTTTCCGCAGCATACCCACAGGCATATCCACAGGCCGACTATGCCGGATTCGCGAGCCCGCGCGAGCCACTTGCTGCGCACAAACCCACAGGCCCGGTATGTCAGCCGCCGCCCTGATCGAACACGGTGCGGCAAGCCTCACTCAAGCTTGACCTGTTACGGCGCAGGCACGCCGTGATGGCCCGGACGTTGGGGATCTCGCCGGCGCAGAGCCGGTAGACGTCGGGGGTGCAGGCCCGGCGCTGCTCGGGCGTTCCCTGCTGCGCATGGGCGGCGGAGGCAAACAGCGTCAGGAACAGCCCGACCGTCGAGGCGCGACGCGCCCGGCTTTTCACACCCGCAAACCGCAAGAACCTCGCCTTCATGACCAGTCTCCCGTCTGCCTTGCCCGCCGGCCTGTGTTGGCCGGTATGCGAAGGGGTAGGAGAAATAAACAGCGGAAGATGTGACCTCCTTCACACTGCGGGCACCGGCAGGAACCTAAGTTTCCCAACGGGATTTCATCAATCGCTAACCAATCGGGACCCGATTGGCCGATCGTTAAAATACGAACGATCGGCTCAACCGGGAAGCAAACCGGCTTTGCGACATTGCGCCATCCGCGGGCCGGAGGGTGTGATGAGCGAAGCCGAATTCAACTTGCTGCTGGACGCCGTCCAGGACGCCATGGTCCATGAAGATCTGGCGTTCGTGCCGGGGGAGGATTTCGTGCCGCGCTCGTGGACCTATTACGCGAAGCCCAAAGCTGCCAATGACAACGAGGGCGCGTGGCCCCTGCTACCTTTCCCGGACGGCTGGTACGCGGCCTGCTGAAGCCAATTTCATCGTGAGCCGATGCGCCCGCGCTCTGCGGGCATTTTGCTGTGGCGACTACGCTGCGAATCCCGCGTGACCGCGATCAGGTCTTGACGCGCTCCCCGTCGTCCTGCGGCGCCTGGTCGGGTACGGCCGGCGGAAAGATGCTGTCGTAGATCGCGCGGGCCTCGCGAATGAGGCGAGCCCGCTCCAGCTCGGATTTGGGGACAAATCGGACGATTTCGCTCACGTGCTCTCCAGCGCTCGATCGTTGGGATGCATCACTTCGCAGATGCGAAGACTATGCCAGCGGGCTGAATGGCGGGTTTCCGCGGGCCCCCAGGCAAACCCGGTGTGCGCAGCCGGCACGTATCGCCCCCGCAGGCTGATGGCAGCCGCGACACGATCGGATATTCGCTGAGATATCAGGAGGTTGTGATGGAGGCCACGTCGGGACTCGAACCCGAGTAAACGGTTTTGCAGACCGGCGCGTAACCACTCCGCCACGTGGCCCCAACGAGGGCGGAGCAATATAGGGGATCACGGGTTTAGGCAACCCCGACCGGGCAGCTACGCCTTCGCGCCGCCGAGATATTGGCCGAGAATCTCATCGGTCGCACCGGCCGCCACGATCCGCCCCTCCTCCAGCAGGATCGCGCGGTTGCAGGTGCTCTTGATCAGCTCGACGTCGTGCGAGGCGAGCACCAGAATGCCGGCGCGCACGACGATCTCGTCGAGCCGCTGCCGCGCCTTCTTGCGGAACTGCTGGTCGCCGACGCCGATCCATTCGTCGAGCAGCACGATCTCGCCCTCGACGGCGGTTGCGACCGCAAAGATCAGGCGCAGCATCATGCCGCTGGAATAGGTGCGCAGCGGCAAGTCGAGCCGTTCGCCGAGCTCGGTGAATGCGGCGATCTCCGCGCGCCGGTCGTCGATCTCGGAGCGCCGCGCGCCGATCACGAGCCCGCGCCGCATGATGTTCTCGTAGCCGGTCGCTTCCTCGTCGAATCCGGCCGAGAGATCGAACAGCGGCTGGCAGCGGCCCAGCACGTCCACGCTGCCGGACGTCGGATGGTAGATGCCGGCGAGCACCCGCAGCAGCGTGGTCTTGCCGGCGCCATTGGCGCCGATGATGGCGACGCGGTCGCCGGCACGGATGTCGAGACTGACATCGTTCAACGCGGAGACGATGTGCGGGGTCGCCATGGTCCGCCGCAGTGTCACCGCGTTGACGAACCGGCTGCGCAGCGAGCGGTCGCGGAACGACAACACCGGAAATCTCACCGAGACGTTGCGAAGCGCGATATGAGCTGCGGGGGTCATATCTCGCGCCTCACAGCCAATACGCCACGCGATGGCGGTATTTCCCGTAGCAGCCGAGGCCGATGACGGCCACGACGGTCGCATAGATGACCCCGAGCAGCCATTGCTCCGCATCGGTCGGCTGTGAGAGCAGTGGCCTGCGCACCAGATCGAGCAGCGTCGCGAACGGATTGGCGCGAATCAGCCAATAAAACGCGGTGCCGCGCACGGTGTCCTCGGTCCAGATGATCGGCGTCAGGAAGAACACGAATTGCAGGCCGCTGACGATCGCCGAGCCGATGTCACGAAACCGCGCGCAGAGCATGCCGAGCGCGACCGAGCCGCCCAGCAGCACGACGAGCAGGATCGCAAAGCCCGGCACCGCGAGCAGCATGCTCCCATGCAGCGGCCACGGCATTACCAGATAGAGCAGTACGACGATCACCAGATGATGCGCGAAGATGAGGACGTTGCGCGCCATCATCTGGAGAACATGCACGATCAGCGGCGCCGGCACCGCCTTGATCAAATGGTTTGATGCCACGAAGATGTTGGAACCTTCCTGGAGCGTCGTCGCGATCAGCGTCCAGACGATCAGGCCAATGGCAAAGGGCGGCAGAAAGCTCGCAATGTCCTGCTTGAACAGTGCCGCACAGACCGTGCCGACGCTGGCAATCGTCGCGGCGAGCGTCAGCGTGATCCAGAGCGGGCCGATCACGGTGCGCCGGTAGCGCAGCGAAATGTCCATCAGGGCGAGCGTGCCCCAACGATCGAACCGCGCCGCCTGGGCAAGGATCTCCTTGGCTGCAAGCTGAATGCGACGGTCCCTTCCGTTTCCGGCGTTCCGATGGTGCGACAGGATAGCAGATCGCGGCCTGTTGGCCGATGGTCTCTATCCGCCCGCCTCTCGCGGGACAATCGGCCGGACGGATGATCCGGACCGGAGTCAGGCTCGCTTGACCCGCCGGACACCGCGCCGGCGGTCCTTCACCGGCGGCTTCGGCGCCAATTCGGGCATCTCGGTCTGGACCTCGCGGTAGCGGGTTAACATCCGTTCAAAGCTGGCATTCAGCGTCTCGGCGATGTCCGGGCGCTTCTCCAGAACGGAGAGGATCGTCGCTGCCGCTTCGATGGTCGACAGGCCGTCCTTCCGAGGCTCCTTGCGCAGGCGGCCGTAACGCGATGGCGCGGCCGGGTTGAGGATGACGCGCTGGCATTTCAGCATCCAGGGGTTGCGCCACCACAGGGCCTTGGCCTGGCTCCAGGTGCCGTCGAGCAGCACCACACCTTCGAGCTTGCCGAGGCGCGCGCGCTGGTTGTCCGCGACCTCGCCTTTGCGGTTGAGCGCCAGGATTTCGCCCTCGGCCTCGAGATCGGCGGCGTGCGCCGAGCCGAGATAGAGCACGGCCCAGTGCGAGGCGTTCTCGATCGGTTGCCCCAGCGCCTTGGACAGGCTCGGCCAGGACAAGCCGACCCGCAGCGTGGCACCGGCGAAATGCTTCGCAAGCAGCCGCGCGGTGCCGAGCGCCCTGTCCTGCTCCTGCGGATGCTGAAGGATCAGGAGCGAGAGCCGGTTCTTGATGGGCGTGACGCTGTCGCAGATGCACAGCGGCATCGGCTTCTGGCAGTGCGGGCATTCGGGGATTGGATCGGCCGGCGCAGCGGCGGTGGGGTTCGACATGGTCGCCGCTATACGCTTTGCGGGGCGGTTCAACAACCCGCCTATTCCGCCGGCGCGGCCACCGGGCGCGGCTCGCGCCGTCGGCGCAGGCGGTTGATCAGCAGGTAGATTACGGGCGTGGTGTAGAGCGTCAGGATCTGCGAGACGAACAGCCCGCCGATGATGGTGATGCCGAGCGGGCGGCGGAGTTCCGTGCCGGGCCCGGTCGCAATCACCAGCGGAATGCCGGCGAACAGCGCCGCCATCGTCGTCATCAGGATCGGCCGGAAGCGTGCCTGGCAGGCCTCGAAGATCGCCTCCGCAGACGACAGCCCGCGCTGGCGCTCGGCATCGAGCGCGAAATCCACCATCATGATGCCGTTCTTCTTGACGATTCCGATCAAGAGAATGATGCCGACGAAGGCGATCACTGTCAGCGGCGTGTTGGTGATCTGCAAGGCCAGCAATGCGCCGAGGCCGGCCGAGGGCAGCGTCGAGATGATCGTCAGCGGATGGGCGAGGCTCTCGTAGAGCACGCCGAGCACGATATACATCGCCACCAGCGCGCCGAGGATCAGGAGCGGCTGGCGGCCGCTGGTCTTGGCGAAATCGCCGGCGTTGCCGTCAAAACTGCCGCGGATGCCCTCCGGCATGTGCAGCTCCTCGACCGCGCGCTGGATGTTCTGCGTTGCGGCCTGGATCTGCACGTCCGGCAACAGATTGAACGACACCGTGGTCGATGGGAACGATTGCGAATGATAGACCGCGAGCGCGGCCAGCCCGCGCGTCGCATGCACCACGGCCGACAGCGGCACCTGCGCGTCGCCCGCTCCGGCGACGTAGATGCGATCGAGGTTGGAGGGATCGACCTGGAATTTGGGATCGATCTCCAACACGGTCATGTACTGGTTACGCTGGGTGTAGATGATCGAGATCTGCCGCTGCGAGAACGCGTTGTTCAGCGCGTTGTCGATGTCCTGGACCCGAACGCCGAGCGCCGAGGCCTTCTGGCGGTCGATCGACAAGGTCAGTTGAAGCCCGCCGGGATCGCGGTCGCTGGAGATGTCGGTGATGCCCCCGACGCTCTCCATGCGCTTGGCCACGATCGGCGCCCACTTTTGGAGCAAACCGAGATCGGTGCTGGTCAGCGTGTACTGGTAGTCGGAATCGCTCTGCCGTCCGCCGGCGCGCACGTCCTGGGCGGCGAACATGAACAGCCGGATGCCGGGCACCGGGTACAGGGCGCGCCTGAGTCGGTCGATCACGATTTCGGTCGAGACGTGGTGGCGCTCCTCCGGCGGCTTCAAGCTGATGAACATGGTGCCGCGGTTCGAGGTCGGAGCGCCCGGGCCCCCGCCGCCGCCGACTATCGAGCCAATGCTGGCCACGGCCGGATCCTGCATCACGATGTCGGCGAGTCGCTGCTGAAGGCTCAGCATGGACTGGAACGAGATGTCGGCCGAGGCCCGCGTCGCGCCGATGACGAAACCGGAATCGTCGGTCGGGAAATAGCCCTTGGGCACCTTAATGTAGAGTGTCACCGTTAGCGCAATGGTGGCGAAGAACACCAGCAGCGTCAGCAGCGGGAATTCCAGCACGGTGCGCAGGGTGCGGGCGTAGAAAGCAACGACCCGCGACAGCGAGCCTTCGATGATGCGGTCGAACAATGTCGCGGTGCCGGACGTGGTCTGCCGGATGTAATGGGCGCAGATCATCGGCGTCACCGTGAGCGACACCAGGGTCGAGACCAGGATGGCGAAGGTCAACGTCAGCGAGAACTCGCGCAGCAGCCGGCCGACGATGCCGTCCATGAAGATCAGCGGCGTGAACGCCGCGATCAGCGACAGGCTGATCGACACCACGGTGAAGCCGATCTGCCGGGCGCCGTCCAATGCTGCCTGAAGCGGCCGCATGCCCTGCTCGAGATTGCGGTACATGTTCTCGATCATGACGATGGCGTCGTCGACCACGAAGCCGACGGAGATCGCCAGAGCCATCAGCGACAGATTGTCGATCGAGAAGCCCGCGACCCACATGCCCGCGCAGGTGCCGGCCAGCGCAAGCGGCACCGAGATGCCGGCAGCGATTGTCGGCGTGAGGCGGCGCAGGAACACGAACACGACGACCATCACCAGGATGGCGGTCGCCAGCAGCGTCCATTGCATGTCCAGCACGCTGGCCCGGATCGTGCTCGTGCGGTCGACCAGGGTGGAAACATCCACGCCGGCCGGAATCCATTGCTTCAACTCGGGGATCAGCGCCTTGACCTGATCGACGACGTCGATGACGTTGGCGTCGCCTTGCTTGGTGATCTGGATAAGCACCGCCGGCTGCTTGTTGAACCAGGCGATCGAGCGCGCGTTGCGGACGCCTTCCTCGATCTCGGCGACGTCGGACAACCGGACGAAATTGCCGTTGGAGCTCTTGATGACGATGTCGCGGAACTCTTTTGCCGTGCGCATCTGCCGATTGAGCGCCAGCGTCTCGCTCTGGCGCTCGCCGTTGAAGATGCCGACGGGGCCGAGCGGGTTGGCGTTGATGATCGCAGTCCGGACGTCATCGGTGGCAATGCCGGCATTCGACAGCGCCACCGGATTGAGCTGAATGCGCACTGCAGGCTGGTCGGCGCCGCTGATCGCCACGTTGCCGACGCCGGGGACCTGCGAGATTCGCTGCGCCAGCACGGTATCGGCGACGTCGTAGATCGCGCTGGCCGACAGCGTCTTCGAGGTCAGCGCCAGCACGAAGACGGGCGCGCCTGCAGTGTTGGCCTTGCGGAAGCGCGGCAGAGTCGGCAGATCGCTGGGCAGGTCGACCAGGGACGCGTTGATCGCGGCCTGCACGTCGCGCGCGGCCTTGTCGATGTTGCGGCCGATGTCGAACTGGAGCTGGATGTTGGAGACGCCGAGCGACGACGTCGAGGTGATCTGGTTGATGCCCGAGATCTCACCAAGCCGCCGTTCCAGCGGCGAGGCCACCGTCGCCGCCATCACCGACGGATCGGCGCCGGGCCGGCTGGCGGACACGAAGACGGCGGGGAAATCGATGTTCGGAACCGAGGCGACGGGGAGGAACTCGTAAGCCACGATACCCAGCAGGAACAACCCGATCGACAGCAGCGTGGTCGCGACCGGGCGGCGGATGAAGGGCTCCGAGATCGATGCCATTACTGCATGCCCTCGGTCGCGCCCGCGACCGGCGGACCGCCGGGTTCGACCGGCGGCAGCGCCTGCTCGAGGCGGCGGTTGATGCGGTCGAGGGCGAGGTAGATCACCGGCGTGGTGTAGAGCGTGAGCAATTGGCTGAGCAGCAGGCCGCCGATGATGGAGATGCCGAGCGGAAAGCGCAGCTCGGCGCCGGTGCCGCTCTCGATCGCCAGCGGCAGCGCGCCGAACAGCGCGGCCAGCGTCGTCATCATGATCGGACGGAAGCGCAGCAGACAAGCCTGCACGATCGCCTCGTTGGGCGACATCCCCTGCCTGCGCTCGGCCTCGAGCGCGAAGTCGATCATCATGATCGCGTTCTTCTTGACGATGCCCATCAACAGGATGATGCCGATCAGCCCGATCACGGAGAGATCCTGCCCGCACAGCATCAGCGCCAGGATCGCGCCGACGCCGGCCGACGGCAGCGTCGAGAGGATCGTGATCGGATGGATGTAGCTCTCGTAGAGCACGCCGAGCACGATATAGATCGTGATCACCGCGGCCAGCAGCAGCCAGGGCTGGCCGGCGAGTGCCTTGGCGAATTCGGCGGCGTCGCCGGCATAGACGCCGACGATGCTGTTGGGCATCTCAATCCGGGTCTCGATGGTCTTCACGGCCTCGACGGCATCGCCGAGCGCAGCGCCCGGGGCGAGGTTGAAGCTGAGCGAGATCGACGGGAACTGGGCCTGGTGCGAAATCGCGAGCGGCGCGGTGGTGCGGGTCAGCGTCGCCACGGCGGAGAGCGGCACCTGTGCGTTGGGCGCGCCGGCGGTCGCGCTCGCCCCGCCCGGCAGATAGAGCTTCGACAGGATCGAGGGATCGCGCTGGTACATCGGCAGCGCTTCCAGCACCACGCGATACTGGTTGGCCTGGCCGTAGATGGTCGATATCTGGCGCTGCGCGAACGCGTCGTTGAGCGTGTCGGTGATGCCCTGGAGGCTGACGCCGAGCTGGCCGGCGCGGGTGCGGTCGACCGTGAGCTGCGCCCGCAGACCGCCTTCCTGCGCCTCCGAGGAGACGTCGCGGAACAGCGGATCGCGCCGCATCTCGGCAACCAGCTTGCGCGCCCATTCCGACACCAGCGCGGCGTCGGTGCCGGTCAGCGTGTACTGGTATTGCGAGCGGCTCGACTGGGTCGATATCTGCACATCCTGCACCGGCTGGAAGTAGACGGTCATGCCGGGGATGGCTGCCACCCGCTCCTTCAGCCGCGTGATGACGACGCTGACATCGTCGCGCCGCTCGCCGCGGGGTTTCAGCGTCATGACCAGACGGCCGACATTGGTGGTCGGATTGACCGAGCCTGCCCCGATCACCGAGACCACGCCTGTTACATCGGGGTCGGCCTTGATGGCGTCGGCCGCGTCGGCCTGCCGCTTCTGCATCTCTGCGAACGACACGTCGGGACCCGCTTCCGTCACCGCCGTGATCGAGGCGGTGTCCTGCAGCGGCAGGAAGCCCTTTGGCGCGACGACATAGAGCGCCAGGGTCGCAATCAGTGTGGCGAAGGTCACGACCAGCGTCGCGCGCTGGCGCTCCAACACCCAGAGCAGCGTGCGGTGATAGAACCCCACGGTGCGGTCGATGAAGCGGCTGACCGCGGCAAGTCCCGGCACTGCCAGCTCTTCATGGGCATGCTTCAGCAGACGCGAGCACATCATCGGCGTCAGCGTCAGCGAGACCACGGCCGAGGTCACGACCGCGATCGTCAGCGTCAGCGCGAATTCGCGGAACATGCGGCCGACAAGGCCCGACATGAACAACAGCGGGATGAACACCGCAATCAGCGACACCGTCAGCGAGATCACGGTGAAGCCGATCTCGCTGGCGCCCTTCAGCGAAGCCTCCATCGCGCTATCGCCGTTTTCCATGTGGCGGACGATGTTCTCGATCATCACGATGGCGTCGTCGACGACAAAGCCGGTGCCGATGGTGAGCGCCATCAGCGACAGATTGTCGAGGCTGAAGCCGGCGAAATACATGATGCCGAAGCTGGTGATCAGCGACAGCGGCAGCGCCACGCCGGCAATCAGAGTGGCGCGCAGCGAACGCAGGAACAGCAGCACCACCAGCGTCACCAGTACGACGCTCAGGATCAGGGTGAACTGCACGTCGCGGACCGAGGCACGGATGGTGACGGTACGGTCGGAGACGATGGTGAGGTTCACGCCGGCCGGAATAGCGCGCTGGACCTTGGGGATTTCCGCCCGGATCTGGCTGACGACGTCGATCACATTGGCGCCGGGCTGACGCTGGATGTCGATGATGACGGCGGGCGAGCCTTGGTACCAGCCGCCGGTGCGGTCGTTCTCGAGGCCATCGACGATCTGGGCGACGTCGGCAATCGTGACCGGCGAGCCGTTGCGGTAGGCGATGATGACAGGCTTGTAGGCGTCGGCGGCGGCGATCTGGTCGTTGGCGGCGATGATGTAGGATTGCTGCGCGCCGTCGAGCGAGCCTTTCGGCCCCGAAACGTTGGCATTGGCGATCGCGGTGCGCAGGTCCTCCATGGCGATGCCATAGGCGGCGAGCCGCGCCAAATCCGCCTGGATGCGGACGGCCGGCTTCAACCCGCCCAGGACCGAGACGCGTCCAACGCCGGAAATCTGGCTCAGCCGCTGCGCCAGAAGCGTGTCGGCAATGTCGCTCATCGCCCGTAGCGAGATGGTGTCGGAGCGCAGCGCCAACGTCATCACCGGCGCATCGGCCGGGTTCACCTTGGCGTAGGTCGGCGGATAAGGCAGCGTCTTGGGCAGCACGCCGGCCGCGGCATTGATCGCGGCCTGGACGTCCTGGGTCGCACCGTCGATGTCGCGATTGAGATCGAACTGGAGGGAGATCTGGCTGACGCCGAACGAACTCGTCGAATTCATCGCCGACAGCGACGGGATCTGGCCGAGTTGCCGCTCCAGCGGCGCGGTAATCAGCGAGGCGATCACATCGGGACTCGCGCCGGGCAATTGCGTCGTCACCTGCACGGTCGGGAAATCGACCTGCGGCAGCGCAGACACCGGCAGCGCGAAATAGCCGAGCAGCCCGCCGATCAGAAGCGCGATGCCGAGCAACGAGGTCGCGATCGGCCGTCGGATGAAGGGTTCGGAGACGCCCATGGGATGCGCCTGCCGCTCAGGCGGCTGTCGTCGGGATCATGGCTGCTTGGCTCCACTTCCCGATGCACCCGGCCCTGGTGCCGGTCCGGTCTGGCCCTTCTGGTCGCCCTCGCTGCTCTTGCGCTTGGCGCGGAACTCGCCGTCCTTATCTTGTCCGTCCCTCTGGCCGTCTTTGGCGCCGTCCTTCTTCTGACCATCCGGTCCGCGCGAGCGCTTGCGTGGCGCGAGATCGGCCGACGGCGTCTGGTCGTCGCGGCCGATGACCACCTTGGAGCCATCGGACAGATTGGCAAAGCCTGTGGTGACGACCTTGTCTGTCGCCGACAGGCCGCTGGCGATGACGGCGTCATGCTCGTTCTGCTGCGTCACCGTCACCGGCTTGGCCGCAACCAAATTGTCCTCGCCGATGACATAGCTGAACGTGCCGATCGGTCCGCGCTGCACGGCCGAGGTCGGCACCACCAGTGCCTGCGTCAAGGTCTCGACCTTGAGGCGGACATTGACGAACTGGCCGGGCCAGAGCTGGTAATTGGCGTTGGGGAATTCGGCCTTGAGCCTGAGCGTGCCGGTGGTCTGGTCGACCTGGTTGTCGATGCCGGTGAGCTTGCCGGTGTCGATCACGGTGAGGCCGTCATTGCCGAACACGTCGACGGCGAGCGCGCCCTTCGACGCCGCCGCGTTGACCCGCATGATCTGCTGCTGGGGCAGGCTGAACCACACCGCGATCGGCTGCAATTGCGTGATCACCACGAGGCCGGTGGTGTCGGAGGCGTGGATGATGTTGCCCTGGTCGACCTGGCGCAGGCCGGCGCGGCCCGAGATCGGCGCCACGATCTTGGTGTAGCTCAGCGTCGCCGCCGCATTGTCGATCGCGGCCTGGTCGGCCTTGACCAGCGCCTCCGTCTGCGCGACCAGCGCGCGCTGGGTGTCGGCCTGCTGCTTGGAGCCGGCATTGGACGCCGCAAGCTGCTCGTAGCGTGTGAGGTCGATACGCTGGTTGGCGAGCTGGGCCTGGTCCTGCGCCTTCTTGGCGACAGCCTGATCGTACGTCGCCTGGTAGAGCGCCGGGTCGATCTCGCCGACCACGTCGCCTTTCTTGACGTCCTGTCCCTCGGTGAAATTGACCGCGATCAGCTTGCCGTCAACTTGCGAGCGGACGGTCACGGTGTTGAGTGCGCGGATCGCGCCGACGCCGTCGAGATAGACGGGAACGTCCTGGACGCGGGGCGTCGCCGCCAGCACCGGTACCGGCAGATCCGGCCGTTGATTGCGGCCGTTCGCCTGCTGCGGCTGCTGGTGCCAGGTGGTCCAGCCGTAGTAGCCGAGCCCGCCGAGGATCGCCAGCGTGATCAGGGTCATGACGAATCCGCGCCGGCGCGACTTCTTCGCCGTTCCCTCCTTCGCGCCCTGCTTCGTATCCGGCTTAAAGAGCATTGACCGGTTTCTCCATCCTCGGCTCCCAGCCGCCGCCGAGCGCCTGATACAGGCTGACGATAGCAAGAAGGCGGGCAAGTTGCGCCTGCGACAGCGCGTCTTCCGCCTGGAACAGGGTCAGTTGGGTGTTGAGTACGGTGACGATGTCGGCGGTGCCGGCGCGCAATTGCTGCTCGGAAAGATCGAAGGCGCGGCGGGAGGCGTTGAGGACGTCACGCTGCAATTGCAGCCTGATCGTGGTCTGCTTGATCGAGAACAGCGCATTGTCGACATCGGCAAAGGACTGGATGATGGTCTTGCGGTAGGTCTGGAGCAGTTCGTCCTGCCGCGCCTTGGCAAACTCGAAATTGCCGAGGATCTTGCCGCCGTCGAAGATCGGCTGCGTCGCGCTGCCGACGAGCTGGAAGAACGCCGCATGCGGCTGGAACAGCGAGACCAGGGCCGAGCTCTGATAGCCGCCATTGCCGGTGAGCTGGATGGTCGGAAAGAACTGCGCGCGGGCATTGCCGACGTTCGCAGTGGCAGAAGCAAGTTGCGCCTCCTGCCGGCGAATGTCGGGCCGCTGCGTCAGGAGCTCGGACGGCAGGCCGGGCGTCACGCGGGGTATAGCGATCCGGTTCAGCGAGCCGCCGAGCACGCGCACGCTCTCCGGCGGCCGCGACA
Organism: Bradyrhizobium sp. WSM1253; assembly: GCF_000244935.1. Classification (NCBI taxonomy): domain Bacteria; kingdom Pseudomonadati; phylum Pseudomonadota; class Alphaproteobacteria; order Hyphomicrobiales; family Nitrobacteraceae; genus Bradyrhizobium; species Bradyrhizobium sp. WSM1253. The sequence continues at coordinate 367,198 of NZ_JH600073.1, forward strand.
CCAGGACTGCAAGCGCATTGACGTTCTGGTCGAGCGTCTGGCGCAGCGGCGGCACCAGGGCCTTCTGGTTTGCGAGCACGCTCTCCTGCTGCGCGACGTCGAGATCGGTGCCCGTGCCAGCCTTACGCCGTTCTTTGACGGCATCGAGGATGCGTTGCGCGCTCGCGATGTTGCGCTGTGAGGTCCGGATGCGATCCTGCGAGGCCAGCACCTGGAAATAGGCGTTAGCCACACCCGCAAGCGTCGTCAGCGCAACGACGTCGCGATCGAAACGGTTGGCATGCGCCGTTTCTTCCGCGGTCTGGAGTGCGTCCCGATTCTGACCCCAGAAATCGAGCTGGTAGCTCGCGCTCAGCGAAGCCTGGTAGTTGACGACCTCACGGCCGCCATTGGTGAGCCCCGAGGCGGAGGAGCCGGAGGTGCGCGAATAGGCCTCCTGCCCGGTGCCGGAAAGGCTCGGCAGCAGCGCCGCACCCGCTTGCCGCGCCTGCGCGTCGGCCTCGACGATGCGCGAAACGGCGGCGGCAATGTCGAGGTTGACGGTCTGCGCCTCTTCCATCAGCTGTGTCAGCTCCGCCGAGCGGAAGCTGCGCCACCAATCCAGAGACGGCGGCGCATCGCCCTTGTCGGCGTATTTGTACTGCGTGGGAACGTCGAGCGCGGGATCGGGAAGATCCTGCGTGAGCACGCAAGCGCCCGAGCCGGCGGCGAGGCAAGCGACCGCAAGCCAGCGCGCCGCACGTCGTGTCCGGGACGCGGAACCTAGAGACCGCCGCACCGCGATCGCAGGATCATCTTGTGTCAAATCCACCCCCCGCCGGGCAGATCGAGCCGCCGCCGCGAAGCCGGATTAACCGATTCGCGGCTGGACAGTCGGCGGGCGTTGGATAACTCGTTCACAGCGATGATGCTTTCTGCGGAACCGGACACCCATACTAGCCGGGTGCGGAACAGCGGGACAGTCCCGCAGGTGCGAAATGACTGCCAAAGCGCACCGCTATCAACACGAAGAAAGCACGAAATAGTGCTGTGTTGCAGCGCTTTTTCGCATTCCTATGCGGCCGTGGAGCCTGCTCAAGCTTACCAAGATTTCATGTGATAATGCCGCCACACCGACGCCAGTCCCTTCAATCCGCCTGCACCGCTCGCGATGCGGCTTCAGTCCGGTCTCGAAACCGAGGTGGGCCACTCTCGCGAGGCCGTCCATTGTCGAAACGAATGGGCATTCGTCGTGCCGATATGCGGACCGCCGACCGCGTACCAGCCGCACTCTTCGAGGGCGATGCCTCAGATCCAATGGCGAAGGTGTGCTGGCGACGACCCTTATCTTCCATGTTTTGGCAGGGACCGGCCAGATCCTCCTACCGATATCCCGCAGCGTAGCACAGCAGCAGCATCGGCGATCTCTCCTCCCAAAAATTCACTGCTTCCGGGCACTTCCGCCGGTTTCGCCGCAGCGCAAAAGCCTTCCCCTTTGACCGCCCAAGCACTAGGTTCTGGCCAACCTGATCAACCCCTTTGCCAGTGATTTCCCCTGACATGACCATCAAAAATGACGTTGTCGAAGCCATCGGCAACACCCCGCTGATCAAGCTCAAGCGCGTTTCCGAACTGACCGGCTGTACCATTCTGGGCAAGGCCGAGTTCATGAATCCCGGCCAGTCGGTGAAGGATCGCGCCGGCAAATGGATGATTCTGGAGGCCGAGAAGCGCGGCGAGCTCAAGCCCGGCGGTCTCGTCGTGGAATCGACCGCCGGCAATACCGGCATCGGCCTTGCGGTCGTGGCCAGCGCGCGCGGCTACCGCACGCTGATCGTGATCCCGGAAACGCAGAGCCAGGAGAAGAAGGATTTTCTGAAGCTGTGTGGCGCCGAGCTGCTGGAATCACCGGCACTGCCCTATTCCAATCCGAACAGCTACCAGCATGTCGGCCGCCGTCTTGCCGACGAGCTGCGCAAGACGGAGCCGAACGGCGTGCTGTTCGCCGACCAGTGGAACAACCTCGACAATGCGAAGGCGCATTACGAGTCCACAGGTCCTGAGATCTGGGAGCAGACCGGCGGCAAGGTCGACGGTTTCGTCTGCTCCGTCGGCAGCGGCGGCACGCTGGCCGGCACCAGCCGCTTCCTGAAAGAGAAGAGCAAGGACGTCAGGATCGCCTGCGCCGACCCGCACGGCGCCGGCATGTATGAATATTTCAGAACGGGCGACGCCAAGGCGACGCCGGGCGGCTCGATCACCGAGGGCATCGGCCTCAACCGGGCGACCGCAATCGTCGAGAGCGCAAAGGTCGACGACGCCTATCTCATTCCCGATGCCGAAGCGGTGACGGTGATCTACGAACTCCTCCAGCACGAAGGCCTGTGCCTCGGCGGCTCGACCGGCATCAACATCGCCGGCGCCATCCGCCTCGCAAAGCAGCTCGGACCGGGCAAGACGATCGTCACCGTGCTCTGCGATTCCGGCAGCCGTTACCAGTCAAAGCTGTTCAACGCCGACTTCATGCGCGCCAAGAACCTGCCGGTGCCGGAATGGCTGGAGAAGCGCAGCAACATCAAGCTGCCGTTCGTCTAGAACGTTCCGGAAGCCGGCCGTCTAACTCCAGGTCGGCCGCGACGATCCCTGCGACACCCGCGTGAGGCGCTCGTTCGATAGCGAGGGCTTGATCGCGCGCGTGCGCGGCGGGAGGGGAGCGCCGTAGGAACCTTCGCTGTCGCCGCTCGGCCAGAACACGAGCGCGAGCATCAGCGCGAGGTTGACGAGCGCGCCGACCGCCGTTGCCTGATGCTCCTGCCCGATCGCCCAGGCCGGAAACCGGCCCGCGACGACATGGTCGACGATCACCAGCGCGAACCAGGCAGGCACCACGCAGACCGGATCCCAGCCGATGTCGCGGATGCGCATCGATTGCAGCGTGAAGGTGACAACTCCGAAGAAGACGATCGCAGCGATCATCGCCCAGCTGCTGGTGAGATCTTCAGGCCGGATCGCGCTGGGCGAGGTGTTGCGCAGCACGGCCATTGCGATTGCAAAGCAGATCGCCGTCATCACGATCGCAAGCGCGACCGTGGCGAGGAAGAAATGCAATCGCCCGAGCCGGGCGTTCAAGCCGAAGACGAAACCGAGCATTGGCGTACCCTTTTGGCGCCATATGCCCAGAAATAGCTTTCGGAGCCATGAACCGGCACTATCGCGCGCCGGCGCATGGTTTCCGGACGACTAAGCTGGCCAGCGCAATTCGAGGCTTCGCCCCACTCGAGAGGGTCAGGCGCCCTCGCTGCCTTCGGCAGCCGCGGCACAATAGTCGCGCCAGAACTGGCGATAACCCGCCTCGACGCTGCGCGTGTAGGTCTCGACATTGCCGGCGGGGGAGGCTGCGATCCGAGCCGGCAACTCGCTACGCAACTTCGCCAGGTGCGCCGGCTGCGCCGCGTATTTGCAGGCGATCGCGGCATAGCCCTCGTCATCCTTGGCGACCCAGTCGTCGAGACCGACCGCAGCCACGATCGAACCGCCGGCACGCGATGAGGCGCCGTTGCCGAGCTTGGCCACGACCGGAACGCCCGCATAGAGCGATTCCCAGGTGCTGACGCCGCCGTTTTGCGGGAACGTGTCGAGCGATATGTCGACGTTTGCAAACGCCCGCAGATGCTCGTGGCGCGGCGTCGAGCCCAGGCAGATGACATTCTCCTCGGCAACGCCCTGCGCCACGAACCGCGCGATCAGACTATCGCGCAGCATGGGATCGTCGAGCAGCGTATGCTTGATGACGATCTTCGAACCGGTCACCTCGCGCATCACGTTCGACCACACCCGGATGGCCTCGTCCGAGATCTTGTAGATGCGGTTGAACACGCCGAAGGTGACATGGCCGTTGCGGAGCATGGGCGGCTCCGATGCAGGCACATCCAAAATGGGATCGATCGTGATCAGGCACGGCAGGTCGTAGACCTTTTCAGCCAGCAGATGGCGCGCCGATTGCGGAATGAAGATGGGATCCGCGAGCACGTGGTCCATGGTCTGCAGGCCCGTGCCCGTGGCGTGTCCGAAACCCGAGACCTGGATCGGGGCCGGCTTGCGGGCGAAGACGTGGAGCCTGTTGCCGGTGGTGTGCCCGGACACGTCGATCAGGATATCGACCTTGTCCGCCTGGATGCGATCGGCGAGTTCGTCGTCCGAAAGCTGCCAGGCGTCGACCCAGACGTCCGCCGAGGACCTGAATGCGGCGGTCATCTCATCTCTTACCGGCGAACACGAATAGCAGACGATCTCGAACCTGGCGTGATCATGATGGCGCAGCACCGGTAACAGAGCGAACGCTGCCGAGTGATGCCAAAACTCGGCAGCAACATAGCCAACCACGATCCGCCTGTCGGGATCGAGCTGCCGGGGGGCAAGAGTCCTTCGCGGCAATCTCGAGCCGATCGCGTCCCACCACTGTTTTCGCGCGGCCTGCTGAACCGCGAAATCGGCGTCGGAGAGATAGTCGAGGAAGAAGATCTTCCGCCCGATCAAGGAGGCATCCGGCACAATGGCCAACGCCGCATCGAGAAGCTCGATTGCTGACGCGATCTCTCCCTGGTTTGCAAAACAAGCGCTCAGCAGCGCCATTCCGATCGCGGAGCGTGGATATTCCTCCAGCAACGTCGTGCAGGCCAGAATTGCTTGCGCCGTGTTTCCCATGGCGAGCGCGACTTGCGCCTTCCCCTGCAGGGCCACCTCGAGCTTGGGCGCAAGCGCAAGGGCCGCGTCAAAATCTGACGCGGCCTGTTCCAACCTCGACGTCTCAAGATTGAGCCGCCCACGGTTCGCCAGGATCTTCGCCGAACCCGGCCTGATCGCGAGCGCCGCCTCCAGCGCGCCTTTGGCCTCGTCGAAGTGCTTGAGCTCGATATTGACCAGACCTTTGCCGACGAGCGCCTCCACGTTTCGCGGCTGAAACAACAGCGCGCGCTCGAAGCTCTGTTTGGCGCGATCAAGCTGGCGCAGCGCAAGCTCTGCCAGGCCGCGATTGCACAGCGCATCGGCATGATCGGGCTTCAGCCCGATCGCGCGATCGTACAATTCGATAGCCTGCTCGACGCGGTTTAGGTGCAACAAGGTATTGCCGAGATTGGCCAAGGCCATCGGGAAGCTCGGCTTCAACGCGATGGCCCTCTCCAGGGACGTACGCGCGTCCTCATATTCCCCAAGTGCGAAATGCGTGGCTCCCAAATCGGAAAAAGCCTGTGCGGAGCGTGGGTCGAGCGTCACGGCATATTTCAGCGCCTGTTTCGCTGCCTCGAACTGTCGGCTCGCGAATGCGCCCAAGCCAAGCAGGTGCAAGGCGCCGAAATGCTCCGGAAGTTCATTCAGTATCTGGCGGCAGAGCGCCTCGGTCTCCGCATACCGGCCCTGGCCATAGGCCGCATTCGCGGTCGAAATGATCGCGTCCGCCTGCTTCTTCAATTTCTTCTGCAACCGCGCGTTCTGGAACGCGCGCGCGCCGGCGCCGCTGCTCTGCAAGGATTCTCTCCGGAGGATGCCCGGGACGATTCTAGCTGATTCGCGGCCAAAGCCGCCGGTTTAGGCGGCCCGGCAATCTCCGGAAGATGCCGGTGCTCGACGCAGGCCTCGCCTACGCAACGTCGGCGTCATTCGAGGCGGCGGCACAATAGTCGCGCCAGAACTTTCGGTAACCCGCCTCGAGCTCACGCGTGTAGGTCTCGACATTGCCGGCGGGCGAAGCGGCGATCCGGGCCGGCAATTCCGCGCGCAATTTCGCGAGATAATCGGGCTGCGACGCAAATTTGCGGGCGATCTCGATGTAGCCCTCGTCATCTTCGGCCACCCAGTCGCCGAGGCCGACGGCGGCTACGATGGAAGCACCGGCACGCGAAGAGGCCCCGATGCCGAGCTTGGCCACGACGGGAACGCCTTTGTAGAGAGATTCCCAGGTGCTGATGCCGCCATTCTGCGGGAACGTGTCGAGGGATATATCGACCTGGGCGAAAGCCGCCAGATGGTCGTCGCGCGACGTGGTGCCGAGGCAGGTGATGTTCTCCTCGATAACGCCCTGCGCCAGGAAACGCGCGATCAGGCTATCGCGCAGCAGAGGATCGTCGAGCAGACCATGCTTGAGGACAATCTTCGATCCCGGCAGTTCCCGCATCAGGCGCGACCACAGACGGATCGCCTCATCCGATATCTTGTAGATGCGGTTGAACACGCCGAAGGTGACGTAGCCGTTGCGGAGCATCGGCAGCTCCGAAGGCTGCTGATCCGAGATGGGCTCGATCGTGATCAGGCACGGCAGATCGTGGATCTTTTCGGGAAACAAATGCCGTACCGATGGCGGAATGAAAACGGGATCCGCGAGCACGTAGTCCATGATCGGCATGCCTGTGCCCGTCGCGTGTCCGAAGCCAGTCGCCTGGATCGGCGCCGGCTTCCGCGCGAAACACTGCAGCCTATTACCGGTCGTGTGGCCCGAAACGTCGATCAGGATGTCGACATTGTCGGCCTGGATACGATCGGCGAGTTCGTCGTCCGAAAGCTGCCAGGCCTCAACCCAGACGTCCGCCAGTTCCTTGAACCGGGCGGTGTACTCGTCCGCTCCCGGCCAAGTGTAATAGCAAATGATTTCGAACCTGGTGTGATCATGATGGCGCAGCACCGGCAGCAGCGAGAGTCCCGCGGAGTGTTGTCGGAATTCGGCAGCGACGTAGCCGACCACGATCCGCTTTTCCGGGTCCAGCGGCCGCTTCGGCAGCTCCCTTCGTGGCTGCTTGGAGCCGATCTGGTCCCACCAGGATTTTCGCACCGCCTGCTGGACCACGAAATCGGCCTCGGCGCGGTAGTCCTCCAGGAAAATCTTTCCTCGGATCGCATCCCCATAGTCCGGCCGGATCGCGAGAGCGCGATCGAGATATTCGATCGCGGCGTCCATGTCTCCCTGGTTCGAATAGGAGAAGCCCATCAGCGCGAGCCCCCTCTCGGAGCGCGGATTTTGCTCGATCAGGACCGTTGCGGCTGCCATCGCCTGCGCGGTCTTTCCCATGACGATGCAGGTCTGGGCCTTGCCCCGGAGCGCCAGCTCGAGCTTGGGCGAGATCGCAAGTGCCGCCTCGAAATCCGCAAGCGCGGGCTCCAGGCGCTGCAGTTCGTAACTGAGCCGCCCGCGTTGCGCCAGGATCCTCGGCGAGCCGGGCTTGATCGCCAGCGCCATGGCAAACTTGGCCGCCGCCTCGTCGTGGTGCCGCAGCTCCATGGCGACCATGCCGCTCCCGACGATGGCCTCGGCGTGACGGGGCTGAAACAGCAGGGCGCGGTCGAAGCTTTCCTTGGCGCGCATGACCTGTCCAAGCACAATCTCGACCATGCCGCGATTGCAGAACGCATCGGCATAATCCGGCTTGATCTTGATGGCGCGCTCGTGCAGCTCGAGCGCCTGTTCGTACTGGCCCAGATGCATCAGCGTGTTGCCGAGGTTGGTCAGCGCGACCGCGAAATTCGGCTTCAGCGCGATGGCCCTCTCCTGGCATCGTCGCGCCTCCTCGTGATGGCCGAGGTCGAAATGCACGGTCGCAAGGTTGTTGTGAGCATCGTGCAGGCGCGGATCGAGCGCAATCACGCGCTCGAGCAGCTGTTGCGCCTCCTCCAGGCGGCGGCCGTCATGCGCGCACATGCCGAGCAGATGCATCGCGTCGACATGATCCGGCAGCGCTTTCAGGATATCCCGGCAGAGTGCTTCGGTCTCGGCATATCGGCCCTGGCCATAGGCCGCAGCCGCGGCGGAGAGGACGGCGTCCGCCTGCTTCATCAATTTCTTCTGCAATCGCGCGTTCTGGAATGCGCGCGCGCCGCCGCCGCTGCTCTGCAAGGTGTCTCTCCGGAAGATGGCCCGCGGCAGAGTCTAACTGATTCGCAAGCCCGGCCATCTGGTCGGCTGGCACCATGATATCCGGGATTTCCCGGGGCTCAGCGGCCTGGGACTGCTGATCCCCTACGCAACGTCGCCGCCCTCCGAGGCCGCGGCACAATAGTCGCGCCAGAACTGGCGATAACCCGCCTCGACGCTGCGCGTGTAGG
>NZ_JH600073.1:375367-668828 GCF_000244935.1 Bradyrhizobium sp. WSM1253
CAGATGACATTCTCCTCGGCAACGCCCTGCGCCACGAACCGCGCGATCAGACTATCGCGCAGCATGGGATCGTCGAGCAGCGTATGCTTGATGACGATCTTCGAACCGGTCACCTCGCGCATCACGTTCGACCACACCCGGATGGCCTCGTCCGAGATCTTGTAGATGCGGTTGAACACGCCGAAGGTGACATGGCCGTTGCGGAGCATGGGCGGCTCCGATGCAGGTACATCCAAAATGGGATCGATCGTGATCAGGCACGGCAGGTCGTAGACCTTTTCAGCCAGCAGATGGCGCGCCGATTGCGGAATGAAGATGGGATCCGCGAGCACGTGGTCCATGGTCTGAAGGCCCGTGCCCGTAGCGTGTCCGAAACCTGAGACCTGGATCGGGGCCGGCTTGCGGGCGAAGACATGGAGTCTGTTGCCGGTGGTGTGCCCGGATACGTCGATCAGGATATCGATCTTGTCGGCCTGGATACGATCGGCCAACTCGTCGTCCGACATCTGCCAGGCGTCGACCCAGACGTCCGCCGAGGACCTGAATGCGGCGGTCATCTCATCTCTTACCGGCGAGCACGAATAGCAGACGATCTCGAACCTGGCGTGATCATGATGGCGCAGCACTGGTAACAGAGCGAACGCTGCCGAGTGGTTCCTGAATTCGGAAGCGACATATCCGATCAAGATCCGCTTGTCCGGGTCGAGCTTGCGGGGCGACAACACCCTTTGCGGCAATTTGGCGCCGATCGCTTCCCACCAATGTTTTCGCGCAGCCTGCTGGACCGCAAAATCCGCGTCGGGGAGATAGTCCAGCAAGAATATCTTGCGCCCGATCAAGTCCGCATAGTCAGGCGCGATTGCCAGCCCTGCATCGAGATGTTCGAGCGCCGTCGCGATGTCTCCCTGGCTCGCATAGCAGGAAGCCAGGAGCGCAATTCCGATGTCGGACCGCGGATGTTCCTCGAGCAACGTCTTGACGGCCGCAATCGCCCCGGCCGTATTGCCCTTGAGAATGTTGACTTGCGCCTTCCCCTGCAAGGCCACTTCGAGCCTCGGTGAAAGCGCCAGCGCCGCATCGAAATCCGCGAGCGCCTGCTCCAGCCGCAACAGATCGAGATTGAGCCGTCCGCGCTGCGCCAGAATCTTCGGCGAATCCGGCTTGATCGCGAGCCCTGCCGCGATCGCCGCGGCCGCCTCTAGTGCCGGAGCTCGATGCACACCATGCCCTTGCCCGCAATCGCTTCCGCGTGACGCGGCTGAAACGCGAGGGCGCGATCAAAACTCTCCTTCGCGCGCTGGAACTGGCCTTCGATCAGCTCCGCCATGCCACGATTGCAAAACGCATCGGCATAGTCCGGCTTCAGCCTGATAGCGCGTTCGTGCAGCTCGATAGCCTGCTCGGCGAGGCCCATGTGGAGCAGCGTATTGCCGAGATTGGTCAAGGCAATCGGAGAATTCGGCTTCAGCGCAATGGCTTTCTCCTGGCATGCGCGAGCGTCCTGAAACTTCTGGAGGGTGAAATACACTGCCCCGAGATTGCCATGGGCATCGGGCGAACGTGGATCGAGCACGGTCGCGCGCTCGAGCAATTGTTGCGCCTCATCGAGGCGGCCGCCATCATACGCGCGCAGGCCAAGCAGGTGCGCGGCGTCGAAATGATCCGGAACCTCCGTCAGAATCCGCCGGCAGAGTGTCTCGACCTCTGCGTATCTGCCCTGCCCGAGTGCCTGAACCGCGGCGGACATGAGCGCGTCCGCCTGCTTCCTCAATTTCTTTTGCAATCGCGCGTTCTGGAATGCGCGCGCGCCGGCGCTGCTCTGCAAAGTCTCTCTCCGGGGTATGGCCCGAAAAGAGGCTGACCGATTCGCATGGTGCCAAGCTGGCGGGTCGCTTAGACCAGCGACGCCACCGGATTGCAGGTGCTCAGCGCAGGATCTGGCTCAGGAACAGTTTTGTGCGGGCGTGCTGCGGAGCCGCGAAGAACTCGTTGGGCGTGTTGGCTTCGATGATCTGGCCCGCGTCCATGAACACCACGCGGTTGGCGACCTCGCGGGCAAAGCCCATCTCGTGGGTGACCACCAGCATGGTCATGCCCTCCTCGGCAAGGTCGACCATGGTGTCCAGCACCTCCTTGACCATCTCGGGGTCGAGCGCCGAGGTCGGCTCGTCGAACAGCATCACCTTCGGGTTCATCGTCAGCGCGCGGGCGATCGCAACGCGCTGCTGCTGACCGCCGGACATCTGCCCCGGAAACTTGTTGGCCTGGTGCGGGATCTTGACCCGCTCCAGAAACTTCATCGCCGCAGCCTCGGCGTCCTTCTTGGGGATGTTGCGCACCCAGATCGGCGCCAGCGTGCAATTGTCCAGCACGGACAGGTGAGGAAACAGGTTGAAGCTCTGGAACACCATGCCGACTTCGCGCCGCACCGCATCGACATGCTTCAGATTCGGCCCGAGCTCGATGCCGTCAACCACGATCTCGCCTTCCTGAAACTCCTCGAGCGCGTTGATGCAGCGGATCAGCGTCGACTTGCCCGAGCCGGAGGGGCCGCAGATCACGATGCGCTCGCCCTTCTCGACCGCAAGGTCGATGTCGCGCAGCACGTGAAATTCGCCGTACCATTTGTTCAGGCCGGAAATTTTGACGATGGGGTCGGACATGGTGACCTCGATCAGTTGCGGCGGTGAGCGTTGAGGCGGTGCTCGACGAAGAGCGAGTAGCGTGACATTCCAAAGCAGAAGATGAAGTAGATGATCCCGGCGAAGGCGAACCCGGTGAACGCGGTCGACGGCGACGACCATTTCGGATCCGAGAACGACGCCCGCAGCGAGCCCAGCAGATCGAACAGCGCCACGATCGAGACCAGCGACGTGTCCTTGAACAGGGAGATGAAGCTGTTGACGAGGTTCGGAATGACGTGGCGCAGCGCCTGCGGCAGCACGATCAGCGAGGTCGTCTTCCACCAGGACAGCCCCAATGCCGCGGCCGCCTCGCCCTGCCCGCGCGGGATAGCAGCCAGCCCGCCACGGACGTTCTCAGCCTGATAGGCGCCCGTGAACAGCGAAATTCCAATCAGCGCACGCACCAACCCGTCGACTGTGAAATTGCCCGGCAGAAACAGCGGCAGCATGTAGGTGGCGAAGAACAGCACGGTGATCAGCGGCACGCCGCGCCAGAACTCGATGAAGGCGATCGAGAAGATCCGGATCAGCGGAATGGTCGAGCGGCGGCCAAGCGCCAGCGCAATGCCGATCGGCAGCGAGGTGACGATGCCCGTGACGGAGACCACCAGCGTCACCAGAAGTCCGCCCCACAGGTTCGTCTGCACGATCGGCAGTCCGCCGTGATCGAGCCCGATCAGCCTGATCACGATTGCGATGGCGGCGAAGGTGACGACGCTGGACGTCAGGGCCCGCCCCCCCGTGCGGAGGCCGCCGCCGAGAACGAAGGCGATCAGCGAGACGATCGCGGCGGTGATGGCGAAATCGGCCCAGACCGACTGGCCCGTCCCCTGCAGCTGGTCACGCAGCCAGGTCAGCGGAAAGATCAGCCAGTAGATCGCGGTCCCCACGAGCATGATGACATTGCCGACGACCCACAACAGCGGTGCGGCAGAGGATGTCTTGCCGAGACCGAGCAGAGCCTTGCCGGCGCCGATGATGCTGTCGTCGAACAGTTGCAGCAGGTCAGCGGTCCAGCTCAGGCCAAATCCCTTGATGCCGCCGCCATGCAGCAGAAAGAATGCGACCACTGGAAACGCAAAGAAGAACAGGCCTGCGTTCAATCCTTTCGACGGCAGTCGTGGAATGAGCAACGGCACCAACAGGACCACCGACAGGACGAGCGTGAGGTTGACCCGCCAGCGTTCGGCTTCGGGGTAGAAGCCGTAGATCAGTTGCGGCAGCTTGGCCTGGATGTAGGGCCAGCAGGCGCCGACCGTAAAGCCGGCGTTCTCGGCGAGGCAGGCCGTGCGATCCTTACCGGTCCAGACTGCATCGACCATCAGGAATCTGACGGAAGGAATGATGGTGAACCATAGCAGCAAGGCGCCGACGATCGTGAGCAGGATGTTGGTCGGCGAGTTGAACAGGCGCGTCCGCACCAGGCCGACGAAGCCCGTGGTCTTCACCGGCGCGGGACGCTCATCGAGAAGATCCTGGCGGACGAAGCTGGACGAGGTGATATCGCTCATGCGCCGAGACTCCGGCTGATGCGCCAACCGTAGACGCTCATGACGGCGCTGGTGATCAGCGAGATCAGGAGATAGACGCCCATCGTCATGGCGATGATCTCGATGGCCTGCCCGGTCTGGCTCAGCGACGTGCCAGCGAACACGGAGACAAGGTCAGGATAGCCGATCGCGACGGCCAGCGACGAATTCTTGGTGAGATTGAGGTACTGGTTGGTCAGCGGCGGAACGATGACGCGCATCGCCTGCGGCACGACCACCAGGCGCAGCGTGGTGCCGCGGCTCAGGCCCAGCGACGATCCCGCCTCCATCTGCCCGCTGTGGACGGAGAGGATGCCCGCGCGCACGATCTCGGCGATGAAGGCAGCCGTATAGGTCGACAAGGCCAATGTGAGCGCCACGAACTCCGGGATGATCCGCGAGCCGCCGGCGAAATTGAAGCCCTTGAGCTGCGGCAGCTCGAAGCTGAAGGGCAGACCCGCTACCAGAATGGTGACGAGCGGCAGTCCGAACAGCAGGCCCAGCACATAGGGCCAGATCCGGATCATCTGCCCCCGCTGGAACAGCGCCCGGCGCGCGTGGATGCGCAGCACCACCGAAGCCACGATGCCGAGCGCCAGCACCACAAGAAACGCCTCGAAGCCGCTCTCGCCGATCGGCCGGGGAATGACGAGACCGCGATTGCTGACGAAAGCGATGCCGAGCAGCGAAATGCTCTGTCGTGGATTAGGCAAGGCAGCAAGCACCGCCAGGTACCAGAACAGGATCTGGAACAGCACCGGCAGGTTGCGGATGATCTCGACATAGATTCCGCCAATGCGCGCGAGCAACCAGTTGGGTGACAGCCGGCACAGCGCGACAATGAAGCCGATCACGGTGGCAAACACGATGCCCACCACCGAGACCACGAGCGTATTGAGGAGCCCGACCAGGAACACGCGCAGGAACGTGTCCGAGCCGGTATACGAGATCAGCGTCTGATTGACGTCGAAACCGGCGTTGTTCGCGAGGAAGCCGAAGCCGGCCGCAATGTGCTGGTTCTCGAGGTTGGCGCGGGCGTTGGAGACGATTTCATAGGCAATCCAGCCCAGGACCGCAGCGAAGGCAAACTGGACGGCGATGCCGTTCCAGCCTGTCTTGCCCCCCAGGACGCGCCTGATCTTCAGCGCGATCTGGGGCGGGGGTTTGCGGGCCTCGATGCTCATCGCCGCGAGCGCGGGTCAGGCGGGGTCAGCGGATCGGCGGCGCGTATTGGAGACCGCCCTTATTCCAGAGATTGTTGAGTCCCCGATTGATACCAAGCGGCGAGCCTGCGCCGACGTTGCGGTCGAACACTTCGCCGTAATTGCCGACGGCTTTCACGATGCGCACCACCCAATCCTTGCTCAGGCCGAGCTGTTCACCGAAATTGCCGTCGGTGCCGAGGACGCGCTTCAGCTCCGGATTTTCCTGCTTCGCCTTCTCGTCGACGTTCTTCGCGGTCACGCCGAGCTCTTCGGCGGTGATCATGGCAAACAGCGTCCATTTCACGATGTCGAACCACTGGTCGTCGCCGTGGCGCACCATCGGTCCGAGCGGCTCCTTCGAGATGATTTCCGGGAGCACCATGTGATCGCCGGGATTGGCAAGCTTCAGGCGGTTGGCGTAAAGGCCCGACTGGTCGGTGGTGAAGACGTCGCAGCGCCCGGCCTCGTAGGCCTTGACCGTTTCGTCGTTGGTGCCGAACGCGATCACCTCGTACTTCATGTTGTTGGCCTTGAAGTAGTCGGCGAGATTCTGCTCCGTGGTGGTGCCGGTCTGGACGCAGACCGAGGCGCTGTTGAGCTCGAGCGCGGAGTTCACCTTGAGCGACTTCTTCACCATGAAGCCCTGCCCGTCATAATAGGTCACGCCGGTGAAGTTTGCGCCGAGCGAGGTGTCGCGCGAGATGGTCCAGGTGGTGTTGCGCGACAGCACGTCGACTTCGCCGGATTGCAGCGCCGTGAAGCGGTCCTTGGCGGAGAGCGGCACGTACTTGACCTTGGTCGGATCGTTGAAGATCGCCCCGGCGATCGCGCGGCAGACGTCGACATCAAGCCCGGTCCAGTTGCCCTTGTCGTCCGGCGAGGAGAAGCCGGGCAGGCCCTGACTGACGCCGCAGGACAGCATGCCGCGGTCCTTGACGGTCTTGAGCGTTTGCGCCTCGGCGGCTTGGGCCGTCAGGCCGGCGGCGAGGGCGAGAGTGAGAGCCAGGATTACGCGTTTCATGGGCTTGGGGCCTTTCAAAGTCGTCTCAAGGTCAGGAACGTTGTCTTTGCGATCGTCTCTGCCAGGGCTAGCCGTATCAGGACCAGCCCTGCAAGAGTCATGCTGGAAAACCTTGCCGATCACCCGCCGATCCCGGGAGGCCCTACCTTAATCCCCGCCGAAAGGCGCCCGCCGTTACGGCTGTGGCGCGTGGTCCGGTCAGGCGATGGATCGAAGGTCGCGGCAGGCCCCTCAACATGCGGCGACTGAATAGCACCTGCGATAACAGAACGGCTGGCGTGCCGGGTCAAGGGGTTGACGGGACTCTTCTGTGTTCTGTTATTAACGACAGCGGCCTTTCGGCCTGCCCGCGGGCGCAGCGCGCCTGGTGGAAACGCGCTTTTGAAAGCAGACGCATGGATTCCTCACACCCCTCCGAACAGCACGCCGAGACCCGGCTGGTCACCTCCGGCCGCGACACCAAGGCGCAGAAGGGGTTTGTCAATCCTCCGGTGTTCCACGGCTCGACCGTGCTCTATCCGACCGCCGAGGACCTGCACGCCCATCGCGGCGAGTTCACCTATGGTCGCCATGGTTCCCCCACCACCAAGGCGTTCCAGGAGACGCTGATGGCGCTGGAGGGGCCACAATGCGCCGGCGTCGGCATCGTGCCGTCGGGCCTGTCGGCGATCTCCACCACCCTGCTCTCGGTGCTGAAGGCCGGCGACCACATCCTGGTCTGCGACAACGTCTACCGGCCCTCGCGCAATTTCTGCAATGGCATGCTCACCCGCTACGGCATCGAGACCACCTACTTCGATCCGATGATCGGCGCCGGCATCGACAAGCTGTTCAGATCCAACACAAGCGCCGTCCTGGTCGAGGCGCCCGGCTCGCAGTCGTTCGAGATGCCCGACATCCGCGCCATCGCCGATGTCGCACATGCGCGCGGCGCGCTCGTCATCGACGACAACACCTGGGCGACGCCGCTTTATCACCGCTCGCTCGAACAGGGCGTCGACATCAGCATGCAGGCCGCCACCAAATATATCGGCGGCCATTCCGACATCATGTTCGGCACCATCTCGGCCAATGCCAGGGCATGGCCGCAGATCGCCGAAGGCATCCGCCTGCTCGGCGTCTGCGCCGGTCCCGATGACGTCTTCCTGGCGCTGCGCGGCCTGCGTACGCTGTCGGTGCGGCTGGCGCAGCATCATCGCTCCGGCCTCGACATGGCGCGCTGGCTCGCCAACCGGCCAGAGGTCGCGCGCGTGTTGCATCCGGCACTCGAGACCGATCCGGGCCATGCGATCTGGAAGCGCGACTTCACGGGCGCGTCGGGCCTATTCAGCATCGTGCTGAAGCCGGCGCCGCAGAAGGCGGTCGACACAATGCTCAACACGCTCAAGCTGTTCGGCATGGGCTTTTCCTGGGGCGGCTTCGAGAGCCTTGCGATTCCTTTCGACTGCGACGGCTATCGCACGGCGACCAAGTGGGCGCCGGGCGGCCCTACCCTGCGTCTGCACATCGGGCTGGAGAGCACTGACGACCTCAAGGCCGACCTCGATCGCGGCTTCGCTGCCCTCAAAGCGGCAATGTGAGCCTGTTCACAAGGCACTGCGCCTGCGGACGCGCCAACGCGCGCCGCAGGAACGTGTAGCCGCTGCAAACGTTGATGCCCCCTGCGCCAACAAATGGTTTGAACCTCAAGCATTTGGCGCTAGCCTCACCAATCGACTCCAATCCGGACTCGGAGCATGGGAACGTTGGTACTGCTCGATCTGATGGGCGGCGTGGCGCTGTTGCTGTGGGGCCTGCACATGGTCCACAGCGGGATTTTGCGTGCCTTTGGCCCGGACCTGCGACGGCTGCTCGGCAAGGCTCTTGGTAACCGCTTCAACGCGTTTGCTGCCGGTCTCGGGCTGACGGCGCTGCTCCAGAGCAGCACCGCGACTGCGCTGCTCACGAGCTCGTTCGCAGCCGAGGGCCTGCTCAGCCTTGTCACCGCGCTTGCCATCATGCTCGGCGCCAATGTCGGCACGACGTTGATCGTGCAGGTGCTGTCGTTCAACATCGCCGCCGTCGCGCCGGTCCTGTTCGTGCTCGGACTGGTCGCCTTCCGCGTGGGTCCGCGCTCGCGGATCAAGGATGTCGGCCGTGTCTCGATCGGTCTCGGACTGATGCTGCTGTCGCTGCACATCCTGCTCGACACGCTGGCCCCGGCCGAGAACGCACCGGGCGTCCGCGTCATGATGTCCTCCATCACGGGCGATCCCGTTCTGTGCATCCTGATCGCGGCGCTCGTCACCTGGGCGGTGCATTCGAGCGTCGCAAGCGTGCTGCTGATCATGTCACTCGCCTATTCGCAGTTCATCTCGCCTTACGCCGCGCTCGCACTGGTGCTTGGCGCCAATCTCGGCAGCGCCATCAATCCTGTGTTCGAAGGCGCCAGACGCGACGATCCCGCCAGCTATCGCCTGCCGGTGGGCAATCTCGTCAACCGCGTGATCGGAATCGCCCTCGTCCTGCCCTTCCTGGGCCCGATCGCCGAGCACATGCACGCTTGGCAACCCGATCTCGCCAGGATGACGGCGGCATTTCATATCGCCTTCAACGTCGGCACAGCCATCATCTTCATTGGCCTGCTCGACCCCATGTCGCGCCTGTTGACCCGGCTCTTGCCCGATCGCGTTCAGGAGGCCGATCCGGCCCGGCCGCGCTATCTCGACGAGACTGCGCTGGAATCGCCGTCGCTGGCGCTGGCCGATGCCGGCCGCGAAACCCTGCGCATGGGCGATCTCGTCGAAATCATGCTGCGCAAGGTGATGGCGGCGATGATGAGCGGTGACCGCGCGCTGGTCGACCAGGTCTCGAAGATGGACAACATCGTCGACGGCCTCGACGAAGCCATCAAGCTCTACGTGACCAAACTCATGCGGGGCAGTCTCGACGAGAGCGAGGGCCGGCGCGCGATGGAGATCATCTCCTTCGCCATCAATCTGGAACATATCGGCGACATCATCGACAAGAGCTTGAGCGAGCTGGCGACCAAGAAGATCAAGCGCCGCTTCCAGTTCTCGCCCGAGGGCGCCGAGGAGCTCGCCGCCTTCCACAAGCGCACGATGGATTCGCTGCGCATCGCCTTCGGCGTCTTCATGTCGGGCGACGCCAACGAGGCGCGCAAGCTGCTGGTGGAGAAGACGGCGCTGCGCAACACCGAGCTGGCCGCCGTCGAGCGCCACCTCGACCGCCTGCGCGAGGGCCGTCCCGAGACCATCGAAACCACGTCGCTGCATCTCGACGTGCTGCGGGACCTGCGCCGCATCCACTCGCATATCTGCTCGGTCGCCTATCCCGTGCTCGACGCAGCCGGCGAGCCCCATCGCAGGACCGAGACGGGGACCGCTGCCCTGCCCGCAACGGGCGCGGCGTCGGCCTTGCCGCGCTAGTCGCGTCGGATCAGCGCTCCAGCGTCTTTGACGCGCGGCCGCGGTTCTTCACGATCAGCATGATGTTGCGGATATAGATGATGGTCGCCAGCGCCTGGCCGAGGATAATGACGGGCTCGCGCTTGACGACGCCGTAGACCAGCGTCATCAGCCCGCCGCCCATGGAGCAGAACCAGAACGCCATCGGCACCACGCTGTTGCCGGCGCGCTCGCTCGCGATCCACTGCACCAGGAAGCGTGCCGTGAAGAACAGTTGCGCGACGAGGCCGAACGCGAGCCAGAAGTCGAACTTGGCCACGAAGACGTCGTAGAAATAATTGCTCAGCGCCTGACCGTATTGGATGATCATGCCGTCACCTCAGTCACATCCGGCGTCGGCTTCTTGCGGCGGATCAGCCACCACACGCCCCCGAGATCCATGATGCCGATCCACAGCCGGTCGAAGAAACCGTAGTTCGAAACGCCGGAGCGGCGCGGCCGGTCGATCACGTCGACATAGGCGATCTCGTAGCCCTCGCGGCGCACCAGTGCCGGCAGGAAGCGATGCAGCCCGTCGAAATAGGGCATCATCAGGAACACCTCGCGCCGGAACGCCTTCAGGCCGCAGCCGGTATCGCGCGTCCCGTCCTTCAGGATCGCGTTGCGGACGCCGTTGGCGATGCGCGACTGGAATTTCTTGAAGCCGGTATCCTTGCGGCCGACGCGTTGTCCGGCGGCAAGTCCAACCTTGCTTCCGTTCTCGACCGCCGCGATCAGGTCGGGCAGGAAAGCCGGATTGTTCTGGCCGTCGCCGTCGAGCGTCGCCACGATGGCACCGCGTGCCGCACGCACGCCGCTGCGCACGGCCGCGGACTGGCCGCCTGATCTGGCATGGCGCAGCTGGCGCAGATTGTCCCGCTGCTTCATGACCGCGCCGAGCCGTTCGCCGGTCGCGTCGCTCGAACCGTCATTGACGTAGATGATCTCATAGGTCCAGCGGCCGTCGAGCGCTGCGACGATCTCCTCGATCAGCGGCACGATGTTGTCGGCTTCGTTGCGCACGGGAACGACGATGGAAACCGAGGGCTGGAAAACCGAAGGCTGGGACGACAAATCGAAGCTCGTGGTTAGAATTGGCTTGGCTCGGGAACCGGCGGTCCCGGCAGGCAGCCGCTTTTATGGGGCGGATGCCCCGTGGGCAACCCTTTTGAGGCGGCCCGAGACCGCCCCTGCAAGAGGCACAATGGTGCCGTCGGCACGGATGGCAAAGCCGAGCCTGCGGGCCGCGAACCAGTAGCGCACCGCCAAGGCGCCGACCAAGCCGACCAAGGCGCCGGCCACAACGTCACTCGGGTGGTGCGCAAGCAGCACCAGTCGCGTCAGCAGGATCACGATCGCGTAAGTGAACATGAACACGCGCAGGCGCGGCCACAGCGCCGAGACCGCGAACGCCAGCGCGAACGCCGTCACCGCATGCCCCGACGGCAGGCTGGCATAGGCCCCGGTCCCCTCGAACGGGATGAAGTTGAACGGATTGGCCTTGCCGCCGACGAACGGACGTCCTCGACCGATGAGATATTTCAGGATCTCGGCGACGAATACGGACACGGCAACAGACAGGAACATGAACTGCAGCCGCGTGCCGAGGCCGAGCAGCAACGCGAGGCTTGTGCCGCGCAATCCCGCCGCAACCAGCGCCAGCACCACCAGCAGGCCCCCGAGCACCGAGAGCACATACTCGTCCTTGCCGAAATCAGTGAGGATGCGGATCGGCCACAGGCCCGGCGTGCCACGCGCCGGCATCAGCTGGATCTCGGTCAGGTCGAAAACGACCATCAGCGCGATGACCAGGGCTGCACCTGCCGCACTCAGCCACAGCGAATGCCGCGCCAGCTTTCGCGCGGCCTCGGCGCGGCGCGAATGCGAGGGCGTGCGCACGAGCTGTGCCAGGGCGCGCCCCGAGAGCGTGAGCAATTGCGCGGGATAGCTCGCGCGCGGCGCGATGTCGGTTGGTGCCGACATCCTACTCGGTGCCTTCCGAGCGGAAGATCGAGATCGAGATCGCACGCCCTTGCGAGAAATTGTAGCCGTCGATGCGCGTGCCGACCTTATAGCGCAACCCGATCGCCTCGGCGCGCTGCACGAAGCCGCGCTCCGAACGCTGCTCGATCAGCGCGAAACGGCAGCTTCCTTGCCGCAGGAAATCCGCCGCGCCCGAACCGTCGGTGAGCAGCGTCTGCGTACCCGTCAGGAAGACGAGGCTCGGCTCGTGATAGCCGGCCGCGGCCGCCTTCGGGCCGACGCAGGTGACGTTGCGAAGCGCGCGTGCGATCTCGATGCTCGGAAACAGCGGCGTCAGCGACGGCAGCACGATGCCGTAGACTGTTACCGCGAGCATCAGGGCTGCGACCAGCGCGTTGAGCAGCGAGCGCTCGGCGTGATTGTTGTCGTGAAGCCACCAGGCGAACAGGCCGAAGATCAGCGAGGCCGCGATGAACGGCCAGGCCACGAAAGCAGGCTGTCGAGTCAGCATCACCGCGCCGACGACCGCGATGATCGAGCCGCCAACAGGGATCGCGAACCACCAGGCCGAGCCGCGCATCAGCCAGGACCAGGACAGCACGCGCCGCTCGAGCGCGCCCGCGGTGAGGATCGCGATCGCAGGATACAGCGGCAGCACGTAATGGGGCAGCTTGGTCAGCACCACCTCGAACACGATCCAGGATGGGATCAGCCAGGCCAGCAGGAACTGCGCGCCGGGCTCGCGACGCGCGCGCCAGACCGCGGGCGCCGCCATCGCCGCGAGCGGCGCGCCGGGCCAGAACGTGATCCAGAACAGCGCCAGATACAGACCGGGCGGCGCGCCGTGGGATTCCTGCGCGCCCAACTTGCTCAGCATGTCGCCGCCGACGGAATCGGCGAAGAAGGCATCGCCCGCGCGCCAGAAGATCGCGACGAACCAGGGCAGCACCAGCACCAGCATCCACATCAGGCCCCAGAGCGGGCGCAACTTCCATAGCCAGGAGGCGTCGCGGTCCTGGATCGCGAGCGCGACAATGGTCAGGCCCGCGAACATCAGGATCAGCGGGCCCTTGATCAGGATGCCGACAGCGAGCGCGGTCCAGAAGATCGCGGGCCAGCTCCAGGGCGGACGCGTCTCGTCCTCGGCGCGCTGCCACGACAGATAGGCCCGCCCCATCGCGCCCATCGCGGCGACCACGCAGAACAGCAGCATGGCGTCGGTCTTCGCAAGCCGCGCCTCGACCCCGAGCAGCACGGAGGCGCACATCAGAAGTGCTGCAAGCACCGCGGCGCGCCGCGTGACGAAGCCGAGCGCCGTCCAGTAGGTCATGAGCACGGCACCGATCGCGCCGATCAGCGACGGCAGCCGGTAGACCCAGATCCGCAACTCGGCCTTCGGCAGACCGAGCGCCGACGCCGTCTCGACCGCAGCCGATTGCAGCCAGTAGATCCCGACCGGCTTCTTGTAGCGGACGTCCTCCTGGAAACGGATGTCGACATAATCGCCACTCTCGACCATCTGCTTGGTGGCCTGCGCAAAGCGCGCCTCGTCGCGGTCAACCGGCGGAATCGTGAAGAAGCCCGGCAGGAATAGCAGCAGCGCGCACAGCAACAGGAAGCTCACCGCGCGGACGTGGCTGGCGGTGGCGATGTCGAACATGAACACGAGCCGGCTGCCCGGATTCACCGGGGATTTCGGCTCGCGGGGAGCTCCAAAACGGGGTGCTGGGTAGGTTTCAGCCATCGGTTCCGCTTACGCTGAAACCGCCATCGCCACAACCGCTTGAGGCAGGGTCACTGAATTCGAATGACAACTGTGTCCGCGGCGCCAGTGGCATCGATCACGGTGAGCCGCGCAAAGCCCGGACCCGGCGGATCGATCAGCCGCTGACGGCGGCCGTCGATCTCGCCGAGCGCCATTCCGTTAACCATGACAGTCATGGGGAGAACGCCTCCGGCGACCTTGACCGGCATGGCTGCGCCCCCCTCGCCACCTGAGCGATCGACGTCGATCCGCGAACCGTTCAGCGGAAACTGGATGTGCAGAGCCTGCTCGCCCCCGGTCCGCACCAGATCCCCGACCGGGCGGAACCGCCTCAAAGGCAACGGCAGCTTGGCGTTGCTGGCAACGAGAGTTCCTTTCGGTGGCTTCGGCAACGGGAGAAGCGTCTTGCCGGTTCGGGCGAAGGCGTCGAACAGGATCGGCGCGGCGGCGACGCGCCCGATCAGGCCCGGAACCGGCGCGCCGTCGGGCCGGCCGACCCAGACGCCGATGGTCATGCGCCCGTCGAAGCCCATCGACCAGGCGTCGCGGTAGCCGTAGGAGGTGCCGGTCTTGAAGGCGATGCGGTTGTGAGCCGCGTTCTCCGGCGGCGGGGTGCCGAGCAGCACATTGCCGACTTGCCAGGCCGCGACCTGATCGAGCAGTCGCAGCGGCTCGCGCACGTCCCTGTCGCTCATGATCTCGCGCAGCGGCTTGGTGGTGCCGAGCCGGGCGAAGCCCGCATAGAGCTGGGCGAGGTCCTGCAGCGTCACACCGACGCCGCCAAGGCCCATGGCAAGTCCCGGCGCCTCGTCTTTGGGCAGCACCAGATTGCCGCCCGCCTGATGCAGCCGCGAGGCCAGCCGGCTCGCGCCGACGCGGTCGAGCAGGACGATCGCGGGCACGTTCAGCGACAGCTGCAGCGCCTTCTTCACGGGCACGGTGCCCTGGAACGTCATGTCGAAATTTTCCGGCGCGTAGGAGCCGAAGCGCACGGGCCGATCGTCGATCAGACTGTCGGGGTGAACAAAACCGTCCTCGAAAGCGAGCCCATAGATGAACGGCTTCAGCGTCGAGCCCGGCGAGCGGACCGCGCGGGTCATGTCGACCTGCCCTGCCCGGCGCTCGTCGAAATAATCCGCCGAGCCGACGCGTGCGAGCACGTCGCCGCTCTCATTGTCGACGACGATGATGCCGACCGAGATGTTCGGTCCCAGCGCAATGGCACGGTCGCGCGCCAGCGGCTCAAGCACCTTTTGCAGGTTGGCATCCAGCGTCAGCTTGATGACGGGCGCGTCCTTGACCGTCGCAAGCGCCGCATCGGAGGCATGCGGCGCCAGGATCGGCATTGGCCTGCGCAGCTTCGGCACGGGAACGGCCTTGGCCTGCTTGGCATCGTCGAGGCTGATCTGTTGCTCCTCGACCATGCGGTCGAGCACGCGGTCACGCGCTTTGCGCGCCGCATCGGGATAGCGATCGAGCCTACGGGTCTCCGGCGATTGCGGCAGCGCGACCAACAATGCGGCTTCAGCCAGCGACAACCGCTTCGGCTCCTTGCCGAGATAGGCGATCGAGGCGGCGCGAATGCCTTCGAGATTGCCGCCGTAGGGCGCGAGCGCGAGATAGAGGTCGAGGATCTGCTGCTTGCTCAAGCTGCGCTCGATCTCGATCGCACGCACCATCTGCCGCAGCTTTGCATGGAGCGAGCGCTGCCGCCGCGGCTCCATCAGCCGCGCCAACTGCATCGAGATGGTCGAGCCGCCCGAGACGATGTGGCCGCGGGTCGCAAGCTGAAACGCAGCGCGCCCTAGTGCCAGCGGGTCGATACCGTCATGCGCGTAAAAGCGCTGGTCCTCATAGGCGAGCAGCAGCTTCAGATAGGTCGGATCGACGTTCGTATTTGTCTCAACCGGCAGTCGCCAGCGCCCGTCCGCCATCGCATAGGCGCGCAGCAGCTTGCCGTTGCGATCGACAATGGTGGTGGAAACTTGGCGGGCTTCGTCGAAAGGCAGCGGACCGAGGGCGTAGACCCAGGCGACGAAACCGACGATGGTGAGAATGAGCGAGAATGCCAGCGCGGAGAGGACATGCAGGTCCAAGCTCCGCGCTCCGTCATGGCCGGGCTCGTCCCGGCCATCCACGTCCTTGCCCCTCGCACAAAAGTCCGTGGATGCCCGGGACAAGCCCGGGCATGACGGCGGAGCATGTGGCTCCTTGTCGCTCATCCCCTCACCACTCACTTCGCCGCCCGCACCTCGACGGTGCCCGTCCCGGTGCGGCCGTAGCGCGAGGGATTGTACATGTCCTCGACATAGGCCTGCGGCAGCACGTATTTGCCGGGCGAGACCACACGGACGACATAGGCCACCGTGAAGACCGCCTTGGAATCCGAGGCCCGGTCGACGGCCGCCGTGAAGCGGTCGTCGCGGAACTCGGTATCCTTGGGCTCCTGGCCGTCCTCGATCCAGCCCAGCGTGCCGCTGTCGCCCGACGACACCAGTTTCGGATTGTCGATCTCGAGGCCGGCCGAAAGATAATCGGACACCATGATGTGGCCGTACTCGGGCTTGGCCTCGGTGATCTTCAGCACCACGGCGAAGCGGTCGTTCTGCTTCACCTTGCTGATATCGGCGGGCTTGCCGTCGAGCGTGAAGAAACTGCGCTCGATCTTGAAGCCGTTCGATGCCGCGGGCTCCGGCGTCACCGGCGAACCCGACACAGAGACCACGGCCTGCACCGGCGCATCGCCGGTGTTGGTGATCTTCAGCGGCTTGCCCTCCAGGGTCGCCGCCTTGTAGCTGCGGTACAGCGCGGTCTTGACCGGCTGGCCGTCGACCTCCATCGACAGGTTCTCCTTGGCGAGCGCGCGTGCCGCCAGCACCAGCCACGCATTCTCCTGCGTGGAGGTATAGGGCGTCAGCCCGCGGGCAGTCTCGACCCTCGACACCGCCTGCGTCAGCGTCGCCTTCGGGGCATTGCCTTCGCTGGCAAGCGACACCAGCGCTGCGGCATCGCGAAGCTGCGAGCCGTAGTCGGTGCGGCCGAACTCCAGCACGGGTTTTGGCGCGAGACTGTCGAGCGCGGCACCGTAAACGCGCTCCGCGCGGTTGCGGTCACCGACCAGCGCGAGTGCCGCGGCGAGCTGCGATTTCGCGATGGGAGTTGCGAGGTTGCTTAGCTTGGTGTCGGCGAGATAGCGGAGGTCGCCGATTGGCGCCGCGCCGTTGCGCGCGAGCACATAGAGGCCGTAAGCGAGATCGCGGCCGCCGTCCTTCTCCGGCTCGTTGCCGTTGACGACCGAGTTGCGGATACGATCCAGCGCGGTCTTGAACAGCACATCCGGGACCACAAAGCCCTTTTCGCGGGCGCGGGTCAGGAAGTCGGTCACGTACGCGTCGAGCCACGCATCGTCGCCGCCCGCCGACCACAGTCCGAACGAGCCATTGGAGCCCTGGCGGGCCAAAAGCCGCTCGATCGCGTCGCGGATGCGCTGGTCGACTTCGGTGTCCATGGCCAGATGCGCGCCGGCCGCGAGATCGTTGACATAGAGCAACGGCATCGCACGGCTCGTGATCTGCTCCGAGCAGCCATAGGGATAGCGGTCGAGCGCTTTCAGGATCGTCGCCGCATCGAGCGCGGTCGACAGGCTCGCCGAGACCGAGACGCTGCCGGTGCCCGGCACGAGGTCGGCGAACATATCAGACGTCAGCGTCAGGCTCTCGCCCTTCGCCAGCGTCCGGATCGAGCGCCGCGCCAGCACCTGCGTCGCCGCCTTGACGTCGAGCGCATAGTGGCGCGCGAGTGCAAGCCCGTTCGGCCCCTTGATGTCGACGTCGAGCGTCGCCTGCCCCGCCGCCGTCGCGTCGATGGCGAGCGAGAAGGAGTTCCGCTGCTTGGCGGCGAGCTTCACCGTGGTTGCGGGATTGCCGGTCATCTTCACCGGTCCGCCCGTCTTCACGTTGATGACGTAATCGCCGGCCTGCCCTTCAACATTGTCGATCTCGAGATTGACCGTGCCGTGGTCGCCGTTGAGCAGGAAGCGCGGCAGGGTCGTGGTCAGCACGACAGGATCGCGGATCACCACGTCCGTGTTGGCGCGACCGAGCTTGGTCGCGGTCCACGCCACCGCCATGACGCGCGCGGTGCCGGCGAACTCCGGAATGTCGAAGCTGATTTCCGCGGTGCCGTCAGCGGCAACCGTGACGATGCCCGAATAGAGCGCGAGCGGCTTCTGCGCAGGCGGCGAGCCCTGCAATTCGGCCGCGCCGGCGTCACCGCCGGACTTAATCTGACCGCGCGTGCCCGACATGCCGTCGATCAGTTGCCCATAGAGATCGCGGATCTCCGCGCTGAGGCGGCGCTGGCCGAGATAATAGTCGTCCGGCGCCGGCGGTTTGTAATTGGTGAGGTTGAGGATGCCGACGTCGACCGCGGCGATGACGATCTTGGCGTCCTCGCCCGGATTGAGCCCGTCGAGCTTGAGGGGGATCTTCAGCAACCCATTCGGCCGGATCAGCGCCGGCGGGGTCAGCTTCACCTGGAGCGTGCGGGTCTGTTTGTCGATACCGAACCATTTGAGTCCGATCGCCCGGCCTGGCATGCGTTGCGCGGCCGCATCGAGCGGACGGCGCAGCGTCGCCACCACATAGGCGCCAGTGCCCCAGTCCTTGCCGACCGGGAGCTTCACCTGGGCGGTGCCTTCCTTGACGTCGATGGTCTGCGTCGTCAGCAGGCGATCGCCGAGCACGTTGACCGTCAGCTTGCCGGCGCTGCGGACGTTGACCGACACGGTCATCATGTCGCCCGAGGCGTATTGCGGCTTGTCGATCGAGGTCTCCAGGAGGTCCGGCGTGTCGGCGCTGCCGTCGGAATACCAGCCGACGTCGAACTGTACGGAGGTCACGGGCCCGTCGGCATCGTTCGACTTCACGTCCAACCGGTAGCGGCCGGGCTTTGGGGTCAGCGAAATCCGCGACGGCTTGTCCGCGGCGACGGTCACGTCGCCGTCAGAGACGCGCGAGGTCGATTTGACCGGCTCGTACTCCCAGTAATTGCTCTGGCGATACCATTGGTAGCGCGACTCCATCTTCAGGAGCTCGTAGCGCAGGCCGTCGCGGCGTAGCCTCTCGCCCTCGGGCGAGACGAACACGATGTCGAACTCGGCCTTGTCGCCTTCGGCCACGTTCTTGTCGCCGAATAGCGGCTTGATGCCGATCATGGCGGCAGCAGGCGCGACCGGCAGCACGATCTTGCGTTCGACGGCGCGGCCGCCGGTCTCCACCATGCGAACGAAGATCTGCGCCTCCTGCGGCCGCGTCGAGGCCGGCTGCTTGTCGAGCGTGACCGGGAAGGTCGCAACGCCGTTGGCGTCAGCTTCCGGCAGGTTTTCCAGCGGCGTGCGCTCGTTCGAGGTGGTCTCCTCATCGGCGACGCCGAACTGGTAACCGGCGAAGCCCGGCCGCTCGGACGCAGGCGCGACCAGCATGTCGCCTTCGAGCGCCAGCCCCGAGGCCGGCGCGCCGTAGAGGAAATGACCGTCCGCCTTAAGCTCCACTGGAGCGTTAGCTTTGATCAGCTTGTCCTTGGAAGACAAGTCGAATTCGATCCGATCAGGGACGTAGTCCTCGACCATGAAAGTGGTCTCGCCGACCGAAGAGCCCTTCGGATCGGTGAAGGCGCGCACCCGCCAGGTCCCGGTCGGGACGGCCGAGTTGAGCGGCACGGACAAGGTGCGCCCGCCGGCGCCCTGGTCGGACAGCACGGCGCGGCGATATTCGACGCCGTCGGGACGCTCGATCACCAGGGTCATCGGCCCGCCGGTAACGGCGTTGCCCTGCCCGTCCCGCAACAGCGCGGTGAGATAGACGGTCTCGCTGGAGCGGTAGACGCCGCGCTCGGCATAGACGAAGGCGTCGGCGCCCACAGGCACGGCCCTGCCCGAAACTCCGCGGTCCGACAGGTCGAAGGCAGAGGATTTGAGGCTGAGGAAAGCATAGTCGGCCTTCTCACCGGTCACGGTGAGCATCGCCGGCGACAGGCCGCCCTCGCCGCGCGCAAGCCCCGCCTCGAACAGCAAATGGCCGCTCTCATCGGTCTTGCGGGTGGCCAGGATCTCGTTGTTGCGCGCGACCAGTCGCACCTCGGCTTTGCCGACGGGATCGGTCGAGGCCAGCGAATTCACGAAGACATGGATGCCGTCATTGCCGGAATAGGCCGTGACGCCGAGATCGGAGACGATGAACCATTGGGTGGCGAGCTGGTAGTCGTCGTCCGAGCCCGGCCCCTTGGCTGCGGCCGTCATCACATAGACGCCGGGCTGGAGCTCGCCCAGCGCCTGGTCGACCGGGAACGCCGTGGTGACGTCCTGGTTGAGCGTCATCGCGGTCGCGAGCTCGCCGGTCCAGACTTTGACGCCGCGCTCGCCACCGAGATCGCTGAGCTGATATTTCGACAGAGTCTTCTGGAAATCGCTGTCGACCACCGTGTTGATCAGATTGCGGTCGCCGATCCGGAACACGTTGATGTTGACGGCTGGCGTGTTGACGCTGACGACGGGAATGCCGCGCTGGCCCGTCCTCGGCAGCACATAGGCGCGGCTGGTGAAGCGCACGAAGGGCTTGCGGTCGCGCACATAGACGTTGAACTCGGCCGATTTCGGCAGGCCTTCCTTCACGGTGGACGGCAGGCCGGCGCGCAGATTGATGTTGTAGCGCTCGCCGTGCTTGAGCCCATCGACGCAGAGCTGCTTGCCCTCGGCCGACAAAGCCGGCTTGTCCTGGCCCGCCAGCGCGAGGTACGGCGCGAAATCGGTGCGTTTTGCCAGCTCCTCCGAGAACTGGAAGCAGGCGCGCGGACTGGCGGAGTCCGAGTCCACGGTGTAGTCGAGCAACCGAAACCCGTGCTCGTCGCGCATCTTCTCGTACTGGCCCCGGACGTCGGCGACCTCGCGCATGTCGAGCGACAGCCGCAGTGCATCAAGCGCCGGCCGCCACAGCTTGCGTTCGGACAGCGACTTGCCGAGCACCGCGAGCGAATCGGCCTCCTCGCCCGCATTGCCGGCGCGCTGGTAGGCGATGTAGGCGGCAGTCGAGGCGCGCTCCAGCAGAAACGTCTGCTCGCTCGAGCTCTTGGGCGTGATCTGGAAGATGACTTTCGCCAGGCGCAGCCAGTTGCCGGCGTCCTCCGGCGTGGTCGCCGCGATCTGGCCGAGCACCGACAGGCCGGTGCGATAGTCGTTGCGCCGGAAGGCAGCATCGGCGTCGGTGCGTAAGCTCGCGCCGCTCTTGGCGACCGGCCCCGCCTCGCTCTTGATCTGCGCCTCCAGTTTGATCGCGGAATCGGCGAGGTCGTCCCGCTTGAAGGCTTTGTCGGCGGCCTGCGCTACGCTAAGGCCGAACGCCAGCGTGGCGCAGAGTGTGACGGCGCGAACAAGACCGATCATGGATGGACTCCCGGAAATCGCGGACGAACGCCGCTTGTCGCATGAAATGCGCGGAAAGGTGACCGACTCAAGGCGATGGAACCAAAGGTGCAAACCGTCGCATTCGCCATGACAAGGCACGCCCAGAGGAGACCGATCAAGCTACCGCCGCGCACGCCGTCCTGATGGCGCAGCAATACCCGATCAGTCGTCCGGCGGCCGTGTCCCGGAAGCTGGCCAGCGTTCCCGGCGATGTGATCCATCGTCCAGTCCGCTGCCGCTCAACCCGGCACCCTGACACCCCACCGTTCCGCTTTGTCGCGGCTTCGAGGAAAACGGTTCGGTTCAGGCTTGGCGAAAGACGATATTTTTCATAATGGCATGGTAGATGAACAGCCGGCCCCAACCAGGGCGGCTCAAGACGGTCCCGTAGCTCAACTGGATAGAGCATCAGATTTCTACTCTGAGGGTTGCAGGTTCGATTCCTGCCGGGATCGCCAATCGGCTTTTGCCGTCAATGATTTCAATAAATTATCGTCACTTTTGCCTAACTCCTCGGGTGGGTTAGGCAATCGAATATCGAAACCACCTTCAAGTTTCGCCATCGCAGCAACGGCAAGCTTCTTGCGCGCGGCCTCACGGCAATAGCGCTCGATTTCACGGATATCCGTATGGCCGGTGATGCTCATAATTTCGAGCGCTGTGCATCCTGTCTCGGCTAGACGACGACACGCCGCCTTTCGAACTCCATGCGGGCTGGAGCGAGGTGGAAGGTCTGCAGCTGCCGCCGCTTCGCTAATCCAACTTGAAAACGCCTTCTCGCTGCGCGCGTTTCCGTACATGGTTTCAATGAAGGCCGGGCCGTCCTTTGGGCAATCGGCGATGTAGCCCGCCAAGTCGCGATGCACCGGAATGCACAACTCGACATGCCCTTGGCTTTTTTTGGTGGTGATGACGAAACCTTGCTTAGTGAGATGCTTCCAGCCAAGGCGCACGGCATCGCTGCGACGCAGGCCAGTGTGCAGTAACACCTCGAAGGCAAGCCGTAGCGGTGTGCCGACTTTATGGCGCTTGCGGAATGCGGTGATGTCGGCCTCGGTCCACGTCCTATGGCCAGTGGTTTTGAGCTTCACGCGCTTGGACACAATAACCGGGTTATCACTGCGCATCCCGGCCGATACTGCGTAGTCCATCACGGCCTTCAAACGCTTCCTGAAATTGCTCGCCGCTGACGGCTTGTCGGCCATCTCGTCAATGAGGCTGTTGACGTGCTTGGCCTGAATGCCCGCGATAGGCCCGTCACCGTGCTTGTCGGCGAAACGATTCAGGACGTTGCGATAGATCGTTTGCGTGCTCTCAGCCAGGCCCTTGAATTCGGCGCTGCCGTAGTAGCCGCGCACAGCAGCAGCAATCGTCCCGGGCTTGATACGGCGCACCTCCGGCGTTGGCTCGTCTGCGCTCATAGCAGCGCGATAGGCCGTCCAGAATTCCGGTGTGTAGAGAGGCGCGGGCAAAGCGAGTTGCGGCCTGCCGGGCCTGCGCAAATAGACCCGTGGTCGCCCGTGCCTATCGAGATATTCGTTTACGTATTTTGGCTTCCGCTGCCGCATTGCTTGTCCCAATAGTCGTCGTTTTCGTGCCCGGCTGAAACACCATCGAACAAGCGATCCAAGTCGTTGCGGTCCCATAGCACCACGCCGAGCATCTGCCTCGGCGCTGGAATGTTACCGGCCTTGCGCTGGGTATCGAAATAGCTGGGAGAGATCCCGAGGTACCGAGCCGCATCGGCACGGCGTAGGCCGCGCGGTTGCACGCGGTGGTTATCATTGGCTGGATTGGGCAAGAGCGCGCCCCTGCGAAAAATGCTCTGCTTACCTCGCCGGGCGAATCCGACGCACTCATTGAACTATACACGGTCGCCTCGCGACAAATGCGGCGCAAACCTACCTTGGACCCGATTTGTAACACTTCGTTACCGGGCCCAACGTGCGATCTCCAGCGCTCGCTAGAGGAACGAACGCGCAGAGGAAAGCTTGAAGATTTTGCTAGCTCCTCTCCTGAGCTGGCGGAGCGGCCCCGGCCCAACTTCCAGCCCCCATGAAGCCGGGGCCGACTCTAAGCCGACCACCGAGGCGGACTTACTTTGCGGCCACAGGTTCAGCCGCCTCGCGCTTCGCCAGAGCCTCAGCGGCCACAGCCAGCTTTAGCCACTCGTCAGCGAATAGAAGCCACTGCGCCTTGGAGCACGGGTTTTTCGTTGTGCCCGCTTGCTGCGGCATTCCTCAGACTCTAGTCGGAACTTAGCAGCATCGTCGAACATGACGGCCAGCCGGAGATCGGTAGATCCGAGAATACTGGACCATGCAGTTTC
Source organism: Bradyrhizobium sp. WSM1253 (assembly GCF_000244935.1). Classification (NCBI taxonomy): domain Bacteria; kingdom Pseudomonadati; phylum Pseudomonadota; class Alphaproteobacteria; order Hyphomicrobiales; family Nitrobacteraceae; genus Bradyrhizobium; species Bradyrhizobium sp. WSM1253. Next base: position 398,789 of record NZ_JH600073.1, read on the forward strand.
TTAACGCAGGTTAAGTCGGCCGCTTGCCCAATGCACGTGAAAACAATCAGCTCTGTGAGACCGCCGCAAACAGGGAAAGGCCGCAGCGTGGTTCCAGCCCCCACTGCGGCCATCCCGGATAAATGAAATTGCTTGGTACTTAAATCGCGCCGGTGTTCTCACAGTAGAACACCCCGTTCCGAAAATGGACTCCGTACAACTACCGGTGGCGCCTTGTCAGTTTGGAGCGAACATGGCATGGCTCGCCCTCCAGCCCCCAATGCTCCCGGCCGCCGATTCAATTGCGGATCGGCGCGCCGCGGCGCCAGCAGGGTGGCGCCACCCATCAATTTCCCAGGTCAAGAAAAACCCGCCGACCTAGTGAGCCGGCGGGAGTTTTGACTGAGATTGTAGACCGGCGGGCACCGGTCGCTTCGGGCCCCCGTAGCATGTAAGCCCGCCAGCGTGAACCGGCGCCTGTCCACATCCCGACGCGCAGTAGCTCGCGCGCGTTCCTTCAATAGCCGGAGGACGCGCCGAAGCGTGGAGCCACCTTGAGCTCCAAGCCCATCGCCGTGAGTACAGCAAGAACAGTGGAAAAGTTCGGAAGCTGTTCGTCGCCGAAAGCGCGATAGATGCTTGTACGCTGCAGTCCGGTTTTTTTTGAGATTTCTGAAACGTTGAAATCCTTGAGTGATTGCCCGATCGCCCGGCAAACCGTGTGAGGTTCAGCCGAAGCGAATGCTCGGTTTAGATCGGCGGCGAGCTGCGACGGGATGACTGGCCTGTAGGTCTTTGTCATTTCGAGCCTCCCCAAGAAGAAGGCCGGCTCAAAGAGCCGGCCCTCTGTTATTAATGAAGCTACTCAGTACCTCGCGATCGCCGGGCCGCCCCAGCGGTAGTTCAAGCGGACGAGGCCCATGTCGACGTTCTGATCGATACGCTCGGTGCGCGTAAAGACACCAAGTCCCGCGCCGACGAAGTTGCCGGAGCCAGCGAAATCGACGTTGCGACGTTCGAGGAAGATGTGATTGTACTCGATGCCAACCGACCAATTCGGCGCAAAGCCATATTCGAAGCCGGCGCCGACCGTCCCGCCCCAGCGGGTTTGGTCGCTCGCCCGATCGAATTCAAGGCCGGTTGCAACGTCAAAGGCCCTGTAGCGATCCCCGACGACGGCGGCGCCACCTTTGACGTAGAACAGGGCGTTGTTCCAGGCGTAACCGATTTGACCCGTGATCAGACCGAAGGCGTCAATTTTCGACTGATTGCGAAGGCCGAATCCCGCCGCGCTGATATTGTCGCCCTTGAAATCCGCCCAGTTGCCCTGGCCTTCGATACCGAACACCCAGTTGGCCGACTGCCAGCGATAACCGATCTGACCACCGACCGTGCCCCCGGTCGCATTGTGGCAGCCTTCACCGACAAGACTACCCGGAACGCCAGTCACACCGCCAAAAGTGTCGACGAAGTCCCAGCACTTGTGGCTTGAGCCGCCGCCGCCGTTGATGCCGATGTAGAAGCCGCTCCAGTCGTAGATGGCGGCGACCATCGGCGCCGGAGCCTTGGTGTAGGGACGTGCAGCGAGATCCGCGGCGCTTGCGGGAGCCGAGAGGCCCAGAGCTAGTGTTCCGGCCGCAGCCGCAAAAAGCTTCTTCATGCGAGTTCTCTCCCCAGAGATACGAGTTCAATGAAATCGGTGCGTTCGCCCACCTGCCAATCAATGGTACGTCGCTCGCCGCTGCTTTGCTGTAGCGGGCTTACAACACGCGCTCCCAAAGGCGCCGTGAGATTCTTGATATTTGTGATATTTGTCCGACAGTTAAGGGAACTAAATGCCCAGTGGCGTGCACATCGGGAATGCAATTAGGGACGACCGGCCCGTCGCGCGCTAAGCGGCGGGCGTGAGCCGTCATCAGCCGCTGCCGGTCACACTTCCTGTGCATACTGCGCCAGCGTGACCGGCGGTCGAGGAAGCCGCTGTCATCAACCTGTGGCATAATCATTGCAGAGTTGAACAGCAGTGGGATTTCAGTGCCCAGTCTGAGACAAGAGCGCCGCCGGGGGGACTGGCATTTCGAGCCCGGCAGCGCTCTCCCTATTGTTCTGGCTCTCCTGCGGAAGGCCCGCCCAAGCTTTGCGGCTGGAGCGGGCCGAATGGCAAATCAGGGCTATTTGGCCGCCTGCAGAACCGCCGCCGACCGTCTGGCGGCTACCTCCGCACGCTGATCATCCGATAGCTCCATGCGCAGAACAAACACCCGCCTCGGGGCGCTTCCGCCTTTTCGTCCACAAGCCTTGCATATTTTTCCCAAGTTGCTGCACTTTACGCGCGCAACCTATTGATCTCGCGCATTGGTTGAGGTTCAGTGTGCCTATTATTTCGGCCGGGGGGCTTTTCACATGCGTAGATTTGGCGTCGTGGCGCTTTGCGTCATGCTGGGCGGCTGCGGACTTGCCGCGCGCCAAGAGCGTGAGCAGCAACAAGCAGCAGCAGCTGCGGCCATGCAGCAGGGCTTTGAAAACTGCAAGGTGCAATTCCCCGAAGGCACCAAAAACATGATCGAGAAGAACAAGTGCAATGCCACCGCCGCGCTGGCGATCAGGCCTTTCACGACCTACACCGATCTGTTCGATAGATACTGGGCCACGCGAGCTGTCATAGCCGAACGCGTGCAGGCGGGAAAAATGACTGTGGCCGAAGCTAATCAAGAGGCGACCCAAGCTCAGTCAGACATCGCAGCCGAGGAGCAGCGCCGCAATCTCGCAAATCGATCAGTAGGTGCTCAAGAGTCGGCAGCCGCAGCTGCGTGGATGGCATCGCCCTCGGTAGTTGTAGTGCGACGCTAGAGCCTGAGGGGCTCACAAATTTTATGGCATTCGCGTCAATTCGGTCTTGGCGAGGCTGATTAGCGATTTCCGCATATACGTCTCAGGTCACCGAGCATATTGCCGATACGTTCGAGACTCTCATTGCATTCATGTGTTCGAGAAATATTGATGCATCGGCGACAATTCCTTTCCAAGTGGTGGAGTTGCCAGAAAACCAGCGCAGCAACAAGCTTGTAAAGTACTCTTTCGGCCTGGACGGGGGGAATCAAATTATCCCCCTTTCGTGACGTGCTTACCGATTGAAAGGTCGCTGAGTAGCGAGCGGCCGACAAACCCACACAGTCGTCCGAACGGTCGAGCAGCCATTCCACGGGCCGACAAAGCGAGGGTGCCGAGCTAATGATCACCAAAGAACGCGCGAAAACTGCGATTTTTATTCTGCTTTGGCTGTCCTTTTTCGGGTTCGTTGTCGGTACGTCACCATCTTTTCAAGCCTGCGTAGGAGAGCATTATCACCAACAGGCCGCCGATGGCTTTCAAAAGGGTGCTACCTTTTCTTTATAATGTCTAAGGGCTTCACTCCCTGTTTGGGGGAGTTTGTTCACAAGAATGCCGAAGCAATCATTGCGCTCTTCACCATCATTCTTGGAATCGCAACCTGGCTGCTCTGGCGAGCGACTGATAGGCTGGTTAAGGGCGCAGATATCAACGCAGAAAGACAATTGCGACCCTACGTTCACGCTAGCTCGGCTCATTTCATTTGGGGCCAAGACGGTCCCCGAGTAGCCCTCGAAATCTCTAACAGCGGAGAGACGCCCGCCACCTTCTTTGAGATAGGCGCTGTCAGCCGCGCGATCAGGCGCGGTCATGCCGAGCCTGTAGCTATACCCACCGAGTTGATATTCAGAAGATGGGTAGCCCTTGGCGGAGGCAAATCGACCACTATAAGTGTTCGCGGAATTGTGCCGGGAATTGAGACTGGCGATATCGTGGAGCCTTTCGCGGTTGACGCGAGAGAGGTCCTCGATGCTAAGGGAGAAAAGAACTTCTTCCTTTTGGGTTGCATCCGTTATGGCGATGTGTTCGGAAACGAATATGAAACCGAGTTCGCGCTCTTCACCCGAACTACCACGCCCAACAATGAGATAAAGATGATGAATGCTACCGGCAACTTTGCCGTTTTCCGCCGCACAAAGCGCGGGGCCCAGGCAAATTAGCATTACGCCTAAAACCGACGCCCATAACCCGCGCATCGTTCATTCTCCTAAATGGGTCGGCAATTGGTCCCGCTCACCCCCTCCGCTTCCGCCGCCCCCCAACCCTGTGCCGGGCGATCTCAGCACCGGAGGCGTCAACCACGATTACAACCGTGCCTGCATCATGGTCGCAATCGGGATCGCTGGCGATGTCCCGAGCGACACGGGCGCCATATCGGACCGCCAACTCAGCGGAGCGAAATAGCTCTCCCACATCGTCCGCCTGTGTCTCGCCGTTGTGTAAAATCGGGAAGTAGTAACGTCGCATAGCCGCGGCCCTCGTCCATAAGCCGCGATCATGCCCACATCTGGGAACGGCTCGAACCTGTCAAGAACGACAGGGTCAGTGCAACAGTCACGGCGCCACTGATTCGCCTCGCCCTCACAACACCCGACGCGCCTGCGCGCTTTTCACCGCAGTAACTACCTTCATTGGCAGAGCAGCATCATACTGGTTCATCGCCGCCTTGATCAGCGCCACCGTCTTCTCGCTGGCATCACCTTGAATGTAGACAGACCCGCTGTGAACGGTGACGCCGCCCCCACCACCACCAGCAGCGCCGGTCGCCGCCGTCGCAAGCAGAGCAAGCCTGCGACGTAGGAAGTGCCACTCAGGTCGGCTCCGATTTGCGGTCGTCCATGGCGGAATGGAAACGATAACAGCACGGCATTTCCCAACGCGTGAAACCTAGCGTTCTCTTCCAGAGCAGAGGTTGCTGATCCCTACCCACCGACGCCGGAGTTCGTCTGCATCATTTGGCAAGCGTCTTCTGTGCTGTCGGTGTGGGGGCGACAGCGGCCAGCTCAACTCATTCAGCCAGCCGGACATCACCTGGCTGGACTGGATTGCCGATTAGCGCCTCGGTCGCGTTCGCACGAATATGGGTTGTCGCGGGGCAAAAGCATGTTAGCATCGTGATGCTCGCTGGGTAGCTTGAAATCTGCCCCTTGAGCTTAGGCGGCAGAGGTTCTCGGCATACGCCGGGTGGCTCCCAAAATATCCGTTAGTAGCAGCGCGCGGTAGCTCCGCGTGTGGCGGTAATATGGGGGGTCAGCAACCTCTGCTGCTGAATTTCAACCACCCGGCACCAGCCCGGGCTAGCAGAGGGAACGTCCAATGAAGCATTTGCTTTTTGCATTATCCGCCTTGGCTTTACTCGGCACCGTGATTCCTGCGAAGGCCGGTTGTCCGCCCGGCACTCGGTACGACTGCACGACGACCTACAACGGCAAGCAGAGCTGCGGCTGTCGCTAAAACCTCACGTGACGGACAAGGGCTGAGAACCAGACCAACAGCCCGGCAGTCGACCTGCTGGGTTTTCCTTCGTTTTGTTGCCTCCAAGGAAACCCTGTTCTGGCTTGGCATAGCGGCTGGGTCCGCGTTAGCATCGAAAATGTATTACGACATGTTCGTGCTAGCTCGGTAGCTGGCAGGAAAAGAGCGGATTGAAAGCCCGGTAGCCGACCTGCCGGGCTTTCTTTTTGTGCGGCCAAACAAAAATGGGCCGAATCCCATTTATTTTTCGTCACCGGTCACGCGGCGTGGCCATGCTGCTAATGCTCCGAATTTACTTCGGCTTTCGGCAGCATAGCGGACTTAACTAGACTTGCGACCGGCTCGGCTGGGTCGCGAATGACCCTGGCTGTGTGCCGTAGCGGCCATCCGGCATGTCCTTAACGGCCCCATTTGATCGGCTACAATCTCCCGCCCCGAGTCTCGGCGGCGGGGATGAGGCGGCGCGAGTTCACTCTCGTCGGCGGCGTAGCAATCCCAAGCGGTTACCATCACGGCCCAATGCTGTGCCTCGATGAGACTCGAGCATTCAAAGGGGAATTCTTGGCCTTGTCTCCTCTTGGTCCATCGCGTCATTTAGCTGCGCTGCAGAATTCGATCGCTAACTGTGCATAGCGGACTCTGGCAAGCTGTCCGCCCGGTAGATCTATAGGTTCACGCCCTGGCTAAGAAGTTGCGCCCGAAGCCCCAACACAACTTCCATCGGTTCGCGGTCACATCCGATCAACGAACGTGGCTCCCGATCTAGCGGGCTGGCGCCAAATTTTGAGCGGCCCAACGCTGCGGCCAGGGCTATCTTGATGTCGCTCAACGCGCACGGATCGTGCGGGCCGCGCTGCAGGTCGATGCCACGCCGGAACAGGGCTACGGCTTCAGGCGAGATGTGCGTAGAGCGGCGGCGCCTTTCCCGCCTTAGTCTGGCGGGCATTAGCGTGGTGGCTCGCCGAACTGCTCCAAACCCCAGGGCTGGAATGAATCTGTAAACGTCGACAGAAATTCCGCACCGAGGCGCTGCCACGCTTTGCGCGCTTCCTCCCGGTCTGGGCGGCCATATGCGTCGGTTTCAACACCGGCGTCCGCTAGATCGCCGTTGAAATCGAACTCACTGGAGAACACGTCATACCAAGCCGCAGCGTCCGCGACGGTGCAGCGCTTCTTCTTCCTGCCGCGAACGGGCATTATCTTCGGCTCCCATAATCAGCCGTGCGGGGCGCGCGCGGCGCCTCTGGACCGTCAACGCCGTCAAGGGCCAGTTCACGCAGCAGCCGGGCGAAACCAATACGACTATCGCGCTCAATCGCTACCTCCGGCCGAGGTTTTGGGCAGCCGAACCTGTCGGTGTAAGTCATGCCATCGCTATCGATGATTTCTCGCGCCTGCTGGCCTCGATCCCAGGCCTCCGCAGCGAGAGTCAGCAGCCGAACATGATGCGGGTCTAAATCAAACTCGGTGGTCACAGAGCGCCACCATTTTGCGGTTGCTGGCCGAAGGTGAGCAGGTGTCTTGGCAGTCACAGGCCAATGTCTCCAAATTTTCGTTTGAACCGGGGCACCCCCCACGCGCGTTGCAGGATGGGGCCGGTCTCCGAGAGCGATGGCGGCTTAAAAACGCCATTCCCCTCCCCCTGCCCCTACCCGCCTACAGGATACCTCGCGCCCTCTGCTTCGCTTCGATGCGACGACGGGCTGCCTGGCTGTTGGTTTCGGCGGTGGAGCGCATTGCTGCGGTTGTCGTTGGATATGCGGGAAACGCTGTGAGGGTCAGCTCAAACAGGTCGAGATCTGTAATCGTTCTCAACGGCAATCGATCGCCGCCGTCTTCCCATTCCTCGGCACGAACTCGGAAACCAAAGCTACAGCCGCCCACATCCTGCCGGCTGACAGTGCCAAGCGCTGTCCGGCCTTCGGGCGTCGTCGGATCAACAGTCAAGGAAAAGTAAAGGCCAACTCGATCTTCGCGCACCGACAGCGTTGACGCCGCCGTGCGTCCCAGTACGCGCCCGGAATCATGATCGAGCAACATCACAACGTCCGGCTTTTCCTTCAGCGTGCGAGTGAACGCACCTGCCGCAATCCTTTCGCGAAACTCGCCTGCGATGACGGTTTCATCCCCGAACACCACAGCGAATCCTGTGATTACGTTATCAACCACGCGCTTTCATCTCCGCGGCAGCGAGCCGAGCCTCACGCTTGCCAAGCTTGGATTGCGCCCGCAACTCGCGCGCAATCTCGACGGGATCAGCATCGGCGTAGGCTTCGGACTTGCCCGGCAGTTTGATGCGGCGCGATTGCTTGCTTGACCGCGCCCGCTTTGAGGTGGCTTTCTCAAACATTGTGACCGTTCTCCGCTACTTCGCGCAGAAAATAACTAACTCGGCCGTCTCTTCGATCGCCCAAAAAATGGGGAATGACCGGCCGTAGATAGCTCTTCGCCACGTCTTCGCGGTCAAGATCGTCAAGCAATTCATCGAGCGAGTGACGGGCCGTTTCGACCTCGGTCAACAATTTGCACATGACACCCAGGCGTCGCTGGTACTCGCCGCGAACGCTGTCGCACACGGCCTTACTCGCCCCATTTCGTGCCTCCGAAAGTCGTCGCCTGAGGGTCTCCTGGGCAACCTCGATATGTCCCATTTCAACAGCGACTTCACGGTGGCGATTTGAAAGCGCTGTCACAGAGTCGATAGGGTCACCAAGAAGTCGAGCGACTTCTGGCGCAATGCGCTGTTTGCCAGCAGCCTCTTCCGCTTCGATCTCGTGCTGAAGCTTCGCCCGTTCTGCGCGCAGTTCTGAGTAGCGAGTTTGCAACTCAGTCTGCTTCTCCACAAGTGCCCTGTGATCAGGCGAGGCATCTGACAGAGATGGTACGATAAACATTTCGGCTGGTTTCTTTGTGAGAGGTGCCATCAAAACAAGTCCTTCATCAAACTTACGAGTGCCTCGCCCTTCACCACACCGGCAACCCGATGCGGCGCCTGTTGATGGGAGGCCAGCTGTCCCGGCAGTACAAACCGCGTTGCCGACCCTTGCGGGGTGTATGCTGCAAGTTCGCGCCAGTGATGCACGAACTCGAAACGATGGCCGCGGACGTCATCAACGGCCTCGGGCTCCCCGCCGATAGCGATTTCGGATTGTACTTCCAGATATTCCAGTGCTCGCGGGATGCTGTCGGGTGCGCCCGCAGACAGCACGACGCCACCTGGGGTCATGGCTGCATACGCCTGCGCATGGTCCACCGCTTCGTGCAATTTTGGCGCGCTCATTAGGACCGAGAGCAGCAAGCACACGTCCCGCTGATCCAGTTCGGGCGCAACACCGGGCGCGCCAACTGGCAGTTGTCCGGCCTCCTGTAGGCGCCGGCTGATGCCGTTGGTGCGGCTTCGCGGAAAGCCGATATGTGTCTCGATAGAATCGAGCACGTGATTCAAGATGGCCATTTGGCCGCTATCCTTTCAGGTTTGGGAATTGCGATTAGCTGGGTAAATGAAAAGCCGCTTGGCGGCTCATCGGCACTAGGCCGGAAAAATGTCGCCGGCCGAGACCGGCGCTAAGGTGCACAACACGTCGGGATCAGCATCCCTACATATCAATACGGTCCCACCTGAAGGGAGGGACTGGACTAGGGCGCGCACTCTTAATCACAGGCGCTGTGGACGTCCGCTATGGCCCTGACGTTGCGCAACTTCCGCATTGGGCCAGCAGCGATCGATCGGCAGAGTCGACCCGAGTCCTGACGGGCTAGGCCAAAGAAGCAGCTGCACTGACCTTTAGTTGAACCGTTATCGTTTTTGAACCTTCGCTCGAATTGCCCGACTCACGTCAGTAAACGATGGGGATGAACTGTCCCCTCTCAGCGTCGAGCGATTGTAGCTATCGTCAGTCGTTAGCGGCAGTTGCAACGGACTTAGTTTCCGGGTTGCCAGCCTAAGCCGCAGTAAGCCAGCGGATCGGCCGGTGAATATCGCGGAGGCAAAGAGATGTTTCCAGCGAAACTTGCTGCATCGTTGTTTGGCTCAGCGTTGCTATTGACGCCAGTACTTGCACGCGACGATGGCCGATACGAGCACTCTCCACTGAAGTTGTGGTTCGAAAGCTTGCAGAGCGAATTTGGAAAGTGCTGTACCGATGCCGACGGATACATAGTGTCCGATGCCGATTGGGAGTCCAGTCGTGGGCGTTACCGCGTCCTCATCGACGGCGAATGGGTGATCGTACCTGACGGCGCCGTTATCACAGAACCAAACCGCTTCGGCCGCACAATGGTCTGGAGGCATTACATCGACGGCCATCCGCGCGTCCGATGCTTCATCCCTGGCAGCATGACTTGACTGACTTCCAAAAGTAGCCTGCTTCGGGTCACGAGCGTAATGGTTTGACTTTATGTGACGTTTCCAATTGCTCGTCGGAAACGAACACCACGCCTTACCAGTACACGCCCTAAGCAGCGAGTTGTGCCAACGTCTGCAGCGCCGAGTCCTGCGCCGCCACAGCCCTGCGCTCGCCGGCCTTGCCGTTGCCCCAACCACGCTCGGCGGCAATCTCGCGGGCGGTCAGACCATCGAGAGAATCCTCAAGCACATGGAAGTGTTCGCCAAGGCCGGCCTTTGTCTTCAGCGCGTCGAGGCCGGCGATCAGTGCCTCCTGGGGGCCGCTCGCGGGGCCGACGAAGCTGCCGGGTGTCGCAGTAATGTTGCGGTGCTGGCGATAGCCAAGAAATTCTGCGCCCGGCGCGACGGCCGTCATGTACCGGGGAATCCGACAGGCTGGCGGCAAACCCGCATTGGCCCAAGCCTCGCCGAACGCGTGCCTGCCGCCGACGCCCAGGCGGTCAATCTCTCGCCGCGCATTATCGTTGCATGCGGATACTGTCTGCGCCCAATAAGCCGCACGCTGCCGCCGGTAGTCCTCGCCCTCGCTGCCACGCTCGCGATACGTCGACGCCGCCGGAAACCCACCGCTGCCGCGAATAGCAAGGTGCCGCTCATTGTCGGCCTGCCTATCCTCGTCCATCTTACGGCGCCTGCCCTTCTCCTGACGGAATAGCTCTGCAGCGTCGTGCCAGCGCCCGTCAGATCCGAGCCAAGCCGTAATCTGCCCACGCTTAATGCGCAGGCGCGCCCGCATCGTCGCATCAAGCTCCGCGGCAGTGATGGGGCCATAGCCGTCGCGGGCGCGGATAGCGTCCTTCACGGCGAGCCGAACCATTTCGTCGGGCGACGGCCGGATCTCGATCACGCGGTCAACTTGGGTGCCGCTGGGAGAATTGTCGTTCGCCGGCATCCAGGCCGACGCCACCGTTGGCGCGGCGTAGTCTTGCAGGGTGCGTAGGTCTGAGCGACGGCCTGCGCGGGCAAGGCGGGATTCGAATGGAGTATGTTTCATGGAATATCTCTCATGACGTGACGTGCTGGCCTTTTCGGCTCTTGGTGTGGCCTTGCGGCTGCACACTTCTAGGAAATCGGCCCCATGGCCAACGGGATCAAGCGCTTACGCGCTAGCACAGGCGCCAAGGAAATCGGGGGCCCCCGTCCGGTCAGGCCGCATCTTCCAGCTCAGAGAGGGCGGCAAATGTGTCGCGAGCTATCATGAAGGACTTACCGTGCAACTCGGCCGAGTCATCGAAGTTGCCGCACGCGATGGTGAGCCGCATAAGGTGGGCTTGGCCCGCCTCCTGAAGAGCCTCCCTGTGCCCCTCTATGAGGAGGGCAACGTCGCCTCGGTTCGTCTTTAATTCCAACCAAGTGTCGTCACCCCGAGAGACCACAGCGCTGGATACGATCGTCACTGACACACCGCGCGGCACACCGATCTCAATAGCCGTCCCGCTGAGTTTGCGCTCGTGCTCAGCGGCCTCGGCTGCGTCAACGGTACTGGAGCGGCGCCTGCCCATCTCACCATCCTCGGCTGGCTCTGGTGCCTCAGCGCGGGACCTCTCGCCACGATCGGCTTCGTCGTACCGTTGGGCTGGCTTCGCACTACCGCGTACCTTGGCTATCGCCGCGGATTTCCCGTTGGAATATACGATGGGCAGATCATCCTCCCAGCCGCGCGCCGTAATCCAATTTTGGAGCTGGATACGATATCGCCGCTCAGTCGCGTGCTCTTCGTAATGAGCGTGCAAGCGCGCTGCCGCCCCAACAATAGTGGCATGGAGGCTGGCCTCCGGCGCCAACTTGTCATAGGCCGCTCTGGCTTTGGCCTTAGTATTTGTCAGCTTGAGACTGAAGGCATCCCATAGCTCGACAAACCCACCTGACGGCGTCTCCGGCGTGGCGGGCACAAGCCCGGCCAAAGCCGGCGGCGTAGCCGCGCCGACAGAACATTCTGCTTCACGTAGGCCGGCTTGTAAGCCGTCTACGTAAGCAGGATTCGTCCCTTCAGACTCGGACACTAGAGGCTCGCAGCGTCCCTCCAGACTCGGACACTGTGTCCCTTCAGACTCGGACACTAGCGTAGTGTCCCTCTGGACTCGGACACTAGGCCATGAAGTCGCGGTGAATTCGGAGGGCCGAGTGCCGGCGCCCGGACGCCTGCTAAAGTAGCCCCACTCGGCCAGCTCGGCGGTAGCCTTGCTGATCCGCCATTTCGACAGGCCGGTGCCACGCTCAATGTAGCGCACACTCGCTTGGCCGTTGCCGTGCTCGCGCTTTTGACGATCGATAACGATCTGCGCGATTTGAATGTGAGGCTTGCGGGTGCGCGTGTCGGCTATGATCTCGCTAAGAAGCGTCCACTGATCCAGCAACCCGCCTGTCTTCTCAATTCTACTGTCCGCCACGGCTACTGCCCCCCATCGCTACCGCTGCCCTGGCGAGATCGTTTGCAACGCCGATATCAAGCCGAACATTAGGGCCGAACACTCTATAGCTGCCGTCTTGCTTGCGGATGAGAGTCAGATCCAGCGCTCGCACGCCGGGTGCTATCTCAGCGTCAAACGTGCCAAGTTGTTTCCCGCTACTGCGGGAGGGTCTGAATTCAATGATTTTCAAGATTGTAGTTTCCTAGAACATTTGACGCAGGTTGTCTGGCGTAACCGCTATTTGAGGCTGGCCGCGTATTGCGGTTTCGGCTCGAAAAAGAGATCGCCGTCCAGCTCGCAGAACACAAAACCGCGCCGATCCATGTCAGCGACCGTTAGAGCGACTTGCCGGTGGATATCGCTCATCCGCGGATCAGACATGACGCGGTGTGCCCAAGCACGACGAGCGGCGCGATTGCCCATGAAAGCCCCCGAAGTTGAAGTTACTGAGAACTAGTGCGCTTTTGCAGGCAAAACACTAAATGCCGCCGTCCATCTATATGGTGGTCGCCGCGGCAAACCTGCGGAGAAAATTGCGAGGTGCGCCTGGCTGAGGGTTAGGCCTATCGTGCTTCAGGAATAAATATGGCCGGCGAGGAAAATACTCAGGGTGCCCTCAAAAAAGAGGGTCAGGGCAAGGGTCGCCAATCGAGGACGAATCAGACCCCGCGCCTGCCCTCTGAAGGTTAGGCATTCGCCAAATTCCTCTAAGAGAAACAATGGCAGGAGAATTGCCTAACCGCGCCATCAAGCTCTTGAAATGATTCATTTCAATCAATCCTGCCGGGATCGCCATATTCAGTCTCATCGGACGGGGACATCGTCCGGCGCACGCTGACTCGATACACCGGCGTTCACTGTTAGCCCGGTCTACGGCGCGCACCTGCAGAATCCGCTGCCCTTCACGAACGCGTGGGTCGCCTCCCTCCGGGCTTTGATCCGGGCAAACGAACCCTATGTATCCGCCGAGCGACTTGCGCCCCGATAAGGACTTTGATGCCACTATCCGACTTGACGAGAATGGCGATCGCATCTGCGGTGGCGGTTGTGGCAATATCGTTCCTGGCAGTTGACGCGGGAGTCGTGAACTCCGGGGTGATCACAAAGCCCATCGCGACGGCGCGGGCCTCCATCGCGGACGCGGCGGCGAGTCAGCACCAACTCGCCTTCGCCGTTCAAGCCTGGGCACGTCGCGGCCACCAGAAGCCGGCCGTGGAAGAATGCCTGGCGATCGATTGAAACAGCGCAGTTGTCGCCGCTCTCGTCTCGCGGATATATCCGCAAGTAACAATCATGTCTGTTACAGGCCATTATTCCCCCGAATGAAGATCGTCCAAATCCAGCCGAACAGTGCGCTCAAGGCGGCGACCGATGCGGCGATTGCCGCGGTCCGAGTCCACCAGATCTGCCGCTCGTGCCGTTCGATATCCGCCTCGGATTTTTGATTATCTTTCCAGTTCAGCCATTCCTGGGCGAACCCGATCGTCATGACGGGCGCGGTTCCGATCGCAATCGCTCCTGCGGATGCCGCGTCGGTCTGGGCTAGGCGCGCTCGGACGTTGGCTGCACCCGTCTTTTCAAGCACCGCAAGCCATTGCTGGGACTGTTCGTCTGAAACATGCCACGTGCATTCCCTGTAAGGAAACGCTGTCGGTCGCTCTGTCATGGCCTTGCACCGCACTCACTCTTCAGTATCGCCGTGATGTCGCGCCCACCATCCGGCGATCGCCGCCGCAAGATTCTTCCACAACTCGGTCGGCAGATCCGGCACCGCCACCCGGACGCTGTACCGATCCGTAGTCGCGTCGTGAAACCACTCGGTCGCCGCGAAATCGAAACCAAAGCTGCCGGCGTGGCGGATGGGGAAGCCTTCGCCGCCGAGGTCGCGGCTCATGTCCTCGGCCGCCTGCCGCGCGGTCGCCTCATCGAGGGAGCGCCTGCCGCGAAGCGTGACATAGAGGCCGTGGGTGAAATGCAGCTCGGCCGAGAGCGAACCGAGCTCGGCGGCGAAATATCGCGCCGTGTGGCGACCGTTGCGCAGGATCGCCGCGACGCGTTTTTTCGTCAGGGCCCAATAGCCCGCTGAGCCCACGAATGGCGGGAAGTGTGCCGGCAACGCCGCGCCACCGAGAAGCCGGACGGCATTGCCGGTTTCCGCCGCCAGGCTCTCGGACAGCAGCTGGCCTGCATTCAGGTCTTTCCGGCTCCAATGCACGAATACGGCAGAGCCGAGCCGGCCGTATTCCACCCCGAGCGAATCCAGCTTGTTGTGGCTTCGCACCAACACGACCGGAATGTCCAATCGCGCGGCCCATCTCAGAACGCGCCGGATGCGCCCCGATCTGCCGGCGAAACATGTCGTGTCGAAAATCAACAGGTCGAGCCCCGAACCGTCGCAACGCAAAGCCGCTTCGAACGCCGCGGCAGGGGCGCATGAATCCAGCAGGAGAAACCGTGGCGAGGCTGCCGCAGCAAACGCTTCGCCCAGCGGGAGGCTGGCGGTGACAAGCCGTAAATGGGGGACGAGGCTCTCGATCAGCTCCAGTGTCTCGCCGTAGGTGCCCGGCAGCACCACGACGTCTGCCTTGCCGATGATTCGTGCGGACGCGAGCAGCAGCGCGGAGATCGCGGCCATGCCGGATGCGGTATAGATCGCCTCGCTCCCGCAGCTCCGCTCGAGTTCGTAGAACGAGGGACCACGCACCTTGAGGTCCGCGCGCTGATAATCGTAGCTGAACACGAACGGACCGCTGCTGGGAGACGCCGCGTGCGACCAGGCGGTCTCCGTCGCCTTCCAGTCCTGGAGCGCATGCTCCGCGCGTAGCGCGGCGGCGAGCTGAAACTTGGAGACCACGACCTCGTCGACCGATTGCGGCCGAGCCAAATGCAGCGGGCTCCTCAGGCAATCGTTCAGCAGCCCGATTTCCCTGTGCTTTCGTTCGAGATAGGCCTCGGAGGTCTCCATGCGGATCTTGACGAAGGTGGTCTTGGCAATTGCGACGGCCTTTCAACGTTCGGCGAACGCATTGGCTCCAAACAGTCGGCCGCGCTCATCCTTGCAACGAAGACCGGTCCTCGCCGTTGACACTGCACAAGGAGAACATCATGAGCGAGATCAGAGAGCACATGAAGATCGTCGGCAAGGACGGCGCACATGTCGGCACCGTCGACCGCGTCGAGGGCAACCGCATCAAGCTGACGCGGAAGGACAGCCCGGAAGGTCACAAGGACCATCATCATTACATCGACACGAAATATGTCGGTGCCGTCGAAGGCGATGTCGTCAAGCTTTCGGTCAATGCCGACGCGGTGCCGAAGTCGGAAGCAGCCTGAGCCAGCAAGTCCCCTCGGGGACTTTTTGTTTGTTCACGGTCCTGCTCCGCTTCGTTCTCCGAAACGAAACGCAATCGGAAAATCGTCGCCCGAACGAGTCTTAACGTCGCGTTTCGACGGCTCGCGTCAGGCCTCGAGCGTCACGAGCACGGGCCGGAAGCGGTAGGCGTCGATCGCGGCGTTGGACAGCAGCAATCGTCGCCTCTCGCCACCCAACATCATGCGGTCGATCCTGTTCAGGATGAACCGGGCCGCGTCCCTGCGCTCGCCAGTAAGCAGGCCGGATTGGTCGAGATACTTCCAGGCAATCTCGAAGGACTGTGCGCGCAACTCGGGATCGGTCATAGCGGCTCAACGTCGGCGGGGAACCGACGTTCCATCGGCAAGACGCCCTCCCCCGGTCGCCCTTCATGATCTTCGCGCGAAAAGAATTGAGGGGGCGCGGAACGAACCTGCGATCAGCGCGTTCGATATCGAGTGGTGCCGATTTGCCAGCCCCGATCGGCTCTCGAGAACCCCGTGCTCGTCCCCCCGAGCACAGGGTTTTTCTTTGAATACGGATATTGTCGTAAGAGCGTGGGCTCAGTCCGTCCGCTCTTCGCGCCGGTCGCGGGCGAGTTGGTGCCAGGCCAGGGCCAGCTCGATGAGACGTTGCCGGTCGGGGCCATCGGCCGCCACGGCGCGCTTCATCGCCGCCTCGGCTTCGTGCTGTGGATCGTACTTGGTACACATGAAGCAATTCTAGCCGGACGATCTGGACAAGCGCGTGGCAATTTCGTCCGTATGATTGCGGGGTTAATGCCTCCCGACACGGATTTGCGACGCGATCCAGCTCACGCATCTGTCGAACGATCCGCCCCGATTGTGGGCTTGGTGCGTACCGATCTGTGAAGTGCGTCACAGCCGGCGCCCGGCGCCTCCGCTAAACAGTTCTCAGCGCTCCCAGAGAGGGAGAAGGCATGGGAGATATTCCCGTCATGACGCAAGAAGCCGCAGCCGAAATTGCCGTCCCGACGCGACGCGAAAGATCCGACCCGCTCGGCATCGCTTATCTTGCGACCATCGGCATCGTGATGCTGGCCTGGATCGCAGGCCTGGTCTGGGCCGCGATCGCGTTCTTCAGCTGGCTGGTGTCCTGACGCGCGGGCGATCCCCCTTGAATCAATTCCCGGCCAGCTGACGGCCAGCGCAAAACGAAAAGAGGCGGACTTTTCGCCCGCCTCATCGCTTCAGGTCTCGCCTGGAGTGCTCAGTAACACGCCCGGGGATCGGCCTGCACATACTGGCCGCTCGGATAGCGGTAGTAGCAGTTGCCCTGGGCCAAATAGTAGCCGGGGCGCGAAGCAGCCGTCGCGCCGGCGATCGCCCCGGTGGCACCGCCGATCACGGCGCCTGCGGCCGCGCCCGAGGCGTTGCCCGAGATCAGGCCCCCCAGCACGCCGCCGACGATAGCGCCGCCAAGCGCGCTCGCACCAGGATCCGCCGGCGGCGGCGGAGGCGGCGGTTCGTAGGCGACCGGCGGCGGGGTGTAGGCCACAGGCACGTCATCGTAATAATCCTCCGAGATGTAGGCCGGAGGCCCTTCCATGCGCTGCGGATAATAATACCGCGCGCCGCCCACATCCCACCACCAGCCGGAGCGGCCGTCGTGGACTTCGTGGCGCCAGCGTCCGCCATCCCAGGCGAGATGGCCGCGATAGGTGTGTCCGCCCCAATCGCGCGCCGGTGCGGGACCCCTGGCGTAATTGCGTCCGGGCGGCGGACCGCCGGCATTGCGCGGACCAGAACCTGCATAGCCCGGACCGCCCGCGTGAGGCTGGCCGCCGGGCTGTAGCACGGGCCGGGCAGCCTGCTGCGGCGGCGGCCCCTTGCGCATGTTCTGCGGCGGCGCACCTGCGCTCGGCCCGGGCGATGGCTGGGCGGCGTCTCTCGGCGGCCGCGCGTCCTGAGCCTGCGCCGGGACGGCGAGCAATGACATGGCCGAAACCAAGGGAATGATGATCTTGATGCGACTGGACGCACTCATGCGTGCTTGCCCCCTACTCTCTCGATTGCCGTCGATGGCCGTGATGCCTGGCGCGATAGACGATTCGGCTCGCGCTGAGCTGATGCCGGCTGACATGACTGACCTGCTTTGGTCGGCCAAGTCCCGTTACAAATGATTAAGATCACGACATTTTTTCGTCCGCGCGGGCCGCTCTGGAGTGCCTCTAGCGGGCCGGCTCGATCACATTGCAGTTGCTTCGCCCGGACATCAGGCAGTCCTGCATCTTGCTCGCGGAGGTGAGATCGCGGGCGAGCCACCAGCCGACGCCGAGGATGACAATCGCGATGATCAAGCCGGCGATGGCGCCGCGGCGGTTGTCACCGGATTGAGGTTTTGGAGGGGATTTGAGCTTCGCGCCCGGTTTGGGCTTAGGCTCGGGCTTGGCTTCGGACTTGGACATGGCTGACCGATCACGGGGCGAGCGGGCTTTATCACCTCTGCGGCGTGGCGTCACATCCCGCCCAGCTTCTCCCGGTTAGCCCCGCGTCGGCCGGATCGCTTCCTTGCGCGAGGTTTCGGCGGCCGGGATCGCCTGCTGGGCCCGCGGTGCGCAGGTCGTGAGCACAAACGCAGTCTGGGTGCATTCCCAATCTGCACCCAGGACGGCACTTTCGATCGGCTGCGGGCTGGCGAAGAGCAGCGTGACACCAGCCAGGGTTGCCACCGCGACGGCGATTGCGAGCGCCTTCAGGCTCAGTCTTGAGATCGTCATGCCCGTGCTCCGCGTCTCATACCAGGCGGGACGCTAGGCGCCGCCCTGGTGCCCCTTATGAGGGGCATCACAATTCGGCAGTTTTTCGGGGCTACGAGAGATCGTCGGGGGCGGCGATTTTCGTCTACCTGATCGGCTGCGATTATAGGTGGCATCACGGCGCGCGCCGATGTACACGCATCTGCGTCGCGCGGCGCCCGCTATGCCCAGCCGACGTACCAACAGGCAGTGATGTAGGATCGAAAGCGAGGATGACAAGGTTCGCCGATGAGTGGATTTAGGGAACCAGGCTTCTCCGACCGGCAAAAGGCGGCACAGGAAGCACGCAAAAACCTTTTGAACAAATTCAAGTCGCAGCCGGGGCCGGATGATCCCGCGGTTGTGGCGAAGCGTGCGGAGCGCGAGGCCCTTGCGGCCAAGCGCGCCGAGGCAAAGGCTGCGCGCGAGACGGAAAAGGCCGAGCAGAAGCGCCTTCAAGAAGAGGCTGCCGCGCTCGAGGCCGCGCGGATCGCCCGCGAAGCCGAAGAAGCCGTCGCGAAGGCGGCCGAAGCCGAGGCCGATCAAAAGGCCAAGCGAGACGCCCGCTACGCCGCCCGCAAGGCGAAGCGCAAGTAACGTTCGCAAGTCACGTTCAATTGAATTTGGACTGAAACAATACTCCGGGGGCGGTCTACGTGACCGCCCCCGGATTTTTGGCGCGCGTCTGGCTGTCGCAAGCGCCGCCTCGACGATGCAAGATCAGTGCTTCTTCATCATCCCGTCGTCTTTCTTCATCCCGTCCTTCGACATCGTGTCCTTCTTCATGCCGTCGTCCTTGGACATGGTGTCCTTCTTCATGCCGTCCTTGGACATCGTGTCCTTTTTCATCATGCCGTCATCCTTGCCCATCTTGTCCTGGGCAAAGGCGGCCGGCGACAGCGCGAGGCCGAGCGAGAGAACGGCCGCCGAAACGCCGAGCGCGATGCGGGTACGAATGGTCATGACTGGTCTTCCCTTCGAGATGATGTTTGTCAGCGACGGACGCCGCTATCTGATCTCGACGGATTGCCACGGGGCGTTGTTACGCGACCGCTGATAAATTTCTGCGCCCCCGCCGCCCCTTCGTTGGACGGATGCAGAAACCCAGAAGTGTGCAACGCAGCATGGTCGACACTTGCCGCGGCATTCGGTCTCGAACTATCAGACTAGAGAACATTGTCTGAAAGACCGGCTAGGATGGGCCTCAGCACGGTCTCAAAGACCCGCCCAAAATCACAGCAAGCAAGAACCGTCCAAGAAACGTCCAAAGGGAATCACACCATGCTCACGCGCCGCCACTTGATCGCGACCGCCGTCGCCGCACCCGCCATTCTCCGTTTCAGCACCGGCACCGCGCATGCCGCGACCACGCTGAAGATCTCGCATCAATTCCCGGGCGGCACCGTTGACAAGGGCGATTTCCGCGACCGGCTCTGCCGCATGTTCGCCGCCGAAGTCGCCAAGCGCAGCAACGGCGACATCGCCGCCGAAATCTATCCGAACTCCTCCCTGATCAAGACCAACGCGCAGTTCTCCGCGATGCGCAAGGGCGCGCTCGACATCAGCCTCTACCCGATGCCCTACGCCGGCGGCGAATTGCCGGAAACAAATATCGGCCTGATGCCGGGCCTCGTCACCACCTACGACCAGGGCATGCGCTGGAAGAAGGAGCCGGTCGGCAAGGCGTTGACCGACTTCCTCGCCGACAAGGGCATCATCCTGCTCAGCTGGGTGTGGCAGGCCGGCGGCGTCGCCAGCCGCTCCAAGCCGATCGTGGCCCCCGAAGATGCCAAGGGTCTCAAGGTGCGCGGCGGCTCGCGCGAGATGGACATGGTGCTGCAGACCGCCGGCGCATCCGTGCTGTCGGTGCCCTCGAACGAAATCTACGCAGCGATGCAGACGGGGGCCTGCGATGCCGGCATCACCTCCTCAACCAGCCTGATCTCGTTCCGCCTCGAAGAGGTCGCGAAATCGCTGACCTCGGGCGCAGGCGCGTCCTACTGGTTCATGCTCGAGCCGCTGATGATGTCGAAGGCGATCTTCGACAAGCTGCCGAAGAACCAGCAGGACGTCCTGCTCGCGGTCGGCACCGAGCTCGAAGCCTTCGGCCGCAAGGGCGCGCAGGACGACGACGTCGAGGTCGCCAAAGTCTACGAGAAGGCCGGCGCCAAGGTCTCGGCGCTCGATGCCGCGACCGTCGGCAAGTGGCGCGACATCGCCCGCGACACCGCATGGAAAGACTACGGCGCCAAGACCGCGACCTCGGCCAACCTGCTCAAGCTCGCGACCGACGTCGCCGCATGAGCCACGGTCCGCTTCCGGATCGTGACGACCAGGCCAACGCTGCCGCAAGGACTGGCCTTGCGGCGGCGATCGATCGCGGTCTCGCCATCCTCAACAACATCATCGTCGTGTTCGCCGCGATTGCGCTGATCGCCGCCTGCGCCATCCTGAGCTACAGCGTGCTCAGCCGCGCCTTGTTCAAGGCCGCCAATTACTGGCAGGACGAGGCTGCGGTGTTCCTGCTGGTCGGCGCCACCTTCATGACCGCCGCCTACGTACAGCAGAACCGCGGTCACATCGGCATCGAGGCCTTCGTCGGCCTGCTCTCGCCGCTGGCGAACCGGATCAGGCTGTGGCTGGTCGACGCCGTGACGCTTCTGTTCTGCGCTTTCTTCGCCTGGAAGTCGTGGACGCTGGCGCATGAAGCCTATGTCGACGGCCAGGTCTCGAACTCGATGTGGTCGCCGCCGCTGGCCATCCCCTATTCGCTGATGGCGTTCGGCATGAGCCTGCTCTGCGTCCAGATCTTCGTGCAGCTTGCGCTGCCTTTCGCTGGAGCCAGGCGTTCATGAGCGTTTTCGGTATCGGCCTCGCATACGGAATTGCGACGCTGGTCGTGATGTTTTCGGGCATGCCGATTGCGTTCGCGCTCGGCGCGGTCGCGGTCGTGTTCATGGGCATCTACATGCCCGCCGCCTCTCTCGATACGGTGACGCAGAACGTCTACGAGGAAATGGCCTCGATCACGCTGCTGTCGATCCCGCTCTTCATCCTGAAGGGCGCCGCGATCGGCAAGTCTCGCGCGGGCCAGGATCTCTATTCGGCTCTGCACGCCTGGCTGCACCGCGTCCCCGGCGGCCTCGGCGTCGCCAATGTGTTTGCCTGCGCGCTGTTTGCGGCGATGGCGGGCTCCTCGCCCGCGACCTGCTCGGCAATCGGCTCGGCTGGCATCCCCGAGATGCGCAAGCGCGGCTATTCCGGTGGTTTTGCCGCGGGCATCATCGCCGCCGGCGGCACGCTCGGCATTCTGCTCCCGCCGTCGATCACCATGATCCTGTTTGCGGTCGCCGCCGAAAAATCGCTGGGACGGCTGTTCCTCGCCGGCATCGGGCCCGGCCTGCTGCTGGTCTCGCTGTTCGGCGTCTACGCCGTGATCCGCTTCCGCCAGGAATACGCCGCGGCCGAAGCGATCTACAAGAACGGCGGGCCGGAAGCTGCGATCCTCGCCCGCGACGAGTACACGCTTGCGGAACGCTTCAGCGTGCTGCCACGCGTAATCCCCTTCGTGCTGCTGCTCACCGGCGTCATGATCGCGCTCTATGGCGGCTACGCCACGCCGTCGGAGACTGCCGGCCTCGGCGGTCTCCTGGCGCTGGCGCTGATCGCGGCGATCTACAGCGTGTGGCGGCCGAGCGACCTCGCCCCGATCCTGAAATCGACGATCCGGGAATCGACCATGCTGATGATGATCATCGGCATGTC
Source organism: Bradyrhizobium sp. WSM1253 (assembly GCF_000244935.1). Taxonomy (NCBI): domain Bacteria; kingdom Pseudomonadati; phylum Pseudomonadota; class Alphaproteobacteria; order Hyphomicrobiales; family Nitrobacteraceae; genus Bradyrhizobium; species Bradyrhizobium sp. WSM1253. Next base: position 420,823 of record NZ_JH600073.1, read on the forward strand.
GCTGCTCTATTCCTACGTGATGAGCTATCTGCACATCTCGCAATCGGCCGCCGAATCCGTCGTCGCGATGCATCTGCCGCGCTGGGGCCTCTTGTTCGCGATCCTCGTCATGGTCGTCGTGCTCGGCTTCTTCCTGCCGCCGGTCTCGATTATTCTCATGACCGCGCCGATCATCCTGCCGCCGCTCCGTGCCGCCAATTTCGACATCATCTGGTTCGGCGTCGTCATGACCATCGTGATGGAGATGGGACTGATCCATCCACCCGTCGGGCTCAACATCTTCGTCATCCGCAACGTCGCGCCGGACATTCCCCTGCGCGAGGTGATCTGGGGCACGCTTCCTTTCGTGCTCTTGATGATGCTCGCGGTGCTGCTGCTGTGCTTTGTGCCGGGCATCTCGACCGCACTGCCGGACCTGGTGATGGGGCCGGACGGGAGCAGGTAGCGGCAATCGCAAGTGCTGTAGGGTGGGCAAAGGCGCGCAGCGCCGTGCCCACCACCTCTCTGTGCTTCCGCGAAAAGTGGTGGGCACGCTTCGCTTTGCCCACCCTACCAGCGCGTCGATTACGACTCGCGCTTCCGCCGCGACTTCGGCGCGAGCGTGCCGCCACCCACCACCTGCAGCAGATCCTTGCGCACGGCTTCAATGTGACGCTCCAAAAACCGGCAGGCCTCCTCGATCTTCTGCGCGCGGCAGAGCGCGATCAGATGGGCATGCTCCTTCTCCGCCGTGCCCATCGCCTTGGTGTTGGAGAGCTGAAGCCGCGTGTAGCGGTCGCTGGTCTGGAGCAGTGACAGCACGATCGCCCGGGTGCGGGGCTGCGGCGCGTGGATGTAGAGCGCCATGTGGAAGTCGGCATTGAGCTGCCCCCATTCGCTGACGTTGCAGGCCTTGATCGCCTTCTCGAAGCTTTTGTGGATGTCGTCGAGCCCTGCGAAATCCTCCGCCGTGAACCGGGGAGCCGAGTGCGCCAGCAGCCGCGGCTCCAGGATCCGGCGCAGGTCGAAGACGTCGTTGATCTCGTCCAGTGACAGCTCGGAGACGATGGCGCCCTTCTGCGGAACGATCCGCACCAGGCCTTCCGCTTCGAGCTGAAACAGCGCCTCGCGCACGGGGATACGGCTGACGCCATAGGCCTCGCTGAGCGCATCCTGGCGCAGTTGCGATCCGGCCGGATAGGTTCCGTCGAGGATTGCTTGCCGGAGCTGGTCGACGATCGCAGCCGACAGGGTGCGATGCTTCAGAGGCAGTTTCATCCGATCTTCCGTCCCTCTCCGACTCGGCCGGCCGGAACGGTCCCTGTCTTGCATGTTGAGGTCATCGCGTCCCCGCAAAAAGCGCGTGCACGCCTTCGACGCAATCCGCGATTCCATTTGACAGCCAAAATGTATAAATTATACATTCGGCCATCGCACGACAAATCTTGCGGGCAATGGGGCCTCTTCATGATCGAGCAGACGATGCCGGCCACGCGCGCGTTCAGCGTTCGACGCATGGTCGTCCGCGCCTCCTGCGCCCTGCTCGCCGTCGAGCGGATCGCATTGATGGGCCTGATGTACCTGCTCACCGCCCTGATCCTGGTCAACGTCGTCACCCGCTACTCGCATTTCCCGATCTACTGGATCGACGAGTCCGCGGTCTATTGCGTGGTCTGGCTGACATTCGTCGGCGCCTCCGCGATGACGCGGCTGCGGCTCGATTTCGCGGTGACGATGCTGACGGAACGTCTTTCGCTCCGCGCCCAGAAGATCGCGAAGGTGATCTCGACCGGCCTCGTCGTCGTGTTCGGTCTCGCCCTGATCGTCACCTGCGTGCTTTGGATGAACCCGATTGGCCTCGCCCGCGCCGGCTTCGACGGGCGCAAGCTGGCGGCCCAGACCTTCAATTTCCTCTACACGGAGCATACCCAGACGCTGAACTGGCCGACCTGGGTGCTCTATCTGACGCTGCCGATTTTCGCGGTCTCGATGACCGTGCACGGTCTCGCCAATCTGCTGGAAGATCTGGAACTGGTCCCGCGCACGCCACCGAAGGGCTTTGCGCTCTCCGAGCTCGACGGGGTCAACTGATGATCACGTCAGCAGCCTTCCTCGCGATCATGCTGGTCGGCGTGCCGATCGGCCTCTGCCTGTGTCTCGCCGGCCTGGTCTATATCGCCGCATCCGGCAATCCGGTGCTGTTCCAGTCCTATCCTCTCCAGCTGTTCGGCGGCGTCGACAGCTACGGCCTGATTGCCATCCCGCTCTTCATCCTGATCGGCGAGATCATGAACGGCGGCGGCATCACGCGGCGCATCGTCGACATGGCGATGGCCTTCGTCGGCTCGCTCAAGGGCGGCCTCGCCTACGTCAACATCCTCGCCAACATGTTCATCTCCTCGATCCTGGGGTCAGCGACCGCACAGGTCGCGATCATGGCCCAGATCATGGTGCCGGAGATGGAGAAGAAGGGCTACGACAAGACCTTCGCGGCAGGCTTGACCGCTTATGGCGGCATGCTCGGTCCGATCATTCCGCCCTCGGTGATGTTCGTGGTCTACAGCGTGCTCGCACAGGTCTCGGTCAGCGACATGCTGATTGCCGGCATCGTGCCCGGCGTGATCCTCACGGTGATGTTTTGTGTCGTCATTGCGCTGATGGGATACGTCTACAACTATCCGCGCGCCGACTATCAGACGCCGCGGCAGCGCGTGGCGACGATCCTGCGGACCTCGCCCACCCTACTGATCCCGATCGTCATCGTCGGCACCATCCTCGGCGGTCTCGCCAACGCGACGGAATCCGCCGCCGTCGGCGCCGTTGCCGCAGCCCTGGTCGGAAAGTTCTGGACCAGGGAGTTCGAATTCTCGCAGTTGCCGCAGATGATGCTGCGCAGCGCGATCTATTCGGCGATCGTGCTGTTCCTGGTGGCCGCCGCGGCGGTGTTCTCCTGGGTGCTGATCTTCGGCAAGGTGCCGCAGGAAACCGCCGCCTGGATCCAGACGGCCGCCAAGGACCCGATCAGCTTCATGCTGATCTGCAATGTGATCCTGCTGGTGATCGGCACGGTGATCGACGGCATTCCCGGCCTGATCATGACGGTGCCGATCTTGCTGCCTGTTGCAACCGACGTCTATCACATCGATCCCAGGCATTTCGGCGTCGTGGTGGTGATCAACCTCGTGCTCGGCCTGTTGTCGCCGCCGGTCGGGCTCTGCTTCTTCGTCGCGGCCGCTGTCACCGGCGCCAAGCCCGGCAAGATGTTCATGGTGACGCTGCCGTTCTTCGTCATCTCCTGCGTCCTGCTGGTGCTGCTCTCGCTCTATCCGTCACTCTCGCTGATCCTGATCAAATAGGCCCGTCCAAAAGGGAGCCCGACCATGCCGCTTTCACGCCGCCGCTTTCTCGCTGCCAGCGCCGCCGCATCGGTGTTTGCGCCGTCGCTGGCGCTCGCCCAAGCCAAGGAATTCCGTCTCGGCCTGATTACGCCGAATGGCCATTCCTGGAACAAGGCTGCGCTCAAATTCGGTGAAGATCTCAAGGCGGCGACCAACGGCCGCCTGACCCTGACCGTGTTTCACTCCGGCCAGCTCGGCAACGAGCCCGCGATGATGCAACAGTTGCAGTCCGGCGCGCTCGACATGGGCTTCATCCAGGCCGCAGAGCTCGGCTCGCGCGTGCCGCACGTTGCAGCGATCAATGCGCCCTACATCGTCCGCTCGACGCCCGCAGTGGCGAAATTCGTACGGCATCCGGCGGCGGTGAAGCTTTTCGAGGTGCTGCCGCAGGAGACCGGAACGATCGGGCTCGGCTGGGGCATCACCGGCATGCGGGCGGTATTCTCCTCGAAGGACCTGACTTCGCTCGCCGACATCAAGGGCATGAAGCTGCGCATCAATCCGACCCCCGTCTATCGCGACTTCTATTCCTCGCTCGGCGCCGCGCCAACGCCGATCCCGACGCCGCAGGTGTTCGACGCGATGGCGAACGGCCAGGTCGACGGCCTCGAGGCCGATCTCGAATTCTCCTGGAACCAGCGCTTCGACAAGGTGTCGAAGGTGATCCTGCAGATGAACGCCGTCTTCATGCCGATGGCCGCAGTGGTCTCGGGCCGGGTCTGGCAGTCGCTCCCCGCCGCCGACCGCGAGCTGATCGCCAAGACCGTCAAGTCGACGCTGGATGCGCAGATCGACGAATTGGCCTCCAACGAGCCCGCGCTGATCGAGAATTTCCGCAATGCCCCGATCCCGATCCGCCAGGTGCCGGCCGGCGATACCGAAGCCGTCATTGCCGAGTTCGACAAGATCTGGCTGCCGAAGGCGCCCGTCCTCGCCGAGCTGCGCAAGGTCGGCGCCACGCTCTGACCCCAACCGCCATCCCCTTCAAAGAACCCCGGCGGATCCAGCCCCCCGCCGGCCAAATCCACTCGGAGTCAAATCATGAGCCGCCGCGTTTCCTGGGAGGGCGTCTTCCCGGCCGTCACCACCCAATTCCACGACGATCTCTCGCTCGACATCGACGCGACCGCGAAGGTGATGGACGGACTGATCCGTGATGGCGTCTCCGGCCTGATCGTCTGCGGCTCGGTCGGCGAGAACACCTCGCTGGAGCGCAAGGAGAAGGTCGCGATCATGGAGACGGCGAAATCCGTTGCGGCCGGCCGCGTGCCCGTGCTGTGCGGCATCGCCGAATTCACCACGGCCTTCGCAGTCGAAACCGCGAAGGAGGCCGCGCGCGTCGGCATCGACGGCGTGATGGTGATGCCGGCCCTGGTCTATTCGTCCAAGCCGCACGAGACCGCCGCGCATTTCCGCGCCGTCGCCACCGCGACGGACCTGCCGGTGATGCTCTACAACAATCCGCCGATCTACAAGAACGACGTCACCCCCGACATCTTGGCCACGCTCGCCGACGTCGAGACCGTCGTCTGCTTCAAGGATTCCTCGGGCGACACAAGGCGCTTCATCGACACCAGGAACATGGTCGGCGATCGCTTCGTGCTGTTCGCCGGCCTCGACGACGTCATCGTCGAGAGCATCGCCATGGGCGCCGTGGGGTGGGTGTCCGGCATGTCGAACGCCTTTCCGCGCGAGGGCGAGACGCTGTTTCGCCTGGCCAAGGCCGGACGCTATGCCGAGGCGATGCCGCTCTACGAATGGTTCATGCCGCTCTTGCATCTCGACGCACGCCCGGACCTCGTCCAGTGCATCAAGCTGTGCGAGCACATCATGGGCCGCGGCACCGCGCTGACCCGCCCGCCCCGCCTCGCGCTGCTGCCGCAGGAGAAGGCCGAGGTCGAGGCGATGATGGCCAAGGCGCTCAAGAGCCGGCCGCGCCTGCCCGATGTTGGGTTGAAGGCAGCCTGAGCGCACGTAGGGTGGGCAAAGCGAAGCGTGCCCACCACTGAGATCGAAATCGTGGAAAGATGGTGGGCACGGCGCTATGCGCCTTTGCCCACCCTTGTAATAGCGCGATCAGTTATTCTCGACCTGTTCCGTGAGGAATGGCCTGCCGCGGTTTGCACCCCGCGACAGGCCGCTGATGATCGGATCGAGCCCACCCAGAGCAGTTTGTGGCTGCCCCGTAGCGTGATCGCGTCAGCACCTTCATCGGACCCGGATGGTTGCCGGAACAACTTGGTTCGCTTCACAAGGCAGGGTCGACGAAGATGACACAGACTAACATAACGACGGCCGGGATCGATACGTCCAAGGCCAAGCTGGACGTCGCGGTTCATGGTCGAACCGAGCGCTGGCAGGTCGCCAATGCTTTGCCGGGTTGGCGCGCTCTGGCAGCAAACCTGGCCAAGGCCGGCGTCACACGGATCGGGATCGAGGCCACTGGCGGCTATGAACGTGGCGTGGTGGAGCATTTGCGATCGGCCGGCTTTACCGTGCTGTTGCTGCAGCCGCTTCAGGTCAAGGCGTTCGCCAAGGTCCATTTGCGCCGGGCCAAGAATGATGCGCTCGACGCCGTATTGATCGCTGCCTGTGCTGCGGCGCTCGATCCCCCTGAGATCGCGCCGGATCCGCGATTGACGGAATTGGCCGACTATCTGACCTTTCTTGAGCAGATCGAGGAAGACATCCGGCGCTTCAAGACCCGTCTCGAGCACATCGACGAGCCTGCGTTGCGACGCATCGTCGACAGCGACATCACCCGGTTGAAGGCACGCAGGGCGGCGCAGATCCGGGACATTGCCAAGCGCCTTCGTGCCTACGACGATCTGGCCAAGCGGCTCAAGCTGGTGCTGAGCGTTCCCGGCATCGGCGAGCGGACGGCGCTGGCGATCGTCATCCGCATGCCCGAGCTCGGTCGCGTCAGCCGGGAGCAAGCCGCAGCCCTGGCCGGGTTGGCTCCCTTCGATGCTGACAGCGGACAGCACAGAGGGCAGCGCAAAATCGCCGGAGGCCGCAGCCGCCTGCGGCGCTCCCTATTCGCCGCCGCCCTTCCAGCTGCCTTCCGTTGGAACAAGGCTCTGATCGCGCTGTATGCCCGCCTCATGGCAAACGGCAAAGTCCATAACGCAGCGCTCATCGCCTGCGCCCGCAAGCTCCTGATCTACGCCAATACTGTCGTGCAACGGGGCACGCCCTGGATCGAAAAAGCCGCCTAGCCTTTAATGGTTGCTACGAAGCTGCCCGCTTCTTCCTTGCATTCAGTGCGGACGCCACGCGGCTCACGGGCGGTTTGCCGAGCACGCGACTCATCTCGTTCGTGACAGCCAGCAGCTTCTCCATATCAACGCCGGTCCTGATTCCCATGCCCTCGAGCATGTAGACGACGTCCTCGGTCGCAACGTTGCCCGTCGCGCCCGGCGCGTAGGGGCAGCCGCCGAGGCCGCCCGCGGCGGCGTCGATGACGCGGACGCCCTCCTCCAGGCCGGCATACAGATTGGCGAGCGCCTGGCCGTAGGTGTCGTGGAAATGCATCGCGAGATTGGCGGGCGGGATGTTGGCGCCGACCGCGCGCAGCATTTCTTTCGCCTTATCAGGCGTGCCGACCCCGATGGTGTCGCCGAGCGAGATCTCGTAGCAGCCGAGCTCCCACAGCGAGGTGGCGAGATCGGCGACGGCTTTCGGCTTGATCTCGCCGTCGAAGGGGCAGCCGAGCACGCAGGAGATATAGCCGCGCACCTTGACACCATCAGCCTTGGCGCGCGCCAGCACCGGCTTGAACCGTTCGATGGACTCCGCGACCGTGCAATTGATGTTGGCCCGCGAAAAGCCTTCGGAAGCCGCGGCGAACACCGAGACGATCTTGGCGCCCGCGGCGCACGCGGCGTCATAGCCCTTTTCGTTCGGCACCAGCACGTGGAATTCGGCACCGGTCAAATGGCTGACGCCGCGCAGCACGGCATCCGAGCTCGCCATCTGCGGGATCGCCTTGGGCGAGACGAAGGCGCCGACCTCGACCGTATTGAGGCCAGCCGCGACCAGCGCCTCGATGAAGGCGATCCGGGCCTCGACGCTGACCGCCGTCTTCTCGTTCTGCAGGCCGTCGCGGGGCCCCATTTCGATGATGCGGACGGGGTCGCTCATCTCATTCTCCGGAAGGCTCGACCACGGCGAGCTCGATGCCCTCCTGGACGATGTCGCCGACCTTGCATTTGATCGACTTCAGCACGCCGGCATAGGGCGCGCGCAGCGTCTGCTCCATCTTCATCACTTCCAGCGTCAGGATCGGCGCGCCCTTCTCGAGCTTGGCTCCCTCCTCCGCCAGAACGGCGACGACCGTGCCCGGCAAGGGCGCTGCGATCTTGTCCGCGCCGGCCTGCTCCTCGGTCTCGCCGCCGAACGGATCGACCCAGTGCAGATCGAACCGTCCGTTGCGCGTGCGCAAATACAGCTCGTGGCCGTCGATCACGGCCGCGACCGACGATTTGACGCCGTCCAGGGTCAGATCGAAGCCGCCGTCCTTCGTCACGATCGCGAACCCCAGCTCGCGCTCGCCGATCACCAGAGTCGACGGGCCGCTGCCGTAGTTCAGAGTGACCTTCTGCTCCGGCCCGTGGCCAACGCGGAAAGCGAAGCCGCGCTGGCGGCGGCCGACCGGCATCCAGCCAAATGTCTGCCAGGGCGAGTTCGCCCCACCTTGCGCGGACTCCCGCTCGTCGTTGACGATCGCGGCGACCGCGGCGCACAGCTCGAGCTCGCCGGGCGCCGGCGGTGCCTGCGTCAGAACTGTCAGCTCGCGCTCGATGAAGCCGGTGTCGATCGCATTCGCCCGCACCTTCGGATGGGTGATCAGGGCAGAGAGGAACGGGATATTGGTGACGATGCCGCGAACGTCTGAATCCTCAAGCCCGCGATTCAGCCGCTCGATCGCGACATCGCGCGTCGGCGCCCACGCGATCATCTTGGCCAGCATCGCATCGTAGTACGGGGAGACGGCGTCGCCCTCGCGATAGCCAGCGTCGATGCGCAGGCCGCCGGTTTCCGCGGGCAACCGCCAGGTCGAGATCTTGCCGACCGAGGGCATGAAGTTCTTGGTCGGGTTCTCCGCGTAGACCCGAGCCTCAACCGCATGTCCGTTGAGCTTGATCTGATCTTGTTTGAGCGGCAGCGCCTCGCCGAAGGCGACCCGCAACTGCCACTCGACCAGATCGATCCCGGTGATCAGCTCGGTCACGGGATGCTCGACCTGAAGGCGCGTGTTCATCTCGATGAAGAACACGTCCTTGCCGTCGGAGACGAACTCGATGGTGCCGGCGCCGACATAGTTGACGGCTCCGGCCGCCTTTCGCGCAGCGGCGCAGACCGTCTCGCGCTGGGCGGGATTGAGCGTCGGCGACGGCGCCTCCTCGATCACTTTCTGGTGCCGGCGCTGCAGCGTGCATTCGCGTTCGAACAGCGACAGCAGATTGCCGTGGCTGTCGCCGATGATCTGCACCTCGATATGCCGGGGGTTGTCGACATATTTTTCGATCAGCATGCGGTCGTCGCCGAACGCGGCTTTTGCTTCCCGCTTCGCGCTGACGATTGCAGGCGCAAGTTCATCCACGGAGCGAACGATGCGCATGCCACGGCCGCCGCCGCCGGCGGACGCCTTTACCAGAATGGGGAAACCGACTTTCTCGGCCGCCTTCGCCAGCGTCGCATCGTCCTGGGCCTCGCCGTGATAGCCGGGCACCAGCGGTACGCCGGCCTTCTCCATCAGCGCCTTGGAGCCGGACTTCGAGCCCATCGCGGTCATCATCGCGGCGGTCGGGCCGACGAAGACCAGGCCGGCGTCGAAGCACGCCTGCGCAAACTCGGCGTTCTCAGATAGGAAGCCGTAGCCGGGATGGACCGCCTCCGCGCCGGTCTTTCGCGCGGCCCCGATCAGCCGCTCGACATTGAGATAGCTGTCGCGAGCGCGTGCGGGTCCGAGCAGTACGGCCTCGTCGGCGAGCGCCACATGCATCGCGTCGCGGTCGGCCTCGGAATAGACGGCCACGGTGCGCAGGCCCATGGCGCGCGCGGTGCGGATCACGCGGCAGGCGATCTCGCCGCGGTTGGCGATCAGGAGGGTGCGAAAACGGCGGTAGAGCTTTGAGCGGTCCATCGCATCACATCCTGAACAGGCCGAATTTCGTCGGCTCGATCGGCGCATTCGACGCCGCAGAGAGGCCGAGGCCGAGCACCAGCCTTGTATCGGCCGGGTCGATCACGCCGTCGTCCCAGAGACGCGCGGTCGCGTAATACGGGTGCCCCTGGCTCTCATATTGCGCGCGGATCGGCTCGCGGAATTCATCTTCGTCTTCCTTCGACCAGCTATCGCCCTTCGCCTCGATATTGTCGCGGCGGACCTGGCTCAGCACCATCGAGGCCTGCTCGCCGCCCATCACCGAGATGCGGGCATTCGGCCACATCCACAGGAAGCGCGGTGAGTAGGCGCGGCCGCACATGCCGTAATTGCCGGCGCCGTAGGAGCCGCCGATCACCACGGTAAATTTCGGCACCGACGCTGTCGCGACCGCCGTCACGAGTTTCGCACCATCACGCGCGATGCCACCCGCCTCGTATTTCTTGCCGACCATGAAGCCGGTAATGTTCTGCAGGAACACCAGCGGAATGCCGCGCTGGCAGCATAGCTCGATGAAATGCGCCCCCTTCAGCGAACTTTCACTGAAGAGAATGCCGTTGTTGGCGATGACACCCACCGGAAAACCCCAGATGTGGGCGAAGCCGCACACCAGCGTCGTGCCGTAGAGCTTCTTGAACTCGTCGAACTCGGAACCATCAACCACGCGCGCAATGATATCGCGCACGTCGAACGGCTTGCGTCCATCGACGGGCACCACGCCGTAGATCTCCTCCGCCGCAAACAAGGGATCACGCGGCGGATGCATGTTGAGGTTCGGTCGCACGGACGGCTTCAGCGTGCCGACGATGCGGCGGGCGATGCCGATCGCGTGCGCGTCGTTCTGGGCGTAATGATCGGTTACCCCCGATTGCCGCGAATGCACGTCGGCGCCACCAAGCTCCTCTGCGGTCACCACTTCGCCCGTCGCGGCCTTCACCAGCGGCGGCCCGCCGAGGAAGATGGTGCCTTGATTGCGCACGATGATGCTCTCGTCCGACATCGCGGGGACATAGGCGCCGCCGGCGGTGCAGGAGCCCATCACGATGGCGATCTGCGGGATTCCTTGCGAGGACATCTGCGCCTGGTTGTAGAAGATGCGGCCGAAATGCCGCTCGTCGGGAAAGATCTCGTCCTGCAGCGGCAGGAAGGCGCCGCCGGAATCGACCATGTAGACGCAGGGAAGATTGTTCTGCCGCGCCACGTCCTGCGCGCGCAGATGCTTCTTCACGGTCATGGGATAATAGGTGCCGCCCTTGATGGTGGCATCGTTGGCAACGATCACGCATTCGCGACCCGCGATGCGCCCGACCCCGGTGACAACGCTGGCCGAATGCACGTCGCCGCCATAGAGGCCATAGGCCGCGAGCGGCGACAGCTCCATGAACGCGGTGCCGGGATCGACCAAGAGGTCGACGCGCTCCCGCGCCAGCATCTTGCCGCGTGACGTGTGGCGGTTGCGCGAGACCTCGCCGCCGCCGCCGGCGACCTGGCTCAGCTTTTCGCGCAGATCCGCGACGAGGGTGCGCATGGCCTCGGAATTGCGTGCAAAGTCCGACGAAGACGTATCGATGCTGGAATGGAGCGGCATGTTGATTCCAATTGCGTGAAGGTTTTAAGCCGTCTCGGCCATCAATTCGCGACCGATCAGCATGCGCCGGACCTCGGAAGTCCCCGCGCCGATCTCGTAGAGCTTGGCGTCGCGCCAGAGCCGTCCGACCGGAAATTCCGAGGTGTAGCCGACCCCGCCAAGCGCCTGGATCGCCTCGCCGGCCATCCACGTCGCCTTCTCGGCGGAATAGAGGATCGCAGCGGCGGCATCCTTGCGCAAGCTGCGTGCGTGATCGGCGCGGTCGCAGGCACGCCCCACCGCATAGACATAGGCGCGCGTGGCCTGCCAGGTCGCGTACATGTCGGCGAGCTTGCCCTGCATGAGCTGGAAGTCGCCGATCGGCTGGCCGAACTGCTTGCGCTCGTGCATGTAGGGCACCACCGCGTCCATGCAGGCCGCCATGATCCCGAGCGGGCCGCCGGAGAGGACCGTGCGCTCATAGTCGAGGCCGGACATCAGCACCCTGACGCCCTCGCCGACCTTGCCAAGCACGTTCTCCTCCGGCACCTCGCATTCGTCGAAGAACAGTGGATAGGTGTTGGAGCCGCGCATGCCGAGCTTGTCGAGATGCTGGCCGTGGCTGAAGCCCTTGGCCCCCTTCTCGACCAGGAAGGCGGTCATGCCGCGCGGGCCCGCTTCCGGATCGGTCTTGGCATAGACCACCAGCACGTCGGCATCGCCGCCATTGGTGATCCACATCTTCGAGCCGTTGAGCACGTAGCGGTCGCCGCGCTTGTCGGCGCGCAGTTTCATGGACACAACGTCGGAGCCGGCGCCGGGCTCGGACATCGCGAGCGCGCCGACATACTCGCCGGAGATCAACTTCGGCAGATAACGCTCGCGCTGCGCATCACTGCCGTTACGGCGGATCTGGTTGACGCAGAGATTGGAATGGGCACCGTAGGAGAGACCGACCGCGGCCGAGCCGCGCGAAATCTCCTCCATCGCGACGATATGGGCGAGATAGCCCATGTTGGAGCCGCCATATTGCTCCGGCGCGGTCATGCCGAGCAGGCCGAGGTCGCCGAGGCGCTTCCAGAGGTCCGCCGGGAACAGATTGGCTTTCTCGATATCGGCGGCACGTGGGGCGATCTCCGCCTCCACGAAGGCGCGCAGCGTGTCGCGCAGCATGCCGATATCTTCGCCCAGATCGAAATCGATGCTCGGAATATTCAAGGCGATTCCTCCGTCTTTTGGGGACCGAACCTAGCGGCATCGGGGCCCTTCTGCGGTCGAAAAGGTTGCATTTTCCGCCAAACTTGGCGAGGATTTTCCCAGAGGATTTCCGATGCCTTTTCAAGTCGCAACCGCGATCCCGCGCCGCGCCGTGACCCCAGCCGCCTTCGTCCGCGGGGTCGTTGCCGCTTACGAACGTTACGGCCGCGATCCGACCGAGGCGCTGAGCCGGGGTCAGGTAACGCCAGACCTTGTCAATTCTCCGGGTGGACGGGTCACGGCCGGCCAGTTCGAGGCGCTGGCGGGCCATGCCATGCGCGAGCTCGATGACGAGGCGCTCGGCTGGTTCTCGCGCCGGCTGCCCTTCGGCACCTACGGCATGCTGTGCCGCGCCTCGATCACCGCCCCGACGCTGGAGGTCGCGCTCAAGCGCTGGTGCCGGCACCATCGTCTGCTCACCGAGGACGTGCTGCTCGATCTCGCGGTCGGCAAGGAGACCGCAGTCGTGTCCATCCGTGAACTGCGCGACCTTGGATCTCTACGCGAATTCTGCCTGGTCACCCTGCTTCGCTATGTTCTTGGCTTTTCCTGCTGGGCCGTGGATTCCAGGATCGCGCTCCGCGCCGCGGAATTCCCGTACGCCGAGCCCGGCCATGTCTCGGTCTATCCCACCATCTTTTGCCGAAACATCCGCTTCGATGCGGACCGTGCTTCCATCACCTTCGACAAGCATTATCTGTCGCTACCGCTCACCCGTAGCGCGGCGGACCTCGACAACATGCTCAAGGGCGCGCTGCGGCTGACCGTGCTGCCCTATCGGCGCGACCGGCTGCTGGTCGAGCGCGTTCGCCGCGTGCTCCGCAATGCGCGCGGACGCAGTCTCGGAGCCGAGGATGTCGCAAGCGAGCTCGCGCTCTCCACCCGCACCATGCATCGGCGCCTGCGCGAGGAGGCGACCTCATTGCGCGATCTCAAGGAAGAGGCAAAATTCGAGCTCGCCAAGCAGGAGCTGATGCGCGGTCGCAGCCCGATCAAGCGGATCGCGGAGATCGCCGGCTTCAGCAACGAAAAGAGCTTTTCCCGCGCCTTCCGCAGCTGGACCGGTACCTCGCCGCGCGAGTTCCGCGGCCGGTATCGCTGACGCGCGGGCTGTCGTGCCGTTGCGGCCTCCGAGATCCAACTCGGAGGCCGCAACATTTCGAAACCGGTCTCGATCAGTTCGAGTTGGTCTGCCCGCCCGGGCGCAGCTTGGTGCGCGAGTGCGTCTGCTTCGGCTGGAAGGCCAGCGCGTCTGTCGACGTCTTCGCGCCGCCGCTCTGCGAGCACGAGCCGCCGATGCCGCCGGCCGCCGCCCGGCAGGCCTCCATCGTCGGATAGCCGCAGCCATGCGCGGCCTGGGCGCCATTGGTGATGCAGTAGTCTTCTGCCTGGGCAGCCGGCGCGGTCATCATGAGAAACGCAGATGCAAACAGCGTCGCAGCGGATGCGACGAACGTCTTCGAGATCGAGGTCATGTTGTCTTTTCCTGCTTCAGGGTCCCACAAAAGAGGCCTCGGCATGCGATGCAGGCTGAGGTTCACACCTCGCATGTAGGCCGGCGCCAGGAACCGGCAATCACGGCTCGGCGCATTGCAGGACTTCCCAAATCACATGTCACAGTTAGGTGAGTTACTTATCTTTTTATCCGCCTTATCCGAACTTCTATCCCGGCAAGGGAATAACCCCCGCGCCTTCAGACGTTTGGATGTCGTTGTGCGAGCTACGTTCTGGGACAGTTGCCACCGAACTATCCTGCCGCCGCGATCTCCTGCAACGGCAGCGGCACGTCCTTCGCTACGCCCAGCACCGGGAAGCTGCGGACGTTCTTCACGTTCGGCATCGCGGCGAAATGCAGGAGCTGCTGGCGCATGCTCTCGACGCTCGGCGCCACGCATTTGAGAAGATAGTCGGTGTCGCCCGAAATCCGCCAGCACTGCTGGATGCGCGGGATCGCGGCGATCGAGCTCTCGAACGCCGCCAGCACCGGCTGGGCCTGGCTGCCGAGCTGGATCGAGACGAACGACACCACCTCGTAGCCGAGCAGCCGCTCGTCGATGACGGCGCGCACCGCCCGGATCACGCCGCGGCTGAACAGCGATTTCAACCGCCTGACGCAGTTGGGCCCGGACACCCCGACGCGCAGCGCCAGCTCATTGTTACGAACCCGCCCGTCCTGCTGCAACTCGGAGAGTATTTTCAGATCGACGCCGTCGAGCTGGTCACGCCCGGCCATACCCCCACCTCGCCATGAGCCTGTCTTGCGCGGCAGCGAAGCACGGAGCGGAATGGCTGCCAAGGGCAGGACGATGGGAAGAACCCGCGTGGTTGCCCGGGCTTATTCCGGCCAGCCGCGGGCTTTTACGCGGGGGCTAAAAGAAGGATGCCCGGGGCAAACCCGGGCATGGCGAGAGTCTCGACGCGTGGCCCGCCTTCAATGCGTCCAAGGCTCGCCGCGGCGGAACGAGAAATTGTCGGCATAGGCGACCGGACGGCGCACCGATTCCTTTGGCTCGATCACCTGGTAGGCGATGCCCTTGCGCTCGCAATAGGCGACCGCCTCTTCCTTGCTGTGGAAGTGCAGCGTGATCTGCTGCTTCATGTCGCCGGACGAGGTCCAGCCCATCAGCGGCTCGACCGCGCGCGGCTGCTCGGGCTCATAGTCGAGCTGCCATTCCTTGGTTTTGGACCGGCCGGATTGCATCGCGTTCTTGGCGGGCTTGAAAATGCGTGCGGTCATGGATGGTCCGGGCCTCTTGTTCGTCTTTTCGTTCGATTTCGATGCGTCACGGTAGCAGTTGGTGGAAACCGCGGGCATAGTATAGAGACACCTTTAGGGAACTGATCCGTGATTCCGGCCCCCGGGATGCCTCGCCGACGGGTATAATCATTATGCTGCATCGTGACAATTGCGTACCCGCCTTCCGCGCCGGGATCTCGCCCGGCGGCCCTGCTTCGTTGACGCCCACCTGTCCGTCCCCTCCGAAAGCTCCCGTCGCATGTCCTTCCTGAACATCAACGCCACGCTCCCCGAAAAGGGCCGTGACCTCAGGCTCGACCTGTTTCGCGGTATTGCGAACTGGGCCATCTTCCTCGACCATATCCCCGACAACGTGGTGAACTGGATCACCACCCGCAATTACGGCTTTTCCGACGCCGCCGATCTGTTCGTCTTCATCTCCGGCTACACCGCCTCCTTCGTCTATGCACGGATGATGCTCGAGCGCGGCTTCCTGGTCGGCGCCACGAGGCTGACCAAGCGGGTCTGGCAGCTCTACGTCGCCCACATCATCCTGTTCGTGATCTACATCGCCTCGATCAGCTATCTGGCGCTGCGCTTCGGCGATTCCGAGATGATCAACGAATTCAACGTCGCGGGCCTGGTCGACAACGCCACCGAGACGCTGCGCCAGGGCCTGTTCCTGCGCTTCAAGCCGCTCAATCTCGACGTGCTGCCACTCTACATTGTGCTGATGGGGCTGTTTCCGCCGGTGCTGTGGTTCATGCTGCGCAAGCCGGACCTGACGATGGCATTGTCCATCGTGCTTTGGCTGACCGCGCGCCATTTCGGCTTGAACCTGAACGCCTATCCGGCCGGACAGTGGTACTTCAACCCGTATTGCTGGCAGGTGCTGTTCGTGTTCGGCGCCTGGTGCGCCATGGGCGGCGCGCGGCGCTCGATGGCGCTGATCAATGCGCCGGTCACGCTCTGGCTCTGTCTCGGTTACATGCTGTTTGCGCTGGTCATGACCATGGCTGGCCGTTTCCCGACCCTCGGCGGCATGTTCCCGGAATGGCTGTTCTCGGCGTTCAACCCGAACGACAAGACCAACCTTGCGCCCTACCGCTTCATCCACTTCGTCGTGATCGTGATCCTGGTGATCCGCTTCGTGCCGAAGGACTGGCCGGGCCTGGAATGGAAAGGGTTCGATCCCATCATCGTGTGCGGCCAGCAGTCGCTCGCCGTGTTCTGCGTCGGCGTGTTCCTGTCCTTCGTCGGTCATTTCGAGCTGTCGATGAGCTCGGGCTCGCTGTTCGCGCAGATCTTCGTCAGCGTCGCCGGCATCGCGATCATGACGACAGTGGCCTATTACATCTCCTGGTCGAAGAGGCAGGACAAGCCGCTGAAGCCGCCGCCGCCCAAGCCTGCCGCGGCAAAGGCCGCTTGAGGGGGCAGCGATACCGCGCCGGACGACAGCGACGCCGCTTCAGGCTGCCGCTTCGCTGTCGTACTCGGTGAATTTCTTGTAGATCCAGTCGCGGCCGTCGTGGCGGCGCCAGACCTTGCCGTAAACCAGCTGCCCGTTGATCGAGCGGCGCGGCACGAACACGGTCCAGAGATGCCAGATCTCGGTCCAGCTCGCCTGCGGACCGATGGTTCGGACGTTGCGATCGAAAGACATGATGCAGAACTCACAGGATACGAGCACTGCGACGAACTGTGATATCATGTGAGCACGAATTTCAGGCAGCCGTCGCGAGCCGGACCGATCTGATAACAGTCACGAAGACGGCCGCAACAACCGCTCGTCCTTAACCTAACCGATCAACCTTACTTCCTGTGCGCGCGCGGCAAGACCGGTTGAAAGCGGTCGCCGATTTTCCTAGACTGTGTGCGATTTGAGAATGAGCGCGTCGTTTTGAGGACGTGCGGTTATTTCCAGGCTGACGCAAATTTTTGAAAACTATTAATGGGCGGGGGCCACCACGATGAATTTGCAATGTGCATGTCTGCGCTTGGCGCTGCGTTCGACGCCGCCTGCTCTGCCCGCGAAGACGCCGGAGCAAGACCCGCGGAAGGCCGCCAACGACAATCAGCTGGCCTGGCCGTTCCTGCCGTTTCCGTTCGGCTGGTACGCGACGAACTGATGGTCGGAAAAGCGTAACGCCGCGCAAGCGGAATATCATCGCTTGGCGGCGCCCATTAGGCATTGGGCGCTGAAATCCCCCAACACCTATACGTGCACGGCGACGACAAAAGGTTCGACAAAGTTTTACGATTTCCGCACCGCCCGATCTGCCCAATGGCTTGAAAAATCGCGCAGAAGTCGCGTTGGGCAGGGAATGAGCGCCGAGGGTTTGGAGGGCTTTGGCAGCTCCGGGCATCGGCACTGAACGCGCACCATGCTCGGCTGCTGCGCTCTCGCCTGGATCGCCTGGCGCCTCGCCGACGGGCTGTTGTTCTCTGGTGCGGTTCCGACCCACCTCCGGACTGGTCGGGGCAGCTGGATTCGAACCAACGACCTGCAGTACCCAAAACTGCCGCGCTACCAGGCTGCGCTATACCCCGAATGTCCGGCGAGCCCCGTCGATACACGCTTCCCAAAGCGCCAGCAAGCCTTCCAACGGCACCAGCAAGCTTCCCAAAAGACCTCAGGACGGGGGCAATAGCCCTGCCAATAGCCCCTTGACCCGCCTACTTGCTGCCGAACAGCGGGTGGCCGACGCGGTCGCCGGCGCGGATGCCATATTTCTGCGCCGTCCCTGCCACCACCTCCAGAACAGCCCGCGCGGGCCCCCTGGATGAGATGATTTTTGTCGACATCGGCTCGGTATTTTCGGCGATGCGCAGGATTCGGCCGTCGGCGCGAATGAAGATCATGTCGAGCGAGACATAGGTGTTCTTCATCCACATCGACACCTCCTGCTCGGGATTGAAGTCGAACAGCATGCCTTTGCCGTCCGCCAGTTCCTTGCGGTACATCAGGCCGGTCTGCTTTTCCTCCTCGGTCGTCGCGATCTCGACCGAGAACACCTGCACGCCGTTTTTGGTGACGATCTCGAGCGGCTGAAAACTGGCGGCGCGGACGGGCGCACTCGCGACGGCACAGCCGGCGATGACGAGGATGGCGGCGAGCCAGCCCTTCGCAACGGCGAAGACGGCCTTTCGATCGAAATTCATGGATGGCTCTCGAGGCGTGGGACTGGACCAGTCCTTACGTGGCGATCGCCGGAAAAGCCAGAGGCGCGCCGGTCAGCCAGCGCGCCTCTGCTCACGATCGCGGGAATAGAATTAGTGGGACGAGACCGGCGATCCCGTCTCGGGATGGATCTCTGCCGCCATCATGCCCTTGGAGCCGGGCCCGAAGCGGACCAGCACATACTGGCCGGGCCGCAACTCGGTCATGCCGAAGCGGCGCAGCGTCTCCATGTGCACGAAGATGTCGGGCGTGCCCTCGCCGCAGGTCAGGAAGCCGAAACCGCGCAGCCGGTTGAACCATTTGACCTGGGCCCGCTCCAGCCCGCTGGTCGCCGTCACCGTGACATGGGTGCGCGGCGGCAGCATCTGCGCCGGATGGATCGCAGTCGACTCGTCCATCGAGACGACGCGGAACGCCTGGTAGCCCTTGGCCCGCTGGATGCACTCGACGACGATGCGGGCGCCCTCGTAGGCGGTCTGGAAGCCATCGCGCCTAAGCACGGTAACGTGCAGGAGCACGTCGGGCCAGCCATTGTCGGGAACGATGAAGCCGTAGCCCTTTGAGGCGTCGAACCATTTGATGACGCCGTGAACCTCGACGAGGTTGGCGCTGCTCTCACCAAGTCCGGTGAATGGACTGAGAACGCTGTCGCGACCGCCACCGCCGTGTTCACCCACCGCGGGAACTCCGACCTTCTTGGACTCAAATCCGTCGGACGACCCCATAACCCCGGACCCCACACATGCCATGCAACCCGCCTGAATGGCGGCGCCGAATCACGCGTCTTTAGAGAATCTTCTCAACTCGACGCGACGCGAATCTTTCGACTCAAAAGATAACACTCCCGGTTGCGACGCATAGACAAAAAAGAGATTCGCCGGAACCTATGAACAGCTTGCACAGCCGCGAATCAAATTGCTGCCTCAATTACCGACAAAGGGCCCGAGCGTTTCGCCGATGTCGTGGCGGATCACGAGATCGGCGACGTCGTCCTGCTCGGTGGACTCGCGATTGATGATTACCAGGCGTGCACCTGCTTCCTTCGCCATCATCGGAAAGCCCGCGGCCGGCCATACCACCAGCGAGGAACCGATCGCGATGAAGAGGTCGCAGTCTTGCGACAGCGCGGTGGCGCGCTGCATTTCATCCTCGGGCATCGTCTGGCCGAAGGAGATCGTGGCGGTCTTCACCGGCTCGTCGCACACGGGACAGTTGGGCGCGGCGCCCTCCTCGTCGAAGCGGCGCTTCACCCAATCAAGCGGATAGGCCTGCCCGCATCCGATGCAGCGCGCATACGTGGTGTTGCCGTGAAGTTCGATGACGTGGTCGCTCGCGACGCCGGAGGCCTGGTGCAGATTGTCGATGTTCTGGGTGATGATCGCGGGAACCTTGCCGGCGCGGTAGAGTGAGGCGAGCGCGCGATGGCCGCGGCCGGGCCTGGCCGCCGCAAAGACCTCCTCCATCGCGAAGCGCCGGCGCCAGGATTCGTCGCGCGCCTCCTGGCTGGCGACGAACTCGTCGAACGGGATCGGGCGGTTGCGCGTCCAAATTCCGCCCGGCGAGCGGAAGTCGGGGATGCCGCATTCGGTCGAGATGCCGGCGCCGGTGAACGGCACGATCCGTTTGGCTTCGGCGATCATGTCGCCGAGACGCTCGACGCCGCTGCGAAGATCCGATGCAATCAACGCGGCCTCCCGTTTTGCTTTGCCGATTGGTTTGGCCGATTAGTTCTGCTGATCGGTTGGTGATTTGTTTTTGCGCTAGCTGCAACATGCGCAAGCGACAAGATTATTGACGCTGTTATCCACTGCCGCGCAAGGCACGGTCGGCAATTTTTTCCGACCCTCGCTTATCACAATCCTGCAATGCCTCCTCCCCATTGACGCCCCAATCAGAAGCGCCAATGCATGTGTTGACGCGACTCAACGTGATTGCGGCGGCAGTGCTTGAGTTCAGTAGGACACATACTCACGTGCAGAGGGGATTTGACATGACCGAGGACGAACAACGCAAAATCCGCGAACGCGAAGAGATCGCCGCCCGTGTCGCCGCCTTCCGTGCCACGCAGGAAAACTCAAGCGCGAACGTGAAGAATATTTCGTGTCGACGCTCGACAACGCGCGCAAGGTGGAACGGCCCTCGCTCTGGCCATAACGACACCAGATCACCGAGCATGAAAAAAGCCCGGAGCATTGCTCCGGGCTTTTCATTTGTTCAGGCGTTACCAGTGACGGTAATAATGGTGGCGGCGGTAGTACGGTCCATCGCCGTAGTAGGCGTACGGACCGGGGCCGTAAGCATAGGCCGGGCCGCCATAGTAGCCATAACCCGGGCCGTAGCCGTAGCCATAGCCATAAGGATGCGACGCGGCGACGGCGCCCGCGGTGATGGCACCGGCGGCGAGGCCGAATGCGAGGCCCGGACCGATACCGCGGCCGCGCGCCTCGGCGGGCGCAGGCGCCGCAACCGCGGTCAGGCCGACGGCTGCAACGGTAGCCAGAACTGCCAGTGTCTTCCTCATCATGAATCTCCTCCTTCGTATCTCGGATGGACAACGCCGGCGCGTTGCGATGGTTGCGCGCAAGCTTGTGGAACCGAGCTCGGAATAAATCCGGCCACGCATGGAACAGGCGCGCGTTCCGCGAATTGTTTGTGCAAGTGCGGATGCCTCTGCCATCCGGTTGAGGCAACAGCACGAAGACCCCGTCAGCATCACCAATGCTGGCGGGGTTTTCAGTTTCACGGACAGCAAATTGGCAACGCAGCCCAATTGCTGCCAGCGGGGAGCGCCTAGGAGGCTAAAGTGCCGATATCCACGCTGCTGGCCCGTATCCGGAGGCTCGTTCCCAAATCCGGCGATCAGCATTACGACGAGATCGTCCGCAGTTTCGGTGTCGGCACGCTGCGCCCGCCATCGACGCCGATGAGCGACGGCGAACTGGCGCGGGCTATTGCCGAGTTCCTTAAGGAGCAGCCGTCGAGCGAGTCCGTAGGCGTCCTCGGCCGGCGGCTCGACCCCACCACCCCGCTTTGAGGCGCGGCGCCTTCTTGTCCGGGAACATGCGCTTCGCGCGCACGTTGGCGTAGCTTTCAGGGAGAAAAGAGGCCGACATGCCCGTTTGGCTCGAAGTCCTGCTCAACCTGTCCGGCTATGCCGGCTTCGTGGCGCTCGCCTCGCGGGGCACCGCCTGCCCAGGCAATTGCGCCGACCATCAGATCTCCGGCGAGGACCGTTAATTCGTGTGCGGTGGCTGGCCCGCCGTGCGCATCAGCCTGTCGGCTTTGACCGCGACACGCGTCTCCTCGAGCTGTGGCCGCAGCGAGACGCTGATCACCACGAAAGCCAGACAGAAGAGCGTGCCGACGATGGCAACGCGCCGATAGGTGTGGCGGTCGCCCTGATAAAAGCTCGGTTCTGAAAAAGGTGTCATGAATTCGTTCTTGGCAAAATTGCTTGTTGGCAAAGTCGTTTCCAGACGTCGCCAGACACACCTATCCCAAGCAGCGGCAAGCGCAACGCGATCGCGCTTTTAACCTAACCGAATACGGTTATCGGCTTCGCGGCAAGCTTCCGTTAGGAGTTCGCGAAGCGTCTCCAGAAGTCGGCGAGCCGCCTCAAGCCCGCGCGAAAGCCGAGGCTGCGGAGCTTCTGGCCGATCCGCCATCCGGCTTTGTTCCAGCTTCGCCCGCCTTTCGTTCTCGAAGAGCGAATCGGAATCGCAGAAATCGACGCGAAGCAAATCTTAACATTTCGTTTGCACACAAACGAGCGCAGTCGCCAACGATCGCGCACTCACATCGCGTCTTCGGATTTCGACCGCGGCGACACCTGCGGCACCGACGGCCTGCCTTTGCGCAAGCGCGGATGCCGATCATACCAAAACACTTTCGCGATCTCGGCGAACATCTCAAGAAACCAGCACGCATCCATGTCGTGTCTCCCTCGCCTCATCTCATCTCGTAGCGAGGACACGCGGGAGGTACCGTGCGAAGCATCACGCTGGCTTGGTTAGGAAGCGCGTGTCCCGCATCGACACAGAAGGCACGGCTTGTTCTGCATCCGATTCCATTTCGTTCGCAAGGAACGAATCGGAGTCGAGAAATCAGCGCAAAACGATTCCTAACGATCGGTGAAGGTGGGGAAGATGGCCCGTTATCATCAACGTAGTGCGACGCTCATCACGCCGCTCGCTTCGCCGTGCCCGTCCCCGACAGATCTTTCTCCGAAAAGCATTCGAGGATCTGGATGCGGAGTTCTTCCGCGGCCGGGCCGTCGAGTTTCCTGAGTTGATTCCAGAGCCTGATCACTTCGCGTTGTTTCTCGACAGTCATGGGCACCTCCAAATCAATGTCGCTGCCAAAAGAGATGCCCCACTAGAACAAAATAAGAACAAAAAGTCCAGCCCTCCCCCCGAAATTCATTGGGCACATCGCCTCGAGCCTTCCGCGCGCCGGCGCGGTTGCTTTTTGGGTTTTCAACCTTAAGTTCGAGAACGCGGCCGGCGGCCAGGCGCTGAAATCCCATTGCCGCCAGCCAAGAAGACCCCGTGCGAAAGCGCGGGGTTTTTCTTTTCGGGAACGCGCCATCGCCCTCCCCGTTAGTCATTCCGGAGCGAGGGACCGTGACCAGAAAATTCTACGCCGTCGAGGTGGTGCGTCAGATCGAGGAGACCGTGGAGATCATGGTCGAGGCGCCGGACCGGACCGCCGCACATGATGCAGCGCTCGCGCACCTGAAGGCGCGCGGCTCCGAATATCAGTGGCTCAATCCCAAATGCGATCTCGTCGTCTGGCGCGAGCGCCAGGTCGATACGCCGGCGATCATCGACGTGTCCGTGTCGCCGGACTAGCGGCCGGAACGAATTTTCCCGTCTCACGTTATCAAGCCGAATTCAGTGGTGCTGGCGGCACGTCGCGACGCGGGCGGCCAGCTTGAAGAACCCCGGTCCCTAAGCCCGGGGTTTTTCTTTAAGGCGGTCGCCATCCAAGCGGTGGCCCGAACAGCAAAGCAGCCACCCGGGCGTTACGCCGGGTGGCTGCTTTGAGAACTGTCGACGCTCGCCTCTTAGACCATCGCAGTCAGACCGGCAGATTGTCGGTCATCCCAGGCGGCACTTCGCCTTGCTTGGTCCGCTCGGCGAGAAGCTCCTTTTCGGCCTCGTACCAGAAGGTGTCCATCGCGCCCGCAGGCTCGCCGGCCTCCTTCCAGAGGTGATAGGCCCGATTTCGAATCTCTACTTCGCTGAGACCAGTCATGTGATTTCTCCCTCTCGGAAGCAAAGCCTGACGATCGCCCAGAGTTCCTTATTGGTTCAGCACAAGCAAGCAGTCATTGCAGCACTCCGCGGCAGCACTCCGCAAAAAGGAGCCGCCGCAACGAAAATGCGAACCCTTAGCGAGCCCTTAGACGGAGTCCTTGGCCACCTTCAGCGGCGAGGCCTTCACCGACTTGCTCGCCGGTTTCGCCGCGAACTGCATCGGCTCCTTGGTGAAGGGATTGACGCCCATGCGGGCTTCTGTCGCCGGCTTGTTCACCACCGACATCTTCACGAAGCCGGGAATGACGAACTCGCCGGACTCGTTGAGCTCCTTGTAGCCAACGGTCGCCATGTACTCGATGACCGACTTCACGTCGTTCTTCGACAGCTGCGTGCCCTCGGCAATTGCATCAATCAACTGAGTCTTGGTCATCTTCGCCATGTCTGAATTTCCTTCTGTGCGCGCGAGCAGGCTTTGCTCAGGACGCGGTCCAACCGCGCAACGCGCTTCTGATTCATGCCAACTTTCATGAAGTGACGGGGCTTAGAACCCATCGACGCCCAAAACGCAAGCAGGGGTTCTGCGGGGGGCCGGACGCCGTGGGAAAGATGCCGCAGCCTTCGCCGTTTTCGCGTTGAACCATTTTCTCCCGGAGGCGTCTAACTCTTTGAAGTCCCCAAGCTTCACCCCCATCAGAGAGCCCCGCTTCCCCCAAGCGGGGCTTTCGCTTTTTCGGGGACCTGGCCGCGCAAAGCCGATCAGGCTGGCCCCCGAGGTCTGCGCCCGGGCCACGCCGGTGACCGTCACAAGGCAGGTTCTCTTTTCCGGCCATCTCCTGCATAATGCGGCATGGCAAAAACAAAAGTGACCTTCAAAACCGTCCGCATTGCAGACAACGACTGGAAAATCCTGGCGGATTACCCGGACAGCGAACAGCGCGAAATCAAGGGCTTCACCAGCAAGGCAGACGCCGACGACTGGATCAACGGCGACCGCAAGATCGCGTGGCTCCGCTCCCAAGGATACGCCAAGTAAAGCGCGCGTAAGTCACGCGTGTATCGCGTGACGCCCGTGTGGGTACGAGGCGCGCTTCGTCCCTCCCCGCTCCAGATGTCCTTCCCGTGCCGGCGCATCGCCGAGCAGGCGGCAACGCCCGCGCGTCTATCGGCCTGACGGGGGCGCCTGGTCGATAAACCTGTGGCTGGGCATAGGCCGTTGAGACTTCAGTAACCTAACGCCTCCAAGCTCCTCTCAGTATCGTTGCGTTGGAGTACCCCACAGTGTTGGATTTTAACGAGCTGCGTGAACTCGCGGCCGATGTTCGCGTGTTCGTCGAAATTGCCGAAGACAAGGCCGAAGCGCTTCGCGCCGTCATCACGGCCTATGACGTGGTGCTCGCGATCTTCCCGTCCGGAGAGGGCATGGGCCTCCACGTCATCAAGGGCGGCGAGATCCTGGACCAGATTGCAAAATCACGAACCCATGCGAGCTACAGCCACACGGCCATCGCGGTTCCCGATCTGGAGCATGCGGAAGTGCTCAAGCACCTGACGGGCCCGACCGACCAGCGGCTTGCGGCGTAGGGCGTTTTCAAGTTCGCGCGAAGAAAACGCGTCACGACAATCCGGAGCGGTTCTGAGTCAATCAGAACCGAAAGTACCCTCGTTGCAGACGAGAATTTTTGCACTCCGGAACACCTTGTTTTAGGAACACGGTTTCTGCGCTCCCGTTGGCCCACACAACCAACCAGGAGTTTGAGATGAAGAAGCTCGTCATTGCGACCGCCGCCCTCGGCCTCATGTGCGGCTCCGCCTTTGCGCAGAACCAGACCGGCCCCGCCGCGCAGACCGACAACATGCAGAAGCCCGGTATGACCAACACGGACAAGGGCACGATGAGGAGCGGCACCACCGGCATGAGCCATGACGGCATGGGCAAGGGCGGAATGGTGAGGCCCGACGCCTCCGGCCAAGGCGGCTCCGGCCCCGGCAGCGACCAGGGCGGCACCAGGACCCGCAGCAACATGAAGTAAGCCGGTTTCCTGTACGGCTTGCTTCCCGGCCGCGTCGCTTCCCACAAGGCGGCGCGGCCATTTCATGACCCATCATGACGCGGATCTTTTTGGAACCTGTCGCGAATGCACGCCTCACAATCGTGCGCGTACCGGAACGGTCAGGTCTCGCCGCGAGTTGCCCCATCTCCAGCAAGGGAGATCGTCATGAGCGTTGAAGGTAAGGTGAAGGAAGGCGCCGGGTTCATCAAAGAAGAGATGAACGAACACGGCAAATCCCGCGAGAGCCAGAAGAAGGCTCAGGAAGGTCGTGACTTGCGCAACGAAGGCCGGATCGAAGACGGCAAGCCGCCAAAGACGACCAAGCCCGGCACCGGTCACTAGGGCGTTTCGCGCGAAGTGAATATCGGTTCGCGATAATTCTCTGGCCAGATTTTCGAGAACCGCCTCCGGCAATCGGGGGCGGTTTTTCGATTCACGCGCCGTCGCGTGCGGGACTCTCGCACATGAAGAAACATGTGGCTGGAAGCTCGACTGCGGCCATCCTTCGAGACGCCCGCCTGCGGCGGGCCCTCAGGATGAGGGATGAGTTGGCGGCAGCATTTCAACGCAGACGGATGCAGCTGAGCCTCATCCTGAGGAGACCGCGAAGCGGTCGTCTCGAAGGACCAGGCGCTCGCTCCAGCAGCCATTCTATCGCATCAGCGCAACTGTTCCTTAATGGGTTTCTCGCCTAGATTGCGTATCAATAAGCGTGGCGGGGCTTGGTGCGGATCTTCGCGGGTGTACAGGCAATGCGCGGGGTCGCTGCGCTGTCGGTGGTCTGTGGACACGCAATCAGTGCGCGACCCGATATGGTCGGGCCGGAGCTCGCCGAGGGCGCGCTGACGATTCTCGCGAGCGGCGTCGACATCTTCTTCGTGATCTCCGGCTTCATCATCGCGACCACGGCGACGGCACAACACAACCCGCTCGATTTCGCTTTCAGACGGGCCCTCCGAATTTTTCCGCTCTATTGGCTGGTGTTGCTGGCCGCGTTTGTCAGCTCTTCCTGGATCGCGCTGGCGCCGGGCGACCGCCCCGCTCTCGACCTCGGAACCATCTTCGCATGGACATATCCGAATTGGTATCTCGGGCCGGCGTGGTCGCTGGCTTTCGAACTGCACTTCTATGTCGTAGTCGCGGTCGTCTTGGCGATCAAGCCGGACCGGCTGTTCGAGATCTTGTTCGCTGGATTCGGCCTGGTCATTCTTGCTCTCGTCTTCGGCCTTGAGTTCGGGATCTACTTTCATCCGCTGGTGCTGGAATTCGGTGCCGGCGTTGTCATCGCCTATCTCCAGAGAAGCGGACGATTGCGCTTTTCGCGCCACTTCCCAGCCGTTTCCGCGGGCCTGTTCGTGGCCGGCTGGTACTGGATTTTCGTGCACGGCGCGATCGACGCGCAGTTCGCGCGCGTCCTGACCTATGGCGTAGGTGCGGGATTGCTGATCCATGCTGTGGTCGCTGTCGAGACCGAAGGACGATCCTTCTCACCGATCCTGCAATGGCTCGGCAAGATTTCGTACGCGCTGTATATCGTCCATTATCTGGTGGTGAAATGGATCGCCAGCTTTGACGGACTGTGGCGTCTGTCGATCGTCGGGACAATCATCGCCGGCATCCTGCTCTCCATCGGTCTCGCCGCCGCCTTGCATGTCGCGGTTGAGGCACCGATCCTCGATTGGGGGCGCAAGGCAAGTCGCAAGATAGGTCTCATGCGCAGACGCCGATCGCTGCCGGCCGTTCCGTGATCATCTCCCGACGCTGAATCGGGGCAAGTGCGGCCCTTGCTGCGTCATGGGTCAGCCACGAACAAATAAGGAACAAAAGGCGTCAGCCGGCATTGAACCTGAAAAGGAGAGATCGCCGTGACTGACAACAAGATGGCTGACAACACCGCGGACAACACCCAAAAGGATCCGAAGGATTGGGTCTCCGGCGACGACCCGATGACCGGTGCCCAGGAATCTTACCTCAAGACCCTCGCCGAGCAGGCCCACAAGGAGCTGCCCAAGAAGGATCTGACCAAGGCAGACGCCTCAGAGCTAATCGATACGATGCGGCAGAAGGCCGGGCTCGAGAAGTAAATATCTGGCATCACCATCATTGTCAGGTCACTTCGGCGAACCGCGAATTGCCAGCTTGACGACCGTAAGGACGACGAAGGCGGGCGCCCCGTAAACGATGGCATTCACGGCCCAAGTGATGGCGACGCCCAGGAAAACGGAACTGCGGACAGCTCCCCAGAAAAGGTAAGCTGCGGATATGCCCGGCATCTCCCATGCCATCACAACGATGGAGTAGTCGGTGAGCTGCTCCATGACGAGCAGCACCGTCGAGACGAGCGCCCCGATTGCCAGTGCGGGGATGAGAACGGATTTCATTGCCTTCAAAGGCCCAACAGCCCCATCAGTATCGGAATCATAAAGAAGGCTGCCAGGCCGAGGAGGCCTCCGACGGCAACCTTCACCCAACGCCGTTGGATTTTCGGCTCGAGCCATGTCGCCAGTTTGACCCAGAGCGCATACGCCCATCCAGCAACAATCGAGCGGATCAGTGCGAACAGAAGCTCGCCTAGAATATTAGCCATGGCCGTTAGTCGCGTCATCTCCGCGAGGAGTTCATCTGCCAATGGCTAAACAAGCCTGTCCACCCGTGAGCGAGGTGGCCAAATTCCGCGGTTTTGGATCACCGTTCTGAGGGCCCGGTTAGCGCTGTGGAGGTGCTTCGCGTGAAGGGGCTCGTCTTCTAGCGCTTGATCTTCTGCGCACTCCCGCTCTTGCACATAGCAAGACTATTCCAGCGGCGCGCAGAGGCATCGGCACCGTCACCGTTGAAACCGCCCTTCGCTTCCTCGGCTTTGCAGCAGGCTTGCGAGAAGCCAGCCTGCAGGCAGAGCGTCATGCTGCCCGCAGCCTTTGCCGTGTCCGGAGCCGCACACCACGGCGCCACGAGTGAAGCAACCAAAAGTGCCGTTCTAAAACGCATCAATATCTCCCGGGAGCTTGCAATTGAGTCCCCCTTCGCTCGACCGGCGCGACGCCCCGACCTCCAGCGATCTGAAGAGTCTCCAACGATCGACTATCTGGAAAGTTGAGCGTTCTGACAACAGCGCCTTGTAGCTTTGTTTACGGCGGCTATTGTACAGGCGCTTCATTGGGAGATTTCATGAAAACAATTATCGCTGTTTCCGCATTGCTGCTGTCAACAATCGGCGCCCACGCCGCCTCGAACAGCACCCCTCATGCGCTCGATTGCATGGCAAAGAACGGCTTCACGCGTGACATGTGGGTTGCGAAGCGAGCCGGGACCAACGCCCAGGTTCAGTCCTACATCGCCTGCCGCGACGGCATCTCGGTTGAGAAGGCCAGAGCTGTCGGTAAGAAGGACGGCAACTTCGATACCTGGACGCCCAAGCGTTGAGTCATCACGGGCCCGTCTTCCTTGGAGGCTGGGCTTAGGCCTCGAACGAACTGGCGCGCTGCCCATGTGACTCTAAAATTGCGGTGACGGTGCAGTCCAGCCCTTTCACCGGGATCATCGTGTCTCACTTGAGGCGCAGTCCAGCATTGCCATCGCAATTCATGCCCGTAGTTCGCGCGCTCGGCACGGCATCGTGACTGCTGACATCAGGGTGGCAGCAGCGGTGTGCGACGAGCCCCGCGATGCCGCTCAAATCTGCGGTCAACCAAAGGACATGCCATGAAGTTCGCCTCCACTCGCCTGATCGCCTCCGACATCAACATCATGGTCTCGTTCTATGAAATGGTCACCGGAGTTTCCGCCGAATGGCTCGCGCCGGTGTTCGCCAAGATCGTAACGCCGGGCGCCAACCTGGCAATCGGCGCTGCCGAGACGGTCGCGCTCTGGCAAGAAAACAGTGCCGAGCCCGGCGCAAACCGCACCGCCGTGATCGAGTTTCAGGTTGAAGACATCGATGCGGAGTATGAGCGCCTGAAAGACAAGGTCACCCTGGTTCATGAGCTGAAAACGATGCCATGGGGCAACAAGACGTTCCAGTTTCGTGACCCCGAAGGCACCGCAGTATCGCTCTTCATGCCGCCGATCGAGCAGGCCGGAAAGCGCCTCGCGGCGCAATAGGCCGCGGCAGCAGACCGGCCCGCATACGTTGCCGGTGGCGCGTGTGCGGCACTGGATTTGCGGTGAAAGTGCATTGAAGTCGCCGGCTGATTTGCTTCATCAGCGGGCTTCACCCTCACGCACACGTGCACCCACCCTTTGCCCCTCCCCCCAATTTCCTGCTATCTCCTTCTCCGCCGTCTCGGCCCAAAGCAAAACCCCATCCGTTCAAGGGAGCAACAACCATGCGATACCTCCACACCATGCTGCGCGTGCGCAATCTCGATGTCGCGCTGAAGTTTTACCAGGATGCGCTGGGGCTGACGGAGGTGCGGCGCATCGAGAACGACAAGGGGCGTTTCACGCTGGTGTTCCTGTGCTCGTCGGACGATCTTGAGGCGCTGAAGAAGCAGCCGCAGACTCGCGGTGCGCCGCTGGTCGAGCTCACCTGGAATTGGGACGAGGAAAAATATGGCGAAGATCGCTTCTTCGGCCATCTCGCCTATGAGGTCGACGACATCTACGCCACCTGCGAGAAGCTGATGAAGGCCGGCGTCACCATCAACCGTCCGCCGCGCGACGGCAACATGGCCTTCGTCCGCTCGCCGGATTTGCACTCGATCGAGATCTTGCAGAAGGGTGACCCGAAGCCGCCGCAGGAGCCGTGGTCGTCGATGCCGAACACCGGCCATTGGTAGGCTCGCCGCTGGAACAAGCCCGTGCCAGCAGCGTTCTCTCTTCGACAATGCAATTGGAGGAGGACGCGATGGGACGCGGAATTTTGTTGTGGATGCTGGGTGTGCCGATCCCGGTGATCATCTTGCTATGGCTGTTCTTCGGCCGCTGATCGCCTGACCAACTTGACCCTGCACGAAAGCTCCGCCTCAGGCGGAGCTTTTTGCATGCGGACCTTTTGCATGAGAGGATCGGCGCAATCGCGCGTCGCTCGCCGCAGTGGATTCCGCTATCACCCGCGCTTGTCGGGTGGAGCGCACGCGTCGTCCGGGACTGACGCTGCCGAAGCACCCCGGATTGCGCTTCGTTCCATCCGGGCTACGACACCAAGAAAAGCTTGGGGAGGATGATGTGCCGGACCAAAAGCTGACGATCTGGGGCCGCGCCAATTCGGTCAACGTGCAGAAGGTGCTGTGGTGCCTCGCCGAGCTCGGCCTGGCTTACGAGCGCATCGACGCCGGCATGGCCTTCGGCAAGACCCGCGAGGCCGACTATCTCGCGATGAACCCCAATGCGCGGATCCCGACGCTGGTCGAGGGCGACTTCACGCTGTGGGAATCCAATTCGATCATGCGCTATCTCTGCCTCGCGCACGGGCGCGGCACGCAAATCTATCCCGAGGCGCCGAAGCTGCGCGCCAGCGTCGACCGCTGGCTCGACTGGACGCTGTCGATGGTGCAGCCGGTCGACCGCCCGGTGTTCTGGGGCCTCGTGCGCACGCCGCCCGCCGAGCGCGACATGATCCAGCTGCAGAAGGATGCGGATGCCGCCGCCGAGGTCTGGGCCATCGCCGACCGTCTGCTCTCCACGCGTCCGTTCATGGACGGCGATGCGTTCACCCTCGCCGACATTGCGATCGGCGCCTATGCGCGGCGCTGGCTCGGCGTCGAGGGCATCACCCGGCCCGCGCAGCCGCATCTGACGCGCTGGCTCGCCGAGCTCGGCAAACGGCCCGGTTTTGCGCAATTTGTGGCACCGCCGATGTCGTGAGCGGTGATGCGGCCTAAACTCCGTTGAGAGCACGATGAATCCGCACTTCGCCGCGCGCCGCCGGGAGGTGGCGGCTACTGTGCATGGGGTTGTTTTCGCGTTTTTTGTTTAAGGCCAGCCGCGCTCGAACAGCAGCACGCAGAAAATCAGCACGAGCGTGACGGCCGCGGTGGCGAGCCGCGCGGTCCAGCTCAGGCCGCGGCCGACCCACCACAGCAGCGCGCAATACATCACGAACGGGACGATGATCTCGGGCCGCATGATGTCCGGCGGCATCGACGTCAGCGCCTGACCGTGGTCTCGATGCTGATCGAGCCGCCGATCTTGACGCAGGTGCCGGTGCTCTCGACCAGATGGAAGCCGCGGCCATAGGCGGCGCAAGAGCCCGCTTTCGCGCTCCCGCCGGCACCCTTCAGCGGCAAGTCCTTGCCGGCCTGTGGGCGCTCCGCAGGCGGGAGACGCAAGGCTTCCGCCGCGGCCGCGGACGTCGTCAGCAACGAGATCAGGATGAGGAGCGGCGCACGCATGCGGGCCGTTCTAGCCCGGACCGGCGCCGCGCGCCATCGGGGGTCGCTTCAGATGAACTTGATGCCGGCCGATTTGCCGCGGCGCCACACCACCTGGCAGCTCCGCCCGGTCCGCGCATCGCGTGCGAATGCCATCCGGATCACGCCCGGGAGCTGGCTCGCATCCTCGTCCAGCGTGATCTTGGCGCCCGTGGCGGAGATGTCCTGGACCAGGCATTGCCGTGCCGCGAATCCGCCGTCGAGCGTGATCCAGGCATGCTGCGACAGCGACTTGCGGGCTGCGCGCTTCTTGGGCGGTGGCATCGGCTCAAATTCTCCCCAGCCCAGCGCTAGCTTAGGGAACCTAAGAAACCGTTGAATTCGCCCGCGACTGATCCGGGGTGGGAGGCTCCACCGGTGCCAAAAGACCGTTCCCGAACGGCTTGCCCAGGGCGCCAAAGGCCATTATAGGTTCGCCCGCTGCAGCCGCCGGGCATGACTCGGGCGGCCAGCGGCCGTGCCGCGAAAAGCGGCGGGGCCCTGGGTTTGCTCCCTTCGTCTATCGGTTAGGACGCCACCCTTTCACGGTGGAGAGAGCGGTTCGATTCCGCTAGGGAGCGCCATCATCCGGACGTTTGGATGACGCGGCGAAATCTGCCGCCCTCGCAATGAACCTCCTTCCCCCTCGCCTCCGACCAATGTCCAGACGGAACCGGATGCAGGCCCATGGCGCAGCATAAATCTCCCTCGGACGACCAGGCCGGGATTGCCTCGCCGGCACCGCCGCCATGGATCCACCGTTCGGCAGCCTACGCGCCGGAACGGCGCGCCAGAATGCTGGAGCACATGGCGCGCGCCAGATCGCTGCCTCGGGCCACCGCTGCGCCGGAGCCGTCGCATACGGCCGGCACGAACATTCTCGGTGACGCGTACGGCTACGCCGTGCTGTTCGGCATCATCGCGCTCCTGTTTCAATCGCGCGTTCCGCTCTACCTCGGCGCCTTCCTCTTCTTCAGCGATGGCGAGCGCATCGAACTCGCTCTTGGAAAGATCGGCATCCGTCTCGAGCCCGGCACGATCGGGCCCGAAATCATCAAGGGCTTCGTATCCCTGTTCGGATGGTTCGCGCTGCTGGCATCGCTGAAAGCGTCCGTTCCGGCGTCGCTCTCGACATGGATGCTTCCGGATACATCGTGGTCCTTCCTCGCCGGAATCGCTCTTTTGTTCGCCATCGTCGAAGCAGTCGCAACGCGCGCGATGCAGCATTCATTGCCGTGGTTCGGATTTGAGAGAAGACCGAGCGGCGTTGCCTGCGCGACGATCAAGCTCGTCATGGCCCTTGGAGTGCTGGCCCTGCTGGTGCTGCTCGGATGACGCGATCGTGAGGTCACGGGCCTGATAATCGCGGCGCTATGCCGCCTGTCTCGACCGGCGCATTTACCAAAAATTTACCCCTGCTCGTGAGCGCCGGTATCATTTGCTTAGAATTTGATTGCTACCGTGGAACTACGGAAACCCTCCGAACCACGATTGGCGCCCATGTCCGTCGCAGAATTCCTCAGACAGCGTGCCGTGCAAGTCACCGTGAGTGGCAGCTACTCGCTGCCGCGTTGGTACGATTGCGAGGGCAAGCTCCGGACCTTCGCCTGCCGCACCAGCCGCGTCTCGCCGTTCCGCATGATGGTCGACGTTCCCGTGGTCGGCAAAGTCGGCGAGCGCGTGACCTCCTACTTCCAGGACTTTGGCGAATTCCAGTGCACCATCAGCGCGACGCTGAAATCGGGCTTCCTGATGGAGCTCGACATGACGCGAGCCCGGCGCGCCTGGATGTCGGAAAAGCTGACCTGGCTCGAGAAGAAGCAGAAGGACGCCAGTGTCCAGGAGCTGCGGAATGACGCGCGCTTCGTTCCGCAGGTCGCGCACACCTTCCTGACGCTCGCCGACGGCAACACCCATGCCTGCTTCATCATCGACGTCTCCACGGCCGGTGTCGCCATATCCTGCGAATACGA
Source organism: Bradyrhizobium sp. WSM1253 (assembly GCF_000244935.1). NCBI lineage: Bacteria > Pseudomonadati > Pseudomonadota > Alphaproteobacteria > Hyphomicrobiales > Nitrobacteraceae > Bradyrhizobium > Bradyrhizobium sp. WSM1253. Next base: position 454,743 of record NZ_JH600073.1, read on the forward strand.
TCCGCCAGTGGGAACTCCGCTTGCGGTCGGCGCTTGTGTCGGGCGCGTGATCCGCAAATTCGAAAACGGCTTTGCTGTCAAATTCGCGGAAAAGCAGTCGCGGGACGACGTCGTCCGGCTGATCGTCCGCTCGCCCATGCTGCAATCGGCCTGATCCGCCGGCCTCGCCGCCCTATCGCAGCCCTATTTCGAGATAAGCTTTTGAAGGTCCGCGCCTCGTGCCGGGCATCATTTGCAGACTTGCGATCGGGGGACCGAATGGCAGTCGACAAGATCACGGTCGATAAGATCACTTGGGACAAGGTCGGCCGGGTCACCGAGCCGGGACGCTACATGTACACCTTCGGCTGGCTCACCATCACCGCCGGCGATCTCGATATCTGGAAGCAATACCCGCAGGCAGCGTTCACGCTGATGGCGCAGCATTCCGAGCCGGACGCGTCCATCGGCGAGGAATTCCATCTCGGCGCTTTCGACGTGGCGCCCGACGCACCGCCGCCGTTCACCACGCATTGAGTCAAAGCGGGCTTGGGAGCGGCAGCCCTGCACGTGGTGCAGGCCGGGAAGGAACGCGGTGGCATAGCGGTTGCTTTATCATTGCCATGACCCACATCCCCGCCGTCGACCAAGCCTTTCTGCTGTTGCTCATCGTGCTCTGCCTTGGCACGTGCCTTATACGCGCCTTCTGGGAGGTGGAGCAACTCCGGGCCCGCCGGACCGCGTCGCCATCCCGCGCGACCAGGCGTGACTAGGCCGTCGCCCGGCCGTGCATAGCCGGCACAGGGCAATCCCGGCTCTGGACTTGCCGCGGCGACACGTTCATCGTGAATCGAAGAAACCTGCACATTGCCTTGATCTGACTTACCAATCGCGATCCGATGACAGGCGCGCGACCGTTGTCAGAAATGACGAGGTGGTTCTGTCATGCGATTGATTGCGCTCCATATTCTACACCTCGGCGACCGTCCTGATGAACGTAGGCTGTCGCGCTTGTTAAGCGACGCGACAGCAAGCGCATGACACAAGGTCGCATCGGGCAATGTGGATAAGCGGATCAAGGGAACCTATTTTCGGCGCCGATGTACCTGATTGAAGCTTTACCCACCGTCATCGGAACGGCCGCCATTGCCCCGGCGCTGCTGATGCTGTGGCTTGTCATTGCCGCCGAGGAACGCCCGGGACCGCCGGCCCAGGTCTGGACCGCGTTCCTGCTCGGCGCGGCCAGCATTTCGCTGCTGGGCCTGGCCCGCGCCCCTTTCGCCAAAATGGTCGCGGCTCCGGACAACCCGTGGGCGGCGCTGGCCATGCATTCGATCTTCGGCGTCGCGCTGCCGGAGGAAGCGGTCAAGGTGATCGCGATCGTGCTGGTCGCCTCGACCAAGCGGCGGACCTTCGCCAATCCGATGGACACCGTGGTCTATGGCGCTGCGGTCGGCCTGGGCTTCGCCGCCTACGAGAACCTCGCCTATCTCGTCCAGCACGCGGAGATGTGGCGCTCGCTGGCTGCATTGCGCAGCGTGCTGACCGTGCCATTCCACGGCGCGCTCGGCATCATCGCCGGCGCCTATCTGACCATCGCGCGCGCCGGCACGGCGCTGGGTGCGAACCGCCATCATCGCGACTGGGCCCGTCTCTCCAGCCGGCTGCTGATCTTCGCAGGCCCGCTCGCCCTGCATTCGGCGTTCGACTTCCCGCTGCTCACACTCCAGCGCATGCCGGATCTCGATCCGACGCTGCGGATGTGGTTGGGCGGCGCGAGCCTGCTGATCGGCTTCAGCTCGATCGCCTTCGCCATCCGCCTGGTGCGGCGCGTCGCGCGCCATCACGCGCCCCGGACCGAGGTCGCGCGCGAGCGCCTCAGCCAGCTCCGCCGGATGTGGGCGCTGCTGCTCGCGGGCGGCGGCGTCGGCTTTCTCGGGCTCGCCTTCGTGCTGACCTCAATCCATCACTGGCTCATCAACCCCGAGCGCAATCTGACCCTGGCCCTGATCCCGATCGGCCTGGTCTCGATCCTGCTCGGCCTCGCACTTCTGATCGTCACGACCGCGATCTATGTTCTCGGGCGCAACCGCATCCGCACCAGCGGCGAAGGTTTTTCGTCGGCGCACGGCGGCGGCTGAGCCGCGGGATGGCAAGCGCGGTGTGCACGTACTAGACTGGATCGAGCACACACCTGTCGATCCGGAGCCCGCCCATGACATCGCCTGAGGATTTTTCCCGGCTGCAATCCGCCATGAGCCGGACGGTCAAGGCACATTGGAAGGCCTTCCTGTTCGAAGGCATCCTGCTTGCAGTGCTCGGCGTTGCCGCGTTGATCCTGCCGCCGCTCGCAAGCCTTGCGATTGCGATCTTCCTCGGCTGGATGTTCCTGATCAGCGGCATCGGCGGATTGATCGCCACCTATTGGGCGCGCAGCACGCCGGGCTTCTGGTGGTCGCTGATCTCGGCCGCGCTCGCGGTGCTCGCAGGCATGCTGCTGCTGGCGCGACCGATGCAGGCCGTGCTGACGCTGACCATCGTGCTCGGCGCCTATTTCCTCGCCGAGGGCATCGCCACCATCATGTACGCGCTGGAGCACCGCCGCGAGCCGGGCGGCCGCTGGTCGTGGCTTCTTATCTCGGGCCTCGTCGATATCGCGATCTCGTTCATGGTGATCACGGGATTGCCGAGCTCGGCGGAATGGGCGATCGGCATCCTCGTCGGCATCAACCTGCTGTTCGGTGGCGCCACGCTGATCGGCATGGCGCTGGCGGCACGCAAAAGCAACAGTTGAGGCGCCCCGTGATCCTCACCTCGCTTAGGGGGTGACAACCCGCCGATCGCGCGCTATATGACTGGCCATGATCACCGTCACCACCAGCTTTTATTGGTATTTTAGCTACGACAGCTCGCTGGCGGTGGGAGGATCACGCTCAATCTGACAAATTGCAGCATCTAGTCCGAACAGCCGCCAGACCTGGCGGCTTTTTTATTGGCCGGCAGGGTCTCAAAATGACAAGGAGCCCGCCGTGCTGAGCACGACCGACGATCTTCGTATCCGCGAACTGAAAGAACTGAGCACGCCTGAAGAGGTGATGCGGGAAGTCCCGCGTACGCTCACCGCGACGCGCGTGGTGATGGCGGCACGCAACGCCATCCACGCGATCCTCAATGGCCAGGACGACCGGCTTCTGGTCGTGGTCGGCCCCTGCTCGGTGCATGATCCCAGGGCCGCGCTCGAATACGCCGAGCGCCTCGCGAGCTTGCGCGAAGAGCTTGCCGATCAACTTGAAATCGTGATGCGGGTCTATTTCGAGAAGCCACGCACCACGGTCGGCTGGAAGGGCCTGATCAACGATCCTGATCTGGACGGCAGCTTCGACATCAACAAGGGCCTGCGGCTGGCGCGCAACGTGCTCTCGGCCGTGAATAATCTCGGCCTGCCCGCCGGCACCGAATTCCTCGACATGACGACGCCGCAATACATTGCCGACCTCGTGTCCTGGGCCGCGATCGGCGCGCGCACGACCGAAAGCCAGATCCATCGCGAGCTGGCCTCGGGGCTGTCCTGCCCTGTGGGGTTCAAGAACGGCACCGACGGCAATGTGCGCATCGCGGCGGACGCGGTGAAGTCGGCCTCGAATCCGCATCATTTCATGGCGGTGACCAAGCTCGGCCGCTCGGCGATCGCCTCAACCGCGGGCAACGAGGATTGTCACATCATCCTGCGCGGCGGCAGCACGCCGAATTACAATGCGGCAAGCGTCGCAGCGGCCTGCAACGATCTGGCGAAAGCGAGCGTCGCACCGCTCGTGATGGTCGATGCGAGCCACGCCAATTCGAGCAAGAAGCCGGAAAACCAGCCGCTCGTGACAGCCGACATCGCCGGCCAGATTTCCGGCGGCGAGAACCGCATCATGGGGGTGATGGTCGAGAGCAATCTCGTCGCCGGACGCCAGGACGTGGTGGCGGGGAAGCCGCTCACCTATGGCCAGAGCATCACGGACGGATGCATCGACTGGGCGACCACGGCAACCGTGCTCAAACAGCTCGCTGACGCGGTCGAGATCCGGCGCAACACCAAACGCGCAGGGCTGCACGAGCGCTCCGCCTGACCGAACGATCGCGGGCGGGGTGAGGCTGTCGCACCCTGCCCGCTGCTCCGGCGCCTAGCAGCCGCGGCAGATGCTCTTGATCTTCTTGTCGAGCGCCTGATTTTCCTTGCTGAGGGGATCGTTCGGGTCGCTCAGGTTCTTCTCGCTGGGCACGTCGCCGACGCGCGGCTGGCGATGGCCCACGGGTGCCTGCGGCAGCGATCCGGACGCCGCGCCGCCCGATGTCGATCCCTTCGTGCCGCCGGTCTGCGCGACCGCCGCGCCGCCGAGCAAGACCGCGAGCGATACTGCCACCATGATCTTCTTCATGTCTCTCCCTCCATTCCTCGAGCCAGAATCTCCATCACGACCAATCAGGTCTCGGGCGGATAGAGGTGAACGTCGCCGCAATAATCCACGATACGATAGCGCGTTTCCGATGCCGCATCACCCGCATCAGGTGCGGTATTTTGCATCGGCAACACGTAATTCGGTCCCACCGGCGACTTGCCGGCGCCGCCGGGAATGTCGATGACATAGTCGGGCTGACACAGTCCCGACACCCGTCCGCGCAGCTGCCGCATCAAATCCTGCCCCTCGGCGAGCGTCGTTCGCAGATGCGCCGTGCCGGGCGCGAGATCGCCGTGATGCAGATAATAGGGCTTGATCCGGCATTCGACGAAAGCTCGCATCAAATCCGACAGAGCGGTCGCGTTGTCATTGACGCCGCGCAAAAGCACGGACTGGCTTACCATGGGAATTCCGGCATCGACCAGCCGCGCGCAGGCGGCACGCGCGGGCCCCGTCAGTTCGCGCGCATGGTTGGCATGCAGCGCCACCCAGGTGGTGGCGCCTTCGACCTTGAGCGCCCCGACCATCTCCTCGCTGATGCGCGCGGGCTCGGCCACGGGCACGCGGGTGTGAAGGCGGATGATCTTGACGTGATCGATTCCGGCAAGATCCGCCATGATCTCGCTCATCCGCCGCGGCGACAACATCAGGGGATCGCCCCCGGTCAGGATCACCTCCCAGATCTCGCTGTGCGATCGGATGTAGTCGATCGCGGCGCGATAGGCGCCGTCCGAGAGCGCGTTCTCCTTGCCGGGTCCAACCATCTCGCGGCGGAAGCAGAAGCGGCAATAGACCGCGCAGACGTGAACGAGCTTGAACAGCACACGGTCGGGATAGCGATGCACGATCCCGGGAACCGGCGAGTACGGATGATCGCCGATCGGATCTGCGTTCTCGCCCGGCTGCATCTCGAGCTCCGCGGCAGTCGGAACGAATTGCCGCGCGATGGGATCGTCGGGATCGGACCTGTCGATCAGATCGACCAGCGCCGGCGTGATCGCAACCGCATAGCGTGCGGCAACGCGATCGAGCACCGGCAGCGCTGTGGCTGATACCAGCTGCTCGGCGACAAGTTCGGCCGGCTCGCGCAATGTGCGCGCAAGATTGCTCTTCATCATGTCTCGCTTAACGCTTCATTTGCAGGCGGCGTCCAGACCACCTGATCAATTCGCGATGCGCCGCTCGCCAGCATCACCAGCCGGTCGAAACCGAGCGCGACGCCGCTCGCCTCCGGCATCGCCGCGACCGCGGCCAGAAAGTCCTCGTCCAGCGGATAGGCTTCGCCGTAGCGGCGTTGCTTCTCCGCCATGGATTGCGTGAAGCGCTTGCGCTGCTCCTCGACGTCGGTCAGTTCGCCAAAGCCGTTGGCGAGCTCGACACCGCAGGCGTAGATCTCGAACCGCTCGGCAACGCGGGGATCGCCTGCCTTCACGCGCGCCAGTGCCGCCTCTGGAGATGGGTATTCGAACAGAATGGTCAAACGCCCCTGCCCCAGATGCGGCTCGACATGCTCGACCAGAACCTTGCTGAAGATGTCGGACCAGGTGTCGTCCTCGGCCACACGGACCTTGCCGGCAGCGGCCCGGGCAAGCGCGGCGCGGTCGCCTTCGCCGCCGGAAATGGTCGCAAGCAGGTCGATTCCCGCAAACTGCTCGAAGGCGCCGGCCACCGTCACAAGTTCAGGCTCGGCGAAGGGATCGGCGGTCCGGCCGCGGAAGGCGAAGGTGCCAATCCCGGTCGCTTGGGCGGCGCGGCCGATGAGGACGACGCAGTCGGCCATGATGGCGTCATAGGGGGCGCCTGCCCGGTACCATTCCAGCATGGTGAATTCGGGCAAATGCAGGTCGCCGCGCTCGCGGTCCCGGAACACCCGGGCGAACTCGAAAATCCGGGTCTCCCCGGCCGCCAGCAGCTTCTTGCAGGCGAATTCCGGCGAAGTCCGCAAATATCGGCTCACACGGCTGCCGTCGGGTCGCACGATCTCGGTCCGGGGGGCGTGCAGGTGGGTCTCGTTGCCCGGAGAGACCTGGAGAACGGAGGTTTCGACCTCGACAAAGCCCTGCTCGGCGAAAAATCCCCGTAGAGCCCCGGTGATTGCTCCCCTGGCCTGCAGGAAGGGCCGGCGGTCGAGATGCCGCGAGGGGGACCAGAACGGCGACATCGGCTTGTCCCCAGCCATTAACCGGCCGTCCCGCAGGCCCGCAAAATGCTGGCATCCAACGGCAAAACCAGTATGTTGCGGCCCGAAACGGGTGCCGCGGTCTGATTTGGGGCCCCAGGTCCCCCATCAATTTGACCACGTCCTGGCCCGAGCCGGGCCAAGCAAGCAGGAAATACAGCTTTGAGAGTCATCGCCAGTTCTATTCGCAAGGGCAACGTGATCGAGCAAGACGGCAAGCTATATGTCGTCGTGACCGCCGAGAACATCCATCCCGGCAAGGGCACCCCGGTCAGCCAGATCGAAATGCGCCGAATCTCGGACGGGGTAAAGATCTCCGAGCGCTACAAGACCACGGATCAGGTCGAGAAGGCCACGATCGAAGAGCGCAACTACACCTTCCTGTATGAAGATGGTGACGGCTATCACTTCATGAACCCGGAGACCTATGACCAGGTCCAGGTCTCCAAGGACGTGATCGGCGACGCGGCGGCCTATCTTCAGGAGAGCATGACGGTCAAGCTGTCGCTGCACGGCGCCAATCCCGTATCGATCGCCCTGCCGCAGCGCGTGACGCTGGAAGTGGTCGAGACCGAGCCCGTGACCAAAGGCCAGACCGCCTCCTCGTCCTACAAGCCCGCCGTGCTCTCGAACGGCCTGCGCACCACGGTGCCGCCGCACATCGCCGTCGGCACCCGAATCGTCGTGATGACCGAAGACGGCTCCTACTCCGAGCGCGCCAAGGACTGACGGGGCCAACGCGAGCGCAACAGGTGCCGCCGGGGGGCGAGACAGTGGTTGGGAAAGGTTTCCGCTTCGTCTCGCAACTTCTGGCGTCGCTTTCGCTCCTCATTGCCTCTCCGCTAGCTGCGGATGAATTCCGCAGCCCCTCGCTCACGGCGCTGCGCGTCGATTGGCGCGCGGCGCTCGATCAGCTGCGCACCGAAATCAACGCCCATCCCCGGGTCGCGGACGATTTCATCTTCGCGCCCCGTCGTTCGGTGCCGCGCTATGATCCGCGCACGATGCCGGCGCTGGTGCAGCTCAACGCGATCTCCTCGCAATTCTTCACCGGCATCTCCCGCAGCTCCGTGCCCGTGCTGCTGCCGTTCGACGCTGCTGCGTATTTCGAAGCACGGCACAATGGTGCGCCAGCGACCGTCGCGCTGTCGCGCTACCAGGCCGACTTCAATTCCGTCGACATGTTCGATGCCGGCCCCGCCGGCTACAGCGCGACCTTTTCGTTCGAGCCTGGTACCGGAGACGGCATGCCGAGCCGGGTCTTCGCAAGACCGGTCGAGGTGCAGATCACGGGTTCGGCGCTCGTCTATGACATTGCCGATCCCTCGGGCGGCAAGGGCGAGCCGGTCAAACCGCTCGCAGCGCTCTACCCGGACCTGCGCAAATTCATCCGGGAAGGCTATGTGCGCTACGCTTTCACCCGTTTCGGCGTCGCCTATGTGGTGTCGATCCAATGCCTCGACAGCGTCGCCAAGCCGCGGCGGCTTGCCTGCAAGGAGGCCTATCCGGTCGCCGAGCGCTTCCTGAAGGCGCTGCGCGTGGCGGGCGGCCAGCGCATGCGGCCGCTCACGGACATCGCTTCCAACATTCTCGATCGTCCCGCGGCGCGTTCCCCGGACTTCACCTATCGGCCGAGCGGCGACATCATCCCGAACACCGGTTATCGCAAGCAGGGCGGCCATCCCGACGTGATGGCCTACGCACAGATCCGCTTTCCTCTCGAGAAGGCGCCCGCTTTCGTACACTCGCAATCCTATGCCAAGCGCGACAAGATGGAGAGCACGACCGCTTACCCCTGGCGCGACAATTTCTGCGAATCCCGCAGTTTCGAGGTCTGGCAATGCGGCGGCGGTTATGGCCATCAGGGCGAGGACATCCGCGCGGCTGAGTGCCCATCGCCTGGTGAAGGCCGCCAAGCCTGTGATCCCAAGCAGCGCGCCATCGTCGCCGTGCGCGATGCGAGGGTCATACGCGCTTCCAAGGACCAGGCCGTGACGCTGCAAATCAACAGCCGGACCGAGCACATCCGTTTCCGCTACATGCATATGAACCCGCAGGCGCTGAACGCCGATGGCCTGCTCAATGGTCGCATCGTATCGGAGGGTGAGAAGATCGGCGTGGTCTCGAACTATCTCGATCATCCCGCCGGCACCTCGATGCACCTGCATTTCGACGTGCAGGTGTTCACCCGCGACGGCTGGATCTGGGTCAGTCCTTACGTCACGTTGGTCTCGGCGTACGAGCGTCTGATCCATGCCCGCGGCCGCGAGGTCGGCCCGGAGATCGCCGGCACGCCGCAGCCCGTGGCACATGCGCTGCCGGAGGACGTGCTCAAGCCGGACCTGCGCGAGGGATCGGGCGGCGACGAGAATTGACGCTGCTTGCGCCATCTTGACAGCCAACCAAACTGTCTGATGACGGTCCTATGACAGCGAATTGCACGCACACCGCCTGACCGGCCCGGCCTCCTTATGACGGAGCCTTCTCTGGCCTCGGAATTGTCTGGCCTCAGAATTGCTTTCCTCCCCACGGGTAAACAGGATGAAGGGAAGCACATGCGTTGTCTCACTATAGTGGCCGTTCTGGCCGTCGCGTTCGGCGTGCCGGCTCATGCGCAGGAATTGAGCGGGACCTTGAAGAAGATCAAGGACACCGGCGCGATCACACTCGGCGTGCGCGACAGCGCGGTGCCCTTCAGCTATATCGACGAGAAGCAGAAGACCGTCGGCTACGCCATCGACATCTGCATGAAGATCGTCGAGGAGATCAAGGCCGAGCTCAAGCTGGACAAGCTCGCGGTCAACGAGAACCTGGTCACCTCGTCCAGCCGCATTCCGCTGATGGCGAACGGCACCGTCGATCTCGAATGCGGCTCGACGACCAACAACGCCGATCGCCAGAAACAAGTGTGGTTCACCAACACGCATTTCCTCACGGCGAGCCGCTTCGTGTCCAAGAAGACTTCGAAGCTCGACCAAATCGACGATCTCAAGGGCAAGGCCGTCGTCTCGGTCTCGGGCACCACCAACATCACGCAGCTCAACAAGGCCAATGCGGCCCGCTCGCTCGACATCACCGTGATGAACGCAAAGGATGTCCCCGAAGGGTTCCTAATGGTCGAGACCGACCGGGCCGTGGCCTTCGTCATGGACGACATCCAGCTGGCGGCGATGATCGCCTCCTCGAAGGATCCGTCGCTGTACGCGATCAGCACCGGCGCGTTCTCCGATCCGGAGCCTTACGGCATCATGCTGCGCAAGGACGACGCGCCGTTCAAGGCGGTGGTCGATCGCGCGACCGCAAAACTCTACAAGAGCCCGGAGATCGAGCAGATCTACAACAAATGGTTCATGGAGCCGGTGCCGCCGCGCGGCCTGAACTTTCACGTACCCATGCCGGTGTCGATGAAGAAGTCGTTCGAGCATCCGTCGGATAATCCTGATCCAGCATCCTACGGCGGCTGACGAGAGAGCACGCTGGTAACGTAGCCCGGATGAGCGAAGCGACATCCCGGACTCACGCTACGACTGCCCCGGGTGTCGCTTCGCTCACCCGGGCTACGGATCAATCCAGCAACGTCGTGAGTTGCGCGCCCTCGTCCGCCACGAACACCGCGATCAATTCTGCCGGCTCCGTGGTACTCGCATTGGCCGAGACCAGATGGGTCGAGCCGGGCGGCTCGAAGAAGGACTGGCCGACGCCGAACGTCTCGACCGGGCCGCCGCCGAGCTGGGAGCGGATCTCGCCCTTGGTGATGTAGGCGGTGACGGATCCTGCGTGACGATGCGGCCGCGAGAACCCGCCGGGGCCGTAGAACACGCGCACGATCGTGACGCGCTTGCCCGGCACGTTCGGCAGCGCGTAGGAGCCGATCGGCTCGACCTTGTCGAGCGGCGAGCTTTCGGCGGCGGTGGCGCAGAGCGGCGAGAGTGCGCCGGAAATGGTGTCCATCGTCACCGGCAGCGCTTTGCCGATCGCAAGCGCGCACGCGAGACCGCCGACGACGGCGATCGCCATCGAACGCGATGACGCCGGGCGCGGCGCGGTGGGAAAACTCATTGCTGTCATCATGATCTCCCTTCGTTGCAATCAGGACGCTGCGGCATTGGCTTCGACGGGCCGCGTCGCCGGCGTCCAGCGAAACGCCGCACCAAAACGGTTCCAGACGTTGATCGAGGCGACCGCCGAGGTCAGGTACGTCAGCTCGGTCTCGGAGAATTCACGGCTCGCCTCGGCGTACACGTCTTCGCCGACGCCGTCGGGCAGGCAGGTCAGCGCCTCGGCCCAGGCCAGCGCGGCACGTTCGCGCGCGGAAAAGATCGGCGCCTCGCGCCAGACCACGACCAAATTGAGCTTGTCGACGGGCACGCCGATCCGCTCCGAAAGCAGGATGTGATGCTGCAGGCAGAAGGCGCAGCCGTTGATCTGCGAGGCGCGCAACTTGACCAGCTCGAGAAGCTGCTTGTCGAGGCCGGCGTCCGCCCGGCCCAACGCGAGCACCAGATCATAGGCATCGGGCGCAATCCGTTTGAAATCCTCGTATTCGCTGCGGGCATGTGACATTGCCATTCACCTCGTGTTATTATAAGAAGGCTTACATCTTATAAGAGCTCTTATATGTTGCGCAAGTCGCCCAAGATCACGAGATCGAAATCCCGGAGCAAAACCGCCGGCCCTGACGCCGTGCGCCTGCCCGCCCCCGGCGAAGGCAAGCGTGGCGAGCAAGGCTATCTCGGCTATCTCTTGCGCCAGGCCCATGCCGCAGTCCGTCTCACGATGGAGCGGACACTCGCCGATCTCGGCGTGACGCCACCGCAATTCGCGGTGCTGACGATGCTGAATGCCTATCCCGGCCTGTCGGGCGCCGACGTCGCCCGTCTCACCTTCCTGACTCCGCAGACGGTCGGCGTCATCATCCGCAATCTCGAGCGCGACGGCGCGATTGAGATGACACCCCACCCCGTCCACGGCCGCATCCAGCAATGGACGTTGACGTCGCGGGGAGCGACGTTGTTGAAGGCGTGCAGGGAGCGTGTGATCGCGCTGGAGAAGCGTCTGGCCGCGGGATTGGATGCCGGCACCGAGGCGAGTATTCGCCGCTGGCTCGCCGGCATCCCAACTGATCTGCAGGAGGACTAGGCGAGGACCAGGCCAAGTCTAGTCGCCCCCGCCTCCCTCACCGCCGTCACACCCGCCGGCATCGGAGAAGTCGCCGCCTCCGGCACCGCCTCCTTGAATGCTGCGGCCAAAATTCTCGGCGATGATCATCAGGACCACGACGAGGAGTCCGGCGCCGAACGGCCAGGGATTCGCACGGATGATGTCGAACAGCTCCCGCATAAGTGCATTCTGCGCAGATGGAAGCGAACCGACAGTAAAGTGACGGGGCCCAAATTTGGGGATGTTCGACCAAGCCTACCCGCCCTTCAATACTTTCTTAACCTCACCGTCCGGCCAAGCCTCGCCCGCCGCAATCACCCGCACGCGGCTTTGATCGGTGCCATTCACGAGTACATGTGAACTCATCCGATCCCCGCTCGGCTCGAGGCGCAAATCGGTTTCGGGCTTCCAGCTCAGCGTCGTCGCGAGATCACCAGGGAAAATCTGCCATTGCGATCCGTCGTCGAGCTCGACGACGTGGCTCTCCGCATGCGCGCGTATCTTCATTCAACCCCGAATTTTCGAACAGAAAGCGGGCCCCGACAATCGGCCGGGGCCCTGCTCCGTCAGTCGTTGTCGTGATGGATTACGGTCTTCTCGCGGTTACCGAATTCATCTTCCTTCTTGATGACCGTAGTGCGGTCGGCAGGCTCGCGCTCCTTGATCACGGTGGTGCGATCACGATCGCGGTCACGCTCTCGATATTCCGGGGACTGTCCGACGGTCACACCGGCGCCGACCGGACCAACATGAACACCGACTTCGTCGGCGAATGCGGGGGCTGCGATAGCGGTGACCATGGCGGCCGCAAACAGATATTTCCTCATCTCGTCCTCCTCGATTGCATGCGGAGGGAATGCGGGAGTGCGACAATTTGTTCCGGAAGGACTGGACGTCCCGTTCCGAGCCTCCAGGAACCGACTCACAGGAGCCATGTTTCCGGCTACAATAAGTCGATGAAACACGCTGATTCCTCGGTCCATCATACCCGCCGCGCCTTCACCATCGGTGCAGCCACCCTGCTCGCTTTCCCGACGCATGTCTTCGCCGCACCTCCAGGCTTCGACGAATGGCGCGAGTCTTTCCGCGCACGTGCCATGGCGAAAGGCATCTCGGCTGCGACATGGCAGCGCGCGATGGCGCGGGTCGACCCCGACATGAGCGTCTTCAAGCAGATGCGCAACCAGCCCGAATTCCACGAGCAGGTCTGGCAATACATCAACCGTCGCGTCTCCGACTGGCGCATCATCAACGGCAAGATCGCGCTGAAGAACAACGAGGCGCTGCTCGCGCGCATCGAGCGCGATTTCGGCGTCGAGCGCGGTACGCTGCTGGCGCTGTGGGGCGTCGAGTCCGCTTATGGCGATCCGCTGGTGCAGCAGAACCACATGACGCCGGTGTTTCCCTCGCTCGCCGCCCTCGCCTGGAACGAGCCGCGCCGAAAAGCCTATTGGGAAACTGAGCTGATCAACGCGCTGCGCATCGTCGACAAGGGTTGGAGCACGCCTGAGCAGATGCAGGGATCCTGGGCCGGCGCAATGGGGCATTCGCAATGGATGCCGGAAGTCTGGCTCAATGTCGGCATCGACTATGACGGCGACGGCAAGGTGTCGCCGTTCGGCAAGCCCGACGACGCGTTGGGCTCGACCGCAAAATATCTCGTCAATCGCGGCAAATGGCACCGCGGCGAGCATTGGGGCTACGAGGTGCGCACGCCCGGTGAGATGAGCGGCAGCCGGACCTATGCGGCTTGGCAGGCGGCCGGCGTCACCCGCGCCGACGGCCAGCCGTTTCCGCAAGCCTCCGCATCCGCGCAGATGTGGACGCCGGTTGCGGGCGGGCCGACATTTCTGCTGGGACCGAATTTCAACGCGGTGAAGAGCTACAATCCCTCGATGAACTATGCGCTGGCGATCTGCCATCTCGGCGACCGCTGCCTCGGCGCCCCGCCTTTCATCCAGCCATTCCCCGGCTCCGAGCGCGCATTGACGCTCGCCGAGGTGCAGGAGATGCAGACGCGCCTGACCAAGGCGGGTTTCGATACCGGCGGCACCGATGGCCGTGTCGGCAACGACACCATGAAAGCGATCAAGGACTTTCAGCAGCGCGCGGGCATCACGCCTGCGGACGGCTATGGCGGGCTGAAGGTGCTGGCGAAGCTGCGCCAGGGGTCTTAGTTGTGGCTCCATCCGGGCTACGACGCGATCGCTAGTGCCGGTACTGCGGCTCTTCCGCATCGAGCTGGCGGCGGATTGCGGCAAGATGCAGCCGCGCGGATTCGGAATCGCCCTCGCGCATCTGCCTGTAGGTTTCGGCCGCAATCGCGGGATCGACCGGCAGTACCTGTCGCCCGGTCGACATCGCCAACACCTGCACCTCGGCGGCGCGTTCGAGATAATAAAGATCGTCCCAGGCCTCCGCGATGGTCGGCGCCAGCACCATCACGCCGTGATGCTTCATGAAGATGATGTCGGCATCCCCCACGGCCGATGCGATGCGTGCGCCTTCGCGGTTGTCGAGTGCGAGGCCGTTGTAGTCGCGGTCCACGGCCGTTCGACCGTAGAATTTGAGCGCGGTCTGGCCGGCCCAGATCAGCGGATCGCCCTCGGTCATCGACAGCGCCGTGGCGTAGGGCATGTGGGTGTGGAAGGCGACCTTGGCGCGCGGCAGGCGCTTGTGCATCTCGGCATGGATGTAGAACGCGGTCGCCTCGGGCACGCCCTCGCCGTCGAGCACATTGCCGTGGAAGTCGCAGATCAGAAGTTTTGACGCGGTCAGCTCGCGGAAGGCGTAGCCGTAAGGGTTGACCAGGAAGAGATCGTCATGGCCCGGCACCACGGCCGAGAAGTGGTTGCAGATGCCCTCCTCAAAGCCGTTGCGCGCCGCCATCCTAAAGCAGGCGGCAAGATCCTCGCGCGCGCTGCGGATCGCGTCGCTCGCGAGATCCGGACGGTTCGATCGAAACGTTGCTGGCGTGGATGACGAAGAGTGAAGGCTGTGCGCCATGGCGGAAGGACACCTCTGTCGATCGGAAGACGCCCGCGTTGTACAGGTCCGACGCCTGCGCGTCAGCCCCCGCGGGCGCCACCCTGCCCTTCGCAGCCCGCGCGGCGGCCTACTGCCGCCGCGGCACGCCGCCGGCGTTCATGCCGCCGTCGATGACGAGCTCGCTGCCGGTGACGTAGCGCGAGGCATCGGAGGCCAGATACAGCACGCCGGAGGCAATTTCCAGAGCCTGGCCGGCACGGCCGAGCGGCGTCGCGACGCGCGCACGCTCGTCCGGGTCGATCGGCGCGTTGCCCTGGTTGCCGGTCGCACCTGTCGGGATCTTGCCCCAGATCGGCGTGTCGATGATCCCGGGATGGACGGAGTTGACGCGGATGCCGTCACAGGCCGCCGCGCACTCCATCGCGATCGACTTTGCGAACAGCCGCACGCCGCCCTTGGTCGCCGAATAGGCCGACAGCCCGGGCGCGCCGCGCAGGCCCGCGAGCGAGGACATCATGACGATCGAGCCGCCGCCGGTCTTGCGCATCAGGGGCAGGCAATGCTTGACCGAGAGGAAGACGCCGTCGAGGTTGATCGCGTTCTGCTTGCGCCAATCGCTGAGCGTCATGTCGACGATCGAGGGCACGGCAATGCCGATGCCGGCGTTGGAGACGAGAATATCGAGCCGGCCAAAGCGCTTCGCGATCTCGGCTGTGATCTCGATCCAGCGCTCTTCGCTGGTGACGTCCTGCTCCAGGAAAATCGCCTTGCCACCGGCCTTGGTGATGCGATTGGCGAGCTCGGGGCCGCGCAGCTCGTCGATGTCGGTGGCGATGACGGTGGCGCCCTCGCGCGCGAACATCTCGACGACGGCCTCGCCGATGCCGGAGGCGCCGCCGGTCACCAGCGCGACCTTGCCCTCAACCTGCCCTGCCATGTTCACTCCCTTTTTTGCTATTCGTTTTTTGTTGTTTGCCGGACCTATCTAATCATGGATGGTCCCTGGTCGGGCAGCGCGACGTCGATGACGCGGAATTGCACACGCTCGGCGCCCTGGTAGCGATCCACCGACAATGATCCCGCGACATGCAATTGCTGGCCGCGATTGGCGACGAGCGCGTTGCCAAGCTTCTGTCCGATCGAACGGAACGCGATGCCGTTGACGATGGCGCCGTCGCCCGACTTGAAGCGTAGCCTCAAATGTGCCTGTCCCACCTCGTCGGCATAGACGAGCTGGTGCGCCGGCAGCGCCAACACGACTTCCGGATTGCCGCTGCCGAACGGACCTGCGCGGTTGAGCGTCGTTGCAAGCTCGGTCGTCACCGCGCGCGCGGAGACCGCGCCGTCGATGTAGAGCTCGTTGACGTGGCGCGCCTCGGCAACGTCGCGGGCCAACGCATGCTCGAGATAGGCGCGAAATTCGGCGAGCTTTTCCTTGCGCAGCGTGACGCCCGCGGCCATGGCGTGGCCGCCGCCCTTGAGCAGAATGCCGTCGGCGACCGCCTGCCGTACTGCCTTGCCGAGATCGACGCCGGCAATCGAGCGGCCGGAGCCGGTGCCGATGCCGCCGGGCTCCAGCGCGATCGCGAAGGCGGGCCGCGAGAACTTCTCCTTCAACCGGGACGCAACGAGACCGACCACGCCGGGATGCCAGCCTTCGGAGGCCGTCACGATCACGCCGATCTTGTCCTCGAGCCCGATCGAGGCGAGCGCCTCGGCTTCGGCCTGCGCTTCGGCCGCCTGCTCGATGATACGGCGCTCGCTATTGAGGCGGTCGAGCTCGGCGGCGATCCGCGCGGCCTCGACGCTGTCACCCTCCAAAAGCAGCCGCACGCCGAGATCGGCGCGGCCGATGCGGCCGCCGGCATTGATGCGCGGCCCTAGCATGAAGCCGAGATGCCAGGCCTCCGGCGGGCCGTTGAGCCGCGCCACGTCCATCAGCGCGGTGTGGCCGACATGGTCGCGCCGCCGCATCGCGATCAGGCCTTTGGCGACGAACGCGCGGTTGAGCCCGATCAGCGGCGCGACATCGGCAACCGTGCCGAGCGCAACGTGATGCAGCATGCCGAGCAGATCCGGCTCGGGCATCTCCGCATTCCAGAAGCCGCGTTGGCGTAGCTCACGATTGACCGCGACCAGCGTCACCAGCACGAGGCCGACGGCGGCGAGATGGCCGAGACCGGAGAGATCGTCGAGCCGGTTCGGATTGACCAACGCGTCGACCTCCGGCAACTCCGTGCCGGCCTGATGATGGTCGATCACGACGACGGACATGCCGAGACGTTTTGCTTCGGCGAGCGGCTCGATGCTGGTGGTACCGCAATCGACGGTGACGAGCAGCGTGGCGCCCTTTGCGGCCAGCGCACGCACGGCTTCCGTGTTGGGCCCGTAGCCCTCGAAGATGCGGTCGGGAATGTGGATCAGCGGATCGAGCCCGCAATGGCGCAGATGCCAGGTCAGCAGCGCCGCCGAGGTCGCGCCGTCGACATCGTAATCGCCGAAGATCGCGACCTTCTCGCCGCTTCCCGCGGCATCCGCGATCCGCTTCGCGGCGGCTTCCATCTCCGTCACCGTGAACGGGTCCGGTAGGAGCTTGCGGATGGTTGGATCGAGGAAATCGGCGACGGCATCGCTGTCGACACCGCGACCTGCCAGCACCCGCGCCAGCAGCTCGGGCAGTTGGTGGCGCTGCACGATGGCAAGCGCCTTCGCCGCCCCGCGCGCATCCAGCCGGTCGCGCCAGAGCTTGTCGGTGAGCGAGCGCGCCACTCCCAGGAACGCCTGGGGCGCTTCGACGGGCAAGGCGGTGGCGGGCGGCGTCATGAACAGCGGTCGGTTTGAGGAACCTGGGAGCCGGAGGTATTGCATCGCCCGGCCGACGGAACGATTGGCCCGCAATCCCCCGGGATTTGCAATGTCTGCGCCGCACAAAGCGGTGGATTGCCGCTTTGCTGCGCGGACTGACTATCATTTGAGCATTCCGCAAAACAGCAAATTAAGCAGGCGTTAGGCGGAATCTTCGAAAAAGAATTGTATTCGATCTGTCAGTGATTGTTCCGGGTTCGTTGCAGATCAGACCTCATTGCCAAGGGAAGCCCCCGATGTCTGCTGCGCTGGGTCTCAAAGCCAAGCCGATCGCAAATGAATCCGCCGAGGATGATTCCGACATCTCCGCGCTGATCAACCGCCTTACGGCGGAGGTCAACCAGATCGCGGTCGATAAGACCAAGTCGATCCAGCAGATCACCAACCAGATGAAGATGCTGGCACTGAACGCGCTGATCGAAAGCTCGCGTGCCGGCGCACAGGGCGCGGGCTTCGCCGTGGTGGCGCAGGAGGTCCGTGGCGTCGGCCAGCAGGTCGAGACCATCGCCCGCGAGCTCGAAAGCCAATTGACGAAACGGACCGGCGATCTCGTCTCCTCGATCGACCGGATGAGCCAGCGCTCGCGCGGCGAGCGCATGGTCGATTTGTCGCTCAACGCCATCGAGCTCATCGACCGCAACCTCTATGAACGGACCTGCGACGTGCGCTGGTGGGCGACCGATTCCGCGTTGGTCGATTGCGCGGCCTCGCCCGACGGCGCGGCCGTGTCCCATGCCTCGCAGCGTCTCGGCGTGATCTTGGGCGCCTACACCGTCTATCTCGACCTCTGGCTCTGCGACCTCGATGGCAACGTCATCGCCAACGGCCGCGCCGACCGGTTTCACGCCGTCGGCCAGAACGTCGCCCACACCAAATGGTTTCGCGAGGCCAAGACCCTGCGCTCCGGCGACGACTATGTCGCCGGCGACGTCGAGAACCAGCCGCTGCTCGGCAATGCCCAGGTCGCGACCTATTGCGCCAGCGTCCGCGCCGGTGGACAGGCTAACGGCGCGCCGATCGGGGTGCTCGCCATCCATTTCGACTGGGAGGCACAGGCCCGCGCCATCGTGCAAGGCGTGCGTGTCGGCGACAGCGACAAGGCGCGCGTGCTGCTGGTCGACTCCAATCTTCGCGTGATCGCCGCTTCCGACGGACAAGGCATTCTCAGCGAACGCATCTCGCTGTCGCTCAATGGCCAGCGTTCCGGCTTCTATCAGGACGGCTCGGGCACGCTGGTCGCGTTCCATGCCACCCCGGGCTACGAGACCTATCGGGGTCTGGGCTGGTATGGCGTGATCGTCTGCGGGGCGTAAAGCTGAAGGCGGCCTGCCTATCCAACTCAAAACTGTGAAAACAACCCCATGCACAGTAGCCATCTGGTTGTTTTCATGACGGTTTTTTTCGCCGTTTCACGCCGGCAAAACACCGGCACGCATGCCATCATGGCGTCGTTCGCGGTCCAGACTCAGAGCGCTAGGTTCTGGTGATATCGTCTTCGACGGGCTGCACCGTCGCAATTCCAAGCGTTTGCGACGGACGCTCCCCGAACATTGCCAGGTAATATTGCGAAAACCGGCCGAGCTCGTAAAAGCCCTGTTGCATGGCGACGGCTGTCACGGTGGTCGAGCCAGGTGCGCTCTGGTGCAGGATCGAATGAACAGCGCAGAGACGCTTGTGCCTGAGGAAGGTGACCGGACCGAGACCGAATACCTCCTGAAAGGCGCGGTGGAGGGTGCGCCGCGATACGCCGAGCGCCGCGCAAATTTCCGACACGTGCACCGGACGGGTGCCGGCGTCGTCGAGAAACTCCTCGACCTTGCGGATCAGCCGGCGTGCGGAAGGGAGCCAGCCATTCCCGTCGGGTGGCAGCGACGACGCGACGTTGGCAGCCATGCATTCGGCGATCGATCGTTTCCAGAAATCGGCAGTTGATAGCGTCAGCCCATATTTGTTGTCGCGCAGGTGCGACATGATCCGGACCAGGCGGCGCGAGGCGATCGCGCCGGTCTCGATGTGCGCGCGGAAATGACCGCGGCTGCGCCAGGTGTCGGGATCGCTTAGCCGTGCTTCTCCGCCGAACAGCGTCGCGACCTCGTTGATGTCGAATCGCATGGCGGCGTAGGCGGAGCCGCCGTGAAAAACACCGTCATGTTCGAGCCGCGGCGGAATGACGAGCACATCATTGAGCTGCATGTCGAACGACCAGTGGGCGACGCGCTCTTCGGCCGCGAGCAGCATCCCGATGATCAGTCTGTCGTCGCTGGAAACCCGCTGCGTGCGCATGCCGACGTTGAAAGCACCAATGCTGAGCGAGAAGTCGCCGATGCCGACATGGGATAAAGTTCCGCGCAACCGACCGCGGCCGAGTTGCATCACATCGACATGCGAGCCGTGGACGGCCTGCTGAAGACCTTCGAAACCATCCAGCTTGCGCGAATCAACCAGAAGGAATTGCCCCATGGCTGTACCGTGTTACTGAAGCGCGACAATTCTGCGGCACGCGATAGCGAAGTACCACTACAACGCGAGGTGGGTACGACAAGCTGACTTCGCGTTTTCAGGCAAGTCATCGCCGAATTTGTCGCAAGATTTGCTCTCAAATGCCTCTGCACTGAAGGATCTGAGCCATGGGGCATTAGGTCTCACTGCCCGGGCAGACTGGCACAAATTGCACATCACAGCCGTCCAATCTTCGGGTATCATTTGCAACCTTAGCGATATTAAGCGGAAGCGTTCTGCGGGTGGCAGAGCGCACGCGGCATGGATTTGCCGCGTGTTCGAAGACGTGCGTGCAAAGGAAAGAGATGTGGACGCAATGCAGCGTCCTCCTCTGCCCGGAGCGCCAAAAAAGTGGGGGACCAGACAATGCGTCCAATGGGCCGGACAAGGAGCCATCGTCGAAGTCTGCCAGAGGTAGCGCAGTAGCATCGGGTGGAATGCGGGTATCGGAGCTTCCACCATGTTGCGAGCGGATCTGGATCACTGCGAGTGGTTGCCGGATGATTTGAAGACCGGCGAGATGGTCTTCATTCCCGGCGGAACCTTTCGCATGGGATCCGACCATCATTATCCCGAGGAAGCGCCGAGCCATCGCGTCGCTGTCGACGGCTTCTGGATCGACCGCACGCCCGTGACTAACCGGCAGTTCAAGCAGTTCGTCAACGCAACCGGCCATGTCACCGAGGCGCAGGTCGTTCCGGATCCGAAGGACTATCCGGGCGCGCTGGCGGAGATGCTCTACGCGGGATCGCTGGTGTTCTCCCCGCTGCCGCGCATCACCGATCTCACCGACTGGAGCCAGTGGTGGACTTTCCTGCGCGGCGCCAACTGGCGCCATCCCTATGGTCCCGGCAGCAACATCAAGGACCTCGACGACCATCCGGTCGTTCACGTCTCCTTTAGCGATGCGGCAGCGTATGCCCACTGGGCCGGCAAGGACTTGCCGACGGAGGCGGAGTGGGAGTTCGCCGCGCGTGGCGGCCTCGAGGCGGAGGAATACGCCTGGGGCGATGCGCTGGTGCCGGGCGGCAAGCACATGGCCAATATCTGGCAGGGCAACTTCCCCGTCCAGAATCTCGGCGAGGATGGGTACGAGCGTACCTCGCCGGTCATGGCCTTCCCGCCGAACGGCTACGGTCTCTACGACATGATCGGCAACGTCTGGGAGTGGACCTCCGACTGGTGGTCGTCGAAGCACGCCGCCGACGCTGCAAAGCCCTGCTGCATCCCCAAAAATCCCCGCGGCGGCGGTGAGCACACAAGCTACGACCCTCGCCTCCCCGACATCCAGATTCCGCGCAAGGTCCTCAAGGGCGGCTCGCATCTTTGCGCGCCGAACTATTGCCGCCGATATCGCCCGGCTGCGCGGCACGCCGAGCCGGTCGATACCTCGACCGGCCATGTCGGGTTCCGCTGCGTGGTGCGAATGCCGTCTGTAACCGAACGCCAACGAGACGGACGTGCTGCAATCTAGCGAGCGCCGCTGGCGGATGCCGGCGTCAGCGGTGCGCTCCGTGCGTCGGACTATTTCGATACGCAACTTTATCTATCGGCGATTGGACAGACGTCTTCAGCATTTTTGGACAAGGCAGGCCGGTTACAGGCAAGAGCCTGCCCCATTTCCCCGGTAAGAGTCGCCTCATCGCTTTCGCGACGCGGGCGCCGTCGATCCTGAAAGGCTCGCGCTCGCAACGTGCCGAGGAGATAGGCCATGAAGATCGTCGTGATCGGCGGGACCGGATTGATCGGATCCAAGCTCGTAACGAAGCTCAAGCAACAAGGCCACGACGCTGTTGCGGCTTCGCCGAAGTCAGGCGTGAACGCCGTGACCGGGGAAGGCCTCGCAGCAGTGCTGGCGGGTGCGGATGTCGTGGTTGACGTTGCCAACGCGCCGTCCTGGGAGCCTGCCGCCGTGCTCGAATTCTTCGAGCGTTCGAGCAAAAACCTCGCTGCGACCGAGGCGGCTGCGGCCGTGAAGCATCATGTGGCGCTCTCGATCGTCGGGACCGAGCGCTCGCCCGACATCGCCTATTTTCGTGCCAAGCTGGCGCAGGAGACCATCGTCAAGGCATCTCCGGTCCCCTACTCGATCGTCCGCGCCACCCAGTTCTTCGAATTCCTCAGCGCCATCGGTGACATGGGTGCGGCCGAGGGCCGGATCGTCGTTCCCACGGCATTGTTTCAACCCATCGCGGCCGACGACGTGGCTGATCGCCTCGCAGAGGTCGCGATGGGCCAGCCGCTCAACGGCACGATCGATATCGCAGGACCTGAGAAGGCGCCCTTCAACGAATTCATCGCACGGCGCCTGAAGGCGTCCGGCGACGCTCGACCCGTGGTGGGAGACCCAAAGGCGCCGTACTACGGCGCTCCCATCGACGACACATCGCTGAACCCTCTCGGCGAGGCGCGGCTCGGCAAAACGTCGCTCGCAACATGGCTCGCGAGGCTTTGAGGAGACTCCCATGCGCAAATTGCTGATCGCAACCGCTGTCTATGCCGCATCATTCCTGACGGCCCATGCCGCCGAGACGGCGGCCCCCACGGCCAAGGTGACCGTCGTGTTCGACCAGGCGCTGCCCAATGTCCCGGGGAAGAGCATGAAAGGCGTGCTGGTCGAGTATGGTCCCGGAGGGTCGTCACCGGCCCACATCCACGCGCCCTCGGCTTTCATCTACGCCACTGTCCTGGAAGGCGCGATCCGCAGTCAGGTCAATGACGGCCCCGCCAAGGTCTTTCACAAAGGCGAGAACTTCTCTGAAAAGCCCGGCGACCGTCATGCCGTCAGCGCCAATGCCAGCGACACCGAACCCGCAAAATTGCTGGCTGTCTTCGTGGTGGATACGGCCGACAAGGAGCTGACGATGCCGATCCCGAAATAGCGCACAATCGGCGAGCGGCGTTGCCACCTCGAGGCGTTCGTTCATCCGGGGCTGCCCACGAATGCCACCGGCGTGCCTTTCGAGACATGGCCGGCGACGCGCTCGGCATCCCAATTGGTCAGACGCACGCAGCCGTGAGATTCCGCCTTGGAAATCTTCTCCGGCGAAGGCGTGCCGTGAATGCCGTAGCCCTCGGCAGACAGGTTGATCCAGACCGTGCCGACCGGATTGTTCGGGCCGGGCTTGATGGTGAAGGGCTTGCGGGAATGGACGCCCTTGAAACGATAAGCGGGATTGTAGCGATAGTACGGATTTCGGCTGACTTCCGTGACCTTGAGCGTGCCTGAAGGCGACGGCTTCTCTTCGCTGCCGACCGTCGCGGGATAAAATCCGATCAGCGCATTCGATTTGTCGAACAGTTTTACAGTCTGCCTGACCTTGTCGACCTCGACCCTGTCGGCCTTGGTGGAGATGCCCTCGCCTGCGCCTGATGTGTCCACCACGACGATGGTGTCGCCGGCGCGATCGAAATGGCGCCCGGAGTTGAGCGCGGCCAGGAGCTGCTCGCTCATGTGAAATTTCTCGGCCAGGGCCTCGCGCGCACCGGTGAAGCCTAGCTTTGTAAGCTCCATCATGTCCTCCATCTTCGACGGCAGCTTTTTCAGGAAAGGACCCGCCACGTCCTGCTCGGTGATGGCATAGGTCATCGTCACCGGCCGGTCGTCCGCCCGTAACGCGGTCCAGACATCGTCCGTCACGGTGTCCGAAACCGGCAGCTGCCGCGCTTCGGCATAGGCCCGCAACGCCTTTTTGGCGTTCTCGCCGAACCTGCCGTCGATCTCGCCGGGCGAGAAGTGCGCGCGGTCCAGCAGGACCTGCAACCGGACACCCGCCGCGGTCGGCTTATCGTTCGACAGGGTTTTCTTCGACGGCTCAGCGACCTTGATGGCAGCGGCGTCGATCTCCGCGGCGAACGCCGGCGGCGCAGCCAGAGCGAAGACCAGAAAGATGCAAATCTGCCCCGCTTTTCCGAGCGACATCGCCGGGTCCTTTCACGTTTCCGACGGTTCAGTGATCAACTCCCGAGCCGCGGCGGCAGCCAGTTTGTGGTACTGGTCTTCGTACTGCCTCGCCATTCGGCTCGCGGAAAAGCGCTCCTCGAAGCGGGCGCGCACCTTCCTTCGATCCAGCTTGCCCAATTCGCCGACTGCCCTGACGGCCTGCTCCTCGTTCTCGACGATGAAGCCTGTCAATCCGTGCTCGACGACTTCGGGGACAGAGCCGGAGCGATAGGCGATCACCGGGGTTCCGCATGCCATCGCTTCGATCATGACCAGCCCAAACGGCTCCGGCCAGTCGATCGGAAACAACAGCGCAGCGGCTTCGGCAAGGAAGGGCTGTTTCTCCGCGTCATCGACTTCACCAACAAGCTGGATGTTCTTACCGTCGATGTTGGGCTCGATGTGCTTCCTGAAGTAGGCTGTCTCGGCGCGGGGGACCTTCGCGGCGATGCGGAGGGGCATCTGGACCGCACGTGCGATGCGAATGGCGTCTTCCGGACCTTTGTCTGCGGTGAGACGCCCGAGAAACGCCAAATAGGACCCCTGTTCGTAGGACGGACGAAACAGGTTGGACGGCAGCCCGTGCTGGATGGTTCCGATCCATTTCGCATCGGGAAGCGGCAGGCGCTGATGATCGGAAATCGACACAAAGCATGCTTCAGGGAATTGCCTGGCTACGTCGGGTAGCCCAGGCAAGTCGAGGCGACCGTGCATGGTCGTGAGGAACGGCACGCCGAGACGGCTGAGCAACGGCAACGACAGCCAGTCGACATGCGCGTGGATCACGTCGAACTCCTTCGCACGCCTTGCAATCGCCTCCATCAGCATGGCGCTCGCGGCCGTCGGGTCCGCCCCCTTCCGCCCGAGACGCAGCGCGCGTGGCCAAACCGGATGAAGCGCACCATTCGTCCTGGAATCGCCGCTCGCAAACAGCGTGACCTCGTGGCCGAGCTCGACCAGCCCATCCACCAGCCAGGCCACTACCCGCTCGGTGCCGCCGTAAAGTTTCGGAGGGACGCTTTCGGCGAGGGGAGCAATCTGAGCGATGCGCATGAGAGGCTACCCGTTAAACCGCCGCACGCACGACCAGAATGATCGCGGCGGACAGAAGGTTCGAAATCGCGAGCAGCGTCCAATTCGGCCTGGCACTTGCGGCCGCGACCCGGCAGACGAGCCCTTCCATGAGCCTCAACATTCGTCGTCAGGAAGCCGATCGAGGAAGGCAATCCCGAATTGCGTGAGTTCTTCGGCATCGCTCCCGCGCGCTTTCCATCTCCCTTGCAGATGACGCTCAAGCAGGCAGCGACGACTATCCGCGGCATCGACGTGGCGATGCCGGGCGCGGTAAACGGACCAAGCAATATCCACCGCCGTTCGTAGCGGGTCGTCGTCGACCATGTTCCAACTCCGAGATTGGAGACGTTCATGCGACGGCAACTCGTTACGAGGACGGAAGTTTCCACTTCTTCCCGGAAAGTCCGAAACTGCGCGGCCACCGCAGACACAAGCAGGCGCCCACCTCCCCGTCGGAGAAATCAGGCGACGCGACGCACGGCCATCTCCGCGGCGAGCAACACCGCGGCACGACTGGCACCGACTGATGCAATGCCTTGGCCGGCGATGTCGTAGG
This sequence comes from Bradyrhizobium sp. WSM1253, assembly GCF_000244935.1. NCBI lineage: Bacteria > Pseudomonadati > Pseudomonadota > Alphaproteobacteria > Hyphomicrobiales > Nitrobacteraceae > Bradyrhizobium > Bradyrhizobium sp. WSM1253. The sequence goes on from NZ_JH600073.1 coordinate 480,431, forward strand.
CAGTGCCGTGCGCCGGCGTGCAGATCGGAAATGGAAAGCCGCCGAGCAACGTCACACCGCGATCAAAGCCCATCAGCTTCATCGCGATCTGGCCCTGGTCGTGATACATCGTCAGCACTGCATCGAAGGCGCCGCTTTTGGCGCGCAGGAACACGGTGTCGGCCGGGAACGGCCCTTCGGCGGCAATGCCCTCGCGCTGGCCGGCCGCGACCACGGGTGCGATGACATCGATCTCCTCGCGGCCGAAATTACCGCCGTCGCCGGCATGCGGATTGAGACCGGCGACCGCGATGCGCGGCCGGGCGAAGCCGGCATTGCGCATGCAGGCATCAGTCAGCTTGAGCGCGCGATGGATACGTTCGCCGGACAGTCGCGCGGCGACGTCCTTGAGCGGGATGTGGGACGTCACGCGGGCATTCCAGAGCCGGTCCAGCACATTGAACTCGCTTGCGGGAGTTTTGAGTCCGACCACTTCGGCGGAGAACGCGATCTCATCGTCATACTCGGCGCGGGCCAGCCGCATCGCCTGCTTGTTGAACGGCGTAAAGCAGGCGGCATCGACCCGGCCGTCGCGGCCGAGTTCGAGCGCGTGCTTGTAGTTGGCAAGCGCGAACTTGCCGCCGGCGAGGCTCGCGATCCCGTGCTGGACCTCGCCGGGATCGAGGTGCCCGAGATCGACGAACAGCGTCTCGCCCTCCGCCGCGCGCAAATCGGCCCCCTGCTCCACCATGGTCAGCTCCGGGTTGACGCCGGCAATCCGCGCGCCCTGGTCGAAGACGCGCCGGTCGCCGATCACGACGATCCGGCCGCGGGCGCGGATGTCGTCCTGCACCACGAGCTTTGCGGTCAATTCCGGGCTGATGCCAGCGGGATCTCCCATTGCCAGTGCAATGAGCGGCTTTGCGGTCATATGATCACCTTCTCTCGAGCGGTCTCTCGAGCTGTGTTCTGGACTGTCGTCTCGTGGATCGACGGCGCAGGCTTGCGCAGCAAGCGCGCAAGCTGCAGCACGAGCGGAAGCAGCAACAGCACGATGCCCGCCACGATCAGGCATGTCACCAGCTTGTTGGCGAAGAATATCCCGAGCGATCCCTTGGACATCAGCATCGACTGCCGGAACGCGTCCTCGGCCTTGTCGCCGATGACGGTCGCGAGCACGAGTGGCGCCAGCGGATAGAACAGCTTCTTGAAGAGATAGCCGACGATCCCGAAGCCGAGCATCATGACGACATCGAGATAGGAGTTCGACACCGAATAGGCGCCGACAACGCAGATGATCACGATCAGCGGCGCGATGATCACGAAGGGAATCCGCATCAGCGCCGCAAAGACCGGCACGGTCAGCAGCACCAGCACAACGGCGACGATGTTGCCGACATACATCGACGCAATCAGGCCCCAAACAAAGTCCTTTTGGTCGACGAACAGCATCGGCCCGGGATTGAGGCCCCAGATCATGAGCCCGCCCATCATGACGGCCGCGGTGGCCGAGCCGGGAATGCCGAGCGAGAGCATGGGCAAAAGCGCGCTGGTGCCGGCGGCATGATCGGCCGTCTCCGGCGAGATGATGCCTTCGACCTCTCCCGTGCCGAAGTATCGGCCACGGCGCGAGAAGCGTCGGGCGATGCCGTAGCTCATGAACGACGCCGCAGTCGGGCCGCCAGGCGTGATCCCCATCCAGCATCCGATGGCCGCGCTCCGCAGCAGCGCAACGCTATGTCGCGGCAGGCGGCCGACGGCACGAAACACCTCGCGCCACTCTATCTTCGACGAGACTGCGCGGGCATGAAACTCTTCCTCGACGGCGACGAGCAGCTCGCCGATGCCGAACAGGCCCATCACCGCGACGACGAAGTTCACGCCCTTGACCAGCTCGTCGACGCCCATCGTGAGGCGCACGCTGCCGGAGACAGTGTCGATGCCGATGGCGGCAATGGCGAAGCCGATCGCCAGTGCGACGACGGTCTTGATCGGCGCCGCCCCGCCCATGCCGACGAAGCTGGCGAAGGCCAGGAAATAGACTGCAAAATATTCCGCCGGCCCGAAGGCGAGTGCGACCTGCGCGACCCACGATGCGAGGAAGGTGATCAGGATGACGCCGATCAGCGCGCCGAATGCCGCCGAGCCAAAGGCGGTGGCGAGCGCTGTCGTCGGACGTCCATCGCGCGCCATCGGGTAGCCGTCGAAGGTGGTGGCGACAGACGACGGCTCGCCCGGGATGTTGAACAGGATCGAGGTCACGGACCCGCCGAACAGCGCGCCCCAATACATGCTGGAGAGCAGGATGATGGCAGAGACCGGCTGCATGCCGAAGGTCAGCGGCAGCAGCAGCGACACCCCGTTCGGAGCACCCAGCCCAGGCAGCACGCCGACGAGAATGCCGAGCAGCACGCCGATCACCATCAGCGCCAGATGCGGCAGCGTGATCGCGATGCCAAAGCCGTGAAGGAGTTCTCCGAGATTGTCCATCGGCCTCTCCGTCAGAAGCCGAACGCCGCGGCGAGCGCGCCGTGCGGCAAGCTCACCTGGAACATGCGCTCGAACACGACGTAGAGCGCGAGCGCTGTCGCCGCCGCCATGCCAAGCGCGCGCGGCACGGATTGTTGTCTGGGGATCGCCAGCACCGCGAAGATGTACAGGGCTGAGGCGACGTACATCCCGGCCAACGGAATCGCAGCCACGAAAATCGCGGCCGGCACGAACAGGCCGGCAAGCCGGCGCAGCTCGATCGATGTGATGGCGATGGGGACGTTCGCCAGTGACGCAACCGGCATCAAACCGCGCACCAGGTTGTAGAAGCTCCCGAGCACGATGATGATCCCGGTCAGGAACGGGAACGTGCCGGCGTCCACGCCCGCGCTTGACCAGCCGATGCCGTTATCGAGACTGGAGACGACGACGGCCACACCAAAGCTGCCGGTGAGAACGGCGGTCGCAAGTTCGAGGGCGCGGCGCGAGATCATGGGCCGCTCCAGCGAAGCGCCAGATGTTTGCTCAGTCCTCGTCCTGAGGAGCGCGCTTTGGCGCGCGTCTCGAAGGACGGCTCCGGACGACATCCCATCCCCGGCCATCCTTCGAGACGCCCGCCTGCGGCGGGCTCCTCAGGATGAGGACGGTGGTTGAACTCGGCTGCGCGATCGAACGCCATCGGCCGCCTCACTTGACCAACCAGCCCTGCTCGCCCGCGACCTGCTTGACGTGCTCGAGGTCCTCCTTGATGAACTTGTCGAGTTCGGCGCCAGTCAGGAACGTGTCGACCTGGGAGGTTTTCTCGATGTAGTCCTTCCAGTCCGGCGTCGCCTGCACCTTCTTCATGAGGTCGACATAGAACGCGGCCTGGTCCGGGGTGACCTTGCCGGGGAGCCACACCGTCCGCGGTTGCTCATATTGCTTGATGTCGAGGCCCTGCTCGACGCAGGTCGGAACGTCGCCCCAGCCTTCGGTCGCGGTGACCTTGGCGCCCTGCGGCAGCCGCTTCGGGCTGAAAACGCAAAGCGGTCGTTGCGTTCCACCGCGCCATTGCCCGAGACTTTCGCTGGGATTGTTGACGTGGGAGTCGAGGTGTCCGCCGGCGAGCTGCACGGCAGTCTCTGCGCCGCTCTTGAAGGGGATGTAGGTCAGTTTGATGTGGCCGGCTTTCTCGATCATGCGGGTCAGCACCTCGTCGGTATCCTTCGACTGCGCGCCACCCATCTTGAATTCGCCCGAGGCGGCCGCCTTCAGATAGTCGCCCGCCGTCTTGTAGGGCGCGTCCTGCTTGACCCAGAGCAGGAACTCGTCCTGCGCCATCGCCGCGATCGCAGTGAGATCGGTGTAGTTGAAGGCGACCTTGGAGACGAGCGGCTGCTGCCAGGCATTCGACGTGCCGAAGATCACCTTGTAGGGATCGCCGGCGGACGCCTTGCCGTAGACATAGCCTTCCGCGCCGCTGCCGCCCCCTTTGTTGACGACGACGATCGGCTGCTCCACCAGCTTGTGCTTGGTGATGATGTTCTGCACGGCGCGCGCGAGATTGTCGGTGCCGCCGCCGGGCCCGGCGGTCGCTACGAACTCGATCGGCTTTTGCGGTTGCCAGGCACTGAGCGCCGGCATCGTGCCGGCGAGCACAATTGCGGCGGCGGAGAGCAGAAGTGTTGACGTCCGACCCATGATGTCCTCCAGCTGATTTTTGTATCTTGTTGTTTTCGGCGTCCGGTCAGGCGACGCGTTCCTCGCGTCTTCCTGATGCCAGGACGATTGCGCCTTCTTTTTCGAGCGCTTCGATCTGCTTCTGGTCGAACCCGTGCTCGACCAGCACCTCGCTTGTATGCTCACCGTAGACCGGCGCGCCCGTGCGTACTTTGCCCGGGGTCTGCGAAAACTTGACCGGCAAGCCGATCGTCTTCACGGGTCCGAGCGTGGAATGCTCGACCTCGACGACCATCTCGCGCGCCAGCGTCTGCGGATCGCGAAGCGCCTCCAGCATGTCGTGCACGGGTCCGCACGGCACGCCCTTCTCGTCCAGCGCAGCGAGCCAGTGCGCCCGCGTCCGGGTGCGAAAGCGCTCGCTCAGGACAGCTTCGAGCTCCTTCAGATTGGCCATGCGGTCGGCCCCGGTGACGAAGCGCGGATCGGAGGCGAGTTCGCTCGCACCGAGGGCTTCCAGCATCAACAGCCAGTGCTTCTTGTTGGCGCCGCCGACCACCAGCCAGCCGTCCGAGGCCTCGAAGGCCTGGTACGGCGCGTTGAGCGGATGGGCCGAACCCATCGCGCGCGGTGCGGTGCCCGCTGCGAGCGCGATGGTCGATTGCCAGTAGGTCTGCACCAGCGCGGCCTCGTAGAGCGAGGTTTCGACCCACTGCCCTTCGCCGGTCTTGAGACGGTGCGTGTAGGCCGCGAGGATGCCCATGCTCGCCAGCAGGCCGGCGGTGATGTCGGACAGCGGCGGGCCGCATTTCACCGGCGGACCATCGGGACGTTCGCCGGTAAAGCTCATGATGCCGCTCATGGCCTGGGCGACCAGATCGAAGCCGCGGCGATGCTTGTAGGGCCCGGTGCGGCCGAAGCCCGACAGCGAGCAATAGATCAGCGCTGGATGCTGCTTGTGCAGGTCGTCGTAGCCGAAGCCGAGGCGCTCCATGGCGCCCGGCGCAAAATTCTCGACCAGCACATCGGCGCCCGCGATCAGCCGCCGCAGCACCTGCTTGCCGCCCTCGGTCTTCAGATCCAGCACGATGCCACGCTTGTTGCGGTTCATCATCAGGAAGGAGGCCGCCTCGTCGCCAATCTTCGGCGGCACCGAATGGCGGGTGTCGTCACCGTTCGGCGATTTCTCGATCTTGATCACGTCGGCGCCCATGTCGGCCAGCATCAAAGTGCAGGTCGGCCCTGCCATGACATGGGTGAGATCGATGACCTTGAGGCCGGCAAGCGGCCCCGAGCGGCCGGAGGTTGATTGCGAGCGATCGCTTTGCATCGGGGCGTCCTATTGGCCGCGCCATTGCGGCGCGCGCTTGGTGAGGAAAGCATCGAGCCCTTCGCGAAAATCCTGGCTCGTGTAGCACATCAGGATGAGGTCCTCGCCCTCGTCCGGCATCAGCCGCCTTTGCAGGCGCGCCACGGCCTGTTTGGTCGCATTCAGCGTCAGCGGCGCGTGGCTGGCGAGCAATCGGGCAACCTCGTCGGCGCGCCTGTCGAGCGCGGTAAGATCCTCGACGACCTCGCCGAGCAGCCCGACACTGGCCGCCTCCGTCGCGTCGACGAGGCGCGCGGTGAAGATCAGATCCTTGACGCGGGCAGCGCCGATCAGCGCGGTGAGACGACTGACATTGGACATCGACAGGCAATTGCCGAGCGTGCGGGCAATAGGAAAGCCGATTTTCGCGCTTTGGGTGCCGATGCGGAGATCACAGGCCGCGGCGATGCCCGCGCCGCCGCCGGTGCAGAACCCGTTGATCGCTGCTATCGTCGGCACGCGGCATTGCTCGAGCGTGGTCAGGACCCGATCGATGCGGTTTTCGTAGTCGATCGCGTCCTGCGGCGACTTGAAATCGCGGAACTGATTGATGTCGGTGCCCGCGGCAAACGCCTTGTCGCCGGCCCCGCGCAGCACCAGCACCTTGATCGCGTGATCGTCGTTGATTTCCTCGCAGATCGCGGCAAGCCGCTCATACATCGCGAAGGTGAAGGCATTGCGCGCCTGCGGGCGGTTGAAGGTGATCCGCCCGATACCGTCCTGGCGCTCGAAAACGAGGTCTTCCGCCACCACCTGCTGGTCCATTTCCTCATGTCCTTCTGCTTTTCTACATTTTTGAATGCAAAATGATCGATTTACAAGCTGGAACTTGCATTAATTCGCATATAGCCTCTTTTTTGCATTCAAATGGACTTCAGACCCATGCTCCATGAGGAAGTCGTCGGCCGCATCCGGGCCATCCTGCTCGACGGCGAAATCCCGCCCGGCGCGCGGATTCCCGAGCGCGAGCTGTGCGAGCGGCTTCAGATATCGCGCACGCCGCTACGCGAGGCGCTCAAGGTGCTCGCCGCCGAAGGGCTCGTGCAGCTTTTGCCGCATCGCGGTTCGCGCGCCGCAAAACTGACCGACAAGGACATGCGCGACCTCTTCGAGGTCTGCCAGGGTCTCGAAGCGCTCGCCGGCGAACTCGCCTGCGAACGCATCACCGATCCCGAGATCGACGCGATCGCCGCCGCGCATGCGGAGATGGTGCATCATCATCGCGAGGGCGACCTGATCCGGTACTATCGCGGCAACCGCGCCATTCACGAAGGCATCGTCGCTGCGGCCGGAAACCCGGTGCTTGCAGGGCTGTACACGTCCGTGACCGCGCGCATCCGGCGCGCGCGTTATGTCACGCCGATGACGCCCGAGCGCTGGGCGGTCGCCGTGAAGGAGCACGATGCCATCCTGAACGCACTGCAGAGGCGCGACGGCGTCGGCCTCGCCCATATCCTGCGCGCGCATCTACGCCACAAGCGCGAAGAGGTTTTGCAGGCGGGCTTTGCTGAAACGGAAGGCAGTGACCTGGTGCCGCGGATTGCGTGAGACGGCATTCGCGACGCAGAAAGAAACTCGCGGCCCCCCTACAACGCGCGGTCAAGAGACACAATCGCGACACAATCATTGATTGCATTCAGCCGTGCGGTCGGATCGTGCTGACGCGAGGCGATCGGCGCGGGCCGAATGTAACGCGCAAACAATTGCGCAAAACAAAAGACAAAAGCGGAGGAAACGCATGACAATCGATGTCTCACGTCGATCCTTGTTCGCTCTCGGGGCTGGCCTTGGTGCCAGCGCAATGCTCGGCAGCAGCGCGATGGCGCGCGCTCCCAAGCTCGGCACCCAGACGCCTTACTGGCACCGCTTCGTTCTCGGCGATGCCGAAGTCACCATCGTCTCCGACGGACCGCTGCCGCTCGGCGACCCCTCCGGGACCTTCACCGGCGTTCCCAAGGAAGAGGTGAAGAAGATGCTTGTCGACAATTTCCTGTCGCCGGACAATGTCGTGCTCGAACAGAACTCGCCGATCGTCAACACCGGCGACAAGCTCATTCTGTTCGATACCGGCATGGGCAGCTCGAAGATGTTCGGCGCCACCACCGGCCGGCAGCAGAAGAGCATGACCGAGGCAGGCATCAAGCCTGGGGACATCGATGCGGTGGTCTGCTCGCATGCGCATATCGACCACATCGGCGGCATCGTGGACGACGGCGGCAAGCCGCTGTTTCCGAACGCGCAGATCTACATCTCGCAGACCGATTTCGACTTCTGGACCGACGAAGGCAAGCTCGGCAGCGACGCCAAGGATTTCGTCGTTCACGCCCGCAAGAACCTGCTGCCGGTGCGCGACCGCATCGTGTTCTTCAAGGATGGCCAGGAATTCCTGCCCGGCGTTCAGGCGATCGCAGCGCCCGGTCACACCGTCGGCCATACCATCTTCATGGTCTCGTCGGCCGGCAAGTCCTTCGCCTTCATGGGCGACCTCTCGCACCATCCCGTTCTGCTGCTCGAGCGGCCGCGGATGGAATTCTCCTACGACACCGACCCGAAGCAGGCGGCCGAGTCGCGCGTCAAGCTGCTGACTATGCTTGCGGCGAACAAGACGCCCGTGATGTCCTATCACTTCGCCTGGCCGGGCTATGGCCATGTTGCCAAGGCCGGCGAAGGATTCCACTATTATCCCGAACCGATGCAGATGACGTTGTAATCGGCGGATCAGGTCCGGGTGGCGCACGCGCCGCCCGGGCCGTCCGAACGATCACCGCTGTCCGGCTGACCGGCAAGCAATTGCAATCCGCAATGTCTCCGGCGGCGTTGGCAGGCGGACATTTTGGTGTTATTGAACTACAGCTACTAATTGCAGATCGCATTTATTGACGTGAATTGTTTGGGAGCGTCAATGTCCCGCGAGAACGATGGTTTTGTCTTCCATCGTGACCGGCTCCAATGGGTCCCGGATGTTGTCTATCGGGCCGTCAACTTCTTTGTCACATGGGACAAACTGCCGACCCTGCTCGGAGCTGCCAATCTCTCGGCGTTCCGCGACCGGCTGCGTGAGCACAATCTGCACCATACCCGCTACGGCACGACATCGCCTCGCTGGAGCACGGGCAATGACCGCTGGCGTTCCGCCGACGGCTCGTTCAACAGCCTCGACCATCCGCGCATGGGGATGGCTGGCGCCCGGTTCGGACGCAATTTCGCGCTGCCCGAATGTGTACCGGCCAGCCTGGACGACCTGCTCGAACCCAGTCCGCGCTTGATCTCGGAGGAATTGCTGGCGCGCCGCGAATTCATTCCCGCGACCAGCCTCAATCTGCTGGCCGCCGCCTGGATCCAGTTCGAAACCCATAATTGGTTCAGCCATGGGGCCCCTAAGTCGGGAAACGAGTTCAAAATTCCGCTGAAGCCAAACGACGAATGGCCTGCGGATGAGCGGATCGACGGCTGCATGAAGATCCGTCGGACCGTTTGCGACGAGACGCCACGTGAACCATGGCTCGGCGCGACCCCCACGTTCCGCAACCTCAACTCGCACTGGTGGGACGCCGGACAGATATACGGCAGCGACCGCGCGAGGCAGATGCAGATCCGTTCCGGGGCAGATGGGAAGATCGCTGTCGGCGATGATGGGATGCTTCCAGCCGATCCAGTCCATCCGGGCGCCGATCTCACCGGCTTCAATGACAATTGGTGGGTGGGGCTCAGCCTGCTGCACAACCTCTTTGCACGCGAGCACAATGTCATCTGCGACGGCTTGAAGACGCGGTATCCGACCTGGAACGACGAGGCGCTATTCCAGCATGCGCGCCTGATCAACGCAGCCCTGATCGCCAAGATCCACACCGTCGAATGGACGCCAGGCATCCTCGGCCATCCCGCACTGGACTTCAGCATGCACGCCAACTGGTCGGGGATCCCGTGCCGGGTGCTGCGCGCGGTGCTCGGCAAGGACAGCGAAGCCGCCTTTGGTATCATCGGCTCTCCGACGGATCAGCACAGCGCGCCGTACGCGATGACGGAGGAATTCACCGCCGTGTACCGCCTGCACCCGCTGATCCCCGAAAAGATGGATGTACGGCGGCTCGATAGCACACAGGTTACCCTTAGCGACCTGGTCGATATGCAGGGCCCCGCCTCCCGCGAGTTCATGCAGACTCACGGCTTCGTCGACCTGCTGTACTCGTTCGGCACCGCCCATCCCGGCGCCATTCGCCTGCACAATTATCCGAACTTCCTGCGCCAGTTCACCAAAGACGGCCAGCCGTTGCTGGACGTGGCCGCCATCGATATCATGCGCGATCGCGAGCGCGGCGTGCCGCGCTACAATCGGTTTCGCGAACTGGTCGGCAAGAAGCGGGTCAACACATTCGAGGAAATCACCAGCATCCCCGGCGCGGCCAGGAAGATGCGCGCGATCTACAAGGGCGACGTCGATCGCGTTGATCTGATGGTCGGACTATTGGCCGAGGACCTGCCGGATGGTTTTGGCTTCAGCGATACCGCCTTCCGCATTTTCATCCTGATGGCATCGCGGCGTCTCAAGAGCGACCGGTTCTTCACCGATGACTACCGGGCGGAAGTCTACACCAATTTCGGTCTGGACTGGATCCACAACAACGGAATGAAATCGGTGCTGCTGCGGCATGTGCCGCAACTCGGACCGGCGCTCGAGGGCGTCAACAACGCCTTCGCCCCGTGGAACGTGCTGCGAGGCTGAGCCTTGGCCCTCTGCAAAGTCGCAGCCACCTTAGCACCCGAGCTTGTCGGCGATTCCGCCAAAATCCCTGGCGACGATGTCCCAATTGCCGGTGGCCTCGAAATCGACCTTCTGGAGCGGACCGTATTCGGTCGGTCGCGCCACGAAAGCCGTCTTCAGCCCGTTCTTCTGCGCGGCAGCGAGATCGCCGTTGTGGGCGGCGACCATCATCACCTCTTCCGGCTTGAGGCCGAGCAGGCGCGCGGCGCCGAGATAGGTTTCGGGATCGGGCTTGTAGTGCTCGAACAGCTCGGCCGACATGATGAGGTCCCAGGGAAGCCCTGCGAACTTCGCCATGTTGGTGAGCAGCGCGACATTGCCGTTTGACAGCGGCGAGATCACGAATTTCGTCTTCAGCCGCGTCAGGCCCGCGACACTGTCGGGCCACGGATACAGGCGGTGCCAGCCCCTGGTGAGGTGATCGAGATCGGCTTCGGTCAGGCCTGGAATCGAAAATTGCGCGACCAGCTTTTCCAGCGAGCGGCGATGCAGATCATCGAGCATGACATAGCCGCGCTCGGGATGTTTGCGCACGTCATCCGTCGAGGCCATGTACATGCCGCGCCAGCCGTCGACGAGTGCGGTCCAGTCGGCGGAGATGCCGCGGCCCTTCGCCCACCACATGAAGTCCGTGATCAGGCTGGTGCGCCAGTCGACGACTGTGCCGAACACGTCGAAGACGAGGGCTTTGACGGCGGAGAGATCGGATGTCGTGGTCATGTTTCGCTTCGCGGATTTTCCGCGCCCCAGCTGGCTTCGTCTCAGATGAAAGGCTTTAAAGCATGATCCTTTCCGTGCAACAATAGCGCTAGTCCCGCACATCAAACACGCGCAAGATGAACAAAGTGACGGGTCTCAACCAGTCGGGGTGCAGCGCATCTGTCATGACCACCATCCCTGTTGCATGTATATTGCTTGAGGATGCCCGCCTTCCGGACGAGGCATCTTTAATCGAGACGTTACGCGTTCGTCATCCTGGCTTGCGGTGGGACCGCAGCCCAGTCGCACCAAGTAACGATACCGACGGTCCGATGTTCATCCGCGTCGGCGATCATCTCATGACCATCCTCTTGATGCCCGCACCCATGCCCTACGATCAGCAGCTGTGGCAGCGAGCCTCCTGGGTATGGCCCGGAGGCTTTCCACGCCGCCGGCCGCCACCGCGCGCACCTCGTCGTCGCGACAATGGGCTCCGCCGAAGACAACTCAGAACCGAAAGCGCTTGGGTTCGCCGAGAGTGTGCGCCTTACGACTGCCTTTGTCGGCGCCATGCTTGAAGCACTTCCCGGCTGTCTCGGCGTCGTCTGGCGCGGCAATGTGGGCCGCTCGCCCGAGATGTGGCTCGAGCAGTCACGCCGCTCGTTCGAGCCGTTTCCGGATCATCCGTTCGGATTGTGGATGGAAATCATTCCCTTCCGTTCCGGAGAGACCGTCGGAGCCTATACGGTCGGACTGTCCGCATTCATCGGACGCGAGATCGAATTTGAGGTGGACGGACTCGACCAACGCGGCGTCACGCTTCGTGTTGCCAACGCTTCGTCCTATTTGATTGCAAATGGCCTCGACAAAAACATCGAGAGCGGGACGGTGTACAAAGACGATGACGAGAACATCGGTCACGTTGCGGTGCTCCACCGCAACTCGCGCTTTCGGATCGGGCCGGTCATTTCGTTCTTTTCTCTTCAGGAACGAGCTGGAAGGCTCAAGACCTACCAGATCATTCCGTCATCTCTCGCGCGAAATCACCCGCTTCTGATCATGCTGGGCAAGGTCGGGCTTTTCGATCCGGCGAAGTCAGAGAACCTGATAGAGCTGCGGCCAGATCACTACGTATCGGAAGCTCGCCTGGAAATCCTCGATGGCGGCGTATCGCAAGAGCTGTCCAAAATGCTCGCGACCGACGCCTATGCCGAGGCGGACACGAATGCGCGCCGCGCGCTCGCGAGCGGAGACATTGCGTCAGCGAGGGCTTTTTTGCTGCCTCGGGCTGAGGAAGTTGGTGAGCTCCAAAAAGCGCTCCAACTCGCTCTGACCTTGCGCGATGCGTTCTTGTTCATGCCGGCCGCGCCGCGCAGCCCTTAGTAGACAGGCGATGGATCATGTCCATCCTGGTGCTGTATGCGACGACGTCCGGCTAAATTCGCCGAACGAACGCAGGCGGACGTCGCTGACACTAGTCCAAATGGAACTTCGCCAGTTCGCGATGCTCGGCCTTGATGTAGCGCACGGTGCCGGTGACGGAACGCATCACCACCGTCTCGGTCTCGATCACGCCGTCCTTGCGGAATTTGACGCCTGACAGCAGCGAGCCCGTGGTGACGCCGGTGGCGGCAAACAGGCAGTCGCCGCGCGCCATGTCCTCGATGCCGTAGATCATCTTGGGATCGTTGACGCCCATCTTGGCGGCGCGTTCGCGCTTCTCTTCGGAGTCGAGGATGAGACGGCACTGCATCTGGCCGCCGATGCAGCGCAGCGCCACGGCCGCGAGCACGCCTTCCGGCGCGCCGCCGGTGCCGAGATACATGTCGACGCCGGTATTGTCGGGGTCGGCGCAGTGGATCACGCCGGCGACGTCGCCGTCGGTGATCAGGCGCACGGCGGCGCCGGTCGAGCGTACGCTCTCGATGATGCTGGCATGGCGCGGCCGGTCGAGCACGAGAACGGTGATGCCGTCAGGCTTGACGCCCTTGGCCTTGGCGAGGCGGTGGACGTTTTCGGCCGGTGTCGCATCGAGCTCGACGACGCCCTTGTCATAGCCGGGACCGATCGCGAGCTTCTGCATGTAGACGTCGGGCGCGTGCAGCAGCGTGCCGCCGTCGGCCATCGCCATGGTGGCGATCGAGCCCGGCATGTTCTTGGCGCACAGCGTGGTGCCTTCGAGCGGATCGACGGCGATGTCGACCTGCGGGCCGGCGTTCATGCCGACCTTCTCGCCGATGAAGAGCATCGGCGCCTCGTCGCGCTCACCCTCGCCAATGACGATGGTGCCCTCGATCGGGAGCTTGTTGAGCTCGCGCCGCATCGCGTCCACCGCGGCCTGGTCGGCCGCCTTCTCGTTGCCGTGCCCGCGCAGACGCGCCGAAGACACCGCCGCCCGCTCCGTCACACGCACGATCTCCAGCGTGAGAATGCGCTCGAGCAACGCTTGCGGCGGGACTGAAATATGGGTCGACATCGGCTCACTCCTTCGAAACAGTTTTGGACGGACATCTCCGTCGCATCAACTCGTAACACCCACAGTTCGTTCGAACCGTGTCTTATTCTTGGAGCATGACCTTTCCGGAAAACCGCTTCACACTTTTCCAGGTCATGCTCAGTTCTTCTCGATCCTGATGACCTGGGGTCGCCCACTGATCACCTTGTCCTTCTGCACGGCCGCGAGCGCGCGGCGCACGGCGTCCTCGTGCGTGGCATAGGTGATGAGGATGACGGGCACCGGGACCGCCTTGCCGTCTGCCGGCGCAGCGCCGCCATTGGGATGGCGCTGCACGATCGACTCGATCGAAATCTTCTGCTCCGCAAGCCGCGTCGCGATCGCAGCCGCGGTGCCCGGGAAATCGCGTGCCAGAAGTCGGATGTAGTAGCCGCCCTCATGGCGCTCCATCGGCGCCTTCTTGGTATCGCGCAGCTGCGAAATCGGCCGGCCGAACGGATTGGCGCGAATGCCGCGCGCGACGTCGGCGATGTCGGCCACGACGGCGGATGCGGTCGCAGCGCCGCCGGCACCGGGGCCGACCAGCGTGATCGGCGGGATGCCCTCGCCATCAATCGTGACCGCATTGGTGACACCCATCACCTGTGCGATCGACGAGGATTTCGGAACCATGGTCGGATGCACGCGCTGCTCGATGCCCTTGGCGGTGCGAACCGCGACGCCGAGGAGCTTGAGCCGGTAACCGAGATCGTCAGCGGCACGGAGATCTTCCGGCGCGATGGAGGAGATACCTTCGACATACACCGCGCTTTGAGCAACTTTCGTGCCGAAAGCGAGGCTGGCGAGAATGGCGAGCTTTTGCGCGGTATCGTGGCCGTCGACGTCGAAGGACGGATTGGCCTCGGCATAGCCGAGCCGTTGCGCGTCCTTCAGGCATTCGGCGAAGGACAGGCCCTCCTGCTCCATCCGGGTCAAGATGTAATTGCAGGTGCCGTTGAGGATGCCGTAGACCCGGTTGATGCCGGTTCCGGCAAGGCCTTCGCGTAACGTCTTGATGACAGGGATCGCAGCGCCGACGGCTGCCTCGAAATTCAGCGCGCCGCCGTGCTTTTCGGCGGCCTTTGCCAGCTTGAGGCCGTGCTTTGCCAGCAACGCCTTGTTGGCGGTGACGACGGATTTACCGGCAGCGAGCGCGGCCTCGACCGCCGACAAGGCGGGATCGCCGGAGCCCCCCATCAGTTCGACGAAGCAGTCGATGCCGGGATGCGTGGCGAGGGCAAGCGGATCCTTGACCCACTCGACGCCGCGCAGATCGACGCCGCGTTTCTTGGCCTTCGAGCGCGCGGTGACGGCGACGACGCGGATGCCGCGGCCGCTGCGGCCGGCAAGCACGCGCGCCTGCGTTTCAATCAGACGGACAACTTCGGCGCCCACGGTGCCGAGCCCCGCTATGCCCACTTTCAGGGGTGCAACCATGATGCCTTGGAAAACCTGCGGAAGAGAACTTAACGCCGAGTGGCGAGCGGAACGACGTTGTGCAACGTTTCGATGCCGCTTTCAAGGAAGCGGCGCACGCCGCGCGCGGCCTGCCTGATCCGTTGCTCGTTTTCCACCATGGCGATACGGACATATCCTTCACCATGCTCGCCGAAGCCGACGCCGGGCGAGACCGCGACACCGGATTTCTCCACCATCAGGGTCGCGAACTGCATGCTGCCGACGCTGCGGAAGGCTTCCGGCAGCGGCACCCAGGCGAACATCGACGCCTCCGGCGGCGGGATCTCCCAGCCGGCACGGCCGAACGATTCCACCAGCGTGTCGCGCCGCTTGCGGTAGGTGTCGCGCATCTCCTTGATGCAATCGTCCGGTCCGTTCAGCGCGGCGGTCGCTGCGACCTGGATCGGCGTGAACGCACCGTAGTCGAGATAGGATTTGACGCGGCCGAGTGCCGCAATCACGCGCTCGTTGCCGACCGCGAAGCCCATGCGCCAGCCAGCCATCGAATAGGTCTTCGACATCGAGGTGAACTCGACGGCGACGTCCATCGCGCCCGGCACCTGGAGCACCGAGGGCGGCGGGTTGCTTTCGTCGAAATAAACCTCGGCATAAGCGAGATCGGACAGGATCAGGATCTCGTGCTTCTTCGCGAACGCGACCAGGTCCTTGTAGAAGTCGAGGCTCGCAACATAGGCGGTCGGGTTCGAAGGATAGCAGACGACGAGCGCCAGCGGCTTCGGGATCGAATGCACGATCGCTCGCTCGACCGCCTCGAAGAATTGCGGCGTCGGCTCTGAGGGCACCGAGCGGATCACGCCGCCCGCCATCAAGAAGCCGAAGGCGTGAATCGGGTAGCTCGGATTGGGACAAAGGATGACGTCGCCGGGCGCGGTGATCGCCTGCGCCACGTTGGCAAAGCCCTCCTTGGAGCCGAGCGTCGCCACCACCTGGGTGTCGGGATTGAGCTTCACGCCGAAACGGCGGGCGTAGTAGCCGGCCTGGGCCCGGCGCAGCCCGGGGATGCCGCGGGAGGCCGAGTAGCGGTCGGTGCGCGGCTTGCCCAGCGTCTCCTTCAGCTTCTCCAGCACATGCGCCGGCGCCGGCAGGTCCGGATTGCCCATGCCGAGGTCGATGATGTCGGCGCCGGCATTCCGCGCGGCTGCCTTGGCCCGGTTGACCTGTTCGAATACGTAAGGCGGAAGGCGGCGGATGCGGTAAAACTCTTCCATGGCTCTCTCGGCTCCGGGCAACCGGTCAGGACAGAATCGACAGGACATAAAGACCAGGCGGAAGGCGCCTGCGTCCTTCGCGAAAATTACTCAAGATCAAATACTTAGAGCAATTATCGACGACGTTGACTGAAGTCGTTCGCCCTGACTCTCGGCTGAACTAAGGTCTTTTAGCACGGCGAGGCGGAGGCGCCAGCGATTACCTTGCAGGGCCCTATTTCGCGTCCTTGGTGGCGACCGCCTGACGGTCGCGCGCGGCAGCAAGCTCGGCCTCGATCTTGGCGCGTTGGTCCGGCGGGATGACCGCCTGATCGCGATCCGGAGGCAGATCGTGCACCGGCAGATAGCTCCCGGCCTCCCTGGGATGCGCTTGCGCATCGGAAGGCGTCATATCCGCAAGCTGACTCGAGCAGCCGCCTAGGGCGAGCGCCACCATCAGCAGCGCGCCACAGATCCGCCGCGACTTTTGCAGGTCCCTCAACGCCAACACTAGGGAAATCCCCACTTCGTCCCAAAGCACGGCCCCGGGCAACCTTACCCAAGCCCGCGCCCAAGCTCAAACCATTGCTGCCCAAATGGTGCGAGCGAGAAAATAGCCCAGATACCCACCAAGCCGAGCGGTGCGGCTCGATTGTGACGGAACCAAGAAAATTTGTCGCACTGCAACACATCTTCGCGAGTGTTTAACGCCAAACATGCGAGCTTCGCGGTGACGAATACGGAATGAATCGTTACTGTTCTGCTCATGAGTATGGCCACGATCGATACGCCCAAACCCGAGACGAAGTTCGATGCGGAAGCCTTCGCGATGAATGTCGCGCGGGCGATGGAGAGCGGCGGCAAGGCGCTCGCCGCGTACCTGAAGCCGCGCGAAAGCGGCGAGGTGCAGGATCGTCCGCCGGCCGAGCTAGCCGAGGTCGTCAAGACCTTCACCGCCGTCGCCGAATACTGGCTGTCGGATACGTCGCGGTCTTCCGCACTCCAGACCAAGCTCGCCAAGGACTATCTCGACCTCTGGGGCTCGGCGGCGCGCCGCATGGCCGGTCAGGACGCCCCGCCCGCGATCGCGCCCTCGCCGCGCGACAAGCGCTTTGCCGATCCGGAATGGAAGTCGAACCAGTTCTTCGATTTCGTGATGCAGCTTTATCTGCTCACGACCAAATTTGCGCAGGAGCTTGTGCGCGACGCCGAGGGGCTCGATCCGCAGACACGCCGCAAGGCCGAGTTCTACGTCCAGCAGCTCACCAACGCGATGTCGCCGTCCAACTTCGTGCTAACGAATCCGGAAGTGCTGCGCGCGACGGTGGCCAGCAGCGGCGAAAATCTCGCGCGCGGGCTGAAGATGCTGGCCGAGGACATCGCCGCCGGCAAGGGCACGCTGAAGATCCGTCAGTCCGACCCGGACAATCTCGTCGTCGGCGTGAACATGGCGACGACGCCCGGCAAGGTGATCTACCAGAACGAGATGATGCAGCTGATCCAGTATGCGCCGGCGACGGAGAACGTGCTGCGGACGCCGCTCCTGATCATCCCGCCCTGGATCAACAAGTTCTACATCCTCGACCTCAAGCCGGAGAAATCCTACATCAAGTGGTGCGTCGATCAGGGCATCACCGTGTTCGTGATCTCATGGGTCAATCCCGACAAGCGGCTCGGTGCCAAGAGCTGGGAAGACTACATGAAGGAAGGCCCGCTCACGGCGATGGACGTGATCGAGAAGGTCACCGGCGAGATGAAGGTGCACACCGCCGGCTATTGCGTCGGCGGCACCATGCTCGCGACCACGCTGGCCTGGCTCGCCGAGAAGCGCCGCCAGCGTGTGGCGTCCGCGACATTCTTCGCGGCACAGGTCGACTTCACCCATGCCGGTGATTTGCTCGTGTTCGTCGACGAGGAGCAGATCGCATCCCTCGAGCAGGACATGAAGGCGGCCGGCGTGCTCGAAGGCTCGAAGATGGCGATGGCCTTCAACATGCTGCGCTCCAACGATTTGATCTGGTCCTATGTCATCAGCAATTACCTCAAGGGCCAACAGCCGAGCGCGTTCGACCTGCTGCACTGGAATTCGGACGCGACGCGCATGACCGCGTCGAACCATTCGTACTATCTGCGCAATTGCTATCTTGAGAACCGGCTCTCGACCGGCACGTTGGTGCTGGACAACACCTTGCTCGATCTCTCCAAGGTCATGGTGCCGATCTACAATCTCGCAACCCGCGAGGACCATATCGCGCCGGCAGAATCGGTGCTGTACGGCTCCCAGTTCTTCGGCGGTCCGGTGAAATACGTATTGTCCGGCTCGGGCCACATCGCCGGCGTGGTCAATCCGCCCGCCTCGAACAAATACCAGTACTGGACCAACGACAACGTGAAGTCCGCCAATGTCGCCGAGTGGATGAAGGGCGCGGTCGAGCACAAGGGCTCGTGGTGGCCGGACTGGCGGCAATGGCTGGGCGCACTCGATCCCGAGGAAGTCCCGGCCCGCACGGTCGGCAGCGAGGCGTTTCCCCCGATCGAGGACGCGCCCGGCAGCTATGTCAGGGTTCGCGCATAGCAGAATCTTCCGCGCTTTCGTATAAGCTCCACGCCTGCGGCAGAAATTGATGAGGGGACCGGGTTATGACGCGTGAATTGTTCTGGCTGACACTGACGGTGGTCCTGACCGGAATCCTCTGGATTCCCTACACCATCAACCGCTGCCAGATTCGCGGCCTCGGTGGCGCGATGGCCAATCCCTCGCGCACCGACAAGCCGCAGTCGGAATGGGCGAACCGCCTGATGTTCGCGCATGACAATGCCGTCGAGAACCTCGTGCTGTTCGCGCCGCTGGTGCTGATCCTGAACGCCATCGACTATTCCTCGAAATGGACGGTGCTTGCTTGCGCCGTCTATTTCTGGTCCCGCGTCGCGCATCTGATCGTCTATGCGCTCGGGATCCCGGTGTTCCGCACATTGGCCTTCACCGTCGGCTTCATCGCGCAGGCCGTGCTGGCCGTCGCGATCTTCAAGGTGGTTTGAGATCAGGCCTTGTAGTCTGAAATCAGGCCTTGCGAACGACGAGATGCAGCATGTTCGCCGGCGTCTCGTCGAAGCTCTGGATCACGTTCCTGTCCGACGACAGCGTGATCCATGGACCTGCGCTGGCGTAGGTCGCCTCGAGCCATTCCGGCGACGCATAATTGTAATAGCGCCCGAGACTGTCCCGGCCATCGCCCTCGCCCATCTTGTAGCTGGCGTAGAACACGCCTGACGGCCTGAGCGCGCGACGAATCTGCGCCAGGATGCCGGCGAGTTCGTCGCGCGGTACGTGCAGGAGACAGGCGCTGGCCCAGACGCCGTCATAGGCCTCGTGCGCGTCAAGCTGGTCGAACCGCATCGCCTCGACGGCATGACCGAGCCGCTGCGACGCGATCTCGGCCATTTCAGGCGAGCCGTCGGTGGCGCGCACCGAAAAACCTTCGGCCAGCATCACCGCCGAATGATTGCCGGCGCCACAGCCGAGCTCGAGGATCGAGCCGCCGGACGGCAGCAGAGCGAGAAAGCCTCGCAGCCGCGTCGAGGGCGCCTTCGCCCAGTCCGCATAGGACCTGGCGTTGCTCCGATAGAATTGCAGAGTCCCTTGGTCCACGGCGGCCACTCCGATCAGGGAAACAGCGCGATCTGCTCCAGTCCAGCGGTCTCGGGAAATCCGAACATCAGGTTCATGTTCTGGATCGCCTGACCGGCCGAGCCCTTCACCAGATTATCAAGCACCGAAATCACGATGGCGCGGTTCTTGATCCGGTCGGCGATGACACCGATCTGGACATAGTTCGAGCCGCGTACGTTCTGGGTCTGCGGTAGCACGCCCTTCTTGACGACATGCACGAACGGCTCGTTCGCGTAGGCTTTCTCGAGGGCGGCCCGCAAATCGTCCGGCGTCGCGCCATTGAGCTTGACGTAGGACGTGCAGAGCTCGCCCCGCGACATCGGTATGAGATGCGGCGTGAAATTGACGGTCACGCTCGCGCCCGCCGCGACGCCGATCTCTTGTTCGATCTCCGGCGCATGCCGGTGCGTGCCGACCGAATACGGCGAAATCCCCTCGCCCGCCTCGCTGAATA
Organism: Bradyrhizobium sp. WSM1253; assembly: GCF_000244935.1. Lineage (NCBI taxonomy): Bacteria > Pseudomonadati > Pseudomonadota > Alphaproteobacteria > Hyphomicrobiales > Nitrobacteraceae > Bradyrhizobium > Bradyrhizobium sp. WSM1253. The sequence continues at coordinate 500,670 of NZ_JH600073.1, forward strand.
GCGTGTTCTGTTTCAGGCCGCGTCCGGCGCCGGTGACGCCTGACTTGGCGTCGATCAGGATGTCATCGACGTCGATCAGATTTGCTTTCGCCAGCGGCACCAGCGCCAACAACGCTGCCGTCGGATAGCAGCCGGGACAGGCGACCAGCCGCGCCGCGGCAATCTTCTCCCGATAGAATTCGGTCAGGCCGTAAACGGCTTCGCCCTGCAACTCGAGTGCCTGATGTTCGTGGCCGTACCACTGCGCGTAGGTGTCCTTGTCGCGCAGCCGGAAATCGGCGGACATGTCGAGGACCTTGATCTTCGGGTTGGCCTTCAGCACGGCCGCGATGATCTGCTGCGTGGTGCCGTGCGGCAGCCCGCAGAACACCGCATCGAGCTTGCTCCAGTCGACCTCTTCCCATTCCACGAGTTGGGGCAAATCCAGCATGAAGAAATGCGGAAACACCTCGCCCATCGACTTGCCGGCGTGGGTGTTGGCGGTGAGCGCGACGATCTCGGCATTCGGATGCCGCGCCAACAGGCGCACCGCATCGGCCCCGGTGTAACCGGAGGCGCCGAGAATGCCGATCTTCTTCGAGCTCATCACGCGTTCCTTTCAGGCGTCACTGGATCGTCTTGCCGGGCCGAAAGTTGCAGCATCGCTTCGTCCGCCGGGCTGGCCTCGCGAGCAACGCTCGATCGGCTACTCGTCGGCAAGGCCCAACATCAGTCGCATGTTCTGCACGGCCGCGCCGGAGGCGCCCTTGCCGAGATTGTCGAGCCGGGCGACCAGCACCGCTTGGTGATGTTTGTCGCTGGCGAAGACGTAGAGCTCGAGCATATTGGTCTCGTTGAGCGCTTCCGGCTCAAGCTTGCCGCCCTTGGTCGCTTCGTTCTGAAGCGGCATCGCCGAGACGTATTTCGAGCCGGCGTAACGCTTTGCCAGCGCGGCGTGGAGATCGGCGCCGCTGGGCTTGCCGGGCAGCGTGTCGAGCTGGAGCGGCACCGAGACCAGCATGCCCTGCCGGAAATTGCCGACGGAAGGGATGAAGATCGGCCGCCGGGTCAGGTTCGAATAGAGCTGCATCTCCGGCAGATGCTTGTGCTCGAAGCCGAGGCCGTAGAGTTCGAAGGACGGCGCGCTGCCGTCCTCGAAAGTCGCGATCATCGACTTGCCGCCGCCGGAATAGCCGCTCACCGCATTGACGGTGACGGGATAGTCCGCAGGCAGCAGGCCGGCATCGACGATCGGTCGCAGCAGCGCGATCGCGCCGGTCGGATAGCAGCCGGGATTGGAGACCTTCTTCGCAGCCTTGATCTTGCCAGCCTGATCCGGCGTCAGTTCCGGAAAGCCATAGGCCCAGTCGGGCGCGACCCGGTACGCGGTCGAGGCATCCAGCACCCTCGGCCCCGACGGCCCCATGCTGTCGATCAGCGCAACCGTTTCCCTGGCAGCATCGTCCGGCAGGCAGAGGATGACGAGGTCGACCTCCTCCATCAGTGCCTTCTTCGCGGCGGGATCCTTGCGCTTGTCCTCGGCGATCGTCTTCACGACCACGTCGTTCTGCAGCTTCAGCCGCTCGTTGATGCCGAGCCCGGTGGTGCCGGAGCCGCCGTCGACGAAGACGGTGGCGGGCTTCGTCGCAGCGCCCGTCTTCGGGGCGTTTTTGGTGTCAACGAGGCTGGCTTCAGAAAAGGTCATGGCGCGCTCCTTTCGAGCATGTTGGTCTCGGATGCGAAGGCTTCCGGCCTTACGTCCTGCATCAGTTGCGCAATCTCCCTGGCGTCGGCATGGGCTTGCGCGCCAAGAGCGTTGGCGATCGCCGTATAGTCGGCGTCGGACTTGTGCTGGTTGAGCTTGAAGCTGCCTTCGACCTCTTCAACCGCCATGACCAGACCCACGATCGCCTTCTTCATCGCCTCGAGCCGCCCCGCCGTCATCTTGCCCGACGTCCATGGCGTCTTCGGCAACAGCCAGTTTTCGAACTTCTCCCTGAGCGTGTCGATCTGCACCGCCAGCTCGTCATCCGACAGAAGCCGCACCGGCCCGCTGAGATGCACCGACTGGTACAGCCAGGTCGGCACCTGATCCGGCGAGACGTACCAGTCCGGCGACACGTAGGCATCGGGGCCGTTGACCGCGAGCAGCCAGGAGCTCGTCCCGTCCGCAAGCTTTAGCAGGGGATTGTGACGGGCGACATGAAAGGCAGCCTGCGGCGTGCCGTCCGCGGCATAGGTCAGATAGAACGGAATTGGCGAGGCGACCGGCTTGTGGCCGTCGAAGGCGCACACGGTGCCGAAGCCGCGCGTGTCCGCAAATTTCAGGCTCGCGGCGCGGTCTTGCTTGAAAAAGGGTGGCGTGTACATCGTTGTCTCCTGCTGGGCCTCCTTGGGGGCCGCCGGATCAGATCGCGCTGACAGGAGAGAGAATGCCGCGGATCGGATCCAGCGGCAAAGACGATGATCTCAAACGCGATCGACCGCCCAAACCGCTAAAGAGCGGCGGCGGCGGGCGAACAAAATGGTCGCGGCGTTGATCATGGCGGGCGGCTATAAGGCCAGATCGGCGAGCCGTCAAGGTATTGGAACCGGTCATTCCGGGCTGCCGTAGCCAAGAGAGGGGGCCGGTGCGCTCGATCGGCTGGCCTGCACTCGCCGTCGCTACCACCTGGCCATGCCGAGCTGGCTGAAGAGAATCTCCCAAAAGGAACCTGCGCGGGTTAGCTCGTATAAATGGGCGCTTGCCTGGCCGTTTCCAAGATTGGACGCCTTGCTGTACCACTTGATCGCCTGCCGGGTGTCCTTGGACACGCCCGTGCCGCTCTCATACGCCCACCCCAGATTGTATTGGGCCAACCCGTCGTTCTGATCAGCGGCCTTGCGCAGCAAGGATATACCCTTGGCGAGATCCTGCGGCACGCCTTCGCCTTTGATGTGCAAGAGGCCCAGACGTGTTTGCGCGAACGTCAAGCCCTGGTCAGCCGCCTTCGAAAACAGATCGAAAGCCAAAGAGAAGTCTTGGGGAACGCCGCGTCCGTCCCAGTACATAGCTGCAAGTCGGGATTGGCTAAAAGCGTTCCCCTGATCCGCCGCCTTGGCGTACCAGTCGGCCGCCTGCTTCTCGTCGCGAGCTGTACCCAGGCCCATCTCATAGACGTACGCAAGATTCTCCTGGCCGTAGGCATCGCCCTGTTCGGCAGACAGGCGAAACCATTTGATGGCCTCCGCGCTATTGCGCTTAGTCCCACTTCCGTTCCGGTACATCGCTCCCAGATAGAATTGCGCACGTGCGCTTCCGATTTCAGCCAGCGGCTTCAAGCGCTCCATCGCGCGTTCAAAATCATGCGCAAGATATGCGCTCACGCCGTCCTTGAAGTCGGCGCTGACGTCGATGACCGAGGATCCGCCTTTCGAGGTCACGCCGATCAGCCCGTACTTGAACTCGTCAAGCTTATCGAACCCTTTCTCGATTGCCGGAGCAAACTCTGCCGGACAGACCGGCGCATCGAGTGTAAGGCGAAGAACTGCGTTGGAACGAATGGTTCGGCCATCGAGGTCAATGGTACCACTTACGTCAATCCGGCCGTGAACGTCTCCGTAGCCTGTCCTGCCCTCGAAAGTCGCCGAATAGACGACCGGCGCCGGTTTTTCGTAGAAGAAAGTGTTTTCGGGAATCGTGAGCGAAGCGGCCTCGCGGTATTCCATCGGCCGACAAACAAACGGCCGCCCGCTCGCCTGGCGCGCAACCAACCGCAAGAGCGATTGCCTTGGATCCGTCAAAGGCAACATCCTGACGCGCGTGGGCCGATCAACTTCGAGGGCTTTGCTGATCTGAAATGTTGACGTGATGGCGTAGTTGTCCGTCAGCTCGCGCGGATTGGGGTAAGTATAATCACCGGTGCCGGTCAGGCCGGCCTGCTCGATCAGCCGGCTGGCGGCCATCCGCCGATCCGCATCATCCAAGCCCTGCGCGACCACGCGTCCTAATTGTGCACCGACGCCTGTCCCGGACAGGATCGACCGGACCTCGCGCTTCCCGTCCTTGCCAAGGACGTAGTCCGTTTCCGCGGCCAGCCGGAAGCGCGCCGGCTCGGTCATGGGGATGCGGCCCAAGGCACCTCTGTCGATGTTGAGGACCGGCTTGCCCGCAAGCTCCGGCGGCAGCGATCCGAAGGCAAAGAGAGAGGCTGTCGGATCGAGGTACTGGTCAATCTCCGGGACGTAAGCGATCGCGTGGTCAAAATTTGGCGTCGCCACTTCGGTGAGCATGTACCTTGCGTCCGAGTTCACCGCGACCAGATTGGCTTCTATGCCCTGGGCGGCGAGCAGCGCCTTGAACAGTGTCGCGTGCGCCTTGCAGTCGCCATAGCGCGACGCAAGCACGGCCGAGGCGGGCTGAGACGTCCAGCCGCCGTCCTCGAGGCCAATGCCGACGTAGCGGATATTACGGGCCACCCAATTGTAGATGCGCTCGATCTTCGCGCGTGCGCCGATGGCGTCGCCGACGATCTCCTGCGAAAGTCGTGTAATCCTCTCATCCGGTCGCGCCATGGGGGCGTTGCGGGAGTTCAGCGTCGCCGCGAAAGCGGAATAGTCAGCAAACGTGCTCACCTCGAAACGCTCTGCACCCGCGAGAGTCTCCTCGTCGATCTGCCGGGGTCTCGGCGCGTCTCGCCGGAAACGCACCCGATGGATGATCCGATCGTTCACTCTCTCTTCATGGTGCTCGACGTTGCGCAATGCGATCCGCAGCGGCCTGGATGCCGGTCCGTCAACGGTCACTTCGAGTAACTCGGGTGGCTGGTTAGCCGGCTCGCTCCAAAAGCGCGCAAACTCACCCGGAAATCTCGGCTGCTTGGCCTTGTAGACCAGACGCCCGCGGATGCTGTCGCCGGGAGCAACATGCGGAAAGGCGATGATCCTGTCGCGCACCTCGTCGAAATAGGGAGATGAGGAATCTGTCGATGCCGGTTGATCGCGAATGGCGCGCTGATCCACCGCGACCACGCCGCCGTCTGCCTTGAGAGTGGCAAGCTCGATTGACGTCAAATCGTCAAAATAGCTGTTGTATTGAAAACGTTGCTGCGCGATGGCTGCTGCGCCCTTCTCGTCGAGCGCCTTGATTTCGAACTCGAAGACCTCGGTGCTGAGCCCGTTCTCATCGAAGCTAACGGCATCGCGGGCCACCGTTCGGCGCCAGCCCGGGTCGATCCAGCCGGGCCTACCGTCGCTATCCGGTGACTCGGCGGCACGCAGTTTCATGCACGGCGACGAGAGTAGCGATGCTGCCAGAAAAGCTGAACAAATTCGTACGATCATATGCTGAGCGCTCGGCCGTCAGGTCGGCAGCTCAACTAGCAGGTGAAAATTACCAGCCGCACTCTCGGAAAGAACAACTTTTAAGTTTCTCCACGACCTTCCAAGCCGCGCGCTTTGTCACACCACGCGCCAGAGCCATTCCATGATCTTCGCGATCACGTCGCCGAACAGCAGCAGCGCCGCCGACCAGATCAGCGCCGAGACGAAATTGGCGGCCTGGAAGCTCCAATAGGGCATCTCGAAAATGCCGGCTGCAAGTGGCACGGAGGCACGCAAGGGGCCGAAGAAGCGTCCGATGAAAATGCTCGGCACGCCCCAGCTGCGCACGAAAGCCTCACCCCTGGGCAGGAGTTCCGGATAGCGCGAGAGCGGCCACATCTGGGCGACATGCTCCTTGTAGCGATAGCCGAACCAGTAGGAGACCCAGTCCCCGAGTGCTGCGCCGATGCCGCCGGCGATCCAGACCGGGTAGAAGCTGATGCCGCTCACCCCGATCAGCGCGCCGATCGCGACCAGCGCGCCCCAGGCCGGGATCAGCAGCGAGATGAACGCGAGTGACTCCCCGAAGGCGAGCACGAACACGATGGGAGCTGCCCACGTCTGATGAGCGCGCACGAAATCGGCCAGCGCGTGCGCAAACTGCTCCATTCAAAATAGCCTTTCCGCCCTGCCCGAAGGTGCTGCTCGATGAAAAGGACTGGTAAGCCAAGGACTTGTGTGACATCAAGTCACAAAGTCCGGTCCAGACCGGACCGGACCGTCACATTGCCGGGAACTGGTGGGGCTGCGGCGTAAAATTGCCGGGATTGGCTCCCAACCACACCGCCCGGCCCGCCCTGCGATAACCTTTCAAGGTCAGAAGTGGCATAGTCGGCCCAACCGATTCGCCGCTCATGCGGCCCTCAAAGCGCATAAAGATATATGTCCAAGCAGTTGAAGCCCAAAGCAAAAGACGATTTTTTCGGCGGCGATGAGCCGAAGCCCCGCGCCGCCAAGGCAGCCCCGCGCGCGGGCGGCGCCGAGGCCGACTACACGGCAGCCGACATCGAGGTCCTCGAAGGTCTGGAACCGGTGCGCCGCCGGCCCGGCATGTATATCGGCGGCACCGACGAGAAGGCGCTGCATCACCTCTTCGCCGAAGTTATCGACAACTCGATGGACGAGGCGCTGGCGGGGCACGCGACCTTCATCGGAGTCGAGTTGAGCGCGGACGGCTTTTTGACCGTCACAGACAACGGCCGCGGCATCCCGGTCGATCCGCATCCAAAATTTCCGAAGAAGTCGGCGCTCGAAGTCATCATGTGCACGCTGCACTCGGGCGGCAAGTTCGACTCCAAGGTCTACGAGACCTCGGGCGGCCTGCACGGCGTCGGCATCTCCGTGGTGAACGCCCTCTCCTCGCTGCTCGAGGTCGAGGTCGCGCGCAGCCAGAAACTGTATCGCATGACGTTCGAGCGCGGGCACCCGAAGGGCAAGCTCGAGGATCTCGGCAAGATCAACAACCGCCGCGGAACCCGCGTGCGCTTCAAGCCGGACACCGACATCTTCGGTGCCAAGGCCGCGTTCAAGCCGCAGCGCCTGTTCAAGATGACGCGTTCGAAGGCGTATCTGTTCGGCGGCGTCGAGATCCGCTGGAATTGTGCGCCCGAACTGCTCAAGGGCGTCGACGACGTGCCGGCGGAAGCGACGTTCCACTTTCCCGGTGGCCTCAAGGACTATCTGGCGGCGGCGATCCATGCCGACACGCTGGTGCATCCCGACATCTTCTCCGGCAAGTCGGGCCGCAACGGCGCGCATGGCGCCTGCGAATGGGCGGTGGCCTGGACCGCGGATGCCGACGGCTTCCTCTCCTCCTACACCAACACCGTGCCGACGCCTGACGGCGGCACGCACGAATCCGGCCTGCGCAGCGCGCTGCTGCGCGGCCTCAAGGACCACGCCGAACGCGTCGGCCAGGGCAAGCGCGCGTCGTCCATTACGTCTGAAGACGTGATGGTGGGTGCAGCCGTGATGCTCTCGGTGTTCGTGCGCGAGCCTGAATTCCAGGGCCAGACCAAGGACCGTCTCGCCACCGCCGAAGCGCAGCGCATCGTCGAACAGGCGATGAAGGATCCGTTCGACCATTGGCTGTCGGGCAATCCGAACCAGGCCAACAGGCTGCTCGACTTCGTGGTCGACCGCGCCGAGGAGCGGCTGCGCCGCCGGCAAGAGAAGGAGACCGCGCGCAAGACCGCCGGCAAGAAGCTGCGTCTGCCCGGGAAGCTCGCCGATTGCAGCGATGCCGGTCTGGACGGCTCGGAACTCTTCATCGTCGAGGGAGACTCGGCCGGTGGCAGCGCCAAGCAGGCGCGCGACCGCAAGACCCAGGCTGTGCTGCCGCTGCGCGGCAAGATCCTCAACGTCGCGTCCGCCGGCAAGGACAAGCTGACGGCAAACACGCAGCTCGCCGACCTCGTGCAGGCGATCGGCTGCGGGATGCTCGCGCAGTATCGCGAAGAGGATTTGCGCTACCAGCGCATCATCATCATGACGGACGCCGATGTCGACGGTGCCCACATCGCTTCGCTGCTGATCACCTTCTTCTATCGGCAGATGCCGCGGCTGATCGACGAAGGCCACCTCTTCCTCGCCGTGCCGCCGCTCTACAAGCTGACCAACGGCACGAAGTCGGTCTACGCCCGCGATGACGCGCACAAGGCGGCGCTGATCAAGAGCGAGTTCAACGCCAACGCCAAGGTCGAGGTCAATCGCTTCAAAGGCCTCGGCGAAATGATGCCGGCACAGCTCAAGGAAACCACCATGGATCCGGCAAAGCGGACCATGCTGAAAGTGGTTCTGCTCGCCGACGACCGCGACACCACGGCGGATTCGGTGGAGCGCTTGATGGGCACCAAGGCCGAAGCGCGCTTCGCGTTCATCTCGGACAAGGCCGAATTCGCCAATGACGATTTGCTGGACGTCTGATCCGCAAGCGCTACCCGGTCGTATCCCATCCAGAGCCCCGGCATGAAGCCCGGGGCTCTTTTGTTTTTGGGGACGACAACCGCTCTTTCCCGCCGATCCTGCCCGCCGATCCTGCCCGCCGATCCTGCCCGACCATCCTGCCAACGGTCCGCCTCGATTTCGGTGATTCCCTGCCTCGTCGCATCGCGACTCGGCCAACGACTCACCCAGTCAGGCTGATGCAGGATTGCCTCCGTTTCGGACAAAGCCGGATTCACTAACGAGAAGTTACCAAGATACAAATCGCAAAATTCGGCGTATCACTTTGATAATGCAGGATTATTGTATACTTCGACAGCGACACTCGGAATCCTTGCCGTGCGGCGTTTCCCGGCAACTGTGCCTGCTCTGCAACAGCATTTCGGAGAGAAGCAGGTATAGTCCGGGACATCAGATGACACGGACTTCAGTGCGCTCGCGCCTGCCAGACAGACCAAAGCTTGGGGATTTTAAGATGAAGAAGATTTTGCTCGCACTGACCGCGGTTGCCGCGATGACCGGTTCGGCCTCGGCCGCTGACCTTGGCGCCCGTCCCTACGTGAAGGCCCCGATGGCAGCGCCTGTCGCCAGCTGGACCGGCTTCTATCTCTTCGGCGGCGCCGGCGGCGGCCTCTCGGCCGCTGACCAGCGCGTGCAGACCACGGTCGGCGCAGTTCCCCTGACGATCGATCAGCGCCAGGGTGGCTCGGGCTGGTTCGGCACCGTCGGTCTCGGCTACGACTGGCAGTTCAGCGGCACCTGGGTCGCCGGCGTATTCGCTGACGGTCAGTTCGGCAGCATCCGTGCTACCATCCAGGATCCGATCGCTGGCATCACTGGCAACCAGAAGCTGGAAGATTCCTGGGCCGCTGGTGTCCGCCTCGGCTGGCTGGTCGCTCCGAACGTTCTCTCCTACGTCAACGGCGGTTACTCGGGCGCTCACTTCGGCCAGACCAACTTCATGACCCTGGCCGGCGTGCCCGCCGGTATCCATCTCAACAGCTACAACCGCAATGGCTGGTTCGTCGGCGGCGGCGTCGAGAACAACCTGAACATCTTCGGCATCCAGTCGCCCGGCTGGTTCATGAAGACCGAATATCGCTCGGCCTTCTACAACGCCAAGACCCAGAACGAACTGTTCGATGCTGGCAACGTCCTTGTGGGCCGCGACATCCGCGCCAACACCTGGAACCAGACGATCTCGACTTCGCTGGTCTACCGCTTCAACTGGACCGGCCCGGTCGTCGCGAAGTACTGATCTGATCTGACCTAATCTTCAGACGTCAAAGCCCCGGCATCGCCGGGGCTTTTTCGTTGTACGGTGCTTCAGCGGACCTTGCGTGGACATGCATTCACCCTGCGGCCTGCATCAGCAGCCATTGTATCCCGACCACGGCTACGGCTAGTCTCCCGGCAAGTTTTCGGGCCGCGGCCATCGTCATGCTGCGGCACGACAGAGCGGACCAATGGGGAGGAATGCATGCGCAGATTTCTGCTTGTAGCAGGCCTGTTTGCCCTTGCCGTCGGGCTGCTCTGGATCGGACAGGGCACGGGCACCGTCGCGTGGCCGCGATCGAGCTTCATGGTCAACCAGTTGCAATGGGCCGGCTATGGCGCAGCCATGGCCGGCTTCGGGCTGGTGCTGATCTGGCAGAGCAACCAATAAAAGAAACCAGGGAATAGCAGCATGACATCCAGTCGGTTCGATCTCCGCGGCAAGGTCGCGATCGTCACGGGAGGCAATGGCGGCATCGGGCTCGGCATGGCCCGTGGCCTCGCCGACGCCGGCGCCAACATCGCCGTGGTCGGACGCAACGAAGCCAAATCTACCGCCGCCGTTGCCGATCTCAGTCAACGCGGCGTGAAGGCGATCAGTGTTCCCACCGACGTCACCGACAAGGCGGCCATCGCCGCGATGGTCGAGCGTGTCGTCGGGGACCTCGGCCGCATCGATATCCTCATCAACAATGCCGGCATGAGCATCCGCAAGCCGCCGCACGAGCTCGAGCTCGACGAGTGGAATACGGTGATCAACACCAACCTCACCAGCGCCTTCCTGTGCTCGAAGCTGGCCTATCCGGCGCTGAAGGCGTCCGGCAACGGCAAGGTGATCAACATCGGCTCGATGATGTCGATCTTCGGCGCGAGCTTCGCGACGGCCTACGCGGCGAGCAAGGGCGGCATCGTTCAGTACACGCGCGCCTGCGCCAACGCATGGGCGCCCGACAACATCCAGGTCAATGCCATCCTGCCGGGCTGGATCGACACTGACCTGACCCGCGGTGCGCGGCAGCAGGTATCGGGATTGCACGAGCGGGTGCTGGCACGCACGCCTGCGGGGCGGTGGGGCGACATCGACGATTTCGCCGGCATTACCGTGTTCCTTGCCTCGTCCGCCTCTAACTTCGTCACCGGCACCGCGATCCCCGTCGATGGCGGGTTCTCGGTGATGGCGTAGATCGTACGCGATAAACCTGCACACAAAAAAGAAGCCCCGGACAATGCCGGGGCTTTTGAATTTGGGTAGTGATCGTCTTTTATGGCTGCTTGGTCGTTCGTTGACCCACTCAGTAGCGGGCGATGACTGGCGCGTCGAACTTGTAGCTGGCGCGCACGACGGCCCACTGGATGTCGCGCGGCTTGGCATCGAAGCTGTAGTTGCCCGACGTGCCGCCAAGTTGATAGGTCTGGCTGGCGAAGGCTGCGTAGTTGTATTCGAGGCCGACGATCCAGTTGCGGGTGATGCCGTATTCCCAGCCGGCACCGACGGTCCAGCCGTTGGCCCAATGGGTTTGACCGCCGGAACCGGTGGCCGGACCGACCGTATCGGTGACCGACAGACGGTTGTTCACGCCGGCATAGCCGCCTTTGATGTAGAACAGGTTGTTCTGCACGGCGAAGCCCGCGCGACCGACGACGGTGGCAAGCACATTGGCGCGCCAATCAAAGACGTTGCCGCCCGGAGCAAATGCCGTGTTCACGACCGTGCCCTTGTTGTCGAGGCCGGAGATCGTGCCTTCCATACCGAAGACGTAATTGTTGGCCTGCCAGTTGTAGCCGATCTGGGCGCCGCCCATGATGCCGGCGCTGCGCTGACGGTAGCCCTGCCCCAGGGTCAGATCGCCGAACGGCGCGCCGGTCCCGTTGTTGATGAACTGCTCGTTGGTCCATGCGCCGCCGATGTGGCCGCCGACATAGAAGCCGGTCCAGTTGAACATCGACTCCATATAGGCCGGCGCCTTCGTGTAGCGCGCGCCGAGATCGGCGGCGGAAGCGGCGCCCGTCGAAACCAGAGCGGTCGTGCAGGCGAAGGCGGCAATCAACTTGGTACGCATGGTACACCCCGTGTCCTTTGATGGGTGCACGCTCACACGCAGGTCTTACTCAAATTTGAATCAAGACAGTTAAGACGCCGGATTGGCAAGCAGCGCGCCTTCAATCCATCTGAACTGTTGTACGCAGGCAACGCCCTGAGCGCGATTTAACGCCGCGTTATCCCTACCGGGTCCTTGCGCTACCGTGCCGCCGCAGCCTTCGACTGCACGTGCTCGGGCCGGACGCCAAGCGCGATCAGGCGCGCCGGAATGCCCTGGAGCCACGGCAGCGCGGTGATCAGGCGCACGATCAGCGGCACTTTCAACGGCCGGTCGCCGCCTCGCAAGGCGCCGCTGATGATGTTGTTCTGCACGATCATCTGCATTCGCTGCGTCATCTTCACCGGGAATTCGCGGCGACGGCGCACGGCGTCGAGCTCGTTCTCCGACGGACAGCCGTGCTGCAGCTTGTCCGCCAGCAAATTTGCGGTCGCGACCGCATCCTGCACGGCGAGATTGACGCCGACGCCGCCGACTGGCGACATCGCATGGGCGGCGTCGCCGATGAGAAGCAGGCCCGGCTGCGTCCAGCGCTTCAGGCGGTTGATCGCAACGGTCAGCAGCTTGAAATCGTCGAAGCTCTTCACGTCGGCAATGCCGTTCTTCAGGATCGGCGCCATGCGGACGACCTCGTCAAGCAGCGCCTGCAATCCCCTCGCCTTCACCGCGTCGTATTGTCCCTTGGCGATGACATAGGCGCACTGCCAATAGTCGCCGCGGTCGAAGGTGATCATCATCTTGCCGGGCTCGACGCGCGCGAACACGTTCTCGGTCTCGTTCGCCTTGCGGCCGACGCGAAACCACAGCACGTCCATTGGCGCGCCGATCTCCTCGACCTCGAGGCCGGAATGCTGTCGCACGGTCGAATGCCGGCCGTCACAGGCGATGGTGAGATCGGCTTCGACGTCCACGATGCCGTCAGGCGTGTTCGCCCGCACGCCGGCGATGGTCTCGCCGTGGCGGATCAGATCGACGGCCTCCGTGTTCATCATCACCTTCAGCGAAGCGAAGCGCTGGCCGGCCTCGCGCAGGAAATTCAGGAAATCCCATTGCGGCATGAAAGCGATGAACGGGTACTTGGTGCGGAGGCGGCTGAGATCGGCGATGCGAACGGGGGTACCGCCGAACAGGCCGTCCATCTTCTGCAAGCGCTGATGCGGCAGCTTCAGAAATCCGTCGATCAAGCCGAGCTCGTCCATCACCTGGAGTGTCGAGGGATGCACGGTGTCGCCGCGGAAGTCGCGGAAGAAATCCGCATGCTTCTCCAGCACCACAACATCGATGCCGGCGCGCCCGAGGAGATAGCCGAGCATCATGCCGGCCGGTCCGCCGCCGACGATGCAGCACCGCACTTTCAACGAAGAGCCCTGGGGATGCTGCGAGGTATCGGGTTTCACGGCCGGGCCCTCATTTACGGGTCAAGGTTTCTGTGCAGTGCAGCAAGCAAGATTCATTTGCCGCGATTGTGAATGGCCGTTAGCCTTGCCACCAATTCCGACTGATTCAGGACATGGCAGTGCAGACAATCCTCATACTGCTCGGCGTCTGGATCCTGATCAACGTGCTTTTCGTCTTGATCATGATCGCACCGCGCAGGCCGCCGCTTGCGCCGGTGCGCATCGAACAGAACGGTTATCCGTACGAGGAGTAGGAGAAGTTCCTGCTGCGCCGCGTCATCATCTCGATCGCGATGGGCGCGTTCTTCTTGCCGACTCCGCCCTTGATCGAGGCCGTCAAGCGCTTCATCAGGAAGCGCCGCGAATAGCTACGGCGGACGCGTCCTGCTCGACACCTCAATTGTTGCTGCGGTTCGCGCTGCGGAAGCTCTTGATCTCCGACACGCTGCCGTCGCGATAGGTCAGCTCCACCGAGATGAACTGCGTTGCCGGCGCGAGCTTCATGTAGAGCGGCATGCCGGCGCTGATCGCGCTGGGATCGCGCATGTCGCAGCCCGGCATCTTCAAGACCTGGTTCGGAACGGCGGTGTCGATGCCGATGCGCACCTCGCGGATGGCGCAGCGGTAGGACACGAGGTGCGTGTAGTAGACCAGCAGCCCGTTGAACTCGCGGAATGACAGCCAGCTCGTCGCGGTCATGTCGAGGATCTTGCGCTGGTCGCGGATCAGCGCGGCTTCGGGATCGAACCTGATCGGGAACGGGCCCTGCATGTCACCGGACTGGTCGACATAGCGGACCTCGATGGTGCCGGCTTGCGCGTCCGGCGGCAATTCGATCGACGGGTTCGGCATTCTCTTGCGCGTGCGCGGGTCGAGCGTATCGATGAAGCCGGTTTCGCGGAAGTCGCCATTGCCGGCCATGCGCCAGGAAACGCCGAGGGTCGGATCGGCAAAGGAGAACACCACGCTCCAGCCGCCATTGTGGCGCGAGAAGCTCGCGATCGGCGCGTTGGTGGTCTCCTCCTTCGGCACGCGCGGCACCGAGACCGGTGGCAGCGCCGCGAGCTTCTGCGCCGGCGGATCGGCCGGGCGCGCGGCGGCATCCTTCGCGACGCCGCCGAGGAAGACGTCATCGACCATCTGATCGAAATAGACCGGCACTTGCCTGTGCTTGACGGTGTCGGCCATCTCGCTGACGAGACGGCGCGTACGCTGCGCCACTTGCACCAGGTTCTCGCCGGGCTGGAGCAGTTCCTTGGCGAAGGTGCGCGTAAACACCGAATTGGGATTGGCGTCGTCATTGGAGAGACGGTCGAGCGCGGTCTGGCGCGGGCCCGCGGAGAAGACCGAGAACACGCCTTCGGGCAGCTGCACCATCGGGGCAAGCCCGCCGCCACCGGCGACGGCGCGGGTACCCTTGCGCTCGAACGGGTTGTTGCGGCAGGCGTCGAACACCAGGATCGAGGTTCGCGCCTTCTTGTTCTGGAGGCGCTCGACGATGCGATCGGCCAGGATGGAGGCGTCACGCACCAGCTCTTCCTGCCCTTCCGTGGCCGCCGGCACGTCCGTCGGCAACAGGTAGTTCTGGCCTGCGATTTCGAAGCCGTGGCCGGCATAGAAGAAGAACGCGGTGTCGCCGGGCTCGATCGTCCGATCGAACGCGAGCAGCGTCTCCGAAAATTGCTGCCGGCTCTGGTTTTCGGCGACCATCACCGAGAAGCCGAGCTGCTTTAGCGTATCGCCCATGGTGCGGGCGTCGTTGACCGCCTTGAGCAGCTTCGGAACGTTCCTGTAGTCGTTGTTGCCGACGACGAGCGCAACGCGCTTCTCGGCACAGGCGGGAAGCGCGAAACCGCTGAGGCCGGCCGCGAGGCCAAGCGCTGCCAGTACTCTGAAAAGCCGACGCGTCATCGAAAATCCCTCAAGAACAGCCCACGCCGGTTCCTTCGAACAGCGGTTCATGGGAACCGCGTCGTTGATGTGATAGTCGGCCCAGCCATAGCGCTGGTTCAACAGCCCTGAGGACTCAGGTTCTGTCGTCTAGCCTATGGCAGATCCCGCTGGAATCTGCTTTTTCTCAATCAATTCTTGTGGGCAATTCCGCTGGAAGCGAGGGGCCGCCGTGTATCGCTGGTGCACCGACGAGGTCGAGCCGCACGACCGCTTCGACTTTTGGCGCGAGGTGCGCGCCAAGGGCCTGTTCGGCGTCACCGCCGAACTCGAGCGCGAACGCCGCGCGGACTTCTTCGGCGAATTCTCGCTGCGCCAGCTTGGCGGAGCCGGCCTCGTCGAACTGAAGGCCTCGCACTACACGGTCGAGCGCAGCCTGACCGACATCGCTCACGCGCCGGGCGACAGCATCTGCGTCTATCAGCAGCTTGGCAGCGGCGGCTGGTTCGGCGGCATGCGCGGCAGCGATTTCACGATCGCCAATGGCAGCTTCGCCACCAGCCATACGGACCTGCCCTATCGCACGACGCCCCTCGGCGCAGGAGGCTTCCACCTGCGGATCCTGAAGATTCCCGTGATCGGCCTCTCCACGCAGGACAAGCGCATGCGCGAGCTGGCGCCCCGGACGTTCGACGATTCCACCCTGGCGCCCCTGCTTGGCGCCTGCTTCGCCGATCTCGGTGCGGTTGCCGCAGGTGACGACGGCGCCGCCGATGCCGCTTCCCTCGTCCAGGCTTTAGCCCATCTGGCGTTGATCGAGCGCGGCATCCTGCGGTCCAGCGGCCGCCTCGGGCAGGCCGCGCTGCGGACCGCCCGGCTCTCGCACGCACGGCGCCTGATCGCGCGCCACCTGCAAGACCCAAATCTGGCGCCGACCATGGTGGCCGACCTGCTCGGCATCTCCGTGCGTCACCTGCACATGCTGTTCGAAAGCGCGGCCAAGAGTTTCTCGCAAACCGTGACGGAGGAACGCCTGAACCGGAGCCGCCGCTTGATGCGCGAAGCCCCGGACCGGTTGATCGCCGACATCGCGACCTCCTGCGGCTTCGACAGCCTCGCGACCTATTACCGGGTCTTCAACGCCGCCTACGGGATGGCCCCCGGCGACTTCCGGGCCCAAGGTTCGGAAGGGCGTTAGCCGACGTTTGGACAGCTCCGGCCGATCGCCGGATTGGGCGGAAAACCGCAGCCTCGCCCGCTATTTGGGCGAAAACCTCAGGTTTTTTAGGGCCTTCCCGCGCCTGCTCCATTGACTTTGGCCGATTCCCGCCTATGTTCCGTGGCGACGCGGCTCAGATCGAAGAGCGATTCCTGAGCCTGGCGCTTTGTTCGCGTGAGTCAGCACCCCCAGCTTCTTTGAGAGCGCGCCGTTTCGGGGTGGAACGCGACAGCCTTATTACCCTCGATTCCGAACGGCGGTTTCGACCAGAGGCTCAATGTCTTTTACCCATCTCGGACTATCCGAAAAAGTCCTCGCCGCAGTGGCGGCCACCGGTTACACCACCCCCACCCCCATTCAGGAACAGGCGATCCCTCACGTCCTCGCTCGCAAGGACGTGCTCGGCATCGCCCAGACCGGCACCGGCAAGACCGCGGCCTTCGTGCTGCCGATGCTCACCATTCTCGAAAAGGGCCGCGCCCGGGCGCGCATGCCGCGCACCCTGATCCTCGAGCCGACCCGCGAACTCGCGGCGCAGGTGAAGGAAAACTTCGACCGCTACGGCGCGGGCCAGAAACTCAACGTCGCCCTCCTGATCGGCGGCGTTTCCTTCGGCGACCAGGATGCCAAGCTGACGCGCGGCGTCGACGTGCTGATCGCAACTCCCGGCCGCCTGCTCGACCACACGGAGCGCGGCGGCCTGCTGCTCACCGGCGTCGAGCTGCTCGTCATCGACGAAGCCGACCGCATGCTGGACATGGGCTTCATTCCCGACATCGAGCGCGTCTGCAAGCTCGTCCCGTTCACGCGGCAGACCCTGTTCTTCACCGCGACCATGCCGCCGGAGATCCGGCGCATCACCGAAACCTTCCTGCACAATCCGCAGAAGGTCGAGGTATCGAAGCCCGCCACGACCGCTGTCACCGTTACGCAGTGCCAGGTCCCGGCCGGGCGCGAGGCGCACGAGAAGCGCGAGCTGCTTCGCCGACTGCTGCGCGAGGCCAAGGATCTCCAGAACGCGATCATCTTCTGCAATCGCAAACGCGACGTCGCCGTCGTTCACAAATCGCTGCAAAAGCACGGCTTCAGCGTCGGTGCGCTTCATGGCGACATGGACCAGTCGGCCCGCACGGCGGCACTCGAGCAGTTCCGCAAGGGCGAGCTGCCCCTCCTGGTCGCGTCCGACGTCGCCGCCCGCGGCCTCGACATCCCCGAGGTCAGCCACGTCTTCAATTTCGACGTTCCCCACCATCCCGACGACTATGTCCATCGCGTCGGCCGCACCGGTCGCGCAGGCCGGTCCGGCATGGCGATCTCGCTCGTTACGCCGCTCGACCAGAAGTCGATGGTGGCGATCGAGAAGCTGATCGGCCAGAGCATTCCGCGCGCCGAAGGCGATTTCGAAGTCCGCACCGATGCATCCGATGCGAGCGAGCGTCCGCGCGAGCAGCGCGGCCGTGAACGTTCACGCGGCGGACGCGGCAAGCCGCAGCGCGGTCGCGATCGTGAACGCAGCCATGAGCCGCGCGAACCACGTGGCGAGGCACAGCCTTCTGCCGAAGCACGGTCCGTTCCCGAGGCAAGGCCCGCTTCCGAAGCAAAGCCCGCGCGCGAGGCAAGACCTTCGCGTGAAGCAAGACCTTCGCGTGAAGCCAGACCTTCGCGTGAGGCAAGACCTCCGCGCGAAGCCAGGCCAGCATCCGAGCCGCGTGACGGTGCGCGCCAGCAGGCCAATCCGTCGCATGTGCCGTCGATCGGCCGTCCCGAGCCGCGCCGCCAACGCGAGGCCGACAGCGAGCCGGGCGACCACTCGCATCTGCCGGCATTTCTGCTGCGTCCGGTTCGCTCCCCCGCCGGCGCCTGAAGCACGATACGCGCCCGGCTTTGGTTGAAACCAAGCTGGCGCGCACTTTTTCGGATGCATTCGTGGACGTATATTTACGGGGCGTTCACGATCGTCCGTTAGCCTACGAACATAATTCATAATTTAAGTATTGCTGCGGTCGCCGGCACGCTGATCGCTGTGGGGTATGTTCCGTGGTCAAGGTGCTCGACGAACACGAACGCACGATGGCGTTCGCCGAGGTAGCGCTCGGTCAGATCCGATCGCTACGGCAGACGGCAATTCCCCGCAATTACGAGATCTGGTACGTCTACGCCACCGGCTACAACGCTCCACTCAACAAGATCATCAACGAGACGCTGGCGCGGAGCGGCAAGCTCACCGAAGCCGATCTCGATCAGATCTACGAGACCTACCTCTCCCACATCAAGACTACCGACCGCATCGACAAGGTCGGCGCGCGCGTCATCGGCGAGATCGACGACGTGATGAAGGTCCTCGGCGACGCGCTCGGGATGACCGGCTCCTACGATGCCAGCCTGTCGGGCGCGACCGAAAAGCTGTCATCGGCCAAGAGCCGCGAGCAGCTCAAGTCGATCGTCGAGACGCTGCTGCATTCGACCCGCGAGATGCGCGAGACCAACAAGGCGCTGGAAGACCGGCTGACGCTGTCGAAGAGCGAGATCAGCAACCTCCAGCAGAGCCTGGAGGCGATCCGCGCAGAGAGCCTCACCGATCCGCTGACGGGGCTCGGCAACCGCAAATATTTCGATCGCATGATCGACATGGCCGTGGAAGGCGCGCTCGCCTCCGGTGAGCCGCTGTCGCTGCTGCTGGTCGACATCGATCATTTCAAGTCGTTCAACGATTCCTACGGTCATCTCACCGGCGACCAGGTGCTGCGGCTGGTCGGCCTGTCGCTGAAGCAGACCATCAAGGGCCAGGACATCACCGCCCGCTATGGCGGCGAGGAATTCGCGGTCGTGCTGCCCAACACCGCGCTGCGCCAGGCCCTCACGGTGGCCGATCACATCCGCCGCGCGGTGATGGCCAAGGAATTGAAAAAGAAGTCCACCGGCGAAATCCTCGGCCGCGTCACCATCTCGGTCGGCGTCTCCATGCTCAAGCCGGGCGACGACACCGATGCGCTGATCGAACGCGCGGATGCCTGCCTCTACGCCGCCAAACGCAACGGCCGCAACTGCGTGATCTGCGAGGCCGATCCGGAATTCGCAGTCGAGACACACAACCGGGTGGCGTGACGCCGAAGCCACGCACCGCCACCCGCGCTTGACATTCTGACCGGACAAACGACATCTCTCTCGCCGCCTTGAGGGGTCCGCCCGCGAGCATCCGGAGGACTTGTCGTCTTGCCCAACCCGCATGATTTTCACACGCCGCAACCGTCCTACACGAGGGATGAGCTG
Organism: Bradyrhizobium sp. WSM1253; assembly: GCF_000244935.1. Classification (NCBI taxonomy): domain Bacteria; kingdom Pseudomonadati; phylum Pseudomonadota; class Alphaproteobacteria; order Hyphomicrobiales; family Nitrobacteraceae; genus Bradyrhizobium; species Bradyrhizobium sp. WSM1253. The sequence continues at coordinate 520,103 of NZ_JH600073.1, forward strand.
CTGAGATCGAGCGAGGGCGGCTATTTCGGCCCGGGCAATGCGCAATTACCGGCGCCGCCGATGCTGATGATGGATCGCATCACGGAGATCAGCCTGGACGGCGGCGAGTTCGGCAAGGGCCATATCGTCGGCGAGTTCGACATCGCGCCGGGCCATTGGTTCTTCGATTGCCACTATCGCGGCGATGCCACGATGCCGGCCTCTCTGGGGCTGGATGCCATGTGGCAGATGGTCGGCTATTGGCTGGGATGGTCGGGCTCCCCGGGCAAGGGCCGCGCCATCGGCGTCGGCGAGGTCGCGTGCACGGGCGAGGTCACGCCGAACGCGCAACGCGTGCGCTACGAAGTCTCCATGAGGATGGTCCGGCGCGGCAAGCTGGTGCTCGGAATTGCCGACGGTCGCGTGCTGGCCGACGGCATCTGCGTCTTCACCGCCACGGACATGCGGGTTGGTCTGACCAAGACCGTGGAGTGAAGTCGCAGGGTGAGGCAAAGCGAAGCGTGCCCACCATTACAGGTCGCAATCGCGGGAAGATGGTGGGCACGGCGCTAAGCGCCTTTGCCCACCCTACGAACCGCCTTCTTGATTGTTCGTTTATTCGCCGGCGGCTTCTTCGCAACCTTCTTCGCCGCCTTCTTGAGCTTGGGCCGCTTCTTCACCTTGGCGCGCTGGGCGGCGGCGAGCGCGGCCCTCGCCCATTGCGAAAGCTCCTCGGAATCGTCGAACAGCCGAGCCGGCAGCTCCCAATAGGAGTTCACCACCACGGTCTTGGCGCGGGTCGCGTATTGGAACGGCTTCGAGCCTTCCGCTTCAAAATCCGGGATGGTCACCTCGTCGGCGCGGAAAAACAGGCCCGCGCGCAAGGCCAGCGCGAAATTGACGCCGTCGGCGGAGATGCCGTAGCCGGAGAACATTTTTCGGATGGCGACGGGGCCGAAATCGGCGAACAGGTCGATCAGGAATTCGCGGTTCATGGCAGGCTTCCCGGGGCGAGCAGCCCAGCGTTCATACCACCGCCGTCATTGCGAGCGAAGCGAAGCAATCCAGGCTGTCGACGCGGAGACAGCCTGGATTGCTTCGTCGCAAGTGCTCCTCGCAATGACGGAAAAACTACCCGTCGATCTGCGCCGGGCGCAGCTCGACCGACTCGCCGCAGCCGCAGGCGGAGATCTGGTTGGGGTTGTTGAAGACGAACTGGGCCTGCATCTTGTCGGCCTTGTAGTCCATCTCGGTACCGAGCAGGAACAGCACGGCCTTCGGATCGACCAGGATCTTGACGCCCTTGTCCTCGACGACCTCGTCGGTCGGGCGAACATCATGGGCGTATTCGACCGTGTAGGACTGGCCGGCGCAGCCGCCGTTCTTGACGCCGACGCGCAGGCCCACAATCTCGGAATCGGCGCGCTGGGTCAGCTCGTTGATGCGCTGGGCAGCAGCATCCGTCAGCCGCATCACTTGTGGGCGCGGCCGCCGCGGTTTCGGAGTGGATGCTGGTGTCGAGCCCGACGATATCTGTGTCATGTCAATGATGTGGTCCGTTGCCGAGCGAATTCAATGCCAAGGATCTAACGAGTATCTAAAGCCAGGGTTACGCGTCACCACATGTTGAGCACGAGGCGGGCCTCGTCGCTCATGCGTTCCGGCGTCCAGGCCGGCTCCCAGACCACCTTGACGTCGACCACGCCGACGCCGGGAACGCTGGCGACCGCGTTCTCGACCATGGTCGGCAGCTCGCCGGCAGCCGGGCAGTTCGGCGTCGTCAGCGTCATTTGCACGTCGACCGAGCGATCGTCCTTGATCTCGACCTTGTAGATCAGGCCGAGCTCGTAGATGTCAGCCGGGATTTCCGGGTCGAACACGGTCTTCAGCCCGGCGATGATCTCGGTGGTGAGACGCTCGGTCTCCTCAGGCGGCAGCGCCGACTGGGTTTCCATCGGATTGGCTTTGATTTCGGCCGTGTCACTCATGCGAACAAATCCCGCGCCTTCAACAGCGCCTGTGCCAGATGATCGACTTCTTCTCGCGTATTATACATGCCGAACGACGCCCGGCATGTGGCCGTGACGTTGAACCGCTCTAAAAGCGGCATCACGCAATGGGTGCCGGCGCGCACCGCGATGCCCTGGCGGTCGATCACGGTGGCGACGTCATGGGCGTGCGCGCCCTTGAGCTCGAAGGAGATCACCGGGCCCTTGCCCCGCGCCGTCCCGATCAGCCGCAGCGAGTTGATCTCGCGCAGCTTGTCCTGGGCGTAGGTGACGAGATCGTGCTCGTGCGCGGCGATGCGCTCCTTGCCGATCGAATTGACGTAGTCGATGGCGGCGCCAAGCCCGACCGCCTCGACGATCGCCGGCGTGCCGGCCTCGAATTTGTGCGGGGGATCGCCGTAGGTGACGACGTCGCGCGAGACCTCGCGGATCATCTCGCCGCCGCCGTTAAACGGGCGCATCGCGACCAGGTGGTCGTACTTGGCCCAGAGCACGCCGATGCCGGTCGGACCGTAGACCTTGTGGCCGGTGAAGACGTAGAAGTCGCAGCCGAGGTCCTGGACGTCGACTGGGATATGCACCGCGCCCTGGCTGCCGTCGACCAGCACGGGAATGCCGCGGGCATGGGCGATCTTCACGACGTCCTTGACCGGAACGATGGTGCCGAGCGCGTTCGACATCTGCGTGATCGCGACCAGCCTGGTCTTCGAGGTCAGCAGCTTTTCGAATTCGTCGATGAGGAAATTGCCCTCGTCGTCGACCGGGGCCCATTTGATCACGGCACCATGGCGTTCTCTGAGAAAATGCCAGGGCACGATGTTGGAGTGGTGCTCCATGATCGAGATAACGATCTCGTCGCCTTCTTTGATGTTCGGCTCGCCCCAGGACGAGGCGACGAGGTTGATCGCCTCGGTCGCGTTGCGGGTGAAGATCACTTCCTCAGGTCGCGGCGCGTTAATGAACTGCGCCACCTTGATGCGGCCGCCCTCATAGGCCTCGGTCGCGGCATTGGCGAGATAATGCAGGCCGCGATGCACGTTGGCGTATTCGGAGGTATAGGCCTGCGTCATGCGATCGAGCACGGCGCTCGGCTTCTGTGCAGAAGCCGCGTTATCGAGATAGACCAGCGGCTTGCCGTAGATCTGCATGGCCAGCGCCGGAAAATCTTCGCGCACGCGCGCAACGTCGTAAGAGCCGTTCTTGACTGCCGGATGCATGCTCATTGGCGCCGCTCCAGCCAGCGCTCGGCAATGCCGATCACGTGCTCGCGCAGATCATCGTCGGCGATCTGCTCGATCGCCTCGCCGACGAAAGCCTGGATCAGCAGCGCCTGGGCCTGCTTCTCCGGCAGGCCGCGCGCCTTCAGGTAGAACAGCAGGCTGTCGTCGAGCGCGCCGGCGGTGGCGCCATGGCCGCAAGAGACGTCGTCAGCGAAAATCTCGAGCTCGGGCTTGTTGTCGGCTTCCGCTTCGTCCGAGAGCAGCAGCGCGCGGATCATCATCTTGCCGTCGGTCTTCTGTGCGTCGGGACGAACGATGATACGGCCCTGAAACACCGAGTGCGCACGGTCGTCGATCACGGCGCGGAAGACTTCCCGGCTGACGCAGTTCGGCACGGCGTGGTCGACCACCAGGGTGGTGTCGCCATGTTCGGTCTTCTGCAACAGGTTCACGCCGTTAACGGAGAGCTCGCTGCCCTCGCCCGCCAGCGTGATGAAGCCTTGCAGGCGGCTGACCGCAGCACCGGTGGTCATGTTGAAGAAATTGAGCTTCGTGTTCGCACCGACCGTGACGAACTGCGAGGTAATGTTCACCGCATCCGGCGAATCGTCCATCAGGCGGATATGCGCGACATCGGCGTTGTCGCCGACCCAGAGGATGACGGCGTCGTTGACTTGATAGGCGCTCGTCTTTCCAGCCGCGACGAAGCTTTCGATGATCGTCGCCCGGGCGCCCTTGCCGATACGCAGATGCGAGCGCGTGAACGACGAGGCCGAAGATGCGGTCGCGACATGAATAAGTTGGACCGGGGCGGACGGCTGCGCGCCATCAGCGACCGAGATCACCACGCCGTCGGTCGCCATCGCCGCATTGAGCGAGATCACGGCGTCGCTTGAAATGGTCTGCAGGAGATCGGCGGCGGCGGGATTGGCCTTGTTCTCCAGCACCTCACGCAACGTCTTGACGCTCACCTCGGAGCCAAGCGCCTTCAGGTCCGACAAATCGGCCGCGAACACGCCGTCGACCAGCACCAGCTTGCGGGCGCCCGCGATCGCATGCGCCTTCACGGCGTCCGCGGCACGCTTCAACGCAGCCGCATCGGGTGCAGCCGCCAGCGGCAGCACCTCGCCGACCAGCGCGCGCAGATCGGTGTATTTCCATTCCTCGATCCGGCGGTGCGGCAGGCCGAGACGCTCATAGGTCTCGAACGCCTCGCGACGCACCGCGATCACGGAAGGCGAACCCGGCAGACGGCCTGCGGCGCTGGCGAAGAGATCGCTCACCGCGCGGCCATTTCCGGTCTTTGCCACAGCAACGTTCATCGCAAAATTCCTTACGCGGCGTCCTCGAACTGGGCGTAGCCGGACGCTTCCAGCTCCAGCGCCAGTTCCTTGCCGCCGCTCTTCACGACACGGCCCTTCGACATCACGTGCACGATGTCGGGGACGATGTAGTTCAGCAACCGCTGATAGTGGGTGATAACGACCATCGCGCGCTTGGGCGAATGCAGCGCGTTGACACCATCGGCCGCAATGCGCAACGCGTCGATGTCGAGGCCGGAATCCATCTCGTCGAGGATGCACAGGCTCGGCTCAAACAGCGCCATCTGCAGCACCTCGTTGCGCTTCTTCTCGCCGCCGGAAAAACCGACATTGACGCCGCGCTTGAGCATGTCCTGCGGGATGTTCAGCGACTTCGAGACTTCGCGGACTTTCTTCAAAAAGTCGGGCGTCGAATATTCGCTCTCGCCGCGCGCCTTGCGCTGCGCGTTCAGCGCGGTACGCAGGAAATTCATGGTGGAGACGCCGGGGATCTCGACCGGATACTGGAACGCCAGGAACACGCCCTTGGCGGCGCGCTCGTTGGGGGCCATCGCGAGCAAATCTTCGCCCTTGAACAGGATCTCGCCGTCGGTCACCTCGTAACCCGGCTTGCCGGCGATGACGTGGGACAGCGTCGACTTGCCGGAGCCGTTCGGCCCCATGATCGCGTGGATCTCGCCCTCGTTCACGGTCAGCGTCAACCCGTGGAGGATCTCACGTTCCTCAACACGAACCTTGAGGTCTTTCACTTCGAGCAAAGCCATATCTTGTTTCCATCTATCTCCTCATCCTGAGGAGCGCCGCAGGCGCGTCTCGAAGGATTAAGGCCAACAATCTTTTCGTATCCATCCTTCGAGACGGCCGCTTACGCGGCCTCCTCAGGATGAGGTCGGCGCTAGCCGACCGATCCTTCAAGCGAGATCGAGATCAGCTTCTGCGCTTCCACCGCGAACTCCATCGGCAGTTGCTGCAGCACGTCCTTGACGAAGCCGTTGACCACGAGGCCGACCGCCTCCTCCTGCGTGAGGCCGCGCTGGATGCAGTAGAACAGCACGTCCTCGGAGATCTTCGACGTGGTGGCCTCGTGCTCGAACGTCGCCGACGAGTTCTTGGCTTCGATGTAGGGAACGGTGTGCGCGCCGCATTTGTCGCCGATCAACAGCGAATCGCAGGCGGTGAAGTTGCGCGCGCCGGTCGCCTTACGATGCGCCGTGACGAGGCCGCGATAGGTGTTCTGCGACTTGCCGGCGGCGATGCCCTTGGAGATGATCCGGCTCGACGTGTTCTTGCCGAGATGGATCATCTTGGTGCCCGAGTCGACCTGCTGATAGCCGTTCGAGATCGCGATCGAGTAGAATTCGCCACGCGAATTGTCGCCGCGCAGGATGCAGCTCGGATATTTCCAGGTGATCGCCGAACCGGTCTCGACCTGGGTCCAGGAGATCTTGGAATTGTTGCCGCGGCAATCGCCACGCTTGGTGACGAAATTGTAGATGCCGCCCTTGCCTTCCGAATTGCCGGGATACCAGTTCTGCACCGTCGAATATTTGATCTCGGCGTCGTCATGCGTGACGAGCTCGACCACGGCTGCGTGCAGTTGGTTCTCGTCGCGCTGCGGCGCGGTGCAGCCCTCGAGATAGGAGACGTAGGAGCCCTTGTCGGCGATGATCAGCGTGCGCTCGAACTGGCCGGTGTTGCGCTCGTTGATGCGGAAGTACGTCGACAGCTCCATCGGGCAGCGCACGCCCGGCGGCACGTAGACGAACGAACCGTCCGAAAACACCGCCGAGTTCAGCGTCGCGTAGAAATTGTCCGAGGTCGGCACCACGGATCCCAGATATTTCTGCACCAGCTCGGGATGCTCGCGGATCGCCTCCGAGATCGGCATGAAGATCACGCCGGCCTTCTTCAGCTCCGCCTTAAAGGTGGTCGCAACCGAAACCGAATCGAAGACGGCATCGACCGCGATCTTGCGACGCGTGGGATCTTCCTCGCCGGGCTTCGGCTCGACGCCTTCGAGCATGGCGACTTCCCGCAAGGGAATGCCGAGCTTCTCGTAGGTCTTCAGAATCTCTGGATCGATCTCGTCGAGCGAGGTGATCGTCTTCTTCGGCTTCGGCGCCGAATAATAATAGAGGTCCTGGAAGTCGATCTTGGGATAATCGACGCGCGCCCAGGTCGGCTCGGTCATGGTTAGCCAGCGCCGATAGGCTTCGAGCCGCCACTGGAGCATCCAGGCGGGTTCGTTCTTCTTCTCGGAGATGAACTTGACGGTCTCTTCCGACAGCCCCTTTGGGGCCTTGTCGGACTCGATCAGGGTCTCAAACCCATAACGATACTGATCGACGTCGATGCGCTTCACGCGCTCGACCGTCTCTTGCACGGCTGGCATTCTATCCTCCGCTCGCGGTTTCAAGGACCGCGGTGGATCATCAAACTCGGACGACTATTACGATGTTTCTTGGCGGGAAGCACGCGCTTAGAACCGTTCAAGCCGTGTTTCATCGCTTATCCCTTAAGTAGGGTATTACCGAGCTTTCGCCAAGCCTCTAACGCCCTGTTGATGTCATCCGGCTCCGTGGACCAGCCCAGACTAAGACGCACCGCTCCTTGGGCGACGGTCGGATCATACCCCATTGCCGACAACACGTGGGACGGCTGAACCTTGCCCGAGGAACAGGCAGAGCCTGAGGACACGGCGACGCCTTCGAGGTCGAAGCCGATCACCGCGGTCTCGGCCTTAAGGCCGGGGGCGGTGAACAGAACGGTATTTGGCAACCGCTTGACGTCACTTGAGAAGACCGTTGCGCCGGCCATGGAGCGAATGCCATTTTCCAAGCGATCTCTGAGACTTGCCATCCGCGCTGCATCCTCCGACAAAGCCTGAAGGGCGACCCGCACCGCTGCCCCGAAGCCGGCAATGCCGGCGACATTCTCGGTTCCCGCGCGCCGGTTCATCTCCTGCCCGCCGCCCCGCAGCAACGGCTCAAGCCCGGCCACGCCCTCGGCCGCGACCAGCGCGCCAACACCCTTGGGACCGCCGATCTTGTGTGCAGAAAAGGTCGCAAGGTCTGCGCCGATAGCTTTGATATCGAAAGGGATTTTTCCAAACGCCTGGATTGCATCGACGTGCAGGAGGCCGCCAGCCGCGTGAACGATTGCCGCGGCCTCGGCGATAGGCTGCAGCGCGCCCGTCTCATTGTTGGCCGCCATGATGGAGACCAGCGCCGGCGGGCCGTCGCCGAGCAGCGCCTTCAAATCGTCGAGGTCGATCACGCCGGAGCGCGTAACCCTGACCTGACCGATCCTATCGGCCGGGAACCGGCCGCCCGCCAGCACCGACGCATGCTCGACCGCCGAGACTAGGAGCCGCTCAACAGGCCCGCCAGAAGGCCCTCGAAGGCCCGGCGACAGCGCCAGCGCGTTGGCTTCGGTTCCCGCGGAGGTGAAAACCACGTTCCGCGGCAACGCGCCGACGGAGGTCGCAAGCAGGGCCCGCGCGTCCTCGACAAGCCGTCGCGCCTCGCGCCCCTCGGCATGAACCGAGGAGGGATTGCCGATGAGCTCGGAGGCTGCGAGCATTGCGCTTCGGGCCTCGGGACGAAGCGGCGTGGTCGCATTCCAGTCGAGATAGATGCGGCTCGGCATAGACTACTATATTACCTGCGATCGTGGTTGTTGCGCCAGCGCTGGTACCCGACATGGGCTCCCCTGGAGCACTTGGCAATCTCGATTCCGGATTCCCCATCGCGCGACGGAACGGCCATGACGCTAACATCTTGAGCCGATTGCGGGATGTTCAAGATGCTTGCTTTTTGACCCTCGCCTCATGTTAGAACGCGCGCGTCAGTTCGCCGCGCGCCGCTCGCGCATCATCCGAGGGCGCCGCTCCACCCTTCCATTCGCGGCTTGATCGGCCCAGCAGCCGATGAAATCCGCACAATCGGTTGATTGTTGAAGAGCGTCTTCAAGGGATCAATCAAGAGATCATCATGCCTGAAGTTATTTTCACCGGCCCCGCCGGCCGTCTCGAAGGCCGCTACCATCCGGCCAAGCAGAAGAACGCGCCGATCGCGATGGTCCTGCATCCGCATCCGCAGTTCCACGGCACGATGAATCATCAGATCATCTACCAGTGCTACTATGCGTTCGCGCATCGCGGCTTCTCCGTGCTGCGGTTCAATTTCCGCGGCGTCGGCCGCAGCCAGGGCTCGTTCGACCACGGCACTGGCGAATTGTCGGACGCGGCCGCGGCGCTCGACTGGGCGCAGACCATCAATCCCGAAGCGCGCGCCTGCTGGGTTGCCGGCTTCTCCTTCGGCGCCTGGATCGGCATGCAGTTGCTGATGCGCCGCCCGGAGGTCGAGGGCTTCATCTCGATCGCGCCGCCCGCCAACCTCTACGACTTCTCGTTCCTCGCGCCCTGCCCGTCCTCTGGCCTGATCGTGCATGGCGAGAAGGACGCGGTGGTGCCGCCCAAGGACGTCAACACGCTGGTCGAGAAGCTGAAGACGCAAAAGGGCATCGTGATCGACCAGCAGGTCATCCCCGGCGCCAACCACTTCTTCGACGCCAAGCTCGAGCCGCTGATGGAAACCATCACCGCCTATCTCGACATGCGCCTCGCCAACGTGCGCTGAGCTTTCCGTGGGCGCGTTCATCGCATTGCTGCGTGCCGTGAATGTCGGCGGCACCGGCAAACTGCCGATGAGCGAACTCAAGGCCATTTGCGAGGAGCTCGGCTACGCCGCTGTGCGCACCTATATTGCAAGCGGCAACGTCGTCTTCACAAGCCGCAAGTCGCAATCTGCGATCAAGACCGCACTCGAAAAGCGGTTGCACGCCTATGCCGGCGCGCCGGTCGGCGTGCTCGTGCGCAGCGCCACCGAGATGGCGCGGGTCTTGGCCGATAATCCGTTTCCAAAGGCCGCGCCCAACCGCACCGTCGCGATCTTCCTCGACAAGGCGCCGCCGGCGGATGCGCTCGCCGGCATTCGCGGCCAGAACAAGGAGGAGGTCCGCCTCGGCCACCGCGAGATCTACGTGCATTACGGCGACGGCATGGGCACGTCGAAGCTGGTCATCCCCGCCGCCAAGACCGGCACCGCGCGCAACATGAACACGATCGCGACGCTCGCGAAAATGGCCGCAGAGCTCTAGGCCAGCTTGAGCGCCGCGATCCCCGTCAGCACCAGCACGATCCCCGCGATCTTCATCGCGCTCAGGGTCTCGCCGAATAGCACGACGCCCATGATGAAGTTGCCGGCGGCGCCAATGCCCGTCCACACCGAATAGGCGACGCCGACCTCGAGCACCTTCAAGGCGCGTCCGAGCAGGAACACAAAGGCGGCGAGCAGCACCAGCGAGACGATACTCCAGCTCACACGCGTGTAGCCCTCCGCGTATTTCATCGAGATCGCCCAGCCGACATCAAGCACGCCGGCGACCACCAGCATCAGCCAGGCCATGGATTGCGACATCGGCGAGGGCTCAAGCCGCGAGCTTGAGCAGATGCGCGTCATGCCGCACCAGGAAGGCGCGCAGCAATTGCGGATAGTCCGCGCCGACCGCGGTGCGGACGCTCGGACGCTTCGCCAGTTCGGCGCGCCATGCGCGGACCTTCGGCACATCGCGGAAAATGCCGTGCTCGGTCAGCTCGTCGAACAGATCGAAATAGCGGAAGACGGGCGCGAACACTGCGTCGACCAAACTGAACGCTTCGCCGGCAAAATAAGGACCGGCGCCGAGCGCCGCCTCGACCCGCGCGAATTTTGCAACGAGCGCCTGGCGCTTGCTCTCGAACGTCGCCGGATCGGTCGTGGTCTCCAGGCCCCAGAGATCGCCGAGCACTGCTGAACCAAACTCCATCCACGCCCGGTGCTCGGCACGCTTCAAGGCATCCGCCGGATGCAGCTTCACACCGCCTTGCGTCTCCTCGATGTACTCGCAGATCACGTTGCTCTCGAACAGCGCGACCTCGCCCTTGTCGGTCGTCACGACCAGCACCGGCACTTTGCCAAGCGGCGACAGTTTGAGAAACCAGTCCGGCTTGTTGGCGAGCTCGATGTCGACCCGCTCGAACGGAACGCCCTTCTCCTTGAGCGCGATCACCGCGCGCTGCACGTATGGACAAAGCTTGTGGCTGATCAGTCTGAGTGAAGCGGTCATGGCAAAGATCCCGGCAGTTGGATGCAACTGCATCCAAGATAGATGCATTTGCATGCATTCGTCAAGTTCAATGCATTTGCATCGACCGGTATCGATCTGGGGATCACCTCAAGGCCGCGCGATCACCCCGCCCGTCATTGGCATTGGCACGCCCGTGGTCGCGGGATACGACAGCGGCAGGCCCTTCAGGCCGCGCGCGGCAAGGAAGCCGAAGGCCTGCGCCTCGATGGCGTCGGAGGCCCAGCCGACTGCCTCGGCGGCCTCGACAGTGGCGGACCCAACGCGCTCCCGCAGCATCTGGAGCATGGTCCGGTTGCGGGCGCCACCGCCGCAGACGATCCAGCTTCGCGGCCTGCGTGGCAGCAGCGGGATGATGCGGGCGATGGCCGCCGCGGTGAAGGCGGTCAGAGTCGCGGCGCCGTCGGCCGGCTGCACCTCGCCGAGCTTTAGTGCGGCAAAATCGTTGCGGTCGAGCGATTTCGGCGGCGGGCTTGCGAAGAACGGCAACTCCAGCGCCCGCGCGATCCAGGCTTCGTCCGCCTTGCCGAGGGCGGCGAACTTTCCGTCCGCGTCGAACGCCTGGTTCATGGTGCGGTACATGAAATCGTCGAGCAGCGCGTTGCCGGGCCCGGTATCGCAGGCGATCAGCGTGTCGTTGCCGTCGATATAGGTGATGTTGGAGACGCCGCCGATATTGACGACAACGATCGGCCCTTCGCGCTCCAGCGACTGGACGAGCGCCCGGTGGTAGACCGGCACGAATGGCGCGCCCTGCCCGCCAGCTTCGACGTCGGCGGCGCGGAAATCATGCATCACGGGGATGTGGATCGCCTTGGCCAGCGCCGGCGCATCGCCGATCTGCACCGTCAGCCGTTTCTCGGGGCGATGCAGCACGGTCTGGCCGTGGAAGCCGACGATGTCGATGTCTTCCGGCCTCATCCGATTCTGGGCGACAAAGGCGGCGACCGCCTCAGCATGCGCCTGGGTCACCGCGCGCTCGGCCTCGGCCAAAATCCCCGGCCGGGCATCGCGCTGCGGCAGGTGCACCGCCTCGCTCAGCGCCTGGCGCAGCAGGTTGCGCTCCGCCGGGCTATACGGCCGGTAGCCGGACGGCCCGAACGCCTTCACCTGCTTTCCGTCGGTTTCGATCAGCGCAACATCCACCCCGTCCAGCGAGGTGCCGCTCATCAAACCGAGTGCCGTCAACATCATGGATCAGCGTCCTCAAGAGACCCTTCCGGCATGCCGATCTTGTGCCAGAGGGACACATCTTATAATGCCACAGGCCAAAGTGGCGGGCAGCAATCGAGTTCCCATAGAAGACCCTTAAATTGCTCCCAAAACAGTAAACCAAGAATTGTCAGGCGCGCCGACAAATGACTGCATTCAAATCGGATTTCCTCAACACGCTGCAGGAACGTGGATTCGTCCATCAGTGCTCCGATTTCGAGGGGCTGGACGCACTCGCCGCCAAGGGCGAGGTGACCGGCTATGTCGGCTACGATTGCACCGCCCGCTCGCTGCATATCGGCAACTACCTGACCATGATGATGCTGCACTGGCTGCAGCAGTCCGGCAACAAGCCGATCACCCTGATGGGCGGCGGCACCACCATGGTCGGCGATCCCTCCGGCAAGGACGAGACGCGTGCAATCCGCTCTGTCGCCGAGATCGAGGCCAACAAGGAATCGATCCGCGGCGTGTTCGCAAAAGTGCTGCGTTATGGCGACGGCAAGAGCGACGCCATCATGCTCGACAATGCCGAGTGGCTGACAAAGCTCAACTACATCGAGATGCTGCGCGACGTCGGCCGGCACTTCTCGGTCAACCGTATGCTGACCATGGACTCCGTGCGCCTGCGCCTCGAACGCGAGCAGGAGATGAGCTTCATCGAGTTCAACTACATGATCTGCCAGGCCTACGACTATGTCGAACTCGCCAGGCGGACCGGCTGCAACTTGCAGATGGGCGGCTCCGACCAGTGGGGCAACATCATCATGGGCGTCGATCTCGGCCGCCGCATGGGCACCCATCAGCTGTTCGCGCTGACGACGCCGCTGCTGACGACGGCATCGGGGGTCAAGATGGGCAAGACCGCGCAAGGCGCGGTCTGGCTCAACGCCGACCAATTCTCGCCGTATGATTTCTGGCAGTACTGGCGCAACACCGAGGATGCCGACGTCGGCAAATTCCTCAAGCTGTTCACGACGCTGCCGATGAGCGAGATCAGGAAGCTCGAGGCGCTCGGAGGCTCCGAGATCAACGAGGCCAAGAAGGTACTCGCCACCGAGGCGACCGCGCTCCTGCATGGCCGCGACGCCGCGAACGAGGCGGCCGAGACCGCGCGCCGCACCTTCGAGGAAGGCGCGCTGGCCGAGAGTCTCCCGACCGTGGAAATTCCGCGCGGCGAGTTCGACGCCGGCCTCGGCGTGCTCAATGCCTTCGTCAAGGCGGGCCTCGTTGCCTCCAATGGCGAAGCACGGCGCCAGATCAAGGGCGGCGGCCTGCGCGTCAATGACGAGCCTGTCACGGACGAGAAGATGGCGTTGTCGGCGGCCAACCTGACGCCGGAAGGCGTGGTCAAACTGTCGTTCGGCAAGAAGAAGCACATCCTCCTCAGGCCTGCATAGGCGTATGAGCTTTTCGCTGCTTGTCAGGGCGCGCTGAAGCGCGCTCCCTGATCGGCAATGGACCAGAACACGCTAGAGGAACAGTCCAAGCAAACGCCCCGGGAACGCGTCACGGCGACGCCGCAGGGCGTCGTGCGCACCGCGCTGGTGGTGCTCGCGCTCTGCTTCACACTCGCCGTGCTCGGCCGCGGCCTCAGCGAAAGCTTCACCGTCTTCCTGAAGCCGATCTCGGAAAACTTTGGCTGGGATCGCGCCCAGGTGGTCTCGATCTATTCGCTGACCTGGCTCGTCAGCGGACTGATGGCGCCATTGGTCGGGCGCCTGTTCGATCATTCCGGACCGCGCATCGTCTATGCACTCGGGCTGTTGCTGCTCGGCTCGGCCTTCCTGATCGCAAGCCACGCGCAGTCACTCTGGCAATTCCAGCTCTCGATCGGACTCTGCGTCGGCATCGGCGTCGCCTTCATCGGCAATGTGCCGAACTCGATCCTGCTCGGCCGCTGGTTCGGCCCAAAGCTGCCGACCGCGATGGCGGTGGTCTACTCGGCCATGGGGGGCGGCGTGCTGGCGCTGCTGCCGGCCTCGCAGCTTTTGATCGATCATCTCGGCTGGCGCGAAACCTACCAGCTGTTCGGCTTCGCCGCGCTCGGCCTGCTGGTGCCGCTGATGCTGCTGCCATGGCGGCTGTTCGCCTCGGGCTCGCCGCATATCGCCAAGAAGACCGATCCCGATTTCGTCGATCACGGCTGGACCCTTCCGAGCGCGATGCGCCATCACGCCTTCTGGGCGCTGTTCTCGACCTTCTTCTTCACCGCGGTCGGCATGTACGCGATCGCCGCCCAGATCGTGGCCTATCTGATCGATGCCGGCTTTCCGCCGCTGCAGGCCGCGACGGCCTGGGGCTTCTCCGGCGTCGTCCTGGTGTTCGGCATGCTCGGCGTGTCAGCGCTCGACGGCCTGATCGGACGCCGGCCGTCGGTGCTGCTCAGCTACGCGATCTCGATCCTCGGCATCTTCCTGCTGTGGCTGTTGCAATACTCCGCCAATCTCCTCCTGCTCACCGGATTCGTGGTCTGCTTCGGCAGCATGATGGGCTCACGTGGACCGCTGATCACGGCGACCGCGATGAAGATCTTCGGGGGCAAGCGCGTCGGCACCATCTACGGCACCATCTCGATCGGCAGCGGACTCGGCTCGGCGTTCGGCTCCTGGAGCGGCGGCCTGATCCACGACGCGACCCACGGCTACAACGCGCTGCTCGCCTTCGCGCTTGCGAGCGTGGTGCTCGGGATGATCCCGTTCCTGGTCGTGCCCGCCTTGCGGCATTAGGTGTCTCAGAGGTAACCTGCGGGCATTCGCGTCACCGGGAAATTACGGATGGGCACGGCGCGAACAGCTGCAAAAGATGTGGATGGCGCGCGGCTGAAAGTCCCTCCCGCGGTGTTTTGTCCGACATGACAAAAATGTCAGCGCAAATTGCCCTTGGGCGGCTTGCAGCGCAGAACTGAATGCGGTCCTAGTCGCAGCATTGGATGGAGGGCACAAACCAATGAACTTTCCCTATCTCGTTCGCTTTCAACCGGTTCTCTTGAGCCTGTTTCGTTTCGTCACCGGCCTGCTGCTGTTCCAGTACGGCATCGCCAAGCTGTTCAAGTTTCCGGTGCTTCCCTACTTCGCAAACATCCCGCCGATTATCTACGCAGCCGGTACGCTTGAGCTCGTGCTTGGCGCGCTGCTGATGATCGGCCTGTTCACCCGCCTCGCGGCATTCATCCTCTCGGGTGAGATGGCCTTCGCCTATTTCATGGGGCACATGTTCAAGGGCGAAACGCCGGTGTTCCTGCCGCTGCTCAATGGTGGCACCGCGGCGATCCTGTTCTGCTTCGCCTGCCTCTACCTCTCGGCAGCCGGCGGCGGCTCGGTCAGCGCCGATGCGGCGATAGGCAAGGACTAGCGGCACAACCGGCGGCGCGTTCGCGCGGCGCTGAGGCGTCAGCAATTGATCCGCGAATAAAGAGATGGCACCCGTACATTTGCGGGTGCCATCTCAGCGCGAGCCCAGCACGTTCCAGACGAGGACGAGGACCGCGACCAGCAGCATCGACATGATGAGGCGGTGGACGAATCGGTTCATGTCCGCTCCCACCGGATTCGGTCGGGACTATAGACCCACACAATTTTTGTCTCCCAGTTGACGCGCCGTGTGCCCACGCGGCGCATTTCCGCATGGATGTTTGCGCATGCAGCTCGCGGACGCCGCTTGCGCGGCAGCTCGTCGCACACGTCCATTCATGATTGGTAAGAAATTCATGCTACCGACGCGAGCAACAATAATCATTCCGTCGAGGCCGTGATGAAGCTGCTGAGTCACCTCAAGATCCGCACCAAGCTCGCCAGCATGGTCTGTCTTTCGGCGCTCACGGTCACGGCCATCATCGGGGTGTCCTCCGTGCTCGGCAAGAGCCGCATGCTGGAGGACCGTGTCCAGCAGATGCGGACCGCGGTCGATATGCTCCACAACCTCGCCCAATCACTCGAAGAGGAGGTCGGCGCCGGCAAGCTGACGCAGGCCGAAGCGAAGGTCCAGTTCCATCTGCGGGGCCGCCGCATGAGCTTCAATGGCGGCCAAGGCTATCCGGTGGTCTACAACGCCGATACATCCCTCATCGTCAACGGCGCCAACCAGCAGCTCGAAGGCAAGATCACCGGTGCGAAGGACTCCAATGGCGTCCCGATCGCCGACGCCATTATCAAGGCCGGCGCTGAGACCGCACAGGGCGGCGTGACCTCCTATCTCTATCCCCGCCCCGGCCAGACGGAGCCCGTCCGCAAGACCGTGTTCGCGCGCAAATTCGCGCCCTGGAACGCGACGATCAGCTACGGCCTCTATGTCGACGACATCGATGCCGACGTGCGAGCCTTGACGCTGGAATTGGGTGCGATAGGCATCGGCCTGATGCTGCTGATGGCGACACTGTCCTGGCTGATCGCCCGCGACGTGCTCGGCGCACTCGACCGCCAGAAGAACCGCATGCAGGCCATTTCCGAAGGCGCCATCGACACCGCGGTCGAGGAGACCGGTCGCGGCGACGAGATCGGCCGCATGGCGGAGACCCTCGAAGTGCTCAGGCAGACCGCGCTGACGGCGCGCAAGCTGGAGGCCGAGCAGGTCGCCACCAAGACCCGCAGCGAGCAGGAGAAGCGCGACGCGCTGATCTCGCTTGCCGACCGGTTCGATGCCTCGGTCGGCCAGCTCGTCGGGCTGATGGCCTCGGGCTCCGGCGAGCTGGAGGTCACCGCCAAGTCGATGTCGTCGACCGCGGAAGGCACCAACCGCCGCGCCGCCGTCGTCGGCTCGGCCGCCACCGAAGCCAGCCAGCGCGTCCAGACGGTCGCGGCCGCCGCCGAGGAGCTGTCCTCCTCCATCACCGAGATCAGCCGTCAGGTCGCGCAGTCCGCCGTGGTCACCGGACGCGCCGTGGACAGCGCACGCCGCACCGACACGATCGTGCGGGCCCTTTCGGACGGCGCCCAGCAGATCGAGCACGTCGCCGAGCTGATTTCCAGCATCGCGGCGCAGACCAATCTGCTCGCGCTCAACGCCACCATCGAGGCCGCGCGCGCCGGTGAAGCCGGCCGCGGCTTTGCCGTCGTCGCCTCCGAGGTGAAGTCGCTGGCGAGCCAGACTGCGGAAGCCACCCGCGAGATCGGCGACAAGATCGCCCAGATCCAAGGCGCGACCAAGGAAGCGGTGGACGCCATCGGCGGCATCACCGCCACCATCGAGGAGGTCAGCCGGATCGCCACCTCGATCGGCACCGCGATCGAGGAGCAAGGCGCCGCCACCGCCGAGATCGCCCGCAGTGTCTCGCAGACGGCCGAGGCGACCCAGGAGGTCACCACCAATATCGGCGGCGTCAGCACGGCAGCGAACGAGACCGGCAATGCCGCAGGCATGGTGCTCGCCGCAGCCTCGAACCTCTCCAAGCAGGCAGAGCAGCTCTCTGGCGAAGTCGGGACGTTCCTCGCGGGCGTGCGCGCGGCGTAAGGCGGCGCACGGGCCTCGTGGTTCGAGACGCCCGCTCCGCGGGCTCCTCACCATGAGGATCTAAGATTTATCCTTGGAACAGGACCTCATCCTGAGGAGCCCGCGGAGCGGGCGTCTCGAAGGATGGCCGCGCGCAAACCACCATCCGCATTCATTCTCGGACACGAGAAGCGGGTAGCCCGCGGCTATCGCCGCGCGAGGCTGCAGCCGCTCGACAGCGGCCTTGCTGATCCGGTCGGGCTCTCGCCGGATTGTGCCGACGGCAATTGCTCGTCGAACGGCGAGTTCTGCTTGCCGGTGTTGAACTCGAAGATCTTACGGAACAGACCCGGCATCATCGCCGAGATCGGATTGACGCGCATCACCGGCGCGGCCGGCGTGCCCACGACCTCATACGTGACGCCGATCACGCCTTCATTGCTACCGCCGCCGAGCAACAGGCCGACGAGTGGAATCTTAGCGGGGATATTGTTGAGCCCGTACATCGGCACGAAGGTGCCGCTCATGCAGACCTGGTTGCCGGGATAGTCGATCGAGCCTTCGATGGTGCCGCCGATCATCGGCCCCTGGACGACGCCGTCGCGGATCGTGAGCGCGCCGTTCTGCCGGGTGAACTCCGCTCGCAGCGCCGTGAAGGCGACGCCGCTCTGCGCACCGTTGGGACCGCCTGCCGCGACTCGATCGAGCTGATCCATTCCCTTGACCGAGAAGTCGCGCACGTTGATCAGGCCTTCCCTGGTCGTAGGCTCTGACGTCGGCGGCTCCATCGCCACCACCATCTGGCCGCCGAAGACCTTGTTGGTGGTGTCGGTGAAGCGCAGGAGCGCGCCGGCATCGCTGGTCTGGAGATAGATCACCTCGCGGTTGCCCTGGGCGCGGCCTCCGCGCAAATCGGCTGCCACAGGCGTGTCTTTTCCGATCCTGCCGCTCAGCGTGAAGGCTTTGACCGCACCATTGCGCCGCGACATCTTGGCCTCAACGCTGCGCATCGCCTCGCCATTGAATCCCATGACGGCGCCGAGCTTCACGTCCATGTCGAAATCGACGTTCTTCGTCTTGCTCTTGGCATCGTCCTTGGAACTGCCTGAGATTGCCGATTTCAGGAAACCGCGGCCGTCGAATACGTCGCCGCGCATCGTGCCCTTGATCACGCCGTCCTGGCCGCGCTCCACCTTCAGCGACGCCTTGTCGCCGTCGGACGGCGCGTAGGTCGGGAAGTTCGCGTTCATGAGGTCGCCGTTCGGATCGACCTCGAGCGCCCCCTTGATCGAGGCGCCGCCGCCTTCGATGACGATGTCCTCCAGACGCGTCGATTGCGCCGTCGGCACCACCTTGAAGCTGGCCTTGCCCGCTCTGCCCGGCAGCTTGACCCAGCCGGGCAGGATGTTGTCGAGCTTGACCGAGGTCAGGTCGGCCTCGATGCCGAGCTTCGTCGTCTGGTCGGGCCCCCCGGCGATCTTGCCCGAGAGCTTGATCGGCACCGATCCGCTGACGGCGGGACCCAGATCGAACCCGAGGCGCGCGCGGCTCGCATCGTCCAGCGTAGCCTGCAATTTGACGTCCGCATCGCCCTCGGCCGGTTTGCGGTAGTCGAGCGAGGCCGCCTGCCCGTTGATCTTGACGTCGCCCTTGACCTGATAGCCCTGGTTGCTCGCGACGATCTTGAGGTTGTTGGCCTCCAGCTTCTGGTTCATCACCAGCTTGTCGGCACCAAAACCGTTGAGATCGGCGGTAACGCTGTAGGTGGTGTCGGCTTTGGTCAGCTCGCCCTTGACTGGCAGCCCAAGCTGGACGTTCGCCGAGAACGTCCCCTTGCTCGTATTGGGATCGATGACGGTCGACGACAGATCGCTCAGGCGATCGTTGGAAAGCATTTCGGCGGCAGCAGGCACCGGACCTTCGACACGGAACCTGGTCCGCGACGGCGACGGCTTGGGCGCCATATCGGGCACCTCGAAGACGAAGTCGGAAATCGTGATCTTGCGGCCCGCTGGCGTATCGGCAGTGCCCTGCCCGATATTCACCGTCGCGGTGCGCCCGGTCACGCGCGCCTTCAAATCGGCATCGTGCACCACCGGCAGGCCATCGACGGGACGAACCGTGACACCGCTCGCCACGATATTGACCGACAGGCCGTCGTCGGGAATGGGTGGGCCCTTGCGCGGAAGATTCTTCGTCGGCGAATTAACGCCGATCTCGATGCGCTGGAGCGTTCCACGCTCGATCCGCTCGATTACCCATTCGCGCAACTCGGGAACCACAAGCGTCGGCCACATCCGCTTGAGCGCGGAGGCCGACATCGGCGTTCCCGCAAAGCCCAATGTCAGCCGCGGCTCGCCCGAATAGTCGATGGCACCGGTGCCGGCGACGCCGATCTCTCCGTTGGAGATATCGGCCTGCGTCAACAGCAGCCTCTTGTGGTCGGTATCGAAGCGGAAGCCGATCGCAATACGGTTGAAGACCAGCGGCGGCTCGTTGTCGATGCCGCCGAGCAGGATCGAGCCGCCGCTGAAACCGAGCTGCCAGTCATTGACGTTGCCGTTGGGCGGCTCGACATGAGCCAGCAGCGTCAGGCGGTTCGCGCCCGAGAGGATCTTGAACGGAGCGACCAGCACCCGCCGGTTGGCGTCCCACTCGACATTGATCTCGGCCGAGTCGATCGCCATCGGATAGTCGGGCGTATCGGTGTCGATGATGTTGCCCGCACCGACCGTGATCTTGCCGCGAAAGAAGGTCGGCACGCCGTCGCGGCCGAGCTCGCCCTTGAGCTCGCCGGTCAGCGGCAGGTCGGCGGTGTAGGTGAGGTCCTTCACCCGCAACGCCAGCAGGATGTTGGCGGTCGAGACCTTGTCGGCGCGGATATCGACCGAGCGCACGCCGTTCTCGGTGGGTCCGATCGTGGCACGCAACGACCACGGACGCGCGCCCTCCTCGCCGAGGCTGAGCGCGACGCCGCCATGGCTCGGTCGGCGCAGGCTGAGCGTGATGTTCTCGAACGTCCATTTGCTGCCGCGCTGCTGGTCGTCGACGATCAGATTGCCGTTCTTCAGGCCGATCTCGTTGAGATTCTGGCCGTCGAGGCCGGTCATGCTCAGACTGTCGAGCCAGTCGAGGCCCTGAAGAATGCCGGTCGGGGCCGTGACCTGGGTCGCGGCTTGCGATGTGTCGGGGGTCGCAGGCTCGGTTGCGAATGGCGGCGGTGGGACACCGTTGCGCGGGAAAGTCGGCGGCAGCCCCGCGTCCTTCTTGGAGGCGACGCCGGTGGCGAGCGGCTTTGCGGTGTCGCCAGCCGACACTGTGACCGTCCCGTCAGGCGCGATCCGGATCGCGAGCTCGGCATCGACGAGGTTGAGGCTTTCGGCGCGCAGATGCCCCATCAGCAGGCCTGCACCCGACAGCTTCACCTCGGCCTTCGGTGCGGTGGCGACAATGACGTGATCGTGGTCGCGCACGACGATATCACGGATACGCACGGCGATGCGGATCCGCCCGGCCCGTTCGATCTGCGTGCCGCCGACCTCCACGGTGTTGCCGTGACCGATATTGTCCTCGATCGCGGCGGCGAGCCACGGCGTCGCAATGTCGAGATTGATGGGACCGGCACCGAGCCGCCACCACAGTGCGCCGAAACAGCCGACGAAGATGACAACCAGGGCACCGACGACCACGGCCACGCGCTTCAGCCAGCGACCGCCGCCCATCCAGCGGCGCAGCGGCCCAAACCCGTCAGCGAACCGATGGAAGCCCGAATTGGAACGCGACAACAGCCGGCGTGCCCGATAGCCCGCCGCCGCTTCCTGATCCGGATCCCAATCGGCGTCGTCCCATTGCTGCTGCTCTGGTTGGCTGCCGCGCCGATCCAAATCCCGATTGTAATCCTGGGGCGACGTATTCCTTGCCATTGCCTCTCGATACAGGCGCCCGTCGTGGGATTGAGCGCCGCCGGGGCCGCAGCCGTCGACGGGAAGCGAAGCTCCCTGCGCCGGCATTGCCGCCATACCTCGAATATTCCTTCTGTTCGTCATGTCGCCCCGGGAGCGCGTTCAACGAGCAGTGGGGTGGTGCGTGGAATTCCTTGTAACCAGACTCCGGCGTCGTCAGACTCGCCCAGCCGAGGGCACGATTCCGGTAGACCGGAAGAGGGCTGCAATACCGCTTTGGTTGACCCGCCGAAAGCGACGAAAGGAAGGCGTATGTCCAAGAAATCCCGAAAGAAATCGTCCAAAACGCCCTCCGGTAGTCCGACGGCTAAAAAGACGCCCGTGAAAGCGCGGGCTGCGACTCAAACCAAGTCCGCGAAAACACAGCGGACACCGGCGAGCAAATCAACTGGGACCATAGCAAAGACAGCATCGCATAAGGACGCATCGAAACGGTTAAATTCTTCCAAATCGGCATCCGCCCCCAAAACGGCGGCGAAGGCCGGCTTGGTCGAGGGTCAGAAGGCTCCCGCCTTCCGCCTGCCCCGCGACGGTGGCGGTGTCGTCGCGCTGTCGGATTATACCGGCCAGAAGCTGGTCCTGTTCTTCTACCCCCGCGCCGACACGCCGGGCTGCACCAGGGAGGCCATCGATTTCACCCGGCTGACCGGCGCCTTCGCCACGGCTGGCACCGCCGTGCTCGGTATCTCCGCTGATCCAGTCAAGGCTCAGGACAAGTTCCGCGACAAGCATGGTCTCGGAGTGCCCCTCATCTCGGACGAGACACACGAGATGCTGGAAGCCTACGGCGTCTGGGGCGAAAAGTCCATGTATGGCAAGAGCTTCCTGGGAGTTCTTCGTACCACGATGCTGCTTGGCGCCGACGGCAAGATCGCCCGGATCTGGCGCAATGTCCGGGTCGACGGCCACGCCGACGAGGTGCTGGAGGCCGCAAGAAGGCTTTAACCAATCCTTTAAATTCAAGCGGTTCCGTTTCCGGAAAATTAACCATGACTGGCCCAGATTGCCGCGGCAATTAGGCCGTACGGACTCATCCGACCGGCGCGGGAGTGCCGATGTCGAAAAGTTCTGCCCAATTCTCGCAGTACCCCCAACATCACCCCCACGACCACGGACGAGCCTTTCATCGCCGTGCCGCCGCTGTGGCAACAGCGCTTCCCCTTCCGGATACCGACGACGCCTACACCATCGTGCATCACGGCAAGCAGGTTCGCCTGGGACCTGTGGTGTTCTGGATCGTGGTCGGCACCGTCGTGTTGCTCGGGCTCTGGTCGGCCGCAACCGCGACCTATTTCGCCTTCCGCGACGACGTCCTCACCCGGCTGATCGCCCGGCAGGCCGAGATGCAATACGCCTATGAGGACCGCATCGCCGAGCTGCGCGCCAAGGTCGACCGCACCACCAGCCGGCAACTGCTCGACCAGGAGCAGTTCGACCAGAAGCTCGACCAGATCATGAAGCGCCAGACGGCGCTGGAGTCCCGTGCCACGGCGCTCGGGTCCATGCCGGACGTGACCGGATCGATTCCCCGGTCCACCCCGCAGCGTGGCGACGCCAGCCAGACGACGCAGGGCACGCCAAAACCCTCGCCGATCGGCGACACCGTGATCTTCGTGGCGCCGCCGGATCGCGAAGCGCGGCTCGAATCGCGCGCGCCGACCCTCGCAGCTCCGCCCGTCAATCAATTCGCCAAGAATCAAGGGTTCGACAACGTCGTCGTTCGGCTCACGACCTCGCTTGACCAAGTCGAGCGTCGCCAGATGGCGGCGCTCAACGCCGTCGAGGAAGGCATGGACTCACGCATGCGCCGGATGCGCGGCGTCGTCAGCGATCTCGGCCTGAACCTCGCAAATCTCGAAGCCGCCGTGCCGCGCACGGCGATGGGCGGGCCTTTCGTACCCGTAAAACTCACCGCCAGTTCGGGGCCGTTCGAAAAGCAGCTCTATCGCATCAACAGCACCCGCGCCGAGATGGACCGGCTCAATCGCACCCTCGCACTCGTGCCCTATCGCAAGCCCGTCATCGGCGAGGTCGAGTTCACCTCCGGTTTCGGCGTGCGCAGCGATCCGTTCCTCGGCCGGCCCGCGATGCACACCGGGCTCGACTTCCGCGCGGCGAGCGGCGATCCCGTTCGCGTCACCGCCAACGGCAAGGTCGTCTCCGCCGGCTGGTCCGGCGGCTACGGCCGCATGATCGAGGTCGATCACGGCAATGGCCTTGCGACTCGCTACGGCCATCTCTCCGAGATCAACGTCAGGGTCGGCGAGATCGTGAGAATCGGCCAGGTCGTCGGACTCGTCGGCTCGACCGGCCGTTCCACCGGCCCGCATCTGCACTATGAAACCCGGATCGACGGCGAAGCGGTCGATCCGCAGAAATTCCTGCGCGCCGGCGTGCGGCTCAGCGCGGGCTAGGCCCGCGCTTCTCGCATTCTACTGGCCGCGCTCGTGGCCGACCTCTCCTGTGATGACGTCGCCGAACAGCTCCCAGGCCTGCCCGTTGAAGCGCATCAGCTGCATCTGCTCGATCGGGAAATAATCGTCGGCCGAGGTGTTGACCATGATGCCGGGCAGCATCAGGTCGGTGTGGAAATCCTTCAGGTTCGAGGCCTGCTTCATCACGTTGTCACGCGTGAGATTATCGCCGCACTGCTTCAGCACCTGCGCCATCGCCTCCGCCTGAACGTAGCCATAAAGGTTGTTGGCGTTGGTCTTGTCCCCTTCGGGATAGTACTTGTCCATAAAGGTACGCCACGCGATGACCGCTGGGTCCTTGTCCCAGGTCGGGTCGGTCGGATCCTTCAAATATGCGGTCGAGATGATGTCCTTGGAATAGTCGAGTCCGGCGGGCTTGAGCACCGAGGCGATCGACGTAGCCGTATTGGCGAGGAAGAATTTTGGCTTCCAGCCGAGCTCGCCGACCTTCCGGATCGCCTGTGCCGATCCCTTTGGCGCAGCCCAGGAGAAGAAGATGTCGGCACCGGAATCGTGAAGCGCAACGATCTGCGAGTCGATCGAGGGATCGCTGACCTCATAGGATTTGTCGGCGATGATCATATTGGCCTTGTCGCCGAGCCCATCCTTCAGGCCCTTGAACTGGTCCTTGCCGGCGTCGTCGTTCTGCCAGAACACCGCGATCTTGCTGTTTGGAAAGTTGTCACGGATATATTTTGCGTAGATCCGCCCCTCGCTCTGGTAGTTCGGCTGAAATCCCATGGTCCATGGGAAATTCTTGGGGTCGCCGAACTTGGTGCCGCCGGAGGCGACGAAGAGCTGCGGTACCTTCTTGGCGTTCATGTATTTCATGATCGCGGAGTTCGAAGGCGTGCCGAGCGGCTGGAAGATCAGCAACACCTCGTCGCTCTCGACCAGCTTGCGCGCCTGCTCGATCGCCTTTGGCGGCGAATAGGCGTCGTCATAGCTGATGAAATTGATCTTGCGCCCGTTGATGCCGCCCTGGTCGTTGATCATCTTGAAGAACGCGGCCTCGGTCTTGCCGATCACGCCATAGGACGACGCCGGCCCGCTATAGGGCATGATGTTGCCGAGCTTGATTTCGGTATCGGTGGCGCCGGGATCGTATTTCTTCTGCGCCAGGGCCGGTGTTGTGGCCAACACTGCGGCAGCAAGAATGGCGAGGGCAGCAAGGTTTTCGCGACGACCCGGCATCGTTCTCTCCCCTGTTTTGTAGTCTTGTTTTGCCGAGAGTGTCGCAAGGGGAGCGGCGGCTGGCAAGCGCCGCGATTTTCCGTGAGGTGAAACGACGACTCTGGAACTATGTGCCGCGCCGAAGCAGGTCCAGAACGCGCCCATCGATCACCAGCAACGCGCTGCCGATCACGATCGCGCCCGCGATCTCTCGCATCGAGATCGGTTCGCCCAGCACCAGCCATCCCAGAAGAACGGCGGTGACGGGAATGAGCAGCGTCACCAGCATCACGTTGGTCGCACCCGACCGCCGCAGGATCTGGAAGAAGACGATATAGGCGAGCGTCGTCGACAGGCCGGCAAGGCCAAGCACTGCAAGCCACGTCGTCATGCCCGGCATCGGCAGACGCCACGGCTGCTCCGCTGCGCCCGCGACGATCACCATCATCACCGTGGAAGCCATCAGTTGATAGGCTGCCGTCACCAGCGGCGGGGAGTCCTTCAACAACCGGCGCGCTGCCAGCGCCGCAAAGCCATAGCTGAAGGCGCCGCCGAGGCAGAGCAGGATACCGAGCCCCTGCCCCGCCCGTGTTTCAGCGCCCCATCCGCGCAGGATGATCACGCCGGCGAGGCCCAGTGCCACGCCGGCGACGCGACGCAGCCGTAAGGCCTCTTCGCCTGCCGCCGCCATTACGATCACCGTGAACAGCGGCGTGGTGGCATTCAGGATCGACGCCAGCCCGCTTGGAATGAAGGTCTGGCCGACCACGATCAGCGAGAACGGGATGACGTTGTTGAGGAGCCCAATCGCGACGAACGGTTTCCAGCCGGCGATGCCCTTGGGAAAGCCAATGCCCTGGACACGGAGCAGCGGCAGTAGAATGGCCGCGCCAAGTGCAACGCGCAAAAGCACCAGCGTGAGCGGCGGCAATTCCCGCAGCGCCGCGCCGTTGAAGAAGAACGACCCGCCCCAGAGCACCGAGAGCACAGCGAGCAGCGACCAGTCGCGCGCGTCGATCCGGCTGTGATTCAGGGGCATGGCGTCTCATGTCGCTAGGCGAGACAGCCGCCTAGGACGATCCTGCGAACAGCGCCACCCGATTTCCGATGACGCATCCGTTTACAAGACCAACGTGCGAACGAGGCAAACGACGCTGCCCCATGTCGATGTGATCCGCTAGGACGGCTTCTTCGGCCGCGACACCAGCTCGATCATCTTGCCTTCATCGTCGTCAGGCATCGCAGCCTTCGCCTGCGCGTAGGCCTCGACGGCGGCGCGCGCGACCAGCGGCTTGTCGGCCAGCAGGCTCTCGGCGAGCTTCACTGCGTAGGCGGCATCCTTGTGCCGCAGCGCCGCCGTGAACGTTGCGCCGGAAAAATCGCGGGCGACCATGCGCTTGGAGTGGCGCTGCACCTGCGGGCTTGCGGCGACGCCCGCCTGAATTGATTCCAGCACCAGATTCATGTCGAGCCCGGCCTGCTCGGCGATGGCGAGTCCCTCAGCGAGGCCGGCGATCTGGATCGCGCCCATCAGATTATTGATCAGCTTGTAGACGGTGCCGGCACCGACCGCGCCGAAATGGCGGATGGTCGAGCCGATCGGTGTCAGATAGGGCCGCGCGCGTTCGAGATCGGCGGGATCGGCACCAACGAGCAGCGTCAGCTTTCCGCTCGCTGCCGCATCCGGCAATCCCGTCACGGGGCAATCGATATAGATTAGCCCGCGCGCATTCATTTCGCGGCCCATCTCGCGGGCGTGGTCATAGGAAACGGTGGAGCATTCGATCGCGATGGTGCCTGATTTCGCCGTCTTGGCTGCGCCCTCGGGCCCGAGCCAGACCGCGCGCGAGGCCTCGTCATCGGCGACCATCGTCACGACCGCGTCGGCGTCGATCGCCGCGTCCTCAGGCGAGGTCGCCCACAGCGCGCCGCGCGCGATCAGGTCTTCCGCTTTTGTTTTGCTGCGATTCCAAACCGTCACCGTGAAGCCGGCATCGAGATAGCGGCCGGCCATGCCATGGCCCATCCGCCCAAGCCCGATGAAGGCGATCCGGGGCATCAGTCGACGTCCTCGATGTCGGCGCCGGGAGTGCCGAAGGCGCGCTGCGCCAGGGTCGCGGCCATGAAGTCGTCGAGATCGCCACCGAGAACGCCTGATGTATCGGAGGTCTGCACACCGGTGCGCAGATCCTTCACCATCTGGTAGGGCTGGAGCACGTAGGAGCGGATCTGGTGGCCCCAGCCGATGTCGGTCTTGGCGGCCTGGTCGGCGGCGGCCTTCTCTTCACGCCGCTTCAGCTCGATCTGATAAAGCCGTGCGCGCAGCATGTCCCAGGCCTGCGCCTTGTTCTTGTGCTGCGAGCGGCCGGCCTGGCAGACCACGGCGACGCCGGTCGGGATATGCGTCAGCCGCACCGCGGACTCGGTCTTGTTGACGTGCTGGCCGCCGGCGCCGCCTGAGCGCATGGTGTCGACGCGGACGTCCGATTCCTTGATGTCGATCTTGATGGTGTCGTCGATCACCGGAAACACAGCGACGGACGAGAACGAGGTGTGCCGCCGCGCGTTGGAATCGAATGGCGAGATCCGCACCAGGCGGTGCACGCCCGCCTCGGTCTTGAGCCAGCCATAGGCATTGTGGCCGGAGACCTGGATCGTCGCGGACTTGATGCCGGCCTCTTCGCCCTCGGACTCTTCCAGCACCTCGACCTTGAAGCCGTGGGTTTCGGCCCAGCGCGAGTACATGCGGAGCAGCATCTGCGCCCAGTCCTGGCTCTCGGTGCCACCGGCGCCGGCATGCACTTCGAGATAGGAATCGAAACCGTCGGCCTCTCCCGACAGCAGCGCCTCGAGCTCGCGCCGGGCGACTTCCTTCTTGAGGCTCTTCAGTGCGGCTTCGGCTTCCTTGACGACGCCCTCATCGCCCTCGGCTTCGCCGAGCTCGATCATGCCGATGTCGTCTTCGAGCTCCTGCTCGACCTTACCGATGCCGGAGAGCGAGTCCTCAAGCGAGGTGCGCTCCTGCATCAATTTCTGGGCTTTCTGGGGATCGTTCCAGAGGTTGGGATCTTCTGCGAGCTTGTTCAGCTCAGCGAGGCGCGCCGTCGATTTCTCGACGTCAAAGATGCCTCCTCAGCAGCCCGACCGACTGCTTGATCTCTTCTACCAACCGTTCGATTTCGGCGCGCATGTGGTTCTCTGGTCTCGCGGAATTGTTCCGCGTCTAATGACAACGGGATGTAGCGGCGGCGGCTGAAAAGCGCAACCGCCGCGGCGACGAACGTCTGTCTTGTCCTAAGCCTTAGTACAGCCCGCCGGTGCCCGGCCGCATGAAGAAACCGGAATCCGGCTGCTGCTGCTGCGACGCCGGCGTCCGGCCGTCGGCATCGGCAACGCCGATGACCGAATAATTATCCGGCGGCGCCGTGCCCGGCTTGAAGGCTTCGAGGATGGTTCCGCCGGTCTCGCCCGGACCGGCGCGCATGCCGGTCTTGGCGACGACGCGCACCAGCTTGATGCCGGCCGGCACCTTGAACGGGACCGCGGGCTTGTCGGCGAGCGCGAGCTGGAGGAAGTCGCGTGCGATGGGAGCTGCGAGATGACCGCCGGTCGCGGCGTTACCCTTGCCGAGCGGACGCGGCTTGTCGTAGCCCATGTAGATGGCGACGGCGACGTCGGGCGAGAAACCGACGAACCAGGCGTCCTTGGCCTCGTTGGTGGTGCCGGTCTTGCCGGCGATCGGCTTGCCGACCTGCTTGACCACGGTCGCGGTACCGGCCTGGACCACGCCTTCCATCAGCTCGGTGATCTGATAGGCGGTCATGGAATCCAGCACCTGCTCGCGGCGGTCAATCAGCTGCGGCTCGTTCTGGTTCTTCCAACCACCCGGCGCGTCGCAGCCGCGGCATTCGCGCTGGTCGTGCTTGAAGATGGTGTGGCCGTAGCGATCCTGGATGCGGTCGATCAGGGTCGGCTTCACCCGGCGGCCACCATTGGCGAGCATCGAATATGCCGTGACCATGCGCATCGCCGTGGTCTCGCCGGCGCCGAGCGCGTAGGACAGATAGTTCGGCAGTTCGTCATAGACGCCAAAGCGGCGGGCATATTCGCCGATCAGGGGCATGCCGATGTCCTGGGCGAGGCGCACCGTCACCGTGTTGAGCGACTGCCGCAGCGCGTTGCGCAGCGTCACCGGCCCCTGGAACTTGCCCGAGGAGAAGTTTTCAGGCCGCCACACGCCCGCGCCCTGGCCCTGGTCGATTTCGATCGGGGCGTCGAGCACGACAGTCGAAGGCGTATAGCCGTTGTCGAGCGCGGCCGAGTAGACGATCGGCTTGAACGACGAACCGGGCTGCCGATAGGCCTGCGTGGCGCGGTTGAATTGGCTCTGGTCGAACGAGAAGCCGCCGACCATCGCCAGCACGCGACCGGTCCAGGGGTCCATCACCACCATCGCGCCGGACACTTCGGGGATCTGGCGCAGCCGGTACTGACCTTCGACGGGCTGGGCGTCCTTGTACAGCGGATCGGCGTAGATCACGTCGCCGGGCTGGAGCACCTGCGACACTGCGCTTGCCGCCCTACCCTTCGCAGCCCCGGAGGCCGCTCTTGCCCATTTGATGCCGTCGAGCGTGATGAGGCCGGTCTCGCGCTGCTTGCTGATGGCGCCGCCGAGCTCGCGGCTCGGCTGGAAGCCGATGCGCGCCGACTGATCGCTGGTCTCCAGCACCACGGCCATGCGCCATGGCGAGATATCGGACAGAGACTTGATCTCGGCGAGCTTCACGCCCCAGTCGCCCGAAATGTCGAGCTTGCTGATGGCGCCGCGATAGCCCTGCTGCTCGTCATAGTTGACGAGACCGGCGACCATGGTCTTGCGCGCCATGACCTGAATCTTGGGATCGAGCGTAGTGCGAACCGAGAGGCCGCCCTCGTAAAGTTTCTTCTCGCCATAGCGCTCGAAGATGTCGCGGCGCACTTCCTCGGCGAAATATTCGCCGGCGAAGGTGTGGGCGCCATTGGAGCGGCTGGTAACGACCAGCGGCTCCTTGCGCGCCTTGTCGGCGTCGGCCTGCTTGACCCAGCCGTTCTCAACGAGACGATCGATCACGTAGTTACGGCGCTCGATGGCGCGGTCGCGGTTGCGGACGGGATGCAGCGTCGCAGGCATCTTCGGCAGCGCCGCGAGATAGGACGCTTCCGCCACCGTCAGCTCGTTCACCGACTTGTCGAAATAAACCAGCGACGCAGCCGCGATTCCGTAGGCGCCGAGACCCAGATAGATTTCATTCAGATACAGCTCGAGGATCTTGTCCTTCGAGTAGGTCTTCTCGATCCGCATGGCCAGCAAGGCTTCCTTGATCTTGCGCGCGAAGGAGACCTCGTTGGTCAGAAGGAAGTTCTTGGCGACCTGCTGGGTGATCGTCGAAGCGCCCTGCGGCCGGCGGTTGGAGCCGTAGTTCTGGATGTAGACCACGCCGGCGCGCGCCATGCCGGTGTAGTCGATGCCGCCATGCTCGTAGAAATTCTTGTCCTCGGCCGCGAGGAAGGCGTTGATCACGAGTTTCGGCACCGCCTGGATCGGCAGGTAAAGCCGCCGCTCCTTGGCGTATTCGCCGAGCAGCGAGCCGTCGGTCGCGTGCACGCGGGTCATCACCGGCGGCTCGTAATCCTGAAGCTGAGAGTAGTCCGGCAAGTCCTTGGAGAAATGCCAGATCAGGCCTGCGACGGCACCGACCCCGACAAGGAACAACACCGTTCCCGCGGCGAACAGGAAGCCCATGAACCGCACCAGCAAGCGCATTATCTGTTTATCCGTTCAAACTCTGGATCAGCCCAAAGATCAGCCCTGGCACCCGAAACAGGCGCCAAACCATCGCGAATTCACCGGCCTTACTCAATACTATCGGTGCCGGACCCAAGACGCTTGCCGAGCGGGATTCTCGCCGATTCCGGAACCCCCTGCGGCGTTTTTATAAAGCGCCCGCTGTGGCCAAACTAGGGCTTTTGCGGCGGGACGGAAAATCCCTTCTCAATTCGACGATCCTCCGGTCGTCAATTTGACGATCCGGCCGTGGCCATCCGCTTGGCCAAAAACCCGTCGATCGCCTGTGCCATCGAGCCCACGGCACGCGAACGCCATCCTTCCGAGACCAGATGCTCGAGGTCGCCCTTGTTGGAGACATAGCCGATCTCGACCAGGACCGACGGCACGTCGGGCGCCTTCAGCACCCGGAAGCCGGCCGATTTCAGGGGATGCTTGTGCATCCGCACGGTCGACTTCATTTCGCCCATCAACAGGTGGGCAAAACGACTTGAAAAGGTGCGGGTTTCCCGCTGGGTGAGATCGATCAGGATGTCGGCGACATCGGTCGGCTCCTCCGCGAGGTTGAAGCCGGCGATGGCGTCCGCCCGGTTTTCCGCATCCGCCAGCCGCTGCGCCTCGGCGTCGGAGGCCTTGTCGGACAACGTGTAGATGGTCGCGCCCTGGGCATCGCCCTCGGCGCGCGGCAGCGCGTCGGCATGGATCGAGACGAACAACGCCGCCTTGAGGCTGCGGGCGACTTTGACCCGGTCGTTGAGCGGGATGAAGGTGTCGTCGTCGCGTGTCATCACCACGCGAAATTTGCCGGTCTTTTCCAGCCGTTCGCGCAGAGCCAGGCCAAAGGCCAGCACCAGATTCTTCTCGCTCTCGCCGCTCGACTGGGTGCCATTGTCGATGCCGCCATGGCCGGGATCGATGACAACCACCGCGCGGCCATCGGCCTTCTGCCCGGCTTCAGGATGTGCAGATGCGGGAACCGTCGCGGGCGGCGGATCGGCAATTGCCGGCCGCAGCTCAGGACGATTTTCCGGAGCCAGCGACGGCACGAAGGCGGTGCGCTCGACCTCCTCCAGTTCGAGCACCAGCCGCGCGGGCTGACCGTTGGCGGCCTCCACCACGTAGGAATTGGCGATCTTGGCCGGGCCCGTCAGGTCGAACACGATTCGGGAGCCGCCGGGCATCACCAGCCCATAGCGGAAGGCCTTGACCAGTCCGCGTCCGCCGGACCCGGTGCCGGCGGGAAGTTGAAAATTGACCTGGGGGACGTCGACCACCACCCGATACGGGTCGGCCAAGGTGACGGCGCGGAAGCTAACGGTCTGGTCGATGTCGAGGACAAAGCGGGTTTGCCTGCCGTCACCGGCCAGCCGGGCGGCCGAAGCCGTCGGGAAATTCACTGATGCAACAGCGGGTTGAGGCTGACTTTCCGCAGCCTTCAGGCGCGAGGAATCGGCACAGGGCAATGCTGCCGCGCAGAGCAGCACGCATCCTAGCAAGATCCTTTGATTTGCGCGGCTCGCCACCGATTCCGTGCCTCCGAGCAGCCTCTTTAACGCAATAGAACCACACGGTTAAACGATCCTTAATGACAGAGACGCGAAACTCGCTGACTGTGACCGCCGTGCGACGCTCCTTGCACGGATGGCCCAATCCACGTATGTACGGAATGCTGACGGCCGATATTTCCGGTTGTGTCGCATTCAGCCTCCCGGTGCAGCGCCGGAACTCTCAAGGTTTGGGAATTCCAGCGTTTTTCCGTTCCCCTCTAAGTCCAGCGCGGTGCGCGGCAGCAAGGTGGAGCGGGGCAAGCCCCGGCGGCGGACGGTTCCCGGTTACCACCACGTTTCCGGGACGGTTCTGACAGCGGCGCAACCCGTTACCCGATCCCTTAAATCCCAAGGGAGCGGTTCGTAATACCCAAGGCGAGCGCGCTCGCGCCATGCCTGGCCAACAGCAACTGATTGAGGGGCGGCCCCGCCGCCCAATGTTTCATACGGGCCGACGCTTGATGCGCCAGACTGTGCCGACCAATTCTGAAGGACCATTCGCGACGCTGCGGAGTGAAAATTCCGCGCGCCACTTTGGTCCTCCGGCGTCCGGTTCGGCAAGGCGCGAGAGACGGCGTTTCGGCCTTCCCCTCACCCCCGAATCAGGTGGACCGTCGCGTCACCCGGCAGCGCTGATGGCGCCCACGGTGAATCGCGCCCGCCGCCGCCAAGAGTTAAGACATGCCCAACAAGATGTTGATCGATGCCACCCACCCGGAAGAGACCCGGGTCGTCGTGGTCCGCGGCAATCGCGTCGAAGAGTTTGATTTCGAGACCGCGCAACGCAAGCAACTGCGCGGGAATATCTACCTCGCCAAGGTCACAAGGGTCGAACCCTCGCTCCAGGCCGCTTTCGTCGAATATGGCGGCAACCGCCACGGCTTCCTCGCCTTCAGCGAAATCCATCCCGACTACTACCAGATCCCGGTTGCCGACCGGCAGGCGCTGATCGAAGCCGAGGAGCAGGCCCATCGCGAGGCCGAGGAAGAGAGCGAGAACCGCTCCCAGGGCCGCCGCCGCTCCCGCCACCGCAATTCCCGCCGCCGTAGCCATGGCGAGCGCGTCCGCAGCGACGTCGTCGAAGGCAGCGATCCCGCGGCCCGGCAGGTCCAGGGCGAGGCCCTGCCCGAAGGCGCTTCGCACGAGGGCGAGCACCTGCACGCCGGCGCAGAGCATCACGGCGAGCACGAAGGCCACGATCATCACGGCCACGAAGCACATGACCACGAAGGGCATGACCACGACGACCATCATCATGCCCATGGTGACGATCATCACGCCCACGACCATGGCGACCACGATCATCATGGCGAGCACGACCATCACGACCATGATCATGCCGACGAGACACCGGCGCCTGTCGCAGCGATCGGCGCCGAGCCCGCGGTCGCCACAGAGGCCGTTGCCGAGCCGCAGGAGGTTGCCTCCGACGTACACGCCGACGATCTTGCCGAGGCCGTGACGTCGGCTACTGAGCCTGCCGACGCCGTGTACGCCCCCGGCGAGAGCACGCAGGCTCCGCATCACGAATCCGAAGCGACGGCCGAGGATGACGACGAAGACGAGGACGACGAGGAAGCCGAAGAGGACGTCGTTGAATCCGTCGGCGGCGACGATGTGCTGGAAGAAGTGCCGGAGCGCACCTTCCGTCCCCGCCGCCAGTACAAGATCCAGGAAGTCATCAAGCGCCGCCAGGTGATGCTGGTGCAGGTCGTCAAGGAAGAGCGCGGCAACAAGGGCGCGGCGCTGACGACCTACCTCTCGCTCGCCGGCCGCTATGCCGTCTTGATGCCGAACACCGCGCGCGGCGGCGGCATCAGCCGCAAGATCACGAGCGCGCAGGACCGTTCGCGCCTAAAGGAAGTGGTGCAGGATCTCGACGTGCCCGAGGGCATGGGGATCATTCTGCGCACCGCTGGCGCCGCCCGCACCAAGCCCGAGATCAAGCGCGATTTCGAGTACCTGATCCGGATGTGGGAGACGGTGCGCGACATGACGCTGAAGTCGCAGGCCCCGACCCTCGTCTACGAGGAAGGCTCGCTGATCAAGCGCTCGCTGCGCGACCTCTACAACAAGGAGATCGACGAGATCTCAGTTGCCGGTGAATCCGGTTACCGTGAAGCGCGCGACTTCATGAAGATGCTGATGCCCGCCAATGTGAGCGCGGTGAAGCAGTATCGCGACGGCCAGCCGCTGTTCTCGCGCATGGGCGTCGAAAGCCAGCTGGATGCGATGTTCTCCCCGACCGTGCAACTGCGCTCCGGCGGCTACATCGTCATCAACCAGACCGAAGCGCTGGTCTCGATCGACGTCAACTCCGGTCGTTCGACGCGCGAGCATCATATCGAGGACACCGCGCTCAAGACCAATCTCGAAGCCTCCGAGGAGGTCGCGCGTCAGCTTCGGCTGCGCGATCTCGCCGGCCTGATCGTCATCGACTTCATCGACATGGACGAGAAGCGCAACAACCGCGCGGTCGAGCGCAAGCTGTCCGATTGCCTCCGGCAGGACCGCGCGCGGATCCAGGTCGGACGCATCTCGCATTTCGGCCTGCTCGAAATGTCACGCCAGCGCATCCGCGCCAGCGTGTTGGAGTCCTCGACCGATCCCTGCACGCATTGCGGTGGCACCGGCCATGTGCGCTCGGTGTCCTCGGTTGCGCTCCAATTGCTGCGCGGCCTCGAAGAGATCCTGATGAAGGGCGCAACCCACAATCTGGTGGTCCGCACCCGCACCGACGTCGCGCTCTATGTGCTGAACCACAAGCGCGGCCATCTGCGCGACCTCGAGAACGGCTTCAAGGTCACGTTGTCGGTCATCGCCGACCCGAGCGTCAACGGGCCGCAGGCCTATGTCATCGACCGCGGCGAGCAGGTGCATACGCTGGAAGCCGCCAAGGCTCTGCTGGCGGCGCAGGCGGCCGCAAGCCCGCCGCCCCTGGTCGAAGAGGCCTATGACGACGAGGAGTTCGATCCGGAGACCGAATCCGAGGTCGAGACCGAAGAAACCGAAGGTCTCGCCGAGGAGCAGACCGCAGGCGACGCCGCTACCGAGCAGGACGGCCAGCGCCGCAAGCGTCGCCGTCGCCGCCGCGGTCGCGGTGGCCCGCGCGACGAGGAGACGCGCGAGGATGGCGCTCCCGCTCTTGCCGAGACGGCCGTGGCGGCCGGCGAAGGCGAAGAGGATGCCGAGGCCGAGCCGGATGGCGAGGAAGGCGAGGAACAGGGAGCCCGTGGCGAGCAGCAGGGCAGCGCCGATCGCCGTCGCCGGCGTGGTCGCCGTGGCGGACGTCGGCGTCGTGGTCCTGGCGAGGAAGGTCTCGCCGGCTCCATCGGCGACGAGCTCGCGGCCAGTGCGCCGTCGGAAGCGACCGATGCAGTCGCCGATTTCGACGGTTTTAGCGGCGAGGCTGCGCCCTCGATCGCGCAGGCCGAGCACACGTCGGAACCTCAGGTCACCCAGCCTGAGCCGCGGGCCGAAGCACGGATTGAGGCAACGGCCAGGCCTGAGCCGGCTCCTGCTGCCGCGGACGAAGAGCACGCCGACGACAAGGCCGCACGACGCCGTTCGACGGTTCGGGAAAAGGTGAGCTTCCTGTCGAGCAGCCAGAGTGAACCGGCACCGATCGCGCAGGCGGCCGAGCCGGTTGCCCCGCCCGCACCGGCTCCGGAGCCCGCGCCCGCAGCGGCAAGCGAAACCTCGGCCGCACCGCGTCGCGCCGGCTGGTGGTCGCGCCGCTTCGGCGGCGGCGAATAGACGAGCCCCAATCAAAAACGCCCGGCTTCGGCCGGGCGTTTTTCGTTCCACGCTCTCTTTGCTGTTCAGAGCGACGGTGGATCGCCTTCGATCGGCGCCACGTCGCGCGATGCGATCCGGCGGAGCTGATCGTAGAGGTCAGGCGCTTCGCTGGTGCAAAGGCAGACGCCTGTCGCAGCAGGCCCTTCGCCGGCGTTGAGGTAGGCGTGGCCCATGGTGCTGTCGAGATAAATGCCGTCGCCCTCGCCCAGGATCTCCGGCGCGTAGAACTCGGTGTGGACGGCAACGCGTCCGCTCGTCACCACGAAATATTCCTCGCCGGCGTGGCGCAGCAGCGGACCGAACTCCTCCAGCGAGCGCGCCCTGACTTCGGCCAGGATCGGCACCATGCGTTTGCCGATCAGATCGGTGCATTGATAGGTGTAGGTGTAGAATCCGGTCGTGATCACCTGCCCCTGCCCGGCACGGCTGATGCTCCGTCGCGCCGTGACCGGTCTGCTCTGCTCGGGACGCGGGGGCACCGGATTGAACAGCTCGGCGATCTCCATCTTCAAGCCGGAGGTGAGCTGGAGCAGCTTGTCGTAGGTCAGCGACATCAGACCGTTCTCGACCTTGGACAGGGTCGACAGCGCCATGCCGGTCCGCTCCGCCACCTGCTTGAGCGTCAGCCCCCGCGCCTGGCGGGCAGCCTTGAGGCATTGGCCCAGCTGGGAGTTGGCGCCCTCCGGCGTCGTCACGATCTCGCTCATCCAGCAAGGTTATCACGGCGGCCGAAAAATTGTTTGATCGATCCACCTAATCTTTTCGACTGAAGCCGGCCCTGGGTTCCGCATCTGGCCGCCGTTTGGGCAGGCAAACCAGCATTTGTGCATGAAATGGCCGGTTCTGACGAATATTGGTGCGCGGCCTCCACTTTCCGATATGCTAAATCGTTTTCAAATTTTGAAAGGGATTGGCATTGTCCGACCTTTGCGATTCCAGCGCCGTTGAGCTGCGCCGCCGCCTGTCCGCCCGGGACATCTCGCCCGTCGAGCTGCTGGAGTCGTGCCTGTCGCGGATCGCCACCGTCAATCCCGCCGTCAATGCCGTCGTGACACTGGACGAGCCTGGCGCTCGCGCCGCTGCCAAGGAAGCCGAGGCTGCCATCCTGCGCGGTGAGGATCATGGCGCCCTCCACGGGCTCCCCGTTCTCATCAAGGACACCCAGGACACCGCTCGACTGCGCACCACCTATGGCAGTCCGTTGCTGAGGGACAACGTCCCACTCGCTGACCAGGGCTCGGTGGCACGGCTGCGCGCGGCTGGCGCCATCATCTTCGGCAAGACCAACACACCGGAATGGGCGGCCGGCGGCAACACCCGCAACCCCGTGTTCGGGGCGACCGGCAATCCGTTCGATCCGATGCGCTCGGCGGCCGGCTCCTCCGGCGGCTCGGCGGTGGCGCTCGCCTGCGGCATGGCTCCGCTCGCCTCGGGCTCGGACACCGGCGGCTCCTTGCGCAATCCGGCCGGCTTCGCCGGCATTGTCGGCATGCGCCCGTCCTTCGGCCTCGTCGCCAGCGAGAAGCGCGTGTTCGGCTGGTCCAATTTGTCGACCGACGGGCCGATGGCGCGCAATGTCGCCGACACCGCGCTGATGCTGTCGGTGATGGCGAGCGACGATGCCCGCGATCCGCTCGCCTATACGCTGCCCGGCGAGCCTGTGCGCGGGCATGCCGAACGCTGGGCCGCGCCGCGCCCCGCAGAACTCGGCAGGCTGCGCCTGGCCTTCACCGAAGACTTCGGCTTCGCCCCGACCGAGCAGACCATCCGGCGCGTGTTCCGTCAGCGCGTGAGCAAGCTTGCACCTCTCTTCGCCGAATGCCGCGAGGCGACGCCGGATTGCTCCGGCGCCGATGACGCCTTCGCCGTGCTGCGTGCCGGCATGTTCCTGGCGACGCATGGTAAGAACTACAAGGAGCGGCCCGAGATGCTCGGGCCCAATGTCCGCGCCAATGTCGAGGAAGGCCTCGGCTACACGCTCGAAGATCACGCGCGCGCCGCAACGACGCAGACGCGGATCTATCGCGCCTGGCAAAGCTTCTTCGAAAGCTGCGACGTGCTGATCAGCCCCACCATCACGCTCAGTCCGCGGCCGTGGTCGGAGCCCCATCCCGCGGAGATCGACGGGGTGCCAACGAAATCCTACTTCCATTGGCTGGCGCTCGCTTATGCCGTGACGCTTCCCGGCCATCCCGCCATCAGCATTCCTCTCGGCCTCGATGAAGCCGGGCTGCCTTTCGGCCTGCAGATCGTCGGTCAGCGTGGCGGCGACGCCGCCGTGCTCGCGGTGGCCGCGAGCCTCGAAGCAGCGTTCGCCGGCGACGCGCAATTGTGCCGGCCGGCGCCCGATCTGGCCCGGCTTGCCGTGGCGCCGCCGCTCTCGGCTGCACCCGGCTTCCTGAGTTGGGAATGAAGAACGTGGGAATGATCAGAACTCGGGCATGACCTGAACTCGGCAACGACCGAAACCAGCCCTGGCGGCGCGATGGAGACGAGGATGACGGAATTGCCGAGGAAGACCAGCGTCATCGCATTCGTCCTGCTCTACGTCGCCTACTGCATCTCCTATGTCGACCGCGCGGCGATCTCGCTGGCGCTGGCGCAGATCGGCAAGGACTTCAACCTCCAGGCCGCAGATCTCGGCATTGTCATCAGCGCGTTCTTCCTCGGCTACGCCGCGATGCAGGTGCCGGGCGGATGGCTCTCCGACCGCTTCGGATCGAAATATGTGGTGATCATCACCATCGTGATGTGGTCGCTGTTCACGGCGTTCACGAGCCTTGCTTGGTCGCTCACCTCACTGATCGCGATCCGCTTCCTATTCGGTATCGCCGAGGGCGGCTTCCCGCCGGCGAGCATCCGCGCAGTCGCGGAGGTGTTCAACAAGGACAGCCGGCCGAAGATGTCGGCGCTGCTGCTGTCGTCCAACTATGCCGGCAGCATGATCGCGCCGCTGATCATGGCGCCGTTGATCCTCTGGCTCGGCTGGCGCCATGCCTTCAACGCGATCGGCATTGCAGGCATCGTCTTTGCGGTCGCCTATTTCGTCTTCGTCCCGTATCTGGGCCGCCTGGGCGCGAACGATCCGAACCTGTCGGGGGCGAAGGCCGAGAGCCGTGCGCCGATGCGCGAGCTCATGAAGAATCCGCTGCTGTGGCAGCTGATGGTGGTGTGGTTCGGCCTCAGCTGCGTCAACAAGGGCCTGGATTCCTGGATGCCGCTCTATCTGCTCCAGCAGCGCGGGCTCGACCTCAAGACCGTCGGCATCGTGGCGCCGATCCCGTTCGTGATGGCGACGATCGCGACCGCGATCGGCGGCTGGGTGATGACGACCTTCTTCGCCGAGCGCGAAAAATATCTGCTGATCGGCGCCTCCGCATTGACCGGCATCTTCCTCTACGCCATGTACAAGGCGGAGACGATCGCGATGCTGATCACCTACCAGTCGGTGGTCTATTTCTTCAAATCCTTCGTACTGGCCTCGGTGATTGCGCTTCCGACCAAGCTGCTCCGCGACGACCAGATCGGATCCGGCATCGGCATGGTCAATCTCGGCGGCCAGAGCGCGGGCTTCGTCGCACCCGTGGCCATCGGCTTCATCGTGACCGGAACCGGATCGTTCGA
Source organism: Bradyrhizobium sp. WSM1253 (assembly GCF_000244935.1). Lineage (NCBI taxonomy): Bacteria > Pseudomonadati > Pseudomonadota > Alphaproteobacteria > Hyphomicrobiales > Nitrobacteraceae > Bradyrhizobium > Bradyrhizobium sp. WSM1253. The sequence continues at coordinate 559,860 of NZ_JH600073.1, forward strand.
TGCCGCCTTCGGCTTTCTCGTGGCGATGACGGCGTTATCAGTCGTGGTCGCCGCAACCATCAACACGGCCCAGCCGAAGCTCATGCCGCAGACGGCCTGACAGGAGAATTTCTTCCGATGCAAAGCGCGATCGTCCTCGGCGGCGGCATGATCGGCGTCAGCGCGGCGCTGCACCTCCAGCAGCGCGGCTGGTCCGTCACGCTGATCGACCGCAGGGAGCCGGGCCGTGAGACCAGCTACGGCAATGCCGGCATGATCCAGGCGGAAGCGGTGCGCCCCTATCCGATGCCGCGCGACCTCGCCACGCTCCTGAAGATCGCGACCGGCCGCACCAACGACGTGCGTTACAGCCTGTCATCTCTTCATCTTCATATCGAACCCCTGCTCCGCTATTGGTGGCATTCGGCGCCGAAGCGACATCGTGAGGCGATCGACGCCTGGGCACGGCTGATCGCCTACGCGACGGCGGAGCACGACATCCTCATTCGCGAAGCCCATGCCGACAATCTGATCCGCCGCGCGGGATACCGGCACCTGCATCGCGACGCTGCCTCGTTCGATCTTGCCGTCAAGGCGGCGGAAGAGGACCAGCGCGAATTCGGCGTGAGGTTTCGTGCGCTCTCGGGCGCCGAGCTCGCCAAGGCCGAACCTGTCCTGCGCGACGACCTGCCCGGCGCGATCCATTGGCTCGACACCTGGACCGTGTCTGATCCCGGCGCGCTGGTCACGGCCTATGCCAATCTGTTTGAGCGCCTCGGCGGCGCCATCGTGCTCGGTGATGCCCAAAGCCTGCAGCAGACCGCCACCGGCTGGTCGGTCAAGACAGACCATGGGCGGGTCGACGCCGCCAACGCCGTGGTGACGCTCGGGCCGTGGTCGCCCGATCTCCTGCTCAAATTCGGATATCGCATTCCGCTGGTGCGCAAGCGCGGCTACCACATGCATTACAGCGGTGGCGCCTCGCTCGATCTGCCGCTGGTCGACAAGGCCGGTGGCTACGCCATGGGTCCGATGGCGAAGGGTATCCGCATCACCACCGGCGCGGAGTTGACGGGCCTGGACGCGCTCGCAACGCCCGTGCAGCTCGCCAGCGCGGAAGCCTCCGCGCGCGAGCTGATCGACCTCGGCAAGCGGGTCGAGCCCGACCCATGGTTCGGCACCCGCCCCTGCACGCCCGATATGCTGCCGGTGCTCGGCCCCGCCCCACGCCATCCCGGCCTCTGGATGAACTTCGGCCACGGCCACCAGGGCTTTACGCTGGGACCCGCGACCGGGCGCCTCCTCGCCGAGATGATGAGCGGCGAAACACCGGCGATCGATCCGACGCCGTACCGGCCGGAGCGATTCTAGATCAGGGTTGACGGCAAGCACCGCGTGCGCGTCGCCAGATGCAGGTTGAACGCGCGAGTTCGCAACTTCCGTCAGTCGGCGCGCTCGGCGAGCAGTGTCCTGATGCGTTCGGCGTCGTCGGGAGTCGCGGGGTTGTAGACGATCATGCTGAGATCGGAGCGTCCCTCGACGATAAAGCTCGAATATTCGAACGACATCGTGCCGTGAACGGGGTGCCGCAGCCGCTTGGTGCCGTCGCCGTGGTAACGCACGTCATTGTCGCGCCAGAGCGCGGCGAATTCCGGGCTGGTCCGGCACAGCTCGTCGACAAAATTGGCGACATGCGAGACTGCGCCGGCCCGCGCGGCGTCCGCCCGGAAAGCCGCGACCACGAAGCGCGCCACGCTGTCCCAATCGTATTGCGCGGCGCGCACGCGCGGATCGCAGAAGATGAAGCGCAGGATGTTGCGCTGTCCCGGCGGGATCGCGCCGTAGTCGGTCAGCACGGCGCTTGCGGCACGATTCCAGGCGACGACGTCCCAGGTCGCGGTCCGCACCAGCGCCGGGCTGAACGCGAACGCATCGAGCACCCGCTGCAACCGCGGCGAGACGCCTTCGCTCGCCTGGTAGCGCACCTCGGGCGGACGGCCGAGGCCGATCAGGAACAGGTGCTCGCGCTCGACATCGGTCAGCATCAGCGCTCGCGCGATGCGGTCGAGCACATCGGGCGACGGCGCGCCGCCGCGGCCCTGCTCGAGCCAAGTGTACCAGGTCGGGCTGATATTGGCGCGCTGCGCCACCTCCTCGCGGCGGAGTCCCGGCGTACGCCTGCGGCTACCCGCGAAGCCGAACGCGGTGGCATCGAGCCGGGTGCGGCGGTCCTTGAGGTAGGCCCCGAGCAGGTTTTCGGCTGAAGCGGTCTCGCTCATCCTGTTAGCTATTATACCCCGATAATGTCACTACTTTACCCGGATAATCCTAGCGCGGATGGTCGTCTCCACCAACCCTGGAGATACTCATGCGTGTTTTCGTCACTGGCGCCACCGGCTTCGTCGGCTCCGCCGTCGTTCGCGACCTGATCGCTGCCGGCCACCGGGTCACGGGCCTCGCCCGCTCCGACGCGGGAGCCGCGACGCTCGCCGCGATGGGCGCCGAGATCCACCGCGGCTCGCTGGAGGATCACGCGTCCTTGCGCAGCGGCGCGGCCGCCTCCGACGGCGTCCTGCACCTCGGCTTCAACCACGACTTCTCGAAGTTTCTGGACAATTGCGAGCTCGACCGCCACGCGATCCTGGCGATCGGCGAGGAGCTCAAGGGCTCCGGTCGCCCTCTCATCGTCACCTCCGGCGTCGCGCTGCTTGCGCCCGGCCGCCTCGCCACCGAGGACGATGTGTCGGCGCAGCGCTTTCCGCGCGTGTCGGAAGCGACCGCGCTGTCGCTGGCCGGCGTCCGCGCCGCCGTTGTGCGTCTTCCGCCCTCCACGCATGGCGAGGGCGACCACGGCTTCGTTCCGATCCTGATCAACCTCGCGCGCCAGAAAGGCGTATCGGTCTATGTCGGCGATGGCAGCAACCGCTGGCCCGCCGCGCACCGCTTCGATGCCGCGCGCGTCTACCGGCTGGCGCTGGAGCAAGGCGCAACCGCGAAGCACTATCACGCGATCGCCGAGGAAGGCGTGCCGTTCAAGGCGATTGCGGAAGTGATCGGCCGGCGGCTCGGCGTGCCCGTGGTGTCCCAATCGCCCGAGGAAGCGACCGCGCATTTCGGCTGGTTCGCACAGTTCGCGGGCGCCGACGTTCCGACCTCGAGCGCGAAGACGCGTGCTGCTCTCGGCTGGTCGCCGCAAGAAAAAGGGCTGATCGAGGATCTCGACCAGCCCTATTACTTCAAGATCTGACGGCGCCCGGCACCGTCAAATGCAGATCAGTCCGTCGTGACAGCCGTTTCCATGTCGGTCGGATCGATCTGCCTGGCGAGGTTGGCGTTGAGCTTGTCGCGATCGAGTTCGCCCTCCCACCAGGCGACGATCACGCAGGCAACGCCGTTGCCGCACAGATTGGTCAGCGCGCGGCACTCACTCATGAACTTGTCGATGCCGAGCACGATCGCCATGCCCGGCACGAGGCGCGGATCGACCACGGCGAGCGTCGCCGCCAGCGTGATGAAGCCCGCGCCCGTGATACCGGAGGCGCCCTTCGAGGTCAGCATCGCCACCACCAGAATGGTGAGCTGCTGGCCGAAGGTGAGATCGAAGCCCAGCGCCTGCGCGATGAACAAGGTCGCCAGCGTCATGTAGATGTTGGTGCCGTCGAGATTGAACGAATAGCCCGTGGGCACCACGAGGCCGACCACCGATTTGGAGCAGCCCAGGCGCTCAAGCTTTTCCATCAAGGACGGCAACGCGCTTTCCGAGGACGAGGTGCCGAGCACAATCAGCAGCTCGTCCTTGATGTAGGCGAGGAACTTGAAGATGGAGAAGCCCGCGAAGCGCGCGATGATACCGAGCACGACGAACACGAACAGCGCCGCAGTCAGGTAGAATGTCGCTATCAGGCCGATCAGGTTGAGGATCGCCCCGGTGCCGAACTTGCCGATGGTGTAGGCCATCGCGCCGAAGGCGCCGATCGGCGCCGCGCGCATCACGATGGAGATGACGCCGAACACCGCATGCGCGGCGTCGTCGATGAAACTGCGGATGGTGTGGCCGCGTTCGCCGAGCCCCATGATGGCGAAGCCGAACAGCACCGAGAACAGCAGCACCTGCAGGATCTCGCCTTGCGCGAAAGCGCCGACGACGGTGTCCGGAATGATGTGCAGCACGAAGTCGACCGACCTCTGGCCTTCGGCCTGCTTGGCGTAGTTGGCGACGGCCTGCGCGTTGGCGGCGGCGCCGCCGAAGCCCGCACCCGGCTTCACCAGATTGCCGATGATGAGTCCGATCACCAGCGCGAAGGTCGAGACGATCTCGAAATAGACCAGCGCCTTGACGCCGATGCGGCCGACCTTCTTGGCATCCTGGATATGGGCGATGCCCGAGACCACGGTGCAGAAGATGATCGGCGCGATCACCATCTTGATCAGCTTGATGAAGCCATCGCCGAGTGCCTTGATCCACTCATTGGTGGCGACTGACGGCCAGAGCCAGCCGACGATGGCGCCGAGCACGATCGCGATCAGCACCTGGATATAAAGTACCTTGTACCACGGCTTGGCGGCGGGCGGCGCGACCGGCGCCCCCACCATCGTTGTCGTCGTCATTGTTTCACTCCCCCTCAAAACGCCGGGCCAGCCAAGATCAACTTGGCCGGCCCTGTCAATCGGAACTGCTCGTTATTGCGCGCTTTACCCGCGATCGACCACCCGGCGTATCGCCGGCATCAACGTCGCGCCCAGCGCGTTCTTGACCAACGACGCCGCAACGAACGGCATCAGGCCGACCTGCCAAGCCTTTGCGGCGCCAAGGCCGAGGCCAAAGGCCAGCCAGCCAAAGCCCGCGGCCAGAATGAGGATGTGGCCGACGGCCATGGCCGCAAACAGCAGCATGACGCTGCGATCCCAGCCGCGCTCGGCGAGCCAGCCGGTGACGAAGGCGGCGCCAATGAAGCCGAACAGATAGCCCGCGGTCGGGCCGACCAGCGGTGCGATTCCACCAACGGGACCGGCGAACACCGGCAGGCCCATTGCGCCCTCGGCGAGGTAGGCAATCATGGTTGCGCTGCCAAGCCGCCAGCCATAGGCGGCGCCGATCATCAACGCGACCAGCGTCTGCAATGTCATGGGCACGTAAGGCAGCGGCAGGTTCACCTTGGCTGACAGCGCCATCAAGGCGGTGCCGAGCGCAATCAGCACGACGGCGCGCAAGGCGCCGACGGTTTCACCGGGCCGGACTGGCCACATCAATGCGGCGAGAGGAGAATGCGTGGCGGTAGACGGGACGGAACGGTCAGACAAGTTGCACTCCAGAAGGCTGTCGAAAACTGGCGGCTATTTAAGCCAGTGAGCGATCCGGTCAACTGCTTCCCGCATCTCCGCAGCCGAACGCGCATAAGAGAGCCGTATGAATGAACGGCCATGGATGGGATCGAAATCGAGCCCCGGCGTGACCGCGACATGGGCCTGTTCGAGCATCTGCTTGGCGAAGTCGAAACTGTCTGAGGTGAAATCCGAGACATCCGCATAGAGATAGAACGCGCCGTCGGCCGGCAGAAACCTGGTCAGGCCGGCCTTGGGCAATCCCTCGATCAGGATGCGCCGGTTTTCCTGATAGCCGTGCTTGATCTCCTCCATCTCGGCCGCGCCGTCGAAGGCCGCTTCGGCCGCGATCTGCGACAGCGACGGCACCGAGATCGACAGGTTCTGCTGCAGCCGCTCGATCGGCCGCACCAGAATCTCGGGCACGACCATCCAGCCGACGCGCCAGCCCGTCATGCAGAAATACTTCGAGAACGAGTTGATCACGAGCGCGTGGTCCGACAGCGCCGCAGCCGTCACCGCGGGAAACGCGTAGTCGAGCCCGTGATAGATCTCGTCCGAGATGAAACGGATGCCCGCGTCTTGCGCCGCAGCGATCAGGCCTGCGAGCGCCTCGCGGGACATCATGGTCCCGGTCGGATTGGCCGGGCTGCCGACCAGCACGCCCTTCAGCGGCGCCTTGCGATGGGCGACCAGCAGCGCCTCGCCGGTCAGCGCATGGCGCGTCTCGTTCGTAGTCTCGATCAGCACCGGCTCGCAGCCGAGCGCGGTGAGAATATGACGGTACGGCGGATAACCCGGCACCGTCACGGCGACGCGGTCGCCCGGCTCGAACATCGCCAGGAAAGCCAGAATGAACCCGCCGGAGGAGCCGGTGGTCACCACGATTCGCTCGGGGCTGACATCGCAGCCATAGGCATCGCGATAATGCCGCGCGATGCGCGCGCGCAAGGAGGGGATGCCCAGCGCGGAGGTATAATCGATCCGCCCTGCCTCGAGCGCCGCATGGGCGGCCGCAATCGCGGTCTTCGGCGCGCCGGCGGCGGGCTGGCCAACCTCCATGTGGATGACATGGCCCCCGGCCGCCTCGATCCGGGCCGCCGCGGCCATCACGTCCATCACCATGAACGGGGGAACATCGCTACGGCGGGAGGGCTCAAGCCACTGCCCCAACCGGTTCCTCAAGGTCGCATCGTGCATCGATTTCTGCTATTCGCTGGCGGACTGATCCGTCCGGCCTGAGAACGGGGTTCTTGCGCCCCAGACTGGCCGCATTGTACGGCTCATAAGGGGAACGGCTCAAAAGGGCATATCGCGTATCCGGTCCGCCGCCAATCGCCAAAACCAATCACTGAACTGCTCGACCAAGAATGCTTGACCAGCCTGCTGACAAGATCCTTTGACCCAGACCGCTTGATGTTGTTCCAGATCGCATTGCGCAAGAAGGCCACCGCCCTCATCTCCCTCCTCGCGGCGGCTGCGATCGCGCTGACGCCGTTCTCGGCCGCGCATGCGCAGGCCAAGGGGCCGCCGGTCCTGCGCGACACCGAGACCGAGCAGCTGCTGCGCGAATACACCCGCCCGATCCTGCGCGTCGCCGGTCTGGAGAAGCAGAACATCCAGATGGTGATCGTCAACGAGGGCTCGTTCAACGCGTTCGTCGCCGACGGCCGCCGCATCTTCGTCAATTACGGCGCGATCCTCCAGTCGGAGACGCCGAACCAGATCATCGGCGTGCTCGCGCACGAGACCGGGCATCTGGCCGGCGGACATCTGTCCAAGCTGCGCGAGCAGCTCGCCAATGCCCAGACCCAGATGATCATCGCCATGCTGCTCGGCGCCGGCGCGATGGCCGTGGGCAGCACCCGCGGCAGCGGCAGCGCCGGCAACAATGGCCTTGCCAATGCGGGAGCCGCCGCCCTCGCCGGCCCGCAGGAGATGATCCGCCGTACGTTGCTGTCCTACCAGCGGCAGCAGGAGGAGAACGCCGATCGCGCCGGCGTGAAATTCCTGACGGCGACCCAGCAGTCGCCGAAGGGCATGTACGAGACCTTCAAGCGCTTCACCAGCGAGAGCCTGTTCGCAGCACGGGGCGCCGATCCCTATCTCCAGTCGCACCCGATGCCCGCCGAGCGCGTCGCTTCACTGCAGGAGTTCGCCAGCGCCAGCCCCTATTGGGACAAGAAGGACGATCCCGCGCTTCAGCTGCGCCACGACATGGTGCGCGCCAAGATCTCCGCCTTCATGGAACGGCCGGAGACGGTGTACCGCCGCTATCCCCTGACCAACGACAGCCTGCCGGCGCGCTACGCCCGCGCCATCAGCACCTATTTGCATGGGGATTTGCGCAGCGCGCTCACCCAGATTGACGCGCTGATCCAGGTCCAGCCCAACAATGCGTATTTTTACGAGGTGCGCGGCCAGGCCCTGCTGGAGGGCGGCAAGCCGGCCGAGGCGATTCCGGCCCTGCGCAAGGCTGTCGCACTTTCGAACAACGCGCCCCTCATCGAGATGTTACTTGGGCAGGCTCTGGTTGGGTCCGATAATAAGGCCTACACCGATGACGCCGTTCGGATTCTCCGGGCCGCGGTGGCACGGGAACCGGAGGCCGTGCTCGGCTACATGCAGCTCGCGATGGCCTATGGCCGGAAGGGCGACTATGCCGAGGCCGATCTGGCGTCGGCGCAGGCCGCTTATCTGCGCGGCGACAACAAGACCGCCCGCGAGCTTGCGACGCGCGCGAAAACCCGTTTCGCCGTCGGCACACCCGGATGGGTCAAGGCCGACGACATCGTGGCGTCGAAACCGCCGCGCAACTGACCAGAACGACGCCTTACGCCACGACGCCTTACGAAACGACGTCACGACACCGAGCTTAAGTCCGCCGGGACGTTTTCCGAAACCTGCTTTGGATAAGAGGATTTGCCTATGCCTTCGCTGCGCCTGCTTGCTCCCGCGCTGTTTGCGCTCGCCATGTTCGGCGCAGCCGTGCCCGCGTCGGCCGACAGCTTCTCCGATGCCCAGCGCACGGATATCGAGGCGATCGTCAAGAACTATCTCGTCACCCATCCCGAGGTGCTCGAGGAAGCGATGACCGAGCTCACCAAGCGCCAGGCCGCGGCTGAGACGCAGAAGCACGAAGCCAGCGTCGCCCAGAATTCCGATGCGATCTTCAATTCGCCGCGCCAGGTCGTGCTCGGCAACAAGGACGGCGACGTCACCTTCGTCGAGTTCTTCGACTACAATTGCGGCTACTGCAAGCGCGCGATGGGCGACATGCTCGACCTCATGAAGGCCGATCCGAAGCTGAAGGTGGTGCTGAAGGAGTTTCCGGTGCTGAGCCAGGGCTCGGTCGAAGCAGCCCAGGTCGCCGTCGCGGTGCGCATGCAAGATCCCTCCGGCAAGAAGTATCTCGATTTCCACCAGAAGCTGCTCGGCGGTCGTGGGGCGGCCGACAAGGCGCGCGCACTTCAGGCGGCCAAGGAAGCCGGCCTCGACGTCGCGAAGATCGAGAAGGACATCGGCAGCGCCGAGGTACGCACCACCATCGAGGAGAACTTCAAACTCGCCGAAGCGATGGGGATGAACGGCACGCCGAGCTATGTCATCGGCAAGCAGATCGTTGTCGGCGCCGTCGGTGTCGAAAGCCTGAAGGAAAAGATCGCTGTGGCCCGCTGCGGCAAAGCGACTTGCTAATTAGCCGACTTGTTAACAAGGCGACCTGCTGACAAGGCGACTTGCTGATAAGCGATCTGCTCTACAACTCACGCATGCAAAAGGCCGGCTGAAACGCCGGCCTTTTCATTGCGCCGAAATCTGGCGCGCGCATTCATCTGGCATTCAACAAACAAAAGCCCCGGAACCACCGAAGTTCCGGAACAACTCAAATCTCCTTTCGTTGTCGGCGCGGGCAATGACGCAATTGAACACGTGAGGAGAATTCCATGTCTAACCGCTTTATGATCTCGGTTGCCACACTCGCGCTCGTCGCGGGCACCGGTCTGGCGAACGCACAGGGCACCATGAACCGCGACAGCGGTGGCGGCGCCGGTGGTGCGCAGATGCAGCATTCGCAGCCTTCCGGCGGCGCCGCCGAACGCGGCGGCTCGATGGGTAAGGAATCCGCCCATGAGAAGGGCACCGTCGGCCAGGCTGGTGGCTCCAGCAGCATGAAATCCGGCACGTCCGCCGAGGACAAATCCTCCGGCGCGACCAAGGACGAGCACTCCGGCCGCGAGATGAACAAGAACGCGGCTGAGGACAAGTCCGGCGCTACCAAGGGCCAGCGCACCGACGAACGCGCGCAGGGTCAGCAGGACAAGTCCAAGAGCATGAGTCAGGACACGAGCAAGGACTCGAGCAAGACCGGCGCCAAGGACCAGAAGGACATGAAGGCTGAGGGCGCCAAGAGCGGCACCAGCAGCACCAACAATGCCGAGAACCAGAAGGGTACCGAGACGCGCACCAACCAGAACGCTCAGGGCCAGACCGGCACCAGCACCAACCAGAATGCGCAGGGTCAGAGCAGCACCAACACGACGGTCGGTCAGGCCGGCGCGGGCGCCAAGCTCTCGACCGAGCAACGCACGCAGATCACCTCGGTGATCCGCGAGGAGCATGTGCGTCCGGTGACGAACGTGAACTTCTCGATCTCGGTCGGCACTCGCATTCCGCGCGAGGGCGTCGAGCTGCACACCCTGCCGTCCCGTGTCGTGACGATCTATCCGGAATGGCGGACCTATCGCTACGTCCTGGTCAAGGACGAGATCGTGATCGTCAATCCGGACACCTATGAGATCGTGGCTGTCCTGAACACGTAAGACGATACCCGGCAACCATCGGGGGCGGGCAGCAATGCCCGCCCCTTTGCCGTTCGGCCGGCAGCCATGCTTCGGACTGGTTAACAAGCAATTTCCGTAGCTTGCGCACAGATTTTTGCACCCCGGATGAGGCATCTGAAGCCACCTCGGAGGTCCTTCAAGGCTTCCCCTCACGCGCTTTGTTACCTATAACCCCCGCCACGCCGAAGCACCTCTTGCGGGATTGGAATGGCCGAACCAGCAACCGACACGATCCTTGTCCTGAACGGGCCGAACCTCAACATGTTGGGGACGCGCGAGCCCGAGAAGTACGGGCATGCGTCGCTGGCCGACGTTGAGGCGCTGTGCCGGGAGACGGCGGCCACGTTCGGCCTCAAGGCCGACTGCCGGCAATCCAACCGCGAAGGCGAGCTGATCGACTTCATCCACGAGGCACACGCCCGCAAGATGAAGGGCATCATCATCAATGCCGGCGGCTATTCGCACACATCGATCGCGCTGCACGACGCGCTCCTCGCGGTGCAGATCCCGACGGTCGAAGTGCACGTCACCAACATTCACGCCCGCGAGAATTTCCGTCATCACTCCTACACCGCGCGCGCGGCCTTCGCCTCGCTCTGCGGTTTCGGCATCGAGGGCTACCGCCTTGCCATTCAGGGCCTTGCCGCCAAGCTCGGCATCAAGCCCAAAGCCTGACGCTCCCCCTTCACACAGAACATTCGGATCAAACAACATGGCGCGCCAGCCAGACGACAAAGCAGCCGCAAAGTTTTCCAGCGAGGATTCCGCCCTCGTCCGCGAGCTCGCCTTGCTGCTCGATGAGACCAGCCTCACCGAAATCGAGATCGAGCGTGCCGGCCTGCGCCTGCGCGTCGCCCGCAACATCAGCGTCGCCGCGACCATGCCGATGCAGATGGCGGCCGCTCCCGCTGCCCTCCCGGCGGCCGCAGCTGCCGCCGCGCCTGCCGCTGCCGACCTGTCGAAGCATCCCGGCGCCGTGACCTCGCCGATGGTCGGCACCGCCTATTGGGCGCCGGAGCCCGGCGCCAAGCCGTTCATCGAGGTCGGCAGCAAGGTCTCGGTCGGCCAGACGCTATTGATCATCGAAGCCATGAAGACCATGAACCAGATCCCCTCGCCGCGCGCCGGCACGGTGACGCAGATCGTGATCGAGGACGGTCAGCCGGTCGAGTACGGCGAGCCGCTCGTGATTATTGAGTGACGGTCGAGGGCGACCTCATCGCCCTCGCCGCTTTCCGCGCGTCAGTCCAATAAGGACACCATGTTCGACAAGATCCTCATAGCCAATCGCGGCGAGATCGCCCTTCGCATCCTCAGGGCCTGCAAGGAGCTCGGGATTGCGACCGTCGCCGTGCACTCCACCGCCGACGCCGATGCCATGCATGTGCGCCTGTCGGACGAGAGCGTGTGCATCGGACCGCCGGCGTCCAAGGACAGCTATCTCAACGTCCCCGCGCTGCTCGCGGCCTGCGAGATCACCGGTGCCGATGCCGTGCATCCCGGCTACGGCTTCCTGTCGGAGAACGCGCGCTTCGCCGAAATCCTCGCCGAGCATAATCTGCATTTCATCGGCCCGAAGGCCGAGCACATCCGCCTGATGGGCGACAAGATCGAGGCCAAGAGGACGGCCAAGAAGCTCGGCATTCCCGTGGTGCCCGGCTCCGACGGAGGGGTCGGCCCCAACGACGACGCGATGGCGATCGCCAGGAAGATCGGCTTCCCCGTGCTGGTCAAGGCCGCGGCAGGCGGCGGCGGTCGCGGCATGAAGGTGGCCGAGAGCGAGGCCGATCTTCAGGTCGCGCTGTCGACGGCGGCCAACGAGGCCAAATCCGCCTTCGGCGATGCCTCTGTCTACCTCGAGAAATATCTGCAGAAGCCGCGTCACATCGAGATTCAGATCCTCGGCGACGGCCGCGGCGGCGCGATCCACCTTGGCGAACGCGACTGCTCGCTGCAGCGACGCCACCAGAAGGTCTGGGAGGAAGGCCCCTCGCCCGTGCTGACCGCGGCTGCACGCGCCAAGATCGGCGAGACCTGCGCCAAGGCGATGCGCGAGATGAAATATCTCGGCGTCGGCACGATTGAATTCCTGTTCGAGGACGGCGAGTTCTACTTCATCGAGATGAACACGCGCATCCAGGTCGAGCATCCCGTCACCGAGAGCATCACCGACATCGACCTCGTGCTGGAGCAAATCCGCATCGCCGCCGGCGGCGACCTGCCGGCGAAGCAGGAAGAGGTCCAGGTCATCGGCCACGCGATCGAGTGCCGCATCAACGCCGAGAATCCGGAGACCTTTCGTCCTTCGCCCGGCCGCATCACGCAATATCACCCGCCCGGCGGGCTCGGTGTGCGGATCGATTCCGCGGTCTATCAGGGCTACACGATCCCGCCTTATTACGACTCGCTGGTCGGCAAGCTGATCGTGCACGGCAAGACCCGCGGCGAGTGCCTGATGCGGCTGCGCCGGGCGCTGGACGAGATGGTGGTCGAGGGCATTGAGACCACCCTGCCGCTGTTCCGCGCTCTGGTGCGCGAAGACGACATCATCAACGGCGACTATCACATCCACTGGCTGGAACAATATCTTGCCGGCAAGGCGGAACCCGCCCCGAAGTAGCCGTCCCTGCCTATGGAACTCTTTGGCCCCAATCGCGTTTGGCACGATGGGGACAGTTCCGAGGGGGCGTTTTGAAGTCCGCAATCCTGATCGAGCGAGACCGTCGTGATCGCTGACGCGCAGCGACGGCGTACATTCTGGCAGATCCTGCTGTTCGCAGCGGGACTGCTGGTGCTGACCGTGATCAGCGCCGGCTCCGTCTACCTCGTCAACAAGGCGAGAGACGACAGCAAATGGGTGATTCACACCATCGAGGCGGAGAACCAGATCAACGCGCTCCTGCTGGAAATCCGCCGCGCCGAGAGCACCGCCCGGGGCTACCTTCTGACACAAGGCGAGGATTTCAAGGTCGACCATGACAAGGCCGTGGCAGCGATCATCCCGGCTCTCGACAGGCTCACGCGCCTGATCGGCGACAATCCGGAGCAACGCCAAAGCATCGAGAAGCTGAGCGCGGCGATCGAGACCAGGCTCGGCCAGTTCGTGCAGGAGATGGATTTCATCCGGAAGGGCGAGCCGGAGAAGGCCGCAGCACTGGTCCGCGAGATCGCCTCCACGGACACCACGGCCGCGATCGCCAATGTCGCGACCGGGATGATCCAGGAAGAAGAACGGCTGTTCCGGCTCCGAACGGTCAATTCGGACCACAGCCAGACCCTGGCCGCGTCGATGACCGGCATCGGCTCCGGCCTCGTCGTGCTGCTGGCCCTGATCTCGATCTGGCTGGTGCGGCGCTCGGCCCTTGCCCGCGACGATGCCGAGGGACGCCTGCGCGATGCCAATGTCAATCTGGAGGCCGTGGTAGACGAACGCACGGGCGATCTGCGCGAAGCCAACAACGAGATCCAGCGCTTTGCCTATATCGTCAGCCACGATCTGCGCTCGCCACTCGTCAACATCATGGGCTTTACCAGCGAGCTCGAAGAGCTCGGCGGCGACATTTTCCGCCGTATCGGCAGCCTCACCCATGTCCCGGCCGACGGGCCGCCGTTGCCGGACGGCGAGATCGCACTCGAAGGTCCGGACAAGCAGCTGTCAGAGGATTTTTCCGAAGCGCTGGGCTTCATCAAGTCGTCGATCGCCAAGATGGACCGCCTGATCTCGGCGATCCTCAATCTCACCCGCGAGGGTCGGCGCGAGTTCCAGCCGCAGAAGATCGACACGCGCGAGCTGATCGAAGCCATCGTGTCGACGCTGGCGCATCAGGCCGCCGAGGCGCAGGCGGACATCCATGTCGCGCCGCTGCCGGATCTCGTCAGCGACCGCCTGGCGCTGGAGCAGATCTTCTCCAATCTGATCGACAACGCCATCAAATATCTCAAGCCCGGCGTCGCCGGCGAGATCAGAATTCGCGGGCGCACCAAGCTCGGCTACGCTATCTTCGAGATCAGCGATAACGGCCGCGGCATCGACCCCAAGGACCACCAGCGGATCTTCGACCTGTTTCGCCGCGCCGGAACCCAGGACAAGCCCGGTCAGGGCATCGGTCTTGCGCATGTGCGTGCACTTGTGCGTCGCCTCGGCGGCACCATGTCGGTATCATCGGAACTGAATACGGGCAGTACCTTCACCATCACGCTGCCCATCACCTGGAACGCCAGCAACCGGAACGCGGATCAATGACCCAACCCGTCAGCATCATCATGATCGAGGACGACGAAGGACACGCGCGGCTGATCGAGCGGAACATCCGTAGGTCCGGCGTCAACAACGAGATCATCTCCTTTGCCAACGGCACGGACGCGATGAAACATCTGTTCGGCCCCGATGGCAGCGGGCTCGTGCAGAAGGGCAATGCGCTCCTGATCCTGCTCGATCTCAACCTCCCCGACATGACCGGGATCGACATTCTGAAGCAGATCAAGGAGAACAAATATCTGAAGGCCTCGCCCGTGGTGGTGCTGACCACCACCGACGATTCCCAGGAAATCAAACGCTGCTACGAGCTCGGCTGCAACGTCTACATCACCAAGCCCGTGAACTACGAGAATTTCGCCAATGCCATCCGGCAGCTCGGCTTGTTCTTCTCGGTCATCCAGGTCCCGCCCGCCGCCTCATGAACCAGCGCATGCCCACATTGCTCTACATCGACGACGACGGGGCGCTTGCGCGCCTGGTCGATCGCGGCCTGACACGGCGCGGCTTCAAGGTCGTTCACGCCGCGAGCGGCGAGGAAGGCCTCGAGCTCATCCGCCGCGCGGGTGCGCAGGACAGCATTGACGGCGGCATCGACGTCGTGGCGCTCGATCAGTACATGCCAGGCCTCGACGGACTGGAGACGCTGGAGCAGATCATGGCGATCCCAGGCGCGCCGCCGGTGGTGTTCGTCACGGCGTCGCAGGATTCCAGCATTGCGGTGACGGCGCTGAAGGCGGGCGCGGCCGATTATCTCGTCAAGGACGTCAAGGGCGACTTCATCCCCCTGCTTCACGTCGCGGCCGAGGGCGCGCTGCGCCAGGCCGAATTGCAGAAGGCGCGCGAGGAAGCCGAAGCCGAGATCCATGCCTCGCGCGACCGCTACGCTGCTCTTGCAGCCGAACGCGAACTGCTGCTGCGCGAGGTCAACCACCGCGTCGGCAACTCGCTGCAGATCATCGCCTCCCTGCTGCACCTGCAGGCCAGCTCCGCCGCGCAGGACGAGGTCAAGGCTGCGTTGACCAATGCGATGGGCCGCGTCGCCGCGGTCGCGCAGGTGCACCGCCGCCTCTACACCTCGCAGGACCTGAAGAGCGTGGTCCTGAACCAATATCTGGACTCGCTGCTCGAGGATCTCAGGCGGTCGGCCGAGGGCAACCGGATGTCGCGCCTGACGCTGAAGGCCGAACCGATCGAGATCGATCCGGACCGTGCGGTCGCCGTCGGCATCATTGTCAACGAGCTGGTGATGAACGCGGTGAAATACGCCTACCCTGACGGCGCCGGCCCGATCCATGTCGAGCTGACCTCGCAGGGCGACGATCTCCTGCTGTCGATCAGCGACGATGGCGTCGGCGACAACGTCAAGGCCGATCCGCGCTCCACCGGCATGGGCCAGCGCATCGTCGCTGCCATGGCCACCAAGCTCGACGCTTCGGTCGAGCGCGACCCCACCCATTCCGGAACCCGAATCATGTTGAGGTTCCGCCGTGTCCCGGCTGCCGCCGACAAGCCGGCTGCTGCCGCAGCGAACTGATCTGCTCCCGCCCATCGCAACCGCATTGCGATCCTGCTATTGTCGCGAGCCATGACTTCGCGCGACTCTGCCCCATCTGAAATCACGCCAGCCGTGCTGCTGCGCGCCTATGCCTGCGGCATCTTTCCGATGGCCGAAAGCGCCGATGATCCGACCCTGTTCTGGGTCGAGCCCGAGTTGCGCGGCGTCATCCCACTCGACGGATTTCGCGTGGCCTCGCGGCTCTCGCGCACCGTGCGTTCGGATTCATTTCGTGTGACCGTCAATACCGCCTTCAAGGCCACGATCGCCGGCTGCGCCGCGCCGCAGGCCGGGCGGGAGGACACCTGGATCAACAAGCGCATCCGCGACCTCTATGGCGGGCTGTACGAGCTCGGCCATTGCCACAGCGTCGAGGCCTGGCAGGGCGAAGACCTCGTCGGCGGGCTCTACGGCGTCAGCCTGGGCCGGGCTTTTTTCGGCGAGAGCATGTTCCACACTGCGCGCGATGCCTCCAAGGTCGCGCTGGTGCATCTGGTCGCGCGGCTCATCCATGGCGGCTTCGAGCTGCTCGACACCCAGTACGTCACCGAGCACCTGAAGAGTTTCGGCGCGGCCGAGATTTCGCGGCGGCGCTACACCGCGCTGCTCGACAAGGCGCTCGCGGGCGAGCCCGGCGATTTCCTGAGGCTCTCCGCCGGTGAAGCGATCCCGGGTGCACGCGCGCTCGAGATCATCGCCGCGCGGCAATAATCAGCAATTGCCTGCCAAACCCGGGGCGATTGGCCTAGCGACCAAACGCTGGGGATTTGGCCTAGCGGCCAAACCCGGGGATACCGAACAGACCCGGCCGCTGCTCGGGCGGCGGAGGTGGCGGCGGCGGTGCCGGCTGCTGCTGCTGGATCGGCGGCAATTGCTGCGGCGGACGCTGCTGCACCTGCTTGGGCGCGGCCTTCTTCTGCGCGGGCGGCGGCGGTGCTGCCGGCTTGGTGCCGGGATCCGGTGCCGCGGTCGCAATCGTTTGCTGCGGCTCTTTGCAGTCGGTGAGCCAGATATCGTAGATCGGGTGCTCGACGCCGTGCAGGCCCGGACTTGCCGCGTACATCCAGCCCGAAAAGATGCGCTTCACCTCACCCTGCAAGGTGATCTCGTCAACCTCGACGAAGGCGTCGGTGTTGGCGGCCTCGGTCGCCGGCCGCGTGTAGCAGGCGTCGGTTTTGACGCGCAGCGCACCGAACTGCACCGTCTCGCCAATCTCCTCGTCGAAATTGATGATGCGCCCGGTGATCTTGTCGAGGCCGGAGAAGGTCGCTTTCTTGTTCACGATCTTCTGGGCCGGCGGCTCGGTGACGACCTCGTCGCCCGGCTGAAGGCTCGCCGGCGTCTGCGGGACGGCGCCGCCCGGCCCGCCCTTCTGCTGGGGCTGGCGTTGACCGGGCGCACCCGGGGCGCCTTGCGGATTGGTCGGAGCGACCGCGACGGGCGGCGGCTGGTTTGGCGGAGCGGCGCTAGAACCGGGCGGCGGCGCCAGAGGCTGGGTCTCGACAGGCCCCGGCATCACATTGCCCTGCCGACCCGGCGGCGGCGCCATCGGACGCGATGGCAGCACACGGCCCTGCGGCGGCAGCTCCGGCACCTCTTCGTCGTCATCGGGAATCTGCGGCTGCGGCTGGGGCTGGCCACGCGGAATGTTACCGGGCGGCCGCAGCGGCGGCGGATCGGAGAAGATCGTGCCGATCTGCGCCTGCGCCGGCGTCGCAGCCGTCAGTGCGGTGGCGGCCAGAAGCGCCGCAAGACCTGTCAGAGTAAATGTTCGAAACATCTCGCGCGGCTTCAACAGCGAATCGGGCTTGCTGGACATTCTACAGGGGATACCGCCGCTCGCAGGCCATCCGGTTAACACGGCGAATACGGCGGGGGAAGGGCGGCACCCCTGCCCTTCCCGGCCCGGTCTGGCCAGATCGGCCCCCGGATGGGATAGTCGAGCACTCCTCCCAGGGGTCAGGCGGGCATCGCCCCCGAAAACGACGTCCAACGAACAATCAGAAACCCGCAAGGTCGCTTCCCATGCCCGTTGTGCTCGATCCCGATGCCGCCGCCGTCTACAAGGCCTTCCAGGAGGCCGGCCGGCCCGCCTACGAGAGCCTGACCGCGCCGGAAGCGCGGGCCTATTACGCGCAGGCGCGCTTTGCGACCAATCCCGAGCCACCGGACCTCGCACGCATCACGCCGCTGTCGATCCCGGCACCGCACGGCGCCATTCCCGCACGCCTCTATGTTCCGAAAGAGCCGCGCCGGCATGATGGCTTGTCCCCAGCGCTGGTGTTCTTCCACGGCGGCGGCTGGGTGATCGGCGATCTCGACTCCCATGACGTCGTCTGCCGCCAGCTCGCCGACGCCGGCGCGCTGATCGTGATCTCGGTGGACTACCGCCTCGCGCCCGAGCACAAATTTCCCGCCGCCATCGATGACGCGATCGCCGCGACCAAATGGGTCGCCGCCAACGCGCGCGAACTCGGCATCGACGCCTCCCGGCTTTCGATCGGTGGCGACAGCGCCGGCGGCAATCTCGCCGCAGTCGTCGCGCTCGCCGCGCGCGATGGCAACGGTCCCGCCATCGCGGGCCAGTTGCTGATCTACCCGGCGACCGATTTCGCGATGACGCACGGCTCCCACAGCGAGGCCGAGACCAGCGTGCTGCTGACACATTCGGTGATCCGCTGGTTCCGCGACCATTATCTCAACGGCGCCGCCGATATCCACGACTGGCGCGCCTCGCCGGCACGGGCGACGAACCTGGCCGGCCTGCCGCCGGCCTATGTGCTCACCGCCGGTGCCGATCCCCTGCGCGACGAAGGCAACGAATATGCCGAGCGGCTGAGGCAAGCGGGTGTGCCCGTGGCTACCAAGCATTATCCCGGCCAGTTCCACGGCTTCTTCACCATGGGAAAATTGCTGCGAGAGGCCAATGTCGCCGTGAGCGAGACGAAAGGATTGGGCTGAGACGCCATTCCCGATGACGCCCGCTCTTCAAAGCATCTTCGCCCTCCCCCTGCGCGGGCTGACATGGCTTGGCGGTCAGGGCACCCGCGCGGTGGCGGCCGTCGTGTTCATCGCGCTCGCCGTGCCGCCGCTCGGGGCGTTGCTGCGCCCCTACGTCACCGAGGCGATCTTCGTTCTGCTCTGCATCTCCTTCATGCGGGTCGATCTCGCCGCGCTCACCGGCCATCTCCGCCGGCCGGCGCTGGTGGCGGCCGCGACCGTCTGGACCATGATCGGCGTGCCTGTGATCGTCGGGCTGATCGTCCACGTCACCGGGCTCACGGCGCGCGCGCCCGACCTTGCGCTGGCCTTGATGCTGCAGAGCATGGCCTCGCCGATGATGGCCGCGCCGGCGCTGGCCGCGCTGATGGGCCTCGACGCCACGCTGGTGCTGGTCACGCTGGTGATCGCGACCGCGCTGGTGCCGTTCACGGCATCGCTGTTCGCAAGCCTGTTCCTCGATGGCATGCTCAGCATCTCGCCGCCTGCGCTGGGGCTGAAGCTGCTCGGCATCCTCGCAGCATCGCTGCTGGCGGCGACTGTGATCCGACACATCTTCGGTGCGGCCGCGATCCAGCGCCACAGGCAGCCGATCGACGGCTTCAACATCGTCATCCTGCTGGTCTTCGCGACCGCGATCATGGGCGACGTCGCGAGCGATCTCGTCGCCCGGCCGGTCTCCACCATCGGCTTCGCCGCGCTCGCCTTCGCGATTTATTTCACGCTGCTCGCCGTCACCACGCTGCTGTTCCGCCGCATCGGCTACGAGCGCGCGCTGGCGCTCGGGCTGATGGTGTCACAGCGCAATCTGGGCCTGATGCTCGCCGCGACCGCCGGCGCGCTGCCGCCCACCACCTGGCTCTATTTCGCGATGACGCAGTTTCCCATTCACCTGGCGCCCTACATGCTGATGCCGATCGCGCGGCGCTTGACGGCGCGCGCACAGGCCTCGGGCGCCGCGGCAACCGGCGGCAAGGCCGCATCGGGCTGAATCAACACGCAAGTCTTGCCAACACGCAAGTCATGCCCGCTCTGCCGTCGCGAACCGCTGGTGACCAGGCGAATGTCGTCACGCAGGACGCCAATGTCCCTTGTGAATGTCGAACTTCACGGCGCCTTCGTCACGCATCTTCAACAGGAGCGATTGACAGTCGTCCTGGTTCTTGATGTTCACGCGCTTCATGACTTCGAAAGTCTTCAGGGGCTTTTCGCGAAGGGCAATCAGAATCTTTTCTCGATCAGTCATTGGAGTTCCTTGCATCGGTATCGGCGACGGTACGTGTTGTAGACATCGTCTACAACGGGTGCATTCGCTTGACGAGGTCCGTTCCGGGCCAAAAGGCGGAAGACCGGGCATTATGCAAGTCTGCTCACCCGCTCAAGCGGGCTCTCTAACTCGATCAATTCTCCCTACCCGGCCCTTGCCGCGCGCCGCAGCGCTTGCGGCGGCTGACCGAAGGCGCGGATGAAGGCGCGCCGCATGCGCTCGGGATCGCCGAAGCCGGTCGCCTCCGCGACGAGCTCGATCGCCTCGCGCGAGGACTGGACGCGCTCGCGCGCGACCTCGATGCGCAGCCGTTCGATGGCCTTCGAGGGCGTCGTGCCGGTCTCGGCGGCAAAGGCGCGGGCAAAATGCCGCGCGCTCATGCCGGCGCGGTCGGCGAGATCTTCCACCGTCAAGCGGGCGTCGAGGTTCTCGCGCGCCCAGGATAGCAGCGCACCGAAGCGGCCGTTCGGCGTCTTCAATTCCAGAAGTGACGAGAATTGCGACTGGCCGCCGCTGCGGCGATGATACAGCACGAGCTGCCGCGCGACCTGTTGCGCGATCTCTTCGCCATAATCCTCCGTCACCATCGCGAGCGCAAGGTCGATGCCCGCCGTGATGCCTGCCGACGTCCACACATTGCCATCGCGCGTGAAAATCTGGTCCGGCTCGAACTTCACCTTGGGATAGCGCGCGACGAAATCCCGCGTGCGTCCCCAATGCGTGGTGGCGCGACGGCCGTCGAGCAGACCCGCTTCGGCCAGCACATAGGCACCCGAGCAGACGCTGGCGACCCGCACGCCGCGCCGCGCCAGCCGCTGCACGAAGGCACGCGTGACCTCGCAGCGCGCGGCATCCGTCACGCCCGCGCCTCCCGCCACAACCAGCGTCGTGATCGCATTCGCCGACTTGAAGTCGCGCGCCATCATCTCGACGCCGGACGAGCTGCGCACGGGCCCCGCGTTCACCGCCAGCACGCGGATCCCGGTCACCGTCTTTCCCGTGCAGCGCGCCGCGATCTCGAACACCGAGATCGGGCCGGCCGCATCGAGCAACTGGAAGTCCGGGAAGATCAGGATGCCGATCATGGTCATGTCCGAAAGCGAGGGAAATACGCCATTTTGGACGGAAGGGCATCATGAGAGGCTGCGTCCGTCAAGCTCATAATTGGAGGCTCTCATGTCGTCCCCGTTCCAGATCGGTCTCTTGGTGTTTCCGCGCGTCACCCAGCTCGATTTTACGGGTCCTTTGCAGGTGTTCTCGTCTCTGCCGGGCGCGAAGCTGCATCTGATCTGGAAACGGATCGAGCCGGTGCCGAGCGATACCGTGCTGACGCTGACACCGACCATGACGTTCGCCGGTTGCCCGCAGCTCGATGTGATCTGCGTGCCCGGCGGCCGCGGCACCGACGATCTGCTCAATGACGAGGAGGTGCTCAACTTCCTGCGCAGGCAGGCCGAAGGCGCCAAGTATGTCACCTCAGTCTGCACGGGATCGCTGGCGCTCGGCGCTGCCGGCCTCCTGAAGGGCTACCGCGCCGCCACGCATTGGAGCGCGATGGAGATGCTGGGCCAGTTCGGCGCGACGCCGACCAAGACGCGCGTCTGCATCGACCGCAATCGCGTTACGGGCGGCGGCGTCACCGCCGGAATCGATTTCGCGCTGACGCTGGTGTCGATCCTGGTCGACCGCACGACGGCGGAAGCGATCCAGCTCGGGATCGAATACAATCCGGCGCCTCCGTTCAATTCCGGTTCGCCGGATACTGCGTCAGCCGACGTGCTGGAGCAGGTCAAGCAACGGATCGCGCCGAACCAGGTCCGCCGTCTCGAAGCCGTCCAACGGGCGGCGGAACGGGTGATGTAGTTGCTCGCGTGTCCCGGACGCGGCGCGGCACGCAGTGACGCTCCGCAGAGCGGGGACCCAGGAAGCCACGCGGGTGCTGATGCATGGGCCCCGGCTCTGCAGCGCATCGCTGGAGAAGCGCTGCGCTGCGTCCGGGGCACGAGACATCCACAAGCCCCAACAGAAAAAGGCCGCCCGGTTTCCCGAGCGGCCTTTCCTGTCTTACGGCGGCTGCACATTTCATCGGGCGATTTCGGAGCTTCCAGACCGGGGGCCTATCTCCCGATCGAGTCCTGGTCGGCGGCCGCTGCATTTCGGGACAGTCGCGAGCTGTTGCCCGAACCGAACGCGATGGTCTCCCATCTCCGTAAGATGCGACCATTGAGCCGCATCGCTCGCGTGGCTGCAATCAGCGCGCGGGACTCATCCCCGCTGTTCCCGTTGTCCACAGCAAAGCGAGGCGGATGCGGGTGCATCCACTCCCACGACAAGAATTCAGACCGGGATCAGACGCCTAGCTCGGCGTCCAGGGCTGATAGTCGCCGGTCGCCTTCGGCCGCTTGCCGCTGGCGAGCGTCGAGCCCGAGGGACGGTAGGCGTTGGCCGTGCCGGTGAGATTGGGCTGGTGCGGCTTTTCCCACTCGCGCGGCTGGTAATTGTCCTGCGTCGGCGGCACGTCGACGGTGTGATGCATCCAGCCGTGCCAGGACGGCGGGATACGGCTGGCCTCGGCATAGCCGTTATAGACCACCCAGCGCCGCTCGAAGCCGAGCGTCGGGTCGATCACCCCGCCACGGGTGCGATAATAGAGGTTGCCCTGCTCGTCCTGGCCGACCAGCTCGCCATAGCGCTTGGTCCAGAGTTGGGTGCCAAACGTCTGGCCATTCCACCAGGTGAAAAACTTGAGGAAGAACTGTTTCATGCGGCAAGGGCCCTGCTTCGTCGGGTCCTGATGCCATCCGGACGGCGAAATGTCCAGTTCGGCGCGGGCGGCGGTGCCCCGCTGCAGATGCGGTCTACCGGCACGGAACGCTGCCGCAAATCGGACGCGATCCGTTCATGCCGGATACAGCGTCGCCATGAGAACTTTTCGTCGCACGCAAACCCCCGTGATCCCAGGAACTCCGGCCCTTTCATGGGGTTTGCTTCCGGGAAAAGGAGTTTTGATCATGAAAAGTCTGAAAGTCTTGAGCGCGGCTGCGGCAGTGGCGTTGGTTCTCCCGTTGGCGACGCCGAGCTTCGCCCAGAGTCGGGCCGCAGCGGTCGGAGGCGGAGCACACTTTGGCGGCGGTGGCGGCGGTGCCCACTTCGGCGGCGGCGGCGCTCACTTCGGTGGTGGCGGGGCTCACTTTGGTGGTGGCGGCGCCCGCATGGGCGGCGGCAATTTCGGCGGCGCGCGGATCGGTGGCGGCGGTGGCAATTTCGCCGCCGGCGCAGCGGTACGTCCCGGCGGTGGCAGCTTCGTAGGCGGCATGGCGAGCCGACCGGCCTTCTCGCCGTCCTACAGCGGGACACGCAGCGTCGCGACTGCGGGCAACTGGCAGGGCGGTAGCGGCAATTGGAGTGGTCGTCACTGGCATCACCGTCACGGCGGCGGCTTCTGGCCCGGCTTCGCAACGGGTGCTGCGATCGGCGGACTCGGCTCCTACGCCTATTACGGCGGCGGGTATTATGACGATCCCTACTACTATGGCGACAGCTACTATGATGAACCGTCAGTGGCAGTCGTGCCCGATAGCGGTGGCGATTCCGCGGGCTACTGCGCGCAGCGCTACAAGTCCTACGATCCGGCGTCGGGCACCTATCTCGGCTATGACGGCCAGCGTCATCCCTGCCCGTAACACGACCTGCTGCACTTGAAGAAGAAGGCGTCGCAGCGATGCGGCGCTTTTTTCATTCAGGCACGTCACCTGTGTCGCTCGCCTCGTCTTCGTCATCGGCGATGCCGCGCACAATCGATGCGAGTGGACCTCTATTCACCGCACCGTGCATATCCACCCTTATCCAATCCCAAATTGACCCGACGCGCGATTCACCTGTATCAACTTGGCTGTGGGGACTTCGATGACTGGGAAGTGTCATGCCGCGCATTCTCGTGGTTGATGACGATCCGATGGTCGGCGCGACCATCGAGGTCCTCCTCCAACGTCAGGGCTTCGACGTCACGTTGACTGACGGCGGAGAAACGGGTTTGGCTGCGCTCGAAACTCAGAATTTCGACGTGATGCTGGTCGACATCTTCATGCCGCACATGCGCGGCTTCGAGTCCATTCGCATCTTTCACGAGCGCGCGCCGGCGGTTCCGCTGATCGCGATGTCCGGCTACGCCTTCGCGTCGTCCGCCTCGCCCTCTCCCGACTTCCTCCGGATGGCGCTGGAGCTCGGCGCGACCCGCTGCCTGCGCAAGCCGTTCACGCCGGACGCGCTGCTGACCACGATCCGGGAATGCATCGCCGAGCCGGGCGATGGCTCACAGCCGAAGGACAAGAAAGAAGCCCCTTGATCCCAACGCAGCGCGTCATTCTCGGTGCTGGACTTGCCATCCTCCTGATCATCACCGCAGCCTCGATCGGCCTCGACGTCAAGTCACGGTCCGATGCGGCCTGGGTCAATCATACAGTCGAGGTGCTGAAGAAGATCTCCGACCTGCGCGTGCTGATGCGCAGTGCCGAGAGCGCCGCACGCGGCTACGAGATCTATCGCAACCCGAGCTTCAGCGAAGAATTCCAGGCGGTGCACGCCCGGATCGCACCGGCACTCGCCGATCTCAAGCGCAGCGTGCGCGACACTCCCGAACATGTCGCGCTGCTCGAGGGCACCGAGCCGCTGGCGCTGCGCCGGATTGAGATCGCCGCCGAAGTGATGCGCCTGCGCGCCGGAAACGATCAGGCCGGGATTGCCGCGGTCCAGGGCAAGGGCGAGGGCCGTGGCCTCATGGACACGGTGATGGGCAATTTCGATCATTTGAGCGCAGAGGAAGAACGACTGCTCGCGGCGCGCTCCCAGGATTCGCGCCGCACCGGCATCGTGCTGCTCGGCATCGACGTCGCCGGCGCGCTGGTGATCCTGCTGCTGGTCGTGATGATGATGCGTGAGAGCCGGCGCACCGAGGGAGCACTCAAGAGCACGCTATTGGAGACTACGGCCGCCAAGCAGCAGCTCGAGGCCGCAGTGGCCGAGCGCACCGAGCATCTGGTCACCGCGCATGACGAGCTGCGTCTGTCGGTCAACGTGCTCCAGAGCACGTTTCACAGCATGGCGGAGGCGGTGCTGGTCATCGATGCCGAAGGCAATGTTCTTCTGTCCAATCCCGCCGCGGAGCGCATGCTACTGCACCGGACCGGCATGAACCTGCGCAATCTGCGCGCGCTGTCCAGCGTGTTTCACGGCGACGGCGTCACCCCGCTCAAGCCCGACGAGCTGCCGTCGGCACGCGTGCTGCGCGGCGAGCCGTTCGAGAATATGGAGATGATCGTCCGCCCGCACAGCGGCAATCCTTCCCGCCATCTCATGATCAGCGGCCGGCCGATGCTGGACGGGCAAGGCAACGTCTCCGGCGCGGTGCTGGTTTATCACGACGCGACCACGTCGCGCGAGACCGAGCGGCAATTGTACCAGTCACAGAAGCTGGATGCGATCGGCAAGCTCACCGGCGGCGTCGCGCACGACTTCAACAACATGCTGACCGTGATCTCCGGCAATACCGAGACGCTGGTGGCAAGCCTGAAGCAGCAGCCCGAGCTCCAGCGCGTGGCGCGCCTGATCGACGAGGCCGCCGAACGCTGCGCCGAGCTGATCCAGCATCTGCTCGCCTTTGCGCGCAGGCAGCCGCTGCAGCCGCGCAACGTCGAGATCAACGCCGCGGTCGCGGACATCGCGAAACTGCTGCGCCCCACCCTCGGCGAGCAGATCGAGATCGAGACCGTGCTCGAACAGGGGCAGATGACCGCGCACATCGATCCGTCCCGCCTCACCAATGCTCTGCTCAACATGGCAATCAACGCCCGCGACGCCATGCCGAACGGGGGCAAGCTGCTACTCGAGGCCCACCGCGTCGTGCTCGACCAGGCCTATGCGCAAAACAATCCCGACGTGCGGCCCGGCCCTTACGTGATGCTCGCCGTCAGCGACACCGGCACCGGCATGCCGGCCGAGGTGCAGCAGCAGGCGTTCGAGCCGTTCTTCACCACCAAGGAGGTCGGCAAGGGAAGCGGCCTCGGCCTCTCCATGGTCTACGGCTTCGTCAAGCAGTCCGGCGGCCACATCAAGATCTACAGCGAGGAAGGCCACGGCACCACGATCAAGCTCTATCTGCCGCCGGGCGAAGGCATGGCCGAGGTTGCCCCCACCACGACTCCGCAGGCGGAAGGCGGCGCCGAGACCATTTTCGTGGTCGAGGATGATCCGCTGGTGCGCAACTTCGTCACCGTGCAGCTCCAGAGCCTCGGCTACCGGACCGTCGCCGCGCCCGACAGCAAGGCCGCGCTGGAGTTGATCCAGGCCGGCCAGCCGTTCGACCTGCTGTTCACCGACGTCGTCATCCCCGGCGGCATGAGCGGGCGCGCGCTCGCGGACAAGGTGGCGACGATCCGCCCCGGCGTGAAGGTGCTCTACACCTCCGGCTACACCGACAACGCCATCGTCCACCATGGCAAGCTCGACGACGGCGTCATGCTCCTGACAAAACCCTACCGCCGCAACCAACTCGCCGAGATGATCAGGAAGGCGCTCGGAAACATGCCGGCCGGCTAGCGTTTGTGCTTGGCAACACATCCAATGGCGTTGCAGATGATCCGCGCTGCGCAGATCGCCCCAATATTCTGCACATCACGCTCCGGCACCAATTCGACCAGATCGAGACCGACAATTCTGGCCTTCGAGGCGACGCCCGCGATCATGTCTATGACGTCGAAATAGGACAGGCCGCCAGGCTGCGGCAGAAGCACACCCGGAATGACGGACGGATCCAGGCCGTCGCAGTCGATCGTGATCAGGCAATTCGCGTTTTCCTCGATGGCACTCAGGACGACATGAACGCCCCGGCTTTTGACCTCTCGTGCTGTAAAAATCCTGGAGCCCCAATTCCGCGCGCAACTGAGCTCCTGCGAGCCCGAGCCGCCGATACCCCGTAAACCAACCTGCACAATGCGTTCGACCCAAGGCAACTCGCTGGCGCGCCGCATCGTACTGGAAAAAGTATGTGCTGAGCCGTCGCGCCGGTCCTTCCAATCCAGATGCGCGTCGATCTGCAGGATGGTCAGCTTGCCCATGTCTTCGAACGCCCCGAAGAACGGTATGGGCACTGAATCATCTCCGCCCAGCAGCATGGGTACCGCGCCGGACCTCAGGATCTTTTTGGTGGCCGTCCTGATTGCATTCCGGTTTTGCTCGGAGGCATCGGGTGACGTGGCAAGATCGCCGCCATCAACGACCCGGATTTGCTCCGGGTCGAGCAGGATTCCGTCCTGGTCGAAATCCCACCTGGCAAGGTCGGTCTGGTAAACGCGCAACGCATTGCGAATGGCCGCTGGGCCGTTCGCGGCATGGCTCGTCCTGCCCTTCAAATGCGGCGTGGCATCCGCAGCTCCGAAGATGACAATGTCGGCTTCGCCAAGAGTCAGCGGAACAGGCAGAGCAAGGTCGCACGCCGCGACGCCGAGGAATGTATTGCGCTCGCTCGCCATAACCGTCTCGATAGGGGCACTCAGTCCGGGCGACAGAGCTAATCCGCAACGCTTGGACCAGTTCCTGACTTGCTCTTGGCCTGACGCCGAGCCGAACGGTCGAAGCCGCTCTCGCCTAGGACGTGACCTCGTAAACGTCGGGCTTACCAAGGCAAAGCGGAAGCTCCCACCCTGGGCGTGATCCGCGGCTTGTGACCACAGCGGACTCTCGCGCGTCGAGCTGCCCCTAAAGGAGTGGACGAGTCGGCGGGCCGCTTTCTTCTGGAACCAAATTAAATTGATTTAATTTAGTTATTGTGATTTAATTTTTGGGCTTACCTCTGGACGGAGAAAACGCATGCCGGATCAGGACGACCGTCGCGAGTTCTTAAAAACCTGCGGAAGGTTCGCGGCGGTGACGCCTCCAGCCATCACCCTACTCCTGTCGACATCCCTCACATCGGATGCAATCGCGAAGTCGGGCGCAGGCGCGGTCCACCACGACCATCACCATCACGGTAACAACGGCTGGGGCAACGGCGGCGGAGACGGCAGCCCCAACGGCAAGGACGATAGAGGCCGCTGAGACGACGACACACGGCCTCCGGAAGGAGACACAATGCAGCCCAGGCGCCGCGACGTAGATTGGCATTTCGCCGGCTTCGTTGTTTCGATGATCTGGCTGGCGGTCGTTGCTGCCGCTCTTCTTGCAGTGCTCTTCCGAGGGCACCCTTGAGGAGTTATGAAGTACATTTTCATCGCGGTCGGCTGCTGGCTGCTGCTGAACGTGCTCTTCGTTGTGCTAGTCACTCCGCCGCGTAGGCGCCGGCCGCGACAGCTTGCTCGCACGATTGATGCAGTCAAGAAATTCATTTTCAGCAGACGGCAGCCCCCTACCTGACGAGGGCAGTGCCGCGCTGCAAAAAACGACAGTAAGGCTGGCTGTTTATTTCCAGCGACGCCGCACCGCAGCTCGCTGTATCGTTCCGTTTTTCCAACAGCGGATTTGATTGCCATGCACCACATCCAGAGTACGCATATTGCCGCGATATTGAAACTGACCGCCCAGCAGCTTGAAGCACTCCGCACCCGCCCAGAGATCCAAAAGGAATATTCCGAAATCCTCGTTTTGAGAGAGAAAATAAAACTGGCGACCGATCTGAAGAAGGCTCGCCGGCAGCTCCTTACTCGGTGCCTGCCAAGCGCCTGAAGCGAGAGAACTCCACCCGTTCCTTGCGCTGTGAGGCTCGAGCAAGGAGCTGCTCGTTGGCATTCCCGCTTGTGGACCCTTGCGGTCATTCCGCTGTACAGGTCTGCGTCGGAGCGGTGAACAAATGCCGGGAATGTTCTATGGCCTGTTCAGCTTTCTGGTGCAGACTGGATCGACTTTGGGCAGGGTTGGCAATCCCGTCCGAGGCGAAGCCGGTCGGCCGGCCCGCTGCACGACCCGACTGACCGGAAGAAGGCGGAAAGTCCACTGCGCCCGCCGGCAACATAGGAGATCTCCGCGCGAGTGGCCTTCTGGTATGATGCTTCTCTCTGAGCAACGGCTTCGGACAGCAGGAGTTAGCTAGAACTGGCCGTCGATCGATGCCGATCGGGTTCAGCCCCAGAGTTCAGGTCCTTACCAACCGCGGCGATGCACGGGGTTTTGCCCCGTGTTGGCATGAAGCACCGTGAGCTCATGAGGATCGAACTCGGCAAACGCCTCGCGCATGAAGCGCAAGAATGCCGCCACGCGCGGAATGCCGGCGCTGCCACGCCGGTATAAAAGATGAATGCCGAAGCTTGGCGGGCATGACCATCCCGGCAGCAGTCGCGTGAGCCGACCCGACGTCAGGAAAGCCGGATCGAAGCAGGCCATGTAGATGACGCCGACGCCTGCACAGGCCGCCACGATCAGGCCTTCGCGATCCGGTGTGACGAACGAAGGTCGGATTTGGATCGTTTCGAGCATCCCATTGCGTTCGAATTTCCAATGGTCGACGGAACCAATCGACCAAGCTGGACGAAACAGCAGACAGCGATGATTGACGAAGTCGGCAGGCTGCTCCGGTGCGCCGAAACGACGGACGTAGTCCGGCGAGGCATACGCGGCCGGCTTACCCTGACCGAGCCGTTGCGCCACCAGCCGGGACGGCGGAGGTTCGCCGACATGCAGCAGAACGTCGAGGTTTTCAGACTGCATGTCGCGGGGATCCTGGGTCAGCCGCGTCTCGACGAGCAACTCGGGGTATCGATCGTTCAGATTGGCCAGCCTCGGCATCAGGACATAGCGAGCGAGAGGCGCCTGCACGCCTACCCGCACAATTCCGCTGATCCGCCCATGCCTCTTCGTGTAGCCTTCTGTTAGCTCGGTAATGCGGGCAACAATGTCCACGGCCCTGCGATAGACGTCGATCCCTTCCTGGGTGAGCTTGAGCTGACGCGTCGTCCGGTTGAACAAGGGGACCTTAAGCTCGCGCTCCAGCTCGGCGATACCGCGACTGACCGCCGACGGTGTCAGCTCCATGATCCGTGCCGCCGCAGCAAAGCTGCCGCTGTCGGCGGCGCAGATCAGCATTTCGAGGCGACGGCCGCGATTCAAGACGAAACCTCACAAGCTTGGCGGTACCCGTATTCGTGATATTAACTCACGACTGAAGTTCGTCAAAGCTTCTCGACGCGACCGGCCCTGGTGCCTACGCTGCATCCCAGAATTTGCATTGTCGAGGAAGCGTGATGAGGAAGCCAGCTTTAACGACATGTCGCCGGGCTCCCGACGGGCTAGGCGTTTCGAAGTCGTCAGTCGACGGCTGCCTCGTTTTGTAACCAAAGCGGTCCGGCTCATATCCTGTGTCTTGAGGAGAATGTCATGCGTCGTCAGCGCTGGACTTTGTTGATGTTGCTGCTTTGCAGCCTGACGCCTGTCCTGCCAAAGGCAGCCATGGCCGAATGGCCCGAGCGGGCTGTGAAGATCGTGGTGACGTTTCCTCCAGGCAGCGCCAACGACGCGGCAGCACGTATTTTCGCGGATGCGTTGTCCAAACGGTGGGGCAAACCGGTGATCGTCGAAGATCGAACGGGTGCCGAAGGGACAATCGGCGTCGGCGCGTTCGTTTCAGCGCAGGACGATCACACCCTGCTCTATACTGTAATCGGTTCGGTGACGGTCGCGCCGCTGCTGATCGACAAGCTTCCTTATGATGTGGATCGCGATCTGCTGCCGATCGCCTCCACTACATCGATCGTTCTCACTCTCACGGTTAGCAACGGCATTGGCGTCGGTACCATCCCGGAATTAATCGACGTCCTCAAGGCGCAGCCCGGCAACTATGCCTGGGCTTCGGCTCCCACGCTGCCGAGATACGTGTTTGCGGGCTTTCTCAAGCGTCACTCGCTCTCGATGAACTATGTGAGCTATCGCGACGGAGCTCAGCCGCAAGCCGATCTGGGAGAGGGCAGAATCCAGGTGCTTGTCACCTCGCTGACGGCATCCCAATCTCCCGTGCAAACCGGCAAGGCGCACTTCTTGGCGGTGATCAATCCAAGCAGAGCTGCGCTATTGCCTGAGGTGAAAACCGTGCGCGAGCTTGGCTACCCCGAACTCGAGATCGATGGTCTCGCCGGAATCTATGGCGGCCGCAACATGCCGGAGATCGTAAAGGCGCGGATTGCGGCCGACGTTGCCGCCATCTGTGCAGACAGCGAGGTTCGTCGCAAGCTCGAAGCCGGCGGGCACAACGTGCTTGCCGGAACCGCAAGCGAATTGAGGGCCGGAATCGAGCGGCAGCGGAGTTGGCTCGCCGGAATACGTCAGTTGGTCGATATCCGTGACGCAAGATAACAGGCAGGAGATCCCGACGATGTCGTCACCGGCAGCACTCACACTTCTCGACTGATCCAGTCGCATCGGATCTTGCGCAGCTCGGCCAGGCTAATCGCGCAGCTTTCCTGGCCGGCGATTTCTTCGCGTCCGTCCCAGGCATTTGCGAAAGCCTCGACTTGAGTTGCATCAAGGACGTCTGCCGCTTCGACGTTTAGGCTTGTTCGAAAGGAGAGCAGCCATGTTCATAGCGCCCGACGATTTCCGGATCAAAGCAGACAACTTCGACCTCATGCGAATGGACAACGTCATTCGCATCGCGTGCGGCGCCTTCTATCTTCCTCACGTCGCCGGAAAGTTCGTCGGCTTCGGCGTTCTCAACCCGGCCATCGTCAAGTTCTTCGCGTCTGCTGGCTTGTCGCCGCCCGAGGCCTGGGTCTACGTCGCCGCCGCGGCCGAATTGTCGGTCGCCATTGCGCTGACGCTTGGCATCTGCACGCGCTTCGCCGCGCTCGGTTCGGTCGGGCTGATGGCCGTGGCGGTCTATTCGCTCCAGACTGTGAAGGGCTTTGGCTGGACCTGGAACACGGGCGGATACGAATATCCGGTGTTCTGGGGCATCTGCTCCCTCGCTTTGGCCGCGCAGGCCTGGCAGGTCTGGCTGGGCCGGCGGCAGGACGTCGCCCCGGCTGGCAAGCTGGTGCGGATTGTCGCCGCGGAGTAATGGCCCCACCGCCTCGCCAGCACCACCGCCGCCAGCGTGAAGATCAGTGCTGCAATCTGCCCCGCTCTCCTGTTCGTTTGTCGGTCACCTTGGCCAGCCCAAAACATCCCTGTTCGTCACCTGGCAAGCCAATACCCTTTACAAGCCCGAATATGGCCGGGATGACGATCAGCGTGAGCAGGGTCGACGAAATCATCCCGCCGATCATTGGCACCGCAATGCGCTGCATAATCTCCGAGCCCGTCCCGGTGCTCCACATGATCGGTAGCAGGCCCGCCATGATCGCGACGACTGTCATCATCTTGGGGCGTACGCGCTCCACCGCGCCATCCATGATGGCGTCATAGAGGTCGCGGCGGGTCAGGGCCCGCCCCTCGGCGGCACGCCTGGCCGCGGTCTCAGCCAGCGCCTGATTGAGATAGATCAGCATGACGACGCCGGTCTCTGCGGCGACGCCAGCGAGCGCAATGAAGCCAACGGCGACCGCCACTGAAAGGTTGAAGCTCAACCACCACATCAGCCAAAGCCCGCCGACCAGCGCGAACGGCAGCGAGAGCATCACGATCATCGTCTCCGCGATCGAACGAAAGTTCAGGTACAGCAGCAGGAAGATGATCAGCAACGTCACGGGCACGACGATCTTCAGCCGCGCGGTTGCGCGCTCCAGATATTCGTATTGACCACTCCACATCACGTAGTAGCCCGGCGGAAACTTGATGCTGGCCTGCACAGAGGCTTTAGCGTCCGCGACGTAGCCCCCGAGGTCGCGATCGCGGATGTCGACGTAGATGTAGGTCGCGAGCTGGCCGTTCTCGGTCCGGATCGAGGTCGGCCCGCGCGCCGGCGCGACCTTCGCGACCTCGCCGAGCGGTACCGCGCCGCCGGCGGGCATCGGCACCAACACATCGTTGGCGATGGCCTGCGGATTGTCGCGCAGATCGCGCGGATAGCGCATGTTCACGGTAAAGCGCTGCCGCCCTTCCACGGTCGTGGTCACGGTCTGGCCGCCGAGTGCAGTCGCGATCGTGTCCTGAACGTCCTGGACCATGATGCCGTAACGCGCCAGCGCGGCACGGTCCGGGGTGACTTCCAGATAGTAGCCGCCGATACCGCGCTCGGCGTAGGCCGATGAGGTGCCCGGCACGGCCTTGAGGACCTGCTCGATCTGCTTGGCGAGCTTATCGATCTCGACCAGGTCGGTCCCGATCACCTTGACGCCGATCGGCGTTCGTATGCCCGTGGACAGCATGTCGATGCGGGCCTTGATCGGCATGGTCCAGGCGTTGGAGACCCCAGGAAACTGCAGTGCCTTGTCCATTTCGGCGATCAGTCCATCGATGGTCACACCGGGCCGCCACTCCTGCTTGGGCTTGAGGTTGACCACCGTCTCAAACATCTCGGACGGTGCCGGATCGGTCGCCGTCGCGGCGCGCCCTGCCTTGCCGTAGACCGAGGCCACTTCCGGAAACGAGCGGATGATCCGGTCCTGGGTCTGCATCAGTTCGCCGGCCTTCGTGACCGAGATGCCCGGCAGCGTCGTCGGCATGTAGAGCAGCGTGCCTTCGTTGAGGTTCGGCATGAACTCGGTACCGAGTTGTCGCGCCGGCCAGATGCTCACGGCCAGAATGGCGAGCGCGAGCACCACCACCAGCGTCTTGGCGCGCATGACGCCCTTGATCACCGGGCGGTAGATCCAGATCAGGACGCGGTTGATCGGATTCCTGTGCTCCGGAACGATCCGCCCGCGCACGAAGATCACCATCAGAGCCGGCACCAGCGTCACCGACAGGAGCGCAGCGGCCGCCATCGAGAACGTCTTCGTGAACGCCAGCGGGCTGAACAACCGCCCCTCCTGCGATTCCAGCGTGAAGATCGGCATGAAGGACACAGTGATGATCAGCAGGCTGAAGAAAAGTGCAGGCCCCACCTCCGAGGCGGCGGCGATCAGGACGTCGATCCTGGGCTTTCCCGGCTCGGCGCGTTCGAGGTGCTTGTGGGCGTTCTCGATCATGACGATGGCCGCGTCGACCATGGCGCCGATCGCGATCGCGATCCCGCCGAGGCTCATGATGTTGGAGCCTAAGCCCAGCAGCTTCATGGCGCCGAACGCCATCAAGACCCCGATGGGCAGCATCAGGATCGCGACAAGGGCGCTACGGACGTGCAGCAGGAACACGATGCAGACCAGCGCGACCACGACGCTTTCCTCGAACAGCGTGTGCTTGAGCGTGTCGATGGCCGCGTAGATCAGGTTGGAGCGATCGTAGACCGGCACGATCTCGACCGACTTCGGAAGGCTGGAGGCGATCTCCCGGAAGCGCTTCTTGACGTTCTCAATCACCTCCAGCGCATTGACGCCGAAGCGCTGTAGTACGATGCCGCTGGCGACCTCGCCCTCGCCGTTCAGCTCCGTGATGCCGCGCCGCTCGTCGGGGCCCAGTTCGACACGCGCGACGTCGCGCAGCAGCACCGGCGTCCCGTTGTTCGTCTTCAGCACGATGTCGCCGAGGTCGTTGGTCGACTTGATGTAGCCCTTGCCGCGGATGACGTACTCGAACTCGGACAGTTCGACGGTCCGGCCGCCGACGTCGGCATTGCTGGCGCGGATGGCATCGCGCATCTTCTGCATGGTGATGCCGCGGTCGCGCATGCGTTGCGGATCGAGGATCACGTTGTACTGCTTGACGAAGCCGCCGACGCTCGCAACCTCGGCGACACCCTCGGCCTTCGCCAGGGCGAACTTCAGATTCCAGTCCTGGATGGTGCGGGTGTC
The DNA here is from genome assembly GCF_000244935.1 of Bradyrhizobium sp. WSM1253. Taxonomy (NCBI): domain Bacteria; kingdom Pseudomonadati; phylum Pseudomonadota; class Alphaproteobacteria; order Hyphomicrobiales; family Nitrobacteraceae; genus Bradyrhizobium; species Bradyrhizobium sp. WSM1253. The sequence continues at coordinate 594,889 of NZ_JH600073.1, forward strand.
GGCGAGATTCAGCTCCTTCGACATCACGGCATACTGGTAGACCCAGCCGACGCCGGTCGCGTCGGGGCCGATCGTGGGGCTCACGCCGGCAGGCAGGCGCGCGCTGGCGCCGTTGAGGAATTCCAGCACGCGCGAGCGCGCCCAGTAGATGTCGGTGCCGTCCTCGAAGATGACGTAGACGAAGGAGACGCCGAAGAAAGAGAAGCCGCGCACGACCTTCGATTTCGGCACGGTCAGCATCGCCGTCGTCAACGGATAGGTGACCTGGTCCTCGATCACCTGCGGGGCTTGGCCCGGGTACTCCGTGTAGACGATGACCTGGGTGTCCGAGAGATCCGGGATAGCATCGAGCGGCAGATGCAGAAGCGCGTACAGCCCCGCCGCGGCGGCGAAGCCGGTCCCGAACAGGACCAGCAGCAGGTTGCGGGCGGACCAGGCGATGAGACGCGCGATCATTGCTGCGCCCCCTCGGTAAAGCCCTTCAGCGCGGCCTTCAGGTTGCTTTCGGCATCGATCAGAAAATTCGCCGAGACCACCACGGCCTCGCCCTCCGCGAGACCCTGACGGACCTCCACGAAGCCGCCGCCCCGGTGGCCGAGCCTGACCTCACGAGGCTCCAGCCGACCCTGGCCCTTATCGACGAAAACGGCTTGCCGGCTGCCGGTGTCCATCACCGCGCTCTCCGGCACTGCGAGGACGGCATCGCCGCTGCCGGTGTCGATGTCGGCGTCGACGTACATGTCGTGCAGCAGGATCAGGTCCGGATTCTGCAGTTCGATCCGCACGCGCGCCGTCCGGGTCTCCTTGTTGATCTCGGGGTAGATGACCTGGACCTTTCCCGTGAACTCCCGTCCCGGAAAGCTCCGCGCCTTGACCGTGACGGGCTGGCCCGTGGCGATCATGCCGAGGTCGCGTTCGGCGACGTCGATCAGGGCCCACACCATCGAGTGGTCAGCGATCCGGAACAGGACGCCGCCCGGCTCGACGCGCATGCCCTCGATGGCGTTGCGCTCCAGCACGATGCCGTCGCGCGGCGAAGTCCATCCGATCGACGTCGGCACGGTCCGGCTCTTCTCGATCGCCGATATCGCAGCATCGGGCACGTCCAGATTCATCAGGCGCTGGCGCGATCCACGGCCATACTGAACGTCGCCGCTGGTCGTCTTCGAGGTGATGGTGGTGAGGTACTCGGCGGCAGCAGAGGAGACGGATGGGCTGTAGACCTCCATCAGCGGCTGCCCCTTGATCACGTGAGATCCGGTCGTGACGTCGGCGACCTTCAGGATGAAGCTTTCCGCCCGCATGGCGACGACGGAGATCCGCCGCTCGTCCAGCGCGATCGTGCCCGGCGCCCTGATGACGGTCCGGATCACGCGCATCGCTGCGGGCTCCGACTTGACGCCGGTCCGCTGGATCTTGCCGGGCGAGAGTTTGATCGACCCGTCGTCGCTGTCGTCGCCCTCGTAGACGGGGATGTAGTCCATTCCCATCGAATCCTTCTTCGGCGTCGGCGATGTGTCCGGCAGGCCCATGGGATTGCGGTAGTATTTGATCTTGCGCTCTCCGGAGGCGCCGGCCGGTGTCGCCGGCGGCGGGGCTGCCACCTGCTCGTCGTCGAAGCCGACGTCGGCGCCTGCGGGCACCGCGCGGAAATCCCGGCCATCCCGGGTCTTTCTCGGCACCAGCGAGTACGACGGTTTGCCGTCCGGATCCTGGTAGTAGATCGCGGCGCCGCTCTCCTCGGCCGCAGCGGGGCCGATCACGGCGGCGATTCGCGCCGTCGGCCGCTGCGGGCCGGCGACGACGAACGCGATGCCCGCCGCCGCGATCAACGCGGCGGCCAGGCTTGCTGCGATGGGGCGGGTCACTTCTGCGCCGTGATGACGAGCTTGTTCTCGACGGTGCCGGTCTCGCCCTGGACCTTGGCTCCGAGCGAAAGCTGCCACCGCCCCGCCATGCCGAAGGTCGCCTTGAAGCGGTACGTGCCCGGCTCCGTCCCCGGCATGGGCGCGACCTTGGTCGCCATCTCCTGCATGCCGTCCGGAGCCATGTCCAAACGGCTGGCGAAGATCACCGCATCCGGCACCGGTTTGCCGGTCTTGGTGTTCACGAGCCGGACGGTGACGACCTTGTCTGGCCCGGCCTGCACCGATTGGTCGACGAGCTCGAACTTATAGTCCTTGATGTCGGCCAATGCGGCCGAGCTTGCGCCGCCGATGGCCGCAGCGATCAACGCGGCCTGGACGGCGCGCGCGAAGGTAGACGTCTTCATGTTGTATCCTCGATGTCCTGAATTCGCCGCCGAGGCGGCGCGCGTCATCCGCGCGCGCGAGGCGCACGGACGCGATCGGCGTCAAGCGCCGCTCAGGCCAGGGTTCGAGGGGGTTGGTCGGGAGGTGGACGGACCAAACCGTCGCCGACCAAATCGTCCGCCACCGAGTGGGTGGTCCGGATCGCGTGTCGCAGCGGCAAAGCGACGGCCTCGGAGGGTCCCGCCTGGGTCGTCTTCAGGACGCACATCGCAACCAGCGGGCAGTCCAGGCAGTCATTGCTCTTCTGGTCGTTGGGGCAGCAGGGCATGTCGGCCGACATCGACATGTCGCTCATGCCGTCAAGACGAGCTTGCGCAGCGGCCGCCGGCGCCGCCAAGGGCGCCAACGTCAAACCGACGGTCACCAAGACCGCGAACGCAACTCTGAGCACTCGCCGCAGATTCATGGTCCCAACATCCCACGGGGAGCGGAACTTTGAAAGCTCGCCGCCTTCACATGTTCGAAATCGTCAGCCGCAGCAAGGCTGCAGAAGACGCAGCAGTCGAGGCCGATGTTCGCGGTAAACCGGACATCAGGCGGCCAGCCGCTTCATGAGTCCGCATCCTATTACCGCGTCGCCAGCACCACCGCCGCCAGCGTGAAGATCAGTGCTGCGATCTGTCCCGCGCCCAGCGGCTCGTGGAGCGCGATCGCGGATGCCACGACGCCGATGACAGGCACTGCCATGGTCCCGATCGCGGCGACCGAGGCCGGCAGGCGCGCAAGGGCAGCGAACCAGCTGACATAGGCGATGCAGAACTGCACCACGGTCGAATAGACCAGGAGCCACCATCCGACCGGCGTCACCAGCTCCAGATGCGTGGTCTCGACGGCGAGGCCGATGATCGTGATCGGCAGGCAGCCGATCCCGATCTGCCAGGCCGCGGCCGTGATCGGCGGCAGTCGGATCGGGTACTTCTTCGAAAACACAGTGCCGAGCGCGAAGCCGAGCGCGCCGCACAGCGCCATGACGATGCCCGGCAGCTTGTCCGCGGTGGCGGCAAAGCCGTTGCCGCCCATGATCGAGGCGAGGCCGGCAAAGGCCATCACCAACGCGATGGTGCGCAACAAGGTCGGCCGCTCGCCCAGCACCGGCCAGGCGATCAGCGAGGCCCAGACCGGCATGGTGTAGGCGATCAGCGCGGCTTCGCTCGCCGGCAGCCACAGCAGCGCCAGGCCCATCAGCACCATCCAGCCGGTGACGTTGAGGAGCGCGGCGGTGACGAGCCGAGGCCAGATCGCGCGCGGGACGCTGAGGCTGTCAGCGCGCATCAGCGCCAACGCCGCCAGCAGCACCGCGCCGAGCACGCCCGTCACCCCGCGCAAGGTCAGCGGCGGCAGCTCGGACAACAGGAATTTCGTCACCGGCCAGTTGAAGCCCCAGCCCACCGAGGTGATGGCGAGGAACATCAGGCCGGCCGGGGCGATGCGCGCTCGCAGCACCGGCCGAGTCGAATCAAGCATGTGGGTAGTCCGGCAAAATCTGATCGAGCTTGGCGCGGATTCGCCCCTCCCACCACCACCCCGGCGGGCATGCCTGCCCTCACCTTCCGTAGCCCTACGTGAGTCCCCCGGAGGCAAGCCCGCCATTCAAAAATATACCTGCCCTGTGAACAGCGGGGTGAAGCCTCAGCGGCGCCCCAAGATGGAAATTTTTTCGGTTGGGAATCCCTGAGGACTCACTGATACTTGGCTCAATAACAGGCGCGGGCCTGCCCCCTGTTATCCCCCACAATCCACCATATTTAGTATTTGATTCAGGAACTCGCACTAGTTCTTGACGGGCGTAACGGAGAGTCCTAGTTTTCGATCCGTTCGGCGCGAGTGTGTTTGCGTCCCGCCGGCACTCCCCCAAAGGGTCTGCAAAACAGCACTCCGCCAAGCCAGACAAAGGCAGCGGGATACGGGCTTGTCTGCCCGGCGAGAGCGGATCTTTCGGGCGCCTGAACGGGCTGGAAACAGGCTCGGATGGCAATGGTTGAAGACGTGACGTTGTGGGGCGTTGAACGCATGTCGGGCTCATCCCTTTGGGGCGGATGGGTCTGGACGTGCCGGCGGATGATCGGTGCGCGCATCGAGCAATCGCGTCGGGAGAAAATGGGCCGGGTCTACCGGCTGAACTGCGATGCCAAGGGCCAGGCGGCCTCGAGCACCGCGAAATGAAATGATGACCCGGCACGCCTGAACGGAGGCGGTCTGGTCAAAGATAGGACGGGGCAAGACCATGCGGATTGAGCGGCGCCACACCACTTCGGGACAGTCACCTTACGCCGGCATCGAGTTCCGGCTGACCACGTCGGAGATCAGGAATCCCGACGGCTCGGTCGTGTTCAAGCTCGACAATGTCGAGGTGCCGACCGCGTGGTCGCAGGTCGCCTCCGACGTCCTCGCCCAGAAGTACTTCCGCAAGGCCGGCGTTGCCGCGCGCCTGAAGAAGGTCGAGGAAGAATCCGTTCCCTCCTTCCTGTGGCGCTCCGTGCCCGACACCGAGGCGCTCGCCCTCCTGCCCGAGAAAGAGCGCTTCGTCAGCGAGCTCTCGGCCAAGCAGGTGTTCGACCGTCTCGCCGGCTGCTGGACCTATTGGGGCTGGAAGGGCAAGTACTTCTCCTCCGACGAGGACGCCCAGACCTTCTACGACGAGCTCCGCTACATGCTGACCATGCAGATGGTCGCGCCGAACTCGCCGCAATGGTTCAACACCGGTCTGCACTGGGCCTATGGCATCGACGGCCCCGGCCAGGGCCATTATTACGTCGACCCCTTCACCGGCAAGCTGACCCGGTCGAAATCCTCCTACGAGCATCCGCAGCCGCACGCCTGCTTCATCCAGGGCGTCGGTGACGACCTCGTCAACGAGGGCGGCATCATGGACCTCTGGGTCCGCGAAGCCCGCCTGTTCAAATACGGCTCCGGCACCGGCTCCAACTTCTCGCGCCTGCGCGGCGAAGGCGAACGCCTCTCCGGCGGCGGCCGCTCGTCCGGCCTGATGAGCTTCCTCAAGATCGGCGACCGCGCCGCGGGCGCGATCAAGTCCGGCGGCACCACGCGCCGCGCCGCCAAGATGGTCGTCGTCGACGTCGATCACCCCGACATCGAGACCTATATCGACTGGAAGGTGAAGGAGGAGCAGAAGGTCGCGGCTCTCGTCACCGGCTCCAAGATCAACCAGAAGCACCTCAAGGCGGTGCTGAAGGCCTGCGTCAACTGCGAAGGCTCGGGCGACGATTGCTTCGACCCCGAGAAGAACCCGGCGCTCCGCCGCGAGATCAAGCTGGCGCGCCGCAGCCTCGTGCCTGACAACTACATCAAGCGCGTCATCCAGTTCGCCAAGCAGGGCTACAAGGACATCCAGTTCGACGTCTACGACACCGACTGGGATTCGGAAGCCTACCTCACGGTATCCGGCCAGAACTCCAACAACTCGGTCTCGCTCAAGGACGACTTCCTGCGCGCGGTCGAGACCGACGGCGACTGGAATCTCGTGGGACGCACCACGAAGAAGGTCACCAAGACGCTGAAGGCGCGCGACCTCTGGGAAAAGATCGGCTACGCCGCCTGGGCGTCGGCCGACCCGGGCCTGCACTTCAACACCACCATGAACGACTGGCACACCTGCAAGGCGTCCGGCGACATCCGCGCCTCCAATCCGTGCTCGGAATACATGTTCCTGGACGACACGGCGTGCAACCTCGCCTCCGCCAATTTGCTGACGTTCTACGACATCCCCTCCAAGCGTTTCGACGTCGAAGGCTACGAGCACCTCTGCCGGCTCTGGACCATCGTGCTCGAAATCTCGGTGATGATGGCGCAGTTCCCGTCGAAGTCGATCGCCGAGCTCTCCTACGAGTTCCGCACGCTCGGCCTCGGCTACGCCAATATCGGCGGCCTCCTGATGACCATGGGCCTGTCTTATGACTCGAAGGAAGGCCGCGCGATCGCCGGCGCGCTGACCGCGATCATGACAGGCATCACCTACAAGACCTCGGCCGAGATGGCGTCCGAGCTCGGCACCTTCCCCGGCTACAAGAAGAACGCCGCGCACATGCTGCGCGTGATCCGCAATCACCGCCGCGCCGCCCATGGCCAGTCCAACGGCTACGAGGCGCTCAGCGTCAATCCGGTGCCGATGGACTTGGTGTCCTGCCCGCAGACCGACCTCGTCACCCATGCGCAAGCGGCCTGGGATGCGGCGCTCGAGCTCGGCGAGAAGCACGGCTATCGCAACGCCCAGACCACGGTGATCGCGCCGACCGGCACGATCGGCCTCGTGATGGATTGCGACACCACCGGCATCGAGCCTGATTTTGCGCTGGTGAAATTCAAGAAGCTCGCCGGCGGCGGCTACTTCAAGATCATCAACCGCGCGGTCCCCGCAGCGCTGCGCGCGCTCGGCTATCGCGAGAGCGAGATCGCGGAGATCGAGGCCTACGCCGTCGGCCACGGCTCGCTCTCCAACGCGCCGGGCATCAACGCCTCGACGCTGAAGGCCAAGGGCTTCACCGACGAAGCCATCGCCAAGGTCGAAAAGGCGCTGCCGACCGCGTTCGACATCAAGTTCGCCTTCAACAAATGGACTTTTGGCGAGGACTTCATCCGCGACCAGCTCGGCATCGGCGCAGAGGCGATCGCGGCCCCCGGCTTCGACCTGCTCCAAGCCGTCGGCTTCACCAAGCGCGAGATCGAGGCGGCCAACGTCCACATCTGCGGCGCGATGACGGTGGAAGGTGCCCCGCACCTCAAGGCCGAACATTATCCGGTGTTCGACTGCGCCAACCCCTGCGGCAAGGTCGGCAAGCGCTATCTCTCGGTCGAGAGCCACATCCGCATGATGTCGGCGGCGCAGCCCTTCATCTCGGGTGCGATCTCCAAGACCATCAACATGCCGAACGACGCAACTGTAGAGGACTGCAAGTCCGCCTACATGCTGTCGTGGAAGCTGGCGCTGAAGGCCAACGCGCTCTATCGCGACGGCTCCAAGCTCAGCCAGCCGCTCAACTCGCAGCTCATCAGCGATGATGAGGACGAGGACGATGCGGTCGATCATCTCTACGACAAGCCGATGGCGGCCCGCACCGCCCAGGTCTCGGAAAAGATCGTCGAGAAGCTGGTCGAGCGCATCATCGTGATGCGCGAGCGCGAGAAGATGCCGGATCGCCGCAAGGGCTACACCCAGAAGGCGGTCGTCGGCGGCCACAAGGTGTATCTGCGCACCGGCGAGTATGACGACGGCCGTATCGGCGAGATCTTCATCGACATGCACAAGGAAGGCGCCGCACTGCGCTCCTTCATCAACAACTTCGCCATCGCGGTGTCGCTGGGTCTCCAGTACGGCGTGCCGCTCGACGAATATGTCGACGCCTTCACCTTCACCCGCTTCGAGCCGGCGGGCCCGGTGCAGGGCAACGACAGCATCAAATATGCGACCTCGATCCTCGACTACGTCTTCCGCGAGCTGGCGGTGAGCTATCTCAGCCGCTTCGACCTCGCCCATGTCGATCCCAGTGAGACCGGGTTCGACGTGCTCGGCAAGGGCGTCGAGGAAGGCAAGGAGCCTGATGATCACGGCCAGCGCGCCTCCAAGCTGGTGTCGCGCGGCCTCACCCGCTCCCGCACCGACAACCTCGTGGTGATGCGCGGCGGCTCGACCGCGGTCGCGCAAGGCAACGACAGCGCACCGGCGGGCGGCAGCAAGGTCACCTCGCTCGCCTCCCACGGCGCGGGCCGTGCCGGCGACGTCCTGGAAGGCGCGGTCGCGCTGAAGCAGGAAGTGGCCCACGACCTCTCGCCCACCGAGAAGTTGGAAGCCCTGCAATGGAGCAAGGCCGGCAGCGCGCAAGTCGCAGTGCCCAGCAAGGCCGAGCGCCGCGCGGAAGCCAAAGCCAAGGGCTATGAGGGCGAGATGTGCAGCGAGTGCGGCAACTTCACGCTGGTGCGGAATGGCACGTGCATGAAGTGCGATACGTGCGGCAGCACGACGGGGTGCAGCTGATACCAATAGCGCAAGCCGCCCGGAGGCATTGATGCCAGTTGCATTACGCCAGGGCGGCTTGCGTTACTACTTCTTCTCAAATGAGGGGCAGCCACCCGAGCTGCCCCATATTCATGTCAAAGGCGGCGGCCGGGACGCCAAGATTTGGCTTGAGCCTGGCATATCAATAGCCGACAGTTATGGCTTCAATCCGCGGGAACTTTCGAATATCCTGCGCGTCGTGGAAGACAATCGCGATCTTCTCCTGAAGGCCTGGCATGACCATTTCGGCAACTAGCGTTCGCTTCGACGAACACACGATGTGGGTCGAACTGTCCGATGGAAGGACACTCGGGATCCCGCTTGCGTGGTTTCCGCGCCTGCTCCATGCAACGCCAGACGAACGCAACCAGGTCGAGCTCAGCCGCGTCGGCCTGCACTGGGAAGCACTTGACGAAGATATCTCCGTTGCCGGCCTTCTCGCGGGACGCGGCGATGTCACCCGCTCCCCGGAACACGCCGCCTAAGTGGCCGATCCGCCCTGCGGATGCGTCGCCCGGAAGCTGCAGGCAAGCCCGAGGTCTACGACAGCGACATGTGCTCGGTATTGCGGCGACAGCACGTAGGATGGGTGGAGCGAAGCGATACCCATCGCCGCCAAATCCCCAGAAGGGATGGGTTTCGCAAGGGCTCAACCCATCCTACGAGCTCATCAACACCCTGCCGCCGAAATTACCTTTGCGGTCGAGCCCTTCCCTCCTAAACTCCGACCACCGCCGGCATCGGTTCCGACGGGCCCGGTAGAAGCGGAGTCAAGTAATGCCCAAACCGGAAAGCTTCCCGATCGAGAAGATCTTCGTTCCCACGAAGCAGAAGAAAGCCATCAAGCCCGAGACCGTCGGAGAGATCGCTGAAAGTATGCTGGACATCGGACAACAGGAACCCATTTCCGTCCGGCTCGACGGAGACCGCCTCGTTCTGGTCGAGGGACTGCATCGGCTCGAAGCCTGCAAGGCGCTCGGCGAGACGACGATAATCGGTGTCATCGTCCCGGCGGAGGTCGCTCAACACAGGCCGCTGCTCTCCGAAGGACCCGCAGTCGAGGCAGAGCGCATCAAGATGGCGCGATTGAAACAGCTGCGCCTCGAGAAGGAAGCTGCGGAAGCATCTATGGCTGGCTCAAAGAGCGTCAACGGAACGGAACCGCCGCGCACCCGTCCGACGAAAGGCGTTCGCGACAATCCGAAGGCATCACCGGGCCGGACCGTGGGATCGACACCGAAAACATTGTCGGACTGGATCACGCAGCAAAAGGGCCACGGCGGCCGCTATTGATTGTTGGCTCCAGCTCGGGTGGAGCGAAGCGATACCCATCACCGCTCGATCGGCGAGAGATGATGGGTCTCGTAAGGGCTCAACCCATCCTACGACCTTGAGCTCAACCCACCCTACGCGCTATCTACGCCCGCCTCACCGTATCTCGCTCATCGACACCTTGGCGGCGATCCCGTTCAACTCGGGCTGTTGCGATGCGAACTCCTCGTTGGACGATGAGCCTAGCGAGACGTCGACCATTCTGCGCTTGACCTGTTCGCATGTCTTGCGGACGTCTTCGGTGAACAGCGCACATTCTTCGATGCGCCTGAAGATCTTCCGACCCTCTTCACGATACTCCGCCGCCGTTTCTCGCATGAAGGCGATCGCATCATGGACCTGGGCTGTCAGCGCCTCGCATTTTTGCGCGGCGTCGATCAACTCGGTGCCCATGGCCTCGATCTCTTTTGCAGCGGACTCATAGTCCCGAACGACCGCCTCTGCACTGAGCGCGCCGACGCGCGTCACGCCCGCGGTGTGCTCGACGTAATCAGGCAGCGCAATGGAAGCAAGAGAGCTTCCCGAGCGTATCGATGCAATGTCCTCCTCAAGCTGGACCAGGTTCACTCCGTCCCGCCTGCGCAATTGTTCGACATTTGCCATTATTGATCCTCCCATACGCACCCAGAACCCCTAACAGCATTGGGTTTATTACGGGGATAAGCTCCGTTCTACCCTGATGTATCCTTGACAGCCGCAATTTTGCCGCTTTTTCCCGGTCGCCGCGAATGCACGCAGCGATCGACTTTTCGGCGTTCAACCTCTCATGGTGGCGGCCGGCGAAGATGGCACGCACGCCTCGCTAGAAGTCGAGCTGTCGAGCAACAGACGCGCCAATACGCACGGTGAAGCGAGCACAGCCCGGATCCCGTGTGTGCGGGCCCGGAACTCGGATCACCTCTCCCCGCTCGGAGAGAGGTGCTCCGCGCACAGCCGACCCATCGGTGCTCTGGCCGCTGCGCCAAGACCGGCTACAAGACCGGCTAGTAGCAGGGCGGGTAAGGTTCGTAGCCGCAGCGGCGATAGCCGCCGTAGGCTCCGTAAGCCCCGTAAGCTGCCGCACCAACCGCAGCAGCTCCGACGCCCACGGCAACTCCGCGGCGCACGGCTGCACCACGATAGACGCCACCGCGATAGACACCGCCGTGATGAACACCAACTCGACCAACCCCGACGCCTCTTCGATACGCGAAGGCGTCGGTCGAAACAGTCGCGATGCAGGCGATGCCAATGATTGCGGATGCGGTAAGTGAAACGATGGTTCGGCGCGACATGTCCACTCTCCTTCCTGGATTGGAACGGTGCGTCAGCGTAATTCTCCAATCAGCGGGTTTTGTTGATTTAGAACAATGCGGGCCGTTGCGATCTGGCGGCCGAGTTCATAACGAGACAGCGAAACTGTCACGCTGACCTACATAGGGCATCAGCGGGAGCCACACCGATTTCGCTCATGTACCTGACGCTCCCGACGCATGCCGGTTCGGCAACGCCCACGCCCGCCCCCGAGCCCGCCATAATTTCTCCTTCGCACGCGCGTTGTGTTGGACGGCGGCGAGTCCTATCGTTCCGATCGGACTGCCGCACTCCCATTGACGCCCGACTGGATCGAGAGCGCATCGGTGCCCGAGACGAACGACCCCAAACCTGACGACCACAAGCCTGATGCCCCTAAGCCGGACGCTCCCAAGCCGGACGAGGTGCGCGCCGATGGCGGGCTGGCGCGGGCTTACGACCGGATCAAGAGCGCAGAGCAAGACCTTGCGCGGCTGGACCGGCTGGTTTCCGGAATGGAACGCGGCAGCGAAGGCCCGCGGGTCTCGCGAGCAAGCGCCGGTGCGGAGACTATCCAGGCTCCCAAGGACAAGATTCCCGAGGACAAGACTCCCAAGGCCGCGGCGCCGGCGCCAGATAGCGAGGTTCGCAACCAAGGCCTGAAGGGAGATCGGCCCATGCTGCGTGCTCTGGTCGGTCTCGTGCTGGCGATCGGCATTCTCGGTGCAGCCTTCGCTTCGCAATATAGCGATCAGGCCAGGTCGATGACCAAATCGATCATGGCGCGATGGGCTCCACCGGCCGCCACTCGGCCTCCGCAAGCGTCCGCGGTTGAAAGTCCGGCGCAACCGGCGGCCGTGCAGCTGGCTGCCGCGGATGAGCCCGGCACGGTGCCCGCGCCGCCGGTCGGCAAGGACACTGAGAGCAATGCAGGGTTTGACGCTTCAAGACCCGACGCTCCAAGGCCCGACGCTTCAAGAACTGGCGCCACAGCACCTGACCCCTCGTCGTCCGATCTCGCGCAATCGCTCAAGACCATCACCAGCGAGCTTGCGAGCATGAAAGGAAAGCTCGAGCAACTGAAGAGCCGCAACGAGCAGACGCTGCGCGAGCAGGCCGACACCATTCAACAGCTCAAGGCGGCGCAGGAGAAGGATGCGGCGGCTAACGCACGCCTCGCCGCACAGGTCCAGGCGCTGCAAAAGGAGCCGACGACGTCATCCGCATCTTCATCCGCACCCGCGAAACCCGCCGTGCGGAGCGCAATCAACAACGATACCGCTGCGCCTGCCCGGCCGCACGCGCAGGCGGCCGCACCCCGGCGGCCCAGGCCGCCGTCGCGCGGGCCCTGGATGCCCCCGCCTTATATGGTCGATCCCTACTACGGCGATCCGGATTGGTGAGCCCGCGGGATGGGTGGAGCGAAGGGATACCCATCGCTAGCCAATCGACAGAAGCGATGGGTTTCGCAAGGGCTCAACCCATCCTACTAGCTGCATATCCATTCACCCCTCTCCCAAGCCGAGGATGAAGGTTTCAAGATCGGGCGCGAGTTCGTTTGTGTTCGGGAAATCGGCGAACATGTCGCCACCGTCCACCGGTTCATGCTCGTGATCCCAGTAGAAGACCTGCCCATAACTGTCCTCCTCCAGACTCAGCAGGAACAGGTCGCCGCCGGGATCGGGTGCGAAGGGGCAGCTCAGCCGGGGGATTCGATTCATGCTCCGATACACATCGTAATTGTCGATGACGCCGTAGCTGTCGGTCGGATGCGTCGTGAATAGCACGTCCAAAACGGTGCGGTCGTTGCGCCAAGGCAGCTCGACGCCGCAGCGGTCGAAGCCGCCGCCGTCCGATTGCGCCAGCAGCTCCTTGTAGGGCGCGGGCAACGGCGCACCGATGTGTTGCTCCAACGCGCGGATGGCGTTGGAGGGCGCCGGTGTCCGTCGGTCGTCCATGAGATCCAGATAGTTCATCGGCCTAAACTTCGTGCCCCGTGGGCCATCAAAGCGCCCGCGCTAGTGAGCACACCACTAGATCGGTGTGGCCAAATCCATGGCGTAGTCGAGCACCGAGCCCGAAGGATGGGTAGAGCACTTGCGAAACCCATCGTGCGATGACGGCGATTGGTGGGTCGCTTCCGCTCTACCCATCTACGGCCTGATCGCTTCGGTATCTGCCACTGAACGTTCTCCGCCGTCTGAACCGCCAGAGGGACGCGTCCTGCTCCCAGCCGCGAAAATGTCGTGCACGAGGCCAAGCTTCCCGAGTCCCAGAATGATCAGGCCGTTGATGTCGATCTCGTACCAGGCGTGCGAAATGTAGGCGTCGCGCGGAAACCGGTGATGGTTGTTGTGCAGGCCTTCACCGAAGGTGAGGATCGTGGTCACGAACTCGTTGGTGGTGCCGTCGTCGAGATCGAAGCGGCGGTAGCCGTAGCGGCCGTCGCTGTGGCAGACCGAGTTGACCAGCGATGTCGCCATGGTCATGAGGTAGCTGCGGAACAGGCCGGAGAACAGGATGCAGCCGGTCATCGTGTGCACGCCGCCAAAGGCGTAGCCGATCGCGCCCGGAATGATCACCGCCGAGAGCGCGTACCAGTACCAGCGCGTCCTGGTGAAGAACATGGCGATCGGATCGGCCAGGATATCCTTGGCGTAGTATCCGGCATCGGTGGTGGCCTGATCCCACACCCAGCCGCCTTGCGCATGCATCATCCCCTTGGCGAAGGTGACATAGGGATTGCCGTCGCCGTCATAGTAAGGGCTGTGGACGTCGCCCGGCTTGTCGGAGTGAAGATGGTGCCGGCGATGATTGCTCACCCATTTCAGGATCGAGCCCTGCACCGCCATGGTGGCGATGGCCGCGAACAACGTCCGCATCACCGGACCGCAGCGGAAGCTGCGGTGGACGAAGTAGCGATGCATGAAGCCGATCCCGACCGTGGATAGCGCGAACGTGCCGGCGAAGACCGAAACCTCCACCCAGCCGATGCCTTGCCAGAACGCCCAGACCAGCGCCGCGATCGAACCGCCGATCATGATGACGAAGGAGATGTAGGAATCGCGAAACTTGGCCTCGACCACCGGCCCTTCGACCAGCACGCCCGGCGGCATTTTCCGCTCCGCAACTTCCGCCGACACCACGCTTTCAATGACGGTCATTCCAACGATCCATTCACACAAAATTAACCCTGTTGCGGCGCACAGTACAACCTCGGGTTATTTCCATCAAGGATACGAGCTGCCGTGGGAGTACGGAGCGGCGACTTGAAAAGACGCGACCAGAGAGAAAAGAAGCCGGATTTCAAGGGCTGGTGACCGCGTTAACCAGCTACAAAGCCTCCGCAATGCACTCCCAGAAGACCGATGCCAGCACGAAGCAAGCCCCTCCTCTCTCGCCTTCGCAAGCTCAGGCGACGCGCGCGATGGCTGCGAAAGACATTCGCCCGCGCACCGCGCATGGTTCGGATCGCGAGCGGCGTGGCGATGCTGCTGGCGGTCGTCGTGCTCGTGAACATCGCCTATCAAACCATGCGCAAGCCGACCGAGCTGTTCGTCCTTGTCGGCCACGCGCTCGACAAGGAGCCATCGGAGACCTGGCGGCAATACGGGCCGCTGTTCCGCAAGCATGCCACCGCGACGATCACGCCCGAATTGCTGGCCGCACTGGCGCAGGTCGAGAGTTCAGGCAATCCGCTCGCGCGCACCTACTGGCGTTGGCAATGGAGCCTCAATCCGCTCGCGATCTACCGGCCCGCCTCCAGCGCCGTCGGCCTCTTCCAGATGCTGGACGCAGCCTATGCCGACGCCGCGCGGTTCTGTATTCGCAGTAACGCGGTCACGGAAGCCGGCTGCGGCTCTCCCTTCCTCTATGTCCGCGCGATTCCGAGCCACGCCATCGAGCTCGCATCGGTGTATCTCGATCGCAATGTCGCCGATGTTCTCGCCCGTGCGGGTGATGTGAAGGCGAGCGCGCGCGAGCGGCAGGATCTGGCCGCCTTCATCCATCTCTGCGGCGCCGGCCCCGCCACGGCCTACGCACGCCGCAAGTTTGCGATGATCGCCGACGAGCGTTGCGGCGATCACCTCGTCGCGAGCTATATCGCCAGGGTCAACGCGATGAAGCGGCAGTTTCAGCGGCTTGCGGCCGACGACGATTAAGGACGTAGCCCGGATGAGCGCAAGCGAAATCCGGGATTCGTGCCATGCGGGCGATCGTGCGATGCGGATGGTCCGGATTACGCTTTCGCTCCATCCGGGCTACGGGATCACCACCAATACGGCCACCGCCAACCCTCATACCGCACCCACGACGACACCAAAGGCGGTCCGTACGGATCGACCCGGTCATCTTCCGGGCGATAACGATAACGCGGAACAATATTGTAATCCCACGGCGTCGGCCTGAGCACGGGGACATCCACCCTCAGCCGTTGTTCATCCACCACGCGAGCCTTCCGCGTCCGGGCGTCGGCATCCGATATTCCGAGATTGCACAGCACCAGGGCGGTTCCGAGCGCACACGCGACAGTCATGATCTTCATGCGTTGGTCTCCTTGCCCCAAGAGTGCAAAAGGACGCCAAGCAAGGCAAGCGAATTTGCGATCAAGCTTTGCCGGAATGACCGATGCCGGCCACACCGCCTCCGTCGGCTTCATCCTTCTGCTTGTCCCACCGGCTCTGCTCCGCCTCGGCGCGCTCTCCAGCGCAGCGTGCTGCGCTTTGATCGACTCCGCTCTCCCCAGGATTGCAAACAGCGATCCAACACGCTAAACGTCTGGCGATTGAAGCAAATCGATTCCAGCCTCTGGGGGATATGTACAAGCCGATGGCATTTTTCGTCGTGGCGTTTTTGTCCCTGGGTATCTCGATGGCCAAGGCTGCCCCCGTTTACGAGTGTGGCGGCAACGCTGCGTGCCAGGCCAAGCGCGAGCGCATGTCCCAGGACGCTTACGATCGCAACATCGGCCGGTGCCTGACCGCAGCGGGCGCCACGCGCGAGCAGTGGCGCGCCCATGCCGTGCCCCGCGCGCAGGCAGACAAGGTCCGCGCTTGCCTCGAAGCGCGCGGCTGAGCCCTACTCCCGCGCACGTCGCACCGCCTCCGTCAGCTTCATCCGCTGCTTGTCCCACCGGCTCTGCTCTGCCTCGGCACGCCCATCGAGCGCAGCGCGCTCCGCGTCGATCGCCTCCGCCCGCTCCTCGTGCTCCCGCCTCGCCTCGTCCAGCGCCGCCTGTGCACTCGCGACCGCTTTCTCGCGGCGCGCGCGCTCCTTGGCGCGAGCGATCTCCTCCTTGCGGCGCTCGGCTTCCCGCCGGCGCTCTTCCTTCGCGAACGCCGCGGCGGCCTTGCGCGCCTGTTGATCGTCGATCTTGCGGGATGGTTGCTTTGCAGCGTTTGAAGGACTCTTTTTCGGCTTGGATTTCGGCCTGCGCTTCGGCTTGGCCGCGTCGTCAGCGAGATCGGTCGGCAACTCGGAATGCTCGGTGAACGCCCCATCCGATCCGACCGGACGCCTGAGCACCACGCCCGGCTTCTCCATGGTCGCCGCGACGATGTCGGGGTCGTCAGTCTCCTTCGCGGCGCCCTGATGAAACAGATTGGACCTGGCGCCCCAGGCGTCCAGCGCTGCCTTCATCGAGGGCGCGGCGATCGCCTGGTCGTAGAAGCCGAGCGACGTCTGGAAGGTCTTCAGTTTTCTTTTTGGTTTTGCTTTTTTCGGCATGTCGCTCCGCAGCTGGCGAGCCACCAGCTTCCAGCGGCGCCATCATGCCATACTGCTCCTGTTTTGCCCGACGAGTCAAATTCGATTCGGTATCGCCGAAGTGGATTTGAGGCCGTAGCCCGGATGGAGCGCAGCGTAATCCGGGACCGGTGCCCCCGCAGGATTCCCGGATTGCGCTGCGCTCCATCCGGGCTACGGCCCAACACCGACGACTTTTCGGATTTCCAACACTCTGAAATCCCTCGGGATTTCTACTGTGCATGGGGTTGTTTTCGACGTTTTTGTTTTGAAGCGGTGCCGATTACGCCGCGTCGACATCCTCCGGCGCCGGCCCCGCGACGAGCCCGTCGAGGCCGACCATCAGCAGATCGGCGATGTGCATCAGCTGGTAGAGCGGAATGTCCGCGAGGCCCTGCTCGGCCAGCGACACGAAGGCCGGCGTGGCGCCGACGAGCTCGGCGAGCTGGCCTTGCGTGTAGCCGCGCTTTTCGCGCGCAGCCTTGAGGCGCGCACCGATCCCGAGCCGGTGCCGGGACTGCTCGTCCGCGGTCATCATCACGGCCTGCTCATCCGCGCTTGCATAGCCGTCCACGAACGCGCTGCCGATCAGCCTGCCCTTGCGCCAGGCGACCCGGCAGTCCTTGCGCAGTCCGCTGCTGAAGACCAGCGTGAACTGCTCGGCCACCCAGAGCGAGGCGTTGAGGCCGAGGCGCGCGCCGGTGCCGGAGACATCGCGAATCGTGCAGGGTGCGCTGATGGTCTTGCCGGTGCCGTTGTCGAACTCGACAATGCCGGTCCGCAAAATGTGATGTCTGACTGCGGCGCGGTGCTCGCTCATGACGGGACGTGGCTCCTGGACGCTCCTTGCGCAGCGACGTCGAACCGACGCAGCCGCAAAAATCCCGGACCTCGATACCGCAGATTTTTTCCTGAACTCCTAAATTTCCAAGGGTTCCCCAAGGACTGAAAGCCATGGTAAAGGATTTGCTCCCAATCCATCTTTTTCCGGCGGAAAGCGTGCGGCGCGCCCGTGACGGGCGACGAGGCGAACGATGACCGACGCGATGAAATGCCCGACCTGCAACTCCGAGCACGCCTATCAGGATCGCGGCCTCTGGGTCTGCCCGGAATGCGGCCATGAATGGAGCGGCACGGCGGAGGCCGCCGCGGATGCCGCGCAGGAGGCCGGCGTGCGCGATGCCAACGGCAATGCGCTCGCCGATGGAGACAGCGTCATCGTGATGAAAGATCTCAAGGTCAAGGGCTCGTCCTCCGTCGTCAAGGGCGGCACCAAGGTCCGCAACATCCGCCTGCAGGACGCCACCGACGGCCACAACATCGCCTGCAAGATCGACGGCATCGGCGCGATGAATCTGAAATCGGAGTTCGTGAGGAAGGCGTAAGCCGAGCCCCCGGACTCGCCAGGGCAAATCCGCTAGCGAACGCGCCGAGCGGCTCGGGCGGGAGCTGACCTGTCGCGGCGTCAAGTTTACCGCCATCGAATGGTAAGCGCCGTGCGGAGGCCGCAATCTATCGCTGCCGCTGCGCCAGATAGAATCCGCACAGCACCGTCACCAATCCCGCCGTCTGCAATAGTGTCGGTGGCTCGCCGAGCAGGAGCCAGCCGGCGAGCACCGTCAGCGCCGGCACGCAGGCGGGGACAACGGCGGCGCGGGCCACGCCGAGGCGTTGGACCGAGACGGCGAACAGATAAAGCGCAGCGGGACCTGCAAGCACGCCCTGCGCCAGCGCCTGAATGGCGTTCTCACCGATACCGATCGCCGCGATCCGCGCGAGCCCGCCGGTCATGAGGTAGATCGGCAACAGCAGCAGCGACAGCACGTTGATGACGAGCGCAGCCGACACGGCGGAGACACGCCAGTGGCGCAGCAGCGCGCCGAAACCTGCGAACATCAATCCGGTCAGCACGAAGGTCAGATCGCCGAGCACGCCGTCGACGCCGATATGGCCGATCGATTCCGCGCCGATCACACCGAGCCCGCCGACGATGACGACAGCGCCGGCGATGCGCGACGCGGAAACATGCTCCTTCAGGAACAGGGCCGCGAGCAGCAGGCCGCCGAGCGTCGCACAGGAGGGCTGGATCACGCTGCCATGGCCGAGCGGCACGAACAGAAAACCAGTGTAGGAGATCAGCGACATCACCGGGCCGCCGAGCACCATCAGCACAAGGCCCCTGCCCCAACCGATGCCGCAGAGATCGGAGATTCCGCCGCGTACCACCAACGGCAGGAATGCGATGCCGGACCAGACATAGCGATGCACGAGCAGATCGACCGGCGTGAAGCCGACCTTGAGGCCGTGCCGCGTGCCGGCGAAGCCAAGCGCCCAGAACACCGCCGCGGCGAGGCCGCAGAGCACGCCGACAAGGGCCGGCGCCTGATCGTTCCTCCGAATGAGAGCGTCGGCGCTCGTTCGCTGATCCATGGAGCATGCCTTATGTCAGCAAGCGACGAGGCTCAACCCATGCGGTTGCAGGGCTGGCACGCGGCGGAAAATATGCCTGCTCATCGAGCCTCCTCGCCGAACACCATCCGCCATCTCTTGCGCGTGTCCACGTATTCCCGCACCTCGCGGATCTTGTCGCCGGCCACCGTGAACACGAAGCTATAGTCATTCTCGTAACGCGCTCCCCCGGCAAGTGTAGCGCGCATCCGCTCCTCCACGATCACGACATCGCCGTCGGCATAGACGCCGCGAAAGCCGATATCGATCCCGGAGAACATCCTGTGCATCTCCTGCGATGAAGCGCGCGATCGCTTGCGCGCGGATCATGTGGTCGGTGTAATCGAGCGCGACCGCGGTGGCGTTGCCCTTCGGCGCGATCCACTCAGCGTCGTCGGTGAACAGCGCGGCGATGCGCATCGAGTCGCATACTGAAACAATCTTCCAGGCGTTGAGGACGGTGTCTTTCGGGCTGGTCACGCCGGGCTCCAAGACTGGCATCGCAGGGGGGCTTGCGTCGAGGGCGGCTTTCTAAGCCGCCCTGCCCATCGCGGCTCGCCGCAATCGGACTCGGTCATCCCGCGGCCCTTTCGCCTGCGCGGCCATGCGCTATCATCAGGCCATGCTGAGCTTTGATGTCTGCAATGCAGCGCGCCTGCGCCGCGATCCCCGCTGACGGCCGCTTCTTCACGGCGGTGAAGACCACGGGCATCTATTGCCGCCCGGTCTGTCCGGCCAAGCAGCCGCTGACGCGCAACGTCTCCTACTATCCGTCAGCCGCCGCGGCCGAAGCCGCAGGCTTCCGCCCTTGCCTGCGATGCCGTCCCGAGACCGCACCGTTCTGCCCGGCCTGGAACGGCACGCGCTCGACGGTCGCACGCGCGGTGAAGCTCATCAATGAGGGCGCGCTCGACGAGGATTCGGTGGTGTCTTTCGCGATGCGGCTCGGCATCTCCTCGCGTCATCTGGCGCGATTGTTCGAGCGTCACGTCGGCACCACGCCGCAGCAGCTTGCGAAGACGCTGCGCGTCCAGCGCGCAAAACGCCTGCTCGATGCCGGCGATCACACGATGACTGACATCGCATTCCAGGCCGGCTTCGGCAGCCTGCGCCGTTTCAACGCCGCCTTCGCAGAGCTCTACGGCCGCTCGCCGTCGAGCCTGCGCTTATCGAAGCATGCGTAGCCCGTCAGAAAAACCCGGGGCTGAGATCGAGCCCGTATGTCAGGCTGAGCACGAACACGAACAGCGCGGCAGCTGCGAACAACGCGAGATGCCTGAGAATGAACGCGCGCGGCGAGACGCTTGCAACAACGGCTTTCTGTGCAATGGGCATGACTACTCCATTATGAAAAATGATTCTTGGCTGCTCAATAAGCCGCGGCCGCATCAAGCGCTCCGATCTGCAAAGCAACTATTAAAGAGATCACACTCGCTTTGAACGGCCGTACACAAGTGGCACGTGATCATCACTCGCTGCGCCAAAAAAAAGACCGCGCTCCCGAAAGGGAACGCGGTCCGGGCAGGCTCGGAGAAAACGAGCCTGCATCACGTTGACTTGATGTTGGCTAGTGGCGCCCCCAAATCAGCGGGCGCTGCCCGTCGTGACATCAGCGGTCTTCATCTTGCGCGGCGACAGAACGCGGGTCTGGTGGACCGAAGCGATCGTGGTGGGCGCCGAGGCCTGCTGCTCGACATGCGCGGCACCGAGCACGCGCACCTGCATCGGGGACACCGGAAAACCGTTGGCCTCGTAAGTCGGCAGCTCGGCGGCGAAAGCCACGGTGCTGCCAGCGATCGTCAGGATGGCGGCGGCGATCGACAGAGTCTTCTTGTTCATGGGTGATGCTCCTGAATGAAACGTTCGGAGCACATCTAAGCGCATTTTGCTGCATTGCGACATGCACTGCTGCAACGCAACAACGCGCCGAGTGCATGGCAATATGTTTAATGCGCGCCCCGGCGCGACATGACGCTGTTATGAGCGGCGGTCAGCCGCCGAGCACATGACCCCAGCCGTCGAAAACGTAGTCCTTCCAGATCACGGTTCCGTCACCGCCTGGCCGGCTGGCCCGCCTGAAATCATCGGCCTGCTCAGCGCTCCAGGTGATGATCGTATCGGAGAGCTGGTCGTGCAGGATGGCGGGCTCGGTGGGGTCGAAGGCGTCCATCGGACGAAGCGAGGAGTGCGTCATGGGCGCCTAACGCGCCGACCGTGACAAGGTTGCGCAACGTGTGGGCGAAACACCCTTACGCCGGCCGGCGCCAAAATATTCGTCTTTATCGAATTTTCTACACCGCCCGCGCGCAAGCGCCGGTGGAACCGCGGAACCCGCGTTGCCGCCGCGCAACACCTGGTCGAAAAGCCCGCTTTCGCCGAATTGCGCCATTGCGCTGCCACACCGTCCCCCGAACAATCGGCGCGCGGCGTGCCTTTTCGTGCAAGACTGTTTGGCCAAGACTGTCTGGTCAGACTGTTCGGAGAAGACGAGGTTCAATAGAACCGTTTGGAGGCAGGGATCATGAATGATCGGCGGTCTCTTCTGGTGGCGGTCTCCTGCCCCTCGGCGGTTCTCGCCGGCTGGCTGGCGCTCTCTTTGTCCGCCTACGCCCCTGCCCTGATCGAAAACAGCGGCGCCAATGCTTCTGCCGTCTCGCGCGCAAAAGATCTTGGTCGGCTCGACCTCGCCGACATCCCGCACGCTGCGGCCATCGAGGACGGCGTCGCCCTGACCGCGGATATCGCCGCCGCGGTCGCTGCGACACCAAGCGCGGTCACCGCTGAAGCGGCAGCGCCCGAGGCGCCAGTTCCGGCCATCAAGCTCGCCTCGGCCGACCCAGTGCTGATCTTGCCGACCGAAGCGCCACTCGCGCCGCAGATTTCGCCTGATCCGACACCAATCGCCAGCGAGGTTGCTCCGGCTCCGGCGCCGGAGCCCGTGGTAAAGCTCGCATCCGCCGATCCCACCGAGATCGTGACGACCGAGGCGCTGTCGCCCGCGACGATCGCGACCGGCCCCGCGCCCGCGGCGAGCAAGGCCTCGCCGTCTGCGGACACGACCGCGGTGCTCGACGAATGCTACGTCATGGAAGCCTGCATCGACCGCTATCTCTGGGCGCTCTACCAGCGCACGCCCAAGGAAGACTCGATCAAGGTCGAGGATCGCCGCGCCGTCACCGTCAAGCGCAAGGGCAAGATGGTGACCGTGATGCGCAGCTTCACGAAACTGGTCGACGAGGACTTTGGCTGGAAGGATCCGAAGGCGGCCGACCGCGCCGGCATGTCGATGATGGACTACGTCATCGGCGGCATGGACAAGAGTTTCAAGAAAAAGCTGTTTCGCACGTTGCTCGCGGCTGAGGCTGCCGGGCTTTCGCCGGGTATCACCAGCGCGTTCCGCGACGACTATCGCCAGTCGATCGCGAGCGGCTTGAAGGCCGCCTCCGACCGCTCCTATCACGGCGGCAGCACGCGCGGCGGCTACGGCCACGGCATGGCGGCCGACATCGTCAGCACCAAGGGCGACAACCGCGCGCAGCGCTGGGTCTCGACCGAGGTGCTGTGGAAGTGGGTCGATGCCAATGGCAAGGCGCTCGGCATCGGCCGACCCTATCTCGGCCGCGATCCCCCGCATGTCGGCCCGGTCGACGGTACGGAATATGTCTCGCGCCGAGGCACGTCGGACCGCAAGGAAGCCAACGTCAAGCCGAGGAAAGCGCGGGCCGTGGCAAGTGCAAAGCTGCCAAAGGCGAAGGCACAGGCGACGCGCGAGCAGAAGGTCCCCGCGAAGCCGCAGAAATCAGCGCAATCGGCCGCGAAGCGCGCGACCTGAGTATGACGGCTTACCGTCCCGGCGTCGGCAGCGGCACGAGCCGCATCTCGGCGGCGCCGGCCTCCTGCGTGCGCACCAGCACTGCAAAGATGGTTTCGACTGCGAGCCGCACCGCCGCCTCGGTCGCAGTGTCCTTGGCCAGATGCGCCGCGATCAGGCCGGTGAGGAGATCGCCGGTGCCTGAGGGGCGGATCGGCAGGCGCGGCGTCGCAAAGCGCGACAACTGACCGTCGGCGCACAAGATCGTTTCCACGTGCCCTTCCGCCGTATCAGTGAGCGTGCAACCGGTGGCGACCACGTCAATGCGGCCGGTCCCGGCCAGCGTCGCGCACGCAGCGCGCAGACCCTGCGCATCCGAGATGTCGAGGCCCGCGAGCAGCCCGAGCTCGAACTGGTTCGGCGTGGTCAGATTGGCGGCGGGCAGCAGCCGGTGCCGGACCACATCCAGGATGCCGTCCGCGACATAGACCCGGCCATCATCGCCGATCACGGGGTCGCAGAGATAAACCAACTTTGAATTGCGGGTCAGCGCCCGCTCGACGAAATCGGCAATGACAGCGGCATTGCCGGGCGAACCGAGATAGCCGGTGACGAGGACCGCGGCCTCGTCGACAAGATCGCGCTCCTCGACGCCTCTCAGCAGATCTGCAACGAGCTCGGTCTCCAGCACCCGCCCGCGCAGGGTCGGATAGCGCGGATGGTTCGACAGCAGCGTTGTCGGCACCGCCGCGACATTCACGCCCTCCGCCTGCATGGCATAGGCGGCGGCGCTGTTGCCGACATGGCCGTGGACCACCTGGCTTTGAATGGAGATGACGAGCATGAAAGAGGTCCGTAGGGTCAAATGCCGAAGGGCGCAAGAGTAGCCCGGATCACGAACCGTGATACCCAAGCCCGGGCCGCAAAGCCTGCATCTTCCGCGCCAGCCGCCGATGCCCGTTCTCCTCCGACCGCGCCAGCCGGTCCACGACCGCGACATGATCCACATCACTTTTGTGCTGGTTGAGCTTGGCCTGCCCCTCGACGGTATCCACCACGAGATCGATGACGCGAATGGCGGCCAACATGGTCTCGCGCTTGTCTGGCTCCATCTGTGTCAGGTCCCAGGGCGCCTTCGGCATTCGCGCTTCGGCGACCGCGAGCAGCGCATCGCCGTGCCCGCGGTTCTCATCGAGCCCGCGCAGATGCGCCACGCCTGACAGGTGTACGGCCTCGTAAAGCCAGGTCGAGACGTTGTCGCGCGAAGAATACCAGTCATTGGAGATGTAGGCGTCGTCGCCGGCAACGATCAGCAGGAAGCGCCGCGTGCCGTCCGCGAGCGGAACGAGCGGATTCCTGGCGGTGAGATGGATCTGGACGATCGCACGCCCCTCGCGTTGCTCCAGCACGAACGGCACATGCGAGGCGCGCGGGCCGCGCTCATCCGCCGCGACGATCATGCCGAAGCCGCGCTGGCTTGCGAATTCCAGCGCTTGCTGCTCCTCGATGCGGAATTGGGGGCGGAGGACATGCATGGCGGGGCGCTCGTCGACAGGCTGGAGGACAAACCGAGGCTAACTCATGATCCAGTCAAGTCGGAAACGATATTGGCCCGCAAACGCGGATGTCAGGAATGACTTCGCCGCCGCGCAAGCTCATCGATATAGGCGCAAAACATGTCGGCCATTGCGTTCGCATGACGCGCGATCTCCGCCTCGTTGCGCGGTGTCTCCGAGAACTGCTTGCCAACCTCGCTCAGCGTCGTCTTGATCAGCTCGCCGGCAAGCTCCCGCGTCGCATCCGGCGCCTCGGGCAAGGCCTCCCGCATGAAGGCCGCGAGGATGCCCTTACCGGCGGCCCGCGCGTCGTGTGCTTCGGGCGCATCGCGATAGAGCGGCGCGGCGTCGCTGAGCGCCGTGCGGATCGCAGCCTCCTCGCACTCGGAGCGGATGAAGGCGCGGACCAGCGCGCGCAGTCGCACCAGTGGCGGTTTCGCCTGGTCCGCCAGGATGCCGCGCAAGAGTTCGCTCGTGCGCCGCCACTCCTCGCTCTGGAGGCGGAACAGGATCGCCGCCTTGTTCGGAAAATATTGATAGAGCGACCCGACGCTCACCCCGGCCCGCTCGGCCACCCGCGCCGTCGTGAAACGCTGCGCCCCTCCTTGGCCAGGACCTGAACAGCCGCGTCCAGAATGGCCGCCACCAGCTCGTTCGAGCGGGCCTGCTGCGGCTGTTTTCGTGTGGAAACTGAACGGCTTCGGCAATCGGCCATGGCGCCCTCGAGCAATGCGAATAGCGAATGCGACGAATTAGTCGTATTTCCATTGTCACGCAAGCACTCGCCTCGCGGCGACATCTGGAGACGACACATGACCATCCCGACCATCACATCACTTGCGCCACTGCTCGATCGTCTTTTCGACCAGGACGAAGCGGCGCGCGGCGCGATGCGAGCCGCCTTCGCCGATGTGACCGACGCCGACCGCGCACGGATGATGCGGAGCAAGACCGCTTACCGCGACCTCTACGGGCGGCTGAAGGACGCACCGCTCGCGGTCTCCCGCGAGACCGGTCACCTGCTTTACATGCTCGCACGCAGCTCCCGCGCCAAAGCGATCGTCGAGTTCGGCACCTCGTTCGGCATCTCGACCCTGCACCTTGCCGCGGGCTTGCGCGACAATGGCGGCGGCCGCCTCATCACCACCGAATTCGAACCGTCCAAGGCGGCCCGGGCGCGCGAGAACCTCGCGGCCGGCGGGCTGCTGGACCTCGTCGAAATCCGCGAAGGCGACGCGCTGAAGATGCTTCGAGTCGATCTGCCTGATACGATCGATCTCGTGCTGCTCGACGGCGCCAAGGCGCTCTACCCCGATATCCTGGATCTGGTCGAAGGCCATCTCCGGCCGGGCGCGATCATCGTCGCCGACAATGCCGACGACAGCCCCGACTATCTGGCGCGCATGCGCAGGCCCGGAAGCGGCTACATGTCCACGCCCTTTGCCGAGGACGTCGAACTCTCGGTGCGGATCAACTGACACCCCGCCACATCGAGCAAGCGCGACCCCAATGGGCCGCCGCGCAAACCATCGCGCGGCGGTTTCGTGCCGCGCTCCGCCGTGTCGCAGGCTCGTCACTGACACGTGATAGCTGGACCCGGGCAAACGTCATATTCCCCGTACCGCGCGGTATCTTTCTTTGCACAACACGCCCGAGCCCGTGATGACTTCCGCCTTCAATGCCTACGCAGCGCTTGCCCTCGCTATCGTCCTCGAGGTCACGGCGTCCGCCTTCCTCCAGCAATCCGTGCAATTCACGCGGCTGTGGCCGACACTGGCGATGGTGCTGTTCTATGTCGCCTCGTTCTACGCTCTGTCGGTCGCGATCCGGGTCATCCCCCTGAGCATCGCCTATGCGATCTGGGGCGGGGTCGGCATCATCCTGACTGCAACGGTCTCCTTCGTGCTGTTTCGCCAGATGCTCGACGCTGCGGCCTTCGTCGGCATCGCGCTGATCGTGTCCGGAGTCGTGGTCATCAACCTGTTCTCGGCGAGCACGGTGCATTGATGCCGGCAAGCACGGTGTTCACCGGCAGGCCTTGCTTCGCGACGCCCTGCGGCAGCCGGCTCCCGCCTACTGGCTTTGCGACGGCTTGGGAGCACGCGGCCCGGATCGCTTTGTGCCAGGCTTGGCCGCAGCTCGCGGGGACGCCGTATCGACGGATTCCAGATAGGCGGCAAGCGCCCTGGCTGTGTCCGAACTGGTTGCGTAATGGTCCTTCAGGAACCAGGACAGCGTCAGGTTGAAGCGCCCCTTGGCAAGGCCGCGGGGGCTGCGATGGCAGGTCGCGCAACCATCGGCGAAAAGCTTTTGCGGCGACTTGCCGGCATCGAGATTTTGCGCGGCGGAAAATGTCGTCGTCAGGACGGCCGCGGCTGCAAGAGTCACTAGGGGCGTGATCAGGTCGCGCCCCGGTCGAAAGTGCGAAATCAATGTCGTCCCCTGCCCCGTCTTGCGGTCAGGCCGCCAATAGCTGATCGAATTCGGGCGGCGCGTAGGCCTTGCCGTCCTGGTCGGTGATGACGACCTTCCACCCCTCGCTTGCCCAAACCTTCGCCTTCGCCACGATGAGCAAACGGCTCTCGCGGGCAAAACTGCACTTCTCGTTGTCGCGTTCTGCGACCATCTTGTAGGCCAATGCGCATCCCCTTGCGTTGCCCCTGCACCCGCTCTCGTCGTGGCAGCGGGCTTTGGCGGCAATTCGCCGGGAGCGTGGCAATTTGATGCCATCCAAGGCAGCATTGTGCCTGGTTCCGGCCGAACGATGGAGATGGATCGTGCGCCGCATCATGAATGCGATTCTGCTTGTAGCGGGCTGGCCTGGTGCGGGCTTGCTCGGCGTGACGCCGACAGCCGCGCAGACCTATGATCCCCGCCATCCCGTCTGCATCGAGATCTACACGATCGACGGCCGCAGCATCGATTGCAGTTTTGCGACAATCGCGCAGTGCGCCGCGACCGCCTCCGGGCAGTCCGCCCAGTGCTATGCCAATCCTTATGCCACGCCGAGCCGGCAGCTGAGCCCGGTTCCGTCGCCGCCGCGACGAAGCCGATAGCATCAGGTCTGCGCTCCGATCAGTGGACGCGAATGATATGGGGACGGCCGAGATCAATCAGCCCCTGCACCGCCGAGAGGCGGTCATCGAGGGCTGCGATGGTCAGCAACAAATTGTTGCGGCGTTCGTCGAGAAGGCCCATCTCGGCGCCGGAGAGTTTGGTGCTCGATCGCTCCTTGTGAATCACCTCGAGAGATTGGCGCAATCCGGCAATCAGGCCGGACAGCTGCTTGGCTTCCTTGGTCATCGACCGCTTCGCGACATTATGGCGGCGCGCCTCCGCTTGGTTCTGTCTCATCGTCGTCATCCTCCCGTGCCCCGCTGCCCCGAGTGGAATGCTTACAGCTTTGAGTAGACATATTACGATCGATGAAATCTGCCCGCGAAGAAGCTTCTTAAATTGTACGCGCACGGAACCCGGTCCGCCCCGAGCAGAAAGCCCGGCGCGAGGGCCGGGCTTTCTTTGGCAACTCTAGTGCTTTTGGTGCCCGCCACCGGGACCGCCGGCCGGCGCACCGCCGCGATGCGGCGCGGCGTTGATGTGAGGAGCGCCGCCGCCACCGCCATGAGGCATCGCAGGCGCAGCCGCGCGCGGCGCCGGCATCTGGGCATGAGCATTCATCGGCGAGCCGTGGCTCACATTGGGCTGGGCCACATGCGGCATCGCAGGCCGGCTTGCGGGAGCGGCTGAGACACGCGGCGCCTCGTGTGCGCGTGCCATCGGTTGCGCAGGAACAGCCGCGCGGTGTGCGGCCTGCTCGTGCATGATGCGGGCTTGTGCATCGCGCGGATTGCGGCTCTGAAGATTGGTCCGCTCATGCGCGATGCGGTCGCTTCGTCCCGCGCGGGCCCGGTCCGTCGTCACCGCAGTCTCGCGCCTGGCGATCGCGGCGTCGTGCCGTGAAGTCGCGGCATCACGGCCCGAGACCGCGGCCGCGCCTCTAAGGCTTTCCTTCGCATTTTCCCTTGCACTTTGCTTGGCATTCGCACCGTTGCGCCCGAGTGTGACTGCCGCATCGCGCGTTGCCGCGCGGCCGATGCGAGCCGCGCGCGGATCGATCGTCATCCGCATCGCGTCGCGCTGATGCGAAGTCCAGTAGCTATTCCAGTGGGCATGCCGCCGATACCAGGGCCGCCCCTGATAATAGCTCGACCAGTACGAGGTCAGCACGAAGGGGACGATCGGCACGTCGATCTCGTCGACATAGTCTGGGAGATAGACGTAGTGATTGCGGTAGAGATATTCGAGATATTGCGACGACACCCAGCCGCGGTCATCCGAGAAGCTCACGTCGCACCAAGCGTTGCCGCGCAGGCAACCATGGATGTCGACGCGGGCGCCCTCGGGGATGCGATCGACCAGCGGAAAGCCCGGACCCGGCCCGGCGCGCAGGCCGGTCGAGACGGTGACCATGCCCGGTGCGGCCAGCGCGGCCGTCGGGGCAAGCAGCAATGCGGCTAACAACACGCTTCGGAATTTCATGGCGTAGTCCTCCTCTTTCGAGTCGGAACGCGCCAGCGGAACGGGCGTTCCGCGTACGAAGGTCTCATTCGTCGAAAGATCGAGACCGATGCCGCGCGCGGTTCAATATTCATTGGCTGTTCATCGACACCGCGCGC
This sequence comes from Bradyrhizobium sp. WSM1253, assembly GCF_000244935.1. Classification (NCBI taxonomy): domain Bacteria; kingdom Pseudomonadati; phylum Pseudomonadota; class Alphaproteobacteria; order Hyphomicrobiales; family Nitrobacteraceae; genus Bradyrhizobium; species Bradyrhizobium sp. WSM1253. Next base: position 624,051 of record NZ_JH600073.1, read on the forward strand.
AGAGAGGGTGTGCGCTGCCGTCCCGTCAGTTCACTTGCTGCATAAAACCGTCGAAGTACGCAGCAAGCGCAGCAAAATCATCGAGCGGCAGCACGGTCGCGACATACTGATCCGGCCGCACCACGACCATGCAGCCGGCCTTGCGATCGATACCGCGCATGGTGAAAACGTCTTGACCATTCTTGAGGTCCGGACAGAACATCTTCTCGTAGTCGATCAGGCCGTACCGGCCCTTGCGCGGAAGCAGAAGCGCGGGCATCGCCTCCATGGCGAGCTCGCGATGATCCTGCTGGAAGACCGCCCGCAGGTCGATCACGCTGTCGATGTCGGCGGCCGCTGGCGTGTAACGCCGGACCGGCGACTCCCGGGCGTCGGAGAGAAAACTGCACAAGGCGCGAATGGCCGAGCCGGCTGCTGCCGGATCCTCAGCGCCGGAGAAAGCGTAGATGCGGAAGCGGCCATCCGCCGGCGCGGCGTGACCGAGATGCACCGGCTTGGCATCCGCAAGCCGGATCACCGGTGCGGAATGAAAGCGCGTGCCGATGACGAAGCCTTGCGCGAGATGCTGGTGGGACGTCGCTCCGGTCAGAACCGACGGGCGGTAATGCGTCGCCGTGCCCGCGGTGTAGCGACCGTGCCTCACGAAATAGTCCTGCGTCCTGGCGGCATCGGCGCCGCCGGCCTTGGCGGCGGACGCGAGAATTCCCGCCCATTCGCGGTCGAAATCGATCAGCTCTTTCGCAACCGCCTGGCGCTCGGCCGAATAGGAATGCAGCAGGCTCGGCGCAGACTGCTTCCGCAAAACGGCAGCGAGCTTCCAGCCGAGATTGAAGGCGTCCTGCATCGAGACGTTCATGCCCTGCCCCGCCTTCGGGCTGTGGGTGTGGCAGGCATCTCCGGCGATGAAGATCCGCGGCAGACGCGCTGCGATCTCGGTCTCCGGCACGTCGTCGAACTTGTCGGTCAGGCGCTGGCCGATCTCGTAGACCGACCACCACGCGATCTCCTTCACATCGAGCATATGCGGCTTCAGGATCCGCTGCGCCTTCGCGATCACGTCATCGGCGGTGATGTTGCGATTGGCGACGCGCTCGCCGACGTCGAGCTTGGCGAGCTCGACATAGAGGCGGACCATATAGCCGCCCTCGCGCGGAATGAGCAGCAGGCTGCCGTCCTTCGCCGACTGGATCAGGGCCTTGAAGCGGATGTCGGGAAAATCGGTCACCGCCAGCACGTCCATGACGCCCCAGGCATGATTGGCGGAATCGCCGAGCAACTCGCGACCGATCGATTTGCGCACCATGCTGCGGGCGCCGTCGCAGCCGACGACGTAGCGCGCCTTGATCGTCTCTATCTTGCCCTCGTTCTCGGGGTCGACCCGTTCGAGCCGCGCCGTCACGGCATGGTCGGTGGGCCCCGCGGAGGGATGGACCTGAAGGTCCAGCAGGCGCCGGCTGTAATGGGGCTCGATCCTGGCCGGCGCTTTGCGCATGACGTCGAGAAAACCGTCATGGATGCGCGCCTGGTTGAGAATGACGTGCGGGAATTCCGACAAACCGTCCTCGACGTCCTGCACCCGGCCGCTGCGGACGATGTTTTCCGGCATCCGCTCGTCCGGCTTCCAGAACGTGGTCTCGTTCACCCAACAAGCTTCCTTCAGGACGCGCTCGCTGAATCCGAAGGCGTGGAACATCTCCATGGTGCGGCATGCGATGCCATCGGCCTGCCCGACCAGCAAGCGATCCGGCTTCTGCTCGACGATGCAGGTCTTGATGTCAGCAAACTGCGCAAGCTGGGCAGCGAGCGTCAGGCCCGCAGGGCCACAGCCGACGATGAGGACATCGACCTCGTCAGGAACGCCCCCCGTTGCGCCCGAAGCCTGAATGCGCGCGGCGGGATCGGCGATTTCAGGGTCGCCCGGCTGAAATCCATTGAGATGGAATTGCATGAGCACCTCTCCCGGAAACGTTCTGTTTGGATATTGCTCAGTATGCTGACTATCAGTATACTTGTCAACGATCCCGGCCGTCCTGCCCCAACGGAGAAATTCGGTGAAAGACAACAACGACATGCCCGGACATCTGGCGCGCCGGTTCCAGCAGATCGCGGTGGCGGTGTTTTTGGCCGAGGTCGGCGATGCCGGATTCGACCTCACGCCGGTGCAATACGCCGCGCTCGCGACCATCAAGGCCAACCCGGGCCTCGACCAGGTGACGCTCGCAGGATTGATCGCCTACGACCGCACCACCATCACCGGCGTGATCGACCGCCTCGTGCAGAAGGGGCTCGCGGAGCGCCGCGCCTCGCGCCGCGACCGTCGTGCCCGCGAGCTCGAGATCACCGACGAAGGCCGCCGCACGCTGCGCAAGATCACGCCGGCCGTCGAATCCGCGCAACGCATCATGCTGCGCGGCCTCAGCGCGAAAGAAAGTGAGGATCTGATGCGGCTGTTGCACAAGGCCATCGCCGCCGGCAACGAGCTCAGCCGCGCCCCGCTGCGCGAAGCGCAGGCCTAACCCCGTAATTGTACCGGTCGTTGTCGCAATGTCGCGAAACCTGGAACTAACCTTCGGCTGTTAGGGTCCGCCGCATTCGGCGTTTAACGCGCGATTAACTTTGCCGGTCTGGAGTTTCGGATGTTCAGGTTCCTCATTGCGGCGGCGGCCATCGCGCTCTCGACCGCTCCGGCGCTCGCGAATGGCCATGGCGGCGGCGATGCCCCTCCTCCGCCGAAGCCCGCGACCTCACCGGCGAAAGTCATCCTGACCAAGCAGGGCCCCACGCTCGTCGACCTCAACGGCATGACGCTCTACTATTACGAGCGCGATACCACCGGCAAGACGTCGAACTGCAACGGCAAATGTGTCGAGAGCTGGGTGCCGCTGCCCGCAACGGCCGATGCCAAGGCGGTCGGCGACTTCACCGTGATCAACCGTAACGACGGCAGCAAGATGTGGGCATATCGCTATCGCCCGCTCTACACCTCGCCGGCCGACAAGGCGCCGGGCGAGGCCAATGGCAATGCCACGACGCTGCAATGGCGCATTGCCCGTCCCGAGAATTAGGGCGACCTACCCGCGCCAGCTGGGCTGCGCTTCGACTTGCGCGTTCTGTCCGGGCGGCAGCACCACGACCGTTGAATTGAGCTTCACCCGGTCATAGAGATCGATCACGTCCTCGTTGCGCATCCGGATGCATCCGGACGAGATCGCCTGCCCGATATATTCCGGCTGGTTGGTGCCGTGGATGCGGTAGAGCGTGTCCTTGTTGCCGGCATAGAGATAGATGCCGCGCGCACCCAGGGGATTGGCGGGACCGCCGGGCACGCGCGCCGGATAGGGTCCGAGCCGCGCCTGGATGTCCGCCGTCGGAACCCAGTCCGGCCACTCCGCTAGACGACCGACCCGCGCGACACCGGAGAACGCCATGGCTTCCTCGCCGACCGCAACGCCGTAGCGAATCGCCTTGCCGTCGGGCAGCACGAAATAGAGATAGCGCGCATCGGTATCGACCAGAATCGTGCCCGGCTGCTCCTTGCGCGGATAATCGACGATATGACGAAGATATTGCTCGGGCACGTTCGCTTGCGCGTACGGCGTATGCGCGAGTAACTGCCGGTCGCGCGGCGTCATGCTCGCGTCCGTCGATGGCGAAAGCGTTGTCTGCATGCAGCCGCCCAATGGAAGCATGGCAACAACGAATAGAACGAATAAGGATCTTGGCACCGCCGGCCCCGATAGCGATAGCAGCACCCCCAGCAACACCAGATGCTGCCAAAATCGTGCTGAAAACAAGGCATTGTGGAACACGTACGCGTGTTTTCTGAGGCGGGTTCCATCACCACAAAGGGCGCAAGAGCGTCGCACAGTCTCCATCCCCTCGCCTTGCTTTGGTCAAACCCGGCTGGACTCGTGCGTCATGGCTTGGGCCTCGGGGAATTGGACGGGCTCACCTCAACGGATCTGCTCGCGCGAATGCGGACGGCCAACACTTCAACTACTCAACGCCCGGGCTTCAAAACACCCGGGCTTCAAAGGAGCTGCGATGCTCGCGACGCTGAACTCTCGGCAAATCGTCGATGAGATCGTGAAGGACACGGTCACGAACAACGACCCGCACGACGCGGTGCAGATTTCGCCTGACATTGTGCTGGCCTCGCGCCCTCTCAGCGTCGCGCCCGCGCTCGCGCCTGAGATCACGGCCCGTCCGGAGCCGAAAATAGATCCGGCGTTCACGCTGAAGTCCAGAATGAATCCGGAGCCGAAGTTCAGTCCCGTCGCGGAGCCGCAGGCGGCAGCGCCCTCGGTCGACACTGCCGTGCGCGTCGCGGCCGGTGATGGTCTCAGCCGGCAGAAGCGCTCCTCGGCTGGCAAATGGCTGCGCGGCGCGTTCGTCACGATGCTGTTTGCGGGCGGAAGTGCGGCCGCCACTATCGCTTGGGAGAAACACGGCGACACCGCAAGACAGATGCTCGCCGAATGGACGCCGGTATTGGCGTCGCTGCTGCCTTCGACCTCGCAGACGGCACCGGTCGCCGCCGCGCAGGCCGCGCCACCTGCGGACCAGGCCGCAACGGATCAGGCCGCAACGGATCAACCGACAGATCAATCTGCGGCTCCGCCCGCAACCCAGGTTGCAGCAGCGGTGCCCACGGCAACACAATCCGATCCTGCACAATCGGTGCAGTCGATGACGCGCGATCTCGCCGCGATGGCGCAACAGATCGAGCAGCTCAAGGCCAACATCGCCGAGTTGAAGGCCGGGCAGGAGCAGATGGCACGCGAGATGACGAAGCCGCCCGCGCCGAAGCCGGTGGCCGATGCTAAGCCGCGCGTCGATCCGCGCGCGCAAATGTCCGTGCTGCCGCCGCGGCCTGCGACGGCGCCGGTTCGCAAACCGAAGCCGGTCGTGTCGCACACCTACATGCCGGCTTATTCGCCCGCGCCGCTCGCTCCGCCGCCGCCGTCGCAGGCTGCCGCGGTCCCACCGCCAGCTGCGCCTGTGACGACGACGCAAGCCGTTGCCGACGACGATGGACCTGTCGTGCGCCCGCCAATGCCGCTGCGCTGAACGATCGTCACGCGAGGACACGACGCGTCGCGCCAGCGATGGTGTCCGAGTCGATGTGGCGTGTTGAATCCGGGTGACTACGGGGAAGCGATGCTTCCATCGTTTCCCATGAAGAGAAAAGGCCGTCGGGATCTATGCCGGCGGCCTTCTCTTGCAGCTGCCGGTTCCCGGAGCCCGGTTCTGCTGCAATTCCATGCCTGATGATCACGCCGACATATTTAATAAAATCTTAACACGCTTGAATGCTGCACATCATTTCTGCGCCATAAGCACAGAGATTGCGCGCGCCTTTCATTCGATAAACATCGACTCAGTGGTACCATCAGTCATGTGTTGAAAGCCGAAGCTCAATTCGTCACACCGGGGAATTCGGATGCCTTACTATTCCTTCGATCTCGTGGTTGGTGAAGAGTTCAAGAACCAGGGCGGTATCATCCTCGAAGACATCGAGGTCGCCTCCGATCGCGCCGTCCAACTGGCCACCGAGCTGTCGCAGGTGAAGCCCGAGTTGCAAAGCAAGGGTTGCGCTGTGCGCGTCACCGACCGCGATCACAAAGAGGTCTATCGCACGCCGCTTGATCCGGTGCCGGCCTGGCGGCGCTAGCTCGCCGGCCGTCTTCGCGGCCGCACGCTATCCCCATTGCGGAGCGGCGCGGCAGCCGCTAGCCTTCCCGAAAATTCGGGGAGGTACCAAGGATGCGGACTGGTTTTCTGATGACGGCCCTGTTGCTGCTGGCGGCGCCGGCCCAGGCGGCCGACCATCCACGTTCGACCTATGTCACGCTGGTCTTGCAGGCCTTCGCCGCCAAGGTCGAATGTCCCGGGACCGATATCGTCTACCAGGATCTGGTGCAGAAGGCGGAGCAGATGCAGCTGCCCGAAGGCACCACCGAGAAGGTCCGCAAGGCGATCGCCTGGATGCACACCGGCGGCAAGTTGGGCGAGAAGCAGGACGACGATCTGATGGCCGAGGTCGCGGTGGCCACCCAGGCGACCGACCTCAACCAACGCCGCCTCGGCATGCCCAGCTGGTGCGAGGCCCAGAAGACCAACCTCGCCGGCCTGATCCGCAGCAAGGGCGGTTAGCGCTCATCGCGCGGCGTTAAGCACGCTGTGCCGGAACTTTTGCTTCGGCCAATAATCGTCACAATCCTCGCCAGCATGCGGCTCTCTTCGAATTCGAACAGGGGAGCCCCATGCGGATCAACCATGTCCTCCTTACCGTCGCGTTTGCCCTCGCAACGGTGACGACCGCGCCCGTGCTGGCGAAGAATTCCGACGCCCAGAAGGGCGAGGACAAATCGACCTCGTCCTCATCGTGTAGCGCCTATCAGCAGGCGCCGGACGGCTCGTGGGAGCCGCTCCCCTGCAAGGAGACCGGCGAGCGCTCACAGCCGCAGACGCAGCATCGCACGTCGCCGCAGGGCGCCGACCGCGGGGAGCGTTGAAGGCGGGGAACCTTGACGCGCGAGGGTGTCAGCTCTGGTGCGGACCGCGGATGATCTTCATCGCGTCGGCGATGTGACGCCACTCTTTGGCCTCATCGCCCTCGCCGCGGTCCTCACAAGCCCTGGCCTGTTCGGCGGCCTTCGCGATCGCAGCAAAACCATGCTGTTCCAGCATCTGGCGCGCGACGGTGTGGACCTGGACCTCGGTCATCATGGGCGTTCTCCCGTTTTGACGAAACCGCGGTGCATCGCGCCGCCGCGGGTTTTCACAACGATTGAGCCCTGACCTCGTTCCGCAGCGTTCCCGTCGGCGCGCAAAAAGGCGGCCCGCTATGCCCAGCGGACCGCCTTTTCACCCACCCCAAATTTGAAGCGTCGCGGCCGAGGTCCCTAGCCGGCCGCCGCGCGCTTGCGTTCGAAATCGTTGGGCACCTCGATATCGACCTCGAGGGTCGAGACCTCGTCGCCGCGATCGAGCCGGACGATGACCTTGGTCGGGTCCAGCGTGACGTGCCTGGAAACGACCGCGAGGATTTCCTCACGCAGCACACCGAGCAGGTCGGGCTGGCCGCGCAGTCCGCGTTCATGGGCAAGCAGGATCTGCAACCGTTCGCGTGCGACGGGTGCAGAGGCCTTGTTGCCGCGGAGAAGCCGAAGCAGACCCATGCTCATGCGGCCCTCCGTCGCAGCAGGCGGTCCATGAAGCCCTTGCGCTCGGTCGGCACCTGCATCGGCACGGTGTCGCCGCACAGCCGGCGGGCGGCGTCGATATAGGCCCGCGCCGGTGCGCCTTCCGCGTTCGACAGCGTCACGGGCGTGCCGACGTTGGAGGCGCGCAGCACGTCCTGGCTCTCCGGGATGATGCCGAGCAAGGGTGTTGCAAGAATTTCGAGAATGTCCTCGATGGTCAGCATCTCGCCGCGCGCCGCGCGCGAGGGATCATAGCGGGTAATGAGAATGTGCTTCTCGACCCGCTCGCCCTTCTCGGCCCGCACCGTCTTCGAATCGAGCATGCCGATGATGCGATCGGAATCGCGCACCGAGGAGACTTCGGGATTGGTGACGATCACGGCTTCGTCGGCAAAGCGCATCGCCATGGAGGCGCCGCGTTCGATGCCGGCCGGGCTGTCGCAGATCACCCAGTCGAAACGGCTGCGCAGATCGTCGATGACCTTGCCCACGCCCTCTTCGGTCAGCGCGTCCTTGTCGCGGGTTTGCGAGGCCGGCAGCAGCCAGAGGTTCTCCAACCGCTTGTCCTTGATCAGGGCCTGCGGCAGCTTTGCGACGCCCTGCACCACGTTGATGAGGTCGAACACGACGCGGCGTTCGGCTCCCATCACGAGGTCAAGGTTGCGCAAGCCGACGTCGAAATCGACGACCACGACCTTTTCGCCGCGTTGCGCGAGCGCAGCCCCCAGTGCGGCGGTCGTCGTGGTCTTGCCGACGCCCCCCTTGCCTGACGTCACGACCAGTACCTTGGCCATCTCTGAAATCTCCTTCTGGTCAGTTCAGCGCAGTAATTCGCATGGTGTTGCCCTGGAGCCAGGCCTGAGCCGGCTTGCCGCGCAGGGCCGCGTCGATATCGTCGGCGGTCTGGTAAAAGCCATCGATTGCAAGCAGTTCGGCTTCGATCTTCTGACAATAGATGCGTGCGCTCGTGTGACCGTTCACGCCCGCCATGGCGCGGCCGCGTAGCGCGCCGTAGATGTGGATGGAGCCGCCGGCGACGACTTCGGCGCCGGAGCCGACCGAGCCGAGAATGGTGACGTCGCCTTCGGGGAAGATCACAGTCTGGCCCGACCGAACGGGGCTTTCGAGCAGCAAGGAGGTCGGCTTGGTCTCGACCTTCGCCTCAACCTTCTTGGGAGCGCTCGGTTCGATGACGCAGCTCCGCCCGCCCGAAAGCAGCGGCGGCATCATGGGGGTCAACCGGCCCTCCTCCACGCCCTCGATCCCGAGCACGCGAATGTTGCGGTCCTGAAGGCTGGTGAGCAGATGCCCGATGCCGGACTGGCTGAGATCGACCGAGGACAGGTCGATCACCACGGGGCGGCCGGCAAAGAAGCCCGGCGAGCGCGCGATGGTGGTGTCGATCTCCTGCAGCCAGTCCTGGATGGGAACCGTCGGCACGAACACGAAGGCCACATAGGAGCGCCCGCGCAGGCGAACCATTTGGCGTTGAGGTTTTACTGCAGCCTCCATAGCGGCCGACTCGTTCCCTGTTATTGAATGGTTAACGATGCCGCCGATATGGTTAATGGCCGGTTAATTTCTCCGTGGGGTTACGTGCCCGTCCCAACTGTCATCGGCCGCGAAAGCTGGCGATCCAGGACTCCGAGACGGTTGTGGGTCAATCGACAGGGCGCGGCGTACTGGATGCCCCGCTTTCGCGGGGCATGACACCGGTGTGTGGGGCGGCGCGACGGCTCTTCGCCCCCTACTTCTTCACCTTGCTCGCATCCATCTTGACGGCGGGATCGAGCATCTTGGTCGTGAACGCCGTCGTGACGTCGAACGGCTTTTCCATGCCGAGATAGGTCTGGACCAGTTCGTAGTCCTTCTTCATCCGCTCGCCGTCGATCCAGCCGAGCGCCTTCGTCGTGGTGAACTCATCCGTCATCAAAAACTTGATGCGCTCCCACTGGCGCTCCTGGTTCTCCTTGTCGAGACCGGAGACCTGGTCGAGCAACGCCTTCAGGCAGGGTGCGGCGTCGGCGACGCAGGTCGCAAAGGCCTTTTGCGTGACGCGCACGAACTCCTCGACCAGCTTGGGATTCTTCTGCAGATAGCCGCCGTTCACGATCAGCGAATTGCCGTAAGGGTTGAGCCCGATGTCCTTCCAGTTGACGTAGCCGAGATCGCTTCCGAACTCGATCACCTTCAAATCGTGCTCGTTGTAGAAGTCGCTGATGATGTCGACGGTATGGCTCTTCAGCGCGGCGATCTTCGCGGTCGGCCCGACATTGACGAAGCCGACAGAGTCGGGTGCAAGCCCTGCAGCCTTGGCGAAAGCCGGCCACATCACGCGCGAGGCGTCCCCGGGCGGATTGCCGATCTTGTGGCCGGCAAAATCCTTCACCCCGTTCACGCCGTAGCTCTTCAGCCAGTAGAAGGTCTGCCCGGTGTTGGCGTAGACGCTCATTACGGCAACAGCGTCAGCGCCCTTGCTCTTCGCCACCAGCATGGTGGCGAGATCGGCGACGCCGAAGGGCGAGCCACCGGAGCCGACCTTTGCGGCGGAGACGCCGGAGCCCTTGCCGACCTCGATGGTCAGATCGATGCCCGCCTTCTCGTACCAGCCTTGCGCCTTGGCGTAATAATAGGGCGAGTGATCGGCCGTCGGCGCCCAGTTCAGGATCAGATTGACCGCTTCGCCCGCGGTCGCGGGCACGACTGGTGATCCGAGCATCAGGGCCACAGCCAGGGCCGAGCCCGCCGCCTGCAAACGCTTCATCGCATCTCTCCTCGTTGCCCGCGACCCGGCTTGTCGCTCTCCCCCTGTGAGGATACCAATGCAACAAGGCCGCCCTCAACTTGTCAACTGTTTGGTTGGAAATGCCCGCAAAACGTTCAGGCGACACCGTGCCGCAGCGGCGCGACCCGGTCGCCACACGCAAGAAGCTGCTCACCGCGGCGCGCGAGGAGTTCGCCCGGCACGGCTTTGCCGGCGCCCGCGTCGACGAGATCGCGGAGCGCGCCGGCGTCAACAAGCAGCTCGTCTACCATTATTTCGGCGACAAGGACGCGCTCTATCTCGCCGTGCTCGAATGGGTTTACGCCGATATCCGCGAGCAGGAACGCCAGCTCAATCTCGAAGGCCTGCCGCCGGAAAAGGCGATCCGGAAACTGATCGAAGCCTCGTTCGATTACCTGGCGACGAACCCCGATTTCATCGTGCTTCTGAACGACGAGAACCGCGGCGGTGCCCGCCACGTCCGCGGCTCGACGCGGCTGGAGGCGATGCATTCACCGCTGGTGAAGAGCGTGTCCCACATCCTTCACGAGGGCGTCCGCGCCGGCATGTTCCGCAAGGGAATCGACCCGATCCAGCTCTATATCTCCATCGCGGGCCTCAGCTATTTTTATCTCTCCAACACACCGACGCTCTCGGCGATCTTCGGCAAGGACCTGTCGAGCCGGGCCGCGCGCCGCGCCCGCCGTCGGCACGTCGCCGATCTCGTGCTGCATTCGCTCCGGCCGTAATCAACCAACTGGTTGAAACTTCCCTCGATGCCGGTTAGGCTTGCGACCAGCGGCAAGGTGGCCGCTGGCAACAGGGAGCAACTGGTGGCAGGAGACGGCGCCCGCAATACGCGCAGCTTTGCGATCGTCCTGATCGTGCACCTCGCCGTGCTCGTGCTCTGGCAGGTCCTGGTCGATGCCTTCCACGTGCCGAAGTTCATCCTGCCCTCGCCGCTCGCGACAATCCAGACGCTGGGAACCGCGAGCTACGCCTGGGGCGCCAATACGCTGGTGACGGCGATCGAGATCCTCGGCGGCTTTGCGCTCGGCGCATTCGTCGGCGTGGCGCTGGCCGTCATCTTCAGCTGGGCGCCGCTGATCAGCCTCGTGCTGCTGCCGCTGTTCGTGACGCTGAACATGATCCCGAAGGTCGCGCTCGGCCCGCTCCTCATCGTCTGGTTCTCCTACGGCATCGTGCCGAACATCCTGATCGCCTTCAGCATCTGCTTCTTCCCGATCCTGCTCACCACCGCGCGGGGCTTGCGCGAGGTCGAGCCGGATCTGCTCGACCTGGTCAAATCGCTGCGCGGCTCGCGCTGGACGCTGTTCCGCAAGATCCAGCTGCCGGGATCGCTGCCTTACATCTTCTCCGGCATGAAAGTCGGCGCCATCCTCGCGGTCGCCGGCGCCATCGTCGGCGAGTTCATCGCCTCCGAGCGCGGGCTCGGCTACCTCATGATCCAGGTGCAGTCATCGCTCGACACGCCCGCGATGGTGATGGCCGTCGTGCTGCTGACGCTGCTCGGCGTCGCGCTTTACGGCTTCGTGCTCGCCCTCGAACGCATATTCGTGGTCGGTGACGCAACACCGACCTGAAACGTCAAAGCCAAGACCAGGGACCACAACCATGCTCCTGACCCGCCAGACACTGCCGAAGACCATCCCTGATATCGCTGCGCTCGACGATCTCCTGTGCCGGCCGACCCAGGCATTGATCGACGACCTCGCCAGGGTCGAGGGCGACATCATGATCCTTGGCGTCGCCGGCAAGATGGGGCCGACGCTGGCGGGGCTTGCCAAAGCCGCAGCGCCCGATCGCCGCGTCATTGGCGTCGCCCGCTTCAGCGACGCCGGCGTCAAGGACTGGCTGCACGGGCGTGGCGTCGAGACCATCAATTGCGACCTGATGGACGAGACCGCGATTCAGACGCTGCCGAAGGCGCCCAATATCGTCTTCATGGCCGGCCGCAAATTCGGCGCGGAGGGCGATCTGTCGCTGACCTGGGCGATGAATGCGCACGTGCCGGCGCTGGTCGCGCAGGCCTTCCCCTCGTCGCGGATCGTGGCGTTCTCGACCGGCTGCATCTATCCCTTCGTCCCCGTCGACGGCAAAGGCTCGCGCGAGGACATGGCGCCGAACCCGCCCGGCGAATACGCCCAATCCTGCGTCGGCCGCGAGCGCATGTTCGAGTTTTTTTCGCGCAAATTCGGAACGCCCGGGCGGCTGTTCCGCCTCAATTACGCGATCGACATGCGCTATGGCGTGCTCCACGACATCGCATCGAAGGTGCTCACGGGCACGCCGATCGACGTCAGCATCGGTCATGTCAATTTCATCTGGCAGGGCGATGCCTCGTCCCAGGCGCTGCGCTGTCTCGCGCATTGCACGACGCCGACCTCGCCGATCAATGTCAGCGGCCACGAGATCTTGGCGGTACGCGACCTCGCAGCACGATTCGGCGCCAGGTTCGGCCGCGCGCCGGTGCTGACAGGAAACGAACAGCCGACGGCGTGGCTGACGGACACGTCCAAGGCCGTCGAGCTGTTCGGCCTGCCGGTCGTCGACACCGAGCAGCTGATCGCCTGGACCGCGGATTGGGTGTCCCGCGCCATGCCGAGCCTCGGCAAGCCCACCAAATACGAGGTGCGCGATGGACGCTACTGACGAGCCGGCCATCATCAAGCTCGGCGTCGACGATGCGATCGCCGGGCTCGTGCTGTCGACGGAAGCACGCTGGAACCAGACCGAGGAGGACTGGCGCATCTTCCTGCACGATGGAATCGTGTTCGGCATCCGTGACGGCAGACGGCTGGTGGCAACCGCGGCCCTGCTGCCCTACTCCAGCAAAAATGCCTGGATCAGCATGGTGCTGGTATCAGGCACCCATCGCCGCCGCGGCCTTGCAACGCGCCTCGTCGATGCCTGCCTGGAAACCGCCCGCAGGAACGGCCTGACGAGCTGGCTCGACGCAACGCCGGATGGTGCTGCCGTCTATGGGCCGCTCGGGTTCACGCCGACCCTGCAATTGCGCCGCCTCAAACTGGTGAAACCCGCGTCAACGTCCGGGCAGGCACCTTCATCCGCGACGCTCGACGCGCTCCGCATGCGTGACCGGCGCGCCACTGGTTTCGATCGAACCGCCCTGCTCTCCAACTTCGCTCGGCGTCCCGGCTCACGCATCGTCTCCGCGAACGGAGCCATCGCGCTGGTTCGCGACGGACGCACCGCGCGCCATATCGGCCCGCTATTTGCCGACAACACGGCAGCAGCGCTGACCCTGGTGGATGCCATCGCACGATCGGAAACCGGGCCGCTGCTGCTCGACGCCGTCGCGTCGCAAGCCGCGTTCCCTGACGGATTGACCGCGTCGGGCTGGAGCATCGAACGGCCGTTCCAGCGCATGCGGTTCGGCCCCGCCACAGCCGCGGGTGAGGACATGCCATTCGCCGTCGCCGGCCCTGAATTCGGATAGGACATCATGCACCACAGTCAGATCAACAGCGATATCCGCAAGCTGATCGCCGACGGCACCGTGCTGCCAGCGCATCCCCTCGCGCTCACCGCCGAACGCCAGCTCGACAAAACGCATCAGCGCGCGCTGACGCGCTATTACATCGACGCCGGCTCCGGCGGCCTTGCCGTCGGCGTGCACACCACGCAGTTTGCGATCCGCGATGTCGGCCTCTATCGTCCCGTGCTGGAGCTCGCTGCCGAGACGGCGGCGGACTGGACCAAGCGTCCGCTGGCGCTGGTCGCGGGCCTTGCCGGCCCGACCCAGCAGGCCACCGCTGAAGCCCGCACCGCGCGCGACATCGGCTACCACGCAGGGCTCCTCAGTCTCGCTGCGATGAAGAGCGCGTCCGAAGACGAGATCATCGCGCATTGCACAGCGGTCGCGGCCGAGATTCCGCTGGTCGGCTTCTATCTTCAGCCGGCAGTCGGCGGCGTGGTCCTGTCGAGCCGGTTCTGGCAGCGCTTTGCCGCGATCGACAATGTCATCGCGATCAAGATCGCGCCGTTCAACCGCTACAGGACCCTTGATGTTCTGCGCGGCGTCGCGGCGGCTGGCGCGCTCGACCGCGTTGCGCTCTATACCGGCAATGACGACCACATCCTGCTCGATTTGATGCTGCCGTTCGACCTCCGCGACAACGGCATCACCACGCGGACCTACTTCAAGGGGGGTCTGCTCGGCCATTGGTCGGTCTGGACGGCGAGCGCGATCAAGCAATTCGAGCGCTGCAAGGCGGCACGGCACAAGGACAGCGTCCCGGCCGATTTGCTCGCGCTCGATGCCCGCGTCACCGATTGCAACAGCGCCTTCTTCGACGTCGCCAACGATTTTCACGGTTGCATCGCCGGCTGCCATGAGGTGCTGCGACGGCAGGGCCTGATGCAGGGCTTGTGGTGCCTCGATCCGAACGAGGGCATGAGTCCCGGCCAGAAGGACGAGATCGACCGCGTCACTCGCGAGCATTCAGATCTCAGCGACGACGCCTTCGTGGCCGCAAACTTGAACAAATGGCTGGCATGAGCTCAAACCCCTTCATCAGCCTGCAAGGCGTCCGCAAGGTCTATCGTAGCGGCGGCGCCGAATTCCTGGCGGTGTCCGACGTCACCATGGACGTGCAGGAGGGTGAGCTTGTCTCGCTGGTCGGCCCGTCCGGCTGCGGCAAGACCACAGTGATGAAGATCTTGGCCGGCCTGCACGGCGCCGACGGCGGCACGGTGAAGATCGGCAATGCCAAAAGCCCGTTCGATCCGACCCGCGACATCGGCATGGTATTCCAGCAGGCGCTGCTGCTGAAATGGCGGACGATCCTGGACAATGTGTTGCTGCCGGCGGAGATCGTCGGCCTTCCCATGAGGGCCGCGCGCGAGCGGGCGCGCGATCTGCTCAATCTGGTGGGTCTTGCCGGCTACGAGCAGAAATATCCGCGAGCGCTGTCCGGCGGCATGCAGCAGCGTACCGCGATCGCGCGCGCCTTCATTCACGACCCGAAACTGATCCTGATGGACGAGCCGTTCGGCGCGCTGGACGCGCTGACGCGCGAGCAGATGAATCTGGAGATGCTGCGGATCTGGCGCGAGAGCGGCAAGACCATCATCTTCATCACGCACTCGATTCAGGAAGCCGTGTTCCTGTCCTCGCACTGCGCCGTGCTGACCGCCGGCCCGGCAAAGATGGCCGATTATTTTCCGATCGACCTGCCCTTCCCGCGGGCTCTGCCGCTCAAGACGACGGACGCGTTCGGCGCCTATGCAAGGCGCATTTACGAGAAGCTGGGTCTGGGCGCGGCTTAATTCACCGCACGATAGATGCTGTAGGGTGGGCAAAGCGAAGCGTGCCCACCATGGCGAGTCATGCAAGCAGTGGTGGGCACGGCGCAAGTGCGCCTTTGCCAACCCTACGGGAGTTTGCGCGATCAGGTCTTGTTGCGCATCTTGCCGAGCAGATAATTATCGTAAAAATTCTCCGCGATCTGCGTGTAGAACAGCAGCTCCTTCATATAGGCGTCGTGGCTTTCCTTGGTGCGCTTGAACAGGTCGCTCTTGGTGGCGAGCTCGTTCAGATGCTCCTGGGTCGCGGCGTAGCAGGCCTCCAGCACCGGCTGCGGAAACGCCTTCAGCTCCGCGCCATTGGCGATCAGCCGCTTCAGCGCTGCCGGATTCACGCTGTCGTATTTCTCGAGCATCCAGGCACCCGCGGCCGACGCGGCCTGGTTGACGATCGCCTGGTACTGCTTCGGCAGCGACGCCCACTTCTCGTCGTTGACGATCATGTGCAGCATGGCGCCGCCTTCCCACCAGCCGGGGAAGTAGTAGTATTTTGCGACCTTCTGGAAGCCGAGCTTTTCGTCGTCATGGGGTCCGACGAATTCGACCGCGTCGATCGTGCCCTTTTCCAGCGCCGGATAAATGTCGCCGCCCGCGATCTGTTGCGGGACCACGCCGAGCCGCGCCAGTACATGACCGCCCATGCCGGCGATGCGGAATTTGAGACCCTTGAGATCGTCGACCGTCTTGATCTCCTTGCGGAACCAACCGCCCATCTGGGTGCCGGAATTGCCGCATAGGATGGCGTGCGCCTTGAATGGCTTCAGCGCCTCGTTGGTGAGGTCGGCGCCGCCGCCGAAGTGCCACCAGGATTCCTGATGGCGATGGTTCATGCCGAACGGCGCGCCGGTCGCATAGGCCAGCGCCGGCTCCTTGCCGATGTAGAAATAGAGCGGGGTCTGCGCCATGTCGACAGAGGCTGTGCTGACGGCATCGAGCGCCTGCAGGCCCGGGACGAGCTCGCCGGCCGCAAAGGTCTGGATCTGGAATTTGTTGTCGGTGGCCTCGGCAACATATTTCGCAAAGGTCTGCGCAGTGCCGTAGATGGTGTCCAGCGACTTCGGGAAGCTGGAGGTCAGGCGCCATTTGATCTCGGGCGCGCCTTGCGCGATCGCAGGTGCGGCAACCAGCGTCGTCGCGCCGGCCATGGCGCCGCCCTTGAGGAACGTACGGCGTTTCATGATGGTCTCTCCCTGAACTATGTTTCAACGTCTCGGCTTGAGCGCGATCTTCGCGAGCTATTGCCGTTCCTATAGCGGAGTTCAAGTTGTGAGCGGTAGCCCGGATGGAGCGCAGCGCAATCCCGGGATCCCCCAAATATCTACCGCGTCACTCTCAGAGCAGCTTGGCGCTCACGAACAGCGCGCGCACGGCGTTGGTCGCCTGCACCACGAGCATGGCGTTCTCGGCGGCGCCTTCGAGCGCTGCGACCGCATCTTCATGCAAGGAGCGGAATTCCATCCACTCGACCGATTTGAAATTGGTGAGGAATTGATAGGCCTGGCCGACGGTCGCAATCGCCAGCGTGTCGCCGTTCAGCTTGATCTTGAACGTCGTGCGCAGCGGGGTCTCGGAACTTTGCGGATCACTCACTTTGCGGATCACTCATGGGCTGCTTCTGCACGATGACGGCTTAACGAAGGGAAAACGGCAGCCCGCCGTGGCAGGCAAATATCAGGAGCAGATATCAGGACTCGGTGCTCGCGCGCTGCGAGGCGGTCGCCGATGGGCTCAACTTCGGCACCACGACCAGACGGTTGAACTCACCGTTATCGTAGGCCTTCATAAAACGATCGTAGTCCTTGATCGACACGCAGCCGTTGGAGTCGCCACGGGGCCCGAGCATGTAATTGTGGGTGAGCAGGCCGACGCGGCCGAGCGCGCTGGTGCCCTCGGTGGGGGTCAAGCGCAGTGCGCGGACGCCGTGAAACAGTTTTTCGCGGGGCTTCAGGTCGTAGGTCGCGGGCGGGGTCGCGCCAACCATGCGCTGGTCGACGTGCTCCGGGTCGTCCATCAGCGCGCCCATGCCTGAATGCGCTTCCAGCGCGAGGCCGCTCGGCAGGTAAAGCGCCTTGGCCGAGATGTCGTAGACCGCGGTGCGCGAATCGTAACCGAGCGCGGCGAGATCCGGCGCCTTGCCGAACAGGCCGCTGTCGGGCGTCAGCGAGGCCAGCTTGATCTTGTCGGTGAATTTTTCGAAGAAGTTGCGGTTGTCGACCCTGGGGTTGGTCTCGGCATAAGCCTGGCTCGAGGCGATCTGGGCGGAGATGTCGGCCTGGGGCGGGCGCGAGCGCGGCATCGGGATGGCGTCAGCACGCTGCGATTGTCTCGTCTCCTCGGACATATGCCGGTCGTCGTCGGTCAGAGTGGAGCGCCAGTCATCGCCCTGGAGCTTCTGGGCGAGCATCGCCTTGGCGTCGCGCAATTTGAGCTGGACTGCACTCACCGCGGAGCGCTCCAGCGTCCGCAGCCCAAGCTCGCGGGCGGGCGGATTGCCGGACGCCGAAGCGAAACGATCATCGAACGAAGGCGCATTGGCCGGCGGCAGTGCGGCGGTGACCAGCGAGGCCGGAGCGCCGATATCCGCGACCCAGGCGGCAGCGCCTAGTGCCAGCGCGACGGCGGCCAGAGACAGCAATATCGTCTCGGCTCGCCCAATACGGCGGCGCGACAATAGCCTCTCGGCTTGTGCCCGGTCGGAAACCATCAGCTCCCCAAAATCGACCCCCGGGGGGACCCACCCCCACCCGGAGACTCTATACCAGCTACCACATTGGGAGCCAAAAGTTAGGCATAATCGGGGCCGGCAGGCGTCTGGCAAGGCTCCGGCAAGCCATTCCGGGGTATTCCAAGGTATCTTATGACCGATCCGTTCGATCTAGAACGCTTTGTCCGGGCCCAGGACCCGGTCTATGGCGACGTTCAGGGGGAGCTGACCCGGGGCCGAAAGCAGAGCCACTGGATGTGGTTCGTCTTCCCGCAGGTCGCCGGCCTCGGCTTCAGCGCCATGTCGCAGCGCTACGCCATCGCCTCCCGCGCGGAGGCCAAGGCCTATCTCGCCCACCCCATCCTCGGTCCGCGCCTGATCGAATGCACCCGCCTCGTGCTTGCCGTCGAAGGCCGGACCATCAACGCGATCCTCGGCGCGCCCGATGATGCCAAATTCCGCTCGTCGATGACGCTGTTCGACGCGGTGTCCGACGAACCCGTTTTCGACCAGGCGCTCGCCCGGTATTTTTCGGGCAAGCGCGATCAGGCAACGCTCGATATCCTCGCGGTCCTCGACCGACAGCCCAAGTGACCGCGGCCACCAGCGTAAACCCGGGATTAACATCGCCTGCCTATTGTCCGTGCAAATTATTTCCCGCGCCAGTTGCCGGACAGACTCATGAAAATCGGTACGCTCCTGACCACCGCGATCGTCTCGCTCTCGACCGTGGGCGGCGGCCTCGCCGTCTACGTCGCCGTAACGAAATACCAGACGATGGAGCGAATCACCGAAGCCCAGGGGCGGCTGGCGACCGTCCGCGCCGTCAGCGACATCCCGCGCTACCTCAATCCCGAGCGCGGCTTTTCCACCAACATCCTCTATGGCCCTCCCGCCGTCGACCCGGCGCTGCTGGCCGAACAGCACAAGCTGCGCAAGCAGACCGATGCCGCCCGCGACAGGATGAACGCGCTGCGCAAGGACCTGCCGGGCCCGTTCGACGACGGCAACACCACCGGCGGCAACATCGACGCCATCAATTCGAAATTCACGTCGCTGCGCGAGGCCATCGACAAGGCGATGTCGGGCCCGCCTGAGGCGCGCAAGGACGCCGCCAAGAAGATCGTCGCCGACAACGCCGTGCTCAACGCCAGCGTGACTGCGCTGCTCAACGAGCAGGTCCGCCGCATGGCGATCCTCAATGGCGACGCCTACCGGCAGGCCAGCTACGCCAACATCGCGATGACGTTGCGCGACGTCGGCGGCTTCAACTCCAGCCTGCACAAGAACCTCGTCGGGGGCAAGAAACCAGCGACCGATACCGAGAAGGCCGAGATCAGCCGCTCGCAGGGCCGCAACGATCAGATCGTGATGTCGCTGCTGGAGCTGCGCGGCAATCCCGCAACGCCGGCGAACATCGCCGCCGCACTGGAGAAATTCAACGCGATCTACATCGAAGAGTTCGGCCGCGAGCTCAAGCTGGTGAAGGAGGGTGCGGTCAGCGGCAAGTACGAACACGACATGGACACCTATTACACCGCCACGCAGCGCGGCCTCGGCACCATCATCGAGGTCCGCGACGCCTTCTACGACAACGCCGAGCACATTCTCGCCGGTGCCTCCACTGCGGCCCACACCAGCTTCACCATCGCTCTCGCGGGCCTTCTCGCCGTGCTGATCGCCAGCGCCGGCCTCATCGTCACGGTCCGCCGCCGCGTCTGCGCCCCGATCGTCAATCTGACAACGCGGATGTCGCGGCTCGCCGACGGCGAAGTCGCGGAAGAGATTCCCGGCGCCGAACGTTCCGATGAAATCGGCGCGATGGCCGCGGCTGTCCGGGTCTTCAAGGACAACATGATCCGGGCTGACAGCCTCGCGGCCGAAAAGCAGGCCGAGAACGACGGCAAGATGCGCCGCGCACAGGCGCTCGACGGGATCACCCGCGCGTTCGAAGCCAAGGTCACCGAGCTCGTCGGCGGACTGTCAAAAGCCTCCTCCACTATGGAAAGCACGGCGCAGTCGATGACCTCGACGGCAGCCCAGACCAACAGCCAGGCCGCGGTCGTCGCCGCCGCCTCACAGCAAACATCGAGCAACGTGCAGACTGTTGCGAGCGCCACCGAAGAGCTGACCTCTTCGATCTCGGAGATCGGCCGTCAAGTGGCCCAATCCACCGAGATCGCCGCCCGCGCCGTCGACAACGCCCGCCGCACCGGCGACACCGCCCGTGCGCTGGCCGAGGGCGCGCAGAAGATCGGCGACGTCGTCACGCTGATCCAGAGCATCGCCGAGCAGACCAATTTGCTGGCGCTCAACGCGACCATCGAGGCTGCCCGCGCCGGCGACGCCGGCCGCGGCTTTGCGGTGGTTGCTGCCGAGGTGAAATCGCTCGCGGGCCAGACCGCCAAGGCCACCACCGAAATCTCCGAGCAGATTGCGGCGATCCAGGCCGCGAGCGACGAGACCGTGACCGCGATCCGCAACGTCGCCGACGTCATCGGCGAAATCGACCAGATCGGCACCGCGATCGCGGCCGCGATCGAGGAACAGGGCTCGGCGACCAAGGAGATCGCCCGCAGCGTCCAGGAGGCCGCGCGCGGCACCCAGGAGGTCAACACCAACATTTCAGGCGTGCAGCGCGCCGCCGGCGATACCGGCACGGCCGCAAGAGAGGTGCTGGGCGCAGCCGAGCAGCTCTCGACCCAGTCGCGCGATCTCGCCGGACAGTTCGACCGCTTCCTCGGCGAGGTCAGGTCGGCGTAGCATCCAAATTCGTAGCCCGGATGGAGCGCAGCGTAATCCGGGAATCGTGCCGCAAACACCGACGGCACCGGATTGCGCTGCGCTCCATCAGGGCTACGGGACCGTCAATAAGGCGGCGCCTTGCGCGCCCGCTGCGCCTTGGCGGCCTCGATCCACCACGCGAGATCGTCGGCGAAGCGCGGGAACGAGCGTTCCAACGCCTTGCCGCCTTCGCCGATCGGTTCGCCCGCCTCCGACAGCGTCTGTGCGATCGGGCCGACGCCGATGGTGCTCGACACCACCACCATACCCATCTCCGACAGCGTGCCGTGCCAGGCGGTCGAGGCACGCGCGCCGGACAGGCGGCCGGCCGAGTAGCTCACGATCGCGGCCGGACGCCAGAACCACTCCTCGAGGAAGTGGTCGGTGAGATTTTTCAGGCCCGGCTGGATGCCCCAATTGTACTCGCCGGTGACGAAGACAAAGCCATCGGCGCCGCGGATCTCTCCGGCCAGCTTCTCCAGCGCCTCAGGTGCGGAGCCCTTGGGATATTCCTTGTACATACGATCGAGCATCGGCAGGCCGATCGCCTTGGCGTCGATGAACACGACGTCGTCGCCGCGACCGCGCAGGCGATCGATGACGAAATTCGCAAGGCGTATGCCCATGCGATCGGAACGGTAGGAACCGTAGAGGACGAGGATGCGATTGCTCATGGCCGGTAGTATAGCACGGATCAGCAGGCCGGCCTCAACGTTTTGACGCGCTAGGTTCGCCGTCCGTGCTCGAGCGTTTGCGACGGTGTCTCGCCGAACCTGTCACGATAGCTTCTGGAGAAGTCGCCGAGATGCCAGAAGCCGAACGCCAGCGCGACGGCCTTGACGCTGTCGGCACCGGCGAGCAACCGCTGACGCACCAGCCACAGCCGCCGCAGACGTAGATAGCGGTGCAGGCTCATGCCGCGATAGCGGCGGACGACATCGTGCATGGTGCGAACGGACAAGCCGAGCTTGCGCGCGATCTCGTCGCTGTAGATGGGCTGGGAGATGTCGTCGGAAAGCAGCGCGCGGATGTCCTGAAAGACCTTGAAGTTGCGCTCGTCATTGGGGCGCAGGGTCCATCGCGCGGGACCCATATTGTGGAAAATTGCGTCCACAGCGCCGAGCAAGGTCTCCCTCATGGCGGCAGCCTTCAGCGGCACGTCGGGTGCATCGACCGGCCCCGAAGCGGCTGCCAGCACCTCCCGAACCACACCGCGGAGCCGGTTCAAGCCCGCGGCGGTCGTTTCGAAGATGTTGAAGCAGAGGGCTGCTTGTGGCCAGCCGCGATCCGTCACCTCCGGCCTGAACACCACCGAGCCGATTTGCCGCGGCACTTCCTCGATGGTGGTGTAGGTTGCGCCGCCGCTGCCCATGACGATGACGGGTCGTGTGCGCTGCGTGCCGTTGAATCGAACCGGCACGTCCAAATCGTCCATCGTGAATCCGATCGCGGTACAATTCTCGACGAGCTGTGCGTCGACGACCCGCGGAAATGCCCGCGTCAAGTTCACGTCGCAGCCGGGCAGCGACAGAATGGTCTGCTCGGCCGAAATCCTCCGTACGAAAGGCGTGAACTCGAAGTTCAGGCCTCGTATGGCACTTCGAAATTCATCGACGTCGGTGAAACGAAATACCTTCGGCGCTAGCGTCGGCGCATCATCAGTTCTGTTCATGGCAAATGTGAAACTTCGCGTCGCAACACACGCGCGTCCGGCGACGATGCCGGCCCAACTTCCCCGTTCCGGTGTCCCTTAAGTCTGAAAGAATCACTTCGAACTATGTTGACCAGTTGGCGAGCGTCGAAGTCCAAGGACAAGCCGGCGCATCAAATCTCGCCAATTTTCGATAGCGTTTCCCGTGTGGCCAGCGGTGCACATATACCTAGACGAGCAAAATCAAAATTTCAAATTAACGTTTGTCGAGCGGAATAGAAGCAGTTCGATAGTCCAAATTAATTTTAGGTCAGGCCCCTGCCATGATGGCAAATTCGCCTGCTGATATTCTCGCTGAATTGGAAGAGACGGTCGCAACGTGCCCGGCGGAGCGTTGCGCACGCATTCTCTCCGGCATGGTGCAGTTGCTCACTGGTAGCCGCGGCCAGTGCCGGGAATTGCTCGTCAACGTGGTCGACGGTGTTCTGCTGCGATTGACGGAACGGGTCGAGACCAGCGCACTGGTTCAGCTCAGCATGGCGCTCGCCGAGCTTGACATCGCGCCTCCCGAAACATTGTGGCGTCTCGCCTCGCACGATAATCCGGACGTGGCATGTCCTGTGTTGCTCAAGTCGCGCGCACTTTCCGCGGCAGATCTCGAGGCTGTCATTGACTCCCGTGGCGAGTGGCATCGACGCGCGATCGCCGCCCGCAGCGACATCGCGCCGACCGTGACCGAAGCGTTGATCAAGCACGGCGGCCCGATCTGCCTTGCCCTGATCAAGAACCCGGGAACGAAATTCTCCGACGCAGCCTATGCAGCGCTGATTGCCATGGCCGACCAGGACGGCGAGATCGCGAAGGCGCTGGTGCTCCGGCCCGGCACGCCCGACCTGGTCGTGCGCAAGCTGCTCTCCGCCCCACCAGCCCGGAAGGCGCCGGCCACGCCCAACCCGCTCGCCGCGTCGCCGGTGCCGGAAACGGAGCCGGCTCCGCCAAAGCGGCCTTGCAGGGCCGACTACGCCAGCGCGAGGCCGGAGATCGTCGTCCTCAACCGCATCGGCAAGCTCAACGATTCCACGGTGAACCGTTTTGCGATCCGCGGCGAGACGGCCAACCTATTCACGGCGCTGTCGGTGCTTTCAGGGGCGCCGCTCGAAATCATCGAGCGTGTCGTGAGCGACGACGATTGCGAGGGGCTGGTCATGGCGTGCCGGGCCTCGCGGCTGAACTGGCAGACCACCCTTACCATCCTGAGCAACCGCAGCGGGAAAAGGCTCTCCTATGCCGGGCGCGAGCGCGCGCAACGGATCTTCGAGACGCTGCTTCTGTCCACCAGCCAATGGACAGTGCGATGGGGGGAAATAGCGGCAAGCGCCAACACGAGCGATCCGGCAAATCGCGGCGCGAAGATGGGGGTTAGCCGATGAAGTTCGACGGTCGCAAAGCGCAGCGCGTGAAAATGGATCACAAGCAGCCGGTCAATCTGATGGGCTCGGACGGCACGTGGCGGCGCAGCTGCGTTCTGCTCGACATATCGCAAAGCGGTGCGAAGATCGAAGTCGAGGGCACGCTCGACGTTCTGCGGGCCAAGGAATTCTTCCTGCTGCTGTCGTCGACGGGGCTCGCCTACCGGCGCTGCGAATTGGTCTGGATCGACGGCACCACCGCCGGCGTGCACTTCGTCACCGCAGACGGCAAGAGGAAACCGGCAGCCGCCGCGCAGACTGCCGCTCAGAGCAAATAGGCCCAAGGATTCATCAGCCCATCCACTCAGCATAATTCAGGTCAACCGTGCAGAACGCGCGAATTATATCCCGCCCCGTCAAGGGCGACGGCGGCATCCGAGAGAAGGAAGCGGTACGCCCGTTCGTGCATGTGCTGGCTGATTCTTCAGACAAATTGTCGAGCGTCTGTTCGATGCTCGAGCAGCAGTTTGCCGTCGCAGGCGAACGGCTCGACGCGGAAGCCAAGCTGTCCCAGGTGCCGTTCGCGATCGTCATCCGTGCGGAATTGCGTGATGTCCACACCATTGCGGCCATCAAGAAACGAGGCGTAAAGCTCGCGAAGGCAACCAAGCGCATCTTCCTGGTCGAGCACTCCTCTCACATGAGTATCTCGCAGGCCTACGCGCTCGGAGCCACGCTCGTCCTTCCCGGGACGATCGACAAGATCAAGCTGCTGGCAGCGCTGGTTGATCCCGCCGAAGAGGCGCCTGCTTCCTCAGGTCACGCGCCGCAGCCGGACAACGCCGTCGAGACCGCGGCGATTGCCATCGCGTCGATGTTTGCCTCGGTGACATCGGGGCAGCCGATTGACGTCAGCGGCGCCAGGGAAGCCGGCCGCCAGATCGCCGATCGCATCACCCAGCATGGCCTGTCGGAATGGCTCACGACGGTGCGGCGCCATCACGAGGGGACCTATCAGCATTGCCTCCTCGTCACCGGCGTCGCCATCGATTTCGGCCTGAGCCTTGGCGTCGGCAGGTCAGATCTGGAGCGGCTATACACGGCGGCCATGTTCCACGACATCGGCAAGGCCCGGATCCCGCTTGCCATCCTCGACAAGCCCGGCCGTCTCGATCCGGAGGAACGTGCCATGATCGAGACGCACCCGGTGGCGGGCTACGATTTTCTGAAAGACCACGACAATATTTCGCCGGAGATCCTCGATGCCGTGCGGCATCATCACGAATTTCTCGACGGCAGCGGCTACCCGGATGCGCTCTGCGCCGGGAACATCGGCGATATCGTGCGCATCCTGACGATCTCGGACATCTACGCTGCCCTGATCGAGCACCGGCACTACAAGCCAACGATGCCGCGGGCAGAGGCTTATAACATTCTCTGCGGAATGAGTGGAAAGCTGGAAAAGGCACTGCTGACCGCGTTCAGACAGGTCGCACTCACGAGATGAGCGCAGCAACCCGTCTCGACCCCAGCCTAGTGCGCGGCGCGGTGTCTGGTGCGGCGCGGAACGGTCCGGCAGGCCAGCCCTTCGGCCAGCAGCTTCATGTCCTCGTGCCGGCCGCTGCGGATCATCCGGCCGAACTCTTCGGGGGTGAAAGGAAGACTTGGATCATCATCGATCGGACGCCGCACTCGCGGGCCGAAGAACCGTCGAACCAGGCTAGCGAGCCGCCGCATGTCAATTCCCTCGCGCCAGCATCAAACCTTTCAGTCCGCACATTGTTCCTCCCGCACGATCGAGAATGCAAGAGGCCGCCAAGCGGTCCGCACCAAAAAAAATCGGCGAGAGAATAATCTCCTCTGCCTGCGCTACTCGGCGAATCCGACGTAACGCACGAAATCGTCGTTGCCCCCGCGATCGGAGCGAACGGCGTTCGCGGCAAAGTTGTCGTCGGGATAGCCCATCGCGACGCAGGTCATGATCACCTCGTCCTCCGGAATGTTCGCGACCTCGCGCACGATGTCGGAACGCATGATGCCCTGCCCGTTGATCACCGAACCGAGACCGCGGTCCCAGGCCGCGAGCACGATGCCGTAGCAGAGCGCGCCCAGATCGAAATGGCAGACCGCGCCGGGATCGAGCACGCGGTCATAGGTCAAGACCAGCGAGACCGGCGCGTCGAACTGGCGGAAGCCGCGCAGCACCCAGTCCTGCCGCATCGGCTTGTCGTCGCGCGCGATCCCCATCGCGCCGAACAGTTTCTTGGCGACGTCGACTTGCCGCGTCCGGTGCACGCCCTGGTATTCGCCATGGCTGACGATGTCGCGCTTGACTTTGGCGCCGCCAACCATTTCCTCCATGTTGCGTCGGCGCAGCTGATCCAGCGGCCCGCCTGTGAGCACGTGGACATGCCAAGGCTGGGTGTTCATCGACGACGGCGCACGTTTGGCACTGTCGATGATCGCCTCGATCACCGCGCGCGGCACCGGCTCGTTCCTGAAGCCGCGCACGCTGCGGCGCGACTGGACCAGCGTTTCGAATTCCACCTCAAGACCTCCCTGCCCGTTCATCCCATGGCATCGCAAACCCTGGCATGGCAACTGCGAGCCGTTGCCGATGCGGCGCGCCATATCTATGCTAACCCGCAAGCAAGACCAAGAACCCTGTGAGGATCCCAACATGGCCGCACCGCTCGATCCCGTCATCGCCCAGATCATTCCGCTGCTGCCGATGCGCGATGCCAAGACGATGACGCCACAGAGCGCACGCGATTCCTTGCGCGCACTGGCTGCCTCACGCGCGGCCATAGCGCCGCCGCCGGTGGACATCGTCGCGGATATCAAGGTGAAAGGCGGCGCCGGACCGCTCGATGCACGTATCTACCGGGTCGGCACCACGCCGGCGCCGACCGTGGTGTTTTTCCATGGCGGCGGCTGGGTCGCGGGCGACCTCGAGACTCACGACCGGCAGGCACGCAACCTTACGATCGAGACCGGCGCGGTCGTCGTCTCCGTCGACTACCGTCGCCCGCCCGAAACGCGCTTTCCCGGCGCGTTCGAGGACGCCTTTGCCGCGGTGAGCGACGTGTTTGGCCGCGTCGCGGAATTTGGCGGCGATGCAAAACGCCTCGGCGTTGCCGGCGACAGCGCCGGCGGCAATCTCGCCGCCACCAGCGCGATCGCCTGCCGCGACGCCGGCATCAAGCTCGCCGCACAACTGCTGGTCTATCCCGTGACCGATGTCCTCGGCAGTTATGCGGACGCGCGCGAGAACGCACGCTTCCCCTCGCGCGCCGAGAATGCCGAAGGCTACTTCCTCTCGCGCGCCGTGATGGAGTGGTTCTGCGGCCATTATCTCGCCGATCCCTCGCATGCGACCGACTGGCGCGTATCACCGCTGCGCGCGGCTTCGCTCGCCGGCGTCGCGCCCGCGATCGTGACCACCGCCTGGTTCGATCCCCTCCGCGACGAGGGCACAGCCTATGCACGCGCGCTGGAAGCCGCCGGTGTGCCGGTGAAGCATCATGAAGGCCCCGGCCTGATCCACGGCTATTTCGGCCTCGGCGACGCCTCCGCGGTGGCGCGAGCCGAAGCACAGCGCGCACGCGCGGACTTCAAGGCGCTTCTCGCGCGCGGCGCCTGAGGGCGACGCCCGGAGCGGCAGGATCGGCTGCCGCGCCGGCCAGCGCTCAGGCTTTGGCTGCGGGCACCTCGAAGAAGCCCGTCGCCTGAACGAGGCGGCCATCGTCGCCGAAGCGGCCAAAACTCTCGCCCGTGACGAACACGCGACCGGCGCCGTCGTACATCGTCCAGCGAAAAAGCCCCTGATCATGGTGCTCGAGGAAGCTGTCATTCCTGAAATGCGCGCCGGGAAACTTGAGCTGGGTTTGACCGATGCGCGCCATCAAGGCGTCACGTCCCTCAATCTGCGAGCCCGGATCGGTATACACGCAGTCCGCGGCCACGCTTTGCTCAAGCAGCCGACGCCGCTCGTCCTCATCGATGGGTCCCCACGCCGCCTGATAGGTGTTCCAGATCTTCAGTCGCGCTTCATCGTTCATCTCGCAGAACCTCTCGTGGCCTCATGCCGCTTCCGTCAAATTGACAATTATTGATATTTTGTCAATATGACTCGACCTTCAATTCCAACGCTTGTGAGGCTCATGGCTCGTTCCAGCATTTCGAAAGAGGCGCTTGCCGTCGAGGCTGCAACGGAGGTGTTCTCCCGCTACGGCCATGCCCGCACGACGATGGGCGACGTCGCCGCCAAGGCGGGAATGTCGCGGCCGGCGCTCTATTTGCTCTTCCCCGACAAGGATGCCGTGTTCGCGGCGGTGATCCAGCGAATGGACGAGCAGAAGCATCGGGAGATCAGGGCCGCAATCGCGCGCCTCGACGGCCTTCACGCCAAGCTGCTCCACGCCTGCAAATCCTGGGGATCGCATGGCTTCGACCTGATCGAGGCGCATCCCGATTCGGCAGATCTGTTCGACCTCCGTTTCCCCGCAGTTCGGAAGGTCTACGACAACTTCCAGTGTCTGGTCGCCGACCTCATCCGCGATCAGGTGAAGGCCGCCGGGATAGCGATCGAGCCGGAGGTGCTGGCGCGATGCCTGGTGTTCGGCATGCGGGGACTGCGCGAAACCGCCAGGAACGGCAAGGAGATGCGGCGGCTGATCGCCGTTCAGGTCACCATGCTCGTCAGAAGCATCGATGACGGCAGTTGAGCTGCGAAGAGCCGCCTATCGCGGCCTCCCCGCCCGTTGCGCGTTGGTGTGCCCCCACGTTTGGTCCCAATCTTGACCGGCGGCATCGACGACGCGGCCGTCGGCTTCGAAGAACTTGTTCGGCACCTGGAAGATCGCCAGGATCAGGGCGCCCTCCGGGCACCAGGCCGCATGCCGGCTGCCCGCCTCGCGCCAGATGAATTCGCCGGCCTTGCAGGCAATCCCCTTGGCCGGTCCCTGGTTGTCGACGAGAGCGCCCTCTATGACATAACTCTGCTCGACGCCGACATGCTCGTGATCGGGCAGCACCGATCCCGGCGCAAAGCGCATCAAGGCCGTCATCAGACCGCTGCTGCGATCGAACAGCAGCGTCTTGGCCTCGCAGCCGGGAAAGCGCGTCTTCTGCCATTCCATGTCTTGCGGCCGAACCAGGTGAGAATGCCGGTCAGAAGCGGCATCCGGCATGTTCGCAATCAGGGTCTCCATCACGATCTCCCTTCGGCTAAACTCGCCCGAAGCTAGCAGGATCGCCCGTCCCGGTCAGCGAGCAGTGCAGCAGACCGTGGGCCCCGTCGAACCCGCGTTCGAAAAATCGCCAGGAAGACCGGACAGCAGGCGCTCATCCAGCTTGATTGCGCCACGATTCCCGGCTCCAATCCGCGTGCCATTTCTGGTTTAGGGAGACAATCATGATGAAGCGGATTTTCCTGGCTGCGATCGTTGCCACGTTTGCAGCGGGTTCGGCCTTCGCGGAGGACACCTGCGAAAGCAAGGCCGTCGGCAAGGACGGCAAGGCCCTGGCTGGCGCCGCCAAGACCTCGTTCATGAAGAAGTGCAAAGCCGAAGCCTGCGCGCCCAAGGCCGTCAGCGCCGAGGGCAAGCCGCTCGCCGGCGCCGCCAAGAACAGCTTTATGAAGAAGTGCGAGATGGGCGCGTAAGGCGCCGCGAATTCGCTGCTGCTTTAGCGAGCAATCGCCAGACGAACTGCCACATGGCCGGGCTTGTCCCGGCCATTCGCGTGTGTGTTTGCGTGTGCCGGCTTCCAGACCAAATCATCCGAAAGCGTCGCCCTAGACAGGAGCTCTCGACTGACCGATCATGTGGTGCTGAGCGAAGCGGGGCGCATCGACAAGGCTTTCTAGGAAAGGGACGTCAAGATGTGGCAACCTCGAGTGCGTCATCACTTCATCGCGGCAATGAGCTTGCTCTTCGCGCTGCTCATCGGACTTGAAGCCGCGAACGCGCGGGGCCCGGGACTGCCCAACGTCATGGTGCTCGCAACCGGCGGCACGATCGCCGGCAGCGGCGCGAGCAGCACCACCGTGGTCGGTTACACCGCAGCCACGGTGGGCATAGAGACCCTCCTGAATGCCGTCCCCGAACTGAAAACGGTGGCCAACGTCAAGGGCGAGCAGGTTTTCCAGATCGCCAGCGAGAACATGAACAATGACTACTGGCTGAAGCTTGCCAAGCGCGTCAACACGCTGCTCGCGCAGGACGACGTCGACGGCATCGTGATCACGCACGGGACCGACACGATCGAGGAAACCAGCTATTTCCTGGACCTCGTCGTCAAGAGCAAGAAGCCCGTCGTCGTCGTCGGCGCAATGCGACCGTCGACGGCGATCAGCGCGGATGGGCCGATCAACCTCTTCAACGCGGTGATCCTCGCGGGCAGTGACGAGGCCGTCGGCAAGGGCGTGCTGGTTGCTCTCAACGATCAGATCAACGCGGCTCGCGATGTCACCAAGAACAACACCTCGACGGCAGACACCTTCCGCACACCGGAACTCGGCTTTCTCGATGCAGGGCAACAAGCCGTACTTCTATCGTCAATCGACGCGCCGCCACACGGCGGACTCCGAATTTGACGTCTCCAGCCTCGATGTCCTGCCGCAAGTCGATATCGTCTACGGCTATGCCAACATGAACCGGGTCGCGATCGACGCTTTTGTCGGCGCCGGAGCCAAGGGGATCGTGCATGCCGGCGTCGGCGACGGCAGCCTGGCCAGGCCCGCGGTCGAGCCAGCTCTCGACGAGGCCCGCAAGAAGGGTGTCGTGATCGTTCGCAGCAGCCGCGTCGGCAACGGCATCGTCGCACGCAATGGCGAGGCCAAGGACGACGAACACGACTTCGTCGTTTCGGATACGCTCAACCCTCAAAAGGCGCGCATTCTGCTGATGCTGGCGCTGACAAAGACGACCGACACGAAGGAAATCCAGCGGATGTTCTACACCTACTGAGCTAGCCCTACTCTCGCTTGAAACGGTAATCAAAGGCGGCGCCGAGCGGCTTGATCAGCCCGACCGTCGGCGCCGGAAAATGGACAGGCAGGATCAGCGTGTCGGTGTCCGCGACGGAAGCAAAGAACTTTCGCCGCGACACCGCCGACTGCTTCGGATCCCAATCCGGTCTGGCCGACCAGTCCAGCTCGCAGCACTGGATCTGATGATGCATGAGGTCGCCGGCGACCACCGCGCGGCGCCCCTTCGAGAAGATGTTCACGCAGCAATGGCAGGGCGAATGCCCCGGCGTCGGCGTCAGCGTGACGGTGTCGTCGAGCGCGTAATCGTCATCCACCAGGAGCGCCTGGCCTGCCTCGACGATCGGCAGGCAATTGTCGCGAAACACGGTGCCGGGCGGGTTGCAGCCCTTGGCATGCTCGGCCTCCCAGGCCGCATATTCACCCTTGTGGAAGACGTATTTCGCATTCGGGAACGTCGGCACCCAACGACCGTCGCGCAAGCTCGTATTCCAGCCGGTGTGGTCGATGTGAAGGTGCGTGCAGAACACGTAGTCGATCTGCTCAAAGCCGATGCCGAGCGCGAACAGCTCGTTGCGCCAGCGCGCCTTGCCCGGAAAATCGAACGGCGACGGATGGCCCTTGTCCTCGCCGGTGCAGGTATCGACCAGGATGGTATAGCGCGGCGTGCGCACCACGAAGGTCTGATAGGTGATCACCATCATGCCGCGCGCGGCGTCGAACACCTCCGGCTCCATCGTCGGCAAATGCCGCTTGAATACGCCCTCGTCATAGGCCGGGAAAAAATCCTGCGGCCGCCGCCACGGGCCCTCCCGCTCGATCACCGCGTCGATGGTGATGTCGCCGAACCTGACCTGCTTCACGCGCGTTTCGCTCCCTTTTTTGAAAGAGCGTAGCGAGAGCCCCTGAAACGCGCAAGCAAGCGAATGGATTGCAAATCTCTCGATCTGGTTGTAGCCCGGATGGAGCGAAGCGTAATCCGGGAAGGTGCCCGCGTGGTTCGCTACCGGCGCAACTTCGTCCCTGGCGGGACCTTCTTCTTCACGGTGGCGCGGGATGATCGAAGATCATCCGCGTTGGTCGATCATGTTGACAAACTGCGCGACGCATTTCGTATGACGCGCGCCGACAGGCCGTTCACGATCGATGCAATCGTGGTCCTCCCTGATCATCTGCACGTCATCATGACGCTGCCGGACAATGACGCTGACTTTTCCGGCCGATGGTGGCGGATCAAGAGCTCCTTCACGCATCAACTGGCTGTTTCAGGTGCCCCCATCTCCCGCAACGTCGGGGCGAATTCGCGTTGTGGCAACGGCGATTTTGGCAGCACACCATTCGCGACGATGCCGATTTCGAACGCTGCGCGAACTACATCCATTACAATCCAGTCAAGCACGGCCTTGTCGCGTCACCGATAGACTGGCCGCATTCGTCGCTCCATCGCTACGTCCGCGAAGGCGTGCTTCCGCCCCGATTGGGGAGGAGCCGCGGAGGTCGACGGCAACTTCGGAGAGCGCGGAGATTGAATCCCGGATTGCGCTTCGCTCGATCCGGGCTACGAAATTCCAGCGGCCGCTCCTGTAGCCCGGATCGCGCGAAGCGTAATCCGGGGCCGGACCAACCGCATCGCGCGACTGCCCACGCGGCACGAAACCCGGATTGCGCTTCGCTCCATCCGGGCTACCGCCGATCACTACGACCGCAACCCCGGCGCTTCCTGCCCCGTGCGCGCGACATATTCCGTGTAGCCGCCGCCGAACTGGTGGATGCCTTCGGGCGTCAGCTCCAGCACGCGGTTCGACAGGACGCTGAGAAAATGCCGGTCATGCGAGACGAACAGCATGGTGCCCTCGAAATCCGACAGCGCCGTGATCAGCATTTCCTTGGTGGCGAGGTCGAGATGGTTGGTCGGCTCGTCCAGCACCAGAAAGTTCGGGGGATCGAACAGCATCTTCGCCATCACGAGGCGCGCCTTCTCGCCGCCCGATAGCACACGGCAGCGCTTCTCGACGTCGTCGCCGGAGAAGCCGAAGCAGCCGGCGAGCGCGCGCAGAGAGCCCTGCCCCGCGGTCGGAAACGCATATTCGAGTGACTCGAACACCGTCTGCTCGCCGTCGAGCAAATCCATCGCATGCTGCGCGAAATAGCCCATCTTGACGCTGCCGCCGACCGCCACGGTGCCATCGTCCGGCTCGCTCGCGCCCGCGACGAGCTTGAGCAGCGTCGATTTGCCGGCGCCGTTGACGCCCATCACGCACCAGCGCTCCCTGCGGCGGATCATGAAATCGAGCCCGTCATAGATCCGCTTGCTGCCGTAGCCCTTGAACACCTTCTTGAGCGCAACGACATCCTCGCCGGATCGCGGCGCCGGCGGAAAGTCGAACGCAACCGTCTGGCGGCGGCGCGGCGGCTCCACCCGCTCGATCTTGTCGAGCTTCTTCACCCGGCTCTGCACCTGAGCTGCGTGAGAGGCGCGCGCCTTGAACCGCTCGATGAACTTGATCTCCTTGGCGAGCATGGCCTGCTGGCGCTCGAACTGCGCCTGCTGCTGCTTCTCGCTTAGCGCCCGCTGCTGCTCGTAGAACTCGTAATTGCCGGCGTAGGTGGTGAGCGAGCCGGAATCGATCTCGACCACTTTCGAGATCACGCGGTTGATGAACTCGCGATCGTGCGAGGTCATCAGCAGCGTGCCTTCGTAATCGTGCAAGAACTTTTCCAGCCAGATCAGGCTTTCGAGATCGAGATGGTTGCTGGGCTCGTCGAGCAGCATGACATCGGGACGCATCAGGAGAATGCGCGCCAGCGCCACGCGCATCTTCCAGCCGCCGGAGAGCTTGCCGACGTCGCCGTCCATCATCTCCTGGCTGAAGCCGAGGCCGGACAGCGCCTCGCGCGCGCGGCCGTCGAGCGCGTAGCCATCGAGCTCTTCGAACGCGTGCTGCACCTCGCCGTAGCGGGCGATGATCTCGTCCATCTGGTCGGCCTTATCAGGGTCGGCCATCGCGGTCTCGAGCTCGTGCAGCTCGGCCGCCACCGCACTCACCGGTCCTGCCCCGTCCATGACCTCGGCCACGGCGCTGCGGCCGGCCATCTCGCCGACATCCTGGTTGAAATAGCCGATGGTGATGCCGCGATCGGTCGAGACCTGCCCCTCATCGGGCGGTTCCTCGCCGGCGATCATCCGGAAGAGCGTGGTCTTGCCGGCGCCGTTCGGCCCGACGAGCCCGATCTTCTCGCCCTTGTTGAGAGCGGCGGACGCTTCGATGAACAGGATCTGGTGGCCGGCTTGCTTGCTGACGTTGTCGAGGCGGATCATGAGGTCTTTTTGGGGGATTGTTGCGTTGCAGCGTCATAGGCCATGCGGGCCCCCAGGGGAAGCCCGGCCGGACCCGGATCAGCCCCGCGCGCCGCCGAATTCGCGCAATTCGACCCGCAGCTTAGGCCTTGTAGACCTCCACGGTCTGCATCATGCCCATCTCCTCATGGTTCATCATGTGGCAGTGGAGCATGTAGACGCCGGTGAAATCGATGAAGCGCGAGCGGAACACGACCTGGCCGCCCTTGCGCTCCACGATCACGGAATCCCGCCATTCCGGCACCGCCAGCGCCTTGCCATTGGCCGAGATCACCTGGAACGGGTTGGTATGGATGTGGAAGACGTGGTCGTCATGCTCATGGGTGTTGACGATGGTCCACTCCTCGACCGCGCCCAGCTTGACCCGCTGATCGATGCGGCCGGGGTCGAACTTCTTGCCGTCGACGAAGAACTCGAATTCCTGCCAATGGCCGGCGGCGTCGGCCTCCGGCGCGGTCGCCGACAGCACCACCTTGCGGCGGTTGGTGATCTCGGAGTCCTTGATGGTCGCGAGCGGCGCCGGCGGCAGGGCGCGCGGCAGCTTCATGTCCATCGGCGCACCTGACACCACGACCCGCGCCAAGGGCCCGACCGGCGACGGATGCCCCTGATCGTAGGGCGTAGCGTTGAAGGCGTAGGTGCCGGGGCTGCCTGCCTTCACCAGAATGTCCGCGCGCTGACCGGGCGCAATCAGGACCTGCTTGAGCGGCTGCATGGCGCCGAGCTGGATGCCGTCATAGGCGATCGCTTGCAGATCGTGCTTCTCCAGGTCGAGCAGCATGTCGTCCTGATAGGCGGCATTGAGGATGCGCCAGCGCTGCACCTCGCCGGGCCGCATCTCGATCATTGGCCGGCGTTGGCCGTTGATGGCGAGAAAGCGCGTCGCGGTCTCGGGAAACAGCGTCTCGAAATTCTCGACCATGCCGTTGGAATCGTAGACCACCTGGGTGAGCACCATGAGCCGTTCGCGGGCTGTGGCGATCTCGGGAATTTCGGCGAAATCACCCTCGATGACGACGGCGCCGACCATGCCGGAGGACATCTGGATGTCGGCGCTGCCGTGGTGATGCGGGTGATACCAGTAGGTGCCCATGGTGTGATCGGCCGGCAGGGTGATTTCGATGTTGTAGCTGCGGCCTGGCGCCATCGAGCGCATGACGTTGTCGGAAATCCCGCTCGGGCTGGTATGCGCGCCGTGGAAATGGAAATTGGTGTTGTTGAACTGGTGCGGATGGCTGATGTCGGCCGGCAATCCATCGCGGTTCGGCGGCAAATCGTTGATCATCTTGATGCGCAGGGTATCGCCGGGTTTCATGCGCAAGGTCGGGCCGGGGCTGCCGCCCTCATAGGACCTGACATAGAGCCTGACGCCGCCGATCTGGCGATAGGCATAGCCGACGCGCATGGTCGTGCTCAGCACGCCATTGACGGACCGCCGCACCTCGGGCTCGACCAGCGCTTGGTCCATGGCGGGAACCGGCGTTTCAGCGACCATCCCCATGCTCGGCGACATGTCCGCGGTGTGGGACATGCCCGCATGGTCGTGCACGGCGTGCTGGGCATTTGCGGCACCTGCGAACAGCGACAACGCGCCCGCTTTGAGACCGCAATCCAGCAATTGACGGCGCGACAACGTCGTCGTGCCCATCGTGCTGGTGACTGAAGACGCACCGTTCGGATCCTGCTGCATTTGAATTGCGCCCCCTGTTGCCGGACCGTCTTCCGTTCGATTCGACTCTAAAGCAAGCACCAAACCACAATTCGAGGCGCAAGCGCACCACATTCATTGGTTGTAAACCTCCTCAGCCGTTCTATCGTCGCAGGATGCATCGTGACGGATTCGCGCTGGCGCTGGCCTATGCCCTCCGGACATTGCATGCTGGCCGCATCCCGATGTTCTCGAAACTCTGTACAAGGATATGATCATGGGGCCTTCGCGACGCGAGTTCGTGAAGTGGTTGTCGGCGGGAGGCATCTCGGTCAGCCTGTCACATCTGGCGTCCGCGGCGGGCGTGCCCTTCGCAGCGCACGAGACGCTGCCTGGACGCGGCAAGTTCAATCCCGCGACAAATGGCGCCGGCCGTGTCGACGGCGTCGCCAAGGTCACCGGCGCAAAGCTTTACGCCTCCGACTTCCGCGCCAACGACATGCCGGGCTGGCCGCAGGCCACCTCGCACGCCATCCTGGTCCGCGCCAACGACGCCACGCACGTCTATACCGGGCTGGACCTCGCCCGCCTCGGCGGCGCGCTCAAGCCGTCGGTGGTGGTGACTGCGACTGATCTCGACCGGATCGGGACCCAGGTGCCGGAATTCTATGCGGGCGACCTGTTCTGCCCGATCGGCAAGACGCCGCTTTATCTGGGACAGCCGGTCGCGCTTTTGATCTTCGAAAAGTTCGACGCCTTCGACCAGGCGCGTCTGGCGCTGCGCGACGGCACGTTCGTCCATTTCGGCGAAGAGACCGGGCCTGTCGTCGTCCCGGATTACGGAGCCTTCCGCTTCACCCGCGTGGCAGGCCCCTCGCCTGACAAGCCGGATGTCTATTCGCCGCTCCAGGCCGGCTGGGTCTCGCCCAAGAAGGTCCAGAGCGCGGCGCTGCCAGTGTGGTCGCCGCTCGCGAAGGACATGCCCGCGGATTACGCCAAGGCGGCGAAATATGGCGAGCAGATCCGTGCCGAGCTTGCAGCGGATGACGCCTCCATGCTTGTGCTCGACCGCGAGTTCGAGACGCAATCGGTCGACCCGATGTTCCTGGAGCCGGAATGCGGGCTCGCCTGGTACGACGGCAAGGGCGGCAATCTCGAACTGCTGTTGGGCGTCCAGTCGCCCTACGAGGCGGCGGAATCGATCGCGCATCTCTTGGGCAAGGCCCGCGCGCCCTACAAGCCGGCGCACATCAACGCGCAGTTCGCCCATGTCGGCGGCGGCTTTGGTGGCCGCGATCACACGCCTTTCATTCTCTATGTTGCGCTCGCGGCGGTCTGCTTTCCCGGCAAGCCCGTGCGGCTGGCGCATGACCGCTACCAGCAGTTTCAGGCCGGCATCAAGCGCCATTCGATCAAGATGCGCTCGCGCATCGGTATCGATCGCGCGACCGGCAAGATCAAGGCGTTCGCGGCCGATCACGTGCTCGACGGCGGCGGCATCGCCCATTTCTCGGCCAGTGTTGCCGTCGTCGCGGCCACCGGCGCGATCGGCATCTACGACATTCCGAACGTCGACGTCAGGACTGTCGCGGTGCACTCGCGCGGCGTAAGCGCGGGTTCGATGCGCGGCTACGGCATCCTGCAAGCCATGACGGCGCTGGAGGTCCTGATCGACGAGGCCGCGTCCGAGCTCAAGCACGATCCGATCGAATTCCGGCGGCGCAACGCGCTGCCCCAGAACGGCCGGACCATGACGGGCAATCCCTACATCGTCTCGGTGCGCACGCCCGAAATCCTCGACAAGCTCGAGAAGCACCCGATCTGGCAGCAGCGGGCGCAGTTCAAGCAGACCTCGTCGGATCGGCTGGTCGGCACCGGCGTCGCCTGCGTGACGAAAGACTATGGCTCCGGCGCGGACGGCTCGCTCGGCCGTGTCGAGCTTGGACCTGACGGCAAGATCGTGATCTTCTGCGATCATGTCGAGATGGGCAACGGCATCGGGACGGCGCTGGCCAACCGCGTCGCCGGCCATCTCGGCGCCATCGCCGACGAGGTCTCGGTCGCCCGCGTCGACAGCTATGACGTGCTCGGGCTGGTCACGTCGGGCGATCCCTCCACCATGGACCAGAAGACCCAGGATGCCGCGGAGAAAAACCCGCGCTGGGTGCCCGCGATCAGCTCGCCGACAAGCTCCTCGATCGGCGCCCATGTCGGCACCCATTCCGCCGCGGAAGCCGCCCGCGTCATTTTCCGCTTCGGACTATGGCCCTCGGCGCTCGAGCTGTGGCGCATCGCAAAGACTGATCCGCGCGCGGGACAATGGGCCAGCGCAAGCTGGAAGAACGGCCAGCTCACCATGCCCGGCCTCGAACCGCTCGCCCTCTCCGTGCTCTCGGCAACAGCTCATTCGCGCGGCTTCGTCACCGGTGCGGTTGCGCACAGCTTCTCGCGCTGGGCGTGGTCGCGGGCACGCTTCCCGCTGTCCGGCGAGCAATACCGCGCCGATATCGACGCACTGGCGATCCGCAAAGGCAACGGCAAGTTCGAGCGGATCAACCGCACCAGCGTCAAGTTTCCGCCGACCGACAACAACCGGATCGGCACCGCCTACACCTCGATGTGCGGCACGGTCGTTCGCGTCGAGATCGAGCGCGCAACCGGGAGCTTGCGCATCGCCAAGGCCTATAGCGTGCTCGAATGCGGCACCGCGCTCGTGCCCGAGGTGGTGATGGGCCAGGCCCAGGGCGGCTTCGCCATGGGCGTCGGCTACGCGTTGCTCGAAACCCTGCCCCCGTTCGAAGGCGGGCCGGGCAACGGCGAATGGAATCTCGGGCGCTATCTGGTCGCACGCGGCTCCGACCTGCCGCTCCGCGATCTCGAGATCGAGATGCTGAAGCCGCAGACGGCAGACGAAGCACCGAAGGGCATGGCGGAGGTCGTGATGATCCCGATCGTGCCGGCGCTGATCAACGCCATCCACGACGCCACCGGCCATCGCTTCCGTGCGCTGCCGGTCACCGCAAGCCTATTGAAGGGAGTGCTCGCGTGACGACCCTCAGCCTCACCATCAACGGCCAGAAGCACGGTCCGATGGACGTCCGCGACGATCTCTCGATGAATGATTTTCTGCGCGAGATGCTGGGCATGACCGGCACCAAGTTCGGCTGCGGCGCCGCGCAATGCCTGAGCTGCGCCGTCATCGTCGACGCGCCCGACGGCACCAGCACCACCAGCCCGACCTGCGTCGCGCCCGCCGTGAATTTCGACGGCAAGTCGATCCGCACCGTCGAGGGGCACGCGAAGGACGGCGAGCTCTCGACCCTGCAAAAGGCCTTCATCGCGCATTTCGCCTTTCAGTGCGGCTATTGCACCGCCGGCTTCCTCAATGAGGGCCAGGTCTTGCTGGAGCGCCTGTCGCGGACACCGGTGGCGCGCGAGGCACTGGAGCAGACCATCGCGGATGCGCTCGACGGTCATCTCTGTCGCTGCACCGGCTACGTCAAATATCACGAGGCGGTGCGCGACGTGATCCTCGCCGACTCCAAGCGCTACCTCATGGCCACCAAGTGACGCGCATCATGATCTCCGACCTGCGGTTCAAGATGATTGCTGTGGTCGCCGCCCTCGCCGGCAGTCTCAGTGCGGGCTTTGCGGCGTCGGGGACGGCAAGCCACGCCCTCGCCTCACCCGAGAGCTTTGCTTCGATCGGCGACACAGAGAAGCGTTCGGCCGCAATCTTCACCGAACTCGGCAAGGTACTGACGCATCCGCGCTGCACCAATTGTCATCCGGCCGGCGACAGGCCGCACCAGGGCGACAATGCCCGCCTGCATCAGCCACCCGTCACGCGCGGCGCCGACGGCCACGGCCTCGAGGCGATGCGCTGCAACACCTGCCACCAGAAGGCCAATTTCGAGCCCGGCCGCATGCCCGGCCATCCCGACTGGCATCTGGCCCCGCGCGAGATGGCCTGGGAGGGCAAGACTGTCGCCGAGATCTGCGAGCAGATCAGGGATCCTGCGCGCAATGGCGGCCGCAAGGTGGAAGACCTGATCGACCATATCGGCAAGGACACCCTCGTCGGCTGGGCCTGGAAGCCCGGCTTCGGCCGCTCGCCCGTGCCGGGCACGCAAGCGCAGGCCGGCGCGCTGGTGGAGGCCTGGGCGAAGACCGGAGCGGCGTGTCCGGCGCCGTGAGCGGGTGCTCACAAAATCGATTTGGGTGAATAGCCGCTCTAAACTTGCGAGTAGATATCGTCAGCCCACGTTAAAGGAGTCGGCTGAGGACCAATTCCCGAGACCGCCGCACTTCGAAGTAAGTTTTGCCGCCTCGTTCGAATCCTGCCCGCTCGTAGAAGCGCAGAGTCGTCTCACGCTTGGACCCCGTTGCCAAGTGGACCTTATAGCAATCGGCCTGCGATGCGATCTCAAGCGCATAGGTGAGGACCCGTCGCCCGAGTCCTAATTTGCGATGGTCGGCGTGGGTGACTACATTCTCAATGACGCCATATGATCGGCCCCCCCGAGACAGATTGGGCACAATTGCGAGCGTGCACGACGATAGAAGCCGTTCACCTGCCACAGTCACAAAGCTCGATGAAAGCAGATTGGACCAGACGCGCTCAGCCGTAGCTGGCTCCAGTTGAGCTTCGTGAGGATGGAGATGCCTGTAAAGGTTCAAAACCTGATGCAGGTCGTGTTCTGTTGCGTGACGGACAATAGCATCTTTCATCTAGTGATCTCTTGCAAAGCAAGTCGCAGTTGCGGAGCAAATTGCAACCACAATCTCATATCCGAGGCCGCACTGTCTCCAGAACGTTCAGAGCCTCCACCACCGAATTGTAGATCAATTGGTCATCCGGCTTGCGGTTTTCTTTGAGCTTCTCCACGTTCGCACGATCAACCCAGAGAGTTTCTGACACCTTGCCGGTTTCGAGAGCTGGTTT
The DNA here is from genome assembly GCF_000244935.1 of Bradyrhizobium sp. WSM1253. Lineage (NCBI taxonomy): Bacteria > Pseudomonadati > Pseudomonadota > Alphaproteobacteria > Hyphomicrobiales > Nitrobacteraceae > Bradyrhizobium > Bradyrhizobium sp. WSM1253. The sequence goes on from NZ_JH600073.1 coordinate 664,862, forward strand.
TGTGAGGTCCCCGTCGACGGTCACGATGAACTGTCGTTCTTCGTAGGGTGTCGGCCCATAGCTCCAATACTTAGGTGTTAGCTCAAGAACGATGTTCTTGAGCTGCCAACCTGTCTCCTCATGTATTTCGCGGCGCAGAGCAGAAAGAACATCCTCGTTGTCTTCGACGTGCCCGCCGATCAGGTCCCAACACCCGGGAAACAACCCGCGCGTCAATGAGCGCCTTTGCACAAAGACTCGTCCTCGACCATCAACCACCATCGCGTCCGCGATAAGCTGCTTTCTTACTGACATTTCGTCGGTCTCGGAGTGCGGCAAAGATTAGTCCTAGAGGCGCCCACTTGTCCAATCTTGATCCCGACGTCCGAGGTCCGCAACGGTTCAAAAGCGGCGGATGCCGGGTTGCCGTCGGATTTGTCTCCAAGAGCCGACATGACGCGTTCAGGCGCCCCCTCGGCTAAGGGAAAAAGCTGCTCCCTACTGTCGCGTTCCATGGATCGGCTGCTTTAGCGGCTCTCACCCTGGCGAACGAGAGTTTCTCGAAAGAAATCGATGATGCTGGCATTGAACTCGCGATGGAATGCCCTCCTGTCGAAACCTGGCGGATCAGCACAGAAGCGAGGAAGCTTCTCCGCGAACTCTGCCGAGCACGGCGACAGGAAAGCAAAATGACCGGCAGGCACCACACGCACTTCCTTCTTGCCGGGCAGCGACTCAGCAACGAGCGCTGAGTTTTTCGGGTCTACGCCTGCACCCCCAAACTCTGATCGCCAGATCAGCAGCGGGATTTTTATGTCTGCCAAGCGGTCGGCGGGAAAGGCAAAGTTAACTGCCGTATCGGCGAGCACTGCGGCTCGGATACGAGGTTCGTGAGGCAAGCTGTTTGGTATGTCGCCGCTACGGAGTTGCTCGCATGCCCGCGTTCGGTTCGCATCCGAGCAGTAAAGCGCAAATCTCCGGAGATCGGGATTGCCGCCCGCCAAAACCAATCCGGTATAGGCGCCGAGCGAAAACCCAAAGAAGCCGATCCTGGAGGAATCAATCGCAGCCCGGTCTTTCCAGTCATTCAAGATGAAATCAAGCAATCGGATAATGCTGGCGGGCCGGGATGCCAGAATGGAAAGGCTGTCTCGCTGCGAGGAATCGTTTCCATTGTCACCCGGAAGGTTGATCGAGGCGACGACAAATCCGGCGTTTGCCAGAGCCTGCACCGTGTCATCGTGTTGTCCGAACCAACCGCCGCGTCCGTGTGAGACAATCACGAGTGGCAATTTCGTTCCTGTGACAGGACAGTCCTTCGCACCTTCAATCGCTTCAATAAATTGGACGGTGAGTTTGCCGAGCGGCACTCGTTGCGCCGCTGCCGCGCAAGGGTACCATATAGCGCCGGCCAGACTGGGATCGGTAGCCAGAAGCTGAACACCGGCAGCCTGTGCAGACGAGGTCAAGCAGCCGAGTACGGCAGCATAGATCCAATACAATCTGACCATCAGCGTCCCCATTCGCCAGCGAGCTATCGGATTAGCCCATGGCCGAAGTGTGTTGCGTGGCCGCATTGAACGCCGCTATCGGTCAAAAGCAGCCATCGCGCAGATTGCACGTCGGCTCACCTCCCGAAAGCGGCCGCCGCGGTGTTCTGAGCTAAGGTCCGTCACGGGCCACAAGCGGACGTCTACTGCGTTCTAAAAATGCTGCGTAAACAAAGACAGACCGACGCCAATCACAATCAAAATCATCATAACGCACGTGGGACGTACAGGCGTCGGCGCGCCAGGCCGGAACGTTCGCAATGTGATTGCAACATACAGCATCGGGATCAGCGCGACGGCTGAGACGGTCAAGATCGCCCACGGCGCCCAGCGTTCGCCCGTGTAAAGCGCAAAACACAACCAAAGGAGCGTAATGCCTAATGTGGCAAAACCACTGCCAATGATTTTCAGCATGCCGAGAATGATTGCTTGAACACCCGAATCGAGTTCGTTGAAGGGCTTTCCAACTACGATAGCGTGATACGGCAGGTAAGCTTCGCGACGCATATATCTCACACCGAACAAGACTCCTCCGAGAGCCACAACAATCACCATGGCCAACGCCAAATCCTGCATCCTTTAGACCCCGCCTATTCGATGCCTTCGCCGATTTCGGCAACGAAGCTAGTACCCTTTATGGTTGTTTCAATAAAGGGTATCAACCCTGCTCACGCACTTTATATCGCTTCGGCCTGTGAGGTCTGCTAGACTGTATGTCCCCCCACAAAATGAGGCGACTCACCCTCGATGTTGCGACGAGGGTTGCCCGGATGGACCGGGTAGAGCCTCAAACAAGGAGGGCGAGTCGTGGGTCATCATACCGAGTTCTTTGTCGGAATCGATACGTCAAAATCGCGCAATGCTATAGCCATTGCCGATGGCGGCCGTGGCGGCGAGGTACGATATCTCGGGGAGTTTCCTGCCACGGAGGCAGCGATCCGAAAGCTGGTGGCAAAGCTTGCAGCGAAATGCTGTCAGTTGACGTTTTGCTACGAAGCAGGGCCAACAGGATACGGTCTCTACAGACTGCTCAAGAGCCTCGGCCATGACTGCCTGGTGGTGGCCCCCTCGCTCGTTCCGAAGAAGGCCGGCGATCGAGTGAAGACGAACCGGCGCGATGCGGTAAGCCTCGCCAAGCTGTTGCGCGCGGACGAGCTCACGGCGGTGTGGGTGCCGGACGAGCGCCATGAGGCTATGCGCGATCTCTCGCGCGCCCGTCAAGCAGTGAAGAAGGACCTCCAGGGCAAGCGTCAACAGATCTCGTCATTGATGCTGCGGCTGGGACGCATCTATCCGGGCAAGACAACGTGGGGACCAGCCCACATGAGATGGCTCATGTCGCAGAAGCTCGAGCATCGCGAGCAGCGCATCGCATTCGAAGAGTTACTTGAGGGGATACGCCAGGAAAGTGAGCGGCTGGAGCGTTTGGAAGATGCCATCCGCGAGGTAGTACCCGAGTGGTCGCTCGCCGAGGTTGTGTCGGCCCTGCAGGCGGTGCGTGGGATTGATCTCATTGCGGCTGTGGGGGTGCTGGCTGAGATCGGTGATCTATCCCGCTTTCAAAATCCGCGCGAGTTGATGGGCTATCTGGGTCTGGTGCCCACAGAAAACTCGACTGGCGACCAAGTCAAGCGAGGCGGCATCACCAAAGCCGGTAATGGGCGGGCGCGACGTATTCTTGTAGAGGCGGCCTGGAGCTATCGATATCCGCCGCGCGTGAGCCGAGACAAGCAGCCAAAGGTGGAGGCCGCACCGAGAGTCGCGCGCGAGATTGCGTGGAAAGCGCAAACCAGGCTGTGCGGACGCTTCCGCTCACTCGAGCGGAAGGGCAAGCGGCGAACCGTAATCGTCACGGCGATTGCCCGAGAGCTATCCGCCTTCATTTGGGCGATCAATCGCGAGCTCATGCCACCTCGACAGGCGTGACATCGTTGGGGGCTGTGGACCGCTCGAGTCGTGAGGTGCGCTCGACCGGCCCACAGCCCCCTTTGTTGCAATCAAGATCAGGGGGCAGTCGCAGACATTAATCGTGCAGAAGTGAAGGCGGGACCACGGCAGGGGAAATCCTGAAATCCATTATGTGGCCGATCATCCGATCGACGCCCGACGCTAGACCAGGGACAGCCCCAGACGAAAAAACGGAAATGCGGTATCCAACCCGCGCATCAGAGCCTGTTCACCGACGTCTTTGAGTCCCGCCTTCTCCTCTGCACGATCCATCGGCACAAGAACTTCACGATGAGTCCTCGTGGAGATGAGAAACCGTGCGCTGTGTGCTTGACTGGGGACATCAGAATGGAATGGTCCGGCCGTGCTCCGGCCCTGCCAGCACGAGAAGCTGGCAAGGGCGCCCAAGACAAGGAGCACGCCATGTCTCAGAAACTCGACGCTTCGCCCGCCGTCATCGGCATCGATATCGGCAAGAACTCGTTCCACAT
>NZ_JH600073.1:668928-890056 GCF_000244935.1 Bradyrhizobium sp. WSM1253
CCTGTCCGCTAATTAGCTCGAATGCGCGCTGATATCCATGATGGCCCGGAGCACAACACGCTCCAATCAGAGGCCGGATACATTGATGCAAGACCGCATCTGCCAGGTTGACGAAACCTCTTGCAACGCGCGGCCGGACCATACATTGGGGTCAAAAGCTTCGGTCGAGCGCTCGGGTGCAAAACTTCCGGTCCGCCTTGAGAACCGACATGACGAGCCGCCCCTCGGACGGCGGCGATGGGCCAGAAGCAGTCATCAGCTCCCGCAGACTGACGCCTGCCTGGCTCCACGCTGTCGCCCACTCAGGACGAGTGCCACCCTCAGGCATGAATCAGACGGCCCTGTGGGGCCGTCTGATTCAGCCTTAGAGCGGATGACCTATTGGCAGAGATGCCGCAGACCGTCAGCACCCTTGAAATAGGTGCCGGGCTTACAGACGATGCCGTTGCGGGCAGCATACGCATTCCAGTTGCCGTGCCAGCCCATCTCGCCGGACATGGCGTAGGAATTGCCCCAGCTGCCGACGGTAGCGTCGGCCGCCGCCGGCTGGCGATACGCCGTTCGCCGAGTTGATTGCCGATATCGATAACCTCCGGTGGGAGTACTCCCGGTTCCTAAACCCGTGCAGCTGGCGAATTCAGCTTGGCATTCGTCCGGATTGGAGAGGGCCGCCTGCGCCAGTGCAGCAGAGCTGGACAGGGCGGATGCCGCAACAACGACCGCGCCAAGAACTTTCAGATTTATCATGGCTTCCTCCTTGCGCTTGAACCGTGGCCCAATGCCACGTCTCGTAGTAGTCGGTCGGCCTTTGCGAGCCTGTGCTACTTCGGCAAAACTCGCACCGCCAAGATTGGGACTGCCTTGGGTCAAAATGCGAAGAACTCAACTTTGAGCAAATCCAATCGGCTTCAATTCATCTTCTCACGCAGCTTCCGGATGATTTCGCGAAGGTCATTCGCGTACTCCTCAACGATCCGGCGCGCCTCCTCCAAGCGCGTTGGTTTGGGCTCGGGCTTATCGGATCCGGACGGCTTGTTCATCACAGAGCCTTGAACCTGGATCGCGGCAATCCATTGAGCTAAATCAATGGGCTCATCGCTTTAGCTCCTCTCAGTAAATAGTCGCGGTCATCGGTGTGGAGGGACTGTGTATCTCTCATCGTCGCCAGCACGGCCTGTCGCATTTTGGTATCAGGGTTGTGCCGGTCCTTGCGGATCGAAATCGGCAAGCCGCCGCCTGTCGTTTAACATGATCTCTCGCTGATCGTGGTCTAGGAACGTAAGGACGCCCGCTTTACGCAAGCTAGATAGCGCGCGAGAAACCGTTTCGAGCGTCAAGCCGAGATAGTCCGCAATGTCGAGACGAGTCATGGGGAGCGACATCTTGTCTGCTCCCGTGCGGAAATCCATCTCAAGTAAGAAGGCGGCGACCCTTTCTACCGCGGTCTTGCGGCCCAGAAGCAGCATATGGTTTTCTGCGTGCTCCAGGTTGCGGGTGATCATGCTGAGTAGGTTGTGCGAGACGACCGCGTCTTTTGCGGCTACCAATTGAAGGCTTTCTCGCTTAATCAGGCGCACGACGGTTTCGACGACCGCCTCTGCGGTAAATCGATGCTCATCGCCGTTTTCAAGCCCGAAGATATCGCCCACTAAGTGAAAGGCGCCGATTTGACGCCGACCGTCCGAGAGCAACTTGTAACTTCGCACCGCACCATGCTTGACTTGATAGACATACACAGCGGGCTCTTTTTCGCCGAAGATTTCAGTGCCTTTTCGGTATGTAAACTCACCGAGGCCGATAATTCGGTTGAACGCACTCGTCAAACCGAAGTCATCGAGCGTATTGGGCTGAGGTCGTCGATCCGTTGGGATACGCACAAACATGGCCAGTTCCCCTTCCGCATCAATTCTTTTTCCGTATCAATTCTTTGAATAATCCTCTCTCGCCCGCTGGTCGTTCGACGAGCGACCATATTCATTGGATATCCCTCAGGTCATTGTACCAAGGTACAATGTCAGGTTGCTGGCGCCACCGCCGGGCGAATGGCGTAACCACTGCGTTATGGATCAATTGCGAGAGTTACCCCTCGGGCAATGACTTCCGGTCTAATTCCGGCTCCTGACGTCTGGCTGCGCGGCACAAACTGAAGCAATGGGCCACGAGCGGATGCAGCGTTGAATGGCTAAAGTCCGAAGCACTCCACCGGGGTCTGATCCTACTGCTCGCAGGCCATGATCAGCTCAGTGCTACTTTCAGAGCGCGCCCGGTTGAGCAGGTGGACTGGGCCAATCCGATCGTAGGTTGTTTGGGTTATTCCGATCGAACAAGTCCTGCCTTACAAGGCCGCTTGGGCGAGCATCAATTGCGGGTGGAATTCGGCGAGTGTCGTGAATTGGGGCGCCCCCGAATCCCGGCCGTGCGATGCAAGCAACCGGATAGCCAGCGTATTGGCAATAGACTACGTCACTCGCCCTTCCAGTGCTTCCAGCGAACCCAATTATTAGCAATGCCGACAGCGCGATTGATCGTTTCATTTCGGTCTCCTGTGGCGAACCGACTCCCCTACAGCGACATCGGATCAGGGCGGCAGAAAAGCCCCACGGCGTTATGTTGGCGGCACCCAATATTGCTCAAGAATGTCCGCAACGGTCAGAAGCGGACAAACCGCCGAGCCAGTTTAACCGCCGCTACGAAATTGCGTGATGTTCGGCGGTGGTGGATTTGGATGTTTCTTGAGGGTCGCTAAATACTCTTCGACAGTTTTGAGCGCAGGACCCGATACCCAGCCAAACATTGCCGCGACGATGAGGTCCTCGTGCGGATCCATTTCAATGTTGTAAATCTTCGGGTAGCCGGCCATCGGCGCACTCGCGGAGAACATGCCGGGCTGCCGCTGTGGTCCGATGCCGGTCGGATGGACGTCCGTGAAGTAGATACGCCACTGTTTCCAGCGCGCGGCGACGAGATCTCCACCGATAAAGCTCAAGAGGCTTTCGCGAGGCGCTGTCGCCGTGTTGCCCAACAGGAGATCGGCTTGATTGATCCCGTCGATCTGGCGGTCTGTTGGCATCTTGGCACCGACGATGTGGGCAAAGGTCGGCAGGAAATCCATGATCGAGAACATGGCGTATGTGGTTGTGTTTGCCTTGACTTTGCCGGGCCACCGGATGATCCCCGCCGTCCGTATTGCTCCTTCAGTGACTTCGCCCAACTCTCCGCGAAACGGACCTGAATTACCCATATCAGGCGTTCCCTGGTTGCCGTGTTCTCGCGCGGTCTGGCCCTGGGGGCCATTGTCCGAGGCAAAGACAACGATTGTGTTGTCGTCAATGCCGAGTTGCTTCAGCGTATCTAGGATTTGTCCGACGTGATAGTCTCCCTCCATCAACTTGTCGCCGTAGTTGCCGATCCGTGATTTTCCTTTGAACTGTTGAGAAGGCAAGTTTGGAAAGTGCCCCATTGAAAAAGGAAGATAGAGAAAAAAGGGCTGTCCCGATGCTCTCTGGCGCCTCATAAAATCGATTGATCTGTCCACGAACTCATCGTCGATGTTGGCGCGGACGTCCTCGGTAAATGGCTTGACCGCCTGTAGCGGGCCTCCGGCCTTCGCCTCAACGATCTGCGGCCCAGTCTTCAGCAGTGTCTCGTACGGCTCATTGATTGAGTGCGTGAGCGCGATTGTAGCCGGGTATGTTGCTGCATCCCAGCTAATGTCCGGCGGGATACCGTAGAACTCATCAAAGCCGTGCGCGGTCGGCAGACTTTGAGGCGCACTTCCAAGGTGCCATTTCCCGAAGATCGCAGTCGCATAACCAACGCTCTTGAACATCTCGCCCATGGTGAAGGCATTAGCGGGAAGCGTATAGGGACTACCCTCAATAGCGATCAGCGACAGACCGTTTCGGATCGAATATTGCCCAGTCATCAGCGCTGCACGGGAGGGGGTACACGCCGGTTCCACCAGGAACTGTGTGAGGCGCAATCCGTCTCGAGCCATTGCATCGAGATGCGGCGTCGATGCCCCACGCAACTCGCCGCCGCCGTAGCACCCAAGGTCGCCGTAACCGACATTATCGGCGAGAATGAAAACAATGTTGGGCTTATTGTTTTGCTGCGCAAAGGCTGTCGCCGAACCCATCAACGCAAGCAGCACCACCGCCGAGGCGAAGTGCTTGACCGAGTTTTGCATGCGAAACTCCGGAAGATGCTGCGTAACCATTCTAGAGAAAGCCTAACCTCGAAGCTATCCGAAATCCGCGCCAATGTCCGCATTGCGGCGGTAAGACGCCAACCTGGATCGGCGTCCGGCTTGCCTCTGACAGCCGATATGACACATGTTCAACCGGCCTTCGGCCAGGAGCCCAGAAGCTGACATCGATTGCTTATCTCGCATGGCCACCAGGGGCAGATGAAGTGCGTCGCTTACAGCAGCGGTTCGACCTTCGCCGCCATGTCGGGAGAGCGGGTAACCCGATATGTTGCGTTGCTGCACTTCAGGATCCAGACGGCCCGATCCGGACGCGAGCGTTTTGCATCCCTTGAGGCACCGAGCGGTTTGTCACAGGTGAAACCTTGCAAGCGAATCTGCGCTGCCAACATCGACCGCGGCGTTTCGGCTGCAACCCGCGGTGCTGTTGCCTGTTGCGCCTGCACCAACGGGCTGAAAATTAGAGCTGCGGTAGCCAGCAGTATTGACCCAAGCGGTCTGTACATGACGGCAATCCTTATTGCAGTTCTCTCGAACGCGGCAGAGCAAGTGCATCATCGGCTTGTCAGCGTCGCGTTGACGGATTGGATCGTCCGATAGTCTTGGGGCAGCAAAATTGGAGTAGCAGCCTTGGGGCGTCAGCAGCCTTGGGGATCATCGGAGTTGAAGGGACGGCACCCGACGCTGACACAATTGTGCTTGCAACGGGCGGCTTTTTTCAAGACCGCCCGCTTAGACATCATCAAGGCATACTATCCCGCCTCGTTCACTCGCTCTGATGGCCGGACTTCTTCATTTCAGCAAGGATACCATCGAGGTTGTAAGTTTCCGGCGCCTGCATCGGAGGGAAGTCCTTGTAAGAGAATAGCTCCTTTTCCCAGAGAAGTTGGCCGAGGGGCAGGATATTCCAGTCATACAGGTAGGCGGTGCTCGGCGAGCCGATCGAACCGGCATAGCCCAGCAACGATTTGGCATCGGAGCCGACCGTCTGCTCGAATGGGTCACGCTTGATGTTGGCGACCTGCGTCCAATGGAAGCTCTGCGCTCCGAACAACCCGCCGGTCCCGGTGTCCGGCACCATCGTGTAGTACATCTTCCAGTTCTTGTAGCGTACCGCCGATGGCTGCGCGCCGGTGTAGTAGAAGAAGACCTCGCGCGCGGATTTATCCGTGCCTTCGAGATAGGCGCGCTGATCGACGCCATCGAGCGTTGTCTTGACGATGCCGGGGTAGCTTCCAGCCTCGATCTGCTTCTTCAAAGCGTCGCCCTTCGGCCCGCCGGCGATGTCGACCAACGTCGGCAGCCAGTCGAGTGCCGACATCATCTCGCTCTTGACCGTGCCCGGCTTGATGTGGCCCGGCCAGCGAACGACCATCGGGGCACGCATGCCGCCTTCCCAGGTGGTCAGCTTGCCGCCCTTGAAAAGGGTGGTGCCGCCGTCAGGAAAAGTGATGTTCTCGGCGCCGTTGTCTGTCGTGAAGACGATGATGGTATTGTCAAGCTGGCCCATGTCTTCGAGTTTCTTGAGGACATAGCCGATATTGTCGTCCATCTGCTTCATGCCGGCCTCGTTGAGGCCCCAGTCCTTGCCACCCGGCTCGCCAATCATCGCCTCGTATTTCGGCGGCAGCACGGTCGTGATGTGCATGCGCGCCGGGTTGTACCAGACGAAGAACGGCTTGTTGGTCTTCTTGGGATCGTTGCGATCAAGATAGTCGATGACCTTGGCTGAGATTTCTTCGTCCACGCTTCGTGAACGGTCGAGCGTCAAGGGACCTTCGTCCTTGCAGGTCTGGTTTGCTTGTGAGCCGTCCGACGACTTGCACGCAAGCACCGGCCGCGGCGGCGTCAGGCACGTCGTTGTTCGAGGATCCACGGCGCCGGGGACCTCGGTAAGGCCCGGGACCGGGGTTGCCTTGCACGGCGGCGCAATGCCTTGCACGGTCGGGCTCTTGTTGATGTCCGGGAAACTCACCCCCTGCATCGCGTCGAGGTGATACAGGTACCCCCAGAACTCCTGGAAACCATGGGCGGTTGGTAGCGCCTCGGGATTGTCACCAAGATGATTCTTGCCGAACTCGCCAGTGTTGTAACCGAGGTCGAGCAAGAACTTGGCAACGGCGGGCGTACCGGGCCGCAGCCACGACGGGCTGCCGGGCAATTGCGGAGGAATCATGCCGGTGCGCAGCGGGTGCATGCCGGTGAAAAACGCGTTGCGGCCGGCGGTGCAGCTCTGCTCCGCATAATAGGTCATGAAGAGCGCGCCCTCGTTTCCGATGCGGTCGATGTTCGGTGTCTCTCCGACCATCAAACCGCGATGGTAGATGCTGGGCTGCATGATGCCGATATCGTCGCCCATGATGAAGAGGATATTGGGCTTTTGCGCCGGCTGTGCAGCCACCGGCGTGCTGACCAAGCCGGATGCCGGTATCATCATCGTCGCACCCAGCAGCGCTGTGCTGGACCGCTTGAGCCAGCTTTGGGTCTTGCGTGGCGTTGCGACCGAAAATTTGTGATCGAATACGCAATTCAACATGGCGTCGCTCTCCCGTTAAGATGCCTAAGAGGCTCCTCGCCTGATGCACCGAAATCCAAGATGACTTGTGGAGGTATCGACCGGCTCCGCATGCCGCGCAGCCGGCCGATAGCGTCGGCAGTAATTCGGCGCGCACAAATGCGAGCCGCCTTTGATGACCTTGCGTGGGATCTTGACGTTGGTGGTGCTCGGGTCGTAGCTATCAGCCTCGCGGCCGCCGCGCGGGTTCTCGGGAATGCAGCAGGCCTTTGCAGCGTCGGCTTCATGCCGAGGCGAGTACCAGTCCGACGTCCACTCCCAGACATTGCCGATCAGATCGTGCAGCCCGTACCCGTTCGGCGGGAATGCCGTGACCGGCGATGTCCGTTCGAATCCGTCGTCTCTGGTGTTTTGGCGCGGAAATTCGCCCTGCCAGGTGTTGGCCATATGACGGCCGTCAGGCGTAAATTCATCTCCCCATGCGAACTCGGCGCCGTCCAGTCCGCCGCGCGCCGCAAATTCCCATTCGGCCTCGGTCGGCAAATCCTTGCCGGCCCATCTTGCGTAGGCGAGCGCATCGCTGAAGGCCACATGCACGACGGGATGATCGTCGAGCCCCTGGATTTTGCTCCCCGGTCCGTAGGGATGCCGCCAGTCCGCACCTTTGGCGAAGGTCCACCACTGGCTGAAGTCCCGCAGGCTGACCGGATGGTCAGGCGGCGAGAACACCAGAGAGCCCGCATAGACCATGTGCGGGAGCATTCCGGGATAGTCCTTTGGATCGGGCGTGATCTCGGCAACGGTGACGTGGCCGGTAGCCCCGACGAACGCCTTGAACTGCCGGTTCGTGACGGAATGGCAATCCATCCAGAAGGCATCCACGGCGACGCGGTGGACCGGCGCTTCCTCCGGATAGTGCCGATCCGAACCCATGCGGAACGTGCCGCCCGGCACATACAGCATCCCCTCACCTGCTGGATGCTCGAACGATTGTCCGTCGTCCGACGACGATTTCGTGTCAGCCAAGTGCATCACGATCTCCGGGCCCCTACATCAGCGGCCTGCGTTGCTTCATTTGTGACTCTGTTTATTTGCGACGCTGTTTCGCTCGATATGCATTTTCCGGTACTGGGTCCTTTGACCGAGGCTGAGGCGTAGGGAAACCGGAACGACACACTTCAGGGTTGATCTAGATCAAAGGATATCCGACTCGGATCATTCGAGTCGAATTGGTCGCGTCTCCGCCACGTCCGGTCTGGCCTCAACCACCGACTTGCCGGACGCTATCGCCAGCTTCGCCTTCGGGCCAACCGCGTCAGCAGCATTGACTCAGTTGCCGTCTGCGAATTGGTGACGGGGTGAGCAACAAGCGTTATGTGATTTGTGTCGCAGAAGGGTTATCCGGGATTTGGCGTTCTGGTCGAGTGGACGGTGCCATGGAAAACCTGACGCATTATCCTGTTCTGGTGTTCGCGGTGGCCTTTGTTTCGCGCCGCTGTCGGCGGTGCCGGTGGCGTTCGGTGATGACTTCGGCGATGATCTCGCCGTCGCGCTCGACATAGCCTCCGAGATCCGCGAAGGCCGAATTGCCGCCCAGCAGCTTGCCGTCATGCATGCACATGATGCTGCGGTCGAAGGCATCGTTGCCCCTCCTCACGGTTTGGGAGCGGACATGATCAGCTCGCTTTAGCGAGCTGGCTCATGGCCAACAGGCGACATCGCAGGCTTAGCGCTGACATGAGAGAGGCCACCCGTTGGAGCGGCCTCAACTTGTTCTGTCGCGCCAACTTCGCCATCAGCGAACGGTGCCGCTCACTCTGTCGTACGATTGAGCGCTGCACCATTGAGAAGTGGCATTTAGATCCCAAGCCCACTTCTTTCCGGCTGCCTGGCAAGCTTCGAAAGTGGCCCACTTGGGAGGCCAAGGCTCACCTGGATTCCATACCGGCGCGGTCTGTGGTTTCTGGATCTTTTGAGTATCGCGGGCATTCGCCGGCGCCACCGACAAGATCGCGACAACGATACCCATGGACAAAAGTGCCGAGACTTTCACTGCCATGTCCTCCTAGATTTCCGGGACAGCAAACGCTATCCCAAGAGGCATGATAGCACATTTTCAACCAAGGGGATTCCGGACGTCGTTCTTCTTCGGGTCAAAGGCGGCGGTCGGCCGCCGAGTGGGACGACTTCCGCTCTACCTTTCGCTTCGGACACGTCGCCGCCGTGTGCCAGCCATCGCGATGGGCCACAAGCGATCACCGGCGAAAAGGAACGGCCGCCTCGACTCTGCGGCGGCCGCCTCCATTCTTGGCTGTCAGTCAGGCGGATGTGCCTCACATCTTGACGATCTCGGTGCGATATTTCGGCAGCAGGGCCGCGATCAGTTTTCCCTTCTCGGCCATCTCTTCCGGGGTCGGCTTCGGCGGCGGCGATGTGCGGCCTTCGACGGGGAAACCGACCGCCAGAAAGAATTCATCCTGTCCTGCCGGCGTACACATGCAGAGCATGCGAGCCGTCTTGCCGGACAGGTTCTTAAACGCGTGCGGGGCGTTCGCCGGAACGTTGACGGTCGATCCCGCGCGTACGGTGTGCGACTTTCCGCGAAAAGTGAACTCGAGTTCGCCTTCGAGCAGCGAGAACATTTCCTCGAAGTCGTGGCGATGCGGCGGGGGGCCACCGCCGGCGGGCACCAGCATATCGACCAGGCAATAGCGTCCCGCGGTCTGCGCGCCCGACACCAGGATCGTGTAAGTGCCGCTCGCCACCGAGATATGCGGCACGCCGGCGCCGTCAGGATCGGCTACCGTCAGACAGCGACCAGGATCGTCGGCGGGGATCGAGGAAGCAGACGGAGCATTCGCAGGAGAGGTGTCGGTCATCTCGACCTCGTTTCCATGATTTTGAGGAGAGGCACCTTACCATCACAAGCGGTGTCTTTTTCGAGGCCGGATGTCCGCTCCGGGTCAACAGCCGACATCGCCGCGAGTTGGACGTCAGGCCTGCTTTACCCTCGAGCGGACATCCCAGATCTCTAAGTAACCGCCCTACGCTCGCCGCATCAGTTTAAGCGAGGCCGCCAGCCGCAGGCTGCGCTTGCCGGCCAGCGCGATGCCTTCGAGCTCACCGCTGTCCGCCGTGCAGGTTCCGGAGAAGCCGATGCCGACCTCGTAGCCGCCGAACACGGGGTTCTCGCCTTTCGCCGGCGTATGCTCCTGGTTGAGCATCTCGCCCTTCCAGCGGCCGTCGGCCGAGGAATAGGAGCCGAGATAGTAGAAGAACGCATCGCCGCCCAGGATGCGGCCGTCGATCAGCAGCATGACGCCGGAGAGCCCGGCGTCGACGCCGTCGAGCGCGCGCAGATGGATCGCATAGAGCCCGTTCACGACCCCGCCCGGACCGATCGTCCCCTGCGGCGGTAACCCCTCGTCATCGAGCCGCGTGAGATTGGCCCAGAAACCGGCGCCCGGCATCGTGTCCGCGCTGCCGGCGAGACGGATCTGGTTGCCGACGAGCCGTCCGCGCGCGCCGATCGCGGCGACGTCAGCCCCCATCAGCGGCTTGTAGTTGGGATCGTCGTTGTGCCGTTCGGTGATGACTTCGGCGATGATCTCGCCGTCGCGCTCGACATAGCTCCCGAGATGCGCGAAGGCCGAATTACCGCCCAGCAGCTTGCCGTCATGCATGCACATGATGCTGCGGCCGAAGGCATCGTTGACGCCGTATTCAACCTTGTAGAGCCCGTCCAGCAACGCAATTGACCCGGAAATATCAGAAGGAAAGCACGCGCTACCTAGCACCGCCGTCGCACCAAGGCCATCGGGCTTTTTCGCGCAGGGCCATTCGCGGAGCCACACCTGCCATGATGCCATCATGCGCCTGTTTTGCCCGACGGCGCAATCGATTTCGGCGTTTCCGCAGATGGCGATTTCACACCATTTGCAGGCCTGTGATTTCAACCACTTGGCTACTGTGCATGGGGTTGTTTTTCGAGTTTTTTGTTTGACCGGTGGTGAATGGCGTTCCTCAGGCGCTAGTGACGCTTGAAATACTGCACCTCGCGCTCATGCTTCTCGGCCGCGGCGCGGCTCCTGAACGTGCCGAGGTTGCGGCGCTTGCCGGTCTTGGGATTCACTTTGCGCGAATACAGCCGATATTCGCCGGATGCGAGCTTGCGGATCATGGTTGCGCCTCCTGCTGTCGAGGATTCAACGGACCGTGTCCAGGCTGGTTCCTGACGCATTCGAACCCGTCGACACAAGCACGCGACAAAGTGGGCATGGAGCAGTCACGGCCATCGGCGGCGGACGAAACATGATCCGGAAAGGTGCGCAGCGGTTTTCCGAAAAGATCATGCTCGCAAATAACTCTAAAGCGCGTTCACCGCGCTTTTAGAAGCACAGCGTGGTGACGAGCTTGCCCTGCTTGTCCTTGATCGCATAGGGACAGCGCAGCCGCTCCAACGCCTGCTTGGCATCCTCGTCGCCGAGCGCCGCGGCGCGCTCGTAATAGGATTTCGCGGCGTCCTTGTCCTTTGGCCCGCCGCGGCCCTCCTGTGCGAAGGCCCCCATCCGCTCCAGCGCGCCGGGATGGTTTTGCGCCGCCGCCTTCTCGAACAGCGCGCGTGCCGCGGCGTCGTCCTTCGCCCCGCCCGTGCCTTCGGAGAGCATCATGCCGAGCTGGTACTGCGCCTCCGCGTTGGTCTCGGCCGCCTTGCCGAGCAATGCGCGCGCCTGTGCGGGATCGGCCGGCGTGGCACCGCCGGTGCCGCCGAGCGCGGCGAGATTGCTGATGCCGCGGGGATTGCCGGCCTGCGCCGCCTTCTCGAACAATTTGCGCGCCTGCGCTTCATCCCTGGCGACGCCGGAGCCGGTGCCGTAGGCCACACCGAGCTCGACCATCGCCGCACTCGATCCCTTGTCGGCGGCCTTGCGCCAGGCAGCCATCGCGTCCGCCGTCTGCCGGTTGGCCGCATAGGCGCGGCCGAGCGCGAACATCGCGCGCCGCGACGAGGGCGCAGCCTGCTTGCAGAACTTGATGGCGGTCGCAACGTCGGCGGCCGCAATCTCCGTCACGCCCCTCATATCGGCTGGCTTGTCGGGATCACTGGGATCGGCGGCGACGCGGTCGCACAGGACGAGATCGGCCGATTGCGCATGCGCAGATAACGGCGCCGCAAGCGTGAGAAGGATGGCAACGAGGAAAGTCCGCATGGACGCCAGGTTGCGTCGTCGTCCCGGCAAATTCAAGGCTCGAGTCCCGATTGGCGCAGCACGGGGACGACCTCGGGCGACGCCAGATAGCGCAGCAGCCGATCCGCGGCGTCGGCGTGCTCGGCGTTTGTCATCCGGCCAGCGGAGAACACGGCCGGCGTTTGCAGATCGTGCGGAATCGGGCCGACCACCTCGATGCCCTCGACCTGCTTCAGCTCGCTGATCTGCTGCACGGCGAGGTCAGCCTCGCCGCTCACGAGCCGCTCTGCGGTAAAGCCCTGCTCGACGATGGTGGTCTTGGCGTTGATCTCTGCCGCGATCCCCATCTGCGCGATCAACCGAGCGAAATAGACCCCGCTCGCACCCAGCCGCGAATAGGCCAGGGACCGCGCCGCGAGCAGCGTGTTGCGCAGTGCGGTTTCCGTGGCGATGTCGGGATGTGCTTGCCCTGCCCGCACCGCGATGCCGACGAAGGAACGCGCGAGATCGGCCGCGTTCCCTGAGACGACGCGGCCCTCGCCGATCATCTCGTCGAGCCCCTCGCGGGTAAGGATCACGAGATCGGCGGCCTCGCCGTCGCGCAGTCGTTTGAGCAGCGCCAGAGTCGGCGCGAAATCGGCATCGATGTGGACGCCGGTCGCGGTCTCGTATGCGGAGGACAGGCTGCGCATCGCGCCCATCAGGCCGAGCGTCGAAAGCACGCGAATTTTTTCCATCAGCGATTCCCGTGGCGATCAGGCGCGATGCATCAGCTTGAGCGCGGCGGTCAGGCGCAGGCTGCGCTTGCCGGCAAGCGCCGTTGCCTCCAGCACCGCCTGCTCGGCGTCATAACTGCCGGAGAAGCCGATGCCGACCTCGTGGCCGCCGAAGATCGGATCGTCCTTGGCCGGCGTGTGCTCCTGGTTGAGGATCTGGCCCTTCCAGCGCCCGTTGGCGGCGGTGTAGCTGCCGAGATAATAGAACGATGCATCGCCGCCGAGGATGCGGCCCTTGTTGAGCAGCATCACGCCGGTGAGACCGCCGTCGACGCCGTCGAGCATGCGCAGATGCACCGAGTAGAGCCCGTCGGCGATGCCGGCCTCGCCGACGCCGCCGGCGATCGGCATCTCGTCTTCGGTGATGGGTGTCATCAACGACTGAAAGGGTACGCCGGGCAGCTCCTTGAGCTCGCCCTTGCAGCGATAGAGATCGCCGTCGGCCCAGCCCTTGGCAAGCAGGGTCGCATCGTCAGTGCCGGCCATGGCGCGATAGTTCGGATCGGGGTTGTGGCGGACGGTGTTGATCACGATGTCGACCCCGGCTTCGGTCTTGGCGTAGGTGCCGATATGGGCGAAGGCCGAATTGCCGCCGAGCATCTTGCCGTTGCCGGCATGCATCACGCTCCGGCCAACGGCGTCGCCGAGCTGAAATCTCACCTTGTAGAAGCCTTCAAACACCAGCCGTCCCTGGCCCTGCGCGCATCCAGACGCACTCTATCCCGCTTTCGGCGGCGATGGACAAGTTTCGCGCCATGAGGTCCGAGGGGTCTCCGCACCGGCTGTCATCAGAATGAAAAATCCGCCGAAGCCTTTCGGCTTCGGCGGATCGAAGTCCAACCCGGGCCAGCCCCCCAGCCCGGGCCGGGAGGATCTTAGGCGGCGGCCTTCTTGTCGGCCGGCACGGAGGCGATCGTCTTCAGGATCTGCGAAGCGATCTGGTATGGGTCGCCCTGCGAATTCGGACGACGGTCTTCCAGATAGCCCTTGTAACCGTTGTTGACGAAGGAGTGCGGCACGCGGATCGAAGCACCGCGATCGGCAATGCCGTAGCTGAACTTGTTCCAGGGCGCGGTCTCGTGCTTGCCGGTTAGACGCTTGTCGTTGTCCGGGCCGTAGACGGCGATGTGGTCCATCAGGTTCTTGTCGAAGGCGGCCATCAGTGCCTCGAAGTACTCCTTGCCGCCGACCGTACGCATGTACTCGGTGGAGAAGTTGGCGTGCATGCCGGAGCCGTTCCAGTCGGTGTCACCGAGCGGCTTGCAGTGGAACTCGATGTCGATGCCGTACTTCTCGGTCAGGCGCAGCATCAGGTAGCGGGCCATCCACATTTCGTCAGCGGCCTTCTTGGAGCCTTTGCCGAAGATCTGGAATTCCCACTGGCCCTTCGCGACTTCCGCGTTGATGCCTTCATGGTTGATGCCGGCTGCCAGGCAGAGGTCGAGATGCTCTTCGACGATCTTGCGGGCGACGTCGCCGACGTTCGAGAAGCCGACGCCGGTGTAGTACGGACCCTGCGGGGCCGGATAGCCCGAGGCCGGGAAGCCGAGCGGACGGCCGTCCTTGTAGAAGAAGTATTCCTGCTCGAAGCCGAACCAGGCACCGGAATCGTCGAGGATGGTGGCGCGCTTGTTGGTCGAATGCGGGGTCTTGCCGTCGGGCATCATGACTTCGCACATCACGAGCACGCCGTTGGTGCGGGCGCCATCCGGGAACACCGCGACCGGCTTCAGCACGCAATCGGAGCTGTGGCCTTCAGCCTGCTGGGTGGAGGAGCCATCGAAGCCCCAGAGCGGAAGCTGCTCGAGCGTCGGGAACGACGCGAATTCCTTGATCTGAGTTTTGCCGCGCAAGTTCGGAGTCGGCGTATATCCGTCGAGCCAGATGTACTCGAGCTTATACTTGGTCATTGAGCCTCTCTGTAGATGATGCGAAAGGTGGGGACCGCAGGCCCCCGCACGATTGTTTACCCGGCCAACATCGGCCGACCCTTTCCAAGCATTTAACGTGCCAAAAGGCCGCAGCGCGGGAGGTTTTCCACCGCGGCCGGCCTCCTCTCCATCCCGGCGGATCGGCGAGTGAGCCGTGCGTCATAGCGGCGCACCTTTGCGTGAAGCTGCACCGCAAAAACCCCGCGGAAAACGCCCGATTCTGGAGCAGGCAGGCCCGGGCCTGAGGTTGCCGACTAAACGCGCATCAACGTCCGGCAATATTCGCCAAGTCTGCGCCCGCCGCCCGCAACCTTCGCAACGGCCCACGCGTTAGCCACCCGACCGCTGCCTTAGAGGAAGCAGAATGCAGTCTGCCTACAAAATAGGCCAAGGCTGATTTCCTTTTCAGCACTTTGCATTTCGGAATGCACGGCCGATATGGGGATTCCAGTAACCACAAGCCAACGAGTCGGGCGCACCATGGAGGCCCAGCGCTGCGATCTCGGGAGATACCGCAATGATGAACAATGGACTGAGTCACGGATCTGCACAGATCTACCAATTCCCTGTCGGGGGCCGCTCGGCTCTCGGGGGGCGCCGCAACGGTGAGACCCGCCTTCCCGCCAACCACGCCTCGCTCCCCGTGAACGAGACGATTTGCAGCGGCAGCTGGTACCATCAGGAAGCAGTCGATGAAGCCAAGCCGAAATGGGATCGCTGATGCCTGCGTTCGGTTCAGTACCGCCGCGCTCTCTCAAGCGTCCGGCGTCAGATTGAAAAAGGGTCGAAACAACGAAGTTTCGGCCCTTTTTGATTCCGGACTTGATTACAGGATCATGTGGTCCCACAGCCGTCACCGACCGTTTCAGATGCCTGACAAGACACCTCCATGAAAGACTCCCCTGCCCGCCATCTCGCCCTGCAGGGCGCCAGTAATTTTCGCGACCTCGGCGGCTATCCGACCGCAGATGGCCGTACCACGCGCTGGCGGCACATCTTCCGCTCCAACCATCTCGGCCAGCTCACTGCCGCCGATGTCGAGATCGTCCGCGCGCTCGGCGTGCGCAGCGCCTTCGATTTTCGCGGCGTCGAGGAGCGCGCGGCGGGTGTCTGTGTGGTCGACGAGATCGCCGTGCATTCGTTGCCGATCGAGCCGACGGTCGTGGCTGCGCTGCGCGCCGAGCTCGCCAGGGGCAGGCTGACCGCGCCGGTCGCGCTCGAACTCATGCGCGAATCCTATCGCAACTATGTCCGCCACAACACGGCCAGTTTCCGCAACATGTTCGGGCATCTCCTGGAGGACCACGCGCCGCTCGTCATTCACTGCACCGCCGGCAAGGATCGCACCGGCTTTGCCAGCGCGCTGATCCTTCATGCGCTCGGCGTAGCCGACCACGTCATTGCCGAGGACTACCTGTTGACCAACCTGCACTACAAGCGCGACGCGTCAAACGTCTCCGATCTTCCTGCCGACGTTCTCGACGCGATCGGCACCGTCGAGGCCTCTTATCTTGCCGCTGCTTTCGAGGCCGTCGGTAGCGAGTATGGCGATCTCGAAACCTACTTGCGCGACGGTCTCAAGCTCGGCACAGCGGAGCGGACCGCGCTGAAGGCGCGCTATCTGCAATCGTAAGCGGCCGTAAATCTTGAGCGGCCGCGCCGGGAGAACGATGATGCAAGGCAAGGTTCTGATCGTGACCGGAGCACTCGGCGCACTTGGAAAAGTCGTCGCCGAGACCGCGCAGTCGCGCGGCGCGCGCGTCGCCGGCATCGACCATGCGCCATCGCAAATCTCCGCGACGCCTGAGCGCATCGAGATCGGCGGCGTCGATCTGTCCGACGCAGCACAAGCAAAGACGGCGGTCGAGGCGGCGGCGAAGCATTTCGGCCGGCTCGATGCGCTGATCAACATTGCCGGCGGCTTCGCCTTCGAGACCGTCGGCGACGGCGACATCAAGACATGGCAGCGCATGCATGCGCTCAACTTGCTGACGGCGCTCAACGCCTCGCACGCGGTGCTGCCGCATCTGGCCGCGTCCAAGGCCGGCCGCATCGTCAATATCGGCGCCATGGGCGCGCTTCAGGCCGGCTCCGGCATGGGCCCCTACGCAGCGTCGAAAGCCGGCGTCCATCGCCTCACGGAGGCGTTGGCGAGCGAGTGGAAAGGCAAGGTGACCGTGAACGCAGTGCTGCCTTCAATCATCGATACCAAGGCCAACCGCGCCGACATGCCGAAGGCCGACTTTGCCAAATGGGTGACACCGCAGGAGCTCGCCGAAGTCATCCTGTTCCTCGCCAGCGATGCCGCCAGCGGCGTCACCGGCGCGCTGATCCCGGTCGGCGGGCGGGTGTAGCATCTTTTCCCGGGCCCATCGGGCTGCTATATTTGAACAATGACAACTGAAGATATCGAACGAGCGATCGAACGGCTTACGCCTGACGAATTGGTGCGGTTTCGCGCCTGGTTCGAGCAGTTCGATGCACAACGCTTCGATCATGTCCTGGAGCAGGACATCAAGGCGGGTAAGCTCGATCAATTTGCCGAGGAAGCGCTGAGCGATTATCGCGCCGCCCAAACGCGCGACTTGTGAAGCACACCGCTTCCACGAGATTCTGGAAGGCTTATGAGGCCTTGCCCGTCAATGTTCGGCGGCTCGCCGATGCCAATTTCAAGCTGCTGAAGAACGACCCCACTCATCCTTCGCTTCAGTTCAAACGGGTCGGTCGATTTTGGTCCGCCAGAGTCGGCCTACGTTACCGCGCCCTGGCTATCGAATCTGACGGCGCCTGCGTTTGGTTCTGGATCGGCTCGCACGCAGACTACGATCGTCTCATAGGCTAAAGGCGTCAATCCGGCACCAACAGCGGGAGATTGCCTCTGAAACGGATGCTCTGCTTGCCGGCGAGTGCGATGCCCCCGCCCATGTCGTCTGTTCCCCGTCAAATGGCTCAGAGCCCTAAGTCCGTTCCGGGCTAAAGTGCCGAGACTGATTCTCCGATCGGACGTGACACTCGGAAGCTTCCTTTGGAAACCACGCTCTATTTGCCCGTAAAACGCTTCCTCGAAGAGCTCGGCTTCACGGTCAAGGGCGAAATCGGCGGCTGCGATCTCGTGGGCCTTAGCGCCGGCGATCCGCCGGTGGTGGTGATTGGCGAGCTCAAGCTGACCTTCAATCTCGAGCTGATCCTTCAGGCCGTTGATCGTGCACCGGCCGGCGACGAGGTCTGGATTACCGCAAAGATGTCAGTGCGCGGCAAGGGACGCGAGACCGACGCACGCTACCGCAATCTCTGTCGCCGCCTCGGCTTCGGCATGCTCGGGGTGACCGACAGGGGCCAGGTCGAGGTGCTGGTGAAACCGCCGACGGCAGCGCCACGCCGCGAGCCGAAGGTCCGTTCCCGCTTGGTCGCAGAGCATCAGCGCCGCCAAGGCGATCCGGTGCTGGGCGGCAGCACGCGCGCGCCGATCATGACGGCCTATCGGCAGCAGGCGTTGGCCTGCGCCTCGGAGCTTGCAGCAGGCCCGCGGAAGGTGAGCGAATTGCGCCAACGCTGTCCCGATGCCGGCAAGATCATGCTTAACAATGTGTATGGCTGGTTCGAACGCACCGAGCGGGGAATCTACGGGCTGACGGAAGCGGGCCACGCGGCGCTGAAACGCTGGCCACAGCAGCGGGTTGCGGATGTTGCCGGTGTCGCGTCACCACCCTGACACCCAACCGGTGCATAGCTGAGATGCCGCACCGATTTCATATTGCAATGCAACATAGACGGCACTAGGTATCCCGGCATCGAAACGAGGCCGTTATGAACGCAGACTGGAATACCAAATATGGCACGCGGCGCGTGCGCCACGATCCGCCGACCCTGGACGAGGCGATCTTCGCTGCCGTCGGCATCACCGATGATCAGGAGCAGCAGGCCGAGATCGCCGCAGCCCTGATGGGTATGCCGCTCGATGTCGTCCAGGCCGAGGTCAAGAAACAGGTTCGCACCAACAGCCGCATCACCTCGACGCGCGTGATCGCCGGCGAACAGGGCGCGCAGCGCTCGGTGGTGGTCGAACGCCGTGTCGTGCGCCGCTTCGGCAACGACAAGCGCACCGGCACCTGAGCGCTTAGTTCCCTTATATCCAATACAAAAGCGGACCGGTTTTGCCGGTCCGCTTTTTTGATTCCAGTCGGCTTTTTCAGGTCAGGCGGCGCGATTACCGTAGATGCTGGAAATGATCTTCCAGCAGGTCGAGTTGAAGCTGATCAGAGCGCGGCCGGCTGTGAATGGCGAGGCCGCAAGATCAGCGAGCTCGTCCTCAGGCGCCTTGGCGAGATCGATCGTACCGGTCGATTCGCCGTGACGGAATTGCAGATGCGCCCCAAACTTCCTGGCGAGCGCGCGCATCGCGTGATTCTCGGCGCCGGTGGTAATGCGCAGGCGCTTGTAGCCTTTCCAGCGCGCTTCCGCGATCAGGCGGCTGAACAGCACAGTGCCGACGTTCTGGCGCCGCGCCGAGGCTTCGACGCTGAAGGCGACCTCGGGCAACGAATCGCCCTCGGGCGGATGCAGCTCGGCCGCCCCGCGGACCACGCCATCCACGATATAGGCGACGATCACGGTGCCGTCCTCGGCACAGCGGGCTGCGTAACGCTCGATAAAACTGTCGTCGAGAAAACCGTTGAAGCGATCGTGCCGGCTTTCGGCATCGAGCCTCAGCAGATGATCGCGCAAAAGCGGCAATTCTTCCTGCTGGCTCAAGGTGCGCACGTAGCCCTGAACGGACTTCGGGCGGCTGGTTACTTCAAGTCCAAAATCTGCTGCGAGTGACAAGTCAAAACTCCTCTTGGTGTCCCTCGAGGAGGCGTTCGAATCCCTAGGCCTCCAATATTGTGCATCGCAACAAACTTTTCAAGACGGGAACCTGCCCAAGTTTCGGGCATTGGAGGCGACTAATTCGTTAATAAAATCAAGCCCCCGTATTCATACGAGGACCAGTTGGGTCTGCGTCACCACCGCGACCAGCTTGCCGTCCTCGGTCTCCAGCCGGGTGGTCCAAACCTGGGTGCGCCGGCCTCTGTGGATTGGGGTGGCGGTCGCGACCACCGTGGTTCCCTCCTTGGCCCCGCCGATGAAATTGGTCTTGCTCTCGAGCGTGGTCGTGCCCTTTGCGTCCTCCGGCAGATTGATCACGGTGGCCGCCGCGCCGACGGAATCGGCCAGCGCCATCACCGCGCCGCCGTGAATGGTGTGATGAAGCGTGCAGAGATCGGGCCTGACCGTCATCCGCGCCACCACGCGATCTTTCCCGGCCTCGACGAACTCGACGCCCTTGAGTTCGGCAAACGGCATCTTCATCGCTTTAAGTTTTTCGAGCGGCGTCATCGGATCTCCTCCCAAATCATTCTGCTCACAGGGTGAATTGCTCTGCGCGACAAAGCAATGACGTCCGAGGTCATCAGTGCGAGCGCAGCGAAGCAATTCGAGAATCTTTCCGCTGATACATTTCTGGATTGCTTCGCCGCGCTCGCAATGACGGGAGACAGCCGTCGTATCTCACGTCACCGCATTCACCACCTGATACTCCGGCCGCCGCCAAATCTCGCCCGCGATCACCTCCTCGATGAACTCGGCTGCCCGCAGGATCTCGCTCTCGCCGATATAGAGCGGTGTGATGCCAAACCTCATGATGTCAGGCGCGCGGAAATCGCCGATGACGCCACTGGCGATGAGGGCCTGCATCGCGGCGTAGCCGCCGTCGAAAGCGAAGGAGACCTGAGAGCCGCGCCGCTCATGGGTGCGCGGCGTAACAAGCTTCAAGGACGGACAGCGGCGCTCGACCTCTGCAATCAGGAGATCGCCGAGCGCCAACGAACGCGCCCGGACCTCCGCGATATCGACGCGGTCCCAAATGTCGAGCGAGGCCTCCAGCGCCGCCATTGCCAGCACCGGCGGTGTTCCGACGCGCATGCGCTCGACACCGCCGGCGGCCGCATAGGCAAGCTCGAACGCGAACGGCTTTGCGTGTCCCATCCACCCCGACAAAGCGGCGCGCACGCTGTCGGCGTGGCGCGGCGCGACGTAGAGGAAGGCCGGCGCGCCGGGGCCGGCGTTGATGTATTTGTAGGTGCATCCGGCGGCGAAATCAGCGCCGGTGCCTGCAAGGTCAACCGGCAGCGCCCCGGCCGAATGCGCGAGGTCCCACACCGTGACGATGCCGAGCGCATGCGCTCTCGCAGTCAGCTTCGCCATATCGTGGCGTCGTCCGGTGCGGTAATCGACCTCGGTGATATAGAGCACCGCGATCTCCTCCGACAACGAAGACTCGATCTCCTCCGGCGCCACCAGGCGCAATTGATAGCCACGTCCAAGCGTCGCGATCAGGCCTTCAGCCATGTAGAGGTCGGTCGGAAAGTTGCCGGTGTCCGACAGAACGATTTTGCGCGATGCGTTCATGTCCAGCGCGGCGGCGAGCGCCTGATAGACCTTGAGCGACAGCGTATCTCCGACCATGACAGAGCCGGCTTCCGCACCGATCAGTCGCGCGATGCGGTCGCCGACATGGCGCGGCTGGGCATACCAGCCCGCCGTATTCCACGCGCGGATCAACTCATCGCCCCACTCGGCGATGATGACGCGGCTGACGCGCTCGGCAACGCCAAGCGGCAACGCCCCGAGCGAATTGCCGTCGAGATAGATCACACCGTCGGGCATATGGAACAGCGCTTTGGTGTCGTCGTAAACGCGAAGCTTGGTCATGAAAATCTCTACAGGATCGTGCGCACGCGCCAGAGCTCGGGAAACAGCTCGACCTCCAGCATGCGCTTGAGGTAGCTCACGCCGCCGGTGCCGCCGGTGCCGCGCTTGAAGCCGATGACGCGCTCGACCGTCGTCACATGGTTGAAGCGCCAGCGCCGGAAATAATCCTCGAAATCAACCAGCTTTTCGGCCAGCTCGTAGAGCATCCAGTGCGTTTCCGGCGCTTCGTAGACGATACGCCAGGCCTGCAGCACACCTTCGTTGAAGCTATGGGTCTCGCGAACATCGCGCGCCAGCACCGCCGCGGGCATCTTGAGCCCGTTGCGGTCGGCGAGCCGCAGCACCTCGTCATAGAGGCTCGGCGTCGCGAGCTCGGCTTCGAGCAGCTGCGTGGTTCCCAGATCGTGCGCGTGCGGCTTGAGCATGGCGTGGTTGCGGTTGCCGAGCAGGAATTCGATCAACCGGTATTGCCGCGACTGGAAGCCTGAGGACTGGCCAAGCTGCGAGCGGAAGCGCGTATACTCGCTGGGCGTCATGGTGCGCAGCACGTCCCAGGCGCCGTTGAGCTGCTCGAAGATACGCGACATCCGTGCCAGCATCTTCATCGCAGGCTGCACCTCATCCTTCGCGATCGAACGGCGTGCGGCGCTGAGCTCGTGGATGGCGAGCCGCATCCACAGTTCGGTGGTCTGATGCTGGATGATGAACAGCATCTCGTCATGCGCTTCCGACAGCGGATGCTGCGCGCCGAGGATCGCGTCCAGCGCCAGATAGCTGCCATAGGACATGCGCCGTGCGAAATCGGTCTCGGCGCCTTCGCTTGCGGGATCGTATTGGCTGGACGTCATGGCAGGCCCTTTCGATCGATCTTTGAGGCCTGGTCAGTCGAGGCCGATCAGGCGCGCGGTAATTGGCGACGACGGATCCTTGAGAGCGTCGATCACGGTGAAATGGTTCAGTCCGGGATCGACGACAAGACGCGTCGGCACGTCGAATCCAGTCCAGACATTGGCCATCAGATCGGACTGGCGGATGAATTCGGGCCGCTCGTTGCCGCCGACCCAGGCGGTCACGGGCGAAGGCCCGCGCGGTAGATGCAGCGCGGCGCTTTCCAGCGTCGCCTCCTCCATCGTCATGCGCAGGGTGTCGTTCATCCTGGTCTTGAGCAGCGGACGCAGATCATGCAGGCCGCTGATGGACAGCGTCCCAGCGATGCGGTTGAAGACGGCGGGATCGAGCCGGCTATCATCGCACAGCATGCGCGTGACGAGATGACCGCCCGCGGAATGGCCGGCGAGCCGGATCGGCCCCGCGACCAGCGCGGCCGCCTTGGCGATCGCTGCGGTGATTTCCGCCGTAATGTCGGAGATGCGCGCGGCCGGCGTCAGCGTGTAGCTTGGCATTGCCACCGCCCAGCCATGATGGCGCGCGCCTTCGGCGAGATCAGTCCATGTCGATTTGTCGAAGCGCATCCAGTAGCCGCCGTGGACGAACACAACGAGGCCCTTGCTGTCGCCGTCGGGCAAGACGAGGTCGAGGCGCTGGCGCTCGCCGGAGCCATAGGCGATGTCGGCGCGAAACTCCTTCAGCCCGGCCCGATAAGCCGCCGCCCGCTCCGCCCACAGCGCCGGTATCTTGTCCGAGCCCGGGATATGGGCCGAATTGGCGTAAGCGTCATCCCAATCGCGCATCGTTGCTTCCTCGGACTCGTCCTGCGGACCGGGCGTTAGTCTGCCACCGGCGCGGGCGGCATCCTAGTCTTTATTTTAAGCTTAAAGGATTTTGGAACGCCGGTGGATTGGGCAGCGGACCGGCAGGATATTTGTTTCGTCATTGCGAGGAGCGTAGCGACGAAGCAATCCAGACTGCCCCGGCGGGGGATACTGGATTGCTTCGCTGCGCTCGCAATGACGGCCGAGAGAGCCGAGCCTGTCGCTACCCCTTCTCGACCCCGCACCAATCCGCAATGAACAGCGCCATCGCCTTGGTCGTCTTCTTCAGCGAGTCCAGATCGACATACTCATTGAAGCCGTGCATCTCGCCGCCACTCGCGCCGAAACACAGGCTCGGGATACCGTGATTGAGGCCGTAGAAGCGGGTGTCGGTGAGCGCGGTGAAGACGAGGTCTTCGATCTGGCCGCCATAAACGGTGCTGAAGGCCTTGCCGAACGCCGCCTCAGGCGCGGCGGCCTCGGTCAGCTCATAGCCTTCCGACAAAAAGCCCGACCATTCGACCTCCGGCGGATTGTTGGCGAGGAAGCGGTGGTTGCGCGCGGCAGCAGCAACGCAGGCCATGATCTCCTTCTGGTGATCGGCGATCGACCAGCCCGGCAACACGGCAATCCGGCAATCGACGTCGCACCAGGCCGGCACGCTGGAGGCCCAGTCGCCGCCCTTGATGATGCCGGGGTTGAAGTTGATGGGATGGTTCAGCGTCTTGAAGTGACGATCGGCTTTCGCGCGCTCGTTCCACTCGATCTCGAGTTTTTGCAGCGCCTGGATCAAATGATAGGCCGCCATGATTGCGTTCGCGCCGGAGCCGGCGAAGGCGACATGGGTCGGATGGCCCTTCACGCGCAGGCGGAACCAGATCACGCCAACCTGCGAGCGCACCATCTTGCCGCCGGTCGGCTCAGGAATGAAGCAAGCATCCGCACGATAGCCCCGTTGAAGCGTCGAGAGCGCGCCGACGCCGGTGCTCTCCTCCTCGATCACGGACTGGAAGTGAATCCGCGCCGTCGGCCTGAGGCCCGCGGCCTTGATCGCATCGAGCGCGGAGAGCGCTGCGATGGTGCCCGACTTCATGTCGCAGGCACCGCGACCGAACATCTTGCCGTCCTTGATGACGGGCGAGAACGGCGGGGTGTCCCACAGTTCCAGCGGCCCGGCCGGCACGACGTCGCAGTGGCCCTGGAGGATCAGCGATTTGCCCGCCTCGGTTTTGGGCCGGTACGTGCCGACCACAGTGCGCGCCTTCGAAAAATCATGCTCGATGGGCCCGAAGCCGCGCAGATCCTTGAGGTCGTCGACATTGATGTGCCAGTCGTCGACCTCGTAGCCGCGCGCGCGCAGGAGGTCGCCGATCATGTCCTGGCATGGCCCCTCCGCACCGCGGGTCGAGGGGATCGCGACGAAATCGCGTGTGGTCGCGAGCTGGGCTTCGAAGCCGGCATCGACGGCGTCAAGAATCCTCTGCTGCGTTTCGGCATTCATCAGGCAACTCCAATCGGGCATTGAGATCATCGATGGAGCGCAAGCTAGCCGATTTCAGCCGTTCGGGTACTCTGCAAAATAGGCATCCCGCAATGCATCTTCGAGCGGCCGGCCCTCCGAATAGCCATTCAGCGTCGCCGGCCTGCTCACGCCGTCGAGCAGCCGCGGGCAAGGTTCTGGCGCGCCAATCACCGTGCGCACCGGGATGCGCTCGGCATAGATCGGCAATTCATAGTCCTCCTCGTCGTCGGCGACGCCCTTGGCGCGGATCTTCGCGGAGGCTTCCTCGATTTCCATCGCGATGAAGGAGGTCGCCTTGATCTCCTGTGTGTTGCTCGCCCGCAGGCTCGCAGTGCGATCCGGGAAGAAGCGGTCGACCATCGCGATGACCGCGCGTTCTTTCTCCTCGGGATCGGTGACGAGATAGGCGGTGCCGAACGCCATCACGGCGCGGTAGTCGGCCGAGTGATTGAACCCACATCGCGCCAGCACCAGGCTGTCGAGATGGGCGACCGTCAGGCACACACGCTCGCCCCGGGTCTGGTTGCGCAGCATGCGGCTGGCGCTCGAGCCGTGCCAATACAGCTTCGTCCCTTCGCGCCAGAAAAAGGTCGGCGTGCAATAGGGTTGGCCGTCGATCGCGTAGGAGACGTGGCAGAGCATCGAGGAATCCAGGATGCGATGAACGGTGTCGTAATCGTAGAAGCCGCGATCGTGACGGCGCTTCACCTGGTTGCGCGCAGATGTCGGATAGGAATTTTGGTTCTCGGTCTGGCTCACGGCCGCTCCTGTCGGATTGGAACACTTCCAGGGCAGTTGTAGCCGCGGATTTGGTCTGCGATAGTGCCAATTCCATGCGAAAAATTCCGACCAATTCTGTCCCCTCGCCGGCCAAGGCCGAGCTGCCGCTCGACCTCGCGGGACCGCACATCACGGCTGGCGCCTCGTCGGCGCACCGGCTGTATCAGGCACTGTGCGAGATGATCGTCGGCGGTCTGGTGAAACCCGGCGAGCCGCTGCCGCCGTCGCGCACGCTGGCCAAACAGACCGGCTTTCGCCGCAATGCCGTCGTCACCGCCTATGAGCGGCTGATCGCCGACGGCTTTGCCGACGCAACCGTCGGCTCCGGCACGTTCGTCGCCGCGCGCATCCCCGCGCGCGCGGCCGAGCCGAAGCGGCCGAAGATCAGCGTCGAAACGCCGGGGCAAGGCGCGTTTTCGCTCGGCTGCACCCATATCGACGCGCGCGCCGTGCAGCGTTTCCGCGCCTTTGTCGGCCGTCGCATGCGCGCCTTCGGCGCGGAGCATCTGCACTATGGCGATCCCCGTGGCAGCCGCGAGCTGCGTGCGGCGATCGCCGATCATCTGTTGTCGGCGCGGGGCCTGCGCTGCGATCCCGATCAGATCATGCTGACGTCAGGCACGCTGCACGCGCTGCGCATCGTGCTGAGCGCGATCCTGAAGCCCAACGACCAGGTCTGGTGCGAGGATCCAGGCTACCCCGCTGCGCGCAGAACCATCGCACATTGCGGCTATCGCGCCGTGTCCGTTCCCGTCGACGCGCACGGCATGCGGGTCGCCAGAGGCCGCGCAGCGGCGCCGTCCGCGCGCGCAGCCTATGTGACGCCGTCGCACCAGTTTCCGCTGGGTGTGCAGATGTCGATGCCGCGGCGGCTCGAGCTGCTGGACTGGGCCAGGCAAGCCGGCGCCTTCGTGCTGGAAGACGATTACGACAGCGAATTCCGCTACGACGGCGCTCCGCTGATGTCGCTGGCCGGCATCGATCACCTTCAGCGTGTGATCTACATGGGCACGTTCGCCAAGACGTTGTTTCCAGGTCTGCGCATTGGCTATTGCGCCCTGCCCGAGCGCTTGATCGCGGATGTCACCGCCGCGCGGGCCGCCCTCGACCGCTTTCCCGGCACGCTGATGGAGGGCGCGGTGGCCGACATGCTCAATTCCGGCGCCTTCGCAGCGAACCTGAAGCGCGTCCGCAAGCTTTACCGCGAGGCGCGCGACGCGCTGGCTGGGACGCTCGAAGCCGCATCCGACGGCGTGCTGTCGGTGCCGGTCCCATCGCAGGGTCTGCACCTTGTCGCCCGGTTCGATCCCTCGGTCGATCTGCTGGTGGCGGCAGACGCCAAGCAGGCCGCCGGCGCCGAAGGCTGGCTGTTGGCCGACACTTATTCACGCTCACGTCCACTGCCCGGTTTCGTGCTGGGATTTTCCGGCCACGCGATTCCGAATCTCGTGGCATCCGCCGAGCGGCTCGCGCGGGAATCGCGAGCGGCCTTGCGTGCGCGGCGCAAGCCGGCCCGGCGGGCATGACGAACGTTCACTATGAGAATCGGCAGCCGCTCCCTACATTGCGGCATCCATGCCGGGAGCTCACACCATGCTGCTACGCCGCGCGACTTGCCTCTCGCTCCTGATCTTCATCGCGCTCGCCGCGACGGCGCGCGCAGGCTCGGTCGGGCGCGAGCAGGACATCGTCGATCTCAAGCTCGGCCAGCGCGTGCAAGTCGACGACGGAACTTGTCCCGCCGGACAGGTCAAGGAAGTGCGCGGCGCCAAGATGACCGACAAGGGCGTCGCACGGACCAGCACCTGCGTGTCGCGGTTTGGCCCGAAATCGAAGCGATGAGCGCTACTTTGCCGGGTCGAACATGCATTGCAGGGTCGGCTTGGCGATCTTGGTGAAGGTCGGGCCGATTTCGGTCTGCTTTGCGGCCGGCACCCAGTCGGTCTCGATCGTCGGCACCCCGGTCTCGCTGATGCCGCGCAGCAGGGCCTCGCGGAGATCGCGATCCTCGACGACGGCGGCAGCATGATCGTGCAGACAGCCGCAAACCTCTTCCGGATGCTCCCACCGCCCGAGCATCCGCGGCGCGCATTGCCTCACGAACTCGGTACGGGGATCTGGTAATCTGGAGGGAGAGCGCACCTGCGCCTGAACGGCACTGATCGTCAGAAGGGATATGAACGCCGCGGCGCAGATACGAGCAAGCATGATGGCCTTTATCGGCTGATTTTTCTTGTTGGCGATCAGAAGCGCGCGGCAACCACGATCGGCTGGGGCGCCGGGGTCATGATCGGCGAACCGCTATACTGGAAAGTGCCGATACCGGGGACATTTCCGTCCGGCGAGCCTGCGAACGAGGAGCCGGCGAGCACGAAAGCGAAAGCAAGGATGAGGCTGAGCGTGCGCATGGAGTTCTCTTCCGAATTCGGTGGCCGGCGTGCGCCGTCGTCGTTGTGAGGTTGATAACCATGGGCGGTTTCGCGCGTGATGCGCCAAAGCCGGAAAATGGTTTCATCTCCGTGAGAATTGTTTCGTCCCGTTCGGGGCGACGACATATTCGACGGAAAATCTCAATCTTTTCAGATGGGTCGTGCGCCTACCCAATGTGGCCTGGCAGGTTCCGGGCGAGTTCGGATGCGCGCCGGAACGCTGGCGCCGTCATGATCCCGCCTCACTCCCTTCACATGCGTTTTACGTTTTTCTGCTGAAGAGAAGCCGAACGAAGGCTGGGTACTGTCGAACCGGCGGCGCTTCGACTGCGACCCAAGCTATCGAGACCGAGGACGCCCGGGTATCGCCGAGCGCGTTCATGCGAGGAACGGCCATCATGACGGCGCAAGATCGCGCAACGACGCGCGATGCAGACCAACGAACGGACCGCCGGGAGCAACGGCCTGTTCGCAGCAGCGCCAATTCGCCCGGCGAAATGGCGCTGCAATCGAGCCGTGGCTTTGAGGCCACGCCGCAATCATTCGTGCGGCTGACCGGCTCGCATCTTGCAAAACCGCGCGCCAGCCGCGCTGACATCATCGAGTGAACGCAAGAGCGTCACTGTGAACGCAAACCCCTCACTGAGTGAACGCAAGCGCGTCACTGAGTGAAGAACTCTCCACACTTCTGGACGTTCGCGTCCGCCGGGCCCCACGGCATGACCGGCACTGTCGAGGTCGAGTTCTTCGGTGAACCCTCGATCAGCCTGTCCGAATAGACCATGTAGACCAGCACGTTGCGCTTGGCGTCACAGCCGCGCACGATCTGCATTTTCTTGAAGAACAGCGACCGTCGCTGGCGGAACATGTCGTCGCCCTGCTCCATCTTGTTCTTGAACTTGATCGGGCCGATCTGACGGCAGGCGAGCGAAATGTCCGAGACCTCCTCGGCAAGGCCCAGCCAGCCCTTGAAGCCGCCCTTCTCCGGCACCGTGAAATGACAGGCCACGCCCTCGACTTCAGGATCGTCGAGGCCGTAGGTCGCAAGCTTGTCGTTCGGGCTCATCCATTTGAACACGGTCGAGCGGCGGAAGATCAAATCCGGCTCGTCCGCGGCGAAGGCGGACGCTGCCGGCCCGGTCAGCGCTAGGAGGAATAAAGCGAGGCCTTTCAAGCGGATGCTGGAAAGACTGGGGAAACGAGATGACATGAAGTTCTCCGGTAACAAGTCCCAGCAATGTAGGCATCGGGCGACCGATCAGGAAGACGACCGGCAAGCTGACACGGCCGCCGTTTACCGCTCCGTGAGGCTTTTTTGCTACTCTTTGGACAAAATTAGCTGATCGCAGAACCGCCGTGCTGGTGAACGCGTATCCCCTCTGAGAGACTAACATCTGATTTGGATTATGGATTCGATGATGAACAGCGTGAACGGGTCTGGTTTTTCTGCCAAACCGGCGCGATTTTGGCAGGTCGCCGTTTTGACGGCGGCGGGTGCGATCGGCACGGCGAGCCAAGCGGACGCGGCGTTTTATTACTGGACGGATTATTCCGACGGGTCCTATGGCCGCCAGGAGCGCCATCCCGACGTCCCGCGCCAGAAGCCGCAGAAGCGCGCTACGGCCGGCAAGAAAGACCTTGTTGCCGAAAAGGAAGCCGGCACGAAACCGCAAGGTCCTCTCGTCATCGTCGTCTCGATCGATCGGCAGAAGGTCACGGTCTACGACACCAACGGCGTGTTCGCGGAATCCCCGGTGTCGACGGGCATGAAGGGCCATTCGACGCCGATGGGTGTGTTCAGCGTCATCCAGAAGCACAAATTTCACCACTCCAACATCTATAGCGGCGCGCCGATGCCGTACATGCAGCGGATCACGTGGTCGGGCGTTGCCATGCACGCCGGCGTGCTGCCGGGCTATCCGGCCTCGCACGGCTGCATCCGCATGCCGATGGCGTTCGCGGTGAAGATGTGGAACTGGACCAGAATGGGCGCGCGCGTGATCGTTTCGCCCGGCCAGATGTCGCCGCAGAACTTCTCGCATCCGCTGCTTGCCTCGGTACGCGTGCCGCCGCAACCCGCGGCCAGCCTGGAGCCGCAGACCAATGCCGGCGACAAGGCCGACAAAGGCGCGGCAAATACCACGGCCACCGAAGCAAAGCCTGTTGAAACGAAGACCGCCAGCGCGGACGGCGTGCTCGAGCTGCGCTCGTCGGTCGGCCACACCGTGATGTCGGATGTGACCACCGGATATGCCCCGGCCCGCGAGGAGGCCGCGGCATCGGACGACCAGACCGAGACAACGGCAAGGCCCGAGACCAAGACTGCAGAAACGGCGGACGCGGCCAAGCCCCAGCCCGGAGACGCCGTGCAGCCCGCGAACACTGAAGCGAAGCCTGTCGAGGCCGCGGAGACGCCGAAGTCCGAACCCGCAAAGTCCGAAACCGTGAAGTCCGAGCCCGCGAAGACGTCCGATGCGCCGGCCATAGCGCAAGCGCAGGCGGCCACGCCCGACGTCAAGAAGGACGAAACCCGTATTGCCGATCCGGCGCCCGTGGCGAAACCTGAAGCGCTCAAGCGGGCGGGCCAGATCGCGGTCTTCATCAGCCGCAAGGATTCCAAGCTCTACGTGCGGCAGAACTTTGCGCCACTGTTCGACGTGCCTGTCACGATCGCCGCGAGCGATCGGCCGCTCGGCACGCATGTCTTCACCGCCGAGGTCGACAAGGCCGATTCCAATGCGCTGCATTGGTCGGTGGTGTCCTTGCCAGTGTCCGTCCGCTCTGCCGCGCGCGAAGACGACGGCCGTGTGACAGGCCGCCAGCGTGGCGCGGCCGTGATTCCCGTCGCCGCAAAGCCTGTGGTCACGCCGGACAGTCCGGCCGAGGCCCTTGACCGTGTCTCGATCCCGGCCGACACGATCGCGAAGATCAACGAAATGCTGACGTCAGGCGGCTCGATCATCGTCTCCGACCAGGGCATCAACCAGGGCGAGACTGGCGAAGGCACCGATTTCATTGTCCGCCTGTACTAGCGCGCTTCATCGCGGCAGATAACGCGGTGTTGACGAGGCCGCACGCAGCGGCGGGGTAACATGCGCGCCTGATCATTTCGGGGGACACCGTCATGATGAACCGCAGGACCATGCTCATCGCCGCCTTTGCAGGCACGCTGGCGCCGGCGGCGCGTGCACTGGCTGATGGCGGCATGAGCCGAATCTCCGCCTACGCCTTCTCTTTCCCGGCATTATCAGGCGACGACATCCGCCTTGCGGCCTTCACCGGCAAGCCACTGCTGGTGGTCAACACCGCTTCGCTCTGCGGTTACACGCCGCAATATGCCGGCCTGCAAGACATCTGGGGCGAGCTTCGCGAACGCGGCCTCACCGTCATTGGCGTACCCTCCAACGATTTCGGCGGACAGGAGCCCGGCGGCACCAGCGAGATCTCGGAAACCGCCCACCACCAATACGGCGTTACCTTCCCGATCGCGGCCAAGGCCGTCGTGGTAGGTGCGAAGGCGCATCCGTTCTACAAATGGGCGGCAGAGGCGCGCCCGCGAGAAGTTCCTCGCTGGAACTTCCACAAATATCTGATCGGCCGGGACGGTTATATCGCCGATGTCTTTGCATCTACGGTCGAGCCGGCCGACACGCGGGTCAAGACGGCGATCGCGAAGGCACTGGCCGACACTTGACGCCACGCGTTCCCAACCCGGTTGGGCACAATTGGGCTAGCGCGCCAAACAGCCGTTGCAATGGCGAGGGCCCACCATCTAGGCTAGGATCGTTAGGGGCAGGATGGTTTTGCCGGAGGCGAAAAGCCGCGGCGGAACAACGGGATCAATCTCGAGGACAACACCATGCGTGTGGCGGCAGGACTGATATTGGCAAGCGCGATGTCTCTGGCGATGACGGGCGCGGCATGGTCGCAGGCCCCGGCTGCAAAGCCCGCTGCCGCGACGCAGGCCGCACCGGCGGCAACACCGGCTGCGGCTGCGCCCGCTGCAGCTCCCGCACCCGCTCCTGCAGCAGCCGCCGCGCCGGCGGGCTTCGTCAATCCTCCCCCGCCTAAACAGGCGCCGCAGCCCGCCCGCGCCGCCTGCAACACGCCGGGCGCGCTCGGAGTCGCCCGCACCGTCGAGATCGACACCACGGGTGGTCCCGGCTTCGGCTTCGAGCATTTCAAGGAGCTCGATTTCCTGCGCGACCACGAGGTGGTGCTCACCTTCGACGACGGCCCCTGGCCCAAGAACACGCCCGCCGTGCTGAAGGCGCTCGCCGACGAGTGCACCACCGGCATCTTCTTCTCCATCGGCAAGCACGCGACCTACGAGCCGGAGATCCTCAAGCAGGTCTACGCGGCCGGCCATACCGTGGGCACCCACACCTGGTCGCACGCCAACCTCAACAACAAGAAGCTCACGGAAGCGCAGCGCAAGGAAGAGATCGAGAAGGGCCTTTCCGCGGTGAAATGGGCGCTCGGCGGCATTTCGCCCTCGCCTTTCTTCCGCTTCCCGGCGCTCCAGCATCCGCCGGAGATGGTCACCTATCTCGGCAACCGCAACACGGCGATCTTCTCCTGCGACATCGACTCCTTCGACTTCAAGGCCTCGAAGCCCGAGAAGGTGATCGAGACCGTCATGAAGAAGCTCGACAGCAAGGGCAAGGGCATCATCCTGATGCACGACTTCCAGAAGCACACTGCGGAAGCGCTGCCTGAATTGCTCAAGCGCCTGAAGGCCGGCGGTTACAAGGTGGTGGCGATGCGCGCCAAGTTCCCGGCCTCGACGCTGCCGGAATACGACCAGGAGCTGCTCAAGGACGTCAAGCTGCCGACGGTGAGCAACCGGCCGGTCAACAGCGTCGTGACGACGGTCTCCGAATAGCCGCGCCATTGTCCTTTCGGATCGAAGGCTACGTCATCGTCTCCGCGGACGGCATGCTCGCGGACGCCGACCATGTCATGCCCGACAGCCTGAAATTCGAAGGCGACAAGCTGTTCTTCGAGCAGGCGCTCGATCGCGCGGCACTGATCGTGCACGGCCGTCACTCGCACGAGCAGCAGCCGAATTCACCCAAGCGCAAGCGCCTGATTCTGACCCGCAAGATCGAGGCGCTGACCGTCGATCCCGAGATGCCGAACGCGACCTTGTGGAATCCGGATCACGCCAGCTTTGAGGACGCCTGCGCGTTCGCCGATGTCGCTTCCGGCACCGTCGCAATCATCGGCGGCCCCGTCGTGTTCGACATGTTCATGGATCGCTACGACACGTTCTGGCTGTCGGAAGCGCCGCATCTGCGGCTGCCCGGCGGCGAAGGCTGTTTTGTCGAAGTACCGGGGCGCACGCCTCAGGAAGTGCTGGCCTCACACGGGATGAAGCCGGGCGCGCCGTATCTGCTCGACGCCTCGCATGACGTGACTGTCACGCCGTGGCGCAGGATGTAGTGGTTTGACCGTCACACGTCCCCGTAGGCCGCCTCGGCCGGACGCGTAGCGCGGCCGTAGCCCATGATCATGAACAGCGCGCCGATGATGGACAGGTTCTTGAGCGCGTCGACCAGCATCTTGCCGTTGTCAGGGGGCACCTGGTTCCAGAAGTCGTAGAACAGGAAGGTCGCGACCGCGACATAGATGATCATCAACATCGCGAAGAAGCGCGCGCCGAAATTCAGCGCGATCATCACCCCCGCGATGATCTCGAGCACGCCAACCGCGATCGCCAGCAGCTGCGGCGTGGTCATGGCCGTCGCCGTCTCGATCTGCTTGGCGTAAGGCGCAATCATGTCGGGCACCACGACCTTGGCGGCGATGAAATCAACGGTCGCCTGCATGGCAAACAATCTTGCCGCACCCGTGTAGATGAACAGCACGGCGAACAGGATCCGCCCAAAAGTCACGAACGCTGGCATGATCGGCCTCTTTGCTCAGGCTTTTTGAAACCGGATTTTTGCGAAAGCATCGGGGGATTATGGAGAGTCGTGCGCCGGTTTACAAACGGGGAAATGGACGAATGCGAGTAATTCAATACTAGCGCCAAGAGCTTCTTCCCCTCTCCCCTTGCGGGAGAGGGTGGCTCGCCGCGAAGCGGCGAGACGGGTGAGGGGTTTCTATCGGCACGGACAACTCTCGAGATTTCGTCTCGCGCAGAGAACCCCTCATCCGGCGCTTCGCGCCACCTTCTCCCGCAGGGGGGAGAAGGCACGGCACCTGCCGCGCGGCTAGAGCCCCGCCCTTACGTAAACAACGTCGGCTGCTGCCGCGACGCGCGCTCCTGCGCTTCCACCACAGCCACCGCGGTCATGTTGAGGATGCCTCGCGCCGTCACCGACGGGGTGAGGATGTGGGCCGGGCGCGCCGGGCCGATCAGGATCGGGCCGACAGGAAGCGCGTCCGCCAGCGACTTGATCATCTGGTAGGCGACGTTGGCGGTGTCGAGGCTTGGCATGATCATGATGTTGGCTTCGCCCTCGAGGTTCGAGTGCGGCAGCACCATTTTGCGCGCAGCCGCCGAGAGCGCGGTGTCGCCCTGCATCTCGCCGTCGGCCTCGAGTTCCGGATGCTTCTCCTTCAGGAGCTGGGTCGCCCGGCGCATTTTGCGCGAGGATTCCGTGTCGTAGCTGCCGAAATCCGAATGCGAGACGAAGGCGATCTTCGGCTTGATGTTGAAGCGTTGGACGTGGACCGCCGCGAGCGAGGCGATCTCGGCGAGCTCTTCGGCGCTCGGATTGGGCCGCACCTGGGTATCGGCGATGAAGAAGGCGCCCTTGCTCGTGATCAGCAGCGCCAGCGCCGCATAGTCGCTGATCCCCGGCGTAAACCCGACGATCTCGCGGACATGGCGCAGATGGCTCATGTAGCGGCCCTCGACGCCGCAGAGCATGGCGTCCGCCTCTCCGCGCACCACCGCGAGCGCCGCGATGACGGTGTTGTTGGTGCGCACCACCGTGCGCGCCGCATCCGGCGTCACGCCGCGGCGGCCGGCGACCTCGACATAAGACTGCACGTAGGAGCGGTAGCGCGGATCGTCCTCGGGATTGACGAGGTCGAAGTCCTTGCCGGCCTTGATCGACAGGCCGAAGCGCTTGATGCGCGCCTCGACCACCGACGGGCGTCCGACCAGGATCGGCGTCGCCAGCTTTTCTTCCAGCACCACCTGGGTCGCGCGCAGCACGCGCTCATCCTCGCCTTCGGCGTAGATCACGCGCACCGGCTGGGTCTTGGCCTTCGCGAACATCGGCTTCATGACGAGGCCGGAGCGGAACGCGAAGCGCTCGAGCAGCGCAGTGTACTCGTCGAAATTGGTGATGGGCCGGGTCGCGACGCCCGATTCCATCGCGGCCTTCGCCACCGCCGGCGCGATGCGCAGGATCAACCTCGGATCAAAGGGACTCGGAATCAGCGAGCCCGGGCCAAACCCTTGCGTCTCCCCGGTATCGAAGCCTTGCGCGACCGCATCGGACGGCGCCTCGCGCGCGAGCTGCGCGATGGCCTCCACGGCGGCGTGCTTCATCTCCTCGTTGATGGCGCTGGCGCCGACATCGAGCGCGCCGCGGAAGATGAAGGGAAAGCACAGGACGTTGTTGACCTGGTTCGGATAATCGGAGCGGCCGGTGCAGATCATGGCGTCGGGACGCACCTTGCGCGCCTCCTCCGGCATGATCTCCGGCGTCGGATTCGCGAGCGCCATGATGAGCGGCTTGTCGCCCATCGCCTTGGCCATCTCGGGCTTAAGCACGCCCGGTGCGGAGAGGCCGATGAAGATGTCGGCGCCGCCGATCACGTCGGCCAGCGTGCGCTTGTCGGTCTTCTGCGCATAGACCGCCTTCCAACGGTCCATCGTGGTGTTGCGGCCTTCGTGAACAAGGCCGTCGATGTCGCAGACCCAGATATTCTTGCGCTGAGCGCCCATCGACACCAGCAGGTTCAGTGTCGCGAGCGCGGCGGCCCCTGCCCCCGATGCCACGATCTTGACGTCCGACAGGTTCTTGCCGTTCAGGCGCAGGCCGTTGGTGATCGCGGCGGCGACGATGATCGCGGTGCCATGCTGGTCGTCATGGAAGACCGGGATCTTCATGCGCTCCTTGAGCTGCGCCTCGATCTCGAAGCATTCCGGTCCGCGGATGTCCTCGAGATTGATGCCACCAAAGGTCGGCTCGAGCGCGGCCACGGTCTCGACCACGCGTTCGATGGTGTCGGCCGCGATCTCGATGTCGAACACGTCGATGCCGGCGAATTTCTTGAACAGGACCGCCTTGCCCTCCATCACCGGCTTCGAGGCCAGCGGGCCGATATTGCCGAGGCCGAGCACGGCGGTGCCGTTCGAAACCACGGCGACCAGATTGGAGCGGATCGTCAGCGTCGCCGCTTCCGCCGGGTTCTTGGCGATCTCCATGCAGGCGGCGGCGACG
The DNA here is from genome assembly GCF_000244935.1 of Bradyrhizobium sp. WSM1253. NCBI lineage: Bacteria > Pseudomonadati > Pseudomonadota > Alphaproteobacteria > Hyphomicrobiales > Nitrobacteraceae > Bradyrhizobium > Bradyrhizobium sp. WSM1253. The sequence continues at coordinate 705,148 of NZ_JH600073.1, forward strand.
CCGGGCGAATAGGCCAGCGCGAGATCGCGCTGGTTGGCGAGCGGCTTGCTCGCCTGGATCTCGAGCTTTCCGGGGCGCGGCAGCCGATGATAGGCCAGCGCCGCCTGGTGGAGATCATCAGAATAGGACGACATGCGGTGTCTTGCCTCGCGTTACCGGCCTCAAACTACGTTGTCCTGACCGGCCCGCCTTCGGGTGGTATTTCCGGGTCATGGAAACGGGATGAAGCACGCCGGGCGGCCCGGTGGCAACATCCGATTGCGGCCCCATCAACAGGGCGCGCAGTCAAATATCTGATAGCGCTCACTTTCTCTGGACCGCGCGTTGCTTTGCGAATATGGCAGGTTGCGTCCTGCAACGCGAGCAACTGGAGCTGGGAATGAAGCGAATCCTGATCGGCCTGATCGTCGTGGCCGTGATGGCCGCGGGCGGATGGTTCGGCTTCAGCTTCTACGTTCAGCATCGCGTCGCCGCCGAGATCGAGGCGGCCTTCGAGCAGATCCGCGCCAGTGGCGGCAAGGCGAGCCACGGCAAGGTGGCGTTCGATCTCGTGACCCGGACGCTGACGATCGAGGATATCGCGGTTGAGCCTGCCAACCAGCCGCAGGCTCATGTCAAGATCGCCGCTATCAAGGGCGTCGGCATTCGCCAGGTCGAGGAGACACGCTTCGCGGCCGACAGCATCGATATCTCCGGCTTCGAGGTCGCGCTGGACGAGGTCGGCCCCGGCAAGCTGAAAGTCTCCTACAAGGTCCCGCAGTTGACCATGCGGGACTACGTCGGTCCCATTCATGCTCAGAACGCGCCGACGTCAGGCTCCCTGATCGACATGTACCGCTTCGCGCTCGATCAGTACGCAAATGTGACGGCTTCTTCCGTCATAGCGCCGACCCTCGCATTCGCCTTCGATGCGGGCAGAAGCGCCGGAGGTAGTGGCGAGGTCGCCTATTCGGGTCTCGCGATCCAGAAGCTCGCCCAAGGCAAGATCGCCGCGATCAAGGCGGAGCGCGCCAGCTTCACGATCAACGTGCCGCAGCCAGGCAAGGCGGACAAGCTGACTGGCGAGGTGTCCGACATCATCATCAATGATTTCGCTTCGACCGCGATCGCCGCCGCGCTCGATCCCCAGAAGGCGAACGACGACAGCTATCATCGTGTCTACGGGCAGATGTCCACCGGCACTTATGTCGTGACGTCGACGCTCGGCATCCGGATGCAGGTCGACGGGATCGCCATCACCGACATCGCGGTGCAGCCATCGAAATTCCGGCCGGCCGAGATCCTGGCGCTGCTTCCGGCGGACAGCACGGTCCCGCCGACGCCGGCGCAATCGCGCAATCTGATGGAAAAGCTCGCCGGTTTCTATGAAGGCCTTCGCGTCGGCAAGCTCGAGATCGGCACCATGTCGATGACGACCCCGCAAGGGACGCCCCGGCTCAGGGCCATCAGATACCAAGAAGGCGGGTTCGCGCTCGAAGGCCTGGATGCGCCGACGCCGCAAGGGCAAATCAAGGTGGAGCGCTTCGCACTCAAATCGCTCAGCATCACGAACCTGATGCGCTGGGCAGCGAGCCTCACCACTCCCGGGCGGGCGCCCTCGCCGGATCAGATGCTCGGGCTGTTCGGCGTGCTCGCAGGCGCGGAGATCAAGGGCGTGACGGCGCCGTTCAAGACCACCAAGGAGCTGGTCATGATCGACACACTGAGCCTGGACTGGGGGCAGCTCGTCGGCTCGATCCCGAGCAAGGCGCATGTGGTTGCCAAATTTGTCACGCCGGCCGATCCATCCGATCCAAAACAGCTTCCATTGATTGCCAGCGGGATCGACAAGCTCGCGGTCGACCTCGATCTCGGCGCTGCCTGGACCGAACAGTCCAACAGCTTCGTTCTGACGCCCGCGACGCTCGACATCGGAGGCATCGCAAGAGCGCAATTGCGTATCGCGCTCGGCAACGTACCACGCGAGGTGTTTTCGGCCGATCCCGCCCAGCTCATGGGCCAGGCGGCCCGGATCGAGGCGGGCACGCTCGAATTCTCATTGCGCGACAGCGGCGTCGTCGATCTCGTCGCGGCACAGTTCGCGCGCATGCAGAATGTCAGCCGCGATACCGCACGCCAGGCGCTCGTCGAGAGCATCAAGGCTAAACGCGAGCAAGTTGCTTCCGCCAATCCGGATGCGAACGCGGCCGTGGACGCGATCGCCCGCTTCGTCGAGACGCCGGGCCAGACGCTTTCCATCAAGCTGTCCCCGCGCGCCAAGGCACCGCTGATGCAATTGATGCAGCTCTTGCAAACCGACCCACAGAGCGCGCTTGCGCAGTTCAGGATCGAGGCGTCGACGGGGCTGTAGGGAACGACGCTGCGCGCGGGGATGGCAGTTGGACCGGCGAAAATCCCTCCCCGTCATTGCGAGCGAAGCGAAGCAATCCAGAGCCACTCCGCGGAAAGATTCTGGATTGCTTCGCTTCGCTCGCAATGACGCTGTGGAGACAGCCTCACTTCTGCGGCAGGCTCACCTTCACGTGCAGCTCGCGGAGCTGCTTGGGGCTGGGCTCCGACGGCGCGCCCATCAGGAGGTCCATGGCCTGCTGGTTCATCGGGAACAGCGAGATCTCGCGCAGATTGTTGGTGCCGCACAAGAGCATGACGATGCGGTCGACGCCGGCGGCCATGCCGCCATGCGGCGGCGCGCCGTACTGGAAGGCGCGGTACATGCCGCCGAAGCGATCAACGACTTCCTGCTCGCCGTACCCTGCGATCTCGAACGCCTTCACCATCGCTTCCGGCACGTGGTTGCGGATTCCGCCCGAGGCGATCTCGTAGCCGTTGCAGGTGATGTCGTACTGGAACGCCTTGATGGTCAGCGGATCCTGGCCCTTCAAGGCATCGAGACCGCCCTGCGGCATCGAGAACGGGTTGTGCGAGAAGTCGACCTTCTTGTCCTCCTCGTTGTACTCGTACATCGGGAAGTCGACGATCCAGGCCAGCTCGAACCGCTCCTTGTCGGTGAGGTTCAACTCCTCGCCGACCTTGTTGCGGGCCAACCCTGAAAACTTCCAGAACTTGTCGGGATCGCCGGCGACAAAGAAGGCGGCATCGCCTTCCTTCACGCCGATCTGCGCGCGGATCGCGGCGGTGCGCTCAGCACCGATGTTGTTGGCGAGCGGACCGGCACCCTCGCCGCCCTCGCGCCACATGATGTAGCCAAGGCCCGGCTGTCCCTCGCCCTGCGCCCATGAATTCATGCGGTCGCAGAAGGCGCGCGAGCCGCCACCCGGCGCCGGGATCGCCCACACCTGGTTCTTGGGGTCCTCCAACATCCGCGCGAACACCTTGAAGCCGGAGCCGCGGAAGTGTTCGGAGACGTCCTGCATCTCAATCGGGTTGCGCAGGTCCGGCTTGTCGCTGCCGTATTTGCGCAGCGCCTCGGCGAAAGGAATCCGGCGCCAGCCCTTGGTCACCGGCTTGCCCTTGGCAAATTCCTCGAACACGCCCGTGATGACAGGCTCCATCGCGGCGAAGACATCTTCCTGCGTGACAAAGCTCATCTCGACGTCGAGCTGATAAAACTCGCCCGGCAGGCGGTCGGCGCGCGGGTCCTCGTCGCGGAAACAGGGCGCGATCTGAAAGTAGCGATCGAAGCCCGACATCATCAGGAGCTGCTTGTACTGCTGCGGCGCCTGCGGCAGCGCGTAGAACTTGCCGGGATGGATGCGCGACGGCACCAGGAAGTCGCGCGCGCCCTCCGGCGAGGACGCGGTCAGGATCGGCGTGTTGAACTCGAAGAAGCCCTGCCCCTCCATCCGCCTTCGCATCGACTTGATGATTTCGACGCGCGTCATGATGTTCTGGTGCAGCTTCTCGCGACGGAGGTCGAGGAAGCGGTACTTCAGGCGGATGTCTTCAGGGTATTCCTGGTCGCCGAACACCGGCAGCGGCAGGTCGCCGGCCGGGCCCAGCACCTCGATCTCGCTGACATAGATCTCGATCTTGCCGGTCGGCAGATCGTCATTGTCGGTGCCTTCGGGGCGGCGGCGGACTTTGCCATCCATCTTGACCACGAATTCCGAACGCAGCTTCTCGGCCTGCGAGAACGCCGGCGAGTCCGGATCGACCACGCACTGGGTCAGGCCGTAGTGGTCGCGCAGGTCGATGAACAGCACGCCGCCATGGTCGCGAACGCGATGGACCCAGCCCGAAAGGCGGACCGTCTCGCCGATGTTGCTCTCGCGGAGCGCGCCGCATGTATGTGACCGGTAGCGATGCATGGTCGTCCCAAATTCAATGTCGGAGGATCGAATCGAACCGCCGAAACGGCCGGTCCAAAGTTGCGGCAGGGTTTACCTCGGGAGGACGGGGGCGGCAACCAAGGGAACGGCCCGTTTTCGGCTGGAAGTGCCCATTTTTGCCCAATCTGGGCTCAAGCCTTTGCCATCAGGCGTTCCACCCCTATCTTGAGGTCATGACAGTCCATTTCCCGTTCCAGAACTCCTATTCGGCACTGCCGGACAGCTTTTTCGCCCGGGTCGCACCGACGCCGGTGGCGGCGCCCCGGCTGATCAAGCTGAACCGGCCGCTGGCGGTCCAGCTCGGGCTCGATCCAGATGTGCTGGAGACCCCTGAAGGCGCCGAAATCCTGGCGGGCAAGACGGTTCCCGCCGGCGCCGATCCCATCGCCATGGCCTATGCCGGCCACCAGTTCGGACAGTTCGTGCCCCAGCTCGGCGACGGACGGGCGGTGCTGCTCGGCGAAGTCGTCGACAAGGACGGCATCCGCCGCGACATCCAGCTCAAGGGCTCGGGCCCCACCCCGTTCTCCCGCCGCGGCGACGGCCGTGCCGCGCTCGGGCCGGTGCTGCGCGAATACATCGTCGGCGAGGCGATGTTCGCACTGGGCATTCCGACCACGCGCTCGCTCGCGGCCGTCGTCACGGGCGAACATGTGCTGCGCGAGACGGCGCTGCCGGGCGCGGTGCTGACGCGCGTCGCCTCGAGCCATATCCGCGTCGGCACCTTCCAATTCTTCGCTGCCCGCCGCGACACCGAGGCGGTCCGCCGGCTCGCCGACCACGTCATCACCCGCCATTATCCGGAGCTGCTTGGCGCCGAGCGGCCCTATCACGCGCTGCTGTCCGGCGTCGTCGCGCGCCAGGCCGAACTGGTCGCACGCTGGCTGCTTGTCGGCTTCATCCATGGCGTGATGAACACCGACAACTCTTCCATCTCCGGCGAGACGATCGATTACGGTCCGTGCGCCTTCATGGATTCCTACAATCCGTCGCAGGTGTTTTCCTCGATCGACGAGATGGGCCGCTATGCCTACGCCAACCAGCCGCGCATCGCGCTGTGGAATCTGACGCGGCTTGCCGAATGCCTGCTGCCGCTGTTCTCCGACGATCAGGAAAAGGCGGTTGCCGAGGCCCAGGACATTCTCGGCGCCTTCTCCGAGACGTTCAGCGACACCTATCAGGCGGGCCTGCGCAAGAAAATCGGCCTGTTCACGGACCGCGACGGCGACGACGTGCTGATCCAGGACCTGCTGGATGCCATGGCCAAGAACCAGGCCGACTTCACCCTCACCTTCCGCAAGCTTGGTGATGCTGCGGCTGACGAGACCGGCATCGCCGACGTCCGCGCGCAGTTCATGGACCCCGACGCGTTCGACGACTGGGCGGGACGTTGGCGCGAGCGCACGGTCCTGGAGCCGCAAACCGGAGCCGAACGGCAGGCCGCCATGCATGCCGTCAATCCCATGTTCATCCCGCGCAATCACCGCGTCGAGGCCGTAATTCAGGCGGCGGTAAATGATGACAATTACGCGCCGTTCGAGGAGTTGGTGAAGGTGCTGGCGAAGCCGTTCGAGGACCAGCCGGACTACGCCGCCTACGCCGATCCCCCGCTGCCGGACCAGCGGGTGCTGCAGACGTTTTGCGGGACGTAGCGACGAACTCGGTGCGTAGGGTGGATTAGCCGAAGGCGTACTAAGCCGAGCTTGTGGACGCCTTCGCGCCACCGGAACCGCTGTCATCAAACTGAAACACTCGCACTCTAACGGCCTGTCAGGGTCGTCTTGCCGGAGGCGCCCACCCTCCAACGATCCTGACAAGTGCCATGCCTTTCAAGTTCATCCACATCACTGACACGCATCTCGCGAATCCCGGGCTGAAGCTCTATGGCCTCGACCCGCGCGCCCGACTGGATGCTGCGATTGCCGACATCAACAAGCATCACGCCGACGCGGCCTTCGCGGTCGTGACCGGCGACCTCACCCATTGGGGCGAGGCTGAATCCTACGCCAATTTCACCGACGCAATGGCGGCGCTGAAAATCCCCTACATCGCCATGGTCGGCAACCACGATCGCCGCGTCACCTGCCTCGATAGCCTGAAGGCGGCGCCGCGCGATCCCAACGGCTTCGTGCAGGGCACCCGCACCACTGAGCACGGGCTGTTCGTCTTCCTCGACACGCTGGACGAGACCAGCCATGCCGGCGAGATGTGCGCCAAGCGCCTCGGCTGGCTCGCGAGCACGCTCGCGGCCGCGCCGGCCGACATGCCGTTCGTCGTGTTCATGCACCATCCGCCGTTCACGGTCGGCGTCCATGCGATGGACGAAATCTCGCTGGCACAGAGCGCCGAATTCGCCGAGGTGATCGCACCCTATCGCTCGCGCATCCGCCACCTCTTCTTCGGCCACGTGCACCGGCCGATCTTCGGCAGCTACGGCAAGATCCCGTTCTCGACGCTTCGCGGCACAAACCACCAGGTCTGGTTCGAGCTCGACGCTGCCGCGGCCGAGCATCTCGCCAGCCACGAGCCGCCGGCCTACGGCGTGGTGCTGATCGACGGCGAGAACCTGGTCGTGCACAGCCACGACTTCCTCGACACCAGTCTGCGCTTTCCCTTCGAGCCACCGGCGGGAGTGGACGGCCGCGACTATGCGCTCAATTTCCCGGCGCGATGAGATGAGCTTCGCAGAACCCGCGGCTCTCCCGGTCGCGGCCTCGGCGCCGCCGCGCCTGCATATCCTGAATCGGTTTTCTCACCGCTTCAAAACCTCCCTGCCCGCCTATCTGCTGCTGCTGCCCTCGCTCGTGTTCCTCGCGCTGTTCACCTACGGTGCGATGGGCCGCGTCCTCGTCGACGCGCTCTATCAGCGCGCCACGCCCAGGGCGCCGGTTCGTTTCGTCGGTCTCGACAACATCGCAGCGGTGCTTGCTGACCCCGCCTTCACCGGCGCGGTCGTCAACAATCTCGTTTATGCCGTCGGCACGGCGATCCCGAGCATTGGCCTCGCGCTGCTGTTCGCGCTGGCGCTGTCGCGCACCAACGCGTTGACCAGTGCACTGCGCGCCGCGCTGTTCCTGCCGGTGCTGATCCCGATGGTCGCGGCCTCCGCGCTGTTCCTGTTCATCTTTCTGCCCAATGTCGGACTGCTCGACTATTACATCGGCCGTTTCCTGCCGGTGCTGCCGAACTGGCTCGGCGATTCCGACATCGCGCTCTATGCCATCATGGTCATCACGATCTGGAAGAACGCCGGCTATTACATGCTGTTCTTCCTGGCCGGCCTCCAGGCGGTGCCGGAAGATGTCATGGAAGCCGCCCATCTGGACGGCGCAGGGCCGTACCAGCGGCTGCGCCACATCATCCTGCCCGAGCTCAAGCCCACCTTCCTGTTCGTCACGGTCATCGCCACACTCAACGCGGTCACGCAGGTCGACCACGTCTTCGTCATGACCAAAGGCGGGCCGTCCAACGCGACCAATCTCGTGCTGTTCTACATCTACCAGCAGGCGGTCGAGCACTACGACATCGGCAAGGCCTCGGCAGCGACACTGCTGACGCTTGCGGCGCTGATGGGCCTCACCGCGCTCTCCTTCCGGACCATGGCGAACCGCGAGGGCGGGGCATGAAGCTGATCGGTAAGCTCTTCAAGGACGCCCCGCTCGCCACCCGCCGCGAGATCACGCCAAAGCTCGGCTTTGCGCTGACCGTGCTGCTCGCGGTCGTCTGGCTGATCCCGTTCCTGTGGATGGGCGTGGCGACGCTGCGCCCGGCATCCGACGGCATCAATCTGATGGCCGAGTTGATGCCGAGCCTGAAGCCGACGCTCGACAATATCAGGGACGCCTGGGAGATCGGCGATTTCCCGCGCTACACCCTCAACACTATCATGATCTGCACCGGCATCCTGTTGGTGCAGGTCGTCACGATCACGCTGGCGGGCTTTGCCTTTGCCCGGCTCGACTTCGCCGGAAAATCGCTGATCTTCTATCTGTTCCTGATGCAGCTGATGCTGGTGCCGGTGCTGCTGATCGTGCCCAATTTGAGCCTGGTGGCGCAGCTCGGCCTCTACGACACGCTCACCGGCGTGATGATGCCGTTCTTCGCTTCCGCCTTCGGCACCTTCCTGATGCGGCAAGCGTTTGAGGCTATCCCGACCGAGCTGGAAGACGCTGCCCTGATCGACGGCGCCAGCCTGCTCCAGCGCATCCGCCACATCTACGTGCCACTGTCGATGCCGAGCTTCTCGGCCTTCGCCATCATCTCCGTGACCAGCCACTGGAACGACTTCCTGTGGCCTCTGATGGTGATCAACTCGCCGGACAAGCGGCCGCTCACGGTGGGACTCTCGGTGTTCACCGCGACCGCGGAAGGCACGCAGGCCTGGGGCACCATCGCCGCCGGCACGCTGATGGTGATCGCACCGCTGCTCATCACCTTCCTGATCTTCCAGAAACGCTTCATCAGCTCTTTCGTCACCTCAGGCATCAAATAGGAGATTTCTCGATGCTGTTTTCCCGCAGGATCATGCTTGGCCTTGCCATTGCAGGCACTTTGGCAAGCGCCCTCACCTTCCCGGCGCTGGCCGAAGGCCCGACCGAGATCGACCTGTTCTTCCCCGTCCCCGTCGACGGCAAGCTCGCCCGCGACATGGGCACCTTGATCAAGGAGTTCAACGAGACCCATCCCGCGATCAAGGCGACAGCCGTCTACACCGGCTCTTATGACGACACGCTGATCAAGACGCGCGCCTCGATCAAGGCCGGCAAGCCGCCGGCTGCCGTGATCATGTCGGCGAACTTCCTGCTCGATATGCAGATCGAGAACGAGCTCACCAACCTCGATCCCTTGATCGCCGCCGACGGCACCACCAAGGAGCAGTTTCTGGGCCAGTTCTTTCCGGCGCTGCAGGGCAACGCGGTGATCAACCGCTCAGTCTACGGCGTGCCATTCCATAACTCGACGCCGCTGCTCTACATCAACGCCGACAAGGCCAAGGAAGCGGGCCTCGATCCGAGCAAGCCGCCGCAGACCTGGGCTGAATTGACCGACTGGGCCAAGAAGCTCACCAAGCGCGAGGGTGACAAGGTGACCCAATGGGGCATCGCGATCCCGTGCGCCTACGATTATTGCGGCTGGATGATGGAAACGCTCACCATGACCAATGGCGGGCGCTACTACAACGAGGAGTTCGGCGGCGAGGTCTATTACGACACGCCCTCGATGCTGGGCGCGCTGACCTGGTGGAACGACCTCGTCACCAAGCACAAGGTTCACCCGCCCGGCGCGACGCCTGGCCCGGCCGTCAGCACCTCCTTCATTTCCGGCAATGCCGCGATGATGATGCTCTCGACGGGCTCGCTGACCTATGTGCGTGACAACGCCAAGTTCGCCTACAAAGTCGCCTTCATCCCGCGCAACGTCCGCAACGCCGTGCCGATCGGCGGCGCCTCGCTGATCGTTCCGGCGGGCCAGGAAGCCGACAAGCAGAAGGCCGCATGGACGCTGATCAAGTGGATGACCTCGCCCGAGAAGAGCGGCTGGTGGAGCCGCGCCACCGGATATTTCGCCCCCAACATGGCCGCCTACAAGACGCCCGACATGGTCGAATTCCTGAACAAGAACCCGGACGCCAAGACCGCCGTCGAGCAGCTCGAGGTCGCAAAACCGTGGTTTGCGACCTACAAGACCGTACCCGTGCGCAAGACGCTGGAGGACGAGGTCATGCTCGTCCTCAACGGCAAGAAGCAGCCGAAGGAAGCGCTCGTGGCCGCCCAGAAGGCCGCGGACGAGACGCTCAAGCCGTACAACGCGGAGACGTCGCTGAAGCTGCCGTAAGGGCTTCGAAGCTTCGTAGGGTGGATTAGCCGAAGGCGTAATCCACCAAGGCAGTTCCGCGTGTGAGAAAAGTGGTGGGTTACGCCTTCGGCTAACCCACCCTACGGTCCTCCAATCGTTACCACGATCTTGCCGAACTGCTCGTTTGACTCCAGATAGCGATGCGCTTCGACGATCTCCTCAAACTGAAACGTTTTGGCGATGATCGGCTGCAATGCACCGTCCCGCAGCCCGTCGAGGATGAAGGTCTTCGCCTTAGCAAGCCGCGCGGGATCGCGGATGATCTCGTGCACGAGATAGCCGCGTAGCGTCAGGCTTTTGGTCAGGACGCTGAAAAGCGGAAATGGCGTCGGCTCGGGGCTCAGGCCGCCATATTCGATGAGAACGCCACCCGGCGACATCGCGGCGGTGAGCGGCTCAAATATGGGGCCGCCGACCGCATCGAACACCACGCGAACGCCGTTTGAGCCGACGATGTCCTCCAGGCGCGACCGGATGTCCTCTTCCACCGAGGCGATGACGTCGGCGGCGCCAGCATCGCGCAAGGCCTGCCGCTTGATCGAGGTTCGCGTCACTGCAATCGGGATCGCACCGATCCGGTTCGCGATCTGAATTGCTGCAAGCCCGACACTGCTCGACGCCGCCGTAATAACCACCGCCTCCCCTCGCTTTAGCCCAGCAATATCGACCAGAGCGCCGAACGCCGTTAGATATTGCATCCATACCGCGGCCGCCGCGTCGAAGCCGAGCTCGGGCGGGTGCTTCACGACGAACTCCGCCGGAAACGTTATGAGCTCGCCATAAGCGGGCCATCGCACCATCGACACGGGCGGCACGATGCTGACGGCCTCGCCCGGCAAAAAGCCGCTCACGGCTTCGCCGATCGCCTCGACGATGCCCGCGGCCTCGAGACCAAGGCCGGACGGAAACGTCGCGGTCTCGATATAGGTCCCCTTCCGCAAGAGCGCTTCCGCACGATTGAGCCCAAGGGCCTTGACCCTGATCTGCACCTCGCGCCTCCCTGGCGGCGCAACGTCGACGGTCTCGATGCGCAGCACCTCGGGGCCACCATGTCTGTGGAAGCGAACGACGCGCGCCATGAACACACTCCAAAACAATTGAATTGAATGGAGCTATGGCAACCGGGCGGCACTGGATAAAGGGTTCAGAGGGGCGAACAGTCGAAACCAGGAGTTTGCAATCATGGACCGCCTGACCAGCATGGCCGTCTTCGTCAAGGCGGTCGATGTGGGTTCGTTCGCCGCCGCCGCCGATGCGCTCGAAATGTCGGGGCCAATGGTCGGCAAGCACGTTCGTTTCCTCGAGGAGCGCCTGAGCGTCCGCCTCCTCAACCGCACCACACGGCGCCAGAGCTTGACCGAGACGGGCCAAGCCTATTACGAGCGCTGCCGCACTGTGCTCGCTGAAGCCGAGGCCGCCGACGCCGTCGCTTCCGACGAATTGTCCGAGCCGCGTGGCCGGCTCCGCGTGACCATGCCCGCCCTGCTCGGCCGGCACTGCATCGCCCCCTTGCTGATGAAGCTTGCGCGACGATATCCCGATCTGGAGCTCGATCTCTCGTTCGGCGACCCGATCGCTGACATCATCGAGGGCCGCTATGATCTTGCGATCCGGACCGGCGATCTGCACGATCAATCCGGCCTGAAGACGCGGCGCATCGCAAGCCAGCGCATGGTGGTGTGCGGCGCGCGCTCGTATTTGCGCGCCAACGGCAAGCCGAAATCGCTCGACGATCTTGCCCAGCATCAGGCGATCATCTATCGCCGCTCCGGACGCGTCCGGCCGTGGCTGTTTCCCCGCAAGGGCCAGCCTCCGAGCGAAATCATGCCGGCGGGAAGGCTCAGGTTCGACGATCTCGATGCGATTGCGGATGCCGCGACACAGGGGATGGGACTGGCCTGGCTGCCATACTGGCTGGTCCGCGAACGCCTACGCGCCGGTACACTCATCAATCTGTTGAGCGGTCAGCCGGGATTCCTCTACGACTGCCATGCGCTCTGGCCCCGCTCGCCCCGGATGCCGCCGAAAGTTCGCGCCGCCGTGGACGCCTTGGCGGCCGCCCTGCCGAAGCTCATGACCTGACGCCGGATGCCACGACGCTGCACGGCATGGCGCGCCCGTTAACCCCGCGTCCACCATCCGGCCCGGCCTTCCGCCGGTAACCACGAGAATTAACAGACCCTCAATTCGCCCCAGACAAGTTTAGCAATGTTTCTGAGGGGTTTTGCTGTGGATCTGTTGGTTTTCGAGTTCCTGGGACTGGCCTTGGTCGCCATGTGCGTGGTCGTGGTGGCCCTGCCTTGTACGCGCAAACCCTCCCGGCGGGTCCGCTACGAATAGGATTTTCGTCGGTAAATGCGATTCCGGCCCAAATGCAAGGCTCGAATTCGCTTCGAGCCCCTTGACATCACAGCGCTTTCGGCAGAACGGCTGATGGACTTGTCATGGGCCGTTCATGGATCTGATTACCACCACCGCTGACCTTGCGGCTGCCTGCAGCCGGTTGGCCAAGCACCCCGTCATTACCGTCGATACCGAGTTCCTGCGCGAGACCACCTATTACCCGCTGCTGTGCGTGGTGCAGATGGCCAGCGCCGAGGAAGCGATCGTCATCGACACCCTGGCGGCGGGCATCGACCTCAAGCCGTTCTTCGAGCTGATGGCCAATGAGGCCGTGCTGAAGGTGTTCCACGCCGCCCGGCAGGACATCGAGATCATCTGGCATCAGGCGGGCATCATCCCGCATCCGGTGTTCGACACCCAGGTCGCGGCCATGGTGCTCGGCTACGGCGACAGCATCGCCTACGACGCGCTGGTCGAGAAGGTCACCGGACACCGCCCGGACAAGACTCACCGCTTCACCGACTGGTCGCGCCGGCCGCTGACCAAGGAGCAGATGCACTACGCCGTGTCCGACGTCACGCATCTGCGCGACGTGTTCGCAGCCCTCGATGCCGACCTCAAGAAGCGCCGCCGCAGCGAATGGGTCTCGATCGAGATGGAGGTCCTGACCTCGCCCAAGACCTACGACTTCCACCCCGAGCGCGCCTGGGAACGGCTCAAGACGCGGGTGCGCAAGCCCAAGGACCTCGCGGTCCTGATGGAGGTCGCCGCCTGGCGCGAGCAGGAGGCGCAAAGCCGCGACGTGCCGCGAGGCCGCGTGCTGCGCGATGAGGCCGTCAGCGACATCGCGACCCACGCGCCAAACACGATCGAGAAGCTCGCGAACCTGCGCTCGGTGCCGAAGGGTTTTGAGAAATCCAAATGGGGCGCCGACATCGTCGCCGCCGTCGAGCGCGGCCTGGCGCGCGATCACGCCACGCTGCCGAAGCTGGAAAAGCCGCGCAACAATAACAATGGCGCCGCGATCGTCGAGCTGTTGAAGGTGCTGTTGCGCATGACCGCGGAGCGCCATGCGGTCGCCAGCAAGGTGATTGCGACCGTCGACGATCTCGAGGAGATCGCGGCCGACGACGAGGCCGACGTGCCGGCATTACGCGGCTGGCGCCGCGAGCTGTTCGGCGAGGCCGCACTGAAACTGAAGCGCGGCGAGCTGGCGCTGGCGGTCGAGAAAGGCCGCGTGATCGGGGTTCAGCGGGCGGAATAGGCCGCCATCTCTCCCCAGCGTCGTCCTGGCGAAAGCCAGGACCCATCACCCCAGGGAAGAGTTTGGCGAAGACTCGTCGTTCGGGGCTCCTACCATCCCCATCGAGAGACCTCGCGGTATGGGTCCCGGCCTTCGCCGGGACAACAGGGTGGGTGCGGCGGAACGCTCCGCCTGCATTGACGCTTCCCTTACGCCGGCGTCAGCTTCGCCACTTCCGGCTTCATGTCATCAAGCACACCTGAAATCGCCGCGACCAGCTCGTCGATCTGAGCTTTGGTGACGATCAGCGGCGGGCAGATAGCGATGGCGTCGAGCATGTTGCGCGAGATCACGCCGCGCTCCTGCAGCATGCGGCTGGCCATGCCGCCGACGGCGCCCGGCGTTGCCGCCGCGGTCTTGCGCGCCTTATCCAGCACCAGTTCGATCGCTGCGATCATGCCGACACCGCGGACCTCGCCGACCAGCGGATGACTGGTGAGTTCACGCAGCTTGCCTTGCATGTAGCCACCGAGCTCGGCGGCGTGCGCAACCAGTCCCCGCTCCTCGATGATCTTCAAATTCTCCAGCGCAATCGCCGAGCCGACCGGATGGCCGCCCGCGGTGAAGCCGTGGCCGAGCACGCCGATCTTGTTGCTCTCATCGGCGATCGGCTCGAACATGCGATCGTTCATCATGATGGCCGACAGCGGGAAATAGCTCGAGGTGATCTGTTTGGAGACCACGATCGCGTCGGGCTTGATGCCGTAGGTTTCGCAGCCGAACATCTTACCGGTGCGACCGAAGCCGCAGATGACCTCGTCCGCGACCAACAGGATGTCGTATTTGTTCAGCACCTTCTGGATTTTGTCCCAATAGGTCGCCGGCGGCACGATGACGCCGCCCGCGCCCATCACCGGCTCGCCGAAGAACGCCGCGATCGTGTCCGGGCCTTCCTTCTGAATCAACGCATCGAGCTCCTCGGCTCGCCGCGTCGCGAAGGCTTCCTCGCTCTCCCCGGGCGCGCCGTCCTTGTAGAAATGCGGCGAGCCCGTGTGCAGGATGTTCGGGAGCGGCAAGTCGAAAGAGCGGTGGTTGTTCGGCAGGCCGGTGAGGCTGGCGGACGCAATGGTAACGCCGTGATAGGCGCGCATCCGGCTGATCACCTTCTTGCGCTGTGGCTGGCCGAGCGCATTGGAGCGATAGGCAATCAACTTCAGAACGGTGTCGTTGGCCTCCGAGCCGGAGTTGGTGAAGAACACTTTGCTCATCGGCACAGGCGCAAGCGCGACCAGCTTCTCGGCGAGATCGATCGAGGGCCCGTGCGATTTGGCGGAGAAGGTATGATAGAATGGCAGCGCCAGCATCTGCTTGTGCGCGGCGTCGACCAGCCGCTTCTCGTTGAAGCCGAGCCCGACGCTCCACAGGCCTGCCATCGCCTCGAAATAGCGCTTGCCCGACGCATCGAACACGTAGGGGCCCTCGCCGCGCTCGATCACCAGGGGACCGGCCTGCTGATGGGCGCGCGCGTTCGTGTAGGGATGGAGCTGATAGGCCACATCCCGGGCCTCTTGCGAATTGGGCAACATGGACATTTGCGGGCATCCTTGAAAGCGTCACGTCGCCGGCGCGGCCAGCGTCATCACTCGATGATCCAGCTCCTTGGCTATTGCCACCGCGCAAAACTTGCAACGTCAATTCGTCGGCAGCAAGCGCTCACCAGCGTTGCACAAAGCCGCACATCGGGCAGCTGTCACGCCGCGCCGTCGTCATTCCCATCGCCATCGGCCGCAGCGGCCTCCCGCACCTCCACCAGCGCCATCGAGAGCAGATACACCGTCGTGGGCAGACCAAGACGGCGCGCCGCCTCGGCGGCACGCGACAGGTCGCTTGCCAGCTCCTCGAGCTGATCTCCCCGTGACAATGTCCCACTCCATCCGTCGATCGCGGCCGCCTACACCGCAACGGCGCCGCTAGTTCTGATCAGCTCGGCGCTGGACTGGATTGTAGCAAAATTCCCGATCACATTCACTACTGCATGCTTGTAGGCGGCAGCATCGCCTGTCCCCGGCTGCCGGCAGGCCACCGCGTCGGCCACCACCTGGAAGCGATGGCTGCGGTGAAACCCGTCGATAGCGGTGGCCAAGACAGTTTCGTCCAGGGAAAAGCCAGCGAGCACGCAACGGACATTGCGGATATTGGACATGTAGTCCACAAACCGCGACGAACTGTAGGCTGACGGCAGCGGGTGCTCGAACGTCATTTCTCCCGGCCGCGGCTTCGCCTCCGCGATCCAATCGGTCAGCCTGGATGCCGGATTGAACCAGGCCGCCTGCGCGATGCGCTTCAGATGCATCACCGGCCAGAGATTGTCGCGCCACAGCGTCAGCAGTTCCACGCAGCGCGCCGTGGCGGCATCGCCGTCGAGGATGACGTGGCGACGTCCGGGGGTCAGATATTCGACCTGGAGATCCGCGCAGACCAGGATCGGCGGATCGTCTGTGACGGAAACCAGCATGGGTTTGCGCGCAGCTGCAGCAGTTTCAACGGCCAGCGAGCGCGACGTCCCGCAGCGGCGACGTCACGGCCCGTCCTGCCGAGGCGTCGAGCACGCCCGGCCGGTCCCAATCGCCCTCGGGGCGGATGATCACGTACGGATCGCTGTCCAGCGTAATGGCATCCGGGCCCGGTTCGATCTCCAGCAGCATTTCCGTGTAGGAGAAGTCGGAAAAGGTGATCTTGCGATTGTGACCGAGCGGCTTGGCCCCGAAATGAGCCCAGAAATCGACCAGCCGGTCCTGCGCCTGGCCGTAGATCTTGCGAAAGCCCTTGCGCTTCACATAGTCGACGCTCGCCTGTACCAGCTTGAATGAGACCCGCGAGCGCCGATATTGGTGCCGCACCGCAAGCCGTTCCACCTTGGCGAAATCGCCGAAGAACCGCACCCGTAGACAGCCCGCAGGCTCGTTGCCGACATAGCCGATGAAATGCGCGGCGACCATGTCGTTCCCGTCGAACTCCTCGTCGAACGGGCAATCCTGCTCGGCGAGATAGACGGCTGAGCGGATCGAGGTGACCAGCATGAGATCGCTGAGATCGCGTGCGAGGCGAATGGTGATGGCGCGGGAATCGGGCTTCGCGAGAGGAATCCTAGTACCGTGCATCTGCAAAACTCCTTGCTTGGATGATCGCGCCCGGCATGCGCATCGGCTGCCGATGCCAGGGCCGCTCGTAGCACCAGAGGTCGGGTTGGAAGCTTGGAACAGGCTCGAAGCCTGTCGCCTTCATGATATCGCGTCCGGCCACGGTTGACGGCTGCGCATAGCAATCCGCGTTGCGAAACCTTAGCTGTCTAAGATGAGCCGCGGCCTTGCCGAGACCGGCGACGCCGCGCCCCGTCGCCGCGATCGCCCAGATGTAGATGGCGGAAACGTCTTCCTTCGCGGACGCGAGATGGCACGTCTCGGGCGCGGTGAGGCAGATCTCGTCGAGCAGCAGCGCATCATGCCCGCGATCGTTGAGAAACAGGAAGGCCATGCCGCCGACGAGCTTGCCCTTCCGGCTGAAAGTCAGGATGCTCTCGGGATCGAAGGCGAAATATTTTGCAAGCTCAGTCGCCCCGATCCGAACGCCCGGCACCAGCCGGTGCGCCAGCTGCGAAAGCGCGGCGATTTCGGAAAATTGGGCACGACGGACGTCGACATCCGGACTGAGCGGCAGCGCGTCGAAATCATGCCTTTCGGCAAACGAGCCCCTTTCCATACCCATGTCACCCCTCTATCGTTCGCGGCTTTCGTGCCCCGCTATGACCAAGAGCTTAGCGGCTGGGGATCAGGCGTATGCAGCAGTTATTGCACCGGGGTGCTGCGATAATGCAGCACCGTGAAGAAGCCCTGGACATGTCCTGGGACGATTTGAAACTGTTTTTAGCTTGCGCAAAATATAAAAGTTTCCGCAACGCCGCCGAGGAGCTCGGGCTCACCTCCACCACCTTGATGCGCAGGATCGATCGGCTCGAAGAGAGCATCGACTGCAAGCTGTTCCTGCGCGACCAGAGCGGGCTCACGCTCAGCGACGAAGGCAGCGCGATGATCGCCGACGTCGCGCACATGGAGCGTCATGCCTTCAACGTGTTCCGGCGAGCCTCGCGATCGTCGAACGATATGTCAGGCACCGTGCGGGTCGCGGTGACCGAAGGTCCCGGCAATTTCTGGATCCTGCCGCGACTGATCGACTTCCAGAAGACCTATCGCAAGATCACCGTCGACCTGCGCTGCGCGATGGAACAGGCCGACGTCGCGCGGCTCGAATCCGATATCGCGATCCAGCTCGAGCCGCCGACCAATCCCGATCTGATCGTCGCCAAGCTCGGCCGGCTGCACATCTATCCCTTCGTGTCCAAGGAGTACGAAAACCTCTACGGCGTGCCGGCGAGCCTGGCCGAGCTGAAGAACCACCGCATCATCAAGCAGAGCGCTCCGCAGGTCGACGACGGCGCTTATGCCCGCGTGCTCGGACTTAAGTCGCTCGAGGGCATCGTCGGGATCAAGACCAATTCCTCGGTCGGCGTGCTCTACGCGGTGGAGCGCGGCGCCGGCATCGGATTCCTGCCGACAGTTTCGATCGCGCTCGGCGCCCCGCTCGTCGCCGTCGATCTCGGCGTCAGCCACCACGCCGATCTCTGGCTCACCTATCACAAGGAGTTCCGCGCCTCCGAGCGCCACAAGATCGTGGTCGATTGGTTGAAGAAAATCTTCGATCCAAAGATCCATCCCTGTTTCCGCGACGAGTTCATCCACCCGAACGCGCTGGCGCCGATGATGACGGCCGCGCGCGAGGGTTTTGGATTGACGGGCTATGTCGCGGCAATGCCGACTTAAAACTCGAGCATGATCCTTTCGTAAAACCGCGTCGCAGTTTTCCGGATCCTCCTCTGGGCCGACGCGGGCAGGCTTCGCCTCACCATCGATGTTCGAAGCCGACCGTGCCCTGGTGCGACGTCAGCTCGTTGCGGAACTTGCCGTCGTAATTGACGTAGAGCCGCGCCGTGTTGGTCAGGCTGAGCGAGGCCGAGGCGCCGGCATCCGTGCCGTAGCGGCTCTCGCCGATGCCGGGCACGACGATGCTCTGGGTCCCGAGGCTGACCTGCACCGATCCCAGGTTCTGATGGAAATTGTCGACGAACTTGCCATAAGCGGACAGGTCCAGGATCTTCTGGTCGAAGATGAAGTAGCGTCCAATCTCGGCTCCGATCATGACGCGCGCGCGCGAGAGCGCAGTCGAGCCGACATTGAGTGGATCGAGGCCGCCAACCTCCTGGAACGCGACGCTAGTGGCGCGGACATATTCCAGTGCACCCTTGGGCACGATGCGCATCTGATCCTTGGTCCAGTAATAGCTGATCTCGGTCAGCGCGCCGTCGACTGCGGCGCGATAACCCGCGGTCGCAAGTCCCAGGCCGGTGTCCCGGCTGGAGCGGACCTTGCCGAAGCCGTGCACCACCGCGAACGCCCAGGTCCAGGGACCCTTGTCGACCGAGCCGCTGAAGCCGAGTTGCGTCAGGTCCAGCGTCGCGGACTGAAGTGCGAGCGGCACGTCGATGTCGGTGTGGCTCTGGTCGACGGAGAAGCCGAGATTGACACCCGGCGCGAGCCGCGCGCCGAAACCTGCGACACCGCCAAACGTCTTGCGCTTGTCGCCGACAAAGTCTCCTTGCGCATCCGTCCGGACCGAGATGCCGTAGCCCTCGAACCAGGTACGGTAGCGCGGATCTTCCGCGCCCGCCGATGCGCCGCCGCCGCCGGGATTGGTCCGGAACGCCCGGTTGACGCCGCCAGAAGCCTGGCTGCCGAGCCGCTCCAGGAAATTCGAGCCGAGATTGAGCGCGCTGTTGCCGGCCGACTGGTCGTAATTGGTCGCGGTCGGCATCGGAATCGGCGTCGGTGACGGCGTGGGTGTCGGGGTCGGCGTAGGCGTAGGCGTAGGCGTAGGCGTCGGACTTTGCGCAAAGCCTGATGTCGTCGACAGTACCATGATGAGCGCAAACGCCGCGGCAGCCGCGATCCAACGGACGCGGTTCAGCCTGATCGCCTGCCGTGTCTCTGAGGGCTGCGACGTGCAGCACATGGCGACAAATCCCGAAGCAAAGGGCGGCGCGCAAAAATGCAACAGGAGCGGCGCACGCGTGCCGCGATTTGTGCCGAACTGTTACTGAGGGTCAACCGGCTGGCGCGTCCAGGCAAAGGCATTGCTTCCGATTGTGGTTCCGCGGCCACAGGTCGCAAATTGCGGACGGGCGCTCCGGTCGGGCTCTTGAAATTCGCGCGCGGCTTGCTAACGGGCGATTTTCATGTTGCAATATCGGACACAATCGGAATTGGCCGCTCGACTGTGCGTTTCGCGACATTGAACTCAAGACTCGAACAGACTACCGGAGGCCCGTTTGTGGCGTGGCACGCGAAAAGCGGCCGCGTCGTTTTTGTATCTAGCGGAGGAGACTGAGGATGCCGCAAAAGGGCACCGTCAAATGGTTCAACCCGACCAAGGGCTATGGGTTCATCAAGCCGAACGGCAGTGATAAGGACGTCTTCGTCCACATCTCCGCCGTCGAGCGCGCCGGACTCTCGACCCTTAATGAAAATCAAGTGGTCGAATACGACCTCGTGGAGAACCGCGGCAAGGCATCCGCGGAGAACCTCAAGGTTTCCTGATTGCTCTCGCGGTCTGCGCAAGAGATCATGACGTTGCCCCCGGCTCTGCCGGGGGTTTTTGTTTGGGATGAAAGTATTCCGAGTGCGACGGCGCTTCACCGCACCAACGGCGCAACCAGAAAGTTCTCCGACGGCCCGCTGCCCGCGGTCTTGCACACATCGCCCTCGATCCGGACCTTGCCCGTCGCGAGCAGGCTCAGTGCTGCGGGATAGATGCGGTGCTCGACTTCGAGGATACGCTCCGACAGCGTGTCCGCCGTGTCGTGGTCGCTGACGGGAACGGCGCCCTGCATCACGATTGGACCGGCGTCGGTCTCGGGGATCACGAAGTGCACTGTCGCTCCGGACAGCTTGACGCCGGCGCGCAACGCCTGGCCGTGCGGGTCGAGACCGGGGAACGATGGCAGCAGCGAGGGATGGATGTTGAGCATCCGCCCGTACCAGGCCTTGGTGAATTCGGCCGTGAACAGGCGCATGAAGCCGCCGAGGCAAATCAGCTCGATGCCGTGCTGATCGAGCGCTGCTTGCAGCACCTTCTCGAAGCCGGCGCGGTCCTTGCCGAACGGCTTGCTTTCGATCACCAGCGTCTTCACGCCGCTCGCTTTGGCCCTTTCCAACCCCTGCGCATCGGCCTTGTTCGAGATGACGAGCGAAATCTCCGCCGGAAAATCCGGCGCGGCCGCGCCCTTGATCAGCGCAGCCATGTTGGAGCCACGGCCGGAAATCAGGATGGCGACGCGGCGTTTCATCACAGCGCCAGATCGAGATGGCCGTTATAGACGACGCGGTGCTCGCCCTCAGCCGGGATCACAGTGCCGAGCTGTGCCACGGTCTCACCGGCATCGGCGAAGACCTCGACGACCTCTTCGACCTTGTCCGGCTCGACGATTGCGATCATGCCGATCCCGCAATTGAAGGTCCGCAACATTTCGAGCTCGGCGATGCCGGCCTGCGCGGCCAGCCATTTGAACACCGGCAGCACTGGCAGGCGCGCCAGATCGATACCGACGCCGAGATGCTTCGGCAGCACGCGCGGAATGTTGTCGGTGAAGCCGCCTCCGGTGATGTGGGCAAGCCCCTTCACCGCGCCGGTCTCGCGGATCGCGCGCAGGCAGGATTTGACGTAGAGACGCGTCGGCGTCAGCAACGCGCCGCCGAGCGTCATGACGGGCGCAAACGGCGCCTGCGCCCCGAAGCCGAGGCCGGATTGTTCCACGATCTTGCGCACCAGCGAGAAACCGTTGGAGTGCACGCCCGACGAAGCGAGCCCGATCACGGCATCGCCGGCGGCGATGTCCTTGCGCGGCAGGAGCGTGCCCCGCTCGGCGGCGCCGACGGCAAAGCCGCCGAGGTCGTAGTCGCCGTCCTTGTAGAGGCCGGGCATCTCGGCCGTCTCGCCGCCGATCAGGGCGCAGCCGGATTCGCGGCAGCCTTCGGCGACGCCGGCGACAATCGACGCGGTCGCCTCCGGATCGAGCTTGCCGCAGGCAAAATAGTCCAGGAAGAACAGCGGCTCGGCGCCCTGCACCACGAGGTCGTTGACGCTCATGGCGACGAGGTCGATGCCGATCCCGCCATGCAGGCCGGTCTCGATCGCGATCTTGAGCTTGGTGCCGACGCCATCGGTCGCGGCCACCAGGATGGGATCCTTGAAACCGGCGGCCTTGAGATCGAATAGGCCGCCGAATCCCCCGATTTCGGCGTCGGCGCCGGGCCGTGCGGTGGCGCGCACCATCGGCTTGATCAGGTCGACCAAGCGGTTGCCCGCATCGATATCGACGCCTGAATCGGCGTAAGTGAGGCCGTTTTTGCGGTCGGTCATGCCCGATTTCCAGTGGGTTTGCGGCTGGTTACGTCGAATTCCGGGGACGCGCAATGGCTCGCATGGCGCGCCGCCGTATACTATGTAGAGATATCAACCGGTTCAGCCTGCAAAGGGCCGAATTCGAGGTCAGGCCGGGTGCCGGGAAGCGCCGTGTGAGTATACCGAACATCATTACTTTGGGCCGCATCATGCTGGTCCCGATCATCGTCTGGGCCATCGTGTCGAGCCAAATGGAGGTGGCGTTCGCCGTCTTCCTGATCGCCGGTATCAGCGACGCGGTCGACGGCTTCCTTGCCAAGCGCTTCAACATGACGAGCGAGCTCGGCGCCTTGCTCGACCCGCTCGCCGACAAGGCGCTGCTGGTCTCGATCTACATGGCCTTGGGCATCTGGGGCGCGATTCCGCGCTGGATCGTCATCCTGGTGGTCTCGCGCGACATCATGATCGTCGCCGCCGTGATCATATCGTGGCTGTTCGACCGCCCTGTGGAGATGAAGCCCTCGAAGGTATCCAAGCTCAACACTGTGGCCCAGGTGGCGTTCGCAGCGCTGGTGCTGGCCGCCCTCGCCTTCGGCTTCAAAGCCGGTCCTTATGATATAATCCTGATGGGCCTCGTCACGATCTTCACGCTCTCCTCCGTGTCGCTCTATCTCGTCGAATGGTTGCGGCACATGAGCACGATCGAGGCCAAGTAGCAGCACGATCGAGGCCAAATGAGTTGGGAAGCGGCCCCGCAAAAGGCCAACTCCCGCTCGATTAAGTGGCATCTCTTCTAACGAAGCCGGCACGCCGGCACGGAGCAAAGCAAGCGTGCCAGGCCGCGTTCATCCCCGACAATTGGCGTTTTCGCTTCCGCATGCGGAGAGCCTGAGCCGGGACAATTTCCTTGAGGGCCCCGTCAACGCCGCCGGTCTTGCCCTCATCGACGCCTGGCCGGAATGGCCGAACCGGATCATGTGGCTGGCCGGCCCGGAAGGAAGCGGCAAGAGCCATCTCGCCGCGATCTGGGCCGAGGCCTCAGGCGCCCGCTCGACCACGGCCAATGGGCTGACCGCCGAAGCCGTCCCGGCTGCGCTCGCCACCGGCGCGCTGGTGGTCGAGGATCCCAAGGCGAGGGAATGCGATGAGCGCGCCCTGTTCCATCTGATGAATCTGGCCCGCGAGGACGGCGCCTACGTCCTCTTCACCGGACGCGAGGCGCCCGCCTCTCTCGAGATCGAGCTCGCCGACCTGCGCTCGCGGCTCCGCGCTGTCCCCGTTATCTCGCTGCTGCCGCCTGACGACCAGCTCTTCCGCGGCCTGATCGTCAAATTCTGCGCCGACCGCCAGCTCGCCATGGACGAGAGCGTGGTCAGCTACCTCGCCACTCGCCTGGAGCGGTCCTCGGCCGCCGCCCGACGGGCTGTGGACCTGCTGGACAGCGAGGCCCTGCGCCTCGGCCGCCCCGTCACCCGGGCCCTGGCGGCCGAGCTGCTCCGGGATGTCTGACCAAGGCGGCTTGACGCGGCCGGGCCGCGGAACATCAATGTCATCGAAACGTCATCGCTCTAACACATGCTCCCGCGGGTTTTGCGCGTAAGTCGCAAATTGGGGCGAACTGGATGGATCGACTTCTGATGGATTCTGCGCAAGCTGTTGAAGTTAAAGAGAAAGCCCCGGAAGCCGAAGGCCCGCCGGCGATCGCATCGAGCCCCGAGCGGTTCATCAATCGCGAGCTCTCCTGGCTGCACTTCAACCGCCGCGTCCTGGAGGAATCGGTCAATCCCAGCCACCCCATGCTGGAGCGGGTGCGATTCCTGTCGATTTCAGCGAATAACCTCGACGAGTTCTTCATGGTCCGCGTCGCCGGCATCAAGGCCCAGGTGCGCGAGGGCATTGCCGAGCGCAGCCCCGACGGTCTGACGCCGTCCGAGCAGCTCGCGCTCATCAACCGGACCGTTTCGCAGCTTGCCTCCGACCAGCAGGCAATCTGGCGCGACCTGCGCGGCACGCTCGCCGACGAGGGCATCGTGCTGGTCGAGGGCAAGGAAGTCACCAAAGCGGAACGAACCTGGGTCGAGGACTACTTCCTCAGCAACGTGTTCCCGCTGCTGACACCGCTCGCGATCGACCCGGCCCACCCCTTCCCGTTCATTCCGAGCCTCGGCTTCACCATCGCGCTCCAGCTCACGCGCGCCGCCGACGGCAAGCAGATGAACGCGCTGATCCGCATGCCCGGCAAGATCGACCGCTTCATCCGCCTGCCGGCCGAGGGCAAGATAGTCCGGCTGATCTCGCTGGAGCAGGCCACCGCGCTATTCATCAACCGCCTGTTCCCCGGCTACAATCTTCACGGCCAGGGCGCCTTCCGTGTCATCCGCGACTCCGAACTCGAAATCGAGGAAGAGGCCGAGGATCTCGTCCGCTTGTTCGAGACCGCGCTGAAGCGCCGCCGCCGCGGCTCGGTGATCCGGCTCGAGATCGATGCCAAGATGCCGGAGCAGCTGCGCAGCTTCGTACAGCACGCGCTGTCGACCGCCGACGACGAGGTGTTTTTGGTCGATGGCGTGCTCGCCATGAACGAGCTCTCGCAGCTCACCCGCCTCGACCGGCCCGATCTGGAATTCACCCCTTACGTGCCCCGCCATCCCGAGCGCGTGCGCGAGCAAGGCGGCGACATCTTCGCTGCGATCCGGCAGAAGGATCTCGTCGTTCATCACCCCTATGAATCCTTCGACGTCGTGGTGCAGTTTCTCCAGCAGGCGACGCGCGACCCCGACGTCGTCGCCATCAAGCAGACGCTCTACCGCACCTCGAGCAACTCGCCGATCGTGCGGGCGCTCGTGGAAGCTGCCGAAGCCGGCAAATCCGTCACCGCGCTGATCGAGCTGAAGGCCCGCTTCGACGAGGAGGCCAACATCCGCTGGGCACGCGA
The DNA here is from genome assembly GCF_000244935.1 of Bradyrhizobium sp. WSM1253. NCBI lineage: Bacteria > Pseudomonadati > Pseudomonadota > Alphaproteobacteria > Hyphomicrobiales > Nitrobacteraceae > Bradyrhizobium > Bradyrhizobium sp. WSM1253. Next base: position 730,325 of record NZ_JH600073.1, read on the forward strand.
CCTCGAGCGCGCCGGCGTGCAGGTCGTCTATGGCTTCCTCGAACTGAAGACCCACGCGAAATTGTCGATGGTGGTGCGCCGCGAGGGCGGCAGCCTCACGACTTACGTCCACACCGGCACCGGCAATTACCACCCGGTGACCGCGCGCATCTACACCGACCTCTCCTACTTCACCTCGGACCCGACCATCGGCCGCGATGCCGCCCGCGTGTTCAACTTCATCACCGGCTATGCCGCGCCGAGCGATCTTGAAAAGATGGCGGTCTCGCCGCTGACCTTGCGCAAGCGCATCATCGAGCACATCCAGGGCGAGACCGCGCATGCGCGCCACGGCCGGCCCGGTGCGGTCTGGATGAAGATGAACGCGCTGGTCGACCCCGACATTATCGACGCGCTCTACGAGGCCTCACAGGCCGGCGTGCAGGTCGAGCTTGTGGTGCGCGGTATCTGCTGCCTGCGGCCCGGCATTCCCGGCCTGTCGGAGAACATCCGCGTCAAGTCGATCATCGGACGATTCCTCGAACACGGCCGAATTTACTGCTTCGGCATGGGCCAGGGCCTGCCGAGCGCGAAAGCGGCTGTGTATATCTCCTCGGCCGACATGATGCCGCGCAATCTCGACCGCCGCGTCGAGGTGCTGTGTCCGCTGCAAAATCCCACGGTGCATCAGCAGGTTCTCGAACAGATCATGGTCGCCAATCTCAAGGACAATGAACAGAGCTGGCAATTGTTGCCGGACGGGTCCTCAACGCGTATGAAGACCGCGAAGGGCGAGGAGCCTTTCAACGTCCACAACTACTTCATGACCAATCCGAGTCTGTCTGGCCGTGGTAAGTCGCTCAAGGAATCCTCGCCGCGCCGCCTCACGCGCCGTAATGAACGTCATCAATCCTGATCCGGGATCGTCGACGTGAAGCGGCCGCGCAAGCGCGGCTCGAGCGTCGCGGTCATCGACATCGGCTCCAACTCGGTCCGTCTCGTCGTCTACGAGGGACTGACGCGGAGCCTGATTCCGATCTTCAACGAGAAGACGCTGTGCGGGCTCGGGCGCGAGGTGCAGAGCACGGGCCTGCTAGCGCCCGACGCCGTCGACAAGGCACTGACCTCGCTCAAGCGCTTCCGTGCGCTGTGCCGGGTGATGCAGGTCGGGCGGGTGTTTGCGATTGCGACCGCCGCTTGCCGCGACGCCTCCAACGGCCCCGACTTCATCGCGAAAGCCGAGCGCATCTGCGCGGTGAAGATCGAGATCCTGTCGGGCCCGCGCGAGGCGCGGCTGTCGGCGCTTGGCGTGATCTCCGGCATCCATCATCCCGACGGCATCGTCGGCGACCTCGGCGGCGGCTCGCTCGAACTGATCGACGTGCGCAAAAACACGGTGCGCAGCGGCGTGACGCTGCCACTCGGCGGCCTCGCGCTGCAGGACCTCGCGCATAAATCCCTGAAACGCGCCGACCGCATCGTGCGCGAAGCGCTCGACGGGGTGCCGCAGCTCAAGGCCGGGAGCGGCCGCAGCTTCTACGCCGTCGGCGGTACCTGGCGCGCGCTGGCGCGCATCCACATCATCCAGAGCGGCTACCCGCTCCAGGTGATGCACGGCTATTCGATTTCGGCTGCCGAGGCGCTCGATTTTTCCCGACGTCTCCGCCGGCTTGCGGCCGCCGGCATGCTTGCAGACATCGAGATCGTCGCCGACGCCCGGCGCCCGCTCCTCACCTATGCGGCACTGGTGCTCGAGCACATCATCCGGGTGGCGAAGCCGAAGACCATCGTGTTCTCGACCTTCGGCGTGCGCGAGGGCCTGCTGCACGAGAAGCTGCCGGAGTCCGAACGCAACAAGGACGGACTGATCTGCGCGGCCGAGGAGCTGAACCAGCTGCTGTCTCGTTCGGCAAAGCACGCGCGCGAGTTGATCGCCTGGACCGACCGCCTCGCGCGCGTGGTGAAGCTGCGCGAGACCGAGGAGGACCGCCGTCTGCGCCACGCCGCGTGCCTGTTGTCCGACATCGGCTGGCGGGTGCATCCCGATCATCGCGGCGAGCAGACGCTGAGCCTCGTCGTCAACGGCAATTTCGGCGCGATCACCCACACCGAGCGCGCCTTCGTCGGCCTGTCCGTGTTCTATCGCTATGCGGGGCTCAGCGAGGAGAACCAGCCGCCGGTCGCCATGCAGGAGCTGCTGACGCCGGCGCAACTCGAACGCGCCCGCCTACTCGGCGCGGCCTTCCGCGTTGCGCATCTGATCTCGGCGGCGCGTCCGGGCGTCTTGCCCGCGACGCATTTCCGCAGCGTGGGCCGCAAGCTGTTGCTGGTGTTCGAGCACCGCCTCGGCGATCTCGTCGCGGATCGCGTCGGCAGCCGCTTCCGCGCGCTCGCCCGCCTGATCAACCGCGCCGGCTCGATCGTGCGGCGCTAGCGCATGATCCGGAAAAGCCTGAAGCGCTTTTCCGAAAAGATTATGCTCGAAAGATAAGCCTATTCCGCCGAGGCCTTGGCGTGGCGCTCGGAGGACTCCAGCGCGGCCGCGCTCATGCTGCGCCGGCGCCAGATGGAGCCGACGGCCAGCACGACGACGACGCCGAGAGCTGCGCACAGATATTCGCCGCCTCCGCCGCCATGGGCGAATTGCGGCGGGATGCGCAAGGCGCTGAGCACGTTGTCGAGCGAGGCGCCGAACGGACCGTCGAACAGCGTGTGCAGCCTCGGCGCGATGCCGGGATCGGTAGCGATCACCTCGCCCGCAATCCAGCCGAGCAGCGCCGCGCCGGCCCACACCAGAACCGGCAGCTTTGCGAGCAGCGCCATGATCAGCGCCGCACCGGCGACGATCAAGGGCACGCTGATGGCAAGACCGAGCACCAGCAAGGGCGCGCTGCCATTGGCGGCCGCGGCCACCGCAATGACGTTGTCCAGGCTCATGACGATGTCGGCGACGACGACGATCTGCACGGCCTGCCACAGATGCGAAGCCGACTCCACGCCGTCCTCGTCCTCCTGTTCCGGCACCAGCAGCTTTGCCGCAATCACGATCAGCGCAAGACCGCCGACCAGCTTGAGGTACGGCAGCTCCATCAGGCTCGCGACGATGCCCGTGAAGATGATCCGCAGCACCACCGCGGCGCCGGCACCCAGGATCATGCCCCACAGCCGATGCCGCGGCTTGAGGCCGCGGCAGGCGAGCGCGATCACCAGCGCATTGTCGCCGGACAAGAGGATGTTGATCCAGATGATCTTGCCGACCGCGACCCAGAAGGTCGGTTCGGCCATCTCAACGCGGAACTGGGTGAAGAATGCCCCGATCGTAGCGGGATCGAAGATCTGCCAGAGCCAGTTCACACTACGTCCTTTCGCCGCGTCTCGTTACCTGATCGGCTGACGGATCAGCCGACGATCTCGTTGCCCGAGAAGAATTGCGCGATCTCGATCGCGGCGGTCTCCGGCGCATCCGAACCGTGCGCGGAGTTCTCACCGATCGACTTGGCGTAGAGCTTGCGGATGGTGCCGTCAGCCGCCTTGGACGGATCGGTCGCCCCCATCACGTCGCGATACTTGGAGACGGCACCCTCGCCTTCCAGCACCTGGACCACCACGGGGCCCGACGTCATGAAGTCCACGAGCTCACCGAAGAAGGGGCGCGCCTTGTGGACCGCATAGAAGGTCTCGGCCTGTTCCTTGGTCATGCGGATGCGCTTCTGCGCGACGATGCGCAGGCCCGCCTTCTCGATCACGGCGTTAACCGCACCGGTGAGGTTACGCGCTGTGGCGTCGGGCTTGATGATCGAGAAGGTGCGTTCGATGGCCATGATCTTGTCCTTGAAGAGAAAACGGTGGTTCGGAGTTGCCGGGCTTATATCGGCGCCTTCGCCATACGGCAAGCGACCGCCAAAACCGCCTCGCGGGCGCTTGGCCGCAGGCCAGGAGTCAGAATGCCAACATGGATTACGACGATTTCACCTAAATGAACCCAATCTGAAGGCCTCGTCAGGGTTTGGTTCAGCCTCGCTCGGATAACCTCAGGTCCATCGAAACCAAAGCCTCCTCCCGAGGCGGACCGTTTCGGCGGCCTTTCCATCGACGCGATAGCCCCGCGTCGGCAGTTTTGAGGAGATCACCATGTTGAGGAAACTTTCGCTCGCCGCCGTTGCCGCGGTTGCGCTTGGTGCCGCGCTGGCACCGACCTCCGCCTCTGCGCACTGGCATGGTGGCGGCTGGGGCTGGCACGGCGGCGGCGGCTGGCATCACGGTTACGGCTGGGGTGGCCCGCGCTTCTATGCCCCCGTCTCCTACGGCTATGGCGGCTGCTATGTGCGCCGGCTGGTCCCGACCCCCTGGGGACCCCGCTGGCGGATGATCAACCGCTGCTACTGAGCCCGACAGCACCTTTCCAAAGGTACCTGAGCCCCCCAAGGTACCTTCCAAGCGAAGCCCCGGCGTCCCCCAGCGCCGGGGCTTTGCATTCGGAGGGGGACATTGCGCGGCTTCACACAATTTTTGCTAGAATGCCGCGCAATCGCCGCGAGTGGCGAAACCATTTGGGGGCCAAGGACTTGGTACCGTGTTGCTTCTTTGAGAACACGGAACCCTGCGATGGCTGGCCCTTTTGCCAATGACAGCGAGCAAATCGACCGGCGCACCAGCCGCTCGATCTCCGATGCCGTGGCCGAACGGCTCCAGCAGAGCCTGCGGCCCGAAGCCAGGCTGCCGACGCACCTCGAGCAACTCCTCAATGAGCTGAAGCAGCGCGAGCGCGATTCGCACTGAGTTGACACGCACCGGCTTGCGGACACGGAAAAACGGGTTGCGTTTGATCGCGGGTGCGGTGACAAGGCCGCATGCTCTCCATCACCGACCTCTCCATCCGCCTCGCCGGACGCCTTCTGATTGACCAGAGTTCCGTGCAGATCACGCCCGGATCGCGCGTCGGCATGGTCGGTCGCAACGGCACCGGCAAATCGACCCTGTTCAAGGTGATCCGCGGCGAGCTCGCGGCCGAGCACGGCACGGTGACCCTGCCGCCTCGTTGGCGCGTCGGCAGCCTCGCGCAGGAAGCGCCGAACGGCCCCGAGAGCCTGATCTCGGTCGTGCTCAAGGCCGACCTCGAACGCGACGCGCTGCTCACCGAGGCCGAGAGCGCGACCGATCCGCATCGGATCGCCGAGATCCAGACCCGGCTGGTCGACATCGACGCGCATTCGGCACCGAGCCGTGCCGCCGCCATCCTTTCCGGCCTCGGCTTCTCCGCCGCCGACCAGCTCCGCCCCTGCGCCGAATTCTCCGGCGGCTGGCGCATGCGCGTCGCGCTTGCCGCAACGCTGTTCGCGGCGCCCGACCTGTTGCTGCTCGACGAGCCCACCAACTATCTCGACCTCGAGGGCACGCTGTGGCTCGAGGATCACCTCGCCCATTATCCGCGCACGGTGATCGTGATCAGCCACGACCGCGACCTGCTGGAAAGCTCGGTCGACCAGATCCTGCATCTGGAGCGCGGCAAGCTCACGCTTTACAAAGGCACCTACTCCTCGTTCGAAGAGCAACGCGCCATGCGCGAGATGCTCGATGCCAAAGCGGTCAAGCGCCAGGAAGCCGAACGCGCGCGCCTGCAAGCCTTTGTCGACCGCTTCAAGGCCAAAGCCTCGAAAGCCCGCCAGGCGCAGTCCCGTGTGAAAATGCTGGAACGGCTGAAGCCGATCACGGCGCTGGTCACCCAGGACGTGCGCGAGATCAGCTTTCCCGCGCCCGAGAAGATCCTGTCGCCGCCGATCATCGCCGCCGACAACGTCGTGGTCGGCTACGATCCGAACACGCCCGTGCTGAACCGCGTCACCTTGCGCGTCGACAATGACGACCGCATCGCGCTGCTCGGCTCCAATGGCAACGGCAAGTCGACGTTGGTGAAACTGCTCGCCGGGCGCCTCGCTCCATTCTCGGGCAAAGTGACCCGCGCCGACAAGCTCTCGATTGCCTATTTCGCGCAGCACCAGCTCGACGAATTGAACGAGGATGCCTCGACCTACGACCACGTCCGCAAGCTGATGGGCGAGGCGCCCGAAGCGAAAGTACGCGCCCGCGCCGGCGCCATCGGATTCTCCGGCAAGGCGGCCGACACCAAGGTCGGAAAATTGTCGGGCGGCGAGAAGGCGCGGCTCCTGCTGGGACTTGCGACCTTCTTCGGCCCCAACATGATCATCCTGGACGAGCCGACCAACCATCTCGACATCGACAGCCGCGCAGCGCTTGCGGAAGCGATCAACGAATTCCCCGGCGCGGTCATCATGGTCTCGCACGACCGCTATCTGATCGAGTCCTGCGCTGATCAACTCTGGATCGTCGCCGACCGCACCGTGACCAATTACGACGGCGACCTCGACGAATATCGCCGCCTGGTGCTGTCCGCGCGCAATGGCGAGCCCGCGCCGCGCGAACGCAGCGCGGTGAGCGAGAAGCCGCAGCGTCCGAGATCGGACAATCGCGGCTCGCTGAAGAAACGCATCGCGGAAGCAGAAACCGAGATCGCCCGCGTCAGCGAGATCATCAGCAAGATCGACACCGCGCTCGCCCTGCCCGACATCTTCAGCCGCGACCCCAAGCAGGCCGCCCAACTGTCGAAAGCACGCGCCAATGCGGCCGACGCGCTGGCACGTGCCGAGGAGCAGTGGCTCGAGGCGAGCACGCAGTTCGACGAGGCGGCGGGCTGACGCCTCCGCGACCGGGCCGACATCAAAATCGCAAAAACAACCCCATGCACAGTACCGGTATTTTGCTACCTGGTGATTAGCCGTTCAATAACCTGTTCTTTGCCGCACCGACTGAGCCGGCGCGTCTCGCGAAGCTTCGTCAGCATCATGTGGGAACTAGCGCTCCCGCATGATCTCGTGCCGGTAACGCTGCAGCGGCGATAGCAGGTAGCTCAGGATGGTGCGCGAACCGGTCCTGATCTCGACGGTCACCGCCATTCCCGGCGACAGGGTGACGAGGCGGTCGTCCACCTGCATCCGGGTGCGATCGAGCGAGATACGGGCGCTGTAACTCAACTCCTGCCCGCTGGGCTCGCTGCTGTCGCGTTGCGTCGCGAGCGCACGGTCGCTCCCGCGCTCCTGCGGCCGGTCGCGGATGATGGCGTCCTGCGAGACGCTCACGACCCGGCCTGCGAGAAGCCCGTAGCGGGTGAAATTGAAAGTGTCGATCTTGATGGCGGCGCCCTGCCCGGCCTCGACAAATCCGATATCGCGGTTGGAGATCATCGCCTCGATCTCGAGCCGCGTATCGGTCGGCACGATCACCAGCAGCGACTGCGCGGGCGTGACCACGCCGCCCACAGTGTGGACCGCGAGCTGCTGCACGACGCCGTCGACCGGCGACGTCAGTTGCTGAAGCCTCGTCCTCTGCTGCGCCTTGATCAGATCGCGTGCGACGCCATTGGCCTTCTGTTCGCTCTTGGCAAGCTCGTCGGAGAGACTTTTCCTGTACTCGGCCAAGGCCTGGATGCGAGTCTCCCGGATCGCGGCGACGGCCGCCTCGGCCTCCTTCAAGCGGCTGCTCTGGACGCGAAGCTCCTCCTGCTGCTCGATCTGGAGCTGGAGGGTCTCATAGTAGGTCAGCTTCGAGCCGATCTCCTTCTCCATCAGCGTCTTGCGAATCTCGACACGCTGCTGGGTGACCGGCAGCAACGCATCAAGCTTGTGAATCGTCGCCGCAATCGTCTGATGTTCGGCCTCCTTCTGCGCTTCCTGACGCGCCAGCGCCGCGAGCTTGGCCCTGTTCTCGCTGACCTGATTGGCGAGGAGCTGTCGCTGCGTCGCGACCAGCATGGGATCGGCGTCCTCTGGTACGACGAGATCGGCGGACACCTCTTCGCCGCCTGCCAATGCGGCGCGGAGGCGCGCGACGTTGAGCCGCTCGGCCATGAGATCGTCGTGCAGACGATCGCGCTCCGCGGCGTTCACGGTCGGATCGAGCTCGATCAGCAGGTCGCCCGATTTGACCGATTGGCCGTCCTGCACGTGAATGGCGCGCACCACGCCGGTCTCGAACGGCTGGACCACCTTGCTTCGCCCGCTCGACACGACCTTGCCGGTTGCGGAGGCCACGATGTCGATCGTGCCCCAGGCCGACCAGGCCATCGCCGCGCAGACAAGCAGCATCAGGACCATGGCGATGGCGCGGCCGATCGGCGATGGCGGTGTTTCCGTGATTTCCAGCGCCGCCGGCAGGAAGGCGACTTCCTCGGCGCCCCGCCCCTTTCCATTCCGGAACGGGATCACGGTCTGCTCCGGCCGAGCGGCCGGCACAGCGCTAGCCGACCTCATAAATGCCTCCCTGGAGACGATGCAGGGCGGCATAGCGCCCGCCGGTCTTGATCAGCGCATCATGCGTGCCGTCCTCGACCAGACGGCCGCGTTCCAGGGTGAAGATGCGATCGGCGCCGCGGACGGTGGACAGACGGTGCGCGATGATCAGGACCGTGCGGCCTTTCGCGATCTCCTTCATGTTGTCATGGATGATCCGCTCGCTTTCATAGTCGAGCGCGCTGGTGGCTTCGTCGAAGATCAGGATCCGGGGATTGCCCACCAGCGCGCGGGCGATCGCGATGCGCTGGCGCTGCCCGCCCGAGAGCGTTGAGCCGCGCTCGCCGACCACCGTATCGTAGCCCTCGGGGAGCTCCAGAATGAAATCATGCGCGCCCGCCAGCTTCGCCGCGTCGATAATGCGGTCCATCGGCAGGCTCGGATCGGCCAGCGCGATGTTGTCGCGCACCGACCGGTTGAACAGCATGTTGTCCTGGAGCACGATTCCGATCTGCCGACGGAGCCCGGCCGGGTCGGTCGTCATCAGATCCATTCCGTCGACCAGCACGCGGCCGCCTTGCGGAACGTAGAGCCGCTGCACCAGCTTGGCGAAGGTGCTTTTGCCCGAGCCGGACGATCCGACGATGCCGACGGTTTGTCCGGCTGGAATGTCGAATGAGACATCGTGCAGGATCTCCGGCCCATCGAGGCGGTAGCGGAAGGAGACGTGCTCGAAGCGGATGTTGCCCCGGATCGGCGGCAGCCCCGCGCGGGCGGCGGAGTAAGCCGGCTCCGCCGCGCTGTTGAGGATGTCGCCGAGCCGCGCGATCGACAGCCGCGCCTGATGAAAATCCTGCCAGACTTGCGCGAGCCGCAGCACCGGGGCTGACACCCGCCCCGCGAAGATGTTGAAGGCCACGAGCTCGCCGACGGTCAAGGCGTCACCGATCACCAGCCTGGCGCCGACATAGAGAATGCCGGCAGTGACGACTTTGCTGACGAGCTGCACGAGCTGGCTTGCCGTGTTGCCGAGGCTGGTGACACCGAAGCTCGCCGAGACATAACCGGCGAGCTGCTCTTCCCAGCGACGCTGCATCTGCGGCTCGACCGCCATCGCCTTCAGCGTTTCGATACCACTGACGCTCTCGACCAGGAAAGCCTGGTTCTCGGCGCCGCGGCGGAATTTCTCGTCCAGCCTGCGGCGAAACAGCGGCGTCGCCACGGCCGAGATCGCGATGTAAAACGGGAACGACGCCAGCACGATGAAGCTCATCTGCGCCGAATAGGCGAACATCACCGCGAGGAACACCGAGGTGAAGACCATGTCGATGAGAAGCGTCAACGACGAGCTGGTGATGAAATTGCGGATGTTCTCGAGCTCACGGACCCGCGCCACGGAATCGCCGACGCGCCTGGCCTGAAACCAGGCCATCGGCAGCGCCAGCAGATGGTGAAACAGACGTGCCCCGAGCTCCACGTCGATGCGGTTGGTCGTGTGCGCAAACAGGTAATTGCGCAGGATCCCGAGCACGGTGTCGAACAGGGAGACGACGACGAGGCCGATGACGAGAACGTCGAGCGTAGACAGCGAGCGGTGTACCAGCACCTTGTCAATCACGACCTGGAAGAACAGCGGCGAGACCAGCGCAAAAAGCTGGAGGAAGAACGAAGCCGCCAGCACCTCGCCCAGCAGCCGCCGGTATTTGCCGATCGCGCCGATGAACCAGGTGATATCGAAATGCCGTCCGAGGTCTGACAGCCCGGCGCGCCGGACCATCAGGATCAAGCCGCCGTCCCAGATCGCGCACAGCTCGTCGCGATCCATCAGCACCGGGCGCTGCGCCTCCGGAGACTGCACCAGCACCTTGTCGGCGGAGGCCTTTGCGATGACCATGAAGCCGCCGTCCCGCAGCATTGCGATCGCAGGCAGCGGAGTGTCCGACAGATGGCTCCACTGTGTGCGATAGGTTCTGGCTTTAAGTCCGAGAGACCTGGCGCAGCGGACGATATCCGCTGCGCCGAAGCTTGCCGCGCCCAGCCGGTGCCTGAGCTGCGCGCGATCGGCCGCAACACCTTGCAGATGCAGCAGCGTCAGCAACGCATCGAGCCCCGTATCGGAGGAGACCGCGTTGGTCATCATGAGCGTTCTCCGGGCCGATGCCGCCGGCTTCAGGCGTGCTGGGGCGGTGCGAGCACCTGGCTCTGCGTCGCGTGCGGATCGGGCAGCGGCATCTCGCCGTTCCCCTCACCTGCCGGGACGAAGCTGGCCGCCATGGCCTGGTTGAGCAGCATCGCGGCCGCAAACGCTCCGCCCTGGATGACGACGTTGTTGCCGGTGCCGCCGTCCAGGATGTCGAGGCCGCCGCCGCTGATCAGCACGTCATCACCGGCACCACCCGCCAGCGTGTCGTTGCCGGGGCTGCCGATCAGCACGTCGTCGCCGTTGCCGCCATTGGCGACGAGCTGGATGCCGCCGTGCAGCCCGGAGGCCGTGATGACGTCGTCGCCATCGAGGCCGTTGATGACGATCCTGTCGCCCGCGCCGGCATCAGTGATGTTGATGTCCTGGCCAAGCCCCGACACCGTGATGATGCCGTCGTGCTCGGTCACCGCGATGACGTCGTTGCCGCCGGTTGCGTTGATGGTCACGGTATCCGCGGCGCCGTCATTGGCGCCGAGATCGAGGTCGACCTGGCTCACGCCGGTGCCGGAGAGGTCGCCGACGGTAATGTTGTCGGCACCGCCGAGGGCATTGAAGTCGACATGTTCGACCCCGTTCAGGTCCATCGCAATGGCCGCGACATCTCGCGTGAACAGCACCCGGCCGCCATTGGCCGAAATGTTGATGTTCTCGCTGATATTGGCGCCGTTGAATGCCAGCGTGTCGGTGCCCTTGCCGCCTTCGACGGTGTCGCTGCCGTCGCCGGGATTCCAGACGAAGGTGTCGTCGCCCGCACCGAGATTGGCGAAATCGTTGCCGCGTCCCCCGTTCACCACGTCATTGCCGGCACTGCCGATGATGGTGTCGTTGCCGTCGCCGCCATTGATGTTGAGGCTGAACGACTGTCCCGCCTTGATGGAAGACGCATCGATGACGTCATTGCCTTGTCCGCCGTTGATGCCGAGCACATCACCGGCGTCCGCGTGCGCAATCGTCACCTGCGCAGCGAGGCCGTTGACCACGATCGATCCGCCGGAGGTCACGACCGATATGTTGTCGTCACCAGTCGTGCCGTTCACGGTCACGCGGTCCGCCGCGCCATCACCGCCCTGGCTGCCGGGGCCGGCGCTGAGGTCGATGGCAACCTGCGTGATTCCTGTCCCGGTCAGATCGCTGACGGTGATGTTATCGGCGCCGCCTGCTGCCGCGATCTGCACGTGCTCGACGCCAGCGAGGTCCATGACGATAGCACCGACGTCACGGGTGAGAAGCGCACGGCCTCCGTTCGCCGAGACCGACATGTTCTCGGCCACGTTGGCGCCGTTGAACACCAGCGTATCGGTTCCCGCGCCGCCTTCGACGACGTCGCTGCCGTCACCGGGATTCCACGTGAAGATGTCGTCGCCTGCGCCAAGAAGCGCGACGTCATTGCCGCGGCCGCCGATGACCTTGTCGTTGCCGTCGCCGCCGATCAGGGTGTCGGCGCCCTGGCTGCCGGTGATGGTGTCGTTGCCCGCGCCGCCGTCGATGGTCAGCCCGATCGCCGCGCCGAGCGTGGATGCATCGATGACGTCGTTGCCGCCGAGCGCCTGAACGACCAGCCGGTCGTTGCCGGCCTCTGCATTTGCGATCGTCACGAGCTCCGGCAGCCCCGTGACCGTGACCGTTGTGCCCGTGGCTGTGACCTCGATGTGCTGATTGCCGTTGCTGCCGTTGACGGTCACCGTGTCAGCTGCGCCGTCGCCTTGCGTCCCTCCCGGAACGGCTCCGAGATCAACCAGCACCTGCTTGACGCCGGTCCCGGTGAGGTCGCCGACGGTGATGTTGTCGGCCCCGCCCCGCGCATCGAATTCGATCTGCTCGACGCTGTTGAGATCCATCGTGATGTTGGCGACATCGCGGGTGAAGCGCACCCGGCCGCCATTGGCCGAGATGTCGATGGTCTCGTTGATGTTGGCGCCATTGAAAAGCAGCTTGTCGCTGCCCGAGCCGCCTTCGACCGTGTCGCTGCCGTCACCGGGATTCCAGATGAAAGTGTCGTCGCCACTCCCGAGCTGGGCGACGTCGTTGCCGCGTCCGCCATTGACGATGTCGTCCCCGCTGCCGCCGATGATGAGGTCGTTGCCATCGCCGCCGGTAATCCTGTCGTTGCCGGCGCCGCCATCGAGCGTCAGCGAGATCAGGCTGCCGAGCCCGTTGCCCGCGGTGATGACATCGTCGCCGCCCCCACCGTGCAGGACGAGATTTTCCGTCGTGCCGATGTCGAGCGAGAACGGCACCGCGCCCGTCCCGTCGAGCCGCACACGGGTGCCGTTCGCCGTGATCGTGAACGTCTCGGCGGCGTTGCTTCCGTTGACCTGAGCCGTATCGTTGCCCTCACCACCCTCGAACAGGTTGGTGCCGCCGCCCGGATTCCAGACCATGACATCGTCGCCGGCCTCGCCGAACAGCTGATTGTCGCCGCTACCGCCGTCCAGGACGTCGTTACCCGCTCCGCCGAACAGCAGATCGTTACCGCCGCCTCCCTTGATCAAATCGTTGCCGGCCTGACCAAACAGGAGATCGGCTCCCGAGCCGCCCGTGATCCTGTCATTGCCGTCGCCGCCGAAGATGTGCACCGCCGGCATCGGGCCGTGGCATTCGTCGACGGTGATCGTGTCGTCACCGCCTTGACCGAAGATGTCGATCGCAGTGGTGTTGTCGACGGTGGGTTCGCCACCAACCGTTTTCACGTGCCCGTTATTGACCAGGATGCGGCCGGACTTGTCGCGACTTATCACAAGGCCGTTATTCGCGCTGTCGCCGAAAATGGTGAGCTGCCCCGTAACCGGGGAAAACACAGAGGTAATGGACATCCAAATGATCCTTCCGACCTAGCCCCTCCCTTCGATGCGTAGCAGCCGCGCACATGAGATTCTTGAACCGTTGCTTGAGACGCGCGTGATTATTCTGGAGATTTCCTCCAGTTTTGCTTCGGGGCAGTTTTCGAAAGCGAATGCGAAGGCTCTCTCATCACGAATCGCGTGATCACGGATCACGCGTAACGCCCCCGTGACTTTCAACGCGCGCGGAAAAACGCGGCTCGAGGCAATGAAGGCGCTTTGGGCGAAGGTCGGCATCCGCGATGTCGAAACTCGCGAACAAGATCGCCGGCGAGCGAGAACGGAGAGATCACGATTCACGCCCGCCCATCGCAATCAATGGATGCAAAATCGCTTGACAATAGGGGGAAGCATGCGCGGCCGATCGCAGCGACAGCCGCAACCAGCATCAGGGCAAAAGGCCAACCCGTTACGCCGCCGACTTCTTCTTCGGCTTCGGCTTGGTCGCCTTCGGCATGACCGGGGCTTCCGGCGTGCCCTCGATCGAGGACAGGCGACCGGCCGTGAAGGTGTAGATGCCGGCGCGCGGACCGGTCGTCCAGGTCACGACCGCAACGCGCCTGCCGGCGGCATCACCGGAGAGGTTGACGCTCGAGGGCGCGCCGATGCCGCGCACCACATCGCATTCGGTGTGGCCGAGCGCGACGGTGCCGCCCATGGGAGCCGGCGCGGTCGTGGACGCATTCGCATCAGCCGGCCCGGGCGGCGGCGCCATGCCGGCACAAGCCCCGTCGGCGCTGACCAGATCCTCGGCCCCAACCGGCTTGTCGGGGGTCAGCGGCGGCGACTCGATCGAGATGCTTTTGATGAACAGGCGGCTGGGCGTGTTGAACCACTGGGCATCCCTGGACAACAGATCGGTCCCGCCCGAACAGCCCGCGACCAGCGGGGCTATGGCCGCCAACGCAACTATGAGCGAGCTGGGAAGCTTTTGATGTCGCACGATAAACTAATTTCCCCGAGTGAAGGATCGGCCCTAAGCAATTGTACCAACACCACTTTGCGGCACGAAGGTGACAAAAGCCATCATCCCCCGAAAAGTGCAAATTATCATTAATTGCGAGCGACCGCTAATTCCGCTTCTGCCATCGGCCCCGCTCGTCGGCCTGCCAATAGGTGACATCAAATCCCCGCGCCTTGCAATCCGTCCAGGCGCTGCGGGCGAACGCAAGTGCGTCCGGATCGTCCCCGTCGAACAGCAGCACCATGCGCTCATAGCCCTGCGCGTCCTGCGGCAGCGCGGCGTTGTCGACGAGGAAGCGGACATTGGCACCGTTCGGATTGTCATCCTCGACCGCCAGCACGATCGGCTGTTCGGCGGCGTCGCTCACCCGCCAGGTCGCGTGCGGCAGGAAGGAATCGTCGCGATAGGTCCACAAATGGGCGTCGAGCGCATCGGCGCGCTCCGGCGAAGTCGACTGCACCACGACGCGCCAGCCGCGCTCGAGCGATTTCTCGAGAAGCGGCGGCAACACGTTCTCCACCGTCATGTTTTGCAGATGGTAGAAAAGGACTTCAGTCATCTCGGGTCATTTGCGCTCGTAATGGTCGGCGACCAGACGGTCGAGCAAGCGAACGCCATAGCCACTTCCCCAGCTGTGGTTGATGTCGGTCTTCGGCGCGCCCATGGCGGTCCCGGCGATATCGAGATGCGCCCAGGGCGTGCCGTCCACGAATCGCTGGAGGAACTGCGCCGCGGTGATCGAGCCGCCATGGCGGCCGCCGGTGTTCTTCATGTCGGCGAACTGGGAATCGATCAGCTTGTCGTATTCAGGGCCAAGCGGCAGGCGCCAGACCTTCTCGCCGCTCTCGATGCCGGCTGCCAGCAGCCGCTCGGCAAGCTCGTCATTGTTGGAGAACATGCCGGCATGCTCGGTGCCGAGCGCGACCACGATGGCACCGGTCAACGTCGCCAGATCCACCATGAATTTCGGCTTGGTTTTCTTGGCGACGTACCAGAGCACATCGGCGAGCACCAGGCGGCCTTCCGCGTCGGTGTTGATGATCTCGATGGTCTGGCCCGACATCGAGGTGACGATGTCGCCGGGGCGCTGCGCGTTGCCGTCCGGCATGTTTTCGACGAGGCCGATGGCGCCGACGACGTTGACCTTGGCCTTGCGTGCGGCGAGAGCATGCATCAGGCCGACGACGCAGGCCGCGCCTCCCATGTCGCCCTTCATGTCCTCCATGCTGCCGGCCGGCTTGATCGAAATGCCGCCGGTGTCGAAGCAGACGCCCTTGCCGACGAAGGCAACCGGCGCCTCACCCTTCTTGCCGCCGTCCCAACGCATGATCACGGTGCGGCTCGGCCGCGCCGAGCCCTGGCCGACGCCGAGCAGCGCGCCCATGCCGAGCTTGTCCATCGCCTTGACGTCGAGCACCTCGATCTTGACGCCGAGCTTGCGGAGCAGGCCTGCGCGGCGCGCGAACTCCTCGGGAAAAAGCACGTTCGGCGGCTCGTTGACGAGGTCGCGCGCAATGATCACGCCGTCCACGATCGCAGCCGCCGATGCAAACGCCTTCTTCGCGACGACCACGTCGCCGACCGCAAACGAGACGTCGGCGCGCGTGCCGCCCTCCTCGCCGTCCTTCTTCTTGGTCTTGTAGCGGTCGAATTTGTAGGTGCGCAGCCGCAGGCCCGAGGCGATCGCGACCGCCTGCTCGCTCGTCATGGCGCCATTGGGCAGTTCCGCCATGATGGTCATGGCCGCCACCCCGGCCGGAAGCTTGCTCGCCGCCACGCCGCCGAATTTGAGAAAGTCGTTCGCCTTCAGGCCGGCCGCCTTGCCGGCGCCGATCACGATCAGGCGGGTGGCCTTCACGCCCTCCGGCGCAAGGATGTCGAGCGCAGCGCCGCTTTTGCCCTTGAAGGCGGCGGCGGTGGCCGCCCGCTTCACGAGTTCGGTGGCCCCGCCGAGGGCCTTGGCGGTCGCCGGGCCGAGCTTCAAGCTGTCGTCGCAGAACACGACCATGATGCCACGGACGGCGGCAGATAATGGAACGAAGCCGACCTTGATGGCATCGGACATGAGTAACTCCTCAAAAACGTTGCGCTTTTACCGATCGGCAGTCCCGGCCACGGGCCGGAGCTGAACGGCGATTCACTGGGCGTAACGCACTATGGGCCACTGGCCCGGTCGATGCCAAGCACCCCCCGTGGCCGAGGGGCCACAACGAGGGAAATATTAACCATATATTGAGGGTGCCACGGGGCAGCCATTTTGTTGACGGATCAAAGGGATGGTACTGAGAGAGTAAGCCGGCGGATGAGATGGTTGACCGACCTTGGGGATCCCCTTGCGGGGATTGGTTGGACAGCCGGAATTCCGGCCGGCATTGGGGACTTGGTGGGATTCGTGCGGTAGCGCATGGGGTCAATCGATAGGTATATCTTCCGCACGACGCTCGCGTCGTTTGCGCTGGTCCTGGTCAGCCTCACGGGCGTGATCTGGATTACGCAAGCGTTGCGCGGCATCGACTTGATGACGAGCCAGGGTCAGACCATCCTGACCTTCCTCGGCATCACCAGCCTCGTCGTGCCCGCGCTGGTCCTGATCATTTCGCCGATCGCGCTGATGATCGCGATCTCGCATACGCTGAACAAGCTTGCGACCGATTCCGAGATCATCGTGATGAATGCCGCCGGCTTCTCGCCGTTCCGGCTGTTCTATCCGTTCTTCTACGCCACCTGCGTGGTGGCGCTGCTGGTCGCCTTCATCGCGGCCTATCTCGCTCCCGATGGCATGCGGCGGATCAAGCAGTGGGACGCCGAGATCACCGCCGACGTGCTTACCAACATCCTGCAGCCCGGCCGCTTCGCCCAGCTCGACAAGAACCTGACGATCAGGATTCGCGAACGCCAGCCCGGCGGCATCCTCGCCGGCATCTTCATCGACGACCGCCGCGATCCGAACGAGCGGGTCTCGATCGTCGCCGAGCACGGCGAAGTCATGAAGAACGAGAACGGATCGTTCCTGGTGCTGGAGACCGGCAATCTCCAGCGCTTCGAGGCCGGCAAGCGCGATCCCGCGCTGGTGGCGTTCGGCCGCTACGGCTTCGACATGTCCAAGTTCTCGGGCCAGGGCCGCGACGTCACCCTCGGCATCCGCGAGCGTTATCTCTGGGAGCTGCTCTCGCCGTCCGAGGACGACCCCGTCTACAAGCAGATTCCCGGCCAGTTCCGCTCGGCATTGCATGACAGCCTGCTGGCGCCGATCTATCCCTTCGCCTTTGCCGTGCTGACCTTCGCGTTTCTGGGTGCGCCTCGCACCACGCGCCAGAGCCGCAATTTCTCGATGGGCTCATCGATCTTCGCCGTGTTCGGCCTGCGCATGGCCGGCTTTGCCTGCTCGGTGATGGCGGTGAAATCGCCCGGCGCGGTGCTGGTCCAATATGCGATGGTCATTGGTGCCATCGGCATCGGGATGGCGATCATCATCGGCGGCCTTGTGGTCGAACCGCCGCCGCGCCTCATGGAGGCCATCAACAGGTCGAACGCACGCATCGCGCGGCTGTTCAGACGGCCGGCCACCGCATGAGCATGCTCACCAACACACTCGGGCGCTATTTCGCCGGCCGTTTCGTGGTCGCGGCGCTCGGCGTGTTCGCCAGCATTTTTTTGTTGCTGGTGCTGGTCGATTACATCGAGATGGTGCGCAAGACTTCGGGCCTCGCATCCGCCTCCGCGGTCATGGTGGCCGAGACCTCGCTGTTCCGCGTGCCCCAGCTGCTGGAGAAGCTGACGCCGTTCTGCATGCTGATCGGCGCCATGACCTGCTATCTCGCCCTCTCCCGCCGGCTCGAGCTCGTGGTCGCGCGCGCCGCCGGCGTCTCCGCATGGCAATTCATCTCGCCGGCGCTCGGCAGCGCGCTCCTGATCGGAGTGATCGCCACCGTCGCCTACAATCCGATGTCGGCCAATCTGCGCGAGCTCTCCAAGCGCATGGAAGCCGAGCTGTTCGGCTCGGCGCCCGGCGGCGGCATTCAGGACGCCTCCGGCTTCTGGCTCAATCAGGTCACCAATGACGGCCAGACCATCATCAACGCGGCGCGCAGCGAGCAGCAGGGTATCCGGCTCACGGGACTCACGCTGTTCCGGTTTGACACAGAGCAGCACTTCAAGGAGCGCATCGAGGCGCGAGAGGCGACACTCGAGGCCGGCCGTTGGCTGTTCAAGGGCGTCCGCCGCTTCTCGCTGGATTCGCCTCCGGTCGATCAGGCCAGCCTGGAGATTCCGACGACGCTGACCGAGGCGCAGGTCCGCAACAGCTTTTCCACACCCGAGACTGTGTCCTTTTGGCAACTACCGAGCTACATCCGCTCTTCCGAAAGCTCGGGCTTCGCGACAGCCGGATACCGACTCCAGTATCAGAAGCTTCTGGCACAGCCGTTTTTGCTTGCGGCCATGGTGATGCTCGCGGCTTCCGTGTCGTTGCGCTTCTTCCGGATGGGCGGCGTGCAGAAGATGGTTTTGAGTGGCGTGGGCGCAGGCTTTCTGCTCTACGTTCTGTCGAAAGTGACTGAAGATTTGAGCAAGGCTGAGTTGATGCATCCGATCGCTGCGGCGTGGTTGCCCGTGGTGGTGGGCGGCCTCACCGGCTTTTTGGCCTTGCTGTATCAGGAGGACGGATAGTGACGGCCGTCCACCGAGGACCCGTGTCTCGTTTGACGCGGCGCACATTGGTGCGCGCGAACGGGTGTGGCTTGTCCATTCGCAGGTTCCTGCTTGCTGTCGCCGCCGTGGCATCGCTCGGTGGCCTGATGGACGTTGCCGCCGTGGCGCCGGCCTCCGCCCAGAGCTTCACCTACAATCCGCTGCCGCCGCGTGCGAAGCCGCCGAAGGCCGTCAACGACAACCAGATGCTGGTTCAGGCGACCGAGGTCGACTACGACTACAACAATTCGCGCGTCTCCGCGGTCGGTAACGTCCAGCTGTTCTACAACGGCACCAGCGTCGAGGCCGACAAGGTCATCTACGACCAGAAGACCAAGCGGCTCCATGCCGAAGGCAACATCCGGATGACGGATGCCGACGGCAAGATCACCTATGCCGAGATCCTGGACCTTTCCGACGACTACCGCGACGGCTTCGTCGATTCGCTGCGCGTTGACACGGCCGACCAGACCCGCATGGCGGCGAGCCGCTCCGATCGTTCCAGCGGCAACTACACAGTGTTCGAGAACGGCGTCTACACGGCCTGTGCGCCATGCAAGGACGACCCGAAGAAGCCGCCGCTATGGCAGGTCAAGGGTGCGCGCATCATCCACGACCAGCAGGAGAAGATGCTGTATTTCGAGACGGCGCAGCTCGAATTCTTCGGCGTGCCGATCGCCTATATGCCCTATTTCTCGACGCCCGACCCGACCGTGAAGCGCAAGACGGGCTTCCTGATGCCGGGCTTCACGTCGAATACGCCGTTCGGCTACGGCGTCGAGGTTCCGTTCTACTGGGCGATCGCACCCGACATGGACGCGACCTTCAGCCCGCGCATCACGTCCAAGCAGGGCGTGCTGTTCCAGGCCGAATTCCGCCAGCGCCTGATGGACGGCGCCTATCAGATCCGCGTCTACGGCATCGACCAGCTCGATCGGAACGCGCTCGCCGGCCAGCCCGGCGACAAGCAGTTCCGCGGCGCCGTCGACACCAAGGGTCAGTTCGCGCTGAACGACAAATGGGTCTGGGGTTGGGACGGTGTCCTGATGTCCGACTACTATTTCTTCTCGGACTATCGGTTGTCGCAATATCGCGATCCGCTGGGCTCGTTCCTGTATCTGCCGACGGATGCACTCTCGCAGCTTTACCTGACCGGTGTCGGCAATCGCAGCTTCTTCGACGCGCGCACGATGTACTGGCTGAGTTACTCGGGCAACCAGAGCCAGGTGCCGGTCGTCTATCCCGTGATCGACTATTCGAACGTGCTGAACTATCCGGTCTTCGGCGGCGAGTTCAGCTACAAGACCAATTTCGTGAACCTGTCGCGTGACACCGCGGTGTTCGATCCGATCACGACGCTCGCCAACACCAATGGCCTGTGCACGACGGTGTCGGCCGATCCGCTCGCGCGCACGCCGTCGCAGTGCCTGCTGCGCGGCTTCCCCGGCACCTACACCCGCCTGACGGCCGAAGCGCAGTGGCGCAAGTCCTTCACCGATCCGTTCGGTGAAATCTGGACCCCGTTCGCCATTCTCCGCGCCGACGCGATCAACTCCTCGGTCTCCAACCAGCCGGGCGTGTCGAACTATCTTCCTGTCGGCGACACCCAGGCGTTCCGCCTGATGCCGACCGTGGGCCTCGAATACCGCTACCCCTTCATCAACGTTCAGCCTTGGGGCTCGACCACCATCGAGCCGATCGCGCAGATCATCATCCGGCCGAACGAGACCTATGCCGGCAAGCTCCCCAACGAGGACGCGCAGAGCATGGTGTTCGACGCCTCGAATCTGTTCAGCGTCGACAAGTTCTCCGGTTACGACCGTGTCGAGGGCGGCGGCCGCGCCAATGTCGGCGTGCAGTCCACCACGCAATTCGACAGGGGCGGCGCCATCAAGACGCTGTTCGGCCAGTCCTACCAGCTGTTCGGCATGAACTCCTTCGCGGTCCAGGACTCCATCAATACTGGCGTGGATTCCGGTCTGCAGAGGCCGCGCTCCGACTATGTGGCGAGCGCCGCCTATTCGCCCAACAGCACCTATACGTTCAGCGTTCGCTCGCGCATGGACGAGCAGACCTGGAACATCCAGCGCTTCGAGGCGGAAGGCCGCGCCAACTTCAACCGCTGGTCCGTCAGCATGCTGTACGGCAATTACGCGGCGCAGCCGGAACTCGGCTATCTGACCCGCCGCGAGGGCATCCTGACGTCGGGCTCGATCAAGGTCGCGGCCAACTGGGTGGTCACGGGCTCGGCGCGCTGGGACCTGGAGGCCAACAAGATCAATCAGTATGTGCTCGGTGCCGGCTACGTCGACGATTGCTTTGTGCTCGGCTTGAACTATGTAACTGCGTATAGCTATTCCGCAGGCGCGGCGCCGCCCGTGCTGAACCACGCGATCATGTTCCAGATCGGCCTGCGCACGCTGGCGAACACAGCGACGACCAGCAGTTCCGGCGGCGGTCTCCAGTGAACGGTTTGAAGGTGCCGGCCGCGTGTTCCCGATCGCAGGTTCACCGCGGCTGACATGCGAGCGACAAATATGACGATCTCATTGCCTGTCTTCCGCCTCTTCCTCGTCCTCGCCGCCCTGCTCCTGGCCGGCGCGCCGTCGCGCGCGCAGAACATCGTCGTGATGGTCAACGGCGATCCCATCACCGACTTCGACGTCGAGCAGCGCTCCAAGCTCGACCAGCTGACGACGCAGAAGACACCGGCCCGTCAGGAGGTCATCAACGAGCTGATCGACGACCGGGTGAAGATGAAGGAAGGCAAGAAATACGGGGTCGACCCCGGTGTCTCCGACATCAACCAGTCCTACGAGGGCATGGCGCAGCGCATGCGCATCTCGCCGGACCAGCTCACCAAGTCGCTCGAGGTCAAGGGCGTCCGCCCCGAAACCCTGAAGAACCGCATGAAGGCCGAGATGGTCTGGACCAGCCTCGTGCGCGGCCGCTTCAAGGAGAAGTTGTTGGTCGGCGAGAAGGACGTCGCGCAGGCCGTGCAGGCGCAGACCGGCGACAAGCTGCAGATCGAGGGGACCGAATACAAGATGCAGCCGATCGTGCTGCTCGTGCCGCGCGGCTCGTCGCCGGCGTTCCTGGAGACGCGGCATAAGGAAGCCGAGCAATATCGCTCGCGCGTCGGAAGCTGCGAAGAAGCCAATTCGTTGTTCCGCTCCACGCCGAACGCCACGATCCGCGACACCGTCACCAAGACCACGGCGGAATTGCCCGAGGCGCTGCGCAAGGTGCTCGACGACACGCCGATCGGCCACCTGACCGCCCCCGAGACGACCAAGGCGGGCATCGAGATGGTGGTGCTGTGCTCGCGCAAGCCGACCATGATCGACACGCCGAAGAAGCGCGAGGTCCGCGAGAAGATGTATCAGGAGAAGTACGAGAAGACCCAGAAGGCCTATCTCGAGGAGCTCCGCAAGGCGGCGATGATCGAGTATCGCAACCGCTGATGGCCCCGCAGCCTGCCAAGCCCCTCGCCTTGACGCTGGGAGAGCCTGCCGGCATCGGCCCCGACATCACCATCGCAGCCTGGCTCAAGCGCCGCGAACTGGACCTGCCCGCCTTCTATCTGCTCGGCGACGAGGCGCTGATTGCCCGCCGTGCCAAGGCGCTCGGCGCCAATATCAGGATTGCTTCGGTGAGCGCCGGCGAGGCCGGGGCCGCCTTCCCCGAGGCCCTGCCCGTGGTTGCGACCGGCGAGCCCGTGAGCGCCAAGCCCGGCAAGCCCGACGCATCGAGCGCGCCCGCCGCCCTCGCCTCGATCCGCCAGGCGGTCACGGATGTCCGCGAGGGCCGCGCCGGTGCCGTCGTCACCAATCCGATCGCCAAGAGCGTGCTCTATCGCGCCGGCTTCCGCCATCCCGGCCATACCGAATTCCTCGCCGAGCTCGCCGCGGAAGACGGCCGCGTGCCGCAGCCGGTGATGATGCTGTGGTCGCCGCGGCTCGCCGTGGTGCCCGTGACCATCCACGTCTCCTTGCGCGATGCACTGGCCCAGCTCACCAGCGAGCTGATCGTCTCGACCGTGCGCATCGTCGCGACCGAACTCAAATCCCGCTTCGGCATCGCGAATCCGCGCATCGCGATTTCCGGCCTCAATCCGCACGCGGGCGAGGACGGCTCGCTCGGCCACGAGGAGCAGACCGTGATCGCGCCGGCGATCAAGACGTTGCGCAGCGACGGGATCGAGGCGAAGGGACCGCTCCCCGCCGACACCATGTTCCACGAAGCCGCGCGAAACAGCTATGACTGCGCCGTCTGCATGTACCACGACCAGGCGCTGATCCCGATCAAGACGGTGGCCTTCGACGACGCGGTCAACGTCACGCTCGGCCTGCCCTTCATCCGCACCTCGCCCGATCACGGCACCGCCTTCGACATCGCCGGCACCGGCAAGGCCAATCCGGCAAGCCTGATCGCTGCGTTGAGGCTCGCGAGCCGGATGGCGGCTGCGAAAACCCGATGAGCGCGATCGACGACCTCCCGCCGCTTCGCGAGGTCATTCGCCAGCACGCCTTGTCGGCGCGCAAATCGCTCGGCCAGAACTTCCTCCTCGACCTCAATCTCACCGCGCGCATCGCGCGTGCGGCGGCTCCGCTCGAGGATTCCACCATCATCGAGATCGGCCCCGGCCCGGGCGGGTTGACGCGCGCCTTGCTCGCGCTCGGCGCCAGACGCGTCATCGCCGTCGAGCACGACGAGCGGGCGATCCCTGCCTTGCAGGAAATTTCAGCGCGCTATCCCGGCCGTCTCGATATCGTGCATGGCGACGCCATGAGCTTCGACCCGCGCCCGCTGCTATCCGGCGAAAGAGCAAAAATCGTCGCGAACCTGCCCTACAACATCGCGACCCACCTCCTCGTCGGCTGGCTCACCACCGAGCCCTGGCCGCCCTGGTACGACATGATGGTCCTGATGTTCCAGCGCGAGGTCGGCGAGCGTATCGTGGCGCGCGAGGACGAGGAGGCCTTCGGCCGGCTCGGCGTGCTCGCCAACTGGCGCTGCGAGACCAAGATCCTGTTCGACATCGCGCCGTCCGCCTTCGTGCCGCCGCCGAAGGTCACGTCTTCCGTCGTGCGACTGATCCCGCGCGAAAACCCTCTCGCCTGCGATCGCAAGCTGCTCGAACAGGTCGCCGCCGCCGCGTTCGGCCAGCGCCGCAAGATGCTGCGACAAAGTCTGAAGTCGCTCGGCGCCGATCCCGCGCGGCTCGCCGCAGCTGCCGGCGTCGATGCGACGCGGCGCGCCGAGACCGTTCCGATTTCCGGCTTTGTTGCCATGGCCCGTGAATTGGCCAATATACGCAGCGAAACAGAGAGATAATTTCGGAGGAAGAAATATGGCGTTGATGCGTCGGCAGTCCCTCGTCAAGTTCGATGCGCCGCTCTGCGAGACCATCGTCGACACGCCGAAGCCGCAAGGACGCGAGGTGCTGGTGCGCATCGAGCGCTGCGGCCTCTGCCACTCCGATCTGCACATCCAGGACGGCTACGCCGATCTCGGCGGCGGCAAGAAGCTCGACACCACGCGCGGCATGACGCTGCCCTTCACGCTCGGCCACGAGATCGCAGGCGTGGTCGACGAAGTCGGCCCCGAAGTGTTCGCCGGTCTCGTCGGTAGCAAGAAGGCGGTGTTTCCGTGGATCGGTTGCGGCCAGTGTCGCGACTGCGCCAATGGCGACGAGAACCTCTGCGCCAGGCAGCGCTTTCTTGGCGTCTCCATCGACGGCGGCTTCGCCACCCACGTGCTGGTGCCTGACGCGAAATATCTGCTCGACTACGATCCCCTGCCCGTCAACCAGGCCGCGACGCTGATGTGCTCCGGCGTCACCGCCTATGGCGCGCTCAAGCGCCTGGTCGACCGACCGCGCCAGCGCAATCTCCTGCTGATCGGCCTCGGCGGTGTCGGCATGATGGGCCTTTCCTTCGCGGCGGCCATGTTCAAGCAGCCGATCACGGTCGCCGACCTCAGCGGTGCCGCGCGGGAAACCGCGCTGAAGAACGGCGCGGCGGCGGCCTACAATCCGGCCGAGCCCGACGTGATCAAGCGCATCCTCAAGGAAACCGATGGCGGCTTCGACGAGATCGTCGATTTCGCGGGCAACGAGAAGTCCATGGCTTTCGCGGTCGCCGTCGCCGCGCGCGGCGGCAAGATCGTGGTCTCCGGCCTGATGGGCGGCCAGTTCACGTTGCCGATGGTGCAATGGGTCTACAAGCGCATGACCATCGAGGGCTTCATGGTCGGCACGCTCACCGAGGCTCACGAGCTGATGGCGCTCGCCCGCGCCGGCAAGATCAAGCCGACGCCGATGCGCGAGGAGCCGATGGGCGACGTGCAGACCTGGATCGACGAGCTTCGCGCCGGCAAGGTCGTCGGCCGCATCGTGCTCAAGAATTAGCATGCGCGAGAAGCGCGAGGCGGCGGGGTCATCTCGCCGCCGGCTTCAATCATCGCGATTCACTCGAAATTGACGCAAGCCGGTGTTCCAAATTGGGGAACCTGATCTCTGCGGATTATGGCCCTCGCCAGCTCTCTTTTGGAATTCTGGCAAGACCATGCAGACCATCCGCCGCTTCCTTGCCGACGAGTCCGGCGCCACCGCGATCGACTACGGCCTGATCGCCGCAGGCATCGCACTGGCGATCATCGCCGTCGTCAACAATCTCGGCGCAGAAGTTCACCTCGATCAGCAGCTCACTGAAGTAACGCGGGCAGGCGCGCTAATTCACGGCATTCGTCTGTCCCGCGGAACGGCAATGGCCGCGCCGCGTTGGCAGCCATGTCCATTCGCTGCACCGTCGAGAACGCATTCTTCATCGCCTGGAGCTTCCTGGAGCAGAGCGGACAGCTCGGCTCTCCGGACGAGACGGCGAACGTCCTGCTCGACGCCATTGAGGCCCAGCTCAGGACCGGTGAACGCCGGCAACTGATGCTCGCCAACAGGGCGATCGATGCCTATCGCGCCCACGCGGAAAAAAGCCGGCCCGCGCACGATTGCGAAGCACGCTTCGGGTGACGAACGTCGGGTGATGAACATCCTGGCCGCCCTCGGGCCCGCCGGCCCGGCGGCGTTTGAGATATAGGCCGGCGGTCCGTCGGGCAGAGCGCACGGGCTGCGGCGCTCCGCGACGAGCACGCTACGCTGATCCGCGCTCCTGCTGTGTGCACTCCTGCACAGAGCTCGTAAAGTTGAAGGCAGCTGGGTTCGGCTGCGCCATTTGCCTCGCGTGCCATGCGCCGCGCCAGAATTTTCCGGCATTCCGTAAGCCGGAGGCCATCTTTTCAACGCTTGAAAAACGCCTTGTGTGCACTTTGGAACCGTCGGCTCCGTCACGGAAACGTAGGGTTCTGGCCGGCGCCGATTCCCGGCCAGAGCAAGACATGTGACCGGTCGGCCCCAGAACGATCTTCTCCAGCGGCTCAGCCGCACGGATTTCGAACTGTTCGCACCGCACCTCCAGCCGGTCGAACTCGAGGCGAACCACATCCTGTATCACGCCGGCGACGAGGTCGCGGCGGTCCATTTTCCCTGCCGCTCCACGCTCGTGTCGTTCGCCGTGCCAGTCGAGGACGATCGCGAGGTTGAAAGCCTGCTGGTCGGGCGCGAGGGCGCGGTGGGCATTGCCGCCGGCCGCAGCGCCTCGCTGGCCTATTCGCGCATCGTCGTGAAGCTGGGCGGGACCCTGATGCGGTTGCCGCACCGCGCGCTCGAGCAGGCCCAGCAGAGGTCGGCCACGCTCCACCAGGTCTTCTCGCGCTATGGCGACTGCCAGTTCGCACAGCTGCTCCAGATCGCGGCCTGCAATGCCGCGCATTCGATCGAGCAGCGCGCCGCCAAGTGGATCATCTCCGCGCAGGAGCACGTCGGCGGCCCCGAGATCCCCCTCACCCATGAGCAGCTTGCCGGCATGCTCGGCGTCTCCCGCAGCTATGCCAGCCGCGTCATCCAGATGTTCAAGGCGAGGCAGATCCTCGCGACACGCCGTGGCGCCATCCTGATCCTGGATGCGCCGGCGCTCGAAGCCAGAGCCTGCTCCTGCAACGACTGGGTGAAGAAGCACTTTGACGAGGTGATGGGGCGCACGGCCGCGGACGGTTCGCTTTAGGTCTCACGCATGCGGCGGCGATTGGCGCTTCAAGTGCAGATAGGTCGGACTGAAGCCTCCGAGCCGCTGCAGTTCGCGCCATTTCAGGACGATCAGCTCGCCGTCGCGCATGTCCATGGTCCCGCTCCGCCTGAGCTCGGCGAGCGTCCGGTTCACCGTCGCGATCGCCATGCCCAGCGTCTCGCCGAGCTGCGCCAGGCTGATCGGCAGACGGCAGCGATTGCCGCGGACGAGCTGCGCGGCGCGGGCGCGGTAGAACAGCTCGCAGAACAGGTGCGCCATGCGCGCGTGCATCGGCCGGGCGCTATTGTTGGTGATGGCCTCGCGAAAGATAGCGGCATCGAGCAGCGTCTCGCGCCAGACCGACAGTGCGAAGGTCGGTCGTCGCCGAAAGGCAATGAACAATTCGCGATGCGGGATGAACGCCACCGAGGCAGGCCCGAGCGCACACAGCCCATGGTCCATCTGGTCGATGAACAGTCCCTGGGAGTCCGGCAGGTCTCCAGACAAATGGAACGCGAGATATTGCCGCCTGCCGCTGTCGAGCAGATGGTAGCGGGCGATCATGCCGGAGACGACCAGCGCCGAATGCTCGGGTTCGTCGCCCTGACGGATGAAATCCTCATTCGGCGCGAACTCGCGCTGCACAAAAGTCAGCCCGCGAATTTCGGCGACATCCTCCTGTGCAAGCGCGGTGTGCTCGCCGAGGTTCCGGATCAGCACGTCATGGGCTTTTTCCATGTGTCCCGTTCCATGCGCCCCGCCAAAAATCCTGCCGGTTCGATCAAATGATACATCTGGCCCGAATCCAGCGGACTAGAACGCGAGACGGAAGCACAGGTTGCTACCGGTTTGCGACGGTACAGGGTCGCAGCCCCACCATCCCTCGATCGCTGACTGCCCCCGCCCTTCGCATGAGCCCTACGACGATCCTGAAACGCATTCGCCACCTGTTCGCTACGGATTCGGGCGAGCACCTGGACAGTATCAGCGCTGCCTTCCTGCAAGGCAGGTTGAAGCAGCCGGCGCGGCCGATGTCGGATCAGGAGCTTGCGCACGCCATCCGCGAGTTCCAGGCGGTTCCCGTGTCCGATTGGACCATCGCAAAACTCTCCCAACGCCTGCTCGAACCGGCCGTGCCGCGTGACGACTGAAACCCCTCCTCCTCACCATGCCGCACCCGAAGTTCATCGCGCATCTCCAGGCGATTGAAGGCCTCTCAGAAGACGAACGCCGCCAGATCGCGGGTCTGCCGTCCACGCTGCGCCAGGTCTCCGACGGCGAGATCGTGCTGCGCCAGGGTGAAGATGCCTCCCGCTGCGTTTTCATCGTCAGCGGCTTCCTCTACCAGGCTCGCATCGTCGGCGATCGCAGCCAGATCCTCGCCTTCCACGTTCCCGGCGACATGCCGTGCCTGCACACGCTGCTGGTGTCGCCGATGGATGCGGACCTCGTCGGTCTTGGACCCTCGATCGTCGGCTACGTCGCACACAGCCAACTCAAGCAGCTGCTCGACAGCTCCATTCACCTGACCCGCGCGTTCTGGCGCGAGACGCTGATCGATGCGGCGATCTCGCGACAATGGATCGCGCGCCTCGGCGCACAGGCGGCGTTGCCGAAGGTGGCGCATCTGATCTGCGAACTCGCCGCAAGGCTGGAGGTCGTGGGCCTCGTCAAGAACGGCCGCTTCCAAATGCCGATGACGCAGCGGCATGTCGCCGATGCCTGCGGACTGTCGATCGTCCACGTCAATCGCACCATCCAGGAGCTGAGAGGGCGCCGATTGATTGCCTGGGAGGGAAGCGAGATCGAGCTGTTGCAACCCGACGAACTCCGCGCGCTCGCGGATTTCACGCCGGATTATCTGACCTGACCGAGACGGCCGGCGTTCCAACGAACGACACCTCGAACCGGCACAGCGAAAGCGATCCCCCGCGTCACGATCGCGATGGCTTTATCCGCCATGATTTGAGCAACGGGCCGCCGGCACCCAGCACGGGATCGGTCTTCGGCTTACGGACCTTGGCGATGCGTTTGCTGGCGTCAGGACGCTCTCGCGTGTCGGTGCACTCGTCATACGTCCCTCCTGCGGATACGCTCCGACGACCAGGAAGTCCCGGCTGGACTCGATCAGCCGGTGTCCGGTCCCTGCGGGAAGAACCAGAACGTCTCCGGCCTTCACGCTCAGGATTCGCCCCTTGATCCCGCCGCACTCGATCCTAGCCGTGCCGCGTGCCACGCCCATCACTTCGTGGATCTGCGAATGGTAGTGGACAAAGTCATACACCGTATCGCGCCAGGAGCGGCCCCAGCCATGACTATCGAACAGCGAGTCGACGATGACCTCTGGAGCAAAACGCCGGGTCTTCAGATTCACCGCGCCGCGATAGAGCAACACTGGAAAATGCGGGTTATTCGGCACGATGCCATCGTCCTGGAAGCGGATGGCTGTCGGCTTCCGAGCCCGCACGAGCGCCCGCAGCGTTGCCGCGTCGGGG
This sequence comes from Bradyrhizobium sp. WSM1253, assembly GCF_000244935.1. NCBI lineage: Bacteria > Pseudomonadati > Pseudomonadota > Alphaproteobacteria > Hyphomicrobiales > Nitrobacteraceae > Bradyrhizobium > Bradyrhizobium sp. WSM1253. The sequence continues at coordinate 759,921 of NZ_JH600073.1, forward strand.
TGATCCTCGACGAGCTTCTTGGCGAGATTTTTGATCTGGTCCTTGATCGGCATGGCGTCTCCTCAGCCGCAATTAAACGGCGGCCGAGGTGATAAGTTTCCCGAGGTGATCCGGTTGGACCGCGCTATCTCCTCGGCGTCACTTCCGGCGAAGACAAGCATTCCAGAAATCGTTCCGCGGCAGCTCTCTGGAATGCTCGCTGCGCTCGCACGGCCACCGCCTTACCCCGGTAGCCGACGTTGGCCGCGCAGGAGCGGAACGACGCGATGTGGCAGAAGCAGAAGAACGATCAGTTTCAATTTCGCCGATTGGGCGAGGCGTTTCGCTTACCTGCGAGCGGCTTCGCGACCTCCCGGGCGCACTCGACGAGCAGCCGCTGAGCAGGGTTTGGCGTTCTGCCCTTCAGCGCAATGATCCCGATCGGCCACATCTGAATAGGCATTTCGACGGGTAAGACCTTCATCGACAGCCGCTTCGCGCTGAAGTGCAACATCGATGCCGGAAGGAAACTCAGGAATCGTTCCGACGAAAGCAACGCCGACTGCATAAGGACCGAATACACGGTTACGCTGGCACGTGGCACCTCCAGCCCGGAGGCGTGAAATGCGTTGGCAATCCAGCCGCCCGGAAAGCTTTCGCGCGGCGGCAGGCACCAACGCTCGTTGACCAGCTCGTCGAGGCGGATCTTGCGCCGCCGCACCCACGGACTGTGCAAGCCTGCAACAACGACACCGCTTTCGTGCAACAGCACTTCAACATCGGTATCGGCAGCCGGCGTCGAGCTCGGCAGGCGCCCTATCATGAGGTCGATGTCGTGATTGCGCAGATGGCGATCCTGAAGCTCAGGCGGTTCGCCCTCGATGATGTGAAGCGCGAGCCTCGGATATTGCCGTGATAGCCGGTCGATGATGGCGGGCAGTAATCCGGCCATCACGGGCTCGGTGCTGCCAATGCGCAATTCACCCACCGCGGGATCAGCGAGCGATTGCAACTCGTCCACGCCGCTCCGTAAATCGTTGCACAAAGCAATGCCGCGCTTGAGCAAGGCCTTGCCATAAAGCGTGGGCTCAACGCCGAGCCGGCTGCGCTCCAGAAGCGGAAGGCCGATCGTTTGCTCCAGGTTCGCGAGCATCTTGGATATGACAGGCTGAGAAATGGCGAGGTGCTCGGCCGCCTTCGCCATGCTCCCGTATTCCACGACGGCGATAAACACGCTCAGCTGCCGCAGCTTGATCCGACGGCTGATTTGGGATGCATCGAGCATGCGACCCTTTCCGAAATGGAATAGAACTATTGAGAAATAGAACTTTTCTTATATAGGTCCGCGGGACAAGCTGCAATTCGCGTTACCCTCCACCGCCAAGGTTTGGAGCAGCCATGTCGACCATTTATCTTCCCCGTCGCACTTTCCTGCTGGGAAGCCTCGCCGGATTGTTGCTGCCCGGCAAGGTCGTCGCGCAACCTTATCCGTCCAATCTCATACGGATTGTCGTCCCTACCGGTGCGGGCACACCGCCCGACATTATCAGCCGCATGGTCGCGGACGGGCTCGCGGCCAATGAAGGCTGGCGGCTCGTGGTGGAAGATCGCCCGGGTGCGCTGCAGACCATTGCCATGAACGACGTGGCCGGCCGTCCGGCGGACGGCTATACACTGCTGACCATGAGCCTTCCGATGACGGTCACTCCGTCTCTGCTTCCGAAAGCGGAGGTACGGCCGGACGTGGATTTCGATCCGGTGATCAAGATATCGAAGTCCTACACTGTGCTCGTTACAACGCCTTCCTTGCCGGTCGGCTCGCTGTCCGATCTGGTGGCGCTGCTCAAGAGCAAGCCGGGGAAGCTCAACTTCTCTTCCGCCGGCTTCGGCACTCCCTCGCATCTGATCGGCGAAATGTTTGCATTGCAGGCCGGAGTGCACGCCACCCACGTGCCCTACCAGCAATTCTCCCAAGCAATCACCGATCTGATCAGCGGCAACGTCCAATACATGTTCGTCACCACGCTTCCGGTTATTGATCTCATCGCGACCGGCAAGTTGCGAGCGCTTGCCGTCACCGCCCCCACCAGGATTGCTGCCCTGGGGGACGTTCCCACTGTGATCGAGGCAGGCCTCCCCGATCTGGTGACAGCCGATTGGATCGGCTTTGCGGCCAAGCGTGGAACGGCTGCAGAAATAAAGTCGCAGCTTAACAAGGCAATTAACAAGGTACTTGTCGAACCGAAGATCCACGCTTCGCTCGATAAGATAGGAGCGGTAGCCGTGGGTGGCACCGCTGCAGAATTTGGTGAGGGAATCCAGACTGACATCGCCCACTGGGCCAAGGTCGTCAAGGATGCGGATATCAAGCTACCTTGATGAGCCAGACCACATCCAAAGCCCAGACGAGTGGCCGCGATGCAGCAGCATTGGCGATTACGCCCCCACAAATTGTCGGCCCGTTCTACCCGGTCTCGGAGCACCCCGATCTGGCAACCGATCTGGCGCGTCCAAGCGGCAGCACCGTTGAGGCGCTGGGTCAGCTCATCCATATCAGCGGACGCGTGCTCACGCGTTCGGGAGCGCCGGTGCCGCATGCACGCATTGACATCTGGCAAGCCAACGCGGCGGGGAAATATCGTCATCCAAGCGACAACAACCCGGCGCCGCTCGACCCCAATTTCAAAGGCTTCGCGCGTCTCACAACGGATGCGGCTGGGCGCTACAGCTTTCGTACGGTCAAACCCGGCCGCTATCCGACAGCAGAAGGCGACGTCAGGCCGCCGCACATTCACCTCGCCGTCGAGGGGCGGTTCGATCGCCTGGTAACCCAGCTGTATTTCGCTGGCGAAGGAGAAAATGTGACCGACCGCTGGCTCAATGCGGCTCCGCATCCGGAAAGGTTGATCATTGTTCTGCAAGATTCGCCATCACGCCTTGAGAGGCATGCGTTGGTCGCGAATTTTGACATTGTTCTTGCCAGCGGATGACAAGCTGTTTGAGGTGGCACCAAACCCGATTTGGGTCATTCGCCACTGGGCAGACGCGTCGGGCAAAACACCCCGTCAAGCCATCGGCGCAAAAACATTTCGCTTTTCCGAATTTCGGATTTGTGGCATACAGCCCGCATCCTGGCCCTGCCAAAGGGGCGTTCGCGACCGTCACGACATGCGGGCCGGGTGGCGGTGGACGCGGCAGCGACGGCGCGGGCGGCGTGATGACCGGGCGGGCAACCGTGAGTCCTCACGCGACGCGTACGACACGGCGCTGGAGAGCGGGCTTGTCGGTCATCGGGGGTGAGCACACGCAAGCCCTCGACGATTTCGGCGGGACCGTCCGCGGACGGAGAAGTCGTGTGGTCCTGACGCCCGGGGTCTGTGCGTCAAGCCTCGCGGTGATGTGGCGGCCCAACCGGGCGCGCGCATCAGCGATCGGCGGGGCGACGGGGGCAATAGTGCATCGCTCCCCGGGGAGAGCACGAAGGACACCGTTAAAACCATCCGCGCAGGGAAGGCCGGGCGATCGGCCACCCAATCGGTCCACCCCGTGTGCATTCCTGTAGCGCACGGACCAACGGGTGCCGCCGGCGCCCGGCCTTCCCTGCGCCCTTTGGCTTCCATTGGGCGATCAACGGCAGCAAGGCTCGGGCAGAACCTGCCGCGGGAACGCGCGGCCATGGCCCCTCGCCTGCGAAATACGCAACGCGGCCTATCCGCGTCATGGCCGGGCTTGTCCCGGCCATCCACGCCTTGCCACGCGGCACGAAGAACGTGGATGGCCGGGACGAGCCCGGGCATGACGGACAGTACGCATGTGGCGCCGCTTTTCGCCGGCGCGCCGGACTGTTAGACTGGCGTCATTATTTTTGGGGAATTTTGATGCGCGCGAGGATTTTCAATCGCGTCCCGGGGCTGGCGACGCTGGTCGCAGCCCTGCTCGTCGTCGCCACGCAACCTGCATCGGCCGAGAAGCGCATCGCGCTCGTGGTCGGCAACTCCGCCTACAAGAACATCACGCCGCTCGACAATCCATCCAAGGACGCGAGCCTGATGGCGGACACGCTTGGCTTGCTCGGCTTCACGCTGGTCGGAGGCCGCGCCCAGCTCGATCTCGACAAGGGCGCTATGGATCTGGCGGTGCAGAGCTTTGGCCGGCAGGTGCAGGGCGCCGACGTCGCGCTGTTCTATTATGCCGGCCATGGCGTGCAGGTCTCGGGCGCCAACTATCTCGTGCCAGTCGGCGCGAACCCGACGCGCGAAGCCGACGTCGACTTCCAGATGACCGATGTCAACCTCGTGCTGCGCCAGATGCAGGGATCGGGCACCCGCCTCAACCTCGTGATCCTGGACGCCTGCCGCAACAACCCGTTCGGCTCGCGCGGCCTGCGCGCCTCCGATGGCGGTCTCGCGCAGATGCGCGCGCCCGAGGGCACGCTGATCTCCTACGCAACGCAACCCGGCAATGTCGCCCAGGACGGCAGCGACGGCCACAGCCCCTACACCAAGGCGTTGGCCGCGACGGTCCGGACCGCGGGCCTCGACGTGTTCCAGACCTTCAACCAGGTCGGCCTCGCGGTGAAGCGCGCCACCTCCGGCGCGCAGCAGCCCTGGGTGTCGTCCTCGCCGATCGACGGCACCTTCTATTTTGTAGCCCCGACGCAAACCGCCCCGCCGCAGGTCGCAGCGATGCAGCCTGATCCGTTGCCGGCGGATCGGCTGCGCGCCGATCCAGACCGCGTCCCCTTGCGCGATGCCGCCCTGCTGAGCGAGCTCAGCGAGCGGCTCTACGAGCTCAATTTCGATCCTGACAGCCCTGACGGAATGACCCGCGCGATCACAAAGCTCCAGCAGCGGATTTCCATGGCGCCGACGGGCGAAGCGACCGAAGGCCTGCTGCTGCGGATGCGCAAGATGGAGGACCTGAAACCATGGGGCTCGATCGTCTACGGGCCCGACGGCAGCAAATGGGGCATCTCCTGGAACCACGCCTCGCGGCGCGCGGCGGTGGCGGATGCGCGCGGCAATTGCGCCGGCGCCAAATGTCCGATCGAGCTGTCCTTCTATGGCAACCGCTGCGGCGCGTTCGCGATCTCCGACAAATCCTGGTCGCTGGTCCAGCGCGACAGCGTGCAGCGCGCGAAAGACGCCGCGCTTGACGAATGCGGCAAGGCTGGCAAAGCTTGCCGCATTATCGGTTCCGTCTGTGCCGACGGCTCCGGCCGTTGATACGATTTTTCATTTTGGATTTTTGCTCATGCGCAATGCCGTCATCCCTGCGATTGCCCTGGCCCTCTTCCTGTCCGTCACCGTCGCTCCACCGTCCGCCGTCGCGCAGTCCGGCAGCGCCGGCGGCTCGATCGGCAATGACGAGAAGTCGCTGTCCGGCTCGCGATCGGATCGTTCCGCCGAGCCGGCGCCCTCGGCGCGCCGCAGCAAGCCGGCCGAGGAGCCGCGCAGTTCCTCGCGACGCGGTGGTGGAGGTGGCGGGAGTTTCGACGGCGCCTGGATGGTCGTCAGCGTCGGCTGCGGCGGCACCACGTCCGGCGCGGTCGTGGTCTCCTCGGGCAAGGTCATAGGCCAAGGCGTCACGGGTACCGTCAGCGCGAGCGGCGCGGTCAGCACGTTCGGTCAAGGCGATGGCGTGACCTTCACCGGCTCCGGCCGCCTCGCTGCCCGCAGCGGTTCCGGATCCTTCCGTCGCTCCGACGGCTGCGGCGGAACCTGGACTTCGACCAAGCAGTAGCGCGAAAAAGTCTGATTTCGCGGGGGAACCAACGCCGCGCAGGCCCGATTCAGGCCACATCCTCTCCGGATTTGCGGCTCATTGCCACCCAAGTCTTTGACGAGAAAGGGAAGGTAACGAGTTGCGTCATGCGTAATCGGGAGACCAGGATGGGCAACCGCACCGCGAAATTCTTATCGGCCCTCGTAGGCAGCATCATTGCCGGTGCGCCATTGGCCGCCGTGTCGCAGAATGCATCGACGCCACCGAGCACGGCAAATGCCGCGAACGACTGCCTTGGCTCGCCAAAGGGCGCCGCCCCGCAGGGCCAGCATTGGCATTATCGCCTTGAGCGCGCGACCAAGCGGCAGTGCTGGTATCTGCGCGCCGAAGGCGGCAAGGCCACTCAAACCGCACAGGCTGCGCCCGATACGACTACAGCGGATTCAGCCCTGCCGCAGCAGCACTCCGTCCAGGACGCGCGCGCCGAATATCTGACGCCGCAGAGCATTGCCGCTGTTAAGACGCCTGCACAGGTGGGACCCGGACCAACGCAACAGGCTGCGAGCCCCTCCGCTGACGCCAACGCACAGCAGCCCGCCGTCGCCGGGCGCTGGCCCGACGCCTCCACGGCGTCCGCCGCGCCCACAGAGCAGCCGTCGCCTGCACCTGTCGCGGTCGCCGCGCAGCCGACCGCGAAGCCGGCGAAGTCCCCTGCTCCGATGGCTCTGGCTGCGGCAGACAGCACCACCGACAAGCAGACCGGCTCGCTCCAGATGCTGCTGCTGGTGATCGGAGGCGCGCTGGCGCTTGCCGGCATCCTCGCCAGCGTCATCTACCGCTTCGCCGGTGGACGTATCCGCGTCCAGGCCGGCGACCAGCGCCGCGTCAACTGGGACAATTTTGAGCCGCACGATCACGACGATGGCCGTGCACCCTGGCTCAACGCAGCGCCCGCCGACGCGCCGCACACTCGGCAGCCGCGCCCGGTGGATTTCGATGCCCTGCGTCCGCAGACAGTCCAGCTCAAGACCGCGCAGCTCGCCGCGATCGATCGCGAGATTGATGTGATCGACAAGCGCGTCCCGCAAGCGCACCAAGATGCCGCAGAGCTCGACGATGCCGATGTCTTCAACGGAGAATTCCAGATCGAGGCCGCACCGCAGCTCGCGGCCAACGACGTCGATGACGAAGAGCCGGCCGATCGCGATGACGATGCGGGAGTCGAGGACGGCATCGACATCGACGTGATCACGACGATGCTGGAACGGCTCGCGAAGGACGGGCCGAGGCTGACGCAGCCTAGCCTTGAAGCTGGTCTTGCAGACCTCGCACGAAGCCCACGAGGCCGGTCTGCCGCTCGCGCTTGAGGCGTTCGGCCTTCAGGATCGACTGGACCTCGGCGAAGGCGTCGTCGACGTCATGGTTGATGACGATGTAGTCGTACTCGGCCCAGTGGCTCATCTCGTGGCTGGCGCGGCTCATGCGCTTGCGGATCACCTCGTCGGAATCCTGCGCGCGCGAATGCAGCCGCTTCTCGAGATCGGCAGCCGAGGGCGGCAGGATGAACACGCTGACGACGTCGGCGCGTGCTTTTTCTCGGAGCTGCTGCGTGCCCTGCCAGTCGATGTCGAACAGCACGTCCTGCCCAGCTGACAGCGCCGCCTCAACCGGCGCACGCGGCGTGCCGTAGCTGTTGTCGAACACGGTCGCCCATTCCAGCAGCTGGTCGGCCTTCACCATCGCGTGGAAGGTGGCCTTGTCGACGAACGAATAATCCCTGCCGTCGACCTCGCCCGGCCGCATCGCCCGCGTGGTTGCCGACACCGACATTCGAAGGCCGGGCATGCGGTCGATCAACATACGCGATAGCGTCGTCTTGCCCGCGCCCGACGGCGAGGACAGCACGAACATCAATCCGCGCCGCTCGACACCATCAGTTACGTGACCGCCAATCGTCATCGATCACTCCAGATTCTGGACCTGCTCGCGGAACTGCTCGACCACGTTCTTCATGGCGAGCCCCGTATTGGTGAGCTCGATGTCGTTCGACTTCGAGCAACAGGTGTTGACCTCGCGGTGAAACTCCTGCGCCAGGAAGTCGAGCTTGCGCCCGACCGGGCCGCCCTTGCCGATCAGCTCGCGCGCCTGCGCGATGTGCGAGGCGATGCGGTCGAGCTCCTCGCGGATGTCGGCCCTGGTCGCGATCAGGATCGCTTCCTGCATCAGGCGGTCAGAATCGAAACGGTCGGAGGTGTCGAGCAGGGTTGCGATCTGCTCGGCGAGCCTGGCCTTGATCGCCTCGGGCTTGCGACCGGGCGCAGCCTCGGCCTTCTTCGCCAGCTGCTCGACCTCGTCCACGCGCTGGATCAGGATCTGCCCGAGCGAGGTGCCCTCACGCTTGCGCATCTCGACGAGTTCGGCGAGCGCCTTGTCGAAGGCATCCGCGGCGGCGGCGCGCGCGGCCTTGTCCTCTTCCTCGTCGCCCTCGGGCTCGGCGACCTCAATGACACCCTTGATGGCCAAAAGCCCGTCGACGCTCGGCGCGACCGCATCGACCTTGCCGGCGATCACGGCGGCGGCCTTGAGGACGGCGTTGAGCACGTCCTCGTTGACGCGGACGCTGGCGGCCGCATTGGCGCGCTTCACGGTCAGATTGGCGTAGACGGTGCCTCGCGAGAGCAGCTCGGCGGCGCGCTTCTTGGCATGAGCCTCGAGCTCGTCGAACCCCTGCGGCAGCCGTACCCTGAGATCAAAGCCCTTGGCGTTGACCGACTTTAATTCCCATTCGAACGTATACGGCCCACTCGCGCCGTGGCTTCGGGCAAAGCCGGTCATGGACGACAACGCCATCAGGTCAATTTCTCCAGAAGCACGGGATTCGCGCGGCCATCAAGCCACGCGAATCTTAAGACTATTTTGCAGGAAAATGTAATCCGCAAAGTCCCGCGGGGCAGGTCTGCGCGCAGCCTAGCGCTGGACCACCGGGGGCGAGGGCTGCACCGCGCCTTGGCGGGCCGGCGGCGGACCCGCGGGGCGAGCGGCCGGCGGCTTTTTCTGCTGGTTGGGCCGCGCCGGCGTGGTCGCCGTCGGCGTATCGGCGGCACCGGGCGCGGCGGCGGCCGGCGGCTGCGCGTCCTCGGCCGGCTCGACCGTGTCGTTCTGGATCTGCTTTTCCATCGCGCGCAGCTTGGCTACATTCTTCTGGTGCGCGTCGTAGGTCTCGGTGAAGGAATGCCCGCCGGTGCCGTCTGCGACGAAATAGAGGTCGCGGGTGCGGGCCGGGTTGGCGGCAGCCTCGAGCGAAGCGCGGCCGGGGTTCGAGATCGGGCCCGGCGGCAGGCCCTCGATCACATAGGTGTTGTAGGGCGAAGGCTGCGTGATCTCGCTGCGCTTGATCGGACGGCCGAGCGTGCCCTTGCCGCCGACGAGGCCATAGATGATCGTGGGATCGGACTGCAGCTTGATCCTCTGCTTCAGGCGATTGACGAACACCGCGGCGACGCGGCTGCGCTCGTCCGGCTTGCCGGTCTCTTTCTCGACGATCGAGGCCAGCGTCACCAATTGCTCCGGACTCTTGACCGGAATGTCCTGACTGCGGCGCTCCCAGATCTCGGTCAGTACGCGCTTGTGCGCCTGCTGCATGCGCTGGATCACCTGATCGCGCGGGGTGCCACGCGGGAACTTGTAGGTCTCGGGCAGCAGCGTGCCCTCGCGCGGCAGCTCACGCACGCTGCCGGTGAAGATATCGTTGTCGGACAGGCGCGCCACGATCTGCTCGGAGGTCAGGCCCTCCGGGATTGTCACGGCATGCTGTACCACCTTGCCCTCGACCATGGTGGCAATGACGTCGCGCAAGGATGCGTTCTTCTGGAACGAGTATTCACCGGGCTTGAGGTCCGAGCTCGCCTTTAGCGCAGCGACGCTGGCAATGAACGCCCACGGATTGACGTCGGTCACGCCTTCCCGGTTCAGCGTCTCGGCGATGTCGCGCTTGCCGGCGCGCTGCGGGATGTTGACTATCTTGTCTTCCTTCAGCGGTCCCGGCGCCTCGAGCACCTGCCGGCCGTAATAGTACACGCCGCCCGCGCCGATCATCGCAATCAGCAGCAGGGTGATGATGGCGTTGCCGACGATCACGAACGGATTGCGCGCGCGGTCCGATCGCCTCGGCGGCGGCGGGACCTGCTCGGGCTCGAGCGCTGCCCGCGGACTCCGGGGCGAAATGGGCGGCCTTTCACTCATCGAAGCAACCTGAATCCTGCCGGTTCAATCGCGACCTGACAATCGCTTGCCGAGCCAATGCACGCGCCCGCTTCCATGACTATCGCCGAATACGGCAAAACGGTGGATTCGTCGCAACGACAAACTAATGGACCAGACGCCGGAAGATGACCGATGCGTTGGTACCGCCAAAACCAAAAGAATTCGACAACGCGACGTTGACCTCGCGCTTCTTCGCCTGATGCGGCACGAGATCAATCGCAGTTTCGACCGACGGATTGTCCAGGTTGATGGTCGGCGGCACGACATTATCGCGAATCGCGAGAATGGCGAAGATCGCCTCGATCGCGCCGGCCGCGCCCAAGAGGTGACCGGTCGACGACTTGGTCGAAGACATCGCGACCTTCGAAGCGGCATTGCCGAGCAGGCGTTCAACCGCACCGAGCTCGATCTCGTCACCGAGCGGTGTCGAGGTGCCGTGCGCGTTGATGTAGTCGAGATCGGACGCGGTGAGGCCGGCGCGCTTGAGCGCCGCCGCCATGCTGCGGAAGCCGCCGTCGCCGTCGGGTGACGGCGAGGTGATGTGGTAGGCATCGCCCGAGAGACCGTAGCCGATCACCTCGGCATAGATCTTCGCGCCGCGGCGCTTGGCATGTTCGAGCTCTTCAAGGACGAGGACGCCGGCGCCCTCGCCCATCACGAAGCCGTCCCGGTCCTTGTCGTAGGGACGCGAGGCCTTCTCAGGCGTTTCGTTGAAGGCTGTCGAGAGCGCACGCGCGGCGTTGAAGCCGGCAATGCCGATGCGGCCGATCGGCGATTCCGCGCCGCCGGCAACCATGACGTCGGCATCGCCGAGCGCGATCAGGCGGGCGGCATCGCCGACCGCGTGAGCACCCGTCGAGCAGGCCGTGACCACCGAATGGTTCGGCCCCTTCAGTCCGTGCTTGATCGAGACATAGCCGGAGGCGAGATTGATTAAGCGCCCCGGAATGAAGAACGGCGAGACCCGGCGTGGCCCGCGCTCCTTCAGCAGGACCGCAGTCTCGGCGATGCCGTTGAGGCCGCCGATGCCGGATCCGATCATGGTGCCGGTCGCACATTTGTCCTCTTCGGTCTCGGGGTGCCAGTTGGCATCGTCGAGTGCCTGGCCGGCCGCGGCCATGCCGAAGATGATGAAGTCGTCGACCTTGCGCTGGTCCTTCGGCTCCATCCAGATGTCGGGATTGAAAGTGTCGTTGGTGCCGTCGCCGCGCACGACCGTGCAGCCGATCTTGGTCTGGAGATCGGAGACATCGAAGCTCTCGATTTTGCGTGCGCCGCTTTGGCCGTCGAGGATGCGTTTCCAGGTCGGCTCGACACCGCAGCCGAGTGGCGAAACCATGCCAAGACCCGTGACGACAACCCGTCTCATATCCGAAAACTCCGCATCGAAATATTCACGGCCAATAACAAGAAACCGGCTGACCGCTGTTGGGCGGTCCGTCCGGTTTCAATGTTGTCCCCGCGAAAATGAAGAGCCTTAGCTCTTCGCGTTCTTCTCGAGAAACTTGGTGGCATCGCCGACGGTAAGAATCGTTTCCGCGGCATCGTCCGGAATCTCGCAACCGAATTCCTCTTCGAACGCCATCACCAGCTCGACGGTGTCCAGACTGTCGGCGCCGAGGTCGTCGATGAAGCTCGCAGCATCGACAACCTTCTCGGGTTCAACACCAAGGTGTTCGACCACGATCTTCTTAACCCGCTCGCCAATCTCACTCATTGCATAACCTCGTGTTGTTCCCTGTAGACCCGACCCCCCGGGACGATACGAGCCGTCGTGGTCGTTGACTGCCTTCGCTTACGAACTTTGATTTGGCCCCATCCTAACCGATGCAGGCCCGGCGAATGACGGCCAAGGCTCCGCATCGCCAATATACAGGGTTTCAAAAACCTGCAATGGCGTTCTTTGCCCATCCGTTGAAGGTCCGGTTATCATACTTCAATTGCGTTGACTACAAGCCTCATTTCGCTCCGGAAACGGCCGTTTGCCGCATTCGGCTGCCCAAGGGGGCGGTGCGGCATGAGGCGTCAGATCATGGCCATGCCGCCGTTGACGTGGATGGTTTGGCCGGTGACATAGGCCGCTTCGTTCGAACTCAGGTAGACGGCGGCTGCCGCGATGTCCTCTGGCGTCCCCAGGCGATTGGCCGGAACCTTGGTTAGAATCGTTTCGCGCTGCTTGTCGTTGAGCGCATCGGTCATCGGTGTCTTGATGAAGCCGGGAGCGATGCAGTTTGCGGTGACGCCGCGCTTGGCGTATTCGGCACCCAGCGTCTTGATCATGCCGATCAGGCCCGCCTTCGATGCGGTATAATTGCCCTGCCCCGGGTTACCGGTGACGCCGACCACCGAGGTGATGGCGATGATGCGGCCGAAGCGCTTGCGCATCATCAATTTGGTGGCGGCGCGGGCAAGCCGGAAGGTCGAGGTCAAATTGATGTTGATGACCTCCTCCCAGTCCTCGTCACGGAGCTGCACGAAGAGATTGTCGCGCGTGATGCCGGCATTGGCGACGAGGATGTCGACCTGTCCCATCGCCGCTTCCGCAGCGGGCACCAGCGCCTCGACCTCGTCGGCCTTGGAGAGATTGCAGGGCAGCACATGGGTGCGCTCGCCGAGCTTGCCGGCAAGCTCATCCAGCACTTCCTTGCGCGTCCCCGATATCGCGACGGTGGCGCCCTGCGCGTGAAGCGCTTGTGCGATCGCGCCGCCGATGCCGCCGGTTGCGCCGGTGACAAGCGCCTTTTTGCCAGTCAGATCGAACATCGATAACTCCTCCAAGGCACGATCCGGAAACGTGCGCAGCGATTTTCCGAAAGGATCGTGCGTCAACTAAAGAACTCAAGCGCGACGACGAATCATCGCGCCTCAGGCCTGCTTCGCAGCGGCCAATGCATCCTTTGCGGCGGCAATGTCGTTGGGACCACCGACCGCAACGCCGACGGCGCCGTCCGCAATACGCTTGACGAGGCCGGTCAGCACCTTGCCGGCCCCGATCTCGAAGAAACGCGTGACGCCCTGCCCCGCCATATAGGCAACCGACTCGCGCCAGCGCACGGTGCCGGTGACCTGCTCGACCAGGCGGCGGCGGATCTCGTCGGGATCGGTGATCGCGCCCGCCAGCACGTTCGACACCAACGGGGCCGCCGGCGCCTTGATCGTGACCTTGGCCAGCGCCTCCGCCATCGCGTCGGCAGCCGGCTGCATCAGCTTGCAATGGAACGGGGCGGACACCGGCAGCAACATCGCGCGCTTGGCGCCCTTGGTTTTGGCGATCTCGACGGCGCGGTCGACCGCGGCCTTGTCGCCGGAGACGACCACTTGCCCGCCGCCATTGTCGTTGGCGGCCTGGCAGACCTGCCCCTGAGCGGCCTCGTCCGCCACCGCCACGGCGGCCTCGTAGTCGAGGCCGAGCAGAGCGGCCATCGCACCGACGCCTACGGGCACGGCTTTTTGCATTGCGAGACCGCGAATGCGAAGCAGCCGCGCGGTGTCGGAAATCGTCAGGCTGCCGGCCGCGGCCAGCGCCGAATATTCCCCGAGCGAGTGGCCGGCGACGAAGGCCGCATCCCGCCCCACGGAAAACCCGGCTTCGGTCTCCAGCACGCGCAGCGTGGCGACAGACACCGCCATCAGGGCCGGCTGGGCGTTTTGGGTGAGCTGGAGGGTTTCGGCCGGACCATCCCAGATAGTCGCCGTCAGCTTCTCCCCCAGCGCGGCATCGACCTCGTCGAACACGGCGCGCGCCGCCGGAAAGGCATCCGCTAGGGCCTTGCCCATGCCGACCGCCTGGGAACCCTGCCCCGGAAATGTGAATGCTGCCGTCATCGGCGCTCCCTGCTTGTCGGACGTGATCCCTGCGAGAACCGGCAGCCGATGACGCACGGCCTTAGGCCATGGTTCCGGATCATGCTCCAAAGGGGGCCGTAGACACTGTCCGGGGCCGGAATGTCAAGCCAAGATAGGAACTTGGATCAGCATTCAATTGGCAGCCTTCAACTGGCAACCTTCAAGTGGAGAGACGGGTCCCTAGAATCCGCCGGCCGTCTGGTTGGCGTCGACCTCGGACCCCGCCTGCGCGCGGCGCGCGCTGTTGACCAATTGCCCCGGCCGGTCATCGCGGTTCGGCTTCGCGGTCGCAAGCCGCAGCACGGCTGCGTAACTCGGTTGCACCTCCATGCGGCCCGCATGCCGGCTCTCGCTCAGCAGGCGGTGCACCTTGGGCAGATTGTAGCAGGGCACGTAGAACAGGAGATGATGTTCGAGGTGGTAGTTCACGTAATACGGCGCGATGAACAGACGTTCGAGGACATTGGCGTAGGTGGTGCGGGTATTGCGCAAGGGATCGCTGCTGTCAGGCACGACAGCGTGCTCGGCGATGTTGCGGATGCGGGTGATGACCATCATCCAGGTCAGGAGCGGCACCAGCCATAGCAGCGGATAGGCCCACCACACGCCGGCGGCCGTGAGCGCGGCGAACATCGCGCCATTGACCAGACATTGCGGGCCAAGCTTCTCCCAAAAATGCGCCGCGCGCTGCCGCAACGGCCAGTCCTTCGGCCCGAGCGCATTGAGCAACTGAGCCTTGCGCTGCTGGTAGCCGGTCTGCCCGGTGAGGTCGCGAATGAACTTGCGGCGATAGCTCAGCTTCGTGATCGGAAATGGCGCCGACAGCACGAGATCGGGATCATCCTCCTGCTGCGTGCGCGCATGATGCTGAAGGTGATAGCGCCGATAGCTGCGCGTCTCCGCAAACAGAGGATAGGCACAGAACCACTGGCTCAAGGTCAGATTGGTTTTCTCGTCGGCGGACAGGCAGCCATGCGCGCCGTCATGCATGAGGATCGCGAGCCCGAGCTGGCGCGAGCCGATGATGGCGACGGCGACAATATAGGTTATCGGATTAGGCCACCACGCGATCAAGGCGATTGCGGCGATGATGAGCGCCCAGGCGTGCGCGATCAGCGCGACGCCTTTCCAGGTCACGCGCCGGCGCACGTCGGCAAGTTGATCGTCGGTCAGGAAATCGCGGGCACGCATGCGAAGCGCAGTCATGGCCTAACTCTCCTCATTCGAATTGCTCGATGCGTCGCGCGCGTCGACGAGGCGCAAGCGCGCAGCGTCATGATTGGATTTCGCTTGCTCGCCCAGCACGCGCAGCATCTCGGCGCACAGCGCCTCGGGCGAACGGCCCATGGCGTAGCCTTCGAGGATGATTCCGATGGCGACGGCCCAGAACCGCCGCGAGCTCTCATCGGACGCGCGCAGGGAGCGCCAGCCGTGCCGCGCGACCTGGCTCGCATAGGCCCGCGCACCTTCACTGTGCAGGCGCTCGATGGTGCGCTCGACCAGCGGCGCGAGATCCTGGCGCCGCCGCGTCAGCGTCAGCGCCTCGGCGAAGAAGGCGACCGAATCGCTAGCTGTGACGGCCTCGGCCAGCGCGTGCGTATAGTCCTGCGGCGTGCGCGCCTTCAGCGCCGCCTGCTCGGTCGCCCGCGCCAGGTACAGCAGTTCGCGGCAGGCGCATTCGACGAACAGCGCCTCTTTGGTGCGGAAATAATAGGTGATCTGGCTCGGGAATGCGTTCGCAGCGGCTGCGATGTCGGTGATCGCCGTACCCGACAGCCCCCGCTCCCGAAACAGCGGGCTCGCGGCATCCAGCAGCAGCGAGCGCATTTTGCGGCCGGCCGACCGCGTGGCGCGGGCGGCGTGCTTGGGGTCGCCTGCCGCCTCGAGCGGCTCATGGGCCGGCTTTTCTGCCATTGGGGTTCGCTCCCGTTAGACTTATATGTATGACATACAAACAAATAAATCAAGCCGGTATGGTGGTCCGCGGTGGTTCCAGCCGCCCGCATCGGGACCATCCGCGCCGAAACCGCCGCCTGCAACCTTGCCAAGCCAGCCGAAATCCGTATAACGCGCCCATCCGTAGACCCCGGCCGGGAGCTGAACGGACGGTCTCAGCAAATCATTCGTGATTTTGGTGTGGCAGGGCCAGTCGGCCCGTCGTCCCGTGTTTCCGCCTTCTGAGCTTAATCCCAGAGTCCTTTCCGAAGGCCTCTTAAGGGCTTGACGCCGGGCGATGCGCCAACATGAGGAAAGGACTTCCATGGCTCTCTATGAGCATGTTTTTCTCGCGCGCCAAGACGCGAGCACGCAGCAGGTCGAAGAGCTGACTGCGCAGATGACCGGCATCGTCGAAGGTCTCGGCGGCAAGGTCACCAAGACTGAGAATTGGGGCGTACGCTCCCTCACCTACCGCATGAACAAGAACCGCAAGGCGCATTTCGTGCTGCTCAACATCGACGCGCCGTCCGCGGCGATCGCCGAGATCGAGCGCCAGGAGCGCATCAGCGAAGACGTGATCCGCTATCTCAGCGTCCGTGTCGAGGAGCTCGAGGAAGGCCCGTCCGCGATGATGCGCAAGGCCGATCGTGACCGCGAGCGTGACGACCGTGGCGGCGGCTTCCGTGGCGATCGCGAAGGCGGTGGCTTCCGTGGCGACCGCGAGGGTGGTTTCCGTGGTGGCGATCGTGAAGGTGGCGGCTTCCGCGGTGACCGCGGTCCGCGCCGTCCGCGCGAAGACGTTGAAACCACCACCACCACCACGACGGATGGGGAGTAAGAACAATGGCTGAAGCTGGTGCACGCCGCCCGTTTTTCCGTCGCCGCAAGAGCTGCCCGTTCACGGGCGCGAATGCTCCGAAGATCGACTACAAGGACTCCAAGCTGCTGATGCGCTACGTCTCCGAGCGCGGCAAGATCGTGCCGAGCCGCATCACCGCGGTGTCCGCGAAGAAGCAGCGTGAGCTTGCCCGCGCCATCAAGCGCGCGCGGTTCCTAGGCCTGCTGCCCTACGTCATTCGCTAAGACGAATACGGCCGGCGACGACATCGCCGCCGGCCGTACGACCTAGTTTCTCATAAGGCTTCCGGATCGTCCGGTCGCCGATGGTTGGGGCGAGATGCCTCTAACCGCTCGAAGGGAGCGGGACAGCTGATGATGGCCTTTGGACTGATAGCCCTGATCGCCGGCGCTGCGTCGGCCCTGATGTTCGCCTCGATCGCTTCGGGCGCGCTGATCTCGCTCGTCCTGTTCTATCTCGCACCGCTGCCGCTGATGGTCGCTTCGATCGGCTGGGGACCGCTTTGCGCGAGCCTCGGCGGCATCGCCGCCGCGGTTGGCCTCGGCGCCCTGTTCGGCCTGCCCTACTGCATCGCCTTTGCCCTCACCGTCGCATTGCCGGCCTGGTGGCTCGGCCATCTCGTCCTGCTCAGCCGGCAGGTCGGACCCGCCGCGCCGGAGGCCGCCACTGAGCCAGCGCTCGAGTGGTATCCGGTCGGCCGCATCCTGCTGTGGATCGCAGGCTTCGCCACACTGACCACGATCGCCGCCCTGCTCACGATCGGCACAGACGCCGAGACCATCACGGGCACGCTGCGCCGTGGCCTGATGCGCCTCCTCCGAGCCGCCGACCCGCAGAGCTCCGGCGAGACCGACCAATTCGTCGGCGCACTGGTGCGGATCTTGCCGGCCGGCGCCACCATCGTCGCGATGATGACGCTGACCCTCAACCTCTGGCTCAGCACCAAGGTGACGGCGACGTCCGGCCGGCTGCGGCGCCCCTGGCCGGACCTGATGACGGCGGAGCTGCCGCCGATGACGCTCGTGGCGCTCTGCATCGCGCTCGCCTTCTGCTTCACCGGCGGACTGCTTGCGATCGTGGCGCAGATCGCGACGGCGGCGCTAATGATGGGATACGCACTGACCGGCTTTGCCGTGTTGCATACGCTGACGCTGGCGCTGAAGAGCCGCACCTTCTGGCTCGGCTCGACCTACGCCGTCGTGGTCGTGTTCGGATGGCCAGTCATCGCGATGGTGATCCTCGGCCTCGCCGATGCCGTGTTCGGCCTCCGCGAACGCTTCCTTCGTACGCGCCAGCCGCCGCCGCTGCCGACCTCTTGAGTTCAAGCCCGAAAGTTCAAGTTCGAAATTCCAACTCACTCAACACATCAAAGGAGAACGAATATGGAAGTCATTTTGCTGGAACGCGTCAACAAGCTCGGTCACATGGGCGAAGTCGTGAAGGTTCGCGACGGCTACGCCCGCAATTTCCTGCTCAAGCGCGGCAAGGCGCTGCGCGCCACCGCCGACAACCGTGCCAAGTACGACGGCATGAAGGCCGAGCTCGAGGCTCGCAACCTTGAGTCCAAGGGCGAGGCGTCCAAGGTCGCCGAGAAGATCCAGGGCAAGAACATCATCGTGATCCGTCAGGCTTCGGAAGCCGGCCAACTGTTCGGCTCGGTCAACGTGCGCGACATCGTCGTGGCGTTCGAAGCCGACGGCGTTTCACTGTCCCGCCCGCAGGTTCAGCTCGACGCGCCGATCAAGACCATCGGCAAGCACACCATCACGGTCGCCATCCACCCCGAGGTCGAGATCGAGATCAGTGTCACCGTGGCGCGCAGCCAGGACGAGGCCGAGCGCATCAACCGCGGCGAGGACATCTCGAGCCGTAACGAAGACCGGGATGCTGCGGCCGAAGCGATCGCAGCCGCCGGCGAGTTCTTCGACCCCGAAGCCCAGCAGGACGACGCCGAGCCGGCACCGGCTGCTGAAGAGACCGAGAAGTAAGCCTCGCGCTCGTTCGCGCAGGCTTTCGAAGCCCGGTCGCCTCAGGCGGCCGGGCTTTTCGTTGTGGCAGCAACGTCCTCGCTCAGCATCGCGATCGACGTGAGCGCCATTGCCGTGTGCTTCTCGACGCCGTCGCTGACGTAGAAAACGCCGGCGGCGACCACGGAGACCTGACGCCCCGGCTTGATCACCCTCGCCCGGCAGATCAGTTTCTCGCGGACCGCGGGCGACAACAGATTGAGCTTGTATTCGGCCATCAGCGCCGGCTGGCCGCGCGAGATCGCTGCTGCGATCAATCGTGTTGCGGTCAAGACGACGAAGGCCGCCCGAGCGCGCGGCCTTCACATGGCTAAAAATGTGGTCGCCTATCGCGAAATCGGCGGCGTCGGCGGACCGGACGATTCGGCTGGCGCCGGTGGCGCCGCAGCGGTCGCGGGCGCCGGCTCCTGCGACTTCGCTGGCGGTTCGGACCTCGCGGCGGGCTTGGGAGCAGCCTCTTCTGCCGCCTTGGGCGCAGCTGGCTCGGCGGGCTTCTCGGCGGACGGTGCTGCCGGCGTCACCTGCGGCACCGGGTCGGGCCGCAACGCCGGAGCTTCGCTGCCGCGCGGCTCCACCTTGGCGCTTTCCGGCTTGGCCTCGGCGGGCTTCTCGGACGGCTTGCTGCCTTCGGGTTTGCTGTCTTCGGATTTAGCCTCGCCGGAATCCACCTTCGCAGTCTCGGGCTTTGTCTCGGGCTTGGACTCGACGTTCGGCTCGCTCTTCTTGTCGTCTGCTGTCGGCGCCGCGGCATCGACCTTCGGCGCCTCATCACTTCCCGGCTTGCCGCGCTTGCCGAGACGCTTCGCCTTGCGCCCTTCGGGTGCAGCCTGGCCCTCGGGCTTCGCGCCGTCCTTCGTTCCTTCTTCGGCTGGCCGCGCAGCGCGCTTCTGACGCGCGCCCTCGGCCGCGGGAGCGGCACCCTCGCCTTCCGGCTTGGCGGATTCCTGGGAACGCTGCCGGCGGCCCTGATGTTCAGGGGACTGCGCGGGATTGGTAGCGGCTTCCTTGTCCTTGGCGCCGTCCTTCTTGTCCTTGCCGTCCTTGGCCTGGTAGCGGGTGTCGGTGGCTCCGTTGGAGACCAGGTAAGAGGCAAGCACGCCGGCCATGTCGGGGCTGGTCGTGTAATGCTGACGCAGGAAGCCCGGCAAGGAGCCCGGCGCCACCGTCTTCAACAGGCCGCGCGGGCTCTTGTGACATGCATTGCAGGTCTGCGCGAAAAGCTGGGATGGGGCCTTGCCGGCCTCGAGGTTCGTCGCCTGCGCGAGAACGGTGTCGGTCGCGCCGAAGCCGATCAGAAGCAAGACCATCGCGAGGCTGAGCGCTCGGCTCGACATTCCCATCATCTCCATTGAATTCCGAGAGGTGCAGCCGGCAGGCGGCGCCGCAGCGGGTCACCTTTTATCCGATTGAGCCGCGAATGGAAGCAGGCTCCGCGCGCAAGGATGTGATTAAGCGGTTTTGGAATATCCGCTTTGAGCACAGCGCAATAGCGGGCCCGGGACACCTCCCTAGATCTAGATGCAAACGCATAGGAACCGCTGAGATGCCCGGGCGTAGGGTGTAAAGGCCGGGTTAGTCGCATCTCTTCGGGTTCGCTCGAGAGGATGGGTGCCGATGGATCGATTGTTGCGTCAATTCCTGTCTCAATTCATCCGCCGCGGGTCGATGACGGTGACCACGGCGAAGGGCTCGAAGTTCACCGTCGGCGATGGCTCGGGCAAACCGGTCGCAGTCCGCTTCGTCACCGCGGACGCAGAGCGGAAGATCCTCGTCAATCCCGAGCTCGGGCTTGGCGAGGCCTACATGGACGGCGAGTTCGTCGTCGAGCACGGCACCATAGCTGATGCCCTCGCGATCCTGCTCGATCAACCCGACCTATTGCCGCACTGGGCAAAACCCTGGTGGCACCTGCGCTATCTGGTGCGGCACCTGAAGCAGTTCAATCCGCGCCCGCGCTCCCGCAGCAACGTCGCACACCATTACGATCTCGATGCGAGGCTCTATTCGCTCTTCCTCGACGCCGACAAGCAATATAGCTGCGCCTATTTCGAGACGCCGGAGAGCACGCTCGACGATGCGCAGCTCGCCAAGAAACGGCACATCGCCGCAAAGCTGCTCGTCAGGGACGGCCAGCGCGTCCTCGACATCGGCTCGGGCTGGGGCGGACTTGGGCTCTATCTCGCCGAGATCGCAGGTGCTGACGTCACCGGCGTCACGTTGTCGACCGAGCAGTTGCAGATCGCCAATGCGCGCGCAGCCGAAAAGGGCCTGACCAGATCGGCCAAATTCCTGCTTCAGGACTATCGCGACATCGCCGGCCCGTTCGACCGCATCGTCTCGGTCGGCATGTTGGAGCATGTCGGCGCCCGCTTCTACGACACCTACTTCCGGCGCTGCGCGGAGCTGTTGGACAAGGACGGCGTCATGCTGCTGCACTCGATCGGCCGTTCGCAGGGCCCGGATTCCACCAATCCCTGGATCGCCAAATACATCTTTCCCGGCGGCTACATCCCCGCCCTCTCGGAGGTGCTGCCGGCGATCGAGCGGGCAGGCCTGCTGGTCTGCGACATCGAGATTCTGCGTCTGCATTACGCCGAAACGCTGAAGGCATGGCGCGAGCGCTTCATGGCGCGGCGCGAAGAAGCCGTGCAGCTGTATGACGAGCGCTTCGCGCTGATGTGGGAATTTTATCTGGCAGCCAGCGAGATGACCTTCCGCAAGCAGGATATGATGAACTTCCAGATCCAACTCACACGGCGTCAAGGCGTCGTGCCGACGACACGCAACTACATCGCGCGTGAAGAAGCCCGGCTGCGGGCCGTCGAAGCCGGTGCCACGCCGAGGCTGAAGCTGGCTGGTGAATAAGTCCTAGTGGCGCAGGGTCGAAATCGGAGCGGACCGGTAAGAGGCCGTTAAGGCCAATTGCATCCGCAGTGCCTTCAGGATTTCGGGGGCGACCGGTTCCCGACGGACTTCCGGCCGCTCAGCGTGCTCCATGGCCGCGATCAGCCCCGACAGCCAAAGTCGGCTGCCTGCTTCGCTTCGCCTTCTGGCCGCATCGCTTGCCTCGTTCCCTGGTGGCAGATCGGGAGACAACCCCCCGCCCGCTAACCTGTTCCGGCTGTACCCCCGAAAGAATCCGGGGAGATGTGATCTGCTTCACATAAGTCTCGTCGGCCCTGGCTTAGACCGACGCCATGAGCGACGAGACCAAAACCTCATTCGACGTGCAGGACGACCTCCGCACCGATTACGCCCTGATTGCTACCGGCGTCGGGGCGGCTCTGGTTGCGCTGGTCTACCTCCTGCTGGTCTGAACCGAGCCGAAAGCGCCCAGCGTGCGTCATCCGCGCGCGTCTCGATATGTCGGCCCGCCCACCCATCAGGTTCACTTCATCCGGCGTTTTCCGCGGCACGGTAGCGGCCGCTTTAGGCGGCGACCTGGTTCCACGAAAATCCGTCAAGCGCGGCGCGTGGTGCGGCGGGCAATCATCCACCATTTTAATGATCGGTTGATAGCGGCCAGCTTTCGCTTCCGCTTTGGTCTGAGGCGGCGCTTTATCCCGGCCCCGCATCCGCCCCAGAAAATTGCTATCGCTCGACCATGGCCCTGACTGATTCGAACGTTCTCAAACTCGCGCCCGAAGCCGGAACCCCCGCCTATCGAAGCGCGCCGCATAATATTGAAGCGGAACAGAGCCTTCTGGGCGCGATCCTGGTCAACAACGACGCGTTTTACCGCGTCTCCGATTTCCTGGAGCCGAAGCATTATTTCGAGCCGCTGCACCAGACCATCTTCGAGACTGCCTCGAGCCTGATCCGGATGGGCAAGATCGCGACGCCCGTCACACTGAAGACCTTCCTGCCCGCCGACACCGATATCGGCGGCATGACCATCGGGCAATATCTGGCGCGTCTCGCCGCCGAAGCGACCACCATCATCAATGCGCAGGATTATGGGCGCACCATCTACGATCTGGCATTGCGGCGCGACCTGATCGGCATCGGCGAGGACATGGTCAATGTCGCCTATGACGCCCCGGTCGACTTCGCGCCGCGGGCGCAGATCGAGGACGCCGAGCGCCGCCTCTACGAACTCGCCGAATCCGGCCGCTATGACGGAGGCTTCCAGAAATTTTCGCAGGCGCTGACGCTTGCGGTCGATCTGGCCGCAAAAGCGTTCCAGCGCGACGGAAAGCTGTCGGGCATCTCGACCGGCCTGCGCGACCTCGACACCAAGATGGGCGGATTGCAGCACTCCGACCTCATCATCGTCGCCGGCCGTCCCGGCATGGGCAAGACGTCGCTTGCAACCAATATCGCCTACAACGTCGCCCGGGCCTATGTCGGTGAACTCCAGGCCGACGGCACCATGAAGGCCGCCCATGGCGGCGTCATCGGCTTCTTCTCCTGCGAAATGTCGGCCGACCAGCTCGCCACGCGTATCGTGGCCGAGCGCACCGGCATCCCTTCCTCCTCGATCCGCCGCGGCGGCATCTCGGAGGCCGATTTCGAGAAGATCCGCGAGGTCTCGATCGAGCTGCAGTCACTGCCCTTCTATGTCGACGAGACCGGCGGTCTCTCTATTGCCCAGCTGATGGCGCGCGCCCGCCGGCTGAAGCGGCAGAAGGGCCTCGACCTCATCGTCATCGACTACATTCAGCTGTTGTCGGGTTCGGGCAAGCGCAGCGAAAACCGCGTGCAGGAAATCACCGAGATCACGACCAGCCTGAAAGCGCTCGCCAAGGAACTGAGCGTGCCCGTGATTGCGCTCTCGCAGCTCTCGCGCCAGGTCGAGTCGCGCGACGACAAGCGGCCGCAGCTCTCGGACTTGCGCGAATCGGGGTCGATCGAGCAGGACGCCGACGTCGTGCTGTTCGTCTACCGCGAGGAATATTACCTCGGAAACAAAGAGCCGCGCCCGGGCACGCCCGAGCACGAAAAATGGCGCCTGGACATGGATCTTGCGCACGGGAAGGCCGAAGTCATCATCGGCAAGCAGCGCCACGGCCCGACCGGCACCGTCGATGTGGCCTTCGAAGCGTCGATCACACGGTTCGGCGATCTTGCGCCGGACAGCCAGGTGCCGGACCGCAGCGGCAACGACTACTGAGTTCCCTGGGTTGAACCCGACCGGCCTCTTGCGTAAAACGGCGCCATGACAATGGCGTCCGACCCGAAAATCATCCCGCAATCCGGCCTTCTCTCCGCGGAGGCCAATCAGGCTGCCGCGCTCGCTGCCTTCGGCGGCGTGCTCACGGTCGATCTCGACGCCATCATCGCCAATTGGCGCAAGCTCGAGAAGACGGCGGTGCCGGCCGAATGCTCGGCGGTGATCAAGGCCGATGCCTATGGCTGCGGTGCCGAGCAGGTCGCGCGGGCCCTGAACAAGGCCGGCTGCAAGACCTTCTTCGTCGCCACTATCGAGGAAGCGCGCAAGGTGCGCGCGGCGGTGCCGGAGCCTGCGATCTACGTGCTCGGCGGCTATTTCCAGAACACCGGCGAGCACTACGCCCAGATCAACTGCCGCCCCGTGATCGGCGATCTCAACGAGCTCGCCGAATGGGACGTGTTCTGCCGCCGCACCGGCTGGACCGGTGGCGCCGCCATCCACATCGACACCGGCATGAACCGGCTCGGCCTGACGCTTGCGGAAGCGCAGGCCATCATCCCCCGCATCAACGCCGGCGATCACGGCATCACGCTGGTAATGAGCCATCTGGTTGCGGCCGAGCAACTCAACAGCCCGGTGAATGCCAAGCAACTCGCGGCCTTCCGCGGCATCGCCAGCGAATTCTCCGGCGTGCCGGCGGCGCTCGCCAATTCGTCCGGCGTCTTCCTCGGCGCGCCCTTCCAGTTCGACATGGTGCGGCCGGGCGCCGCGCTCTACGGCGTCAACCCGACGCCGGAAGCCGACAATCCGATGCAGCCGGTGGTCGATCTCAAGGCCCGCATCGTGCAGATCCGCAATGTCGAGCGTGGCGAGAGCGTCGGCTATGGCGGCACCTGGACCGCACGGCGGCCGACGAAACTCGCGATCATCGCGGTCGGTTATGCCGACGGCTATTTCCGCGCCGCAAGCTCCAATGACGGCACCCGCGGCGCCGAGGTCATCGTCGCCGGCAAGCGCTGTCCGGTCGCCGGCCGCGTCTCGATGGACCTGATCGCGATCGACATCACCGATCTGCCGCCGAATGCGGCGCGGCGCGGCCACATGGTGACGCTGCTCGGCGAGGGCATCACCGTCGACGAGCTCGCGCATCATTTCGGAACGATCGGCTACGAGGTGCTGACCAGCCTCGGTCGCCGCTACGCCCGCATCTACAAAGGCGGGAATGTGGTGGAGCCGCTGGCCAAGCCGGCTCCCGCGCAGGGGGTCGAGCAGCAGACGCCCGCTCCGCCGCCGATCGAGCAGCCCGCAAGCCCGCCGCCGCTGCCGGGCTGAGCGGCGCGCCGCTTACTTCTTCTTCCTGCTGTCCAGCGCCGTCTTGCAAGTTGCGCTGAGCTGATCGCGCTTGCCGTTGAGGCAGGCGACGATGCCACCGCCCGGCGCAAGGCCGGCGCAGAACTTGTCATAGTCCGCCTTGCACGCGCCGCGCGGATCGGATGATTGTGCCGAGGCGACCCCGGAGAACGCAACGGCGACGGCGATAACGGCAAAGCTCAACTTGGACATTGTTTCTCCGGAAGCGGAAGGCAGGAGCCGGTAGCTCTACATGAAGATCGCGACGTTCAACATCAACAACATCAATCGCCGCCTGCCCAATCTGTTGGCATGGATGCGAACGGCGAAGCCCGATGTCGTCGCACTTCAGGAGTTGAAGGCAAGTGATGGCGAATTTCCGGCGGCCGCGATCGAAAAGTCAGGTTACGGCGCTGTGTGGTGTGGACAGAAGACCTGGAACGGCGTCGCCATTCTGGCCCGCAATGCCGAGCCCGTTCTCACCCGCGATCGCTTGCCGGGAAAGCCTGCCGATCACGAAGCGCGATACATCGAGGCCGCGGTACGCGGTGTCATCGTCACCAGCATCTACCTGCCGAACGGCAATCCGCAGCCGGGACCGAAATTCGACTACAAGCTCGACTGGTTCGCGCGGCTCAAGCGCCACGCCAGAACGTTGATCAAGCAGGACCTGCCCGTGGTGCTCGCCGGCGACTACAACGTTGCGCCTGATGAGATCGACATCTATCCGACGCGCTCGTGGGACAAGGATGCCTTGATCCAGCCGAAGAGCCGTGCGGCTTTTGCCTCGCTGGTGGCACAAGGCTGGTGTGATGCGATCCGCGAACTGCACCCGGAGAAGCGCATCTACACCTTCTGGGATTACAAGCGAAACCGCTGGCCGCGCGATGCGGGCCTGCGGCTCGATCATCTCCTGCTCAGCCCTGCCCTCGTCTCACGCCTGGCAAAAGCCGGCGTGGACAAGAAGGTTCGCGGCGAGGAAGGCGCGAGCGATCACGCACCGGCCTGGGTGGTGCTGCGCTAGGTCAACGCCCGTAATATTCCTGCACCGTGTCCCACGCTGCTTTCTGCAGCAGCTCCACCGTCGGTGCGTCCAGTCCCATCGTGTAGGAATTGCCAACCGGCGAGCGGCCCGTCAGCGCGGCGAACGTCACGCAGGTCGCCAGATACGTGCCTACGGGGCTCGGGTGCCGCTTGTCCGGCGCATACAGATTGAGCTCGGGCTGCAGCTTGCGCACGCGCGCGAAGGCAAGACCTGCGGGGATCACCAGCGCATCATTGGCATTGCCTGCGATCGTGTAGGCTTCGGCCAACGCTTCCGTCATCTCAGGCTTGTCGGCGTAAGCCCAGGACATGAACAGGACCGGCCGCATGCCATGCGTGCGGACGATCTCGCCGTCCTTCTTCACGAAGGTCGCGAACGCGTCCTTCAACTGCGGATGGATCGGGCACTGGCTGCAATCCATCATCACGACGGCGTCGTACTGCCTGCCCGGCTTGTTGAAGACGACGTTGTTCTGCTCGTCGAACGAATAGGCGCCGAGGCCGCCCGGCCGCAGCAGATTGTCCATGTCGTGCCAATCGAGGCCGGAGCCGCCGATCGTTGCCATGGTGTTGCGGTAGGCCGCCTTGTTTTCAGGATACGCAGCCCGCTCCATGAAGGAGAGATGCCCGGGCATGCCGTTGTTGTAGTAAAAGAAGCTGTTGCCGACGAACAGCGCGGTCTTGGGGAAATCCGGTCCTGATGTCGTGACCTTGGGCCTGGTCTGCGCCTGGGCATGGAAGCCGACTACAACGGCCAGACACATCGCGAGCATCACTCGCGCGAAAAGACGCATCATCGGCTTCCTCCCCTTTTCTGTCGGGCGGAAACAGATCAGCTTTTCAAGAGTGCCTCAAGAGCACTGACGAGCAGCAGACATGCGCGAGAGCGCATGCTCACCATAAATTCTTGCCGTCAATCATGGTCACCGGCACGGCCTCCAGATCGAATTCGTCGAACAGGCGCGCGTTGACGGCGACCCTCGGATTGTCGAAATCGGGCTTGCCGGTCGACCAGTCCGGCGACTCCGAATAGGTACCGCAGCCGCAGCTTGCGCAGAAATGGTGTTTGACCGTGCGGCTGCCCCAGAGATAGGTCGCGACGTTCTCCGCGGGCGACAGCAGCCGAAACTGCGCCGGCGTGTAATAGGCCCACAACGCGCCGCGCTTGGCGCAGAGCGAGCAGGTGCAACGGGTCACGCTCGCGGGCGCCTCCGTCACCTCGAACACCGTCTCACCGCAATGACAGCTTCCCTCGACCCGCATGACCCGCTCTCCGTTTTGTCAGGAGATGGTCGTAGCCGGACCCTGCTGCCAACATGCTGTCAGCAGCGCGCAGCCGGCCTTGCTCCACGTGCTGCGAGCACCGACTTGCCGCGCCAACTCAACAAAAACATGAAAAACAACCCCATGCACAGTAGCCGACCGCTGGCAAATCAAAGGGTTACGCATAGTCCGAAACCGGGCAAAACACCGGCGGGATGTCTCCGGAGGCAGTCGTCGCCCACCGGACAGGAGAGGTCGCCCGCAAACGACCTCTCCTTCGCATTCAGCGCAGTGACTGCGATCAGCCCTTTTGAACGGCGGCCGCCGCCTTGCGTATGACGTCGATCACCACATCAGGCTGGGACAGCATTGGCACATGGCTGCTCGCGACCTCGGTAACAGTCGCTCCCATTCGCTTTGAGACCCAACGTTGCAGATCGGGATGCACCGTGTGGTCTTTCGTGGCCAGGACGTACCAGCTTGGCTTCGATCTCCACGCGACCTTGTCCGCGCTGAGCTTTTGCTGCTGGAACAGATCATAGACGGGCGCATAATGGGTCGCCCAAACCAGCTTCTGGTCTGCGTCGGAGAGATCGCCTGCGAAGAACTCGGTGCCACTCGGAAGCATCCAGGCACGCCCATCCGCCACCTCGACGCGAGAGAAAATGTCCGAGGGATATTTGTCGAGCTGATCCTGTACGGTTTCGCCGGCATCCGGAGCGACCGCTGCAATGTACACCAGCCCGACCACGCGCTCATCCGTGCCTGCGCCTGTAATGGTCGCCCCGCCGTAAGAATGACCGACCAGGAGGACAGGACTACCGACACGATTGAGTGTGCGCTTAACCGTCGCCAGATCCTCCTCGTAAGAGTCCAAACCATATTGAACGGCAATCACCTCATGCCCATCGGCCTGCAATGCAGGGATGACCTTACTGAAGCACGAGCCGTCGGCCCAAATGCCGTGGCAGAAAACGATTGTTGGTTTGGCGTTCATGGGAACTTGCCTTCCTGATCACAATTGAAGAGCGGCAGGATAGTAAGGAGGCAAGGTGCGTCTTCCGAAATGGCACGGAAGGTTTGGTCCTTCCAAAATAGCTATGGATTGATGTCCGAAACGTCTCCTTCGCGTCAACAGGGCTTCGTTTGATATGAAAGGGCAGCCCGTCGATGCGCCTTTTGGGAAGTCGAAGCCATGAAATTGCGATGGCAAATTGCAATCCTTGGTGCGGCTCTAACCGGCGCAGCATTGAGCTACGCTTATACTCATACCGCAATCAGGGTGACTGAGCCGTGCCGGAGAGGTTCTCCTGGCGAGGTGGTGGTCTGTCCTCCGCCCTACAAGCCGTAAATTGTTTGTGCCTAGCACAAGCTTCGGATCGGATGACCTCGTAGGCGACTTGAGTTGCCTCCTAGTCCTCCGCTGCAGGATGAGGACGGAGGAGGAGTTACTGGGCCTCGGCGATCCTCGGTCCAGATGACGGCATCTGCGCGTGAGTTGCTGAGGGCCGGTTCGACGGCGATGCCGGGTCCGGTAATCGGAAAGCGGCGTCGCCCGGCGCTCCCTGGGGTGGTCGGCGGGCAACGGTTGTCGGAAGCACGATCACTTTCGCGCCGACTTTCACGCGATCATAGAGGTCAACGACGTCCTCATTGGTCAGCCGGATACAGCCGGACGAGACCCGCTTCCCGATCGTATCGGGCTTGTTGGTGCCGTGAATTCGATATTCCGTGTCGCCCAGATACATCGCCCGAGCGCCAAGCGGGTTGCCGGGACCGCCTGCCATGAACCGCGGCAGATAAGGCTGACGCGAGACCATCTCAACAGGCGGATGCCAATCCGGCCATTCTGCCTTACGAGCCACAATCTGCTCACCGGACCATGTGAAACCTTCGCGGCCAACACCGATGCCGTAGCGCAGTGCCTGCGCGTCGTTCAGAACGAAATAGAGGAATGTGTTCTTGGTATCGATGATCACGGTGCCCGGGCTCTGGCGGCTGGCGTAGTCAACCACCTGCCGAACAAATGCTCCAGGAACGTCGGCAGCTTTGGGCGGTTCGACCAGAGGCGCCGGGGCCGGAGGTGGAGCCGAAGCCGGAGCGGGAGGTGACGATGATGCATGAACGGGCGTTGCGACGTAAACCGGAGTCGACGACGCTTGGGCCTCGTGCGCGGACGGCTTTCGTGTCGGTTGCACGTTCGTCGGTCGAGACAGCAAACCGTACCCCAACGCACCAACGGCCACGGCGCCAATTGCAACTCTCGCGGCCATCGGGATTGCGAACGTCTCCGCCTTTCCGCGCTTGGCCCGCTTACCCATACTCGTCCCCCAAGGTCACTATGCTCACGAGAGGTACCCAGTAAGATTTAAGAAACTTCGAAGCGATTTTGCTCAGACTGGAACCGTCGGCGATGGTTAACGCCGGGCTTTCGCTCGGCAGATAGGGTTCCCTCGCCTCGCGGATCGCCCGCGCCGCTGGCCGCGGCTAAACTCTCCCGATTCGTGGAGACCGTTTTGGCTTTTCTCTTCGTCCTCGTCGTCGGCCTCTTCGCAGGCACCATCTCCGGCATCGTCGGCACGGGCTCGTCGATCATGCTGATGCCGGTGCTGGTATATGCCTACGGGCCAAAGGAGGCGGTGCCGATCATGGCGGTGGCCGCCGTCATGGCCAATCTCTCTCGAATCCTGGCCTGGTGGCGCGAGGTCGACTGGCGGGCCTGCGCGGCTTATTCGGTGACAGGCATTCCGGCCGCCGTGCTCGGCGCGCGGACATTGCTGGCCCTGCCCTCGCACGCCGTCGATCTCGCCATCGGCGTCTTCCTGATCGCGATGGTGCCGGTCCGGCACTGGCTGGCACGGCACGATCTCAAGGCCAATCTCTGGCATCTGGCGATCGGCGGAGCCGTCATCGGCTATCTCACCGGCATCGTCGTCTCCACCGGCCCGCTCAGCGTCCCGCTATTCCTGTTCTACGGCTTGTCCCGGGGCGCTTTCCTCGCCACCGAAGCGGCTTCTTCGCTCGGGCTCTATGTCGCGAAATCCGTGACCTTCGAACGGTTCGGCGCGCTGACCGGCGAGGTGTTCGTCAAAGGCCTGGTCGCTGGATCTTCGTTGATGGCGGGCGCCTTCATCGCCAAACGCTTCGTGCTGCGCCTGAAGCCGGAGATGTTCCGCGTCGTGATGGACGCGATCATGATCGCGGCGGGCCTCTCCATGCTGTGGAATGCAGCGCAGCCGTAACCGCGCTGTGCTCAGACGGCAAATTCGGGTGCGATCGACGGACTGTCCTCGATGACGCGGCTGTGGTGGACCGGCCGTCCTTCGAGCCATAGCAACACGGCCTCGAGTGGCTGTGGCCGATGATAGAGAAAGCCCTGCCCGAACCTCACGCCCATCTCGCGCATCGCCTGGGCCTGCTCGGCGCGCTCGATGCCTTCGGCCACCAAAGTGAGGCCCAGCGTACCGGCGAGCGATGCGATCACGCCAACAATCGCCTTGTCTTCCGCGCTGTCAGGGATCTCGTTGATGAAGGCTTTGTCGATCTTGACCTTGTCCAGCGGAAACCGCCTGAGATGGGCGAGTGAGCTGTAGCCGGTGCCGAAATCGTCGAGCGCGATGGTGGCGCCGAGGCGCCGCAGCCGGTGCAGCGTCTCGGATGCGCTGGCCATGTTGTTGATCAGCGATCCCTCGGTGATCTCGAGCTCCAGCAACGAGGCCGGCACGTCGAAGCGCGCACAGGTCGCGCGCAGCTCGGCGGCGAACGAATGGTCGGCGAGCTCGGACGGCGGCAGATTGATTGCGATCCGGATACGCGACCTGCCGGCCGCAGCCAGAGCTTGCAGGGCGCGGCAGGCGTCGGTGAGCACGTAGCGCGTCAGCCGCGCATTGTTGCCGCTGCGCTCGATCAGCGGCAGGAATTCGCCCGGACCGATCACGCCATGTTCCGGATGGCGCCAGCGGATCAGCGCTTCCAGGCCGACGATGTCGTGGCTTTCGAGATCGACCTGGCTTTGATACCAGACCTCGAACTGCCCCTCGTCGAAGCCTGTGGGAATGGCAAGTTCGAGGTCCCGCCGGCGGCGATAGTCGCGCTGAAGCGCTTCGTCGAGCACGGCAACCGTGCCGGGCGCCCTGCTCTTGGCATGGTAGAGCGCGATGTCGGCGAGCGCCGGCAGGTGCGAAAGCTCGGGATCTCCGGCGCGACGCACGGCAAGACCGATGCTGGCACGCGGCACCACTCGCTTGTCATGAAGCCGGATCGGCTCGGAAATCGCATCCAACAATTGGCGTGCAAACCGCTGCGCGCTCTCCTCGTTGCTGACCTCGGGTCGAATGACGACGAATTCATCGCCGCCGAGCCGCGCCACCCAATCTTGCGGTTCGACCGCACCACGAAGGCGCTCGGAAATGTGCACCAGGAACTTGTCGCCGGAGTCATGGCCAAAGGTGTCGTTGATGCCCTTGAAGTCGTCGAGATCGATGAAGCAGAGCGCGATCAGCGCGTCCGGCGAGCCGGCATCGTGGCTCAGGGTCACGAGGTGCTCGGAGAGCGAGCGGCGATTGGGCAGCCCCGTGAGCGGATCGTGCGCGGCCATGTGCCCAAGCCGGTCGAGCGCACCCGACGTCGTGTGCTGCATGGCATTGAAGGCATGCGCCAGCTGACCGAATTCGTTCGAGGATTTGACTTCCGCCGGATAGGCGCGGCCGTCCTGCTTGCTGCGCTGGATCGCGGACATCATTGCCGCCAGCGGCCTGCCAATGAAGAGGTTGGCGGAGATCCGCATGGCGATCAGGGTCGCAAACGTTGCCAACAGGCCGACGACCAGCAGCAGCACCAGCCGGCTGCCCGCGTCCGCGTAGAGCGCCGCATGCGAATATACGATCGCGATGCGGCCGGCCTGCACCGCCATGTTGCCGTTGCTGTAGTTGATCGGACGCGAGACCTCCGCGGCCGCCTGCCCCGCCGGACGCGCCATCACGCGGGCGATCGCGATACCGGTATCATCGTAAACGGCCGCCGCGGCGATGCTCTCGTCGTGCATGATCTCGTTGAGCACGCTCGTGACCTGGTCGTAACGCATCTTCCAGAGCGGTTCGGCGATCAGCTCGGCGCGACTCTCGGCGACGCGGGCAATGCGGGCGTCGAGCTGCCTGATCTGCGACCAGAAGCTCGAGGCCTCGACGCCAGCGGAGGCGAGCAATTGCACCAGCAGCAGAACAGGGACGGTGGCCCAGATCATCGCGCGGACGACCGACCGCAAGCGCGGCGGCGCCGCCTGCTGCTTGCGATCCGGATCGGTCATGTCGTCACCGTTTCGCATCAGTCGGCAGCGCCTTCCAGAGGCGTCAGCGACGAGATGAGCGCATCGACGGAGAAGTCGTATTGGCCGCAGTGCCCTGCTTTGGCCCTGAAACGCGCGAAATCGATCCGGTCGAAGGCGCGCGTGGTGATGAGGTCGCCGACCGCAGCGAGGTTGTCGCGCGTGATCGCGGACGTCTTGACCTCGACGCGGGGTGATACGGCCGCGAAATCGCAGCCGTCGGCGTAATCGCGCAACAGAACGACCGACCAGCCGCCGAGCAGGAAATGCCCGCCGT
This sequence comes from Bradyrhizobium sp. WSM1253, assembly GCF_000244935.1. Classification (NCBI taxonomy): domain Bacteria; kingdom Pseudomonadati; phylum Pseudomonadota; class Alphaproteobacteria; order Hyphomicrobiales; family Nitrobacteraceae; genus Bradyrhizobium; species Bradyrhizobium sp. WSM1253. Next base: position 792,927 of record NZ_JH600073.1, read on the forward strand.
CGGTCAGAAGCAAGCGGCCCGCTTTGATCTCGCGCAGCGCATCCTCCGACCAGTTGAGGCCGACCAATTGGATGTTCCGCCCGGGCGTGAAGCCGGCAGCGACCACCGCGCGAAGCGCTCCGAGCGCCATCGGATCGTTTCCGGCCCATATGCCCGCAGGCCGGATCTCCTTGCGCGCGGCCCAGCTCAGATAATTCGTGGTGACATGCTCGGCCTCCGACTGCGTCCAGTTGGCGAACAGCATCCGATCGACCACGACGTCGGGCGCGGCGTCCACCGCGAGCTTGAGACCCGCGTTGCGGGCGATCGAGGCCGGCGTGATCTCGTCGCCACCGACGCCGAGAATGTGGATCTTGCCGTCCGGGCTCTGCCATTTCTCGGCACGCGCCGCGTCGATCAGGGCATTGGCCATCCGCGCGCCCGCAGTCTGAAGATCCGTCGTGATGTCGCCGAGCCAGGTCTTGAGCTTTTGACGCGGCGGTCCAAGACGCGCCGCATCGTCACCGATCAGCGTGTTCGAGAGCAGCAGCGTCCTGATCCCAGCGGCCTCGGCCGCCTCCATGATCGGGACAGCGGCGGATTCCTCGTTCGAGAGAATGAGAAAGTCGGGCTTGTCGCTGCGTGCCACCACGCCGAACCCGAGCTCCTGCATGGTGCGGTAATTGCGCTCGCTGGTCAGCACCTCGACATGCGCGCCGAGCTTGCGGCCGGCGGCCTGCATGGTCTGCGAAACCATGTCCCAATAGACCTCGCCGGTCTTGCCCGGGTTGACGAAGACGACGTTGAGACGCCTCGCATCGGCCGCAACAACGCCGTCAGGCGGCATAACAATGCCGCAGGCCATGCCCAAAGCGAGCAATATCCGCAAAAATCCCGTCATTCGTTTCGCCATCCCGTATCGGTTCCGAAACTGGACCCGGGTCGCTAACATTTGGCAAAGTCCGGCCTGGGGCGACGGCATAGAGCTAACAAGGAGTGTATCCGGCGTACCGAATTGCGATATTCGGGGTGCGCCCGGACTCACTCTCTTGACCCGTCATTCCGTGCTAATCAGCAAACCTGAAACCCTCGACTCGCTGTCCCCGGGCTCGCTGTCCTCATGGCCAAGAATACGCTTTCCTTCGTCTGCCAGAACTGCGGCGCGGCCTATAACCGCTGGCAGGGCAAGTGCGAGTCCTGCGGCGAGTGGAATACGCTCGCGGAGGAGGACACGACCGGCAGCGTGCCGGTGTCGATCCGCTCCAAGCGCAAGGGGCGGACGTTCGCGCTGGAGAGCCTGTCCGGAAAAACCCAGGACGCCCCGCGTCTGTCCTCAGGCATGACGGAGCTCGATCGCGTGACCGGGGGCGGCTTCGTCCGCGGCTCGGTGCTTCTGGTCGGCGGCGATCCCGGCATCGGCAAGTCGACGCTGCTGACGCAGGCCACAAGCCTGCTGGCGCGCGCCGGACACCGCGTCGTCTACATCTCCGGCGAAGAGGCGGTCGCGCAGGTTAGGCTGCGCGCCGAACGGCTCGGACTGTCGGATGCGCCGGTGCAGCTCGCCGCCGAGACGTCTGTCGAGGACATCGTCTCGACGCTGTCCGAGGGCGCGGTGCCCCGGCTGATCGTGATCGATTCGATCCAGACCATGTGGACAGACACGGTGGAATCGGCGCCCGGCACGGTGACGCAGGTGCGCGCCTCGGCACAGGCGCTGATTCGATTTGCCAAAAGGACGGGCGCGGCCATCATCCTGGTCGGTCATGTCACCAAGGACGGCCAGATCGCCGGCCCCCGTGTGGTCGAGCACATGGTCGATGCGGTGCTGTCGTTCGAGGGCGAAGGCTCGCAGCAATTCCGCATCCTGCGTGCCGTGAAGAACCGTTTCGGACCGACCGACGAGATCGGCGTGTTCGAGATGACCGGGCTTGGCCTGCGCGAAGTCACCAATCCCTCCGAGCTGTTTCTGTCGGAGCGCGATCTCGGCACGCCCGGCACCGCAGTCTTCGCGGGCATCGAGGGCACAAGGCCCGTTCTGGTCGAATTGCAGGCGCTGGTGGCGCCGACCTCGCTCGGCACCCCGCGCCGGGCCGTGGTCGGCTGGGATCCGAGCCGGCTGTCGATGGTGCTGGCGGTGCTGGAGGCCCATTGCGGGGTCAAGCTGTCCGGCCACGACGTCTATCTGAACGTCGCGGGCGGCCTGCGCATCCACGAGCCCGCGGCTGATCTGGCCGCCGCGGCGGCGCTGGTGTCCTCCCTGGTTAATGCGCAGTTACCCACCGATGCGGTCTATTTCGGCGAGATCTCGCTCTCAGGCGTGGTGCGCCCGGTGGCGCAGACCCCGGCCCGGCTGAAAGAAGCGGCAAAACTCGGCTTCCAGCGTGCCGTGCTGCCCGAATCGGCCCGGGGCGAAGCCGCCGGCGATGCCGGCCTGTCGCTGAACGCGATCAACAGCCTGACGACATTGGTCGCCGAGATCGCCGCACGCGGCTCCCGGCGGGGCGACTCGAGCGCTCCGGCAGAGAAAAATGCCACACCGGCAAGATTCCGCCGCGGAGAGGGTTAGCCGGTGGTGACGTGCCCCGCCCTCGCCGCTATACAGCCGTCACAAAAGCAGCATGGGATTGCGTGGTTGCGGCCTTGCCGGGAACGTCGTCTGGCCCTCACGTAGGGCGGGCGGCCAAACACCGATTCGCTGAGCACCTTGAAGTACGAGCGGACCAGACCAGCCGATGCCAGTAACCATCCTCGACCTGATCCTGCTCGGTGTGATGCTGATTTCGGGCCTGCTCGCCATGGTTCGCGGCTTCATGCGCGAAATCCTGTCGATCGCGGCCTGGGGCACGGCGGCGATTGTCACGCTTTATTCATTCTCGAAACTACTGCCGACCGCAAAGACCTATTTCAACAACGATACCGTCGCGAGCGTGGTCGTGGTCGCCGGCGTGTTCGTGGGCACCCTGGTCGTGGTCTCCGTGATCACGGTCCGGATCTCCGACATGATCCTGGATTCGCGCATCGGCGCGCTGGACCGCACCCTCGGCTTTCTGTTCGGGCTGGCGCGCGGGCTTTTGATCGTCGTGGTCGCCTTCCTGTTCTTCACTTGGCTGGTGCCGGACAAGCAGCGCCCGGATTGGGTCACGGGGGCCAAATCCCGCGTGGTGCTGCAGGGAACCGGCGATTGGCTGATGGCCCTCTTGCCTGACGACCCCGAGAACACCATCTTGAAGAGATTCAAGAAAAACAAACCAGATGAAGAGCAAACTGATTCCGAGCAGCAGCCTTCGGGCAGTGGCGACGGATACAGCAAACCGGCTCGTGACAGCCTTAAAAAGCTGATCGAGAAACCCGCGGCGCGTTGATAAGCCCTAACGAGAGGCTCGGACGAGATGCGAAATCCTGACCAGGACGCCCTACTTGATCTCGGCCCGGCCGCGCTGGAACTTCAAGACGATCTGGAGGGGGATACGCTGCGCGAGGAATGCGGCGTCTTCGGCATCTACGGCCATCCCGATGCCGCGGCCATCACGGCGCTCGGCCTCCACGCCCTTCAGCACCGCGGTCAGGAAGCCGCTGGCATCGTCTCCTATGACGGCGGCCGCTTTCATTCCGAACGCCGCCTCGGCCTCGTCGGCGACACCTTCTCCCGCCGCGAGGTGATCGACCGCCTGCCCGGCACAATGGCCGTCGGCCATGTCCGCTATTCCACCACCGGCGCGACCATCCTGCGCAACGTGCAGCCGCTGTTCGCCGAATTGAATGCCGGCGGCCTTGCGGTCGCTCACAACGGCAACCTCACCAACGGCCTGACGCTGCGCCGCGAGCTCGTGAAGAACGGCGCGATGATGCAGTCGACCACCGACACCGAGGTGATCCTGCATTTGGTCGCGCGCTCCAGGCGCAGCCGCTTCATCGAGCGCTATATCGACGCCCTGCGCGAGATCGAGGGCGCCTATGCGCTGGTGTCGCTGACCAACAAGAAGCTGGTCGGCGCACGCGATCCGCGCGGCATCCGTCCGCTGGTGCTCGGCGAGCTCGATGGTTGCCCGATCCTGACCTCCGAGACCTGCGCCCTCGACATCATCGGCGCGCGCTTCGTCCGCGACATCGAGCCCGGCGAGGTGATCGTGTTCGACGAGAACGGGCAGGACATTCACAAGCCGTTCCCGCCGATCGCGCCGCGTCCCTGCATCTTCGAGTACATTTACTTCTCCCGTCCGGATTCCATCGTCCACGGCCGCTCGGTCTACGAGGTGCGCAAGGCCTTCGGTGCGCAGCTTGCGCGCGAGAGCCACGTGCCGGTCGACGTGGTGGTGCCGGTGCCAGATTCCGGCGTCCCCGCGGCAGTCGGCTACAGCCAGCTTTCGGGCGTGCCGTTCGAACTCGGCATCATCCGCAACCATTATGTCGGCCGCACCTTCATTCAGCCGACGCAGGCGATCCGCGAATCCGGCGTGCGCATGAAGCATTCGGCCAACCGCGCCGCGATCGAAGGCAAGCGCATCATCCTGATCGACGATTCACTGGTGCGCGGTACCACCTCGAAGAAGATCGTGCGCATGATGCGCGATGCCGGCGCCAAGGAAGTGCATTTCCGCCTCGCCTCGCCGCCGATCCTCTATCCCGACTATTACGGAATCGACCTGCCGGACCGTGGTGGTCTTCTTGCGGCGACACATTCGCTGGAAGAGATGCGCGAGATCATCGGCGCCGATTCGCTCGCCTTCCTGTCGATCGACGGCATGTACCGCGCGATGGGCGAGCCCGGCCGCGACCCCGCCAATCCGAAATTCTCGGATCATTGCTTCACCGGGGCCTATCCGACCCACCTCACCGACCAGACCCAGACCGAGCAGCAGCCGCGGCAATTGTCGCTGCTGGCGGAGGCGAGCTAGGCCGTCGTCCTGGCCTAGTGCGCAATTGCGCACGGGAGCCAGGACCCATTACCACAAGCCTCTCTGGTTCGAAGAAGGTGTGACAATCATCTTCCCTAGCCATAAACGTCACGGCGTACGGGTCCCGGCCTGCGCCGGGACGACGTTGGATCAAGCTGTTCGATGACAAATCCCCTCGCCAACCGCATCGCTCTCGTCACCGGCGCCTCGCGCGGCATCGGCTTCGCCACGGCAAAAGCGCTGGCCAGGGCCGGCGCGCATATCGTTGCGGTCGCGCGCACGCAGGGCGGGCTGGAAGAGCTCGACGACGAGATCCGCAAGGACGGCGGCAGCGCAACGCTGGTGCCGCTCAACCTCACCGATTCCGACGGCATCGCGCGGCTCGGCGCCGGCCTGCACGAACGCTACGGCAAGCTCGACATCCTCGTCGGCAATGCCGGCGTGCTCGGCCCCTCCTCGCCGATCGGCCATATCGAGCTGAAGGCCTTCACCGACGTGATGGCGGTCAACGTCTCCGCGAACTTCCAGCTGATCCGCTGCATGGAGCCGCTGCTCAAGCAGTCCGACGCCGGCCGCGCGGTGTTCATCACCTCGGGCGCGGCCAACAAGGCCACCGCCTATGTCAGTCCCTACGCGGCGTCCAAGGCGGCGCTGGAAACGCTGGCGCGCGCCTGGGCACAGGAGACCGCGAATACGAAACTGCGCGTCAATTTGTTCAATCCGGGCCCCGTCCGCACCCGCATGCGCGCGACGCTGATGCCGGGCGAAGATCCGGCGACGCTCGATACAGCCGAGCAGGTCGCCGAATTCATCGTGCCGATGTGCGCGCCGGACTGGACCGAAACCGGCAAGTTCTACGACTACAAGACCCGCAGCCTGATGAGCTTCCGCTCGCCGGCCTGATTGACTTGACGGCCTCCCCGCGATTGACTGCCCGCGCTCAAGCGGCAGCAAGCTGCAGGCCAATAAAGGGAGGTTGCCATGACGCCATGGCGGAATCGCGCAAGCTTTAAGCGTGCGCTCGCAAATGTCTCTCGCGTCCTCTCTGTCCTGATCGCGGCCGTCGCGTTTGCGCTTCCGGGCGCGGCAACCGCCGGCGACGTCCCGACCTTCGCGGTCGATGCTTCCTGGCCAAAGCCGTTGCCGAACAACTGGATCCTCGGTCAGGTCGGCGGCATCACCGTCGACTGGCAAGGCCACATCTGGGTGATCCATCGCCCCCGCTCCCTCACCGACGACGAGAAAGGCGCGAGCCTCACTCCGCCGCGTTCGAAATGCTGCGTGTCGGCGCCGCCGGTGCTCGAATTCGACAGCGACGGCAATCTGCTGCGATCGTGGGGCGGCGCGGGCGAAGGCTATGAATGGGTCGGCCGCGAGCACGGCATCGAGGTCGACGAGCGCGGCTTCGTCTGGGTCGGCGGCAATGCCGACAACGACAACGCGATCCTGAAATTCACGCTCGACGGCAAGTTCGTCGCCCAGATCGGCAAGATCGCGCCGAGCCTCGGCAGCAACGACACGACACAGCTCGGCAAACCCGCCGAGACCGCGATCGACAAGGCCGCCAACGAAATCTACGTCGCCGACGGCTACGGCAACCGCCGCGTCATCGTGTTCGACGCAACGACCCTCGCCTACAAGCGGCACTGGGGCGCCTACGGCAACAAGCCTGATGACACCAAGCAGGCGGCGTACGATCCCAAGGCGCCGGTGTCCCAGCAGTTCGGCAATCCCGTCCACTGCGTGAAGCTCGCCAATGACGGGCTCGTCTACGTCTGCGACCGCATCAACAACCGCATCCAGGTCTTCAAGACGGACGGCACCTTCGTAAAGGAGTTCTTCTTCGAGAAGAACACGCTCGGCAACGGCGCGGTGTGGGACATCGCGATCTGGCCCGATCCGAAGCAGACCTGGCTGCTCAGCGCGGACGGCGAGAACAACGAGATCAGGGTGATCAGGCGCGAGGACGGCAGCGTGGTCGGCAGCTTCGGGCACAACGGCCGCAATGCCGGACAATTCCACTGGGTGCATGCCATGGCGATCGACCCCAAGGGTAACGTCTATACCGCCGAGGTCGACACCGGAAAACGGATCCAGAAATTCAGGCTGACATCGGACGCGCTCAAATAGCGCCTCAACGCATTTTGCCCAAAAATTAACGGACGGATGACGCTGGGGACGCGGCGTCATCCGGCTTTAGGCGCATTGCCGACGCCCTTGGGACACGGTAGAGCCATCAGCCGGAACAAGGCTCCCCAAGAGAGCCGTCCGCATGTTTGACAATGGAGGAAAGCTTTTATGACGACGACGTTCGCGCGCCGCTCCGCGGCTCTTCTGGCCTGTGCCGCCTTCGGTTTTGCCACATCCGCCTTCGCCCAGGAAAAATCCGTCACGATCGGCGTGCTCAACGACATGTCCAGCCTCTATGCCGACATCGGCGGCCCCGGCGCCGTGGCGGCGGTCAACATGGCGGTGGAAGATTCCGGCCTTCGCGCCAAGGGCTGGAAGATCGATGTGATCAGCGGCGACCACCAGAACAAGCCGGACGTCGGCGTCAACATCGCGCGGCAGTGGATCGACACCCAGAAGGTCGATGTGATCGCCGACACCCCGAACTCCGGCGTGGCGCTGGCCGTCAGCAACGTCGTCAAGGAAAAGAACGCGGTCCTGCTCAACAATGGCGGCGCCAGTGCCGACCTCACCGGCAAGGCCTGCAACGCCAACACCATTTCCTATACTTACGACACCTACATGCTCGCCAACGGTACCGGCAAGGCGCTGACAAAGGCCGGCGGCGACAGCTGGTTCTTCCTGACCGCCGACTACGCCTTCGGTGCTGCGCTCGAGCGTGACACCAGCGCGGTCGTCACCGCGAACGGCGGCAAGGTGCTCGGCGGCGTCAAGCATCCGCTCAACACGTCGGATTTCTCCTCCTTCCTGCTGCAGGCGCAGAATTCGAAGGCGAAGATCGTCGGTCTCGCCAATGCCGGCGGCGACACCACCAACTCGATCAAGCAGGCGGCCGAGTTCGGCATCGTCGAAGGCGGCCAGAAGCTCGCGGCGCTGTTGCTGTTCATCAACGACGTCCACTCGCTCGGCCTGAAGACCGCGCACGGCCTGACCTTCACCGAATCCTTCTACTGGGACCTCAACGAAGGCACGCGCGCCTTCTCGAAGCGCTTCCAGGACAAGGTCGCCAACAAGGCGATGCCCTCGATGACGCAGGCCGGCAATTACGCGGCCGTGCTGCATCTTCTGAAGGCGATGGACGCCCTCGGCGGCAATCCGCACGACGGCGCCAAAGTTGTCGCCAAGATGAAGGAGATCCCGACCGACGATCCGCTGTTCGGCAAGGGCCCGCTGCGCGAGGACGGACGCCGGATCATTCCCGCCTTCCTGTTCGAGGTGAAGAAGCCGGAAGAATCCAAGGGACCGTGGGATTACTACAAACTGATCGCGACCATCCCGGCGGAAGATGCGGCCAAGCCGCTCAAGGACAGCGAGTGCCCGCTGGTGAAGAAGTAAGAGCATAGGTGCCGTAGGGTGGGCAAAGGCGCGAAAGCGCCGTGCCCACCATCTCTCGACAACCGAACAAGGCGGTGGGCACGCTTCGCTTTGCCCACCCTACGCAACCGTTTTGGCCGCTCCCAGCGCCCGCACCGCGATCGCCACGCACGCAACCATCAGCACCGCCGCGAGCAGGAACGGCGCGCCGGGCAGCTGCCACGGCGCGCTGGCGCCGATGAAGTATGAGAACGTCAGCGTGAACAGGAACGGGCCGACGAGTTGCGACACGCTCTGCACGCTCGCGGTCGCACCCTGCAACTGGCCCTGCTGATCGGGCGCGACCAGCCGCGTCATCAGCGATTGCATGGCGGCACCCGAAATGCCCCACAGCGACATCACGGGAATGCCGATCCAGAACAGCGGCCCGGTCGGCGCCGCGCCGAAGATCACGAAGCCGACCGCGCCACAGCACAGGCCGAGCAACAAGGCGTTGCGCTCGCCCAGCACGCGCACGATCGGACCGATCGCGAGCCCCTGCACCACCATGGCGCAGACGCCGACCATCGCCAGCGTCAATCCCACGGTCTTCGAATCCCAGCCGTAGCGATAGGTGGCGTAGAGCACGAAGGTCGAGGGCAGCACGACATGCGCGACCTGCGCGATGAAGTTGACGACGGACAACGCAGCGAGCACCACGTTCGAACGCAGCAGGCGGAGCGCTCCGAGCGGATTGGCGCTCCTCCAGCGGAACGGCGCGCGCTTGTCCGGCGCCAGCGATTCCGGCAGGACGAAGAGCCCATAGAGCGCATTGGCCAAGCTCAGGGCCGCCGAGGCCCAGAACGGCAGGCGCGGATCGATATCGCCGAGCAGACCACCCAGCGCCGGGCCCAGCACGAAGCCGGCGCCGAACGCAGCTCCAATCCTGCCGAACACCGCTGCGCGCCGCTCCGGCGGCGTAATGTCGGCGATATAGGCAAAGGCGGTCGAGATGCTCGCCGAGGTGATGCCTGAGATCACCCGGCCGACGAACAGCCAGACCAGCGACGGCGCCAGCGCCATCAGCACATAGTCGGCCGCGAGCCCGAAATTCGACAGCAGCACCACCGACCGCCGCCCGAAGCGATCCGACAGCGCGCCGAGCACCGGCGAGAACACGAATTGCATCAGCGCCCAGGCGGTGCCGAACAGGCCGAAGATGCGGGCCGCGTGCGCCGTGTCGTTGTCGACGAAGCTCTCGATCAGTTTTGGCAGGATCGGCATGATCACGCCGAGCGCGAGCATGTCGAGCAGGATGGTGACGAAGATGAAGGCGACCGCACCGCGCCGGACTGGCGCAGCGCCCTGCGCCATCGCCTCGCCGGCCTCGTTGCTCACGATGGCCGCTTGCGCTTGTGGGCGAACGGATTGGCCTTCTCGCGCAAGGTGATGCGCACCGGCGTGCCCGGCAGCTCGAAGGCCTCACGCAGCGAATTGGTGAGGTAGCGCAGATAGGATTGCGGCACCGCGTCCGCACGCGAGCAGAACAGCACGAAGCTCGGCGGACGGGCCTTGGTCTGCGTGATGTAATTCAGCTTGAGGCGTCGGCCGGACACCGCCGGCGGCGGATTGGCCTGCACCGCCTCCTCGAACCAGCGGTTCAGTGCCGCGGTCGACACACGCCTGTTCCAAAGCGCATAGGCATCCTGGATCGCCTGCATCAATCGATCGATGCCCTCGCCCATCAAGCCGGAGACGGCGACGATCGGCACGCCCTTGATCTGCGGCAGCAAATGATCGGCATCGCGGCGCAGGTTCGAGATCGCGCCGCCACCCTTGCTCTCCATCAGGTCCCATTTGTTGACGGCGAGCACGACGGCGCGACCCTCGCGCTCGATCAGGTCGGCGATGCGAAGATCCTGCTCCTCGAAGCGGTTCTGCGCATCCATCATCATCACGACGACTTCGGCAAAGCGCACCGCGCGCAGTGCGTCGGCGACCGAGAGCTTCTCGAGCTTCTCCTCGATCCGCGAGCGCCGGCGCAGACCCGCGGTGTCGAACACGCGAAACTCGCGGCCTTTCCAGTTGATTTCGACCGCGATGGAATCGCGCGTGGTGCCGGCTTCCGGGCTCGTCAGCAGACGCTCCTCGCCGAGCAGATGATTGATCATCGTCGACTTGCCGGCGTTGGGCCGGCCGACGATCGCGACCCGGATCGGACGCGTGGCCGCCTCTTCCTCCGTCAGCGGCTCGTCGTCCTCGACGTCATCCTCCTCGACGGGCTCCGGCATCAGCTCTCGAAGGGCATCATAGAGCTCACCGAGGCCCTCGCCGTGCTCGGCCGAGATCTGGATGGGATCGCCGAGGCCGAGCGCGAAGGCCTCCATCGCGCCGGCATCGCCATGCTTGCCTTCGCTCTTGTTGGCGACAAGCATCACCGGCTTGTTGGCCTTGCGGGCGAAATCGGCGAAGGCGCGATCGTTGGGCGTGAGGCCCATGCGGGCATCGATCACGAAGAACAGCGCGTCGGCCTGTGCGATCGCGGCCTCCGTCTGCTCCTGCATGCGGGCGGTCAGCGAGCCCTTGGCGCCCTCATCGAGGCCGGCGGTGTCGATGATCGTGAAGTCGAGATCGCCGAGCCTGGCCTCGCCCTCGCGGCGGTCGCGGGTGACGCCGGGCAGGTCATCGACAAGCGCGAGCTTCTGCCCGACCAGGCGGTTGAACAGCGTCGACTTGCCGACATTGGGTCGGCCGATAATGGCAATTTTAAAGGACATGGGTCATTCGTGCGCTGCCGGAGCCGCGCCTGTCAATGAAATGAAGACAATTGTTTGAGCATGATCTTTTCGGAAAACCGCTTCACACTTTTCCGGATCATGCTCTAGCGCGAGAAGCTGCCGCTGGGCATCGGCGCCGGGAAGGCGCCCTGCGTTTGCTGCTGGGTGGTCTGGGTCGGTTGCGCCTGCTGGACGGGCTGATCGGGCGGCGGCGCGGTGGTGCGCTTGCGCACGATCTTCTGCCTGGGCGCCGGAGTGGCCGCGGGCGGCGCGGCCTCGGGCTGGGCCTCGCCATCGACTTCGCCGGCGGGCGCCTCAGCCGGCGCAACGGCAGCGCTGGGGGGCTGCCTGGTCTTTTTCGCCTTGGCACCCTTCGCCGGCTTGGCCGGCTCGGGCGGAGGCTCGGTGGGCAGAGCCGCGACGGCGGGGCCGTTCGGATCGGGCTGTTGCTGCGCGCCCTTGTACATTTCCTTCGGAACGCCCTGCTCGAGGCCCGGCACGCCTTCCGGGAACACCGGCTTGCGGTCGCCCGGCAGCTTCTTCTTGGTATCGAGGAAGTCGAGCATGTCGCTCGGATCGAAGCTGGAGCAACCGCCCAGCACGCCCGTGAAGGCGATCAGGACGAAGGCTGCGATCAAGCGTGACGTACGGCGCATATCGGTATCTCGTCTCAGCTCTCGGCTCAGCTCTTCGCTACGGGCGGCAGCAAGGCCTGTAGCGCCTCGGCGCGTGAGCGCAAGCCGGGCGGCGTTTCGCCATCCTCGGCAATCGCGTCGAGCCATTTGCGGGCGGCAGTCATATCGTTGTTGCGCCAGGCCGACAGCGCCAGCATCTCGCGGGCAGTATGACGGAAGGTCGATTTGGGCGCGGTGGAGGCTTCCAGCCGCTGCTGCATGTCGGCATAGCCGGCGCTGTCGAGCAGGAAACCGGCGGCGCGGATCTTTGCCAGATCCTGCCACTCGCCGCCTACGCTGCGATCGGCGGCGATGTCGTCATAGAGCTTGGCACCTGCCTTGGGATCGCGGGCTGCCGCCTCGGCCGCAGCACGCAGCCGCGCCAGGGTGCGATAGCCGGATGGAGCCTTGGCCGCGAGCTCGGTGAAGGCCGCCTCGGCCTCCGCATGCTTGTCCTGCTCGGACAGCTCGGCGGCCTTCTCGAAGGCGGCGCCGGCCTCGGCGGCCTTCTTGGCCTCCACATACTGGTAAGCGCGCCAGCCACCCACGGCGGCGACGATCAGCACCATCAGGGCGATGAAGACGATCGAATACTTGTCCCACAGCTTCTTGAGCTGTTCGCGACGTACTTCCTCGTCGACTTCGTCAAATAATTCAGACACTTATGCTAATCCCATGCCCGTCCGGGTGCGCGCGCCAAGGCGTTCGCGTCAGGAATCCCGTCCCCACGTGGCGGCGAGGTACCCTAACGATATGGCGGTGGCAAGGCAAAGCGAGCCCGATCAAGGCGTTAACCACCCGGGACAGCCCGGAGAGACCGCCTCCCCGGGTCAGGATCCCAACAGCTCCCGCAGCTGCCGCTTCAGTACCTTGCCATTGGCATTGCGCGGCAGCGGCTCCGCTGTGATCATCATGCTCTCCGGGACCTTGTAGTCGGACAGCCGCTCCGCGCACCAGGCGCGCAAGGCCTCGCTGTCCACCGGCGCACGCGCCACCACCACCGCGTGAACGCGTTCGCCCAACACCGGGCACGCCTTGGCGACGATCGCGCTCTCGACCACGGCCGGGTGGCCGGCCAGCACGGATTCGACCTCGGCCGAATAGATCTTGAGGCCGCCGCGGTTGATCATGTCCTTCTGCCGGTCGAACACCCGGACAAATCCCTCCACATCGATCGAGCCGAGATCGCCGGAATGCCAGAACCCGCTGGTGAAGCTTTCGGTCGTGGCCTTTGGGTTGTTCCAATAGCCCTTGATGACGGAGGCACTCTGGATCCAGAGCTCGCCGATTTCCCCAGGCGGCAGCTCACGCCCGTCCGCGCGCATTGCCAGAATGCGCGCACCGGGACACGGCAGGCCAACGCTGTCGATGTGGGTTGCCGTCAACTCGCCCGGCATGATCGTGGACGGCGATGTCGTCTCGGTCGCGCCGTAGCAATTCGCCAGCTCGAGGCCGGGAATGATCGCCTTGAGCTTCTCGATGGTAGCAACCGGCATCGGTGCGCCGCCAAAGCCGCCGATGCGCCAGCTCGACAGATCGTAGCTCTCGAAATCGGGCTGGAGCAGGCAGAGATTGTACATCGCTGGCACCATCACCGTGTAGGTGACGCGCTCGCGCGCGGCGAGCTTGAGATATTCGCCGGCTTTGAACTCCGGCATGATGATCAGCGCGCCACCGCAGCAGATCATCGTCGTGATGTTGGCGACGACGCCGGTGACGTGACCGAGCGGCACTGCCGCGATCGAACGGTCGGCCGCCGTCAATTGCAGGCAGGACACGAAGATCATCGAGGAATGGACGATGTTGCAATGGGCCAGCATCGCGCCCTTCGGCTTGCCTGTCGTGCCCGAGGTGTAGAGGATCATCGCAGTGTCCTCCTCGCTCGTCTCGATCGGCGCCGAGGCCGGCGCGTTGTCTGCCAGCACAGCGAAACGCGACAAAGCCGGATCGTCGTCGACGGCGATGCGGTGGCTTATTTCGGGCACATCCCGCACGTCCGGCAGCCGCTCCGCGAGGGCCGCCTCGTGGATCAATATCTTTGCGCCGCAGTCGGCGAGCACATAGGCGATTTCCGGCTTCTGCTGCCGTGTGCTGAGCAGCACCGTGACGAGCCCCTCATGCGCGGCAGCAAACAGCAGCAGCGGGAATTCGACCCGGTTGCCGAGCAGGATCGCGACACGATCGCCGCGCTGCAATCCGAGCTTGCGAAATCCCGCTGCGATCCGCGCAGCCTGCTCCGCGGCCTGCCGCCAGCTCAGCCGGACATGGCCTGAGATCAGCGCTTCGCCGTCGGGATTGCGGGCGCACGCGTCCGCAATCATCGCCCACAGGCTCGAAGGCCGATCGCAAAATGCCGGTACGACTCGATCGCCGAAGCGCGCCTCGAACCGCATTGGCGGGATCTGAGAATGCGACCAGTCCATCGGAATGACCTTGGCTTGTTGCTCTTGTTACCTTGTCACTTTCCGCGCAGGGCATGCGGTCCTGTCTTGTGCTGATCGGCTAGCCGCCCATCACGGGAACACCGATCACGACCGGATGGAACGCAAACGCCAGCGCCAGATAAGCGACGATTCCGACCACCACAGCGATCAGATCGTTGGTGACGCCGCCCACCGGAATCGGCGGACCGCCGCCATCGGTGCGACGCTTCAGCGTGATGCGATCATACACCGCCCAGCCGAGAAAGGAGCCGAACAGGATGATGGAGCCGAGATCGCCATTGGCCAGAAGATGCGCCGCCGCCCACAGCTTGATGCCGGCCAGCATCGGATGCTTCAGCGTCGCATAGATGCGGCCGCGCAGATAGGACGCAACCACCAGGATGACCGCGGGCAACATCAGCGCGAGCGTGATGTGCTTCAGCGCCTTCGGCGGATACCAGACGTCGATCCAGCCCGTCGCACGGTAATGCGCGAAGCCCCAGATGATCAGCGCGAGCCCCGCGAGCGAGGCAAGCGAATAGAGGATTTTGTAGGTCCCCTCGCCCAGTCTCGCGATGGCCTGCGCGCGCGCCTCGCGTTTCGTCGTGAACACATGCGCTGCAAAAAACAGCGCAAGCCCCAGGATCATAACCAGCAGACCCACGAGATTCTCCCCCCAACCAGCGCCCCAGCCCATGGCGTATCATCGATTGGCCGCGGGTCGCAACTGATGCGCTACTTGCCGATCTCGCGATTGTCGACATATCGGATCGCGATTGGCCGCCCGGCGAGGGCACCGCCAAGACCGCCGGTGAATTTCAGCGGCAGGCAGGCGTTCAACGATGAATTGATCGCATTGAGGTAGGAGGTTCTCGTCTCGGCGGGGACGCCTGCGGTCGCAAAGGTCAGGCGCGGCGGGCCGATCAGGCCGCCCGATTTGTTGAAGCTGAAACGCACGGCGATTTGCATGCCTGCTCGGGCATTGTCCGTTGGCGGCGACCAGCAAGTGCGCAGCTCGGCGAAGAGATCGCCGATCGTATCGAGATCGTGATCAGGCTTTTGATATTTGCCGCGATCCGCCTCCGACGGTACGCTTTGGATCGTGAGCTGGAGGTTCTGGCCGTAGGGATAGTCGATCTCGGGAATGCAGGGACCAGGCTCGAGCGGGCTGCAGTAGGACGGCGTGCAGGGCCTGCCGTCGAGGACGCTGCACGGCTCGTGCGAAAACGGAATTGGGTTGATTTGCCTGGGCCGCGCGTCCGCGGCGATCGTCGAGATCGCCAGCAGGAAGAAAACAAGGATGCCGCGCCACATGACCAGAACGTGGCATCGCCGGAGAAGCCGTCAAGCCTGCAAGCGTTCACATGCTCGCGCGTACACGCGGTGTCGTCGTCCGGCTTGACCGGACGACCCAGTATCCCAGAGGCGATTGTGATTGAGCCGAGAGGCTGCGGCGTACTGGATGCCCCGCTTTCGCGGGGCATGGCAGCGGAGGGTGAGGAGCGGACGGAACGCCCCTACCCCTTCTTCTTGACGTCCTTGACGTTGGTGAACGCGATGCCTTCGGCCCGTTCCCTGGTGTAGCCGAGATAGAACTCGTTCCGCGCCAGATAGACGGGATCGCCGTCGACATCGTCGGCGATGCTGGAGGTGTTGGCGGCGATGAAGGTGTCGAGCTTCTTGCGGTCGTCCGAAGAGACCCAGCGCGCGAGCTGGAACTCGCTGACCTCGAACTCGACCGGCAGGGAATATTCCGCATCCAGCCGCGCCTTGAGCACGTCGAGCTGGAGCGCGCCGACGACGCCGACCAACGCGGGCGCACCGTCGCGGGGACGGAACACCTGCACCACGCCCTCTTCCGACATCTGCTGAAGCGCTTCCTTCAGCTTCTTCGCTTTCATCGCATCGGTGAGACGTACGCGGCGGACGATTTCCGGCGCAAAGCTCGGCACGCCGACGAAGTTGAAATCCTCACCGTCGGTCAGCGTATCGCCGATGCGCAGCGTGCCGTGATTGGGAATGCCGACGACATCGCCGGCATAAGCCTCGTCCGCAACCGAACGGTCCTGCGCGAAGAAGAATTGCGGGCTCGACAGCGGCATGCTCTTGCCGGTGCGCACGAGCTTCGCCTTCATGCCGCGGCTGAGCTTGCCGGAGCAGAGGCGGGCGAAGGCGATACGGTCGCGATGGTTGGGATCCATGTTGGCCTGGATCTTGAACACGAAGGCGCTCATGCGCGGGTCGGTGGCTTCGACCTTGCGCTGGTCGCTCTCCTGCGCGCGCGGCTCGGGCGCGAACTTGCCGAGGCCTTGCAGCAGGTCGCCGACGCCGAAATTGCGTAGCGCGCTGCCGAAATAGACCGGCGTCAGATGGCCCTCGCGAAACGCTTCGAGCTCGAACGGCTTTGAAGCCGCGGTGACGAGCTCGAGTTCGTCCTTGACCGCTGACACGTCGAGATTGGCGTTGAGCTTGGCGAGCTCGGCGATCTCGATCTGCTGCGCCGCGCCGGTCTTGGCACCGCCGCCTTCGAGCAGGCGCACGCCGCCATTGACGACGTCATAGGTGCCGAGGAACTCGCGGCCGCGGCCGACAGGCCAGGTCATTGGCGTGGTATCGAGCGCCAGCGTCTTCTCGATCTCGTCCAGGAGCTCGAAGACGTCGCGGCTCTCGCGGTCCATCTTGTTGATGAAGGTGATGATCGGGATGTCCCGGAGACGACACACCTCGAACAGCTTTCGGGTGCGCGCCTCGATGCCCTTGGCGGCGTCGATCACCATGACGGCGGAATCGACCGCCGTGAGCGTGCGATAGGTGTCTTCCGAAAAGTCCTCGTGGCCCGGCGTGTCCAGCAGATTGAAAACGAGGCCCTCGAACTCGAAGGTCATGACCGAGGTCACGACCGAGATGCCGCGCTCGCGCTCGATCTTCATCCAGTCCGAACGCGTGTTGCGGCGCTCGCCCTTGGCCTTGACCTGGCCGGCCAGATTGATGGCGCCACCGAACAGCAGCAGCTTTTCGGTCAGCGTGGTCTTGCCGGCGTCCGGATGCGAGATGATCGCAAAGGTACGCCGCCGCGACACTTCAGCGGCAAGCGAGGAACGGGCCGTCGATTCGGCTGTGGTGGCGATGTCGGACATTGCGGCAGCGTTTGGCAGGGAAAATGAGCCTGATCAAGCCTCATCTGGTGATTGCGGAGCCTTCCGGCCAGCCCCATATCGGGCTTGTTTGGGAGGGACGGCCTTCCCTTCCTATCGGCACGCCAGTCGCGGGGACGACCCTGCCTTGAATGGAGGGTCGTCATGGCCTGGAGCATCCTGTTCGTCGCCGGTCTGCTGGAGGTCTCCTGGGCGATCGGCCTCAAATACACCGAGGGGTTCAGCAAGCTCGTTCCGTCGGTCCTCACGCTCGGCGCCATGGCCGGCAGCATCCTCCTGCTCGGGCTCGCCCTCAAATCGCTGCCGATTGGAACCGCTTATGCAGTCTGGACCGGCATCGGCGCGGTCGGTACCGCGACGCTCGGCATCATCCTGTTCGGCGAGCCGGCCACCGCGTTCCGCCTCGCCAGCATCGGGCTGATCGTCGCCGGGATCGTCGGGCTGAAGCTGGTTACTTGACGAAGAGCTTGACCGCCCACCAGGAGAGCGCGGCTACGATGGCCGAGGCCGGCATGGTGATCACCCAGGCATAGACGATCGAGCTGGCGACGTTCCAGCGCACCGCCGAGAGGCGGCGGGCGGCGCCGACGCCGACAATGGCCCCGGTGATGGTGTGGGTGGTCGAGACGGGAACGCCGAGGAAGGTCGCCATGAACAGGGTCGCGGCACCGCCGGTCTCGGCGCAAAAGCCCTGCATCGGGGTCAACTTGGTGATGCGCAGGCCCATAGTGCGAACGATGCGCCAGCCGCCCATCAGCGTCCCCATCGCCATCGCGGCCTGGCACGAGAGCACCACCCAGAAGGGGACGAAGAATTCGCCGCCGAGCTGGCCCTGCGAATAGAGCAGCACGGCGATGATGCCCATGGTCTTCTGCGCGTCGTTGCCCCCATGGCCGAGCGAATAGAGCGAGGCGGAGGCGAATTGCAGGATGCGGAAGGCGCGATCGACGGCAAAGGGCGTGGAGCGTACCGAGGCCCAGGAGACGATCGCGACCAGCACCATCGCGAGCAGGAAGCCGACCAGCGGAGACAGCACGATGGCGATCACCGTCTTGGACAATCCGCTCCAGACCGCCGCCGAAAGGCCGGCTTTGGCCACACCGGCACCAAACAAGCCGCCGATCAATGCATGAGACGAGGACGACGGGATGCCGAGCGCCCATGTCACCAGGTTCCAGACGATGGCGCCGACGAGCGCGGCGAAGATCACCTGAGCATCCACGATCGCGGGATCGATGATGCCGGTGCCGATGGTCTGGGCGACGTGGAGCCCGAACACCATGAAGGCAACGAAATTGAAGAACGCGGCCCAGAACACCGCGTATTGCGGCCGCAGCACGCGGGTCGAGACGATGGTCGCAATCGAATTGGCGGCGTCGTGCAGGCCGTTCAGGAAGTCGAACAGCAGCGCGACGGCGATCAATCCGACCAGGACGGGAAGACCCAACGCAACATCCACGGCGTGGCCCCTGCCCTAAACTTGCTCGATGACGATGCTGTTGATCTCGTTCGCGACGTCGTCGAAGCGATCGGCGACTTTCTCGAGATGGTCGTAGATTTCCGCGCCGACGATGAAATCCATCGCGTTGCCGTCGCGATGCTTGAGGAAAAGTTCCTTCAGCCCGATATCATGGAGATCGTCGACGCGGCCTTCCAGCTTGCCCAGCTCTTCGGTGATCGCAGTCAGCATGGCCACGTTCTGACCGATCTTCTGCATCAACGGCAGCGCACGGCCGACCAGATTGGCGCATTCGATCAGTAGCCCGCCGATCTCCCGCATCGGCGGCTCGAAGCTGCGGACCTCGAACAGCATCACGGCCTTGGCGGTCTGCTGCATCTGGTCGATGGCGTCGTCCATCGAGGTGATCAGGTTCTTGATGTCGCCGCGGTCGAACGGGGTGATGAAGGTGCGACGCACCGCCGTCAGCACCTCACGGGTGATATTGTCCGCATCGTTCTCGAACTGGTTGACGCGCTGGCAATAGACCGGCGTCTCCTCGCCCCCGTTGAGCATGCTCTGGAGCGCGATCGAACCCTGGATCACGGTCTGGGCGTGGCGGTCGAACAGGTCGAAGAACCGTTCTTCCTTGGGCAGGAAAGAGCGAAACAATCGCATCATGGGAGAGAAACTACCGGTTGGATAATGGCCTGGCCAAAGGGGGCCGTCATGAAACTGTCATAGACCATTTTCGATCCACGCGCGTGCCACCTCACGCCCGTGGAGCCGGATCATCCACCGCTTTCGCGAGTCAACACATCTTCCATTAGATCAATGACTTACAGCGACCGGCGGAAGTAATGCGCGATTTCGCCGATGACACCACGGCGGAAGGTGAGCACGCAGATCACGAAGATCGAGCCCTGGATCACGGTCACCCACTGCCCGAACCCCGCCAGATATTGCTGCATGGCGATGATCACGAAGGCACCGACCACGGGACCGAACACGGTTCCTAGACCACCGACCAGCGTCATCAGCACGACTTCGCCCGACATTGACCAGTGCACGTCGGTGAGCGAGGCGTTCTGCGCCACGAAGACTTTCAGCGCACCGGCAAAGCCGGCCAGCGTGCCCGACAGGACGAAAGCCAGGAACTTGTACTGATCGGTGCGGTAACCCAGCGAGATCGCGCGCGGCTCGTTCTCGCGGATCGCCTTGAGGACTTCGCCGAAGGGCGAGTTGATGATGCGGAAGATCAGCAGGAAGCCGGCGAGGAAGCCGACCAGAACCACGTAATAGAGCACGGTCGGCTTGGTCAGATCGAACACGCCGAACATGCGTCCTTGCGGGATGCCCTGGATGCCGTCTTCGCCATGGGTGAACGGCGCCTGGAGGTAGATGAAGTACAGAAGCTGCGACAGCGCCAGCGTGATCATCGAGAAATAGATGCCCTGGCGCCGGATCGAGATATAGCCCGTGATGAGCGAGAGCACGAAGGCACCGGCGACGCCGACGAGGATGCCGAGCTCCGGCGGCAGCGCCCAGACCTTCAGAGCATGCGCGCTGCAATAGCCGGCCGTGCCTAAGAACATCGCATGACCGAAGGACAGCAAACCGCCATAGCCGATCAGCAGGTTGAAGGCGCAGGCGAGCAGCGCGAAGCACAGTGCCTGCATCACGAAGAACGGGTAGACTCCCGTGAATGGCACCGAAGCCAGCAGCAGCGCCATCACCACGAACACGATCATCTCGTCGCGGATCGCGCGCGGGGTTACCGGCAGCGTGTCGTCCGTCAAGGCTGTCATATCAGGCCGCCCTTCCCGTCAATCCCGTTGGCTTCACCAAGAGCACCAGCACCATCAGCACGAACACGACGGTGTTGGAGGCCTCGGGGTAGAAATATTTGGTCATGCCCTCGATCACACCGAGCGCAAAGCCGGTGATGATGGAGCCCATGATCGATCCCATGCCGCCGATCACGACCACCGCGAACACCACGATGATCAGGTCGGCGCCCATCAGCGGCCGCACCTGGTTGATCGGCGCCGAGAGCACGCCAGCAAGCGCGGCCAGGCCGACACCCAAACCATAGGTCAGCGTGATCATGCGCGGCACGTTGACGCCGAAAGCGCGCACCAGCGTCGGGTTTTCAGTCGCGGCACGCAAATAGGCGCCGAGCCGCGTCTTCTCGATCAGGAACCAGGTCGCAACACACACGATCAGCGAGAAGATGACGACCCAGCCGCGATAGATGGGCAGGAACATGAAGCCGAGATTCATGCCGCCCTTGAGCTGGTCCGGAATGGCGTAAGGCATGCCGGAGGAGCCGAAATAGTTCTGGAACACGCCCTGCACGATCAGCGCAATGCCGAAGGTCAGGAGCAGGCCGTAGAGATGATCGAGCCCCGTCAGCCATTGCAGCATGGTCCGTTCCAGGATCATGCCGAAGATGCCGACGATGATCGGGGCAAGCAGTAACGCCCACCAGTAGTTGATGCCGCCGATGTTCAGCAGGAAGTAGGCGACGAACGCGCCCATCATGTAGAGCGCGCCATGGGCGAAATTGATGATGTTGAGCATGCCGAAGATCACGGCAAGCCCGAGACTGAGCAGCGCGTAGAACGAGCCGTTGATCAGTCCCACCAGTAGCTGAGCGTAAAGAGCCTGCATCGATCCCGCACCCGGTCCCTTCGGCGTTCCCTGAAAGTCGCCCGCAGGCCTGATGGCCTGCGGGCGGTTATCTTACTTCTTCAAGAGCGCGCACTTGCTCTCGGACAGCGGCGTGAAGGCCTGGTCGCCCGGCACCGTGCCGACCAGCTTGTAGAAGTCCCACGGTCCCTTGGACTCGGAGGGCTTCTTCACCTCGAACAGATAGGCATTGTGGATGGTGCGACCGTTGGGCTGGATCTCGCCCTTGCCGAACAGATCGTCTTCCGTCGGCATCGACTTCATCTTCTCGACGACCTTGGCGCCGTCGTGCGGGTTGCCGCCGAGCGCTTCCAGTGCCTTGAAATAGTGACGCACGCCCGCATAGACGCCGGCCTGCACCATGGTCGGCGGTGCGTTGTTCTTCATCTTCTCGGCGAAGCGCTTGGAGAACGCCCGGGTCTGGTCGTTCATGTCCCAGTAGAAGGTCTCGGTGAAGTTGAGGCCTTGAGCGGTCTCGAGCCCGATCGCCTTGACGTCAGTCAGGAACAGCAGCAGCGCCGCGAGCTTCTGGCCGCCCTTGACGATGCCGAACTCGGCCGCCTGCTTGATCGTGTTGGTGGTGTCGCCGCCCGCATTGGCAAGGCCGATGATCTTGGCCTTGGAGGCCTGCGCCTGGAGCAGGAAGGACGAGAAGTCCGGCGTGTTCAGCGGGTGCTTGACGCCGCCGACCACCTTGCCGCCATTGGCCGTAACGACAGCGGTGGTGTCGCGCTCCAGCGCCGCGCCAAAGGCGTAGTCCGCGGTCAGAAAGAACCAGGTGTCGCCGCCAGCCTTCACCAGCGCCTGGCCGGTGGTGTGGGCCAGCATGTAGGTGTCGTAGGTCCAGTGCACCGTGTTGGGCGAGCACTGCGCGTTGGTCAAATCCGAGGTCGCCGCGCCCGAGTTGATGTAGACGCCGTTCTTTTCCTTGACGACGTTGTTGACCGCAAGCGCCACGCCGGAATTCGGCACGTCGACGATGACGTCGACCTTGTCGACGTCAAACCATTGCCGCGCGATCGCGGTGCCGATGTCGGGCTTGTTCTGGTGATCACCCGAGATGATGTCGATCTTCCAGCCCTTCGCAGCCAGGCCGGAATCTTCAATGGCCATCTGCGCGGCGAGCGTCGAGCCCGGTCCGCCGAGGTCGGCATAGAGCCCGGACTGATCGGACAGCGCGCCGATCTTGACGGTCTTGTCCTGCGCGAAGGCTGCACCGGTGGCGGTCACGGCCAGCGCCGTGCCGAGCAGAAACGACGCAATCGACTTTGTCATCATGCTACTTCCCTATGAATCTTCTTGTTGGCAGTTCTAGACGCCGAGATAGGTGTGGAGCTTGTCCATGTTGGCGGCAAGCTCCGCATTGGAAAATCCGTCAATGATCTTGCCGTGCTCGACCACGTAATAGCGGTCGGCGACGGTGGATGCGAACCGGAAGTTCTGCTCGACCAGGAGGATCGTAAAACCCTCTTTCTTGAGCCGCGCAATGGTGTGGCCGATCTGCTGGATGATGACGGGCGCGAGACCCTCGGTCGGCTCGTCCAGCATCAGGAAGTTCGCACCGGTGCGCAGGATGCGCGCGATCGCGAGCATCTGCTGCTCGCCGCCGGAAAGTTTGGTTCCCTGGCTGTTGAGCCGTTCCTTCAGGTTCGGAAACAGATCGAAGATCTGCTCGAGCGGCAATCCGCCGGGACGCACCACCGGTGGCAACAGCAGGTTCTCCCGGACATCGAGGCTGGAGAAAATTCCGCGCTCTTCCGGGCAGAACGCGATTCCCATCCGCGCGATCTTGTCCGAGGTCGTGCGGATGATGTCCTGGTTGTTGAACTTCACCGAGCCGGTGCGCTTGCCGATGATGCCCATGATCGACTTCAGCGTGGTGGTCTTGCCGGCGCCGTTACGCCCGAGCAGGGTGACGACCTCGCCCGCGTTCACGTCGAAGTTGATCCCGTGCAGGATGTGGGACTCGCCGTACCAGGCTTCCAGGTTGCGGACCTGGAGGAGGTTGCCGCCGCTCGCAGTCTTTGCGGGAGCGTCCGCCGTTGCCGTCTCAGCCATGACCGGCTCCCAGATAGGCTTCCTTGACGCGTTCGTCCTTGGTCAGCTCGCTGTAATGGCCTTGCGCGAGCACCTGCCCGCGCGTCAACACGGTGATGATGTCGGAGAGATTGGCCACGACGCTCAGATTATGCTCGACCATCAGGATGGTGTATTTCGCGGAGATGCGCTTGATCAGCGCCGCGATCTTGTCGATGTCCTCGTGGCCCATGCCGGCCATCGGCTCGTCCAGCAGCATCATCTCCGGGTCGAGCGCGAGCGTGGTTGCGATCTCCAGTGCGCGCTTGCGCCCGTAGGGCATCTCGACCGCGGGCGTATTGGAAAACTCGCTGAGGCCGACATCGTTCAACAGCTCGCGCGCGCGATCGTTGAATTGGTTGAGCACGGACTTTGAGCGCCAGAAATCGAAGGAGCTGCCGTGCTGGCGCTGAAGCGCGACGCGGACGTTTTCCAGCGCGGTGAGATGGGGAAATACGGCCGAGATCTGGAACGAGCGAACCAGCCCCAGGCGGGCCACGTCGGCGGGCGCCATCGCGGTGATGTCCTGCCCCTTGTACAGGATTTTTCCGGCAGACGGTTTGAGGAACTTGGTCAAAAGATTGAAACACGTCGTCTTGCCGGCACCGTTCGGGCCGATCAACGCGTGAATGCTCCCACGGCGAACCTTGAGCGCAACGTCGCGGACGGCGAAGAAGCCCGCGAACTCCTTGGTCAAGCCTTCCGTTTCGAGAATGAACTCATCGGCCAAACAGTTTTCCCCCTGCCCGCACAACGCGCGTGGCTATCCTTGTTGCTTCGGCTTTCCGGAGGCCTTGGAGCCACTCCCTGGAGCCCATCCGGAACGCCGCCTCCGGGCGCGGAATATGCCGGAGGTGACGGGGGTTAGGCAAGGCGGAAAGCTGAGCAGGTCAGGCCTCCGGCCGGGAGACTTATGCTCCCTTAGTCGGACGTGTTTTGATGTCGCGCCTGCCCGGCTTCCCGGTTCGCAAAGCGCCGATCATCAAGCCGTCGTTAACGGTCTTTCGTTCCATGCGCCAGCCTTCATAGAAAATTTTCCCGCAGCGAGGATCATGCGCGGGTTTCATGCGTCCGGAATTTCTATTCGCCGGGAATATTGTCTTGGATTTTGCAAGCGCCGCTCCTTCCGTGGTCAAGTCGATCAGGCAGCGTGATCTCCTGAACACGTGGCTGCGGCTCTATGCGCGCGAGCAGACGGCCCCGGCGATTTGGGAGTACCAGCCTGCGCGGCTCGAGGAAGAGCTCTCCGATCTGATCTATTATACGGTGGACATGTCGACGCCGACACCGCGTCTGACCATCCAGAGCGAAGGTACGCGCATCTCGCGCGCCTATGGACACACCGGCAAGGGCGTTCTGCTCGACGACTATATCGGGCCGCGTCTCGTGCCCCTGGTAATGCCGGTCTATCATGAATGCGTGGCGCGCGGGGTGCCAGTCTACAGCGTTGCCGACGTCGATGACATCTACGGCCGTATCGTCGCCTATGAGCGCCTGCTGCTGCCGTTCCAGACCGACGGCAAGGTCTGTCACATCATCGCATCGCTCAAGACCTTCTGCGAGGACGGCGGCTTCGAGATCAAGAATCTGATGCGCGGAAATGACGCGCTGCCGCGCCCGAGATTGCGCGCGGTGATCGACCGCGACCTGTTCCACCGCACCCCAGGCCGCATCGCGCCGGCCGAACTGGTCGAGTTCGCGGACCAGCAGGGCTCCGGCCTTCCCAGCGAGATCATCGAGCTGAACTAGCGCTCAGCGCGATTTGGCGGCCGCTTCCTTGGTCTTGACTTCCTTGGCATAGACGTCCGGCTTGAAGCCGACCAGCAGCTTGCCACCAAATTCAAGCACCGGCCGCTTGATCATCGATGGTTGCGCTAGCATCAACGCCAGCGCCTTTTTCTCGGAGAGGCCTTCCTTGTCGGCATCGGGCAGCTTCTTGAAGGTCGTCCCGGCGCGATTGAGCAGCGTCTCCCAACCGACCTTGTCGCTCCACTGCTTGAGCTTGTCCTTCTCCACGCCCGCCGTCTTGTAGTCGTGAAACGCGTAGGCGACGCCATGGGTGTCGAGCCAGGCGCGCGCCTTCTTCATGGTGTCGCAGTTCTTGATGCCGTAGATGATGTTGGGCAAAACGTTCCTCGCGCATCCGTCGTATCGTGATCCCAAGGCGTTGTACGCAACTCCGGTTCGCGCGACAATATTGCGAATGATGCCATCTCTTCGAACGGACACTCCATGCACGTCACTCACGATCCAGCCGCGACTGCGTCGCCAACCATCGACTTCGACACCTTCCTCGCGGTCGATATCCGCGTCGGCACCATCGTCGATGCGAAGCCCTTCCCGGAGGCGCGCAAGCCGGCCTGGCGGCTGTGGATCGACTTCGGTCCCGCGATCGGTGTGCGCAAGAGCTCGGCACAGATCACCGAAAACCATCCGCTTGAAACGCTGGTGGGCCAACAGGTGGCCGCGGTCGTGAATTTCCCGCCGCGCCAGATCGGCCCGGTTGTCTCGGAGGTGCTCACCCTCGGTTTCCCCGATACCGACGGCAAGGTCGTGCTGGTGCAGCCGAGCAAGCCCGTGCCGAACGGCGGACGGCTGTTCTAGCACCGCGCGATCAAGGGACGGTTCCAGGCCGCCGGCGGCGTCCCATTTAACGGTTCAGCCCTCCTGTTTCCCGACCCGGGGCGTCGGGATTGACCGGGATCCTTTTTTGATAATATAAATGACTGACTGATCGTTTTTTATCTCAGCCGCCCTTATCTACTACCTCCTCCGAGGAACGAATAAAACGATCGACCTGTCAGTTATTTATGGATAGCCGGATGCCCAAGATCAGCGACAAGCAACGCGAAAGCCGGCGGCAGCAGATCCTCGAAGCCGCTCTTGCCTGCTTCGCCGAGGACGGTTTTCACCAGACCGGGATGGCCGACATCGTCAAACGGTCGGGGCTGAGCCACGGTGCGGTCTATCTCTACTTCCAGAGCAAGGACGATCTGATCGAGGCACTCGCCGACGACCGGCACCGGCGCGAGGCCGTGCTCAACTCGGTCGCGCAAGGATCGGGCGATCCGATCGAAGGACTTCACGCACTGGTCGGCGTCTACGCGCAATGGCTCACCGACCCCGCCGGCGAAGCGCGCCGCCGTGTCGGTATCCATGGCTGGGCCGAGGCCCTGCGCAACCGACGCGTCCGCACCAGCGTCGTGCAAGGCATCGACATGCCGCGCGCCCTGATCGTCGCACTGGTCGAGCGCGGCCAGCATGACGGCCTCATCAAGCGCGATCTCGGTCCTGAAGCGATCGCGCGCGTGCTGATCGCGATCTTCCAGGGATTTCTGCTGCAAAAATGCTGGGGCCAGGATTTTGACATCGAGGCCTGCATGGCGGCCGTGACCGGCGTGATCGATGGTTTTCGCACCACGAAGGCCGACGTCAAGCGACGGACCAGGAACTGAGCGATGTCGTGGGTCCACGACCTGCTCGCAGGCATTGGGGTCGGTCTCATCGGCGGGCTGACATCGGGCTTCATGGGCACGAGCCCAGGAGGCGGTCTCGTGATTTTCAGCGTGCTGCTGCTCGGCGCCGAGCAACACGTCGCCCAGGGCACATCGCTGATCACGCAGGTTCCACCGACAGGACTCGCGGGTGTTCGCCGCTATTGGCAGAACGGCAATCGCAGCCCGTTGCTGTGGATCGTCTGGATCGGCATCGGCTTTCTGTTCGGCGGCGCCGGCGGCGGCTACGCTGCGGCCGCAGTCTCCGACGCGGTGTTGCAATGGACCTACGTCGTCTATCTCGTCGCACTGATCGCTCTCCTGATCCTGCGCCGCGACCGCGAGGACAAAAGCAATGAGACCGGCGACCGAGACGAGCTGCCGTGGCTGCCGCTGCTCCTCATCGGCATGCTTGCCGGATTTTCCTCCGGCTTCATGGGCATCGGCGGCGGGCTGGCGATTACCGTCGGGCTGGCGGCAGGCCTGCGGGTGCCGCAGCATCAGGCGCAGATCGTCAGCCTCGTCTTCTCGGTCATCCCGACCAATATTCCGGCCGCGTGGATCTATTGGAGCAAGGGGCTCATGGTCGGCTGGCCGGCCATCATCGGCATCCTGGCCGGCCTCTGGGTCGGCACCGATCTCGGTGCACGCGCTGCCAATGGCGTCAGCAAATCGGTACTGCGCCGGGTCATGATCGCCCTCATCCTGCTGATGGCGCTCTACATGACCCACAAGGCGCTAACCTGATCTTACGGCCGCTTCGGAATGTTCAGCCCGCGCTCGACCGCCGGACGCGCCAGCCCGCGTTCGAGCCAGGCGGCGACGGATTTGAACTGGCTGAACTCGACGAGATCGCCGGCGCCGTAGAAGCCGATGAGGTTGCGCACCCAGCCGAGCATGGAGATGTCGGCGATGGTGTAGTCGTCGTCCATGAACCATTGCCGGCCGGCAAGATGCATCTCCATCACCCCGAGCAGCCGCTTGGCCTCGCCCACGTAGCGCTCGAGCGGCCGCTTGTCCTCAAAGTCCTTGCCGGCGAATTTGTTGAAAAAGCCGACCTGGCCGAACATCGGCCCGATACCACCCATCTGGAAATGCAACCACTGGAGGGTCTGGTAGCGGCGCGCGGGATCCTGCGGCAGCAGCTTGCCGGTCTTCTCCGCGAGGTATTGCAGGATCGCCCCGGATTCGAACAGCGGCAGCGGCCTCCCGCCGGGACCGTCGGGATCGAGGATCGCCGGGATCTTGCCATTCGGATTGAGCGAGAGGAATTCCGGCGTCTTCTGGTCGTCCTTGCCGAAATCGACGAGATGGACTTCGTAGGGAAGCCCGATCTCTTCCAGCATGATCGAGACCTTGACGCCGTTCGGCGTCGGCAGCGAATAGAGCTGGAGCAGCTCCGGGTGCTTGGCCGGCCAGCGCTTGGTGATGGGAAAGGCGGATAGATCGGACATCAGGACCCCGGCTTCGTTCATGAGATGCCGCCTAGTCTAGGCAAGCGGACGAACGACGCAAGGTCGAGTGGTCAGATCATTTTCCCGCACAGGTCACAGCGGCCGCAGCAAATGGTTGGTGGCGTGCATCACATCGCGCTGCGCGCGTTGCTCGATGAAAAGTTGGCCGGTGACCAGCAGTGCTCCGGTGAAGACGAGCGCAAGCATCGCGGTCGCGAATTGACTGCCATCCCTCATCGGACGAGCTTCTCCGTGTTCGGTTCGCACGAGGAACGCAGGCCAGCCGTCGTCTGTTCCTGCAAGCTTCAAATAAATTGCAGCTTTTTCCCGGCCCCTCGCACGCCGACAGGCTCAATAATTGATCTCCATCCGCAAGCCCCTCGGGTCGGTCTCCTCTCCGCCGAACCTCTGCGTGCTGTCGCGTGCCGCGATGGCGCAGGCACAGGCGTCGATGAGATCGTTACGGCCGATGCCGGTGCCGTGTCGTTGAGTCAGCCATTTCGGCAAACGCGCGAAGCCGCGCTGCTCCAGGAGTGCGATGCGCTGCTCGCGGCCCTCTGCCGAGGCCTTCTTTGCGAGCCGGGCCCGCCCAGCCAGATTCCAAAAAATCAATTCCGGATGCGCTTCGCCGATGGTCGCCTGCCGCTCCGGCGTCATGATCTCGTCGACGTCCCTGATCTTGTCCCTGATGTTCCAGAGCTGCGCCGACACGCCCCTGCCCTTGCCCTCGCGCTCCCAGTAGTGCCGGTTAGCTGCAGCCATATCGGCAAATCGCCAGAGGTCACGGCGCGCGCCGAGAAACACGGCGGGACCGACCCGCTCGCGTGCGCGCAAATCGCAGATGCGGTATCCGCTCCATTTCAATCCGATCGGCATGTCGATCATCGCGCGTGCATGCGGCAGCGCGAGCAGCCGCGCGAGACCCGGCGAATACTCGAAACCGTGATCGCCGCGCTGGTCGATCCAGGCGGCAACCCAGCCGAAGCGAAATCCGTCAAGGCCGAGATAGTTTGGCAACTTCCTGATCCCTGACGGGCGTCCGCCCGCTCCTTTATCCGGGTTCCTCGCCCCGATGTCGCTCGAACAGGCGCTGAGCCAACAACGCATGGCCGAGCGTGCTGCCGGCGCGAACCGCCGCCGCAATCAGCGCGGCTTCCGCGATTTCTTCGCGCGTTACACCGGCCTTCACCGCTTGCGCCGTGTGCACATCGAGGCAATAGGCGCATTGCGTGGTGAGCGCGACCGCGAGCGAGATCAGCTCCCGATATTTTGGCGGAATCAATCCATCCTCGCGCTCGACCGCGTGGTTGAACGCAAGGAACGCGCTGGCCTCGACCGGCGCGAGCGCCACGAAGGCCGCGATGGATTTCAGATCGTCAGGGCTTTGATAATCGCTCATGGCTCATCTCGTCAGATATTCGCGCATCAGAGCGCGGGCGCGATGCAGGCGTGCCTTCACGGTCTGCCGGGTCGCACCGAGTGCGACGGCGATTTCGTCGATGGTCATTTCCTTGACGTCGCGCATCAGCGCGACGTCGCGGTAGTGCGGCGGCAGCGCCTCGAAGGCCGCCGCGACGTCGAGCCGCAAATCGGCCTCAGGACGCGACAGCAGCAGCGCCTCCGCCTCCGCGTCGTCGATCGCCGGCGCAAGGCCCGCCTTGCGGGCGAGCCGCAGGCATTCGCGGCGGACCACACTGAACAGCCAGGCCGAAAACGCCAGCCAGGAGCGGATCGTGCCGACATGGCGAAACAGGATCCACAGCGCCTCCTGCGTCGCATCCTCGGCATCCGCCGAGCTGCGACAGGTGGCGCGGGCGTAGCGGCGGATGTTCGGTTGCGCCGTCTCGAGCAGCGACGCGATCGCCTGGGGATCGCCGAGGCGCGCGGCCTCGAACAGGTCCGGCGAGATCACAGTGGCGCTCATGACACGCCTCCCCTGCCGATACCGGCCATCGCGCACATCGGACAATAACCGACGAGGCCGGTCAGCGCGAAACCGGCGCCGCCGAGCGCAACCAGCCACAGCGCGGCGCCGGTGAGATACACGAATGCCGCGACGGCCACCGCGACGCCCAAGGCGATCCGCACGGCCTGATGCAGGCCGCCGATATTCTTCCTGTAAAAACCCATCACATCCTCCGAGATGAGCCGAGGCAAAATGCCTCGACCGTCAAGAGAGGGCGCGACGACCAGAAAGGATTCGCGGCAACGTGCAGATTTTTTTCGCGATCAGCCTCCGACGGCCTGATAGGCCAGACGCTTGAATTCGAAGAAAAACGGATTCCAGAAGCCCATGTAGCGCTGCGCCATCAGCACGCCGGCGGTATTGGCCTGCGGGCAGATCCACCAATGGGTGCCGGCAAGGCCGCCCCACTGGAATTCGCCGGTCGAATTCGGGGGATCGAACGGCGTCGGCGCGAAGGTGACGGCGCCGCCGAGGCCAAAGCCCTTGCCGGGGATCGGGCCGAGATTGGCGAAGCGGATGTTCTCGCCGGCGGGCAACTGGTTCGTCATCATCAACCGCAGCGTCTCCGGCTTCAGCAGAGCATCCGAGCCGGGGAGCAGCGCCCGTATCAAAGCAAGCATGTCGGGCAAGGTCGAGACCAGTCCGCCGCCACCTGACAGCCGCGGGAATTGCCGCCGATAGGCCTGCGGATAAGGCAGGTCATCGGCCCGGGTGAGGCCGGGCTTCATGGGATCGAGGACATCCGCGCCGTTGTAGAGGGCCACCAGCCTGCCCTGCTGCGCGTCCGGCACGTGGAAGCCGGTGTCGGTCATGCTGAGCGGCTCGAAGATGCGCGCCTTGAGGACGGCGTCGAGCGGCTTGCCGGAGACCACCTCCACGACACGCCCAAGCACGTCGGTCGCAACCGAATATTCCCAGGACGTGCCGGGATGAAAGGACAGCGGCAGATCGGCGAGCTGGTCGATCATGCCGGTCAGCGGCGTCAACGGATTGAGAACGCGCGCCTCGTTATAAGCTTTGAACAGCACCGTACCGGGATCGAAGACGCCGTAGCTGAGGCCGGAGGTGTGAGTCAGAAGCTGCCGGATCGTGATCGGGCTCTTCGCCGGTTCGACGTCGGCAAGGCTCAAAGCGCCCGGCTTCAGAACCTTGCGATTGCCGAGTTGCGGCAGGAATTTCTCGACAACGTCATCGAACCCGATGCGGCCTTCCTCGACCAGCAGCATGATCGCGCAGGTGACGAAGATCTTGGTATTGGAGAACGCACGAAAAATGTGATCGGGCCGCAGCGCGGTGCTCGCCTCGCGATCGGCGAAACCGACGCATTGCTGATCGACGACCTCGCGGCCCCGCAGCACCGCCCAGGATGCACCCGGAATGATCTCCTGATCGACGTAACGCTGCATTGCCGTCCACGTGGCGGAAAAATCAGGTGTTCTGGCGTCCATGTGCTTCCCCCAATGATGGTTGGGATCGATATAGCGTGAATTCGCCGGATATGAAGCCTGACCGGACGGCGCGGCTCATTCCTGCTTCATGAACGCAGTGACGTGCAGGCGGCGCCGAATCCGCATCCCCTGGCGCTGGTACAGCGCGATGGCCGATGAGTTGCTCGAGAACACGTGCAGGAACGGAATTTCGCCGCGCGCCTCGATCTGGCGCGCGACCGCCGCCAGCAGCGCCTGCGCGTAGCCCCGGCCTCGATGGTCGGGGTGGACGCAGACGGCCGTCATCTCGACGAAATTGCCCGGCTTCATGCGCTCGCCGGCCATCGCGACCAATTCGCCGCCGGCGTGGATGCCGAGAAACGTCCCGAGCTCGTGCGTGCGCCGGGCGAATGGACCGGGCTTCGTCAACTCCGTCAGCGCCAACATGGCGGGAACATCGGCCGCACCCAGCCGGACGATCTCGGCATCGCGAAGCGGACTGTCTGCCGGAGAGCCGATCATCTGCTCGCCGGTCTCCGCAAGGACGACCTTGAAGCCGGCGGGAACGTCGACGGCCTCCGGCGTGAACAGCGCGGCGACCTGCGAGCCCGACAGGAGATCACGAAGCGCGGCAAAGCTCGCCTCGGACATGTCGACCATGTCGGCAAAGGGCGTCATGTCCACCGGATAGCGCAACGCTCGCGGGCCACCCTCGGCCAGATGTTTGTGGCTGGTCGTCAGCGCGCTCCAGATCGGGCGATCCAGCAGCGTCACGTCACCGTCGGACACCGTCTCACTCCTTCTCGAAGCTGACGATGACGGCGGCATTGGCGATGAGGATGGGGTCGTTGCCCTGTTCCGGGGCCGAGGGAATCTCTAGCCCGCCCTTCACCGCGTTGACGGTGACAGTGCCGTAAGGCAGCTCCTTCGCGACCGCGTCCTTGTCGACGGCTTCGGGATTCGGCACTGCAATCGTGACGTCCACGAACATGTCGTTCGCAGTCTTGTCGATCATCCGGAAGAAGCCGAGGCTCGAATGCCTGATGGCGTCAGACACGGCACGCTTCGCCGCCTTGGTGGCGTCCCTGCCGTGGACGTCGACGCCCATGCCCATCTCGGTGATACAGCGAACGCGAGCCATGTTCTTATTCCTGTGGTTGATTGGATGATATGGACGCGACTTGTTATCGTATTCAGGCCGGCCCGCATACTCCGTCATTGCGAGGAGCAAAGCGACCGAGCAATCCAGGCCGCCCCCGCGGAGACAACCTGGATTGCTTCGCTTCGCTCGCAATGACGCGGGGGCAGCAGCATCGCACAAACTCACGCCTTCGACTTCTCCCGCGCCCGCAGCTCCTCAACGAGCACCCGCACATTCTCCGAATAATCGATCGGGATCACGACCAGATGCACGCCGCCCTCCTTGAAGGCGGCATCCAAGGTCGGGCCAAAGCTGTCGATGCTCTCGATGCGATGTCCTTTCGCTCCATAAGCCCTCGCGTACAGGACGAAATCGGGATTGCCAAAAGTCATGCCGAAATCGGCGAAGTGATCGACGGCCTGCTTCCAGCGGATCATGCCGTAGGCGTTGTCCTCGAGCACCAGCACGACGAGATTGAGCTTGAGGCGGACGGCGGTCTCCATCTCCTGGCTATTCATCATGAAGCCGCCGTCGCCGGCGACCGCGAGCACGCGGCGCTCCGGATAGAGCATCGCGGCCATCATCGCCGACGGCAGCCCGGCGCCCATCGTCGCCAGCGCATTGTCGAGCAGCAGCGTGTTGGCGACGCGGGTGCGGTAGTTGCGCGCGAACCAGATCTTGTACATGCCGTTGTCGAGCGCGACGATGCCGTTCTCCGGAATGACCTGCCGAATGTCGTGCACGATGCGTTGCGGCGTCGGCGGCCAGCGCGCTTCTGTGGCGCGGTCGGCGATCTGCGTAAGGATCTTTTCGCGCAGTGGCAGCAGCGCGGCGGCTTGCGGCAGCTTACCTTCGAGCCGGTCGGCGAGTAGCTCCAGGCTGGGGCCGACGTCGCCGACGACTTCCGCATCGGGAAAATAGACCAGCTCGACGCTGGCCGGTGTGTAGCTGACGTGAATCACCTTGGGGCCCGATGGTCCCATGATAAAGGGCGGCTTCTCGATCGGGTCGTGACCGATCGCGACGATCAGATCGGCGGAGTCGATCGCGTCATGAACGTAGTCGCGCTCGGACAGCGCGGCGGTGCCCATGTAGAGATTGGTGCCGCCGGGCACCGTGCCCTTGCCCATCTGCGTGGTGAAGAAGGGAATGCCGGTCCGCCGCACGAAACTGGCGATGCCGTGTGTCGCGCGCGGCCGGCTGGTCGCAGCGCCCATCATCACCAGCGGATGCTTCGCGGCCAAAATCATCTCGGCGGCGCGGTCGAGCGCGGCGCGATGGGCGACCGGGATCTCGATCGGATGAACCGGGATCACCGGGACCTCAGGCACATCGCCTGCGATATCTTCGGGCAGTTCGAGATGCACGGGCCCTGGCCGCTCCTCCATCGCCACGCGAAACGCGTCGCGGACCACGGTGGGGATGCTGGAGGCGCTGATGATCTGCCGCGACAGTTTCGTCAACGGCTTCATGGTGGCGACCACATCGACGATCTGGAAACGCGCCTGCCGGCTGCTCATGATCGGCTTCTGGCCGGTGATCAAGATCATCGGCATCGCGCCAAGATGCGCATATGCCGCGCCCGTCGACAGATTGAGCGCGCCCGGGCCGAGCGTGGAAAGACAAACTCCGGGCCTGCCGGTCAACCGCCCGTGCGTCGCGGCCATGAAGGCGGCGGCCTGCTCGTGGCGAGTCAGGATCAGTTCGATTTTGGAGGTGCGGAGCGATTCCACCAGATCGAGGTTCTCCTCGCCGGGCACGCCGAAGATGCGGTCGACACCTTCGTTCTCAAGCGCCGCGACGAACAGGTCGGATCCTTTTGCTTTGCGTTCCCGCCCACTCATGTCGCCTCCCGGTCACAATGTCGGCTCCCGTGTTCCACGGCCGCCGGCACATGGTAACGGTCCGCAGCGCGGGCACAACTCACAAAGAGGCGCGCAACTGCATCATCCCTGTGGCGACAACGCTCGTCCCTCTCGTGTCCTTGCCGCGTGCGCTGTGCTATCGCTCGGGCGATGACTCCTAATACCTTCGAAACCCGCTGCCTGCGCCTGCCCGCCGTCACCAAGGTGGTGCAGTGGGAGGGCACCTCCGTGTTCAAGGTCGGCGGCAAGATGTTCGCACTCGGCGGCGGCTTTGCCGCGCGCTCCGGCGGCTACATGTTCAAGGTCTCGAACATGGCCTATGCCATGCTGATCGAGCACGGCCTTGCGCGGCCGGCGCCCTATCTGGCGCGCGCCAAGTGGGTGCAGCTCGTCGGCAACAACGCGCTATCAGACGCCGAGCTCACGAGCTATCTGGCGCAGGCGCACGCGCTGGTCGCGGCGAAACTCACGCGGAAGTCCCGCAAGGCGCTGGGCCTCGAGTGAAGTGCAGCCGGTGCCGAAGCGAAAGCCTGCGCTGATTGACATCGATGATATGCCTGACTAAAGTCAGATATATCATGCTCGACCCTGTTTCCCGCGTCCGCCGCTTCAACCGTGCCGTCACGTCCGCTGTCGGTGCGCTCGACACGTCATTCCTGGGGCGCGGGCGGCCGTTGGGGGCGGCGCGCGTGCTCAACGCGATCGGGCATGGACGTTCGGACGTGGCCGAGATCCGCGACTATCTCGGCCTCGATTCCGGCCTGATGAGCCGCCTGCTCCGCAGCCTCGAGGACGAGGGGCTGGTCGAGACCATTGCGCATGAGGAAGATGCGCGCCGCCGCGTGGTATCGTTGACTCGTGCGGGCCGGCGCGAGTTCGCGGCCTATGAAGCGCTGTCGAACACGCAGGCCGAGGGCTTCCTTGCCCAGCATTCACAACGCGAGGCGCTGCTGGCGGCGATGGATTTGATTGCTTCCGCATTGACGCGCGAGCGCGTCACGCTGGACGAGATGGATCCGCGGAGCGAACAGGCCCGTTATTGCCTCGGCGAATATTATGGCGAGCTCGGCCGCCGCTTCAAGCAGGGCTTTGACGTCTCGCTGTCGCGCGATCCTGACGCCAAGGATATGCGCCGCCCGCGCGGCACGTTCATCGTCGCGATGTCGGACACGCTGCCGGTCGGCTGCGTCGGGCTGAAAGGCACGGATCACGGCTATGCCGAGATCAAGCGTCTGTGGGTCGCACCGGCGGCGCGCGGATTGCGGCTCGGCCGGCGCCTGATGGACGCGAGCGAGGATGTCGCGCGCGGGCTCGGCATCAAGCTGCTGCGGCTCGACACCAACAGCGCGCTGGCGGAGGCCGGCCAGCTCTACCGAAGAAGCGGCTGGAGCGAGATCCCCCGCTTCAATGACGATCCCTACCCGGACCTGTTCTTCGAAAAACGTCTGTGAGCGCGGGCGCCGATCGCCCTGTTGCCGCGTTATGGCCGGAGCCGCAGGAGCAACGCCATGACCAGGTCCGACCTCGCCGACATCTACCGCAATTACATCGCCTGCCTGAACCGGCAGGATTGGCCCGCCCTCGAACAGTTCGTTCACGGTGACGTCGTCCACAATGCGCGACCGTTCGGATTGTCCGGCTATCGTGCCATGCTGGAGCAGGATTTTCGCTCAATTCCCGATCTGCATTTCAACATCGAGCTGCTGGTCTGCGATCCGCCCCAAATCGCCTCCCGGCTGACGTTCGATTGCACGCCGGCTGGAACGTTTCTGGGGCTGGA
Organism: Bradyrhizobium sp. WSM1253; assembly: GCF_000244935.1. Classification (NCBI taxonomy): domain Bacteria; kingdom Pseudomonadati; phylum Pseudomonadota; class Alphaproteobacteria; order Hyphomicrobiales; family Nitrobacteraceae; genus Bradyrhizobium; species Bradyrhizobium sp. WSM1253. Next base: position 829,645 of record NZ_JH600073.1, read on the forward strand.
TGTGAACGGCAGGCGCGTGTCCTTCTGCGAAAACGTGTTCTATCAATTTCGCGACGGAAAAATACGGCACGTGTGGTCCATCGTCGACAAGCCCGCGATCGAGGCGCAGCTCTAGCGCTGCGCCTCGATGAAGCTGCTTACGCAGCCGCCGGCGCCAACTCCGCTCGCGGCTTCGGGAACGGCTTGAAATTCATCGCCATCAGGAAGGCGCCGAGGCCCATCGCCCAGGAGGCGATATAGAGCCAGGCGTAGCTCGAGAACGCATCGTAGATCAGGCCGCCGGCGAGCGGGCCCGTGGCCATGCCGAGACTGCCGGCCATCGCGGTGCCGCCGATCACCGTGCCCATCATCTTGAGCGGGAAGTTCTCGCGGATCAGCACCGCGTAGAGCGGCATGGTGCCGGCATAGATGAAGCCGAAGACGGCCCCGACGGCGTAGAATGTCGTGAGCTGGTGCGCGAAGACATAACCCAGCGCACCGAACGCCTGCAACAGCAGGCCCGAGACGAGCACGCGCTTGGCGCCGAAGCGGTCTCCCATCAGGCCGAAGGCGATGCGCCCGCCGAGGCCAGCAAAACCCTCGATACTGTAGATCGTCACCGCCGCAACGAGCGGGATGCCGCAGCTCACGGCATAGGAGACGGTGTGAATGATCGGGCCGGAATGGGTGGCGCAGCAGAAGAAGTTAGTGGCGAGCAGGATCAGGAATTGCGGCGAGCGCAGCGCCTCCCCCATCGACATCTCGGCTTGCCCGGCGCCCTCGCCCGCAGGCGCGGCCACGGCGTGCGCGAGCGCCGGCGGGCGGCGCACCAGGAACGAGACCGGGATCATGATGGCGCCAACCACCAGCGCTACGATCTGCATCGCGGTGCGCCAGTCATGGTTGGAGACGAGCCAGGCCGCGAGCGGCGCCATCGTCATCGGCGCCATGCCCATGCCGGCCGACACCAGCGAGACCGCGAGGCTGCGATGGGTGTCGAACCAGCCGGTCACGGTCGCCATCATCGGCGCGAAGATCGCCGCACAGGACGCCCCGACCAGAAGGCCGAAGACGAACTGAAACGCCAGCAGCGAGGTGGCGTGGCTCGCCGCGAACAGGCTCACGGTCAGCACCGTCGATCCCATCAGCACCACCGGCCGCGGCCCGAACCGGTCCGTCAACGTGCCCCAGGCCATGCTGGTGAAGGCCATCGCCAGAAAGCCGATCGTCATCGCGCTGGAGATGCCGGTCACCGACCAGCCGGTGTCCTTCGCGATCGGCTGCAGGAACACCGGCAGCGAAAACATGCCGCCGATGGCGACGCAGCCGAGCAAGCCGCCCGCGGCGACGATCACCCAGCGATAGGAGGAAGAGTTCATTTTTGGTCTCCCGTCAGGTCTGTCTGGGTGGAAGACGAATGGGAACATGGTGGACCGACAGGCCGACGCAAGTTTTTGCGGCAGGCTTTTGTGACCTGCCAAACGAAAACGGCGAAAACAACCCCATGCACAGTAGCCGGGCGCTTTGGGATCAAGGACTTACAGCGCAGCCCTTTGCCGTGCGAGGAACCGCCGTTTGACTCGTCGGGCAAAACACCTGCATCATGGCATCATCCCGCCGGTATCGATCTCGTCCCCTCGCGAACAGGCTTCAAGCAGCCACGCCGCGCCGCCACTCGCCGACCGTGAGCCAGACCGCAGAGACCAGGAAGTAGAGCGCACCGACGGCGGCATAGCCCGCGACATTCGCGATCGAGGGAACCGCAGGCGTCGTCGCCTGAAAGATGAGGAAGCCGCCTGCAAGCGCCGATTGGCCACCGCTGAGCACCATGGCCCACTGCGCGCCAAAACTCCGCCAGCGGCGGATGGCCGTCTCCAGCTGCAGCAGTCCGGACACAATCGCCCATGCCCCGAAGATTCCGAGAACCCGGTTCATGCTTGTTTGCAGAGCGACAACGACTGCGATGGTTGTCGCAACGCTCGCCAGAGCGTTGAAAACCTGGGTGCGATTCTGATTGAAGCCGCCGCTGCGAAGCGCGTCCGCGCAGTTGGCTGCAGCGTCCCATGCGGGATAGAGGACGAGCAAGGCGCCGGCGATCACTGGAGAAGAAGCCCCGGCGGCAAACGCAGCAGCGACCCAGGCGACGGAGAACGCCGCTCGCACGAAGTAGTATTGCTTCAGCCATCGCTCGCGGTCGGTATGAACCGGATCCAATTGATATCGCGCCATTGCAGTCCCTCCTATACCTACTAGTTGGTAGTTTTCTTACACGCGGCGAAACCGACTTCGCTCCAGCCCGCTTGCGGGCTGTCGCGATCGTCTCGCCGATGTCTCTCAATGCTTGTTGGCCAGCCGGTCCAGCAGCGGGGTGGTGATCACACCGAATATTTTTGGATCGCCATAGGCACGCGCCGACAGCATCGCGCCGTGAATGGTCGCCATGAATCCTTCGGCCTCGACGCGGGCTGTGCCGGAGAGTTTGAGTCGCCCCTTCCGCTTGCCGCGCTCCAGGACGTCCGTCAGCCAGGAAGCCAGGGAGCGGAAGTGCGCACGGACTTCGAGCGCAACCTCCTCCGGCAGGATCGGAAGCTCGCTGGCCAGCAGCGCGCAGACGCAGAACGGCGCCGTCGCATCATTGATGCACGCCTCCCAGTACGCGACATAGTTTTCGAGTTGTTCGCGCGTATCAGGGACATTGCGCTCGAGCGCGGACAGTCCCGCCTCGGCTTCGGCACGGTAGCGCGACACGAGGGTGCGAACCAGATCGACCTTGCTGGCGAAATGATGGTGGATGCTCGGCTTGCGAATGCCGACAACATCGGCCACGTCGGCATAGCTGAAACCGTTATAGCCGCCCGCGATGATCAAGCTGCGCGCGCAGGCCAGGATGTCGTCGGCAGTTGAGGAGACGTTGGTCATGGGCCTTAACTACCTTCCAGTTGGTAGGGCGTCAAGAACGGGATGCTTCAACCATCCGTGAGTGCTAGGAGCCTGCATGACCATTCGCCCGATCGTCCGCTATCCCGACCGCCGCCTCGCGCTGCCGGCCCGCCCCGTCACCGCGTTCGACGCCGGTTTGCGTGAGCTCGCAACGGATTTGCTCGAGACCATGCGCGCCGCGCCCGGCATCGGCATCACGGCGCCGCATGTCGGCGTGCCCTTGCGCGTCGTCGTGCTCGAACTCGACCCGAAGGACGGACCGCGGACCTACGTCAATCCGGAGATCGAATGGGCCTCGCCCGAGATGATCATGCATCGCGAGGGCAGTGTCTCGATGCCCGGCGTCAACGACGACATCCAGCGCCACGCGCGCGTGCGGATCAGCTATCAGGATCTCGACGGCAACGTGCACAGCGAGGAGTCGGAAGCCTTGCGCGCCGTCTGCCACCAGCACGAGATCGACCAGCTCGACGGCATGTTCTGGATCCAGCGCCTGTCGCGGCTGAAGCGCGAACGGCTGGTGAAGAGGTTTGAGAAGATGTCGCGCGGGTGAGCGGGCCGGCGAAGATCAGGCTTGTGTGAAATCGCGCCGGCTGCTCGATGTGGCGAAATCAAGCCAGCCTGATATGATTGGAACGGTCGGCCCCGTCGGGAGGGAGACGAATGAAATATTCAGGTCGCTGCGCCTGTGGCGCGGTTTGTTACACCATCGCGTCCGCGCCGATCCGCGGCTTCCAATGCCAGTGCAGCGACTGTCAGCGCGACACCGGCAGCGGCCACAGCTCCATCTTCGTGTTCGCGCGCAGCGCAGTCTCGGTGACAGGCGAGGTGCGCGAAATCGAGCGCACCGCCGACAGCGGCGCAATCAAGCGCAAAGGGTTCTGTCCGAGCTGCGGCTCGCCGATCTACAACAAGCCGGACGAGAAGCCGGAGTTCATCGGCATCTATGTCGGCACGCTGGACGATGCCAGCACGTTCAAACCGTCCGTCGTGCTGTTCTGCTCGCGCGGATATGCCTGGGATCACCTCGATCCCGAGATTCCCAAACTCCCGGAATGGCACCCGGGATCGCGCTGATTCTTGCAGATTGAGGGACAGCCAATGGCGATGAGCTTCGAGCTATCGATGCTGGCCGCCGCAATCGTCTGGGGCTTCGTACAGCTTGTCGCCGCCGCGCAAGCCGCGAACCTGCAGTACGGCCTCAGATGGGCTGCGAGCCCGCGCGACACCGAGATGCCGCCGCTCAAGCCCATCCCCGGCCGCCTCAACCGAAATTTCCGCAACTACATGGAGACGTTTCCGTTCTTTGCCGCAGCGATCCTCATCTCTCACGCCGCAGGCGTTCACAATGAGCTGACTTATTGGGGATCGATCGCCTATCTTGGCGGACGCATCGCCTACACCGCGCTTTACCTATCCGGCATACCTCTCGTCCGCTCGCTGTTCTGGAATATCGCCAGCTTTGGCATGCTTGCTGTCTTGGCAGCGCCTTTCGTGCCTCACTGAAGCGGCGAGATGCTACGTGGCCTTTGCCGCGATGCCTTCACGCCCGCTTCCCGCCCCGCCTGGTCATTGGCGCGTTACGACGCTCGCGTTTGCCGCGCGCGATTTCCGTCGCCAGCGCATCCAGCTTCGGCTCCCAGAAATTGCGGAACTGACCGACCCATGCATCCACCGCTTGGAGCCCGGCAGCATCGACCGAATAGAGCCGTCGTTGCGCCTCCGCGCGAACCGTGGCGAAGCCGCTCTCGCGCAGCACCTTGAGGTGCTGCGACACGGCGGCCTGCGTGATCCCGAACTCCGCCCCGATCACTTCGACGACCTTGCCGGAGGCCATCTCGCCGGGCGCAAGCAGCTCGAGGATGCGACGGCGGACGGGGTCGGCGAGGACCTCGAAGATTTGCATCAGCTTCCTGTGCCCGGATGCGCCGCGTCGGGCGGCGTCTCGCCGCGATAGAAGGCGATGGTGCGGTCCGAGCGCTGCTTCGCGGTGGCAGGATCCACGCCGCTTGCGACATGCGCTGCGCGCCAAGACTCGCCGCTGCTCGTCATGAATTCCTTGCCCGCGGGAGAGCCCATCCATGCCTCAGCCGTCTCATGGTCGACCGATGCCCCGGTCGCAACATATCGCTCCAGCCCCGCAATGGCGAGATCCCAGCCGATCCCGACTGCCCCTGGACCGAACTGATTCCAATGATCCTCGATCATCGCGGTGTGCTCAAGCGTCAGCCGCGCCTGGCTTCGTTCTGCCGTCAGCTTGACGTCGATCCAGCTCATCGCGCCGCCGAATTCCCACGTCGCCGCAAAATGGGTCGGCGGCGTACACGCCGTGATGGTCCCGCCGGCATTCCCCTTGAGCTGGTACTTTCCGCCGAGCCGGAGATCTCCCTCGACCGGCAAGAACCAGCGCGGAATGCGTTGTTCGCTGGTCACTGCGTCCCAGAGATCGTCGACGCTGGTTTCGTAAAGCCGCGTCAGTATCACCGCACTGGCCGCTTTCCCGTCCTTGTCGAAATTCCTCACCGAACGCGTAACCAGCCCCAATACCCTGACGACGTCGATCTCCATGGCGCTCCTCCTCGTCGTTTCGTGCCAGGATGAATATCGGTTGAAGCTAATATAAGTCAACTCTTATATTCAGGGAAAATGCCGCTCAGATATTTCCCCGGCGGTTTGCCGAGCGCCTTCTTGAACATGGTGATGAAGGCCGCGACGGAGTCGTAGCCGAGATCGGCGGACACCTGCTGGACACTCGCGCCGGACGTCAGCTCCCGCAAGGCGACGATCAGATGCAATTGCTGGCGCCAGCGCCCGAAGCTCAAGCCCGTCTCCCGGACGACGAGACGCGCGAGGCTGCTCTCGCTCAGCGCGACGCGATCGGCCCATTCGGCCAGCGCCTGCGATCGGAAGGGTTTTTCGCCAGCGCTGCGGCAATCTTCTTCAACCGCGGCTCGGGCGAGAGCGGCAGATGAAGCTGCTGAACGGGCATGCGGGGAAGCTCGCGCAGAAGGACGCTGGCCAGAAGGTCCACCCTCGCCTCGTCATCCGCGATCTGATCGGACAATTCGACGATCACTTCACGCAGCAGCGGGGAGATCGAGAGCGTGCAGCAACGATCCGGCAGGTCCACGCGGTCAGGCTCGATATAGACGAAGAACAGCCGGGCATTTTCTGTCGCGAGGTTGCTGTGCTGCATGCCCCCGGGCACCCACACTGCGCAATGCGGCGGCACCATCCACAGACCGGTGGGAATGCGGCATGTCACGGCGCCTCCCAGCGCAAAGACAAGTTGCCCCTTCCGGTGCCTGTGATCGGGCACCTCGCCCTTGGTCCCGATCACGTCGACGCGCACCGCGATAACGGGCGCGGAGACATCATCCACGTCGAGATCAGGCCATGGAAAACGGAGCGGCTGCCGCATGCTTGCCGGTTTTTAGCAATCGATTGGCAGAATATCTAAATCGAGCGAACAAGAAAGTCGATAGGATCTCGGCGTGGCAGCGGTTTCGCTGTGGCCATCCTTCGAGACGCCCGCGTCGGCGGGCTCCTCAGGATGAGGTCTTGTTTCGCGGCACAATCGCAAATCCTCATGGTGAGGAGCCCGCTCTCAGGCGGGCGTCTCGAACCATGAAGGCCAAGCTTTGTGTGCGAATGCCCTGGAGATGTGACCATGCATGGTTCCACAAGTGTGACAGCAGCCGGGCTGCAACGAGTGGTCCGCACGCAAGCAGGCTTCGTGCGTGGCGGCCCGCGCGATGCAAGCGGCGTGATCGCGTTCAAAGGCATTCCCTACGCAGCACCGCCGGCCGGACCTCTGCGTTGGTGCGCACCGCAACCGCCGGCGCCCTGGGATGGCGTGCGCGATGCGCGCGTGTTCGGCGCGGGCTGTCTATCGGCGCTCGAAAACGACCAGCGGCCGGGACCGCGCGACGAGGATTGCCTCTATCTCAACGTCTGGACCGGGGCGAAGCGCGCGGATGAGAAGCGGCCCGTGATGGTGTGGATTCACGGCGGCGGCTTTCAGTTCGGCTCCTCGGCCAATCCTGCAACCGATGGCAACGCGCTAGCAGTGAAAGGTGTCGTCGTCGTCAGCTTCAACTACCGCCTCGGCATCTTCGGCTTCCTCGCCCATCCCGATCTCGACATGGAGGCGCCATCAGGCAATTACGGCCTGCAGGATCAACTGGCGGCGCTGCGCTGGGTCAAGGCCAACATCGCCGGCTTTGGCGGCGACCCCGACAACGTCACCCTGTTCGGCGAATCCGCCGGCGCCATGGCCGTCGGCATCTTGATGGCCTCTCCGCTCGCGCACGGACTGTTTCACAAGGCCATTGGACAGAGCGGCGCGTTCTGGGACGGCAAGCACGGCCCACTCCAGGGCTTTGAAGAAGCCCGCGCGCGTGGTCTGGCTTTTGCCCGGCAACGGGGCAACGGGTCGATCGCAGCTTTGCGCAGCATGCCGGCCGATCGATTGAATGCAGCCGCGCCATGGAGTTTCAGGACCAGCCCGGTCGTGACGGCCTTCTCGCCGAGTATCGATGGTCATGTTGTGCCTGATGTGCCCGCACGGCGATTCCTTCGCGGCGAACAGATGCACATCCCGCTGCTGGCAGGCTGGAATGCCGCCGAAGAATTTCCTTTCCGTTCGCAGTCACTCCCCGACCAATCGGCGCAAGCCTTTGTCGCCGCGGCTGAGGCGATGTTCGGCAAGGAGCGCATGGCCGATTTCCTGAGGGTCTATCCCGCGGCGACCGACGCGGAGGCCAGGACTTCCGCGGCGGCGCTTAACGGCGACTATGTGGTCGGGGAGCAATGCTGGCAGTGGCTGCGTCTGCATCGGCGCGGGCGACAAGCGCCGGTCTACGGCTATCACTTCAGCTATACCTCGCATTACACGCCGATCGCCTCGCACGTCACTGAAATTCCGTTCGTGTTCGGCACACTGACACCGCAACAGGTGATCGGCAGCTCGGCACCGCCGGCCGAAGAGGACCGCGCGCTGGCGCGGACCATGATGGCCTATTGGGTCAATTTCGCCGCGCATGGCGATCCCAACCGATCGGACCTGCCACCCTGGCCCGCCTATGACGAGAACGACGTCGTGCAGATCCTGGGCAAACCGATCGAATCCCGCCCCAATCCGCAAGCCGCCCGCTTCCGCTTCCTCGATAGCTTCAGGCAGGACGGCATTTTGCCGATGCGCTGGCGGGAGCTGCCGTGAGGCGGCCTCACCCGCCCGCCATCAGCTGCTTCGCCAGCGCCATGTAGGCCGGCAGCGTCACGGGGTCGTTGGCGGCGTTGCCCGCTACGGGGTGCGAGGCGTAGCGCGCGATCACCATCTCGGCCTTGGGATCGATATAGATGCCCTGGCCGTGAACGCCGCGCGCCATATAGGCGCCGTGGGCGTTGTGCGTGACCCACCATTGATTGCGATAGGACGTACCTGTTAGCGTGGTGTAGCCGGCCGGCTTGAATTTTTCGGGATCGCCGCCGCGCACGATGTCCTCGACGACAGACGAAGGCACGATCTGCCGGCCGTTGAAGCGGCCGTGATTGCGCATGGTCTCGCCGAAGCGGGCGAGGTCGCGCAAGGTGGTCGACAGGCCGCCGCCGCCGCTTTCGGTGCCGATGCGATCGACGTGGTAATGCGCGTCTTCCTCCGCGCCCATCGGCTGCCAGATCCGCTCGGAGAGCAGATCGGACAACGTCATGCCGCTGACGCGGCGGATGATCCAGGCCAACGCGTCGGTGTTGACGGTCTTGTAGGCAAAGGCCTTGCCGTGCTCGCCCTGCTTCTTCTGCGCGACCAGGAAATCGAAGATGGTGGTCGCACCGTCATAGCCGGGTGGAATCGGCGCCATGCCGTTGGCGCGCCGCAGTCCCCACACATGCGAGTTCTTGTCGGTATAGACCTCCGTGTATTCGAGCCCGGTGGTCATATCCATGACCTCGTGCACGCGCGCATCGCCGAAGGCGCTGGCCTTCAGCTCAGGCACATACTCCGCGACAGGCGCCTGCCGATCGATCTTGCCCTCGGCGACCAGAATGCCGGCGAGCACGCCCGTGAACGACTTCGTCACCGACATCGCGATATGCGGCTTGTGCGGCTTCAACGCGCCGAAATAGCGCTCATAGATCAGCTTGCCCCGGTGCAGCACGGCGATGCCGTCGGTGTAAGTCTCGTCGAGCATCTTCGCGAACGTGATGGGACGCCCGTCCATCGTGACGCAGGCGACCGCGCCGATGTCGTGGTCCTCGCGCGGCAGCGCCGACGCAGGCCCCGCCCCGCGCCAGACGTTCACGGTCGGCACCAGCTGGCGGATGTTGCTCCAGGCCCAGCGCAGCTCGGGGAAGCTGCGGAACGAGCCGTCCTGGAAACTGATGGTGCGGTCGGGGGAAGGCGGGAAGCCTTTCATCCAGCCGAGTGTTTCGGGATCGGTTTCGGCGGCGCTTGCGGGCGGCTGAGTCGGGGCGGTGGCGGCGGACATCAATATTGGGCTCCGGAAGCGAACGACGGGATTTCGTATCATGGCGATTGGTGGCGAACATCCCGTGTTTGCGCCGAGGTGACCGTCGTCGTGCGCTTGGCGGGTTCGTCGTCAGGTCAGGCGCACCGACATGCCACCGTCAACCGTCATGGGACTGCCCGTCATGAACGATGCCCGGTCGCTCAGGAGAAAAACCGCCGCCTGCGCGATCTCCTTGGGACTCGCCATCCGCTTCATCGGGTGGAGCCCGGCGATAAAATTCAGGGCGTCGGGATTTCCTTCGCCTGCCGCCGGGGTGATGGTCCCTCCAGGCAGAAGCGCGTTGACGCGAATGCCTTCGGCCGCATGCTCGGCGCCCAGCGATTGAGCCAGGCCGATCAGTCCTGCCTTGGAGGCTGCGTACGCCGCCATTCCCGGCATGCCGCCGTTGCTGAACCCAACGAAGGACGACGTGAAAACGATCGAACCGCCGCCCTGCTTGCGCAGCGCCGGGATCTGCGCCTTTGCGCTGAGGAACGCCGAGGTGAGATTCACCGCGAGCACATCGGTCCAGTTTTCGACGCTCATCTCGGGGACCGGCGTCATCTCGCCGACGATGCCGGCATTGTCGAAAGCGCCGTCAAGTTTTCCGAACGTCGTGACGGCGTGCTCGACAAGGCGGGCAGCATAGCCGGTGTCCCGAACGTCGCCCGCAAGAAAAGTCGCGCGCCCTCCGGCGCTCTCGATGCTTGCAACAACCGCCTGCAGCTCGGGGACGCGACGAGCCCCGAGCACCACATCGGCGCCTTCGAACGCGAACAGCGACGCCGCGGCAGCACCGATACCGCTGCTGGCGCCGGTTATGATGATCGTCTTGTTTGCCAGTTCCACCGCGAGACTCTCCTGATGTCAAACAGGATCCGAACAAGACATCAGGCACCGGCGAGCTGCCACCCGTTTCCCGAGTTGAACGCGGGAGCGGATCGCGGCGGACTTGATCGGGGAATGGCGGCCTGTCGGTTTCCGTGATTGGAAGCGACAGGCCGCCGTCAGCGGTCGCTACTTCAGCGGCAAGAAAACGTCCGCAACAGTCTCGTGCTCCGGCACCTCCGGGAAGAAGCTCAGCCGCTGGCAATAGATCGGGAAGTCGCGGGCTTCCTCGCCGCTGGCTGGAAGCCAGTCGCGATAAAGAAAGAGCGCGGCAGGCTCCAGATTGTCGGTGTAGCCGACGACGCGCAGCACCGCGCAGCGCCCGCCAGGGATCTCGCCGGTCTTGATCTCTTCGCCGTTCGCCGCGATCGGCTGGTCGGTGCCGACACAAAGGTCGATGCTGTATTCGTCCCGCTGCGCCGGACGCCTCTCGGAATGCCAAACAGTGAAGGTCGGACTTGTCCTGGGATGCAGGTTCGCCGCCTTGCGCCACGCGATGAAGCGCTGGATGGTGGCGGGAAGCGTCGCCGGGTCGCCGCGATGCTCCATGATTGCCACCGGCGTCGGGGGCACATCACGGATCGTCACGTCGTTGGTGGTAAAAATCTTCTGCATGAGCTTGCTCCTGGCATTGTCGAGAGGCCCCAAGGCCGCAAGCCACGGCTCCCAGTCGGGAGACTTCCGGAAGGACGACGGCGATTGCCCGAACCGTTGCCGAAAGGCGCGAGCGAAGGCATCCGGTGCATCGTAACCGGCATCCATCGCAATCTCCGTCACATCAAGGGCGTCCATATAGGCTAGTTGATGCGAAGCGCGCTTCATGCGGGCCAGCTGGACATAGCGATGCACTGATAATCCGAAGGTTGCCGAGAACTGCCGGTGGAAATGATACTTTGAGAAAGCCGCAACAGCACTCACCGTGTCCAGATCCAGATCACCGTCGAGATGCCGATCGATATGATCCAGCACCCGTCGCATCCGGTCCTGATAGTTTTGCAGCGCCGCCTTCATCGTCCCTCCTCCGTGGCGGCTCCATCTAGTCGCTGACGGCAATGACACGCTCGACCGATCTTGCGGTTTGGCCGAGTCTGGCCAATCCTAGTTCGAATGACCACGCCGATTGCAAGCACCTTCCTCTCCGCGCTAAACTGTCGGAACCCCCTTGACCCACAAGTGGCGTTCCCCTTCGAGCCGACTTCCCGAACATGCACGAGCTGACGCCCGACTTCGAACGCTTTATCCGCGATCTCGAGGACTTCAATCGTGGCTGATGCGGTCAGCGGCCATCCGGGCTGCGGCTTCGGGGAATTCTCATTCGCAAACGGAATTCAAGCATGAATGCAACTCTATCCATCGTCGTCCTGGCTGCCGAGCTCCTCATCAGCGCGTTGGGCGCGTTCGTGTCAATTGCCGCGCTTGGCTTTGCGGGAGAGGTCACGCGATCCAGGGATTTGACCGCCTTTGGCTGGGTCCTGGGGGCGCTTTACTTCGTTGTCGCCTTTACGCCCCTCGTCGCAACCGCATGGGTGGCGCACAGAAGGTTTGTTTCAGACAAAGCATTCCCGGTGCTGGAGGTCATTTCGTCGCCGTACCTGGTGCCGGTGGTGCTGTGGGTTGGCGCAGCGATTTTCTGCATTGGGCTGTTGGCATTTCAAAACGGCGCGGGGCTGGCGCCGCGGTAGCGAGACGCGAAGCGATACCCTTCGGGCCAGGCGAGTCGCAGGCGTCCACGAGGATAGCGGCGGTCAAGGTATCAAAGAGCGCTGGGACGATCGATATCGAATACGTCGATCTGTCGGTCCTCGAACAGATCCTCCAGCGCTTCGGGCCCGTTCGCCAGCGCGTAGTCCCGCTCGGCGTCCGAAATAGGTAGCACCTGCAGCCAGGCGACGGACTTGGCCGAGAAGGACTGTGTTTCAAGGTTCCACAAGAACGGAGAGATGAGCATGGCGTGCTTCATCTCGCGCCCTTCGCCATACAGTTCCAGGGCTCGCGGAATGACGACGCCGGGCAAGAGTGTGATTTCGCCCTTCTTGATGCTGAAAGCGCAGGTCGCGATCATGTTGGCGCCCTCGGCGCATTCCGTCGCCAGAGCCAGCAAAATCTCGACGCCCAGGGCCTTGCCGCCGGACGTCAGGCCTGTCTTCGCGTCGGAGAGCGCGAGGCTGGCATAGGTGGAAACGCCTCCTGCCGGGACGTTCTTGATGATCATGATATCGACGTCGCAGACGTGGGCATCATCCCAATATTTCGTAACCGTCGGTGAGCCCTGCGTAGCATCTCTCAAATAGCGGGCGAGAGATCTGTTGTCTTCCGAAACCACCATGGCTCCTCACGTCAAATCCAAGATCGTCGGCAGTCATATCTTCACCGTGATGACTGCGAGCATACGATCATCGCTCTGTCCTGTCGTGCGACCTCGGTATAGACGGGGCCGGTGGTCATATCCATGACCTCGTGCACGCGCGTCGCCAAAGGCGCTGGCCTTTAGCTCCGGCACAGCCGCGCATCCAGCCGCTTGCAGACGCACCAGTGTTGACATCGCCGAAAGTGTGTAATAGTGATGGTTACACACAAACGAGATCGTCATGCCGACCAGCACCCGCTTCGCCGTTGCCGTTCATATCCTCACCGGACTTGCCGTGAGCGACGGAAAGCCGCTGCGGTCCGAGGATCTCGCCTGGTCGGCCAACACCGGTGCCGTCGTCATCCGCGGGCTTTTGTCCCGCCTGAGCGATGCCGGGCTGACGCGTTCGCAGCTCGGAGCGGGTGGCGGCTCCTTGCTGGCGAAACCGGCAAAGAAGATACGGCTGCTCGATGTCTATGCGGCGGTCGAGGACACCGAGCTGTTTTCGCTGCACCGGACCCCGCCCTGCGAGAGTTGCGCGGTCGGCGGCAATATCATCGCGGCGATACAACCCGCCCTAGACCGCGCGCGCAAAGCGCTCGAGGCTGAACTCGCAAAAACGACAGTGGCGGATGTTGCAGCCGAGGTGGCGCGGCTGGGCAAGTTCTCCATTCCGCTCGCCTGGTGATTTGTTTTGCCTGTAAATGTAATCGTGTCATTGACATACAATAATTTCGATGCCGAACGGCATTGATCAGCGGATGGCCGACCAGCCTTCGGGGCGCCGGCGGTCCTGGTTTTCAAGCCCCTCACCTCACAGGAGTCCATCATGAGTATTGGTATCATCGGTTCTGGCGCCCTCGGCTCGAGCCTCGCACGTGCCTTGGCCAAAAAAGGGATATCGGCCACGATTTCGAATAGCCGCGGACCGGAATCGCTGGCGTCGCTGATTCAGGAGTTCGGCCCTTCAATCAAGGCCGGCACCGTGCAAGAGGCAGCCGGCGCCGATATCGTCATCGCCGCCATCCGCTGGACTGATGTGGAGAAGGTGTTCAGCCGCTTGCCGGCCTGGAACGGTCGCATCGTCATCGACGCCACCAATCCGGTGGAATTCCTCGATCCCAACTCGGCGGATGCGAAGGACCCGAGCAATCCACTGGCGGCCTACGGCATCAAGGCCGTCGATCTCGGCGACAAGCATTCGAGCGAGATCTTCAGCCAATTCGTTCCGGGCGCCCGCGTGGTCAAGGCGTTCAACCATAACGACGTTGCGGCGCTGTCGGAGCCGGAAGCGGCGGGTGGCCGGCGCGTGCTGTTCTATTCGGGTAATGACGCTGCCGCAAAGGCAGAGGTCCGCAAGCTCATCGAAGACACCGGCTTCTTCCCGGTCGATTTGGGATCGCTCGACGTCGGCGGACGATTGGCAACCCTGCCCTTCGGCGCGCTGGCCGCACACAACTTCATCAAGGTTTAGCAGCCGTCAAAAATGAAAAAAGGGAGCCCGCATGTCGCGGGCTCCCCTCCTCTACATTCCGACGTCAGCCGGCTGTTAGCGGCCAGCAGGCTCCAGCGCCTTCTGCACCATCACGGTGTCGACATATTGCGTCATGCTGGTGATCTTGCCGTCTTTCAGCAGATAGAGATGCGCGAACGTCGCGCGCATGGATTTGCCGGTCGCGTTGTAGGTCCCGGAGTAGACGCCGAAGGCGGCGACGCGGTCGCCGTCTTCGAGATAGGTGTGAACATCGGCGCGGTAGCCGGTCCATTCGGTGGCGAGACGCCGGAATACGCCTGATATGATCGCGTCGGGTCCGACATAGGTGCCCGCGTATGGAAACCCCTCCGCTTCGGTCCACGCGGCATCGGGAGCGAGAGCGGCCAGGAGATTCCGGCCGTTCTGTTCCGACGATGATCCCTCATAGGTGGCGCGGATCAGATCGAGGTTGCGAGCCATCTCAGCCCCACTTCATCTCGCCGGTGGCGACCTTGGCGCCGATGTCGAGCGCAACGCCCATGCCGAGGCCGGGGAAGCGCGCTTCCATCGCTGCCTTGAGCGCGGCGGAATCCTTGGCCTTGGCCAGCTCTTCGTCAAACGCCTTGAGGTAAGCGATGGTGTGCTCGACACCGGACAGGTCGGTCTTCGCATCCACCGACAGATGGCCGGGCACGACAATCGCCGGCTTGCGCGCCGCGATCTTTTCGAGATTGGCGATCCAGGCCCCGCGCTGCTCCTTGGTCGGCGTGTCGGCGGTCCAGACATGGACGCCGGAGAAGATCAGCACGCCGCCGAACACCGCGTTGAGCGAGTGCACGAACAGATAGCGCCGGTTGACCAGGCCGTCTGCGCCGACGATCTCGATGCTCTCGCCGTCCACGCTGAGCGTCTTGCCGTCGAACGCTTCGGGGATCACCACATCGGCGAGCACCTGCGGGCCGTTCGCCTTGAGCTGCGGTCCCCAGACCGCAAGCTTCTTTTCCACACTGGCGTTAATGGCCGCCACCGTCGCGGGCGCCGCCAGCACGCGTGCCTCGGGGAAGACCGCCTTGATGGCGCCGAGGCTGAAGTAATAATCCGGGTCCGACTGGGTGATGTAGATGGTGGTGAGCTTCTTGCCGGTGGCCTTGATGGCGTCTGCGACAGCCTTGCCATCTGACAGCGTGAAGCCGCCATCGATCAGTACGGCTTCGCTCGGCCCGGACACCAGAACGGGAGCCCGGAAGAAACCGTTCTGTCCGGCTGGAAAATGCTTCCAGGTGAGCCCGCCGGCGGCATGGCCAAGCCCTGCGGGTGCGAAGAGTGCGGCGGCGCCCGCGGCGAGAGTGGTTTTCATGATGGTTCTCCTTGTCGGCATGTTGGTCTCCTGGTGCTGGTCTGGGATCGCGAAATTCAAACTGGATGGTCCGGTCTCTGTTGAGCGCGGCGCTCAGGCCGCCTTGAGTCCGTCGACGAGGACGTCGAGGCTGCCGAACAGCGCGCTCGCCTGCATCAGGCGGCGATCATGGCCCGTCCCTACGATGAGGGCCGGGACACCGTTGACGCCGAACCGGCGCATCTCGGCACGCGCAGCCTCCAGGCGCGCGCGGTAGGCGATGATCAATGCGGTGTCGGGGCTCGCCAGACGCGCGGCAACCTCAGGCAAATTCATCGTGCGCAGCACGTCCGACAGAACGGAGATATCCGTGCTGTCGCGGCCCTCGACATAGCGGACGAGCTGGAAGGCCTTCAGCGCCGCGAACTCCCGATCCGGGGCCATGAGCGCGACTGCCGTGAGCGCCAGTGTCGTCGGGCCGGAATCGAACAGGCGCGTGCGGTCGCCCAGCACATCGCGGCGATAGGCTTCGCTGAAGGGCTGGCCGCTCAAGCGCGAAATCCGCTGGTCGTTGCTCCAGGCATAAGCGGCAAAGCCGTCGTCCATCGGACGCGCGCCCTCGCCGGCAAACAGGCCTGTCGGCGCAAGTTCGACAGCGAAATCCGGCCGGGCGACGAGCTGTTCGAGCAGCGCGGCGGCGCCGTAGCACCAGCCGCAGAGCGGATCGAACAGGTAGGTGATGGGAATGGGCGCGGACATGGCGATCTCCTTGAACCGCAATGTGCGCACGCGCACATTGGTAGATAAATATCAACAGAATATACAGAATGTATGCTATTGACTGACAATAGATGACCGGACGAGCCATGAACCTGAACCGCCTCGCCTATTTCGCAGCCGTCGTGGACACCGGATCCTTCACGCGGGCAGCCGAACGGCTCGGCATCACCAAGGCCGTGGTGAGCCAGCAGGTGGCGCAGCTGGAGCGCGACCTCGGCACCAGCCTGCTCGTGCGCACGACGCGCCGGGTCCATCCGACCGAGGCGGGCCGGACGTTTCATGCGCGCTGCGTCATGATCCTGCGCGAAGCGGAGGATGCCTTCGACGAGCTCGCCCAGGCAGCCGCCGAGCCGACCGGCACATTGCGGATCACGGCGCCCAACGACTACGGCACGGCCGTCGTCGTTGCCGTCGTCACCGCCTACGCGGCGCGCTATCCCAACTGCCGCGTGGAGTTGACGCTCGAAGATCAGACGGTCGATCTCGCCTCAGGCCAGATCGACATGGCGATCCGTGTCGGCTGGCTGGTCGATTCCAGCCTGCAGGCGCGCAAGACCGGATCGTTCCGGCAATGTCTGGTCGGCGCTCCCGCGTTCACGGATCGGATCGCCGCCGCGCGCGATCCCGACGACATCGTCACGCTGCCGTTCATCGCCAACATGGCGCTGCGCGAGCCGCTGCTGTGGCAGTTTTCGCGCGGCGATCTCGATCGACGCGCTGTGCGGCTGCAAGCAAGCATCGCGATCGACACGACGCCGGGGGTACTCGCGGCCGTGCTCGCCGGCGGCGGCCTTTCGGTGCTGCCAGACTTCCTGGTGGCCGACGATCTCGCGGCGGGCCGCCTCATTCACATCCTGCCGCAATGGCAACTGCCATCCGGCGGCATTCACACGGTCTACCCCGCGGCCCGCTTCCGGCCGCCCAAGGTGACGGCGTTCGTGGAGATGCTGATCGCGGCTCAGCGACAGGCGGGTTCGGTTGGGGCGGAGTAGCGGTGGGCAGCCAATTAGAGGCCACGCCCTCCCTATGCCTGCGCGATGATCAGGACGGCGGCAGCTCGTCGAAGGGATCATGCACGGGTACGCCGAGCGGCAGGAAATGCCTCGCGTTGCGTGACAAGACCGTCAACGAGTGCTGACGCGCAGTTGCGGCAATCATGATATCGGCAAATCCCGGAGAATGCCCCTGCCCTCGCGCGCGGTCCGACAATTGTCCGGCGATCCGCGCAGTGGGGGTATCGAACGCCAGGATTCGATCCTCATACAGGTGCAGCACGGCTTCCAGCCGTTGAGCCAAATCTCTACTCCTGCGCGTGGCTTTCTCGCGTCGCAATTTGGCTATTCCGTCCTCAACCTCCGCAATCGTCACGACGGACAAGAACAAGGAGGCGGATTGCGCATCCATCCACGCGACGAGTGCCGCAGGCGTCGGCCGGTTCGGCGAGGCGGCAGATATGACATTGGTATCGACGAGATACACGTCTCAGAAGTCGGTCTTGCGCAGCTTGGCGCGATTACGCGTCGGCACATCGCCGGCCCGCACGGGGGCCGCCATCAGCAGGCGCCCGAAGCTCGGCACCTGCGACAGACGCCGCCACTCCTCATAGCTCAAGACCACCGCCTGCTTTTTACCGTGACGCGTGATGATCGCGGGCTTGCCATCGACCGCTTCATCGACGACCGCGGAGAGGTTAGCCTTTGCGTCACGAAGCTGAATCTCTCGCATGAGTCCTCCAATATGACTACAGTAGTCATATTGGAGGGCGGCTTGTATTTCAAGGCATTCCCGGCCGACCACCGGACGGCATCCGAATGGACCGACCTGCCCCGTCAGTCGCGCGATACGGACAGCCCCGCGAGAAGCGGCGCGTACGCGGCGAGCCTGCGGGATACGAACTCGGTGAAGAGCCGCACGCGCTTGGTCTTGCGTGTCTCGCCCTGTGTGAGGAGCCAAACCGTTCCGTACATGTGTAGCTCGGTGCCCGGCACCCTCACCAGCAGGGGGTCGGCATCGCCGACGAAGCACGGCAGCGTCGTGATCCCGAGCCCTTGCCGGACCGCAGCGATCTGCGTCCCGGCGTCTGAGGTCCTGAATGGAACGCCCGTGGTGCGGACCTCGCCCGCGCTGGCCCAGTCCGGGATGCCGTGCATGCTGATGACGATCCAGCGCAAGGGATCAGGCGCGCCCGCGCGCCAGGCGGCCAGCCGATCCCTGGATATGTAGACGGCGCCGAACAGCTCCGGTCCCTTCATGCCGTGAAGATTTTGCGGGAGGGTTTTGCGGTCATAGACGACGCGGATCGCGACGTCGGCCTCCCGGTTGGTCAGATTAGCCAGCTCGCCGGCCGACAAGATATCCATCTCGATATCAGGATGCAGGCGCGCAAAATCGGCGAAATCGGGCATCAGCAGGTGCGTCGCAAGCGGCGGCGCCAGCGTCACCCGCAGACGCCCACGCACGCTCTGGTCGCGCCCGAACACACGCGTCTCCAGCAGGTGTGAGGAGGCTTCCATCTGGTCCGCGAATTCGAGGACCTCCTCGCCCGCAGCCGTCAGGCGGTAGCCCGAAGGCAGCTTTTCGAACATCTGCACCCCGAGGCGTTCCTCGAGCTGGGCGATGCGTCGCAGCACGGTCGCGTGGTTCACACCGAGGTGCTCGGCGGCCGCCCGCACCGAGCCTCCGCGCGCGACGGCTAGAAAATAGCGAACGTCATCCCAGTCGATCATGGTGCAATCCCGCACCGCGCGGTGCGCCTTCCAAAGCCCGGATCTGACGCCTCCTACAGCAGTCCGAGGGGTCATCATAGCCAGTTCCGACAAATACGACCCAGTTCCGAACGGCGGACCGTCGCGGCTGGCGTCGGACGCGCGGCCGGATCGATTTTGCACCACCGATGTGCGCGCTTCCGCACTCAACGCCTGACGCCGGCGGACCTATGTCGGGGACGTCGGGGGCAGATGCTGTCCCGGCACCACGACAGGAGAAATTATGGGAAAGCTTGACGGCAAGGTTGCAGTCATCACGGGTGGCGCGACCGGCATCGGCCGCGCCGCGGCAAGGCGCTTCATCGAGGACGGCGCCTTCGTCTTCATCTTCGGCCGCCGGCAGCAAGCGCTCGACGCGGCCGTCGCCGCCCTCGGGCCCAATGCCCGCGCGGTGAAGGGCTCGGTCTCGGATGAGCCCGACCTCGACCGACTCTACGCGGCGGTGAAGGCTGAGCGCGGAACCCTCGACATCGTCTTCGCCAATGCCGGCGCGGGAAGCCAGCTTGCGCTCGGCAAGATCACCGCCACGCATATCGACGAAACCTTCGACACCAATGTGAAGGGGACGATCTTCACGGTGCAGAAGGCGCTGCCGCTGATGCGCCGGGGCGGTTCGATCATCCTGACCGGATCGAGCGCCGGCACCACGGGCGCGCCGGCCATGAGCGCCTACAGCGCGAGCAAGGCGGCCGTGCGTAACCTCGCGCGGACCTGGGCGGAGGACCTGAAGGGCAGCGGCATCCGCGTCAACGTGCTGTCGCCCGGGGCGACTGCGACCGAACTCGCGAAGGAAGCGTTGGGCGAAGAGGGACAGAAGGTCTTCGCCGCGATGACTCCGCTGCAGCGCATGGCCGATCCCTCGGAGATCGGAGCCGTCGCGGCCTTTCTCGCCTCGTCGGACAGCAGCTTCATGACCGCCAGCGAAGTCGCCGTCGACGGCGGCCTGGCGCAACTCTGATCCCGGCGCAGTCCCGCGCCTGGCCCACACACACAACGAAGGAAGAAAGATCATGAAAAAACTAGAAGGCAAGATCGCAGTCATCACCGGCGGCAGCAGCGGGATCGGGCTGGCCACAGCCAAGCGCTTCGTGGACGAAGGTGCGCATGTCGTGATCACCGGACGACGCGAGAAAGAACTGAAGGAAGCCACGGCCTTCATCGAGAGAAACGTGACGACGGTCATCGGCGACGTGTCGCGCCTGGAAGATCTGGACCGGCTCTATGCCGTCGTGAAAGAGAAACATGGTCACATCGACATTCTCTTCGCGAACGCGGGCGCGGGAACGATCGCACCGCTCGCGATGGCTACCGAGGCCCATTTCGACCAGACCTTCGACGTCAACGTGAAGGGGCTGTTCTTCACCGTGCAGAAGGCCCTCCCCCTCTTCAGGGACGGCGGTTCGATCATCCTGAACTCTTCGGTGTCGAACGTGAAGGGGTTGCCAGGGTTCAGCGTCTACGCCGCGAGCAAGGCGGCGGTGCGCAGCTTCTCGCGCGCCTGGACGCTGGAGCTGAAGGACCGCAAGATCCGTGTCAACACGATGAGCCCCGGACCAACCGAAACCCCTGCCCTGGAAACAACGACGGGCTTGACCGCCGAGCAAGCCAAGCAAGCCGCCGCCGGATTTGCTTCACAGGTCCCGATGGGTCGCAGGGGCAAGCCGGAGGAAATCGCGGCTGCCGTCACGTTCCTCGCCTCCGATGAAAGTTCTTACGTCACCGGCGTGGATCTCGCCGTCGATGGCGGCATGGCGCAGGTCTGACCGCGCCATCGACACAAGATCGGAGAAACATCATGAGCTACGCAATTATCGGCTTCGGCCATATCGGCCAGGCCCTGGCCAGGGCGTTTGCCCGCAATGGCATCGAAGTATCCGTTGCAACCACGCGCGACCCGGAAAGCTTTGCATCCGCCGCGGCCGCGATCGGACCCACGATCATTCCCAAAAAGCTGGCGGACGCCGTCAAGGCGGACATCATCGTTTTGGCCGTCCGTTTCGAGTCGCACCAGGATGTCGCGAAGGCGCTGCCCACCTGGCAGGGCAAGACGATCGTCGATGTGACCAATGCCTACGGCGTGCCGCCTGAGAAACTGGGAGGACGACCTTCTTCCAAGGCCCTCGCGCAAGCCTTCACCGGCGGTCGACTGGTCAAGGGCTTCAACCATTTGGGTGCTGCCGTGCTTGGCCAGGATCCGGCCGTCCATGGTGGCAGGAGAGTCGTATTCCTGGCGAGCGACGACGACGCTGCCGCAGCGGAAATTGTCGCGCTTGCGGAAAAGCTCGGCTTCGCGCCGATCAAACTCGGCGGGCTTTCCGAAGGCGGACTGCTCGTGCAGGCGCGCGGAAACAGCTGGGGCCACCTGATCTTCAAGGATCTGGTCAAGTTCGGCTGATGAACACGGGGACACGAAGCATGCGATCGGATCGCGCGCGATCCGATCCGAGCGAAACGGAGAAATTCCCATGAGTATCGAGAAGAACATCCAGACCGTGAAGGACTTCTTCGCCGCGATCGGCCGTGGCGACAGAGAGGCTCTGCTGGCGCTGGTCACTGAGGACATCGAGTGGATCATTCCGGGCGAGGACTGGCCGCTGGCCGGAACGCATCGCGGGCACGACGGGGTGACGGATCTGCTGGAGACGGCATCCAGGTCGGTCGAAACGTCCACCGAACCCCGGGAGTTCGTCGCGCAAGGCGACCGGGTCCTGGTCGTCGGCTTCGCGAAGGGGAAGATCAAAGCCACGAACAAGACGTTTAGGGACGACTGGGTCTTCGCCATCACCGTTCGCAACGGCAAACTGACGAACATCAGGGAATACATCGACACGCAGGCACTGGCACGAGCCGCGCGCGTGTCGAATGCCTAAGCCTAAAGGAGATCCAGATGTACGACCAATCCAAGCTGTCCAAGTTGATCCGGTTCGCACGCATCAATGCGGGCTCCACCGTCATCGACGTTTACCCAGGCGATGGCGACTGGACCCGTCTCTTCTCCGAGATCGTGGGAGGCTAAGGACGGGTTGACAGCTTCGTGCCGGCCGAAGTGGCCCACTTCAAGAACGATCCGCTCGGTCGCATCCAGGCGCTTGCAAGGGAGCCGGGTCGAGACAACGTCGAAGCCGTCTCGGCGGACCTCGTGGCGATGCCGGAGGTCACGCGACCGGCGGATGTGCTGTGGCTGCACCTGTTCTACCACGATCTCCACACCGCACTGATCCAGGCCCGGGGCGCGACGGCGGCCCAATTCAATCGAGCCGTCTACGAGCGGCTGAAGCCCGGCGGGTGCTACGTCATCGTCGACCACGCCGCCGCGCTCGGGGCGGGCACGAGCGAGGCCCAGTCGCTGCATCGGATCGAGCCTGCATCCGTTCGCAAGGAGGTGGAGGCGGCCGGCTTCGTGCTGGACGCACAAAGCACCCTGCTCGCGAACAAGGACGACCCGCACACGATCAAGGTGTTCGATCCCGCCATCAAAGGCAACACCGATCGCTTCGCCTATCGGTTCGTGAAGCCGTGACGCCTTCCCCGCGAAAGCAGCGCGCGACCCTTCACTCCCGCACAATCGACCGCGCCGGGATGCCCGCGCCGATCAGGATGCGGCAAATCCCTGAATGTTTGTTACCCGGCATGACGGCGGGCTCAGGCCTGCTGGGTGGGATAAAGCGTGAGGATGTTGACGTTGACCCTGGGCGGTTGCGTCACCGCGTAGAGGATGGCAGCGGCGATGTCCTCGCTCTCGAGCTGCTCCATGTCTCCCAGTCTGGTCTCCACCGCCTGGCGGACATCGGGACGCATCTGCGCGACAAACTCGGTTTTGACGGCCCCCGGCTCGATCGTCGTGACGCGGATGCCGTCCTTCCCGACTTCGCGTCGAAGCGATTCCGCCATGGCGCTGGCAGCATGCTTGGTCCCGGAATAGACCGTTGAGGCATGGATATAGCGTCCGGTGCCGGATGAGAGGATCACGATATGCCCCGAACCTTGCCGCTTCATTCCCGGCAGCGCGGCATGGATCGGGTAGAGCAGCCCCAGGAAGTTTACGTCGATCATCTGACGGTATTCAGCTGTCGTGGTGTTCTGGAACGGCGCGGCGACGCCAACGCCGGCTATGCAGAGCAACATGTCGAGCCGCCCAAACTCCTCGATAGCGCGCAGCACCATCGCCGAGACCTGCGCCTCGTCCGAAACATCGACTTCGAGCGGAAGCGCCTGGCCGCCGGCTTGGCGTATCCGCTCCGCAAGATCTCCCAAGCGCTGCATGCGCCGGGCTGCGATCGCCACGCGCGCTCCTTCGGCTGCAAGAGCCACGGCCGTTGCTGCTCCAATCCCGGATGACGCTCCGGTCACCAGCGCGACTTTTCCGATCAGTTTGCCTGTGCCCATGCGATGTCTCCGTTCGTCTTGCTCCCGCGGCTCACAGCATTGAACGACTTCTTGACGAAATCGCGGTGCGGCTTGTGCGGAGCGGACGCGCGAGTATCCGAGGCGAGGCTGCCGCGCAGCAGCAGCAAGCCCCAATACGAATGCGACGGATTTCGCTTTTGGCGGCGGGCTTCAGCAGCTCCAAACCGGCCGCTGGGCATCGACCTGACAGCGAAGTTGATCGTCGGCGCCCACGCGCGTGCTGCTATGAATCGGGGACCAGAACGGCGAGAAACTCCGGGAAGCTCGTCGCGACCAACTCCACGCGGTCCTCGCCAGGCTCCTGTTCGTGATCCCACCAATAGATGGCTCCGGTGCTCGGACCCATGCGGCAATCCAAAAGGTAGAGGTTACCACCTTGGTCTTCGCCAACTGCCAGCATCCCTTCGGGAAGGACGTCGCCAACCAGTTCATAACAACCATCGAGTTGGAGGTAGTCTTCAGCGTCCCCGATTTCGAAGATGCAGCTCACATCCCAGTAGTCTGGATTGGTCGAGACGACCTGAACCGGACGAGACGGCTCTTCCCTGTGTGACCGCAGGAAGGCGAGATACGTCACGGGCAAGCTGGCCCCAAGCGCTGCTTCCAAGCTCTCAATTCGTCGTTCGGCGTCCATAACGCGATGCTAGCGCTCGGCCCGCTCTGGCTCAATCGTCATCCCGCCCTCGTTCTTGAGCTTTCGGTCAGCCGGATCACTTTTGGGCCCTGCCGTCAGATGACTGCTCTGCCGACCCGCCGATTTTCTTCGCGACCACATAGACGTCGACGCCGCTCATCGAGCATTCCTCGCTTGATGCCTGGCTTTTCGTGATGACCTCGATTGTCTTGCCATCCTTGGTGTGAAACGTGATGTCGTAAACCTCCTGGTGGAGGTCCTTGCCGATCTTTTCGGATGCGAGACGAACGGCCTTGGTCTGCGCCTCGATCACGGATGGAATATCGATCAGGCCGGCGTTCTTGAGGTGCACGAGGGCCATGTTCGTGGGCCAACTCGCGCAGTCCGGAGACTTCGCCAGAGCCACCGCAGCCGGCATCACAAATATTGCGGCCAGTACCACTTTCAACGCGGCGCGCATCAATGCACCACCTTGATCGAGTGGTCGCCACTTTCGCAGATCTGCTTGCGCCTATTGATGGGCAGGACGGTAACGTACATGCCGTCGCGGTCGCCGCGCTTGTAGAGCTTCTTGCCAGGCTTAAGCTTCGGAAGTCCCGTATCGGTCAACAAGGTACTCTCCGTTCGGTTCGCCGCCAGATACTATCATGGTACTGCTTCATTATTCTCAAATACGTTGTTATCTTTTTGTCAAAAGAAACTCGACTGCCCTGTCAACTGAGGCCCTGCGAATGAAAAGCTTGAACAATCTAGAGT
The DNA here is from genome assembly GCF_000244935.1 of Bradyrhizobium sp. WSM1253. Taxonomy (NCBI): domain Bacteria; kingdom Pseudomonadati; phylum Pseudomonadota; class Alphaproteobacteria; order Hyphomicrobiales; family Nitrobacteraceae; genus Bradyrhizobium; species Bradyrhizobium sp. WSM1253. Next base: position 854,460 of record NZ_JH600073.1, read on the forward strand.
GCGTGACCCTCTTCGTTGACGACCTCGCGCGCGCGAGGGCATTCTACGAGTCCGTGTTCGACGCCAGGCCGATCTATTCCGACGCCGTATGCAGCGTGATCGGGCTCGGTGGCGTAATGGTCAATTTGCTACAGGAGACGGAGGCACTGCAGCTTGTGCAGCCGGTGGTGCCGGCTGCTTCGAGCGCCGGACCTCGCATGCTCATGACCATTCGAGTCGGCGATGTCGATGATGCCTGTGAGAGGCTCCGGCAAAACGGCGTAGACTTGGTGAACGGCCCGATCGATCGTCCCTGGGGTCGCCGCACCGCCGCCTTTTCCGACCCATCCGGTCATATGTGGGAGATCGCACAGGAGATACCCTCCTAACATCCGTCATCCGCACCGGGACGTCTGCACCAAAGCGGTTCTCATTGGCGAGTGGCAGAGCATTGCTCCGATGGCATCAACAGGGCCAATCGGGCGATAGCGCCGCTATCCCCCTACTCCCACTCAATCGTCCCCGGCGGCTTGCTCGTCACGTCGTACACCACCCTATTCACGCCCTTCACCTCGTTGATGATGCGCGTGGCGGTCTCGCCCAAGAACTTCATATCGAACTGGTAGAAATCCGCGGTCATGCCGTCGGTTGAGGTGACGGCGCGCAGGCCCACGACGAAGTCGTAGGTGCGGCCGTCGCCCATGACGCCGACTGTCTTGACCGGGAGCAGCACCGCAAAAGCCTGCCAGATGTCGTCGTAGAGGCCGTGCTTCCGGATCTGGTCGATGTAGACGGCGTCGGCCTTGCGCAGGATATCGAGTTTTTCGCGCGTGATGTCGCCGGGGCAGCGGATGGCGAGGCCGGGGCCTGGGAACGGGTGGCGGCCGACGAAGATTTCGGGCAGGCCGAGCTCGCGACCGAGCTTGCGCACCTCGTCCTTGAACAGCTCGCGCAGGGGCTCGACGAGCTTCATGTTCATGCGTTCGGGGAGACCGCCGACATTGTGGTGCGACTTGATCGTCACCGAGGGGCCGCCGGTGAAGGAGACGCTCTCGATCACATCAGGATAGAGCGTGCCTTGCGCGAGGAAGTCGGCGCCGCCGATCTTCTTGGCCTCCGCCTCGAATACCTCGATGAAGAGGCGGCCGATGGTCTTGCGCTTCACTTCCGGGTCGGTGACGCCTTCGAGCTCGCCCAAAAACTGCTTCGAGGCATCCACGTGCACGAGCGGGATGTTGTAGTGGTGGCGGAACAGATCGACCACGGTCTTGGCTTCGTCGAGGCGCAGCATGCCGTGGTCGACAAACACGCAAGTGAGCTGCTCGCCGATCGCTTCGTGGATCAGCACGGCCGCGACCGCGGAATCGACGCCCCCGGAGAGGCCGCAGAGCACCCTGCCCTTGCCGACCTGGGCGCGGATCTTGGCGATCTCCTCCTCGCGGAAGGCGCGCATCGTCCAGTCGCCGGAAAGGCCGGCGATCTTGCGGACAAAATTGCGGATCAGCTTGGCGCCGTCGGGCGTGTGCACCACTTCGGGGTGGAACATCAGGCCGTAATATTTGCGCGTCTCGTCCTGGATGATCGCGAACGGCGCGTTCGGCGAGGTGCCGGCCACCGAGAAGCCCGGCGGCATCTTGGTGATGCGGTCGCCGTGGCTCATCCAGACCTGGTTCTTGCCGCCTGGTGACCAGACGTCCTCGAACAGCTTGCTCGGCGCCTTCACCTCGACATCGGCGCGGCCGAATTCGCGGTGATGGCCGCCCTCGACGGTGCCCCCGAGCTGCTCCGCCATGGCCATCTGGCCGTAGCAGATGCCCATCACGGGCACGCCGGAATCGAAGATCGCTTGCGGCGCGCGGGGCGAGCCGGCCTCATGCACCGATTCAGGGCCGCCGGAGAGAATCACCGCCTTCGGCTTCATCTCGTTGAAGGCCTGTTCGGCCTTGTTGAACGGGACGATCTCGCAATAGACGCCGTCCTCGCGCACGCGACGCGCGATCAGCTGCGTCACCTGGCTGCCGAAGTCGACGATGAGAATCTTGTCGTGCGCCGAGGCCACCGAGGGCGTCGACGCGGAGCGGTCGGTCTGTGCTGCTGTCATGGCAAGCAGATACGCGACGGGGGCTTTTCCCGCAACCGCGCGGGCCGCGCGCCCACATTCTTCTTTGGGCATGGACAAATCGATATAGGTAAGTATTATTGACCTAATATGGCCCGCCACTCACCAAGGGCCGATCAGGGAGAACGTCATGCCACACCATCATCAGCCGTCGAATCTCGCCGCGCTCGGCCGCACCTGGGTCGAGGCCTGGAACGCACGCGATCTCGAGCGCGTGCTCACGCTCTATGCCGAGGACGTCGTGATGACCTCGGACCGCATCCCCGCGATGGGATTCGATGAAAGCGGCACCGTCCGCGGCAAGGATTCGTTGCGGGCCTATTGGAGCAAGGCGCTCGCCCTGTTGCCGGAGCTGCATTTCTCGCTCATCGAATTGTTCGTCAGCCCAGATAGCGTGGTGGTGTTCTACGAGAACGAGCGGGGAAAGCGGATCTGCGAATATCTGCGGGTGAATGCGGCCGGAAAGATCGTGCAGGGATCGGCGAATCATTTGGTGGGCTGACGCTCACCCACCGCTGTCATTCCCCGCGAAGGCGGGGAATCCAGTACGCTACGGCCTCTCGATTCAATTAGTGCGGCCTCTGGAATACTGGATCGCCCGCCTTCGCGGGCGATGACAGCGCGTGTCAGGCGTGAGCATGCCCCAAGCGCGATAGTGCGGGCGCCGCAATGACGGAGACTGTGGCGAGCGCATACGCTAACAACACCGGCGCCGGCACCGAGACAGGACCCTCCCCATGAAGCTCCCCACCTCCCCCTTCACCGTCACCGACTGGAGCAAGGTCGAGCCGACCATCCATCCCGGCGAGACCGGGCAAGCCCAGTGGCGCACGCTCAACATCGGCGATCTCCGGGTGCGGATGGTCGAATATACGACGGGCTATCTCGCCGACCATTGGTGCGACCGCGGCCACGTGCTCTACGTGCTGCAGGGCGAGCTCGACAGCGAGCTGCGCGACGGCCGCAAGTTCAAGCTCACGGCGGGGATGAGCTATCAGGTCTCGGATTTCGGCGACGCAGCGCACCGGTCCTCGACCGCGACGGGGGCGACGCTGTTTATCGTCGATTGAGCGCCCGGGAAGGGTTAATTTGCACCGCAAAATAGCAAAATGCGGCGACATTCCGAGCGACGGGTGGTGCCTTGAAGTGGCCCCAAAATCTCGCTATATTGTGATCATCGATACTTGGCCGAACGACTGGGCCGCTTCGCTTCGTTGCTGACGGGCGCGCACGCTTCAGATGATTTCTCCAACATCGACTGATCAGGATTATGGGCGCAATAGTGCGTACCGGTCCGCGTGTTAACTTCTTAAGCAAAGGAAATTCCCATGGCTATGGGCACCGTGAAGTGGTTCAACAATCAAAAGGGTTTTGGTTTCATTCAGCCGGATGACGGCGACAAGGACGTGTTCGTGCACATCAGCGCCGTCGAGCGCGCCGGCCTGTCGACCCTCAATGAGGGCCAGAAGGTCTCGTTCGACATCGTCGCCGATCGTCGCAGCGGCAAGTCCTCGGCTGACAATCTCCGCGTCGGCTAACGCCAGCGCACCGTTCTGACCACGGACGTACCGGCAGAACGTCAAGTTAGAAAACCCCGCGACCGGGTTCCGGTTTGCGGGGTTTTTGTTTTGGGGGCCGCCGCAACCCGCGGTGACGGGGAGGGCTATGCCTTCTTGAAGACCGAGACGAAGAACCCGTCCGTCCCGGTCCGCCGCGGCGTCATCAGCCAGCCTTCCGGCGATTGCAGCGCGGCTTGCGCAAACTCCTCCGCCTTGTCCCAGAGCACGCTCGCGGTCTGCTCTGGCGGCACCACCGCGAACTCAGGATGGCGGCCAGTGAACGCCCTCACCTGCTCGCCGTTCTCCTCCGAAAGCACCGAGCAGGTGATGTAGGCGATGCGGCCGCCGGCCTTGACCAGCGGAACCGCGCGATCGAGCACCTCGGTCTGGTCCCGCAGGCGAATCTCCAGGGCGCCCGGGCGCATGCGCCATTTGGCATCGGGGTTGCGGCGCCAGGTTCCAGTTCCCGTGCAGGGCGCGTCGATCACGACGAGGTCGGCGGTGGCGCTGATCTCGGCCAGCGGATCGGCGTCGCCCTTGGGCGTGCGCACATCGGCATTGTGGACGCCGGCGCGCGACAGGCGGTCGTGGATCGGCGCAAGCTGCCGCTTGTCGCTGTCGGTCGCGATCAGGCGGCCCTTGCCCTGCATCATCGCGGCGAGCGCCAACGTCTTGCCGCCGGCCCCCGCACAGAGATCGATCACCTGCTCGCCGGGTTTTGCCGCGGTCAAGGCAGCCGCAAGCTGCGACCCCTCATCCTGCACTTCGATGGCGCCCTTGATGAAATCCTCTTCGGCCTGGATGCCGGGGTTGCGCGCATCGGCCGAAAGCTCGATGCGCAGGCCGGTTGCGGACCACTGCGTCGGTTTCGCATGAAGATGAGCAAGCGCCCCCAGCACCTTGTCGCGATTGGATTTTAGCGTGTTGACGCGCAGGTCGAGCGGCGCCCGGCTCGCCATCGCGGCCGCCTCCGCGACGCGCTCGTCGCCGAAGGCTTTTGCCAAATACGGATCCAGCCATTCCGGATAGTCGCCGGCGATCGCGGCCGGGGCACCTTCCAGCGACCGCGAGGCGAGCGCGGCCTGCTCGGCCTCAGTCAACGGCGCCGGGGCAAAGCGGTTGCCGTCGAACAGCGCAGCCATCGTGGCCGTATCCATGTTGCGCTCGAGGCGAAGCATGCCGATCAGCCGCGACCGCGCGGTGTCCGAATCCATCAGGTAGGCGCTCGAGGCGTAGCGGCGCAGCACGTCCCAGACGAGGCCGGCAATGGCGGCGCGGTCGCCGGAGCCGGCGAAGCGGTGCGCGGTGCCCCACTCCTTCAGCGCCTTGGCCGCAGGCACGCGGTCTTTCTCGATGGTGTCGATCAGTTCGATGGCTGCGGACAGCCGGGCAGCGGGAGTCATTTGAATCTTTCAGATCAGGATCGGCGAGTAGCGCCTAGATCAGCAACAGCATTTTCAACGCGAAGTAGATCCACATCGCGAGCAGGACAAGCACGCCGGCGAGCCAGATCGTGGAGCGGCGGCCGAGATTGTTGGAGGAGACGAAGATTCCGGCATGGACGAAGCGCGTCACCACGAACACCCAGGACATCAGCACGATGAACAGATCGGCATGGCGCAACGGGAGCGCCAGCGCGATCAGGGCGTAGAACAGCACCGGCAGCTCGAACTGGTTGCGGTAGCAATTGGCGATTTGTGTGGCGCCCTTGGGCCAGTTGGGCTCGCCGAGCGCAATGTCGCGGCTCTTGGTCTCGCCGGAGACGAGCGCGCGCCGGCGTCCCATCGCCATGGCGATCAGGAGCGCGAAGGTGAGACCGACCTGCACGAAGACCGGCAGCAAAACCATTTGAATGGACATCGGAATTTCCCGGGATTTTCCCATCCGGCGGAAGGCATAGCTAGCGTCCCTTAGCGGTCACCGCTGGTCCTGACAATCAACGAGTTGAACCGGCGTTCCCGATGAGGCGACCAACGGTCGACAGTTAAAGCGATTTTGCCCCTCGGGGCGCGCAAGGCGAGAGACCGCCATGAACACCCTCTTCAGCCTGATCGCCAGCCTGACCGGCGCTTTGACCGAGTCCGCCGACGGGCAGTTCGGCATCCTGATGTCGGCGCTGGCCGGCATCGCGACGGCGCTTGCGGTGGCGCTGGCGATGACGGTCTACTTCCGAATGAGCTATCGGACCTGGCGAGATGTCCTCAGGCACGGCGTCGCTGCGCTCGCCGCCCTCGCGCTGTTCGCGTTTGCCGCCTACGACATGCGCCATGCCGCGCTGGCCTATCTCGGCCTCAATCCATCGAAACCCGCGGTCGAGTTCGAGATCAGCATGCCCAGGGAGACCTTGGCGGCGGCGACCGACACCCAGATCGAGCTGCATACCGACCGCAACCAGACGCTGGCGCTGGTCGAGGGCGTGCAGGAGCTCGGTGATGGCCGCTCCGTGCTGCGCGGCGCGGTGGCGCTCAACCACCGCACCGCGGACCGCGTGCTGGTCGTGAACCTGCCCGGCAAGGGCACCTTCGAATTCCGCCTTCGCCTGCCGGCCGAGCCGCATCGCTCCGAGCAGTTCGGCCCTCAGTTCGGTCCTCAGTTCGGTCCTTGGCACCTCGCCGACCGCATCGCCTCGCCGCTGGCAAGCCCGGTCGCGCCGCAGGACGCCTACACGATCCGCTATCGCGTGCTTTAAACTTTGTTCGATCGCTGACCGCGGACCCGCCGTCATCGTTCCGACGTCGGGCGTGGCCTATGATCGATACATGTCCGAATTTCGCCTGACGCAGATCTCCGACACCCATCTTGGCCGGCGCTTCCCCGGCCTGATCGCAAACTTCCAGGCGCTCAGTGAGCATATCGACACCGATAGGCCCGATCTCGTCGTCAACACCGGCGATGTCTCGTTCGACGGGCCGACCAGCCGCGACGATGTCGAATTCGCCAAGGCCCTGCACGATGCCCTGCCCGTCGCCTGCCGCTACATCCCCGGCAATCACGACATCGGCGACAATCCGACCGCGATCGGCCCTGCGCCGAAGCCGCCGGTCGCGGAAGCGCATCGCCAGCAATTCCGCGAGATCATCGGCGAGGACCATTGGTCGTTCGAGGCCGCGGGCTGGTGCTTCATCGGCGTCAATTCGCTGGTGATGAACTCAGGGCTCGCCTTCGAGGCCGAGCAGTTCGACTGGCTCGCCTCGGAAGTTTCGCGCACGAACGGCAGGCCGGTCGCGCTGTTCGTACACAAGCCGCTGTTTCTCAACCTGCCCGACGACCCCGAGACGCCGGAGACCTCGATCCGCTACGTGCCGCAGCCGGCACGCGCGCGGCTGATCGAGATGTTTGCGCATGTCGACCTGCGCCTCATCGCCAGCGGTCACGTGCACCAGCGGCGCGACTTCACCTGGCGCCACACCCGCCACGTCTGGGCGCCCTCGGCCGGCTTCAAGATCAACGACAAGCGCCAGGACCGGATCGCGATCAAGGAGGTCGGGCTCGTGGAGTACCGCTTCCAGCCCGACAGCTTTGAGGTACGCCACGTCAGGGCCGCGGGCCAGGTCGACGTCGACATCGAGGAGCTGTTGGCCCAGATGGGTGGCGAGCACTAGCCCAATTGGCGGGCACGATTCCTTATCCTGATACCTCATTGCACCGAATTCGATCCAAAATGGCTAAAAGATACTAATGACAACGTTGTCATTCCGAAATATCGTTCTCCAAGCGGGCAAGGGCCGCGGGCGGAGTGACGATGCATTTCTTGTCCCGGTGGGATAGCCAACGTCTTTCAACGACCACGCGGGGTATTCCCCTGGTCGCCGGTCTGTCGATCGATGAGATCGCCGATCAGCATTGGCGGCCCTCTCGTGGCGACCTCGCCCTCCCCGCGCTCACGTTCGATGAGACCGCCTTCGCCGCCAATCGCGACCTTTTCCTGCGCTGGTGCAAGGGCGCCGGCGTCACTGTCGCGCCGCACGCCAAGACACCGATGTCGCCGGAGCTGGCCCGCTCGCTGCGCGAGGCCGGCGCCTGGGGCACGACGGTCGCCAACATCCAGCAGGCCGCGGTGCTGCTTGCGCATGGCGAGCGGCGGTTGTTGCTGGCCAACGAAATCGGCGGGCTCGCAGCCGGCCGGCGGCTCGGCGCTGTCCTCGGCGCGTATCCCGAGACGGAGTTTTACGCCTTCGCGGATTCACCGGCCGCGGTCGCGGCACTGGCGGAGGCTGCGCTGATCGCGGACCGGCGCGAGTTGTCCGTGCTGGTGGAACTCGGCGCCGGCCGCGCCGGCGCGCGCGATCGCGCCGCGGTCGAAGCAACAATTGCCGCGGTGCTCGCGGCCGACCGGCTCGTGCTGGGCGGCGTCGCGACTTACGAAGGCGCGGTCGCAACGTCCGATTCCAATGAGACGATGCGCGCGATCGCAGCGCTGATGGAGCGCACCATCGAGACCTTCGCGCTGGTGCGCGCTGCGGCCCCGCGCCTGCCGCTGATCATCAGCGCGGGCGGCTCCGCCTATTTCGACATCGTGGCACGCGCGCTCGCACCCGTCGCCCATGGCGACGGCAACGCCATCGTTCTCCTGCGCTCGGGCGCGCTGTTCTTCGCCGATCACGGCATCTATGCCCGCGCCCTCGCCGAGCTCGACCGGCGCGGCGGTCTACTCGTCGACGGCGCGCAACGCTCCGCCGCCGAAGGTTTTCGCCCGGCGCTCACGCTGTGGGCCGAGGTGCTGTCGCGGCCGGAAGCAGGCCTTGCCATCGGGGGCTTCGGCATGCGCGATGCCTCGTTCGACCAGGGACTGCCGGTGCCGCTGCGCGTCTTCCGCGACGGCGTCGCCCAGCAAGGGCTCGCCGCGACCTTGTCGGTCACACGTCTCAACGACCAGCATGCGTTCCTGTCGCTCGCGCCCGATAGCACGCTTGCGGTCGGCGACGTCATCGCCTTCGGCATCTCGCATCCCTGCACCTGTCTCGACCGCTGGCGTGTCATCTTCGCCCTCGATGCCGATGGCGTGGTGACGCGCGCCCTCCCCACCCAGTTCGGCTGAGAGCGGGCACGATGAATTTCCTGCCGCTCTGGCGCTATCAGAACCAGCTCATCGACGGGGCCATCGTCACGCTGGAGCTGACCGTGATCGCAGCGGTGGCAGGGCTTCTGATCGGCGTCGCCGGCGCGGTCGCGCTGAAGGGCCGCGTCACGCCGCTGCGCTGGCTCGTGCGCGCCTATATCGAGCTGTTCCGCAACACGCCGTCGCTGATCCAGATCTTCATCGTCTTCTTCGTGCTGCCGAATTTCGGCCTGAAGCTGCCGGCGTTCGAAGCCGCCTGTGTGGCACTGTCGCTCTATTTCGGCGCCTATTCGGTCGAGATCATCCGCGCGGGCCTCGACTCCGTGCCGAAGAACCAGATCGAGGCCGGCCAGTGCCTCGGTCTCTCCACCTGGCAGGTCTTCCGTCACATCCTGCTGCCACCGGCTCTGCGCAATGCCTATCCTGCCGTGACCAGCCAGTTCGTGCTCCTGCTGCTCGGCACCTCGCTTGCCTCGCAGGTTGCCACCGACGAGCTCTTCCACGTCGCAGGCTTCATCGAAAGCCGTACCTATCGCAGCTTCGAAGTCTACGCGGTGATCTGCGCGGTCTATTTCGCCATGGCGATGTCGTTCAAGGCGCTGTTTGCCGTCATTGGCGCGGCGGCCTTCCGCTGGCCGCGACGGCGCTGAGGGATCGGGCGATGCGTTCCTTCTCCCTCATCGATCTCGTCTCGCTCGTCGAAGCCCTGCGCTGGACTGTCGCGCTCGTCGTGCTCGCGCTCGCCGTCGGTACGCCGCTGGCGCTCGGGCTCGCCGTCGGCCGCATCAGCCGGTCCGCCGCCCTGCGCTGGACGATGGCGGCGTCCATCCAAATCATCCAAAGCGTGCCGCTGCTCGGCCTGCTGTTCTTCTTCTATTTCGGCATGCCGGTGTTCCTGGGCATCCAGGTGCCCGCGACCGTCGCGGTGACGGTGGCCTACACGCTCTACACGGCCGCCTTTCTCGGCGAGATCTGGCGCGGCGGCCTGGAGGCCGTGAAGCAGGCGCAGTGGGAGGCTGGCGCCTGCCTCGGCCTCTCCGCCTGGCAGCAGTTTTGCCACATCATCGCGCCGCAGGCGCTGCGGCTGTCGCTGCCGCCGACCGTCGGCTTCCTGGTGCAGCTCATCAAGGGCACCTCGCTCGCCTCGATCCTCGGCTTCGTCGAGCTCGCGCGCGCCGGCCAGGTGGTGAGCGCGGCGACATTCCAGCCGCTGCTCACCTACGCACTGGTCGCCGCGATCTATTTCGCGCTGTGCCTGCCGCTCACGCTCTGGTCCCGCTCCCTGGAGGCCCGCCTCGATGGCTCTCGTTGAAATCCGCGACGTGCACAAGACATTCGGCCGGGTCGAGGTCCTCAAGGGCGTCTCGCTCGACGTCGAGGAAGGCGAGATCGTCACGATCATCGGCCGCTCCGGCTCGGGCAAGTCGACGCTGCTCCGCTGCATCAATGCGCTCGAGAGCGTCGATTCCGGCGATATCCGCGTCGAGGGCTTGAAGGTCCATGCCGAAATGCGCGACCTCAAGAAATTCCGTCAGCGCGTCGGCATCGTGTTCCAGGCCTTCAACCTGTTTCCGCATCTGAAGGTCGAGCGCAATATCACGCTCGCCCCGCTCCTCACCGGCCGCATCGACAAGGCCCGCGCGCGGGCGCTGGCCGAGGATGTGCTGACCCGCGTCGGTCTCGCCGACAAGATCGACGCCTGGCCGGAGCAGCTCTCCGGCGGCCAGCAGCAGCGCGTCGCGATCGCGCGGTGCCTGGCCATGGCGCCTCAGCTCATGCTGTTCGACGAGGTGACCTCCGCGCTCGACCCCGAACTCGTCGGCGAAGTGCTGAAGGTGATGGAAGCGATGGCAAAACAGGGCATGACGATGATCCTGGTCACCCACGAGATAGGCTTTGCCCGCAATGTCGCGGACCGCATCGTCTTCATGCACCAGGGCCGAGTCTGGGAACAGGGGCCGCCGGCAAAGCTGTTCGCCAGTCCTGACACGCCCGAGCTCGCAAGCTTCATCGCGTCGTCGAGATGACCATCGTTCACCAAATCCGCCACCAGGAGAGAGCCATGAGAAAACTGAAGTCACTCTTCACCATCGCAGCCGCGGCGCTTGCCGTTCTCGCAGCGCCGAACCTCGCGAACGCCGACAAGCTCCAGGACGTGCTCGGCTCAGGCAAGCTGCGCATCGGAATCCTCACCGATGCGGCGCCATGGGGCTTCAAGGACGACAAGGGCGAGATCGCAGGTCTCGACGCCGATCTCGCCAGGCTGATTGCTGCCGACATGGGCGTGAAGCTCGAACTCGTCCCGGTAACCGGCGCCGCGCGCATCCCGAGCCTGCTGTCGGACAAGATCGACATGCTGATCGCGGGCCTCGGCGCAACGCCCGAGCGCGCCCAGCAGGTGATGTTCTCGCAGCCTTATGCGGTGGTGAATCTCGGCGTCTACGGCGCCAAATCGTTTCCCGCCGCGACCGGCAAGAAGCCGGACAATCTCGACGGCCGCAGCGTTGCAGTGGCCAAGGGCTCGACGCTGGATGTCTGGCTCACCGACAATGCACCGAAGGTGAAGCTTGTGCGCTTCGAGGACACGCCCGCCGCACTCGCCGCGTTTCTCGCCGGCCAGGCCGAGACCTTCGCCGAGAACAGCGCGATCGCACTCAAGGTGCAGGAGCAGAACCCCGCCAAGGAAGTCGAGCTCAAATTCCTGATCCGCCAGTCGCCGGCCCATGTCGGCGTGCGCCAGGGCGAGCAGAACCTGCTCAACTGGATCAACACCGACATCTTCACCAACAAGCTCAACGGCAAGCTCGGCGCGCTGCAGTTGAAGTGGTTCAAGGAAGAGCAGTCGCTGCCGACGCTGTGAGCCAGCACGCGCTCCCGCGACCCCGCGGGAGCCACTGTCACGAGGAGGTATTTCAGATGATCAAACGTTACGTCGTGGGCTCGCGCATGAGCCAGGCCGTCGCCGCCGGCGGCATGGTGCATATCGCCGGCCAGGTCGCGGACGACCGCAAGGCCGGAATCGTATCCCAGACCCAGCAGGTGCTCGCCAAGATCGACGCGCTGTTGAAGGAAGCCGGCTCCGATTGCTCCAGGTTGATCGCGGTCAACGTCTTCCTGCCGCACATCATCGACTTCGACACCATGAACTCGGTCTACGATTCCTGGATCGATCCGGTCAATCCGCCGGCGCGCGCCTGAGTCGAAGCCCGCCTCGCCGATCCCGACCTGCGGGTCGAGATGACCGCGGTTGCCCTGCTGTAGCGGCGCCGCCCTTTCATTCAACCTTCGGCCGGCGTCGGCGACGACGCGGCCCCGAGGCAAGCCATGCATACCGGACTTTTCCACGACATCGATTTCGAGAAGGACCAGAAATGGTCCGGACATCTCGGCATTCCCTTCTCGATCGACCGCTCTCCTTACTACCAGCTCAAGATCCCGATCTTCCGGATCAAGAACGGTGCCGGCCCAAAACTCCTTTTGATGGCCGGCAATCACGGCGACGAATATGAGGGCGAGATCACGCTGACGCGGCTGTATCGCCGGCTCGATGACGCCGCCGTGAAGGGCGAGATCACCATCCTGCCCTTCGCCAACCTGCCGGCGGTGATGGCAGCACGGCGCCGCTCGCCGCTCGACGAGGGCAATCTCAACCGCGCCTTTCCGGGCGATTCCGGAGGCACGCCGACGTTCCGCCTCGCGCACTTCCTCGAGCACGAGCTATTTCCGCGGCACGATGTCGTCTTCGACATCCACTCCGGCGGCACCTCGATGGCGCATGTGCCTTGCGCGCTGATCGAGCGCCAGGGACCGCCCGAGATGTTCGGCCGCGCGCTGCGCCTGATGGAAGGGCTGGGGATGCCCTTCGCCTTCGTCGCCGAGAACGGCGCCACTGCGCCGACCTCGATGGCGGCCGCCGCACGTGCCGGCGCGATCGGACTCTCCGGCGAGTTCGGCGGCGGCGGCACCGTCACGCCGCAGACGATGGCCCTGACCGCGCGCGCCGTCGATCGCCTGTTGCTCGCGCTCGGCCTGGTCCAGGCCCCGGTGCTGGGGCCACATGCGCCGGTCGAGCGCGCCACCGAGCTGTTGGCATTGCAAAGCCATGCGCAAGCGGTGTTCGCCACGCGGCGCGGCTGGTTCGAGCCTGCCGTCACGGTCGGCGCGCGGGTTGCGGCCGGCGACGTCGCGGGCTGGTATCATGATTTCGAGCGCCCGGAGCTGGCCGAAGAGATACTGCGCTTTCCAGCCGACGGCATCGTTATCTCGCAAAGGCTGCACACCGACAGCCAGAGCGGCGACTGCCTCGTCCAGGTCGGCCGCGCGCTGGCACGCGATGAGGTGGGGACGCACTGAGCTTTGGAGACGGTACCGACTTCGATTAAAGCGCGATGAGATTGGGATGAATCGTCATCGCGCTTTAGGTTGTTATTTGAGCATGATCTTTTCGGAAAACCGCTTCACACTTTTCCGGATCATGCTCTAGCCTCGGGATTCGATGACCGATCCGGCAAAGCCGACCTATGACGACGTGGTGCGCATTCCGGCGCCGCCCGGCCGCAGCAGCGCGACCGGACGGCCGCCGCGCATCGCGGAGGTGGCGGAGCGCGCGGGCGTTGCGCCGATCACGGTGTCGCGGGTGCTGCGCCATCCCGAGAAGGTCAATCGCGAGACCCGCGAGCGTATCCTCGAAGTGATCGAGGCGACCGGCTATGCGTCCAACCCGCACGCGCGCGCGCTGCGCTCGGGCCGATCAAACGTGGTCATGGCTTTCGTCTCCAACATCCTCAGCCAGCAGTTTGGGCTGGCGGTGCGCAGCTTCGCCGCGACGCTGGAGCCGGAAGGCTTTGAAGTGCTGATCGGCCAGACCTCCTACTCCTATGCCAAGGAGGTCGCGATGATCCAGTCGCTGCGCGGCATCCGGCCTGCGGCCGTGATGTTCACCGGCGTGATCGAACTCGAGGAGAATCGCGCCGCGCTCGAAGAGCTCGGCATTCCCGTGATCGAGACCTGGGCGTTTCCGCGCGATCCCATCGACATGCTGGTCGGCCTTCCCAACGCCGATGCCGGTGCGATGGCGGCGCGAAGGCTGGCTGAGGCCGGGCATCGCCGCGTCGGTTTCATCGGACGCAGCGTTGGGCGCGGTGCGCTGCGCCGCGACGGTTTTCGCGCGGCCGCGGCACAGCTCGGGCTCGAGATCATCCATGAGATCGGTGTCGGCGAAATCACGGGGCTCGTCGACGGCCGCGCCGCCTTCACCGCCCTGCTCGACCGCGGCGACCGCATCGATGCCGTGTTCTGCGCCAACGATCTGCTCGCGACCGGCGCACTGATCGAGGCGCGCGGCCGGGGCCTGTCGGTGCCGCGCGATCTGGCTGTGCTCGGCTTCGGCGACAACGACGTCGCCGATCAGATCACGCCCGGCCTCACCACGATCTCGTTCGATGCCGCGGCTGTGGGGCGTATCGCAGGCGAACTGCTTCTGGCGCGCCTGACCGGCGCGCCACGGCCCGAGCAGCGACTTGCGGTCGAGCTGTTCATGGTCGAGCGCGGCAGCGTCTGAACGCGCGGATCAAGCGACGCTCTTGAGATCCTGCTGGATCGCGGCAAGCAAGGACTGCAGCGCGTCGCTGTTCACCGGTTTGGCCCCGGTGTTGGCGGGCTGAACAATGGCAGGCCGCGCGGCTTTGACCGGGCGCTTGGGGAATGGCGGCGTGGGTGTGGGCATCGCAGATAGCGCGAACACGTCCTCGGTATGGACGAACTTGCCATGAATCACGTCGTCGCGACGGCCCATGACAAACATCGTCGCCCAATAACCGGCGGCCACAAGGATTACGCAGAAAACAACAAGCTCTAACATCATCGCACCTGAAATATGCGCAATGATTCAATGCCTTCGCGAGCCCGTCAATGAACCGACGGTCACACCCGCGGCTTTTGCGGGCGGGTGTGGCCGATCGGTCACTGTTTGTTAACCATACCCGGCCCCCGAGGGGGGCCGAGGCGGCCGATCAAGCTTTGTCCGGCCCGACCCGCACCAGCTGCTTGCCGAAATTGGCCCCCTTCAGAAGGCCCATGAAGGCCTCAGGCGCGCTCTCCAGGCCCTCGGTGACGAACTCCTTGTACTTGACCTTGCCCTCGCGGACCCAGCCGGACATGTCGCGCAGGAAGTCGCCATGGCGGGAGGCGAAGTCGGAGACGATGAAGCCGCGGAAGGTCAGCCGCTTGGTCAGCGTCGCGCGCATCATGCTGGCGGCCCATTTCGGCGGCTTCGCTTCAGTGTCGTTGTAGTGGGCGATGAGGCCGCAGACGGGTACGCGCGCAAACGCATTGAGCAGCGGGAAGACCGCCTCGAACACGGCGCCGCCGACATTCTCGAAATAGACGTCGATGCCTTTCGGGCAGGCGTCCTTCAGCTTCGCCGCGAGATCGGGATCGCGGTGATCGATGCAGGCGTCGAAGCCGAGCTCCTTCACGACGAAATCACATTTGTCCTTGCCGCCGGCGATTCCAACCGCGCGTGCGCCCTTGATCTTCGCGATCTGTCCCACGGCCGAACCGACCGCACCGGAGGCACCGGCGACGACGACGGTCTCGCCCGCTTGCGGCTTGCCGATATCGAGCAGGCCCGTGTAGGCGGTCATGCCGGGCATGCCCAGCACGCCGACGGCCGTCGAGATCGGCGCGAGCTTCGGGTCGATCTTGTTCAGCCCCTTGCCGTCGGAGATCGCGTGCGTCTGCCAGCCCGCGCGCGAGAGTACGATGTCGCCCTTGGCGAAGTTCGGATTGTTGGAGGCTGCGACCTCGCAGACCGTACCGGCTTCCATCACGCCGCCGACCGGCACCGGGGTCGCGTAGGACGGACCGTCGCTCATGCGCCCGCGCATATAGGGATCGAGCGAGAGCCAGATCGTGCGCAGCAGGACTTCGCCTGCGGCGGGCGTCGGTACACCGAATTCCTCGATGCGGAAATCGGACGGCTTTGGCTCGCCGACGGGACGCGCCGCGAGAACGATGCGTTTGCCTTGGGACATGTTGGCTTCCTCCTGATTATGCTTCGGCGCGAACGGAAGCGGAGGGAGCGGAGCACGTCAATACAAAAGCGACGGAGCGTAGTTGCAGGATAGCGCCGCAAATGGAGTTTGGTACACACCAACCGCGCCCTCGCTGTCATCGCCCGACTTGATCGGGCGATCCAGGGCGGATTCAACCGGTCGTCGCAACACCCCAAGCGAAGGAGGGTTGCGATGCGGTTATGGAATCGGGCGTGGCGGGAGAATTGCAGGCAGTCCTGGACCGCCATTGCATTGGGACGTTCCAGCGAAGAGGCTGCAACTGATGCCGAGATGTCGCCGGCTGGCGGAGTGCGACGGTTCCGAAGGGCGGGCGGTATGCCACCAACGCATCTCTCACCGTCATCAGGAGTGCCGTCTGGGCGCTATCTTTCGTTCGCCGAACGCGAGGAGATTGCGATCCTGCGTGCGCAGTCGTTTGGCATACGAGCCATTGCTCGGCAGCTGAAGCGGCCGCCGTGTACGATATCGCGCGAACTCAAGCGCAATGCCGCCAGGCGCAATGGTGCTCGGGAGTACCGAGCGACCACGGCACAATGGCACGCCGATCGGTCTGCTCGACGGCCAAAGCAGACGAAGTTGGCGGCTAATCCGGTTCTGCAAAGTTATGTGCAAGACAGGCTTGCCGGTATGATCGCCAGGCCGAACGGGGTGCTCATCGTCGGCCCGAAGGTCCTGTGGAAGGGGCGCCGGGCGGTGCATCGACAGCACCGACGCTGGGCGACGGCGTGGAGCCCGGAGCAGATTTCTCGCCGCCTTCGGCTCGACTTTCCCGAGGATGAGACGATGCGCGTCAGTCACGAAGCCATCTATCAGGCGCTGTATGTGCAAGGTCGAGGAGCCTTGCGTCGCGAGCTGACGGCCTGCTTGCGCACCGGGCGGGCGCTGCGGATGCCGAGGGCGCGCGCCCGTAAAGGCAGGAGCTTCATTCCTCCCGAGATCATGATCAGTCAGCGTCCGGCGGAGGCAGCCGATCGAGCCGTGCCGGGCCACTGGGAGGGCGACCTCATCGTAGGCCTTGGAAGTTCCGCGATCGGCACCTTGGTAGAGCGCACGACACGCTTCACCATGCTGCTGCATCTGCCGCGGATGACGGGCCATAGCCACGAAGCTCGCGTGAAGAATGGACCTGCACTCGCCGGGCATGGCGCTGAGGCCGTGCGCGACGCCATCACCCGCTCGATTATCACCTTGCCCGAGCAACTGCGGCGGTCGCTGACATGGGATCAAGGCGCTGAGCTGGCCCAGCACGCACGCCTGAAGATCGACGCAGGCGTGCAAGTTTACTTCTGCGATCCTCATAGTCCTTGGCAGCGCGGTACCAACGAGAACACCAACGGATTGCTGCGCCAGTACTTCCCAAAGGGCACCGATCTCAATGCACACATCGCCGATGACCTTGAGGCCGTGGCTCTTGCACTCAACACCCGGCCCCGGAAAACCCTCGGCTGGAAAACACCGGCGGAAGCTCTCGACGTATTGCTACGGATGAGCCATACAGAAACTGTTGCGACGATCGGTTGAATCCGCCCAGTATTCCAGAGGCGGTCGTGGTTGAGCCGAGAGGCCGCGGCGTACTGGATGCCCCGGTCAAGCCGGGGCATGACAGCGGAATGTGGAGCGCCTAACCCCCGCCCGGATAGTTCGGCGCCTCGCGCGTAATGGTGACGTCGTGGACGTGGCTCTCGCGCAGGCCCGCGCCGGTGATACGCACGAACTGCGCCTTCTTGTGCAAGTCCTGGAGCGTGCCTGCACCGACATAGCCCATCGCGGCGCGCAGGCCGCCGGCGAGCTGGTGCATGACGTTGCCGACCGGGCCCTTGTAAGGCACCTGGCCTTCTATGCCTTCGGGCACGAGCTTGAGCGTGTCCTTGATGTCCTGCTGGAAGTAGCGGTCGGCCGAGCCGCGCGCCATCGCGCCGACCGAACCCATGCCGCGATAGGCCTTATAGGAGCGGCCCTGCCACAAGAACACCTCACCGGGCGTCTCATCGGTGCCGGCGAGCAACGAGCCGACCATCGCGATGTCGGCACCGGCAGCAAGCGCCTTGGCAAGGTCGCCGGAGAACTTGATGCCGCCGTCGGCGATCACGGGGATGTCGGACTTCTTCGCCGCTTCCACCGCATCCATGATCGCGGTGAGCTGGGGCACACCGACGCCGGCGACGATGCGCGTGGTGCAGATCGAGCCCGGGCCGATGCCGACCTTGATGCAGTCCGCGCCAGCATCGATCAGCGCCTGCGCACCCTCCGAGGTCGCGACGTTGCCGGCAACGACCTGCACGGAATTGGACAGGCGCTTGATGCGGTTGACCGCATGGAGCACGTGACGGGAATGACCGTGCGCGGTGTCGACCACGACGAGATCGACGCCCGCATCGATCAGCCGCTCGGTGCGCTCGAAGCCGCTATCACCGACCGTGGTGGCGGCGGCGACGCGCAGGCGGCCCTGCGCGTCCTTGCAGGCCAGCGGATGGGCGACCGCCTTCTCCATGTCCTTCACGGTGACTAGACCGACGCAGCGATACTGCTCGTCGACCACGAGCAGCTTCTCGATGCGGTGCTGATGCAGCATCCGCCGTGCCTCGTCCTGGCTGACATTCTCGCGCACCGTGACGAGACCTTCATGCGTCATCAGCTCGGAGATTTTTTGCTGGCGGTCGGTGGCGAAGCGGACGTCGCGGTTGGTGAGGATGCCGACCAGCTTGCCCGGCGTGGACTTGCCGGCACCGGTGACGACGGGAATGCCGGAGATACCGTGATCGCTCATCAGCTTGAGCGCGTCGTCCAGCGTGGCGTCGGGGCTGATGGTGAGCGGGTTCACCACCATGCCCGACTCGTAGCGCTTGACCTGTCGCACCTGGGCGGCCTGCCCTTCGGGATCGAAATTGCGGTGGATGACGCCGATGCCGCCGGCCTGCGCCATGGCGATCGCCATGCGGGCTTCGGTGACCGTGTCCATGGCGGAGGCCATGATCGGGATGTTGAGCGGAATGGCGCGGGTGACGCGAGAGCGGATGTCGACCTCGCCCGGCATGACGTCCGACAGGCCCGGCTTCAGCAGCACGTCGTCGAACGTGAGGGCTTCGCGAATGCCTTGTTGCACGGTGGCCATGTGCCAACTCCTTCCGCGGCCCTGCCGCAAATAGCTATGGATGAGCGCCGCCCTCGGCGTACCTTGCGGCAACGCCGGAGAATCGGAGCCCATCGGTGGGGTTGACGCGGGTCGATAGCACGGGTGGACGACGAATCAAAGCAAATCGGACCGCCGGCCAGCCATGCACAGGCTTTTTAGGCAAATTCAGCGGGGGATAGCCTCGCGGCGCCTCGTACTGGCGAACGGCGTCCCCGTGCCGGCCGATCATCACGGTCTCCGGCGCGGGCGCACTCACCTCGGGTCACGCAGGATTTAGGTGCTATGCGTCGATCCGCAATGGTCGCGGCCCAATGCCGGTGATAAGCCGCAATTCTCGCCCTTCCTTCCGATTTCCATTACCAATCCGTTATGGTCGACAAGCAACGCGTCATTCCGCTGATCGTGGCCACTGCTCTCTTCATGGAGAACATGGACTCGACGGTGATCGCCACGTCGCTGCCCGCGATCGCAGCCGACATCGGCACCAGCCCATTGACGCTCAAGCTCGCGATCACCTCCTATCTGCTGTCGCTTGCGGTGTTCATCCCGGCGAGCGGCTGGACCGCCGACCGGTTCGGCGCGCGCATGGTGTTTGCGATTGCCGTCGGCGTGTTCATGGTCGGCTCGGTCGGCTGCGCGCTCTCGACATCGGTCACCGATTTCGTGTTCGCGCGCATCCTGCAAGGCATGGGCGGGGCGATGATGACGCCGGTCGGGCGCCTCGTGCTGTTGCGGTCGGTCGACAAGAGCGCGCTGGTCAATGCCATGGCGTGGGTGACGGTTCCTGCCCTGATCGGCCCCGTGATCGGGCCGCCGCTCGGCGGCTTCATCACGACCTATGCGTCCTGGCACTGGATCTTCCTGATCAACATCCCGATCGGGTTGCTCGGCATCTTCATGGCCTTGCGCTTCATCGATCCCATCAAAAGCGAGGAACGAGAGCCGTTCGACCTCTACGGCATGGTGCTCGCGGGCCTCGGGCTCGCCGGCATCGCCTTCGGGCTGTCGGTTGCCGGACTCAATCTGCTGCCATGGAGCACGGTTGCCGCCCTGGTCGTCGGCGGATCAATCTCGATGACACTGTATGTCCTTCACGCGCGGCGAACGGGGTCGCCGGTGCTGGACTTCACGCTGCTGAGGCTGCCGACGCTACGCGCCGCCGTTCTCGGCGGATTCATGTTCCGGCTCGGCATCGGCGCGCTGCCGTTCCTGTTGCCGCTGCTGATGCAGATCGGCTTCGGCCTCTCGCCGTTCAAGTCCGGCCTCGTCACGTTTGGCTCCTCGCTCGGCGCCATGGGCATGAAGGCGCTGGCCGCACGCATCATCCGCGCCTTCGGCTTCCGCAACCTGATGACGGTGAACGCGATCATCAGTGCCGTCTTTCTCGCCGCCTGCGCCCTCTTCACCGTGACGACGCCGCTGCTGATCATCATGATCATCCTGGTGGTCGGCGGCTTCTTCCGTTCGCTCGAGTTCACCGCGATCAACACGGTTGCCTATGCCGAGGTCGAGCAGGCGCAGATGAGCCGCGCCACCACGCTCGTCAGCGTCAACCAGCAGCTCGCGGTCTCGGCCGGCGTCGCCGTCGGCGCCGCGTCCGTGGAGACGACGATGTGGCTCAGCCACGTCAGCGAGCTCAACGCCACCGTGTTCGCGCCGGCCTTCGTCGTGGTCGCGCTCACCTCGGCGGCATCGAGCTGGTTCTTCTGGCAGATGCCCGCCGATGCCGGCCACGAAGTCTCCGGCCGCAAGGCCGTGGAGATCGCGAGCCGCAAGGGTGCCGGCAAGGGCGCGGCCAAGGCGGCCGTCAAGGCCGCGACCGAGGATACCCAGGACGTGCGGGATCAGCGGCTGGGGTAGCCTATCTCGTCATTGCGAGCGAAGCGAAGCAATCCAGAATCCCTCCGCGGAGACAGTCTAGATTGCTTCGTCGCAAGAGCTCCTCGCAATGACGGAGTTTGTTGCTATTCCGTCGCCCCGCCGCGAAATCCCGTCGCCAGCACGTAGCGCTCCGAGGAATCTGCACGGCTTGCGGCCGGCTTGACGTGACGCACTGTTGCGAAATCGCGCTTGAGCTGGGCGAGCAGCTCGGCGTCGGCGCCGCTCTGGAACGCCTTCGCCAGGAAGGTCCCGCCCGGCTTCAGCACATCGCAGGCGAACGCGGCGGCGGTCTCGATCAGGCCGACGATGCGAAGCTGGTCGGTCTTGCGGTGGCCGGTGGTGTTGGCGGCCATGTCGGACATCACGATGTCGGCGCCGCCGTCGAGCATGGCCTTGAGCTTGTCCGGCGCGTCATTGTCCATGAAGTCGAGCTGCGCGAACTCGACGCCGGCGATTTCGGGGATTTCCAGCAGGTCGATTGCGATGACCTTGCCCTTGCCGTCGACCGAGCCGACGCGCTTGGCGGCGATCTGGCTCCAGCCACCCGGCGCCGCACCGAGATCGACCACCGCCATGCCGTGCTTGAGTAGCCGGTATTTGTCGTCGATCTCCAGCAGCTTGAAAGCGGCGCGCGAGCGATAACCCAGCGCCTTCGCCTTCACCACATAGGGATCGTTGAGCTGCCGCTCCAGCCAGAGCTTCGACGACAATTTTCGCTTGCCGTGGGTCTTGACCTGAACGTGCAAGCGGCCGGTGGTGTCCTTGGCCATCTCACCAGCTCCTGAGCGCGCCGTCTTCGCGCATCATCTCGACCAGCATGCCTTCGCGGAGGCCCCGGTCGGCGACGCGCAGGCGCGGCAGCGGAAAGGCGCGGCGGATCGCGTCGAGGATGGCGCAGCCGGCCAGCACGAGATCGGCGCGCTCGATACTGATGCAGCTGTTGGCGGCGCGCTCCTCGTAGCTCATGCCGAGCAGCTTGTTGATAGTCGCGGTGACGTCGGTATCGTTCATCCAGACGCTATCGATGCGGCGGCGGTCGTAGCGCGCGAGGTTGAGATGGATGCCGGCGAGCGTCGTCACAGTGCCTGACGTGCCGAGCAGATGCATGTCGGCGAGATCGCCGCCATGCTGTTCGGCGAACGGCCTGATGTGATGGGCGACCTCGCGCTCCATCGCGGCGTAGATCTCCGACGTCACGTCGCGCCCGCCGAATTGCTCGGCAAGCGTGACCACTCCGAATGGAATGGACATCCAGGCTTTGATGCGCGGCTCCGGATTTGCGGCGTCACGCTCGATCCGTACCAGCTCGGTCGAGCCGCCGCCGATGTCGAACAGGATTGCGCCGCGCCCCCTGGGATCGACCAGCGGCGAGCAGCCGAGCACGGCGAGCGCCGCCTCGGTCTCGCGGTCGATTACCTCGAGCTCGATTCCGGTCTCGGCAGCGACGCGGCTGCGAAAGCCTTCGGCGTTCGAGGCGGCGCGGCAGGCTTCGGTGGCGATCAGCCGCAACCGCCGCGCTTTGCGCAGGTTGATCTTGTCGCGGCAGATGCCGAGCGCCACGATGGCGCGCTCGATCGCGGCCTCGCTGATGCACCCCGTTGCCGCGACGCCCTCGCCGAGCCGGATGATGCGCGAGAAGGAATCGACCACGCGGAAGCCGTCGTGGGTCGGACAGGCGATCAGGAGCCTGCAATTGTTGGTGCCGAGGTCGAGCGCCGCGTAGACGCCGGTTCCCGGCGCTTGCGCGCCGACGGCCGGTTCAGTGGCGAACGCCGCCGCCATCGACCCCAGCTCACCGTGCGGCGCAAGGCCGTCGCGGAGCCGCGTGTGGTCATTCATACAAACTGTCTTTCCGCGGCCGGTTAGGCCGAGCTGGAATTGCTTTTTCGCCTGAAACATTAGCAGCGCGCCAATCCTGCGCAACAACGCATCACATGGGACCATGCCCATTCGTGCGTTGTCGTGAACGGGCCGGTGGGTTATTTTTGAGGGGTCCGGTCCCCCAGGCGCCCCCCAAAACCGCGCAATTGCCGGCTTTTCAGGTCAATTCCATGCAAGAACACACCAAATCCTCCACGCTCGAAAACGCTATTGCACTGCAAAAATATGGTGTCGGGCAGCCGGTCCGCCGCAAGGAGGACGATACGCTGGTGCGCGGCAAGGGCCGCTACACCGACGATTTCAACCTGCCCGGCCAGGCCTATGCCGTGATCGTCCGCTCGACCCATGCCCACGGCGTCATTCGCGGCATCAACGTCGACGCAGCCAGGGCGATACCGGGCGTGCTAGGGGTCTGGACCGGCAAAGACCTCGATGCGGCCGGCTACGGCCCCTTCACCTGCGGCCTGCCGCTGAAGAGCCGCGACGGCTCGCCCCTGCTCCAGACCAACCGCCAGCCGCTCGCAACCGACAAGGTCCGTTTCGTCGGCGATCCCGTCGCCTTCGTGGTGGCGGAGACGCTGGCCCAGGCGCGCGACGCGGCCGAGGCGGTCGAGCTCGACATCGAGCCGTTGCCGGCGGTGACCGATCCCGAGCAAGCCGCAAAACCCGGCGCGCCGCAGCTCTACGACCACATCCCGAACAATGTCGCGCTCGACTACCACTATGGCGACATCGAGAAGGTCAATGCGGCCTTCGCCGGCGCCGCTCACGTGACCAAGGTCGACATCGAAAACACCCGTGTCGCCGTGGTCTCGATGGAGCCGCGCGCCGGCCTTGCCTCCTACGACAAGAAGACCGAGCGTTACACCATCCAGATGCCGACGCAGGGCGTCGCCGGCAACCGCGCCAACCTCGCCAAGAACCTGAAGGTGCCGAACGAAAAGGTACGCATCCTCACCGCCAATGTCGGCGGGTCCTTCGGCATGAAGAACGTCAACTATCCCGAGTACATGTGCATCCTTTACGCGGCCAAGGAATTGGGGCGGCCGGTGAAATGGCTGGACGAACGCTCGACCAGCTTCTTGTCCGACAGCCACGGCCGTGCGCAGAAGATTCACGCCGAGCTCGCGCTGGACGCCGAGGGGCATTTCCTCGCCGCCAAGCTCTCGGGCTACGGCAATCTCGGAGCCTACATCACTGGCGTTGCTCCCAGTCCGCTCTCGCTCAACACCAGCAAGAACTTTTCCAGCGTTTATCGCACGCCGCTGATGGCCGTCGATATCAAGACGGTGCTGACCAACACCACGCTGATGGGCGCCTATCGCGGCGCCGGACGGCCCGAGGCCAACTACTACATGGAACGGTTGATCGACCGCGCCGCCGACGAGATGGGCATCAACCGCCTGACGATGCGCAAGCGCAACTTCATCAAGCAAAACCAGATGCCCTTCGCCGCGTCCTCCGGCGTCACCTATGACAGCGGCGACTTCCAGGCTGTCTTCAACAAGGCGCTCGAAATCTCCGACCACGAGAACTTTGCCAAGCGCAAGAAGGAGAGCAAGAAGGCCGGCAAGCTGCGTGGCATCGCTGTCGGTTCCTATCTGGAGGTGACCGCACCTCCCGGCGTCGAGCTCGGCAAGATCGTGTTCGATCCCGATGGCTCGGTGCAGCTCATCACCGGTACGCTCGATTACGGTCAGGGCCACGCCACGCCGTTCGCGCAGGTGCTGTGCGAGCAGCTCGGCGTCCCCTTCGACAGCGTCAAGCTGGTGCAGGGCGACAGCGACATCGTGCACACCGGCAATGGCACCGGCGGCTCGCGCTCGATCACCGCGACCGGCATGGCGATCGTGGGCGCCGCCAAGCTCGTGATCGAAAAGGGCAAGCGCGCCGCCGCGCACATGCTGGAGGCATCCGAAGCCGACATCGAATTCGAAGGCGGCAGTTTCACGATCGCCGGCACCGATCGCAGCATCGACATCATGGAGCTGGCCAAGCGCCTGCACGACAGCAAGATGCCGGAGGGCGTGCCCGACAGCCTCGACGTCGATCACACCAGCGAACCGGTGCCGTCGGCCTTCCCGAACGGCTGCCATGTCGCCGAGGTCGAGATCGACCCTGAGACCGGCGTCGTGCAGATCGTGCGCTACAGCGCGGTCAACGATTTCGGCACGGTGATCAACCCGCTGCTGGTCGCCGGCCAGCTCCATGGCGGCGTCGTCCAGGGCATCGGCCAGGCGCTGATGGAGCACGTCCGCTACGACGAGAGCGGCCAGCCGATCACGGGCTCGCTGATGGACTACGCCCTGCCGCGCGCCGAGGACGTTCCGAACATGACGGTCGGCGACCACCCGGTGCCGGCCACGACCAATCCACTCGGCAGCAAGGGCTGCGGGGAAGCCGGCTGCGCCGGCAGCCTGTCCACGGTCGTGAACGCGGTGATCGACGCGCTCTCCGACTACGGCATCAAGCACATCGATATGCCGCTGACGCCGGAGCGTGTGTGGCGCGCGATCCAGGATGCGAAGGGGAAAGCGGCGTAAAGCTGCCCTTCTGCCCTCCACACGCACACTGTGATCGCCCGGCTCGACCGGGCGATCACAGTACTCCGAGGCAGCAGTGATTCACGGAGAAGCCGCGGCGTACTGGATGCCCCGCCTTCGCGGGGCATGACACCGAGCTTGGAGCGGTGTACTTGCCTCTCGCCGCCCGCGCTCTACGCCGCCGCCTGCTCGCGCGGCTGGTAGATCGCGGTGTGCTGGCAGTGCGCCAGCGGCGTCGTGCCGTTGGCGACCACCAGCGCGTCGAGCTCGACGAAACGGTGACCCTTCTTCTCGTAATTCGCGGTGACTTTGGCCCGCGCGGTGATCTCATCACCGGCGCGTGCGGCTGACAGCAATTGCATGCGGCTGCCGACATGGATCCACGGGCCAAGGATCGTGTTGTCCACCAGCACGCGGTTCATGACGCGCTGGATCAGGCCGGGATGGCCGAGCCCCTCGCGCGCGAAGATCGGATCGGCCTCGCGGACATCAGCGAGATAGTCGGCGGCATCCTGCCCGGCCCAGCGGCGCGGCGTCGTACCGAGCCATTTGCCGGTCTCGAATGTTGCCGGGCTGACCGGCTTGCGCTCCGCGACTGCTGGGACTGCGACATAGTCGCTCAACGACACCGCAGTCGCAATCGCCGGCAGCGACGCCGTCCCCGTCGCGCAGAGCTCGGTGCGGCTGAACACCTCGATGGTGAGCAGGCCGTTGTGCTCGGTCGCATCGATTTCGGCGGTCTCGGCGTCATAGACCGGCTTGATGAAACGCGCCTCGATCAGCCCGCGCGACAGGAAATCGCGGCCCCAGCGCGCCATCGGCACATGCATCATGTAGGCGAAGACGTCGACGCCGGGGACCAGCCCACCGGAAAACCCGAAGCGGCGCGCCACATTGTCGTCATGCATCTTGTTTTCGGACTGTTTGGCCGTGTTGTAGGCCTCGACACGATAGGTCTCGAGCCGGTTCGGCATGGCTTGGCTTTCCCCAATTTCTTGTCGTTTCGGGCCGATCGTAGGCCCTGAGGAACCGGGGTCAATCCCCTCGCCTTTGCGGGCCGAATGGGGTACCACGCGGCTGCTGCGGAACCGCTTCGCAAGCCCCATCTACGGACAATGACGAACCCTCAAAACACCACCCGCATCTATGTCGACGCCGACGCCTGTCCGGTGAAGGACGAGATCTATCGCGTCGCCGGCAGACACGGCCTGCCCGTGAGCGTGGTCGCGGGCAATTTCATCCGCGTGCCCCAGGATCCGCTGATCGAGCGGGTCGCCGCGGGGTCGGGCATGGACGCAGCCGATGACTGGATCGCCGAACGCGCCGGGCCCGGCGATATCGTCATTACCTCGGATATTCCGCTCGCGAGCCGCTGCGTGAAGGCCGGCGCCGATGTGATTGCGTCCAACGGCAAGGCGTTCACCGAGGAGTCGATCGGGATGACGCTCGCGGTCCGCAACCTGATGACCGATCTGCGCTCGGCCGGCGAAGTCACCGGCGGCCCGAAGTCGTATTCACCGCGCGACCGCTCGACGTTTCTGTCGACGCTCGACCAGACCATCCGCCGCATTCAGCGCCGCCGCGCCGACCAGGCCGCAACAAGACAGGACTGAGACACCGCATGGCGCCACCGCTGATTCAACTGCGCGATATCAAGCTGACCTTCGGCGGCACGCCGCTCCTGGCGGGCGTCGAACTGTCGGTTTCGACCGGCGAGCGCGTCTGCCTGATCGGCCGCAACGGTTCCGGTAAATCGACGCTGCTCAAGATCGCCGCCGGCCTAGTCGAACCGGATGGCGGCAGCCGTTTCGTGCAGCCCGGCGCCACCATTCGCTACCTGCCGCAGGAGCCCGATTTTTCCGGTTTCTCCACCACGCTGGCCTATGTCGAGGCAGGCCTCAATGCCGGCGACGACCATTATCAGGCGCGCTATCTGGTCGAGCAGCTCGGTCTTAGCGGTGAAGAAGATCCGGCGCATGTCTCCGGCGGCGAAGCGCGCCGCGCTGCGCTGGCACGCGTACTGGCGCCCTCGCCCGATATCCTGCTGCTGGACGAGCCGACCAACCATCTGGATCTTCCGACCATCGAATGGCTGGAGAGCGAACTGGAGAGCCGCCGCTGCGCGCTGGTGATCATCAGCCATGATCGGCGCTTCCTGGGCAATCTCTCGCGCAGCACCGCCTGGCTCGACCGAGGCCAGATCCGGCAGATCGACCGCGGCTTCAGTGCTTTCGAGGCCTGGCGTGACGAGGTGCTCGCCGAGGAAGAGCGCGACCAGCACAAGCTCGACCGCAAGATCGTCAACGAGGAGCACTGGTTGCGGTACGGCGTCTCGGGCCGTCGCAAGCGCAACGTCAAGCGGCTGGGGAACCTGCACGCGCTGCGCGACCAGCGCCGCACCCATCGCGGCGCGACGGGCAACGCCAACCTCGCGGCTGCCGAAGCCGACAAATCCGGCAAGCTCGTCATCGAGGCCAAGAATATCAGCCGGTCCTATGGCGAGCGAAAGATCGTCGACGGCTTCTCGATCCGCGTCCAGCGCGGCGATCGCATCGGCATCGTCGGCCCGAACGGCGCCGGCAAGACCACGCTGATCGAGATGCTGACCGGCGGCAGCGCACCGGACAGCGGCAGCATACGGCTCGGTGCCAACATCGAGATGGCCACGCTCGACCAGCATCGGGAAAGTCTCGATCCGAAGACGACGCTGGCCGAGGCGCTGACCGGCGGCCGCGGCGACCATGTCATGGTCGGCGGCAAGCCGAAGCACGTCGTCAGCTACATGAAGGACTTCCTGTTCGCCCAGGAACAGATGCGCACGCCGCTGGAGGTGCTGTCGGGCGGTGAACGCGGCCGGCTGATGCTGGCGCGCGCCCTGGCGAAGCCCTCGAACCTCCTGGTGCTGGACGAGCCGACCAACGACCTCGACCTGGAGACCCTCGACGTTCTCGAGGAAATGCTTAGCGACTACGAGGGCACCGTGATTCTGATCAGCCACGATCGCGATTTTCTCGACCGCGTGGTGACGTCTGTGATCGTGCCCGAGGGCAACGGACGCTGGCTCGAATATGCCGGCGGCTATACCGACATGCTCGCCCAGCGCGGCGCTGACGTGAAGCGCGCGACAGCGAAGGCCGTCGAAGAGACGAGAGAGCAGCGAACCGTCGCGCCTTCCGGCGTCGCGAAGCGACGGTTGACCTTCAACGAGCAACACGCGCTGGAGACGTTGCCCAAGACCATCGCCAAGCTGCAGGCCGAGATCGCCAAGCAGCAGCGCTTCCTTGACGACCCCGATCTGTTCCGGAAAGATCGCAAGCGCTTCGATCAGGCCTCCGACGCTCTGACGAAGGCGCAAAAGGAACTGGCCGAGGCCGAGGACAAATGGCTGGAGCTCGAAGTGCGGCGCGAAGAGATTGAACAGGCCTAGCGTGCATTTCGCAAAAGTGGGCACCGCTTTTGCAAACGGGATGCGCGCCAACTCAGAGACTTCCATGACAACGACCCTTGCCGCCAAGATCGCCCGCGAATACGGCACCCCCTGCGCCGTCATCGACATGGACAAGGTCGAGCGCAACATCGCGCGGATCCAGAAGGCCTGCGACGACGCCGGAGTTGCCAACCGTCCCCACATCAAGACGCACAAGAACCCCACGATCGCGAGGATGCAGATCGCGGCCGGCGCGAAGGGCATCACCTGCCAGAAGCTCGGTGAAGCCGAGATCATGGTCAATGCCGGGATCGACGACATCCTGATCAGCTACAATTTGCTCGGCGAAGAAAAAATGGCGCGGTTAGGGGCGCTGCAGGCGAAGGCCAACATGACGGTCGCCGCGGACAATTCGACCGTCGTTGCCGGCCTGCCCAAGGCCGCTGCGGCCTCAGGCCGACCGCTGTCGGTTGTGGTCGAATGCGATACCGGCCGCAAGCGCGCCGGCGTCGAGACGCCCGCCGAGGCCATTGCCCTGGCGCAGGAGATTGCTGCATCCAAGGGACTGCAATTCGCCGGCTTCATGATGTATCCGATCGAGACAGGCTGGGCGGACGCGCAAAAATTCTATGACGAAGCTCTGGCTGGCGTGCGCGCGCATGGACTCGATGCAAAAATCGTCTCGACCGGCGGAACGCCGAACCTGAAAAATATCGGCAAGCTCAAGGGCGGCACCGAGCATCGCTTCGGCACCTATATCTACAACGACCGCATGCAGGTCGCGGCCGGCGTCGCCACCTGGGACGACTGCGCGCTGCACATCTATTCGACCGTGGTCAGCCGCGCCGCGCCTGAGCGCGGCATCCTCGACGCCGGCTCGAAGACTCTGACGACGGACACCGGCGGCCTCGACGGCCACGGCCTCATCCTGGAGCACCCCGAAGTCAAGATCGCACGCTTCGCCGAGGAGCACGGCTTCCTCGACCTCTCCCGCAGCAACACCCGCCCCAATGTCGGCGACGTCGTGCGGGTCGTACCCAATCATGTCTGCGTCGTCGTCAACATGATGGACGAAGTCGTGATGGTGCGCGGCGAGGAGATCATCGGCACGCTGCCGGTGGCGGCACGGGGGAAGCTGCGGTAGCTAGCCCCCGATCAGCGCCTGGAGTTCCCGGACCAGTCCATCGCGGAAGAGCTTGATCGGCCGCTCCAGCCGACCGGCGGGGGCGCGATGCACCACCCATGCGCGCACCGCGGGTTTGAAGTCGCGCGCAGCGACCGGCTTGAGCTTGTCGCGAAATGCGCTGCGTTTCAGGGCGATCGGGGTGACCAGCCCGACGCCGAGACCACGCGACACCAGCGACAGGCGAAGCTCACTATCCAGCGCCTCGACCGCGATGTTGAACGGCAGATGCGAGGCATCGAATTTTCGCTTCAGCGTATCGCGAAATCCACAGCCATCCTGGTTGATTACCCACGACAGTTGGGACAGCCGTTCCAGATCGACGGTGCGCGGGATCTTCATCTCGCGTGCGACGACGAAGACGACGGGCTGCGCGCCGAGATCGTCGGCCGCGAGATCGGCGGGCGGCACTGCACCGTCGGGGAGACAAATCGCGGCCGCATCGAGCTCGTTGCGGCAGACGCGCTCGAGCTGGTTCGGCGACCAACCGGAGACCACCCGCACGGCCAGCGCGGGAAATTCGGCACGCACTGCATCGAGTGGTGCGGTCAAGCCCGCTTCGGAGAGAAACGGCGTCAGACCGAGCCTGAACTCGCCGCGGACCATTCCGTCGTTGGCCACGCCCGACTTGAGGTCGTCCAGCATCCTGAGCAGGCGCCTGCCCTGCTCGTAGGCTTCATGGCCCGCCGCCGTCGGCTTCAGGGGCTTCGAGAGCCGATCCAGAAGCTGCGCCCCCAGCATCTCCTCGAGATTCTGGATACGTCGGGTCACGCCAGGCTGGGTGAGATTGAGACGCGCCGAGGCTGCGACAATCGATCCGGTCTCGACGACGGCGACGAAAGCGACGAGGTCATGGGTATTCATAACAAACCCGCATATTCTTTATCGGCTTATTTGAATTGTAGCATATTGCTCGGTCCGCTTAAAGGGTCCCGCGCCACAGCTGCGAGGTCCCATGACTATCTCCGAAACCACCAGGCCCGCGCCCCGAAACCAGCTCGCCGAGCGGCCGCTGATCTGGCTCGGCGCGATCACCGCCGGTGTCGTCGTCACCAATCTGTTCGCGCCGCAGATCCTGCTCGGCCTGATCGGCCGGTCAATGTCCATGCCCGCGTGGCAGGCGGGCCTGATCAGCACGCTGACCTTGCTCGGCTACGCACTCGGCCTGCTGCTGCTCGTGCCTCTGGTCGATCTGGTCGAGAACCGGCTTGTCATCCTCCGCACGCTTGGCTGCGCGATCCTCGCCGCCGTGGCGACGGCGCTCGCGCCGACGCCCGCGCTCCTGCTGCTCGCCACCTTCATCCTCGGCGCCTGCTGCGCGGCGATCCAGATGATAGTTCCGCTTGTCGCATCGATGGTGGCGCCGGATCGCCGCGGCCAGGCCATCGGCGAGGTGATGGGCGGATTGATGATCGGCATCCTGTTGTCGCGACCTGCGGCGAGCCTGATCGCCGATCTCTGGAGCTGGCGCGCCTACTATGTCGTCTCGGCCATTCTGATGACCCTGCTTGCCTGCGCGCTCGCCCGCTACCTTCCAACCCTTCAACCGACGGGACGCGCGAGCTACGCCGACTTGCTCCTGTCCTTTCCAAGACTGCTCCGCGAAGAGCCCGTGCTCCGCGTGCGGGCCTGGACCGCATCGCTGGTCATGGCTTCCTTCACGGCGTTCTGGTCGGCGGTCGCGCTGCGGCTGCCGGAGGCGCCGTTCGACCTCGACGCCAAGGGAGTTGCCGCCTTCGCACTGATCGGCGTGGCGGGCGCCGCGGCGACACCGATGGCCGGCCGCTGGGGCGACAGGGGCCGGGCGCGGCCGATGTTCTTTGCCGCCCATCTGCTCATCATCGGGTCGCTTGCGCTCTGTGCCTGGGCGAGCGTGCTTGAATCCCAGATCACCGGTCTGCTGGTCCTGAGCCTCGGCACGATCCTGCTCGACGTCGGCATCACCACCGACCAGACGTTGGGCCGTCGCGCCATCAACCTGTTGCGCCCCGAGGCCCGCGGTCGCATGAACGGCCTGTTCGTCGCGCTGTTCTTCATTGGCGGTGGCGTCGGCGCGGCGGCGGCATCGCTGGCCTGGAGTTTTGGCGGCTGGACGATGGTCTGCGCAGTGGCGGCAAGCTTCGGCGTGCTCGGCCTCCTCACGGATCTCGCAACCCGGACCGGAACGTCATGACGGGATGGTCAGGGCGACAATTGGGCGAGCCGTCGCAACACACCCCTACCCGCCGCAGCCCCCGTCGCGAACGAGGCCTGGAGCAAATAGCCACCCGTCGGCGCCTCCCAGTCCAGCATCTCTCCGGCCGCGAACACGCCCGGCAGCTTGCGGATCATGAATTCCGAGTCGAGTTCATCGAAGGAAATCCCGCCGGCGCTGGAGATCGCGCGCGCGATTGGCGCGACGCCCGTGAGCTTGACCGGCACGGCGTTGATGAGCTCCACCAATCGCTCAGCCGACATCGCCGACAACGACTGGCCGGCACTGATGGCAGCTTCCTGCAACAGCCCGACCGCGACCGGAGACAGCTGTGCAGCCTTGCGCAGGAAATTGGAGAACGATTGCTTGCCGCGCGCGGCGGATAGGCGCTGGACGAGTTCGCCATGATGGACATCCGGCCGCAACGCGACGTGCAGGACCGCTTCGCCGTTCGCCGCAATCGCCTCGCGCAGTTCGGCCGACAACGCATAGATCGCCCCGCCTTCGATCCCGCCGGTTGTGATCATGGCCTCGCCGCGCGCGCGCTGTGGGCCGAAGGACAGCGCGATGGCCTTGAGCGGTTGGCCTTCGAAGCGCGTGCTGAAGATTTCGGACCAGGCGACGGTGAAGCCGCAGTTCGCCGGCCGCAGCGGCGAGATCGCAACGCCTTTGTCGGCGAGGATCGTCGTCCAGCCGCCATCGGAGCCTAGTCGCGGCCAGCTTGCGCCGCCGAGTGCCAGCACCGTGGCATCCGCGGCGATGGCGGCGCCGCCGCCGGGTGTGTCAAAGACCAGTTGTCCGTCTCTATCCCACCCCATCCAGCGCTGGCGAAAGGCAAAGCGGACGCCGGCCGCATCGAGGCGTCGCAGCCAGGCGCGCAGCAAGGGCGACGCCTTGAACGCTTTCGGAAACACACGCCCGCTGGAGCCGACAAAAGTCGGCTCGCCCAGCGCCTCGCTCCACGCGCGCAGCGCGTCCGGCGGAAACGCGTCGATCGCAGCCTGCAACCTCTGCGCCGCCTCGCGGTAGCGCGTGATGAACTGCGGCAGCGGTTCGCTGTGGGTGAGATTGAGCCCGCCGCGGCCGGCCATCAGGAATTTCCGGCCAGCGGACGGCATCGAATCGTAGACGGTGACGCGAGCACCACCCTGCACGAGCACTTCGGCCGCTATCAGCCCGGCAGGGCCGGCGCCGATGACGGCGACGGCTGTCAGAGTTTTACCCCGGCACGCGCAGCGGCTTGCGCCACATATTTCTGCGTCTGCTCGAAAGCCCCCTGCAGCGCCTTCGCCTTCGACATGTCGCTGATCTCGGCGAAATGCGCCGCGACCGCGTCCGGGGTCCACTCGGATTCCGGCAGGTTGATGCCTTCGCTCTCGACGATCTTGATTACCGCGAACGAGCCGGCGCCGGCGCCCATGATGGTGCGGGTCGGCGCGTCCTCGCTCAGCATGTACTCGACCGCGGGCGTGATCGCGTTCGGCTTCATCAACTGCAGCGCCTGCGGCGGCAGCAGCTCTTCCGTCATGCGGGTTGCCGCCGTCGGCGAGATGATGTTGACACGGATGTCGGTCTTGCGGCCCTCTTCCGCCAGCACGTTCATCAGGCCGACCATGCCGGACTTGGCCGCACCGTAATTGGCCTGGCCGAAATTGCCGTAGAGGCCGGAGGACGACGTCGTCAGGACGATGCGGCCATAGTTGCGATCGCGCATGCCGGCCCAGGCCGCCTTGCAGCAATAAAAGGTCCCGACGAGGTGCACGTCGAGCACCTTCTGGAAATCGGCCGCTTCCATCTTGCCGAACGACTTGTCGCGCAAAATGCCGGCATTGGCACACAAGAGGTCGACGCTGCCCCATTCCTTGGTGGCGCGCTCAACCATCGCCGTGACCTGCTCGAAATTGGAGACGTCGGCGCCGTCGGCCATGGCGATGCCGCCCGCTTTACGGATCTCCTCGACCACGGCTTCCGCCGGCGACAGCGAACCGCCGCTGCCGTCGCGCGCGCCGCCGAAATCGTTGACCACGACCTTGGCGCCGCGGCTTGCCAATCCCAGCGCATGCGCGCGCCCCAGACCATTGCCCGCGCCGGTGACGATGGCGACGCGTCCGTCGAACCTGATTGCCATGAGTGCAGTTCCTGCTTCTTCTTCCTTCTCCCCTTGTGGGAGAAGGTGGCGCGAAGCGCCGGATGAGGGGTCTCTCGCAACGGATGTGCTCGCGGAGAGAGACCCCTCACCCGCCTCGCGTTCCGCGTGTCCAGCGGATGGATGGGTAACAAAACAGACCGGATGGATGGGTAACAGTCGTTCATGATTTGGTCGGCTGCGGCGCTGCGCTAGCGCAGCGCCGCAGCTTGCGTGTTTTCTGGTCGATGATGCCGATCGGCACGTCGAAGAAGCGCACTTGCCAGGATCCGTCCTCGGTCTCCTCGACGGCAACGGCTTCGCCAACGAGAGCGCTGCAAATGTGGATGAGCTCGCCTCGCCATTTGATCTCGCCATTGGAGCGAACCTGGCGCACCGCGGCTTCGGCCGGGTAGTCGGGCTCTGGAAGCCGCCTTGGCATCGCACGAGGCGAGGGCTGATAGACGCTGGCGGGTGGGAGCTGGCCAAGCGACTCATGGGGCCGTTCTTCGTTGTAGTCGCGCACGAATGCCGCAAAGCGACGGGCCTGCGCGATCTGGTTTGGCGGCGGTGGCTGCATGGCTTCCAGAAGCGTGAGGTGGAAACGCTCGTGCCGGCCGTTCTGTTGCGGATGGCCGGGGTCAATCCGTTCATGGCGAATGCCAAGCTTGATCCACCATATCGACAGCGCGGTCAGACCGGTGATCCCGGTCGAGGCGAACGGCGAGCCGTTGTCGGAGCGGATGATCTCCGGCAAGCCGTACTCGCGAAACGCCCGTTCCAGCGGCGCTTGGCACTCGGCATATTGCGTACTGCCCGTCGCCGCCAGGCTGATCAAATAGCGGCTGAAGCCATCGGTCGCCGTGAACGGTTCGACGCGAGAGCCGTCGCCCAACCGGATCCAGCCCTTGTGATCGAGCGCCCAGACATGGTTGGCATGCTGAGGAACGGTCAGTTGCCTCATGCGCGGCGGCGCACGTCGCCGAACCCTGCGGTCGCCGACCAGTCCCGCCCGTTTGAGAATCTCCCCGGCCGTCGAGGCCGGTGGCCAATCCACATCCCCTTGACGAGCCTCAAGCTTGCTCACGATCTTGCGCGGCCCCCAGCTCGGCCGCTCAAGCCGCAGCCCCACAATCGCATCCACGATGTGCCGTGGCGTCGCGCGCCCATGCACCCGCGCGGCATGCGAGCGATCCCCAAGCCCTCCAGGTCCTTCCAGCCGGTAGCGCTCCAACCATTTGTAACCGGTCTTGCGACTAATCTCGTAACGCTCGCAAAGCTCCGTCATCGTCCACAAGCCGGTTCGCTGTTCCGAAATGAAGTTAACCCGTTGGTCCATTGCGCAGCTCTCTCTCCAAGGCATCGGCTGATCCTCCCAGCCGACAGAGAACTGTCACCCATCCATCTGGTCTACTGTGTTACCTATCTATCCGGTCTG
>NZ_JH600073.1:890156-1088006 GCF_000244935.1 Bradyrhizobium sp. WSM1253
TCTCGTAACGCTCGCAAAGCTCCGTCATCGTCCACAAGCCGGTTCGCTGTTCCGAAATGAAGTTAACCCGTTGGTCCATTGCGCAGCTCTCTCTCCAAGGCATCGGCTGATCCTCCCAGCCGACAGAGAACTGTCACCCATCCATCTGGTCTACTGTGTTACCTATCTATCCGGTCTGGACACGCGAGGCACCCTCTCCCACAAGGGGAGAGGGTTCGAGCGCACCGATTTGGACAGCTTTTGAGCAGCGATGGGTTGCCGGGTCAAGCCCGGCAGCGTCAGGCGAAATAGATCAACCCGAGCCAGTCCGCGACCAGCGCGGGCTTGTCCTCGCCTTCGATTTCCACGGTGACGTTGGTGCGCGACTGCAATTCATTCGGCTTGCGCAGCTTGGCTTCCGCCAGCACGAAACGGCCGCGAACGCGTTTTCCTGAACGCACCGGCGAGATGAAACGCAGCTTGTCGAAACCGTAGTTGACGCCCATCGTGGTGCCCGCGATGACGGGCATCACCTCGTAGGACATGATCGACAGCAGCGACATCGTCAGGAAACCGTGCGCAATGGTGGTGCCGAACGCCGTCTCCTTCTTCGCACGCTCCGGGTCGACGTGAATGAACTGATGATCCTCGATCACGTCGGCATAGGTGTCGATGCGTGGCTGATCGACCAGGTGCCATGACGACACGCCGATCTCCTTGCCGACCATGGCTTGGTAGGCCTTAAGCGTAATCGGCGGCTTCTTCCAGACTTCGTTCACTTAGGTCTCACTCCGTGTTTTCGGCAGCTCCGGAAAATCCTCTTCGCGGAATTCCCGGCCGCGCAGGGGATCGTTGCGATCGTCGTCACGCTCGAGACGTCTGAGCTGGACGCGGCGGATCTTACCCGAGATCGTCTTCGGCAGCTCCGTGACGATCTCGAGGCGGCGGATGCGCTTGAACGGCGCCAGGCGCGTGTGCAGATGCTTGAAGATGGAGAGCGCGGTGTCCGGCGAGCGCTCCGCGCCGGATGTCAGCAGCACAAAGGCCTTGGGAATCGCGAGCCGGATCGGATCCGGGCTCGGCACGACTGCGGCTTCCGCGACGAGCTCGTGCTCGAGCAACACGCTCTCAAGTTCGAACGGGCTGATGCGATAGTCGGAGGATTTGAACACGTCGTCGGACCGGCCGACGAAAGTGAGATAGCCGTCATCGTCCTCGAACACGACGTCGCCGCTGCGATAGAGCTCGCCTTCGGCGCCGGACAGCCCGCCGTTGTCGCCCTGATAGCCCTGCATCAGGCCGGCGGGACGGTTTTCGCCGAGCACCAGAGCCACCTCGCCCTCCTTGGCCGGATGACCATCGGCGTCGCTGACCTGCACGCGATAGCCCGGCAGCGGCCGGCCCATCGAGCCGATCTTGATCTTTTGCCCCGGCGAGTTGCCGGCGAGCGCCGTCGTTTCAGTCTGGCCGTAACCGTCGCGAATGGTGAGGCCCCAGGCGGCCTGCACCTGGTCGATCACCTCAGGATTGAGCGGCTCGCCGGCGCCGCAGACCTCGCGCAAGGCCACCTTGAACGACGCCAAGTTCTCCTGGATGAACAGCCGCCACACCGTCGGCGGCGCGCACAGCGTAGTGACGCCGCAGCGGCCGATGGTGGCAAGCAGCCCCTTGGCGTCGAAGCGCGGCTGATTGGCCACAAAGACGGTTGCGCCCGCGTTCCACGGCGCGAAGAAGCAGCTCCAGGCATGCTTGGCCCAGCCGGGTGAGGAGATGTTGAGATGGACGTCGCCGGGCTTCAACCCGATCCAATACATGGTCGAGAGATGGCCGACGGGATAACTGCGCTGGCTGTGCCGAACCAGTTTTGGCTTTGCCGTGGTGCCCGAGGTGAAATAGAGCAGCATCGGGTCGTCAGCGTTGGTCGGACCGTCCGCTGCAAAGCTCTCCGACGCCTCTGCCGCGTCATCATAGGAAAGCCAGCCATCGGAGGCCTCGCCTACGACGATGCGGACGATATTCTCGGCGCCAAGACTGGCAAACTTCGCAACCTGGTCCTGCGCTGCCACCACCGCCTTCGCCTTGCCGCGATCGAGCCGGTCGCGGAGCTCGTCGGCGGTGAGCAGCGTCGTTGCGGGAATCACGACGACGCCGAGCTTCATCGCGGCCAGCATCGTCTCCCACAGCGGAACGACATTGCCGAGCAGCAGCAGGAGATGATCGCCGCGCTTCAAGCCCTGTGCTCGGAGGAAATTCGCGACCTGGTTGGAGCGGCGTGACAACGCCCCGAACGAGAGCTTGGTCTGCCGGTCCTGCGCGGCATCGACGATCCAAAGCGCAGGACGATCCTTGCTGTCCGCATTCGCCGCCAGCTCGGCGTCGAACCAGTCGAGTGCCCAGTTGAAGGGGACCGGATCAGGCCAGCGGAAGTCCTTGACCGCTGTCTCATAGTCCGTGCGGTTGTGAAGCAGAAGCGCGCGCGCTTCCTGAAATGTCGTCATCAAGCTTTCCCGGCTAGACTCCTAACGTGCTCGATAATTCCGGAAAAATCCACCCCGCCGTGGCCGGCTGCGTCGAATGACTGATAGATCTCCTGCGCATGCTTGCCGAGCGGGGTTGCGGCGCCCGCGGCCTTCGCCGCGTCCTGCGCCAGCGTCAGATCCTTCACCATCAGCGCCGAGGCAAAGCCCGGATTGTAGCCGTTGTTGGCGGGCGAGGTCGGCACTGGACCGGGCACCGGGCAATAGGTCGTCAGCGACCAGCACTGGCCCGACGAGGTCGAGGCCACATCGAACAGCGCCTGGTGCGAGAGCCCGAGCTTCTCGGCCAGCGCGAACGCCTCGCTCACGGCGATCATGGAAATGCCAAGGATCATGTTGTTGCAGATTTTTGCCGCCTGGCCTGCGCCGGCCCCGCCGCAATGCACGATCTTCTTGCCCATGTTCTCCAGCACGGGCTTTGCCGCTGCAAACGCGTTGTCCTCGCCGCCGCACATGAAGGTGAGCGTCGCACCCTTGGCGCCGCCGGTGCCGCCGGAGACCGGCGCGTCGACCGAAAGCACGCCGCTTTTGGCCGCCAGCGCATGCGCCTGGCGCGCGCTCTCGACGTCGATGGTGGAGGAGTCGATGACCAACGCGCCCTTGGTCATGACAGGAACGACCTCGCCCCACACGCCGAGCACATGCTTGCCGGCCGGCAGCATGGTGACGACCACATCGGCGCCCTTCACGGCGCCCGCCGCGCTGTCGGCGATGCCGGCACCGTCGGCCTTGGCCTGGTTCCGGGAGGCCTCGGCGAGGTCGAAAGCGACGACCTTGTGGCCGGCCTTGACCAGATTGGCGGCCATGGGCCCGCCCATGTTGCCGAGACCGATGAATGCGATCGTGGCCATCTTGGTTTCCTCCGCTGAACGTTTCGTTGGTTAGTTGAACTTCAATTCGTCGGCGCCAATCTCGGCGAGATACGGCGCAAGCAGGTCCGGAGTGACATCCTCGATGCGGGACGGCGACCAGGTCGGATTGCGATCCTTGTCGATCACGGCGGCGCGCACGCCTTCGCGAAAGTCGTCGCTGCGGAAAACTTCCAGCGCAGCGCGATATTCGCGCACCAGGCATTCTTCCAGGCTCGACGCGGTGCGCCCGAGCCGCAGCAGCTTGAGCGTCACCACCATGCCGCGCGGCGATTTTTCGTTGAGCCTCTTCAATGTCGCCAGCGCGAACTCGGAACCGTCGCGCTTCAGCGCGGCAAAAATGTCTTCCATGCGGTCGAAGCCGAACAGTGCGTCGATCGCCGGCTCCTTTGCGGCGACCGGCCCCGCGGTCTCCCCCGTCGCAAAACCGTTGATGAGCTTGCTGACATCGGCCGCGGTGACGCCCTGGCGAACCTTGGTCAGCGCGTCGCGCAACTCGGGCCATTTGGCCGCCGGTACCTCCGCATCGGCAAACCTGGCGTGGATCGCATCGGGGCCGTTCATGGTCTGGCCGGTCAGGCCAAAATAAGTGCCGATCTCGCCCGGCGAGCGTGACAACAGCCAGGTGCCGCCGACGTCGGGAAAGAAACCGAGCCCGACCTCGGGCATCGCAAGCCTGGTGCGGTCGGTGACGATGCGATGGCTCGCATGCGCCGAGAGTCCGACGCCGCCGCCCATCACAATGCCGTCCATGAAGGCGACATAGGGTTTCGGGAATTTCTTGATCCGGGCGTTGAGGATGTACTCTTCTCGCCACAGAATCTTGCCGAGATCGCCGTCGACCTTCGAGCTCTCCCAGAGCGCGCGAATGTCGCCGCCGGCACACAGGCCGCGCTCGCCGGCACCTTCCAGCACGATCACGGCAACGGCTGGATCGGCCTCAAAACGGTCGAGCGCCTTATCGATGTCGCGAAACATCTCCAGCGTCACGGCGTTGATCGCCTTCGGACGGTTGAGCCTGACAATGCCGGCCGAGCCCTCGACCCGTGCGACCAGATCGCCCTCCTCCACTCCACTCATCGTGCGCCCTCGATCAATTTGCGCGCCACGATCAGCCGCATGATTTCATTGGTGCCTTCGAGAATCTGGTGCACGCGCAAATCGCGCACGATCTTCTCGATGCCGTATTCGCTGAGATAGCCGTATCCGCCATGAAGCTGGAGCGCCTGGTTGGCGACCTCAAAGCCGACATCGGTGCCGAAGCGTTTGGCCATCGCGCAGAGCATGGTGGCGTCGGGGTCCTTGCGATCCAGCGCGGCGGCGGCACGCCACAGGAACGTGCGTGCGGCCTCGAGTTCGATCGCCATGTCGGCGAGCTTGAATTGCAGCGCCTGGAATTCGTCGAGACGCTTGCCGAACGCTTTGCGCTCTTTCATGTAGGCGCGCGCCTTGTCCAGCGCGGTCTGCGCGCCGCCGAGCGAGCAGGCCGTGATGTTCAGACGGCCGCCGTCGAGGCCGGCCATCGCGATCTTGAAGCCGACACCCTCCTCGCTCAAGCGATTGGCGACCGGCACGCGGGCGTTCTCGAAGATCACGGCGCGGGTCGGCTGCGCGTTCCAGCCCATCTTGCGCTCGTTGGCGCCGAACGAGACGCCCGGCGTCTTGCCGTCGATCACCAGCGTCGAGATGCCGCCGGGGCCATCGCCGCCGGTGCGCACCATCGCGACCAGCAGATCGGTGCCGCCAGCGCCGGAGATGAACTGTTTCTGGCCGTTGAGGACGTAATGATCGCCGTCGCGCACGGCGCGGGTGCGCAGCGCTGCCGCGTCCGAGCCGGCGCCAGGCTCGGTCAGGCAGTAGCTAGCAATCAGCTCCATGGTGCAGAGCTTGGGCAACCATGTGTGGCGCTGGGTGTCGCTGCCGTAGGCATCGATCATCCAGGACGCCATGTTGTGGATGGAGATGAAGGCCGAGGTGGTCGGACAGCCCGTCGCCAGCGCCTCGAAGATCAGCGCCGCGTCGAACCGCGACATGGCGGAGCCGCCGACATCGTCGCGGATATAGATGCCGCCCATGCCAAGCGCTGCTGCCTCGCGCATCACTTCGACGGGAAAATGCTTCTCCTCGTCCCAGCGCAGCGCGAACGGCGCGATCTTTTCCGCCGCAAACGCCAACGCCATGTCGCGAACCGCGATCTGATCCTCGTTCAGAGCGAACTGCATGATGGGCTGCTCACTGTTCTCGTCATTGCGAGGAGCGAAGCGACGAAGCAATCCAATGTGTCCGAGGAGAAAGTCTGGATTGCTTCGCTACGCTCGCAATGACGGGCTGGGCTACAGCCTTACTTCATCAGCGGGATCGAGAACTCCGCGCCTTCCTTGACACCGGACGGCCAGCGCGAGGTCACCGTCTTGGTCTTGGTGTAGAAGCGGACCGAATCCGGACCGTGCTGGTTGAGATCGCCGAAGCCGGACTTCTTCCAGCCGCCGAAGGTGTAATAGGCGATCGGCACCGGGATCGGCACGTTGATGCCGACCATGCCGACATTGACCTTGGCCGCGAAGTCGCGCGCGGCATCGCCGTCGCGGGTGAAGATCGCAACGCCGTTGCCGTAGTCATGCTCCGACGGCAGCGCCAGCGCTTCCTTGTAGTCATGCGCGCGCACGACCGAGAGCACGGGGCCAAAAATCTCTTCCTTGTAGATTCGCATGTCCTTGGTGACGTTGTCGAACAGCGAACCGCCGAGATAGAAGCCATTCTCGTAGCCCTGCATCTTGAAGCCCCGACCGTCGACGGCGAGCGTCGCGCCTTCCTTGATGCCGATGTCGATATAGCCCTTCACCTTCTCGACCGCCTCGCGCGTCACCAACGGACCGTAATCGGCCGACGGATCGATCGAGGTGCCGATCTTGAGCGACTCGACGCGCGGGACCAGCTTTTCCATCAAGCGGTCGGCAGTGGACTTGCCGACCGGGACCGCGACGGACACGGCCATACAGCGTTCGCCGGCCGAACCGTAACCGGCGCCGATCAGTGCGTCGACCGCCTGGTCCATGTCGGCGTCGGGCATGATGATGGCGTGGTTCTTGGCCCCGCCAAAACACTGGCAGCGCTTCCCGGTCTGGGCGGCGCGTTCGTAGATGTATTGCGCGATCGGCGTGGAGCCGACGAAGCCGACGGCCTTGATATCGGGATCGTCGAGGATGGCGTCGACCGCTTCCTTGTCGCCGTTGACGACATTGAGGATGCCGGCCGGCAGGCCCGCCTCGATCATCAGTTCCGCGAGCATCATCGGCACGCCGGGATCGCGCTCCGACGGCTTCAGGATGAAGGCGTTGCCGCAGGCAATCGCAGGCGCGAACTTCCACATCGGGATCATCGCCGGAAAATTGAATGGCGTGATGCCGGCGACGACACCGAGCGCCTGGCGCATCGAGTAGATGTCGATGCCGGGGCCGGCGCCTTCGGTGTATTCGCCCTTCATCAGATGCGGGATGCCGCAGGCGAATTCCGCCACTTCGAGGCCGCGCTGGATGTCGCCCTTGGCGTCAGGAACGGTCTTGCCATGCTCGCGGGCGAGCAGTTCGGCCAGTTTGTCGTAGTCGCGCTGCACCAGCTCAACGAACTTCATCATGACGCGGGCGCGGCGCTGCGGGTTGGTCGCAGCCCATTCCGGCTGAGCAGCGCGGGCGTTTTCCACGGCGGCGCGGACCTCGGCCTTGGACGCCAGCGCCACCTTGGCCTGGACGTCACCGGTCATCGGCTCGAAAACGTCGGCGGTGCGGCCCGAGGTGCCCTTGACCTCCTTGCCACCAATGAAATGTCCGACTGAACGCATGGAATCGTCTCCTTAAGGCGAGCTTGAACGCTTTGACAAATCCTATCGACCTGCATTTTATAGGATTCAAGTCTGAGATAATGCACCATAGATGTGCGAAAATGCTGGATCAAGGCGCTATCGACTGGGATGACTTCCGCTTCGTGCTGGCCATCGTGCGGGGCGGCTCGGTTTCGGCTGCGGCGAAGCAGCTCGGCGTGGACCATGCCACCGTGATCCGCCGCGTCGACCGGCTAGAAAAGCACCTCTCGGCCAAGCTGTTTGACCGGCGCAAGACCGGTTACCTGCTGACAGAGGCCGGCCAGCGCGTCGCCGACAGCGCGGAAGCGATGGAATCGACCATTGTCGCCAACCAGGAGCAGGTCGGTGGCTCCGTGGCGCGGCTGACCGGCACGGTGCGGATCGGCGCCCCCGACGGCTTCGGGACCGCCTTCCTGGCGCCGCGGCTCGCTCAGTTCGCCGACCGGTATCCCGATCTCGATTTGCAACTTGTGGCCACCGCGCGGCTGTTCAGCCTCTCCAAGCGCGAGGCCGATATCGCCATCAGCCTGACCATGCCGAAGGAAGGCCGCATCGTCGGCCGCAAGCTGCTCGACTACCGCCTCGGACTCTATGCCGCGCCCGCCTATCTCGACCGCTTCCCGAAAATCACCTCGCGCGAGGTCCTGCCGCAGCATCGCTTCGTCGGCTATATCGAGGAGCTGTTGTTCACGCCCGAGCTCGACTATCTGCCGCAGGTGTCGCCGAAGATCTCCGCACGCTTGCGTAGCGCCAATCTGATCGCGCAACTCAACGCCACGCTCGCCGGTTTCGGT
This sequence comes from Bradyrhizobium sp. WSM1253, assembly GCF_000244935.1. Taxonomy (NCBI): domain Bacteria; kingdom Pseudomonadati; phylum Pseudomonadota; class Alphaproteobacteria; order Hyphomicrobiales; family Nitrobacteraceae; genus Bradyrhizobium; species Bradyrhizobium sp. WSM1253. Next base: position 898,195 of record NZ_JH600073.1, read on the forward strand.
ATTGCGGTGCTGCCGCACTTCATGGCGGCCGACTATCCGAAGCTGATTGCGGTGCTGGCGGAAGAGGTCTCGATCACCCGCACCTTTTGGATGCTGATGCACGCCGACAGCAAGGACCTGGCGCGGATCCGCGCGGTGGCGGATTATATTTCCGAGATTGTGGAGCGCGAGCGGACGTTGTTTGCGGGGCGGACTTCGTAGGGTGGGTTACGCCTTCGGCTAGCCCACCCTACGCATTCAACGGCACCTCGGCCTAGCTCTGCTTCGGCTTCTTTGCAACCGCAGCCTTCGGCTCACGCCGCGCGCCGTCCAGCGCGCTGTCCCTGCCCGTCTTCAGCACCTCGTCCGACAGCTCACTCGACCCGGCGATGCGCGCGAGCAACATGGTGCCGGCCATCGTCGCCAGCGTCGCGATCGCCTGCTTGCGCGCAGCCTTGCGCGGCAGATTCGGGATGAAGTCCGTGATCATCTCGATCATCTCGTCGAGCTTGCCGGCAAAGGCCTTTCGCGTCTTCGGGCTCTCGCGGGCGATCTCCGCGCCGAGCGCGGGGATCGAGCAACCGTGACCGGGGTTGTCGCGATGCACCGTCGAGAGATAGGTCTCGACGATCTGAGTGAGCTGCTTCTCCGGCGCGACCTGATCGGACTGCTTGCGCCAGTGCTCCATCGAGCGATTCATGGCGTAGTCGAAGGCCTCGATCACCAGCGCCTCGCGGGAATCGAAATGGGCGTAGAAGCCGCCATGGGTCAGGCCCGCTTCCTTCATGAGGTCGGCGACACCGATGCCGTGGGCGCCCTTTTCGCGCAGCCGCACGGAGGCCTTCTTCACGATGCGGTCGTGGGTTTCCTGCTTGTGTTCCCGGGAATAGCGCATGCGGATCTCATTGGATGTCGGAGGTCATCTAATAACACGGATATCGGCAGGACGGCGCATTAATTCCCGGTAAAATTGTTGCCGATCATGGAAAAGGTCGCCGTTGCGTGCACAGCAAGCGCCCCCTTACCGTCGCGGACGGAGCCCTCGGTGTAGCTGGTCTGGCGTCCCAGCTTGATCACCTTGCCTTCGGCGGAGATCAGCCCGGACCGGACCGAGAGCGGACGCAGGAAGGTCATTTTCAGATCGAGGGTGACGGAGCCCTGCCCGGGCTCCAGCCGGGTCGAGATCGCACACCCCATGGCGGTGTCGATCAGCGCGGCGGCTGTGGCTCCGTGCAGGAGGCCGATGGTGTTCTCGAGATCCTCGCGCGGTTCGAGTTCCATGACGATCCGGCCCGGCTCGACCACGGCCATGACGAAGCCGATCAGCTTGGCAAAGGGTGGCGGCGGCAGCCTTCCGTCGCGGATGCCCAGCATCGCATCCATGCCTGACAGGCCCATCGCCACTTTCGCAACCGGCGCAGGCACCTGCCACTCCACCACCCGCTCGCGCCGCTGCGCGGGCGAAAACAGGTCGAGTTGATCGATGTTGGTCATTGCGGCCTCTTTGTATGATTTACATCATATTATGCCGCGGACTTCGCGCTGGCAACTCCCTCCCCGCCCGCTTGACAAGCAATGCGTTTCGGCCCGGAAGTGTGATCCGACCGGCGTATTCGCGCGTCCACGAACTCAGAGATCCCCTCATGGAAATGCTCAACCACCACTGCGGCGTGACGCGCGATGCGCGCGGCGTCGTTCATGTCGCGATCTGCAACGCCGGCTCGCTGAACATTTTGGGCTCGCCCATCACCGATGCGGTGCGCGAAGGCTTGCAGCAGCTCTCGTCCGACCGCAGCATCCGGGTCGTGGTGCTGCGCGGCCAGAGCGAGAAGAGCATGATCGGCGGCGCCGACATCAAGGAGATGGCCAGGCTCGACCAGAAGTCCGCCGAGGCTTTCATCAGCCGCCTGCGCGACCTCTGCGAGGCCGTGCGCGCCTTCCCGGCCCCGATGATCGCGCGCATGCCCGGCTGGTGCCTCGGCGGCGGGCTCGAAGTCGCGGCCGCCTGCGATTTCCGCATCGCCGCCCATGACGCGCATTTCGGTATGCCGGAGGTGCGGGTCGGCATTCCCTCGGTGATCCATGCCGCGCTGCTGCCGCGCCTGATCGGGTGGGCCCGCGCGCGCTGGCTGGTGATGACCGCTGAGAACATCGACGCGGCGACGGCTCTGGCGTGGGGACTGGTCGACAAGGTCGCGCCGGAGGGCGGGCTCGATGCCGAGGTCGAGCATCTCGTGAAGGCCCTCCTCGAATGCGGCCCCGAGGCGCTGCGCTCGCAGAAAGCGCTACTGCGGCAATGGGAGGAGCTGCCGCTGACGGAGTCGGTGAATTTGAGCGTCAAAGTCTTCGGCGAGTCGTTCCTGACGGACGAGCCGACGCGGCTGATGGGCGCGTTTGTGAATCGGAAGCGGTAGAGCCATCAGCAACGGTGTCATGCCCCGCGAAGGCGGGGCATCCAGTACTCCGAGCGCCATCGGTTCAATCACAACCGCCTCGGCGTACTGGATCGCCCGCCTGCGCGGGCGATGACAGCAGGTTATGGGACAACCTCTTCCGTTCGCACGACCAAATCTCATGCGAACCACAAGATTTTCTCATGCCGACGCAGTTGCATTTTTTGCGCCGCATCATATGATGATCATAATCTTACATATGTGACATTTTAGGGAGTCTCCTCCATGGCCGAAGCCGCCGATCCCGTCGTCATCGTCTCCGCCGTCCGTAGCCCGCTCGGCCGCTTCATGGGCGAGCTGTCGCCGCTCCCCGCGCACAAGCTCGGATCGCACGTGATCGGCGCGGCACTCGAGCGTGCCAAGCTTGCGCCGGAGAAGGTCGACGAGGTCTTCATGGGCTGCGTCCTTCCCGCGGGTCAGGGCCAGGCCCCGGCGCGCCAGGCCGCGCGTGCCGCCGGCTTGCCCGACGCCACCGGCGCGACCACCGTGAACAAGGTCTGCGGCTCCGGCATGAAGGCGACCATGCTGGCGCACGACATCATCCGCGCCGGCTCGGCCGAGATCGTCGTCTCCGGCGGCATGGAAAGCATGAGCAATGCGCCGTATCTGCTCGCCAAGGCGCGCGGCGGCTACCGCGCCGGCCACGACCGCATCATCGACCACATGATGATGGACGGCCTCGAAGACGCCTACGAGACCGGCCGCTCCATGGGCGATTTCGGCGAGGCTACCGCCGAAGCCTATCAGTTCACCCGCAAGGACCAGGACGCCTATGCGATGGAAACATTGGGCCGCGCGCGCAAGGCGGTCGAGGGCGGCGCGTTCAAGGCCGAGATTGCGCCGATCACGCTGAGCGAGAAGGCAGGTCCCCGCATCGTTGCCAATGACGAGCATCCGATCAAGGTCGATCCCGCAAAGATCCCCGGGCTGAAGCCGGCGTTCCGCGCCAACGGCACCATCACGCCGGCGGCCTCCTCCGCCAACGCCGACGGCGCCGCCGCGCTGGTGCTGACGAAGCGCTCGCTCGCCGATCGCAGCGGCCTGCCGGCTCTCGCAGAGATCAAGGGCCACGCCACCCACAGCCAGGAGCCGCAATGGTTCACCACGGCGCCGATCCCAGCGATCCGCAAGCTGCTCGACAAGATCGGTTGGAGCGCCGGCGATGTCGATCTGTTCGAGATCAACGAAGCCTTCGCCGTGGTGGCGATGGCGGCCCAGCGCGATCTCGGCATTCCCCGCGACAAGCTCAACATCAACGGCGGCGCCTGCGCGCTCGGCCATCCCATCGGCGCCACCGGCGCACGGCTGATCGTGACGCTGCTGCATGCGCTCGAGGCGCGAAACCTCAAGCGCGGCGTGGCGGCGCTCTGCATCGGCGGCGGCGAAGCCACCGCGATCGCGGTGGAGCGCCTGACGCACTGACGTAAAAGTCCGGAAATGAGGGAACTCCGTCATTTCAGACGGACGCGTCCCGTGCCATTCTGCAAACTCGCGCAGGTGTTTCAAATCCTGCCCATCAAGATTGAGGCCCAATGATCTCGAACTGGCTCGCGGCGACGCTCGGCCGCCGCAATATCCACTACGGCTGGGTGATGGTCGCCGTAACCTTCCTCACCGCGCTGATCAGCGCCGGAACGGTCGGCGCGCCCGGCGTGTTCATCGTTCCGCTTCAGAAGGAGTTCGGCTGGAGCACGGCGGAGATCTCCTCCGCGCTGTCGATCCGCTTCATCCTGTTCGGGCTGATGGCGCCGTTCGCGGCTGCCCTGCTCAACCGCTACGGCCTGCGCAACGTCACTCTGACCGCACAGCTCATCGTGGTCTCGGCGCTGGTGCTCTCGCTCGGCATGACAGAGGTCTGGCAGCTCGTCGCGCTGTGGGGCGTCGTGATCGGGATCGGCACCGGCATGACTGCGCTGGTGCTGGGCGCCACCATCGCGACGCGCTGGTTCGCGGCACGGCGCGGCCTCGTCGTCGGCATCATGACCGCGAGCGTCGCCACCGGTCAGCTCGTGTTCCTGCCGCTGCTGGCAAGCCTGACCGAACGTTTCGGCTGGCGGCTTGCGCTCGGCTTCGTCTGCATCGCGCTTGGTGTTTCTGCCCTGGCGGTCCTGCTCGCGATGCGCGACCGTCCGAGCGATCTGGGCCTGCGCCCGTTTGGCGACAAAGGCACCACACCCCTGCCCGCGCCGCCCGTCAGCCATGGCTCGATCACGGGCGTTGCACTCGGCACGCTGCGCGACGCCTCGAAGAGCAGCGCGTTCTGGGTCCTGTTTGCGACGTTCTTCGTCTGCGGTGCATCCACCAATGGCCTGGTGCAGGTGCATCTGATTCCGATGTGCCTCGATTTCGGCATCCCGCAGGTGCAGGCCGCGGGCTTGCTGGCCGCGATGGGCATCTTCGACTTCTTCGGCACCATCATGTCGGGCTGGCTGTCGGACCGCTACGACAACCGCTACCTCCTGTTCTGGTACTACGGCTTGCGCGGGCTCTCGCTGATCTTCCTCCCCTTCAGCGATTTCTCGTTCTATGGGCTCTCGATCTTCGCGATGTTCTATGGGCTCGACTGGATCGCAACCGTACCGCCCACGGTGCGCCTCATCGCGCAGAAATTTGGGCCCGAGCGCGCCAATCTGGTGTTCGGCTGGATCTTTGCCGGCCACCAGCTCGGTGCAGGCACCGCCGCCTTCGGGGCCGGTTTCTCGCGGACGGTCTATCAGAGCTACCTGCCCGCCTTCTTCATCGCCGGCGCGCTCTGCGTGTTCGCCTCGCTGATCGTGCTGACGCTCTCGCGACAACCGAAGCCAAAGCCGCAAGCCGCGATGGCTTAGTACCTGATCGTGGTGGTGACGCCGAAGACCGCGGCGTCACCAATCCGCGCAACACCGCTCGGGTCGTCCGGATTCGGGATGCCGCCCGAGGGACGGAACACATATTGGAAGTACGGCGCGATCAGCCAGCCCGGCTTGATGTGCGCCTCATAGATCATCTCGATCAGGGTCTCGTTGCTGCGCACTGGGCTCTGGATGCCCGTGAAGAATTGGGTATCGACGTCGAGGTTGCGCGCGGAGTTCGAGATGCGCATGTAGGCCGCCGCCACGCCGAAGCGATCGAGCGGACGACCGGATACGAAGCCGACAAAGCCGATGCCGCCGTCGAGATAGAGATCGATCAGGTTGCGGTCCGGCGGGCTGTAGGCGATGCGGCCGAACGCGGTGACACCCGGGATCGAGGCCGAAGTGGTGCTCTCCCTGACCTCCGGCGGCCGGTACAGCACCTGCTCGATCACCGCGAAGATACCGTAATTGCCGCGAAGCTTTGCCGGAATGCCGCTGCCGTCGGCATCGGCGATCGACCGCCCATCCGTGGCGAAGCGCTGACTGTCGAACGAGCCATAATGCTTCCAGGCGCCCGGCGTAAAATTGCCGGCGAGCGAACGGCCGCCGATATCGAGGTCGTAGTTGAAGCGGACCTGCCCGATCACCCAAGGCGGGTCGTTGACGCGGAAGGCAAGACCATGATGGTCGCGCAGCTGCGGATCCTGATTGCCCGGGCCTGACGGATCGCCATTGAACACGGCACCGAACGCGGTGATCTGATCGGTCAGCGCGGCCTTGATGCGAATGCCGGGGACTGCGATTGGCGGTGCCGGGCCGCCGGCCGGGAGATTCGAGGCCTTGATCGCGGGCCAGCCGAAGGTGCCGTTGATGAAGAGATCGTCGGTCTGGCTGTCGAAAAACTCGACATCGGCGGCCTGCTGGCCGGCCCTGATGTTCAAGCGGTCGTTGAAGAAGCTCTGCTCGAAATAGGCATTGTAGAGCCGCTGGTCCGGCAACGCCTCGATCTCGCTGATGGTCGCGAGATTCATGATGTAGTTGCGACTGAGGCCTCGCCCGTAGATCACGAACGCGTTGGCGTAGAAGCGGCCGCCGCTCCAGCCGACCAGCTTGTCGAGATCGGCATCGACCGAAAGATCGAGCCGGCCGAAATGGATAGCGCCGCGCCTAACGCCGCCGGACAAATTTCCAATGTTGTCGGCGATGTAGGCGGCGCCGAAATTCAGGCCCTTGTTGGCGAGGCCGTCATGCCACTCGTTGAACCATTTTGGAGCTAGCCACTCCGCCGCGTTCTCGTCCTTGGCGCCGGCCAGCGCGCTGGTGCTCGCGATCGTCCAGGCCAGCACAATCGCGGCCGCATTTCGCAGCGGAAATAGATGTGCGGTCCCGATCACGGCTGATACCGACTGGCGTGCTTTACTTGAAGATACCGGTACGCCGCATGAAGAGATAGGCCGCGCCGACCGACGAGGCCATCAGGAGAGCCGCCCAGAAAAATCCACTCTCGACCTCGGTCAGAGGCAGGCCCTTGGTGTTCATGCCGAAGATGCCGGTGATCAGCGTCGGCGGAAGCAGCAGCGAGGTCACGATCGAGAGCGTGTGGAGGTGGTTGTTGCTTTGCTCCTCGTTCTTGAAGCGCAGCTCCTCCTCGAGCAGGCGGCTGCGTTCGCGCAGCTCCACGATGTCGTGGTCGAGGCCGTCCAGCCGCTGCGCCAGCTTGCCGGCCTGGATACGCAGGTCCGGCGAAAGGTGGTCGGTGTTCTTCTGGTCGAGGCGATGGAACAGCGTACGCAGGCCGGTGAGCTGGCGATGCAGCCTGACGCAGGTCCGGCGCAGCCGGCCAAGATTGCGGCGCATCTCCGGCTTGGCGTCGTCGGCCAGAATCCGCTCCTCGATCTCGTCGATCTCGTCGATCTCCTGACCGAGCTTATCGGCCATCCTATCAAGCGTGTCGGCGACCTCATCGACGATCTTTTCGAGGAGATGGGCGACATTGTCGACGCGGTAGCCGCCTTCGAGCACCCGGCGTGTCGCATCCGCCGAGCACAGCGCCTGATGGCGGCCGCTGATCAGGAGCCGCTCGGTCATGGCGAAGCGCAGGAACGCGGTCTCCTCCGTCGCGCTGCCGATGTCGCGCACGAGGTCGGAGAACACGCCGTAGACGCAGTGGTCGATGACGTGAAGCTGCTGGAAGGTGTCGTTCGAGAGCAACAGCTCGCGCGCCAACGGCGGCAGTTGCGACGCGGCGATCCACGGCCGTGCGCGCGTGTCCGTGAGGTTGAAATGCAGCCAGAGCCGGCCGTCGTGGCTGAACTCGATCGGCTGGTCGACCGGTAGCGCCTCGGCACTGCCGTCGCCGTGGAGGCGGAACGCCCACACCAGGCCGGGAATGCCAGGCACGGCATCCGATATCGCGCTGACAAGCTTCGCCGGCTCAGCCATGACCAACCCCAACCGTCAACGAATGCCCCGCTCCGGAAGATTGCTGACGGCACCGTCCGGATCCATGCGGGTACTCAATTACGGCATTGTTACAGTTTGATGATAGCGCCCTACTCGGCCGCCAGCACGGTCGGAGCCGCCGCCTCTGCTTCCCTGATGTAGTCGTGCACGACGCGGCCGAACGGCAGCGTCAGGTCGGCGATGTAATGATGCGCGCCGAGGCAGCGGCGGACCGGGAAATCGGCGACGGGCGCATTGACATGCGGCACCAGATGCAGCCGGCCGGGCCCCATCCAGGAGCCCTTCGGCACGATGTCGATGAGGTTGATCGCGACCAGTTGGCAGATATCGAGGCGGCCATCGACGCCGGGAATCATCTTCAGATTGATCTGCGTCTTCGACAGGGTCGCACGGGTGAGGTCGCCATTGCCGGCCATGCTCTCGTGCTTGTAGCCCATCGTGCCCATGGCGACGAGCTGGCCGGCATATTCCAGCCTGCCCGTCAGCGTATCCTTGACGATCTCGAGTTTGGGATGGGCGTATTTCTTGGGAAAGCCCCAGATCTCGCGGCCGGCGGCGATCGGCGGATCGTCGTCCAGATACATCTGCGAAACGAAGTTGACCTCCTCGCCGTGCAAGCGCGCGGGGATGACGAGACCGGATTCGGTGTAGCTGCCGAAGCCGGAGGAATCCGGCATCTTGATCCATTCGTAATGCACGATCGGCTGGTCGATCGGCTCCAGCGGCTCAGGCAGGCCGGCGCGGATGAGGTCCGGATCGGTCTCGTAGGTGATGACGAGGAATTCGCGGTTGACGAAGCGATAGGGCCCTGCCGGATAGCTCGGCCCAGCCGCCGGCATGGATGGAAGCCTCAGTAACTCTTCCCTACGCATCGCCGGTCTCCTCTCGTGGTGCTCATGTGATGCCCGCCCGACAGCGTCAGGCGGCGATGCAGATTGCTAGCCGCCGTCATTGACTGCGATGTGAAGGATTTCCGTCAGCCGCACGACCGCAGCCATTCCCAAGGCGGCGATGGCGCATGCAAGCGATGCGTCGACGCCAGAATTGTCATCACGGCGTCACCGCGGAACGCAATCGTTTGAAGAAGCAGGAGGCATCACCATGGACGCTCGCACCTCGCAACCGCCCCATCAGACGCATCAGCCTCCCGCACGAGGCTGGCGGCCCGAGCGTTGCGACCGCGTTGCGCTGGTGCTGCAAGGTGGCGGCGCGCTCGGCGCGTACCAGGCCGGCGTCTACCAGGCGCTGCACGAGGCCGGCATCGAGCCCGACTGGGTCTGTGGCGTCTCGATCGGCGCGATCAACTCCGCCATCATCGCGGGCAACAAGCCGGAGAAGCGGCTCGAGGCGCTGCGCATCTTCTGGGAGCGCATCACCAACCGCAAGATCTGGCACTACACGCCTGACGGAGACATCTTCCGCCAGTGGCGCAATCTCACCAGCGCGTGGATGACGTCGGCGATGGGCCAACCGGGCTTCTTCAGCCCGCATCAGGTCAATCCCTGGCTGAGCCCGGTCGGCGCCCGGACCGCCACCAGCTATTACGACACGATGCCGCTGAAAGAGAGCCTGCTCGAGCTCGTCGACTTCGACCTCATCAACGAGAAGAAGGTTCGCTTCGCGGTGGGCGCCGTGAACGTGCTCTCCGGCAATTTCATCTATTTCGACAATTCCCACGACGAGATCGAGCCGGAGCACATCATGGCTTCCGGCGCCCTGCCGCCGGCACTGCCGATGGTGCGGATCGGCACCGATCATTTCTGGGACGGCGGCATCGTCTCCAACACGCCGCTTCAGCACCTGCTCGACCAGGAAGACGCGCTCAATTCGCTGGTGTTCCAGGTCGACCTGTTCAGCGCACGCGGCGTGCTGCCGCGCTCGATCCAGGACGTGATGGCCCGCCACAAGGACATCATGTATTCCTCGCGCACCCGCCACAACACCGACGTCTACCGCCGAACCCACAACCTCAAGGTCCTGCTCTACAAGGCCTTGGCCAAGCTGCCCGACGAGCAGCTCTCCGAGGAGGAGCGCAAACTCAAGTCGAGCCTGCGCCACATGCCTGAGATCGCAATCCTGCATCTGATCTACCAGCAGAAGGCCTACGAGGGCGACGCCAAGGACCACGAATTCTCGGGCACCTCGATGCGCGAGCACTGGACCTCCGGCTACGAAGACACCAAGCGCACCCTGAAGCGCCGCGACTGGATCAAGATGCCCGACGAAGGCATGGGCCTCGTGGTGCACGACGTGCACCGGGAGACGGAGAGCGCGTAGCTCTATCGTCCCGTCGCGATCACCCAATTCCCGTTCCCGGCTTGCAGGCACACTTTCGCATTCTCGCGGCTCATTTTGCCCGAGCTTTGCTCTAGTCTTAGCACCCTCTCGAAAGAAAGGGCGCAGGGAAGGCCGGGCGCCGGCTGGCACCCGTAGTCCCGTGTGCGAGCAAGACGCGCACGGGGTGGACGACAGGTGACGCCGGCAACCGGCCTTCCCTGCGCGAATGGTTTTACGGCTTATGACGCGCTCTCCCCGGGGAGCGATGCACTATTGCCCCCGTCGCCTTGCGGATGGCTGATGTGCTGACCCGGTTGGGCAGAGCATCACCACAAGACTTGACGCACAGACCCCGGGCGTCAGGACCACACGATTTTGCCGTCCGCGCACCTCCCCGCCCCTGTCCTCGATGCCTGGCGTGCGCTCGCCATCGAGACCGAACGAGGAGGCTGTCAGCGCCGTGTCGTACCGCGTGTGCAGCTGCTCACGGGAAAACCCGCCCTGCAGCCTGCCCAGCGCGTCGACGCAGTCGCGGCCACCGCCTCCCGGCCCACGTCTCGTGACGATCGCGAAACGCCCTTGTAGCAGGCTGGGATGCGCACAAACTACGCCTTATCCGAACTTCTATAAATACGAATATTACTTCAGTGCGGGGTTGACAAGGCGTTTCGCGCGATGGCGCACCAGGTCTCGTGACGCACCTGTCGCCCGGCGTCTCAAGCGACCGAACCGCCGCGCGGGTTGACGATCGTGTAGCCACGCAATGAACGCGCATGCATTCGCGTCGCGTGTCCGCCCGAGTTGGCGTCGTAAGCCAGCCAGGTATCCCCGCTTAGGTGTTGCTCGAGGACGAACACATGTCCGTGTCGGGCTGCGACCATTCCCGGTGCGGGTGATGTCCGCGGGAAGCGCAGCCAGTTCGACGCAAGATTCAATTCCGGCACGATACGGCCGAACACGCGCAGAGCAGCCCCGCAGCCGCAGAAGGAGGAAGGGCAACCTGCGGGACGACTACCGACGATGCGACCGCCCGAGAGGCTCGCCGTCGCGGCGCCGCCTGCGTCGGCCGCTGTCAGTTGCGTCGCGCGATAGGATTGGAGTGAGGACCTGGGAGTTAGGAACGACCTGGAAGTCCTCTCACGGCGCGTTTGCGAATACGAGAAGTCGCAGGGCATCGTGACGTTGCATTCGGCTGCTTGATGAATGCGATAGGGCCGTGCTTCAGAAGCGACGAAACTAAAGGCAACGACGAGACACGCGGAAAGAACCGACTTGAACATTGCAGGGCTCCAAACTGAAGGTCCCTGCCCCTGCAAAGAAACCAATAACAGTTTGGCTGAAATGGTCTCAAATAGCGACTGAAAGTGGCTGCATTTGCGGGCCGATTTTGGCAATCATCACAGCCCAAGCGTAGCGGCGGAAATGTTTAACCCGCAGAGGACGAATGCGTGTCTTCGCAACCGAGAGGCGACCGCGTTGCATTCGTGCGTCGCATTGTTGTACGCCGCGGCACGATGGCCGAGCGCACAATTGCGGAGGGGCGCCCGCAAGCCATAGCCCCGCCGTTGATTGTCGCGCGAATGGTCAGCCCCGAGTCTTCGCTAAGGCAGATCCTGCGGTTGTCGCAAAGTCCAACTTTGCAGCGCTGAGCGCTGCGGCGAGCTCGTCGATGTGGTAGGGCTTCGACAGGATCCGGATGCCGGCCATTTCGGCGTCGTGAACCGCGGCTTCGGCGTATCCGCTCGTCAGCAGGACCGGGATGTCGCTTCGCCTTCTCTTGATCTCGGACGCGAGTTCGACACCGTTCATGCCGCCCGGCATCACGATATCGGAAAACACCAGATCGACGGAGCGGCCGTCCGCTAGGGCACCGAGAGCCGCCGCGGCACTGGCCGCGCGCGTGACCTGGTAACCGAGCTGCGCAAGCATCTCGCTGACCAGCGCGGCGACCTCGTCGTCGTCTTCGACGAGAAGAACCCGGCCATGATTAGCCCTCTTGGGACGCGCCCTGTTCAGGTCGATGAGATGCCGTTCACCCGAGGGGACATTCCTGGATCGCGGCAAATAGAGCTCAATGCTGGTGCCCTCGTCGACGATCGATTTTATTCGAACCATTCCGCGTGACTGCGTCGCAAATCCGTGGACCTGAGCAAGCCCCAGGCCTGAGCCTTTACCGACGTCCTTGGTCGTGAAGAACGGTTCGAAGACCCGCGCCAGGATCTCGGGGCTCATTCCAACGCCCCTGTCGACCACGGACAGGCGAACGTAATCGCCCGCGATCTCGTTCTCGTTCAGGCCGGCCAGGTTCTCGCCACGGACGACGATCGTGCCACCGTTCGGCATCGCATCGCGGGCGTTGACGGCCAGGTTGAGAATGACCAGTTCGAGCTCTCCCGGATCAACCTCCACCGGCCAAAGCCCCTCCGGAAAATCGAACTCGACGTGAACGTCGCCTCTCAGGCTCCGATCGAGCAATTCGCGCATGCCGCCGATCTGCGCCGGGATGTCGACGGCCTCGGGCCGGAGCTTCTGCCGCCGTGAAAAAGCCAGAAGCTGCCTGGTCAGGCCCGCACCACGCTGCGCCGCCTGAACCATTCCTTCCAACAGCCGACGCCGCCGATCAGGATCAGTCTGCCGGTCGAGCATGTCCAATCCGCCGGAGATCACCATCAGCAGATTATTGAAGTCGTGAGCTACTCCGCCGGTCAATTGTCCGATGGCTTCGATCTTCTGGGCCTGACGAAGGGTCTCCTCGACGCGGGCGCGCTCTTCCATTTCGGCCCGCAGATGCTTGTTGGCCTCCTCGAGGGCACGGGTGCGCTCGACCACGAGCTTCTCGAGCTCCTGGGCCGTCCGCTCGCGCGCCTGCAGCAAGGTTCGAATTTCATATTGCCGCCGGCGGGCCCGCATTGCGGATTGAATTGCGCTCGTCAGCGTGATCGGCTGAACCGGGCGCTCGAGCAGCGACACGTTGCGGAGCGTCTCGACGATGCTGCGGCGCCAGGCAACCACCGCCGGCTGCTCGCGGTGGCTGGTGAGAATGACAAAGGGCAGGTCGGACCAGGGCGGCTGCCGCTCGATCCAATGTGCCAGCGGCTGGGTATCCTTCCCGAACAAGCCCTCCTCGGCGAGAAGGACCGCGCCCACGCCCGCCGACATCTCGCTGACCAGTTCAGGCAGACCACGACAATTGATTGCCAGGAGATTCGAATTACGGAAAAGCTCGACCGATGCCGGTCCATCGCGGCCGATCGGAGCAAACACGAGGACGCAATGATCGCGGTCGGCGCTCATTCCGACAGCCCTTCCGGCATCTCCGTGCCCGAGTAACGTGGATTCCCGGAAAAGATGCCGCTGAACCCGCTCAGCGGAGGACCTACCGTGATGCCGGCACTGCCAAGACGAAACTCGCGGATGGAATTTTCATGATTGCCGCTGCGCTTCTTCACGACCGAGAGGGCACGCCGCACCGCTCCGCCGACTTCGAAATAGCGCAGCATGAGCACGGCATCGCTCAAATAGCTGATATCGAGAGCCGTCTCCATCGGACCGACCAGCCCATGCTGAGCGAGGATCAGGACGGTCAGCACGCCTTTCTGTCCGAGGTAGCTCAGGAGCTCGTGCATCTGGAGGATGAGAAATCGCTCATCCGGCATTGCGTTGAGGTAGCCGTTCAGACTGTCAATGATAACAATTCGGGCGTTATCCTTTTCGACGCTGTTGCGCACATTGGCGGCGAATTCGCCGGGCGACATCTCGGCGGGATCGATTTGCTTAAATCGGATGAGTCCCGATTGCAGATGGCTTTCAAGGGGCAGGCCTAGCGTTCGAGCCCGGGCCTCCACCGTACCGCGACCTTCATCGAAGGCAAAGAACACCGCATGCTCACCGCGATCTGCCGCTGCGATCGCATAGGTCAGCGCGAGAGAAGACTTGCCGACACCGGCGGCGCCCAAGAGCAGTGCACTGGTGCCGCGCTCGAGCCCTCCTCCCAGGAGCTGGTCAAGTTGCGCATTGCCGCTCGGCGTCAACTCACCGATAAACGAGGTGTGATGTTCCGCTGCCACCAGACGGGGGAATATCCGCACCCCTCCCGCCTCGATTGTGAAATCGTGGAAGCCGCCGCGAAATCGAATGCCGCGCATCTTGATCACGCGAAGCCGCCGGCGCTCTGCCCCATAATCAATGGCGAGCTGTTCGAGCATCACCACGCCATGCGCGATCGAATGGAGCTGCAGATCGTCTTGGGACGATGAGAGATCGTCGAGGAGGATGACCGTGCAATTGCGGTTGGTGAAAAAGTGCTTCAGGGCCAGAACCTGGCGCCGGTACCGCAGCGGGTTCTGCGCAAGGAGGCGCAGCTCGGACAGGCTGTCCAGCACCACGCGCGCGGGATTGATCCGCTCGACCTCCTTGAATATCAGGCCCGTGGTTTCGCTCAGCTCCATTTCGGCGGGGTGGAAGACGGTGAGCTCGCGTTCCGGATCGAGCGTCGTCTCCGGCGGCACCAGTTCGAAGATGTCGACGCCTTGCAGCGACCAGCCGTGCCGCTGTGCAACCAGCGTCAACTCACGCTTGGTTTCCGACAAGGAGATATAGAGCACGCGTTCACCGCAACGGGCGCCCTCGAGAAGGAATTGGAGTGCCATTGTGGTCTTGCCCGAGCCGGGCCGGCCCTCGTAGAGGTACATGCGATTGGGATCGAGCCCGCCGTAGAGGATATCGTCGAGACCGTCACTGCCGGTCGAAATCCTGGGCAACTCTCCGGGCTCGCTGGTTTGCGCCCGGCTCGATGAATTGATCATTGAACCCCCGTGAAGCTCCGTCGCCGAAAATGCGCTCCGGCCCCGAGATGGGACGCGCGATCAGCGGCCCTGTCTCAGCCGTAAGGCGAAATCTGGCAAAGAACGCCCAAGCCGGGTTCCAAGTTCCGCCTCCCGGGCGCATGTCCGCCAGACCGTCGGCCGCGGAACCGTTCTCGCCCACCATTTCAGCTATTGCGGTCCGACTAGCGGTCCTGGAGGGTCAGCATCGACAAGGCAGTCGCCGGCGCGAAAAGCCATGCCAGCTCACTGCATGATCGCGGCTGCGATCTTCTCCGCCGACATCAGGACCGGAAAATTGGTGTTGGCGCACGGCACCACCGGGAAGATCGAGGCATCGACGACGCGCAGGCCCTGCACGCCTTTGACGCGCCCCTCTGGATCGACCACCGCCATCGGATCGTCAACCCGGCCCATGCGGCACGAGCAGGAGGCGTGCCACACGCCGATGGTCGCCTTGCGCACGAAGGCTTCCAGCGCCTCGTCGTCGTTGATGACGTCGTCGAAGGTGAAGCCCTCGACCACGAAATTGTCGATCATGTAGTGGCGCAGCACTGCCGGTCCGTCCATCAGGGCCGCGGCGATCCTGGTGAGAATCCTGTTTTTGGTGTTGACCACGCCGATCTTGCGCACGCGGTCGGTATAGGAGGCCGGGAACGGCTTGTCCGTCACGGCCCTGACAACGTCGCTCATCTGCACGGCCGCCATCTTGCGGAAACCGCTCATCAGCCGATCGAGGTCGCGCCGGTCGGACAACAGGTTGAACTCGACGATCGGCTCGACGACCGGATCGCGCGAGGCAAGCTTGACCTGTCCGGTCTCGGAATAGGTCTTGTTGACGAATGTCAGCAGCGATCCGATCTGCTCACCGACGGCGTGCCAGGCCGATTTGCTGAGCAGGACGACGAACATATCGCCTTTCGGTACGCCTTGGAGCCCGGACGAGTAACGCAAGCCAAGCTGCATGTGGCGCCTGGTGTGCTCGTTCATTCGCGCGCCGCGGCGGACAAAGGACGACAGCGAGATCGAGGGATGATCCATCAGGCGCTGGCCGACGCCCTGCAGCCCCATTAGCACGGGAATGCCCATATCCTTGAGGTGACCGAGCGGGCCGATGCCGGCGCGCAACAGATGCGCCGGTGAATGGATGGCGCCACTGGAGAGAATGATCTCGCGGGCGCGGAATTCCTGCTCTCGTCCGTCGACCACAGCCTTCACGCCGACGCATTGCGTGCCTTCGAACAGCAATTCCCTGACTTGCGTGTTGGTGGAGATCGTGAGGTTGGCGCGCTTGCGCGTGTCGCGATCGAGATAGCCCATGGCAGCCGAGACGCGTTGCTCGGCCTGGTTCGAGTGCGTCACCGGGAAAAACCCGTCGACGAATTCGCCATTCTGGTCGGGCAGGAACTGATGTCCGGCCTGCTGGAAGGCTTGCGCAAACGCCTGCGAATGCCGCGTCCAGTGCTCCCTGGGGATTCGGCGGACCGGGATCCGGCCGTCCTTGCCGTGGTAGGGACCGTCGAAATCGAGGTCGCGCTCGACCTTCTTGAAGAAGGGCAGCACATCGTTCCAGCTCCACCCCGCAGCGCCGCGCGCGTCCCATTCGTCGTAGTCGGTCGGCGCGCCGCGGTTGGCCATCTGGCCGTTGATCGAGGAGCCGCCGCCAAGCACGCGTGCCTGCTCGTATTTGCGTAAGGGCGGACGTCCTTCGTTCGGATTGTTGTGGCTGACGATCTGGGTCGTGACCTTGAGCTCGGTCCAGTGGAAGCGCGGATCGAAATAGGCCGTCCCCGGATAGCTGTCCCTGATCTCGGCCGGCTCGTCTCCGGGCGGTGTGTCCTGTCCCGCCTCGCAGAGCAGAACCTTGTTGGCGCTCCTCGCCGAGAGCCGGTGGGCCAGCACGGACCCCGCCGAGCCGCCGCCCACGATAATGAAGTCGTACACGATTGGCGCTTCCCTTGTTCTTGCCCGGGAAGCGTAGCGCGTTATTGTTTTGAGGTCACGTCATCGCTGCCACGGCAAAGCGCGAGCACAGATGCCGGCGACGCCGAAGGCACCGCCCGGCGGCAGGCATCCGCCGTCCGGTCAGCAGGTGACGAGGGGGCGAACCCAGGGCGCTTTACGGCTTCCTCACGAAGCCCGCGCGCAACCGCTCGGCAAACCAGACTACAAAAATTGCAGCGAACGACAGACAGAAAAATATAGCCGTCCAAAGCAGCGCGTTACCCGCATTTGTCATGACGTCTCTCCCTCGTTCCAAACGAGACGCTTGCAGACAATGGGACGCGTGGCGTTGCGCTAGATCAATTTTGCCCAAATGCAATTGGGCTGAGGTCGGCATCCGCGGCTCGCAGGGGCCGCTGAAGCTACGGCCTGATCGAAAAATTCCCCGGCGGCCCTGGCTTTCGCAATGGCTCCGCCAGCCGCGCGAACTCGCACAGCAGCGACCGCGTCTTCCTGGGATCGATGATCTCTTCGACCCAGAATTTTTCGGCGGAGCGGAACGGCGAGCGCAGCTTGTTAAGGCGGTCCTCGATCTCTTTCAGTTTCTCCGCCTTGTCTTCGGCCGCGTCGATGTCCGCGCGGTAGGCGGCTTCGATGCCGCCTTCCAGTGGGAGCGAGCCCCAATAGGCCGACGGCCAGGCGTAGCGGATCGAGAAGCGGTCGGCCGGCTGATGCACCACGCCGGCGACGCCGAAGGCATTGCGCAGGATCACCGTGCACCAGGGCACCGTGGTCTGGTTGACCGCGGCCATGGCGCGAACGCCATGGCGGATGGTGCCCGCCTTCTCCGCATCGAGCCCGATCATGAAGCCGGGGCAGTCCATGAGATAGACGATCGGCAAATGGAAGGTCTCGGCGAAGTCGACCCAGCGGACCACCTTCTGGCAGGCGTCCGCCGTCCAGGAGCCGCCATAGTGAAAGCTGTCACTGGCAAGCACCATCACCGCCCTGCCCTCGAGCCGCGCGAGACCGACAATGATCGGCTTGCCGAAATTCTTGCCGACCTCGAAAAACGAGCCCTTGTCCACGACTTGTTCGACGATCGGCCGTATCTTGTAGACCTGCTTGCGATTACGCGGCACTGCGCTCATCAGCGCCTCTTCGGTGCGCTCCGGATTGTCGGTGCAGGGCAAGGTCGGCGGCAGCCCGTCAACCGACGACGGCAGATAAGACAGGAATCGCCGCGCGCAGGCAAAGGCCTCCTCCTCGGTGTCGACAGCATGATCGACCGCGCCGGCGCGGGTCTGGATGTCGGCGCCGCCGAGCTCTTCCTTCGAGAGGTCCTGCCCCAGCGCCTTCACCACCGGCGGGCCTGCGACGAACATCGCGGACTTCCGGGTCATGATGGAATAGTGGCTGGCGGCAAGACGCGCGGCACCGAGCCCTGCGACCGAGCCGAGGCCGAGCGCGACCACGGGCACGCGCGACAAATTCTCCGTTGTGAAGCGATACCAGCGTGTGCCGCCGATGCCACCCGGCAAGTTCGCCGCGCCCTTGGTCTCGATGGTCTTGACCGAGCCGCCGCCGCCGGAGCCTTCGATGATGCGGACGATGGGCAGGCGGAGATCATGCGCCATCTCCTCCGCCATCAGCGGTTTTGCGGAGATGGACGCATCCGCCGAGCCGCCGCGCACGGTGAAATCGTCGCCGACCACGACGACGGTGCGGCCCTCGACGCGCGCGCGGCCGAACACGCAGTTCGCTGGCGTCAATTTCTGCAACTCGCCACTGGAATCGTATTCGCCGACGCCGGAGACGGCGCCGATCTCGTGAAAGCTGCCTTTGTCGGTCAGTCTGTCGATACGTTCCCGAACAGTCAGTCGGCCCTGGTCATGCTGACGCTTGACCTTGTCAACGCCGCCCATCTCCCGCGCGAAGGCTTCGCGCCGGGCGAGCTCGTCGAGTTCCGGCTTCCAGTTCATTCACTCCCTCCGAATTGATCGGCTTGTTATTGTTATGGACGGCCATGGCGACTGGTTTACGCGGGATGCGGGCGTTGAAGACGTCGCCCTCTGCGCCGTCCATCAGGCTGCCGAGCGAACGGCCGAGCGCGAGCATCAGCGGCGCGACTTCGGCATGCAGACGCTCTTCGTCATACATCGCCGAGAGCAGACCGATCGTGATGACAACGAAGGTCTGGTACTGCGGCGACCAGATCGGCATCGCGAGGCCGTTGATATGTGGGCTCCACAAGCCGCAGGCCACGACATAGCCGCGCTCGCGCAGCGACTGCCGGTTGGCCTCGATGCGGGGCTTGAGGATCTTTGCAGCCTCGGGAGCTTCCCGCTCCATGTCCGCGATGAAGGCATCGCCGACCTCGGGCGCTAGTGCCGCGGTATAGGCCGCGCCCGCAGCGGTCGAAGCCATCGAGATGCGGCTGCCGGTGCCCTCGTGCAGGCCCAGTGCAGTCGCCGAACGCGCGAACTGGAGATAGACCAGATGGAAGCGATCGGGGACCACGAAGCCGACGGTGCCCGGCAATTGCTCTGCGACTTCCTGGAGCCGCTGGCGAATCATGCTGCGCAGCTGTGCGCCTTTCATCATCGAGGCGCTCATCGCCACAGCGCTTGGACCGATGCGGTATTTCTGATCACGCGGCAGGTACACGAGCTGACCCATCCGCGTTAGCGTGTGCGTGAGCCGCGACACGGTCGAGCGCGGCAGGCCGCAGCGGTTTGAAATTTCGAGATTGCCGAGCCTGCTATCGTGGCCCTCGAAGCATCGCAACACGTCGAACGCGCGCGACACCACCTGGATGACATCGCCCTCACCGGCTTCGCCAGCGAGCGCACCTTGCCTACTCAACCGCTCCGAACGTCGTCCCATGATCCCTACCGCTTGTTCCGCTGTGCGGAATTAAATTCCGCTTGCAGAAGAAACTACCTCAGGCATTTTGCGACCACAACAAAAAGGCGATGGCATGCCAGAAATTAAGATCGTCACGGATATCGCGGGACGCGTCTGCGCAACTCCCGTGCAAGTTGGAGGAACCGTTGCGGATGGCGATGAGATTGTGGTGGTCGAAGCGATGAAGATGGAGATACCTGTGCTTTCTCCTGTGAGCGGCGAGATCACATCGCTTCTGGTGAAGCTCGACGACGTCGTTGCCGAGGGACAGGCGATCGCGATCGTCGCGAACTGACTGCATTATCCGTCGTTTCCGCGACAATCTGTCAGCTTCATTGCGGCGTTCGCGCTACGGCGTTGCCATCGCCTGATCGCGATGACATGATCCGTTTCAAACAAAACCTGTTTCAAACAAAGAAAGAAAATCGTCGCGGCAAACGCGAGGATCATTGGAGGGAAACATGCGTCGTGGGCTGGTCATGCTCGCGCCTGCTTTGGTGGCGGGCCTTTCTTTTGCGTCTACACGCTATGCATTCGCCGAAGATATCAAGCTGCCGGCGACATTGACGTTCACCGCCTACGACACTGGCACCGCCGGCTTCAACATCGCGGTCGGCGTCGGCAAAATGATGAAGGACAAATACTCAACCGACGTGCGCGTGCTCCCCGCAGGCAACGACGTCGCGCGTCTCGCGCCGTTGCGCGCCAAGCGCGCGGTTTCTTCCGCGATGGGATCGGGTACCTATTTCGCGCAGGAAGGCGTGTTCGAGTTCGGCTCCAGGGAATGGGGCCCGCAACTGCTCCAGATCATGCTCTCATCCGTCGACTGCAATTGCGGCACGCTCGGCGTGGCCGCGGACACAGGCGTGAAGGAGCTCAAGGACCTCAAGGGAAAGCGCGTCGGCTTCGTCGTCGGCTCGCCGGCGCTGAACCAGAACTCGCTCGCGGTGCTCGCCTTCGCCGGCCTGACGCAGAAGGACGTCAAGGTCGTCGAGTTCGCAAGCTACGGCGCGATGTGGAAGGGCCTGATCAACAACGACACCGACGCAGCCTTCGGCACCACCATCACCGGCCCCGCCAAGGAAGCCGAGGCCTCGCCGCGCGGCCTGATCTGGCCGCCGCTGCCCGCCAAGGACAAGGAAGGCTGGGCGCGGATGCAGAAGGTCGGCTCGTTCTTCTTCCCGCAGACCGCGACCTGCGGCGCCGGCATCTCGCCGGACAAACCGATCGAGCTCGGCAACTACCCCTACCCGATTTTCGTCGCCTACGCCTCGCAAGCCCCCGACCAGGTCTATGCGATCACCAAAGCGATGATCGTGAACTACGATTCCTACAAGGACGCCGCACCCGGCGCCGGCGGGCTTGCGGCCGATCGCCAGACCAAGAACTGGGTGGTGCCGGTGCATCCCGGCGCGGTAAAGGCGCTGAAGGAAGCCGGGCAATGGAGCGACGCGCAGGACACGCACAACAACAGACTGATCAAGCGCCAGGAGGTGCTTGGCGCAGCGTGGACCGACTACGGAAAGTCCAACCCGCCTGCGGATGACAAGGCGTTTCTCGACGGCTGGATGAAAGCGCGTGCCGCAGCGCTTGCGAAGGCCGACATGCCGAACGGGTTCGAGGAATAATTTCGCGATGGGCCTGATGGTTGCCACCCGCGAGCTGCGCTCCCTCTCCCGCTTGCGGGAGAGGGTTGGGGAGAGGGTGCCTCAACGTTGGGATTCCCCCAGAGGAGAGAGCCCACCCGCGCCTTCGGCGCAACCTCTCCCGCAAGCGAGGGCTTTGCGTAAATCGCGAATCTGCGATTCTCTAAGAGACATCTGAAGAGGATCTGGGGATGGCATATCGGCAGGTGGGGCAACCGAGCTTCGCAGATGCGTTGGCGTCGCGGCGGGGCAAAGGGGGTGCGGTCCTGAGGCGGATTGGCGAACTGGTGGATTGGGCGGCTGTCGAGCGCGTGCTGAGCGGCCTGCCGGAGCCGGAGCGTGGCGCGCCGGCCTATCCTCGGCTGGTGATGTTCAAGGCTGTGCTGTTGCAGCAATGGTACGGTCTGTCCGATCCGGAACTGGAAGAAGCGCTCGATGACCGGGCCTCGTTCCGCGACTTCTGCGGCTTTGCGCTGGGCGACGAGACGCCCGACCACACGACGATCTGGCGCTTCCGCGAAGCTTTGCAGCAGGCTGGCCTGGACGAGACGCTGTTTGCCGAGATGCTGCGCCAGATCGACGCGCGCGGGCTGGTGCTGCGCCGAGGCACATTGATCGACGCCAGCCTGATCCCGGCGGCCGTGAAACCGCCGAAGCCGCCAAAGGACCCGCTGCCTCCCGGCCCGGACGGACGCCCGCCGAGCAAGCTGGTCAATAGCGAGCGCGATACGGATGCGCGATGGACCAAGAAGGGTGGCAAGCGATACTTCGGCTACAAGGCGCATGTCGGTGTCGACCAGGGCTCGGCGATCATTCGTCGCAGCAAGCTGACCGACGCTGCGGTCAACGATACGGTGCCCGCCGACGAATTGATCAGCGGTGACGAGAAGGCGGTCTACGCCGACCAGGCCTATGACAAGCATGAGCGTCGCGCCGGGCTGGCTGCCCGGGGCATCAAGCCGCGGCTGATGTTCCGGCCCAACAAGCATCATCCCCTGACCGAACGGCAGAAGCGCTTCAACGACGCCGTGGGACGGCGCCGCGCCCCGGTCGAGCAGGTCTTCGCGCGCCTCAAGGGCGTCTACGGCTGGGCGCGAGCCCGCTATCTGGGCCTGGCACGCAATCATACCCATCTGCGTCTTCTCTGCCTGGCCATGAACCTCAAACGATGGGCGGTCCTGTGTCCCGCGGGAGGTGTGGTGTGACCGCCACAGCCCAAGGCCATCGATCGGCCACGAAAACAAGACCGTCTGCGTTCGCGCGCCATCCGAGGCCGCACAAAAAAATACCCCATATCGAGCCTCACTCCCGCTCGGCCAATTAAGCAAAGCCCTCGCAAGCGGGAGAGGTTGAGGAGCCCACGGCCCGACCGCTTCAACCCATTCGCATTCGTCAGCACTTAGCAACCCACGCGCGGGGTCGATCATGTCTGCTTCAGAGTCCACCGCTCCGCAGGACGAGGGCAAGCGGATCGTGTTCGAGGACCCGCATGGCGCCGCCGCCAACATGCAGGAAGCGGAGGTCACGCGCGTGCGAAGCTTGCGCGGCGCGTGGCGCTGGACGCTCGTCGTTGCGACCGCCGCGACCATCCTGCTCTGCATCAACCAGCAATTCTCGCTGCGCTTCTTCGTCGGCTACACCCAGCTCAACACGGAGTATTTCTATCTCCTGATCGCCCTGATGCTGCCGTTCACGTTCCTGATCTTCCCGGGAACCCCGCGCGCGCCGCTCGACCGCATTCCCTGGTACGACCTTCTCTGCTTCGTCGTAACTTTTGCCGCGGCGCTGCTGCTGATGTTGAACGTCCGCAAAGCCGCGGAGGCCGGCTGGGAATTCGGCGGCGCGCCGAACAGCGTGACCGCGGCGGGTCTCGTGATGTGGGTGATGCTGATGGAGGCGCTGCGGCGGACCGGGGGCTGGAGCCTGCTACTGAGCGTGCTCCCCTTCACCGTCTATCCGCTGTTCGCGGAATCCAGCTGGCTCGGGCCGTTCCGC
Source organism: Bradyrhizobium sp. WSM1253 (assembly GCF_000244935.1). Taxonomy (NCBI): domain Bacteria; kingdom Pseudomonadati; phylum Pseudomonadota; class Alphaproteobacteria; order Hyphomicrobiales; family Nitrobacteraceae; genus Bradyrhizobium; species Bradyrhizobium sp. WSM1253. The sequence continues at coordinate 921,516 of NZ_JH600073.1, forward strand.
GGCACACAATCGACGCTGGAGCAGGCGACCGCCTATCACGTGCTGTCGGGCGAGAGCCTGCTCGGCATTCCCATCCAGGCGTTTGCCGACACCGTGATCGGCTTCCTGGTATTCGGCACGGCGCTGATGATGACCGGCGCCGGAAAGTTCTTCATCAATCTCGCCTTCGCGCTGTGCGGCACCTTCCGCGGCGGCGCGGCGAAGGTCTGCATCTTCGCCAGCGGCCTGCTCGGCATGATGTCGGGCTCGATCATCTCCAACGTGCTCACCGCCGGCACCATGACCATTCCGGTGATGAAGAAGAGCGGCTTCCGCGCCTCCTACGCCGGCGCGATCGAGGCGTGTGCCTCGACCGGCGCGGTGCTGGCTCCGCCGGTGATGGGTGCGACCGCGTTCGTGATCGCGCAGTTCCTCAATGTCAGCTACGCCGACGTCGCGATTGCGGCCATCATTCCCGCCGCGCTCTATTACGTCGGCTTGTTCATGCAGGTCGATTCCTACGCCGCACGACGCGGGCTGAAGGGCATTCCGCGCGCGGAGCTGCCGCGGGTCATGGATACAATCAAGGACGGCTGGTACTACGTCTTCGTGATCGCGCTGCTGATCGTGATGCTGCTCTACTTCAAGCGCGAGAGCCATGCGCCGTTCTACGCTACCGCCCTGCTTCTGGTCCTCAACCAGCTGTTCTCGAAGGACACGCGCTGGACTGTCGCGACCATCGGCAAATTCCTCGAGGTCAACGGCCGCACCTTCGTCGAGCTTGTCGGCATCCTCGCCGGCTGCGGCCTGCTGATCGGCGCCTTCTCGATGACAGGCGTGGTGTCGAGCCTTGCCAACGACCTGCTGCGCATTGCCGGTGACAATCCGTTCCTGCTGCTCGGCATGTGCGCCCTCACCAGCCTGATCCTCGGCCTCGGGTTGACCACGACGGCCTGCTACATCTTCCTCGCCATCCTGGTCGCACCGGCGCTGGAGAAACTCGGGCTGAACAAGATGGCCGTGCACATGTTCATCTTCTACTGGGGCATGCTGTCGTCGATCACCCCGCCGGTCGCGATCGCCTCGTTCGCGGCCGCAGGCATTGCCGGTTCGCCGGCGATGAAGACGGGCTGGGAATCGATGTGGGTCGGCAGCATCATCTATTTCATCCCGTTCTTCTTCGTGCTCAATCCCGCGCTGGTGCTGCAGGGGCCGAGCCCCTATCTCGCCGGTCTCGGGCTGATGGCGCTCGCGGCGTTCGGCACGCTGTTCATCTGCGGCGGCATTCAGGGCTACCAGCCCTTCGTTGGCGATCTCCGCGGCGCCGGTGCGCTGGAATGGCCGATCCGCGTACTGCTGGTGATCGGCGGGTTCGTGGTGGCCACCCCCGGCGGCGGCATCATGCCGCTGTCGCAGATGCAGGTGACGCTGCTCGGCCTCGCCATCCTCGTCCCCACGGTTTTGCTCGCCCTGCTGCTGGTCCGGCGGCAGACCATGGTGCCGGACGGGTTGCGCGTGCCCTGATTGCGTTGCACAAAGAGAGGCGATGAAACAGCTTTCGCCTCTCGCCACCGCCTGGACCCGCTCCAAGCCGCCTTTGCTGCGGTTTCTGGACAATTGCCTCAGCGAATTCTCGGCGGAGACCTCGGGCGCGGTCGCCGACTACATTCCCGAGCTCGGCAAGGCCGATCCTGCCTGTTTCGGCATCAGCCTCGCGACCCTGGACGGTCATGTCTACGAGGTCGGCGACTCCAGGGCGCCCTTCACCATCCAGTCGATGTCAAAGCCGTTCGTGTTCGCACTCGCGCTGGACCTGCTCGGCGCAAACAGGGTCGAGAGCGCGATCGGCGTCGAGCCTTCAGGCGATCCCTTCAACTCGATCCGGCTCAACTCGGAGAACCATCCGTTCAACCCGATGGTCAATGCCGGCGCGATCGCCTGCACGGGGCTGATCCACGACAGCAAGGGTACGGACGCCTTCGAGCAAATTCGCCTCGCGCTCAGTCGTTTTGCCGGCCGCGACCTCGCCGTCGACGAGGCCGTCTACGCTTCCGAAAGCCAGACCGGCGACCGCAACCGCGCCATCGGCTATCTTCTCAAGACCAACGCGGTGATCTCGGACAATGTCGCTGCCGTGCTCGACGTCTATTTCCGGCAATGCGCGGTGCTGGTCACCGCGCGCGACATCGCGGTGATGGCGGCAACGCTCGCCAACCGCGGCGTCAACCCGGTCACAGGCGAGCAGGTGCTGACGCCTTACGCAATCTCGCGCACGCTGTCGGTGATGACGTCGTCGGGCATGTACGACTATGCCGGCGAATGGATCTACCGGATCGGCATCCCCGCCAAGAGCGGCGTCGGCGGCGGAATTCTCGCAGCCCTCCCCGCGCGCCTCGGGCTCGGCAGCTATTCGCCAAGGCTCGACAAGCATGGCAACAGCGTGCGCGGCATCAAGGTCTGCGAGGCGCTGTCCTCGCACTACGATTTGCACATGCTCAACCGCAGTGACGATGCGCGCAATGCCGTCATCGCCGATTACGACATCGGCAAGAGCCCGTCGCGGCGCGTGCGCCGCCCACAGGAGCGCGATATTCTCGCGGCGCATGAGCAGGAGGTGCGGATCATCGAGCTGGTCGGCACACTGTCGCTGTCGGCGGTCGACTATGTCTCGCGCCGCCTTGCGGGCCGGCCGCGGCCGCAATTCGTGATCTTCGATCTCCACCGCGTCACCTCCACCACGCGCGCCGGGGCGCGGCTGGTGGCCGAAGCGTTCGAGGAGCTGGCGGCGCTGAATGTGACCGTCGTACTGTCCGGCGTCAGGCGCGCCTCCAAGGAATGGGACAGCCTGCGGGAATGGAGCGCCGAGCTCAAGAACGTCCGCGACTTCTATTTGCTCGACACCGCGATCGAATGGGCCGAAGACCAGATCATCTATCGGTACGGAGGCTCGATCGATTTCCACGAGACCACCGAGCTTGCCGAACAGCCGCTGCTGGCCGGCATGAGCGAGGAAGAGCTGACCGACCTCGCCTCGATCTGCACGATCCGGACCTATCAATCCGGGACAAAGATCCTCACCACGGGCGATCCCGCCGATGCTCTGTTCTTCCTGCGCAGCGGCGCCGTGCATGTCACGCTGCCCGACGGCGTGCGGCTGGCGACGCTCACCGCCGGCATGGCCTTCGGCGAAATGGCCCTGATCGAGACCACTCGCTCCGCCGACGTGTTCGTGGACATGGCGGCGACCGCGTTCGAAGCGCCCCTGAAAGCGTTCGAGCGCTTCCGCAAGCAGCACCCGCACGCCAGCGAACGCATCATGCGCAATCTTGCGCAGCTTCTCGCCGACCGTCTGATCGTCGCCAACGCCAGGGTGGATATCTTGACCTCGACCTGAGCGGCCTAGCGGCCCGCCGCCTCACTGATCCGCCGATTGATCTTGGCCGCACTCGCCTTGAGCAATTCGGACGGCTGCTGGCCGGTCGCTGCGCATAGGCAGGCCCAGTAATAGATGACATCGCCGAGCTCTTCGACGAGGCCTGCCTGGTCGAGCCAGTCATCGCGCAGCAGCTTCTTGATGTGCTCGGCGACCTCGCCGGATTCGCCGGCGAGACCGAGGCCCAGATAGGACAGCCGTTCGTTGGACGGATGCTCATCGACTTTTGCAACGGTGGCGGCCCAGGCCGCATATTCATCGATCGTCATCGGCATCCCTCGCCGCGGCTTTGGATCAGCCAACCACTTCCGTGACCGGCTGAAGATCGATCTCAAACGTCTCCAAAAACTTTGACGTCATGATGTAGAAGCCGACCGAAAGCTGCAACTCGACGAGTGCGGCGGGTGTCAGCTTCGATGCGATCGCGTTGAAGATCGCCGCGGTCGGCTTGTTCAATTTCACGATCTCGTCGGTGAAGGCGAGCGCGGCACGCTGCACCTCGTCGAAGCACTTGGCGTCCTGCCAGTTCTCGAGCGCTTCGTTCTGCTCGTCGGTGACGCCGACATTCTTGCCGATGCGCTTGTGCGCGACGATCTCGTACGGCGCCTCGCACAAAATTCCGGTGCGGGTGATCGCGAGTTCGCGCACGATCGGATCGAGCTCGCCCTTGTGACGGATGGCGCCGCCGAGCCGGCAGTACTGCTCGAAATAGCTCGGCGAATGCGACATCATCCGGAAGATGTTGGCGTTGCGGTTCTTGTCGAGGATCTCGCGGGTGCGGTCGGATGCCTTGGACGGGTCGCTGTAGTTGATGCGGGCCATGATTTTCCTGAAGTTTTTCCCTAAGCCTTTAATGCTTTTTGTCGTTAGCGGCGGAAGTTCCACGAAACTGTATTCTTGCGCGTCCGCAGGAGCAACAACATCGAGTCAAAATGCCGCCGCATTGCTGAACGACCTTGGTACAGTCGATATTCGCCGCGTGGGGACTTGATCGCGGCGGATACTCGCAAGGGGTGTTCCGAGTAAAAACAATTGGCCGTTGGGCGCTAACCGCGCATCGATGAGTCACGCCCAAGTCTAGGGAGAAAATGGCATGAAGGAAGCCACCAAGGGGGCGGCCTCGGAGGCGCTCGCGCATATGCTGGCGGTGATGGCGATGCTCGTCATCGCCAGCATCCTGTTCTACGGGCGCTAGTTAAGAGTCGGGTGAGAGCTTTCGTCATTCCGGGGTGGCCCTCGCACAGGCCAGGCCCAGAATTCCCGTTCCAGGCTCGGTCTCTCAGGACCGCCCCCGAATGACGAATCCCACCGCTGGCTTTGCAGTAGCCCGGATGGAGCGAAGCGCAATCGGGAAAGTCTATCGGTGAGGTGAAAATTCCGGATTTCGCTGCGCTCCATCCGGGCTACATTCGAGCATCCAAATTTCACTATCCATCTTTGGCGAAGAACGGCACCAGCCTGCCAGCGAACGGTTTGAAGCTCGCACTGACCTCATCGCCGATGGCGAGATCATTCTCACCATGCGCCATCATGCGAAAACCCTCGGCGCAATCGACCAGCAGGATGTTGAAGGGCACGTGCGACCGCGTCTCAGGCGTCGCGGCGCGGCAGACCAGCGACGTCGCGTAGACCCTGCCCTTGCCGCTGGCACGCTGCTCGCGCGGATCGGGCGCACCGCAGGCGGCGCAGAAGGCGCGATGGAAATACTGCACATGGCTGCAGGAGGTGCAGGTCTGAAAGGTGATGACTTGCACACCTTGGGTCCAATCCGCGATTCGCTCGCTCATCGCACCCGCTCCAGGAACATGCTGACGTGAGACGACAGCACGCCGCCGTCGCCGTGCAGGAGCGCGATCGAGGCGTCACGCACTTGACGATTCGTCGCCCGCCCCGTCATCTGCAGATGCGTTTCGACAAGATGCGCCATCGCGCCACCGACGCCGCAATGACCGTAGCTGAGCAGGCCGCCATGGGTGTTCAGCGGCATCGCGCCGTCGCGGCTGAAATGGCCTGCGCGCACGCGCGCGGCTGCCTCGCCCCGGCCAGCAAGGCCAAGGTCTTCCAGCAGCATCGCGAGCGTGATCGTAAAGCTGTCATAGATCGCGGCGTAGCGCACGTCGGAGATCGCAAGGCCGGTCGCCTCCTTGGCGCGGCCGACGGAGATCTCCGCGCCGAGCTCGCTCAGGGCGGGCGCTGCAGTGACGTGCTGATGGGTATGGGCCTGGGCACAGCCGCGAATGCGCACGCCGGCCTCTCCGGTCCGCTCGCGGCTAACGACGAAGGCTGCGCCGCCGTCGGACACCGGGCAGCAATCGAGCAGCTTCAGCGGCATCGCCACCGGCTTCGAGGCCATGACGTCGGCGACCTCGATGCGATCTTGGAATTGCGCACCGGGATGAGTGCAGGCGTGGGTGCGCATCAGCACCGCGAATTCGGCAAGGTCTTCTTCCGTCACGCCGTATTCGTGCATGTACCTGTTCGCGACCAGGCCGTAATAGGCGGGAATCGTCGGTCCGAGCGGCACTTCGTAATCGGGATGGCCGACCTGCGCCAGCGCCTGGATCGAGGCATCGCGGCTCTGTCCGGTGAGACGGTTCTCGCCTGCGACGACGAGCACATTGCGGGCGACGCCTGCTTCGACGAGATGATGGGCGAGCATGGTCATCGCGAGCCCGGTCGCGCCGCCGACCTGGACGGCATGGGCGTAACTGGGGCGGATGCCAAAATGCTCGGCAAAGACGGTCGCCAGCATGATGTGCGGCGAAACGGTGGAGTAGCCGCAGAGGATGCCGTCGATCTCGGCGCGCTGAGCCCGGCATCGTCGAGCGCGGCCTGCGCGGCCTTGCTCATCAGGTCCAGCGAGGACGAGCCTTCGTGCTTGCCGAAAGGCGTGAGGCCGACGCCTGATAAAGCTCATGGGCGCACCAGTGCATCGTCATTCCGGGGCGGCGAACGGGTGACGCCATCGCGGACCATGGCGTCGATCTCGTCGGCGGAATAGCCGATCTCACGCAGGATTTCCGCGCCGTGCTCGTTGAGCTGCGGCGCGAGCCGCACCGGTTCGGCCCCGGTCTCGGACCAGGTCGCCGTCACCCTCATGCTCCGGATCGGCCCTTCTGTTGGATGGTTCACCACCGGGAAAAAGTTGGTCGCCTCCAGATGCTCATCATGCAGCATCGACGCGAGGTCGTGCATCGGCATCACGGGCACATCGGCCTTGGTCAGCAGGTCGATCCATTCCTCGGTGCTGCGCGTCTCGAAGATGCGCGCGAGCTCGGCATAGACGACGTCGATATTGGCGGCGCGGCCGGCGAATGTCGCGAACATCGCGTCGGCCCGCAGGTCGTCGCGTCCCGTCGCCTTGAAGAAGTTCTCCCACTGCTTGTCGTTGTAGACGATGACGCTGAGATAACCGTCCGAGGTCTTGTAGGGCCGGCGATCGCGCGAGAGGTGGCGGGCGTAACCGCCCTTGTCGAGCGGGGGCTCGTAGGTGAGCCCGCCCATGTGGTCGCCCATGACGAAGCCGGCCATGGTCTCGAACATCGGGATGTCGACGCGCTGGCCGCGTCCGGTGCGGTCGCGATGCACGAGGCTGGCGCAGATCGCGCCCACGGCGGTGAGGCCGACGATGCGATCGACCAGTGCGTTCGGCACATAGCGCGGCACGCCGTCGCCCGTCTGCGCCATCAAGGCCGGCAGCGCGGTGGCGCCCTGGATCAGGTCGTCATAGGCGGGTTTTGCAGCATACGGCCCGTCCTGGCCGAAGCCGAACACGCCGGCATAGACCAGACGCGGATTGATCTTGGAAACAACGTCATAGCCCAGTTGAAGCCGCGCCATCGCCTGCGGGCGGACGTTGTAGACGAGAACGTCGGCGTCTTTCAGCAAGCGCAGCACGGCCTCGCGGCCGGCGGGCTTCTTCAGGTCGAGGCAGATCGAGCGTTTGCTGCGGTTGGTGTTGAGGAACACCGGGCCCATGCCGGCGTGCCGCATCGGACCGATCAGGCGGGTGACGTCACCGTCCAGAGACTCCACCTTGATGACGTCTGCGCCATAGTCGCCGAGCATCTGGGTCGCATAGGGACCCATCAACACGGTGGTCATGTCGACGACCTTGATGCCCTTCAGCGGCCCCATCGTTCACTCCCGATTGCGCGGGCTCAAGCGAGCCCTGCGATTTCGGTCCAGCTAACGGCAGCGGCGGCGCATGCGCAAGGGCGGCCGGCGTATGGCCGCATGCGCCGGCCGCTAAGGGCTATTTCTTCTGACGGGATTCGCGAACCTTGAGGAGACGGTCGAGCTCCTCGTTCTGCTGGTTGATGCGGTCTGCGATCCGCGACTCGTTCTGCTCACCCGAGGCGGCCGCGGCCTGCTCGATGAGCTGGCGGATATTGTCCTCGAGAATCGCGATGCGATCGTTGAGTGCGTCCATCGACAGCGAATCTTCGTAGTCATTGCTCATGATGCATGTCCCGCGAATCAATCAGTGCCGTAGGGTGGGCAAAGCGAAGCGTGCCCACCATGATCTAGCGCAAACAAGATGGTGGGCACGGCGCTGGCTGCGCCTTTGCCCACCCTACAAGGTCGGAGCTTACTTCAGCGGCTCCAGCACGGAGACGTAGTTGGCAACCGCCGCACCGCCCATGTTGAAGATGCCGCCGAGTTTTGCATTCTTGAGCTGCATGCCCTCGGGCGCTTGGCCGGCGAGCTGCATCGCGGTCATCACGTGCATGGAGACGCCGGTGGCGCCGATCGGATGGCCCTTGGCCTTCAGGCCGCCGGACGGATTGACCGGGAGCTTACCGTCCTTGAGCGTCCAGCCTTCCTTGATGGCGCGGGCGCCCTGCCCCCTCGGCGTCAGCCCCATCGCTTCGTACTCGATCAGCTCGGCGACGGTGAAGCAGTCATGGGTCTCGACGAAGGAGAGATCCGACAGTGTAACGCCCGCCTTCTCCAGCGCGCGCTGCCAGGCGACCGTGCAGCCCTCGAACTGGAGGATGTCGCGCTTGGACATCGGCAGGAAATCCTGGGCGTGCGCGGTGGCGCGGAAGCCGATCGACTTGCTCATGCCCTTGGCGGTTTCCGCGTCGGCCAGCACCAGGGCAGCGGCACCGTCCGAGACCAGCGAGCAATCGGTGCGCTTCAGGGGACCGGCAACGTAGGGGTTCTTCTCGCTCTCGGCGCGGCAGAACTCGAAGCCAAAGTCCTTGCGCATCTGGGCGAAGGGATTGGCGACACCGTTCTTGTGGTTCTTGGCCGCGATCAGCGCCAGTGCGTCGGACTGGTCGCCGTATTTCTGGAAATAGGAGCTGGCGATCTTGCCGAACACGCCGGCGAAGCCGCCGACGGTGTCGCCGTCCTCGGGCAGATAGGACGCCTTGAGCAGATTCTTGCCGATCTCCGGCCCCGGCGTGCGCGTCATCTGTTCGACGCCGACAACGAGGACAATCCTGGCCGCGCCGGCCGCGATCGCGCGCACGCCCTGATGGACGGCGGCGGAGCCGGTGGCGCAGGCGTTCTCGACCCGGGTCGCCGGCTTGAAACGCAGCTGCGGGTCGGCCTGGAGCACCAGCGAGGCGGTAAAATCCTGGGGCGAGAAGCCGGCGTTGAAATGGCCGAGCACGATCTCGTCGACATCGCCAGCCGAAATGCCGGCATCCGCCAGCGCCTCATTGGCGACCTTCACCACGAGGCTTTCCACGGTCTCGGTGTCGAACTTGCCGAACGGCGTATGCGCCCATCCGACGATGCTGGCGGTCATGGTCTTTCTCCCTGGCGGTCTCTTGCTGACCTAAGTCTTAGCTCAGGGATGGCAAGACTTCACGCGGGTTTAAGCGCCTGGAGGGTGCGCTGGCAGATGGCAGTTATGCCGGCCCAGTTCCCGGCCCTGATCTCCGCCGTCGGGCACAGCCAGGAACCGCCGACAGCGACCACATTGGGCTCCGCGAGCCAGGTTGCCGCATTGGCCTCGCCGACCCCGCCAGTGGGGCAGAACCGCACGTTCGGGAACGGCCCACCCAGAGAGCGCAGCCCCTTGATGCCGCCAGCCTGCTCGGCCGGGAAAAATTTTGCGATGTCGAAGCCGTAGGACAGCGCCATCATCAGCTCGGACGCCGTGGCGATACCGGGCGCAAACGGCAAGGAGCTATGGGTGGCGGCCTTCAACAGGTCCGGGGTCAAGCCGGGGCTGATGCCGAACGCAACACCGAGCTTCTCGACACGCGTGAAGTCGGCCGGATTGAGAATCGTGCCGATGCCGACGATCGCCTCGGGCACCTCGGCCATCATCGCCCTCGCCGCCTCGATCGCAACGGGGGTACGCATGGTCACCTCCAGCGTGCGGACGCCGCCGGCGACCAGCGCACGCGCCAGCGGCACAGCATCCTGGATACGCTCGATGGTGAGGACGGGAATGACGGTCGCGGCCTTGAACAGCGCGGCGAGGTGGTTCTGTTGGGCAGTCGTGGTCATCTTGGCTTTCGTTTCACTTGGTCGCTTGACGCGTGGTCGCCGGCCGGTGCCGTTTCTTCGGTGGCATGGCATAACCCGGAATGATGGCGCCGGAATAGCAGATCACGAGGCTGGCGAGGCGGTGCCCGGCCTGGGCGGCCTCGACCGGGTCGGAACCGGCGAGCCGTGCAGCGATATAGGCCGCCGCAAAGCTGTCGCCGGCCGCGGTGGTGTCGACCACGGGCTTGGTCATGGGCTCGGCGCGGATCTCGTAGGGGCCCCCGGGAAAGCGCAGCAGGCTGACCGGCTCCGCGAGCCGGAACACCAGCTCGGGGGTCGGGATGCGCGCCATCAACTGCTCGTGGCTCTCGCCGGGATAGAGAGCGAGCAGATCCTCGGTCGAGGTCAGCACGATGTCGGCAGCCGCGAAAGCAGCCGAAAACACCTCGCGCGCGACATCGCGATCCGGCCATCCCCGCGCGCGGAAATTGGTGTCGAACACGAAGCGGGTGCCGAGCAGGCGCGCACGCTTGATCGCCGCGAACAGGCGCTCGCGCCCGGCCGCGTCGTAGATCGAGAGCGTGATCGCAGAGAGATAGACGATGTCGTAGCTCATCAGGGAGTTGAGGAGATCGTCCGTCTCCGGCAGATTCATCAGCTGGCGCGCCGCCGCACTGTCGCGCCAGTGGAAGAACTGGCGCTCGCCCTTCGCGTCCAGCTGGATCATGTAGAGGCCGGGCAGCTTGCCCGGCAGCCGCGCGACGCGCCTCGTGCCGACGCCCTCGGCTGTCCAGGCCGCGATCATCTCATCGCTCAGGGCATCGTCGCCAAGCGCGGTGAAATAGTCGACCTTGACCTCGAGCCGCGCGAGGTACACGGCCGTGTTGAGAGTGTCGCCGCCGAATCCACGCGAGTAGAGGCCCCCGCCCTGCCCGCCGGATTGTCCACCCTGGGCCTGCCGGAGCTCGACCATGCATTCGCCGATGCAAGCAACGCTCGCCATCACTTTACCCGCTCAGTCAGAGATCACGCGACGAAATTGCCGCCGAGCTCGTCTTCGATGTGAATGCGGATGATGTCGTCGAAAGTCTTTTCGGCGGTGGTGAAGCCGAGCTCGAGCGACCGCTTTGCATTGAAGTTGCGCGGCCAGCCGCCGACGATGCCGACGATGAAGGGATCGGGCTCCCGCTTGATGCGGGCGGCGACCTTGTCGCCGGCGACGCGTTTCAGCGCAGCGATCTGCTCGCCAACCGTCGCCGACAGGCCCGGCATGGTCAAATTACGGCGCGGCCCCACCGCGGCGAGGTCCATGGTGCCGGCATGCAGCAGGAAGCCGACGGCTGAGCGCGGCGTGGCATGCCAATGGCGGACGTCCTCGGACACGGGAAGGACCGCTTCCTTGCCGGCCAGCGGCTCGCGCAGAATATTGGAGAAGAACCCCGATGCCGCCTTGTTGGGCAGGCCGGGCCGAATGCAGATGGTCGGCAGGCGGATGCCGATGCCGTCGAGGAAGCCGCGGCGGGAATAGTCGGCCAGCAGCAGTTCGCCAATCGCCTTCTGCGTGCCGTAGCTCAGAAGCGGCGTGTGGAAGAACTCGTCGCCGATCGCATCGGGGAACGGCGCGCCGAACACCGCAATCGAGGACGTGAAGACCACGCGCGGCTTGTAGCTGCCGCCTGCGAGCCTGACGGCATCGAGCAGCATCCGCGTGCCGTCGAGATTGATGCGGTAGCCCTTGTCGAAATCGAGCTCGGCTTCGCCCGAGACGATCGCGGCGAGATGAAAGATCACGTCCGGACGGCCGGCGATCAGCTTTTCGGCCGCACCCGGCATGGCGAAATCGCTCGACACCGTCTCGATGGCAAAACCGGCTTTTTCCGGCGCCTTCGGCTCGACCACGTCATGCATGGTCAGCTTGGTGATGTCGCTCTTGCCAAGCCGGCCGTCGCGCAACAACCGTTCGCACAATTTGCGGCCGACCATGCCGGCGGCGCCCAGAACCAGAATGTGCAAGAGCCTACTCCTTTTTATTGGCCGGAACGCGCCGATTTCGGCGATTCGTCCTGGCGCGCTCTCAAGGCAGGCCCCGCGATCATTCCTTCACGGCGCCGGTCATCGCCGACACATAATACTCCACGAAGAAGGAATAAAGGATAACTACGGGAACCGAGCCGGTCAGGGCCGCCGCCATCAGCGCGCCCCAATGGTAGACGTCGCCATTGACGAGCTCGGTGATCGCGCCGACGGGGATCGTCTTGTTCTCGGACGACGAGATGAAGGTCAGCGCGTAGATGAACTCGTTCCAGGATAGCGTGAAGGCGAAGATGCCCGCCGAGATCACGCCCGGCAGCGACAGCGGCAGCGTGATCTTCATCAGAATCTGCAGCCGCGTCGCCCCGTCGATCAGCGCACACTCCTCCAGCTCATAGGGAATGGTGCGGAAATAACCCATCAGGAGCCAGGTGCAGAACGGGATCAGGAAGGTCGGATAGGTCAGGATCAGCGCCAGGTTGCCGTCGAACAGCCCGAGCTGAAACACGATCGCCGCCAGCGGAATGAACAGGATCGAGGGCGGCACGAGATAGCCGAGGAAGATCGCAAGGCCGACATAGCGCGAGCCTTTGTAGCGCAGGCGTTCGATCGCGTACGCGGCGCAGACGCTGGCGAACAGCGAGATGAAGGTCGAGGACACCGAGACGATCACGGTGTTCCACATCCAGAGCGGATAGTCGGTGTCGAAGAACAGCTTCTTGATGTGCTCCAGCGTCGGATGCACAATCCAGAACGGATTGTACTTTTCATAGTCGTACATCTCCGCGTCCGGCTTGAACGTCGCGACCGCCATCCAGTAGAACGGGAATAGCAGGAAGAAGATGATCAGGCCGAGCGGAAGGTAGACGCGAAAAAACTTCCGCGGAAAACTTTCCAGATAGTCCATTCCGACGCTTTGGTCGTCCGCTGTGGTCATGGTCAGTCCCTCCCGCCCTGCTGCCAGCGGGAACGCTGAAGCCCGAAAAAGCTGAGCAGGATCGCCGCGACCAGGAACGGAATCATCGCGTTCGAGATCGCCGCGCCCTCGCCCAGATTGCCGCCGGTGATGGCGCGCTGGAATGACAGCGTCGCCATCAGATGGGTGGAGTTGATCGGCCCGCCCCGCGTGATGGTGTAGATGAGCTGGAAGTCCGTGAAGGTCATCAGCACCGAGAACGTCATCACGACCGCGATGATCGGCGACAGCATCGGCAGCGTGATGTGGCGGAAGCGCTGCAGATTGGTGGCGCCGTCGAGATTGGCGGCCTCATAGAGCGAGGGCGAGATGGTCTGAAGTCCCGCCAGCAGCGTGATCGCCACGAAAGGAACGCCGCGCCAGATATTGGCGGCGACCACCGACCAGCGCGCATTCCAGGGATCGCCAAGGAAATCGATATAGCGTGTGATCAGGCCGGCCTTGATCAACACCCAGGAGATGATCGAGAACTGGCTGTCATAGATCCACCAGAACGCGATCGCAGAGAGCACCGTGGGCACGACGAAGGGCAACAGCACGATTGCCCGGATCATCGACTTCATCGGCAGCCGCTCGTTCAGCAGAAGCGCCAGGTAAAGGCCGATGGCGAATTTCACCGCGCTGGCGGCGACCGTGTAGAAGATGGTGTTGAACACCGACAGCCAGAACACCGAGTCCTTCGCCAGCGAGACGAAATTCTGGAAGCCGATGTAGCGTCCGGCACCGCCGATCTTGGTGTCGGTCATGCCGAGCCAGAAGCCGAGCGCCAGCGGGTAAGCCAGAAACAGAATGAGGATGGCGATCGCCGGCACCATGAACATCGCGCCGAGGAAATGCCGGCTCTCGAATGCTCTGGTCCACAAGCTGCTGCGCTTGGCCTGCGCGACAGTGGACTCGGCCATAACTGCCATGTCGGATTCCCCTCGACGAAAAGTCGCGGCGTCCGGCGAACCGGACGCCGTGCAGATTGGAGCTGATCAGACCTGGTAGTAGCGCTTGGCGCGCTCGGCTGCGCGTGCGGCTGCCGCCTTCGGCGTCACGGAGCCCGACGCCGCCTCGGCGAACATGTCGACGACGACGAAGTCGCCCATCACGGCGGCGGAGGCATAGCCGAGATCGCCGGCATAGCCGTTGTCGCGGCAGCGCTTCAGGCAGTCGCGATACGGCGTGATCTTCGGATCCGACGTCCACACCGGGTTGTCGTTGTAGGCCGGAAGCGGCGGCGACACGTAGCCGTTGGAGGAGACCTCCCAGGCGTCGTAGTTCGGCTTGTCCATCATGAACTTGATGTATTCCTTGACCGCCTTCGGATACTTCGAGTGCTTGTAGCCGTAATAGACGAGTACGTTCTGCTGCTCGGTCGACACGCCCACGGGCCCGATCGGCATCGGCGCGTGGTTCATGTCCTTGGCGATCTCCTGCTGCTTCGGATCGGTCGAGTTCTTTCCGACGGTCCAGATCGAAATGCCGTTCAGCGTCAGGCTGAGCTCGCCGTTGAGGAACGCCTTGTTGTTGTTCGAGTCATTCCACGACAGCACGCCGGGGATGAAGGTCTCGTAGAGCTGCTTGACGTATTCGAGCGCGGCGATCGTCTCCGGCGAGTCGATCACGACCTCGTTCTTCTCGTTGACGACCTTGCCGCCGAAGGCCCACAGCGCCCACTGGCACCAACCGTTGGCGTCACCCGTGGCGTGGCCGAGCGCGAAGCCGGCCGGCGTGTTGTTCTTCTTCAGCGCCTGGCAGAGCTTGAGGAAGCCGGCGGTGTCCTTGGGAAATTCATCGAAGCCGGCGGCCTTCACGTGACTGACGCGGTAGTTGAGGCAGCCGCCGGTCGCGCCCTGGGGAATGGCGATCCAGCTGTTGCCCTTCTTGCCGTAGCGTTCAGCAACCGGATACCAGCCGCCATATTGCGCGCCGAGATAGTCGGCGACGTCAGTCATGTCGATCAGCTTTTCCGGGAACTTGTGGGGATCATCGAGCGTGCCGATGATCAGGTCGGGACCGGCGCCGACATTGGCGGCGACCGCGGCTTTCGGGCGGATGTCCTCCCAGCTCTCGGCCTCGAGCTTGACCTTGACGCCGGTCTTCTCGGAAAACGCCTTGGTCTGCTCGGCGAATTTGTCGAACTCGGCCTGAATGAACTGCTTCCAGCGCAGCACGCGGATGGAGGCGTTCGCCTCGGGCGTGTTGGTCCACTCCGCCGCGCGCACCGGGACGATGCCCGGGCCGGCCAGCAGCGCCGCGCCGCCCAGACCGACTTTAAGCACACTTCGCCTGTCGAAATCGCTCATCGTTCTCTCCCTAAATTTTATATTTGTATTGGGTCGTCTTGTATTGGGCAGTTCTTCGGCGTCGCTACACGCGTTTGCCCGTCGCCTCGTCGAACAGATGAATTACGGAAGGATCGGGCTTCAGCTTGACCTTGTCACCCGGGTTGAACTGGTGACGTTCGCGGAAGACCGCGACGACCTGCTCACCGCCGAGCTTCGCAAACACCTGCGTTTCCGAGCCGGTCGGCTCGACCACGACGATCTCGGCATCGGCGCCGTCGTCAGCGATGGTGAAATGCTCTGGGCGTACGCCGTAAACGACAGGACGCCCGTCGGACGCCGCCGGCGCGTTCCTGAGCGGCAGCTTCACGCCATTCGGCCCCTCGAAGGTCGCAACGCCGTTGACGCGCACATGCCCCTTCAGGAAGTTCATGGACGGCGAGCCGATAAAGCCGGCGACGAACTGGTTCTCGGGCTTGTCGTAGAGCTCGAGCGGCGTACCCATCTGCTCGACGATGCCGTCATGCATGACGACGATCTTGTCGGCCATGGTCATGGCCTCGATCTGATCGTGGGTGACGTAGACCGTCGTGGTCTTCAGCCGCTGGTGCAGCTCCTTGATCTCGGTGCGCATCGCGACGCGCAGCTTGGCGTCGAGGTTCGACAAGGGCTCGTCGAACAGGAAGACCTGCGGGTCGCGCACGATGGCGCGGCCCATGGCGACGCGCTGGCGCTGGCCGCCGGAGAGCTGGCGCGGATAGCGTTCGAGCAGCGGCGACAGTGCCAGGATCTCGGCGGCGCGCTTGACGCGCTTGTTGATCTCTTCGGTGCTCTCGCCCCGCAGCTTCATCGAGAAGCCCATGTTCTCGCCGACCGTCATGTGCGGATAGAGCGCGTAGTTCTGGAACACCATCGCAATGTCCCGCTCCTTCGGCTGGACATTGTTGACGACGCGGTCGCCGATCGAGATCGTACCTGAGGTGATATTCTCGAGACCGGCGAGCATGCGCAGAAGCGTCGACTTGCCGCAGCCGGAGGGACCAACCAGGACAACGAACTGGCCGTCCTCGATCGGAATCGAAACGCCGTGCAGGACTTCAAAATTGCCGAACGATTTCCGCACGTCGCGGATTTGCACAGACGACATCTAGCTCCCTCCTCGAAAGTCCACGACGCATCTCGCGCCGCGACCGTCTTGTTTTTTCAGACTTCACCGAACGAAGCCCAACCTTAGCGGGCGACATTGTCGGCAGTTTGTGCGGTTTTGGCAATTTGTCTTTGGTTAGTCCGTGCTGGTAGCGCTGTCAACGTTCCTTTGTTTGCGACAGTGAGTGTGTTAAGAGCAGCAAATGGGTCGAAACCGCACCAAGTCAGGCAAAATCCGGCTGGCGGAAGTCGCCGAGCTCGCCGGCGTAAGCCCGATCACAGCGTCCCGCTTCTTCCGCAATCCCGAGGCGCTGTCGCTCGCCAAACGGACACGGGTCGAGAGCGCGGCCAGGGAGCTCGGCTATGTGCCGAACCTGGCGGCGCGCGCGTTGGCTTCGCAGCGCACCGAGGTGATCGGTGTCTTGATTCCGTCACTGACCAATAACGTGTTCTCCGACGTGCTGCGCGGCATCTACGACGCCTCCGAAAACAGCCGTTACTCGATCCAGCTGTCCAACACACGCTACAGTATTCTCCAGGAGGAGAAGCTGCTGCGCCTGTTTCTCGCGCAGAAGCCGGCCGGGCTGATCGTCACCGGCATCGACCAGACCACGGAATCGCGCGCGATGCTCGATGCCGCCGACTGCCCGATCGTGCAAATCATGGAGATCGGGCCCCATCCGGTCGACATGATGATCGGCTTTTCGCACTATGACGCAGCCCGTGCGGCGGTTGCACATCTGTTCGCGCAAGGTCACCGCAAGATCGGCTTCGTCGGCGCGCGGATGGATCCGCGGGTACAGCGGCGGCTCGACGGATACGTCTCGGCCATGAAGGACGCAGGACTATTCGAGCAACGCCTCGTCGTCACGACGGCGACTCCGACCTCGGTGACGCTCGGAGGCGCCCTGTTCACCGATCTCCTGGCGCGGGAGCCAGGCATGGATGCGGTGTTCTGCGCCAATGACGACCTCGCGCTGGGTGTGCTGTTCGAATGCAGGCGCCGCGAGATCGCCATCCCCGAACAGATCGCGATCGTCGGCTTCAACGATCTGGAATTCATGGCCTCCGCGGTCCCGACTCTGACGAGCGTGCGCACCAACCGCTACGAGATGGGCAACACGGCCGCCAGCATGCTGATCGACGCGATCGACGGACGGCGCCCGGAACATCCGGTGCTCGATCTTGGCTTCAAGGTGATCGAGCGGCAAAGCTCGTCGGCCCGGCGGTCGGACAACCGGCCAGCCGCTTCAGGCACAGGCGCTGCGAACAAAATGGTAGCGTTACCAAGCGGCCATGACTAGTATCGGATTTGTGAGGAAACGACCCGCCAGCGGGCAGGCAAATCGTCGCTCGCGCCGTTGGGCATCGCACAAGCCGATACCATAAAACGGACGCCAGTGCGTTTGCATTGCAGGAGAAACCAATGACAAAAAGACCAACCAATGGGCATGCCCCCGCCGGCAACGGCGCTCGCCGCCACCTCCGCTCGCAGGAATGGTTCAACAATCCGCATAATCCGGGCATGACCGCGCTCTATATGGAGCGCTATCTGAACTATGGTCTCACCCGCACCGAGCTCCAGTCCGGCAAACCGATCATCGGCATCGCGCAGACCGGCAACGACCTCTCCCCTTGCAACCGACACCATATCGAGCTTGCCCACCGCGTCCGCGAAGGCATCCGCGAGGCCGGCGGCATTGCGATGGAATTCCCGACCCATCCGATCCAGGAGACCGGCAAGCGCCCGACCGCGGCGCTCGACCGCAACCTCGCTTATCTCGGCCTCGTCGAAATCCTCTACGGCTATCCGCTTGACGGCGTGGTGCTAACCACCGGCTGCGACAAGACTACGCCAGCCTGCATGATGGCGGCGGCGACCGTCAACCTGCCTGCGATCGTGCTGTCGGGCGGGCCGATGCTGAACGGCTGGCACAATGGCGAACGCACCGGCTCTGGCACCATCGTCTGGAAATCGCGCGAGCGGCTCGCCGCCGGCGAGATCGACTATGAAGAATTCATGGAGATCGTGGCGTCATCGGCGCCCTCAGTCGGCCATTGCAACACCATGGGCACCGCCTCCACCATGAACGGGCTCGCCGAAGCGCTCGGCTTCTCGCTTCCGGGCTGTGCGGCGATCCCCGCCCCCTATCGCGAGCGCGGCCAGATCGCCTACGAGACGGGAAAACGCATCGTCGACATGGTCTGGGAAGACCTCAAGCCTTCGGACATCCTGACCCGCAAGGCGTTCGAGAACTGTATCGTGATCAATTCGGCGATCGGCGGCTCGACCAACGCACCGATCCACATCAACGCGCTGGCGCGCCACATCGGCGTTGAGCTCTCCATCGACGATTGGCAGAAGGTCGGTCACGACGTGCCGCTGCTGGTCAACATGCAGCCGGCCGGCTTCTATCTCGGCGAGGAATTCCACCGCGCCGGCGGCGTGCCGGCCGTGGTGCGCGAGTTGATGAAGCACAAGCGCATCCACGAGGACGCGGTCACGGTCAACGGACGCGGCATCGGCGAGAATTGCGCCAATGCACCAAAGCCCGACAACGACGTGATCTGGGCTTACGACAAGCCGCTGGTGAAGGACGCCGGCTTCCTGGTGCTGAAGGGCAATCTGTTCGATTCCGCGATCATGAAGACCAGCGTGATCTCCAAGGAATTCCGCGATCGCTACCTCAGCAATCCGACCGATCTCAATGCCTTCGAGGGCAGCGCCGTCGTGTTCGAGGGGCCTGAGGACTATCACGAGCGGATCGACGATCCCTCGCTCGAGATCGACGAGCGCTGCGTGCTGTTCATCCGCGGCACCGGCCCGATCGGCTATCCCGGCGGCGCCGAGGTCGTGAACATGCAGCCGCCTGCGGCGCTGATCAAGCGCGGCATCATGTCCCTGCCCTGCATCGGCGACGGCCGGCAGTCAGGCACCTCGGGCTCACCTTCGATTCTCAATGCTTCGCCGGAAGCCGCCGCCAATGGCGGGCTCGCGATCCTCAGGAACGGCGACAAGGTGCGCGTCGATCTGAACAAGGGCAGCGCCAACATTCTCATCTCGGACGACGAGGTGAAGAAGCGCCACGCCGAGCTCAAGGCCAATGGCGGCTTCAAGCATCCGCCGAACCAGACGCCGTGGCAGGAGCTTTATCGCAACACCGTCGGCCAGCACGCGACCGGCGCCTGCATGGAGCTCGCCACGCGCTACCAGAACGTCGCCGGCAGCTTTGGTGTGGCGCGGGATAATCACTGAATTAGGAACACGTAGCCCGGGTGAGCGAAGCGACACCCGGGACATCGGCTCCCGGATATCGCGCTCGCGCGCTCATCCGGGCTACGGCACTGAGCACATCGAGGAGAAAGAAGAAAATGGCAGACCGCCTCAAGGGAAAGCGCGCCGTCGTCACGGCTGCAGCGGCAGGCATCGGACGCGCATGCGCCGTCGCCTTCGCGCGTGAAGGCGCAACCGTCATCGCCACCGACATCAACGAGAGCGGCATCGCGAGCCTGACCAAGGAAGGCATCGCCGAGGTCGCCAAGCTCGACGTGCGCAGCACCGCCGACGTCAACGCCTTCGCCAAGCGCGTCGGCAAGGTCGACATCCTGCTCAACGCGGCCGGCTTCGTGCACCACGGCACCATCCTCGAATGCTCGGAAGAGGATTTTGATTTCTCGTTCGACCTCAACGTCAAGTCGATGCACCGGACCATCAGGGCCTTCCTGCCGGACATGCTCGCGGGCGGCGGCGGCAGCATCGTCAACATCTCCTCCTGCGCGGCGCTGCGGCCGCCGGCCAACCGCTACGTCTACAGCGCCTCGAAGGCGGCCGTGTCGCTGCTGACGCGCGCGGTCGCGCTCGACTTCATCACCAAGGGCATCCGCTGCAACAGCATCTGCCCCGGCACCGTCGAGACGCCTTCGATGCTCGACCGCGCCGCGGCGCAAGGACCGCAGGGCAAGGAGATGTTCGTCTCCCGCCAGAAGATGGGCCGGCTCGGC
This sequence comes from Bradyrhizobium sp. WSM1253, assembly GCF_000244935.1. Classification (NCBI taxonomy): domain Bacteria; kingdom Pseudomonadati; phylum Pseudomonadota; class Alphaproteobacteria; order Hyphomicrobiales; family Nitrobacteraceae; genus Bradyrhizobium; species Bradyrhizobium sp. WSM1253. The sequence continues at coordinate 941,803 of NZ_JH600073.1, forward strand.
ACCGCCGACGAGATCGCGTCCATGGCGGTCTATCTCGGCAGTGACGAGAGCGCCTTCACTACCGGCGTCGACCTCGTGGTCGACGGCGGCTACATGCTCTGATCACTCCTCATCCCGAGCAAGCGCGTCAGCGCCGTCTCGAGGGATAGGCCACGGGCTCTATGGTTCGAGACGCGCGCAAGTGCGCGCTCCTCACCATGAGGGACAGATAAGGGGATTTGGCATGAACAAGATCGATCTCAACGGCCGTGTCGCCATCGTCACCGGCGGCGCGCAGGGCTTCGGCCGCGCCATCGTTCAGCGCTTCGTCGCCTCCGGCGCCAAGGTCGCGATCTGGGATTTCGACGCCGCGCTGGCCGAGAAGACGGCAAAGGAAATTGGCGGCGAAACAAAAGTCTTCAAGGTCGACGTCACCGATACCGCGGCCGTCGAGCAGGCCCGCGACGCGACGCTTGCCGCCTTCGGCAAGATCGACATCCTCGTCAACAATGCCGGCATTGCCGGGGTCAACAAGCCGGTCTGGGAGACCGACCTCGAGGAATGGCGCAAAGTTCTACGCATCAACCTCGACGGTCCTTTCATCGTCTGCAAGGCGATCGTGCCCGCGATGCTCAAGCAGAAATACGGGCGCATCGTCAACATCGCCTCGATCGCCGGCAAGGAAGGCAATCCGAACGCCTCGCACTATTCGGCCTCCAAGGCCGGCCTGATCGCGCTGACCAAGTCGCTCGGCAAGGAATTGGCCGCACATGACATCCTCGTCAATGCGGTCACGCCCGCGGCTGCGAAGACCGCGATCTTCGACCAGATGACGCAGCAGCATATCGACTTCATGCTGTCGAAGATTCCGAAAGCGCGCTTTGTGCTGGTGGAAGAGCTAGCCGCGATGGTGAGCTGGCTCGCATCCGAAGATTGCGCCTTCTCCACCGGCGCGGTGTTTGATATCTCCGGCGGACGGGCGACGTACTGAGGCAACGGCCGTCCGAAGGGGCGCACCATGCGGTTTGGGCGGCGTGATTTTGTGAAGCTCGCGGCGAGCGCGCTGCCGTTGCTTTCGCACGATGCGCTTGCGCAACTCACGCCCAACCCGGCGAACATCGGCCCGCCGTCGCCGGCCGAGCGCGACGCCATGGCACGGCTCGCGCACAGCTTCATGGACAGATATGGCGTGCCGGCGCTGTCCTTTGCGATCGGCTATGCCGGCACTGTTGTCCACGAGGACGCCTTCGGTGTTGCCGATATCGAGCGGAACGAGGCCGTGACGCCGCGGCATCTGTTCCGGATTGCCAGCGTCAGCAAGATGATCACGTCGGTCACGATCTTCCGCCTGATCGAGGCGGGCCGCCTCAAGCTGACGGACCGGGTGTTCGGCCCCGGCGCGCTGCTCGGCACCGAATACGGGCCGCCGCCCTACTCTGCCGGTATCGACCAGATCACGCTCGAGCATCTCCTGACGCACACCGCCGGCGGCTGGAGCAACGACAACCGCGATCCCATGTTCACGCATACCCGGATGGATCATGCCGGGCTGATCACCTGGACGCTCGCCAACCGGCCGCTGGACCTCTTGCCGGGCCAACGCTACGCCTACTCGAATTTCGGCTATTGCGTGCTGGGGCGCGTCATCGAGAAGCTCACTGGCCAATCCTATGCCGAGCATGTCCGCAGCGAGGTGCTCGCACGCTGCGGCGTCACCGACATGACCATCGCGCGCGACACGCGCGAGCAGCGCCAGGACGGCGAAGTCGTCTATTACGGCCAGGGCGAAAATCCCTACGGCATGAACGTCCCGCGGATGGATTCCCATGGTGGCTGGATCGCGACGCCGGCGGATCTGGTTCAGTTTCTGATGCATGTCGACGGCTACACGAAGCCCGCGAACATCCTACGGCCGCGCACCATAGAGATCATGACCACCGCACCCGCTGACAGCCCCAACTACGCCAAAGGCTTCTGCGTCAACAAGTCAGACAATTGGTGGCACAATGGCAGCCTGCCGGGCACCAGCACGATTGCGGTACGGACCCATGGCGGCTTCTGCTGGGCCGCCTTCACCAACACCAGACGCAGGAGTTCCGACATGGACGGCGAACTCGACAAGCTAAACTGGAGCATGGCGCGTCAGGTCGCCGAGTGGCGGGTCGCATGATCCGGGAAGGCGGATGCCTGTGCGGCGCGGTGCGATTCAAGGCCGAGGGCGAGCCGCTCAACGTCCGCATCTGCCATTGCCGCCTCTGCCAGAAGGCGATGGGCTCGCCCTATTTCGCCCGTGCGCAATTCGACCAGCGCGCGCTGACCGTCGAGGGCGACACCGACCGCTATGCGTCGTCCGAGCGCATCGACCGGGTGTTCTGCAAACGCTGCGGCACGCGCCTGTTCGCCTGGCGGCGCAATGGCACACTGGCGGGCGTCGCGCTGGCGACCTTCGACGATCGCAACGCGTTTGTGCCGACCGAGCATATCTGGGTCAGCGAAAAGATGGGCTGGGTGACGATCGAGGACGGCATGATCCGATATGAGGGGACGATCCCGACGTAGCTCATCCGGCGCCAAGGCTCGACGTCATGGCCGCCGGTCTCGCCGATTATTTGCGGCGTGGCATTTCGGAACCGCCCACCCTATGTTGAGGTGAAGCGTTGCTGCACCACCGGTTGGCTGGGTCGGCTGCAAGACCGCAGGCAAATCGGGACGGACGAGCCGTGAACATTTCTTTGTATGACCTCTCGGTGTGGGTGCTGCCGCTGGTGCTCGCCATCACCTTCCACGAGGCTGCGCACGCCTTCGTCGCATATCGTCTCGGTGACGACACGGCATGGCAGCTCGGCCGTGTCAGCTTCAACCCTATCAGGCACATCGACCCGTTCGGCACGCTGATATTGCCGGCGATGCTGCTGTTCGCGCATTCGCCGTTCCTGTTCGGCTATGCCAAGCCTGTGCCGGTGAATTTCCGCAAGCTCAACGACCCCAGGCTCGGCATGGTAGGGGTGGCGCTGGCCGGGCCCGCCACCAACATCCTGCTGGCGCTGGCCGCAGCTCTTGCCCTGCACGCCCTGCCCTGGGCTCCCGCGAACTCGGCGCAATGGATCTTCGACAATCTCAAGAACGCACTGCTGATCAACGCGGTGCTGGCGGTGTTCAACATGATGCCGATCCCGCCGCTCGACGGCGGGCGCGTCGCGGTCGGGCTGCTGCCGCGGCCGCTCGCCCTGCCCCTGGCGCGGCTCGAGCCGTTCGGGATGCTGATCCTGATCGGCTTGCTGATCCTGCTACCGCTGGCGGGCTCCCAGTTCGGTCTAAATCTTGATGTTATTTCAGCAATACTGCGAACGTTGACCGGTTATGTGATTCAGGCTGTTCTCATTCTGACCGGCAATGCGTAGTTGAACAGCGACACACCCGAACACAAGCCGAAGGGCTCGAGGCCGACTTGGTCAAAGCTGCCGATATGCTGATCGCGCGACGCGCCGATACCCGCGCCCGCGCCGATTTCGCCACCTGGAAGATGATGGCCAAGCTCAACGGGTCGTCCGCGCTGCCTCCTGGGGCGCAGGAGTTCCTCGTGAGCTACAAGAACCTGCAGGCGCAGATGAACGAGGGTGAGGCGACCGAGGCCACCATCGGCGCCATCTACAAGGCCTACTATGCCGAGATGGGCGGCGCGGGAACCCCGCCTGATGTCCGCCCTCGGGCGGCCGAACCGGCTGCGGACAATGTTACCGCTTTCCGCCGCCCAGAACCGAAGCCGAAGAAGACCAGTTTCTTCGGGGCAGCGACCGCGGGCACAACCCAGAAACGGCCGCTCCCGGTGGCCCTGATCTTCGCCTGCCTTGTCGTGGTCTATGTCGGGATCAGGCTCTACTGGCGCTGAGCCGTCTTCTTCTTTTTCTTTGCGTCCGGCGGCGTGAAGATGATGTCGACGGTGCGCTCGAACCGGTCGTCGGTCAGGCTGGCGGGCGGCTGCGGGATGGGATCGGACTTGCGGACAATCGAGATCGCGGCCGCATCGTAAGCTGCATCCCCGGACGACTCGACGACGTCGACTGAAAGCACGTTGCCCCGCCGATTGATCGCGAAGCTGACCTTGACCTTCTGATTGTTGGGCTCCTTGCCCTCCGGATTGACCTTGTGGGCCGTGAGATGCGCGCTGATCTTGCGATTCCAGTCGGCTGTCAGCTTCAAAATATCCTTGCCGATGCCGAGCACAGGCGCCAGCGCCTTCTCGGCCTCGCGCGCGTCCTCGTCGAGCGTCTGCCGCGCCGTCGCAACGGACTTCGGCGAAGCTTCCGCAGCGGGCGTTTCGACCGCCGCAATCTTCGGATCCTCGTCCTGCGGCTTCTTCGAGATGTTCTCGGTGACGACCCGATCGGGATCGTCGACCTGTTGCGACTGATCCTTTGGAAGCTCGGTTTCCTTGGTCTCGGCCTTTTGCTCGGGAAGCGCCTGCTGCTCCTGCATCGCCTCACTATCCGGTCCCGGCGGAAGGTCGGTGTCAGGCGCCTTCGGCGAGGCCATCTCGACAGCGAACTCCGCGCCGGCCGCGCCGAGGCCATCGTCGCCGTCGTCGGCCCGCAGGTGCGCCAGCGCGAGCGCGGCACCACCGAGATGCAGCGCGAGCGCCGCCAGCGCTGCCAAAATCCAAAGCGTCCGGGCTGGTCTGGACTCATCCGACATCGCGGGCCTCTAAGGCTGAGCGGCGCCTGCCGCAGGCGCTCCCGGAGCGCCTTCCAGCGCAACCAGCTTCACCCGCGAATAGCCGCCGGAGCGCAACAGCTCCATGACGCCCATCAACTCGCCATACGGCACCGAGCGATCGGCGCGCAGGAAGACGTACTTGTCCTTGCTCATGTCGGACAGACCATCGAGCGTGCCGATCAACTCGGCGCGGTGGACCGGGTTCTCTCCGATGGCAAGCGTCAAATCGGGCTTGATGCTGAGATAGGTCGGCTTGTCCGGCTTCTTCTGCGGCGTCGCGCTCGACATCGGCAGATCGATCGGCAGGTCGACGGTCGAGAGCGGCGCTGCGACCATGAAGATGATCAGCAGCACCAGGATGACGTCGATGAACGGCGTGACGTTGATTTCATGCGTTTCGCCGAAATCGTCGTCGTCATCATTGTCTGCGAGCGAAACGCCCATGGTTCACTCCGCCGCGCGCGAATGCACGCTGCCGTGGCTGCGGTCGAGATCGCGCGAGAGCAACCGCCCCGCAGCGCCCGAGGCACGGCTGACGAGCTCGAGATAGCTCTTCGTCACGCGCGAGAAGTAATTGTAGATGATGACGGCGGGAATGGCGGCGACCAGACCGATGGCTGTGGCGAGCAGCGCCTCGGCGATACCGGGCGCGACGACGGCGAGGTTCGTGGTCTGCGACTTCGAGATGCCGATGAAGCTGTTCATGATGCCCCACACGGTGCCGAACAGACCGACGAAGGGCGAGGTCGAGCCGATGGTGGCGAGCACGCCCATACCGACGCGGATGCGCCGCGCCTCCGCCCGCATGATCTCGGAGAAGCTCGAAGCCGCCCGCTCCTTGATGCCGGTGTCGCTGGAGAGGCCGGCCGACATCCGCGCCTCCCGCAGCGCCGCCGCCAGGAAGGACGGCAGGATGCCCGCCTTGGCGCCGAGCGCCATCTGCGCTTCCGCGAGCGAGCGCGCCTCTGCGATCTTCTTCAGCGCCGAACGAAGCTTGGTCGCGGCGATCGACAATTCGATCGACTTCGCGATCAGCACCGTCCAGGTCATCAGCGATGCAAAGGCCAGCCCGATCATCACCGCCTTCACGATGATGTCCGCCGACATGAACATCACCCAGGGCGACAATTCCTTCATGGCGGGCGCGATGCCGGCTGCCGTATCGGACTTTGCAGCCGCCGGCACGGCAGCTTGGGGCGCCGCAGGCGGAGCAACAACCGGGGCCGGGCTGACCGCTGACGGCTGAGCCGTCGATTGAACCGGTGCCGCGGGCGCGGCTTGCGTCTGGGCAGAAACAGGGGATGCAAGCCAGGCGGCCGCCAGCACCAGAGCTGCGGCAAGGCTTGCTTGGAAGGACATGATCTTCATACTTCGGCCCAGTAGCGAATGAGGTTGTGATAGATACCCGTCAATTTGACCGTTTCGGGATCGTCACGCCCGAGCCGTTCCACCAGCGCCTGTATCGCGGTGTCGAGGTCAAAGATCATGCTCCGGGCTTGATCGTCCCGTATCATGCTCTGAAGCCAGAAGAAAGATGCAACCCGCGTTCCCCTGGTCACCGGGGTCACGAGATGGAGGCTGGTCGAGGGATAGAGCACGCAGTCCCCGGCTTGCAACTTGACTTCGTGCGAACCGTAGCTGTCCTCGATCACAAGTTCGCCACCGTCGTACTCCTCCGGCTCGGCCAGGAACAGCGTCACCGAGAGGTCTGTGCGGATGCGAAGGCCGGTCAGGCGGTCGCCGCGGATGGCATTGTCGACATGCAGGCCGAAATGGTGGCCGCTGCTGGCTGCATAGCGGTTGAACAGCGGCGGGAAGATCTGGAGCGGGATCGCCGCCGCGATGAAGCGCGGGTTCGACGTCAATGCCGAGATGATGCGGTTGCCGAGCTTGCGCGCGACCTCACTGTCCGGCGGCAATTGCTCGTTGCGCTTGACCATCGCCGACTGCGAGCCCGCGGTGGAGCGCCCGTCTTCCCAATTGCTGGCGTCCATGATGCGGCGGAAATCCGCCACATCATCTTTGCTCAGGACGCCAGGAAGGCAGGTCAACATGATCAGAACTTCGCCGTCGTGATGAGGTAGAACGCCCGCCCCGGCGCGACCGCGACGAAGGGAACCGCGCTGCGATAGAGCGTGTCGTAGTAGAGCTTGTTGGTGAGATTCTGGGCATAGAACTTCATCGTCCAGTTCTTGTCGATCTTCTTCTCGACGAACGCGTCGAAGCGCCAGTAGCTCGGCAGCTCGTTGCCGGTGTTGGCGGCGAACGTGCCGCCATACACCTTCGAACGGTACACCGCCTGACCGCCCAGCTCCCAGCCGTCGTCGAACTTGTACTTGGTCAGCATGCTGAACGATTGATGAGCCACGTTGGCAAGCTGCAGGCCGAGATTTGAGGCGACACCGCTCTGCGTGACCTTCGATTGCATCAACACCAGGCCGCCGAAGATGCTCCAGCGATCGGTGATCTTGCCTTCGGCCTCGATATCGATGCCCTGGATCCTGTAGGCAGCGCCCGAAGTCAGCAGGCCGCTGACGGTTTCGCGCGCATTGTCCTTCGTGGTCTGGAACAGCGCGGCGCTGACCAGCAAATGGCGATCAGCTAGCTCCCATTTGGTGCCGAGCTCGGCTGCCTTATTGCGCTCCGGCCCGAGCAAGATAGCCGTGTTGGCAGGAATGCCGCCGTAATCGGTGGCGGTCGCATCAAGCTCCGATCCGAACGGATTGGCGGAGGTCGCATAGGCCGCATAGAGGCTGCCGATCGACATCGGCTTGTAGACCAGGCCGACGTTGTAATTGACGAGATCGGCGTTCTGCTTGAGATGGTCCGCGTTGGTCGACGAACTCTGGCTGTAGCCATCGTAGCGCACGCCACCATTGACGATGATCGTGTCCTGCCAGTTCGCGGTGTCCATGACGTAGACGCTGCTGGTGTTGACGCCATAGCGCGTCGGATTTCCAACCAGCGACGGCGTGTTGCTGAAGGGAATGTAGGTGTACTGCGGCGAGTAAAGGTTCACCCCCGTGACCGCCCCGCTGCTGGTCGAGCCGCCGCCGAACAGTTCCGACGAGAGGCCGGTGTAACGGTCGATCGAGATATTCTCGTTCGAATATTCGACGCCGAACACCGCCGTGTGCTTGACCCCGCCGGTGTCGAGCTTGAAGGTGGCCTCGTTCTGGTTGGCCCACACGTCCACGTTCTGGTAGCGGCTCTGCGCGCTCGCCGTCGTCGTCCAGAGCAGCGGATTGGGGCTCGTCGTAACCGGGTTCTGCGGCAGCGTGCCGATATAATTCAGCAGCGAGTGCTCGCCGCGCACCTTGCTGCTCAGCGTGATGGCCTCGTTGACCTTGTACTCGATCGTGCCGGTGCCGAAATCTTGCCGCGCGGTCTGGAAGTCGCGGTTGAGGAAGCCGTACCAGTTGCCACGCGGAATGCCCGCCGACGTCACTGGGACGTTGCCCTGCTTGTAGTAGGGCACGCCGAAATCAGGATAGCCGCTGAGGTCGGTGTGGACGTAGTTCGTCGTGATCTTGATGTCGTTGGTCGGGGTATACCTGGTCGAGATGAACGAACCCCAGCGATTGTCGGTGACGTAATCGCGGCCGGCGACGTTGGCGTCCTGGAACAGGCCGCCGGCGCGCACCGAGAACGTGGGATCGATGACCTGGTTGACGTCGAGCGTGACCCGCTTGGTCCGGTCGGTGCCGAACTCGGTGTCCATTCGCTTGAAATTGACGTCGCCAGCCTGCTTGGTAACGATGTTGATGGCACCGCCGGCGGTGCCGCGGCCGGCGTAGGACGAGGCCGGCCCACGCAGAATCTCAATCTGCTCGGTGAAGAAGTTCTCGCGGATCGAGACCGCGGGATCGCGGATACCGTCGATGAAGACGTCGTTGCGCGCATCGAAGCCGCGGATGAAGAAGCGATCCCCGAACGCGTTGCCGCCTTCCCCAGATCCCAGCGTCACGCCGGCGGTCGAGCGCCCGATCTCCTTCAGCGTCGTGGCGTTCTTGTCCTCGAGCACTTCCTTGCTGAGCACGGTGATGGTCTTCGGCGTGTTCAGCATCGGCTCCGGAAACTTGCCGGAGGCCTGGACGTGGTCAACCTTGTAGGGCGCCGCCGGATCGGAATACGGATTACGGTCGACTTCGCCGGACGGCGTGGTGGGAGCGGTCTGCTGCGCCGCCTGCTGACGCTGCGCGGCGCGGCGAAGCGCATTGCGCGCGCGGACCTGGTCCGCCGTCGGCTTCGAAGCCGCCGGGCGCGGACGCGCGACCGGCGCATCGACCGTTACCGGCGGCAGGTTCGACTGCTGCGCCTCCGCACCGCTCGACACCGATGCTGCTGCGATCAGGCCGGCGACTGCGGAGACCTTCTTGCCGGAAACGCTCGTAAACTTCTCATCGAATGCTGCGACCGAACGCAACGACTTCGGTGCGACCACCTGCCCCATTACCAACACGCCCCATATTCCTGTTCGCCCATTCACTTCGACGAGCGATTGGAGTGTTGGTATCGACCGCAAAATAGCGGGTCAATGCGAGTAAGCCGCGAGAACCCTTGAATAAGTCCAGATCAAAGCGATTCTAAACTGCAGTTTGAAATCGTTCTAAAGCACGATTGGATTCGTTCTAAAGAGCGCACGAAAATGCCGCGAGATCGGCGATCGCGCGCGCATCGTCAATCGCTACTTGGCGGCTTCATCAGCGAGAACAATTCGTCGACGGTCTTCTGCGCCACGGCGCGCACGCGATCGCTGTTGTCCATGCCGGCAATGTTGACGCCGCCGACGACGGCTCTGATCTCGTCGCGGAAGTCGGTGAGAAAGCGCAAGGGATCACGCTGCTCGTTGGCGACGCGTGCGATCAGTCCCGTGATCAGGATCTGACACGCGATCAGCTTGCCGTTCAGTTCGTCCATCCTGCGCTCCCGTTGTGGCGCGCCGATATGACTGATGCCGGTTTGCCTGACAACCGAAACGGCCTCCGCGCGACTTAGAACCGTTCTTGCGAGCCGCCCCGCGCAGCGCATCCCTATCCCGCGCACACCGCTTCCGAGCATTGCACAAGATTTACTCGCGGATCGTTCGTCGCGGGGGAATGCAGCACTGCACACCGTAGTGACACGGAGCTGCCTAAGCAGTGCAAAGCTTTCCAATTGTTTAGGATTCTCAGCCGATAGTGCTGTTTACACTGGAACTTGGCGTGTATTATACAAGCGCGCTGGAACCCTATGATTGCCCCAAAATTCGTAACTAAGGGCATACCAGCCGACACGAGACGAAATGAAAAAGTCCCGGCCGATCCTCTGGATTCTGATCGTCGCGGCCGTGGCCTCCGCGGGTTACTATGGTTGGCAGAAATTCGGCTCGCCCGACGCCGGAAAAACCCAGACCGCACAGAAGGGGCCGCAGCGCCCGCCCGCCGTCCCCGTGAGCGTTTCGCCGGTCCAGAAGGTGGACTTTCCGGTTTACCTGACCGGTCTCGGCACGGTTGCGGGCTTCAACACCGTCCAAGTCCGGACCAGGGTGGACGGCCAGATCGACAAGATCGCCTTCACCGAAGGCCAGATCGTCAAGGAGGGCGAGCTCCTCGCCTCGATCGATCCCCGCCCCTATCAGGCCACGCTCGACCAGGCCAAGGCCAAGAAGGCCCAGGACGAGGCAAATCTGGCCAACGCCAATCTCGAGCTCCAGCGCGCCATGAAACTCGGCGAATTCGCCACCGCACAGCGGGTCGACACCCAGCGCTCCACGGTCGCCCAGCTCACCGCGCAGATCGCCGCCGACGAAGCTTCGATCTCCAACGCGCAGACGCAGCTCGACTACACCCAGGTCAAGGCGCCGATCACCGGCGTCGCGGGCCTGCGCCAGGTCGACGTCGGCAACATCGTCAATTCCTCGACGCAGACCGGCATCGTCACGATCTCGCAGGTCGAGCCGATCTCGGTGATCTTCACCGCGCCGGAAGATCAGTTGCCCTATATCAGCGAGGGCCAGAAAACTGGCGCGCTCAGGGTGATCGCCTTCACCACCGACGGCAAGAAGACGCTGGCCGAGGGCAAGCTCGCGGTCATCAACAACCAGGTCGACACGAGCAGCGGCACGATCCGGCTCAAGGCGGTGTTCGAGAACAAGGACCACGCGCTTTGGCCCGGTCAATCGGTGTCGACGCGCCTGCTGGTGCGCACCCTGAAGGATGCGACCGTTGTCCCGGATGACGCGGTCCAGCACTCCACCAACGGCCTCTACGCTTATACTGTCAATCAGGACAACAAGGCTGAGGTGCACAAGATCAAGGTCAGCTACGCCATCGACGGACGTTCGGTCGTCGACGAAGGGCTCACGCCCGGACAGCAGGTGATCACCGGCGGCCAATTCAAAGTCCAGCCCGGAAGCCTCGTCTCCACGGCCGTGGCGAGTACGGATCCGGCCCAGAACAAGGTTCGACGGGAATGAACGCGGGCGGGATTTCGGCACCTTTCATCCGTTATCCCATCGGCACCTCGCTGCTGATGGCCGGCATTCTCTTCGTCGGTCTCGTCGCCTATCCCCTGCTGCCCGTCGCGCCCCTGCCGCAGGTGGACTTCCCGACCATCCAGATCACCGCCAATCTGCCGGGCGGCAGCCCGGAGACCATGGCCTCGTCGGTGGCCCAGCCGCTCGAACGGCAATTCGCCCAGATTCCCGGCATCGCCCAGATGACCTCGACGAGCTATCTGGGCACCGCGTCGATCACCATCCAGTTCGACCTCAACCGCAGCATCGACGGCGCCGCCAACGACGTGCAGGGCGCCATCAACGCCGCGAGCGGTCAGCTGCCGAAGAACCTGCCCTCGCCGCCGACCTACCGCAAGGTCAACCCGGCCGACGCGCCGATCCTGCTGTTGTCGGCAACCTCCGAGACAATGCCGCTGACCAGCGTCAGCGACGCGGTCGATGCCCAGCTCGCCCAGCAGATCAGCCAGCTTTCCGGCGTGGCGCAGGTCTTCATCGGCGGCCAGCAGAAGCCGTCTATCCGCATCCAGATCGACCCGGCGAAACTCGTCGCCAAGGGCCTGTCGATGGAGGACGTGCGCAGCCAGATCGCGATCACCACGGTCGACAGTCCGAAGGGCAACATCGACGGCGACAAACGCGCCTACACGATCTACGCCAACGACCAGCTGACCCAGTCCAAGGACTGGAACGACGTCATCATCGCCTATCGCAACGGCGGTCCGTTGCGGATCCGCGACATCGGCCAGGCGGTCAGCGGCCCCGAGGACGCCAAGCAGGCGGCCTGGGCCAACGGCAAACGCGGCGTGTTCCTGGTGGTGTTCAAGCAGCCCGGCGCCAACGTCATCGAGACCGTCGACCGGATCAAGGCGACATTGCCTCGCCTCGTCGCAGCGATCCCTCCCGCGATCAAGATCGAGGTCATCAGCGACCGCACCACGACAATCCGCGCCGCGGTCGAAGACGTCCAGTTCACGCTGCTGCTGACCATTGCGCTGGTGGTCATGGTCATCTTCATCTTCCTGCGCAGCTTCTGGGCGACCGTCATTCCCACCATCACGGTGCCGCTAGCGCTGCTGGGCGCCTGCGCGCTGATGTGGGTGTTCGGCTATTCGCTCGACAATCTGTCGCTGATGGCGCTCACCATCGCGGTCGGATTCGTCGTCGACGACGCCATCGTGATGCTGGAGAACATCACGCGCTACATCGAGGAAGGCGAATCGCCGATGGCGGCGGCCTTCAAGGGCTCGAAGGAAATCGGCTTCACCATCGTGTCGATCAGCATCTCGCTGGTTGCGGTGCTGATTCCGCTGCTGCTGATGGGCGGGATCATCGGACGCCTGTTCCGCGAATTCGCCGTCGTGCTGGCGATGACGATCTTCGTCTCGATGTTCGTGTCGCTGACCCTGACGCCGATGATGGCCTCACGCTTCCTACGCGCCCATGGCGAGGTCACCCACGGCAAATTCTACCAGTGGAGCGAGCGCGGCTTCGATGCGATGTTGCGCGGCTACGAATGGGTGCTCGACCATGCCCTGGCCTGGCGCCGCACCACGCTCACGATCTTCTTCGCGACTCTCGCCCTGTCGGTCTATCTGTTCGTGCTGATCCCGAAAGGGTTCTTCCCGCAACAGGACGTCGGCCTGATCACCGCGACCTCGGAAGCCTCCCAGGACATCTCGTTCGCGGAGATGCAGCGCCGCCAGGTCGAGCTCGGCAAGATCGTGATGGACGATCCCGACATCGCATCCATCGCGATGAACATCGGCGGCAGCGGCCGCGCCGGCAACAACGGCAACATGTTCATCACGCTGAAGCCGCGCAACGAACGCGAAGCCTCCGCGCAGCAGATCATCGCCCGGCTGCGTCCCAAGCTCGAGAAGGTGTCCGGCGCCCGCCTCTACATGCAGGCGGCTCAGGACGTTCGGCTCGGCGGCCGCCCGACGCGTACGCAGTTCGAGTTCACTCTACAGGACGCCGATCTCACTGAGCTCAACGACTGGGCGCCGAAGATCCTCGCCAAGATGCAGACCTTGCCGCAACTGCGCGACGTCGCGACAGACCAGCAAACCCAGGGCACCACGGTTCAGCTCAAGATCAATCGTGATACCGCAGCGCGTTATGGAATCCAGCCGCAGCTGATCGACGACACGCTGTACGACGCCTTCGGACAGCGTCAGGTCACGCAGTATTTTACCCAGCTCAACACCTACAAGGTGATCCTCGAGATCCTGCCGGAGATGCAGGGCAGCCTCGAGAGCCTGAACAAGCTCTACCTGAAATCTCCGCTGACCGGCGACCAGGTGCCGCTGTCGACATTTGCGACCTGGAGCACCGATCCGGTCCGCCCGCTCTCGATCAGCCACCAGGGCCAGTTCCCGGCGATCACGATCAGCTTCAACCTCGCCCAGGGCGTCGCGCTCGGTCAGGCCACGGAGGCCGTGCAGAAGGCGATGGCCGATCTCGGCGCGCCGCCGACGCTCAATTCGAGCTTCCAGGGCACGGCACAGGCGTTCCAGCAGTCGCTGGGCACCGTGCCGCTCCTCATCCTCGCCGCGCTGGTCGTGGTCTATCTGATCCTCGGCATCCTCTACGAGAGCTACATCCATCCGATCACGATTCTGTCGACCCTGCCCTCGGCCGGTGTCGGCGCGCTCGCGATCCTGATGGCGGCGGGCTTCGAGTTCAGCCTCATTGCTTTGATCGGAGTCATTCTGCTGATCGGCATCGTGAAGAAGAACGGCATCATGATGGTGGACTTCGCCATCGCTGCGGAGCGCGACGAGCACAAGACACCGGCGGAATCGATCCGGCAGGCGGCGCTGTTGCGCTTCCGTCCGATCATGATGACGACGATGGCTGCCCTGCTCGGCGGCGTGCCGCTGATGCTCGGCCACGGTACCGGCGCCGAGATTCGCCAGCCGCTCGGCTACGCCATGGTCGGCGGTCTGATCGTCAGCCAGGCGCTGACGTTGTTCACCACCCCGGTCGTCTATCTCTATCTCGACGAGCTCAACAACTGGTTCTCGGGCTGGGGCCGTAAGGGTGACGGCGAAGGCGACGAGACAGTCGAGCACGGCACCGTTAAGGAAGCTGCCGAGTAGCAGCTTGCACCGCGCGCCTCACGACGTTACAGCGAGGCCCTCGCTTCACGTCAACGCGGTTTTGCCATGCCCATGCAATCCAGACTTGTCGCCCTTATCGCCGCTGTCCTGTTGTCGGCGGGTGCCGCGCATGCCCAGCAAGGCGCCAAGAAGAACGCGGCTCCCTCTGCCCCGGCGGCACAGCCCGCACCGGCTCCGGCGCAACCGCAGGCTGACGGCGCTCCGGCGCAGCAGCCCGGCTGGGTCGTGCGCTGCACCAGCGTCAGCCGCGACGCACCGCTCGAATGCGCGATGGAGCAGAACGCGGTCCTGACCAAGACCGGCCAGACCATCGTCCTGATCAACATCCGCATCGCGCCCGACACCCGCACACCGGTGGCGCTGCTGCAATTGCCGCTCGGCCTCAACCTTCCCATCGGCGCCAAGCTCCAGGTCGACGACGGCAAGACGATCGATCTCCAGATCCAGACCTGCGAGAACCGCGGCTGCTACGCCTCGACGCCGATCGCACCGGACCTGCTTGCGACCTTGCGGTCTGGCAAACAGCTCAAGGTCTCCTTCCAGAACATGGCCAAGGAAACGATCGCGATCCCGATGCCGCTCGGCGATTTCGCGGCGGCCTACGACAAGATCAAGTAGCTCTTTCGCGCGTTCACTGCCGCGCCATCTGCGCGTTGCCGACGGCGTCGCCGTCGAGCTTCTGGTCGTCGTGCATGGTGACGGTGACGCGCGAGAGCCGTCCTTCGAATTCGAACGGCGTCACGCAATGCGACACCGGGCTGCCTCGGTCGCGGCCGACGGCATCTTGCGCTCCGAGCGGACGATCTGATGACTGCCGCCGATGTTGAGGTCGTGCACGAGATGGCCGGCCTTGACTTAAAGGCTATATCGGCAAGTGACGGCTTGCCACGAGGCTGCATTGACAAGCAGCGACGTGTGGGCTGGTCAGCGCCCTCACCACACGGGGTCGCTCGCCCTCAGCAGCGTCGTGAAGCCGCCATAGATCATGCGTTTGCCGTCGAACGGCATGCCGTCCAACTTCAGCCGCGGGTCCGCCATCACCTTCTTGTTGACGGCGTCGCGAGTCTCCCGGTCGCGATAGACGATCCAGGAAAACACCACGATCTCGTTCTCCTTCGCCATCACGGCACGCGGAAACGAGGTGAGCTCGCCATAGGGCACGTCGTCGCCGATGCATTCGACGTAATCGAGCGCACCGTGCTCCATCCAGATCGCGCAGGCCGTTTTCGCCAGCGCCTTGTAAGCCTCGATCTTGTCCTTCGGCACGGCCAGCACGAAACCATCGACATAGGGCATCACGGATCTCCTTGGTGTGTGTGTCCGAAGGACGATGCGGCGCCTGACGATCCGACCAGGAAGCGTGATTTTCGGATGAGGCAAACGGTCGCGCGCCGCCGGGGCGCGCCGCCGGAGTCCGCGATCCCACGGCCCGCACGCCCCAAGTGGACCGCAAAACACCCTTCCTCGCAGCGCTTGCCAGCCCACAGCCGAGCGGGTAGAAACCCTCCCACGCCTGAGCCGTGATTTGCGCGATAAGTGCCATCGGCCACAGCCGGACAAATCAACAAGTCATTGAATTTGTTCGGCTATTCCGTTGGGGAATGGTGTAACGGTAGCACAACAGACTCTGACTCTGTTTGTCTAGGTTCGAATCCTAGTTCCCCAGCCACTCCAGATAGGCAGCTCACAATCAGATCGTCAGAGGTTGCGCTCTATTTGAGCGGCCGCTAAATCACGATGCGATCGAAGTCGGCGGCGATCCGCGTGTTCGGAAAAATCATGGTCGCTTCGGCCAAAATCTCTTCGTCCCGATAACGCCCCGACATGTGATTCAGCACGAGTTGCCCGACATTGTTCGCAGCGGCAAATGAAGCCGCCTCGCGTGCGGTGAGGTGGCCATAATCCCGTGCGGTCGCGGCGTCTCGATCGAGGAAGGTCGCCTCGATCACCAGCAGATCGGCGTTGGCGACATGTTCGGACAGCCCGTCGGTAGTTTCGGTGTCGCCGATGACCACGAGCTTCCTGCCGCCGCTCGGTGGCCTCAGAACGTCTTCCGAATCGATCGTACGGCCGGCGATCACGACTGGTCGTCCCGCGGCCAGTTCTCCACGTAGCGGCCCATCGGGAACACCGAGTTCGGCGAGGCGCTCCCGCTCAAGATGGCGACGTGCGGGACTCTGGAAGCAAAAACCAAAGCTGTCGGTGTCGCGGTGGCGAACCGGAAAGCAGTCGATGGTGAAGTCGCCGGCGTCGATAACCTGTCCTTCGGCTAGCGGTGCGAACTCCACAGGGATCGGCGCCCTGCCCGCGCCCCACAGGCCGGCAAGCATGCGGGTGACGATGTCGAGCGTGCCCTGGCCTCCATGGACGGTCATCACGTCCGATTGCTGGCGCAACCCCAGCGTCGAGAAGAGACCGGGGATGCCGAGCACGTGATCGAGATGGGCATGCGTCAGCAGGATGCGGCCAAGCCGTCGAAAGCCCGCGCCGCTGCGCAGCAACTGGCGCTGCGTACCCTCGCCGCAATCGATGAGGACGCGCTTGCCCGCCGCCTCCACCAGGAGAGCCGGATGGTTGCGCTCCGCCGACGGAACGCTGGCGGAGGTCCCAAGGAATGTCAGGGCGAACATGCTCGTCAGTATCCAGGCTTCACCGCCCCCAATGCCACGTGAGTAGCAGCGCGTACAGAGCCCATAGAGCGCCGCAAGAGTGCGTATCCCGCGATCTGATGGCCGGGCGCCGCCTTCGGCCCCCGACCGGCGGACAGATCTGGTTCCCGTTGCGCGGCCTCCTCATCCCATCTGCCAAATTGCATGCTCGATACTCGGATCGATTTGCAGCCGAGCGACATCGACGCGGCGATGCAAGACAATGGAGATCGTGATGCCGCCCGGATGGACCGCCACTGACTGGGACTATGGTTCGATCAGCACATTGCTGAGCGCCCTACACGCGCGCAACATTTCTGCGTCGGAGTTGATCGAGCATACGATCGCGCGCATCGAGGCGCTGGACGGGCGGATCAATGCCGTCATCGTTCGCGATTTCGATCACGCACGAGACGCCGCGCGCGCCGCCGATGCCGCGCTTGGCCGCGGCGAGCGGCAGCCATTGCTCGGCATCCCCGTGACGTTGAAAGAACCATTCAACGTCGCCGGCCTGCCGACGACATGGGGCTTTCCGCAGTTCAGGGATTTCCAACCGGCGGAAGACGCCCTTGTCGTCTCGCGGTTGAAGGCGGCGGGCGCTGTCATCATCGGCAAGACCAATATCCCGATCGGTCTGCGGGATTTTCAGAGCTACAATGAGATCTACGGGACGACGAACAATCCGTGGGATCTCGGCCGATCGCCCGGCGGCTCCTCAGGCGGATCGGGCGCGGCGCTGGCCGCAGGGTTCGGTCCGCTCTCGATCGGCTCGGATATCGGCGGCTCGATCCGGGTGCCGGCACATTTCTGCGGTGTGTTCGGACACAAGCCGAGCCACGGCCTGGTCCCGCTGCGCGGATACAACCTGCCGCCGGCGCCGCCCGTGCCTGGCCAGGGCGATCTGGCTGTCGTCGGGCCGATGACGCGCACCGCCTCGGATCTCGCACTCGCGCTCGACGTGATCGCGGGGCCGGATGAGACGCGCGACGGGATCGGCTATCGTCTTGCGCTGCCGGCCCCGCGACACGACCGGCTCAGGGATTTCAGGATCCTCGTGATCGATACGCATCCGTTGATGCCGACGGGCGATGCCGTGCGTTCCGCCATCGGGCGGCTGTCGGAACGGCTCGAACGATCAGGCGCACGGGTCGCGCGCTCGAGTGCGTCACTGCCCGATCTCGCCGAATCCGCGCGGCTCTACATGAAGCTGTTGAACGCGGCGCGAAGTCCACGCCTGACACCGGCCGCCTTCGCAGAGGCGCAAGGCGTTGCCGCGGCACTCTCGCCCGACGACCGCAGCCTGCAGGCCGAGCGCGCGCGCGGCTGGGGCATGATCCATCGCGAATGGCTCGCGACCGATGCGACGCGCTTGCGGCTGCAACAACGGTGGCAGGAGCTGTTCCGCGATTTCGACGCAGTGATCTACCCGGCCGGCGCCGTGCCGGCCTTTCCACAGGACCAGTCCGAGCCGTTCGACGCGCGGCAACTCGATATCGATGGACAGCTCTATCCCTATGCCGATGCGTGCTTCATCTGGGCAGACCCCGCTTCGACCTGCGGACTGCCTGCAACGGCCGTTCCGATCGAGCGCACGCCATCGGGCCTGCCAATCGGCGTCCAGATCATCGGGCCTTATCTCGAGGATCGCACGACGATTGCGCTCGCCGGACTGATCGAACGCGAGTTCGGCGGCTTCGTCCCGCCGCCGTTGTTGGCTGCAAAGTAATGGCGAGCTGATCGAGGGCGATTAAGTTCTGTCGGCCGACTGTGCCTCGACCGCCTGCACGGCCACGCTCGCGACCTGCTGCAATGCCTCGCGATCGGAGCCTGAGGACGCCATCACGCCCATGCCGACCGAGACGGCCGAGACGTAGCGCGCGAGTGCCGCGGGATCCGAGGTCGGCTTGAGATCGCCTTCGGCCTTGGCGCGGATGAAACGGTCGCGAAGCTGGTCCTCGTTCTCCGCGCGGCGGGCGGCGAGCTCGAAGGGGACGCTCTCTGATCCGGTGCCGCACGCAATGCCGCCCTGCACGAGCAGGCAGCCGGGCGGGTTGGCCGGATCGGTCTGCTTGTCGGCGATGCCCATCAGCATCCGTTCGGCGACGTCGCGGGCTGTGGGCGCGGCCACCACCTCGTCCATCCAGACGTTGCGCAGTTTTGTATAGCGGTCGAGCGCGGCCTTCAGCAGCCCTTCCTTGTTGCCGAAACAGGCATAGAGGCTGGGCGGATTGATGCCCATAGCCTCGGTCAACTGAGCGATCGTGGCACCCTCATAGCCATGGCGCCAAAACACTTCCATCGCCTGATCCAACGCCGTCTCGGCGTCGAATTCGCGGGGGCGTCCCATGCCCATGTGCCTGTTCTCCTCGAAATCGGCGTCGTCCCTGACCTAACGCCTGATCCTATCTATTTGTTCTCGCTTTATTTTCTCTTCCACTTGCCAACTCTTGCGGTAAGCGGCTACAATTTTCTTAGCGGACGGTACATAAGTATCTTGCGCTGCGGTATCCAGCTCCACATCTGTAGTGAACACTACATATCTGGAGCGCGCAAATGCCCCCCTCCCAAAATACCTCTCGCCCTGGCCGTGTCCGCCGCCTTCTCGGCGGTATCGCCATCGTGGGCGCTCTCGTCGTAGCCGGCTCGATCGCGACCGGCCATTACTTTCGTGCCGCGCAGGCGACCGCGACCGCCGCGGCCGAGCAAGCCGTCCCCGTCACTGTCGCGCTGATCGAACCAAAGCAGACGGTGCTGTGGGACGATTTCTCCGGCCGGCTCGAGGCGATCCAACGCGTCGAGCTTCGCCCGCGCGTGGCTGGCGCGATCCTGTCGGCCAACTTCACCGAAGGCGCGCTGGTGAAGGCCGGTGACGTTCTGTTCAAGATCGATCCGGCGCCTTACGCGGCCGAGGTCGACAAGGCCGCCGCCCAGGTCGAAGCGGCGAAAGCGCGCGTGGTGTTCACGCAGAGCGAGCTCGAGCGCGGCGCGCAGCTGGTCGGCAACGCCGTGGTGACGCGGCGCGACTACGACCAGCGCGACAATGCCTACCGCGAGGCCATCGCCAACGTGAAGGCGGCCGAGGCGACGCTCCAGACCGCAAAGCTCAATCTCGACTACACCGAGGTGCGCGCGCCCGTGGACGGCCGCGTCGGCAAGATCGAGATCACCGTCGGCAATCTCGTCGCCGCCGGCACCGCCTCCCCCGTGCTGACCTCGCTGGTCTCGGTCAATCCGATCTACGCGTCGTTCGATGCGGATGAGGAGGTGGTGCTGCGGGCGCTGAACTCGATCGCAGATGCCTCCGGCAAGCGCGGCAATTTAGACCAGATCCCGGTGGAGATGACGACCTCAGGCGGCCTCTCGGCCAAGGGCCACATCCAGCTCATCGACAACCAGGTCAACGGCCAGAGCGGCACCATCCGTGTCCGCGCGGTGTTCAGAAACGAGGACGGGCGTCTCATCCCCGGTCAGTTCGCCCGCGTGCGCATGGGCCAGCCAAAGCAGCAGGCGCTGGTCATGATCGACGAGCGCGCGATCGGCACCGACCAGGACAAGAAGTTCGTGATGGCGGTCGGCGACGACAGCCGCGCGGTCTATCGGCCGATCACGCTCGGGGGCGCGGTCGATGGCTTGCGCATCGTCACCGCGGGCCTGAAGTCCGGCGACCGCATCGTCGTTAACGGCCTCCAGCGCGTGCGCCCGGGCGCCCTGCTTAAGACGGAGATCGCGGCAATGGGCGCGCGCGGGCCGCAGCAGGCCTCCAACCACAGTAATCAGGACGTCGTGCAGCGTTAGCGTCTCCGCCATGCCGGAACGCGCGGGCAGCGCGAGCCGGATTGTCGAATTGGTTGAACTACCAAGACATCACTTCTGGATTTCCAGGTTTGCGGGCTTTGCCCGCGCCCGGGAATGACGGGAGAGCTGTCTCTCGCGCAGGGGCAAAGCCATGAATCTCTCGAAGTTCTTCATTGATCGTCCGATTTTTGCCGGCGTCTTGTCGGTCCTGATCTTCCTCGCCGGCCTGATCTCGCTGTTCGCGATGCCGATCTCGGAATATCCCGACGTCGTGCCGCCCTCCGTCCTCGTGCGCGCGACCTATCCCGGCGCCAATCCCAAGGTGATCGCCGAGACGGTGGCGACTCCCATCGAGGAGCAGATCAACGGCGTCGAAGGCATGCTCTACATGTCGAGCCAGGCCACCACCGACGGCGCGATGACGCTGACGGTGACGTTCCGGCTCGGCACCGACCCCGATAAGGCGACGCAGCTGGTGCAGAACCGCGTGCAGCAGGCCGAGCCGCGCCTGCCCGCTGTGGTGCGCCAGCTCGGCATCATCACCAAGAAGTCGTCGCCCGACCTCACCATGGTCGTGCATCTGTTGTCGCCCAACGGGCGCTACGACATGACCTATTTGCGCAATTACGCCGTGCTCAACGTCAAGGACCGCCTTGCACGGATCGACGGCGTCGGCGATGTCCAGCTCTATGGCGCCGGCGACTATTCGATGCGGGTCTGGGTCGACCCGCAGAAGGCCGCCGAACACGGACTGACTGCGAGCGACATCGTCAAGGCAATCCAGGCGCAGAACGTCGAGGCGGCCGCCGGCGTGGTCGGCTCCTCCCCGAACGTCAAGGGCATCGACCTGCAGCTGTCCGTCAATGCGGAAGGGCGGCTCGCGAACGAAGAGCAATTCGGCGACATCGTGGTCAAGACCGGTACGCGTGGCGAAGTCGTGCGCTTGCGCGACGTCGCCCGCATCGAGCTCGGCGCGTCCGAATACGGCCTGCGCTCGCTGCTCGACAACAAGCAGGCGGTGGCGATCCCGATCTTCCAGGCGCCCGGTTCCAACGCGCTGGAGATATCCGATCACGTCCGTGCCACCATGGCCGAGATCAAGAAGAACATGCCGGAAGGCGTGTCCTACCAGATCGTCTACGATCCCACCCAGTTCGTGCGCTCCTCGATCGAGGCCGTCATCCACACGCTGCTGGAGGCGATCGCGCTGGTGGTGCTGGTGGTGATCCTGTTCCTGCAGACCTGGCGCGCTTCGATCATTCCCCTGCTCGCGGTGCCGGTATCGATCGTCGGCACTTTCGCGGTGATGCACGTGTTCGGCTTCTCGATCAACGCACTCAGCCTGTTCGGGCTCGTGCTCGCGATCGGTATCGTGGTCGACGACGCCATCGTCGTGGTCGAGAACGTCGAGCGCAATATCGAGGGCGGGCTGTCGCCGCGCGATGCGACCTATCAGGCGATGCGTGAAGTTTCCGGCCCGATCATCGCGATCGCGATGGTGCTGATCGCGGTCTTCGTGCCCCTCGCCTTCATCTCCGGCCTCACCGGGCAGTTCTACAAGCAGTTCGCGCTGACGATCGCGATCTCAACCGTGATCTCCGCCATCAATTCGCTGACGCTGTCGCCGGCGCTGTCGGCGCTGCTGCTCAAGGGACACAATGAGCCTAAGGACCGGCTGACGATCATCATGGAAAAGGGCCTCGGCTGGTTCTTCCGCGGATTCAACAAGGTGTTCACACGCTCGTCAGAGAATTACAGCGGCACCGTCACCAAGGTGATCTCGGGCAAGGCTGCGGTGATGGGGCTCTATGTGGTGTTGGTCGGCGTGACCGCGCTCCTGTTCCAGCAGGTGCCGAGTGGCTTCGTGCCGGGCCAGGACAAGCAATATCTGGTCGGCTTCTCGCGGCTGCCTGACGGTGCAGCGCTCGATCGCACTGAAGAGGTGATCCGCAAGATGAGCGACATCGCGCTGACCCAGCCCGGTGTCGAGAGTTCGGTCGCCTTTCCGGGCCTGTCGATCGCCGGCTTCACCAACTCCTCTAATGCTGGCATCGTGTTCTCCACGCTCAAGCCGTTCGACGAGCGCAAGGATCCTTCGCTCAGCGGCCCCGCGCTCGCGGCCGAGCTGAACAAGAAATATGCCGGCATCCAGGAAGCCTTCATCGCCATGTTCCCGCCGCCGCCGGTCAACGGCCTCGGCACCATCGGCGGCTTCAAGCTGCAGATCGAGGACCGTGCCGGTCTCGGCTATGAGGCGCTGAACGAGGCGACCAAGGCGTTCATGGCGGCGATGCAGAAGGCGCCGGAGATCGCCGGCGTGTTCTCGAGCTTCCAGGTCAACGTGCCCCAGCTGTTCGCCGACATCGACCGCACCAAGGCGCTCCAATTGGGCGTGCCCGTGACGGAGGTGTTCAACACGCTGCAGATCTACCTGGGCTCCTACTACGTCAACGACTTCAACAAGTTTGGCCGCACCTATTCGGTCCGGGTGCAGGCCGACGCGCCGTTCCGCGCCCGCGCCGACGACATCCGGCAGTTGAAGGTGCGCTCGTCCTCGGGCGACATGGTGCCGCTCTCGGCGCTTTTGAGCGTTCGCCAAAGCGCGGGTCCCGAGCGCGCGATCCGCTACAACGGCTTCCTGTCCTCCGACATCAACGCGGCGGCTGCGCCCGGCTTCTCCTCCGGACAGGCACAGGAGGTCGCGACGCGGATCGCGGCGGAAACGCTACCGCCCGGCTTTGCCTTCGAATGGACCGACCTGACCTATCAGGAGTTCATCGCCGGCAATTCCGGACTGTGGGTGTTCCCGCTGGCGATCCTCCTGGTGTTCTTGGTGCTGGCCGCGCTCTATGAGAGCCTGACCCTGCCGCTCTCGATCATCATGATCGTGCCGATGGGCCTGCTGGCTGCGATGTTCGGCGTCTGGATCTCCAAGGGCGACAACAACGTCTTCACCCAGATCGGCTTGATCGTGCTGGTGGGCCTCTCGGCCAAGAACGCGATCCTGATCGTCGAATTCGCGCGCGAGCTCGAATTTGCGGGACGCACGCCGATCCGGGCTGCGATCGAGGCGAGCCGCTTACGGCTTCGTCCAATCCTGATGACGTCGATGGCGTTCATCATGGGCGTGCTGCCGCTGGTGCTCTCGACCGGTGCAGGCTCGGAGATGCGGCGCGCCATGGGCGTTGCCGTGTTCTCCGGCATGATCGGCGTCACCGTGTTCGGCCTGTTCCTGACGCCGGTGTTCTATGTGCTGCTGCGGACCGTTACCGGCATGAAGCCGCTGGTCCATCACGGCAGCGACATCAGCGCGGCACCGGTTCAGGGCGCCGGGCACTAGATCAGGGAAATCCCCGACAGCAACAACAGAACGAGCACGGTCTTCCGAAAGACCGTCTCGTTGACTCGGTGAAAGGCGATCACGCCGAGCGCGGAGCCTGCGAACAGCGCCGGCAGGCTGACCGCGAGATCGACGAAGACTTTCGACGACAGGTCCTGATGTCCGACCAGCAGCGCGATCGCGAACAGCTGCATCGCGGCGATGAACGGCTGCACCAGGCCGCGCTGCTCGCTCTTGGGCATGCCGCGCATGTCGCACCAAATCGTCGGGATCGCGCCGGGCATCGCGGTCAGCCCGCCGACCAGCCCTCCCCCGAACCCGATCAACGCGACCCAGTGCCGCCCGACCGCCTCGCCGGCCGTCACCAGCGTCGGCCGCAGCAGCATGTAGGCCGCATAGAGTGCAACGATAATGCCGAAGCCGCGCCGGAGCAGATGCGTATCAGTGCTCTGGAGCAGCGATACCGCGATGGGAACGCCGATCAAGCCACCGACGATCAGCAGCAGACTGCCTTCCCAGCGAATATTGCGCCGAAGCGCCCACAGATTGGTGGCCTGCACGCCGATGCTGCACGCCATCATCAGCGGCACGGCTTCGAGCGGCTGAAACACCCGGAGCAGGATGGCGCCCGCCACTGCGGAAAAGGCAAATCCCGAGAGCCCGGAGACGAAGGCACCGGCGAACACGGCAACGCTGAGCAGCATCAGAGTCGTGACATCAGGCACAATCCGCCCTCCGGTCAGTCGTAGGGAATTTGCGAGACAGAGATATCGGCGCTCTCCGTGCAAGCGGCCGGCTCGAGTGGAGCCGACGGATGCGCGTAAGCGTGCGATCGCTCCAGCATCGCGAGGCCGACCAGTTGGAGAGCAACGAGCGCCGCGGTCAGCGCAATGGCGACGATGCTGACGTTACGCACGCTCGAATTTGGGATGGCCGGTCGTGCGCTCGCGCGGATCAACTCCGTTGGCATTTTCAAAAGTATCCTCTTCGCGGGAGACGGGAATAATTTCATTCAAACACGGCGCTTCGTGCGGCTGGTCCAGCAGGTGGCGATAGCGTTGCAACACGCGCTGCGCGTCGATTTCCCGCTGCGCGCGGAGTATCGCGCCTATGCGGGCGACGATATCGCGGAACCTGCCTGTCAGAACCGGTGACGTCGTTCGCATGACAATCTCCTCTCAACCTGTTCGAGAGATTGACGGGATCCACTTCCGCCTGCAGTGAGTTGCTTCACACAAATGCCTGACGCGTCGAACAACAGACCGTGTGATGTTCAGTAGAATAGCGCGTGGAAAATCGCGTCATTCGATCGAACGACGTGCGATAACTTTCTAATGATGCTTCTGATTGAACCTATTGCGAGCTGCAGCGACTCGCGTGTGTTGTTGAAGGCGTCTCAGTGCACGAGCGGATTGGAGAATCCAGCTGCGAGCTTGACGAGATCGGCCTGACGAGAAACGCCGGTCTTGGCGAACACGCGATGCAGATGCGTCTTCACCGTCGTCTCCGCGATACCGAGCGCAACCGCCGTCTCCGGCACGCCGCCGACATCGACGATCGACTGCAAGACCCTCAGTTCCGCAGGCGTGAGTTCGAAGGTCCGGTCAATGAGACCGGCACACGAGCGGCCGTCGAGCTCCGCTTTCCAGATGAACAAGGCTCCGACGGCCGAACTGCGCTCGGCCCTACCCTCGCGCAGCAGTGATGGCAGCGCGATGATTTGCGCGACGTAGTAAGAACCGTCATGCGACATCAGCGGAATTTTCCGTCCCGAAGATGCCGCCAACGCGACCTCGCTTGTGTCACGGAAAATATCGCGCAGGGCCGAATTAGCAGCGGAGGATCTTGCCACCAGCCGGCCCGAGACAGACCGCAGGACATCGTCGACGGCCAGGATCGTCGCCGCGGCCGGATTGCTGTGGACGATATGACAGGTCGAATCGAGCAGGATGACACCGGCATTCAGTTGGTCCACGACGTCGGCGAGCGCGATCGCGCGCTGCTGCTTCCGCTCGATCGCCCGGTTGATCAACAGCGCCCGGCTCGCATGCGGAGCCAGGAACTGCATCCGCGCCCGTTGCTCGGCATCGAGCATCTCCCTGCCCGGGATCACGGTCATCAGCATCGGAGACGGCGACTTCGACTGCTCCAGCACCACGTTGGCGACGTCGACGCAGCCCTGGGGGCGCAGCCATTCCTGGTAGAAGCGGCCGCGGCGATATTCGTCGAAATCCACGAGATCGGGGATGTTGCGCACCTCGCCATAGCGCGGAAGCCGAGCAAGCGGGTCGTACCGGGAGTAGGTCTCCGCATAGAGCTGAATGTAGTGCGGATCGACCCCGCAATAATAATGCGTCGCGCCTGATTTGCTGACCGGGTCCTTCGAAATCAGACCACAGGCCTGGCTGCCGATGAAGGCATTGAGCTTGACAACGACCTCGCTCCACAACTCCGGGTGGAGACCTGCGTCATAGATAGTCTCGATCAACTCGGACGGTTTTGGAAGTCGGGGCATCGGAAGAGCCAGTAGTGACACATGGAGATGGCGACATGTTCTTCATGCCCGGCGGCTCCTGTGAGTCTGGCGAGGGAGGGAAAGGTTCAATCCTGAGGGCGCAATGAGCCGCCTAGTTGACCAGCGGATTGGAGAATCCTGCCGCGAGCTTGACGAGATCGGCCTGACGCGAAACGCCCGTCTTGGCGAACACGCGATGCAGATGCGTCTTCGCCGTCGTTTCTGCGATACCGAGCGCGACTGCCGTCTCCGGGACGCCGCCAACCTCGACGATCGACAGGAAGACGCGCAGCTCGGCCGGTGTAAGGTCGAAAGTCCGCGCGATCAATTCGCCGTAGGACTGTCCGCCGAGCGATACCTTGCGCAGGAGCAGCGCACCGACGGCATCGACCACCCGCTCGCTGCCGTGCCGCAGGACCGAGGAGAGCGGCAGGATGTGCGCGACATAGCGCTCGCCCGAGGGCGAAAGCAGCGAAAACGCCTGCTCCCTTGCGGCAAGCAGGGCAATTTCATTGCGCGTCGCGAACGCTTCCCGCAGCGTCTGATTGGCCTCCGCACTGCTGGTCACCAGTTGCCCGGCAACGGACCGAACCAGATCGTCGGCCGGAAGCAAGGCGTGCCCCGCGGAATTCGCGTGCACCAGCCGGCAGAAACCATCGAGCAGGAAGATGCCGCAGGCAAGATTGTCCAGGACCTCCGCCAACGCCGTCGCCAACGTCAGTTGCGAGGTCATGGCGCGGTTGATCAGCAACGCACGGCTGGCGTGCGGCACGACCAGCGAGAGCCGGTGCTTCATCACCGGATCCACCATCCGGCGGCCCGACAGCACCGTCATCATCACGGGGCAGCTCGCATTCGAATTCTCGAGCACGACGTTGGCCGCATCGCTGCAACCCTGCGGCCGCATCCATTCCTGGTAAAAGCGTCCGCCCCGGTATTGATCGAAATTGACGAGATCGGGAATGCTGACGATCTGGCCGTGCGGCGGCAGGACCGTCAGCGGATCGAACTTCGAATGCGTCTCGGAATAGAGCTTGATGTAGTGCGGGTCCGCCCCGCAATAATAGTGCGTGACGCCGAATTTGCTGATGGAATCCTTGGAAAACAGTCCGCAGGCCTGGCCGCCGACGAAGTCACGAATGCCGGTGACGACATTGTTCCACAGCGAAGGATCGAGTCCGGCATCGTAGATGGCTTCGACGAGATCGGGCAGCTTCCGCGGTCCGTGCATAGCTATAAATGGCCTATGTGATCAATATCACCAAGCATACCACAACCACAGCATGCGGCATCCTCCGATCGGAGGAGGCGCCGGCCGGGCAACGAACGGATATCCGTTTCGGGTGCTACTGATGCAGAGTCGCGATAGCGCACCGGGCCGCTCACACCTCGTCCCAGCCGACCTTCTCCAGATTCTCCGACCAGACGGCGGCGCGATAGATCTCGCGCCCGTCGGTGTCTCTGACCCGGATGCAGGCATCGCGGCCGCGCAAATCGTCGCGCCAGACGAACAGGTGGCTTGCCATCTCGTTGGCTACCACGAATGTCGCTTCGGGGCATTCGAACACCATGCCACCCGGATCGATCTTCACGATATTGCCGAGCATAAGATCAAAGAAAAAACGGCGCATGCAACACAACACTCCAACTGCGGGCGGCGCACGCCCGTGCCGTCTCCAATCGGCATTTGACCTGACATTCAATCGCGCGCGTTCACGACATCTCGCGGCTCCTGACGTCACTGGGCGTGGCGCCATAAGTCCGCCGGAAGCAGCGGTTGAAATAGGAGAGATCGCCGAAACCGACATCGTAGGCGATCGAGCTGACCGTCCGCTCGGCGTGTCCGGGTTCGCGCAACATGCGATGCGCACGCTTGACGCGTTGTTCGATCAGGAAGGACGAGAACGTCTTGCCGTCGGCCTCGAACAGGCGTTGGAGATAACGCGGCGTCACGCCGAGTTCCTGGGCAACCGTGGCCACCGACAAGTCCTGCCGCCAGCAATTGTTGGCGATGGAGACTTTGGCCTTCTGCAGCCGTGCCGCCTTGACGCCGCGCCGCCCGGCCAGCTCCCGCGGCTCGTTGGTGGCACCGAGGACGATTGCCAGAAGATCGTGCAGATGCCCCACGCCGAGCTTGCGCAAATTGGGCATCGCGAATGCCTTCTCCCGCACCAGCGTCACCGCGTAATCGACCAGCAGCCGAAGTCCCGTTGAACTCTCCGGCATGACCCGCATCACGGCGTCATCGACATCCACGATCATCGGCGCCAGCACGCGTCTCGGCACACGCAGCGAGAAACAGCTACCCAGCGACAATCGCTCGAACGTCGTGACGTCCTCCGCGCTCGTCAGGACAGCCTCTCCGGCACGGAGGCTCAGATCGTGCCCTCGCTCGGATATCCCAAGCACGCCGGATCGATTCACGATCAGGGCCAGACTATCATCGCCATCGGCAATCAGGTGCTTGGTGCGAATGATCCGCGCTCCGCACAATCCTCCGATCAGCAATTGGGCTTCCGGCAAGACGTGGGACGTGAAGCTCGCCGCGAACGGCTTTCCTTCCCTCACCTCGACCTCCGCCTTCAACACCCCGCGACAGTAGAAATCGCGAAGCAGCGGGATACGCTCGTTTTCGGGAATTTCGTTCGTTGAAACATTGATAACGGAAAAATCAAACTGGGTCACTGCAATCCTCCAACCGACGAGCAGGTCCGGCCGCGCGCTGTCGTTTCCTCACACTCGCGTTCGACGCCGTCGCGGCATCTCTTCGCCGGCGCTCGCTGCTCTTCACTTTTCTAGAACGCGATATACGAAAGTCTCAAATGACTCGCGTCCTGCATTCGGAGGACACCGGAGCTCGGCTCATCACAATGGATTGAGATTGCGGCACATAGCCGGCGAACCATGTGAAATAAATCACAAGGCATCGTCACCGTCGTTCGTGCGACGCGCGAATGGAACGGCAAAGCCGGTGGCAATCTTGACCAAGTCGGCCTGCCTGCCGGCGCCAGTCTTCTCGAACAGGCGGCCGAGATGCGTCTTCACGGTCGTTTCGGCGATGCCGAGCTTTGCCGCAATGTCGGGAACGCCGCCAATCTCGATAATTGCCATCAATACGCGCAATTCGGACGGTGTCAGCCTGAAGGCCGCAGCGATCGCATCGGCTGCGAGCCATGTCGCCGCCGATGCCTTCTGAACGAACAGCACCGTGGCTGCAGCATCTCGCGATGGAGTGCGATCGCGCTTCAAGGGAAAAGCGTGGAGCAGATAGTGCTGCCCATCAACTGATGTCGCAAGCTCGATCTGACGGGGGGCAGCGGAACGAGTTTCGTTGCCCGCATCGATTTCGCACAGGCCGCGGAATATTTTGTCCGTCTGGGTGTTGCGGGCCACGATCCGGTCACCGACCATTGCGAGCAGGCTGGCATCGGCGAACAGCCCGCGGGATGCTGCGTTGGCATGCACGACCCGGCCATCTGCGTCGAGCAGGCAGATCGCCGTGCTCAGCCCATCGAGGACATCGGCAAGGTCGTCCACGGTATGCGAGCGTGCCCTGATCTGCCGGCCCATGATTCTGGAACGCTGGAGGTGCGGAGCGAGCAGCCGCATGCGCTCGCGCATCGGCTCGTCAACGAGTCCGCGCGAGCGGTGGCGCAACACCTGCAGGATGGTGGTGCGTGTCTCCGACTTCTCGAGCGCGACGGTTGCAAGGTCAATCGCTCCTTGTGGTTCCACCCACTCGCGATAGAAGCTCGTTGCCAGGAAATCCGCCTGAGGCATGATGTCGGCTACGCCGATCGTCTGCTCCGCCGCGAGCGAGAGATGACGATCGAGCAGAGGGTCCAGCTCCACGTATCGGTCGCGATAAAGCTGGCGGAAGCGGGATTCGGTGCCAAAATGCTCGTGGATCTCGATCGAGAGCCGGGCTCTGTCCCTGGACAGGATGGTCGCGGCACATCCGCCGACGAAATGCGAAATCTGTTCCAGCACCCCGCTGCGCAACGCGGGATCGACCGCCGCGTCGTAGATCTCGCCGACGAGGGACGAAAATCGATTTGCGTGGAGGATTGTCATCGGCCGGACGATGCAATCTGCGTATGGCTCGCGCGCGAGAGAGAGATCGCGATCCGGGGCCAGCCGGAGGAGACGGGCCGGTCAATCGCCGCCTTCGACGCGGAGAAAACGTTGCAACGAAATGCTGGAATATCGAACATCGTCCTTGCGTAACGTCAACCGCAGAATGCGGCTTGGACGTTTTCGCCAAAGACTAGGATAAATGCGAACAGCGCGCGGACTGTGTGCGATGAGTCACGTGTGCGATACGTCAGGCGCCGGTCGCGCTGCAGAACCCTTTCGCCACCGATCCCGCCGGCCTCGCATCCGGCTCCGGCAACCTACTTGCGATTCTCCTCGCAGAATTTCAGCGCCGCCAGCGCTTCACCGGCACGCGGCACCTGTATCTCGATGCTGTCGTCGTCATCGTCCTCGAAATCGAGCGAGAGGCGCTTGGCCCTGGACAGCCGGTCCATCATGGACTGATCGTATTCGAAAATGCCGCGCACGGTGGTCTTGTCCATGACCTCCCACTTGGCCTTCTTCATGATATCGGCGTCATCGGTTCCGACATCGGCTCGGAGGATCTCGCCCACCTTGTCCCACTCCCAGCCGTCATAGATCATGACGATGACGATCGCCTTCTCGGAATAGGTGATGACGATGACGTAGTCCCGGTTCTCGTCTTCCTTGTCCTTGTAGCCGCGGCTCGCATTGCAATGTGCGTCCTGCGTGCGCTTCTCGATGGTCCAGTCGCCGACTTTGGATTGTTGCGCCTGCACCGGTCTTGCGGTCAAAGCGACTGCGCTCAAGGCGCCGGTCAGCAACCCGGCGGCGAGAAGAGATCGTTTCATGTCAGCCTCCAGCGTGTTCCCCGGACCGAGATGACCACCTCTGCCGGTGACCCGCAAGGGCTTCTGGCGGCTGCGTAGGGCGCCGACCCTGCCCTACTCCCGCCGCGGCACGATCGCGATCGGGGTGAAGGTGTAAACCTCCTCGCCGTTCTGGTTGAACATGGTCCATTTCACCAGCGCGATGCCCTGCGGCTTCGACTTCGACGGCGTGAGGCTGATGACCTCCCCGACCAGATGCAGGCGGTCATCGGGCCGTACCGGGATGGTCCAGCGCAGCCCGTCGACGCCGGCGCCGATCAGCGGATGCGGGCCGAAGGGGCGGGTCTGGATCGCGAGGCTCATGGCAATCGCGGCGGTGTGCCATCCCGAGGCAGCGAGACCCCTGAACAGGCTCCGCTTGGCGGCTTCATGGTCGAGATGCATCGGCTGCGGATCGAACTCGGCCGCGAACCGCTTGATGTCGGCCTCGGTGACGTGAACTTCGGGGGATTTGAACTGCATTCCAATGGTGAGATCGTCGAACCACTCGACCTGCGCCATGATTTCGCCTCGCAATGTGATGCGCCGCCTCGCGGCTAACAGGGTTGAGCAAGAGCGGGATGTAGCGGCTCCGCAGCGCACAAACTAGCCTGGGACTCCCCCAAGAAACCCGTTTCCAGATGCGACGAAACACGCCTGAAACAGATGGTCGGTTATCTAGTTGTCAAAATCATACAGGGACGGCCATCATGCAATTCTTCCTCGACCTGATCTGGGATTACTCCTGCTGTCAGCACCTCGTCGCCCTACCGCTGCAGGAGGACGAGCTATGATCGAACTGATCTCGGCCTTGCTTGCGCTTTGCAGCGTCGGCGTTTTTGCAGCGCACGCGGTAGATGCCTATCGCACCACACATTACTGATGGGCACTGATAGGCCCACCCTAGAACGGCCGCCGGTAGAAGTGCTCCGAATGTGTTGCCGGCGGAAACCTGTTGGCGAGCGCGAGAGCTCCCCTTTCGTCGGTCTCGAGCGCGATCTTCTGTGCGAGCATGACGTCGCCGGGGACGAGAAAGCCTGACGGGACGAAGCACCACCCCATCGTCGCATTTCCGGCCGCGTCGATCTCATGGACATTTGCGGCGGTGCCATAATGGATGCGATACGTCTTGCCGGTATCGCAGCCGACGACATCGAAATGCCGGTACTGCTCGAATTGCGCGCGCTGCGCCGGTGACAGCCATTCGGCCAGGAGCCGGCGACCCCGGGCATCCGGCGTGTTCTCGCCGAAGAAGCGCCGATAGAGTTCGCGTAGCGCATGCAAACGCGCACGCGCCGGCGCGCGGAGCCAGACTGCCGCGATCATGAGCAGCTCAGATCAACCGCCGACCAGGCGGGGATAGAACAGCGTTTCCTGCGCGGTCGGGTCAAACGATCGGATCCGGGTGACTTCGCCAGGTCCGGTTCGCAGCGCGGCGGTGAAGCCCGCTCCGGTCAGCTCCCGAAAGCGCCGTTCGGCCCGCGCCAGCGCTTCGGCATTGCCAGGATCAAACTCGTGGCGCGTGTCGCCAGTCTGGTCCATCACGATCTGGGTTGCCATGTTGAGTCTCCTCATGCCCAGCCCTGTTCGATCAAAGCAAACCTCGTGCCGTCGGTTCCAGTTGGCAACAACTTTCTCTTGCCCGCGCATCACGCCTTGCTGAGCAGGAGCGTGTCCAAGCGAAGTGGATGCCGGTTCGCCTGAGGAAAACGCGCCAAAACAAGGAGCCAGAGCCCCGTTGGAAACGGGGCTCTGGTCAGCGCGAGGCGGCCGTACCTCCGCCCTCATCGATCTGCCGTCCCATCAGGGCGATCGCCTTCTGATAAACGCCGGCGGCATTCCAGGCTTCGATGGCGGCGAAATTCGGCTCGCCCGGCTGGTAACCCGCTCCGGCACGCCAGCCATGGGCTTTCAGGAAATTCGCTGTCGAGTTCAGCGCATTGGCGGCAACTTCGAGATTGCCGGTGCCGTAGGCCAGGATGTTCTTGGGCATGAACTGGGTCTGACCGACTTCGCCGTGCATCGAGCCGCGGGTTGCCCCCGACAGCGTGCCGCGATCGATCAGCTTCAGCGCCGCATAGAGCTGCTCGGTGAAGAATTCGGGACGGCGGCAGTCATAGGCGAGCGTCGCAATCGAGGAGAGCATGTTCTGGTTGCCGCGCTGGCTGCCGAATCCGGTCTCCATGCCCCAGATCGCGATCAGCGGCCCCGGCGGGACGCCATAGCGCTGCTGGATCGAGGCGAACAAGGCGGCCTGCGAGTTCTTGAGCTGACGCCCCTTGGCGACGATGGTGGTGGCGCCGCGCTTGGCGAGGAACTGGTCGAGCGACAGCGAGAAGCTGCGCTGGCCGCGGTCGGCCGCGATGGTGGCACTCGCGTAATTGGTCTGCATCAGCGCCGCGAGCGCGGTCTGGCCGATGCCCTTGCCCTGCGCTTCCGCACTGAACTCGCGCTTCCAGGTCTCGAAGCCGGCCGACGAACTGCCGCATTGCGCGGCTTGGGCGGCGGGCGCCAGGCAGCCGAGCAGCGTCATCGCCCCGAAAACCGCCGCAGCTACAGTTCTGCCCCTGATCATGTCTAATGTCCTCTCTCTGGCGCGATCCAATGCCCGAGTTTACCCGGACGAAGGCGCCGACTCCATGGCGTGATCATACGACAGTTCCAGTCCATCCAAATTGCCCTCCTTGCGCCACTTGTCGAGCAGCCGCAGGAATGCCACCGGCCCGCGCCAATACTGGCTGTTTCTCGCCGCGATCGGATCGAACACGCCTTCATTGTTGTAGTAGCCGGGCGTGCATTCAGCGAGATAGGTCTGGCGGCCGAGCGCGGCTTTGACCACCTCCTCGACCCAGGCGTTCTCGGCATCGAGCGTCGGCTCCAGCGTCCGCGCTTTGCGCTTGCGCGCCTCGGCGATCACATAGGCGATGTGCTGCGACTGCTCGTCGATGATGTGCGGAAAGTTGGCGCTCTGGCCGGCCTGCACCATGACGATCAGGAAGCAGTTCGGGAAGCCGCGGCTGTAGAAGCCATGCATCGTCTTGACGCCGTCGCGCCAGCGCTCGGACAGGCGCGTGCCATCGCGTCCATAAATCTCGAAGCCCATACGACGGGCGTAATCGGTACCGACTTCGAAACCGCTGGCATAGATCAGGCAGTCGAGTTCGTAGGCGTGGCCGTCGACCACGACGGCATTCTCGGTGATGCGATCGACGCCCTGTCCCCTGGTATCGACGAGATGCACATTGGGACGATTGAACGTGTCGAGATATTCGTCGTGGAAACACGGCCGCTTGCAGAAGGCCTTGTACCAGGGCTTTAACGCCGAAGCAGTCATCTCATCCTTGACGATCGCATCGACGCGCGCCCGGATCTCTTCCATCTTGCGATAATCAGCCTGCTCGATGACCTTGAGCGCCTCCTCGATCGAGGTCACCGGCTGGGGCTGGCGGCGCGGCGCCAGCAGGATCTCGCCGAGCAGGCCGGTCCAGCCGTCCTGCACCAGATCCTGTTCGAATGGCTCGCCCGAGATCACGGCGGTGAAATTGTCCATGCGTTCGCGCTGCCAGCCAGGCCTGAGCCCCTGCGCCCAGCTCTGATCCGTCGGGCGGTCGTCGCGCACGCCGATCGCCGACGGCGTACGTTGGAAGACGTAGAGCTCCTTGGCCGAGCGGCCGAGATGCGGCACGCATTGCACGGCGGTGGCGCCGGTGCCAATGATCCCGACGCGCTTGTCGCCAAGACCGGTCAGACCACCTTCGGCCGTGCCTCCGGTGTAGGCGTAATCCCAGCGGCTGGTGTGGAAGCTGTGTCCTCTGAAGCTTTCGATGCCGGGAATACCCGGCAGCTTCGGACGGCTCAACGGGCCGCCAGCGAGGATGACGAAGCGCGCGCGGATGCAATCACCGCGATCGGTCTCGACCAGCCAGCGTGCCTCGTACTCCTGCCATTCCATGCGCGTGATGACGGTCTGAAACAGAGCGCGCTCATAGAGGCCGAAGTGACGGCCGATGCGGCGCGAATGTTCGTAGATCTCGGGTGCTCGCGCATATTTGCGCACCGGCATGTAGCCGGTCTCTTCCAGCAACGGCAGGTAAATGTAGCTCTCGGTATCGCAGGCCGC
This sequence comes from Bradyrhizobium sp. WSM1253, assembly GCF_000244935.1. Lineage (NCBI taxonomy): Bacteria > Pseudomonadati > Pseudomonadota > Alphaproteobacteria > Hyphomicrobiales > Nitrobacteraceae > Bradyrhizobium > Bradyrhizobium sp. WSM1253. The sequence goes on from NZ_JH600073.1 coordinate 977,459, forward strand.
ACCAGGGTAGCGATTCCAGTACCAGGTGCCGCCGAAATCGGCGGCCTTTTCCACGACCCGGAAATCATCGATGCCGGCTTCGCGCAGTCGCGCGCCACACAGAAGGCCGCCGAAGCCGCCGCCGACGATGAGCACCTCGTTCTGTTCGCTGACGGCCTCGCGCGCGAATCCGGAATTGGCCCAGGGATCGTCGAGATAGCGCCCGAACTCGCCGGTCATCTCGACATATTGCGCCTTGCCTTCGGCGCGCAGGCGCCGATCGCGCTCGTCGCGATAGCGCGCACGGAGTGCGTCAATGTCGAGTGTAGATTCGCCGGCTGCACCGGTCTTGTGTCTTTCCGCTGACATTCATTTCCTCCCGGGCGGAAACTGCTTCGCCGGCAGCTCGCATCACTTAGCCCTGAAAAAGAGACGCATGCAATCACGTCCCTCGCTTTTTACGTGAACGTCGCGTGGCGTTCCGCTAACCTCAAGCGCACATCACAAGCGCACGCCATGCAACGACATGGCGGTCCGGAGGAGACGATGCAGGGATTGATGATGGACATGCCGCTCCTGATCAGCGGCCTGATCCAGTATGCGGCCGATTATCACGGCGAGGCCGAGGTCGTCGCCCGCGAGATCGAGGGCGACATCCATCGCTACACCTATGCCGACGCCCATCCGCGCATCAAGCGCATGGCATTGGCCCTCAAGAGGCTCGGCATGATGCCCGGCGACAGGGTCGGCACGCTGGCCTGGAATACGCACCGTCACTTCGAGATGTTCTATGCCGCGCCGGGCATGGGCTACGTGTTGCACACCGTCAACCCGCGGCTGTTTCCCGAACAACTCGTCTACATCGTCAATCACGCCGAGGACCGCCTGCTGTTCATCGACCGCGCCACGCTGCCGATCGTGGAGGCAATCGCGCCGCAGCTCACATCGATCGAAGCCTATGTCGTGATGTCCTCGCGCGAGCGGATGCCGGAGACCAGGCTTGCCAACGTCCATTGCTACGAGGACCTGCTGGAGAACGAGCACGACGCCGGCTTCGTCTGGCCGGAGTTCGACGAAAAGTCGGCGTCCACGATCTGCTACACCTCCGGCACCACCGGCAATCCGAAGGGCGTAATCTATTCGCACCGCGCCGCGATCCTGCAGACCATGGTCTCCTGCAATTTCGACTTCCTGCCCGGGCACCTGGAAGGCGTGCGCGAGGTGATGATGCCGATGGCGCCGCTGTTCCACGGCAACGGTTGGAACATGCCGTTCACCGCGCCCTATACCGGCTCGAAGCTGGTGCTGCCCGGCCGCAATTACGAGCCGGACAAGCTCTACGAATTGCTCGAAGGCGAGAAGGTGACGCTGTCGGCGGGCGTGCCAAGCTTCTGGCTGATCCTGCTCGACTGGCTCGGACGCACCAGCAACAGGTTCTCGACGCTTCGTGCAACATTGTCGTCTGGCTCGGCGCCGCCGCGCGCGATGGTCGAGAAGCTCAAGCGTGAGTATGACATCGACTACATCCAGGCGTGGGGCATGACCGAGGCGCTCGGCTGCTCAATGCCTGGCCTGCGGCCGGGCTCCGAGCATCTCGACGACAAGGAGAGGTTCGACCGCCGCCAGGTGTCCGGCCGCGCCTGTTTCGGCACCGCCTTGCGCATCGTCGACGACGGCGGCAACGAGCTGCCGCGCGATGGCAAGAGCGTCGGCCATCTGCGCGCGCGAGGACCGTGGGTTGCGTCCGGCTACATGAAACTCGAAGAAGGCCTGGACCGCGACGGCTGGCTGATCACCGGCGACATGGCCGTGATCGACCCCCAGGGCCACGTCACGCTGACCGACCGCTCCAAGGATGTCATCAAGTCCGGAGGCGAATGGATCTCCTCGATCCAGCTCGAGGACGTCGCCTTGTCTCACCCCGATGTGCTGCAAGCCGCCGTGGTCGCGATCAACCATGAGAAATGGCAGGAGCGGCCTCTGCTCCTCGTCGTCCGCAAGAAGGGCACGACCGTCGACGGCAAGACGCTGCTCGACCACATGCGCCCCAAGATCGCGAGCTGGTGGATGCCCGACGCCGTCGAATTCATGGACGAGTTCCCGATGACCGGCACCGGCAAGGTGCTCAAATCCGCGCTGCGCGAGAAATTCAAAGAGTATCGCGTCGCCTGAGCCGATTGCGCACCGGCCTGTCCATCGATTGAGGAGACCAAAGATGCTCTACTCGATGTCCCCCAAAATCGTTGAGCTCAAGCGCAGGCTCGAAAGTTTCATGGACCGGCACATCTATCCGAACGAGGAACGCTTTTATCGCGAGGCGGAGGAGCTGGGCCCCTGGAAGGTCTATCCGGTCGTCGAGGAGCTGAAGCCGCTGGCGCGCGCCGAAGGCCTCTGGAATCTGTTCCTGCCGGACTCCGGCTACGGTGCGGGCCTCACCAACCTCGAATATGCCCCGCTCTGCGAGGTCATGGGCCGCTCGCATCTCGCGCCCGAAGTCTTCAACTGTTCGGCGCCCGATACCGGCAACATGGAGGTGCTGGAGCGCTATGGCACGGAGAACGACAAGGAGCGCTGGCTGAAGCCGCTGCTCGCTGGCGAAATCCGCTCCTGCTTCGGCCATGACCGAGCCCGCCGTCGCATCGTCCGATGCGACCAACATCGAAAGCTCGATCGTCCGCGACGGCGACCATTACGTCATCAACGGCCGCAAATGGTACACCACCAACGCGACCGACCCGCGCTGCAAGATCTGCATCTTCATGGGCAAGACCGATCCTGACAATGCGGACCGCCACAAGCAGCAATCCATGATCCTGGTGCCGATGGACACAGCGGGCGTCGAGGTCAAGCGTCCCCTGCCCGTGTTCGGCTTCTACGGCGTGCCCGACCGTGCCTCCGAGGTCGTCTTCACCGATGTGCGCGTGCCCAAGGAGAACATGCTGCTCGGCGAGGGCCGCGGTTTCGAAATCGCGCAGGGACGCCTCGGCCCCGGCCGCATCCACCATTGCATGCGGCTGATCGGGCTCTCCGAGCGCACACTGGAGAAGATGTGCCGCCGGGTGCGCAGCCGCGTCGCCTTCGGCAGGCCGGTTTCCGAGCAGACGGTGACGCAGGAGCGAATCGCTGAAGCCCGCATCATGATCGAGCAGGCCCGGTTGCTGACGCTCAACGCCGCCCACGCGATGGACACCGTCGGCAACAAGGTGGCGAAAGCCGAGATCGCGATGATCAAGGTCGCTGTGCCCAACATGGCCTGCCAGATCATCGACTGGGCGATCCAGGCCCATGGCGGCGGCGGCACGTCGAACGATTTCGGATTGACGCAGGCCTACGCGACCGCGCGCTTGCTGCGTCTCGCCGACGGCCCGGACGAGGTCCACAGGAACCAGATCGCGCGGTTCGAGCTGAAGAAATATTCGAACGCGTAAAACACTGCACTCGCCGGAAGCACAGTGCCATCTTCCCTTCTCCCCTTGCGGGAGAAGGTGGCGCGAAGCGCCGGACGAGAGGTATCTATCCGCGGAGACAGACCCCTCACCCGAGCGAGTCTGCGTCCACCAGCGGAGATGCCCTCTCCCGCAAGGGGCGAGGGCACAATGACACGCAGCCGATTGCAACCAGCGCCTTGGCGCCCTCGCCTCAGTTGACCACGTACACATCCGGATCGAAGCTGGAGCTCGGCTTCTTGAAGGCGTTGCGCAAGGCGCCCGACATCGGGACGTTGTAGTTGAGGCCGTTCGGCGGCGTCGGCGATTCCAGCCACTTCTTGTAGAGGACCTCGATCTCCTGGCTGGCGTACAGCTCTGCAGTCGCGCGGTCGGCGAGCGCCTTGAACGGCGCGTCCTCCCGCCGCAGCATGATCCCGTAAGGCTCGGGCTTCGAGAACGTCTCCTCGCTGATCATGAACAGCTGCGGCTCCTTCGAGCGCGCGATCGCGACCGCGAGCTGCACGTCGTCGAGCGCGTAGGCCTGGGCGCGGTCGGTTTCCAGCAACAGGAAGGCCTCGGCCTGGTCCTTGGCCGGCATCACGTTGATGCCGAGATTGCGCTCGGTGTTGACCTTGGCGAGCTGCGTCAAATTGACCGAGCCGGCCACCGCGGTCACCGCTTTGCCCTTGAGATCGTCGATGGTGTTGATCTTTGCGGCTTTCTTGGCCGCAAATCGCGTTGCGCTGAGGAAGTGCGTGTTGGTGAAGGCGACCTGCTTCTGGCGATCGGCATTGTTGGTGGTCGCCGAGCAATGCAGGTCGAGCGTCCCGTTGACCATCAGCGGAATCCGGTTCGACGACGTCACGGCGAGAGTGTCGACCGCGATGTCGGGCATGCCGAGCTGCTTCTTTACGGCATCCACGATTCTAAGGCAGATATCCATGGCAAAGCCGACCGGCTTCTGGTTGCCATCGAGATAGCTGAACGGGACCGAAGCCTCCTGATAGCCCAGCGTGATCTTCTTGGTCTCTTTGACTTTCTGAAGCGTACCCGACAGGTCTTCGGCGGAGGCGGCAGTTGCAAGGCATGTGAAGGCCAGGACAACAGTGGGTAAACGCATTGGGAACTCCTCGAGGAGGCTCGCGCCTCCATGCCGGGCGCAGCAATCGCACCGTTGATAACGCAGGGGCGCGGCAGCCGCCAGACGAGCTTGCGTCTACCAGCTATCGCGGCTTGCGATATGGTGACCGGCCGTTTGTCTCTGTGGAGTCAGGGCAGCTCAAGCGCCAGGATGGCGCTTACGCATCGATACCGCGCTGGACCAGGATGCGCTCGGCGCTGTCGTTCCAGACATCCATCTTGGTGATCTGGCCATTCCGGACCACGAAGCGGTCGACGTAGCGGTTGCCCTCGAATGAGGTCCCATCTTTCCATTCGCCGTAGAGCGTGCCGACACTATAGACCACGGTCTCGCCGTCGCCGGGGCAGACGTCGAACCGATCCATCTTCTTCTTGACCCAGCGGTAGCGCTTGGCGTTGAACCCGGCCGGGCCCCGCGGATGATCGAACTCGCGCCCGCCGGTAAAGGTGATCACCGTGCCCGGCGCCATATAGGCCGCCGCGGCGTCCGGATCGGGGATCATCGACGCCGTGAGATAGGCTTCAACGATCTCGGCGTCGGACGACGGACCGGCTTCGGCTTTTGCGGTAGCGGACATGGTCATTCTCCCGGGGTTGCGGAATACTAACGCCGCTCTCGGGGAATACGTGCATATATTTTGAACATTTCCGTCGCTACACTGCCGACAATCTGGAGCCGCCAAACGCGGCCGAATGCACTAAATTCCTTCCCCAAGAGCCATGACAACGCAACCCGCCTTTGACCTCATCTTTCGCAACGCCTTGCTGCGTGGTGCCGCCGACCCGATGGACATCGGCGTCACGCGCGGCCGGATCACCGCCATCGAACCGACGCTCGCCTGCGAGGCCGTTGAGGTCGATGTCGGCGGGCGTCTCGCCCTGCCCGGCTTCGTCGACAGCCACATCCATCTCGATAAAGCCTGCCTGCTAGGCCGCTGCGGGCATGATCACGGCAGCGTCTCCGAAGCGATCCGCGCCGTCTCCGGGATGAAGAAGGATTTCTCGGTCGAGGACGTCTACGCGCGCGGCGCCCGGGTGCTCGAACGTGCCATCGTCCACGGCACCACGCGCATGCGAACCCACGTCGAGATCGATCCGCGCATCGGCTTGCGCGGCTTCGAGGCGGTGAAGGCGCTGAAGCGTGACTATGCCTGGGCGATCGACCTGTCGCTCTGTGTCTTTCCGCAGGAAGGCCTCACCAACGATCCCGGCAGCGAGGAGCTTCTGATCCAGGCGCTGCGCGACGGGGGCGCGGTGATCGGCGGCTGTCCTTACACGGACACCGATCCGAACGCCCATCTCGCACGCATCTTCGACCTCGCCGAGGCGTTCGACGTGGACGTCGATCTCCATCTCGATTTTGATCTCAATCCCTCCTGGTGGCACCTCGACGAGGTCTGCCGGCAGACCGAGCGGCGCAACTACGGGGGCCGCGTGGCAATCGGCCATGCGACGAAGCTCTCCGCACTGCCACCGGAGCGGCTGAGGGCCGCCACTGCGCAACTGGAGAAGGCCGGCGTAGCCGTCACCGTGCTGCCGGCAACCGATCTCTATTTGATGGGGCGCGAGGCGACCCACAACGTGCCACGCGGGCTGACGCTCGTCCACAAGCTCGCCGGCGACGGCGTGCTGTGCTCGATCGCGACCAACAACGTGCTCAATCCCTTCACGCCGTTCGGTGATGCCTCACTGCTGCGAATGGCGAATTTCTACGCCAACGTCGCGCATGCCTCGGTCAACGACTTCGATACCTGCCTTGATCTCGTGACCGAGCTGCCGGCGCGGCTGATGAACCTCGGGGATTACGGCATCGAGGTTGGGAATCCGGCCGATCTCGTTGTGCTCGACACGCAAGACAGCCGCTTCGCCATCGCCGAGCTGCCGGATATCGTGATGGGCTTCAAGAGCGGCCGACAGACTTTTGCACGGCAACGGCCCACTCTATTTCGCCCTGGTTCCTGATCCGCTCTCAATGCATATCTGCATTGAAGGGCGTCTGATTCCCCCGCAGCTTCCGTTCGATGTTACCGCCCATCGTTCCGCAATTCCGAATCCGGTAGATTCCCGGATAGTAGATTCTTGCTGATTCTCGATAGCTGCGCACATTGCAAGTCCCGCGGTGCCCGTCATAGTAGGATCGGCACTGATGTCTGCATTCAACGGGGAAGCATCGACATGTTCAGCGCATTCAGCGGCATCGAGCACCAATCCAATCGAGCGAGAACGCCCAGCGAGGCCGCGGTGAAGCGGCTCGACGGCATCGGGCACGTCCTGTCGGACCTCGATCTGGCGGGCGTCCGGACACAGGATGAGCTAACGCGCATGCTCCTGACGCTCGATACCGCCGACAAGTGTATTCGATCGATCCGCGCAGAATTCCGGACCGAAGCCGCGAATGATCGGCTGGCCCGCAAGACGGAAGACCTGATGGCGTTGATCGAACGCGCCCGCGACGAGCTCACCGGCAGTCGCACGGCAAAGTCCTGAGCAGGAGCCGCCCTAGCTCTCGCGATTGATCTTCGCCAGGATTCGGTCCGCCTCGGTGCGCCAATCAGCGCTGCAGGCGAACTCCTTGGTGCCTTTCGTTCCGAACAGGCCCTCATCGGCGAGGTCCGCCACCCAGGCCTGCCGCTCGGCGGTGCCCTGCGCGGACCACGGCGTCAGCCCCGCTTCACGCACGGTCTCGGCGACCTCGCGTACTTCCTCGGCGCGGCGGCGGCCATGCTCGATCACGCGCTGGAAGCAATAAGCGCCCTGCTTCTCCCAATCGATCGTGGGAAAGGTTTCCGCCAGCGAAGCCAGTACCGCATCCTCGACGCCATAGGCGCGCGCGGTGGTGAAGCTCTCGATCACCATGGCTTCCAGGCCCTTGATCATGATGCTGCGACACATCTTCACCGCCGAGGAAACCCCGAGCTTGTCGCTCGCAACCTTTGCCGCAAAACCGATCGCGTTCAAGAGCGGCTCGAGTTCCCTGGCGTCGGGACCACCGAGCAGCAACGGCACCTTGATGCGATAAGGCGGCACCGACGTCATCACCGCGCCCTCGACATAACGTCCGGCGGCCCCATCGATCAGCGCGGCAGCGCACTGCTTGGCGCCGGGAGACGCCGAATTGAAATCCAGGAACCAGGTGCCTTGATTGATCGCGGCCGCGCAGGCCTCTGCCACCGGCACGGCCTGGCTCGCCGTGACCGCGGAGATGATGAAATCGGACTTCGCGGCCAGCTCGGCGTGAGACACCGCCAGCGCCACACCGAATTTCGCCGCATGCTCCATCAGCGGTGCGCCCTGCTCGCCCCCGAGCTTGATGTCAAAGGCTGTGACCGTGATGTCCTGCTGGCGCAAATCCTCGGCCAGGATCCTGCCGACCTCGCCGTAACCGACCAGTCCGATCTGCCATCGCCTGGGATCGCCCGCCATCAGTTCAGTCCTCGTGTTGTTGCGTCGAACAGCTCCTCGACAGCATAGCGGCGCGGGATCAGCGCCTGCTGGAACGCGTAGTCGACGATCAGCTCCAGCGACCTTCTGTTCGCTTCGATTCCGAACGGAACAAGGTCCGGCGTTGCCGCAGGCCCCGCCTGCGCCTTGTTTTGCTTGAGCAGATCATAGACGCCCGAAACCACGTCAGGACGCGATTTCGCCAGCTGCTCGGTCACGACCACGAGATGGTTGACCGGGACCACGCTGCGGCGCGCGTACCATATGGCGGCTTCCGCGGCCGGATCGGGGAACAGCGGCCTCAGTTTCGGATCGCTCGAGGCCTCACCGAGGACGGCGTCGAGCTCGCCGTCGAGCAGCATCTGCAAGATCTTCTTGCCCTTCGGCGCGCGCTCGGTGGTGTCGACATATTCGGCGACGTGCGGATCCTCGAAGGTGACCCAGCGGATCTTGCCGAGGTTGACGCCGTAGTCGTTGGCGAGGATGCCCCTGATCCAGGCTCCGGTCGTGGTCGTGAAGGAGCGGATGCCGATGCGCTTGCCTTCCAGATCGGACGGCCCAAGCGTTCCACGCGCAGGATTATAGAGCGCGTAGGAGTGCTGAAAGCGGCCGAGCATGGCTGCAGGCAGCAGCACCAGCGGCTTGCCATGCGCCTTCGCCATCAGATAGGTGACGATTGCCATCTCGCAGACGTCGAAGGCCTGCTCGCGCACCATCGGTTTGAACGCAGTGTTGGTCGGCGTGTATTCGATAAAGTCGAGGTCGAAGCGGTCGGAGCGGAGCTCGCCGCTCTTCACCGCCTCGACATGGCGGTGACTGCCGAGCACGGCCTTCAGCTTGAGACGATCCATCGGCCCACTCCGCTTCTCGAGAGCATGATCCGGAAAAGTGTGAAGCGGTTTTCCGAATAGATCATGCTCAAAAAATACTACGCTCAGACATCCTCGGGATCGTCGACGTAAACGAGCCCCGCTTTCGCCAAGGCCTCACGCATGCTGTACATGTCGAGGCCCAGCTCGCCCGAAGCCAGCCGCTTGCGCTTGCCGCCTTCGTCGGCGTTGCGCTTCTTCGCCTTCTCGGCGACCTCGGCTGCGTAGCGCTTCGGCACGACCACGACGCCGTCGTCATCGGCCACGACGATGTCGCCGGGATCGACGTTGACGCCGGCGCAGACCACGGGGACATTGACCGAGCCAAGCGTCGCCTTCACCGTGCCCTTCGCCGAGACCGCGCGCGACCACACTGGAAAGTTCATCTCGTGCAGCGCTTTGACGTCGCGGCAGCCGGCATCGATAATCAGCCCCTGCACGCCGCGCGCCTGCAGCGAGGTTGCGAGCAGCTCGCCGAACATGCCGTCGGTGTTGTCGGTGGTGCAGCCGACGACGAGAATGTCGCCCTTCCTGCACTGCTCGACCGCGACATGAATCATCCAGTTGTCGCCGGGTTGCGCCAGCACAGTGACGGCGGGACCGGCAATCGCGGCGCCAGCCCAGACCGGCCGCAAATACGGCTTCATCAGGCCGAGCCGGCCATAGGCCTCGTGCACGGTCGAGACGCCGTACTCCGCCATGGCGGCGGGATCGGCGCGCTTGATGTTACGAACGACGACGGGCTTCATGCCAGCTCCTCCGCTACCGTCGGGAACAGCCGCTGATAGGCCTCGCCATAGGTCATCGGCACGCCGGTGTTACGGCTGCCCTGGATGCCGCGGTTGAGCGCGACGCGCTCGTAATAGCCCCATAGATGCTTCTGCGCAGCGAGGACCTGGAACGCCTCGTACTTCCCCTTCCAGACCTCGTCGATCTTGAGGAGCAGGTCCGGCTTGTAATTGCATTGCTCCGGCTGGTGCGGCTCGAACAGAAACACCGGCGGTGCAGAGTATTTGTACTCCGCGCCGGGCTTGTGGCCCATCGCCTGCGCGACCACGCGGGTTTCCTGCGCGAAATGCGCCGCGTTCGGATGGTCGAAATTATAGGGGTCCTCCAGCGCATGCGTCAGCACGAAGCTCGGATTGAGCTCGCGGTAGATGTCGACCATGCGGTTGAAATGCGCCTCGGTCAGCTTCAGCGGATAGTCGCCGCAGTCGAAGAACTCGATCTCGGCGCCGAGCAGTTTTGCAGCACGCTCCGCCTCGTCCTTGCGGCCGGCCTTGACCGATTCCAGCGTCGCGCCCTTCTCCTTCCAGGCGAACTGGCTCTCGCCGCGCTCGCCGAAGGACAAGCAGACGATCTTCATGCGATAGCCCTTCTTCGCATGCAGCGCGATGGCACCTCCAGCGCGCCAGACGAAATCGCCCGGATGGGCCGTGATCACGAGACCTGTTTTCATGGGACAAACTCCCCTCTTCTGTTCGTCAACGTCATAAATTCATCGAGCCGCGGCCGCGGGCTCCTCGCCGTCGAGCACCCGTCGCAGGCGCTCGTGATCGAGCGCGCCTTCCCATTTGGCAATCGCGATCGTCGCGACCGCGTTCCCGATCAGATTGGTCGGCGTCAACCCCTGCGACATCAGGCGGTGGATGCCGAGCACGAGCGCCACGCTCGTCACCGGAATGCTGCCGGTGGCGGACAGCGTTGTCGCCAGCACGACAAAGGCGGCGCCCGCGATGCCCGCCGCGCCCTTGGAAGTCACGAGCAGGATCAAAAGCAGCTCGATCTGTTCGGTGAGCCCGAGCGGCGTGTTGGTCGCCTGCGCCAGGAACACCGAGGCGGCGGCGAGGTAGAGACAGGTGCCGTCGAGATTGAAGGAATAGCCGGTCGGGATTACGAGGCCGACGACACTGCGCTCGCAGCCGGCCTGCTCCAGCTTGGTCAGCATCCGCGGCAGCACTGTCTCGGACGACGTCGTGGCGATGCAAATCAGCAACTCTTCCCAGATGTAGCGGATCAACTTCAGCAGCGAGAAGCCGCACAGCCGCGCGACTGGACCGAGCGCCACGACGATGAAGATCACGCAGGTGAGATAAAAGCCGCCCAGCAGCTTGCCGAGCGAGGCCAGCGATCCCACGCCGAACTTGCCGACCGTGAAGGCGATGGCGCCAAAGGCGCCGATCGGCGCCGCCCACATCACGAAGCCGACGACGGTGAATACCATTTTGGCGGCGATGTCGATGAGATAGACCAGCGGCGCGGCGCGCTCGCCGAGCTGCACCAGCGCAAATCCGCACAGTACGGCGATGAAGAGCACCTGGAGGATGTTGCCCTCGGCAAAGGCGCCAATGAACGTCGCGGGCACGATGTTCATCAGGAACGGCACGAAGCCGATCACGCCGGTCTGCTTGACATAGGGTTCGATCGCGCTGGCATTGATGGTGGCTGGATCGATGTTCATGCCGACGCCGGGCTTGAGCAAGTTCACCGCAACAAGGCCAATGATCAGCGCAATCGTGGTCATGATCTCGAAATAGACGATCGCCTTGACCGCGACGCGGCCCACCCGCGCCATGTCGGCCATATGGGCAATGCCATGGACGACCGTGCAGAAGATGATCGGTGCGATCAGCATCCGGATCGCCTTGATGAAGGCGTCGCCCAAAGGCTGCATCCTGGCGCCCGCCTCGGGATTGACGATCCCAAGCGCGACGCCGGCGGCCATGGCGATGAGCACCTGGATCCAGAGCTCCTTCCACCAGGCCCGTCCACGCGGCTTGTCGATCGCCAGCGCCGTCATCGCTCGAACTCGAACAGCCGCGCTGGATTATCGACGAGGATCTTCTGCTGATACTCCGGCTCCGGCGCGAACAGCGGGATCAGGTCGACGAGGTCGCCGTCGTTCGGCATCGCCTTGACGTTGGGATGTGGCCAATCGCTGCCCCAGATGACGCGGTCGGGCGCGGTCTCGACGATCTTTCGCGCGAATGGCACGGCGTCGGTGAACGGCGGACCGGCCGATGACACCCGCTCCGATCCGCAGATCTTGACCCAACACTTCTCGTCGCGCTGCATCAGCTCGATCAGGATCTTGAACGGAAGCTGATCGAGCCCTTCGGACGCCTTCACCCGTCCCATATGGTCGATCGTGTAGCTCAGCGGCAGCCTTGTCAGCATGTCCGCATATTCAGGCAGATCGATCGCGTCGAAATGCAGGTCGATGTGCCAGCCGAGCGGCGCGACCATCGCGACGATGCGGTCGAACACACGCTTGTCGGGAACGCCGCCGAGATGGTGGACGAAATTGAAGCGGCAGCCGCGGAAGCCGCCCTCGTGCAGCACTCGGAGCCCGCGCTCCGTGATGGTGTCATCGATATTGGCAACCGCGCGATAGGCGCCGTTGCTCTGCGCGATGGCGTCGAGCGCCACCGTGTTATCGGTGCCATGCACACTGGCATTGACGATGACGGCACGTTCGACGCCGAGCTTGGCATGCAGCGTGCGGAAATCGGCGAGCGGCGCATCGGGCGGCGTGTAGGAACGGACCGGCGCGTAAGGGTATGTCGCGCCGGGCCCGAAGATGTGGCAATGCGCATCGCAAGCCAACTTCGGCAGCTTGAACTTCGGCGTGCGCGTGTTCGGATCGGGCGGCGGGATGGTCGGTGTGTACATCATTGCCATCGGATAAACCGCCGAACGAGACCGAGTGTTCAAGTCTTGCTGCTGACGACCGGTCGTCGCCGTGCCGGTGCAGCCTGATCGAGCGCCGGCGCCTGGAACGCGGCCACGGTGGCTTGCACCAATTGTTCGATGGCGCTTGCGGCATCGCTGCCGTCGGCCTCGCCGCGCGACAAGCGCGAGACGCGATCCGGCGTCACCAGCGAGTAGTAGAGCGCGCCGAGCAGGAAGTGGCTGCGCCAGACGATGTCGGTGCGCGAAACGTGCGGCAGGCTTTCGTGGATCGCGTCGATGAAGGCGTGGCTGGTGTCGTCAAACGTCTGCGCGATGATTTTCCGCGCGACCTCATTGCCCTCCGCAGACATCACCGCGCGCAGCCGCGTGAACCGCGCTCCGCCCCCGGCAAGATCGCTGCCCGAGGTGAAGGCCGGCACGACATAGGCCCGCACCACCGCTTCGAGCCGGTCCTGGAGATCGCGCACGCGTTTGGCGGCCGCGAGCAGCTCGGAACGGCGCAAATTCATTGGCCCGCAATGGCGCCGATAGATCTCCAGCAGCAGGCCGTCCTTGGTCTTGAAATGATAGGTGACGCTGCCGGGATTGGCGCCGGCGGCCTGTGCGATATCGCGGACCGACACGGCGTTGAAGCCGTTGGTGGCGAACAGCTCCTCGGCCGCGGCGAGAATTGCCTCGCGCATGTTCGGCTTGCGGGCCGTTTCCTTGCTGGCGGGGTTGCGCGTCATGTGATTTGTACTATCGTACAAAAGATCAGGTCTCGTCAACAAGCACCATAGGCGGCGTCCGGACGGCTCGAAAGACCGACGGGTCCGCGCGCAGACGCCCGCAAGGAGTGCTGGAAATGCTGGGTTTGAACAAGAAGATCGGCAGCTTGATGCTGGGTGCCGGTCTGCTGCTGGGAGGCGGCGGCGCCGAGGCCGCCGACAACTATCCGAGCAAGCCGGTTCACATCCTTGTCCCTTATGCCGCCGGTGGCGCGGTCGACGTGCTCGCGCGCACGCTCGCACAGGCATTGGCGAAAACCTGGGGCCAGCAGCCGGTGATCGACAACCGTCCCGGCGCCGGCGGCATCGTCGCCTCGCAGGCGCTGACGCAAGCCGCCCCCGACGGATACACGCTGATCCTGGTCGCGAGCGGTCATCTCCTCAATCAGTTCATCTATCCGAGCGTGCCCTACGACACGTTTAGGGATTTTACCGCGATCACCGAAGTCGCTTCCTCGCCGCTCGCGATCGTCGTCGCCAAAGACAGCCCCTGCAAGACGCTCGGCGATCTCCTCGCTGCGGCGAAGAAGGACCCTGACAAGCTCTCCTACGGCATGTCGGGCAACGGCACCTCGGCGCATCTCGCCGGTGAGCTATTGAAATATATGTCCGGCACCAAGATCGTCGCGATCCCTTACAAGGGCGGCGCCCCCGCGCTGACCGCCGTAATCGCCGGCGACATCCCGCTCAGCATCAATCCACTTGCAGAAGCCATCAGCCAGATCGAAGGCGGCCCGGTGCGCGCGCTCGCAGTAACCTCGGCCGAACGCTCCAAGGCGCTGCCCAATGTTCCGACCGTCGCCGAGTCGGGTGTGCCGGGTTACGACGTCTCCGTCTGGTGGGGCGTTCTCGGCCCGGCGAAAATGCCGCCGGAGATCGTGGCGAAGCTCGAAACCGATCTGAAGGCGGCGTTGCAGGACTCGAACGTACTGTCGACGCTCGGCAAGATCGGCGCAGCCCCGGTCGGCTCCTCCTCCAAGGATTTCGACGCCTACATGCATGCCGAGGCGACCAAATGGGAGCCGGTGCTGAAGGCCGCCGACATCCGCGCGCAATGAGGTGCTTCGCATGAGGACCGGCGCGCTCGACACGATCCAGCAGCGAGCGGGCTTGCGCGGCGCGACGAAGGCGGCGCGCGAGTAGGTCAATTGCGTGCGCTCGCCCGCCTCTTCTCCGGCGGCGCGGGACGCCGCACGAAATCGGCGTCATCGTCGCCTCCCCCCGACGGGATCAGGATCGCGCGCTCGCGCGGCAGCGCTTCCGGCATCTCGTCGCGGATGAAGGCGATGAGCTTCTCTCTCATCTCGCAGCGCAGGTCCCAGGACTGTGGCGCGTTCCTGGCGCTGACGAGGGCGCGAAGCTCGATGGTGCGAGCATCCGCGTCGATCACCTGGAGATTGACCACCTCGCCGTCCCAGAGCTTGGATTCCTTCACTGCTTCTTCCAGCCAGCGCCGGATCCGCGGAACGTCCGCGCGGTAGTCGACGTGGAGCGCGATCACGCCGATCAGGGACGCGGTGTCGCGGGTCCAGTTCTGGAATGGTTTTTCGATGAAATAGGACAGCGGCACCACCATGCGGCGCCAGTCCCACAGCCGGATCACGACATAGGTCGAGGCGATGTCCTCGACCCAGCCCCACTCGTTCTCGATGATCACGGCATCCTCGATGCGGATCGGCTGTGTGATCGCGATCTGCATGCCCGCGATCAGATTGCTCAGCAGCGGCCGGGCGGCAAGACCGACGATGATACCTGCGGCACCGGCGGAGGCGAACAGGCTGACGCCATATTGCCTGACCGAGTCGAACGTCATCAGCGCGGTAGACACTGTGATGATGACGATGATGATATCGGTTACGCGCTTGAAGACGCGGACCTGGGTGACGTGCTTGCGCGCGACGAAATTCTCGGTGACGTCGCGAAAGTTCAGGAGATACCGTGCCGCGCTCATATCCACGATCCGGATCGAGATCCAGCCGATCAGCGCGATGAAAGCAACGACGAACAGGCGCGTCAGCGGCGTGCGGAAGGCGTCGTCCAGCGGCGCGAGCGGCAGCACCAACGCCACGGCGGCAAGACAGACGGCCAGCTGAGCAGGGCCCGCCGTGCGTTCGATGAACACGCTCAGGAGCGGGAGACGGGTTCCGAACGCGCGGTTGAACAGCCAAACCGCGAGACGGTAGATCGACAGGGCCATCAGGATCGCGCCAACGACCAGACACAGGCCGACGAACCACGACGGTATCCACCCGAACATCCTGTCGATGTCGGCCAAAAGGGTCTGCCGATTCATTAAAGTCCCCGTATTTGCATTCGCGCTTGCCGTTCAACGCGTCGCAGCGTGGTTCGCTCCCCCGCTCTGTGCAACGCAGCATCCCTCTGGTGCAATCATCGCCGAACTGCGCTATTTGTGGTCAATCATGACTCGACGGACCGGCAGCGCCGATCTTCCCCTTCACACCGGCCGGGTTCCACCCTGGCTGGCCACCCGCATGTCTTCGCTCGGCGCGATCGTCACGCAGGCGATCGTCCATCATTACGGGCGCGATGCATTCCTCCAGCGGCTCTCGCACCCGTTCTGGTTCCAGTCCTTCGGCGCCGTAATGGGAATGGACTGGCACTCCTCCGGCATCACGACGTCGGTGATTGGCGCGCTGAAGCGGGGTTTGGGCCCGCTGCAGGATGAGCTCGGAATCTACGTCTGCGGCGGGCGCGGCCAGCACTCGCGCAAGACCCCGGACGAACTGATGCAGCTCGGCGACCGCGTCGGCTTCGACGGCGCAATGCTCACGCGTGCGAGTCGCCTCGTTGCGAAGGTTGACAGCGCCGCGGTCCAGGACGGCTTTGACCTCTACCTGCACGGATTCTTCGTCACCGCCGACGCCAAATGGACGGTGGTGCAGCAGGGCATGAACGGCGACAAGCGGCAGGCCCGCCGCTATCATTGGCATTCCGAGGCACTGAAGAGTTTTGTCGACTCACCGCACAGCGCGATCGACGGGCCGCTGCAAGGCGAGATCGTCAACCTCACCGATCATCGCGCTGATATCTCGCGCTCCGCGCAGCTCGAACTGTTGAGTGATCTCGGCCCCGATCGCATTCTTTCCGAATTCGAGCGGCTCACCGGGACTGCGCCAGAGCCCGCGCAGGCGATGCTGCCGCACCTGATCATGCCCGCGCATCACGACGTCCGGCCAAAAGATGTGTTCGCGCGCCGCCTGCACGGCACACTCGCGGCCGCGGCCGAGCGCGGCCCGGTCGACTTTCCGGAGCTGCTGCTGACGCCCGGCGTTGGCGCGCGCACGGTGCGTTCGCTGGCGATGGTCGCCGAAGTCGTGCACGGCGCGCCCTACCGCTTCAACGATCCCGCCCGCTTCTCGCTTGCCCACGGCGGCAAGGACCGGCATCCCTACCCTGTTCCAATCAAGGTCTATGACGAAACCATTCGCGTGCTGAAGGGAGCGATTCAGAACGCAAAGCTCGGGCGCGAGGAAGAGATGCAGGCGATCAAGCGCCTCGACGACCAGGCGCGGCGGCTGGAGCGCACCGCGCACGGGCCATCGGTCGATACGTTCATCGCCGGAGAGCGTGCCGCCTCGCCCGATCTCGACGGCCGCTCCGTGTTCGGCTGGGAGCGCGATCTCGGGCCGGCAAAAAAGCGGACCGGCTGAAAACCGGTCCGCGAGTTCAGCGGAAAGGAGCGCCGCTCTCAGGTCTCGTCGCTGCCCGGCTCCTCATCGAGTCGGTTGGCCGAGTGATCCTGATATTGATCCGTCTGGATCGACTTGCCGTCCATGCCGCGAATGTCCGAATGCTGCTTCTTGTCGCGGTTCGAAAGGACCATGTTGTCGCCGATCTTGTCCTTGGACACGTCCGTCATGGCGCCGGTGCCGTCGCCCTTGCCGTGCATGCCCGATCTGAAATGCGTCTTGCTGCCATGACCACCTGGCATCTTTTTCTCCTCTTGCTTTGATCGCCCGTGAGGCTCAGTGCTTCTGCTGGGCCGGCGTCGGTTTCGGGGGCTTGTGGCCGCTCTGGCCGGTGTCGTTGTGCTTGTTGTGGTCGCTCTCCTGGTTGAGGCCGCCCCGGCTCACCGGAAATTCACTCTGCCGCGCCTCGGGTCGCGCGCGATGGACGGCCGTGTCCTCCGGATTGTGGCCGATGGCTTGGTCAAGCTCTCGCGCGTCTGGAACATCCGGCTTGCGCTCGAGGATGCGAACCTGTTGCTCGTGGGTCTTCTTGCCTTGCATGCTCGTCCTCCGGAGCTATCGGTCTCGTCGGTGCGTGCCACTGCGCGCGACGTCCTTGTCGATGCCGCCAGTGGCGTTCACGTCGTTCTCGACGTCGCCTTCGATCGTGTTCTCGCCCAGGGCGTCCTCGAGGTCCTCAGGCGAGATACCGGCCATCGTTGCGCCCTTCGATCCGCCGATCAGGGGATTTTCGTGCAGATCCTTTTCGGTCGGTGCGTAGAGTTTGGGTTGCCTATTGGTCATGCCTCACCTGCCTCCGCCCTTTCCGGCCTCGTCATGCCTGTGGTGTGAATCGTGCTCGCCACCTCCGCCGGAGACGCGGCTGTGGTTGCGCTGCGGGTCGTCCGCCGGTGGCTTCTTCACTTCGAGCGGTGCCTTCGCATTCTCATGCGAAGCGCCAGGTCCGCCCTGACGGATGCTGTTCGGTGTCTTGGTGGATGTCGACATGTCACTTCCTCAGCGATCCTGCTGATAGCCTTGGTTGGTGGTGTTCTGCTTGATGTTGCCCTGCTGCCCTTGCTGGTCTGGATTTTGCGCACGCTGCTGGCCGTGCGGGGCAGTCGAGGACACTTGCTTGCTGTCGCCGGTTCCCTTTGGGCTTTGGTTCTCGGCCGGAACAGGTGGCATCTTGCCGGTCATGATGCTGTCTCCTGTTGTTGATCTGCGACATCGACCGGAGGAACTCATCGCGGCTTTCGATGTCGCAAAAACAACTAGAGCAACGGCATGCCGTTCCTACCGACGAGTGCAGAGAAAATTTTCCGCAAGGCGTAAGTCTCAGCAGGCCACTGGCTGGGAACGAACCGTCATCGATCCAGCTGACGCTGTCGCCTGTGCTCCGTGGCCGTCGGGCACGACAGGGAGGTTCGCGATCGCACGCATGCCCGGTCGCTTGCGCCAGTGGATCTGAGACACGTCCACAGCAAAACCAAGTTTCGGCCATCGCACAAACAGCGCTTGCAAGGCACACGCTGCCTCGATCCGGGCAAGTTGATGACCGAGGCAGAAATGGATGCCCGTTCCGAAGGAAATGTGACGGTTCGGCTTGCGCGCGAGATCGAGGCTGTCGGGACGATCATGCGCCGCCGGGTCCATGTTCGCCGCGGCGAGCATCACCATGACGCGATCGCCCTTCTTGAGACGCACGCCCGCGAGCTCGATATCCCGCCTCACATAGCGCGGCTTGGAGAACTGCACCGGCGACACGAAGCGCAGGAATTCCTCCACCGCAAGCCCGACGCGGCTCCAGTCCTGTGCCAGCCAGTCGCGGACGCCAGGATTTCTGAGGAGCTCGTAGACGGAACCGCTGATGAGATGCGTGGTGGTCTCGGAGCCCGCCGCGAGCAGCAGGAACACCATCGACACCATTTCGTCCGGCGTGATCTGGCCGCCCTCGCGCTCGACCTGGACCAGCTCCGAGATCAGGCCCTCGCCGCCCCGCGCGCGCGCAATCTGAAGCTGCCGTTCGAGGTAGGCTCGCATCTTGCGGAACGCGAACAGCAGCCGGAAGAAGCTGGCGACGTTCGTGAGCGAGGACATCGTATTGGCCCAGGCGATGAAGCGAGGGCGATCGGCCAACGGCAACCCAAGCAGCTCGGAGATCACCGCGAGCGGCAGGATGCGGGCATAGCGCTGGACGAGATCGGCCGGGCTTCCTGCCAAGAACAGCTCGTCGGCGAGACCCTCCGCGATGGCGCGGATACGCGGCTCCATCGCGACGATCGCGCGGCGTCGGAACGCCTCGTCCACGATGCTGCGCAGCCTTGTGTGGTCAGGCTCGTCCATCGTCAGCATGTTGTTGGCGATGGTTCTAACGTAGTTCGGCATCCACCAGCGCAAACCTGCGACGTCGCCATCCTCCTTGCGCAGCGTGAAATTGCTGCCCTCCTTCAGGACTTGCGCCGCGGCCTCATAGGTCGTGGTGATCCAGACATCGCCGACGAGAGGAAATCGCACCGCGACAACAGCACCGGACATGCGCAACGTCGCGATCGCCCTGGGTGGATCGCGAAAGAAGGCCTCGCTGGTGAAATCGAGGCGTGGCGCCATGTGATCACCGAAGCGGTTGATGGCGTCTCACCGAGATGGTGCACGACGCCGCCCGCGCAAGGGGTGCGGAACCTGCGCTTCGGCGGTGCAGGCGTAGAGAGACGAATCTACCCCCGCCCCGGCGAACGCGGGCTGATCTTGCGCTGCTGCTGGTTGGTGTAGGCGTCCCAATTGCTCCAGCTGCCCTTGCTGAGGCTTTGCAGGTCGGTGGTGAGCGGACGGCGCGTGCGCTTGTCGTGATCGGCGATGGCGCGCTCGGATTGCGCGATCTTGCGCCTGAGTTCCCCGACCGCCTTCTGGGTTTGGCCGTTCCGTTTCGAAGACGCGATCTCGCCCATCGTGAAGCGCGCGGTCTCGAGCGCCTTCAGCTCGGCGCGGTTCTTCTTCAACTGAACCCGGTGCCAGGCGATGTTGCTGTCGCTGTCCGCAACCATGTGGGAACTCCGCTGATTCGTTCCCACAGTGTATCGCGCGCCGAATCGGCGCCGCAACGGGCGTCCGGCGGCGAAAATACGGTCTTATTGCGCGAAAATTCCGGGCCTAGCGTTCGGCGAAGGCCTTTTCGACCACGAATTGGGCCGGCTCGCCGTGATTGCCCTCGACAAGCCCTCGCTCGCCGAGGAGCACGCGGGTATCCGCCACCAGCGCCGGGCTGCCGCAGATCATGACGCGGTCGTGGGCGGCTTCCAAGGCCGGCAGGCCGATGTCGGAAAACAGCTTCCCCGAGGTGATGAGGTCGGTGATGCGGCCGCGATTGCGGAAGGGATCGCGCGTCACGGTCGGATAGTAGATCAACTGACTACGGATGTACTCGCCGATCAGCTCGTCCTTGGGCAGCGTCTCCGTGATCATCTCGCCATAGGCGAGCTCCTTCACGTGCCGGCAACCGTGCAGCAGCACGACCTTCTCGAACCGCTCGTAGGTTTCGGGGTCCTTGATCACGCTTAGGAACGGCGCAAGGCCCGTGCCCGTGCCGATGAGGTAGAGGTTGCGGCCGTCCTCCAGATTGTCGATCACCAGCGTGCCGGTGGCCTTGCGGCTGACGATGATCTCGTCGCCTTCCTTCAGATGCTGGAGCCGGGAGGTGAGCGGGCCGTCCGGCACTTTGATCGAGAAGAACTCCAGCGTGTCCTCGTAATTGGCGCTGGCGACGCTGTAGGCCCGCAGCAGCGGCTTCTCGCCGACCTTGAGGCCGATCATGGTGAATTCGCCGTTGCGGAAGCGGAAGGTCGGGCTGCGGGTGGTCTTGAAGGAGAATAGCGTGTCGGTCCAGTGGTGGACGCTCAAAACGGCTTCCTGATTGAAATTGCTCATCTCACCCTTCCGTGGTGTGTCGTGGCGGTTTTCAAGGCGGCAGCTATGCGTCGTTTGTACACGATCATTTGTATACTAATGAATAATCCGGCTTGATCCCGGGGTCAAGGCTGCCCAAGATCGGAAGCGTTGCAGTTAAGGATAAGGACCCATTCCATGGCGCATGACGCACCCCAGGCCGCCGGACCCTCGAAGCTCGTGATCCGCAATATCGGCCTGATCCTGTCCGGCGCGCTGGAAAAGCCGATCCTGGACGGCGACACCATCGTCGCCGAGAACGGCAAGATCACCGCGATCGGCCGCTTCAAGGACCTCAACGCCGAAGGCGCGACCACCATCGTCGAGGCCAACGGCACCACGGTGGCGCCCGGCCTGATCGACAGCCATGTCCACCCAGTTGCGGGCGACTGGACGCCGCGCCAGAACCAGATCGGCTGGATCGACAGCAATTTGCATGGCGGCGTCACCACGATGATTTCCGCCGGCGAGGTGCACATGCCCGGCCGCCCGCGCGACGTCGTCGGGTTGAAGGCGATGGCAATCTTCGCCCAGCGCGCATTCTGGAATCTGCGGCCTGGCGGCGTGAAGGTTCACGCCGGCGCGCCTGTGATCGAGTGCGAGATGGTGGAGGAGGACTTCAAGGAGTTGGCCGCAGCCGGCGTCAAGCTGCTCGGCGAAGTGGGCCTGGGCGGCGTCAAGGACGGCCCCACAGCGCGAAAAATGGTCGGCTGGGCCCGCAAATACGGCATCCAGAGCACGATCCACACCGGCGGTCCCTCGATCCCCGGCTCCGGATTGATCGACAAGGACGTGGTGCTGGAGGCCGACACGGACGTGGTTGGCCACATCAATGGCGGCCACACCGCGCTTCCCGACGACCAGATCCGCTGCATCTGCGAGGGTTGCAAGCGCGGCCTCGAGCTCGTCCACAATGGCAACGAGCGCTCGGCGCTGTTCACGTTGCGCATCGCGCGCGAGATGGGCGATCTGCACCGCGTCATCCTCGGCACCGACGCGCCGGCCGGCTCCGGCGTGCAGCCGCTCGGCATTCTCCGCATGGTGTCGATGCTGTCCTCGCTTGGCGACCTGCCGGCCGAGGTCGCGTTTTGCCTTGCCACCGGCAACACCGCGCGGATGCGCGAATTGGATTGCGGCCTGATCGAAGTCGGCCGTTCCGCCGATTTCGTCATCATGGACAAGGCGCAGCATTCGGCCGGCAAGAACATCCTGGAGAGCGTCCAGCTCGGCGACCTGCCCGGCATCGGCATGACCATCATCGACGGTATCGTGCGCACCCAGCGCAGCCGCAACACTCCGCCGGCCGGCAGGGTGCCGGAGGTGGTGGCGAAGTGACGCAGCCGGAGCGGCTCGCCGCTCCGCGCGGTCCCTCGGGAAAAGCAGATCACCCAATCAACGGCGCTTAGCGATTTCACAACGCACGTAGGTCTGGCGCTTGCCTTGCCCGACCGGGCTGTTGTCCATCACCAGCTTGCCATCAGCGGCAATGGAAACCCGGGGACTAGAGCGATACTTCTCGCCCTCGCCTTCGCAGGCGAGCTTCATTTTCCAGCTGAGCTTTCCATCGGCGGTGATCTCGCTGGCGCGGCACCTGGTCTCGTACCAATAGAGGCGGTTGCCGCCCTCGATGCTCATGCGGTTGGCGCTGTCCTGGTCGCGGCAATCCTTTTTGGTTGACGCCCAGAACCCCTCATAGGCTTGCGCCGCGAGGGCTGGAGCACACTGGCCCGCAAGCACCGCGCTCATACTCAGAACCGTCGCAAACTGCGTCGCCGCTCTCATACCGAAAAACCTCGACAAGACCTTCATCGAGGTTAGTCGCGCCTCACCGCAGCTTGTTCAACAGCGCCATCAGCATCTCGCGCTCCTTTGCCTCGAGCGGCGCCAGCGTCTCCCGGGTGATCGCGAGCGCATTCGGCGCGACCTTTTCCGCCAGCTGCTGGCCCGCGCGCGTCAGGCTGACCAGAAGCCGCCGTCCGTCCTCGGGATCCTGGCTGGTTTCGGTCAGGCCGCGCGCCGTCAAACGATCGATCACGCCCTTGATGGTCGCCACATCCATCGCCGTCAGGCGCCCGAGCTGGTTCTGCGAGCATGGCCCGGCCTCGGCGAGCTTCGACAGCGCCGCCCATTGCGTCGGCGTAATATTGGTGCCGATCTCGCGAGAGAAGATCGCGCTGTGACGCTGCCAGACCTGTCGAAGGATGAAGCCAACCTGCTCATCGAGCACGTAAGGCGGCTTTGCCGGTTTGACGCTTTTCTTCGCCGCGACGCTTCTCGCCATCCGCTCCCCGCCCCCTACAACGACAAATGTGCGTCGCGGATATCCGGACGCGCATCGAGCTCGGCCATGGTGCCGCCGAAACAGATGCGGCCGCGCTCGATGATATAGGCGCGATCGGAGATCAGCCGCGCAAAGTGCAGATTCTGCTCGGAGACGACGATGCTGACGCCCTCCTTCTTCATGGTCAGGATGGCCTCAACCATCTGCTCCACGATCTTCGGCGACAGGCCTTCCGAGGGCTCGTCGAGCAGCACCAGCGACGGATTGCCCATCAGCGTGCGTGCGATGGTGAGCATTTGCTGCTCGCCGCCGCTCATGCGGCCACCCGGGCGATTTTTCATCTCGCCGAGGTTGGGGAACAGCGAAAACAGCTTGTCGCGGGTCCAGTGCGGCGCGTTCGGGCGCTTCGGCTGGCGGCCGACTTCCAGATTCTCTTCCACCGTCAGATCGGTGAAGATACGCCGCTCCTCCGGCACGTAACCAAGCCCATCGCGCACGATCTCATGCGTTGGACGCGCCGAGACATCCTTGCCTTCGAACATGATCCGTCCTGAGCGCTGCGCGACGAGCCCGACGATCGAGCGGAACGTCGTCGACTTGCCGGCGCCATTGCGGCCGAGCAATGCCACGACTTCCCCCTCGCCGACCTCGAAGCCGATGTCGAACAGGATATGGGCCGGGCCATAATGACTATTGAGGTCTTGCACCGTGAGCTTCATGCCGATGCTCCCTCGCGATGCCCGGCATCGTATAGCAGGCCCTCGCCAAGGTAGACCGCCTGCACCTGCGGATTGCCGCGGACCTCGGCCGGCGAGCCCTCGGCGATCAGCGTGCCGCGGTTGAGCACGATGATGCGATCGGCGTGCTCGAACACCACGTCCATGTCGTGCTCGGTGAAGAGAACGCCGATCGATTTTTCCCGGGCGATCTGCGCGGTCAGTCGCATCAAATCGACGCGCTCGCGCGGCGCCATGCCGGCGGTCGGCTCGTCCATTAGCAGCAACTTTGGCTGGTTGGCGAGCGCGACGGCGAGCTCGAGCCGCTTGAGATCGCCATAGGCAAGCTCGCCACAAGGGCGATCCGCATAGCCGCCCATGCCGACCAGTTCGAGCAGTCGCCCGGCTTCGCCGCGGTCGAAGTTCGGCGCCGAGCCCCAGAGATTGAACAGCTGCTTGCCATGCGAGATCAGCGCGACCTGCACATTCTCGCGCACCGTCATGGTCGCGAAGGTCGCGGTGATCTGGAAGGTGCGGCCCACGCCCATCCGCCAGATCTCGCGCGGCTTCCTGCCGGTTGTGTCCTCGCCGAGCAGGCGGACGTGGCCGGTGTCAGGCTTGTTCTGTCCGTTGAGCATATCGAAACAAGTGCTCTTGCCCGCGCCGTTCGGTCCGATCAGCGCCAGGATCTCGCCTGATCGCAGCGAGAACGAGACGCCGCGCACGGCGTGGACGCCGCCGTAGGATTTGGTCAGTCCTTCGACCGCGAGAAGTGGGGGGGCGACGCTCATTCGGCGGACTCGACCGGCTTGGCAAGCAAGGGGGAGCCCGGCGGCGATGCCTTCCTGCGGCGCTGCGCCAGCATCTCCAGCATGCCGACGATGCCCTTGGGGAAGACGACGACGATCAGAACGATGAAGCCGCCGAGCACGAGTTTTGACAGATCGGTCTGGCTGACCAGCCAGATGTTCAAGGCCTTGTAGACGATGGCGCCGATCACCGCGCCCGACACCGTCTCGACGCCGCCGAGCAGCACCATGACCAGCGCATCGACCGAGAGCGAGATGCCGAGATTGTCCGGGAAGACGCTACCCTTGAGGTAGGCGAACAGCGCGCCGCCGATGCCCGCGGTCGTGCCCGCGATCACGAAGGCCGTCCACTGGATGCGCTTGGCGTTGATGCCGACCGCTTCGCTGCGCAGCAGCGAGTCGCGCGTTGCTCTCAGCGCATAGCCGAATGGCGAGAACACCATTGCCCGCAAAGCGATCGTCACGAGCGCAGCAACACCGAGCGACAGCCAATAGAAATGCGATGGGCTCGCGGCCCAGCTCGCGGGCCAGACGCCCAGGATGCCGTTGTCGCCGCCGGTGACGCTCACCCACTGGAACGCGATCGACCAGACGATCTGCGCGAAGGCGAGCGTCAGCATCGCAAAATAGACGCCCGAGAGCTGTACCGCGAAGAAGCCGAACACGGCAGCGCCCATGCAGCCGAGCAGCGGACCGAGCAACAGGCAGACGATCATCGGCAGCCCCGCCATCTTGGCGAGGAAAGCGACGCCGTAAGCGCCGAGGCCGAAATAGGCGGCGTGGCCAAAGGACGCGAGCCCGCCGACCGACATCAGGAAGTGCAGGCTGACGGCGAAGATCACGGAGATCGCGATCTCCGAGCCGACGGTCAGTGCATAGTTGCCGGCGAACAGCGGCAGCGTCGCTGCGATGACGAGCGCTGCAAGCGCAGCCAGCCGCTCATTCGACGTCAGCGGCCGCCAGGGATTGACGGTGAGACCCGGCGTCTTGCGCGCGGGGGCCTCTGGTTTGCCGAACAGGCCCCAGGGCCGCACGATCAGCACCGCCGCCATCACCAGGAACACCAGGATGATGGAGATTTTGGGAAAGATCAGGATGCCGAAGGCGTTGAGCTCGGAGACCAGCACCGCCGCGACGAAAGCACCGATGATGCTGCCGAGGCCTCCGATCACCACGACAACGAAGACCTCGACGATGATGCGCAAATCCATCGCATGATGCACGGCATCGCGTGGGATCTGGAGCGCACCGCCGAGAGCGGCGAGGAAAACGCCGACCGCAAACACGCTCGTGAACAGCCATTTCTGATTGACGCCGAGCGCTGCGACCATGTCGCGGTCCTGCGTCGCTGCGCGCACCAGCACGCCCCAGCGCGTGCGCTGAAACAAAAGCCAGAGAATGCCGAGCACGACCGGGCTGAGCACGATCAGGAATAAATCATAGCTCGGGATGTTTTGGCCGAAGAAGTCGATCGCCCCCTTGAAGCCGGGTGCACGGCGCCCGACGAGATCGTCCGGGCCCCAGATCAGGACGACGAGGTCTTCGACCATCAAGGTCAGGCCGAAGGTCGCAAGCAGCTGGAACAGCTCGGGCGCGTGATAGATCCGCCGGAGCAGCACCATCTCGACAATGACGCCGATCACCGCCACGGCAAGCGCAGCGATGACGATCCCGCCCCAGAAGCCGAACGTCCCCGATAGGCGCTCGGTGAGCGTGAAGGCGATATAGGCACCAATCATGTAGAAGGCGCCGTGCGCGAAATTCACGATCCGCGTCACGCCAAAGATGATCGACAGGCCCGACGCCACCAGGAACAGCGACGCTGCGCTGGCGAGACCGGTCAGAAACTGTACGACATAAAAGGCCATCGGCGGTCCGGGTTAGTGTTGCATCACCTCTCCCCGCTTGCGGGGAGAGAGAGCTTCGTAGGGTGGGTTAGCGCAGCGTAACCCACCTCTTCTGGTTCTGCGGGTACAGACCGTGGTGGGTTACGCCTCCGGCTAACCCACCCTACGGCAGCGGAGATCAATCCTTCGGACGCAGCTTCTCGACTTCGGCATCACTTGGCAGATAATCCGCGCCCTTCTTGTAAGACGAGTCCACCATCACGCCCTTGCCGTCCTTCAGCGCGGTCTTGCCGACATAGGCACCGAGCGTCGACTGGTGATCGATCTTGCGGAAGGTGATCTCGCCCAGCGGCGACGGCATCGACAGCCCTTCCGCCGCAGTGATCAGCTTCTCCGGATCGGTCGAATTGGCCTTCGCCAGGATCGCCGCCGCCGACTTGATGGTCTGGTAGCCGACGATCGAGCCGAGGCGCGGATAGTCGTTGTACCTGGCCTGATAGGCCTTCAGGAACGCGTCGTGCTCGGGCGTCTTGATCGAGTACCAGGGATAGCCGGTGACGATCCAGCCCTCTGGCGTCTCCTCCTTGAGCGGGTCGAGATATTCGGGCTCGCCGGTGAGGAACGAGACGACCTCGCGTCCCTTGAACAGGCCGCGGGTGTTGCCTTCACGCACGAGCTTCACGAGGTCCGCGCCGAAGGTGACGTTGAGGATCGCTTCGGGATTTGCCGCGGCAACCGCCTGCACCACCGGGCCGGCGTCGATCTTGCCCTGCGGCGGCCACTGCTCGTCGACCCACTGGATGTCGGGCCGCTTCTCCGACATCAGCTTCTTGAACACCGCGACCGCGGACTGGCCGTATTCATAGTTCGGCGCAATCGTCGCCCAGCGCTTTGCCGGCAGCTTGCTGGCTGCTTCCACCAGCATCGCCGCCTGCATGTAATTGGAGGGGCGCAGTCGGAACGTGTACTTGTTGCCCTTCGACCAGGTGATGGCGTCCGTCAGCGGCTCGGCCGCCAGGAAGAACACCTTCTTCTGGTTGGCGAAGTCGCTGACCGCAAGACCGATGTTCGACAGGAACGTACCCGTCAGCATCGCCACGCCCTCGCTCGACACCAGCTCGTTGGCCGCGGTCTGCGCATCCGCCGGCTTGCCGCCGTCGTCCTTGGACACGACGATGAGCTTCTTGCCGTTGATGCCGCCGGCTGCGTTGATCTCTTCGACCGCGAGCTGCCAGCCCTTGCGATAGGGCTCGGTGAACGCCGGAAGCAACGAATAACTGTTGATCTCGCCGATCTTGATGTCTTCCGCCAGGGCCGAATGAGCCATGCCGCTTGCCAACAGCGCGAACGCCGCGCCGACAAAATAGTTCTTTGCTCGCATCCCAACCTCCACTTTTCTGAAAAGATTAACGCAGTCCGTCTTCGCCCTTGATCTCCGCAACGGTCAGCCCGCCGACGCGCGGCAAAGGACGGCCGCTGTCGGTGACGGCGACCGCGACCATGATCTCGTTGGCGCGCGGCGCGTCGTTGATCTGCACTTCCATGCCGTCGAAATGACTGCGCACGAAGGCTGCATCCTTGTGGCCCAACGGAATGTCCAGCGTCGTGCCGGGTCCACTGCGCTTCTTCGACGACGGGATCAGCGCAGCGCCCTTGCCTAGCACTTTGCGCACCGGCGCACCCATTTTCGGGTGAAGGATGGCGGCTGCATGCTCCAGCTCGCCGTTTTCGCCGACGGCCGCGGCCTTGCCATAGCTCTGCGCCTTGGACCCGTCGATGCCAAGCGCCGCCACCGCGCGCTTCGACAGCAGCTCGCCGAGCTCCTCGCCGATCGCGATCAGCGGCGAGAGATCCTCGACATATTTTCCGGCAAACGGGTTCTCGATCACGGCGATTGCCGCCGCACGCCGCGTCGCCGGCGAGACCTGGCGGCCCATCTCCATCTGCGTCTCTTCGACAACGGTGACGATCTTGCGGATGATCGCGCTCATGATTTTTTCCTCGAGCCGCTTCCCTGTTCAGGCATGAACCGCGTTCTCTTGTACAAGCGGGCGCGATCGTTGCCGTTCAATATCCTTGGTCCCGATGACAAGCATATCACCACAAAGCTGCAACACGGCACCCTCGATCAATCCGCGATCGAATAATTGCCGTGCACATTCCGCGCCAGATTCGAGCGCGGTGGCGATCTCGTTCTGCGACAATCCACCAACGTTGCGGGTCACGAGCCGCGCGCCGAGATCGCTGTCGGGCTGAAGCTCGCACGCTGGCTTTCGGATGATCGCCGAATGCCCCGGCAGATCGACGGCATTCGCAATGATCGTCGCGGCGGCATCGGCTTGCGAGGCCGTTCCGGCCAACACGGTCACCGCATCGGCAATCCCGAGCGAAAAGCTGCGGCCGTGCCTTCCGCTGGTCGCAATGCCCCGCACGGTATCATCGGCATCCACCCTGATTGTCCGCATCACGCCGCCGCGATCGGGCCGGTCCATCAGGCCGACCGAAAAATGCTGGCCGTCGCCGAGATGCAGGGCGATGTCGCCGCCATTATTGACATAGGCTCGATCGAGCGCCGCAGCGTTCAGCATTGCGCCGAGAATCTCCTCCGCCACGCCGCCGGCAACCGCCGCCATCGGCGTAATGAAGTCATCAGCGGCATAGGGCGCCACCGCGGCGTGCATGCGGCGCGCCACGACGCCTACCAGCAATGTCCGCTCCGGCTCAGCTGCCGCCCGCAGTTCTGGCAGTTCCGCGCAGAGCTCGTCGAGCAAACCCGTGAAGCGCCGGGCCGCAGCCTCATAGGCCGCGCGCACTGCGTCGGCAGCCCCCCTCGCCTCGACGATCAAATCAATCGGTCCATCCTGCAAATGCAGCCGCCGGCCATCAGACAGCAACGCGATTTGCGGGAGCCTTGTCATGCCCGAGGCCCCGGAATCGGGTTCTGCCAGGGCAATTGGCGGACATCCTCGCCGCCCTGAACTTCGGAGAGCGGTTTCACATAATCCATGTGCCCGCCGAGTGCCGCATAGTCCGACAGCTTCATCGTGAATTCGATGGGCGCGACCAGCGCCGGCGTCGGCACGTAACCAAACGCCCCCGCCGGCATCTGCGTCACGTCGACCATGTAGGTGATGCCGCCGCCCGGCCAGACATAGACCGGCGCGCCGCCACTGGTGACGCGCGTCAGGGCGTCCTTCACCGAGCGCGTCAGCCGCACTGGATTGTCGGTCACGCCCGCCCGCAAGGAACCACCGGCGCCGGCCATGAACAGCACCGTACACAGCGCTGGCTCGCAATTCTCCTGAATGCGCTCGACCGAGAACTTGAGGTCGTCAGGCATTTCGGTCTCGACCGGCTTCAAGGCTTCGTCGAGCACGTAATAGGACGAATGCTCGCCCGTCGTGGAGACCATCAGCATGGTGAGGCCAGGCTTGGCCTCCTTCGCGTCGAACGGTCCCAGGATTGCGAGCGGATCGGAGATATTGGTGCCGCCCCAACCCGTGCCGGGATCGGCGACCTGGAAATAGCGGCCGGGCGTCGAGCGGCGCCCCTTCATCTTGATGCCGGTATCGGCGATGTCGAGCAGCTTGCCGGCCTGGTGCTCCGAGAGCACGCCGGTGATATGGTCGTCGACCACGACGACCTCGTCGACCTTGCCGTGCCATTGCTTGGCGAACATGCCGATCGTCGCCGAGCCGCAGCCGACGCGCATGCGCTCTTCTTTCATGCCGTTGACGATCGGCGGCTGGCCGGCTTGCACCACCACGCTCGCGCCACCGTCGATGGTGAGTTCGACCGCCTTGCAATTTGCGAGATCCATCAGCGTGTCGCAGGTGACGCGGCCCTCCTTCTTGGAGCCGCCGGTCAGATGATGCACGCCGCCGAGCGACAGCATCTGCGAACCGTATTCGCTGGTGGTGACATGGCCGACCGCCTCGCCTTGTGCACGGACGGTCGCGGTCTCCGGCCCGAGATAGCGGTCGGTGTCGATCTTCACCTTGATGCCGCAATAGGAGAAGATGCCCTCGGTGACGACAGTCACCATGTCGACGCCGTCGACCTCGGCCGAGACGATGAACGGCGCCGGCTTGTAGTCGGGATAGGTCGTCCCCGCGCCGATCGCCGTTACAAAGGTGGAAGGCTCGTGGACGATCTTGCCGTCCCAATCTTCGGTGCGGCTGAACGGAACGAGCTTGCCGCCATGCGACACGGTGCGCTCCAGGATCACATGCGGATCGACGCGGACGAGCTTGCCTTCGTGATTGGCATAGCGGTCGCAGGCGCCCGCCGCGCCCGGCTTGATGTAGCACATCACCGGACACGCATCGCAGCGGATCTTGTCGATGGCGGCGCTCGTAGGTTCAGTCACCATGTCAAAGCCAGCCGACAGTGCAGTTATCATTTGTACACGAACGATGTTGCGCGCCCTCCCGATGGCTGTCAAGCGGCGGTGCGGCGCAAAACATACGCCTGCCGCATAAAACCTCATTTGCCTACCCGCCCTGTCCACAAAGAAGGCATTCGCGCTGCACTGCGGCATGCACGGCTTGCACGTTTGTGTACAAACGGTATCGTCGCAACGTAGATTTTGAGCGGACTTGGAATTCGCGAAGCTTTGGCCGCGGCGCTCAACGAGTCGACTTGGGAACGAGGATGACGCAGACACCGATCCGCCTCACCGTGAACGGCAGAATCCACGAGCTCACTGCGGCGCGAGACACGCCGCTGCTCTATGTGCTGCGCAACGATCTCGCGCTCAACGGTCCGAAATACGGTTGCGGCCTCGGTGAATGCGGCACCTGCACTGTCCTGATCGATGGCGCGGCGGCGCGCTCGTGCGTCATTCCGATCAGTGGCTGCGCCGGCCGCGACATCGTGACGCTCGAAGGGCTCGGTATCCGCGACAACCCGGATGTGGTGCAGCAGGCCTTCATCGACGAGCAGGCCGCGCAATGCGGCTATTGCCTCAATGGCATGATCATGACCACCAAGGCGCTGCTTGCGATCAACCCGCGGCCCACCGAGCAGGAGGCGCTGGCGGCGCTGCGCTACAATCTCTGTCGCTGCGGCACGCATATCGAAATTCTTCGCGCCGTGATGCGTGCGTCTGGCCAGCTCGCCGAGGCCGGTGATTGATGGCCTCCCCGCATCCGAACGGAGCTGAGCTGCAATCCGGCTCGCTCGTCGTCGTCCGCACGGTGGACGAGTGCACCTCCGAGACCTTCGTCCGCATTACCGCGGAGGGTTTGGTCAGCGCCTACAATGGTCATGTCGATCTCGGCACCGGCATCCGCACGGCGCTTGGCCAGATCGTGGCCGAGGAGTTGGATGTGTCCTTTGCCCGCGTCGTCGTCGTGCTCGGCGACACCGCAACGGTGCCGAACCAGGGCGCGACGATCGCGAGCGAGACCATCCAGATTACCGCCGTTCCCCTGCGCAAAGCCGCCGCGCAGGCGCGACACTTCCTGATCGCACGTGCGGCCGAGCACCTGGAGCTGCCGGCAGCCGATCTCAGGATCGAAGACGGCCTCGTGCGCGGGCACGACAATCGCAGCATCAGCTATGGCGAGTTGATCGGTGGAGAGACCATTCGTCTCGAGCTTGCCGACGACGTCGCCCTCAAGCCGGTGGGCGATTACGCCATTGTCGGCCAATCGATGCCCCGTGTCGACCTCCCGGCCAAGGCCACGGGCGAGCTGACCTTCGTGCACGACATCCGCGTATCCGGCATGCTGCACGGCCGCGTGGTGCGCCCGCCCTATGCCGGGGTCGACGCCGGCCCGTTCGTCGGCACCAGCCTGATTTCGGTCGACGAATCCTCGGTGCGCGACATTCCCGGCATCATGGCCGTCGTACGGATTGGCGATTTCGTCGGCGTCGTCGCGGAGCGCGAGGAGAACGCGATCCGCGCGGCGGAGCAGCTTGCGGTGAGCTGGCGACCGACGCCTGAACTGACCGATCTCGCCGACGTCGAGAACGCGCTGCGCGCCAATCCATCGACGCCGCGGACGCTGATCGACAAGGGCGACGTCGACGCTGCCATTGCCGGTGCGGCCAAACCGATGCAGCGCACTTACGTCTGGCCATATCAGATGCATGCCTCGATCGGCCCGTCTTGCGCGGTCGCCGACTTCCAGGACGGTAACATCCGTGTCTGGTCGGGCACGCAGAACCCGCACGTGCTGCGCGCAGACCTGTCGCTGCTGATCGAGCGTCCCGAGAGCGAGATCGAGGTCATCAGGTTGGAGGCCGCCGGCTGCTACGGCCGCAACTGCGCCGACGATGTCACCGCGGACGCGTTGTTGCTTTCGCGCGCGGTCGGCCGGCCCGTGCGCGTGCAGCTGACGCGCGAACAGGAGCACGCCTGGGAGCCCAAAGGCGCCGCGCAGCTCATCGACGTCAATGGCGGCCTAGACGCGGCGGGCGACGTCGCCGCCTACGATCTCGCCACGCGCTATCCGTCGAATGCCGCCCCGACGTTGGCGCTGTTGCTGACGGGGCGGATATCGCCGAGGCCGGACGTCCTCCAGATGGGCGACCGCACCGCGATCCCGCCTTACGATTACGACCACATGCGCGTCGTCGCACACGACATGGCGCCGATCGTGCGTGCGTCCTGGTTTCGCGGCGTCTCGGCCCTGCCGAACACCTTTGCGCATGAATCCTATATCGACGAGGCCGCAACCGAGGCGGGCGTCGACCCGATCGAATATCGCCTGCGTTACCTGAAGGACCAGCGCGCCGTCGATCTCGTCCATGCGGTCGCCGAGCGGGCGGGCTGGACGCCGCGGCCGGTGCGCGAAGAGAAAGACGGCGAGATCGTGCATGGGCGCGGCTTTGCCTATGCGCTCTACGTCCACAGCAAATTCCCCGGCTACGGCGCGGCGTGGTCGGCCTGGGTCACCGACGTTGCCGTGAACAAGGCCACCGGCGACGTCAGCGTGACGCGCGTGGTCGCCGGGCAGGACTCCGGATTGATGATCAACCCGGACGGCGTGCGCCACCAGATCCACGGCAACGTCATCCAGTCCACCAGCCGCGCGCTGATGGAGGAGGTCTCGTTCGAGCGCGGCGCAGTCTCGGCGCGTGAATGGGGTGCCTATCCGATCATCCCCTTCCCTGACGTGCCCAAAATCGACGTGTTGTTGCTGCCGCGGCAGGACCAACCGCCGCTCGGCGTCGGCGAATCCGCCTCGGTCCCGAGTGCGGCCGCGATTGCGAACGCGATCTTCGATGCCACCGGCGTCCGATTTCGCGAGCCGCCGTTCACGCCTGAGCGTATCCTCAAGGGGCTGCACGGCGGCGCCCCGGCCACGCCGCAGGCGCTGCCAGCTCCCGCTACGCCACAGCCATCCCGCATCTGGGAAAATCCCTTCGCGAAACGCGCCGGCGTCTTCGCGACGATCGCGGCAGTCTGCACCGCGGCAATCGGCATCGGTGCGGCTCTTTTGCCGGGCCGGGCCATCGCGCCGATCACCCGACCCGATGCATCCGTCTATTCCGCCGCAACGATCGCGCGCGGGCAACAACTGGCCGCACTCGGCAATTGCGCGGAGTGCCACACCATGATCGGCGGTGCGCTCAACGCCGGTGGCCGCGCCCTGGGGACGCCGTTCGGCACGATCTACGCGACCAACATCACGCCAGATATCGAGACCGGAATCGGCGCCTGGTCCTATCCCGCGTTCGAGCGCGCGATGCGCGACGGGCTGCATCGCGACGGACGGCAGCTCTATCCCGCCTTCCCCTACACGCACTTTTCGAAGACTGGCGATGCCGACATGCAGGCGCTCTATGCCTATCTGATGGCGCAACCAGCAGTGCGCTCGACGCAGCCTACGAATACGCTCGCCTTCCCGTTCAATCTCCGCCCGCTGCTCGCGGGCTGGAATGCGCTGTTCCACCAGACGCGGGAGTTCAAGCCTGATCCCGCCAAATCCGAGGTCTGGAATCGCGGCGCTTATCTCGTCGAGGGCCTCGGCCATTGCAGCGGCTGCCATTCGC
This sequence comes from Bradyrhizobium sp. WSM1253, assembly GCF_000244935.1. NCBI lineage: Bacteria > Pseudomonadati > Pseudomonadota > Alphaproteobacteria > Hyphomicrobiales > Nitrobacteraceae > Bradyrhizobium > Bradyrhizobium sp. WSM1253. The sequence goes on from NZ_JH600073.1 coordinate 1,012,064, forward strand.
CGCGCAACGCACTCGGCGCCGAGCAGCGTGGCGCTTATCTCGCCGGCGGCTTTGCCGAAGGCTGGGAGGCGCCGCCGCTGACCTCGCTCTCGCATGCGCCGATCCCATGGAGCGAGGACGAGCTCTTCGCCTATTTGCGCACCGGCCACTCGCGATATCATGGCGTCGCCGCCGGACCGATGGCGCCGATCGTCAGGGATCTCGCGGCCCTGCCCGACCAGGACATCCGCGCCATGGCCGTCTATCTCAACTCGTTCAGTGACGCCGCGACCGACGGCAAAGCCCAGGATGCGATTGCTCTAAAGCTCGAAGCTTCAACGCAAGTCACGATGGCGTCCTCAGCCGGCGCGCGACTCTATCAGGGCGCCTGCGCCGTCTGCCACGAGGTCGGCGGCCTGCCGCTGTTCGGCAGCCGCCCCTCGCTCGCGCTCAACAGCAATCTGCACAGCGCGACATCGGACAATCTCGTTCAAATCATCCTGCACGGCATCGCCGAGCCGGTGTCGAGCGATCTCGGCTACATGCCGGCATTCAAGAACAGCATGAGCGACGCACAGGTCGAGGAACTCGTCACGTTCCTGCGCAAGCAGTTCGCACCGGACAGGCCAGCATGGACCGGCGTGCGCGAGACAGTCACGCGCCTCCGGACCTCAGCACATTAAGCGTGCTTCTTCACGTCCACCGGCGGCGTGCCGTGAGTATGGAACGACTCGATCGTCTTCAGGCCCCACGCCTGTCCCTTCTTGCGCTCCTCCTCGGTCCACACGATCGGCTTCCAGTCGGGCGCGAGGATGAGACGGGCGCCGGCATTGGCGACTTCGACGCGGTTTCCGCCGGGCTCGTAGACATAGAGGAAGAAGGTCTGCTGTATCGCGTGCTTATGCGGCCCGGTCTCGATGTGAATACCGTTCTCCAGGAAGATATCTGCGGCGCGCAAGATCTCCTCGCGGCTGTCGAGCGCGTAGGTGACGTGGTGGAAGCGGCCGGGCGTGCCGGAATGGTCGAGCGAATAGGCGAAATCGTAGCTCTTGTTCGACATCGTCAGCCACATCGCCGCTTCGCGGCCGTCGTTGAGCACGATCTGCTCGGTGAGCCGACAGCCGAGATAATTCTCGAAGAACTCGCGGTTCGCCTTGATGTCCACGGCGAGGCAATTGAGGTGGTCGAGGCGCCGGACGTTGACGCCACGCGCGGGAAAGCGCTGCGCCTGGTTTTTCAGTGCGGGCTTCAGCTCGGGTGGCGCCTGATACCATTCGGTCTCGTAATAGAGCTCGACGATGTGTCCATCGGGATCGCGGCAGCGGAAGGTCGGCCCCTGCCCCATATCGCCGTCGATCCAGCCGATGTCGAAGCCGGACCCTTTCAGCGCCGCAACGCGGCGCTCCAGCGCCTGCTGGCTGCGCGCACGCAACGCCATGTGCTCCATGCCTGACGTCTTCGACGCCGTCAGTTTGAGCGAATAGCGCTCGTAATCGTCCCAGCCGCGCAAATAGACCGACTCGCCCTTTTGTCCGCTGACGGTCATGCCCATGACGTCGACGAAGAATTTCAGGCTCTCGTCCGGCTTCGGCGTCAACAGCTCCATGTGGCCGAGATGAGCGAGATCGAGGATCGGTTCGGGCTGCATGGTGTCCTCCGAGGCGTGGCTTGCGATCCGCTGGACCGGATCCCGCGATCTGGCGCCGGCTGTAATCCGCTCACGCGCCGGCGGGCGGCACCGGGGTCGCCGGTTCATTTGTACTAATGTACAAATGATTAGGTCCCGTCAACAAATCAAACATCGCCCCCGAGCGAATGACGGGCCATCCAGGATGACAACTCGTCCCCCGAACGGCGGACCGACTGCCTGAATGGTAAAATCTTCCTTAAGCACTCCCAGGCCCGCCGGCCGGAAAAAAGCAGCATTTTACGGCCGTTTCTGCCCGCAAGTATGTATTGGGAACAAACCTCGCACCCGAATTGTCGCGGATTTAACGAAGCGCCGGCGCCTGCCGTTTAACCGTTTGTCCAGCGGCGGCCGTGCATAGTCCGGGGCAACCCGTTGCTCTTGCCAGGTTCATTCATTGTGACATCCTTTGGACGCGTGATTTCAGTTCGCGGGTCGCTCGCCCGGGTCGGGCTGCTGGCTGAAAGCCGGATGCCGGTCTCGGAAGTTCGGGCCACTGTCGGCCGCTTCGTCAGCATCCGCTGCGCCAGCTCGGTCATCGTCGCCATGATCACCGAGGTGTCCTGCGAGAACCTCTCGAGCAACGACAATTTGATCGCCATCGCCTCGGTCGACCTGCTGGGCGAAATCCTCAACGCGACCGGCAAGGCCAAATTCCAGCGCGGCGTCACCAACTATCCGACCATCGGCGATTCGGTCGATCTGATCACGAGCCAGGAGCTGCGCACGATCTACGCGCCCACCGGTTCCGACCAGATCAATGTCGGCTTCCTCCAGCAGGACAGCTCCGTCGTCGCCTATGTCGACATCGAGGAAATGCTCTCCAAGCACTTTGCGGTGCTGGGATCGACCGGTGTCGGCAAATCGACCGGCGTGTCGCTGTTGCTCAACGAGATCCTCAAGGCACGCCCGAACCTGCGCATCTTCCTGCTCGATGTGCACAACGAATATGGCCGCTGCTTCGGCGACCGCGCGCTGGTGCTCAACCCGCGCAATCTGAAACTGCCGTTCTGGCTGTTCAATTTCGAGGAAATCGTCGACGTGCTGTTCGGCGGCCGCGCCGGCGTGCCTGAAGAGCTCGACGTCCTCGCAGAAGTCATTCCGCTCGCCAAGGGCGTCTACACCCAATACCAGAACGCCGACCGCATCGGCTTGAAGCGCATCGATCCCAAGCAGATCGGCTACACCGTCGATACGCCGGTGCCCTATCGCCTGGTCGATCTGATGTCGCTGATCGACGAGCGCATGGGCAAGCTCGAGAACCGCTCCTCGCGCATCATCTATCACAAGCTGATCTCCCGCATCGAGGCGGTCCGCAACGACCCGCGCTACGCCTTCATGTTCGACAACGCCAATGTCGGCGGTGACACCATGGCCGAGGTGATCAGTCATCTGTTCCGCCTGCCGGCCAACGGCAAGCCGATGACGGTGATGCAGCTCGCCGGCTTCCCGGCCGAGGTCATCGATTCCGTCGTCTCGGTGCTCTGCCGCATGGCCTTTGACTTCGGCCTGTGGAGCGACGGCGTTTCGCCGATGCTGTTCGTCTGCGAAGAGGCTCACCGCTACGCCTCCGCCGATCGCAATGTCGGCTTCGGGCCGACCCGCAAGGCGGTGTCGCGCATCGCCAAGGAAGGCCGCAAATACGGCGTCTATCTCGGCCTCATCACCCAGCGTCCGGCCGAGCTCGACGCCACCATCATCTCCCAGTGCAACACGCTGTTCACGATGCGTCTTGCCAACGAGCGCGACCAGGCGCTGCTGCGCGCCGCGGTGTCGGATGCAGCCGCGAACCTGCTTTCGTTCGTGCCCTCGCTCGGTACCCGCGAAGTGCTGGCGTTCGGCGAAGGTGTCGCACTGCCGACGCGGCTGCGCTTCAAGGAGGTACCGCCGCATCAATTGCCGCGCGGCGAAGCCACCATCAGCAGCGTGCCGTCCGTCACCTCCGGTCACGACATGCATTTCGTCGGCGCCGTGCTCGAGCGCTGGCGCGGTGCCACCTCGCAGCGCGACGTGCCGAACGATCCGGTGTTCTCGGCGCCGCCCGCGAAGACGCTCTCCAACGTCGAAGCCCCGATGCTGCAACCGTCGATGGGGTTGGATCCGGACCGCTTCTCGCTGCTGAAGAAGCCGCTGCGGTAAAGCAACACTCGTTTTCCAGCTCCGGCATTGCCAGCCCGGCGTCACGTTGAGCATGGCACCGGCATCGACTATGGTTGCCGGCCCCAAGCCGGAATCCATGCCCATGACAAAGCCCGCGCAACGCTTCCCCGCTCCCGCCCTCGATGCGCTCCCTGACGACATCCGCACACGTCTCCTCGCCGTGCAGGAGAAGAGCGGCTTCGTGCCGAACGTGTTCTTGACGCTGGCCTACCGCCCGGACGAGTTCCGCGCCTTCTTCGCCTACCATGACGCGCTGATGGAGAAGGACGGCGGCCTTACCAAAGCCGAACGCGAGATGATCGTGGTCGCGACCTCGGCGGCCAATCAGTGCCAGTATTGCGTGATCGCGCATGGCGCGATCCTGCGTATCCGCGCCAAGAACCCGCTGATCGCGGACCAGATCGCCACGAACTACCGCAAGGCCGACATCACGCCGCGGCAAAAGGCGATGCTCGACTTCGCGATGAAGGTCTCGGCCGATGCGCAGCGGATTTCCGAGGACGATTTCACCGCGCTCGCGCCGCATGGCTTCAGCGACGACGACATCTGGGACATCGCCGCAATCTCAGCCTTCTTCGCACTGTCGAACCGGCTGGCGAATTTCACCGGTATGCGGCCGAATGACGAATTCTATCTGATGGGACGGCTGCCGAAGAAATGACCGACTGCCGCGAACGCGGTAAGGACCGGGTCGCCGACAAACGCAGTGGATGAGCTCCCGTTTGACGGGAACTCTGTGTTTTCGCAATCGCATACGTTTTATTAAGAATCTCACCCTCAACTAGCACAAACGCTTTGGCACAACTTGCGTAGTTTCCGTCACCGGAGACGTGGATGAGTCGTGCCTGTTGGGGGCTTCTCATGAACGTGCGGGCATTTGTTGTCGCGACCTGTATCGGCACGGCATTCTTCGCGGTCGGATACGCCTGGAACTATCAGCCGGAGATCATCAACGCGAACGAGATATGGAGCATGTTCGAATCGGAGCATGGCAAGGCACGGGCTGCCGTCTTACGCGTCCTCATTGCGCCGAATTCAGCTCACTTCAACGGCCTGCGAACGGTCGATGCAGACAAGGCAAGATACGTATGCGGCTCCGTAAAGGCGATGGATAAGGAGAGGCAGTATGTCGAGGCCGCGTTCGTTTACACCGTCGCGATCGATTTTGCCCGTATCGACGACGACGGCCGGATGACGTCGCAGCGCTCTGCTTACAGGCCCTGCCCAGACGCGGCCGACGACAAAATTGCCGACCAGAACACGCTGATATCCCCCGGCGCGCTGTCGATGATCAAGACCGTCGAAAAAATCATCCCCAAGTCCAGCGGCGGAACGATGGAACAACAGCTTGGCCAGCTGGCCGGACAGACAGCGGCGGTCGCGCCAGGTTCGGCGGTCCCGCGGAGATCGGCCGGCTCATCGGGTTCGGCAGGCTCAGCAGGGGCAGGATGGGCGCCAGCAGCCCAGCATTCGAGTTCGGGCGTGGAGGCACGACAAGCAGATGAACTGACGTGGCGTGTCGACCAGCCGCCGAACGCATGGCCGAATTTCCCGTCGGACCATCCGCTGGCGAAATCGACCCAGAAGCGGACGAGCGCCGAGGCCCTGGCTTTCGCGAAAGATATCGAGGGTCGATGGGAGGACGCCAAATCATCCGGCGTTCCGGCCAAGCGTCCTTCGCCTGAGGAGATCAAGGAAGCATGCCGCGCGCTTCTTACGATCGATCCCACGGACAAGGATTATCCGCGGGCCTGGGCCGCCTTTGTGCGGCTGCGCAAAATCGATCGCGACGCTGCTGGTTGAACCGGCGTGAATCTGTCCTAGCGGTTCGCCATCAACTCGAGCGCCGGGGCAAAGCGCTCTGAAAACGTCAATGTCTTGGCATGGTGAACTGCCGCGAACGATGCCGATATCCCGGCTGAAGCGACCACGAGCAGGGCAACGGCGAAAACCAGACGGCGCATTTCGGCCTCCTATGAGAGCTCGACAATCCCAACAGATGGCACGGTTTTGTTTCAGCACGGCTTCGCGCGGACGGAAGATGGTTTCGCTCAAGAGGCTGTGATCAGATCAGGTTTGCGCAGCTGCATGCCGTACTGCTGCGAGCGTTGCGTCTAATCATCCTCCGCTGGCCCACACCAGCCGGGCAGATAGATCGCATCCTTGCTCTTGGCTGAGGACATCGCCTTCTCAAGTGCCTTGTCGAAATTGGCATCCACAGCCTTGCGCGACAGCTTTCGCCGCAGAAAGTCGGCCCACAGGAATTCGGAGAACGGCGTGGTGTCCTTGGCGAAGCCGCCCATGCGGCGCAGCTCGCCGGCAAGGCTCCGGAAGGGATCATCCTTGAGATCGACGACGGATTTGGGCAAATCGCGGAACGGTCGCCGTTCACCCTTGGCGTCGTAGGGATAGACCCAGCGCTTGTTGTCCATGACGCCCCAGAAAGCTTCGCGCTCGACCATCCTGAGGTCGCCGACGATGGTGACCAGCACCTCCTTGACGCCCTCGTCGTGCAGCGCGCGACCGAGATGATGATGGTCGATCACGTAATAGCGCTCGTCGGGGCCGTGCACGACGGGGATCATATGCTTGCCGAGCAGATCGGCCTGCTTCTTCTTGTCGTGCTCGCGCCAGCGCTTGCGCTTCTCCTTGACCTCGCGCATTCCGACCGTCATCTGCGTCGGCCGCAGCGACAGGATCGACACCGGATGCACTCTCGGTTCGCGCGTATTGGTCATGGTCGAAAGGCCTTTAACATGGTTGCAACTGCGTGGTCAGGTTCCCTGGACTATGCCATGGGCATCGCGCCGGCAAATGCATTCGGTTCGGTGGGATTATTGCATCGCACCCTCTGCATGCCGGAACGACCACGGTTCCACGATCCTTCGTTCGCAGCCCTGCAGGATAGTGCGGACGCGCAATGCACGTGCGCGTTGAGAAGATTTTCTGCAACGCGTTCACCACGTATGCTATCTAAAAATCGCTGCTTCGGAGTGATCCCTGCACCATGACAACCCAGCGGCCCATAAGCTCGGATGACGAGCACCGGGTGCTCCAGTTCAGGCCGCGCACCTCGCCTTCCCCGACGGGCTACCGCGGCAACGGTAGCGTGCAGCAATTGCGCGTCGCGCCCGAGCCGCTCGACCTGTCGCGCTACGAGCAGCCCCGCACTGAACCGGACGATTTCCGCCATCGCATGCTCGCCAACATCGCGGCGCTGGCCTTCACCATCGCACTGACCGCGATCGGGATATGGCTCGCGGTGAGCATCGCCGACCTGCGTCGGACCCAGGATTGCGTGCTGATGGGCCGCCGCGACTGCGTGAAGATCACGACGCCGCACATCTAGGCAAGGCGTCTGGCGAGCAAGACGTCTGGCGAGGCCCGCCGGCGGTACTTCGGCGGAAACGGCTCAGCCGGGCATCCCTGCCCTGTCCCCACACCCGCCGGCTCCATTGAACTCAGGGCGGCGCTCCGATATACGGGCTTTCGACCCGGCCAGAGGGGGGTTGAGGGCGTCATCGGGGCGCGATGCCCACCCACCGTTCCACTCTGGACAATCTGACAAATATCTGCAAAATATCAAAGGCTTAGTGATGTCCTCCACATTCGATCAGGTCGCTACGATCATCGCTGAAACCTGCGACATCCCGCGCGACACGATCACGCCGGATAGCCATGCCATCGATGACCTCGGCATCGACAGCCTCGATTTCCTGGACATCGCGTTCGCGATCGACAAGCAGTTCGGTATCAAGCTGCCGCTGGAAAAGTGGACCCAGGAGGTCAACGACGGCAAAGCGACCACCGAGCAGTACTTCGTGCTGAAAAACCTGTGTGCCCGCATCGACGAACTGGTTGCGGCCAAGGGCGCGAGCGCCTAAGCGCGCGGTCATGCAACTCGAATACTTTCACATGATAGATCGCGTCGTCGACCTCAACGTCGACGCGAAGACGATTGTCGTCGAGGCTCAGGTCCCGATGGAAAGCACCATCTTCGAGGGGCACTTCCCGGGCTATCCCCTGATGCCCGGCGTGCTCCTGATCGAATCGATGGCGCAGGCCTCGGGCTGGCTTCAGCTTGGCGTGCTCAAATTCGAGCGCATGCCGATCCTGGCTGCCGTCAAGGAGGCCAAGGTCCGCGGCTCGGTCTTCCCCGGCGATCTCATGAGCATCGAGGCGAGCCTGACCCATCAGGGCTCGGGCTACGCCGTGACCGAAGCCAAGATCAAGGTCGGCGGCAAGCTGCGCGCGAATTCGACGCTGACCTTCACGCAGATTCCCTTCCCCCATGCGGATATGCGCGCCCACATGGACGCGGTCGCCAAACGCGTCGGCTTTCCGCAACAGGCCGTATCGCCATGACCGAGACTGCTTCGAAGCCCGCCCAGACGGAAGTCTGGATCACCGGCATTGGCCTCGCCACCTCGCTCGGCGAGGGCCTGGACGCCAACTGGGCCGCGCTTCAGGAGAAGCGCATCAATGTCGACGAGAAGGGCTTTGCGCCCTACATCGTGCACCCCCTGATGCCTGTTACCTTCGACAGCCAGATTCCGAAGAAGGGCGACCAGCGCCAGATGGAAGCCTGGCAGCGCATCGGCACCTATGCGGCCGGGCTTGCGCTCGACTCCGCCGGGATCAAGGGCAACAAGGACATTCTGTCGAAGATCGACATGGTGGTCGCCGCCGGCGGCGGCGAGCGCGATCTCAACGTCGACACCGGCGTGCTTACGGCCGAGGCCAAGGGCGCCAACGCGCCCGGCTTCCTCAACGAGCGGCTGATGAGCGATCTCCGGCCGACGCTTTTCCTGGCCCAGCTCTCCAACCTGCTCGCCGGCAACATCGCCATCGTGCACGGCATTGGCGGCACCTCACGCACCTTCATGGGTGAAGAGGTTGCCGGCGCCGATGCCGCCCGCATTGCATTGTCGCGGATCGCCTCCGGCGAGAGCGACATCGCGCTGATCGGCGGCTCGCACAATGGCGAGCGCAAGGACCTCATGGTCCTCTACGAATTCGGCGACTTCAATCTGAAGGACAAGTTCGCCCCCGTGTGGGCGCGCAAGGATCACGCCGGCTTCGCGCTCGGCTCCGCTGGCGCGTTCCTGGTGCTGGAGTCGAAGGCGCATGCGGAAGCGCGCGGCGCAAAGCCATTCGCAAAGCTGTCGAGCGTCGTTGCCGACCTTGCCCGGCGCAAGACCCCCGGCGACATGGCCGCGACGCTGGAGAAGCTTTGGGCAAAGTTGCCGAAGCGCGACGGCAAGGGCGCGATCATATCGGGTGCGACCGGCGCTGAGCCGGCGACATCGGAAGAGCGCGGCTTCCTGAAGGGCCACGCCGAGTTCCCGGTGCGCTCGACCGGCACGATGTTCGGCCACACCATGGAGACGCAATTCCCGCTCGGCATCGCGCTCGCCGCGCTGTCGATCTCGCGCGGCGCCCTGTTTCCGCCGAACGATTCCACGGGCACCGAGATTGAAATGCAGGGAGCGCCCACCCAGATTGTGGTGGTGGGGGCCGGACACTGGCGCGGCGAAGGCATGGCGCTGGTCGAGGCAGTAAGCTAAAGCGCGTTGCGCTTTGGCAGGTTATTGTTTGGGCATGATCTTCTCGAAAAACCGCGTCACGCTTTTTCGGATCTTGCTCCAGCTCAAGCGGGGATCGACATGACTGCACCACGCGACAAACTCGGGCGTCCCGTCGTCGTCGTCACCGGCATGGGCATCATGACCTCGCTCGGCAACGGCAAGACCGACAATTGGGCGAAGCTCGTCGCCGGCGAATCCGGCATCCGCACCATCACGCGCTTTCCGGTCGACGGCCTGAAAACCACGATGGCCGGCACGGTGGATTTCGTCAGCGTCGATCCGTTCTCCTCCACCGCCCTGTCCGAGCGGATGGCCGAACTGGTGACGCAGGAGGCGCTGGACCAGGCCGGCATCGGCGCCAAGGCGGATTTCCCGGGTCCTCTCTTCCTTGCGGTCGCACCTGTCGAAGTCGAATGGCCGCAGCGCCGCGAGCTCGGCCGCGCCGTCGGTAAGCTCGACTTCAACTACGACGATCTGCTGCGCATCTCCGGCGGCGGCAAGTACAGCGCCTATCACCACCGCTTCATGTTCGGTTCGGTCGCGGCCTACCTCGCCGAGACCTTCGGCACTAAGGGCTCGCCGATCTCGTTGTCGACGGCCTGCGCTTCGGGCGCGACCTCGATCCAACTCGGCGTCGAGGCGATCCGCCGCGGCGAAACCGATGCCGCGCTGTGCGTGGCGACCGACGGCACCGTGAATCCGGAGGCGCTCGTGCGCTTCTCGCTGCTCTCGGCGCTGTCGACCCAGAACGACCCGCCGCAGGCGGCCTCCCGTCCCTTCTCCAAGAACCGCGACGGTTTTGTCATGGCCGAAGGCGCCGGTGCGCTGGTGCTCGAAAGCTATGAAGCCGCCACCGCGCGCGGCGCAAAAATCCTCGGCGTGATCGCCGGCTGCGGCGAGCTCACCGATTCCTTCCATCGCACCCGCTCCTCGCCCGACGGCAAGCCGATCATCGGCTGCATGAACAAGACGCTGGCCGATGCCGGCATGACGCCGGACCAGATCGACCACATCAACGCGCACGGCACCGCGACGCCCGAGAACGACAAGATGGAGTACAATACGACATCGGCCGTGTTCGGCGAGCTCGTCTCGAAGATTCCGGTCACCTCCAACAAGTCGATGGTCGGCCACACCATCTCGGCCGCCGGCGCGGTCGAGGCGATCTTCTCGCTGCTCACGCTGGAGCATCAGCGCATCCCGCCGACGATCAACTACGACAATCCGGATCCCACGATCCTGTTCGACGTCGTCGGCAATAAGGCACGCGATGCCCGCGTCACCGCGGTGATGTCGAACTCGTTCGGCTTCGGCGGCCAGAACGCCTCGCTGATCCTGACCCGCGAACCGGCCTGACCGGACGCATGGCGCTGCTTCCTGCGAGGACGAAGGCGCGCGCGCGGCAGACGGCCAAATCGATCGGTGGAGGCCTGATCGGGGCTGCCACCGTCGGCATGTTGCGCACCACGCGTTACTTCGATCCGGCCAAGACCTCGGACTTTTTCGCACGCGTCACCAGGCTGATCGGGCCGCGCCTTCGCGAGCACCGCATCGGCCGCGCCAATCTCACCGCCGCCTTTCCGGACAAGTCGCCCGAGGAAATCGAATCCATCCTGATGGGCGTCTGGGACAATCTCGGCCGCGTCGGCGCCGAATTCGCCCACATGGACCACGTCTGGGATTATGACCGCGATCATCCCGACAACAGCCGGATCGAACTGCCCGACCGCAGCATCGAGCTGTTCGACCGCATCCGCGACGACGGCAAGCCGGCGCTGATCTTCGCCGCGCATCTGGCCAATTGGGAATTGCCGGCGCTCGCCGCCGTCGCACACGGGCTCGATGCGGCGATCCTCTACCGCCGCCCGAACATCGCCTCCGCCGACCGCATCATCCAGGAGATGCGCCAGGTCAACATGGGCACACTGATCCCCGCGGGGCGCGACGCGCCGCTGCGGCTCGCGCAGGCGCTCAAAGACGGCAAGCACGTCGCGATGCTGATCGACCAATATCTGACCGGCGGCGTCGAGGTCACCTTCTTCGGCCGCAAGACCCGCGCCAATCCAATGCTGGCGCGCCTGTTGCGCCAGGTCGAATGCCCGATCCACGGCGTCCGCGTCATCCGCCTGCCCGGCGGCCGCTTCACCGCCGAGATCACCGAAGAGGTCCAGCCGGTGCGCGACGCCGACGGCAAGATCGACATCCAGGGCACGACCCAGGCGATCACGAGCGTGGTGGAAGGCTGGGTGCGCGAGCATCCCGAGCAGTGGCTGTGGCTGCACCGAAGGTGGCGGTAGGCGCTCGATCGTCTTTCCGGGACGATGCGAAAGCATCGAACCCGGAATCGCGAGATTCCGGGTCTGGTGCTGACGCACCATCCCGGATGACGGAGAACTCACCGCTCCGGCAGTTCCGCGCCGACTTCGGCCTGAACGACGCGATCCCAGGCTGCGATACAGATCGGACTTGCGCGTTCTTCATCGGCGGCGAGACGTTGAGCCAGGTCGTGCCGGGCCGCAGCCGCGCAGTCGGTCACAATCAGGCTCCGGCTTGTGCCTTGGCATCGGCGGCCAGAAGTCTTTCATCAAAAGTGACACCTGCAAGCTCGGCAATTTCGGCAAGTGGCCGCTGATACCGAGCATACTGACCGGGGGCAAACTCGATGCCGAAATCGTCGACCACGTTCTTCTGACTAAGAAGGAAGCCGTAGGTTAAGAGCCGCGATCGGCTTCCAGCGTCCTTGGCGGCCACCGCCACAACCTTCCAGAACAGAACAGGGTAAGCGATCGGTCCTGAGCCGAAGTCCGCCGTTGGATCATCGGCGGCGAGGATCGGCCCAGCGATGATGCAAGCCCTCGTATCATCGTGCTGCAGGCTCTTTTGAATATAGGCCTCGAAGCCGCCCCACAGGCCCTTGATGCCGCCGTACGCCGACCCGGGGGACTCACGATTGAAAGCCTGGTGCTGTGGCGTGCAATTCGTCCAATGAAAGGTGTCCGAGTTCGAGAACTCGAGTTCTTTTGCGGTTTCGCCCCAGGCGCTATCCTCGCGGCGAACGATATGTCCACGATCGATCTGCCCGGCAGGCTTATAGAAATCTGGATCGGCAATTTGGAATTTGTTGGGTATCCGCGGATCGGCGACCCAGCGGTCGGTTCCGAAAAATGCCCGACCATTTTGTTTTCGAAGATCGGGATTGTAGTCCACATTTGCGGCCGACCACATCTGGAGCCTACGAGCTTTATTCATCGCAAGGCTATAGTGGTGATATTTGAGAATTAGGATTTCACCATTTTCCTTGTACATCTCGCCAGACCGCGCGGCCACGATTCCTGGAACGGGTACGACCACGTCAGTACCCAAGAATGCTTCTTGATAACCCTCGCGATCCTCATAGTTCGGATCGAACCGCAACGTCTTTTCGAGGGCGGCGACAGCGGACTCCGCACCCGGCTGTGGCGGAGCCGTTTGCTCCGCATAAACATGGATGGTGACAGGGCCACTAAAATTCATGTTTGTACCGGACATGCTTCTCTCCTCAAATGCCACTCTTTGGGTTAGTAATTGGTTGTTTTCCGAGCCGCCAGAGCTTGCCGCAAAGAGACTGGTAGGAGCGGCTCCCCTCAGCATTTGACTGACATCATCGGCGGGGTCCGTCGTGCCCGCGAGCAGATCGCTTAGGATTTTCGCCTGTTTGGCATTGGTCAATTTGACCTTGCCCAACGCCTGGACGATTGAGCTGATGCGGATACCCTCGTTGGCGACCCAATGAACCTTGTCTTCACCCATATCTTCGGTCCAGACGGAGCCATCGGTTGCGACGATGTCATCGCCCCGCATTTCAGGTATCCCGGCGTGGTGAAGGGCAACCAGTTCCCACGCCTCACTGAAGGCCGGCGATCCTGATGATCCCTCCAAAGTATCGGTCTCGTAATGTAGGAAGCCTTCATCGAGAACGTCGAGCAGCCGGTTGTTCATGATGGCATATTGCTTGCCACCGCCGTCAGGATACTGGATCACCTCAATGGGGTAGCCCTTGAGGACTTTGGACGTTGCCTCCGAGAGCGGGATTGCTCCGAGGCTCTCGATCGGCTCACCCGTATTCGCGATGGGGCTAACCCCGACCAAGGCAAAATCAAGATGATTGTCACAGACAAAGAAGCTGCTGGCATCGATCGCAAACGTCACACCCACCTTGAGACCATGCTCGTCGAACTCGTGCAAGAAATTGGCGCCAGTACCGTGAGACGAGGCTGCATCTGGAAACACGTGACAGTTCGTCAAAAGCAGCCTCGGCGAGACCAGAAACCCCGACGCAAACCCCTCCGGTTGGACCCTTGGATCGACAGAGCTGACGATGCGAGCGACGGGTCGCCCAACCTTGCGGGCCGCCTCGCTCGGTGCCATTGAAATCAAGTCGAGTGTCGGACCAATTTTTCGCTCGATGAAGATTGGAAGTCGGCCTCGTTCGCGGAGATTGGCGGCATGCGCCAGAAGGTCTTGCCGTACGGCAAACCTCGCCTGCCGCATCGGACTGTCCGCCGTGCCCGGCCCCGAACGCGCGATCGTAGCGGCATCGGACGTTCGGCTCTGTGTGCGGGCTTGCCAGCGTTTGGCGGCAGTGCGCACGACTTCTAATCTGCGGTCGCGGGCTCTATCGATTTCAGACATGTCGCCTCCGAAGACAGGTTAGATGTCGCAAGTTTCATTTATGCGACAATCAGAGCGAATGAACCGTAGTGCGCGCTGGATTACCGTGCCGAGACCAAGTTGATATTGCTCGATTTCGGCAAGTCTTCCTTGAGGGTGGCCAAGACGATCGCCGTCGCGGCGGGATCAAGCACCTGAAGCGATCGGTCTTCATCAAGAGCGCCGAGCTGCGGTCGCGGTATGAAAAAGTCTTCACCGTTGAAATTGACTTGTACGGCCGCGACCGGTGGTCCGGGGTTGCCGCGCCTGACGACAAACAAGTTCACCAGATGATGGTGTCCGTCCGGGCCTCCGAGAAGGACCTTCGGCTCATAACCTTGTGCCGAGTAGTTCTGCGCAGCGATGAGTTCGCCCAAGAAATATAGAATGCCTTCTGCCGACCGCATGTAGGTGGATTTGAATTCATAACCCAACAGTCGGTATGTTCTCAGCAAAATCTGAAACTGGTTCATCGAGCAGAATTCACGTGCCGAGTTGACAAATTCGTAGCGTCCCTTCGAGAGGCGGGGCGGCGGACAATTGAATTCGGAATGGTCCTGTAGATATTCATCTTCCGCAATTTGACGGCATATTTCCATGGTGCGCGGATCGGACTCGCGGCATTTGAGGTCCTTCATGCTGCGAGCCTTGGTATATTCTGCAGGTGTCAATTCAACCCGCTGAAAAAGGATGCGCTGAACGACTTCTTCGGGCCACTTCTCTGAATTGAAGTAATCAACGATCTTGCGGCTCAATGGCTGATGCATCGTGCTCGCAAACTGCACATGGTTCAGATTGTTCATCTGGAACGACGTGAACCCTCCTCCATAGGACACGGTAGGATTCAAAGAGTAGCCTGTGAGGGCACTCGGGCTTAAATTGAAAGTACCGTTGGTGCTGCCTGAGAACACCGGACTGGCGGAGACATCGCCGAGCCCCACGAACGACATAGGCGCGCGCTGGCTCGCACGAACGGCATTCAACAGGAGTCCCAGATGGCCGCGTCGTAAGCATCGGCCTTGTTCACGAGCTCGGCTCGGGTACAAGCCCCACACAACACGGACAAGAAAACGGATGACAGCACAAATGCACACTTAAACAAAGCAGCCCCCAAACTCCCGACGTTAAATTCATCCCACGATTGAAAGCTCGTACTGTTTCACCTCGGCCAGGCGCCGTCTAGCCTAGGTTGAGCTTTTTCAACGAGCCGGTGGGGGCCATGAGACGGTAATTCGGTATTGACGTCGGAGCACGCAAGCTCCTTTGCACAAACTTCTCCTTCGTTGGACGGGGGTTTGCGTATGCGCAAACAGCGGCGCATGACCCCTGGGCTTCGCCGAGACAGCAGTGCGGTCGAGCTTGCCGCGAACACGAAGGTTTATGATCCGTGCTTGTGTTCCAGTGGCAAGGAATTCAAGAAGTTGCTGCGAACGATTGATCGACCTGACGGCTACGCGTCCAACGCGTCACTTATCTAAGCCCGATGGCCACGATGCAATTTGCCGCTGTTTTGCCAACGAGGCAAATGAGCGGAGCCTGTGACGTCACGCGCGTTCGGCCTCCATCGCGCTTCATTTCGCGCCCGCACGCGCGCTGCTTCGGGTCATTGCGCCGGCGCGTCGATTAAGCCAAGCCGCACTACGGCTTGGGCACTGCCAGCGGCGCGCCAGTCGCGATTCTACTGTGATGGGGTTGTTTTGCAGAAAATGACTTGCCGGGTTAATCCCAGCACGACCGCGGCGTCTCACCTTCCCGTCTTCACCCTGGTCCAGAGCCGATTGATAACCCGCTGGGTCGCCGGATCACGCGCCGTGATCACGAACAGCTTTGCGAGCGTCGCCTCGTCCGGATAGATGTTCCTGTCGTTCAGGATCTTCGGGTCGACCAGCTTCTGGCTGGCGAGGTTGCCGTTGGCGTAGGACAGGAAGTCCGTATTCTTGGCGGCCACGTCCGGACGGTAGAGATAGTTGATCAGCTCGTAGGCCTCCCTAACGTTCCTGGCGTCCGCGGGGATTGCGAGATTGTCGAAGAACATCTGCGCGCCCTCCTTCGGGATGGCGTAGCCGATCTCGATGCCGCTTTTGGCTTCGGCAGCGCGGGCGCGGGCCTGCATGATGTCGCCGGACCAGCCGACCACCAAGCAGATCTCGCCGGTGGCGAGCGCGCTGAGATATTCGGACGAGTGGAATTTGCGCACGGAGGGCCGCACCTTGGCGACGACATCGGCGGCCTTCTCGAGGTCGGCCTGCTTGGTCGAGTTCGGATCGAGCCCGAGCCAGCTCAGCGCCGCCGGAAAAATGTCGTCGGCGGAATCGAGCATGTGGACGCCGCAGTCTTTGAATTTTGCGAGGTTCTCCGGCTTGAACACGATGTCCCAGCTGTCGATCTTCGCATCCGCTCCGAGAATCTGCTTCAGTTTTGCGACGTTGTAGCCGATGCCCGTCGTGCCCCACATGTAATTGGCGGCGTAGACATTGCCGGGGTCGTAGATCGCGAGACGTTCGGTCACCACCGGCCAGGCATTGGCCAAGTTCGGCAGCTTCGACTTGTCGAGCTTCTGGAAGATGTTGGCCTTGATCTGGCGCTGGAGGAAATAGGCGGTGGGCACCACGACGTCATAGCCGGATTTGCCGGCCATCAGGCGCGTCTCCAGGGTCTCGTTGGCATCAAAAGTGTCGTAGACCACCTTGATGCCGGTCTCCTTGGTGAAGGCCTCGAGAATGTCGGGCGCCACGTAGTTCGACCAATTGTAGAAGTTGACGACCCGCTCCTCGGCCCGTGCGGGGGCGGAGAGCAACGTCAGCGCGGCGGCGATCGCGAGGCCAAAACCAAAGCGGCTGACGTTCGTCATCTCTCCTACCTCTTGCGCCCGCGCACCGCGTCCGACAGCCGCTCCAGCGCGGTGTCGAGCGTCTCGTCCTTCTTGGCAAAGCAGAAGCGCACCACCGAGGTCACAGGGTCCTGCTCGTAGAAGGCCGACACCGGAATTGCCGCGACCTTGTAGTCCTTCACGATCCGCCAGCAGAACTCGGTGTCGCTCTCGTTCAGCCCGAGCGGGGACAGGTCGACGGTGAGGAAGTAGGTGCCCTGCGACTTCAGCACCGGGAAGCCGAGGCTCTCCAGTCCCTTGGCGAGGCGGTCCCTGCTCCGCGCCAGGTCCTTGCGCATCGACAGGAAATACTCGTCCGGCTTGCCGAGCCCGTAAGCGACGGCGGCCTGGAGGTTCGGCGCGGTGGTGAAGGTCAGGAACTGGTGCACCTTGGCGGCAACGCGCAGCAGCGGCGGCGCGGCGCAGACGAAGCCGATCTTCCAGCCCGTCAGCGAGAAGATCTTGCCGGCAGAGCCGACCTTGATGGTGCGGTCGCGCATGCCGGGGATGGTGATCAGCGGGATGTGCTTGTGCTCGTCGAAAGTGACGTGCTCCCAGACCTCGTCGCAGATCGCGATGACGTCGAACTCCTGGCAGTAGCGCGCCAGCAGTTCGAGGTCCTCGCGCGGAAACACCACTGCGGACGGATTCAGGGGGTTGTTGAAGAGCACCGCCTTGGTCTTTGAATTGAAGACGCTTTTCAGCATGTCCTCATTCAGCCGCCAATGCGGCGGCTCGAGCCGGACCAGGCGCGGAATGCCGCCGGCCTGGCGGATGATCGGCAGGTAGGAATCGTACACCGGCTGGAAGCACACCACCTCGTCACCGGGCTGGACGACGGCGAGGATGGCCGAAGTCAGGGCCTCGGTGCCGCCGGAGGTCACCATCACCTCGCTCATCGGATCGAGCTCGAGGCCGTGCCAGTGGCCGTAATGGGTCGCGATCGCCTGGCGCAGCTCCGGCAGGCCCATCATCGACGGGTACTGGTTGTAGCCGTTCAGCGAAGCCTCGGCCGCGGCGCGGCGGATGTCCTCGGGGCCGGGATCATCAGGGAAGCCCTGGCCGAGATTGATCGCGGCGTTGTCGCGCGCGGCCTGCGACATCGCCTCGAAGATGGTGACCGGAAGGTCCGCGAAGACCTTGTTGAGGGACGAGCTCTTGGACATCGGCGGGGTCAGCCGCCGACCTTGCTGGGAAGACCCGCCGCCTTCCAGCCGAGCATGCCGCCGGCCAGATGCTTGTCGTACGGCAGCCCTGCCGCCTGCGCCGCCAGCGAGGCCGTCACCGAACGCTTGCCCGAACGGCAGGCGAACACGACCTCCTTACCCTCGGGATCGGGGATCGCCTTGGGATCGAAGGTCGAGAGCGGCACGACCACGCCGAAAGGATAGGCTTCGGCCTCGACCTCGTTCGGCTCGCGCACGTCGACGAGGAGATAGCGGCCCTCCGCGACACCCTTGGAGACCTCGTCCGGGGTCAGATCCTGTACTTGATTTGCCACATCATCCTCCAACGTCGCGGGCCGCTGCCGGGGCGATCCCGGCGGCCGGCAACCTCGCCTCTCGGCCGGTGAAAATCAAGCGCTACAAAGGCTTGAGCTGCCTTGCGCAAGTTAAAGCTAAATCGCAGCGACTTGAAGTGCGACCTTCAAATGGAGGATCAGATCGTCGCTTCAGATGGTGACCTGGGTGCCGACCTCGACAACGCGGCCGGAGGGGATCTGGAAATAGTCGGTGGCGTCGTTGGCGGAACGGCTGAGCGAGATGAACAGCCGGTCCTGCCAGCGCGGCATGCCGGAATGGGCGGCCGGCTTGAGCGCCCGCCGCGACAGGAAGAAAGAGGTCGACATGATGTCGAACTGCCAGCCGAGCTTGCGGGCGATCGCCAGCGCCTTCGGCACATTGGGCGATTCCATGAAGCCGAACTTCAGCGTCACCTTGGAGAAGGTCGGCGAGATCTGCTCCAGCTTCACCCGCTCGGCCGGATCGATGCGCGGGGTCTGCGCGGTCTCGATGGTGAGAATGACGTTCTTCTCGTGCAGCACCTTGTAGTGCTTCAGACTATGCATCAGCGCCGTGGGCGCGCTGAGGGGATCGCTGGTCAGGAACACGGCGGTGCCGGGCACGCGCTGCGGCGGCCGCTTCTCCAGCATCGCCACGAGGTCGGCGAGCGGGAATTCGAGCTTGCGCGACTTCTCGAACAGCAGCCGGCTGCCGCGCCGCCACGTGTACATCAGGATGATCATGAGCGCGCCGAGCGCCAGCGGCACCCAGCCGCCCTCGAACACCTTGAGCAGATTGGCGGCCAGGAAGGTGAGGTCGAGAAACAGGAACGGCGCGATCAGGGCGGCAGCCGTGAACGGCGACCACCGCCATACCTTCCAGATCACCACGAAGCCCATCATCGCCGTGACCACCATGGTCCCGGTGACGGAGATGCCGTAGGCCGAGGCCAGCGCGCTGGAGGAGCGGAACAAGAGCACCAGCAGGACCACCGCGACCAGCAGGAGCTGGTTGATGCGCGGGATGAAGATCTGGCCGGAATGGGCTTCAGACGTATGGCGAATTTCAAAGCGCGGCAACAGACCGAGCTGGATCGCCTGACGCGTCAGCGAATAGGCACCGGTGATGACCGCCTGGCTCGCGATGACAGTTGCGGCGGTCGCCAGCACGACCATGCAGCCGCGGAAAAAACCTTGCGGAAAGAGCTGGAAGAACGGGCTGACGATCGCCCCGGGATCGCCGAGCACGAGCGCACCCTGCCCCAGATAGTTCAGCGCCAGCGACGGCAGCACGATGAACAGCCAGGCGGTCTGGATCGGCCGCTTGCCGAAATGGCCGAGGTCGGCATAGAGCGCCTCCGCGCCCGTGACTGCCAGGAACACCGCTCCCAGCGTCACGAATCCGATGATGCCGTGGTGGAGCATGAACGACACCGCGTAGAGCGGGTTCAGCGCCAACAGCACCTGCGGCTGCTGGATGATCGGGTGGATCGCCGCGATCGCGATCACAGCGAACCAGACGCACATGATGGGGCCGAAGAAGGCGGCGACGCGAGCGGTGCCGCGGGATTGCACAGCAAACAGACCGACCAGGATGATCACGGTCAGCGGTACGATGTAGGGCTCGAAGTGCAGGGTGATGTCCTTCATGCCTTCGATCGCCGACAGCACCGAGAGCGCCGGCGTGATCACGGCGTCGCCATAGAACAGGGCGCCGGAAATGATGCCGAGCAGGACGATGGTTGTTCCGCGGGTGCCGACTGCGCGCTGGGCCAGCGCCATCAGCGCCAACGTGCCGCCCTCGCCGTTGTTGTCGGCACGGAGCAGGATCACGACGTATTTGAGCGTCACCACGATGATGAGCGCCCACAGGATCAGGGAGAGCACGCCGAGCACGGCCGCCGGCGTCGGCACCCCCTCCGCGCCGGACGCCGCCATCACCGCCTCGCGGAACGCGTAGAGCGGGCTGGTGCCGATATCGCCATAGACGACGCCGATGCTGCCGAGTGTCAGCGCACCGAAACCGGCGGTGGTGTGGGCGTCGCCATGCCCATTGGCCGCCGCCGTTTCCGGGGCGGAAATCGCTACATCACTTGTCATGGGAGAGCCTGATGGCCTCTAAAAAATGCTTCACTGCACAACGGCGGGGAGCGCGGGGCTTATAGGCCTGCGCTACCGGCATAGCCTAGGCCGATTTTGGGGCTTAGGTATGCAATTTGACATGTCTCTGCCAATCGCCGCTTAGATGGTGACCTGGGTTCCGACTTCAACCACCCGGCCCGTGGGAATCTGGAAATAGTCGGTGGCGTCGTTGGCGGACCGGCTCAGCGCGATGAACAAATGGTCCTGCCAAAGCGGCATGCCGGACTGCGCCGACGCCTTCAGCGAGCGCCGCGACACGAAGAACGAGGTCGACATGATGTCGAACTGCCAGCCCTGCTTGCGCGCGATCGCGAGCGCCTTGGGCACGTTCGGCTGCTCCATGTAGCCGAAGCGCAGGCGGACCTTGAAGAACTTGTCGCTGATCTTCTCCATCCGGAAACGCTCCGACAGATCGACCCGCGGCGTATGCGCGGTCTCGATGGTCAGGACCACGTTATGCTCGTGCAGCACCTTGTTGTGCTTGAGATTGTGCAACAGCGCGGTCGGCACGAAGGAGGGATCGCTGGTCAGGAACACCGCGGTGCCCTTGACGATGTGCGGCGGCCGCTTCTCCAGGCTCCGGATCAAATCGTCCAGCGGCACCTCGATGCGGCGCGTTTTCTGGATCAGGATCGCGGACCCTCGCCGCCAGGTCCAGATTGTCCCGGCCATGATCGCGCCGAACAGCAGCGGCACCCAGGCGCCTTCAAGCAGCTTCAGAAGATTCGCGCTGAAGAAACTTATGTCGACCACGACGAAGGGCAGGATCACCGCTGCGGCCGTCGCGGCGCGCCAGTTCCACAATTTCCAGATCACGATGAAGCCCATGATGCCGTCGGCAACCATGGTGGTGGAGACCGCAATACCGTAGGCCGAAGCCAGATTGCTGGGGGTGTGGAACAACAGCACCAGCAGCATCACACCGATCAGGAGCAGCCGGTTGACACGCGGCAGATAGATCTGGCCGGCGTGGGTTTCCGAGGTGAAGCGCACCTCGAAGCGCGGCAGGAGGCCGAGCTGCACCGCCTGATAGACCAGCGAATAGGCCCCTGTGATCACCGCTTGGCTCGCGATCACCGTCGCCGCGGTCGCAAGCCCGACCAGCGGCAGCACGAAGTGCTCGGGGACCATGCGATAGAAAGAGTGCTCGATCGCGCTGGGATCGGACAGCACCAGCGCGCCCTGCCCGAAATAGTTGATCAGGAGCGAGGGCAGCACGAAGAACATCCAGGCTGACTGGATCGGCTTGCGGCCGAAATGGCCCAGATCTGCGTAGAGCGCCTCACCGCCGGTCACCGCGAGGAACACCGCGCCCAATGTCACCAGGCCGATCGTGCCGTGCGACAGCAGGAATTGCAGCGCGTAATAGGGATTGATCGCTGCCAGCACCGACGGATCGTCGGCGATGTGAACGACGCCCAACACGGCAAGAACGGTGAACCAGACGACCATCACCGGCCCGAAGGCCGAGGCCACCAGCGCCGTCCCCTTGCTTTGGACCGCGAACAGCAGCGCCAGGATGAGGACGGTCAGGGGAACCACATAGTGCTCGAAGGCGGGCGTGGCGAGCTTCAGACCCTCGACCGCCGACAACACCGAGATCGCCGGCGTGATCATGGAATCGCCGATGAACATGGAGGCGCCGACCACGCCGAGCGCCATCAGGAACCAGCTCCGCCGCCCGAGCGCGCGCTGGCCGAGCGCCATGAGGGAAAGCGTGCCGCCCTCCCCGTTGTTGTCGGCGCGCAGCAGCAGCAGCACGTATTTGGCGGTGACGACGATCAGCAGCGCCCAGAGGATCAGCGAGAGCACGCCGAGCACCATGACCCGCGAGACCGGCTGGCCATGGGCGGCACCCCTGACGGCCTCGTGGAATGCATAGAGCGGCGACGTGCCGATGTCGCCGAAGACAACGCCGATACTCCCGAGCGTCAGGCCCCAGAAACCAGAGGTGACCGGCCCGTCCGGAGCTTCGGTCGATGTGATGCTCGCCGTCATATGAAACTGGAACGCTTCTGCCCGAGAATTGATCCGGCGCCTTTTGACGGTTCCGGCGCCCCTGTCAATCAGCACATCACCATAGCAGGCGCCGGGACGGATGCTGTGACGGCGCAGCAACGGTCGTCGCCCACGCGACGACATGCCTCAGGTAAGATGGTGGCGCAAGAGCCCAGAGCCTTCCCGTTCCCGATTGAACGGGAATTGGCTCTACATCCTTGTTTTGTCGCGCTTTCTTCGCGCGAAACAGGGCCCGCTTCGCTCGAATGCGCCCTACGGCTTCAGATTCGGCGGCAGCGGCGGATCTTCGCGCATCAGGGTGATGGTCACCCGCCGGTTGGCCGCGAGCGAGGGATCGTCCGGAAACAGCGGCTGGGTGTCCGCCTTGCCGGCGACGGCGAAGACATGGGCGGCCGGCAAGCCCTCGCGTTCGAGAATCTGACGCACGGCATTGGCGCGATCGGCCGACAGGTCGAAGGCGCCGTAGTCGCTGCGGGTCGGCACGAATCCAGCCGCGGTATGGCCGGCGATGGAGACGCGCAGCGGCGTCGCCTTGAGCGGAACAGCAAGCTTCTCGATCAGGCGACGGGTGCGGTCATAGGGCACCTTGGAGCCGTCGGCGAACATCGAGCGGCCGTCCTGGTCCACGATCTCGAGGTTGAGGCCCTGCTTGGTCTCCTCGAACATGATGTGCTTGGACATCTCGGTCAGTTCCGGCATGTCCTGCAACGCCTGGCGCAGCGAGGCCGCCGCCAGTGCAAAATTCCGGTCGACCTTGATCTTCGCGCCCGAGGTGCGGTCACGATCCTCCTGGTCCGGCGTCGGCGTGTTGGAGGAGTCCTCGGGCTGAATGTGATCGACGTTCTTCAGCCGAGGGCGGGTCGGCAGCCCGTCGGACTCGACGATGCCGGAATAGCGCGCTTCGGTCTGGACACCGAAGGCGTCGCGCATGGAGCCTGCGACGACCTTCAGCTTGTTGGCATCCTGGGTCGAGAACGCGACGAGCATCACGAAGAAGCTCATCATCAGGCCCATCAGATCGGCGAAGGTCACGAACCAGCCGTGACCGCCTCCGTGTGAATCGCCGCGCTTCTTCTTGGCCATGTCTCAAATCCCGACGCGCGGCCTCAGGCCGGCACCGGCTCGCCTTCGGCGTGGCGGTGCTTCTCGGGCAGATAGGCCAGCAGCATTTCGCGGACCAGCGTCGGGCTCTTGGAGTCGCGGATCATCAGGATGCCGTCGATGATCAGCGTGCGGTTGGTCTCTTCGTCCAGGAGCTTGCCATGCAGCTTGTCGGCGATCGGGATACAGAATAGGTTGGCGACCAGCGCGCCGTAGAGAGTGGCGAGCAGCGCGGTCGCCATGAACGGGCCGAGCTTTGACGGGTCGGTCATGTTGGCGAACATCTGCACCATGCCGATCAGCGTGCCGACCATGCCGAAGGCAGGCGCGCAGTCGCCGATGGCGCGGTAGATCTTGCTGCCTTCGTCCAGATGCATCAGGAAATTGTCGCGGTCGCGCTCGAGATTGTCGCGAATGAAATCGAGGTCGTAGCCGTCGGCGACGTAGCGGATGCCCTTGGCGAGGAACGGCTCGTCGGTCTCGACCTTTTCCAAACCCACCGGCCCCTGCTTGCGGGCGATCTCGGCGATGCGGGCGAGTTCGTCGACCAGATCATGCGCTGACAGACGGCTCATCGTGAAGGCAAACTTGGCGCCGAGCGGCAGGCCGTGGATCAGCGTCGAGAGCGGAAAGCGGATCATGGTCGCAGCCGTCGAGCCGCCGAAGATGATGATCATCGCATGCTCGGAAATGAACATGTGGAGATCGCCGCCCAGCAGCATCATCGTCGCGATGACGACAATGCCCGCCACGAGCCCGATGCTCGTCATGATGTCCATGGGAGACTCCAACGCGAACGCAACAACGGCCGTCCTGGCCGATGGCGCGGCCCAACCCCGAACCGCATCGGAAACCCTAGTGAGCCGCGATTAAAGACGCGTAAAGGTTAAGTTGAGCCGGCGCGCCTGGCGGCCGCAGCGTGCTGAAAGGCGCCGGCTTTTGCCGACTGCCGACACGGATTTCAACATTTTGCTAACCATACGGCGGCCCCGCACCGTCACCCAAGGCGGGACGCGCGAAGTCCTCGGCTGCGCTGCCGCGATGCTCGGCGAGCCGGATCGGGCCGCCTTGTTCCTGACGGAACAGGGCAGCCTGCGAGCGGCGTCGCAACCGTAGATCGTTCCGGTCCCGCCGTTAGTGAATCTCCGCCGAACGCTTCAGCGCAGCTTTCAACTTCTCCAACGAGAAGTCGGGGCTGCGGGCGATCTCGAGGATCGGCGTCTCGCGGCGGCCGCAGAGCTCGGCTGCCTCGGGCAACTTTGCTGCGATGTCGTGCGGGATCACGATGGCGCCGTGCAGATCGGCGTGGATCAGATCGTCCGACTTCACGGTCATGCCGGCAACGCGCACCTCGCCGCCAAAGCTCTCGGCATGCACCCATGCATGCGACGGGCCGATCGAGCCGGCCAGTGCCTGGAAGCCCGGCGCCCATTGCGGGATGTCGCGGATCGAACCGTCGGTGATGACGCCGAGGCAGCCGAGCGCCTTGTGCACGTTGCTCTGCACCTCGCCCCAGAACGCGCCGTAGCCGACGTCGGGACCGTCGATATCCTGGATCACCGAGATGCGCGGACCGTGGCCGGTACCGACATATTCGTAATAGTCGATGCGGCGCTTGGACTGCTCTTCCGCCGGTAGCGAGTTTTTCAGCACCGAGCGGATCGCGACCGTGCGGGCATAGCCGACGATCGGCGGCAGATCGGGAAATGGGCAGACCAGCGGCTTGGTGGTGTAGCCGATCAGCCGGCGCTCGGGCGCCACGATCTCCATGGCATTGCAGATCGTCGGCGTGTCATAGCGGCCCAGCGCTTCGAGGACGGAAGCGGGCAGCGGCCCGGTCGCGATATTCGTCACGGCGTTCTCTCCCAGATTGGCGGCCGCTGTTGGCGCGGTGCCGCCGTCACCAGGCGATATAGCCGAGATCGGGCCTCAACCCAACTCAGGGCACCTCATGGCAGATATCCAAGTCTTGCTGCTTAAGTGGCTCAGTGCAGCCGGTCAGGCCGGTCGTCGTCGCGCGGCGGCTCCGACAGGTTTGCCAGCGTCGGTGCCGACGGCGGCGACGAGACCTCGCCTCCCGCCGGCGCCGTGGCTTCCATCGCGCGTGCCTGGTCGCGATAGGATTTGTAGCCGAGCGGCAAAGCGAGCAGATACAGCACGGTGCCGATCGACAACACGTGCCAGGGATAGGCGATCAGGATCGCGATGAAGACGATCACCGCGACGAACGCAGGCAGCACCAGTTCGGGCGGCACGCGCATGCGCTTGGTCTTGCCGGAGAACACCGGCAGGCGCGACACCATCAGGAAGGCGATCAGCAGCGTATAGGCAGCCGTCACCGCCGCAGGCAGCCGGCCGAGATCGAGGAACGCGACATAGATCGGCAGCAGCACCGTGATCGCGCCCGCCGGCGCCGGCACGCCGGTGAAGAAATTGGCGGCAAAGGCCGGCTTGTTGGGATCGTCCATGGTGGCATTGAAGCGCGCCAGGCGGAGGCCACCGGAGATCGCGAACACCATGGCGGCGATCCAGCCGGCATTGCCGAGTTCGTGCAGCTGCCAGAAATACAGCATCAGGCCGGGCGCCACGCCGAAATTGACGAAGTCGGCGAGGCTGTCGAGCTCGGCGCCGAACTTGGACTGCCCCTTGATCATGCGCGCGATGCGGCCGTCGATGCCGTCGAGCGCCGCCGCGAACACGATGGCGTAGACCGCGAGCGACATCCGCCCCTCGATCGAGAGCCGGATCGAGGTCAGGCCGGCGCAGATCGCCAGCAGCGTGATGACGTTGGGCACCAGCATGCGCACCGGGATCGGGCGGAACCGCCGGCGGCGCACATCAGGATCTTTGAAGTCGTAGGGCGTCATGGCTCGTCCTCACCTTGGGGCGAGATATAGCAAGCCGCGTTCCCCTCCGCCATTGCGGCGGAAGACCCTTCGGGCCGACTTATTGGTTAATTGGAGCGGTAGGCGCGGCTCGGGTCGTCTCCGGCGAGATCGGCCAGAATCGTCTCGCCGGCGATCGCGGTCTGGCCTTCCGAGACCAGCGCCCTGGTGCCCAGCGGCAGATAGACGTCGAGCCGCGAGCCGAAGCGGATCAGACCGAAGCGCTCACCGGCGCCGATTGCCTGCCCCTCTTTGACGAAGCAGACGATGCGCTTGGCGACGAGCCCTGCGATCTGGACCACGCCGATCCGCGCCGTCGGCGTCGTGATCGCCAGCGAGTTGCGCTCATTGTCCTCGCTCGCCTTGTCCAGCTCGGCATTGATGAACAGGCCGGGACGGTAGGCGATACGGTCCACCCGGCCCGTGATCGGGCTGCGGTTCACATGGCAGTTGAACACGCTCATGAACACCGAGATGCGCGGCAGTGGCCGGTCGCCGAGCCCGAGCTCGGCCGGCGGCAGCGCCATGGTGATCATGGAGACGCGGCCGTCGGCCGGCGACACCACGAGCCCCTCGCGCACAGGAGTCACACGCACGGGGTCGCGGAAGAACAGCGCGCACCACACGGTCAGGATAGTGCCGATCCACCCCAACGGCGACCACAGCCAGAACAGGACGAGGCTTGCCAGCGCAAAGCCTCCGATGAAGGGATAACCCTCCTTGTGGATCGGCGGGATCTGACGCTGGATCGAATCGAGAATGGACATCGCTATCTGCCGCTCAGGGTTGATGGCGCAGGTCGTCCCGCGCGGTGGTGTTGTTTAGGCCAGAGTTGGGACCGGAGACAAGGTCACTCCGCCGCCGCAGGCGTCGTCAGGACATCGGCGACCGGCGGTGGCTCCCGGTTGGGCGCCTCGTCAGGGTCGGCCATCCTGGCCAGTTTCTCGCGCGCCGCCTCGGCCTCGCGCTGCCTGTTCCACATGCTGGCGTAAAGCCCCTCCTCCGCGAGCAGTTTCGCGTGGGTGCCGCGCTCGGCGATGCGGCCCTGGTCCAGCACGATGATCTCGTCGGCGCCGACGATGGTCGAGAGCCGATGGGCGATCACCAGCGAGGTGCGGTTCTTGGCCACGCGCTCGAGTGCGCCCTGGATCTCGTGCTCGGTGTGGGTGTCCAGTGCGGAGGTCGCCTCGTCCAGCACCAGGATCGGCGGCGCCTTCAACACGGTGCGCGCGATCGCGACCCGTTGTTTTTCACCACCTGACAGTTTCAGGCCGCGCTCGCCGACCTGGGTCTCGTAGCCTTTCGGCGCCATGCGGATGAAATGATCGATCTGCGCCAGCTGCGCTGCCTGCTCGACCTCGGCATCGCTGGCGTCCCAACGGCCGTAGCGGATGTTGTAGCGGATGGTGTCGTTGAACAGCACGGTGTCCTGCGGCACCATGCCGATGGACGCGCGCAAGCTCGCCTGCGTGACTTCGCGAATGTCCTGGCCGTCGATCAGGATCTTGCCGCCGGAAATGTCATAGAGGCGAAACAAAAGCCGCGAGATGGTCGACTTGCCCGCACCTGACGGGCCGACGATCGCGACCGTCTTGCCGGCCGGCACCTCGAAGCTGATGCCCTTGAGGATCGGACGGGACGGCTCATAGGCAAAGCGCACGTCCTCGAAACGCACATTGCCCGCGGAGACCACCAGCGGCTTCGCGCCCGGCGCGTCCTTGATCTCGGCCTCGCGTCCAAGCACGTTGAACATCTTCTCGATGTCGATGATCGCCTGCTTGATCTCGCGATAGACCATGCCCATGAAATTCAAGGGCTGGTAGAGCTGGATCATCATGGCGTTGACCAGCACGAAATCGCCGACCGTGTTGGTGCCGTTGCGCACGCCGATCGCGCACATCAGCATGGTCGCGGTCAGCCCCAGCGTGAAGATCACGGCTTGTCCGGTGTTGAGCACGGCAAGCGAAGTGTAAGCCTGGACGCTCGACTCCTCGTAACGCGCGACCGATCGGTCGTAGCGCTGCGCCTCACGGGTCTCGGCGCTGAAATATTTGACGGTCTCGTAGTTGAGCAGCGAGTCGATCGCCTTGGTGTTCGCCTCGGTGTCAGCATCGTTCATCTTGCGGCGGATGCCGATCCGCCACTCGGTCGCGATGTAGGTGTAGTACATGTAGACCGCGACAGTGACGAGGGTCGCGAGCACGTAGCGCCAATCGAACTGCCACAGCAGCACGGCCATCAGCAGCGAGACCTCGACGATGGTCGGGATCAACTGCAGGATCACCATGCGCACGATGACCTCGATGCCCTCGCGGCCGCGCTCGAGCACGCGCGTCAGGCCGCCGGTCTTGCGCTCCAGATGGAAGCACAGCGACAGCTCGTGCATGTGGATGAAGGTGATGGTGGCGAGCTTGCGCACCGCGTGCATCGCGACGCGCGCGAAAATGCCGTCGCGCCATTGCGTGAGCACCGCCATCACGATGCGCATCACGCCATAGCTGGCGGTCAGCAGCAGCGGCGAGGCGATCACCCAGAGGTGCCAATTGTCGGCCTGAACCGGCGCGGTGTTGGCGCCGGTCAGCGCGTCGGTCGCCCATTTGAAGCTGAAAGGAACCGTCAGCGTGATCAGCTTGGCGGCGAGCAGCAGCACCATCGACCAGACCACGCGCATCTTCAGGTCGAAGCGGTCGCCCGGCCAGATATAGGGCCACAGATGCGCCAGCGTGCCCATCAGCGTGGCCCGCTCCAGCGGCCCCCCGGCGGGATCAGGAACGTTGGGGCCGGCGGGCAATTGAGCTTGGTCCATCAAGAAGCCTGAAAAAGCCCGTCGGATGCGGGCTGCGTTGCTATTAAGGATTTTCGATTGTCATATAGAGCCTTACCGATGCCCATGCACCCCGCCAGATGGCGAATCTTCGATTGTTCGCCGTCGTTTACCGGTAGATTTCCGGAAGTCCCGAATCACCGATTGGGCTTGACGCCTCTCCGCTGCAATGCATCATGGCACCAATGAGCACGATCAAAACCGTCTGTGTCTATTGCGGCTCCGGCCCAGGAACCAATCCCCGTTTCACCGAAGGCGCCAAGGCGTTCGGCAAGGCGCTCGCCGAGAACAACATCCGCCTCGTCTACGGCGGCGGCTCGCTCGGCCTGATGGGCTCGGTCGCGACCTCCGTGCTCGATCACGGCGGCACTGTCACCGGCATCATCCCCGATTTCCTGCGGATGCGCGAAAACGCGCTGACGCGCGTGCAGGAGATGATCGTCACCCCCGATATGCACGAGCGCAAGCGGCTGATGTTCGAACGCTCCGACGCCTTCGTGGCGCTGCCGGGCGGCGTCGGCACGCTGGAGGAACTGGTCGAGCAATTGACCTGGAAGCAGCTCGGACGTCACGCCAAGCCGGTGCTGCTGGCCAACATCGATAATTTCTGGGAGCCGCTGTTCTCGCTGCTGTCGCACATGCGCCAGACGGAATTCATCCGCGCCGGGCTTTCGGTCGACATCCTCAAGGCCGATCGGATCGAAGAGATTTTGCCGAAGCTGAAATCGGCGGCAGCGCAGATCGAAGATGCGGAAAAGCAGATCGCCCCGGAAATGGCGCGCAAGCTCTAGTCCGCAGGAAACGTCACCGCCTCGATCCGGTTACCATCGGGGTCGAGGACGAAGGCTGCATAATAACGCACGCGATCGTGCGGGCGGATACCCGGCGAGCCGTCGGACACGCCGGCGGACAGCGCCGCGGCGTGAAATGCATCGACCTCGGCGGTCGTCTTGGCCCGCAGGCAGATATGCACGCCGCTCTCCGGCGGCACGTGCGGCATGCCCTCGCGCAGATTGATCCAGAATTCGGGATAGGCCTTGCCAAAGCCGATCGTCCGCGGCCGCGTGACGATGCGCGTGAGCCCAAGGGCCCCGAGCGTTGCTTCGTAAAATGTCGCCGAACGTTCGAGATCGCTGACGCCGACGGAGATGTGATCAATCATGGGTCGCGCTCCCCTCTCTCCTCGTCATTGCGAGCGAAGCGAAGCAATCCAGACTGGCGCGGTGGACGCAGTCTGGATTGCTTCGTCGCTTCGCTCCTCGCAATGACGGCGTTTGTGGCGCCGCCATGGCTCACGGACACTATCCCCTACGCTGGCGCGCCCGACTTCACCAGCTTGTAGATCACCGAATCCATCAGCGCCTGGAACGAGGCGTCGATAATGTTGGGGGACACGCCGACCGTGGTCCAGCTGTCGCCGTTCTCGTCCTCGCTCTCGATCAGGACGCGCGTGACCGCGCCGGTGCCGCCGTTGAGGATACGCACGCGATAGTCGATCAGCGTCAGGCCTTCGATATATTTCTGGTACTTGCCGAGATCCTTGCGCAGCGCGACGTCGAGCGCGTTGACGGGACCGTTGCCTTCGGCCGCCGAGATCAGATGCTCGCCGGCGACGTTGACCTTGACCACCGCCAGCGCCACGGTGACGCGCTCGCCATGCGAATTGTAACGCTGCTCGACATTGACGTCGAACTGCTCGACCTCGAAATAATGCGGCACCTTGCCGAGCGTGCGCCGCGCCAACAGCTCGAACGAGGCGTTGGCGGATTCATAGGCGTAGCCTTGCGCCTCCCGCTCCTTCAACTCCTCGACCAGCCGCGACAGTTTCGGATCGCTCTTCTCGTAGGCGATGCCGGCGCGGTCGAGCTCGGCGATGACATTGGAGCGTCCGGCCTGGTCGGACACCAGCACCTTGCGGTGATTGCCGACCAGTTCCGGCAGGACGTGTTCGTAGGTCTGCGGATCCTTCAGCACGGCGGAGGCATGGATGCCGGTCTTGGTGACGAACGCGCTCTCGCCGACATAGGCTGCATGCCGGTTCGGCACGCGGTTGAGCATGTCGTCAAGCGTGCGCGACACTTTGACCAGGGTCGCGAGCTTCTCCGCTGTCACGCCGATCTCGAAGGCGTCGGCAAACTCGGCCTTCAGCTTCAAGGTGGGGATCAGCGAGCAGAGATTGGCGTTGCCGCAGCGCTCGCCGAGGCCGTTCAGCGTGCCCTGGATCTGCCGCGCGCCGGCGCGCACCGCGGCGAGCGAATTCGCCACCGCCTGCTCGGTGTCGTTATGGGCGTGAATGCCGAGATGATCGCCGGGGATGTGCTTCGTCACCTCGGCAACGATCGCTTCGATCTCGTTGGGCATGGTGCCGCCGTTGGTGTCGCACAGCACCACCCAGCGCGCGCCGGCGTCATAGGCAGCTTTCGCGCAGGCGAGCGCGAAACCGGAATCCTCCTTGTAACCGTCGAAGAAATGCTCGCAGTCGAGCATCACCTCGCGGCCGGCGGCCTTCGCCGCCGCAACGCTGTCGCGGATCGACGCGAGGTTCTCCTCCTTGGTCGTCTCCAGCGCAACGCGCACCTGATAGGCCGACGACTTCGCCACGAAGCAGATCACGTCGGCTTTGGCTTCCAGCAGCCCGGCCACACCGGGATCGTTGGAGACCGAGCGCCCCGCCCGACGTGTCATGCCGAACGCAGTGAAGCGCGCATGCGAAAACTTCGGCTTGGTGCCGAAGAACTCGGTGTCGGTCGGATTGGCGCCGGGATAGCCGCCCTCGACATAGTCGATGCCGAGTTCATCGAGCATCTGGGCAATGATTTGCTTGTCGGTCAATGTGAAATCGACCCCATTGGTCTGCGCACCGTCACGCAGCGTGGTGTCGAACAGATAGAGACGCTCCTTGCTCATTGCAGCGCTCCCGACGCGGGGCCACTGCCGAGCGTCTTTTGCATAGTGGTGTTGGCCAGCCACTCGTCGTTGACGGTGATGCTGTTGCGCTGCATGGCGACATAGCCGCGCTTGGCGAAAAAGCCCTGCGCGTTATCGCTGGCGTCGACCGTCAGCTTGTCGGCGCCGCGGCCGCCCGCAAGCTTTTCCAGCGCATCGACGAGCATCGTCGCCAGACCCTGCCCGGCCACGGCCGGATGCACATAGAGCATGCGGATATGGTCCTTGCCCCGCAGCGACGCAAAGCCCACCGGTGATCCCTCCAGCGTTGCGATCAGCGTCAGGTCGGAGGCGAGCCCCTTGCCGAACTCTTCGTCCTCCACCGACGCCATCCAGGCCTGCTGCTGCGCTTCGCTATAATCGTCGCCGGTCAGCTCTTCGATGCTGGCCGTGAAGATCGCGGCGAGAACCGGCACGTCCTCCGGCAGGAAGGGCCGCAAGCCGGGCTTTGGGAGTGCTTGTGCCATCGTCTTTACCACATCCCATAGAGTTTCAGTGCCAGCGCCACGGCGGCGCCGAGCAGCAGGATTTTCAGCGCGATGTAATAGAACCAGTGCCGCGGAAAAGGCGTGTCGGGCCGCTTCATCGTGCGACCTCCCACGTCGTGCCTTCCTTGGAGTCCTTGATCGCAACGCCCATCGCGGCAAGCAGATCGCGGATACGATCGGATTCCGCAAAGTCTTTGCGCGCACGCGCCGCCGTCCGCTCCGAGATCAGCCGCTCGACTTCCTTGGCATCGACGCCGCTCGCCTGCTGCTTGCGCCCTTCCCACTGTGCGGCGCTCTCGGAGAGAAAGCCGAGCAGCCGCAACGAACCCGCGAGGGCACCAACGTCGCTGCCGCGCAGGCCATGCAGCGCCGCGATGGCCAGCGGCGTGTTGAGGTCGTCGAGCAGCGGCTCGATCACCGACGGGGCGGGCTTGCCGGGTACGACGTCAGCCGCAACCCGATACCAGTCGTCGAGCGTCCTGGCGCTCTCCTCCAGCGACTTCGTCGTCCAGTCGATCGGCGAGCGGTAATGCGTCTTGAGCATATTCAGGCGCAGCACTTCGCCCGGCCATTCCGCGAGCAGCTCGTGAATCGTGACGAAGTTGCCGAGCGACTTCGACATCTTCTCACTCTCGACCTGCAGGAAGCCGTTGTGCATCCAGTAGTTAGCCATGCGCTCGCGGTGGAAGGCGCAGCAGGTCTGCGCGACCTCGTTCTCGTGATGCGGAAACACGAGATCGATGCCGCCGCCATGGATGTCGAAGTGCTCGCCGAGATGCTTCCAGGCCATGGCCGAGCACTCGACGTGCCAGCCCGGCCGCCCCTGCGCGGCGACGCCGGCCGGTGATGGCCATGACGGCTCGCCGGGCTTGGACGGCTTCCACAGCACGAAGTCGGTGTTGCCCTTCTTGTAAGGCGCGACATCGACGCGGGCGCCGGCGACCATCTCGTCCAGCGAACGGTTGGACAGCGCGCCATAGCGCGGCAGCCCGGAATCGACCGCGTTCATCGCCTGCGGCGAGAACAGCACGTGATCCTCGGCAACATAGGCAAAGCCGCCGGCAACCAGCCGCTCGATGATCTCGCGCATCTCGCCGATATGCTCGGTCGCGCGCGGCTCGACGCTCGGCCGCAGCGCGCCGAGCGCGTCGACGTCGGCGTGAAACTGTTTGCCGGTCTGCTCCGTGACTTTCCGGATCGCCGCGTTCAGCGGCAGGCCGGGGAAATCCCGCGCCGCGCGGTCGTTGATCTTGTCGTCGACGTCGGTGATGTTGCGGACATATTTGACGTGCGCCTCACCGTAGAGATGGCGCAGCAGCCGGAACAGCACGTCGAACACGATCACCGGCCGGGCGTTGCCGATATGGGCGAAGTCATAGACGGTCGGTCCGCAGACATACATGCGGACGTCCTTGGCATCGAGCGGCACGAAGGTGCGCTTTTCCCGGCTCAGCGTATCGTAAAGGCGCAATTCCATAAGGATACCCGTCGGCTGTTGGCCGGGCGTCCAGTGCTCTCAATGGTTTTGAGAAAAGACGGCTCCAGCCAGCGAATCGCTAGCTCGTAATCTCGCGGCAAATGGCGCAAATGACGAGGAGACCGTTCATGACGGAACATATGGGCTATGAGGCGGCCCCGCGTCAAGAGAGCCGCGAAAATGCCGCTTTATCTCCGCAATGCGCAGCCGCCGCGCATAGATGGTTCATATCCTTAACCATTTGAGCCCATTCTGGAACTGGCAGTTCCTATTTTTTGCCCTCCGGTGTTTTCATGCGATCATTGCTCGCGCTCATTTCCTGCGCCTCCATCCTTGTCGTTTCCAGCGCTCTCGCCGAGACCCGCGTCTTCATCATCCCCAACCAGGCGGATGGCTACGGCGTCGATCAGTGCCTGGCCAAGAGCGACAAATGCGGCGCGCAGGTCGCCCGCACCTACTGCCAGTCACGCGATTTTGCCCAGGCTTCGGCCTATCGCCGGGTCGATCCCGACGAAATTACCGGCTCTGTCCCCAAATCCGGCGCAAACTGCTCCCATGGCCATTGCGATGAATATGTCGCAATCACCTGCCAGCGCTGAATTCGCTCGGAACTGGCGTACCTTAGGCCCAATCGCTGGCCTCTGAAACGACGTGACGATGCCGCAGGAAGCGGCTATGGGAGGGCGCGCTTCGGCCCCCCACATCACGCGTGGCCGTGACCTCGCTAGAATGGCGGATATGCCTGAATTTTTGTCTCTCTCCCGTGCTCGCTCGATCCTTGCCTGCGCCGTGCTCTTGAGCACGGTCGTGCTCGCCAATGGTGCCTCCGCACAGGCCGGCCCGCCGGGACCGCCGCCTCAGCCCGGCCAGAACGGGCTCGGACCCAACCCGATGTGCGCGCGCCTGGAAGGCCAGCTCGCCGGTCTCGATCGTGGCAACGGCGGTGATCCCGCGCGCGAAGACCAGATCCGCCGCTATCAGGAATCGCAGAGCAAGCAGCAGGCCGAGCTCGACCGCGTCACCATGCAGGCCAAGCGCATGGGTTGCGATTCCTCCGGCTTCTTCTCGCTGTTCAGCGGCCAGTCCGCGCAATGCGGTCCGGTCAACACCCAGATCCAGCAGATGCGCGCCAATCTGGACCAGATCACCGGCAATCTCGAACGCCTGCGCGGCGGCGCCGGCGGCTTCAGCCCCGAGCGCGACAACCAGCGCCGCTCGGTGCTGGCAGCACTGGCGCAGAACAATTGCGGCCCGCAATATGCCAACGCCGCGCAGTCGCAAGGCGGCGGCAACTTCCTGAGCAATCTGTTCGGCGGCAACAACCCCAACAATCCGCAAAGTGTGCCGCCGTCCGATCTCGGCCCGCAATCAGGCACCTATCGCACCGTGTGCGTGCGCACCTGCGACGGCGCGTATTTCCCGGTCTCGTTTGCGACCGTGCCGGCGCGCTTCCCCGACGACGAGAAGACCTGCAAGGCGCTGTGCCCGGCCGCCGAAGCCGTGCTCTACACCCATCGCAATCCCGGCGAGGATATGAACTCCGCGGTCTCCACCAGCGGCCAGCCCTACACGGCGCTGCCGACCGCGTTCAAATTCCGCAGCGAGTTCAACCCGTCCTGCTCCTGCAAGGCCGCGGGCCAGACCTGGGCGGACGCGCTCAAATCCGCCGACGACAAGGCGTCGGCCGAGCAGCAGGGTGACATCATCGTCACCGAGGAGAGCGCCAAGAAGATGCAGCAGCGGCAGCTCAACAAGGGCACGCCCGCGAATGCCAAGAAGGGCGCAGCGCCGGCGACGACGACGGCTGGCGCGCCGGCAGCAACGCCGCCGGCGGAAACCGGCACCGCTACGACCTCGTCCGAGAACAAGCCGATCCGTTCGGTCGGGCCAAGCTTCCTGCCGCAACAGCAGAAGTAGGCGGCCACAAATTCAACTGTCATGCCCGCGAAGGCGGGCATCCAGTACTCCGCGGCGGCAGTTGGGTTCGACAACGTCCGCCGCGGCGTACTGGATCATCCGCCTTCGCGGATGATGACAGCGTCGTACGTGACGACACCGTCCATCCCACGACCTTCGGCCAGCCTCACCCCTCGAACGCGTCGATCGAGGCTTTGCTCCCACGCGACACCAGCGTCTCGTCCGGGGCGGCGAGCTGCTCGCCTTTATCGCGAAAGCGGTTGGTGATGGGATAGCGGCGGTCGCGGCCGAAATTCCTGGCCGTCACCTTGACGCCGGGCGCGGCCTGGCGGCGCTTGTATTCGGCGACATTGAGGAGATGATCGATGCGGGTGACCGTCTCGCGGTCGAAGCCGGCGGCGATGATTGTGTCGAGCGGCTCTTCGCGCTCGATCAGACGCTCCAGGATGGCATCGAGCACGTCGTAAGCGGGCAACGAATCCTGGTCGGTCTGGTTCTCGCGCAGCTCCGCGGTCGGTGGACGCGTGATGATGTCGGGCGGGATCACCTCGCCGGCCGGCCCCAGCGCCCCCTCAGGCTTCCACGAATTGCGCAAGCTTGCGAGCCGAAACACCTGTGTCTTGTAGATGTCCTTGATCGGATTGAAGCCGCCGTTCATGTCGCCATACAGCGTGGCGTAGCCGACCGACATTTCCGACTTGTTGCCGGTGGTCACCACCATCAGGCCGGTCTTGTTGGAGATCGCCATCAGCAGCGTGCCACGGGTCCGGGCCTGGAGATTTTCCTCGGTAACATCGGGCGGCAGATTCTTGAAGACGCCGGACAGGATGGTCTCGAACCCGGTCACCGCCTCCGCGATCGGCAGCACCTCGTAGCGGATGCCGAGATGGCCGGCGAGCTCGCCGGCGTCCGCGATCGAGTGTGCCGCGGTGTAGCGATAAGGCAGCATCACGCCGTGCACCTGATCGGCACCGAGTGCATCGACCGCGATCGCCGCGCAGAGGGCAGAGTCGATACCGCCGGAAATGCCGAGTAGCACACCGGGAAAGCCATTCTTGGCGACGTAGTCGCGTAAGCCCAGCACGCAAGCCGCGTAGTCGGCGTGGTCGCCCTCGGGCTGCGCGGCGATCGGACCGGTGCAGCGCCAATCGTCGCCGCTTCTCGTGAAGTGCAGTGTGGTGATGCTCTCCGCGAACGCCGGCAATTGCGCCGCGAGCGAAAGGTCGCCGTTGAGCGCGAAGGAAGCACCGTCGAACACCAGCTCGTCCTGGCCGCAAACCTGGTTGAGATAGACCAGCGGCAGACCGCTCTCGGTGACGCGCGCGACCGCGACCGACAAGCGCACGTCGGCCTTGTCGCGGGCATAAGGCGAGCCGTTCGGCACAAGGATGATCTCCGCGCCGGTCTCGGCCAGCGTCTCGACCACGTTCTCGTAGTTCTCGGACTCCTCCAGCCAGATGTCCTCGCAGATCGGCACACCGATGCGCACGCCGCGCACGGTGACGGGGCCGGCCGCGGGACCGCGCGAAAACAGCCGCTTCTCGTCGAACACGCCGTAGTTCGGCAGATTGCATTTGAAGCGCAAGCCAGCGATACGGCCGCCGTCGAGCAGCGCACAGGCATTGTAAAGCCTGCCCTCCTCGACCCAGGGCGTGCCGATCAGCATCGCCGGCCCGCCATCGGCGGTCTCGCGCGCCAGCGCTTCGATCGCAGCGCGGCAGGCGGCCTGAAACGAAGGCTTCTGCACCAGATCTTCCGGCGGGTAACCGGCGATGAACAATTCCGGAAACAGCACGAGATCGGCGCCGTCGGCGGCTGCCTGCACGCGCGCCGCGCGCGCTTTCGCGGCATTGCCGTCGATGTGGCCCATTGTGGGATTGAGCTGGGCGAGCGTGACCGCGAATGCATTGAGACGTTCGGTCATGGCCACCGCGCTCCGATCAGAGCATGATCCGGAAAAGTGTGAAGCGGTTTTCCGAAAAGATCATGCTCAAAACAACAACCTAAAGCGCGATTAGCGCTTTAGAGGAATCCCAATCGCTCGATGATGGCGATGATCCAGAATGCGCCGGCCATCAGGAGCGCAAGACCGACCGCGGCCGAACCCATGTCTTTGACCCGTCCGATCTGCTTGTCGTGATCCATGGTCAGCCGGTCGGCAAGCTTCTCGATCGCAGTATTGAGCAGCTCGACCACCAGCACGAACGCGACCGCGCAGATCAGCTCGACCGCGCGCATCGCAGTCGCGCCGACCAACCACGCGAGCGGCAGCGACAAGAGGAGCGCAACGATTTCCTCGCGGACCGCCTGCTCCGAGCGGAACGCAAAGGCCAGACCGTTACGGGAATTGATCGTGGCCTTCCAGATCCGCAGCAAGGTCTTAGAGCCCCGCTGCGACCGGCATCGGCCTGACCTTGCCGGCGCGTTCCTGCTTGAGCAGTTCTGCGACCAGGAAAGCCATGTCGATGGATTGCTCGGCATTGAGCCGGGGATCGCAGACCGTGTGATAGCGGTCGTTGAGATCCTCGTCGGTGATCGCACGGGCGCCGCCGAGGCACTCGGTGACGTCCTGGCCGGTCATCTCCAGATGCACGCCGCCGGCATGGGTGCCTTCCGAGGTGTGGATCGCAAAGAACGACTTCACCTCTGACAGGATGCGGTCGAAGGGCCGCGTCTTGTAACCTGACGTCGAGGTGATGGTGTTGCCGTGCATGGGATCGCACGACCACACCACCACTTTGCCCTCGCGCTTCACGGCGCGGATCATGTTCGGCAGGTGCTCGCCGATCTTGTCGGAGCCGAAGCGGCCGATCAGGGTCAGCCGGCCCGGTTCGTTGTCGGGATTGAGCACGTCGATCAGCTTCAGCAGTTCGTCGGGCTTGAGCGACGGGCCGCATTTGAGCCCGATCGGATTCTTGATGCCGCGGAAATATTCGATATGGCCGTGGTCGAGTTGGCGGGTGCGGTCGCCGATCCAGATCATGTGACCCGAGGTCGCGTACCAGTCGCCGGTAGTGGAATCGACGCGGGTCATGGCCTGCTCGTAGCCGAGCAGCAGGGCCTCGTGGCTGGTGTAGAAATCGGTGGCGCGCAGCTCGGGGTGGGCCTCGAGATCGAGGCCGCAGGCGCGCATGAAGTTGAGCGCATCGGAGATGCGGTCGGCCAATTCCTTGTAGCGGCGGGACTGCGGCGAGTCCTTGAGGAAGCCGAGCATCCACTGATGCACGCTGCCGAGATTGGCGTAGCCGCCGGTCGCGAACGCGCGCAACAAATTCAGCGTCGCCGCCGACTGGCGATAGGCCATCAGCTGGCGCTGCGGATCAGGGATGCGCGCTTGCTTGGTGAAGGCGATGTCGTTGACGATGTCGCCGCGATAGCTCGGCAGCTCGACACCGTCGATCTTCTCCATCGGCGAGGAGCGCGGTTTTGCGAACTGGCCGGCGACGCGCCCGACCTTCACCACCGGGACGGCGCCGGCATAGGTCAGCACCACCGCCATCTGGAGCAGCACACGAAAGAAGTCGCGGATGTTGTTGGCACCGTGCTCGGCAAAGCTCTCGGCGCAGTCGCCGCCCTGCAGCAGGAAGGCCTCACCGGCCGCGACCCGCGCTAAGGCCTTCTTCAGATTGCGCGCCTCGCCCGCGAACACCAGCGGCGGAAAGGTCGCAAGCTGCGCCTCGACGTCAGCCAGGGCCTTGGCGTCGGGATAATCGGGCACCTGTAGCACCGGCTTGCTGCGCCAGGATTCGGGCGTCCACCGCTCGGACATCGCAATCTCTCCGTGAAGCAAAAAGCACAACCTGATCTGTGGGTTGCGAGGGTCGCCTTATACACAGGCTGGCCACCGGCCGCCAGTTGTAAATCCAATTGGCACTGCAAAGCCTTGCGGGGAAAGCCAAATTCGCATTTGCTGGGAAACGGCGAGGAAACCGGCAGGATACCTTCTGCCCATGGGCGTGGCACTGGACGACGTTTTCATCGACGAGATCAGCTTCCCGGCGACCGACGGGTATGCGCTGGCCGGCACGCTATTTCTGCCGCGCGGCACCAAACGCCATGCCGTGCTGGTGAATTCGGCGACTGCCGTCCCGCGAAAAATCTATCGCGGCTTTGCCTCCTATCTCGCCCATCGCGGCTGCGCGGTCCTGACCTACGACTATCGCGGCATCGGCGACTCCCGGCTGCCGGCGATGGTCGGCTACAACCAGCCGAAATCGCTGGTCGGCTTCAAGGCCTCGATGTCGGACTGGGCCGCGCTCGACGTCACCGCCGCAGTGCACTGGATGCGGGAGCGCTACAACACCCTGCCCTTAGCCTATGTCGGTCACTCCTTTGGCGGCCAGGCGCTCGGGCTGATCGCCAACAACGCGGACATCTCGCGCGCCGCGTTCGTGGCCTCGCAGGCGGCGACCTGGCGGCTGATGACATCGCCGGAAAAATACCGCGTCTTCGCTTTCATGAATCTTGTCGGTGTGCCGCTCGTCCACGCGCTCGGTTACGCGCCGGGCTGGGCCGGCATCGGTGAGGATTTACCCAAGGGCGTCTTCCTGCAATGGGCCGAGTGGGTTTCGAGCCCCCGTTATCTCTTCGATTCAAAGCTGCCGGCGCTGGAGAATTTCGCCAAGTTCAAGGGCGAGCTGCGCACACTCTGCTTCTCCGACGATCCCTGGGCAACGCAGCCCGCGGTCGAGTTGCTTGCGAGCGGATTCACCGCGATCAAGCCGGAGGTGGTCAACGTGAAGCCGTCCGACGTGGGCGCCAAGGCGATCGGCCATTTCGGCTTCTTCCGCCCCGACCATCGCGACACGCTGTGGCGTGGCGTCGCGGAATGGATCCAGGGGGAATGAGAATACAGCATGAAAGGCGTGGACCGACACATGCTCCTTCCCTGAGTGAAGCAGACCTGAGCACGATGATCCGGCATTCCGTCTTGTGACCCCGGACGAACGTCGGTGCTAGCCGAAAGCAGCTCTGCGTGCTTTGATGCGCAGGGCCAAATATCTTATTTTAGAGGCCATTTTGTTAGAGGCAATTTTGACCGGCGAGCGCGTGGAACGACGACTTGTAGCGGTATTGGCTGCCGATGTCGCCGGTTACAGCCGTCTCATGGGCGCCGACGAGGAAGGCACGCTGGCCCGGCTGAAGGCGGCTCGAAGGATCGTTGTCGACCCCACGATCGCTGCGCATCGCGGCCGCATCGTCAAGACCACCGGCGACGGCATGCTGGTCGAGTTTGCGAGTGCGGTCGACGCCGCGCGCAGTGCGGTCGAAGTCCAGCGCGGAATGGCGGCGCAGAACGCCGACGTCTCCCCGGCAATGAGGATCGATTTCCGGATCGGCATCCACATCGGCGATATCATCATCGATGACAACGACATCTTCGGCGATGGCGTCAACATTGCCGCGCGCCTTGAAGGAATAGCCGACCCCGGCGGCATCTGTATCTCCGACGATGCTCGTCGGCAGATTCGGGGCAAGATAGACGTCGCCTACGATGATATGGGCCTGCAAGCACTCAAGAATATCGCCGAACCGATGCATGCATGGCGCCTCCTTGTCGATGCGAATTCCTCTGCAGCATCAAAGCCAGCACAAGCGCCTGAAATTGCGCGACCGCTGGCGCTCCCGGACAAGCCATCCATCGCGGTTCTGCCGTTCCAGAACATGAGTCCCGATCTGGACCAGGAGTTCTTCGCCGACGGAATCGCGGAGGACGTCATCACGGCATTGTCGCGATATTCTTCACTCTTCGTCATCGCCCGCAATTCGTCGTTTTCCTTCAAGGGACGCGCGGTAGACGTGAAACAAGTCGGCCGCGAACTGGGCGTTCGCTATGTGCTTGAGGGCGGGCTGCGAAAATCCGGCAACCGCGTCCGAGTCACCGCGCAGCTTGTCGAAGCAGAGACAGGCAATCATGTCTGGGCGGAACGCTACGACCGCGATATAGCGGACATCTTCTCCGTACAGGATGACATCGCGCAGTCCACGACGATCGCAATCGCGCCGGTCATTGCCGGCGCCGAGCAACAGCGGGCAATGCGCAAGCCACCCGCAAGTCTTGATGCCTGGGGCGCCTACCAGCGTGGAATGTGGCATCTCGGCAAAGCGAGTACCGAGGATGATGCGCTTGCCGGAGAATTCTTTCAGCGGGCCATCGATCTCGATCCGATGTTCGCGCCCGGATATATCGGGCTCTCCACCGTGCTCAGTCGGTCGAAAGGAACACAAGTCGAAGAAGAAGAATTGGCGCGACGCGCGGTCGCTCTGGATCGCGGCAACGCAGACGCCCACTCACGCCTGGGGCTGGCGCTCAACGCTCGGGGCGATCACGGCGGAGCACGTGCGCAGGCCGAGCGTGCGCTGGCACTCTGCCCGAATCTCGCACCGGCTCACGGAGCGCTGGGCGTCATTCTCGCGTATTCTGGCTGTCCCAAAGAGGGCCTCGTCGCCCTCGAGACGTGCATTCGGCTGGACCCTCGTGACCCATCGCTGGTGAATCGCTTGAACCAGGTCGCGTTGGCTCACTATTTTTGCCGGGACTACACGGCCACAGTCGAGGCGGCGGAGCGCGCGATCCGAACATTTCCCGATTTTCCCTCCCCCTACCGCTGGCTTGCCGCAGCTCTCGGCCAACTCGGTCGAACCGCTGAAGCCGACGATGCGCTGCAGAAAGCAATCGCAATTTCATCAGCATCCTTCGAGTTTCAGGTCCGTCAACGGCCACCGTGGTTTCGGCCAGAAGATCACGCCCTCATGTTGGACGGCCTTCGTAAAGCCGGTTGGGAGGATTGAAGAGGCAGTTGACCGATTTCCATTCACGGCCCGTCGTGTCGGTGATGTAGCGCGGGGTCCGACGCAAGCGGCAAGCCGCCGGCCTGGGCGCGAACCGCCGCGGTTGCAGTCGGAACGACGAGTATGCGTCCTAGCGAATGATTGTCGTCAGCGACGAATAGCGCTTGTTCGGCTTGGCTTCGCCGGGCGCGAATTGCGCAAAGGCGTCGCTGACGCGGACGGCCGGCGGCGTATCGCCGGCGAAACGAAACTCCTTTGGCCGCGGCGCGTAGAAGCTGGCGCTGTAATAAGCATCGTCGAAGCGCGCCTCGCCGATCCCGAACATTGCGTCGCACGCGAACAGAAGTGCGTAGACTCCCGCGACCGCGACGACGACCTCCCTGAGAACTGACATTGCTGATGCCCCACCCTGTTGCAGGCAGGATGCACGCCGGTTCCAAAGCCGGGGTTTATGGCCGTATAGTTCTTGTCCGCAGGGTTTGCCGCCGCTGAGCGGAATG
The DNA here is from genome assembly GCF_000244935.1 of Bradyrhizobium sp. WSM1253. Lineage (NCBI taxonomy): Bacteria > Pseudomonadati > Pseudomonadota > Alphaproteobacteria > Hyphomicrobiales > Nitrobacteraceae > Bradyrhizobium > Bradyrhizobium sp. WSM1253. The sequence goes on from NZ_JH600073.1 coordinate 1,055,628, forward strand.
CAGACAATTTTACCGATCTCGAAAAAAGAGCCCGCCGGACCGGGTGATCAGGCGGGCTCAAGGCTTGGCCGCTCGGGAGGTTTCAAACGGCCAGATTCATCCAGACAGCCTTGGGCTCGGTGAAATTGTCGAGCGCGGCGGTGCCGTGCTCGCGGCCGAGGCCGGAGTCGCGCTCGCCGCCCCAGGGCAGGCGCACGTCGGTGTAGCCATAGGTGTTCATCCAGACCGTGCCCGCGCGCGCCCGCTTGGCGAAGCGCTGCAGCTTGCCGATGTCGCGGCTCCAGACGCCGGCGGCGAGGCTGTAAGCCGTGCCGTTGGCAATCCGCAAAGCGTCGGCCTCGTCCTTGAACTTGATGACGCTGACGACGGGGCCAAAGATCTCTTCCTGCGAGATCCGCATCTCATGCGCGACATTCGCGAACACCGCGGGGCTGATGAAGTAGCCGCGATCGCCTACCTTCTCGCCACCGGTGACGAGGGTCGCGCCCTCATTCCGGCCGATATCAACATAATCGAGGACCGATTTCATCTGCTTCTCGGATATGACGGGGCCGAGCGTCGTCTTGCGGTCGAGCGGGTCGCCGATCCTGAGCGACTTTGCGCGCGCTGCCAGTCGCTCGACGACCTCGTCATGGGCCTTCTCCTGCACCAGCACGCGGGAGCCTGCCGAGCAGACCTGGCCTGCATTGAAGAAGATGCCGGAAGCCGCAGCTTTCGATGCGGATTCGAGATCCGCATCGTCGAAAATGACGTTGGCCGACTTGCCGCCCAGCTCGAGCGAGACGCGCTTGAAGTTGCTTGCGGCGCCCTTCATGATTCCCCGCCCGACACCGGGAGAGCCGGTGAAGGTGACCTTGTCGACGTCGGGGTGATTGACCAGCGCGTCGCCGACGACGCGGCCGGGGCCAGTGACGACGTTGAAGACGCCCGCCGGCAGGCCGGCTTCAAGCGCGAGCTCGGCGATGCGTAGCGCCGACAACGAGGTCAGCTCGGCCGGCTTCATCACGATGGTGCAGCCGCAGGCCAGCGCCGGCGCAAGCTTCCACATCCCGATCATCAGCGGGAAATTCCAGGGCACGATCGCCGCGACCACGCCGACCGGCTCGCGCACGGTGTAGGTCAGGGCATCATCGCGCACGGGCACGACGTCGCCGCTGATCTTGTCGGCCCAACCGGCGTAGTAGATCAGCGTGTCGACGGCGGCCGGAAAATCCTGCCGCGATGTCGCGGAGATCGGCTTGCCGGCGTCGATCGATTCGAGTTCGATGATCTCCTCGGCGTGGGCCTTGAGCAGGTCAGCCCAGCGCAGCAGTATCTGGCCGCGTTCGGACGCCCGCATCGTGCGCCAGGAGCCTTCGAAAGCCCGGCGCGCGGCGGCGACCGCATGCTCGACATCGGCCTCGTTGCCTTCGGCGACGACGGCGATGACCTGCCCGGTGGCCGGATTGAGCGACTTGAAGGTGCGACCGGAGCTTGCGGGGACGCGGCGGCCGTCGATCAGCAGATGCTGTGGGCGGGACATGAACTCGGTGGCCGGCGAATGTGCAAAGTCATATGCAACAGACATCATATTTCCTCCAGTTCTGGTATGCCAGACTAGATGTCTGTAGAGCGGAGTAAATATGATATGGTTTGCAAATGGACGCTCCTGATATGAAGTCCAGTTCATAAAGAGGACCAATGCTTCAGATCGAGATCGAGGCCGTATGGCGGTTTCGCCGCGAGGGCAATCCGCGCACAGCCATCATCATGCTCGGCGTCCTCAACGAAATCCGGAGGACCGGGAAGATCACCAGCGCGGCCAAGGACGCCCACCTCTCCTATCGCCATGTCTGGAATCTGATCGAGCAATGGTCGGAGTTCTTCGGCACGCCGCTGGTCGAGACCCAGCGCGGCAAGGGCTCAAAGCTCACACCGTTCGGCGAGCGGCTGGTGTGGGCGGGCGAGCGCATGCAGGCCCGGCTCGGACCTCAGCTTGAAAACCTCGCGCAGGAATTGGCGAGCGAGATCAAGCCGTTCCTCGAGCAGCGCCCGTCGGTGATCCGCGTGCATGCCAGCCACGGCTTTGCGGTGGCAAAACTGCGCGAATTCCTCGACCGCGAGCCGGGCATCGGCGTCGATCTGCGCTATGTCAGCAACCAGCATTCGCTGGTCTCGCTGGCGCAGGGCGCCTGCGATCTCTCGGGCCTGCATCTGCCGCACGGCGCGCTGCGCGCCCAGGGCATCAAGGCTGCGCGCGAATGGCTCGATCCACGCGAGGATCGCATCGTCAGCTTCGTCACACGCGAAATGGGATTGATGGTCGCGCGCGGCAATCCGCTGCGCATCGCTTCGCTCGACGATCTCACCGGACCAAAAGTCCGCTTCGTCAATCGCGACCACGATTCCGGCACGCGGCTCCTGTTCGACCAACTGCTCGCGGCAAGCGGAATTGACGAGAGCCGTATCAACGGCGCGCAGCAGATCGAGTTCACCCACGCCGCGGTCGCAGCCTATGTCGCGAGCGGCATGGCCGATGCGAGTTTCGGCGTCGAGGCCGCCGCCCGGCATTTCGGCCTCGATTTCATCCGGCTCCTGACCGAGGATTATTTCTTCGTCTGCAAGCGCGCGTTCCTGGACACCGGGCCGATGCAGCGCATCCTGGAGATCATCCGCAGCGCCAATTTTCGCGCGGCTGTCGCTACGCTACCCGGCTATGTGCCGTCGGACACGGGCACCGTCACCGGTGTGAAGGCGTTTCTGGAGATGCACGCCGTGCGATAATGCCGAAGGATGCCGTCGCCTTATCCGCGCCGGTCAGATCGCCGGCTCGTCCTTCAGCGCCGACAGGACCCGCTCGCCCTGCGCGGTCAGCCGGTACGTCACCAGCGGACGGCTCGACGGTGGTTTGCGCGCGAGCTCGACGATGTAGCCGCGCACCATCAGGGCTTCGAAGCTGCCGTAATAGCCGAACATGCTGATCTGGTTCTGCCTGAGCAGCTTGAACTCGCGCAAGAGACGGATCTCGTTGCCCGACAGCAGCGACCGGCGCACGCGCTGAACGAACCGCGCGCGCTGCTCGAACCAGTTTTGGTCCGGCAGTTCGTGCAAGGCCGGTGCCGGGGCCCGTTCGCAGGGACGCGCGTCCTGCGCAATCTCGACCGTCACCTGCGGCAGGCACGGCATGCTGCTGCTGACAACCGCGTCCTTCGCGACGTCGAGCAACGCGAGCGGCCAGCGCCGCTTGTTGTCCACCATGACCGGCGGTGGCATGACGCTGTCGCGCACCAGCTGCTCGAAGCGTCCGGCGGTGACGCCGACATAGGCCGCCGCGCGACGGCGATCGACCAGACGCGTATCCGGCGCGACCTCGCAAACAATGTTCTCGTCCACCCCGGATCCCCTGGCGCCTCGTTGCGCATGGCATGACGGTCCGGCGGGACCGGCCAAGCCGGGCGCGAACCTAGGTGGGAGGAGCGTGCTCGAAAAGCACAGAATTTCGTACATATTGATGCCGTTTCGGCAACAGCTATAGTGGGCCGGGGATCCCATGCGCTTTCACTCACCGGCCATCCAGTACTTCCACGCCGTCCGCCGCACCGGTTCGATTCGGGCCGCGGCGCGCCTGCTGAACGTTGCCTCGTCGGCCGTAAGCCGCCAGATTCTCAAGCTCGAACAGGAGGTTGGGTCACCGTTGTTCGAGCGCAATGCGCGCGGCCTGACGCTGACGACGGTCGGCGAGATGTTGGCCCGGCACGTCATGAACGTGCTCCAGGACCTCGACCGCTTCCGCTCGGACGTCGCGTCCCTGTCGGGGACCTGGCACGGCACCGTCAGCATTGCCTGCATCGAGTCGCTCACGGAATCGGTGCTGCCGGACCTGATCGCCTCACATCGCGGCCGCGCCCGGCGCGTCAGCTTCACCACCGAGGTGAAGGGATCGTCGGATGTGCTGGAGGCCCTGAGCCGCGGCGAGGCCGACATCGGCATCGCCATGGCGCTGCGCCATCCGCCGGACCTGCGCCAGGTCGCCTTGAAACGGTTTCGCCTCGGCGCCGTCGTCGCGCGCGAGCATCCACTGGCGCGCCGCAAGACGGTCACCCTAACCCAATGTCTCGCCTTTCCCGTCATCCACGCGCTGCCGGAGCTGTCGATCTATCATCTGCTCCAGCCGCTGATCGCGCAGCTGTCCGAGACGCCGGAGCCTGCCATCCAGGCCAACTCGATCGACCTGATGCGCGAGCTCGCCGCGCGCGGCGTCGGCGTCGCCTTCCAGACCCAGCTCGGCATCGACAGGCTGTCGCGCGACAGCCGGCTCGTCTTCCTGCCACTCGACAATGCCGGCAGTCCGGTGTGGTCAGATCTCGGCATCTACGTTCGCGCCGAGCGCACCCTGCCCGCCCACACGGAATCCTTCCTCCAGGAGCTGGTGCGCGAGCTGGGCGAGCGCGAGCGGCGGGAAAACGCGGCCTATCCGCAGGTTGCGTGATGAAGCGTCGCAGTAGTTTCCCGGGATAGGGCCGACGGTCGACCATCTGATACCGTTTGTATTTTGCGGCTCATCCCTCGCGCCAGGATCCCGAAATGCCGCTAGCTCGGCTGAAGCCTTCGCGAATCCTCGGCATCGAGCGCTTCTCGGATTTCGCCGAGTTTCGCGCCAACGAGGTGCTCGGCCTCGGCATCAGCACGCCGCTCCGCCCGCGCGAATTCTCGCTGTCTCGCGCCATCCTGCCGCTCCAGGATGGGTTGTTCGTGCTCCAGCGCTCCTTTGCACGGCGATTTGAGGCCGAGATCGGCACGGACAATGGTGTCGGCCTCGTCGTCCCCCTCACGTTTCACTCCACCTCCAACGGCCGCGAGGTCGACAATTCAACGATTGCGATCATGCGCGGCAAAACCCCCGTCGACGCGATCGAGCATCATCCCAACACTTACCTGATGCTGCGCTTCAACTCGGACATGCGCCATCGCGGCTGGACGGATTTCGACACCGGCCTCGCATATGTTCGCGCGCAGGACCATCCGATGGCGCGCCTACGTGCCGCTATCCTGGAGATGTTCTCACTCGCCTCGGCGTGCAACGATCCCCGGCAATTCGAGGCGCTCAACCGACCCATCCAGGAGACGCTGCTCGCCTGTCTCGACGATGCCATGGCGCCGGCCGGCGGGCTGACCGCGCGACGCGGATCGTTCGCCAAGCACCGCAAGCTGATCGCGCGCCTCGACGAAATGGTCATGTGGTCCGGCAGCAAGGCACTCTACAGTGACGACCTCGCCTCTGCGCTCGGCGTATCGGTGCGTACGCTGCAGACCGCCGCACATGCGGTGCACGGCGTGAGCCTGCACCACTATCTGCGCCTCAAGCGGCTGTGGTCCGCCCGCATCCAGCTCATGGTCGGAGGCGGCGGCATGAGCGTCAAGGCCGCAGCGCTCGGCAACGGCTTCTGGCATCTTGGTGAGTTCTCGCGCGGCTACAGATTGGCGTTCGGCGAGGCACCCTCCGAGACGCTGGCGCGGAGCCGACGTTCCTGAGCGCAGCCTTCGGTCTTTGAGCGGCCGTCTGTCACACTCAGCCGTGACCAGCTCCCTTGCGCTGGCCGCTATCGCTGAGGCGGTCGACCCAGGCGATGCCGATTGCGGAAATGATGAAGGTCAGGTGGATGAGCACCTGCCACATCACGCCGCTTTCGGTGAAATTGCTCCGCGTCGTGCCGAGATTGCCCGCCTCGATGAAAGTCCTGAGCAGCGAGATCGAGGAGATGCCGATGATTGCCATCGCAAGCTTGATCTTGAGCACGCTGGCATTGACGTGGCTGAGCCATTCCGGCTCGTCCGGATGACCGCTGAGGTTCAGGCGCGAGACGAAGGTCTCGTAACCGCCGACGATCACCATCACCAGCAGGTTCGAGATCATCACGACATCGATCAGCCCGAGCACGACCAGCATGATCTGCTGCTCGCTGGCGTCGAACGAGTGCACGACCAGGTGCCAGAGCTCCTTCAGGAACAGCAGCACATAGACGGCCTGCGCGACGATCAGGCCGACATAAAGCGGGACCTGCAGCCAGCGCGAGCCAAAGATGAGTTGGGCAAACGGGCCGATTTGCGGCGCCGGCACGGAAACCGCCGAAGGTGCTTTGGGTTCGGACGTCATTGATCACTCCGGATGATAGACAGACGCGTTGCCTCAGAGACTCGCGATCACAGGCGCGAGCTCGAGCGAGCCGCGATAGATCATCTCGAAGGCGACGTAAACGATGATGGCGAGGCCGACATAGCCGATCCAGCGCTGCTTCTGGAGCACGCGGCCGAGCAAATCGGCGGCGACGCCCATCAGCGCGACCGACAATAACAGGCCGAAGGCGAGGATGTAGGGATGCTCGCGCGCGGCGCCCGCGACCGCGAGCACGTTGTCGAGCGACATCGAGACGTCGGCGGCGACGATCTGCACGGCCGCCTGCCTGAAGGTCTTTCGGGAGGCAGGAGCAGCGCCGCTGCCACCATGGCTGAACGCGAGCTCGTTCGCATGCGCGGACTGCTCGCGTAGCTCCCGCCACATCTTCCAGCACACCCAGAGCAGCAGCACGCCGCCGGCGAGCAACAGCCCGATCACTTGCAGAAGCTGGGTCGCGACGCCGGCAAAGACGATGCGCAGGGCGGTCGCGGCGATGATGCCGACGACGATGGCGCGCCGGCGCTGCTCGGCCGGCAGGCCGGCTGCGGCAAGGCCGATGACGACGGCGTTGTCGCCGGCGAGCACGAGGTCGATCAAGACGACCTGAAGCAGCGCGGTCAACGCTTCGGTGGTGATGAATTCAGTCATGATTGGTCATTTTTCGGTGCGGCAGGATCGAGCCATTGCGGCTTCTTCCGCTCGACCCAATCCAAAACCTTGCTGCGCGAGGATCGCAGCGCGGGCACGTCTTCCGCGAGCAAAGCGAGGCCGAGCGGCAGCATCCAGACGCCGAGCACCGGCAGGAACGAGAGCACGCCGCCGACAATCAGCAGCGCGCCCGAAGGGATTCTCACCCAGCGGCTGGACGGCTTGAGCAGATAGGCGACGGTTTCGCCCATGCGCGGCGGCAGGCGATGGACAAGCTTGTCGAGGCGCGGGTCGCCGCCAGCCATCTGGCCGGTAGCGCCCGCAGTCCCTGTCTTATCCTCGTCCGAAACTGCGCTCATGCTTACTCCTCGGCGGCGATGCGCTGTTCGGCGCGCACGGCGCCCGGCGCCACCTGCTTTGCGCGGGGCAGCACCAGCGTCAGCAGGCGCAACAGCTTGATCGCCTGCACTTCGTGGGGATGCACGTCCTCGTCCGCGGCCGCGACGCGCTCCGACAGCTCCATCAAATGAGCCGACAGCGGCAGGTCCGAAACCGGACGCAAATTCTCGATCACCACATTGGCGAAATCCGGTTCCTCGAGCCGTTCGGCAAGCTCGTCGAACATGGCGTAGAGCCGGTTCTCGGATATGTGCGGTGCCAGCTTGCGATCCCGGATGAAACGGACGACCTCGTCGCGTTCGACCGGCGAAACTTGGCGGTCGGCAACCGCAACCAGCGCGCCGACAATCACCAGCGCCACCGCAGCCTGCTCGTTCAGGCTGGACGGCTCCGTGATCTCGATTTCGATCGGATTTGAATGCTTGGCGTCAGACATCGTTGCTCCCTTATCTTGCGAAATGACCGCACGGGGCTGCGATGGGGACGATTGGGTCGGAGAGGCTCTCAAGAAGGCCCGACGATCGGCCGATCCATCGCATTCGCGCGGGACAGGTCATCCGACATCACGAGGTTTTGCCGACAGTGTCGACGTCCTCGCCAGAGGGGCCCGGATTCTTGTTCCTTTCACACATAAAGATGGGGCTGTCGGAATCAAGGCGACGCGGCTGCGACCAGCCGCCGCATCGGGTTCCGTGTTGCGACCGAGCCCGTGTTACCCCACCCGCTCGACAAGATGCGCCCGCGAGGGCGACGGCTCGAACCCGTCGCCGAAATACTGCGTCTCGTGCGCCACGAGGCCGTCGCGGAATTCCATGATGCTCACGACGTAGGACGGCACGCCGTCATAGGTCAGCACGAATTCGCTTACCCAGAGATCGTTACCGCCGACGATGCGCCGAACCGTGAAGCGCTTCTTGTTCGGTTGTACGAACCGGCTCTGCTGGATGTTGCTGCGACCGCGGATCCGCTCGCCGGATTGCGGATAGTCGAGCACCGCGTCCTCGCGGTAGATGTCGTGCTCGGCCTCGAAATCGTTCGCGTCCGAAGCGTCCCAATGGCGCTGGAGCGCGGCCAGCTTACCCTGATCATCCATCGTGATCTCCCGTTTGACTGTGTTCTCGTTATGCCATCTGAGATTGGCCTCAAGGCCGCCGGTGGCAAGGCTTGCTCGCAACGTCTAACAACGACTAACGAGCCAAAAACCCCATCCGAATGCAAGGATGACGGCAGAACCGCGCAGTCAGATCGGGAACACGCAATGGCAAATCTGCTTTCGGTCAATGTCGGCCTGCCGCGCGACGTCGCCTGGCAGGGTCGGACCGTCCACACCGGCATCTGGAAGGCGCAGGTCGCAGGCCCGCGCAGGGTGCGCCGGCTCAACATCGATGGCGACGGCCAGGGCGATACGGCCGGTCATGGCGGCGAACATCGTGCCGTATTCGTCTATCAGGAGGAATCCTATCGGTACTGGCAGGAGCATCTGGGTCGATCGAACCTCGTTCATGGCCAGTTCGGCGAGAACTTTACGGTCGAGGGCCTCGCCGACACCAACGTGTGCATCGGAGACCGCTACAGGATCGGCTCCGCGGTGTTCGAAGTGACCCAGCCGCGCGTCACCTGCTACCGGCTCGGTATTCGCATGGAGGAGCCGGACATGGCCGCGCTGCTCGTCAGGCACGGGCGGCCGGGATTCTATTTTCGTGTGATCGAGGAAGGCGACGTCGAGGCCGGTGACGAGATCACGCAGATCGCCGTGGGACCCGAGCGCATGAGCGTGTCCGAGATCAATGCGTTGCTTTACCTGCCGCCGCATCCGCACGAACGCCTCGAGCGCGCGCTGCGGATTCCCGCGCTGAGCCGCGGCTGGCACCGTTCATTCGAGGCGCTGCTCGAGCAGCAGAAGGAAAACAAGACCGCGGGAAACGCCGGGCTTGGGCCGGCGGCGAGCGCTCCTCCGGCCTGGCGCGGATTCCGTTCCTTTCGCGTGGCGCGCAAGATCGCCGAAAGCGACAACGTGACGTCGCTGATCCTCGAACCCGTCGACGGACATCCCGTGGCGGCCGCCCTGCCCGGTCAGTTCGTCGTCATCAGGCTCGAGCCTTCCCGTGCGCAGCCGATGACGCGCAGCTATTCGCTGTCGAGCGGCTCCGATGCCGCGTCCTATCGCATCAGCATCAAGCGCGAAGTTCACGGCGCCGCCAGCCGTTACATCGCCGACGAGCTGGTGGACGGCGCTGCCGTGCAGCTCGGTGCGCCACGCGGCAGTTTCACGCTACGACCGGGCACCGGGCCCGTCGTCCTGCTGAGCGCCGGTATCGGCGTCACCCCGGTGCTCGCGATGCTCCACGCCCTCGCCGCTGAAGCGACGACGCGGGACGTGTGGTGGCTGCACGGCACCCGCAACGGCCGCGAACATGCGTTCGCCGCCGAGGCGCGCGAATTGCTAGGTGGGCTCTCTCGTCACCATAGCCACGTCTGCTACAGCGCGCCTGACCCGGGCGATCGTCTCAATGTCGCGTTCGATACAGCCGGACATCTCGACGCACGCCTGCTCCAGAGCCTGAGCGTGCCGCGTGACGGCGATTTCTATCTGTGCGGACCGACAGCTTTCATGAGCGATCTGAAAGCTGGCCTCACCACGTTGGGCATCGCACCGGATCGCATCCACACCGAATTGTTCGGCGCCGGACCATCCTTGACGCCCGGCATAGCATCCTCTCCGCAGAAGCGAGCGCACCCGCCGGTCGGCGCTCCTGGCCCCGGCCCGATGGTTTCGTTCGCCCGCAGCGGCCTCAATGTCCGCTGGGGACCGGCCTATGCCAGCCTGCTGGAATTGGCCGAAGCCTGCGACGTTCCCGTGCGCTGGTCGTGCCGGACCGGCGTGTGCCACAATTGCGAGAGCGGATTGATCGCAGGGACGGTCGACTATGCGCCGGATCCGCTCGATCCGCCGGCGGACGGCAATGTCCTGATCTGCTGCGCACGGCCCCGAAACGACGTCGTGATTGATCTGTAAAACTGGGAGAGCGTAATGCGACCTGACATCATGCCGGGAGTAACCTTCCCGGATTACGAGCTCAGCGACCACACCGGCAAGCACCGAAAGCTCTCCGAACTGCAGGCGGGCGCTCCCATGGTGCTCGTGCTCGGCCGCGGCGGATACTGTCCGAAGGATCGCCGCCAGGCCGAAGGCTTGCTCCAGCTCCATCGCGAGATGGAGGTGGGCTATTGCCGGATGGTCACGATCACGACCGACAACATCACCCAGACCAGCGAATATCGCAGCGGCGTCGGAGCGCACTGGCCCTTCCTCTCGGATTCGCGGCGCCTCGTTCAGAAGGATCTCGACATCGCCGAATACACCGACCCCGTCCACAATCCGATGATTCCGCACGTGATCGTGCTCGAGCCCGGCCTCGTCATTCACAAGATCTACAACGGCTATTGGTTCTTCGGCCGTCCAACCGTCGAAGAGCTCCGCCAGGACCTCAGGGCAGTCGGCATGAAGTGCCGGCCGGATTGGGACATCACGACGCCCGGCCTTAGGGCACTGTGGGACCAGGGCCGCAAGGAGCATTTTCATCCCTACGGCAAGGCTTACGTCGAAACTCTCGGCGAACGGGATTAGAACCACATTCCGACATCGTCCGCTCGGGCGAATGCCGGCTTGGAATGTGGATGACCCAGATGAAGACCAATCCCGCGCCCCGTGCCGACCGCATGGGCGCGCGCCAGATCTACGAGGCCTTGAGAGATCAGATCCTGGCGCGGGTGTACGGGATCGACGGTTTGCTGCCGTCCTCCCGCGCGCTGGCCGGCGAGATGGGCGTGGCACGCTCGACCGTGACGATCGCCTACGAACAGCTCGCCGCCGAAGGCTTCATCGAGACACGCCATGGCGCGCGGCCGCGTGTGGCTCGCGCCGTCGTCGAGCGAGGACACGCGCGCGTAGTGTCGCGACCGTCGGCGCGGAAGGTGCGGCTGTCGGCTTTCGGGGACCGGTTGCTTCAAGATCCGCCGCGCTGGACCGAGCCGCCGCGCGGGCTCGTCGCCAACTTCCGCTATGGCGAGCTCGCGCCGTCGGATTTCCCGGTAGTGGCATGGAAGAAGGCCGTGACTGCTGCGATGGCACGCAAGCCCGAGCGGCTGGCCTATGATGACCCCTGCGGCGCGCTGCGGCTGCGGACCGCGCTCCAAGGCTATCTGTGGCGGTCGCGCAGCGTCCGCTGCGAGGTCGATCAGATCGTCGTCGTCAACGGCTCGCAGCAAGGCCTCGACATCTGCGCGCGCCTGCTGCTCGATGCCGGCGACCGCTTCGTGATGGAGGATCCCGGCTACCAGATGGCGCGGCATACTTTTGCGGCGACGGGCGCCAAGACGATCCCGATTCCCGTCGACGCGGATGGATTGGAGACCACGCGGCTCGAGGGCGTCGAAGCCCGCCTCGCCTATGTCACGCCGTCGCATCAATATCCGCTCGGCGGCGTCATGCCGATCGGACGCCGGCACCAATTGCTCGCCTGGGCCAGGGCAAACGACGCCTACGTGATCGAGGACGATTACGACAGCGAGTATCGCTACGACACCAAGCCGATCCCGCCGCTGCATGCGCTGGAAGGCGGCGGCAACGTGATCTATCTCGGCACCGTCTCCAAGACGCTGTCGCCGACCTTGCGGATTGGATATCTGGTGGTGCCCAGCGCCCTGCGATCCCTGTTCGCCGCCGCCAAGCAGATCATGGACCGGCACACGCCGCTGATCGAACAGGACGCACTCGCGTCGATGCTGGAAAGCGGCGCCTATGACGGCCACATCAGACGCGTGCGCCGGCGCAACGCCGAACGCCAGCGCACGCTGCTCGACGCGCTTCGCCGCCGGTTCGGGGATCGCGTCCGGATCGAGGGCACGGCCGCCGGCCTGCACATCGTGGCGTGGTTCGACAACCTGCCACAGAAGCGAGAGGACGCGTTGATCAAGGCGGCCCATGCAAAGGGCGTCGGCATCTATCCCGTCTCGGCACTGTTCGTCGGACCTCGCCGACCGCGGAAGACAGTCGGCCTCGTCATGGGCTATTCGGCACTGGAGGTGTCACAGATCGAGCGCGGCTGCAGGCTTCTCGCACAGGCCGTCGCCGAACTGGACTGATTAAATAGGCGATAACTGGCAGTTTATTATAGGCCAGATTCCGGCTATCTCCAGACCAACACCGGAGATAGACCATGTACATCCCTCCCGCCTTCAAGGACGATATCGAGAGCATCCGGGCGACCATTCGCGGCGCCCGCCTCGCCAGTCTGGTCACGGCCACCACCGAAGGCCCGGTCGCCACACCGCTGCCGCTCTTTCTCGATGAGAGCGAAGGCGAGCATGGCGTGCTGTACGGACATGTGGCGAAAGCCAATCCGCAATGGAAACTGCCGCCGATCGGAGATGCGCTGGCGATCTTCAGCGGTCCCGACGCCTATGTGACGCCGTCCTGGTACGCGACCAAGCAGGAGACCGAAAAGGTCGTGCCGACCTGGAACTACGTCGCGGTGCATGCCTACGGCCCGGTCGAATTCTTCCAGGAGCCCGAGCGCCTGCTCGACGCCGTGACGCGGCTCACGAACAGGCACGAAGGATCGCGTGCAAAGCCTTGGGCCGTGACGGATGCCCCTGCGGATTTCATCGCCGCGCAGCTGCGCGGAATCGTCGGCGTGCGCATTCCCGTCATGCGGTTCGAAGGCAAGCGCAAGATGAGCCAGAACCGTCCCGAGGCCGACCGGGTCGGCGTCGCACAAGGTCTCGCAGCTAGCGAGAACGCGCTGGATCGCGAGGTTGCTCCATTGATTCCGGTGCCGGTGTAGTGACCACTTGGTTCCCGACACTCGCTGTCGGGAACCATCCTCCTGTCAGGTTCGTTGATACATTTCAGCAAGCATCTCCTGACAGGATTCCCATGTGTCGCTGGATCGCATACCGTGGCGAGACCACGTCTTTCGAGCCCTACGTCACCGAGCCCGAGCATTCGCTGATCGCGCAAAGCATCCGCTCGCTCCAGTCGACGGCCGGCTCGAATGGCGACGGCTTCGGTCTCGGCTGGTACGGCGAGCATCCGGAGCCTGGTCTTTATCGTGAAACACGCCCGGCCTGGTCGGACGAAAATCTCCGCTATCTCTGCCGGCATCTGCGCTCGCATCTGTTCTTCGCCCATGTGCGCGCCGCCACCGGCACGGCGGTGACACGGCAGAACTGTCATCCCTTTGCCTGCGGCCACTGGATGTTCATGCACAACGGTTTCGTCGGCAGCTGGAATCGCCTGCGGCGCAAGGTCGAGGCGCTGATCCCCGACGCCTACTATCCTTCGCGGACAGGCACGACCGATTCGGAAGCCGTATTTCTCGCCATGATGGGCGCGGTTCTCGACGCCGATCCGCTCGGCGCAACGCATCGCGTGCTGCGATCCCTTGTCGGCCTCGTCAACGAAGGCGAGCTTCGGGAGCGGCTACGCTTCACTAGCGCCATCGCCAACGGCCGGGATCTCTATGCCTTCCGGGTTGCGGTCAACGATGCCGCCAACACACTGTATTTTCGTGAGGCTGGCGGCCAGGTCATCGTCGTGTCCGAGCCTTTCGACAAGGAAACGGACTGGACGGAAGTGCCCGCGAATCACGCGCTGGTCGCACGTGCGTCCGAAAGCGCGAAAATTGTTCCGTTCGACCTTGCAATTTCCGGTGGGCTCGACGCGGAACCCGCCCCCGTCAGAAGGATTAACGCCCGCAGGTAAATACCTTGGCCGGGTGGCACAATGACATTTGCATCAGACGTTTTAAAACTGCTGCGGCTCGATTCCTCGGAAGACAAGCAGCACCTCGTCATTCGCTCGGCCGGCGGACGCGGCAAGGCTGCGGAATATTCGTTCGGCATCGAGGAGGAATACTTCCTCGCCGATCGCCGCAGCCTGGAGGTCGCGATTCAGACCCCCAATGAGCTTTTCGAATCTGCAAACTGGTCGACAGGCGGCCAGGCGATGCGGGAGATGTTGCAGTCCCAGCTCGAGGTCGCCACCAACGTTCATGTCGACGTCGCCGACGCGCGCGAAGAGCTTCGCTTCCTGCGGCGCGAAGTCGCGAACGTCGCGGCACAATACGGCTTCGTGATCATGGCCTGCGGCACGCATCCGACCGCGGTCTGGCGCATGTCGCAGCCGAGCCCCAAGCCGCGCTACGAGGAGATGATCGAGGATCTGCGCAGCATCGGCCACCGCAACCTGATGTGCGGCATGCATGTGCACGTCCAGCTGCCCGATCCCGAAAAGCGCACGGCGGTGATGCGAGCGATGCTGCCGCATTTGCCGTTGTTCATCGCCCTGTCGGCCTCCTCTCCGTTCTGGAATTCACACAAGACCGGTCTGAAGGGCTACCGGCTCGCCGCTTATTCCGAGCTGCCGCGCACAGGCCTGCCCGAATTGTTCGAGAGCAGGCAAGATTACGACGAATATGTCGGCGCCTTGCAACGCTCCGGCGTGATCCCCGATGAAAGCCACATCTGGTGGGCCATGCGCCCATCCATGAAGCACCCGACCCTCGAGTTGCGTGCGCCCGATACCTGCACCTTCGTCGACGACGCCGTTGCCATTGCCTCGCTCTATCGCTGCCTGACGCGCTATCTCTACCTGCGACCTCATCTGTCGAAAGAGGTCACCGCGGTCGAACGCGCGATTGCGGTGGAGAACAAATGGCGTGCCCAGCGCTACGGCACCGATTGCATCCTTGCCTCCAGGGAGGGGCCGGTCGAGATCTCCGAACTGCTCTCCCGCGTGATCGAGGACGTCGCCGGGGACGCGGCCACGCTGAACTGCGCCGCCGAGGTCGAACACTGCCGCACCATCGTCGAGCGTGGCAGCTCGGCTGAATTCCAGCTTCGTGCCTTCCGCGACAATGCGGAGGACATCGCCGCCGTGTCGCGCTGGATCGCAGACGCGACGATCTCGGGGACGAGCGCCGCGCCGGCAAGCGTCCCTACGCCCTCATAGCGCCCGCGCAGGCTTCGGGAGCAACAATGTCGCTCCTGAATTCGGAAGCTCGCGGGGAGAACCATGAATCGCGTCAAATGTTGTGCCGGCTGCGGCCATGGCCTCATTCCGATGCTCTCAGCCAAAGGGCGCGCGGAGCTCAGCTGCCTTTGGTGCGAGCTCATCGAGGCGCGTGCGGCGGACATGGCGAAGTGGGCCGACAGCCCGTACGGCAAGCCCGAGCGGACCGTCCGTCGATATTTCGAATGAACGGCTTCAGACACCCGGCCGCCGACTTCTCCTGATCGGCGCAGCTGCACGTCCGCGCCAGAATGCCGACAAATTAGACAAGACACCTCTCGTCGCCAGGTTTTCAGACTAGGCGAACATGGCCATGCAGGCTGGTCAAGCGTGTCATCTAACCTCAGGTGCAACCTCGATTTTTCTTCGCGTGGCGGCTCGTCGCGAAGCCTTCGTGCCGCGTGGCTCCTCGACTGGCCCAGAATTCGCAAGGCAGCATCAGGCCTGATCCCCTGCTCTCCCGATTACAGCAGCAAGATGCGTGCGCCGGGTGAGCGGGCTAGAATCGGAGACTGCCATGAACGTGCATGCCGCCGGCGATCTCAAGATCACCGGCCTGACCCGTCCGGACGGCGCCCCCCTTCGCCTCAACGACCGGGATTTCGTGGCGATCGACCGCGACCGGAATGCGAAGTTCGAGGCGACGTACCGGCCGCAGGCCCTCTACAATCGCGCCAACGAGGGCTTTCATGCCAACAACGAAACTTTCCTGCTGCACGAGGTCGCGACCAATCTGCCGATCTATCTGCCCGACACCGGACCGACAGATTTCCATCTTCATCTGCCACCGGGCGGCTTTCAGCTCGTGCTGGTCACCTCGGGCGCGTTCACCTTCGACTATGACGGGCGCTTCTACAATGTCGGCCCCGGCGCGGTGATGCTGCAAAGCGCGATCGTGCACCGCCAGCTGTTCTACACCTGGTCGGGACTGTCGACCGAAGAGAATTTGAAGACACCACAAACAGTGGCGCCGGATCCGATTTCCATGGGCTATTCCGGCAAATTCCTCGAAGCCTTCATCACCGATCCGACGACCTTTCCAAACCCGACCATTGTCGGCCCGGATCAGATCAACGAAGACGAGACGCCACGGGTGGCATGGAGCCACTCTCTGCATGATCGCCCTGCGGACGCAGGCTTTTGGCTCCAGGACCCGCTGGCGCTCGATGCGCTGTTCAAGCCGCTCACCGACAGCCCGGTCAAATCGGCCATGCCGGTTTACGTGCGCGACATCGGCATTGAAGTGCCGAGCGGCCGTCTCGTCACCGGCCACATCATCGCAACCGACCCACTCGGCCAATCGCTGCTGCCCAAGAGCACGTCGGCAGCAGCGGACACCACATGTTTCGCCAAGGGCGAAGTCGTGATCTACCGCGTCATCCGCGGCACGGCCGAATTCAAGAACAAGACTGGCGAGACCTTTGAGCTCACAGCCGGCGATGTGGTGACGGCAGGCAAGAACGCCACAAGCCTCATCGGTGTCGGTGAGAACACGCAGGTCCTTCGGCTCGGCCTTCTCAAAGGCATGAACGACCTCCGCAGCTGGACGCCGACGCAACGCGACGAAATCGACGGCCTCGCCGGTCAGATCATCACGCAGAAGGACATCCGTCCCCTGCGGACCGAGGGCAAGCCGGTCGGATATTTGTACGGCTGAGCGGAGTTTACTCCGCCGCCTGGCGCACGTGGCGTGCGGTCGGGGTGCGCATGGTGACGAGTTCTTCGGCCGCGGTCGGATGCAGCGCGATCGTCGCATCGAAATCGGCCTTGGTCGCCTTCATCTTCACGGCAATCGCGACTGCCTGCGTGATCTCGGCCGCGGCATCGCCGACGATGTGACAGCCGAGCACGCGGTCGGAGGCACCGTCGACGACGAGCTTCATCAGCACGCGGGTATCGCGGCCCGACATCGTCGCCTTGATGGGGCGGAACGTGGTCTTGTAAATGTCGACATGGCCAAATTGCGCGCGCGCCTCGGTCTCAGTGAGGCCGACGGTGCCAACCTCCGGCTGCGAGAACACGGCGGTCGGGATGTTGGCGTGATCCACCTGCACCTCGCGCTTGCCGAATACGGTGTCGGCGAACGCATGGCCCTCGCGGATCGCGACCGGCGTCAGGTTGAAGCGATGGGTGACATCGCCGATCGCATAGATGCTGTCGACCGAACTCTTCGAGAAATGGTCGACCGCAATGCCGCCGTTCCGCGGGTTGATGGCGACGCCGGCCTTCTCCAGGCCGAGATTGGCCACCGCCGGATGGCGGCCGATCGCGAACATCACCTGGTCGGAAGCGAGGCTCGATCCGTTCGACAGATGCGTGGTGAATTCCTCGCCGTGCCGATCGACCTTCGTCACAGTGCAGCCGGTGAGAATGGTGATCCCCTGCTTCTCCATCTCGGCGCGGACATGGGCGCGAACATCCTCGTCGAACCCGCGAAGAATGTTGTCGCCGCGATAGATGACTGTGACGTCGGAGCCGAAGCCGGCGAAGATACCGGCGAATTCCAGCGCGATGTAGCCTCCACCCTGGATCACGATCCGCTTCGGCAGCCTGGTCAGGTGAAACGCTTCGTTGGAGGAGATCACGTGCTCGATGCCGGGAATCGGAGCACCGTGATTGGGCGCGCCGCCGGTGGCGATCAAAATGTATTTTGCGGTGATCTTCTTGTCGTTCTCGAGCAGGCGGACGGTGTGTTTGTCCTCGATCACCGCGCGGCTCTTGACGATCTGCGCGCCTGACTTCTCGACATTGGCGGTGTAAGCCGCCTCCAGACGCGCGATCTCCTTGTCCTTGTTGGCAATCAGCGTCGGCCAGTCGAAGGTCGCAGGCGGAACGGTCCAGCCAAAGCCGGCGGCGTCCTCGATCTCGTGACGGAAATGCGAGCCGATGACGAACAGCTTCTTCGGCACACAGCCGCGGATCACGCAGGTCCCGCCCATGCGGTACTCTTCCGCGATCATGACGCGGGCGCCGTAGCCGGCCGCGATGCGGGCGGCACGCACGCCGCCCGAACCGCCACCGATGACAAAGAGGTCGACGTCGAATTCAGCCATTGTCCACTCCGACCTCTTTCAGAACATGATCCGGATTCTGATCAGATAGGAACTGTCAGATCTCCTTGCCACGCTTGCGCATCTCGGCGCGGAAGTTGCCCATCACGGTCTCGGAGAAGTTCTGGGCCCAGGAGTTCATGAAGGCCATGCTCAGCCCGATCGCGCGCGGCTCGGCCTCGATCAGCTTCTTGCCCAGCGGCGACTTGTAGAAAGTCACGAGATCCTTCAGCTCCTGCTCGGTGAACTCGCTGGCATAGACCTGCGCCATGCCATCGCCGATTTCGCTCTCGCGGCCTTTGAGCTGCTGGGCGACGATCTGGGCGACTTCGGTGAGGTCCTTCTGGTAGTTCAGGTTCTGCTGGATCAGCGCGATCTTGGTCTTCTCGACCAGGCCGGGCACCGCGTTGGCGTACATCGCACTGGCGTTCTTGATCGCCAGGATCTCCTTGGCCGCCGCGACGGCGGCCGGCGACGATTTCGGCGGGGCGGCCTGCTGGGCCCCGGCCGGGGCGACCGAGAAGGCCAGTCCCACAGCGAGGGTCGCGACCGGCAACAATTTCAAAACGCTCTTCATTCCTAGTCTCCTTTCGGCTTTCGCCGTTCAATCACGCGAATTCCTTCGCCACCCGCCAAAACAGCCGAGCTGGCCAAGCCGATGAACAAACCATGCTCGACGACGCCGGGGATCGCGCTCAACGCCGTGGCAAGGCGGGCGGGATCCTCAATCTTTTCGAGCTGGGCATCGACGATCCAGTGGCCGCCATCGGTGACGAAAACGTGGCCGTCCTTGCCGTTGCGGACCGCCATCTCCCCGGAAACGCCGCATTCCGCAAACGCCTTCTCGATCGCGCGTCGCGTTGCCCCAAGCCCGAACGGGATGACTTCGACCGGCAGCGGAAAGCGGCCAAGTGTCGGGACCCATTTGGTGTCGTCGGCAATCACGATCATGCGATCCGAGGCGGCCGCCACGATTTTCTCGCGCAAAAGCGCGCCGCCACCGCCCTTGATCAGATTGAGTTCGGAGTCGATCTCGTCGGCGCCATCGACGGTGATGTCGAGATGGTCGATCTCATCCAGCGTGGTCAGCGGCACGCCGCAGCGGATTGCATCGAGGCGCGTCGCCTCGGAGGTCGGCACGCCGATCACTTTCAGTCCGGCGCGGACCCGCTCGCCGAGCAGCTCGACGAAATGTTTTGCGGTCGAGCCGGTGCCGAGCCCGAGCTGCATGCCGTCACGGACGTCCTCGAGGGCGCGCGCCGCAGCCTGCCGCTTCAACTGGTCGATATTCACGTTTGCGCCGTCCCTGAATTACGAGTGTCGTGCCTTATAGGCTCGCGGCGGCCTGTGTAGCCTCGTTTTCCCTCGGAGAACAGGGTCTGGGGAACAGGCCTCCCGCCCCACCTTATAAGGTGATCTTATGGCTTCGGCCCTTGCGTGGGCAGGGCCGGGCCGGTAGCGCTGGACCATGACCCCCTCCCACACCATCGTCTTCGATCTCGACGGCACGCTTGTGGATACGGCGCCCGACCTGATCACCGCGCTCAATTACGTGCTCGACCGCGAAGGGCTGCCGCCCGTGCCGATGGCCTCGGCCCGCAACATGATCGGCGCCGGCGCCCGCAAGCTGATCGAGCGGGGGCTGGAGGCCGAGGGCCGCAGCGTCACGGTTGCCGACATGGACCGGATGACGGCCGATTTCATCGCTTATTACGCTGACAATATCGCCGTCGAATCCCGGCCCTTCGAGGGACTGGAGGCCGCACTCGACCATTTTGCGGCCCAGGGCCATCGTCTCGCGGTCTGCACCAACAAGCTGGAATGGCTGTCGAAGCGCCTGCTGGACCAGCTCGACCTGAGCCGACGCTTCGCCGCGATCTGCGGCGCCGACACTTTTGGCGTCCAAAAGCCCGATCCGACCATTTTCCGCGAAACGGTGGCGCGGGCCGGCGGCGAGGTCAAAGCCAGCATCATGGTCGGCGACGCCGGACCCGATGTCGGCGTGGCCCGGCGCGCCGGAGTTCCCGTGATCGGGGTCAGCTTCGGCTATACGGACGTCCCGATCGCCGAGCTGAAGCCGGACCGGCTGATCCATCACATGCGCGACCTGCCGGCAGCCGCCAGCAGCCTGATGACTGCGCAGGCAGATCTCAAATAGCTGAGATAGCTTGATTATTCCGCAGAAATCCCGCGTTAACCATCTATTAACTATGCGAGGCCCGCCGGTTGCTCGCTCGGAACGACACTCCTAAGTTTGTCCGGGGTGTGGCGGTTCGCCGCACTCGCGTCCTTCGGGGCAACGAGCCTTGCCGGCTGCTCCTCGATGTCTTCAACTTCCTGGAACATGTTCAAATCGGCCCCGCCGACCGTCCAGGTCCGGCTCGAATCCAATCCTGCGGGTGCTGACGCCACGACCTCGCTCGGACAGGGCTGCAAGACCCCCTGCTCCGTCTCGGTTCCCGCCCCGGACGTCCCCTTCACGGTCGCTTTCGCGCTGCCAAAATACCAGCCGGTAAGCGTGCCGGTGAACGTCATCAAGAATCCCGGCGACTTCACGACGCCCGCCTCGGTCACCACCGACCCCAACCCGGTTTTCGCGGAGCTCCAGCCGGCCATTCCACCGAAACCGGTCCGCAAGCCGCACCGGCCGAAGAAACCGAAACCGGCGGCGCCCGCGGCTGCCCCGGCGGCTGCTGCCGCGCCGGCCGCGGACTCGCCGTTCCCCGATCCGAACACGGGCAAGCGCTGACCTCCGCTAACGCCCCAATTGTCTCTGACGCGTTCGATGCTTAGATTGCTTCCAGGACACCGCTGAAGCAAAACTGCTCGCGTTGCCGCAAGTGACAAGGCATTTGGTATGAACGGACTTTCCGCGAGCTCCCGCGCCGCGCTGTCGAGCGCGATGACCGATCCGTTCGGACGGACCATCTCGTATTTGCGCGTGTCCGTCACCGACCGCTGCGACCTGCGCTGCTTCTACTGCATGTCGGAAGACATGACGTTCCTGCCCAAGGCTGACCTGCTGACGCTGGAGGAACTCGACCGGCTCTGCTCCGCCTTCATTGCCAAGGGCGTGAAGAAGCTGCGGCTCACCGGCGGCGAGCCGCTGGTCCGCCGCAACGTGATGACATTGGTGCGCTCGCTGTCGCGGCATCTCAAGAGCGGCGCGTTGAGCGAGCTGACGCTGACCACCAACGGCACCCAGCTTGCGAAATACGCGAGCGAACTCGCCGATTGCGGCGTCCGCCGCATCAACGTCTCGCTCGACACGCTCGACCCACAAAAGTTTCGCGAGATCACCCGGTGGGGCGAGATCGACAAGGTGCTGGAAGGCATCGAGGCGGCACGCGCTGCGGGCCTCGCGGTCAAGATCAATGCCGTTGCGCTGAAGAACCTCAACGAGGACGAGCTTCCCGACCTGATGCGCTGGGCCCACGGCAAGGGCATGGGGCTGACGCTGATCGAGGTCATGCCAATGGGCGAGATCGGATCGGGACGTATTGACCAGTACCTGCCCCTGTCGCTGGTGCGCGCGCGCCTCGCCCAGCACTTCACGCTGACGGATCTGGCCGAGAGCACCGGCGGCCCGGCGCGCTATGTCAGCGTCGCCGAGACCGGCGGCAAGCTCGGCTTCATCACCCCGATGACCCATAATTTCTGCGAATCCTGCAATCGGGTGCGCGTCACCTGCACGGGAACGTTGCACACCTGCCTCGGCCACGAGGATGCCTCCGATTTGCGCAAACCTCTGCGTGCATCGGACGACGATTCGCTGCTTGCGGATGCAATCGACCGCGCCATTGGGCTGAAGCCCAAGGGCCACGACTTCATCATCGACCGCCGCCACGACCGCCCCAGCGTCAGCAGGCACATGAGCGTCACCGGCGGCTAGCATCGGCTGCCGGGCCGCGGCTTATTCCCCTTAACTATCAACAAACTTCCGATTGACTGGCGGCAAACTCGCTGGTTTGGTGCGGCTGCCTCATGCCTGCGCGGCGAGACAAGCCAACGCGCCACTCGGCGCAGTCAAGACGGCCGGGGCAAATCGGGGAGGACCAATCTTGCAAGCGCTCCTGAAGCTGAGCAATGGAATTGACGCGTTCACACGTTGGACCGGCAAGCGTCTGGCTTGGCTGATCCTGGTCGCCGTCGTCATCTCGGCGGTGAATGCGATCATTCGGAAGACGTTGGACACGTCCTCCAACTCGTGGCTCGAGCTGCAATGGGTGCTTTTCAGCATCGTGTTCCTGCTGTGCGCGTCATGGACGCTGCTCGACAACGAGCACATCCGGATCGACATCTTCAACAGCATGATGCCGAAGCGGACTCGCAACATCATCGACATCATCGGGCACATCTTCTTCCTGATCCCGCTCACCGTTGTCATGATCGTGACCGGGATACCGTTCTTCCTGCGCTCGCTTCAGATCAACGAGCAATCCGGTAATGCGGGCGGCCTGCCGCAATGGCCGGCCAAGTCGCTCATCATGATCGGCTTCGCGTTCCTGCTTGTTCAAGGCGTCTCCGAACTGATCAAACGGATCGCCGTCATGCGTGGCATGATTCCGGATCCCCACGAGTCGCAGATTTCGGCGCTGGAGGCCGAAGTCGAGCATCTCGTTGAAGCGATCGAACAGAAGTGATCGCCAAGCGGCATCGTAGGGGGATTCAATGACCGCGTTTATCGTCGCCAATATGGCGCCAATCATGTTCGCGACGCTGGTGATCGTGCTGCTGCTCGGCTATCCGGCGGCATTTTCGCTTGGCGCCGTCGGCCTATTCTTCGCCATCATCGGCGTCGAGCTCGGACAATTCCACCCGGACTTTCTCCAGGCCCTGCCCGAGCGCGTCTATGGCGTGATGAACAACGACACGCTGCTCGCCATTCCGTTCTTCACCTTCATGGGACTGGTGCTCGAGCGCTCCGGCATGGCCGAGGATCTGCTCGACACCATCGGCCAGTTGTTCGGCACCATTCGCGGCGGCCTCGCCTACGCGGTGGTGTTCGTCGGCGCCCTGCTTGCGGCGACGACCGGCGTCGTGGCGGCCTCGGTGATCTCGATGGGCCTGATCTCGCTGCCGATCATGCTGCGCTACGGCTACGATCGCCGCGTGGCGACCGGCATCATCGCGGCCTCCGGCACGCTGGCGCAGATCATTCCGCCGTCGCTCGTCCTGATCGTGATGGCCGACCAGCTCGGCAAGTCGGTCGGCGACATGTACGAGGGTGCGTTCATTCCGGGCCTGGTGCTCGCCGGCCTCTATGCGAGTTACGCGTTCCTCGTGACCATGATTTTCCCGAAGGCCGCCCCGGGCCTGCCGAAGGAAGCCATCGGTTTCCGCGAGGAGAGCGGCGACCGCGGCCTGAGGTCGCTCGGCGTGCTGTTCCTGGCGAGCTGCGTGTTCGGCTGGTTCATGATGCGGAATTCGGAGACACACGGCGCCGACTTCGTCGTGCTCAGCATGTTCTTCGGCATCCTCTTCGCGTTCTTCGTCGCCGTCGCGAACTGGGCCATCGACAAGCTGACGGGCTTCCGTTTCCTCTCGAAGATGGCGCAACAGACCACCTTCGTCATGGTGCCGCCGCTGTTCCTGATCTTCCTGGTGCTGGGTACGATCTTCATCGGTGTCGCGACGCCCACCGAAGGCGGCGCCATGGGTGCAGCCGGCGCCCTCATTCTCGGAGCCGCGAAGCGGCGCCTGACCTGGGACCTCGTTCGTCAGGCCACCGAATCGACGGCGAAGTTGTCCGCCTTCGTCGTCTTCATCCTGGTCGGCGCGCGCGTGTTCTCGCTCACCTTCTACGGCGTCAGCGGCCACGTCTGGGTCGAGCACCTGCTGACCTCGCTGCCCGGTGGCCAGATCGGCTTCCTGATCTTCGTCAACGCCTTCGTGTTCGTGCTGGCGTTCTTCCTCGACTTCTTCGAACTCGCCTTCATCGTGATCCCGCTGCTCGGGCCGGCTGCCGAGCATCTCGGCATCGACCTGATCTGGTTCGGCGTCATCCTCGGCGTCAACATGCAGACGTCGTTCATGCATCCGCCGTTCGGATTTGCGCTGTTCTATTTGCGCTCGGTCGCGCCGAAGGAGCGCTATACCGACCGCGTCACCGGCAAACGCATGGAGCCGGTCACGACGGGACAGATCTATTGGGGTGCGGTGCCGTTCGTCGTGATTCAGATGATCATGGTGCTGCTGGTGATCATGTTCCCGTCGATGGTGATGCATTACAAGGGCGTGCAGTCCACGATCGATCCCAACAGCATCAAGATCGAGATCCCGCAGATCGACCTGCCGCCGCTCGACTTCGGCCAGCCGAAGCAATAGCGCCCGGCCCACCCGCAAAAAAGAACCCGGAGCTTGCGCTCCGGGTTTTTTGTTTGGGCCGATCGTGCGCTCTGCGATCAGCTCTGCGAGTTGCGCGCCATGAAGTTGTCATAGCCGACTTCAGCAACCTGGAACCACTGATATCCGTTGTTCGAGAACGCGGTCAGGGATTCATAGACCTTCTTGAAGTCCGGGTTGGTGGCCGAGACTTCGGTGTGCAGCTCCTTTGATGCCTTGAAGCAGGCCTGCATGATCTCGGGCGAGAACGGATGCAGCTTGGCGCCGGCCGCGAGCAGACGCCGCAACGCCGGTGGATTGGACTGGTCGTACTTCGCCATCATCCAATTGTTGGCGTAGTGTCCCGCCTGCTCGAGGATGCTCTGGTAGTGCTTCGGCAGCGCATTCCACTTGTCCTGGTTGACGAAGGCCAGAAGCATCGGCCCGCCTTCCCACCAGCCCGGGAAGTAATAATGCGGCGCGACCTTGACGAAGCCAAGCTTCTCGTCGTCATAGGGCCCGACCCATTCGGCGGCGTCGATGGTGCCCTTCTCCAGCGCCGGATAAATGTCGCCGCCGGCGATCTGCTGCGGCACCGCGCCTAGTTTGGCCATCACCTTTCCGGCAAAGCCGCCGATGCGGAATTTCAACCCGCTGAAGTCCTGGGGCGTCTTCACCTCCTTGCGAAACCAGCCACCCATCTGACAGCCGGTATTGCCGGCAAGCAGCGAGACGACGTTATACTTCTTGTAGAACTCGTTGAGGATGTCCCTGCCGCCGCCCAGCATGTACCAGGCTTGGTTGATGCGCATGTTCGGTCCGAACGGCACAGCCGAGCCGAAAGTAAAGGTCGGGTCCTTACCGAAATAATAGTAGGACGCGGTGTGGCCGATTTCGCAGGTGCCGTTCTGCACGGCATCGAGCACCTGAAGGCCCGGCACGATCTCGCCGCCGGCAAATGTCTGAATCTGAAATTTGTTGTCGGTCGCTTCCGCGACCATCTTGGCCATCATCTCGGCGCCGCCATAGAGCGTATCGAGTGATTTCGGCCAGCTCGTCGGCATGCGCCATTTGATCTCGGGCGTCGTCTGCGCGATCGCTGGAGCGGCAAGCGTGGCGACACCCGCCGCACCAAGCCCGGTGACCTTGATAAAATCTCGTCTTTTCATGATTTCCTACCCTGATGGATTGTGACGGTGGGCCTTCTTGCCGAGGCTTGGAGGCCAGCATGGAACAAGTGTCGTCCGATTTCCATCCCTCACGATGTGAGGGACAAAAATGCTCAGCTCCCACGCCATCCGATCCTACGACTTTAGGCTTAGGCGGCCGGCGCCCTGGCCCTTCCCATCACGTCCGCCTCGGCCGGGCATGCCGGGTGCCCCGGGCGCGTGACAAGCGCCGGAAACACGGGCATACCGCGCCATCCCCCAACCTAGGGCCGCCACGCATGTCTCGATCCCACCCTGCTCCATCGCTCGTTGCTCCGTTGATCGCGTCGCTCTGGCTGGCATGTGCGGCAATGCCGGCGCATGCGGAGCCCAGTGCGAATGTCGTGGCCGACGTCCATGCGCTGGCGCAAAAGGAGCAGCAGCCGCTGCTCGACACGCTGCGCGATCTCGTCAGCATCGAATCCGGCAGCAAGGATGTCGAAGGCTTGAATCAGATCGCCGAGCGCGTTGCCGGCCAGCTCAAGCAGCTCGGCGGCACGGTGGAGATCCTGCAGCCCACCGACGTCTATCGCCTCGACGACACACCCGAGAAGATCGGCCCGGCCGTACACGCCGTATTCAAGGGCACAGGCAGCAAGAAGATCATGCTGATCGCCCACATGGACACCGTGTACCTGAAGGGCATGCTGAAGGATCAACCGTTCCGCATCGACGGCGACAAGGCCTACGGCCTCGGCATTGCCGACGACAAGCAGGGCGTCGCGCTCATTCTTCACACCGTAGCGTTGCTGCAGAAGCTGAGCTTCCGGGATTACGGCACGCTCACGGTGCTTACCAATGGCGACGAGGAGATCTCGTCGCCCGGCTGGCGCAGCACCATCACCAGGTTCGCCGCGGATCAGGATGTGGTGTTCTCGTTTGAAGGCGGCGGCACCGACGGCACGCTGCGGCTGGCCACCAGCGGCATCGGCTCGGCGTATCTCACGGTACAGGGCAAGTCGTCGCATGCAGGCTCGCGGCCCGAGGGCGGCGTCAATGCACTGTACGAACTCTCCCATCAGCTGCTGCAGATGAAGGACCTGTCCAAACCGGAGCAGGGCCTGAAACTGAACTGGACGGTCTCCAAGACCGGTACCAACCGCAACGTCATCCCCGCCGAGGCCACGGCCCAGGCCGATGCGCGCGCCCTCAAGGTCGCCGATTTCGACGAGCTGGAGAAGGCGCTGCAGGACAAGATCAAGAATCACCTGCTGCCCGACTCCAAGGTCGCGCTCAAATTCGAGGTGCGCCGTCCGCCGCTGGAGGCCAACGACGCCTCGCGCCGCGTGGCGGCCTACGGCAAGACCATCTATGGGGAGATCGGACTGCCCCTCAAGGTCGACGAGAAGGCGACCGGCGGCGGCACCGATGCGGCGTTTGCCGCGCTGAAGACCAGCGGAGCCGTGGTCGAAGGCATGGGCCTGTCGGGCTTCGGCGCGCATTCCAACGACGCCGAATATGTTAAACTCGACAGCATCGTGCCGCGGCTTTATCTGACCACGCGCATGATCATGGATCTGTCCACCGGCAAGCTGAAATAGCGCTCTCTTCCTTCTTCCCCTTGTGGGAGAAGGTGGCGCGAAGCGCCGGATGAGGGGTTGCCTCCGCGCATTCAACTCGCAGTCGGACTCGCGGAGAGAGACCCCTCACCCGGCTCGCCGCTGTCGCGGCGAGCCACCCTCTCCCACAAGGGGCGAGGGTGCAGCGTCAGTGCCGCACTGCGTTCAAATCAACGTCGCCCCGCTTCTCCGCCAGCCTGAACCGCAGCGTGAACTGCGCGCCGCCGCCCGGAAGATTCTCCACCGCAACCGTTGCCGCGTGATCATCCGCCACCGCGCGCACGATCGAGAGCCCGAGGCCGGCGCCGTCGCTGCGCTGGCGGTCGGCGCGCCAGAAGCGGTGGAAGATCAATTCACGCTCGGCTTCCGCAATTCCCGGTCCGCAATCGCGCACGCGCACCGCACCGTTCTCGCTCACATCGACATCGACCGACGTATCCTTTGCCGTGAACTTGATGGCGTTTTCGGCAAGGTTGAAGATCGCGCGCTGGAGCATCACCGAATTGCCGTGGATCAGCACCGGCGCCTCGCTGCCCCTAAGCGCGATATCCTTGTGCTGCGCGATCGCGAGCGGCGCGATCGAACCGACCACCTCGGCGCAGACCGCGCGCAAATCCGCGGTCTCGCCGGGATCGAGCACCAGCGTGTCGAGCTCGGCGATCTCCAGCAGCTGCGCGACGATGCGGCTCATGCCCTCGATGTCGGCATGCAGCGCCTGCCTTGCGGCGCCGTCGCCGAGCGTCTCGATGCGCGTGCGCAATATCGCGAGCGGCGTACGCAATTGGTGCGCGGCGTCGGCGGTGAACTGCCGCTGCACCCGAAAGCCGTCCTCGAGGCGGTCGAGCGCCTGGTTGACGGCGGTGACGAGCGGCATGATCTCGCGCGGAATCTGCTCCGTCGGCAGGCGGATGTCGGTGCGCGCCGGGCCGATATTGCTTGCCTCCTCGGAGGCCTTCCACAGCGGCGCGACGGCGCGGCGAAAGATGATGATGTCGATGGCGAGCAGGACCAGCAGGATTGGAATCGTGATCCACCCGACCCGCCGGAAGAAGTTCGAGACAATGTCATCGATGATGACGTCGCGGTGCGCGAGGTCCTCCGCGACGCGAATGCGCATCACCTTGCCGTCGATGATGCGAGTGACGCCGGCGCCGGAAATCGTTTCGGAGAGCGGCGGAGGCGCGGCCGTGGCAGTGCCGGTCTTGCGCCGCGACGAGAACAGCAGATTCCCCTCGGCATCGCGAATGTCGTACTGGTAGCGGCCATAGGCTTCCGAATAAAGGCCCTTGAGACTGTCCGGCAGGTTGAACGTCAACAGCCCGTCGGGCTGGGCGACGATGCGCTCGGCCAACACCTCGGCCTGCGCGCGCATGGCATCGCGATGCAACTGGTCGATCTCGGAATTGAGCAGCCAGAACAGCACCAGCGGCAGGAAGATCGCAACCACCGCGACCGCCACGATGTGCAGGAACACGATGCGCCAGATCAGCGATTTGAACGTTGGCGACCTCGCATGGATCCCGGCGCGGAATCCGGCGTGAGATCCGATCCGGGCCACGCTATTTCTCCTCGGCCATAAGATAGCCGACGCCACGGATGGTGTGGATCACGACCTTGGCGCCGTGCTCGGCGAGCTGCTTGCGCAACCGCGAGACGTAGACCTCGACCGCATTGGAGGCGACTTCGCCGTCGAGACCGAAGATGTGGTCCTCGACGTTCTTCTTCGGCACCACCCTGCCCTGCCGGCGCAGCAGGATCTCAAGCACCGAGGTCTCGCGCGCGGAGATGATGCGCGGCTGGTCGTCCACGAAGATCTGGCGGCTTTCGGTGTCATAGACGAGGTTGGCGAGGCGCAGCGAGCGGCCGAGCAACTGGCCCGGACGGCGCAGGATCGCCTCCAGCCGCGCCACCAGCTCCTCCATCGCGAACGGTTTGGCGAGATAGTCGTCGGCGCCGCTGCGCAGGCCGCTGACGCGGTCCTGCAAGCCGCCGCGCGCGGTCAGCACCAGCACCGGCAAGGGCTCCATCTGCCGGCGCAGCTCGCGCAGCACCGACAGGCCATCGCCGTCGGGCAGTCCGAGGTCGAGGATCATCGCGGCATAGCTGACGCTGCTGACCGCCTCGCGCGCTTCGGCCGCGCTGCCGACGATGTCGCTCTCATAGCCGGCCGCCGACAGCCCGCCGGCAACGAGCCGTGACAGCTCGGCATTGTCCTCGACGATTAGAAGGCGCATCGCATTTTCCCGCGGGATGTTCCGCTGTCACCGCACGGCTTCCGCCGCATCTTCGCTGTCATCCATCATCCGGGGCATCTCGGCCAGCGAAAAAGCAGCCGGCGGGCCGGCCGCTCCCTTCCGTCAGGTTCCTGTAAGCCAATCAGGGCACCTGCGGATGAGGTCGCGGATGGCGCGGACGTTTGCCCCCTTGGGCCCCGCCGCCGGCGCCGCATCGATCCTGCCAAGGAACGAACACCCCGGCGAACCGTTCAACTCAGCTGCAACATTTCTCATTTGATGGGGCGTCGTGCAGACCACCTAAGGTAATGCACATGCGCCTTGCACGACGAACACGTTCCAGCTCCCTTCTATCCGATTGCCTGGCCGCCATCACGCGACATCCGGGCGCCGCCGCGTTTGCTGCCGCAGGTACCTTCATCGCGGCTAGCGCAATCATAAACCGGCGGCTCGCGAACAAAGCGCAACGCGATAATCCTCCGCAGGGTCGGTTCATCGATATCGATGGCGTTCGCCTGCACTATTTGGAACGCGGCAGGGGCAAGCCGCTGGTTTTGTTTCACGGCAATGGCAGCCTGGTCCAGGATTTCGACGCGAGTGGATTGATCGATCTCGCAGCCGAAAACTACAGGGTCATCGTGTTCGATCGTCCCGGATTTGGGCATAGCTCGCGGCCGAGGCACGTCGTCTGGACCCCGGATGCCCAGGCGGACCTGTTCAAGAAGGCGCTCGATCAGCTCGGCGTCTCTCAAGCGATTGTCCTTGGCCATTCGTGGGGCGCGTCGGTTGCGGTTGCGCTGGCGACAAGACATCCTTCGGTCGTGCAGGCTCTCGTGCTGGCCTCGGGCTATTATTTCCCGACGCCCCGCTCGGACAGCGCCGCGTCAGTGCTGTCCGCCCTACCGGTGCTCGGGGACCTCATCAGCTCCACGATTTCGCCGCTAGCCGGTCGGATGATGTGGCCCGCGACGTTGCGCAAGTTGTTTGGGCCCCGGCCGGTCCCGAACAAGTTCACGGGCTTTCCGAAAGAAATGGCGCTCCGCCCATCACAGATGCGGGCCACAGCCGCTGAAGCGACGATGTTGATCCCCGCCGCATTCTCAGGTTCGAAGACTTATGCAGAACTCAAGATGCCCACGATCATTATCGCGGGCCAGGGCGATCGTATGATCGATATCAAGCAGTCGGTCAGGCTGCATGGCGAGATCAAGCAGAGCAAATTGCGCCGGATCGACGGCGCGGGACACATGATTCATCATTCCGCAACCGCTCAGGTAATGGCGGCCATCGACGAAGCTGCTGCCGAGGCCGTGTTGACCCATGGGAGTGAAGGTCCGGGCGTACAGCAGTCGCGAGAGACTTCCGGCGCCTGACGAGCGCGAGGAAAGTCGAATGTCACCTATTTGGCCCTGACCTGCTTCGTACGATGCTCCTGAAAAGCGGTCCTTCGGCGATGCTAGGACGTTGGCGTCAGCCGACATGCGCCAGCGGCCCGCTTTTTAAAGCATCCGCTGTTGATCAGAACGTCGTTGCGTGACGAAACGGCTGATTGTTACCCCGGCGTCATACCTTTGCCCTTGATCACCGATACGGCGTCCGGCGTTTTCAGGTAATCGAGGAGCGCCTTCGCGGCTGCCGCTTCCTTTGTGCCCGCACCGAGCGCGGCCGTGAATACGACATCCTGCTGCAAGTCAGCGGGGAAAGGTCCAACCACATCCAAACCCGGTGCCGTCAAGACGTTCATCAGGAATAGCGCTAGTTCAGCCTCTCCGTTGGCGACTACAGCGACGACCTGTGCGGGGGTCGGCTGCGCTTTCATCTTGGCTTTCATCGGCTCGGTGATGTCGAGACGCTCGAATACCTTCGCGATTGAATAGCCGGTTGCGCTTTCCGGAATCGAGGCGACCGATTCCGCGTTAAGCAAGGCAGCTTTAAACGCGTCGGGCGTGGAGATGTTGGGCTTCGGCGCACCGTCGCGAACCGCGACACCGAGGCCAACGCGAGCTATGTCCAGCGTCGGCCCGGCTGCGAAGTGTGATCGCGCGGCGGCGTCCCTCATTACCTCGACCGGCACGACGCCGACATCGAACGGCTTGCCGGACGTCGCTTCCTTGATCAGGTTCGGTGTGGTGCCGAAGAAGACGTCAAGCTTGTGGCCTGAAGTTTGCTCGAAGTTCGGCTTTAGAACCGACCACACCGCTGTCATGGCACCGCCGGCCAGCACCCTCAACTCAGCTGCGTTCGCGGCCGACGACAGCATCATACCTGCCAGGATACCTACTGCCGCGAAAGAACGCGTCCTCATATGACCCTCCAAGAGCTTAAGCTCAACTGAGCGCTTTGATCGCAGGTGGGCGCTACGTTGTT
Organism: Bradyrhizobium sp. WSM1253; assembly: GCF_000244935.1. Taxonomy (NCBI): domain Bacteria; kingdom Pseudomonadati; phylum Pseudomonadota; class Alphaproteobacteria; order Hyphomicrobiales; family Nitrobacteraceae; genus Bradyrhizobium; species Bradyrhizobium sp. WSM1253. The sequence continues at coordinate 1,087,645 of NZ_JH600073.1, forward strand.
TCAGGTCCACCCCCTAATGTCCGCTTTGCGTTGGATTGTGTTGCAAAACTCGTTTCTGACTTGGGGGCGAGCTTGGCTTTGGAGTTTCGGCGGTTTTTTGGTACGGCGTGTCGGCGGTTTCCATTTTGCTGGTGGATTTCAGCACGGGACTGCCAGTTGTGGCGGGAGACGGCAGATTAGCTTGGCCAGCCGCCTCAGGTTCTGCGCGGTGGCTGTGAGCAGCACTTCGTCCCTGACGCCATTCAGGCCCCGCAACCGAAGCCGGTCGAGCCTGAGAATGCGTTTCATATGAGCAAACCGCATCTCGACCTTTTGCGCTCGCGGTGCGATTGCTCGAAGGCTTCCGTATTCGCCAGCGCACG
>NZ_JH600073.1:1088106-1167096 GCF_000244935.1 Bradyrhizobium sp. WSM1253
GTCCCTGACGCCATTCAGGCCCCGCAACCGAAGCCGGTCGAGCCTGAGAATGCGTTTCATATGAGCAAACCGCATCTCGACCTTTTTGCGCTCGCGGTGCGATTGCTCGAAGGCTTCCGTATTCGCCAGCGCACGGACATGATCGCGCACATCTTCGTTGACGTCACGGGTAATTTTGCGCACGTCCGCTGTCGTGCATTTGGGCTTCAAGGCGCAGCCAGAGCAATCGCTCTTGCTGGCCCTGTAGTAAACGATGTGACCTTGATCGATATTGCCGGTGCTGGTCAGTTCCGCGCCACCCGGGCAAACATAGACATTGCGCTTTTTGTCGAAGACGAAGTCCGCTCGGCTAAAGGTGCCATCGGGGCGTGCCGACTTGTCCCACACCGGAACGTGCGGCGTGATCTTGCGATCCACTAGCCATTTGAGCAATCTGACCGCGCCGTAAGCCGTGTCGCCTGCCAATCTCTTGGGGCGCAGATCGAAGCGACGCTCAACACGGTCCACCATGATCTGGGTGACAGCAATCTCAACTGCACGGTTCGCGCGCGTGCCTACCGCATCGAGGATGATCCCGGCCTTGTTGTCGATCAGATAGTTCGCATCATAAGCAAAGAATGGATCCACGCCCGGCCTCGTAACCCATGTTGCTTGCGGATCGGTGAGCGAGACTTCCTGGGAGGCTGCGGCGACGGCTGCCTTCACTTGAACCGCCGCCGTCTTCATCGCCGTCCTTATCGCTATTGGCGGCATCAATCGCTGCGATGTACTCGCGCACCGCATGGGATGCTTCCTCGCCTTTGGCCAGGTAATAGGCTGGTCGCCGGGAAGTCGCCTAGTCTTGTTCACATCGGCCTTGATCAGGCTCGCATCGACTGAGAACGCTTCGCCTCCGACCAGCCCCGCCGAAATAGACAGTGCCAGTACACGTTCAAAAACCCGGCGTAAGGCATCGCTCTCACGGAAGCGTTCGCGCCGCGCCCGGCAAAACACCGAGTGATGAGGGATATGATCCTCGATGCCGAGCTTGCAAAACCATCTATAAGCCAGATTGACTTGGACCTCGGCGCAGAGCCGACGCTCGGAACGAAGTGCAAATACGTAGCCCAAGACCAGCATCCGGATCATGAGCACCGGATCAATCGAAGGCCGGCCAGTGTGGGAGTAGAATGGAGCGAGCTCGTTGTGCACCCAACTCAGGTCCAGAAAACCGTCGATTTGCCGTACCAGGTGATCAACCGGCACCACCTTGTCGAGATCAAAGGAGTAAAAGAACTGGCCCTGACCGCTCTCCTGCCGACCTAACATCCGCTGCTCCCGCAAATGCCGCCTCACACCAACGGAATCACGGTTCGCGAGTCGTCTCAACCGGAGTTTGGCAACACAATCCGTTGGCAAGCCGACGTTTATGAAGACACACCCTAGTCCGAGTGCGGACAGTGCACCCGGAAAGCGGCCCTAAGTTCCGCCAACTGATCGTGTGCTGCACCCAGCTCTGCGTCGGCCCGATCCGTCAGCACGTCCATGTAGGCGATCGGCCGATCGAACTGGCTCGCCGTGAAGTCGTACCTCTCGCCTCCGATCCGATTGTAGAAATGGTCGCCGGCCGGCAGCGGCGTCTTCAGCAGCTTGCCGCCGAACAGTTCGTGAATCGGTAACGCGGTGACGTTGCATTGCCCTGCGGCTGGATTGTCTACCGTCCATTGGCTTGATGTCGACGACGACCAGGCCTTGCGCAGCGCGCTTTGAACCTCATCGGGATCGAAGCTCATCGTCAACCCAGGCCAGCCGCCGAGGCGCTCATTTCGGATTTTGCGATAATGCCTTTATGCCACTGTTTTGCCCGACGAGTCAAACGGTCTCGCTGAAGCACGCGCTTGGTGCGCCTCCCGCTTTCGCTCCCAAAATGCAAAGTTGCCATCGACCGCGCGATGCTCGGGCCTGCCTGCCAATTAGCTCCATCGCATCAAGCTGTTGGCTGCACTCGCAACGCCTTGTCCTCTCAACCCTCGTCTACTGTGCATGGGGTTGTTTTTCAGATTTTTTGTTGGAGGCGCCGCCCGTCCCCCGGCGACACCGCCGCTCGGCGGCATCGGCCTCGCCTATTCCGACCGCGTCGCCCCAAAGAAAAGCCCGGCCTCGCGAACGAGACCGGGCGTGTCGTCTTGCGACTTGTTCGAAGATCAGCCGCGGGTGCGCGAGCGGATCATGAAGCTGTCGTAGGTGTATTCGGCGACCTGCCACCACAGATATTCGTCGGAGCGGTAGGCCTGCATGGCGTCGATCGACTTCTTGAAGTCGGGATTCTTGGCCGAGATCTCGCCCCACAATTCGTTGGTGGCCTTGAGACAGGCTTCCAGAACTTCATTGGTGAACGGGCGAAGCTGCGTTCCGCCGGCGACCAGACGCTTCAGGGCGCCGGGGTTCACCATGTCGTAGCGCGCGGCCATCCAGGTGTTGGTATTGACGGTCGCGTTGGTGAGGATCGCCTGATAGTTCTTCGGCAGCTCGTTCCACTTATCGATGTTGGCGAAGGCGTGAACGGTCGGACCGCCTTCCCAGAAGCCCGGGTAGTAGTAGTACTTGGCGACCTTGGCGAAGCCGAGCTTCTCGTCATCGTAGGGGCCGACCCATTCGGCCGCGTCGATGGTGCCCTTCTCGAGCGACGGATAGATGTCGCCGCCGGCGAGCTGCTGCGGCACCACACCGACCTTCTGGAGCACCTGGCCGGCAATGCCGCCGATGCGCATCTTGAGGCCCGAGAGGTCGGCAACGGTCTTGATCTCCTTGCGGAACCAGCCGCCCATCTGGGTGCCGGTGTTGCCGCAGGGGAAGCCCATCACGTTCGACTTCTTGAAGAACTCGTTGGCGAGTTCGTTGCCGCCGCCTTGGTACAGCCAGGAATTCTGCTGGCGTGCGTTCAGGCCGAAAGGCACCGATGCGAAGATCGCGAAGGTCGGGTCCTTGCCGACGTAATAATACGACACCGTGTGGCACATCTCGACCGTGCCCTTCTGCGTCGCATCCAGCGCCTGCAGGCCCGGGACGATTTCACCCGCCTGGAAGACCTGGATCTGAAACTTGTTGTCGGTCATCTCGGCGACGTACTTCGCCATCTGCTCGGCACCGCCATAGATGGTGTCGAGCGACTTCGGGAAGCTCGACGTCAGGCGCCACTTGATCTCGGGCGAGGACTGCGCGATCGCCGGCGAGGCCACCGCGGCGGTCGCCGCCGCACCGGCTGCCGACACTTTCAGGAAATCACGACGCTTCATCTTCAGTCTCTCCTTGTTGGGGCGTTTCCCCTAACTTCCTCTTTGCTGCCGCTCATTCCGGCGACGCGTTCTTGGGCCGCGTCGAACCGAAGGGGCTTGACTGCCGTGGGCCTTTAACACGGAAGCCCCGCTTTCGAAACGCGACATTGGCATGACAGGGCTCTACGAAAGTCGCATGTCCCCGGGGTATTGGTTTGCAGGGGGTTGCTTGAAGGTATTGCCTTGGATCCGCTCAGGCCGCGGCGACGACGCCCTTGAGCTGGTCCCGCACCTGTCCCGCAATGGCGCGGTAGATCGCCGCATGGGGACCGTCCGGCTCGCTGTCCACAACGGGCGTGCCCGCATCCGAGGTGGCGCGAATCGCCATGTGCAGGGGGACCTCGCCCAGGAACGGTACCCCGAGCTTCTCGGCTTCGTGGCGCGCGCCGCCATGGCCGAAAATGTCGGATTTGGTGCCGCATTGCGGGCACTGGAAATAGCTCATGTTCTCGACGATGCCGAGTACGGGCACGTTGACCTTCTTGAACATCGCAAGCCCCCGCCTTGCGTCGATCAGCGACAGGTCCTGCGGGGTCGAGACGATCACGGCGCCTTTCAAAGGGACGTTCTGCGCCAGCGTGAGCTGGGCATCGCCGGTCCCTGGCGGCATGTCGACGACGAGGACGTCGAGCTGCCCCCATGCGACGTCGCGCAGCATCTGCGTCACCGCCGACATCACCATTGGCCCGCGCCAGATCATCGCCGTCTCTTCCTCCACCAGGAAGCCGATCGACATGATCGCCAGGCCGAAGCGCCTGAGCGGAATCATCTTGCGCTCGCCATCCAGCTCCGGCTTCTCATGCAGGCCCGTCAGCCGCGGCACCGAGGGGCCGTAGATGTCGGCATCGAGCAGCCCGACCTTGAGGCCCAGATCGCGCAGGCCCAGCGCAAGATTGAGAGCAGTGGTGGACTTGCCGACGCCGCCCTTGCCCGAGGCAACCGCGATCACGGCCGCGACGCCCGGAATCTCGGACTGCCGCGCCATCGGCGATTGGGCGCCGCCCTGCGGCGGCGGCTTGTGGGCATGGACCGGCTGCACGCCTGGCGTACCGCGGCTGGGAGTTGGCGGCGGTGGCGGCGCCGCGCCGGCCTTGCGCTCGGCGGTCAGCGCCACCATGACGGTGGTGACGCCGGGAATGGCCCGCACCGCGGCCTCGGCCTCGGCCCGGACGGATTCCCAGGCGCGCGCCTCGGCGGCATCGACATTGATCGAGAAGAACACCTTGCCGTCGGCCGCGCTGATCGCGCTCAGCACATTGGCATTGGTGAGCGCGACCCCGCGGGGCGACTTGATCCTGGCGAGGCTGTCGAGAACCTGTTGCTGCGTCACGCTCAAAGCGCATCTCCTAGAATTCAAGATGCCCCATTAGAGCGGAAACGCCCAAAAGGCTACTGCCTGCCGATATCGTCAGCCATCTCGGCGGGCGCGGCGCCCTGCTCCAGGGCCGCTTCGTAGTTCAGCTCGATCATGACCCCGTTCGGGTCATGGACGAAGATCTGCCAGAGTTCGCCGCCGGGCACCTGGCGGGAGTCGAACTTCATCCCCTTTGAGGCCAGCCGCTGTTTCATGCCGTCAAAGCCGCGGCTGGCGAAGGCGACGTGGTGGACAACGCCGGAATCCGGCTTTTGTGGCTCGGCAGTCGGAGAAATATCGACCAGGTGCACCACCGGTTTACCCTCGCTGTACATCCAGGCGCCGGGGAAGGCGAAATTCGGCCGGGGGCCTTTTTCCAGGCCCAGCACGTCTTCGTAGAAGCGGGCGGTCTCGGCCAGATTCCGGGTCCGGATGTTGAAATGATCGAGCACGCCCACGCTTACGCCGCCCATGCCTTCGCTCCATTTTTTTGAAGTCCGTAAGTCCGCCATCCTAGCACAGGCAGGGGCCAAACGAAGCCGTTGCCCTCCGGCCTCAAGGGTTTATGGTGCGCCCGATCTGCCGCAATGGCGGAACCGGGCGCCCCTCGCCCGGCAAGAACCGTAAAACCCAAACTACGGACAAGGTACCACAGATGGCTAAAGTCGCTTTCCTCGGTCTCGGCGTGATGGGCTTCCCCATGGCCGGACACCTCGTGAAAAAAGGGGGCCATGAGGTCACCGTCTATAACCGCACCGCGGCCAAGGCGAAGGAGTGGGCGGACAAGTTCGGCGGCAAGACCGCGGCGACCCCGAAGGCCGCGGCCGAGGGCCAGGATTTCGTGATGTGCTGCGTCGGCAACGACAACGATCTGCGCGCGGTCACGATCGGTGTCGACGGCGCGTTTGCCGGCATGAAGAAGGGTGCGACCTTCGTCGACCACACCACCGCTTCCGCCGAGGTCGCGCGTGAGCTTGATGCTGCCGCGACCAAGGCCGGCTTCAAGTTCATCGACGCACCCGTGTCCGGCGGCCAGGCCGGCGCCGAGAACGGCGTGCTGACGGTGATGTGCGGCGGCACGCAGGACGCCTATGCGGGTGCCGAGCCGATCATCACGGGCGCCTATGCGCGGATGTGCAAATTGCTGGGGCCCGCCGGCTCCGGCCAGCTGACCAAAATGGTCAACCAGATCTGCATCGCCGGCCTCGTCCAGGGCCTCTCCGAGGGTATTCACTTCGCCAAGAAGAGTGGCCTCGACGTCGCCGCCGTGATCGAAACCATCTCAAAGGGCGCCGCGCAGTCCTGGCAGATGGAGAACCGCTACAAGACCATGAACGAGGACAAGTACGATTTCGGCTTCGCGGTCGAATGGATGCGCAAGGATCTCTCGATCTCACTGGCTGAAGCCCGCCGCAACGGCGCCAACCTGCCCGTGACCGCGCTGGTCGACCAGTTCTACGCCGAGGTCGAGAAGATGGGCGGCAAGCGCTGGGATACGTCGAGCCTGCTCGCGCGCCTTAATCGCTGACACCTGACGAAGTGATCCTGCCTTGCTGATCGCACTCGCCGCAATCTTCGTCCTCGCCTATGCGGCGATCGCGCTTGAGCATCCGATCGGGGTGAACAAGAGCGCGTCTGCTCTACTCGGCGCGGGCGTGCTCTGGACAATCTACGCGCTCGCGACCGGCGACCACACGCTGGTCGGCCGTCAGCTTGACGAGTCCGTCGCCGCCACCGCGCAGATCGTGTTCTTCCTGGTTGGCGCGATGACCATCGTCGAGGTCATCGACGCCCATGACGGTTTCGAGGTCATCACCTCCCGCATCAGCACGACCAGCCAGGTCCGTCTGATATGGCTGATTGGCTTCGTGACCTTCTTCCTCAGCGCAATCCTCGACAATCTGACCACCACCATCGTCATGGTCTCGCTGATCCAGCGGTTGATCGCCAAGCGCGACGACCGCTTGCTGTTCGCCTCACTCATCGTCATCGCCGCAAATGCCGGTGGTGCATGGACCGTGATCGGCGACGTCACCACGACCATGCTGTGGATCGGCGGACAGATTTCGCCCCTAAAAATCATGGGCGGGGTGTTCCTGCCCTCGCTGCTGAACCTGCTGGTGCCGCTCGCATTCATCAGCTTTTCGCTCAAGGGCAAGACCATCGCACCGCCGCCGAAAGAGGACGGATTGCAGGGCGTCGATCCGTTCGAGCGGAACGTGATGTTCTATCTCGGACTCGGCGTGCTGATTGCGGTGCCCGCCTTCAAGACGGTCACGCACCTGCCGCCGTTCATGGGCGTCCTGCTCGGGCTTGGCATCGTGTGGTTGGTCGGCGAGATCGTTCATCGCAATAAGGATGAGCATGTCCGCGGTCCGCTCACGCTTGCGAATGCGCTGACGCGGATCGACATGGGCTCGATCGTGTTCTTCCTCGGAATCTTGCTCGCGGTTGCCTGCCTCGAACATGCCGGCCTGCTCTCCATGCTGGCCAAATGGCTGGACACCGCGATCGGCCGACAGGACATCATCGTGATCGTGCTCGGGCTGCTCAGCGCCGTCATCGACAACGTGCCGCTGGTCGCCGCGACGATGGGTATGTACGACCTGGCGCATTATCCACCCGACAGCTTCATCTGGGAATTCATCGCCTATTGCGCCGGCACCGGCGGCTCGATTCTGATCATCGGCTCGGCCGCAGGCGTCGCCGCCATGGGGCTCGAGCGCATCGAGTTCCTCTGGTACGCCCGTCGCATCGCCCTCCCGGCGCTCGCCGGCTATCTGGCGGGAGCAGTGGTGTACATCGCACAGCACGCGGCGCTGCATTGAGCGGCTCACACCGGATCCAAAATTAACGCCGGGTTAACGTAATTCTTTAGCTCCTTAAGTCACCTCTTAAGGATTTCTTGCCAGAGATAGACAATGCAGAAGGCCCGTCCCGCGCGGGCAGGAATTGTTGTTGTGCGATGAGTAAACCCGCTGAAAAGCCCGAGGTTGTGCAGCTTCCGGCCGAGCCGGTGAGCGTGCCGTCGGCGAGCCATCGCCGGGCTGCGGCACAGCGGGTGCGCGAGGCGCGCGACAAGTTAACGTCTACCAGTGGAACCCGGCCGGCTTTCGACGCCGAGATGCTGCGCCATTACGCCCAGACCCGGCTGTCGGCCTCCTATGTCGTGATGCTGCTTGTGGTCGCGACGGGCGTGCTGTTTGGGCTGTGGATGCAGCCGATCCCGGCCGCGGCCTGGACCGCCGGCATGCTTTGCATCCATGCCGCGATGATCCGCAGCTGCCACCGCTTCCTGGCCGAGCCCGCCTCGCCCGCGGGAACGCGCGCATGGCAGACACGCTTCGTCGTCCTCGACCTGCTCTATGGCCTTTGCTGGATGGCGATCCTGATCCATCCCGTGCTCGACATGATCACGGAATCGCTGATGATGTTCCTGATGCTGCTGGTGATCGCAGTATCGAGCATGCTGGCCGCCAATCTGCCGATCGCCGCCCTCGCCGCCACCGCACCGGTCGCGGTCGCGATGGCGCTGAGCTTCGTGATGACCGGCTCGCTGGACAATTACATCCTGGCCGCGCTCGCCCTCGCCGCTGAAGGCTATTTCGTGCTGCTGGCCCACCGTCTGCACTCTTCGACCTTCGCCACGCTCGAGGCGCGCGCCGAGAAGGACGCGCTGATCGGCGAGCTCGAACAGGCCAAGGCGATCTCGGACGAGGCGCGCCACCGCGCCGAATCCGCCAATGTCGCCAAGTCGCGCTTTCTGGCGCAGATGAGCCATGAACTCCGGACGCCGCTCAATGCGATCCTCGGCTTCTCGGAGGTGATGAAGAGCGAGATTTTCGGCGCGCATGCCGTGCCGGTCTACAAGGAGTACTCGGCCGACATCCACAATTCCGGCGTCCACCTGCTCAACCTCATCAACGAGATCCTCGATCTGTCGCGGATCGAGGCTGGCCGCTACGAGCTCAACGAGGAAGCGGTCTCGCTGGTCGGCATCGTCGCCGACTGCCATCATCTGATGAAGCTGCGCGCCTCGAGCCGTGGCATTACCATCCACGAAGTGTTCGAGCAGGCAATGCCGCGGCTCTGGGCCGACGAGCGGGCGATCCGCCAGGTCGTGCTCAATCTGCTCTCCAACTCGATCAAGTTCACTCCGCAGGGCGGCGAGATCTGGCTCAAGGCCGGCTGGACGGCTTCAGGCGGACAATATCTCTCGGTGAAGGATACCGGCTCCGGAATCCCCGAGGACGAGATCCCGGTCGTGCTGGCATCGTTCGGCCAAGGCTCCAACTCGATCAAGTCGGCCGAACAGGGCGCCGGTCTCGGCCTGCCGATCGCCAAGAATCTGGTCGACCTGCACGGCGGTACGTTCACGCTGAAATCGAAGCTGCGCATCGGCACCGAAGTGATCGTCACCTTCCCGCCCGAGCGCGTGATGAGCGCGCTGGCGCCGATATCGGATGATTCTCCGCCGCTCCAACCCGAGAGTTCCGCGGTCGCGGACGAGAAGCGCCGGCCCCGCCGCAAGCCGATCATGAGCGCAGGTACGGGCTCGTAACGAGATGCTTGCAGTCATGCCCGACCATCCGCCACTATGTCCGAATGAGCAAAGAAACGCCGTGCGTGGCCGTCTGCATGATCGATCCCAAGACCAGGCTGTGCTTCGGCTGCGGACGCACATTGCCGGAGATCGCGCGCTGGCACGCCATGGAGAGCGCGGAACGGCTCGCGCTCATGGCGCTGTTGCCGGCGCGCATGAATCAGGCTGGACTTGCGCCCATCGCGGGATCGCCGAAACGCAGCTGACCGGCCTGAGCGCATCGGGAGATGCGCAATGATCCGGTTCCTGCTCGTTCTCATCATGCTCGCCTGCACGGCCGGTGCCGTCGTCGCCTATGGCGATTCCGACCAGATCGCGCGCGCGAGCAGCAAGGTCTCGCATATCTTTCGCACGCAGACCGCAGCGCCCGCCCCCGCCGTGCAGATTCAGCGCGGCCAGGGCGGCGAATTCGCGCTGCGCGCCAAGATCAACGGCGTGGCCGCACCGATGGTCATCGACACCGGCGCGACCTCGGTGGTGCTGACCTGGGAAACCGCGAAAGCGATCGGGCTGCCGCTCGAGATGCTCGAATACGACGTCGATCTCGAAACCGCGGGCGGTCACACCAAGGCGGCCCGCCTCACGATCGACCGTCTCTCCGTCGGCCACCTCGTCGAGAAATCGGTGCCGGCCCTCGTCGTGCAGCGCGGACAGATGAAGACCAACCTGCTCGGCATGAGCTTCCTCGATCGCCTGGAGAGCTGGGGCGTGCGCGCCGACAAGCTGATGCTCACCGGTTATCCGGAGCTCCAGACCAGTCACCGCCGCTCGCGCCTGGCAGTCGACTAGACTTTTGCAATCCGGCTCGTCATGCGACTACGGCTAGGCCGCCGCCTCTGCCGGCGCGCGGGCACCGACACGTGCAATCGCATCGCGCAGCACCTCGAGGCCGGCGCCCGGCTTCACCCCCTGCTCGGCAAGATGGCGGCGGAAGGCGCGCGCGCCGGGCACGGCATGGAATGCGCCGACGAAATGCCTCGTCATGGAGTGCAGCCGCGTGCCGCGCGCGAGCTGTTGTTCGATGTAGGGCATCATCGCTTCGAGCGCATCCTGCATCGAGGCATGCGGCGCCTCCTCGCCGAAAATGTCGGTATCGACGGAGAGCAGCCGCCATGGCTCCTGATAGGCGGCCCGTCCGAGCATCGCGCCGTCAACGTGATCGAGATGTGCTTTGGCCTCGTCGACACCGGGGATGCCGCCGTTGATGATGACAGGCACATTGGGCATCGCGCGCTTGAGGCGATAGACGCGATCATAGTCGAGCGGCGGGATGTCGCGATTCTCCTTCGGTGACAAACCGTTGAGCCATGCTTTCCGGGCATGCACGATAAGCGCATCGCAGCCGGAGGCGACGACCGCGCGCGCAAGCTTGTCGAGCGCGACCTCCGGATCTTGGTCGTCGATACCGATGCGGCACTTCACGGTCACGGGCACGGCCACCGCACCCTTCATCGCCTCGACACACCTCGCCACGAGATCAGGCTCTGCCATCAGGCAAGCGCCGAAACGGCCGTCCTTCACGCGGTCGGAGGGGCAGCCGACGTTGAGGTTGATCTCGTCATAACCGAACTCCTCGCCGATCCGCGCCGCCAGCGCCAGCTTGCGCGGATCCGACCCGCCAAGCTGAAGCGCGACCGGGTGCTCGACCATGTCGAACCCAAGCAGCCGCTCCCGGTCACCATGAATGATGGCACCAGTGGTCAGCATCTCCGTATAGAGCAGCGCCCGCCGCGTCAGGTGACGGTGGAACACCCGGCAATGCCGGTCGGTCCAATCCATCATGGGCGCCACAGAAAAGCGATAGTGTTGCGATTTCAATGATTTACCTTGTGCTTTCAATAGGATGAAGCATGAACGTGTGCACTCCAAACTAGCCGAATTTGCACACGTTTGTACCTGTTTTGACCTCTCAGTGCACACGTAGCGCACACGAATTGGGGAGTGCACACGGCCGTGGCCAGCTTCACGCAATTGTCTTCCGGGAACTGGCGCGTCCAGGTCCGCCGCAAGAACCGCTACGTGTCAGAGACTTTCCGCCGGCGCAAGGACGGCGAGGACTTGGGCGCTCGATATGGAGCGCAACATCGACCGCAGTGGATCACCAAAACCGAAGGCTGCTGTGCAGGCTCGAACGTTCGGCGACATCGTCGACCTTCACGTCGGGGATACCCTTGCAGCCATCCGCGACCTGCTCACTTCAACACTTGATGCAGCAGGACCTGAAGACACGGTCATTCTGAGTTTCGTAGGCCATGGTACCCATGACCATCGCCTAGTCACTCATGACACGCAATTTTCTGACCTAGCCGCCACGACTCTCCCAATGGATGAGCTAGCCCGTCGATTCAAGGTCTCACGCGCAAAGGCCGTCATTTGTTTCCTCGATTGTTGCTTTAGTGGTGGCGCCCCGGCGCGCGTTCTCGAAGGTAGCCCAATTCCTCGCGACGCTGGGTCAGCCTTTGTGGAGATTACCGGTAATGGGCGCGTTCTATTCGCTGCGTGCGGTGTGACCGAAGAGGCGCTTGAGGATCCGATTTCTCAACATGGGCTTTTTACCCAAGCAATCATCCCGCTCCTTCAGGAGGGCGATATCGCAAACAGTGTTGTAAAGCTGGTTCATGACACTACCGTACGAGTGCGCGCGGATGCTGCGCGATTTGGATACGTGCAAACCCCAGTTATGTTTGGTCACGTTGAAGGGGAAATAGCGGTTCCGGTATTGCGGCCTGGCACCGAATACAATGCATTATTCCCGGACGCTTCGTCTGTTCAGGTAGGGATACTGTTGAAGAAGTAGCCGTTGAGGAAGCTCACATGCCTCGCGCGAATGATGGCAGCACGGCTCACCTACAACCCAAAACTGCGACTAATCTGCCGCACAAGCCTGCGCGCAGCGTCAGTATTTCGACCATAGGAAGAGCGCCTGATCGAGCTGCGAAAGAATGGTCAGCCCAAATAGCGCGATAGCAAAACCTCTAAACATGGTGGTGGACCGGGTTGCCCCGGCTCCGAGGGATTGGGGGAGCTGGGGCACGACTGCATTGCCCACTTTGGGGCCGTGTGCCGGGAACATTCGGTAATCGGCGAAGCGTTCCAACGCCGCACCGTCGCTAGCGGCCTCTGCCAGAGCCTCGGACGAAGTCAAGGGGAGGCTAAAGTTCGCGTGCCACAACTTCAAAGAGATGAACGGACTGGGGAAACTGGAAAACGCGTATGCCGCGATGGCGCTCGCGAACGGGACGGAGCGGTTTCGACAGTGATCAGTACGCTCCGCTCCGCTTCGAGCACGCGGGCCCGAAGACACTCCAGTTCGGACAATTGAGACGTAAGCTGTTCTAGACGCTCATGCAGCCGCACAATGGCGTCAGCCGCTGGACCGGGATATCACGCATGTCGTGTAACCCCCAACCAAGCCTTCTAACAAGCTTGGATCATGGCCCGCCGGTGGACCAATCGGGAAAATGATGCAACGGAGACTGAAATCCGCCGACGTTGTTCCAGCATCCACATATGTGAATCGTATGTTGCTGTTGGAAGTTAATTCGGCGGAGTGCATCAGGCGCCGCGCGAAGGCGCAGCCGAACCGTCCGGTGGTGAGCGCCATTCCGCGGCGATGCAGGGCTTTACGTGGTCGACCTGTCCCGGCTCAGCGACCCGGCTCTTCTCGCCAGTGGTCCGAACAAGAGACGCGGCGCTGGCTGGGATTTCGTCCATTCCCGCGTCGCCTTCTCCGCGCCCGGACGAACTCGAAGACGAAGAGCCGCTAGTGTATGAAGAGCTCCTAGGCGAAGTGCGTCTCGAGGAAGACCGTCCTGTGCGAGTTGATCCCGATAAACGACCGGCTTCTTCGCTGGTGGTGAAATCGCTCAGCTCGTAAAGGGGAACGATCTTGCCGCAGGATTCGCAATGTCCTGTGGCGTACTCGGCCTCGTCCGACTGTGCTTCATCGGCATCGCCTAGCTGTTCTTCCAAATCTTCGAATGTTTGAAAAGCTGGGTCTGGTTCGTACTCGATAAATCTCGCGCCGCCCCTCTTAGGCGTGTGGTAGCCGTATCCTCTGGCGCGAGGCACCTCTTCGAGCATGTCAGCGTAGGGTTTGTTCCACCAGAACATCATCGGCTCCTCCTTTGAGGAACGTCCGACTTTGAACACCGCAGCTTCGCTCAGGTAGACGCCCTTGTCTTGATTAGCTCCGCTAAGCTTTTCCGCCTCACGCATTGCTTCATCGAAATCATCGAAGGTGCCAGCGTCCGTGTATTCCGCGTCTCCCGATAAGGGTGCGAGCGTTAAAACGAAGTAGCCCCGATTGGATGACCCGGCAGACATCAGTTCCTCAATTTCATTTTCTTGAGCGAATTACGTCCTTATGCCAAGATTCTGAGGTGACTGCAAAGACTGCCCGCGCCGGTGGCGGAACGCTTCAAGGCGCTGTGTCCAGAACCGGACAGATAAGAAAGACTTTCCGACAGTGGCACAGGAAAAAGTTGCGGAAGCGCTTAAATCAATCTTCCACGGCATTACATAGCTGAAGCAGAATTTCTCAAACAGGCAATTTACGATAGATGGCCTAAACTATGCGCGCTTCCTCGAAATTGGCGTGGCGGGCCAACCCGACGACTACATTCTTTGGACAGGCGCGGACCTTCCCAACGCCTTTGCAGATCCCGCTTCGCAGCAGTTGGACGAACGCAACGACTTCCTCGTTGCCATCGACAGATCGTCCCACCACGGCCGATTGCACGACCTGATCGTGCGCATTCAGAACCGCCTCGACCTCGGCGGGGTAGACGTTGAACCCGGAGCGAATGATGAGTTCTTTGGTGCGGCCGGCGATGTAGAGATGGCCCTCACCGTTCACCCGGGCGAGATCCCCTGTGTTGAACCGGCCCTGGCTGTCGATCGCCGCCGCCGTCAGCTCCGGAGCACGATAGTAGCCCAGCATCACGTTGGGGCCGCGAACGTGCAGCTCGCCCACTTCGCCGATCGCAACCGTCCTGCCTTGCCCGTCCACGATCCGGTGCTCGATACCGGGAAGAAAGGGGCCAACCGACTCGTCTGGAACAGGTCTGAGCGGACACCGGAGAGACCCGGTGAACATTCGGTAATGCTATAATTGTTCAGGAGCGGAATACCAAGCTCGTCCTCGATCTGGATGCCCTTGACCGCCTTGTATTCGAGCAAGCGCTGATACGTGGCCGGCACGCCGAACAGCCTGGTAATCCCTTCCTCGGCGATGGCATGAGCGAGCGCAGCCGGATCGGCCTTGGCGATGACGTGCAAGGTGCTGCCGTGCATCAGCGTCGAAATCAGCAGAATGGAACAGCCGACGATGTGAGACATCGGCAGCACGCCGTAGATGCGGTCGGATGGACGATTTTGGCGAAGCAGTCCGGAAACTCGCCCGGCCACCAGCAGGTTGCAAGTGACCCGATCGTATTCTTCGATTATCGGTACGCCTACCGGCGCCCGGCCTAGATGAATGCACCGCGCGGTCCGGACGTTTCGCCTGAACTTCGATGGTATCCGGTCGTGACCATGCTGCAGATCGCCGTTGACATGGCGGTCGCAACCGGCACGCCCTTCGGTTATGGCCATGTCTACGCGCCAGAACACTATCCCGATGCATGGGTTGCGGTGGCCAATCTCCGAAATTGGCCGGCCGAGGCACTTGGAAGACTTAAGAGTCATCTCGGAAGGGCTGCGAACGTCTCTGCCGGCGTCTGCGGCGACAATCCCTAATTCGACAGGGAAAGATAATGGCCGCTCGCGTTGCGCTCAATGCCTCGGCACTGAGAATTAATCACTCGGCCATCTGCACCGCTTTTCACTTCGACAAGATCAAGTTGACCTCAGCTTTGTCAACGATATCGGCGAGTGCGAGGAATTCTTCGCTGATCGTTCAAGCTGTGGTGCAGGCGGGTTGGGTTTGCTGCTCCATCACACCTTCGATCTGCATCGCCCGCCAGCCATTCTGCAGTGGCGCACACATCCGCTTCTCTTTCGCCTGCCTCCGCCGCCTTTAGAGAGATTTTGTTTGATGTCCCGGTGCACACGACGCCAACTAACAAATGCTCTGAATTCTGAATGATGGTGGACATTAACAACGGATTGCTACCATAGAGTGGGATGAAGGCGACCGGAATCAAAGGCGGTGCGCGTCCGCTTTATGAGCCAATCAGCTCGTGGGCCGCACCGCATAGCAATCCGGTGCCCAGACCACACCTGAGCCGCAGAAGCCGTTCGCATTCGAGCCGGTCCGGACGGCCAGCAGAAGTTGTGGCGACGCATCGGGCAGCATATTTCGAGTTCGATACGCAGCTGAATTCGCCCGCCGGCTCGCGCGCGAACACGGTTGGTGTCCGGCTAGCGGCGCTTCGGCTTTCTCGCCGTCATCTGCCTGGCGCCGCAGCTTACGCTGGGCAGAAGCCCGCTTTTATGGCAGTGTCGATGTAGCCACAGAGCGCAACACAGTACCTCCTCGCCCGATATTGGTCACGCGGAGGCTTCGGGGTTGAACCCAGCGTTTTGGGTTGATGCGCATGGATAGCCGGTTCCAAGTGCTATGGGAGGACGATGACCGCATCTTTTGCCGGCCATTGCGTCCGGCTTCCGATGGCGCCTGCAGAACTGTATTGGCCGTACTTCCCAAGGCGAAACACGCTTCGTCCGGCCTCCTCGATCGTCTTGATCACGAGTTTGCGCTGAAAGACCAATTAGATGAGACTTGGGCAATGCGGCCGCTCGGGCTGGAGTGCGATGGTGACCGTCCAGTGCTGCTGCTCGAGGATCCTGGTGGCCAGCCGCTCGAACAGTTGCTTGGTGCGCCCATGGACATCGGACGCTTTCTGCAGCTCGCGATCGGCATCGCCGCAGCCCTGAACAAGGTGCACCAACGCGGCCTCGTCCACAAGGACGTGAAGCCGGCGCATATTATGGTGAACTGCGAGGACGGACGGGTCCGGTTCACCGGGTTCGGTATCGCCTCGCGCCTCGCCCGCGAGCGACGCGCCCCTGGGCCGCCGGAATTCATCGTGGGCACGCTGCCCTATATGGCTCCCGAACAGACCGGATGGATGAACCGGTCGATCGATTTCCGGAGTGACCTCTATTCACTTGGCGTTACGCTCTATCAGATGCTGACCGGCTCGTTGCCGTTCTCAGCGGCACATTCCATGGAGTGGGTGCATTGCCACATTGCGCGAAAGCCAGTGGCGCCCGGCGAGCGGGTAAGCACTGTACCGGCTGCAATCTCGACCATAGTCCTCAAGCTGCTCGCCAAATCCGCCGAGCAACGCTACCAGAGCGCTTCAGGTCTCGAACATGATCTACGCCGCTGCCTGATTGAATGGGAAACCGGAGGCCGCGTCGAAGAGTTCGCGCTCGCACAATACGACACGCCCGACCGACTGCGGATCCCTGAGAAGCTCTACGGACGGGACCGCGAGATTGAAGCCATGCTGGCCGCCTTTGACCGGATGATCAAGAGCGGCGCGCCGGAATTGATGCTGGTTACCGGCTATTCCGGCGTTGGTAAATCCTCGGTAGTCAATGAGCTCCATCGTCGCCTTGTTCCGTCCCACGGGCTGTTCGCATCAGGCAAGTTCGACCAGTACAAACGCGATATTCCCTATTCAACGGTAGTGGAGGCTTTTCAGAGTCTCGTGCGGTTCCTTCTGAGCAACAACGAAGCCGAGCTGACGCACTGGCGCCAAGCGCTTCGTGGTGCGCTGGGCGCCAATGGACGACTTGTTACCGATCTGATCCCTGAATTGCGGTTGATCATCGGAGAGCAGCCACCCGTCCCTGAGCTCCCTCCGCAGCAAGCACAGAACCGCTTCCGTCTCGTGCTCCGGCGCTTCATAGGGGTATTCGCACAGTCCGAGCATCCATTGGCGTTGTTCCTCGACGATCTCCAGTGGGTCGATGCCGCCACGCTCGATCTGATCGAGGACCTTTTAACCCGCTCCGAACTGCAATACCTGATGCTGATCGGCGCCTTTCGCGACAACGAGGTCACCGTCGCTCATCCATTGTGGTACAGGCTTGAGGCCATAAAGAGTGCTGGCGCTAACGTGCAGCAGATCATTCTAGCGCCGCTTGCCAGCTCACACATTTCGCGTTTGATTTCCGATGCTCTTCGCTGCGATTCGACGCGTGCCGCGCCACTCGCGAAGTTGATTCACGATAAGACGGCTGGCAACCCATTCTTTGTGATTCAATTCCTTCAGGCGCTTGCCGAAGAGGGATTGGTCCGCTTCGATCACGACGCACGGTGCTGGTGCTGGGATCTCGCTCGCATTCACGTCAAGGGCCACACCGACAATGTCGTGGATCTGATGATCGCAAAGCTGACCCGCCTGCCTGCCGAGACGCAGATCACGCTGCAGCGGCTGGCCTGTCTCGGCAACATCGCCGACACGAGGACAATTTCGATCGTCCTCGGTCGCTCCGAGCAGCGGGTACACGCGGATCTGTGGGAGGCCATTCGCCAGGAATTGGTCGAGCACCAGCCAGGAGTGTATCGGTTTGTCCACGATCGAGTGCACGAAGCCGCCTACTCGCTGATTGCGGATGATCAACGCGCGGCGCTGCATTTGCGAATCGGTCGGGAGCTGCTGGCGCAGACCCCCCGGGAGAAGTGGGAGAGGGCTATTTTCGAGATCGTCAACCAGCTCAACCGTGGCGAGCCCTTGATCACCTCGCGCGACGAACGCGAGCAACTCGCAGAGCTTAATCTGACAGCCAGCCTGCGCGCGTGGGGGGCGGCGGCCTACGCGGCATCGCTCAACTATGCCGCTGCCGGTGCCGCGTTGTTACCAGACGACTGCTGGGAGCAACGCCAGCAGCTTGCCTTTGCGTTCGAGTTGCATCGCGCCGAATGCGAGTTCGTGACTGGCTCGGTCCTGGAGGCAGAACAGCGCTTGCAGGAGCTGACGACGCGAACCGCGACCGCCGCCGACCTTGCTGTCGTCGCGCGCCGCCGGGTGGATCTGTATACGGCGCTCAGTGAGCCGGACCGCGCGGTTAGCGCCGGTCTCAGCTATCTGGAACAACTCGGGATTCGATGGGTAGTCCACCCAAGCGATGATGACGTCCGACGCGAATACGAGCACGTCCGATCTCGGCTCGGGAATCGGTCGGTCGAGGAGCTATTGGATCTGCCGTTGATGAGTGATGCACTCGCACTAGCGACCATAGATCTTTTGACGGCGCTCATGCCGCCGGCGTTTTTCACTGATGCGAACCTTCGCTCGCTGGTGGCCCTAAAAGCGGTGGAGATCAGCCTCGAGTGGGGGAACAACGATGCTTCATGCGTTCCTTACGTCATGTTCGGCGCCATTGCCGGCGCGCGCTTCGGCGACTATCAGGCGGGCCTTCGATTCAGCCGTATCGGCACTGAGCTGGTCGAGCGGCGCGGATTTTCGCGCGTGCACGCCAGGACCTACCTGAACTATGGCAACCTTGTCCTTTCATGGACCAAGCACCTCCAGCATGCCCGAGACGCCTTTCAGCGCGCATTTGAGGCCGCGAGCAGCAGTGGCGACGTCACGTTCGCGGCCTTCAGTTGCGCCAGCTTGAATACGAATTTCCTTGCGGCGGGCGATGCGCTTGCAGAAGCGCAGCGCGAAGCCGAGCACGGGTTGCAGTTGAGCAAGAAGGCGAAGTTTGCGTTGGTGGCCGACATCATAATGCCGCAGCTTGGGCTAATCCGTATGCTGCGCGGCCTGACGCGGCGTTTCGGCGCTCTGCACGACGACCCGTCCGACGAGCTTCGGTTCGAACGGAGTTTGGCCGCCGATCCGGCATTCGCGCTGCCCGAGAGCTGGTATTGGATCCGCAAGCTGCAAGCGTGCTTCTTTGCCGGCGACTATTCGCCGGCCGTCGACGCCGCATCGAAGGCGCGGAGACTGCCGTGGTCACCACCGCAGCTACTCGAGACGGTGGAATACGAGTTCTATGCAGCGCTATCGCACGCTGCATGCTGGAATTCGGCACACCCCGAACAACGTCAAGGGCACCTTGAGGCCTTGACTGGGCACCACACGCAGCTCGATTTGTGGGCACAGAATTGCCCGGAGAATTTCGCGGACCGCGCTATTCTAACGGGCGCCGAGATCGCCCGTCTCCAAGGCAGAGAACTGGACGCGGAGCGTCTCTATGAACAAGCCATCCGCTCCGCTCGCGACAACGGCTTCGTCCACCACGAGGCGATCGCTTATGAATTGGCCGCGCGGTTTTACGGCGCGCGTGGTTTCGAAGAATTTGCTGGCATCTATTTGCGGAGAGCGCGCGACTGCTATGTTCGTTGGGGGGCAGACGGTAAAGTGCGGCAACTTGAGGATATGCACCCGCACCTCAGGGAGGCGAGATCAGAGCCAGGCCCGATGAGCACGATTGGAGCGCCGATCGAGCATCTCGACCTCGCCACTGTCATCAAGGTGTCGGAAGCGGTGTCAGGTGAGATGGTGCTGGAGACGCTTATCGAGACGCTCATGCGCACTGCCATCGAACAAGCAGGGGCTGAACGCGGTCTGCTGATCCTGTCGCACGACACCGAGCCGCGCATTGAAGCGGAAGCCACGACAACCGGCGATAAAGTTACTGTTGAACTGCGCAATACAGCGGTGACCGCGGATCTCCTTCCCGAATCCGTTCTCCATTACGTACTGCGAACCAGAGAGTGCGCGGTTCTCGGGGATGCCACGGTCCAGCCTCCCTTTGCCACGGACCCCTACGTTAATCAGCGCAGCGCTCGTTCCATTCTCTGCATGCCCCTGATCAACCGTGCGAAAGTTATCGGCGTGCTTTACCTCGAGAATACACTGACGCCCTACGTTGTTGCACCGGCGCGAATTGCGGTGCTGAAGCTGCTCGCCTCACAGGCAGCAATCGCGCTGGAAAATGCGGCTTTGTACCGCGATCTCGGAGAACGGGAAGCGAAAATCCGACGCCTTGTCGATGCCAACATCATCGGAATCATCATCTGGGAGCTTGAAGGTTCGATTCTGGAGGCCAACGATGCGTTTCTCAGCATCGTGGGATACGACCGTGAGGATCTCGTCTCGGGCCGCCTGCGCTGGACTGACCTGACGCCGCCTGAATGGCTCGACCGCCACGAGCGATGGTGGATCCCGGAACTAAAAAAGATGGGTAGCGTGCAGCCGTTCGAGAAAGAGTATTTCCGCAAGGACGGAAGCCGCGTGTCGGTGTTGATCGGCATGGCTGCGTTCGACGAACAACGAGACCAGGGCGTCTCCTTTGTCGTTGACCTGACGGAGCGCAAACGATCGGAAGTGGCTCTGCAGGAGAGCGAGGAGCGTTTCCGGACTCTCGTACAGTTCTCTTTCGACGTGTACTGGGAATCCGATGCGCGGCATCGTTTCATTCGCCAGGAATTCGCCGAAGGCATGGTCGACGCACCCGCGTCGGGCTCTGAACTTGGTAAGACGCGCTGGGAAGTGCCCTACTTGGAGCCCGACGAGGAGGCTTGGCGCAAGCATCGGGAGACGCTCGATGCCCACCTTCCGTTCCGCGATTTCGAGCTCGCGCGCCCTACGCCCGATGGCGGCAAGCGCTACGTGTCCGTCTCCGGGCTGCCGGTGCTCGACAAGTCCGGGCACTTCATCGGTTATCGCGGCGTTGGACGGCACATCACCGAACAGAAGCGGGCCGCAGAGGCGCTGCGCGAGATACAGAAGGAGCTTGCGCACGCTAACCGCCTCGCCACCATGGGCGAACTCACGGCCTCGATCGCGCATGAAGTGAGCCAGCCGATTGCCGCGGCATCCATGAATGCCGGTGCGGCCGCGCGATTCCTGGAGAGAAATCCGCCGGATCTTGAGAGGGTCAGGGAATCACTGGACTGGCTTATGAACGATACCGCTCGGGCCAGCGACATCATCCAACGAATTCGCGATCTCGTCAAAAAAGCACCGCCCCGGAAGGATCGCTTGGACATCAATGAGGCGATCAGGGACGTTATTGAGCTTACCCGCGGCGAAGCGATGAAGAACGGCATCTCGGTGCAGACGGAATTTGCAGACAGCTTGCCGCTTGTCGAGGGCGACCGCGTCCAATTGCAACAAGTGGTTCTCAACCTGATTGTCAACGCTGTCCAGGCAATCGGCACGGTCGCGAATGGAGCCAACAAAGTGCTGATCACCACCGCGCAGGCTGCACCGAACGGTGTTCTCGTCGAGGTAAAGGACTCGGGACCGGGGATGAGCTCTGAAACCTTCAAGCACGCCTTCGCGCCCTTCTACACGACGAAGCCCAGCGGTTTGGGGGTGGGACTGTCGATCTGTCGTTCGATTATCGAAGCGCATGCCGGACGCTTGTGGGTGACGCGCAACCAGCCCCACGGCGCAATTTTTCACTTCACCGTACCGGCCCACCCTGCCGACGCTTCTTGATTGTGGCCGGATTGCCGGTTCCAACTTCGAGCACGCACCTCGCGCTTTGCGATCGAGAAGATCAAGTCGATCACAGCCCTGCCGATCCCGGCTGCCGCGGCGGGGATTAAATCACCAAGCTGTCGCAGAACGGTCGAGGGATCACGAGGCGACTGGGCAAAACAGGTTGTCCGTTTTGCCCGCCCTAGTATCCTATTCTACGACGAGCGCGTAGTCGGCCTGTACCGTTGAATCTGCACACCGTATCGCATTGCGCGAAGATGCAGAAATAAAGAAAAAGCATAAGTCGCACTGCTATCCGGGGCACGATCGCAAAAAACGTCGCACGAGATCCGCCTTTTTCTCGTCGACCCCATCCGTCTTGGCGCACCAGGGCTCGAACCTGGGACCCGCCGATTAAGAGGCGTATGATTTGCTTGGAAGATCAATGCCCATTCCGACAACTTCACCGCCAGACCTACATTGGACCTACCGTGGGTTTTCTCTTCGTCGGAATGACGGGTCTCAGTTTAACCAGAGCGCGGCGGAACACGGATCTTGACTCGTCGGGGGCTCAAGTCGGGAAACCGCTATCGCTTTTCCCCAACATGACTCAAATCTGCGATATTTCCTGCGATCGTCCGCCCAAACTCAGAAGCATGTCGAACGGTAAGTTCAATGGTGCAAGCGCAACCGGAGACCGACTATTGCTGATGATGGCCATTTGAACCGCGATTGGCGCGCACGGGGCCTGAGAGGCTAGCTCTCCAAAATTGCGACCGCTCGCGTCCATCCTGCAGAGGCTCGCTCAATTTTCACGGGGAAGCATGACACCTTGAAGCCGGTCGACGGCAGCAATTCGAGATTGTGCAGCTTCTCGAGATGGCAATAGCCGATATGGCGGCCGGCCTTGTGACCTTCCCAGATCAGCCTGGCGTCCCTGGTTTCGGCGTATTTCTTCGCGGTATGAACGAACGGCGCGTCCCAGCTCCAGCCGTCGATACCGGTCAGGCGCACACCGCGCTCGAGCAGGTACATGGTTGCTTCATAGCCCATCCCGCAGCCCGACGTGACGTAGTCCTGCCGGCCATATTTGGCACCGGCGCTGGTGTTGACCACGACGATCTCCAACGGCTTCAGCTCATGGCCGATACGCTTGAGCTCGGCCTCGACGTCTTTGGCCGTTGCGACATAGCCGTCGGGCAGGTGCCGGAAGTCGAGCTTCACGCCGGGCTGGAAGCACCATTCCAGCGGCACTTCGTCGATGGTCCAGGAACGCTCGCCGCGATTCATGGTCGGGTGAAAATGCCAGGGTGCGTCGAGATGCGTGCCGTTGTGGGTCGAGAGACTGACCTGTTCCACCGCCCAACCCTGCCCGTCGGGCAGATCCTCGGCCTTCAACCCGTCGAAGAACTGCAGCATGCGCGGCAGGCCCTGCTGGTGGTCGATATACTGGATCGTCGGATGATTGCCGGGCGGGTCGGCCGGCACGTCGTTCTGGAGGGGGACGGAAATGTCGATCAGCTTGGTCGTCATGGCGCTTCCTCGTTGATTGTTCTCGTTGGGGCCGTCAGGCGTCCCTTCAGACTTCTTGCCGCTCGACGCGGTTCTTCAAAATACCGATCTTCTCGACCGCGAGCTCGATCGTATCGCCATGCCCGAGAAACCAGCCGAGCTCGAGGCCGCAGCCATTGCCGACCGTGCCGGAGCCGATGAATTCGCCGGGCATCAGCGTCTCGTCCTGCGTGACATGGGCGATGATCTCCTCGAAGGAAAACAACATGCCCTCGCTCACGCCTTTCGAGCGGGTTTCGCCGTTGACGCGCGCTTCCATCTTCAAATGATAGGGATCACCGATCTCGTCCGGTGTCACGATCCAAGGACCCATCACGTTGCCGCCGTCGAAGCTCTTGCCCTTGGCCGGGCCGAGCCGTCCCTCCATCTCGATGCGCTGTGCGTCACGCGCGGAGAAATCGTTGAAGATCGTGTAGCCGAAGATGTGATCCTTCGCGTTCGCGGCGGAGACGTTCGCACCCTTGTTCTTGGTGATGATTCCGAATTCGAGCTCGTAGTCCATGACCTTGCTGTAGCGCGGCCATTTCACGGTGGTGTTGGTGCCGCGGACGCTGAAGCGGTTGGTGATGTAGAAGATCGGCTGCTTGCGATAGACCTCGGGCAGCTCGCCGAGCGGCTCGGCGTCGATGCGGGCCAGTTCGGCCATGTCGCCCCTGGCGCGGGCGGCGAGCTTCCGCTGCCCGCGTGGCGCTTGCAGGATGTGCAGGGGAAACGACATGCCGTCGCGCATCTGCCGCGGCTCCGGCACCGGCGCGAGGATGTCGACGGCACTGACTGCCGCCGACAGCGTCGCGTCCGGGCCGTGCTTGTCGAGCAGGGCCCTGGCCCGATCGAGCGCGCGGGGCCCGGCGTCGATCAGCGCCAGCATCGAGCCGAAGGCCGGATCGGCCTGGCCGTCCCGCGCGGCGGCGGCGGCGAAGTCGAACAGCTGGCTGTCATTGTCGTGGACGGCTCCGATCTTCTCCTGACCGGCAGATCTGAATGTTGCGAGCTTCATCTTGGGTACCCCTTGCTATCGTTTGAAATATATGATCAGATAAAATATCGATAAACAAGCCTGAAAAATGCAAATTGGGGAGAGCGCGGTGAGGCGAACGCAGATCAAGGCGATGTTGGGTCTCGCGCTTGGAGTTGCAGGGTCCGTTGCCTGGACGGCACCCGCGCTGGCGCAGGCCAAGATCCAGATCGGCTGCACTGCGACCTCCGACTGCGCCTCGGCCATGGTGGCTGTCGACGAAGGCATTTTCAAAAAGCACGGGCTGGATGTCGAGATGACGCCGATTGCGATCAACTCCAACATCCCGGCGGCAATCCTGTCGAACTCGATTCAGGTCGGCGGCCCCACCTCCACCGTCTTCCTCCAGGCCGTCGACGGCGGCCTCGACCTTGTCGCGATCGCCGGCGCCTCGGTCATGAACCCGACCTCGAACACCGCGATCGCCGCCTTCGTCCGCAACGGCATCACCATCAAGGAGCCGAAGGATTTCATCGGCAAGAAGGTCGGCGCGCCCGGCCTCAACGCCTTTCTCCACGTGCTGTTCGTGAAATGGCTCGTGGAGAAAGGCGTCCCGCCCAGAAGCGTCAATTTCGTCGAAGTCACCTTCCCGACCATGGCTGACATCATCAAGTCAGGCGGCGTCGATGCGGTGCTCACTGCCGAGCCGTTCGTCACGCGCATGACCAATGCGGGGATCGGTTCGGTCGGCGCGCGGTACGGCGCCGAGCTCGGCCGCACCGACCCGATCATTTTCTATGCCGCGGGGCGCGACTGGGCCGAGAAGAATGTGGCGACGGTGAAGAAGTTCCGCGAAGCCATCGCGGAGGCCGCCGCAATCGTCAATAGCGATCGCGAGAAGGCCTCCGCCTCGATCGCCAAGTTCACCAAGCAGCCACTCGAGCTCGTCAAGGCGACACCGCCGAACCAGTCCGAGCCGAATCTCAAGCCGGAAAACCTCGCCTGGTGGATCGATGTGATGTCGTCGCAGAAGATGCTGCAGTCGAAACTCGACACCGCCAAACTGGTGCTAAACTGAGGACATTGGCAATGCCTGCCCCCGAGCGCACTCTCGAACGTCCTCCGGCTGAGGCCGGCACTTTGAGCGAGCGCGCCGCAAACCTCATCGAGCAGGACATTCTTTCCGGGGATCTCGCACCGGGATCGCGGCTCGGCATCGTCGATCTCGTGCAGCGCTACGAGATCGGCGCCACCCCCCTGCGCGAAGGCCTGTCCCGGCTGATGTCGCGCGGCCTGATCGTCGGCATCGGCCAGCGTGGTTTTCGTGTCGCCGAGGTCAGCCATGACGATCTCGCCGACATCACCTGCATGCGGACGGCGGTCGAAATTGAGGCGGTCAGGCTCGCCATCCTCCGCGGCGACGTCACCTGGGAGGCCGGCATCGTCAGCGCGCTGCATCAGATGCGCCGGCATATCGAGCGCACCGGCAATGAATTCCGCGAGGGTGCGGCCGATTTCGATCGGCTGCACAAGGGCTTTCACACCGCGCTGCTCGCGGCCTGCGGCTCGCGGCGCATGCTGACCGCCCATTCCGACCTCTACGATCAGGCCTATCGCTACCGCCGCATGATGATGCGCGCCATCGACAGCGGCGAGGAATTCATACGGAGCCACCAGATGCTCGCCGACCGCGTGCTCGCCCGCGATCTTGCCGCCGCGCAAGCGATGCTGGCCGCGCATCTGCACTCGACCATCAATTTCGTGTATCCGGCGACAAGCGGGGAGCAATTATGAGTGTCGTTGCCAGACTCGACGAGGCGCGCGCGGCGCGACGGCAAAAGGCGCTGATCGCGTTCAGCACCGCGACACTGCAGCTCGGCGGCAAGACCATCATCGAGAATCTTGATCTGGAGGTGCGGCCGGGCGAATTCCTCTGCATTGTCGGCGCCTCCGGCTGCGGCAAGACCACAGCGCTGCGGCTCGCCGCGGGCCTCTACAGCCCTACGAGCGGCGTCGTGACCTTCGACGGCGAGCCGATCACCGGGCCGCGCCGCGAGGTCGCGATCGTATTCCAGGATTACGGCAAGGCGCTGCTGCCGTGGCGGACCGCGGCCGGCAACATCTCGTTGGCGCTCGAAGCCTCCGGTGTTCCGGCACGCGAGCGCAGCTCGCGCATCGCGGCGCTGCTGCGCAAGATCGGCTTGTCCGATCACGCTGACAAATATCCGACCGAAATGTCGGGCGGCATGCAGCAGCGCCTGCAGATCGCGCGCTGCCTTGCGCAGGAGCCGACGACGCTGCTGATGGACGAACCGTTCGGCGCGCTGGATGCGATGACGCGCCAGGGGCTGCAGGACGAGGTCCTGTCGCTGACGCAAATGAGCCAAACGACCGTGATCTTCGTAACCCACGATCTCGAGGAGGCGATCTACCTCGGCGACCGCGTCGTCGGCCTCCTGCCGCATCCGGGCCGGATCGGCATCGAGCTCGACGTCGACCTGCCGCGCCCTCGCGACCAGTTGGCCACTCGCGAGCATCCGGAATTCCTGCGGCTGCGCCGGCAATTGTTCGACTTCATCAAGGCGACCGAACATTGAGTCTCGACCGCGCCAGGCCCTTGCTGTTGCCGCTGACGCTGATGCTTGCGTTCGAGCTCTGGGCGCGCCTCACCCACCTGCAGAGCGACAGCCTCGCCCCGCCCAGCGCGATCCTCGCGGCGCTGGCCGCGGCGCTTACCGATCTCTCGATTCCGACCGCGACCCGCGACACACTGTTCGCCGCCTTTTCCGGACTGGCGATCGGCAGTGCCATCGGGCTTTCGCTCGGCATTGCCTTCGGAATGTCGCGGCCGCTTGACCGGTTGATGGAGGTAACGGTCGAGGCGATCCGCCCAATTCCCTCGATCGCGCTGCTGCCGATCACGCTGATTGCGCTCGGCTTCGGCTACCGGATGGAGATCGTGATCGTGGCGTTCGCCTGCATCTGGCCGATGCTGATCATGACGCGCAGCGCCGTGCGTGGCATCGAGCCGCGATTGATGGAAGTGTCACGGGCTTTGCGGCTGAGCGCGGCGCAACGGATCGCGAAGATCGTGATCCCGGCCGCGCTGCCGCGGATCTTCATCGCCTTTCGTCTGTCGGCCGGTATCGCCCTGATCGTCGCTGTCACGGTCGAGATCGCCATCAATCCGATCGGCCTGGGCGCCGGCATCATGCTGGCGCAGCAGGCGCTACGCGCCGACCTGATGCTCGCCTATCTGCTCTGGATCGGCGTGATCGGCTACGCGCTGAACCTCCTTTTGATTGCGGCCCAGCGCCGGCTGTTCGGCCGTGCCGCGCTCACCGGAGACAATCCATGAGCCGCGCTGCGATCCTCTGGCGTTTCGCAAGCATCCTCGTCGCGGCCGGTTTCATCGCGGCGTGGCAGCTCGTCGCCGATCTGCGGCTGGTCTCACCGGTGTTCCTGCCCGGTCCGGACCGAGCCTGGGCTGCCCTGGCGCGCGGCTTCGAGCGGCGATCTCGCAAGCAAGCTCATCGGCACGCTCGAACACATGGCCTATGGCTGGCTCGCCGCTTCGATCGCCGGCATTGCGCTCGGCGCGCTGATCGGATCGTCAAGGATGATGCGCGCCTATGTGGCGCCGTCCCTGGAATTTTTGCGGCCCCTGCCGGTCTCCGCGATCATCCCGGTCGCGATCGCGATGCTCGGGCTGACGCAAGGCATGGCGCTGTTCGTCATCGCCTTCGGCGCGATCTGGCCGATCATGCTCGCAACCATCCACGGCTTTGCCGTGGTCGAGCCGCGGCTCTACGAGGTCGCCCGCTCGCTGCAGATGTCGCGCGGCGCCGTCATCGGCAAGATCGCCCTGCCCTCGGCATTGCCCGACATCCTTGCGGGCATGCGGCTCAGCCTGACGGTCGCGCTGATCCTTTCGGTGGTCTGCGAGATCCTGGCCGGACTCGACGGCCTTGGCCAGTGGGTCTTGCTCTCGGCACGTGCGTTCCGATCCGCCGACCTGTTCGCCGGCGTCATTCTGCTCGGTGCGACCGGATATTTGACCTCAATTGCGGTGTCGCTCGTCGAGCAGCGAATGCTCGCTTGGCAGAGTACAGCCCGATAGCGTGGCGATCCATCGCCAGACAAGAATGGCCCGCGCGATGCGGGCCATTCCAACAATTGAGCCGCGAGGGCTGCATTGAACTTTCGATGGATTTTCTCTTGGGTGGGAACGACGAGGCTTAGTTTCGCGGGAGCGGAGTCGATAAGTCATTGTTTGTGATCAAAACCAAGCCGCGAGCTGAGATCAGACGCCCCACCGCAGAGCTGCCGTCTGCACCGGGGCATCCCATAATTTCGTCGACTTGCTATCGAGCACAGATACGGTGATCGAGACACCAGCCATGTCGAGGGATGTGACGTAGGAACCGGTCAGGTAGCGCGCCACTGCCACCCCCGCGCTGTCCAGAATCCGCTTTGCGGCATTGACCATCAGATAGAGTTCGATCAGAGGCGTCGCGCCAAACCCGTTGACGAGAAGCAGCACTTCACTCCCCTTGCCGGGCGCAAGATCGTTCAGGATCGCATCGAGCAGCTCGGCGGCAATCGCATCGGCGGACGCCAGCGTCACCCTGCGCCGGCCGGGCTCACCATGAATGCCGACGCCCATTTCCATTTCATTGTCGGCCAATGCGAAGTTTGGCCGCCCTACGGCCGGCACGGTGCATGGCAACAGCGCCACCCCCATCGAGCGCGTGCGCCGGTTGACCTCTTCGCCGAGCGCCGTGAGAGCGGCAAGCGGCATTCCGGTCTCGGCCGCAGCGCCGACCATTTTTTCCACGATCAATGTCCCCGCGACGCCGCGACGACCGGTCGTATAGGTCGATTTCTCCACAGCCACGTCGTCGTTAGTCACCACGCTCGCAACTTCCCGTGCGGCCATCTCGGCTGCCATGGTGAAATTCATCACGTCACCTTCGTAGTTCTTGACGATGAAGAGCACGCCTGCGCCCGTGTCGACGGCCTCCGCGGCCTCGATCATCTGGTCTGGCGTCGGCGAGGTGAAGACTTGACCGGGGCAAGCGGCATCGAGCATGCCGAGGCCGACAAAGCCCGCATGCAGCGGCTCATGTCCCGCGCCGCCACCCGAAATCAGCGCGACCTTGCCTGGCTTCAACGTGCGGCGCCGGACGAATTTGCGCTCGGCACCAAGAAGCAGGATACCCGCATGAGCTGCCGCGAAACCGTCCAGACTTTCTTCGAGTATCGTATCGGTGCTGTTGATCAGCTTTTTCATGAACGTCCTCCCATCTCGTCTAAAGTTCAAATCAATGGCTCAACCCACACTTTCGGCATAGCGCGCGAGTTGCGCGGCGAAATCCACAATCAGCTGTTCGAGCGCACGGTTCTTCTTGTCGTCGCCGAGGTCGGGTACGGTCACCGAGACAATGCGGGTGCGCGCCTCGCGATGGGGTGCGCGCAGCCGGCCGGGATGCGCGCGTCCATAGGCTTTGAGGAACGCCGCACGCTCAGTGCCGGACAGATGGCAGACTTCGAAGATGATCGCGACATGCTTCGCCGGAATAGGAACCAGATAGGCCGGATTGGTGATCTGGGTCACGAAGGAGCGATTCTTGCCCAACGCCGCCGCCAGCTTCAGCCGCGTCCCCGAGGGCCTATTGTCGAGCACCCGTCGCAGGATGGCCTTGTAATCCGCCACATTGCTGTCACCAGGCGCGCGGGTATCCTCGCCTGCTTCATCCGTCATGAACGCACCTTTGCGATTGCGGCCTTGAGCCGCGCGACGGCAATCGGCGACACCGAGAGAATTGTCAACCCGGTGGCGATCAGCGCCGCGGTCAGGCGCGTATCGGCCGCGGCGTCACCACAGAGTGAGACCTCCACGCCACGCTTTCGTCCGGCCTCGACAGTCCGAGAGATCAGCGCCAGCACCGCCGGATTGCCGGTATCGTTGAGGTCCGCGACGGCACCGACGTCGCGCGCCGCCGCCATCGTGTACTGGGTCAGGTCGTTCGAGCCGATGGAATAGAACGCCGCGCCGAAATCCTCGGCGCGGAGCGCCGCCGCCGGGACCTCGACCATGATGCCGAGCGGCGGGTGGGCGCAGGCGATCCCTTCGGCCCTGAGCGCCGTGAACTCTGCATCCAGCAGGGCATTCGCACGGTCGAGCTCCGAAGGAACCGCGATCATCGGCAGCATCACCTTCAGCGCCCCGTGCACAGCCGCGCGGCACAGTGCCCGCAGTTGCACCCGAAACACTTCCGGCCGCGCGAGCGAGAGACGGATGCCGCGCAGACCGAGGAACGGATTGCGCTCGTTATCGATCGTCAAGCCGGCGATTGGCTTGTCGCCGCCCGCATCGAGGGTGCGGATTGTCACCGGCCTTCCCTCGGCCCACTCGAGAATGCGCCGATAGACTGCATATTGCGCATCCTCATCCGGCAGGCCTTGGGCCGCCTCGAACAGAAATTCCGTACGCACGAGGCCGATGCCGTCGCAGATTGCAGGATCGAGGCCGGCGAGGTCCTCGGGCGCGGCGATATTGAGAAGGACCGCGATCCGCCGGCCGTCGGCCGTGCGTGCGGACTCAAGGCAGGCGGCATCGGCGGCGGCTTGGGCGGCATTCGCAACCGCCATGCGCTGTTCGAACAGGCGGCGCGTTTCCGGCTCGGGATCAAAGATCACGGTGCCGGCATCGCCGTCGACGAGCGCCAGCGCAGGTGGCTGTCCGTTCCACGACAGTGGGCCGAGCCCAACGACCATGGGCGCCCCGCGCGCCCGCGCCAACATCGCAACATGCGAGGAAGGTGAGCCCGCAGCCAGCGCGATGGCGCCGCCGTGCGACCAGTCGGCAGCAAGAAAAGCGGAAGGGGTGATGTCGTCAGCCGCCACGATCGAGCCGCTGGTAATCCTGGCGACCGTGTCCACGCCGCTCAGATGCGCAAGCACGCGGTCGCGGATGTCGACGATATCGGCCGCACGGGCACGGAAATATTCATCTTCAGCAGCGCGATAGCCAGCTATCTCCACGTCGAGTGCCAAGCGCCAGGCGTGGTCGGCAGTGATCCCGTCCGAGATGACCCCATATGCCGGCTCCGCCAGCGCATCATCCTCAAGCATGGCGACCTGGAATTCCAGAATGTCGGCTACATCGCCCCGGATCGTCTTGATCTGGTTGGCGATCTCCGCCCTCGCGCCCTCAATCGCCGCCCGCAGTGCCGCCGCCTCTTGCGCGGGATCGTCGCTCGCTGTCCGCCTGGCCACAGCCGCAGTCAGCATGGTGACCGGTCCGATCGCGAGACCCGGCGAGGCAGCACGGCCGGTGAGATGGATCTCTGCCACTGCGATCAGGCCTCACCGAAACCGTCATGCACAAGCGCCAGTACAGCAGCAAGTGCTGCCTTGCCATCGGAACCGGTAACGCGGAAATGCAGTGTTGCGCCCTGCGGCGCCTTCACACGCATGACCTTTACCGGGCTCTTGGCGTCCGTCCAGGGCCCGTCCGCCGAGAGGGCGAGCTCTATCTTCGCGGTAAAACCCTTTGCGCACTGCGTGAGCTTGACCGACGGTCGCGCATGAAGTCCGACTTTGTTGACGAGAACCGCCGAGGCTGTCAGTGGCACCGCCGTTTCGCCCGGCCGGCTGGCGTGAGCATCATGCATAGAATTCCTCCGCGCTACGCTTGACAGCGGCAAGCGGCGAGCCACCCGAAGACTCGGTTGCCGCAATCACAGCTCCCTCGACCACCGGAGCATTGCAGACGACGACGCGCGCGCGTCGATCTTCAGGCAGCATTTCCACCGCCATCTCGGAATTTGTCTCCGCCCCGCCGAGATCAACCAGCACCGCCACGCCTGCGGGCGACCACGCCGCTTCAATCGCGTCGAGGATCCCGGCAACATTGGTGCCGAGCCCTCCATCGATGTCGCCGCCTGTCCAGGCGAGCGGCACGGCGCTGCCTACCATCTGGCGCACCATATCCGCCGCGCCTTCCGCGATCTTGCGCGAATGTGAAACGATAACGATCCCGACATTGCAGGAATTTGAACTGTTCATGAACTTGCCTCGAATTCCAGTACCTTGACTGCCGCGCCAATCAAAAGGGACGCCGAACGCGAACCGGGATCCATATGACCGATGGAACGTTCGCCGAGAAAGGACGCACGGCCGCGGATCGCAAGCATGGGCGTGGTGCGATCGGCCGCTCGCGCCGCTTCCGCTGCAATCGCCTCGGCATCGCCACCGCCCGCCAACACGACCTGCACCGGCACCAGGACATCCAGCAACGTTTTCTGCCCCGCCTCAGAACGCCCGCGCGCCTTGACGGCGTCGATCGCCTTCTCGGTCGCTGCGACGAGATCAGCGCGGCTCGGCTGCTCCGGAAGTGCCTTGCCCAGCTCCATGAAGAAAGTTCCGACCAGCGGCCCCGAAGCACCGCCGACCTTCATGACTAAAGTCGTTCCGATCGCCTTCAGCATGTCCGGGAGCGCCTTGTCGGCAAGGCCCGGCAATGCCGCCAGCACTGCCTCGAAACCACGCTTCATATTCAGTCCGTGATCCCCATCGCCAATCGCCTGGTCGAGGCTCGTCAATTCGTCGGCGTGCTCGATCATCGACCCCGCCAGCGCTCGCACCAGTCTTTCCCTGGCTACCCGATCAAGGCTCATGCCGCTACCCTCCAGCCCATCGCATCGAAGAACAGAGGTTTGTTCAGACAGAGCGACACCACATCACCGGCGCCGAAGCCCGCCTCGGGATCCGCCAGCGTCACCACCGGCCGGCCGGCGAGGTCGAGATGGAGATGGCTCTGATCGCCGAGATGTTCAACCCGTTTGACGGTCGCCGACACATCGCCACCGCCGCGCGCAATCGTCAGGTGCTCGGTCCGCGCACCGATCGTCTCGGCGCCATCAGGCGCGCCGCCGAACAGGGCCGCCGGCAGCAGATTGATCGTCGGCTGGCCCAACCTTGCCGCGACATGCGCGTTGATCGGGTTCTCGTAGATTTCGCGCGGCGAGCCGACCTGCATCAGCCGCCCGCCTTCGATTACACCGATGCGCGACGCCATGGTCATCGCCTCGGTCTGATCATGGGTGACATAGAGGATCGTGGCGCCGAGATCGACCTGGATCCGCTTGAGCTCGAGCCGCAGTTCGCCGCGCAGCTTCGCGTCCAGCGAGGAGAGCGGCTCGTCCATCAGGTAGATCGAGGGCGAACGGACCAGAGCCCGCCCGATCGCGACGCGCTGCATTTGCCCGCCCGACAGCTGCGTCGCCTTGTTGTCCAGCTTGGTCTCGATATGAAGAAGACGTGCGACCTCCTGCACCTTCGCGCGAATATCGGCTTCCGGCACGCGCCGGGTCGGCGCGCGCAACGCGAAGGCCATGTTCTCGAACACCGTCAGGTGCGGATACAGCGAATATTGCTGGAAGATAAAGGCGACGTCACGGTCCGCCGGTGCATCGCAGGTCACGTCGCGCCCGTCGATGCGGATCGAACCGCTGTCCGGCTGCTCCAATCCCGCGATCAAGCGCAAAGCCGTGCTCTTGCCGGCACCAGTCGGCCCAAGCAACGCGACGAACTCGCCATCGCCAATTGTCAGCGACAGATCGTTCACAGCTTGCGTCTTGCCGAAGGCCTTGGAAATGGCGTTGATCTGGACCTCAGCCATGCGCGCCTCCCTCATGCAACGCGGTACGAATGGCCCGGCCCGACACCTTGTCGAAGACTGACAGCGTATCGGGCCGGAAATCGAGCCCGACAGTCTCGCCGGTCCGGAAGGATCTGCTGCTGGGTGAGCGGGCCTTCAGTGCGCCGTAGTGCGTCGTCACGGTCACGATCTGCGTCGTGCCGAGATATTCCGTGCCATAGACCACCCCGCGGACCATGCCGCGATCGGTGAAGCGCACATGCTCGGGCCGCACCCCCAGCACGAACTCGCTTTCCGCCATCGCCTCGCGCAAGGGAGGAATTGGAACGTCGCGCTCACCGAGCCGGATCGCCTCCGCGCCCGTCTGCAGGTGACCACGGAACGGCAGAAGGTTCATCGGCGGCGAGCCGATGAAATCCGCAACGAAGAGCGAAGCAGGCCGGTCGTAGATGTCGCGCGGGCTCGCAACCTGCTCGACGACGCCATTGTTCATTACCGCGATCCTGTCGGCCATCGCCATGGCCTCGAGCTGGTCATGCGTGACATAGACGGTGGTTGCTCCCAGGCGGTCATGCAGGGCGCGTAGTTCATGAATCATGGCCTCGCGCATCTCGGTATCGAGCGCGCCGAGCGGTTCGTCCATCAGAAAACACTTCGGCTTGCGCACGATCGCTCGCCCCAGCGCGACGCGCTGACGGTCGCCGCCGGAAAGGCCCGACACCGATCGGTCGAGCAGATGGGAGATCCGCAGGATGCGCGCGGCCTCTACGACCCGCCGATCGCGCTCGGCCGCACTGATCCCTTCGCATTTCAGGGGAAAGCCGATGTTGCGCCGGACATCCATGTGCGGATAGAGCGCGAAGAGTTGGAACACGAAGGCGATGTCGCGCGCCGATGCGCGGTTCATCGTCACGTCCTCGCCATCGAGCCGGATGGTGCCGGATGTCGGCAGCTCCAGGCCCGCAATCATGCGGAGCGTCGTGGTCTTGCCGCAGCCGGACGGTCCAAGCAGGCAGAGGAACTGGCCGTCCTCGACCGTGAAGCTGGCGGACTTGACCGCATGGAACGTCCCGAAGGACTTGTCGAGTGCCTCGACCCTGATCTGTGCCATCGCGCCCTACTCCCGAACCTTCGACACGATGGTGAACATCACCGTGCCGAACAGGGTCGTCGCAAACGACCAGGAATACAGCGTCAGGGAGAATGGCTGCATCAGCATCACGACGCCGGCGGCGATGATCGCGGTCGCGGCGGCTTCGAGCGGACCACGGCGCAGAACGCGATCGGCAACACCGCGACGCGCGACGGATCGGGTGGCATCGATACTCATTTGCGGACGGCTCCAAAGGTGATGCCCCGCAGCAGATGCTTGCGCAGCAGCACCGTGAACACCACGATCGGCACCAGGAACAGCGTCGTGCCCGCCGCCACCGCGGGCCAGTCCTGTCCGCCCTCGCCGATAATGATCGGAATGAAGGGCGGCGCGGTCTGCGCATTGCCCGAGGTGAGAAGCACCGCGAAGGCGTATTCGTTCCAGGCGAAGATCAGGCAGAAGATCGCCGTCGCCGCAATTCCCGTCGTGGCCTGCGGCAGCACCACCTTCACGAAGGCCTGAAAGCGGGTGTATCCGTCGATCATGGCCGCCTCCTCATACTCGCGCGGGATTTCGTCGATGAAGCCCTTGAGCAGCCAGACCGCAAGCGAGACGTTGACCGAGGTGTACAGCAGGATCATGCCGAGCCTGGTGTCGGACAATCCGATGCTGCGGTACATCAGATAGATCGGGATCGCGACCGCGATCGGCGGCATCATCCTGGTCGATAGGATGAAGAACATCAGGTCGTCCTTCAGGGGCACGCGGAACCGCGAAAAGCCGTAGGCCGACAAGGTGCCGAGCGCGACGGCGAGCACGGTCGAGCCGAACGCGATGATCAGCGAATTGACGAAGCGCGGCACATAGTTCGAGGGACCGGCGACCACCATGTTACGGCTGCGCGCGAGGCTGTCGCA
The DNA here is from genome assembly GCF_000244935.1 of Bradyrhizobium sp. WSM1253. Lineage (NCBI taxonomy): Bacteria > Pseudomonadati > Pseudomonadota > Alphaproteobacteria > Hyphomicrobiales > Nitrobacteraceae > Bradyrhizobium > Bradyrhizobium sp. WSM1253. Next base: position 1,123,977 of record NZ_JH600073.1, read on the forward strand.
AAGCCCCTGCGGCGGCCCCAGCGAACGGATGAACTCCGGGGTCTGGCGCGAGCGGGTCGTGAAGACGTTACAGAAGCCTTCGAGCGATGGCTTGAACATCATCTTGGGCGGATAGGAGATTGCATCGTCCGGCGACTTGAACGCGGTGAGGATGATCCACACCAGCGGGATCATGGTGATGATGGCATAGAGCACGACGAGCGAGCCGGCAAAACGCCGCGTCGTGGTCGACGGCTCGACGACGGAATGGGCTGTGGTGGCTGAGATCATCGGCTTTTCACCCTGTTCAGCGCCTTCACATAGATGTTGGCGAGGCCGAAGACCGTCACGAACAGGATGATCGCGAAGGCCGAGGAATAGCCGGTGCGCCAGCTCTCGAACGCCGCACGCTTGAGCGTGATCGACGCAACTTCCGTGGTCGACCCCGGCCCACCGCCGGTCAGCAGGTTGACCATGTCGAACATCTTGAAGTTCTCGATACCGCGGAAGAGCACCGCCAGCATGATGAACGGCAGCGCCATTGGCAGCGTGATCGACCAGAACTGCCGCCATTTCGACGCGCGGTCGACCTCCGCCGCTTCATAGATGTATCCAGGGATCGAGCGCAGGCCCGCGAGACAAATCAGCATCACATAGGGCGTCCACATCCAGGCATCGACGATGACGATGGCCCAGGGGCTCAGCGTGACGTCGCCCAGCATCTGGAACGACGAGGCCGCGCGTCCGGTGAAGAAGGCGACGACGTAGTTGAACAATCCGATCTGCGGCTGATAGAGGAACGTCCAGAAATTGCCGACGACGGCAGGTGACAGCATCATCGGCAGCAGGATGATCGTGGTCCACATCCCGTGGCCGCGGAACTTCTTATCGATGAGGTAGGCAAGGCCAAATCCGAGCACGGTCTCGATCACCACCGTCCAGATCACGAAATGCGCCGTCACCTGCATCGCCGCCCAGATATCCGGATCGGTCAGTATCGACTGGTACCAGTCGGTGCCCAGCCATATCGTCGGCGCGTTCGCCCGATTGGCGCGGTAGTTGGTGAACGAGAGATAGATCGTCCACACCAGCGGGAAGATATTGATCGCCACCAGCAGCACGATCGTGGGCGTGATAAAGAGCCAGGCGAGCGCCTGGTCCGACAAACCCCGGATACGACGCGCCACGGCTGGCCGGGCCGGGACGGCCCGACGGGTGATCTGGGACGAAGCACTCAAATCGTTCATGGCTTTGGTCGATCCTCGCGCCGGGACCATCAGCTATGCGACAGCTGCCGAGATTGCCGAAGAGTGCCTGGAGCGCGCTCGCGTGCGCCCCAGGCGGTTGCCTTAGAACTTCTTGCCTTCTTCCTTGAAGATGGCCTTCCAGTCCTTCACCAGACCGTCGAGCGCTTCCTGCGCGGTGCCCTTGTCCGCCACCACGTAGTCATGCACGCGCTTCTGTTCGGCCTGCAGGAGTTGCGCATAGGAGGGCTCGGCCCAGAAGTCGACGACCATTCCCATCGACTTCAGAAACTCCCCGGCGAACGGCGCGCTGTTCGGGAAGCTCGGATCGTTCAACACGGACTTGGCGCAGGAATAACCGCCCAGCGCCCACCACTTCTTCTGCACATCCCCGCCGGAGAACCATTTAATGTATTGCAGCGCTTCGCCCTGGTTCTTCGAATAGGAAACAACCGAGATACCCTGTCCGCCGAGCTGCGTCGCCTGTGTCGCGGGGCCCGCGGGATTGCTGAAGAAGCCGATCTTGTCGCCGCCAACGTTCGGATCCTTGTAGAGGCCTGGGAAGAAGGCGAAGAAGTTCATCTGCAGCGCGACCTGGCCTGACTTGAACGCATCAAGTCCTTCGGACATGTAGGAGTTGGAGGCGCCGGGTGGCGTACAGCACTTGTAGAGCTCCTTGTAGGCCTCAAGCCCCTTGACGGCGCCGGGCGAGTTGACGAAGCCGTCCATCGCATAGGGCTTCTTGGGATCCTGATATTGGAAGCCGTAATCGTAGAGATAGTTCGACACGCCCATGGTGATGCCTTCCGAGCCGCGCTCGGTATAGATCGAAGCGCCATAGACCTTCTTGCCGTCGATCTCACGGCCCTGGAAGAATTTCGAGATGTCTCGCAGTTCGTCGAGCGTCTTCGGCGCAGCGAGATCGCGGCCGTACTTGGCCCTGAAGTCGTTCTGGATCTCTGGCCGCGCAAACCAGTCCTTGCGATAGGTCCAGCCAACCGCGTCACCCATGGCGGGCAGCGCCCAATAGTTTGGCGTATTCTTCGGCCACTCCGAATAGCCGACCACGGTGGCCGGCATGTAGTCGTCCATGCTGATTCCTTCCTTCTTGAAGAAATCGTTGAGCTTGACGTACTGGCCGTTCTCCGCGGCGCCGCCGATCCACTGAGAATCTCCGATGATGAGATCGCACAACGAGCCGTGCGAGTTAAGCTCGTTCAGGAAGCGATCGGCATAGTTGGTCCACGGCACGAACTCGAACTTCATACCGATGCCGGTCTTAGCGGTGAAGTCCTTCGACAGTTCGACTAGCGCGTTGGCAGGGTCCCACGCGGCCCAGCACAGCGTGATGGTCTTCGCCTGCGCGTGCGCAGGGGTAGTCCCCACTCCGGCACTGAGCGCGGATGCCAGAACTCCGAAACTAGTAAGAAGCGCCTTTACTGTCTGTTTCATAACGCTTTCCCTCCCAGTGGGGCCGGCCATCGACATGGCGCGACTCTCCAACCCGCTCGAATGCTTCGAGCAGAGCGATACAGTCCTTCACGGGCTGAACGACTAACGGACGTTTCCTCGTGCCTGCCTGGATTCTTAGGGATTCAGCCAAGCTCGATTTGTTTAGTGAACCACGATATACTAAACATTGCAAGCAGGCTGTTCGGGCATGTATCGGCGGCCCCACGAGCCCGCGCTCGACATGATCTTGTCGGTCAGCGGCAATGACATTTTTGGGACGAGCAGAGAAGATTTCCGCCGCGATAGCGCGACGCCCGTTCAAGACCTTGGTCTCTCCCTCCAAGCCATCATGGGCAAGTATGAGCTAGCTCCGGCAACCGATGTCCAATTGGGTGCAATCGGGGACGGTGTACTCTCACAGACGACAAAACAAGGACCGCTCTTTCCTCCTTGCTTCTCGATCCATGATCCTGCCGCAGCTCAAAATCGTGGAGACGCAGCCACCGATACTGGCATTCAGTTCGGCTTGCGATCTAACCGACGGTGCTCCCCTTTCGAGGGCGATCGGCGCCGTCGTCGGTGCGTTCATGCTGCCCTGGATGAAGGCGACCTTTGGACCCGACAGCGCTGAAGCGCTTGTCAACATTCTTCCGATTACGTTGCCAACTTGAGCTCTACGTTGCGTCGACGCCCTTGGCCTCATGCAACGCGCAAAGATTCGTAAGCGACTTAGGTGGTCAGCACCGGCCAAACGATGGTCCATCCTTAGAGCCACGAACCGGGCAGCCGCACCAGTTTCGCCTCAGAAACGGCGTGAACGAACCGCAACGAACGCGATCGAGCCCGAACGAAACTGCAGCGAAATCAGCGAACCCGATCGATAGTCTGCCGCTCATAACGGTCTGGTTGCAGGTTCGAGGCCTGCCGGGCCCGCCAGCTTTCGCTTGCTTCGCGAGCTGCGGCTCGGCAAAGCCGGTGCCGCAAAAGGCATGGGATTATAGTGACAGTGCACTCAATGGCTCCGGTCCCTTTTGCGAGTTCGAACGCTCACAGCTAAGTGCACCGTCACGCAATTCCTACAGTTTCGTGTCGTTCCATCAAACCTAGCTCGCCATTCGCTGTTTCAGGCTCTGGTAAAATGCCGTCTCGAAATTCATGTAGCCGATGAACGATGTCGGGTCCCCGAAGGGAAGAATCTGGGTGGCCCAGAAGCCACCGACCCCATTCTGCCGATCGATCCAATAGAACAGATTGGCAAGGCCAGCCCAGCCCAGAGCACCGGCGGGACGCCCGGTAGGGGCTTGCTCATCATTGATCATGAAGCTCAGCGCCCAGGATTTTGACTGGCCGGGGAAGAACTCCGCGTCGTTGCACAGCGACGGGATGACGCCGGTAATCGGCGTCACCTTCTTGTCGCCCAGATGGTTCTTTTCAGCCATGCGCACGGTCTCCGCCTTCAGCACGCGGCCGTGCTCGCCCGCGCCGTCGTTTAACCACATCCGGATAAAGCGCATGTAGTCGCCGACCGTGCCGTAAAGGCCATGGCCGCCCATATGCACTTCGGGCTTGGCCGGCAGCTCGAAATCCATCGGGGTGAGCGAGCCATCGGCACCTCTCGCATGGATCCCGGCCAGCCGTCCGCGCATCGCATCGGTCAGCTCGAACGTCATGTCCTTGATGCCGAGTGGTTCAAAGATGCGCGTCTTGAAGACGTCACCAAGCCTTCGGCCGGTGATGGCCTCGACGATCTGGCCGCACCAATCGAGATTGGTGCCATAATCCCACCGCTCGCCCGGATCGAACAGCAGCGGGGTCATCAGGCAGGCCTTGGTCGCCGTGATCACGCTCGGCTGATCCTTTTCCTGCGCCAGCCGATTGTAGGTGTGATTGATGAAATCATAGCTCAGGCCTGCGGTGTGCGTCATCAGCATGCGCGTGGTGATGTCGCGCTTCGGAGGGCGCAGGATCGGGTCGCCCTTGTCATCGAAGCCCTCGATCACCTGGAGCTTGCCGATCTCGGGCGCGTATCGCTTGGCCGGCTCATCGAGATCGAGCTTGCCTTCCTCGACAAGCTGCAGGATGGCCGTGGCGGTGATCGCCTTGGTCGTTGAGAATATCCCGAAGATGCTGTCGGTCGTCATGTTGGCCGCCTGGTCGAGACGGCGCTTGCCGGCTGCCCCTTCGTAGATGTTACGATGGCGGTTCGTCACCATCGCGACGACGCCGGGTACGTGCGGCGTCGATGTAACGACATCGTCGAGAACGGTGTCTGCCACCGCACCAAAATTCATGGTCATGATTGTTCTCCAGCCTGAATTGGATTGATTGGGTCGACACTTCCCTTGGCAGCCCTCAATGCATGTCGAAACCCGGGTAGCCGCTCGCCGCGACTTCATCGCATTTCTGGCGATAGGCGCCGACGCCGCCGCAATAGGACAGCACCCGGCGCGGCTTGCCTTCGACGTTCGAGCCCAGGTACCAGGAATTAGTCTTCGCGATCAGCGTCGCGTTGGCGATCTCATCGTGATGCGCCACCCATCCGTCTTCCGCATCCTTCGTCGGCTCGACGACCTTCAGATTCTTGCCGCGCATATGCCTGATGCAATCATCGATCCATTCGACCTGCTGTTGCAGGCACGTGGTCATGTTGCAGAGCGCCGCTGAAGGGGCGAGCGGCACGGCCGTCGTGAAGAGATTCGGATAGCCGTGAACCTGAAGGCCCATTGTGGTGCGGATGTCCCGGCTCCAATCCTCCTTCAGCGAGCGGCCGCCGCGACCTCTGACATCGATGCGCGTCAAGGCTCCGGTTCCGGCGTCGAATCCGGTGGCCAGAATGATGATGTCGAGCTCGTGGATGGCGCCGTCGGCGGTCTGGATTCCCGTCGGTGTCACCCGTTCGATTGGATTTTCCTTGACGCTGACGATCTCGACATTCGGGCGATGGAAGGCCTCGAGAAATTTCTGCTCGAGCGGCACCCGGTGTGTCCCGAAGCCATAATCGGCTGGGATCAACGCGTCACACAGCTTTGGATCTTTGAGCCGTTCGCGCATCTTCTCGCGCACGAATTCGGATATCTCGGCGTTGACCTCCGCGTCGAAGAACAGCTCGCCGAACGAGGATATCCACAGCTTCAGCGAGCCGTCATTCCAACAATCCTCGATCACCTCACGGCGCCGCCCTGGCGACAGTTCGGCCCAGGCGTGCTCGAAGTCATACTCGAATCCGGTGAAGGTGTGCGGGAGGCGCTCCGTGAACGACTTGAATTTCGACTTGTAGGCATCGACATCCGCCGCGCCGTATTTGGGATTCTTCATCGGGATAATGTATTGCGGCGTGCGAATGAAGACCTTGAGGTGACCGACCTCGCTGGCGATCGTCTGGATGACCTGGATTCCGGTCGCGCCGTTACCAATGACGCCGACGCGCTTGCCGGCCAGATCGACCGGCTGCTTCGGCCAGCGCGCGGTGTGGAACAACTGCCCCTTGAAGGTCTCCTGCCCCGGAAAGGACACGTGCGGGGCCGAAAGCATGCCGCAGCAGGTGATCAGGAACTGGGTATCGATCACGTCGCCCTTGTCGGTCGTGACCAGCCAGCGCTGGGCGGCTTCGTTGAAATGAGCGCTCTTGACCGTCGTACCGAATTGGATGTCCTTGCGCAGATCGAGGCGATCGGCGATGTAGTTCAGCCAGCGTTCGATTTCGGGTTGGCCAGGGAATTTCTCGCTCCAGCTCCATCCCTTGTAGAGCTCTTCGGAGAACAGGTACTGGTAGATATAGGCTTCGGAGTCGAAGCGCGCGCCAGGATAGCGATTCCAGTACCAGGTGCCGCCGACGCCGGATCCAGCATCGATCACCCTGACGTTCAATCCCTGTTCACGCAGGCGATAGAGCTGATAGAGTCCGGCGACGCCGGCTCCAACCACCACGGCGTCGAATTTCGCCGTTACATGCGCGCCGTTGCTTCCGTCGAACTCGGTCACGGGTTCTGCCATTTTCCCCTTCCTAGGGTGTAAGAGCGCGTGGCCTCCCCCATCCGTGCTGTGACCGGATGATGGTGCATCGCGTCATTGTTGATCCCGACGGCTCGATCGGATGGGCTTGTTCTGCTTGCGACGCTCGTGCCGTTCTTTCCACTCGGCAAGGGACTGCGGCACGCTACGAGATTGCCTGCGCCTGGGGCTTGAACAAAACCGACAATCCTTTGAACGAGGCCACTGGTGCCGCGGTCTCAAGGAGCTGATCCGGACGCAGTTCGCTTGGCAAAAGCCAAAAGCGGCTTATGCTGCTGCGCAGCTGTTCGGCTCATGAGAAGAAGAAGCGGTCAACCGCGCCTTAGAGGGAGGGAGTTCGCGCGATGGGCCGGTTCATTACGGTCGACGAGCTGCCACGGTACGCGCCTGGCAAGTTGATGTTGGACAGTTCGGCGGTAGGAAAGGCCGACTTTCGGCTGCGGGTGTTCCGCTATGCGCCATCCGACATCTGGGTCCCCCCGTCCGAGAACTATCTGATCGTCATCTATCGCGAAGGCTCGACTGCGATGAACCGCCGCGTCAGCGGCGCGTGGAAGCAAGATCACGTCGGCCGAGGTGTTACGACGCTGCTCACGCGCGCGGAAGCTTCGAATTGGCGATGGAGCCATGATCTCGAAGTCAGCCATTTCTACATTTCACCGACCTTGATGGCAAAGACTGCGGGCGAGGCCTTCGATCGCGACGCGGAGGCGGTCGAACTGCACGACCTCCTCAAGATCGAAGATCCGGTCCTGACCTGGATCGGCGACCAGATGGTGCAAGAGGTTTCCGCCGGAGGACCGGGTGGCCGCCTCTGCTACGATGCGCTGGCTCTTCAGGCCAGCGTGCACATCCTGCGAAGATATGCCTCCGTGCAGTTCAAGATGCCCTGCTCGCAGGGGCGCTTCAGGCCTGCCCATGCGCGGCTGATCGAAGACTATATCGAACAGAGCATCTCCAGGAACATCACGCTGGAGGAATTGGCCAACATCTGCAACTGCACGCCCGTGCAGTTCGCGCGCAAATTCCATGTGCATTACGGAATGCGTCCCCACGCCTATGTGCTGAGCCGCAAGGTGGAACACGCCTGCCAGCATCTCCGCAAGGACCGCTTGCCGCTGAAGGAGATCGCGCTGCTCAGCGGGTTTTCGGACCAGAGCCATCTCAACCGGGTCTTTCGCCGACACATGAACCTCACGCCTGCGGAATATCGCAAGCAATCGGCATGAGGCAGACCTGAGCGAGAGGGAAATCGCAGCGAAGCAAATACCTGGGCGGCTTTCGCCGATTTCTAACGCCCTGTTTCGCACAAAAGCGACCTCATCAAATCAAAATCAACGCGCTCGCTCGTGACGAAAACCCGGAAAAACTCGCGGCCTCCTCGATATTCAGCCGCATAACGGTCTGGTTGCACGTTAGCGCCCGCTGACGGAGCAGCGGAATCTACGGTTGCTGACGATCTGCGACATCACTGGGCATTCATACCGAAGCGCGCAGACCATCGTGAAGCACTACCGCGCCCGCAATGCGGCTCGCGCCGATTCTGGTATCGACAGGCTTGAACTGTAGGTGCGGAAGGAAGTCATGACGAGCTGAACGCAGACCGGTGGGTCTCGTGCTACAGTGGTGGATGGGCTCGGTCCTAATTATCCGACTCGTCGCACGGCGTGCGACCATTAAAAGCGTTACACGAGACCCGGTTTGTTCTGCCTAAGAATTTAAACAAGCCCAACTTACCGGTCGCACCCTTAACCAGCTGAGATTGGGCATTCGTCGCGCGATCATGGTGCCTCATTGCACTGTCTACGGTCCGCGTGGTCGGAACGTGCATTCGCGGGGCGAACCTTGGCATCTGTTGGTGCCCTATCTCCTGAAGCTATCCTCAGAACGGCTCACGGCGCGGCTTGGCGCCTTTTTCGTTCCGATTGATCGAATCCTCGGGTACCCTATTCTATCCGCGTCGGCGGAACTGGTGAAGTTGATAGATGGCTCCACGGAGAATGGAGATGGGCCGGCTCGATAAGCAGATGGATCCCTTCCACCCTGCCGCTCATCCGACTACGGAGGATCGCGTCCTCGAGGATCTAGAGCTTGAGCAAGTCGACACGGCGTCGTTAGTTGATCCGGCCCGAGAGGAAGCCGCCTCGTCGCCCGCGCATTTTGGGTCAGGCCGGCCGGCGGCAAGCGTAACGGGCTCTACAGACTGGATGGACCGAGCACGCCGCATCTGGCGGAGCCATCTCCAGCGCGAACAACTCCCCCGGACGGCCGGACGGTCGATGGGAAACTTTGAGCGGTGGTTGATCGCATTGCTGACCGTCGGCTTTGTCGTGGGCTGCGTTTGCGCGATCATCGTCTTCATGCAGGCCAACGCGCGCAAATTGGAGATCGCAACACTGCAACGTGACATCATCGCGCTCAAGCTACGCGTAGCCAGGCTCGATCAGATCGCAAGCACCTATGAGATACGTGAAAAAGCAAGCAGTGAAACATCCAAGCCGCCGTTGGAGACCCGTCCTGACCAGGCTCCGCTCATCCTATCTCGTGAAGAGATTCAGCTTATCCGAGACTATATCAAGCCTGCACCAGTTGCAGGCTCCGCGACTGAAACGATCAAGGTCGGCGAACCCGTCGTGGGAGACACCGTTCCGTTTCCCTCTCCGATCACGGAGAAGGTGCGGAAACTGCTCGGCGCACGATTTACCGTTCGCAATGGCGTTGTTGTCATCGTCCGCAGCGGCAGCCGTCACGCTGATGCTGTGATTGGGCAAAATTGACCCGCAGCAGCCAATACCGTCCCGCAGGAGTTGCGCCATTGAACGTTTTTTGGGCCCGAAAGCATCTTTCCCTGCAAACAGGGAAATTTACAGGGAAAACACGCCTCCACCGCAGGAGCAATCTCATCCCAAATTGCGGCAATATCCTAGAATCGCAGGGAAATCCCACCCCTCGCGGCGCGCTGCGCCCAACTCGGAACAGGGAATTTGCGCCCGGCGAACAGGGAATGGGGTCGCCCTGAGCAGGGAGCGATATCCGGTGCGTTAAGCGTCCATTTCTCACACACGTGTTTCGCGGCGCGTGGACGCGATCTGTTCTCCTCCTCGATGTGCAGATGAAAGGAGAACCAGGATGGGCGAACGAGAGCCAGCTGCGTGTTCGATATGGCGAGGCGTTTTGGCGTGTCCGGCTCGGCAGCACTGGTCGTGAGTTCGGTGCGGGCGTTGCCTATGCCAATCGCGTCTAGTTGGAAGAGCACTCAACGCTGGGGAAAGTTGAGCCCGGTCTTACATCGGAAGCCTGGGTTGCCTCCGAACCTCATGGAATTAGTGTTCGATGCTCACGCTCCGGTTGGCTGCTGCCGCCATCAAGGCATTCGGAGAACGCCTCGACCAAACCAGTCGCGGTCCCGCCTGTTCACGCTGGCGGGGCGCCATCAATATGCGAAACACCGACGTTTTCGCAGATTGAGACGAACGCCCTCTTCGCCTCAGCGTCCTCAAAGCAAAATCGTGTGCCTTGGATGCCGCGCTCGATCCACCAGTCGATTTTGTTTGCCCGCGAAATGCGGGATGCCTCTCCGCGCAACTGATCCAATTGCCTTCCATAGGCCCGAACGATCACACAATTTGTCATTCTCTTATCCCCCAAAAAAGCGGCGTGCTAACTAGCCCTGAACGCAAGAGTCCTTCCGACCGCTCATCGCGCACGCGCGATGAGCGATCCCTTCAAAACGCCAGAAAGTCACAGAGTCAGTCGCTCCGCAGCGATCGCACGTCAATCGCTCCTGGCCGAGCATGTAGCGCCCGCGGATCGCGGAAGCGGCATTTTTGCAAGATGGACAAATCAACAAAAAATTGCGCATACGCCAGCGCATCACCAGACCACCCAACACCTTCGACGCCCCCTTCGTGAATCAGGTATCTCGCTGAGGAGAAGCTTAGCGAAACTTTGCACGCCTGAATGTTCGATCGCGAACACAGGAACCGCCCTGCGCTTGCCCAGGGCGTGGTGGTATCCTTTCCGAAAGCTGCTAGGCTACGCTCAACTGCGAGAGAGCGATGAGCGATGACGCGAAAAATGCAGGCCTTGCGGCGCTAATCCGTGGCATTTTTGCTCCGTCCGCGTCGCCCGCTCCGGCGCCGGAGATGCCGCCAACGCTCCAAGAGGAGCCCGTGACCGCGGCAGCGCCACCTGCGAAGCCAGTCGCTCCCTTGTCCGCCGGCGGCCCCGATGAAAAACGAGCGCGACTGCCCGCTGTGGCGATCGCCGACCTCGTCCTTGGTGAGCTTCGCAAAGTTGATGGCTTTGCGAAATCCGGAGTCTCGATCACCGTCTACGGAAGTCGACCTTGGAATGCCATGATCAGGTTCGCACCGTTCTCGACCACGTCCCAAGACGCTGAACGCCTGCGACACGCTTTGCCGGATATCGTCTTCAGGCTTCGTCGGTACGTCGAGCTCGAACAGTAGGTTCTGCCGATCACGTTCCACTCGGCGCTCCTACCCCTGCGCTCGGCGTGACTTCCGATCATTAGACTAGCCGTCCCCACCCTTCAGGGCCGGGTCGGAACCGCGCCTCGGACCTGCGCCGCGCTTGCCGCAGCCCCTGTTCAAAACCGACCAGAACCGGCTGCCCATTTTTCCTCGGCGCGGGATACTGCGCCCGGCCGATCGAAGCCAACGCGCGCAGATCGAAACGGCCCCAGCACAACCCCAAATGCCGGGCCGCAGAAGGTGCTCGGCGGTATTTTGTACGATGGCGAGATCCAAGGCTGGCCTTGTCCGCGGGCGGCAGTCGCCCTGAGCCGCCCATTTTGGACTCCGAAAACCGTGAGGCCCGAGCGGCAGATTGCCGCTCTCAGCCACACCGAGAAAACCATACAGCCAGCGTGCGAAAGCGAACAGACCTGATGGCCCAATTTGACTAGTCTCGGGGTGGTCCCAATCGCAGGCCATCTGTTCTAATGGACGCTCGTGCGCGACTGGATGGTTGTCATTTCGCTCTGCGCCAACATTTTGAGGCACTCGCCTCTCAAGTCTCCGACCCTTCGAGACCGAGTAGCCAAGGCCGAGCGCAGAATCGTCGGTGCGGCACGCGAAACTAGAGCTAGGAAGGCGGTTTATGACGGCAGCGCGGTCGGCCCGGCCAGCAACGCGACCATCTGACTCGGCGTAAGAGTCCGGGCTTTGACGACTGACTTTGCTGCGACCCGCCCCAACCGGGGGCTGGACTTTGGACATTCGTGATTACCGACCGCAATTTGAGCAGATGTCCGTCGACGAGTTGTGGGCTCTCTACACGGTTGTCGATCAGATTCTCGCCGCGAGGATCGTTGCCAAAAAGCAAGAACTCGACAGGCGACTCGAACAGCTCCACCATACCGACGGACCGGGCGGTTCATCAGAGCTCAGTGTCCGCGCGTCATCATCGGGTCGCGACCGGCTCTGAGAAGGGCGTCGCGCTTGCCGCAAACCTTGCGGGCGAGCGAGGCTCCTCAGGTAAGGTGATGGGGCCATCGCTCAATGCTTGCCGGCGGTCGCTTCGCTTGTGGCTGCACGTATCGTCCTGGCAAGCAAAGAGACCGCGGCCGCGGAACCAGCTGATGTCCACAACCGGGAGCAATGGCGATGCAACACCACAGCATCGCTGACGTCAGCTGCGTTATTCTTCAATGCTTGGATACCTATCAAGTCGCTAACGTTGAGCCGCTCGTGTTGAAGTGTTTCCCGGATATCGACCGGCACACGCTTTGGCAGGCATACAACGTCGCCTTGGTGGCATACACGTCCGGCACAGGCCTTAAACAACAACAGAAGGAAGCAGCAGCCGCTGCAATAAGTGAGTTTGGAACATGAACGGGTTGATCGATCGTCTTTAATAAATTCCTTTCGGAGACCAAGCTCGGCACGTCGATCGACGCCAACACCGGCGCGATTGCTGGTACAACCGAAGCGACCGGCGGCCGCTCAGCCGTATTGCAAAATGTCGCTGTTGCTATCGCCGATCGTTGAAACTCGCTCCATTCCCGTTTCGCGAATCGATTGTCAATCGAAGGACATTACGATGACCAGCGCATCGCGAGATATCGTAATTGTGGGCGGAGGCATTGGCGACGGTGCCCTGGCCACCGTGTCGCTCGAACCTAAGCTCCCGCTTTGTCTCTTGACCACCTGCTCAAGCGCAAGAGCCGCTATGGCGATCTGATCTGCCAAGCGTCCCAACAGTTCACGCTTTTCTGGGTCGCTTGCCCGCGTGCGCATCAGGGCGAAATCTGCGGTCGCCCACGAGTGTGGAATGACGCTCGCGTTTCACGCGTACTCGAGGGCTCCATCTCGAATTTGGGATTGGCTAACGGAGCCGCGCCGTGAACGGCCGCGGCTGCTCGAGCCGGCTCGACGAGTTCTTTCCCTGGAACTGGCGCCCAGCAACCGTCGTCAATTGATCCCCCTGCAGCGCTGAAAGCCGGTGAACGCCTGACCTCTTCGGCATCCGGAAATCTACGGGCGCCTGGCGCCCGATGCCGATGCAGCCGGCTGCGCCGCGGTGGCCCGTGCTCGCCCGGTCTTGCGTGAACGACATTTCGTGACGAATTTGTCTGCTGCGAATCTAAGAACTTCACCTGGGATGCGGGGCGGAGCCGATGCCTAAGCGCGTCAACCCGAAATGGGGCTGGACCGGAATGGTCCGACTGGAGGGTTACGCCAGCCCCGATGGCGCGCTCGGCGAGCTCGATAGCCACTCCGAACCTGCCGGAGATCAGCGCCAGGCTCTGCATCGTCCACTGGCCGGCGCCCAATGTGACGACCTCATCAAAGATCTCGATCTGCCGTTGCTCGACGGCCACCGGACCGAGTGCCATGATTGGCTGAATTGGATTCGCGAGGACGCTCTCAGAGAGTGTCTTCGGCGATCACAGCAACCAACACGGGCTGAGATTCACGAAGCGCTGGACCAGACCGGCCAGCTCCTTCGCCATTTCGTCGACGCCTCGGAGCAACGTCACGCCGACTGGATCGTCGAGGAGTCGCCGATCTTGGCCCCGGGCCCCCTCACCGTCTTTTGGTTGTTTCCTCGACGGCTAAGAACGCTTGCCGACTATGCCAAGAAGAAGGCTCGGCACGCTGACATCGCTGAGCTCGTGGTTTTGGCGAACGCCGCCGATCGCCTCGCGGACGTCCTGATGCTGTTAGATTGGGCGTCATCGGACAAGATTTCTCGGGAATTGCCTGAGGCGTACGACTATGAGGTGCGTCATCTGGTCGATGCCGTCCGTATCGCGCAGCGGCTCGAACACGCCACCCGGACCGCGCTCGAAACGAGCAAGAAACGGGGCGGCCCGCTTCCGCAGCCGACGATGGTGCAGGTCGTGATTTGGCTCGCCGAACTGGTCGAGCGCTACGGCGGAACATTCACCCACAACCCCTACGTGGGAACGGCGTATGACGGCTCCCCTCAGACCCCAGCCGGTCTGTTCGTGCTGAACTTCATGTGGACATGCAAGCCGCCGCTGTCCGCCAGCCCGCAAACCGTCAGCAACTGGATGGCCGCGGCCATCAAATGGCGAAATCGCGCCCGCGCTCCCAACTCGGAAATCAGGGAGAGGTCCTTCTAAGTGCATCCCGCGGGCCTTCCGCCAATATGCCGATAGGCATATCGAACACGGAGGCCCTCTTGAAGAAACAACTGACCAATGGCGCCGCACTCCGCCACAACTTGAATCCCGTTCTCGTTCCGATCGGCGAGCTCAGGCCGCTTGGCCATCAAACCCGCCGCCATCCCCAATCCCAAATCGAGAAGCTGGCGGCGAGCTTGCGCGAGTTCGGGTTCGTTCTGCCGATCATCGTCGACGCCACGCGCCGGGTGGTAGCGGGCTGGGCAATGGTCCTCGCGGCCAAGCTCCTCGGTCTGGACGTCGTGCCCGCCGTGACCATTGTCGATCTCGGCGAGGCGCAGCTGCGTGTGCTGAAGCTTACGCTCAACCGACTGGTCGAGGACGCCAGCTGGGATGTCCAGGCCTTGCGCCTCGAATTAACCGAGCTTCTGACCCTCGACCCTCAAATCGACCTGCAATTGACGGGCTTTTCGACCGGAGAACTCGATGTTGCCGTTTCGGATCCAGACGATTTGGAAGACGACTTGCCGCCACCGGAATCTGGCCCCGCGATCACCCAGCCTGGGGACCTCTGGATCTTGGGTGAGCATTATCTCCGCTGCGGTGATGCGCGGCAGGCAGAGAGCTATGGTCGGCTCCTGGAACACGCGCAGGCGCGCATGATTTTCGCCGATCCACCCTACAACGTGCCGATCGATGGCCATGCCTCGGGCTTGGGCAGGATTAAGCACCCTGACTTTGTCATGGGTTCGGGAGAATTATCCGCTGCAGAATTCGAGGCGTTGCTGACCGAGGTGTTTGCGCATGTCTCCCAGCACGCCAGCGACGGTTCAATTCACTATATTTGCTCGGATTGGCGGGCGATGCAGGCGCTCCTCAATGCCACGCGTCCCCTTTACAGCGAGCTGAAGAACCTCTGTATCTGGAATAAGTCGAACGGGGGGATGGGATCGCTGTACCGCTCCAAACATGAGCTCGTCTTCGTCTTCAAAAAGGGCCGCGCACCCCACGTTAACAACGTTCACCTCGGCCGGCATGGTCGCAACCGTTCAAACGTGTGGGACTATCCCAGCCAAAATACCCGGACAAATTCGTCAAAGTCAAAGCTCTCTCTTCACCCTACGGTCAAGCCGGTCGCGCTGGTCGCCGACGCGATCCGAGATTGCACCAACGAGCACGACATCGTGCTCGACCCGTTCGGCGGCGCCGGAACCACCTTGATAGCCGCGGAGCGGACCCGCCGCCGGGCCCGGCTGATCGAAATCGACCCCGCCTACGTCGATGTCACGATCCAGCGCTGGCAGCATCTAACCGGCAAAACGGCGGTGCACGCCGAGACGGGCGAGCCGTTCGGCCAACGAAGCACCGCGAGCCTGGAGCGCGCCCGTGGCTAAAAAATCCGATCAGGGCGTTGGCTACGCCAGACCCCCGCGTCACAGCCGTTTCAAACCGGGTCAATCCGGTAATCCGCGCGGGCGCCCGAAGGGCAGCTTGAATTTTACCACCGACCTGAAAAACACCCTGCTGGCCCCAGTCGCTTTAAATGACGGCGGCAAGCCACGGCGCGTCACCACGCAGAAAGCGGCATTGCTTCGCCTCCGGGAAAAAGCCCTGAAAGGCGACGTCAGGGCGCTGGATAAATTCCTCTCCCTCGCGATGGCCATGAGCGACAACACCGCGCCGGACGCCGCGAAAACCCCATCTGTCGACGATCAGGCCATTCTGGATGCATTCCGGCAGCAGATCTTGGCCGATGCGACCGCTGCGGCTCCGACCCAGCGCGATGGGGAGGACGGCACATGATGCCAATAGTGGCGGCGCTGCTCCGAACCGACTTGCGTTATTTCATCCAAAGGGTGTTCTCGACCGTCTTCCCCGGCAGCGAGTATCTATCGAACTGGCATATCGACGCTATCGTCTACCAGCTCATGCGCCTCCACGATGGCGAATGCCGGCGGCTTCTCATCAACCAGCCACCGCGTTCGCTCAAATCGCTCTCGGTCTCGGTCGCTTTCGTGGCCTGGCTGCTGGGTCACGACCCGAGCCGCCGCATCATCGTGGTCAGCTACGCCAGCGAACTTTCCGCCGAGCTGCACCGCCAATTCAGAATGGTGATCGAGTCGGGTTGGTATCAAGAGCTGTTTCCGGCCATGCGTCCAGCCAAGGATACCGGCACCGAACTCGTGACCACGGCAGGGGGCAGCCGATACGCGACCACGGTCGGGGGCACGCTGACAGGTCGGGGAGCGGACCTCATCATCATCGATGATCCGCTCAAGGCGGAGGACGCGATGTCGGAGCCCGGGCGCAACCGCGTCACCGAGTGGTTTGGCGGCACGCTGGTGTCGCGGTTGAACGACAAGGCAACCGGCCGCATCACCGTGGTGATGCAGCGCCTGCATCAAGACGATCTCGCAGGTCATCTGTTGCAGGCGGGCGGTTGGCATCATCTGGATCTGCCGGCCATCGCCGTCGAAGATAGCATCATCGCTGTCGGCAAAAATCGGGTGTTTCGCCGCCGCACCGGCGACCTTTTGCATCCGCGGCGCGAAGGTAAGCTGGTGCTGGAGCGGATCAAGGCTGAAATCGGCAGCCTGCAATTCTCGGCGCAATACCAGCAGCGGCCGGTGCCGCTCGAAGGCAATCTGATCAAGCGCGACTGGTTTCGCTGGTACGATCAGCTGCCGGCGGCTGGCGCATCTGATTATGTCGTGCAGAGCTGGGACACCGCCATGATGACCGGAAAGGCCAACGATTACTCGGTCTGCACCACCTGGCGCGTGATCAAGAATGACTATTACCTCGTGGATCTCTACCGCGGCCGACACCAATATCCCGACCTGCGGCGCGCCCTGGCCGCGCTGGCGACAACACATAAAGCGGACGCGGTTTTGATCGAGGACGCCGGTCCCGGTACAGCGATGTTGCAGGACCTGCAACGCGATACGCCGAACGGCATGCCGCGCCCGATTGGCATCAAGCCCGAAGGCAGCAAGGCGGATCGCATGGCGGCACAATCCTTCCGGATCGAGGCCGGACAAGTGCATCTGCCCGCAGATGCCCCCTGGCTCGACGACTATTTGCTGGAACTGCTGGCATTTCCATACGGCAAGCACGACGACCAGGTCGACAGCACCTCGCAATTTTTGAAATGGGCGGGCAACCACGCAATGTTCGATGACATCGAACTTGACATCATTTCGGTCGGCCGAGAGGGGTATGATTATAACTTCCCATAACCCATCCCCGTCAGGTGGAAAGTCGAAATTTTCTCCAGAACGAAGCCAATCATTTTTGGCAACCTTAGCTCGCTCTATCTGAGCGATCGAAGCGCGCGCTTCTGTGCGGCCAGTGCGCTGCGCTCGTAGCGCTCAAGCTTGTTTAGGCGCCGCGCGATGTCTACGACCGGGCAATCCCATAGATCAGCCAACATCGCCTGGCGGACCAGTCGCACGCGCCATAGGTCGCACTTGGCGTGCGCAACGGCGGCTGCGGTTTCCAATCCAATCTCACATGCCAGGCCCGAGCGAATGGCGACCATCAGCCTCGCGAACTCCGGGTTATCCCGTTTGCAACCCCTGGCGAGTCCATGGCGCAAAGCGTTGCCGCTGGACTTTGCTTTTCCGGGCACCGTTTTCGGCCCCGTGCTGCGCTTGGCATTGGTGCGATTGGCTTCGATTTGTTGGTTTGACGCCATCTCCAGGACCCGCGCTTTCGGTCCGTTAAAACGTCGCTCCAAAGCGCCGAACCATCAAGGATTTGGGCCTAAAAAGAGCAAGAATCTTGCTGCAGAAAGCACTGGCATTCCCGTGCAAACGGAGCGTTACTGAGTCGGACCGGGCACACCAGCCCCGGAATCTCACCTCGCAATGGCGGGGCTTTAGGCGGTGCGGCGCCAAGCCGCGTCAGACCTAAGGAGATACCGGGTGGCCACGATCTCAGCCAATGGCGCCGAGGCGCCACATCATGTCATCAAGTTCGACCCCATTGACCGGCGGGCCTTCATCGGCGGCTCGGATGCCCGCATCATCATGGGCAATGATCAGGAGGATCTTACGCGTCTGTGGCGCGAAAAGCGCGGCGAGATCGCGCCGCAAGATCTTGCGCACAACCTGATCGTGCAGCTCGGCACCGTCACCGAAGACCTCAACCGGACCTGGTATCAGCGCGCGTCGGGTCAGACCGTCACCGACATTCAGAAGCGGATCCGACATCCCGTCCACCGCTGGATGGCGGCGACGCTCGATGGCATCGTCCTAGAAACTGGCGCGGTGTTCGAGGCCAAGTTCATGCTGCCCTGGGCCTTCACCGAGGACGCCGCGGCCGACAAGCACATGGCGCAACTGCAGCACAACATGTGGGTGGTCGCCGCCCGTTCCGCGGTGCTGTCGATAATCACCGGCGGCGGCAAATGGGTCGAGCTCACTCTGCATGCCGACCCGCTCTACCAGCACCTGCTGCTTACGGCAGAAAAGAAGTTCTGGCGCTGCGTGCAGTCCGGCGAGCCGCCGCTCCTGTTCGGGATCGAGCCGCCGCGGCCGCGATTAGCCGCCGTCAAGGTCGTCGACATGACCGCGTCCAATCTATGGGCGGAGTGCGCGGCGACCTATCTGCGCACCCGCGCCGCCCATGGCGAGCACGAACTGGCCAAGGCCGAGCTGAAGAAGCTGCTGCCCGAGGACGCCAAGGAAGCGTTTGGCCACGGCCTTCGTGCCAAACGCTCCAAAGCCGGCGCGATCAGCTTTGATCCGGTGGAGATGGGGGGCATCCATGCACCAGGCCAGTGAGCAAATCGGAACGATCGCCGCCGCGCTTGCCCGCGCGCAGGCGGAACTGACCAACCCGGAGAAGACCCTGACGGCTCAGATCCGCTCGCCATTTCTGCGCGATGACGATCGGACGTTTCGCTACGGCTCTCTGGCGTCCGGCCTCGATATCGTGCGCAAGACCTTAAGCCAGCAGGAGATCGCCACCATCCAGACCACCCGGGTCGAGACGGCCACCGCCACCATTCACCTCACCACCCTGCTCGCCCATGCCTCCGGCGAGTGGATCTCCTCGGACTGGCCGGTCTGCGCACTCAAGGACGTCGAGGCGCCGCACCGCATGGGCGCGGCGCTGACCTACACAAGGCGCTATGCCCTGTTCGCGCTGGTCGGGATTACCGGCGAGGATGATCTCGACGCCCCCGATGTGGTCGCCGGCCCGCCCGCCGCGGTGCCGCACGCAGCCTCTGGCGCGAAAGCCAAGCTCGCCAAGGACGTTCTCAACCGCGCACCGGTGTTGGGGCCGCCAGAGTCCGCGGAGCTCCGGGAGCGGCTGTTGCGCCAGCTCGCCGCCCTGCACGAGGGTGAGGGCCTGCTTGCCTGGGCGAAGGCCAGCCTCCCGCTCAAGAACACTCTTCTGGAACCTGACGCCCGTCTGGTGGAGACCGCCTATCAGAGCAAGCTTCAGGACCCGATCCGTCCTGCAGCAAGCACGGCCGGCCAAGCGCCTGTCTTAGATCGAGCGCAAGGCGCGCCGCCAGAACCGCTCCCGGAGGCCGCCGCCGAGGCCGCGCTGCAGCCGGCTCTGCCGGCGGCGCAGGAAGCTGGACTGGCCCATCCCAAGGAGCCGCCGCGCAAGCGCAGCAAGGCGCATCTGTTGTTTGTCCGCGACCAGCCCTGCCTCGTTTGCCAGCAAACCCCGTGCGACGCCCACCATCTGAAATTCGCCCAACCGCGGACCCTGAGCCGCAAGGTCAGCGACGAGTTCACGGTCCCCTTGTGCCGCGTCCATCACCACGAGCTGCACCGCTACGGCGACGAGCGGGCTTGGTGGGCGAACCTGCAGATCGCGCCGTTGCCGGCGGCGCATGGCTTGTGGGCGGCTAGCCCGGTCCACGATGCAACCAAAGCCACGATCCGGAGCGCAGCCTTACCCGCAAACCTTGGCTCGGAGGCCGCACCACGATGAACGGGTCCTTCCAAACGGCGGACCAACTGACCGCGACGGCGCTGCCGGCAGAGTTTGAGGTGTTGGCGCCGCCTCCCTTGCTGCTGCCGGGCGAAACTCTTGCGCATTACCAGGCGCTGCGGCAGGCGATCTTCGCCGACCTTGCGCCACGATCCGCCGTTGAATGGCTGCTCGCGGTGGATCTCGCCGAACTCTCCTGGGAGATCCAGCGCTACCGAGTGCTGCGCCACAAGGTTCTGGAGACCTATCGTCAAAACGCAATCGAAGCTGCGCTTCGCAGCATCGACATGGTCGGGATCGTCCCAGGGTTCGAAGATGAGGCCGAGTACTACACGTTACAAAACGCGCTGAGCTGGCGGATCGATGCAGCGGCTGCAACCGAGATCGACACGCGTCTCGCTAATCACGGCTTCGATCAACACGTCATCACCACGGAAGTCTACGTGCAGGCGCGCGAGATTTTCGTGATGTTCGAGGGGCTGCTCAATGCCGCCCAAACCAAACGCATACTGCTCCTCCGCGAGATCCGGAATCAGCGCCTCGCGGATGGTGCGATGCGCCAGCGGCGCTGAGGCGACTCAACGAAAGGCACAGATCTGCGTGCAGCCAGTGCAGCGGCGATGCCGCAACTGAGTAGCACTTCGCCTGACGTAGCACGCTCCCGTCTTGACGTTCGAGCGTGATCATAGTCGCTTGCTCGTCTCGGCTAGGCGAACCAGTTGACTGCTGCTCACGCGCACAATTCGTTAGCTTCGCGATTTACCGCGGTTCTGTTGCGCGGAGTTTCATCGAGGGTCGCCGAACCCGTTTGAAGGAGTTGGGCGCACGCTTCCGCCCAGTACGTCTCGATCAAATACACCGAGCGCCTGGCTGAAGGAGGCGTGGAGCCCTCCGTCGCCAGTCTCGGACAATCCTATGACAATGCTCTCGCCGAAACCATTAACGTCACCGGATCTCATCGTACTCGACGCGTTCTCCTCCGATGCGATGTGCACCTTCTGACGCGCGAGGCGTTCGCCGGATATCTATCGCGCCTGACCGCACGTGGCACGTGGCGTGATCGTGTCGCACATCTCCAGCCGGCACATAGCGCTACGGCGGCCAGCGGCTGCAATCGGCAGTGCGGAGGGCCTCGTTGGCTATGGCAAAGGATCCGCTTCCGACGGACACGGTCGACGAGGAGTTGCGGATCCTCGCGGAAGTGGTTGTGTTTGCTCGGGATGTGCGGGATCTCGGCGATCTGCCGGCGCGGCCCGGATGGAGGCGCCTAGAGATGGAGGGATGGAGGCGCCTAGATCCCGACTCGCGCGTAGCGACCTGGACGACGATTATGCCGACGTTCTCGGCGCCATTCTCGACCGCAAGCTCCGCCGCTGACTAAGAGCATCCAGTGAGCCTGCGCGTAATGCGGTTGTTACGTCGAGAACAGGATCGGTCGTAGCCAACGTACCAAAGCTCTGATTTCCTGTCCCACTGCGAAGAAATAGAGCAGGTGCGTGACCGCAAAGGACAGGAGGCAGGCCCCTAAAATGGTCGCCATCACAAACCAGCCACCCGACGGGACCGCAACGGTTACAAGCGATGCCTGCGTAGCGGTGGGTGTACCAAGCTGCCAGGAGACGACCAAAACCAAGGCATAGACTACACTGACGTGCGTTGCGACCGTGAAAAGGGGCCTCGACCTAGCTGCGAGCCCAACGCAGGCCAGCACGAAGATCGGAAGCGCAAGCCCGAAGAACTGAAACCCTTTGAGTGGAACGAAATAGCTCAATGCGGCATCGCTACGCTGAAAGATGCCGAACATCCTGAGATTGATGAACCAGAGAAGCTCAGAGCTGGGCGCATATTGAAGGGCACGCGCGGCCAGTTCGGCGCAAAGCGTGGCGGCAAAGAGCACAAATGGTCCCAGGAATTGGAGCTTGAAAAGTCGACTCATGAGATTAACCATACGTCAGAAACGTTAGCTTGTCTCAATGGCCCCCGGCACACGGCGCGCGCTCCAGCCTAGACCAAATCGATAAAGATTAATCTATTACGGCTAGCTATTTTACCTATGGTTGATTGTTCGGCGGCCTTTCAATGAACCGCCGGCTGCCGTTGAGGAGCTCAAGGTTATTGGCGATAACCGGGTTACCTGGATCGAGCGAATAGGCCTTCTCGAACTTTCGCCGCGCCGCGCTCAGATTGCCGCGCAGCATGTACGAATATCCCTGGTCATTCAGGATTTGAACAGTTTCGCCTCCCAGCCGGACCGCCTGGGCATAGGCCTGATCAGCCAGGTCAAAACGACGCAGCCGATCATAGCTCGCGGCAAGCCCGATCCAGGCCGTCAAATCCTTCGGCGATTTCTCGACGGCGTCCTTGAAATAGCGCTGGGAAATCCCGTAACTGCCGCGGTTGTAATGCTCCAGCCCCAGCCGAACGGGTTCGTCCGACGGGTAGTATTTGACGTCGGTCGGCTCCTGCACGGGGTCCCCGCCCGGCGGATCCACAGGCGCGACGATCGCAGCCTCCCGCAACGTGTAGTCACACCCTGCGAGGCCCGTCGCCAACCAGCAACAGGTCAGCATCAAGATGATACGTCGCATCAATCTTCATCCCCCCGCGGCCCAGCGAACTCGCTGCGCCGTTCGCAAACAAAAACTCACTTCCGGACGCGTTACCTGCCCCCTGCTCCGCCGACCGGTACCGACACGCCGGTTGCCGAACCTGCCCCCAAGCCCTCGATGTTGACGTTCTGCGTCGGCGTCGTCCGCAGGCCCATTTGCCTCGTCGCATCGCTTATGTCGGGAAGCTGATCCACCGGCTGTTGCGTTTTGCCATAGCGTGTGACGGCGGCGCCCACGCGCCGAGCGTCATATGCGATCCTCCGGTCACCGACGTTTCGCGGCCATGGACTGATCGTATGTGTGACGGCGTTGACCTCTTTGGCGTTGCCGGCGCTCATGGTGATGGTATCGGAACGCTGGAAGTAGCGATCCATCTCGTCGTTACCGGCGAGGCCGTAACATCCCCCGAGCAGCAAGGGCGCGAACAGAACCAGATACCTGATGGTCATCTCTCGCTCCGCTAGTTGAGGGTTTTTACGACCGGCTGGTCGGCAGCGGCGGCCGGTGCCGGAACAGGCACCCTAACTTCAGGAGCGATGATGTGGCCGTACGGACCCTTCACGTCGCCGCCGGAATTGACGTAGTCATTGTAGCGCTTGCGGACTTCCATCTGGCCATTGAGGAAGAAATCGACGTCGTTGGCCGGAAGGCGGGAGTCGAGCGGAGACGCCAGTTGCTGACCGGGTGCCGCCGGCGCAACCAGGCGCGGCGTCACGATGATGACGAGGTCGGTTTCCTCCTGCTGGTACGACTTGCTGCTGAACAAGGTTCCAAGCACGGGCACCGAGCCGATCCATGGCAATTGCGAAACGTCCTGCCGATTGCGGGTCTGGAGCAGGCCGGCGATGGCAAAGCTCTGGCCGTCGCGCAATTCGACCGTGGTGCGCGCATCGCGGCGGGTCAATGCGGGAACTGTCGTGCCCTGAATGGTCACCGCATTGGCGAAATCAAGCTCGCTGACCGAGGGTTCGACCCGAAGGTTGATCACGCCGCGCGAAAGAACGGTCGGCACGAAGGCCAGCTCAACACCGAACTTCTTGTAGTCGATCGTGATGGTGGGAAAGCCGTTCGTCGTCTGGGTCGGTATCGGTACTGGAAACTCACCGCCGGCGAGGAAGCGGGCGGCATCGCCGGAAAGCGTGGTCAAGTTTGGCTCCGCCAACCGACGTGCCAGCCCTTTCGTTTCCAATGCAGAGATCAACAAGTCCACCGAGCCGCCGTTGCTGGTCCGAATGAGACTGGTCAACAAGCTTCCGAACGGCGCAGGAGCGATGCCTCCTGCAGTACCGGCGAGCGTCCCCAGAGTTTGGAGTACCGGAAGGCTACCCGTCGGGGCGTCGCCGACCTGTCCTCCCCCAGCACCGAGCGGACCGTTGTTGGTATTAATACCACCAATCGGTGATCGACCGGCGGCGGTCACACGACCCAGCCCGGTGTTACCGATGTTAGTGCCGTTGGCGTTCGCCGCAGAAAGGTTCACGCCTAGGTTTCGACCGGCCTCCCGGCTGACCTCGAGAAAGCGCACCTCCAGCATCACCTGCTGCGGCGCGGCGACACTCATGGCGTTGACGACGACTCCCCCTTTCGCAACCGTGCTGGTGGCGATCGCCATGGCGCGCTCGGCGGTAACTGCGTCGGCGGCGGTTCCGCTGAGCACCACCTGCCCCTCGGAAGCCGACACGCGGATACCCTGCCCGCCGGTGCTGCTCCGGATGTTCTGCTGCAGATTGCCGGAATCGATCACGACCTCGACGTCGAGGATCCCGATCTGCTTCATTGACGAGTCAAATAGTATGACATTTGTGGTGCCGGTCTGCTTGCCCTGCACATAGATAAGGTGATCGCTCAGCGATTTCACGTCGACGATGTCAGGTGAGCCCGCTACGATCGTCGCAAAGGCCGTATCGACCTTGAAGGTGCGCGACTTGTTGACGACGATCTTGACCCGCTGGACATCGTTCATCTCGCTGAGGAAGACGCCGCCGGAGCCCCGCCGGTCTGCAGCCGCCGCGCGGTCAACGGAATTGAACAGGCCAAGCGTCGTGGCAAGAGCCATCGCGCTGAAGGCGAGTAGTCTCGCCTCCGCTTTACTCGAAACGCGCCCCCCACTCATTCTGAGTCCCTCTCGCCGCGATCCGCGGCTGTCCCCGTAAATCTACGTCCTCGACTGACCTAACAACTCGCCTTCGCGCACTACATCGCAGAGTTTACAATCTGTCCCACTACAAATCGTTACCTGCTTATGCGCGCACTCAGTCGAGGCCCCAACCTATCTCCGGCTCCGCAAAGGACACGTCTCGTTCTCCACCGGCCGCAAGATGCGGTGCAAGATCATCGTCCCTTATGCCGCCTGAGTGCAAGAAAAGAGCCGCTACCGCAGTGCGGCAACCGCAGAGAAAACTTGCAGATGTTGCCAGCGCGCACCACTTTCCTGCCTTGCCTGGAACTATCGCGCCGCGTAAGCGCTCCGACGGGTTCCCGTTGCTCTCGCGCTCGCCAAGCGCCCTATCCATTTTCGGAAGATCTGTTCGGGAATTTCCCGCTTACCGAAATCCAGACGCATTCCGGGAGTGGTTGCTCACTACCACTAGAAGGGAATTTGGGTGGATGCGCTCGGCTTGTTGAGGGATGTGCCCCATATCGGCATCAGCATTTGAAAGGCTGTCTGAGAAGCTGTAACGGTCAAATTGTTGCCACTCGACCCCACCGTCAGGGTCGGCGTGAGATGGCCGAAATACAGGAACGGCGCCGCGTTCTGCTTGGCCGTCGCGGACAGGGGATCCCCTGTGCAGCCGGCCGGCGACTGCGGCGGGCTTTGGACCATGGCAGGCGTATAGCAGCTAATCATGACCGCCCGGGCGCCGGCGCTCGCCAGCGTCCGCAAGGACTGCATCGTGATGGCATAGCGTCCGAGATCGAAGATGACGAACATCAACGTGAAAAGCGGCACGAACACGAGGATGAATTCAAACGCAGAGGCACCACGATTGTCGAGCTTTCTCATCATTGCACCAAAGAGACGACTTGGGTGTAGGCGATTACAGTTGGAGCACATCCATCGGTGCTCAGGTAGCCGCCACCGGTCATGGTGAGTGTTTTGGCGATCACTTCTGAGCAGGTCGTGTTGCTAGGCTGAGTCGACCCGCCGAACGACACATCTGCTTTAGGGAAGTACATCGCGCCCGCGAGCTTGATCACGCCATTGCCGCCAATGTTGACGTTCGCAGTCGATTGATCGTCAATCAGAACCCCATTCAGAGCAGAAGAGAAAGCGTTGGTCGTAGGGGCCGAGAGATTGACGTTCCCGCCGTTGATGGTGAGGCTCGAATTCCCGAGCAATACAAGCGTTACGCCTGTGCCGCTGACCGTTCCTCCAAAACTTATCGTTGCATTGTAGAAAAGGTAGGTTCCTGGGGCAAAATTTACCGTGCCTCCGGAGTTCACCTTTAGATCGCTGTACACCCCGCTAGCGCTGTTCGGGTTCAGCGAGCAGGTTTGACCATTGGTAACATTGCCGCCGCATGGTTTTGTTGATGGGCTCGTCCTCGTGTTGAACGACGCAGTCGTGAGTCCCTGCAATGGATCCATCGCAGGAGGCATGAAGTAGTTGTGCGCTATGCCGGGATCGGCGCAGGTATTGGTTGGAGAACAGCCATTTGCACCATAGACGGCCCATCCCGAACCGCTGAAAGAGGGAGTGCTTGCAAACTGGACGCTCGCATCCGACATCAGCGGGCAACCTGTTCCGTTGTTGCTGACGTCACCAGCAAGTTTAAGCGCCCCTCCACCGGTCGGATTAGGTCCAAGCGCCAAGGCGCACACCTTGCTCGGCAGCTTGACCAACGCAATGGCTTGGGCGGGGATGTTGACGGTGGTCAAACCCAGCACTGCGGCCAAGTAAGCCGGTTGTTGCTGGCTGACCCTGGCGCGAACGGCGTTGCCGGTGCCTGTTGATGGCGTTGTGAACGTGGTCCCATTGTAATCGCCGATATCGATCTGCACGGCTCGCGACACTCTGGTCGGAAGGCTCGTCGCACAGTTTCTGTCCGGATAGGCGGTAGCGTCGTTAGGACTTGAGTTGCAAAACCCATTCTGCGCCGCGAATTCCTTGCCGCGATAGTCCACTGATTTCGTGTCGCAGCTCGCACCAGCAATCGTGCATGCAAGGCGCAAGGCGCCCGAGTAGGCCGCAGAGTCGGCGGCGTTCTGCGCGTGCTGGCGGGTGACGTACCACGATCCGGCCTCGGCCCCGAGCGCGACCACTCCGATGAGCGGCACGAGCGCTATGACTGTCGCGAATGCGACAGAGCCTCGTCGAGAACGGAGCAGATTGCGCATGGAAGCACCTACTGGAAGCGTTCTGAGTAAGCCAGCGTGTACGTACAAGTGGTGGGACACAGCACTGACCTCCAAAAAGGCACACGCGCCCCAATCGGAGCCAAAGTGATGGTCGTCGAAAACGTCATGTACTTCGGAGAAGCAATATTGCTCGGCGAGCAGGTAGCGCCCCCGTCTCCGCATTTAACTTGTAGATTGCTGATCGCATGACCAGCGACTGTCGTCTGTAGCCCTGACCTCCAGGTCACCGTGCCGTCAGGGCCGAGCGGATTATAGTACTGGACGTACTGCCCGAAGGACCGCAACGCCGACCACGCGGAGATAAACTGGAAGCCCGCGGCAGCGACGTCGGCGAGCGGCACAAGCAGGAACGACACCAAGAAAATATACACGATCATGGTCTCAAGCGCGACGGCGCCGCCTTGATCCACGATGAAAGAGTTCTTGCGGCGCATGAGCCTACCTCGACCGATACTCACCATTCCGGTCGTCGACCGGATCAATAGCACTCACCAGACATGAGGGATCAATCTCCAGCGCGAGGCTTCGTAACCGGAATACTCAGGGCAGGTGCGCCGAAGCAGGTCCTCTTCGTAATAAATTCGGCAAATCTGGATGCCGATATGCAAGACCAGCAAGACCGCTGTCAGCGGCGTCGGGTTTCTCAGCACCACGCCCAACACCGCGATTTCTTCCGCGAGGTAGAGCGGGTGCTTGATCCACCGATACGGACCGGTTTGCACGACGTTGCGCGCCTGTGGCACCAAACTGAATGACCTGCCAAGATGTCGAATGGTGACCAGCATCATGATCATGCCGATCAGCACGCAAGCGGTAGACGCCAGGTTTGGTAACGCTTGATCGGTCTTGCCGAAGAAGGCGATCGTCCATGGCATGTAGGTGCCGACGAACGCCGCTATCCTTGGGAGAAGGCCATTCGCTTGCGCCTTCGCCGGGGGCCGCGTGATGATCAACAGCGCCAGGAGCACGTAGAAGACAGCGAGGCAAACACTCGACAAGAGCGACGGCCAGGGATCATGAGCCGATGATCCGATCTTGATGGCGACACCAAGTGCCAGCAACATGAACCACATGCCGCCGAACAGTTGCATCGTGCGCCCGTATGAGAAAGGTTTCGACAGGCCAACCGTGCTCATGGCTATTTACCGAAGCTGGCGAACGAACGCACCAGGTGCAGAATTGGACTTCCTCCCAAAATGACGAACATGGCGGGGAGCAGGAACAACACCATCGGAATGGTCAGCTTGGCGCCCAACTTGTGGGCTCGTTCTTCAAGCTTGGTAATGCGTTCTCGCCGGAGGTCGACAGCGATACTCCGCAGAGCTTGGCCCACCGGCGTTCCGTACTGCAGGCTTTGGGCGACCATGGTGCCGAAGCGGCGAAGCCCATCCGACGTAGCACCTAATTTCTCGAACGCCTCGCTGCGACTTGGCAATATCCGGAGATCGTCAATAAGACCTTGCAAGACCCGCGCGACAGAGGGATTGGTCTGGCTCATTTCCTGCGTTACCCGTGCGAGCCCGCTCTCCAGACCCATTCCCGCTTCGCTGCACACGACCAGCAAATCGATCATATCCGGCGTGCCGACCCGAATGGCAGCATCGAACCGCCGCTTCATCACGGTCAGTATCAATCGCGGCCCCAAAATCCCGATCATCACGCCCATGAGTGTAAAGACCAGCACATCCATCAGTCCCTTGCCGAGAAGCAGGGCGACACCCGCGGCGATGATTGGGCAAAGGAACATGCTGACGGCTTTGACGCCGATCCAGGTCGGCAACGCTCGCCGATGATTGAAACCTGATGATTGAAGGATGGCGCTTAGTTGATCCAGATTTTCCTCAGCGTAGAAGCGGCGATACCGCATGCCGAGCCATGAAAACCAACCGGTCACGTCCTGGAACGGGGCGGACCGGTAAGGGATACCCAGCACGGCGTTCGATACCCGCGTGTCCAATGCACGAAGGTGTAATTCCTGGATGATCAACACGCAGGTCGCACTGCCAGCTGCTAGTGCGAGGGCTACCAGACCTAGGCCAACAGTCACAGCTCGGTTTCCCTTCTGACCATCCAGCTTATCACCAGAGCCCCAAGAAGCACCGAGCCCACTGCGTAAGCCAGCAGCTTGTTTCCAACCGGATCAGTGAACAACAGATCAACGGTTTGCGGATTGGACGCGTATAATACTCCGCCTCCAACTAGCGGCGATATCGTCAGCGCTCGCGATGAAAAGATCACCTCTCCTGCGAGCGCCTTGGCGCGACCAGCCAGCGCAACACGCTGCCTCACCGTGTCTCCCAGGTTCTGTAAGGTTTCGGCCAAGCTGCCACCTGACTTCAACTGGACTGCAAGTGTAACCGCAAACATTGCATATTCCGCCACTTGCGTTCGCTGATAAACAGCTTCGACGGCTTGCTCTGGAGGTCTCCCCAGATTCACCTCGCTGCATACGATGGCAAACTGGCCAGCCGTTGGTTGCGGCATATCGCGAGCGAGGGCGCGAAATGCTTCGTGCACGGGCAGACCCGATCGAACGGTACTGGTCACCAGCTGGATCGCATCAGGCAGCTGTCGAAAAAGCTGAAGCGCAACGCGACGTTGCTGCCATCCAAACAGGCCTCGCACCACGATGATGGCTGCGATTGCAGCGCCAATGCACCCGTAGAGAATGGAATATCCGAGCAGGTGATTCGCGTAGAGAGTTGCTGCTGCTGCGGCGACACCGGCAAGCAGCACATAGGCCGGATGCCAAATGTACGAGATCTCGGAATTGTAGTTGGCCAGGCGATGGAGAAACAGGGACCCGGCCCCGGTCTCCAACCGGCGAATGGATGGCAGATTAGCTGGATGTGAGGCCGGCAGGGCAACCGACAGCCGGCGATCGATGCGTCTTTCCCGAGCGTCGATCCACAACGAAATGGCTGCTGCGCACATCGCGAGCGCCAGAACAGCGACGATCACAAACTCCGGCATCACACCTGCCTCATGGCCTCGGCCCAAGCTCCATCCAGCCCGTAATAGACAAGACGGCTCTTGAATTTCGGGGTTGCAAGGTTGCACCTGTAGGAGCCCGATATACGCCCATGCACATCCTCCTCGTGATACTCGAAGGCTGCGATGTCATTGGTCGTAATCACGTCCCCTTCCAGGCCGACGACCTCGCTGATCTGAACGATCCGACGCTGTCCGTCCCGCATGCGTTCGACCTGCACAATGAGATCCAGCGCAGCGACGATCTGAGCTCGAATGGCGCGCGTCGGTAGATTGACCTGCCCCATCTGCACCATATTTTCGATGCGGGTCAGGGCATCTCGGGTACTATTCGCGTGCACCGTGGAGATCGAGCCATCATGGCCGGTGTTCATTGCTTGCAGCATGTCAAATGCCTCAGCGCCACGCACCTCACCCACGACGATCCGGTCAGGACGCATGCGCAGCGCATTCCACAAGAGATCGCGCTGCGTCACCTGCCCCGTACCTTCGAGGCTGGAAGGCCGGGTCTCCAGGCTGATCACGTGCGGCTGCTGGAGCTGCAACTCCGCCGCGTCCTCGATGGTGACGACGCGTTCGCTGTGATCGATGAATTGGCTCATGGCGTTGAGCAGCGTCGTCTTGCCGGACCCTGTGCCGCCGGAGACCAGAACATTGAGCCGAGACCGGGAGGCAATCTCGAGCAATTGTCCGATGGCTGCGGTCATCGAGCCGTTTTCGATCATCCCGGCGATGTCCAAACGGCGGCTTGGAAATTTTCGGATCGAGATGCAAGGGCCATGGATCGACAGCGGCGGAAAAATGATGTTGACCCGGCTGCCGTCAGGCAGGCGGCAATCCACCATCGGACTGGACTCGTCAACGCGTCGCCCAACTTGCGCGGCGATTTTCTGCGCCACCGATGCGATGTGGTCATTGTCGCGGAATCGCACCGCGACCCGTTCCAGCTTGCCGGCTCGTTCGACATAAATGTTACTCGGTCCGTTGATCATGATATCGTTGATCGATTGATCGAGCAGAAGCGGACGCAGCGGTCCGTAGCCGGTCATGTCGTCCGCAATCTCGTCCGCCAGCTGAACCTGTTCGCGAGCTGAGAGCTCGAGCCGTTCTTCGTTGGCGATTCCATGGATGATTTGCTCGATCTGCCGCCGAAGGACATCGCGCGAAACAGTTGCCGCCACTGATGGCTCAATCTGCTCGATGACCCGCTCGCGGAGCGAGGTTGGCATCAGGGGCCGCTCGGGCGGAGGTTCGTGCCTGGGCGCAGCTGCAGGCAAGCTCGGCGGCGATGCCGGCAACGGCGTCAATGCCGATAAATGAGCTGGCGTATCGTCGTCGCGCCTACCGAAGGTCTTCATCGTCCGAGCAGCCTCCTCAGCCATCCCTTCCGCTCGGCGCCGAGCCCCGTGATCTCCCGTACAATGGGGGCGAGGTGACGTCGCAGTCCTGAAACGTGCTTCAGCGCAGGAATTCCGAGATTGACCGCTTGGGTCATGCCTTTGCCGAGATCCGGCACCACCATATCTGGCTCTGCGCCCAACGCCTTGACAACGGCCGCCCGGGGGAGGCCGCCGGGGCGATCGGCACGGTTAAGCAAAGTAAACACCCGATCCTTGCCAGCGATATTGGTCACCGCAGCGCGCACTGCATGGGCATTGCGCAGTCCGGTCACCTCAGCTTCCAGCAACACCAGCACGTGACGGGAAAGCGCGATCACCGGGTGAATGGATGCCGGAAACGGCACTGGGACATCGACAACGATGTAATTGAACCGTTGGCGCAGCAGACCCAGTACGTGTCTCACGCCGGCTTCAGTGATGTCGAGCTGCGCATCCAGTTCTTCATCGGCAGAAATCAGGCAAACTCGCTCGTTGACCTCAATTGCCGCGCGCTCAAGGAATAATGTGTCCGCACGCATCGGGTTTTCCAGCGCAATACGCAGGCCTGGCCCGGGCTGAACACCCAACATGACAGCTGTTTCGCCGCCTTGCAGGTGAAGGTCGAGCAGCGCAACTTTGGCCTTGGTGGTCTCGGCCAGCTGCAGCGCGAGATTGATGGCGATACTCGTTGCGCCGGCGCCACCCTGCGCACCACAGATCGAGATCACATGTCCGCCACGATCAACCGAACTGTGCGTCACGTTGCCAAGCAGCTTCGGGCGCAGCTGGTCCAGCACGATATCGCGCGTGACCGGCCGCGGCAGGTACTCGGTCAAGCCCAGCTCCAAAAGCTCACGGTAGAAGGTGATTTCCCTGTTCTCGCCAATCAGGGCTACGCGGACATCGGGTGGACAGACTCCGGCAAGCCTTTCCAGTTCAGTAAAGGGATCATCGATGCCGCTGATGTCTGTCACCAGCGCCAACAGGTCGGTGTCGGTTTCAAGCATCCGTATCGCATTGCGGATCGTGCCGCGTCTGATCGAGAGGTTGGCGCCTTCCAGCCCTCTGCGCAAAGCCTCAGCGCTGAGCTCATCATTTACGAAACAGACGATGCGGTTACGCGTGACGATCGATGTCGCTTCTTCAGGCGGAGTGGCTATGGCAATGTTCATCAACGTTTCTCCGACAATCTGTTAGCGTAACCCATAGCGGTTGCAGTCTGGCGGACAACTTCCGAGGACCCATCGCAGCTGATGAGAGCGTCTTCGTCTTGTCTCCTGACTGTGTATTGCTTGACCTCACCGCCCGAATGAACGACCACTGCCGTTCTCTGGGCGGCAATTGCATACTGGCGGGCGAGTTCCGGCGAGACATCGCAGCTGGACATCGCGCCAGTGTCCTCCTTATCCCATTGATCGACAGCCGCGCGTACGGCCAGGGAGAGCGTTCCGATCTGCTTTGCGACAGACACCTTTTTGACCTGCTCCTGCGTGAGCTCCAGCGACACGGTTTGTGTTTGCTTACCTGCCATCCCGCTAATAGGTCGCGCGCCCTGCACGATCTCCTGGTCAATCGCGATGACTCGAACATTGCCCAGAACGGTTTCGCTCAGGGCGCGACGCACGAGATCGACTTTCTCGAAGACCTGAGTCAACACCACGTCGACATGATCACCCGGCCTGATCAGGCCCGAGACGCCCGACTCCTCGTCGACCTTGATGCTAATGGCACGGCTGTCTGGCGCCAGGACACTGGCGAGGAAACCCCGATCCCGGGGGCGCAGGATGTCCTGCAATGTGACGGGACTGCCCGCTTCGACGAACTTGCGGATGAGAGAACCGGGAAGTCCGGCCTTGGATTCGGGCGTTTCAAGGATAGCGCCCTGCGGAATGCGCTCCGGCGGCACCGACCGCACGGTGAAATCTTCTTCGCGGGCCAAAGTCCCCTTCGGCAATGGACGCGCCGCGACAAAGTACCCGGAAGTCGTCGGCTCCGCCGGCGCCGGGGTTGTCTCTGTGACTTGTACCGGGGCCGGAGGCTGCGCCTTCGGCAGGTTCATGTTGTAGGCAATCAGACCGAACGCAGTGGTTGCGAGCAAAAGCACCATGATGATCGACAGACGCAACGCGGATGACATCTCACAATCCTTTGCTCAAAATAGTCCAAATACCACCGCATGCTATTGCCACCCCGTAAGGCAGCGGTGCGTGTCGCAAATTACGCCAACGCTCGACCGCATAGATGCGGCGCATGAGCGACGAGCCGACGGGCGCTAGCCTGGGATATGGCAGGAGGCGCATCAGCAGATGCACCAGGGCAAGAACGCCGCCGGCCAACACGGTAATGGTCAGTAGCTGAATCACGCCGGTCAGCGGAAAGCCGATCGCCAAAGCAATCAGCAATTTGACGTCACCGCCGCCAATTCCACCGCGCGTGTACAGGACAAACAGCAGCAGAAAGAGGATCGCGGCTGCTATTAGCGACTCGGCAACTTGCATCGCGTTGGGCAATTGACTAGCGATCCCGAGGAGCGCCAGCGCCAGACAAATTTCGTTTCGGATCAATCGCGTCGCGACATCGATCGTTGCGACATAGAGCAACAATGAGATTTCCAGAATAGAGGCTGTGGGAGCAATCCAATTCATGAAATGCACGCCCCAAAAAACGTGGAAGGCAAACTTGCGGGGGCACTTTTGCAGGAGGGGGGCAGCTTGGACTACCCCCCTCTGGCGTCAAAATGGCAGTATCAACCAGCGATGGCCGTAGCGAAAGCAGTGGTGATAGCGGTGATCCCGGTCGTCAGCGCCGCGCCGATCTGACCAGTAGCTCCACCGCCAAACACAGCACCGACTGCGCCAACGATACAAACGGCGACGATGATGTATTCGAACGACACCACGCCGTCCTGGTCCGCGCGCAGACGCTTAAAGCCTTCCGTGGTCTTGATGTAATATTTCAACATAGCGAAATCCCTTCTCAGTTGAATTTGCAGATGCCCGTTGGCACATTCAGCGGCTGCGGACGATTTCCAACCTGCCACTTCATAAACTCTCTATTAAATGTAAATCCTCGTCAATATTTAATATATATATGATTTCGCTTTTAATCGATTTGAACAGTGCGCCATCGGATCGATCGCAGAAATGGCCTGGTAATACAACAAGATAGCGGAGTTAACCATGAAGTGACGCAGGATCACCGGAATAATACGGACACTAAATGGCATATCTCACGCGAAAAGAATTCGCCACGCTGATTGTTCCGGCATTTAATTTATGTGCCCACCAATTTGCAAAGCTGCCCACAAGCGACGAGAGTCTGCGAGGAAAGCGCGCGGCCGGCACGCCTGAAGGAAGTCTCGCAAAGGAGGATTGCCACAGAGGGCGACAACGCCAGACGCTTCAGGGGATTGCTCTGAAGACCCTGATCGCTGCGTTGAAGCCGTATGATTCCGCCAGCTGCACTGGCGTGGCGCGATCATCAATTTGCATTGGCGCATCGATATCGGCACCGTGAGTAAGCAGAAGCTCGACTGCGTCGCCGTCATCAAGGCTCACGGCGTAGTGCAGCGGCGTCCAGTCATTCAATCCGCGTTGCTGCACGTCGGCACCTCGCACAGGCAACAGGCGCACAATGTCATGCCGGTCGTTACGCAAAGCGGAAAGCGCAGCGATCAGTGAGGGAAAGCCGGACAGGTCAGGATAATTCGGATCGCAGCCGAGATCGAGCAGCGTCTCGACGAAATGGAATGGACTCCAGTATATCGCATACCCGAGCGGGAATTCAGTCACGCCGAGATGGGCAGGATGCGGGCTGTTTAGAGAATCAGCTGGATGACCAGCGCAGCCAGCAAAGCGTTG
The DNA here is from genome assembly GCF_000244935.1 of Bradyrhizobium sp. WSM1253. Classification (NCBI taxonomy): domain Bacteria; kingdom Pseudomonadati; phylum Pseudomonadota; class Alphaproteobacteria; order Hyphomicrobiales; family Nitrobacteraceae; genus Bradyrhizobium; species Bradyrhizobium sp. WSM1253. Next base: position 1,159,428 of record NZ_JH600073.1, read on the forward strand.
AGATCGCCTGTGCGATAGGCGCCATCTATGGCGTTGAAGGCCTTATATCTTCACATCGCTGCACTCGTTCGGCCTTGGCTTCCGCCGCCATTTGTGTCGTTGAGCGAGCCTGGCTTCCGGGATGAGGCATTTGTCTCTCCTCGCTCCGATCTGCGTCGCTACCGAACTGCGTCTTCCATCACTTGCCTGATCGCGTCATTTCTGCCGGAACGACTGGTTGAACGACATTGCGAGCGGTCCCACGATGTACTCAAACGCAGTTCGTTGCACGGTCGGGATCATCACTGTCGCGGGCATGCCAGGGTAAAGCCGAATGTTCGGCATCGCGGCGAGCTCATCTCGGTCGATCCGCACGAATGCGGTGTAATAGGGCGCGTTGGTCTTCGGATCGGTCAACCGATCGGCCGAGACCTGAATCACGTCGCCATGAATGATCGGTACGATGCGCTGCTTGTACGCGGTGAGGTGAACCTCGGCGCGCGTGTCCGGATGCACGTCGCTGATGTCATCGACACCGACCTGTGCCTCAATGGTCAGCGAGTCCTCGTCCGGAACGATATCAAGGATTTTATCCCCGCGCTGAATGACGCCGCCCACCGAAAATACGCTCAAGCCCACGACCCGCCCTGTATACGGCGCGCGGATCTCCATCCGGCCTAACACCGCTTTGGCGTTCATCGCCTTGGGAATCACCTCCAGGAGCTTGGCTTGGGTGTCACGCAGGTCCTTGGTGACGTCGGTCATTCGATCGTTATCGAGCTGCGCGATCTGCTGCTCCTGCTCCGCGATTGCTTGGCGCGCCTTGGCAATGTTGGCCGTTGTATCCGCGATCTGCCCCTCGAGACCAAAGGCGGTGCGCTCCAGCTGCAGAATTCGCGGCCGGGCGATCAAGCCGCGCTCGACCAGCGGGGCAATATCGGTGGCTTCCTTGTGAATGGAGTTGATCTGGTCGGTAAACGATTTGGCTTGAGCCTCGGCGCCCACGATCTGCGAGCCGAGCTGGTTGATCTTTTCTCGGATCACGCTGCGCTGCCCTTCCAGCGCGGCCCGCCGGCTCTGGAACTGGCTGAGTTGACCGTTCCAGACGCTCTTGAGATAGGGATCGTTGGTTCGAGCCTTGAGATCGGGGGGCATCACGAGCTCGGAGCCATGCTCGAGCTCCGTCAGCAACCGGATTTCGGTTGCCCGCAGCACAGCAAATTCTTGCGTCAGGACGTCGTATTCGGCGCGAGCCTGGGTCTCGTCGAGTAGGATCAGGAGATCGCCCGCGAGAACCTTGTCGCCTTCCCTGACATGCAATTCATTGACGATGCCGCCGTCGAGGTGCTGGACGCTCTTGCGGTTGCCGTCAACCTTGATCACCGCATTCGCGACCACGGCGCCGTTGAGTGGCGCCGTCACCGCCCAGGTGCCGAGACCACCAAAAAACGCTGCGATGATCAGCCATCCCACCAGGGCAATTCGTCGTATCGAGTCATTGGGGCCGCTGTGTAGGCTTGCAGCTGACATCGGGGTTCTCGATCGGTTTGCGGCATCCACCAGGGCCATGCAATTTGTCCTAACTCGCCGCTGCCTGCACGGACGAGACCGGCACCGGTCGCGTCAGGCGCGACAAAATTTCGTTCCGCGGGCCGAACATCTCGGCGACACCTTCACGCAGCACCAGAATCTTATCGCAAACGCCAATGGTGGCAGGCCGGTGCGAGATCAGGACCACGGTCGTTCCACGTTGCTTCAGCTGCAGGACGCAATGGGCAAGCGCGGCGTCGCCATCCGCATCGAGGTTCGAACTCGGCTCGTCAAGCACGACAAGGCTCGGATCGCCATAGACCGCCCGAGCAAGGCCAATCCGCTGGCGATAGCCGCCGGAGAGGATGGCACCGCCCTCCCCGACCTCGGTATCGTAGCCCTCCGGCAGTCGCACAATCATTTCGTGCACGCCGGCCAGCTTTGCCGCAGCAATAATCGCAGTGTCGTCGCCGTCGTCGAACCGGCAAATGTTTGTGGCGATGCTGTCGGCGAAGAGCTCGACATCCTGCGGAAGGTAGCCCAGGTGCTGGCCCAAGGACGACCTGATCCAGCTCGAAATGTCGGCGCCATCCAGCCGCGCCGCGCCTGCCGAAGGCGTCTGTACTCCGACGAGGTGGCGCGCCAGCGTCGATTTACCAGCGCCGGACGGACCGATGATGCCCAGCACTTCTCCCGGTTCAATCCGGAAGGCGACCCCGCGCAAAATGGCCTTTGACGTTCCCGGCGCTGCGAATAATAGGCCGTCCACCGAAAGTTGGCCGTCAGGACGCGGCAGAGTCAGTCCGGTTTCACGCGGTGGATGGGCGGTTAACAGCTCGCGCAGCCGCACGAAGGCGCCGCGAGCTGAGACAAGGCCGCGCCAGGACCCCACGATCTGCTCGATCGGCTGGAGCGCGCGGCCGAGCAGGATGCTGGCCGCAAACATCGCTCCCGCGGTGGTGAGACGCTCGATGACAAGATAGGCGCCCACTCCCAATATCAGCGATTGCATGGACAGTCGCGAGAAACGGATCAGGCTCTGCATCGTGGAGGCACGGTCGCTCGCGGTGACCTGGCGCTCGATCATCCGGATACGGTCCCGACTCCAGCGTCGTAACAGTCCGGGCGTCATGCCCATGGCGCGCACCACTTCGGTGTTGCGCAGGCTCATCTCGGTAAAAATGTAGTTTCGGCTCGCCGCCTCGTTGGCCTCCGACAGCGGAGACTTGACTGCCAATTCATTGAGGAAGGCCAACAGGATCAGAATGACACAACACGCGAGTGCAAAGGCGCCCAGCAACGGGTGAAGCGCGAAAATCACGAGAATGTAGATCGGAGCCCAGGGCAGATCGAAGACTGCGTGAACTCCTGCGCCGGTGATGAACTGGCGGAAGATGTCGAAATCGCGCAGCAATTGGCTGCGCGTGCTGCCGCCCCTTGCGGTGCGATCGATCACCGCTGTCATCACGCGCGGTGCCATTTGATGGTCGAGGCGAACACTGGCGCGCGTGAGTACCCGCGCGCGTACCGCGTCGAGACCTGCAAGTGCTGCATAACCCAGCAACAGGGCCATGGTGAGCATGAGCAGCGTGATCTGGCTGGCGCTCGAGATCACCCGGTCATAGACCTGCAGCATGTAGAGCGGGCCGGCCAAATACAGCAGGTTGATGGCCAAGCTGAAGATCGCAGCCGTGGCGAAATAGCCTTTGCAGGCTTGCAGCAACTGTCGGAGTTCGTCGGGTCTTTTGAACGGAGTACTCACACAGATCAGCGGAAAATCCGCCCCTCTTCAAAATTAATGCCGAACGCTGGACATCGTAGTCAAAAGTCGGAGCCGCAACGTTCGCCCCGAGTCATTTCCGCGCTGCGCATCAGACCAGATGGTCGTGGTAGCTGATCAGCGTTCCCGTGTTCTTGTCTGCCTCTGTCTGGAAGCCCGCCGGGTCGTACTGGCCGAGCAGGAGAATGTTGGCGGTATGGACTCCGTCGGTCACCGACAGGGTTCCTCCAGTACCGGCCTGATTTGCGACATAGCTCGCGGTCGCGCCGGCCCCGAATGCCACACCGAGCAGATCCAGGTGGTCATCCCCGTTAAATCCGGACACGACCCCGCTAAAGTCAAAGGAGTCGTGGAGCACGATTGTCCCGGTCGCTTCGGCATCAAGCGCTACATTCGCAGACGAGGCCGCTCCGAATTCGAGTGTGGCCGAACCGCTAATCTGAGCCGTTCCGTTACCGCTGACATTGCCGTCGATTGTGACGTTGCCGCCATTGGCCCACAACAGGCCGGTGTTGATGATGTCGCTGTGGACCTCCAGTCCACCGGTTCCCGTTGCCTCGAGCGTTCCGGAGTTGGTGACGACGTTTGTGCCGGTATCGATGACGAGCGAGTTGGTTCCAGTTGCATCGATTGTGCCCTGGTTCACCACGGTCAACTGTCCCGCTCCCAACTGACCGGCACCAGAAATGGTATTGTCCACGTTGGTGAGCGTGACGTCGGATGCCGTACCGGTGATCACGTTCTGGCCGCTATCCGACAGATCGACGTGGCCGCCGCCATCGAGTGTGATGCCATGCTCGATCAGCTGGAGGTCGGTCTCGTCGCCCGTCGAGTTCAGCGCGATCGAGCCGATGTTATGGATCACGCCGCTCAGCGGCAGGACGGCGCCGTCGCTGATCACCATGTTGCCGGCATTTTCCGTGACCGGGATTTGGTCGAAGACGAAGTCGCTTGCGGTAAGCGACGACGCATCGACGCCGTTTAGCGTGATCGACTGACCATCAGCGAGTGCGATCACCGCGCTGCCGGCAGCGTCATTGGCCATATGCGCCTGGATGTCACCAAAGCCGGTGAACTCGGCATAGCCGATCAGATCGATCTGATCCGAGGCGGCGTCGAAATTGTAGATCGTATCGTGGCCAACCGGTCGGGCGAACACGATCAAGTCGTTGCCGCTCGAAGCGGTCAGGTTGTCGTCCCCCGAAATAGCGAAGATTGGGAAACCGGCCGCGTAGGCTTCAACATTGTCGAAAACAAACTTGGTCCCCGTGTTGCCGTCCGCGTCTGTCCATGTCTCGGCGACGTTGAGGACAACCGCGCCCGCGACGTCGGTGAGCGTGGTAACCGCCAGGGACTGGACATCACTTGTTTGCACCGTCCAGGTACCGTCTCCGTTGTTCGTTCCCGCGTTCAAATTCCAACCTAACGGAACACCGCTGACTGTGACCGTGATAAGGTCGTTCGGGTCCGACGACGGATCGGTCAGGCCAAGGTTGATCTGCTCTCCGGCGATGCCGGCCGGAGCTACTCCGGTCGCAAAGTCGGCGGCAGTCAGTGACGTTATGCCCGCGAGATGGATTTCCAGCAGGTTGGCATTGCCACCATTGAGAGCGCCGGCGGTGGCGTTACCGTAGACAATCGTTTGGTTGTTGGCAGTGTCGACGAACCAGGCAAACGTGTGTGCTGCGACGCTACTGTTCACGGCAGCCAACGAGCTGCCTACCGACGTGATCGCTAGGCCCGAGGTAGCTGCGATCTTATCGGACCCCGATGTGAAATCGATAATCGTGTCGAAAGCACTGTTTGTCGAGTCAGATGCCAACGTATAGCGGAACGTATCATTGCCGGCTCCGCCCGACAGTAGATCCGCGTTTGCTCCGCCGGTGATCGTATCGTTTCCGGCGCCTGCCAGCAGAAGATCAGACCCATTTCCGCCGTTTAGCGTGTCATCGCCGCCAAGGCCAACGAGGATGTCATTTCCATCATTGCCGGACATCGTCTCACCGGTGGCGGTCCCGACCAGAGTATTATCGGACGCATTGCCTGTAAGCCCCGCCAAAAGGTCGGGGAGATTTTGGCTGATTGCGGAGTAGGTGACAGCGCCACCCCCATTAAGAGCGACAGCGAGATTTGCGCTTTCAAAAGCAGTGACGCTAGCCTGCCAACTTGAGGCTAAAAGATCGAGGGTTCCAGTGGGACTACCGTCCAAGTAATTTTGCAGCGCGCTCTCAAAGGTTGCATTCGAAAGGATTTGCTCAAGCTGTGTCGCCGAGAAAACCAGGGTGACGCCGTCTGATCCATTTCCACCGTTGTAGGTTGTCGTGCCGTTGATGTGATTCCACGCTGTCACCAGAGTATCGCCGCCATTGCCCATCAAGACAGACCAATTGCCTGAAGGGGCCGGCGTATTTCCATCAAAAGTATTGTTAGCGAAATCGGCAATGTCAGTACCGTTTCCAAAATTGATCACGTGTCCACTGATGCTACCGGCCAACGTTATTGTGACGGTCACAGGATTGGAAGAGAGCGAGCCATCTGAATCATGATAGGTGAACGCATCAGTGCCTAAGAAGGAGTCTGTCCGCGTGTAAGTAAATGAGCCATTGAGGTTAAGCGTCACGGTTCCGTGGGTCGGGTTGGTGTCTTTGACCGCAGTTATTGCATTGTCTGGATCAGAGTCGTTGGCGAGAACTCCTGGCGTTGTAACCGTCAAGATATTTCCGCCTGAAGTGTCGAGGATATATGCGTCATTCTGCGCCACCGGCGCGTCGTTGACCGGCGTCACCGCCACCGTCGAGGTCACGATGTTGCTGGCGTGATTGGCGCCTGCCCCATCGTCCACCTGATAGCTGATGGTGCGGGTCGCACCCGAGGGGTTATCGCTTGAGTTCGAATACGTCACCGAACGTAGCGCCGCCTGGTAGTTCGCCACAGTCGCAGAACCGGTCAGCGTCAGCACGCCGGTCGCTGCATTGTAGCTGCCCGTGATGCCGTTCTGGTTGGTGAAGCTGAGGACATCCTGGCCTGAGGCGAAGTTGGTCGTGATCGACACCGTCGCTCCGGTCAGATTGGTGCTGTCGACGTCCGAGACGGTCAACAGGGCATCGATTGCCGTCGCGGCCTGGTTCTCAGTATAGGACAGCGAGCCACCATTGGCGGTGATCACCGGCGCGTCATTGGTGCCGGTGATCGTGATCGTCTCGGTCTGCGCGACCGTCGCACCCTGCGCGTCCTTCACATTGTAGGACACGACGATCGTCGTGTGCTCGCCAACCGCCAGGCTGTTGAACGCAGCGTCCGTCGGATCAACCGTCAGCGTCGAGCCAGACAGGCTCACCCCGGCCGGCGCCGTCGAAGACGCAGTTCCGCCGTCAACCGCATAGCTCACGGCGGCAACGCTCAGCGTCGCTGTTTCGCCATGGTCCGCGTCACTGGCCCCGGACAGCAGGTCCAGCGCGTAGGACGGCGCACCTTCGGCCGCCGTCGAGGTCAGCGCCGCCGTAACCGTCGGCGCGTCATTGGTGCCGGTGATCGTGACGTCGATCTGCTTGGTGATCAGGCCGCCATTGCCGTCGTCGAGGGTGATGGTGAAGCTCTCGACCTTGGTCTGGTCCTTGGCCAGATACTCGACGGCGGAATCCGCCACGGTGTAGGTCCAGGTGAGCTGGCCGCCGGTGCCTGTGCCGGTGGTGTCGCTGTCCTTGACCGCGGTGAGCGAGCCGAGCACGGAGCCGATCGGGGTGCCGGTGGCCGAAACCAGATGCACGTCGGTGAGGTCGACGTCGCTGAAGGAGATGGTGCCGCTGTCGGACAGGTTGCCGGCTGGCGTGACCTGCTCGGTGACCGCGCCGGTCAGATCCTGGGCGGTGATCACGGGCGCATCATTGGTGCCGGTGATGGTGACCGTGACGATCTTGTCGACCGTCGAGGTGCCGTCAAACAGATGGACCGTGAAGGTCTCGGTCTTGGTCTGGCCCTGCGCCAGATATTGGATCGCGCTGTCGGCAACCGAGTAGTTCCAGGTGATCACCCCGCCGGTGCCGGTGGTGTGCGAGTCGTCGGTGGTGACCGACGCGATCAGCGTCCCGAGCGCCCCGGCCGACGGAGTCACACTGGTGACGCTGTGGGTGTCGGAAAGGTCGACGTCGCTGAACGACAGCGTGCCGCTCGCCGTCTCGCTGGTCGGATGGGCGTCCTCAGTCACCGCGCCGCTGGCGCTATTGCCGGCGCCAACCGTGATCACCGCATTGTCGTTGGTGCCGGTGATGGTGACGGTGACGATCTTGTCGACCGTCGAGGTGCCGTCAAACAGATGGACCGTGAAGGTCTCGGTCTTGGTCTGGCCCTGCGCCAGATATTGGATCGCGCTGTCGGCAACCG
>NZ_JH600073.1:1167196-1174882 GCF_000244935.1 Bradyrhizobium sp. WSM1253
CGGTGGTGTGCGAGTCGTCGGTGGTGACCGACGCCGTCAGCATCCCGAGCGCCCCGGCCGACGGAGTCACACTGGTGACGCTGTGGGTGTCGGAAAGGTCGACGTCGCTGAACGACAGCATACCGCTCGCGGTCTCGCTGGTCGGGTGGGCGTCCTCAGTCACCGCGCCGCTGGCGCCAACCGTGATCACCGCATTGTCGTTGGTGCCGGTGATCGTCACCGTGACGATCTTGTCGACCGTCGAGGTGCCGTCAAACAGATGGACCGTGAAGGTCTCGGTCTTGGTCTGGCCCTGCGCCAGATATTGGATCGCGCTGTCGGCAACCGAGTAGTTCCAGGTGATCACCCCGCCGGTGCCGGTGGTGTGCGAGTCATCGGTGGTGACCGACGCGGTCAGCATCCCGAGCGCCCCGGCCGACGGAGTCACACTGGTGACGCTGTGGGTGTCGGAAAGGTCGACGTCGCTGAACGACAGCATACCGCTCGCGGTCTCGCTGGTCGGGTGGGCGTCCTCAGTCACCGCGCCGCTGGCGCTATTGCCAGCGCCAACCGTGATCACCGCATTGTCGTTGGTGCCGGTGATGGTCACCGTCACCGTCTGGGTAGCCGTCGAGCCGTGGCCGTCGTTAACGGTCACCACAAAGCTCTCGGTGACGCTCTGACCTGCGGCTAGATACTGGGCGGCCGAATTGTTAAGCGCATAGTGCCACTGCACCGAGCCGTTGGCGGCATTGGGCGCCTCGCTGACCGGGTCGAGCGAGAAAGTGCCGAGCGCAGTGGTGTTGGAAGCGACCGCCGCGAACGTGGCCGAATGGGTGTCGCTGAGATCGGCGTCGTTGAAGCTGATGGTGCCGGCCGCGCTCTGCGAATCCGAGGGATCCGGCGTGGTGTTCGCGTCTTCTACCACCGAGCCGCTCTGCGGACTCGATGTGATAGAGACGGAGTCGTTTGCGCCATTGAACTGGAGCGTCACCGTCGCCCAACTGAGCGTGCCGTTGCCCAGCTGGATCGCGTAGGTGAACGTATCCGTCAGCGTTTGCCCGGCCGCCAGCGCCTGAAGCTGCGTGTTGATGTCGCCCTTATCGTAATGAACGGTGCCGTCCGACTCGATCCAGATGCGCGCACCGAGCGCGCTGCGGTCACCGGTACCGACCATTCCGGCAGCGTCACTGCTGTACGCCAGATCTTTGACCAGCAAATCCGCAGGGGCGTAGTTCTTGGTGGACGCAGAGGTGCTCGTTCCGTCGTCCAGGGAGAACAGCGTCTTGGCCGCGCCCCCAAGATCATTTGCCAGCACGTTCAAGATGAGAATGTTGCTGACGTCTTCCGTAAACGAGAAAATGTCCGTGTTGGCTTGCGGAGCATTGCCGAACGAAACCGTGCTCCCGCCGCCCGTTGTCTGCGTCGCCATAGCTTAAATCCTCTGGGTGATGCGCCGTCCGCATTCACGAACCGGCACAAATTGCACAATGGCGCGGGGATGATCGGCCGTTGCCTTGTCTACGCTGCTGAAGAAAAATGCCGAGCTGCTCAGCAGGCCTGCCGTCCTGCTCAGCGCTTCGAAAATGTGCAAAGAGAACACGTGCCGCTCAAGCCAGTTTGGGGCTGGAGCCGCTCCGAGCTCGTGAGCGGATGCCGTGACAGCCGCCATGTTTGCAAACCGTAAACCTGTCTGGATCGAACGATCGCAAGTTGACGAAGAAGAATTCGACATTGCGCGAGCCCGGCCGAACATTGCTACAAAATGCGTGCACGTCATTCGCAACCTCGCCTGCCAATGCAGAGCAGGGAGCGTCGCCGCAAAATCAATTCACGCAAATTGGTAGCGCTCGCTCGAACGGCGATAGGTCCGCCGACCGCAGCTCCATCAACTGCTGCCAAGTTACGCGAAAGATCTAGCGGTATCCCCCCTTGCCCATCGTGGCCGGTGCTTGGCCGCCCACGTTTGGCAATCATTGATTTTGCAATATTCGCCACTTCAGAAGCGACAACAGTGACCAAGAAGCGTCACGATCATCCACTCTCGATTAAACCAAACTTATTTTAAATTAAAATGGCAGTCCATTTATTAGTTTATACGCCGCATTTAATGATTAATGCATCAAAATCAAGAAGAAGGAGGCTCTTGCGCCACTCCTTGCGAGGCGACCCCGGAATTTTACGGCATTTACCCACATGCACTCGGTCCGCGAGATGGTCATTGCTACGCGTAGATCGACAGTCGCATGGAGCCAACTGGAGCAAAACTCAGCCCTATCTGCGAAGACGAGGCATGAAAGCAACAGCCTCGCAATGCGTTGCGCGTGATTATTAACTTGCGCACCCGACGCGATCCAGGCCCGCCCCGCGTGACGCGGCGAACTTGGCTTTCAATGCGATGCTGGTCATCCTCTCATGGGGTCAGTAGCCGTCCTGGTCGCCCGGCGCACGTTCCAGAGTGTGAGACCATTGCGGGACTCCATGGTGGTGCGCTCCAAGAGCGAAGCGGGTCGCCAGACCGCTGACGCAACCCAACTGCGGGTTATGGCTCGGTAGCCGGGGCACGTGCCCTGGAGGGCGGCGGCGAGAAGAGCCCTCGGTTGGGATTTCTGACGTTGCGATGCTCGCGCACGGAGCTTCGCTTCTCGTGTTGCTGCGCCGCACGTTTTCTCGTTCGCTTTACCGCGCAACAGGTCCCCGCGAGCAAGCATTCGAAATCGATGTGAAGCTTAAACCGAAAGCAGTTCCCCGTCGGCTTACAAATGGAACCCAAATTGACCGCCATTAAATGAGAAATTTGATTATCTCATATAATCATGATGACTCCATCGCAAAATTGAAAAATATGTTTGGGGAAAACATGGGAGGTTGAAATGGAAGCTGCCCGCCGCCTGCGTGCAATGGCGCTGCTGTGCCGACAGACCGCCGCACTCCAACCTGAGAGAAGCTGGAAACTGCTTGCAGAGGCAGAGTACTGGGAGCATCTGGCGGCTGCGGCTTCAGCTCATTGAGCTTCGGTCGAGTGTTCTTTCTTTCGCTTTCGTCGACTTCTTACTTCAAATCATTTCTGAGGCATGTGATGTCGAGTACGCGTCAGATTTTTTCTAGTGCTGTTCTGAACGAACGGCACCAGGCGCTTCTGGAGGAGCTTAGAGAGGTGGAGAAGCTTCGAAGTAAGCTCCGACATGTAGAAGCAAGAACAAGAAGACGGCGTACCAAAGCGAGCGGCAGAGCAAGAGCCGTTTAGAGACCGACGGGACCGCAGTAGCGAGCCTCGGTGACGACGTCGCTGCGACATGTCGGCAACCAGCCAGGCCGGGGTGCCTCACAATGCTCGAACTAACTCGGCGGCGAGACCGGCCGTCTATTCAGGATCGCGCGTTAGCTCCGACCTTCATTCGACGTTGCACTTCGGAACACAGCAACGAGTCGATCGCCTTGCCAAAGCTCAACGTCGTGCTCGTCATGCATTTGCTCGGCTCGGCGTCTCGCCGCCTGCTCATCAATGCAGTCGAGCTTTGCAGCGCAGATCACTTGCCGGCTGCCGTCCACCACGAACACCTTGTACCGCATAATGCAGTCCGATCCCAAAGGCGACCGTCATCGTACTCGAATGTCCGTCTAAGGCAGTGCCAAACTAGGTGTGGCGCACGGAATCTTTGTACGTGTGGCAGTTCGGCTATACCAGCTCGTGGAATCCATTGATTGCGCGGCGACTGTACCTCGCATCTAAGCTAACGTAATCTCCACGCATGCCGAAGCGTGCGGCTCGAGCTCAAGAGCGAGAGGCCACCAAGCGTCATCAGCAGCACACCGAACCAGGCCGTCCAGCTGCGCGCTTCGCCGTGCGCCTCTGCAGTGCGCGCGCCCAGCGGCATATCTTGAGGTGCGTCGGCGAGAAGCTGCCCAACGTCGACTTGGCCCGGCACGGAGTGTTCGGAGGTGAGCTGGTTGGGAAGATCGACAATGGGGGCCGCCGACCCCGTGCCGAGATTGGAAGCGGCATCAGCTACCTTCATTTCGGGTACAGGCGGCTGAGATTGCTCCGGCGGTGCGGCGCGTAGCAACTCCGCGCGCGCATCAACGACCGCGCTCCACCTCGTCCCGTTCTCGTCCAAACTGGCGCTGCGGTCTTTGGCCACGCGAGCCCGAATGGGCTTCTTCACCGTCGCGATGCCCTCGGTCAGGAACCAGCATTTGCGGCGACCGTCCATTCGGTAGACCCAATGCTGTCCACCAGTGGTCGAGGTACCGGGACGCGGCACGCATTCGGCTTGCGGCGGAGAGGTTACCGTGGGTTGGGGCGTAGCAGTATTGAAGAAGTCGGCAAGAGGGGTGGAAGACGCAGGCGCCGCCGATAAACCTCCGACAAGCACCAAACTGGCGAAGTACAATCGCAAATGACCGGACATCAAAAACTCCCGGGTGCGCCCCACCCCCGCTCGAACCTTAGCGGCGACAACGGCTCCCATGCGGCTTAAATCGGGCGGCGCAATGAATTAATTGTACTCTTGGCCACCTGATTAATATGCTGGTCCGGAACTCCAGGGGTGCAACACGAGGCAGCGCGATCGATTCATCGGGCCTCCTGAGTTGTGCCGGGCCTCGCTCCCCGCTATCCGCGCCGCCGCCGCACGGCCGATCGCCATCTCGCGCTCGTCCCCGAACACGAAAGCGCCTGGCCGAGGGGGAGTTTGTGGATGTCACGAGACGTGGCGACCCCTTCGCAGCGAATTAAATACTCCGCCACGATATTACCACTGTCGCGCCTTCCTGCTACCTCTCGCATTAAATATGGATTGGACGATCAATATTTAACTGAGGGCTTGTCTGCTCCCGGATTCCCGACTTGTCTGCCTGGGCCTTCTGCCCAAGATTAGGGATGGAGCCATGAACACCGCGCATTTCAATTCGCTCTCCGTTGACGAGCTCTGGATACTTCACCAAGAGGTCGCCGCCAAACTCACTCAGAAAATGTTGGTGCAAAAAGCACATTTGGAGGAACGGCTCCACAGGATTGGACTAGCCAACGAGGCCACGCGGTTCAATCGCAAGCGCCGTCCATACCCGCCCGTTCGTCCCAAATATCGCAATCCGAAGAACCCAGCGGAGACGTGGTCGGGTCGCGGCAGGCTGCCTAGATGGCTGCGGCCGCAGCTTCGAGGCGGCCGAGATTTGGACGATTTCCTGATCGGCTTCAGCCCAAAGGCGGCAGAACAATTGAGCGCCGACTGAGGCATTTTGGGATGGGAATGCTGGCGCCGGCTGCTACCCTTGGGCTCTGAGCTTTTCACATCATCGTTCAAACGCGGGTCATGACCATGCTTGTAGGCATGGCCATAGCGAGCGCACTTGCAATCTGGCTGATGGTCTCGCTGAATCGCTCGGGGGGGCTCGCGGCGCAGTGAAGACATCGACGAGAATCTCAAGCGCGCGATGGCCCGCGTCTAGTCGTGGTGCCCTCTGAAGTGCCGCCTAACCGCATTCCACGCTCGAAGGACTGGACGGAGGAGGACGACGAATAGAACTCTGATTGCAACCGGCGTCATCCCGCGCTGCAGGAGAGGTGGGTCGTGATCGTCGGAGCGACCGGCCGTTGTGTTGATCGTCACCGGAGATGGAGTTCCTGCTCGCCGAGTAGGTGCCGGTCTGCGCGAGGGCAGGACAACTACAACGAACAGAACGTTCACCAGTAGCCATATTCCCACAATGAGAAGGGCAGTACGCACGAGGAACGACCATCGTTGGATCTAGAATCTGCCGAGGTTACTCCTGCCTCATACCCGGCACGCAACCGGCAACACTGCGTTCGCGGACGGAGCCGCTTCAGCGCAGCCGGCACATTTCGCATCCCCCCGGCGCCGTTGGGCCCCGAGCGCTTTGCGAGCGTCCAGATCGATCGCAGCCTAGTCCGGCGCAACACTCGCGTCTGTGCGCTTTCGAACATTCATGGCCCTTCAGGTATGCTAGTTCTATGCATCATCCGGCGAGAGCCGGACAGGGATGGCTCATCGGCCAAGACGGCCGTCCTCAGCCCGCAATCCTGAACAGGGGCTGGGTCATGGAGCATGGCCAAATATCGCAGCACGATGAGCGGCGAATTTGGCGGTCCGCATAGAACCAGTATCGAGTTTCGGCAGTTGACTCCGGGTGGATCCGAACAAGCAAACTGATTTGTTCGGGCCAAGGATAAGTTTAAAAGCTAAGCCGGCACACATGAAGGACCTCCGACGACGTTTGGAAAAGGTCCGCGCTGACGCCAGAGAGCTTATGCTGATGAGTCAGCAGGCGACGGACATAGAAAAGCGCGAGCTGTTTAAGCGCTTGGCGGATGAACTCGCCTTCGAGGCTCTCGAGCTTGAGCTAATCGTCAAGAAAAATGAGCGAGCTAATCCGTGCGACCAGCACGAGGTCGTGGAGTTTAAGCCGCCCTCTCAGCGAACGCGCGGCTGATGCGGAAGAGGTCAAGCCGGCTCGATCGGCGTGCACAACGGAACTTTGCGCATGGCTCCACCAGCGAACGCTGCTCCGCCTTCGCCGCATCGCATTGCGTATTGCGGTTGGGGGGACCCAATCCGGAAGCGGTGACGTCATTGTACGCCGCCAGCAGTTCATCCATATGGTCCTTCCGTCGATTTCGAAGAACAGCGGGGTTTCAGCCTAGGCGCCCAGGCTACGGAAGTGGTCGACTATTTTTCGGTGAACCTCGATCGCAGCCACGGACCCACCCGTAAATTTCCCAAGTGTTCGAAACGAGGCGCGCTGGTTAAGTGGTGCGGGTGAGCACCGCATGCGGAATCCGAGGCAAAGCGGCCACCGATTCCGACGGAAGGCGGCCAGCGATTCCGATCGAAAGCGGCCACCCAATCCGAACGAAGGCGGCCACCCTGTTGATAGGGTGAGACGGGGGGCGTTGTCGGCAATCTGAACGGGGCAAGGTCCCTCCTTTTGCGGTTCACGCAATGGGAGGTCCGATGCCCGCCGAGAGATTGCCGATGCGGAAGATTCGAGAAGTTCTACGCCTGAAGTATGCCTGTGGGGTGAGCGATCGGGTGATCTCCCGATCGGTCGGGATCGGTCGCACGGCGATCGCGGAGTATGTCCGCCGCGCCGCGGTGATCGGCATCACCTGGCCGATACCGGAGGAGCTCGACGACACAGCACTGGAGCGCAAGCTGTTTGCGCCAGCCGGCTACAACCCGCCGCGATCGAAGCCGCTTCCGGATTGGGGGCATGTCCATGCCGAGTTGCGCCGCCGCAGCGTAACGCTGGCGCTGCTGTGGGAGGAATACCGCGGCCATCATCCCGACGGCTACGGCTACAGCCGGTTCTGCGACCTCTACGTCGAATGGCGCCACGGCATCACGGCGACCATGCGGCAGACCCACGCGGCCGGCGAAAAGCTGTTCGTGGACTTCGCCGGCGATACCGTGCCGGTGTTCGACGGGCTTACCGGGGAGGTGCGCGCCGCCAAGATCTTTGTCGCGGTCATGGGAGCGTCGAACTACACATTCGTCCAAGCCCGGTTCAGCGAGGCGCTGCCCGACTGGATCGGCGCCCATGTGGATGCGCTCACCTTCCTGGGCGGAGTGCCGAAGGCGCTCGTCTGCGACAATCTGAAGGCCGGGGTGACGGTGGTGAGCCGCTACGAGCCAGGCGTCAACCGGACTTACCAGGATCTTGCCACCCATTACGGCACCACCATTA
>NZ_JH600073.1:1174982-1219241 GCF_000244935.1 Bradyrhizobium sp. WSM1253
CACGATCGCGCTGTGCCAGGCGATCATGCGGACAAAGCCCCATCCCGAGCAGGGCTTCCGATCCTGTCTCGGCATCCTGCGGTTGGAAAAGACCTATGGGACGCAACGTCTGGAAGCCGCGTGCCGCCGTGGGATCGGCATCGGCTCAGCGAGCTATCGGTCGATCGCCTCGATCCTCAAGACCGGCCTGGACAAAGCCTTCCTTCCCGACACCGCCCCCGAGGCCGATCCCATCCAGCACGGCAACATCCGTGGCCGCGGCTACTACCACTGACCACCAACAAGGAGACCTTATGCTCAGCAACCACACCCACGAACGTCTCGCTGCTCTCGGGCTCGCCGGCATGGCCAAGGCCTTCGACGATCAGCAACGCCAACCGGACGTTACCGCGCTGACCTTCGAGCAGCGCCTCGGCCTGATGATCGATCGCGAAGCAACCGAGCGAGAGAACAAAAGGCTCATCGTGCGCCTGAAGTTCGCCTCGCTACGGCAGGCCGCAATCGTCGAAGATGTCGATCTGCGCGCTCCGCGCGGCATCGACCGCGCCTTCTTTGCCAAGCTCGTCGATGGCGATTGGATCAGCCGCAAGCAAAATTTGCTCATCACCGGGCCGACCGGCGTCGGCAAGAGCTGGATCGCCTGCGCACTCGGCCACAAGGCATGCCGCGATAATCGATCCGTCTTATATCATCGCCTGCCAAGGCTGTTCGAAGCTCTTGCGCTCGCCCGCGGGGACGGACGCTATGCGCGGCTCCTCAAGACACTATCGAGGGTCGATTTGCTCATCCTCGATGATTGGGGCCTCGCACCGCTTACCGGCGAGCAGCGTCGCGATCTCCTCGAAGTCGTCGACGATCGACACCAGCGCGGATCGACCATCATCACCAGCCAGGTGCCGATCGAAAATTGGCATGAGGTCATCGCCGACCCGACCATCGCCGACGCCGTCCTGGATCGGCTCGTCCACAATGCTCACCGCCTCACACTCAAGGGAGACAGCATGCGAAAGATCACTGCGCAGCGCGCCAATCTTGACGCAGCCAAGAAAACCTGACCCAACTCCTCATGCCGGCAACGACACTCCGGCCGCCTTCGTCGGAACAGGTGGCCGCCTTCGATCGGAATGCATGGTCGCGTTCAATCGGAATCCCTGGCCGCAATCCCCGGAATCCGCACACCGCACCATGAAAACACCGAAGCCAAAACAATGGACCGACCGCGAGGTCCAGCAATTGTCGAAGCTGGCACGGACGGGCGCTGGCGTATCGAAGATTGCAGCCGAGCTGGGCCGTCACGCAGGATCAGTGAGGCGAATGGCGCGAACGATAGGGGTATTGTTGAAGAAGTAGCCGTCGAGGAAGCTCGCGCATGCCCCGCCCGAAGGAGCGCACCACAGCTGACCTACAGGCCGAAACCACGACTAATGTCCCGCACAAGCCTGAGCGCGGCGTCAGTATTTCGACCATAAAAGAGCGTCTGATCGAGCTGCGAAAGAATGGTCAGCCCAAAAAGCGTGATGGCAATGCCTCTAAACATCGTCGTGGACCGGGTTGAACGATGCAGTGCAAGTTCAAACGGCCCCGGCCGCAGGTTGGGAGGAACAGCCGGGGCCGGTATTCCCATTCCATGTGCCGCAATCGGCGGTAAATCGGCACGCACCTAGCTAGCCAAATAAAAGCTAACGAATTGTTTCGTAAGTCCGGAATTCGGAGCGAAGCGCCGCTTTGGCGTTGCAACGGCTCGTGCTTCGCAACGCAACATAGCGCGAGCACCGCCCGTACTTGCACGAAGGGTTGAACCAAACTTCTTGCCGTTGCATGTCGTCCATATTCAACGTCTACTTCAGATTGATTTTGTGACAATCCGATTTTTCAGACGAGGCCGGTCCATGAGCGTTCAAGCCATGATGGCGACTATCCTCCAGAACCAACTGACATCGCGCGGAGTGCATTCGCTGACGCATTCGGACTGCGCGGAGATCGTGGAGCACCTGATCGAAAAGCTCACTGAGCTTGAGCTTAGTTTGGCGCGAGAAGTAGCCAACAACCAGAAACTGCAGTAGCGCCAAGCATGATGAGCAATCGAGACTGACAGCGGGGTGTTTGCTGATCCCGTCCCGCTGCCCGATGGCCGCAGTCTGAACACGCTGCACGTCGCCACGATCGACGACGCTCTCGACGCGCGAGCACGATGCGCCGGAATGGTGCCCCTAGCGACGTTGATGCTGGTTGTGGCACTATCGGCGCAGGTCGCGCCCATGGGCGAGAGACCGTCTCGATTAACCCGACCGAGATGTGTAGAGCGCCGACAGCGACCCAACTCACGACACGGTGAGTAGGCCATGTGCTTACAAGGCAGAGGCCCGGAGTGCCTGAGGCGGGCCTCTTCCCTCATCAACTAATCGTCGTCCCGGTCATGATGATGGGGTTCGTGGTGGTGCTCATGGTGATGGTGCTCTGCCCCACCTCCGTTCACACCTTTTGCCCAGACGCAGCGATGGCTTTAGAAGTGAGTGAGGTCGATAGAAGCAAGGTCATGGCGGGCGGCGTTACGCCCGCAAATCTACCGCAGGACCGGCGCGGCGCCATATTATTTCGGCCACTTATCAGAATTTAAAT
Source organism: Bradyrhizobium sp. WSM1253 (assembly GCF_000244935.1). Taxonomy (NCBI): domain Bacteria; kingdom Pseudomonadati; phylum Pseudomonadota; class Alphaproteobacteria; order Hyphomicrobiales; family Nitrobacteraceae; genus Bradyrhizobium; species Bradyrhizobium sp. WSM1253. The sequence continues at coordinate 1,177,602 of NZ_JH600073.1, forward strand.
AAGTTAAACAGATTAAATCAGTCGCTCACGACGTATAACGAATGCAGCTAATGTTCCGGGTTGCGTGAATCCGAGCGGGTACCTCCTCAGCGGCGGTGGCGGTCTTGAGTATGTCCAGAGCAGTGATCCGTCGGGAACGGATGGGAGTATCGTCCTAATTAAATGGACAGCTTCTTGATGTTATTGTAACTTTCTCCGGTTTCAGCTTCGGAACTAATGTTTTGGAGCAAACTCATGCCGGAGTATCGAGCCTACATTCTTGGATCGGACGGCCACATACAGCTTCGCCTTGAACTTGATTGCGCCGACGAACCAACAGCGAGCGAACGAGCCAAGCAGCTCGTTAACCGCCAAGACGTCGAGCTTTGGGAAGGCGCGCGCAAAATCGCGACATATAGGCCAGAAGAGTAAGGTCGCCGACACTGGCGCGCTGGACCAACCCACATTTCGATTGCCGCGTCGAGGATCTTGCTCATAGGAGCATAAGCGCACACTGCGCGTCATTCGTGGTCGCCGTTGCTTCGGGGGCAATCGCCTCCCGGCGCGAGTAGTCATTCGCCTCTGTGCATGCTTGAGGCTCTGTTCTTTCATTTGCACAAGCGGCGTTGCATTCTTGGAAATGGGACGACAGCTCAAGCTCAGCCAAGTGTTCCCAGTATTCTGCTTCCGCGAGGAGCTTCCATTTATTCATGCCATTGTACGCGGCTTGTTGACGACACAGCGAACCCATCGCGCGTAAGCGTCGCACCTTCTCCACTGCGGACCCCCTTCGGCTTGTTTTTCACAAACCTGTTATTTCTGAGTGTCAGAGTTAAAGTCGCGCAGATTGAAATGACAAGCCCGGTGTTTGACTGGTTTTATGACAGCGCAATAGTCTGACTTTTGCCGCTAGCTGAGTGCAATGTCGAATGTCAGCGCCAGAGCGTCGTCCGCCTGCGCTCTGCGCAGGCATGCAATAAGGTTCGCACCAGCAGCATTGAACTTTTGAGCGATCCTTCTTCGATTATGGTTTTTCATCGCTCCGACGTTTGGTCCTTACTTTGTCACGCCGCATTGGACTACGAACCTGCTCGACGACCGATGCCAATTGATCAACACGACCGCTATTGCGCGAGCCTCCGAGGGCTGTCAGTTACAGCAACGTGGACACTAAGAGCCCGACACACGCAACGAGCGGTGCCGTACTCAGGGTCAAGAGCTTGCTCGGTGCGGGCTTGCAGATCGCGGTTAACAACAGCTGGTTCAGTTGGTTTCGAAGTCCCTCAGATCGAATTTGCTGGAATGCCAGTTCGCAGTACGCTCACACCGTCTAATGGGACGTAAGCTCTGACAGATTACGACGCGCGCAAGCAGGAGCCAGCGTGCAGCATTAAGCGTTTATGGGCGTGGATCGACCTGGAAGATGATCGACATGGATCGAACCGAGCGCTTCTTTGCCGGAATGACTGTCGTGGGCACGATCTGCCTCTGCGCCGCGTTTACGATGTGGATGCTCGTTTGAGCCGCCACTCATGCCGCCAACGGAGGCGCCCTATGGTGGCTGCCGTCTTGGCAAGGTCAGCCACTCGGTTATCTGAGACGTGATTTCGTTCTGCCGGGCCTTCCTAAGCAGACTGTCTCGTTTGTCCTGGCGGAAATGACCGGGTTTCATCACGTAGCTGTCGAGCTTCTAGGTCAAGCCGAGCCCCACACTTCCGAGATCGCCGCGGCGTTTGCCGCGTCCCGGAAAGCGGAACTCCCTATGGTATTACCCATGCGCATTTCGCAATTGTACAGCGGGGCGCTGGGACCTAACTCCTCAATCATCCTGAGACACAACAATTCGCCTCCGAGGCGCGCGTGGTTGGAGTTTTTTCTTTTGAGATTGAGAGCTTCCGCAGCTGAATTGAACTTCGGGGCGCGAGGCGTAGGCGGATTCAAACAAAGTTCGAGTTGGCCGCCCTATGACGCTCAAAATGCGATGCGGCGGATCGTTCGAGGTAAACTGCAGTGACGCTTCCCGGCGAAATTGGTAACCGACTTCTGGCAACACTACCCGCGGCGGACCTCGATCTGCTGGCGCCCGAGCTAGAGATGGTAGTGCTCGATCGGGATGCGGTCGTCTCGCAGGCGGGTGACCAGACCGAGCACGTCCTCTTTCCTCATAGTGGCGCCATTTCTGTGATGATCGACATGGCCAACGGACAGACGGTCGCCAGCGCCGCAATAGGGCGCGAGGGAGCAGTAGGCACTCTTTCCGTGCTGGGGCCGTCCCCTTCGGCCGTTACCGCCGTCGTTCGTGCCGCGGGCATCGCCTCGCGGATCCCCGCATCGCGATTCCACGCCGCTTTTAGCCGAAGCCCCGCGATCCGCCACGCAGTCCAGATTCATTTCAAAGCGATGCTGATACAGCTACAAATCGGCGGCGCCTGCAATGCTCTGCATCCGGCCCAAGCCCGCATGGCACGCTGGCTGCTCCATCTTCGCGACCGCGCCGACCACGACGTCCTCGCACTCACCCAAGAGGCGCTTTCGCAAATACTGGGTGTGCGACGAACGACAGTGACGCTCCTGATGCGCAACCTGCGCGCTTCCGGAGCGATCAGATCTGAACGGCGAGGAGAAATCGAGATTGACCCATCGCGGCTCGCAGCGGTGGCGTGCGAATGCCACGATACCATGCGTCTCGAAATCGAGGGGATCTTCTCTATGAATGCAGCCCGATCTCGCGCTTTGGTTCTGCCGACGCCGTAACTGAAACGGGGGATGCCGCAAACCATCGCGCCTTTCGGCGTGATAGCCCGTTATCCCGGACATGGACGATGTGGCCAATGTGCAACGGGCGCCTGGCTTCTCCACGGCAATGTCCGCGACCGAACAATCCCGCTCATGAGGTACGCGGTACTATCGGCGCGCCATGTACTGGGGGTCTGTGGATGAACTTTTCAAACGAAAGATCAGACCTTATTGTCTCTTTGGGAAAGCGTGCGGCGACAAGTGTTGGCTGATCGCGCGAATGGCGGATGCTCCCGCGTTGTTGGTGACAATCTGCGCATCTATGCTGAACCGCTACGTTCGGAGATGGATCGACGGGAGCTCAAGTACGCCTCAATCAATTCAACTGAATGAAGCAGAGGGTGCCTCTGGGGCACACAGACGATGAGAGACATGCAGGAGCAGCTCGAGAACCTCCTCAAAGACGCAGCCGACTGCAAATCGATCAGCGATCTGGCCACCGACCTGCAAAAGCGAGAGTTGTTCGCGAGGCTTGCCGATCATCTGAGCGTGTTGGCTTCCGAGGTCGAGCGTGCAATTGCTGCGACGGCCTTTGGCACCGAATCGGAGCGATAAGAGGATATGCCCCGACACCGATGATTGGGAACTAGCATGCGATGAGCGGTGAAGGAGGACATGACTGCGGAGCGGCCTCGCGTGCGAGAGTGCAATCGCGCGCTCGCGTCGCCACTAGTCGGAACGCCTATCTGCCCGTGCAAGGCAATCAGCTAACTTCGATCGTCAGCTGCGACCGCAGCCCTGACCTTGGAGGACATCCCCGGCCAGCGCGCTTTATCACGAAGGCTGCGTCATGCTCATTCGCTATAGGACCGGCGTTGCCCTGTTTCGGCAGCCTCATTCGAGGCCAAGCAACGCCGCGCCCGCTCGATCTGGGCGCCGGTCGCCCCGTGGTTACGGGCATACATCTCAGCCAGGGCCGCCGAATACTTAGCAACGTAGTATTTGACCTCTGAGCAAGAAATCCGCTCTCCCGGTCTGTGCTGGCGCGCAGCATAGGCTTCAGAGCTCAGCGTCATCAGAAACAAGGCAGCAGCGCCAATCGCACGCGTGACAGTCATTGTCATCCCCCACAGCTACTAGGTTCGTTGCAGAGAGCAGGCCTGAATCGTCCCGATCGCGCAAATTAACACTGGGGCGCTAGTGCAACGTGTTGTGGACTGTTGCTTTCATGCCCCAGCTTCGTGAGCACCGGCCCGCCCATGCTGGCGAACCCCGTACAAATCCAGACTCGTCGACACAGATGCGCGGCAATTGACGTCCCCATGTAAGCTGCATTGCGCAACGGGACACGCCGCTCTGGTCATCTCGGGAACCCAAGGGCGCGACACGCCGGCCGGCGCCGCCGCGATCCTAACGGGCACAAACCTCTCCCGCGGCGCCTGGGGAGGACCTCACGATGCCGACCAGCAATTCAATCCTCTGCGCGGATGACTACCGGTACGATCATCCTCTCTCGCTCCAGTCCATCATGGGCCAGTTTGAGCGAACTACAGCAACCGAGGGCCAACCAGATCCAATCATGGCCCCGAAGCGCTTGGATTGATGGATCGGGCGGCGGGATTTGATGTCCTGTTCGTCGACGCGATCATGCCGGTCGGCATCAACGGACGGCTGCTTGCCGTCAGATCGACAATCGCCGGCCCGGTACTTTACACGTGGGGATATTCGGAGAACGCGATCATTCACCATGGCATGCTCGATCCGGGGCTTCCTTGCTCAGCAAGCCGTCCCGGTAGGTCCCTGCTTCCTCCGCTTTGGCGCTTCAGTTCGCGCACCGCGCTTCCAATGCGTCGATGAACGAACGATCCCACCGGCCGTCACGCATGGCCTGCATCGTGGCTTCTTCACGGGCACGCTGAGTCTCGGCATTCGCGATCAACGAGCGAGCCGCATCGGGCGCGAATGCGAGCAGGCCATCCTGATCGCCAACGAGCAGATCACCTGGCCGCACGACCATCCCACCGACCGTGACCGGCACATTGATCGCGCCAGGACCATCTTTGTAGGGGCCGCGGTGATTGACGCCGCGTGCATAGATCGGAAACGTCCGCTCCCGGATTTCCGCCACGTCGCGGATAGCTCAATCGATCACCATCCCAGCAAGACCTATCGTTGCCCCGTAAAAGGATAGAATACCGCCGATCACTGCATTCGTGATGTCGCCACCCGCGTCGATCACCATGACATCGCCCGGCCGGCAAAATTCGAAGGCGCGCAGGATTGCGAGGTTGTCTCCCCCTCGAGTGAGCACTGTGACCGCCGTTCCGGCGAGCGGGGCGGGCTTGTGGTAGGGCGCGAGCCCGACGGAGCCGCTGTTCCGCTGCATATTGTCGCTCAAGAGCGCCACGGGGATGCCGCGAAGCGCAGTAATGATGTCGGCCGATATCTGCGGTGCGGAAGCATTCTTCGTGAGACCGGACGCCTGCATGGCTTCGAATCCTGTGTGGAGTATTAGCGCAAATCGAACACGGCCGGCGCGATGCGCGCGACGCCGTCGGTCAATGTTTCAATATCGGTGGCGATCGAACGCCTGAAGTAGGGCGAAAGTCCATAGGCCGTTCCGGCAACCAACGCGACGCCGGCGCTGTCGAGAAATACAGAACCACGTCGCCGTCGGCGTCGAGCCGTTTGCCGTCGGGCGTGGTCTTGCCGATCAAGCCACCGCAATTGACATAGAGGTAGAACGCACCACTCGGCGCCATGCAACTTAGGCCGGGGATCGCGTTGACGAGCGGCAAGATCGCGTCGCGTCGTTGCCGGTAGATCGCGACACTTTGCTCGACGAAGCTCTGGTCGCCGTCGAGGGCCGCGGCGGCGGCGGCCTGGCTGATCGAACAGCAGTTTCCGGACGATTGGGACAGAAACGTGTTGATCGCCTGAACCAGATCGCTCGGACTTGCGATCCAGCCGATCCGCCAGCCCGTCATGGCATAGGTCTTGGAGACACCGTTGACGGCCAGCGTGCGAGTGCGCAGTTCGGGTGCGACCTTGAGAATATGCGGCCGCGCTGACACCGCCGTAGCGAATGTGCTCATAGATGTCGTCGGCCATCACCATGACATGCGGATGCCTCGCAAGCACGCCGGCAAGCGCGCGATATTCGTCGGCCGTATAGCTTGCGCCGGTCGGATTGCTCGGTGAATTGATCACGAGCCAGCGCGCGCGCCGTGATCGCGCTCTCCAGTTGCGCCGCGGTCAATTTGAAATTCTGCGTATCGTCGCACGGAACAAAGACCGGAATGCCGTCGCAGGCAATCGCCATATCGGGATAGGAAACCCAATAGGGGGCCGGAATGATCACCTCATCGCCGGGCTCCAGCGTGGCCGCGAAAGCGCTGTAGATCGCGCTCTTTGCGCCGTTCGTTGCTATGATCTCGTCGAGCGCATAGGTCAACCCGTTCTCGCGCTCGAGCTTGGCCGCAATCGCGCGCCTGAGATCCACGGTGCCAGCCATCAGGGTGTATCGCGTCGCACCCTTTTCCATCGCGTTCGCCGCTGCCTGGCGGATGTGCGCAGGCGTGTCGAAATCGGGCTCGCCGACCACCAGACTGACGATCTGTCTGCCTTGCCGGCGCAATTCGTTGGCGCGGTCGGCGGCCGCCGTGCTGGGTGAAGGTTTAATTCGCCGGACGCGCTCTGCGATGCGGGATGAGTTCACCATGAACCTCGATCATACTGTCGGGTCGCGACGCTATCTTTCGGCGCGGGGTAAGGCCAAGACGAGTTCGGTCTTCCTCGATATGAATTTCTTATAGATGATGGCGATTTCGGCTAACGTGGCAGAGTTCTTGCTGGCGCCGAGGCCCGGCCGAGCAACCAGAAGATGGCAACGGCCCGGTGGGAGTAATCCGTGAACCTGAGGCGCTTGCAATATTTCGTGAAAATCGTCGATATCGGCAGTCTCACACAAGCCGCCGACATCCTGCACGTGGCGCAGCCTGCGCTCAGCCAGCAATTGGCGACGCTCGAGGGCGAGGTCAAGCAGCAATTTGCTGCTTCGAACCAAACGCGGGGTAACACCGACGGAAGCTGGCAAGGTGCTCTACCGACACGCCCAGCTCATCCTGCGCCAGTGCGACCAGGCGAAAGTAGACATGAACGCCGCCGGCGAGGGCCTGTTGGGTGCGGTGTCCGTAGGACTGGCGCCCGGCACGGCTGCGGCCAGATTGGCGCTGCTCGTGCTTCCGCGGCAAGTCATGAGATCTGAGCGATAGCTATCTACAGACCGTCGCTAGAGCAGGTGGACAAGGGCAAGCCTGCACGGATGCGAATCCTTGCCTCGTGGCAAGCGCCGGAGCGAGGGGCTTGGACGGCTAAGCCGGTCCGTATTTTTGGTTAGTCTCAGCAGCCGCGATCGAGTGACCCGAGACTGAAATGGTCGGCACCGGGTCAAACAGGAAAGTGACAGGCAATCGGACGTTTTTCCGTCTGCTCGCTAGGAGCGGACATGATGGCGCTGGCCCAGCAGGTTGGCTCCGGCCAAAGCTGTCCCCGCCAAATGCAATTTTTGTCCCTTTCCGGCTCCGGACGGCATCCCCGTATCGGGGTCGAGATCCTGATGCTAGATTTCCTTCGTCATCCCGGACAGGAGGACGACATGCCTGATAGCGTCTACAAGGTCATTGAACTGGTCGGTACCAGCAACGACTCGTGGGAGAAGGCCGCCGCGAATGCGGTCGAGCAAGCTGCAAAATCTCTCCGAGATCTTCGCATTGCAGAGGTCGTCAAGCTGGATATGCAGCTCGATGACAAGGGAAAGGTCGAGGCCTATCGCGCCAAGCTCAACGTATCGTTCAAGTTCGAGGGCTCCTGAGCCTCAGCACCTCGCCCCATGCGCAGGGCGAGGAGGACTCATTGGAAAAGGCGCGTTGCCCGGTTCGCCTAGCCGGACACTGTGGCCCGGCCTCGGAAGTTGGCCCTAGTCCGACCGGGACCGATATGCTTTGATGCGTCGAGGCGTGTGGCGCGTGGTGGCCTCATGTACATGGTCATTCGCAAGTACACCAAGATTCGTTCGGTAGCGGACGCCGCTCGCCGCGCCAAGAGCGGCGTCGGCCAGATCCTAAGGCAATCGCACGGATTCAGGTCTTACCAAGTTCTGGATGCGGGCGACGGCGTTGGTATCGCCGTGATGATATTTGACGATCGCGAAAGCGCCAATGCAGCGAACGCCAAGATACTCGCGTTTGTTCAAGCAAGTCTACATGACCTCGATCTTGGAGTCCCCGAAATCACCACCGGCGAGGTTTTGGTGAACATAGAGCCGAATGAGTTTTCGGGCATAAAGTAGCTGAAAACGCCACCATTTGCGTGGCGGTTGCTCTCCTTTGCTCATGTCGTCGACTTGATGTTCCCATCTCGTTTGCACCGATCGCGCCCTGGACGCGCGTGCCGTCCGCCATGAATATGGGACTACGCGTGTTTTCGAGGAGTAGCAGCCACATGAAGCAACATACCTTCGAAGCATTTTCCACCACCGCGATCTACTGGACACCGCTTGTGCTTATGGGCACCGCGATGCCGCCAAGAGATCCCGATGAAGACGACGAGGACGACGAAGAGGAAGATGACGCTGACGACCCGCCGGTCGTGCGCGAGCCGGACGAAGACTAGACTGGCGTGTTCGGCAGTCGGCGCTATAATATCTCTCATGGGCTGGGATGCGAAAGACATAGCGCTCCTCAACAGGCTCTGGTCCGCAGGACAGAGCGCGGCGCAGATTGCGCGTCGTCTCGGGTGCAGTCGTAACGCGGTCTGCGGCATGCTGACCCGTCTGGGCTTGAAGCGCGGCCACAAGCCGCCCACAGCAAGGCCCAAGATAAGGCCGCGCCCGAAGCTGAGGCCGACCTCGTCGGCGGCCTGCGCCCGTCCAGTCGCACGGAAGGTGTCGCGGAACACAGTGCAGAGGCAGCCGCCCAAGGAATTCAGCAAGCAGCAGCTCTACTCCATGCTGGCAGAGGCGGTCAGAAACACTGGCTAAGAGCTCACCAAGATGTGGTTGTGCTCCCGCAAGTCCCTGGCCGAGTTCGACGGGTTCGGCAGTCGTATACCCATCCCAAGACTTCATCTGCTTGGAGTCAAAAGCAGCGGTAGATGCTAGGCTGAACTTACTTGTGGTTTGCCGCCGAAAGCCGACATGTCACCGATTCAAGAGATCTTCGGCTAAGCGGTCTGAAGTGGAAGCCGTAATGCCGGATCTGGCCCTTGAATGACCTGCCGTCGATATCGGTGACGCCGCAACGTCGATGGCGATCGTCGTGCGCTCGAAAAGCGATCTTGCAAACGATAAGGCGCTGCTTGCGGCCAACTCACCTGTTCCGCCGCAAGGAACGATTGCATCAGCCGTGCTTTAGCCGTCCGCACCTTTAATTGTTCGATCAACAGTTTGCGAAAGCCGCCGCCGCCGATCGAAGGACCAGTCAATGCGCATCCGTCTCGTTGGTGGCACGGGGCTTATTCGATCGGCAATCCAGGCCAGACTGTCCGCCGAAGGGCCCGAATGCGTATTGGTGTCGCGCCACCCGGCGGCACCTGATACGCACCACATCACCCTCGATATGGTCGGACCACCGACGCTTCGAAATGGAAGGACGCTCTTGCCGACGTTGATGTCGTTGTCAATGCGGCGGGTGCCCTGCAGGGACAGGACATGCAGGCGGTTCATGTTGCTGGCAGCGCGGCGCGGGGGCCATGCAAGGGTGCGAAGTCATTGGATGTCTCAGCAGGCGGTTGCTGGGCCCGGCCCGGGCCTAGCAGAATCCCCGCGCTCGTTTCATTGTATGCGGCGCCCGAACCGTTGGGGCTGACTGACATCAGCGCCGAACTGAACCAAGGCTGGAGCCGAGTGACTTCCGCAGTTTGCCCGAAGCTGCAAATCAGAGTCCTCTGCTCTTGTCGCCGTTTGACCCTGAACGGACATGCTAGGCATAAACAGCTGGACGCGGTGTGGTGTGAGGTCTTGGCTTTGGTTTGCTCGGACGTCCGCATCACGGACTGACGCGCTCGCACCAAACCCCTGCCCTACTGGGCTTGATCGTAGGCCTGCAGGATCCGGACAAAATCAGCCATGCTGGATCGATCTTGGTTTTCAGCCATAGCTGCAACCTGAGTATTGGACACGCGTTGGCTTCCCCGTCTGAACCGCATCAGGAGGTCGGCGATGTTTCTCATGGCGGACTCTCTGCACTAACTACGGCCGTAAGCGTCAGTTGAGCGGCGAAGCACCGCTAGATCGGGAGAAGGGCCGGCGGGCGCTACGCCGCCGGTCTCGTCCCGCAACTGTCGGCTCGCAGGGCCGGTTCCGTTGCTTTTCAGTCTGGATGTATCGGTAACATTAGCGCTTGGTCGGCGCCATCGCGCGCAGGTATGAAGTGACCATACTTAGGTAGACTTGGGTTAGTGAATCGGGATCGGGAGCCATCCCGATCGGCACCGTTCGAATTGGAGGCTGCCGCTGACCAGGCCATCGCTGCCTGCGGTCGAGACACCCGGGAGGCGGTCAAGGCGCTCATTGTCGCAAACGGGCTCCTCGAGGCGCAGGTCGAGGATTGCGAGCCTCGGTTTCCGCCGGCTACTCGCGCGGCCCGTTCGTCGTCCGCGCGACCGTCCCCCCGAATTGACCAAGTAGGCACTTCGAAACCGCCCGTCGAAAAGGCGGCCTCGGTCAAGCTGCAGATCCGAGCTTCATCGAAAGCTCTCAGCGCGGTCGCCTTCAGCCGCAGCGGGGATGCGGCGATGGGCCACTTCGGAGACGCAACCGTGATACGGAAGTTTGGCGAGGTCCTGGACGACCTGAGTACGCGTGAAGCCGCTGGTTCAGCTTTTTCAAGTCGTACTCGGTGCGCAGCCGGCCCACGATCGCTCCGATCACCTCCTCGCATCTTGCTGCCCGTCCGACATGATCGCGACCTTCCAGGTGTCGTGACAGGGCAAGATGAGATGGCGATATAGGTCGGCAACTCGCAGCTGTCTTCCATTGTTGGACCTTCGGCCCTTCTAAGCTCCGGAACACGTGCGCGGTCCATACTTCTTGTTTGGCGGCGCAAACCATCGATGGACTGCCCGACCTTCGTTCAGCCGTCGGAACCGGAAAAAAGGCTCGAAGGATGTGAGGCGGCTCACATCACCGGGACCAATTAGAGCCTACGCCGTCTTGGCGGATACAACACCGGACGGAGATGTCGAATGAAACGCCTTATGCTTTCGCTCGTCACGGCCCTACTCGTCATCGGTGCGGCGACCAGCGTGCTCAGACCGCATGCACTTCTTCACTCTGCACAGAGCGGCATGCCAAACATTCAAGAGCTGCAGACAGCCCAGGCGAGCACGCTGGCCGAGCAGGAGATCGAGGACCGGTCCGTTCTGTTTGCCAGAGGGCGCACGCAATAGAGCACACCTGACCGGCCCTCTTCAGCCGCTCCCCCTCATTCCGCCGCAGCGGTCACTGGTTGCGGCTTTTGATCGTTCGGCCCGGTTCGCCCACTCTGTTCGTCGAGCCAGAGGCTATGATGTTCGCGTGCCCAGTTGAGGTCGACCTCACCCGAACCCATGGCCTCGAAAGCCCCCTCCATCCCGATCGTGCCGATGTAGATATGCGCTATCATTGCGGCCACGAATAGCACGGCAACCACGGAGTGGATGATCTGGGCCATCTGCATGCCTTCAATGCCGCTGACGTAGAACGGGAACATCAGCTCGTATCCCGTCGCTGCAACGAGGCCGCCCCCGATTACGACGATCCAGTAAATCATCTTCTGGCCGGCGTTGAAGCGATAGGCCGGTGGATGATCATGGCCGACAATGCCCCCTCCCCGCTTGATCCAGGCGACGTCCACCTTGTTCGGGAGATTTCCCGCGATCCACATCAGGAAGATCAGGACGACGCCGACGGTGAACGGGAAACTCAGATAGTTGTGGGCATACTTCGCCCATTGTGACCATTCGGAGAACGCTTCAAAACCGATCAACGGCAATAACAACGGCCGCCCGAAGGTGATGTTCAGACCCGAGATGGCGAGGATGATGAAGCAGGTCGCTGTCATCCAATGCACGAAGCGCTCAAACAGCGTGAAGCGCACAATGGTGCGGCCCGATCGCCCGCTTTCAAGCCGCACCATGCCGCGGGTGAGATAGAAGATCACGAGCAAAGCCAGCATGCCGATAATCGCGACGCCCCCGATCCAGCGCAGCGTGACATTGCGAAACTCCCGCCATTCGCGTCCCTGTGGCTGCTCAAGCACGCCCGATCTCTGATCCGGAATGCTGACACGGCCCTGGATTCGGTTCAGCTCCTGCAGCAACTGCTGCTCCTTGACGGAGCTTGCGGTCGGATTGACCTGCTGGGTGCTCGCTGGAGCCGCCATGATCACCAGAAGCAGCGCGCATGCGCCAAATGCCAGGCGAACGAGTTTTCCAAATGACGCCATCTGCGCCTCCCGGTATCGCGTCCTTGACTGTCGTCCGCGTCAGGACTCGATCGTCTCGCGATACGCGGTCTTCCAGCCCCACGCGCCGGAGCCGTAGCCGCGCTTCATCACGCGTTCCTTGTAGATCTGGGCGATGATCTCCCCGTCGCCGGCGAGCAATGACTTCGTCGAGCACATTTCGGCACACAGCGGCAACTTGCCCTCCGCCAGCCGGTTCGCGCCGTACTTCTCGTATTCCTCCTTGCTGCCATCGGCCTCGGGGCCGCCGGCGCAGTAGGTGCATTTGTCCATCTTGCCGCGTGAGCCGAAATTCCCGACCTTGGGATATTGCGGCGCGCCGAACGGACAGGCGTAGAAGCAATAGCCGCAGCCGATGCAGAGGTCCTTGGAGTGCAGCACCACGCCATCGGCGGTGGTGTAGAAACAGTTCACGGGGCACACGGCTGCGCAGGGCGCGTCGGTGCAGTGCATACAGGCCATCGAGATCGAACGCTCGCCTGGCTTGCCATCATTTATGGTGACCACGCGGCGCCGGTTGATACCCCAGGGCACCTCATGCTCGTTCTTGCAGGCGGTGACGCAGGCATTGCACTCGATGCAACGGTCGGCGTCGCAGAGGAATTTCATACGGGCCATCGTCGTTGCTCCTTATGCCGCCGCGATTTGGCAAAGAGTGACCTTCGGTTCCTGCATGCCCGTCGCGGGATCATATCCGTAGGTCGTGATGGTGTTCGCGCTTTCGCCGAGAACGATCGGATCTGTCCCCTTCGGATAGGCGCTGCGAAGATCCTTCCCTGCCAGCCAGCCGCCGAAATGGAAGGGCATCCAGGCGACGCCCTTGCCGACACGCTCGGTGACGAGCGCTTTCATCCTCGCTCTGGAATTGTTCTCTGCGCCGGTGACCCAGACCCAGCCGCCATCCTTGACGCCGCGATCAGCAGCATCGGCCGGGTTGATTTCGATGAACATCTCCTGCTGTAGTTCGGCAAGCCACGGATTGGTACGCGTCTCCTCCCCACCCCCCTCATACTCGACCAGACGGCCCGACGAGAGGATGAGCGGGAACTGCTTGGCAATCCCCTTCTCCACAGCAGCCTTCTGCACCGAGAAGCCGATGTTGGGCATGCGAAACTGCTTGGCATTGGGCAGCGTCGGATATTTCTCGACAAGATCGACACGTGGCGTGTAGATCGGCTCGCGATGGACCGGAATCGGATCGGGCAGGCCGAAGGCGTTCATGCGTGCCTTGCCGTTGCCGTACGGCACGCAGCCGTGTTTGAGCGCGACCCGCTGGATGCCCCCTGAGAGATCGAGCGACCAGGACACCGAATCCGGATTGGTCGGATTGATCTTCATGATCGTGGCCATCTCCGCTTCGGTGAGATCCGTGTCCCAGCCAAGCTTCTTCAGGCTCGCCAGCGTGAATTCGGGATAGCCGTCCTGGATCTCGGAATCCTTAGAGTACGATTTGTCGGCCAGCAGGCTGACCTTGCGCGTGGACCCGTCTGGCAGCTTCTCCTCGCGTTCGATACCGAAGCGCGGCCGGAACGTGCCGCCGCCATCCATCACCGCGAGATTGGTGTTGTAGAGCAGCGGCGTGCCCGGATGCCGGACGTCCGGTGAGCCCCAGCACGGCCACGGCAGGCCGTAGTAGTCACCGCCGACCTCGGGATCGTCCTTTGGGGCACGCATCGTCAGCATGTCGAACTTCGCCTGGTGCTTCATGTGCGCCTTGAGCCGCTCAGGCGATTGCCCGCAATAGCCGGTCGACCAGCTGCCGCGATTCATTTCGCGCAGCACATCCTCTGCTTCAGGCAGATTGTTCTCGACCTTGATTTTCTTGAACATCTGGTCTGCGAATCCGAGCTTCTTGGCCACAAGATAAATGACCTCGAGATCATCCTTGGATTCGAAGATCGGTTTGACGATCTGCTCGCCCCATTGCAGCGAGCGGTTCGAGGCGACGCGCGATCCCTTGCACTCGAATTGCGTGGCCACGGGAAGAATGTAGACGCCATCCTTGCGGCCGGCCTCGACCGCCAATGACGCCCACGTCGTGGGATGCGGGTCGGCAATGACAAGCAGGTCTAGCGCCTTCAGGCCGTTGAGAGACTCCGGAATGCGCGTGATGCTGTTGCTGGCGTGCCCCTGAACGAACACTGCCCGTACGTTGTCCTTCTGAGCGACCTGATCTTTCGGCAGCGTTACTGCCTCGAACCAGCGGGTCAGAGGAATGCCGGGAGTCTCCATGATCTGCTTGGAATCGAAGCGCGACTTCAGGAATTCGTAGTCAACGTCCCAGACCCGCGACCAGTGCTTCCACGCGCCCTCGGCGAGACCGTAGTAGAACGGCAACGTCACAATATCGAGCCCAACATCGGTCGCCCCCTGCACGTTGTCGTGGCCGCGGAAGATGTTGGCACCCATGCCCGGTCCGCCCACATTGCCGGTCAAGAGCAGCAGGATGCAGCTCGCCCTCACATTGGCGGTGCCGACGGTCTTCTGGGTCTGGCCCATGGCCCAGATCAAGGTCGACGGCTTCTCGGTGGCGAACAGCTTGGCGACCCGCTTGAGCTGTTCGCCTGGAATGCCGGTGACGCGCTCCACCTCATTCGGATTCCATTTCTCCACTTCCTTGCGGAGATCGTCGAAGCCGTAGACGCGCTGCCTGATGAATTCCTTGTCCTCCCAACCGTTCTGAAGGATGTGCCACATGATGCCGTAGAGCACCGGAATGTCGGTGCCCGGACGCATCCGCACATATTCCGTGGCGTGCGCAGCGGTGCGTGTCATGCGCGGGTCGATGACGATGAAGTTGGCCTTTTGCAGTTCCTTGCCCTCGAGCAGATGCTGCAACGAAACCGGATGCGCTTCGGCCGGATTGCCGCCCATGATCATCTGGGTCTTGGCGTTGCGGATATCGTTGTAGCTATTGGTCATCGCGCCATAGCCCCAAGTATTGGCGACGCCGGTGACAGTGGTCGAATGGCAGATGCGTGCCTGATGGTCGGTGTTGTTGGTGCCCCAGAACGCCCCGAGCTTGCGGAACAGATAAGCGCCTTCATTGGTCATCTTGGCCGAGCCGAGCCAATAAACGGAATCGGGACCCGATTTTTCGCGAACTTCGATGATCTTGTCGCCGATCTCGTTGATCGCAGTCTCCCAGGAGACGCGCGTCCATTGCCCGTTTAAGAGCTTCATCGGATAGCGCAAACGCCGCTCGCTGTGCACCAACTCGCGTACGGAAGCTCCCTTCGCGCAATGAGATCCTCGATTGATGGGGGAATCCCAGCTCGGCTCCTGGCCGATCCAGACCCCGTTCAACACCTCCGCGGTCACGGTGCATCCGACCGAACAATGCGTACAGATGCTTTTCTTGACGGTGGTCCCGGCGGTCAGCGGACCCGCCACGGCCGCTTCCGCCTTGCGCACGCCGGAAATCGGCATGGTCCCGAGTGCCGCGAGCGCGCCACCCGCAAGACCGGACCGGCGCAGGAAGGCGCGGCGATCGAGACCGCCGGTCTGCCTTGCCATGGTGTCCGCGACCGAGCCGCGGCGGTCGGATCCGGAATGCTCTTGTGTTCGCTTGATAAGCACGGGCGGCCTCCCTCAGGCGGGATAGCGGTTGACGCGGTAATAGGCCTTCACGTGATCGGATTCCTTGTAGCGCGACTTGCGCTTCTCATCGTCATTCTCGCTGTCGGCCTGCGCGGAACCGACGAGTGGCGTCGTCAGCATGGCCCCAGCGCCTACCGTGCCGATGCCAACCCTGCGGAGGAAGTCGCGCCGTCCGACGATCGCTTTCTTTTCATCGCTCATCGCACCTCTCCCGGACCAGCCTCGCATGGCCACTTCGCGAACGAAAATCCTTGCCTCTCGATCTCGATAAACAGGCGGCCGAACGTGCCGACCGCGCGGTAGAACCTTGCGCTCGCCGCCTGCTCCATGTCGCCAAACAGACGTTCCATCCAGGACGAAACGTGTTTCTCGAACAGCGCACGCTGCGCAACGAACGGCGCTTCCCAGCGGCCATCAGCCATTCCGGCCATGATCGCGCAGAGGATGGCGGCATGATCCTCAGGCTCGGAATTGCCCTCGGCGCGCGCGATGCCGAGCTCCGCGAGATCCGTCCGCAAACGTGACAACGGCCGCTCGTTGAGGAAGCCGGTCAAATAGTAGGAGGCGTAGGGCAGCAACTCACCGCGGCCGAGACCGACAAAAAGGTCGAAATATTCACGTTCGACCTGAGCTGCGGTCGTGTGCGAAGCGGCTTCCGCCAAGCCGGCGTGAGCCTGACCGAGTGGCGTGCCGTCTCCGCTCAAACCCGTAAGCCGATCGAGCAAGCGCTTGGACGGCGCAGCTGCGAGCAAGGCGGCGAGAAGGACATATTCCTGCGCTCGCGCGACATCGATCGGATCGATGCTGTCTTGCGATGCCGTGTGTTCGTGATGGTGATCGGGATAGAGATCAGGCCGCAGCTCGGCCCGAGGAACACCTGTTGCAGCTTCGACCGCAATCACCCGCTGAGCGGGTACCTTGCTCCAGTTCGAAATCGAGGGCTGGCTGATGTGGATTTTGCGCGCAAGCTGGGCCACGCCGCCTGCGGCGTCAATGGCGCGATAGAGCCCGGCGTCACGCACATGGACCTCCGTTGCCTGAGACCCTCGAGCGACCAATTTTACTTGCGCAACAAAGCGCTAGCAAACCTAGACCTAGTTCCGCAGACGGTCAATCGCCGCTCAATAGGTTGAGGCTATAGCGCCTTTGGTAGCAACACTATTGAGGCAGGGCACTACCATGTACGCGGCGCGGAACAGTATCGGGCTCCATGGCCGATTGCGATGCAACGGGAGTCGCGATCTCTGTGGGACCGGTTTCATCAGGCCTCTCGGTAAGCCCAACGGAGTGCACAATATCGCCATTCGGAACGGCCGAGGACTCCTGCAATTGCGTCGGCGTGTCAGGCTGAGTCTCTGCGGCGTCACGCAGACCCCCGACGATCCGGTCGACCCAGGCTGCCAGCTCCGCCTGCGAGCAATCGAGTGGTCCGAAGCCGGGCATGGCATTCGGATCGTTGAAGTCCCAGGCGTTCTCGGCGAGCCCCACGAAATCGCGGATCGCCGGATCGGCCGTCCAGGCGCGGCGAAGGGCCGCTTGCATCAATTCGGGCGGAATACCTTTGCGCAGGAAGGCGGTGATGTCGGTTCCCGCCGCGATCGCGTCGATCGACGGCAAGCTGCCAAGATCCACGTCCGGTTCGGGCTCGGCCGCGGCGGATGGCACCGCGGCTGCACCGGCCGGCCCGGCTGTTTCCGCTGGCGGAGCATTCGAATTCGACGCGCGCTTGCGACGCGACCAACGCGCGAGAAACTCTTCCTCGGTCATTCTTGCCCGCCTTCATGCTGCCGACGCGCCAAAGCCTCGGGGTCGGCGCGCCGGCGCTCGCGTTTGACGAACTCTCGCTCGACGTGGTGTTCGGCAATGAAGCTTTCAATCAGCTCGCGCACTACCTCGGGCATCGGTACGGCTTCAACCAGATTGTCAGCGGCCCCGGTAAACCCCTCTCCTTCGGCGGGATCAGCGGTCGTGGCGGCGATCGCATAAGGCCAAGCTCCCTCGGATGGGCTCAAGACCACCCAGAGGCTCGGCGTGCCGGAGGCAATATTGTCGCGGTAACGCGCAGTTTCCGACACGTACAGATCAACCGTTGCGCTGCCGGCATAGAACCAGGTGGTGCCGCCCTGTTCGCGCAAGATTGTCCAGGGCTCCGTGTCCGGTATGTCAGGCAACACGGCGGCGCTCCGCCAGATAAAATCGCCCCACGGCGAATCCGCCTTGCGCAGTTCGACGACGATACCGACGGGAATACGCTGGAGCGGCAGGGCAACACTCATGAGATCGCCTCCACGCGCCTGATCGGGAGTCCCCTCAACAGGTTCTGCGGTTTCATGCGGAGCTTCCGATCGGCTGTCATCGCTAGGATCAGATAGACCGGCTCGCCCCGCAAGGTCTCTAGGGCGAGTTGAGGATCCGCAAAGGTGAGGCGAAACAGCGAAAGAACTCGCCCTGCGCTGAGCCCGTCGAGCTCCTCGCCATGCCAAAGCCGATCGCCCATCTTGGTGGCGTCAGCGTCCAACCCGATATACCAGGCCAGCTTTACCTCGCGTAGTTCCGTCAGCGGTTCAATGCGAACATCGATCCCGAGCAGATGGGAGACCCAGCGCGTCATCGCCTGTGCCAGCGCGCGAGGGCCTCGCCCACCCGCGGTGAGATCGAGGGCCATATCGAACTGGTTGCTGCGTTGCCAATAACTCTCGGCATTTTCCTCGCTCAGCACATCGAGCTGGGCGTCAGTCTTGGTGCCCAGCATCGAGATCAGCGACAAGATAGGCGTCGGGCTGCGATCGCCGACAACCTCTTCGTCGCCAAGCAGCAAGGCCTGTTCATGTGGAAGGATCCGCTGCGGCCGGAAGAACAGCTCGGCGGCGCGCAGCACGAACACATCGTCGTTGGCGTCAAGCGCATTGCGCAAGATCACATGCACGAGCTGGTTGATGAACAGCGGCGGCAGGACGTTTGACGACGAACTCAGAACTGCGAGATACGCAGCTTCGAGCGTCGGGTGCCGCAACATAAGATCGCGAAACTCCACCACGAAGCGCCAGTTCTCCCGCGCGTCCTCATCGGCGATCGCAGCGACCTCGTCGGCTGCGACCGCCCGGCGCGGATCAGCAAGCATCTCACGATGCAGTCTTCGTTCGACCGGGCACGCGTCCTTCGGCGGCATCAGCTCGGGACGGGCAAAATAAGCCTTCAAGAATTCGTCGGTGACACGAAGCCCGCCGCTCTCGTCGCGATCGAGCAGATGATGGCCGCATGCGATCCAGAAATCACTCATCGGAGGAGCCGCTCCTGGCCCCCATCAGAATAGTTAAGATCGCTGTCGGCTTTGACATCATCCTCGATTTCCATGAACGAGAATGCCTTGCCATGACGCTGCCCTTCCCGCAGTTGCAGCTTACGGAAGCTCTCGTGGACGTCGCCGTCGCCGCCCGAGCGGTGGACCGCAATGAGCGAGCTGACCGGGTGCGAGCAGAGCGACTGTGCAAAGGTGACTTCCTCTTCCGCAGCGGCCCTCGCAATTGCCATGTCCGGTGCGCCGAACCGATCGACAAGTTGTCTGGCAAGGAGCTCGATCAGCACCTGGCAATCGTCCTCGGTTGCCGGAACGATCTGCGCGAGCGTCGACCATCCCCAGGATTGCACGCCAAGAAAGCCGCTGCGGAAGGCGGCACGTGCCTTTCGGCTCAGCTCCGCCAGATCCTGACCGCAGAAGCGGAAGGCGCCGGAGACGGCCCATTCGTCTGGCATTGCCGGCACGTCGAACACGAAGGTGTCGGAGGGATCCAGGGCGATCGTGCGTAGAAGTTTGATAGTCTTTTTCACCGCCTCGGCCCTCCAAGCGTCGGATCGAGCCAGGATGGCGAGGCCAGCGCGTCGACGAGAGCTGCCCGCTCGGTCGTATCACGACCCGTGTGGCGCGTGAGCAGATCGCCGCGATCATCGATGCGTCGGAGCGTTTGCCGCTCGCGAGGGATACGGCTGAGATATTCGCGCGCGACGCTGTCAAATCCATCGACCTGCCAACTGTCGATCGCCCGCATCAGGTGCCGCGCAAAGCTCTCTGTCATCTGTACTGCGCCGGCCTCGCCGAACCCTTCCTCGTCGAGGGCGGAGGCAAGCGGGCGAACACCGGGATCATGATCGTTGATCATGACTGTTCGAATCATGGCCCCAAATACGAGCCAATCCGGCGGCTCATCCTCGTCCGCGGATGCAGGCCAGCCAAGCCGTCCCCCTCCGACGAGTCCACCGTCGATCCTCACCGCATCGGGCCAACCGATCGCAACTTCCTTGGCCGGCGGCGCATAGGCGCGCAGGGCGTCGGTCAGGGCGACCATGCCGGCGTAAAAGGCGCGGCGTGCGGTGATCAGCGGCTCCGTGGGCTCCAGCACCACCGCGAACTCGGCGACGTCGAACCGCCCTACATAGACCAGCGTGCCGGCACCGCTTTCGGGTGCAATGCAGCATGCATGGGCGAACGCGTCTCCGCTCTCGCGCAACCGGACCAAGGCAAAGGGCGGCGGCAATTGGATCCATTCCGCCGTGGAAGCGAGGCTGGTTGGGATCGACCGCAGGCCTTCCTCCAATTTCTCCTTTTCCCCAATTGACAATATCTATACGAAGCGAAGGATCGGAGCGAGCCCGTCATTCGTCGCCTTCTCGGAGGGATGAACCTGGAGCAGCCAGCGAAGACCATCCTGATTTGTTCGTGTGAAGACACGATGCGGCTTGACGTGGCCGCGATCAAGCGCGGATGCGACAATGGCGACATCAGGAGTTTTCGTCACCTGTGCGGCGCCGAGCTCGACCACTTTGGCGCATGCGCAAAGGCAGAGGGCCCTCTGACCGTTGCCTGCACGTATCAGCAATCCTTGTTTGCGGAGCAAGCCGGCGATCGTTCCGCGCCGATTGCTTTCGTGAACATTCGCGAGACGGCAGGCTGGTCGACCGAAGGCACGCATGCGGGCCCCAAAATGGCAGCGCTGCTCGCAGCCAGCGCCGTGCAGGCGCCCGATTATCCACTTGTCACGCTTGCCAGCGACGGCGTCATCCTGATCTATGGCCGGGACGAGGCGGCGATCGAAGCCGGGCTGCTCCTTTCGGATCACCTCGATGTGACCGTGATGCTGAGGGAGCCGGACGCGATCATCTCGCCTGTGGCAACGCCCTTCCCGGTCGTTAAAGGAACCATCCGTAACGCCAGAGGACATTTTGGCGCTTTCGAGCTCACCGTCAACGACTACGCTCCCCCGCGCCCCTCCTCGCGCGACCACTACGTCTTTGAAACTCCACGCAACGGCGCCACCTCGCGTTGCGACATCGTCATTGACCTATCGGGAGAGAGACCGCTGTTTCAGGCGCATGATCTGCGCGACGGTTACCTGCGGGCCGATCCCAAGGAGCCGGGCGCCATGCTGCGCGCCGTCCTGAGCGCGCGTGAACTTGTCGGGCGTTTCGATAAGCCTAAATATGTCGAGTTCACGCCCGATCTTTGCGCCCATTCGCGCTCGAATCTGACCGGCTGTCATCGCTGTCTTGATCTATGCCCCACGAATGCGATCACGCCAGCCGGCAATCATGTTGCTATCGATGCCGAGATTTGCGCCGGCTGCGGCCAATGTGCCGCCGCCTGTCCGACGGGCGCCGCGTCCTACGCGTTGCCGCCCGCGGACACCCAGCTTCAGACCATCCGCGCCATGCTGCTCGCTTATCATCAGGCGGGCGGATCGAACCCCGTCCTGTTGCTACACGACCGCCAACACGGCACGCCGTTGATCGACGCGCTGGCGCGGCACGGCGATGGCCTGCCTGCCCACGTCATCCCTCTGGCCGTCAACGAGGTGACGCAGATCGGGATTGAGGCTGTCATCGGCGCATTTGCCTACGGAGCGACCGCGTTCCGGCTTTTGCTCCGCGGCAAGCCGCGGCATGACGTGGCTGGACTGACCCAAACGACCAACATGGCAGAGACCATCCTTGCGGGCCTCGGATTTGAAGGGCGCCGGGTCACTGTGATCGAAACTGACGATCCGGAGTCAATGCTGGAGCACCTGAGGGGCATCGAGCGACTTGCCGCGGTGAACACGCCTGCGACCTTCAAGACCGTCGGCAAGCGGCGCGACCTGCTTCGCTTCGCGTTGAGCGAACTGCATCGGCTCGCACCGAAGCAGGTCGACGTCATTGCCTTGCCTCAGGGCGCTCCGATTGGCGCGGTGAGTGTTGATACCGGTGGATGCACGCTGTGCCTGTCCTGCGTTTCCGTTTGCCCGACGGGCGCGCTCCGCGACGATCCCGACCGTCCAGTGCTCAAATTCGTCGAGGATGCCTGCGTGCAATGCGGTCTCTGCCAGAGCACCTGTCCCGAGAAGGTCATAACGCTGAAGCCGCAGATCGATTTCCGCGCAGGCCGCGCGCCCGCGATTGTGATCAAAGAGGAAGAGCCTGCCCTTTGCATCCGCTGCGGCACGGCATTCGGCGTGAAGAGCACGATTGATCGCATCGCGGTCAAGCTCGAGGGCAATCATTGGATGTATCCGGCGGGCGACCAGCGCCTCGACGCCATCAGGATGTGCGCGGATTGCCGCGTGATCGTGATGAGCGAACAGCGGTTCAATCCGTTTGAGGGCGTGCCAGAACGCGCGCCGCCCCGAACCACCGAGGATTATTTGCGCCGGCCGGACAGCAAGACGTAGGCGCGACGTCCCTCGTCCAGGTAGGGCCTCGCCTATTGCGAGGTCGCCCGGGCCAGGAAGTCGGTCAACGCGCGGCGGTCTTCGGCCGATCCGATGCGCTGCTCCGGCATCTTCGTTCCCGGCGTGTAGGCGTTGGGCCCGACTTCAAACAGCTTTGCGACGGTCTCGGGGCTCCAGACGATATCCATCGTCTTGAGCGCCTCGGAAAACCGATAGCCCGAGAGCGAGGCGATTTTCCGTCCGAACAATCCGGCAAGCGTTGGCCCTGCACGTTGCGGCTCCTTGTCCGACAGCGTGTGGCAGGCAACGCAAGCGCGAAAAATATCGGCACCATG
The DNA here is from genome assembly GCF_000244935.1 of Bradyrhizobium sp. WSM1253. Classification (NCBI taxonomy): domain Bacteria; kingdom Pseudomonadati; phylum Pseudomonadota; class Alphaproteobacteria; order Hyphomicrobiales; family Nitrobacteraceae; genus Bradyrhizobium; species Bradyrhizobium sp. WSM1253. The sequence goes on from NZ_JH600073.1 coordinate 1,200,453, forward strand.
ATCGCCCGCATAAGCGGCCAGCGGATCCGCTGATGTCCCGAACAGGTTCGAATCGACGGGCTCACCGGTATACACGTTCCAGCGCCGGATCTTTCCGTCCGCACCTCCGGTCACGAGCGTTGCTGCATCATGCAGAAACACGACCGACCAGATCGGGAAAACGGGGCCCACGAGCGTCCGCAACACTCTCCGCGGCTTGCGCTGCACAATGGCAACCGTGCCGTCGATGCCTGCGGCGGCGATCAGCATCCCATCATCGGAAAGCGCCAAAGCGACGATCGGTGCCAAGCCCGCGGCCACCTGGCCCTCCAGCTCCCCGTCCCTCGTCAACATGCGCAGCTTGCCGTCAGCCCCTGCCGCGACGATCTCGCCATCGGGCGCGATGGCGACGGCGTTCAATGGCGCTGGCAATTCCACCGTCTCAGGCCGGCCCTCGGGCAAGCGCCAGATGCGCAACGCACGATCATAGCCGACGCTAACGAGCGACATGCCGTCTGGAGCGAAGGCCACACCGTTCACATTCTGCGCGTGACCTTCGAACACCCGGGCGGCGCCATCAGCCAACGACCAAAGGCGCACGCTATGGTCCCAAGAGGCCGAGGCGAGGCTCGATCCGTCCGACGCCACGGCGATTGCCACGACGGGAGCGGTATGCCCCTCGAGGACTTGATCAGGCTGTTGGCGGCCGGCTGTCCATACCGCCAGCCGGGCGTCGGACCCCGCGGTGACCATGCGGCCGTCCTGCAGGAAAGCAACGGCGTTAACGGCGTCCGCATGATACCTTAGCACCTCGCCCGCCGCGTTGGTCTTAAGCGACCAGCGGATGACGGAAGTGTCGAAGCTGCCCGACAACAGGCTGTCGCCATCAGCCGAAACGGCGAGCGCACGGACGGGGCCGCCGTGACCCGCAAGCTGCGCGTGCGCCGCTGACGCAGCAACAATCTCCAGGAGGGTTGCGGCAACCCGGGCGCACGAAGCCCATCGCATCAATCACTGCCAGCCATGGTCACTCTATGCCGTCAAGAATGCCCGAAATAAGTGTCCGCGGCACCGCACTTACTTCTTCGGCGCCACGACTTTCTTGGACGAGCCCTCGGGCGCCGCCTGCATCCCGGGCGGGCTCTGGCCCTGCGGACTCTCGGCGGGCGCGCCGCCCGAACCCGTATTAACCGGGCCGGTCCAGCCCTGTGGCTGCGGCTGGCCCCTCTCTTCGGGAACCGTCTGTGGCGCAGGCGCCCCCGTCTGACGGGCTTGGGCGAGCGCACTATCGAAGGCCACGACCGCTGCCAGGCATAGTATGGATGTCAGTGCCTTCACGGCCAGATCCTCCTTCTGGGGCGCAAGCTTCAACGAGGAAGGATCGGTATCCGTTCCTCGACGCGCACTGCGTCAGTTCGCCCGCCGCCCGCAATCTTCCCTTGAATCGCGGCAGCGCGAGTCCTAGCCTTGGTTTTTGCTCGTCATGTCAAGGAAGAAGGCATGCTGGGGCAATCGAGGCCATTGCTGCGGATGATCTCATGGCTACGCGCCATGCGCGTGTTCTTGATCGCTCCAGAGCCAGCTACCCGAAAAGCCTCGCCTCTGCTCGCTTTTACGGTTGTCGTGCTCATGCTGCTCCTCCTCATATTGGAAGTGGACTTGCAAAGCGCCGACCTTCAATCGCTGGGGTTGATGAGCGATGCATTTTCGATCGACCCGGTTTTTAAGAGCCCCTAGACCCGGCAGCAACTGCGGGCGAGCTTGAGATCGTTCGCCACAGTTACTCACAGGAAGCGGCATCGTAAGATGAGTACGGCTTGTAAATGATGGAGTTCGCGCATGAAGGCTTTTCTGCTCGGTTGCGCTGCTGCCGTTGTGATCGCAATTGCAGCAATGGCGCTCTTGGATCAGGTGCAGAAACCAGTTGCCCAAGCGTTTGCTACAACCGGTGTCCGCCTGTAAGACTGCCCGCCACAAGACGCGCCGGGGTGGCCGCTTGATGCTCGGCTACTAATCTCCACGAGGTGAGGCGCGGGCTTCCATGACATCGCTACAAAGCGATCCCTTGTCGGAGTATCGACCGCGCCTCAAGGGCAGAATGCGATCAGGCACATCAAGAGTGGCACTTCTCCCTTCTCAGTCGAAGTACGACGTTCAGCAACATGGGAACGCTCTTTGTTGGACCGGTGGCTTGCGGCCTGTCACTCTATCGGTGAACCTTCGATAACGAGCAATCAACCTCGTCGCTCGATCGCACCCGGTGCGGCCTTGTTCTTACCTGTCAATGTTGTTGACGGTAGTCCTCCGGAGTTGCTGTTGCGCCAAACGCGGTCTGGGATGCGGCGTTCAGCGCATCCACTCGACGTCAGGACAATTGCCGCTCGCATTCGTATCTACATCAGGATTGGAGATGATCATGCGCAGCATAGCACTGGTGATCGCATTCGTGATTTCGTTGACCGGCCTAGCATCGGCTCAGAAGGCCGAAATTGAAGTGATCAACGCCAAATGGATTGAAATGTTCAACAAGGGCGACTTCTCTGGAATTGGGTCACTCTACAGCACGGATGCGACTGCATTCCCGCCCGGCTCTGCGATGGTGCAGGGCCGAGCAGCCATCGAGACAATGTGGAAAGGCATGGCGGAGCAAGTTGGCGATCCGAAACTTACCACCGTTGACGTTAAGCCGCTTGGCCCTATGGCGGCACGCGAGATCGGCACCTTCGTGCTGAAGACCAAGGGACCGACACCACAGGAAGTGACTGGAAAATATGTCGTGGTTTGGGAAAAGGTCGGAAATGATTGGAAGCTCGCCACCGATATCTGGAACGAAGGCAAGTAGCATCGTTCGCAGGCCTGCTTCGCGTCAAAAGCTTCCGAACGTCAAGGCTGATTCATTGGCATGAAAGGGCGGGCCCTGCAGGCTTGCGCCTAATGGATTTTTCTGGATCTCCCGGTGCACACGTCGTGCACACGAAAGCCGGAGTGCACACGCGTGGCGACCTACACAAATTGCATCCGGAAACCGGCGCGTCCAAGTCCGGCGCAAGACCCGTTATGTGGCCGAGACGTTCCGAAGACGCAAGGATGGCGAAGGAAGAATGGGCGCTCGAAATGGAGCGCAACATTGACCGTAATGGATCGTCGAAGCCACGCGTGGTCCGGAACGTTCGCACGTTTGGCGATCTGATTGACTTGCACGACCAAGACATGCGCGAGGTCGGTAAGCCCCCTCGCCGATCAAAAGCTGCTGTGATGGCCTAGCTCAAGACCGAACTCGGCAGTGTGAAGCTGCCCGCTCTGAACAGAGAGTCGCTGATCGAGTTCGGAAGAAAGCGCGCCAAGCTGGGCGCTGGCCCCCGCGACACTGGCAATCGATTTGTCCTTCTCCGTACAATCATAACGAACGCCGCCGCCGTGCACGGTGTCGAGGTTTCAGCCGAGGAAGCCCGCCTCGCACGCGTCGCGTTAAGTCACCTCAATTTGGTTGGAAAGAGCAAAGAGCGTAACCGACAGCCCACGCAAGACGAACTCGACGAGCTAATCAAATACTTTGAGACGAACCGCCGGCAATTCATACCGATGGGACGGATCGTCAGACTGTTCCAGACGTTGCGCATTCGGTAGATTCGGCCTGTAAATTTGTGTCAGAAGCATACGCGACAGGCAATCATTGGACCACGTCTGACAGGTGAAAGCCTTTGCGACACGGGCCAGGCGCCCAGCTATGTGACGGGTGAAAGCCTGCGAAAACGAGGATGCGGAGTCACAACCAAGAGCGCGGCTGATTTCGTCGTTGATCTGGTTGCTTTCTCGCAAGGCCTTGGCGACGAGATTGACGCGCCAGCGCGTCGCGCGTCTCCAGCAGGCGCTGAAGCGCCGCACCCGAAAGCCGCTGACGTCACCGCTTGGGAGGCAGGATTCAAACTTTGTTGCGATATCACGGACGCTCACGATCTTTCCCGCGGGCGAAATGCCGCTTCGCCGCCTCCCGAAGATATGTTCAAGCACGTGCAGGATCTCACCCTGTGGATGGATTCCCTCCGTGAACGTCACAAGCAATTCGCCTAAAATAGGAAGCCGCACCAAGGGCCGATCTGCTCAATAGCAGGGTCGTTCGAACTTGCGGCACACTCGTTCGGCAAATGGTGACTAAGTGGGGAAGCCGCTCGGCGAGCCGCTTTGTCACCGGCACCGCCGATCACGTTGTCGGGAGCAACCGTCCGGTGGGATCCAAAAAGCACCGTTTGAAAAACCGTTTTAGTTCGGTCTTCTCAAACCGTGGATCGGCCTAAGGCTTTGCGAGGTGCGGTGGGCGGGGCCCAAACCTGGGACCCGCTGATTAAGAGTCAGCCACGAGTTAAGAACGTTCAATGATTAGGCGGTCGCCGCCTGAGCATATTCGGCCGAAAATTGGCATCCGTCGCACAGGCATAGAGCGTCCGCTTCGATGACACTCTTTCCGGTTCCCGAGAAGGCGGACGAGCGATAGGCTTGGCCGACATCAACTGCAATCCCCGCGAGCCTGCCGGTCTCCAGTTGGAGCCAATCGCAGGATCTAGCGGGATCGTGCGTGGCGGTGCCGTCGCACACGCACGACTCCCAATTGGAACCATATCTCCGGTGACCGATTGGAGCGCTGTTGAGTAGTGCAGACCAGCCGGCACCAGCCGGCAGGAGACCTAGCGCCGGACCTCCGTGGGGGACGAATCCCATGATGGACCACGCGACAAGAGTTGGTAATCGATTGTTAGCAGCGTTGCCGGCGGCGGATTTCGCTTTGCTTGCGCCTCACCTGCGGAAAGTCGTACTCAAGCGCGACGCCGTACTGGTCCGATCGGGAGATCGAATCGAGCACCTTCTCTTCCCCTGTGGCGGCGCGATTTCCTACATCGTGGACTTGCCGAACGGGCAGACTGCCGCCATAGCGGTGATCGGTCGTGAAGGTGCGATCGGTCTAACGTTGGCGCTTGGTACATCCCACTCATCCGTGACGGTAGTCGTCCGCGTACCGGGGCCCGTGCTGCAGATTCCGGCGGCGCAATTTTTGTCAGCTCTGGGGCGCAGCGCCGCGATCGCATCCATGGTGCAGATTTTCACGAGATCGCTGCTGACGCAGGTTCAGCACGTCGCGGCTTGCAATGCACTGCATTCCGTCGAAGCCCGGATGGCCTGCTGGCTGCTTCAAATTCACGACCGGGCGAATGGCAGCAATCTCCTCCCCTTGACCCAGGAGACTATGTCGGAGCTACTGGGCGTCCGACGCACCACGGTCACGCATGTTGTGAGGGCGTTGCGCGCGTCAAGAGCGTTGAAATCCAACCGCCGCGGTCAGCTCGAGATTGACCGGCCGCGGCTCGAAGCCGTGGCATGCGAGTGCTACAAGGTGATGAGCCGCAGGATCGATCGGATAATTTCGCGTGGCGGAGCAGGACTTATTCAAGCCGCGCCGGCGCGAGACGCCCGCCAGCCGCCCGGCGACCGACTATCCAGGGCAGGCTCGTAGACCCAGGCCTCTCGCGCGAACCACTCGTGTGTAGCCGCGCAGACCCGACAATAGGTGCGCGAGAAGAATACCGCGCTGCAGCGAAACCTTTCGCGATCAGTCTCGATACCCGTCGAAATAGCGTCGCCCGTTTCCGGGCATTTGATCATTACCACACCCATCTTCGTTTCCTGCAATCTGTTGCGGACCCTGAGCACGCTGGCCCGCCATCGACTGGACCGAGCGTCCCCTCGTCGCGGAAACGCCTGTCCAGTCGATCCGCGCGGCCGGTAGCCTCGGTTCAGACGGTCTTGTGCAGCACTCTGTTGAAGCTAGTCTTGATGGGCTCGGTCGTCTCGATCGCAACTTTCTGCGCGAGCTCCCAAAGCTCCCGATTCTGTGCGGAGACAACTTCGAAAGCCTCGCGGCTTCGGGCGGTCGAAAGATGCACGATATCCAGCAGCGACCTGGTCTCAGCGAGCCGGGATAAAAACTCCAGGGTGGCGCTGGTATTGTCTTTGGAAATCTCGATGACCTTGGCGCCGTAATCAACGGCCCCTCTGGCGTTCATAGAGCAGGCTTCACGGAGAATGTCGCTGATCTCCTCGGAAGTCGCTTTCATGCTCGCGATATTTTTCTTGGTCTGTGCGGCGCCCTGCTCGGCGAAGCCACGGAGGAGTTCCTGGAAATTCAAAAGCGGCAAATCGAACCTTGGTTTTGCACCATTCGCGTTCTCATTCACCGGATCGGCCTGCGTTTCGACTTTCACATTGGCATCATTCACGAGCTTTCATCCTTTCAAGCGAAACTAGTTAGTAGATTGAAGACCCCCCGCTCCCCGCACGTACTGCGCCAGAAAACTAGCGCCCCTGTTCTCGGCGTGACGGGATGCTGCTGCGGATGAACCGCTCGCCCCCCGCCGAGCCAAATATGATCGATTAAATTCGAACCATCCGTTCGCTTTCGGACTCTCGCTGAATAATTTGATGGGTTGCGACCAGGCGGAGCAGGCATAAGCTTTAAATCTGCGACGTTGCAGGGTGGCGCTCTGAGCTCGCGCGCCGTCCGAGATAGCCCGACCGGCGCAGCTCGCGCTGATGGTTCTCTTCTCGATCCACTCGGTCCCTGAGACTCTCAAGTTCCGCGAGTTGGGAGGCAAGCGCTTCGAGACGCTGGCGAAGAACAGCAGCGGGGTTGTCCACTCGAGCGCAGATTTTCATGTGAGGTCTCCTGGCAATATGTCCGCGAGAATTCCGCCAGCTTCGATGGTGGGCAAAAAAATATGCAATCAGAGAAAAACGCGACTAACATTCGGATGCTGCGTTGCCGATAACGATGCGGCGGCGCGTTAATAGAGTACTCATGTGCCCAGGCGCGGCACGCTCCATTGGGCCAGGCTGCTCAGCATGCAACAACAGCGGGTCGAACCGTTGTTAATGCTCGGAGCGGGTTGCGCTCGAAAGTCGAGTGGCGGCTCGCTCGCACTCGGGCTTGTGCCTCCGCTCGTCGTCTTCTTCATCTGCACAATCGACCCCTCCATATGCGGTCGGATCTCCGGAGTTCCCTCCCGTCGCGAAAGGTCCTTTGCCACCGGCCGCTCCGCCGGATCCGCCGCCACTGCCGGATGGCCCTCCAGCAGCAGATGCCCCTCCACGCCGCCCCCCAGGTCCGCCACCGCCTCCAGGTGCCCCGCCGCCAGAGGACCCCGACGCTGCAGAGGACGGGCGGTCGTTGTCGAGGAACGACTGGCCCCTGTCGTCGCCATGCGTTGCTCCGTTCTGTCCGCCTGAACGCGCGATGGCCGTCGAGGTCAGCGAGGTCGACAGCAGCAGCGTCATGACGGGGGGTGTCACGGCCGCGAATCTTCCGCAGGTTTTTAGGAACGCCCGCCGGTCGTCATCTTCATTGCCACTTTGGCTCACGATGCGCTCCCCTTGATTTAAATTTGCTTTATTCCTATTATATATTAAATAGACTTTCAACCAGAATTTTGTTTGAAAGATGGAGATTACGAAGCGTGCGCCGCCAGCAGATTGCCAGCATTTCCATGGCCTCGGGCTTGCTCGCCCCGGCGCCGGGAAACCCCAATCTGGAGTGTCAAACTAATATTTAATATGCATATATCTGATTCGCTTGATTAAGGGCGCCGCACGACGGATGATTGCCACGCCACTGCAATTTCACCGGCCCATCGAAAACATGGAGATCTGGAGCGCGAGCGGCGATGGCTTCTCGTTTGTGATCAGCCTGGAGAGCCCTACCGGTCCAGGCTTTCACGGACGCTCCGGATACCTGGCGAGTTGGCGACCACTCTACGAGAACAATGGCGCGATCAAGATCAGCGGGTCGCCCTTCCGAACATTGGCTGAGGCCGAAGGAGCCTGCCGAAACATGGCCGAGCATCTGCGCGCCGCAACCGATGCTCACCGCCCAGCATGATGCGGTGTCCAGCTAACGCGTACCTTCCGGAAGGACATTGCTTCGCTTAACGTCCTCGTCGTTTCGAACCGCCGAATCCTGCTGTAGTAGGCCGGAAGAGGCGAGTTCACGTGCGGCCGCATGTTTCCCGTTTTGCGAAATTGCAAATGCCGCGAGAACTGTTCGATTGCTGATATCGAGCTTCTGGAAGATGTGGTGAAGGTGGACTTTGATCGTACCATCGGTAATGCTCAGGAAACGCCCAATCTCCTTGTTCGATAGCCCCTCCGATACAAGTCTCATGATCTGCCGCTCCCGGTCGGTCAGCTGCGTCGGAGCCTTTTCCTCGCCGGTGTGAGACTCCCCACGGACCTCGCCACCTGTGCACGGCGACCGCGATGCCGGTCCCTGGCGTTCCGCAACCTTCCTCAGGGTCGCGACCAGCATCTCCGGCTCAGCATCCCTCGTGAGGACGAGGCAGGCGCGGCCCGCGGCCAGCGTCTGCAACCTTTGATCGCCGGCCTTTTCAGCGAAGAAAATGACCCGGGTACCTTGGCCAGCGGTGTTTGCGATAGCCAGAATGTCCGGTCGACTGATACTGGGCATTGCAATATCGACCAGTGCAATATCGGGCACCAGAAGTCGGATGGCCCCAATGCAGCTTGCAGTATCGCCGCAGGCGGCCACGATCGCAAAATCACGCTGCGCCGCAAGGACGCTGCTGATTCCCTGCAAGACGATCGGGTGCCGATCCGCGATGACGACTCTGATGCGGCGCATGCTTCCCCTGCCTATCCCTGATACCCCGCGCGGCAGTTTTTATTCCTGCATTCACCTCAAGACGCGCGGGAAGCACAACCAATCCGTTCTGCCAAAACGCCGCACTGTCGATTCGTCGCGGCGCGTATCGGCAACGCATGATGGCCACACCACTGTAACTCGCTTTGAGAATGCATGCAGCACCGTAGGATTGCGGTCCTCCACGGAAAATCCGAAGCAGCCGATTCATCTACAAAACAGCGCCTTCTCGGCTGGCCATGATCTGCAAAACTCTCCCGCAGATCTGGCGGTCCAGTATGTGGCTGCCTTGTCAGGATTGGTTAACCGCCATCAAGCTCATCACCGACCACTTATTACGAACGATATATAGTCACATTCATGATTCAAATCTAACATTCGACAAACTTGACCGGAGCGAGGCGGCTGAAAAGCCTCGACCCATAACACGGAGGAGGCTCAAAAAGTAAGACTATTCATCCAACATCAATATGAGGAGTGGAAATTTTCTAACCATTAATCAGACGTCTCGAACGATAACGGCTGCTTCGGCAGGGGCACCGATGAAAACCTGGTCAGCAAAGTTCGGCCGACATTTTCGTTAACCCGGCAAACTTCAATCTGCGGTCACGGGTCATCGCTGGTAATGAGTAGGTGGTCACATGTATTCTTCGGCTGTTTTGCGGCAAACGCATGAATCTCTGATCGTTCAATTCACTGAATTGCAGAATTTACGTAGTCGTGTGTCGATGGCCGAGCAGCGCTTGCTCGGCCCGATGCGAAGGGTCCGCCGGCGGAGACCGGCTGGGAGGCGACCGGCCGGTCGAAGGCACAGGCCCGGCTGGTAGCCCCAAGAAGTACCGCACTGCACACTAGAGTTCTGTGGGCAGGCCGATCAGGCTTGCCCGACGGGGCTTCGACCTGATAAGCCCCCCTCCTATTTCAAATCGGAAGTAGTGGGGACGGCTTCCATGGGGAACGACGAGTGGGCATCCGCGGCCACAGCCGAGCTGTGGCGGCTTTACGATGAAGTGACGACTGTTCTTAGTCGGAGAATGATTGCGGAAAAAGCCAAGCTCGAAGAGCGGCTTCGCAGGATCGAGGGAACTTCCGGGGCCCCCAACGGCGAACGTGCGCGCCGCCCCTACCCGCCAGTGCTGCCGAAGTATCAAAATCCGAAAAACCCGTCCGAGACCTGGTCCGGTCGTGGCAAGCAACCCCGCTGGTTGAAGGCGCAGCTCCGAGCCGGCAAGAAGCTGGACGATTTGTTGATCAACCGTTCATCCAGCCGCAAGCGCCGCCGCACCGGTTGAGCCCCGCGACGGTCGCGACGCCGTAGACACCGCTATGGCGCGGCTGTCCACAGCAACATCTAGCGATCGCGATCCTCTTTATTGTTCGGACTGCCGTCACCGCCGCCGTTGCCGTAGCCATTGTTGCCGTGCACAATATGACCGCCTGAACTGGCTATCGCGGCTGAAGTAAGAGAGGTGGACAGCAACAGCGTCATGGCAGGAGGGGTGACGGCGGCAAATTTTCCGCAGCTCTTCAAGAACTCACGACGATCTTCGCCGTCGGTATCAAGATGGGTCATGGGGATCATCCTGCAACAGCCAGCCCTCAATTAAATGGTACGTCAAACTAGCGAAAGAGCAACTTAAATTTGTTAATGCAGTAATTTATTCCTCAGCTTGCTCGTTGATACTTGCCATTAAATCGGCGGCGACCGGAGTTGCGGCGAAAATGGAAACTTGGGCCGGCCGCGGATTGCATTTATTTCGACGTTGAGGGCTGCTGAAGGCGCGCAGGACAGCCAAACGCCTTGGCACCTGTAGGAATATCCCTGTTGACCAGTGAATTTGCACCTATGATCGCGCGGTCGCCGATCGTTACACCCATTTGGATCACGGAATTAGGGCCGACATATACTCCATTGCCGATCCAGGTGGGTGCGTAATCGATCGGGTCCCTGCCGAGCGAAATAGAACGATTTACGGTGTTATGTGTGTAGATCTGGACGCCAGCGGAGATGGAGCACCAGTCCCCTATCTGCAAATCTCCCCCCGAGCCATCCAGGATACATCCTGGTCCAATCCAGGTATTTCGTCCGACCTTGACAGACCCCAGAACGAGCGCGTTGTCGTACATCGTGGTGCCCTCGCCGAACCCATACGCTGCGGCGTTATCGTCGCGCTCGGTGAGAAGGTCTCCGATCGGCACCCTCCGATCGAATTGCTTCCTCTTGCGAACTGCGAGAGCCCGCAAAAACTGGCGCGCAAATGCGAGCCATTGATCCACACGGTCATCGGACATTCTGGGATCGCGTAGCATCGGAAGCACCACTTGGTTTGAATTGCCAACTGCCTAACATCGGCAATCCTGACGTACGGCTAATTTGATAAGCGACTTTGGAATGCAATTACAACTTCCTCCCGATGCGCCGCGCCAAATGCAGGTATCGGAGGGCGATATTAGCTTCGGCACGACGTTTGTCGTCAGGCCGACATTATTTCAACCATTTCAATGGCCTACACTTCTTCGCTCCCGCCACACTTGCACAACCGCGACGAATGGACAGTGAGATCCGCTGTCCGCAGTTGACACAGCCTTGGCATTTTGCCATTCGCGAACGCCCTTCCGTCCAGACCGGCGAACCTGCCTGTTCAATATCGAAGCCCCAAGGTCGCGGCTCGAAGCGGTCGCCGCCGTGGCTGCGCCAAACCGGCCTCAGCTCTAACATCTCGGCGTTGGCAACGAACAAGACTACGTTGTAATCCTTCACGTTAATTGGGTTCGTTCTGCGCATTTCGAGCTCCCCTCCTGATGCCGGAGCGCACAAACACCCGGGGGCCTGACGCCGACCATCACCTTTATCGTCGCCTCCGACAGCGCCATCGCCACCAAGCGCGCGGCGGTGCAGGACCTCGTGCAGCGGCTGAACAAGGCGCGGCGGCCGTGGCATTGCGCGCACGCGCGCATTGGCGCGAACCGATCGGCATGAAAACCGGTCCGGACGCCGATCACTGGGCCTGTTCCGCGTGACCAACCGCCTCGGCCGACTTGCGCGGTCTTGGCCCGCGTCCAGCGGGGCGGCATTGCACAGCCCCCTACCGGCTTGCGTCGGAGAGACGACGTCGCAGCAACCTGTCGCGCCGTGCCTGCGCACGCCGCAGATAGCGCTCGACCATTTTGAGGTCGTGAACAAGACCGGCACAGGCGTCTCCTCGCCCTGACGCCACCGGGCCTGAAGCTGGATCAGAGCCGCACGCGGTTGCGCACAGTTGAGCCAGCAGTGCATTGGCCACCGCACGCCCTCGCCTGACCGCAAGTTCGGCCTGCGCGATCGATCGCGCTTGCAGCAAATCGATCCGGCCGAAGGTTGCCTCCATGATCGCCCGGGCGAGTTGCTCGGCGCGCGCGAGCCGATCAGCATCGAGCGCCACTTGCGCGGCGAGGCCATGGCGGCGTGCATTCCGGCTCGCGCGCGCCTTTCCCGACGGGGATCTCGGGCCGGTGCTGAGTTTCGCATTGGCGCGATTGGCGGCGCGTTGACGTTCACTGGTCATCACTTGGCGGCTGCTCCAAACTCGAACCTTCGAGGGTTCCTGTGTTACAATTATTGTCCCGTGCCAGCCGAAGCACTTGATCCTGCGCCTGCATCCGGCGATGTAACGCGATGGCCAACAGCGCCTTGTCGCGGCGCGCGGCCTTCGGTGCTTGCAATTGCTCGAGCTGGATCAAGGTCGGCAAGGAATTGAGCACCGCTTCAGATTCAATGTCGAATTCGGTCAGGCCGGCTTGCTGGAGGATGACAGCAACTTCGGCCTTGGCGTCCGGCTCCCCACGTGACCAGCGCTCCACCAGGGTCACGTGATCGGCGTCGCACATCGCGGGCTGGTGCTGCACAAGCTGCGCATAGAGTACCTCCCGCTGGCGCGTCGCGAGGAAATGGGACGCCGCTCGGCGCAACCTTGGCATCTGCAGGCTGCCATCGGTGAGATCTTCGGCGTACATGTCTTCAACGCGATCGCGCGGCCTGATGGCGGCCTTGATCTGGCGATGGTTCCTGTCGAACTCATCGCGCCGCAGCGGCGCTCCAGAGATTTCAAAGTTTGTTTCGCGAGCCCGTCGTGTCATCGTTGCTCCCCAAAGCACAAAATGTTGAGTTACTTTGCACGGGCTCGTGGAGCCTTCGCCCGATGGAAGCGGCTCCGCTCTTCCAGAGTGATGCTCCGTTCGGCGGCCTTCAATTTAATCAATCGATCGAGCGCCCGATCGAACATCGCATCACATTCACGTTCGAGGTCAAGCTCGCGAGCGAGGACATCATCTGTGAGAACCGCACCCGCCATCATGATCCGAAGTTCCTCGCAAGGTGCACTTAGCCCCAGGGCTCCCGTCGCAAGCATGGCCAGCAATTCAGCCCGAATTGCCTTGCTCCGGCCTTTGGCGGTCTTGAACTTCGCTCTCGGGCAGCGGTCTCTGAGGTGATGCGCGCTAGGAGCGTCGATCAAGTGAAGCGCCCGCTCTAGCTCATCCTCGGTCGTGATCTTGGCGAGCAGCTGGAGAAAGGCCGACAGCGCATGAAAGCGGTCATACCCTTCGTGCCGCGGATTGAACCGCGCGCCCGTTATGCGAACGCAGAGAAAACGCTGGTAGCGCTGCTTGCGCCAGAGACACTTTGCCATTGTCAGCACACAGTCCTCTTGATCCACCCCGCACGGCACGTATTTACTTGTCAGCTCTTCAACGATGCGCTCAAAATCGACCGGATCTTCGCCGTCCAGAAGCAAGATAGGCATGTTCCATCTCCTGACTGATATTGCAGGCTTGGGCTCTCACCCGTCACTGAGATGCGCTGCTGCAGATTGTCGAACGCCACAGTTGCTGGAGTGGCCGAGCAATTCGCTTAGATCAGACCATCGATGCTTGATCAGGGCGGCCGCGCGCAGGTCGAATTGTGGGCGCTACCACGACCTGCGAGGTCGTCCCGAAAAAATATGCAGGCAATTGAATTTTGATGTTTGGATGTGGCGGCATTTTCCCTGCTTCTCGCACGAGGTTTGAGGCGCGTCCGACCAGATGGTCTGACGAGTTGCTTCCCAAAAAAACTCCGCCGCGGGGAAACGAGCGCCAATGCGAATCAAAGCAATCGGCCTCAGCGCCAGGCTATCGTGCGATACGTTAAAATTGGATTTAACGAGAGAGCTGTCGCTGAGAGTGGCTGAGCTGAGAATGCGCGAATGGGTTTCGAACTCTAGTCTGGCGGCGCGGGTGATGAATGTATCTGAGCGTGCCGCAACGCGGACGCTACGACGTCACGTGCCCCCGGCAACGCGCGCCTTCTTAATTGGATTAATTGGATCATCGAACACCGGCTTGCGATTGAATCCGCCGTTTCCGTCGATCACGAGCGCGGCTTCCACGAAACTCGCCGTCGAGGTGTAGAATGTTCCTCGATCGCGAGTGCGCAGCCTTTCGCTTCGGGTTCGTCGCGCAAGATGGCGACCGGTGCGGAGGTAATTGGTGATCATCGCGGCAGTCCGCGATCGGTCGATCGATAAGGTTTCTTCGAGCGTTTGGCGTAGTTCTGGCCAATCTGTGGACGATGGTCCGAGACGCGCGCCCCTGTTCCCGGCGGACCCGCTCAAGGCGCTCGCGAACAGCGATCGTAACTGCCGTCGCCATCACTCACCGGTACGCGGCCTGAATCTGCGGTCGACCGATGTGTCTTCGGGTTTTTGAGATTCACGCCCATCCTCGCCACCTCTTACCATATAGCATTTACCATCCCACCCTCATACACGCGGCAGCTGCAAACACTGCTCCCGAGATGTGACTATTTGCGGGATCTGTCGCTGGCTGCTTTTCCGAGTCGAACGCCCGGACCTCCACCGTTCTCGTCGATGAACTCGACGCCAGCGGCTTTTAGCGCTCGCTGGATAAGGTCAAGGGTCTTCGGATCACCCGCATAACGGCCCACCTCGATATTGTTGATAGTGTTCCGGTGGAGACCGGTTGCGTCCGCGAGGTCCCGGACAGTCCAATTTAAGGCTGCACGAGCCATACGAACTTGTGCACTTGTCACAGCCATGGTATTGTGCTTTTGTCACATGTGTCAGAATCACAAGGAAGGCTAGCACAATCATCAGGATGGCATTCATGCACCGCTCAATCAGTTCACAGCAAAAGATCTCTCATTTTGACCGCCGCACTTTCATCGGCGGCAGTGACGCCCCGACCGTCATGGGCGACGACGCGGTGGCGCTGCTGCGGCTCTGGCAGGAAAAGCGCGGCGAAGTCGAGCCAGAAGACCTCTCTGGCAACCTGGTGGTCCAGCTTGGCACCGCGACCCAGCACCTCAACCGGGCGTGGTACGAACGCCAAACGGGCCTTGCAGTCACGCACGTTCAGCGCCGGGTTTTCCACCCCGTGCACAAGTGGATGGCCGCGACTCTCGATGGGCGGGTGCACCAAACCGGAGACGTATTCGAAAGCAAATTCGCGCTGCCCTGGAATTTCTCCGAGGACGCGGCCGCGGACAAGCATATGGCCCAACTGCAGCACAACATGTGGGTGGTCGCCGCCCGCGCCGCGGTGCTGTCGATCATCACCGGTGGTGGCCGATGGGTGGAAATCAGGATCCATGCCGATCCGCTTTATCAACATCTGCTGCTCACCGCCGAGAAGAAGTTCTGGCGCTGTGTGCAAAACGGTGAGGCGCCGCAGCTGTTTGGCATCGAACCGCCGCGGCCGCGGCTGGCGGCGATCCGGGTGGTCGACATGAGCGGCTCAAACGCCTGGGCGGAATTGGGCACGCTCTACCGCCAAACTCGCGGCGCGGCGCTCGAGCACGAGCGGGCAAAAACAGAGCTAAAGGCGCTGGTGCCGGAAGACGCCAAGGAGGCGAGCGGCCACGGCTTGCGCGCCAAGCGCTCCAAGGCCGGCGCAATCAGCTTCGAGGTGGTCGACGTCGCTTAAACCTCCCGCCGAGCTCAGCCACGGGGCGGGCAACTTGCCGGGCCTGAGCTCCCGGTTCAGAGGGTCTGCCGATGCAGCCGTCCTTTGACTTTGTCCATCTCGATCCCTTCTCTGACCCCCCGGAGCCGTACGAATCGGCATTCGAGCTGTTCGCTGAACTCTCGGCCAAACTGCGTGGCTTTGAGGCGCGCTGCGCGCAGGACCACGTCCTTGTCGCCCTGATCCGTGACCTGGAGCACCAGTTGATCGTCGCCGGCCTCATCCTGGCGATCCAGCTGGACCTCCTGAAGGACCGATAACCTCGAGCAGTGGAGACAGCCAATGCAGCGCTGCAGCGTGACCATCAGCCAAATCGCCGGCGCGCTTGCGCGGGCGCAAAGTGAACTTGAAAATCCGGAAAAGGTATTGACCGCGACGATCGTATCACCGTTCCCGCGGGAGGAGAGCCGCACCTTCCGCTATGCCTCCCTCGCCAGCGGGCTTCAGATCGTGCGCAAGTGCCTCACCAAGCACGAGATCGCGACCGTGCAGGCCACCGCGATCGATGTCGACACCGGACTGATCAGGCTCACGACCACCCTGCTCCACGCCTCGGGCGAATGGATTGCCTCCGACTGGCCGGTGTGCCCGGTCGCCGACACCGCCGCCCCGCACCGGATGGGCGCCGCCCTGACCTATGCCCGGCGCTATGCGTTGTTCGCGCTGGTCGGCATTGCCGGCGAAGACGATCTGGACGCCCCCGATGCGTTAGCCGGCCCGCCCGCTGCGGCGTCGCAACCAGCCGTTGGCGCGATCGCCAAGCCCGCCAAGGGCGTGCTCAACCGCGCGCCGGTGCTGGGGCCGCCAAGGTCCGCCGAGCTCCGCGAGCAGCTGTTGCGCCAGCTCGCAGAGCTGTCTGGCAGCACCGACCTGCTTGCCTGGGCCAAGGCCAGCCTTCCTCTCAAGAACAGCCTGCTGGAGGCGGACGCCCGCTTGGTCGAGGCCGCCTATCAGAGCAAGCTCGAGGACGCCATCCCTCCCGCAGCCAGCAGGGTCGAACAAGCGCACGCCTTAGATCGCGAGCCAAGCCTGGCAGAAGAACCGCTGCCGGCAGCAGTTGCGGGCACCGAGACCGCGCCGCAGCCGGCCCTGCCAGCGGCGCCCGAAACGGGGCTCGCTCATCCCAAAGAGCCTCCCCGCAAGCGCAGCAAGGCCCACCTGCTGTTCGTCCGCAAGCAGCCCTGCCTCGTCTGCCAGCGAGCCCCGTGCGATGCCCACCATCTGAAATTCGCCCAACCTAGGGCGCTCGGCCGCAAGGTCAGTGACGAGTTCACCGTCCCCCTGTGTCGCGCCCATCACCAGGAGCTGCACCGGCATGGCAACGAACGGGCCTGGTGGGCCAATATGCAGATCGCGCCGCTGCCGGTGGCGCAGGACTTGTGGGTGGCGAGCCCAGTCCACAGCCCGTCCAGTGCCGCCGTCCTGAGCGCGGCCGTGCCCTCACGCACCGGGGAGGAGGCCTCACCGCTATGAACGGGGCCTTCCAAACGGCGCGCCCGCGCTGCCGGCGGGGTTCAGTCGCCGAACTCTCCTGGGAGATTCAGCGCTACCGCGTACTGCGCCACAAGCTTCTTGAGACTTATAGCCAAAAGGCGATTGAGGCCACGCTCCGCCGCATCGGCGTGGTCGTGATCGGATCGATCCAATCGCTACGGTCGAGATCAACGCGCGTCTTGCGTCCTATGGATTCGATGCGACGCCATCAACACGGAAGTCTACGTGCCGCGCAGACAAAGCGCATGTTGCTGCTCCACGATCCGGAAACTCGTAAGCGGGCCGATGCGTCGGGGGGCGTCGCCATGCCGCTCACGGAGCGCTTGAAATCGGGCACAATTAGCTCCGGCTTGTGGCCATCGAAGGCCGTCACACGACCAAGACAATCCATCTTGCCGCAATGTGCTGCCGATTTTCTGTATCCACCCGCGCACACATCTTGCGTTAGAGTCCACGATGACAGAGGCGGATTTGTTCTGGACCAAAGATCTTCTCGTTCACGACTAAACGTTGGGGCGCATTGAGTAAGCCCTCGAACAGGACCAAGAGCTCGCGCGCCTGCGAATATCGGACACAGCTCACAGGCATGGCAAAATTACAAAGCCGGCACGCCGTGCTCCGTCAAAGCGTACGTAGATAACTGAGGATGGCTCGGCGTTCTGTCGCGCTGACATCACCGGGGAAATCCATTCTCGTTCCAGGACAGAAGGCGCTTGGTGCTTTGAGGAACTCGTTAAGGCGCTCTTCGGTCCATGTGCCCCCCAAACCGCGTAAGCTTGATGAGTAATCCGGATAGCTCGTGACCGACGCGACTTGACGACCAACAATGCCGAGCAAATCTGGTCCGATCCGATTGCCACTCATCAAGTTCGGCTGATGGCAGCCGCTACACTTCTCCGCGAAAAGAGTTTTCACCCGTGGCACCTTCCTTGGGACGAAGGGAGATCAATTTCTGTTCATCCGTCCATAGCAAGAGACTGCCATCATTACCCTCGATGAGGTCGCGGATGCGACTCCCGATCGCGATCGGCTCGAGGTATTTGACCTGACCGTCCCGCACACGCGCGCGAAACAGCGACGCCGCCTTGAGTGTGGCGATCAGGAGATCACCTTGCCACTGCGCAAACAATCCGCGCTCCACCCCGATCAAATTAGAAACTGCGATCGAGGGGACCCAAGCGAACACTGGAGCTTCATAGCCCTTCTGCTCCGCATCAGGTTTATTCAGCGGCCACGAGAACGAACCATAGTCTGTTCCATAGGTCGCAAATGGCCAACCATAATTTGCGCCCCGGACCAACTGATTGAGTTCGTCGCCGCCCTGCGGGCCATGCTCGGTCGACCAAATCGTTCCAGACCGATCGATATAGAGGCCTTCCGCATTTCGGTGACCAATCGTAAAAATTGTAGTGTTTCCATCCGTAATGTTAATGGCCAGTGTTTTGCCATACGAGGCTGCCGGGTCCTGCGCATAGGCGTGAACCGAGGCAGCCCCGTCGAAGCCAAAATCACCGACGGTCAACAGTAAGCGCGAAGCCGATACCCTTGCTTCAGAATTCGAATGAACGTGCGAAAGAAGCCTCCGGCTTGGACGGAGGTTTGGGATGGGATTGGAC
>NZ_JH600073.1:1219341-1496338 GCF_000244935.1 Bradyrhizobium sp. WSM1253
AAAAATAGCGCTCTTCGCCGGTCATGAGGTCGGAGCCGAAAACTGGGCCTTGCTCGCCTCGATCGTCGCCACCTGCAAGCTCAACGACGTCAACCCGGCCGCCTACATCGCCGAAACACTCGAGACGATCATCGACGGCCATCCCCATAGCCGCATCAAAGACCTCATGCCGTGGCGATTCCGCAAAACGTCAAGCCAGCCTCAATAGGGTTGCGGCTAAGCGCTTACGGTCAACAGCAGCGTTTCCGGATTTAGGAGAGCCATCCGGCCCCCACCAAAATAACCGACAAAAGGAATCCCGCGGCGGCGGTGTTCGCCGCGCGTTGGCAGGCAAGGTGAGGTCTCATATAGAGTTCTCCATC
The DNA here is from genome assembly GCF_000244935.1 of Bradyrhizobium sp. WSM1253. NCBI lineage: Bacteria > Pseudomonadati > Pseudomonadota > Alphaproteobacteria > Hyphomicrobiales > Nitrobacteraceae > Bradyrhizobium > Bradyrhizobium sp. WSM1253. Next base: position 1,219,704 of record NZ_JH600073.1, read on the forward strand.
CGGAGACAGATCCGCCGCGAAGTAATGCCGCGCGGTTCGCCTCGAGGACGGAGATGCGTTCGGTTCAACATTCCTGACCAACATGCCAGTAAGCGTGCGAGACGAAAATGCGTGTACTGGCGCCGACCTCCTGAACCAGCAGGTCATACGTTCGGAACCACTCAGGATTAAGAATCTCGTGTCCGGCCTCTCTGCTCTGGGTCTCTTGAGGCACCCAGTCGGAGCGGTCTGCCCATGGACGGCCTGCAGCCGCGGAAAACGCCTCGCCGTTGATCGGTACCAGATACGGCAGCGTGTGGACGGTCATGTGGTCGACCGCTTCCCAGGAGAAGACATGGAGATGGCCGTCTCCGCTCACGAGAAGATAACGATCGCCGATCCGGGCCAGTGCGCCGCCGCGCACCGCAGATTTTGGAAACGCGTTCGAATAAGTGTGAACGTCCAAATTGTAGAACTCAGCCTTGATTAAGGTATTATGCACCGCTATCTCGGGTGTAACCCGCAATGCGAACAACCCCGCGGCCGCCGCTGCCAGCAGGCCGCCAAGCGCCAGAGCTTGGTGCAGTGCCGCAGTTCCTACGAAGTGGGGCGGGGACGAGCACCAGGGCAGACGTGAAAATCCCGAGCGTGATGGCGCGGGAATAATCGGTTCTGGTGAGGACAAACCCCAAGAAGACCACACCAAAAATCGCCATTGTGGACGCGATTGTCCCGCCCAATCCCCGCCCCGGTGATGAGGGGCTAATAAAGAGAGTACATGCGGCGCTTAGGACGAAAGACGCCACAAGACAGCCAAATGGAAGCGACTGGGCAGGAAGCCGCCAAAATGCCATCCCGTAGGTCAGTACTGGAAATAGCAAAAGCAGCACGACCCACGTGGCATACCACACCACCGGATAGTGCCATTGTCCGCGCCGATGAGGTTTTCCTTTGGATCGCGTTTGATCGAGAAAGTCGAAGTGTGGAACCACATCCTTTCCCGACGGTGGAATCAGCCACACCCTTCGCAATCCCTCAGCCTCTACCTCACTGGATCCTCGGAACTCCATTTGATTCTCCCTAACGCTTTAACTCGTACAAGCGTGCCGCGCCGCAATCTAAATTCATTGATTTCGAGCTCATGCCCCTACCGCCCAACCACGGCCCACAGCCTGTCCCTGCCGGGGCTCTGGACCCGAACCCAGCGATAGGGCGTCCGCCACCACGGCTTGATCTGCGGGGTGAGATTGTCGAGAACCACATCGCCGCTCCTGGTACGCACGAGAAGCACCAAATGGTGCTCTCCGGAGCCGACCACGACTTCGCTCAATAGCAGGACCCGCGCCGGCCAGCCCCGCTGAAGCAGCTCGTGGCGCTTGCTGACTGCGTAATCATTGCAATCGCCGCCAGCGGGGTTGATGATCCAGGTCTCGCCAGCGAGTCCGAGCTCGTTGCGAACCGGCGCTATCGCCGAATTGACCGTGCGATTGATTTCCCGCAGGTCCGCCCATCGCTTCTCAATCAACCGCACCGGCCCGCCGCGGAAGAAGCGCCGCGGGCGACACTCGGTCTCATAGCGCTGGCAAAACACCGTATAACTGAAGGGCGCGAGCGTCGGACGTCCCAACTCGATGTGTGCAAGAGCCGCCTGCGGAGCCCCTGGCACAGTCAACAACGCCGCTCGCCCGCACTGAGCGCCTCCGATCACGATGGCTATGGCTGCCGCCACGACCGGTCCCGAGGTTCGTTGCATCTGCCCGATCCCCCAGCGAACGCCAAACCAAGGCGCGGCTTCACCGCTCCGCGCGGTGGGAATGACCGCCGGTTAAATTATATTATTTAATGCTAATATAATGTAATTTAAACCACAATAAATATTCCACAATTAAATCGACGCCAAAGGCGCGCGCAGCGAGCCGGAGGTGACGCCGGCGGGTCCTGTCGAAGGATGGATGAATGGATCGAGACATCCTGATTGGCTCGGGCGTCCGACGGAAGGGCACGCGCGGCGCAGACGCGCGCCTTGCGCAGCCGGAATCGGCCCAGCATTTTATATTAAAATATAATTACAGCCGTTGATTTAATTACTCACCGAGGCCAAACCTTCACCGAGGCAAAATCTTCAAATACTACTTCCTCGGATAGGACAGATTTCAGATGCCGGATGAGCTGCTCGTCATTCTGGGGGCCGAAGCCGCGATACTTGTCTTCGTGGCGGCGATGACCCTGCACGCCCGGCGAATGGACGTGCGGAGCGGAGGCTCGTTCGAGCGCTCAGTCGTCTTGCCCGTGGGCAACAGGCATCCGTCACGGTCGATCCGTCGAAGGCCGCGCGTTCTACTGCGGTTGATCAGGAGGTGGGGCAACCTCACGACGTTCGCCCCACCTAATTTGTTGCCGCGATCTGACATCACCAGAACCAGACCGCAGACTCCGTCCCGGCTCGTGACGCGCTTTCGTCGACCAGACACGCCCGCCGCCGATGCGTGCGGCCGCCCAGCCGTGCTTTCAGAGGCTGGTCGCAACGCCGACGCCCAGGGATAGAGCGCCGGTCCCGAATGCATGCAGAAGAGTCAGCGCTCCTTGAATGCACGCCCCGCCTGATCCTGCAGCGGCTTGAGCAGATAGGACAACGCGGTCCGACCTGCCGTCTTGATGAAGACCTCGACCGGCATGCCGGGCAGTAGCTTGGCCGACCCGAGTTTCGCCAGCTCTTCCGGCTTCAGCAGGACACGGCCCGTGTAGTAGCTCGTGCCGGCACGCTGATCCTGGGTGATGTCTGCCGAGACCATGCTGACCTCTCCGTCGATTTCGGGCGTGGTCTTCTGGTTGAACGCCGCGAAGCGCATTGTCGCGGTCTGCCCCATATAGACCTGGTCGATATCGCGCGGTGCGATCTTGACCTCGACCGCAAGCGAGTCCGCATCGGGCACGATCAGCATGATCTGCTCGCCGGGAGAGATCACACCTCCAACCGTGTGGACGCTCAGCTCGTGGACCCGGCCGGTTTGCGGTGCCCTGATATCGATCCGATTCAATTGATCGACCGCCGCAGTCTTGCGCTCGCTCAGCTCGGAGAGCTTCGATCGCGTTTCGATCAGATCCTTGCCCACTTCCGTCCGCAGGTCCTGGTCGATCTGAATGATCTGGAGCCCGATTTCGGCGATCTTGCCCTTCGACTGAGCAATCATTCCAGCCAGCTGGCTGCGCTCGCCTTCGAGGCGGGCGGAATCGCGCTCGAGGGAATTGAGCCGCGTGATCGGCACCAGATTTTTCTGCCAGAGACTGCGCACGCCCTCCAGCTCTTGCCGGATAAATTCGACTTCCTTCTGCTTGGCCTCGGTCTGCCCCGTAAGGCCTTTGATCTCGTTCTCCAGCTGCGCGCTTTTCTCCTGCAACTGCGCTTTTTGGCCGCTCCGCGCCTGACGACGCAGCTCGAACAGCTTTCGCTCCGCAGTGATTGCACGGCTCGCCTCGGAGTTGCTCTCCTTGGCCCGGTCGAGCAGCACCTTGGGAAAGATGGCCTGCTCGGCGCCATCGCGCTCGGCCTCCAGACGCGCCTGCCGCGCGAACAGCTCATCAAGGCTGTTGGTGACGATGGTGGCATTCGCGAGCGTCTGCGTCTCGTCGAGGCGGATCAAAACATCCCCTGCATTAACCCGCGCGCCCTCCCGCACGCGCAACTCTCCCACGATCCCGCCAGTGGAGTGCTGAACTTTCTTGACGCTCGAATCCACCACGACCACGCCTTGAGCGATCACCGCGCCCGACAGTTGGGTCGTTGTCGCCCAGCCGCCGACCCCAAAGGTTACCAAACCAAACATGATCATACCCACGATCATGTAACGCTGAATGGATTGCATTGCCGGCGTCACCTGGCCATTCATCGGCCACCTCCTTGAGCTTCCGCGACGACCTTGAGCGGTGTGGGATTTCGCAACACCCTCTTGAGGACCTCCTCTCTCTTGCCGAAGGACTGCACCTTGCCTTCCCCGAGGCACAAGACATGGTCCACACCTTCCAACGCCTTCGGACGATGCGCAACAACGGCAACAATTCCGCCTCGACGGCGCACGTTCAAGATCGCCTCGGTCAAGGCGTCCTCGCCCTCGGCATCGAGATTGGAAGAGGGTTCATCAAGTACGACCAGGAACGGCTTGCCGTAAAAGGCGCGCGCGAGCCCGATACGCTGCCGCTGCCCTGCCGACAGCGCTAACCCTCCTTCGCCGATCTTCGTGCCGTAGCCGTCTGGAAGCGAGAGGATGAGATCGTGTGCGCCCGCGGCATGCGAAGCTTCCAGAACTGCGGCGGCCGTTGCCTGCAGATCGAACCGTGCAATGTTCATTGCAATGCTGCCGTCGAACAATTCGACGTCCTGAGGCAGATAACCGATGTGCTTGCCGAGGGCGTCCGAAGACCAGTGATCGAGCGAAGCGTTGTCGAGCCGGATCCTGCCTCGAATGCACGGCCACACTCCCACCAGCGCGCGTGCCAACGTCGATTTGCCGGACCCGCTCGGACCGATGATTCCAACGGCTTGCCCGCTCCGCAGCTGGAACGACACTTCACTGACGGTGGGCCTCTCCGAGTTCGGGGCGCCAATATAGAGGTGCTCGGCAGTGAGGGTTTCAACGGGTGCAGGCAATGCCAACCGCTCCTCCTCGCGAGGCAGAAGCTTCAGCAAGCGATCAAGCCTTTGCCCCGATTGCCGCGCGGCGACGAATCCTTTCCAGTTCGCGATGGCCATTTCGACGGGCGCCAGTGCCCGCGCGGTGAGGATCGATCCGGCAATGATGATGCCGGCTGTGGATTCCTGATTGATAACGAGGACGGCGCCCACGGCAAGAACCAGCGATTGCAAGATCGCCCGGAAGAGCTTGGAGGCACCACCGAGTCCGTTTGCGACATCGCTTGCCTGCTCATGGGCCGCGAGGTACTTCGCGTTGACATCCCGCCAACGTAAGCCCGCCTGTTGCCGCATGCCCATCGCCTGCAGGACCTCGGCATTTCGCCGCCCTTCGAGCGCCAGTGCGGTCCGCGAGACGGCGAGGCGCGAGGATGCCTTCGCCGGCCCTCGCGTACGTGTTTCCGTAAGTATCGTAATGCCGACTAGGACCAGCGCGCCGGCCAGCGCAGTGACGCCAATCCAGAAGTGAAAGAGGAAGCAGATGCCGAGATAGATCGGCATCCAGGGGAGATCGAAGAGCGCCGTCGGCCCTCCACTCGACAGGAAGCTGCGGACCTGATCGAGATCCCGCACCGGCTGCAAGCCATCGCCATCCGCTCTGGTCTTCAAAGGCAGGCGAACAAGCGCGTCGAATATGCGAATGCTGAGCCTTTCATCGAAATACCGGCCGACCCGGGAGCTGATCCTGCTCCTGACGAGATCGAGCCCGCCCTGGAACAGGTAAAGAACCGTAGCCAGAACCATCAAGGCGATTAGCGTCGGTATGCTGCGCCCGGGCAGCACCCGATCATAGACTTGCAGCATGAAGAACGAGCCGGTGAGCATAAGCAGATTGCTCATGCCGCTGAAGGCGGCGAGAGCCCAGAAAATCCGGCGGCAAGACCGTAAGAAAGCCGACATCTCTGAATGCGGCTCGTCATAGTCCGCCGCTGGCCGGGATCGACCAGCGAATATCCGTTGCCGCAGGGCCTCGACCGGGCGCTTCGCCCAGCCGATCAATCGCGGCGTCCGCAGTTCGGCGTCATCCGCCCACTGTCGTCCAGCCGCCCAGAGCGCTGATATGTGAAGAAGTGGAATTCGAATGAGATTCGCGGGCGGGGGGAAGCCCCCCCGCCGTCCAAAGTCAATCATGGTAGCCGCCCTTGAACCATGCCTTTATCGGAAGATCCCGAAGAGATCCCCAAGGCAGTTGTTGAGTACTACTCGGTGTGGATGCCCGCACCTTACGCGAAGTGGAAGTCCTGGCTGGTCAACGAACCAACCTTCATGTTCTTCAGCGTGAGCGTGTCGCCCCCCGTCGCGATGACGACGTCCTGACCCGATTGGGTCGCATGGGAAAGAACACTCGCAAAGCTGTCGAACACGCTCTTGCTGAACTGGATCGTGTCGTGAGCAGGTCCGCTGGCAGTGAAGTCCTTGATGACATCGTTGCCGAAATTCGCAGCAAACGAGAACGTGTCGGCCTTGGTGGTGCCAACGAAGGCGTCATTTCCTGACGTGCTCGTCTGTACGTTGCTGCTCGTCGAGCTCGAAGTCGCAGCGAGGGAAGTGGTGCTCGTGGACGACGTAGCAACGCTCGACGTACCGACCTGCCCATCGCCGTTGAGATCCTGATGGAAGCTCGTCTCGAGCGATTTAAGGCCGGAGTTCGTACCCGACACGGTGCCGCCCGACGTGGAGCCGGTCAGGCTGCTTACGTGGGAAACGTAGTTGCCGTTGTTGTCGGTGTTCCACGCCGTGTACTGGCCGGTGCTCGCTTCCTTCCAGATGACCTGATAGCCCGTCGCCACCTTTTCCGCAGCAATGGGAGCCCAGGTGCCATCTGACCCATCAACGAAATCCAGGCCGTGATACTTCAGCGAGGGGCCTGTCCCCGTGCTGCTGTTGAGGTAGTATTTGTCGCCACTCTCAACGAGACGTGTTGCACCAGCCGACTCGATTACCGTGCCAGCAGTTGGCGTTGGCGACGTCGGTGTGGTCGAACTGGTAGCACCGATCTGCCCGTCACCGTTCAGATCCTGGTGGAAGGTCGTCTCGAGCGACTTAAGGCCCGAGTTCGTCCCCGACACCGAGCCGCCCGACGTGGAGCCGGTCAGGCTGCTGACATGGGAGACGTAGTTGCCGTTGCTGTCGGTGTTCCACGCCGTGTACTGACCCGTGCTCGCCTCTTTCCAGACAACCTCATAGCCCGTGGCCGTCTTCTCGGCACCAATCGGCGCCCAGGTGCCATCTGACCCGTCGACAAAATCCACGCCGTGAGACTTCAGGGACGGGCCCGTCCCGGCGCTGCTGTTGAGGTAGTATTTGTCACCACTCTCCACGAGACGTGTCGCACCGGCCGACTCAATCACCGTGCCAGCAGTTGGCGATGTTGGCGTGGTGGGGGACGTCGGTGTAGTGGGGGATGTCGAGGTACCGGTGCTGGCCGTTACCACGGTGGACGCCACACTGGTATTACCCGCCACGTCCATTGCCTTCGCGGTGAGGCTGTGCGAACCGGCCGCAAGGGCGGCGGTGGTATAGGCCCACACGCCGCTGCTGTTGGTCGTTGCGGTCCCAATCTGGGTCGTGCCGTCGAACACCTTTACGACGCTGCTCGCTTCGGCATTGCCCGACATCACCGCCTGATTGGCGCTGTTCACCGTATGGCTGGCAATGGTCGGCGCGGTCGGCGCTTTGGTGTCGACGGTGACTGCCAGCGCAGACGATGCCGCGCTGGTCTGCCCCGACGAGTTGGTCGCCGTTGCGGTGAGCGTATGCTTGGCGTCAGTCAGGACATTTGTGATGTAGTCCCAATTGCCGCTCGAGTTCGTAGTCGTCGAACCGATTTGGGTCGCACCGTCGTAGATTTTGACGGTACTGCCGGCAGCAGCGGCACCCTTGAGCTCGATGGTATTGTCGTTGGTGACCTTGTCCCCTGCGGTGCCGCTATCGGTCGAGAACGAGGCGATAGTGGGTGCAGCCGCAGCGGTGGGCGTGGCCGGCGCGCTCGGCGTGGTCGATGCACCGCCTTCCACCGGTTGAGGAGGTGGGATCAGAGCGCCCGGAACGAGTTGACCATTCACGATTGTTGCGTAGCGGACATTGTCCCACTGAGTGATGTGTATGGCCCCCCCAAACTCCCCAAAGAGAAACGGCCCCCCCGCAAATGGCCCCACAAAATACACATCTTTGAGGGCGATGTAGTCGTTTCCTGTATCCGCGTTGATACGCAAACCATATGGACCACCTTCGAACATCACATTGTTGAAAGTGAACGTTCCAGCATAATCGTCTGCACTCCAAAATCCAGCGGTTGCATTTTGGTCGTGGGACACAATCGCCGTATTTGTGACGGTCACATTCCCGACGCCGCCGGGATTGTAGCACTGAATACCATCAGCGTGATCGCCGCTTATGCCCGTCGTTTCAATATACGAATTGTTGATGTTTATATTTCCGCCACTCGCAATGCGCACACCTTCCTCTGAATTGATACGGACCGTATCCATGGAGAACGGGCCGCCAGCGCCATACACGGACGCCACGGGACCGGTGTCGGTGATGCTTAAGTTCGAAACCGTTCCGCCATTTCCGAGTGTGACGCTGCTCGAATTAGTAACCCCCGCAAACATCGGGTCATTCCAGCTCAGAGGAATGGCTGCCATTCAATTTTCTCCTGATAACTTCGATTGGTTGTCGGTGGCACGCGCCCAATTTAACTTTTCCCGAGCGGCGATACCCCAAGTGCGACTCTGCTAGCGCAGCGCCGTTGGGTTCGTCTTCACGACAGGCGGAGGCTTTTTTGCGACGACACGACGGCCCACCCAAGGTAATTCCCAGCCAACCTAACCAAATTCTCACCGCCCACGAATTCAATACATCCGGGATTCTTTAATTAACTCAAGCATCAACTCGGCTTCAATAGCTACGCCAAGAATATCAACCTATACCTAGGAATACTGGGCCGCCCGAGCCCTCCCGTCGCGAGATGATTGCTCGACAAGAGCGTCTTCGCCCTTTCAACCGACAATTAATGATATTGCGACGACAATCCCAGCGAACCAGACAAAATATAATCGATGAACTAAACGCGATTTTCAATATTGCCGAGTAGTCAACTCGCCGAACGCCACCGGCCGGCGGGGCAAAATCTGGTGCGTCCGTTGGGACCTCGGCGGGATCGGCGCCCCGATCAACCGAGCTCTTGCGCGCCGGGCATCGCATCAGGCCGCCCTGTCTTGCCTTTTGCGCCGTCCAGCAAACCCAAGAAAGCAACTCTTGCGGCCGGCACGGAACCTTTGAGCATATATCGCGCTGCGAACAACAGGCCGACTCCGAAATGGCAGATCCAGCGCCATCCGGCAAAGCGCCGCGCATAGAGAATTCCGTTACGGGCAGACAGATAAATCGAGAGATGCGAGCGTTTCTCGGGAGCAACAGCAGATCCGATGGTCGTTCCGCCAATGTGGCGAATGATGGCTTTGCTCGCGAAGCCGATGCGGTGCTTTCCGCGCCGCCGTCCCCAATCCAGATCTTCCATGTAAAGGAAATAGTCCTCAGCCATGAGACCGACGTCTTCGACGAACGCCCGCGTTACCAGAACGCACGCTCCACTTACCGCATCGATCCGGCCAAGATCTTCGACGGAGGGGGCACTACCAATCGGCGCATTTCTTCCTACGGCAACAACACGGCCTGTCGTTCGAGACCAATGCAGTCCGTAGTTGATGATCTTATCGGGGGTGTTGTCGAAGACCAGGCTTCCGCCCACCATGCCGAATCCCTCAGCAGACTTGGCAATCAATTCAGACAGGCTGCGGCTATCCACTTCGGTATCAGGATTGAGGACAAGCACTGCACCCCAACCGGGGACGGCAAGCAACGGCTCGAGCCAGGTGTTGACACCGCCACCGTAACCGAGGTTCTCGACGGCGAGCCCAACTCGGACAGCATTCGTGCGATCTTGAAACCGGCATTTTGCCACTGCGGCCAGTCGCTTCTGTGGCTGGTCAAGAGTATCCGACGCATCCGAACTTCGTTGCAACGTTCTGTCCGGTCCTACGAGGGCAGCCAGCAATCCCCGGTAGGCTGCTTCCCCGCCATTTTCGCAAATGAAGACCTCAAAGTGATCCCAATCCGAACGCGCGAGCGACTTCAAGCAACGATCTACATCCTCGGCGTTGCAGTATGACACGATAATGACGGCAAGCTTGATGTTAGCGGTCGACATAGCCGAAACCCCTTCTCATTTGATGTCGACGCTGACGAGCGACCGAGCCCATGTTAAGGCCTGCGCACGTTCGATGCGTCCTTCCACTAACGCACGTTCAGCTGGGCAAAGGGCACTGCGAAGGCGGCGCTTTTGTTCGAGCTCCATTGCATCGGAGGAACGCGATCTGATCAGGAGCCTCGAGTCGCTGTTTATGGCCACCTCCTGAGACGAGTGAAAATGCGCTCAGCAACTTGGCCACATATTCATCTTGTTTCGGCCCATGGACAACCCCAATTGTCGGACAAATGGTTTTACTCGTTGCGGCGCCTTTGAGACGGTGTTTCAAGCTACGACGTCGCTCTAAACTCGGGCGATGCGTTCATCGGGCTGCAAGATACGATTAATGGCATCCAGTTGGAACAATGTCAGGGACATCAAAGGCAATACAATCCCCAGCGCGGGCTAGTCCGCGCCAGTACAGCGCCGCAGATGTGGAAGTGATGGACGACTATCTGAATAATGCTGAGCAAGAGCAGATGTATGAGTTCTTGCAGGGCCCCGGCTGGGGCTACGGCGCGCGTTCACATATGGGCAACGACGCCAGCCGTTACTGGTTCAAGCACTTCGCCGGGTTCTGGGAGGTGCCGACCGCTGGGCTTGATCGGCATACGCAGGCCGAGCAGGAGTTGAGCCAGTATCCAATGGTTGACGCAATGTGGCAGAAAGCGCGCCGCGGGTCGCGGCTGGTGCGCTGCTACGCTAATGGTTATCCATTCGGTGCCGAGGGCGGCGTGCACAAGGACTCGATGGTGGCCGAGCATTACACGTTGCTGTATTACCCACATCTGCATTGGCACCCGGACTGGGCGGGCGAGACGTTGTTCTTCAATGAACGCGGCGATGATCTGCTGTGCGCAGTGTACCCCAAGCCGAATCGACTTGTGAGATTTCCCGGTTCGATCCCGCATGTGGCGCGAGGCATCTCGCGCCTGTGTCCGTTCTTGCGCATCACGCTGATGTTCAAGGTCTCGTCGGCGAACTGACCGACGAGAACATGGTAACGGAGAAACGGGTCGCCGGAACGGGCGAGATTTGCCACGTTCGGCTCCGAGATCAACTTGCTCCCGAACGGCGACGCGGTTGCCAACGTCACCTACCTCGACAAGTCAGGGACGTTCGCGATCATGCCCTTGGAGCGGGCATGGAGCCGACCCTATCGACCTCACACCTCGACATCAGGACGTCTCGGGCGAAGCCTAAGTCGGCGTGCAGAATGATTGGCGCGTGCGCCAGCACCTCCGGCTCTGCTGGCGGCAATTTCGCCGGCCGCAGCTTGACGGCCAACCGATGGCTGCCCGCAGGACACCTACTGCGACAAATAGCAATAGCAATCGCAGTAGCCGGGGAAGAATGAGCTGGTCCCGGTTGTCTGAACAGAATCTCCGCGCCGATAAGTGGAGCCTCTGCCGGGGTTAGGCCGCCATGCGGATTGGCAGCGGGTTGAAGTAGGCTTGATCTGGCGTGCCGCCTTCGAGGCTCGAGTGTGGACGTCGGCCATTGTAAAAGTCGAGGTATCGGCCGTCGAGGCGCGGGCGTCGGACACGCTGTCGTAGGCCCGCAGGTAGACCTCCTCGTATTTGACGCTGCGCCATAGCCGCTCGACGAACACATTGTCCCGCCAAGCGCCCTTGCCGTCCATGCTGATCGCTATGCCGTTGCTGGCGAGCGCGCCGGTGAAGGCCGTGCCGGTGAACTGCGAGCCCTGGTCGGTGTTGAAGATCTCGGGCTTGCCGTGACGCGCCAAAGCGTCCTCCAGTGTCGCGATGCAGAATGCCGCCTCCATCGTGATCGACAGCCGCCACGACAAAACCCGGCGGGTCGCCCAGTCCAGTACGACCGCGAGGTACACGAACCACGCGCCATCGGGATGTAGGTGATATCCTTTGCCCATACCTGGTTCGGGCGTGTGATCTCCATGCTGCGCAGCAGATATGGATAGATCTTATGCCCGGGCTCAGGTTTGGTGGTGCGCGGACGGCGGTACAGCGCCTCTATCCCACATCCGCCGCATCAGCGTCTTGACATGCCGGCGGCCGATCTTGCACCCCTCGGCAGCCAGCAGGCCTCGCAACATACGCGAACCGGCGAAAGGAAACTCCAGATGCAGCCGGTCGAGCTGTTGCATGATCGCGAGGTCTTCAGGCGATACCGGACGCGGCAGGTAATAAACGCTGCCACGGCTGATCTTCAAAACTTCCGCCTGCTTGGTGATCGACAGATCGTGCTCACGGTCGATCATCGCTTTGCGCTCAGCAATCCCGCCTTGGTGAGCGCGCCCTCTAAAAAATCATTCTCCAGCGTCAGCTCTCCGATCTTGGCGTGCAGCGACTTCACATCGATGGCGGGTAACGCCGCCGCGGCACTGCTGCCGCCCGGACCGAACACATCGGCAGCCCGCCTTCAAGTTGCGCTTTCCACAATGTGATCTGATTGGGATGAACGTCGAATTGCTCCGCCAACTGAGCCAGTGTCCGGTCACCCTTGACCGCGGCAAGCGCCACTTTCGCCTTGAAGGCCGGTGTGTGGTTCCGGCGTGCGCGTCTCGTCATCGTCTCTCCTGATTCGCGGGACAATCTTGCCCGCCGTCAGGCAGAAACTCCACTTATCGCCCTGTTCAGATTTGCGGAGCCGGCTCTGAACTTGTGCCCATGCAACGCATCGTCGTTGGCATCAATATCAAGGATGATCTCCTCCGGCGGGAGTTGATACGCCTTCAGAAAACTCCGACAAACAGGCCTCAATAGCGGCCGGATCATCAGCCATCCTTGTTATAACGCGTCGTCATCTCGGCGCCGCTTGTCCGCTGTGAGATTTTCGGTAAGATGGCTATGCGCAGAGAGAAAATAGGCGTTAGGAGCTTCCATGCGCTACTTGGTGGCGCTGGCCCTGTTGTCGGCAGGGGTAGTTATTGCCCAACCAACAGTCACCTCGACGCGGATTGAGTCCGCGGAGTGGACGTGCGGTGACTCCTCGGGCGCGGTACTCTCGATCCACACACGGGCTGATAAGCGGCAGGAAGCGTGCAATGATCATGCCTTGGGAGCTCCAGGGCAAGCGTTCGAGATGCGCCGCAGCGGCGACGGAATAACCGCAGCGAAACGTGTAGAGGTCGTTCCTAGCCCGACGCCCGACACTACGCCCCACCGCACACCAGACCCAGCGAGCTCGGCCGACGTTCCGCTGGGATTCAACGATCCTGTCTATGCCAACGTCACGAGTCGCACGGATCGTATCGCGTTGTCGTCGGATTCGTCCCTGACGGACTTGTCGATCATCGAGAACTCCGGGGAGCCGACGATTACCTGCAAGGGCTCCTGTAGCCTCACGCGGGTTCGCATTCAGTCACGAGAGGGTGTTCGCTGCATCAGCGGCAACATCAATCTGACGTGGGTCTATGTCGCGGCCACAGGGGTCGACGATGACCACGCGGACGGATTACAGTGCTACGGCCCAGGTTCCACGGGCGCGGTCACGGTGAAGAACTCGACGTTCAAGGTGGCTGGACCCACGACCGCGGGTTACTGGTCGGCGGACGACTGGCGAGGCTCACACGTCTTGGAGAACGTGCTGTTCGAGGGCGGCACTTACGGACTCCGTATCCCGGCAGATGGCGGCTCCTCAGTGAGCCTGAAGAATGTCTACTTCGTGCGTGGTTCCTTCCGCTACGGGGCGTACCTGTTCGACGTGGTAAAGGGACGGCGCATCAACATCGCGCAATGGGACAACGTACGCTGGGCGAGTTGGCAGGGCGATAAACTCGTCCTCGGAGCGCTCATCCCGCGGCCGCGATCTGCATTTCCCGCGCCTGCCGTAAACCCTTGATAGGCGATCACGCTGGGCGCCGATAAAGCCTACGATGCACAAGACTTTGTCAACGAATGCGCTCGATGAACGTGACGCCGCATGTTGCACAGAACACAACCCGCCGTAGTTCTGCGATTGACGGGCGAACGACCCGGCACGGCAGCTATGCCGTCAGTCAGCGCATCCGCAAGCGGATCGAGGAGGCATTCGGCTGGATCAAGACGGTCGCCGGGCAAGACAAGACCAGCTTCCGTGGCCGTGACCGCGTCGCATGTACCTTTATCTTCGCTGCCACCGCCTCCACCGTGGTGCGGCCGCCTTAGAATCAAAGGGAGCGACTGCTCTTCAGAAAGACTGCTGAGCGGCCCGCTTGGCGCTACATCCTCGAAATTCGTCTTGATCGACTTGGATGGTCCGAGCGAACTGTGGTGGCGAGAGCACCCGTCATGCTTTCCTTGTGAGCCGACGTCGTCTCGTAGCCATGCGCCCAGGCCAGCTGGCAGGATCATCCGGCCCGTTGCTGCGCGCTTCCGAACCTCCCCACACGCTGCGCGGCGAATGGGATTGAGCGTTGTGTGCGGCGAACAGAGCGGGTGAATTGGGCTGCTCAAACATCCACATGCCGCTGCCGAGCAGAAAGATGAACAGGACGTAAGGAGCATCCCACAAATGGACCGTGCAAGCGGCGAAGGCTAGTCCGCAAACGGTGATAATGAGACCCTTTCGGCATTGGGCCACCTGAAATGAGACGTTTCTGAGCCGTCCCAGACCGAAGCAAACCGAAAGACAACCGCCGGCGGTGAACAAAAAGCCGGGGATACCGTAGCGCACGGCAGTGACCAACCAGAAATTATCCATGCTGCCACCCAGCCAATCTGGACGGTCCCAATCACCGAAGCCAAGTCCAAAGATCGGGTGCTGCATCACGGATTGCATCCCGTAGTTCCAGATGATCACACGGATGTAGGCGTTGTCTGTGTTGAGGGTCAGGTAAGAAATAAAGACAATGAAAGGGCTGCGATTGGAGCTGAAAGACACGACAATGTAGGCAGCAATGACAACTGCGGCCAATATTCCCCAACGTCGCGCCACGCTTGCAGTGACCTTGTCCCAAACGATCAAGATCGTCTGGACAGCAACCGATAGGAAAGCACCGGCGGAAAGTGAGGAGAGTACCGCCATTGCCACACAACCCGTAGCTAATCGCCCTCCCCGGCGCGTCGAGCCAAATACATAAAAGCTCAAGGCGAATACACTTGAACAAACGACACCAAATAGAATGAAGTGTTCGAATGGGCCCTGAGCTCGTCTAAGCCCGAATCTTGGTTCACTGTCAGCGATACCGTAAACGGAAAATATCTTCCCGAACAATTCAATCAAGATCGGCGAGCCGGTGACATTCTCGTAGATAGCGAACGGCAGAAGAAAAAGGACCATAAGCACCAAAGCGCTCACCATGCGCTGGAACGAGAAGACATCTCGAATGTAGCGCTTTGCGAAAAGGAACGTTCCCAGCGTCTCTATGACGAATATACCTGCGGATTGCAGACCTTCGTCAACGCCGCGCGTGCTCACCAAGATCACTGCGCCCCATGTCGCCGCCAAAAGCATCAAAATGTCCGGTAGCCGTATTCGCCCGACGGATCCAGATAACCACGCCACCAGACACGGAATGAAGGTCAATACTAGCACTAGCCGGTAGGGCGACAAGCGTGTCGGACCGAGGTAGAAATGGATCGGCATAGCCAGGGCGAAAACAAAGATTGGAATGAGCGGGGAGGTCTTGGGGCTCCGAGTTGACCGCACCGCCGCGGCTCGCCCGCCTTCGAAAGCTAGCGAGCCTCCCACATCGCGCGATGTCCTTGTTGCAATGCTTTCCATCCGGCCCGTCCGCTAGTGGGAGGCGTTATGCGACTACGACATAACGCGAATCTCAGAGCAGCACCATATTTAATTTCATTATAAATAATCCGCGGGCCGGAGAACAAGAAGCCCGCCCCGCCAATCCATTTAAATAAACCATGATCTTTCGCTCGCCACCAAAGAAAATCAATGTCGCGGGTTGAATCGCCGCAAAAACGCAAATTCTGCGAAGCCAGCCCAGAATCACGCCGTAGAGACTATCGAGGGAGGCCGGCGCCGCTCAGCTCCGAGCCCGCCAAAACGGCCGGTCCCAATATTTAACATCATTAAATTCCAGTTGATATCAGATTTATATTTAACTATAATAATCAGCAATTAAATTTCGTCAGCGCGTTTTTGAATTCCAAGAGATCATGGATGGACACATTCGTTGGCAGTCGGTTCCGTTCGGCCTGGGACAGTTCGACCTTAGAAAAGAACGAAAAGACTCGCCTGGACAGTGCCAAGTTCAGGATTTGCGTCTTCGGAATCGGTTATGTCGGCACAGTTTCAGCAGCCTGTCTCGCACGAGACGGGCACGACGTCGTGGCGGTCGATGTCAATCAGGACAAGGTCGACCTTCTGAACCGAGGGCTGCCACCAATCGTCGAGCCGAAGCTCGCTGAACGTATCCGTTCCGTTGTTCGCGCCGGTCGCCTGAAGGCAACCACCGATTCCTTGGCCGCTGTCTCGTCAACCGACATTTCATTGGTCTGCGTCGGAACACCCTCGCAGGATAATGGATCACTGGAAACGTCATTCGTGAGCCGGGTAGCGCAGGAGATTGGAGAAAGTATTCGGAAAAGTACGAACTTTCATTCCGTCGTAATGCGCTCAACGATGCTGCCGGGCACGATGGAAAATATAGTCATACCTATCCTGGAGCGGACGTCCGGCAAAAGAGCCTATCAAGATTTCGGAGTCGCCTATCTTCCCGAATTCCTGCGGGAAGGAACTGCTATAGCCGACTACGACGATCCAGGAACTATCGTTATCGGCGTTGACAACGATCCGCTAACGCTTCGGCGGCTCCTGCAACTTCACGCGAAATTTACGGCAACGCCTCGCATCTTATCAATTCGCGGCGCCGAGGCAGTCAAATATGCAAACAACGCCTGGCATGCGACGAAAATCAGCTTCGCGAATGAGATGGGATTGCTTTGCAAGGCGATGGGCGTCGACAGCCACGAAGTTATGAACGTCCTAGTCGCCGACAAGAAGTTAAATATCTCCCCAGCATACCTCAAACCGGGGTTTGCATTTGGCGGGTCCTGCTTGCCAAAGGACGTGAGCGCTTTGCGCTACGCTGGAAGAAACGCCGACCTTGACACGCCGTTGCTCGATGCCGTGCTGCAGGCGAATGAGAACCAAATTCGAAGCGCTTTCCGACTTGTTGCCGCGACCGGAAAACGGCGTATTGGACTCATCGGGCTGAGCTTCAAGCCGGACACCGACGATCTGCGCTACAGTCCGATGCTTGAGATTGCCGAAAGATTGATTGGTCGCGGTTATCAGCTCGCGATCTATGACTCGAACGTTCGCCTTTCTCGTCTCACGGGGGTCAACAGGGATCATCTGACGAGCCGCCTGCCGCACATTGCTTGTCTGCTTCGAGAGAAAATGAGCGACCTCGCCTCCTTTGCCGAGGTTCTCGTCGTAGGAAACCGTAAGGAGTTTCTGAAGAACTCATCGGTTTTGAAAGGTCACGACAAAATAATCATCGATCTTGTTCGCATCGCGCCGGAAAAGCCGACCGGAAGCGAATATCGCGGTATTTGCTGGTAAGTCGGGGGATGGATTATGACGTTGGCTTCGGTAGTTGACGCAACGCGCAGCATGCGCCGGCGAAGAATCCTGATCATTGTTGAAAATCTCCCCGTTCCGTTCGATCGCCGAGTCTGGGCCGAGGCCCAAGCATTGCACAGAGCCGGCTACGAAGTGGCAGTGATCTGTCCGCGTGGTCCGTTCGCAGAAGCTCCGTTCGAAACGATTGACGGCATCGAAGTTCACCGCCATCCGCTGCCAATCGAAGCCAGCGGCAAGCTTGGCTACCTTGCCGAATACGGCAGCGCGCTATGGTGGGAGTTCGCCTATTCGCTCAAGGTGTTTTGGCGGCGAGGTTTCGATGTGATTCACGCCTGCAATCCGCCAGATCTTATTTTCCTGGTCGGTGCGTTCTACAAATACCTTTTCGGCAAGAAGTTTGTATTTGACCATCACGATTTGAACCCCGAGCTCTTCGAGGCAAAATTTGGACATCGCGGACCAATCTGGAAGGTGCTTGTCTTTCTCGAGCGAATGACTTTCAGCTTGGCTGACATATCCATTGCCACCAACAGGTCCTACGCCGAAGTCGCCGTCCAGCGCGGCAAGATGAAGTCCGATCGCGTGTTCGTCGTCCGCTCAGGGCCAAACCTGGCGCGCGTGCGTGAACTCGCTCCCGATGAGACTTGGCGCAACGGCCGATCGCATCTGGTCGCCTACGTTGGCGTGATCGGGGAGCAGGAAGGCATCGACCTTCTACTAGAGGCGGTCAGACACATCACGTCCGCACGCCAACGCACCGATATCCAGTTCGTCATTATGGGCGCGGGACCGAGTCTGAAGCAGCTCAAACACACGTGTGCGCAGATGGGACTTTCGGAATTTGTCACTTTTACCGGCAGGATCGACGACACGACGCTCTTCACGGTGCTTTCGACAGCAGACGTCTGCGTCAATCCGGACCGCCCCAACGCGATGAACGACATGTCGACCATGAACAAAATCATGGAGTATATGGCTCTCGGCAAGCCGATCGTGCAGTTCGATCTAGTCGAAGGGCGGGTGTCGGCCCGGTCTGCTTCTCTCTATGCGAGTAACACCGACACGGCCGATTTTGGTGAGAAGATCCTTGAACTCATTAACGACCCAGATCGTCGCCGCGAGATGGGCATGTACGGACGCAAGCGTGTGCGCGACGAGCTGTCGTGGGAGCATGAAGAGCCGAAATTGATGGCAGCCTACGATTCTCTTTTCAGGTAGGGAGAGCGCGCAGAAAAGCTTTTCCACGGGCATAGTGAGGATGATGTCGGTATCAATCCAAATCATCTCGCGATGTCCTTGTTCGAGCGCCGCGAGCAGGACGAGGTACCCCGAGGATTTAAGGTCCGTTGGGCGGAGTGAAACGCAGAACGGCATTTTTCGATCACGTCGATGAGCGCTTTACTCGTTATGGAGAGCATAGATCCAGGTCACGGCGCCCGAGCGGGCCACGATCTTTTTCCACAAGCAAATTCAGCCTAGAATGGGAATCCCGTATGGAAGGATCAAAAACGAGCCCGCTTAATCCGCAATCTAAGTTGACGTGTCTGGTCACAGGTGGGGCCGGGTACATTGGGGGCCACACAGTTCTCGCCCTCCTGGATGCGGGACATCAAGTTATTGTTCTCGACGACCTTTCTACGGGCTTCCGCTGGTCCGTCCCAGACCCCGCTAGACTTATTCTAGGCGACGCAGGGGACCTTGACCTGGTTTGTCGAGTGGTCAGGACAAACAAGGTAACTTCTATTTTACATTTTGCGGCAAAGACTGTTGTTCCGGATTCATTTCGCGACCCGCTTGGCTATTACCTAACGAATGCTGTGAAGACGCAGACGCTTCTCGCAGCAGCAGTAAGCGAGAACGTCAGGAATTTCATTTTTTCTTCCACCGCGGCGGTTTACGAAAGCTCAGAATCGCTTGTTTCGGAAGACCAGAAGGCTGATCCCCAATCGCCATATGGCCGGTCAAAGTACATGGCCGAGTGCATGATCAAGGATGTGGGAGCAGCGTACAACATGCGTTATGGAATTCTGCGCTACTTCAACGTGGCCGGCGCTGATCCAAAGGGCCTAAATGGTCAATCAACGAAAACTGCTACTCATCTCATTAAGGTAGCACTTGAAACAGCTCTTGGGAAAAGACCTTGCATGGAAATCTTTGGAAATGACTACCCGACGCCCGATGGATTTGCTGTCAGAGACTACATCCATGTTGCAGACTTAGCGAACGCTCATGTCCTGGCTCTTAGTCGTTTGCAAGGAGGAGCTGAGAGCTTCACCGTAAATTGCGGATATAGTCGAGGTTATTCGGTGAGAGAGGTTGTTGATGTCGTTAAGGCAGTAACTGAAATTGATTTTGAGGTTAGGTTAGCCCCGCGTCGAGCTGGGGATTTGGCATCGGTAGTCGCAAACAGTGATCGGCTTAGATCATTTGGTTGGCTCCCCCGCTATGATGAACTATCAACAATTGTACGACATGCGTACCAGTGGGAATTAGAACTGGCAAGAGCGAGCCGCTTACCCGATAGCGACTCGGTGAACACGCCCGACGCAACGGATCGACCCCTGGGGGGGGCATACAACCGTAAGATGTAAGTGACCCGGCGTTCCGGGCCTTTTGTCTTTTTCAACTTTCAAACGAAACATAGATCAGGGCAATCTTCACACGTCGGGATGAGTGACCCAACGGGAATGAATGTCGTACGCGGTAAGCGATCCCGTTGCTGTGGTCGAACATCAACATGCCGCTACCGAGCAGGAAGATGAGCAAGACGTAAGGAGCATCCCAGGCGAATGCACTTGAACACGCGACACCAAACAGGATCTGGTGTTCGAAAGGACCCTAAGCTCGTCTAAGCCCCAGTCGTGACTCATCATCGACGATCCTGTAAACGGAAAATACCTTGCCGAACAATTCAATCAAGACCAGCGAGCCCGAGATAGTCTCGTACGCGGCGAATGGCAGGAGCAAAACGACCATGAGTGCCAGACATCTCACCATGCGTTGAAACGCGCAAATATTTCGAATTTATTGCCCTGCCCTGCAAAAGGGAATCTTCCGAATGTCTCTAGTACGAATATGCCTGCGGACTGCAAACCCGATATGCCTGACTGCAGATCCCTATCGATGCCGTGTTGGCTCACCAATACGGGCCATATCGCTGCCAAGAGCATCAAGATGTCCGGCAGCCGTATCCGCCCTGCCCGACCTGACATCCACGCTAGCAAACACGGAATGAAGGTCGCTACCAGTACTAGCCGGTATGGGTCGGATCGACGTAGAAAGGGACCGGCGTGGCCAACGACAAAAATCGCAATGAGCGGGCAGATCTTGAGCCTCCGTGTCGGCTGAACCGCTAGTCGGCCGACGGAAGGCAACGATCTTCCAACATGACGAGGTGTTCTTGTTGCAATGCTTTCCACCGATTTCCATCCGATATGAAAATGCCCTGGCCGCCTCGCTGAACTGGTGACATTATCGATACCGCAAGCGCATCAGTTGGCGATAGAGCCCCAATCTTGTGCTGATCCTCCAGGCAAAGCCGCGCTTTGCATCCGGATCAAGCAAATGCTGGCGCATGTACTTCGCATCCATGTCGTTCGTCAGGCAAAGGCGGGAATAGAGAAAGGATTCGAACCCGCGATGATGCCCAAGCTGGATTGTAAAGAGGTGCGAGTAACCCGTCTTCAGAGCCGCGTCCCAAACCCGTCGTGAAAAGCGCCCGTATGGGAAGGCGAAAAGGGTAACTTGTTGCCCGAGGCGATCCTCCAGCATCGACTTCGACATCGTAAGCTCGCGATCGAGTTCGACATCCGAGACAGTGGTCAAATCGACATGGGCCATGCCATGCGAGCCAATCACAACGCCGGCCCTGCCAAGTTCCTCGATCATGTCCCAACTCATACGTCCAGGCGAGCCCACAAAATCCACCGGGATAAAGGACATGAATCCTGGAATTCGACTGGTCTCCAGGTAACGAGCATAGACGTGCGTGTAGTCCGAAAGAAATCCATCGTCGAACGTGAGCAGGACTGCACCGCTGCGGCTGGTTTTCGGATCGGGGCAATGCTCCAGAAAAGTTTGGGGTGAGACCAGCTTGTCGCCGCAAACGGCGAGATGCGCATCGAATATTCCATGCGTCAGGCACCACGCATTCGAAGGTGAGGCTTCCACCAGTTCGTGATAGTTGAGGACAATCATAGAGCTTGCATCAAGTCTGAAACACGCCGGGCCCAGGCCTGCCAATTCAGCTGGGTTTCGTAAGCCTCTCGGCTCGATTGTCTCAGGCTGGCCAGCCTGTTCGGGTTCGCAAAAATCTCCGCAATGATGCCAGCGTAGTCTGCCTTCGTCGCGTTCGGCGGCACCAGTACGCCGGTCTTCCCCTCGCGGACGGCATACGGCACGCCACCGGTGGCGCGCGCAATGCTCGGCACGCCGTGGGCTGCGGCTTCGCACAACACAATGGGGAAGCAGTCCGCCCGCGTCGGCAACAGAAAGAAATCCGCATCGCGATAGAGTTGCTCGAGCCGGTTGCGCTGTGCAGGATCATTTTTGTCGAGGTAAGGGATGATCGTCAGGCCATCCTGGGTGACAGGCTCCGGCGGAGTACATCCGCAGATCACGAGTTCCGTCTTCACGCCCCTGTTGTTCAGTTCAGCAAGGATCTCGATCGCGGTGTCGGCGCCCTTCTCCTTCCAGTTGACGCCGATCAGAAGCATCCGACACGGGCCAGGCTTCCGGCATCCAAGCACAGAGTCGCGACCGGGCGCCGCTTTGAGGTTGGCGCCCCAAGGAACGACGTGCACCCGCGCGGGATCGGCGCCATAATCCCTAACGGCGGATTCGGCCGCCCATTGCGACGGATAGAGGATCAGATCGGCACGCGCGATTGTATCCCGCTCCAGGCGTTCCGAGGTCTCTCGAGCCGAGCGTGACAGGTTTCGATAGTTGGGATGATAGTCCTCAATAAGCCGAAAGGTCGCATCGGACGCATAGACGAGGGGAACGCCGTCGGGCACGCTCCAAGCGAAGGTGGATCCGGCGGGCGCGAAGACGATATCGGCCGACACGGCGCGGATTTTGCGTACTGCGTCCGCTGCATACTGTGCAACGACAGGGCCCGCCTGGAATGGGGAGAGGCCCCGACTGCGAAAAGTACGGCGAAGTCTAGAATATGCCTTGTACAGAGGCAGGCTCGGTGCGCTCAGGGGTCCGATATTGACGACCTCGTGACCCTGGTTTGCGAGGGATTTCGACATGTAAAATGGCGTGCCGGACCAGAACTTCACCTCGCTCGCATCGCCGATGGTAGCGAATGCAATCCGCCGCGCTGAGTGGCCGCCGGGAATGTGGCTCTCAATCATCTTCTTCCCTGACAGACGTTGCAATCGGCTGCTTGTACAAAAACTGACCACGTGTCACCTCTCAAAAAGATGCGTTTCATTGTTTCCTGCTTAAATTTGCGACGAGCTCATGAGTGCGAACCAGCTGATAACGTTCGACGTGATGTACCATCTCGTTGCCACACGGCAGCTTTGACACGAGAACGAATTACGGCTCTTAACCGAGCAAGAATATTGACATAGCAATAGATCAACAATCCCGGCCACAGGCGTAGTTCCCTGAATAGTCGAATGAGCGTTCGATCGTTGGTTTCGCTTCTGTTCACCGAGAGCTCGGGGAAGCGACGGGTGATTTCAAGTACCCCGGCGTAGGTGCGACTTCTGACAGCGATAAGCTGCGGGATTGTGCGCGCGGGAAATACCGTCGATTTGACGTGAGAGAGCGTCTCGCGTTCCTCCGCTTTAAATTGAAGGCGAACATAGATGTCATCAGCAATGACGTCTGGAAACTGCCCGAACCTCCTGCGCCCCGCCTCGGATAAGAAGTAGACGCCGGAACCACCGATCCCTTCGCGCGAGGAAGGCAGCCGCGATCGAATCCCGTAGTACTCGCGGACGAGCCGGGAACAGTCCGTCAGATCGATATCAGCCGTTGGCGCTACCGCCAAAACGTCACCCTTCTCCAGGCGCCGTGCGAGAGCTTGAATGGCATCGAGGGTAATAACAATATCGGCATCAGCGTACATCCGCGGAAATGCGCCCGAGACCTGATCGCCGATGTTAAGGGCGTGTGTTTTTCTTGCGGTATCGGTTTCGACAACCTGGACAGTTGAACCGAAGCGGCGAGCGACGTTCGCGGTGTCGTCCGTACACCCGTTACAAACAACGACCACGCCGATTTGGTCAGAGGCCAGATTGCTGACCCATTGGCCCAACAGCCGAGCAATTACAGAACTCTCGTTGTGAGCTGGGACGATGATCGAGATCATTGCTGGCCTGGTCGGAATGGATCAGATGTGAGGCAGCAGGTGCAGCAAGCCTCTTGGCTGCTTTTCGCTCGGTCCGTAACATCGAAGAGAGCACATGCCGCCAACCCACGAACGTTTAAATCAGCCGCACATTTAAATCAACGATAAATCAGACTGCTCTGCATATTAATATCAACCGCGCAGTGGAGAGTAGCTTCCGAACACGCGCACGAACCCGCCGACGCCGACGACTGCTGCGAAAACCGAGATTCAGTTAGAGCTAAAGGTCAAATGTTACCGGTCCGAAGCATAATTCCCACGGGAATAGCCCCGTTCCGAAATTATTTTATAATTAGGCAGAATAATAAAATTAAATATGGCTTTCCGGTTTGCTACGATATACTTTTAGCGCGTCGATTTTGAAAGAGACGGGTGAGTGCCTGATGAATATACCCACTTTGCACGATTTGAATGCTCTTTCACAAGGCACAGTCAATCATCGCTCCTCAGAGCGACTTGGCCACTCGGCGAGCAACCCCGCGGCGGGCGCGTCCAGTCCGGAACGCGACAAGCCCCCCTCCCCATTCGCCTTCTCATCGAATTCGAGGTCTGATTTCACCTAAACTCAGATGAGACGCTGCCAACATACATAGAGAGAAATGGTACTCGAGATGTCAAATGGATCTGTCGGCGTCGGCGTTATTGGATATGGCTACTGGGGACCAAACCTCGTCCGCAATTTTGCGTCTCATCCCAAGGTGCACCTGGTCGGCCTCAGTGACCTCGACTCGAAGAAGCTTGAGACTGGCAAACGCCTGTATCCAAGCATAATAACGACATCCTCTTATCACGATCTTCTCAGGAACCCAGCCGTTGATGCAATCGCCATCGCAACGCCGGTTCATACTCACTATGAACTTGCCCTGTCGGCCCTCAAGGCCGGCAAGCACGTGCTGGTGGAAAAGCCGTTTGCACAAAGTTCGGATCAGGCCCGGCGTCTGATCGATGAGGCGGCCGAGCGCGGTCTAACGCTGATGGTCGACCATACCTTTCTCTACACACCCGCCGTGCAGAAGATCCGCGAGCTCTTGCTCAAGCAGGAGCTTGGCAACGTCTATTACTACGACAGCATCCGCTCGAGCCTCGGTCTATTCCAAAGCGACGTCAACGTGATCTGGGACTTGGCCGTGCACGACCTTTCGATCATCCACTATATTTTGGATGAAGAGCCCGTCGCGGTTTCAGCTACTGGGTCATGCCATGTGGTCGGCTCTCCGGAAAACATGGCCCACATCACTTTGTTTTTCGATAGCGCATGCGTGGCCCACGTGAGCGTCAACTGGCTCTCGCCGATCAAGGTCCGCCAGACGTTCATCGGAGGCAGCAAGAAGATGATCGTCTATGACGATCTTGAACCGACCGAAAAGATCAAAGTGTATGATAAGGGTATCACCGTCGACGGGCCCTCCGACAATGCCCATCAACTGCGGATCGGATATCGAGCTGGCGATATGTGGGCGCCTCACGTCTCTCCCAATGAAGCGCTTCAGATCGAAGTCGACCACTTTGTCGATTGTGTGCGTAGCGGCGCGGCGCCGATTTCGTGCGGCATGTCTGGACTGCGGGTGATCGAGGTCCTGGAGGCTGCATCGCGCTCGATCGCCGAGCACGGCAAACCGGTCCTGCTGAAACGGCAGCAGCCCGGGATCCGGGCGCAGACGAGAGCGACGGCCTGAACTCTTTGGCGGACGACGTTCTACTCCGCCAGCAACGCGACGGTCTGCGATGAATTCGGTACAACGTTCCATCCTGTTTTCGGCGGCCGATCGCTATGGCAGCCTTGCGCTGTTCTTTGTCGCCACCGCGGTTCTGTCTCGCCTGCTGTCGCCGGCGGAATTCGGTATCTATGCGGTCGTCAATGCCGTCACCACGGTAATCGGGGCATCCTTTCAGGAGTTCGGGGGCGGAAATTATCTGATTCAGAAGCGCGAATTGTCTACAGAGAACGTTCGCGCAGCTTTCACCATCACGCTCGGGATCTCACTAGCGATTGCGCTTCTCCTGTTTGTTCTTGCGGGCGCGCTCTCAGATCTTTTCGCCGAGGCCAATCTCAAGAGAGGCATCGAGATATCGGCGCTGAATTTTCTGCTGATACCGTTTTCCGGGACAATTTCTGCTTTGCTGCGCCGAGACATGAAATTCGGTACGTTAGCCATTTGCAACTTCGCAGCCGGTGTGGCGGTTGCTCTGGTCTCGATCGGACTCGCACTGGTGGGATTCAGCTACATGGCCCCGGTCTGGGGTGGCCTCGCAGGAAGCGTGATTCTGGCCCTGGCGTTGCTTGCTGGTCATCGTGACTTTGACGCACTGCGTCCCTCGCTCGTCGAATACCGCGAAATCGTCGGCTTCGGCCTTTATTCCAGCGGGGTCAGCATCATCAACGTCTTCTACAATCTCGCCCCCCAGCTGTTCCTTGCAAGAATTCTCGACTTTGCGTCCGTCGGTCTGTATAGCCGCGCGATCAACTTGACCCAGGTTTTTGACAGGCTGGTCACGCAAGTATTGAACCCCGTCGTCATGCCGGCGCTTGTCGCGAAGCGCCAAGCCGGGGAGGACCTGAAGACCGTTTACCTTAAGTCGATTGAGCTGCTCTCCGCCGCGCAATGGCCATTCCTGATATTCGTGGCGATTATGGCGCGCCCGATCATCGCGATCTGGCTCGGCCAGACTTGGCTGGAGATCGTGCCGCTCGTACGCTTGCTCTGCATCGCAAACATGGCGCTCTTTGCGGCATGCTTGAGCTATCCGGTACTTGTGGCGGTTGGAAGCGTCCGGGACGCATTGATCTCCTCTTTCATCTCGCTGCCGCCGTCGCTTCTCCTAATTCTAGGCGCGTCCTTCTTCGGTGTGCAGGCTGTAGCCGCATCCGCACTTTTGACGTTGCCGTTCCAGGCTGCGGTCGCAGTTTATTTTATTGGGCGGCACCTAAGCTTCGGGCTGAAGGATCTAGCCCGGGCGCTGATGAAGAGCGGTCTCGTCACAGCGGCGACGGCTTTCGGCGTAGCCTGTTGCGCGGTGCTGACGGAAGCGGGAATGCTGCCATCTCTTGCCAGTCTCGTGTTGGCACTGTGTGCTGCGGCGGTTTGCTGGTGGCTGGGGCTGCTACTGACTGGCCACCCGCTGCTGCATCAACTTCATCTCGCTGCAGCGGGGCTGATCCGCATTGCGCCAAAACTGCGACCATCGCGCTCGGCGCTGTAACAGTGTTCTGGCTATTTGGGAGGCGGCGATGCCCATTGAAGACGTAAAGCTCGGCAGCGACGTGAAGATCTTCCATCCCGATCTGGTCAACCTCTATGGCTGCACGATCGGCGACGAGACCAGGATCGGGACTTTCGTCGAGATCCAGATCGGGGCAGCGATCGGTGCACGTTGCAAAATATCCTCGCATAGCTTCGTCTGCGAAGGCGTCACGATCGAGGACGAGGTCTTCGTCGGGCACGGCGTCATGTTCACCAATGACAAATATCCTAGGGCGACCACGGCGGAGGGCCGGCCTCAGGGGGCGGCCGATTGGACAGTGCAGCACACCCATGTTGGCAAGGGAGCATCGATTGGATCGAACGCGACGGTCTTGTGCGGAGTGACCGTAGGTGCCGGCGCTATCATCGGCGCTGGCGCGGTCGTGACGATGGATGTCCCGCCGGGCGCGATTGTCGCCGGGGTACCAGCCCGGGTCATTTCGACTCTGAATGGCTCCACGAGCGCCAGCAGTTCCGCTTAATCCTTTATAGCCTTTTTCATTGTTTTTTCCTTTGAATTGGTTTAATAAGAATAATGCACTTTAAATGTTATTAAATACACAGCAAAAAGGTTCGTAACTTGATACCTTTCTTGGATTTGAAAGCCCAGTACCGTCAGATCAAGCCTGAAATTGATGCCGCTGTGGCGCGGGCCATCGGGAGTGCGCAATTTGTGCTCGGTCCGGAGGTTGCTGCTTTCGAAGAACGCTTTGCGGATTATTGCAAGGTCGCTCATTGCCATGCGGTAAACAGCGGCACTTCGGCCCTCCATCTTGCGCTGCTCGCAGCCGGTATCGGACCGGGCGACGAGGTCATCACTGTCTCGATGACGTTCGTCGCGACGACCGCCGCAATTCTCTACAGCGGGGCCAAACCGGTTTTCGTCGACGTTGATCCAGTGACATGGACGATGAATCCGGCCTCCATCGAAGCCGCGATCACGCCGCGGACGAAGGCGATCCTGCCGGTTCATCTTCACGGACTGATGGCGGACATGGATCCGATCATGTCGATTGCTCGACGGCATGGTCTCCTTGTCATCGAAGACGCCGCGCAGGCGCATGGCGCCGAATACAAGGGGCGCCGCGCTGGTTCGATCGGCGATCTGGGCTGCTTCAGCTTCTATCCAGGCAAGAATCTCGGCGCGTTTGGCGAAGGCGGGGCA
The DNA here is from genome assembly GCF_000244935.1 of Bradyrhizobium sp. WSM1253. Classification (NCBI taxonomy): domain Bacteria; kingdom Pseudomonadati; phylum Pseudomonadota; class Alphaproteobacteria; order Hyphomicrobiales; family Nitrobacteraceae; genus Bradyrhizobium; species Bradyrhizobium sp. WSM1253. The sequence continues at coordinate 1,247,910 of NZ_JH600073.1, forward strand.
GTCCTGACGGATCGGCCCGATCTTGCGCGTCGCGTCTCACTGCTGCGCGACTGGGGCCAAGAGACCAAATACAATCATGTCATCGCCGGCTATAACTACCGCATGGACGGCATTCAGGGCGCGGTGCTGAATGTCAAGATGGACTACATTGAAGCTTGGACAGAGGCGCGCCGGTCAATCGCCGCAGAGTACGATCGGTTGCTGTCGAGTCTTTCACCCGCTCGTCCTCTGCCGCCTTGGTACAGCCGCCATGTCTATCACGTTTATGCCGTCAGGCTGTCGCGCCGCGATGAAGCACTGAGCGCCCTGCACGGCGCCGGTATTGGCGCCGCTATCCATTATCCCGTTCCGGTGCATCTGCAGAAAGCATACGCGGAGCTCGGCTATGGTCTGGGCGATCTTCCCGTTACCGAGAGGCTTGCGAACGAGTTCCTCTCGCTCCCCATTTATCCGGAGCTGTTGCCGGAGCAGGTGGCCGAAATCGTTTCCAAGCTGAAGACGGTGTCGCCCCTGGGGTTCGCCCGGCCGATTGACGGCGAACGGGACGAAATTCTGGCAAGGCCCAACAACAGGAGGGCAAGTTGATCGATCTCAAGGGCAAACGCATTCTGGTCACTGGCGGTGCGGGATTTATCGGCTCCCATATCACTGACCTGTTGTGCGACGAGGGCTGCATCGAAATCGTCGCTCTCGACAATATGGTCAGAGGTCGGCCGGAGAATCTCCGCCGGGCGCTGGGACGCGGGCCGGTGCGGCTGGTCCAGGGCGACATACGCGATGGCAAGCTGATGGGCGCGCTGGTCAAGGCGGCCGATATTGTATTTCACCAGGCTGCACTGCGCATCACGCACTGCGCCAGCGAGCCCCGTCTGGCCAAGGAAGTCATGGTGGATGCCACGTTCGACCTGCTTGAACTCTGTATCAAGCATGACGTCGAGAAGGTGATCGCCGCCTCCTCGGCGTCTGTCTATGGCATGGCGGAGGAGTTTCCCACGACGGAGCGGCAGAATCCGTACGAGAACCGAACTCTTTACGGCGCCGCAAAGGCCTTCAACGAAGGGCTGCTGCGCGCGTGCAACGACATGTACGGCCTTGACTATGTGGCGTTCCGCTATTTCAACGTCTATGGTAGCCGCATGGACATTCACGGGCGCTACACCGAGGTGCTGATCCGCTGGATGGAGCGGCTCGAAGCCGGTCTGCCACCGGTTATCTTCGGTGAGGGCCGCCATACCATGGATTTCGTGCATGTCCGCGACGTCGCCCGCGCCAATATTCTCGCGGCGAGGGCAAAGGTGACGGACGAGGTGTTCAACGTGGGCAGCGGCACCGAGACGAGCTTGGTGCAGCTCGCTCAAGCCCTCGCGTCGGTGATGGGACGACAAGGAATAGGCTTGGAGTTCGCGCCAGAGCGTTCGATCAATCCGGTGCCGCGTCGGCTCGCGTCGACCGGAAAGGCGGAGCGCTTGCTGGGATTTCGGGCGACCACTACGCTTGAGCAGGGCCTGGCGGAGCTCGTAAAATGGTGGCGCGCCGAACGCGGAACCACTGCCGTCAGTCCGCGACAGTTGGCTGCATCGTGATTCCGATCGCAATGCCGCTCCTGGCCGATGAAGAGGCCGACGCGGCGCGCGCCGCCGTCCTGTCCGGCTGGGTGTCGCAAGGTCCGCAAGTCTCCGCCTTCGAACACGAATTCGCCACTCTGGTCGGCGCTCCCTTCGCATGCGCCGTATCAAATTGCACGACAGCCCTGCAGGTGGCGCTGGCGGCGCTCGACATCGGCCCCGGCGACGAGGTGATCACACCGAGCCATTCGTTCATTGCAACGGCCAACTCCGTTCGGTACCAGGGCGCCACCCCTGTCTTTGTGGATATTGACCCGGAGACCTACAACATCGATGCCGCCCGCGCGACGGAAGCCATTACGCCGCGCACGCGCGCGATCATCACGGTTCATCAAATGGGCATGCCGTGCGATCTGGCGGCGCTTACGGTCCTCGCGGATCGGCATGGCGTCCCACTGATCGAAGATGCCGCCTGTGCCGCCGGAAGCCAGATTCAGGTCAATGGAGACTGGGAGCGGATTGGCAAGCCGCACGGCCGCATCGCCTGCTTCTCCTTTCACCCGCGCAAAGTGATCACGACTGGCGAGGGCGGGATGCTCACCACCGCAGATCCAGAGCTTGACCGCAGGTTCCGGCTGCTGCGCCAACACGGCATGAGCGTTCCCGATACGGTACGGCATGACTCGCCCCGCATCATTTTCGAAGACTATCTCGTCGTGGGGTACAATTACCGGATGACCGACATCCAGGCGGCGGTTGGGCGCAAACAGCTCGAGCGGCTTTCGGAGCTGGTGACGCGACGCCGCGCCGTCGCTGCCAGATACGCCGAGCTACTTGGGAGTTTCGAGGGGCTGCGGCTCCCCGCAGAGCCCGAGTGGGCCAGGTCCAACTGGCAGAGCTATTGCGTGCGTCTGCCGAATAGGCTGGATCAGAAAGCGCTGATGCAGACACTGCTCGATCGAGGTATTGCGACACGCCGTGGCATCATGTGCGCACACCGCGAAACGGCCTATACGGCCGAGAAACCGCGTCATAAGCTGCACCAATCGGAGCTTGCGCAGGATCATTCGATCCTACTCCCGATCTACGCGCAAATGACCGAGGACGATGTGATTTATGTGGCCGACGCTCTCAGAACGGTCCTACGCCGATGATCGCTGCTCATTCCCAGGATTTATCGGGGGCTGTTATTAAACTCTGCTCAAACTTGGTTGAGTTCTTCCAACACGCATTCCCGCGCGAGCGCTTGGATCTGAGCCACTGGCGCAAGCGACTCGGCGAGAAGCTGCTGGCCGATAGCCTGCGGGTGGCGCACGAGGCCGGCGCGCTCCGCAGCCAAGACCCGGGTCACGGGCGATACCACGGTGCAGCCGAAGGCCATCACCTTTCCGACCGATGATGCCAAGCTCTTGTCATACGCTGCGGGACGCCATCGACCGCACGGCTGTGCGATCGAGCGGGCCTATGTCGACAAAGGATACCGCGGCCATGACCCGCACAACCCGCATCGTATCTTCATCTCCGGCCAGAAGCGCAGGGTCTTCGGTATCATCATGCGCGAGCTGCGCCGCCGCTCCGCCATCGAGCCCGTCATCGGTCACCTGAAGTCGGAAGGTCACCTCGGCCGTTGCTATCTCGCGCCGGCGATGCCGCTAACGTCATTCTCTCCGCCATCGGCCATAATTTCCGACCGATCGTCGCCTGACCAAGCACTCTTTCGCGCTTCTTCCTGACCACCCTCATCGCTGCCATCAGTGACCGCTCACTGCTCAAATCGGTTTCCTAACGGACGACTGGTTATTCAGGCAACACGCGAGATGAAGGCGACGCGATGAGACAAGTCATAAACTTGCGGACAAACCCCTTAACCGATCAACGGCGGGTCGAATCAGTTCCCATCGACGCAGACCAAGCCGCCGCTTGCAAGCGAGAGACCACCAACGACGCGATCTTCCAACCCGAGGATCAAGGTCTAACGCGAGATCAGAAAGGCGTGCTGAGAGTTCAATGTTCCCTTCATTGAAGGCGCGGCTCGCGCAGCCGATCGCGTCGAGCGCTAGTTGTCTGGTCAACCAGATGCAAAGGTAATGAATATTTGGAATCACCGCACTGCAAGCACTCAGGAAATGGTCGAACGCCGCTTTCCGTTGGAGGAGATCTTCTTCGGGCGAGTACCCGTGTGACATATTGGTTGGATGCCGGCGATATACGGCCTGAATCTCATCGATGAAGCCGACGTCACCGTGCGCGGCGAACCGCAGCCACATCTCCATATCGCCGCTGTGAGTTAATTCCGATAAATATCCGCCAATTTTCTTCTGCAAGCTCGTTCTGACCACTACGCTTGGCGCCAGCACGATGTTTCTCGCGCGACCGAGCTTAATAAACTCTAGTCCGGGCAATACGCGCGTTCCACGACGTAACTCCGACGCAACTGCCAAGGGTCGCATCTTACCGTCTTCAAGCGCAATCGCTCCACCAAACGTGAAACCGACGGACGAGTGACAATCCATAAATTCCGCCGCCCTTTGAAGTGCACCCGGCGCCAGAAAATCGTCCGCAGACAGGAGAGCCATGTACTCGGCTGATGCCCAGGCGATGCCTTCATTGTAGGTCGCGATGTGACCTCGATTCGAGGCATGTCTGCGAAAACTGACACGCGAATCAGCCCGAACCAAAGCCCCCGCTACTTCCGCCGTGTCATCTGGCGAAGCGTCATCGATAATTAGCACCCGTAAGGTGGGCCCCGATTGCGTTAGAATGCTCTCGACGCATTCCCGCAGGAAGCGCCCGTAGAGATAACAGGGAACAACTACGTCTACGGAACTCATGAACTATGCTTCTCCGCGAGACACACTTCGCTATCGTGACTGTCCCAGACCCTCAGAAACGATTTATAAAATACCTTTTACTTCATTATCAACCTATATTATCATTTGAATCGCCTTTTAAATAAAGGACGTTTTTTTGCTAACGAAATTCCGAGTAAAGATGATCTTGCGCGCCGAGCTCAATCAATCTCAATCAATCAGTATCGAAATTGCTCTTTTGGAGCACAGCTTAAAAAATAAGAGGGCATGACCAGTTCCAGCCAGAGCGACTTTTCTTCTCGCGGACGCGTAGCGCTGTGGGCGCAACGAAATTCGTGGCGCCTACCGCGCGCCGTAAGACGTGCGGCAAAAGAATTGATGATCCGCGGCGAATTGGCTCGGGCAGACGACGGGCTTATCGATGATTGGGCGAAGCCGCTCGTGCCATACGATAGCGAGGCCGAGCCAAGCGCTCCGGACGAGCCACCCTCAATTCCAACCGGTGCATTGTTGTCTTCGGCTGAACGCCACGTGCCATCCGACTGCGTGCATTGCCTGATTGTTACTCCAGTGCTCGACGCCGGAGGCATTGATGAATTCGTCGCCTTTCTAGCGCGACGACTCCCCGCGTTGGCATTCCGCGTTACTGTGATGTGCGCGAATACAACCTCGCCATCCTACGTTGGACAATTGTCCGAAACGTTGCAGAAGGAGGGAACGACTGTTCTCGTAACATCGCCGATCGATGGTTGTCGGTGGTTGCGCGCGAACCGTCCAGATGTCATCAGTGCGCATGATCCCCCTATGTGGATCTTGGAAGCGGCGGCGGATGCCCGCATTCCCGTTGTCGAGACGCTGCACGGGATTCCAACTCCCATAAGTACCGACTGGAAACATGAGAGTCGGAGGTCGAAATTCATCACATCTTTTGTCGCAGTCAGCGATTTCGTCAGACGACAGTACCTTGCAGGCAACCCTTCTTTTCCGGGCCACGCGATTACCACCATCCCCAACGCGTTTAACGACACGCATCGCCCTCTTGGAGATCGCTCAAGAGCTCGGGCTTGGCTAGGCCTTAAAGAGGAGTTTCTTTTCCTCACCCTTGGTCGTCATACTGTGCAGAAGAATTCATATGGCTTGGTAGATGCGTTCGCCGAGGTGGCAAGGATCAATCCAAACGTGCATCTGCTGATAGCCGGTCGCTTGGACGACGTCATGTACACGCGTCAGGTTTGTGTACTCCGTGACAAGTTGCCTAGTAGAGCCCGGATTCACCTTAGGCATTCATTTGCGAATCCCTCTACCTTGCTCGCCGCCGCCGACTCTTTTGTTCTGAATTCATTCTTCGAGGGATGGTCGCTTGCCTGCATGGAAGCACTAAGCGCGGGTCTACCTGTCGTCATAAGCGAGGTGGGTGGCGCCCGCGAGCAGGTTGGCACAGACGGAAGTCGAGGTTTTGTGGTCGCCAATCCTCTCGGCAGTCCCGAAAAAGCGAATTGGGAGACTGCGGGCCTCATGCGATTTCGGCCGCAGCCGAACAAATCTGAGCTAGTTTGCGCGATGAACGCTATCGTCGCACACCGACACGAATGGTCAGCGATACGCTGCCGCTTGTCCGACAGTTTCAACGAGCAATTCAACGCAAACTCTTGCGCGAAACGTCATGCTGAGGTCCTCCTACATGCGACGTTGCCAGTTTGCTCCACGAAGAATTGAGAACGCCAAGAGAGCAGCACGGCAGCTGGTTTAACGCACGTCCCCCGTCTTCCCCCCAGCTCCCTGCTCTCGCAGGACGCGATAATTTGTTCTTTCGTAAACCAACCCCGCTTCACAGATGAAGCATTGCTCCATCCTTGGACGATCTTGGGGCTAAGGCAAGCTGCATTGTCGGCCGCGTCAAGAATGCGTAATATCATTCAAGTCGCCATCAATGTTGATCTCGAAATGGGCAGTCTGGAGTGACTAAGGAAATGGACTATTACCACTGGATTCGACGTGACATTGAGCCGCTTTTGCCGAAGCAATCTACCAGTATACTTGAGGTCGGAGCCGGGGCCGGCGCCACGCTAAGATGGCTGAAGGAGTTTTACCCAAAGGCAGAAACCACTGCGGTCGAGATAAATCCAGCCTTGTTGGATGAGTTGATGCTGAATGCGGACTTGGCGATCATTGGTCCCGTTGATCAAATCTTCGCACAGCTCAAGAGCTACGACCTCATCCTTTTGCTTGATGTTCTCGAACATCTTCCTGATCCACGCGCGACCCTTCAAAATCTAGCAAAGGTACTAAATCCGGGAGGCCGAGTGATCGTTTCAGTTCCTAATATAGCTCATTTTAGCGTTTCTATACCCCTTCTGCTGCGACGTCGCTTCGACTATCGGGAGGCGGGCATTTTGGATCGCACTCACCTTAAATTTTTCGTGGAAGATACGGCCATTAGGCTTCTCAACGACGCACACCTGAATGTCACAGATGCCCTTATCTGCGGAATGGAGCGAAGAGGGAAGATCTTCAATTCTCTCAGCTTCGGCTTATTGCAGCATTATCTGGCGAGGCAATATCTGATGCTCGGTCAGTTGAGCGATCGCGATTTCGTACAACAAAAAATTCAATGGAAGGTGGCTGACTGACGGTGACGGGCAGCGCAAGAGAAACTACCGCCAGGTGCCGCCGTTCATAGCGGTCACAATGATGGCTCGGGCCCGCTAGACCGCTTTTTGCCCCTCATCAGCGCAAGATATTCAACCACCTTGGAAGCCGGACGCCAGCCAACAACGTTCCCTTCCGAGCTGAATTGCTGATCTGTTCGCGTCTTGGCAAAAGGTTTTAGGCGATCTTTCGCGTAGTTGTTGGGCAAGTGATAAACCCAAGACCAAGATGGTGTGGTCAGGGCGCCCGGATCGACGGGTGACACGTAACGAGCAGCAAAGCCCTCCGGAGGATTTTCAAAACACAAGCCCATTGCTGCGCGACAAGCAACATCCCAGTCTGGCCGCACCAGCTTGCTGCGCTCGCGGTCAAACGAGGGTGTTTCCACGTACTCAAGTGCGAGCTCTCGGTCCAAGATGAACATCGCGTTAAATGGATAGTCGAGATTGATAAAAGCATACCCATCCAGATCCACACGATTTCTCGAGCTCAAATCGCTCACGCCGACCTGATCAACCAGGTAGAGATGATTATCAGCGTCGTTGTATTCGATGCGCTGAAAGGACGGGATTAGCCTTCTCCCCTTCAGCATCTCTCGATAGCGGGTGAAGTAGCAGAAGTTGTCGAAGGACAGCAAAATATCATCTTCGACGTATATGAAATGCGTGTAGGTCGATTCGGCACTAAGAAACCTCTCCGAAATGAGATGCTTGTGGCTCCACGGCAAAAGCCAGGGAGTGGCAAGTTTTGGGAAGCTCTCAATCGAAAGGCCTTTTGTCGACTTTGAGCGCGCGGGAAATGGCCTGAAAAGCGGTCCACACAAGTCTGTAATTTCCTTGAGCGCTCCGTCCCGGTCAACATTGGTGGTGATGACAATATCCAAGGCTTCCACAGGATACTCGCAAAGCGCTCGAATGACCTGAAAAAGATATTGGAGGCGTGATTCTCGGAAGTGAAAATTCACCGCGGCAAGAATTCGAACGGGACATTCAGTCACACCAAGCATGCTTTGCTACCTTCATCCGAGCATTCTGAGAGTTCACTGAAACCAATATCTGCGAACCTTCACGGCTCGCGGATGCTTTCGTCCAGGCCGCGAAGCAGGGGATACAGGAAATATGAAATGATGGTGCGCCGTCCCACGTTCAGTTCGGCCGTGACCGCCATGCCCGGGATCAACTGCATGCGTTCCTGCGGCAGGCGAAGACGCGTTTCGGACAGGTCAATTCGCACGCGGTAATAAGGAGCCGTTTGGTGACGCGCGCCCTCACCCTTCAGGTCAGAAGAAAATGAGTCCTGACTGACGACGCTGACCTCTCCCGTGCCAGTGCCGTATTTCTGGAAGGGAAACGCTTCGAACTTGATCCGCACCGGTTGTCCGACCGTCACTTGGCCGATATCCCTTCCTTCCACGTTGACTTCGGCCTGGAGCGGCGCGTCCCGACGAACGAGGAGGAAGAGAGTTTCGGCCTCGCGAACTACCGATCCGACCGTCCGATTGGCAATCTCGAGGACCACTGCGTCTGCCGGGGCCTGCAGCACGATCAATTGCCGGCGGAGCTCGGCCTTCTTGAGATCTTCGGCGTTACTGTCACGCTTGGCCAAGGTCTCGACCAGGTCCTGATAGGCGGTGCGGCGAAACTCCTCCGCGAACACCTTTTGATCTGCCCGAGCTTTGTCCAAACGATGCGAATTGTCGACGATACTGCCGCGAACGCGCGCCAGATTGCTCTCGACCTCGAGCCGCGCATCGCGGGAAAGCAGGAAGTTCAGCTTTGAGCCCACCTCCTTGGCCATCAACGAACTTCGCATGTTCTCGACGAGCTGCATGTTGTCTAGGCGTTGAACCAGGACCGCCTCTTCATCCTGCGCCGTCTTCAGATTGGCCTGCGCGGAAGCGATCTGCGCCTGGTAGTTCTGGAACTGGGCGTCGTAGGCGCTCTTTCTCTGCAGGAACACCTTCTGCTGAAGCATCTCGTCGGCATTTGCGGGATTCCTGACGACATACTCCGTCGCGTCCAATTCCGCGCGGAGCCGGGCGATGGCCGAGTCGAAGGCGGCGACGCGGATACGCAACTGGTCGAGATCTGCTTGCGAGAAGGTTGGATCAAGAGTCGCCAACACGTCGCCGCGGTTGACGCGATCGCCAGGCCTGACGTTGATCTCCCGAATGACCGACGTTTCCAGCGGCTGCACCACAAGATTGGGGTGGGTTGTGGTCAGCTTGCCCTGTGCGGTTACGATCATATCCACTTGCGACAGCGATGCCCACGCGATCGCGACCGCTATCAGCGCAACAACAGCATAGAGCATCATGTGTGCGACCCGCGACGGCACCCGCTGCTCAATCTCAAGCGCGTCGGATTGGAATTCCGTGACCACGCGTGGCTGCGGCAAGGCCGCCGACCTGAACATCGCTCGGCGCCGTCGATCCGTCTTTCCGACCGATTCGTCGGGCCCTCTGTTCGCGGGAGATTTCACCGTCCTGCTCATGCGACTTGCTTCGTCTGTTGGTTCCAAAGATGGCGGTAGATCGTGCATTTCGACAGCAGGTGGTCATGACGGTCGATATCGACCACGCGCCCACGGTCGATGACGAGGATCTGGGCGGCCTCCGCCAGCATCGAGAGGCGGTGCGAGACGATGATGACGGTTCTTCCTGCCGCCAGGCGGCGCAGATTACGCCTGATGATCATTTCACTCTCGGAGTCGAGTGCGCTGGTCGCCTCGTCGAGAATCAATATGCGCGGATTGGTGATGAGAGCTCTTGCAATGGCCAGCCGCTGTTTCTGGCCGCCAGAGAGGTTCGAAGCCTCCTCCTCCAGCATGGTGTCGAAGCCGCGGGGTAAGCGCTCGATGAACTCGTCGGCCCCCGCTAGCTGCGCCGCTCTAACGACTTCCGCAAAGGTCGCATCGGGCTTCACGCAGGCAATGTTCTCGCGAACCGTTCCGCGAAACAGGAAATTGTCCTGCAGGACAACTCCAAGATTCCGGCGCAGGTGTGAGAGATCGAGCTCCCGGGCATCATATCCGTCAATGCGCAGCAAGCCCTGCTGCACCGGATACATTCCCGAAATCAGCCTTGTCAGCGTGGTTTTTCCGGAGCCGCTCCGGCCGACGATCCCGAAGATCGAGCCGGGCGCGATGGAGACGGAGACTTGATCGAGCGCCGGCGCTCCTTCCGGTCCATAGCGGAACGACACACTCTCGAACTCGATCTTTCCCGCAAGGTCTGGGCGCAGGCCATCGCTCTTGCCATCACGCTCGGGTTTCTGGTTCATCACCTCGCCGAGCATCTTAACTGCGAGCGCAACTTCCTGATATTCATGCACCATGGTCACGAGCTGGACGAGCGGCCCCGAGACCCGTCCTGCCAGCATGTTGAACGCAACGAGCGCGCCGATAGTCATTTCGCCGCTGAACACATCGAGCGCGCCCAACGCGATGATCCCGAGCGTCATCATTTTCTCGAGGAATCCGGTAACTGCCTGGGCGACTGCCGAAATCTTCTCAACCCCGAAGCGCATCGTCACCGATTGAGCGCAGCGTTGGTCCCATACCCTGCTCTGCACTGGTTCCATCGCGAGCGATTTCACCGTGCGCATGCCGTGAACGGTCTCGACAAGAAGTGCCTGCCGCGCGCCCTCGGCCTGGTAGAGCTCATAGAGACGACGCCGAAACGGACCCATTAATAGCGTGACGACGGTTGCACTGATGGCAGTGAAGGCCAGGACTACGCATGTCAGTTTGATGCTGTAGAGCGCCAACACTGGGATGAAGACGAACAGCGATAGAGCATCGAGCATGGTCAGGAAGAGCCGGCCCGTCAGGAATTCGCGAATCCGCGCGGCCTGCTGCATATGCTTTACGAGAACGCCGGCTGAAATGTGCTCGAAGAACGTTACCGGCAGCCCGAGGAGGTGGCCGAATGTCTTGGTTGCGACCCGGATATCCACCCTGTTTGTTGCGTAGAGCAACAAGTAACGTCGCAAGAAGCCGAATATCGCATCAAAGGCGAGTGCTGCGGTTGCGCCGGCCGTGAGCACGTAAAGCGTCGTGAAGCTCTCGTGTACAAGAACCTTGTCAATGACAAGTTGAAAGAAGATCGGAAGCACAAGGCCCAGCGCATAGAGGAGAATCGCGGCAAGCGCGACATTGCCGAACAGCCGCCATTGCCGGAGAAGTTCGGGTACGAACCACCTCAACCCGAACGTTCTCCGACTGTCTGACGACATATTCTCACGCTTCGTCAGGACCACCTCACCGGCCCAGCGCGCGCAGAACCGGTCTTTGTCAATGATCAGGGGCTCGTGCTGGCGATCGGCAAGTGGATCGAATACCGTTACCGCCTCCACGCCGTTTGCCCCCTGCCCGGCGCCAAGGACAACGATCCAATTCTCGTTCGTGAGCCGGACGATGGCCGGATAGGCCTCTCCCAGACGGCACAGCGCGCCCCAATCGAGGCTCGCAGCTTTTGCGCGAAGCCCGGCCTCGCGTGCCATTCGCAACAGCAGATCCGTCGCGAGAGCCCCGCCGTCGGTGGCGTAGGCATGCTGCAGGCGGTCGGCAGGCAAATCGACGCCGTGGTGAGCTGCGACTTTGGCGAGACATTCCTGTGCGGTTCGAGCAGCCGTATGCGGGGGTTCGGCGCAAACCACAACTGAGCTGTCGGCGCCGCCGAGTTCAGCTGAAATTACTCGAGACATTCGGAGACCGTAGGCTAATCGTGGCTGAGGGGACGCGCTCGGCAGACGTAATGTTGTGCGGAGACTCCGCTGTCCCCGGCTGGTTGCGCCGGATCGCGCCGGCATCAATCAGGCCCTGAAGAGCGTTCTGCATCACTTCGACTGAGTTCGCGAACGATTCCACGGAGAAGATCAGCCTCTGACACAAGACCTTCTTGGGCTCGTTATTGGCGTCACGCTCGTTAGGCGAGAGGCTGATCAGATCGACCCGTACGATCGACCCACCGACCGTGATCTCGTCCACTCCATCGGTGTAGATTTCTGCGTGCATTCCAGACTCCTATGCTGCCAGCTGCGGCCTGAAGAGGACGTCCACGGCGTAGCTGTTCGAGTTAAAGGTGTTGGTCGGAAAGAGGCTCCCGGTCCCATAGGCGTAGACGCCATTGCCGCCACTGGATGCGGACGCGGGAGCCGTCAGTGGTCCGTTGGTAAACGAGTTGGCAAAGAAATTTGGGTCCGCCGAGTAGTTTCCCGCAGTGTGGTAGGACGCGATGTAGGTTGTCCCCGCCGCTATCGTCACGGGCGTGCTGAAATTTAGCTGCTGCCAGCCGCTTGCCGTCTCATTAGTGAACGTTGCTGTGGCCAGTAACGTACCCGTGCTGCTCCAAAGATCGGCGACATGGATGCCCGTGTTGTTCGGCCCCTTGTAGAAGCGCAAGCCGGTGATGTCGCCCGCAGTGGAAGCCTGGAATTTCATACCAAGCTCCACCGAATTTAGATCGTTAACCGAAACCACGCTCGGCGTCGGGTTGGAGCTGAATAGGCTTACTGTTGAGGACGAAGTAGTCACGGTCAGAGAGACCGACGCACTGGCGGCGCCGCCGCGACCATCGGAAATGGCATAGGCGAACGACGCCGGTCCGGTATAGCCGGTCGTCGGAGTGAAGGTCACGGTATTGGTTTGGGGGCTGAAAGTTGCCGTGCCGTTTGCGGCACTGCTGACGCCCGTGATCGTCAGCGGATCCCCGTCCGGATCGCTGTCGTTGGCGAGCAGCGCAGAGGTGGGGATATTGAGCGCGGTATTCTGCGTCGTGGTGAAACCGCTGTCGTTGACCGCGACCGGCGGCCGGTCAGTGCCGCCGCCGCTTGAGGCGGTAAACACCACGTCGGCCCAGTAGTTCGAAGAAGCGAATGTGTTGGTCGGAAAGATCCCAGCGCTGCTGGTGCCACCATAGGAATAGACGCCGTTGCCGCCGGATGAGGTGGACGAAGGCGCCGTCAAAGTTCCGCTTGTAAACGCGGTGGTGAAGTAATTGCTCGTGGCGACGTAGGCACCATTGGTGTGATACGAGGCGATATACGTTGTATTGGCGCTGATCGTGACGGGCGTCGCCAGATTGACCGTCTGCCAGCCGCTTGCCGTGGTGTTGGTGAAAGTCGCGCTGCCGAGCTTGGTGCCGGTCGAGCTCCAGAGGTCGAGAAGGTCCGAGCCGGTGTCGCCGGGACTGCGGTAAAACTTCAGCGCGGTGATTTGGCCTGCCACAGAGGACGTGAACTTCACACCCACCTCAAGTGGCGTACCATCATTCAACCTGGTCTGGGCCGGCGTGTTCGAGGCGGTGAATAGGCTTACTGTTGAGGACGAAGTAGTCACGGTCAGAGAGACCGACGCACTGGCGGTGCCGCCGCGACCATCGGAAATGGCATAGGCGAACGACGCCGGTCCGGTATAGCCGGTCGTCGGAGTGAAGGTCACGGTATTGGTTTGGGGGCTGAAAGTTGCCGTGCCGTTTGCGGCACTGCTGACGGCCGTGATCGTCAGCGGATCCCCGTCCGGATCGCTGTCGTTGGCGAGCAGCGCAGAGGTGGGGATATTGAGCGCGGTATTCTGCGTCGTGGTGAAACCGCTGTCGTTGACCGCGACCGGCGGCCGGTCAGTGCCGCCGCCGCTTGAGGCGGTAAACACCACGTCGGCCCAGTAGTTCGAAGAAGCGAATGTGTTGGTCGGAAAGATCCCAGCGCTGCTGGTGCCACCATAGGAATAGACGCCGTTGCCGCCGGATGAGGTGGACGAAGGCGCCGTCAAAGTTCCGCTTGTAAACGCGGTGGTGAAGTAATTGCTCGTGGCGACGTAGGCACCATTGGTGTGATACGAGGCGATATACGTTGTATTGGCGCTGATCGTGACGGGCGTCACCAGATTGACCGTCTGCCAGCCGCTTGCCGTGGTGTTGGTGAAAGTCGCGCTGCCGAGCTTGGTGCCGGTCGAGCTCCAGAGGTCGAGAAGGTCCGAGCCGGTGTCGCCGGGGCTGCGGTAAAACTTCAACGCGGTGATTTGGCCTGCCACAGAGGACGTGAACTTCACACCCACCTCAAGTGGCGTACCATCATTCAACCTGGTCTGGGCCGGTACGGTAGAGGTGGTGAAGAAGCTCCCCCCGCTACCTGTGATGTTAACGCTGACCGTCGCAGGGCTCGCCTGCGTATTGACACTATCATCGGTCGCGCGCGCTTCGATGACTCGCGCACCGGAGAAGGCCGGCGCAACCCAGGAATAACTCCAGCTCGTCGTTCCGGTCGCAGGGTGCCAGGTCGTGCCGCCATCGGTTGAAACTTCGATGCCCGCCACCCTTCCACCAACGTCCGATGCGGTACCCGTAATCGTGACCGACTGACCCTGACTGAAGCTCGTCCCGCCCGTCGGGGAGCTGATAACGGCGGATGGCGCAGTGTGATCGGTCGACGTCTGGGCTGCCACCAGACCCGTCTGCAGCGTTTGCGGCATCACTCCCATGTCGGCGAACAGGTTGACCATTGATTGCTGCACGACGGTGCTGACTGGTGCAGTGAGACCACGGTATGGAGCGTACTGGTTCGATAGTCCCCAGGACCACATGACCGTGCCGGCGCCGAAAACCAAAGCGCCGCTGGTCGGATTACGGTAGAGCGTGAGGCTGTGCGTGGCCGTCCCGGAACCGGTCGTCGCCCCGTTATCTAGCAGCAGCGAATTGACGTTTCTTGTCGTCGACGACAGGTCAATCAACCCGCCTGGCCGGAAGCCGTTGTCGAGGTCGCTGTCCCATTCGTAGCCGAGCAGCCGGGTCAGCGTTCCTCCGTTGCTGCTGGCAATGCTGGTGTTTCTCCAAAGGCGCAGCTGCGACATGCTGGCGGGAATCGTGATGTTGTCGAGCGATTGAATGTCGTCGACCGTGAAGATCGTGCCGGAAAGCGCGTTCTCCGGAGTTCCAGGTCCGTAAACGGGATCGCGAAACAGGCCTGCTCCGCCGTTGGAGGCGCCGTTCGGGTCCAGTTGTGTGCCGCTCCAGATGTCCTTGTACTCGACAACGGTCCGATTTGGCGTATGGCTGGCATCGAAGCTTGGAGCAAGTTCGGTGTCCCAATAGATTTGATTGCCGCTTAGGAAAGCGAGATCGACACCTGCATTGGCGGCCGCTTTGACATTGGCGAACTGAGATTGGGTCCAGTATTCGTCATGGCCGACATCGATGTAGGCCTTGGTGTTGAGCAGCGACCCAGCGGTGGTCGCGGCATCGATACCTGAGATGTAGCTGACGTCATAACCGTTTTGCTCCAGCCAATAAATCGCCGCGTATTCCTCGCCAAAAAGGAAATCCGCCGGCCCGGCCTCATTCGACGTCGAGTTCATCGCAATCGGACGATTATAGCTCACCGCATAGGCGCGATCGCTGTTCGTACCGCTGGGGCCTTGATACAAATTATATCCGCCCCAGGGGTTGTACGCTTCCCAGGTCTGGTCGCTGGTCTGGAACAGAATGTCCGAGATGGTGCCATCATTGCGTACGATGAACGGAATCATGTTCTGGAAATTGCCAGTATCCGTCGTCAGCTTTGCAAAGTAGATGCCGGAAACGGCGCTGGCCGGAATTGTCCATGAATCTGTAACGGACCAATTCCCGGCATCGACCGTGTTGGTCGCATCATTGAAGATGGGTTCCGGCTGATTGGATGCTCCGCTATGGTGCATGCTGGTGACAAGGCGGGCACCGTTGCCGCCATAGTAGCCGAGTCGATAAACATCGAGAGTGTAGCCGCTCGAGGCGGCATCGACCTTGAAGGAGACTGTCTGTCCAGCATTAGTGCTGATCTGGGTGGCAAATCCCTCAATCTGCGAGTCGCCTTGATTGGCAATCGAGCCGTGGATTGACCACACGCTCTTGGGCGTACCCGCCAGTTGATTCTCCGTGACTATCTCGTTGCTGGCGTCGCTGAACGTCGCTGTCGCTGTGCGGCCGCCGGAGGTCGCGACGAGCTGCAACGTGGCATTTGTGGCGCTGCCATCAGCTGGCACCTGCCATTGCGAGACCACCGTGCCGTTGGGAACACCATCCAAGTCGCCGCGCCCGCCGTCCTTTATCGTGAAAGGCGTATAGACATCGGCAATGCCGTTAGCGCCGGGCGCGCTCAATAGGTCGGCAATATTGAATGTGACCGACGCTCCCGAGCGGATGCCGGCTGCGGTAAACGTTGCCGTACTGCCGGGTGCGTAGTCCGCGCTGTCCGTCATTACGGACAGCGAACTTTTCGGCAGAGAATTGACGGCAGATCCGCCATGTGCGCTGAGATCCACCAATTTCGAGTACTGGCTCGGCATTCCCGCAGCCGCGTTGGGCTGGTGCTCTGACCCGCTGACAGGCTCCGCGCGCAGCGGGGTCCAGAGCCCCTCAAATGCGGATGGACCGGAGTCGTTGCTCGAATTGATCCAATGAGTGGTGCCGGCGCTCGATATCGATGATGCCTCCTGATGGTCAGGCACGGATGAGAACGTCGGACGCCCCGCGTTGGAACGGGCCACCAGGTTTGCTGAACTCGAGAGCAGAGCGGCGAATCTCGACTGGAATGGCGGGATACTGAGTCCCGGCGTCCCGCGCAAACCACCACGCGACAGCAATGCACTTGCCGCCTGACCAGGGTTGATACCCGCAATTGCCCTGGACCGGAGTTCCGGCCCGCCGACGGGCTGGTCTGCATTCGGCGACATCCAAAACTGATTCAACACTGGCGGCGCCCAAGCGCCGGGCATGGGCCACAACCATGCGCCTCGCGCGATAGCATCTGACCAACCATCGCCCTCCTCCAGCAAGAGGGGCCCGGTACCTTGATCAAGGACGCTCGCCTTTTGGTTCAGCATGACGGGCCTCTCGAAATCAGCACAACAGAATGCGATTCAATTAAGAATTAAATTAACCGAGATTTCAATACATTTATTATAACATTCAATTTAAACGACGAAGTTGCAAGATTTCATTGAGATACCTGCCATACCCGCTCTTCTGCAGCGACTCGGCAAGGGCGAGAAGTTGACCACGATTGATGAAGCCGAGTCTGAAGGCGAGCTCCTCAAGACAGGCGATCTTCATTCCCTGCCGCTTTTCCAGGGTCTGCACGAACGACCCGGCATCGATGAGAGACTCGACCGTGCCCGTATCCAGCCAGGCAAACCCCCGCCCCATGCGCTCAACGTGTAGCGTGCCGGCTGAAAGGTAGCGCATCTGAAGGTCGGTGATCTCGAGCTCTCCGCGCGGCGATGGCTCGACGCGACGGGCGTAGCGGACAACACAATTGTCGAAAAAATACAGCCCCGTAATTGCCCAGTTCGAAGCTGGCCGTCTGGGTTTCTCCTCAATCGATACTGGACGGTCCGCCTCATCAAACGCAACGACGCCATATCGTTCTGGGTCCCGCACGTGATAAGCAAAAACTGTTGCACCTTCCTCGCGTCCTGCCGCCCTGGCAAGCAGTTCGCTCAGGCCATCGCCGAAGAAGATATTGTCTCCAAGCACCATCGCCACGCGATCCCCGCCGATAAAATCGGCACCAACAATGAAGGCGTCCGCGAGACCGGCGGGACGGGTCTGTTCCGCGTAGCTGAGCCGAATGCCCCATTGGCTCCCGTCCCCCAGCAACCGCTCGAACTGACACCGGTCTGACGGCGTGGTAATAATCAGAATCTCGCGGATCCCTGCCAACATCAGCGTCGACAGGGGATAGTAGATCATCGGCTTGTCATAGATCGGGAGCAGCTGCTTGCTGACCACGCGCGTGATCGGATAGAGGCGCGTTCCGCTTCCGCCAGCCAGCACGATTCCCTTCAACATCGGTTTCTCCTCCGACTAGCTGGTCAAGACAGGCTTCGAGCGAATGGCGCCAAGGTCCCAATCGAATCCCGAACACGCGTTCGGCCTTCGATGAATCCAGGCGCGAGTTTCGTGGTCGACGTGCAGCGGTCGGAAACTCTTCAGTCGTGATCGCCTCGAGCGCCGGAATCCGCGCTCCACGACGGGACAGTTCGTCGAAGATAGCCTGCGCAAAGTCGTACCAGCTTGCCTCGCCTTGACCGGCGAGATGAAAAATGCCGGCCGTGGTTCTCCGATCGTCCGTTACTGACCGTTCTGCGATCCGAAGGACGGCCTCCGCGAGGTCGAATGCGTAGGTCGGATTTCCATGTTGGTCCCCAACAACCCTTACCATCGGCTGCGTCTTAGATAGCCGCAACATCGTTCGAACGAAGTTACCGCCATAGGGGCTGTAAATCCACGAGCACCTGATCACGGTCGCGAGCGGATGCGCGGCCAATACAGCAGCTTCGCCGGCAAGCTTTGACGCGCCGTAGACATTCAACGGAGCGGGAATGTCACTTTCCTCGTACGCATCCGGTTTTGCGCCGTCGAACACATAGTCGGTCGAGAGATGGATCAGCGGAATGTTCATCTGCCACGCGACATCTGCCAGCGCCGCCGCGCCGTCGCGGTTGATGCTAAACACCTTCGCTGGTTCGGATTCGGCCTGATCAACCGCCGTATATGCGGCCGTATTGATAATTGCAGATGGCGCGATCGACCCGATGAGCTTGTGGATTCCTTCGCGGTTCTCTAGATTGAGCTCTCGACGCCCGAGGGCCACCGCCGGCAGACCGCGCATTGCAGCGAGATCACGAAGACACGTCGCCAACTGACCATGCCGTCCGGCAATCAGGATGGGTCGATCTGTCATCTTCACCTCAGTGTTGGGCAGCCAGAAGACCGAGACGCGAGCCGTCATAGACATCGCAGCGAGCACGCTCCCACCATGCACGATTTTTGAGATACCATCCGACGGTTTCGGCTAAGCCTTGTTCGAAGGTTCTCGTCGGTTCCCAGCCAAGTTCGCGATGTGCCTTTGACGCGTCGATTGCATAGCGGGCATCATGTCCCGGACGATCCGGCACGAAAGTAATGAGAGATCGTCTCGCTCCCGGGCCCGGAGACACTCGATCCAGCACGTCACAAACCTGGGTAACTACCTCCAAGTTGGATCGCTCGCCATCTCCGCCGAAATTGTACTTCTCGCCCGGCCTTCCTTCGTGCAGCAGTCTTATCAAGCCGGCGGCATGATCATCGACGTGAAGCCAGTCGCGAATATTTTTGCCGTCGCCGTAGACCGGCAGAGGCTTGCGGTCGATCGCATTGAGGATCGTCAGCGGAATGAGCTTTTCCGGAAACTGGTACGGCCCGTAATTGTTCGAGCAATTCGATACGATGACCGGCAGACCGTAGGTTCTGAACCACGCGAGTGCGAGGTGATCCGAGGCGGCCTTGCTCGCCGAATACGGCGAACTCGGCCTGTAGGGCGTGTCCTCGCGAAACAGGTCGTCCGGGCCCAATGAGCCGTAGACTTCGTCCGTCGATACGTGGATGAAGCGGAACTGCTTCCGTCGCAGAAACGGCAGACGTTCGTAGTAAGTCCTGGCAGCCTCCAACAGCGTATAGGTCCCAACTATATTGGTGTTGACGAAGTCGTCGGGCCGGGTGATCGAACGGTCGACGTGGCTTTCGGCGGCCAGATGTATGATCGCATCCGGCTCGTAGTCGGCGAGCGCGAGATGCATAACCTCTCGATCGCAGATATCGGACTGCAGGAACGCATAAGATTCCAGTCCCTCGATGCTCGCCAGCGAAGCCGGGTTGGCTGCGTATGTCAGCTTGTCGACGTTGATCACTGCGGCACCGGTCTGCTGCACCAAACGGCGACACACCGCAGAACCGATAAATCCCGCTCCGCCGGTCACCAAGATGCGCATTTCACTCATCCCCACTACTCGAAAACGCAAGCAAACTGGTTGAGCGCAGGAAGCGTCTGGTCCCTCGGCGAGACCTGAGCCTCTGAGGTTGTCACGGGCCACTTGATCCCCAATGCTGGATCTGCCCAATAGATACCGGCGTCATGGCTCGGGGCGTAGACCTGGTCGACCTTGTACAAGACGACGGTCTGGGGCTGTAGCGTACAGAAACCATGCGCGAACCCCTTCGGAATAAACAGCTGCTCACCGCTTTCACTATCCAACTGAATGGCGATGTGCTTGCCGAAGCTGGGCGATGAGCGCCGGAGATCAACAGCAATATCGTGAATAGCTCCGTTCAACACCCGTATGAGCTTCGCCTGGGCGAAGGGCGGTCGCTGGAAATGCAAGCCGCGTACAGTACCGATCCGATCCGAGCTGGACTGATTATCCTGAACGAAGTCATGGAGAATTCCCTTTGCTGCAAACGCCGATCGCTGGAACGTTTCACAGAAGTAGCCGCGGGCGTCGGAAAACCGATCTGGGCGAATTACTTTGACATCAGGGATCGCCAAGGATCGCAGTTCCAGCATTGGTACCCTCCTGCCCGCCCTCAATTCGGATCGAGCGTCGATGCGCTGGACCATAATCCAGCTGGAATTAATTTCCCGCCCTCTCGATCCGGCTTCCAAACGCACATTATTTCCGATGGAAATGCTGACCAACCGTAAACCACTGAAATACCTTCTATTTAATCCGCGTAGATCAAAAGGCACAGCCAAACTGTTGTTTTTCAGTCTCGCTCCAATTAATATATGATTTATTTAATTTGGCAAGCGGAGTTTTATAAGCTATATAATTTATCGCCGTCTCGCTGGCCTCTTTAAATGTGGTGTGCGGGCGGGCGCCGCAACGTGACCCACCGTCCGACAGGTACGTGATGCTTCATAACAATCTTCAACACACGGATAATCTTCGGCTGCCTATGACCGAGCTGGCCCAACCCGTTCAGGCGGACGGCGGAGGAATCAGCGAGGTCATTAATCTCGGCATCGGCCTTCTGCGACGCCAATATCTCATGATCCTTGTCACTGCCGGGCTCGTAACTGCAGCCAGTCTGCTCTATCTGCGGTTGGCGTCTCCAACCTACACCGCGCAGGTTCAGATCCTGTTGGCTAATCCAAAGCCTCAATTCGTCCAGCAGCAATCCCTTATCACCGAGCCGGCTTTCGATCTCAGTCAAATCGAAACCCAGCTTCAACTCCTTCGATCAAAGGCCGTTGCGGTTGCGGTCATCGATCAGTTGAAACTGACGGACGATCCGGACTTCAATGGGTCAGAGCTGTCTCTACAGTCGCTTTGGCAGCGAATTCGGTCATGGGCCTCGCCTGGGCCGAAGAAGGATGGTCCGCCCGATACGCAGACCGGACCGTCGGACGCAGTCGTAGACGCATTTTTGAATCGGCTTTCAGCAGGGCGTGTCGGGTTCAGCAACGTCATTGAGGTCAATTTCAACTCGAGCAACGCAGCCCGAGCCGCGGAGATCGTCAACGCGGTAGCCACTACTTATGTTGCGGACCAGCTCAATGCAAAATTCGATGCCAATCGCAGAGCAACAAGCTGGCTGCAGGACAGGCTGCGCGATCTGGGTGACCAAGCCCTTGCTGCACAACGCGCCGTCGACGCCTACAAGACCCAGAACAATATCGTTTCTTTAGACGGAAAGCCGATCGACGAACAGCAGATCACAGAAATCAACAATCGGTTGGCTGCCGCACGCGCCCAGACTTCTGAGGCCGCGGCCAAGTTGGCTCGGTATGAATCTCTCCTTGCCTCCGATCCGACAAAGCCGTCCTCGATGGGCAATCTGGATGCTATCGGAGCCGATGCGACAAACAGTCAGATCATTACGGGGCTGCGCCAGCAGTATCTAGAACTCATGAGACGTGAGGCCGAGTTGACGGCCAGGGTTGGTCGCGACCACCTGGCAGTCGTCAATGTCCGGAACCGCGTGCGGGAATTTCGCGTCTCCATTTTCGACGAAGTCAGGAGACTTGCCGAAGTCAGCCGAAGCGAATTCGAATTCGCCAAACAGCGCCAGCAAGAAATCGAAAAGCAGCTGTCCAAGGCCATTTCGCAGTCCCGTTCAGTCAATTCTGCCGAGCTGACTATCAGGGATTTGGAAAGCCGGGCAAAGGGCTTGCGTAGCTTGTACGAGACGTTCCTGCAGCGTTACATGGGATCCGCACAGCAGGAGACATTTTCCATCTCAGAAACGCGGGTACTTTTTCCCGCTTCACCGCCGGCGAGCAAGAGCAAGCCGAAGACAAGTCTGGTACTGGCGCTCGGCATTCTCGGCGGTCTAGCGCTGGGCGTCGGTTTGGCGCTCCTCAGAGACCTCATGGACCGCGTCTTTCGTACCTCCTCACAAGTAGAAACTGTGTTGGAATTGCCTTGCCTATCCTTGGTCCCATTGTTGCCGGCTCGCAAATCCGCGAAACTACCAGTTCGCTCTCAGCCAACCGATGATGATGTTCAACAACGGATAGTTCCGTCCCCAACGGCAATTCATCGGACCGTGGTCGGGATGCCGCTATCTCGATACACCGAGGCAATTCGCTCCATCAAGCTAGCCATCGACCACAATCCGGCGAAAATCTCCTCCCAAGTCATCGGCATTACCTCGGCCCTGCCGAATGAGGGGAAGACTACGATTGCAGCCTCGCTCGCGCAATTGATCGGACACACCGGCAAGAAAGCCATCATCGTTGATTGCGACCTCAGGAATCCCTCGCTATCTGCCATCTTTGCGCCCCAAGCTGTCGCCGGAATCATCGAAGTTGCGAACGGCAGCCGCTCCCTGGCGGACGCTATCTGGCGGGATCCGACGACCAATATTGCATTTCTTCCCGCCGTACGGCGCGGACCCCTGCTTCACACCAGCGAAATTCTGTGCGCCGATGCGATAAGCAAGCTGTTCGACCGTTTGCGAGCTGACTATGACTACGTCATCGTCGACCTTCCTCCCTTGACCCCGCTGGTTGATGTCCGAGCCACTTCATCTCTAATTGACGGCTACATTCTCGTTGTTGAATGGGGCCGGACCAAAATAGATGTCGTGCAGCACGCACTGCACACGGCACCCAACATTCATGAATCGCTGATTGGGGCAGTTCTCAGCAAGACGGATACCAAGGCAATGGCTCGATATGACGGCCATCGGAGCTATTACTATCATGACAGCCACTATATCCGTTATGGCCTTTCCGGCTCTTGATGCTGTCTCGTAGCGGCCTGCACGTTCTCCGGCCACCGGAGTGGCCGCACCACACCATGGTGTTTACATGATTATCTGGCTTGTCCTGTTAGCCGAGTTTGTGGCGATCACCGCGGCGCTCGCAATGCCGGAAAGCCTGCAAAGCTTGGGATTGGCATCATTCATACTAGCAACAGCCGCGCTGATTGTAGCGCTCTTTCCATCGCCCGCCTCCCTCGGGCTCACCAAGCTGCTCCGGACTGGTCCCGTCGTTGTGCTCGCGGCTCCGGCCCTTTGGATGGCGTTACAGGTGGTGCCGATGCCTATGGACACGCTCGGAAATCCCATCTGGGCAACTGCTTCGGCGGCTTTAAGCGAGCCCCTCGCCGAAAAAATCACACTCGATATGGGGGCGACTATGCGCTCGCTGGCGCAGTATTGCGCTGTGCTCGCCGCGGCCCTCGTCACTGCGGTCATCACGCTTGACCGATATCGCGCAGCGCAAGTCTTGCATATACTACTGTCGATAGCCACGATTGCCACGGCCATGTGGTTCGGCAAGGAAACTGCCGGTGTCGCCGGGCCCGATGGCGCAACCGTCGCAGTGCTCGGCGTCTTGCTCTCCTGCGCCACGGCAATACGCGCGGCCGATCAAATAGCGCGGCACAGTCGGCCAGGAACAGTTGCGCCAGTTCCGTTCCTTGCACTGTCCGCCGCGACCATCGCAATGATTGTCTGCTTGGCCGCGCTGCTCATTCGGACCAACTCCACCGCCGTCGTCGCCGCCCTCCTCGGATCAGCAATCTTGCTCTCGGTTTTCGTTATTCGCAGGTGGTTCTTGGGCTTGTGGGGCACCGCTGGCGTTTTCGCAACCGCCGCAATATTCTTTATTGCCAGCGTAACGGTTATTCCGTTTAGGACGAACACCGATGTGACGATCGCCTTGTCAACGAGCAGTCAGATCGCGACAGAACGGATGCTACAGGAGGTCAGGCCGGCGGGATCCGGTGCCGGCGCTTCGACGGTCCTTTTGCCGCTTTATCGGGACATTGGAATCGGCGCCCCGCGAGAAAGGCCAACGGCTGCCGCCGCAATGGTTATAGACATGGGCTGGGCGTTCCTTTGCGGCCTTGTAGTAATAGCGATGCTCGGCGCTTGTATTCTGATCAGGCGTTCTCTGTCACGAGCTTACGACTACGTGTACCCCGCCTTGGGCGCCGGTGCTTCGATTGCACTGACGATCCTGGCCTTTGCCGACCATGGAATTCTGGGTTTGGGCGCATCGCTTTTGGTCGCTGCGCTTTTTGGGCTGGCGTTCGGTCAAAGCGTCTCCGGTGCGGGCCGTGAGGCCATATCCTTGGAATCGAAAGGGGCTTCGGACTGGATGGCCGGTCCAGCTCCGGCGTCTCGTCCAAGGCTCGCGCCAGCGTTTGCCATCCCATGGCCGCGCGCTGCTCTGGCGGTGCTTGGAATAGCGCTGATCATACAGACGATATGGATGGTCCTCCCTGGCCGGTATCTCGGAGGTCAGTCTTCTTTGTCGGCAGCTGTTTCGGCCGCAGCAGCATGGCCAAACGGGATCTCGAAACCAGTTTCGGCTGCGGCAGCGCATGAAGACCTTTGGATCCGAGGGGAATCACGATCCCGTGGAGATCCGGCTCTCGCCGCGGACGAGCAAAAAACGGAACTTCCGGCAGCGTCGAATGCGTTTGCCCGCGCGCTGCGCTCGTCGCCGCTCCGCGGCGACATTTGGCTCATGCTCGCGGCGGCGCCGAAACAGAATTCGATCCAGACGGCAGCCATGCTTAAGATGTCGTACTATACTGCGCCGAACGATCTGGATCTGCTTCCATTAAGGCTGTCCGTCGCGCTCGCTACAGATGCTGTGGTACGCGAGCTTGAATTTCGGGACTTGATCAAGCGGGACGTCAGCCTCGTCGTTACGCGTCGACCTGCTATCAGACCAGCGCTTCTGGCCGCGTACCGGTCAGCCTCGGCCGAGGGGAAGATCTATCTCGAGAACTTAATTTCGGAGCTCGATCCGACCTACCTCGACAACATGCGCGCGCGGAATTCGCGACAGGGATCTCGATAGGATCCTCTGAGCAGTGCGACATATTTAAATGGCGGAAACCAGGATTTTTCTCTTGATAAATCGGATTAATTAATAATATATTAAATATTAACTCGCGGGTGTCCCGACAATGAATTTCGTGAACCGACATTTCCCCGACCGGGAAGTTACGGATCGTGTCAGTCCCGGGCCGATAGTATCCCGCCAGCACAAATGGCCTCTCCGTTACGACTCGATCGAATACGTGGCGCTCTGTGCGGATATTGCGACCGTTGTTTTTGCGAGCGTCGTTTCGACGTGGCTGAGCCAAGCTCAGAGTGGATGGGCTGCAGGCGACTTAAGCAACGCACTTGGCCTGGCCCTAGTCAGCGCAACATGTCTCGTTTGCCTCTTGAAGACGCACGGCCTTTATCGGCCAGCCGAGCTCCTCGTCCTGCGAAGTCAGATGCGCGCCGTCTGGATTGCATGGGCGTCATTGTTGTTCTTGATATGGGCCGGGTACGGTTTTGCAATTGGTTCGGGCTCTTCTCACCAAGCGGGCACACTTTTCGCTGTCCTGGGCCTGGGCTTGCTTATGGCCGAGCGGTGGGGAGTGAGAGCGCTTCTCGGGAAGGGCCTGAGCGGCAGAAAATTCGCCAGCACAAACATTGTTCTGGTCAGCGACCAGCCGCCATCGAAAAACGCCGGACTGCCTGAAACGCTGGCGATGCATGGTTATTGTGTCCGAGGCCGGTTCAGCTTGCCCCCAATCGGCTTCGGTCCTGCCTGTCGAAGGCGGCTCACGGCTCGCGTGATTGACTACATTCGCAGCTCCGAGCTCGACCAGGTGGTTGTGGAAGCGACCCCGGAACGATGGCCCGAACTTCGGGCCTTCGTTGCCGACTTGCGGGTCTTGCCGCTACCGGTTGTGTTCGTGCCGGTCGGTACGACATCCGAATTGCTTCGACACCCCACGCGAAGCCTTGGAAGTACGGTTTGTGTTGAACTCCAGCGTGGGCCGCTTACGCAGCTGGACTGTGCGACCAAACGAATCATTGATCTTTTCGGCGCCGCGCTCGCCTTGACGATACTTGCCCCGCTGCTTGTGCTGGCCGCACTTGCAATCAAGCTGGACTCGCCCGGCCCCATATTCTTTCGACAGCAACGCTGTGGTTTTAATGGCCGGATCTTCCTGATCCGCAAATTCCGGACGATGCATGTGCTCGAGGACGGGCCCGCGATCCTTCAGGCCCGTCGCCTCGACCGACGGGTGACCCGCGTCGGCAAATGGCTGCGACGGACAAGCTTCGATGAACTGCCACAGCTGTTAAATGTGCTCGACGGCAGCATGTCGCTGGTCGGTCCGCGTCCTCATGCCTTGGCTCATGACGGAGAATTTGACAAGCTCGTGCGGAACTACGCCCTACGCCGTAGGGTCAGGCCAGGATTGACCGGATGGGCCCAAGTCCATGGCTGCCGCGGTCCAACCCCCACAGCCATCACGGTCGAAACACGCGTACAATACGATCTCTGGTACATCGACAACTGGAGCCTTCGGCTTGATCTCGTAATCCTGCTGCGAACTCCCCTCGAAGTGCTGCGGGGACGCAACGCCTATTAGGCCACAGGATCACGGCACTGCGGCGGCCATTTAACCCCAACCACCCCGTCGAACAGTGCAGATCAGGTTACGCGCGCTGACGAAGCTTCGGACTTGCATCCCCTATGCGAAAGTCCTCAATTCTCCGGCCAGACTTCATGGCAGCAACCAACCACCGCGGCCGCTTGCCGCGCCCCGACCAGGTCTCGGAGGTCTGGGGGTTCCGGTATTTCGGCAGCACACGCGGATATTTGCGTCTCGCCTTGGCAGTCGGAGACACGCCCGGTCCGCTTGAGTCCGCCAAAACAGCCGCCCCGCCCCCGAGAACCGCCAAGCGCTTCTCCAGTTCGTGCTTTTCTGCCTTAATTCGGTCCGATAAGATCCCGCTAATTTCCTCATGAAGCGACCAGAGATCGTCAAGGGACATTGATTCTAATTCGAGTTTCTTAGCTGGCATGCTCGCACCCTGTAGTTGCGCCAAACTTAATATGCCCCGCATCGACATTAATCAAGATGGTGAACTAGATTTACCCAACAAAATGTATGGAACCGCACTTAATCCGCATTCCCAGATAACTGCGTCGCAGCAATCAATCAAGCCGAAACAATGGGCTATCCGCATAATCTAATTGCTGAGCGGATAAATTCACACGTCCAGCGGGCAGCCGTGGAACCATTCAAGCGAACTGATATGATGAGATCACATCGAGCGCCGGTACAAGTCATCCGCGACGCAATATTCTCGATGAATATGGTCGGCGTAGGCTGTCCTTTGTTCTGGGCAATCTCGATATTGCAGCCTTCGGATATGCACGAGCGCCAACGAACTCAATGTCCCTCAGCCCAAACCGCCTGAACTCGATTTGAGCTTCAGGTCCCGAATGTCCGAGGGGCCAGCCGGGGAAGGATGCTCCGACTGTGCCGCCGAGAGGAACTCGATTGAGAGACTCCCCTTTCTTGCTTTGCAGCAAGTCGTTGATCTGCCTACCCCCATTTAATAAAATAACCCTAGTAATAATTATTAAATAATATACTATTTATTTACTGTAGCGTCGATTTGAAGCACTGGCTTTGGTCCATCGTTGATTTGGGCGTTCGGGCAATGATGTGCTCGTAAGCTGAGGATGACAGATGGATCAGGCGTCAGTCAAACGGTGACGAGAATGCTATGCGTCGGCAAGATCTCGAAGCCATGGACTTTGAGGAACTCTGGCTCCTTCACGAAGAGCTGACAAAGATACTTGCCGAAAAGATCACTGTCGAGAAGCGAGAACTCGAAAAACGTCTTGCGCAACTCAACCAGCCGGATCAATTCGGTGAAGCTGAACGCCGGGCCGCCAACGCTGGACCGAGCGAGCCGCCGCGCCGCAAATACCCGAAAGTCGTGCCAAAATACTTCAATCCACTCCGCCCGACGGAGACTTGGTCGGGGCGTGGCAAACAGCCGCGCTGGCTAGTTGCCGCGCTCCAATCGGGCCACACGCTCGAAGAGTTCAGGATTCGCGAAAACGACGAGTCGTCCGATCGGAATGCCGGTGGACAAGGGCATTAACTCCGCGCAACTGCCGACATGTCGTTTGCTAAAATTGTTTGGCCTTGAAGGCGTGCGAGCGTTGCTGGCTTTACACCTTTCCGACACGAACGGCGGTGGCGGCCCTCAACAGGAACTTCAAGGTGTCCGTTCTTGGCACGGACCACAATCCAGGCCGGCGCATGCCGGTTTGCGTGCAGCCAGAGGTCGCCTCCCGCCGGTAGTTTCTGAGGTCCAGGACGGTCATTGCGAGGAACGGCACACGTGTGGCCGGAAAGCGCGCTTGCATTAATTGTCGCATGAACTGCAGACGAGGAATCAGCCGAGTGCGCATTGAGCGCGGGATCTCGACCCCAAGCAGCGCAGCAAGGGCGAGCAGTTGGGTTTCGACCGCGTTTTTCATCAATTCGCCCGAGACATGAGAGGCAAGTTCCTGCCAGTCCAACCCTTCAGAATCGTTCAAGTCGCGCAACCCAACCAGATGCCGGAGATCGAGTTCGCCAAGCCAGTAGCCGTAGTCTTGGAACTGATCGTGGATGATCAACATCAGCGCTCGATAAGTGGGCGTCGGGACGTACACGCGTCCGCGCCCCAGCAGCGCGGGGACGCAATGGTCCAGGGCATGTCCCGAGCCAGCATAGAGGTAGGCGGGGCCTGGAGCGGCCCGCTGCAGATCGATGGTTCCGACATCCCGCGGTCGACTTAGCTCGACATACCACCTCCGGCTTTCAGGGCGCGCTTGATCGTGAATTTCATAGCCAATTGCGCCCAGAGCGGCGACCGCCCTTTCAGCTTCGTCCGGCATGACCATAATATCCAGATCACACATCAGCCGAACTCCCCGCCGCTCGACAGGTGCTGTGGCTAGCGTTGCCGCACCCTTGAGCAACACCGGCGTAACTCCCTGGCCATTCATCGCAATGACGGCCTCTTCCAATTGACCGGCCAGCCGATCGTTGCGCAGCACGTTTCGGCGATGGATCTGGCGGATATAGGTGCACACGTCCTCTGGCAACACCGATGCAAATTGATCGACGAAGTCAATGAGCGCAGGCGTCGTCAACGTCTGGTTTGCGAGCCCGATGACGGAGGTCCACTCCACTTCGACGGGCGGCAAGCCTCGCAAGCAGTTGCATAGGCTTGTCAGTGCCGCACTATGCCTTGTCATTGCACAAGTCCATCAGCAGCTGTCGAGCCTGTGCCGATTCCGAATAGATAAGTTGGAACGATCGCGCGCCCGCAACAATCCGCTTCAAAGCGAAAAAGCCGGGCTGCGACAGCTTCCCGTCTGCGGCAAAAGCGCCCTCAATGAGCCGCTTGATCGAATCAAGTTGATCCAGGGGGGTCAGCTCGACGGGGCCGCTTGCAACCCGGTTCAGAAAGATGATCCAGTTGGCAGAGAGGCTCCCATTGTGCGCATCCGGAATCGGCAAATACCGCACTTCGGCGCCATCGGACCGGCGGTGCGTCACGTCGTTCCAATCGCCATACAGTCGGGATAGCAACCGCCACGATCCCTGCTTGAGGGTGAGGGCAAATGGGATGCCGCAGATCGTTCCGTCAGCCCCAATTAGCGCAACGTCATCGCCAGCATACTGAAATCCAGCGTCGACCAGTTCTAGTGCAAGAGTCGACTTGCCGGCTCCCGGTTGGCCGCACAGCAGCAAGCCCATGCCGCACTTTACAAGAGAAGCGGCGTGGAGCGCGAAAGCCCACTGATTGCTTCGGATAAGTCGCTCGGTGATGTGAGCTTTGATTGTAGGGGCCAGAGCTGCGGCTTCACATCTTTGGATGCTCGCGTCATTCCCGCGGAAAAATACCCGATCGCCGAGCATCATTGTCTCGATCGCAATATCCTCCTCCTCGCCGCTGTCGTCCGTAACACAAAATAGCGAACTCAACTGTTGTAAGAGGTCCCGATTTGCAGCCCGGACGCTGATCCTGCGCTGACCAAGAACAGTTGAGAAGGCACAATCGGCCGACCTTCGCCAGTCGAGATCGAGCACCCCCCGATCGATCCAGACGTTCATCGCCTGCCACGTGAACTCGCGCGCTGCGCGCTCGCCAATGCCTAGCTGCCCAAGCTCCTGATGGACGTCTTCCAAAGAAGCGCCTTGTGCCAACTTGCACCAAATGAATGCCCCTAGCTGATCCAACTCATAGAGCTTCTGCCTTGTCTCGCTGAAAAGCACTGATCGACCGTCCACCAGCGCGAAGACTGCACCCGCGGCGGGTCTCAACACCATCTCTGCCGATGTTTTTTCCAGCATGGCTATGCCCGATAGGAACGATATCTGTTTCGGCGCCGTGTCGACGCGGTGGCGACAACATCCTGCAATGTCCTGTCCGCGGCGCGTTCAAACGAGCTGCAGTTGCCGAGGAAATTCGGTTTGATCGCCGTGCTACAGCGGCGCAAATCCACCTTCAGTGCGGATGCACATCGCCTGACTGGGATTCGTTTCGAATGACCATACGGCCCCGGGTCACGCCGCCAGCTGACCACCCTCGTTCACCCCAGATGGAGAAATATTCAACACTTGTCCTCCGAGAAAGGTCGCCGGCGCGGTCAACCGGTGAGAGTCCAGCAGATAGCGGTAAACTTCGCGAGCAGCACTCCGCTCTCGTAGAACGCGCTCCCTCTCGCTGATGCTCGCTAGTTTCTCGCGCATTTGAGCCAACTGCTTCGCAGCCGAGGTGGAGTTGCGCTTCTTCTGGACTGATTCCCGCATCGTCTCCTCCGACCAAAAAAATGACGAAAACAGCTTACGTCATTGACAACAATTAACAACGAGATTTATATGATCTCAATATAATCAATATTTATTTCATGTTTGAACCGGATGCAACCATTCAAATACCAAGAAGCGGGTCCTGCGTCGAAAACAGCCGACCAAGAACAGCGTCGCAGAAATCGCCGCGATGATCTTGGCCTCCTGCGTGCAGGACAGCAAAAAATAAAACTTGACGAGAGTCGCAAACCAGACCGACAGCGCAAGGCTTAATTTGCAGGATTAAATTCTAACAACGAATATTTCGCTGACGAGAGTGGAGTGAAACCGGTGATCGAATTAGCCAATTTGCCCATCACGGGCGACATGATCGTCTTCGTCGCGAGCGGCATAGCACGCGCAAAACTCCCACCCGCTCAGATTGGCCCATTTTCAGCGGCGCCCCAGGAGCTTTCGAGAGACGAATAATCAACGCCCGCGCTGCCGAGCCAAAGAGTGGCGGCGTCCAAGGAATCGCTCAAGCAGCGATCCGGCCGGTTGGAAAAACGTTGTCACGAGCAACCCGCCCTGCTCGAACAAGCACTCCCAGTGTGCGATGCCCCCCAAGTAACCCACACTGAGATGACGACGCACTCCAGCCGGCCGGTTCTCTTTCGTTCCACAACGAATAATAATTTCCTCGGGAGGCTCGCATGGGAATGATCATGGTCAAATGTCCGCAAACCGGTCGCGCGATTCCTACTGGTATTAGGTCGGAGCGTGAGGCTTTCCTGCGGAGCGTTGTGTTTTATGGCAATACTCGTTGCCCGGTCTGTCGCGCCAATCACAACTGGTTCGCTCGCGAGGCCTGGGTCGATGAGCCGGTCGTGCGGCCCAGGGAGATATTCGAGGAAGCGCCGCTGTGCTGATGCGTAGCGGGCTTCGGTACAGACGCGGAGCCGAACTGACTAGCATTACACGAATTTGGGCCGACCGCCTCATTTGACGCCGCGTGTGCGGAGTTGACCTGTTGCGGCATGGCTGCCGCACCGGCTGGGAACTAGTCTTGGTACGGACTGGATGCGCTCAATCATGCGAGGGCTTACTGGAGGGATGCGAAATATTTTGGCCTATCGTCGTAAAGCGAACTGACGCCCTCATGAACCGTAAGTTAAGCGTCACACCGGCAGGTCGGCGCAAACTAACGCTTCCGATCGCTGATCCTGCAAGGGCCTGTTTGGGGGTATTGTAGTGAGTAGTGGGATTTGCGGCCGCTTGGCTGTTCTGCGTCAAACGGCGATGGAGCTCGTTAGCCTGCTTGCCCAATTGCAGAGGCTACGAGAGCAAGTGCGAAGGGCGGAAGGGCGAAGCCTCAGAGAAAGAGCGAGATTAGGGCCGGCGTCACGGATGCGTAGGCCCCGGTTTGGGACGAGTTGCCGCACGCGGATTCAATGATGGCGAGCGGCGCGCGTAATTTCAGCGAACTCGAAGACGATCGTCTCACGGATCGACCCTGAAGCCTCTGATAACCCTTTGGCACAGCTCCAAGCCGCCCGATCGCTCCTCAATGAGGCGTGCGCGCAGCGGAGTTTCAAGGCAGGCCGATGCGAGTGAAGGCTCTGTGCCAGGAAAAGTGCTGCGCTTGATCCGGCGTCCCTTTCCGGCTCTGACCGAGATCATCCACGAGCGGCATGCTGCGGATCATGTCTCGCACCTCAGTTGTTTAAGCCCCGGCTTTTTATCTGTTTTTAGGTTTATGAAGCAGCGCTTCATCTGAAAGACAATTTGAAAGCAAAGCGAAAGTCGTTCGCGTCAAATCGTTTCGGTAGTCGCGCCATGGAAGGCAAATTTAGTTATCCGGTATAATCATAATTAATATGACGCAAAACAGAAAATAAGGTGAGGGAAAACTAATGGGAGGAGTGGATGGAGACCGTACGCCGCTTGCGCGCGATGGCGTCGCTGTGCCGACAGACTTCTGCGCATCATCCTGATCGAAGCTGGAAGCTTCTCGCCGAAGCTGAGTTCTGGGAGCACTTGGCTAATGACATGCTTCGCGAGCATTTCGAACAATGCACGGCTGGCTCCTCGCTCCGACCGATCGGACATGATCCGAATGCCGCGGAATCGAGCGCTCGCATAACCGCGTGAATGCTCTCGCCTAGCCCAAATCCCGCTCGGCCGTGTGCCGGGCGTCAGTCCTCTTCAAGGCGCCCTCATGGAGAACCAAGCCCTGCTGGCGCCTTCGTCTGGCGGCGCGCAGACCGGAGCAGGGACGCCAAAGCGCGCTCGCTGCCCGGCTCGGGCCGCTCAGACTACCGAGTTCTGTTTTCTGGGTCGGGAATGCGCTTATGCGAAACTGTCGTTCGCCGTTGGACTTGCGCTTTGGCGTCCAGCACCTTTTCCCCAGCTCGTGAGGCGCGCGGCCGGCTCACCTGGTCCGAAAGGCTGGAGCCCCTACCAACTATTCCGGCGATATCACCGTCGACCTTCGCTGCCGGTATTTTCCGGTTAGGTGACGGTCCAACGATCATCTGCTCCTCGTTGCTCGTGCCGGTGCCAATAGCTCCGATCGGCAGACCATTTTGAGCATGGCCAGCGCCGGCATTTCTTTTGGCCTGCGCCGCCGCCCGCGACTTCGACGTGGCGGGTTGAACGTCCGGGCTGTTGGTTTGACTGGCGCGGTCCAGGTTTGCACCGGCACCAACGTCTCGTGTCCCCATTCCTGGAGGCGCCGATGGACCAGGGTTGGCGCTGCTCGCATTTGTACCCATGCCGGACGGAGCTGACCCACCAGTGTTGGCGCTGCCCGTGCCCGTCCCAGTGCCGGCCCCCGCGGAGCCCGCCACTGCGCCACCTGCTTGGGCCAGGGCCAGCACAGATACGCTCATGATAATCGCAATGATCAACGAAGGGATTCGGTGGAGCATTGGACGATCTCCTTCTCAAGCGACCGGCCGCATCGGCCGAAACTTTAATTAGCGATATAAATCATTGAATAAAATATAATATGGTTTATTTTTGCCTATGGATAAATTGCAATTGGGAAGCGGATTGACGCATTAATGTCGCGGATGTGGGCACAAGCGCCGATGCAGGCAGGGTCGGGCCTTGGATCGCCCGTTCGCCGCACAGACGTGTGGATTGTCTCGGATTGTGTTCGTAGCTGTGCGCGCACCTGCGCAACAAGGTCGGCCTGGGTTGCACCGACTGTCCTGACGGTAATATCGGTATTGACCATACCCGTTCTCGCGCAGCAGCCAAATCAGCCGGCGAGCGACGCCCATGTCATGGCGACGCACTTGCGCGGCACGACCGGCTCGGACGGGTGGCGCACGGCGCGGCTGAAACCATCTGCCGACACGACACCCCTGAAGTTCGCACAAGCCACAATCAGCAATACCGAGCGATCGCGGCAAGTGCTCGCCGCAGAACAGGAGAAGATACAGGCCCTTGCTGCTGACCTTCGAACATGCCGACGGGAGCAGGATACCGTGCTGGGGCTGTTGCAGCATGCACGCGAGCAATGGACCAGCATTGCGGAGGCCACCGAGAATGAAACCAATAAGCTGCAGAAATCGCTCCGGGAGGAGCGCTTGCACACGGAGCGTCTGGAACGGGAACTTGTCAACACGCGCAACGATTTCGAAGTGCAGGCACGGCTAAGCCGCGAAATCGGCACCGAAGGTCACGAACCCGAACGCCGGGCACAGAGTGATCCGAGAGAGGTGCAACAAGCTGTCGAGCGGGAGAAAGATCGGGCAAACCGGCTGGAGCAGAATCTGACAGCCGCTCATCACGACCTGGAGACCCAGTCGGCAGAGGTAACCAGACAAGCCGCAGAGATCAGTGCAAAAGAGGCAGCGGAGGCTCAGGTACAGGCAGGCCTCCGACAGGAGCACGATCGTACCAAACAGCTGGAGGAGACGCTCGCGACGACGCGAATCGAGCTCGACAACCGATCCCAGCAGATCGCGAAGGCAATCGAAGAGACGGCGCAGGCCAACCGAACGGCAGAGAATACCTCGGCCAAACTGAAGCTCTCATTGAGGGAAGAGCACGAAAGAGCAGATGCGCTGGCGCAAGAGCTCTCGTTGGCGCATTCCAAGCTGTTCGCGTATGAAGCGCAAGCCGCGGCAAACGATGATCGAGCCGAACAGTTGAAAAAGCAGCTCCGGCGAGAATGCAACCAATCTGGCCGAGATGAGCAAGAACTTACCGCAACACGCCCGAATGTCGGACCGTGGCTACCCGCCGGGGTGTCGGGTGAAGGCGGGGCCGGCAATTCGCCAACAAGGGAACTGCTCCGAACACTGCTGCTGGGATCGCCGCAGGCGCCGCCCGCGCAATTCGCGCGAGAGCTCGTGGTCACAGCAGCTGAGCCGAAGGCGCCATCCCCGGTTCTCGAGAACGAAAACGCAGCCGCGCTCGTGCGATTGATCGCTCGCGCAACCGGATTGCTTCGACAAGGCGACATTGGCGCGGCACGAGTTGTCCTGGAGCGTGCTGCTGAATTAGGGAGCGCACCGGCAAGTTTCGCGCTCGCCGAAACGTATGATCCGAGCCTGCTTGCAAAATGGGGCGCGAGCGGAACGCGCGGCGACACGTCCAAGGCGCGGGAGCTTTACGCCAGAGCAGCAGCCGGAGGGGTCAAGGAGGCAAGGGAGCGGTTCGACGCACTTGGTCGTTAGCAGCATCGGTGCAGACAAATGGTCGTGCGCTGTATCGACTAGTCAGATCGAATTTTAACTTACGTGTCGAAGTGAAGAGCGCAGCGGACAAAACAGAATAGATGTTCCTAGGGGAGCCGGATCGATGAAGCAGCTGGTTGGAATACGTTCTTGGTTTCTCCTCATCGTGATAGCCGCTCCGCTTCTGATCATGGGCTGTTGCCTGGCAATGGCCCAGCAGACTCCGCGGGCGCGTGCGGATCATGCAAGGACGGAAATTGCGGCCATGAACGATTGGACTGTTGGAATTGCCGGAGGTCTGCTGGAAGGAGCTCCCATTCGGCTTGCCGCGGAAATGGCGCGAGTGGCCGATGATGGAACGGACCTCCACGTGCTGCCCATCGTGACCCGTGGCGCAACCGAAAACGTCAATTCGCTGCTGTATTTGCGGGGCATTGATGCAGCAATCATCAATTCCGACGCACTTGACGAGTACAAGAGCCAAGTGCCGGACATCCAGCGACGGATCACCTATGTGCTCAACCTGTTTCCATCTGAACTGCACGTATTCGTCAGGCCCGAAATTCAGAGCTTGAGTGATCTGGTCGGAAAGAAGGTCAATTTCAACACCAAAGGTACCGCCGCAGCTTATTCGGGCCCGCTGATTTTCAGCCGGCTTGGGATCGAGGTCGATAAGGCATTCATCCCCCATCAGGTTGCGATGGAACAAATGCGCAGGGGTGAGCTGGCCGCCGTCGTTTTCATAACCTCGAAGCCGGTGGATGCATTCATACGTGGTCGCTGGGATGTCGGCTTCAAGTTCTTGCCGGTCCCCTACGAGAGCAAGTTTGAAGATTATTATCTGCCATCTTGGCTGGACGCAGCTGATTACCCGAACTTGATCAGGCAGGGGGAACGCGTGACGACTATTGCCGTTCCAACCGTGCTGGTCGCTTTCAATTGGCCGATCAAATCCAATCGCTTTCATCGTGTGGCGCGCTTTGTCGACCGCCTGTTCTCGCGGATCAACAAGCTGCAGGAGCCCGGTTTCGATCCGAAATGGAAGTCGATCAACTTGGCGGCGACGGTCCCTGGCCTGACGCGCTTCCCCGCGGCGCAGGCCTGGCTCGATCGTCTTCCGCGTTCGAGCCAGGCGGCACAATGACGTTCACCCTGATCGCTCTCGTCGTGACGCTCGCGATCGCAAATGACCTCGCTCGGGCCCGAGGCGCCGAAGACCCCGTGGCGCCGGTTCGCGTCTCTGATCGGCCCGCAAATGGAGTCGGGGCGTGGATCGTCAGCGAGACCACCTCGCCAGTCGATTATTCATCGATCATCAAGGCTACATTACCATCTCAAGGGGGCAGTTCCGACGCAGCAATGAGCCTGTCGATACGGTGTCGCGGCGGCCTGACCGAAGTGTTGCTTGATGGAGCCGGCCTATCGGGCCGCCGCGAGGATTACACCGTCTCCCTGCGCATCAATGATGATCCACCTTTTCAGGTCTCGACAATCACGGCGGCGCGCGGTGTCGCACTTGAAAGCGATGTCGTTCGCCTGTTGCAATCGATCCCCGGCCACAGCGAACTTTCCGTGCATGTGTCACGCCGGACGGGGGCCGGCGCCGGTGCAGTGTTCGCTCTCGATGGTATCGAGAGCGTGCGTGCAAAATTGGCGACAACATGCAAATGGCCACGCGCGATCGCGAAGCCCAACAATTGATCATGAACCTCAGCTTGCTTGGAGAAACAACATAATGCCCAAATTTCCGAAGATTATCACAGCGATGATCGCGACAATCATCTCGCTCCTGGTCGGGCTGTCTAGTTCCGCGGCACAGGAGACTCGCCTGCTCCCGGCACAGCCTAGTTTGCCTGCAGCCTCAACACATGGCGTGGCAAGAACGCACGCGAATTCATCGGCGCGGGCCGCGACGCCAAAACAATTTGAGCTGGCGCGCATCGTGCCATCGTCTGCTGCCAAGAAAGAGCACCGCTTAATCCTTCAGGTCAACACAAGCGACTCCGCGTCAATGAATCTTGCATTGAACAATGCACTCAACGTCGCGCAATACTACAAGGAGGTTGGTGAAGGGGTGAAAGTTGAGGTGATTACCTTCGGCCCCGGCCTCCATATGCTCCGCGATGACACGTCGCCGGTGAAAGCACGAATCGAGGAAATGGCTCTGAGCACGCCGGAAGTATCATTCAAAGCCTGTGGAAACACGCAAGAGAAAATGCAAAAGGCCGAAAATAAAGACATTCCGATCGTTGCCCAAGCCCAAGTGGTGAGGTCGGGCGTCGTTAGGGTGATGCAGTTGCAGGAGCAGGGATGGACCTACGTCAAGCCATGAAATGGCGACCAGACAATGCCCTGTCGAGCGGCTAGGTGCCGGCATGCGGTCGCGACACCCCGATCGAGTGGGTCGCCGCAGCCGATGCAAATTGAACTGGCCTCGATCGGGGACAGATCTATCGCGCGCTATTCACCGGGCAGCGCCAGACCGACTGTCTGATTACGAGAGCGACTTCGGGAGAGGGTTGAGCGAACATCGGTCGTCTCAGTCACTTGCGAGGTCTGGTAGCAATTTTGCGGGGCAGCCCCTGGCCCGCCCATCCTACTCGGCCGCCTGCTAAGGTCGATTGTCCCGTAGCAGCATAGGGTATCGGAGACGCAGGACGGCGCGAACTGTGACGTATGGTGCTTCGATTTACGTCAGTTCTGATGACCTCTTTTTCGAAGGCAAGCGATTAAATTCCACTGGATTTTATTTTGTTAACGCGTCAGATTTCTAGACTAAAAGCGAGTCGATTTTACGTTGGGGAATGTTAAATGGCAAAACCTGCCGTTTCCCGTAATACCTTTCGAGGGTTATTCGCTTTTTATGCGAAAGCTGATCACAAGCACGATGGCGATTATTGTGTGCTGAAGCTGTTTGGATCCGCTCAAAACATTCCTGATCGGCCGCTACAGCAGTGGTCGCACCAGGCTGATCTACCCGGCGCGGAAGCCATCGCCAGCACACTGGAGCCGCGCACCCGCGAGATCGTGAATGGTCGTAAATGCTATGACCACGCCAGCGACTTTCTCCACGTGCTGCTGAGAGACCTAGAGCTAAGGGAACACTAAAGAGGCGTCGCTGCGTCAGGCTCCGCGAGGTCTTGCAGACCTGAATGATAATGCCTTTTGCCTCCGCGCTCTATATGCACCAGACTGCTATTCCAATGCCGGGCAGCCGGCCCATTTTGTCGATATAGTGCTCGCATGCCGAGGTCGATTTACCAGCCATTGCATGAAAGGCTGCGAACGGAGAACGGTCAAAGTCTCCGCCTGACCTTTTCAGAAATTGAAGCGATCTTGGGGAAGCCTCTGCCGAGATCGGCCTACACCTTCACTGCGTGGTGGAGCACACTGAAGAGAGCAGGTCCTCAAGCGAGAGCGTGGATATCCGCTGGTTATCGTGTCCGGGTCTCAATGAAGCACCGCATCGTCGAATTCTATCGTTCTGATGTGAACACCAATGATCGTCATGGTACGCCCTGGCTGCATTGAAGCTTCCCATGATGGCGGACCTAGATCGTGTCCCGTAGCGTGGTGTAGCTGGCGGTGGATCACCGCGTTCGCCGGCGAGAGCCGGGCTGGTCAGCTGGCGATAGCCGTGAGGCTGACACTCGGATCATCGCTCAACGGCGCGATTGTTTCCAGTGTCATATAACGGGCGCGCTGGACCGCCCATTCATCGTTCTGTTCGAGCAGGATCGCGCCGATGAGGCGAACGATGGCGTCCTCATTGGGGAAGATGCCGACCACCTCGGTGCGCTGCTTGATCTCGCCGTTGAGGCGCTCGATCGGGTTGGTGGAGTGCAGCTTGGTCCGGTGCTGCGGCGGGAAGGTCATGTAGGCCAGCACGTCGGTCTCGGCCTCGTCTAGGAAGCCAGCAAGCTTCGGCAGCTTTGGCCGGAGTTGGTCGGCGACCTTGCGCCACTGGGTTCGCGCGGCCTCGGCATCGTCCTGTGCGAATGCTGTGGCAATGAAGGCAGAGACGACACGCCGTCCACTCTTGCCGGCATGCGCCAGCGCGTTGCGCATGAAGTGGACGCGGCAGCGCTGCCAGCTGGCGTTGAGCACCTTGGCTACGGTGGCCTTGATGCCCTCGTGGGCGTCGGAGACGACCAGCTTGACGCCGCGCAGGCCGCGGCGGGCAAGCTTGCGCAGGAACGCGGTCCAGAACGTCTCGGCCTCGGAGGGGCCGATGTCCATGCCGAGCACTTCGCGGCGGCCGTCGCTGTTGACGCCGACTGCGACAATCACCGCGACTGAGACGATGCGGCCATTCTGGCGCACCTTCACGTAGGTGGCGTCGATCCACAGATACGGCCAGTCGCCCTCGATCGGCCGGGCGAGGAAGGCCTTCACCTTGTCGTCGATCTCGCCGCAGAGCCGGCTCACCTGGCTCTTGGAGATGCCGGTCATGCCCATGGCCTGGACCAGGTCGTCCACCGAGCGGGTCGAGACGCCCTGCACGTAGGCCTCCTGCACCACGGCGGTGAGCGCCTTCTCGGCCATGCGGCGCGGCTCCAAAAAGCCCGGGAAGTAGGAGCCCTTGCGCAGCTTGGGAATGCGCAGCTCGACGGCGCCGGCGCGGGTCTCCCAGATCCGGTCGCGGTAGCCGTTGCGCTGGGCCAGACGCTCGGAGCTCTTCTCGCCATAGGCCGCCCCGGTCTGGCTTTCGACTTCCAGCTCCATCAGGCGCTGGGCGGCAAAGCCGATCATCTCGCGCAACAGATCGGCATCCGGGGTCTTCTCCACGAGCGTGCGCAGGTTCATCATGTCGTCGGTCATCGGTGGTTCCTCGGTTGCGTTGGCGTGTCGCAACCCGATCCTACCGGAGAACTGCCGGTGACCACCGCAAAGCCGCCCGCCCGCTACGGCGCTATTGGGGGGCGCGCGTCCGGGCGGCTTTGCTCTACCGAGCTACACCACCACCGGGGACACGACCGGGACCCTATCAACTTCGGTGTTCGGGACCAACTGCGAGAACAAGCTGGCGCAGAATCAAGTTGCAACTTCAGGGCCGCAGCGAAAACTGCTGCGGCCCTGTTTTTGAGCGGAAGCCGCGAGCCGGATGCTCCGGAACATGGCGAGAAAAATCTAATGGGAACGCTGCGCGATGGCCCTAGGCCGCATGAGGGTTGACGATGGTGTACCCTCGCAGGGAGCGCGGGTGAATTCGCGTTGCGTGCCCACCTGAGTTGGCATCGTACGCCTTCCAGATGTCACCGGCGATGTGCCGTTCAAGGACGAAGACGTGTCCACGTCGCGCGGCAACCATTCCCGGTGCTGGCGAGGTGCGGAGAAAGCGCAGCCAATTGGCTGCGAGGTTCAGTTCCGGTACTACCCGACCAAACACTCGGATCGCCGCACCACATCCGCAGAACGATCGAGGGCAACCGGCCGGACGACCGCTGACGATCTCACTACTTAAGGCCCCTGAGCTGGCCACAGACATCCGTAGACTAGCAACGGCACCTCGCTGCAGGCGCGGTGCCGGTCTCGTGTATCTCTGCGCCTGCACCAGCGAAGATGAAAAGTCGCATGGCATAATCACGTTGCATTCAGGTGGCGAAGCGGCGCGCAAGGGGCGTGCTTCAGAAGAAATGGATGTCGCAAAAGCGAGCAATAAAGCTACGACTACTCGATTGAACATGCAGGACTCCGGGTTAATAGCCCTGCCCCGACGCGCAGAAAGCGCGTTGTAATTTGGCGAAATTAAGCCACTGAAACGGAATTAAATGAAATTTTGAGACCAAATTAAATCGAGACGGGAACGTTTCGATTTGCCTCGAGTCGTGCTTGCGCGACCGATCCCTTATTGTTCGTGGATCGACAGATGGAAAAGGCAGTCGCCTACGCAATCTCAGCGGCCCTCGTAGGTATCGGTGTTTTGATACTGGTCGTCGGCCTGTCCTCCAGCTCGCCCGCTCTGTGGGTGGTGGTCGCACTCGTGCCGATCACGATCGGGATCGTGAGCGCTTTTGGCCCCGTGTAAGGATGGGGAAAACGGCCGATGGGTCAGATCGTCTGCATTTTCCGAATCGGGCCTCTGTGCACGCTCTCAACTGGTTTCAGATTTACGGATACACGCGCGTGAGCCATTTCGTCTCTATGCTTCTGCTTGCCCTCGCCCTGACGCTGACCTTGTGCTTCGGGGTGGCAGCCTGGCGCGTTTCGGCCGGCAATGACGTCGAGATCACCGCAACGATTCCGCATGAGGAATACGGATGGAGAGCGCGGTCGAAGAAGTGAATGCCTTGGGCTCGCCTTCGGCTACATCCTGGCGAGGATGAACATTGATCTTGACGAATCGCGAATGAGTGAAGGCTGCCCGGCGGCTCCGACTGTTACTGCCTCGAGCTCACCAGCAAGCATTTAGGACCGCGGGTCGTCCGTTCGCAACATAGCGATCAGGTTCGCGATCATTGCCTCCAGGTGCGGCAGGCATCGCAGGGCTCAGCGGCGTCGAGGTCGGTCACGTGCCAATATTGGACCCGGTCCGCGACGGCCAGAAAGCTGCGTTCGACCATCGATCGATGCTCCGCCTCTTTCAATCGTATGACAATATCTGCTTGCCGGCAGTCAGCTGAGGCGCACGGCTGCGGAAGTTCATCGACATGGCAGCTCCCAACACAACCAGACATAACAACGGGATGGCCTAATACCGCACCAAGCTGTCGCCTCACGCCTCGCCGCGGCAGCTTGTTCGTTCGTGCTGTCGCATCATCCTCATCTCTGATAAGCTGGTGAGACTGGCGCAAACTAGGGTACGGTGGGCACCACAATCAACTCCTTCCAACTCTCTCGATGAATTCCAACGCGGCTGGGGCAATGTCATCGAATTCGACAAAGCAGCGGCGCAGTTCATCTGCAATCTCTACAGTTACATCACGGGACCAACCCTCTACCGTGTTGAAGACTACGATCCGAGCAGGATGCTTGTATTGGCCTTCCATTATTTGGCGCATCAGCGTCGCTCGACTAGCGTCCTCCTCGGAGGTTTCGCTCCAGGCACGTCCGAGCCCACCTCCGAAATCCTCAAGCACAATATAGACGTCACGTGGATATGGATGGGGCACGATGGACGGAGACTGAGGCATGATTCCGAAATCCCGAAAATACCAGTTCGATTTAATTTTCGATATTAAACTAGATTAAAGATATAATTTCAACCTCATTTATAGTCGTCCGGCTGCGCTTTCGATCGGTCGACACTGCTTATCGATCGACCACTCCCCGGCGCACGTGCTCATGGAGGCGACGAAGAAGCGAGCCGTGAGGTAACGGCGACGGCGATGGCAGCCCCAACGGCAAGGACGACAAACATTTTCGGGGGCACGGCAGTCGGAACGGCTCGCCGGTTACCAACTTTTCCCAACGCCCATCCCCAAGTGGGTAATGCAGTCGGCCCCAGCTTTCCCCGTTGCCCCGCGGGCCTGGAGCTCATTTTTGTTCGGCTTGGAACGACTTGCCGATTGCCAAGTTTTCCCGGGCCCTCCCCAAGGGGCGACTGCCTTCGCCAAGGCAGCTCAACAGCCCCAGCTTCACCCGCCCCGAGGCTGGGTCCTTTTGCTGTCTGGATAGCTGCAGACTCAGGAGGGCGTTGATGCAGGGTTATCGCTCGGTCCTTCTTGTCCAACGGTTGAACGACCTCGTTTGTCAACTGTCAGAGCTGGAAGATCTCCGGCTTAAAGTCAAAGAGGCGGAGCGAAGCGCCTCGGCTGTACCTGCATTGCGGTCGCCTCCGAGCACTCGATCGCAGCGACGGCGAGCCGCGGGGGAGCAGACCCCCGAGGACTGACTGGAACCCGATCTAACCTGCGTTAGTGAACGAGGTAGAGACTGTGCAGCTCGACTGCCCTGAAGGGAGTGAACTTCACTGTCCTCCCGCGGTGAGGCTTGAGCGAGGTGCTGCACATTTCGCATTTAAGTGTCTACCGCCCGGGCCGTTGCTATCTTCGGCTTTCTCGCGCGCGACAACGCGCTCGAGCGGTCGATGGGCGCAAGCGTGCATTAACGG
Source organism: Bradyrhizobium sp. WSM1253 (assembly GCF_000244935.1). NCBI lineage: Bacteria > Pseudomonadati > Pseudomonadota > Alphaproteobacteria > Hyphomicrobiales > Nitrobacteraceae > Bradyrhizobium > Bradyrhizobium sp. WSM1253. Next base: position 1,291,588 of record NZ_JH600073.1, read on the forward strand.
ACTAGCTGGGTGCGCAGGCCGCACGCGACAGCAATAGCGATGAGGCAGCATGGCGTCTGAAGCCTTGCCGCACGCTGATGTTCGTCACGGAGCCGGCGAACTCGACCAAAAGCAGGACCAGGACTTACGTGATAACTGCGTCATGCTGCTCGATCGGGCAGGCTGATTCACCCACTGTGAAAATCGGAAGCGCCAGGCGCGCTAGCTTCTGCAGACGTCAAATTGCCTCAAGGCGTGATCGCCCACGCTTGCCGTCAATGTATTTTTCTTGATCTCCCGGTGCACACGTCGTGCACACGCCGCCTTCTAACCAACTGAAAATACTGAACTCTCGGTCCAATCCATCATGGGGGCCACGGAAAAGCGATCGTCGTAATATTTTAAACGCCTAACTCACATTCGATAAGGTGAAACATGAGGGTGTCGAGTTCATACGCATCGCGGCAGATCGCTAGTGCGTCCTCGAACCGCTTCAAGCCGTGCAGCAATGCGGCTCTCTGTTGCAGGGTTGGAAGGTGATTTGGCCGCAACTGGTTGCATATGTTGATATATGAAAGCGACTCCTCGGTTCGCCCCAGTTGATGGAGAAGGATCCCACACTGGTTCGCAGCCTCCCAATATTGTGGACTGAGCTTGAGCGCGTGCTGAAAGCTGATCAGAGCGTCGCCAGGTCGTTCCAGTTTCACCAGGGTCTGGCCGTGAGACAGCCACAGACTGGGATCGTCTAATCCCAGTTCGAGCGCCTTATCGAAGGCCTTCAGCGCCTCGTTGTGATCTCCTTGCGACAGAAAGGCGATTCCAAGGCTGAGGAAGTATACTGGCTTGGGATCCTGTCGTATTGCGCGAGAAATCCACTGGTGTGCGTGGTCATAGCGCTTGACCTGTTGGGATAGTAAACCCATCAAGTGGAGCGAGTCTGCGTGGTTGGCGTCCAGTGCAATAGCCTGGCGGCAACAGACCTCCGCGTCGCGAAATTGTCCGGCTCGCATGTGGACGAACCCAGACTCAAAAAGCGCAGCGACCGGTGTGGTAGAATCTGCGCGGCCTTTGGATCTGCGAGATTCTCGAGCAGCAGCCCGGCGTTCCTGACGATTCATGGCGCGTTCAGAGCGAGATTCCCAAAAGCAACCTTTAGGTGATTCGATGCAATCTGTGCACCGTCTTGGATGGTCTTCAGTGCAGGACATCCAGGGGCACTTTCCCGATCTCCTCACCCTCCTCGTTCGTGACCAGGATGGAAAAATGACGATTCCTGAGTTCGGGACGCTCCGCAAGAAGTCTCCTCGCGATCTCCTCGGCAACATCCAGCGCCATGATGTCGTCGGGTAATTCAGCACCTCCCTCGTCTGCAACGGTCTTGGAGTCGACCAGATCGAAATGATAGCGCGGCACGTGAACCCTCAAATTCGTCGCAGGAGCGCGCGATCTCGAGTCTTCGTTCCGGCGCTCGCATGTCAACCCCCGGCAGACCCGCAGGAACCCTCAGGCGCATCGCGGCATTGCTGCGTTTTGGAGCCAACAAATGCTTGGACAGCTGCGCGTGCTTGCCCAGCCGGGCGCGGTCATCGCCGGTCTCGCCGTCCTGCTGCTGATGGCCGCTGGCGACGCGGCGATCGTGATCGCCGTGAAGGGCTGGCCATTCTAGCCCGATGATCGATGTCGGACATGTCCTTCTTCGGCCAACTGTTCCGGTTAGCGCATAGGAACCTTTGTAGGCCTGCCCGGTTCCGCCTGTGAAGCGGAGTGCGACAAAGCGTCAATGCAGGTCTGGGTGCGAAGGCTTCTGGTGTTGTGCATGACCTGGCCGCTTGCTGCGTGCGCGGGCCAGCAGTCGGCGCTTGACCCTCAAGGGCTGCAGTCTGAGCAGATTCGGCATACGCTATTCATCTTCCTCATTGTCGCGGCGATCGTCTGGACCGCTGTCGTCATCGTTCTGGGCCTGGGGCTATTACGCCGGAAGCGCACAGCCGATCAGCCGCTGGACCTCCACCAGCCCTTCGAACAACGCTCCGGGCGCGTCGTCCTGGCGCTTGGGATTGCGACCACCGTCGTCGTGCTCGGTCTCTCCTTCGTCAGCTATGCCGGACAACGCACCGTCTTCGCCAAGGACGAGAATGCCCTCACGTTGAAGATCATCGGCCATCAATGGTGGTGGGAGGTTCGCTATGAAGCCGACAGTCCGCACCAGAGTTTCGTGACCGCCAACGAGATCCGGATCCCGACCGGCCAGCCGGTGAAAGTCGAGCTGGAATCCGCCGACGTGATCCACAGCTTCTGGGTGCCCAGCCTGACCGGCAAGATGGACTTGATCCCCGGGCAGAAGAACGAGCTGCAATTCACGGCGAAGAACGCGGGCATCTATCGCGGGCAATGCGCCGAGTTCTGCGGGATCCAGCACGCCCATATGGCGTTCGCCGTGATCGCGATGTCGCCCGACGAGTTCGGGCGCTGGCGCGATCATGAAAACCAGAGCGCGAACAGCCCTACCGATCAACTCGGCAAGCAGGGTGAAGCTCTGTTTCGAGGACGCGGCTGCGCATTGTGTCACAACATCAGCGGTACGATGGCCGGCGGGCAGCTGGGTCCGGACCTCACGCATATCGGCAGCCGCACGACGATCGCGGCGGGAACGTTGCCGAATACGTCGGCCACGCTCGGCGCCTGGATCGCCGATCCCCAGCACATCAAACCCGGCAATCTGATGCCGAAGATGCCGCTGCAATCGGACGAAATGATCGCGATCATTCATTATCTGGAGCAGCTCAAGTGAGCATGGCCGCTGAACCAAATGAGTTGCGGGACGACGTCCTGAACGGCCTGCAGCTTTCGATGCAGCTCGAGCGGGTGTGGCGCACGCCGTCTGGACTTGTCGGTGCGCTCATGTCGGTCGACCACAAGGTCGTTGGACGCCGCTATATCCTGACCGCATTCGCCTTCCTGCTTCTCGGCGGCATTCTCGCGATCCTGATGCGTGTTCAGCTTGCCGGGCCGGAGAAGACGTTTCTCTCCGCCGACAAGTACAATCAGGTCTTCACGATGCACGGCTCGACGATGATGTTCCTGTTCGCCGTCCCGGTCATGGAGGCGTTCGCCGTCTATCTGGTGCCGTTGATGGTCGGCACGCGTAACATCGCGTTTCCGCGCCTGAATGCCTTCAGCTATTGGATGTTTCTGTTCGGCGGTTGCTTTCTGTGGATCTCGTTCCTGTTCAACGTCGGCCCCGATGTCGGCTGGTTTTCCTACGTTCCCCTCTCGAGCCTGCAGTTCACACCGACGAAGCGGGCCGATGTCTGGGCGCAGATGATCACCTTTACCGAGGTCGCGGCGCTCGCAGTCGCCGTGGAGATCGTCGTCACCGTGTTCAAGCTCCGCGCGCCCGGCATGACGCTCGACCGCATTCCCCTGTTCGTCTGGGCCATGCTGGTGACGGCCTTCCTTGTCATGTTCGCGATGCCGTCGATCATGGTCGCATCGACGTCACTGATCCTTGATCGGCTCGTCAATACGCGCTTCTACGACTCCTCATCGGGTGGGCATCCCCTGCTCTGGCAGCATCTGTTCTGGTTCTTCGGCCATCCCGAGGTCTACATCATCTTCATCCCGGGTACGGGAATGGTCTCGGCGATCCTCGCGACGTTCGCGCGGCGGCCGGTGATCGGCTATCCCGTCGTGATCCTCTCCTTGATCGCGACCGGCTTCCTGTCGTTCGGCCTCTGGGTCCACCACATGTTCGTCACGGGCCTGCCCCAACTCGGCGCGGCCCTCTTCACGGCCTCCAGCATGCTGATCGCGGTGCCGAGCGGGCTGCAGATTTTCTGCTGGCTGGCAACGCTCTGGGATGGACGTCCGGTGTACCGGACGCCGCTGCTGTTCGTGATCGGCTTCATCGTCATCTTCGTGCTCGGCGGGTTGTCCGGCGTGATGGTCGCCTCGGTGCCGATCGACACCCAGGTGCACGACACCTATTTCGTCGTGGCCCACTTCCATTATGTCCTGATCGGCGGCGCAGTCTTCCCGCTGGTCGGCGCGGTCTACTATTGGTTTCCCAAGATCGCAGGCCGCATGCTGAGCGAAAGACTCGGACGCTGGAATTTCTGGCTGGCCTTCATCGGCTTCAACGTCGCCTTCTTCCCGATGCACATCGTTGGGCTGATCGGAATGCCGCGCCGGGTCTACACCTATACCGCCGACATGGACTGGGCGCACCTGAACCTCGTGTCCAGCGGCGGTGCTCTCGTTTTCGCGTTTAGCTTCGCGGTTCTTCTGGCCAATGTGATCTACAGCCTTCGCAAAGGCGCGCTTGCAAGCGACAATCCCTGGAATGCCTCGACGCTGGAATGGGCGACCTCGTCGCCGCCTCCGCCGCAGAACTTCGACCGCATTCCGGTTGTCAAGCACCGCGATCCGCTGTGGGCCGATAGCGAGAGCCTGTCTGTGGTCGCGGGTCTGAGTGCCGAGCGGCGCGAGGTCCTGCTGACCTCGCTTGCGGAAGCCGAGCCCCAGATCCGCGAGGCTTCGCCCGAGCCGAGCATCTGGCCCCTGCTCACAGCCATCGCAACGACGATCTTCTTCATCGGATCGATCTTCACGCCTTGGGCGGTGCTCTGGGGCACGCCGCCGATGGCCGTGACTTTGATCGGCTGGTTCTGGCCGAGCGGCAGCAAGGAGGACGAGGAGTGAGACAGACCATCGTCCACGACGTCTCGGACCTGCCGACTTACGGCTACGGCCCGCGCAGTGGCCCGTGGTGGGGCGCCATGGGTTTCATGGCCCTCGAAGGCATGGGCTTTGCCGTTGCAATCGGCGCGTACCTTTATCTCTACGCAGTTAACCCGAGCTGGCCGATCGGAGCCTCCCCGCCGGATCTCTGGCCGGGGACGGTCGAGACCGTGATTTATGTGTTGAGCATCATTCCCAACGAGTTCACCAACCGCGCCGCGCACCGCCAGGATCTCGCGAAGGTGCGGATCGGTCTCATCGTGATGGCCCTGATCGGCATCGCGCTCCTAGTGCTGCGCGGCTTCGAGTTCGCACATCTCAACACCCGCTGGGACAATTCAGCCTACGGCTCGATCGTATGGCTCATTCTGGGGCTGCACACGACCCACCTTGCCACCGATGTCGGCGACACGGTCGTGCTGGCAGTGTTGATGTTCACGCGTCATGCGAAACCGCGCCGGTTCAGCGACGTGACCGACAACGTGTTTTATTGGAACTTCGTCGTGCTCGCCTGGCTGCCGCTCTATGTCTTGCTGGATTGGGTGCCACGCCTATGACCGCAACCGATCAACAATCCAGACTGCTCTACTGGGCCGGCGTTGCGCTTGGGCCCATCGCGTGGGGTATCAATTTGCAGGGCGCCTACGTGCTCGCGCACTTCTCCTGCGAACAGACCAGGATCAGCGGCACGATCATGAGTGCGGTTCTGGCTATCGTCGCCCTCGCAGGCACTGTCATATCGGCCCGCGCGGTTCGGCGCGGCGCGGGGGCTGAATGGGCCGATGCGCGGGGTGGCGGGCCACGAACGTTCATGGCCTGGCTTGGCGTCGGCTCCGGCGTGCTGTTTGCGTTGGTGATTGCGAACCAGTTCGCCGCCTCGCTCATGATCAGCCCATGCCTGCGCTGAGCCTTGCAGCACTGCTGCTTGCGCTGCTCGCGGGACCGGCCGCCGCGCACGGACTATCGGAGGTCGATCCCGGCTCGCTGTGGAGCTACGATCCCTGGCTCATGGCCCCGCTCTATGCCGTCGGTATCGCCTTCTATGTCGGAACGCAGCGGCTCTGGCATCATGCGGGCGGCGGCCACGGCGTCAGCTTCCGCCAGGTGGCCGCATTCTGGACCGGATGGCTGGTGGCCGCGCTCGCCGTGACCTCGCCGCTGCACTGGCTCGGCGAGCGTCTGTTCACCGCGCACATGGTCGAGCACGAACTCCTGATGGTGGTCGCGGCACCGCTGATGGCGTTCGCCCGGATCAATGGTCCGCTGCTGTGGAGCCTGCCGGCCCGGCTCCGCCCTGCGGCGGGTCGCGTGCTCAATCTGCCGATACTGGCGTGGCCGTGGCGGCTTGTGAGCCATCCGATGAGCGCGACCATCCTCCACGGCGCAGCACTCTGGGTCTGGCACGCACCGCCCTTGTATGCGTGGGCGCTCGAGAATACGGCGATCCATCGTCTCCAGCACATCAGCTTCTTTGCAACCGCGCTGTTGTTCTGGTGGGTGCTGCTGCATGGCCGCGGTCAGGGCCGTAGCACACGAATTCGCGATGGCATCGCTGTCGCTTGCCTGTTCATCACCATTCTGCATTCCGGCGTGCTCGGGGCCCTGCTGACCGTGTCGCCGCGGCTTTGGATCCCAGGCCAGGGCGCCCTCGCTGGCGAGTTCGGCCTTTCGACACTCGAGGATCAGCAACTCGCCGGCATCCTGATGTGGGTGCCCATGGGCATCCTCTATACCGGCGCGGCGTTGTTCTTCGCTCATCGGTGGTTGACCGCGAACGGCGGGAGGACGCGCCTGCTCCTTCAGCATCCGGGCTGAGCGACGCTGCATAGGAACCGCAACTTCTCTTCGAACGTTCGCCTGCCGACTGCGACACTCCACGGAGGCCACATGGAAAAACGATCGCTCATAGCGGCAACGGCTATCCTCACTGCGACATTCGTGATGCCTGCAGTCTTGAACGCGCAGGATCAACCCCGGCCGGGGGTGTCGTGCCCGGTCGACCATGACAAGCTCGCGGATATCCTCAAGAAGAGTGTCAAGCCGGGCGGCGGCCCGAGCAACGGAGGTCTCGACAACAACGAATGGGCTGCCGTCGTCAATCGGCAGGGCGTCGTCTGCGCAATTGCCTACAGCGGCGGCAAGGTCGACGACCAGTGGCTGGGCAGCCGGGCCATCGCGGCCGAGAAGGCCAACACGGCGAATGCATTCAGCCTGAAGGACAAGGCGATGGCGACGGCCAATCTCTATGCCGGTGCGCAGCCCGGCGGGTTCCTGTTCGGCGCGGCACTCGGCAACCCGCCATCCCCGGAAGCCTTGTACACCGGATCTCCGGACAACTTCGGCACGGCCCAGGATCCGATGGTGGGCAAGCCGGTCGGCGGCACCATCGTGTTCGGAGGCGGGCTGGCGCTCTATGACGGCAACGGCGTGGCCGGGGCGCTGGGTGTGAGCGGTGACAGTTCCTGCGCGGATCACAATGTGGCCTGGCGCGTGCGTCACCAGCTCGGGCTCGACCGCGTGCCGGCCGGCGTCAGCCCCAACATGAAGGACGCGATCATCTTTGACATCGGACCTGACGGCAAAAGTCCGTCTGGATTTGGTCACCCGAAGTGTAACGGCAAGGAAGATCAGATCGCAGTCGACCTCGGCGCCGGCGTATCCGGCAACGTCGTGAGATAGCTCGTCGATCTCACCATTTTGGAACCAAGCGAAGGCGGAACGTTTGTAGGTTCGTAAACCGGCCTGCAACGCAGCACGGCCTCGTCACTGCCGTGGAGATCTTTACATATGTTAGTGCGTGGTCTCACGCGTTTGCTGGGCCTGCTTCCGGGCATCCTTTGTGCTCTTTGCGCCAGTTGCGCGGTGCTGTCGTCCGCGTCAGCACAGAGCGATCTCGCCAACCGCATGAAAGACCCGGCCCAGTGGCCGATGGCGGCGCGCGACTACGCCAACACGCGCTACAGCGAACTCGACCAGATCAACGCCTCCAATGCATCGCGGCTGCAGCTCGCATGGACGTTCTCGGTCGGCGCCGATCGCGGTCAGGAGGCGGCGCCGCTCGTGGTGGACGGCACCATGTATGTGGTCGGCCCCTATGCGGGCCCCTACCCTAACCGTGTGTTCGCACTCGATGCCACGACCGGTGAATTGAAATGGTCCTACGCGCCGAAGCCGGAGCCCGCTGCCGCGGGCGTTGCCTGCTGCGACGTCGTCAATCGCGGACTCGCTTTCGACAATGGCAAGATTTTCCTCAACACGCTCGATAACCATACCGTCGCCATCGATGCCAAGTCCGGCAAGGAGCTGTGGCACACGAAACTCGGGGAGATCAACAAGGGCGAAACCATCACGATGGCTCCCGTGGTGGTGAGGGGCAAGATCCTTGTCGGCAACAGCGGCGGCGAGATGGGCGTGCGCGGCTGGGTCACCGCACTCGACGAGACCACCGGCGCGATCACGTGGCGCGCCTATTCGACAGGTCCCGACAAGGACGTGCTGATCGGAGACGATTTCAAGCCGTACTACGACAGCCTGAAAGGCAAGGATCTCGGCGTGAAGACCTGGCCCGCCGACCGCTGGCAGATTGGTGGCGGCACAGTCTGGGGCTGGATCTCCTACGATCCCGAGCTGAACCTGATCTACTACGGCACGGCCAACCCTAGCCCCTGGAATGCGAACCAGCGCAGCGGCGACAATCTCTGGAGCACGACAATCTTTGCCCGCGATCCCGATACCGGTCGCGCTAAATGGGCCTACCAGATCAACCCGCACGATCTGTTCGACCACGACGAGATCAACGAGAACGTGCTCGTCGACCTCGAACTGAACGGAAAGCCGCGCAAGGTGCTGATCCACCCCGGCCGCAACGGCTATATGTACGTCATGGACCGCGCCACTGGCGAGGTGATCTCGGCGGACGCGTATGACTTCGTCAACAGCTACAAGGGCGTCGATCTGAAGACCGGCAAGATTATCCCGAACGAGGAGAAGATGCCGCTTGTCGGCAAGACGGTCGAGAACATCTGCCCGAGCGCGCCGGGCGCCAAGGATTGGCAACCGACGGCGTGGTCGCCGCGCACAAAACTCCTCTATGTGCCCCATCAGCATCTCTGCATGAGCTTCAAGGCTTCTCAAGTCGGCTACATCGCCGGGACGCCCTACGTCGGTGCAGACGTAGACATGTATGCCGGCCCCGGCGGCTATCGCGGCGAGTTCATGGCCTGGGACCCGATCGCGCGCAAGAAAGTCTGGGAGATTCACGAGAAGCTGCCGGTCTGGAGCGGCGCACTGGTCACAGCAGGCGATGTCGCCTTCTACGGCACCATGGATCGCCTGTTCAAGGCAGTGGATGCCAAGGACGGGCACGTGCTCTGGCAATTCCGTGCCGGCTCCGGCTTCATCGGCCAACCGATCTCCTATCGCGGCTCCGACGGACAGCAATACGTCGCGATCCTGTCGGGCGTCGGCGGCTGGCCGGGCGTCGTCGCCAATGCGGAGGTCGATCAGCGCGTGCGCAACGCCGCACTGGGCTTCACCGGCGCCACCCAGGACCTGCCCTTCTATACCGCGGGCGGGAGTGAGCTGCTGGTATTCAAGCTCGGCGGCGCGTTTGGTGAGGACACCAGCCATGCGCCTTCCAAGTAATCGCCTCGGCTTCACCCTTGGGCTTCTTCTCGCGTTCGCGACCACGGCTGCGCCGGCCACGGAGGGCGGGCTTCGCGTCTGTGCCGATCCCAACAATCTGCCGTTCTCGAACAGCGCCGAAGCAGGATTCGAGAACAGGCTCGCGGCCATGGTGGCCGAGCATTTAGGCCTGCAGGTCTCCTACACCTGGTGGGCGCAGCGCCGCGGCTTCATCCGCAACACACTGAAAGCCGGCAGATGCGATGTCGTCATGGGCGTGCCGTCCGGCTATGATCTCGTCGAGACGACCAGGCCCTATTATCGCTCGAGCTACGTGTTCGTCACGCGGCAGGACCAGCACCTTGACCTTTCGTCCCTGCTCGATCCGCGCTTGCATCACCTCGCGATCGGCGTGCATCTGATCGGCGATGACGGCAACAATCCCCCGCCGGCGCAGGCGCTCGGCGAACAGGGCATCGTTGATAATGTTCGCGGGTATTCCATCTACGGTGACTATCGCCAGGCCGATCCGCCCGGGCGCCTGATCGAAGCCGTCGAAAGCGGCAGCCTCGATGTCGCCGCCGCATGGGGGCCGCTGGGCGGCTATTTCGCGCAGCGCTCTCCGGTGCCGCTGACGGTTACGCCGATCAGGGATTACGAGCGCTTTGCGCCCCAGCAATTCCAGTTCGCCATCGCGATGGGCGTGCGCAAAGGTGACCACGCCCTGCGCGACCGACTCAATGCCTTCATCGACGAGCACCGATCCGAGATCAACGCCTTGCTGCGAAGCTACGGCGTACCTCTGGTCGAGCTGCCGGTCACGGCATCGGGAGGACATGAGTGATGTCTGGTCCAGTACTGCGCGCGAGCGCCCTATCGTTGCTGCTGGTGGTCGTGCCGAATGGCGCGGGGCTGGCCCAGCAGACTTTGCCGCAGTCGCAGGAGGCGCAGATGCCGACGCTGTCTCCCCGCCCGAATTTCGGTGGCAGCGTCGGCAATGGTAGGCCCGGCGTCTTCATGCAGGTCCCGGTCAGTCACCTCCATCCCGGCGCGCAGCCGGACCCGCCGCAAATCAAGAATCCTGTGCAGGGCGATCCCAATGCGGAGCAGCGCGGGATGACCTACTATGTCAACTTCAACTGCATCGGCTGCCACGCACCCAATGGCGGCGGCGGCATGGGTCCGGCACTGAGCAACAACAACTTTACTTACGGCTCGCAGCCCGAGAACATCTTTCTCTCGATTTACCAGGGGCGGCCGAACGGAATGCCAGCCTGGGGCGGCGTATTGCCCGACAGCGTGATCTGGGATCTCGTCACTTATATCGGTCAGATCAGCAACGAGCCGAGCCACCAATGGGGCCGCACCTTTTCTGCGAATCTGCCATCGCCCGAGGTCGAGCAAGTCCCGAGCGAGCAGGTCTCCACGACCGATCCCTGGTCTGCCACCAAGTCTTTCAATTTCGGCCAGAAGCCCTGACCGGCCGAGCGGAGCAGCAATGGCAAATCCGATCGCGAAATTGCTGGTCACTGCACTGCTGGCCACGACAGGCGCCGCCTGCAACGCTGCGGGCCCGGACAATTTCATGGGCGACGCGCGCCGTGGCGCCGACCTCGTCAAGCAGTACCACTGCGGCGGCTGTCACGATATTCCTGGTATCGCCGGCGCCGAAGGCAATGTCGGCCCACCCTTGCATCGGATCGGCACGCGAAGCTACATCGCCGGCTACATCCAGAACTCGCCAGACAACATGGCCGACTGGATCGAGGATCCACAGCGGGCGTTGCCGGGCAATGCCATGCCGCGAATGGGCATCCCGCAGAAGGACGCGCGGGACATCGCGGCGTTTCTCTATACGCTGAAGTGACCATCATGACATCGACGCATCGTTCAACGAACTGGTTCCGTGAGGCGCCATTGCTGGCCATCACCATTGTGGTCGTCGCCATCATGGGATTGGGCCTCCTGGCTGGCGGTGCCTGGCTCGCGGCCCTGGGTGGCTCGGTCTATTATCTGATCGCGGGCATCATGCTTCTGCTCACGAGTTGGCTGCTCGCGCGCCGTCGCGCCGAGGCGCTCTGGACCTATGCCGCGCTGCTGGCGGGAACGATGGCCTGGGCGATCTGGGAAGTGGGTTTCGATTTCTGGTCGCTGGCGCCGCGCGGCGATGTGCTCGTGCCGCTTGGCCTGTGGCTAATGCTGCCCTTCATTGCCTCCCGCCTAGCGCCTCGCTTGCGCGCAGCGCGATGGGCGCTTGGCCTTGTGTTGATAGCCGCAGCCATCGTCGTCGGCATTTCCTTGACGAGTGATCGCCGCGATCTTGCCGGCACGATACCTGAGGGCGAAACAACGGGGGCCATCGCGGCTCCCGAACCGGACCAGCCCGCTGCCGCCGGGCAGAACTGGACGGCCTACGGCGGCGGCGCCTTCGGTACGCGCTTCTCGTCGCTGAGCCAGATCACCAAGGACAACGTCGAGAAGCTCAAGCTCGCTTGGGAATTCCGCACCGGTGACCACAAGGGCCCTGATGACCCCGACGAGATCACCAACCAGGCAACGCCGCTCAAGGTGGGCGATCTCCTCTACACCTGCTCGCCGCACCAGATCGTGTTTGCGCTCGAAGCCGCGACCGGAAGATTGCGCTGGAAGTTTGACCCGCAGGTCCAGCACAACAAGGCGTTCCAGCACATGACCTGCCGCGGCGTATCCTATCACGCGACCATGCCCGGCGCGGTAACTGCCGACGGCACGCCGGCGCCGAGCGATTGTGCGGCGCGCATTTTCGTCCCGACCAACGACGGACGGATGTTCGCGCTCGATGCGCAGAGCGGCTCGCCTTGCGAGAGTTTTGGCAACCAGGGACAGATCGATCTCAAGCAAGGCAGCGAGATCCAGACGCTCGGCCTTTACGAGGGCACCTCGCCACCCGTCGTCACGGACAAGGTGCTGATCGTCGGCGGCGCGGTGATCGACAACTATTCCGATCGCGTGCCGTCGGGCGTCATTCGTGGTTTCGATATCTATTCCGGACGGTTGATCTGGGCGTTCGATGCCGGCAACTCCGATCCGAACGAAATGCCTTCGGCCTCGCATCATTTTACAGCCGGTTCACCCAATTCGTGGAGCATTTCGGCGGTCGACGAGAAGCTCGGACTCGTCTATGTCCCGCTCGGCTCGAGTTCTCCGGATATCTGGGGCGGCGGCCGTTCGCCTGAAAACGAGCGCTACGATTCGGCATTGATTGCGCTCGATGTCTCGACCGGAAAACTGCGTTGGTCGTTCCAGAACGTGCACCACGATCTCTGGGACATGGATATGCCGTCGCAGCCCAGTCTGGTCGATTTGCGCGCTAACGGCGGCGTGACGCCTGCGATCTACATCCCGGCCAAGACCGGCGACATCTTCGTGCTCGACCGCCGCGACGGGCGTCAGTTGGTGCCCGCACCGGAGAAGCCAGTGCCGCAGGGCGCCGCGAATGGAGATCGGCTATCGCCGACCCAGCCTTTTTCGGAATTGAGCTTCCGCCCCTCCGGCAAACTCACGGACGCGCAGATGTGGGGCAGCACGATGTTCGACCAGCTCGCCTGCCGGATCAAGTTCAAGCGCCTGCGCTATGAGGGGCCGTTCACGCCGCCGTCTGAACAAGGCACGCTGGTGTTTCCCGGAGACTTCGGCATGTTCGAATGGGGCGGCATCGCCGTCGATCCACAACGCCAGATCGCGATCGCGAACCCTCAATCGATTCCCTTCGTCTCGCGGCTCGTGGCGCGCGGGAAGGACAATCCGGCCGCGCCGAATGCGGCGCATCCACCAGGAACCGAGCTGGGTGTGCAGCCGATGTACGGCGCCCCCTACGGCGTTGATCTCGGCATTTTCCTCTCACCGCTCGGCATCCCCTGCCTTGCTCCGCCATGGGGCAACATCGCAGCGATCGATCTGAGGTCGCACAAAGTGGCCTGGCAACATCGCATCGGCACGATCCGCGATCAGGCCCCGCTGCCGCTGCCATTCAAGCTCGGCGTTCCCATGCTGGGCGGTCCGATCGTCATCGCGGGCGGCGTCATCTTCATCACGGGAACGATGGATGACTATATCCGCGCGTTCGACGTTCGCGATGGCAGACAGCTTTGGCAGGACCGCCTTCCTGCCGGCGGCCAGTCGACGCCGATGACCTATGAGGCCGGCGGCAAGCAATACGTCGTCACGGTCGACGGCGGCCACGGCTCGTTCGGAACTAAACTCGGCGATTACGTGCGGGCCTACGCGCTGCCCTGATCTGCCTCGGCAGGACTTGTTTGTGCTTGGCGACGCCTTGTCCCGATCTGCCGGCGCGACGCGCAACTGCTGAAGCCAGGAGAGCCACGCCCGCAGCTAGTCCCAGTACCGCGAGCCCCTGACTGATGACATCGGCAGGTGGAAGCTGCTTGCGTGACAGCCAACCGCCGTCGATCGACGTGCCCTGCGGACCAGCTTCGATCATGGTACCCTCGCTGCTCTTCGCCGGGCGCGCGCGCGACAGCAGGTAGCGGAAGGCAGCTCCCACGAGGTTCTCGGTGATCTGCGGAGCCATCGCGTAGGCAATTTGGCCGACACGAGCCGGCCGGCCCACGGCGACTTCGTCACGGGGTGCGCGAACGAGGCTCACGAACGTCTCGGCAACGTCCTCCGCCTGATACAGCAGCGGACCGGGATCGAGCGTTCGGCCGGACATGTTGGCGCCGTGGACGAAGCCCGGCGTGTCGACCATGGCCGGGAAGACACCGCAGACATGGATGTTGCGGTGAGCCCTGAGCTCCTGACGCAGGCTCGCGGTGAAGCCCCGCAGGCCGAACTTGCTCGCGGTATAGGCCGCAGCAAAGGGCGTCGGCGCCCAGCCGCCGAGCGAGACGTTGTTGATCAGGATGCCGCGGTTCTGGCGGAGAAAGATTGGAAGCACCGCGAAAGCGCCATGCATGGTGCCGAGGAGATTGACCTCGATCGTTCGGCGATGAAGCGCGATATCCGCGTCCTGATAGGCCCCGAAAACGCCGGTGCCGGCGTTGTTGATCCAGACGTCGATGCCGCCGAACGCGTCTTCGGCCTCTCGGGCCAGTCGCTGCACCGCCTCTGCATCGGTGACATCGGTCGGGATCGCCAGTGCGCGGCCTCCGAGCGCCTCGCATTCGGCGGCGAGGCTCGTCAGGACTTCAGCACGGCGTGCCGCCAGGACGACGCTTGCGCCCTTGCCGGCGAAGGCCAGCGCCGTAGCACGCCCGATTCCGCTCGAGGCACCGGTAATGACGACGTGCGTGCCAGTCATTTGCCGCGGCTCATATCCGGAGCCAGCCGCCGGAAGCAGCCAGTGCAGAGATCGCCGAAGGCGCTCGGTTCCGTTCGCTTCGAACCACTCGCCGTGCGCGAAAATCACCCTCTCCGGCGACAGCCGTACAAGCCGCTCGGCTGCGGACCGCACGGAGCGGCCGCCGAGGCGCAGCAGCAGCCGCAAATAGACCGGCGCCGTACCGTTCGGCTTGGAGATGCCGAGGAGGTTTGCCGCGGCCTCGTTTGGCGCGCTGAGATCATTGGGATCGAGATTTTGCACGAGATCCGTCAGGATCAGTGTCCGGCTGCGCTTGTCGAACAGCTCGATCTCGGAGAACATCGGAGCGTTCACCGAGACGGCTTCGAGGTCGGCCCTCCATTCCTCAGGCATCGCGTCTCCAAGCTCGCGGTCGATACGGATGCGTGCTGCTCGAATTTGCCTGCGCGCCGCAAGGCCGCGCGCCGCGAACGTTGTCACCTGCGGCAGCTCCCTCTGCCACTCGGACAGGAACATCCAGTGCGCGATATTCGGCGCGAGCAAATACTTTATCGCGCCTCGCCGCTCCAACTCACCGCGGAGGGCCGGCGAATATCTCACCGGCGAATGCAGCACGAGATCGCCGTTCGACAGCCGAATGACGGTCATGCGCACCGGGAGTTTCAGACCCGTGGCGCTGATCGGCGCGTCGTCCACGACCCAGATATCGTCCGTCGCTCGCGACAGACGGGCCGTCGACAACGTGGAGTCGGAACTTTGCATGAGCGTCTTCCATCACAAGGCGTTTGCTCAAGCTTCGGGAGCGACGCTCGTTCCTCGCTAGGAGGCCGGAGCCTGCTTGCGGGCGTTGCGTCGGCGACGGCGCGCCGCGAGCCGTCCTCGCCCTCTCTCCGCCGGAATGTGTCGCGAGATCGCCGGTGCGAGCTCCGGCTCTGAGGGAGGTTGTTGGGCGGCAATCGGGGCTTGGTCCGGACGAGCTTCCATCAGATCAAGTACCGCGCGGCCCTTGTCCGTGATCCGCCACCCGCCATTTGTCCGATCGATCAGCCCTTGCGAAAAGATGTCCAGCCCCGGCACCCGCCCGGCAAGCCGCCGGGTGCGCTCGGTCCAGTCGCGACCGCTGGTCGCTAGAATGGCCATATCCCGCTTGAGATCCTCCATGACGGCGAACCCATCCGGGTAGCTCACCAGGATCTTGAGGACCGTCACTTGGAAATTCACCCCCGCCCCCACATGACCGTCGTCACATCGTCGGGACTTCTGAGAGAGCATTGCGGGCCGCTTGTTTGAGGCAATCCGCAGAGATGTCACCCCTGCTTGCAGTCTCCAGAAGCTTCGAGGCTACGCGGGTCCTGGCGCCGATCTCACAGCGTGGAACACCTTCACACACCTCATCGAGAACGGTGCGCAACAACGCCTTGGTCGCGGTATCGATCATGGAAAGCCCCAGCGGAAAGTTCACGGTAGAGCAATGGCTCCGGCCTGTGATTCAACATTGTTAATGATTTGAGAAATTCACGGGTCTGGCCACCCACCACCCTGGCGGTCTCGGGGTTGCCGAGTGCGCGACCTTCCTGCCTGGCATTGTGCGCGAGGTCGTGGAACCTCCCTCGCCAGCGGGCGGGCCGGATATTCCGACGGCGCACGACCTGTCTCCGTCGATCGCGAGAATCGGATCATCCAGATCGATCCCCCGTGAAAACCATCACGCGCCTGCGGCGGATCAATCCGGGCCTGGTCTTTCAGCGGATCGCTAGGCGTGCCAGTCAGCATGGGTGATAGCAAACCGCGCAGTTTCGCGTCCTCGCGGCGCAAATCGCCCGAGCTTTGCTTGGTCATTCCACCCTCTTGTCCAAGAGGGCGCAGGGAAGGCCGGGTGCTGACCTCGCACCCGCGGTCCGCTGCGCGAAAATGGTGCGCAGGAAAACCGCACAGCAGCATACAGGTGGTGCCAATCACTCGGCCTTCCCTGCGCGATGGTTGGACGGCTTATGCCGTGCTCTCCCGGGAGCCGAGTTCCTGCTGGCCTCCCTCGCCTTCGCGAAATTCACCGGCACCGCGCCGGTTGACGCAGATGCCGCATTCGCCAGGGCTTGACCGTAGCAACGACGGCCAGGACCACACGGTTTTGCCGTACGCACGGCCCGCCATTTCGCCGCAGTTTTTCCAGCCCTGTCGACGGAGCCGGAAACTTACAGACGAGACGAAGCCTAGCAGCGCCGCTCGTCGGAACGAAGCCTTGGGCTCACGGAGAGCAATCCGCCCTGCCCTTGGCCACTCGCACCCGAACGCTGCCGCGTCCACCGCAAGCCCGGCTCGCGAACATGACGACCACAAGATCGCCCCTCAAGGATGAGCCGGGATGAGTGACACATACGTCAAAACCGAATTTCGGTAAAGTGGAATATTTTTGCAAAGAGGGGTTGACGGCGCTGGCGGGTGTTTCGCTCGACGAGTCCCGCGGCTTTAGTTTAATGCGCAGCCTCATACTGGAGGGCCCCATGGCATGGAATCCGAGTCACTCTTGGCGACGTACGCGGAGCGTGTCCATCGGGAGCACACCATCCGCACCATTGGCGGGAGCCCCCAGTCTATATCCACCTCTCAATCAGGCGCTTCACTGAGGGCGTTTAGACGAGTAGGATGTGTCTCGCGGTGCTCCGGAGGCGGCATGAGCCAGCGCAAGTTCATGGGACTTGGCGGCGGTGCGACAGCATCAGAGCCGGGCATTGCGCTAGCGAGCGAGCGATTGGCCAACGCAGCCGCCGAGCCCGCTTACGATGATGAGCAAGAATTCCCATTGGTCATCGCGAACATCCCCGCAACCCCCCGCCAAAAGGCCTGGGCCGTGGGTGTCGCCGTCTCGCTCATCGTCCTTGCAGCGGTCATCGCGCCGTTCGCCCGGATCCAATTGGGCCAGATCAATGGTTTCGTTCCAGTCTTGCAGACCGCGTTGGCCTTGGCCGAATTCATCACGGCAGCCCTGCTGTTTGCTCAATTTTCGATCCAGCCTCAGCGGGCACTTCTTGCACTCGCAAGCGGATACGTTTTCAGCGGATCGTTCGCATTCTTGCAAACGCTCGCCTTTCCGAACGGATACGCTCCCGCGGGTCTCATTGGGGACGGACTGAACAGCCCCGCTTGGCTTTACGTGCTTTGGCACACGGCTTTTCCCGCAGCGATCCTAGTGTACGGATTCACAAAAGATCGTTCCACCGCCGGCAGACCAGGCAGACCTGCGATAGCCGCGATCGTGTTAGCATTCGGCTGCATCGCCGCCACGGTGGCGGGACTGACGTGGATGGTGACCGCGAAAGCCGAGTTTCTCCCGAGCTTCTACGTGAATGACGTCAGGCATCAGACGCCTCTCGGTAATCAGGTCAACCTGATACTTTTGCTTTGGAATGTGACTGCTCTCACCGTCCTGTTTGCGCGCATGCGCACCATTCTTGACCTTTGGTTGATGGTGACTTTGCTCGCCTACCTGCCCAATTTCCTGGTGGCGATCATCGGCAGCTCGGTTCGATTCACCGTGGGTTGGTACGCAGCACGCGGTTTCGTTCTGGTCGGCAGCTGCATGTTGCTGACCATATTGCTCATCGAAACGATGTTTATCTATTCGCGCCTCGCCAGCGTCATCGCCCTGCAGCGACGCGAACGAGCGAACCGGCTTCTCAGCATCGACGCGGTCACTGGTGCGATCGCCCATGAGCTGAGATCGCCGTTAGGGGCCATCTCGCTCAATGCTGCGACAGGGCTCAGTCACCTCCGAGCGACCTCGCCTGAACTGGAGGAACTCGAGAACATCCTCTGTGACATCGAAGCCGATGGCAGCCGGGCCGCAGACATCATATCGAGCATTCGCGAGATGACGATCAAAACGGCGCACGGCGGCGCTTCGGCAAACGTCGAGGATGTCGCCGAGCTGGCGCGCAGGCTGCTGAGGCACGATCTCCTGGCCAACGGCGTATCAGTAACGACGGAGTTTCAGGGCAACATTCCTCCAGTCGTCCTGGACGGCACTGAGCTCCAGCAGATTCTCCTGAACCTCTGCAAGAACGCGATTGACGCAATGAGCTCTGTCCCCGCCGATCAACGAGAGCTGCGTATGAAAACCCGTCTTGATGGAGGCACAACGGTCCATTTGTCCATTGAAGATTCGGGCGCCGGCATTTCGCCACGTGATCAAGAGCGCATCTTCGATCCGTTCTTCACGACGAAACAAGGCGGTATGGGATTGGGGCTGGCTATCTCCTGCAATTTGGCCGCAAGGTGTGGAGGAAAGCTGAGGCTGATCAAATCGGACGTCAAGGGCTCCATTTTCGAGCTGGAAATTCCAATTTCCGCTCCCGCTTCGGCGCCATGACGGTACGAGACCGTCACGACCGTTCCGCATTTCGCTCACTTCATAGAGATCATGATCGTGCTGAGGTTGGCGATCGATACGAGGGTGCCAGACGCAGTATCTCCGTCAGTCGCTCAGGGTTTTACACCATCGACCTTCTTCCAGGTCTGGTCGGGGTCGAATGCGGTGATACGGGAGGCGAGGACTTTGGTTCGAGGCCCGAGATCCTTCTGGTAGACAACGCCCCCATGGTTGACCAGGAAGGTCATGACGCCGGAATTGCCGTACTCGGCAGGCCAGGCGATGAGCGCGAAACCTCCGATCATCTTGCCCTTGGCCACATAGTTGAGCGCGCCACCTGGCACGTTCGACCCCTGCCCCTTCAGGATCCGGAAATAATAGCCGTGATAAGGCGCCGCACCCTCCTCGGGCTTGTAGCCTTCGGCCGAAGCCTGCGCCGCCAATGCACCGAGCGGGCTCTGGTCGTTGTCGTCGCGCCAGAACAGTCCATCCTTCTTGCCGGCACTGCTGACGATGCGCTGCGCGTACACGCCAATACCCTCACCGCGATCCTTGTCGGCGTATTCGTTCTCGGCATCGACAAAGGCGAGACTGGTCTGGATCGCGTCGAGTTCATTGCGGCCGATGCGGCGATACAGCACCTCAATGCGGCCTTCGGCGGTATCGAATTCCCAGCCGGTCCTGGTGTTGACGAGCGGGATCGGGAATGGGAAGTCGTCCGGGCCCAGCACCAGCGTCGCCTTCTTGTTGCCCTCCGCCTTGATCGAATGCTTGGCCTCATACATCGAGGTGAAGCGTTGCCGGATATCGGCATCGGCGACTTCGTCGCCGGACGAGACGATGTCCTCGGCAGCGCTGCCGAGGACTTTCAGGATGGCCCGGTCGGGCCCGCTTTTGACGGCGGCAGCGAGCGCCGCCGCTGCATCCTCCGGTGTCGGGTAAGATTGCTGCGCCCGGGATGGCGAACTCATGAGCGCCAGCGCCATGATGCCCGGCAGCGCGACGCGATGAAGCGACTTAAAGCTCATCATGGCATCACCTCCGCAGGAACCGTTGCGCCGCCGGCGAGCCAATCCCGATACGTACGGAATTTTAGACCGAGCTTCTCGTAATAGACCCGGAGATAACCATCGGCTCCGCGGGTAACGGCTTCTGGCTTCACCTCTTCGACTTCCTGCGCAATGACCCCGACATAGGCCTTGTCGCTGCCAATATAGCTGAAGCGGTAGTAACCAAGCCCGTTGGCGAGATAGCCGAGCAAAACGACATCGTGCTTGAGCACGATGTCGGAGCGGCGCCCGCCGCCGCCACCGCCCCGGCCGCCGCCACCACCGCCCTGGAATCCGCCACCGCCGCCACCACGACCGGCGAAGCTCGCGCCGCCACCGCCGCCACGCGGTCCCATGCTCGCCATGCTGGCGTGACCGCGGGCCGATGCTGCGGCCGCCGAGCGGCCAGACGATACGTTCAGCGCACTCCCGCCGCGTGGGCTGCCGCCAGCTCGGTTCGCGGCCTTGGCACCGCCGCCCCCCTTGGTCCCGGCGTTCTTGGCGCCCGCGTTTTTGGCACCACCCGCCTTGCCCGCGCGATCGCCGCCAACTTTGGCGCGATCGCCTCCCGCCTTGGCGCGATCCCCGGCGCCTTGACGGTCGCCACCTCGGTCGCCAGCGCGATCTCCCGCACGGTCACCGGCGCGATCTGCGCCACCAGGCCGATCCTGTCCCGGCTTCTGCTGTCCGTCGCGGCCGCGGAAATCCATCCGGTCGGCGGCGCCGGCCTTCAGATTGCTATTGCCGAAGCGCTGCTGAACGTTGGCGTTGTTGTAGCGTACCCCTTGGCGATGCGAGGGATTGTGCTGCCAGCCATTTCCGATGTTCGTGGTCCGGTGATTGATATAGACGTTGCGGTTGCCCCAGTTGCAGCCGCCGCCCCAATAATTGCCCCAGCGACCGATGGCCCAAGCCGTGCCGAAGGCGAGACCCGCCGCGACGACGCCTGCGCCGATGTAGGATGGGTAGCCGAAGTAATATGGTGGATACTCGTTGTAGGGCCACGCGCCGTAGACCGTCGCAGGCTCGTAGTACGGCACGTACATCGCATCGGGAACCGCCGGCTCGATCACGACCACCTGCCTGCTTTCCTCGGTCTTGACGCTCACCTTCTGCTGCTTGGTGGTCACCAGCTTTTTGTTGTCATAAGCCTTGGTCCGCAGCCGCTGGACCGCATCCATCACATCCGGCTGCTGTGCCAGCACGGCGTCGCCCAGCGCCTTGGTCCAGTCGAGCTTGTCGCTCATCATGGTCAGGACCTCGGCGGTCGAAGTCAGTGCCTTGATGCTGTCATCCCACGGCTGCTTCTCGACTTCTGTCTTCAGGGCATCACCCTTCAGAGTCTTGCGCTCTTTCAGCCAGCGATCGGCCTGAACGACTTCCAGAGGATAGGTGGAAGCCGCCAGCACGTTGGCAAGCAACTCGTCGGGATAGAGCGCAATCGGCGCGACCAGAGCTTCGAGCTGCTCCGGTTTCAGAAGCTCTGCGGCTTGCGCGGGGGGATTTGCCTGCGGTGGGCTGGAGGCCGGCGCCTTATCTGCGGTCTGCGCCGCCGCCGCCAGCGGAATCGCGATCACGAGCGCAAGCGCCATCAAGGTCCTGCCGCAGCAAAACATCAGATCCTCCATACACATGTCCGGCGATCATCAGACCCGAGAGCTGGCGCTTGTTGATCGAGATCAACGAAACGCTGCCTCGTCCCCCGCGACGCCCGAGCAAGCTAGTCGATCAGCTCAGCCTCCATCAGCAATCGTTCCGGGATCGCCAGGCCGAGCGCGTGGACGGCTCTCACGTTGATAACGAGATCAAACCTCGTGGCGAATTGCACCGGAAGACTGCGGACCTCGGCGCCGCGAAGGATGCGAGCGACATAGCCAGCGCCGTCCCGAAACTGTTGCGTCAGGTCGGCGCCATAAGACATCAGCCCGCCATTCACAGCATAGAAGCGGACGGCGAAGATCGCCGGCACGCGGCGCTGGGCCAGCAACGGGATTGCCATTGCGCTCTGAGTACTGAAGAAACCGCCATCCGGCAGCACGACGAGCCCGCTACCATTCCGCGCCGCCGTCTCGATGACCCCCGCGATCTCGGCGCCGCTGCGGACGGAGGCGCCGGTAACCGTCATGCGGAGGCGATTTTCCACCTGGTGTGCGGCCTGAAGATAAAGCGGCGCGTATGGTGCGGTCTCGGGATTGTACAGAAGCATCGCACTGCTCATGCTGGGTACCAAGTCCTTTAACAAGCTCAGCCATTTCCCGCTCATAGCATGCTCGTAAAGCGAGAAGCCGGTAAGATTGCTGGTCGGCCTTGCCAGATCGACGACGAGGCCTGTCCCGACCGGATCCGAGAGCCCGACAAAGATGATCGGAATGATCTGCGTTGCAGCCCGCAGCGCCCGTGTCGTCGCCGTGCTGGTCGCAAACAGCACGTCGGGTCCGGTGGCAACAAGTTCGCGAGCTTCACGTTCCTGCCATGTCGGATTGGAGCCCGGCCAGCGCACATCGAGTCGGTAGTTCTGATTGGCGATCCAGCCGAGGTCGGCGAGACCCTGCTGAAAGGCATTGACGCGCATCTGTGCGCCGCCATCGCCCACCAAATTGCCAGTCAGCACGCCGACCGACGGCATCGGCCGCGGTGCCCCATCCTGAGCGCGCGCGAAAACCGGACAAGCAACTGCAGCCCCGATCACGGCCATGAACTCACGGCGCTTCATTGCCCGTCCGCTATCCCCCTGATGTCCCGCACCCTTCGCATGACGCGATTGCTGAAGGAAACGGGGTTGGCGGCCGGAGGGTTTGATCAAGATCAAGGTCGCTGAGCTTGGGGTCGGCCGTGATTCGACTTGGTCTGGAGTGACCACCGTCAGGTGCGGTCAACTGGCTGACCGAGCGCTTGCTCATGTCCGTGCGCGGACAGCAGGATCCGACGGTCGTGAATCAGGCTCTGAAGACGATGCGCAGCGACATTCAATGTCGTGACATCGAGCGCATTCTCGTCTCCTGCAGCGGCCTTGGCGCGCTGGCCCTGGAGCACCCGGTCGATCTCGACCTCGATATCGGACAGTTCGGCCTCCGCCTCCGTCCTGCGTATCCGCGCGCCCAGCGCATACAGCGAGTCCAGGCCCCGTTCATCCTTAGAGGGATCACGCACCTGAAGGAATTTCCAGGCCGCGGCCAGCACCGAGATGAGGCCGCCCAAAATCATGGGCGCGAGAAAGATGATGTTTCCCCATTCGTCCAGAAAGCTCTGCTGCGTTCCGTTGTAGAATGCTGCGGCGCCAGGATGAACCGGGAGGAAGGCGTCCGAATCCGTGCTCGGCGCGGTCATTTGAGAGAGTATCGGCAATTCCCCCAGCAGATCCCTGCGTGCCTTCATCAGGGCGTCGGCGAGGCTGCCGGCCACCTCAGCGCTGAGCTGCTTTCGCGCGACCACGTAGAAAGAGACCCGCAACGTGGTCAGATCCTCGCTCGGGATAGGCGGCGAACCGCGCAGCGTGCCCTTCGGGACATCGAAGCTTTCATAGGCGCGCTGCTTCTCCGCGAGGGCACCGGCCGCATCGATCGGAAGCAGAACCGGCGCGGTCTTGGGCGTCTGCAGAAAAAGGCCGCGTAACAGAGCAAGATATTTTTCGGCAAGAGGAACGACGACCAGGATCGCCCGCACCTCCTTCGCATCGAGTGCACGCCGCGCATCGGCCGGCTGGAGATTGCGGAACGTCACATTGGCACGTCCCAGACCGTATTCGTCGCTCAGAACGTCGATGAGCTTGCGATTCATCTCGCCGCCGATCACGCCGACGCTGGTGCGCTTCAGACCAGCGATTTCGGTAATGGAGGAGCCCGGCGGCGCAACCAGCAGGACAACGGCGTGGGCGAGAACCACGATAGCCTGCGCCTGCGATAGGTCGCCGACGTCGCCCCGGACGACAGCAAGCTCGACCTTTTCCGCCGCAAACTGCTCGGCAGCATCAACCGCGTTGGTCGTTTCCACCAGTCTGAGCCGGACCGGGGCGTTCACCACGGCAAGCCGGCTCGCCAGTGCCGAGACCAGACGCGCGGCCTCACCGTCCAGCGATCCGACGGCGATGGTCAGCGTCGTGGGGCGAGAATACCACCGGTAGCCGAACAGGCCAGCTCCAAGCACGAGCACGACAGCGCTGGCGACAATGAAGGAACGAAGCCAGATCGGCATTTTTGCGGGGACCATGTGGCGCTCACAGTGAATATGCGCTGACTGGTCGGACTGGCTCATGACGCCAGACCGGCTCAACTGAGGCGCATCGCTGAACCGAAATGCGATTCAAGCCAAAGCGATGCCGGTCAGTGCCCGCTGAGCACCAGCGTCTTGATCGGCAGCAGCAGCGCCTGAATTCGCAAGAGCATGGCGTGCACGAGGCCGACACCATCGACGACGTGCAAGGCAATTGCCCGGCCTGTACCGGTCTCCTTGGCCGAGATCTCCTCGTGATTGCTGGTGTAGGCATTGACGATGCAACTGCTGCCCGGCGTCACGCCGTCGAGGCCGCCCTTGTACAGCGGCTCCAGGAAGGCGAGTATCGAACCCGGCTTACGTGCATTCTGAGCTTCAATCAATTCCTGGCCAGCCTGCACCTGGCCGGCGGCGATGTAATCCTGCACATCGGTGACAAGGAGCGGAATGATCACCCATGGCTTGGAGATGCAGGTCGCTTCTGCGACCATCCCTACCTTCACCACCCCCGCTTCAATCTGTCCAAACCCGGCCTGCAGCCTACCCCTGCCGGCATCCGCCGGTATCAACACGCCGGCGGGTCGCATGATCTGGGCAACGAGATCGCCCGTCCGAACGAGGAACTGCTCGACCCGACCGTCGACGCCGGCGCGAACGAAGGTCTTGTCGAGATCGACCTGCGCTTCAGCCAACGCCGCCTGGCCGCTCGCTTTTTCAGCCGGCAACAGCGTTGAAAGCCGCAACATCGCCGACGTCTTGGACGCGGTGGCCGAGTCCACACCAGCCTGCCGCTGGTTGACCACGACCTGTAATTTCTCGATATCGCGTTGCGGGACGATACCGGGATTGCGGCGCTGCAGCTCCGTCTTGACGTCCAGCTCGTCCTTGGCCTGCTGAAGGCTGGCCTTGGCTTCCTGGATCTGCGCTTCGGCCTTGACCACGTCGTTTTCGGCGCTTGTCATCGCGGCGTCGACCTCGGCGATCTTGCGCGTGGCCGTCTCCAAGGCGGCCTTCTGCTTCGAACTGTCCAACCTGAACAGCACGTCGCCTTTCTTCACTGCCTCGCTGTAGCCGACATTGACTTCCGCGACGCGGCCGGAGCCTTCAGGAAGGATGGGGACCGTCCGAAAATAGAGCGCGGCCGAGGTCGTTGACGGGTGAAAGTAGAAGATCATCGTGATCAGCGAAATCGTCAGCATCAAGCAGCCGGTGATACCCCATCGCAATTCGTACCAGATGGAAAAGAAGGTGATTTCCTTGCCGAACCGTTTGCCTTGGGCATAACGTCGGTAAAGGTAGTCCGGCAGGATGGTCAGGATGGAGCAGAACATGAGCTCAAACATGGCTGTGCTCCTTCCCCTTGACGATCGGCTTCTCGACCGGCGGCAAGCTGGGGAGTTCTGGCTCGCGACCCTCGCCGGGCGCGGCGTCAGCGATCCTCTCAACCGAGCCTGCGATACTCCGCAGCGGCGTGCCGAAATCTGGCAAGTCGATCATCGCGAGCAGAAGGCCGGCCACCCAGAAAATGTGCATGTGCGTAAAGAGCGAGATGATGCCCAGCACGGCCACGATCTCGAACTGTAGCTTCTGTGACTTGTGCGCCATCCGTTCGGGCAGGCTGTGCAGCTTCCAATAGAGCGTGCCAACCCAGAGTACGGTGCCGATCAGGAAGATCCCCATCACCACCATCAGCACGTCCGTGCCGCTTCCCGGCGCGAGATAGAACGGCAGATGATGCGGGGCCATCGGATGAAGTTGCTCGCTCAATGGTCGCCTCCACGGAAGGGATCAGGGCGGTCTGCGCGCCGGCTCGTTACCGTGGCCGCGCAGGTGGGAAAATTGCTTGATATGAATCAAAGGTCCGAACGGCGCGAAACCTAGCTTAGCCCTGACGCCGACCCCACAGCAAGCCAGGAACGCCCCAATCATGCCCGGCATCGATGAGCTCATTCCCAACGCACTGCATATTCGCAAGGAAGCTGCGCTCGAGGAAGCCAGAAAGGCCGAGGAATATGTTCGCCTCGCCGCCGCGGCCGAAGCCGAGAAACGCGCTCTGATCGAACGGCTGAGCAAACCGTCCGGCAAATCCGAGGAGGAGAAAATCAAGCTCGCCTCGACCATCATCCAGCGCGCGGTTCGCAACGGCCTGACCGAAGTGCAGGTCTATCGCTTCCCGAACACCCTGTGCACCGACAAGGGCCGCGCAATCAACCAGATGGAGGCGGGCTGGGAGAAAACGCTGACCGGAATTCCAAAAGAGATCTTCGAACTCTGGACCGAATACCTCAAGCCTCGCGGCTATCGCATCGGCTATCAGGTCATCGATTTTCCTGGCGGCGTGCCCGGCGACATCGGCGTCATCATTTCCTGGGGCGACTGATCACGTTTCGGCCGAGTTAAGAGAAGGCGGAGCGGCATGGCAAAGGACGAAGCCTCAGAGCGGATGAAGCGCAAGGACTACGAGAAGGAGCTCGAAAAGCTCCAGATCGAGCTTTGCCATCTCCAGGATTATGTGAGGGAAAACAAGCTTCGAGTCATCGTCCTGTTCGAAGGACGCGACGCGGCCGGCAAGGGCGGCACGATCAAGGCGATCACAGAAAAGGTCAGCCCGCGCGTGTTTCGCGTGGTGGCGCTGCCTGCGCCATCGGATCGCGAAAAGACCCAGCTTTTCTTCCAGCGCTACATGAAGCAGTTTCCGGCCGGGGGCGAGATCGTGATCTTCGACCGCAGCTGGTACAATCGCGCCGGCGTCGAATATGTCATGGGATTCTGCTCGCCCGCCGAGCACGATCGTTTCCTGTCGCTCTGCCCGCAGATGGAAAAGTACGCCATCGACGGCGGCATCATCCTGATCAAGATCTGGCTCGAGGTCGGGATGGAGGAGCAGGAGCGCCGCTTCAACGCCCGCATCGACGATCCGGTGCGGCAATGGAAGCTGAGCCCGATGGACCTCGAATCCTTCAAGCGCTGGTATGATTATTCGCGCGCGCGCGACCTGATGCTCAAGAAAACGAACACGAAGGACGCGCCTTGGTACATCATTCGTTCCGATGACAAGCGGCGGGCGCGGCTGAACTGTATCGCGCACATCCTGGAGGCTATCCCGCACAAGCGGATCAAGAAGGACAAGGTGAAGCTGCCGAAGCGCTCCGACAAAGGACGCTACAATGACCAAGCGGTCCTGCGCGGGATGAACTTCGTCGCCGAACGTTATTGACGAGGTGATCGAACGCACTGCCGGTGCGGTCTGATCCTTGACCGCGCTGCTGACGGTCCGCTGGGTCCGTCAGCAGCGCATTCTTTCAATACGGGTACTGGTTGGGACAGACCCAGTTGCCGTACGTATCCTGATAACAACCGTTGTTGTTGTTGTAGTATCCGTAGGCGCCCGCGGCGGCCGCACCGACGGCAGCAGCGCCGTAAGCCGCGCCTCGATAGCCATATCGCGGATAGCCTCCGGGATAACCGGCGACGGGACGGCCGGGACGGCCCGCAACGGGGTAACCTGGACGGCCAGGACGACCGGCGATCGGATGGCTTGGCCGCGGACCTCCTGCGTAATGGCGTCCGCCTCCGCCATGGATCCGCCCCGCGTGAACGGCGCCGCCACGATAGCCACCGCCATGGAAACCTCCGGCGCGCATGCCCCCTCCACCTCCGCGATAGCCACCACCGCCACCTCCGCGGCGGGCATAGGCATCATCGGGAATGAGCATTGCCGTGAGAAGAACGACGGCCGCAACAAGAGCCAGAAGATAACGAAGCATGGCATGTCCTCCCTCGATATGGGTACCGTGATCCGCTTTTCGACGATGCCTCGCGAAACGCGGCTGGCATCCGAACCTGGCGCTGATTTGCCGCCGCTTCCCTGACTTACGTGCATGAGAGAAGCAGCCGTCATTCAGCTAGAGCGGCGCGAGTGCCGCTCTACCGCTTCAAAGCTATCGTCACGCCCCCCACAGCGGCCGACAGCTCCGCACCGACCTTCGGTCCGCTAAGCTGCAGAATCACGCCGTTGCCGTTTTGGAGCTGAACGGCACCTGCGCCGGCAGCGATAGCACCGCCCGCACCGCCGACAGCGTAGGAGCCTTCGATCGACTCCGGCCCCCTCAGGTTGAGGGCGCGACCGACCAGCTTGGTGGTCGAAGCGCCGATCGTGAAGCCGACGCTCATACCCGAGACGGTGAAGGGATATTTGTGGCCGCGATACAGCAGAACGCCCTCGCCGCCACCGACGCCAACGATGAAACCGCCCTTGGTGAAGACAACGGCGACCTGGCCGGTCTCTGCCCGCGACGGCGTGCTGAAGCCGGCGACGCCTGCCAGCGAAGCGACCAGGGCGGCATAGATAGCGACTTTTCTCATGAGTCTTATTTCCTCTGGTTGTGACGCCGAGCTATTGAGCCAGGATCATTGCGAAGTAGCCGAACACGGTGAGCAGAATGCCGGACACCGCGTACCCGACCGGGAACCCAATCCAGGGCACGGAGCTCTGGATTTCCACCGCGGCCTCACGGCACGGCCCGGAGTGAGATCGCGCACCGGCAACGCCGCCCATCAACACGGCCGGGTTGATCTTGAAGACGTGGAAGCCGATCGCCCAGACGATGAACGGCGGAATCGTGCAGGCAATGAAGCCGGCGACGAAGATCTTCAACGCGACCGCACCCGTGAGCTGCGCCAACAACCCGGCGCCGGCATTGATGCCGACGATGGCGACGAAGACCACGAGGCCGAGATCCTCCAGCACGTTGCGCGCCGCGTTCGGCGTATTGCCGAAGAAGCGCAGTCGCGAGACCAGCGATGAGACGATCACGCCGGACAGCAACAGACCGCCGGCATTGCCGAGGCCGATCTTGGCGCCGAAGGCCGGAAATTCGATCATGCCGATCAGGAAGCCGATGATCATGCCTGAGGCGAGCGTCAACAGATCGGTCGAGGTGTTGGTCCGCGCAATGCGTCCCCACATGTCGCCGAGCTCGTTGACAGCCGACTTGATGCCGACCACCGAGACGATGTCCATCCGCTGCAACTCGGTCTTGAGACCGGCCGGAATCTGCACGCCGCCACGTTCCACCTTGGTGACCTGCAGCTGGCCGGCGATGGCCGTATCGCGGAAGGATTCAAAGGTCCGTCCGGCTATCTCCTTGTTGGTGACGAGGATGTCCGCCTGATCCATGGGAATACCGAGTGCCTTGGCGTCGGCAACCTCCGGACCGAGCAGGCCCATCTTGTCGGTGAGATGCTCGGTCGAGCCGCCGAGCGCGACGACGTCGCCCTTTTGCAGAACGAGTTCGGGGTCGGCACCCAGCGGTTCTCCTCGGCGCGCCACATTGACGATGCGGTATTCGGGATTCATCGTGCGGAATTTGGCAATGCTCATGCCGACCTGGGCCGGATTATCCAGCCGGTAGGCACGCAGGCCGAACTGCCGGTAACCGGTCAGGCCACCACCCTCGAGGTCCTTGACGCCAAACTCCTGCTCGTACTGCTTGGCTGCGGCCTTGGCGTCGACGCCCCACCAGCGCGGCAGATATTTGCAGATTAGGATGATGCCAACGGTGCCCCAGATATAAGTGATGCCGTAGGACAGCGCGATCATGCCCGACGCGTCTTCGGGCTTCATGCCTTCGGGAAGCTTCACGACGCCCGAGGTGATGGCCTGCTCAGCCGAGCCAATCGCGGCCGACATGGTCTGCGATCCCGCCAGCATGCCGCCGGCAGCGCCGATCGGCAGCGCAAAGAGCTTCGAAAGCATAACGACAAGCGCAAGACCGAGAACGCTCGACACCAGCGCCAGGATGCAGAACTTGAGACCATCGCCCTTCAGGCTGTTGATGAAGGACGGTCCCACACGTAAGCCGACGCCATACATGAACAAATAGTAGAACAGGCTCTTGGCGAACGCGTTCAGCTCAAGCTTCACGCCGTAGACCGACGCCCAAACCGAAAGGGCTGCGCCCACCACGATGGCGCCGGCGACCATGCCGAGGCCGTAACCCTTGATGCTGGCCCGGCCGATCCAGACGGCGAGCCCAACGACGAAGAACAGCAACAGAAACGGGTTCTGCTGCAAGAACGTGAAAAAGCTCTGCATATCCGTCCCCTTTATTACGATGCCGCCTTCAGCTTCGGCGCGGCGCCGGGCTTGGGCCGCCCAATCTTCGCCAGGGCTTCGGCACGTACGAGCTTCAGCCCTTCCTTGGCGTCGTAGCCGTGGATTTCCTTCACATCGAGCTTGCGCATGAAGTCGATGGTTTCCTGGGTGATGACCTGCCCCGGCACCATGATCGGGAAGCCCGGCGGATACGGGATCACGAAACTGGCGGAGACGAGGTCGGGACCGGCCTTGAGACGACGGTCGATCTCGGAATCGCCGAGCCGGATATATTCGCATCCCGCTGCGTCATAGGCCGAGTAGAAGCCGCTACGAATGTCGCCCTCGTTGGTCCTGGTGCCGGCATCGCCACGGAAACTGTCGTGGAACTGCGAGAAGTTCGGCAAGTCGGGCACATCGGTCATCAGGCTCTTGACGCGCGCCTCGAAGGTCTTCTTCGCATTGGCGCCGCCCTGAACCAACCCGCGGTCGACCTCTCCCGCGATCTCGGCCAGCACCCTCACCAGATGCGCGACGTCGCTGCGGGTATTGTTGATGTTGGACTGGAACAACACAGAATTGCGCGATGTCTTGTTGATCTGGATGTTGTAGTCGTTGGCCAGGATGCCCTTGAACTGCGTACCGTCGTAGCCGGCGGTGCCGCAGACCAACGTCATCCGGGTCGGGTCGAGGCAGAACTCGTCGTCGTCCAGGCTCTTCAGGACGCTCGCCCAGTTCATGCCTGTTGCGAGATAGTCGGTGAAGCCGCTCTGGCGATATTGCGCCGGCACCATCGCGTCCGCACCGAGAATCCGGAAGTATTTCGAGATCAGCGGATTGCTGTTGACCGCTTTGCGGATCGCGAACGCAATTTCGATCGCGTTGGCGACGAGACCGTAGCCCTCAAGCTCCATCTGGCGCCGCGAGACATCGAGGCTGGCGATGAGCTGCTGGTTCGGGCTGGTCGACGCGTGCGTGAACACCGCCTCCTTGAACTGCTGCTCGACGGTGTGGAATTCGACGTCCTTGACCGACAGCATCGAGCCCTGCCGGATCGCCGACATCGACTTGTGGGTCGAGTTGGTCTGGTAGACGCGCAGGCGGATCTGACGCGGATCCGGGATCAGACGAGTCTTGAGCAGCACCTCGTCCGAGGGGGTCTTGCCGAGGTCGGCCTGCTGCTTCTCGTAAGCCGCGACCGATTTCGGATCATGCATCCAGGTCTCGATCTCGTTGGCGGCGCCCATCGCGGTCCGTCGCCGCAGGAACGGAGAGAAGCGCGCGAAGCCGAACCAGGCTTCGTCCCACAGGAAGATCAAATCTGGCTTGATCGCGAGACATTCCTCCATCACCCGGCGGGTGTTGTAGATGTGGCCGTCGAAGGTGCAGTTGGTCAGGTCAAGCATCTTGACGCGGTCCAGGCGGCCGTCGGCTCTGGCATTCAGCAGGGCCTGCTTGATGGTCTTCAGCGGCACCGCGCCATACATCGAATATTCGGTCATCGGGAACGCTTCGACGTAGATGGGCTGAGCACCGGCCAGAACCATGCCGTAATGGTGCGACTTGTGGCAGTTACGATCCACGATCGCGATGTCGCCTGGCCCGAGCAGCGCCTGCACCGCCATCTTGTTGGATGTCGAGGTGCCGTTGGTCACGAAGAACACGCGATCGGCGCCGAGCGCGCGTGCCGCCTTATCTTGCGCTCTCTTGATGGTGCCCGTCGGCTCCAGCAAACTGTCGAGACCGCCGGTGGTCGCGCTGCTCTCGGCCAGGAACAGGTTCAGCCCGTAGAATTCGCCCATATCGCGGATCCAGTCCGACCTGAAGACAGATTTGCCGCGAGCGATCGGTAGCGCATGAAACGTCCCGATCGGGCGTTGCGCGTATTTCTTGAGATTGTCGAAGAACGGTGTGTCGAAGCGATCCTGGATCCCTTCGAGGATGGAGAGATGCAGCTCGAGGAGCTCTTCGATGGAGTAAAATATCCGCCGAACCACATTGGCTTCGGGGTTCCCCGCCATTGCCTCCACGTCGCGATTCGACATCAGGTAGATGTCGAGCTCGGGACGTACCCGCTTGATGACGTGCGCCAGCCGGAGCGCGGACGCGTCCGCCTCGTCCTTGATGCCCGCGGCGGCGGTCATGGTGCGGAGTATCGGCGCATCGTGGCGCGAGCGCAGGCCGAACCCTTCGTTGATGACGACGGCGGCGATATTGGGGTTGAGCATCGTCGCGCAGAAGGCGTCTTCAAGACTACCGACGATCACCGGCTCATAGACGAAAGAATCGACCGGACGGCGCAACTTGCGCCATTCGGCGGCGAGCGCCGGCCAATGGTTGGACGAAAGGCCGGTGACGATCAGTGTCTCGAAATAGGGTCGATGGCCCTCATGCGATCCGAAAGTTGACGGCACAAGCTCGGGCGCATCACCGTTGCCGTCGTCCTTGGCATTCCAGTCGCCGGCAAGCTGGCGGAAAGATCTCGTCATCAACGCCTGCGTGATGCGCGTCGCGAGAGCAAGTGAACCCGCCGCATCCCCGGCCGAGGCCGCTTCCCGCAAAGCCGCCATCAACTGCAGCCCCGGATAGCCGTGAAACTCCTCTATCACGGAGAGATCCGCCAGCGCCGCATCGTACTTCGTGCGGTCACCGCCGCGCGCCCATGCCTTCGCTGCCTCCACCAGATCGCGCCAATCATCCGCCCGTCCGCCGGGCCCGGAAATGAACTGATCGATGCGCTTTTCTGTAGCCTTGGCGTCCTTGGACATGTCTCTCTCCGGATCTTTGCGACGTCTCGGCCGGGATCGTGATGCCCGCTCACCTCGGCCCATTGATCCAAGTCAAGGGTCGAGCGCCTTGAAGAGGCCCGGAACAATTTGCGATGCGGACATCGTCCAAGGCGCTACCGCGTGACCGATTGAGGATGATGGTGAGATCGCGTCAGAGCCGGCCCGCCCATAGGTCGGGCGTATCTTATGGATTGGGATCAGATGATTGCCCGGTCATGGTTTCCCCGAGTACGCTGTCAACCGAACGAAGCCACGTCCTGCTGTCGGTCTTTTCCGCCAAGCCTTCAGCCCGCAGCAGATCGCGTAATTGTGCGTGCGCGCCGACGATGCGGAAGGTGATATTCCGGGAGGCGAGTTCGTCATAGAGATCGTGCAGCATGCGCGCGCCGGCCAGATCGATGTAGGGCGCGGCCGACAGATCACAGACAACGAGCTTGACGCCGGCCGACAGCGGCAAGGTGCCTAACACTGTCTCCAGGATCGTTTCGGCATTGATGTA
The DNA here is from genome assembly GCF_000244935.1 of Bradyrhizobium sp. WSM1253. NCBI lineage: Bacteria > Pseudomonadati > Pseudomonadota > Alphaproteobacteria > Hyphomicrobiales > Nitrobacteraceae > Bradyrhizobium > Bradyrhizobium sp. WSM1253. The sequence continues at coordinate 1,325,238 of NZ_JH600073.1, forward strand.
GAGCAGCGAGGCTTCGGGTCGAAACGCGATGATGCCGACCAATGGCTCGACGCCCTCGTGCCTCGCATTGTCGGAATAGCGGCCGGTACCGGGCAGCCGGCCGAGGAAAGCAACATTCGGACGCGAGGCTCGCGCCAGGAGCAGGAAGATCGACGCGACGGCCGCCAGCAAGACGCCCTGCAGGATGCCCAGGAGCAACACTGACAGGAGGGCAATCGCCGCGGCATAAAAGTCGATGCGGCTGACTTGCCACATTCGCAACAGCGCGCGGATGTCCACCAGCCTGTAGACGGCGGCAAAAACGATCGCCGCCAGGACCGCCTTGGGCAGGTTCGTCAAAAGCCCCGTGAAGAACAGCAGGCACAGCGCAAGCGCCGCCGAGCAGATCACCAGGGCCAACGGCGTGCGCGCCCCGGCATTGTCGTTGACCGCAGACTGCGACAGCCCGCCGGCCACGGGATAGCCGTGGCCGAAGGCGGTGACGAGGTTCGCCGCGCCGAGCCCCAAAAGCTCCTGCCGGACATCGAGGGCATAGCCGTGCTTGGCAGCAAAGCTGCGTGCGGCGGAGACGCCTTCGATATAGGCCAGCAGCACGCATCCCGCGGCCAGCGGGAAGAGCTCGTCGGGCTCCAATAGACCAAAGCTGGGTAATCCAAACGCCGGCAATCCCTCCGGAATTTTGCCGGTCACCGGCACGCCAAGCGACGGAAAGCCAAGCAGTGTCGCCAGCATGATCGATAGCGCCATGATCGTGAGCCCGACCGGCCTTCCCGGCAGCCGCCGCTCTCCCACCAGCAGGAACAAGAGCGCGATGGCTCCGATCGCCAGAACCAGCCAATTGACGCCGCCGAGCTGGCCGGCGAGCTTGATGGCGCGATCGAAGAAATTGTGACCGCCTCCGGCGACGCCGAACAGGCTCGGCAACTGGCTCATCATGATGGTGAGTCCCGCACCGGCCTTGAAACCGACCAGGATACTGTCGCTCACCAGGCGGACGAGAACGCTGAGCTTGAACAGCCACGCGATCAGACAAAGCAGCGCTACCGCACAGGCGGCTAGGCTCGCGATCTCGGCGTATTTCGCCGCGTCTCCGCCGGCCAGCGTCCCGACGGTCGCCGCAATCATCAGCGAGATCGCCGAGGTCGGACCGATTGCAAGCTGGCGCGACGACCCCAGCAGCGCATAGCCGACGCCGCCGAGCATGTAGCCGTAGATGCCGATTTGGGGCGGCAGGCCCGCCAGCGTGGCATAGGCCAGCGACACCGGAATGGCGTAGGCCGCGAGCGTGATGCCGGCGATGGCGTCCGAACGCAGCCAGGCGCGGTGATACCGCGCCAACCAGGTTGCGGGCGGAAACAGGAAGATCCAGCGCCATTTCCGCCCGGAAGACATCAGAGCCTGCCCTCCTCGCTTGAGACTTCGCAGAGCAACAGCACGACCAGCAGTGCGATCACGGGAAGACCGAGCGCCAGATTCGGGATTTGCTTGGTCGCGAAGGCGCCCACAGCCGCCCCTAGACCAAAGGCGACGCATAACGTGGCGAAAATGCCGGGGGGACGGAGCGTCCCATTGCCGGAGGCCGCAGCGAACAGCCCTTCAATCGCCTGCCGCATGTTGCCCGTGATCATGACGGAGCTGTAGAGCGCGCCCTCGACCCTCGTGAAGACCGCGCTCTGTACGGCGGCGACGAAGGAAATGCCAAGCGTTCCCGCGAGATCCGGCAGGCGATTGTGCAGGATGGCGATGGTGACCAGCAGCAGGATTTCGATCAGTGTACCGATCGCGCTGGCGCGCCCTCCGGTCGCCCGGCGCAGCCATGCAGCGACCAGAATACCGGCGGCGAATGCAAGGATCGGCGGGACGAAGTGCAGCGCCTTCGTCCAATTTCCGATCGAGCCATAAACCCACAACAGCACAAGGTTTGCGGTCTGGGCATTGGCCATCACGCCGTGGATGATCCACGTATAGGCGTCGATATAGCCGCCGGCGAAGGCAAGCAGCAGCGCAATCGGCGCCGTTTCGTCGCGGCGTATCGACGAAGCAACGGCGGTATCCATCGTGCTCAGGTCCCCACGTCAAATCCTGCGGCTCAACACGGAGCGGGTTAACCCCCGGCAGGGGTTGATCTGAATCAAGCATCGCCAGGTTTGACGAACCAGATTTAGCACAAATCGCTGGAGGGCATGCGCCATGAGCACGGTCAGATGGATCATCTCCGCCGCCCCGGAAATTTTCCTGCTGCTGTCGGTTGCGCTGGGCACCATTCTTGGCCGCGTCAGAATCCGCGGTTTTTCGATCGGCACCACGGCCTGCACGCTCATCGTTGCCGTCCTGATCGGGCAGCTTGGCACCTTCACGTTTCCGTCCTTGCTCAGGGTCATCCTCTTCAGCCTGTTCGTGTTCACGATCGGCTACCGGTCCGGACCCGAGTTCTTTGCCTCGTTGAGCATCCGGACCCTGGCGCAGGTTGCGCTCGCACTCGTGCTTGGCGGCACCGGCCTCGTCATCGTTCTCGTATTTGCCCATGTGTTCGCGCTCGGTCCCGGCACCGCTTCCGGTCTTGCTGCGGGAGCCCTGACACAATCGTCGGTCATCGGCACCGCATCTGGCGCACTAGCTCAGCTCGGACTCCCCAAAGAGTTGCTGCAGCAGCAGGACGCCAATATCGCGGCCGGCTACGCCGTCACCTACGTGCTCGGCTATATCCTCACGCTCCTGTACGTGCCGTTCGTCGCGCCGAAATTGATGCGGATCGATTTGAAAGCGGAAGCTGCAAAGCTCGAGGCGGAGCTGTCGGGTGGCAACCCGCCGCAGACCGAAAATCTGCATTATCGAAAGTTCCAGGCGCGCGCGTACCGGGTGTCGGCAGCGGCGGGACGGACCGTCGGCGCCGTCGAAGACCAGATCGGCAGCCGCAGCGTGATCGAGCGGATCGTGCGCCAGGGCGCTGACGTCGAACCGCATCGCGACACCGTTCTTGAAGCGAACGACGACATCGTTATCGCGGGCCGCACCGCCGCCATCGTCGCTGCAAAGCCGATTGTTGGCACAGAAATCGACGCCGACGAGATCCTGAAGGCGCTTCCAGGCAACGTGGTCGACGTCCTCGTCGACAATCGCAAGCTCCATGGCCGCTCCGTCAAGGACATGGCTGAACGCGTCGGCGACGCCGCGCGCGGCGTGTTCCTGCGCACCCTGACGCGGATGGGACGCGAGGTCCCGTTGAGCGCGGACACCCGCGTCTATGTCGGTGATGTCATGACGCTGGTCGGCAGCACCCGCAACATCGAGCGCGCCGCCTCGCAGGTTGGACAGATCCTGAGCTCCGAAGACCGCACCGACATCGCATTCCTTGCCGCAGGCATTGCCATAGGTCTGCTCGCCGGCCTCGCGAGCGTCAAGATCGGTTCAGTGCCTCTGACTCTGGGCGGCGGCGGCGGTGCCTTGATAGCGGGACTTTTCTGCGGCTGGCTGCGCTCGCGCCGGCCGACGATGGGTGCAATGCCGCCCGCCGCGCAGCAAACGCTGAGCGACCTCGGGCTCGGCGGCTTTATCGCCGCGATCGGGCTCGGCAACGGCCACGCGGCCTGGGTCGCGATCCAGTCGCACGGCATGCTGCTGGTCGGCATGGGCCTGGTCGTCACGCTGGTACCGCTGATCGTGACGACCCTGTTTGCCCATCGCGTGCTCCGCATGAACCCGGTCATCATTTGCGGCGCGCTGGCCGGCGCCATGACTGTCGACGCCGCGGTGACCGGGGCCTGCGAAGTTGCAGAAAGCCAAACGCCGGTGCTTGGGGTCGCTGTGCCCTACGCGGTCGGCAACGTTGTGCTGACTGTGCTTGGCCCGATCATCGTGGCCAGCACTTTCGCCGGTTGAAGGAGGCGCACGTGAATTTGCGGCATGCTTCAACAGTGACCTACCTGGCGGGAGCACTGAGCATCCTGGCCTGCTTTCTTGCCCCTGTGCGCGCCGACGACAATGTTCGGATCCAGGAAGAGGTCTGGGCCCTGCCGCTCCCGCTGCCGATGTTTGCCTATGTGGTGCGGCCGGTCGGCGATGGCCCCTTCCCGCTGGCGATCATGAACCATGGCGTCTCGCTCAAAGCGGTCGACCGAAGCTTTTTCCCGCTGGTGGAATTCCGCAATGCCGCGAAGTGGTTCGCCAGCCGCGGCTATTTCGTCGTAGCGCCGGTCGGAACCGGCTACGGCGCGGCCGCCATCGATATTCCCGAGCACGGTCTTTACGGGCCCTTCTTCTCCAAGGTCGGAAGCTGCACCAATCCGAACTTCCACGACGCCGGGCGTGCGGTGGCACAGGTCGATCTCTGGATCATCGACTACATGGTGGCCGAGAAACGCGTTCTGCCGAAGGACGTGATCGTCATCGGACAGTCCGCAGGCGGCTGGGCTTCCATTGCGCTCTCCAGCGCAAATCCTCCGCAGGTCAAGGCGATCATCACCTTCGCCGCAGGACGCGGCGGCCGCGTCGATGGCAAACCCAATAACAATTGCGCACCGGACAAGCTGGTCGAAGCGACCGCCGATTTCGGCCGGACGTCGCGGGTGCCAATGCTGTGGTTCTATATCGAGAACGACACGTTCTTCGGCCCTGCCCTATCGAAGCGCATGCATGAGGCCTTCACCGCGGCCGGCGGCAGGGCCGAATATCATCTGATGCCGCCCTTCGGCAGCGAAGGACATTTCTTCATCGGCTCGCCCGACACGATCCCGATGTGGTCACCGCTCGTCGAACGATTTCTTGACGCGCAGAAATAGCCGCAGAGGCTGACGTGGAGGCAGAACATGATTGACACAACTTCAGTGCTTTCGTCTGGGCGTGCGCTCGTCTGCGTGTCGATATTGTTCGCGGCGGCTCTTGCCGGACCAGCTTCGGCGCAGAATGCAGTCGCGCCCAAGCCGGCTCCAGAGGCAAAGTCCGCCGAAATCGCGCCTCGCGGACAGCGCGAAGCCAAGGACATCACCTATAGCGACTGGCGGAAGCTTTGCGTCAAGCCCGGCGGTGCGCCGATGCTGTGCCGGACCTCGATCACCGGCAAGTTTGCAACGGGCCAGATGGCGGTGCGCGTGGACCTGATCGAGCGCGACGGCGACCGCACTGCCCGGCTGCAAGTGTTTGTCCCCGTCGGGATGTATCTGCAACGGCCTGCCAAGCTGACCGTCGATCAGGGAACTTCCAGATCGTTGCCCTACACCTGGTGCCTGACCAATACCTGTATCGCCGCAGACGCCGCCGATCCCAGGTTCATCGAGGACATGGAAGCCGGCAAGACTCTGGTGCTCGAGGTCACCGATTCCAACCTTCTGTCTCTGACGACATCGTTGCCGCTGGCACAGTTCGGCTCGGCTCACAACGGCGCGCCCGCACAGACTCTGGAGCAGGACATCGACGAGTGAGCAGCGGCGGCTTCAGCCATGCTCGGCGCAGGCGCGTTCAATGGAGTCGATGAGTGCGCTTGCTGCAAAGGGCTTGGCCAGATAGGCGGCGCACCCGGACTGAATCGCGGCAGCCTGATTTGCCTGGCAGTCGTTGCCGGTAATATAGATGATCGGGACACTGGCACACTCGCTCGCGAGCCTGCCGCGGAGTGAGATACCCGACTCTCCGTTCAGATTGATATCCAGAACGATGCAGCACGCCTCTTCGATGCAGCCATAACGAAGCAGCGCAGCGGCGGAATCAAAAGCAACCGCTTCAAACCCATGCTTTCGAAGCAACCGCTCCAAGCTTCGGCGCATCGATAAATCATCATCCACGACGTAAATCGGCTTACGTGCAAACAATGGGCCCGTCTTTCTGATTGGAAACCTGGCACTCGCGTCGCAACGACGCTACGCGGCAAAGGTTCCTGCGCTAATCCGACGGCTAACGACGCCGGTATGTAGGCGGCCCAGGGCGAATTATGTCAATAACATTTCATATTGTCCCATCGTACAGGTCTGATCGCAGACCTGACGAAGCGCACGAAAACCGGACTGCGTCACACCTTTGCCGAATCCAGCAGGCCGAGCCGCTCGGCAGCGGACACCAATTCGGCAAACGATAGTACCTGCATCTTTGTCATCACTTGGTGGCGGTGCGCCTTCACCGTGCGTTCGGTCGTTCCAAGCTCGTAGGCGATCTGCTTGTTGATCTTCCCGCGCACGATCAGGTCGAAGACCTGTCGCTCGCGTCGCGATAGAGACCTCAAGCGAGAACGTACCGAATCGAGCTTGCTTTGTTGGCTCCGCGCCACCTCCTGTTGAGCCATTGCCCGCTCAATCGCATCGATCAACTGTTCCGACGACACCGGCTTGGTCAGAAAATCCTCTGCGCCGGCCTTGATTGCACGGACCGTCGTCGCGGTATCCGCATGTCCGGTCAGAAAGACGATGGGCAGCGGCGAATGGCATTGGACGAGCGAGGCTTGCAACTCCGGCCCGCTCAGGCCCGGAAGCTGCACATCGAGCAAGATACATCCCGGATGGTCGGCCCCTGGCGGATCATCCAGCAGCTGCTGGGCAGACGCGTAGGTCACAACTTCATACCCAGCCAGTTTGAGCCGACGCTGAATCGCCATCCGAAAGGATGCGTCGTCGTCCACGACATATACGAAGCCGGACAAGTTTTTTCCCCTCGATGGGTACTTCAAATGCAGAAAGACCAGACGTGCCGTTGATGCCTAAGCAAAGCAGCCCAATTGGGATGCTGCAATCGGGAACGAAGCGTCCGTTTTCGGCATATTGCCGCACCATCTGACAGACACTCTGACGGGTTCTCAGTCAGCGCATCGAACCCCTCCTGTACCTTGGTACAATGCACCTACAGACAATGGTTGAAAACCCCAATTATCGCCTAAACAACCTTCGCGGGAAGCGGATTTTCGGCGGCTCCTTATTCCCGCGATGGAAATACCGCGTCACCATCAGTTCGGGAGTTGGCCATGTTCGTTCGCACCGCTGCCGACGCCTCCTCGCGGCTTCATTCGCTCCGCGAGCTAGGGTTAAACACCGATTCAAACCCGATCATCAGTTTAAACGAGTTTACCTATAAGAAGGGCTCCGAAGTCTACGGCGAAAAGGAGCCCGCAGAGTACGTCTATCAGGTGAAGAACGGCGCTGTGCGGAGCTACAAGCTGCTGTCGGACGGCCGCCGCCAGATCGGCGCATTTCATCTTGCGGGCGACATCTTCGGGCTGGAAAACGGCAGTGCGCACAGGTTCACGACGGAAGCGATCGTCGATACCACGGTTCGCCTGGTGAGGCGCCAAAGTCTCGAGCTGGTCGCGCAGGACGACGCCGTGGTGGCTCGCAACCTGCTGAGCATGACCACGACCAACCTTCAGCATGCGGAAGACCACATGCTGCTGCTCGGCCGCAAGACGTCGCTGGAGCGGGTCGCAGCCTTCCTGATCGAGATGGACAAGCGGCTGACAGCCGCCGGGATCATGGCGCTGCCGATGTCGCGGCGCGATATCGCCGACTATCTCGGATTAACGCTGGAAACCGTCTCCCGCGCATTATCGCGGTTGCATGAACTCGGTATCCTCGGCTTCGTCGGAAATACCCAGCGCCAGATCGTGCTGCTGGACCGGCTGAAGCTCGCTAGCCTCGATCTCCAGAACTAGACTTAGGCGCCGCAATCGCCGCGAGATGTTCAACCGTCTTGCGCAGGACCTCGAAAAGAACCGCGGTCGACCAACCAAACATCAGGATGCCGTTCATGGCGGTCATAGGTCCGGTCAGCCGCCAGCCCGCCACGGGCGTGATGTCCCCATAGCCGAGCGTGGTGTAGTTCACGAAGGTGAAATATAGCAGATCGCTTCCCGGAGGCGCCGCGCCGACCGCCGCATAGGCGAGCGCCCAAATGAGAACCTCGAGGACGTGCGCGACCATCAAAATGACAGCAGTGATGACCATCACGGCCATCAGGTGCGACCGCGGCCGCGCCGTATGCTTCAATCCGGCGGTACGGGCGATGTCGATGGCCGCAACGGTCACCAGCGCGTGAATCATGATGTTGATCACGCTGATCAAGGTACCGAGCAGGAATTGAACCGCCAATACGCACTCCTGGTGCCGACATCGAAGAAGCCGTCCGATGATTCCGCAAGCGCCGACCACGGGACCCCGTTGACGCTTGACCGCAACCCCGATCAAGGGGAACCGATCACGACGCCCCCTTTGATGCTGTCGAGCTGCTGTTCATTAGCAGCGCCAACGTGTGTCTCGCGATCATAAGATCCACGTCGGACGGCAAGACGTAAACCGGAATGCGGCTCGCGGCAGACGATATCAACTGCGATTGCCGCGCGTTCTGCGCCACATCAAGCTTGACACCGAGCCATGCGAGCCGCTCCGCCACACGCAAACGGATCGACGCGGAGCTTTCGCCGATCCCGGCGGTGAAGACGAACGCATCGAGCCCCTGCAACGCAGCTGCGAGCATACCAGCGTTAAGGCTGACCCAGTGAACGAAATAGTCGATCGCAAATTTCGCGTTGACGTCTTTACTTGCCTCGAGCTGACGCATATCGCAGCTGAGGCCCGAGAGGCCGTTCAGCCCGCAATCTCCCTGGAGAAGCTCCTGCACTCTGGATGCTGCCATTCCCTTCTCCGAAATGAGATAAAGCACAACTCCCGCGTCGATCTGCCCTGGTCGCGCTTCCATCGGCAGTTCGTCAACCGCGGTGAAGCCCATGGTGCTTTCGACGCTCCGCCCTCCATCGAGCGCGCACATTGATGCCCCGCTCTCGAGATGCGCGACGATCACGCGTCCCATCGCGATTTCCGGCGCAACCCTCAGCAAGGTCTTCGCGATGTATTCGTAGGAAAGGCCATGAAATCCATAGCGCGGTACGCCCTCTGCATGAAGCCCACGAGGGATCGCGTCGTGGTCGGCCACCGCAGCATGTGTTCGATGAAATGCGGTCTCGAAGCAGGCGACCTGCGGAAGCGTCGGGAAGTCAGCCAGGATCGCTCGAATGGGCGCCAGATTGTGCGGTAGATGAAGCGGCGCCAACGCCGTCAGTCCTTCCAGGCGAGCCAGCATCCCCTGATCAATCAGGACCGGCCGGTCATGCTCCGCACCGCCGTGAACGACGCGGTGCCCGACAGCGATGGGGCTGATATGAAGCTCATCCCGCAACCAGGCGCCTGCAATGTTCAGTGCGGCCGGAATATCCCGCACTGCTTCGATCGGATAGGCGCGATTGGCAAGCGGATCGCCACCGGCGCTGCTCGCCTGCAGTCGCGGGCAACGTCCGATCCCGTCGATCCGCCCCTTGATCTGCTGCCGTAGGCTTCCTTCTCCTTCGACCGAATAAATACGGAATCTGAGGTGGGAAGAGCCGGCATTGATAACAAGAATGGTATCCATGGCGCTCACGTCGCACTCGTTGGAGCATGCCGAAGTCCTGCATCAATACCGGCGGCCACAGCAAGGGGACCAGGCGGGCCAGATATTTCCACCACCACGTTCCGACCTCGTTGTCGTATCGCTTTGCCTGAAAGGCTCAGTCGAATTGATATGCGTCAACGCTCGATCGCCAGTTTCGCCGGCACAGCACGTTCGGTACGAATCCAGGCCACCGTCAGCTCCCAGACCACAGATAGAATGATAGGTCCGATGAAGAGGCCGATGATCCCATGGAAGAGGGTTCCTCCGATCACCCCGATCAGGATCACGAGCGCCGGCGTGGTCAGGCCGCGGCCCATGACAAGCGGTTTCAGGATATTGTCGAGCACCGACACGATCACGAGAAACACCGTCAGCAGGAGCGCGATCGGAAATTCCTTGTCGGTCCAGATCCAGATGATAACCGGCAGGATGACGATGGTCCCGCCGATCTGCACGATCGACAGCAACAGCACCACGAAGGCAAGAAGGCCCGCGCTGGCGATGCCGGCGAGCTTGAAACCTATTCCCGCCAGCAAGGCTTGGATGATAGCAACGCCGATCACGCCTTGAGCCACCGCACGGATCGTGGCTCCCGCCAAGTCCAGAAAATGCTCGCTTTGGTCCGGCACGATGCGCGACAGAAAGCTGCGCCCTGCGGCCACGAGCTGAGGTCCATACGGAAACAGCACGCCGGCCACCGCCACCGACAGCAGAAACTTGACCGTTCCCACACCGGCATTGCCGGCAAACCCAAGCAAGGTGGTCGCGAATGGCTTCAAATAGGGCACGACCGCGCGCAAGAGCGACCGGAGGTTGGTCGTCGCCTGATCCCAGAGATCGAAGAGCTGAGGCCCGATGACTGGCCACTCCTTGAGCGACTGCGGCGGCGAAGGCACATGCAATTCACCGGCCGTCACCTGGGCGGCCAGATCGGTGATCCCGTCGACCGCGCCCATGCCCAGCCAGGTCGCCGGTCCGATCACCACAGCCAGGTTGACGAGCGTGAGGATCGTCGCCGCAAGCTTCGGCCGCCCACCGAGAATGTCGCTGAGGCGCCGAAAAACCGGGTTCAGCGCAGCAGCAAGCACGACACTCCAGGCCAATATGGGGATGAATGGACGGACCAGGAGGAGCGCCCAGACGAGCAGCAGCCCGAGCAATCCGAGCCGGATCAAAAGCTGGATGATCTCGTCTCCAGAGAATATCTGACGGAGTGTTTTCACGGACGCGCCTTCAGTCATGCCGCGCATGCTGAGGCGAACTAGCCCCTGCTCTCACGCCGCACGCTTGATCCAGATCAAGCGTCGAGCCTCTTCTAGGGCTGTGGTCCGGTCTAGGGCTGCGGTCCGGAGAGAGTCAGCTCACGCTCGGCCCGAAATACGTTGCCGTAGAGACTCGCTATCCATTGCCGGCCTCGAGACGTCACGTTCAGATAACGTATCGCCGGTTGGATCTGGGGAGCTACGTTACTCCAATAGAATTGTGGATATTTGTAAACGATGTCCGCTGGCGTCGCGTAGCCCAAGGTCTTGTTGAGGCCGATCTCCTCGAACTCGTAGAACAGCGCGTTGGACTTCTTCAGATAGTTGGGATCGCCGAGCTGAGCGATGAGATCGGCGGCCCGCAACAGCAATCCCTCCTCTTCAATGAGGCTGTCATTCGAAGACATCGTGTAAGGAAACCGGGTATCTTCGATCGCCCGAGCGACCCGATCGGCATCCACCTGCTCGACGGAATCCAACCGTTCCAGCACGAACAGTTTCGACCGATCGACATGGTATGGCGCGAGAGCCGCATCGGACGATCCTCGCGGCAGACGAACCGTGTTGCCGGTGACGTCCGCGATGAACAGATCGTCCTCATCGCCCTGAACGACGCCGCGGACGTATCCGATGTCGTGGGCAAGGCACGCCAGAATGAAATTCGCATAGTCGTTTGCCGTGGTGGGCCGGAGCAGCGCGCGGCCTGTCAGGATATCGTGCCCGGCAAGGGTCACGAGCAACGTATGCTCGATGTTGTGATAGAGAGCATCGCTGTTGCCGATGCACTCCATCGTGAGCTTGGCTGCAAATGGAAGCAATTCGGTCAGGCCGGCATGCGAGGCGCCGAACCGGTCCTTGGTTTCCGTCGTCAGAAACGCGCCCAGAGCTTGCGACACCAGTTCCGGAACTGTGATCATCAGGCCGCTCCACTATGCAAGTGTCGACGATATGCAGATCGAGCCGTTGCGATTAATGTTCGCTATATTCGCAGGTTCTTCAAGCCCGCCGCGCTCTGCGACCTAAGGACGATCCATCTGGCGCCGCGCCTCGGGCAAGCGGGCCCGTGACCGGCCGGAGCCGCTCACGGCCTCCAAGCTCGCTCGTTGATTCAAATCAAGGCCAAGCCGGTAACGACCGCAAACATTTCATGTGCGCGGTCGTGCCGCCGGCGTGACGGAATTCTTCTCTCGCCGGTCAGTCGAGATTTAAACCCGTGGAGGATATGATGAGGTTCATCAAAGGAGCATTTCCAGCAATTCTTACTGTCGCGACCACCATGATTTCTGTAGCCGGAAGCGAAGCAGCGCCCTTGCCGACCAACGTCGGCGCCATGAGAGCCACGCTCGATAATGACGTGGTGAAAGTGCGCTACGGAGGCTGGGGTTATCGCGGCGGATGGGGCGGAGGCTACCGCGGAGCGGGATTGGGCTATCGTGGTTTGGGCTATCGCGGCGCCGGATATGGCTACAGAGGTTACGGATATCGAGGCTACCGTGGCTGGGGCGCCGGCGCGGTGGTTGCGGGCGCTGTCGTGGGTGGCGCGATCGCAAGCTCCGGCTACTATGGTGCATATCCTTCCTACGGCGGCGGATACTCCTCTTACGGCGGAGGATACGGCTATGAATATTGTCCGCCCAGTGCCTACAGCGCCTACGGTAGCTATGGCGGTTATGGCGGCTACTATGCGAGGCGGAGCTACTATTCCGGCTGGTAGATCTGCCCCGGATTTTCCTGAGCACGCGCTCTTGGTGCCCGGGCTCGTCTTCGCGAGTCCTGAAAGCGCCAACGCGGCCGTATATTGCCAATATGTGGACTAGCCCGCGCATTGCGTTGCAAGACCGGGCGTCGTCTTGGGAGTGCGTCCCGTCGCGCGCGCTGCCGCACGAGAAGCAGTGCGGTCCGGCACTCCGACCAACCGCGGCGGTCCGGTCGATCGCGCCGGCAGACGCTGACTGGCTTGCACGATGAGACCACAAAAATGAGGGCCGACATGACTGCCGGCCCCCTGAAGACATCAGACCGGGAGAGTTCAGTACCTCGCGACGACCGGGTTGGCCCCTCCGAAGCGGTAGTTGAAGCGCACGGTGAGCATATCCACGTCCTGGGTGATCCGGTCGTTTACAAAAGCGGCAAGGCGCGGATCGGCGGCCGTGAACGAATTATTCCGATGCCCCATGAACAGATGGTCGTATTCGAGCCCCACCGACCAGTTCGGGGTGAAGCCATACTCGTATCCGACACCAATGACACCACCCCAGCGGGTTGCGCTTTGCGCCGCGAGCTCGGCGCCGGACGCAGTATCAAGCACGCTGAGACGATTGTCTGTTACCGCAGCGCCACCCTTCACGTAGAACAGTGACGCATTCCAGGCGTAGCCGATCTGGCCGGTGAAGAGGCCGATGGCGCTCGTTTTGGCGCGCGTGGAGAGCGCCGGATTGAACAGGCTGACGCGCTGGTTGCTGAGATCCGCCCAATCGCCCTGAGCCTCCAGACCAAACACCCACTGGCTGGCCTGCCAGCGATAACCGAGCTGGCCACCGATGACACCACCGGAACGATCGCGGCAGCCAGAGGCGACGGCGACTCCAGCCGCGTCAAGGAAATCGACGCAGTTGTGGTTCTGCGCCCAGCCACCATTGCCGCCGATGTAGAACCCCGTCCAATTGTAGATCGGAATGATCGGTGCCGGTGGAGGCGCCTTTACGGCCATATCGGCAGCCATGGCGGTCCCCGCCGTGCACAGCGCCACCAGACCAACGGTTGCTAGTAGAAGTCTTTTCATCATGCTCTCTCCTTGCCGGCCGCTTTTGATTGCCCGATCGGCGGCTTGTTGCACTGCAATCATCCCCCAACTTCCAGCTGAAACTCTACGGGCGACGCCACAAACTCCACGTGCCATAATGGCAACACTCAAGACATTTCGACGCGACATCGGCATGAGCACCAAGACATGCTGCCTATTTCTCCGGGTCGCGCTTGGCATCGTGGCCGGCAACCTCGTCGCCTCGGTCTTGCTCTATCCAGGACGGGATATCGCTCGAGGGAATCAGCCGTCGCGGCAAAAAGGGATTGAGCGTGCCTGCAAACACGATCAATCCCTCATTGAACTTCGCTCGCGCGAAAGCCCGCGCCTCGGCTTCGCTCTCGAATGTGCGTGTCTCCCGTGGACTTCGCCGCTTCGGCAAGGTCCCACGCTTGTGCACCTCGAATGTTACGTACCAGGTCTGCGGCATCCGCCAGCTTCCGGATCGCGATCAAGCAGACATCTGCCGGCGAACGATAATCGGTGAGGTCATGTCGGCGTCCTAATTGCGCCGCTCTTCACGGCGCTCCGTGCGCCCTGTACGCCTTTCCTGACGGCGTTCAGTCCGGCCCGCGCGCCGTTCCTGACGCCGCTCGTGGCGGGCTCCGCGCCTCTCCTGGCGTCGCTCCATGCCGATCGTCTGCGCCGGCGCTTCTGCTCCGAACAGGAACGTTCCGGAGGTCGCCAATCCGAGTACCGCGGCCCATCCGAGCAACGAAAGAGCCCGGCGACGATCGATTCGCTCAGACCTTGACGTTTCACTCATGTCAGTTACTCCCGATCTTCAAGGACGTTTGATTGGGCAATGCCTCGACGTGCACTCGTTGATAGTATCAATGGCGGGCGCCCCACTCCGAAGATGCGACGATAGGAGACGCTCACCAAACCTGGTTGCCGAACCAGCCGTATTGCGGCGGCCGCGCGACGAGCCGGATATTTTTTTCGATGTGCCTCCTCGCACTTTTGTTTTGGCGCTGCGGCTTCACATCCGCCTTTGTCGACGGACGCGCTGGCGGTCGTTCGGCATCGGGGGCTCCTAGCTGAGCAAAGGCCTCGCGAGCGCGCCTCTGTGAGACGTCGGCGCCGGGCAGGATACCAAGCTCGACCCTGGCGATGTCGGTTGCGACAATCGTCGGCAGGCTAGTGTCGAGAACGACCCGCTCGGGTAATTTCCAATCGGAATGGATGCGGATGGTCGCGGAGCGCGCAGCTCCACCGTGGATGGCGGGCCGATCCGGCACCAGTGCGTCCACAACAAAGAGCATCGCGAGCAACGTACTGCCGACATAGAGCAGATATCGTGAGATGGGCATTGTCGGCGCCATTGCCGCCGCAGATCTTCGCCGGGCAAGCAACGGGCCACGGCGGCAGAATTGGCGAAGCAATGCAACCTGCATGGCATGGCTGCCTAAATCGAGCCGCCGCTTCTGCCGCGGCGCGCCCCTGGTGAAGCACTTGCTGGGGCATGGCGGCGCTTCGTCGGTAAGCGCACGCACGCTGCAGCAGGCGAATATTCACCGCGTCCGAACGCGGCTTCGCTTGAGCCAGATCAACGAATTGAACTATCGCAACACGGCCTCGCATAGTATCGCACGGCTTGGTCAGTGGCCGTGACCTGCCCCTTGGTACAATGACCGGAAGGGCAATTGCAGAGGTGTGGCACGCAACGCAGAATTCTCACCGTGTACATCGAGCTTCTGGCAGGGAGGGCCGATGATGAGTCAATTCGAGCTGAGTTCGCGCGCAGCACTTTGCCGGCAGCTTGCAAGCCAGGATCCGGCAAACCAAACGGTCTGGATGGCCGAGGCAAGAAGCTGGTCACGGCTGGCCGCCGAGATGCTTCCTGATGAGCACCAATTGAAAGGCGGCATCACCGCCCGGTTATTCTTCGCCTTCAACAAATTGGTCGCGGCGCAACACGAGCCTGCGAACCAAACGGCAGAAATGATGAAAAGTAGATCCAAACGCGTCATACCGCCTCGGAGCTTGTCACCGACTGCCTGACGCATTCCAGCGAGAAGCGTTCGCACGATTGCATACATGGCTCAAGTATGGAGAGAGCCGGTGCACCACGTGACAGCATGCTTTCCGATGCGACCCGGCGGGCTGCACTCGTCGGACGTCAAAGCGTCGTCATCCAGATTCCCTTAACTCGATCTGAACTTGACCCGGTAAAATCGAAGACGAAGCAGATGCGATTTGTTGAATCCCTTGATCTAAAGCAAGCCGCCGCCCTGGTGCTGCGTTGGTGTGGTGGCGTTGAAGTTCATTTTTGGAGAACGTCCATGAAGTCGATAAGCGCAAGGAAGATTGCCGTTGCCGTCGCCGCGCTCGTATGCGGCACGACGCTGTCCATCGGCTGGACCGATCAAGGCGGAGTTTCGCTGGGGCTCGACAAGGCGCAAGCGGCGACGAGGTTGTACGTCACTCCCTATTATCGCGGACACTACTACACTAACGAGGGTCTGCCCTGGTACGCCGTGCGAGCCTATTACTTCGGCGGACCGTGGAGCTATGGCTATAGCGGCTGGACCGACTATGCGGCGCGCAACGGCATCGGTTGCGTCCCAGGCTCGTTGGTGAAGGGCGGCGATGGCATCATGTACGTGTGCCAATAGAGCTTGATGATGGCGCGATGGGCGGCGCTCATTAAGCCGCCTGTCGCGCTAATCTGAGCTCAGGAGATCGACGGCTGAGGGGGAGGATACCGTGACCTATGTTCTGGTCGTCATCAGCTGGCTCGGCGTCGCGAATGGCGCCGTCATATCGACACAAGAATTTTCAAGCGCAGAGCGTTGCGAAGCAGCCCGGACGGCGCTGATGGAATACGCGAAAGCGCGCAGCAGCGACGAGACACTGAGGCCGCTCTGCATACAGAAGTAAAAACGAGGCGAAAAGGGTGACGCATGTACCCGAACCCGACTGAATCGTTCTGGTGGTTCGCCTTCGGTTACCAGCTTACGATTTCGACGGTTCCTTGATCTTGATCAATGGTCCGAGCCCCAGTCCATGGAGCGTCCAAATTCACTCTCACAGGCGGAGACTATTATGAAGCTTGGTTTGGTCACAAAATTATCACTCGCAGTTGCCGTGGTCGCCCTCGGAGTGTCCGGCTCGATGGACTGGTCGGTGGACGAAGGCCTTTCGCTCTCGCTCGGCCGGGCTGAAGCACGGGTCGGGCGGCCCTTGACGCCCGTATCAGTCGCCGGCGTAGCACGGCGCACCACCAGGCGCGCGGTCGTCGGCGGCGCAGCAGTTGGTGCAGCCGCTGTCGGTACGGGATGTGTCCGCGTTCTGGTCAATGGCAGCTACGTCTGCCGCTGATAGCCGTCGTAGCCGGCTCTGAACATCGTATCCTGCCGGACGATTTTTCTGCAGCATGTACTGTTCAGGTTTCGGAGCGCGATGGACGTTGCCACATGCGAGCGGCGATGCACCGAACAAATCCTCGTCGGGCCACTGGGAGATTTTTCAGTCTCCCAGCGGCCCTTTGGCGTCCCCGTCGCTTCCCTTCAGCAACTCGTATTTGATCCGCCGCATGCGTGCCTGGGCTTCGAGCGGCTTGCAATAGGCGGTTGACGCTGCGAGCAGATCGATGGTGGCGAGAAATGCATAGCGCGACGCCGTCGGCTTGAGCGCGTCGGGCGCTTCCGGCACGTGCACGCCGAGCACAATATCGCCGATCGAGGCCAGCCTGCTTTGCAGCTTGGTAATTGCGACGACCAAGGCGCCGTATTGCTTGGCGATACTGGCTGCCTCGATCACCGCGTTCGCTGCACCGGTGGTCGAGATAGCAACGACGACATCATCCCGTCCGAGGGTCGCGGCGATCATCCGCATCAAGCTCGGATCGGAGGCATGCGAGACGGCAATCCCAAGACGAAAGAACCGGTTCTGAACCTCCGCCGCCGCAAGAGTGGAACCGCCCCCAACCCCGAACGCGGCAAGCTTCGAACAGCGCGAGATAGCTTCGGCAGCCCTCTCGATGTCTTCCTTGCGAAGTCCTTCCTCGGCGGCGGCAATTGCACGGCGAATTTCCTGAAACACCGACCGCCAGAGCGCGGGGCGCGCCAGATCGGTCCCGACATGCGGGGGAAGCTCAACGTAAATCCGTCCGACCGCCATTGCTTGAGCCAACCTCACCTTGAGGTCGCGGACGCCCCGACAACCGACGGAGCGGCTGAACCGGGTTACCGTCGGCTCGCTGACGCGCGCCCGACGGGCCAACTCGGAATTGCTGGCGTGAACGGCAAACTCCATATCGGCCAGCAGCACCGTGGCAACGCGTTGCTCCGAGGGGCTGAGGCTTGGAGCGCTTTGCCTGATGAGGGAGATGATGTCGCCGGCCACGACATTGTCGTCGCCCGACGGCTTCGAGATCGCTGTACCAACGGCTCTCGCCGGATGATTTCGCTTTGCACGCGCCATTGCCCGCCCTTCCCCAGGTCAGATCAACCTGCGCCCTTGGCAAGAAGCTGCCGTAAGAAACCTTCAGCATCGACCAAACGTATATCGGCATGCCCCATCAAGAACAGCATTTTCCGCTTGATAATTGTCAAATTGTGTATGTAACTTTCGAACAACCAATAGCGTGCCATCAGCCCAACAGCTGAAAGGCACATCCCCTGCACCGGGAAGCAGGCGGTTCAACAAGGCGGGAGGGCGATCATGAGATACGGTCCAAGTGTCTTGATGCGTGGCGTCATGGGGCTGGCCACTGCGTCGTTTTTGATTGCGCAGGCCAATGCCGCCACCCTGCTCCGCGAAGCCACCATCGGAGAACCGCCGCCGCTCGATGTCATGCTGACGACAGCCGACGTCGCATCGGTCATCGGCCGCCACATCTTCGAGACCCTGTATGCCCTGGACTCGACCTATACGCCGCGTCCGATGCTGGCCGAGAGCGATCGCACGGAAGACGGCGGTCGGACCATCGTCATCAAGCTCCGCGAAGGTGTCCTCTTCCACAACGGCAAGGAGATGACCGCCAAGGACGTGGTCGCCTCGATGACGCGATGGGGCAGTTTCGGTGCGCGTGGCAAGCTCCTGATGGCGGCGGCTACCTCGGTCGAGGCGACCGGAAAGTATGAAGTCACGCTGAAATTGTCCGCGCCGAACGGCGCCTGGAAGGCTCTCATTGCGGACGTCAATGGCGGCCTTGCGATCTATCCGGAAGACATAGCCGCCAAAGCGGGAAACCGGCCGATCGAGCAAAAGGACTATATCGGCACCGGACCCTACAAGTTCGTGGAGTGGCGGCCGAACCGCTATGTCGAGGTGGAGAGGTTCGAGGGCTACAAGCCAGTCAAGGAAAAGGGGGACGGCTTCGCCGGCGCCCGCGTTGCGAGCTTCGACAAGATCCGGTTCATTCCGGTGCCTGACGTCGGCACGCGCGTGAGCGGCGTGCAGGCGGGCGACTACGACTACGCGGAAATGATCTCCGGCGATCTGTACGAGTCCCTGAGCAAAGATCCATCGGTTCAGGTGCAGCGTACCAACGCGCCGATCTTCGGCCTTTTCTTCATGAACTCGAAGCAGGGAATCCTGAAGGACAATTACAAGCTCCGCCGCGCCATCCAGACCGCGCTGGACAAGTCGCAGGCATTGCGCGTCGCCTTCGGTCCCAAGGACCTGTGGAATGCCGAAGGATCGATCTTTCCAAACGGCACACCCTGGTACTCGACCGAAGGCGCCTCCAATTACAGTGCGCACGATCCGAAGAAGGCCAAGGAGCTCGCAAAGGAGGCGGACTACACGGGGACGCCGATCCGCCTGCTGGTCTCGACGAACTACCAGGCACACTATGATGAAGCCTCTGTCTTCACCCGCCAGCTGGCCGACGCCGGCATCAATGTTCAGATGATGGTCGTCGATTGGGCGACCCTTCTGAAGATGCGCGGCCAGCCGGAACAGTGGGACATCTTCGTCACCCACCATTCCTTCGCGCCCGACCCGCTGCTGCTCACGTTCCTGAATGCGAGCTATCCCGGCTGGTGGGACAGCCCCGAGATCGGCTCGCTTCGGGCAGAGTCGATCAACACGACCGATCCAGCTGCGCGCAAGTCGACATGGGACAAGATCCAGTCGCTGATCTATGAGCAGGTACCGGTGATGAAAGTAGGCGATGCCTACACCTATGACATTGCGTCTCCCAAGCTCAAGGGGCTCAATCCAAACGGTCCCGTGTTCTGGAATGTGTCCACGAAATAAGGACGGACAATGAGGCCGCGAGGACTGTCGAGCGCCGGCGCCGGCGCGCATCGTTGCCGCTGACCAGGCGCCCAATCACATGTGGTCTTACGCATTCAAGCGCGCAGGAACGACGGCGGTGACGCTGCTGGCAGCGTCCATCATCATCTTCGCATTCATCCATATCGTGCCGGGTGACCCGATCTATGTTCTGCTCGGTGACACCGCGACGCCCGACCAGATCGACGCCTTGCGACACCAGCTCGGTCTCGACCAGCCGATCATCCTGCAATATCTCACTTGGGCCGGCCATGTGCTCGAGGGCGATCTCGGGCGGTCGATCTTCTTCCAGGCGCCCGTGCTGTCGGTGATTGCCGATGGCGCCGAGACCAGCATCTTGCTCGCCACCATGACGATGATCTGGGTTGCGGTCATCGGCGTGCCGATCGGCATGATTGCGGCGGTCCGGCACGGCACGTGGCTCGACCAGGGATTGTCCGGTGGGGCGATGCTGATGGCCTCGATACCCACGTTCTGGGTCGGGCTCTATCTGATCCTGATCTTCGCCGCTTGGCTCGGCTGGTTTCCGAGCTCCGGTTATCCGTCGATCTTCGAAGGCGGTGTCGTCAATCTCCGCTATCTCGTCCTCCCCAGCCTGGCGCTTGCGGCTCCGAATGCCGCTTTGATCCTGCGGCTGACGCGCGCCAGCATGCTCGACGTCTCCCGGGAGGACTACGTGCGCACGGCGCGTGCAAAGGGAATTAGGCCGTGGCAGGTCGTGCGTCGTCACATCTGGCGTAATGCACTGCTGGCGGTCGTCTCGGCCTTCGGCTTCACCTTCGCCGCACTGTTGTCCGAAGCGGTGGTGACCGAAACCGTCTTTGCCCTGCCCGGCATCGGCCGCCTCGTCGTTCAGTCGATCCTTCGTCGAGACTACCCTGTGATCCAGGGCGTCATCCTGGTCATCGTGGTGGTTTATCTCCTGATCAATTTGATCGTCGATCTGAGCTATCGTCTGCTCGATCCGCGGGTTGAACTTCAATGAGCAGCAACAGCGTGATTTTGTGGCTCAAGCCGTTCATCGCCCGTCCGATCGCGCTGGCCGGGCTCGGGGTCCTTCTGGCGACCGTGCTCGCCGCGATCTTCGCACCCTGGCTGTCGCCTTACGATCCGTATGCCATCGATCCGCTGATCCGCCTGACGCCCCCGAACGTGACCCACTGGTTCGGCACCGACCAATTCGGCCGGGATACCCTGTCGCGCACCATTCATTCAGCACGCATGGCACTTCTGATCGGCTCGGGCGTGGTCGTCTTCGCTCTCGCGACCGGCGTTCCGGCCGGCGTACTTTCCGCTCTGTTCCCGCGGCTGGGTCACCTGCTGATGCGCATGGTCGACGTGCTCATGGCCTTCCCGACTCTGCTTCTCGCACTCGGCCTGATTGTCATCTTGAGCCCGAGTGTGGCCACCGTCATCCTGGCCATCGGGATCGGCTACATGACGACGACGACCCGGATCGTCTACGGACTGACACTGCGCTTGCGCGCGGAAACCTATGTCGAGGCGTCGCGCAGCATGGGCGCCGGAGCGGCATGGCTCATCAGTCGGCACATCTTGCCGAACCTGGTCTCACCACTTCTCGTGCAGGCCAGCTTCGTCTTCGCGTTCGCGCAGCTCGGCGCGGCTTCACTCGATTTCCTGGGCCTCGGCGCCCCGCCGGACATTCCGAGCTGGGGCAATATGCTGGCGGAATCGCGGACCTTCATCACGCGCGCTCCGTGGCTGCTCTTCTTTCCGGGCATGATGATCGTGGCGACGGCGTTTTCTCTGAACCTGGTCGGCGATGCATTGCGCGATCGACTCGATCCGCGATTCCGTCAGGTCTTTGGTGAGAAGGGTTAGGCCGTGCTGACAGTTTGCGACCTTACGGTGTCAGTGGGGCCGGAAACCTCGCCGGTCGACATCGTCGCGGGCGTGTCCTTCGGCTTGGCCAAGGGCGAGATCCTTGGTCTCGTCGGCGAGTCCGGTTGCGGAAAGAGCATGACCTCGCTTGCGGTCATGGGATTGCTGCCGCAGCCCGGTCCCCGGGTTCGCGCCGGGCGGGTCCTGTTGGAGGGCTGCGACGTAACGCAGCTGCAGCCCTGGCAACGTGTCGAAGCGGGCCACGGCCGCATGGCAATGATCTTTCAGGAGCCGATGACCTCACTCAACCCTGTTCGTCGGATCGGCGATCAGATCGCCGAAGCCGTGCGCGTGCATGAGGGAATTTCGGGCGCGGCGGCGCTGGTCCGTGCGCGCGAACTGCTCGAACTGGTACGTATGCCCGACCCAAAATGCAGCTGTCCGCGTATCCGCATCAGTTGTCCGGAGGCCAACGCCAGCGGGTCATGATCGCGATTGCGCTGGCCTGCAGGCCACAGGTGCTGGTCGCCGATGAACCGACCACCGCGCTCGATGTCACCATACAGGTTCAGATTCTCGGGCTCTTGCGCGAGCTCTGCAATCGGCTGGATATGGCGATATTGTTCATCACCCACGACATGGGAGTCATTGCGCAGCTCGCCGATCGCGTCGCTGTCATGTACGCCGGTCGGATCGTGGAAACCGCTTCAGTCGATGCGCTGTTCGGCGCACCCCGTCATCATTACACCCGCGGATTGATGGATTGCATGCCGTCGCGAAATTCCGGCGCGCGCCGGCTGCCAACCATTTCTGGTCAGCCGCCGCTGCCAGGTACGGTCGCTGCCGGCTGCGTGTTTGCCTTGCGTTGCGCAGCGGTGCGCGATGAGTGCCGCGTGGCGACCCCGCCTCGCCTGGAGGTCTCCCAAGAACACGAGGTGCTCTGCGCATTTCCGCTGGCCGGCGGGGGGCTGCCATGAGCGGCAATGTCATCCTCGACGTCCGGGACATGATGGTCTCGTTCAGTGCCAGGCGAGCCGGTCGGAAATACCGGGTGCAGGCGGTGGATGGTGTATCGCTGTCGCTGGCGGAAGGCGAGGTCCTCGGGATCGTGGGCGAATCCGGCTGCGGCAAGACCACGCTAGGCCGAACCCTCGTCGGGCTGGTCCAGCCCGACAGCGGCAACATCAATTTGAAGGGAACCGAATTGATCGGAGCCGGCCGCTCCGGCCTGCGCGAGATGCGTCTGAACGTCCGGATGGTTTTCCAGGACCCCAATGCATCGCTCAACCCGCGGCGCGCAATTGGAGATTCGGTGGCGGAGGCGGCCGACATCAGCGGCATCTTCAAGAGCCGCGCCGAGCGCAGCGCGGCCATAGCCGCCACCTTGACGGCCGTCGGGTTGAACCCGTCTTTCGCCGCTCGCTATCCTTACGAACTGAGTGGCGGGCAACGGCAACGGGTCGGAATCGCGCGCGCCATTCTTCCCACGCCGTCCATCATCGTCGCCGACGAGCCGGTCTCGGCCCTCGACGTTTCCGTGCAGGCGCAAGTGCTCAACCTGATGATGGATCTGCGTGACCAATTGAGACTGTCGATGCTCTTCATCTCGCACGACCTTGGCGTGATCGGACAGATCAGCAGCCGCGTTGCTGTCATGTATATGGGCCGGATCGTGGAGCAGGCCGGGACGCGGACGGTCCTGGATCATCCGCTCCACCCCTATACGCGCGCGTTGGTGGCGGCAATTCCGAAGCCCGATCCATCGGAACGGATCCAGGGCGCGATCGAAATGGGTGAACCGCCAAGCCTCTTCACGCGACCGCACGGCTGTGCATATGCGCCCCGCTGTCCAATGGCCAGCGATCGCTGTCTCGTCGATGTGCCACAACTTCGATCTGTCGGTGCGGACGGTCGGACGATCGCCTGCCACAACGTATAACCAGCGAGTGCCGCGCGCGGCGAAATCACGCAATGCCTACGATTGATTTCTCCTCTATTCGAGCGATCCCTTCACACGGCGGCAGTCCGCGACCGCCATGCGGCTGGCGGGTGCAAATTCGGGAAGCCTGACGCCTGTTGCACTGCGATGTTAATCGCGACGCAGCATTCAAAATGAGACTGCCCGTTAAGCCGCGCGCGGCTCCGGCACGTGCGCTGCATCGGAGTTCAGTTAGCCTCCATTTCAAGAACCGTTGGCCTTGTCCGAACGCCGCACCGCGCGGCGGGCGCGTCCAGGCGCGGTGAAAAACAGTGACAAGAACGCTCAGGGAGCAGAGCAATGTTGAAAGGCAGTCTAGGACTGATCGCGTTGAGCAGCCTGTTACTTTCGGGCACCGCCTTCGCACAGGAGAAGATCAAGGTCGGCGTCACCGCGACGCTCGAAGGCACCTACACCGTGCTCGGCGAGGACGGCATCCGCGGCTTCCAGACGGCCCTCAACGTCCTCGGAAAGAAGGTCGGCGACAAGGAACTCGAATTTGTCATCGCCTCGACCGACGCGACGCCGGACTCCGCCGTACGAGCCGTGCGCAAGCTGATCGAGCAGGACAAGGTACAGATCCTGCTGTCGCCGCTCTCTGGCGACGAAGGCATCGCGGTCAAGAATTTTGCAAAGACCCATCCCGAACTCACTTTCATCAATGCCGCCTCCGGTGCCCAGGAAACGACCTATGTCGATCCGGCTCCGAACTTTTTCCGCTACAACATGGACGGCGCGCAGTGGCAGGTGGGCCTCGGCAAATACGCTTATGACCAAAAGAAGTACCGCAAGATCGCGACCGTCGGCGAAGACTACTCCTTCATCTATACGCAGGTGTTCGGCCTCGTGCTCGAGTTCTGCGGTGCTGGCGGACAGGTCACCAACCGGCAATGGGTGCCGCTTGGCACAAAGGACTTTGCCTCGGTTATCGCCGCACTGCCCGACGACGTCGACGCAATCTATCTCGGCCTCGGCGGCGCCGACGCCGTCAACTTCCTGAACCAATACCAGCAGGCCGGCGGCAAGGCGCATCTGATGGGCGGCTCGATCATGATCGACCAGACCATCCTGTCGTCCAAGGGAAACGCCAAGAATGCCCTGATCGGCACGCTGGCCGCGAGCGGCCAGGCCGACACCTGGGAGAACCCGAGTTGGCAGAAGTTCGTGAAGGACTATCAGGACGCCTTCCCGCCCAACAAGCGCTTCCCGAGCCCATCGCTGCTCGCCACCAACTATTATGGCTCGACCATGGCGCTGATCCTGGCGCTGCGTCAGGTCAACGGAGATCTCTCCAACAATCAGGCCAAGTACAAGGAGGCGCTTGCCAAGATCGAACTCGACGCACCCAACGGCAAGATCAAGCTGGACTCCAACCGCCAGGCGATCGGCACCAACTTCGTCACCGAGGTCGTCGACGACGGCAAGGGCGCGCTGTTCTCAAAGGTCGTGAACGTGATCCCGAACGTCAACCAAACGCTGGGCTACGATCCCGCGGTGTTCGCCAAAATCGGTTTACCGAGCCGCACAGTACCGGAATGTAAGAAATACTGACCTAGTCTCGTTCGCCAACGATGACCGGCCGGGGAGAGATTTGCCAGAAGCGCGACACGTGCGCCCTTGCATTCTCTCCCCGGTTGTTGAACGCTACCAAAAAATACCAAGAGCTTTTGGGAGGAGAGGCATGAGCCGGGCGCTCGCCGTCTTCCACGGCCGCTTTGGTCGGGCGACGGTCTATCAGTTGAACCGCCCTTTCAACATCCACGCACATCGCGAAGGTCATTTGATCTTCCATGTCGGCGGGCGTTCCGCATGCATCGATGTCAGTGACGGACGCTACGAGCTCACCGAAGGTTCCGTCGTCGCGGTCAATCCGTGGGAGCCGCATAATTTCCTGCCGTCCGATCTCGAAGGCGGCGCCGTTTTCTTCGTGCTCTACGTCAATGCGGAGTGGTTCGCGCCCGATGCGCCCGGCGCCGACCGCCTACGCTTCGGCCGCACCCAGTTCACGCGGTCCGTTGCGCTGGACAAGCATATCAGGCACGCAGCCGCCCTCGTGTGCGGCGCTCCCTCGCTCAACAGCCTCGATGGCGAGCTGAGAAGCCTGATCGACATCTGTTATGACGAAAGCTGGCAACAGGCGGCGACCGCGCGCGACCCGCGCACAAACGGTTCCATCACTGATTTTCGCGTGCGCAAGTGCATCAAGATGATGTCGGAGAGTCCTGGCGCCGAGATCGAGCTCGACACCATCGCGCGCGAATCCGGCCTGTCGCGGCCGCATTTCTACCGGCTCTTCCGCACCCAGACCGGCGTCACGCCACACCTCTATCTCAACACGCTGATGATGGAGCAGGCGCTGGAGGCGCTGGTGGCGAGCGAAGCGCCGATCGCTGATATCGGCTTCGATCTCGGCTTCTCGTCGCAGAGCGGATTCACCCGCTTCTTCGCCGCCAATGTCGGCATGGCGCCGACCGATTATCGCCGCGCGGCCAAGGTTTTGCGCGCCTGACCGCACGCGAAAAGATACTCACGATCAAACACCTCCCTTACAGCCGCATTAGGATGCGCCAAACGCGATCCCGAAAAGAGGATCACGCGCAATAGGGAGCGCACGTTCATGGCAGGGCTTGCGGCCGGCAACGGTCTGCGTGCCTCTCCGCCCCGCTTGCGGGGTGAGAGAT
The DNA here is from genome assembly GCF_000244935.1 of Bradyrhizobium sp. WSM1253. Lineage (NCBI taxonomy): Bacteria > Pseudomonadati > Pseudomonadota > Alphaproteobacteria > Hyphomicrobiales > Nitrobacteraceae > Bradyrhizobium > Bradyrhizobium sp. WSM1253. Next base: position 1,351,452 of record NZ_JH600073.1, read on the forward strand.
GGGGTGACGTGAAGACGGAGCGGCGATCATGACCCGCTTTGTCGAGCGCCATCCTGCCTGGGCACTGATTGTCATCATCGTGATTGCGGTGGCGCTTTGGCTGATTTTCGCAGTGTGGCCGCAGAGCGTCGAAGATGCGCTCGGCCGCAAGCGGGTCTTCCTCAACGCCCTCTTCAACGGCATCACGCTCGGCGGTCTCTATTTCCTCGTCGCCAGCGGTTTCACGCTGATCTTCGGCCTGATGCGCAACGTCAACCTCGCGCACGGTTCGCTCTATTTGTTCGGCGGCTATGTCGGCTATGCCATCAGCGCCGCTACCGGTTCATGGGTCCTCAGCTTCATCGTCGCTTTCGTCCTGACGGCACTGGTCGGCGTCCTGCTCCAGGTCCTCGTCTTCCGCCGTATGGAAGGCCAGGACCTGCGCCAGACCATGGTGACCATCGGACTCTCGATCGTGTTCGCCGATCTGATGCTGTGGGCCTGCGGTGGCGATTTCTATCAGATCCAGACCCCGAACTGGCTGATCGGACCTGTGGAGCTGCCGCTGGTCACCGCGATCAAATCCTCAGGCGAGCCGGTCTATCTCCGCTATCCCTTGGTTCGACTCGTGATCTTCGCCGCCTCCGTCGTGATCGGCATGGCGATGTGGCTGGCGCTCAACCGCACGCGCATCGGCATGATCATCCGCGCCGGCGTCGACGATCGCGACATCTTGGCTGCGACCGGGGTACGGATCCAACTCGTTTTCGTGGTGGTGTTTGCGCTCGGCGCCGGCCTCGCCGGCGTCGCTGGCGTCGTCGGCGGAACCTTCCAGTCGCTCTCGCCAGGGGAAGATATCCGCTTCCTGCTCGCCTCCCTCGTCGTCGTGATCGTCGGTGGGATGGGCTCGATTCCTGGGGCTGCGCTGGGCGCGCTCATCATTGGCCTCGCCGAACAGCTCGGCTCGGTCTACATCCCGACCTACGCCATCGTCGTGACCTTCCTGATCATGGTTCTGGTGCTGGCAATTCGGCCGCAGGGCCTGTTGGCGAGGCGCTGACATGTCCCTCGCTCACGACGCCCGCGTCCCGGTTCGTCCCGCCACTGCGGTGCAGCGCTCGAAATTGCGCGGATGGCCGGAGATCGACAATCCGGCAGCCTGGACCGTCGCGGCCATTCTCCTGATCATGCCCCTGATCGCCAACGGCTTCTTCCTGATCGAGATCTTTGCGACCACGCTGATCCTCGGAACCATGGCGCTGAGTCTGATGTTTCTTGCCGGCTATGGCGGCATGGTCAGCCTGATGCAGCTCACCATCGCTGGTTTCTCCGCCTATATGGTCGCGGTGTTTGGCGTCAGCGGCAACGCCAATATCAGCCTGGGCTGGCCGTGGTGGCTTGCGGTCCCGATGGCACTTGCGCTCGCGACCATCTTCGGCACGCTCGGCGGCGCGCTGGCGGTGCGCACCGAGGGCATCTACACCATCATGATCACGCTCGCGATCGGCGCGGCGTTCTATTATTTCACCAACCAGAACTGGGCGATTTTCAACGGCCATACCGGCATCAATACCGTTGCCACGCCGCATTTCTGGGGCGTCAACTGGCGCGCCGACATTCCCTTCTATTATATCGTCCTCGCGGTAGCCGCGCTGTGCTACTTCGCCGTCGACTACATCTCCCGCGCGCCGTTCGGCCTCGCGTTGCAAGGTGTCCGCGACAATCCCCGCCGCATGGCGGCGCTCGGCTTCAACGTCAATGCGCATCGCGTCGCGGCCTACGTCTTCGCGTCGTTTGTCGCGGCGCTGGCAGGGGTACTCCAGGTCTGGAATTACCGGCAGATTTCGCCGGGATCCGTGAGCGTCGGAGCCTGCATCGATATTCTCATCATCGCAGTCGTCGGCGGCATCACGCGCCCCATCGGACCCTTTATCGGCGCGCTGATCTTCGTGCTGCTGCGCACTTTCGCACTCGATTTCCTGGTCAAGCTGGGGCTCGACGGCAACCGCTTTCGGCTCCTGATCGGCCTCGGCTTCCTCGCCATCGTGTTCTGGTCCTCGGACGGCGTCATCGGGCTCTGGCAGAGCTGGCGCCGCCGCCAACGCTCCGGCGCGGCAAGTTCAAGCGGACGACGTGGCCGAGACTCTGGCCGAGAATCTGGCCAAGGATCCAGTCAAGGATCCAACCATGGATAGCGTCGCGCAACGCCTCTCTGTCGTAGGTGCCGGCGCGGCCCTGGAGCTGCGCGGCGTCACTCGTCTGTTCGGCGCGCTGGCGGCACTCACCGACATCACCATTACCGTCCGCCCCGGCGAACGGCGCGCCGTGCTTGGCTCCAACGGCGCCGGCAAGACCACGTTGTTCAACTGCATCACCGGCGACTTCCCACCTTCTTCCGGCACCATCCGCTTCTTCGGCGAGGACGTCACGCACTTCCCGCCCTATGAGCGCATCCGCCGCGGCCTGCGCCGGACTTACCAGATCTCCGCGCTGTTTCCCGGCCTTACCGTCCAGGACAATGTCTACCTCGCCTGCCGTGGCGTCTCACGGGGGCGCTTCTCGTTTCTCCGCCCCGGTCAAAACGATGCGTTGATGCACGCAGCCGAAAATCTCGTGCAGGCCGTCCATCTCTCGGGCGTGAAGGATCAGCGCGTTGCCGAACTCGCGCATGGCCAGCAGCGCCAGCTCGAGATCGCACTTGCGCTTGCTGGCGCACCGCGATTCGTCCTGTTCGATGAACCGGCCGCGGGACTGTCGCCGACCGAGCGTGCCGAGCTGATCGAGATATTGACCTCCCTGCCCGCGCATATCGGCTACATCATCATCGAGCACGACATGGACGTGGCCCTGCGCGTCGTCGAGAGCGTCACGATGATGCACAACGGGCGGATCTTCAAGGAAGGCCGTCCGCAGGAGATCGAGTCCGATCCCGAAGTGCAGGAGCTTTACCTCGGAGGCGGCCATGAATGAGGTCCGCCGTACCGCCGCCGCGCTCGAAGTCCGCGGCCTGGACGTCTATTACGGCCATTCGCATGCGTTGCAGGGCGTGGACCTGACGCTCGAGGCCGGCGTGTTCTCGGTCGTCGGCCGCAACGGCATGGGCAAGACCACGCTGTGCAAGGCCATCATGGGGCTGGTGCCGGTCAGCGGCGGCTCGATCCGCATCCGCGGCGATGACATCACCCGGCAGCCGCCTGCCCACATAGCCCGACTCGGCGTCGGCTACGTTCCGCAGGGACGGCGGCTGTGGCGTTCACTCAGCGTCGACGAGCATCTGCGGCTTGCCGCCGGCTTGCGCCGCGGCGCCTGGACGGTCGAGCGCATCTACAAGACGTTTCCGCGGTTGGCCGAGCGCAAGGATCACGGCGGCGGCCAGCTCTCCGGCGGCGAGCAACAGATGCTCGCGATCTCGCGCGCGTTGCTCACCAACCCGCGGCTCCTGATCATGGACGAGCCCACCGAGGGGCTCGCGCCCGTCATCGTGGCCCAGGTCGAGGAGATGCTGCTACGGCTTGGCGAGGACGGCGACATGTCCGTGCTCGTGATCGAGCAGAATATCGGGGTGGCGACCGCCGTGTCGGGCAACGTCGCGATCATGGTCAACGGTCGCGTCAACCGCATCATCGATTCGGTGCGGCTTGCCGCCGATCGCGAACTGCAGCAGCGCCTGCTCGGTGTCGGAATGCACGCCGGACTCGAGCTCGACCTCGACGTGCCGCCGGCGGATACGGAAGAGAAGCTTTCTCCGCCGCAAACGCGGCCGGGCGGCGCGATCCGCATCTACATCTCCAACCCGACGCCGCCGACACGGTGGTCGCAGCCTGTGCCGATCGCCCGCATCGAGGCTGCGGCCCGCACGTTCTCGACACAGGTGATGCGTCTCGACGAGACGGCACGGCGACAGCGCGAACCGGTTGCGACGCAAACGCAGGGCCCCCCGGTCGTGCTCGTCGTCGGTACGCTCGACACCAAGGGCACGGAGCTCCGCTTCATCCGCGACATCATCGCCGGGACAGGCCTGCGAACCCGATTGGTCGATGTCTCCACCAGCGGCAGACACGCGGCCAGCGACGTCTCCGCCCAGGAGATCGCCTTGAACCACGGTCGCGGCGGATCGGCGGTATTTGGAGCCGACCGGGGCGCCGCCGTCACCGCGATGGCCGAGGCCTTCGCCAGCTGGCTGCGGCGCCAGAGCAATGTTGCCGGCGTGATTTCGGCCGGCGGCTCGGGCGCAGCGTCACTGGTCGCGCCCGGTATGCGGACCCTTCCTGTCGGGGTGCCGAAGCTCATCGTCTCGTCCGTCGCCTCCGGTGACGTCGGGCCCTATGTCGGCCCCGCGGACATCACCATGATGCATTCGGTCGCCGACGTGCAGGGCCTCAACTCGATCTCGCGCGCCGTGCTGGCCAACGGCGCCAACGCGCTCGCCGGCATGGTCAAGGCGCGCCTGGATCAGCATGCACGAAAGGATCGCGACGACAGCGGATTGCCGTCGGTCGGCATCACCATGTTCGGTGTCACCACGCCGGCGGTGCAGAAGATCGCGGCCGACTTGCGCGAGGATTTCGAGTGCCTCGTCTTCCACGCCACCGGCGTCGGCGGGCGCTCAATGGAGAAGCTCGTCGATTCCGGGCAGCTCGCAGGCGTCATCGACCTCACGACCACGGAGGTCGGGGACCTCCTGATGGGTGGCGTGTTCCCGGCCACCGACGACCGCTTTGGCGCCATCATCCGCAACCGGGTGCCTTATGTCGGCTCGGCGGGCGCGCTGGACATGGTGAATTTCGGCGCTCCTGAGACGATCCCGGAGCGCTACCGCGGCAGGAAATTCCACGTCCACAACCCGCAGGTCACACTGATGCGGACCACGGCGGAGGAGAACGAGCGCATGGGGCACTGGGTCGCCGATCGACTCAACCGGATGGACGGGCCGGTGCGCTTCTTCCTGCCCGAGGGCGGCGTCTCCGCGCTCGACGCGCGAGGACAGCCATTCTGGGATCCGGATGCCGATGCGGCGCTGTTCCGCACGCTGGAGCGCAACGTGCGGCAGACCGCCAACCGTCAGCTTATCCGCGTTCCCAAGAACATCAATGACCCCGAGTTCGCCTCCACCATTGTCAGCGCGTTCCGAACATTGTTCGGCCGCATTGGGGCGCGCCGGAGACTAGCGAGGTGACCGATGGCCCGGTTTGAACGCGCTGCACTGTTGAAGCGCTTCCGCGACATGGCAAGGCGCGGCGAGCCGATCGTCGGCGGCGGCGCCGGCACCGGCCTTTCGGCCAAATGCGAGGAGGCTGGCGGCGTCGACCTTATCGTCATCTACAATTCCGGCCGCTACCGCATGGCCGGCCGAGGCTCGCTCGCGGGATTGATGGCTTACGGCGACGCCAATGCCATCGTGCTGGAGATGGCCGGCGAAGTGCTGCCCGTCGTCTCCAGGACGCCAGTGCTCGCCGGCGTCAATGGCACGGATCCGTTCCGCGACATGGATCTTTTCCTGGACCAGTTGAAGGCGCTTGGCTTCGCCGGCGTGCAGAACTTTCCGACCGTCGGCCTTATCGACGGCGTGTTCCGCGCCAATCTCGAAGAGACCGGCATGTCCTATGCGCTCGAGATCGACATGATTGCAAAGGCGCGCGAGAAGGACCTGCTGACGACGCCCTACGTCTTTAGCGAGAAGGAAGCTGCCGCGATGGCGATCGCGGGCGCGGATATCATCGTGTGTCATCTGGGCCTGACGACCGGGGGCACCATCGGCGCGCAGACAGCGCTCAAGCTGACGGATTGCCCAGCACACATCGACACCTGGGCCTCCGCCGCACTCGGCGTCAATCCGGACATTCTGGTGCTCGCTCATGGCGGACCGATCTCCGATCCGGACGATGCCGATTTCATCATGAGGAACACACGCAATTGCCACGGCTTCTACGGCGCCTCCTCGATGGAACGGCTGCCGGTCGAGCGGGCACTGACGGATCAGGTTCGCAAATTCAAGGCGATCGGCGCGCGATAACGCCGAAAGGTCGAGGGAGAGAAACATGTCAGGGACTCTGGTCGGTGAATTGATCCTCTGGCTGATCGTCGCCGTCGTGGTGATCGTGGTCGGCGTCTACATCGTGAACTGGCTCTATCACCGCTCGTCCAAGGAGACCTCATTCGTCCGGACCGGCCTGCTCGGCGAGCGCGTCGTGATCAACGGCGGCGCCTTCGTGCTGCCGTTCATCCACGACTACACGCCGGTCAACATGAACGTGCAGCCGATGGGCATCGTTCGCTCCCGCCAGGACGCCGTAATCACCCGTGACCGCATGCGCGTCGACATCGAGGCCGATTTTTATGTCCGCGTGCAGGCGACCCGCGAAGCCGTGTCTATCGCGGCCGCCACGCTCGGCCGCCGCACCATGGAGCCCGAACAGCTCCACGCCCTCCTCGCCGGCAAATTCATCTCCGCCATTCGTTCCGTTGCCTCGGAGATGACCCTCGAGCAGATGCACGAACAGCGCGGCGAGTACGTCGCCCGCCTCAAGGCAAACGCGGCAGAGGCCCTCGCCCAGAACGGACTCGAGCTGGAGTCAGTCGCGATCACCGATCTGGACCAGACCGATCTCGAATTCTTCAACCCCTCGAACCGCTTCGACGCCGAAGGTCTGACCCGCCTGATGGAGGACATCGAGGCCAAGCGCAAGCTGCGCAACGACATCGAGCAAGATTCGATGATCAAGATCCGCTCTCGCAACCTGGAGGCCGAGCGGCAGGCTCTCGAGATCGAACGCGAAAGCGAGACGGCGCGCCTCGAACAGGAGCGCGACATCGAGATGCGCCGGGCCCTGCAACGCACCGAGGTCGCACGCGAGCGGGCCCTGCGCGAGACCGAAGCCGAGCAGGCGCAGATTTCCGCCCGTGAAACCATCGAGAAGGCCCGCATCGCCAACGATCAGGCGATCGCCGAGGCCCGCATCGCCTCGGAGCGTGAGACCCGTCAGCGGGAGATCGAGCGCACCCGCACCATCGAGGAGAAGGAGCTGCTCGCACGGGAGGAAATCGAGAAGACCCGGATCGCCAACCAGCGTTCGATCGATACCAGCCGCATCGCCTCCGAGCGCGAGGTGCGCCAGCGCGAAATCGAGCGGATGCAGACCATCGAGGAAGCTGAGATCACCGCCCGCGAGGCGATCGAGAAAGCGCGTATCCAGCAGGACCGCGTCGTGACGGACGCCCGCATCGCCAACGAAGAGGAGACCCGGCGCCGCGAGATCGACCGGACCCGCGCTGTGGACGAAGCCGAGATCGCTGCCCGCGAGACGACCGAGAAGGCCCGCATCGCCCAGACCATGATTGTCAATGTCGAGCGCATCGCATCCGATGAGCGCACCCGTGCGCTGGAGATCCAGCAGGTGCGTAACATCCAGGAAGCCGAGATTGAGGCGCAGCGTGCGGTCGAGGCGGCGCGCATCGACCGCGAGCATAGGCTCGCCGTCGAGCGCATCGCGGTCGAGCAGAATACCCGGCAGTTGGAGATCGAACGCAATCAGACGCTGGAAGTCGCAGAGGTCACGGCACGCGAAGCCACGGAAGCTGCCCGCATCACCCAACAAGAACGCGTTCGGTCGCTGGAAATCGCCCGCAACCGCGCCGTCGAGGAAGCCGACATCGCCTCACGCGAAGCCATCGAAGCCGCGCGGATCGCGCAGGAGAAGTCTGTTGCAGCCGAGCGTATTCAGGCCGAGCGTGACACACGCGCGCTCGAGATCGAGCGCACAGCCGTGCTCGAGGCGGCCGAGCTGAAGCGGCGCGACACCATCGAGCGGCAGCGCATCGGCGTCGATCTCGCGCTCGAAACCGAGCGCATCACGTCCTCCAGGAAGCGCGAAGTCCTCAACATCGAGCACAAGAAGGCGATCGAGATCGCGGATGAGGACCGGGTCATCGCGCTCTCGACCAAGAAGTCCGAGCGCATCGACGCCGACCGCCAGGTCAGGCAGGCCGAGATTGTCGCGCGCAAGGAGGTCGAGACCACGGACGTCTCGCGCGAGCATGCGCTGGAGGCGGCGCGGATCGAACGTCGCCGTTCGATCGAACAGCTCGAAGTCGCTCGCGTCCAGTCGCTGCAGGAAGCCGAGATTGCCGCGCGTGAAGAGGTCGAGCGCTCCCGCATTGCCTCCGATCGCGGCCTCGACGAGGCCCGCATCGGCCGCGAGCGCGAGCTGCGCAAGCTTGAAATCAATCGTGAGAAGGAGGTCGAGACCGTTCTGATGGAGAAGGCGATTGCCATCCACCTGAAGTCGTTGGAGGAATCCGCGGCCAAGACCTCGGCCGAGGAGGCGCGGGTGCATGCCACTGAGGCTACCGAGCGCGTCATTACCGCGCGCGAGAGCGAGATCGCGAAGCGTCGCAAGACCGTGGAGATCCTGATCGCCGAGAAGCAGGCCGAGGAGACGCGAATTGCCGCGGAAGCGGAACGGATCCGCGCCGCGGTCGAGGCGGAGGCGCAGCGTATGCTCAACGAGGCCGAGAACGTGCTGACGGACCAGGCGCGCTACTCGCTGTTCCGTAGAAAGCTGCTCGACCGCATCGAGGGCATCGTCCGTGAGAGCGTCAAGCCGATGGAGAAGATCCAGGGCATCCGCATCCTCCAGGTCGACGGCCTCAACGGCAACGGCCATGGCGGCAATGGCGGCCGGAGCGCGACCGACGAGGTGATCGACTCGGCGCTGCGCTATCGCGTCCAGGCGCCGCTGATCGACTCGCTTCTTGCGGACATCGGCGTCGAAGGCGGCAGCCTCGCCAAGATGCCAGGCCTGATCCGAGAAGCTCGCGACATGCAGGGCATCAAGGACTCCGCGCGCAAGGGCGGCGGTGGCGAGAAGCCAACCGCTGCGCCCTCGCCTTCGTCCGACGGCGAGCCGCCCGGCGAGCGCAGCCCTCGGAAGAAGAGCTGAGATCGCACCATGGCCCGGGTCTATGTCTCAACCGTCGTCAACGCACGCAACGATCGCGTCTGGGCGCGGGTACGCGACTTCAACGGTCTGCCGAACTGGCATCCCGCGATTGCGGAAAGCCGCATCGAGGGCGGCGAGCCCTCCGACAAGATCGGCTGCGTCAGGGATTTTCGCCTGCGCAACGGCGATCGTATCCGGGAAAAGCTGCTCGGCCTGTCTGATTACGACATGTTCTGCACCTACTCGATCCTCGAATCCCCGATGGGGGTCGAGGACTACGTCGCGACGCTTCGGCTGACGCCGGTCACGGATGGCGACCAGACCTTCATGGAATGGACCGCCGAGTTCGACTGCGCACCCGAGCGGGAGGCGGAGCTCGTCGCGAATATCGGCGGCGGCGTGTTCCAGGGCGGCTTCGACGCCCTCAAGCGCCAGTTCGGAGGCTGAGCGCCGTGCCGCATATCGTCAAGAGCACGATCCTGGATGCGCCGACCGGCTCCGTGTGGGCCGTGCTGCGCGACTTCAACGGGCACGATCGCTGGCATCCGGCGGTCGCGACCTCCACGATCGAGCGCGCGCAGGCTTCGGACAAGATCGGTTGTGTCAGGTGCTTCAAGCTGCAGGACGGCTCGGAGCTGCGCGAGCAATTGCTGGCGCTGTCGGATCTGGAGCAGACCTTCAGCTATTGCCTGCTCGATACGCCGGTCCCGATGTTCAACTACGTGGCCCACGTCCGCCTGCTGCCCGTCACGGATGGCGACCGCACCTTCTGGCACTGGGAATCCCGCTTTTCGGCACGGCCCGAGGACAAGGACCGGATCACCCACATGGTCGCGGAAGATATCTACCAGGCGGGATTCGAAGCGATCCGGCGGTACCTCAAGGAGGCTGTGTCAACATGACTGTGACCGTGAAGACCTTCACGAGCTCGAGCGAGGCCGCGGCCGCGCTGTCGTCTGATCGCAACGCACGCTATCTCGGTGGCGGCACGCTGGTGATGCGTGCACTGAACGAAGGCGACATCTCGATCTCAACCGTCGTGCGCGCCAATGACCAAGCCTTGACGCGGATCGACCCCTCCGGCCCACGGATCACGCTGGGTGCTGGCGTGACTTTCGCCAGGATTCTGGCCGAGCGCGACCTCGCTTTCCTGCACGCCCCTGCCCGCTCGATCGGCGGTCCGGCAGTGCGCAACATGGGTACGGTGGGCGGCAATCTGTTCGCGCCCAACCCCTATGGCGATTTCACCGTCGCCATGCTTGCGCTCGATGCCACGGTGGCCCTGCAAGGCGGCTTTGGATCGCGCGACATTCCAATTGAGGAGTTCTTGCAGTCACGTGAAAGGCAGGCGGGTGCGCTCGTGCTGTCGGTGTCGTGCACGCGACCGATAAACGCGGAGGCTTTTCGCTACCGCAAGATCGCACGGATCAAGCCCAAAGGGGGCGCGGTCATCACGCTCGCCGCGCATCTGCCTATCAGTGGCGGACGGATCGCCGGGGCGCGAATTGCATTGGGATCGATGGCGCCGACGCAAATACGTGCGCGGGCGGCCGAACGCGCCCTGGAAGGCCGCGCGCTCGATGCCGCGACGGTCGCGGCCGCAGCCTCCGCAGCCGCGGAAGGAACATCGCCGTCCGACAACGCGCTCGGCAGCGCCTGGTACCGCCGCGAGATCGTCGGCGTCCATCTGCGTCGTCTTCTTTTGGGTCAGGAATAGATCGTATGGCCAAGACTGCTCTGCAATTCCGCCACAACGGCAGCGATGTCGCCATTTTCGTCGATGGTGGCACCAACCTGCTCGTCGCGCTTCGCGAATTGATCGGCGACATGACGCCGAAGTTCGGTTGCGGCCAGGGGGGCTGCGGCACCTGCAGTGTCCTGATCGACGGCGAACTCCATCTCTCCTGTCTGACGCTGGCCGAGACCGTTGCCGGCCGCTCCGTCGAGACGCTGGATAGCCTGAAGCAGGGACCGAACCTCCATCCGCTGCAGCGCGCCTTCGCCGAGAATTTTGCTGCCCAGTGCGGCTATTGCACGCCGGGCATGCTGATGGCTGCCAAGGCATTGCTTGATCGCAATCCCTCGCCGAGCCGCGCCGAGATCGTCGAGGCGATCTCCGGCAACATCTGCCGGTGCACCGGCTACGAGCCGATCATCAACGCCATCCTCGCCGCCTCCGGTGGCCGGGTGAGCGCCTGAAGGACCAGATCATGCTGGAACTGCGCAAAGACATTTTCGCCGACGAGCGCGACGACAATCTCAACGAGATCGGCAAGGGCACGCAGCGCCAGGACATGCTCGGCCATGTCACGGGGACGTCGAGCTATTTCAACGACCACAAGCTCCAGGGCATGCTGCACCTGAAAGTCGTTCGCTCGACCCATTCGCATGCAAGAATCCGGCGGATCGACACCGCGGACGCCGAGCGCTCAGCCGGCGTGCGCCGGATCATCCGCGGCTCCGACGTGCCCCGCAACCTCAATACGCTCTTGAGCCTGATCAATTTCGGCAGGGACGACGAGCCGTCGCTGGCTGTCGACAAAGTTCGCTACAAGGGGGAGCCGATCCTGGCCATCGTCGCCGATAGCGAGCGCGCGGCGTTCGAGGCGATCGCAAAGGTGCGGATCGACTATGAGCCGCTGCCGACCGTGTTCGACGTTGAAGATGCGTTGAAGGCCGGCGCGCCCGTCGTCAACGAGACCTATCCGAAGAATGCCTTCATTTATCACGACACATACGATCACCAGAAACTCCGCTTCGGCGACGCCGATGCCGCACTCGCGAGCGCCGATCACGTGCTCGAACAGCGCTACCAGATGTCGCCTATCGAGCACGCGCCGACCGAAACCAACGGCTCGATCGCGGCGCCCGACACCAACGGTCGGTATGTCGTCTATACCTCGACCCAGGCGCTGTTCTTCTCGGTCGACACCTGCGCCAAGATTCTCGACGTCCCCTCCAACACCTTCCATTTCATCGGCGGCACCGTCGGTGGCGGCTTTGGCGGCAAGGTGGACACGCTGACCGAACCTTTATGCATCCTGGGTGCGATGCTGACGGGACGTCCCGTGCGCTACGTGTTCGGACGCGAAGAAGAGATGCAATACGGTCCGCCGCGCGGCGCCGAGCGCATCTACATCAAGGATGGCGTGATGCGCGACGGCCGCGTCGTTGCGCGAAAGATCCGCGCATATTTCGACAGCGGTGCATATACGCGGCTCTCGAGCTATGCCGCGGTGAAATGCGCAGCCCACCTGCCAGGACCCTACACCATCCCTAACGTCTATGGCGACGTCTACTGCGTCTTCACCAACCGTACGCCGGCAACCGCGATGCGCGGCTTCGGCGTCACCGCCATGGATTTTGCGATCGAGTGCCAGATGGACAAGCTCGCGAACCTCGTCGGCATGGATCCGATGGAGTTCCGCATCCTCAATGCCTATCGCGACGGCGACATGAAGGCGCACCGGCGCGAGGCCAAGAACACGGCGCTGATCGAGTGCGTCCAGGTAGCTGCCGAGAAAGCGAAATGGCCGATCCGCGACGAGTTCAAGCGTGCCTCCTCCCGCAAGGACGGCGGCGGCAGCCGCGCCGTCATCCCGCGGACGACTGCCGACACCAACGCGCGGACAACCGCGCCGGCGCCGCAGCGCACGAGCTATGATCGCCTTCCAACGGCCGCGTCGCGCGAACCGCCGCGCGAGCCCCCACCGCCCGCGCCCTCCCCGCCGCAGCCACCGCGACCGGCATCGCCCTCGCACGGGGCGGGTCGATTCTCATCCGTGTTCGGCACCAGGAGGCGTTGAGATGACCCGACATCGCGGACGCGGCATCGCGTCGGTCAATTATCCCATCGGCATGAATCTCGGCGGCGATCCCAGCCAAGCCCTGGTCCATTCCAACCCAAGCGGCAAATTCACCGTAGCGCTGTCGTCGATTGATCTCGGCCAAGGCATGAAGTCGGTCACGCGGCAAATCTGCGCAGAGACGCTCGGCGTGCCCGTCGAGGACGTCTATGTCGACACCGCCGATTCTGACACCGGTCCGCATTGCATGGGCTCGTTCGCTTCGCGCGGCACCCATCGCGTCGGCAATGCCGTGATGGCGGCGGCGCGCGAGGCGCGCGGCGTGATGATGGAGGCCGCCGCAGAGGAACTCGAGGTCAACGCCGCCGATCTCGAAACCGACGGCCGGGGCAACATCCACGTCAAGGGCGCGCCGCACCGCTCGATCTCCACCAAGGACGTCGCCATCGCGGCGCAGTTCAAGCAGGGCAAGACCATCTCTGGCCGTGGCATCTTCCTGGTTCCTCTGTCCAATGTCGATCCGGAAACCGGCGAGATGTCGCCGGCGACCTGCTACGCCCATGCCTGTCTTGTCGCCGAGGTCGAGGTCGACGACGAGACCGGCGAGGTCACGATGATCCGCATGGACTCTGCCTATGAGCTCGGCCGCGCGCTCAACCCGCGGCTGGTCGAGCAACAGCTCGTCGGCGGCGCCTGGATGGGCGTCAGTCACGCGCTCTACGAGACGCCTGAACCCTATTATCCCGACCCTGTCCACGGCCCTCGCGACTTCGTCGAATATGTCATGCCCGGTCCTGGCGACATCTGCCCACACGACATCGCCGTGTTGGAACGCCCCGCGCCTGATGGCCCCTTCGGTGCCAAAGGCCCCGGCGAAATGTGCGCGAATCCCGTATTGCCGGCCGTCGCGAACGCCATCTTCAACGCCGTCGGCGTTCGCATCGACGATCTGCCGATTACGCCGGAGAAGGTGCTGCGCGCGATCAAGGCCGAGGGCGGCGCGCGCCCTCAGGCGCGGCGCTGAGGTCGCGATGACCGTCCGCAGCAACATCGCCGGCATCGACAGCCCCGAGGCACTGGAGAAGGCGCTTCGGGCCGCCTATTACCTCGCCGACGAGGGGCTGGCGACCGCGGCCTATCTCGGGCTGGCGCTGGGCAAACCATTGCTGGTCGAGGGTGCGCCGGGCGTCGGCAAGACCGAGGCCGCCAAAGCCATCGCCGCTGTCCTCGGCCGCCGCCTGATCCGCCTGCAATGCTACGAAGGCATCGATGCATCCGCCGCACTCTACGAATGGAACTATCCGCGCCAGATGCTCGCCATCCGCCAGGCCGGCGATGAGAGCATCGACATCTACGGCGAAACCTTTCTGATCGAGCGACCGATGCTGGCGACACTGCGCGCGCCTGACTCGACTGTGCTGCTGATCGACGAAATCGATCGCGCCGACCAGGAATTCGAAGCCTTCCTGCTCGAGTTTCTGTCCGACTTTCAGATCTCGATCCCGGAGCGCGGCACGGTGCGCGCTTCTGAGCGCCCGGTCGTCGTCCTCACCTCAAACCGCACGCGGGATCTTCATGAAGCGTTGCGGAGGCGGTGCGTCTATCACTGGATCGACTATCCCTCGGCGGAGCGCGAAGCCCGCATCGTGATGATGCGGGCCTCCAGCGTCGCCGAGGGGACCGCGCGGGCCGTCGTCGCCGCCGTCGAGAAGCTGCGACGCGAGCCGCTCAGCAAGGCGCCCGGGATCGCCGAGGCCGTTGACTGGGCTGAGGCCGCCACGCTGCTGCACAAGGGCGGCGCACGGTGGCCCGATGCCTTCAGGCGCTCGATTGGGGTTGCCCTGAAAGACGAGGAGGATCTGCATTTCATTTCGCCGCGCCTCGACGCCCTGCTGGCGGAGGCCTCTGCATGAGCGCCGAACCCGAACTGCCGCGCGCTGCGCGTGTTTTCATCTCGTTCGTCGGCTTGTTGCGAACCAACAGGTTTGCCGTCGCACCGGAACAGACGACCTCGTTCCTGGCCGCGATCCAGTTGCTCGGTCCCCGCAGCCTGGAAGACATTCGGCAGGCGGCCCTTGCAACACTGGCCCCTCCACCGGAGCGTCGCGCAACGTTCGACCGGCTGTTCGATCTGCACTTTCGCGGAAACGAGGCAATCGAGCGCGTCGATGACGGCGAGGACGACGAGACAGTTCGGCTCCAAGAGGAGGCCCGTGGAAACGACGAGCCACTGTTGTCGGACGAAGCCAATGAGTCCGGTCTCGCAGCTGCGCGCGCCGAAGCGCTGGTCGAGCGCCGCTTTGCGCAGCTCTCCACCACCGATGCGCTGCGCCGGCTGTCCCGCGAGGCGCCCAGGCGCCTGCCGAAGCGGCGCGGCCATCGCCGCATGCGGGCTCGCAGCGGACCCTACGCGGATTTGCGCCGCACTCTCCGCGACTCCATTCGCAGCGACGGCGAAATCCTCCGGCTGGGACGTTTGAAGCGGCGGCACCGCCCACGCAAGGTGTTGCTTCTGATTGACGTCTCCGGCTCGATGAAGACGCGCACCGAAGAGAATATGAAGTTCGCGCACACGCTGGTGCAGGCGGCACCCAATGTCGAGGTCTTCACCTTCGGCACGCGGCTGACCCGCATCACCCGCCCGTTGCGTCTCAAGCGCCGCGAGCAGGCGCTCAAGGCCGCGGCCTATGTGGTCAGCGACTGGGACGGCGGCACCCGGATCGGCGAGGCGCTTCAGGCCTTTCTCGCCGTGCCCCGCTTTGGCGGATACGCGCGAGGAGCTGCCGTGATCATTATTTCCGACGGCCTGGAGCGGGGCGAACCCGACGCGCTGCGCGATGCGGTCGCGAAACTATCGCGCCGTGCGTGGCGCGTGAGCTGGCTGACGCCGCTCGCGGCCGGTCCCGGCTTTCGGCCGCAGACCGAAGCGCTGGTCGCGATCGAGCGCTTCGTCGACGACCTGGCCGATGGTGGATCGAGCGCGTCGATCGTCGCGCATGTGCTGGCGCTGGGACAGAGGAGAGTTGCGTGACGGACATCGTCGATGGGCACCATCATATCTGGCGCCAGGCTGACCTGCCCTGGCTGGTCGGTCCGATGCAGCCGCGCATCTTCGGTCCATACGAGCCGATCCGGCGCGATTACCCGATCGGGGAATATCTCCGCGACCTCGAAGGCAGCGGCGTCACCCGCTCAGTCTATGTCCAGACCAACTGGGCCAATGACCGCTTCGAGGACGAGGCCGCCTGGGTGCAGCAGACCGCCGAGGAGCACGGCTGGCCGCATGCCATCGTAGCTTACGCCGACTTTTCAGTGGATGACGTGCGTCCACAGCTCGATCGCCTGAAGCGCTATGCCCTCGTACGCGGCGTTCGCATGCAACTGCATTGGCACGAGAACCCGCTTTGTCGCTTCGCCGCGCGGCCGGATCTCTGCACCGATCCCGTGATCCAGCGCAACATCGCCCGCCTTGCGGATTATGGCTGGAGCTTTGACCTTCAGGTGTTCACGCCGCAGATTCCGGACGCCGCGCGCCTTGTGGAATCTTGCCCGAAGGTGACCTTTATCCTCCAGCACGCCGGCATGCTGGAGGACCTTTCACCCCCAGGCCGCGCTGCGTGGCGCGCCGGCATGGCCCGCCTCGCCGCATGCCCGAACATCGTGTCGAAACTGTCGGGGCTCGGAACCTTCATCCACCGCAACGACCCCGCGCATATCGCGTCCGTCCTGACCGATACGATTGCGATCTTCGGCGCCGAACGCTGCCTGTTCGGCTCGAATTTTCCGATCGAGAAATTGTGGACCAACTACCGCGAGTTGATTGATGCATTCCGTGTCGCCGCGGCGCCGCTACGCGATGGTCAGCGCGAAGCCGTTTTCAGAACCACTGCCATGCGCGTCTATCGGCTCTGAGCGCCGAGGAAACAACGAGAACGGACACAGGGAGGGACGGAATGCCGCTGGAGATCAAGATTCTGGACTATGGCGATATTGAGCTGGAATCGAGCTTTTTGGTTCTCGGCCGCGATTGCGGCCGCACCCGCCGCGTCCTCACCCTCGGTTTCCTGATCCTCGGCGGCAAGTATCCGGTGGTGGTCGATACGGGTTACCGCTCCAACCAGATCATGGAAACGCTGGGCATGCGCGGCCTGCAGTATCACGAGCACATGATCGAAAACCAGCTTGCACGGCACGGCGTGCGGATGGGCGATGTGCGCTTCGTCTGCCACACCCATCTGCACATCGACCACGCCGGCAAGGACGATCTGTTTCCGATGAACACGACTGTCGTCCTCAACCGTCGGGAGCTTGAATACTCCGTGTCCGGCCTGATGCATCCGCAATATCCGGCGCCGGATATTAAGCATCTGATCGACCGTCTGCACACCAAGAGTGCCCTGCGCTTTCTCGACCTTGAGATCACAGGTCCCATCGAGCTGATGCCGGGCGTCTACTGCGACGCTGCGAATGCGCATACCGAGGGCTCGATGAACATCATCGTCGAAACCGCCGACGGCATCGCCACAATTTGCGGCGACGTCATCTATGATTTCAACGACCAGATCGTAACGCCCTTCAACGAGATCCACGACTGGGAGCCGCGCACCACCGGCAATCACGGCACCACCAAGCGCGCCGAGAAGGCCGCCATCAAGAAGCTGCTCAGCAATTCGCGATATCTGCTGCCGGTCCATGACCGTCCCGCCAAGATCGAAGGTGGCAACGTCGTCGGCCGACTCCACGACCAGGTGCCTGGGCCGGTCGTGCAGTCCCTGCCCCAGCGCAACTGGTTTCCAGCCTAGACGCCAGAGGATGGATGATGACGCACGTCACCTTACGCTCCGAATTCGAGACCCTGATTGACCCCTACGCACCAGTCGCGCAGATCGGCACCGGTTTTGACTTCACGGAGGGACCGATCTGGCATCCAGTCGATCATTATCTGCTGTTCTCGGACATGCCGGCCGACGTGCGTCGGCGCTGGGATGCGCGGCGAGGCGTCGCCGAGGTCAAGCGTCCCTCGAACAAATGCAACGGCATGACCTATGACGCCGAACTCAATTTGATCGTTTGCGAGCACGCGACGTCGTCATTGATCCGCGAGCGGCCGGATGGGCGGCGCGAGGTGCTGGCCTCGCACTTTGGGGGACAGGAGCTCAACAGTCCCAATGACGTCTGCGTGCACTCCTCGGGCGCGATCTATTTCTCGGATCCCTGGTATGGCCGCATGCCGGTCTATGGCGTCGAGCGGCCAAGGCAGCTCGGTTTCCAGGGCGTTTATCGCGTGGTGCCCGGCGCCGAGCCGAAGCTCGTCGTGGACCGCAATCTGTTCGACCAGCCGAACGGGCTGTGCTTCTCGCCCGACGAGAAACTGCTCTATGTCAACGACACCGTACAGGCACTGATCCGCGTATTCGATGTCAACGGCGACGGCTCGCTGTCGAGTGCGCGTGTGTTCGCGAGCGGCATCCGCTCCGAGCTCGAGCCCGGCTTGCCCGACGGCATGAAGTGCGACCAGCACGGCAACATCTGGGTCACGGCACCCGGCGGCGTGTGGGTCTATTCGCCGCGCAGCGAGCTGCTCGGCAAGCTCCGCCTGCCCGAGCTTGTCGCCAACCTTACCTGGGGCGGGCCGGATTTCCGCACGCTGTACCTGACTTCGACGCACTCGGTCTATGCCATTCCCACCAAGGTCGGACCGCGCCACGAGCCCTATATGAGCGGCAAGCGAGGCGGCGGCACAGCGGCGGCCGGCTCTGCTTCCGCTGCACCCGTCCTCGCCGACGGCGAGATGCAGCTCGACCCGCGACGCTGCGCCATGATCATCCAGGACCTCCAGAACGACGTCATCATGGACGGTGGCGCCTTTGCCGATTCCGGCGCGCCCGGGCATGCGCGCCAGCAGCATGTCGTCGAGAACGTCCGCCGCGTGGCCGAAACCGCGCGGGCGCGCGGCGTCGCCGTCATCCATGTCTGGTTCGTCGTTGAGCCCGGCGCGCCCGGCGTGACTCTGAATGCGCCACTGTTCGAGGGTCTCGTCGACAGCAAGGCGATGGTGCGCGGAAGCTGGGGCGCGGCACCGGTTTCAGGTCTCGAACCACGGCCCGGCGATTTCGTGGTCGAAAAGGTGCGAATGAGCGCCTGGGAAGGCACGAAGCTCGAAACGATCCTGAGAGCCACCGGTCGCGACATGATCATCAACACCGGCGCCTGGACCAACATGTCGGTCGAGCACACGGCGCGGACCGGTGCCGACAAGGGCTACTTCATGATCGTTCCTGAGGATTGCTGCTCGACCATGAACGCCGATTGGCACGCCGCGTCGATCAACTTCGCCATGCAGAACGTCGCCGTCGTGACCAGGGCCGATGCGGTCATCAAAGCGCTGGGATGAGCGGTGGCGAAGCTCCTGCACCTCTCCTGCTCGCCCCGCGACGACTCCTGGTCAAGCGCCGGCGCCCGCGTTTTCCTCGATGGCTTTCGCCAAGCTCGGCCCGATTGGGACGTGGACGTCATGGATCTCTGGCGCGAGCGCCTGCCGGAGTTTTCAGGCCCTATTGTCGAGGCCAAATATGCACGGATGAAGGCGCAGGCCTTTAACGACGCGCAGCGGGACAGCTTCGCGGAGGCCGAGCGGATGGCGGTGCGCTTGGCGCTTGCCGAGCGGGTGTTGATTTCCACGCCCATGTGGAATTTCGGCATTCCCTATAAGCTCAAGCAATGGTTCGACGTCATCGTCCAGCCCGGGCTCACCTTCCGGTTCGATCCGTCGCTGGGGTATGTCCCGTTGCTGAAGGACCGGCCGACCATCGTCATCATTGCCAGTGGCAGCGATTTCGCCACTGGAATGAACCGCGGGCGCATCGACATGGCAACACCTTACCTGCGCGAAATTTTGCGTTTTGTCGGGATCAACAATGTCCGTTTCATTCCAATCGGACCAACCACCGGACCGCAACAGCCGATCGAGGCGGCCCGCGAACGCGCCCACCAACGTCTGGCCGCAATGGCCGCGAGCTTCTGATGCGCTCCGCAGGCGACTCAAAGGTTACGGCAGATTGTCCCGCAGAAAAATGTCGATGCGGATGCGCTCCTGGTCGGGGCTGATGGGCTCACCCGAACAATGCGCGAGCAGGACTCGCGCCGCAGACCGTGCCTCGTGGCCGGGATCCTGGTTGATGATAGCATCGAGCGCGCCGCGGACCAGGAAACGCCGTGTGTATTGAGTCAGCTCATGGGCAATCCAGACCACCTCGCGCGCGCGTCCCGAGGCCTCGAGCGCATCGGCGATGCCACGGTTGCCGGCGCCGCAGCAGTATATGCCGCGCAGATCGGGCTGGCGCGCGAGCAGTGCCGCAGTGAGCTCCCGCGTGCGCTCGCTGTCGTCGCGGCCCTCGATCACCGGCAGCGCGAGCAGGTTCGGATACTCGCTGGACAGGATCTGGTGGAAGCCGAATTGCCGCTCGGTGTGATCGCGCAGCGACAACGATCCCGCGATCACGGCCACCGTCCCCTCGCGACCAGTGAGGAACCGTCCCATCAGCGTTGCAGCGGTGCGGCCTGCCGCCGGGTTGTCGATGCCGACATAGTGCAGCCGGCGCGAGCTCGGCGCGTCCGACACAAGGGTCACCACAGCGACCCCGCGCGTGGTGAGTTCGTCGATCGCGGCGCGCACCCTGGGATGATCGAGCGCGATGACGGCGACGCCCTGATACACCGGCGAGAGATTTTCCAGTGCGGCAGCGAGTACGTCCGGATCGAACACGTCGACATGCAGGATATCAATGAAGCCGCGCTGGCCGGCGAGCCAGTCCGCGGTGCGCTGGACCTGCTCGGTCAGGTTGGTCATGAAGCTGTTGCTACCCGTCGGCAGCACAAAGGCAAAGCGGAACGTCTGCCCGCGGGCAAGCCGCGCGGCCGCGACGTCGGCTCGATAGCCGAGTTTTGCCACCGCGGCCTCGACCCGCGCGACGGTCTTGGCGCGCACGCCCTCGCGCCGGTTGACGACGCGGTCGACGGTGGCGAGCGAAACACCCGCCGTGCGCGCGACGTCCTCGAGCGTGGCACGAAGCACCGGCTGGGTCGCACCAGCATTCATTCGCGCGCCGCCCACAGCATGCCGCGGATCATCAACGTACGGATCTCCGGTACGTCGAGCTCGTAGGCGCGGTGGCCGAGCGAGGAATAGAACACCCTGCCCGCGCCGTATCGCTTCTTCCAGACCACGGGCATCACCACGCCCTCGATCCAGGGTGCGTGCTCGCCGGTGAAGGTCGTCGTCGCCAACACCTCGTTGGCGGGGTCGACATGCATGTAGTACTGCTCGGAACGATGCTCGAAACTCTTCAGGCCCTTCATGATGGGATCATCCGGCTTCGTCAAGTCGACCTTGTAGTCGATGATGTTGCCGGGATGCGCAACCCACTGCCCGCCGCACAGGAATTGGTAGTCGACAGAATCGCGGAAAGCGTCGCCCATGCCGCCATGATGGCCGGCGAGCCCGACGCCGCTACGGACCGCAGCGCAGAGATTGAGCGCTTCCGCCTTCTCGATCTTCGACATGGTGTAGATCGGGATGATCAGTGACAGGTCGTGAATCGCGGGATCGGCGAACGCGACGGTGGTGGTTTCGATCCGCACCTCGAAGCCTTCAGCCTTCAGCCAGCCCCGGATCATCGAAGCACAGAGATCGGGATCGTGCCCCGGCCAACCGCCCCATACAATCATTGCCTTGCGCATGGTCATTCCCTCAGTCGATCTGTCCGGTTTCACGCCCGGCCGGCAGCATCGCCGGCCGTTCGACGCAGCTCTCGATCTTGACGCGGCGCCCTTCGTCGGCAGAGGTCTGGAACGCTTCCATCACCTCCAGCACGTGGAACGCGAGCGCACCGCTGGCACGATGCGGCCGGTTGTTCAGGATCGCGGAGGCCATGTCGGCGACACCGATGGAACGGAACTCGCCGTCGACATGACCGTGGGTCAGCGGCACCGGCTCCCACTCGCCGCCGGTCTTCGCGACCTGCACCTCGCCGCCGAAGCGGTTCGGGTCGGGCACGAGCATGCTGCCCTTGTCGCCATAGATCTCGATCGGCGCATGTCGGTGCTTGGGCACATCAAAGCTCATCGCGATCGAGACGACCGCCCCGCTCTCGAATTCGAGCGTGCCGGCGACATGGGTCGAAACTTCGACCGGGATCAGCGTTCCGTTCATCGGCTGACTGGTGACCAACCGCTCGGATTTCGGACGCGCCGTCGAGCCCATCACGCTCGCCACCGGGCCGAGCAGTTGCACGAGATCGGTGATGTAGTACGGGCCCATGTCAAGCATAGGCCCGCCGCCGCGCAAATAGTAGAAACCCGGCGCCGGATGCCAGCGCTCGTGACCGGGGCAGCCAAAGAACGCGCTACCGGCCACAGGCCTGCCGATCGCACCATCGTCGATCAACTTGCGCGCCGTCTGGTGCCCCCCGCCGAGGAACGTATCAGGCGCGCAGCCGACACGAAGACCCTTTTGCGCGGCGAGCTCCATCACCTTGCGGGCTTCCGTGAGGTTGATGCCGAGCGGCTTCTCGGAGTGAACGTGCTTGCCGGCGTTCAGCACCGCCAGGCTGACGTCGGTGTGGGCGAGTGGCACGGTGAGATTGATGACGATCTCAACGTCGTCCCGCTTGAGCAACTGATCAACCCGCATCGCCGGCAGCCCGAAGGCGGCGCCTTGCCGCTCTGCGATGTCGCTGCGCATATCGGCGAGCGCCTTGATTTCCATGACCGGGAAGCGCTGGGCCGCCTTCAGATAAGCGGTGCTGATATTGCCGCAGCCGATGATGCCGATGCCGACTTTTCTCATTGTGATCTCCGTGAGGTGCCGTTCATCCCTTGACCGCGCCGGCAGTGAGGCCTGCGACGATGTGTTTCTGCGCGAGAAGGAAGATAATGATCGTCGGCAGGATGGTCAGTGTGATGAAGGCCAGGATCAGATGCCACTCGGACGAATACTCGCCCTGATAAACCATGATGCCGAGCGGCCAGGGATAGAGCGCGTCCGTGTTGAGCATCACCAGCGGCAACAGATAGGCGTTCCAGCTGTTGACGAAGGTGATGGTACCGACGGTCGCCAGGATCGGCCGCGACAACGGCAACGTCACATAGCGGAAGAATTTGATATAGCTGCAGCCGTCGACCAGCGCGGCTTCCAGCAGTTCGTACGGGATGTCCTTGAAGAAGCGCCGCAGCAGCAGCACGCTCATCGTAAGACCGAAGGCCACCTGCGGCAGGGCAACGCCAAAATATGTATCGAGCAATCCGAGATCGCGCACCTTGATGAAGAGCGGCAGCACCGCTGTCGCCGCCGGAAACAGCAGGCCTAGCGTCAGGTAGCTCAGCAGCATCGAGCTGCCATAGAACCTGATATGGGCAAAGGTGAACGCCGCCATCGAGGCGACGATCAGGGTCAGGGCCACCGTGAGGGTCGAGATGATCAGCGAGTTGCGCAAGAGCTGCCAGTAGCGTGCCGAGAACAGAATGTCGGCATAATTCTGCCACTCCCAGTGACGTGGCAGGCCGAACGGATTGACGCGCAGTTCGCCGAGGGATTTGAAACCACCGAACAAAGTCGCAAGCAGTGGCACCAGTACGATGATGGCAACGACGGCGAGGAACACCAGCTTGAACAGCATTGCGGGATCGAACGGCGCGCGGATGATCCTGGCGTTACTCATCGCGCATGAACCATCGCTTGTACGTGAAGGCAAAGGTCACACAGATCGCAAACAAAATGACACCGATGGCGCTGCCGTAGCCGACTCGCATGCGCGAGATGCCGTTGTTGTAGAGAAAGCTCACCATCGTGTTCGAGGAGTCCGCTGGCCCCCCGCGCGTCAGCGGCATGACGAGGTCGAACAGCTGCAGCGAGCCGACGATGGCGAAGAACACGGAGAGCCTTATCGTCGGATAGAGCAAGGGAATGACCACATGTCGCAGGGCTTGCGATTGGGTCGCGCCGTCGATGCGTGCCGCCTCGACCAGGCTCTTGTCGAGACTCTGGAGCGCTGCGATGAAAAGCATCATGTGGAAGCCAAAGTACTTCCAGACGATCACGATCAGCACCGCCAGCATCGCCGTATCGGTCGAAGCCAGCAGATGCGGAGGCTCGGCGCCGAAGCTGCGCCAGATCGAAGCCACAAGGCCGTAGTCGCCGTCATAGACGAAGCTGAAGATCAACCCGGTCGCGATCTCCGCCAGGATATAGGGCATGAAGAACAGCATGCGCAGCGCCACCGCCCCTCGAAAGCGCTCGGCGAGCATCAAGGCCAGCGTGAGCGCGAGCGGCAGCTGGATGGCGAGCGAAACAGCGATAATCAGCCCGTTGTTACGCAGCGCGCGCCAGAAGGCGCGGGTCTCCAGCACGAAGCGGTAATTGTCCAAGCCAATCCAGTTGGTGGGCCTGCCGAACCCGTTCCAATTGAAGCCCGAATACCAGGCTGCTTCGCCGATCGGCAGCACAACGAACAACGTGAACAACAGCAGCGCCGGCGGCAGGAACAGGATGAGCACCGTCAGCCTGCCGTCCCAAACCGGGCCACGGACCCTGACTTGCGGTACCATCTCGCCAGCAGCACCGATCGCCGACACGCTCGCGGTCCGCCGCGCCACCGTCAGTTGCCCTGCTTCCACGCCGCCTCGATTGCCTTGGCAGCCTCTTGCGGGCTCATGCTGCCGCCGGCGATCTCGGCCGTGACGTCGTTGACGACGCGGCCGACCGACGGACCCAGGCTCTGGTCATAGAAGTTCTGGTGGTAGTTCGAATTCGCCAGATTGGCGGCGATCAGCTTCATGAAGCTGTTGTTCAGCCCTGCGTCCGCGCCCTGCACCACCGGGATGATGAAGTTGCCGGCGGCAAGCCGCGTCTGCACCTCTTTGGAGACGAAGTATTTCAGGAAATCGACGGCTTCCTTCGGCGAGCCTTTCGTAATCAGCCAACCGGTGATGCCGCCGAGCGTATCGGTGGGCGCACCCTTGCCGCCGGTCACGACCGGGAAGTCGAACCAGCACATCTTGTCCTCGGTCAATCCGACCTTGTCGGCGGCGAGAGCGCGTTGCAGATGATAGACCGTGCTGATCGCGAGCGTCATCGCCGCCTTGCCGTCCCCGAAATAGCCGACCGCCTGCGGGTTCTTGAAACCAAGGAAGCCATTCTGGAACGGCTGGAGATCGACGAGCTGCTTGAACAGCTCGCCGGATTTCTGGAAGGTTTCCCCGGAAAAGCCGCCGTTCTCGCCGCGCAGCGCCGCATCGAACGCCGCCTTGCCGCCGATGCGCACAGCAAGATGGGTCCAGTAGAAGTGCAGTGGCCATTTATCGGCGCCGCCGACCACGATCGGGGTCACGCCGGCGGATTTCAACGCCTTCACGGCAGCAAGCAGATCGTCCCAGCTCTTGATCCCGGCAGGATCGACCTTCCCCTTGGCCATCAGCTCCTTGTTGCAGAGGAAGCCGACCTGCGAGAGCGCCGTGGGCAGACCATAAACGCGGCCGTTGCGGGTGAAGGCGGCGAGCGCCGCCGGCGTGAGACTGTCGCTGTAGCCCTTCACAGAATCGGTGATGTCGTCGAGCACGCCGGCCTCGATCTGCGTCTTCAGGACACCGCCCGCCCAGCTGTAGATGATGTTGGGCCGGTCTTTGGATTGGAGGATGGTCGGCAGCTTGGCCTTGTAGGCCTCGTTCTCGAGGAACTGCATCTCGACCTTGACGCCCGGATGCGACCCCTCAAAGGCGCGCGCAACCTCTTCCCAGATTTTGACCTGGGCCGGGTTGGCCTCGATGTGCAGCCACTTCACCGTCGTATCGGCCGCAGCGAGTTTCGCTCCGAGCAGGCATGCGACAACGGCCAGTCCCAGTTTCCCGAGCAGTCTCATCACATTCCTCCCAACGGCTTTTATTCTTTGGTGCAATCCTGCCTTCGATTTTTGAGGTACGCAACTAAAATTCTGATCTATGCACCTCACGAAGGAGGTCGTTAAGGTGAGCGCGAGAATCGGGCGGCGCGTCGCGCTGCCCCAACGCAAATCGAGGGATATCCATGGCTGCCGTTTATTCCGACCTCGCCGGCAAGGTCGTTCTCGTCACCGGGGGCGCATCCGGAATTGGCGCTGCGATCGTGCGGCGCTTCGCACAGCAGAAATCCAATGTCGTGTTCTTCGACATCAAAGTCGACGAGGGCCAATCCCTGGCACGCGAGCTGTCGGATCAAGGTCTTAGCGCGCGTTTCATGCGTGTCGATTTGACCGATATCGCCGCGTTGCGTGCCGGTGTCGCGGAGGCGCGCAACGTGCACGGCGCGATCAACATCCTGGTCAACAATGCCGCACATGACGAGCGGCACAGCACCGAGGAAATGACACCGGAATATTGGGACAACCGTGTCGCGGTCAACTTGAAGCACCAGTTCTTTGCTGCGCAGGCCGTGTTGCCGGACATGAAGGCGGCGAATGCCGGCGCGATCATCAATTTCGGTTCGGTATCGTGGATCGCCGGACAAGGCGGCATGGCCGCCTACACCGCCAGCAAATCAGGCGTCATCGGTCTCACGCGCTCCCTGGCGCGCGATTATGGCGCCTACAACATCCGCGTGAACGCGATAGCGCCGGGATGGATCATGACCGAGCGCCAGCTCGATAAATGGATGACGCCACAGGGCGAGGTCGAGCTGATGCAACGACAATGCCTGAAGCGCAAGCTTATGCCGGACGAGATCGCGAAGTTCACCATCTTCCTCGCTTCCGACGAGGCTTCCGCCTGTACAGCCCAGCACTACATCGTCGATGGAGGCTGGGTCTGAGGCGGAGCAGGCCAGATCGTGCATTGGCGCGCCGCTACTTTGCCAGGCGGAACTTCCCGCCTTCGACCTTGATCAGGAAGGCCGAGCGCTCATCATAGCCGTTGTGATCGGCCTTGCTCATGTTCGACAGCCCATTGTTGAGATAGATGTTCTGCCCTCGCTCGAGTGCGTCCCGCAGGGCCGCGCGAAATTCGATTGTGCCAGGCTTTGCCATCTTCAGCGCATCCGGCGAAGCTTTTCCGATCAGCGCGACGACATCCCAGAGGTGAGCAGCGAACATGTTGGGCTTTTGCCCGTTTGCCGCTTCATACGCGGTCACGAACTCCTCCGTCGAGCGACGAAACGGATCTCCCGTGGGGAGGTCGGCGGCAATGGTAAAGGCCTCGCCCGCGAATACGGCACCTTCGACGTTCGCGCCACCAAGCTTGATGAATTCCTCACTGGCCACGCCGTGAGTCTGAAATATCTTCCCGGCGTATCCGCGCTCGCGGAGCGCCTGCTGCGGCAAGACCGCCGGAGTTCCCGCGGACGCGATGAAGACGGCATCCGGATTGGTCGACATCACCTTCAGCGCCTGACCGGTGACGCTGGTGTCGGCTCGCGCATAGACTTCGTGTGTGGTTACGGTCAGCCCCAGCGCGGGCGCGAGGCGGCTCACCTCCTTGTAGTAGCCCTCGCCGTAGCCATCCGAAACACCGATATAGCCGAGCGTCTTCACGCCTGAATTCGCGATATGCTTGAGGATGGCGGCCGCCATGAGGTCGTCATTGGGAACGACCTTGAAAGCCCAGGCGCGCTTCTCATCCATCGGTTGAACGATGGCGGTAGCGGCAGCGAGCGACAGCAGCGGCGTCTTCGATTCGAGCGCGACATCCAGCATCGGCATGGTCACCGGCGTCAGAGAGGAGCCGACCAGCACATCGACCTTGTCCTGGATCACCAGCCGGCGTGCGTTCTGGACCCCTTTTGTCGAATCCGACTCGTCGTCCAGGACGATATAGGTCACTTTCTCTCCACCGATCTCTTTCGGAAGAGCTGCAACCGTCTTGAGCTGCGGTTGTCCCAGTGCGGATCCCGGGCCACTTGCCGAAATCACAATTCCAATTTTGATGTCCGCGTGAGCCGCATTTCCATAAAGGACGCATGCCACAAGAAGCGAGGCTCGCGCGAAACCGATCTTCATGTCCTGTTCCTCCCTGTCCGCTTTGACGATTCCGCCGGCTGCGTCGGCGCCCCGGCTCGAGCTTGCAGTGCTCCCCACGACACCGTCGCCGCTCAAGAGGCATGTCGTCCGACATACGCGTTTCCTCCTGCGGTCCCGAGCAACCGGGCGGGCCATGCTAAGCGGATCGCAGCAACGTGTCTGTCCCTAGCGTTAGGGACAAGTCATCGGTGCCCGAACCGGAATATTGGGTTGGCGGACGCACCGCCGCGTTCTCGCGGCGAAATTCGCCCGAGGTTTGCCTGGTCACTCCACCCTCAAATCCAAGAGGGCGCAGGGAAGGCCGGGTGCCGGCTGGCACCCGCGGTCCGCTGCGCGAAAAGCACACGCAGGAAAACCGCACAGCAGCATACAGGTGTAGCCAATCACTCGGCCTTCCCTGCGCGATGGTTGGACGGCTTATGCCGTGCTCTCCCGGGAGCCGAGTTCTCTTTGGCCTCCCTCGCCTTCGCGAAATTCACCGGCACCGCGCCGGTTGACGCAGATGCCGCATTCGCCAGGGCTTGACCGTAGCAACGACGGCCAGGACCACACGGTTTTGCCGTATCGCACGGTTCGCCATTTCGCCGCAGTTTTTCCAGCCCTGTCGACAGAGCCGGAAACTTACAGACGAGACGAAGCCTAGCAGCGCCGCTCGTCGGAACGAAGCCTTGGGCTCACGGAGAGCAATCCGCCCTGCCCTTGGCCACTCGCACCCGAACGCTGCCGCGTCCACCGCAAGCCCGGCTCGCGAACGTGACGACCACAAGATCGCCCCTCAAGGATGAGCCGGGATGAGCGACACATACGCCAAAACCGAATTTCGGTAAAGTGGAATATTTTTGCGGAGAGGGGTTGACGCGGTGGCGGGTGTTTTGCCCGACGGGTCAAGGCCCGACACTCCTTCCGTTACATGAGCGGGCTTGGGACCCGACTTCAACGCGTCGGCGGCATCAGCGCACGCAGGATACCTGGCTTCCAGGCCTGACGCGCGCTGTCGAAGGCGGCAAAGTCGTGATCGAACTGCCAGTAGGCCCATGACCAGCCGAGCCTATCGGCGCTTCTCGCCACGAATGACAAATATCGCTGCCGGCTGTCGGATGGCGCACGCTCGTACACTCCGAACTCGCCGACATAAACCGGGCGCTGCTCTTTCTCCGCCCAGAGGCTCATCTTCCTGAAGTCCGCGGCAGCCTTCGCTTCATCCTCCGGGCTGCCCCAGTCCAGGGGCCCGATCCGCGAAAACGTCGGAGACCACGGCGCGCCCTGATGGGTGAACCGTATCGGCGCGTAATAATGAAACGTGACGATGAGATGCCTGTCCTCTGGCGGCAGAACCAGCGCGTCGACAGGGATCTCGTTGGTGTTGAGAACGGCGGCGATGACCAGCCGTTCGGGATTGGTGCGGCGGATAATGCCGAGACATTCATTGAGGAGCGAATTCCAGCCGGCGGACGTCATTTCCCCACCAGGCTCGTTCAACACCTCGAAGACGAGTGCCGGATATTTTCCGGCATAGCGCTCGGCGATCTGCCGCCAGAACGCCTTGAGCTTCTCGGCGCATTCGGAAACGTCGCGCTGGCAAAGATGAGTATCGTGCTCGTCGACGATGGGAACGAGCTTCCTCGCGAGAACCTCCTCGATGACGGCGTCGAGCCGCCTCAGGACGATTTCGTCCATGACATTCCCCGGCCCCATGAACTTGAAGCCGAAGAAATTGATCCTGACATGCGCGAACCCGGCTTTCTTGATGGCGGTCAGATTGTCCAGGCGAAATGGCGCGTTTTGGCCGCCTTCCCAGATACCATCGTAGCCGAGAATGTTGATACCGCGACCCAGTTTTGGCATGTCACGGGCGGCGGTCTGCTCGGCCCCGTGGGCGTGGAAGAACAGCGATGCAAGGAAGAACGCCGCTACCGCGAGATTGAAGCTTCTCGACCAGCGAGCGCGCGTGGCGGTCATACCGCTTCCATTCCTAGAGCCTGGAATTCCGTCGGTCGCACCGGCCTGCACGTCGCGAAGAAAAATCCCACCAGGAGCACCGATGTGAACATCGTCGAGCGAAGGAACGTCGTCTCCGTAAAATTGGTCTGAAAGCTGAGGACGACAAATCCGATGATGAGGGCACAATGCGATCGGTCGATCGTGCGAGCGGAAATCAGATGAAGGATCTTGTGCGAAAACAGGAGGACGCTCGCAGCAAAGAGCATGTACCCCAGGAAGCCGGTTTCCATCAGGATCGCGATGTAGCCGCTGTGATAATTGTCGAGCACCCAGCCGTGATTCTGTTCGAAATAATCGTAGATCGACGGGATGGTCCAGAAGCCGTTGATGCCGAAGCCGAGCAGCGGCGCATCGTTGAAATGGCTTATCGCGTAATGCCAGATGAAGGTTCGTTCGGTGAAATCGATACTGGCATCGCCGATATGGATCGCGTCGTATCCCGTCACGTAGAAATACAGGATCAGAAGTCCGGCCAGAACGCACATGACCGACGGCAGGAGCGCATAGAGCCTCATGCAGCCGACCGACCACATCGAGGTCACGAGCATGGCGCAGGCGGCCAGGGCGACAGCGCCGGCGCCGCGCGATTCCGACGCGAGCACACATGTCGACGCCAACAGGAACACGGCGAGGAAGGCCAGCCACCCCTGCCCCGTCATCTTTTGATAGCAGGCCAAGAACATCAGATACGCGCCGACGAAGCCGAGCGTCTGCTTGGATTCGTAGACGCCCTGCCATTGACCGTTGTGCATCCAGCTGTGGTCGATCCCGATGTCGGGCACGGCCAACGCACAGACAGCCGACGCGGCGACCAATATGAAGAGCCCAAGGGCCGTGGCTCTCACGATGTCGTCCACGTCGACGCGCGTGACGAGGCAAAATGCGCCGAACGTCGTCATCGCAAGCGCCGCGCTCTTCATGATCGCCGCGACGCTCAGGCTGGACCAGAACACCGAGAGAATAGCGAAGGCATAGAATGCGACCAGCGCCACCAGATCGGGATTGACCTGCAACCGCAGGCGCGGCTGCACGAATGCACTTGCGTAGATCAGGATAGCCCACATCAGAAGGGCTATGGCCTGTTGCAGAAAGCTCAGCTCCGCCGGCACTAGCGCAGCGTTGAAGATGCCCATCGATGCGACCACGTTGATGGTGATCGAACAGCTGATCGCGATCCTGGCTATCCTCTCGACGCCAACGCTGCGCGTCGTCCAGATCGCGCGCCCGGGTGCCCCGGAATCCACCTCGGTCTGCAGGCTGGCCATGAGATGACCTTCCTTAAGCGCGGTTAATAATTCGCTAGCGCAGGTCGAGCTTCACGCCGCGAGGCGGCGCCGTTGCGAGAAATTAACGGTTTGGTAACGATACGAGCCCTGCTTGAAGCATTAGCGCAAATCACACGCCGCCGGTGTCTCGCCTGTAATGACCCTGCTATAAAGCGCAGATCCGGTTCGATCGACGGTCCCGAGCTATCCGGCTTCCCTGGTTATCATGAACAGACCTAGCAACACATTCGACATCGCCATCGAGCAGGGATTCGACTTCCTGTCGCCTGATTACGCGGAGCTGTTCGACAACTCGGCCGCCACCGCGTTCCAGCATCCGCTCTGGCTCGACACCCTCTATACCAGGCTCGCGTCTCATGCAGGCGCAACGCCTCTGGTTGTCGTGGTCCGCCACCGCGCGACGGGCGCCCTTGCGATGGTGCTGCCCTTGCTGCGGATCCGGCGCGGCCCGATACGGACCGTCGAATTCGCCGACCTTCGCGTCTCCGACTATCTGGCTCCGGTGTGCAGTCCGCAGGTCTTTTCCGAGCTGCTCAAGGACGAGAGCGCGTGCGCAGAAATCAGGTACCTTGTCCGCCCGTTCGATCTGCTCCGAATGACCAAGCTCCCGGATGGACGGCTTCCGATCGAGAACCTCCTGGCTACGCCCCGCCGCGCCGCGATGGACTCCAACGCCTACGCGACCGTTCTCGTCGCGCCGTTCGAGCAATGGCGCGCCAGCGCGATGGACCGTTCCTACCAGAAGGAGCTCGCAAAAAAATCCCGGCAGCTCCAGAAGAAGGGCGATCTGAGTTTTTCATGCTGCGGCGACAGCGCCTCCGTGATCGAGGCGCTGGACGTGATGCGAAAATTCCGCGGTCCGCGCTTTCAGGCGCAAGGCGACGGAGATCTGCTCCAGCGCTCCGAATATTACGGCTTCTATTCCGAGATGGCGCAGCGCGGCCTCGGCTCCTTTGTCCGGCTCTATGCCATGAAGATGGATGGCGAGGTGATTGCCGCCGTGCTCGGGCTCTGCCATCGAGGCAGCTTCCTCGTTATCATGAGCGCCTTCGACATTGCCGGATACAAGAGCCAGTCCCTGGGCGCGCTGATGTTCGAGCAAGTCGCGAAGGACTGCATTGAGCGCGGGGATCAGATGCTCGATTTCACCATCGGTGACGAGCCCTACAAGAAGCAGTTCGGCGCACAGCCCGCGCCGATGTGGGTGGTCACGCAGGCCGGCAGCACCGTGGGCGCCATTTCCTTGTTCGCACTGAAGCAGGCGCCCTGGCTCAAACTGGCCGCCAAGCGAATGTCGGAGTTCCGGCTCCTGCCGACCCGGACCTCAACGCCCACGCGCTGACCGGCGCGAGGCCCCGATGAGTGCGGCTCTCAGGCGCGTAGCGCGCCTCGAACATGCGCGAGCCAGCCCGGCCGCATTTGATCGACCCGGTGGGTGATCCTGCGTCGCAGGAAGTGCAGGCGCCGTCGCACGTCCCAGCCGATATCGTTGCGGGACGTCAGCGCCTGCCGGAAGTGCGCCATCTTCAGCGACTGCTGGTCCGCCGCGACCTTGTCGACATCGGAATAGAATTCCGAAATCTTGTCCTGGCTCATGCCTTCGGTCACGAGCCAACGCGGCGCATATTCGGTGCAGAGGCGGTCGACATCGACCAGCAGGCGGGCAACGCCGGTGCCGGCGGCAGGGCAATTGGTCTGGAACGCATCGCCGATGAGCACGACGCCGGGCTGCAGATGTCCTTCCACGACGGACAGGTCCATCACCCAATTCTGCACCCGGTCGATCACGTGGAAATCGCCGAGGTAAGGCCGCAAACCCGGCAGCAGGCGCAACACCGTCGCTTCCGGTTCGCGGCGCAGCTCGCGCATGATCGGATCGGCCGCGTCGCGGAACATGAAGAGATTTGCCCGCATGCCGGCACGCACGGGAAACAGGCTGAGATAATCGATGCCGTCCGCCGTGCGCTCGCCGTAACAGGTCAGCGCCTCGAAATCGAACGGCGCATCGTCTCGGCGCGCGATCGTGAATCCGAACGTGACCGAATGACGCTCGGCCAGCACCCGCCGCTTGATACCGAGCTTGTAACCGAGAACGCCCGCCATGCCCGTGGCCAACACGACGAGGCGCGCTGTCATGCGTCTCCCGGACGCGAGCTCGATATGCTGGATATCGTCGCTGCAGTTGACGGCAGTGACCTCGTCGACGATCAGGCTGGACGGATCAGGCAGTTGACTGCGCGCCATGGCGACGAGATCGGCATACGGAAGTCCGTAAGCCCGGCCGACGCTGATATCGACCACCTTGCCTTCCCTGATATTGAGCACCTGATCATATCGGCAGGCGACGCTGTCGAGCGCGTCGAGGAAGCCCAGCTTGCGCAACATCTCCAGCTGATGGCCGCCAATTTTCTCGACCCGGAACTCGTCCGGATAGACCGCGCGCTTGTCGACGAGCGCGACACGATGCCCTGACCGCGCGAGCACGGCCGCCGCGAGCGAGCCCGCGAGGCCGCCGCCAACGATCGCAATGTCGGCGACGATCGTCGAAGGGCCGGCTGCGGCAATCGGCTCGGGCGCGTTGCTATCCGCCGTCATGGTCCAGGCTCCCACGGTCAACGATGATTGCCCGTGCAATTCTCTCGCCTGATGTCGCATCGCAGGACCAAACGCGATCATTTCTCGATATCTCGGTTAATGCAGCGGAGACCGGCCCGGCCCGACGAGATCCGGCACGCGGCTTGCTCGGGATGACCAATCCCGGCGAGCCGGTCCGCATTCCAGCGGCTCATCTCGCCTCATTGGCCGTCGATGCGGCGCTATGCCGCCACGCGATCAGGCCGCACTTTGCTCTATCTGGGACAATGGGATCAGCAATGTTCCATAGTGAAGCAACAGGCATGCCGCGACATCGCCGCGGTCGGCAGGATCATGGAGGCCGTCCATTAACACTCGCGGTTTTTCGGCATGCTAGGCTTTTGCAGGTAATCTGAAATGTCTCTTCAGGGGAAGTTGCCCCTTAAATCTCCATGATCGAATCCATCGTCCAATTCATGCGGCGCGACGTGACGCGCGGTGTTGCCGGAACCATCCTTCTCAAGGTTGGTAGCGGCGCGCTTGCGTTCGCGTTGTTCTCGCTTGCGGCACGAACGATGTCGCCCGATGGGTTTGGTATCTTTGCGACCTGGCTTTCGGTCGCCCAGATGGCAGCGGTCGTCGGACTGGTGGGCCAGGAATCGCTGCTGGTGCGATTTCTGAACGAGTATCGGGTGGGAAATCAGCCCGATCTCACCAAAGGCGTGCTGCTATCGAGCCTCAAAATTTCCTCCGTCGCGATGCTGATCGCGATCGGCACAATGGCGATCGGCGCGAACATCAAAGGCGCCTCGTGGCTGCTGGTTCTCGCGGTGTCGGCCTACACGGCCGTGAATGCGGGACTGATGCTTGGCAGCCAGATCGCACGCTCCCTGGTCAGCATTCTCATGGGAGAAGGAAACAGGGAGTTCTTCTGGCGCGTCAGCGTCGTGCTGTTCCTGCTCGCAATCATGTTCGGCCATCGCCAGCTCGATCCCGCCGAATTGATCGCCGTGATGACGATTGCCATGTCGGTCGGACTGATTGCACAGATCATCGCGATTGCGCGAACCCTGCCGGATTTCCGCGGCACGGCGGTGGGGTCCGAGACGTCGCGCTGGAGATCGAGCGCGCTTCATTTCTGGGTCGCATCCATCCTCGAAGCCGCGAACCAGTATTTCGACGTCATTCTGGTCTATTGGATGCTGGACCCCACAACCGCCGGAATTTACTTTGCCGCTTCGCGGCTGGCCAACATCTTCGCCATGCTGTCGGCCGCACTGTACAGTTTTGGCGCACGTCGGCTCCCCTCGCTGTACTTCAGCAAGAACCATCAGGAATTCGAGCGAACGTTGCGGCTCATGGCGGAAGTAACCGCGGTGTGCGTGGTCAGCGGACTTCTCCTGATCTGGGTTGGAGGTCCCCATCTGCTCAACCTGTTCGGGCCGCATTTTGCTGCGCAGCACTGGGTCCTGATCGTGCTCGCGATCGGAACAGCGTTCCAGGCGGCGGGCGGTCCTTCTGCGGCGATCTTGCAGCTGACCGGCTATGAGCGCGAGTACGTCCCCGTGATCGCCGGGAACGTAGCGCTGCGGCTAGTCGGATTTCTCGTCCTCATTCCCTGGCTCGGCGTTCTTGGTGCAGCGATCTCGGCCACTGTGTCGCTGGCGCTGGCGACCATTGCGCTCAACATCCTCTGTCGCCGGCGAACCGGGGTCGATCCTTCGATTTTGGGGCTTTTGCGCTTCTCGGCATCGAAGCCCAGCGCCTACGCGGTCCGTGGCGCGGACTCCGGCGAATAGACCTCTGGTCAGCCGAGGCAATGGCACGGCTCGGCTCGGCAATCCGTTGCCGGTGGCGTCAACCAGCCAGCCCCAGCACTTCGCCGCGACGCGACGCCGACGGGCCGGCCGGCACACGATTGACGACGATGCCCGTCGGCACGCCGGCAAACCGGGAGAGCGCAGCGATCGCCCTGCGCATTGCGGCCGAGTCGACTGCGTCTTCGCGCGCGACCAGCATGACAAGATCGGCGTGAGCAGCCAGCGCCGCCGCCTCCGGCTGCAAGGCCAGGGAGGTGGCGTGGACGACAATCAGATCGAACTCCGAACGAATATCGTCCGCGGGCTGTGGCTGGGGCTTCTTGCTGGCGCTCAGGAGCTCATCGACGCTGCGAAAGTCCGCAATGATCATGCCGTCGGCTTGGCCCTTGGTGAGCCCTGCCCCGGCACCGCCGAGGTCCGGCTCGACCCGGATCAACACGCTCAGCTTCCCCGTGTTCAACGCCCATCGATTCAGCGACCGCGCGACGGTGTTGCCGCCGGCGCGCTTCCCGACCGACATCACGAGGACGACCTTGCCACGAGGTCCCGGCACCTTCTCCAGCCGCTCCAGCAGCGGACGCAGGTGGAGACCGAGATCGAGTTCGGTCGTCGCGGACACCGGAGCTTGCCAGATGTTTCTGGGGGCTTCGCCTGGCGCCAAGTCGGGAATGCGGGCCCAAATGGGCGGACGCGACCACGTCGCGGGCTGGCGCGGAGCCGGTTCGGGGTCGCGGACATCGGGAGCGGATTTGTCCGATCCGCGTCCCGTGGCGGCAACGACCGCCGTCGATGTCAGCAGCGAACCGATCGCGAGAGCGGCGAGCAGCAAGGACAGCGGTGGAAGGGTCGAGCGCAGCGGCGGAATGGCGGACGACGCAATCTTGGTCTGGGAGCTCTGCAAGAGGCGCTGCTCGTTCGTCGTCTTGGAGCGCGAGAGGAACTGCTCGTAGATGTTTCTGTTGGCCTCGGCGTCGCGCTGCAGCTCCTGGAGCCGGACCAGTGCCTGACCATCGACCAGAAGCTGCGATTCCGCCGCCTTCATCTGGCCTTCCAGCGCCTTCTGCTGTTCGCGCTGGGCCTCGTATTCCGATTTTGCGGTGTCGATGCCCTTCGTCCGCTCAACCTCGATCTGCCTGTTGAGATCGGTCAACTGGCTGTACGACATGACGAGGTCGGGATGGCGATCGCCGAACACCGCCCGCTTCTGCGCAATCTGGTCATTGAGCGCCGACCGCTGCGCGCGCAGGGCGCTCAGCAGATCCTGCTTGACGGGACTGTCGACATTCGCCTTCACGTCGCGCTGTGCCTGCTCGTGGCGGGCCTTCGCCTCTTCGGTCCTGGCGCGCGCAGCGGCAACCTGCTGCGACAGTTCGGTGACCCGCAATTGCTGGGTGGTGGAATCCTTGCCCGCGTTGACGATCCTGTGCTCGAGCTTGAACGTGGCCACGGCGTCCTCTGACGCCTTCAACCGTTCGCTCAATGATTTGAGCCGGCCACTGAGCCAGTCGGCGGCCTCGTCGGTCGCATCGGTGCGGCTGCGGCCCTGGCTGGCGACGAACGCCTCGGCGATGGCATTGGCGTAGTAAGCGGCCCGCTCCGGCCGGTTCGACGTGAAGCGGATGGCGATGACATAGGTCAGCCCGCGCCGGGAAATGTCGAGGCGGTTGCGGAATCTCTCGAGCAGGCGCGCGGGGTCGGTATGTCCCCCGGAAATGTCCTCGTCGTCCCGAATCTTGAGCTGCTCGATCAGCGGCTTGAGAAAGCCGTCGGACTTCGCCACTTCGACCAGGCTTTGCAGCGCAGCGCTATCCTGCCCGATGCCCGGCAGAACGTCCTGCTCCGAGGTCACGCGTTGCTCGCGTGGATCGACCACCACCAGCGCGGTCGCCGCAAATCGCACCGGGATCACCAAGAGAACGATGACGCCAAGGGAAAAAATCGCCAGAGCAAGCGTCAGGATGCGGCGAGCGTTGTTCCGCATGAAAGAGAGCGCACCCGCGGCCGTGAGCGCACCGCCCAAGCGCGCGGCGGATTCGCGCGACTCGCCGTTTGACGCATGTCGCGTCTGCCACGACGCGGCGGCAGCGGTCGATCCGGAACTTGTCGGGTCTGCGCGGCGACCGAACGTCATGGATTTTACTCGGATTCAACTGGCGAACACTGTTCAGTGCCTGCTCCAACGTAAATATCTATGGTTAATCCGCGGTTACCCGCGCCTGGCGCGGCCGTGACCAATTGGTTAACGCGCGCGCTTCATTTCGTCGGGAACCAGCGGAATTCCCTCGCGAACGATGCCCTTGCGACAGGGCGCGCATTAACTCCGTTTATTGCTAGTCGGTGTCCGCGCGAGGCCTCCATGGTAAGCACGGGGTTAAGAATGTGAAAAATTCGTTTCTCTAGTGGGTCGGGATCCGTGCTCCATTACCAGCCAAACAAGGCGTTGGGCGAGACGACTGCGACAGCACTCCCGCCGCCCAACGGTGGCGGACGAAAGCCGCACGTGCTTCTCGTACAGACCCAGGCCGAGAACGCGGGCGCGCAGGAGATCTCGCGCCTGCTTGGCGCCAGGCTGACCGCCCGCGGCTATCGGGTCACCAATCTGTTCTTCTTCCGCAAGTCGGATTCGTTCGATGAGCCCCCCGACACGATCTATTGCGCGTCGAGCCGGCCGGGAAATCCGCTGGCGCTGCTGCAAATGCTGTGGACGCTCGGCGGCCATATCAGGGCCACCAGGCCCGACGCCGTTCTGACGTTTCAGCACTTCGGCAATGTCATCGGCGCCGGCGTGGCGCGCCTCATCTGCCGCGCGCCTGTCATCGCCAATCAGGTTTCATCCGCGCTGTCGATGAGCTGGCCGGTCCGTATGGCCGACATCGCCATGGGCAGCCTCGGCTTCTTCGACCGCATCACGCTCAACTCGCTGGACATGCAACGCGAGTATTCGCGCTACCCCAAGGCTTATCGCGCGCGCATGGTGCATGTCCCGCACGGCTTCGACGACAAGGCGCTCACCCTGACGAAGCAAGCTGCGCGACAGAAGTTCAATCTGCCGCCGGATCGCACCCTGCTCGGCTGCGCAGCAAGATTGCACCCGCACAAGCGGCTCGACGCGGCGATACGTCTGTTGCCGGATCAACCATCCTGGCACCTCGCGCTGGCCGGCCAGGGAGCCGACGAGGCCCGGCTGCGGCAGTTGGCGGATGAGCTGAGAGTATCGGACAGGCTGCATCTGCTCGGCGAAATCACCCCGCGCCAGATGGCGGAGTTTCTCGCCGCTCTCGACGTATTCGTATTTCCGACGCAGGCGGAGACCTTCGGCTTGGCCGCTGTGGAGGCCGCAAACGCCGGCGTTCCCTCGGTCGTCACCGATCTCCCGGTCTTGCGCGAGGTGCTGTCCGTCGAAGGAAAACCGACAGCGCTGTTCGTCGATGCCTCCGATCATACCAAGCTGTCGGCCGCCGTCTCCAGGCTCCTGACGGACCAAAAACTGAGCGACGAACTGCGACAAAACGCCAAAGGCCTGAAGCTGCGCTATTCAGTGGACGCCATGGTGGAGGAATACGTTCGAATTCTCGGCCAGGTCATTTGATCGGGGCGCATTTAAACGGATCGACTCGGAAACGGATCGGCTCGACATGATCATCGAGTTTCGCTGTGAAATTGAGCATGCGCGGCGATGGATGGGCCGCGAGACGCTGCCGATCGATGACCGGGATGTACCGGTCCAGATTGCATGGACGGCAACGGCGGAGCCGCGGCCGACGGGTCTCGACATGCTGTTCGAGCTCGAACGTTTGGTGTTGCACAAGGGCAAACACAGCGGCGCCGACAGGCTGAAGATCAGTCCCGAACGGATGCAGGCTCGCACCGGCACAGCGGACGTCATTGTCGATTTCACCGGTGCCGCGCGGGATCCGAACTGCTCCGCCCGGCAGTATCTCCGTCCGCTGTTCAATGGAGCCGCAGGCGAAAACGCAGCCCTTGCCGCCATTCTCGCCGGCGATCTGCCGGTGATCGAAATCGTCGACGAGGTCGACGGTGCAGTCCTCGATCGCGGCCACCCCTCTGCCGAAATCGCGGCCGGTCTGAGCGGCGGACTAGAAACGGTCATGGCGCGAACCCTGACCATGGTGGCGGCCATCCTGTCGGGACGGCCGCGCATCCTGCCGCAGCTGGCGCGACCGGCCCGAATTGGTAACGGCCTGCCGGCGGCGTACGTCGCGCGCGGCCTAGCGACATCGATCGCCAAGGAGATCTATCGCCTCTGCTGCTATGCCCCGCATTGGCATGTCGGGTGGCGCTTCAATGATGGTGCCGGCGTCTGGCAGACCGGAGATCTGTCAGGGCCCCGCTGGAATGTCCTTTCCGACCCCGGAAATCACTTCTACGCCGATCCTTTCCCCATCACATGGCAGGGAAGAACATTCGTCTTCTTTGAAGATCTCGATCACCGGGTTGGGAAAGGAATCATTTCCGCGATCGAGTTCGACGATACGGGCCCGGTCCGAGCGGTCGTGCCCGTACTGGACGAGCCCTGGCACCTCTCCTATCCCTTCCTGATCGAGGACGATGGCGCGTTGTGGATGATCCCGGAGAGCTCGACCAATGGGGACGTCGCCATTTACAAATGCGTTCGGTTTCCAGACAAATGGGAGCGGCACGAGACGCTGCTTTCGGGACTTGAACTCGCCGATGTGACGATCACGCGGCACAACGGCCTGAACTATCTGTTCGGAGCTTGGCGCGACGGCACCGGCGGATATTCGGATTCGCTGGCGATCTATTACGCCGAGCACCTCATGGGCCCGTGGTTGCCGCATGCCAGCAACCCCGTCCTCATCGACCGCGCGAGCACGCGGCCTGCGGGGAATTTCGTCACCATCAATGGCAAATTGTGGCGGCCGGTCCAGGATTGTGCCGGCGGATACGGCGCAGCGCTCGCCCTGGCGGAAATCGTCGAACTGTCGCCGACGACGTTCAAGCAGATTGTCCGCCACTCTCTGCGGCCCGGATCGGCATGGCCCGGCAGGAAGTTGCACACCTTGAACCGCTACGGCCGGCTCGAGGTGATCGACGGATCGCGTGTCCAACCCAAGACCCGCGCCTTCGGAGGCAAATTTCCATCGGCCGTTTTGTCGCCGCGAACCAGTCCCTCTACCGCCAGCTAGCGCGGATGGCTGAACAAGTCCGTC
Organism: Bradyrhizobium sp. WSM1253; assembly: GCF_000244935.1. Lineage (NCBI taxonomy): Bacteria > Pseudomonadati > Pseudomonadota > Alphaproteobacteria > Hyphomicrobiales > Nitrobacteraceae > Bradyrhizobium > Bradyrhizobium sp. WSM1253. The sequence goes on from NZ_JH600073.1 coordinate 1,392,090, forward strand.
GTGGCGTCGTCGACGGCGATATCGACCAGCGCGGGACCGCTCGATGCCAACGCTTCGGTCAAGATAGGATCGACGTCACTGGCATCGGTCACGCGCCGCCCCGGACAACCCATTCCCCTTGCGAGCGCCACGAAGTCGAGCCCGGGCAGGTCGATCCCGGGCGGGCGATGCGCCTGCATCAGCTGGCTGAAGGCGCGCATCGCGCCATAGCCTGAATTGTTCATGATCACGAAGGTGATCGGCAAGCGGCGTTGCACCGCGGTCCAGATCGCCTGGATGCAATACATCGCCGATCCGTCACCGATCAGGGCGACGATGCGGCGGCCGGGCCGCGCCAGCGCCACGCCGACGGAGGCCGGCAGGCTGTAACCAAGTCCGCCGCTCGCCATCGTATAGAAGCTGTCCGCACCCGGCCGCGGCAGGAATTGTTGAATGGCGGGACGATGCGACGGCGCTTCCTCGACCACGATCGCATCGCCCGGCATCAACGCCGAGAGCCGGGCGAGCGCATAGCCCGGCGGAATCGGATGTTGCGCGGCAGGAGCGGCAGGCCGCATCCGCGCGGCCGGCACTTCGCGCTCCGCGATGTCAGGCATCGCCGACAGCAGTCCAGCCAGCGCCTTCGGGAGCGTGCTGATGATGGTGTCGCCGACAGAAGCGGCTGCGGCTTCCGTCGGATCATCCGTGATCTGCCAGACCAGCGTTCCGTCGTCGAGCAATTCGCATTGTCCTTCGACATGGAAAGTAAACACCGGCGCGCCGACCACGACGATCAGATCGGCGCCGCGCAGGGCGCGGGCGAGCCCTCCTGGTGCTGCCGGAAGGAAGCCGGCAAACAGCCGATGCAATTCCGGAAAGCTCGAACGGCTCGACATCGGGCTTGCCCAAACGGCCGCGCTCGCCTGCTCGGCCACAGCGACCATCGCGTCGACGCAGCCGCTGCGATCGATCTCGGGTCCGACAACGAAGATAGGTTTTTTGGCGGCCCGGATCGCCGCGCCGAGCCGAACGATCGCCGCCGGATCGGGCGCAAACTCCGTCGCGATGTGGCGGACCGGCGGTGCGATTGCGGGCCGCGCCCAATCATCCGACGGGACCGACACGAATGTCGGACCGCGCGGATGCTGCATGGCGGTGAGGAAGGCCTGCGCGATCGCCGCTGGAACATCTTCGGCCCGCGCCGGTTCGGCGCTCCATTTCACATAGGGCTTTGGAAACTGTGCGGCGTCCTCGGCGAAGAGATAGGGTCGCATCCGCAACAGGCTGCGCGCCTGCTGCCCGGCTGTCACGACCATCGGCGTCTTGTTGCGGAACGCGGTGAAGAGATTGCCGAGCGCATGACCGAGCCCGGCCGCCGAGTGCAAATTGACGAAAGCCGGACGCCCCGTCGCCTGCGCGTAGCCGTCCGCCATGCCGACGACGCAGGCTTCCTGCAAACCGAGCACGTAGTCGATGTCATCGGGCCAGTCGCCGAGGAAGGCAAGCTCGGTCGAGCCGGGATTGCCGAAAACGCGATCGACGCCAAAGGAGCGAAGCACACCGAGGGTCGCTTCCCGAACCGTGAGAATTTTCGAATTCATGAATGGACGTCCTGGTGGCTTCGCTTGCTGCGCGATCAGAAAGGATAGTGCTGCGGCTGGGTCTCGATGGTGATCCAGCGCAGATCGGTGAACTCGGCGATCCCGGCCTGGCCGCCGAAGCGGCCGTAGCCCGATCCCTTGACGCCGCCGAACGGCATCTGCGCCTCGTCATGCACGGTCGGGCCGTTGACGTGGCAGATACCGCTTTCGATCCGCTGCGCCACCGTCAGGGCACGCGCGACGTCGCGGCCGAACACGGCGGCCGAGAGGCCGTACTCGGTATCGTTGGCGAGCCGAACGGCATCGTCCACGCCACGCGCGCGGACCACCGAGACGACGGGACCAAAGCTCTCCTCGGTGTAGATGCGCATGCCCGGCACCACGCGGTCGAGCACGGTGGCTGGGACGACCGTGCCAACCCGGTCGCCCCCCGCGAGCTTGACGGCGCCTTTCGCGATCGCGTCGTCGATCAGGGCAACGACATGCTTGGCCGGCGCCTCGTCGATCATCGAGCCGACCACCACCGGACCGCGGCGCGGGTCGCCGGCCGGAAGCGCGCCTGTCTTCTTGGCAAGCTTCGCGACGAACTGATCGGCGACGGCCTCGTCCACGATTACGCGCTCAGTAGACATGCAGACCTGGCCCTGGTTGATGAAGGCGCCGAAGGCCACGGCGGCGACGGCGGCATCGAGGTCGGCATCGTCGAGCACGACCAGAGGCGCCTTGCCGCCAAGCTCGAGCAGCACCGGCTTGAGGTGCCGCCCGGCGAGTTCGGCGATGACGCGGCCGACCCGGGTTGAGCCGGTGAAGTTGATCCGCCGCACGGCCGGATTGGCGATCAGGCGCTCGACCAGAGCAGGCGCATCGGCCGGTGCGTTGGTCAGAACATTTACGACACCGGGCGGAAAGCCTGCATCCTTGAAGACCTCGCCGATCAGCCGGTGCGTTCCCGGGCAAATCTCGGACGCCTTGAGCACGACCGTATTGCCGCAGGCAAGCGCCGTCGCCACGGCGCGAACGCCGAGAATGATCGGCGCATTCCACGGCGCGATACCGAGGCACACGCCGGCCGGCTGGCGAACGGACATCGCGAGACATCCCGGCTTGTCCGACGGGATCACCTCGCCGGCGATCTGCGTGGTGAGCGACGCCGCTTCGCGCAGCATGCCGGTCGCGAGCTTCACGTTGAAGGCGGACCAGATCTCCGTCGTGCCGATCTCGGCCATCATGATCCGGATGAAGGCATCGCGCTTCGCCTCAAGCGCATCTGCGGCCTTCAGCAACAGAGCGCGCCTCGCATTCGGGCCAAGTGCCGACCATCCTGGCAATGCGGCGGAAGCTGCCGCCACCGCGGCGTCGGCATCGAACGCCGTCGCGGCGGCCGCGCGGCTTGCCACCTCCTGCGACAGCGGATTGCGGCGCTCGAACACCTTGCCGCCGGAAGCGGCCTGGTCCTGCCCGTTGATGAGAAGACTGACGTCCATGAAAACCTCCCTGATGTTGGTGATGGCGCCTGCTCAGCCGAGCAGCCGCGACTTGCCGGTTTCATGCGCGAAGCCGAGCGCGATCATCGCTGCGAGCGCGAGCGCGACGTAGTATCCCGTGATCGCGTAGGTGGAGCCCGTCTGCGCAAACAGGCTGGTGGCGACCAGCGGCGCGATGCCGCCGCCCAGCACCGTCCCGAGCTGCTTTCCGATCGACACGCCCGTGAAGCGAATGCGGGTCGGAAACAGTTCCGGGAAATAGCTCCCTTCGCTGCCGAACATCAGCGGATGGATCACCCCCGCGGCGAGGATCACCGCGCCCGTCCCCAACATCGTGTCACGGCTCGCGACTACACCGTAGAATGCAAACATCGAGATGGCTGCGAGCACGATTCCGGTCAGGAACAGACGCTTCCGTCCGATACGGTCGGACCATGCGCCAATGAGCGGCATCGCAACAAGCCCGACGAGATTGGCGAACAGCACGGCCTGCGTGATGACGTCCTTCTGGACGCCGAGCTGACGGGTCGCGAAGGAGATGGTGAAGATGGCCGTCAAATAGAAATAGGATGTCTGCGCCATTTCGGCGAAGAACACGATAAGGATCGGCCGCCAATGCTCCCGCAGTGCCTCGACCACAGGCGCCGCTTCGGTCACCTTCGCCTTTCGGAACGTCGCGCTCTCCTCGATGCGCAGGCGCATGTAGACGCCGAGCGCGACCAGCACCGCGCTGATCAGGAACGGGACGCGCCAGCCCCACGACAGCAGATCCGCTTCCGGCAGCCGCGAGATCGTGAGCGCCGCGAACGAGGCGAGCACGACGCCGACGGGTCCTGCGGCCTGGATCACCGCAGCCGAGAAGCCGCGCCGGTGCCCGGGCGCCGTCTCGATCGCCATAAGGATCGCCGCGGTCGACTCGCCGCCGAGTGCAAACCCCTGGACGAAGCGCAACGCCACAAGCGCGACGGTCGCGGCCACGCCTGCACTGGCGTAGGTCGGCAACAATCCGATCGACATGGTCGCAAGTCCCATCATGAGCAGCGTACACAGCAAGACGGACTTTCGGCCGAGGCGGTCGCCGAAATGACCGAACACCAGTCCGCCGAGCGGACGCGCCAAAAATCCGACAGCAAACGTCGCGAACACCGCAATGGTCGCCGTGAGCTGATCGAACTTCGGAAAGAACAGCTGATCGAATACCAGCGGCGCGATCAGGCCGTAGATGAAGAAGTCGTACCATTCGATCGCGGTGCCGATGGTGCCGGCGATCAGGATACGCCGGCGGCTGCTCGCCGTCTGCTCGGCAGTGGCGACGGTCGCAACGTCGTAGTCCTCCAATGCTCTTATCGTCACGGCTTCCTCCTCCGATGTCATTTGTCGTTTTGTTGTCTTGTTGTTATTGGCCGCGCCGCCGCTGATCGGATGCGACGGCGAGAGTCGATCAGCTTGCCAGCCGTGCGCTGTCGCTCGCATTGTGTCCGAGTGCGCGGGCAAGGACGCGCCCCATCGTGCCAGCCTGTGACGCGCTGCCGCGCCAGGCCACGATCTGGTCGGGGCGTATCAAGGCGAGATCGGCGGCGTAGAGATCGCGCAGCGATTTCGGCAGCGTGACGAGTTTCACATCAACCCCGATCGCGCGGATGGTCTCGGCGAATGACGCATGCGCGGACACGACCTCGCCGAACTGGAGCAGCGTCCACTCGAACCCGAACAGATCGTACAAGGAGACGCCGTCGTCCAACCACGCATGCGGGGCGCGCCCGCCGGGACAGGCGCTCGGAACGTAGACGTTCGCGGCGTCCGGCGGCGGCTGGCTACCATCGGAGACGATGATCGGCGAGCCGTCGTAACGCCCGCCGAAGGTTATGCCGGGGATGTTGAATTCGGCGCGGGCGTGCTGTTCGAGATAGACGCCAGCGATCCGCCGCGCCTCGTCGCCGGCCTCGGTGGGGTCCTCGATCTCAGGCGCGGGAGCGAACAGACCGAGCGAGTCGGCAAAGCGACGCGCATAATCGGTGTTGCGCAGCGCCACCGGACGCCGCTCGACCTCATAGCTGTCGAGCAGCCCCGCCGGGCTCACACCCCTGACGACGCTTGCGAGCTTCCAGCCGAGATTGACCGCATCCTCGATCGCGGTGTTGTAGCCGAGGCCTCCGGTCGGCGTGAACAGATGCGCCGCGTCGCCGCCCAGGAACACCCTGCCCCGCTGCATGGCATTCGCAACCAGCGCGTGGCCGGCGGTCCAGGTCAGGAACGACAACACTTCGCAGTCAATCGGCGCGCCGCAGCCGCGCTGGAACGCCGCTTTGGCTTCGTCGATCGTGATCGCATTTTCGTTCTCATCGGGCCGAAGCTGCGTGTGAAACGCGAATTCGTCGCGACCGTTCACCGATGCCATGAAGGCGCGGCGGTCGCCGTTGAAGCAATTGTACATCCACGCCTTGGCGTGCGGGATGCTCGCGTAGAAGCCGGGCGAACGGAGATAGACCGCCAGCATGCGGCCGCCCATGAAATCGCGCTGCGTTCCGGTTTCGCCGCCGTAGACAATGCCGAGCGACTGCCGGACCATGGAGCGCGGCCCGTCGGCCCCGACCAGGAAGTCGGCCCGGACCTCAAAGCGGCTGTTGTCATCGAGACGTTCGATCTGGGCGACGACGCCGTCATCGCTCTCGACGTAGCTGATCAGACGATGACCGTAGCTGAGCCGTATTCCGGGAAGCCGTTCGGCATGGCGGCGCAGCACCGCCTCGACATATTTTTGCGAGACCCGATGCGGCAGCTCGGCCGCGCTCCAGGAGCCCGACATGCCCTTGACGAGCTCGCCCGCGCGTGACGATGACGGCAATTGAAATCGGGCCAGCTCGTATCCGGTGTAGCGCGTGAAATATGCAACGTCGGTCGGATAATCCGCAGGCAGTCCTTCGCGTCGGATCTCGTCGGCAAAACCCAGCCGCCGATAGTGCTCCATCGAGCGGGCCTGCGTCGCATTGGCTTGCGGGTTGAAGGCGGTGCCCGGCTTTTCATCGACCAGGATCGCGGACACGCCGCGGCGGCCGAGCTCGTTGGCGAGCATCAGGCCGCAGGGCCCCCCGCCCACGATGAGCACCGAGGCCTTCAGACATGTTTCCAAGACGCTTCTCCCTACCAGCATTATTCTGCATGGTAAGGTCGCCTGACGATATCGTCAAGTAGCCTGACTACTCGGGTTCGTGGAGCGTGTCGAATTGCGCGCCATAGACCTCCAGCCCCTTCACGATCGCATCCATCGTGGCCTTGCCGAGCTCGGCGCGCATTTCCTGCTCGGCGACGTCGACCGCGTCGCGGAACGCATCGAGCCATTTGCGCCCGGCCGGCGTGAACATGACGATGCGCGCGCGCCGATCGGTGGGATCGGCGATGCGATCGACCAGGCCGAGATCGGCGCATTGATCGACCAGCTCGCCCATCGCCTGCTTGCTCATGGAGGCGCGGCGGGCGAGCTCCGTCAGTCTGGTCCCCTCCACGTCGAGATTGCGTGTGAGGCCGACATGCGCGATCCGCGTTTCGCCATGCCCCTTCTCGCTCATCAGTTCGAGCACACGACCTTCGAAGCGCCGCACTGCGTTGTTGAGCAGCCGACCGATGTTGGCATGCCGCCATGCGGTGCCGGATGTCCTGGCTTTCAATGGATGTGCCTTCTGCAAAGCCGCCTGAATTCGAAAATGTCGCTCACTTCGCCGCGTCGATCCAGATCCCCGGCTGCGAATGCTCGCGGATGTGGCTGACCAGGAAGTCGGAAAAGACCCTGATCTTGGCGGGCAGTCCGGCACGGTTCTGGTAGGCGATGTTCATCGTCAGCAGCGGCAGCTCCCAGTCCATCAGAACCTGGACGAGACGGCCCGCCGCGATATCGCTTTGCACGATATAGAGCGGCTGGATGAGGATGCCGAGCCCCGCCAGCGCGGCGCCGCGGATGACCTGGCCGTCATTGCTGTCGAGCGTCGGCGTGACGCGGACAGTCTGCGCGCCGTTGCCTCTGCGCAGGCGCAGCGAATAAGGATCGTTGGCGAGATTGTAGACCAGCATGTTATGGCGCGCGAGATCGACGGGCTGTTCCGGCTCGCCGCAGCTTGCGAGATATGAGGGCGCAGCCGCGAGCACACGCCGCATCTGGCCGATGCGGCGGACGATGATGTTCGAATCCGGCTCCTGCTCGCGCGTCCTGATCGCCACGTCGATGCCGGCCTCGATGAAATCGGAATACCGATTGGCGGTGGTGATCTGCATGTTGAGCTTCGGATAGCGCGCGCGGAAGGCCGGCAGCATCGGCGCCAGATAGATCACCGCAAAGGACAGCGAGCTCGTGACCCGCAGCGTGCCCTGCGGCGACAGCGCGCGATCGCTGACGATGTCCTCGGCCTCCGCCAGTTCGCTCAAAACCCGGCTCGAGCGCTCCAACAACTCCTGCCCCGCCTCCGTCAACCACAGCCGACGAGTGTTGCGCTCGATCAGCCGGACCGCAAGGCGCTCCTCGAGCGCGCTGAGATGGCGGCTCGCGGCAGCATTCGACATGCGCAGGGCTTCGGCAGCTTTGGACAGGCTGCCGAGCTCGGCCGTCTTGGCGAACACTTCCAACTGGAGCAGGCGGTCCATTTTTTCGCAAACAGGAAAAGAGACTTGCGATTATTGACCTTTATTTCCGTATCCCGCAAGGCAAAATGGCCCAAACACAAGCAAGATAGCAGGCGAGGAAACAGGGAAATGTCGGGCCCGATCAGGCACATCGTGATGTGGCGGCTGCGCGGGGAGACGCCAGCGGAGCGTTCCGCCGCCCGGGTCAAGGTCAAGACCCTGTTCGAGGGGCTGCGCGGCCGGATCGACGGCCTCACCCATATCGAAGTCGGTCTCGACGTGAGCGATGTCGACTACGCCTGCGACGTCGTGCTGTTCTCCGAATTCACCGACCACGCTGCGCTCGCGGCCTACGCCACCCACCCGGAACATTTGCGCGTGCGCGAGGCCTTGGGCGACTTGCGGATCGGACGCTTCCAGGTCGATTATCCCATCAAAGAGACCGGCACATGATCGGTTCGTTCACCTTTGAAAACCTGCCCTGCCGCGTCGTGTTCGGCAGCGGAACGTTGGCTAGCGCCAAGGCCGAGGTCGAGCGTCTCGGCGGCAAGCGCGCGCTGGTACTGACGACGCCGCAGCAGGAGGCGCAAGGCAAAAGCTTGGGCGCGGCGCTCGGTCCGCTCTACGCCGGCATTTTTCCGGGCGCGACCATGCACACGCCGGTCGAGGTCACGGAGCGGGCGCTCGCGGCGATGAAGGCGTGCGAGGCCGACTGCGTCGTCTCGCTCGGCGGCGGATCCACGACCGGGCTCGGCAAGGCGCTGGCCTTGCGCACCGGAATCAACCAGCTTTGCATTCCCACCACCTATGCCGGCTCGGAGATGACGCCGATCGTCGGCCAGACCGAGAACGGCCTGAAGACCACGGTACGCGACGCCGCCATCCTGCCGGAGACGGTGATCTACGATGTCGATCTCACTTTGACTCTGCCGGCGAGCCTGGCCGCGACATCAGGCATCAACGCGATTGCGCATGCGGTGGAGGCGCTCTATGCGCGCGATGCCAATCCGGTGACGTCGCTGATGGCGGAGGAAGGCATCCGCGCGCTCGCCCGAGCCCTGCCCGCGATTGCCACGAAAAGCGACGATCGCGATGCCCGCACGGAAGCGCTCTATGGCGCCTGGCTGTGCGGCGTCTGCCTCGGCACCGTCGGCATGGCGCTGCACCACAAGCTCTGCCACACGCTCGGCGGCACCTTCGACCTGCCGCATGCCGAGACCCACACCATCGTGCTGCCGCATGCGCTGGCCTACAACGCGCCGGCCGTGCCCGATGCGATGGCGCGGATCTCACGCGCAATCGGCGTCCCCGATGCATCGCAAGGACTCTTCGAGCTCGCGAAGCGGCTGGGTGCGAAGGTTGCATTGCGCGACATCGGCATGCCCGAAAGCGGCATCGACAAGGCCGCGGATCTCGCTGTCACCAACGCCTACTGGAACCCGCGCCCGCTCGAACGCAACGCCATCCGCGACCTGATCGCGCGCGCCTGGGCCGGCGAGCCGCCCGGCGCCATCAAAGCGGCAGTTTGATTCGATGCAGCGCACGCTGATCAAATCCGCGGTCATCATCAGCATGGATGACACGATCGGCGATTTACCTGGCGGCGATGTGCTGATCGAGGGGAACCGCATCGTTGATTTGCGGCCATCGATTGATCTCGGCAGCGGCGCGACTGAAGCCGAGATCATCGACGGCAAAGGCCGCATCGTCATCCCCGGTCTCATCAACGCGCATATGCACACCTGGCAGACGGGTCTACGCGGCTATGCCGCCAACTGGACGCTGCTGGAATATTTCCGCCGCATGCATGCCGGGCTCGCAACGGTGTTCGGGCCCGAGGACATCCATATCGCGACCTTGGTGGGCGCGCTGAACCAGATCAACCAAGGTACCACCACGCTGGTCGACTGGTGCCACAACAATCCGACGCCCGATCATACCAACGCCGCCGTGGGCGGCCTGATCGAAAGCGGTATCCGGGCGGCCTTCTTCCACGGCTCGCCCAAGCCCGAGCCGAAACCGGGCGAGCCGCATTTCTCGGAAATCCCGCATCCACGCCGTGAGGTCGAGCGACTGCTGGCGGGGCCCCTCGCCGACCGCGACGGCCTCGTCACACTTGGGCTCGCGATCCTCGGCCCGCATTATTCGACGCTCGACGTCGCCATGCACGATTTCCGCATGGCGCGCGAGTTCAAGCTGATCGCATCCATGCATCAGGGCGGTGGTCCCGCCAAGACGCCTGGTGGCTGGGAGAAGCTGATCGGGGCCGGCCTCGTCGGCGCCGGAATCAACATCGTCCATGGCAACGACCTGCCTGACGATCTCCTGGACCGGATGGTCGACCTCGGCGTCTCCTTCTCGGTGACGCCGGAGAACGAGATGGTCCAGGGCCACGGCTTCCCGATCACCGGACGGCTGCTCAAGCGCGGCGTGCGGCCGACCATCGGCATCGATCTGGAATCCGTGCTGGCCGGCGACCTCTTCTCCGCCGCGCGCGTTGCGCTCTCGATGCAGCGGGCGCTCGACAACGCCGAGTCGCGCAAGGTCACCAGCACCATTCCAGCGACGACCACGATCCCCGTCCGCGAGGCGCTGCGCTGGATTACGACGGAAGGCGCCCGCATGCTCGGTCGCGAGCACCAGATCGGCTCACTGACGCCGGGCAAGCTCGCCGACCTCGTCATCATCGATTGCTCCGATCTCAACCTCGTCCCAGTGCACGATCCCGTTGCCACCGTGGTGATGCAAACGAGCCTCGCCAATATCGAGGCCGTGATGATCGGCGGCGTGTGGAAGAAGCGGAATGGACGGTTGCTGGCCGACGGTCTGGAGGCGAAAAAGCAATTGCTCGCGCAATCCGGCCGGCGGCTGGTGCACGACATCGAACGACAGGGACACGCCGCCTGAGGGCGTCAAGGACAACAACAATGACTGACACGCCAAAGAACGTCGCTTTCATCGGGATCGGCAAGATGGGCCTGCCGATGTCGGTGCTCGTCGCCAAGGCCGGTTATGCCGTGACCGCGTTCGACCGGAGCACGACACGGCTCGACGAGGCGCGCGCGCAAGGCATTTCGATTGCCGCTTCGCCGGCGGAGGCCGTGGGCGGCAAGGTCGCGATCATCACGTCCTTACCCGATGACGCTGCCTTGCGCGGCGCACTGCTCGGCCCAACAGGCCTCATCGCCGCGATGGCGGCTGGATCTGTCCTGGTCGAGACCAGCACTGTGAGCGTCGAGGCGTCCGCAGAGGTCGACGCCGCCGCACAGGCGCGCGGTGTCCTCTACCTGCGTGCGCCGGTCTCGGGCAATGCCAGCATCGTCCACACTGGCGCGCTGAGCTGCTTCGTCTCGGGCCCGAAGGACGCCTACGAAAACGCAAAGCCGCTGCTCGCCGCCTTCACCCGCGCCCAGACCTATCTCGGGCCCGGCGAGGAAGCGCGATATGCGAAGCTTGCGGTCAATTTGATGATCGCTGTCTCGGCCGCCATGATGGCGGAAAGCCTGGCGCTGGCGCGCAAGGGCGGCATCGGCTGGCAGGACATTCTGAAAGTTCTCGACGACAGCGCGGTGGCCTCACCGATGGTGAAGTACAAGACCGCGCCGCTGCGTAACCGCGATTTCGACTCGACCTTTTCCTGCAGGCAGATGGCCAAGGATCTCGATCTGATCCTCGGCGCCGGCCACGCGGTCGGCGTGCCGCTTCAGCTCGCCGCCCAAGTGCGGGAGACCTATGGCTCGCTGGTCGCGCAAGGCGACGGCGACGCTGACTTCATCGCGACTGTCAAACACATCGAGCGGCTGTCCGGCCTCGGCGAGCCCAAACTCTGAGTTACGGAGGCATCTATGCGCAATTTCAACGAGAACACCATCACCGACGCCGTGCTGGAGCGGATCGCGGGCGCAACCGATCCGCGCATCAAGCAGGTCAGCGAAGCGCTGGTGCGCCACCTTCATGCCTTTGTCCGCGAGGTGCGGCCGACCCAGAAGGAATGGGAATACGGCATCGACTTCCTGACCCGCACCGGCCAGATGTGCGACGACAAGCGCCAGGAGTTCATCCTGCTGTCGGACGCGCTCGGCGTCTCCATGCTGGTCGACGCCATCAACCATCCGGTGCCGGAAGGCGCGACCGAAACCACGGTGCTCGGTCCGTTCTTCGTGCAGGCCTCGCCCGAGAAAGACAACGGCGCTGACATCTCCGGCCCGATGGAGGGCGATCCGATGCTCGTCACCGGCTCGGTGTCGACTGTCGACGGACGGCCGCTCGCGGACGCGGTCGTCGACGTCTGGCATTCCGACGACGACGGCTATTACGACGTGCAGCAGCTCGACAAGATCGGCGATCTTGCGATGCGGGCGCGCTTCCACACCGACCAGAATGGCCGATTCAATTTCTGGTCGATCAAGCCGGCCGCCTATCCGATCCCGCATGACGGCACGGTCGGCGACATGCTGGCGGTCCAGAGCCGCCATCCCTGGCGCCCGGCGCATGTGCATTTCATGATCTCGGCGCCCGGCTTCGAGCAACTCGTGACCCATGTGTTCGTGGCCGGCGACCAGTATCTCGACAGCGACGTGGTGTTCGGCGTCAAGGACAGCCTGATCCGCGAATTTGTGCGGTGCCCGCCAGGTCGTGCGCCCGATGGTCGCATGGTGGACAGCGAGTATTTTCATCTCAACTATGATTTCGGCCTGAAGCAGGTCGCAAGCAGCGCAAGAGCCGCCTAAGCTGAACGACGGCGGACCAACAAGAGTCCGGCAGGGCAAGACAGGGAGCAAGGATGGGACCACGGGTCAGCACGGGCATATTGGCCGATCGCCTCACAGGCTTGATCGGCCCGCGCGCGAGCGTCGCGCGTGGCGTGCTCGATCAGCATGGGCAGAGCGAGTCACATTATCGCAGCCTGCCGCCAGACATCGTCGTATTCCCTGAAACCACGCAGGAGGTCGCGGAGATCGTCAAGCTATGCGCGGGCGCGAACATGCCCATCGTTCCGTTCGGCGCCGGGACCTCGCTCGAAGGCAATGCGGCCGCGGTCGCGGGGGGAGTCTGCTTCGACTTCGCACGCATGAACAAGGTGCTGACGGTGCACGAGAGCGACATGGACGTCGTGGTCCAGCCCGGCATCACACGAAAGCAGCTCAATGCGGCGCTGCGCGGCACCGGGCTTTTCTTTCCGATCGACCCCGGCGCCGACGCCTCGATCGGCGGCATGACGTCCACGCGGGCCTCCGGCACCATGGCGGTGCGCTACGGCACCATGAAGGACAACGTCATGGCGCTGGAGGTGGTGCTGGCCGACGGCCGCGTGATCCGAACCGCCCGGCGTGCGCGCAAGTCGGCCGCCGGTTACGACCTGACCCGCATGTTCGTCGGCGCCGAGGGCACGCTCGGTGTCATCACCGAGATCACGCTCAAGGTGCATCCCGTGCCGCAGGCGATCTCGGCCGCGGTCTGCAGCTTCGACACCCTGCAGGACGCCGTGGACACCGCGATCTCCGTGATCCAGTCCGCGATCCCCGTGGCGCGCATCGAGCTGCTCGACGACGTCATGATGCGCGGCATCAACGCCTATGCGAAGCTCGGCTATCGCGAAGCCCCGACCCTGTTCTTCGAATTCCATGGTTCTGAGACTTCCGTCGCCGAGCAGGCCGAGGCCGCACAGGCCATTGCCGCCGACCATGGCGGCCATGGCTTTGCCTGGGCGAAGGCACCGGAGGATCGCAGCCGTCTCTGGCACGCCCGCGACAACACGCTCTATGCCGGCCTGGGCCTCCGCCCCGGCGCGCGTGCCGTGATCACCGATGTCTGCGTGCCGATCTCGCGACTGGCGGAATGCCTCACGGAGACCCGGCGCGACGCGGACGGGCGCGGGTTCATCGCGCCGATCGTCGGCCACGTCGGCGACGGCAATTTCCACATGCTGATCCTGATTGACCCGGCAAGGCCGGAGGAAGTCGAAGGCGCCAAGGCGCTCCAGGCTCGCATGGTCGCCCGCGCGATTGCCATGGACGGCACCTGCACCGGCGAGCACGGCATCGGGCTCGGCAAGATCGATTATCTCGCTGATGAACTCGGCGAGGCCGTCGATGTGATGCGATCGATCAAGACCGCGCTCGACCCCAAGGGCCTGATGAATCCCGGAAAGATCTTTGCAAGCGGAGCGCAGGCATGAGCACCGCCGCATTGGCCGTCGAGCCCTCCTCGCCTGTCCCGCTCCTCGAGCTGCGCGGCATCAGCAAGGAGTTTCCTGGCGTCAAGGCGCTGGATGACGTGTCCTTTGCCGTCTTCCCCGGCGAAGTCCATATGCTGCTGGGCGAGAACGGCGCCGGCAAGTCGAGCCTGATGAAGGTGCTGTGCGGGGCCTATCGCGCCGATGCCGGCGAGTTCTACTTCAAGGGCGAGCCGGTCGCGATCAACTCGGCCGCAGACGCGCAGAAGCTCGGCATCGCCGTGATCTTCCAGGAATTCTCGCTGGTCCCCCATCTCGATATCGCCCAGAACATTTTTCTCGGCCGCGAGCCGAAGGGCCGCATCCCCGGCACCATCGACCGCCGCAAGATTTTGGCCGACGCCGCGCGCGTGCTTGGCACGATCGGCTTTGACATCGACCCGTCAACCATCGTCGACAAGTTAGGGGTGGCGCAGCAGCAGATGGTCGAGATCGCCAAAGCGATCAGCCAGAACGCCCGCATCCTCGTGATGGACGAACCGACCGCAGCACTGTCCGATCGCGAGACCGAGCTGCTGTTCGCGCTAATCGCGCGGCTGAAGGCCGACGGCGTCTCCATCGTCTACATCTCGCACCGCATGGCGGAGGTGTTCGCGCTCGGAGACCGCATCACCGTGCTGCGCGACGGTCGTCGCATCGACGGCGTTCGCCCGGCCGACGTCACGCCGGACCAGCTCGTCCGCATGATGGTCGGCCGCAATGTCGACATGACCTACCCGCGCAATTTTGCCGACGAACCCGGCGAAGTGCTGCTCGAGGTCAAGGGCCTGAGCGCCTCCACCGGAATCTCGGACATCAACATCGAGGTGCGGCGGGGCGAGATCGTCGGCCTGTGTGGCCTGGTCGGCTCCGGTCGTAGCGAGGTCGCGCGCGCGATCTTCGGGGCCGATCCCGTGACATCAGGCGAGATCGTCTTCGACGGCAAGACTATCTCCGGCGAGCCTGATCTTGCCGCCCGCTGCGGCATTGCGCTGATCCCGGAGAGCCGCAAGAGCGAGGGCCTCGCACTGTTGCGGTCGGTGGGGGACAATCTGGTGGTGTCGGCGCTGCGAAAGCTGTTTCCGAGCGGTCTGTTCGATCAACGCAGCGCGCAGCGCACTGCCGACGGCCTGATCCGGCAGTTGCGCATTGCGACGCCCAGCGCGCGCCAGACCGTCGGTCTGCTCTCCGGCGGCAATCAGCAGAAGGTCGTGATCGGGAAGTGGCTCGCTGCCGGCTCGAAGCTCTTCATCTTCGACGAGCCGACCCGGGGCATCGACATCGGCGCCAAGGCCGAAATCTTCGCCCTGATCGACCGACTTGTCGCTGAAGGCGCGGCCGCGCTGATGATCTCGTCCGAACAGGTCGAGATCTGCCATGTCTGCGACCGCGCCTATGTGATGCGCGAGGGGCGTGTCGCCGGGCACCTCGCGCGCAACGAGCTGACGGAGGAGAACATCGTGCGACTGGGGATGCATCATGCGTGAGGCCGCAGTCGTCTCTCAACCCAATCCATTGCAACGCATTCCCGGCGTTGCCATCGTGCTGGTGCTGCTGATCGCGCTGTTCAGCACGATCGCGCCCGGTTTTCTGTCGGTCGCCAACCTCTCCAACGTGCTGGTGCAGTCGACGATCCTGACCATGCTCGCGCTGCCGATGACCTTGATCATCATGACCGAGGGGCTGGACCTGTCGATGGGCGCGGTGCTGACCCTGACCTCGCTCTGCGTCGCCATCGTCTCGCTCGCCACCCACTCGATGTCGCTCGGCCTCGGTGCCGGGCTTCTCGTCGGCACAGCCTTCGGCTTCGCCAACGGCTGGCTGGTCGCCATCGTGGGCATCCCACCTTTCGTCGCGACCTTGGGCACGCTTGGCATGGCGCAAGGCCTGTCACTGATCGTCAGCGACGGCCAGAGCGTGGTCGGCATCCCCCACAGCGTACGCGACATCTATTCGGCGACGCTGCTGGGCGTTCCCGTGCCGATCGTGATGGCGCTGGTGACCTATGCAACGTTTCACGGCCTGCTCTATCACACCCGTTTCGGCACCTACATCTTCGCGCTCGGCGGCAACCGGGAGGCGCTGCGCTATGCCGGCCTGTCACCCAACCGTCTGCTGATCATGGTCTATGCGATCGGTGGCGCGATGGCCGGCATTGCCGGCCTGCTGATGACGGCGCGGATGAATTCCGGTCACCCGACGGCCGGCCTCGGTCTCGAATTCGATGCGATCGCGGCCGTCGCCGTCGGCGGCACGTCGTTCGAGCGCGGCAATGGCTGGCTGCTCGGCACCGTGCTCGGCGTGCTCTCGGTGGGCGTGCTGCGCAACGGGCTGAACCTGATCTCGCTGCCGTCCTCGGTGCAGGTCGCAAGCGTCGGCGTGCTCGTCATCGTCGCGCTGTTCCTCGACGGGCTCAGGAGCCGCGCATGACCGACATCAGCAAAGAGGCCATCGCGCCGCCGCGCTCGTTCCTGTCGCAGGATGCGATCCAATTGTTCTATCGCCTGCTTGCGGCGCTGCTGATCTGTGCGGTGCTTGCCGTGCTCAGCGATTCCTTCCTGAGCCTCGGCAACATCCTCAATGTGCTCAGGCAGGCGAGCCTGACCTTCTTCATCGCCTCCGGCCTGACCCTGGTGGTGCTGACCGCGGGCCTCGATCTCTCCGTCGGCGCCAATGTCGCGCTGTCCGCCTGCATCGCCGGGACCGTGATCCACAAGACCGGCTCGCCGGCGCTTGGCATTCTCACCGGGCTTGCCTGCGGCGGCATCGTCGGCCTGCTCAACGGGGTCATGGTCACCGCGCTTCGTATCCCCTCCTTCATCGCCACCTACGGCATGCTCTGGGTGCTGAACGGCCTCACCTACTGGTACATGGCGGGCGAAACCCTTCACGGCTTTCCGGCAGGCTTCCGCCAGATCGGCAGCGGCTATCTGTTCGGCCTGCCGATCCCGGTCTACCTGCTGCTGGTGTTCCTCGGGATCGGAACACTGTTTGCGCAGCGAACGATCTGGGGCCAGGAGATCTATGCGATCGGCGCCAATCCGGTTGCGGCGCGGCTCTCCGGCATTCCGGTCGCGCGCCGCCTGCTGCTGGTCTACGCCGTCTCCGGCACCATGGCGGGGCTCGCCTCGATCATCTTCCTGTCGCGGCTCAATTCGGCCGAGGCCGATATCGGCGAAAGCCTGACGCTGCCCGCGATCGCCGCCGTGCTGATCGGCGGCACCTCGCTGTTCGGCGGCGTCGGCACCGTGTTCGGCACCTTCATCGGCGCACTGATCCTGACGCTGGTGCTGAACGGCATGAACCTCTTGTCGGTCAGCGCCAACTGGCAGCCGCTGGTCACCGGCATCATCGTCATTCTCGCGGTCTGGCTCGACATGAAGACCCGCCGCCGCGCGCAATGAGTTCTTGAACGACCAACAAGCAAAATGAGGGATGGAGGCAACATGAAACAGACACTGGGTTATTTGGCGCTGCCGCTGCTGATGGCGCCCGCGCTCACCACGCAAGCGCGAGCCGACGGCGAGACCATCGCCGTCTTCACCAAGAACCAGACCAACCCGTTCTTCCAGACCGTGCGGGTCGGCGCCGACAACATGGCGAAGACGCTGAACGCGAAGACGCTGCAGTACATCCCGACCAAGCCCGACAGCATTCCCGAGCAGCTCAGCCAGATCGAGGACGTCGTGGTGAAGAAGCCGAGCGCCATCGTCTTCACGCCGGTCGACTACAAGGCGATGGTGCCGGGTGTCGAGAAGATCAACGATGCCAAGATCCCCGTCGTCAACATCACCGACCGCTCCGCCGGCGGCAAGTTCCTGTCCTTCGTCGGCGCCGACGATTACAGCCTCGGGCTCGAGACCGCGCGCTTCCTGCTCAAGACGCTGGGCGCCAAGGGCAACATCGTCATCATCGAGGGCGTCAAGGGCTCGCTGACCAATGTCGACCGCGTCCGCGGCTTCAACGACGCACTGAAGGAAAACGCCGGTGCCAAACTGCTGGCCTCGCAGCCCGGCAACTACCAGCGGCTCCAGGCGCTCCAGGTGATGGAGAATCTGATGCAGTCGAACGCGCAGATCGACGGCGTGCTCGCCGCCAACGACGCCATGGCCGTCGGTGCGATCGAGGCGCTCGACGGCGCCAACCGCAAGGCGCAGGTGATCGGCATCAACGGCACCAAGGAAGCGATCGACGCGATCAAGTCCGGCAAGCTGCTCGCGAGCGGCGACTACAACGGATTTTTTCAGGGATGCCTTGGCACCATGATGGCGATCCGCTCCCTGCGCAACCAGCCCGTCATTGCCGAGATCGTGCTGAAGCCGACCGTGATCACCAAGGACAATTACCAGCCGTTCGACGTGCCGCTGGAGCAACGGAGCTGCCCGACTTTCGAGGAAGCCAGCAAGCTCGGCGGCAAGTAACCAGGCGCACCCATCGCGACAAGCCCGGACGGCCGCAGCCGCGGCCGTCCCAAGAAAACGAGACATAAACGGAGACCATCATGCTGTTCGCCATTCACGCCGTCGACCGCGCCGGGGCGTTGCCGACCCGGCTCGCCAATTACGACGCCCACAAGGCTTTCCTGAGCGACACCTCGCGCTTCAGCGTCGAGATCGTGATGTCGGGACCGCTGGTCTCCGACGACGGCGCGACCATGATCGGCAGCCTGTTCCTGATCGAGGCGCCTGGCCGCAGCGAGGTCGAGGCTTTCAACCGAGCCGATCCGTTTGCGGCGGCCGACATCTGGGACAAGGTCACGATCACGGGCTTCCTGCGCCGCCAAGGCTGAAAGGCGGCTCAACAAAAACGCGAAAACAACCCCATGCACAGTAAGAACGGGGTTGTTTTTACACATGAATTTTCGTCGCAAACGTCTTTGACTCGTCGGGCAGAACAGGAGCGGAGTGCCATCCTTGCCCGATTGTCGCCCCTACGCCTCGATCCAGAGCTTCGCCGCGGCCCCAACGGCTAGCCGCTCGCCACCGCGGCACCTTCTTCGAGATGACAGGCCACCCACTGCTCGGGGCCGGCCGCGCGCAATGTCGGCTCCTCGGTCCGGCAGCGATCGAACACGAGCGGGCAACGGGTGTGGAAGCGGCACCCGCTCGGCGGGTTGATCGGACTCGGCACGTCGCCCTTGAGGATGATCGGATTGCGCTGGGCCCCCGGCTCCGGCAGCGGGACCGCCGAGAGCAGCGCCTTGGTGTAAGGATGCTTTGGCGCGGCGAAGATCTCGTAGCGCGGCGCCACCTCGACGATCTTGCCGAGATACATCACCGCGACGCGATGGGTCATGTGCTCGACGATCGCGAGGTCGTGGCTGATGAACAGCAGCGCCAGGCCGAACTCGCGCTGGAGATCCTGCAGCAGATTGACGATCTGGGCCTTGACCGAGACGTCGAGCGCCGAGACCGCCTCGTCGCAGACGATCAGCTCGGGCTCGGCGGCGAGCGCCCGCGCGATGCCGATGCGTTGGCGCTGGCCGCCGGAAAATTCATGCGGCCTGCGGTTCAACGCCTCGCGCGGCAGGCGCACGGTGTCCATCAGCGCGGTCACGCGGGTCTCGAGGTCGATTGCGGATTTGGCGAGCCCGAAATTGCGGATCGGCTCGGCCAGGATGTCGCGCACGCGCATGCGCGGATTGAGGCTCGAGAACGGGTCCTGGAACACCACCTGCACACGGCGGCGCATCTGGCGCATCGTGCTCGGATGGGCGTCGTCGATGCGCTGGCCGTCGAGGATGACCTGCCCCGACGTGATGTCGAACAGTCGCAGGATCGCACGGCCGACCGTCGATTTGCCGCAACCGGACTCGCCGACCAGAGAGAGCGTCTCGCCGCGCGCGATCTCGAACGACACGCCGTCCACCGCATAGACCCATTCGGACTTGCGGCTGAACAGGCCCTTTTTGACCGGGAAGTGCTTCTTGAGGTCGTTGACCTGGAGCAGCGGGGGACTCATGCCGCGACCGCTCCCTTGGCCGCATAGTGGCAGGCCGCGACGTGACGTGGCCCCTTCTCTTCGAGCCCTGGCGCGTACTGCCGGCAGAGATCGGTCGCGAGCGCGCAACGTCCGGCGAAGACGCAGCCGACGATGGGCTTGCGCAGATCAGGCACCTGCCCCGGAATTTCAGCCAGCCGTCTCGCGGTGCCGGTCAGCGACGAGCCGAGCCGCGGCACTGCGCCGAGCAGGCCCTGCGTATAGGGATGACGCGGCGATCGGAACAGTTCCGCCACCGGCGCCTCCTCGACCTTGCGGCCGGCATACATGACCATGACGCGCTCGGCGATCTCGGCGACGACGCCGAGATCGTGGGTGATCAGGATGATCGCTGCGCCAACCCGGTGCTTGAGGTCCAGCATCAATTTCAGGATCTGCGCCTGGATCGTCACGTCGAGCGCGGTGGTCGGCTCGTCGGCAATGAGAAGCTTTGGATTGCAGGCGAGTGCAATGGCGATCATGACACGCTGGCGCATGCCGCCGGAGAGCTGATGCGGATATTCGCGCACGCGACGCTTCGGCTCGGGAATGCCGACCAGAATCAACATCTCGATGGCGTGCGCCTCTGCGGCCTGCTTGTCCAGGCCCTGGTGGATCATCAGCGTCTCGCGGATTTGACGCCCGACGGTCAGGACCGGGTTGAGGCTGGTCATCGGCTCCTGAAAAATCATCGAGATGTCGTTGCCGCGGATCGCGCGCATCTCGCGGTCGGACATTTGCAGCAGGTCCTTGCCCGCGAAGCGGATGCTGCCGGCGATCCTTCCCGGCGGTTCCGGGATCAGCCGCATCAGCGACATCGAGGTCACCGACTTGCCGCAGCCGGACTCACCGACGATCGCGAGCGTCTCGCCCTCGTTGACATGGAACGACACGCCTTCAACCGCGCGGTTGATGCCGCTGGGCGTCCGGAAGTGGGTCTGGAGGTTCTCAACTTCGAGCAGCGCCATCGTGATCAGCCCCTTGACATCAGAGGCTCTTGGCCATGCGCGGATCGAGCGCATCGCGAAGGCCGTCGCCGAGCAGGTTCACGGCAAGCACGGTGACGGACAGGAAGGCCGCCGGAAAGAACACGATGTAGGGTTTGACCTGCCACAGCGCCCGCCCCTCGGCCATGATGTTGCCCCAGGACGGAATGGTCGGCGGCGTACCAGCGCCGATGAAGGACAGGATCGCCTCGGTGATCATCGCGCTGGCACAAATGTAAGTCGCCTGGATCAGCATCGGCGCCAGCGTGTTGGGCAGGATATGGCGCAGGATGATCATCGGTGTGCGCGTGCCGCAGGCCACTGCCGCATCCACGTAGGGCTGCTCGCGCAGCGAGAGCACGACGCTGCGCACGAGGCGGGAGACGCGCGGGATTTCGGCGACGGTGATCGCGAGAATGACGTTGCCGACGCTGCCGCGTGTCAGCGCCATCAGCGCGATCGCCAGCAGGATCGGCGGGATCGACATCAGGCCGTCCATGAAGCGCATCAAGATGCCGTCGGCCCAGCGGATGAAGCCGGAGACGATGCCGATGGCGAGACCGGCCGCGGAGGCGAAGATCGCAACGGACAAGCCGACCGTGAGCGAGACGCGCGCGCCGAACAGCACGCGTGAATAGATGTCACGGCCGAGAACGTCGGTGCCAAACCAGTAAAGCGCCGACGGTGCGCGGGTCCGCTTGGCCGGCGCAAGTGCGGTCGGATCCACCGTTCCAAGATAAGGCGCAAAGATCGCGATCAGGACGAGCAACAGCAGCAACGTGCCGCCAATGGCAACGGTGGGATGGCCGCGCAGCAGCCCGACGAAGCCGCGCCGGATCGTAACCGGCCGGAGGATCTCAGGCAGTTGCGGCGCGAGGACGAAGCCCGCCGGCAGCGCTTGCGGATTGACGGTCGTATCGGTCAATAGCGGATCCTCGGGTCAACGAGCGTATAAATGACGTCGATCATCAGATTGACGAGGACGTAGACGAAGCTGAACAGCAGCACGATGCCCTGGATTACGGGATAATCGCGGCGCAGGATCGCGTCGATCGTGAGCCGGCCGAGGCCGGGAATCGCGAAAACGCTTTCCGTGACGACCGCGCCGCCGATCAGCAGCGCGATGCCGATGCCGATCACCGTGACGATCGGCACCGCCGCGTTCTTCAGCGCGTGGACGAACAGGATGCCGCCCTGTCCGAGGCCCTTGGCGCGCGCGGTGCGGATATAATCCTGCTGCAATACTTCGAGCATGGTGGCGCGCGTGATACGGGCGATCAGCGCGATGTAGACACAGCCGAGCGCGATCGCCGGCAGGATCAGGTTTTGCAGCCAGGGCCAGACGCCCTGGGCGAGCGGCGTATAGCCTTGCACCGGAAGCCATTCGAGCTCCAGCGCGAAGACGTAGGCGAGGACATAGCCGACGACGAAGACCGGCAGGGAGAAGCCGAACACGGCAAAGGCCATGATGGCCCGGTCGATCAGGCTTCCCGCCTTCCAGGCCGCCAGCACGCCGAGCGGCACCGCGACCACGATCGTGAGCAGGAGCGTGACCATCATCAGCGACAGCGTCGGCCCGAGACGCTGCCCGATCATGGTCGAGACCGGCAAATTGGTGAAGATCGAGGTGCCGAGATCGCCATGCAGAATGCGCCAGACCCAACTGCCGAACTGGATCAGGAAGGGTCGATCGAGGCCGAGGCTCTGACGGATACGCTCCACATCCTCCGGACTTGCCTGATCGCCTGCGATCACCACGGCGGGATCTCCCGGCGCGATGTAGAGCAGGCTGAACACGAACAGCGCGACGATGGCCATCACTGGCAAGGTCGAGGCGATACGCCGGAGGATGTAGGATAGCATCTGGCTTCAGCGCAAGGTCATGCGGATTTCGACACGCCCCAGAAGAACGGCAGCGGCCCCTTTGTGATGCCGGAGACGTTCTTGCGCCAGGCCGTGTAGCTGAGGAAGAAGCCGGTCGGCGCGTAGACGACGTCCTCGAGCGCGACCTTGTTGAGACGAGCGACCGCGGCCTTCTCCTCGTCGAGGCCCTTGGCCTCGAACCAGGACGTGACCTCCTTTTCCGTGCCGGGGCTGTTCGGCCAGCCGAACCAGGCCTTGTCGCCGTTGGCGCGAATGGCGGTATAGGGCGCCGGATTGATGCAGTCCGAACCCGCATGCCAGGTGTGGAACATGTTCCAGCCGCCCTGTCCGGGCGGCGTCTTTTGCGCGCGACGCGAGCCGACCGTGCCCCAATCGGTCGCGACGAAGTCGACATTCATGCCGAGCTTCTTCAAGAGATCGGCGGTCACATCGCCGAACGCCTTGGTGATCGGCTGGTCCTGCGCCACCAGGCAGGTCACCGGCTGGCCGGAATAACCGCTCTCGGCGAGCAGCTTCTTGGCAGCGTCAAGATCGCGCTTGCCCTTGAGGACCTCGCCGCCCGCCTCGGTGTAGAGCGGCGTATCCGGTGTGAAGAAGCCGGGCAGCGACTTCCACAGCGAATTGTCGTCACCGACGAGCGCGCGCATATAGTCTTCCTGGCTCATCGCCATCAGCACTGCGCGCCGCGCCCGCACGTCGTTGAAGGGCGGATACAGGAAGTTCATGCGGAACGAGCCGACATTGCCGAGCGGATCGCCGATGTCGACGCTGATGTTCTTGTTGTTCTTGAGGACCGGGACGAGATCGGCGATGGGGTTCTCCCACCAGTCGATCTCGCCGTTTTGCAACGCGGCCGCGGCGGTCGCCGGATCCGGCATCACGATCCATTCGACGCGGTCGAGCAGCATCTGCTTGCCGCCGGCGAGCCACGACGCCTTCTCCTGCCGCGGTACATAGTCGGCAAACTTCTCGAACACGGCTTTCGCGCCGGGGACCCACTCGCCCTTGGCAAACTTCATCGGCCCCGAGCCGACATAATCGCCGATCTGCTTGAACGGGTCGGTCTGCGCGATGCGCTCCGGCATGATGAAGGCGCAGGGCGAGTTGTTCTTGCCAAGCGCATAGAGCATCTTCGGGAACGGCTGCTTCAGCACCCATTTGAAAGTGCGATCGTCGACAGCAGTGAGTTCCTGCTGCAGTGCCTTGAGCATCAGCCCCATCGGATCGCGCGCCGCCCAGCGGGTGAGACTCGCAACGACGTCCTTGCTCCGCACCGGCTCGCCGTCGTGGAATTTGAGGCCCGGCCGCAATTTGAACGTCCAGGTGGTGCCGTCGTCGGTCACTTCCTCGGACTCGACCATCTGCCGCTGCGGCTGGAGCGCGGAATCGACGCCGTAGAGCGTATCCCAGACCAGCGCGGCGGCATTGCGCACGACATATTGCGTGCCCCAGATCGGGTCGAAATTGGCGAGGTTTGCTTGCGGCACGAAGCGCAGGGTGCGCGCGGAGGCGCCTTGTGCGATCGCCGGGGCCGAGAAGCCGCTCAATGCCAGACCGCCCGCGCCGGCCAGTCCCTTCAATACGGTCCTGCGATCCATGAAATCCTCCCAATAGTGCCGTGATGCCGGCCATCGTTGGCCAAGAACAGGTGAAACCAGAGCTCATTGGCGTGCAAATGGTATGCCACTAACCGGACCTTCGCCAGCGGGATATCCGCACCATTTGGGCCGGGCGAGACCTCAAAGCGCAGCCGCCAGCACTGGCCCGGTCTCGATATGCGGAATCGCCTCGACGAGCTTGCGCGTGTAGTCGGTCTTGGGATTGTCGAACAGCGCCCGGCTCTCGCCCTGCTCCACGATGCCGCCATTGCGCAGCACGATAGTGCGATCGCAAAGCATGCGCACCACGTTGAGATCGTGGCTGACGAACAGCAGCGCGATGTCGTTCTCGCGCCTGAGACGATCGAGCAGTTGCAGTACCACCGCCTGAACGGATACGTCGAGCGCGGCGGTCGGCTCGTCCAGCACCAGGAGCCGCGGCCGGCAGGCGATGGCGCGCGCGATGCCGACGCGCGCCTTCTGGCCGCCGGAGAGCTGATGCGGAAAGCGCGGCAACAGATCCAGCTGCAGCCCCACACGCTCGGCGCAATCCTCCACCCGCTTGCGCAGCGCATCGCCCCCACGCATACGATCGAGCCGCATCAGCGGATGGGCGATGCAATCGAAGGCGGTGAAGCGCGGATTGAGGCTCTCGTTCGGGTCCTGGAACACCATCTGGATGTCTTTGCGGAAGCGCGAGCGATGAAAGTCGCGCGATGCCACATGGCCGATCGACTGCCCGTCGAACACGATCTCGCCCTCGCTCGGATCGATCAGGCGGCAGATCATGCGCGACGTCGTGCTCTTGCCGGAGCCGGATTCGCCGACGAGGCCGACGCTCTCGCCGCCGGCCATCGTCATGGAGAAGTCCGCCACCGCCGCAGCGCCCTCGTCGAAGCGTTTTGCGAGCTTGCGCACCTCCAGCAGCGGCGGAGTCCCGTGAACGGGCTCCTGCCTGGGCCTGCTGACGACAGCCGCGTAGCCTTCCCGCTCCTCTTCCGTTACGAGGTCCGCGATCCCGGAGGTCGCGGTCGGCGACGCCGCCACCAGACGCCGGGTATAGGCGTGCTGCGGTGCGCCGAACAGCGTCCTGGGGCTAGCCTCTTCGACGATACGGCCGCGCTCCATCACCGCGATACGGCGACAATATCGCGCCGCTAACCCGAGATCGTGCGTGATCAGGACCGTCGCCATGCCGCGCGCGGCGGCAATCTCCGCCAAAAGGTCCATCACCACCTTCTGCGTGGTGACGTCGAGCCCGGTCGTCGGCTCATCGGCGATCAAGAGCGCGGGATTGCAGGAGATCGCGATCGCGATCATCACGCGCTGGCACATGCCGCCGGAGAGCTCGTGCGGATAGGCGTTCATCCGCGTCTCGGGGTCGCGGATCTGGACGGCGCGCAACAGCTCCAGCGCTTCGGCACGCGCAGCGTCCTTCGATATCCGCTTGTGCGTGAGGATCGCGTCCGCGATCTGCAGGCCGATCGCGCGGATCGGGTTGAGCGCCGCCCGCGGGTTCTGGAAGATCATCGACATCGCGGCGCCCTGGAGCTGCCGGAGATCGTCGCCCCTGAGTTTTGTCACGTCCTGGCCGCGAAACAGGATTTTTCCGCCGGTGACGCGCCCGGCCGGATCCAGGAGCCGCGTCGTGGCAAAACCGGTGACCGACTTGCCCGATCCGCTTTCGCCGACGAGGCCAAGCATCTCGCCGGCCTCGACCTTGAGCGTCACGCCGCGCACGGCCTCGACCATTCCGCGCCGCGTCGAGAACGAAACGTGGAGATCGTCGATCCTGAGCAAGTCCTCGCTCATGTGCGCATGCGCGGATCGAGAATGTCCCGCATCCCGTCACCGAGGAGGTTGAAGCACAGCACGGCCATCATCAACGCGAGGCCCGGAAAGGCCACCAGCCACCACCGCCCCGTCGAGATGAAGCGGGCGCCCTCCGCGACCATGATGCCCCATTCCGGTGTCGGCGGCTTGACGCCAAGGCCAATGAAGGACAAGCCGGCGGCGTTCAGGATCGCCCAGCCGAGGTTGAGCGAGATCTGCACCGCCATCGCCGGCAGGATGTTCGGCAGCAGGAAGCGCAGCACCACCGAGAAATGGCTCTCGCCACAGGAACGCGCCGCCTCCACCCAGCCGACATTGCGCCGGACGTTGACCTCGGCGCGCGCGAAGCGGATGTAGAACGGCAGATTGATGATCGCGGTCGCAATCACAATGTTCTCGATCCGGTTGCCGAGCGCCGCAACCATCGCCATGGCCAGAACGAACAGCGGAAAGGCCATCATGACGTCGACGAAGCGGCCGACCGAACGGTCGAGCCTGCCGCCGGCATAGCCGCAGAAACAGCCGACGACGGCGCCGATCACGAAGGAGATGCCGACCGCCGAGACCGCGATGGCAAGGTCGAGGCGTGCCGCAACGACGAGGCGGCTGAACACGTCGCGCCCGAGCTGGTCGGTGCCGGCAAGATGCGCCGCGCTCGGCGGTTGCAGGGCCTCCGAGACATTGGAGACGACGGGATCATAGGGCACCAGCCACGGTCCGAAGATCGCGACCAGGACAAACAGCAGGACACCCGCCGCGGCGACACCGGTCAGCGGGTTGCCGCGCAAAATCCAGACCGAATGGCGGAGGGTTGCGCTGGTCATCCGATCGACACCCTAGGATCGGCGATACCGTAGCAGATGTCGACGACGAGATTGACCAGCACGAAGATGCCAGCCATCAGCAGGACGAAACCCTGCACCGGCGCATAGTCGGACGATAGCAGCGCGTCGAGCGCGTAGGAGGCAACGCCCGGCCAGGAGAACACCTTCTCCACCAGGACATTGGCGCCAAGCATGGTCGAGAACACGATGCCGGCAATGGTGATGACGGGCAGGATCGCATTACGCAGCGCATAGGTGACGACGACCTTCTGCCAGGACAATCCGACCGAGCGCGCCGTGCGCACGAAATCGCTGCCGAGCGAGACCAGCATCGAGGCACGCGTGATCCGCGCCAGCGGCGCGATCACGAACAGGGCCATGCTCAGCGCAGGCAGGATCAGCTGCTTGCAGGCCGCCCACCAGCCCTCGATGTCTCCCGCGAGCAGGAAATCGATCGACAGGAATCCGGTGCGCTGCGGCGGCAGCGAGGTGAAGACGTCGATCCGCCCGGTCGGATCAGGCGCAAGACCGAGCAGATAGTAGAACACATAGATCAGCAGCAGGCCCGAGACGAAGGTCGGCACGCAGACACCGAGCGCGCAGAACAGCCGCACGCCGTGATCGACCAGCGATCCCGGCTTCAAGGCTGCGACCACGCCGAGCGGCACCGCCGCGATCAGCGCGATCAGGAGCGCCGTGAAGGTCAACTCCAGGGACGCCGGCAATCGTTCGCGCAAATCCTTGAGCACGGGCTGACCGGTCATCATGGAGCGGCCTAGATTGCCGCGGCCGATATCGGACAGATAGAACACCAGCTGCTCCGGCACCGACTTGTCGAGCCCCATCTGCTTGCGGATCTGCTCGATCTCCTCCTTGCCGGCATTGGGCCCAGAGGCGAAGAACACCGCGGGATCTCCGGGGAGGACCCGCATCAGGAGAAAGGTGAAGACCAGCACGCCGAACAACGCCGGCAGCGACGACAAAAGCCGCCTCCCCGCCCGCGCCACCGTCGCACCAAGACCGGTCATCACCTTTCAGAGCTCCTCCAATTTTTCGGATGTCACTTGCGGCTGACGTCGCGATAGTCGACCTGACGATGGAACTCGTAGGTATAGCCCTCGATCGAGGCCGCCATTACGGCGTCCTGATTGGGCTGCCACAGCGGGATCTGCGGCATCTCGCTGAAATGGATCGCGTTGAGCTTGCGGCCATCCTCCTCGTACTTGGCCTTGTCGGGCTCGAAGCGCGCTTCCTGCGCGATCGTCGCCAGTTCCGGATTGTTGATCGAGCTGTAGTTCCAGCGCTGATTGCCGGTGTAGAAGTTGCGGTAGAAGTAATCGGTCGAGGGCAGCCAGGCGACGATGCCTTCCGTGAACAGGGGCAGCTTCTTCTCGTTGATCTGCGTCGACATCTGCGCATCCGGCAGCTTCTGGATGTCGACCTTGATCCCGATCTTGGCAAGCGATTCCTTCACGAGGGCCGCCATCGGCTCCGCGGTCGAGGCCTGGCCGACGTTGAAGCTGAAGGTGGTTGAAAAACCCTCCGGGAGTCCCGCGGCCTTCAGATATTCCCTCGCCTTGTCGAGATCGGTCTTCACCGGCGCCTGGAACGGATAGATCCCGTTCAGGGGCTTGCCATCCGGCCATGTCGCACCGAACAGCGGCGCGCCGCGACCGAACAGGGCAGCCTTGAACATATCCTCATAAGGCAGCGCGAAAGCGATGGCGCGGCGGACGTTGACGTTGTCGAAAGGCGGGATCTGGTTGTTCATCGAGACGAAGGTGATCGAATTGTATTGCGGCGTCGAGATCACCTTGAGCTTGCCCTTGGCCTCGAGCGATTGCACGTCGCTGGCCTGGAGATCGACGACGAGGTCGGCGTCGCCGCGCTCGACAAGATTGGCGCGGGTCGCGGGCTCCGGCACGGACTGCACGATCACGCGCTTGAAGAAGGCCGGCTTGTTGGGCGAGCCGCGGTTCCAGTCCTCGTTGCGCTTGATGATCACCTGCTCGCCGGGCTTGAAGCTCTCGATCACATAGGCACCGCTGCCGGCAGTGTGCTCCTTCAGCCAAGCGGTGGCCCAGGGATCTTCTGGGGTCGCGTGCTCCTTGGCGACCTTCGAGTTGATGATCAGCGGGTAGACCGTCGCGAGATTCGGCAGCGCGAGCTTGTCGGGCTTCGGCAGCGTCACTTCGATCGTGAGGGGATCGATCACCTTGAACTGGTCGGCCGACGTCAGCGATCCCGTCAGCAACTGTGCCTTGCCAAGGATCGGCGCGGTGACGCAGCGGTCGAGCGACCATTTCACGTCCTCGGCGGTCACGGGCGAGCCGTCCTGGAACTTGGCATCCTTGCGCAGACGGAACGTCAGCTTCAGTCCGTCCGGGCTGACGTCGTAGGATTCGGCGAGTTCGCCGGTGATCTTGTCGAGATCGAACACCCATTTGCCGTTGAGCTGCTTGCGGCCGAACGCCACCAGGCGGTCGTAGGTGCTCATGCTCAGCGCGAAGGATTCGCGCGTCGAGCCCGGGATGTTGGGATCGAGCGTGTTGACGGATGCGCCGGTGACATAGCGCAACGTCTCGGCCCTGGTCTGCGCTTGCGAAGGCGCAGTGGCGATGAGCAACAACGCGGTGGTGGCGAGCACGGAGGATGCCGACCTGAAAGACACAATACGCATTGGTTTTCCCCAAAGATCTCGACAAGAACGCCGACAGGACAGGTTAAGAAAGAAGCAAGTTGCGCGCCAGTCTCATGATGCGCTGTTGTGGACGCTTTGTCGCGGCGGCGCATGGACGATCATCGCGATTCTTCCATTTTTCGCGCTGGCCGCGTGACCACGGCCTGCGGCACGTCATAGGCGCGAAGCGAGGCCCAGTGCCGTTCGACATCGGCGCGGAACAGGCCGCGCGTCAGGCCATTCACCAGCTTCGGCACCGCGGTCGTCATCGCGTTGATCGACGATCCCGACGGGCCAAAACTCATGGTGGAGGCGATGGCGAAGAGATGGATGTTCGAGATCCACGGCGTCTCGCCCGCGACGCGCTCGGTGAAGGCGTAATCGTCGGCGAGATAGGGAAAGCGGCCGAGCCGCGCGTTGCGCTCGGTCTCCGGGGGCTGGTAGCGGTCCGCCCAGGTTGCGATATTGCCGGCGAATGTGGCGAGTTCGCCGCGCCCGGCAAAGTTCATGTCGATGCCGGTGCCGCAGATGACGAAATCCGCCGCGATGGCGGCGCGCGGCGTCTGCAATTCGATGCCCTTGCCGGTCTCGCGGGCCGCCTCGATCGGCGCGCCCTCGTGCAATGTGAAATTGGCGTGGCGCGCGCAGCGATCATAGGTCGGCTGCGGAAATCCTTCGCGCATGTCGAGGATGGTGCGCATGAAGCGCCAGCGCCAGGCATCGTCGAGATCGCTGAGATGACGCAGGAAGCCGCGGAAGGTCAGCCAGCGATAGGGCTGGATTACCTGGATCTGCGCACGACGGCACAGCAGGTGCACCTCGGTCGCGCCCGCTTCCAACGCGGTTGCCGCGTTGTCGAAGGCCGATGCTCCGGCGCCGATTACAGCAACGCGCTTGCCGCGCAGGTTTTTGAAATCGATGTCGTCGGCGACTGTTGCGACCGAGCTCATCGGCAGATGGCTCAGCGGCTCGGGGATCATCCAGTTCCCCGTTCCCTCCTGCCCCGTCGCCAGCACGATCTTGCGCGCATGGAGCGTCTCGACGCCATCGCCACGCTTCACGCGTGCGGCCAGCAACCCGTCTGCGGCCGGCCGGATTTCCAGGAGCTCGCAGCCGTTGCGCACGGGCAGGCCGATCGTGCGCCGTAGCCAGAGCAGATACTCAGCCCAGTGCCCGCGCGGGATCAGGTCGAGTGTCTGCCAGCTCTCCTTGCCGAAGCGGGCCTCATGCCAGGACTGATAGGTCAGGCTGGGGATATCGAGGTCAGGACCGGTATAATCCTTTGGGCTGCGCAGCGTCGGCATGCGGGCATAGGTGAGCCACGGGCCTTCTATCCCCTCCTCGGCCTTGTCCAGCAGCAGAATGTTGCTGACACGGGAGCGCATCAGGCCGAAGCCGATGGCGATGCCGGATTGGCCGGCGCCGATCACGAGCACATCCAGCGCCGGCTTGCCGTCCGGTCCCGTCTTCGGTTCGAGCCAGGCGGCACCGGGATGCGCGATCCGCGCGAGATCGGCGCGAACGTCAGCTTCGAGCTCTGTCAGTGTATCGCTCATGCCGCGAGCCAGCCTCCGTCGACCACCATCACGGTGCCGGTGGTAAATGAGGACGCATCGCTTGCGAGATGCAGCGCCGCTTGCGCGATCTCCTCGGCCTGACCGAACCGCTTCATGGCATGTCGATTGCGGGAGGTTTCGCGCACCTCGTCCGCATTGGCGTGACGGGCAAAGCTGCGGCGAAGCATCGGCGTGTCGATCGCACCGGGTGCAATGGCGTTGACGCGAATGCCGTCGGTCGCAAAGTCCACCGCCATCGTCCGCGTCAGGCCGATAATCGCGCCCTTGGCGGCGATATAGGCGCTGTTGCCCTTGCCGCCGGCGATCGCAAGCTGCGATGCCAGCGTGATGATCGAGCCGCCCTTCTGCCGCTGCATCTGCGGCACGGCCGCCCGCGCCCACAGCCAGGTGCCACCGACATTGGTGCGGAACACCGCATCCCAATCTTCGGGACTGGTGGTCAGCACCGTGCCGCCGCAGGAAAAGCCCGCGGCGGTCATCAGGATATCGAGCCGGCCGTGCCGGGCCACGACATCGCCGACTACGGTCTCGGCAAAACTGGCATCGCCGGCGTCACCGACATAGGTCGTTGCCTCGCCCACCAGGATCAGCGTCTCCTCAAGCCCCGCGGCATCGCGATCGACCAGAGCGAGATGCGCGCCTTCGTCGGCAAACAGCTTCGCGCTGGCGCGGCCGATGCCGGAGCCTGCGCCCGTAATGATGGCCGTGCGCCCCTGCAGCCGCATCAGAGACTCTCCTTGTGCTGCGTCCACCAGGCGCTCATGGCTGCGGCGGAGTCGGCGCAGCCGAACCTCGCCTGCCAGCCGAATTCATCCGCCATCCGGTTCACCGACAGCGGCGCACGATAGGGCCCATGCAGCTTGATGATGGTTTTCTCGCCGGGCGCCGCGAGCCGGCACTCCAGGCCGGGATGCAACGCCGCAAAGGCCTCGCCCCATTGCAGCGCCGGCCATAGCGCGCCACTGGAGATGTTGTAGAGCCGATGGCGCGGCCGCTCGGCTTCGATCAGCAGTGCGACGGCCTCGGCCGCATCCGGCGCGTAGATCCAGTCCCTCATGCCCGCTTCAGGCATGATCGCCGGCTCGCCGCGCGCGAATGCCGCCAGAATCTGGAACTGGAGGCTTGGCGTGTCGCGCACGGAGCTCGGTCGCTCCCACGGCCCGAACAGGGCGCTCAGCCGTACACTCAGGAAATCGCCGCCGAAGAGCTCGGCGTGACGCGCAACCGATCGCTCCGATGTGAACTTGCTGATGGCGTAGAACGAGACCGGATCGCAAGGCGTGTCCTCGTCCAGAATCGCGACCCGCGCACCCGCAGCACCGTAGGCCGATGCCGAGGAGAGATTGACGACGCGACGAACGCCATGCCGGATAGCAGAGAGCAGGATCGGGATCTGCGCCATCACATTGATCTCGAGAACGCGCGCGGTCGATGCCCTCTCCAGTTCATCACCGGCGGTGATGGCCGCCCCGAGCACGATCGCATCAACGCCTTCGGCGATCAGGGCATCGATGGCATCTGCGTCGGTGATATCGCCCTGCACGGCTTTGAGCCGGGCGCCGTAGTCGGCAAGAGATCGCCGCGCGGGTGGTGGCAACTCTGCGCGGTCATAAAGCGTGACGTCGTGGCCGCGCGCGAGCAGCGCCTCCGCAACGTTGAGGCCGACAAAGCCGGTGCCGCCGAAGATGACGATCTTCATCGCGCGCGATCCGCCGTCACAGCAGGTTTGCTCCGAAATTGCGCTCGGGATCCATGTCGGCCACGAGCCGGCCGGTGGGCTTGGCCGCCTCGCCGCCGCTGCGTGCCAGGAACTGGCCGCTGCCGGCGCTCGCGAGGCACTTGTTGCCGTCGATGATCACCCGACCGCGCGACAGCACCGACATCGGCCAACCCTTCAGCTTCCGTCCCGCAAACGGTGTGTAGCCGGCGAGATCGTGCATCATCTCGTCGGCGATCACGGTCTCACGATCGGGATCCCAGATCGCGATATCGGCATCAGCGCCGACCGCGATCGAGCCCTTGCGCGGATGCAGATTGTAGATCTTGGCCGGCGCCGTCGAAGTCAGCTCGACGAACTTTTCCAGGCCCAACCGCCCCTTCGACACCATTGCGTCGAACAGTAGCGGCAGCCGCAACTCCAATCCCGGGAGGCCATTGGCGACCTGCTTGAAGTTGGGATTGGGACCGGCACGCAGCTTGCCGGTCTCGTCGTAGCGATACGGCGCGTGATCCGACGAGATGGTCTGGAGATCGCCCAGCGATAGCGCCTGCCACAGCGCCTCCTGGTCCGAATGCGTCCGCGGCGGCGGGCTGCACATCCACTTGGCGCCTTCCGCCCCGGGCTTGTCGAGATCGGCGGCGGTCAGGAACAGATATTGCGGACAGGTCTCGGCAAACACCTTCAGCCCCTGCCCGCGGGAGTCGCGGATCACCTTGGCGCCTTCGGCAGTCGAGACATGGAAGATCATGATGGGCTGGTCGATCAGCGCGGCCATGCCGATCAGCCGGGTGAAGGCCTCCGCCTCGGACACGCGGGCGTGGCTGACGGCGTGATATTTCGGCATCGTGTAGCCGCGCGCGAGCAGGCGCTTCACCATCCAGGCGATGATGCCGTGGTTTTCGGCATGGGCGCACAACATCGCGCCGGACTGGCGCGCGGCCAGAAGGATATCCAGCAGCGGCTCGTCGTCGACCTTGAGCCGGTCATAGGTCATGAAGATCTTGATCGACGCATGCCCCTGCTTCACCAACGCGGGGATATGCTCCTCGACCGTTTCTTTGGTCGCATCGGCGATGATCATGTGAAAGGCGTAGTCGATCACGGCGCCCTTCTTCGCCAGCGCGTGATAATCCTCGACCACCTGCGGCAGCTTCATGCCGACGTGCTGGGCGGCGAAAGGAATCACCGTGGTCGTGCCGCCAAAGGCAGCCGAGACGGTCGCGCTCTCAAAGGTGTCGGCATTCATGATGCCGGCCGCGGACAATTGCTCGATATGGGCGTGGCTGTCGACGCCGCCGGGCAGAACCAGCTTTCCGCGCGCGTCGATCTCGCGCTTCGCCGCCGGAAGCCCGCGGCCGATAGCGGCGATGGTCTCGCCGGAGATCGCGACGTCGGCCTCGAACACGTCGGTCGTGGTGGCGACGCGGCCGCCGCGGATGATCAGGTCGTAAACTGGTTCAGTCATGAGGCACTCCGTGATAGCCTAAAGCCAAGTGATCGCCATTCCGCAGGAAAACCATCATGGCCCGGCCGCGCATTCTCGTCATCAATCCGAATTCCAACCCCGCGGTCACGCAGGGGCTGGAGGACGCGCTGAAGCCGCTCGGTTTCGAGGGCGGCCCCGAACTGGTCTGCCAGACGCTGGCCGAGGGACCGTTCGGCATTGAAAGCCAGGCCGATGTCGATGGCGTCGCGATGCCGCTGCGCCGGCTGGTCGAGGGCGACAACAGCTCGGCCGCCTTTGTCATCGCCTGTTACAGCGATCCCGGGCTTCAGGTCTGCCGTGAAGGCACCGACCGGCCCGTGTTCGGCATCGCCGAGTGCGGCGTGCTGACGGCGCTGGCCCGCGCCGAGACCTTTGGCGTCATCGCGATCGCCCAGCGCTCGATCCCGCGTCACATGCGCTATCTCAGGCAGATGGGACTGACCGAACGCCTCGCCGGCGAGCGGCCGCTCAACATGAGCGTCGCCGAAACCGCCTCGGGCGAAGGCACGCTGGCCAGGATGATCGAAATCGGCCGCGCGCTGCGCGACGAGGACGGCGCCCGCGCCATCGTGATGGGCTGCGCCGGCATGGCGCGCCATCGCCGTCCCCTCGAAGACGCGCTCGGCATTGCCGTAATCGACCCGACGCAGGCGGCCGTCACGATGGCGCTGGGTACGGTGCAATTCTCGAATCACTAGGCGTCCTTCAGCTCTTTGGCGTCCTGCCGCGCGATCCATTGCGCGTGGCTCTCGCGGACAAGCGTGAACGTGTCCCGCTGCGTCGTATAGAGATTGCCGAACATGCGGCCGATCGGGCGGTAGGCGTCGAGGTCGACATACATGTTGGCCTCGTTGACGAGGCCCTCGCGGGCGTGAATCCGGAGCACCTCGCCGACCAGCAGTTCGCGATCGGGCGAAAAATTTAACGCGACATGGCGCCGGCATTCGAGCGCAAAGGGTGCTGCGGCGAGGCGCGGCACCTTCACGTCGATTGAGGGAAGGGTCGCGAGTCCTGCCGCAGCGACCTCGCTGTCGCCGGACGGAAAATCGACCGCGCAGTCATTCATCGCTGCGGAGAGCGCCTCATCAACCATGTGAACGACGAATTCGCCGTCGCGATGGATGTTGCGGGTGGTGTCCTTCGGGCTGTGATCCGGCTTGTGCTGGAGGCCGAGCACGATCAGCGCCGGGCTCTCCGAGAACACGTTGAAGAAGCTGAACGGCGCAGCGTTGACCGCCCCGTTCGCATCGAGCGTCGTCACCAGCGCAATTGGCCGCGGCACCACCACGCCGCAGAGCAGCTTGTAGCGATCGCGCGGGTCGAGCTCGCGCAAGGATATGCCCGAAGTGCTCTGGCCAGTCATCGACGTCACTTCTCCGGCGGCGGCACTGCGCCGGTTCGGCTGGTGATCAGGCCGTAGTGCTCGATGCGGCGGTGCTGTGCGAAATTGAAGATCGTGGTCTTGCCGAAGGTGGTGGCATCGAGGTCGCAGGCGTGGACCAGCAGCTCGTCCTCCTCCGTCTTCGCTTCGGCGACGATTTCGCCATTGGGATCGACGATCAGACTGCCGCCGAACAGCGGGTGTCCGTCCTCGTTACCGGCTTTGGCCACCGCGACGACCCAGGTCGCGTTCTGATAGGCGCCGGCCTGCGCCGAGAGGCGATTGTGGAACAGGCGTTTCTCGACGCCCTCATCGCTCCTCTCCGCATTCACGGACGGCGTGTTGTAGCCGATCAGCACCATCTCGACGCCCTGCAAGCCCATCACGCGATAGGTCTCGGGCCAGCGGCGGTCGTTGCAGATGGCCATGCCGATGATGCCGCCGAGCTCGCGCCAGACGTTGAAGCCGAGATCGCCCGGCTCGAAATAGCGCTTTTCCAGATGCTGGTGCGAGCGTTTGGTGTCGTATTCCACATGGCCGGGCAAATGGATCTTGCGATATTTGCCGACGATCTTGCCCGACTTGTCGGTGAGAACAGCGGTGTTGAAGTGATGTCCATCAGGCGTCAGCTCCGCATAGCCGAAATTCATCGCCATCTGGTGCTGCGCCGCGCGCTCGAACAACGGCCTCGTCGCAGCGTTCGGCATCTCGCGCTCGAACCAATTATCGAACTCGGCCCGATCCTCCACATACCAGCGCGGGAAGAAGGTCGTGAGCGCCAGTTCCGGATAGACGATCAGGTCGGCGCCTTTTGCTTTGGCTTCGTCCATCAGCGCAATCATGCGCTTGACCACGGCCTCGCGGCTGTCGGCTTTCTGGATCGGGCCCATCTGGGCAGCGGCAACATTGACAATACGCATCAGCGATTTCCTGGTGATGTCTTAAGCTAAGCTACAGTTTCAAGCACGTGCCGGCGCGCGGCAGCTTAACGCAGCTTCGCCCGGACTTGCCACCCGGTGCCTGCCGATCGGCATGGTGTACGTTGCACGATGCACCCTCATGTCTGCTCCTCATCCGCAACATCGAGACCGTGGTCCAGTGCATCCAGAAGCTGCTCGGCCTCATGCTCGGAGATCACGAGTGGCGGCGCGAGGAACAGCGAGGTTTGCTCGCCGCTGGTGCCGATCACGGCGCCTGCCTCCAGGGCCCGCTCCGCGACGCGCGAGGCGATCGGCACCTCGGTGGTGTCGGCGTGCCAGGAGCGCCAGTCCGGGCCGTGCAACTCCACGGTCCAGTGCAGCCCCTGCCCGGCCACGCGCTGTACGCTCGGATGTTTCTGCGCGATGGCGAGCAGGCGGCGGGCGAACAGCTTTTCGACGCCCTTCACGTGCTCCAGAATCTTCTCTTCACTGACGACCTTCAGATAGGCGCTGACGGCGGCCATGCTGATGGGATGCCCACGCAACGTGCCGTAGTTCTGCCAGCTCGTGCCCTTGAGCCTTTCGACGATATCTTTCGACACTACGACCGCGGCAACCGCCGCCGCACCGCCACCGAGCGATTTTCCGAGCGTCACGATATCAGGACGGCTCTCGGCGCCCTGGAACGCGAACCAGCGCCCGGCGCGGCCTGCGCCGGTCACCACTTCGTCTGCGATCCAGTAGGAGCCAGCCTGCCGCGCGCACCGCGCCACCTCGTCCTGATAGGCGCCGTCGTAATAGATGCCGCCCTGCGTGTAGTCGATGATCGTCGCCGCCGTGTCCGAAAGCAGGCGCGTGGCATCGGCCAGATATTCGCGTGGGGGAACATTGTTGGCGGGCGCACCATAGATCGCGCCATCCGGCGCCGGCAATATCCGCACCGGCGCCATCGGCGCCGGCAGCTTCGAGCCGCCTGAGTGCACCGCGAGGCCGCCATGCCATTGCGGCTGCACCGTCATACTGCGCGACAGGCCTGTAATGCCGTGATAGGCGCGTTCGCGCGTTGCCAGCGCGGACCGCTGCGTCAGCGCCTGACACAGCGACAGCGCCATGTCGTTGGCCTCGCTGCCGCTGATGCAGAAGCGCACCGCGCCGACCCAATCCTCTTCGCCGCTGAAGGCGGCGGTCATCAAATCGTCAGCGGCCTGCTCGCGGCCGACCCAGGTCCACCCCTCGTTCACGACGGGCGTATCCGCGGCGCGGCGGATCGCCTCCACCATCGCGGGATGACGATGTCCGAGACCGCCGCCGGTGTTGCTGCCGTCGATGAGCTTGCGACCATCCGACAGATGAAAATAGACGCCCTCGCCGCCGACCACGGCCATGGGCGCGCTGTCGCCGGCATTCAGCCCGGTTCGCAACAATCTGCTCATTGCAATCCCTTCATTCCGCAGCCTCGGCGCCGTAGCCACCGCCGCCGCAGGTCTCGATGTTGACGAGATCGCCTTGCTGCAGCACCAGGTTCGACTTGCCGTCGATCGCGACGTTCGCGCCCTGCCGGATCAGCGAGATGCGGCAGGGCTTGCCGGGTTCGCCGCCCTGCATGCCGAACGGCGCGATCACCATGCGCTCGATGCAGGTGGTCAGATGCATCGACGGCGCCAGGATACGATAGGTGCGCACGACTCCGTCTCCGCCGCGATGGGCGCCCGCGCCGCCGGAATGCCTGCGAATGGCCTGCTGCTCGACTTGGATCGCGTAATTCGCCTCGATCACCTCGACCGGCGTATTCGAGGTGTTGGACAGATGCACCCGCGTCGCTGAGATGCCGTCCCGATCATGCCGCGCGCCCTCGCCACCGCCGTGGACCTCGTAAAGCATCTTCCATGAACCGTTTTGCCGCGGTTCGGCAAAAAACAGGACGCCCGCCGTGGTCGCCCCGCCGGCCGACAGACGCTCGGGAATGGTATCCTGCATCGCGCGGAAGATCGCATCGACGATGCGCATCGAGGTCTCGTGGTTGCCGGCCGCAACCGAGGCATTCCACCCCGGCTCCAGGATCGAGCCCGGGCGCGTGATGATGGTCAGCGGCCGCAACGCGCCCGCGTTCTGGTTCATGTCGCGCCCGCTCATGATGCGCGCGGCATAGGCTACCGCCGAGCGCGCCATGAACGGCGTGGTGTTGCAGAAATTCGAGACGCGGTCGCAGCTTCCCGAGAGATCGAAGCTCGCTTCGTCACCTGCAATGGTGATCTTGACATGAATGCGCGCTGGCGCGGCGTTGACGCCGCCGTCGTCCAGATAATCCTCGCCCTCGTAGACGCCATCCGGCAGATCGCGCAACGCCTCGCGCATCTCGATTTCGGAGAGATCGTGCAGGCGCGCCTGCGCCGCCGTGAAGACTGCCTTGCCGTGCTCGCGGCAAAGCTCGAAGATGCGCTTCTCGCCGGCTTTCGTTGCGGCGATCTGGGCGAGAAGATCGCCCTCGCAGGATTCGGGATCGCGAACATTGGCCTTGAGCAGCTGCACGATCGGCGTATTGACGCCCGCTGCCGTGGCGATCAGAACCGGCGGAATGCGCATCGCCTCCTGGAAGGTGTCGATCGCTTTCGCAAAATAGCTGCCGGGCCAGGTGCCGCCGATATCGGGCCAATGCGCGAGGCTGACCGCGAACGCCACGATCTCGCCGTCGACGAAGACGGGGCGCACGACCTTGACGTCGTTGAGATGATTGCCGCCGAGCGGGCCGACATTGTAGATCAGTGCATCGCCTTCGTTCAGGCTGTCCCGCGGCACCACCTTCAACAATTCGAGAACCGTATAGGCCATCGCGCCGAGATGGATCGGGATGTCGCGGCCCTGCCCGACCAGGTCGCCCCGGCCGTCCGTGATCGCCGACGACAGGTCGCCGGCCTCGCGCAGCAGCGGCGAGCGCGCCGAGCGCGTCATCACCAGGCTCATCTCCTCGGCCGCGGCCGAGAGCCCGTGCCTGATGACCTCGACGACGAACGGATCGATCTTCATGGGGCCACCCGCGTCAGGAACAGATTGCCTGAAACGTCGGGCCGCGCCTGCCAGCCGGGCGGGACCACCACGGTCGACCATGCGTCTTCAATGATGGCCGGACCGCTGACAATCTCGGTCAACGAGGCGCGGTCGATGATGCTTGTTGCGATGTCGTGAAAGCCGTCGAACGAGCAGATGCGCTCGCCGGTGGAGACCGCCCTCACCGCGACGGACGGCCGGCTCACGACGGTGCGCGACGGACGGCGCGCCTGCACCCGCACGGATTCGATGACGCAGCTCTCGCCGGTCGCATAGCCGAACAGCTCGTGGTGCCGGGCCAGAAAATCCTTCTTCAGCGTGATGACGTCGAGCGGTCGCGCGAACGGCACCGGAATGGCGTCGTTCTGCGCGGCGTAGCGCATCAAGGCCACCAGCTCGACCTGGATCTCAGTCGCGGCAACGCCGTTGGCGATGAGCGGCGCCGAAGCATCGTCAATCAGCACCCCGATCCGCTCCGACACACGGGCGAGGTCGATGCCGTCGAGCGCAGCCCGCAGGGTTTGCTGCTGGAGGAAGCTGAAATCGGCGGTGAGACAGCCCAGCGCCGAAAACGCACTTGATGCGCTGGGAACGACGACCTCGGCAATCCCGTAGAGATCGGCCAAGCCCGCGGCATGCATCGGGCCACCACCGCCAAAGGCGAGCAGCGTGCAGTCGCGCCCGTCGATGCCGCGCTCCACGGTGACGCGGCGGAGCGCGCGCGCCATTGTCGCGTTCGCGACCTTGATGATGCCGAGCGCGGTTTCGGTCAGGCTCAGCCCCAGAGTGCGCGCGATCGGCGCGATGACACCATTGGCTGCCTGGATGTCGATTCCGATCCGGTCGCCGAGTTTGGTTTCGGGATTGAGATAGCCGAGCACGGCGTTGGCGTCGGTGATGGTCGGCTCGGTACCGCCGCGGCCGTAGCAAGCCGGTCCAGGCTCTGAGCCGGCGCTTTCCGGTCCGACGGTCAGGCCGCCGGGACCATTGCGCACGATCGAGCCGCCGCCCGCGCCGATCGAGTGAACCGCAAGCATCGGCTGGCGCAGCGGCTTGTCGCCGAGCATGCGGCCGTCTGTCATCTCGGCCTGGCCGTCGACGATCAGGCACACGTCGGTCGTGGTGCCGCCCATGTCGAACGTCAGCATCCGCGATGTGCCGAGCTGGCGCGCGATGCTGACGGATGCGGAGACGCCGGCCGCCGGGCCCGACATCGCCATCACCAGCGGCCGCCGCTTCACGGCGGAGATCGGGATCATGGCGCCGGCCGAATGAAACACCTGCAGGCCGGGACCGATCGGCAGTCGCAGTTCCAGTTCGCTGAGATACTCCACCGCGATCGGCATGGCGGCCGCGTTGAACACGGTCGCCGAGGTCCGCTCGTATTCGCGCGCCTCGGGATTGACCTCGTGCGACAGCGAGACGTGGGCAACGACGCCCTTGAGCCGCTCGCCGAGCATTTTCTCGTGGACGGGATTGGCATAGGCGTGAAGCAGTGCGACCGCGACGCTCTGCACGCCGGTCCCCTTCAGCCAGGCCACCAGGCGCTCGATCTCCGCTTCATCCAACGCCTTCAGCACCTTTCCCTCGTGATCGAGGCGCTCGGCAAGGCCAAAACATCGTTCCGGCGGCACGAGCGGCGACGATTTTGGCGGAATGTCGAGACGGTAGAGATCGCGGCGGCGGTAGCGCGCGATCTCCAGCACGTCGGAAAAGCCCTCGGTCGCCACCAGCGCCACTTTCGGCAGCCGTCCTTCGACGATGGCGTTGGTGACGCGCGTGGTGCCGTGGACGAAGCGCTTGACCTCGCTCTTGCGCAGGCCCACCGCCTCGATTGCCTCCAGCATCGCCTGAACCGGAGCTTGAGGTCGCGACGGCACTTTCGCGATCCGCGCCTCCGCGGGGGAGTGCCGGATCGCGATGATGTCGGTGAAGGTGCCACCGATATCGGTGCCGACCTCCCAGTGATTTTCGTCAGTGTTCATGCGTGGGTCAGTTGCGGACGACGTTCGAACCGGACGCCGGGTGCTTCCCGTCCTTCGCGAGGTTCAATCGCAAACCGAGAGCGCTCATCGTCATCCCCTGTCATGCCACTGCTTGCGAGCGTGCGACAGAGCGATGGGCTTCGGATAGGGCCAGCGTTGTCGCAACGCACAGGACCAGCACGCAACCGGCGCTGCCCGCCGAGGCACATTTTAGTGCAGCGCTGCCCGCAGGGAGTGCACATCGGTGTGGATCGTTCCACGCGCGCTAAGTGCAGCGCACCACGAGTTTTCCCGGACGAAACGGCACATCCGCTGCACTGCAATCCACGCGCCGCGGACGCACTGTCTAATTTGCAGGCGATCGATCGGCGCTACGGACCATACGATTGCTTATGAGCTATGCATGGCAGTCGGCTCAGCCTCTCTTTATTGTACGATCAGTAAGCGGTCGTTTTGCCCACTCAACGCCTCGCGACCAGGCGACGCGAGCCGATGACGATGCCCGTGATGGAGAACAGAAAGCCGAGGGCGCAGAGCCCGACGACCAAGCCGTCGCGCAGCAACGGATGCGCGACCAGGACCGGAAAGTCCAACGTGTGCAGCGCGCCGTAGAACCAGCGATAAGCCCGCCGCGACGAATCCAGCCTTTGCAGCAAATTGCCGTCCGCGCCGTCGATGTCGAACCAGAGGTCGCCGCAGGAGGAGCGGTAGACCGGGGCACCAGGGACGGTGGACTGCGCGGGATAGTTGTCGTTGTCGGCAAGTATCGACGGTGCGCCGCAGCCGGCTGCGAGGCGCGCGGTCAGCCCCTGGACCTCGTGGACATCCAGAGATCCCGTTGGTCCGTCGCGCGGCGCATCCCCTGCCTTGATCAAGGTCTGAGCGGCAACGCCCGTGCGATCCCGCCGATAGAGAGTGCCGTTGAAGGCAAACCATTCGATCTCGCGGACCGACGGCGATACGGGCTGGCGATCGAGCGATCGGGCCGCCGTCCAGTTCGGTGGGGCGTTCATCACGCTGGATTCAGCCGAGGTCAATTGCCCACGCGAGAACAGCCGTCCGTGATCCATGGAGAGCCAGCCACTGAAAATCCAGCTCAGCACGAAGACCATCGCCGCGAGGCCGATGAGATGATGCAGCGCATGCCAGCCACGATAGGGCGACCCGATCAGACCGCTTTGAGGTTTGATCCGCGCAAGCCCGAGCACAGCGCCAAGCAAAGCTGCGATCAGGGCCAGCAGCGACAAGGTCCAGACCACGCGATCCCACAGCGACCAGTTGCTTCGCAGAACTGTCGGATAGATCCAGTGCAGCACACTTCCGGCGAGATTCCATCCGCGCTCGCTGCGCGTCGTATCCAGAACGATTTCGCCGGTGAGCGAGGAGACATAG
Source organism: Bradyrhizobium sp. WSM1253 (assembly GCF_000244935.1). Lineage (NCBI taxonomy): Bacteria > Pseudomonadati > Pseudomonadota > Alphaproteobacteria > Hyphomicrobiales > Nitrobacteraceae > Bradyrhizobium > Bradyrhizobium sp. WSM1253. The sequence goes on from NZ_JH600073.1 coordinate 1,435,269, forward strand.
AGCTCCGTTCCGGCGGCGTCGCCCAGGGCAACCCGAAACAGGGGCCGATGGCGGTCAAAGCCGTTCGGCACGCTCCATTGATCGTAGTCCGCGCGCGCAACGATCGCGGGCCGCGCGGCATCCAGCCCCCGGCTGCGAGCGTGATCTCGCGCGATGGCCAGCGCGACCTCGGAAGACGCGACCGAGGCGCCGCCCCCGTCGGAGGCACGCACTGCGTCCGCGCGCGACGGCCCCGCGACGACATAGACCGGTCCGTCACTGCGCTGGATCAGGCGAACGCGGGTCGCATCCGCAATGCCGCTCGCGGCAACCACGTCGGCGACCGCAAGCCTCGTCTCAGCGCGATCCAGCGGCACGAGCCCGGCAAAGCGTTCCGCTTCCGTCAGGGACGGAAACGGAACGAAGTGCATCACGATTCCCGTCGCGAACCACATCGCGAACAGCAGGCAGAACGCGATCCCGAGCCATCGATGCAGCAGGACGATCGCGCGCATCATCGATCAGCGTCCTACCATTTGAACGCGGCCGAGAGTTCATAGGTGCGCGGCGCGCCCAGCAGGATCTGGTCGGGATAGAACGGATCGCCCCAGATCGCGTAATGCTTGTCGGCGATGTTGCGCACCCGGAAGGTCAGGCGGGCCTGGTCGACCGCGTTGAACACGGTCTTGGGGATGTCGACGAAGGCGTAGACGTCCGCAACAGTGTAGGCTTTCAGCGTCACGGTGTTGGCATCGGTGTTGTAGCGGTCGCCGACATGGCGGCCGGTGATACCGAACTCGACCGCCCAGGGCGTGAAGAACCGGTATGACGCGCCGGCATTGGCGACGACGCGTGGCACGTTCGGCGGCGTGTTGCCGGAGAACGAGCCGCCGACAAAATTGTAGTCGGCGTAGCGCGCATCGACATAGGCGATGTTGCCCCAGAGACGCAGAGGCTCGATCGGACGCACCGAGGCGGCCAGCTCGACGCCCTTCGACTCCTGCCGTCCGGCCAGCTTGAGCTGCATGCCGCCTGCCGCGGCATAGACGTTCTTGCGCAGGATGTCGTAGGCCGAGAACGACCACTCCGCCCGGTTGTCCCAGAACAGGTGCTTGACACCAGTCTCGTAGGTGCGCGCGGTGGTCAGGTTGAGCGGATCGGTCGGATTGAGCAGGAAGATGTTGTTGGCCGCGATGTCGGCGCCGGTCGCATATTGGCTGAAGAAGGTCAGGCCCGGAACCGCTTCCCACGTGTAGCCGATACGGCCCGTGGTCGGCGCCCAGGATTGCGAGAACGGGAAGTTCGCCTTCTCCAGACCGAACTTGTCGGTCGAATTACGGTCGAGCCCGATATGCTCGACGCGCAGGCCGCCAACCAGCGCGAAGCTGCGCGTGAGCTTCAGCCGGTCCTCGAATGACAGCGCCTCATTATCGATGCGCGCAGTCTGCTGCTGAATGGTGAGCAGGCCGTAGTACCCGCGAGGCGGATCGACCAGCGGAACGGAATCGCCGGGGAAATTTGCGGCGCCCGGCCTCACGAAATCAAGGTAGCTTGAGGACAACGTCGTGACCAAACGGTTGTCAAGGCCGGCGATATTCGCATCCCAGATCAAGTCGGTGACGTTGCCGACCAAGCGTTGGCTGTGCGCGACGTAGAAACGCTCACGATCCACCATGTTGGTACCGGAATTGAACGCCTCGACCTCATTGTTGAACCACGTGCGCTCCGCGCCGTAGCCATAGGCCTGACTCTTCAGCGTCAGGTCTGGCGCGAGCTTCAGCTCGAAACCGCCGCGCAACCAGACCTCCTGCGCGACGTTCCTGTTGTCGAGGACGTTGTAGTTGGTGTTGAAGGTGCGGTCATCGATCGTGACCGCACCGAGATTGGTTTTGTTGTAGTTCGAGATGTAATTGCCGGACACGATCCCCGTCGTCGCATGCGAGCCGCTGAAGGCAATCGGCACCAGCGGCGCGCCCCAATAGGCTTTCGAGCGATCCTCGCGGTACTCGATCGCGCCCCAGACCTTGAGGCTATCGGAGATGCGATAGTTGAGCTGGCCCGACACATCGAGCGTCTTCGTGTTGGTGTCGTCGGCAAAGCCGTTGAGCGAGGAACGGCTGACGTCGAAACGGTAGTCCAGCCCCTGCACATTGGTGCTGCCGCCCGAGCCGTAATGCGCGCGGAACGAGTTCAGCGAATCCCAGGAGAAATCCGCCTCGTTCCGGATCGGACCGGTGTGCGGCTGCTTGGTGACGAAGTTGATCGCGCCGCCGGCGGCGCCCTCGCCCGACATCAGTGACGCCGGACCCTTCAGGAATTCGACAGCTTCCAGATTGGCCGTGTCGGTGATCCGCGAGGTCATGTTCTGCGGACCGATCTTGATGCCGTTGTAGAGCGTGTTGATTTGGCTGTTGGTGAAACCGCGCATCGAGAAAGCCGAAGGCTCGGCCGGATTGTCGCCGGCTGTGACGCCAACCGCTCCCTGCGCGACGTCGGACACGGTGCGGTAGCCCTGCTCGCGCATGGTTGCGGCCGAGATCACCTCCACGGTCGCGGGCGTTTCGCGCACGGTCAGGCCGAGGCGAGAGGCGCTTTCGGCGACTGCATTGGTGTTGAGCGGCGTCTGTGCTGCCGCGGTCGGCACGACGGGCTTGGGCGCTACAGATGCAGCCGCCGGCCGGCGCGCAGCTGCGCGGCGTGGGCCCTGCGCTTCTCGGCCGGCCGGCCTGGCCTGCTTGCGGGATTGGGCCGGCGTCACCTCGACCGGCGGCAGAGGTTCGCGGGCCTGCTGCGCCAGTGCGCCGGGAGGATCAAGCGCGGCAAGGGATGTGAGCGCGGCGGATGCGAGCAGGAACGCACGCGGTCGTACAATGCGAACAGGAGACACGGTCTTGGACCTCGGTATGACGTCAGTGGCACGTCACAGCGAACCAAGGTCCCATCTTCCGGCTTATAAGCCTTCCGATGAAGCCGAATGTCTGTACTCCCCGACCGACATCTTCGCGTGTGACCACGGCTGACGGCAGGTCTCCTGGCTCGCGGGTCACTACCTTGCGTCGCCTTCCCGGGACCGAGATACCCAGTGGCTCGTGACGCAAGATTCGCCGCTTACAGTTGCGGGGGCAGCCACGGCATTGGGGACAATGTCCCCGCACCGCATTCCCTTTTCATCCCCTCTCGGGGAAACCGTCGCGAGCATCTAGGATTACGATCAAGACAGAGTCAATGTGCCAGTTGCGGCGTTATTGCCACAACGACCAACTTCCTCGGAGATAAGCATGGAAGGCGAGACCTTCCTCTGGCTGATACGGCACGCGCCCGTCGATGGCGTCACGGGGACGATCCATGCGGCCGACGCACCGGCCGATCTCGGCGATCGCGCGCAGCTGGGGGCGCTGCGGCAGCGTCTGGCGCAGGACGCCGCGAGCTATGCGAGCCCGTCGCGTCGCACGGTCGAAACGGCCCACGCGCTGGGGCTCGAGCCGCTGCAGCTGGACGAATTCAGCGAGCAGAATTTTGGCGACTGGACCGGTCGTCGGCATGACGAGCTCGCCGCGACTGGTGGCGAGGCCTATGCACGGTTCTGGAGCGATCCGGCGCGCGCACGGCCGCCGGGCGGCGAAAGCTTTGAGGATCAGGTCGCGCGGGTGCGGCTGGGTTTGTCGAAGATCAGCAGCGGGGCCGCAACGCTCGTCGTGCATTCCGGCACGATCCGTGCGGCGCTGTGCATCGCGCTGGATCTGACGCCAAAAGCGGCCCTGCGCTTTGTGATCGATCCGCTGTCGCTGACTCGGATCGACCGGCTCTCGACCGGCTGGCGCATCGTCTCGGTCAATCAGCGGACGATTTGATCAGGCCGGACGATCAGGCACATTGGCCTGCGCAAAGGTCGCCATCCCGTTGTGGAGCGCACAGGCCGACCGCACCAGCGGCAGCGCGATGGCCGCCCCCGATCCTTCGCCGAGCCTGAGATCGAGGCTGATCAGCGGCTGCACATTCAGCGCGCGAAGCACCAGCCGATGCCCCTGCTCGGCGGACTGATGCGATGCCAGCAGGAACGGCTGGCACGAGGGATTCAACCGCGCCGCAGCAAGTGCCGCGACCGATACGATGAAGCCGTCGATCAACACGGGGATGCGGCCCTGTGCAGCCGCGATAATGGCACCGCAGATGGCCGCAATCTCGAGGCCGCCGACGGCGCACAGGATCTTTTCGGGCGACGCGCCCGTAATGCCATGACGTGCGATCGCGGCGTCGATCACCCGCGCCTTGTGCACACGGCCGGCCGCGTCGATGCCGGTGCCGCTGCCCGCGATCTCTTCCGCGCTCACGCCGAGCAAGGCGGCCGCGATCGCCGCCGATGTCGTGGTGTTGCCGATGCCCATCTCGCCGAAGATCAGAAGATCGGGCTGCCCGGCCTGCGCGCGCGTCACCGCACGTCGGCCGGATTCGAAGGCGAATGCCAGCTCTGTGGAGGTGAGCGCAGCTTCGACGCTGAAATCGCGCGTGCCGCTGCGCGGCTTGTCGGTCACGATTCCAGCCATCTCCTCCTGCGCCAGCGTGCCGGCGTCGACGACCTCCAGGCTGGAGCCCAGCTCACGCGCCAGCACCGAGATCGCGGCACCGCCGGAGGCGAAATTCGCCAGCATCGCGATGGTCACTTCTTGCGGATAGGCCGAGACGCCCTGCGCGACGATGCCGTGATCGCCGGCGAAGATGATGATCGGAACCCGGGCCGCGCGCGGTTGCTCGGTTGCTTGCAGGCCCGCAAGCTCAATCGCGAGCTGCTCGAGCCGGCCGAGCGCGCCGGTCGGTTTCGTCAGTTGCGCCTGTCGCGCCACCGCCGCGTCGCGATGGACTGCCGAAATATCAGGGCATTGTTGGGTGATCCATTCGGGGAGCATGCTGCCTCGCTTGCCTCACGGCCTGCGCTTGAGGATGTAACTGTCCATGATCCAGCCGTGCCGTTCGCGCGCCTCTTGCCGCACCGCGACGATACGCGGGCCGATCTCGGCCAGCGCGCCGGACATGACGATCTGATCGGCCATGCCGAGATAGGCGCCCCACCAGATGTGCAGGCCTTCCGGATCAAGCGACTGGAACGCCGTGCCGCCGTCGAGCATCACCACCACTGTATCGACACCTTGCGGCCAGCCGCCATCGCGCAAGCGACGGCCGGTCGTGACCAGAAATGGCTCGCCGATATCGTTGAGCGGCAGCGCATGCGCCGCGCACAGCGCCTGGATCGAGGTGATGCCGGGAACGACCCTGATGTCAGGCAAGGGATCGAGCCGCCGCGCGATGCGCAGCGAGGAATCATAAAGCGAGGGATCGCCCCAGATCAATATTGCGACATTGCCCTCGCCTTCGAGATGATCTGCGATCGTCTGCGACCAGGCAGCGGCCACGGCATCGTGCCAATCGTCCACGCCCTTGCGATAGTCCGCTTCAGCGGCGTCGCGGACGGGCAGATCGAACTCGGCAATGCGCGTCGTGTCGCTGGCGAGCACATCGGCGCAGATCGTCCGCCTGAGATCGGCGAGATCGGACTTGGCCGTCCCCTTGCGCGGGATCAGGACGAGATCAGCCGCGTTGATGGCAGTAATCGCGGCGCGCGTGAGCTGCTCGGGATCGCCGCAACCGATGCCTATCAGGGAGAGCGTGAGCATCGTGCCTGCGAAGGGCGGCCATGACGGCCGCCCGTTCGCTTGTCACTTAAGCCGCGTTGTGCAAACGCGGGGTGACGAGGCCGGGCGCGGTGACGCCGCGCAACGACTTCGCCAGCGCCAGCACGCCGAGATCGGCGAGCGGCTCGATCACGATGACCAGCGCATAGGACGCCGCGAAGGTCGCGATGTTGACGAGGTTGGTCGCGCCAAAACCGGCGCCATAGACCGCCCAGAACGCCACCCAGGCGATGACGCCCGCCTGATAGGTCGTCGAAAGCGCCAGCGCCTGGCGATACTTCAGATCGACATAGGCCGTGTTGCGCGCAATGATCCGCGTGGCGATCGCCTGGATCCCGAACAGCGGCACCAGCAGCGTGGTGACGTTCATGCCATATTGCGGCAGGTCGGGCGGCTCGAAGAAGATGCCCTGGAACAGCAGGCCGAACGCGAGGCCGAAGGCCGCAGGCGCAGCGCCAAACAGCAGGAACAAGGTCGAGCCGAGGATGAAGTGCACCTCGGAGACGCCGACGGGGAAGTGCGGCAGGATCTCGAAGAAGATAAACACGAGTCCCGTGGTGGCGAGCGTCCGCGCCGCGAACGACGTGATGCCCTGCTCGCGCACGGTCTCGACCGCGAGCTTCAAGGCAACACCGCCGACGGCGATGCCGGTTGCGTAACTCAGCACGAGCTTGGCGTCCGAGACTAGTCCGGGTTCGATATGCATGGCTCAGATCCTTCTTGCCGTCACACCCGACGGCCTTGGCCTCAAAACGTGCACGGCCGGTCTCCTGGCTCGCGGTTCACTGGGAGTCTCCGGCCTTCCCGGGCCTTGCGGCCCAGTGGCTGATCGAAGTCCCTCACCGCTTACAGTCGCGGGGGCGGCTGGGGTTTTGAGCGCCGCAACTGGGTCCGCCCATCCCCATTCCCGATTATGCTCCGGCGCTTTGCGCCGCGTCGAGCACCATGCCTCTCCTGTGTGCCCCTTTCGCCGGCCGGGCGTCAAGGGGCGAAGGGCGGACGAGGCGGTCATGACGGATAATCCCCCGCCAGCGCGCCGAACAGGATCACGGCCGCCGTCGAGGCCGCCCCGCCCCGCGCAAGTTGCTCGGCAAGTTCCGAAATGGTGGTGCGGACCAACCGCTCATCGGGACGGCCGAGCGATTCGGCAAACACCGCCGGAGTGGTTGGGGAGAGGCCGTGCTCGATCAATTTGACGACAAGCGCCGGGAACGTCCGCCGGCCCATATAGACCACGGTCGTCGCCTCCGGATCGGCCAGCGCCACCCAATTGAGATCTGGCGGCAGCTCGCCGGTGACGTCCGCCCCGGTCACGAACTGCACGCGGCGGGAGGTGTGACGCCGGGTCAGCGGAATGCCGGCTTGCGCGGCGGCGACACAGGCCGAGGTGACGCCGGGAATGATCTCGAAGCCGATGCCCGCTTCGCGCAGCGTCTCGAGCTCCTCCTCGAGCCGGCCAAAGATGCCAGCATCGCCCGACTTCAACCGCACCACGCGCGCGCCCGTTACGGCATAGTCGACCAGCAAGCGGTTGACATGGTGCTGCTTGGTCGAGGGCCGTCCCGCCCGCTTCCCCACCGCGACGAGATTGGCGCCGGGCCGGGCCAGATCGAGGATCGCGCCCGAAGCAAGATCGTCATAGAGCACGACGTCGGCCTCGCGCAGGCGCGCGGCTCCCTTGAGCGTGAGGAGCTCGGGATCGCCGGGGCCGGCGGAGACGAAGGAGACAAAACCGCTCACCGGTCCTCCGCGATCAGATGGAAGAACGCGCCGGTGGCTTGTCCCCGGCGCGAGCCGGTCTCGGCGATGACGGCGCCTGTCGCGTCGTGCACGACCGCCAGCGGCGTGTCGGGCTGCGCGAGGATCGTCGAATAGTGGAATTCATGGCCACGCAGGCGTGCACCCGCCCGATGCCCCGGCATCGGCGCTGTGAGCTCGGCGAGGCGATAGCCCAGATGCATGCGGCGCTTGGCAAAGCTTGTTTCCAGGCCGAGCAGGCCCGTCATCTCGTGGCTGATGCCGTCGGCGTCGGTCAAAGCGGTGCCCAGCACCATATAGCCTCCGCACTCCCCGTGCACCGGGCGCGTTTCGGCGAATGCGCGCAATCCGCTGCGGAAGCGCGCATTGGCCGCGATCTTGCCGGCGTGCAGCTCGGGATAGCCGCCCGGCAGCCAGCACACATCGGCGCCCGGATCAGGGTCCTCATCAGCCAGCGGCGAGAATGTCGATATCTCCGCACCCGCCGCGCGCCACGCTTCCAGCATATGCGGATAGACGAAGGAGAACGCGGCGTCACGGGCCAACGCAATGCGCTGACCGGGCGGCGTCACGTTGACGCCGCTCGCGGCAGGTTGCGGGGACCAGGTGGCGGCCGAACGCAGCACTGCGTCGAGATCGACATGCTCGGCGACAAAGCGCGCAGCCTCGTCGATCAGCTTGCCGATTTCCGCCTGCTCCTCGGCCTGCACCAGCCCGAGATGTCGCTTCGGCAGGCTGATCTCGGCGTGTCGCGGCAGCGCACCGAACACGGCGATGCCGACATCCAGCAGCGCACGGCGCACGAGGGCTTCGTGGCGTGGACTCGCAACGCGATTGAGCACGACGCCTGCGAGGCGAACACCCGCGCGGTAATCGCGAAGGCCTGCGGCGATCGCCGCCGCCGTCTGTGCCTGTCCCGAGGGATCGATCACCAGCAGCACCGGCCAGTCCAGCATCTCTGCAATGTCGGCGGTCGCTCCGGTGCCGCAGACGCCGCGCGCGGCGACGCCGTCGAACAGACCCATCGAGCCTTCGGCCAGCACGACATCGGCGTCAATGCCGCGGCTGACGAGATGCGAGATTGTCCCGCGATCCATCGCCCAGCTGTCGACGTTGACCGAGGCGCGTCCCGTAGCGGCTGCATGAAACGCGGGATCGATGTAATCGGGGCCGCTCTTGAAGCACTGCACCCGCAATCCGCTGTTGCGCCAGGCGCGGGCGAGCGCCAGCGTCAGCGTCGTCTTGCCGACGCCGGAGGCCGGGGCGGAGATGACGAGCCCTGCTGCCATCACGACACCTCCGGAAAGCGCGGCTCGGCGCCGACCGGCCGGTAGCGGCGGTCGTAATCGGCGGCATAGAGACGGCTCTCGGAGAAATCCGCCGAGCCCAGCGTCTTGCCCACCAGGATCAATGCGGTGCGCTCCATCTCGCTGCCGACAGCAGCGTCGAGTGTTGCGAGCGTGGCGCGGACGATGCGCTGGTCGGGCCAGCTCGCACGCCAGACAATCGCGACCGGGCAATCCGCGCCGTAATGCGGCGTCAGCTCGGCGACGACCTTGTCGAGCAGATGGATCGACAGATGGATGGCGAGCACCGCGCCGGTGGCGGCGAAGGCGGCGAGGTTCTCGCCTTCCGGCATCGCGCTGGCGCGGCCCGGCGTGCGCGTCAAAATCACCGTCTGGGCAAGGCCGGGCAGCGTCAGCTCGGCCTCCAGCGCAGCCGCGGCGGCCGAGAAGGAGGGAACACCAGGCGTCACCGTGTAGGGAATGTCGAGCGTGCGCAGGCGGCGAAGCTGCTCACCCATCGCCGACCAGATCGAGAGATCACCGGAATGCAGCCGCGCAACGTCCTTGCCATCAGCATGTGCGGCGGCGATCTCCGCGACGATCTCCTCGAGCGACAGCGGCGCGGTGTTGACGATCCGCGCACCGGGCGGGCAATGCGCCAGCACGCCTTCGGGCACCAGCGAGCCGGCATAGAGGCAAACCGGACAGACGGCGATCAGGTCGCGGCCGCGCAATGTCAGCAAGTCAGGGGCGCCCGGCCCTGCCCCGATGAAATGCACCGTCATGCGCCGTCTCCCTCCGCGATCGCCGCGGTCGCGGTGCGATCCTGCGAGACCACCCGCGTCGCAATCAATCGCGCGCGAGGTCCAGCCACCGCGAGAGCCGCCGCTTCGGCGACCGATCCCGTCCCGAATTTTTCGGCAACGAGTTTTGATTGGGTCGGCGTGTCGATGCCGGCCAGCATTTCGGCGGCGACCGCCTTGATCGGCACGCCGCATTCGCGCGCGAGCTGCTTCAACACCTCCGCGTCGGCCCTGTCGCTGACCGTTGCCAATGCTGCGAGGCCTTCGGGACCGCCGGCCGCCAGAAGCGCCTCATGCAGCGAGGCCAGCGTGACATCCTTTTTGAATCCGAGCCCGGCGACCTTCATCGGACCGCACTCCATTGCACCACGGGCCGCACCGCCTCCCAGGACCGGTAGCGGCCGAGCGGAGTGGCATGCGCAAGCTCGACCCGGATCAAGTCGCCGCCGTGGCGCTGGTGCAGCTCACCCAGCAGCGCTTCCGTCTCCAGCGTCACTGCATGGGCAACCAATCGCGTTCCGGATGCGAGCCGCGACCAGACGGCGTCGAACATCGCGATGTCGAGCCCGCCGCCGATAAACACGGCGTCAGGCCCGTCCAGCGCAGCAAGGGCTTCAGGCGCCTTTCCCGCGATGACTGTGATCCGATGCGCCAACCCGAACGCCGCTGCGTTGTTGCGAATGTTCGCGGCGCGATCCTCGCGCGCCTCGACGGCGATCGCCGTCCCGCCGCTCAGCGCCCACTCGACCGAGATCGAGCCGGAGCCAGCACCAATGTCCCACAGCCGTTCACCGGGACGCGGCGCCAGCGCCGAGAGCGCAAGCGCACGGACCGGACGCTTAGTGATCTGGCCGTCATGGACGAAGAGTTCGTCCGATAGTCCCGAGCTGCGGGGAAGGCCCTGCGCTCCTCTCGCCTCCACGGCCACCGCGACCAGAGTTCCGGCAAGACGGTCTGCGAAGCTATCGGCGCGATGCGCGTCGATACTTTCGCGCGGCCCGCCAAGCGCGGTGAGCGTCCAGAATGCCGAGGCACCCCATCCGCGCGCCGTCAGCCATTTCGCGAGATCGCCGGCCGCCTTCGCGTCGCGCACGAGGCAAATGATGCGTGCACCGTGCGCCAGATGTGGCACGAGGCGCTCGAATGGCGCGGCATGGAGACCAAGACAGGCAATCGCTTCAAGGCGCCAGCCTAGTCGCGCGGCGGCGAGCGAGAATGTCGAGGGAGCCGGATGCGCGATCCATTCGTCGCCATGGAGCTTCTCGGCAAGGCTCGCGCCGGCGCCAAACCAGAACGGATCGCCGGAGGCGAGCACCGCAGTCGGACGGCCGCGGCAGCTCAGCACGACATCTGCATCGAATGGCACCGGCCATGGACGGCCGCACCCGGTTACACCGGCCAGTGCAAGATGCCGTTCACCGCCAAAGACAGTTTCAGCATCATCGAGCGCCTTTCGGCTTGCTTCGGACAGCCCGGCAAGGCCATCTTCGCCGATGCCGATGATGGTCAGCCAGGGATCAGCCATGACACGCGCCCTCATTTTGGGCGGAACGGCCGACGCGAGCCTGCTCGCGGCGGAGATCGCGCGCGCCGGCATCGCTGCCGTGTATTCCTATGGCGGCCGCACCCGCGCACCCGCCGCTCAGCCGTTGCCGACGCGTATTGGCGGTTTTGGCGGCGTGAGCGGTCTTGTCGATTACATCCGCAGCGAGCACATCACGCATGTGATCGACGCGACGCATCCCTTTGCTGCCGAGATGAGCCGCAATGCGGTCGCGGCATGCGCGGAAACCGGCACGCCGCTGATCGCTCTGGAGCGCGCGCCCTGGACCAAAGCGCCCGGCGACGACTGGATCGACATACCTGATATCGACGCCGCGGTCGCCGCACTGCCCGAGGCGCCGGCAAATGTGTTCCTCGCCATCGGCCGCCAGCACATCGCCCCGTTCGCGTCCAAGCCGCAGCACGCCTACACGCTGAGATTCGTCGATCCGCTCGAAGCGCCGCTGCCCTTCGCCGCGGACGTCATCGTGTCGCGTGGGCCGTTCACGCTTGAGGGCGAACTGGAGATGCTGCGCGCGCGAGGCATCACTCGGATCGTCGCCCGCAATTCGGGCGGCGACGGCGCGCGCGCCAAGATCGACGCAGCCCGCAGGCTCGGCCTGCCCGTGATCATGATCGCGCGACCGCAACTGCCGGAACGTTTGCGCGTCGAGAGCGTGGCCGAGATCATGCAGTGGTTCGGTCATCGGGCCTGCCTCGGCGCATAGATCCAGCGGCCGACGCGGCGTGTCTGCGAGTTGCCGACGATCACCAGCGTGCGCATGTCGGCCATCTCAGGCCGGGCTTCGTTCAGCCTGACGGTCTCGATCTTTTCATCGACGGCGCTGATCGCGTGCGCGAAGATCACGAAGCGGTCGCCGCAGCCGGCCTCGTTCAGCACCGCGAGCGCGCGGCCAAACCCCTCCGGCCGGCTCGCCGAGCGCGGATTATACATGGCAATGGCAAAGTCGGCTTCCGCGGCGAGCCGCAGGCGCTTCTCGATCACCGCCCACGGCTTGAGGTTGTCGGAGAGATTGATCGCACAGAAATCATGGCCGAGCGGCGCGCCGGCGCGCGCGGCAGCCGCAAGCATCGCAGTGATGCCGGGCAGCACGCGGATCGGCAGCTCCTGCCATTGCGGCGCCTGTTCGAGCGCCTCGAACACGGCGGAGGCCATCGCGAAGACGCCGGGGTCGCCGGAGGACACGATGACGACTTGCCCGCCTTCGGCCGCGAGCCGCAAGGCCTCGCTCGCGCGCTGTAATTCTTCGCGATTGTCGGAGGGATGCAGCTTGAGTCCCGGTCGCGGCGGCACGCGCGCGACATAGGGCGCGTAGCCCAGAATGTCGGTCGCGGCGGCAAGCGCGGCAGAGACTTCGGGCGTCACCAGCGCGTCGCTGCCCGGCCCGAGCCCCGCGATGGTCAGCGTGCCCGTCATTCGGCGGCGTCCGGATGCCGGCCCTTGCCGTGCACGAGCACGATCGCGAAATAGGGGCAGTCGGCGGCGTCGATCTCGGCGAGCCGCACCACGCGCTCGCCCGGCATGGTGCCGCGCTCGACCAGCCAGGCGTCGTCCAGCCGTCCGGCGGACGCGAGCGCGCGGCGCACCTTTGCGAGATTGCGCCCGGTCTTCATGACCACGAGCGCATCGGAATCGCGCATGCGGCGCTCGAGCTCTGCTTCGGCGAGCGTGCCCATGAGCACCGTCGTCACGTCATCACCGAGCGCGATCGGCTGTCCCACGCCATTCCAGCAGCCGACCATGCCGGGAATGCCGGCGATCACCTCGATCTCGACGCGGCCCTGCAGGCGGGTGTGCAGATGCATGAAAGAGCCGTAGAAGTAGGGATCGCCCTCGCAGAGCACGACCACGTCGACTGCGCGCGCCAGCCGCGCCAGACGTTCCGACCATTCGTCGTAGAAGCCGGCAAGCAGCTGGACATATTCAGGCCTGTCGAAGGCGATCTCGGTCGTAACAGGATATTCCATGGGATATTCGGTGACGTCGGTAGCCAACATGCCCTCGACGATGCGGCGCGCCTGGCCGGGCCGACCCTTCTTGCGAAAATAGGCGACATGCCTGGCGCCGCGCACCGTGCGATCGGCGCGCACGCTCATCATATCGGGATCGCCGGGGCCGAGACCGCAGCAGATGATGCGTCCCATCGCTATTCGCTCCGGCTCGCCAGCGCGTTCACGGCGGCGACCGTGATCGCGGAACCGCCGAGGCGGCCCTCGACCGTCAACGCGGCGACCTTCGGATCGGCCATCAGCGCAGCCTTGGATTCGGCCGCGCCGACAAAGCCGACGGGACAGCCGATGATCGCCGCAGGCCGCGGGCAGTCCCGGTCCTCCAGCATGTTGAGGAGGTGAAACAGCGCGGTCGGCGCGTTGCCGATCGCTACGATCGCGCCGTCGAGATGTGGGCGCCATAGCTCCAGGGCAGCAGCCGAACGAGTGTTGCGCATGGACTGCGCGAGCGCGGGAACGGTCTCGTCGCCCAGCGTGCAGATGACGGCGTTGGCCGCGGGAAGCCGCGCGCGCGTAATTCCTTCGGAGACCATGCGCGCGTCGCACAGGATCGGTGCGCCCTTCTGCAAGGCCGCGCGCGCCGCGACCGCCATGCCTGATGTGAAGCGGATATGCGCTTCGAGGCCGACCATGCCGGCGGCATGGATCATCCGCACCACCACCTGCTCCTCGTCCGGCGTGAAGCGCGCAAGATCGGCTTCAGCCCGGATGGTCGCAAAGGATTGCCGGTAGATCGCCGCGCCGTCGGTCTCGTACGAGTGCGGCATCAGTGCCCTCCCATCAGGATGGAGGGATCTCGGACAATGTCGTCGCGGTTCAGCCCACGCAGGATGGGCTCATCGCGTGTCGACCCGGCGCGCACGAGGTCGAAGCCGGCGCCGGTCGCGACCAGAGTGATGGCGGCGGGACCGGAATGGGCGCAGCCCTTGGCACAGCCGGAGACGTGGAGCCGTGCGGCCGCGCCGATGTTCGGGGCCAGGGCCGCGGCAAGGCCACGCGTATCGGCATGCGCCTCGCGACAGCGTGGCGCGCCGCTGCAGGCGATGACGCGCAGCGCAGGATCGTAGGCCTCGGTGATGAGACCAGTCGCGTTCGGCATGGCGCGCTTGCCTTCGCTCAAAACCATCCGCCATGGCGTCATGCGCAGCGCATGTCCGCAACCGGCGAACTGGTTGAGCGTCGCATGCGCCATCTGCCCGAAGGCGACCCCGACCATCGCACCTTGCGCATAGAGGCCGGGACGCGCCGTGGCCATGATCGGCGCCGGCTCGGCCTCGCCGCGCAATGCCGCCGGCAAGATTGCACCGGCTGAAAGATGCGCCGCCATCCGCCCTCGCCCCCCTCTGGCGCCGCCTGAGGTCACGAACCAGTCGGCGAATGCGAGCGCGGTGGTCACGGCCTCGCCACGCGCGACGGAGCGGCCAAGTTTGTCGCCATCAGCCCGCACCAGCAGGCCGCCGGAACGATCGCGCTCGATCCGCACGTCGGCGGAATCGCCCGCAAGCACGCGTGAAGTGCCGTCATCGATGGCGAAGCCGAACTTGGTTGGAAGTTCGAGCTTGCTGTCAGCGAGCGCCTCCTCGAGCTCGGCGGCGAGCGATTGGGTCGCGTCCCCCGCACGCCAGAACGGCGTCACAAGGATGTTGCGACGGGATTCGGTCTCAGCATCCGGGTCGAGCAGCGCCAGTTGCGCAAGGCCGTCGAGCAGCAGCCTGTGGCTGGTCTCGTTGACGCCTCTGATCTGGAGATTGGCCCGGCTGGTCACGTCGATCAGGCCGTTGCCATGGCGTTCGGCGAGATGGGCCAGTCCGGAGATCTGGGCAGCTTCGAGCCGGCCGCCGAACGGACGCACGCGGACCACGAGCCCGTCGCCCGATTGCATCGGGCGCAGCGCGCCGGGACACCAGCCCTTGACCACGGAAGCGCTCATGACGCCTCCCGCAGCGCAGCCGCAATCGAATTGCGGCGCGTCCGCCAGAGCGAGGCTTCATGCAGGCGCGCGAAACACGTCTCCATCGCAGCGAGTGCCGCCGGATTTTCGCGAGCCATGAAGGCGCGGACGTCGTCATGGCCGAGCGTCGCATCGTAATAGAGGTCGAACAGATGCGGCGGCACGGCGCCGGCCAGATGCGCGAAGGCGGCCATGTGCTCGATCGTTGCGGTGATCTCGGCCGCCCCGCGAAAACCGTGGCGCATCATGCCCGCGATCCAGGCCGGGTTGGCCGCGCGCGCGCGGACGACACGGGAGATTTCCTCGGTCAGCGTACGCGCGTGCGGCTGCTCGGGGCGCGTCGCGTCGAGATGATAGAGCGATGGCCCTGTCGCGCCGAGATGGGCTGCGGCCGCCGCAATGCCGGCCTCATGCGCGGCATAGTCGGCCGCGAGCAGAAGATCGGTTTCCGGCAAATCCTGCACGTGAACAAAAGCATCGGCGGATGCGAGCCGCTTCTCGATGCCGGCACGATCGAGCCTGATCTCGCCGTCCGCCGAGAACGCCCATGACGATGCCGACAGCCAGGCTTCGCCGGCGGCGTGGCGCGTCTCGGGCGTGAAGTCGTCCGGGATTGCCGAGAGGCCGACGCCGTATTGTCCGGGACGCGGGGCGAACACGCGCGATGTGCGATGGCGATATGGATTTTCGTCGCCCTCGTCCTCGCGGGCCGACAGCGCCTCGGCTGCCGCCTCGAACAATTGCGCGAGGCCTGAGAAGACGTCGCGAAACAGGCCCGAGACGCGCAGCGTGACGTCGATGCGGGGCCGGCCAAGCTCGGCAGGCGCGATGATGTCGTAGCCGGTCACACGGCCGGAAGCATGATCCCAGCGCGGTGCGAGGCCGGCCAGATGCAGCGCCATGGCAAACTCCTCGCCCGCGGTGCGCATCGTCGCCGAGCCCCAGAGATCGACGACAAGGCCCTTCGGCCAGTCGCCATGATCCTGCAGATGACGACGGAGTAATTCTTCCGCGAGCTTGATGCCTTGCGCATGCGCGGACGGCGTCGGCACCGCGCGCGGATCGACGGCAAAGAGATTGCGCCCGGTCGGCAGCACGTCCTGACGGCCGCGATACGGTGAGCCTGACGGCCCCGGCGCGACGCGCCGTCCTGCAAGCGCGGCCCGCAACGCGTCGCGTTCCGCTTCACCGCAGGCGCCGCGGCCGAACACGTGCAGGCCGTCGCCGAACTGGCTTTCCTTGAGGTCGCAGACGAAGCGGTCGATCCGCGGGATCGCTTCGGCCGGTGCGGCCGCTGCATCGAGGCCAAGATCGTCTTCGAGGCCAGCCGCGCGTGCCTCGTCGCGGATCGCGGCGATCAGACGCTGGCGGCGGGCGGGATCGAGGCCATCGGCCGTCGAGTACTCGTCGAGGAGCTGTTCGAGCCTGCGCAGCCCGTCCGGCACCGCCGATGCGGCGAGCTGCGGCGGCAGATGGCCGATCGTGACGCCACCCAGGCGCCGCTTGGCCTGCGCGGCTTCGCCGGGATCGTTGACGATGAAGGGATAGATGACGGGCAAATCGCCAATCAGGGCTTCCGGCCAGCACGCCTGCGACAGCGCCACGGATTTTCCGGGCAGCCATTCCAGCGTGCCGTGCGCGCCCATGTGCACGACGGCATCACAGCCCTGCGCTCGGAGCCAGAGATAGAACGCGACATAGGCATGGCGCGGCGTACGGGCGAGATCGTGATACTCGGCATCGCGCCTGGTCGCATCGCCGCGCTCCGGCTGAACCGCGATGATCGACCGGCCGCATGGAATCGCGGCGAAATGGAACGCGCCGTCGCCGCAACCCGGATCGGTCTCCGGCGCGCCCCAGGCTTGCGCGAGATCATCCTGCAGGACTTGCGGAAGGCACGAGAGCGCAGCGCGGTAATCGGCAACGCTCCAGCTCAAGGTCTGCTTGAGCAGCGTCTCACCGAGCGCATGGACCGGATCGACATCGAAGCCGGTCTCCGCGAGGTCGGACGCCAAAGCCTCGACCGAGGCCAACGCATCGAGCCCCACCGCATGCGCGATCTGATGCGGGCGGCCCGGATAGTTCGAGAGCACGAGTGCCATCCGCTTTTCGGCGGCCGGCTTCTCCGCAAGGCGCTGCCAGGCCGCAACGCGCGCGGCCACGGCCTTCACGCGCTCCTCGTCGGGCCTGTGTGCCAGATGCGAAAATTGCAAATCGGGATCGCGCATCGCGGCCGATTTGAAGCTCACCACGCCCGCAAACAGGCGGCCATCGACCTCGGGCAGCACCACATGCATCGCGAGGTCGCCGGGCGACAGGCCGCGGAGCGAGCTCGCCCAGTCCTCGCGCCGTGCCGTGGAGAGCGCGACCTGGAACACCGGGCAGGATGCGGCATCGAACGGCATCGTGCCGTCGTCGCCCATCGCCGAGAACGCCGTCGCATTGACGATCGCGGCCGGAGGATTTTGCGCGAGATACGTGCGCAACCAATCCGCAACGCCCGGGGCCTTCAGCGAGGTGACGAACACACCAAGCGCGTCGAACCCCTTCTCGCGCAGTGCGGCGATCAGGGCATCGACCGGGCCAGTGTCGGCAGCGGTGAGATAGGAGCGATAGAAGGCCACGAGCGCTCGCGGCGTGCCCTCATCCGACGCCGGCGCGGCAATGACGCCGCGCGCCGGATCGTAAATACCCATCTCGGGCACGGTCATCTCGCCGATAACAGGCCCCGCATAGAGGCCCGAAGCCAGCGCAAGCTGCGCGATTGCGGCTTGCGATGCGACGTGGCCGCCGGTGTCGCAGAGCACCTTGAGCCGCCGCAGCGTCGAGACCGGCAGGGTCGAATACGCGTCCAGCCGCGTATCGTCGCGGCCGTCGGCCGGCAGCACGGCCAGCACGATGCCGCGCTCCCTCGCCAGTTGCTGCAGGGCCGCGAGCCCATATGACCAATAGGATTCCCCACCGATCAGACGCACGAGGATGCCGCGCGCCTGCGCCAGCGTGCGCTCGATATAGGTGTCGACCGAGAGCGGGTGACGGAGTTCGGCGAGATTGACGAGCCGTAGCGACGGCAGGCTGTCGCGACCACGGCGCCAACCGGCCGCGAACGCCGCTAGATCGGAATCCGAATACGAGAGCACCACGAGATCGGCCGGGTCCTGGCCGATGTCCCTTGGTATCGCGGTCTCCTCGAGACCGCGGCTCTCGCGGAAGACGACGTGCATCAGATACCTAGTCCCGCCTTGATCGCGGCTTCATCAATGTTTCCGTGCTCGCCGATCACGACGAGCTTTGACTGCCTCGCACCCGCGCCCCAGGGCTTGTCGAACTGGTGGCGCACGCGCTCGCCGACCGCTTGCAGCAAGAGGCGCATCGGCTTGCCTTCCATCGCGATGTAACCCTTGACGCGCAGCACATTCTGCTCGCGCGCCAGCCGCTGAACGGATGCAACCAGCGCGTCGATATCGGTGACCTCGGGAAGATCGATCACGACCGACGCAAAATCGTCGTGCTCATGATCCTCCTCGCCGTCGTGATGCGAGGGACGCGCGGCGAGATCGTTCTCGGCGGCAGCACCGAGGCCGAGGATGAGGCGCGCGTCGATCGCGCCGTCGGTGATCGCCAGCATCGGCACGCGGCGCGGCATCTCGGCGGTGATCGCCGCTTTGGCGGCTTCGAGCCCTGCCGCGCCCGCAAGATCCGCCTTGGTCAGCAGCACGATGTCGGCGCAGGCGATCTGGTCCTCGAACACTTCCGACAGCGGCGTCTCATGGTCGAGATTCTCGTCCGCCGCACGCTGCGCCTCGACGGCGTCAGGATCGGGCGCGAAACGGCCGGCGGCGACAGCTTCGGCGTCGGCGAGCGCGATCACGCCGTCGACCGTGATGCGCGAACGGATCTCCGGCCAGTCGAACGCCTTCAGCAACGGCTTGGGCAGCGCCAGACCCGAGGTCTCGATCAGGATATGATCGGGGCGCACCGGTCGCGACAGCAGCTTCTCCATGGTTGGAATGAAATCGTCGGCGACGGTGCAGCAGATACAGCCATTGGCGAGCTCGATGATGTTCTCTTCCGGGCAATTCGCATCGGCGCAGGATTTCAGAATCTCGCCATCGACGCCCTCGCTGCCGAACTCGTTGACGAGCACCGCGAGCTTCTTGCCGTTGGCGTTGGCAAGCAGGTGCTGGATCAGCGTGGTCTTGCCGGAGCCGAGAAAGCCCGTGACGACCGTGACCGGGACTTTTGCGAGCGAATTCATTCGGCGGCCTCCGGCACGACGGCCAAGGTGAGAATGGGGGGAATGCGGGCAAGCGATTGCTTGCGGAAGATCTCCGGGCGGCTGCGCCAGGGCACGAGGCCATCGGGCGCGGCCGCATAGGCCGCGGCGCCCGCAACCACGTCGCTCGCATGCGCATCCGACAGACGGCCGTAGACATAAGACCAGCGGCCGGGCGCGCTGAGCGCGACCGAGCAACCCTGGTTGCATGCAGACAGGCATTCGACGGGAACCACGGTGACGCCGTCGGGCACACCGGCCTCAAGGATCGCACCATGCAGGCGCTTGCCCGGCGTCGTCTCGCCCTCGCCAAGCGTCTGGCCGGCGCGGCAGGTAATGCAGACATGAAGTGTGACGGTCATCGCTTCTTCCAGAATAAACAGCGGGAAGCGATGAGGCCCACGAACCGTTCTTGCGAAGGTCCGTTTCCCCGTCGCGGAACACCCCGTCCGCCGGTCCAAAATCGTCCGCGCTGGCAGGTCTCCCGGCTTCCGGAGCAGGGTTTCCCCTTCGATCCCCGCCTTCCCGATCCCCTAGGGGTCAGTGGCTTCGGGCATCTCTCCGGTCACGGTCGCGGGGGCGGCTGCATTTTGGAACCAAATCTTGCCGATTCGGACCCTATCGCATTCCCTCTTCGCCTGTCGTAGGACAGGAACCAACGCCGGGTCACCATTTGCCCCCGACCGCCTCTTGTCAAGCCGAAGGACCCCGTCCGATGACGTCAGAACCGGATACCCAGACGGCCGACGAAACCGACGCCCGTCACGCCTCGAAAATGGCGAAGAAGAAGGTCGCCCGCGACAAGATCATGGCGACCAAGAGCGGCGAAAAGGGCCTCATCATCGTCCACACCGGCGCCGGCAAGGGCAAGTCGTCCTCGGCCTTCGGCATGATCGTCCGCTGCGTCGCCCATGGCTTCCCCTGCGCGGTCGTGCAGTTCATCAAGGGCGCCTGGGACACCGGCGAGCGCCGCATGCTCACCGGCCATTTCGGCGACCTCTGCCAATTCCACGCCATGGGCGAGGGTTTTACCTGGGAGACGCAGGACCGCGCCCGCGATATCGCAGCCGCGCGCGCCGGCTGGGAAAAGGCCAAGGAGCTGATCCTCGACCAGAATCTCCGCATGGTCGTGCTCGACGAGATCAACATCGCGCTGCGCTACGACTATCTCGACATCGCCGAAGTCGTCGATTTCCTGGTGACCTCGAAGCCACCGATGACGCATGTCGTGCTCACCGGGCGCAACGCCAAGGACGAGCTGATCGAGATCGCCGATCTCGTCACCGAGATGACGCTGATCAAGCATCCCTTCCGCTCCGGCATCAAGGCGCAAGCCGGCGTCGAGTTCTAAGAAACTCGCGATGGCGCGCGCATTGATGATCCAGGGGGGCGGCTCGGACGTGGGCAAGTCGCTCATCGTCGCCGGCCTCGCGCGCGCCTTTGTGCGACGCGGCCTGCGCGTGCTCCCGTTCAAGCCGCAGAACATGTCGAACAATGCTGCCGTCACGGTCGACGGCGGCGAGATCGGTCGCGCGCAGGCGCTCCAGGCGCTCGCCGCCGGCGTCGAGCCGCACACCGACATGAACCCGGTGCTGCTCAAGCCCGAGACCGATGTCGGCGCGCAGGTGATCGTGCAAGGAAAGCGCATCGCGACCGCGCGTGCGCGCGAATATGCGGCGATGAAGCCGTCATTGATGGCTGCGGTGCTGGAGAGCTTCGAGCGGCTGAAGGCGCGCGCCGATCTCGTGCTGGTGGAAGGCGCCGGCAGTCCGGCCGAGGTGAACCTGCGCAAGGCCGACATCGCCAATATGGGTTTTGCGCGCAAGGCTGGCGTGCCGGTCCTGCTGGTCGGCGACATCGACCGCGGCGGTGTCATCGCGCAACTCGTCGGCATCAAGACGGTGATCGACCCGGATGATGCCGCGATGATCCAGGGATTTGTCATCAACAAGTTCCGCGGCGATCCCACGCTGTTCGACGACGGCTATAAGCTGATCGAAGAAAAGACCGCATGGCGCGGCTTCGGCGTGCTGCCCTGGTTCGCGCGCGCCGGCGAGCTGCCGGCTGAGGATGCGCTGGGCCTGAGCGATGCGCGCAAGCCGGGCCAATGCAAGATCGCCTGTCTCGCGCTGTCGCGGATCGCCAATTTCGACGATCTCGATCCGCTCAAGCTCGAGCCTGGCGTCGATCTCGTGATGGTGCGGCCGGGCGAGGCAATTCCCGGCGATGTGCGCCTCGTCATCATTCCCGGTTCGAAATCCACCCGCGGCGACCTCGCCTTTCTGCGCGCTCAGGGCTGGGACATCGATCTCCTGGCTCATTACCGCAGAGGCGGCCATGTGCTCGGCCTCTGCGGTGGCTATCAGATGCTCGGACGAAGCGTCACTGATCCCGAGGGGATCGAGGGACCCGCGGGCGATACACCGGGTCTCGGACTTCTGGAGGTCGAGACGGTGATGACCCCGCAGAAGACGCTGACGCGTGTCGCGGCCGTGCATGCCGCGACGGATCAGCCGATCGAGGCCTACGAAATCCACATCGGCCGCACCGATGGGCCGGATCGCACGCGGCCATTCGCAAGGCTGAACGGCGAACTGGAAGGCGCGATCTCACGCGACGGACGCGTGCAGGGCAGCTATCTGCACGGCCTGTTCACGTCGGATGATTTCCGCAAGGCGTTCTTGGCGAAGCTCGACATTCCCGCAGGCAACGAGCCCTATCACGCCAGGGTCGAGAGTGCGCTCGATGCGCTTGCTGATCACATCGAGCAACATCTCGACGTCGACGGCCTGCTCGCGCTAGCGCGCTAGCGCCTCGGCCAGGCGCGTCCATTCGGAGTCGCCGCCCGGAAGCCCGAGGCGCAGCCATGTCGGCTCCCGCGCGAACACGCGCGACCAGATATGGCGACGCGCCAGTCTCTCCTGCGCCGCAAGCGCGTCAGGCGTCTCGTAGAGACGAAACAGCTGCGTGCCGCCAACGAGCGTCCAGCCTTGCGACCGCACCATGCCGTCGAGGCGAACGCAGTCTCGCGCCAGCCGCGCGGACGCGGCCTCGGCCCAGGCATCGTCATGCAGAGCGCGGCAACCGATCGCGATCGCCGGTCCCGAGACCGGCCAAGGCCCCGACATCGATGCGAGCCTGGCGATGTCGGAGGAATTGCCGAGCGCGAAGCCGAGCCGCAGGCCGGCAAGGCCGTAAAACTTTCCAAAGGAGCGCAAAATCAGCAGCCCCGGCCGGTCCTCGGATGCAAGCGAAAGCTGCGGTGCCACATCGGCAAAACTCTCGTCGACGACGAGACGGCCGACGCGCGGCAGCAGTGACAGCAAATCCCTTGGTGTGTGGCATCGGCCGTCGGGATTGTTGGGATTGACGACAATGGCGAGGTCCGCGCCCGCCAGTGCGTCGAGCTCCCCGACCTCCTGGACCTCCCAGCCCGCAGCCGAGAGGACCCCGGCATATTCGTTGTAGGTCGGCGCGAGGATGCGCGCGCGGCCGGGCGGCGCGAGTTGCGGCAGCAGTTCAATCGCGGCCTGTGCGCCGCCGAGCGCGACAACCGCCGCGCTCGTGCGGTAAGCGTGCCGCGCCGCCTGATGCAGCGCCTCGATTTCGCCGCGCGAGGGCAACGCGCTCCACGCGCGCGAGCTCACCTCGCCCACGGGATAAGGCAGGCGGTTGATCCCGGTCGACAGATCGATCCAGTCCTCCGCGCGACCGCCGAACCGCTGCTGGGCCTGATCGAGATTTCCACCGTGCTCGCGCATGCGCTGTTCTTTCACGCGAAGGCCAGGATCGCAAGGAGGCCGGCGAGCAGCAGCATGGCGCGGCGGTAGACCGTCAATCCCCGATCGATGTCGGCGGCAAGCGGATCGCGCGCACCTTCATTCAGCCATGGCTCGTTCGTGGTGCTGCCGTGATAGATCCGCGGACCGCTGAGCCGCACACCAAGCGCACCCGCCATCGCTGCTTCCGGCCAGCCGGCATTGGGCGAACGGTGACGGCGTGCATCCCGCGTCATGCAGGACAGCGCCTCTGATCGCCGTGGCGCCAACAGCACGAACAGAAATCCGGTCAGCCGCGCCGGAACGAAATTGGCGACGTCGTCGATGCGCGCCGCGGCCCAGCCGAAAGCTTCGTGGCGTTCGGAGCGATGGCCGATCATGGAGTCCAGCGTGTTGATCGCTTTGTAACCCAAAATGCCGGGAAGACCGAACAGCGCGCCCCAGAACACGGGTGCGACGATCCCGTCGGACGCATTCTCGGCGAGGCTCTCGATCGCCGCGCGCGCGATGCCGGCCTCGTCGAGCGTCAGGGGATCGCGGCCGACGATGCGCGAGACCGCGTCGCGCGCGGCGGCGATGTCACCGGCCCGCATGGGATTTGCGACGGCAGCAACGTGGTCGAGCAACGAGCGCAGCGCGACCAGCGGCCAGGCGAGGACGCCGACCAGCACGACCTGGATCTCCAAGGGAAGCAGGGACTGAAGCGCCCAGCCGAGCGCGACCGAGAGCGCGATCACCGCGAGCGCTCCGGCGAGACCCGCGGCGCGGCGAAATGCCGGCGGATCGGACGGTCGATTCCAGGCGGTGTCGATGGCAGAGATCAGCCGGCCCAGCCAGGTGACGGGATGGCCGATGCGCGCGAACAACCACGACGGCCAGCCCAACAGGGCATCCACCGCCATCGCCACCGCCATCGCACCCGCAAAACCCACACCCGTCTCCTGTCCTGCCCCTGTTGCGCAAAGGGTGGCCGGAGCGCAAGCCCCTGATTGGCGGATTTCGGCTTTGTTTTTGGCCGCGTTTGGTGATTAGTGCTGGGCTACAGGAGACCTTTATGGCCGTCATCTTGATCACGGGCGGAGCGCGATCGGGCAAGAGCAAGCGTGCGGAAATGCGCACGCGCGCCTTTCCTGGGCAGCCGGTCTATGTCGCGACGGCCGAGGCTCTCGATGCCGAAATGGAGGCGCGCATTGCCGGGCATCGCGCGCGCCGCGGAACAGACTGGATCGAACGCGAAGTGCCGCTCGATCTCGTTCCCGCGCTGGTCGCAAGCGACGGCGGCGGCGCGCGGCTCGTCGATTGCCTGACGCTGTGGCTCTCTAACCTCATGCATACGGAGCGCGACTGGGAACGCGAGATCAAGGAGCTTGCCGGTGCCCTGCCCCGGCTGAAAAGCCCCGTCGTTCTCGTGACCAACGAAGTCGGCCTCGGCATCGTCCCCGACAATGCGCTGGCGCGGAGCTTCCGCGACGCCGCCGGGTTCATGAACCAGGCCATCGCGGCCGTCGCCGACGAGGTCGAATTTATCGTCGCCGGCCTACCGATGAAACTGAAATGATGCCGCGCGCCGAATTCTTGCAGGACGTCATCGCCGATCTCAGGATGGCGGCATCGTTCGTGACGATCCTCCCCGTGGCACCGTCGAAGCCCACAGCTGACGGCGCCGTCGCGCGCGCGACCTGGGCCCTTCCGATCGCGGGACTGCTGGTCGGCCTTGCCGGCGCCCTGGTCTACAAGGTCGCGAGCCGGTTCGGTCTGACACCGAACCTTGCCGCCCTGCTCGCGCTGGCCGCGACCGCCCTCATCACCGGCGCGCTGCACGAGGACGGCCTTGCCGATACTGCCGACGGGCTC
This sequence comes from Bradyrhizobium sp. WSM1253, assembly GCF_000244935.1. Classification (NCBI taxonomy): domain Bacteria; kingdom Pseudomonadati; phylum Pseudomonadota; class Alphaproteobacteria; order Hyphomicrobiales; family Nitrobacteraceae; genus Bradyrhizobium; species Bradyrhizobium sp. WSM1253. Next base: position 1,460,215 of record NZ_JH600073.1, read on the forward strand.
GGCGGTGGCCGCACGCGCGAGCGCAAGCTCGAGATCATGCGCGACAGCCGGATCGGCACCTATGGCGTCTGCGCGCTGATCCTGTCGTTCGGCCTGCGCTGGAGCGCGCTCGCGGCGATCGCCAATCCGTGGGCCGTCGCGCTCGCGCTGTGCGCTGCGCATACTGCGGCCCGCGCGGGCTTGCCGGCGTTCATGTCGCAGGTCGCACCTGCACGACCTGACGGCTTGTCGGCGAGCGCCGGATCACCGCCGGGCCGCAGCGTTGTGATCGCATTCGCTGTTGGAATCCTCACGCTCACGCTCGCGCTTGGGCCCGGCAAGGCGCTAGTGAGCCTGATCCTGCTCTCCCTCGCCGGCCTGATGCTGGCGCGACTTGCCATCCGCCAGATTGGCGGGCAGACCGGCGACATCCTCGGCGCGTTCGAGCAGACCGGCGAGATTTTGATCCTCCTGGTTGCCGCAGCTTTCCAGATCGGAGGGTGACGCGATGGTCGAATTCGACGACGCCTTCCGCCAGCACTTGCGCGAGCTGTTCGTGTGGCGCCGCGACGTGCGCCGCTTTCGCGCCGATCAGTTGCCTGACGGCGCCATCGATCGCCTGATCGAGACGGCCTGTCTCTCGCCCTCGGTCGGACTCAGCCAGCCCTGGCGCTTCGTCATCGTCGACGACGTCGCGCGGCGTCGCGCCGTGGTCGACGATTTCAAAGCGTGCAACGCCGACGCGCTGAATGCCTATGCCGGTGAGCGCGCGGCGCGCTATGCCACGCTGAAACTCTCGGGTCTCGAACAAGCCCCGGGCCACCTCGCCGTATTTGCGGACAAGGCCAGCGACGTCGGTCACGGCCTCGGCCGCGCGACGATGCCGGAGACGACGGAATATTCCGTGGTCGCGGCGATCACCGCGATGTGGCTGGCCGCGCGCGCCGAGGGCATCGGGCTTGGCTGGGTATCGATCCTCCATCCGGATCGCATCCACACCATTCTCGACGTGCCCGACACCTGGAAATTCATCGCCTATCTCTGCATCGGCTATCCGGAAGTCGAATGCGACCGGCCCGAGCTGGAACAGGCGAAGTGGGAGCAGCGGCGCGGCGCGGAAGAATTCACACTGCGGCGTTAAGCGCGTGCCCCATACGCCCTACGACTTGCTCCTGCCGGCAACCGCCGCAACCGGCGCGGGGCTTTCCTGCTTCTGGAACATCAACAACGGCCGGAGAATGACGCGGCCATAGGCCTCGTAGTGGTGCTGGGTCGAGACCGCCATCTTCAGCGGCGTCGCGTAATTCGCCTCGAACGTCATGAACGAGGCGTAGGTCCAGGAGAAGCCGACGCCGACCGAGCCCAGTTCGGTGATTCCCGGAAACGTCGAGTACACCGCCCCCCAGTCGGTGAAGATGTAAGTGTCGAAACCCCTGAGCCATTGCGACCAGTTGTAGTGCAGCTCGGCGTTGAAATAGTAGCCGCTGTCGCCGGAGGCCGAGTTGGAGGGATAACCGCGCACGGTGGTGGGACCGCCGATCGAGAAGATCTGGTCGCCCGGCAGCAGCTTTTCCTGTGTGTACTGCCAGCTCGCCAGCACGTTGGTGCTGAAATTTGCAGGCCCCGCAGCGCTGGTCGCGAACATCGAGCCGGTATAGGTGTTGAACGCGCGGTTGTTGCCGAGCACGTGGTCTTGCCATGCGATGTAGTTCACCGCAGGCGAAACCGTGATCGAATAGGTATTGCCGGAATTGGTCACCGAGAGGCCGGCCGTGGCCTTGTCGTAATGGTCCTGGGTCACGGCCACCGTTGCGAAGCGGCTGACCGTCTTGCCCTCGGTCTCCGCGGCGTTGAGCAGCACCAGCCAGTTCTGGGTCACCCAGACCGGCTGGCTGAAATTGACCGCGGCCTGGCTCGAGCGTCCGGTGACGTCGAGCGCGACGAACGGTCCCTGAATGATCTTGATCTTGCCTTCGGTATAGCTGACACCGGCGCGGCCGCCCCAGGGATTGACCGGGATGCTGTAGGCGACGTTGCCGTTGAGATTGCCGTCGGAACGGACGCCGTAGAATGTCAGGCGGTCGTCGACGCCGAACAGGCCGTGGCGCTTGTAGAAGGCCCCACCCTCCCAACGCCCGGTATTCTCCGCGCCCTGGTTGTCGGTGAAGAGCTGCAAGGTGTCGACCGGCGGTTCGATCACGGCGAACTGGAGATCGGTCAGGCCGAAGCTCGTGCCGGGCTGCAGCAGCGCCTTGATCTGCACGTCGTTGGTCCGGTTGAACCAGATCACGTCGCGATTGAGTTTCGGAACGTCGAGCACCTCGCCTTCGGGCTCCTTCACGCGCTGAAGGATGTAGTCGGGGCGGGTCTGCTTGTTACCCTCGATGGTCGTCTTTTGGAGCCGGCCTTCGGTCAGCTTGATGCGGACGATGCCGCCCTTGGCATCCTGCTCGGGCAGCGTCGCAATGCCCGTGACGATGCCGCGCTCGGTATAGAGGGCGTTGATGTCGGCGACGAGCTGCAACAGCGAGGCGATGTCGACGTTCTTGCCGACGTACTTCTTCGCGATCTCGTCGAGCTCGGCCGGCGTAATGAACTTGGAGGCGTCGAACTCGACCTTGTGCAGGCGGAATTTCGGCCCGCCCGGCTTCAGGAGCTGGGACTTCTCCCGCTCGCCGCCAATCACCGCCGGCCCGTTGAGCTTGGGCGGCGCGCTCTGCTGTTCGAGCTGCCGGCGTTGCCGGTCGACGTCGTTCTGGATCACGCCGGGATTGATCGACGGAATCTGCGCCCGCGCGGGGACGATGCACGACGCTGCCAGCCCAAGCCCTAACGCTGCCCCCAAAATCCGCATCCCTGGTCCCGTTACCATGCCTGTGCGAGACGGCCAATGGCCGGCTTCGCCGCCCCGATCGCCGCGTCCTTCCAGCCGGTGCGTCCCACGCGCTGACCCTGCCGGCGCAGCTTGCGCATGTCGCTCAATCCCTCGATGTTGACGGCGGGTCCGGCCCCGATGGTTTCGACCGGTCGCGGCGTCAGCAGCGCATCGAGCCGCGCCTTGCCGGAGAGACCGAGCAGGTAGAACGTCCCCCCGTCCTTCTTCGCGAGCCAGGTCTCGATGTTCTCGTTGCCCTCGCCGTCGACGGAGATGTTGCGGATCATGCTGGCGCCGGTGAAGTCGTTGCAGCAGGTGTGGGTCGACCCGTAATTGGTGACGGTCGCGGAGACGCCGCCGGTGTAGAACACCACATAGGTGTTGCTGACATTGGCGTTCCCAACCTGGCTCATCGTGAACACGCCACCCGGCTGGTAGAGCTGGAGCGACGGCCAGTTGGACGGCGCCGGCGTACGGTTGTTGAGCAGCACCTGCTGGGTTGCCGTCGTCAGCATGAGCTGACCCGGGACATAGCCGTTCAGGATCGCCACGGCGTGGGCGTCGGTCCAGAAGTTCGCATCCACCACCCTGAACTGGTTGATGATGATGCCGTCCGGATCGATCGAGACGTTGGCCGAGGTCGCGGTGCCGCCGTTGTAGCCGGTCACGTTCATGATCAGCGGGACCTGCGGCGTCGAGCGGATCTGCTCGCCATTGACCTTGATCGTATCCGCCGCAAGGTCGAGCTCCCTCACCACGCTGACGAAGCCGATCGTCAGGTCACCCGGCGAGGACAGCTTGACCGTGTTGCCCCTGATCCGGTCGAGCGAGACCGAGCCCGCCGAAGCGAAGTGCGTGTCGCCGTTGGCGAAGATCGATCCGCCCCGGATCGAACCGGCATCGGAGCGCAGGTCGATATCGCCGGCATCATCCGGGATACCCGCCGTGGTGAGCTGGTTGAAGACGATGTCGTTGACGGCATGCAGGGTCTGTGTGCCGCCGCTGATCGTGGTGCCGAGAGTGATCCCCCCGACAGTCGCGGTGACGTCGAGCGTGCCGCCGGCCGTGAGATTATCCCAACGAACGACAGTGCCGCTCAAGACAGCGCTGCCGGTCGTGGCCGTGAGGTTATGACCGGTGTTGGTGCCCGCCGCGATCAGCCTGGCCGAGCCGTTGGCGGAGACCGAGCCGAGCGTCGTCACACCGCCCGACATCACCGTCTGCGCCAGGATGAAGCCGTTGTCCGCATTGACGTTGATGCTGCCGGCGTCGCCGTTGATACCGGTGGACGTGAGCGCGTTGAAGCTGACGTTGTCGTGGGCGCGGATGGTCTGTGTGCCGCCGCTCTGCGCGGTCTTGAAGCCGATGCTGCCCTGGCCCGCGGTCGCGTCGAGCGTCGTGCCGACGTTGAGAACGTTCCAGTTGATCGCGCCGCCGGCGGTCAGCAGGCCCGCTCCGGTGGTGGCGGCGAGCGTGTTGCCGGTGATGGTCGAGGTTGCGACCAGCGTCGCCCCGCCATGGGCGGAGACCGAGCCGAGCGTCGTCACGCCGCCCGACATCACCGTCTGCGCCAGGATGAAGCCGTTGTCTGCATTGACGTTGATGCTGCCGGCATCGCCGCTGTAGCCGGTGGACGTGAGCGCGTCGAAGCTGACGTTGTCGTGGGCGTGGATGGTCTGTGTGCCGCCGCTCTGCGCGATCTTGAAGCCTATGCTGCCTTGGCCCGCGGTCGCGTTGAGCGTCGTGCCGACGTTGAGGACGTTCCAGTTGATCGGCCCGCCGGCGCTCAACAGGCCCGCTCCGGTGCTGGCGGCGAGCGTGTTGCCGGTGATGGTCGAGGCTGCAACCAGTGTCGCCCCGCCATGGGCCGAAACCGAGCCGAGCGTCGTCACGCCGCCCGACATCACCGCCTGCGCCAGGATGAAGCCGTTGTCGGCCGTGACGTTGATGTTACCGACATCACCGCTGTAGCCGGTCGTAACCAGCGACTTGAACGTCACGTTCTGGCTGGCGTGGACCGTTTGCGAGCCGCTGCTGTCGGCCGTGCCGATGACAATGCTGCCATTGTTCGCGACGGCGCTGAAGCTGCCGCTCGCACCCGTGGCCGTGCCCGCCAGTACTTGGTCGAGCGTCAAGCCGCCTGAACCAACCAGATCCACGCCACCCTTCACTGCGGACAACAGGCTTGCCTCGGTGTCGGTGAGAGCCTTCAGGTAGATGCCACCGGCGCTCGTGCTCGCCGAAAGCCGAGCCGCGCTGAGGATGAGGCGGGCCGCCGCACTGCCGATGCCGTTCGATGCGTCTAGCGAGACTTCTGCCCCTGAGCCGGACGCGACGATCTTCGTTTGACCGTCGCCGTTGTCGATGATCGCTCCGGGCGAAGCGACGCCGCCGGCGGTAACGACGATCGACGGCGCGTTCGAGGCCGCCGCATAGGACAGCGACGAGTTGAGCTGGCCGATCGTCGCGTTGCCCGTGGTGATCACTGAGATCACGCCGGCCGCGTTGATGGCCGAATAGGCGCCCATCGACAGTGAGGCGGAAGCCAGCGTCACCCCGCCCGAGGAGCTGCTGGCCACCACCGGCGCCGCGCTGGTGCCATCGGCGAAAGTCACAGCGCCGTTTGCGAGCAGCTGCATCAGGCCAACGCTGGTGACATCGGCATTGATGCTGATCGCGCCGTGCGGCACGTTCAGCGTCAGTGTCCCGCCCGCAGTCAGCGCGCCGTAGGTGCCGGTCGCACCCACCGCGAGATCGTGCGCCACGACCAGGATGCTGAGGTCGCCGACCGCGGAGCCTGTGAGCGCGCCGGAGAGCTGCACCTGAAGCGGCTGGAACGTCGCGCCGTTGAAGCTGATATCGCCGCCGGCGCGCAGATCGAGATCCGTGCCGACGATATGCACCGCCGTGCGATCGGCGAAGTTGGTTCCAGCCTCGGCATAGATGCTGCCTGTCGCGGCCAACTGGATGGCGCCGGTCGCTGAGACGTTGCCGAGGACCAGGTCGCCGGTGGTCTGCTTCACATAGACGCCCAGTCCGGACGACACCTGATCAAGATGATCGCTGGTCGGGCTCGCGAAGGCGATCTGGATCGCGTTCGCGTTGGCCGCCGGGTCGGCTCCGGCCGCGCCAGCGCTGCCGATGTTGCCGTGCTCGGCGATCAGGGAGAGGTTGGGAATGTCGCCGGAGATCACAGGAACCCCGCTCACGCCCGCGGAGATGCTGCCCACCGCATCGAGCTTGACGTCACCCCTGCCGGTCACCTGGATGCCGCCGGCCTGCGCGGCAGCGATCGGACCGTAACTCGCGGCCGCAATGCCGCCGAGCACGAGGCTGTTCTTGCTGCCGAGATAGACCTCCGACAGCGCCTTGGCGGTGACCGCGGTTGGATTGTCCAGAATGACGAGGCTCTGTTGCGACAGCGTGACGTTGTAGGTCACGACGCCGGTCGTCGGGTCGGTCGAGGAGTTGACGACGAGCTGTCCGGGACCGGCCGAGGCGAGCAGTCCCTTCTGGGCGGACGTCAGCGACGAGGCATTGACACTCGTGAACGTGAACGTCTGAGGCGCCGCGAGCTGGCCGACCGAACCGTTCGGTGTGTACAGCATGACCTGGCTGGCCTTGATGTTGGCCGCGACATCCTCGCTGATCGGCGGTGGCGGTGCACCGACCGCCGAGGAAGAGACGGTGTAGGCGAGCTGGCTCTGAGTCCATTGCGAGCCCGCTGTGATCATCCCGTAGAGCTTTTCGGTCGGAGCGAGCGTATAGGCATAGTTCGAGCTGTAGGTCGCAAGCGCCGTCTGCAGGGCCGTGTTGGTCGGCATAAGCTGATGGCCAGTTGCCACGCCGTCGAACAATCTGGTGAACAGGTTCGACGAGAGCGTGCTGCCGAACAGCGTCGCCAGAGGGTCAGAGGGCGCGGTGCCGAGCAATGTGGTCAGCGAGGCCTTGACCTGAACCGTGTCGATCATGCCGAGCAGGAACTGGTCCTTCAGCAAGCGCGTCGTGGCCTCATTCTGCATGTCCGTCGTCGAGACCGCGGAAGGATCGATGCCGAGCTTGGCGGCTACCTGCGCCCGCAGCACGGTCAGGCCCACCGAGGTCGGGCTATAGGTGTTGCCGTTCGCGAAGGCGACGTTCTTGAGCTGGAAGTAGTCGTTGTAGGCCGCCGTGACCATGGTCTGGTAACTGTTGACGGCTGCGGTCGCGCCGTTGCCGCTGAGGAGTTCCAGGCTGGTCCAGACATCCGCCAGATGCGCGCTCTGCTCGGCCGTGAGGCCGCCGGACGACAGGCCGTTCAATATCCTGGCTTGCGCCCCATCGGAGGCCGCGGCCTCGAGGAACACCGGGCCGCTCTTCGACTCGACCGTGCCGAGCCGCAGATCGCCCTTGGACTGCACGATGTAGGTTCCGGTCGTCGAATAGCTGTTGAGCATGCCGCCATCGACGCTGCCGTCGACCAGCGTCGTGCCGGTCGCCTGGATCACGAGCGGATTGATGTTGGTGAGGACGGTCGCGCCGTTGCTGACGCCGGTCACCGCGCCAATCGCACCGCCGGTGGACCTGATCTCGATGTTCTTGCCGACGACGACAGGGTTGGCGACGCTGTAGGCGGACGCCGAGTTGATGTCGCCGGTCGCCGAGATGAAGACGCTGCCCTGCGGCGCGTCGCCGGCCACGGTCGAGTTCACCTTGACCTGGTTGATCGACAGCGAGCCCACGGCCGCGATCGCAATATCGTGGTCGATCGAATTGGCGGTGAGGCTGCCGCCATAGACCTGCACGGAGACCGGCGCCCCGCCGGCACCGATGCTGCCGATGCCGCCCGCCGCCGACAGCGACACACTGGTGCCCGATATCACCGGGTTGTTGGCGTTCGCGCCGACCGTGATGGCCGAACTGGCGCCCGTGGCCACGACCGAAGTCGCACCCTGAAGGTTGTTGATGGGGCCGTTGATGACGATGCCGGAGTTCGACGTGACCGCGACCGTGCTGGCGCCGCCGCCGTTGAACTGGATGTTGATGGGGTTCGATGCCTTGACGGTGTTGGTCAGCGTCAGCGTCAGGTGATCGAAGATCTCCTGGAACCAATCGTACTGTCCATCCGCGCCGCAGCACTTGTCGGAATGGGTGTTGCCGCCGCCGCCGTGAGCCGAACCGGTCGCGGTGACGACCTCCTGGTAATTCGTGCTCTGCAATTGTCCCGTGGTGGCGCCGTTGGCGACCTGCTGCACGTCCGAGACCAGGCTGGTGGTGCGGACGAAGGAGCTACCGCTGTTGGGATCCCGCGAGGTGTATTGCCAGCCATAGTCGAACTGCGTGCTCGTCGTCGAACGATCCAGCCGCGCGGTGTCGACCCACTGGTAGTACATGTTGGCTTGCGGCGCGTACTGCAGGCCGGCCGTGCCGCTTGTCGCGGCAAGCATCGAGCCGTCGTACTGGCTCGCATTGACGCTGTTGGTTCGATACGTCGACACCTGCTGGCCGCCCGGGGCGGCAGGATTGTAGACGTACCACGTCGTCTGCGCCTTGAGCTGATCGACGATCTCGATCACGCTGGCTGCGCTGACGCCGGTATTGATCGTGTTGGTGACGAGTTGAAGGCCGGTGGTGTTGTTCACCGTGATCGTGCCGGCGCCCCCGTTGACGATGATGTTGCCCTGCGGCGTGCCGTCGGTCGAGGTCGAGATGATCTTGCCGTTCAGGTAGACGTAGCCGCCGGACCCCTGCACCACGCCATTCAGGAGGATCTGGTCGGTGGCGGCATTGTACCTCGCGCCGACCTGGACGTCGCTGCCACTTACCTTCGACAGATATTGCGTCAAATCCACATAGCTGCCGTGCTGCGCGTTGGTCTGGGCCTGGGCAAAGGCCGAGCTGTCGGCCTTCAGAGCGTTGATGGCGTTCAGCGCGCCGGTGCCGATATTGACCGAATAGTTGCTGCTCGAGCCGCTTTGGATGGTGCCGTTGATGTTGAGAACCGATGCCGACAGGATGATCGCCTTGCCGATGATGAAGGGCGCATTCGCCGGCGGGTTGGTCGCCGTGTTCGCCGTCTTCGGCGTGATCACATCGGGCTGGATGTTGATAACCTGGAAGTAGGCGGAGCAATGCGAGCAGTTGAACGGGCTGGAGCCGCTATAGACGCCCTGGCCATCATAGGTGCTTGCCTCCCATGGGGCGGTGCTGATGGTCTGCCTGGTCGGCCCCTCGATCGTCGCGAGCGTTGACGCGTCGGGAGTGCTGCCGGCATGTTCGTTGCCGTTGCCCGGCGCACCCGAACCCATCGGCAGGAAGATCGCCGAATAGAGCGAAAGGCCGTCGTAATAGAGATCCAGCAGCCGCGCCGTAAAGACAGTGCTGTTGCTCGCCGTACCGGCGACGCCCGCGCTGCCGGAGGCGCAGCAATAATAGGAATACGGGTGATTGCCGCCGGAAGCGATATGCACGCCGCTGTCGTAGGCGCCATAGGCACCGAGATAGGTCGCCGCCGCCATCACCGCCGTCAGCGTGTCGTTGTCAGCCGGCTTGTACTCGGTATTGGCCCATTGCGAGGCCACGTCGTGGTTGGAGCTGAAGATGCTGCCGACGCCGCCATTGAAGGTGAAGGAGCCGTTCGGCACCACCATCTGGATTGTCGCAGCATCGAACGTCTGCGATGCGACGACGTTGCCGAGATTGTTGGTGATCTTGAGCAGGCCGTTCTCGTTGGTGACGACGCCGTCGAAGTAGATGTCGGGCGTGCGCGTCAGGGTGTTGCCGTTCTGGTCGACACCGAGACCCGTGTTGGGATCCTTGCGGTTATAGACCGCCGAGATGTCGATGATCGGCGTCGCGCTGTTGTTCGACGTGAAAGTCACGTTCGACGACGACCCCGGGTCGACCTGCGGGTGCGTGACCAGCCCCCCCGTCACGTTGGTGATCGTGAGGTTCGACAGCGCGACGAAATCGAGGCCCTGGTTTTCAATCTTGATCATGGGCGAAGAGCGCGCGATTACCGATGGTGCGGCAAGACCTGCGCCACCTGCCCCGGACAGCCTCTGCGCCAGGATCGAAACGTTACCGGCCGAGACCATTATATCGCCGAACGCGAAGGCGTTGCCGGATGCATTGGCAGCGAACGGCGCCTGCTGAATCAGGGTATTGATCTGGCGCTGGATCTCGCCGGTCGGATCGGTGCCGCCAAACGTGATTGAGGGCTGCGTGGCGGAAAGGGCCGTCTGGACCTGCGTCGACGTCAGGCCACTCAGAGATGCGAGTTGAGCGACGATCGTCTGGTAAGGATTGAAGCCGCCCACGATGGTGTACTGGATCGTCTGGTGGTTCCAGCTCATCACCCGATTGAAATGATCGACGTCGGAGACGTATTCGAGCGCGAGCGGATCGTAGGGGCTCGTCGTAGACAGGGTCGGCGTGCTCGCGCCAAGCGCGATCGTGATCGTCTCGTCATTGTGGATGCCGGCCACCACGAGGCCGTTGAGCGCGACATTGCCGGTCCCGCCGCTGTTGTCGTTGCTGTGGTTGTCGCTGTTCTTGGCGCTGAAGATCTCCAGGTAGGGATTGTAGTTGCTACCGAGGCCGGAGGCCGTGACCTGGCCCGGCGTCGCGGTGAGCGAGATGTCGTTGGCGCCGAGCACCTTCGAGCCGATGGCAAGCGTCAGGCTGGTGTCGTCGTCGGCGTTGGCGGTGCCGCGATAGAGGCCCGAGATGGCAACGACCGTGTTGTTGTAGACCACCGTCGTCGCGTTCGCGGCCACGCTGCTGTAGACGCTGCCGTCGCCGGCCAGGCCTGCGGCGATGTTGATCTTGCCCCAGGCCTCCACTGTCGAGCTGCTGCCGACATTGACGTTCTGCGTTGCATGCACCCATGCGTTCGTGCTGGCACCGACTCCGCCGACCGCACCATAGAGGCTGGCGTTGGCGTAATTGTTTGCCGCCATCCGCGACGCCGAGCCGATATAGATGTTGCCGGCGCTGAACAGCTCTCTGGCCTGAATGTTGACCGTGAGCGTGGCATTTGCCGTCATGTCGGATTCGGCGCCGCCGCCGGCGAACAGGCCCGCGGCGCTCAAATTGACCGTGTCGGTCGTGCTCAGCGTGTTGTAGGCCTCGATGTTGATTGCGCCCGTCGTCGTTCTCGGATCGGCATTAAGGCTCAGGATCGTACCGGCGTCGATGTTGGTCGTGACGGTCTGCGTGACCCTGGACTTGCTGAGCGCCGCCGCGCCGGCAAACACGCCGCCGGAACCAGACCGCGCCCCGCCACCAGCCTGGTTGACCACGTCGTTGGCGATCACAACCATATCGCCGCCGGCCGAGTTGACGATCAGATGCGTGCCGATTTCAGCGGTGGTCGCCGACGTGACATCGTTCTGCGCGCTACCACCGGAGGCGCCCGCCGTAGAGGCCTGATAGGCATCACCGCTGCCGGCATAATTCGTCGTATGTTTGGCCTTGATGTTGAGGCCGCCGAAATAAAGCGTGTTGTCCGTCGCCTCGCCATAGAGCATGGCGTCGGTGACCGCGGTGGTGGCCGTCGTCGCAACCGCTGCTGCGCCGGCATAGGTGCCGCCCGCACCGACGAGCGCGCTGGCGACGTTGGTATCCGTGCCCGTGGCGGTGATCTGGAGAACGCCCGTGTTGGACGCGGCGGTGACCGCGCCGGCCCCGAGATAGGCGTAGGTGTGGGCGCTCGAGGAGACCTGTGCGACGGTCGCGCCAATGGCGAGGAACCCGGTCGAGAGGCCAGTCGACTCGGCGTACTGGCTGCTGTCGTTCTCTGCGGCAATGACCACGTCGGCATTGGGAAGATGGATCCCGATGCCGCCATACGCACTCACCGTCGCGTTCTCGGACGCCCTGGCATAGCTGCCTTGGGCACCGATCAACGAGCCGCCGCCGCCCGCGAGCGACCAGGCGTAAGTCGTCGTGCCGCCCGTCGGCACCAGCGCCATGGCGGTCACACCGAGCGCACCGCCCGAGAAGGTGGTGTTGTCGCCGACATCGGCCATGACGGTGGCCGTCACCATCGATTCCGCGACGGACACGCCGATGGCGCCGCCGCCGACCGCGACACCGATCGCCTTGCTCGAAAGCTTGGGCGTGATCGATGCCGACACCAGCGTGCCGGCGCCCGTCGCCGACGTGGTGATCGATGAGCTGGAACCGATCTCTGCCAGGACCGTCGAATTTTCCTTCGCTGTCGCAACTGCGCCGTCACCGGCGACGATACCGCCGGCGACCGCAGTCGCGGAAGCGGACATTGCGCCGGCCTCGGCGGCGCCAACCGCAAGGGTCGAGCTGTTCACCGTCGCGTTCGACAGCACCTTTGCCGCGACTGAACTGGACCGTCCCGTGGTCGCGATCGACACCCCGATGGCTGCAAGGCCGCCGGTGCCGCCGCCCGCGGTCACGCTCTGAGTCGAGCTGTCCATCGCCATCACGGCGACGCCAGTCGCGCCGGTGCCGCCCGTTCCGGTCACGGAGCCGCCGAGTTGGGCCGTGACGGTATTGGCGACGTTGCCGACCGCCACGGCCGCATCCGCGCCGAAATAGAGCGCTGCACCGCCGGCGATCGCCTCGCTGTCGACGGTCTTGCCCGAATAAGGTCCGGTATCGGCGTCCTTGACCCGCGCCGCAACCGTGACGGACGGCGCGGAGACGATCGCGCTCAGATTGGCGAGGACGCTGCTGTCGACGCTGGTGTAACCGATGCCGGCGCCGATGCCGACGTTCTTGGCAAAGCCCGCGCCGAGCAGGAACATCTTGGTCGCGTTGGCGCTGGTGGCGGCGACGTTGACCTGCGTGCCGGTCACATTGCCGCCCGCGATCTGGGCGGTGACGCCGTCATTGCCGCCGGTCAGGACGGTGCCGACGTCGTAGGTCGAGGTTGCGTTGGCGTTGCTCGGATTGCCCGAGGTGCCGCCCGCGACCGCGTCGCTGCCGTGCGAGGAATTGGTGCCCGCGTTCACTGATGCGAGGGTGCCGTTGTTGCCCTGATTGAGCTGGCCGGTCTGCTCGCCCTGCGTATCCGGATCGGCGGTGTTGGTGCCGATGATGATGACGCCGACGGTCGCACCGATGCCGACGCTGCCGCCGATGCCGGCGGTGACCGCGTAGGACAGGACTTCCTTGGTGCTGAGCGCGCCGACGTTGATCGCGCCGGACGAATTGAGGTCGCTGTTGCGGCTTTCCGCAATGGTCTGGCTCTTGAAGACGATCACGTTCGCCGCCGCGCCCACGCCGACGCCGGACCCGCTGGCGGCAATCGAAAGCGCGCCGGCGATCTCCTTGATCGCCACGTCCTCGGTGGCGTTGATCGTGACCGCACCAGCCGAACCGCCAGTGGGGGACTGCAGCGTGGTGTCGTAGACGCCAGCGATGGTGGTGTTGTTGGCAATCTCGATGTTGGCCATGCCGGCGATTGCCGCCGTGCCGGTCGAGAGTGCCCCGCCAATCGAATAGGCCTGGAAGCGGTTCTTCGTCGTTGCCTCGACGTCGAGCGCGCCGCTCAGATTGACCGCAGTCGTGTGTGCCGCGCCGTTGCCCTGATAGTGGAACTCGTCGCCGACATAGGCTTCGGTCCGGTTCGCCGAGACCTGAACCAGGAACGCCGCCCCGATCGCGGCCTGGCTGCCATAGGCGCCCGAGCCGTTCGCCGACGCGATACCTGTGGCGTCGTAGGCGTTGACCGTGAGCGACGACGCCGTGAGGGAGCCGCCGTCGACATAGGCCTCGGTAGTTGCGACGAAGACGTTCAGCCCGACCGAGCCGGTGCCGAAACCGACCGCGATCGATGATGCGTCCTGCTCGGCATTGGCCTTCACGGTGACGGCGCCCACCGTTGCGCTCGCCGACTGCACGCCACCAACGGTCGCATTGGTGATATCGGCCTCGGTGTCGCGCGACATCGTCGTGCTGAGAATGGTCGCACCGCCGCCCCCGCTCCCGGTTGGCGGCACCACGCCGGCGCCGAACGCGCCCGAATAGGAGAAGCTGCTGGCGGCCACATCGATCTGCGGGTCCAGCGTCGAACTTGCCAGCCGAGTGTCGATCGCCGCGCCGTCGATATAGGCCCTGGTGGATCCGCTCATCACATTGGTGATCGGATTGATCATGATGGAGATGCCCGAGCCCGCGGACAGGGTGGCGACGTTGGTGACGACGGCCTGGTGCGAGCTGGCGACGACGGCGAGGCCGCGCACACTCTCCTGGGTCTCGCTCAGATCGGGCGTGGTGTCCGTGGGCGCGCTGAAGCCGCCGAGATCGATCGCGTGCGCGAGCGTGCCGCTGTTGACGGAAAGCACGTCGCTCGTGCTGGTTCCGCGCGCATCCACTTTGGTTGTCGTCCCGCTGATATAGGCCGCGGTGGTGCCGGTGATCTTGTTCGTGACCATCGAGCCCGCGCCGCCGGCCGCGCCCTTGCTGATGGACACGGCGCCGGCGAAAACGCCCGCTTTGTCATTATTACCGGCAATCACGGCAACGTTGTTATTCGCTGCGACGTCGGCCCCGCCGGTGATGCTGGCGGTGACGTTGGTTCCCATCAGATTGGTGGCGACCGAACCGGCAAGGCCGATCTGCGAGGAAATCGCAATACCGACGGCAACCGTCGAGATATCGGCATTCGAGTTCGCGTTGACGACGACATTGCCGGAGGCGGTCAGCTTGGAGCCGGTGACGCCGGCACTGACATTGTTGGCGATGCTGCTGTAGACGAGGGCCAGGCCCGCGGCGCTGCCTTGCGTCGAGGCGCCAGCGACGGCGGCGGCGCCGGTGATGCTGGAATTGTCGGTCGCGGTGACGGAGATGTTGGAGGCCGTCACGGTCGATTGCGTCGTGTCGGACTGGTTGTTGCCGATTGCCGCCGAAACATTATTGGCGATCGAGCTGATTGTCATGCCGCCGACGCCGGCAAACTGACCGGTCGCCAGGCCGAAGCCAATCGTGACCGACTGGATCTTCGTGGTGTCGACCGCATTCACACTAACGCTGCCGATCGTCGACATCCGGACGTTGGCGATATAGGCCGAATGCGTCGTCGCGATGGTATCGTACACCATGGAGGCGCCGACATTGTTCTTGCCGGCCTGGATAATGCCCGCAACGGAGATGATGCTGGCGCCCGGACCGTTCGCCGTGCCGTCGTTGAGCGCCGCCGCGCTAAAATCTATGCAATTCGCCGTGCCGTTGCCGGCGGCGGCCGTGCACGTGTCCGATGCGAGATGATTGTTGTTCGACTTCTTGACGAGATTGCCGAGCGCCGTATCGAGGTCCGACACAGCGCCGCTATCCGCGAGCACCGTCACGCGCCCGACGTTGATGTTCACCGTCGAGTTGCTGCTGATATAGGCCGTGGTCGTCGAGGTTATTTCATCGACGACGATCGAACCCGACAGACCGTTGGACCCCACCCCGGCCGACGCGGCACCGGCCGCGATGATGCTGGCATTGTCGGCGAGCACCAGAAGCGAGTCGTAATTGCTGGTCGACGTGGACTTGATGTGCGCGTCGGTCGCGTTGCCGCCGGAGGGATCGCCGATCGAAGCATACGTCATGGCGACGCCGAAGCCGCCCTGTCCGCCGGAAATATAGAGCGAACCGCCGCCGACCGCGATGTTGCTGGTCTGGTAAGCATCGACCTCGAGAGCCCGCAGGACGCCTGTGCTTCCGCCGGCGATCGTCGAATTTTCGATATAGGCCTGCGCACTGTCGGTGATCATGCCGACGGACAGCGCGATCGAGGCGGCGTTGGACCGCGTTGACGCGGCAAGGCCGATCGCCACGACCGTTTCCGATCCGCCGTTCAATGCCTGCACGGTCACGGACTGCTGGTTGTTGACCGTGGAGTTGGAGATGAAGGCTTTGGTCACATTGTTCGAGATCGCCGCAGCGATGGTGCCGTCGACGGCCACGCTCGTCGAGCCGGCGCTGCCTCCCAGATTGGCGGCGGCGCCGCCCGAGCCGTTGTTGAGGATGGTGTCGTTGAGCGCCTGGACCAACACGGTGGCCGTTGGGGGTGGCGAGTAGCGGTTGATCGTGACGCCGGTAATCGAGGCGGTCGTGCCAAGGCTCACGTCGCTGATGGAAGAGCTGCCGGCAAGATCGATCGTGAAGCCGCTGCTGGAGGCGCCAGACGACGAGCCAACCTTGGCCAGCGCGGTTGAAATCCCGCCCGCTCCGCCGGTCGCGGCTGCGCCGACGGCACCGGCCTTGGTGCCGAAGTCCGAAACCGAAGGTTCCGAGATCGCCGCCGCAATCGACGCCGCGGTGATCCGGCCCGCGGTCGTCGCGGAAATCGCCAGATGGTCGGCCGTGACCGACCCGCTACCGCCGCCGTTCCCTGAGAACGGATCGTCCGAGCTGAACGGGCCCGACCGGATATCGCTGTGATTGTCACCGACATAGGCAGCGGTGTCGGTGGTCGCGCCGAGATAGGCGACGGCGAGGCCGACGGCGGAGTTGCCGCCGGCTGACACCGCGCCGGCAACCGACAGCATCGACAGATCCTGCTGCGCGAGCACATTCACCGTCGGAGCCGACACCGTGGCGCCGATGCCTATCGAGGCATGCGTCGTGTTGTTCACGAGCGCGATCGACGTAATCCCGTTCAGCGCCAGGGCGCCGGCCGCCTTGCCGGATGTCGGCGCGACGCCGAAGAACTGGTCGGTGGTCGATGCCGTGACGGAGACGTTGTCGGTCGCACCGACCGAAGCCCCGGACGCCACGCCGGCGATGGTGTTGTTCCAGAACTGGACCAGATTGAGCGCGCCGCCCAGCGATGAACCACCCGAGGTGTTACCGGGAAGGAAGCCGAGCGTGCCGACATTGCCCGCAGCGTCGATCGAGGCCGAATAGGCCGTCGCCGCGATGGCGAGTGTCGCGTCGAAGGCCTGCGTCGCCCCGCTGTCCAGCGCAGCCGTCCATGCGCCGCTGCCGCAACTCGCAACCGTGCAGGTCGACGTCAGGTTGGCACCGGTCGCGGCCCAGGCCGTGGTGTTGTTGTGAACCATGAAATTGTTCAACGACCCTGCGATGCCGACGGTGTCGCCGGCGTCCGCGGTCGAGTTGGCGTAGCTGGTCAAGATGCTGCCGCCGACGCCGAGATTGCCGTTGAGATGCCTCAGCACATCCGTCAGCGAGGCCCATTGCAACCAGGTGTTGGTGATCGGCATATAGGTGTTTGCCGAGACGCCGATCTCCGGCGCATTGATCAGGGTCGCGTCGCCGATATAGGCGTTCGAATTGTGCGTGAAATCGCCCCACGCGACCGCTGCGGCAACGGCCGTCGACTGACCATCGACCGGGCTCGAGCTGATCGCCGAGGCCGTCGCAATGCTGCGCACGCCCACGTCGATCACGTTGCTGATGACAACGACGTTGCCCGACGTATAGATCGACGGCGCGCCGCCGCTGGGGTTTTGCGCAATCGCCGCCGTCGCGCTCTCCGTGCTGCGCGCGATCGTCAAGGCCGCCGCCGCCTTCAGGTTCAGATCCGCGGTGAAAAGCGTGCTGAACTGCTGGGAGAACAAGTTGGGATTCATCGTGCCCACGACCAGGGCACCCTGGAGTCCGGCGATCAAAGCCGGCGTACCTGTGATGGTCGAGGACATCGTCGAATTCGACGTCGTGTTCGAGGTCGCCTCGACCGTCACCGAGCCGTTCATCCGGTTCGACGTGCTGGACCCCAGCGACGACCCGAGGGTCGCGGTCGCCGAGGTGTTGACGTTGCTGATCGCGACGGCACCGCCGACGCCGCCGTTCAGGGCCGGATTATCCAGCCCCACGGAGGTCGCGGACGTCGAGAAGCTGTTGTTATTCAGCGCGCGCAGCGCGAATCCACCGGTCGATCCGCTCGCGGTGCCGACGCTCAGGTGGGCGCCGGTCGCGACGTTTGCCGTGGTCGTCACCGACGCCGTCGAATAGGCCACCGTCGCCACGAGAACCGCGCTCGAGGTCAGCGATACGGCCGTGACGTTCATCGTGGCATCGTTGGTGGCCTTGATGCCGAGGCTACCACCTGCGCTGATCGTCGCATTGCTTGCTACGTTGGTGGTGACGTTGCCGGCGATGTTCCCGACCACGACCGCAGCGCCGACCGGCGATACGCCGAGGAGCGACGAGGCGATAACGGGATCCTCGGCCCTCTCCGACCCGTACGCGCTGATCGAGACGTTGCCGCTGCCGGAGATATTGGCATGGCCGTTGATGTTCACGGTCGCGGTTGCGCTCGCCGCGACATAGCCTCCGTTGAGGCCCAGGATCATGCCGGGGACCGATTCGCCGACAAGCGCGAACGTCGAAGCGAGTGAGCTCGTGAAGCTCGCCACCGCCGTGGAGCTCGCGCTAATCGAGATCGCGCCGCCGGTGATCGTGCCGTCAACGGTGACGCCCGTGGTCGCATGGGCGTGGCCAGACATCAGGGTCTGGCTCGCCGTGGCTGCAAGCGTGACACTGCCGCTGGTGTAGGTCGTTCCACCAGTATTGATCGCCTGGGCGAGGATCTGCGCTCCGTTGACGATGCTGATGGTCGGCGCGTTGATTTCGACGTTGATGGCGTTGCCGACGGAATGAGTCTTGGTGGCGTCGAGGTTGCGGGCATCGATCACCGCATGCGCGGCCAGCGTGACCGAATTGTCGGCCTGAACCAGATAGGTGCCACCAGCGCTGAGCGCCGCGATGGCGTTGGCGACGGACGTGTTCCCGAGGGTTACGCCGACGTCGCCCTGGCTGGCGTCGCCGATCACCACATCGGTCGGGTCGATCAGCAGCGTCCCGGCCCGGCCGTTGGGGGCGGCGAGATTGATCGTAACGCCGCTGCCGACGTCGATGACGCCGTTTCCGCTCAGCTCGACCAGGCCCGCATTGCCGGTTTTCGAGCTGGCATTGATCTTCGCGCCGCTCTTCACGGTCACGTCGTTGCCGGCCTTGACAAGGACGCCGCCGGCATCCGCAGTCCTGCTCGCCGTGCTCAACCGCGCATTCTTGCCGAGTTCGGCTTGGTTGCCGGCCACGACGGTGATGTTGCTCGGCGTCGTGGTCTTGCTGCGCGCGGTCAGCCGTCCGTTCACGCTGGCGTTGTTGACGGCGCCGATGTGAATGGAGCCATTGCGCACGGAAATCGCGGCGGCGCTGCGCAGCCCCTTGGAATTGACCGAGGCTGCGAACTTCGCGGCGTGATCGAGATTGGCAATGTCGCGCTGGCTGGCACCACCGACAAGGACGTTCTGCCCGGTCAGGCGCACGCCGTCGATGGCATTGACCCGGCCGTAGATCCGGATGTTGCCGTCCGGCGAGACCGGGAACGACCCCGCCATCAGATTGGCGACGGCCGAACCGTTGATCTGCCCCTGCACGCCGATCAGACTGTCGGTGAACTCGCGCGTCGGCGTCGAGACGTTGAGGCTGCCGACATTGACCGTGCCGCTGCGGCCGACCACGAAGCCCTTGGGATCGGCGAAATAGACGTTACCGCCGATCGCGCCGTTCATGTAGGAGTTCAGCGTGCCGTTGACGTAGACCGGAGCGTCGCGAACGATGTTGACGAGATTTTGCGTACCGGTCGGCAGTTGCAGATTGACGGTGTTGCCCTTCCCGACGCTGAACTGCGAGAACGAGTTGAAGGCACTGGTGCCGGAGACGGTCGACGTCGTGACGTTGGTGACGCTGCCGGACGTCTGAAGGCTGGTCCCGGTGCGGCCGTCCGGCGTGATCACGTTCGCCGGCTGCGCCTGCAGGCGGACGCTGAACACCGGCAGGAAGACCATCTGCATCGCGCAGAGCAGTGACATCGAACGGAAGCGCGCAAGCCCCCGCAGCGTCAGCTCGTCATTGTCTCGCCTTGCAGATGGTCGGCGCATTTCAGATCCTCTTCATCGGCACTGGGGCCGATCCACAACCGGGTGGGAGAATGTCGTGGCCGCGCGGCATCAGAACTGGCCGGGCGGCAGCTTGAAGATGTCGGGGCTCTTGGCGTCGGCCACGTAGAACAGCAGCAGGCTGGTCGGCGTCAGCACGCGCTGGTTGTTGTCCTTGTTCTCGAACGTGCCCTGGAGAAGCAGGATGACCGAGCGATCCTTGGCGTCGCTGCCGCGGAACATCACGATGCCGCCGTTGACGGGCATGTTGACCGCGATGGAGTCGGGCTTGAAGCCCTCGCTGAGGAAATGGGCGCGCAGGATGTTGGCGTTGGAGAACAGCTTCTCCGGCGTGATCGCCGCGTCGGTGCCCTTCGACCAGACCGCGCCGACCTGGATCAGAGATTTGGACTTGTAGCCGAACACGTAGGAGAGCTCGGCGGTGCCGCCGTTGGGCAGCAGCTCGGGCGCCGAATACAGCAGGCTGTGCGTCAGCTCGGACGCATTGTCCTGCGCCCTGACGGCGTCGGGCTTTGCGCCGAAATCCTTGGCTATCGCCGCGCGCACGTCGGCCTCGTTCATCCCGAACTTGGCCGAGCGGAAGCCGTCGATCAACTTGGAATCGGTCGCCTTGGACTTGTCGTCCGGGGCCGCTGTCTCGGCGGCGGCTGCCGACGTCGCGCCGGCGGCGACCGGCGTACCGGCGGCTGCGGGAGCGGCACCGGCGGCTCTCGGTGCCGGCGCAGCTTTCTGCTTCGGTACGGCGCCCTGGGCCGCAAGGGGTCCCGCTGCAACGGTGGTGAGCAGGCCGACGAGGGCCGGAACGAGATAGATTTTGCGCATCGAAAACCTTCGAAAAAATATGAAACAACGCTTCAAAAATCGGCAGCTACGAAATCGGCCTCCCCGAACCGTCATCACGACCGAGACGGAAAATGTTGCGACGCCGCGGTGCGTTACAAGGTGTCACGGAGGAGGCAAGGTTCGAAACAGCGACTCTTTGGCGGCGTAGGAATACGGTATCGGGCCGCCAAACGCTGCGAATGAGCAGTCACAAACGCATTTTTTCATCAATTGTGGATGCCGGCCGTTCGCGCTAAGCATCGGGTTGGGGCAAGCCATCATGCAAAGACATCCATGACCGAACGGCCTTCCGCTCTCGCGGTCGATCGCCGCGGGTTCATTCGCCTTGCGGGCACAACCGCCGCGGGGTGGCTGGCGCTCGGCGCAGCATCTGATCGCGTGCGGGTCGTGGCATCGCTGACGGCGTTGCCGCTAGACGACGAACTGACCAGAAGGAGCATGATCGACAGCCCGACCTCCCGCTTGGGTGGCCTCATCGTGGGCTTGAGGCAGCGAGGCTGGGTCGAAGGGGTCAATTTCCGCCTCGAACTCCGTTCGACCTTCGGCGCGCCGGATAGACTGAAAACCGCAGTTCAGGAATTGCTGGCGCTCAAGCCGGATGTGATCCTGACCGGCTCGACGGTCGAAACCGCGGCCGTCCTGGAAGCCACGAAAACCATCCCGATCGTGTTCGCGACCGCCAACGATCCCGTCGGCAACGGCTTCGTCGAAAGCCTCGCCCACCCCGGCGGCAACGTGACCGGCTTCACCAACAGCAGCGCCGAGATGGGTGGCAAATGGCTTCAGCTCATCCGGGAGGCCGTGCCGGATCTTGCGCGCGTCGGTATCCTGTACAACCCGGCGACCACGCCTCGCGGCGGCCGCTTCTTCCTCGATTCCATCGAGCAAGAGGCAGCACTGTCCGGCGTGTCCGTGGTCCCCGCCCCCGTCAGCGCGCCATCGGAGATCGACGAAGCCGTCAGGCCCTTTTCCGAAGCGCCCAAGGCGGCGATGATTGCGCTGGTCGACAGCTTCCTGGTGGTCCACCGGCAGGCTGCGGTGGCCGCGGCGGCCAAATATCGCGTGCCCACGATTTACCCGTTCTACTATTTCATGGATGCGGGCGGGCTGATGAGCTACGGGCCGACGCTCGAAGTGCGCTCGGCTGACTATGTCGATCTCATCCTGCGCGGCACCAAGGCCGGCGATCTGCCGGTGCAGTCGCCGCGGAAATACGAGCTCCTGATCAACCGCACGGTTGCTTGCACGCTGGATTTGACGATCCCATTCACGCTGCTCGCGCGCGCCGACGAGATCCGCGAGTGAACGAGACGATCGACCAGGGAGATCTGCGGCCACCTCCCGGCCGGCTGTTCCGCAAATATCTCTACTCGATCGTCGCACTCGCTTTTGCCGCGCTCGCCATCAACACCGGCTTCGACGTCTGGTTCTCCTATCGCGAGCAGAAGCAGCTCCTGGCGGCGACCCAGCGCGAGCAGGCAGCAAGCGCCGCCATCCAGATCGGCCAGTTCATCGGCCAGATCGAAAACCAGATCAGGTGGCTCTCGCGCCTGCCCCCCGAGTTGTCCACGAACGAGGACCAGCGCCTTAACGCCATCCGCCTCCTGCGCCTCTCGCCTGCGATCGCGGAAATCGCCGAGCTCGACGCCCAAGGCCGCGAGCAGGTGCGCGTGTCGCGCCGTGTCGCGGACAGGATCGGCAGCAAGGCCGACCTCTCCGCTTCGCAGGCCTTCCGCGGCGCCAATGAAAGCCGCGCCTATTACGGGCCGGTCTACTTCCTCGGCGACACCGAGCCGTTCATGACGCTCGCCACGCGCGGAACGGGCCTCACGCCGGACGTGATTGTCGCCGAGGTCAATCTTCGCTTCATCTGGGACCTCGTCGCCGGGATCAGAGTCGGCAACACCGGCAAGGCCTATGTGGTCGATCGGATGGGGTTGTTGATCGCGCATCCCGATTTGTGGCCGGCATTGCGTCGCAGCGATCTCTCCGGCCATGCCGACGTGCGCGCCGCGCTCGATGGCGTCGGGCCGCCCGCCGGCGGCCTGGTCAAGGAAGATCCGTCCGGTCAACGCGTGCTGTCGACCTACGCGACGGTCCCCTCGCTGGGCTGGCTGGTGTTCGTCGAGCTGCCGCTCACCGAAGCCTACGCGCCGATCTATGCGTCGATCGGACGCTCGACTTTTCTCCTGGTCATCCTGCTGGCATGTGCGGTGCTGGTCTCTCTGTTTCTAAGCCGGCGCATGACCGTGCCGATCCAGATCCTGACGCAAGGCGCGCGGCGGATCGGCAGTGGCGACCTCGGCCTGCGGCTCGCGATCAAGACTGGTGACGAGCTGGAGGCGCTGGGCGATCAGTTCAACCGGATGGCCGCTCACTTGCGCGAATCCTATGCGACGCTCGAGCGCAAGGTGATCGAGCGCACCTCCGAACTGGAAAAGACCCGCGACCAGGCCCTTGCCGAGCACGATGCCGCCGAGCGCGCGCGCAGCGCGGCGGTCGCGGCCAACGAGACCAAATCGCGCTTTCTCGCGGTCGTCAGCCACGAGCTGCGCACGCCGCTGAACGGCGTCATGGGCGTGCTGCAAACGCTCGACGACGGCAGCCTCGGCGAAGCGCAGCGGCGCCACCTCACGACCGCGGCCGCGTCGGGCGAAACGCTGATCGCGCTGGTCGACGGCATCCTCGAATATGCGCGCTTGGAGGCCAGCGCCGAGACTCTGGAGACCCGCGATTTCCGCCTCGACCAGCTCATCGAAACGGCCGCCGATCTGATGCGTCCGCAGGCCTTCGGCAAGGGCCTGACCTTCGATCTCGCCTGCGATGCGACGGTCAATACCTCCGTGCATGGCGATCCGGTGCGGCTCAATCGCATTCTGCTCAATCTGATCGGCAACGCGATCAAGTTCACCCCGCGCGGCGGCATCGGCTTGAGCGCAACGGCCGACGGACATGACGATCATGTCCTGCTGCGCATCACCGTTCGCGATACCGGCATTGGCATCGCGCCCGACATGCACGAGCGGATTTTCGAGGATTTCGTCCAGGCCGACGACAGCATCGCGCGGCGGTTCGGCGGTACCGGGCTCGGACTGGCGATCGCGCGGCGCCTCACCCGCCTGATGCGCGGCGAGTTGACGGTAGCGAGCACGCCGGGTGCGGGCAGCTCGTTCATGCTTGAGGTCCCGCTTGGCCTCGCCGCGAGCGGCATCGCGCAAGGCGCGGACCAGCCGCCATCGCGGCAGCTCCGCGTGCTGCTGGTCGACGACGACCCCGTCAATTGCGAGGTCGGCGAAGCGATGTTGAAGAGGCTCGGCCACCACGCCACCATTGCCACGAACGGCGCGTCGGCCATCGCACTCGCCCGCGATCACGCGTTCGATATCATCCTGATGGATCTGCACATGCCCGACATGGACGGCGTCGAGGCGGCATCGCGAATCCGAAAGCTCGGTCTGCCGACCATGCCGCGCATCATCGCGGTAACCGCCGACATGTCGCGCCGCGCCCGCGAGCGGCTTGCAGACGCAGGCATTGCCAGAATCGTCAGCAAACCGATCCTGATCAATGCGCTGCGCGAGGCGATCGAGGACGATGCCCAGAACCAGCCAGCCGCGGCGCAACTCGCCGCAGGCGCATTGATCGACCGGCATTTCCTCGCCGACCAGAAGGAGCTGCTGGGCGCGGCACAGATCGCAAAACTCCATCATTTGTTGCGGGAGACCAGCGAGAAGTTGATCACGGACATTATCGAAGCCGCCGCAGCCGGCGATCGCAAGCAGCTCGCGCGGTCCACGCACCAGCTCGGCAGCGCCGCCGGCGCGCTCGGCCTGGTCCGCCTGTTCGAGCGCTGCAGCGAGGTCGAGCAAGCAGCAGCCTCGATGTCCTCGCCCGAATCCCAGAGCGCCGCACGCGAGCTCGCCGCGATTCGAAATGCTTCGATGAGTACGCTGGATGAATTGCTCTGGCCTGCCGAAGATCGTACGGTCAACTAGACGATCCCCCCGGTAATGACGATGCACGAAATAAAACTCGACGGCAGCAGCTGGAAAACTGTTCAGGACTTTCGACTGGCGCTTAAGATTGCGATAGGGGCGCCCGAATGGCATGGCGACATTGTGGGAGCTTTTCTAGACTCGATTTTTGGAGGCGGGATGAACGCCCTCAAACCTCCCTATGTAATCAAAGTCGTGAACACGGCCAAATTGGTGCCCGAAGTCAAGGAGATGGTCCACGACTTTTCATCTGCGATTGCGAGGACACGAGCGCGTAGGCTTGCGCGCGTTGGCGAGGATGTCGCGGTTCGGTTCGAGATCGAAAACTAGGGAAAATCTGGTCGTGCGCTCATAGCCCTGCGCCCCGTTAGCGGGTTCGCACACCCGCTTCGTCATCCCGGCCAAACCGCTCCACCAGGAAATCGATGAACAGCCGCACCTTCACCGACAGATGCCGGGTCGGCGGATAGACCGCATAGAGCGCGAGCGGCGGCGCGGAATACTCGTCCAGCACCGTTCGCAGTTCGCCCTTTCGCAAAGCATCCGCGGCGATGAACTCCGGGAGCAGCGCGAGCCCCCTGCCCTTGATCGCGACATCGCGCAGCACTTCGGCATTGTTGACGCAGAGCGACCAGGCCGGCTGGATCCAGTGATCGCCGTCGATGCCGGTGAGCTTCCACTGATTGCCCGTGAGCAGGAAGCCGTAGGTCAGCGAGGCGTGCCCGCGCAGATCCTGCGGATGTTTTGGGGTGCCGTGACGCGCGAGATAATCGGGTGAAGCGCAGATCATGCGCGCCACCGGCATGATTTTTCGCGCGATCAAGCTCGACGATTCCAATTCCGCGATGCGCAAGGTCACGTCAAAACCGTCCTGGACGGGATCGAGCAGATCGTCGCTGAGCACGAGCTGGAGCTGCAGCTCCGGATACCGCGCCATGAAATCGGCAAGCACCGGCCCGAGCCGCAGGGTGCCGAACGACATCGGCGCGTTGACGCGTAACAGGCCGCGCGGCGCCGACTGGGCTTGCGTCACGGCCTGGTCGGCCGCCTCGATCTCCGAGAGAATCACAACCGCGCGCTCGAAATAGCGCTGGCCGTTCTCGGTCGGGCTCGCATGGCGCGTGGTCCGGTTCAGGAGCTGCACGCCGAGGCTTTCTTCGAGGTCGGCGATGTATTTGCTGATCGCCGAGCGCGACAGCCGTAACTGCCGGCCCGCCTCGGCAAAACTGCCGCTTTCGACCACCTTTACGAAGGCCCGGAGGCTGGCGACCTTATCCACGGGCCGGCGCCGGCAATTGTTTCCAAATCGTAGACATAGACGTCATATTTGCATGGATTGTCTCCAATCCAAAGCGGAACGATATTTCCGGTCAGAGCAAGACCGCTCCCCGAATTCAGGAGGACGACGATGTCTGGACTGCACCATGTGACCGCGATCGCGGGCGACCCCATCAGGAACTTCGGCTTTTACACCCGTGATCTCGGCCTGCGCTTCGTCAAGAAGACGGTCAATTTCGACGATCCCGGCACCTATCATTTCTATTATGGCGACGAGACCGGCCGCCCCGGCACCATCCTGACCTTCTTTCCCTGGGCCGGCGTGCCGGCCGGGCGCCGCGGCGTCGGCGAGACGCACCAGACCGCCTTCCGCGTGCCGCAAAGCTCGCTCGGCTATTGGACGCAGCGCTTCGTCGAGAAGGGCATCGCTTACGAGGCGCTGGAGAAGCGCTTTGGCGAATCCGTGCTGCCGTTCACGGACCCCGATGGCATGGCACTCGCGCTCGTGGGCATTCCCGGTGCCGAGAGCGAGCCCGGCTGGAGCAATGGCGACGTCCCCGCCGAGCATGCGATCCGCGGCTTCCACGGCGTGACCTTGCTGCTCGACAGCGCGGCAAAGACGGCGGCCGTCCTCACCGACGTGTTCGGCTTCAAGGAGACGGCGCGCGAAGGCTCGGTGATCCGCTTCAAGGCGCCGGGCGACGTCGAAGGCAGCGTCGTCGACATCTACGAGGCCAAGGGCTTTTTGCGCGGGCACCAAGGTGGCGGCTCCGTGCATCACATCGCCTTCCGCGCGGCCGACGATGCCGAGCAGGGCAAGATGGCGCAAAGGCTCGTGAGCAATCACGGCCTGCATCCGACCGAGCAGAGGGACCGCAACTACTTCCGCTCCATCTACTTCCGCGAGCCTGGCGGCGTGCTGTTCGAGATCGCGACCGATATCCCCGGCTTCGCCGTCGACGAGCCCGTCGCGACGCTGGGACGCGACCTGAAGCTGCCGAGCTTCCTCGAAGCGCAGCGCAAGCAGATCGAGGGTGTTCTGCCCAATTTGGAAGAGAGGGTGTCGTGACCGAGAATTCATTCGTCCATCGCTTCGAGCCCGCGACCGGCGCGGGCTCCCCTCCGCTCCTGCTGCTGCACGGCACCGGTGGCGACGAGAACGATCTGCTCGGGCTTGGCAAGATGATCTCGCCCGGCTCGGCCCTGCTCTCGCCGCGCGGCCGCGTGCTGGAGCACGGCATGCCGCGCTTCTTCCTCCGTCTTGCCGAAGGCGTGTTCGACGAGGACGACGTGCGCCGCCGCGCGCACGAACTCGGCGATTTCGTCAGCGAGGCGCGGCAGCGCTACGGCATCGCCGCGCCGATCGCGGTCGGCTTCTCCAACGGCGCCAACATCGCAACCGCGCTGTTGCTGCTGGAGCCGGATGTGCTGGCAGGCGCGATCCTGCTCCGCGCCATGGTGCCGCTGTCGGATCCGCCGAAGGCCGAGCTCGGCGGCAAGCCCGTCCTGCTTCTGTCAGGGCAGGCTGATCCGATCGTTCCGGCGAACAATTCGGCGAAGCTTGCCTCGCTGTTGTCGGAAGCCGGAGCGCGGGTCGAACACAAGGTGTTGCCGGCCGGCCATCAATTGTCGCAAGCGGATGTGACGCTCGCCCGCGACTGGATCGGCACATTCGCCGTCGAAATCGCCTGATCCCGAAGAGCGGCGCACCGTTGTCGAACGGTGCGCCGCTATTTCATTCGAACCAGCCGCGCCGCTTGAACCAGATCAGCGGCAGCACGCCGCTAGCAATGATGGCGAGCCAGGCCAGCGGATAGCCGAACGTCCAGTCCAGCTCCGGCATGTGCTTGAAGTTCATGCCCCAGATGCCGACCAGGATCGTGGGCGGCACGCCCACGACTGAGACGATCGTCAGGATCTTGAACAGCTCGTTCTGCTGGATGTTGATAAAGCCGAGCACCGCATCGAGCAGAAGCTGGATCTTTTCCGACAATCGCGTCTCGTAATCGCCGAGCGAAGCGACATCCTTCGAGACGGCCTCGAGACGCTTTTTCGACGCGGGCGTGATCCACTCGCTCCCGACATCGCCGGCAAACGAGGCGACGCGGCCGACGCCAAGCAGGACATCGCGCGCCTTGGCGAGCCGATCGGCCAGCTCTCCGATGTTCTCCAGCGCCTCGCGCATCCGCCGGCTGGAGCGGACCGGCCGCTTGGTGCGGACGAGCCCGCCCTTGAAGACGCCCCGCGAGAGCCTGTCGACCTTCGCGCCGAGATGCTCAAGAACATCGGCCCCGCGGTCGACCATGGCCTCGACCAGGCTGGTGAACACGCACATGCCGTTCTCCAGGCTGTCATCGGAACCGATACGCTTGCCGATGTCGTCGAAGATCGGCAACTGCGCGAAGCGCACCGTCACCAGCACGCGCGGGCCGATGACGAATCCCACCGGCGTGATCTCGGCCTCGCTGTCCTCGTTGAGCCGGACCGCCGGCGAGCTGAGATAGAGCGTGCCGTTGTCGAGGATCAGGCGGCTCGACGCTTCGATCTCGCTGAGCGAATCCTCGGACGGAACGCGTATCCCGAGCAATCGTTCGACGAACTGCTTTTCCTCAGCGGTCGCGTCCAAAAGATCAGCCCAGATGATCTCGGACGGCATCTCCGCGCCGATCTTCTGCCAGTCGTCGGATGGCCACCTGTACAGCTTGAGCAAGAATCGAACTCCGCATACCCTCGCGCCGGATCGCACGGCCTGCGGCCATCCTGCGCCGAGCTAACGCATGAGGGTTCCGAACGTTCAAAGTCGGGGGAGCATCGGGCCGGCGCAATCAAACCAAGCGGCCGCGGCCTTCTTCGATCATGCCATCATGCCAGTGTTTTGCCCGACGCGTCAACGGCATCGCCGCAAACCATTTCAATTCGCGTGACGCGCAAGCCATTGAAATGACTATCCCCGGCTACTGTGCATGGGGTTGTTTTTCAGGTTTTTGTTTGGACCGGTCTCGTGACGATCTCTTCCTTTGGGAGAGATCGTCACCGAAATCGCGCAATCGACCTGCGCGACGCTACTCCCACCTCCATGTCGAGAAATCGTTCTCGAACTGCGGGACTTCCTTCCAGACGCCTTTCAGCTTCTTGCTGACGACGGTGGGCCATTGCGGCTGGAACAAGTAGGCGGAGGCTGCGTCGGTTGCCAGCATACGCTGGGCGTCGCCGAGAAGCCTGGCACGCGCCGTGTCGTCCGGCGTTGACACGATCTGCTTGTACAATGCGTTGAAGGCCTCGTTGTTGTAGCCGAGATAGTAGTCCGGCTCGGTGACCTTGACGAGGTCGAAGGGCTCGACGTGGCTGACGATGGTGAGGTCGAAATTATGCGGGCCGTTGGGCGCGAACACCTGCGACAGCCATTGCGCCCATTCCACGTTCTCGATCTTGGCGATGATGCCGACCTTGGCAAGCTGGGCCGCGACAATCTCGCCGCCTTGCCGCGCATAGGGCGGCGGCGGCAGCTTCAGCGACAGCTCGAGCGGCGCGGTGATTCCAGCCTCGGCGAGCAGCTTCTTGGACTTTTCGGGATCGTAAGGGTTGATGCCGGTGGTGTCGACATAGCCGAGCGATCCCGGCGTGTAGAAGCTGCCGATCGGCGTGCCGAATCCTTCGACGGCCCCCTCGATGATCGCCTTGCGGTCGATCGCAGCGAGAATCGCGCGGCGAACGCGGACGTCGTCGAGCGGCTTCTTCCGATGATTGATGGCGACAATGGTCTTGGCCTTGGAGCCGCCGATCAGCACCGTGAAGCGCGGGTCGGCCTTGAACTGGGCAACGACGCGAGTCGCGATGCGCGGAAAAGCGTCTACGTCGCCCGAGAGCAGCGCCGCGGCCTGAGCCGCGGGATCGGAAATGAAACGGATCGTCACCTTGGAGAGCTTGATCGCGGATGCGTTGCGATAGTCGGCCCATTTGTTCAGGGTCATCGACGACCCCTTGGCCCAGGCGCCGAACTGGTAAGGTCCGGTCCCGACCGGCTGCGTGACATTGGTTAGCGCGCTTTTCGGCTCGACGATCGAGGCGCTTGCCTGCCCCATCAAGAACGGGAAGTTCGGCTCGGGGTTTTTCAGGGTGATCACGACCGTGTCGGCGTCGGGCGCGGCAACGGACTCGAAGCTCTGGAACAGGCTCTTGTCCTTGTTGGTGCTGGTGGCACCAGCATTGCGTTCGAACGAGAACTTCACCGCGGCGGAATCGAACGGCTCGCCATTGTGGAATTTGACGCCCTTGCGCAGCTTGAACGTATAGGTCTTCAGATCGGGCGAGGCCGTCCAGCTCTCCGCCAGCAATGGCGAGGTCGAGCCGTCTTCGTTGATCTTGGTCAGCGTCTCGTAGATGTTGTAGAGCGTGACTTCGGCGATCGCCGCTGCGGCGGCGTTGGTCGGATCGAGCCCGGGGGGCTCCAGCGTCATGCCCATGACGACGCTGTCCTTCTTGCCTTGCGCCAGTACCGGCAACGGTGCCGCAGCAAACGCAGCGGCACATGCAACGACGAATAATTTCCTGAGCATGCGTAACTCCCCGACCTTCTGTTGTCCCAACCTACGCCAATCCCGGCGCGGACGCTAACCTTCGACGGGCAATTGCGGCAACGCCATCACGGCTTCCGCCTTGTGACAGGCGGCCAGATGCGTCTCGCCCACCTTGCGTAGCTCAGGCAGAACCTCGCAGCAATGCTGATCGGCCAGCGCGCATCGCGAGACATAGGGACACCCGGTCGCGACCGCCGATTGCGAGGCGATCGCCTGGGCCCCGCGCCGGCGCCGGCCGCCGCCGGCGCGCACCCGCGGCACGGCATCCAGCAGGGCCCGTGTATAGGGATGGGCGCAGCGCTCGAACAAATCCTCCGGCCGCCCCTGCTCGACGATACGGCCGAGATACATCACCGCGACCTCGTCGCAGAGATAGTCGACGACGGCGAGATCGTGGCTGATCAGGACGTAACTGAGACCGAACTGCTCCTGGAGGTCCTGCATCAGGTTCAAGACTTGCGCCTGCACGGAGACGTCGAGCGCGGAGACCGGCTCGTCGGCGACGATCAACTTCGGC
Source organism: Bradyrhizobium sp. WSM1253 (assembly GCF_000244935.1). Lineage (NCBI taxonomy): Bacteria > Pseudomonadati > Pseudomonadota > Alphaproteobacteria > Hyphomicrobiales > Nitrobacteraceae > Bradyrhizobium > Bradyrhizobium sp. WSM1253. The sequence goes on from NZ_JH600073.1 coordinate 1,491,156, forward strand.
TGGGTGATCAGCGCGCGCGCGATGGCGATGCGCTGGCGCTGGCCGCCGGAGAATTCGTGCGGATATTTCTCCGTATCGGCATCGCGTAGGCCCACCTGCCGCAGCACCGCGGAGACGCGGGCACGAAGCGTCGTGCGGTCAATCCCCTCCAACACGGTGAGCGGTTCGGCGACGATACGCGCGATGGTCTGGCGTGGGTCGAGCGATCCGTAGGGATCCTGGAACACCATCTGGAAATCGCGGCGGGCGCGGCGCAATTCGTCGGCGGAGATGCGGTTGAGGTCGCGGCCGAGCAGCGCGACCTGCCCCGATGTCGGCCGCTCCAGCGCCATCACCACCCGCGCGAAGGTCGACTTGCCGGAGCCAGATTCGCCGACGATGCCGAGGCTCTTGCCGGCGTCGACCCGCACGCTGACACCGTTGAGCGCGCGCACCTGCCCCGGCGGGCGGAACACGCTTTCGCGCGGCAGCGTGTAGCGCTGCTCGATATCCTTGACGTCGAGAAGAGGCGCCGTGCTCATGCGGTCAGCGCTCCGACGCGTTCAGCCATGGACACGTCGGTCCGGATGCAGCGCACGAAATGGCCGGGTCCGACGTCCACCATCGGTGGAAGCGCGGCCCGGCACTGCTCGATCACGAGCGGACACCGATCGGCGAAGGTGCAACCGGACGGCAGATCAGCGAGCTCCGGGACCGTGCCCGATATCGTCGTCAGCCGCGTCCCCTTGCGTGCGCCGAGTTTCGGCCGGGCGCGGAACAGGCCCTGCGTGTACGGATGTCCCATCCGGCGGAACACCTCGTCGGTCGGTCCGCTCTCGATGATCGTGCCGCCGTACATCACCATCATGCGTTGCACGTTCTCGGCGATGACGCCGAGATCGTGCGAGATCAGGATCATCGACATGCCGCGCTCCTCGACCAGATCGGCGATCAGGTCGAGGATCTGGCCCTGAATGGTGACGTCGAGCGCCGTGGTCGGCTCGTCCGCGATCAGAAGGTCCGGCTCGCAGGCGAGCGCCATCGCAATCGTGACGCGTTGACGCTGGCCGCCGGAGAACTGGTGCGGATAGGCATCGACGCGCCTCGCCGGATCGGGCAGCCCGACGCGGTCGAGCAAGGCGATCGTTTCTCGCCGCGCCTGCGATGCCGAGTATTTCTTGTGACGCCGCAGCGGCTCGGCGACCTGGTGGCCGATCGTGTGCATCGGGTTGAGCGCGGTCATCGGCTCCTGGAAGATCATGCTGATGCGATTGCCGCGCAGCCGACAATAATCCGCGTCCGACAAACCAGCGAGTTCGCCACCATCCAGCTTGATGCTGCCGGTGACGACGGCGCTGTCCGGCAGCAGCCCCATCAGCGACAACGCCGTCACCGACTTGCCGCAGCCGGATTCGCCGACGAGCCCGAGCGTCTCGCCGCGCTTCAGGGCAAAGCTGACGCCGCGCACAGCCTGGGCCGGCCCGCGGCTGGTGTTGAGGCGCACGCCCAGGTTCGCAACCTCGATCAGCGGCATGGTCGAGCGCTCACCCATCCTCATCGCTCCCGCGCCAATCGAGGGTCGAGCAGATCGCGCAGTCCGTCGCCGAGCAGATTGAGGCCGAGCACCGCGATTGCAATCGCAGCGCCCGGATAGACCGCGAGCATCGGCGACTGGAACAGCAGCGTCTGCGCGTCGTTCAGCATCCGTCCCCAAGACGGCTGCGGCGGCTGCGTGCCGAGACCGAGATAGGACAAGGCGGCTTCGGCAAGAATCGCGAGCGCAAACTGGATCGTCGCTTGCACGATCAGGATCGACAGGATGTTGGGCAGCACGTGCTCGATGGTGATGCGAAACTTGCCCTTGCCTGCCGCGCGCGCGGCCAGCACGAATTCGCGCGCCCAGATCGCGTTGGCCGAGCCGCGCGTCAGCCGGATCAGCGTCGGGATCTGGAAGATGCCGATGGCGACGATCGAGGTCACCATGCCCGGCCCCGCGACCGCGGCGAGCATGATCGCGGAGAGCACGGCCGGAAAGGCGAAGGTGAAATCGGAGAAGCGCATGATGATCTCTTCGGTCCAGCCCCGCCTGGCCGACGCGATCAGACCGAGACAGACGCCGAAGGTGAGGCCGATGCTGACCGCGATGATGCCGACCATGATGGTGGAGCGGGCGCCGGCCAGCAGCAGCGAGACGATGTCGCGGCCGAAGACGTCAGTGCCGAGCCAGTGCGCGGCCGAGGGCGGCCGGAGCTTTGCGGCGATGTCGATCTCATAGGGCGACCAAGGCGTCCACAGCAGCGACAGCAGCGCCGAGGCGAGAACCAGCAGGCTCAGCGCGCCGCCGAGCACGAAGCTGCGATGACGCAGCGCGCGGCGCCAGAAGGTCCGGGCCGGCAGAGGGCGCGCTGTGGCCGGCGCATCGACGAGGGTGGTCAGCGGCGCGCTCACAGATCGTGGACCTTGATGCGGGGATCGACGAAGGCATAGAGCACGTCGACCACGAAATTGACGATGACGACCATGGTCGCGAGCAGCATCACGCAGTTGCGCACCACGATGAGGTCGCGGTTGGCGATCGATTGGAAGATCAGGCGGCCGAGGCCCGGCAGATAGAACACGTTCTCGATCACGATGGTGCCGGCGAGCAGATTGGCGAATTGCAGGCCCATCACCGTCATCACGGGAATCATGGCATTGCGCAGCACGTGCTTCCACAGCACCTCGCGCTTGCCGAGCCCTTTTGCGCGCGCCGTGCGGACGAAATCCTCGCGCAGCACTTCCAGCACCGCCGAGCGCGTGACGCGTGCGAGGATCGCGGCCTGCACCACCGCGAGCGATACCGCCGGCAGCAGCAGCGACTTGATCCCGATCCAGATGCCGTCCTCCCAACCGGGAAAGCCGCCCGCGGACAGCCATTGCAGCCGCACCGAAAACAACAGCACCAGCAGGATCGCGAACCAGAAATTCGGCAGCGCGATGCCAACCTGCGTCAGTGACATCACGCCGACGTCGCCGAGCTTGTTGTGGTTGGCGGCGGTGTAGATGCCGGCCGACAGCGCCAGCGTCACCGTGATCAGCATGGACATCATCGCGAGCGGAATGGTCAGCACCAGCCGTTCCGCGATCAGGCTTGCGACCGGCGTGCCGTAGACATAGGAGTTGCCGAGATCGCCGACGAGCAGCCCCTTGATCCATTGCAGATAGCGAAGCGCCAGCGGCTGGTCGAGCCCGAGCTTGACGGTGAGCGCGCGGACCGCATCTGGCGAGGCGTCGGCGCCCATCAGCATCTGCGCGGCGTTGCCCGGAAGAGCATCCAGCACCAGGAAAATGATCACGGACGCGCCGACCAGCGTCGCCAGCAAGGTCAGCACACGTCGGAGGACAAATACGCTCATGCGCGCTCGGATTCAGGGCTCATCCGCAGCACGATCAACATGTCCGAGCACCGGAGGCAAGTGCTTTGCGAACAAGTCCTTTGCATGTCCCTCTCCTCAAGCCGGCCAGCGGGACAGGAGGTCATGCGAGGCTTCGAACAACGCGCTCGCGCGCAGCAAGTCGGCATCGCTGCGGAAGCGGCCCACGAGTTGCAAGCCGATCGGCAGGCCGTCGCGGCCAAAGCCGCAGGGCAGACTGATCGCGGGGTGCCCGGTCATGTTGAACGGCATGGTCCAAGGAAACCAGTGCGGCCGGACGCTGTCAAACTGCCTGCCGTCGATCTCGATGGTGCCGAACAGATCCTGATCGATCGGCAGGGCGGTGCGGGTGATGGTCGGCATCGCCAGCAAATGCCCGCGCGCAAGCAGGGATTGCACCCGGCGGAACAGCGCCGTGCGGGCGAACATCGCCTCTTGATAGGCGACGCCGCTGACGTCGGTGGCAAGCGCAAGCTGCTCGAGGAAGGCCTCGCTCAGCGCGTCCCCATGCTCGGCCGCGAGCTTTGCAAAGCGCGTCCGCCAGACCGTGTGATTGATGGCGCGCCAGATCGGCTCGATGTCGAACCCCTCGCCGGAGAATTCCTCGAGCTCGGCGCCGAGCCCTGCCAACCGATCGAGGCTCACATTGAAGCCGGCCTCGACATCGGCAGAGACGGGGCGTCCGGGCGGCGAAAGGCAGTACAGGATCTTCTGCCCACGCAGATCGCCGCGCGGCGCGGCCGTGCCGACGAAGTCGGGCACGGGAACGCCGATCGACCAGGGATCGCAAGAATCCTCGCCGGCCATCGCCTGCATCATCAGCGCGGTGTCGGCGACGGTCCGAGTCATCGGCGTGACATAGGTCTGGTTGCCGAACACGTCCAGCGCCTGGCTATGCGGGATGACGCCGTTGCTCTGCTTCAGCCCGACAACGCCGTTGCAGGCGGCGGGAATTCGCGTCGAGCCGCCGCCATCGGTCGCGATCGCCAGCGGCGCGATGCCGCTCGCCACCGCCACCGCCGCGCCGCCGCTGGAGCCGCCGGAGGAACGCTCGGCGCTCCACGCATTGCGGGTGCGGCCGAACAGCGGCGAGTCGGTCAGGCATTTGCTGCCGAATTCGGGCGTCGTGGTCTTGCCGATCAGGATGGCGCCTTCCGCGCGAAGCCGCGCAACCGCGACGGCATCCTCGTCCGGAACATTGTCCCTGTAGGGAATGGCGCCGAAACTGGTCTTCACGCCCTTGGTGTTGACAATGTCCTTGACGGTGACGGGGATGCCGTGCAGCAGGCCGAGCGGCCCGCCGGCCATCAGCTTGCGCTCTGCCTCGCGCGCGGCGGCAAGCGCCTCGTCGCCGCAGATCGTGATGAAGCAGTTCAGCTCGGGCTGGAGCGCTTCGGCGCGGGCGAGCACCGCGCGGGTGAGCTCGACGGGCGAGATCTGCTTTGTCGCGATGAGGCCGCGCAGCACGGTTGCGGACAGCAGGCAGGGATCACCGTTCATCGTCACTTCGCTCCGAACCCGGCCGCCGGTGGCCGATAGCATTGACAGCCAGGATGACAGTTTTGTTAACTCGCCGCCAATACGATTTTGAACACCAACCCATACGTTTTCGGTATGCCAATGGATCTTCGCCGGCTCCGCTATTTCGTCGCCGTCGCCGAGGCGCGCAGCGTCGGCAAGGCCGCCGAGCGGCTGCGGATGGCGCAGCCGCCGCTCTCGGTCCAGATCCGCAAGCTGGAGGCCGAGGTCGGCGCGCCGCTGTTCCGCCGCGGCACGCGCGGCATGGATTTG
>NZ_JH600073.1:1496438-1803267 GCF_000244935.1 Bradyrhizobium sp. WSM1253
ATCCTGCATTCCAAAAACAGTCCACAAAGTCAAATGCGATCCTAGCTCAATCGCTTAGCCGCTCTTCACGGACGACGGGTGAGGGGTTCTCTCCGCGCGTGACCTCATGCTTGTGAATTCGCGGAAGCAACCCCTCATCCGGCGCTTCGCGCCACCTTCTCCCACAAGGGGAGAAGGAAAAAGCGAATTACCAGCTCCAACTGATCTCGTGGCTCCAGGGCGGATCGGCGCCCGGACGGGTGCAGGTCAGCCCAGCGCAATTGGCGGCAAAGGACAGCGCGCGGCCCAGCTCGTCCGCGCCGATATCCTTTAGTTGTTGTCGGGCGAGACGTCCTTGCTTGTGCAGGGCGAACAACAACGCCGCCTGAAAACTGTCACCCGCGCCGATGGTGTCGGCGACCACGACCTTGGGGGCGGCGACCTCGATCTGCCCTGCCCCCGCATGCCACGCGATCGCACCGTTGTCGCCACGGGTGATGACGACGAGGCCCGCGCCCCGTGCGAGCAGCGTGCTCGCACGCTGGTGATATAGCTCGTCGGCGAACAGATAGGTAAAATCGACGTCCGACATCTTGATGAGATCGGCGCTGGCCGCAAACTCGGCCATGCGCGCGAGATAAGCCGGTTTGTCCTTCACGAGGTTGGGCCGGCAATTCGGATCAAAGGAGATTGTCGAGGACGCTCGTGCGTCCGCGATCAGGGTCCTGGTCTCGGTCGCGCCCCGGTCGTTGACCAGTGTGGTCGAGCCGACATGGAGGGCTTCAACAGTATCGAACGGAATGGAGCCGCGCCGGTAGGTCCAGTTCCGCGTCGCGGTCTCGGCGTCGTAGAAGGCGTAATGCGACTCGCCGGCGACGATGCGAACGAAGGCGAGCGTGGTCTGGTGTTCGCTGCGGGTGGCGAGCGCGAGCTCGACATTGGATGCAGCGGCGTGGTCGGCGATCATGCGCCCGAACAGGTCGGTCGAGATGCCGCCGACAAAGCCGGCCGGCGCGCCCAGGCGCGCCATGCCGATCGCGACGTTGAGGCAGGAGCCGCCGACGGCCGGCATCACCGCTTCGCGCCCGTCGGTGTTTCGCGTCGGGACGAAATCGATCAGCGCATCGCCGCATGAAATCAGCATCCGTTTTCAAACTCCCACTCGCATCGCGGCGCGGCCGCCGCGATCGACCTCGCGCAGCAATCTGTAGACCCCGCGTTTGCGGGCGTGGAAGGCGGCGATGTCGGGCGTGGTCGGCTCGCTCTTCCGTCCCAGCGCCGACATCTTTGCCATGGTCTCCCCGATCGAGGCATAGGCGCCGCCGGCGACGGCGCCAAGCATGGCGGCACCGAGCAGCACCGGCTCCGTGGTCTGCGGCAGCGCCACGGTAAGGCCAGTCGTATCGGCCATGATCTGCCGCACCAGCGGGCTGCGGCTGGCGCCGCCGCCCATGATCATGATGCTGGAGTGGACGCCATGCGCGGCAAAGGCCTCGATCACCTCGGCAAGCCCATAGGCGAGCCCGCACAGACCGGCGACGAACAGCCGTTCCATCGAGGCGATGCCGGTGTCGAGATCGAGGCCTGCGATCACCGCGCGCGTGTCAGGGTCGGCGTAGGGCGAGCGGTTGCCGATGAACTCAGGAAGAACATGGACGTCGCGGGCCAGCAGCGCGGCGCGGCTGGCGCCGCCTGCGCGTGCGATGATGCGGCGCTCGAGAAACTCGATGAGGTCTAGGCCCTCCCTGCGCGCCGCCGCGCTCGCTTCGGCGTGGCCGGGATGCGATTTGAGAAGATGGTCGATCGCAGCGCCCGCAGCGGACTGCCCGCCCTCGTTAAGCCAGAAATTCGGCACCATGCCGGAGTAATAAGGACCCCACACGCCCGGCACGAAGCACGGCTCCTTGGTCGTCGCCATGATGCAGGCCGACGTTCCCATGATGTAGGCAAGGCGGTCGGAGACATCTGTGACGCCGTCCGACTCATCTCGGCCGCCGATTGCGCCGATGCCGCCGGCATGGGCATCGATCAGGGACGCTCCGACCGGCGTGCCCGGTGACAAGCCAAGATCGGCAGCTGCCGTACCGGTTAGACCGGCGCCGAGCCGCGTGCCGGGCGCGACAATCTCGGTCCCGATGCGGGCGTATTTCTCGTTGACGAAGTCCGACAGGCCGATGCGCTTGAAGAATGGCGCGCTCCAGCCGCCGCCGTCATGGGCGAGATAGTTCCATTTGCAAGTGACCGTGCAGGTCGAGCGTTGCAACGAGCCAGTGGCGCGCCAGGTCAGGTAATCCGCAAGATCGAAGAAGTGCCCTGCGGTGTCGAAGCTCACGCGCATATGCCGCTTCAGCCACAGCAGTTTCGGCATCTCCATCTCGGGCGAGATCGAGCCGCCGACATAGCGCAGCACGGCATCACCGGTTTCGTTGATCAGTCGCGCCTCGGCCGTTGCGCGGTGATCCATCCAGACGATGACGTTGCGCTGCCTGTCGCCGGAGGCGCTGATGGTGAGCGGCTCGCCTTGCCAGTCGAGCACCACGAGGGAGCAGGTGGCATCGAAACCGATACCGCCGACGCTGTCGGGCGCGATTGCAGCTTCCGCCATCGCGGCCCGTACCGACGCCGTGCAAGCGTCCCAGATATCCTGGGACGACTGCTCGACGACATCGCCGGCCTCATGCCAGATCCTGATCGGATGTTTGGCCGTCGCCAGCAAGGTGCCCGCCTCGTCGAACACCCCTGCCCGCGTGCTATTGGTCCCTACATCGACGCCGATATACGCTCGCGGCATTGTCGCCCCCGGAAGCTCTCGTCAATTTTGACGCAAGCCTACCAGCAAGTGTAGCCGCCATCCACCAGCACGATGCTGCCGGTCATCAGGCTCGCGGCCTCAGAAGCCAGGAACAGCACGACGGAGGCGATCTCCTCGACCTGCCCCATCCGTGCCATCGGGGTTCCACCGATCCAGGCATCGTACATTCTCGGATTGCTCTTCACGAAGGCGTTGAGCGGCGTCTCGATATAGGTCGGCGCGACCGCGTTCACGCGGATGCCGCGCGCCCCCCATTCGGCGGCGAGCGATTTCGTGAGATGGTGCACGCCGGCCTTGGACGCGTTGTAGAAGCACTGCTCCTGCGGCTTGTTGACGATGAATCCGGACATCGATCCGACATTGACGATGGCGCCGCTCTTGGCGTTGAGCATGTGCTTGCCGAACTCGCGGCAGCACCAGAAGGTGCCATTGAGATTGACGTCGATGACGTTGAGCCAGTGCTCGTCGGTCACGGTCTCCGCCGGTGTCTCGCTGCGGGCGATGCCGGCATTGTTGACGAGGATGTCGATCTTGCCGTGGCGGGCAACGAGGCCGTTGGCCACTTCCGCCACGCGCCTGGTGTCGGTGACGTCCATGATCGCCGTCTCGATGTCGTAGCCTTTCGCCTTCAGCTCGGCTTTCGCACTGTCGGCGACTTTGCTGTCACGATCGCCGATGACGACCCGGGCGCCGGCTTCAGCCAGCGCTTCGGCGCAGGCGAGCCCAATGCCCTGCCCGCCGCCGGTGATGAACGCGATCTTGCTGTTCAGCTTGAATTTTTCCAGGTACATTTTGGTCTTTCCGGTTTTCTTGCCGTTTCTTGTCAGTTCCGAATGGCGTTACCGCTCGCGTCGAAGCGATGGATGCGCGCGGGCTCCGGCACCAGCGATACATGGTCGCCGGCGTGCAGGCTCAATTCACCGATGTAGCGCGCCGTCAGCATGCCGAGCTGACCGGCATCGACATAAAGGAAGGTGTCGCTGCCGAGATGCTCGGCCACCGCGATCGTTCCCTGCCAGCCGCCGGCGCCGTCGCGCTCGATCTTGAGATGCTCCGGCCGTACGCCGATCGTTGCCGCGCCCTTCTGCAAGGCGTGCTCGCCGGTGACGAAGTTCATCTTGGGCGAACCGATGAAGCCGGCGACGAAGAGGTTGGCCGGCTTCTCGTAGAGATCCAGCGGCGAGCCGTATTGCTCGATCTTGCCGCCGTTGAGCACCACGATCTTGTCGGCCATGGTCATGGCCTCGACCTGGTCGTGGGTGACATAGATCGCGGTGGTGCCGAGCTGCTTCTGAAGCCGCGTCACCTCGATCCGCATCTGCACGCGCAGCGCCGCGTCGAGATTGGAGAGTGGCTCGTCGAACAAAAACGCCTTGGGCTCGCGGACGATGGCCCGCCCGATCGCGACGCGCTGGCGCTGGCCGCCGGAGAGCTCGCGCGGCTTGCGGTCGAGATAAGGTGTGAGGTTCAGCGTTGCCGCGGCGGCCTCGACTTTGCGGTTGATCTCGTCCTTGGCCAGCCCCGCCATCTTCAGGCCGAAGCCGATATTGCCGCGCACGCTCATATGCGGATAGAGCGCATAGGACTGGAACACCATCGAGAGCCCGCGCTTGGCCGGCGGCGTGTCGACCACGTTCTTGCCGTCGATCAGGATCTTGCCGCCGGAGACGTCCTCGAGCCCCGCGATCAGCCGCAAGAGCGTGGTCTTGCCGCAGCCTGAGGGACCTACGAACACCACGAAGGAGCCGTCGGCAATCTCGAGGTCCGCGCCCTTGATGATGTGCACGGGGCCAAAGGATTTCTGCACATCCTGAAGTGTGATCTGACCCATGATCCGGCAGCCCTTCCTACTTTACCGCGCCAAAGGTGAGCCCGCGCACGAGCTGCTTCTGGCTGAACCAACCGAGGACGAGAATAGGCGCGATCGCCAACGTGGAAGCCGCCGACAGCTTTGCCCAGAACAGCCCTTCCGGACTCGAATAGGACGCGATGAACGTGGTGAGCGGCGCAGCGTTCGAGGTCGACAGATTGAGCGTCCAGAACGCCTCGTTCCAGGCCAGGATCAGGTTCAGCAGCATGGTCGATGCGAGCCCCGGGATCGCCATCGGCGTCAGTACGTAAATCAGTTCCCGACCGATGGTAGCGCCGTCCATGCGCGCGGCTTCGAGGATGTCGCGCGGGATCTCCTTGAAATAGGTGAACAGCATCCAGATCACGATCGGCAAGTTTCCGAGGCACAGGATGAAGACGAGGCCGATGCGGGAATCGAGCAGGCCGAAGGACTTGTAGATCAGATAGATCGGCACCAGCACGCCGACCGGCGGCATCATCTTGGTCGAGAGCATCCAGAGCAGGATGTCCTTGGTGCGCTTGGTCGGCGAGAACGCCATCGACCAGGCGGCGGGGATCGCGATCAAAAGCGCAATGAGCGTCGAGCCGCCGGCGATGATGATCGAGTTCATCGCGTGGAGGAAATAGTCGCTGCGCTCCTGCACGGTCGCGTAGTTCTCCGTGGTCCAGTGGAAGAACAGGAAGGACGGCGGGATCGCAAAAGCCTCGAGCTCGGTCTTGAAGCTCGCCAGCACCATCCACAGGATCGGGAAGAAGATCAGGAAGCCGAAGAACCATGCCCCGATGGTCGAGACCACCACCCGCTGCCTCGTCGCCATCCGCGCCATGTCTCATGCCTCCAGGTTGCGACCGACGATACGGACGAGGAAAAAAGCAACGATGTTGGCGATCACGACAGCGACGAGGCCGCCCGCCGAAGCGGTGCCGACATCGTACTGGATCAGTGCCTGCGAATAGATCAGGAAGGCGATGTTGGTGGTCGACAGTCCCGGGCCGCCACCCGTGGTGACGTAGATCTCGGCAAAGACGGTGAGCAGGAAGATCGTCTCGATCAGGATCACCACCGTGATGGGGCGCGCGAGGTGCGGCAGCGTGATGTAGATGAAGGTCGAGACCGCGCTGGCGCCGTCCATTTCGGCGGCTTCCTTCTGCTCCTCGTCGAGGGACTGCATCGCGGTGAGCAAAATCAGCGTCGCGAACGGCAGCCATTGCCATGACACGATCAGGATCACGGCGAGCAGCGGCGCGTCGGTGAACCAGTCGATCGGCGTCAAGCCGAACAGCGAGGCGATCCAGGCAAACAGCCCAGACACCGGATGCATCAGCAGGTTCTTCCAGACCAGCGCGCTCACCGTCGGCATCACGAAGAACGGCGCGATCACCATCAGCCGCACGATGTTGAGGCCGATCACGGGCTGGTCGAGCAACAGCGCCAGCGGAATTCCGAGCAGGACGGTCAGCGCCAGCACCGAGCCGACCAGCACCAGCGTGTTCTGGAGCGAGGCGAGGAAGGCGGGATCGGTGAGGAAGTAGCGGAAATTTTCCAGCCCGACGAACGATTCCGAGCCGGGATCGAGCAGACTGTAGTGCAGCGTCGAGAAATAGAGCGTCAGCGCGAGCGGGACGATCATCCAGATGAACAGCAGCCCGACCGCCGGCGTCAGGAGCGTCCGTGCGAGAAGCTGCGTCTGCCGGGTTGCCATTCTTGGCTTCTCCGCTTGCGGGAAGAAGGCGGCCATCCATCTGGAGCGGTGGATGGCCGCAAGTCTGAGCTCAGGAGGGAGAGATCGAGCTCACTTGATGTAACCCGCGCGCTTCATCTCGCGCTCGGTTGAAGATTGCGCCGCGGTGAGCGCGGCATCGACCGTCATCGATCCCGCAAGCGCGGCCGAGAATTGCTGGCCCACCTGCGTGCCGATGCCCTGGAATTCGGGGATCGCCGCATATTGCACGCCGACGTAGGGCACCGGCTTCACCGTCGGCTTGTTCGGATCGGCGGCGTCGATCGAGGCGAGCGTCAGCTTCGCGAACGGGGCGACCTTCAGATATTCAGGGTTTTGGTAGAGCGAGGTTCGGGTGCCCGGCGGCACGTTGGCCCAACCCTCTTTCGCGGCGACGACCTTGGTGTAGTCCTTGCTGGTGGCCCAGGCGATGAACTTCTCGGCGGCTTCCGCTTTCTTCGAGCCGGCGGGGATTGCGAGACTCCAGGCCCACAGCCAGTTGGCGTTCTTGCCCAGGCCCATGTTGGGCGCCAGCGCGAAGCCGACCTTGTCGGCGACCTTGGAGTCCTTCGGATTGGTGACGAACGACGCCGCGACCGTGGCATCGATCCACATTGCGCACTTGCCGGCATTGAACAGCGCGAGGTTCTCGTTGAAGCCGTTCGAGCTCGCACCGGGAGGGCCGGCCTGCTTCATCAGGTCGACATAGGTCGTGAGCGTCGCCTTCCATTCCGGCGTATTGAACTGCGGCTGCCACTTCTCGTCGAACCAGCGTGCGCCGTAGGAATTGGCCATGGCCGAGAGGAACGCCATGTTCTCGCCCCAGCCAGCCTTGCCGCGAAGACAGATGCCGTAGACGCCGGCGCTCTTGTCGGTGAGCTTCTTGGCAGCGTCGATGACGAAATCCCAGGTCGGATTTTCAGGCATCTTGAGGCCGGCCTTGTCGAACAGGTCGGTGCGGTACATCACCATCGAGCTCTCGCCGTAGAACGGCGCGGCGTAGAGCTTGCCGTCGACCGAGACGGCATCCTTGATCTTGGGCAGGAGGTCGGCGACATCGTAGTCGGCGCCGAGATTGGCGAGCGGCACCAGCCAGCCCTTCTTGGCCCAGATCGGCACCTCGTAGGTGCCGATGGTGAGAACGTCGAACTGGCCGCCCTTGGTGGCGATGTCGGTGGTGACGCGCTGGCGCAGCACGTTCTCTTCCAGCGTCACCCATTTGACCGATATATCGGGGTTCTTCTTGGTGAATTCACCCGTCAGCCCCTGCATGCGGATCATGTCGCCGTTATTCACGGTGGCGATCGTCAGGGTGGTTTCGGCCATCGCGGGGACGGCCAACAACAGGCAAGACGCGCCACAGACGGCGCCGAGGACGTGTTTCACGGTGACCTCCCTAAGCTCGCGCTTTTGAGCATATGCCCACGCGTTGGGCGTATGTTCGACTGAGGGCGCGCCGTTGTCAAGCAGGCACAAAGATGTTCGCGCAACTTATGAGTGCTGCGATGCGGGAGTGATGAGAGCTGCCGCCTCGCACTCAGCTGTCATGCCCCGCGAAAGCGGGGCATCCAGTACTCCGTGCCGCCTGTTGATTTGCCCTAAGCGAGGCCGCGGCGTACTGGATCATCCGCCTTCGCGGATGATGACAGCAGTGCGAGAGGCGCTATCGCCGCCCTACCGCTCCAGAATCGCCCTTGCGGTCGCCTCGTCCGTGATCAGGCCATTGATCAGCCGCCCATTCAGCGCCGCCGCGATCGCCGGCACCTTGGCGGCGCCGACGGCGGCGCCGATCGTGGTGGTCTTCGCCGGGACCTCCGGCGGGATGCTGGTCAGGCGCTTGTTGGTTCCGGCCTTCAGCAGCCGACCCTTGGAATCATAGGCCCAGCCGGTGATCTCGCCGATCGCCCCCTGCCGCATCATCTCGAACAATTCGTCGCGGGTCACGAAGCCGTCGACATGGACCTGCGCCTTCTGGTCCATCTGGCCGATGCCGACGAGGCGCAAATCCGCCTTGGCCGCGACCGCCTTGACCTTCGCGATCGGCTCGATCCGGACCATCTTGTTGCGCTCATCCTCGGACGACATCAGGAACGGTAGCGGCATCGGATAGTGCCGCGCACCGGTGCGGTCGGCGAGCCGGCCGACGGTGTCGTAGAAGCTCGCCGAACCGTCGGCGGAGATATTGCCGACCAGCGAGACGATCTGGTGGTTGGGCCGGTCGATCGGCGTGACGCGCTCGACCGCGGCGCGCACGGCGCGTCCCGTCCCGAGCGCGACGATGACGGGGGTTTCCGAACGCAGGGTGGAATCGAGCAGGTTGGCACAGCGTTCGGCAATGCCCGCCGTGGCCTGCGGCGCGGCGGAATCCGCCGGCACCACCTCGCAATGGGTAAGCTCGAAACGCTCCTTCAGACGCGCCGCCAATTCCATGCACGCGGCGATGGGATGTTCGAGCCGGAAGGTGATGAGCCGTTCCGCGAGACACAGCGACACCAGCCGCTGCGCCGACGCGCGCGACACCTGGAGCATCTTCGCGATCTCGTCCTGGGTGTGACCGGCAATGAAATAGAGCCAGCCGGCACGCGCGGCGTCATCGAGCCTGGACTTTTCGTTCTCGGCGGCCATGGCAGGCGTCAGGCGTCCTTCCAGAAATCGATCATGCGCGCGAACACCCGGTCGGCCCCCGCACCCGACAGTATAGCCTGCCCGTCGCATCCGCGATAATGGCTGCCGCCGGCAAATCCCCAGACCGTCATGCCGGCCGCCTTGCCCGCCTGCACGCCGCTCGCACTGTCCTCGATCACCAGCGTGCGCGCAGGTTGCGCGCCCATCTGCTCGGCCGCGTAGAGAAAGAGATCGGGCGCCGGCTTGCCGTGCCTGACCATCTGCGCCGTGTAGATCCGGTCGCCGAAATGCGCCCGCAGGCCGGTGACGTTAAGAGAGAGCGCGACACGGTCGATGTCGCTGGACGAAGCCACGCAGAATGGTGCCCGCAATTCCGATATCACGGCGGCCACACCCGCGATCGGCTGGAGTGATCCGGCGAACGTGCTCAACACATGCGACTCAAGCGCGGCAGAAAGCCGTCCGGCACGACCTGCCCGAGATCCCGATAATGCTGCTCGACCGCCTTGATGCTGCGTCCGAGAAAGAGCTCGAGCGCTTGCTCCTGGCTCAGCGCGATGCCGCATTCGGCCAGCACATCGGACAGGCACCGACAGCTCAGCAGCTCACTGTCGACCAGCACGCCGTCGCAGTCGAAGATGATCAGATCGGGTTTCGGCCGGCCCTGGTCCATCCCAGCATTCGATCATATACCCAATTGGTGGGCAATAGCTCACCCAAGGCCGGAACGCCGCACCCTTTTCTGGATCAGTGCGCCACCTGCCGGTAGATCGCCGGCAGCGCCGCGGGCAGTCGGCGGATATTACCGACGATGGCGTAGCCGCCGCGCCCGAACAGCGTCGGGAAATAGGACTGCGCGGTTGCGTCCACCGTGACGCCGAAGGCGGCGATGCCGAGCCGGCGCGCCTCCTGCACCGATTTGCGGGTGTCCTCGACCGCGAAGCGGCCTTCGTAATGATCGACATCGTTCGGCTTGCCGTCGGTGAGGACGAGCAGCAGCTTCTTGCGCTGCGGCTGACGGGCGAGCTCGGCCGAGGCGTGGCGCACCGCCGCGCCAATCCGCGTGTAATAGCCGGGCTTCAGCGCGCCGATACGACGCTCCACTGCCGCGCTCATCGGCTCGCCGAAGGCTTTGACCGTTTCGAGCCGCACCCAGGACCGCCGGCGCGACGTGAAGGTCAGGATGCTGTGGTGGTCACCGCAGGCCGACAGGCCGTGCGCGAGCACGAGCAGCGCCTCCTTCTCGACGTCGAGCACGCGATGGCCCTCGACCCAGGCGTCCGTCGAGAGCGAGACGTCGACGAGCAGCGTGACGGCGAGATCGTGCCCCTGCGGGCGCATCGCGACATGGATGCGATCGAGACCGCCGCCGCTGCCGGCGCGAAGATCGCACCGCGCGCGCACGAGCGCGTCGAGGTCGAGATCGTGCCCGTCGGCCTGGGCGCGCATCAATTCGCGGCGCGGCCGCAAGATCTCGAAGCGCCGCCGCACCTGACGGATATGCCGGCGCATGGTCTCGTCGGGCGACCAGATCTCGCCGGTCTCGGACGCGGCGCCCGCGAGCACGCGGCAATGATCGGGCAGGTAGGAGCTGCTGCGGTAGTCCCATTCGGGATAAGTGAGATCTGCGTTCAATGGCGAGGCATCGAGAGCTTCCGGCGGCAGGTCGAGATCGAATTTGAGCCGGCTCGCCGGCTTGCCGCTGCGGCGGCTCAGCGTCATCTCCTCGAGATCGTCGGCGGCCTTCTGCGCGTCCTCGTCCTCGTTGTCATCGGCCGGACGGTCGACATTGACCATCTCGGCCATCGCGAGGATCTTTTCGAAGCGGTTGAGCACGAAGGGATCGCGGCGTTTGGCGTTGTCCTCGCGCTCGCGCACGGCAAAGCGCTTGCGATTGTCCTGGGTCGCGGCCCCCGCGCCCGGCGCGCACGCGTCGTCGCCAGCATGCGCGGGCGAGAACTCGCGCGTCCAGCAATCGCCCCAGAGCGGACACGGCAGGACCGAGCGATAGCCGGGCGGGACCTTGTCCGGCAGCGGACCTGTCCCCATCATCGCCGGCCACAGCTGGCCTGCGGGCGCCTTTCCGGTCCCGAGCAAGGCCAGCACGATCCGCTCGATCTCCTGCTCAAGACGCGGCAACGGACGTTGCGGCCGGGCTTCGGCCATTGCTGCGGCGAGCCGCGCGTAATCGGCGGCGAGCCCGGGAAACTGCGTGAGCACGAAGACCGCCGTCTCGCTCGCCCGGCGCAAGACCAGAAGGTCCCGCCGCAGCGGATCATGCTCCGTGATCGTCTCGATCGGCGCGACCGCGAACCACGCCGCAAGCCAGCGATAGAGGCATGCGTTGAGGTCGCGGTCGGCAAATATCGCAATGCGACCGGGGAGGAAGATGGTCGCGGCGTCGCGGCCCGGCTGTTCGAGACGTTCGTCTCCAAGGCCGATGCGCTGCCGCCAGCCGAGCCGATGGCCCGCGCTACGTGCACCCGCGCTCGCGATCTGAACGCCTGGCTCGCCGCCAAACGCACGGAACATCACCGCGAGCCGGCCTCTCACCTCCGCAAGCGCGACCGCGTGATCATCGTGAACCGGATAGCTCGCGGTGCCGCCGACCATCCGGTGCCAGGCGCGGCCGACCGTCTCCTCCAGTTCGAGGAAGTCGAGCATGGGACCTGCCTCACGCAATCACGGCGCGCGCGACATCCAGCAGCGCCGCCTTGACGTCGGAATCGTCGGTCAGCGGCTCGATCATGCCGGCGATCACGGCATCGGCGATCGAGACTCCCGCCGCAATCAAAGTCGCGCAATACACCACGAGTCGGGTCGAGACGCCCTCCTCCAGATCATGCCCCTTCAGCGCCCGCAGACGTCCGGCAAGCGCGACCAGCGGCCGTACGCGATCCGGCGGCAGCCCGCTCTCGGCCGACACCACCGCAATCTCCTGCTCGGTCGGCAGGAAGCCGAACTCAATGGCGACGAAGCGCTGCCGCGTCGACGGCTTCAACGCCTTGAGCAGGGTCTGGTAACCGGGATTGTAGGAGACGACGAGCATGAAGCTCGCGGGAGCAACGAGCTCCTCGCCGGTTCGCTCCAGCGGCAGGATACGGCGGTCGTCGGTGAGCGGATGCAGCACGACGGTGACGTCCTTGCGGGCTTCCACTACCTCGTCGAGATAGCAGATGCCGCCCTCGCGGACCGCGCGCGTCAACGGACCGTCGATCCACACAGTGTCGCCGCCTCTCAGCAGATAGCGGCCGGTGAGATCGGCGGCGGTGAGATCGTCGTGGCAGGCGACGGTGTGGAGCGGCAAGCCCAGCCGCGCGGCCATATGCGCGACGAAACGCGTCTTACCGCAACCGGTCGGCCCCTTCAGCAGGACCGGAAGCCGGTGCCGCCAGGCATGCTCGAACAGCGCGCATTCGTTGCCGCTTGCGACATAGGCCGGTAGCGCGGGTGCAGGAGCGGCCAAGGCGTGAAGGGCTGCTTTCATGATCTTTCTCCGTAGATTTCTGAAGCGGCGGCCGCGACGAAACGCGGCCGCCGTCACGCTTACTCGGCCGGCTGCAGCACGGCGGGAATGGTCGCCAGCTTCTCGCGGCCGGGCACCAGCACCGCCCAGACGAACATCAGCGCGGAGATCGCGACGAACCCACCGGAGCCGAGCCGCACCCAGTAGAAGAATGCGAGCTGGTCCTGCACGTCCATGTAGCCCTGGCCGAGCACGCGCTGGAGATGGACCTGGACCACGCCGGCAAAGGTCAGCGCGAACGTCATGGTCATCATGGCCGTGCACATGATCCAGAAGCTCGTCATGCTGAGCCACTGGTTATAGGGCGCGCGTCCCTTGATCTGCGGGATGGCGTAAGCCATCACGGCAAGGTTGAGCATCACATAGGCGCCAAAGAAGGCGAGATGGCCGTGCGCAGCGGTGACCTGGGTGCCATGGGTGTAGTAGTTCACCGAGGACAGCGTGTGCAGGAAACCCCAGACGCCGGCTCCCAGGAACGCCATCACCGAACAGCCGACCGACCACAGCAGCGCGGCGCGGTTCGGATGCTTGCGGCCGGCCTTCCAGGTCATCTGCACCGTGAAGATCACCATCGTGAAGAACGGCGCGACCTCGAGCGTCGAGAACAGCGAGCCGATCCACTGCCAGTAGCCGGGCGCGCCGATCCAGTAGAAATGGTGGCCGGTGCCGAGAATCCCCGAGAACAGCGCGAGGCCGATGATGACGTAGAGCCACTTCTCGACCACCTCGCGATCGATGCCATTGAGCTTGATCATGAGATAGGCGAGCACGGAGGCCATGATCAGCTCCCAGACGCCCTCGACCCAGAGATGGACGACGTACCACCAGTACATCTTGTCGACGGCGAGGTTCGCCGGATTGTAGAAGGCGAACAGGAAGAAGATCGCAACGCCCCACAGGCCGAACAGCAGGATGTTGGTGACCGTGGTCTTGCGTCCCTTGAGCGCGGTCATGGTCACATTGAACAGGAACATCAGGCAGACGACGACGATACCGACCTTGATGATGAAGGGCTGCTCAAGGAACTCGCGGCCCTCGTGGTAGTGGAAGAGATAGCCCACGACCGCGACGCCTGCTGCGCCAAAAAACATCCAGAACTGGATCTTTGCGAGTAGCGGGCTGTACAGCTCGGTCTCGGTTTCCTCAGGCAGCAGGAAGTAGGTCGCGCCCATGAAGCCGATCAACGACCACACGATCAGCGCGTTGGTGTGGATCATCCTGACGATGTTGAACGGCAGCAGAACCGACAGCGTGTTGGGCAGGACGTAGATCGTCCCGGCGAGGAGGCCGAACAGGACCTGAGCCAGGAACAGGGTCAGCGCGCCGTAGAAATACAGCATCGCGACTTTTTGGGTCTGATATTTCATCTCGGATTCTCTCTGTCTTGAAAGAGGAAAGCGGCGGGCTCAACCGGCCTTGTTCGGCGGCCAATCCTGGCGCTTGATCGTGCTCACCCATTGCAGGAAATCGGCGAGATCGTTGAGCTCCTGGTCGGTGAGGTTGAATTGCGGCATCTGCCGCCTGCCCTCCGCGCCTGAAGGCTGCGACTGCATCCAGGCCTTCAACGTCTCTCGCGCGCCGGCCGGATCCTCCTTGCCGCCCCATCGATCCCAGACGTTGCCGACTTCGGGCGCGAAATAGGCGCCTTCGCCGAGCAACGTGTGGCAATTGATGCAGGAGTTCTTCTCCCAGACATGCTTGCCGCGGGCGACCGACGACGTCAGCGTCACTGCGTCCGTCGAGGTCGTGACCATGTAGTAGTGGCTGTGCGCCGTCAGCCCGATGAAGATGGCGAAGAAAAAGGCCGAGCCGCCGTAGAAGACGTTTCGAGCGGCCGACTTGGTCAGGCGTTCAGCCATTGCCAATCCTTTCAATTGAGTCCCGCCGAGAAAATCGGTGATGCGATTTATCGCTGATCGGCACGGCCTGTTCTTTGTCAGGGCGCAAGGAGTGAGTCAGATCAGGGCGCTGACGGCAGATGTGAGCCAGGCAAACAGCACCACCATGAGGATCCAGGCGCTGACGAGGCCGCGCCAGAGCGCAGGCGCCGCGCGAAGATCGAGGAAATCGAGCGCAATCCGGCGGCCCTTGACGGCGGCCAAGGCCAGCAGCAGGGCGTTGCCGAGCAGCGGCCGCGGCACCAGCGGTGGCACCAGGATGGTCGCGAGCGCGAGGCCGATCAGCGCGATCCATGTGATGTCCAGGCGATCCGGCATCGTCACCGCACCAGATAAAGAATCGGGAACATCACGATCCAGACCAGATCGACCATGTGCCAGAAGGCCGTTCCCGTCTCGACGCCGAACGCTTCAGCGCGGCGGCAGACCAATGCGAGGATGATGATGCCGAGGCAGACGTGCAGAAGATGGAAGCCGGTCAGGAGGAAGTAGAGTGTGAAGAACGGACTGGTCTCGAGTCCGATGCCGCGTCCGATCTCTTCGGCATATTCGCCGAGCTTGATCGCCACGAACAGGCCGCCAAGCCCCATGGCTGTGAGGAGCCAGGATTGTGTCGCCCGGCTCTCGCTGGCCCGCGCGGTCTTCGCAGCCCGGGCTGCGGCCCAACCGCTCGTCACCAGCACGACAGTGTTCAATCCGGCGAGACCCGGATCAAGCGCCGCCTGCCCCACCGCGAACACGGCCGGATGGATCGCGCGGGCGACCGCGAATGCACCGAGAAACAGACCGAAGGCGGCGAGCTCGCTGAAGATCAGCACCCAGATCATGGGATCGCCGGGAAGATCGTCCAGAATTCCCCAGCCGGCTCCCCGTGGTTCGCAATCGGCTGCCGACATCTGCTCTTCCGGATCAGGACACCAGCCAGACTTAGCTCAGCCGTGCCGATCCGAGTTTGTTGCCGGACAAACTTGGGGAATGCCGATCAATTTGTTTGCGCCGTCGCAACGTCCGGCCGGCCGGGTCGCGGTACCAAACGCCCCAGGGTTCCGTGGAGCTGCGAGCGATAACATGAGCGATGCACAAATCGGGCTGATGACCGCAACGCCCATCATCATCGTCTTCGCCATCGCGCTCCGGCGAATGGGCGTGCTATCGACCGTGGCCACCGTCTCGGCGGTGAGCCTCTCCGTCGCGATCGCCGGGGTGCTGATCACGACGCAGTAATGACTGCCGTAGCCCGCATGGAGCAGAGCGGAATGCGGGTCAGTAGCCCCGGATTGCGCTTCGCTCCATCCAGGCTACGCAGCCTCATCTCCGCTGATTATATACGTCGATGCACACCGCCCCGAGCAGGACCAGACCCTTGATGACCTGCTGATAGTCGATGCCGATGCCGAGGATGGACATGCCGTTGTTCATCACACCCATGATCATGGCACCGACCACGGCGCCGCCGACGCGGCCGACACCGCCATAGGCCGAGGCGCCGCCGATGAAGCAGGCGGCGATGACGTCGAGCTCGAAGCCGAGACCCGCCTTCGGCGTTGCGGTGTTGAGGCGCGCGGCGAAGACGAGGCCGGCGAGCGCGGCGAGCACGCCCATGTTGACGAAGGTGAGGAAGGTCAACCGTTCCGTCTTGATGCCCGACAGGCTTGCCGCTTTCGCATTGCCGCCGACCGCGTAGACCTGCCGACCGATGACGGTGCGGCGGGTGACGAAGCCGTAGAGCGCGATCAGCGCGGTCATGATGACCAGCACGTTCGGCAGACCGCGATGCGAGGCGATCAGATAGGTGAAATAGAGCACGGCGCAGGCCAGGAGAATGCTCTTGCCGAGGAAGAACGCGTAAGGCTCGACCTCGATGCCGTGCAACTGCTCGCGCGAGCGCCCCTTGGCGCTGGCGTAGACGAGGCCGAGCGCGAGCACCGCACCGACCAGCATCGACGTCGGATGCAGCGTGCCGGCCTCGGGCAGCATCTCCGGAATGAAGCCCGACGACAATTTCTGGAAGGTCGCCGGGAACGGCCCGAGCGACTGGCCCTGCAACACCGCGAGCGCAAGTCCTTTGAACACCAGCATGCCGGCCAGCGTCACGATGAAGGACGGAATCTTGAAATAGGCCACCCAATAGCCCTGCGCGGCGCCGATTGCCGCGCCCAGCAGCAGGCAGGCGATGAAGGCGAGCGTGTAGTCGACCTTGTATGTCACCATCAGCACGGCGGCCACCGCGCCGACGAAGCCCGCGACCGAGCCGACCGAGAGGTCGATATGGCCGGTGACAATGACGAGCAGCATGCCCAGTGCCATGATGACGATGTAGCTGTTCTGCAGTACCAGATTGGTCAGGTTGAGCGGCTGCAGCAGCGTGCCGCCGGTCATGACCTGGAAGAACAGCATGATCGCGATCAGCGACATCAGCATGCCGTAATTGCGCAAATTGTTCTTGATGAAGCTGCCGTGCCGGCCCTCCTCGGGCAGCGAAACCGCCTTGTCGGTCATAGCTGCGATCCTCCCATCTCCGCACCCGCGAGGGCGCTGCTTCCATAATTTCTGTCGTTGCGCATGATGGCGCGCATGATCTTTTCCTGCGTCGCTTCGGCGCCGGGGAACTCGCCGACGAAGGCGCCGTCGTTCATGACACAGATGCGGTCGCAGATGCCGAGTAGCTCGGGCATCTCCGAGGAGATCACCACCACGCCGCGGCCGGCTTCCGCAAGCTCGTTGATGATACAGTAGATCTCGTATTTGGCACCGACGTCGATGCCCCGGGTCGGCTCGTCCAGGATCAAGACCTTGGGGTCGGTCATCAGCCATTTCGACAGCACGACCTTTTGCTGGTTGCCGCCGGAGAGCTGGCCGGTCTCCTGATAGACGTCGGAGCAGCGGATGCGCATCCGGTTGCGGTAATCGCTGGCGACCTTCAGCTCGGCGATGTCGTCGATCACCCGGTTGGGGGCGACCTGGTCGAGGCTTGCCAGTGTGATGTTCTTGCGGACGTCGTCGGCGAGGATCAGTCCGAGCTGCTTGCGGTCTTCGGTGACATAGGCAAGGCCGGCGTCGATCGCGGCGGCCACGTTGGGCAGCACGATCTCACGGCCCTCGAGCCGGATGCGACCGCTGATCGTGGTGCCCCAGGAGCGGCCGAACAGGCTCATGGCGAACTCGGTGCGCCCCGCCCCCATCAACCCGGCGATGCCGACGACCTCGCCGCGTTTCACGCTGAAATCGACGTTCTTGATCACCTGCCGCTCGGGATGGATGGGATGGTAGACCGACCAGTTCTCGACGGTGAGAACGGGCTCGGCGATTTTTGCGCTCCGCTCCGGAAAGCGATGGGCGAGATCGCGGTTGACCATGCTGCGTATGATGCGGTCTTCCTGGATCGGCTCGGCGCGGCAGTCGATGCCGTCGACGGTGCGGCCGTCACGCAGCACGGTGATGTGGTCGGCGACCTTGGCGACCTCGTTCAGCTTGTGCGAGATCAGGATCGAGCCGATGCCCTGCGCGCGGAACGCCATGAGGCGTTCGAGCAGCGCGGCGCTGTCAGCCTCGTTGAGGCTCGCGGTCGGCTCGTCCAGGATCAGCATCCGCACCCGCTTGGACAGCGCCTTGGCGATCTCGACAAGCTGCTGCTTGCCGACGCCGAGATCGGTGATCAGCGTATCCGGCGATTCCTTGAGGCCGACCTGCGCCAGGAGTTCCCGCGTGCGTCTATAGACCTCGTCGCGATCGATGACGCCGAGCTTGGACGGCGGATGCGACAGGAAGATGTTTTCGGCAATCGACATCAGCGGGATCAGCGCCAGCTCCTGATGGATGATGATGATACCGAGCGCCTCGGAATCGTTGATGTCGCGGAAGCGGCGCTCCTCGCCATCAAAGATGATGGTGCCCTCGTAGCTGCCGGCCGGATAGACGCCGCTGAGCACCTTCATTAGCGTGGACTTGCCGGCACCGTTCTCGCCGACGAGGGCGTGGATCTGCCCGGCTTCAACCAAGAAGTTGACATCGCGCAGCGCCTGCACGCCGGAAAAGCTCTTGCTGACGTTACGCATCTCCAGCATTGCAGTCATTGGATCATTCTCCCGGGGGCTTCCACAATCGTCATGGCCGGGCTTGTCCCGGCCATCCACGTGCAGCCGCTTGCGAAGAGGGACGTGGATGCCCGGGACAAGCCCGGGCATGACGAGTTGATAAACATGCGCTTCGCCCTAACCCTAAAGAACTCCCTCTCCGCAGGTCGGGAGAGGGAGTAGACCTCTTACTGGAACTGCGACTTCTTGTAGTAGCCGCTGTCGACCAGGACCTTCTCCCAATTGTCCTTGTAGACCACGACCGGCTTGAGCAGATAGGACGGCACGGTCTTGGCGCCGTTCTCGTAGGTCTTGGTGTCGTTGACGGTGACCTGCTTGCCGGCCAGCGCAGCGTCGACCATGTCGGCGGTCACCTTGGCGAGGTCGCGGGTGTCCTTGAAGATGGTCGAATACTGGTCGCCGCGCAGCATCGCCTTGATCGAGGGCACCTCGGCATCCTGGCCCGAGATGATGGGCATCGGCTGGCCGGCGCTGCCATAACCAACGCCCTTCAGCGAGGAGATGATGCCGATCGATAGGCCGTCATACGGCGACAACACCGCGTTGACCTTCTTGTTGCCGTAGTAGGCACTGAGCAGATTGTCCATGCGGGCCTGCGCGGTGGCGCCATCCCAGCGCAAGGTCGCGACCTTGTCCATGCCCATCTGGCCGGAGACGACGACGAGCTTGCCGCTGTCGATGTACGGCTTCAGCACACTCATCGCGCCGTTGTAGAAGAAGTAGGCGTTGTTGTCGTCGGGCGAGCCGCCGAACAGCTCGATGTTGAACGGACCCTTGCCATCCTTGAGGCCGAGGCCCTGCACGATCGACTCGGCCTGGAGCACGCCGACCTGGAAATTGTCGAACGTCGCGTAATAGTCGACGTTCGGCGTGCCGCGGATCAGGCGGTCATAGGCGATCACGGTGATGCCTTTCGCTTTCGCCTGCTTGAGCACGTCGGACAGCGTAGTGCCGTCGATCGCGGCGATCACCAGCGCTTTCGCGCCCTTGGTCACCATGTTCTCGACCTGCGAGAGCTGGTTCGGAATGTCGTCCTCGGCATATTGCAGGTCGGTGTTGTAGCCGCGCTCCTTCAGCACCTTGACCATGTTGTTGCCATCGTCGATCCAGCGCGCCGACGATTTGGTCGGCATGGCGATGCCGACTGTTGCTTTGTCCTGGGCCGAGGCGGTGACGCCCGCGGCCATCGTCGCAGCGCCGGCCAGCGCCAGCGCGAGGAAGGTCGTCTTCAGTTTCAGCATGTTTCACTCCCTTTGGTGTCAGACTGTTTTTTCGTGTCGCCGAGAACTTTGGTGGTGTGCGGCTTCGAGCCTCCTATGCGAGCTTGACGTCAGGCTCCGCGCGACCGCGCGCGGATGCCTCCAACAGAAAGGTGTAGCCGGCTTGCGGATCGGCGGCACGCGCCGCCGCATCCATGTCCTGCCAGGCCGAGGTGACGAGGAGACGCGACAGATCAGGGCCTACAAAAGCGGGGCAGCTCGCCTGCTTTGCCGGCACGCTCATCGAGCGCAGCCGCTCGCCTTGCGGAGAGTAGACGTCGATACGGCCAGCGCCCCAGCACGCGTTCCAGATGTTTCCGTCGGCGTCGCACACCGAACCATCGAGACCGCCGATGCCGGTGTGGCGCAGCAGCACTTCCGGCTCGCCGCGCGGCAGGCCGGTCGTGGGATTGAGCGGCACCGCGTAGAGCACCGCGCGCGCAGTATCGGCGAAGTAGCCGGTGGTGCCGTCGGGCGAGAAGCAGATCGAGTTGGGAATGCTGACGCGCGGAAACAGCATCGAGATCTCGCCGTGATGGAACGCGTAGATCGCGCCTGCCCCTGCTTCCGCCTTGCGGCCCATGGTGCCGATCCAGAACGTGCCGGAGGGATGCACGCGGGCATCGTTGGAACGGGTCGCGGGATTATCGGCTTCGAGCGGACAGATCAGCGTCATCGCGCCATCGGCGATTTTGCGGACATAGAGCCCGTCTTCCGCGACGATCAACTGCCGTTCGGCGTCGATCCGCCCAAGTGCGCTCGCCATCCGGCCCAGCGCATGAACGCGAATGCTGCTGCTGGCGAGCTGCGCCTCGAACAGTCGCCCCTCGCGGATATCGAACCACCAGGCCGTGTCCGTGGTCACGTCATAGGTCGGCCCCTCGCCGAGATGGCAAGGATCGTCCGAAAGAACCGAGGTGGGCACCTGTTCCATCATGACCTCCTCACCGCAAAGCGATAGACCGTGTGATGGCGGTAGACCTCGCCCGGCGCTAGGCGCGGGCTCGGGAAATCCGGCCGGTTCGGTGCGTCCGGCCAGATATGCGGCTCCAGGCACATCGCGTCGGACTGCCGGTAGAGCTTGCCGCCCTTGCCCGAGATCGTGCCGTCGAGATAATTACCCGAATAGACCTGCAGACCGGGCTGATTGGTGAGCAGCTCCATGATGCGCCCCGAGCGCGGTCCCTCCAGCCGCGCCGCGAGCGCAAGTTTGCCATCACGCGCGAGACTGTAGGTGTGATCGTAGCCCCTGCCGTTGCGCAATTGCTGGTCGCTCTCGCGGATGCGCTCGCCGACGGCCCGCGGCTCGCGGAAGTCGAACGGCGTGCCGGCAACGCTGCGCGGCGGCTCCGGCAACGGAATGGCGGTGGGATCGATCGCGAGGAAATGCCCGGCGGCGACCGTCAGCTTGTGATCGAGAATGGGCGTGCCTGATGTCGCGCCTTCCAGATTGAAGAAGCTGTGGTTGGTCAGGTTGACGATGGTCGGCCGGTCGGTCCGCGCCTCCATGGTCAGGGATAGCTCGGCCGGGCCGGTGACGCGATAGGTCAGGCGCACATCGAGCCGACCGGGAAAGTTTTCCTCGCCATGCGGGCTCGTGTAGGTCAGCGTGACTGCGGGCTTGGCGCCATCGTCGATCTCCGCAATGTCCCAGAGCTTGCGGTCGAAGCCGTCGAGGCCGCCATGCAGCGCATTCGGACCGTTGTTGACGGGAAGCTGCACCGTCTCGCCGTCCAGCGAAAATTGTCCGTTGGCGATGCGATTGGCGTAGCGGCCGACGGTGGCGCCGAAAAACTTTCGCTCGGCGAGATAGCCGGCGAATGCGTCATGGCCGAGCACGACGTCGTCGTAGCCGCCCTTGGCGTCCGGCGCGCTCAAGGCCTGCAAGACTGCACCATGGGTGATGATGCGCGCCTCGAACCCGCCCTCTCCGCGCAGCACGATGCGGTCCACCTTGCGGCCGTCCGGCAGCGTTCCGAAGACGTCTCTTTCTGTTTTCGATCCAGCCATGATCAATCCACAAACGGTTCGACGATCGTGCGCCTGCCGAGCAGGAAGGCGTCCGCGACGAGACGAAGCGGCGCCAAATCGACGTCGCTCGCGCCTGTAGCGGCGAGCGCGACGAAGCGCCGGTAAAGCTCCCGATATTCCTCATCGGGCGCCTCGGCAACGGTCTTGCCGTCGATCGCCATGATCCTGCCGCCGCGGGATAGCGTCATCCGGCCCTGGTCGGTTTCGACGAGGATATCCCAGCTCTGCGGCCCGGTCTGGCGGAAATCAAACTCGGCGGCCACAGGCAGGCCGTCGATGTCGGTCAGCGTCAGCTTCGCGGCGATCGGCGCCTGGCAATTGGCAGGGAAGGCGAGCTCGGCCGCGGTGACGAACACAGGTTTCGGCAGGATCCTGGTCAGGATCGACAGCGCATTGATGCCGGGATCGAACACCCCGAGCCCGCCCGGCTCCCAGATCCACGCCTGCCCGGGATGCCAGACGCGGACGTCCTCTTTCCAGTTGATGTGCACGGAATGGATGCGGCGCGCGGCGAGCCACTCGCGCGCCGGCTCGACTGCCGGCGCATGGCGCGAATGCCAGGTCGCAAACAGCGTTCGCTTGGCCTCACCGGCCATCGCGATCAGCGGATCGAGCTCGGCAACGCCGGCGCCGGGCGGCTTCTCCAGCATGACATGCTTGCCGGCCCTGAGCGCTGCGACGGCCTGGGCGCGGCGCACTTGAGGCGGCGTGCAGAGCGACACCGCGTCGATCGGCGGGCCTTTTTCCAGCAGCTCCTCGATGGTCGCGAAATGCGGCAGATCCGGCAACGAGGCATTGCGGCTGGCGACGGCCGCCAGCGTCGCGCCGGGAACCGCTGCGATGGCGCCGACGTGCTGGTCCCGCGCGATCTTGCCGAATCCGACGATGGCGATGCGAAGTTCAGTCACGATCTTTCTCCAGCTTCCGCGGACGGCAGCGCTTCGGCCGGTACAGTCTCGATCACTGTACCCTCGTGGCGGCGCATGCCGTTGTGAATGACGTAGACCATCGCCTCCGACGCAGTCGTGGCATCACCGTCCGCGATGGCATCGACGATCTTCTGATGCCAGAGCAGAACAGTGTCGCGGTCCTCCGGTTCGACCGGTGCGCTGAGCAGGAATGAGGCGCGCAACGCAGCCTCGATGACGTGCCCGATCGAGCGCATGAACAGATTTCCGGAGGCGCGCGCCACACCGACATGGAGCGCGAGGTCGGCATCGGCGAAGCCAACGGAGTCGGAGGCTTCAAGCCGCATCCGCTCCATGCAGCGACGGAGCTCGGAGAGATCCTGCTCCGACCGCCGCGCCGCCGCCAGCGCGGCCGCGCGCGGCTCGACCGCGAGGCGGATTTCGGCGAGGTCATTGAGGAAGCGCTTGTCGATCCCGGCATCCAGGTGCCAGGCCAGCACGTCGGCGTCGAACATGTTCCAGGCGACGCGCTCGCGCACGACGGTGCCGACCCGCGCCTTGGTTGTGAGCAGGCCCTTGGCCACCAGCGTCTTCACGCTCTCGCGCAGCACCGGTCGCGACACCCCGAACATCGCGATCATTTCGGCATCGCCAGGCAGGCGCGTTCCCTCCGCGTAGCGGCCGGCAATGATGTCGACGCCGATCGAGCGGGCCACCTCCGCGTGATTGGAGTGCGCCCGGCGCGTCGGGATGACAAGGATGCGCGAGGTGGTCATGAGACTGCTCCCGCGCGCTTTGCCACGGGCCGGCGCGCGAGCGCGACCAACCCCTGCTGCAAGGCGATGAAGGCGAACAGCAGCACCCCGGTCGCGATCTTGGTCCACCAGCTCGACAGCGTCCCGTCGAAATTAATGTAGGTCTGGATCATGCCCTGGATCAGCACCCCGAGGAAGGTGCCGATCACCGAGCCCTGCCCGCCCGTGAGCAGCGTGCCGCCGATCACGACGGCCGCGATGCTGTCGAGCTCGACGCCAACCGCGGACAACGAGTAGCCGGCGCTGGTGTAGAAGGAGAAGACGATGCCGGCGATGCCGGCGAGCAGGCTCGACAGCATGTAGATCTTCACCGTCATCCTGCCGACGGCGACACCCATCAGGCTCGCGGTCGCCCGGCTGCCGCCGAGCGCATAAACATTGGCGCCGAACCGGGTGAGCTGCAGCAGCAATGCGCCGCCGATCACGATCGTAAGCATGATGATCGCGACCGCCGTCAGCCGTCCACCGCCGGGTACTCGCAGTGCGAAGTCCGACACAGTGGAATAGACCGGTGCTGTGATCGGCACCGATTCCGTCGAGAGCAGGAAGCTGGCACCCCGGGCCAAGAACATGCCGGCGAGCGTCACGATGAAAGGCGGCAAATCGAAGACATGGATCACCGCGCCCATCGCCGCTCCGAAGGCGGCCGAGAGCGCGAGGATGGCGACGAAGGCGACCAGGGGCGGCATTCCCCAGCGCTCGATCGCCAGCGCGACGAACACCGTGGTGAAGCCGATCACCGAGCCGACCGAGAGATCGATGCCGCCGGAAATGATGACGAAGGTCATGCCCGTCGCGACGATGCCGAGGAAGGCGTTGTCGGTCAGGAGATTGCCGACAACGCGGGTGGAGGCGATGTTGGGAAACTGCATCGCGCAAAGCGCGAATCCCGCGACGAGCACGATCGCCGTGATGAGGACGGGCGGCAGGCCTTTCATGCCTTGGTCCCCCGCAGCCGCGTCACGATTCCGGCAAAGCCGGACAGCTTCGGCGATTGCAGCAGCAGCACGGCGAGCACCACCATCGCCTTGACCAGCAAATTGAACTCCGGCGGATAGCCCGACAGCAGAATGCCGGTGTTCATGGTCTGGATGATCAGCGCGCCGAGTACGGCCAGCACGAGACTGAAGCGGCCGCCGAACAGCGAGGTGCCGCCGATCACCACCGCGAGGATGGCGTCGAGCTCGAGCCAGAGGCCGGCATTGTTGGCATCCGCGCCCATAATGTCGGCCGCCGCGATGACACCGGCAAGCGCAGCGCAAACGCCGCACCAGACATAGACCGCCAAAATCATCGCGCGCGTGCCGACGCCGGCAAGCTCGCTCGCCCGCGCATTGCCGCCGGTTGCTTCGATCAGTAACCCAAGTGCCGAGCCTCGCACCACCGCGCCGGTGAGCATCAACATGCCAAGCGCAATCGCGACTGGCACCGGCACGCCGAGGATGGAGCCGTTGCCGAGCCAGACCAAATCGGGCGAGGAGAAGGTCACGATGCGGCCTTCGGTAATGAGCTGAGCGATGCCGCGTCCCGCCACCATCAGGATCAGGGTCGCCACGATCGGCTGCATGCCGAGCACCGCGACGAGAAATCCGTTCCACAATCCGCAGATCAGGCCCGCGCCGAGCGCAGCCGCCAGCACCACGGCCAGACTGTGGTTGTCGGCGAGGCTCGCCGCGATCGCGCCCGAGATCGCCATGACCGCGCCGACCGACAGATCGATGCCGCGCGTCGCGATCACCAGGACCATGCCGAGCGAGAGCAGCGCCACCGGCGTGCCGCGATTGAGCACGTCGATCAGGCTGCCGAACAGACGTCCATCCTGGAGGCGCAGATCGAAGAATTGCGGCGACACCACACGATCGACCGCGAGGATGACGATCAATGCGAGGATCTGGGCAAGGCCGCGGCGCGGCAGCAGCGCTGTCATGTGTGAGCCTCAAGCGCAACGGCGACGCTATCGGCGGCAATGGCCGCGAGAATGTTGCCGACGTCGATCGCCTCGCCCGCGAGTTCCTCGACATGAGCGCGGTCGCGCAGCACCACCACGCGATCGGAATAGGTCACGATCTCGTCGAGCTCGGAGGAAATCACGAGCAGCGCAAGCCCGTCGTCGCAGAGCTCGCGTATCAGGCGGATGATCTCGGCATGCGCGCCGACGTCGATGCCGCGGGTCGGCTCGTCCAGCACGAGGAGCCGCGGGGAGGTCGCAAGCCACCGTGCCAGCAGGACCTTCTGCTGATTGCCGCCGGACAGCAGGCCGACGGGACGCTCCGGATCGGGCGGGCGAATGTCGAGCATCTTGACGTAACGGCTTGCGATCTCGTCCTGCTCGCGTCGCGACAGCGGCCGATGCAGACCGCGCTTGGCCTGGAGCGCGAGCACGATGTTCTCGCGCACGGTGAGCTCGGCGACGATGCCGTCAGTCTTGCGCTCCTCAGGGCAATAGCCAAAGCCGTGGCGCACGCCGTCGCGCGGCGAGTGAAGCCGGACAGGCGCGCCTTCCACCCTCGCCTGCCCGCGATCGGCGCGCTCGGCGCCGAACACCAGCCGCGCCGTCTCGGTCCGGCCCGAGCCGAGCAGGCCGGCGAGACCGACCACCTCGCCATGGCGCAGCTCGAGATTGAACGGCGCGACATAGCCTGATTTGCCATAGCTCTCGAAGCTCGCGCAGACTTCGCGGGCCTGATGCTCGCGCGTCGCGGCCCGCGCGCTGGTGGTCTCGGCCAGCTCGCGGCCGAGCATCATCCGGATCAGCTCGAGTCGCGACAGCGACGCGGTCTCGCGCTCGCCGACCAGGCGACCATTTCGCAAAACCGTGATGCGATCGGAGATCTCGTAGACCTGGTCGAGGAAATGGCTGACGAAGACGATGCCAATGCCGCGCTTGGCAAGCTGACGCATGATGCGAAAGAGGATCTCGACCTCATGGCGGTCGAGGCTCGCGGTCGGCTCGTCCAGGATCAGCACACGCGCCGAGAGATCGACAGCGCGCGCGATTGCGGTGACATGCTGGATCGCCACCGAATAATTGCCAAGCGGCGCTGATACGTCGATGTCGAGGCCGAAATCCGCGAGCAGCGCCTTGGCGCGGCGGCGCATCTCGCCTTCGCGCACCATGCCGAAACGCATCGGCTGCCGGTCGAGGAACAGGTTCTGCGCCACCGAGAGGTTCGGCAGCAGATTGACCTCCTGGTAGACGGTGGCGATGCCGGCCTGAAGCGCCGCCTTGGCCGAGCGCGGCGCGACCTCTTCGCCGCCGAGCCTGACGATGCCAGCATCGCGCGGGAACACGCCGGTGATCACCTTGATCAACGTGGACTTGCCGGCGCCGTTCTCGCCAAGCAACGCATGAATCTCGCCAGCGCGCAGCGTGAAGTCGACTTGCTGCAACGCGCGTACCGCACCAAAACTCTTGCTGATCCCGCGCGCCTCCAGCAGGGAAGCCGCGGAATGCGGGCTGTTCTCCATCACAAATTCACTCCCAGCGGCGCCCGCCGACGATGCGGACACGGAGCCTGTTCGTTCGCGCAGCGGTTTCGAGCGGGATCGCCGGACTGCCGAAACACGGCCGTCCGGCGACGTCCTCGCCTCAGTAACCGAGGCCCTTCTTGCTGTCGTAGATCTTCTGCGGATCATCGGCGGCCGTATAAAGCTTCGACTCCGTCTGGATCCATTTCGGCGGCACCGTGCCCTTGCCCTTGAAGGCCGCGATGGCATCGAGCGCGGGGCCCGCCATGTTCGGCGTCAGCTCGACCGTGGCATTGGCTTCGCCGGCGGCCATGGCCTTGAAGATGTCGGGGACCGCATCGATCGAGACAGTGAGGATCTCCTTGCCCGGCTTGAGGCCAGCTTCCTTCATCGCCTGGATCGCGCCGACCATCATGTCGTCATTATGCGCGTAGACCGCGCAGATCGACTTGCCGCCGCCTTCGGCCTTGATGAAGCTTTCCATCACTTCCTTGCCCTTGGCGCGGGTGAAGTCGCCGGTCTGGCTGCGCACCACCTTCAGGTTCGCGTGTTTGGCGATGGCGGTGTCAAAACCCTTCTTGCGGTTGGCGGCGACGCTCGCGCCGACCGTTCCCTGCAATTCGACGATGTTGCAGGCTTTGGCCCCGACGGTCTTGGCCAGCCAGTCGCCGGCGACCTCGCCTTCATGCACGCTGTCTGAGGTCACGGCGGTGAGATAGAGCTCCTTGCCGGAGGGATCGATGTCGCGGTCGAGCAGCACGACCGGGATCTTGGCCTCCTTGGCTTCCTTCAGCACCGAGTCCCAGCCGGTCGAGACGACGGGCGCGAGGAAGATCGCATCGACATTCTGCGCGATGAAGGAGCGGATCGCCTTGATCTGGTTCTCCTGCTTCTGCTGCGCGTCGGCGATCTTGAGATTGACCTTGCGCTTGGTGGCTTCCTGCTTGGAGACCGAGGTCTCGGCCGCGCGCCAGCCGGATTCCGATCCGATCTGCGAGAAGCCGATGGTGAGCTCGGCGGCATTCGCCGGCAGCGCGAGCAGCAACGCGGCAGTGGCGCTGGCCGCAAAGAGGGCTTTGAGGATCATCAGGCGTATCTCCCAAAATGTTATCCGGGGCGCCGATTGGTAGCATCGCACCCACAGGCCGACCTTTGAGGCGGCGGGAGGGACTATTTCACGGAAGCTTGGTTCCGACTAGTCATATTATCTGACTATTTGGTCGGGGGTGACATTCGGCAGGAGAGTCATTGTACGACACGCCCAGCGCGATTTTGTTCCGCAGATGCAACGGGAAGATGAAAGAAATGATGCAGCTTGGCCAGCGCCACATCGTCATGGGCGGGCTTGTCGCGGCTATCCACGTTCTTGCCATGCGGGACAAAGAACGTGGATGCCCGGAACAAGCCCGGGCATGACGACCTTCTCTGATTTCGATGTGCAATCGCCCGCTGTCGGCCGGGCAACATGCCGACCGCTAGATCAGCTTCCGCTGCGCCAGATTCTTCATCAGCGCGCCGATGCCGAAGGTCCAGGGCTCGCACTCGTCGCTGGTCCGCATGCGGTTGACGAGTTTGCCGAGCTGGGGCGCCGAGATCGTGACGATGTCGTCGCGCTTGTGGGTGAACCCCTGCCCCGGCGCGTCGCGATCCTTAACCGGTGCGAACATGGTCCCGAGGAATAGCACGAAGCCATCAGGATATTGATGCACCTTGCCGATGGTCTGCTCGACCAGATCGGTCGGATCGCGGCTGATCATGCTGATCGAGGAATGGCCGTCGAGGACGAAACCGTCCTGCCCCTTCACGTTCAGGCTGATGTCGAGCTTGCGGGCGTCATCGAGGGTAAAGCTGTCGTCGAACAGGCGCAGCAGCGGACCGATCGAACACGACGCGTTGTTGTCTTTGGCTTTCGACAACAACAGCGCCGAACGGCCCTCAAAGTCGCGCAGATTGACGTCGTTGCCGAGCGCGCCGCCGACGATCTTGCCGCGGCTCGAGACGAACAGCACCAGCTCCGGCTCGGGGTTGTTCCAGGTCGATTTCGGATGCAGCCCCGCATCCATGCCGGTGCCGACCGACGACAAGGTCGGCGCCTTGGTGAAGACCTCGGCATCGGGGCCAATGCCGACCTCGAGATACTGGCTCCAGGCGTTCTGGTCGATCAGCACCTGCTTCAGGTGCATCGCCTGGTCCGAACCCGGCTTGAGCTTCGACAGATCGTCGCCGATCAGCCGCGTCACCTCTTGCCGGATCGCTTCGGCCGAGGCCGGATTGCCTTTCGCCCGCTCCTCGATCACGCGCTCCAGCATCGAGATGGCGAAGGTCACACCGGCCGCCTTCAGCGTCTGGAGATCGACCGGCGCGAGCAGCCACGGCTTTTTCGGATCGCGCTGATCGGGCGGCGTGTTGCGGACGATGGCCTCGATATCGCCGATGCGCTCACCCTTGGTCGTGGCAAGCGCCTTCGCCGGATCGTCCTCCTCGCAGAGCGTGCTGACGGTCGGGAACGTTGCGGTGACGTCGAACACACCATCGCCGCGCACGGCGACCACGGCCGGGCCATTCGCCTGCGGCAGCCAGACGCGGCCGACAAGCGTTCCCCGCGTGCCGTCCTCGGGAAGAAGGTCCTTTACCGTCAATGTCGTCATGGGCGTATCCTCGCTCTTTTCGGATCGGCCGCGCTCGCGGAGGCCGATCACATTGGCGAAGACCAATAAACGTCTGGGACGGGAAGTCCAGCGCGGCAGCCCGCCGCGCTCCTATGCCCCCGCGCGCGCTTTCCGGGCCGCGATCTGCTGAAGCGCCCAGCGCGCGTTCTTGCGCACCTCGGGATCTGGATCGTTGGCGATGACGGCAAGGAACGCCTCGCCGTCGTGGTGGGCGATTTCGCCGAGCGCAGCAGCGGCTTCCTTCCGCAAATTCGCCTGCTCATGGTTGACGCAATTGCCGATCGGGCGAACCGCGTGCTCGATCTTCATCCGGCCAAGGCTGCGGATTGCCTTCAGCCGCACCTGCCAGAACTCGTCACTGAGCGAAGCGATGAGCTGGTCGGCGGCGATCGAGCCGTTGACGTTGAGGCCCAGCGTTTCTGCGGCCATCTCCCGCACCATCCAGTCCGAATCCTTCAACGCGCGCGTGATCATCTCAGCCGCGGGCTTCATCTGCGAGAAGGCGAGCGCGCTGACGGCGGCACGGCGCACATGCGCGTCGGGATCGTTGATCAGCGCGGTCAGCGCCGGGATTGATTCCTCCAGCTTGAGGAACCCGATCACGCCGATCGCTTGCACCCGCACGGCGGCGTCGGAATCCTGGAGCGCTTCCAGCGCCGGCTTCAGCGTATCCTTGCAGCGCAGCTCCTTCAGCGCGCGCAACGCGCCCATGCGGACGAAGGCGTGGGCGTGCTTGACCAGCGGCAGGATGATTTCGGCGCAGGCAGGATCCTTGAACTCGGCCATGCTGTCGGCCGCGGCGGACGCAACGATTCTCTCAGGATCGACCAGCAGCTTCACCAGCGCGCTGGCAGCCTCCGGCCCGTCGAACTCGCCAAGCGCCATCGCGACCTGCTGGCGGACGCCGGCATCGGGATCGGCGACCATTTTGGCGAGATGGCCGACTGCTGCGGGATCGCCGGAATGGCCGAGCGCGATGATGGCGACGCGGCGCTCCCCTGGATCGGCGGCCTGGAGCCGCTCGTCGGCATCTTCGAGATCGTCGTAGGATTCGAACGGGCTCGACATGACTACCTCAGCAGATAGGGAATGTTGACGGTGACAGCGCCGGTCGGGCAATCCGCCTCGCAGGGCATGCAGTACCAGCATTCGTCATAGGCCATATAGGCCTTGTTGGTCATATCGCTGATACGCAGCACGTCCAGCGGACAGACGTCGACGCACACCGTGCAGCCCTTGTCCGCGATGCATTTGGCGTCGTCGACGACCACCGGAACCGATGTCTGATAGGAAGCGAGAGGCATCGTATGTCTCCTGTTACTTTGGCGGGTCAGGCTGTCGCGCGGATGCGCTGCTTGTCGTAGAGATCCTTCTCATCGTCGGCGATCGGCACGATATAGGGCTCCACGGCACGCTTCTCGCTGGTCATCTTGCCGTCCTGCTTGCTGAGCAGCGTGTGGCAGAACCAGTTCTCATTGTCCTTCTCCGGGAAATCCGTGCGCCAGTGATAGAGACCCCAGCGGCTTTCCTCGCGGTAGAGCGAGGCATGCACAGCCATGTCCGCGCAGTCCATGATCGACTGTACTTCGAGCGCGCGGAGCAGTTCGTGCGCATTGCGCGCGATCATGCGCTCCTGCATGTCTTCCCTCGCTTCGGCGAGCCGGCGCATGCCGAGTTCGTATTTGCGCGTAACTTTCGGCGGCTGGAGATAGTCATTGACGAGACGCCGGGTCTTGTACTCGATCTGGTTCGGCGGAATGCCGTCCTCGCGTTTGGTCGGCGCCATGACGCGGTCACGTTCGCTGGCGACATCGGCCGCGTCGAATTCCGCGAAGTCGTGATTGTCAGCGAATTCCATCGCGTCGAGGCCGGCGACCGAACCGTTGGTGAAGGCGCCGAGCATGTAATTGTGCGGCACGCTGGCCATGTCGCCGGCGGCATAGAGGCCCGGGACGGTGGTGCGCGCGTTGTCGTCGACGAACACGCCCGACGCACTGTGACCGGAGCAGAAGCCGATCTCGGAGATATGCATCTCGATCGACTCGCTGCGGTAGTCGACCCCGCGCCCCTGCTGGAACAGGCCGCGTGTGGGACGCTCGACCTTGTGCAGCGTCGATTCGATCTCCGAGATGGTGTCGGGGTGAAGATGCTTGAGCTGGAGAAACACCGGGCCCTTGCCGGACAGCAGCTCGTTGTAGAATTCCAGCATCATCTGACCCGACCAGTAATCGCATTCGATGAAGCGCGATCCCTCGTTGTTGGCGGTGAAGGCGCCGAAGGGACCGGCGACGTAGGCGCAGGCCGGGCCGTTATAGTCCTTGATCAGCGGATTGATCTGATAGCATTCGAGGTTCGCCAGAGCCGCACCGGCATGATAGGCCATGGAATAGCCGTCGCCGGAATTGGCTGCGTTCTCGTAGGTACCAAACATGTAGCCGGAGGTCGGCAGACCGAGCCGGCCGGCGGCGCCCATGCACAGGATGACGGCCTTGGCCTTGATCACCAGCATCTCGGCGGTACGAGTATTAACGCTGATCGCGCCGGCAATGCGCCCGTCGGCGGATTTGAGCAGCCGCGTCGCCATGTAGCGGTTGGAGATCAGGATGCGGGCGCGACGGAGCTGGCGATACAGCGCCTTCTTCACGGTCTCGCCGTTCGGCATCGGCAGCACGTAGGTGCCGATGTGGTGCACCTTCTTGACGGCGTAGTCGCCGTTCTCGTTCTTCAGAAAGCGGATGCCGAAACTGTCGAGTTCCTCGATGATCGAGTAGCAGTTCTGCGCGTATTTGTAGACCGCCTTCTGATCGACGATGCCGTCATTGGCGATGGTGATTTCCTTGGTGTACTGCTCCGGCGTTGCGTATCCGGGAATGACGGCGTTGTTCAAGCCGTCCATGCCCATCGAGATCGCTCCGGAGCGCTTGACGTTGGCCTTTTCGAGCAGGACGACATTGGCCTTCGGATTCTTCAGCTTCGCCTTCAGTGCCGCCATCGGGCCGGCCGTGCCGCCGCCGATCACCAGCACGTCGCAGGAAACCTCCGAAAGTCCATCGACGATCTGATCTAGTGACATCGCTTGCTCCTGGTTCGCCGGCAGGTCCGGCGCCTTTGCATCAGATTTGTTCAGCAGGCGTCCCGGCGATAGCAATTAGTTGTCGCCGGGCTGCGATTTGCGCCTCAGCGCTCGACAAAGGCCTTTTCGATCACGAAATGACCGGGCCGGCTGTGATTGCCCTCGACAAAGTCGCGTGCGGACAACATCGCGGGAAGTTCCTCCAGCATCGCCGGGCTGCCGCACAGCATGATGCGGTCGGTCTCGATATCGAGGCCTGATAGACCGATGTCGTCGAAGAGCTGGTTCGACGCGATCAGGTCGGAGATGCGGCCGCGATTCCTGAACGGCTCGCGGGTAACGGTCGGGTAGTAGACGAGCTTGTCCCGGATCAGCGGCCCGAAGAACTCGTGATCGCGCAGGCCTTCTACCAGGTGCTCGCCATAGGAGAGCTCGGAGACCTGGCGGCAGCCATGGGCGAGCACGATGGTCTCGTAATTCTCGTAGACGTCGGGGTCCTTGATCAGGCTGGCGAACGGCGCGAGCCCCGTGCCGGTCGAGAGCAGCAACAGGCGCTTGCCGGGAAGGAGGTTGCCGGTGATCAGCGTGCCCGTGGCCTTGCGGCCGACCAGGATGACGTCTCCCTCCCTGATCTTCTGAAGGCGCGAGGTCAGCGGACCGTCCTGCACCTTGATCGAGAAGAACTCGAGCGCCTCCTCGTGATTGGCGCTCGCCATGCTGTAGGCCCGCAGCAACGGCTTGCCCTCGACTTCCAGCCCGATCATCGCGAACTGGCCGTTCTGGAAGCGGAAGCCCGGATCGCGCGTCGCGGTGAAGCTGAACAGGCTATCGGTCCAGTGCCTGACCGACAGGACCGTTTCCTTCTGAAATGCGCTCATTGTCTCTCCTGACCTCGATTGCGCACAAGGTTTCGGAGAGACGGGAATCCGGCAACGCCGAACTGAAATTCCCGGTCGATTAGTTTCACATTTCGTGGGCGATGATCGAACAGCAGGCAGCGAAGATCAGCGCCTCGCACCTGAGCCTGGCAATTAGTTGCTATCGCAGCAGCGCTGCGGCAACGTAGAGAAGGGTCGGAGACACGTCATGACCTTGGTGGCACCGATCGTGGCAGATTACGAAGCAAGCGCCGACCTCGCGACGCTCCGCGTTCGCACCGCTCAGGACGACACGCTGGACTTGCCGGCGGAAACGCTCCGCCTCTCCTGCAAATGCGCCCACTGCACCCGCGCCCGCTTCGACGGCCGCTTCCCCGAGCGTTTTCCGGGCATCGCGATCACCGAAATCGGCGATCTCGGTTACGGGCTGAACATCTCGTTTTCGGATGGGCATAATCGGGGGATTTACCCGAAGCCGTATTTGCTGAGCCTGGCGGGACGGTAGACGCAACAGGTCGTCCTCCAAACTCCGCTGTCATTCCCCGCGAAGGCGGGGAATCCAGTACGCCGCGGCTTCTCGATAACCCATTGACGTCTCTGGAATACTGGATCGCCCGGTCAAGCCGGGCGATGACAGCGGAGTGAATCTGGCACGGACATTGCTCCTCTTTAGAACGGTTTGAACGTTCCGGAGGCAGATAATGTTGCAGGCGGCGGCGAATGCGGTTCGGGGGGCCGGTCCCCCGGCAGTCCGGCCTGCCGGCGGTTCCTCGCTGCTGCTCACCGAGAACCAGCAATGGATCGGCGGACCGCCGCCGTTGATGGACAAGCTCAGCCAGCGCGAGCGGGAGCTGGTGCTGAAGCAGGGCCGCCGAAAAGTGCTCAACCGTGGCCAGACGCTGTTCAGCCAGGGTGGCAAGCATGACGGTATCTGGCTGATCGAAAGCGGCCGTATCCGGGTCTTCTACACCTCGCCGCTCGGCCGCGAGATCACGCTGGCCTATTGGCATGTCGGCAATTTCGTCGGCGGGCCGGAAGTGTTCGAAGGCACCGTGCATCAATGGTCCGGCGTTGCATCCAGCAATTGCAGCGTGGTGCATCTGCCCGGAAAGGAGTTGCGATCGCTTGCGGTCGAGATTCCGAACCTCGCGATCGGCCTGATCGAAGGCCTGACCTTCAAGGGCAAGTGCTATTCGGCGCTGGCCCAGATGCTGGGAACGCGCTCGATCACACAGCGCCTTGCGCATCTGTTGCTGCATCTCGTCGACCTCTATGGCGTCGATGACGCCGACGGCCGGGTGATCGCGGCCGCCTTCACCCATGCCGATATCGCCCACATGGTCGGCGCCACCAGGCAATGGGTCACGATCAGCCTGAAGCGCATGCAGGAGAAGGGAATCGTGCTGACCAAGCGCTCCCAGATCGTGGTCTGCCGGCCCGACGTGCTGGAAGAGATGCGAGGGCAAGCGTCGGACTAGGGCCGGTGCCCACCCAAGCGGCTTTATAGTGCAGGACTGCCCAAGGACTATGCAATCAACTTTTCCCGGCAACTAATCGACTGTGGCGCTCATTCCGGATTTGCCCTGCCCACGCCCTCACCCAATCATGGCAACCACAGCACATCCAACCGAATGAGGATGAGAATGGTCCGCCATCTTCCCACGCTCTCGATCGCGATGTCGGTGACGTCGCTGGCGCTTCTCCTCGCGCAGCCGGCCGCGGCGGAAACCGTTACGCTCGGCATCGGAACGCAGGACACCACGACCAACACGGTGACCGCCGGCGTCGTCATCCGCCAGCTCCATCTCCTCGAAAAATATCTGCCGAAGGACGGCAAATACGCCAACATCAAGTTCGAGCTGGAGTGGCAGAACTTCACGTCCGGTCCGCCCGTCACCAATGCGATGATGGCGAACAAGCTGCAGATCGGCATGATGGGCGACTATCCGCTGATCGTGAACGGCTTCACTTTCGACAGCAATCCGGAGAGCAAGAGCCGACTGATCGGCATCGCCGCCTACAGCCTGTCGGGCTCCGGCAACGGCATCGTCGTTCACAAGGATTCGCCCTACTACGATCTCGCAGACCTCAAGGGGAAGCTCGTGAGCGTGCCGTTCGGCTCCGCCGCGCACGGCATGGTGCTGAAGGCGATGCAGGACCGCGGCTACGCGTCGGATTTCTTCCAGCTGGTCAGCCAAAGCCCGGAGGTCGGCTCGACCAATCTCCAGGAGAAGAAGATCGACGCGCATGCCGACTTCGTTCCGTTCGCCGAGTTGCTGCCGTTCCGCGGTTTCGCGCGAAAGATCTTTGACGGCGTCGAGACTAATCTGCCGACCTTCCACGGCATCGTGGTCCGCACCGATTTCGCCGAGAAATATCCCGAGGTCGTCGTCGCATATTTCAAGGCGCTGATCGCCGCCAATCAGTGGCTGCGCGACGATCCCAAGCTCGCCGCCGAGAAAATCCAGGAATGGACCGGCATCAACAAGGAGGTCGTCTACATCTTCCTCGGCCCCAGCGGCAACATGACCACTGATCCCTCGATCAAGCCGGCGCTGATCGACGCCGCGACGGCCGACGTCAAGGTGCTGCAGAACCTCGGCCGGATGAAGGAGTTCGACCCGAAGAAATGGGTCGACGACAGCTACATCCGCAAAGCCTATTCCGAGATGAAGCTCGACTACGACGCGCGGCTCGCCAGCACCAGAAATTACGAGATCTCCGGCGAAGATTCCTTCTGCAAGAAACCGATCTCCGATCCGCGCAAAGCCGGCGAGGTCTGGGTCGACGAAGCCGGCATCATGCCTTTCTCGTCAACCGGCTGCACGCTCGCCGCCTATGCCGACTACAAGGCAAAGGGCAAGAAGATCAACGTCGCTTACGTCTTCGATACCACCCGCGGCATCAAGCTGTTCGCCGACCAGGCTTTCTTCGCGGTCGGCAATGGCGAGGTTGTGCCGTTCCTGTTGAAGAAGGACGCCGAAGCCTATGCCGCCAAGATCAGCGGCAAGGTGCTCGGCTTCGACGAGGCCGTGAAGGCGGCGGTCGGCGGGGGCAAGACGTGAGCAGTCCCGCCCTCCTCAGACATCCCGAGGACAGCATGCCGGCAAGTGCCATCGCGGAGGCAAGCGCCATGCCCGCCTCCACTCCACCCGCATCACCGCCTTCCTTCGGCACGCTCGCGTTGCGCTGGTACCGGCTCAACCGGGGCGGGCTGCGCGCGACCGCGATCGGCATCATCTCGCTGCTCGCCTTCCTGCTGGTCTGGCACCTGCTGACGACCTACCGCGTCGTGTTCTTCGTGCGCTTCACCAACGTGCCCTCGCCACTCGCGGTCTATGCGAGCTTCACCAAGGCGATCCACGATCCGAAATTCCTGCTGCACGTTCTCTTGAGCTGCCGGCGCATCTTCTTCGGCTTCTCGCTCGCGGCCATCGTCGCGGTGCCGCTCGGCCTGATCATGGGCCGCTTCAAGCTGGTCCACGAGATTATCTTCCCCGTGGCGGAGGTGCTGCGGCCGATCCCGGCGATCGCCTGGGTGCCGATGGCGATCATGCTGTGGCCTACCAACGAGCAGAGCATCGTCTACATCACCTTCCTCGGCTCGTTCTTCCCGATCCTGGTCAACACGCTGCACGGCATGTCGCTGGTCGACCCCGTGCTGGTGCGCGCCGCGCAATGTCTCGGCGCGCGGGAACGCTCGATCTTCCGCGACGTGTATTTCCCGGCCTCGCTCCCGCACATCTTCACCGGCCTCACCGTCGGCATGGGGGTGGCCTGGGTGTCGCTGATCGCCGCCGAGATGATCTCGGGGCAGTACGGCATCGGCTATTTCACCTGGGAGGCCTATTCGCTGGTCCAGTATGCCGACATCGCGCTCGGCATGATCGCGATCGGCGTGCTCGGCCTCGGATCGAGCATGCTGATCCGGGGGGCCGGACAATTGGTGATGCCGTGGAGGTCAAGATGAGTGAGATCGTCGTCAAGGCACCGCAGGGGCATATCGAGGTCAGGAATTTCTCCCTCAGCTACGACAGCATCGAAGGACCGGTACAGGCCGTCACCGATACGCAGATTCATGTGAAGCCTGGCGAGTTCGTCTCGATCGTCGGGCCCTCCGGCTGCGGAAAGTCGACGCTGCTTAACGCGGTCGCCGGCTTCCTCAAGCCGACCACGGGCATCGTCACCGTCGACGGCGAGAGGGTGAACGGTCCGAGCGCCGAGCGTGGCATGGTGTTCCAGCAATATTCGCTGTTTCCCTGGAAGACGGTGCGAGAGAATGTCGAGTTCGGCCTGAAGATGCGCGGCATGCCGCGCTCGCAGCGCGAGCGCGCCGCGCGCACGCTGCTGGGCCTCGCGGGCCTCGAAGCCTTCGAAAAGCATTACCCCGAGAAACTCTCAGGTGGCATGAAACAGCGCGTCGGCATCGTCCGCGCGCTCGCGACAGGACCCAAAGTGCTGTTGCTGGACGAGCCCTTCGGCGCGCTCGATGCGCAGACCCGCGTCATCATGCAGCAGATCCTCACCAACATGTGGCAGCGGCTGAAGATCTCGGTGCTGTTCGTCACCCACGACATCGACGAGGCGATCTTCCTGTCCGACCGCGTCTACTGCATGACCGCGCGCCCCGGCTCGATCAAGGCGGAGATTCCGATCCCGCTGGAGCGGCCGCGGCAGCAGTCGATGATGATGTCGTCGGAATTCCTGGCATTGCGCCGCGGACTGATGTCGCTGATCCGCGAGGAGAGCATCAAAGCGATGGGCGGCGAGCTCAACGACATGGGCATGCAGGGGCTGAACATCGAGCTGCACGGGCATTCGCTCGCGGACGTGATTTGATCTTACCTCGCCCCGCTTGCGGGAAGCCAGTTTCGTAGGGTGGGCAAAGCGAAGCGTGCCCACCATCGTTCTCCATGAGAGAAATGGTGGGCACGGCGCTTTCGCGCCTTTGCCCACCCTACGGCAGTGTCGCGCCGCTCACTTGAACCAGTGCACCAGCGCGATGCTGATGCCGAGCAGCAGCATCAGCGACAGCGTCACAGCGGCCGTCACCCTGCCCCCGACATTCGCAAGCACCTTCACGTCGACGCCCAGGCCAAGTGCAGCCATCGACACCACCGTGAGAAAACCCGTGATCCGCGTGATCGGGGCAACCACCGTGGACGGCACGATCTCCAGGGATCGCAGGGTCGCCAGCGCAAGGAAGCCGAGGATGAACCACGGGACCAGGCGGAAAAAGCCGACATTGCTCTTCTTGGCGTCGCTCTGCCAGCGCGAGGCGGTCAGCGAGAGGCCGACGACCACCGGCCCGAGCATCAGCACGCGCATCAGCTTGACGAGCGTGCCGATCTGCGTCGAGACGAGTCCCGCCGGCACCGTCGCGGCCAGCACCTGCGGCACGGCATAGACGGTGAGGCCTGCGAGGATACCGTATTGCGTGGCCGATAGCTGCAGCAGCGGAATCAGCAGCGGCAGGCCGAGCACCATCATCACGCCGAGAATCGCGGTGAAGGAGATCGAGGATGCGATCTCGTCATTGTTGGCGCCGATGATCGGCGCCACCGCGGCGATCGCCGAATTGCCGCAGATCGAGTTGCCGCAGGCGATCAGGATCGAGAGCCGCGTCGAGAGACCAAGCAGGCGGCTGATGCCGAAGGAGACGCAGAGCGCGATCACGACGACCGCTGCGATCGAGGCCAACAGCGCGACCCCGGACGCCGCGATAGCAGCAAAGCTGATCGAGGCCCCCAGCAGCATGACGGCGACTTCGAGCAGTTGCTTGGCGCTGAAGGCGATGCCGGACTGCCAGCGCGGCGCGGG
Source organism: Bradyrhizobium sp. WSM1253 (assembly GCF_000244935.1). Lineage (NCBI taxonomy): Bacteria > Pseudomonadati > Pseudomonadota > Alphaproteobacteria > Hyphomicrobiales > Nitrobacteraceae > Bradyrhizobium > Bradyrhizobium sp. WSM1253. Next base: position 1,535,866 of record NZ_JH600073.1, read on the forward strand.
CTTCCAGAAGCTGCGCACGGCCATGCCGAGCAAGATCGCCATCACCAGCGCCTCGACATAGGGATGTTCGAAGACGCCCAATTCCGCCCGTTCGAGCAGGGCCGAAACGCCGGCCACGGCGATGCAGAGGAGGATCCCGGGAATCAGCGCGACGATGCGGCCAGTGGCCGTGGTCGGCTTGGCGTCGGCCGGGCTGGATGCTTGATTCTGCGACACAAATCTCTCCCAAGGAGAAGGATTTATACGCAGCGCCATCCGATTGGGAAATAAGTTTTCGACATATCAGGGCTCAGGGAAGTTCTATCCTCAGCCCGGAATAATCTGGCTCTGAAGGTCAGGCGCCCTTTAGAAGATCAGGCGCGCCTTAGAAGATCAGGCTCTTGGCCAGCGAGGCGACGCGGCTGAAGCCATCGTAGACGCCGGGCTCGAAGAAGGCCGCACGCGCCAGCACGATGCCGGCAACCAGCGACCAGAACAGGCCGGTACCAACCCGCAGCAGCAGCTTCGACCCGCGCGAGCGCGGTTGGGTGTCCGTTGCGGACACCAATTGCTCGCCGAAAGGCTCAAACCTGGTGCGTTCCATAGCAGTCAATCCATCAATTTCTGATGGAAATGTCGTCGTTTCGGCCCCAAACAGCAATGGAAGCGATTGGCTTTTTTGCCTCCCGGCGGGGAAGCTCCTTCCGCAGGACGGGCACGGGACAATAGTTTTCTTCTTCCGGCCTGGAAAACCGCTGCGCACTTTTCCGGATCATGCTCTATGCCGCCAGCCCGCTCCCCACCGGAGCAAATTCCAGCCCGAGGCTCTCCGCCACCGCCTTGTTGGTGATGCGGCCGCGATGCACATTCAGCCCGCTGCGCAGATGTGGATTTTCCAGCACCGCGGCAAAACCCTTGTCCGCGAGCATCAAGCCGAACGGTAGCGTCGCGTTGTTCAGCGCCTGGCTCGACGTCACCGGCACTGCGCCGGGCATGTTGGCGACGCAATAATGCACGATGCCGTCGACCACATAAGTTGGTTCTGCATGCGTGGTCGGGTGCGAGGTCTCGAAGCAGCCGCCCTGATCGATCGCGACGTCGACCAGCACGCCGCCCGGTCGCATCGATGCCAGCATCGCACGCGTGACGAGCTTGGGCGCACTCGCGCCCGGCACCAGCACCGCGCCGATCACGACGTCGGCAGCGAACACCTCCTCCTCGACTGACTCGATGGTGGAGAAGCGGGTGCGCACGCGCCCTGCAAAGAGGTCATCAAGCTCCCGCAACCTTAGAATGGAGCGGTCGATCACGGTGACCTCGGCGCCAAGGCCCGCGGCCATGCGCGCTGCTTGCGTTCCCACCACGCCGCCGCCGAGCACGACGACCCGCGCCGGCTGCACGCCGGGAACGCCGCCCAGCAGCAGCCCGCGGCCGCCGGCCGAACGCTTGAGCGCGGCGCCGGCGGCCTCGATGGTGAGGCGGCCGGCGACTTCGCTCATCGGCGCAAGCAGGGGGAGGTGACCGGCCGCGTCGGTGACGGTTTCATAGGCTATCGCAGTACAGCCGGAGGCGAGCAAACCCCTGGCCTGTTCGGGATCCGGCGCAAGATGAAGGTAAGTAAACAGGATCTGGCCTTCGCGGAGCTGGGCCCACTCGCTTTTCTGGGGCTCCTTCACCTTCACGATCATGTCGGACTTCGCGAAGATGTCGCGCGCGCTGTCGGCAATGGTGGCCCCTGCCCGCCTATAGACTTCGTCGGATGCGCCGATGCCGCCACCCGCGCCGCTCTCGACGGTCACCTCGTGCCCGGCCGCGACATATTCGCGGACTGCGCCCGGGGTGAGCCCGACGCGATATTCCTGCACTTTGATTTCCTTGGGCACACCGACGCGCATCCCTGGCCTCCTTTTGATTCACCTCATGATCGTAGCGACCTGCCCGGTTTGGTTTCGTGCAAATATCCGCTAGCTTTGACATCCCTGCGCCGGTTTCCGGCGCGCAAACGCCCTTTCACGCTGGAAACGAAACTTTGGCCCTCGACCGGAAAGATCTCGCAATCCTCGCGGAACTCACGACCAATGCGCGGGCCAGCCACACCGAGCTCGCCAACAAGGTTGGGCTATCAAGCACCGCGCTCGCGCGGCGCCAGAAGGCGCTGGAAGACGACGGCTATATCCAGGACTATCAGGCCACGCTCGACCTCGCGCAGTTCGGCCTTACCACCACGGTGCTGGTCCGCATCGCGTTGGAAAGCCAAAGCGACGAGGCGTTGAAGGCGTTCGAGGCGGAAGTGGTGAAATGCCCGTCCGTCGTGCGCTGCTTCCTGATGTCGGGGACCGACGACTACATCCTGATCGTGCTCGCCCGCGACATCCAGGATTTTGAGCGCATCCACCGCATGGAGCTGTCGCGCCTGCCGCGCGTCGCGCGGGTACAATCGAGCTTCGCGCTGCGCGAGGTCGTCAACCGCGCCGTGCCGAATGTGGTGTTCGGCGAAGCGAAGCGCTGATCGCAACCTCTCGGAAGGGCGAACTGCCGGCAAGAGAATCAAAAGGAACCAACCGGTCGGTGGTCCGTTGGGCGCTATTGGCCGGCGGAGGCGTGCCCCCGCGTCAACACGGCTGACGTCCGGCACGGTCGCCGTCGCAGGGAGCAGGACATGGGCGATGTCACGCATCAAATTTCCGAACGCATTCCGATCCATCTTGTCGTCAACGGCGTCAGTCACACGCTCGATCTCGTGCCATGGACCACGCTGCTCGATGCCTTGCGCGACCATCTTGCGCTGAGCGGCACCAAGAAGGGCTGCGACCATGGTCAGTGCGGCGCCTGCACGGTGCTGGTGGACGGCCGGCGAATCAATTCCTGCCTCACGCTCGCCGTCATGAACGACGGCGCGAAGATCACGACCATCGAAGGCCTTGCCAACGACGGCGCGCTGCATCCACTGCAACAGGCGTTTATCGACCATGACGCCTTCCAGTGCGGCTATTGCACGCCGGGACAGATATGTTCGGCGGCCGGACTGCTCGTCGAAGGCCGTGCCAAAGATACCGACGAGATCCGGGAGTCGATGAGCGGAAACCTCTGCCGCTGCGGCGCCTATCCGAACATCGTCGCCGCCATCCAGCAGGCAATGGGCCAGCCATGAACAACTTCCTATACGCCCGAGCCAATGATGTCGCCGACGCGATTCGCCTGCTCGCCGCCGATCCCGGCGCAAAACTCATTGCCGGCGGCACAAATCTGATCGACCTGATGAAAGAGAATGTCGAGCGCCCCACCCGGCTGATCGACATTTCCCGCCTGCCGCTCCGCAAGGTCGAGGGGACGGCCGACGGGTCCTTGCGCATCGGCGCCCTGGTGCCGAACTCGGACCTCGCCTATCATCCATTGATCGAGCAGCGCTATCCCCTGCTCGCCAGCGCCATTCTGGCCGGCGCCTCGGCGCAATTGCGCAACATGGCCTCCGTTGGCGGCAATCTGATGCAGCGAACGCGCTGCGCCTATTTCTATGACACGGCCACGCCCTGCAACAAGCGACATCCCGGCAGCGGCTGCTCGGCGATGGACGGGCTGAACCGCAACCATGCGATCCTGGGTACGAGCGCCGCCTGCATCGCGACCAATCCGTCCGATATGAGCGTGGCGCTGGCCGCGCTCGATGCGCTCGTGCACATCGCGGGCCCCTCCGGCGAACGCACCATCGCGCTAACTGATTTCCACCGGGTGCCCGGCGACAAGCCTCACGTCGATACCAACCTCGGCACCGGCGAGATCATCACGGCGATCGAACTGCCGCCGCTCGGCTTTGCTCAAAACTACAGCTACCTCAAAATTCGCGACCGCATGTCCTATGCCTTTGCTCTGGTCTCGGTTGCCGCCGCGCTCGAATTGGAGGGCAACGCAATCAGCGGGGCACGCGTGGCGCTCGGCGGCGTGGCTCACAAGCCCTGGCGCAGCCTCGAAGCCGAAGCTGCGTTGCGCGGTCAGGCCGCGACGCCCGATCACTTCTCGCACGCCGCGGATCTCTTGCTCCAGGGAGCAACGGCCCGCTCACATAACGGCTTTAAGGTCGAGCTCGCACGCCGCGCCATCGTGCGGACGCTGACACAGGCGGCGAACGCCACACCGCAATCCCAGGCTCACAAGAAGATCGCGTGAGGACCCTATGAACGCTTATGTCGGAACGCCAACGTCGCGTGTCGACGGCCGAGCCAAGGTCACCGGGGCCGCCAAATACGCCGGCGAATTTCCGGCGGACGGGCTCCTCCATGGCTTCGTGGTCGAGGCCACCATTCCATGCGGGCGCATTGCCCGCCTCGACACCAGTACGGCACTCCAGGTCGAAGGCGTACTCGACGTGCTCACGCATGCGAACCGTCCGCCACTGGCCGACAAGGACGATTCGTGGAAGGACGAAGTAGCGCCCGAGGAAGGCTCGCCTTTCCGTCCGCTTTATGATGACACGATCAAGTTCAATGGCCAGCCGATTGCGTTGGTCGTGGCGGAGGACTGGGAAACCGCGAAATTTGCCGCGACTCTCGTGCGGGTCGAATATGAGCAGCATGGTTTTGCGACCGACCTCGAAGGCGAGCGCAGCAACGCTGCCGAGAAGGACAAGCCGCACAAGCCGCGGGGCGACGCCGTAGCGGCTCTTGCGGGAGCTTATGTGCGCCACGAGGCGGACTACGTGATACCGACCGAGCATCACAATCCGATGGAGCTCTATGCGACTACGGCGGTCTGGGACAGCAATGGCAAGCTCACGATCTACGACAAGACTCAAGGCGTCCAGAACGTCCACAAATTTCTCTGCGGGGTGTTCGACAAGAAACCGGATGACATTCGCGTGGTCTCGCCATACGTCGGCGGCGCCTTCGGCTCCGGCTTGCGGCCGCAATATCAGGTGGTGTTGGCAACGCTCGGCGCGCTCGCGCTGAAGCGGTCCATTCGCGTCGTGCTGACGCGGCAGCAGATGTACGGGCTCGGATACCGGCCGATGACCATCGAGCGCGTCGCGCTCGGCGCAAAATCGGATGGTACGCTCGACGCCGTTACGCACGAGGCCATTGCCGTCACCTCGCGCTACGAGGATTTTGCGCGCAACGATACCGGCTGGGCCGAACAGCTCTACAAGAGTCCGAACAGCCGCTTCGCGCACAAGCTGGTTCACCTTGACGTCTCCACGCCTTGCGATATGCGCGCACCGGGCGCGGCGTCGGGCGTCTGCGCGCTCGAATGCGCCATGGACGAGCTCGCCGTCGCGCTCAAGCTCGACCCGGTCGAACTGCGGCTGAAGTGCTACTCGGATCGCGACCAGAGCGAAAACCTGCCCTACACCAGCAAGCAGTTGCGCGAATGCTACGCGCGCGGCGCGGACGCCTTCGGCTGGAGCAGACGCAATCCTGTGCCGCGCTCGATGCGCGACGGCAAGGAGCTGGTCGGCTGGGGCATGGCGACGGGTGTGTGGGAAGCACTGCAGATGCCGGTCGCCGTCCGTATCGCGCTGACGTCGAACGGACATGCCGAGGTGTCATGTGCCGCATCGGACATCGGCACCGGCACCTACACCATTGTCGCTCAGGTCGCAGCCGACGCACTCGGCCTGCCAATCGAGAACATCAGCGTCAGGCTCGCAGATTCCAGTCTGCCGCAGGCGCCTGTCGAGGGCGGCTCCTGGATGGCCGCCTCGAGCGCACATGCGGTGCTCGCAGCCGCCGAGGAAGTGCGCAAGGAGCTGTTAGCTCTGGCCGGGAAGATGCCAGGCTCGCCGGTCGCCGGCGCCGAGCTTGTCGATACGGTGCTGACCGACGGCAGCATTGCCAGCGCCAGCGACAACAGCCGCGCAGTCTCGATCGCCGACGCGATGCGCCATGGCGGCGTCGAGCGCATCGAGAAGGAGAAGCTCAACCAGTTCGGTGAGGACAAGAAACACGCGCGCAACACCCATTCGGCCGTCTTCGCCGAGGTCAAGGTGGACGAAGAGCTAAACGTCATTCGCGTGACGCGGGTCGTGAGCGCGTTGCGGCCGGGCGGATTCTGAACACCAAGACCGGCCGCAGCCAGATCATGGGCGGCGTGGTCTGGGGGATCGGGATGGCGCTCCATGAGGAGACGGTGATGGATCATCGCTTCGGTCGGATCATGAACGCGAACATCGCCGAGTACCACATTCCCGTGAATGCGGATGTTCACGACATCGACGTGATCTTCGTCGACGAGCCGGACGCGCACATCAACGGGCTCGGCATCAAGGGCATTGGCGAGATCGGCATCGTCGGCGTCCCGGCGGCGATCGCAAACGCCGTCTATCACGCCACCGGCAAACGCATCCGCCGCTTCCCGATCACATTGGACAAGCTGCTGGACTGAGCCGATGGTCATCCGACCCGGCCCGCTCGGGATCGCGCTCCCTGTCATCCAGCTGTCATCAAATGTGTCGAGACCTGTCGGTCTCGCACATTCGGGACATGACATGGACTATTTCAAGCGCTTCAACTTCCTGTTCGCCGCACCTGTGTTCGACGCCGACGACCTCGAAGGTGTCCGCTTCAACCAGATCATCGAGGAGATCCAGCGTTCCGGCTTCGAGGTCGTTCGCGCCCGCAAGCTGGAGGACGCGGAGATGGCGGTGCAGACCGATGCCGCAATCGGCTGCATGGTGGTGGACTGGGGCAAGAAGGGCCTGGAGGGCAAGACCTCGGCGCTGATCAATTTGATGCGGCGGCGCGGCCTCGATTTCCCGATCATCCTCCTGATCCGGCGCAAGCGGTTCGAGGATCTGCCGGTCGAGGTGCTCGACTTCATCGACGGTTATGTCTTCCTGTCCGAGGAGACACCGACCTTCATCGCCAAGAACCTGATCAGCCGTCTGAAGCAATATGCGGAGACGCTGAAGACGCCCTTCTTCGGCGCGCTGGTCGATTATGCCGAAGAGGGCAACCAGCTCTGGACCTGTCCAGGCCACAATGGCGGCGTGTTCTACAACCGCAGCCCGATCGGGCGGGTGTTCGTCGAACATCTCGGCGAGTCCGTGTTCCGCGACGACCTCGACAATTCCGTGCTCGACCTCGGCGACCTCCTCACCCACGAAGGTCCCGCGCTAAGGGCGCAGAAGGAAGCCGCCCAGATTTTTGGCGCGGAAAAGACCTATTTCGTGCTCAACGGAACCTCGACATCGAACAAGATCGCGCTCGGCGCTCTCGTCACCGACGGCGATCTCGTGCTGTTCGACCGCAACAATCACAAAGCCGCTCATCATGGCGCGCTGATGATCAATGGCGGCGTTCCGGTCTACGTGCCGACCATCCGCAACGCCTGGGGCCTGATTGGCCCGATGCGCTGGGACATGCTCGACGAGAAAACCTTGCGCGAGACGATCCGCAATCATCCCTTGGTGACGGACAAGGACGCCTGGCGCAAGGAGCGGCCGTTCCGCGTCGCCGTGGTCGAGCAGTGCACCTATGACGGCACCATTCACAGCGCCGAGATGATCTTGAAGCGCATCGGCCATCTCTGCGAGCACATCCTGTTCGACGAGGCTTGGGCCGGCTTCATGAAATTCCACCCGCTCTATGCCGGCCGCTTCGCCATGGGGCTGACCAACCTTCCCCCCGAGGCTCCCGGCATCATCGCGACGCAGTCGACCCACAAGCAGCTCGCGAGCTTCTCGCAGGCATCCCAGATCCACATCAAGGATCGTCACATCCGCGGCCAGAAACGGCGCGTCGAGCACCGCCGCTTCAACGAAAGTTTCATGCAGCACGCTTCCACGTCGCCATTCTACCCGCTGTTCGCCTCGCTCGACGTCGGCGCACAGATGATGAAGGGCCGCTCCGGCGAAGTGTTGTGGGACGACACGATCCGGCTCGGCATCGAGTTGCGCAAGAAAATCCGCGCGATGCGCCGGGAGTTCGAGGAGAAGGAGCAGACTCGGGACCGCCGCTGGTTCTTCGAACCCTTCGTCCCCGACCGCGTCGCAATTCCCGACGTCAGCCGCGCCGGCGCCGCCCACAACGTCGCCTGGGAAACACTCTCCACCGACGAACTCGCCACCAACCCTGCGCTGTGGCAGCTCTCCCCCGACAGCGCCTGGCATGGCTTCCCTGGCCTCAGCGAGGGCTTTGCCATGACCGATCCGAACAAGCTGACGCTGCTCACGCCCGGCTTCGATCGCATCACCGGCGCCTATGTCGAGCACGGCATCCCCGCGCCGGTCGTCGCGCAATATTTGCGCGAGAACCGCATCGTCCCCGAGAAGAACGACCTCAACTCCCTGCTCTTCCTGCTCACTCCGGGCGTCGAAGCAAGCAAGGCGGGCACGCTGATCTCCGGTCTCGTCGCATTCAAGCGGCTGCACGACGACAATGCGCTGCTGGCCGACGCCATCCCGGAGTTCTGCCAGCGACGGCAGGCGCGCTATGCCGGCGTGCGGCTGCGCGATCTCTGCGGCGATATGCACCGTTTCTTCCGTGCCGCCGACGTCAGCGCACTCCAGGCCCGGCAGTTCATGCCCGAGCACATGCCTGACATCGCGATGTCGCCCCGCGATGCCGCGCGCTACCTGTTCCGCAACGATGTCGACTATCTGCCGATCGAGGCGATCACGGGCCGCATCGCCACCACGCCCTTCGTGGTCTATCCGCCCGGCATCGCAACCATCGTGCCCGGCGAGCGGCTGACGGAACGGGCCAAGCCCATGCTGGATTATCTCAAGATGTTCGAGACCTGCTTCAACACGTTCCCGGGCTTCGATGTGGAAATCCAGGGCGTCTACAAGGAGATCGATGCGCAGGGGCGCATCGGGCTCTATACTTACGTCGTTGCCGGGTAGGTGCCGATGAACGAAACTGCGATTGCGCGCCCGGATGACGGGCCAGTCGTGGTCCGGCCCTCACGCGAGAGCGACGTCGATGCGATGCTGGCGATCTACCGCCATCACGTCCGCAACGGCGTGCCGCGCGATGTCGAGGGAACCGGTGCGCCCGAGCCGGACGATCTGCGCGATCGGCGCAAGAACCTGAAGCAGACCCGCCTGCCGCATCTGGTCGCGACCTTTCGTGGTGAAGTCGTGGGATATGCCTATGCGGTACTGTTCCGCAAGCGTCCAGCTTATCGCTACGCCGCCAAGCATTCGATCTATGTGCACCACGACCATCTCGGCCGCGGAGTCGGACGGCTATTGCTGCAGGAGTTGATCGACGCGTGTGCGGCGGCCGGCTTCCGCCAGATGATCGGCTATATCGATGCCGACAATGCCCCCTCGCTGGCGCTGCACGAGAAGTTCGGTTTCGCGCGCGCCGGCCTGCTCTGCGGTGTCGCCTATCGCAACGGTCACTGGTCCGACACCGTCATGGTACAGCGCTCGCTCGGTGCGGGCGTCACCGCGCCGCCGCCCGTCACGGCGCCCGGCCGCTAGGCCCTCACGACGGAAAGTCAGCCGGTCTGACCTGGATGCGGTCGGCATGCAAGGACCAGTGGTGCAGTGCCTGGTCCTCGCAAAACCTCGCCTTCGCCCGCTCTCTGGCTTCGTTCTCGTCGGAAGCGTCGATCTCGAGCGTGCCCTGGCACACCTCGATCTGCCGGCCGTACTGGCCGAGCACGTCCTTCATGAACCTGACCACATAAGTTGACATGGGACCTCCTGCCTGCCCCGGCGGCGCTCACTCTAATCCCATTTAGCCGGATTGCGGGAGGGAGATTTTGATGCGGATCAAGGTCGGGGCGCGGTTCCCGCCCGCCGACAGTCGTCGGCTCAATCCGTCAACCACCCTCGCCCTGCCTAGGGGCCTGCGGAAGGCGCGCGCGACACGAGCGCCCGCGCCGACATCACGTCGTGATGTCGAGTAGCGACTCTGTCGTTTCTGAATAGGCCTGAATGACCTTCGCATTGGCAATGAAGCTGTACTTCGCGGTCGCCAGTTGAACGAATTCGCTGGCGAGATCGACATTCGGCGCGGCGACCAGGCCGTCCTGGTTTGCGAAGGGGGCGCTTGGGTCGGATTGTGCGGTAAAGCTCGGCGAAACCGCCGACACGGTCGTGAACGTACCGCCCGGCGTCGAGCCGCTCGATTGGTCGACCTGATCGACTCGCAACGGCACATACGCCGCGGGAAACGTCGGACTAATGCTCGAACTGACCGCACTGGCCGATGTGCTCGATCCGCCTGACGCAGGTAGCGGGCCTGTCGTGCGAATGTTGGCGATATTGCTCGCGGCCACGTTCACACGCAAACTCGCCGCGGAAAGTCCGGATGTCGCAATCGAAAATATGCTCATGAACCCTGATCTACAGGACAAGTCATACGTGTTCACTCACGCCATCAGTAAAATCCGCCGCTTTCTGTTTTCATCCTCGTAACCAGCGATCGGAGCACGATCAGACTTCGCGCGCCCTACGCCGGCATCACACCAAACGCCTGCTTGAACCGCTCGGCATAGCGCGGCCAGACCTCGGGATTGATGATGCGCGGCGGGCGCTTACCGTCGAGCGTCTGCAGCACCTGCTCGGCGGCGATGCGGCCCATGTTCTGGCGCGCCTCGATCGTGACGCCGGCCGTATGCGGGCTCGCCAGCACGTTGTCGAGCTGGAGCAGCGGATGCTCCGGCGGCGGCGGCTCCTTCGACCAGACGTCGAGACCGGCGCCCGCAATGCGCTTGTCACGCAACGCCTGGAGCAGCGCATCCTCATCGTGGATGAAGCCACGCGCCGTGGTGATAAAGTACGCATGCGGCTGCATCAACCCAAACTCGCGCACGCTGATCATATTGCGGCTGCCCTTGTCGAGCGGACAGGAGATCGAGACGAAGTCGGCGCGGCGCAAGAGCTCGTCGAGCTCGACCTTCTCGCCGCCCCGCTCGGCCATCATTTCGGCCGTCAGGTACGGATCGTAGGCCAGCACCTTCATGCCGAACAGGCCCTTGCAAAGCGCGGCGATGCGGCGACCGACATTGCCGAGGCCGATGATGCCGACGGTCTTGTGCTCGATCTCGTTGCCGACGAGTTCGTTGCGGTTGACGTTGGACTCCCTGCGGAGCTTGCGGTCGGACTGGATGATGCGCTTGGACAGCGTCAGCATCATCGCCAGCGCATGCTCGGCGACGGAATGGGCGTTGCCGCCGGACTGGTTGACGACCAGCACGCCGGCATCGGTGCAGGCCTCGACGTCAACAGGATCGAATCCAGCGCCGTTGCTGGAGACGAGCAGCAGGTTCGGCGCGCGCTTCAGGAAGGCAGCATCGACATGGAAATGCGGGGCCAGTTCGTCACGGGCGGCGCCGATCTGGTAGACATGAGCCGCTTCGATGATCGGCGCGAAATATTCCTCGGGGCTCTCGTTCTCGATGCGATCGAGCCGGACGTCGGGCCGCGCCTTCAGAATGTCGATATAGATCGGATTGGCCAGATATTTAACGTAGAAGACGCGCTTGCTGTTGACGGACATCAGGACCCTTCCGGCTTTCTCCAGGAGATCCGCAGGGCCAGCGCGGCGCGCGATCCTTTCATACGTTCCTCCGTTCTCTTGTTATTGCCGCTTATGACACGGCGGCACCGGCCGCGGCAGGCCGTCTGGCGCAGATCACGGTGCAGCCCGGACATGTTGACAATCCCGCTGCCTGCGTCAAGTTCGGCAGACCGCCGCGACGGCCAAGACGATGGCCACGACAAAGGCAAAAAACCAAGAAGCATGTGCGGCCGAAGGGAGAACGCAATGCCGATTGCGGAGCAACAGACCTCGTCCGAGGCGGCGCAGACCTCCAGCGACAAGAGCTGGCACGGCATCGTCCTGCAAACGCTGAAGCGGAACGAGATCAGCCTCGTCCCTTACGTGCCCGACCGCGTGCTGACGCCGCTGATCAAGAACCTGCACGCCGATCCGTTCTTCACCACCTTTGCCACCGCCCGCGAGGAGGAGGCCGTCGGCATCGTCTCGGGCGCCTGGATGGGCGGACGACGGGGCGCGGTGTTGATGCAGACCTCGGGGTTTGCGACGCTCGCCAACGTGCTGGCCTCGCTTGCGGTGCCCTACCAGATTCCGCTGATCATGTTCGTGTCTGAGCGCGGCACGCTCGGCGAATTCAATTACGGCCAGTCACTGGTCTGCCGCACCATGCGTCCGGTGCTGGATTCGCTGGCGCTGGAGCATCACACCATCACCCGGCTCGACGAGCTCGAATTCATTGCCGACCGTTCGATCAAGCAGGCCATCACGACGCAGGCGCCAGTCGCGCTGATCCTCAACCCGCTGCTCACGGGCGGCAAGGTGTTCGACAAGTGAGGACGGCCAAATGAAGACAGACGCGCGCAACACCAAAGTGATGAGCCGCTTCGACGTTACCTCGCGCCTGATCGCGAAACTCGAGCACGAGGAAGCCGTGATCGGCGGCATCGGCAACACCAATTTCGACCTCTGGGCCGCCGGCCACCGTCCGCAGAATTTCTACATGCTCGGCAGCATGGGCCTCGCCTTCCCGATCGCGCTGGGCGTGGCGCTGGCGCAACCGGACCGGCGCGTCTTTGCGCTCGAAGGCGATGGTTCGCTCCTGATGCAGCTCGGCGCGCTCTCGACGATCGCGGCGTTGAAGCCGAAGAATCTCGTCATGATCGTGATGGACAACGGCATCTACCAGATCACCGGCGCGCAGCCGACACCGGCCGCGAACGTAGCTGACATCGTCGCCATCGCGACCGGCTCCGGGCTTGCCAACAGCGCCTGGGCCGCGGACGAGGAGGATTTCGAGCGTCTGGTTGAGGAAGCCATGTCGGCTGGCGAGCCCAGCCTGATCGCCGTTCGTATCGATGACAAGCCCGGCGTCGGCGCCACCCGACGCGATCCCGTACAAATCCGGGAACGCTTCATGCACGGCCTGGGCGTGCGCGAGCCGCTTTAACGTTTCGTCATTAACTACACGGCGATCTGATCCCGGCGCCTCGGCAAGCTGCTGCAATCCGTGCTAAGCGGTGCGGATGTCCATTTTGGTTCGCTCCTCTGCCTGGCTGCTTGCCGCCGCCGTCGCCTTTGCAACCCTCGGTCCGCCCGGCCTGCGGCCCCATTCCGACCTTGGCCAGGACGGCGAGCATGCCCTTGCCTTCGTCCTGGTGGGACTAGCCTTCGGCTTCGCCTATCCGCGCCGCCGCCTGTCGGCGACAGCCATCGCCGTGGTGCTGATCGGCCTGCTCGAACTGATGCAATTCTGGGCACCGGGACGACATCCGCGGCTGGAGGACTTTCTGGTCGATGCCGGCACCACCTGCATCGGCTTCGCGCTGGCGGCCATCGCCGATTGGGCCATGATGCGGTTTCGCGCAAATTCGGCCCTCTCGAGTCAAGGCCCCGCGGAGTGACGCTCCGCAGGGCCCGTCTCTTCAAAGCTCACGCTCTGATCGATCAGTCGATGATCTTGACGACGCGGCGCGTGCGCGGCTCCACGATCACGCGGCGATCGTTCACGACCGCATAGCGATATTCGGTGTAGTTCGGCACGGGCCGCAGCACCACGGTCGGCGGCAGCGGCTCGCCGACCACGACGCGCTCGTGGACCACGACCGAATCATCACGCGGAATTCCGCCGAGGATCGCATTCGGGATTTCCAGACCAGCGCCGACCGCCGCCCCGACGGTACCACCGACCATCGCTCCGACCGGGCCGCCGATGTCGCCGCCCGCGCGTGCGCCGTTCCTGGCGCCCTCTTCGGTCGTCGACTGAGCAAAGGCCGCACTCGACGCCAGCAGCGACGCGGCAGCCAACGAAATCGCAAGACGGGTTTTCATGTGCTTATGTCTCCAGTGATTGTTGTGCGCCTTCAACCGCGGGGCCGGATCATTGTTCCGGTTCCCCGCCCGATCTAGACGGCACCAAAACCGGAGACTGTTACCCGGTAACAGTTCAGGCCGCCGCGATCTCGTGGCCCGCCATCAGTTCCAGCGCGCGCACCATCGCCGAGTGATCCCAGTCCTTGCCGCCATGCGCGGCGCAGGACGAGAATAGTTGCTGCGCCACTGCCGTGCTCGGCAGCGACAGGCCGAGCGCGCGGGCGCCTTCAAGCGCGAGGTTGAGATCCTTCTGGTGCAGCTCGATGCGGAAGCCGGGATCGAAATTGCGCTTCACCATGCGCTCGCCATGCACTTCGAGAATCCGGGACGACGCAAAGCCGCCCATCAGGGCCTGCCGCACCAGCGCCGGATCCGCACCGGCTTTCGACGCGAACAGTAGCGCTTCGCTGACCGCCTCGATCGTCAACGCGACGATGATCTGGTTGGCGACCTTCGTCGTCTGGCCGTCGCCATTGGCGCCGACGCGGGTGACGTTCTTTCCCATCCGGTCGAAGATCGGCTTCATGGTGTTGAAGGCGCGCTCGGGGCCACCGACCATGATGGTGAGGCTTGCCGCCTTGGCACCGACCTCCCCGCCTGACACCGGTGCATCGAGATAATCCGCGCCGAGCGCCTCGATCTTCTTCGCAAATTCCTTGGTCGCCAGCGGCGAGATCGAGCTCATGTCGACCACGATCTTGCCCTTGGAAACGCCGCCCGCGACGCCGTCCTTGCCGAACAGCACGGCCTCCACATGCGGGGTATCCGGCACCATGATGATGACCGCATCCGCCTCCTCCGCGACCTCCTTGCTTGACTTGCAGTCAACGCCGCCGGCCGCGATCAGCTCGGGTGCGACCGGCCCGACATCGTGCAGGAGAACGCGATGGCCTGCGGCCAGAAGATGACCGGCCATCGGCCGTCCCATGGTGCCAAGTCCGATAAAGCCGATGTCGATCATGTCTACGGTTTCCTCAGGTCTCGAAAGTCTGCGCGGCGTGCCAGGACAGGCCTTCCAGCGTCGTAGTGCGCGGCTTGTATTCGCAACCGATCCAGCCGCGATAGCCGATCGCGTCGAGATGGCGGAACAGGAAGGGAAAGTTGATCTCGCCGGTGCCGGGCTCGTGACGACCTGGATTGTCGGCGAGCTGGATGTGCGCGATCTGCGGCAGATATTCCTGCATGGTACGGGCGAGATCGCCCTCCATGATCTGCATGTGATAGATGTCGTATTGGACAAACAGATTGTTTGAGCGCACCTCGGAGACCAGCTGCACGGCCTGCTCGGTGCCGTTGAGGAAGAAGCCGGGAATGTCGAGCGTGTTGATCGGCTCGACCAGAAGCTTGATGTTCTCGCGCGCCAGGGTCGAAGCTGCAAACCGCAGATTCCCGACCAGCGTTTCGTTGAGCTCACGCGGGTCGGCATCGACAGGCGCGATGCCGACGAGACAGTTGAGCTGCTCGCAATCGAGTGCCTTGGCATAGTCGATGGCGCGAAACACGCCGTCCCGGAACTCGCTGACACGATCCGGCAAGATCGCGATGCCGCGCTCGCCTGCCGCCCAATTGCCGGCCGGCAGATTGTGCAGCACCTGCGTCAGCCCATGGCGGTCGAGCTGCTCGCGCAAAAGCGCCTTGTCGAAATCATAGGGGAAGAGGTACTCGACCCCGGAAAAGCCCGCCGCTTTGGCCGCGGCGAAGCGGTCCACGAACGGCATTTCGTTGAAGAGCATGGTGAGGTTGGCGGCGAATTTCGGCATGATGCTGTTCCCTATTCCGCCGGCTGCAGCACGCCGGGCCGCGCGGTCGCGACGTCGTCGAGCGGCAGATCCAGCACCTCCTCGAATTCGACGATGTTGTCGATCTCGGTGCCCATCGCGATGTTGGTGACACGTTCGAGGATGAACTCGACCATCACGGGCACGCGATGCTTGGCCATCAATTCGCGCGCGGTCGCGAACGCCGCCTGCGAGTCTTTCGGGTCGGTGACGCGGATCGCCTTGCAGCCGAGGCCTTCGGCGACCGCAACATGGTCGACGCCATAGCCGCCGAGCTCGGGCGCGTTGATGTTCTCAAAGGAGAGCTGGACGTGATAGTCCATGTCGAAGCCACGCTGGGCCTGGCGGATCAGGCCGAGATAGGAGTTGTTCACGACGACGTGGATGTAGGGCAGATTGAATTGCGCCCCGACCGCGAGCTCTTCGATCAGGAACTGGAAGTCGTAGTCGCCGGAGAGCGCGACGATGTCGCGATCCGGACACGCCGCGCGCACGCCGAGCGCCGCGGGCAGCGTCCAGCCGAGCGGCCCGGCCTGCCCGGCATTGATCCAGTTGCGCGGCTTGTATACCCCCAGAAACTGCGCCCCGGCAATCTGCGACAGGCCAATCACGGAGACGTAGCAGGTGTCACGGCCAAAGGCCTTGGTCATCTCCTCGTAGACGCGCTGCGGCTTGATCGGAACGTTGTCGAAATGGCTCTTGCGCAACATCGTTTTCTTGCGGTCGCGGCAGGAAGCGGGCCACGCCTGGCGCTCGCGCAACCTGCCTGACCGGCGCCACTCCCTGGCGACGGTGACGAAAAGCTCAAGGGCGGCCTTGGCATCCGAGACGATGCCGAGGTCGGGGTTGAACACGCGCCCGATCTGGGTCGGCTCGATGTCGACATGCACGAAGGTGCGGCCCTTGGTGTAGGTCTCGACCGAGCCGGTGTGGCGGTTGGCCCAGCGGTTGCCGATGCCCAGCACGAAATCGGATTCGAGCATGGTGGCATTGCCGTAACGGTGGCTGGTCTGAAGACCGACCATGCCGGCCATCAGCACGTGGTCATCGGGGATGGCCCCCCACCCCATCAGCGTCGGCACGACCGGCACGTTGGCGATCTCGGCGAATTCCACCAGCAAATCCGAGGCGTCGGCATTGATCACGCCGCCGCCCGCGACGATCAGCGGCCGTTCGGCCGCGTTGAGCATCTCCAGCGCCTTCTCCACCTGCTTGCGCGTCGCGGTGGGCTTGTAGACCGGCAGCGGCTCATAGGTCTCGTCGTCGAACTCGATCTCGGCGAGCTGCACGTCGAGCGGCATGTCGATCAGGACCGGGCCAGGCCTTCCCGAGCGCATGATGTGAAAGGCCTGGCTGAACACGCGAGGCACCAGCCCGGGCTCGCGCACGGTCACCGCCCATTTGGTCACGGGCTTTGCGATCGATTCGATGTCGACGGCCTGGAAATCCTCCTTGTAGAGCCGCGCCCGCGGCGCCTGGCCGGTGATGCAGAGGATCGGGATGGAATCGGCGATCGCCGAATAGAGCCCGGTGATCATGTCGGTGCCCGCCGGCCCCGAGGTTCCGATGCAGACGCCGATATTGCCCGCCTTGGCCCGCGTATAACCCTCGGCCATGTGCGAGGCCCCCTCGACATGGCGCGCCAGGATATGGCGGATCGAGCCGCGCTTCTTCAGCGCCGAGTAAAGCGGATTGATCGCGGCCCCGGGAACGCCGAAGGCAGTCGAGATGCCTTCCTTCTCCAGAATTCGCACGGCAGCATCGATGGCTCGCATCTTCGCCATATCGGACCTCGCTTGAGTTGCATTGGCTCGAGCGAGATCATCGGGCCCGCGAGGGCTTCACTCAACGAGATCGATTTTATTTTCCACGATGCGGCAGCCGCGAAAAAATCGCGGCGGCTTCAGTCGGTTAGGTCGAGACTCGCGTGAAAGCGCTCACTCGAACAGCGGCGCCAGCTCCATCTGCGGCACCAGCACGAGGCCCTTGTCGGTGATGCGAATTTCCGGAATGACCGATAGAGGAATCAAATTGAAGCCCATGTAGGGGATGGTGCAGCCGGCTTCCGCCCATTCCTTCTTCAGCACCTTGACCTCTTCCGCCACTTCGGTAACGCGCTTGTCGGACAGCAGACCGGCGATCGGCAGCGGCACCAGCGCCCTCACCTTGCCCTCGGCGACGAGGCAGACGGCGCCCTGTTGCTCCTTGATGGCGGCCACCGCGACCTGCATGTCGGCCTCGTTGGTACCGGCAACGATGATGTTGTGGCTGTCGTGCCCGACGCTGGAGGCGACCGCGCCGCGCTTCAGGCCAAAGTCCTTCAAGAGGCCATAGGCGACATTGCCGGCCGATTTGCCGTGGCGCTCGACCACCGTGACGAAGCACAGGCTGTAGCGCGCGAACAATTCCGGCCAATCCTTGGCCGGCTCGATCTCGATCTTCTCATGGATCAGCGTGATGCCGGGCAACGCGGTCTTGATGGCGTTGACGGTGCAGGCCTTCGCCGGCAGCTCCGGCGTCAGCTTCAGCTTCTCCGGCAGCTTCACAGTCGCGTAGGCCGCCTTCGGGTATTGATATCGCTGCGACAATGCCTGATCGAGCCGCGGCGTGATCTTGCGGTTCTCGACCACCAGCTCGCCGCCATACCAAGTGCATTGCGGCTTCAGATTGTGGTCCATCAGCACCAGATCGGCGCGGCGCCCCCCGCCGAGCCCGCCGATATCGCTGTCCATGTTGAAGCGCGTCGCGCCATGCAGCGAGCCCATCGACCAGGCCTGCTCGGGCGACATTCCCGCCTTCACCGCCTCCCGCACCACCCAGTCGAGACCGAACAGCAGGAGATCATCGGCGTCGCGATCGTCGGTGCACGCGGCCGTGCGCTTGTGCGAAGCGCCGAGCTCGGTGATAGTGCGGATCGCCTGCGGCAGCGAGTGCCACGGTGTGGTCGGCGGTCCCCCGCGCAGGAAGACCCAGACCCCGGCATCGAGCAAATCGTCGGCGATGTCGCGGTCGATCGCCTCATGGGTATCCGTGACGCCGGATGCCGCATAAGCCGCAACGAATTCGCGGCCATAGACATGGCCGGACACCGGCCGTCCACGCTTCAGGGCGGCGGCGAGGATGGCGTGGCTGCGCTCATCGCCCATGGTCACGGGCACGAAATCCATCTTCTCGCCGAGCCCGACAGCCTCCGGCCAGCGGTCGAACAGGCCGGCGATCTTGTCCGGCGTGAGGTCGCCGCCCGCAGTCTCCAGTGCGGCCGAAGTCGCGGGCACCGTGCTCGGCACTGTCAAGAAGATCGACAGCGGCGCCTCGCGCGCGTCCTCCAGCATCGCCTCGACGCCGGCGACGTCCATGACGTTGCCGATCTCGTGGCTGTCGCAGAAGATCGTGGTGGTGCCGTTGAGCAGGGCGGCCTCGGCATAGGCGCAGGCCGTCACCATCGAGGATTCAATGTGGATGTGCGGATCAACCAGGCCCGGCGCGATAATGCCGCCCGCGGCATCGTAGGTCGTGACGCCGCTCCAGGCCTTCTTGGCTATTCCAGCCGGCTTCACCGCCGCGATGCGGCCGCCGGTGATCCAGACCTCACGTCCCTGATGGATGCGCTCCGAATAGGTCGAAAGCACCCGCGCGCCGGTGACGACGAGATCCGGCGCGACCCGCGCCGCGGCCACATCGGCGAGACGCCGGGTCATCGAATGCAACGGTGCGACGGCGAAGCGGGTAAGTCTGGTCATCGGGACCCTCGCGTGGCGTTACGGTCCCGCGATGGTTACGCCCTGCGCCAGACCGGGCAAGCGCAAATATAACGGCACGCCCTGCTTACGCTTTAGGCGGCGAAGCGCCTGCCGCCCCTGACCTCGCGGGCCTGCGCGAGTTCCGTCGTCTCGGGGCCGCTGCGGCAGTGGGCTTGACCCGAATCCGCATTGACCTCCCGTTCTGCTCGTCGATCTCGAAGGAATTGGTCTTGCGCACGAGGTCGCTCAGCTTGCGGAAGCCGAACGTTCTCGGATCGAAATCGGACGCGAGATTGGCAAGTTGGCGGCCGACTTCCCCGAGCGTGACCCAGCCGTCCTCGCTCTCCATCTGGGTGATGACCTTCTTGATGATGGGGGTCGCGGCATCGAGCGGCTGAAGCGATTTCGATCTCGAAGCGGCGTCCTGGGTGTGCGCCGGCGCGGCAAGCAGGTTCTCCGTGTAGACGAACCTTCGGCAGGCCTGCCGGAAGCTCTCCGGCGTCTTCTGTTCGCCGAACCCAAAGACATCGATGCCCTGCTCCCGGATCCGGGCGGCCAGACGGGTAAAATCGCTATCCGACGACACCAGGCAAAAGCCGTCGAACCGGCCGCTGTGAAGCAGGTCCATCGCGTCGATGACCAGGGTGATGTCGGAGGCATTCTTTCCGGTCGTATAGGCAAACTGTTGCTGCGGGATGATGGCGTGTTTGGAAAGGATGTCGGCCCAGCCCCTGGACCTGGCATTGGAGAAGTCGCCGTAGATGCGGCGAACGCTGGCCTCGCCGATCTTGGCAATCTCCTCGAACAGTCCATCGGCAATCTTTGCCGAAGCGTTGTCGGCATCGATCAGGACAGCGAGACGGGGCGAACGGAGCTCTGACGGCATGACTTTTCCTAAAAAGGAGGCGACAACGGTGCGTGGATATACCGATGTCGGGGCAGCTGCCGCCAGAGCTGATTTCTTCAACGGGCCACGACGGACCGCGAACCGGGGTCAGGCTGGCTTCGCGACCGGGGTCACACCCCCGAGCGCGGCCGTCAGTTCCGCCGCAACCTCGCGCACCACACGGCCGATCTCCGGCAGCCGCGCATCGGTGACCCTGCTGGTCAAGCCGGAAACGGAGATCGCCGCCAACGGCTCGGCAAGCGCGTTGTAGACCACGGCGGCAACGCAGCGCAGGCCGATCTCGGCTTCCTCGTCGTCGATCGCAAAACCCTGCTTGCGGATGGTCGCGAGCTCCTTGAACAGGTCGCTTGGTCGCACGATCGATTTCTCGGTCAGGCGTGGCATGCCGTGATGGCGGATGACGGCACCGACGTCCTCGTCGGAATAGGTCGCGAGCACCGCCTTGCCGACGCCCGACGTTACCATCGGAACGCGGCCGCCGACCTTGGTCAGCGAACGCATGATTTCACGGCTCTCCATGCGGGTCAGCACGATGATGAACTCGTCGTCGACCACGGCGAGATTGGCGGTCTCGCGGGTGAGATCACGCAGCTTGCGCAAATAGGGAATAGCCTGGGCGCTGAAATTGCGCCGCCGGGCAAAGCTCGCGCCCACCGTGAAGCTGCGCACGCCGACATGCCATTTGGATTCGGCGCGGTCGAACTGCACGAAGCGGCGGCTTTCCAGCGTCGCCAGCAGGCGGTGTACGGTCGAGGCCGAGAGCCCGGTGCGAACGGCGAGATCGCTGAGGCGATAGCCTTCGTCGTCTTCGGACAATGTTTCGAGAATCGACAGCGCGCGATCAACGGATTGCACGCCGCCGTCGCGCGCGTCGTGGTCAGGCTCCGATGACGATCGGGGCTCGATCGATTTGCGTCGGATCACGTTCTTGCTCATCGCGACCTGCATTGCCAATCAGACAAGACGCGAGCCGCCTGCCCTCCCTCGCCCCGTTCTAACGGGGAGAGGGTCGGGGTGAGGGGCTATCTCCGCGAATACGGTGAGAGACGGACTTGTGGAGAGTGCCCCTCACCCGGAATTTGCTGTGCAAATTCCGGCCTCTCCCCGCAGGCGGGGAGAGGCGAAGGCAGCCTCAGAGCAGCCCTGCTCCGCGCGCCCATTTGTACTTGGCGCCGAGGACTTCGACCGGCAGCTCGGTCGAATACGCATAGGCCGGGATGCCGTTCTGGTAGAGATATTCGGCGGCCTCCTCGACCTCGACGTCGCCGGCGAGCGAGGCGACGATCGGCTTCACGAAGCCCTTGGCCTCCATCTCCTTCTTCACCTCGACCATGTTGCGGGCGAACACCATCGGCGGCGTGACGATGGTGTGCCAGTAGCCGAGGATCAGCGAATGAATGCGCTCGTCCGTCAGGCCGAGCTTCACCGTGTTGACGTAGGTGATCGGCGGCTCGCCGCCGGTGATGTCCACGGGATTTCCGGCCGCGCCAAACGGCGGGATGAACTTGCGGAAGGCAGCATCGAGATCTGCCGGCATCGACATCAGCGACAGGCCGTTGTCGACGCAGGAGTCCGACAGCAGCACGCCCGACCCGCCGGCACCGGTGATGATCAGCACGTTCTCGCCCTTCGGCGTCGGCAGCACCGGCACGCCGCGGGCGAATTCGAGCAGTTGCCGCAAGCTACGGGCGCGGATCACGCCGGACTGCGCGAGGACGTCCTCGTAGATCTTGTCGTTGCCGGCGAGCGCGCCGGTGTGCGACGAGGCCGCCTTCGCGCCGGCCGAGGTGCGGCCGGCCTTGAGCACGATGACCGGTTTTTTCTTGGAGACGCGCTTTGCCGCTTCCGCAAAGGCGCGGCCGTCCTTGAGGTCTTCGCAGTGCTGCGCGATCAGGTTGGTGTTCGGATCCTGCTCGAAGAAGGCGAGCAGATCGTCCTCGTCGATATCGGACTTGTTGCCGAGGCCGACGATCGCGGACACGCCCATCTTGGCCGAACGCGAGAAGCCGATGATGGCCATGCCGATGCCGCCCGACTGCGAGGACAGCGCCGCGTGGCCCTTGACGTCATAGGCGGTGCAGAAGGTCGCGCAGAGATTGGCAGGCGTATAATAGAAGCCGTAGATGTTCGGGCCCATCAGGCGGATGTCGTACTTCTTGCCGACTTCGACGATCTCGGCCTGCAGCTCCGGCGCGCCGGCTTCCGCGAAACCGGACGGGATCAAGACCGCGCCGGGAATTTTCTTCTCGCCGCATTCGGTGAGCGCCGCGGCGACGAACTTCGCGGGAATGGCGAACACTGCGGTGTCGATCACGCCGGGCACGTCCTTGACGCTCTTATAGGCCTTGTAGCCGAGGATCTCGGCGGCCTTGGGATGAATCGGGTAGATGTCGCCCTTGTAGCCGCCGTTGATGAGGTTCTTCATCACGGAATTGCCGATCTTGCCGTCTTCGGCCGAAGCGCCGACCACGGCAACCGCCTTCGGCTGCATGATGCGGCTCATGGCCGCGACGATCTCTTCGGTCGGGCGCGGCTTCGGCTTGGGCACGTAAGCGAAGTCGACGACGATGCGGACGTCGGCCGCGATCGCGTCCTTGGCCGTCGCGAACACCGGGTTGAGATCGAGCTCGACGATCTCGGGGAAATCGGTGACGAGCTGCGAGACCTTGACGATGACATCCGCAAGCGCGGTGCGGTTCACCGGCTCGCCGCCGCGAACGCCCTTCAAAATCTCATGCGCCTGGATGCCGTCGAGCATCGACAGCGCGTCTTGTTTGGTCGCGGGCGCGAGGCGGAAGGTGATGTCCTTCAGGACTTCGACCAGCACGCCGCCGAGGCCGAAGGCAACCAGCTTGCCGAACGAGGCATCGGTGATCGACCCGACGATCACTTCGGTGCCGCCGGCCAGCATCTGCTGCACCTGGACGCCCTCGATCTTGGCGTCGGACTTGTACTTCCTGGCGTTGGACAGGATCGTCTCGTAGGCCTTCTCGGCGTCTTCGGCCGTCTTGAGGCCGACGATGACGCCGCCGGCTTCGGTCTTGTGGAGAATGTCCGGCGAGACGATCTTCATCACCACCGGAAAGCCCATCGAGGCGGCCATTTTGCCGGCCTCGCCGGCCGATTTCGCCACACCCTCCTTCGGCACTGGAATGCCGTAGGCGTCGCAGACCAGCTTGCCTTCCGGCGCGGTCAGGCTGGTGCGCTTGTCCGCCTTGACCTGGTCAAGCACCTTGCGGACGGCATCTTTGGAATTGGACATGTGGCTCTCCCTTGACCTTGGTTCTTGCGTTCTCAAAGCGCGCGCGTGTTGCGGCTGCCCGTGATGCTTTCCATTCGCCGCGCTCTGTTCCATGTCGCGGAACGGAGTGGCATAAAGCCGAGATTACTCCGCCGGCTTGGATCAAAAATGGCTGGCGATGGCATTTGGTATGCCAGAAGCCAACTTGTCAAGCTGCAGCGCACCTTAGAACGCTGCAAAAAATAGGCAGCTTGACATTCTGGTATTTGGTATGCCAAAAACTTTCCCGTTAATAATCCTGTAAAAGACGACTCCCACTGGAGGAGATTCGTCGTGTCACTGCGGAAACCAACCAAGGCGTTGCCGAACATGGCCGAGGCAGATATCGCAATCGTTCGTATTGCCCCGGAGTCGAGCTTCAAGAACAAGGCGTATGACGCCTTGAAGGAAGCCATCCTCAAGATGGACATCTACTCGACACCCGAGCCGGTGATGCTCGACGAGCGGGCGTTGTCCGAGCGCCTGGGTGTGAGCCGCACGCCGATCCGCGAAGCCATCGCGATGCTCGAGCAGGACGGCTTCGTGAAGACGGTCCCGCGCCGCGGCATCATGGTGGTGCGGAGGACCAAGAGCGAGATCGTCGACATGATCCGCGCCTGGGCGGCGCTGGAGAGCATGGCGGCCCGCCTCATCACCGCCACAGCGCGAAAGAAAGACATCACGGCGCTGCGCGACTACTTCAAGGATTTTGGTAAAGACCGCCTGCCCGAGGATCACGTCGAGGAATATTCGCGCGCCAACATCGCCTTCCACCAGGCGCTGATCTCGCTGTCGGAATCACCGGTGCTGGTCGATCTCACCAACGACTTGCTGCTGCACGTGCGTGGCTATCGGCAACTGACCATCGGACGCAAGGACCGTACCGCGACGTCGCTCCCCGAGCATCTCGGCATGATCGAAGCCTTGGAGGCGCGCGATACCGAGCTCGCCGAGAAGCGCGCCCGCGATCACACCCTTGGCCTTGCCGCTTACGTCGAAGCGCATGGTCAGGAACTCTTCTAGCCAGCAACGTTCACCAGAAGGGCGAGGCATCGCCCCTAAAGCCTGAAACGGCATCTTGAGACCAGGGAGACAAGGCCCATGCTGAATACCGCGACCAAGTCCGAAGCACCGGGCACCGAGCAGGAATTGACGGATGGCTTTCATCTCGTCATCGACGCGCTCAAGCTGAACGGCATCAACACCATCTACAATGTGCCGGGCATCCCGATCACGGATTTGGGCCGCATGGCCCAGGCGGCCGGTATTCGCATGATCTCGTTCCGCCACGAGCAGAACGCCGGCTATGCGGCGGGCATCGCCGGCTACCTCACCAAGAAGCCCGGCATCTGCCTCACCGTCTCCGCTCCCGGCTTCCTCAACGGTCTCACCGCGCTCGCGCACGCCACCACCAACTGCTACCCGATGATCCTGATCTCAGGCTCCTCCGAGCGCGAGATCGTCGACCTCCAGCAGGGCGACTACGAAGAAATGGACCAGCTGGCGATCGCCAAGCCGCTGTGCAAGGCAGCCTATCGCGTGCTGCACGCCCAGGACATCGGCATCGGTCTTGCCCGTGCCATCCGTGCCGCCGTCTCCGGCCGTCCGGGCGGCGTCTATCTCGACCTGCCGGCAAAGCTGTTCGGCCAGGTGATGAACGCCGATGCCGGCCGGAAGTCGCTGGTCAAGGTGATCGACGCGGCTCCCGCGCAGATCCCCTCGCCCGCTTCGATCAAGCGCGCGCTTGATGTTTTGAAGAGCGCAAAACGTCCGCTCATCATCCTCGGCAAGGGCGCGGCCTACGCGCAGGCCGACGAGGAGATCAAGACCTTCGTCGAGAAGAGCGGCATTCCCTTCCTGCCGATGAGCATGGCCAAGGGCCTCCTCTCCGACACGCATCCGCAGTGCGCAGGCGCCGCCCGTTCGACGGTGCTGAAGGAATCCGACGTCGTGCTGCTGATCGGCGCCCGACTGAACTGGCTGCTCTCGCACGGTAAGGGCAAGAACTGGGGCGAAGCGCCCAAGAAGTTCATCCAGGTCGACATCGAACCGCGCGAGATGGACTCCAACGTCGAGATCGTCGCGCCCGTCGTCGGCGACATCGGCTCGGTCGTTTCCGCCTTCAACCAGGCGATGGCGTCGGGCTGGACCGCGCCGCCGGTCGAATGGACCAAGGCGATTTCGACCAAGCGCGAAGAGAACGTCGCCAAGATGGCGCCGAAGCTCATGAACAACAAATCGCCGATGGACTATCACGGCGCGCTCGGCGTGCTGAAGAACGTCATCAAGGATCATCCCGAGGCGATCCTCGTCAACGAGGGCGCCAACACGCTCGACCTCGCCCGCGGCGTCATCGACATGTATCGCCCACGCAAGCGTCTCGACGTCGGCACCTGGGGCGTGATGGGCATCGGCATGGGCCAGGCGATCGCGGCTACGCTCGAGACCGGCCATCCCGTGCTCGCGGTGGAAGGCGACTCGGCCTTCGGCTTCTCCGGCATGGAAGTGGAGACCATCTGCCGCTACAATTTGCCGATCTGCGTCGTCATCTTCAACAATGACGGCATCTATCGCGGCACCGACGTCAACGGCGCCAATGCCGATCCGGCGACGACGGTGTTCGTCAAGGGCGCCCGCTACGACAAGATGATGGAAGCCTTCGGCGGTGTCGGCGTCAACGCCACCTCGCCGGACGAGCTCAAGCGCGCCGTCAACGAAGCCATGGCCTCGGGCAAGCCGACGCTCATCAACGCCGTGATCGATCCGGCCGCCGGTTCCGAGAGCGGCCGCATCGGCAACCTCAATCCGCAGAGCGTTCTGCAGAAGAAGAAGTAACCAGCCGCCGGGTCATTCCCCGCGCAGGCGGGGAATCCAGTAATCGCCAGATCATCCTTGAGGCGAGCACTGAGGCCCAACTGAACCTTCAGCGAATAATGGATGCCCGCCTTCGCGGGCATGACGGAAACAGAAGAGTAACAGGAGCAACACGATGACAAAAGCGCTCGAGGGCGTTCGCATTCTCGACTTCACCCACGTCCAGTCCGGGCCGACCTGCACGCAGTTGCTCGCTTGGTTCGGCGCCGACGTGATCAAGGTAGAGCGCCCGGGCGTGGGTGACATCACCCGCGGCCAGCTGCAGGACATCCCGAACGTGGACAGCCTGTATTTCACCATGCTCAACCACAACAAGCGCTCGATCACGCTCGACACCAAGAACCCCAAGGGCAAGGAAGTCCTCACCGAGCTCATCAAGAAGTGCGACGTGCTGGTCGAGAACTTCGGCCCCGGCGTGCTCGACCGCATGGGCTTCCCCTGGGAGAAGATCCAGGCGATCAACCCGAAGATGATCGTCGCCTCGATCAAGGGCTTTGGCCCCGGACCGTACGAAGACTGCAAGGTTTATGAGAACGTCGCACAGTGCACCGGCGGCGCCGCCTCCACCACCGGCTTCCGCGACGGCCTGCCGCTGGTCACCGGCGCGCAGATCGGCGACAGCGGCACCGGTCTGCATCTGGCGCTCGGCATCGTCACCGCACTCTATCACCGCACCCATTCCGGCAAGGGCCAGAAGGTGACGGCTGCGATGCAAGACGGCGTGCTCAACCTCGCGCGCGTCAAGCTGCGCGACCAGCAGCGCCTCGCCCACGGCCCGCTCAAGGAATACAGCCAGTTCGGCGAAGGCATTCCGTTCGGCGATGCCGTGCCGCGTGCCGGCAACGATTCCGGCGGCGGCCAGCCCGGCCGCATCCTGAAGTGCAAGGGCTGGGAGACCGATCCCAACGCCTACATCTACTTCATCACCCAGGCCCCGGTCTGGGAGAAGATCTGCGACGTGATCGGTGAGCCCTCCTGGAAGACCGATCCGAACTACGCCAAGCCGGCCGTCCGCCTGCCGCGCCTGAACGAGATCTTCGGCCGCATCGAACAGTGGACGATGACGAAGACGAAGTTCGAGGCGATGGAAATCCTCAACAAGGACGACATCCCCTGCGGCCCGATCCTGTCGATGAAGGAGATCGCCGAGGACCAGTCGCTGCGCGCGACCGGCACCGTGGTTGAGGTCGACCACCCCACCCGCGGCAAGTACATCTCGGTCGGCAACCCGATCAAGCTGTCGGACTCCCCCAGCGATGTGGAGCGCTCCCCGCTGCTCGGCGAGCACACCGACGAGATCCTGCGCACCGTGCTTGGCTTCTCGGACCATCAGGTCGCCGATATCCACAAGTCCGGCGCGCTCGATCCGCCGCAAAAGCAGGCCGCCGAGTAAGCGGGCTCATCTCACGACGCGAAAGGCCGCCGGCTTCGGCGGCCTTTTTGTTGACGCGGAAGGGGCTGCATCGCACGATCGGCACGCTTGCCGCGCCGCGAAGGCTGGATTAAAGATTGGTTCGCGAGGAACAGACGCGGCGGCCGGCCGTTGCTCCCTCGACCGGCGTGCTCCCGGGAATGAGAGCATGCCCGGAAATGCCAGCATGCCATCTCCACAGCGAGTGCAGCACGCCTCGCAAAGACCCTGCCCCACGCTGAAGAACTGGTCGCCTTCGCTTCCGAGGATGGCAAGTCGGCCTTTCAGTTCGGGCACGGGTGGCGTCGCGTCCGGCACTCGCCAGGACCACGCTCTTTGATCAAATTGAGGGCTTAAATGTCGAAAGATCAATCCTCTGATCGCGCCAAGCGTGAAGCCAACAAGGCGTTCAAGCCTGCGACAACGCAGAAGCCGATCAATGATTATGCGAAGGACCAGAACTCCTTCAACGAGAATCGCGAACGGCTGAAAGCGGAGCGATTGGCCCGCGAAGCGAAGCCGGGAAGCCGTTCCGAATAAGCGCGGACGGTACCAGGCTCCGACGGCGAATTCCGCTGAAGCGGGGGCGCCGAAATCCGCCTGATCTACAGCATCGAGAGCACGACGATTCCGTCTTCAACTGCCCCGGAAGCGAGCTGCGCCCGCGCCATGCGCTCTAACTCGGTCCGGTTCTTGCGAAGATAACTGAAAGCCTGCTTCTGCGTCAGGAACGTCGTCGCAAGACGGCACATCTGTCGTCCTGCGCCAAGCGCGAGAAAGAAGGTGATGGTGCCACCGCCATCCGACTTGATTCTAGGCACGATCCGCACTCTTTGGCATGTGATCGGCCCTCTCCGAATTGTCGTCGCCGCAATGGAAGGCAGCTATGGCGTCACCTTCTTCTTGCGTTTCGTCGGGGTGGCCGCGGGCAACGATGCCTGAAGGGCGGCGTCTGCCGCTTCCTTGGCTTCGCGCAGCTCTCGAAGCCGCGCCATGTTCTTGCGAACATCGACGGCTTGCTTTCCAACATCCACCATCGCCCGAGCGCCTTCCTCAGCGGCCAAACGCTGACGGTTAGTACGCGCGATGCTTTCGGGTGACGGTTCGGCCGGTCTCTTGGCGCTCATTATTCACCCTGCTCTGCAACGGACAAAAACCCGCTCAATCCTGGGATCGAGCGGGTGGCATGGCCGTTTCAGTACATCCGTGAAACGGCACCAAGGCTTTAGGCCAGCGAGAGATTCTCAGCGCTGACCTTGCCCCGCATCTTGTCGGTCTTGAGCTCGAAGTTGACCTTTTGGCCTTCAGCGAGACCTGCAAGACCAGCCCGCTCGACCGCGCTGATGTGAACGAACACATCGTTGCCGCCGTCGTTCGGCTGAATGAATCCAAAGCCCTTCTGGCCGTTAAACCACTTCACAGTACCTGTCGTCATTTTCTTCTCCAAAGCGCATACGCGCAGGTTCCGCGTGATCGTCACGCAGAACAAATTCTATTCGTCGATGTCTATGGAAAAGGAGCCCGCGGGCGCATTCAACAAGGCACAGCGGCTGAACGAACAGCCTCAACGTATACCTCATCCTCACCATTTGCAAGGCTTGACCGAATTTAACGCCTCGGGAGCCCGGCTAGGGACATGACGCCACGCTGCCGAGCACTCATCGTCCGGCGCCAACTGCTCTGGGAGGGCTGCCGAGCGCCACATGCGTCGGCTCCGCCGCACGGAGTCCAGATCGCGTCCCATGAAGCTTTCGTAGCGGCTCTGATTTTCTCGGCGACGATCTGCAACCCAAACCCGATCACGGTTTGCAATATCCGAATTCAGAGTATTTTGAGGGCGCTCGACGCGTTCTCCAATTCAGAACGCATGTATCGCAATAATGCATTTTTACAAAACGAGGGGGTAACCTAGGCTTGATCGATGCCAAGCCGTACGGCGCGCAATGGAGCGCGACGACGGAGGGACCGATACCGACCGATGCGGCTATTTTTTACTCAGACGTCGCCATACGCCCGCAAGGTAAGGGTCGCCATTCATGAGCTCGGGTTGAGGCTTGCCGACTGGTTTGAACGCGCGCGCGTTCGCTCATCCATGATCGCGATACGGCCATGCTGAGTTTCGAACCCGGAACGGTCTTCAGCAGTCGTCACCTCGCCGACATTTTCAGCACCGCCCCGATGCGCACAATTTTCGGTGAGCGCAATTCGCTTGAGTCCATGCTTCTGGTCGAGGTCGCGCTGGCGAAGGTTCAAGCGCAGCTCGGTGTGATTCCTGCCGAGGCTGCTGCTGCGATCGCCTCCGCTGCACGTGCTGAACTACTCGACCTCGACGAATTGGCGGCGGGAACTTTGCGCGCTGGTTTGCCGGTCGTGAATCTGGTCGAGCAGTTGATCCGACTCACCGGCAACCCCCATGGCGAATTCGTCCATTGGGGCGCCACGAGTCAGGACATCATGGACACCGCGCTCGTGGTGCAGATCCGCGACGCGCTCGAGCTCATCCACCGCGATCTGGAGCGCCTGATATCGACGCTTGCGGATCTGGCGCGTACCCACCGCGATACGCCCATGGTCGGCAGGACGAAACTTCAACACGCGATTCCGATCACCTTCGGATTCAAGGTTTCCGTCTGGCTGTCGGGCCTGCTGCGCCACAGGCAACGTCTCGCCGAACTCAAACCAAGAGTCCTCCAGGTCCAGTTCGGCGGTGCGGTCGGCACTTTCGCATCACTCGGCGACAATGGCGGCAGCGTCCGCGCTGCGTTGGCCAGCGAACTCGAACTCGGCGAACCTCTGGTGGCATGGCACGCCGCGCGCGATAGTTTGGCCGAGACGGTTTGCCTGCTTGGGCTGATCTCCGCGACCTTGAGCAAGATCGCGACCGATGTCGTGTTGATGGCGCAGACTGAGGTCGGCGAAGTGCTGGAGCCAGGCGGCCAGGGCCACGGCGCCTCCAGCACCATGCCGCACAAGCGCAACCCAATCATCTGTGAGCAGATTCTCAGCACCGGACTGTCGTTGCGCCGGCTCGCGAGCGCCATGCTCGACGCTTCGGTCCACGACCATGAACGGGCGACGGGACCGTGGCAGGCCGAATGGTCGCTGCTGCCGGAAGCATTCGTACTGGTCTCCCGGGCCTTGGACAACGCTGTTCGCCTCTGCGGCGGACTGGTCGTCAGACCCGATGCGATGCAGGCCAATCTCGGGCGGACACAGGGTCTCATCGCCGCCGAGGCCGTCATGATGGCGCTGGCTCTACACGTCGGGCGCCATCATGCGCACGAGATGGTGAGCGCGGCATGCACGCACGCGATCGCTTCGGGCCTGACATTGGCCCAGAGCCTTTCGCGCGATCCGGCCGTGACGGCCCACATCGCCCTGCATGAGATCGAGGCGGCTGCGGACCCGGCTCGATACATCGGCCTGTCCGCCCGTGAGGTCGATCGTGTCCTCGCGGCCTGTGCCGATCGACCGGCCAGTGCTGCGCAAGACGACGCCCCTGATGCGGAGTGAGGCCATATGATTCTGAAACGCAAGCATACGGCCCTCCTCGCAGCTGCGATGCTGTCAATGTTGAATGCGGCACATGCCGAGTCGCCCTTCCCATCACGGCCGATCACGTTGATCGTCCCGTTCGCGGCTGGCGGCCCGAATGACGTGATGAGCCGGATCGTGTCCGAACACATGTCGCGAAAACTCGGGCAGCCGATCATTGTCGAGAACATCGCCGGGGCGGGCGGCACGACCGGCTCAGCGCGCGTCGCAAAAAGCGCGCCCGACGGTTATACGCTCGTCAGCGGTCACGTCGGGACGCATGCGGCATCGGTCGCGCTGTATCCGAATCTGCGTTACGACCCGCTGGTTGATTTCACGCCGATTGGCCTGGTCGCGGAAACGCCGATCCTCGTCGTCGCTCGCCGCGACCTTGGCGCGGACAGCATGGCGTCGTTCATCGCGATCGCCAAGGCGCGCGGCCCGGACCTCACCTTGGCCCATGCGGGTGTCGGTTCGATCAGCCACATCAGCTGTCTGCTGTTCACCTCCGTGATCGGATTCAAGCCGGTCGAGGTGCCATATCGGGGATCAGCACTGGCGATGACCGACCTGATCGCCGGCCGCAGCGACTTCAGTTGTGGATTGTTGGGCGACGTTCTTCCCTTCCTGGGTGACAACAATCTGCGTTTCCTGACCGTTTCGGCCGCAGCGCGGGTTCCGCAATTGCCGGAGACACCGACGGCCAGGGAAGCAGGGCTTCCACAGTTTGTCGCATCGAGCTGGTTCGCGTTCTACCTGCCGAAAGGCGCGCCTGACGCCATTCGCGACCGGTTCTCGGATGCGCTTTGCGCAGCGCTCGACGATGACGGCGTGCGGAGACGGCTCGAACTGGTAGGCTTGATCCTGCCACCGCCGGACCAGCGAGGCCCCGAACCGCTCAAGCGACGGATGACCGAAGAGATCGCGCGCTGGCAGGACATCGTCAAAACCGCGCAGATTCGACTCGATCAATAAGTGCGACCGATGCAGTCGAGCGCGTGATCGCCGGCCAGCTTTCGCCGTCGGCGCATCAGCCGCAGGCGGGCGGAACAATCCGACGATCCCCGGCTACAATCTCGCATTCACCATGACGCCGCACGACGTGGCGGCAGTCTGCCAATCATCCATCAAAAAAATCGAGACGCCCTGTCGGATCGGCGGTATCTGATCCGTCATCTAGACATGAATGGGCAATAGACGCTGACGTCGAGCCCGGCGATTCATGAGGAAGATGATCATGCCCAGCACTGTCCGCCTGCACCGCGTTTTGACGACCAGCCCGGAGAAAGTCTATCGCGCCTTCCTGGAGGCGGATGCGCTGGCGAAATGGCTTCCGCCGAACGGCTTCACCTGCACGGTCCATCATTTCGAGCCGAAGGTCGGGGGTACGTTCAAGATGTCGTTCCGTAACTTCACGACGGGCAACAGCCACGCCTTCGGCGGCGAATATCTCGAGCTCGTTCCCGGCGAACGTCTCCGCTACACCGACAGGTTCGACGACCCCAATCTGCCCGGCGAAATCCAGGTCACCGTGATCCTGAAGAAGGTATCCGTCGGCACTGAGCTGGATATCACGCAGGCCGGCATCCCCGACGTCATTCCGCCGGAGGCTTGTTATCTCGGCTGGCAGGAATCGCTGCGCAATCTGGCGAAGCTCGTCGAGCCTGAGATCAAGCAATAGCGTCTGAGGTAGAGCGAGCGCCTCGTCCTTCGAGACGACCGCTCCGCGGTCTCCTCAAGATGAGGCTAGCGGCAACAGCGCTCGTCGAGACTGCGGCCACATACTCCGACCTCATCCTGAGGGCCCGCCAAAGGCGGGCGTCTCGAAGGATGGGCCGCCGAAACGGTCGCCAAGTGCGATGGCCAGCTCACGACGGGAACCAGCGATCGAGTGTCATCTCAGCGAGCCTCGCCCCTGCCTTCGGCGCAATCCCGCCGCTTGCGGTCCAGCGGTCGGGGTCCGGGCTGTGTCCGATCAAAGCAAGGCCGTAGGCGATCGACTCGAACTGATCGCCCGACATCAGCCGTTCGTTGCCGAACCGCTCGGCGAACAGTTTTCGAACGGCCGGCACGAAGGACGTGCCGCCGGTCAGAAACACCTTTTCGATCTCGCGCGCGGTGATGCCGGCTTCGCCAAGCACCTTGTCGACGGTGGCCCCGAGCCTCGCGATATCGTCGGCAATCCAGGCTTCGAAATTCTTCCGCGTGATGGTCGAGCCAATGTCGACCCCGCCGCCTTTGAAGCGGAACTCCACCTGATCCTGCGCCGACAGCGCGACCTTGGCGTCGGATACCGCGCGGTACAACGAAAAGCCGAGGTCGAGATCGACGATGGTGATGAAATCCTCGAGCAGAGCCGGCTTCACCGCGGTGCGCGCAAGCTCCCGGAGTTCGCGCAGGTCGCCGTTGCTCTTCATCATCGCAAGCTGATGCCAGCGCGCGAGATTGGTGTAGTGGCCGGTGGGGATCGGCAGCACCTTGTCGAACGAGCGGAAGCTCGAGCCCTTGCCCAGCCGCGGCGAGACGACGTGATCGACGATGCGGTAATCGAACGTGTCGCCCGCAATCCCGATGCCGGCATGGCCGAGCGGCTCGGCGCGCAAGGCGCCGCCGGCACGCGAGAACCGCATCACGGAGAAATCGCTGGTACCGCCCCCGAAATCCGCAACCAGCACGGTCGCATCCCGCTCCAGGCGGCGAGCGAAGGAGAACGCTGCGCCCACGGGTTCGTAGACATAGCGCGCGTGGCCGGCGCCAAGGCGCTCGAACGCGGCCCGGTAGCGCTGCATCGCGAGCGCCTCGTCAGGATTGCCGCCGGCGAAGCGGACGGGGCGACCGACCGTGATGGTGGACGTCTCGAAGCCGAATTTATCGCCGCCATGGCGCGCCAGCGTCCGCAGGAACGCCGCCAAAATGTCCTCGAACTTGTAGCGCTGCCGGAACACCTGGGTGGTGTTGAAGCTGGAGCTCGCGGCGAAGGTCTTGAACGACTGGAGGAAGCGGTAGACATGCCGCCCTTCCAGGAACTGCTCGATCGCCCACGGGCCGCCTTCGGCCTGGGCGCCGGCTCCCGGCCGGTCCTCCCAGAAACACAGCGCCGATACGAAGACACTGTGGCGCTGTCCGCCATGGTCGAAGCGGATGGCCTCGACCCGGCGGTCGTCCGCCGCAAGGGCCACGACCGTGTTGCTGGTCCCAAAATCGATGCCGATCGAGACGGCGGGCGAGGCGCTCGACATGAACCACTCTGACAGATGATTGGAAGGGGGCAGACCACTAGCGGCTTCGTGTGCCGCTGCCAAGGCTCCGTTTTTGGACATCGACGGTCAAATGGTTCAGTTTCGGCGGGGTTTGGGCATATCCCCGCTCAAATCGGCCCATTTAACGGATTATTATGCTGCAATGCGAAGAGCTAAATGCTGCTATGCAATGGCATGTATAGACATTGGCATCTGGTATACATAGATTGCCCTTCGAAATGAGACAGCAGCACTGACCGTCTCAAGAAAGGGATTTTCGATGTCCAAGACCGCTTCCGTCGCTCTCGCGCCCTCATCCTCGCTGTTCGCCCGCTTGATGGCCACGATCGACCGCCTCCTGATGGCGAGCGCCGAGATCTCGAATCACAATGGCGACCTGCCGCGCTTCGGCCTGTAAGCCGGGCAGCCTCCCGCGCCGCCGCGCAGCGGCACGGTTTTAAATCGGTTCGCATACGACTTTTGATGAATGGCCCCGGATGACGGGGCCATTTCTACTTGTGCTGTCCTGAGTCACAGCCGCCACCGGGCAAGGTGCTGCGGCATTTGCGCACGGTGACCGGACCAGCGCTTGAAGCTTGGCATAATGCATACAAGAATGCCGTTCCAGCGCTCGCAGAAAAATGAGAGGCGCCACGGGAGGCTTTATGACGGACATGGTGCAAGCAACCGCCCCGACAGCCGCGCGCGTTAGCGACACGTATCGCTGGACGCAGTTGGCGGTTGGCGTCGCGGCGATGGTGATGATCGCCAACTATCAATATGGCTGGACGTTCTTCGTCCCCGACATCCAGAAGAAATTCGGCTGGGATCGCGCGTCGATCCAATGGGCCTTTACGCTGTTCGTGCTGTTCGAGACCTGGCTCGTGCCGATCGAAGGATGGTTCGTCGACAAATACGGTCCGCGCATCGTGGTGCTGGTCGGCGGCGTGCTTTGTGCCGCCGGCTGGGCGATCAACGCGGAGGCGACCACGCTCAACGGCTACTATCTCGGCATGATCATCGCAGGCATCGGCGCCGGCGGCGTCTACGGCACCTGCGTCGGCAACGCCTTGAAGTGGTTTCCGGACAAGCGCGGTCTTGCCGCGGGCATCACCGCCGCGGGCTTCGGTGCAGGCTCCGCGCTCACCGTCGCGCCGATCCAGGCCATGATCAAGGACAGCGGCTTCCAGACCACATTCCTCTATTTCGGCCTCGGACAAGGCATCATCATCTGCATCCTCGCCTTCTTCCTGCTGGCGCCGAAGGCAGGCCAGGTGCCGAGCGTGGTGGCGAACGCCAATCTGCAACAGAGCCGCCGCAACTATCAGCCGACCGAGGTGCTGCGTCAGCCGATCTTCTGGCTGATGTACTTCATGTTCGTGATCGTCGGCGCCGGCGGCCTGATGGTGACGGCCAATTTGAAGCCGATCGCGGCCGACTGGAAGATCGACAACGTGCCGGTCACGTTGATGGCGGTGACGATGACCGCGGTGACCTTCGCGGCCACGATCGACCGCGTGCTCAACGGCCTGACGCGTCCGTTCTTCGGCTGGATCTCCGACATGATCGGCCGCGAGAACACGATGTTCATCGCCTTCGGGATGGAAGGTATCGGCATCTGGATGCTCTACCTCTGGGGCCACGATCCGCTCTGGTTCGTGCTGCTCTCGGGCTTCGTGTTCTTCGCCTGGGGTGAGATCTACTCGTTGTTCCCCTCGACCTGTACCGACACGTTCGGCGCCAAGTTCGCGACCACCAATGCCGGCCTGCTCTACACCGCGAAGGGGACGGCCGCGCTGCTGGTCCCGATCGGCAATTACATGCAGCAGTCGTCGGGCAGTTGGGACAACGTGTTCATCATCGCGGCCGGCGCCAACATCCTGGCCTCGGCGCTGGCGATCGCGGTGCTCAAGCCCTGGCGCAAGGTCGTGGTCGCGCAATCGACCGTCTGACGCACTCCAAAAGCGCTTCTCGCGCAAGACGCCCGGCCTCGCGGCCGGGCGTCTTCGTTTTGCGCGAAGCTTGCGCGATCCCGCCGTGCTGCAAACGGAACTCGCATTTTGTCGCCGGCCCGCCAAGATAAGGCTTGCAATCTGGGATATGGTATACCAAGCTCGCGATCGCGCTTGCGACGATAAGCCACAATATTGCGACATCAGGTCATCTTGTGACCGGTGCCGAACCAGACAGGCGCTCGGGAGGTTTTTGATGATTTCCAGCACCGATGGCGCTGTCACAGCCGCGCCTCTTCGCACAGGTTTCCGTTGGCTCCAGCTCGTCATGGGCATCGTCTGCATGGCGATGATCGCCAACCTGCAATATGGCTGGACGCTGTTCGTCGATCCGATCGATCACGCGCACCATTGGGGACGCGCCGCGATCCAGCTCGCTTTCACCATCTTCGTCGTCACCGAAACCTGGCTGGTGCCGATCGAGGCCTGGTTCGTCGACAAATACGGCCCGCGCATCGTCATCATGTTCGGCGGCGTCATGATCGCGCTGTCGTGGATTCTCAACTCCTATGCCGATAGCCTCACCTTGCTCTACGCGGCCGCGATCATCGGCGGCATGGGCGCGGGCGCGGTGTACGGCACCTGCGTCGGCAACGCGCTGAAATGGTTTCCCGATCGCCGGGGCCTTGCCGCCGGTGCGACTGCCGCCGGTTTCGGCGCAGGCGCTGCACTCACCGTCGTGCCGATCGCCGCCATGATCGCAACGAGCGGCTATCAGCACGCGTTCCTCACCTTCGGCATCGGCCAGGGCGTCATCGTCTTCGTGCTCGCCTTCTTCATCCAGCCGCCGCGGATTTCGATCCCGCCGAAGAAGAAGCAGCTCAATCTGCCGCAGACCAAGATCGACTTCACACCGCCCCAGGTGCTGCGCGCCCCTATTTTCTGGGTGATGTATCTCGTTTTCGTCATGGTCGCCTCCGGCGGCCTGATGACCGCGGCGCAGATCGCCCCGATCGCGCACGACTTCAAGATCGCCGACACGCCGGTCACGCTCGCCGGCTTCCAGATGGCGGCATTGACGTTCGCGATCTCGCTCGACCGCATCTTCGACGGTTTCGGACGGCCCTTCTTCGGCTTCGTCTCCGACACGATCGGCCGCGAGCACACCATGTTCATCGCCTTCGGCACCGCCGCGCTGATGCTGCTGACGCTGTCGGCCTATGGCCACGTGCCTGTCGTCTTCGTGCTCGCCACCGCGGTCTATTTCGGCGTGTTCGGCGAGATCTACTCGTTGTTCCCTGCCACGTGCGGCGACACCTTCGGCTCGAAGTTCGCGACCACCAATAACGGGATGCTCTACACGGCGAAGGGGACGGCGTCCCTGCTCGTTCCGCTCGCGAGCGTGATCTCGGCCACGTATGGCTGGA
The DNA here is from genome assembly GCF_000244935.1 of Bradyrhizobium sp. WSM1253. Taxonomy (NCBI): domain Bacteria; kingdom Pseudomonadati; phylum Pseudomonadota; class Alphaproteobacteria; order Hyphomicrobiales; family Nitrobacteraceae; genus Bradyrhizobium; species Bradyrhizobium sp. WSM1253. The sequence goes on from NZ_JH600073.1 coordinate 1,573,804, forward strand.
AGGCCGTGTTCGTGGTCGCGGTGGCACTGAACGCGACGGCGGCGCTGATGGCGCTATTCGTGATCAAGCCGATGCGCCGCTCCTTCATCCTCGGCAAGGAAGCCGAGAGCGCCAACGCCGCGACGGGGAACGCCAAGACCGAGACGGCATAACGAACACGCATCTTGCACGGGTGAGACAGGGGCGCAGCGATGCGCCCCTTTCTTTTTGGCTTACGGCAAACGTCAGCATTGCTGCCGCAAGATTTTTCGGATGAGCCAAATCGAGTGCTTGACGATTGGCATTATGTATACCACACTTGCTTCATCATTCACCCAAGGAGGTTGCAATGCTGGTCGGAGACATTCTGCGCAAGAAGACACCGCGCGTTGTCACGGTGCGAATGAACGAAACCGTGGGTATCGCCGCCAAGCTGATGCGCGCCAACAATATCAGCGCACTGGTGGTGAAGGACGTGGTCCGCTCCGAGGGCAATACCGCGGTCGGCATGTTCACCGAGCGCGACGTCGTGCGCGCCGTCGCCGAGCACGGCGCCAATGCCGTCAACGTCAAGGTCTCGCAGCTCGTCTCGGTGCAGCAGCTCGTATCCTGCACGTCGAGCGACACGATCGAGCACGTCCGCCATCTCATGAACCGGAATCACATCCGGCACCTGCCCGTCATCGACGATTACAGCCTCGTCTCGGTCATCAGCATGCGTGACATCGCGTCCTTCATGGACGAAGCGATCAACGGCACGCCGCAAGCAGCTTAAAGCGCCTCACTTCCCCTGCGACTACCGGACCCGGCTCGGAGCCTTCCGAGCCGGACCGGATCTTTCGTCCCGAAATCCGGCTTCCGCTGCTTCGCGAGGATTCCATGAAGATCTGCATCTACGGCGCCGGAGCAATCGGCGGATATCTCGGGGTTCAGCTCGCGCGCGCGGGCGCCGACGTCAGCCTGGTCGCACGCGGCGCGCACCTTGCCGCGATGCGCGAGCGCGGCCTGACGCTGCTCGCGGGCGAGGAGCAGCACACCGTGCATCCGCGCTGCACCGACGATCCGGCCGAGCTCGGCGTGCAGGACTATATCATCATCACGCTGAAGGCGCACTCGATCACCGGCGTGATCGAGACGATGCAGCCGCTGCTCGGCCCCCACACCCGCATCGTCACCGCCGTCAACGGCATCCCCTATTGGTACTTCTACAAGCATGGCGGCCAATACGAGAATTCGACGCTGGAGAGCATCGACCCCGGCGGACGGCAGTGGCGCGAAATCGGCGCCGAGCGCGCCATCGGCTGCATCGTCTATCCCGCCACCGAGATCGAGGCGCCCGGCGTGATCCGTCACGTCTACGGCAACAACTTTCCGCTGGGGGAGCCCTCCGGCGAGACCACCCCGGACGTGCAACGCCTCGCCGATCTCTTCGTCGCAGCCGGGCTGAAAGCGCCGGTGCTCGACCGCATTCGCGACGAGATCTGGCTCAAGTTGTGGGGCAATGTCTGCTTCAACCCGATCAGCGCACTCACCCATGCAACACTCGACGTGATCTGCACCGATCCGGCCACTCGCGCGCTGTCGCGCGCGATCATGATGGAGACGCAAGGCATCGCCGAGACGTTCGGCGTCAAATTCCGCGTCGACGTCGAGCGCCGCATCGAAGGCGCCCGCAAGGTCGGCGCGCACAAGACCTCGATGCTCCAGGATCTCGAGCGGGGCCGCCCGATGGAGATCGACCCGCTCGTCACCGTCGTGCAGGAGATGGGCCGCCTCACCGGCGTCGCCACCCCCGCGCTCGATTCCGTGCTGGCGATGGTGACCCAGCGCGCCCGCATCGCCGGTCTCTACGACGGCATCTCGACGCCATCGGATCCGCGTGCACTGGCGGTGGCGTGATGGCTGGCGAGATCAAACATTGGCTCCGCTTCCGCAAGAGCGGTACGACCGGCTTCGGCACGCTGAATTCGTCAGGCATCAGCGTGCATGAGGGCGAGATGTTCGGCCGCCATGCAGCCACCGGCAAAACGCTGGCGCTGTCGGAGGTCGAACTGCTCGCGCCCTGCGTGCCCAGCAAGATCGTCGCGCTCTGGAACAATTTTCACGCGCTCGCGGCCAAGCTCAACCAGCCCGAGCCGCCGGAGCCGCTCTACCTCCTGAAGGCCACCACCAGCATCACGACACCCGGCGCGGTGATCCGCCGTCCCTCTTATTACGACGGCAAGACCACGTATGAAGGCGAGCTCGGCATCGTCATCGGCAGGACCTGCGCGCGGGTGTCGCCGGCGGAAGCGGACGGCTTCATCTTCGGCTACACCTGCGTCAACGACATCACCGCCAACGACATCCTGACCAGCGATCCCACTTTCCCGCAATGGGCACGGGCCAAGGGCATCGACGATTACGGCCCGTTCGGCCCCGTCATCGCCACCGGTCTCGATCCGGCAAAGCTGGTGGTGCGCACCATCCTCAACGGCGCGGAGCGGCAGAACTATCCGATATCGGACATGATCTTCACCGCGCAGGAGCTGGTCAGCAGGATCTCCCATGACATGACCCTGCTCCCCGGGGACCTCATTGCCGTCGGCACCTCGGTCGGCGTCGGCGTGATGAAAGAGCCGGTGAACACGGTAACCGTCGCGATCGAGGGCATCGGCGAGCTGACCAACGAGTTTCGGCTGTAGGGCACTCTGTCATTCCGGGGCGCGGGCAGCGCCGAGCCCGGAATCCATTGGGCGGTAGAGACTGCAGTTCAACGGATTCCGGGCTCGCGCTGCGCGGGTCCCGGAATGACGGCGGAGGGAGCCAGCGCCCCCGCGGAGGAAAACCCGGCAACTTCCACACCCGCGCTCCACCGATCGGCTGACGCATTCAGCCGTGGATCGTGCGACTGGACCTGTCCGGCAAGCCTCCGCCGCCCTTGATCTCGGTTCCGCTCTCCAATAGCAATTATGGCGATAATGTGTGCCGGCGTGAGGAAGTCACGATGTGGCTGTTTTTCCTGGTTGCCTGGTTTGTTCTGCTCACTGCCATTGCGATCTTCGCCCAGCAGGCGCTCGGTTACGATATCGGCCACCTGCCTGCCTGGTTCGGAGGCCTGCCTGTCCCGCAACGCATTGCGACCGGCGCGATCCTGGCCTTGGCGCTCGCATTGATCGGCGCCTCCGCTTGGCGGCTCTCGCGCCAGGACCGGCGCCTCGACACATTGCGCGACCGCCTCAAGAAGACCCGCGAGGATGTCGTCGTCGCCCACGCCCTGCAAAACCACCTCGACGCCACCGTCCGGCACCTGATCGAGAGCGATCCGCGGGAGGCCGTCTCCGCCCTGCACGACAAGCTGGGCGAGACCGAGCAGCGGGCCCTGCTGCAGCGGGGCCGCAACGAATCCACCGACATGCACGACCAGCTCGCCGAAATCCGCCGGCGCCAGCAGGAACTGCGCGACATGGTCGGCAAGGTCGCCGAGCAGCGCCGCGCCGTCGAGCCGGTTTTCACCGAGATCCGCGACCGCCAGAACCAGCTCGAACGCTCGCTGCACAACCTTGAGACCGACGACCGCAAGAACAACCTCGCCGACCGGCTGAAGGACATCGCGCGCGACGTATCGACGCTGCTGTCCCGGGTCGGCACCGTCCAGAACACCTTTGCGACCCTGAACCAGTACAAGGAAGATCTGGCGAAGTCCCACGCCGAGCTGGTGCCGTTGCGCGCGTCGGACGCCGGCCTCAATGCCTTGATCGGCGAGCTGAGCCTCGGTCATGAGCGCCTCGCCAAGAGCGTCGACGAGCTCGAAACCGGCGGCGAAGCCCCTCTCGGCGCCCGCGTCGAGACGCTGTCGAAGAACAAGATCGAGATCGAGCAGCGCCTGGCCCGCATCGACGACAGCTTCCACATCCTAAAAGGCATCGGGCTCGATTTCGAAGAGCTCGGCCAGCGCCAGGCCCAGCTCGAGCGCTCGCTCGCCGGTGTCGAGACCGACGCCGACGGCAAGACGCTTGTCGACCGCCAGAATGCGCTGAACGATTTTGTGCTCCAGTCGCGCCAGCGCCTCGGCGCGTTACAGGAAACGCTGGCGACGCTGAACGCCTTCAAGGCGGAGCTGTCGAAGTCGCAGGCTGACCTCGTCCCGCTGAAGGCGCCCGTATTCGGAATCGAAGCCATGATCGCGGACGTCGGTACCACGCGCGATCTCCTCGCCAAAACCGTCGGCGAGATTGAGGCGAGCGGCGACGTCACCCTCGCCTCGCGCGTCGACGCGCTGACCAAGAGCAAGCGCGAGGTCGAAGACCGCATCGCCCGCATCTTCGACAATTTCAACGCGCTCGACGGCTTGCGAAAAGACATCGGCGGCATCTTCTCGACGATCCGGAACAGCCTCAACCGGATCGGGTGAAGGCACCCGATCCTTCGGGATGGTTCGAACCGCGATCCCCATCCGCGCGACCAATCCGGACATGCGCTTGATCCTCGGCCTCCTCTCCGCCCTCCTCGGCGCGCTCGCCGGCTGGTTCGCCCTTGCCGCACTGGTGATCGCGCTGGCCGGGCCAGACCGCGATGGCGGCATCGCCATGGGCGCCTTCTTCGACATCGGTCCGATCGGCGGTGTGGTTGGCCTGATCGCCGGCATCTGGCTGTTCGTGCGCTTCGGCCTGGTCCGGAATGCAACGCCACAGCCGCCCGCGGAAACCTCCGACACCACGCCTCACCGCACCACGCGGCTCTCCGCACCCTTTGCTCTCACTGTTCTACTCATCGCGGCAATCCTTGGCTATTGGGGCTGGTACGAACTCATCCGCTCGCCCTATCTCAGTCACGGCTACATGACGCTCCACATCGAGTTTCGCCTTCCCGCTGGCATGACGCTGCCGGACAAGGCGGAGGATGTGCACATCGAGGTCGAGGAAGCGACCAGGTATGCCAATGCCGATTTGCCTCCGAACTGGCGCGCGCATGAAGGCGAGCGCAAAGCGATCATTGCCTCCACGTCGTTGTCGTACAAAACGCGTCATCGCGCCGTTAGCCTGACGCTTCCGGGTTCGCCGACGCAGAGCTGGCCGATCGATCTCCCCTCCGATCCTGATCCCACCCCTGGCTTTTCACCCTGGCGCGTGGCGGGCGACCCCTCACCGGCGAAGATCGAGATGCATTTCCGCCTCAGCGCCGATCACTGAGCGAACGAGTTGCGCGAGGGCGAAACATTCAGACACATCACATTTCGGCGCGCCCGGCAGATGCCGCCAACATGTCGCGCGGATGCCGCACTGTGGTCGCATTCGGCCGCCCTTCTGTGAGGCGTGTCTGGGGGCACGGCGGTGCCGTGTTTGGACCAAACCTTCTAGGGGTATGACTGTGAAGAAGATTGTATTTGTCGTGGGTGCTACGCTTGCTCTGGTGACGGTTGCGAATGCTGCGGATCTGCCGCGCCGCCAGCCCGTTCCCGTCTATTCCGAGCAGGCGCCGATCGGCAAGATGCCGATTGGCAAGAGCCCGGTTGGAAAGGCCCCGATCGGCAAGGCGCCCGGCGCCGTCGCGGCGCGCTACTGACGCGTTAGCGAAATACGCGCAGAAGCAAAGCTAGACTCTGCGTGAGTGGCCGACAGTCGAGGGGCATAGCGTGACGAACAAACCTGATCGATCGGGACCCTGCATCCTTGCGGGATTCGCGCTCGCGGCCCTGCTCGCGTGCACGACACCCTCGGCCTCCGCCCACGAAGCGAACAAGCGCGTTGCTGACGCAAACGCGCTTGCCACCACCGACACCGCATCACGGCCGGCGCCGCAAACGGCGCGGCGCGCGGTCGCGCGCGCGGAGAAAGGTCCGTACTACGTCGATTTCCGCGCCCGCACGGCAGCGAGCTGGGGCCACGCCTTCGTCTGGTACGGCAAGACCAGCGAGCGCGCCGTCGAGGTGGCAGGGCTCACGCCGGCCGGCGACACCTGGGCCTATGTGCTCGGTCACCTCACCTGGGTGCCGGCGGAGACCGGCGCGAGTTACGGCGATCTCGACCCGGACTATCTGACCGCGAACTACCGCGTCTATCTGAACGAAGCCGACGCCAAGCGCGTGTTTGCCTATATCAAGAAACTGCAGGCGAGCTCGCCGGTCTGGAACGCCGAGACCACCAATTGTACCGGCTTCATCGGCGACATCGCCGAGTACATGGGATTGAAGGTCCCCTACCGCTGGCAGCGCCCGGAAAACTTCGTCAACAGCCTCAAGGAAATGAACGGCGACCGCCAGATGGTGCGGCTGTCGACGGAGTAGCCCCCCAGGGCGCACCACGCGACGCCGTCATTGCGAGCGCAGCGAAGCAATCCAGAGTCCCTCCACGGGTAGAGTCTGGATTTCTTCGCTGCGCTCGTAATGACGATGCCGAAGCAATTGGGGCACGATGGATTGGCGGAGTGCCCGTCGGGCAAAACACCCGCACAAATTTCCCACCCCGCCTGTCAATCCCCATCGTCCAAAATATTCCACTTTACCGAAATTCGGATTTGTCGTATCTACGACACACCCTGACCCGGGACAAGGGGCGGATCGCGATCGTCACGAACCGCGGGTTAGGCAGCGATGGACGCGACGGCGTCGAGCGCGGGGAGCCTTGCAGGGCGGGAAACCGTGAGCACAGGCTTTCGCGCCTGCGACACGGCGCCGACAGCGTCTTCGCATGGCTTCGGGTGCGAGCACACGCCAGCTCTCGAAGGCCCAGCGAGGACGTGCGCGGACGGCGAAGTCGTGTGGTCCTGACGCCCGGGGTCTGTGCGTCAAGTCCTGTAGTGATGCGTGCTGCCCGACTGGGCGGACGCGTCAGCCATCTGCGGGGCGACGGGGGCAATAGTGCATCGCTCCCCGGGGAGAGCACGAAGTAAGCCGTAAACCACCGCGCAGGGAAGGCCGGGCGATTGGCTGACCTGTGGTCCACCCCGTGTGCATTCCTTTGGCGCACGGACTTGCGGGTGCCAGCCGGCGCCCGGCCTTCCCTGCGCCCTTGTTACCGCAAGGGTGATGCGACCAAGCAAAGCTCGGGCGGAATACGCCGCGAGAGGGCGAAGGCGTGCCTTGCGAGAAAATGCAAGTTGATGGTCTCCGAAAGCTCCTCATCCTCCGTCGGTGTTGAAGCAGCGGCGCACAAAAACCCTCGTGCGCCCGGTGCTACCACCTCAATTATCCGCCCTGCGGAATCCCCGCACTCCCCGCATGATCGCCCCGCCTCCACCGCACGCCCTTCCAATAGACTTTTCCCGACCTGGGCGGCATCCTGCCGCCATCAAACGATAACAGAGCGCCACACAGGCGGAGGAAACAGATCATGCTGCAGACACGGTTCACCAAACTCGTCGGTGTCGAGCACCCGATTGTCCAGGGCGGCATGCAATGGGTCGGGCGTGCCGAGCTGGTCGCCGCCGTCGCCAATGCCGGCGCGCTCGGCTTCATCACGGCGCTGACCCAGCCGACGCCGGAGGACCTCAGGAAGGAGATCGCCCGCTGTCGCGATCTCACCGACAAGCCGTTTGGCGTCAACCTCACCATCCTGCCCGCGATCAAGCCGCCGCCTTATGCCGAATATCGCGCCGCCATCATCGAGAGCGGCATCAAGGTGGTCGAGACCGCCGGCAACAAGCCGCAGGAGCATGTCGACGAGTTCAGGAAGCACGGCGTCAAGGTCGTGCACAAATGCACCAGCGTCCGTCACGGGCTCTCGGCCGAGCGCATGGGCGTCGACGCCATCTCGATCGACGGGTTCGAATGCGCGGGCCATCCCGGCGAGGACGACACCCCCGGCCTGATCCTGATCCCGGCCGCCGCCAACAAGATCAAGATCCCGATGATCGCCTCCGGCGGCTTTGCCGACGCCCGCGGCCTCGTCGCCGCACTGGCGCTCGGCGCCGAAGGCATCAACATGGGCACCCGCTTCATGGCGACGAAAGAGAGCCCCATTCATCAGCTCATCAAGGAGAAGATCGTCGCCAATGACGAGCGCGAGACCGAGCTGATCTTCCGCACCATGCGCAACACTTCCCGCGTCGCCAGGAACGAGATCTCGACCAAGGTCGTCGCGATGGAGAAGGAAGGCGCCAAGTTCGAGGACATCCGCGAGCTCGTCGCCGGCGCCCGCGGCAAGATGGTCTACGCGACCGGCAACTCGGATGAAGGCATCTGGTCGGCGGGCCAGGTCCAGGGCCTGATCCAGGACATCCCAACCTGCGCCGAACTGATCTCCCGCATCGTGCGCGAAGCGGAGGCCATCATCCGCAGCCGGCTCGAAGGCATGATCGTTCATCCGACAGCGCAGGCTGCGGAGTAATCACTGCAAGAAGCGAGAGCAACACATGAAGGCTTATGTCTACGGCCCTGGTGGCGCTACAATTTCCGACGTCGCTCAACCAAGGCCTGAAGGCACGCAGGTGCTGGTCCGCGTCCGCGCCTGTGGCCTCAATCGCGCCGACACCGGCATGCGCAAGGGCCACGCCCATGGCGCGGCCGGCGGTGCTGGGACCGTGCTCGGCATGGAATGGGCCGGCGAGGTCGCCGCGCTCGGACCGGATGCCAAAGGCGTCAAGGTCGGCGACCGCATCATGGGTTCGGGCGGCGCGGCGTTTGCCGAATACACGCTGGCCGATCACGGCCGGCTGTTCCGCGCGCCCTCGAACATGAACTTCGAGGAAGCCGCCACCCTGCCCGTCGCACTCGCGACCATGCACAACGCCGTCGTCACCATCGGCGGCGTGCAGCCCGGGCAAGCCGTCCTGATCCAGGGCGCAAGCTCCGGCGTCGGCCTGATGGCGATGCAGATCGCGAAACTCAAGGGCGCCAGGCTGGTGATCGGCTCCTCGACCGATGCGGCTCGCCGCGGCCGACTGAAGGAGTATGGCGCCGACCTCGCGGTCGATTCCTCCGACCCCACATGGGTCGACGAGGTGCTGAAGGCGACGAACGGCGAAGGTGTCGACCTCATCGTGGACCAGGTCTCGGGCAAGGTCGCGAGCCAGAACCTCGCCGCGACGAAGGTAAAAGGCCGCATTGTCAATGTCGGCCGGCTCGGCGGCACCCATGCCGATTTTAACTTCGACCTGCACGCGGCGCGCCGCATCGACTATGTCGGCGTCACCTTCCGCACCCGCACCATCGCGGAGATCCGTGAGATCTTCGACGAGGTCAAGAAGGACATCTGGGGCGCGGTCGAGTCACGAAAACTGCAGCTGCCGATCGACAAGGTGTTCGCTTTCGACGACATCGACAAGGCGTTCGAGCACATGGAGGCCAACAAGCATCTCGGCAAGATCGTCGTGACGCTGCCTTAACGTTCGAGGGGCCAAAGACCTCGGTCTCGTAGGGTGGGCAAAGCGAAGCGTGCCCACAATGTGTCAGCGTCCCCGAAAGATGTGGGCACGGCGCTCCGCGCCTTTGCCCACCCTACAAAACCAGGGGGGTCATCGCTCCTGCAACTCACTAGCGTCTACGCACCTGTGGATCGTCGCTTGATGTTCAGTCACAGGCTGCTAAATCCCCCGCCATGAGCTCCCAACATAACAAGACCTCGGTCGCAGCGATCTCGATCTTCGCCAGTGGCGGCATGGCGGCGGCCAAGTTCGCGGTCGGGATCGCGATCGGCTCGCTGGCGCTGATCTCGGAGGCGCTGCATTCGTCGATCGACCTGGTCGCGACCATCATCACCTGGGCGGTGGTGCGGGTATCCGACAAGCCGGCGGATGAGGAGCATCATTACGGCCACGGCAAGCTCGAAAGCGTCTCGGCGCTGGGCGTCACCGCCCTGCTCTATGTGCTCGCCGGCGGCATCCTGGTGGAGTCCTACAGCCGGCTGCGCGAGGGAACCGCGCCGCCGACCATTTCGGCCGTGCCGTTCGTGGTGCTGGTGATCGACATCGTCGTCAATCTGTGGCGCGCCCGTGCCCTGCACCGCGCCGCGCGGGAGACCAGGAGCCAGGCGCTCGCCGCCGATGCGCTGCATTTCGCCTCCGACGTGATGGGCTCGTTCGCCGTGATCGTGGGCCTGATCCTCGCTGGCCTCGGCTTCTGGTGGGGCGACGCGGCGGCCGCCGCCGCGGTGGCCGTGATGATCGCCCTGCTCGGCCTGCGCATGGCCGGCTCGACCGTGCAGACGCTGGTCGACCGTGCCCCCGAAGGCGCGCATGAGACGGCCACGGCCGCGATCCGCAGCGTACCGGGTGTGATCGACGTCGAGCGGCTCCGCGTGCGCATGGTCGGGGCCACCACATTTATCGACACGATCGCAAAGGTGCCGCGGACTTACCCCATCGACCGGGTCGAGGACATCAAGCGCAGCGCGCAAGCAGCCGTCGAGAAGGCGTTCGGCGATACCGACCTCACCTTCACCGCAGTCCCCGTGGCGCGCGACAACGAGACCGTGCGCGACCGCATCATGGTCATCTCCCACAATTCGGGCCTCGCCATCCACCACGTCACCGTGCACGACCTCGGCGCCAAGCTGATCGTCAGCATCGACCTCGAGGTCGACGCCGGGATGCAGCTCGATGCCGCCCATGACATAGCCAACACCCTGGAACGCAACATCCAGGAAGAGTTCGGCGCGGACGTCGAGGTCGACGTCCACATCGAGCCGCTCGAACCGGAACTGCCGTTCGGGGTCGACGCCGCACCGGAACGGGTGCGGGTCATTGCGGCCGCCCTGACGGAATATGCCGCCGGCGGCGAGATCCACGACATCCACAATGTCCGCGTCCGCAACACCGACGCCGGCGAGATCGTCAACTTTCACTGCCGTGCCGAGCCGTCGATGAGCGTGATCCGGGTGCACGAGCATGTCGATGCGATCGAGCGCGCGTTGCGGCGCGCGTTCCCGAGCGTGAAGCGCGTCATCAGTCACGCAGAACCGCCGCGCGCGTGACAGAGAATGTGCGAGGAGTCACACGTTCTCGTTTCGGACTCGCCGCGCACGTAAGTTTGCGGACGCGCGACGCACAAACTGCGCGTTGGATAAGAATAAATTCGCGTTAACGATTCGTTGACTCTCGACAGCCCGCGAAATCTGGATTCAAATCGACCATGATTCGGAAGCGATGTGGGGCTGCTTCCGAACTCAAGTTGCAAGCAGGTTTCCAGGGGGCTTTAGGCATGTCGCGTGCAGACGCCGCGAACGCGTGCGTCCAATCCGATTCGATCAAAGGATTGGCGCAATCGATCGCGAAACCTGCCTATCATCGGCTCCTGATCGCGGAGCCTGCGCTGCGCCGTGCCGTGCCGACGCTCATCATCGCGTTCCTGATCACGATCTGCCTCGGCGCATTCGTGCAGGTGGTCGACCAGACACGCCAGAAGCGGCTGGTGATCCGCCATGATATCGCGGCGCTCGCCGACCTGCTCGCCGAGCGCGTCGACCGCCTGACCTCCGCGCGACAGGAGCGGCTGAAGAACATCGAGAGCCTGCCGGCGCTGCTGCCCGATCTCATTCCATCCTGGGGCACCGCCTCGGGCCGCCACGTCATCGTCACCTCGGCCGGACTCGACCGCCGCATCCTCGCCCGCATCCCGGTCGACAGCGATCCCTCGGGCAACGACCGCCTGCTCGACGCAATCACGACGGCGCAACTGCTGGCGGCGCCCCCGCGCGACGGCAGCATCTCCGACATGACGCTGCCGAACGGCAACGCTGCAATGGCGACCTCGCGGCAGATCAAGTCGCTGCCCGGCTTCGTCACCGTGATCCAGGAGCGCAACGAGCCGATCTGGGGCTCGGACGCCGCGCTGTCGGTGACGCTGTCGGCCACCACCGGCTTCGTGGTCCTGATCCTCGGCTTCGCCTTCCACTGGCAGTCCACCCGTGCCCGCGAGGGCGACCTGATCAACGACGCCGTGCGCGGCCGCATCGACACCGCGCTCAACCGCGGCCGCTGCGGGCTGTGGGACTGGGACCTGTCGCGCGGCCGCATCTTCTGGTCGCAGTCAATGTTTTCGATGCTCGGCCTCGACGGCCGCAACGAGCTCCTCACCTTCGGCGAGGTCAACGCGCTGGTGAAGTCCGACGACATCGATCTGTTCGAGATCGCCGACCAGCTCATCTCCGAGAAGATCGACCACATCGACCAGACCTTCCGCATGCAGCATGTCGACGGCCACTGGATCTGGCTGCGCGTCCGCTGCGAAAAGACCAGCGGCGCGACCGACTCCAGCGTTCACCTGATCGGGATTGCCGTCGACATCACCGAGCAGAAGAGCCTCGCCGAGCGGACTGTGGAAGCCGATTTGCGCCTGCGCGACGCGATCGAGACCATTCCCGAAGCCTTCGTGCTGTGGGATGCGAGCGACCGCCTGGTGCTCTGCAATTCGCACTTCCAGCGCCTGCACAAGCTGCCCGACTCCGCCGTCATCCCCGGCACCTCCTACGAGACGGTGCTCGAGGTCGGCCGCATGCCCGAAGTCCGCACCCGGCACAACGAGACTGCGAGCCAGGGCCCGGGCGCGCGTACCTTCGAGGCGCAGCTCGACGACGGCAGCTGGCTGCACATCAGCGAGCGCCGCACCAAGGACGGCGGCTACGTCTCCGTCGGCACCGACATCACCCGCATCAAGGAGCACGAGCAGAAGCTGGTCGACAACGATCTACGCCTGCGCGCCACCGTCATCGACCTCAAGCGCTCGCAGGCAGCCCTGGAGCGCCAGGCGGGCGAACTCGCCGATCTCGCCGAGAAATATCAGCGCGAGAAGACCCGCGCCGAGGAAGCCAACCAGACCAAGTCGAAATTCCTCGCCAATATGAGCCACGAGCTGCGCACGCCGCTGAACGCGATCATCGGCTTCTCCGAGATCATGGGCTCGGGCATGTTCGGCGAGCTCGGCTCGGAGAAGTACCAGGAATACTGCCACGACATCCTAACCAGCGGGCATTACCTGCTCGAAGTCATCAACGACATCCTCGACATGTCCAAGATCGAGGCCGGCCGCATGAAGCTCGACATGGAAGAGCTCGACCTGGCGCAGACGCTGGCGGAATCCCTGCGGGTCGTCACCGGCCGGGCACAGGACAAGCACCTGACGCTCGACGCCGACATCGCGAAATCCATCTCCGTCGTCGCCGACCGCCGCGCCACCAAGCAGATCATCGTCAATTTGCTCTCCAACGCCGTGAAGTTCACGCCCGACGGCGGACGTATCGTGGTGCGCAGCCGGCAGCTCGACGACAGGATCGTGCTGATGATCGCCGACACCGGTATCGGCATCGCGCCGCATTCGCTGGCGCGGCTCGGCCGCCCCTTCGAGCAGGTCGAGAGCCAGCTCACCAAGACCTATCACGGCTCGGGACTGGGGCTGGCGATCGCCCGCTCGCTGGCGCAGCTTCATGGCGGCTCGATGCGGCTGCGCTCAAAGCTGGAGGTCGGCACCGTCGTGCGCGTCACCCTGCCCCGCGACGCGATGAAGTCGGCGTCAGGAATATCGGCTGCGGCCTGATGGCTACGATTGCAGCGACGGCGCGACTTCCCGCGCGACATTGACCAGCGCAGCGATCAGCGGCGTCATCGGATCACGCTGCGGGATCACCATGCCGATGCTGTAATTGACATCGGGATCGGTGATCGGGATCGAGCGCACGGTGTCGGACAGGCCGAGCGTCTCGGCCAGCTTGGCCGGCATCACACTGGCCCAGCGCCCCGTCTTCACATGGGTAAACAGCACGAGCAGCGAATTCGAGGTCAAGGTCGGCGTCGCCTCCGCGCCGACGGAGCGCAACGCGCGGTCGATGATGCGGCGGTTCTGCATGTCGGGTGTCAGCAGGCACAGCGGCACCTGCCCGACCTCCTTCCACGTCACTGTCTCGCGATCGCCGAACATTCCATCCGGCGCGGTGAGCAGGCGATAGCTCTCGTTATAGAGCGGAATGGTGCGCACCTTGCCGATCGGCTCGTTCTCGATATAGGTCAGCCCCGCATCCACCTCGAGATTCTCGAGCAACCCCAGCACCTCGGACGAGGTCGTGGAGCGGATACTGAAGCGCACCTCGGGATGCCTGGCGCGGAACGGCGTCGTCAGCGCAGCGACCATACCGAGCACGGTCGGGATTGCGGCAATACGGATCTCGCCCGAGAGCTGATGCTTCAGCCCGTTGATCTCGTCACGCATCGCGCGGGCATCGCCGACGATGCGCCGCGCCCAATCCAGCGCCCGCTCGCCTTCCGGCGTAAAACCCTGGAAGCGGGAGCCGCGCTGGACCAGCATCACGCCGAGGATCTCCTCGAGCTGCTTCAGCCCGGTCGACATCGTCGGTTGCGTCACGCCGCACATTTCGGCGGCCCGGCCGAAATGCCGTTCCTTCGCCAGCGCCAGCAGCAGTTCAAGCTTGTCGAGCAACCGTCATCCCCTCCGATCGTGTGGCGGCATGCAAGCTAGCATGCCCTCCCCCTTCCAACACGCAAAAACCGCCCGGCGGACGGCTCCAATCGCAATTTCAAATCGAGTGATTGCCATCGCAAATCGATCGGAATCCGCAATCGCAGCATGAGACAGCTTTATTGATCTTCGAACGATTCCAAATAGTTTGCGATCAGCAGACGCTCCGGTCGAGAACGAAGAATGACAGCGGTTTACGAGCCTTGGGACGAAACGCGCGGCGCCGAGATCATCGCCGAACACAGCAAGCAGGAAGGCGCGACGCTGGTGATTCTACACGCACTCCAGGATGCGTTCGGCTACGTGCCGGCGGCAGCCATTCCTATAGTGGCGCACGCGCTCAATCTGTCGCGCGCCGAAGTGCATGGCGTGTTCACGTTCTACCATGATTTTCGCCACAAGCCGGCCGGCCGCCATGTGCTGAAACTCTGCCGCGCGGAGGCCTGTCAGGCGGCGGGCGGCGACGCGCTGGCTGCGCGTGCGGAGGCAAAGCTCGGCGTGTCGCTCGGCCACACCACGGCCGATGACCGCGTCACGCTGGAGCCGATCTACTGCCTCGGACTGTGCGCGACCGCGCCCTCCGCGATGCTCGACGGCCGGCTGATCGGCCGACTCGATGAAAAGCGTATCGATGCTCTCGTTGCAGAGGCGCAGCGATGAGCATCCGTCTATATGTCTCTCGCGATGCGGGTGCGCTTGCGGTCGGCGCCGACGAGGTCGCGCTGGCGCTGGAGCAGGCTGCAGCCAAACGTGGCATTGCCGTCGAGATCGTCAGGACCGGCTCGCGCGGCCTGTACTGGCTCGAGCCGCTGGTCGAGGTCGCGACGCCGCAGGGCCGGATCGCGTTCGGCCCTGTGACCGAGACCGATGTGCCCTCCCTGCTCGACGCGCTCGCGAGCAACACGCCGCATCTGCTGCGGCTCGGGGCCACCGACGAGATCCCCTGGCTCAAGCGCCAGACCCGCCTGACCTTCGCGCGCTGCGGCGTGATCGACCCGCGCTCGCTCGACGACTACCGTGCCCATGGCGGCTACAAGGGCCTGGAGCGCGCGCTCTCGCTCGGCTCGGATGCGATCCTCACTGAGGTCACTGCATCGGGCCTGCGCGGCCGTGGCGGCGCAGGCTTCCCGACCGGCATCAAATGGAAGACGGTCGCGCAGGCGAAAGCGGATCGCAAGTTCATCGTCTGCAACGCCGACGAAGGCGACAGCGGCACCTTCGCTGACCGCATGATCATGGAAGGCGATCCCTTCCTCGTCATCGAGGGCATGACGACCGCCGGCATCACCGTCGGCGCGACCAAGGGTTACATCTACATCCGCAGCGAATATCCGCACGCGATCGAGGCGATGAACGCAGCCATCCAGGCTGCGAAGCGCGACGGCTATCTCGGCGCGAACATCGGTGGTTCCACGTACAGCTTCGATCTCGAGGTCCGCGTCGGCGCCGGCGCTTACGTTTGCGGCGAAGAGACCTCGCTGCTGGAAAGCCTCGAAGGCCGCCGTGGCCTCGTGCGCGCAAAGCCGCCACTGCCCGCCCATCACGGCTTGTTCGGCAAGCCGACCGTCATCAATAACGTGCTGTCGTTCGCCGCCATTCCCTTCATCCTGGCCGAGGGCGCCAAGGCCTATGCCGATTTCGGCATGGGTCGCTCGCGCGGTACGATGCCGATCCAGCTCGCCGGCAACATCCGCCACGGCGGGCTGTTCGAGACAGCCTTCGGCGTGACGCTCGGCGAACTCGTCGACGACATCGGCGGCGGCACGTTCACGGGCCGCCCAATCCGCGCGGTGCAGGTCGGCGGTCCCTTGGGCGCCTACTTCCCGCGCGCGCTGTTCGACACCCCGTTCGACTACGAGGCCTTCGCCGCGCGCGATGGCCTGATCGGCCATGGCGGAATCGTCGTGTTCGACGATAGCGTCGACATGCGCAAGCAGGCGCGTTTCGCCATGGAATTCTGCGCCATCGAATCCTGCGGCAAGTGCACGCCGTGCCGGATCGGCTCGACCCGCGGCGTCGAGACGATCGAGAAGATCATCAACGGCGAGCGCGTGAGCGAAAACCTCGCACTCGTCGAAGACCTCTGCAACACCATGAAATTCGGCTCACTCTGCGCCCTCGGCGGCTTCACGCCCTACCCCGTGCTCAGCGCATTGAAGCACTTCCGGGAGGATTTCATCCCGACCCCGACTACTCTTCAGGCCGCGGAATAGGAGAACGACAATGTCTCTGATCGAAGAAATCGACTTCGGTACGCCGCGCGCCAAATCGAACACGATGGTGACGCTCACCATCGATGGCAAGCAGATCTCGGTGCCCGAGGGCACCTCGGTCATGCGCGCGGCCATGGAATCCGGTCACCAGATCCCGAAACTCTGCGCGACCGACATGGTGGATGCGTTCGGCTCATGCCGTCTTTGCGTGGTCGAGATCGAGGGCCGCGCCGGTACGCCGGCCTCCTGCACCACGCCGGTGCTGCCGGGCCTGGTCGTGCACACCCAGACCGATCGGCTGAAGAAGCTGCGCAAGGGCGTGATGGAGCTCTACATCTCCGACCATCCGCTCGACTGCCTCACTTGCGGCGCCAACGGCGATTGCGAGTTGCAGGACATGGCCGGTGCGGTCGGGCTGCGTGACGTGCGCTACGGCTACGAGGGCGAGAACCACGTCTTCGCAAAATCCAATGGGGAGGTGAACGCCGCCTGGATGCCGAAGGACGAATCCAACCCGTACTTCACCTACGATCCCTCCAAGTGCATCGTCTGCTCGCGCTGCGTCCGCGCTTGCGAAGAGGTGCAAGGCACCTTCGCGCTGACCATCTCCGGCCGCGGCTTCGACAGCCGCGTCTCGCCCGGCATGAGCGAGAGTTTCCTCGGCTCCGAATGCGTCTCCTGCGGCGCCTGCGTGCAGGCCTGCCCGACCGCGACGCTGACCGAGAAATCCGTGATCGAGATCGGCCAGCCCGAACACTCGGTCGTCACCACCTGCGCCTATTGCGGCGTCGGCTGCGCCTTCAAGGCCGAGATGCGCGGCGAGGAAGTCGTCCGCATGGTGCCGTACAAGGACGGCAAGGCCAATCGCGGTCATTCCTGCGTCAAGGGCCGCTTCGCCTGGGGTTACACCAACCACCGGGAACGCATCCTCAACCCGATGATCCGCGAGCGGATCGAGGATCCCTGGCGCGAAGTGTCGTGGGACGAGGCATTCTCGTTTGCAGCCGACAGGATGCGCGGCATCCAGAAGAAATACGGCCGCGACGCTATCGGCGGCATCACGTCGTCCCGCTGCACCAATGAAGAAACCTATCTGGTGCAGAAGCTGATCCGCGCCGGCTTCGGCAACAACAATGTCGACACCTGCGCCCGGGTCTGCCACTCCCCGACCGGCTATGGCCTCTCGACCACGTTCGGTACCTCCGCCGGCACGCAGGATTTCGATTCGGTCGAGGACACCGACGTCGTCGTCGTCATCGGTGCCAATCCCGCTTCGGCCCACCCGGTGTTCGCCTCCCGCCTGAAGAAGCGGCTGCGCCAGGGCGCCAAGCTGATCGTGATCGATCCGCGCCGCACCGAGATGGTTGAATCGCCGCATGTGAAGGCGCTACACCTGCCGCTGATGCCCGGCACCAATGTCGCGGTGATGACGGCGCTGGCGCATGTGATCGTCACCGAAGGCCTCGCCAACGAAGCCTTCGTGCGCGAGCGCTGCGACTGGAACGAGTTCGAGGAATGGGCGGCGTTCGTCGCCCAGGCGAACAACAGCCCGGAAGCCACCGCCATCCTCACCGGCGTCGATCCGAAGGATCTGCGCGAAGCAGCGCGCCTCTACGCCACCGGCGGCAACGGCGCGATCTACTATGGTCTCGGCGTCACCGAGCACAGCCAGGGCTCGACCACCGTGATCGCGATCGCCAACCTCGCGATGGCCACGGGCAATATCGGTCGTCCCGGTGTCGGCGTGAACCCGCTGCGCGGCCAGAACAACGTGCAGGGCTCCTGTGACATGGGCTCGTTCCCGCACGAGCTTCCCGGCTACCGCCACATCTCGGGCGACGCCGTGCGGGACCAGTTCGAGGCGCTGTGGAACGTCAAGCTCAACCCCGAGCCGGGCCTGCGCATTCCCAACATGTTCGACGCCGCGGTCGAAGGCACGTTCATGGGGATCTACGTGCAGGGCGAAGACATCCTGCAATCCGATCCCAACACCAAGCATGTGGTGGCGGCACTATCGGCGATGGAATGCGTCATCGTCCACGACCTCTTCCTGAACGAGACCGCGAACTACGCCCATGTGTTCCTGCCTGGCTCCAGCTTCCTCGAGAAGGACGGCACTTTCACTAACGCCGAGCGCCGCATCCAGCGCGTGCGCAAGGTGATGACGCCGAAGAACGGCCTCGCCGACTGGGAGGTCACCATCCGCCTCGCCAAGGCCATGGGCTTCGAGATGAGCTACAGCCATCCTTCCGAGATCATGGACGAGATCGCGGCGCTCACCCCGACCTTCGCCGGCGTCTCCTATGCCAAGCTCGACGAGCTCGGCTCAGTGCAATGGCCCTGCAACGACAAGGCGCCCGAGGGCACGCCGGTGATGCATATCGACGGCTTCGTCCGCGGCAAGGGCAAGTTCGTCGTCACCGAATATGTCGCGACCGACGAACGCACCGGGCCGCGCTATCCGCTGCTGCTCACCACGGGCCGCATCCTCAGCCAGTACAATGTCGGCGCGCAGACCCGGCGCACCGAGAACGTGGTCTGGCATGCCGAGGATCGGCTGGAGATCCATCCGCACGATGCCGAACAGCGCGGCGTGCGCGACGGGGATTGGGTGCGGCTGAAGAGCCGCGCCGGCGAGACTACGCTGCGTGCGGAGATCACCGATCGCGTCGCGCCGGGCGTCGTCTACACCACGTTCCACCATCCGGACACGCAGGCCAACGTCATCACGACCGACTATTCGGACTGGGCGACCAACTGCCCCGAATACAAGGTCACGGCGGTGCAGATTTCGCCCTCGAACGGCCCGTCCGACTGGCAGGAGGCCTACGACGCGCAGGCGCGGCATTCCCGCCGCATCGCGCCGGCCGAGGCTGCGGAGTAGCGGCATGCACGTGCCGGTCCAGGCCATCGACCGCGAGATCTGGCGCGACGGTGTCGCGACCGAAGGAGCGCGGCTGATCCCGGAGGAGACGCCGCTGGCGCTGACTTACAATGGCGGCACCTACGCCGTCATGATGGGAACGCCGCAGAACCTCGAAGATTTTGCGGTCGGGTTCAGCCTGGACGAAGGCATCATCAAATCCGTCGATGACATCAAGTCGCTCGAAATCGTCCGCCTCGACGACGGCATCGAGCTGCGCATGTGGCTGGCCTCGGAAGATGCCGCGCGCATCAGCGAGCGCCGCCGCCACATCGCCGGCCCGACCGGCTGCGGCATCTGCGGCATCGACTCGATTGCCGAAGCTGTGCGGCCTGCGGCCGTCGTGCCGCAGGGACAGACGTTCACGCCCGAGCAGGTCATGGCGGCGATGCAGACCATCGCACCGCTGCAATCGATCAATTTGCAAACCCGCGCCGTTCACGCCGCCGCGTTCTGGTCGCCTGCCGGCGGTATCGTCGCGCTGCGCGAGGATGTCGGCCGCCACAACGCGCTCGACAAGCTCGCCGGTTCGCTGGCGCGCAGCCGCACGCCTGCAAGCGGCGGCATCGTGCTGCTGACGAGCCGCGTCTCGGTCGAGATGGTGCAGAAGACCGCCGCCATCGGCGCGCCGGTGATGGTCGCCGTCTCTGCGCCGACCGCGCTTGCGGTGCGCACCGCGGAGGCCGCCGGCATCACGCTGATTGCCATTGCCCGCCAGGACGGGTTCGAAGTGTTTTCGCATGGCAGCCGGGTTGTCACCCGTCATGCCACGGAGGTTGCCGATGTCGCCTGACCGCCTGATCTACATGGCCAACCAGATCGGCACGTTCTTCCGGAGCCAGGGCCACGACAAGGCCGTGCCGGGGATCGCCGACCACATCAAGAAGTTCTGGGACCCGCGGATGAAGCGCGCGATCTTCGCCCATCTCGATGCCGGCGGCGTGGGCCTGGAGCCGAACGTGCGGGAGGCGCTCACCTCGCTGCAGCAGGCGACGTCCCTTCCAGCAGCGCCCTGAACACACGGCGCACCTCGCTCTGCGTTTCCTTTACGCGCGCCTCCAGCGAGGAGAAATGCGGCGCATCGCCGGCGCGTGCCATCACGCGCAAGAGGTCGGTGCCGGCAGTCTCCGGCTTGAACCGATCGCTGACGCAGAGCCGCAGGATCTGCGTCAGGTCGTGATAGAGCCGCGCTGCGGCCCGCAATATCTCGGTCTCCGATTGCGACAGCACGCCCAGCCTGCATGCATTTTCCAGCACCTGCGTGGTGCCAACGTCGAGAATCTCCGGCTTCTCGTGCGCATGCACGAGCTGGAGATATTGCGCGATGAAGTCGATGTCGACCATGCCGCCGGCGGCATATTTGAGATCCCAGCAATCAGCCTCGCCCTTCTCCTGGGCGATCGCACGCCGCATGTCGGCAACATCGTTGGCGGTGATTCCGGGATCGCGGCGACGAGTCAGGACAGCGCGGATGACGCGTTCAATCCGTTCCCGGAATTCGGGCGAAGCGGACACGACGCGCGCACGGGTCAGCGCCATGTGCTCCCAGGTCCAGGCCTCGTTGGCCTGGTAGTCCGCGAACGAAACGAGGCTCGAAGCCACGGGGCCGGCGCGCCCCGAGGGGCGCAACCGCATGTCGATCTCGTAAAGCACCCCGTAATTGGTGCGCGTCGTGAACGCGCTGATCAGGCGCTGGGTGAAGCGGGCGAAGTAATGTGCACCTTGCAGTGACTTCGCACCGTCGGAGTCCGGATTGTCGCTGTCGAAATCGTAAAGCAGGATCAGGTCGAGATCGGACGACGCGGTCATCTCGCGACTGCCGAGCCGGCCCATCGCGATGATGGCGGTCTCCTGCCCCTTGATCCGGCCATGCTGGGCGGCGAAACGGTCGGCGACGAGGCCATGCACGGTATGGACGATGCCCTCGGCGACGTCGGCAAAGGCCGTGCTCGCCTGCTGTGCCGAGACCGTGCCTGAGAGAATGCGCGTGCCGATCAGGAACAGGCTCTCCTGCCCGAACAGACGCAGGCGGTCGAGGAACTCTTCGTAAGAGCCCGCATCCTGCACCGTCGTCGCAAGTCGCCCCGACAATTCCTGCCTGTCGGGCATGGCGCCGAAGAAGCGCGGATCAATCAGGCCGTCCATCAGTTGCGGCTGCCGCGCAAGCATCTCGCCGAGCCGAGGCGCCGCGCCCAGCACCAGGGCCACGAGCGCGACGAGATCGCGGTTCTGCCCGAGCAGCGTGATCAGCCGGCCGCCGCGCTGAAGCGCTCCAAGGAAATGGTCGAACGCCACGACGGCCCGATCCGGCTCCTCGGCATGAGCGAGACCGTCGATCAGGGCCGGCACGAATTCGACGAATGCGTTTCGCGTCGCCTCATTGCGGAACACGCGGTAGTCGCCGGTGATCCAGTCGCGCACGGTCTGCGCGACGGCGGCAGGCTTCTTGAAGCCGAGTGTCGCCAGGTACTGAAGCAGCCGCGGATCGTCGGGACCCGCACTGTAGTCGAGCGCCGGCAGCTTGGCCGTGCCGGTCGGATCGTCGCCCTCGAACAGTTTTTCGTAGTGGCCCTGCACGATCTCGAGCTGGCGCAAAAGGTCGCGGGCAAAGGTCTCGCGATCCGGATAGCCGAAGAACCAGGCGAAACGCTCGACCGCCTCCTTGTCCTCGGGCAGCGTGTGGGTCTGCTCGTCTGCGATCATCTGGAGGCGATGCTCGACCCGACGCAGGAATTGGTACGCCGTGGTCAGCTCGTCGCGCGCCGCAACCGTGATCCAGTTGCTGGAAGCGAGCACGCCGAGCGCGGCGAGCGTCGGCCGTACGCGCAGTTCGGGATGTCGCCCCCCGGCGATCAATTGCTGGGTCTGGGCGAAGAACTCGATCTCGCGGATTCCGCCGCGCCCGACCTTCACGTTATGCCCTTCGACCGCAACCTCGCTCTGGCCGCGATAGGTCTGCATCTGCCGCTTCATGTCGTGAACGTCGGCAAGCGCGGCGAAGTCGAGATGCTTGCGCCAGACGAAGGGCGCGATCTCGGCGAGCAGTGCTTCGCCAGCCCTGGCGTCGCCGGCGCAGGCGCGCGCCTTGATCATCGCGGCGCGCTCCCAGGTGCGCCCTTCCCGCTCGTAATAATGCAGTGCGGCGTCCCGCGAGATCGCCACCTGTGTCGAGGACGGATCAGGGCGCAGCCGCAGATCGACCCGGAAGACGTAGCCGTCATAGGTGCGCTGCTGGAGGATGCGCGCCATGCCCTGCGTCACCCTCACGAAGAACGGCTGCGGCTCGATGTCAGGCACGAGTGTCGTGTTATCAGGGTCGAAGAACACGATGAGATCGATGTCGCTGGAATAGTTCAGCTCGCCCGCGCCCATCTTGCCCATCGCAAGCACGATCAGCCCGCAGCCCTGTTCCGGTGCTTCGGGATTGGGCGGCGAAAGCTTTCCACGTGCGGCTTCCTGCCGCAGCAGGTGCTGCAGCGCCGCCTGCACGGAGCAGACCGCAATATCGGTCAGCGCCGCCGTTACCCGCATCACCGGCCAGACTCCACCGATGTCGCACAGCGCGATCAGAAGTGCGGCCTCTGCCTTCATGCGGCGAAGCAACCGCATCAGTTCGGCTTCGTCGAGCACTGCGAGCACCGCTCCCCTCGCCTCCGCGATCAGTGCGGCAAGATGCGCATCGGGATCGCATTCGAGCAGCCGGATCAGGCGCAAGGGATCGGCGCGCACCAGATCGAACAGATAGGGCGAGAATTCGGCGATGCCGGCGAGGACATTGGCGGCGAAGGGATGAACCAGCAGCGCCTGGAGACGGGCCGATTGCGCCGGCTCGAGCTCGGCCAGCCAGTTTTCGAAGCGTCGTTCGTCGGTGACGGAAGCGGCAATATGGGGAGCCTCCGCGAAGCGTGCGGCAAGTCTCTCACCATGCTTGTCCGCGTTTCCCGGCGCGGAGTGGTTCATGCCACCTTCTGTGGCACATCCGGTATTGGAGGAGCAACCCTGTCGCCCGCGAGCGCCGGCAGCACCAGCGTGGCGACGAGGCCCGGATGGGCATCGCCCAGCCGCAATTCGCCGCCATGCAGCGTTGCAACCGCAGACGCAAGACTGAGGCCGAGGCCGGAGCCCGGCAGCGTGCGGCTGGCTTCAAGCCGCACGAATCGCTCGACGGCATGCTTGCGGTCGGCCTCGGGGATACCGGGGCCGCGATCGGTGACGCTGAGCAGCACTTGGTCGCCCTCGCGTTTCGCCTCGATCGTGATCTGCCTTGAATCCAGGCTGACCACGGTTCCACCTGTTAGCGCGACCGGCTTGCCGTATTTGATCGCATTCTCGACCAGATTGGCGAGCGCCTGGCTGATCAGTTCGCGGTTGGCGTGCACCGGCGTCGGATCGGCCTCGACCTTCAGCGTCATGCCGTCGTCTTCAGCCAGCGGCTCGTAGAGCTCGTGGATGCCGTGTGCGACATCGGCAGCGTCGAAATCGTCCATGTTGCCGCGCGCCTGACCGGACTCGGCGCGCGCGATCATCAGCAGCGCGTTGAAGGTACGGATCAGGCCGTCGGATTCCTCGATGGTCCGCTCCAACGCGGCGCGGTAATCGGCCTCGCTGCCTGATTTCGCCAGCGCCTCCTCGGCGCGGTTGCGCAAGCGTGTCAGCGGCGTCTTGAGATCGTGGGCGATGTTGTCGGAGACCTCCTTCAGCCCCGCCATCAGCGCCTCGATGCGCTCCAGCATGGCATTGAGGTTTTCGGCGAGGCGGTCGAGCTCGTCACCGCTGCGTCCCACCGGCAGGCGCTCGCTGAGATCGCCGGTCATGATGCGATGGGCCGTCCCGGACATGGCGTCGATGCGCCTGAGCACCCTGCGCGCGACGAAGATCCCGCCGCCCAGGCCAAGCACCACGACGATCAGCACCGACCATTGCGCGGCCTTGGCGACGATGCCGAACAGGCGCCGCCGCTCGGCGAGGTCGCGGCCGATCAGAAGCCGGAAGCCATTCTCGAGCTCGGTGACGCGCACCAGGGCGCGATGGTCGCGCTCGTCCGCATCCTCGATGCGCCGATATGCCGTCTCCGACCAGCCGCGCGTCGCCATCACACCGGGCGCCAGCGAGCCGACATTGCCGGCGATCGCCTGCCCGGTCGGCGTGGTCACGAGGTAGAGATTGGCGCCCGGGCGCAGCGCCCGGTACTCAATCGCAAGCACGAGACCGCGCAAGCCGCGCCGGCCGTAGATCTCGTTGATCTCCGAGGTCTCGGCATTGACCGTCTGCGTGATTTCCTCGGTGATCAGCCGCCGCGTATTCCAGGCGAAATAGGCCAGCAGCGAGGCCGCGAACATCGCGAACAGCAGCAAATAGACCAGCGTCAGCCGGAATGCCGTGGTGCGGACGAGTTTACCGAATGCCGTCACGGATCATGTATCCCGCGCCGCGGATCGTGTGCAGCAGCGGCCGCTCAAAACCCTTGTCGATCTTGGAACGCAGCCGCGAAATGTGCACGTCGATCACGTTGGTCTGCGGATCGAAATGATAGTCCCAGACGTTCTCCAGTAGCATGGTGCGGGTCACCACCTGGCCCGCATGCTTCATGAGATATTCGAGCAGGCGGAATTCGCGCGGCTGGAGCGTCAGTTCGTCCTTGCCGCGCGCGACGCGATGGGAGAGCCGGTCGAGCTCGAGATCGCCGACGCGGTACAGCGTGTCCTCGGCCGGACCGCCACGGCGGCGCGACAGCACCTCGACCCGGGCCAACAGCTCGGCGAAGGAATAGGGTTTCGGCAGGTAGTCGTCGCCGCCGGCGCGCAAGCCCTTGATGCGGTCGTCGACCTGGCCGAGCGCGGAGAGAATCAGCACCGGCGTCGAATCGTCCTTGTCGCGGAGCGCGCCGATCACCGACAGGCCGTCACGCTTGGGCAGCATGCGGTCGACCACTAGCACGTCGTAATCGCCGTTCTCGGCCATGGCGAGGCCTTCCTCGCCGTCGGCGGCGTGGTCGGCAATGTGCCCGACCTCGCGAAACGCCTTCACGAGGTAGTCGGCGGATTCGCGGTCGTCTTCGATGATGAGGAGGCGCATCGTGCGTTCGGCAACGGTCAAGGGAGTGAGCCTTCTCTAAACATGGCGCGAGCGGCAATCGCATGCAAGCCGAGTGAACGACTCTGGCATCGAGAAAAAGGCGGGCGGTGAAGCTGGGGGACTTCACCGCCCTAGGCCTTCCGACGGAGGGGGGCGTATTCCACCGGAAGGTAGACAGGGGAAGCAAACGTTGCGCTGCTCCCCCGAAGGGCGCCGTCGGCGGGGGCGACTGATGCCGGCGACACCCTTCATCTCGGAGGCCTCCTGAGGCCTGGCCCTTGGTTACCCCTTGGCGATGGGCACGGCGACGAAGCGCGACTGGCCGCCGCTCTTCACCCGCATCAGGACGCTGTTCTTGTTGTCGGTCCGCGCCGTGTTGATGGCGTCGCGGACTTCGCCGGCGGTGCTCACGCTCTTGCCGCCGACTTCGAGAATCACGTCGCCTTCCTTGAAGCCGCGTTCAGCAGCCGCGCTCTTCGGATCGACTTCGGTGATCACGACGCCTTCCTTGCCGGCGCCGGCCACGGAATCGGCGGGCGCGACGGTCATCCCGAGCTTGGGCACATCAGTGCCACGGCTCGCGCCCTTGCCGCTGTCCTTGTCGATGTCGGCCTTGGCCTCGATCGTGTTCGGCAGCTGGCCGAGGGTGAGGTTCACGACCTTGTCCTGGCCCTTGTGCAGCACGTTGAGCTTCACGGTCGCGCCGGGCGCCAGGCCGCCAATTGTACGGGCGAGCTCGCGGGCATCCTTGACGGTTTCACCGTTGACCGACGTGATCACGTCGCCGGACTCGATGCCGGCCTTGGCCGCCGGACCATTCGCCTGCGGCTCGGCAACCAGCGCGCCTTCGGCCTTCTTCATGCCGAGGCTGTCGGCGATGTCGGATGTCACCGGCTGAATCTGCACGCCGATCCAGCCGCGGCTGACCGAGCCCTTGTCCTTGAGCTGCGCCACCACGCTCTTCACAGTGCTCGCGGGAATCGAGAACGCGATGCCGACGCTGCCGCCGGAGGGCGAGTAGATCGCGGTGTTGACGCCCATCACCTCACCGTTGGTGTCGAAGGCCGGACCGCCGGAATTGCCCTTGTTCACGGGCGCATCGATCTGGATGAAATCGTCGTAGGGGCCGTTGCCGATGTCGCGGCCGCTGGCCGAAACGATGCCGGCAGTCACGGTGCCGCCGAGGCCGAACGGGTTGCCGACTGCGAGCACCCAGTCACCGATCCGCGGCTTGCCGTCGGCAAGCTTCGCGAACGGGAAGTTCGAGCTGCCCTCGACCTTGATCAGGGCGAGGTCGGTGCGCTGGTCGGTGCCGATCACCTTGGCTGTGTAGGTCTTGCCGTCGTCGGTGGTGACTTCGACCTTGTCGGCGCCGTCGACCACGTGGTTGTTGGTCACGGCAAAGCCATCAGCCGAGATGAAGAAGCCCGAGCCCTGGCCCTGCACGACGCGGCCGCGACCGCCACCACCCTTCAGGCCCGGGATGCCGTCCGGACCGCCGAAGCGGCGGAAGAATCGCTCCATCGGAGAGCCCGGCTGGAACGGCGACTGCGCGTCATCGCCGTCATCATTGCTCGCGGTCTTTTCCTTGATATTGACCTTCACCGAGATCACTGACGGCTTCACGCGCTCGACGATGTCGGCGAAGCCGATCGGACGCTCGACCTTGCGGACCTCGTTGTTGACCTGCGCATGCGCCGGGCTCGAGAACAGATCGGCTGGCGAGGTCGACGGGCCAAAGCCGTAGACGGCGGCACCGAGGCCGGCGACGACCGAGGCCATCAGCGCGAACTTGCGGGCCGAGAAAACGGACCGGCGGGGCTGCCGGTAGGACGGAAGGTTCGAGAGGTCGGAACGGTCGGTCATGCAGAGATCTCCAGGGCCTTGAAATCCATTTGGTACCTGACGGCGGCACCTTACGAACCTGAAGATGGGGGCTGCCGCCTTACCGTGCGCTGGCGGCGGGGTTAAACTTTTGTAATGAACGGAGAATGCGGATGCGGCAGTTTATCGCGGCCGAAAGTAGTGAGCCTGAAGGAACTTAACGAAGTTCCGGGAACACCCGCGCAGTGCCGGCTTCTGCGCGCAGCAACGTAGCTAGTGAGACTTGGCTTCATCCGCCATCAATGCGGCGAGCCGCGCTTCCTCGTCGGGCGTGAGCGGCGCAGCCGGGACGTCTGCACCACTTCGCGAGCGCCGGCGGATTTGCAGCCATAACGCCAGACCGCCGCCAATCAGCAGCAGCGGCGCGAGCAGCCACAGCAGCATGTTCTGGCGCTCGAAGCGCGGCTTGAGCAGCACGAACTCACCGTAGCGCGCAACCAGGAAATCGAGCACTTGCGAATTGCTGTCGCCTGCCGCGATGCGCTCGCGCACCAGGAGCCGCAAATCGCGCGCGAGCGGCGCATCGGAATCGTCGATCGACTGGTTCTGGCAAACCATGCAGCGCAGCTCGCGCGACAAGTCGCGTGCACGCGACTCCTTCGCAGGGTCCGACATGATCTCGTCGGGCTGCACGGCATGCGCCGCAGGCAAGGCCAGCAGCATCAGCGCGACGAACGCGACCATCATTCGGCGCATCAGATCACTCCGCCGGCTGAAGGCGCTGCTTGGCCCGCGCCGGTTTTGGC
Source organism: Bradyrhizobium sp. WSM1253 (assembly GCF_000244935.1). NCBI lineage: Bacteria > Pseudomonadati > Pseudomonadota > Alphaproteobacteria > Hyphomicrobiales > Nitrobacteraceae > Bradyrhizobium > Bradyrhizobium sp. WSM1253. The sequence continues at coordinate 1,602,007 of NZ_JH600073.1, forward strand.
GCACCCACCCGCAGGCGCCGGTCCGACAGCGACAGCACGCCGCCGAATGCCATCAGCACTGGCCCCCACCAGATCAGCAGCACCAGCGGCTTGTGATAGATGCGCACGGCAATGGCGCCCTCGGCAGTGGCGTCGCCGAGCGAGATGTAGAGCTGGCTGGCGCCGCGCGTCAGCAGCGCGGCCTCGGTGGTCGAGGAGCCGCGCGTGGTGAAGCTGCGCTTGGACGGCGTCATCACGCTGAGCTTCTCGCCGTCACTGCTGACGTTGAACTCGGCGATCATCTCGTGGAAGTTCGGCCCTTGACGCTGAAACAGGCCATCCAGCTTGACGTCATAGCCGGCGACATGGGCGACGTCGTTTTGTTTCATGGTCGCGATATATTCGCTATTCCAGGTGGTCTCACAAACGATCCCGATCAACGCGACGCCGAGGCCGGCATGCGCAAATACCGAGCCCCAGGCCGAGCGCGGCAGACCGCGGGCACGATGCAGCGTCGTCGCGAACGGCAGGCGAAACAAACCAGTTCGTTCGGCCAGATCCGTCGCTGCGCCGGCAATGACGAAGACGCCAAGTCCGATTGCCAATGGCGCGAGCGCGCTGCCGCCGCGCGCCCAGCCCCAGACCATGGCGACGGCGACGAGCCCGGCTACGCCTGCCGCGAGCAGACGCTGGGTGACGCCGAGCAGATCGCCGCGTTTCCACGCCAGCATCGGCCCGAACGGCACGGCGAGCAGCAACAGCGCGAACAGTGGCGCGAAGGTGAGATTGTAGAACGGCGCGCCGACCGACATCTTGAAATCGGCGAGCATCTCCATCGCCAACGGATAGAGTGTGCCGAACAGCACCACCGCGCAGGCGACCGTGAGCAGCAAATTGTTCAGCACCAGCGCGCCCTCGCGCGAGATCGGCGCAAACAGGCCGCCCTGCTTCAACGACGTCGCGCGCCCGGCGAACAGCGACAGGCTGCCCCCGATGAACAGGCAGAGAATCAGGAGAATGAACACCCCGCGGGTTGGATCGGTCGCGAAGGCATGCACCGAGGTGATGACCCCCGAGCGCACCAGGAAGGTCCCGAGCAGCGATAGCGAGAAGGTCAGGATTGACAAGAGGATGGTCCAGACCTTCAGCGCGTTGCGCTTCTCCATCACCAGCGCCGAATGCAGCAGCGCGGTGCCGGCAAGCCACGGCATTAGCGAGGCGTTCTCGACCGGGTCCCAGAACCACCAGCCGCCCCAACCCAGTTCGTAATAGGCCCAGTATGAACCCATGGCGATACCGAGCGTCAGGAAGATCCAGGCGACCAGCGTCCACGGCCGCACCCAGCGCGCCCAGGCTGCGTCGATCCGACCCTCCAGCAGCGCCGCGATCGCGAAGGAGAACGAGATCGAGAAGCCGACATAGCCGAGATAGAGCATTGGCGGATGCACGGCGAGACCGATGTCCTGAAGCACCGGATTGAGATCGCGTCCCTCGATCGGCGGGTTGGCGATGCGCAGGAATGGGTTGGAGGTCACCAGGATGAAGAGATAGAATGCGCTGGCGATCCACGCCTGTACGGCCAGCACATGCGCGCGCAGCGACAGCGGCAGATTGTTGCCGAAGGCGGCCACCAATCCGCCGAACAGCGCAAGGATCGACACCCACAAGAGCATCGAGCCTTCATGGTTTCCCCACACGCCGGTGATCTTGTAGAGCAGCGGCTTCATGGAGTGGGAATTCTCGTAGACGTTGACGACCGAGAAATCCGACTCTACGTGCAGCATCACCAGTGCGACGAACGACGCACCGACGAACAGGAGCTGCACCAGCGCGGTGGACCGCGCCACATTCATCAGCGCGTCATCACGCAGTCGCGCGCCGATCAGGGGCACGATGGACTGGATCAGTGCCAGTCCGAGCGCCAGCACCAGCGCATAATGTCCTGACTCCGCGATCACCGAATTGCTCCCTGCGGATTGCCCTGTGCGGTCGTGGCCCCGGGCTTGACGCCATCGGAAGCTTTGGCGCCGTAATCATCCTTCCAGTGCCCCTGCTTCTTCAGGGCATCGGCGACGTCCTTGGGCATGTAGGTTTCGTCGTGCTTGGCGAGCACGGTGTCGGCCTTGAACACGCCATCGGCGTCGAGCGCGCCTTCGGCGACGACGCCCTGCCCTTCGCGGAACAGATCAGGCAAAATGCCCTTGAAGGCGACCGGAAGCTTTGCGCCACCGTCGGCGACCTCGAAGGTCACCGCGAGATTGTCGCCGCGCTGGAGCGAGCCGGGCTGCACCAGGCCGCCGAGGCGAAACCGCTTGCCGGGCGCGACGTGCTTCTCGGCGACCATGGTCGGCGTCGAGAAGAACACGATGGAGTCGCGCAGTGCGTTGAGCACCAGCGCGGCCGCGAGCGCGAGCACGGCAAGCGAGCCGCCGATGATGGTCATACGTCGCTGCTTGCGCGTCATGGCGTATCCATTCCCTGCCCGTCTCGTCCTGACATCGTCATCCGTCGAGCCCGAGTGTCTTGAGGCCTTCATCGAGCTGGCGCAACCGCGCTGCATCGTTGGCAACCGCCTGGCGGGCATCGGTCGATGCCCCCACCGCCTTGTCGCGATCACCCATGACGAGATAGGCGCGCACCAGGCGCAGCCAACCCTCGACGTCGTCGCCATTCTGCTTGAGGCGCGTGGCGAGCCGTTCGACCATGCCGCGAACCATGGCGTTGCGATCGCCCTCTTTCATGTCCTTGGAAGCCGCGAGGGTCTCATCCGACAGCGCCGGCATCGTAGCGCCACCGCCGCCGACTCGCGCGAGCGAGCTCTGCACCAGAGGGCGCCACGGCGCATCCGCCGGCGCTTTCGCCAGCAGCGCTCGCCAGATATTGGCGGCGTCGTCCTTGCGGCCGTCCTGCTCGGCGGCGAGACCGAGGAAGTAGTTCGCTTTCGGATCATCCGCGCTGAGCGCGCGCGCGCGCTCGAACTCGGTCTTGGCTTCGGCGGTCACGACGCCACCGGCGGCGGCCGAGATCGCTTCGCCGAGGTCGGACCGGCGCTCCGCACTCTCGCCATTGTAGGTGAGCGAGTTGCGATAGGCGCGCACGGCGTCGTCGAAGCGGCCGAGCCGCTCCAGCACGGGCGCGATTACGTTCCAGCCGCGCCCGTCGGTTGGATTCTTTTCCAGATGTTGCTCGACCTGTACGACCAGATTCTCGAGCGACTGCGCCATGCCGGACCCGGATCCGCGCTCCCGCTGCGCCAGCGGAAAGTCCTGAAGCCTGGGCGAGCCGAGCGGCACATAGACACCAATCGCAACCAGCGGCAGGCCGGCAAGCGCCAACACGGCCGCCGCGCGGCGCCATTTGAGGCTGGATTTCGGTGCCGTTGCGGGCTCGCTTCCGGCCGCGGCGAGCAGCCTGCGGCTGACCTCGACGCGCGCGGCGTCGGCTTCGGGCGCTGCGATCAGCCCTGCGGCAAGATCACGCTCGATCTCGGCGAGTTGGTCCTTGTAGACCGCGACTTCGCTGCCCTGATTTTGCGCGCGTCCGCTACGGCCGAGCGGCAAAAGCACGGCGAAGATCGCCGCGACCGTCATCAGCGCGAACACGAACCATAGCGTCATCTGGCAAGCTTCCGGCAGCGCGCAAGCCGCGCCCACAGGTCGCTTTACACCACGGCCGGACGATGCGGCAATTGACAATTGTCAATTCGGCGCGACCGCGCACAGTCCCGAAACGGTGAAAATCCAACGGCTTAGCCGATCTCGAAGTCCGCGCTTTGAGCGGCGTCCTCGCCATGCCCGTTGAAGGCCTTCAGGAAGTATGTTCCCGGCTCGATAGCGTCGGGCAATCTGATGCGCAACGCCCCGACGGGAACGGGCGATGCAACCCTGGTGACGGTCTCAGGAAGCTGCCGACCGCTTGCCTTCTCGACCAGCACCACCTTCGCGCCTACCATCAGCCTTTGATATTTGGCAACGACGACGCGATTTTCGATTTCGATGGAACTGATAACGGATTTCATGCGCCCACAGATAGAAATATCAGAAAGTTGCACGGCGACCGTAGGGCCAGCCACCGACACCGTCAACCTGAAATTGTGACTGCTGAAATATGCGCCTGGATCAGCTCGCGCGCGACGATTTGCGCTCGCCCGTGGCCGCGTTCTCCGCGGCGCGGCTCATCAGCGAGGCATAATCATCCCCGAACAGCACCTGGCAGAAGCGGATCGCGGCCTGCATCTGCTGCTGCCGATAGGTGCGGACCTTGTGATCGGCGCCGCGCAGCGACTGCACCAGCTGCTCGGTCGAACGCTCGACATATTGCTGCAGGTCGGAATAGGTGCGCAGTGTCACCTCGTTGATCGCAAGCTCGCTCGCATAATTGCGACAGGTCGCGACGAAATCGATCAGCGCCACGGTTTCCTCGACCTCGGTGCTGTCGATCCGCGCGCCCGGCGGAATGTCCTTCTCGGCGCGCTGGCGCAGGATGCGGCGGACGCGGCCGGGAACACTGTCGATCTCGGATTGCAGCGCGTTGGAAATGTCGGCCCGGATCGAGGTCAACTGCTTGCCCCAGGCGGAATCATTGCGCAGGTCGAGCTCGGTACGCAGGCCTCGGACGCCGTCGTGCAGCGTCTTGAGATTGCCGGCGACATTGTCGAAATGACCGCGCTTGATGTCCATGCGCAGGATGGCGGCCACGCAGGACAGGTCATGCAGCGCCATCGTGACCGCGACGCCATAGGGCGTTGCCGCGACACGGATCTCGTCGTCGGACGCGGCAATCTTGATGGCGAGGCGGATGATCTGCCACGGCGCGGTCATCCGCTGCACGACGATGGAGAGCGCGAAGGGCAGCATCTGCGGCGTCTGGAGGACGGGAATGTTGAGCGCCGCAGTCACCGAGGCGATCTGGGCATCGCCGAAGGCGCGCAAAGAGCGCGGCAGCTTCTCGTTCAAGGTGGCGATGGCGTCGCGGACCGCAAGCACCGCCCCGGTCGAATAGAGGTCCTCGATCACGTTGGGCGGACCGACGCGGGCGAGCGCACGCGATTTGTCACCCCCGCCCGGTCCCGTCAGCTCGAAGATGGCATCCGCAGCGACCGCCTGGAGCTTCGAGGCCAGCGCTTCGACTTGCCCTGCGCTGTCGGCCGGCATGCGCGCCAGCGCCGCCTCGAATTCATTCAGCTTGGCCGGAGCACCGTCGCGGCCGAGCCATTGCCAGATCGGAGCCAGCGAAGAGCGGCGGATCTGCCCGGCCCGGATCGGGGCGCCTGCTTCGACCAGGAATGGTTCCAGCACCTGGAACAGCAGCCGCGACAGATCGTCCGTACGCGGCGGTGGGGCCTCGTCGGCTTCCGTCTTGCGGACAATCTTGCGCAGCTGGTCGAGCACGAGGGTTGCCACGGCCGTGTCCTGGCCGCGCTCGAGCGCACGCTCGAACTCCCGCATCAGCAGCGCCTGCGCCTGCGGCGGGAGCTGCGCGAGATAGTCCCTCAGCCGCTCGATCGATGTCTGGCTCATGCGCCCGGGTAATGAACGGTAAAATGGCGGACGTGGGGTCCGTCCTGCTCGATCATAGGTGGGGCCACTTAAGAAGCCGTTTAGGAAGTCGCTCCGAATACCCCTGGTTTCGTCCAGATCGACGTGCCGCAGACCAAATAGTCGCGTCGGAACAAGGGATTATATTCCGGGGAGGACCAGCTCCGCCCGCAGGCCCCCAGTCGGTGCGCGGCCGAGGGAGAGGCTGCCGCCATAGAGCGCAGCGAGCTCGGTCACGATCGACAGCCCCAGCCCCGATCCGGGCTTGGATTCGTCGAGGCGCTGGCCGCGCCGTGAGACCTGGGTGCGCTCGGCCTCCGACAGGCCGCGGCCGTCGTCGTCGACGATGATATGCAGCCGCGGACCGCTGCTCGCCTGATGCGGCGCTTCCACCAGAACTTCGATGAAGACCCGCGAGGCCGCCCATTTGCAGGCGTTGTCGACGAGATTGCCGACCATCTCCTCCAGATCCTGCCGCTCGCCACGAAATTTCGCCGACGGATCGGCCTCGGCCTCGACCACGATGCCGCGGCCGCGGTGGATCTTCTCCATGGTCCGCCGCAATGCCTCGATGGCCGGTGCAACCTCCGTCACCGTCGCGACGACCGAGACCCGCGCCGCGATACGCGCGCGCTCGAGATGATGGGCGACCTGGTCACGCATCACGTCGGCCTGCTCCATCACCTTGGCCGCGAACGGGTCGGTGGCATGCGCGCCGGCCTCGTTCACGATGACCGAGAGCGGCGTCTTGATGGCGTGGGCGAGATTGCCGACATGGGTGCGTGCGCGCTCGACGATCTCGCGATTGGCGTCGATCAGCGCGTTGGTCTCGCGCGCCAGCGGTGCGATCTCGACCGGGAACTCGCCCTCGAGCCGCTCCGCCCGCCCGGACCGAATGTCGGCGATGGATTCGGAGATGCGCTTGAGCGGCGCGAGACCGAAGCGGACCTGAAACACGGTGGTCAGCAGCAACACGATGCCGAGCGCGGTGAACGTGCCGCCAAGGTAGTAATCGAAACTGCGCGTCTCGTCGAAAATCTCGGTGTCGTCGCCGGCGACACTGACGAGAAATTTGCCGTCCGCGCCGAGATCGACCGGCCGCTCCACCATACGCAGATTCTGTCCCTCGGGACCGTCGACATAAGCGATCCGGATGCCGGCGGCGGTAAGCTCGGTGCCCTGCTCTTCCAGCTTCGGCAGCTTCTTGTCCCAGAGCGAGCGCGAGGAGCGCACCTCCGGCTTTTCGGTGTCGGTCCGCGTGATCTGCCAGTACCAGCCGGACAACGGCAGCTCGAACAGAGGCTCGCCGAGCGATTGGAACTGGCGGTCCGGGGGCTCGTCGGGGGTGGCGACCTCGGCGATCAGCGTGCGGAGATAGAGATTGAGCCGGCGGTCGAAGGCGCGCTCGGTGGCATTCTTGTAGACCGACGACAGCACCACGCCGGTGATGGCCAGGATCACCACGAGCCACGCGGTCGCCGACAGAAACAGGCGGTTCGCGAGCGAGCTGGCGGGCATCGGAATGATCCCGGAGGCGCGGGGTGGCATGGGGTCGGAACTCATGACCCGAACAAGGCCTCTGCCGGGCCGCCCGTCAAGCCAAGATACGTCTAGACAAGATAGTCCGAGACACCACGCTTCAAGCGCCGGGGGTCGGCGGGGTCAGGAGATAGCCGAGGCCACGGACAGTCTGGATGATGTCCACGTCGAGCTTCTTGCGGATGCGGCCGACGAAGACCTCGATGGTGTTGGAGTCGCGGTCGAAGTCCTGGTCGTAGAGATGCTCGACCAGCTCGGTGCGGGACACGACGCGCCCCGAATGATGCATCAGATAGGCCAGAAGCCGATATTCGTGCGACGTCATCTTGATGGGATTGCCGGATACGCTGACCCGGCCGGTCCTGGTGTCGAGCGTGACGGGGCCGCAGCTCAGCTCGCTCTGGGCATGACCGGTGGAGCGGCGCAGCAGCGCGCGGATACGCGCCAGCACCTCCTCCAGGTGGAACGGCTTTGCGACATAGTCGTCGGCACCGGCATCGAAGCCCTGGACCTTGTCGCTCCAGCGGTCACGCGCGGTGAGGATCAGGACCGGCATGGTACGGCCGTTGCGCCGCCAGGCTTCCAGCACCGAGATGCCGTCCTTCTTCGGCAGGCCGATGTCGAGCACCACGGCGTCGTAGGGCTCGTTGTCACCGAGATAATGCCCCTCCTCCCCGTCGAAGGCGCGATCGACGACATAGCCGGCGTCGGTCAGCGCCTTGGTAAGCTGGCGATTGAGATCGGGGTCGTCCTCAACGACGAGCAGGCGCACGCTTCTCTCCAGAATTAGGCCGCATGAACACCCGCACAGATGAGCAATTCCGGCGTGAACTGAATATGAACACGGGGAACCGGCCGCGTTACTTTTTGGTCATATCCGACCTGTTCGCGATCAACGCACTGCGCCCGCCAGGCCACCGGACGAACCGGCGGCCTGGCGGGCGCAATGTGCCGCGTTACGCGGCGAGTCGGAAGGTGCGAACCGTCCGGTCGATCTGCCGATCAGGTCCGGAAGAAAACGAACCAGATGACCGCGAGGATCAGGATCGCGAGCCCGGTGGATATGGCGAGCAGCGCCGCCACCGACGGCCCGGGCTCGCCCTGGCGCGCCTCGGTCGGAGTTTCCACGATCTGACGTTGGTCTCGCGTGGTTGCCATGGTGACCTCAATTTCTGGCCGTCGCGTCGGATGGCTGCGACTCCTCGCGGCGGAATGTCCCGTGGCAACGCATGATCGGATATGATGTTCCGGCCTTTGCAGCCGGATCAGGCTGCAACCGCGCGCCGGGCGGCCGGTTAACGCAGATGCAAGATTCAGCGATCCGCCTTGCTATGATTCGGTGTTCCCCGATGGTATCTTCGTCTTCTGTCCCCGTTGCGTTTGGAGTAGCCCATGGCCCCCCGCGCCAATTGGAAGGGTTTTCTGCGTTTGTCGCTCGTGACCTGCCCGGTCGCTCTCTATCCGGCCACTTCGGATACCGAGAAGGTCTCGTTCAACCAGATCAACCGCAAGACCGGCCACCGGATCAAGTACCTCAAAGTCGACGCCGAGACCGGTGACGAGGTGACTTCGGAGGACATCGTCAAGGGCTACAAGGTCGACACCGACACCTATATCGAGGTCACCAAGGACGAGCTCGACGACATCGCGCTGGACTCCACCCACACGATCGAGATCGACGAGTTCGTACCGAAGACCGACATCGACAGCCGCTATCTGATCCGTCCCTATTATCTCGTGCCCGATGGCAAGGTCGGTCACGACGCCTTTGCGGTGATCCGCGAGACGATCCGGAGCATGGACAAGGTCGCGATCGGCCGCGTGGTGCTGACCAACCGCGAGCACATCATCGCGCTGGAGCCGCTCGGGAGCGGCCTGATGGGGACGCTGCTGCGCTACCCCTACGAGGTGCGCGGCGAGAACGACTATTTCGACGACATCCAGGACGTTAAGCTGACCAAAGACATGCTCGACCTTGCAAAGCACATCGTCGAGAAGAAGTCCGGCGCGTTCGAGCCCGAGCTGTTCGAGGACCACTACGAGACCGCGCTGATCGACCTCATCAACAAGAAGCGCAGCGGCGCGCCCATCGCAGCAAAGACCGCGCCCAAGACCGGTGGCAACGTCATCAACCTCATGGACGCGCTGAAGAAGAGCATCGCGAACGAGAAGGACGCAGGCCCCGCGGCGAAAGTGGCCAAGGATGTGACCAAGGACGCCCTCAAGGGCAAGAAGCCGAAAAAGCGCGTCGAAGGCCAGCGCGAGATGCTGCTGCCAATCGCCGGCAAGGGCGGCAAGGACGCTGCTGCGAAAGCCGCTCCCAAAAAAGGCGACAAGCCGGTGCGCGCGCCGGCTCGGGCGAAGAAGGCCGGCTAGCAGCATCGCACAGCGACGACGCCGTGATGCCTCCCCTCGTCGATCGGCCGACCTGACATGCCCTGGTCGACCGCATTCGACGATCCCATTTCGTTACGTGGCGGGCGCAAGCTGCGGACGCTGCAAGAAGCTGCCGATCACATCATGCGACTGCCCGAGGACACGCAGCATGCGAGCCACTGGCAGACCGCGATCGAAACCCTGATCAACGCGGCCGAGACCGGCGGCGGCTGGATGATGTTCGCCCGCATCGCGGTATTGCGGGCGATGAATGCGGACGGTCGGCGCGACTGAGCCGGCGCCCCGCTCAAGAACAGGCTCAACAATCCGTTAAGCCAAGCCCGCGCTTTCAGCGTCTGCCCGCGGTCGCGGGGACGACACGTAATCCTACGGAAGGCAAAATTAACCGACGCTTCCCGCTCCGCGCAGCATTGTTGCGCCTCGATTGAACCCGGGATTTGCAGGCTCGTGCAGCAGCAGGACGCCAGAAAGAACTACATCGGCATCGTCAACGACGCGGCCGAGGAAGAAAGCCTCGCCGGCAGCTCCGCGCGGGCGCAGCCATGCGCGGTGAGCTATCTGGTCGGACGCCTGGCAACGGTGCTGAAACGCCCCGGCAAGGCCGCGCCGGAACGCCAGATCTCGTCCTGAGACGGGATGACGATATCGCCAAATGCGTCCGAATTGGGTGACGAAACCTTAAGTCAATCGGTGACATCATACCAAACGGCAGGTGAGGACCATCCACCTGGGTTTTGACGCGCCCGCGAAAATTTGCTGAATCAATTTACCATTCCGAAAACGGCACCAGCCTAGGTTGGACGGATGAACAGGAGTTGACGATGACTTTGCTCAAGTCATTTCTTGCCGATGAAAATGGTGCCACTGCCATCGAGTATTGTCTGATCGCCACCGGCATCGCGTTTGCGATCATCGCGGCCGTGAACAACACCGGCAGCGCACTCCTGAGCGGCAAATTCAACTCGGTCGGCGCGGCGGTCAAGTAGCCGGCATTGCCGGCGCGCCGCAATCTCATCAGCACAAGTCCGCGTGCAGCGCGTCGGATGACGGGCTCCTCCTTCCGATGCGGCGACGACCCAGCTTGATTTTCGCGAATTCGCAATATGGCGTTGTGTCGGGCGGTTGCGCCATCGTAGAGCGTAAGCTCAAACTGCAGCGGCCCGATGACATGATTTCTTCTGACAAGCCGACCTCGACAATCCGGGCTGGTCTTGGCTCGGACCGATCGGTGGCGATCACCGTTCTTGCTGTCCTGGCGGCTGTGTCGTTTCTTCCGGTGCTGCTGACCCCTATCCCCGCGATGGTCGACTATCCCAATCACCTCGCCCGGATGTATATTCTGAACCAGAACGGCACCCCCAACGCCAATCCGCATTACGAAGTGGCTTGGGCATTCTATCCCAACCTTGGCATGGATCTGCTGGTCCCGCAGATGGCGCGGCTGATCAGCGTCGAGAACGCCACGCGGCTGTTTCTGCTCCTGAGTCAATTGCTGATCGTTGGGGGCGCGCTCTTGCTCGAATGGGCGCGGAAGGGACGGGTCCATCTCGCCGGCTTTGCGGCGCTCGCGTTCCTTTACTGCCTACCGTTCAGCTGGGGCTTCGTGAATTTCGAGTTCGGACTGGGCCTCGCTCTCTGCGGCATCGCCGTCTATCTGATGCTCGCGGAACGCCCATGGCCATTGCGTTTCGTCGTCAACATGGTCTTCGTCGCTGCGCTATTTGCGGCGCATTTCTTCTCCCTCGGCATCTACGGCGCGACGCTCGGCCTTTACGAGCTCTCGCGCATCCGCCATGGGCGAATATCGTACGGTGTCGCCGCCGCGCGGCTCGCCGCGCTGGCCGTACCGGCGCTTGCCCTGTTTGGGATCATGCGCATGACCGCGGGATCGATCGGAAGCGAAGGAACGAACTGGTTCTTCGGACTCAAGCCGATCTGGCCGTTGCGCATCATGAACGGTTACAATTTGACGATCGCGGCTGCGACCGGGCTTGCGCTGATGATCTCGCTGTTTTTCGCCGCAAGACGCGGCGTCCTCAAGCTCGAAGCAGCCGGGATCTGGCTCGCGACCGGCTTCGCGCTGCTCTACGTCGTCATTCCCTCGAAGCTGTTCGGAACTTCGTTCGTCGACCTTCGCGTGATTCCCGCTGCGGCTCTGATCCTGCCGGCCTTCTGCTCTATTACGCTGCCCAGCCGGACATGGAGAATGGCAGCGCTCGCCGCGATCAGTGGCATCATCCTGGTCAATCTCGCCGTCGTGCTCGCGGTGTGGTTGCCTTACCGCACCGACTATGCGGCCATCGTCGAGTCGTTCCACAAGATCGATCGCGGCTCGCGCATCCTGGTCGCCAGCACGGACGACAATGGAGACCCGCCCTTCGCCGACCTCACCTCATATCCGATGTATTATGCGCCTACGCTCGCCGTGCACTATGCCAACGCGTTCGTGCCCAATCTATTTACGGAAGCGGGCAAGCAGCCCGTGCGGCCACGCGAGGACGTGCGCCGCCTTGCCATTCCCTACGGGGGGCCGATGCCGCTGGGCGTGCTGACCGCGATTGCGGCAAGCCGGCCGCCGGATGGCGTTCCGCCGTTCGTCAGCACCTGGCCCCAGGACTACGACTATCTCTACGTCCTCGGACCGCGGGCCGTAAACCCACTGCCGGATCTGCTGGAAGCGCTGGATACCTCGAAGCGATTTGTTCTCTACAAGATCCGCCGCAAGTCCTAGGCCGCAAGTCCTGGGCCAAAGCCGCGGCTGCTCGGCGTGGTTAATCGGGCATCACCATCCGCGCCGATTCAATGGAAGCCGCCCCGGCGCGCCACATCCTTAATGGTTGTGGCAAGGCGACCTTAACCACCGCCGGCATAGACTTCCGCTCCTGCAACGAGTTGGACTCTCTCGCATGGCGGCCAATTTCCAGTCGATCCGCTACAGCCTCGTCATCCCCGTGTTCAACGAGGAATCCGTGTTGCCGGTGCTGCTGCGCAGGCTCGACCTGGTCCTGTCGCGGCTCGATGGGCCGGCTGAAGCGATCTTCGTCGACGACGGCAGCAGCGATTCCAGCTCGATCGTGCTACAGGCGCTCGCCACGCGCGACCCGCGCTTTCGCTATATCGGCCTGTCGCGAAATTTCGGGCATCAGATCGCCATCACCGCCGGCATGGACGCCGCGCAAGGTGAAGCAATCATCGTCATGGATGCCGATTTGCAGGATCCGCCTGAAGTGATCGAGCAATTGATCGCAAAATGGCAGGAAGGCAACGACATCGTCCACGCCCGCCGCCTGTCGCGCGACGGCGAAAGCCGATTCAAACGCGCGACCGCGCATCTGTTCTACCGGCTTCTCGGCAGGATGTCCTCGGTCGGCATCCCCGCCGATGTCGGCGACTTCCGCCTGATCGATCGCAAGGTGCTCGACGCGCTTCGGCAGATGCCGGAGCAGGACCGCTTCGTGCGCGGCATGATCGCCTGGCTCGGCTTCCGGCAGGCCGAGATCGCCTTCCACCGCCTCGAACGTGCAGCGGGCGAGACCAAATATCCGCTGTTCAAGATGGTGCGGCTCGCGATGAACGCCGCGCTCGGCTTTTCCGATCTGCCCTTGCGCCTGGCAATCTGGTGCGGATTGACGGTCTCGGGTCTGGCACTGCTCTACGGCGGCTGGGTGATCCTGTTGTGGCTCAGCAACGACAGTCATCTCGTGACCGGCTGGTCCTCGACGATGGTCGTCGTGTCCCTGTTGTGTGGAATGAACATGCTGATGACGGGTATCGTGGGGCTTTACGTCGGCCGCATCCATGCCGAGGTGAAACGTCGCCCGCTCTATGTGGTGCAGACACGCGCTGGCTTCGACCGCAACGAGACGGCGGCCGCACCCGCGATCCACGCCGTCAACGAGTGAGCCGGCGCATGACCGAACTCTTTGACGGTTATCACGACAACTACCGTGACGTGGTCCAATCCTCGATCGACTTCTCCGGCTTGCCGCATCACTTCTTCATGCGCGCCAAGGCCGATCTCCTGGGCAATCTGATCGCGCAGCGGCTCGACAAGGAGAGGCCCGACATGCTGGACGTCGGCTGCGGCGTGGGCAGCCTTCATCCCCTGCTGCACGGCATGGTCGGCCGCTTGAGCGGGATCGACGTTTCTTCGGCCAGCCTGGCGCAGGCACGCGCTGACAACGGCAAGGTCGACTACCGTGAGTTTGACGGCCGCACCTTTCCTTTCGACGATGCCAGCTTCGATCTGGTCACCGCCGTATGCGTGATGCACCACGTCGTGCCGGCCGAATGGGCGCAATTCATCGCCGAGATGCGGCGCGTGACGCGACCCGGGGGACTCGTCTGCGTCATCGAGCACAATCCATACAACCCGCTGACCCGCCTTGCCGTCGCGCGTTGTGAGTTCGACCGGGACGCCGTCCTGCTCGGGGCGGGTAAAACCCGAAAATTGATGGCTGCCGGCGGCTTGCGCGAGATCGGTGCGCGCCATTTCCTGCTGCTGCCCTGGGACACCAAGCCGGCACGGCGCCTCGAAGCGACCCTGAGCGGCGTGCCGCTCGGCGGCCAATACGTCGCCTTCGGGACCGCTTGATCTATTTTTGCGGCATATCTCGCCGCTTGTGCACGACCGCCACGTCGTCGCTGTAGACGCGCTGCCATTGGGGCAGCCGGTCCAGCATCGCTATGGCCGGCGTTCCCGGCGCGAGCAGCGTTGCGCCGATGTTGTATTCGTCGAGCAACTTGAGAAAGTCGCCGAGATCGACCAGCGCCAGGGCACGATTGTAGCGGTTGATGAACGCTCCCCCGTACAGTTCACCGCGACCGTCGATAAAGGTGGGAATGCCGGCAAAGATCAAATAGCCGCCAAAGGAATAATCGTTGAGCACGTGCCCCGCCGTGGCGAGGTTGGCTTCAGCGATGGCAGCCTGAGGGGTAATGGCCGGAGCCGGTCGTATGTCACGCGCCAGCGTCGCCCCGCTCACCACGATCAACACACCCAGCGTGGCCAGGTTCAGGCCGCGTGACGAGCCGGGAGCATCTTCTCCCACCGGTCCGCCGAACGTCCGCCCCAGCGGAGCCGCCAGATAGAGCGGCGCCAGCATGGCCAGCAGATCCGCATTGCGGATCTGGGCCAGCGCGAAATGCAGCAAGCCGATCACGACCAACGCACGCACGACCGGCAGCGTCACGCCACGCGAGAGCGCGAAGATGCCGGCCAGCAGCAGCAATTCGAAGAAGCCTATGTGGCTGAAATCCTGCGGCCGCCATTCCGCGATCCAACCGAGCGCGGGGCCGAGGCCGAGCGTCGTCAGCGGCATCAGCAGCGGTTCCGGCCCGTAGGGCGTCAGGCAGGACGCCGCGACCGCGAGCGCGGTGAACGGCAGCCACCGCAGGAACACGCGTGGCCATTCGCTACGCTTCTCGCGCAGCAGCGCCTCAAAGCCCGCAGGGCCGATCAGTCCAAGCGCCAGCACCACACTGCCGTGGAGATTGGCCCACACGACCAGCAGCGGAAGGGCCCAGTACGGCGGAGGTCCTCCACGATCCATGCAGCGTACCAGGGCAGCCGCCCATGTCACCATCAGCGGCAGCACCAGCACGTGGGGCCGCGCCAGCATATGCGGCGCCAACAGGATGACGGCCGCGATCACCATGAGCAGCGTCTGGGTCGGCGAAAGCTCGCGCAGCAGGAAGAACGTGAACAGGCCAAAGGCGAGCGCCATCGCCGCGGCGGCGACGACGAGGACGCCCTGCCAGCCGGCAAGCGCGTAGGCACCGGCGTAGATGATCTCCGAGAGCCATTCGAAGGTGATCCAGGGCGCGCCGTGCCTCGAAAAGGAAAATGGGTCGGTCGCCGGCAGCATGCCGTGCGCGATGATCCAGCGCCCGACTTCGATGTGCGAATAGCTGTCGGGATCATTGAGCAGCCGCGGTCCAAGAATCAGCAACAGGGCATATACCCCAAGGCTCACCAGCCAGGGAAGCGCAGCACGCGCCGAAAACGGTTGAACCTCGCTGTGGACGACCTGGTCACTCATGGCGAGCGCAAGTTAGGGCGCAAGCGTTAAATTCCTCTTTGACTTCACCGCGCCTGGCTTGGTGCGGCGGGCCGGTCACGCTTTGTGAACTATACTCCCGGCTGCGAAATCCAGGCTGCGGCGCTTTGACGACCATGTGGGTCCTGATACGCTTCACACTGTCAATCCACCAACCACAGCTGCTTGAAGGATGCGGATGAGAAGCGTGATGCTCCTGGCTTTCAGCCTCATCGTTGTCGGCGTCTGGTCGCAGGACAGCGCAAGAGGACAGACTTCGGCCGCCCCGCCGGTTTCGCTTTCTCCGCCCAATGCATCGCCGCCGCATGCGGGCGCCAAAAATTCCAGACCTCCGCCGGCAGCATCCATCAGAGAAGCTTCGCCGCCGGTGATCGGCGGGCTTCCATCGGCGCCGAACCCGGCCGCCGACTACGATGGCTTCAGCGTAGGCCCCGACGAGGGCAATGACACCTCGAGCCAAGTGGTGCCGCCTGTGAGGTCACGCACGGCGAAGGGCTCCAGGGCCGATCCGGGTGCTAAAGGCGCCGCTGAGCAATTGATCGATCAAGAAGACGAGGCGTTGAAACGCAAGCTGAGGATCTGCCAAAGCTGCAAGTAGCGGTCGTAGCGGATGGAGCGCGGCGAATTCGTCATTGGTATGTCCGGGTAGCACGGCCCCGGATTGCGCTGCGCTCCATCCGGGCTACGGCAGCTCGCTGCATAGCTGACCTACCGCGACTCTCATCGCCCGCGCTTTACCCTTTCCCCGATTCCTGATCCTCTCTTCCCTAATCGGCCGGACCAACCGGCCTGCCCAGGGAGAGAGACGCCATGAAGCTCGGCACCGCGATTGCGGAAATCATGAGGCGCGAGGGGATCGAGATCCTCTGCGGTTATCCGGTCAATCATCTGATCGAGCATGCGGCCAAGGCCGATATCCGGCCCGTGATGGTGCGGCAGGAGCGCGTCGGCATCCACATGGCGGATGCGATCTCGCGGGTGACATCGGGACGCTCGATCGGCGCGTTCTGCATGCAGCACGGCCCCGGCGCGGAGAACGCGATGGGCGGTGTCGCGCAATGCTACGGCGAATCCGTTCCCGTGCTGGTGCTGCCGATGGGCTATCAGCGCAGGCTCGCGCATATCGAGCCGAACTTCAATTCGAGCGAAGCGATGAAGGCGTTTTCGAAATCGTCGGAGCCGATCATCCTGGCCGCGGAAGTCGCCAACATTTTTCGTCGCGCCTTCACCAAGCTGAAGAACGGCCGCGGCGGGCCTGTCATCGTCGAGATTCCCGCCGATATGTGGAACGAGGACGTGCCGGAGCCGCTGAACTATACGCCGGTGCTGCGCACCCGCTATGGCGCGGACCCTATTCATGTGAAGGAGGCGGCCGACCTGCTCGTCAACGCCAAGCGTCCGGTGATCTATGCCGGCCAGGGCGTGCATTACGCGCAGGCCTGGCCGCAACTGAAACGGCTGGCCGAACGGCTCGCCATTCCCGTGACGACCAGCCTTGGGGGCAAATCGTCCTTCCCGGAGACGCATCCGCTCTCGCTTGGCTCTGGCGGCCTTGCGGTGCCGCGCGCGGTGCCGAAGTTCCTGGCCGAGACCGACGTCATTTTCGGCATTGGCTGCTCCTTCACCGAGACCAATTTCGGCATCGCGATGCCGAAAGACAAAACCATCATCCACTCCACACTTGATCCGAACCATCTCAACAAGGACGTGGAAGCCAGGATCGGCCTCGTCGGCGATGCCGGGCTCGTGCTCGATGCGCTGCTGGAGGAGATCGGCAAGACCGTCACCGCAGATCGCGACGCCTCGGCGGTCGCGGCCGAGATCGCGGCCTCGCACAAGGAGTGGCTGGCGAAATGGATGCCGAAGCTCACCAGCAATGATGCGCCCTTAAGCCCCTATCGCGTGCTGTGGGACCTGCAACACACCGTCGACATCGGCAATACCATCATCACCCACGATGCCGGCAGCCCGCGCGACCAGCTCTCGCCGTTCTGGAAGTCGGTCGAGCCGCTCACCTATCTCGGCTGGGGCAAGACGACGCAGCTCGGCTACGGCCTTGGACTAGCCATGGGCGCGAAACTCGCAAAACCCGACAAGCTCTGCATCAATGTCTGGGGCGATGCCGCGATCGGCTTCACCGGCATGGATTTCGAGACCGCGGTGCGCGAGCGCATTCCGATCATGTCGATCCTGCTGAACAATTTCTCGATGGCGATCGAATTGAAGGTGATGCCGGTTTCGACCGAAAAATACCGGTCGACCGACATTTCCGGCGACTACGCCGCGATGGCGCGCGCCTTCGGCGGCTATGGCGAGCGGGTGACGAGACCTGAGGACATCATCCCCGCGATCAGGCGCGGCATCCAGAAGACGCAGGAAGGCATTCCCGTGCTGCTGGAGTTCATCACCAGCAAGGAGACCGAGGTGTCGCGGCCGGGCACGTGAAGCGGACCGGATTCTGGCGGCAAACTCGCTATCGCGGACGCTGGCTCCGGCCGCAGGAGATGTGATAATCCGCCCTGGTGCCGCGCTTGTCGCGGCATCAAGCCGGATTGCGAATGACCGCCCCTTCCAACGACATCGCGGAACTTGAGCGCCTGTTACAGGCGGCCACAGCCGAGAACGCGCAGCTTCGCAGTGAGCTCGCGATTGCGCGCGATCGTCAAAGCGCCAGCGCCGGGATTCTGCGCACCATCGCGGCCTCTCCGTCCGATACCCGGCCGGTCTTCGAGGCGATCGCGTCCAGCTCCCGGCGTTTGCTCGGCGGCTTCTCCGCCACCGTGCTTCAGTTCATCGATGACGAGCTCCACCTCGTGGCGTTCACACCAACGAGCACCGAGGCGGACGAAGGGCTGAAGGCGTCGTTCCCGCGCAAGATTGCCGACTTTCCGACCTTCGCGCTGGTGCGCGGCGGCGAGACGATCCAGTTTCCCGATAGCGAAGCCGCGGAGGTCCCGGAGCTGAACCGGAACCTTGCGCGGCTGCGCGGCTTTCGCAGCGTGCTGTTCATGCCGCTGATGAATCGGGGGACGCCAGTCGGCATGATCAGCGTAACTCGTGCCGAGCCCGGCGCGTTCGCAGCCGACCTCGTGCAGTTGCTCCAGACCTTTGCCGACCAGGCGGTGATTGCGATCGAGAACGCGCGGCTGTTCAACGAGACGCGCGAGACGCTGGAACGCCAGACCGCCACCGCCGACATTCTGAAGGTGATGGCCGCTTCACCCTCCGACGTACAGCCGGTGTTCGACGCCATCGCCGCCAACGCCAACCGGCTGATCGGCGGCTTCTCCACGGCAGTTCTGCGCTACATCGACGGCGCCGCGCATCTTGCGGCGTTCACGCCGACCGATCCGGCCGGCGATCGCGTGCTGCAGTCCTCGTTCCCGGTGCCATTCGCGCAGTTCCCGCCCTACCGGCTCGTGGCCAGTGGTGTGGCGGCGCAATTGCCCGACACCGAGGTCGAACCGGCGGCGCGGGACATCGCGCGCGCCCGCGGCTACCGCAGCATGTTATTCGCGCCTTTAATGAGCGACGGCCAGGCCATCGGCGTCATCATCGCCACGCGGCGCGCGACCGGCGCGTTCGGCGAGCATCATGTGCGGCTGTTGCAGACCTTCGCAGACCAGGCGGTGATCGCGATCAAGAATGTCAGCCTGTTCAACACCACGAGGGAAGCGCTGGAACGGCAGACCGCGACCGCCGACATCCTCAAGGTGATCGCGGCCTCTCCCGCGGATGTGACGCCGGTGTTTCAGGCGATCTCCGACAGCGCCAAGTCCCTGGTCGGCGGACATTCCTCTACCGTCACGCGCGTCATCGACGGCCTGCTGCACCTGGCCGCCTTCAGTACCGACAACGAAGCCGGCAACGAAGAGCTGCTCAGCTCGTTCCCGGCGCCGCTATCGGCGTCCGGCATTCACAGCCGAGTGGCAAGAAGCGGAGAGTTCGCATTCCGCAGCGACATGCAGAACGAGCCCGACCTTACGGACGCCATGAGAGAGCTGGCGCGGACGCGAGGTTATCGCAGCATCCTCGTGATCCCGATGCTGCGCGACGGCGTCGCGATCGGCACCATCGGCGTGACGCGGCCGGAGCCCGGTCCCTTCCCGGACAAGGCGATCGCCCTGCTCAAGACCTTTGCCGACCAGGCCGTGATCGCCATCGAGAACACGCGCCTGTTCAACGAGGTGCAGGATCGCACCCGGGACCTCGCCAAATCGCTCGACGATTTGCGCGCTGCCCAGGACCGGCTGGTCCAGACCGAGAAGCTGGCGTCGCTCGGCCAGCTCACCGCTGGCATTGCGCACGAGATCAAGAATCCGCTCAACTTCGTCAACAATTTTGCATCGCTCTCCGCCGAACTGACGGACGAACTGAACGAGGCGCTGGCGCCGCTCCCGCTCGCGGATGACGTCCGCAGCGAGGTCGACGAGCTGACCGGACTGTTGAAGGACAATCTCGCGAAGATCGTGCAGCATGGCAGGCGCGCCGACTCCATCGTCAAGAACATGCTGCTGCATTCCCGCGAGGGCGGCGGCGAGCATCGGCTGAGCGACATCAACGCGCTGGTCGAGGAGAGCCTCAACCTTGCCTATCACGGCGCCCGCGCCGAGAAGCCGCAGTTCGACGTGACGCTGAAGCGCGAACTCGATCCGGCGGCCGGGCAAGCGGAAGTGTTTCCGCAGGAGATCACCCGGGTACTGCTGAACCTGATCTCGAACGGCTTCCACGCGGTGGCCAAGCGCAAGTCGGATGACGGCGCCGCCGATTACGAGCCGGTGGTGATCGCCGCAACGCGCGACCGCGGCGACAGCATCGAGATCCGCATCCGCGACAACGGCACCGGCATTCCGCACGAGGTGAAGGAAAAGATGTTCGATCCGTTCTTCACCACCAAGCCGGCCGGCGAAGGCACCGGCCTCGGATTGTCGATGAGCCACGATATCGTGGTGAAGCAGCACGGCGGCACCATCGACGTCGCGACGGAGCCGGGCAAGTTCACGGAATTCACGATCCGGCTGCCGCGACAGAGCAGCTTTTCAGACAAGAACAAGAGATAGACTCGCCCGGAGGATGCCGTGACGAATCTGGCTTGGCTCGTTCGACGGCAATTGCTCTCGCTGTCCGGTGTCGGCCTCATGCTGGGCGCTCTGTTCTTTGCTGCCGCGCTGACGCCGACGCTGATTCCGCGGAGCTATCTCACGCAAGGCGCGCTTGCCGGCGGCTGTTTCGCGATCGGCTATTTCGCCGGCGTGCTGTGGCGCCAGCTGTGGCATTATCTCGAATTGCCCGAACCTTCGCCGCGGGCAAGATCGATTGCGAATGCGCTGGTCACGGCCGGTTGCCTGCTGGTCGTCGTTATCTTCCTGCGGCGAACCGCCGAATGGCAGAATTCGATCCGCACCGTGATGAAGATGACCCCGGTCGAGACCGCGCATCCGCTCAAGGTCTGCGTCATCGCCCTGATCACGTTCGCCGTGCTGCTGGTGCTGGGGCGGCTGTTCGTGTTTGTCGCCCGCTTCCTCGCCGTGCGCATAAAGCACGCCATTCCGCGGAAGCTCGCCAACGTGCTCGGCGTGCTGATCGCAGGCCTGCTGTTCTGGTCGATCGCCAGCAACGTCCTGGTCCGGACCGCGTTCAATGCGCTCGACTCCTCCTTCCGCGAACTCGACGCCCTGCAAGAGCCAGAGCGGCCGCAACCGGCCGCCCCCGATCGAACCGGAAGTTCTGCGTCGCTGGTGAAGTGGCAGGAACTCGGGCGCATGGGGCGCCGGTTCATTGCCTCAGGCCCGACCGCGACGGAGATCAGGGCCGTTACGGGACAGCCCGCGCAGAATCCCGTGCGCGTCTATGTGGGCCTCGGCAGCCGCGACACGGCGCAGGCGCGCGCCAGGCTTGCGCTCGACGAGCTCAAGCGCCAGTACGGCTTTGAACGCAAGGTCCTGATCGTCGTCACACCGACCGGGACCGGCTGGGTCGATCCATCCGCGATGGATACGGTGGAATATCTCCATCATGGCGATGTCGCGAGCGTCGCGATGCAATATTCCTATCTCAATAGCCCGCTGTCGCTGCTGTTTCAGCCCGAATACGGAGTGGAGGCCTCGCGTGCGCTGTTCACCGAAATCTACGGCTACTGGACGAGCTTGCCCAAGGACAAGCGGCCAAAGCTGTATCTGCACGGGCTCAGCCTCGGTGCCATGAACTCGGAAAAATCCGCAGAATTGTTCGAGACAATCGGCGACCCCATCGCCGGCGCGCTATGGAGCGGAGCGCCATTCGAGAGCCGCATCTGGCGCTCGATTACCGATAACCGCAATCCAGGATCACCGGCCTGGCTGCCGGAATTCCGCGACGGCCGCTTCGTGCGCTTCATGAACCAGAACGGGCCGACGGTGGCGCCGGATACGCCCTGGGGCCCGATGCGCGTGGTCTATTTGCAATACGCCAGTGACGCGATCACATTCTTCGCCTACCGCGATGCCTATCAGGCGCCGGCCTGGATGAATGCGCCGCGCGGGCCTGACGTATCACCGGAGCTGCGATGGTATCCTATCGTGACGATGCTGCAGCTCGCCCTCGACATGGCGGTCGCAACCAACACGCCGATGGGTTTCGGCCATGTCTACGCGCCCGAACACTACGTCGATGGCTGGGTCGCGGTCACAGCTGTCGGCGATTGGTCTGCCGAAGCGCTCGCACGGCTCAAGCAGCAGCTCGCAGCGAAAGCGCGGAAGACGGGCAATGGCGACGACGATCCCGATCGCGGTGGCTAACCCCTACTCCGCCATCTCCACCTGCTGCGTGACGGACGGACCGGCCAGCGGCCGCTCCTCCATCATGATCAGGCAGAGCGCGGCGCCGGCCATCAGCGCCGTCGCGGCGCCGAAGACGTAGCGGAACGCATGCCGCATGTCGTCGGCGGGAATCGCATTGACAGCGCCGTGATGTTCGCCGGCGAGCGGAACGTCGGCACCGAGCGCGATGAGCAGGATGGCCGCGAACGCCGCGACCGTGAACGAGGACATCAGCGAGCGGAAGAAGTTCAACGCGCCCGTGATGGTGCCGATCTGCGGGCGGGCGACCGAATTCTGCACCGAGACCACGCAGACCGGAAAGGTGGTGCCGAGGCCAAGCGCAAACGCAGCCATCAGCGTCAGCAGTGCCCAGAGCGGCAACGTCGTCAACGTGAGGCCGAGGCCGCACAGCGCAGCCCAGGACGTTCCGACGATGGCGACCCGCTTGTAGTGCTTGGCCCGCGCCATGGTGCGACCGGCGATGGCCGCGCCGCAGGTCGAGACCGCCGCGAGCGGAATCAGCGCGAGGCCCGCTTCGCTGGCGCTGAGGTGATAGACCGCCTCGTAATAGAGCGGCAGCTGCACTGTGAGGCCCGTGATCGCACCGAGCGCGCAACCGCCGGCCGTCAGCCCGAACGGCACAACCGATCCTCCGAGCAGCGGCAGCGGCAGGAACGGCTCGTCCGCGCGGCGTGCGTGCCACACGAAGGTGACCGCGAGCGCGACGGCGCCGCCCACCATCGCAAGCACGGTTGGCGAGAGCCACGGGAAGCGCGTGCCGCC
Organism: Bradyrhizobium sp. WSM1253; assembly: GCF_000244935.1. Lineage (NCBI taxonomy): Bacteria > Pseudomonadati > Pseudomonadota > Alphaproteobacteria > Hyphomicrobiales > Nitrobacteraceae > Bradyrhizobium > Bradyrhizobium sp. WSM1253. The sequence continues at coordinate 1,625,098 of NZ_JH600073.1, forward strand.
CCAGGTCAGCACCAGCATGAAGACCACGGCGGAGGCCATCAGCAGCACGCCGCCGAGCCAGTCGACCTTGCGCTTGCGGTGGAACACCGGAATCTTCTTCATCCTGGGCAGCAGCAGCGCGATCGCCGCGGCCGCGAGCGGCACATTGATCCAGAAGATCATCGACCAGTGCAGATGCTCGGCGAACACGCCGCCGATGACCGGGCCGAGAATGCCGCCGACCATCCAGACGCTGGAGAAATAGGCTTGATATTGGCCGCGCTCGCGTGGGCTCACGACGTCGGAGATCACGGTCTGCACGACAGGCATGATGCCGCCGCCACCGAGCCCCTGGAGACCGCGTGCAAGAATCAGCATCGGCAGGTTCGGCGCGATCGCACACAGCACCGAGCCCGCGACGAACAGGCTGAGCGAGATGATGATCATCACGCGGCGTCCGTAGATGTCGCTGAGCGTGCCGAATACCGGCGCAACTGCGGTCGAGGCGAGCAGATAGGCGGTGATGACCCAGGAGAGATTGGAGACGTCGTGGAACTGGCGCCCAATGGTCGGCAGCGCGGTTGCGACGATGGTCTGGTCGAGGGCTGCCAGAAACATCGTCAGCATCAGGCTGATGACGATGGTGCGGACCTCGTCCTGCGACAGCGGCGCCGGCGGCGCGAGCGAGGGAGCGTCGTCGACGCTCAAGACCTCGCTCGAAAGGCGCGACAATTCCTCGGCCATATCGTCGGGCAATGTTTGGGTGTCGGCAGAACTGCTCTGCCGCTCGAACTTGTTCATCTCGATCGGAAGCCATGAGGCGGCCCAACGCCGCGAAGGATTCGTTCTAGGCAGCCAATGTAGACAGCAAAGTTCTTCTCGGGCAGGCACCGCGGTGCATGGGAGCATCCCACCCCACGGCCATCCCGAAGACGTGATCTATCTGGTGCGACGGATCAGTCCTTCGGACGTCGCTTCAGGCGGGCCCGTTTCGGCAGCTGCGCCGGCCATTGCACGATGTGGTTCTCGAGCTCATCGTCCGGGATCTCCACCTCGCTGCCTTCGACCCGACCGCGTACGGAGACGCCGGCCTCATGCACGGTATTGGGATCGCCTGACACCAGCGGATGCCACCAATAGAGGTCGCGCCCTTCCGCCACGAGCTTGTAGCCGCAGCTCGGCGGCAGCCAGTTCAGGGTGCGGACATTGGCCGGGGTCAGGCGGACGCAGTCCGGAACCTTGTCGGAACGATTCGCATAGTCCTTGCAGCCGCAGGTCACTCCATCGAGCAGCTTGCAGCCGACATGGGTGAAATAGATGTCGCCGGTGCCATCTTCCTCGAGCTTGTTCAGGCAGCAGCGGCCGCAGCCGTCGCACAGGCTTTCCCATTCGGGCCCCGACATCTCTTCCAACGTCTTGGTTTTCCAGAAGAATCCTTCCTGGCCTGAAGGTCGTTTGGGAGCTGCGGTCATGCGCCTCAACAAAAGTTCGAAAGAGCTACGGCTGGTGCCATCTAGGGCGTGCGGCCGTGGGGCCGCAAGCGACGCCCGCGTGAGGCCCGTAATGAACCGGGGTCAATTAGGCCTGTTGTTCAAAATCGCAAGCGTGACCATTGGTTTATAGGCCCTGCTCGGCTAGAAGGAACAGCAAGTCCCCACCGTCGCTGGCCGGGCGCCTTGGGTTTGCCGCAACACTCCCGCAAGACGTCTTGATGCCGCCCCGGCCGGGTGCTTGAACGCTTTCGAACCAAGCCGCAAGGGTTCTAGGTGCGCCAGATCATACCACCGCATTGGAAGGCCCGGATCCGGAATTTCTTCCTGGATCTCGATGCGCGCATCGACTCCTCGCTGTTCTCCTCGGCCAAGGGCATCCGCGAGCTCTACGAGCGCTACTCGACCTTCATGGACCGCTTCTATGTCGGGCGGTGGAAGCGCTGGGTGTTCATCGAGCCGCTGTCGGAAGCTGCGACCCTCGGCCTCGGGGGCCTGGTGGTGATGCTGACCCTCGCCATCCCCGCCTTCCGCGAGACCGCGGACGAGGACTGGCTGAAGAAGTCCGACCTCGCGGTGACCTTCCTCGACCGCTACGGCAACCCGATCGGCAGCCGCGGCATCAAGCACAACGACTCGATCCCGCTGGAAGATTTTCCGGATGTGCTGATCAAGGCGACGCTCGCGACCGAGGACCGCCGCTTCTACGAGCATTTCGGCATCGACATCGCCGGCACCGCACGCGCGCTCGTCACCAACGCCCAGGCCGGCGGCGTCCGCCAGGGCGGCTCGTCGATCACCCAGCAGCTCGCCAAGAACCTGTTCCTGAGCAACGAGCGCACCATCGAGCGCAAGGTCAACGAAGCCTTCCTCGCGGTCTGGCTGGAATGGCGCCTGACCAAGAACGAGATCCTCAAGCTGTATCTCGACCGCGCCTATATGGGCGGCGGCACCTTCGGCGTCGACGGCGCCGCGCATTTCTACTTCAACAAGTCGGCACGCGACGTGACGCTCGCCGAGGCCGCGATGCTCGCCGGCCTGTTCAAGGCGCCGACCAAATACGCGCCTCACATCAACCTGCCCGCTGCCCGCGCCCGGGCCAACGTCGTGCTGGACAATCTCGTCGACGCCGGCTTCATGACCGAGGGCCAGGTGTTCGGCGCCCGCCGCAATCCCGCCTTCGCGGTCGACCGCCGCTACGAGGCGTCGCCGAATTACTATCTCGACTACGCCTTCGACGAGATGCGCAAGCTGGTCGACACCTTCCCGAAATCCTACACCGAGCGCGTCTTCGTGGTCCGGCTCGCGATCGACGCCAATGTGCAGAAGGCGGCGGAAGACGCGGTCGAGAACCAGCTGCGCCAGTTCGGCCGCGACTATCACGCGACGCAGGCCGCGACCGTCGTCTCCGATCTCGACGGCGGCATCCGCGCCATGGTCGGCGGCCGCGACTACGGTGCCAGCCAGTTCAACCGCGCCACCGACGCCTATCGCCAGCCGGGCTCGTCGTTCAAGCCTTACGTCTACACAACCGCGCTCCTCAACGGCTTCACGCCGAATTCGATCGTGGTCGACGGCCCGGTCTGCATCGGCAATTGGTGCCCGCAGAACTATGGCCATTCCTATTCCGGCGCGGTGACGCTGACGCAGGCGATCACGCGCTCGATCAACGTTGTACCCGTCAAGCTGTCGATCGCGATCGGCCAGAAGGAGCAGCCGAAGGCGCCGAACCCGGCCAAGATCGGCCGCGCCAAGATCGTCGAGGTCGCGCGCCGCTTCGGCCTCAAGGCGCCGCTGCCCGACACGCCGTCGCTGCCGATCGGCTCGGACGAAGTTACCGTGCTCGAGCACGCGGTGGCGTACGCGACTTTCCCCAACCGCGGCAAGGCGGTGACGCCGCATTCCGTGCTGGAAGTGCGCACCGGCGCGGGCGATCCGGTCTGGCGCTGGGACCGCGACGGACCGAAGCCGCGCCAGGCAATTCCCGCCTCCGTGGCCGCCGACATGGCCGGCATGATGAGCCACGTCGTCAGCGAAGGCACCGCGCGCCGCGCAGCCCTCGACGGCATTCCGACCGCGGGCAAGACCGGCACGACCAATGCGTATCGCGACGCCTGGTTCGTCGGCTACACCGGCAATTTCACCTGCGCGGTCTGGTACGGCAATGACGACTATTCGCCGACCAACCGCATGACCGGCGGCTCGCTGCCGGCGCAGACCTGGCACGACATCATGCTCGCGGCGCATCAAGGCGTCGAGGTCCGGGAAATCGCCGGCATAGGCATGGGCCAGAAGCTGCCGCCCGAGCGGATCGCCAACGCGCAGGCCAATGCGGCGCCGAAGGTGCTGGAGACTAAGCCCGGTCCGCCGCCCGTATTGACCAAGCGCGGCGCTGACGTTTTGGTGCGGGTCGAGAAGCTGCTGGATGACGCGGCCCGGACCGCGACCAAATCGGCCGCCACCGACCCCAAGCAAGCCAAACCGGCATCGTCCACGAGCGCGCTCGCCTTCCCGCAGAACTACGCGGAAGAGAATGCGAACGCATCCGCCCCGCGCAAGAACTAATCGAAACAAGAACTGATCGAAACAAGTGCGGCTGATCCTGATCACATTGACGGCTCTTCTGCTCGCAACCGTGGTGGGCGTCGGCGCGACTTGGATGACGACGACGCGCGGCACCGAGATCGGCGCGCTGACCATCGGCCCGTGGACCGCGCGCCCGCGCACCGGCACCGCCGACGTCGATCCCTATTCGCGCGCCACCATCGTGCGCAACGGCGAGCTGCCGATCGGCACCGGCGACGGCGTCGCCTTCACCGCGACCGCCGATGACAAGAAGAAGGTGCTCGACGGCCGCTGCGACGTCGTGGTCTCCGGCGTGACGCCGCCGGCACGGTTCTGGACGCTGACGCTCTACGACCGCAAGGGTCATCTCGTCCCGAATTCGCTGCAGCGCTACGGCTTCACCAGCCAGGAGATCGTGCGGCAGTCCGACGGCTCGTTCGAGATCCGCATCGCATCGCGCTCCCGCGCCGGCAACTGGCTGCCGACCGGCGGCATCGAACGCTACGCGCTGATGCTGCGGCTCTACGACACTCCGGTCGGCGTTGCCACACGCACCCAGCGCGACGCACCAATGCCCACGATCACGACGGCGGGCTGCTCATGATCCGGCTGTTGTTCACCATCGTTGCCGGCGTAGTGCTGGGCCTCGTGGTCCATCTCGTCAGCGTGCTGGCGTTGCCACGGATCGCGACCCAGGACGCCTATTCGCGGCTGACGCCGATGACGAAACTCAACGGCGTCACGCAGCTTCCGCTCGCCGATCCGCAGACCTCGCCGATGCCGTTCATGGACCCGGCCTTTGCACTCGCGATCTGCCGCTACGATCTGTCGAACGGGCCGATCAAGCTGACGGTGCCCGTCAGCCAGGCCTACACCTCGGTGTCGTTCTACACCCGCAACGAGATCGCCTATTACGCCATCAACGACCGTTCGGCCGGCAAGAAGGTGATCGAGCTCGACCTGATGACAGAGCCGCAGCACAACGAGCTGCCCGAGGACGAAGAGATCACCGCGGCCGACCGCCTGATCATCGATTCCCCCAGCACCACCGGCCTGATCGTGATGAAGGCGCTCGCCCCCGAGCCTGGCCTGATGCCGCAGGCGCAAGGCTCGCTCGCGGCCGCGAGCTGCGGACCGCAGACCGAGCCGCCCGCCAAGGCGGAAGCACCGCGGGGACGGCGCTGAGGCGCGCAGCTTCGGCGACGCGAAAACAAAAAGTCGAAAAACAACCCCATGCACAGTAGCGTTAGCATTGAAATCGTTAGCCATTTTGGTTGTGCCAAATAGGCGTTTGGACCGATACATCCCTGCCCGTCGCGCAGTTCAGCTTTGACTCGTCGGGCAAAACACTGGCAGAATGGGAGCATCGAAAGTTCACCCGCGCGGAGCAATCCGGCGCGGGTTTTTTCATGCCGGGGCAGATTGCCATGATCCGCGGATGGCTATCGTTGCCATAGCAGGCGGGCGGAATGTTCGCGGGAGACGGCGGTAGTTTCTGGTGCCCGCTTCAGGTGCGATGCACCGCTCGCGGTCTAATAACAGCAGGAAGGAGTTGCGGCCAAAGATTGAAGAAGAAGACGTAGATGATCGCAACTGCCCACCCGTAGATCATGCTGGCTGCAAGGCCGTACATGAAGCTGCCGACGGTAATCATCTTGAAACCGGGAAAGACCGCCATCAAACCAGCTTCTTGAAATCGCGATTTGACCCACATCAACTGCGGTTGCCGACCGTTGCGGGACCCGACGTTTGATTTGCATCAAGGGCTTTCATGCGAAACCTGCGAGTTTGGTTTTGGTCCTGTTGGCAACAGGGCAATCAGGCAATGGTGCCGTCTTGAGGATGCCGCGATGACCTTGCCGGACCATGTTCACGATCAGTCCGGCGCACGCCGGGGCTTGTCGCGCAATTCCCTCATCGTTATGGGGCTTGCCGTCATCGCGGCAATCTCCGGAGCGCTCCTGTTCACCCAGCATCAGGCTCATGTACTCGGTGCTCTGCTTTGGCTGCCCCTTTTGGCTTGTCCGCTTATGCATTTTTTCATGCACGGTAGGCGTCGAGGAGCTGGGGGCCATCACCACGGCTGAATTTGGGAGCGCCCTATGCGCAGCAAAGAATTCGGCTGGTCTGCTTCGTCAATCCTTCTGGGGCTTTCCGGAATCATCCTGATCGGTGTCGGCGGGTATTTCCTTTTCCTTCGGCCTGCGCTGCTGCCGGAGGACATCCGCTACATGAACCTTACGCCTGTCGAGCTGGAATCGATTGGTCCAAGGTTGGCAAGGTGGCTTGCACACGTATTCAACGTAATGGGCGGCTACGTGATGGCGACGGGTGTGCTTACGCTCACTCTAGCCATGACGGCTTTTCGCCAACGAAGTACTTTGGCGCTGGCTGGTGCTATTGTTGCAGGTGTGGTCTCGATAGGCTGGATGGCGGCCGTCAACGTTATGATCAACTCGGACTTCAAATGGGTACTGCTCGGATTTGCGCTCATCTGGGCTGCCAGCATCGCGGCCTTCGCCGCTGAAGTTCGCCGGTTCGACACCAGCCCGTTTGCTGATGTCCGCTAGGTGTCACAAGCCGCAGATCACGCTCAAGGTGGGTGACTTCCGCTTTACGTCGGATATTGTTGCAAAGTCGATTTTCGCCGATGACCAAAATTCTGCGGGCCGTGCGCGCGACTTTCGCGTACAAGATGCGAGGGACCTCATGGCCTCACGCAAAATTCACAGGCGACTTCGGTAACGCGATTGAGGTCATACGAATCAGCGATCACTCGCTGCTTAGTGTTTTCGCGAAAAATCTTGAGCCCTGCAACTTTCGACTTTTGCAACACAATCCGTCGGTGAGCCGACATTTATGAGCACCCTCAGCCGGAGGGGTTCATCAGGCTAGAGATCAGATTGATGTTCCTCACAAGGCCTGATTGTTCCATCGGCGGAACATAGGCAACAACTTCAGGCGACGACCTCGCGCTTAGAATGGCGGGCTCGTTCGAGATTGTCCCCCGCTTGTGCGGTTGATCTACACACTTACTCTTTGGAAAAAGGCAGGAACATTCCTGCGATTGCCAAGTTTTCCCGATGCCCTTCCCCAAGGGCGACCCCGAGTGGCCCCAGCTCCATGCCCCCCAACATCCCCGCGAGCTGGGGCCCGTTTTTTCTCGAAATTTGGGCTGATAACGGGAACCAAGAACCACTTGTTGAGTTGGGCACCATTCGCCACCGCGCCTCAAATGACGTGGTGCCGACACACGAAGGACCTCAGCTGGCCCAGCTCCGAGCTGAAGTCCTTTCTGTGTCGTGTGCGCATTTTAAGCCGAATTCGGAACGAATATTCGACCCTTGAATCATTCCATGTCAGCTAAGTGTCGGATGTCCAACCGTGTCGCGCTTAAATCAGTTCGCCCGTGAGGCCGCAGCGGCATTGCTGCGCATGGCAAAAACAACAAAGGATCCCACGGTCGCTGCTGGCTTGGTACAGCGTGCGGCAGACCTGAAAGACCGCACCGGCGAGCTTCCTGCCATTGATGTCGAGGCCATGGCCGAAGAGCCGCCCAAGCCCTTGACGAAGAACTAAGGCTGCCTCGGTGGATGGCGTAGCTGAACAGGCCGCTCTCGACATTGCATGGTCTCGGCATAGTCTCGCCGCCTTCTTGGCGCCCAGCTCCTTCTCGACGATTTCGACTGAGTTATCCCACTGCGCGTTCCTGCTCTCCGCCAAGGAGCCCGTCATGTCGAGACTAGCGATCTTATTCGTGTCGGCACTTTCTGTGACCTCTGCTACCGCGCAAGATACTGCGTCCGGACGATCGCACGAGCCGGCCGCTGCCAGCGCGTATGAAACACAGCCTTTCCTATTTGATGGACGGATGCGAGGCGACGGCATGAGGCAGCGAGGGCGTGCCGACAATCGTCACCCCAACGTCGGTGCCATTGACGTGCAACCGAAAGCAAACCAGCCAGGGCGCGAACGATGAGCCCGCGTGCCCGCTTTGATCTGCCCGCCCAGCTGTTCGCCCTGGACGAGGTGATCAGTTGCGCCGGCAATACCTCCAATCGGCCTTTCGCTTCCGTTGACGCGATGCAGCTACGTGTTGGTTGATGGGGCCACCGCGGAAATTTGCCGCTGAGCACCGAACCGACGCCTGTGACCCAAGCGGGCATAGCGCACTCCGGCGCGACGTCTGCACCTTAACTCATGGGGAGGTCGATCTCACGCGGCTTGCACTGTCAACTCGCTGACGCGATCTGGTGCATCGAGCATGGCCATGTGCCCAATGTCCGGCAATTCGAACGTGGCCCACGATTTGTCGCTTTTGCAGTCTGCCAGTGCCCTGTCGAAGGCCGGCTGAGGAAATTTCGGCAGGCGGATGTATGTCTTCTTCGCCACTTTTTGGAGCGCTCCGGAAAGCTTGACCTGCTGGAGATAGGTGCCGATCGGATGCGGAGTAACCTTGGACTCGGCGAATACCCGATCGCGTTCGGCAACGACACTGGGCGGATACGTCGGCGATCCACGGACGCCTGCCTCGCCCTTGTCGATGGCCGCCTGTATGCCTTTGCGAACCGGCTCGGCTGCGAAGTCCGCCACCCTTTGTCCATCTGCGGGAATGTAGGCATCAAGCCATACAACCGAGGAGACGCGATCGCCGATGCTTTCGAGCGCGCCCGAGCCTACGAAGCCCGCGTAGGACCACGCCACAAGACAGACGTTGTCGAGACTTTCCCATTTGATCAGGTTGACGACGTCGGCGATGTGGGTGTCCAGATTGACGTCCTTGCTCAGCAAATGCGAGCGCTCGGCTAAACCCGTGAGCGACGGAGCGAACACTTTGTGGCCGCCCTGTTCGAGCCGGTCAATGACCCGGCGCCATATCCAGCCGCCGCAAAAAGCCCCGCTGACAAAGACGAAGGTCTTTCGCGCCGATTGGGCGCGGGCGGCACCAATCACGCTGGATGCCGCTGTTGCCATCAGACCGCTTGCTGCAGCACTGCGAAGCAAGCGGCGGCGACTAACGTGAATTCCTGCCACGACGCGTATCCCTCTCGTGAGGCAATCCGCTACTATGAGTTGTCGACCATAGAGAGTATCCGCCAAAGCGGCAAGGCGGCTCGTGGGGGCGCACCGCCCAGCTCAGAGAGGTCCGCTCAGCGATGCATGGTGCACGTGATTTGCTCAGGCCGAGTTCTTCGCTTCTTGACCCTGAGCGGAAGTCCGAGCCTCAGGATGCCGTTAGCTTGGCTGGGTCTCGGGAATTGTTCTAAGTTGCCGATTTGTTTTCAGGGAGCCTATTCGTGGTGTTTCAGAGCGACCAACTCCACCTGCGAACACTTGTACGGTACTTGCGGAATGAAATTTCCAAGCTTGTGTCGCGGAGGTTATCGCACTTCAGCACCTTCAAACTAGTCGATTTGTCCCGACTGACATACTTTCGTGTTTCACTCCCGACGGACGAGGTGTGGCTGATGTCATTTGGTGCCGGAGGCTCCGAGGTCATACAGTCGATGATGCTCTCGATCGATGAAACCAGGCAAATCTTCCGATCGATCGAGCGCGCGTATGATGATCAAGAATTGGTGGAGATCAAGCTTGGCGATTTGTCATGGAAGACAGACTGTCGGCTCCGGACGAATCCCGACAAAGTCACGATCTCTTTCAAACGTGGTGGGGAGCGAACGCGCGAAGACGTCAGGCGGCAAGACGTAGCCAGGGCAATCGCCGAGTTTCGCAGTCTATTTTGAGTCAAAGGGATGCTGCTAGTGCAGGTCAGCCCGTGGCCCATCAGCGAAGTAGCGGCGCACCTCGTTCAGGTCCACTAAGCGATGCATAGCGGACCAGGTTTGATCAGGTTGAGTTCTTCGCATTTGCCCCGAAGCGGACGTTAACGGTCAGTCTTTCATGCCATCCAGACCGGGATGATCTTTGTAAATGTTGTCCTGAAGCACGGCGTCTATCTGAGAGATGATATCGCCCACCGACATCCTCAAGCTCAGAAACTCATCTGCTGGAGAGGCCTCTTTAGCGAGCGTGAGCGCCAAGGATAACTCCTCAATGACCCGCTCTATGTGCCATTTAAATCGTGCGGCTGATTTCGCGTCCATAGAACCATCTCGCGGGAACAGGGTCTGCCTTGCAAATGGCAGCATACCCATCTCAGTTGTACCACTGAGGGAGCGAGGATCTCTACCATCAGGCGGCGCTCCGATCAGCGCTCCTCGATCGGATGCACTCATTTGCAGGGTGCGATGCTTTGCATCGCCGTCAGCTTGAATCATGTGGACGGGCGGCGCCGATCGTCGCTTTTGGCATGACCGGCACTTCAGCGACACCTTCAGCTTCCAGATCAGCGGATCGCTTGTGCGGCAAGGACGAGCATGATAGCAAAGGCCATCGGGTCAAACACAACCGCCCGACCAGCTTTCGAGCCAAGCGTTGTTTCGCTCCATTATGGAGGTGAAACATGTCTTGCGACAGCACCACTGGCTCAATCGGCGCATCCAGCTCAGCCTTCGTTCCTTCTCCAAACCCTGGATGGTTCTGGAAACTCACGCTCGCACTGCTGGACGGCATCACACGGCGCCGCCAATACGACGAGCTTCTCGAACTGGACGACCGGCTTCTCGCGGACATCGGCTTATCGAGAACAATCGTTGGCGAGGCTCGACGGTGTTACTTCTCAGGTTGGCGCGACGATGGGTGATCGTCAAATCCTGTCAATGAGCGGCCACACCTGAGCGTGCGAAGGCGGCGCGTCTGCTTATCCCTGCGGATCAGACGGCCGCCAGGCTCGCGAAAAGGCTGAAGGACTTTTTGACCGCGATCTTTACGCCTCAGAAGTCCAGCTTGTCGCGTACGGCGTCAATTCCGGCTTTCGCGCACGCTTCGTCCGCGTCGCCGCCCGGAGCGCCGGACACGCCGATCGCGCCGACCAGGGAGCCGCCGGCTTCGACGATCAGTCCTCCGGCGATGACGACCGCTCCGGGAAGGTTGCGAATGCCCGCCTGCATCATGCCCGGCTGGCTGATCGCGTTCAGCTCGGTCGTGCTGGTCTTGAACGAGGCGGCTGTCCACGCCTTGCCTGCTGCCGTCGAGGGCGTGTGAGGACCTGCAAAGCGGTCGCGCAACATCACTTGCGTGACGCCGAAGCGATCGACGACGGCAACTGCAACCTGGTATCCACGGGTGCGGCAGTTCGCCAACGCAGCGCGCGCAAGATCGAGCGCCAGTTCCGGACCGAGCGATTTGTAGGCGACCAGACCTTCCTCCGCCCGCAGTGGGCAGATGGACACAATCAGCAGGGCCGTCGCGACCGACAGGCATCGAACGTTCATGGCAATCTCCGGCATAGGTGACCAAACGCCTATTTGGTCTCACCATATGTCAGATCATCGAACAGGGTCACGCTATCTGCCTTGGTCCACAGGCCGATCATGCCGGCGTCCGGAATGGTGGCGTCTTCCACCTCGAACAATTGCTTTCCGTCATAGCTCACCTTGAACCGACGTCCTGCGAAGTCGCAGCGCAGCACGTGCCATTGCCCGGATGACACCGGCGCGCTGACGCCATAGCCGCCTTTGCGACCCACGATCTCAAGCGACATTCGAACGCCCTTGATCGTCTTGTACAGCACGACATTGTCCTCCAGCGCGTTAGCCCGGACCACGTAGTAATTATCGGCATCCTTCGCACGCCAGATAACTCCCGCGGCGCGATCCTCGGAGCCGGCGACGGCCTTGAATTTCACCTCGACAAAGCCGTCGCGGATGGCCGTATCGCGCTTGATGGCGAGGGGAAACGTCGCCCGTCCCGATTGCTTGAGAACGTTCGGCTTGCTGGGCGCCGTCGCCTCGGCCTCCACGGTCCATTTCGGCTGTCCTTTGCCGGTCATCGTCAAGGTCCATCCGTCGGGCGACGTTCCGGCAGCAGCGTTGTCGAAATTCAGGGTCTCGGCCATGGCGTTCCCTCCCACGAATAAAACCAGCATGGATGCCAGCGCAAGCTTGCCCATGAGCTTGTTCATGCGCGTGTCCATGCATCAGCCCTTCGTGCTCGCCGTCTTGTCGAGCGCCGCACGGAGGCCCTCTGCGAGCTTGAGGGCATCGTCGTTGGCCCAGAAGTGCATGAAGAAGAGCCGCGGCTGTTCGTCCAGCATGTGGCTGTGCAGCGCGGTTACCTCGATTCCGTGCGTTCGAAGCGCCAGGATGACCGGGTTCACCTCGTCGCTGGTCAGCACGAAGTCGCCGGTGATGGCCGCCCTGCCCGTGCCCGTCGGTTGGAAATTGATGGCGATCGCGACGCCCATCGCGGCGACGGGGGTCAGCAACATGCCGTCTTCCGTGACGGGGTCGCGCCGCTTCACGTTGAACTGGTAGACGCCGCCATTCGCTTTCCCGTTCACTCCGATGATCTGGTCAAGTTTCGCCGTGTCGAGGTCGATGGCGGGCGGCGGGTTCGCCGGCGCCGTGACCGTCAGCGGGGTCTTGCTTTCGGCCAGGGCATCATGGAGCGCCGAGGCCAGTTTGACGGGATCGCCGTGTCCGGCGACGTGCATGTAGAACGTGGCCGGGCTCGCGCGCAGCAGATGATTGTGCACGGCTGTGATCTCGAGCCCGCTCGCAATCATTTTCGCCATCACGGGATTGATCTCGGTCTCGAGCAGCACGAGGTCGCCCATGATCATTGCGCCGCCATGCGCAGGCTTGAACGCGATCCAGCCGCCAAGAGCCAGCGCCGGCTTGATCGCAACCCCGTCCAACGTCACGGAGAGATCGCTGCGGGGAAAGCCGTAACGGCGGACGTCGTCCGAGACGGCGGGCTTGCGGCCCAGGGTCTCGTCCACCTTCTGCCAGTCGGCATCTTGGGCATATGCCGGGACGAATGGACCGAAGCGAAATGCAAGAAGACAGATGCCAATGCCGACCACGGCCCAGATGATTCTTTTCATCGTGCTGCTCCCTAGGCTTAGTTTCGCTCTTTGACCTGACCGCTGCTGTCGACGACCAGCGTCACCGCCTTGCCGTTCTTCACCGCCTTTGCGGTGATACCCTCGGCCGTCGACTTGATGTCGCTGACTTGCGCGTAGCCGGCCGCCTGGATCCTGGCGACGAGTTCCTCCTGCGTCAGAGCGTGCACGCTCGACAGCCCGCCCGCGACCGCAAGCAGCAGAACCGTGCGGAAGATTGTTCGTGTTCGCATGACCATTCTCCTGGTTTGTCCTGCCCCAGGTGAAGTCCGTTTCGCGATCTTGCCCTACGCGATACCCACACGGCGCAAGAGGCGGCGGGCATCGATGCGCACAGCGATGCGACCGGCGCGGACGCCGTGCCGAAAAGTCGAGCCGGTCTGACGGATGAAATCGGGGGTATATGATGACATGCTGCGCCCTTGGTGATCAGGACGCGATGCTTGGGCATGTCGCCTCACGGGGAGATCGCATATCCCCGAGCCCCAAGTAAAAGCCCCCGGGCGGGAGCTGTCAACCGGCGGGAGCTTCGGGCTGCCCACCAAAGCCGCCGGCGAACGTCACGAAGAATTCACTGCTCCGCGGAACCGCGCCAGCCACATCTTGAAACTCGCGGACGGCCCCGCTAGTGTCCTTTGCGTGGGGAAAAAGCAGACTCCCCGTGAGGCCTCGGTCCAAGCTCTGCGCAGCACGCCATTCGTGGAGCTTGCGCATGGACACCGAACGACACCCTTCTCACCAACACACCGTCGCCATCCTCTCACGCGGAGACGCTGCCGCGCGCCGCGACGCGACGGCACAAAACAGCCGCTTCGCGCAGCTTTTCGAAGCCCTCGCCGCCGTCGGTATCGCGGCGCGCCCGGCGATCTATGATGAAAGTTTCGCCGAGGACGTCCGTGAACAATTGCTCGGGGTGGACGGCGTGCTCGTCTGGGTCAACCCCATTCAAGACGGTCGAGATCGCGCTGGTCTCGACGCATTGCTGCGCGACGTCGCCGCACGCGGCGTGTGGGTCAGCGCTCATCCCGATGTCATCCTCAAGATGGGCACCAAGGAGGTTCTGTATCGTACCCGCTCGATGGGCTGGGGAAGCGACACCACTCTATATCAAACCGCTGCGGCGATGCGCGCCGAGTTACCGACGCGGCTCGCCGCCGGTCCGCGCGTGATCAAGCGCAACCGGGGCAATGGCGGCCAAGGCGTCTGGAAGGTCGAGAAGCTGCCGGCTTCTCCAATGATAAAGGTGCTGGACGCAACCAGGGATGGCTCCGAGGAACTGACGCTGGATGATTTTGTCCGCCGTTGCGCGGAGTATTTCGAAAATGGCAGCGTGGTCGATCAGCCATTCCAGCCTCGCTTGAGCGAAGGCGTGTTGCGTTGCTACATGGCGGGCGATCGCTGTGCCGGCTTCGGCTATCACAAGGTCAAGGCCCTGGTGGACTCGCCGGCCGCCCGTTCCGAGGCCGGACCACGGCTCTATGCGTCCAACGCAGACCCGCGCTTCCAGCGGCTGCGTCGGTTGATGGAGGACGAGTGGACGCCGCAGCTGACGTCGTTGCTGGATATTCCGCGACTTGACCTGCCTGCGATTTGGGACGCCGACTTCATGCTTGGCCCGGTCCGTCCCGACGGGACCGACAGCTATGTCCTCGGTGAGATCAATGTCAGCTCGGTGCATCCTTATCCGGACGAGGCGCCGGCGGAAATTGCAGTGCGGGTTGCCGATCGGCTCCGGCGCAAGCTTTGACACATGCTCACGGTCCGCGCGCTCAAGCGCTTGCACATCTCCGTTTCATTCGACTTGCAGGACGGCGAATGCGTCGCCCTGCAAGGGCCCTCTGGCGTAGGGAAGACCCAACTCCTTCGCTCGATCGCGGATCTCGATCCCAACGAAGGAATGGTCAAACTGGACGGAACGCTCAGGGAGGCGATGCCTGCCCCGGCCTGGCGCAAGCGAGTGACCTATCTCGCCGCCGAACCGGGCTGGTGGTCCGACATCGTGCAAGACCACTTCAGCGGCTGGGATGATGCCTTACCGTTGGTCACGAGACTGGGGTTGCCGCGCAGTTGCGGTCCCTGGCCGATCCAAAGACTTTCGACCGGCGAGCGACAACGGCTGGGGCTGGTGCGAGCGCTGATGCTGAGGTCGCGGGTTCTTCTCCTGGACGAGCCGACATCGGCCCTCGATTCGGCATCGACGGCGGCCGTTGAATCCTTGATCGCGGAACGCATTTCGAATGGAACGAGTGTCGTTTGGAGCACTCACGACAACGCTCAGGCCCGCCGCGTCGGGTCGCGGGTCTTTGTGATGAATGCCGACGGTGGAATCGAGGAAAATCGGCCGTGAGTTACATTCACTTGGCATACGGCGATTTGGTTCTGCCCGCGCTCCTTGTCGTCATGGATGGCGCGCTCTCGCTTGCTCTCCGCCTCAAGCTTGAAAAGCAGCTGGCCATCGCCACCGTGCGGATGGTGCTTCAGCTGATACTCGTCGGATACGTATTGACGTTCCTGTTTGCCGTGGTCTCGCCGCTCTGGACCGCCCTCGCCGCCGTCGCCATGGTTCTCTTCGCATCACGGGAAATCGTCGCTCGGCAAAAGCGACGCCTGCCGGGTATCTGGAGCTATGGCTTAGGGGCGGGATGCATGTTGCTCGCGGCCGGGACCGTCACGATGTTCGCGCTTCTGACGGAGCTACGCCCGGATCCGTGGTATCATCCGCGCTATGCGCTGCCATTGTTGGGCATGATCCTGGGCAACACCATGACGGGAATAAGCCTGGGCCTGGACGTGCTGACGAATAGCCTGGTCCGCGAACGAGCCGCCGTCGAAGCTTGCCTTGCTCTTGGCGGGACCCGCTATCAGGCGTTGCTGCCGGTCCTGCGGGACGCATTGAGAAGCGGCTTCACGCCAATCATGAACAGCATGGCCGCGATCGGCCTTGTCTCTTTGCCGGGGATGATGACCGGTCAAATCCTTGCAGGCGTCGAACCGATCGACGCCGTCAAGTATCAGCTCTTGATCATGTTCTTGATCGCCGGCGGAACGGGATTGGGAACTCTCGCCGCCGTGACGGGAGGCGCTCGCCTTCTCACCGATCATCGACATCGATTGCGCCTCGATCGAATTCTCACTGCCGAGTAGAATTGCGCGACCTCACGCCGATTGCGCCCGAACAGACTGGCCCTTCCGCGCCCACAGCAGCGCGAATGGACCCAACGCGATACCAGCCGCAAGGACAACGAACGCCAGCAGCCAGCCGGTGGCGCTCTGCGGGCCGCCGGCTGCGTCGAGCGCGGCGCCGGTGCCCCAGGCGCCGACGGCCGACAGGCCGAAGCCGACCGTCGAATGCAGGGCCAGGGTCGCGCCGCGATGTTCGGTTACGGCCGCGGCCGACATGCCGGCGGTCAACGCGCCGGAATCCGCCGGCACGGTCAGGCCATAGACGAGCAGCAGCAGTGCGAGCACCCATGCCGGCGCCGTCGTGTTGAGGCCGATAACTAGCGCCACGCAGGCCGACGCGATCATCACGACCGTGATCGCGCGATGGCGGCCGAATTTCAGCGCGGCCTCGTTGCCGAGGATGCTGGCCGGCATCGAGATCACCGCAAAGCAGAAGCTCAGCACGACGGGGCTCAACCACGACGGCGCACCTTGATGCGCGACGACGAAGGTCCAGAACCCGACCAGCCAGGTGCGGATGCCGTAGAGCTCGAAGCAATGGGCGCCGTAGCCGAAGATGTATCCGAGCGCCTCGCGGTTGGCGAAGACAGGCGCGAAGTTCAACAGACGTCCCGCCTTCGGCGCGGGCCGCTGCGCCTGCATCAGAAGGCACGCGACGACCATTGCGATAGGACCGAAGCCGGTGACAAGGAAAGCGGTCCGCCATCCCCAACGGTCGGCGATCACTTGCGCGACCAGGAACGAGAGGCCGACACCGACCGAGAAGCTCGACGTGTACAGCGTGACGGCGCGCGAGGTGTCGCCGGCCGGAAGCCGGTCTGTCAGCGCCTTCAGGCCGGGCATGTAGGCGCCGGCAAATCCAAGCCCTGCAAGCGACCAGATCGCGTCGCGGACCAGAATCCTTGCGCGAAGAGTCCGAACGCTGCGGTCGCCAGCCCGCTGACGATTGAGCCCCAGATCAGGACGAGCCGTGCGTCGATCCGGTCGGTCAACGTCGTCAGCACGGGCACGGCGAGCATGTAGCCGAACGCGTAACCGCTCGCCATCAAGCCGCCTTCGGCCGCCGACAGGCCCCACGCCGGCATCAGATGCTGCGCCAAGTTCGCGGAGAGCGTCACATGCGGCAGCAGATTGCCGACCTGGCCGATGCACATCACCGCGATCAGGGACCGGCCGCTCAGCTTACGAATGCTGTCCTCCCCCCAGCTCGACACGGCGCACCAACCACAATGGGCAACTCTCCGGCTTCTCCAGCAAGAACTAATGTCATGAACAACCGCACCCCGCGCCACCCGCCTTCTTCGCCGTTTCATCGGCGGCGCAGCAGGCCGACGGCTCTTCCTTCGCCGGCCCGCCGCAGCATCCCGCTGCGGCGCCCGACTCCACGCCGCCACGCGTGCAGACGCCGGTCTCCGGCAGCACGAGCTCCACCCTTGCGGCGGCTTTCTTGTCGCCGGCGAGATCGGCCGCAATCGAGCGCACCTGCTCATATCCTGTCATCATGAGAAAGGTCGGCGCGCGGCCATACGACTTCATGCCCGCCATGTAGAAGCCCGGCTCATCGTGCGCGAGCTCGCGCGCGCCGTGCGGGCGCACCGTGCCGCAGCTGTGCTCGTTGGGATCGATCAGCGGCGCGAGCGCGACCGGCGCCTCGATGGCGGGATCGAGCCGCAGGCGCAATTCGGACAGGAACGAAAAGTCGGGACGAAAGCCGGTCGAGACGATCAGCTCGTCGACGATCACGCTTCGCGTGCCGGCCGCGATCTCGAGGCGGCCTTCGGAGTCCGACAGTTGCGTGACGCTGAATTCGGTTTCGACCCTGATCTTCCCGGCGGCCACGCGCGCGGCGAAGGTGGAGCCGAGCTCTCCGCGTGCAGCGAGCTTGTCATTCCGGCCGCCGCCAAAAGACTTGGCGGGATCGGCGCCCCGCAACAGCCAGATCGCTTGCGTCCCCGGCACTTCCTCGGCGAGATGCACGAGATCGATCAGCGTGCCCACCGCGGAATGGCCGGCGCCGAGCACCGCAACAGTCTTCCCGGCATATCTGGCGCGGCCGGCACCACGGACATCGGGCATGCCATAGGCGATGTGGCCGGCGCATTCGCGCTCGCCGATCGCGGGCAGGCCATTAGCTCCGGCGGGATTGGGCGAGAACCATGTGCCTGATGTATCGATCACGGCATCCGCGCGCAGCGCATCAGGACCTTTGCCGTTCTGGTAGCGGATTTCGAAAGGCGCCTGCTCACGCCCCTTCGTCTTCGCCTTATCGAAGCCGACGCGGCTGATGGCCGAGACGCGGCTGGACGTCCGGATCACCTCGCGCAGTGGCGTTCGCGTCGCGAGCGGCGTCAGATATCGATCGAGCAGTTCGACACCAGTCGGATAGGAGCCCGGGTCCGGCGAATTCCATCCCGTCGGCGCCAGCAGGCGCGCCGCGGCCTTGTCGATGTTATATTCCCACGGTGAGAAGAGCTGGACCTGCTGCCACTGGCGCACCGCGTGCCCCGCTTCGGATCCTGCCTCCAGCACGAGGGGTGACATGCCACGCTCCAGGACGTGCGCAGCTGCTGCGAGGCCGACAGGCCCTGCCCCGACGATGGCGACCGTCTTAGCGTTCATTCGGCTTCTCCCATATTTCTAGAATCATCGAACAATATCAGCCAAAAAGGATCACGCCGCGGTTTGCGTCGTCTTGCATCCGACTTCGTCTGCGCAGCACTCCGCCGCCAGGAAATCGACCAGCCCCCGCATCGCGTCGAAGTTTGCGTGGCAGATCAGCGTGGTCGATTCCCGGACCTGACTGACGAGCCCGACCGAGACCAGGGTCTTGATGTGATGCGACAGCGTCGATGCCGGGATCTTCAGCTTGTCCTGCAACCGACCGACGGGCATGCCGGAGTGTCCGGCCCGGACCAGGGCACGATAAATCTGGAGTCGCGTCCGGTTGCCCAGGGCTTCAAGGCGTGCTGCTGCGTCATCGATCTTCATGCGTGCCACGATGTGCCGGCGGATGCCAAACTGTCAAACTATATTTCTGGAATGTTCGAAATACGGGCTGGGTCGCCCAGGGGGAATTCCGGATTGACGCGCTTCAATTACTTCCATAAATCTGGATATATGGAAACGGAAGAAGCTGGCCTCGCGCTCGCCGCCCTGGCCCAGTCGACCCGTCTGGAGGCCTTCCGCGCACTGGTCAGGCACGAGCCTGATGGTCTCGCTGCGGGCGATCTCGCACGGCTGTTGGAGGTCCCTCAGAACACGCTCTCGGCGCATTTGTCGATCCTGACGCGCGCGCGCCTCGTCACCTCGGAGCGGCACAGCCGTTCGATCGTCTACCGCGCCAACCTCACCGAATTCCGGAACGTCGCGGTCTTCCTGCTGCGGGATTGCTGCGGCGGGCGGCCGGAAGTTTGCGAGCCGGTCGTCGAAACCCTGCAAGCCTGCTGCAAGCCAAGACGCAAGGAGCGAAGCCGTGCCTGATCAATTCGATCTTCCGCGCCGCCTCGCGGCCGAGGCGCTCGGTACGGGCATTCTCGTCGCCACGGTGGTCGGCTCCGGCATCATGGCGGAGACGCTGACCAAGGATGTCGCGCTTGCGCTTCTCTGCAACACGTTGCCGACCGGCGCCATTCTGGTCGTCCTGATCACCGTGCTCGGACCGATCTCCGGCGCGCATTTCAATCCGGCGGTCACGCTGGTCTTCACCGGCAAGCGCGAGCTGCCGGTCAACGAGGCCGCACTTTACGTCGTCGCGCAGATCGCCGGCGGCATTGCGGGAACTATGGCGGCGCATCTGATGTTCGGACTGCCGCTGATCGATCTCTCGACGAAAATGCGAACCGGAGGACCGCAATGGTTCGCCGAAGCCGTCGCTGCTTTCGGTCTGGTCGTCACAATCCTGGCCGGCATCCGGTTTCAGCGGACTGCCGTCCCCTGGCTGGTCGGCCTGTACATCACGGCGGCCTATTGGTTCACGGCTTCGACCTCATTCGCCAATCCGGCAGTGGCCATCGCAAGGTCGCTGACAAACACGTTCTCGGGCATACGTCCCACCGACCTGCCCGGATTCATTCTCGCGGAGCTGTGCGGAGCCTTTGCCGGCATGCTGTTGATGAATTGGTTGCTCGGACGGCCCCAGGCGCAAGGCCCCATCCCAATCGCGGAGACTACCTCATGAGCGTCACGATCTATCACAACCCCGCCTGCGGCACCTCGCGCAACACGTTGGCGATGATCCGGCAGAGCGGCGTCGAACCCGTCGTGATCGAATATCTGAAGACGCCACCATCCCGCCAAACGCTTGTCGAGCTCATCAAGGCCCTGGGCATCTCCGCTCGCGCGCTGCTGCGCGAGAAAGGCACGCCCTACAAGGAGCTCGGCCTCGACGATCCCAAATGGTCCGACGACGAGCTGATCGACCAGATGCTCGCGCATCCCATCCTGATCAACCGTCCGATCGTGGTGACGCCCAAGGGCACACGCCTGTGTCGTCCCTCGGAAGCCGTCATCGATCTCCTGGACAACCCCGTCGGCCGGTTCGTGAAGGAGGATGGCGAGGTGGTCGAAGCGCGATGATTGCCGACATGGCCTCGCTCGCGTTTGCCTCGACTTAAAATTTCAGGGTCGTGCGCAATCCGAAAACCGAGGCATTTCGCAATGCCCTTCCCGGCAGCGGACTCGCCGGAGCCGTCGCGCCGCCACCGGGATGGACGATGTATTGAAAGTTCGGCTGAACGGTCCAGCCATCCTTGATCTGGTATTGATAGACGGCCGTGAGCAGCCCCTCGAAGCTTCGCACCGGCCAGCGCGGGTCGACCAACCTGGCATAATCGGCGTCGAGCGTCTGGGCCCGCTTTGAGACATGCGCATATCCGGCGGCAATGCCGAACTTGTCGTCGGGGCGCGCATTGCTAAGCCCGATCAGCTCGACGCCGCCATCTGCATAGACATCGACCAGATTACGGTCAGCCGGCGCGCCCGACACGCGTGCGAAAATGCCGATGCCCCGATCGTCGCTGTTCGGCACCCGATAAATCTGCTGCTCGAAGACCGCCCAGGCTCCAATATCGCCCGACAAGAGCCGTGGTTCCCCGCTGCTCGTTGGCGCGGCCAGCGAGACGCCGTTGGATGCGAAGCGCTGATCCCCGAACGATCCGAAATGACGCCAGCCACCGACCTTGAACTGGTCAAGTTCGGGTCACCCTTCCTGTTGTTCCAGGCATATTGAACCTGGCCGAGCAGAAGCGGCGGATCGTTGACCCGGAAATTGACGCCATACCGGTTACGCTCCTGCGGATCGCCGGGACCGGGACCGGCCTGGTCGCCGTCGAAAATCGCGCCAAGGATGGACAACTGCTCTGTCACGTTCCACAGGAGGCGCGCGCCCATGGCCGCCAAAGGCGGCGACGGCCCGCCGCTTGGCAAAGCAAGCGACGTGATCGCCGGCCAGCCCATCGAGGCGTTGGTGAAAACATCCGTGTACTTGGTATTGAAGAACTCGCTGTCGGCCGCCAGCTGTCCGAGCTTGAGCGATAGTTTCTTGTCGCCCCATTGCTTCTCGAAATAGGCCTCGTAGAGTCGCGTCGAGGGCAACGCTTCGATCCCGCTGACGACGAAGAAATTCTGCAGATTCGAGCGCGAGAGGCCGTCGCCGTGGATCTGAAACATGTTGGCGTGAAAGGTCAGCTTGTCGATGCCGACGAGCTTTTCGAAATCCAGATCGACGGCGAGATTGAGCCTGCCTTCGTAGACCGCACCTTTCTTCAGACCGCCGGTCGGATTTCCGAGCACCTCGCCGATATAGGTGGCCGCAAACTTCACCCCGTACTTTTGCCAGGGGTTCGGCAGCAGCCCGAGCGTTTTCTCCGCGACCGTGCTCTCGCCGGTGTCGGGATCGGCAGGCTTGTCGTCGTCGGTTTTCTTGTCTTCCTGAGCCACGGACTGGGCAGCCGCAACCAGGCAAGCCGCAACGATCAACGCCCGCATCGAATGCCTGATTGCTCTGGCGGCCACGCTCACCTCCCGAGCGATCAATGACGCACGCCGCAGCCCGACATTCAAGCCGGTCGTCGACCAATGTGAGCCGGCGCGGCAATCCTGTTCCCGCGCGCGGCACTATGTTCACTTCTATACTTTCGATCGTCAGATCTTCGGGATCTTCGCCCGCTCCACCACGCCGGTCCATTTGCTGATCTCGGTCTCGATCAGCGTCTTCATCTCCTGCGGCGAGCTGCCGCGAACCTCGCCGCCGACGGCGGTCTCCAGACGTTGCTTGAGGTCGGGATCCCTAAGAGCGTCCAACGTCGCCGCATTGAGTGCGGCCATGATGGCAGTCGGCGTTCCCTTCGGCGCCAGCAGGCCGGCCCAGGTGCGCACGTCATATCCCTTGATCTCGGCTTCCTGAACCGTCGGCACGTCGGGCAGCAATGCGGTGCGCGTCGGCGAGGTCACCGCCAGGCCGCGGATCGCACCGCCCTGGATCTGCGCGGCGAGCAGGACCGGGGTGCCGACGATCACCGGAACCTCTCCGCCGAGCAGCGCGGTGACCGCTTGAGAATCGCCGCGATAGGGCACGTGCACGATCTCGACGCCGGCGGCTGCGTTCAACAGCTCTCCTGCCAGATGATGCGTGCTGCCGAAACCGACCGATCCGAAGGAGAGCGCGCCCGGCTTCTGCTTTGCCATGGCGACGAGCTCGCCCAGCGATTTTGCCTGATAATCGCTACGCACGGCAATGACGAGCGCGTAATAGACCAGCGTCGAGATCATCTCGAAGCTCTCGGCCGGCTGGTAGGCGAGGCTCTTGTAGGTCGCCGCGGAAATCGCGTGGGCGCCGGTGACGAGCCCGAGCGTGTAGCCGTCGGGCGCCGCTTTCGCGATGGCATCCGCGGCGATGTTGCCGCCGGCACCGGGCTTGGCCTCGACGATGATCGGTTGTCCGAGCTTCTTCGAGAGCCCGTCGGCGATGATGCGCGACAGCGTGTCGGCCGCGCCGCCGGCGGCAAATCCATGCAGCAGCCGGATCGGGCGCGACGGATAATTGTCCGCCGACGCCGAAGTGATTGCTAAAAAACCGCCAAACAGAAAAATCGCCGCAGCAAGCCGCTTCATCCTTCGCATGGATGCGTCCTCCCTTTTGATTGTTCTATCGTTGGCCGCAGCGAGGCGGCGTTCTTCAAGTCGAGTTTGAATCCGCTAGCGGGCGAACTCCGTGCATTCAGGCGATGGCGGCATGCCCCAAACGTCGCGCGGCAGACCGACCCAGACTTTTGGCCGCTGCGGTCGATCGCGATGCCAGGGACGCGGCTCGAAATAGCCGAGCGCCTCGTCGGTCATGCGATCGAGGTCGAAGAACAGCTCGACCAGATGCCCGTCGGGATTGCGGTGATAGATCGCCGTGTTGTGGCCGGGGCCGTGACGTACCGGTCCCCAGAGCACCGGGAGCTTATGTCGGGCGAGATGGTCGCACGCCTGCTGCATGTGGGTCGGCCCCCGCAGCTCGAACGCGACATGATGCAGGCCGCGGCCGGGCCCGCGCGCGAAGTTCAGCGTGTGATGTTCATAGCCGCTGCGCATGAAGACGAAGCGGTCCTCGATCCAGTCGGAGACCCGCAGGCCCATCATGTTCGCGTAGAACTCCGAGGCGGCGCGCGGATCGGGCGTGCGAAGGGCGACATGGCCGAGCTTGGTGACGGCAAGCGCAGCGATCCGCTCCTGCGCGGGCGTCGGCGTCCAGCCCTGGATCAACTCGAAGCGCGTGCCTTCGGGATCGCTGAACGACAGCAGCCTGGAAACGCCAGGCAGGGGATCGCTCTGAAGTTCGGGCCGCAGATCGGCCTGCTTCAGCGCGGCGCCGAGCGCCTCGATCTGGACATCAGGCGATATCTCGAAGGCGATGCTCGTCAACGCCGCGTCGCCGGGTTCGATCACCAGCGAAAGCTGCTCGGCATCGTTGGCGAGGAAGATGCGGTTGCCGTCGCGGCCGACGAGGCCAAGACCGATCACGGCGCGGTAATAGTCGAGCAACCGCTCGGGATCGGGCGAGGCAAAGCTCGCGTGCCGCAGCCGGGTGAAGCGTGCAATGGGTGCTTGTGTCGTCATCGTGCAATCCACCCCCTCATGGCGTCATGATGATCTTGCCGAGCGCCGAGCCCTGCTCGAGCAGCGTGTGGGCCTGCCTGACCTCGTCGAGTTTCAGGACCGCCGAGATCGCCGGCTTGATCGCATTGCGGCTCAGCGCGTCGATCACGTTGCGCATGAGCGCGCGACGCTCGTTGCGATCGTGGTCGTAGATGTGGAATGAGAAGCAGCGTATCGCCGGGCAGATGTCGAGATGGTCGCGCATCGCCGCCATCAGGTTTTCCTCCGGCAATCCGGCGAAGGCGTTGTACGACAGCAGCGTCCCCCATTTGCCGAGCGCGCCGAGATAGCCGGTGAACTCGGGCCCACAGACGTGATCGAGCACGAGGCCAACGCCCTCGCCATTGGTCAGCTCGCGGGTCCGCGCCACCACGTCTTCGCGGCGGTAGTAGATGACATGATCGGCCCCGTTGCCCCGCGCAAATGCGGCCTTCTCTTCGGTGGAGACCGTGCCGATGACTTTCATCTGCGCGAGCTTGGCGAGCTGCACCAGCGCAGTGCCGACACCACCCGCCGCCCCGATCACCAGCACGCTCGCCGGTGCGCGCGGATGGCGGCACTCGTGCAGCAGCGCGTAGGCGACCTGGTAGTTCGACAGGCACACGGCCGCTTGCAGATCGACATTGTCGGGCAGCACATGAATGGCGTCCGCGGGCGCGACCACATAGTCGGCGTAGCAGCCGCCGCGCTGCGACAGGTCGCGTGCGCTCAGCAGTACCTTCTGGCCGATCGCAAACCCCTCGACGCCGGACCCGAGCGCGGCAATGCGGCCGGCGACGTCGTTGCCGGGATTGGCCGGCAGCGGCGGCATCCATTTGTAGACGCCACGCCGGATCAGCACATCGGGCTGCCCCACGCCGAACGCTTCGGCGCGGATCTGCACCTCGCCGGGTCCCGGCATAGGCACCGGAAGCTCGACCAGTTCGAGTGCATCCGGTCCACCCGGCTGACGCACCAGCACCGCTCGCATGATGTCACACCCCTCCCAAGCCGTATTTTCGAAAATCATATCGTTTACGAAAATTATTGCAAGATGGTCGTTGGCGCGGCATGTTGAGCCATCGATTCAATGACAGAGACCATGTCCGAAAGCGCCATTCGCCCCCGCAAGGAATTCGGCAAGACCGTTGCCGCCGACATCACCCATCGGCTGCGCGAGGAGATCATTGCCTGCGGCCTGGCGCCGGGCGAGCCGCTGCGATTCGACGTCCTGCGCGAACGATTCGGCGTCAGTTTCACGACGCTGCGCGAGGCACTGACGGCGCTTACCGCCGAAGGTCTGGTCGACGCGCAGGAGCAGCGTGGATTTCGCGTGGCCCCCGTCAGCCGCCAGGATCTGGTGGAGGTCACCGATGCGCGGGTGCTGATCGAGGTGGAATTGATCCGCCGCGCCATCGAGCGGGGCGACGACGATTGGGAAATCGCCGTCATCTCGACCCTGCACAGATTGAAGCGCATCGAGCAGCGCGATCCCGAGCATCCGTTGCGCGATCCCGAATGGAAGATCGCCCACCGCCAATTCCACCAGGCCCTGGTGTCCGCCTGCGGCTCCGCGACACTCCTCGCCATTCGCGGCGATCTGTTCGATCGCGCCGAGCGCTATCGGCATCTGTCGGCCAATTTCCGGCCGCGTCCGCGCGACAAGGCCGGCGAGCACCAGGCGATCATGCAGGCCGCGATCTCGCGCAATCCGGATCTCGCGGTGCAGCTGATCGAGACGCATATCCGCACCACGGCTGACAACGTCGCGACCTACGCCGGGCACCTGCTCGACACCGAATAGGCGGCACGCTTTTTATCACCGTGGGCTTGCGTTTCACCACATTTTCGAAAATAATGAGCAAGATCGAAAATGCCAACCTTTGGGGCGAGACCATGAAGCTGCTGTCATTCTTGGACGGAAATCGGGAAAGCTGGGGCGCCGTTGTCGAAAATGGCGTCGTGGATCTCGGCCGCGCCCTGCCCCAATACCCTGTTCTCGCGGACTTCCTCGGCAGCGACGACTATGCGCGGCGCGAGGCCATCGTCGCCGGGCACAAGCCCACGATGGCGCTAAGCGACGTCAAATACCTGCCGGTGATCCCGCGTCCAGAGAAGATCGTCTGCGCGGTGCGCAATTATCTCGACCACCACAATGAAGCCGTGGCGTTCGGGATGAAGCGCGAGATCACGGAATTTCCACCGATCTTCCTCCGGGTCTGGCGCTCCCAGGTCGCGCACAACGCGCCGGTAGTCCGGCCAAAAGTCTCGGACAATTTCGACTGGGAGGGCGAGCTGGCCGTCGTCATCGGCAAGGGTGGCCGTCACATCAGCCAGGCCGACGCCTGGGATCACGTGGCGGGCTATTCGATCTACAACGACGTCAGCGTGCGTGACTGGCAGCGTCACGCCCAGCAGATCGCCTCCGGCAAGAACTTCGTCGGCACCGGCCCGTTCGGTCCCTGGCTGGTCACGCCGGACGAGATCGGCGATCCCACCAAATTGAAGCTCGAGACGCGCGTCAACGGTGCGGTGGTGCAATCCTCCGACACCTCGATGCTGATCTTCTCGATCCCGCGGCTGATCGAGTACAGCTCGACCATCTTCGACCTCGTCCCCGGCGACGTCATCGCCACCGGCACGCCGGCCGGCGTGGGCTTCACCCGCAAGCCGCCGGTCTTCCTCAAGCCCGGCGACGTGGTCGAGGTCGAGATCGAGAACATCGGCGTGCTGCGCAATCCCGTCGTCGACGAAGCCTAGAGTCAGCGCATGTCCTCCCAAGAGGTGGTTCAAGACATGTCCCATGACATCCGCAAGACCGCGCTCAGCGTCGAGACCATCTGGCACGAACGCGGTCCCCGGCTGGAGATGCCGCTGCTGGTCGGGACGGCCATTGCGGTCATCCGCAATCCCTTCGCGGGCCGCTTCGAACCCGACCTGATGCCGTTTCAGGCATCCTTGCGCGAGCTCGGGCGAGAACTCGCAACACGGCTGATCGCGCAGCTCGGCGGTGCCGCGCAGATCGAAGCCTATGGCAAGGGCATCATCGTCGGCGAGGATGGCGAGCTCGAGCACGGCGCGGTCTGGCACGAGGCCGGCGGCCAGGGCATGCGCGAGGTGCTCGGTCAGCCCAAGGCGATCGTTCCGGCGGCGAAGACCATCGGCGGCCGGGCACGCGGCTCATGGTTCCGCTCGGGCACATTCACGCCGCCTATGTCCGCAGCCATTTCGGCACCGCGGAGATGACGCTGTGGGATTCACCACGGCGCGACGAGATCGCCTTCGGGCTCGTGATGGCGACCGGCGGCCGGCCTCACGCGCGCATCGGCGGCCTTGCGGCATCCGCGATCTCCGTGCACGACGGACAGCGCTGACGGGCGCACGATGCGCTGAAGGATTTTGTCGGGAACCTGCCGAAGCAGCGCGCTTGACCGACGCAATCAAGCGCCGGCGCGCTGCCGTAAAATGATCGACCCTTGAAACGATCAGCCCTTGGAGACGACCGCGCGGCCGTAGGGCGGCTGGCCCGCGACCGGCGGGTTGGCGGTCTGGGCGGCGAGTTCGCCGATGAGGCGGTCGGCATCGGCGGCCATGCCGTCGGGCGCCTGGATCACCAGCCGCTCCAGACCCCAGCGATAGGACGAGACGCGCTGCTCGAGGCACTGCTGCACCCACTGGATGATCAGCGAATTCTCCTGCATGCGCTCGATCGCGTCCTCTTTCTCCTGCGGCGAGAGGGAAGAGACACGCGCCATGCTGGCATTGCGCTTCTTGTCGAGGTCGATGACGCGGATCGCGGAGGCGAAGAACGGCTCGAAGCGGGTGATGTCGTTGCGCACGTCCTCCATCAGCTGCGTATAGCGCGAAGAATGCGAACGGTGCGGCTCGTCGATCAGCGTGCGACCGTACATGGTGCGGTCGAACACGATCTTTTGCCGCCAGGGCGAGGGCAGCGCCTTGTAGTCGCCGAACACGCTCTTCCAGGCGGGCCGCGACAATGGCGGCTCTATCAGGGGATAGGCGAGGTCGCGAAGCTGGCGCTCCTCGTCAGTGAGCTGGAATTGGGATGGCTTCAGGCCAACGCTGGAGGTGACTTCCGCGCCCAGCCAGCGATGCATGTCGTCGCTGCGCATGTCGGCGCGGGTGCGGCCGAAATCGCCGCCGCTACAGGCGGCAAGCGTCGCACCCAGCAGTGCGAGCATGATGGCCGTTACGACGGGCCGGATCTGGCGGAGGTTCTCCGGCATTGCAAAGGCCGAAGGCTAACGGCGACGACGACGGCGCCCCGGCGCTGTGCCCTGCTCCGGCCCGTGATCGCCGCTTGGCTCGTCGCTCTCGCGCTCGATGCGGATCACGGGAAGGATCAAAATCGTGCCCATGTCCGCGCGCGGAGCCACGTCCCCCGACGCGCTCACCCGGCGACCGGCCGGAAATTCGATGATGGTCCCCATATCAGCTCTCTTCAATTGCCGCGCGACCCGGCGCGCCTCTGCAACATGCATTCATTAAGATCAGTTCATGGTTAACGGGGTGTAAACGTGCCGGCGGGACCGTAACCGCACGGGCGCGACCCGCCGTCCCGTTGCGGCACGAGAACGCTTCAAAGCAAGCGTTCGGCTTCACGCCTCGTTTTCCTTAACGAGCCTTTAAAGGAGCCCGCGATAGGCTGGCGGCGAGTATCTCTTCCAGGTCGCGTATCTCTCCATGACCAAGTCGTTGTTTCCAGGATTCGACGGGCTGATGACCCTCTCCCGTCGCGAAGGCGTCGATGTTCGTCCGACACTGCTGCGCGTGCTGACCGACCTCTATGTCCAGTCGAGCACCCATAGCGACGACGAGCAGCGCCAGTTCGTCGAGCTCGCCACACGACTGATCGACCAGGTCGACGACGCGACGCGCGCAGCGGTCAAGGCCCGGCTTGCGATCTATCCGTCGACGCCCGCCCCGATCATGCAGAAGCTCGGACTGTCAGCCGCGCAGGAGGGCCGCAGGGTTCCGCTCGCGCGCGAAATCCAGGCGCCCGCCTCTGCCCCCCCTCCTGCCCCCTTGCCGGTTCGCACGCCAACCGACGCCGAGCTGCGCATGGCCTCGAACATGGCGATGCAGCCAAAGGACGCGGCCGATATCTACGACATGTTCTTCCGCGCCGGCGCCTCCGAGCGCGCGCTGATCCTGCACAATCTGGCGGAGACCCCGCTGAAGGCCGCGCCGCGGATTCCGACCGTGCGCGCCAAGCGCGCAATCCAGATCCTCGAGATGGCGGCGATCGCGGGCGATGTCGAGAATTTCGCCTTCGAGCTCGGCGACAGCCTGATCCTGCCCTCGCGCGTCGCAGCCCAGATCGTCGACGATGCAAGCGGCGAAGCGCTCGCGGTCGCCGCGCGCGCGCTCGACATGCCGAGCCCGGTGTTCCAGCGCATCCTGCTGTTCTTCAAGCCGGAGATCGGCAACTCCGTGACCGACGTGTACCGGCTGTCGCGTCTTTACGATCGCCTCAGCGACCGCGCGGCGCTGGTGATGCTGGCCGCCTGGCGCGGCTCGACGCTCGCCGTCACCCGCGCAAAGTACCAGCCGTCGCTGCATGACAGCGAGCGCCAGCGCGCGCGTGCGGGCGCAAGCCAGACACGCCCGGGCGTGCAGCCCGGCTCCGCGCCCGCGGTGCGGACGGGGACTGACGGATCGGATCGTTAGGTCTTCGCCAATTCGAGGAAATGCCGCCCGGCGCGGTCTTCGGTCTCGACGATCCAGATGTCGGAATCGAAGCGGATCTCTTTGGTCAGGCGCTCCTCCACCGCGGGCTCCGGCATCGGCTGCGGCGCAAACGGCACGAAGAAGCGATCGACCGGCCGGCCGTCGTCATAAGAGGTCTGCGGCGCCGGCACATAGAGCATCGCATTGCCGTCAAGCAGCGAGATCTTCACGAACACCGCACCCGCCTCCTCCGCACCGCGACGACGCACCGCGCCGTACACGCCCTCGGTCTGGCACCGGCGCAGATAGGCTGAGACCCAGATGTTCGATTTCAAACGCATGGTGGCCACGATAGGACAGCGCTGCAATCAGCACCAGCCTTCGCACAACAGCAACGACTATTCGACGGGGTGGCCGATCGCGGCGCCGAGCTCGCGGAGCAGGCGGTCGGACAGCTGGCCGGTGACCTGCATCTTGTGCTCGCGCTCGAATTTCTGGATCGCGGACTGGGTCTCGCCACCCATCGCGCCCGTGATCTTCAAGTTCCCGTAGCCATATTCGGACAGCGCGCGCTGCACGCCGGCGATGCGCCGCGCCGCCGCGCTCTGCTGCACGGGGATCGGCGCCGGCGGACGCGCAACGGAGGGCGGCGCCGAAATCGTTTGCTTGACCAGATTGGTCATGGGATCGCCTGAGCGCGGCGTCGATGCGGTCGCCTCGACAGGCCTCTCCGGCGGCTTGTCCGCAGGTCTGGGCTCGGCAGGTCTGGGCTCGGCACGAAACTCCGTCGCTCTCGGCTCGAGCGGCGAGGTATCGGCCCCGACCGGACGCGAACGGGGCAAGGGGTTCGACAGCGGCAGGGACGAGGGCGCGGGAAGATTGATCACGGTGCCGAACATCGGCGCCGGATGCCGCCCGGTCTGGAGGAACAGCGCGTTGGCAACGATCGCGCCGATAGCGGCCACGGCGACGAAACCGGCGAGCGTATCCTTGGGGCTATGCAGCAGCACGCGCAGCACGAGATTGCGCTCGGTCTCGACATCGATGACTGCGACCTTGGCGCCACGGCGGCGCGGCGCGGCTTGGTCCTTGGCAGACTTCTTAGGCACTTTTCTTCACCAGAGCGGGTTGGTCCTGAACTTGGTCGTGAGGATGGTCCTGCAGTTCCTGGTGCTGAAGTTCCTGGCGCAGCACCGGCGTCAAGGTCGCGATCTTGCTCTCGCTCGCCTTGCTGTCGGACATCTTGGCCTCAGAAATCTTGGTATCAGAAGTTTTGGCCTGCGGCGTGTAGACGAGCGGCAGCTTGACGGTGACGGCAGTTCCCTCGCCGAGCCTGCTTTGTACCGTCAATTCGCCGAGATGCAACGCCACCAGGCTCTTGACGATCGAAAGTCCGAGGCCGGTGCCTTCGTGACGACGCTGATAGGTTTTTCCGGCCTGGAAGAATGGCGCGCCGATGCGCTTGAGATCGTCAGGTGCGATGCCGATTCCGGTGTCGCTGACGCGTAGCGCAAGCTGCGAGCCCGAGACCGCCGCTGTTACAGTGACCTGACCGCCGCGCTCGGTGAACTTGACGGCGTTGGCGACGAGGTTGAGCACGATCTGCTTGAAAGCGCGCGGATCGCCGGTCATCACAGGCAGGTCCTGCGGCGCATCGGTGACGAGATCGACGCCGTTCTCCCGCGCCTTCAGCGCCAGCAGATTGCAGCAGTGCATCAATGATGCACGCGGCGCGAACGGTTCCGACGCCATCTCGAAATTACCCGATTCCATCTTGGACATGTCCAGGATGCCGTTGACGACCGAGAGCAGATGCTTGCCGGAATCGTTGATGAGCTGGGCGTATTCCCTCCGCTGGGCTGCGCCCAGCATCAAGGTCTGCTCCTGCGTGATCATCTCGGAGAAGCCGATGATGGCGTTGAGCGGCGTGCGCAGCTCATGGCTCATGGTGGCAAGGAAGCGCGTCTTGGCGGCGTCGGCCGCCTCTGCAGCGCTGCGCGCCTGATCGAACGCCTGCTCTCCGAGCTTGCGGTCGGTGACATCGCGCATCACGGCGACAACATCGGCCTCGCGCGTGGTATCACGGCCCATATCCTGATCGAGCGGGCGGCAGCGCATCTCGACCCAGATGAAATCAACCTGGCCGCGCTCCGAGCCGGCACGCTCCCGGCGCAACCGGAACTCGACGCTGCGCACCTCGCCGCGCGCGGCATCGGACAGCGCCGTCAGATACGCCGGGCGATCGGCGACATGGACGCGATCGAACAGGCCGTGGCCGAGCAGTTGCGCGACGGGCACACCGAGCATGGCTTCCACCGCCGGTGAAATGAACTGCACCGCGCCGTTGCGCTGATGCCGCGAGATGACGTCGCTCATATTCCGCGCCAGGAGACGGTAACGCTCTTCCTCACGCGACAGCAGCGCAACGCTGGTGCGCGCGAGCGATTCCGCACCGAAGGCCAGACCTGCCGCATAGAGCGTCGCCGAGGCGACGCCGAACGCCATCAGCACGCCGCGTTCCGCAGCGCTGGTGTCGCCAATCGACAGCCAGCCGAGCTGGCTGACGAGGATGAGAATGCCGGCGCAGGACAGCGCCAGCAGCGAGGCAAAGGCCGCGACGCGGCGCGAGGCCGACAGCGCAGCTTCGAGGGGAACCACGACCAGCCAGATCGCGGCGAACGATTCGATGCCGC
Organism: Bradyrhizobium sp. WSM1253; assembly: GCF_000244935.1. Lineage (NCBI taxonomy): Bacteria > Pseudomonadati > Pseudomonadota > Alphaproteobacteria > Hyphomicrobiales > Nitrobacteraceae > Bradyrhizobium > Bradyrhizobium sp. WSM1253. The sequence continues at coordinate 1,657,782 of NZ_JH600073.1, forward strand.
CGGTCGTCACCGCCACCGCCATGATCAGGCCCGACAGCGCCAGCGACGACAGCACATGCGCGCCTTCGTAACGGCCGGTGCGCGACAGGAACCAGGACAACAGGATCGGCGCAATCAGCCAGGCGAAGGCCGCGACCTCGATCGCGCTCGGCGCGCCGCGCATGGCGAGATAGACCGGGAATGCGGCAAAGGCGGCCAGGCTGCCGAGCAGCCGCGGGGCCATGAAGGCACGATGGCGCGCTCGCGTCAGCGCGTCGTAACGCGCGGAGGGATGCAGCAGCGCATCGAGACAATCGCGGATGATACTCAAAACTGTCACGGGTCTCGCGCTTCGGCTCATTCGTCGGGAAGACGCGCCGGAACGCCTCCTTATCGTTGAGCCACCGTGTCAGAGCGACCTTAAACGAACACTAAGGCAGCGCGGCGCGCCGCCAGACACCGCGTCATCGCAGGGCTTTTTAGACGATTTGACGACGTCATCAGCGGGGATGGTGAACACAGGGTTTCACCGTGATCCGCATGGTTTCGAAATGGTGGACGGGCGTGGCGGCAGAATCACGGGCGTGGTCGTCAATCGAAAATTTACGACACGGTCGATTGCAAAGATTCTTGAGTCAATTTTCCGCGAATTAAGCGGAAGGCAATCACTTGCGATTTATCGAGAGTTGCTAGGCCCGACATCCGTGGAGATCGCCGCGGCGGGATCTAACATACAGGTCGCAAGATGCGCTTTCTGCTTCGCATCACATTCTGGCTCGGGCTGGTGCTGGTGCTCCTGCCGCGAGACAAGACGCCCGAATCGGACAAGCTGCCGCAGATCGGCGCTGCCGACGCGGTGCAGGCTGCGACCGCGGCTGTTTCCGACATGACCCAGTTCTGCAAGCGCCAGCCGGCGGCGTGCGAGGTCGGCGGACAGGCCGCGACCATCATCGGCCAGCGCGCGCAGGACGGCGCGAAGAAGATCTACCAGATCATCAACGACAAGAAAGAGCAGCTCGAGAAGCCCGACAAGAAGACCCCCGACCACACCGGCTCGATCGCGCTGGCCGGCGAAGGCGATACCGCAACCAGCGAGGCGCCGCGCGACACCCTGTCCCAGGACGACCTCGCGCTGGAATGGCGCGGCCCGGCGCCCGCGACGGCGAATTAGCGCCCAAACCCTATCGATTTCGGCGCTTTGCGTCCCTATATTGGCCTGAACGGGAACTTGGGCCAGCATGACGACGATCGACGAAATCAGGGATAATTTCGAGATTCTGGACGAATGGGACGACCGCTATCGGTACGTCATCGAGCTCGGCCGCACCCTGGAACCGATGTCCGAGGCCGAGCATTCGGCCGAGAACAAGGTGAATGGCTGCGTCAGCCAGGTCTGGCTTCAGAAGCTGATCGATCGTCGCGATGGCGGGCCGCCGGTCCTGACATATCGCGGCGACAGTGACGCCCACATCGTGCGCGGGCTGGTCGCGATCGTGCTGTCGCTTTACTCCGGCCGCACGCCTCAGGAGATTCTTGCGACCGACGCCATTGCCGTATTCGACGAGTTCGGTTTTCGCGACCATCTGACGCCGCAGCGTTCCAACGGCCTGCGCTCGATGGTCGAGCGCATCAAGACCGACGCGAAAGAAGCGCTCGCGGAAGCGTCGTAGAAATCCTACTTCCGCTTGCGCTGCTGCTGTCCCAGTCCCATCTGCTTCGCAAGCTGTGAGCGGGCCACTGCATAGTTCGGCGCGACCATGGGATAGTCGGCCGGCAGGCCCCATTTCTCGCGATATTGCTCCGGCGTCATGTTGTACCGGGTGTGCAGATGGCGCTTCAGCGACTTGAAGCGCTTGCCGTCTTCCAGACAGACCAGATAATCAGGCGCGATCGACTTCTTCAGCGAGACCGCCGGCTTCGCGGGCTCGAGCGGCACCGTCTCGGTGCGACCCGATGAAACGCGCACAAGCGCGCCATGCACCTGGCTGATCAGGTTCGGAATCTCAGTTGCAGGCGTCGGGTTGTTGCTGAGATAGGCCGACACGATGCCCGCCGTCAGCTCAATGAAATTCTTAGCCCCGGCATCCGACATCGGCCCCGCCTTTCTCCACCTTGCGTCTCACGGGAGAGACGACGTCAGAGTATTCCGTGTCAACAATACGTTCGACTGAATGGAATGACTGAGGAATATGGGCTGATTTACTGACGAAGCAACAAGAACGCCAGCGCTTTACTTGCCTGCGCCAGCTCTCTCAAGCCCCACGCTGGTCGAGGTGGGAGCGCAGTTCGTCGATCGAGGCAAAGCGCATCATCCCTTCCGGCATCTGGGCTTCGATCGAGCCATCGGAGTAGAGCGAATAGGCCATGCCGTCGACGATGCCGGATTTGAGCACGGTCACGGGCGCCTGTTCGGCCGCGGCCGCCGGCTCCGGTGCGGGCGGCGGAGCAGTCTCAGCGAAGGTCGACGGCGAGCGCGGGGGCGGGCGCCGCGAGGCGGCCGGCGGCTCGGCAGGCCTCATACGGTCCGGCTTCGGCCAGGCGTCGTCAAAGCTCGCAGGCGGCGTCTCCGGGGCGGCAGGCTCCGCCGACGGCTCGGCATGCGGCAGCGGCGGCAAGCCCTCGCTGGTCTTCGCCTCGGCGCGCTCGCGCTCCTTGCGGGAGGTCGAGGCGAACATCAGGTTGCGCCGGCGCGGCGGTTCCGGAACCTCCGGCGGGCTCGGAGCTTCCGGCGGTGGCGGAGGCTCGGCGCGCGGACGCTCGCGCGCGGCTGCTTCGTTCTGCCAGGGCGGCGGTCCTGCGGCCGGCAATGGCGGCGCCGGCTCGATCTTCTCTGCGCCCGGCTCAGGCGCGGGGCCAGGCGTTCCAGCCATCCCGAGACCCGGCAGCACGGGCCTGACCCGAACGTCGGATGGTGCGATGGATCCAGCCAGCCGGCGGGCCATGCCTTTCAATTCCGCGACCACGACGTAGAGGCCGGCCAGTAACATTCCGGAGCAGACGCCGATGGTACCGGCGATTATGAGGGTACTGCCGAGACTGAATTCCCTGACGGTGAAGCCGAACAGGATCGCAAGGAGGCCCGCCAAAACGGCGAAAATCCCCGCGATCAACAATGCCAACGCCATCGAACTCACCCCTGGCCGCGCAGCCACACGCGACCCTCGTCACGCCACGATACCGTCATCCGGTGTTCCACGCCAACGTCGAATTATAACCTGCGTTCCTTAAGGAAAGGAAATCAGGGACTTATTCACATTCCCTTCAGCTACGGCTCGCTACTTTAGGCCGCTCTCAAGTTTGGCCGGATTTGCTGCGTCGCATCAGGAATTAGCCATAATGCCCAATTACTTGCTAATGGAACTGCGCTATAGGGATTCCGGGGAGCAGGCCCGCGCGCACCAGCAGGGCCAAGAGGGGATTCCGGGTCACCAATAGCCATGACATCCATCACGACTTCGGCGATCGACACGCCCCTGCGGCGCTCGGTTGAACGGACTTGCGACGATCTCGCCATGCTGGTGCTGGCTGCGGTCGCCGTCATTGCAGGCTTGACCTTCCGCGACTACGGGCTCGGCTGGGACGACTACACCCACGCCGAATACGCCGATCTGCTGCTGCGCATGTTCGGTTCCGGTTTCAAGGACACCGCGGCCCTCTCCTTTGCCAACCTCTACATGTATGGCGGCGGCTTCGACATGGTCGCGGCCCTCCTGCACAAGGTGATTCCGCTCGAGCTGTTCGAGACGCGCCGGCTGCTCGGCGCCGTAGTCGGCGTGATCGGACTTGCGGTGACGTGGCGGCTTGGCCGCCGTGTCGGTGGTCCCCTTGCGGGACTTGCCTCACTCTTGCTGCTCGCGCTCTGCCCGATCTTCTACGGCCACATGTTCATGAACCCGAAGGATGCGCCCTTCGCGGTGGCCATGATCATCCTGATGCTGGGCCTCGTCCGCCTTGCCGAGGAATATCCGCAGCCGTCGCCGCGCACGATCCTGATCGTCGGCCTTGGCGCCGGCCTCTCGCTCGGCACCCGCATCCTCGGCGGCCTTGCGCTGGTCTATGCCGTGATCGGCTTCATGCCGCTGTTCCTGGAGGAACTGCGCACCGAGGGCCTGCGTGAATCGGTCCGACGCTTCGCTTATGTCGTCTACGTGCTGTTGCCCGGCCTCGTGCTCGGCTACATCGTGATGGGGCTGATCTGGCCGTGGTCGATCATGGAGCCCGGCAATCCCTTCGAGGCGCTGACCTACTTCTCGCACTTCTTCGAGAAACCCTGGAAGGAGATGTTCGACGGCGCGATCGTTTCCGTGCCCGACATGCCCTGGTCCTATCTGCCGACGCTGTTCGCGCTTCAGTTGCCCGAGGTGATGCTGGTGCTGATGTTCGGCGCCGTGATCGGCACCTTCGCACTGCTGCCGCGCCGCGATGTTCCCGCCCGCCGCAAGGCCATTCTCCTGATGCTCACGCTCGCCGCGACGCTGCCGCTGGCGATCGCAATGGTGAAGCGGCCGGCGCTGTACAACGGCATCCGCCATTTCGTCTTCGTGATCCCGCCGATGGCGGTGCTCGGCGGCGTTGCCTTTGGCTGGGCCATGGAGCGCCTGCGCGCCAATCACCGCACCTGGCAGCCGGTCGTGCTCGCCACCTTCTGCTTTGGCTTGGCGCTCTCGCTCGCCGAGATGATCCGCCTGCATCCCTATCAATACACCCACTTCAACCACATCGCCGGCACCGTGCGCGGCGCCGACGACCGCTTCATGCTGGATTATTGGGGTCTGGCGCTGAAGCAGGCCTCGGACGAATTGCGCGAACAGCTGGTGGAACGCCAGGAAGTGCCGCCGCGAAACCGCAAATGGAAGGTCGCGGTGTGCGGTCCGCAGCGCCCCGCCCAGGTCGCGCTCGGCCCCGACTTCACCATCGGCTGGGATTCCAATGCCGCCGATTTCGCCATGACGCTCGGCGAGTTCTACTGCAAGGGCCTCACCGCGCCCGTGCTGGTCGAGATCAAGCGCGACGACGTGGTGTTCGCCCGCGTCTACGACATCCGCGGCAGCAGCATTTCCAGCCTGCTCTCGATCCCGGCGCCGTAATAAACTCCTCCAGACCGTAGCCCGGATGACCGCAGCGACATCCGGGGCCTATGAGGCAGCCCCGCATGTCGCTTCGCTCATGCGGGCTACGCTGGACTGCCGCGCTTTGTGTGCCTTGCTGGCAGCTCGCGGCAGGACTACGCTCCCTCCCCGCAACAACGATGTTCGGAGAGATCAACCATGTCGCCAGCGGAAGCGCGCCTGAAGGAAGTGCCGTCGAACATGACGGAGGCCGAGTGGCAGCAACGGGTCAATCTCGCCGCATGCTATCGTCTCGTCTCGCTCTACGGCTGGGACGATTTGGTCGACACCCATATCTCCGCGCGCGTGCCCGGCCCTGACCATCATTTCCTCATCAACCCCTACGGGCTGATGTTCGACGAGATCACGGCGTCGAGCCTGGTCAAGGTCGATCTGCACGGCAACCAGCTCTCCGAGAGCGAGTACAGCATCAACCCCGCCGGCTTCACCATCCACTCGGCGATCCACGAGGTGCGCGAGGACGCCATCTGCGTGCTGCATCTCCACACCCTCGACGGCACCGCGGTCTCGAGCAGCGCCGAAGGCCTGCTGCCGCTGAACCAGACCGCCCAGCTCGTCACCCACGACCTCGCCTATCACGACTACGAAGGCATCGCGCTCGACCACGACGAGCGGCCGCGGCTGCAGAAGGACCTCGGCGACCATAACCACATGCTGCTGCGCAACCACGGCACGATGACGGTCGGCCGTTCGGTGGCTTCGGCCTTCGAGCGCATGTATCACCTTGAGCGCGCCTGCTCGATGCAGGTACGTACGCGCGCGCTGGGCACGCCGGTCTATCCGGTCGACGATGTCGCGATCGACAAGAATACCGAGCTGCTCGCCAACCGCGACCGCGCCGAGTTGCGCGCCACCAACCTGGTGTGGCCGCCACTGCTGCGCAAGCTGGACCGCGAGCTGCCGGGCTACCGGTCTTGAAATTTTCGAGATTTGGTGTAGGGTAGCGTTTAACGAACCTCTACGCCTTTTGGAATGAAACGCCGCCCAATTCCGGGCGGCGTTTTTATTTGTAAGGTCTCGTAGGGTGGGCAAAGCGAAGCGTGCCCACCATTGCCGATCGCGATCCGGGACAGATGGTGGGCACGGCGCTTTGCGCCTTTGCCCACCCTACGCACTCGCAACGACGAGGATAAAGAGCGCCCTACTTCACCTCCGCCAGCGCCGCGAGGATGCGCGCCCAGGAACGGATGCCTTTCTGGAAGCTGCGGAGGTCGTACTTCTCGTTCGGCGAGTGGATGTTGTCGTCGTCGAGGCCAAAACCGACGAGCAGCGAATCCAGCCCCAGCGCGCGCTTGAAGTCGGCGACGATCGGGATCGAGGCGCCCGAGCCCATCAGCACGGTCTCCTTGCCCCATTCCTCGGTCAGCGCGGTTTTGGCCGCGGCGAGCGGCTTCATGTTCCAGTCGAGCGCAATCGCAGGCCCGGCAGAGTGATCGCCGAACTCGACCTTGCAGTCTCCCGGAATGCGCGCCGTCACGTACTCACGGAAAGCCTTGCGGATCTTCGCAGGATCCTGCCCTTGGACCAGCCGGAACGAGACCTTGGCCGACGCGTGCGACGGGATCACCGTCTTCGAGCCCTCACCGATATAACCGCCCCAGATGCCGTTGACGTCACAGGTCGGACGTGTGGAAGCCTGCTCGACCAGGAGCCTGCCCTTCTCGCCGGCCGGTATCGATAGCCCAACGGGCTTGAGGAACGTGTCCGGCGTGAAGTCGAGCTTCTTCCACTGCGCGAGAATGTCCGGCGGCGTGTCCTTTACCCCATCGTAGAAGCCCGGAATGGTGATGCGATTGTCGTCGTCGAACAGCCCGCCGAGAATTTTGGTCAGCACCCGGATCGGGTTCATCGCGCTGCCGCCGAACACGCCGGAATGCAGGTCGCGATTGGCGGCGGTGATCTTGAGCTCCTCATAGAGCAGACCGCGTAGCGAGGTCGTGATCGCCGGCGTGTTGCGGTCCCACATGCCGGTGTCGCAGACCAGCACGTAGTCCGCCCTAAACTCGTCCTTGTTGGCTTCGATGAAGGGCACGAAGTTCTTCGAGCCGACTTCTTCCTCGCCTTCGATCAGGAACGTGACGTCGATCGGCAGTGACCCCGTCACTTTCTTCCAGGCGCGGCAGGCCTCGACGAAGGTCATGACCTGGCCCTTGTCGTCCTCGGCGCCGCGCGCCACGATGATCTTGCGGCCGTCGGCATGGTCGGTGACAACAGGCTCGAATGGCGGACGGTGCCAGAGTTCGAGCGGATCGACCGGCTGCACATCATAGTGGCCGTAGAACAGCACATGCGGCCGGCCGCCCGCGACGCTCTTGCCGACGACCGCAGGATGGCCGGCGGTCGGCCTCACTTCAGTCGCAACGCCGAGGCTCGCGATGTCCCTGGCAAGATGCTCGGCCGCCGCCTTGCAATCGGCCGCGAAGGCCGGATCGGCGGAGATCGACTTGATCCGCAACAGCGAGAACAGACGCTCCAGGCTGTTGTCGAACTCCTTGTCGATGTGGTCGAGCACGGATTGAAGCTGCGCATTTGCCATTGGTCGTATTCCCTGCGTTCGAATCCCAAGACGTCGGGACTCAAAGATGTCTTCTCAAGAACTATCGGCTTTTAGCGCTGCCGCGGCGTCGGGGCCAGCCGCAACCGGCGGATGCCGGATGTGCCATGCGAGACTAGCTGCGAGGATCGCCGTGGCGACGAGGTTATTGCCCCAGGCCTGGAAGACATTGGGAAACCACGGCAGCGCCAGCAGCATGAGGATGCCGGCGGCGCCAAGGGCGAGCCAGGTTCCCAGGCGTACGTTCGCCCGCTCGTCGAAGGCGGCACGATGCATCAGCACCGTCATCGGGAAGAACAGCCACATGAAATAGTATTGTCGCGCCAGCGGCGATGCCACCGTCATCAGGCAGAACAGGATGCCGAGCTCCTCGGCGTCCGAGCGCGCCGTACGCCGCGCTCGCCCTGGCATGACCGCGACGAAGCCGAGTCCGAGCAACGCCGACAGCGCCAGCACGATCCAGTTCGCCGTCCTGTAATCGACGTCGATGACATTCATCGTGCGCGGCGGCTTGTTGGGATCCTCCTGATTGTAGTTGATTGGCCGGACCAGCCGGTGCGTGACAGCAATGAGTGACTGGTTCACCCACGACCAGTTCTGCTCGTCGCGTTGGCCAAATCCTTTTTCCGAGCTCGACCCGACCATGCCCTGATACCAGGTCTTGACCTCGGCGGCGTTGCGCTCGAAGCCGCGAATGGGAGCCGGCACGATGTAGAGAAGTATGCCGGTGAAGGCGACCGTAGCGACGGCGGCTCCCCACTTTCGCCGCCAGACCAGATAGGGCAGCACCGCAATGGGAAACACCTTGATCGCGGTGGCGAGCGCGAACATGAAGCCTGCGAGCCAGGAGCGCTGATGCTGCAAGCTCCAGAAGCCGTAGAGCATGATCGCCAGCAGGACGAGGTTCGGCTGTCCAAGATCGAACATGTCAAACACGAAGGTCACGGTCACGGCAGCTGGTAGTGCCTCCAGCCAGGGGCCAGGCGTGCGGCCCGAACCGGTCATGGCATTGGAGAGCATCCCGGTGTACCACCACGCCGCAATATTCAGGACCGACAGCACGCTGTAGAGCGCGATCTTGCCGAACCAGCTCGGGACTGCCAGCAGGATCGCCGGCAGCGGTGGGTAGATGAACTCGAAGTACTGGTGGATGTCGCCGGGATAGAGCGGCCCACCCTTCAAGACCTGCTGCCCGGCCCAGTACCACAGGCCGTAGTCCTTGGTTTTGCCGTGCCCGAAGATCTCGGGACCAAGGACATCGGCAGCCAGGATGAAGCAGCAGAGCAGGAAGAGCAGGTCGAGCGGCGCACGTAGCGACAGTCTTCGGAATGTGCCGGGTCGAACGAAAGATTCAGGTGAGGTCACGGTGTGGTCCAGTCAGGGGCCATAGCACCTAGCAGACCGACGGACGCTTGGAGAGTCCTGATCACCCGAATTTGTACCCACCGCGCACAAGCGGCGGGTTTGCGGAGGAATTGCCTCAAACGAGGCTTTCTGCCTACCTGCGCAGCAAGCCGCCGAGCGCGCCGCGGACCAGCGTGCGGCCGATCGAGCCACCAAGCTGGCCGGCGACCGACTTGCCGATATTGGCGGCCATCCCCCCGATCACCTGATTGGTGACCGATCGGGTCATGTCGCGCGCGATGACCTGGCCCGTCGACAGGCGGCCGCGCTTGACGTTGGTGCCAAAGATGGTGCCGACGATCGAGCCGATCTGGCCGAGGATGCCGCCGCCTCCGCCGCCCGCCGAAGCATCCGCAGTCGCAGCCGTGCCGGCAATGCGCTTCTGGATCATCTCGTAGGCGGACTCTGCATCGACGGCGGTGTCGTATTTGCCCTTCACCGGGCTTGCATCCATGATCGCCTTGCGCTCTTCGGACGTGATCGGTCCGATCCGGGCCGATGGCGGCCGGATCATCACCCGCTCGACCATCGCCGGCGTGCCGTTGCCTTCGAGAAAGGACACCAGCGCCTCGCCCTTGCCGAGCTCCATGATCACCTGGGCGGTGTCGAGCTTCGGGTTGGGACGGAAGGTCTGGGCCGCGGCGGCGACCGCCTTCTGGTCGCGCGGAGTGAAGGCGCGGAGCGCGTGCTGCACCCGGTTGCCCAATTGTCCGAGCACGCGGTCGGGTACGTCGACCGGGTTTTGCGTCACGAAATAGACGCCGACGCCTTTGGAGCGGATCAGGCGCACCACCTGCTCGATCTTGTCCATCAGCGCCTTGGGCGCGTCGTTGAACAACAGATGCGCCTCGTCAAAGAAGAAGACCAGCTTCGGCTTGGGCAGGTCACCGGCCTCGGGCAGCTCCTCGAACAATTCCGACAGCATCCACAGCAGGAATGTCGCGTAAAGCCGTGGGCTCTGCAGCAGCTTGTCGGCGACGAGGATGTTGACCATGCCGCGGCCGTCGCGGTCGGTCTTCATGAAATCTTTCAGCGTCAGCGCCGGTTCGCCGAAGAATTTGGTGGCGCCCTGGTTCTCCAGCACCAGAAGCTGGCGCTGGATGGTGCCGACCGTGGCCTTGGTGACGTTGCCAAAACCCTGCGCCGCCTTCTTGATCTCGGCAAGCGGACTCTCCTCGGCATCCGCCCCCTTCTTGCCGGCATCGGGCACGATGGCATCGAGCAGCGCGCGCAGATCCTTCATGTCGATCAGCGTCAGCCCGTTGTCGTCGGCGACGCGGAAGGCGACGTTGAGCACGCCTTCCTGCACGTCGTTCAGGTCGAGCATACGTGCGAGCAGCAGCGGGCCCATTTCAGTGACGGTCGCCCGCACCGGGTGGCCCTGCTCGCCGAACACGTCCCAGAACACCGTCGAGAACTGGTCGGGCTCGAACGTCAGTCCCATCTCGGTGGCGCGCTTGACGATGAAATCTTTGGCTTCGCCGACCTCCGAGATGCCCGAGAGGTCGCCCTTGATATCGGCCGCGAAGACCGGAACACCGGCGCGCGCAAATCCTTCCGCCATCACTTGCAGCGAGACCGTCTTGCCGGTTCCGGTTGCACCCGTGACGAGGCCATGGCGATTGGCGAATGCCAACGTCAGCCATGCCTGCTCGTTTCCTTTACCGACGAAGATCTTGTCGTCGGTATCACCGAGCTTGCTGTCCTGTGCGGTCATTATTCCCTGATCTCTCTGCCCTGTTTCGCATATCGAAACTCGAATGCACCAGTTCCGTAGTTTAACGCATATCGCGCGCTGATTGAAACCATTCAACGCGCTCGGGCATGCGACATCGTCGGAAACATGCGGGTGACATCCGCCGAAAGTAGGAACGACGCATTCGCACCGCGGCATTTTTTTGCCGATTTCATCTCCGCTCTTGCATCGCTGCAACACTTCTCGCGCGTTCGAGACTGAATCGGAACGTTGGTGGCGTTCATCGCTTGTATTTCACATCACACCGGCTCAAGATCATTTTCGAAAGCAATACTCCGGCATGTGAACCGGCTGAGGGGCGGCCATATGGACGAGCTAATCGGGCGGCTGGCGACAAACGCCAGCATAGATAGTGCTGTCGCTGAAAAGACCGTCGGCATTATCCTGGGCTTCCTCCGCAACGAGGGTCCTTCCGACAGCGTCCAGGTACTCATCGACCAGATTCCAGGTGCAGAAGCGGCAATCGAGGCATCCCGCAGCGGCGGAGGACTGTCGCGGCTGATGGGCGGCGGCCTGATGGCGGTCGGCACGCGCCTGATGGGCATGGGACTCGGCATGTCCGAGATTCAGAACGTCGCCCGTGAACTTTTTCGCTTCGGCCGAGACAAAATCGGAGCGGATCAGATGGGCAAGATCATCGCGGGGACCCCGGGCCTCAGCCAGTTCGCCTGACGCCTGCGCATTTCACATCGAGTATCATGACATATCCGATCTCCGAGATTGAGGGCCTGTCGGCCTTTGCCGCCAACAAGTTGAAGGCGCACGGTATCCGCACCACCGATGCGCTGCTCGAGGCGGCCTCGACCGTAAAGGGCCGCAAGGCGCTCTCCGCCAAGACCGGCATCAGCGAGCAGTTGCTGCTGGAATGGGCCAACGTCTCCGACTACATGCGCATTCCCGGCATGGGCAGGGCCAAGGTCGGCCTGGTCCGCGCCGCCGGCGTCACCACCGTGCGCGAGCTCGCCTACCGAAATCCGGCAAGGCTCGCCCAGAGCATGCGGGATGCCAACGAGAAGAAAAAGCTGCTCCGCATCCTGCCCTCGGAGAAGTCGGTCGGCGACATCATCGCCAAAGCGAAGAAGCTGCCGCCTAAGATTTCGTATTAGGGTTGCCCCTCTCCGCATACGGAGTGGGCGCTACTCTCTCGGCATCGTTTTGCCCGATGGGCAACAATGCATCCCCCAACTCTGCCGTCATACCCCGCGAAAGCGGGGTATCCAGTACGCCGCGGCTCCTCCGTATCGCGGTGCCGTCACTGGAATACTGGATTGCCCGCCTTCGCGGGCAATGACAGCGAGGGTGTGCAACGCCCTGCCCAACGCTGGCAACCCACGCCTTCCCGTCTTGACTCCCCCTCCCCGACCGCTAAAGCGGGCCGCATGAATGCCTCGCCCTCCCCATCCGTCCCGGCGGCCGGTTCAGTCGGGCCTGACGTGCTGCGGACGCTGCTGGAGCGGCCGATCCCGGCGGTGATGGGCGTGCTCAACGTCACCCCGGATTCATTCTCCGACGGCGGCGAATTCATCGCGCCCGAGCAGGCGCTCGCGCGGGCACGGGCGATGATCGAGGCCGGGGTCGACATCATCGATATCGGTGCCGAGTCCACCCGGCCCTACAAGGGCGCCCGGCCGGTCACGGCGGAAGACGAACTGGCGCGGCTGAGGCCGGTGCTATCGGACATCGTGGCGCTCGGCGTGCCGGTCTCGATCGACAGCATGAAGGCGGAAGTCGTGGCCTTCGCGCTCGCCCAGGGCGCGGCGATCGCCAACGACGTCTGGGGCCTGCAGCGCGATGCCGGCATGGCGCCGACGGTGGCCGCGAAGGGCGTCCCCGTCATCGTCATGCACAACCGCGACAGCGTCGATCCCGCCATCGACATCATTGCGGATATGAAGGCGTTCTTTCAGCGCTCGCTGGATATCGCGACGCAAGCCGGCATCGCCCGCGACAAGATCGTGCTCGATCCCGGCATCGGCTTCGGCAAGACGGCCGAACAGAGCATGACCGCGCTAGCGCGGCTGCGTGAATTCGACATGTTCGGCCTGCCGATCCTCGTTGGTGCCTCGCGAAAACGCTTCATCGCCTCGGTGTCGCCGTCGGAGCCGACAGAGCGGCTCGCCGGCTCGATCGCCGCGCATCTGATCGCCGCGCAGCGCGGCGCGAAAATCATCCGCACCCACGACGTCGCCGAGACCTTGCAGGCCCTGCGAGTGGCGCACGCAATCGAGAGCAAGCCATGACCGATACGATCTTCGTGAGCGGCCTGTCGATCCATGCCCGCCACGGCGTGATGGAGCACGAAACGGAAGTCGGCCAGCGCTTCGTCATCGACCTCGAGCTCTATACCGACCTGTCGGAGCCTTCCCGCAGCGACCGGCTCGCCGACACCGTGTCCTACGCCGACGTCGTGGCGACCACCACCGCGGCCTTCAAGAACACCAACTACAAGCTGCTGGAGCGCGCGGCCGGCGCGGTCGCCGACGCCATCCTGTCGCACTTTCCGCGCATCCGTGCGGTCAAGATCACCGTGCACAAGCCGCATGCGCCGATCGCCGCGATCTTCGACGACGTCGGCGTCATGCTGACGCGCTCGCGGCACCCCTGACATGGCAAGCGTCCTGATCGCGCTCGGCGGCAATGTCGGCGATGTCCGCGCGACCTTCCAGAAGGCGATCGCCCATATCTGCGGCATGGCGCAGGCGGCGTTGATCGCGCGCTCGTCGGACTATGCGACGCCGCCCTGGGGCGACGAGGACCAGGCTCCCTTCATCAACGCCTGCGTCGAGATCGAGACCGATCTCGATCCGCATGCGCTGCTGTTCGTGATGCAGAAGGTCGAGCAGAAATTCGGCCGCATGCGCGATAAGGAGCGGCGCTGGGGCCCGCGCACGCTCGATCTCGACATGATCGCGTATGACGACGTCTCGATGCAGAAACCCGATCTGACCCTGCCGCATCCGCGCCTGTTCGAGCGCGCCTTTGTGCTGGTGCCGCTGGCCGAGATCGCGCCCGACCGCGTGATCGCAGGCATTCGTGTCCATGACGGTCTCGCCAGCGTCTCGACACAAGGCATTGAGCGGCTTCCGGATACCGGTTAACCAAAAACAACCGTTTGCAGGGACGGCCGGCCGTGGCAATTTCGCCTGCGAACAACAAGATTTTCGGGAGCCCCTCGCCGCATGACCTCCGCGACTGACGACCTGCCGCTGGCGGCGGATTTTCCCAAGGCGACCGTCGAAGACTGGCGCAAGCTGGTCGATGGCGTGCTGAAGGGCGCGCCGTTCGAGAAGCTGGTCGGCAAGACCTATGACGGACTCAAGATCGAGCCGCTCTATCCGCGCGCCAAAGGTGTTGCGCCCGTGGTGGGGCGGCCGGCGGCGGCGCCCTGGCAGATCATGCAGCGGATCGACCATCCCGATGCAAGTGCGGCGAATGCGCAGGCACTGACCGATCTCGAAAATGGCGCGACAGGGCTTGCGCTGGTGTTCGCCGGCGGCAATGCCGCTCACGGTTTCGGGCTGGAACCGACCGCGGACGCAGTCGCAAAGATCTTGAAGGATATCCATCTCGATGCCGGCATCGGGCTGGAGCTCGAGATCGGTCCGCAATCGCGGATGGCGGCGATCCACGTCGCGGAATATGTGAAGAGCAATGGCATCGATCCCGCCGCCTGCGACATCCGCTTCGGCCTCGACCCGCTCGCGGCCGCCGCGGTGTGGGGCCACAGCCCCTATACCTGGGATGAGATCGTTCCGGCCGTCACCGGCGGCATCAAGGGCCTGGCCGCGCTCGGCTTCAAGGGTCCGTTCGCTTCGGCCGACGGACGCGTGATCCACGATGCCGGCGGCTCGGAGGCGCAGGAGCTCGCCTTCGTGCTCGCCTGCGGCATCGCCTATTTGCGCGCGATCGAAGGCGCCGGCGTTCCGCTGGAGCAGGCGCAGGGCATGGTCTATGCGCGGCTTGCCGCGGATGCAGATCAGTTCCTCACCATGGCAAAATTCCGCGCCTTGCGACTGCTGTGGGCGCGTATCGAGACGGCGTGCGGGCTCGCGCCAAAACCGCTGTTCATCGTCGCCGATACCGCCTGGCGCATGCTGACGCAACGCGATCCCTATGTGAACATGCTGCGCGCGACCATGGCGACGTTTGCGGCCGGACTCGCCGGCGCGAACGCGATCACCGTGCTGCCGCATACGCTGGCGCTCGGCCTGCCCGATCCGTTCGCGCGGCGCGTGGCGCGCAATACGCAAGCCGTGCTGCTGGAAGAGAGCAATCTCGCCAAGGTCAGCGATCCCGCGGCAGGCGCAGGCGGCATCGAGACGCTGACCGCGCAGCTCTGCGAGGCGGCCTGGGCGCTATTCCAGGAGAGCGAGAAAGCCGGCGGCGCCTTCGCTGCGCTTCAGCGGGGCCTGTTCCAGAGCAAGGTCGCGGCCGCGCGAAAAGCCCGCGACGCCAACATCGCAAAACGCCGCGACGTGCTGACCGGCGCCAGCGAGTTTCCGAACCTGCACGAGAACGAGACGACGGTGCTGCAGGCGACCCCGATCGCGCTGGCGCCTTATGGCGAGCAAAAATACAAGTTCGACGCGCTGCCGCCGATCCGGCTAGCGGAACCGTTCGAGGCGCTGCGGGACAAATCCGATGCGGCCTTGAAGGCGCGCGGCGCGCGGCCGAAAGTGTTCTTGGCCAATCTCGGCACGCCCGCCGATTTCACGGCTCGCGCGACCTTTGCCAAGAGCTTGTTCGAGACCGGCGGCATCCAGGCCGTCGACAGCGAGGGCTTCGCCGATCCGGCCCAGTTAGCTGCAGCCTTTAAAGCCTCCGGTGCCGGGCTCGCCTGTCTTTGTTCCAGCGACAAGGTGTATGCGGAACACGCCGAAGCCGCGGCGAAGGCCCTGCAAACCGCCGGGGCCCGACTTATCTATCTGGCAGGCCGCCCGACTGATGCCGAGGCGGCGCTGCGTGCAGCCGGCGTCACCGGCTTCGTCTTTGCCGGTGGCGATGCGCTTGCGACGCTGCAAGACACGTATCGACGGATGGAGCAGCCATGACGGAAGCAGGCAAACCCGTTCTCACCGGCGGCTGCCAATGCGGGGCAGTGCGCTTCGGAGTCATGACGGCGCCGAACAGGGTTTCGATCTGCCACTGCCGGATGTGCCAGAAGGCCAGCGGCGCGCCGTTCGCCTCTTTTGCCGACGTCAACAAGACGGACTTTGCCTGGACCAAGGGGCAGCCCTCGTTCTTCCGCTCCTCCTCGATCGCCGAGCGCGGCTTTTGCGCCGCCTGCGGCACGCCGCTGAGCTTTGGCCGCATCGACGGCGACCGCATTGAGATCATGACCGGCGCGTTCGACCGCCCCGACCACGTGGTGCCGACGCGGCAGTTCGGCACCGAGTCCCGTCTCGGCTGGGTGGTCGGGATCGCCAATCTACCAAGCCAGACCACGCAGCAGAATTACGGACCGGAGAAGATGGCGACCATCGTCAGCCATCAGCATCCGGATCATGATTAAGCGCCTATGATATGGTTGAAAGCATGAGCCGCATCCCCAATTTCGCCGACGTCGCCTTCGAGCGCGCCGCCACCGCTGCGCCATCAGGCAGCGCCGAGCCGTGGCTGACGCCCGAGGGCATTCTGGTGAAGCCCGCTTATAGCGAGGCCGATCTGGCCGGACTCGATTTCCTCGAGACCTACCCAGGCATCGCGCCTTATCTGCGCGGCCCCTACCCCACCATGTATGTCAACCAGCCCTGGACTGTGCGGCAATATGCCGGCTTCTCCACGGCGGAGGATTCCAACGCGTTCTACCGCCGCAATCTCGCTGCCGGACAGAAGGGCCTCTCGGTCGCGTTCGATCTCGCCACCCATCGCGGCTATGACAGCGACCATCCGCGTGTCGGCGGCGACGTCGGCATGGCCGGCGTTGCCATCGATTCCATCTACGACATGCGCACGCTGTTTGCGGGCATTCCGCTCGACCAGATGAGCGTGTCCATGACCATGAACGGCGCGGTGCTGCCGATCCTCGCGCTCTACGTTGCGGCCGCCGAGGAACAGGGCGTCCCGCCCGAGAAGCTTTCAGGGACCATTCAGAACGACATTCTGAAAGAGTTCATGGTGCGCAATACCTACATCTATCCGCCCGCGCCTTCGATGCGGATCATCTCGGACATCTTCGCCTACACCTCGCAGAAGATGCCGAAATACAATTCGATCTCGATCTCCGGCTATCACATGCAGGAGGCCGGGGCGACGCAGGACCTCGAGCTCGCCTATACGCTGGCCGACGGCGTCGAATATCTTCGTGCCGGCCTTGCGGCGGGCCTCGACGTCGACCGCTTCGCGCCGCGCCTGTCGTTCTTCTGGGCGATCGGGATGAACTTCTTCATGGAAGTCGCCAAGATGCGCGCCGCGCGACTGCTCTGGGCGAAGCTCTTGAGGCCCTTCAACCCGAAGGACCCGCGCTCGCTGTCACTGCGCACGCATTGCCAGACCTCCGGCTGGTCGCTGACCGCGCAGGACGTCTTCAACAACGTGATGCGCACGACGGTGGAAGCGATGGCGGCGACGC
The DNA here is from genome assembly GCF_000244935.1 of Bradyrhizobium sp. WSM1253. Classification (NCBI taxonomy): domain Bacteria; kingdom Pseudomonadati; phylum Pseudomonadota; class Alphaproteobacteria; order Hyphomicrobiales; family Nitrobacteraceae; genus Bradyrhizobium; species Bradyrhizobium sp. WSM1253. Next base: position 1,675,175 of record NZ_JH600073.1, read on the forward strand.
AGGGCCACACCCAGTCGCTGCACACCAACGCGCTCGACGAAGCGCTGGCGCTGCCGACCGATTTCTCCGCGCGTATTGCCCGCAATACCCAGCTCTTCCTGCAGCAGGAGAGCGGCACCACCCGCATCATCGACCCCTGGGGCGGTTCGTATTATGTCGAGCGTCTCACGCGCGACCTCGCCGCCAAGGCCTGGGGCCACATCCAGGAGGTCGAGGAGCTCGGCGGCATGGCCAAGGCGATCGAGGCCGGCGTACCGAAGCTGCGCATCGAGGAAGCCTCGGCCAAGACCCAGGCCCGCATCGATGCCGGCAAGCAGGCGGTGATCGGGGTCAACAAATACAAGCCGACCGACGAAGCTCCGATCGATATTCTCAAGGTCGACAATACCAATGTCCGCCGGCTCCAGATCGACAAGCTGACGCGGCTGAAATCCGAACGCAACCAGAAGGACGTCGAGGCCGCGCTCGCCGCGCTGACGCGCTCGGCCGGCGAAGGCAACGGCAATCTGTTGGCGCTCGCCATCGACGCTGCGCGCGCGAAGGCAACCGTCGGCGAGATTTCCGACGCGATGGAGAAGGTGTTCGGCCGGCACCGCGCCGAAATCAAATCCATCACCGGCGTCTACAAGCGGGAGGCGTCCAGCATGGGTAACCGGGTCGAGAAGGTTCAGGCGCTGATCGACGCCTTCGAGGAGGCGGAAGGCCGCCGCCCGCGCATCCTGGTCGCAAAAATAGGCCAGGACGGCCACGACCGCGGCCAGAAGGTGATCGCGTCGGCATTCGCCGATATCGGCTTCGACGTCGACATCGGGCCGCTGTTCGCGACTGCCGACGAAGCCGCGCGGCAAGCTGTCGAGAACGACGTCCACATCCTCGGCGTCTCCTCGCTTGCCGCCGCCCACCTCACCGCGGTGCCGGAATTGAAGGCCGCGCTGAAGAAGCAGGGCCGCGACGACATCATGATCATTGTCGGCGGCGTAGTGCCGCCACAGGATTACGATGCACTCTACGCGGCCGGCGCGGAAGCCATCTTCCCGCCGGGCACCGTGATCGCGGACGCGGCCGAGGAGCTGATCCGCAAGCTGAACGCCCGGCTCGGGCATAGCGAGGCGGCGGAGTAGGTCGCTATCGACCTTCGAAAGGACAGTGCGTGATATTTTCCGCGCCAGCGTTGATGCGCGCGCTAACTTTGGTCGCAGCCTGCAGCGCGTTGTTGGCTACCGCGCATGCCGCCGATCGCAAGCCCGACGCGGTCATCAAGACCAAGAGCATCGAAGCCCGCGTCTTCCTCGACGACAAGGTCAAGGTCGATGCGGCGCTGGCGGCCGACTGCCTGATTGAAGGCAAGAAGTGGATCGACAAGAACGCGGCAGAAGCCGCCGCCTCGCGCAAAGACGATCCGCAATTCTTCAGGGATGGCGGCTGGGACTTCGAGCGCAAATATGCGGTCCGCTCCGTCGTTGCCGACCGCTATGTCAGCATCCTGCGCAACGACTATATGGACACCCACGGTGCCCATCCCAATTCCGATGTGAACACGGTCCTGTGGGACAAGGCGGAGAACAAGCGCATCTCCATCCGCCCGTTCTTCGCCGAGACCGCCGACAACGGCGCGGCCATGAAGGCAATGGTGAAGGCGGTGATCGCATCGTTGAAGATCGAGAAGAAGAAGCGCGATACCAGCGAGACCGCGACCGACGAATGGTTCAAGAGCGTGGAGCCGAGCCTGCTCAAGATCGGCGCGGTGACGCTCGCGCCTTCAACCGACGCGGGCAAGAGTTCCGGCCTCACTTTCCACTACCCGCCCTACGCAGTCGGCCCTTACGCCGAGGGCGAATATGTCGCATTCGTGCCGTGGGAAACGCTGAAGCCCTATCTCAGCGCGGAAGGCACCCGCATCTTCGGTGGCGCACGGCCAAAGGGCGACGCGGACGAGCCGCAGTGATCCCGTCGTGAGCAACGCCGCGTAGCTCTCTAAGCGCTGGTCGCGTTGCCTTGCAGCCGCGCTGCAAAGCCGACTAGAATGTCGCCATTGACAAGAGCGCCTGACGTCATGGGCGCCGCTGGGAGGCATTGATGTCCAAGATTACGCGCCGCACCTTTGCGGCCTCTTCCGCTGCGGTTGCGGCATCCGCCGCATTCGGCCTCACACCCGCACTTGCACAAGCCTATCCGGCGCGGCCCGTCACCGTGATCGTGCCCTGGGGCGCGGGCGGCGGCACCGACGCGACTGCGCGCATTGTCGCAGCGCTGCTGGAGAAGGATCTCGGCCAGCCCTTCAACGTGGTCAATCGCACCGGCGGCTCCGGCGTCGTCGGCCATACCGCGATCGCGACCGCGCAGCCCGACGGCTACACCATCGGCATGCTCACGGTCGAAATCTCGATGATGCACTGGCAAGGGCTGACCGAGCTGGCGCCGAAGAGCTACACCCCGCTCGCGCTGATGAACGAAGATCCCCCGGGCATCCAGGTCTCCTCCTCCTCGCCTTACAAGACGGTGAAGGAACTCGCGGAAGCCATCAAGGCGGCCCCTCCCGGCAAGTTCAAGGCCTCCGGCACCGGCCAGGGCGGCATCTGGCATCTCGCGCTGGTCGGCTGGATGCAGGCGATGGGCCTGCCCGCCAACCAGGTCGCCTGGGTTCCGTCGAACGGCGCCGCACCCGCGATGCAGGACCTCGCCGCCGGCGGCCTCGACCTCACCACCTGCTCGGTGCCGGAAGCCCGCGCCATCATCGAGGCCGGCAAGGCCAGGAGCCTTGCCATCATGGCGCCGGCGCGCAATCCAATCTTCAAGGACGTGCCGACGCTGAAGGAGGCGATGGGCATCGACTACGCGACCGGCGCCTGGCGCGGCATCGGCGCGCCGAAGAGCCTGCCGCCGGAGATCGCAACGAAGCTCACCGCGGCGCTGCAGAAGGTTTATGACTCCGCCGAGTTCAAGGACTTCATGGGCAATCGGGGCTTCGGCACCGTGTGGGGCGATGCCGGCCAGTTCGCAAGCTTCATGGACAAGGGCGACGCCCAGATGGGCGAAGCGATGAAGGCGGCGGGTCTGAGCAAGGCGTGATTTGTCACCTCTCCCCGCTTGCGGGGGAGAGGTCGATTTGAGCGCAGCGCAAATTCGGGTGAGGACGCGGCTCCGCGAGTCCGGCTTTCACCTCCATCGTGGACGCAGCCCCTCACCCCACCCCTCTCCCCGTAAGAACGGGGCGAGGGAGAAGAAATCTCATAGGATTCTCCCATGCGCCTTCCCGACTCCGTCACGGGATCGTTTCTCGTCGTGCTCGGCACAGCAGCCGCCTATGGCGGCTGGCTGCTGCCGCCGGTGCCCGGGCAGCCGGTCGGCCCCAACGTATTTCCGCTCGTGATCGGCATTGGGCTGGCGCTGTGCGGGCTCGCGATCGTGTTCGGGATCGGCCACACCTTCGAGGACGCGGAAGAGCTGATCCCGCTCGAGGATGGCCAGCTAGCGGCTGCCCCGCCGCCGCAGGGAAAGTTGTACGGCCTGCGCGCGCTGCTGCCGCCAGCGCTGCTGCTGTTCTACGTGGTGGCGGCCGACCGGCTCGGCTTCATCATAACCGCGGCGATCATGGTCTACGTCACCTCGACCGCGTTGGGGGCGAAGTGGAAGCTGGCGCTGCCGCTCGCAGCGCTGTCGCCGTTCGCTATCCACCTGATCTTCGGCAAGCTGCTGCGCGTGCCGCTTCCCGCCGGCCTGTTGCCGACGCCTTGGTGATCCCATGCTGAAAACCCTGATTGAAGCGTTCGCACTGATCTCCACCTGGGAGGTCATCATCGCGATGTTCGCAGCCTCGGTGTACGGGCTCGTGATCGGCTCGCTGCCGGGCTTGTCGGCGACGATGGCAACCGCCTTGCTCGTCCCCGTCACCTTCTATCTCTCGCCGATCGCGGCGATCGCGACCATCGTCGCCGCGTCCTCGATGGCGATCTTCTCCGGCGACATCCCCGGGGCGCTGCTGCGCATCCCCGGCACGCCAGCGTCCGCCGCCTATGCCGACGAGGCTTACGCCATGACCCGCAAGGGACAGGCCGAGCTGGCGCTCGGGGCCGGCGTGTGGTTCTCGGCCGTCGGCGGCATCGCCGGCGTGCTGTCGCTGATGATCCTGGCGCCGCCGCTGGCCGAGATCGCGCTGTCGTTCTCGACCTTCGAGTATTTCTGGCTGGCGCTGCTCGGCCTGATGTGCGCGACGCTGGTGGCGCGCTCCTCGCCGGTGAAGGCGATCGCCGGCATGTTCCTCGGCCTGCTGGTCTCCTGCGTCGGCATCGAGAATCCCGGCGGCGTGCCGCGCTTCACCTTCGGCCTCACCGATCTGTTCGGCGGCATCGAGCCGATCCCCGCGCTGGTCGGCGTATTCGCAGTGGCCCAGGTCATGCGCGCGATGCTGACTCCCGAGCCGCCGCCGCTGCCGCGGCGCAAATTCGGGAGCATCATGGCCGGCCAGTGGAAGCTGACCAAGAAATACCATTGGCAGATGACGCGCGGAAACATCGTCGGGATCATCATCGGCGTGCTGCCCGGGGCCGGCGCCGACATGGCCGCCTGGGTTTCCTATGCAATGTCGAAGCGCTTCTCCAAGGAACCGGAGAAATTCGGCACCGGCCATGTCGAAGGCCTGGTCGAGGCCGGCGCCAGCAACAATGCCAGCATCGCCTCGGGCTGGGTGCCGTCGCTGCTGTTCGGCATCCCCGGCGACACCATCGCCGCGATCGCGATCGGCGTGCTCTACATGAAGGGGCTGAACCCCGGGCCGACGCTGTTCACCGAGAAAGCGTCGAGCATGTACGCGATCTATCTGATGTTCATCATCGCGAACATCCTGATGATCCCGCTCGGCATCGCCATGATCCGGGTTGCCGCCTACATCCTGCTGGCACCGCGCTCCGCCATCATGCCGATCATCATGCTGTGCTGCGCGGTCGGCTCGTTCGCGATCGGCAACAACATGTTCGGCATCGTCACCGTCGCCGCCTTCGGCGTGATCGGCTATGTCATGGAAGCCAACGGCTATCCCGTCGCCGCGATGGTGCTCGGCATCGTCATGGGCACCATGGTCGAGCAGGCTTTTGTGACCTCGTTGATCAAGTCGGACGGCAGCATCCTGCCGTTTTTCGAGCGCTCCGTGGCCGCGATCCTCGCCGCCATGGCGATCGGGGCGCTGCTGTGGCCGGTGCTGGTCTGGGCGTGGCGCAAGGTGAAACCGGTGCGGACCGGGGTGGCGGCGACATCCCGGTGATATCGGGCGGGCGGGCCCTCGCCTGCCCCACCGAGGGCTGAGCCGACCCGCCCGATACTGGGACGGGCGGCTGCTCTGTGCTAACATCTGGTCATGACCGAGGTCGCAGATATTCCAGTCCAGACACTCATAGGGAAGCTCAGGGAGCTCGCTCCCGATCTGAGAGCTGCCGGAATCACGCACCTTTACTTGTTTGGATCGCGCGCGCGAGGCGACGCCCGCCCCGACAGCGATCTCGACGTCCTGGTCGAGACGACCTCGCGTGAGGAAGCGCCACGGTTCGATTACTTTAAGGTCCTGCACTTGATCGAAGGCCATCTTGGCCTTCAGGCCCAGATATCGATGCGGGACCTGCTGAAGCCGCGCATCGCCGAACGCATCGCAGATGATCTGATCGAGGTCTTCTGAATGCCGCCGACCGTGGAAGACCGACTGCGAGATATCCTGGAAGCCATCACCGACATCGAAAGTGTCGTGAAGGGCTCCACATTTGAGCAATTCGTCTCTGAAAAAACCGCTCGCCTGGCAATCGAACGTCTTCTCGAGATCGTATGTGAGGCTTCGAGATCCATTCCAGATGACGTAAAGCGAGCCGAGCCAGGAATCGACTGGCGCAAAATGATCGATTTCGGAAATCTGCTGCGCCACGCCTACCATATGACGAAAGCCGAGATCGTTTGGGACATTATCCAAATCCATCTTCCACCGCTAAAATCCTGTGCTGAGCGACACATTCGCGGGTCGGGTCGGTAGCGGCCGGACGCGAAGACAATCATGACCAGTAGCAAATCCATCGACATCAAATCCCTCGCCCATGACCTCCGCGCCGGCAGCCGCGCGGCGCTGGCGCGGGCCATCACGCTGGTCGAGAGCCGGCGCAGCGACCATCAGGCGCTGGCGCGCGAGCTGGTGCAGATGCTCTTGCCCGATACCGGCAGGGCAGTGCGCGTCGGTATCACCGGCTCGCCCGGCGTCGGCAAATCCACCACCATCGACGCGCTCGGAACGCATCTCATCGAGCAAGGCCACAAGGTCGCGGTGCTCGCGGTCGATCCGTCCTCGGCGCGTAGCGGCGGCTCGATCCTCGGCGACAAGACGCGGATGGCCCGGCTCGCGGCCTCTGACGACGCCTTCATCCGCCCCTCGCCGTCCTCCGGCACGCTCGGCGGCGTCGCGGCCAAGACACGCGAGGCGATGCTGCTGTGCGAGGCGGCCGGCTTCGACGTCGTGCTGGTCGAGACCGTCGGCATCGGCCAGTCCGAAACCGCGGTCTGCGACATGACCGATTTCTTCCTGGCCCTGATGCTGCCGGGCGGCGGCGACGAATTGCAGGGCATCAAGAAGGGCCTGGTCGAGCTCGCCGACATGATCGCGATCAACAAGGCCGACGGCGACAATCTCAAGCGCGCCAACATCACTGCCGCCGATTATCGCGGCGCGCTGCATATCCTGACGCCGCGCTCCGAGCACTGGCATCCGCCGGTCGAGACCTATTCGGCGCTGACTGGTGACGGTATCGCGAAGATCTGGCAGAAAGTCCTCGATCACCGCAAGGCGATGATTGCATCCGGCGACTTCGCCGCACGGCGGCGCGAGCAGCAGGTGAAATGGATGTGGTCGATGCTGGAGCAGCGCATGCTGGCGCGGTTGCGCAGCGAGGCGTCGGTGCGGACCAAGGTCCGGAAGATCGAGACTGAGGTCGCCGACGGCCATCTCACGCCGGCGCTCGCCGCCGAAAAGATCCTGGAGTTGCTGCAATGAGCGACAAGCTCCGCATTCTCCTCACCGGCTTCGGCCCGTTTCCCGGCGCGCCCTACAATCCGACCCAGCCGCTGGTCGCCCGGCTGGCGCAATTGCGCCGTCCCGCACTCGACGATGCCGCGATCTCCAGCCACATCTTCCCGGTCACCTATGCCGCGGTGGACCGGCAATTGCCGGAGGTGCTTGCGAAAGAGAAGCCCGATGCGCTGCTGATGTTCGGCCTCGCCGCACGCACGCCCTATCTGCGCATCGAGAGCCGCGCGCGCAACGCCGTCACCATGCTCTGGCCCGATGCCGCCAAGACCCGCTCGAGCAAGCGCGGCATCGCCGGCAATGCGGACGCGATGATTTTCGGCCCGCACACCGCAAGGCTGCTGCGCGCCGCCCGCCTCACCGGCATCGACGCGCGCCCCTCGCGCGACGCCGGCGCCTATCTCTGCAATTACCTGAGCTGGCGCGCGATCGAAAACGTCAGGGCCGGCGGGCCAAAGCTCGCCGCGTTCATCCATATTCCCCTGCTCGCGCGCAGTGGCGCCGTGCGCCGCAAGGGCGCGCCGCGGATCACGCTCGAGGAATTGGTGGACGCCGGGGAAGCGATGCTGATGGAGATGGTGCAGTTGGCACGGAAGGGGCGCAACACACCGACTTCGTAGGGTGGGCAAAGGCGCGCTTGCGCCGTGCCCACCAACTTGTTCCGATCTGCCGCTGAATGGTGGGCACGCTTCCGCTTTGCCCACCCTACGGACCGTCTCTCCGGTAAACATTTAACCCTACCGCGAACAATCCTCACGCAACCAGCGGCCCTGCGCTACCTAACCGCTGCGGACCCCCGCGTCCGCCGGAGGACGCATCCATGGACCTCAATCGCCGCAATCTCATCGGAGCTTCGACCGCAGGCATCGCCGGCGCGCTCGCGATACCGGCCGACGCCGCGCGTGCGGCGCCGCTGACGTCGCTGCTCGGCCGCGACGCCACGCAATATGGCGTGCGACCCGGTAGCAGCGAGGATCAGACCCGCGCGCTCCAGCGTGCGATCGACGAGGCCGCGCGCGCGCAGATGCCGCTGGCGCTGCCACCCGGCATCTATCGCAGCGGACTGTTGCGGTTGCCAAATGGCGCGCAACTGATCGGCGTGCGCGGCGCGACAAAATTCGTCTTCACCGGCGGGGCATCGGCGATCCAGAGCGACGGCTCCGATGCAATCGGCCTTTCCGGCATCACCTTTGATGGCGGCGGCATTCCGCTGCCGACGCGGCGCGGGCTGATCCACGTACTCGGCGGGCGCGACGTCCGCATCACCGGTTGCGAAATCACGGGCTCCGGCGGCAGCGGCATCTGGCTCGAGCAGGTCTCCGGCGACATCTCGGGCAACATCTTTACCAACATCGCGGTGACGGCGGTGGTGTCGTTCGACGCCAGGGGACTCAGCGTCTCCCACAACACCATCACCGGCACCAACGACAACGGCATCGAGATCCTGCGCACGGCTATCGGCGATGACGGCACGCTAGTCACTGATAACCGCATCGAGGACATCAAGGCCGGCCCCGGCGGCTCCGGCCAGTACGGCAACGCCATCAACGCGTTCCGCGCCGGCAACGTCATCGTGCGCGGCAATCGCATCAAGAACTGCGATTACTCCGCCGTGCGCGGCAACTCGGCCTCGAACATCCACATCACCGGCAACAGCGTCAGCGACGTGCGCGAGGTCGCGCTGTATTCGGAGTTCGCGTTCGAGGCCGCGGTGATCGCCAATAATATTGTGGACGGCGCCGCCGTCGGCGTCTCCGTCTGCAATTTCAACGAAGGCGGCCGCATCGCCGTGGTCCAGGGCAACATCATCCGCAATCTGATCCCGAAGCGGCCGATCGGCACCGCACCGGATGACGATGCCGGCATCGGCATCTACATCGAGGCGGATTCATCGGTCATCGGCAACGTCATCGAGAATGCGCCGTCCTACGGCATCGTCGCCGGCTGGGGCAAATATCTCCGCGACGTCGCGATCACGGGCAACGTGATCCGCAAGGCACTGGCCGGCGTCGGGGTGTCCGTCGTGCCCGGCGCAGGCACCGCGCTCGTCAACAACAACATGATCTCGGAAACCCCGCGTGGCGCCGTGGTCGGGCTCGATCACGCGCGCGCCGTGACGTCCGATCTGTCGGTGGACGGCGCCCAGCGCTTTGCGCAATTGATGGTCGGCGGGAATGCGGTGCGGCGGTAGCTGCCGTTCCTCGCCTCTGGCTTCCGAAAGCTAGAACGCGTTCCGCAGCAGCGGGTACTTGGCTTCGAGGCCGTCGAGGTTAAAGGTGAACTCAACCAAGCGCTCGGGGGCTGCGACAATTTCGGCTGCCGGCGGAGAGAACTGCGGCAGAAGCGCTGCCATCGCCGCCAGCGCCTTGGGCGCTGCGGTCGCGGCCGGCACCTTGGGTCCTGTCATTGCGACGGGCGCGGTGGGTGGCGCCATGGCAGCCGGCACCTTGAGCGGTGCCATCGGGGCAGGCGCGGCGACCAGCGCGGTCGGGGCTTCGGAGATTTCGGCGAGAACGCCCGGCTTCGGATCGAGCCTGACCGGCACGGCGGTCTCCGGGACGATGTGCACGGCCTTCGGTTGCACGGTCTGCGCCTCGCGCGGAAACATGCGGGGCATTGTCGCCGGCGACCAGCCGAATGCGGGCGACACGCTCGCGGCCGCCGTGGCGACGTCGGCGCCGGTGGCAAGCGCGCGCCAGGTCTGGACGGCGAGCTTGGCTTCCTGGATGTTTTCGAGAAATGCGATCTCGGAGTGATAGCGGCGCCAGCGTCCGGTCTCGAACATCTCGGAGAGATGCACCAGCCGCTGCTCGGCGAGAGCGCACCAGCGTGCCGCAACGTCGCGGCCAATAGCCACGTCGCGAATAGCCTCTTGGCGATGTGTCATAAATCAGCCCGTCAGGAGAAAATACGGACGCGACGCAACGCACACGAATCAATTTAGACGCGACGTGAATATTTTGTGGAAAAGTTTTGACTTGTCCAGCAACGACGATGTTTTCGTCGCGAAACTCCGTAGTCGTGCGGAGATTCAAGGCGTTTTGGAGTCAAGCTTCGCACAAGCATAGCGCGCTTGCGGCGTGCCGGCGGAGCGGTGGCGATGGGTGAACCACGATCTCCAACCGGAAGCTGATCTCGCGCAGGGCTTCGAGGAATGGGACGTCCAAAAAGAAAAGACCCGTCCGGGGGGACAACCGGACGGGTCGAGCCATATGGGCGCTTGGGGTGGATGGGCGCTCGCGCCTAATATGACTTATGGGGAGGGATAACCGCTCCCACATAATTTGGTCGTGGCAGCGGGCCGAACGTTCAATGCAGCGTTTGATTTTTCGACCTTCGCGCTGCGCGCAAAGTTGTCGCAGCCGCTATCGCGTCGCCGGCTTATCCGCCTGAGAAACCGTGGCTTTATCCTCAGTGCTCGACAACGAAGGTTGCTCTAATGCGCGGATGCCAGGCTCGTCGCGACGCTTCTCGATATCTTCACGTTTTGTTGTACCGGACGCGGCCGCGACCGGCGTCGCGCCGGCGGCGGGAACGGCCATGACCGCGGCAAACGCGTCGGCCTCGCCGTCGCCGAACAGATCATCACGGCCCGGTGAACCGAGGTCGCGCGCCGTCTTCGCCAGTGTCGTGCGCAGTGCTTCCGGCTTCAAGGCGTAGTTGCGCTCGAGCAGCAGCGCCGCGACGCCGGAGACATAGGCGGCCGAGAACGAGGTGCCCGACGTCATCTGATATTTGCCGTCAGGCGCCGGCAGGAAGATATCGACGCCGGGGGCCGCGACCGCGATGTAGTTGCCACGATTGGAGGCGGTGAACAGCCTGTCCTGCTGGTCGGTCGCGCTGACCGCGATCACGTTGGGATTGGCGGCCGGATAGAGCGGCGGCGACTTCGCGCCGGCATTGCCGGCGGCCGCGATCAGCACCAGGCCGCGCGCGGCGGTCGCGGCGATGGCCCGCTCGATCACCGCATCCTTCGGACCGGCAAAGCTCATGTTGACGATCTGCGCCCCATGCTCGGCGGCATAGTTCAGCGAGCGCAGGATGATGTAGGACGAGCTCTCGGCCCCGCCGGTGGTGCCGCCGAAGGCGCGGATGGCGATGAGGCGCGCCTCGGGCGCGCTGCCCATCAGCTTGCCATGCGCCACGACGGCGCCGGCAATGCCGGTGCCATGAATGTGCGGGCCTTCGGCGCTGCCGAGCGCATCGAAATTGTCGGCAATGGAATTGGCAAGTTCCGGATGCTGGGCGTCGATGCCGGAGTCGATCACGGCTACCGTCACATTGGCACCATGCGCCAGCGTGTGTGCCTGCGGCAGGCGGAGCTTGGCCAGCGCATATTGCGCGGGATCTCCCTCGGTCGGCACCGACGATTTCTGATCCTGGAGCAGATAGCGGAAGTTCGGCTGGACCGAGCGCACGCTACCGTCCGCCGCGAATTCACGCCGCACCGTCGCGGAGGGCCGGCCGTCGGTGATGCGGAACAGTCCGAACGTTGCCCCGATCAGCGGAAAGTTCTCGGAAGACACGCGGGTCAGCCCATGGCGACGCGCAAGCTCGTCGGCCTGGGTCAACGACAGCCCGCCGTCGATCTCGGCGACGAATTCGCCAGCGAAGGTGCGCAGATCCGCGGCGACAGGCGTGTTGTTGCCGCGCCCCTTTGCGGCGGTCTTCTTGCCCGATTTGCCCGAGCCATCGCCGCCTGCGTTCTGCTGCGCCAGGCATTCGCCGGCGGCGTCGCGATCGGGCGCGGTACAGGCGGGATAGAGGTTCGGGGAGTAGCGCGCATAAGGCAGCACCGGCGTCGGTCCCATCCGCGCCGAAATCCTGGTCGTCACGGTCGGACCCGGACCGCGGCCGACGGCCACCGCTCTGGCGGCAACACCGGGACTGACGCGTGCGGCGACGCCGGGAGAAATCGTGGGCATTCGGGAGGGGACGCTAATCGTCGGCGTGCGCATGATCGCCTGCGCCTGCGCAACCTCGACGCCGAGACAGGCGGCGAGCAAAAGCGCGGCTCCGACCGACGAAGCGCAGGCCCCGGCTCTCACTCCACTTTCGGACTTGCGCATCATCGGCTTGGAAGCGCCTTACGGCGCCGCGACGGCGAGGTTGACGAACTTCTCGCGCTGCATCTTGCCGAGCAGCGAGGCGAGTTCGTCCTGGCTCATCGCCTTGTCGAACTGGAGGCGGAACATGCCGCCCTTGGCATCGCCGATGATCGAAGCCTGGTAGCCGTCGAGCAATGCGGTGATGTCGGCGACGCGCGCCTCGGGCGTGAAGCGCACCAGCGCGCGCGCTGGCGGGACGGTCGTGCCGAGGTCGCGTGTAAGCGGAGCGCTGGTCGAGAGCGAAGCAGTCTGGAAGGTCGCAGTCTGGGTCTTCGTCAACACCGCGCCGATGATTCCGGCTTGCAGCACGAGCGCCATGGCGCCAAGGCTCGCCGACCAGGCCAGCGTGCGCGGCGACAGGCTCGCAAAGAAGGTGGCGATGCGCGCCGACAGCGGCAGCGAACCGGCCGCCCGCGCAGGTTCGGCGTCGATCGCGGCGAACAGCTTCTGCATCGCGCGCGCCGACGGAGCACCCAGGCTCTCGTTCAGATGGATGGTCTCTTCATACTCGCCGCGGATCGCGGCATATTGCTTCGCGAGCTCGGGATCGCGCGCCAGCGCCTCGTCGACGCGGCGCGCATCGCGCGGGTTCAGCGTGCCGGCGGCGTGCCACGGCAGCAGCAGTTCAATTTCACCGGGCTCTTGCTCCAGCATCTTCTTGCTCAAAGCCATCATGGCCAGCCTCGCTCAATGCCGGCTGCTTTCAGCAGTTCGGCCAATTTCTTGCGCGCATAGAACAAGCGCGTCTTCACAGTGTTCTCCGGGATGCCTACGATTTCGGCCACCTCTTCCACGGACTTCTCGTGGTAGTAGACGAGATCGACGATTTCCCGATGGTCCGGCGAGAGGCCCGTCAGACACTCCCGCAACGCTTCACTGGTATCCTTCTTCTGCACCGCCGTTTCCGGATTGTCGGACGTATCCTCAATCGCGTTCGCGGCGTCGTCGTCCAACTCAAAATCCTTCCTGCGCCGGAGCGCAGACAGGGCCTTGAATCGGGTAATGGCCAGCAGCCAGGTGGAAACGGCGGATCGGCCCTCAAACTTGCCGGCTTGACGCCAGACATCGAGAAATACCTCACTGATGAGGTCTTCCGCCGCCTGCTCGTCCCGCACGAGCCGGAGGCCGAACCGATACACCCTGACATGGTGCCGCCCGTACAGCACCTGCATGGCGAGCCGGTCGCCTTGAGCGATCCTGGCGATCAGGATCTCGTCCGAAGCCGCTTGTGTCACGCTCAAAGACCGTCTCGCAAGGTTGGTCGGGTGGATGCGGCAGACGGTTCGACGGGAGGGGTAAAATTGTTCAACCTACCGCAGTCGTACGGGAAGCTGTGTGATCTACCCCACAGACGCGAAATTTCCTGTTGCCACCCGCGGCTGGGCGCTTCGCTCAAGAACGGTAACATAGTAATGAAGCACTTTCCTGAGCAATGCCGTCCCAGCTTAGACGGCCCGACGTGCATGGAACCTTAGCAGCTTAGCACGACATATGTCTTCCGAAGCCCTGCTTTGGCTCGACCGCGTCGCACACGATGCCTAATCGCCGGCAAATTCCTGGGACGGTCGACGTCCCGCGCTGCCGCGCTGTACAGCGTGGATTCGGTTTCGAAGGATACCAAACCTAAAGGCTTGCCACGTAGATTTTTGGGCTGACATCCACGATTGGCGGGACCATGAGCACGGCTGCGACGTCCTTTCCCGAGAGGAATGCCGCTGAGGCCGCGGATCTCGCCCTGACCACCGAAGCGGCGGCACCCGAAGTCCTCGCGCGCCGGATCCGGCAGCGGCGCCAGATGTATGTCGGCCAGGTGGCGAGCTACTCGCTCGGCGCCTCCGTCCTGCTGCTCTACGCTTTTGACGGCGTGATCTCCATGGGCGTTCCGTCGCTGTTCTGGCTCGGCGGCCTTCTGATCATCGGGACCTTCACCGTGCTGTCGGAAGCGGGCTTCGGCGACCGGTTCGAGGATCATTACCTCACCGTCTTCCAGATCTCGGCGCATATGACGCTGCAGCTGCTGTTCCTGCTCGCGGTGCCGACAGTCGGAGTTGCGTTCCTTGCCGTGCTGTTCCTGATCTTCGCCTTCGGCACGCTTCGTATGACCTCTAGTCAGGCGATGCTCACCTGGGGCCTTGCGACGTGCGGGCTCGCCTTGGTTTTCCTCGCCTCGGACTTGCCAATCGGACTGCCGGTGACGACCCAGCTGCAACGGGCCGCCTCGATGCTGTGCTTCGTGCTGGTGATCGGCCAGTGCGCCTTCCTCGGCCTGTTCGGCGCCACGCTGCGCAAGATCCTGTACCGGCGCAGCATCGAGCTGAAGGCCGCCTATCAGCGCATCGAGGAGCTGGCGGAGCTCGACGAGCTCACCGGCTCCTACAACCGCCGCTGCATCATGCGACTTCTCGACGCCGAGATCGAAAAATCGCGGCAGACATCGAGGCCTTGCGCGATCGCGCTGATCGACCTCGACTGGTTCAAGCGCATCAACGACGCCCACGGCCATCCCGTCGGCGACGAGGTGCTGCGCACCTTCGCGATCACCATGTTCGCCAATATCCGCCCGGCCGACTGCTTCGGCCGCTACGGCGGCGAGGAATTCTTGCTGCTGCTGCCTGGGATGGACGGCGATGCGGCGTCGCGCATGCTCGATCGCCTGCGCGGGATCGTCGCCGATCTGGACTGGAGCGCATTCTCCCCGGGCATGCGCGTGACCATTTCCGCGGGCGTCGTGACACTACGCGACAACGATACTGCCGACACGTTTCTCGTGCGCGCCGATAGCGCGCTCTATTCCGCCAAGGCACAGGGGCGCAACCGCATTGCAACCAGCTGACCAATCCATTTTCTCCCGGCGCGACAGAAGCCGCGGCCGGGCCGAACGCTCCAGGACAGGGCAATGAGATCCAAAGCCGTAAAATCATCCGAAAGTCTGCTCGAGGAATTGCAAACTGCGCTCTCGCACGGCACCGTCGCGCACCGGGTCGAGACGCTGCGCCGCGTCACCGATCTCTTCGTGGGCAACGCCTTGGACTATTCCGACGACCACGTCCGCGTGTTCGACGACGTGTTCCAATGCCTGATCGAGCAGATCGAGACGTCCGCCAGGGCGCTGCTCGCCGAACGCCTCGCATCGATCGCGGCTGCGCC
Organism: Bradyrhizobium sp. WSM1253; assembly: GCF_000244935.1. NCBI lineage: Bacteria > Pseudomonadati > Pseudomonadota > Alphaproteobacteria > Hyphomicrobiales > Nitrobacteraceae > Bradyrhizobium > Bradyrhizobium sp. WSM1253. The sequence continues at coordinate 1,690,481 of NZ_JH600073.1, forward strand.
GCCGAAGATCATCCGCACGCTCGCGCTCGACGAGGTGATCGAGGTTTCCGGCCCGGTGCTGTCGAAATCCGAACGGCTGGACGAGGCGACCCTGATCGAGATCGCGCGCACCAGGGGCCAGGCCCATCTCAAGGCGATCTCGCTGCGGCGGGTACTGTCGGAAGCGCTGAGCGACGTGCTGGTGACCCGCGGCGACGAGGACGTGGTGCAATCGACCGTCAACAATCCGGGCGCGCAACTGTCGGAGGGAAGTCTCGCCGACCTCGTGACCCGCGCCGAACGTGACGACGACCTCGCCAGCTCCATCGGCCTGCGGGCCGACCTGCCCCGCCATCATTATTTGAAGCTGGTCGCGAAGGCCTCCTTGGCCGTGCGCAGGAAGCTGGAGGCCGCGCATCCGGAGCTCGCGGACGACGTGTCCAGCGTGGTCCAGGAAGCGGCGCAGCGAATCCGCGCCGCCAGCATGACCAGGCAGACCGAGAGGGCGCGCGCGCTGGTGAAGTCGCTGCACGAGGACGGCCGCCTCACCGAGCTCCAGGTCGCCACCTTCGCGGAGCAGGGCAAGTTCGACGAAACCAACGCAGGGCTTGCCGCGCTTGCGGGCGTCGCAGTCGAGACCGCCGAGACCATGATGATCGAAAGCCGGGTCGAGGGCGTGATGATCCTCGCCAAGGTCGCGGCCATGCAATGGTCGAGCGTCCGCGCCATCATCGCCCTGCGCGAGAAGCTCGCAGGCGGCTCGCAGACCGACATGGTGACGCTGCGCGACGCTTACGAGGCGCTGCGCAGTTCGACCGCGCAGCAGGTGCTGCGCTTCCACCGCATGCAGCAGGGCGCGACGCCGGCGGCGTGAAGCCGGCGAGCTAGTAGCGTAGGACCTTCGCCCCCACCAGCGCGCCAATTGCCGTCACCAACGCGGTCGCGAGCGTGTACCAGGTCGCGACGAACAGCGGCGAGTCATCGGTGCAGTGCGAGGCGTACAGCGTCGCGGCAAGGCCCGCCGACACCAGGCCGGCGAGCGCGCCGGCGAGCGCGGGGTGGGACGGCGCGCCGTGGCGCAGGCCGAACAGGGCCCCCGCAAGCAGCGGCAGCGACATCGCAGGGATTGCCAACAGGCACACCCTGGAATTCTTGCCCATCAATCGCATCGTCATCGGCATGGCCGGCGCCATCATCGCCTCGCTGCCGATCGCCACCGCGAGCAGCCCGACGGGCAGCAGCAGCAGCCAGCCCCAGCCACGCAGCAAGGCTTCGGGACGCGACAGATGCAGGCTGACGATGATCGCGGGTATCGCGAGCGACAGCGTGACCGCGAACTTCATGTCGAAGAACGGGTTGTGCATCGCGCTCATCACGTCGTGACGCACACCGAGGAAGGTGGCGAAGATCAGAATCGACAGGGGCGCGGCGACCAGCAGCGCCATGGTCAGCACCGCGCCGACGCGCGGCGGGCGATGGGCGTTATCGGCCGCGAGCGTGCGAATGAGTTGATCGGTATCCATGACTAGTGGTTCCGCAGTTTGGCTGTCAGCGCCGCAAGTCCGCGATGCAGCGCCACCCGCACCGCGCCCTCGCTCATCGAATATTTCGCCGCCGTGTCCTTGATCGAGGTGCTGTCGACCGCGATCGACTGCAACACGTCGCGCTGGCGTTGCGGCAGCGTATTGAGCTGGCTGGCGACTTCGCCGGCCGAGACCGTCTCCTGCGGCGCCTCGCCCGGCAGGGTCTCGGCGAAATCGTCGATGTTGACGAAGATCCGCCTCCCCCGTCGCCGCAGCATGTCGATCAGCTTGTTGCGGCCGATCGCAAACAGCCACGGGGCGAAGGGGGCTTCGCTGTCCCAAGTGTGCCGCTTCAGATGCACCGCCAACAGAATCTCCTGCACGATATCCTCGGCCTGGTCGGGAGGCTGCCCGGCCCGCGCCAGGCCGCGCCTCGCGGCAGCGCGCAGCACAGGCGTGACCGCCTTCAACAGGCGATGATACGCTGCGTCATCGCCTGCCATGGCCGACCGCATCAGGCCGGTCCACTCGTCCTCACGTCCGCGCACGCGCGCCCTCACCATGCAATTCGGCCGTTCTTTCAGTTTGTTACGCCGGCGGCGGCACGATCACGAATTCGTGATCGTGCTTGGCCGCGCGACCGATACGGCCGTCAAAATCTGCGACGGCTCATAACACCGATCAGTCCCGTCCGCACCCGTGGCCGGCCGCGAACGCAACGGTTTGCCGCGCTTTTGCCCGGTGTGGCCCGAAGATTCCCATTTTCTGCCCCGCTGTGGTCACGCCCCAGGGTCTCTGTTCGCTCCCGGGACGGGTGGAATTGGGGAGATGTCAACATGATGAAAGCCAGCGGGCGCGCGGCCCTGATTCTCCTGGCCGGGCTTTTCGTGCTGTTTGGGGGCGTTGCACAGGCGGCGCCGAGTTCAGCCGCTAGCAGCAAGTCGGACAGCGCAGGCAAACAGGCGGACGAGGTCAAGCCGAGCAAGCAGCGGCGTCACACGTCGCGCCACCGCGACAGCACCAAGACGGCGCAGAAATCCGACGACAAGGCCGACAAGAAGGACGCCGTGGCAACGGCCGATGAGACGAAGGCCGACAATCGTGACGCGCCGGCCTCGAGCCAGATGCCGCCGGAAGTCGCCAACGCCAATGCGCAACTCGCCGCCGCCGATACGCCGACTGCGGCTGCTGCGTCCGCAATGACGGGCCGGGCCAACGACAACGTCCAGGCCGCGGCCGATAACACCGCCACCCCGAACGCCGAGAGCCAGGTCGTCGCACCCGATCAGCTCAACGACATCGATCGCGCCGTGCAACAGGACAACGCGCCGGCGCAGAAGGCGGTGATCGCCGCAACCGACGCGCAGCCGCGTCCGGCACCGGTGATGGCAAGCAGCCAGCAGAGCTCGGCCTGGGACCAGAGCTCCCTGATCGGAAAAATCTTCATCGGCGTCGGCACGCTGCTGACGCTGGCCTCCGCCGCACGCATGTTCATGGCGTGACTTTGGCTTGATTACAGCCTGATCGCCGGCCCGCGGGACCTCGTGCGGAACGCGCATCTCGCCGCGTGTTCCGGCCGTTCCTGCTCCGATGGCTTTGGCGCCTCTTGAAGCCCACCGCGCCAGCGGGCACATTGCCCGCTCAACCAAAAGCGTGGGTGGAGCATGAGCACGTTCGAACACATCATCGTCGAAAGCAATGGCGCGGTCGGCATCATCAAGCTGAATCGGCCGAAGCTGCTCAACGCACTCTCCTTCGGCGTCTTCCGCGAGATCGCCGCGGCCGTCGACGATCTCGAAGCCGATGACGCCATCGGCTGCATCGTCGTGACCGGCAGCGAGAAGGCATTTGCCGCCGGCGCCGACATCAAGGAGATGCAGCCGAAAGGCTTCATCGACATGTTCTCGGAGGATTTTGCCGCGATCGGCGGCGATCGGGTCGCGCGCTGCCGCAAGCCGACGATCGCCGCGGTCGCGGGCTATGCCCTCGGCGGCGGCTGCGAGCTCGCCATGATGTGCGACTTCATCATCGCCGCCGACACCGCCAAATTTGGTCAACCCGAAATCACGCTCGGCACCATCCCCGGCATCGGCGGTACCCAGCGCCTGACCCGTGCGATCGGCAAGTCCAAGGCGATGGACCTTTGCCTCACCGGCCGCATGATGGATGCAGCCGAAGCCGAGCGCAGCGGCCTCGTCAGCCGCATCGTTCCGGCCGACAAGCTGATGGACGAGGTGATGGGCGCGGCCGAGAAGGTTGCCGCGATGTCGCGGCCCGCGGTCGCGATGGCCAAGGAAGCGGTCAACCGCGCCTTCGAGACCACGCTCGCCGAGGGCATGAGCGTCGAGCGCAACCTGTTCCACTCGACCTTCGCGCTGGAGGACCGCTCCGAGGGCATGGCGGCGTTCATCGAGAAGCGGAAGCCGGTGAACAAGAACCGGTAAGGAGGCGCGCGGTCAGGCTGGTGTAAGGCAATGCCGTTCCCGCAGAATCCCTGTGATGTACCTGCAACAAGCACGGAATAGATGGGGGTTTCCCCCGCGGCAGTTTGCCTGCGGGACCTCGGCTGGTTAAACAGTTAAGAGAGCCGCCGTCGGCGGGGCGGACAGCCGGGATTTGCGGATTACATGATTGGGCGTGCCGCCAGAGCTGGTCGCGTGATGACGCGGCATCGATCGGGCGTGGCTCCTGTGCTCGCGACATGGACCACGCTGGCACTCTGTTGCGCCCTGCCCTCCGCCGCACGGGCGGAAGCGCTGCCGGAGGCGCTCGCCAAGGCCTACCAGACCAATCCGCAGCTCAATGCCGAGCGCGCGCGGCAACGCGCCACTGACGAGAACGTGCCGCAGGCGCTCGCGGGCTACCGGCCACAGATCGTGGCAAGCCTCAGCGCCGGGTTGCAATCCGTGCGCAACCTGCTGCCCGACAACACCATCCAGACCGCCAATCTGAAGCCGTGGATCATCGGCGTCACCGTGACGCAGACCCTGTTCAACGGCTTCCGCACCGCCAACAACGTGCGCGCCGCCGAACTCCAGGTGCAGTCGGGCCGCGAGGCGCTGCGCAACGTCGGCCAGGGCGTGCTGCTCGACGCGGTCACCGCCTACACCAACGTGCTCGCCAACCAATCGCTGGTCGAGGCGCAGCGCTCCAACGTCGCCTTCCTGCGCGAAACGCTCTCGGTCACTCAACGGCGCCTCAACGCCGGCGACGTCACGCCGACCGACAGCGCCCAGGCCGAGGCGCGCCTCAACCGCGGGCTCTCCGATCTCAACGCCGCCGAAGTCGCGCTCGCGGTGAGCCAGGCGATATACGCACAGGTGATCGGCAATGCACCGTCGCAGCTTCGCGCTGCCGAAGTCGTCGACCGCTATCTGCCGAAGAGCCGTGAAGACGCGTTGACGATGGCGATCCGCCAGCACCCGGCAGTGATGGCCGCCGGCTTCGACGTCGATGTCGCCTCCACCAACATCCGCGTCGCCGAAGGCGCGCTGCTGCCGAGCGCCAGCGTCCAGGGCAGCGCCAGCAAGAGCCGTAACAACGACCCGACGCTCGGCACCTTCGCCGAAGATCAGGCCTCGATCGTCGCCAATGTCACCGTGCCGATCTACGACGGTGGCCAGGCCGCCGCACAGACCCGGCAGGCCAAGGAGATCACGGCGCAGAGCCGGCTCGTGCTCGACCAGGTGCGCAACCAGGCGCGCACGGCGGCGGTCAGCGCGTGGGTTGTCCATGAAGGCGCCAAGATCGCGGTCTCGGCATCGGAGTCCGAAGTGAAGGCGGCGACCGTCGCGCTCCAGGGCGTGCAGCGCGAGGCCGCCGGCGGACAGCGCACGACGGTGGATGTGCTGAACTCGCAGGCCGATCTGATCCAGGCCAAGGCCCGCCTGATCGGCGCCAACCGCGACCGCGTGATCGCGTCCTATACGCTGCTCAGCGCCGTCGGCCATCTCGACGTCAAGACCTTGAGCCTGAACACGCCGGACTATCTGCCCGAGGTGCACTACCAGCAGGTCCGTGACGCCTGGCACGGCCTGCGCACGCCATCCGGGCAGTAGTTTCCGCAACGCCTTTGGGCTCTCCACCGCCCAGGCACCCACCCTCCTTTGACATTTTGTAGCCCATGGGCTACATTTGCACCTCATGATCGAGGTGAGGCAAACCGAGCATTTTTCGGAGTGGCTGACCCGCCTCAAGGACGCCAGCGCGGTTGCCCGGATCACTGCCCGCGTTCGCCGACAGCAAGAGCGTCGGTCGCAACGTCCGGGAAATGCGCATCGACTACGGACCGGGCTATCGGATCTACTATGTGCAGCGCGGAACGCAGATTGTGATCCTGCTGTGTGGCGGGGACAAGCGCACGCAGCGACGCGACATCAAGCTAGCCCAGCAACTGGCGGAGACAATGTGATGCCAAAAGCAGCGAAAACGACGGTCAAGGCGGCATCCAGGACGACGCGTTTCGACGCTGCCGACTATCTCAACACAGAAGAACGTCAGGCCGCCTATATTGCGGCCGCATTAGAGACCGGCGATCCTGATTTCGTGCGCGACGCACTCGGCCTTGTCGCTCGCGCGCGCGGGATGAGCGCGATCGCGAAGAAAGCCGGGTTGAACCGCGAGAGTCTGTACAAGGCGCTCGGAGAGACCGGAAATCCTGAGTTTGGCACGGTCATGCGCATTGTCGGAGCGTTAGGCCTGACATTGTCCGCCCAACCCGCGACAAGCGGGCGAATGTCGAAGCGCCGTCGAGCGGCGTGAGGGAGCGCGCCGCACCCGCGCAATCGGTTCGGGCAGTCTCAGGATCTGAACATGAAAAGCCGCCGCATCCATCTGATGGGAGCTTCAGGCTCCGGCGTGACGACGATCGGCCGCGCGCTCGCCGGCAGGCTTGCGCTGCCGCATCACGACAGCGATGATTATTTCTGGCTGCCGACCGCGCCGCCCTACCAGACCACGCGCCCCGCCGCCGAACGTTTGCGACTAATGCGCGAGATGTTCTTGCCGCGGCTCGATTGGGTGCTGAGCGGAACCGTGACCGGTTGGGGCGACGAGCTCGTCCCATTCTTCGATCTCGTCGTCTTTGTGACGACGCCGCGCGAGCTCCGCTTGCAGCGCCTGCGTGGCCGCGAGGCTATGCATTTCGGAGCGGATGCCGTCGCACCGGGCGGCTGGCGTCATGAGGAGGCGGAGTCGTTCGTCGATTGGGCCTCGCACTACGAAGCAAGCGATCGCGACGGCCGCAGTTTCGCAAAAGATGAGGCGTGGCTCGCGAAGCTGCCCTGCCCGGTCGTGCGCGTCGACGGCTCACGCCCGCTTGCGGACCTCGTCGAACAGCTATGCAGCGAAGCGCAGCGGCTGCCAGGCTGATGTGATACTGTCGCGACGCCACTGCCAGAATAATAAAAACAGGGGAGAGAAACCATGCTCGATCGACGCAGCGTTCTGCTTGCCTCTCTTGCCGCCGGAGTAGCCATGACCAGCAAAGTCCACGCCCGCGCGGCGCAGCCCGCGACGCCGGTTAATTTCGACGTCCCGGCGCATGCCTGCGACTGCCACACCCACATCCATGGCGATGTCGAAAAATTTCCGTTCTTCGCGGGCCGCGTCTACACGCCGGAGCCGGCGAGCCCCGAAGAAATGGCCGCGCTGCACAAGGCGCTGCATATCGAGCGCGTTGTGATCGTGACGCCGAGTGTCTACGGCACCGATAATTCCTCGACGCTGTTCGGCATGAAGGCGCGTGGCGCGGCCGCGCGCGGGGTGGCCGTGATCGACGACAAAACGACCGAGGCCCAGCTTGACACGATGCATGCAGACGGCTTTCGCGGTGTCCGCCTCAATCTCGCGACCGGCGGCGTCAATGATTCCAATGTCGGCCGGCCGCGCTTCACCGCCGCCGTCGAGCGCATGAAGGCGCGCGGCTGGCACGTGCAGCTCTACACCACGCTGCCCATGATCTCGGCGATCAAGGACCTCGTCGAGACGGCACCGGTACCCGTTGTATTCGACCATTTCGGCGGCCTTGAGGCCTCGCTTGGGCTGGAGCAACCGGGATTTGCCGACCTGGTCGCGCTGGTGAAATCCGGCAAGGCCCATGTCAAGATTTCCGGCGCCTATCGCTCCTCGAAGCTCGCGCCCGACTATCAGGACATGGCGCCCTATGCGCGCGCACTGATCGCAGCGAATGCGGACCGCGTCGTCTGGGGTACGGACTGGCCGCACCCGGATTCGAGCCGTGTCGAGGGACGCAAAGCCACCGACATCGCACCGCTCTACCAGATCGACGACGGCCGCCTGCTCAACCAGCTTCCGGTATGGGCGCCGGATGCGGATGTGCGCAAGAAGATCCTGGTCGACAACCCGGCGCAACTCTACGGATTCTGAGTCGCGACAGGCGCAATTCGGTTCAACGACCGCGACACGGTTCCATAGTGAGGCGTGGAACTGTTGTCGGCGAAGGCACAAACTCGTTGGACTCACACGAACGTGTTTGTGCCCTCGTTCGTTTCTCACCCTTCTGGTTGAGGCGGCGATTCATTTTCGGGGCTACGCACACGCACAGATTTCATTTGTTCGTGCGGGTGCATGTCTTTATCGCATTATCTTGCCGCGCTTTTTTCCGGCATTGGAATTGGTTTCACCGTCGCCGCCCCGATCGGACCGATGGGCATGCTGTGCATTCAGCGCACATTGGCATCAGGCATGGCCACGGGCCTCGCAACCGGCTTCGGCGCCGCGACCGTGCATCTCACCTACAGCGCCCTCGCGGTTTTGGGACTGGGCTCACTGGCACAGCCCTGGGTCGAGGCCAATGCCGCCGGCTTCGGCATCGTCTCGGCGCTCACGCTGCTGTGGTTCGCGATCCGGACCCATCGCGGCTCGGTCGCGCTCCAGACGACCGACGACGTCGACAACGTACGTCTGGCGCGCGCCTATCTCAGCGCCATCGCGCTTGGGTTCACGAATCCGCTGACCGTCATCCTGTTTCTGGCTGCGCTGCACGCCTTCTCCATGCAAGCCGCGGCAGCCCCGTTGATCGCCGGTGTCTTCGTCGGTTCCGCGATCTGGTGGACCGTGCTCAGCACGATCGTGGCAACGGCGCGATCACGGCTGACGCCGCGCATGCTGTCGATGAGCAGCCGGTTGGCCAGCCTGATGCTGCTGGGCCTCGGCACCATGATGCTGGTGCGGATCGCGCAGCGAATGCTGTGATTGGCAGCGTCAGCGTGCGCGGCGGGAGAAGAAGGAGATCAGCACCGGCAGCGTCACCAGGATCACGATCGGCGCGAGCATCATGCCCGTCACTACGACCACCGCGAGCGGCTTCTGCACCTGCGAGCCGATGCCTTCCGACAGCGCGGCCGGCAACAGACCGATGCCCGCGACGACGCAGGTCATCAGCACCGGCCGAAGCTGCAATTCGCCGGTGCGTATCACCGCGCTCATGCGGTCCATGCCCTCTTCGATGAGCTGGTTGAACTGCGACAGGATGATGATGCCGTCCATCACGGCGATGCCGAACAGCGCGATGAAGCCGATCGCTGCCGAGACACTGAAGGCGGTGCCGGTGATCAAGAGACCGAGCACGCCGCCGAAGATCGCCATCGGGATCACGCTCATGGCGAGCAGCGTGTCGGTCATCGAGCCGAAATTGAACCAGAGCAGGACGCCGATCAGCGCCAGCGAGATCGGCACCACGATCGACAATCGCCGGATCGCGTCCTGGAGATTGCCGAATTCGCCGACCCAATCCATGTGCGCGCCGGGCGGCAGCTGCACCTGATCGGCGATCTTCTGCTGCGCCTCTCGGATCGCACTGCCGAGGTCGCGCTCACGCACCGAGAACTTGATCGGCAGATAGCGTTCCTGCTGCTCGCGATAAATGTAGGCCGCTCCCGAGACGAGGCTGATGGTGGCGACCTCGCTCAGGGGGATCTGCGTGACGGTGCCGTTCGGTCCGGGCGCGCCGATCCGCAAATTCTGGATCGCCTCGGCGCTCCTGCGGAATTCCGGCGCGAGACGAACGATGATCGGGAAGTGGCGGTCGCTTCCCGCCTCGTAGATGTCGCCGGCGGTGTCGCCGCCGATCGCGACCTTGATGGTGGCATTGATGTCGCCCGGCGCGAGGCCGTAGCGCGCGGCCTTGGCACGGTTGATGTCGATCTGGATGGTCGGCTGCCCGAGTGAGGTGAACACCGCAAGATCGGTGACGCCCTGCACGGTTGCCAGCACCGACTTGATCTTGTTGGCGGTGTCGGTCAGCGCCTGGAGATCGCTGCCGAACAGCTTGATCGAGTTCTCGCCCTTCACGCCGGAGACGGCTTCGGAGACGTTGTCCTGGAGATATTGCGAGAAGTTGAACTCGACGCCGGGGAAGCGATCGTCGAGCTGCTTGAGCAGCTGCGCAGTCAGCTCTTCCTTGTCGCGGGTGCCGGGCCATTGGCTCGCGGGCTTGAGCGGCGCGAAGAACTCGGCGTTGAAGAAGCCGGCGGCGTCAGTGCCGTCATCGGGGCGGCCGTGCTGCGACACCACGGATTCCACTTCAGGCCGCGCGCGGATCACCTTGCGCATCTCGTTGACGTAGGAGTTGCCTTCCTGGAGCGAGATGGTCGGCGGCAGCGTGGCGCGGATCCAGAGATTGCCCTCCTCCAGCTTCGGCAGGAATTCGAGGCCAAGCAACCGGCTGAGCGCAACCGTCATCAGCACGAGGCCGAACGCGCCACCGAGCATGATGCCGCGGTTGGCGACCGCCCAATGCAGCACCGGCATGTAGATCCGATGCAGGATCAGCATCACCCTGGTCTCGGTCTCATGGACATGCGCGGGCAGGATGATCGCGGACAGCGCCGGAGTGACGGTGAAGGTCGCAAGCAGGCCGCCGGCCAGCGCATAAGCATAGGTGCGCGCCATCGGCCCGAAGATGTTGCCCTCGACGCCGGAGAGCGTGAACAGCGGCAGGAAGGCCGCGATGATGATCGCCGCGGCGAAGAAGATCGAACGGGAAACATCGGCCGCTGCGCTGAGGATGGCGTGGCTTTTCATGCCGAACAGCGTCTCGGACGACATCTGCTCGGATTCCGACATCGGCGTCGTCTGCGTCAGGCGCCGGAAGATCGCTTCCACCATGATGACGGTGGCATCGACGATCAGGCCGAAATCGATCGCGCCGACCGACAGCAGGTTCGCCGATTCCCCGCGCAGCACCAGGATGATCACCGCGAAGAACAGCGCGAACGGGATAGTGGCGCCGACGATCAGCGCACTGCGGAGATCGCCGAGGAAGATCCACTGCAACAGCACGATCAGCAAGATGCCGACCACCATGTTGTGCAGCACGGTGTGGGTGGTGAGCTCAATCAGGTCACCGCGGTCGTAGATGCGCTCGATGCGCACGCCGGGCGGCAGGATGCTGGACTCGTTGATGGTTTGAACGAGCTGGTGGACGCGCTTGATGGTTGGCGAGCTCTGCTCGCCACGGCGCATCAGGACGATGCCCTGCACGATGTCGTCGGCCTCGTCGAGGCCGGCAATGCCGAGACGTGGCTTCTGGCCGACGGTAACGGTGGCGACGTCCTTGACCAGCACCGGATTGCCGTTGGTCTGCGAGACCATGGTGTTGGCGAGGTCGTCGATCGAGCGGATCAGGCCGACGCCGCGCACCACTGCCGATTGCTGACCGATATTGACGGTGTTGCCGCCGACATTGACGTTGGAATTACCGACCGCCTGGAGCAATTGCGGCAGCGTCAGGCCGTTAGCGACCAGCTTGTTGAAGTCGACCTGGAGCTCGTAGGTCTTGCTCTTGCCGCCCCACCCGGTGACGTCGATCACGCCGGGCACGGCACGGAAGCGCCGCTGGAGGATCCAGTCCTGGATGGTCTTGAGGTCGAGCACGCTGTAGTTCGGCGGACCGACGAGACGGTAGCGGAAGATCTCGCCAATCGGGCTGAGCGGCGAGATCTGCGGCTGCACGTTGCCGGGCAGTGGAGCGAGCTGCGCCAGGCGGTTCAAGACCTGCTGCAACGCCTCGTCATAAGTGTAGGCGAAGGAGAACTGCAGTTTGACGTCGGAGAGGCCGTAGAGCGAGATGGTGCGAATGGTCGTCAGGTTCTTCAGACCCGCGACCTGGGTCTCGATCGGAATCGTGATGTAGCGCTCGATCTCCTCCGCCGACAGGCCCGGGCTCTGCGTCACGATGTCGACCATCGGCGGGGTCGGATCGGGGTAAGCCTCGATGTTGAGCTGGTTGAACGCGATCAGGCCGCCGATGAGCACGGCGACGAACATCCCGACCATCAGGAAGCGCCGGTTGACGGCAAGGGCGACGAGGCGATCCATTCAGGTCTTCAGCTTGTCTTTTTCCGGCCCGTCAATCAGCTGCCGGACGCGGCGCGGTCGATGAACAGGCTGCCTTTGGTGACCACCTGCTCGCCGGGCTTGAGATTGCTGGTGACCTCGACGAGGTTGCCATTGATGAGACCGATCTTGATCTCGCGCAACTCCACCGACTTGTCCTCGCGTGCGACCCAAAGGCGGACCTTGTCGGCTTCGTAGATCAAGGCCTGCTTCGGTACCGCCGGCGCGGCGCGGTCGCCGGACGAATAGATCGTGACGTTGGCGAACATCTCCGGCTTCAGCAGACCGTCCTTGTTGTCGATGGTGGCGCGGACCAGCAGGCGGCGGGTACTCGGATCGATCGCGGCGGCGACGTAGTTGACCTTGGCGGTCAAGGGGCGGCCCGGCAGCGCCATCACGTTGACGCTGATGTCCTGCCCGACGCACACGGCAGCCGCATCGCTCTCGCGCACGAAGGCGGTGAGCCAGACCGAGGAGAGGTCGCCGACCACGAAGACCGGATCGCTGGCGCCCGAATTAACGTACTGGCCGGGGCCGATCTTACGCTGCACGACCGTGCCCGCGATCGGCGAATAGATCGTGACCTCCGGATTGATGACGCCCTTGTCCTGGAACGCCTTGATGGTCTCATCGGTGAAGCCGAGGATCCGCAGCTTGTTGCGCGCGGCTTCCAGCGCGGTCGCCGAGGAGCGCATGTCGTTCTGCGCCTGAACCTGGGTCGCTTCCGCCTGCTGATAATCCTTCAGGGGGATGGCATGGCCCTCGTAGAGGTCCTTGGCGCGCTTGAACTGGATGTCGGCAAGATCGATCGCCGACTTCGCCTTGTTCTGCGAGCTCATCGCCGCAATGAAATCGTTCTGGGCCTGCACGGTGTCGGCGGCCTCGATTGTGAACAGCGGCTGACCTTGCTTCAGCACCTCGCCGGGCTTGGCGAGCAGCTTGGTCACCCGGCCCGCATAAGGCGAGAATACCGGCGTCGAACGGTCCTCGTCGACTGCGACCTTGCCCTCGGTGACATACTCGGCGCGGAAGGTCTTGGCCTTGACCGGCTCGATCGTCAGCGTCGCCCATTCCGACGGCGTCGGCGTGAAGTTCTGCGCATTCCTGCGCGACTGGCTGGAGATCTCGGAGTGGCTCTTCTCCTTGGCTCCCGCATAGAGGAAGCCGTAGGCCCCGGCACCGGCAAGAGCTAGTAAAACTACGGATGTAATCACCCGTTGTTTTGTAAGCACCTGCAATCGCTTGGTATTTTCAACTACCATGGGGCCCGGTCGTGTCTGCGATGATACCGGCGGATGCCCGCTTCATCGGTCGCGCTAATAGTGCCGAATTGTGATTTCAAACAACCTAAAAAACGCCGGGCGCCTTTCGGTTTGCGTTAAAAATTTGCGACACGTCAGCTTCACGTCAGCTTGTCACCGGCCACTCTGCCGGATGACTGCCGAGCGGCATCGCCGGACGGCTCCATTGCGCCGGCGTCTTCGAAAGCAGCGCTGAATGGCGCACCGCCTTCAACGTGCCGAAGCCAGATGGCATGCTCTCGATGAATGCAGCATGTACGGCCTCGCCCGTAATATCCGGGGTGTTCAGGCCATTTTCGAGCCGTCCGAGATTCCACAGCCAGCGCCCGGTCTGCGCCAGCGACACGCGCACGTGCCAGCTGCCGCCTTCGCGGACCTGGCGGGCCTTGGCCATCATCGCGCCGAACGCCATCAGATAGCCGGTGGCGTGGTCGAGCATCTGCGCCGGCAATTCCTTCGGTCCATCGATGCCGGCAGCCTGTCCCTCGGCATGGTTGAAGCCGGTCGTAGTCTGCACCAGCGAATCGAAGCCGCGCCGTTCCGCCCAGGGGCCGGCATGGCCATAGGCCGACAGCGTCACGTAGACGATGCCGGGGTTGATTGTCGCCGCGTCCTCCGGCGTAAAGCCGAGAGCAGCAAGCGCGCGCGGGCGATAGCCTTGTGAGAAGATGTCGGCGTCTCTCAAGAGCTCGCGCAACCGCGCACGTCCGGCCTCGCTCTTCAGCTCGATGAAGGTGGTGAGCTTGCCGCGGCTGGTGTCGATGGTCAGCCACGGAATGGCCGGCAGTTCGGGGCCTGACACGAGCAGCACATCCGCGCCGTGCGCGGCGAGCGTGCGGCCGGCAACGGGGCCCGCGATGACGCGCGAAAGATCGAGCACGCGCAGGCCGGAGAGCGGGCGATCGCCTTTTGACAGTCGTTGCGGCCACGGCTTCGGCGGGGCCTCGCCGATCTTCTCGATCGAGACCAGCGGCAATTCGGCGAGCGCGCGGGCCTGCGGCAGCGCCGACCATTCGTCGTAGGAGCGCATCAAGGCAACGACGCCGCCCGCAGCGTAAGCCGCAGTCTCGAAATCCTCGCCCTTCCATTGCATCAATGCGGCCTGCACCTTCTCGCGCTCGGGTTCGCAGCCGAGGACCTTGCAGACGGCGTCACGATGATGCGGGAAATTGGTGTGGCAGCGGACGAACCGGTTGTCTCCGGTTCTGTAGACGCCGGCGATGGCGTCCCAGGCGGGCGGCGGCGGCTTGTCGTCGACGCGCAAATAGCGCTCGGAGCGGCATTCGGCGACGGCATGGCGCAGGTCGACGCTAACGTCCTGCGCCTCGCCGCTGCGCAATCTCCAGATTTCGGCGGCAGCAAGGCCGGCGGCTGCGATCGTCGTTTGGCCGGCAATTGCGACGCGAAACGAGGACGGGATTTGCGGCTCCTCGCCCGTCAGCCGCACGCGCGCGAGCGCGGCGGCGTCACCGCCGGCGGAGGTCCAGATGCCACTGAGAATCTCTGTGGGGCTTTGCATGACCCTTCTCTCCCCTTAGTTTGCGATCATCGCATTAGCACACAAGGACATGCAATGGCCGCCATCGATCCCCTCACCGCAGGCGCCGTGTTCATCGCAACGGCAGCCACCGACGCGGTCTATGTCATGTTCACCTCGGCGGTGATCGCGCGCAAGCGCGTGCCCGCGGCGAACTGGAGCGCGGTCTGGTACATGCTCTCCTCCTACGCCGTGATCAGCTACACCGAAAATGCGTTCTATGTGGCTTTCGCGGCGATCGGCTCCTGGGCCGGCGCCTACGTCTCACTGACATTCCTGCACCGCCCGCCCGGCGGCCCACCGGTGGGCGCGGCACCGGAGTGAGGGTGATCGATTTGAACGACGCAATCAAACGCACGCAGGATGTCGTCCTGGCGAAAGCCAGGACCCATTACCCCGGTCGAATGTTGTTGAAATGCGCGTTGGCCACAACATCGCACAGCAACGAGGGTTTGTGGTAATGGGTCCTGGCTTTCGCCAGGACGACATTGGAGAGGCACCCCGCTTTGTTCGCAACGACAGCGCGCGACCAACAACAAGGAAAACCAAACAATGGATCTCGGTCTCAAAGGCAAGAACGCCGTCGTACTCGGCGGCACGCGCGGCATCGGGCGGGCGATTGCGGCGACGCTGGCCGGCGAAGGCAGCAATGTCGCGGTGTGCGCGCGCAACGCCGATCAGGTTGCCGCCACCGTGACGGAGTTGAAGGCCAGCGGGATCCGCGCGACCGGCGGCCCGGTCGATGTCACCGACGGCGCGGCGCTGAAATCCTGGATCGAGAGCGCGGCAAAAGAGCTTGGCGGCATCGACATGCTGTTCTCCAACGCGGGCGCGATGGCGCAAGGCCATGATGCCGCGTCGTGGGAACAGAATTTTCGGCTCGACCTGCTCGGCGCCGTGCATGCGTTCGACGCCGCGCGGCCGTTCCTCGAGGCCAGCGGTGCGAGCAGCGGTGACGCCGCCTTCGTGATCATCTCATCGATCTCCGCGGCGCAAGCGGACACGGCGAGCTCCTACGGCCCGATCAAGGCGGCATTGATCCACATGGCCAAGGGACTGGCGCGGCAATATGCGAAGAAGAAGATCCGCGTCAACGTGGTCTCGCCTGGCACGGTCTATTTCAAGGGCGGCGTCTGGAATACCATCGAGCAGAACATGCCCGAGCGTTACAATGATGCGATGAAGCGTAACCCCACCGGCCGCATGGCCACGCCACAGGAGATCGCGAGCGCGGCGGTATTTCTGGCGAGCCCGGTGTCGGGGTTCACCACGGGCTCCAATCTGGTGGTGGACGGCGCGATCTCGAACCGGGTGAATTTTTGAGGCCACGCTGTCATCGCCCGGCTTGACCGGGCGATCCAGTATTCCGATGCGACAGAAGTTGAATCGTGAAGCCGCGGCGTACTGGATACCCCGCCTCCGCGGGGTATGACACCGAGAGTGTGACGCGCACTCGTCGCAACAATCTCGTGGCAGCAGAGTGCGCTACATTCTTCAATGGAAATCCCGCGACGGCGGCAAGATGCGGACGTTGCGGGGGTGGCGAAGCTTTTGCGCGGGCGCATCCGGGTGGGCGCGGGGGTCGTCGTTGAGCGGCTCGATCGGGGCGGCGCCTGCCGGCACCGGATGCTTGCGGGTCAAGGCATCGTTGGCAAGCCCGATCAGGTCGTGTGAACGGTCGATCATGCGCTGGGCGATAAGGTGCGTCACCTTTTCTGGGCTGCTCTGGATGTAGCCTTCGACCAGGATGAGACGTGCGCCCATCACCTCTTTCCGGTACTGCTCCATGATCTTCGGCCACACCACGACATTGGCGATGCCGGTTTCGTCCTCCAGTGTCATGAACACGACGCCGCTGGCGCTGCCCGGCCGCTGTCGTACCAGAACGACGCCGGCACAGCGAACGCGGCGCCGCTCGTTGTCATGATTGATGTCCTTGCAGGCGATGATGCGCTCGCGCGTAAACATCTCGCGCAAAAATTCCATCGGATGGCCTTTGAGCGAAAGGCGAATGGTTTGGTAGTCCGCGACCACCTGTTCGGCGCGCGGCATCACCGGCAATGGCCTGGCGTGCTCGTCCGGCTGCTCGCGCGCGGTAGCCACCTCGAACAGCGGCAGCGGCACGTCGTCGGGCAGGCGCCGCACCTGCCACAGCGCCTCGCGGCGGTCGAGCCCGAGCGAGCGGAACGCGTCTGCATCGGCGAGCAGGATCAACGCGCGCTTGGGCAGGCCGGTGTCGCGGGCGAAGTCTTCCAGCAAGGTGAAGGGCCGGCGGTTGCGGGCGGCGACGATGCGGTCGGCCCAGTCGGGCGCTCTCTCCACATGGTCATTCCGGGACGCGGCTCTTTTCAGCCTTTCCTCATCCTCGTCCAGCCAGTGGAAACCGTCGATCTGGCGGAAGCCGAGACGTACCGCGCAATACCCGCCATTTCCCTGCTCCAGCGTGCTCTGCGCAAAACTGTAGGACACATCGATCTCGCGCACCTCGACGCCGTTCTTGCGGGCATCGCCGACGATCTGCGCCGGCGCGTAGAAGCCCATCGGCTGCGAGTTCAGCAGACCACAGCAGAAGGCATCGGGATGATGATATTTCAGCCATGAAGATATGTAGACGAGTTGCGCGAAGCTTGCGGCATGGCTCTCCGGAAAACCGTAGGAGCCAAAGCCCTTGATCTGGTCGAAGCAGCTCTTGGCGAAGTTCGGATCGTAGCCGCGCGCGACCATGTTGCCGATCAGCTTCTCCTCGTATTGGCCGATGGTGCCGACATTGCGGAAGGTCGCCATGGAGCGGCGCAGGCCGTTGGCTTCCTCGGAGGTGAATTTTGCCGCCTCGATCGCGATGCGCATCGCTTGCTCCTGGAACAGCGGCACGCCCAATGTTTTGTGCAGCACATTGTAAAGTTCGTCCTTGTCGCCATGATCCGGTGACGGCGACGGATAACTCACTTTTTCCAGGCCGTTCCGCCGCCGCAAATACGGATGCACCATGTCGCCCTGGATCGGTCCCGGCCGCACGATCGCGACCTCAATGACGAGATCGTAGAAGGTCCGCGGCTTCAGGCGCGGCAGCATGTTCATCTGGGCGCGGCTCTCGACCTGGAACACGCCGAGCGACTCCCCATCGCACAGCATGTCGTAGACTTTGGAATCATCCTGCGGGACGCTCGCCAGCATCCAGCGTTCGCCCTTGTGCTGCTCGATCAGATCAAAGCACTTGCGGATGCAAGTCAGCATGCCCAGCGCGAGCACGTCGACCTTCATCATGCTGAGCGCGTCGACATCGTCCTTGTCCCATTCGATGAAGGTGCGATCATCCATCGCCGCATTGCCGATCGGCACATAGGTGTCGAGCCGGTCTTGCGTGAGCACATAGCCGCCGACATGTTGGGACAGATGACGCGGGAATTCGATCAACTCGGTCGCGAGCTCGACCGCGAGGTTGATCATGGAATTTTGCGGATCGAGGCCGGCCTGCCTGACCTGCATGTCGTTGAGGCCCTTGCCCCAGCTTCCCCACACCGTATCGGCGAGGGCCGCGGTGACGTCCTCGGTTAGGCCCAGCGCCTTGCCGACGTCGCGGATGGCGCTGCGCGGGCGATAATGAATGACGGTGGCGATGATCGCGGCGCGATGGCGGCCGTAACGCCGATAGACATATTGCATCACCTCCTCGCGCCGCGAATGCTCGAAATCGACGTCGATGTCGGGCGGCTCCAGCCGTTCCTTGGAGATGAATCGCTCGAACAGCAGATCGACCTTGGTCGGGTCGACCGAGGTGATGCCGAGCACGTAGCAGACCGCCGAATTCGCTGCCGATCCCCGCCCCTGGCACAAAATGTTCTGGCTGCGCGCGTAATGCACGATGTCGTGCACGGTGAGAAAGTAATGTGCGTATTTCAGTTCGGCGATCAGCGCGAGTTCTTTCTTCAGGGTGGCGCGCAGCTTGTCGTCGATCTTGCCGCCAAAATATTTGTCGACACCGGCCCAGGTCAGATCCTCCAGATGCCCTTGCGCGGTCTTGCCCCGCGGCACCGGCTCGTCCGGATACTGATATTTGAGCTGGTCGAGCGAGAAGGTGATCTTGTCCGCAAAGCGAATGGTCTCCGCGACAGCCTCAGGGAAATCGCGGAATAGCCGCGCCATCTCCCTGGGCGTCTTCAGAAACCGCTCGGCATTGCCTTCCAGCTTGCGGCCGACCGCCTCGATCGTGGTTGTTTCCCGGATGCAGGTCAGCACGTCCTGGAGGGGACGGCGCGCGGGGTGGTGATAGAGCACCTCGTTGGTCGCAAGCAGCGGCACTTTTGCTTTTGAGGCGAGATCATCGAGCTGCGCGAGGCGACGGCGGTCGTCGCCGCGATAGACCAGGCTCGCCGCCAGCCACACGCCCTCGGCCCGACTTGCCTTCAGCTTGGCGAGGATGTCCTGCGCTTGCGCCGCATCGAAGCGATGCGGCAGCGTCAGGATCAGGAGCTGGCCTTCGGAAAACGCAAGGAGATCGGCGAAGGTGAGATGGCACTCGCCCTTCGCGATCCGCGTGATGTCGTCGCCGCGCTTGCCCCTGGTGAGAAGCTGGCATAGCCGGCCATAGGCGGCGCGGTCGCGCGGATAGACCAGGATATCGGGCGTACCATCGATGAAGACGATGCGCGCGCCGATCAGAAGTTTTGGCTTGTGCAGCACCTCGTCATTGTCGAGCTCCTTGTAGGCGCGCACCACGCCGGCGAGCGTGTTGTGGTCGGCGATGCCGATCACGGGAATGCCGAGTTTGCTGGCCTGATGCACATAGGCGCGCGGATCCGAGCCGCCGCGCAGGAAGGAAAAATTCGTGGTGATGCCGATCTCGGCATAAGCTGGCGTAGTCATGCGAAGAGACCGTGCACATACCAACCGGGAGGAACGGGCTTGCCGTCGCCGTCGAAGCACTCCCCCTCGTAAAGACCATCGCGAAAGATCCAGAAGCGCAGGCCTTCGGCATCCTCGATACGGAAATAATCCCGCGTCAGTTGCTTGCCGTCCTGCCGCCACCATTCCATGGCGATGCGCTCGGGGCCTTCCACCCGCACCACCGCATGCTGCGCGCGGCGCCAGGTGAATTGATGCGGCGGGCCGTCGGGCACGGTCGCGAACGGCACATTGATCGGCTCAGGCTTGTCGAACAGCCGCAACGGACGCAGCGGCGGCTCACTTTCAGTGCGCGCGGGCCATTCGGCCTGCATGGCCACGGCGAGATGATGCTGGGCAGGCGCCGCCAGCACCGCACATTCGGGGATATGGGTATCCTCAGGCAGGTGCACGACGACGCGCTTTCCGCCGATGCGCGCGGCGATGCGGTCGATCAGCGCAGCAAGCTCGTCATTGTCGTGGACATGGGCATCGAGATCGCGCTGCTCCTGCACCACGATCTCGGTGCGGCTTGCCGACAGCCGCACCATGTCGAAGCCGAAGCCGGGATCGAGCGGATCGGCGAGTGCATCGAGACGCTCGCGGAACAGCCGGTCGACGACCGCGCTCCGCGTCACGGGACGTCCGGTCTCGACCATGATCGCACGCACTGCGCCGTCGGTACGGAAGAAGGTGGCCTCAAGCCGGCGCGCGCCCTTGCCCTGCTTCTCCATCGACGCGATCAACGTGTCCGCCAGGCGCGACAGCGTCATCGCGATCATGGTGTCGGTCGCGATCGGCTCAGCAAAGCGTTTCTCCACGATGTAATCGGGCAGCGGCTTTCGTGGATTGATCGGCGCATCGCCCTGCCCCAGCGCATGCGCGAGCAGTGTGGAGAATCGTGCACCAAACCGCGCCGTGATTTCGCTCGGCGTTCGCGAGGCCACATCGCCGATGGTCTTCAAGCCGGCGCGGCGCAGGCCGGTGGTGATGGCCTCACCCGCACCAAGCGCGGACACCGGAAACCGGCTGATTGCCGCCGCCTCCCCGTCATCGGCAACGATGCTACCGGATGCCTGCCGCGTCAGCGTGCGCGCGCAGACCGAGGTGCCGGCGACCGCCGCGCTGACGGCAAAGCCCTGGCGATCGAGGGCACGGACAAGGGTTTGCAACAGCGCAGCCTCGCCGCCGAACAGATGCGCGCAGCCGGTGATGTCGAGGAACAGCCCGTGCGGCGGATCGAGCGCCACCAGCGGCGTGAAGCGGTCGCACCAGTCGGCGATGTCGCCGATCGTCTTGGCATCGGCCACGGCATCGGCGTCGAACACCTTTAAATCAGGACACATCGCCCGGGCATTGGCCAGCGGCTGGCCGATATGCAGACCGAGGCGCTCGGCCGCCTCGTCCAGCGCATGGATCACCAGCGCGTTGCTGTCCTTGATGACGACAATGCTCGGATCATTGGTTCTACCCAGCCCGACGCCGTCGAAGAACCGCTGGATCCGGTCGATGGGCAGGCGCGGCAGCCACAGGCTGAGGATACGCCGACGATTCAGAGAACTGGCACTCATCACATTTCCATTCCATGATCCACCGGCCACACGGGCCATGACGATTGCGCAGGAGCTCGGCATCGAAGCGCGGCGCGCCCCAGGCGCTCCACATCGCGCCCGGCGGCGAATGCGCCGCGCGCAGCATCCACCTGGTCTCGGCGGTCGAGGGCAAAGGTTGCGCGGCCATCCGCAGCAGCAAGCCGGTGACACCGGAAGACTGCGCAGCCAATGTCAGCTTGCGGCTCGCTACGAGATCGAACTGCCTCGTCTCGCCCCAGAGCTCGAGCACGACGGCGCCCAGCGCGTCGCAGGCGAGTGCATCAGCCGACGTGCGCAGCGCACTCTCCACGTCGGCGGCGCGCACCATCACCACGCAGCGCGGATCGAGACCGATCTCGGCGAGCCCGCTCATCGACAGCGCGCCGGTTTCAATTTCCGAAAAATCCTGCCGCACCCACAGCAGCGGCTTGCGTGCCGTCACGCGCCCCGCAAGTCCCGTGACAAAGCCGGTCGCGGTCGCGCCCTGACGTCCCTCGCAAAACACCTCGTGGATTGCCGCGCGCGCGAGCCCGCCCTTTAGCGCGCTGTCGGCCTCGCGGTGGCCGAGCGCGACACGGTCGCGATGATGCACGACCTCCGCCGTCTCGATGCGCTCGATCTGGCCGCGCAAGGCTGCAAGCGCGCTTGTTCGTGCGCCGCTCATATACGCCGCTCCTCAAGGGTGATTGCCGGTGGCTCTCAAAAAGAGAACCAGCGGCTAGCTCATTTGTTCATGATATGTTCTAATATAAAGCTAACGACGCCCCGGGAGTCAATCGAATTGGCGGGCCTTGGGATTCGTGAGCTGAATCAAAGGGATTCCAATATGGACGTGCAACGCAAGCTGGAAATCCTGGCGGACGCCGCCAAGTACGACGCGTCCTGCGCCTCCAGCGGCACCGAGAGGCGGGATTCCAGCGACGGCAAGGGCATGGGCTCGACCGCGCCCGGCATGGGTATCTGCCATTCCTACGCGCCGGACGGCCGCTGTATCTCGCTGCTCAAGGTGCTGCTGACCAACGCCTGCAATTACGACTGCCTCTATTGCGTCAACCGCGCCTCCTCCAACGTGCCACGTGCCCGCTTCACCATCGACGAAGTGATCAAGCTGACGCTCGACTTCTACCGGCGCAATTACATCGAAGGACTGTTTCTCTCCTCCGGGATCATCCGTAACCCCGACTACACCATGGAGCAGGTGGTGAGCGTCGCGCGAAAACTGCGCGAGGAGCATCACTTCCGTGGCTACATCCATCTCAAGACTATTCCCGAGGCCGACGATGCATTGATCTCCGAGGCCGGCAAATATGCCGACCGTCTCTCCATCAACATCGAGATGCCGCAGGAGACGAGCCTGCAGCAATTCGCGCCCGAGAAGGACGTGCGCGCGATCCGCCGTACCATGGGCCGGCTGCGGCTGAAGCTGGACGAGGCCGAGGAAAGCCGCAGCGCGAAGACGAAAGCCAAGCCGCAACGCTTCGCGCCGGCCGGCCAAAGCACGCAGATGATCGTCGGCGCCGACGCGGCTTCCGACCACACCATCCTCCACACCAGTGCCAATCTCTACGGTTCATACAGGCTGAGGCGCGTCTATTATTCCGCGTTCAGCCCCATCCCCGATGCCAGCCGCGCGCTGCCTCTGCGCGCGCCGCCCTTGCTGCGCGAGCACCGTCTCTACCAGGCCGATTGGCTGATGCGGTTCTACGGCTTCGACGTCGGCGAGATCGTCGACGACAGCGCGATGCTGCCGCTCGACATCGATCCAAAGCTCGCCTGGGCGCTGCGTCACCGCGACCGCTTCCCGCTCGATGTCAGCCGCGCCAGCCGCGAGGAATTGTTGCGCGTGCCGGGCTTCGGCACCAAGGCGGTCGAGCGCATCATCGCGGCGCGCCGCACGACCACGATCCGCGTCGCCGACCTCGCGCGGCTGCACGTGCCCCGCAACAAGGCGCTGCCGTTCATCGTCCTCAGCGATCACCGGCCCGCGCCGCACCGCCTCGACGAGGCACGGCTGATCGAACGGTTCAAGCCGGCAACACAACTGGGATTTGGCTTCTGATGCAGTACATCATCCTCGAAAACGAAACCGATTTCGATGGCTGGCGCAAAGCCGCGCGTAGCCTCGTGCTTCATCAAATGAAGCCGGGCGACATCACCTGGGCCGTGCGGGGCGGCGAAGCGGAGCTGTTCGCGCCGCCCTCGCCGTCTCCGCTGCCCGCGGGTGGCGACGGCACCTTCAACGTGCCTGCAAAATTCGTCGAGCTCGCCAAGGCCGCGATTCTGCATCGCGATCCCGAGCGTTTCGCGATCCTCTATCGCCTGCTGTTTCGGCTGAAGGACAATCACGACCTCATCGAGGTCGCGACCGATCCCGATGTCGCGCAAGTCACGGCCATGGCAAAGGCGGTCTACCGCGACGAGCACAAGATGCATGCCTTCGTGCGCTTCCGCGAGATCGGCAGGGAACGCGAAGCGCACTACGTTGCGTGGTTCGAGCCGGAGCATCACATCGTCGAGCTCGCCGCGCCGTTCTTCGCCAAGCGCTTTGCCGACATGCCCTGGTCGATCCTGACGCCGGATTTGTGCGCGCATTGGGATGGCCACGCTCTCTCCTTCACATCAGGCGTCAGCAAGAGCGAGGCGCCGAGCGAAGACCGGCTGGAGGAAACCTGGCGGCGCTACTACGCCAGCATCTTCAATCCGGCCCGCCTGAAGGTGAAGGCGATGCAAACGGCGATGCCGAAGAAATATTGGAGGAACCTGCCCGAGGCTTCGATCATTAAGCCCCTGATCGAGGACGCCGAACGCATGACCGGCGCCATGATCGCCAATGCCGCAACCGATCCGCACAAGCCTCAAAAGCGGCCGGAGGCTCCGATGAAACGCAAGACCGCCACCGACGATCTCGAAGCGCTCCGCGAGGAGGCCGCTCACTGCCGCGCCTGCCATCTCTACAAGGACGCCACCCAGACCGTGTTCGGCGAAGGCCCGAAGTCCGCCAATATCATGCTGGTCGGCGAACAGCCCGGCGACAAGGAAGACCTCGCCGGCCATCCCTTTGTCGGTCCGGCCGGCCAGATGCTCGACCGGGCGCTGCAGGAGGCCGGCGTCGACCGCAAGAAGGTCTATGTCACCAACGCGGTGAAGCACTTCAAATTCGTGCCGCGCGGCAAGATCCGTCTGCATCAAAAGCCGAATACGCCGGAGATAAAGGCCTGCCGACAGTGGTATGAGCGGGAGGTCTCCGTTATCCAGCCCGATCTCATCGTCGCGATGGGCGCGACCGCCGCGCAGAGCGTGTTCGGCAAAATCACCCCGATCGGAAAGAACCGCGGCCGGCTCATAGACCTGCCCGACGGCCGCAAGGCGCTGGTGACGGTGCACCCGTCCTATCTGCTGCGGTTGCCCGATCCGGAGGCCAAACTGCTGGAATATCACCGCTTTGTCGAAGATTTGAAGATCGCCGCCGGCTTACAGAAGAAAGCCGCGCGCGCCGCCTGAATACTGGCGGGAAAACGGCTTTCAGGCGCCGCCTGTCATCCAGCCTTCAAATCCATCGGGGACAATAGCCCTTACAGAAAGTTAAGGGGCGTCCAGACATGACCGATGTTGCATTCGACCGCGCGGTAGCCGATCCCGCGCCGATCCAGCCGGCCTCGCGGCCAAATCTCGACAAGGGCTTCAATCCGCTGACACTGATCCTGTTCTTCGGCATCCTCGCCGCGGGCCTGCTCTACGTGGCCTACAGCATCTATTCCGATGTCGATGCGACCGGCACCAGGGTCACGAGCTACCTGCCTTATATCCTCCTTATCGTTGCGCTCCTGATCGCGCTCGGCTTCGAATTCGTCAACGGTTTCCACGACACCGCCAACGCGGTAGCGACCGTCATCTACACCCACTCGCTGCCGGCCGAAGTCGCGGTGATGTGGTCGGGCTTCTTCAACTTCCTCGGCGTGCTGCTCTCGTCCGGCGCCGTCGCCTTCGGCATCGTTTCGCTGCTGCCGGTCGAGCTGATCCTGCAGGTCGGCTCCAGCGCCGGTTTCGCGATGGTGTTCGCGCTGCTGATCGCCGCGATCCTTTGGAACCTCGGCACCTGGTATTTCGGCCTGCCGGCCTCCTCCTCGCACACGCTGATCGGCTCGATCATCGGCGTCGGCGTTGCGAACGCGCTGATGCGCGGCCGCGACGGCACCTCGGGCGTGGACTGGGGCAAGGCCACGGAGATCGGCTATGCGCTCCTGCTGTCCCCGCTGGTCGGCTTCGTCTGCGCCGCCGGCCTGCTGCTGCTGCTCAAGCTGATGATCAAGAACCCGGCGCTCTATGCCGCTCCTGAGGGTAACAAAGCCCCGCCGATCTGGATTCGCGGCCTGCTGATCCTGACCTGCACCGGCGTCAGCTTCGCCCATGGTTCGAACGACGGCCAGAAAGGCATGGGCCTGATCATGCTGATCCTGATCGGCACTGTGCCCACGGCCTATGCGCTCAATCGCGCATTGCCGGAGTCGCAGGTCGCCCAGTTCGCGAAGATTTCGGAAGCCGCCTCCAAGGTGATTGCGGCCAAGGGCGCCGGCCATGCGATCATCGGCGATCCCCGTCCTGCGGTGACGCAGTACGTCACCTCCCATCACATCAGCGAAGGCACCTATCCTTCGCTGGCAGTGCTGGTGAAGGATGTCGGCGAGCAGGTCGCGAAATACGGTTCGCTGAACAAGGTGCCGGCGGAAGTCGTCGGCAACACCCGCAACGACATGTACCTGACCTCGGAAGCGATCCGCTTCCTGATGAAGGACAAGGAAAACGACCTTAGCAAGGAAGAGGTCGCGACCTTGAACGCCTACAAGGGCGGGCTCGACAGCGCGACCAAGTTCATCCCGACCTGGGTGAAGGTTGCGGTCGCAATCGCGCTCGGCCTCGGCACCATGATCGGCTGGAAGCGCATCGTCGTGACCGTCGGTGAGAAGATCGGCAAGACCCATCTGACCTACGCGCAGGGTGCCTCCGCCGAGCTCGTCGCCGCGGCCACGATCGGCGCCGCCGACGTATTCGGCCTGCCGGTCTCGACCACCCACGTGCTGTCGTCCGGCGTCGCCGGCACCATGGCCGCGAACGGTTCGGGTCTCCAGGTCGCCACCATCAGGAACATGGTGATGGCCTGGGTGCTGACCCTGCCGGTCGCCATCCTGCTGTCGGGCACACTGTACGTGATCTTCTCGCGGATCTTCTGAAAGATCTCTCCACTCCCTCTCCCCGTTCTTACGGGGAGAGGGTTCGGGTGAGGGGCCGCTTCCGCGATCACGGTGAGAGACGGACTCGCGGAGAGTCCCCTCACCCGGAATTCAAGCTGCGCTTGAATTCCGACCTCTCCCAGCAAGCCGGGCGAGGTGAAGTAAGAGTCTTACGATGCCGCGAGCGCTTCCTCGACCAGCTTGACCCAGTACGACGTACCGTAAACGATCGCCTCGTCGTTGAAATCATAGGCGGGGTGATGCAGGCCGGCGCTGTCGCCATTGCCGCAGAAGATAAGGGCGCCGGGCCGCGCTTCCAGCATGTAGGCGAAGTCCTCGCCGGCCATTTGCGGCGGCATCTCGTACACTTTGGCGTCTCCGACGACCTGTTTGGCGATCCGACGCGCCACCTCGGTCGGTGCCGCGTGGTTGTTGGTCACGGGATAACTGTTGTTGTAGCGCAGGTCGATCTTGGCGCCACTGATCTGGGCCACGCCGGCCACGATTTCGCGCACGCGCTTCTCCACGAGCTTGCGCGCCTCCGCGGTCAGCACGCGGATCGTGCCTTTCAACTCCGCCGTTTGCGGAATGACGTTGCGGGTGTTGCCGGCGTGAAATTCGCAGATCGAGATGACGGCCGCGTCCAACGGATCGACGCTGCGCGCGACGATCGACTGCAGGGCCGTGATCACCTGCGCGCCGACCAGAACGGGATCGACGCATTTGTGCGGACGCGCCGCGTGGCCGCCGAGGCCCTCGATCCTAATGTCGACCGCATCGGTCGCCGCCATGATCGGGCCCTGCCGGATCGCGAACGCCCCGATCGGAATGCCGGGGGCGTTGTGCATGCCGTAGACCTGATCGATGGCGAAACGCTCCATGAGTCCATCCTTGACCATGGCCGCGCCGCCGGCACCGCCCTCCTCGGCGGGCTGAAAGATCACGATCGCATCGCCGGCGAAGTTGCGGGTCTCGGCCAGGTAACGGGCTGCACCCAGCAGCATCGCGGTGTGGCCGTCGTGGCCGCAGGCGTGCATCTTGCCCGGAATCTTCGAGGCGTAAGGCAGGCTGGTCTGCTCCTCGATCGGCAGCGCGTCCATGTCGGCGCGCAGACCGATCACCCTGATATCAGCGCTCGCCGGCCGCTTGCCCTTGATCACGCCGACGACGCCGGTCTGGCCGATGCCGGTCACGACCTCGTCGCAGCGGAAGTCGCGCAGGCAGTCTGCCACGAAGGCTGCGGTCCGGTGAACGTCGTACAGCAGCTCCGGATGCTGGTGAATGTCCCGCCGCCAGGTCTGGATGTCGGGTCGAAAGTCGACGACGCGGTTCACGACGGGCATGGCTTTCCTGGATCCTGACTGACACCTCCCTCGGTGGAGCAGGCAAGAGCGCTGGCAATTTCGACAGGCCCACCCGAAGGAGATCTTTACAACGTAAAGATACCTAAGGGTCGGACAGGGGCATCGTCAAGCCAAATCTTGACAGTGTCAAAATTGAAATGGATGTGACGGATCAAGAAAAATGCCCGGGGCAAGCCCGGGCAACGAAGGGATGGACGGGAATGACCTCACGCCGCGAGTTGGCCCTCCACCAGCTTGACCCAGTACGACGTGCCGAAGACGATCGCCTCGTCGTCGAAATTGTAGGCGGGGTGATGCAGGCCGGCGCTGTCGCCGTTGCCGCAGAAGATGAAGGCGCCGGGGCGCGCTTCCAGCATATAGGCGAAATCCTCGCCGCCCATCAGCGGCGGCATCTCGAGCACATTGGCTTCGCCCGCAACTTGCTTGGCAATGCGCTTCGCCACCTCGGTCTCCGCGGCGTGATTGACCACTACCGGATAATTGCGCTGGTAGCGCAGGTCGATCTTGGCGCCGGTGATCTGCGCCACGCCCGCGACGACCTCGCGTACGCGCTTCTCGACCAGCTTGCGCACCTCCGGCGACAGCGTGCGGATGGTGCCCCTCAGTGTCGCGGTTTGTGGAATCACGTTGCGGGCATTGCCCGCGTGGAACTCGCAGATCGAGATCACGGCCGATTCCAGCGGATCGACGCTGCGCGCGACGATCGACTGCAGCGCCGTGATGACCTGCGCGCCGACCAGAACGGAATCGACACATTTGTGCGGCCGCGCGGCGTGGCCGCCGAGACCCTCGATCATGATATCGACCTCGTCGGTCGCCGCCATGATCGGACCCGGCCGGATCGCGAACGAGCCCACCGGAATGCCCGGACCGTTGTGCATGCCATAGACTTGCTCGATGCCGAAGCGCTCCATCAGGCCGTCCTTGACCATGGCCGCTCCACCCGCGCCGCCCTCCTCGGCCGGCTGGAAGATCACCACCGCATCGCCGGCGAAGTTGCGGGTCTCGGCGAGATAACGCGCAGCACCGAGCAGCATCGCGGTGTGGCCGTCATGGCCGCAGGCGTGCATCTTGCCGGGAGTCTTCGAAGCATAAGGCAGGTTGGTCTGCTCCTCGACCGGGAGCGCATCCATATCGGCGCGTAGGCCGATGGCCTTGAGGCCCTCGCCGGCCGGCTTGCTGCCCTTGATCACGCCGACCACGCCGGTCTGGCCGATGCCCGTCACGACCTCATCGCAGCCGAACTCGCGCAGGCGGTCCGCGACGAATGCTGCAGTGCGGTGGACGTCATAGAGCAGCTCCGGATGCTGGTGGATGTCCCGGCGCCAGGCCTGAATATCGGGTTGAAGGTCGGCGACGCGGTTCACGATGGGCATGGAGGGTCTCAAGCTTTGTTGAAAATGCAGGCCTGTCTACCATGCAAGCACCAGTCCACCCAACTGGCGCGGATCGGGGTGTAGCCCTGACTCACAGGCATGGCCGGACTTGTCCCGGCCATCCACGTCTGACTATTAGAACGGAAAGCTCGTGGATGCCTGGGACAAGCCAGGGCACGATTCCTGTTGGGTGGAAGAAGAATGCCAAGGCGGCTCGAAGGTGAGTTTGACTACATTGTCGTTGGGGCCGGCACGGCGGGCTGCATCGTCGCCAACCGGCTGTCGGCCGTTTCCAGCAATC
The DNA here is from genome assembly GCF_000244935.1 of Bradyrhizobium sp. WSM1253. Classification (NCBI taxonomy): domain Bacteria; kingdom Pseudomonadati; phylum Pseudomonadota; class Alphaproteobacteria; order Hyphomicrobiales; family Nitrobacteraceae; genus Bradyrhizobium; species Bradyrhizobium sp. WSM1253. The sequence continues at coordinate 1,719,922 of NZ_JH600073.1, forward strand.
GCGTCCTCGTCCTCGAAGCCGGCGGCGACGACAACTGGATCTGGTTCCACATTCCCGTCGGCTATCTCTTCGCCATCGGCAATCCGCGCTCGGACTGGATGTTCAGGACCGAGGCCGAGCCCGGCCTGAACGGCCGCTCGCTCGCCTATCCTCGTGGCAAGGTGATCGGCGGCTCTTCGGCGATCAACGCCATGATCTCGATGCGCGGGCAGGCCGCTGATTACGATCACTGGCGCCAGCTCGGCATGACCGGCTGGGGTTATGACGACGTGCTGCCGCTGTTCAAACGGCTCGAGGATCACTTCCTCGGCGCGAGCGAGCACCACGGCGCCGGCGGCGGCTGGCGCATCGAGGCGCCGCGGCTGTCCTGGGACATCCTCGATGCCGTGGGCGACGCGGCCGAGGAGATGGGCATCAAGCGCATCCCGGATTTCAATACCGGCGACAACGAAGGCACCAGCTATTTCCACGTCAATCAGAAGCGCGGCCGGCGCTGGTCGTCGGCGCGCGGCTTCCTCAAGCCGGTCCTGAACCGGCCCAATCTGCGGCTCGAAAAGCATGTGCTGGTTGATCGGCTGATCGTCGAACAGGGCCGCGCCGTCGGCGTGCGCTTCATCCAGAATGGCGAGATCGTCGAGGCGCGTGCGAGGCGCGAGGTGATCCTCTCGGCAGGCGCGATCGGCTCAGTGCAGGTGCTGCATCGCTCCGGCCTCGGGCCGGCCGACTGGCTGTCGCCGCTCGGCATCGATATCGTGATGGACAAGCCCGGCGTCGGCCGTAATTTACAGGATCATCTCCAGCAGCGCGCGATCTACAAGGTCGAGGGCGTGCGCACACTGAACGAGACTTATTACAATCTGCTCCGCCGCGGCCTGATGGGGCTCGATTACGCGTTCCGTCGCCGCGGGCCGTTGACCATGGCGCCGTCGCAGCTCGGCATCTTCACCCGCTCCGATGCGACGCGCGCACGCGCCAACATCCAGTTCCACGTCCAGCCGCTGTCGCTCGACAAGTTCGGCGATCCTCTGCACCGCTTCCCCGCGATCACGGTGAGCGCCTGCAATCTCCAGCCGACATCGCGCGGCACCGTACGTCTGCGTTCGGCGGCGCCGGACGAGAAGCCCATCATCGCGCCGAATTATCTTTCAACGGATGACGACCGCCAGGTCGGCGCCGATGCCATCCGCACCACCCGCCGCCTGATGCAGCAGAAGGCGCTGGCAAAATATCGCCCGAGCGAATATCTGCCCGGCCCCTCCGTCGGCGACGACGATGCCTCGCTCGCGAAGGCCGCCGGCGACATCGGCACCACCATCTTCCATCCCGTCGGCACCGCGAAGATGGGCGCGGTGAGCGATCCGATGGCGGTGGTCGACGAACGCCTGCGCTTCTACGGTCTCGGCGGCCTTCGCATTGTCGATGCCTCGATCATGCCGACCATCACGTCGGGCAACACCAACACGCCGACTGCGATGATCGCCGAGAAAGGCGCGACGATGATTTTGGAGGATGCGAAGTGAATGCATAGCCCCGATGGGGCGTAGCGAAATCCGGGAGAGGACGCTCGATTGGTCCCGTATTCCGCTGCGCTCCATACGGGCTACGCGTCCAACCACCTCACGAAAACGTCATCGCGTCCGGGAATAACACCCCCGCTCCCCCAATCACCTCCCCGAAGCCCAATTCCGGGCGGAGTGGAGCTGCGCGATGAGCGGACACGATCACGGCGAGGACGGCTTAAGCCGCCGCAAGGTGTTGGAATGCATGACCTGGGCCGGCACCGGAGTGCTCTGGACCATCACTGGGGGCGTGCCGCGCTCGCTCGGCATCATCGATTCCGCGCAAGCTGCGACCGCGGCCGCGCCCGGAATGACCTTCCTCCAGATCAGCGACAGCCATGTCGGCTTCGACAAGCCGGCCAATCCCAACGCGCTCGGCACGCTCGAGGAAGCCATCAACAAGATCAACGCGATGCCGGTCAAGCCGTCGTTCATGATCCACACTGGCGACATCACGCATCTGTCGAAGGCCGCCGAATTCGACAATGCCGATCGCATCATCTCGCAGAGCAAGCTCGACGTGCATTACGTGCCCGGCGAGCATGACTTCCTCGACGAGGAGGTGAAATTCTATCGCGAGCGCTACGGCCGCGGCACAAAGGGCGCAGGCTGGTATTCGTTCGACGCTGGCGGCGTGCACTTCATCGGCCTCGTCAATGTCGTCGACCTCAAGGCCGGAGGCCTCGGCAATCTCGGCGCCGAGCAGCTCGCCTGGCTCGAGGACGATCTGCGCGGCAAGTCGAAATCGACGCCGATCGTGCTGTTTGCCCACATCCCGCTCTGGACGGTCTACCCCGAATGGGGCTGGGGCACCGAGGACGGCGCCCGCGCGCTGGAACAGGTGAAAGGCTTCGGTTCGGTCACCGTGCTGAACGGGCATATTCACCAGGTGATGCAGAAGGTCGAGGGCAACGTCACCTTCCACACCGCCCGCTCCACCGCCTTCCCGCAGCCGGCACCCGGGGCTGCCCCCTCGCCCGGACCGATGAAGGTCGAGGACGCAAAGCTCCGCGCGATGCTCGGCGTTGCCAGCATCAACTTCAAGCAGAACGAGCAGCGGCTCGCGATCATCGACACGCCGCTCCAGGGTTGATGCAGGGCTAACGGAAGCTGACAATGAAGACACTCAATCGCCGCGACTTCGGTGTCGCTTTGGCCGCGGCCATGCTGTTACCCGCCACAACCGCCCGTGCCGACGACATGGAGGTGCATATCGACAATTTCGTCTTCCAGCCGGCCGAGCTCAAGATCAAGGTCGGCACCACCGTGACCTGGACCAACCGGGACGACATCCCGCACACCGTGGTGTCGGCCGGCAAATTCAGGTCCAAGAGCCTGGACACTGACGACAAGTTCTCGTTCACCTTCACCAATGCGGGCGACTACAAATATTTTTGTTCTCTGCACCCGCACATGACGGGGATGATCAAGGTTGAGTAACATCTCGAACCAAGGCATCAACGTCTTGCCCGGCCGGTGGTCCCACGCCGGCCGGGCTCGTGTGCCTTCGGTCACACACAGAGACAAAACGAACAGGGACGAGACGAACAGCGACGACACGACTCAACGCGCAGAACAAGAGGCAAAGCGAGGAGCGATGCCCGTTAACGACGATTTGCAGAAGGCGCAACGCTTCCGCGAGGCGGCGCTGCCCTATCTCGACGACGTCTACACGCTCGCGCGCTATCTCTTGCGTGACGCCTCCGATGCCGAGGACGCGGTGCAGGAGTGCTATCTGCGCGCTCTGAAGCATTTCGATAGCTATCGCGGGCCGGCGATGAAGCCCTGGCTGTTCGCGATCCTGCGTAACGTCTGCAATGCCGAATATGCACGCCGCGCACACAGGCACAGCGCGATCGAGGATACCCCCGGCGCTGCCGAGCAGACGCCGATCTGGCAAGAGACCGAGGCAAGCCCGGAAACCGAAGTGCTGCGCAGCCGCGATGCGGGCGCGATCCGCAAGCTGATCGACGCGCTCGCCGAACCGTTCAAGGAAACATTCGTGCTGCGGGAGATCAACAACCTGTCTTATCGTGAAATCGCAGAGGCCGTCGGTGCACCCGTCGGCACCGTGATGTCCCGCCTCGCCCGCGCCCGCGCCATGCTGCGCGCGGCCTGGACGGCGGATGAGGAGCAAGCAAGATGACCTGCGACGAAGCAAGAATCCTGCTTCACGCGCTGCTCGACAATGAGCTCGATGCCGGCCACGCGCGCGAGGTCGAAGCCCATATCGCCAGCTGCCCGGCCTGCGCTGCGGAGTTTTCGGCCCAACGCGACATGCAGCGCGTGCTTGCGGATGCCGATTTGCGCTACACCGCACCGGCGAGCCTGCGTGCGCGTATCGAGGCTTCGCTGCCGCAGCCGCAGCGTCAACAGCCGAGCCGCCGCTCCGTGCTGCGCGGCTTTGCGATGGGCTCGGCAGTCTCCGCGCTCGCCGCCTCCGGCGTCGTCGCATTGGTGCTGCGCCAGGACGACCAGCAGCGCATCCTGTCGGAGGTCGTCTCCGCGCATCTGCGCTCGCTCCAGGCCGGCCACCTCATCGACGTGGTCTCCACCGACCAGCACACGGTCAAGCCGTGGTTCAACGGCAAGCTCGACGTCGCCCCGCCCGTAATCGACCTCACCGCGCAAGGTTTTACGCTGGTCGGCGGCAGGCTCGACTATATCGACGCCCGTGCCATCGGCGCGGTCGTCTACAAGCGCCGGCAGCACGTGGTCAATCTGTTCGTGTCGCAGACATCGAACGCGGAATACCGCGCGCCCAAGACCGAAACCATGCAGGGCTTCAACTGCCGGCGCTGGGGCAATCGCGGCCTGAACTTCTGGGCCATCAGCGATCTCGGCGCCGACGAGCTCGCCGAGTTCGTCGAGAAGTTCGAGGCGGCGATGAAGGCCAATGTGGAGGGATAGCGGCGCATCCCGCAAGTCAGACTCACAACTTTTGATTGCGAGCTCGGGAGAGCGCTGCTAATTCAAGCGCCATGATGCGCCCTCTCCTTCTTGCCGCAGCGCTTGCCTGGACGATCGCCGCTTCCGGGCCGGCAGCAGCCCGCGACGGACTCGCCACCACGATGCGGGCCGTCCTCTACGAGGAAGACGTGAGCAACCCGAAGGGTGATCGCGCAGAAGGAAAGATCACTTGGCGGATAGAACCGACGACCGATGCCTCCGCACCATCAGGCGATGTTACGATACGCGGGAATGTCGAGGTGCCTTCGCGGAACCTGCAGATGACGCTCTCCATCCGGCGCAATTTCGACCCCGCACTGCCAGCCACCCACACGGTGCAGATCGATTTCGCCCCGGACTTCGCCGCCGGCAGGATCAAACAGGTCATGGGCCTTCTGATGAAGGCCAACGAGCAGGCCAAGGGAGCGCCCATTGCCGCGCTGTCGGTGAAGGTCGACGACACGCATTTCCTGATCGGCCTGTCCGCTGTGCCGCAGGACGCGGCAAACAATTCGCTTCTGATCCGAAGTAGAGCCTGGATGGACATCCCGATCGTCTACGCGACGCAACGCCGCGCCATTCTTGCGGTCGAGAAGGACGGCAACGTCCTGGCGCTCTTCAATACGGTGTTTGCCCATTGAGGCGGGCACCTCCCGCGGCCCTCGATCACATCGAAGTGGCGAACAAGATTGAAGCCGCCTGAGCGCCTCGGCCTTACGCCGACCGCCGCACCGCGTTGTCGACCAGCGTCTTGCCGAGCGACCAGATCGCGCCGGGGACCTTGTGGCTGCCGGCGATGACGTCGTCGAAGGCGCGCTCGATCCAGCCGCAATCTTCTTCGGTGATGGTGAGCGGCGGCAGAAGCTTGATGGTGTGGCTGCCATGGCCGGCGACCTGCGTCAGGATCTTGTGGTCCTTGAACAGCGGCACGGTGATGAGCTGGCAGAACAGGCCCTTGTTGGCTGCCTCCAGCACGTTCCAGGACGCCCGCAGCCGCAGCGATTTGGGCGGGCCGAACTCGACGCCGATCATCAGGCCCTTGCCGCGGACTTCCTTCAACAGCTCGTAGCCGGGCACCATGCGCGTGAGCGCGAGGCGCAGCTCGGCACCGCGCTTGGCGGCGGACTCGATCAGCTTCTCGGCCTCCATGATGTCAAGCGTGGCGATGCCCGCAGCCATCGCCAGGTCGTTCTTGGAGAAAGTTGAGCCGTGCACGACTGCACGGTCCATCTGGTTGAAGATCTTGTCGAAGATGCTCTTGCGCGTCAGCACCGCGCCGACCGGCACGTGGCCGCCGGACAGCGACTTCGAGAGCAGCACCATGTCGGGCTCGACGTTCCAGTGCTCGACCGCGAGGAAGCGGCCGGTGCGGCCCATGCCGGTCTGGATCTCGTCGGCGACGAACAGCGTCCCGTATTTCTTGCAGAGCGCAGCCGCACCCGGCAGGAACTCGTCGGTGGGCATGTTGACGCCCTTGCCCTGGATCGGCTCGACGACGAAGGCCGCCACCTCGCGCGAGGCCAGCGCCTTTTCAAGAGCGGCGAGATCGTTGAACGGGATCGAGGTGCAGCCCGGCAGCAACGGCTCGAAGCCGGTGCGGAAGTTCGAATCACCGGTCAGCGACAGCGCGCCATAGGTCAGGCCGTGATAGCCGTGGGCACAATAGACGATCCCCGGACGGCCGGTGGCGCCGCGGGCGAACTTGATCGCGGCTTCGACGCATTCGGCGCCGGAATTGGCGAAGAAGGCCTTGTCGAGATAGGGGACGTACTTCAAAAGCCGCTCAGCGAGCACGCCGGCAAGCACCGAGACGTCGAATTGGACGAGGTTCGGCAGGTCGGCATCGAGCACGCTCTTGAGCGCCTCACGCATGACAGGATGATTGCGCCCGATCGCAAACACGCCAAAACCGGACAAGAGGTCGAGATAGCGCGCCCCGTCGCGGTCGTAGAGGTACTGCCCCTGCCCCTTCTGGAAGCCGACATCGTAGCCGATGGTCTTCAGAACCCGAACGAACTGCTCGTTCAGATGCCGATTATGCAGGGCGCTGCGCTGGGCCTGGCGGTCCGCGAACAGCTGAGACATGTCTGGATTTGGGCTGTGCATCCGCTACATACTTCGGTTGAGGGCCGTCTCGTCAACTGAAAACGGAACGTCGCTGAAAACGGTCTGTGCGGCCTTTTGCCCTTTTTCGGACCATCTTCGCAAGCAGAGCTTTAGACCATGTTGCACTGCCAAGGAACTATCATGCGTTTAGCCCTTTACACCGGACTAATACTGGCTGGCGGTTACACCTGCCTGGCCCCGGCGCTCGCCGCCGATCCGACCGGCGACTGGCGGGTTGCCGACGGCGTTGCCAACATTCGTGTCGCCCAATGCAATGGCAGCATGTGGGGCGCGGTTTCCTGGGAAAAACAGCCCGGCGGCCGCGACGAGAACAATCCGGACGCGTCGAAAAAGACCCGGCCCACGCTAGGCATGGCGACCCTGATCGACATGAAGAAAAAGCCCGGCGCCGAGCAGTGGGAAGGTCAGGTCTACAACGCCAAGGACGGCCAGCTCTACAGCGCGACCATCACGCCGGTTGGCACCGACCAGCTCGAGATCAAGGGCTGCGTGATGGGGTTCCTGTGCGGTGGCGAGACTTGGACCCGGGTCAGCCCCCCGATTCCCTTGAGCTCCGCCAACGCCATGGCCAAGGGCGCGCCGAAGCCCGCCGGCGCGGCACCGAAAGCCCCGGGAACGACAGGTACTACAGCGGCGCAGCCTGCGCCCGCAGCCCCGAAGGCCGCCGGCAGTGCCAAACCCGGTCAGAAGGGCGCCGCCGACCAGGTCGGCGACATCTGCCTACTCCCTGAGATTGCGGGGTTTGCCCATTAGGGCGGGCTGAAACAGCAGCACGGCGGCGAGCGTCGTCACCAGCGACAGCGCGAGCAGCTTGCCCATGCTGGACGTGCCGGGATGGCTCGACAGCCAAAGGCTGCCGAACGCGGTCGCCGTTGTCAGCGCGCTGAAAAATATCGCGCGCGTCAGGCTGGTCTGGAGCAGGTTTGTCCTGCCCGAGCGCCAGGCCACGACATAGTAGATCTTGAAGGCCACGCCGACGCCGAGCAGCAGCGGAAACGCGACGATATTGGCGAAGTTGAGCGGCAAGCCGATCAGCACGCAGATCTCGAGCGTCACCGCGCCGGCCACCAGCAGCGGCACCAGCGTCATCAACACGTCGACGAACCGGCGCAGCGTGATCCACAGCAGCAGGCCGATCACCAGCAGCGCGTAGATTCCCGCATGGATGAACGCCTTCACCACGGTGTCGCCGGATTTCAGGATCGAGACCGGACCGCCGATCGCGGTCGGCTCGGCAACGAGCACCGCCGCCGCAAATTTGCGCAGCGTGTCGTTGTCGTTGGGATCGCCCTTCGGCAGCGCCTCGACCCGGATGATGCCGTCCTTGCTCTTCCAGGCGCTGACGAGATCTGCCGGCAATGACTTCAGGGTAACCGGCTCGGCTTGCATCGCGTTCCGGAGCTGGTCGAACACGATCTTCATCGGCGCGACGAACACGTCCTGCGCCTTGTTCCGCGTGGCTTCATCGCCATTGGCGAGCTTTTCCAGCGCGTCAGCGAGCCGACGCGAGGCGACCGCACCCGGGCCCTTCGCATCGCCTGCGGTCCGGCGCAGATTGTCGACCGAGGATTTCAGCGCATCGACGTTTTCCTTGTCCGTGGGCGCGGCGTCGATCTGGTCGGGATTGAGCGCGGGGTTCAGCACCTTGGCGCCCTGCGCGATCAGCTTCAGCTTCGGCGCCTGGTCTTCGGGAACGAAGCTGTTGAGCGACATCACGCGCAACACCTCCGGCACCTTCTCCAGCTTCGCCTCCACCTGCCTCGCCTGCTCTTCCGACGTGGTCATCACGTTGATGGCATTGGCGCCAGTGTTGGGATCCTTGCGCAAATCGAGGAAGGTCGCGATCGACTCTGCCTTCGGGTTGCGCAGGTTCATCGGGTTGAAGTCGAACTTCATGTAATAGAGCAGCGGCAGGCCGGCGACCGCCAGAAACATCGTACCGCCGACGACCAGCACCCGGTGCTTCTCCAGGAAGTGATCGAGCGGCGCCAGGAAGGCGTAGCCGACCGGCTCCTTCTCGCCGGGCGGGTTCAACAGCTTCAGCATCGCCGGCAGCACGGTGATGCTGGTGACGAACGCGACCAGCATGCCGACGCCGGCGATCTGCCCGAGTTCGGCAATACCCTTGTAGTCGGTGGGGATGAAGCAGAGGAAGCCGGCCGCGGTCGCCATTGCCGCCAGCGACAACGGAATTGCCGAGCGCTTGGCAGCCAGGATCAGCGCGCCCGAAAGGTCGTTGTGCTTGTAGCGCTCGGAGCGATAGCGGACGCTGTACTGAATGCCGAAATCGACGCCGAGACCGACGAACAGCACGGCGAACGCGATCGACAGCAAATTGAGCGAACCCACCATCATCAGGCCGGCGGCGGTTGTCAGCGCAAGACCGACGAAGAGATTGACGAACACGGCGAAGATGATCTTCGCCGAATGCAGCGCCAGCCAGAGGATGAGCAGCACGACGAGAACCGTGCCGATGCCGTTGACGACGGCGCCTTCCTGGACGGTTGCGTATTCCTCGTTGGCGATCGGGACCGGCCCGGTCAGCCGGACCCGCGCCTGGTATTTGGTGGCAAAGTCCAGATCGGCTGCGGCCTTGCGGATCGCGTCGGTTGCGCCCTTACCGGGCTCCAGCGCGTTGTAGTCGAGGATCGGTTTGAACTCGATGAAGGCGCGCTTGTCCGAATCCGTCAGCGGCTCGTCACTGACGAGCTCACGCCAGGAGAAGGTCGCATTGCCCTTGTTGAGCACGGTCTCGACCGTTTGCGCGATCTGGTTGAAGGGCCGCTCGGTGTTGTCGAGCTTGACCTGCCCGCGCTTGACGCCGGCAAGTCCCGTTTCCAGCGCCCCGGTCAGGCCGCGGATCGAGGGATCGCCTGCCATGATCTCGATCAGAGGCGCGGCGGATTCGAACTGGCTGGTGACCTTTGCGACTTCCTCTGTCGGCAGGAACAACAGGCCATTCTTCTCGAAGAACTCGCCGGTGCCGAGCTGCTGCACCGACTGGAAGTCTGTCTTGTTGTCCTTCAGCTTGGCATAGAGCGCGTCCGAGGCCGCGGTCGCCATCTCCGGCGTTTTGGCTTCGACCACCGCCGTAATCGTCGCATCGCGGTCGAAGGCGCGATCGAACTGCTGGTCGCGTTGGCGCCAGTCCAGATTTTGGGCAATCAGCGAATTGATATCGGTGTTGATGGCGAAATGCCGGGACGTGTAATAGCCCGCCCCCACCGCCAGCAGGAGCCCGAGAATGACGACGAGGGAGGCAAACCGGGTGCAGGCCCTGACGATGGCAACGACGACGCTTTGCAGCACTACTTTTCTTTCTGCGGTTAACAGCTTGCCGGAAACGCCCGCTGTTTAACGGAGTTCCCGGCCGAAACCTATTGCTGTTTTGAGTGGTTATCGCCGTCAGAAGGTTCGAGGTAAACGGCGGAAGACCATGGCGAAATCATGCGGGGCGGTCGGTATAGCCGGGGAGTTGAGGCGGGAAAGTGACGAAGGCGCAAACACCGATATCACCGCTTTTCTGACCAAACATCCCTCTACTATAATACCGTAAAAGTGATCCCAGAGGAACCAAAGTTCATTCCACCTTTCCTTGCTGCCGATTTTTTGACACAAAGTATTGCGCCTCCATGCACGGGGCCCCGACAGGGGTGGGCGGCTACCGCGTGAGCGAAACCGGTGGTGCGGATATTGCAACTCATTGGTTCGTATCGGGGTGTCCCCTGAACTTGAGAGCGGATTGGTGCAACTTGCGTGATGGGCGTCCAATGGAAGTTTATCTGGCGCAACCGCGCGGCTTTTGCGCGGGGGTGGTACGTGCGATCGAGATCGTGGAACGGGCGCTGGAGAAGTACGGCCCGCCCGTCTACGTGCGCCATGAGATCGTGCACAATAAGTACGTCGTCGAGAGCCTGAAGAACAAGGGCGCGATCTTCGTCGAGGAACTGTCGGAGGTGCCGCCGAAGGCTGTGACGGTCTTCAGCGCTCATGGCGTCGCCCGCAGCGTCGAGGAAGAAGCGGCCGCGCGCGACCTTCCGGTGCTCAATGCCACCTGCCCCCTGGTCACGAAAGTTCACAATCAGGGGAAGCGCTACATCGCCAGGGGCCGCACCCTGATCCTGATCGGCCATGCCGGCCACCCCGAGGTCGAAGGTACGATGGGCCAGGTTCCCGCGCCCGTACTGTTGGTCCAAAGCGTTGAAGAGGTTAAGGCCCTTGAGCTGCCGGCGGATACGCCAGTGGCCTACATCACCCAGACCACCCTGTCTGTGGATGACACAAAGGACATCATTTCGGCCCTGCAGGCCCGCTTTACAGATATTCAAGGCCCGGATATCCGGGATATCTGCTATGCGACACAGAACCGCCAATCTGCGGTAAGGGACTTGAGCAAGCTGGTCGACGTGATCTTGGTGGTGGGCGCTGCCAATAGCTCGAATTCGAACCGGCTCCGCGAAATCGGCACTGAGGCCGGTGTCGCGAGTTATCTGATTGCCGACGGCAGCGCGCTCAATCCGGAGTGGTTGAAAGATGCCAGAACCGTCGGTGTCACGGCCGGCGCTTCGGCGCCCGAGGTACTCGTGGATGACGTGATCGAAGCGATGCGGCGGATCGGACCGGTCAAGGTCTCGGTGCTTCCGGGCCGCGAGGAAAACATCGAATTCCGGCTTCCGGCCGAACTGGCTGCGAGCTGACCCACCTGAATTTCAAGCCCAGAAAGAAACTTGTAATGGCTATCCCCTTCTTCAAGGAAATGCGTATCGGCGGCTATTTGATCAAGCAGAAGCTGCTTGGCCGCAAGCGCTATCCGCTCGTGCTGATGCTGGAGCCGCTGTTCCGCTGCAACCTCGCCTGCGTCGGCTGCGGCAAGATCGACTATCCGGATGCGATCCTCAACCGCCGCATGACCGCACAGGAGTGCTGGGACGCGGCCGACGAGTGCGGCGCGCCGATGGTCGCCATCCCCGGCGGCGAGCCGCTGATCCACAAGGAGATCGGCGAGATCGTGCGCGGCCTCGTGGCGCGCAAGAAGTTCGTCTCGCTCTGCACCAACGCTCTGCTGCTCGAGAAGAAGCTCGATCTGTTCGAGCCCTCGCCCTACCTGTTCTTCTCCGTGCACCTCGACGGTCTGAAGGAGCACCACGACAAGGCGGTGTCGCAGAAGGGCGTGTTCGACCGCGCCGTCTCCGCGATCAAGGCGGCCAAGGCCCGCGGCTTCACCGTCAACGTCAACGCCACCATCTTCGACGGCCATCCGGCCGAGGAGATCGCCAAGTTCTTGGATCTCACCGTCGAGCTCGGCGTCGGCGTCTCGATGTCTCCGGGCTACGCCTATGAGCGGGCGCCCGACCAGGAGCACTTCCTCAACCGCACCAAGACCAAGAAGCTGTTCCGCGACGTCTTTGCGATGGGCAAGGGCAAGAAGTGGAATTTCATGCATTCCGGCCTGTTCCTGGACTTCCTCGCCGGCAACCAGGAATACGAGTGCACGCCCTGGGGCATGCCCGCGCGCAACATCTTCGGCTGGCAGAAGCCCTGCTATTTGCTCGGTGAAGGCTACGCAAAAACCTTCAAGGAGCTGATGGACACCACCGACTGGGAGACCTACGGCACCGGCAAGTACGAGAAGTGCGCCGACTGTATGGCCCATTGCGGCTACGAGCCGACCGCGGCGACCGCGGCCATCAACAATCCGCTGAAGGCAATGTGGGTGTCGCTGCGCGGGATCAGGACCACGGGTCCGATGGCCCCGGAGATCGACATGAGCAAGCAGCGCCCGGCGCAGTACATCTTCTCCGCGGAAGTGCAGAAGCGCCTGTCGGAGATCCGCAAGGACGAGGCCGCCGCCGCGCAGGAGAAGGCGGCGCGGAAGGCTTCCACCGCCGCGTAAGCGCGACGCCCGCCCGGATGGAGCGCAAGCGAAATCCGGGACGGCCCCTCTGCTTTGAAGACGTCGGATTGCGCTCCGCTCCATCCGAGCTACGCACACCGAAATAGAAAAGGCCCGATCGCCAATGGCGACCGGGCCTTTTGTTTTTAGTGATCGCAGAAACCGCTCAGGCTGCCTCAGAGACCAGCGCCTCGCTCTCCACGAGCTCGGTACCAATCAAATAGTCGCGGCAACCGCGCAAGCTGCGCAGCGCGCGGTTGAAGTCGAGGCCGGTCGAGACCAGTCCATGCAGCGCGGTCGGATTGCGCACGATGCCGCGCAGCACGGCCAGCACGTCGATCTGGCCGTTCGGCTTGATGGCGGCGCGGGCGAGCGCCGGCAGCGCGCGATGGGCGGGATCGCTGATGACGCGGACCGCGGCGAACGGCAAGCCGGCTTCGGCGGCGTAGGCGGCCGCGATGTGGCTTTCCATGTCGACGGCGGCAGCTCCGGTCTCCGAATGCAGCGCCGCCTTGCAGGAGCGCCTCGTGACCACTTCCTCGGCACCGGCGAGGCTGCCGCGCACCACGCGGCGGCGGCCCGACGTCAGGCGGTCGATCAGGTCGTCGCCGAGCGAGAGGCCAGCGGCCCAGCGCGTGTCGCCCGCGAGCACCTCGGTCGCCAGCACGACGTCGCCGGAGCGCAGCGTCGGGTCGAGCCCGCCGGCCACGCCAAAGGAGATCACACCGCGAATCGTCTCGGGATCCAGCACCGTCAACAGCGCCCGCAACTGGGTCGGGCTGCTCGACGAACAGATCACCGCCATTCCGGGCCCGGCCGCGATGCGGGCCTCCTGAACCAATCCAGTCACGATCAATATCGGCCTCGGATCAACGGTTTGACCCGCGGTAAGATAGTCCCCCGTCCCCAAAGTCACATTCCGACCCCTACCACCCTGCTGTTGGTGTTCCGCAAGTTCCGATACCGCGCCAACGCCCACAGCGGGAAGAACTTCGGGTAACCATGGTACCGTAGATAGAATACACGGGGAAAGCCTGTGGCGGTGTACCGCTGTTCGTCCCACAGTCCTTTTTCGTTCTGTGTTGCAATCAGGTACTCCACCCCGCGGGCGATGGCCGGGTGATCAACCTCGCCAGCAGCCATCAAGGCGAGCAAGGCCCATGCCGTTTGCGATGCGGTCGAGGGGGCGGCTTCCCAGCCTCGGTAGTCCAGCCGGTAGCTGACGGCATCCTCGCCCCAGCCGCCGTCCTGATTCTGGATCGAGGCCAGCCAGCCGGCGGCTTTCCGGATCATGGGGTCGTCATGGCGGACGCCGGCCATGTTGAGGGCGCACAGCACCGACCAGGTTCCATAGATGAAATTCATGCCCCAGCGGCCGTACCAGGACCCTTCGGGGTGCTGGGTCTTCCGCAGGTAGGCGACGCCCTCGGCGACATGCTTGCTGGTCTTCGGGGTCTCGCCGAGCTGGGCCAGCATCGAGATGCAGCGCGCGGTGACGTCCTCGGTCGGCGGGTCGAGCAGCGCGCCATGGTCGGAGAACGGGATGTTGTTCAGATAATATTCGAGGTTGTTGACGTCGAAGGCGGCCCAGCCGCCGTCGTCGCTCTGCATGCCCTCGATCCACTCCCGGGCACGGTCGATCGCGGCGTCATAGCCGGTCGCACCGTGCTCCCGGCGCATCCGGTCCATCGACATCACCACCACCGCGGTGTCGTCGAGATCGGGATAATGGGCATTGTTGTACTGGAAGGCCCAGCCGCCCGGGCGCACGTCGGGCCGCTTCACCGCCCAGTCGCCCTTCACCTCGAGCTCCTGCTTCGGGATCAGCCAGTCGAGACCCTGCTTGGCCGCGGGCACCGCTCTGTCACAGCCGGCTTCGAGCAGCGCGTGGGCGGTCAGCGTCGTGTCCCACACCGGCGAGACGCAGGGCTGGCAATAGGCCTCGTCGTCCTTGATCACGAGCAGCTTGTCGATACCCCGGCGCGTGATCGCGCGCGGCGGATAGGTCTCATCCTTGCCGAGCGCGTCGTACATCATGACGATGTTGGCCATCGGCGGATAGATCGCGCCCATGCCGTCCTCGCCGTTCAACCGCTCCTCGGTGAAGGCGAGCGCGGCATCGATCGCGCGCTTGCGCAGGCTCTTGGGAAACATCGGCTCGACCACGCGCAAAATGCCGTCGAGCGCGCGGAACAGCACGAACCAGGCCATGCTCTGGTGCGGCGCCTTGGCCGTCATGCCAATCGAGCGCGGATCCTGCAGGAACAGCTCGTCGATGCCGACACCCTTGGGATTCTTCGCCCGTGGCTTCAGCGCGGCGATGACCATCAGCGGCACCATGGTGGTGCGTGCCCAGTAGGAGATCTTGTTGATGTGGAACGGCGACCAGAACGGCAGCAGCACGATCTCGATCGGCAGCACCGGTACCGCGCGCCAGGTCACGACGCCAAACATCGCAAGCATGAAGCGCGTGAAGACGTTGCTGTGAATGGCGCCGCCGCGGGAATGGATCGCCTCGCGCGCACGCACCATGTGCGGCGCGTCGATGGAATCCCCGATCATCTTCAACGCGAAATACGCCTTCACGCTGGCGCTCATGTCGAACTCGCCATCATGCACCAGCGGCCAGCCGCCATGGACGCCCTGAACGCGGCGAAGATAATTGGCGATCTTGGCTTCGAGCACGGCATCGACCGGCTCGGCGAGATAATGGCGCAGCAGCACGTATTCGGCCGGAATCGTGCAATCGGCCTCGAGCTCGAACACCCAATGCCCGTCGGATTGCTGGAAGCCGAGGACGCCTTCGGTGGCCGACGCAATGCTCGATGCCAAGTTCCCGAATTCTTGGGCTTCGCGGCTGGTCGCGTTCACGGAATCCATCTCGCTCGATTGCTCCGATAGTCGATTGAATTGGCCGAAATTGACCGGGACAAATACCCGTCAGGGCCGCCTGTCACTATCCCTTGGCGGCCAGAACCAGATCGGCGGCGCGATCACCGGATCGGACCGATCCCTCGATGGTTGCAGGCAATCCCGTAGCAGTCCAATCGCCTGCAAGAAACAGGTTTTTCAGCGCAGTGACCGGCCCTGGACGCAGGGCATTCTGCGCCGGCGTCGCCGCGAATGTGGCACGGCGCTCGCGCACGATCTGCCAAGGGGGCAGCTCGCCGGACACACCGCCCGCCTTGCACACGTCGTTCCAGATCGCCTGCGCGAGTTCCTCGCGCGGCATCTCGACCAGACGGTCGCCGTTGCTGATGGTGACGGACAGCCGGTTCGGGAACGCAAACAGCCATTCCACGACGCCGCCGATCACGCCGAGGATCGGAGCCGATCCCGCTGGCGGCTCAACGCGGAAATGCGCATTCACGATGGCGCGGAATTCGGTCGGCGTCTTCAGGCCCGGCAGCAGGTTGGAGGCAGCGCGCGGCGGTACCGCCATCACGACGACGTCGCCCTCGCCGATTTGGATCACATCTTCGCCGCCGAAATTCAGCGCGCCGACCTTGCCGTCATGGGTCGCAAACGAGCGCAGCTCATGGCCGAGCTGAACGCTGTGCCCGCGCTCCTGCAGGAACGTCACGGCAGGCTCGATCAGCACCGCGCTGAGCCCGTCGCGCGCGATCAGGGGACGGCAGGCCTGCCCGCCGGCGAGCAGCGTCTCGCGCACGATCGCGCCGGCCAGCCCCGCCGAGCCTTCGGGTGGATCGACGTTGAGCGCCGCCAGCAGCAGCGGCTGCACCAGGCGCTGATAGAGCACGCCCTCGCAGGGAATGGACTTGCCGACCAGCGTCTCTTCCGATGCCCAGATCAGCGGCGCCAGCTTCAGGTAATCGGTCAACCCGGTGTCGGGGACGCGGCGGCTCTCGTCGAGCACCCAGGTCGGGAGCCGGCCGTCGCCGAGGTCAATCTGCCAGCGCTGCCCGGTCGTGAGGTCGACAAAGGGAAACTGCGCGCGCTCCGGACCGACGAGGCCCGCTTCAGTGCCGATCGAGCGCGCGTAGGCGCGCGCATGGCTGTTGCCGGACAGCAGCAGATGGTTGCCGTTGTCGATAGTGAGATTGGTGGCGCCGTCGAAATAAGAACGGCAGCGGCCGCCGGCCTGCTGGGTCGCCTCGTGCACGGCGACCTTGAAGCCGGCATTGGCAAGCCGCACGGCGGCGGAGAGGCCGGAAATTCCAGCGCCAATGATGTGAGCTGTTTTTTGCATCAGATGAGAGCGTATCGGAGCAGGATGGCGATGCGTGTGATCTTCGACACACGCACCGGCTCACGCGGCGCGTTGAACCCGCGCGCGATCAGAAGATCCAGAATGGCATGATAGTATTTCGACATCATCCGGGGCGCGCGCACCGCGCGGCGCCGATTGCGGTTCATGATCTCGTCCGACTTCTCGAAATACACCTTTGCGCGCTGCGCCAGCGGCAGGCAGACCTTCGGCAGCGCGCGCTCGACGATCACGCGGTCCGGATCGTTGGAAGTGATGCCGGCATGCAGCAGCGCTTCGCGCGGTAGATAGAGCCGGCCGAGGCCCGCGTCCTCGTCGATGTCGCGCAGGATGTTGGTGAGCTGGAGCGCGCGGCCGAGATGATGGGCGAGCTCGATGCCGTCTTCTTCCGGCAGGCCGAAGACGCGGACCGACAGCCGCCCCACGGCACTCGCGACGCGATCGCAGTAGAGATCCAGCGTCGCCATGTCGGG
Organism: Bradyrhizobium sp. WSM1253; assembly: GCF_000244935.1. Taxonomy (NCBI): domain Bacteria; kingdom Pseudomonadati; phylum Pseudomonadota; class Alphaproteobacteria; order Hyphomicrobiales; family Nitrobacteraceae; genus Bradyrhizobium; species Bradyrhizobium sp. WSM1253. The sequence goes on from NZ_JH600073.1 coordinate 1,737,151, forward strand.
CGCGCGGATGTCCTGCGGCACGTCCATCTCCATGCCGTCGACGATCGCGAGGAAATCCTCGCGCTTGAGGCCGAAGGTCTTCACCGAGGCGACGTAGTCCTTCAGCCGTGGCGGCGGATTGCCCTGGTAGAGCGCATCGATGTCGTTGCGCCACGCCTGAAGGGCGGCGAGCCGCTCGTCGCGCGGTCCGTCGGAATCGGCGATGTCGTCGACCTGGCGGCAGAAGCTGTAGATCTGGAACATCGCTTCGCGCTGGTCGTGCGGCAGGATGCGCATCGCGGCGTAGAACGAACTGCCGGATGCGGTCGAGCCATAATTGGCGCCGGGCGAGGTCGCCTCAAGCGTCATGTGCAGTCCCCGGTCTTGAAATGGCCTTGCGTCCGACCGCGCGGCGGCCGACTTCGCCGATCATGCCGGCGAGGCTGAAGGTGAGGAGCTCGAGCTTGTTCAGGTGCACGCGCTCGCGCAGGGGATCGCGCACCTTCAACAGGCGCACGATGCGGTCGGCATAAGCCTGGATCACCGAGACCTCGATGCCGAGGCGGAAATCCCTGATCTCCGCAGCTAGCGACCTGCCCTCGTCGAGCAGCGCTTCGTTGCGCACGGCGAGAGCCTGAAGGCAGGCCAGCATCGCCGGTGGCGATTGCGCCTCTCCGAGCTGCTCGACCGAGGCGCCACTCGCGGCCAGCGCATCGCGCGGCAGATAGACGCGGTTGAGCTCGCGGAAATCCTTGCCGCAATCCTGGAGATGGTTGTTGATCTGCAGCGCTGCACAGAGCGCATCGGACGCGGCCCAGGTCGAGGTGCTCTCACCATGGACGTCGAGCATGAAGCGGCCGACCGGCATCGCCGAGTAGCGGCAATAATGGATGACCTCGTCCCAATTCTCGTAGCGCAACTTGGTCACGTCCATGCGGAACGCGATGAGCACGTCGAGCGCGTGGCGCGGCGCCATACCGCGTTCGGCCAGTGCGTGCCGCAGGCTGACGGCCTCGGCCTGGGTGTCGCCTTTGCCGAGCAATTCCGCCTCGAGCAGGTCGAGATAAGCGAGCTTCTCGTCCGGCGGCAGCGTGGCGTGGTCGGCGATGTCGTCGGCGGTGCGAACGAAATTGTAATACGCCAGGATCAGCGCGCGATGACGCGGATGAATGATCCAGGACGCGACGGGAAAATTCTCGTCGCGCTCACCCTTGCCGGATCGCAATTCGCTCGCAGAGGTCATCGAGGGCTGGTCTACAATCGTTTGGACAGGAAGGGCTTTTTCGCTCGCGCTAGCCCGTGCGGGCGATGCCGCCGCGGCCCCCATATAGGGGAATACGGCCGCAAAACCAATCCTGTCTCTCGATGGCTGCCCTTTGCGGATCAGGCCCGAAAAGGCGGCCCCGGAGGCCGCCTTTTGTGGGCCAGTGGCCGAGCTTACTGGTTGTGGTTCTTCAGGACCTGGTCGCAGGCCTGCGAAATCTTGGCCCGGTTCTCCTTGAGGCAGGCCAGGATGGTGAAATCGCCCTGGTCGATGACCGGACGGCAGAGCTTCTGCACATCGCGCGAGCAGGCCTTCTGCTCGGCGTCCGTGCCGCGCCCTTGCTGGGCGAACGCTGCGGTCGAGAGGGAGGCCGACAGCAAGGTGAGAGCGACGAGAAGCTTACGCATTGTATTCCTTCATTCTGACGGCAGAATCGCACCAATCCCGGACAGCACAGGGCGACGACCGGAACGGATTGTTCTGATGGCAAGTCGCCGCGGGAGTAGCGGCCTCGGAGAAGGCACAAGCACTGGCAAATGCGGCCAAATTGGCGCCACGTCCACCAGATCAGGTCTTCCCTGCGCCTTCTGTGACAAATGTAAGAGACTGATACTACGTCATAATTCGGGTACGCCGCGTTTTGCTGCGCACCTGTTGCAGAGCTGCATCTCTACATCCCGCCATGGGCCCCAGAAACATGCCGAAACGCAGAGAATCCGGAGGCCGATCATGGCAAGTGCGCTTCGCGATGCCGACATGTGGGCGGCCGGCCATTGAACCTGACACAGGCTCGGAACACTAAACCTTCGATGTGGCGAGACGTCCTTGGTGACAAGCGGACGTCGTTCCAAAACGGGATATTTTGAAGATGAATTTTTTTGGGCGATCTGAACTGGCAATCAAGGCGGCCGGCATCGGCGCTGTGCTGCTGTTCTCAGTTTCGGCAAGTCAGGCTCAGTCGTCCGGACCGTTTGCAGGTTTCGAGGGCGCATGGACCGGCACGGGTACGGTGTCGCTGTCCGACGGCTCCACCGAGCGCATCCGTTGCAAGGCCGACTACAAAGTTGCCGGCACCGGTCTCAGCCTCAAGCAGGCGTTGCACTGCGCGTCCGACAGCTACAAGTTCGACCTCACCAGCGACGTGACCAGCCAGGGCGAGCGGATCTCCGGCAATTGGAGCGAGACCAACCGCAACATCTTCGGCAATGTGCAAGGCACCGCCGGTGGCGGCCAGATCGAGGTGTTCGTCGAGGCCAACGGCTTTGCCGCCAATTTGTCGCTGCGCACCAACGGCACCAAGCAAACGGTGCAGATCTCATCCAAGGGCGAGATTCGCGGCGTCAACATCACGATGACGAAGGGCTGACGGCTCTTACCGCTTCGAAAGCAACAAGCCCCGGTTCTCGCGAACCGGGGCTTTGTTGTTTTCGGGAGACGCGGCGCAATCGCCCGGACCGCGCCGATTCGAGTGTCTGATGAACGAAGCCGTTCAGATCGCCGGCTTGTCGCCCTGAAGCTTGGCGTGCAGATTGATCAACCACATCGCCGTCGGCCGCAGGATGAAGAGGTCGGCGACGAGCGCCATCACCATCGAGAAGGCGCTGAGCCAGCCGAACAGCCGTAGCGACGGCAGGTCGGAGAACACCGTGACGACGAGACCGCAGGCCAGCACCAGCGTGGTCAGGATCAAGGCCGGGCCGACCAGCACGGTGGCGCGCTCCACCGCGAGCGCCGAGCCGACGCCCGGCTTGCTCTCGAGCCTGAGGCGGTTGAGGAAATGGATGGTGGCGCTTAAGCCGAGGCCGAACGAAACGGTCAGAGCCACGACGCTGGCGAATTGCAGTCCCTCACCCATCGCCCACAGCACCGTTCCCGACATCACAACGGGGAAGATGCCCGGCAGGATGCAGGCGAACATCACCACCCAGGAACGGAAGGCCAGGCCGATGAAGATCGCGACCAGCGCGAATTCGACGGTCAGCCCACGGTTGAGCTTCTCGATCATGCCGGCCGAGTTGCGCGCGGCAATCGCGGCAAGACCCGTGACCGCCACTTCATAGCCGGGATGCTTCTTGCGCACGGCGTCGAGCTCGGTATCGAGCTTGTCGACGATCGGAAGGAGCTGGCTGGAATCCTTGTCCGGCACGCGACCTGCGACCACGACGGCGTCCTGCTCGGCATCGATGAACCGGCGCACCAGATGCTCCGGAATGACGCTGACATATTCCTTCAGGGTCGCGACGTCGGCGCTGCCGGCCTTGTCCGCGAGCCAGCGGCGCAGGGTCTCGACCGACCAGACATTGCCGACACCGGCTGCCTTCTCCACCGTCGCGTGCACATCCGCGATGGTCTGCAGCGTCTCCGGCGAATAGAGCGATTCACCCTTGGGGAACTGGATCAGAACGTTGACCGGGTTGGCGCCGGTGAGCTTGGCGTCGAGCCGGTCGCTGGCGGCGACCGCCTGGCGCTTGTCCGGCACCTGGTCGGCGAGCCGGTAGCGCGGCTCCAGATTTGCGTAGATGACGCCGAGGCCCGCCACGAACACCACCGCGATCAGGCTGAACAGGCCAGGACGGCCCACCATGCGCACCGCGATCCAGTAGCAGAAATTACGCAGCGCCTGCACGCCGGCATCCGCGCTCTGGAACTTGGTCGCAAAGACCTTCTCGTTGCGCACCAGCAGCACGCCGAACACCGGCACCAGCGACAACACCGCGACCAGCGCGATGATGGTGGCGGCGAGACCCGCCTCGCCAAACTTGCGGATCAGATCGGAGTCGGAGAACTGGAGCGCGATGAAGGAAATGCCGGCGGTGCCGTGCGTCAGCACGCAGGCCGGTCCCACCACCAGCACCGCGTTCTTGAACGCGGTGAACTTGTCCTGGCCCGCGATCAGCCGGTCGCGCGCGGCGAAGGTGAGCTGCATCGAGTCCGAGAAGCTGATGACCATGATGAGCGGCGTCATCACGTTCAGGAACATGTTGAGGTTGAAATTGGCCCAGCCGAGCGCGCCGAGCGCCAGCAGGATCGCAATCATCGGCGGGAACGCCGCCGCCACCATGAACGAGATCTTGCGGAAGAAGATGATGGCGATGACACAGCCGGCGAGAATGCCGAGGATGTTGTAGGTGAGCCCGTCGCGCTCGACCGCGTTGCGGATCTCGAGCTGCATCACCGGCACGCCGGAAAGCTGCACGTTGAGGCCGGTGTCGCCGAGGTCTTCCTTCATCAGCGCGCGGATGTCGGCGACGGTCTTGGTCAGCTTGTTGGAGGCGACCACCTCCGGATCGAGCGAAAGCACGATCAGCGCCAGCGTGCCGTCCTCGGACAACAGCTTGCCGCGGATGATCTCGTTGGCTTTGACGCCCTCGATGAACTTGTCATAGGCCGCGCCCTCGGGCAGCTCGGGCGGGAACAAGGCTGCGGGAAGCTTGCCCGGCGCCGGCGCCTGACGCGCGGAGAACAGCGAGACCAGTCCGCGCGTACCCTCCACCAGCTGCATGTCGGTGACGAAGTCGCGCAGCTTCTCGAGGTTGTTCCGCGCCAGCAGGGTCTTGCCCTCGACTACGACGAGGACGTCGAATTCTTCGGCCGGGAACTTCTTGGTCACCGCTTCGTACTGGCGGAATTCCGGCGTGTTGGACCGGAACAGCTGCGACAGCGAATCGTCGATCTTGATCCGATGGATGCCGAACACGGCGCCGACGATCAGGACGAGCAGGACGATGCAGGAGACGATGGGCGCCCGGACGGCGAACAGCCCGATGCGCTCCAGCCCGAAGGCGATCGAGGACGCAGGTCCCTGCTCGACCTTGTCGACATGAACCTCACTCTCGCTGTGCTTTTCGAGCATGCCTTGTCCAGTTCCTAAATCGGCTCGGGTCTGTGAGCTTGTCGCGCCCCGCGAACGGCTTGAAAATGCCATACCAATGGGAGGCTTGCCCTTTGAAAATGCGCAGAAAATCGCCGCGAGGGGTTTAGCAGGTCAATCGCCCTTCTCGCAAGCAGGCGGAGTGTGGCCGAATCGATCAAGATGTGGCGATTTTGCCTTAATGCCCTTCATTCGGGCAAAGCCGTGCCAATTCGACGCGGCGCGCGGTCCGCGCTCTCGTCCTTCAGCGCCACACCGCTCACTTCCCGCGCGAGCCCCTCGCGGACCAGCCAGGCGATCTTGAAAGCAGCCTCGTCATAGCTCAACCCGGCCTTGTGGATGTTCGACACGCAATTGCGCTCGGCATCGGTGCGGCCCGGCTTCGGGGCGAAAGTCAGATAGGCGCCGAGACTGTCGGGCGCCGACAGGCCCGGCCGCTCGCCGATCAGCGTCACGACCATGCGCGCGCCGAGAATGGCGCCGATCTCGTCGCCGAGCGCGACACGCGCGCCTGAGGCGACCACGACATGGCCGATCGCGACACCATCGCCGGCTGCGAGCAACGGCAGCAGGCGCATCACCAGCGCGGCCGCATGGGCGTGGACCGCCGCAGCCGACAGCCCATCGCCAATCACGACCGCGAGTTGGCACGGCTCCGAGGCGCTCCGCGCCAGAGCCTCGACTGATCCGGCATCCAGCAGTCTGCCCAGATCGGGCCGCCGCAAATAGTCCCTGCGGTCGACCGCCCGGCTGTTCGCCTCGGTGACGACGAGGCCGAGCGCGCGGAGATCCGCGACCAGCCGCGGCGCATCGAACACGGCATGTACGGCATCGCGGGCGCGGGCATGGTCCAGCGTGAAATCGAGCAGTGCCCGCGTCGGCAGGCTCGCGCCGCTGCGCCCGAGCGCGACGCGCGCGGGCGTAAGCGACCGCAGATCGAGGGTCGGACGACGCGGGATGGCCGGATCAGACATGTTGTGTCATTCGGCGGGGACGGAGGCCTCGCGTAGCCGGATCGAATAGTTCGAGGCGTTCTGCTGGCCGGTCGAGGCCGCCCGCGCAAAGGTGATGAGATGGTGCGCGATCAGAGTGCAGCCGATCAGACCTTCGAGGTCGCCGCGCTTGATGCGGCCCAGCGCGAACTTCCAGAACACGCGCTTGTAGTCGCCGAGCACGCCGACCTTCCAGAAGATGTTTCGCAGCATGACGAGGCCGCGCCTGATGTTGGGCCAGGTCTTCATCTCGTCCGGCGTCGGCATCTTCAGGCGATGCACGTAAACGTGGTCGCATTGATACTGGAAGCGCGCGTAGACCTTCTCGGGCTCGTAGGCGACGGCCATGGCGTGTTTCCAGGATGCGACGACGTCGTCGTAGGGCAACAGGAAGTTGACATTGGAATCGCGGCCGTCGTCCTCGACCAGGCGTCCCTCGCGCTCCAGACGGTCCCATAGCGGCGTCTTCGGCAGCGCCTGAAGCAGGTTGATCGTGAGCAGCGGAATCCGGGAGTCCTCGACGAAGGCGAGCAGCGCCTCCGAAGTGTTGGGCTTGTCGGTGTCGAGCCCCATGATGATGCCGGACACGACCTCCATGCCGTAGGAGTTGATGGTTTGCACGCCCTCGAGGATCGGGACCATCATGTTGTGGTCCTTGTGCATCGCCTTCAGCGCATCGGGATCGGGCGTCTCGATGCCGCAGAAGATGGTGACGAAATAGGCCTCGCGCATCTTCTCGAGGATTTCCGGCCGCTTGGCGATGTTGAGCGTCGCCTCGCAGGCGAGCCGCACCATATAGCCGGTCCTCTTCTGCCATTCGATCAGATGCGGCAAGAGGTCCAGCGCCGCCTTGCGGTTGCCGATGAAATTGTCGTCGACGAAATAGACCGTGTCGGTCATGCCGCATTCGCGCAGGCGGTCGAGTTCGGCGATGATCTGCTCCGGCGATTTGATGCGCGGATTGCGGCCGTACAGCCCGGGGATGTCGCAGAACTCGCACTGATACGGACAGCCGCTGGAATACTGGATGCTGCCGAGGAAGTATTTCTTCACGTCGGCGAGCTCGTAGGCCGGGATCGGAAACTCCGTCATCGGCACGCGGTCTTTGGTGGTCAGAACCACCTGGGTCTCGGGACGCGAGATGTCGCGCGACAGTATTTCGAGCAGCTGATTGGTGGCGTCGCCGAGCTCACCGACATGGAGATAGTCGAACGACGGATAGTAATCCGGGCAGGCGCTGACGGAGGGACCGCCAAGCGCGACCGGCAGGTCGAACTCATGGGCGCGGCGGCAGATGTCGTTCATCTGCTGGCGCTGGATGTGCATGCCGCTGACGAAGACCGCCTCCGCCCATTCGAACTCCTCCTTCGTCGTACGGCGCAGGTTCTCGTCGACGAATTTGACCTGCCATTCCCTGGGCAGATAGGCGGCGAGCAGCAAAAGTCCCTGCGGCGGCATGAAGGCGCGGACGCCATCGGTCAGGGGGTAGGAATGCTCGAACGTCCCGAACGACGATGTGTATCGCGGAAACACGCAGAGAATCCGCCGGGACGTCCCGTTACTTTCAGCTCGCATCAAAGCTCCCCCGCCACGCTCGACTTAGCTGCGGAAATTGCCAGACAGCCACATAGCGTAATGCTGCCGCCGGAATTTCTCAATATTGTGGCATGAGCATAATTCCTTAGGGCACCAATGGTTTCCTCGGGCCGCCGGGTGCTTCCGCCGCGTCACGCGATCAGCCGGGAGGCAAAATCGGGCAGCAGGCCTGCATCGCCGGCAAGACGGAAATCGGCGCCCGCAATGCCGGACCGCACCAGCCAATCGTCGAATTCCGGCGCGCGGCGCAGTCCGAAGACGTCGCGGACATAGAGCGCGTCGTGAAAAGACGTGGACTGATAGTTCAGCATGACGTCATCGGCGCCGGGGACACCCATGATGAAGGTGACGCCGGCGGCAGCGAGCAACGTCAGCAGATTGTCCATGTCGTCCTGGTCCGCCTCGGCGTGGTTGGTGTAGCAAATGTCGATGCCGAGCGGCAGGCCGAGCAGCTTGCCGCAAAAGTGATCCTCCAGCCCGGCCCGGATGATTTCCTTGCCGTCGTAGAGATATTCCGGGCCGATGAAGCCGACCACGCTGTTGACCAGGAGGGGCGCAAAGGCGCGGGCCACCGCATAGGCGCGCGCCTCGCAGGTCTGCTGGTCGACGCCGTGATGGGCGTTGGCCGATAGCGCCGAGCCTTGCCCGGTCTCGAAATACATCACGTTCTGCCCGACCGTGCCGCGCCTCTGCGACAATCCGGCCTCGTGCGCCTCCTTGAGAAGCGCGAGGTCGATACCAAAACTGCGGTTGGCAGCCTCAGTGCCGGCGACCGACTGGAACACGAGGTCGACCGGCGCCCCCTGCCCGATCAGCGACAGCGTCGTGGTGACATGGGTCAGCACGCAGCCCTGTGTCGGGATCTTCAGCCGCGCGATGACCTCGTCGAGCAGCCGCAGCAATTGGCCGATCACGGCCGGGTCGTCGCTCGCCGGGTTGATGCCGATGCAGGCATCGCCGGCGCCGAGCAGGATGCCGTCGAGGATGGAGGCGGTGATGCCCCTGGCGTCGTCGAAGGGATGGTTGGGCTGCAGCCGGGTGCTCATCCGGCCCTTCAGGCCGATGGTGTTGCGGAAAGCGGTGGTGATCTCGCATTTCCGCGCCGCCAGGATCAGATCCTGGTTGCGCATCAGCTTCGAGACCGCGGCGGCCATCTCCGGGGTGATGCCGCCGGCCAGCTTGCGCAAGATTTCGGGCGTCGCGGCGTCCGATAGCAGCCAGTCGCGAAAGGCGCCGACCGTCAGCGAAGCCACCGGCGCGAAGGCCTTGGCGTCGTGGCTGTCGATGACGAGGCGGGTGACCTCGTCGGTCTCATAGGGGATGACGGCTTCCTGCAAGAACTGCCCGAGCGGGACGCCGGCCAGCGCCATCCGCGCCGCGATCATCTGTTCGGCACTGGCGGCGGCGATCCCGGCCAGGCGGTCGCCGGAGCGCGGCGGCGTCGCCTTGGCGAGCAGGTCGCGCAAATCCGGGAACGTGTAGGTCGTGGCGTCGATGGTGTGGCGGTAGACCAAGGGTCTCTCCGGGGTTCGTCGGCCAAAGGCCGACTCCTGGGCAATCCCAAGACTATACCTTCAGATCAAGACGCTGAAATATCTACCTTTCCTTCGACCGACGGCGAAGGGCGCCAAACCCGGCGTTAACGCTGCGTCCATCTTCATTCTGCATAGTTTTGCAATAGTTTGCACGACCGCGCTCTCCGGCCGCTCCCGGCCATTCGGGCCCCTGAAAACCATGACAACTGACCGACCTGGGAATGCCACCGGCCTCGCCGGCCGCTTCACGCTTGCCAACAAGCTCTACGCCATCTTCGCGCTGTTCGCGATTCTCACGGCGGCGATCGCGATGCTGTCCGACTACAACAGCCGCCGCGGCGCCGAGCTGACCACCGCGATCGAGACCGCGAACGCCGCCGCGCTGAACGTCGAGCGGGTCAACTCGCTGGTCTATGCGGTCGTGATGGAATCGCGCGGCGTCTACATGTCGACTGAACCGGCCGTGGTGAAGAAGTACGGCGAGGGCCTGCTCAAGTTCAACGCCCAGATCCTTGACGTCGTGAAGCGCTGGGAGACCATCGTCAAGGCTGACGATGCCGAGCAGTTCGCCACGTTCAAGAAGCGCATCGAGCAGTTCGTCGAGTTTCGCAAGGAGCTGGTGCGCCGCGGCGTCGAGATCAATGCGGCCGCGGGCCGCGAATGGGGCGACAACGACGCCAACCGCGCCGTGCGCTCGGCGCTGAACAAGGATCTCGAGGCGCTGTCCAAGGTCTATGCCGAGCGTGCAAGGCAAATCGCGCACGAGACCGAGACCAATCGCACCCTGTCCTTGGTCCTGACCTGCCTCGCCGGCGTGGCGCTCGCCCTCGTCGTGATCGGCATCGTCATCATCGCCCGCTCGATCGCACGCCCCCTCTCCGCCATCACCGCGACCATCAAGCAGGTCGCTGACGGCGCCGAGAACGTCGTGGTGCCCCACTCTGACCGGGCCGACGAGATCGGCGCACTGGCACGCGCGATCCAGATCTTCCAGGACGCGATGGCGCGCAACCGCAACCTCGCCTCGCAGGTCTCGCAGGACTCCGCCGCGCGCGAGGAGCGCGCCCGCCACATCGAACAATCCGTCGACGCGTTTCGCGAGGCGATCGGCGCGATCATGCGCGGCCTCAGCGACAACGCCTCGGTCATGCGCGAGACGGCGCAGACCATCACCCGCGTCACCGCGGACGCGAGCAGCCGCGCCGGCACGGCGGCGAACGCCACCGAACAGGCTTCGCACAACGTCACGGCGGTGGCAGGCGCGGCCGAGGAGCTGTCTGCGTCGGTGGTGGAGATCGGCCGGCAGGTGCGGCAATCCGCCAGCGCGGTCGAGCAGACCGGCCAGCGCACCGAGAAATCGATCGCCGAGATCGAGAGCCTGGCGGCCGCCACGCAACGCATCGACGGCGTGCTCAGCCTGATCCAGGCGATCGCCGAGCAGACCAATCTGCTCGCGCTCAATGCCACCATCGAGGCCGCGCGCGCGGGCGATGCCGGCCGCGGCTTTGCCGTCGTCGCGCATGAAGTCAAGGCGCTCGCGGGGCAGACCGCGAAGGCCACGGCCGACATCAGCGAAAACGTCTCGATGATCCAGTCCTCCACCCGCAACGCGGTCGACGCCGTCCGCGAGATCGGCGGCGCAGTGCGCGAGATCAACGACGTCACCTCGGCGATCGCCGGCGCCATCGGCCAGCAGGACGCCGCCACGCGCGAGATCTCGTCCAACGCGCAATCGGCGGCCCAAGGCAACGAGACCCTCGTCGCCAACATCAGCTCGCTCCGCGACGCCATCGGCGAGACCGACACTGCAGCCTCCTCGGTGCTGACGGCTGCGAGCAGCGTGACCGAGACGGCGGAGACGCTGTCGCGCGAGGTGGAGAAGTTCTTCCAGAACCTGCGCTCGGGCGCAGCGGACGGCCGCGTCGCCAAGGCGGGCTAGCAGCACGTCCATCGCCAGCAGAGTCGGCGGTGGGGTCTCTCCAGCAAAAAACGCGAAAACAACCCCATGCACAGTAGCCGGGGACAGCGATATCAATGGCTTGGCTCTAGTCCAAATATATTCGTATTTTACGAAATGACATTTGACTCGTCGGGCAAAACACCGGCATGATGTCATCATGGCGAAGGCGCGCCGCCCGAGACCTTGGTCGTCCTGCCGAGGGAATGTACGCGCGAATTTTTCCCGCCAACGAAGCGTCGTGTCTCCACGCGTCAGGCACGCTTCCCGCCGATCGAGACAAACGCGATGAAGCCATCGAGGCGCTCGACTGTTCTGGACGGGCGTGTTGCTCGACGTTCTGATGCGACGGTTCAGCCAACCGGTCCGGGTGTCCAATCGCCGCCGGCAAGCGGCCGGACTTTTACGTCAGGAATGACCCCGCGCTCCAGGCTCGGATCGAAATGGCGCATCGTCCGCTCATTGAAGTCGATGATGCGGCCCGGCCTTAGCGGTCCCACGTCATTTATCCTGACGATGACCTTCTTGCCGACGGCCTCGACGAGGGCATATTTCGGCTTCGCGCCAAATTGGACCCCACCGAATTTCTTACGCAAGCTCGTCTTGATGGCGGCCGACCAGACCGAGGGATCATAGCGCTCGCCGGAAGCCGTCTTCGGGCCGCCCTCCTCTTTGCCGGGCTTGAACGGATTGTACATGGATGCCGCGCCAACGATCGCTTCCCCGGAAGCGGCATTGTCGGCGGCGCTTGAGTGAACCCCACCAGCTTCACATCGCGCAATAGAAACGGAAACGGCAAGCGCAACCACGGCGCCGCAAATTGCGGCGCTCGATCGAAACACCATTATATCTCCTGTGATTTTCGATTGTTCGGTTCCGATGCCGCAAATCGTTTTGCGGGTCGAGCCAACCCCTGGCTCCGGAACCGTTTGTAGGAACCCCAACGGTTCCAGCACGGCGTTTTAGTTGTCGCCGTCTAAGACAGACATTGCGTCAACAGCATGACGACGAGAGCCCCGACGAATAGCTGCGAACTGACAGTGCCGGCCCCTAACAAATCGGCAGAGGGCCGGCAAAGGACTATGCAGCCGAAATATTCCTCACGGTCGTCTCGGCCTGCTCGGCGAGCCAATTCACGAATAACTCGACGCTGCGATCGCCGATCAAATCGGCTGGCCACTGGGCAACCTGAATTTTCGTGCACTCGACTGCGGGGTAATCGGCGAGTGCGGACACGAGGCGTCCAGACGAAACCGCATCTGCCACAAGAAGTGAGCGCCCAAGTGTCACCCCGGCTCCTTCGGCCGCAGCCGACATGCACATTCCCATGTCGTCCAGCGTCAAGCTGCCAGCGGCAGCGCCCGATTTCGGCAATCCCAGGCGTCTAAACCAGGAGGGCCAACCCCAGTCGCCGGTCGCGTTGTCGCCTTTGTGGATGAGCGGCAGGGTCAGCAAGCCGTCGGCCGCCGGGGCAACAGGTGCGGCGCACAGACGGGAAAAATCCGCTCCCAAAACAGCGGCAATTGAGTAGACGTCCGCCGTGCGTCTTCGCCGGCGTTCCAGACAATTCGCACGTCGAGCGGCCGCTTTGAACTGTCACCCGTCTCCAGTGGTTTGAGATCAACGTTGATCGACGGATATCGCGCCGTAAAATCTGGCAGGCGGCGGACGAGCCACCATGTTGCCAACGCCGAGCCGGCGCCCACGCGCAACGTCGTTCGGTTCGAGCGCCGCCGCACCTGAGCATCCAGCGCACCAAGCGCGTCGAGTGCTGCGGCAAGCTCTTGCCTAAGCTGCGCGCCGGCAGGTGTTATCCCGACCCCTGGATTCTGCCGCTGCAACAATGCAACCCCGAAATGGTCCTCCAGTTTTCGGATCTGATGGCTGACCGCACTCTGCGTGACGCCCAACTCCGCCGCGGCGCGCGTGAACGAGCCATGGCGGGTGACCGCGTCGAACGCGACAAGGGGCGCGAAGGGTGGCAAGCGGCGTGGCATCTCGATCTCCTCACGCCATGATACCGATTCATGAGGTTTTGAGGAACCATCATTCGACCAAAGCCCGTTGCCCGGCCATCCATGCTCCATGGAGGCCGAAACAACCATGCTCGACAAACCTCAGCACGACGATGATGAAATGCCGAGCGCCAGTTGGCTTGCCGATGACGGCCATCGCGGCAATCGCATGTCCCTGGAAACGGCGACGCTGCTTGCAGCGTGCTTGAGCGGCTCTCTGTTTCAAGTCGACCTGACGGCTCTAGCGGCTGCCTTACCCGATGTTGGCCACGATCTCGGTGCCGCTTCCGCACGAGCGGCCTGGGTCATCGACGTCTACAGCCTTGCCTTGATCTTCTGTTTGCCGATTGCAGGTAGCCTTGCCGACAGATACGGACGCGTTCAAATGTTCACCTGGGGTGCAGGGCTGTTTGGCCTGGCCTCTCTGCTGTGTGCGTGCGCCAACACGCTCGACGTTTTGCTGACATTCCGCACATTGCAAGGTATCGCCGGTGCCTGCATCACCAGCACCTCGTCTGCCCTCCTTGCTGGTGCTTACGAGGGGCCCCGACGTGCGCGGGCGTTTGGACTTTGGGGCACGATCGTCGGTGCCTCGATGGTCGCTGGCCCGCCGCTCGGATCGCTCCTGGCTGATACGATCGGGTGGCGCTGGATTTTCTGGATCAACTTGCCGCTTTGCGCCGTTTTGGTCTTCCTGGTGCTGTACAGAATTGGCAATGAGCTCGACCAGCAGCGTTCGAGCGCCAAGGTGGATTGGCTCGGTGCTGGCCTTCTTGCGACAATTTCGGCGGCGTTGGCGTTTATGTTGCTGGAAGCAGCTGCGCTTGGTGGCGTCGCCTCGGCGACGTTCCTGACGGGACTCGCCGCTTCGGGGATTGCGCTCCTCCTTTTCGTTTGGGTGGAACGCCGACATCCCAACCCGGCGTTCGATCTCAAGCTGTTCGGATCTCGGCAGTTCGTCGCGATGTGCCTCGTCCCGATGGCGGGATCGACCGGCTTCTGGTCGCTTCTCGTCTACGTGCCGCAATTGGCGCGCGGTCCGTTGGGTCTCAGTCCGTTTGAGGCGGGCTGGCTCCTGGTCGCGCTCACATTGCCGATGATGGTGTTGCCGCGCTATGGAGCGGTTTTGACGACCCGCATCCCATCACGCTCGTTCTTCTGTGGTGGTCTCGCGCTTATCGGGGTGGCTGACCTGGCCCTTGGTGCAATCTCCGGCGGAAACGTGGGGCCGGACACGCTGGTAGTGACAGTCATTGCGTTGCTCGTCAGCGGGTCAGGCTGTGCCGTGATCAACGCGCAGATCACTGCCGCCGCCGTGTCGGCGGTTCCAAGCGATCGTGCGGCGACCGCATCTGCCATCTGCGTGACGATGCGCCAAATCGGTTTCAGCTTCGGGATCGCACTTTTGGGCGCGGCCCTGCAGTTCAGTTCGAATGGCGACTATCTCGCCCCGTTTATCGTTGCAGGCGCATCGACCCTTGCTCTGACAGCCATCGTCTATTGGCTTATGGATGAGAAACCGGCTGCATAGCGGCGGGTGATCGACGGCAGTTCAGGAGCAAAAATCAAAGTGTCGGCGTTGCCGCAATCTGCTTCACCCCCATGAGCGGGCATCCGCCGTCTATGACTGCACGCCCTGGCTAAGAGCAACCACCTACCCCTCCATCACCCCGCCCCGCTTGATCAGCTCCTTCCCCACCGCAGCCAGATGCACCTGATCCGGCCCGTCGCCGATGCGGATGAAGCGGGCGTAGACATAGGCGCGGGCGAGGAACGTGTCCTGCGAGACGCCGGCGGCGCCGTGGATCTGGATGGCGCGGTCGATAACGCGGGCGGCCATGCTGGGCACCACGATCTTGGCGGCCGCAATCAGGTCGCGCGCCATCTTGTTGCCCTCGCGGTCCATCCTGTCGGCGGCTTGCAGCGTCAAGAGCCGCGCCTGCGCGATCTCGCAGAATGAATGTGCGATGTCCTCGCGCACCGAGCCCTGCTCTGCGAGCGGCTTGCCGAACGCCGTGCGGGAGACCGCGCGCTGGCACATCAATTCGAGCGCACGCTGGGCGCAGCCGATCAGCCGCATACAATGATGGATACGGCCGGGGCCGAGCCGGCCTTGCGCGATCTCGAAGCCGCGGCCCTCGCCGAGCAGGATGTTCTCTGCGGGCACGCGAACGTTCTCGTAGACGATCTCGGGATGGCCGACCGGCGCGTCGTCATAGCCGTAGGTCAGCATGTCGCGCACGATGCGCACGCCGGGCGTCGCTTTCGGCACCAGGATCATGGATTGCTGACGGTGGCGGTCGGGATCGTCAGGCGCGGTCTTGCCCATCACGATCAGGATCTCGCAATCCTCGTTCATCGCGCCGGAGGTGAACCATTTGCGGCCGTTGATGACGTAGTCGCCGCCGTCGCGCCTGATCTCGCACTGGATGTTGGTGGCATCGCTGGAGGCGACCTGCGGCTCCGTCATCGAGAAGCCGGAGCGGATGCGCCCCTCCAAAAGCGGCTTCAGCCAGCGCTCCTGCTGTGCCGGCGTGCCGTAATTGGCCAGCACCTCCATGTTGCCGACATCGGGCGCCGAGCAATTGAAGACCTCGGGCGCCCAAAGGATGCGGCCCATGATCTCCTTCACGGGCGCATATTCGAGATTGGTCAAGCCAGTGTTGTTAAGGTCTTGGCCGTGCTCGCCGGAGAGGAACAGGTTCCAGAGCCCCTGCTCGCGCGCCAGCCGCTTCAGGTCCTGAAGGACCTGCGGCGTCTTGTAGCGTGTCGCTTCCGGCTTCACCTGCTCGTAATAGAGCTCCTCGACCGGCTCGACATGCGTCCGCATGAACCGGCGGACGCGCTCTTGCAATTCCATCGAGCGGGCGGAGTGTTGAAAATCCATTCTTGATCCTCCCGTTCGCCGACCTTCGCGCCAGTATCGTAGGGTGGGCAAAGCGAAGCGTGCCCACCGCTTCTCTCGAAGCATTGATAGGTGGTGGGCACGGCGCAAGTGCGCCTTTGCCCACCCTACGATTCCGAACTCGCGGAGAGAGCTCCCTCAACCCGTTCGTCGACCTCGCGCAGTCCCCTCACGTGCCGCGCAATAGCTCGCTCGCGACGATCCAGTCATTGCCGTTGAACTGGAGCATATAGCCGTCCTTGATCGGGCGGAAATCCTGCGGCGTGGTGTTGAGCGTGATGCCGGGCATCAGCAGCGACAGCGGCACGTTCTTCAAATTGGCCGCCTGCGCCATGATGTTCTCGCGCGTCAGATTGTCCTTGCACTGCTTCAGCAAGACCACCAATGCCTCGGCAACGGTGTAGCCGTAGAGACCCGCGACGTTGTTGACGTCGGCATTGGGCAGGCGCTTCTTCATGAAGTCGATATAGGTCGTCATCGCCGGATCGTCCTTCGGCACCTCGACGAACGGCTTGAGCGAGCCGAGCGAGAGCACGCCCTTGCCGGCATCGAGGCCGGCCGGAACCATCACGGTGGCCTTGTTGGCGCAGCCCGAGGCGAGGAAGCGCGTCGCCTGCCAGCCGACCTCATGCGCTTTCCGGATCGCCTGGGCGCAGGCACGCGGCGTCACCGAATAGATCATGAACACGTCGGCCTTGGTGTTGGCGAGCGTCAGCACCTGGGAATCGACGGTGGGGTCGGCGACCTCGAAGCTCGACGCCATCGCGATCGCCTTGTCGGCGTCGGCACCAAGCGCTTCCTTGACGCCGCGCAGATATTCCTTGCCGGCATCGTCATTCTGATAGAGCACCGCGAAGCGCGCGTTCGGGTTCTTGGCACGGGCATAGGCGACGTCGATGGCGGCCTCGCTGGTGTAGTTCGGTGCCCATGGCAGCGCCATCGACCAGGGCATGTTGGCGGGGTCGTTCCACTTCGAGGCCGAGCTGATCAGAAACAGCTGCGGCACCTTGTTGCTGTTGAGATATTTCGCGATCGCCGAGCTCGGCGCGGTGCCCATGGTCGCGAAGATGAAGGCGACGCCGTCGCCTTCGACCAGCCGCCGCGCCGCTTCCATGGTCTTCGGCGGCGAGAAGGCGTCGTCGAGCGACAGGAGATTGAGCTTGCGGCCGTTGATCCCGCCCTTCTCGTTGACCTCGTCGAAATAGGCCGAGATCACCCTGCCGGTGATGCCGAGCGGCGATGCGGGGCCGCTATAGGGCATGGTGTTGCCGATCTTGATCTCGGTGTCGCTGATGCCGGGACCGTAAGATTTCTGCGCGGAGACAGGCGTGGACAAGCAGGCAGCCAAGGCTGCAGCCAGGACCAAAGCGGCTTTCATGGTTTCTCCCCGGTGATGATCGCCGCGCTGGTCGGAAGGCGCGGCGTGCTGCTTTTTGCCAGCACGCCAGATCAGCGGAGTTCCGTGAGAGGGTCTTGCGTCGAGTTGCTGATCAGTGGCGCCGCTTCAGGCTGAAGCCCAGGCTCACCCACCCCGCGCCCGCCATGATCAGGTCGATGCCGAGAAACAGGCCGAGGATGTAGACGCTGTTCACCGGCCAACGTGCCAGGATCAACAGCCCCAGCAGCAGCGTGATGGCGCCCGAGAGCGCCACCCAGACCCATGGACTTTCACGCTTCATGCTGAAGGCGAGAAAGAGCCGGACGGCGCCGGAGGCGAGCAGCGATGCGCCCAGGAACAGAGTCAGCAACACTGCAGCAAACAGCGGGTTCTCGAAGGTGAGAAAGCCCGCGATAACATAGAGTACGCCGAGCAAGGCCCAGATCACAAACTTGCCCCAGCTTTTCATCTGGAACGCGCCGATGATTTCGGCCGCGCCCGCGACGATCATCATGGCGCCAACCACGATGACGCTCGCCACCGTCGCCATTACCACGCTGCCAAGTGCGACGAAGCCGGCGACGAGGTAGACGACTCCCAAGGCTACGATCCAGCCCCATTTGGCATGCAGGGCCGAGATCCCGGAGCCCAGGCCGGAAGGATGGGAGGTATCCGAGGCACTTGTCATGACGGTGACTCCTGCATGGAAGCCCGCGAGCACAGGCCAGTATAGCGCGCGCCGCACCGGGACAACAGCCAGCACAGCAGCCCTCGCGGCCAGCAACATTGACGCAAATCAAGACCGGATGCGCGCCTCAGCCGCGTGTTCGCTCCATCTCCAGCTCGGCCTTGAGATTGTCGAGATCCCTATAAATTGAAGCAACCGCGAGGACGCGGCCGCCCTTGCGATACTTCAGCAGGCAGTCCTTGCCGGAAATGCTGCCGTCGATCGCGATGTCGTCGAAGCTCTCGGCATGGCCGACATAGTTGATCGGTACGTCATAGTGCTGAGACCAGAAGAACGGCACGGCTTCGAAGCGCTCGCGCTTGCCGAGCATGTTGCGTGCCGCGGTCTGGCCCTGCCGCTCCGCCACGACCCAGTGCTCGACGCGGATGGTTTGCCGCGAATGCGGATCGGGCCAGCGCGCGATGTCGCCGGCCGCGAAGATACCGGCTATGCTGGTCTCCAGATATCCGCTGACGCTGACGCCCCGGTCGGCCGCAAGTCCCGCTTGCTCGGCGAGCGCGAGGCGCGGCTTGACGCCGATGCCGACCACGACCAGGTCGGCCTCGATCACGCCGCCGCTATTCAACGTGGCGCGCGTGCCGTCCAGCTTCTCCACCGTGTCCTCGAGATGGAAGTTGACGCCGTTCTCCTCATGCAGCGCGCGCACGAAGTCGCCCATCTCGGGACCGAGCACCTTCTGCATCGGCCGTTCGTCCGGCGCGACCACGTGCACCTCGATCTTGCGTGCCCGCAAGGAGGCCGCAACTTCGAGGCCGATGAAGCTGGCGCCGATTACCAGCGCGCGCTTGGCGCTGGCGGCCGCCTTGATGATGGCGCGGCTGTCGGCGACGGAGCGCACCGTGTAGACATGAGGCTGGTCGGCACCCGGAATCTGCAATCTGACCGGCTCGGCGCCGGTCGCGAGCAGCAGCCGATCGAACGGCAGCCTGTCGCCGTTGCCCAGCGTCACGCTGCGCGTCTTCGCCTCGATCGCGGCGACATTCGTGTTGAGCCTGAGATCGATGCCGGCGTCCCGATAGTAGTCCTCGCCCCGCAGCGGCAGCCAATCCTCCGGCGCGTTGCCCGCGAGGTAATCCTTGGAGAGATTGGGCCGGTCCACCGGCATCGCGCTGTCATTGCTAAGCATGGTGATGGCGCCGGCAAAGCCCTCGCGACGGAGCGTCTCCGCCGCCGCGAAACCCGCCGCGCCGCCGCCGATGATAACGAATTTTTCCGGCGTTGGCGCTGTCCGATGAGGCGCCGGAGGCTTCGGCATCTCGCGCTTGCGCTCAACGATGATCTTGTCCTGATCGCGCGAGACCTCCCACACCGCCAGCGCATTCAGCGCCGGCGGACGGGTCGCCTCGCCTGACCGCAAGGAGAAGCAGGCGTGGTGCCAGGGACAGCGGATGGTGTCGCCAACCACCAGTCCTTCGGCGAGCGGGCCGTGATAGTGGCTGCAGGCCGGCTCGATCGCAAAGATCTCGCTGCCGGCCTGCACCAACAGAACGTCTTCCTCGCCGACATGGCCGAGCAATTTGCCGCCCTTGAACGCGGCGAGCGTCACGCCCCTGCTCAGGTCGGGCCCGCTTGGCTTCTTGTCCTCAGTCATGGCGTTGCCTCCTTGGGTCGCCGCGGATCAATCGTCCGAATTGGCCAGCCCCAGCAGCTCCTGGCGTGTCAACGCATTGTCGCGGAACACGCCGAGCATGCGGCTGGTGACGAGATCGGTCCCGGGCTTGTGCGCGCCGCGCGTGGTCATGCAGTGATGCGTTGCCTTGATGATGACCCCGACGCCTTCGGGCCTCAGCACATCGTTGATGGTGTTGGCGATCTGTGCGGTCATCTTCTCCTGGATCTGAAGCCGCTTGGCGTAGATGTCGACGAGACGCGCGAGCTTGGAGATGCCGACGACGCGCCCTTGCGGGATATATGCGACCCAGGCGCGGCCGACGATCGGTGCCATGTGGTGCTCGCAATGGCTTTCGAAGCGAACACCGCGCAGAACGATCATCTCGTCATAGCCTTCGATCTCCTCAAACGTCTTTTGCAGGATTTCGGTCGGATCCTGCGCATAGCCGGAGAAATACTCCTCGAAGGCGCGGGCGACCCGGCCCGGCGTATCGCGCAGACCGTCGCGCGCGGGATCATCGCCGGCCCAGCGGATCATGGTCCGGATCGCCTGCTCGACCTCCGCCCTCTCAGGCCGCTCGCTCGGCGCCTGCGCGACCGCGACACGTTCCAGCCTGCGCGTTTGCGTCTTCATCGAAAACCTCCCCTGCAACGAACCGCATACAGAAAGCGGCCCCACAGCTTGGACGGCTGCGATTGGAAAAGGTTCCCGGGATCAGGAAAAATCGGAAGCTGCGAGAGCGGCAAGACAGTGGGGACGAGAAACCCGGCTCTATGAGGCCGCTTTCCGCACATCGAGCACGGCCTGCGCCCATTCGGCCGGCCGCTCCTGCGGCAAATTGTGGCCGGCCCTTGCAAAGACGCGCCGCTCGAAAAAGCCCTCGAATTTGCCTGCATGGTGCGCCGTGCCGGAATTGACGCCGTCGCTGTCGCCATCGATCGCGATGGTCGGCACCCGGACCGGCGGCTGGGCGGCGAGCTTCGCCTCGATCGCGGCATAGGCGGGATCGCCCGCGACCAGCGCGTAACGATGTCGATAGGAGTGGATCACGACATCGACGAAATCAGGATTGTCGAACGACATTGCGCTGGTCTCGAACGTCGCATCGTCGAACGCCCATGTCGGCGACCACATCGACCAGAGCTGGCGCGCAAAACCGCGCCGGTTGCGCTCCAGCGCGCGGCGGCCGCGCTCGTTGTGGAAGAGATATTGATACCAGAGCGCCGCCTCCTCCGGTGGCGAAGCCGGCTCCATCGAACGCGCGATGTTCTGGATGTTGTAGGAATTGCCCGAGACGAGCGCGATCACGCGCTCCGGATGCAGCACCGAGACCACGCAGGCCGCGCGCCCGCCCCAGTCGTAACCGCCGACCACCGCGCGCGAGATTCCAAGCGCATCCATGAAGGCCAGCAGATCGGCGCCAAGCGCCGCCTGCTCGCCGGAGCGCAACGTCGCAGCGGAGCGGAATCGCGTCGGCCCGTAGCCGCGGAGCCAGGGCACCAGCACCCGCGCGCCCGCTTGCGCGATGATCGGCGCGGTCTCGGCATAGGCGTTCACGTCGTAGGGAAAGCCGTGACCCATGATGCAGGGCCAGCCGTCCGGCGCGCCGTATTCACGATAGGCAATGTCGAGGATATCGGTGGCGATTGTTTTTTGTTGCATGATCGACTGACCGATTTGCGATGTCGTAGCCCGCATGCAGCGAAGCGGAATGCGGGGCGGTGCGTCCGCAGCGACAGGTTTCCCGGATTGCGCTTCGCTCCATCCGGGCTACGAGAGTCCGCCCTACTTCTGCGGCCCGGACAACGTGATGTCGCGTTCGGCGCGGAACACGTTGCTGTAGAGGTTGGCGATCCACTGCCGACCGATCTCGGTCTTGTTGAGGTAGCCGATCTCGGTCTGAATGTGCGGTGCGACGCTATTCCAATAGAACTGCGGATAGCGGTTCACGATATCGGCCGGCGAATCGTAACCGAGCTGGCGGTTCATGCCGACTTCTTCGAATTCGTAATAGAGCGCGTTGGCCTTGCGCAGATAGTTGGGGTCGCCGAGTTGCCCGATGAAATCGGCAGCGCGCAGGATCGAGGCGTCGTCGTCGTATTCCTGCCCTTCGCGGGCCGGGAAGCGGGTTCCCTCGATGGCGCGGGCGACGCGCTCGCTGTCCACGCCCCGAACTTGCGGCAGCCGCCGCCGTACAAAAAGCTTCGAGCGATCGACGTGATACATCATCAGGCTGGCATCCGAAGCGCCACGCGGCAGCGCCACCTTGGTGCCGGAATCATCGATGATGAAACCGTCTTCATCATCCTCCGGAAACAGACCGCGGACATAGCCGATGTCGTGCGCAAGGCATGCGATCAGAACGTTGATGTAGTCCTCAGCCGCAAGATGCGTGTGGAGATTACGTCCCATCAGGATCGCCTGAGCGGCCAGCGTCACCAACATCGTGTGCTCGATGTTGTGATAGAGTGCGTCGCTGTTGCCGATGCATTCCATCGCCGTCCGAGTCGAGCCTTCCAGCACTCTGGCGTAGGACTCGTCGTACCGACGACGCATGAACGATCCCAGCAACTTCTCCAGGGTCTCCGCCGCCAGTTTCGGTAACGTGATCATGGATGCAGCCCCGCTTGTCGGTGGTGTTCCACGCCAACTCCCGACGTCTCATTCATGTCCTCGACGCAAAGGCCAGCTTAGCCCAACTTGGGCCGACTGGCCAAACCCGGGAACGAAAATACGGAAATATGTTGCGGTTGTGCCCCGCGATATCGCGATTGCGGTGCCGGCCCGACACACCCGGGCTGGGCGTCGCGGGCACGGCAGGACCCGTAATCATTCCACCAGAAGCACGTCGACGGCGACGTCGAGCTTCTGCTTCGGCGAGCCGACGATGATGCCGTCGACCGGCGAAACGTCGGAAAAGTCGCGGCCGACCGCGAGCACGATATGATCGCCAGCAACCATAAGATCGTTGGTCGGATCGAAATCGACCCAGCCAAGCTCCTCCCCGCACCACAGCGACACCCAGGCATGGGTAGCGTCGGCGCCCTGCAGGCGCGGCTGGCCCGCCGGCGGAATGGTGCGCAGATATCCGCTGACATAGGCCGCGGGCAGGCCCAGCCCGCGCAAGCCCGCAATCATCACATGGGCAAAATCCTGACAGACGCCATGGCGCTTGACGAAGACCTCGTCAAGCGGCGTCGAGATCACCGTCGCTTTGGGGTCGTAGCGAAATTCGGTGCGGATGCGATGCATCAGATCGACCGCCCCGGCGAGGATGGCTGCGCCGGGCGCGAAGCTTTCCGCCGCATAGGCGCTGACCGGTCCCAGCACCGGGACCAGCGGGCTCGCAAAGACATAGCCGACCGGCGATGACGGCCCGAGGCTCGTCGCCTCGAAGGCGATGTCGCGAATGTTCTCCCAGGTCGGGCTGGCAGCGGCGCGCGCCGGCGGCTGGCGCGACACCTTGACGCGAGAGCGGGAATCGATACGCAAAGTGCGATGCGCGGCCTCGATCACGACGCTCTCGGTCAGGGTGCCGAAGAAATCGCGCCGGACGCTACGCTCCGCGGGGCGCGGACGAATCTCGACCTTATGCGAGATCAGCTCCTGGCCATGGCCGCTCCCCGGCTCCAACCGCAGCGTGCAGCGGGCGAAGCTGACCGGACTCTCGTATTCGTAGGTGGTGACGTGGCGGATATCGTAGATCACGCCAGCCCCGTCAGTTTTTCCGGGCGGCTGGCATTGGGGCCGTGCGGGAAATAGTGCTGCCCGACTGCCTCGGCGAGGCTGAGCAGATCCTGCTCCAGGGCGAACAGCGTCTTGACCTCGAGCTTCTCGGCCTCCGCGGTCGCGAGCATCGCCTGCATCGCGACCGCAAGCCGCTGCGGCTTCTCGATCAGGCCATGCTCCTTCAGGCTCGGCAGTGCGGCGATGTGCTCGTTCAGCGCCGTCACCTGGAACGCCACCGAACGCGGATTGTAGCTGTCGAGCACGGCGAGGTCCCGCACCGGCGCCAGGATCGGCGCCAGCAGATAGCGCGAGCGGTAGGTGATCTGGCAATCCACCAGCGTGAGCAGGATATCGAGATCCTCGTCGCCGGCTTCGTCATAGGCAAACTGCCGGGCAAAACGCGTGGTGTTGATGGCGCGCTCGGTGCGGCGGCCGATATCGAGGAAGCGCCAGCCGGCGGCGCGGTTCATGTTCTCATGCGCAAGGCCGGCAAAGCTCGCGAGCTCCTGCAGGGTCAGCTCGGCCGCGCTCAGCACGCTGTCGTCGTCCTCGACCTCAAAGGCCAGCCGCTCGGTCATCTCGGTGATGACCTGCCAGGCATCGGGCGACAGCCGCTCGCGCAAGGAGGTCGCCGTGCGCTGGGCCGCGCGGACCAGCGACAGTGCCGAGCCGAAACGCTCCGGGCTCTGCAGCGCCTCGGCGACGATGCGGCCGGGCGCCGCGCGCGAGGTCTGCGAGATCGCGCCCCAGGTCACCAGCAGGCGCTGGATACGCTCGGCCGATTGCAGCGACGCCGCGGTGCCCTTGTTGGGCCCGCTCGGCGAGCCCAGCGCCCGCACCAGCCGCAGCGTCGCCTCGGCGCGTTCGAGATAGCGGCCGAGCCAGAACAGATTGTCGGCGGCGCGACTCGGCAGCACGCCGGCGATACGGCGGATGCGCACCTTGTCGACCGCAGGCAGCAGCGTCGCGGTCGAGACCTGCTTGTCCGAGACCACCCAGACGTCGGCGGAACGCGCGCCGTCGCCCATCGACACCGCGCGCGCATCCGGCTGCTCGGCGATCCGGCAGAAGCCGCCGGGCATGATGGCCCAGCCGTCGGGAGTTGCGGCCGCGAACACGCGCAGCACGAAGGGGCGCGGGGTGATCTGCCCCTGCTCCCACACCGGCATGGTCGAGAGCCGCACCACCTCCTGGCCGACATAGTCCATGCCGCGCGCGCTGATTGCGTCGATCAGGCGCTGGCGTTCGGCCGCATCGAGCTCGCTCGCGAGCACGGGGCCATTGCTGTCGAAGCCGGGAACGCCGCGGCGATAGGCCCCCTCGATCGCGACCCGGTCGAGCCGCGACAACACCTCGTCGCGCGCCGAGCGCTGGCCGCACCACCAGGTCGCGATGTGCGGCATCTTCAGCTCCTCACCGAGCAGGCGGCGGCTGAGCGCCGGCAGGAAGCCGAGCATCGCGCGCGCCTCCAGGACGCCCGAGCCCGGCATGTTGGCGACGACGACGCCGTCCTTGCGCAGCACGTCGATCAGGCCGGGCACGCCGAGCCGCGAGGAGGCATCGAGTTCGAGCGGATCGAGCGAATTGGAATCGACGCGGCGCAGCAGCACGTCGAGGCGCTTGAGGCCCGCAACCGTGCGGATGTGGATATGGTTGTCGCTGACGGCGAGATCGTCGCCCTCGACCAGCAGGAAGCCGAGATAGCGCGCCAGCGTCGCGTGCTCGAAATAGGTCTCGCTGAAACTGCCCGGCGTCAGCACGCCGATCCGCGGCTCGTCGCGGTCGGCGCGCGCCCGAAGACTGTCGCGAAAGGCCTCGAAGAACGGCGCGACGCGCGGCACGTTCATCGACTTGTAGAGATCCGAGAAGGCGCGCGAGAGCACCAGGCGGTTCTCCAGCGCATAGCCCGCGCCCGACGGCGCCTGCGTGCGGTCGCCGAGCACCCACCAGCGGCCGTCGGGCCCGCGGCCGACATCGGCGGCATAGAGCGAGAGATAGCGCCCGCCCGGCGGCGGCACGCCGCAGACGGGGCGGAGATATTCGGGGCTCCCGGCGATCGCGGCCGCCGGCAGCGCGCCTTCGGCGACGAGGCGGCCCTCGCCATAGATGTCGCGCAGCACGAGCTCGAGCAGCTCGGCGCGCTGGGTGATGCCGTCGGACAGCTGCTTCCAGTCGGCCTCGTCGATCAGCAGCGGCAGATGGCTGATCGACCAGGGCCGGTCGGCGCTCTCGCCGGGCGCGCGATAGGTGACGCCGGCCTCGCGGAGATGACGGTCGGCCATGCCGAACCGCCGCTCGACCTCGTCGGGCGCGAGCCCGCCGAAGGCATCGAAGAAGCGGCTCCAGACGGCGCGGGGCTTGCCGTCCGGGCCGAGAAACTCGTCGGGGATGCCGGGAAGGCGCTTATAGTCGCGGACCCATTGCGCAAAACGGCGCTGGCCTTCACGTTGACCTTGCGCCTTACCCGCCTTGTCGTCCTCTTCGGCTGCGCCCTCGGCCATGCGCCTCTCCCTGCCCCCGCATCATACTCATTGCAGGAGCGGGGACCGCAAGTCGAGGGTCAGCGGAAACTCATTTGTGCGTTCCTCGGGCGGCGGCTGCATCGGGCCCGGCGTATGGCCGTGGTCCTGGAAGCGCGCCAGCCGCCGCGCCTCGGCCTCGTAGGTGTTGACCGGCTTGGTGTCGTAGCTGCGGCCGCCGGGATGGGCGACGTGATAGACGCAGCCGCCGAGCGAGCGGCCGTTCCAGGTGTCAATGAGGTCGAACGTCAGTGGCGCGTGAACGGGAATGGTGGGGTGCAGGCCGGAGGCCGGCTGCCAGGCCTTGAAGCGGACGCCGGCCACGGCTTCGCCGGAGCGGCCGGTGGCGGTCATCGGCAGGCGACGGCCGTTGCAGGTGACGATATGGCGGCCCTCGACGAAGCCTTCCGCCTTGACCTGAAGCCGCTCGACCGATGAGTCGACATAGCGCACGGTGCCGCCGGCCGAGCCCTCCTCGCCGAGCACGTGCCAGGGCTCCAGCGCCTGCCGCAGCTCCAGCGTCACGCCGCCATGATGGATGCGGCCGAAGGCGGGGAAGCGGAATTCGAGCTGGGCCAGATACCATTCGGGCTCGAACGGATAGCCGGACTGCTTCAACTCGGTCAGCACTTCGAGGAAATCTTCCCAGATGAAGTGCGGCAGCATGAAGCGGTCGTGCAGCGCGGTGCCCCAGCGCACGAACTTGCCTTGTTGCGGCTCGCGCCAGAATTTTGCGATCAGCGCGCGGATCAGCAGCTGCTGCGCCAGCGACATGCGCGGATCCGGCGGCATTTCGAGCGCGCGGAATTCGACCAGGCCGAGGCGGCCGGTCGTGCCGTCCGGTGAATAGAGCTTGTCGATGCAGATCTCGGCGCGATGGGTGTTGCCGGTGATGTCGACAAGGAGATGCCGGAACAAGCGATCCACCAGCCACAGCGGCGCCTGAGTGCCCGGCGGCGGCACGTGCGTGAGCGCCACCTCGAGCTCGTAAATGCTGTCGTGGCGGGCTTCGTCGATGCGCGGTGCCTGGCTGGTCGGGCCGATGAACAGGCCGGAGAAGAAATAGGACAGCGACGGATGACGCTGCCAGTGCAGCACCAGGCTCTTCAACAGATCAGGCCGGCGCAGGAACGGCGAGTCCTGCGGGCTCGAGCCGCCGACCACGACGTGATTGCCGCCGCCGGTGCCGGTGTGGCGGCCGTCGACCAGGAAGCGATTGGCGCCGAGGCGCGTCTTGCCGGCATCTTCATAGAGCCCGGCGGTGATGTCGACCGCCTCGCGCCAGTTTTTTGCCGGCTGGACGTTGACCTCGATCACGCCGGGATCGGGCGTCACCTTGATGACGTCGACGCGCGGATCGAATGGCGGCGGATAACCCTCGACGTGGACCTGGAGCTGCATCTCCTCGGCCGTGGCTTCGAGCGCCGCGATCATCTCGAGATAATCCTCGATCTGCTCGACCGGCGGCATGAAGGCACAGAGCACGCCATCGCGAACCTCGACCGACATCGCGGTGCGGACCGGGACGGAGGTGTTGAGCTCTTCCGGCTCAAGCCGCTCCGGCGAGTCGGGACGCGCCGGAAGGCTGAACACCGGCAGCTTGCCGCGGGCCTCCATCGGGTCCCGCTCGACGATGTAGGGATATTGATCGGGCGGGACATAGCCGAGCGAGTCCAGCGGCAGGCGCAGGCCGAGCGGCGAATCGCCCGGCATCAGGAACAGATGACTGCGCCGGAGCTGCCAGCGCTCGCTGCGCCAGCGTGGTGCCGCGTTCCAGCGCTGCACCGGCAGCACGAAGCCGCGAGGATTGTTGAGCCCCTGCTCGAACACCCGCGCCATCCGCGCGCGGGCCTCCGGATCGGACAATTTGGAATCGGAGGGATCGACGTTGACGGGAAGCTCGGATTCCTTCTGCAGCCAGTACGCGGTGTCCTCATAGGCCGGCATGATGTAACCGGGATCGAGGCCAAGCCGTAACGCCGCGCCTTCCACGAACGCCTGGACGTCCTTGGCCTGTGCCGGCCGCGGATTTTCAATGCTGGCAATGAGGTCGGCATTCTTCCAGATCGGCACGCCGTCCTTGCGCCAGTACAGGCCGAACGCCCAACGCGGCAGGCTTTCGCCGGGATACCATTTGCCCTGCCCGAAGTGCAGCAGGCCCCCGGGTCCGAAACGCGCGCGCAGGCGGCGGATCAGATCGTCGGCGAGCCCGCGCTTGGTCGGACCGACGGCATCCGTGTTCCACTCGGCGCCTTCGAGATCATCGACGGAGACGAAGGTCGGCTCGCCGCCCATGGTCAGACGCACGTCCTGCGCCGCAAGATCGCCGTCGACCTGCTCGCCGAGATCGTTGAGCCGTATCCAGGATTCGTCCGAGAACGGTTTTGTGATGCGCGGCGCCTCGCGAATGCGCTTGACGCTCATGTCGAAGGCGAATTCGACCTCGGCAAAGCCGGCCCCGCCGGAGATCGGCGCGGCCGAGCGGTAGTGCGGCGTCGCCGCGACCGGGATGTGGCCCTCGCCCGCGAGCATGCCCGAGGTCGCGTCGAAGCCGATCCAGCCGGCGCCCGGCAGGTAGACCTCGGCCCAGGCGTGGAGATCGGTGAAATCGTTCTCGACCTCCGGCGGCCCCTCGATCGGATCGATGTCGGGACGGACCTGGATCAGATAGCCGGAGACGAAACGGGCGGCGAGACCGAGATGACGGAAGGTCTGGATCAGAAGCCAGGCGGAGTCACGGCATGAGCCGGCCGCGGAGGAGAGCGTCTCCTCCGGCGTCTGCACGCCCGCCTCCATGCGGATGACGTAGCCGATCTTTTTCTGCAGCTCCCTGTTCAGGTCGACCAGGAAGTTGACGGTGTTCGGGGCTTCGGGCGGGATCGTGTCGAGATATTTCGCGAACAGCCGATCGGGCTTGACGGTCTCGAGATAAGGCGCGAGTTCGGTCTTGAGATCTTGCGTATATTCGAACGGAAAGCTGTCGGCATAGGGCTCGACGAAGAAGTCGAACGGATTGACCGTGGTCATCTGCGCCGTGAAATCGACCTCGATCTTGAGCTCGGTCGTCTTCTCCGGGAAGACATAACGCGCGATCCAATTGCCCAGCGGATCCTGCTGCCAGTTCACGAAATGATTGGCCGGCGTGACCTTGAGCGAATAACTCAGGATCGGCGTGCGCGTATGCGGCGCCGGCCGCAGACGGATGGTCTGCGGGCCGAGATCGATCGGGCGGTCGTATTTGTAGTGCGTGACGTGGTGTAATGCGACGTAGATCGACACGGGGTGCGGTACTCCAGCAGCTTTTTTGAGCAGAACACCGCTGGTGACCTCGATCAAGCACTAACAACGGGCAAAGGGTGCCTACGCAAGGTGCGGGCGGTCGCTTTCTTCCTTCTCCCCTTGTGGGAGAAGGTGGCGCGAAGCGCCGGATGAGGGGTACGTCTCCGCGAATTCCGGCGTGAGAGGTGCGCGCGGAGAGAGACCCCTCGCCCGTCTCGCTGCTGAGCGGCGAGCCACCCTCTCCCACAAGGGGAGAGGGTTAGCAGAGTGCATCTGCATCGAAGGCCCTACGCCGCTGACGTCAGCCGTTGCAGGAATTGCGTCACCTCGCGCCGGAGCGTCTCGACCTCGCCATGGACGCGTTCGGAGGCGCTGTTGACGCGGCTCGCCACACGGCCCGTGTCGGCGGCGGCTTCGCTGATGCCGGTGACGTTGGAGGACATTTGCGAGGTACCGGCCGAGGCTTCCTGGACGTTGCGGGCGATCTCACGGGTGGCGAGACCCTGCTGCTCGATCGAGGTCGCGATCGAGGCGGTGATGCCGTTGATCTCGGTGATGGTCTGCGCGATCGCCTCGACGGCGGCGACCGAATTGGTGGTCGATTGCTGCATCTCGCCGACCTTGGCGCTGATCTCCTCGGTCGCCTTCGCGGTCTGGTTGGCGAGGCTCTTGACCTCGGATGCGACCACGGCGAAGCCGCGGCCGGCCTCGCCTGCCCGCGCGGCCTCGATGGTGGCGTTGAGCGCCAAGAGATTGGTCTGCTCGGCGATCTCGCTGATCAGCTTGACCACGTCGCCAATCCGCATCGCTGCATCCGCAAGCATGCGAATCTCGCTGCCGGCACGATTGGCTTCGTTCACCGCCCGCCCCGTGCTCGTGGTCGAACCGGCCACCTGCCGGCTGATCTCGGCGATCGATGATGCGAGCTGCTCTGCGGCGCTGGCGACGGTGGCGACGTTGCGCGAGGCCTGGTCGGACGCACTGAGCACGCCGGACGTCTGTCGGCTGGTCTTCTCGGCCGCCGCCGCCATCTGGCCGGCGTCGGATTCGAGATCGGTTGCCGCGCCCATCAGAGTGCCGGCGACCTGGTCGAGATGGGTGCCGAACTGCTTTGCGAGGTCCGCGATCTCGACCACGCGACGGCCGAGGCTGTCGGTGCCGGAATTGATGACGGTGGCTGAACGGCGGAACGAGCCGGGTAATCCGTGCGCGAGGATCTTGCGGAAATATTTACCGCGGCTTGCATAGTCCATCGACGCAGAAGCTTCCCGCAAATAGGCATCGGTGATGTCGAGCATGTCGTTGACCGACTTCTGAATGGCGCCGATCCGTCCGGCCTGGCGGATGCTGAGGATGCGCGCCTCGAGGTCGCCACCTGCGGCCTTGCGGCACACGCCTGCCACCTCGTCGACGGCCACCGCCGTGCGGTGCTGGCACCAGACGGCATAGACGAGCAGCACGACCGTGACGCCAAGCAACGCCGCGCCGGAAACTCCGGTCGTACCGGCGAGCGAGAGCACGAACGCGACGACGGCAAGAACGGATGCGAGCGCGGTCGCTCCCTGCGCCTTAGAGAGAGAGCACAAATTCATCGTAACCGACACCCTGTTGCTTGAGCAGCCCGACCATCGCCTCGAAGCTCGCATGCATGCCGTCCTTGGCATTGGCATGCCGCGCCTCTTCCGCGCACAGCGCCTTGTAGATCGGCTTGATACGCTCGATCTGCGCGGGATCGGGTCTGCGACGGTTGGAGTGATAGCCGACGATATCGCCACGCTCATCGAATGTCGGCGTGACGTGGGCGAACACCCAGTAATGGCTGCCGTCCTTCGCGAGGTTGACGACGTAGGCGAAGATCTCCTGCCTGGACTGGAGCGTGTCCCACAGCAGCTTGAAGACGGAGCGTGGCATCTCGCGGTGGCGGATCAGGCTGTGGGGGGCGCCCATCAGCTCCTTTCAGGAGTACTGCGCCATACGGATGAAGACATCGTTGGCGTAGGTGATGCGGCCCTTGAGGTCGGTCTTCGACACGATCAGCTCCTCCTCTCCGAGGAGATTTTCCACGCCGGTCGGCCGTATCGCACGCGTCATCGTTGACGAATCCTCACGAAGGGCGAACGCTCCAAATGAGTGGAGCTCGCATCCTCCCAGGGATTACGGCAGAAGATGTTAATCAGGTGTGACCGCGGGAACCCCCGTGATCACTTGACGGCTCCGTATCATTACTTAGGAGCATCGCTTGTAGTGTCGGGCTACCGCCGGCGCGCAACAACGAGGTTACATCGTCGCGCCCAGCACCCATGGCGCGAACTCGGCGCCGCCGAAATCAAAACTCTCGCTCTTGGTCGGCTGTCCGGACGCGGTCTTGAGGATGAGATCGAAAATGCGCTGGCCGCACTGCTGGACGCTCTCCTCGCCTTCGAGGATGGTGCCGCAATTGACGTCCATGTCCTCTTCCATGCGCTTATACATGGGCGTGTTGGTGGCGAGCTTGATCGAGGGCGCCGGCTTGCAGCCGAACACGCTGCCGCGGCCCGTGGTGAAGCAGACGAGGTTGGCGCCGCCGGCGACCTGTCCGGTCGCGGCAACGGGATCGTAGCCGGGCGTGTCCATGAACACGAAACCCTTCTTGGTGATGGGTTCGGCGTAGCGCAGCACTTCGACGAGATTGGTGGTGCCGGCCTTCGCCATCGCGCCGAGCGACTTCTCCAAAATGGTGGTGAGACCGCCGGCCTTGTTGCCCGGGCTTGGATTGGCGTTCATCTCGGCGCCTTCGCGCGTCGTGTATTCGTCCCACCAGCGCATGAGATCGACCAGCTTCTCGCCGACCTCGCGGCTGACGGCGCGGCGCGTCAGCAGATGCTCGGCACCATAGGTCTCCGGCGTCTCCGACAGGATCACGGTGCCGCCGTGACGCACGATGAGATCGCTGGCCGCGCCCAGCGCCGGATTGGCGGAGACACCGGAATAGCCATCCGATCCGCCGCATTGCAGCGCCACGGTCAATTCGCGCACCGGTACGGATTCGCGCTTGACCTTGTTGGACTCCGCGAGCGCCTCGCGCACGAACGCGATGCCCGCCTCCACCGTCTTGCGGGTGCCGCCGACCTCCTGGATGTCCATCGCGCGCAGACGGCCGGCGAGCTTCTGCTCTTCCATCAGGCCGCCGATCTGGTTCACCTCGCAGCCGAGGCCGAGCACGATGACGTGGGAGAAGTTCACGTGCCGCGCATAGCCGCCGAGCGTACGGCGGAGCAGCGCTAGCGGCTCGTTCTGCGTCATGCCGCAGCCGGTCTTGTGGGTCAGCGCGACCACGCCGTCGACATTCGGGAAGTCGGCCAGCGGATTGTCGCCGGTGAACGGATTTTTCTTGAACACGTCGGCGACGAGGCTTGCGACATGCGCGCTGCAATTCACCGATGTGAGGATGCCGATATAGTTGCGCGTGGCGACGCGGCCGTCCGGACGGCGGATGCCTTCGAAGCTCGCCGGCAGATCGAAATTCGGCGTCGGCTTGACGTCGGCGCAATAGGCATAGTCCTTGGCAAAATCGCCCATGCCGCAATTCTGCACGTGCACGTGCTGGCCCGGCGCGATCGGCACCGTCGCAAACCCGATGATCTGGCCATACCGTATCACCGGCTCGCCGACTGCGATCGGCTTGATCGCGACCTTGTGGCCGGAAGGAATGCGCTCGACCGTGGTCACGCCGTCGGCCACCGATGTTCCCGGCGGCAGGCTTGCGCGCGCGATCAGCACGCCATCATCGGGATGCAGGCGAATGACGGGGCTGATGGTCATGGGATGTCTCCTGTATCGAAACTATCATGCCCCGGACGCAGCGCAGCCTGAAACGGTGCGCTGCTGAGCCGGGGCCCCAGTTGTTTACGTAATGTGCTTCACTGGCTTCTGGGTCCCGGCTCTGCGGAGCGGCGCTACGCGCCGCACCGCGTCCGGGACACAGAGAGAGATCAGGCCTTGCCGCCGGAATCCTTCCGGGTGGCGTTGACCTGCATCTTGGCGTAGGTCGTCATCAGACCGACCTCGTTCGACAGCGTCACCAGCTTGAAGCCCATGTTGATGGCGCGCGCGGCACCTTCGGCGCCGCTGCAATGGATGCCGGGGTTGAGGCCGCGCTTGCCGCACTCCTTGACGATCTTCTCGTAGATCGCGAGGATTTCGGGCTCGGTGCGATCGAGTTTCGGCTCGAGGCCGTAGGAGAAGCCGAGGTCGGACGGGCCGATATAGACGCCGTCGATGCCTTCGACGTCGAAGATCGCTTCCATGTTCTCGACCGCGGTCCTGGTCTCCATCATCGGCAGCAGCACGATGTCGTCGTTGGCCGTCTTCTGGTAGGAGCCCGCGGTGCCGTACATGCCGGCGCGAATCGGTCCGTTGGAGCGCACGCCCTTCGGCGGGTACTTGGAATAGGACACGAGGTTCCTGGCTTCCTGCGGCGTGTTGACCATCGGGCAGATCACGCCATAGGCGCCGCCATCGAGCACCTTGCCGATGATGCCGGGCTCGTTCCAGGGCACGCGGACCATCGGCGTGATCGGGTGCTTGTCCATCGCCTGGAAGCACTGCACCATCGACAGATAATCCTGCACGCCGTGCTGCATGTCGACGGTGACGCTGTCGAAGCCGCATTGCGCGATCATCTCGGCCGAGAAGCCGGAGGGAATCGCGAGCCACGCGTTGACCACGGCCTTGCCCGACTTCCAGATTTCCTTGACCTTGTTCGCCACGTTGCCTTCCTTCTTTGTTTTGGACCTTCGTCACCATGACGAGCGCCGCGACAGCACGATGCCGTTATTAGCGCGATCCCGACCGCCGCGCTACGCTCGCGATGGCGCAAGGTGTCACTGGCAAAGGCGGCGCAATCCGTTCCGGCGCGCCGATTTTGCAGCGATCGGCTTGAGCGGCACTTGAGCGAAAAAATGCGGCGATGTCCATGATTGTTGCCGCGCGCTCGCGCATATCTGCTTTCACTCCTCGGCACTTGCCTCCTCGCTTGCGCCGAGCCCTGCGAGACTCTGTTCGAGTTCGCCGAGCATCTCCTGCAACTCGACGAGCTTGCGTGCGCCGAAGCGTCGCGTGATCTCCGCATAGATCGCTTCGGAGGACGGCGCCACCGAGGCCATCAGCTTCACGCCTTTTTCCGAGATCGAAACCATGCTGCGGCGCTGGTCCGCCTTCGCGGTCTTGCGCTCGATCAGGCTGCGCGCCTCCAGATCGCGCAGGATGCGCGACAGGCTCGGTCCGAGCAGGAACGCCGTGCGCGCGAGTTCCGTGACCTCGACCGTGTCGATTGCCGCGAGCGCGCGCAGAATGCGCCATTGCTGCTCGGTCAGGCCATGCTCACGCAACGAGGGACGGAATTGCCGCATCACCGCTTCGCGTGCCCGCAGCAACGACATCGGCAGCGAGCGCGAGAAGTCGCGCATCGGCACCTGCCGCACGGCGGGCTCGCTTCCGTTCGCGGGATCAGCCGGTCTCTTCGTCATGACGCCCTTTCAAGCCGCGAAACGTTTGCAGTGCAGCAAGCCAAATTGTGTTTGACGCATTCACTTAACATGTTAAGTATCTTCCGGCACCACGATCTGTAAGATTACACATGGCGCTTTCAAACGACGATATCCGAGCTTGCGCGAACCGTCTGCACCAGGCGGAGAAGTCCCGTACGCAGATCCGGCAGCTCTCGCAGGACTTCCCCGACATCAGCATCGCTGACGCCTACGCGATTCAGAAGGCTTGGGTCGATATCAAGATCGCCGAGAGGCGCATCGTCAGGGGACACAAGATCGGCCTGACCTCGAAGGCGATGCAGAGCGCGCTTGGGATCAACGAGCCGGATTCCGGCGTGTTGCTCGACGACATGTTCTTTGCCGATGGTGGCCTCGTCCCGACGGAGCGCTTCATCGCGACGCGCGTGGAAGCCGAGCTCGCCTTCGTCATGAGCAAGCGCCTCGCGGGCCCCGACTGCACGCTATTCGACGTGCTCAACGCCACCGACTTCGTGGTGCCGGCGCTGGAGATTCTGGACACGCGGATCGAGCGCGTCGATCCTCAGACCAAGGCGACGCGAAAGATCTTCGACACCATCGCCGACAACGCGGCGAACGCCGGCATCGTGCTCGGCGGACGGCCGATCCGCCCGCTGGATGCTGATCTGCGCTGGATCGGCGCGCTCTGTTTCAAGAATGGTCAGCTCGAAGAGACTGGCCTTGCCGCCGGCGTGCTCAATCATCCCGCAACGGCCGTTGCCTGGCTCGCCAACAAGATCGCACCGCTCGGCCTTGCGCTCGAGCCCGGACAAATCGTGCTCGCGGGCTCCTTCATCCGTCCGATCGAGACCCGCAAGGGCGACACAATTCAGGCCGATTATGGCGCCTACGGCTCGGTGAGCTGCTACTTCGCCTGACGAACAAGTAAAGACAGGGAGTGAAACCGCGATGCCGCATTTCACGATCGAATATTCGGCCAATCTCGACGACCGCCTCGACATCGGCGCGGCGTGCGAGGTGGTGCGCAAGGCGGCGGTCGAGACCGGCATCTTCCCGCTCGGGGGCATCCGCGTCCGCGCCGTCAGATGCGAGCATTATGCGATTGCGGACGCGCGGCAGGACTACGGCTTTCTCGACATGGTGCTGCGCATCGGCGAAGGCCGTGACCTCAAGACCCGCAAGGAGGCCGGCGAACAAATCTTCCAGGCGCTCTCCCGCCATCTCGATTCCGTCTTCGCAAGCTCGAAATTCGCGCTCTCGTTCGACATGCAGATCAACGACAAGGACACGAGCTGGAAGCGCAACAACATCCACGACGCCCTGAAAGCGGAGGCCGCCCATGGATAAGACCACGCCGAAAGCCGATGTATTCCAGGCCAACCGCGACCGGGTCGCGCCGCTGCTGAAGTCTCTGCGTGCCGACGGTATCGGCCACATGATCGACGGCAAGATCGTGCCGTCGATCTCGGGCGAGACCTTCGAGACGAAATCGCCGGTCGACGGCGCCACGCTCGCGAGCGTCGCCCGCGGCAATGCCGAGGACGTCGATCGCGCCGCCACCGCTGCCGCCCTCGCCTTCAAATCCTGGCGCGACATGGGCCCAGCGATGCGGAAGAAGCTGCTGCATCGCGTCGCCGACGCCATCGAGGACAATGCCGAGGACATCGCGGTGCTCGAATGCATCGACACCGGCCAGGCCTATCGCTTCATGGCCAAGGCTGCGATCCGCGCCGCCGAGAACTTCCGCTTCTTTGCCGATCGATGCGGCGAGGCGCGCGACGGCAAGAACACGCCGAGCGACGAGCATTGGAACGTCTCGACCCGCGTGCCGATTGGGCCGGTCGGCGTCATCACGCCGTGGAATACGCCGTTCATGCTCTCGACCTGGAAGATCGCGCCTGCCCTCGCGGCGGGATGCACCGTCGTGCACAAGCCGGCGGAGTGGTCGCCGATCACGGCGGCTATTCTCGCGAAGCTCGTCAAGGAAGCCGGCGTGCCCGACGGCGTGCTCAACACCGTCCACGGTTTTGGCGAAGAGGCCGGCAAGGCGCTGACCGAGCATCCTGCCATCAAGGCGATCGGCTTCGTCGGCGAAAGCTCGACGGGATCCGCGATCATGATTCAGGGCGCGCCGACCTTGAAGCGCGTGCATTTCGAGCTCGGCGGCAAGAACCCCGTGATCGTGTTCGACGACGCCGACCTCGACCGCGCGCTCGATGCCGTCGTGTTCATGATCTACTCGCTCAACGGCGAGCGCTGCACGTCGTCGAGCCGCCTGCTGATCCAGGCCGGCATCGCCGAAAAGTTCATCGAGAAGCTGACCGCGCGGGTAAGAGCCCTGAAGGTCGGCCATCCCCTCGATCCCGCCACCGAGATCGGCCCGCTGATTCATGAGCGGCATCTGGCGAAGGTCTGCTCCTATTTCGACGTCGCACGCCAGGACGGCGCGACGATTGCCGTGGGCGGCAAGGCCTATGACGGCCCGGGCGGCGGACATTATGTCGAGCCGACTTTGGTGACCGGCGCACACGGCAAGATGCGCGTGGCGCAGGAAGAGGTGTTCGGCCCCTTCCTCACCGTGCTGCCCTTCAAGGACGAAGCAGACGCGATCGAGATCGCCAACGACATTCGCTACGGCCTGACCGGCTATGTCTGGACCAACGATGTCGGCCGCGCGTTGCGTGTCGCGGATGCGCTGGAGGCCGGCATGATCTGGCTGAACTCGGAAAACGTCCGCCATTTGCCGACGCCGTTCGGCGGCATGAAGGCTTCAGGCATCGGCCGCGACGGCGGCGACTATTCGTTCGACTTCTACATGGAAACCAAGCACGTCTCGCTGGCGCGGGGCACGCACAAGATTCAGAAGCTGGGAATTTAACTGCCATTCCGGGGCGGCTCGAAGAGCCGAACCCGGAATCCATCGCGCAGCAGAGTTAGTGGAAGAATGGATTCCGGGCTCGCGCTCCGCGCCCCGGAATGACAAGGGCCGAGAGGGGAAACGCAATGCCCGTACCGCAACATATCTTCGAGCCGCCGTTCAACATCATCCGCTCCAGCCACGCCGTGCTGGACGTGACCGATCTGAAGCTCAGCCGCGAGTTCTATGAAAGCGTTGTCGGCCTGCATGTCGAGGACGCCGACGACAAGGTCGTCTATTTGCGCGCCGCTGAGGAACATCAGCATCACTCACTGGTGTTGCGCAAGGCGGCGGCGCCTGCCTGCAACCGGCTCGGTTTCAAGGTCGGCAATGACGGGGATCTGGACAAGGCCGCAAAGTTCCTGTCCGAGAACGGCCTGGGCTACGCCTTCGCCGATCAGCCCTTCCAGGGCCGGACGCTGCAGTTCACCGATCCCTTCGGCTTCCAGATCGAGCTGTATGCATCGATGGAGCGGCGGCCGCATCTGCTGCGCCGCTACGACCTCTACAGGGGCTGCCATCCGCAGCGGCTCGACCATTTCAACGTTTTCGCCGCCGAAGTGCAGGACACCGTTGAATTCTATGCCCGGCTCGGCTTTCGCCTCACCGAATACGCCGAGGAGGACGGACCGAACGGGCGCATCGCCGCGGCCTGGATGCATCGCAAGGGCAATGTCCACGATTTTGCGATCACCAACGGCAAGGGCCCGCGGCTGCACCACTTCGCGTACTGGACGCCGACGGCGATGAACATCATCCATCTCTGCGACGTCATGGCCTCGCAGGGCTTCGTGAAGAACATCGAGCGTGGTCCCGGCCGCCATGGCATCTCGAATGCGTTCTTCCTCTACGTCCGTGATCCCGATGGGCACCGTCTGGAGCTCTACACCAGCGATTACTTCACCGGCGATCACGACCACGAGCCGCTGCGCTGGTCGCTGCGCGATCCGCGCCGCCAGACATTGTGGGGCGCGCCCGCCCCGCGCTCCTGGTTCGAGCAGGGCTCGCCGTTCTCCGGGCAAGCCGTGCGTGAGCCGAAGTTCGTGGCCGACGTGCTGGTGGCGGATTAAGCAATGACCCTCCCTCACCTCTCCACCTATTCCGTCAAGGGTGCAATCCGCTACGGCGCCGTCGTCGACGGCGGCATCGTCGATCTCTCGGCGCGCCACGGCAAAGACTATCCCACGCTGCGCGAGGTGATCGCCGCAGGAAAGCTCGCGAGCCTCGCCGAGGAGGCCGCCAGCCGCACCCCCGATCACGCGCTCGGTGACATCATCTGGCTGCCGCCGGTGCCCGCGCCGGAAAAGATCATCTGCATCGGCGTCAACTATCCCGATCGCAATGCCGAGTACAAGGACGGCCAGGACGCGCCGAAATATCCGAGCATGTTCATGCGCTCGCCGCGCTCCTTCGTCGGCCATGACACGCCGCTGGTGCGCCCGCGCGCCTCCGCGCAGCTCGACTATGAGGGCGAGATCGTGCTGGTGATCGGCAAGGCGGGCCGGCACATTCCGGAAAATTCTGCGCTCGACTACATCGCCGCGCTGACGCTCTGCAACGAAGGCTCGGTGCGCGACTGGCTGCGCCATGCCAAGTTCAATGTCACGCAGGGCAAGAACTTCGATTCCAGCGGCAGCCTCGGCCCGTGGCTGGTGCCCTACGCACAGGAATCGCAGATCGCCGACATTCGCCTCACCACGCATGTCAATGGCGAGCTGCGGCAGGACGACCGTACCAGCCGGCTGATGTTTCCGTTCCGCTATCTCATCAGCTATATCTCGACCTTCGCAACGCTCGTTCCCGGCGATATCATCATCACGGGCACGCCGACCGGCGCCGGGGCACGGTTCGATCCGCCGCGTTATCTGAAGCCCGGCGATGTCGTCGAGGTCGAAGCCGAGGGCATTGGAAAATTACGCAACGGCGTCGTCGACGAAGCCTGAACAATGATTGAAATGGAATAGTGCCATGACCACCCTCACCGGCGGCGAAGCAATCGTAAGCGGCCTTGTCGCCCATGGCGTCGACACCGTGTTCGGCCTGCCCGGCGCGCAGGTCTACGGCCTGTTCGACGCCTTCCACCAGGCCCAGCTCAAGGTGATCGGCGCGCGGCACGAGCAGGCCTGCGGCTACATGGCGTTCGGCTATGCGCGCTCCAGCGGCAGGCCCGGCGTGTTCAGCGTGGTGCCCGGCCCCGGCGTGCTCAACGCCAGCGCGGCACTGCTCACCGCCTTCGGCTGCAACGAGCCGGTGCTATGCGTCACCGGCCAGGTGCCGACGCAATTTCTCGGCAAGGGCCGCGGCCATCTGCACGAGATGCCGGACCAGCTCGCGACCTTGCGCACCTATGTGAAATGGGCGGACCGCATCGAATATCCCGGCAACGCGCCAACCACGGTTGCGCGCGCCTTCCAGGAGATGACGTCCGGACGGCGCGGCCCCGCCTCGGTCGAGATGCCCTGGGACGTCTTCACCCAGCGCGCGGACACGGCCGCCGCACAGGTGCTGGATCCCTTGCCCGCGCCGCGGCCCGATCCTGATATGATCAAGCAGGCGGCCGCGCTGATCAGGAACAGCAAGGCGCCGATGATCTTCGTCGGCAGCGGCGCGATCGAAGCGCGCGAGGAGATTCTCGAACTCGCCGAGATGATCGACGCCCCCGTCGTCGCCTTCCGCAGCGGCCGCGGCATCGTCTCCAATGCGCATGAGCTTGGACTGACGATGGCGGCGGCCTACAAGCTGTGGCCGACGACCGATTTGATGATCGCGATCGGCACGCGCGCCGAGCTGCCGGCGTCGGGCTTCCGCTGGCCGTATCAGCCGAAGGGGCTGAAATCCATTCGTGTCGACATCGATCCGGCCGAGATGCGCCGGCTTGCCTCCGATGTCGCTATCGTCGCCGACGCCAAAGCCGGCACGGCCGATCTCGTCACAGCCGTGAAGAAGGCCGGCTATGCGAGGACGAGCGGCCGGCGGGGAGACATCCGCGAGGCGACTGCGACGGCCCAAGCCGAGATCCAGCGCATCCAGCCGCAGATGGCCTATCTCAACATCCTGCGCGAGGTGCTGCCGGCGAACGCGATCGTGACCGATGAATTGTCCCAGTTCGGTTTCGCCTCCTGGTACGGCTTCCCGATCTACGAGCCGCGCACCTTCATCACATCAGGCTATCAGGGCACGCTCGGCTCGGGCTTCCCCACCGCGCTCGGGGCCAAGGTCGCCAATCCCGACAAGCCGGTGGTGGCGATCACCGGCGACGGCGGCTTCATGTTCGGCGTGCAGGAGCTTGCCACCGCCGTGCAGTTCAACATCGGCGTGGTGACGCTGGTGTTCAACAACAACGCCTACGGCAATGTCCGCCGCGACCAGCGCGAACGTTTTGACGGCCGCGTGGTGGCGTCCGATCTGGTCAACCCGGATTTCGTCAAGCTCGCGGAGTCCTTTGGCGTCGCGGCTGCACGCGTCACCGCGCCGGACCAGTTCAAGGCGGCGATGGAGACGGCGCTGGCCCATGGCGGGCCGTATCTGATCTCGGTGGAAGTGACGCGGGATTCGGAAGTCAGCCCGTGGGCGTTCATTCACCCGCCGAAGCCGTGATGACGATCCTCATGGTGAGGAGGCGCGTGAGCGCCGTCTCGAACCATGAAGGCCCCGCTGCTGCAGCTCGGCCTTCATCCTTCGAGACGCGCGCCAACAGGCGCGCTCCTCAGGATGAGGAGATCGACTAGCGCGTCCTGCGAAAGGTCAAATTGACCCGCGTCCGCCCGAGCAGCGCATGCTCGCCATCGGCGAGCGGCGCTACGCCGTGATAGGCAAGCCGTGACGGTCCGCCCCAGACTACGACATCGCCATGGACGAGCCGGAAGCGACGCGGCTTGTCGTTGCGTGCCATGCCGCCGAACAGGAACGTCGCGGGCAGGCCGAGCGAGACCGAGACGATCGGCGCCGAATAATCCAGCTCGTCCTTGTCCTGATGCAATGACAGCCGCGTGCCGGGCTCGTAGCGGTTGACGAGGCAGGCATCGGGCGCGAAGTCTTTGAAACTGCCCTGCTCGGCCGCACGGCCGGCGAGATCACGCAGCACGGACGGCATGGCGGGCCATGGCGCACCGGTTTTCGGGTCGATCGGATCATAGCGGTAACCGGTATGATCGGTGATCCAGCCGCGCTCGCCGCAATTGGTCATGGCGACCGACATCAAATGACCGCCGGGCGTGGTCATGCGGCGGAACGGCGACTGCGCCACGATGGCGCGCACGGCTTCGATCAACTCGCTTTCGATCGGCTTGACGAAGCCGCGCAACAGCACGGCGCCGTCGGCGATCTCCTCGCGCGACGGCTGGGCTTCGGCGACGCTATCGAACAAATCCGCCATCAGCGGCAGCGCTTATTTGGCATCGTGAAAGATCACACCCAGCGTGTGGCGCTGGCCAGAGCGAATCCGGCTGACGCCATGGCGGAGATTAACGCGGTAGGTGCCGCGTGTCCCCTGCACCGGACGGTGATGCACAGCGAAGGCGACCGCGTCGCCCTGCGCGAGCGGAACCACCTCGGCACGGGACTGCATGCGCGGGCGCTGCTCGGTCAGCACGAACTCGCCGCCGGCAAAATCGCGGCCGGGCTCGGACAAGAGGATCGCGACCTGCAGCGGGAACACGTGCTCGCCATAGAGATCCTGATGCAGGCAGTTGAAATCGCCGGCTTCATATTGCAGCAGCAGCGGCGTCGGCCGCGCCTGCCCTGCCTGGTGGCAGCGCTTCAGGAACGCTGCGTGTTCGGCGGGGTAGCGGATGTCGATTCCCATCGCCTCGTTCCAGCGATTGGCGACGCCCTGGAGATGCGCGTAGAGCGCCGGGCGCAATTGCGCGATCAGGTCGGGCAGCGGGTAGGAGAAATATTTGTACTCGCCGCGGCCAAAGCCGTGGCGGCCCATGACGATGCGGCTGCGGAAGTTGGCGTCGTCGGGATAGAGCGCGGCGACGGCGCGGCATTGGTCCGGCGTGAGCAGGCCCTTCAGGACAGCGCAGCCGTGCGTGTCGAGTTCGGCGGTGATCTGGGGCCAGTCGAGGGTATCGACATGGGCGGCGGGGTCGGCTGCCGCAGATTGACGCGATTTGCGTGCTGTAGCTGTCATGGCTCTGATCTTCGCAGGACCGCCCCGTCCTCTACCACCCGATTTCCGACTCTCGCCCCCGTCATTGCGAGCGCAGCGAAGCAATCCAGAATCCCTCCGCGGAACCAGTCTGGATTGCTTCGTCGCAAGAGCTCCTCGCAATGACAGTGCGGAGAGACCTTAGCCCCTCACCGGCAGCGTCACCACGTCGTAGCCGTGCTTGATCGTCCGCCTCAGCACGGGATCTTCCAGCTCGAAATCGAAACGGTCGGCGGGGCGGATACCGCCTTTCGCCGCAAACGTACCGCCGAACATGGCGCACCCGTCGGGGAATTTTCCACCCTCGAAACCGCGCGCGATCAGGTCGACGACCGGCAGCATCGCGTCCAGCGTGCCCTCCTGGTAGAGCACGCGCTCGCCCTTGATGGTGGCCCAGGAGCGCAGGATCATCCTGTCCCAATGGCCGATGACGTCCTCGAGCTCCCACAGCGTTGAGGAGATCGGCTTGTCGCACATCTGCTTGGACACCGTGACGTTGTAGGCCTCGACCTTGCGGTCGGTGTGGTCGGAGCCGCAGCCGACGAAAATGCGACCCTGCCAGCCGATCAGCACGAACTCGACCTCGCCGCTGGAATCGCCGCCAGTGCACTCGATGCTGTCTTCCATTGTCAGGCGCCGCGCCGAGGCGCGATAGTAGATCGGCGTCGAGGCTGGCGGGGCGATACCCATCTCCTGCAGCTCGGCAATGTGCTTGTCGCGCGCGACCGGATCGCGGCCGGTCCAGCCGGCGATGACCATCTGGTCGATCGCCAGCGTCAGCGGCGTGGTGGTGTCCTGGGCGTCGACGGTGAAAGTCAGGTCAAACACGAATTACGGCCTCCATGCCGGCAGCAAGCTCGAAGATACGGCGGTCCGATCCGCCCGCGCCCGCCAGCATCAGGCCGACCGGAATCTCGCCCTCGCGATGCGCAGGCAGCGAGATGGCGCAGCCGTCGATCATGTTGATCAGGGTGCAATTGCGGAGCGCCCGCAGGTTTTCCCTGGTGAACGCCTTGTCGTCGGCAAGATCCGCAATTTTCGGCGGCGTGTTGGCGGTGGTCGGCAGCACCAGCGCGTCATAGGGAGCGATGCGCGCATTGACGCGGGCGATCAGCGAGCGGCGCTCGTTGAGAAGATCGATGTAGTCCGCCGCGCTCTGCGCCTCGCCGCGCATGATGCGCACGGAGACTCTGGGATCGTAGACGTCGCCCTTGGACGTGAGGAGGTAGCGATGCCAGGCATAGCTTTCGGAAGCCGCAAAGCCGCCCTTGGCGTTCATCGGTCCGATGTCGTGGAATTCGGCCATCTCGATGCGCTCGATGATCGCACCGTGATCGGCAAGGGTCTTGAGCGCCCGCTCAAATGTCCCGGCCACTGCCGCATCGAGGTCGTCGAGCGCGATCGTGGTCGGCACCGCCAGCCGCATGCCCTTGACCGGGCGAGGCTTCAGCGGGGCGATCGGCTCGTTGGCGAGCACGGCGTCGAGAATGGCACAGCAACTGACCGATCGTGCCAGCGGCCCGATGCTGTCGAGCGAGAACGACAGCGGCACAGCCCCATCGAGCGGCACGCGCCGCTGCGTCGGCTTGTAGCCGACGATGCCGTTATAGGCCGCCGGAATCCGGCAGGAGCCGCCGGTGTCGGTGCCGAGCGCGCCATGCGCCATGCCGTCGAGCACAGAGACCGCGGCACCCGAAGACGAACCGCCGGGCACGTGGCCCTCGGCCCGGTTCCAGGCGCCCTTTGGCGTGCCGTAATGCGGATTGATGCCGATGCCGGAATAGGCGAACTCGGTCATGTTGGTGCGCCCGATCACGACG
Source organism: Bradyrhizobium sp. WSM1253 (assembly GCF_000244935.1). Taxonomy (NCBI): domain Bacteria; kingdom Pseudomonadati; phylum Pseudomonadota; class Alphaproteobacteria; order Hyphomicrobiales; family Nitrobacteraceae; genus Bradyrhizobium; species Bradyrhizobium sp. WSM1253. Next base: position 1,781,926 of record NZ_JH600073.1, read on the forward strand.
AAGCCGGCCTTGCGCAGCCGCGCCACCGTGGGGGCATCCTGTTCGGCCGGCGAGGAATCGTCGAGCGCGCGGGAGCCGGCGCGCGTCACCTGGCCCTTGATGTCGAAGAGATCCTTGATCGAGACCGGGATACCGGCGTAGCGCGAGGGCGCCGCCTTCACCTTGCGCAAACCGTCCATCGCATCCGCCGCCACAAGCGCGGCATCCTTGTCGACATGGATGAAGGCACGCTGCCCCTCGCCGGCCGGATCGGCGATTTTGGCGATGCAAGCCTCGACCAGCTTGCGGGAGGTGGTGCGGCCGCTTTCGAGGTCTTCGGCGAGCTTCTTCAGTGTCGAAAAATCGGGCATGTCTGTCTCACGGAATATTTGCGCGCAATGTATAGCGCTGCCTCACTTCGACACAAGCATTGTGCGCATGATGGCATGCATGCGCATTGCTGGACCGTTGACGCGCCATGGTCGATTGTCGCATCAAGATCGCAACAGCCGGGCTTAGCTTGGCCTTGGGAGGACCTGCCGAGATGGCCGAACCGCAGCGCGCGCGACCGAAACCGACGCCCGAGACCCAGCATTTCTGGGACGGCACCAAGGCGGGTGAGTTGCGCCTGCAGCGCTGCGACGCCTGCGCGCATGTCTATTTCCCGCCACGCCCGTTCTGCCCGTCCTGCGCCTCGCGCAAGGTCAGCATCTTCAAGGCGAGCGGCAAGGGCTTTCTCTACAGCTACGTGATCAACCACCGTCCCGCCGCGCCCGGCTTCACGCCGCCTTACGCGATCGCGGTAGTCGAGCTCGACGAGGGTCCGCGGATGATGAGCAACATCATCGACTGCCCGCAGACACCGGAGGCGCTCGAGCTCGACATGAAACTCGAGGTCGCCTTCGAGGCGCTCGACGATAAGGTCACCCTCCCCGTATTCCGTCCGGCGAAGGGATAGGCCATGCGCAGCGACCAGGTTGCCGTCGTCGGCGCGGCCGAGACCACCGAGCTCGGTGTCATCCCCAACGCCTCGCAGCTCCAGCTTCACGCGGATGCGGCGCTCAATGCTATCGCCGATGCCGGCCTGAAGCTGTCGGACATCGACGGTTTCGCCACCGCGGTCGAAACGCCGCAGCAGGTCTGTCACTATCTCGGCATCAAGCCGACCTGGGTGGACGGCACCTCAGTCGGCGGCTGCTCGTTCATGCTGCATGTCCGCCATGCCGCCGCGGCGATCGAGGCCGGCCTCTGCAAGACGGTGCTGATCACCCATGCCGAGAGCGGCAAGTCGATGATCGGCAAGGCACCGCGTTCGATCCCCGCCGACAGCCTGCAAGGCCAGTTCGAGGCGCCGTTCGGCGTCTATGGCCCCCCAGCATGTTCCCGATCCCCGTGCTGCGCTTCATGAAGACCTACGGCATCACGCACGAGCAACTCGCCTCGGTCGCGGTGGTGCAGCGGGAATGGGCGGCGAAGAATCCGCGCGCGATGATGAAGGATCCGATCACGGTCGCGGACGTCCTCAACTCGCGCATGATCGCCTATCCGTTCCGCCTGCTGCAGTGCTGCCTCGTCACCGACGGCGGCGGCGCGTTGATCCTGACCTCGGCCGACCGCGCCAGGGATTTTCCGCGCAAGCCCGTCTACATCATGGGCACCGGCGAGAGCGTGGAGACGCCGATGGTCAGCCAGATGGAGACGTTCAACTCCTCGCGCGCGTTCAAGACCGCCGGTCCCCTCGCCTTCAAGGAGGCTGGTATCGCGCACAAGGACGTCGACCATCTCATGATCTACGACGCGTTTGCGCATCTACCGCTGTTCGGCCTCGGCGATCTCGGCTTCATGCCGCACGAGGAGACCGGCAAGTTCATCGCCGACGGCAACACGCGGCCAGGCGGCAAGCTGCCGCTCAACACCAATGGCGGCGGCTTGAGCTACATGCATTCGGGCATGTACGGCATGTATGCGCTTCAGGAGAGCGTGCGGCAGATGCGCGGTATTGCGCCAGCGCAGGTCGCGAATGCGAAGATTTCGGTGTGCCACGGCGTCGGCGGCATGTTCGCCGCGTCGGGCACGATCGTGTTTACGAACGAGAGGTAATGAGCTGCTCGCCTCTCCCTCTCCCCGTTCTTACGGGGAGAGGGTTGGGGTGAGGGGCTGCTTCCACACACTCGGACTCGTGGAGAGTCCCCCCTCACCCGGATCGCATCGTCGATGCGATCCGACCTCTCCCCGCAAGCGGGGCGAGGTAAGACAACAGGAGAACCCACATGACGAAATCACTGCAAGACAAGGTCATCATCGTCACCGGCGCAGGCCGCGGCATCGGGCGGGAGATCGCGCTACTCTGCGCTGGCGAGGGTGCCAAGGTCGTCGTCAACGATCCCGGCGTCGCCGCTGACGGCGCCGGCACCAGCGCCGCGCCCGCCGAGGAAGTGGTCGAGGAGATCAAGAAGCGCGGCGGCACCGCGGTTGCCAATTTCGAGTCGGTGGCCGAAGCCATCCCCGCGAGCAAGATCGTGAAGACCGCGACCGATCATTTCGGCCGGCTCGACGGCGTGGTCAACAATGCCGGCATCCTTCGCGACATGATCTTCCACAAGATGAGCGTGGAAGCGTTCGAGGCCGTCATCAAGGTGCATTTGATGGGCTCGTTCTACGTCAGCCACGCGGCGGCGCGGATCTTCCGCGAGCAGGAGTCCGGATCGTTCGTGCACTTCACCTCGACCTCCGGCCTGATCGGCAACTTTGGACAAGCCAATTACGCCGCCGCCAAGCTCGGCATCGTCGGCCTGTCGAAGTCGATCGCGCTCGACATGGGCCGCTTCAACGTCCGTTCCAACTGCGTCTCGCCGTTCGCCTGGACCCGCATGATCGGCACCATCCCGACCGAGACCGAAGCCGAGAAGGCGCGCGTCGAGAAGATCAAGCAGATGGGCCCGGAGAAGATCGCGCCGGTCTGCGCCTATCTGCTCTCCGATGCCGCCAAGGACGTCTCCGGGCAGATCTTTGGGGCACGCATGAACGAGCTGTTCCTGTTCAGCCAGAACCGTCCGCTGCGCTCGGTGCACCGGAGCGAAGGCTGGACGCCGCAGTCGATCGCGGAACATGGCATGCCGGCGCTGAAGGGATCGTTCTACAAGCTCGACCGCTCCGCCGACATCTTCCCTTGGGATCCCGTGTAAGGAATCCCGTCGGACCGCATTTGCGGCATCTCTGCCCTGCGATCTCCGGTTATCTTACTCCGGAGATCGCTCCGCTTTACGCCCGATTGCTGGCGGATCATTTCCTCCCAACACAATTTTGGGAGGAAACCATGACAAGAATACTGACCAACTCCGACGACACGACTGCAAGCAGCGGCCTCGCCCGCCGCACGCTGCTCAAGGGCGCCGCGACTGTCGCCGCGTCTGCCCTGCTCGCCTCGAACGCGGACGCCCGCGACTTCGGCGCCAATGCCGAGCCGCAGCGCTATCCCGATCCTGACATCATTGCCATCGATCCCAAGCGCTTCAAGGCCAAGGTCGGCAACACCGCGATCAAGCGGCTCTATACCGGCTGCCTGTGGGCGGAAGGGCCAGCGTGGAATGCGCAGGGGCAATATCTCGTCTGGAGCGACATCCCCGCCAACCGGCAGCTGCGCTACCTCGACGACGACGGCCATATCTCCGAGCAATTCCACAAGCCGTCGAACGAGGCCAACGGCAACTCGTTCGACACCGAGGGCCGCCAGATCAGCGCCGAGCGCACCCGCCTCGTCCGCTACGAGCATGATGGTTCGGTGACGTCGCTGGCCGAACAGGCCAACGGCAAGCCGCTCAACGGCCCGAACGACATGGTGGTGCATCCCAACGACAAGGCGATCTGGTTCACCGATCCCGGCTACGGCGCGATCAGCATCTATGAGGGCAAGCTTGCCAATACCGGCTCGCTGCAGCCGTATCAGAAGGAAGCGGTTTATCGCATTGATCCGCAGAGCGGCCAGGTCGCGAAGGTGGCCGACGAGCCGTTCAAGCCGAACGGCATCGCTTTCAGTCACGACTACAAGAAGCTCTATGTCTGCGACACCGGCATCACGCATTATCCGCAAGCCGAGAACGTGGTGTGGTCCTACGACATCGACGGGGCGAAGCTGTCGAACCCGAAGAAGCTGATCGACATGAAGCTCGACGGCAAATCAGGCTTTCCCGATGGGTTGCGGGTCGACACTGAGGGCAATATCTGGGTCGGCGCCGGCTGGGTTGGCCCCGGCTACGACGGCGTGCAGGTGTTCGCGCCGAACGACGGCGCGCGCATCGGGCAGATCCTGTTGCCCGAGACCTGCGCCAACGTTTGCTTCGGCGGCAAGAAGCGCAACCGCCTGTTCATGACCGCGAGCCAGTCGCTCTATGCGGTCTATGTGGAGACGCAGGGCGCGCATTTCTGTTGAGGCCGTGCTCTCACGACGCGTCATGGCCGGGCTTGTCCCGGCCATCCACGACTTGAACCGCGGCACTGAGAACGTGGATGCCCGGGACGAGCCCGGGCATGACGACGGAGGGTGGGTCGCCTTATCCCGTATTCCTCAGCCCCGCCGAGATCCCGTTGATGGTCAGTTGAATCCCGCGCAGCACCTGCTCGTCCGGGTTCTGCGCGCGGTGCTCTTTCAGCAGTTCGACCTGCACGTGGTTGAGCGGGTCGAGATAGGGGAAGCGGTGGCGCACCGAGCGCTCCAGCAGCGGATTACTCTGCAGCAGCCGGTCCTGGCCCATGATGTCCAGCAGCGTCTCGATGCAGGAATGCCATTCGCGGCGGATGCGGCCGAAGATTTTTTCGCGGAGCGCCTCATCCGGCACGAGCTCGGCATAGCGCGAGGCGATCGCGATCGAGCTTTTGGCCAGCACCATGTCCATGTTCGACAACAGCATGCGGAAGAACGGCCATTCCTTGTAGAGCTCTTTGAGGAACGGCATGCCCTTGTCGGGATGCTCCGCGATCCATTGCTCGACCGCGCTGCCAAAGCCGTACCAGCCGGGCAGCATCAGGCGGCATTGCGCCCAGGAGAACACCCAGGGGATCGCGCGCAAATCCTCGATCGCGCGCGTCTTTTTGCGCGAGGCCGGACGGCTGCCGATGTTGAGTGTCGCGATCTCGTTGATGACGGTCGACGCCCAGAAATAATCGACGAAGCCGTCGGTCTCGTAGACGAGGCCGCGATAGGCCTTGAAGGCGAGGTTTGAAAGCTCGTCCATCGCGGTCAGATATTCGCGGCGCGGCGCGCTCTGGCGCGGATGCAGCAGGCTCGCCTCCAGCGTCGCGGCGGCAAGGATCTCCAGATTGTTGCGGCCGACTTCGGCGTTGGAATATTTCGACGAGATGATCTCGCCCTGCTCGGTGATGCGGATCTGGCCGTTCACCGCGCCGCCGGGCTGGGCGATGATGGCATCGTAGCTCGGGCCGCCGCCGCGGCCGACCGAACCGCCGCGGCCATGGAACAGGCGCAGGCGCACGTGATGACGCTCGAATACGTCAACGAGGTTGATCTCGGCCTTGTAGAGCTCCCAGCCCGAAGTGACGAAGCCGCCGTCCTTATTCGAGTCGGAATAGCCCAGCATGACCTCCTGCACGCTGCCGCGGCTGTCGACCAGCCGGCGGTAATCGTGCAGCGAGAGCATGCGGTCCATGACGGTGGAAGACGCCTGCAAATCCTCGATGGTTTCGAACAGCGGCACGATGTTGATGGCGCTGCGCCCGGAGGGATGCACCAGCCCCACCTCCTTCAGCAGCACCGCGACCTCGAGCATGTCGGACATGCTCTTGCACATCGAGATGATGCATTGGGGGATGGCATCCGAGCCGAACTTCGCATGCGCCTCCGCGGCCGCATGGAAGACATTGAGCTCGCCCATGGTCTCGTCGCTGTATTTGACGAATGGCGACACCAGCGAGCGCGTCGAGCGCAGCTCGTTGGTGAGCAGCGAGATGCGCGCGTCCTCGCCGAGCGCGAGATAGGACATGCCGGGATTGGCGGCGTCCATCAGCTCGGCAATGGTGCGCTCGTGCACCGCCGAATTCTGCCGGATATCGAGCCGGGCCAGATGGAATCCGAAGCAGTCCACCGCACGGCGCAGCAGCCGCAGCCGGCCGCGGGCGATGACGCCGGCGTTGTTGGAGATCAGCGAGCGGTGCAGCACGTCGAGATCGGCCTTGAACTCCCCGACGCTGTCATACGGCGCGCCCTTGCCGACCGGCCGCCGCGTGATCTCGACCTGAAGCATTTCAGCCGTGGCGGTCAGGCGCGCATAGATGCCGGAGACCGCGAGGCGATAGGGCTCGCCGCTCCGGTGCGGCGAGGTATCGGGCGAGCGCTCCGCCAGCGTGCGCAACTCCTCGGATACGTCGGCGAGATGCGCCGCGATCGACAGCTCGGAGCCGAGCACGTGCAGCTCATTGAGATAGAACTGCATCACCCGGCTCGACTGCAGCCGCAGCGTGCCGCGCATCACGTCGGCGGTGACGAAGGGATTGCCGTCGCGGTCGCCGCCGATCCAGCTGCCCATGCGCAGGAACGAGGCGAGCTCGCCTGCCGCCTGCTCGCCGCCCTCCTCCAGCCGGTCCTCCAGCGTGTTGACCAGCCGCGGCACCTCGCGGAGAAACGTGTAATCGTAGAACGACAGGCCGTTGGCGACCTCGTCGAGCACGGTGAGCTTGGTCCGGCGCAGCAGATTGGTCTGCCACAGCGTCAATACTTCGCGGCGGAGCTGCTCGTCGCTTGCGGCGGCCTCGTCGGCCGTCAGCGCGACGCGCTCGCGACGATCGAGCAGGGCTGCGACCTCCATCTCGCGGTCCATGGTGCTCTTGCGGCGGACCTCGGTCGGATGCGCGGTCAGCACCGGGCTGACCAGCGCGCTCTTGAAGAAGTTGCGCAGAGCATCGGCACCGATGCCCGCAGCCCTGGCATGGGCGAGGGTCTCGGCCAGCACGCCGGAGCCGCCGCCCTTGTTGGCGCGCATCTGGCGAATGTTGTTCTGGTCTTCGGCGATGTTGGCGAGGTGGGAAAAATAGCTGAAGGCGCGGACGATCCGCACCGTCTCCGAGGTCGACATGCTGTCGAGGATCTGCTCGAGCTCGCGGCGGGCGAGCCGGTCCTCGTCGCGGTGGAATCGGATCGAGGTCTGCCGGATGCGCTCGACCAGGTCGAACACATCGGCGCCCTCCTGGTCGCGCACCGTGTCGCCGAGGATGCGCCCGAGCAGGCGGATGTCGTCGCGCATGCGCGCATCCGCCTCCAGCGCCTGGACATCCTCGGGGCGGTTGTTGCGTTGGTCGGCGGTGTCGGATGGTAATGTCTGGAGGGACATGGCTCGGCTCCCCTTGTAGAGCTCCCTATGGCTCCCCGGCCCGGTCGAGTGTGCGATATTCTTCTGCCGCAGTGCAAGGTGAACTTGGTGGCGGCGCACACCACCGGCGCCGTTCGTGTCCCGGGCACGAGAGATTTGCCTGCAACTCGTCACTGCACACGTCCGCGGTCTCGCGGCGCGGGCGCCCGAGTTTTGCTGTCCGTTTTCGCCCTCGTCGCAAAGAAAGGGCGCAGGGAAGGCCGGGCGCCGGCTGGCACCCAGGGTCCGCACGCGAAAACGCACGCGGGGGTGACCACAGGTGATGCCGGAACATCCGGCCTTCCCTGCGCGATGGTTTTACGGCTTATGGCGCGCTCTCCCCGGGGAGCGATGCACTATTGCCCCCGTCGCCTTGCGGATGATCGATGCGCGCACTCGGTCGAGCCGCACATCACCGCAAGCCTTGACGCACAAACCCCGGGCGTCAGGACCACACGCTTTTGCCGTCCGCGGACGTCCCTCCCCGGACATCCGGAAGCTTGCGCGTGCTCGCCACCGAAGCCGAAAAGAACCGATGTGACAGCGCCGGGTCGTTCGCGCAGATCGCGATGGCTCACAGGGGTCGCCCGCCCTGCCACCTCGTCACGCGCCGGCGCTGCCGCGTCCATCGCATCCCGGCTCACGTATCGTGACGATCGCGAAACGCCCCTTCTGGCGGGCTGGGATGGCTGCGGTTTACCCGAAGATAATAATTCGGTCAATCAGAATATTCGACGGCCCGGTGCTTGACCTGCATGTGGCGTGTTTTGCTTGTCGGGCAACGCGAGGGATGGTGTGCTCGGCGTCGACTGAGCGCCCCACCCACTGCCACGAGCGGACATGGCTATGGTGTGAGAGAGCCATCCGCTCTGCCTTGGGCCGCGTAGGATGGGTAGAGCGCTTGCGAAACCCATCATGCTTCGTCTGCGGCGGAGGGATTGATGGGTTTCGCTGCGCTCTACCCATCCTACGAGTGCTGAAGCGCTCGGCAGGTCGACCAACGTTATTTTTGCTTTCGAGGATCATCCTCGGCGTTCAAATAGTCGATGCCTGTCGGTCCAATCCCGGTAATCTCGAAGATCACCTCTTCGTCCCTGGTTTCCGCAAACTGCCACACCTTTGGCGGCACGTGCGAAAACGTACCGGGGGGAAAGCTCAGGAGCTTCGATGCATCGACCTTGTCGCCCAGCGCAGAATAGTACGTCCCCGAAATGATGACGCGAACGCGTTCATCGGGGTGAGAGTGCACAGGCATTTTGGAATTCGCCGGTACTTTGAGTCGAACGGTATAGAGGCCCGGCTTGCCCGGATTGCCGTGTAGCACCGCCGATTGCGTCCCCTTAGGCATCGAAAGCAGCGGGCTCCACTTCAGTTCGGTCGCCGTCACGCGCTTGTACTCAAGTGAATTATCTTCCGCGAGGGCCGCACAAAATCCACTCGTCGCAAGGACGGCCAACAAACCGATCCCAAACTTGAGAAAGGACATCTCGGGCTCCGTTGAAAATATCCGGCGCCGCTACTCTACTCCAAGTGGTCTTTCTCTGCCATGGGTCGTCAGCACGCGTAGGATGGGTTTGGCGCTCGCAAAACCAATCATGCTTCGTCATCGGCGGACGGTGATGGGTTTCGCTCACGCTCTATCCTTCCTACGAGCTGTACAGTGTGCTTATCGCGTTCGCGTCAAATCATACTCGCCATGCCGAGCGCGCGAAGAAGGTCGTTCTGAATCGGGGCGACGGCCTCGTTCAGACGCTGGACACCGAGATCCATGCCTTCGGGCATCACGACCGTCCGCAGAGGCCGCCGTTCCGTGGCCTCGACCAGCTGCGCGATCGCATTCGCGACGAGCTGGGGCTGCGGCGGATTCTGCGGGTCGTTTCCATCGTTGGAGTGCTGCTTGATCTGACCCGGGATCGCCGCAACACCGCCATAGGTTTTCAGCACGTCTTGGTCGGAGGGTTCAGGGCTGGATGGAAGAAGGTTGCTCGGGAACGGGCCTGGCTCGACGATGACCGAATCCACACCGAAGCTCGAAAGCTCGTAGCGGTAGGCTTCCGCGAGGGCTTCGAGCGCGAACTTGCTGGCGGAATAGACACCGAAGAACGGGAAGACCACCCGCCCCATGAGCGACGTGACATGGACGAGGACGCCGCTGCCGGCAGCCCGCATGTGCGGCAGAACGGCACGATCGGTACGAACGGCGCCGAAGAAGTTCACGGCGAACTGCGCTTCGATATCCTTGACCGTATAGGCTTCCGTGACGCCGACGGGCATCATTCCCGCGTTGTTGACCAGGGCATCGACCCGGCCGTGCTGCCGGACGACTTCCGCGATCGCGGCGTTGACGGATTGTTCGTCGGCGACGTCCATCTCGAGGACCTGGAGCGCACGCCCTTCAGCCTTTGCCGCTTCGACAAGCTCGTCGCGAACACGGCCATTTCTTCCTGCGACATCGCGCATGGCAGCAACCACCGTGTGACCCCGCTTTGCGAGCTCCAAGGCGGTGAGTTTCCCAAAACCACTGCTCGCACCCGTCACAACCACAACTTTTCCGCTCATCTCACGATCTTTCTCTGAAATCCAAGGAATAATGAATCTATAGACAGACCTGTATGTCTTTGCAATCCCTAGATTGACAGAATAGTCTGTCCAGCGACGCATACGGCTCGGTTAAGGACGATCGATGAGCACGCTGCTTGATTTCGTGGACGTGGATATTCAACCGCTCGATGCGCTCGCCCCGCGCGAGCGCATTTTGAAGACGGCGTCAGACCTGTTTTACCGGTTCAGCATCAACTCCGTCGGAATCGACCGGATCATCGCCGAAAGCGGCGTGGCCAAGATGACGTTCTACAAGCACTTTCCCTCGAAGGCCGACCTCATCGCCACTTATCTGCGCTACAAGAGCGCCGTCTGGTTTCAGATGCTTTCGACCTCCACCGAGCGAGCCGGTCTCACGCCAGTGGAGCGCGTTCTCGCTGTTTTCGACGCACTCGAACAACCGCTCCTTGCGCCTTCGTTCCGCGGCTGTCCGTTCGCCAAAGGAATGGCCGAATTCGGCCCGGAGGCAAACTCCCCGGGCGTAGAGGCGACCATCGCAGCGTATTTTACAAAGTTGCACGACTTCGTTGCGTCACTCGTTGAGCCCTTGTCATTGAGCAAACCCGAAAGGGCCGTGATCCAGATCCTGTCGCTGTTCGAAGGCTCGCTCGTGATCGCACAGTCAACGCGTGATCCCGCCATCGTCGAGGCTAACCGCGAGGCAGCCAGAGTGTTGTTGGAACAAGGGATCGCATCGTCGTCTTAATCTGGAGCCCTTGCGAAACTCTTCCTGGTTCGTCACCGGCGGACGGATCGATGGGTGCCGCTGGCGCTCTCCTCATCCTACGAGCGCAATCTGAGCGCCGCCTGAATGCGCTTGGTACAGCCAGAATTTGCAATCTTGGTACTGGTTTCATGACCAGGCGCGACGCATCTAGCTGCTAGTACCGCGACCGAAGCGAACCCGATCGGCAGTCTCAGTACGAGCTGGTCAATCCGGACAGCGCAGATCGCGGACACTTCCACACTGCCCGGCAGTTTGTAGATAGCCGTTGTGCTTACGCTGCCTGCAACAGTTGCATCAACAGACAATGACCGAGGAGATAATCCCATGAAGGCGATCGTTGTGAGGGAACGGGCCGCGGGAACGGCCGGGATGAAGCTGGTGGAGCGGCCCGAACCGCAGGCATCGATAAACGATGTCGTTGTTCGGGTTCATGCGTCGGGATTTGTTCCGACCGAGCTGACATGGCCCTCGACCTGGACCGATCGCCTCGAGCGTGACCGAACACCGTCGATCCCTGGGCACGAGTTGGCTGGAGTGGTCACCGCTCTCGGATATGGCACTACGGGGTTGTCGGTAGGACAGCGGGTGTTTGGCCTCGCGGACTGGTATCGCGACGGCACGCTCGCCGAGTATGTGGCGATCGAGGCACGCAATCTCGCGCCGCTCCCGGGCGACGTCGACTTCACGGTGGGCGCAAGCCTGCCGATCTCGGGCCTGACGGCATGGCAAGGGCTGTTCCAGCACGGCCGCTTTCAGGCGGGGCAAAGCGTCCTCGCACACGGCGCGGCCGGTGCAGTCGGGTCGATGGTGACGCAACTCGCACGAGAGGCCGGCGCCCACGTCATCGGCACCGGACGCGCCGCCGACCGTCAGACGGTGCTCGACTTCGGCGCGAAGGAGTTCGTCGACCTCGACAACGATGCCCTGGAAGACATCGGCAAAGTCGACTTGGTGTTCGATGTCATCGGCGGTGACATCCAGAAGCGGTCCGCAGCATTGATTCGAGCCGGAGGAACACTGGTCACCATCGTCGGGCCCGCAGAGGCGCGACCCTCCGACGGCCTGGCGGTCGACTTTGTCGTCGAGGCCGATCGTGCCCAACTGAGTGAGATCGTCCAGCGGGTGCGGGACGGACGATTGCGGACAAACATCGGCAACGTCTCGATCTTCGACGATGCCGTCGCCGCCTTAAACCCGACCAGGCGACGCAAGGGGAATACGATCATTCGCGTTCGTCCCTGAGGGCGCATGCGCATTGATGCACGCAGCGTGCAGGATGGGCCGAGCGCTTGCGAAACCCATCATGCTTCGTCATCGGCGGACGGTTTGATGGGTTTCGCTCACGCTCTACCGATCCTACGAGCTTGGTTGGTCCTCAAGCTCCCGGATGTGCTTCGCGGTCCGTATTAACATCGGTACCAACTCCGATCTCGGGACAATCGTGACGCTCACCAGTGGTGATGGTGCCGCCAGCCATAATGATGACCTCGGCCTCTGCCCCAACCGTAATGATGACCACGCCCACCGTGATGACCCCAGCCGTGGCCACCACCATGCCCGTGGCCGCCCTTGACCTCGATAGTGGCAGTCTGAGACGCGCCCAGTGCGTCCGGCTTGGCAGCGGGCATCGCCGAAGCAGAAGGTGAAGGTATTAAAGCAACGGTCCCCGCCACAAAGCCGATCAAACAAAGCCACTTCATGCAATCGCCTCCCGATAAGAATGAGCCGTGGGCCAGCCGGCCGCGGCACATTGCGGCAGCGTTCGCTCCCGTTCTTCAACAATGAAGCCGGGAAAAAGTTGCAATGAATCTGACGCATTGCCGAGGGGCAGGATACCTATGCCCGGTCGAAAGCAGTCGTGCTCCACTTCGAATCAGCGCGTAGGATGGGTTGAGCCCTTGCGAAACCCATCATGCTTCATCATCGGCGGACGGATTGATGGGTTTCGCTGGCGCTCTACCCGTCTTACGAGCTGAGCAAGCGCCTCGTCCTTCGAGACGACCGCTTCGCGGTCTCCTTAGGATGAGGCTGAGTTGCGTCGGGATTCGTTGCAGGTGGAGCCACGTGTTCCGCCCTCATCCTGAGGGCCCGCCAACGGCGGGCGTCTCGAAGGATGTGCCGCGGGGACGCTTACGAGTTCCCCTAAGCCGGCACGATCACCTTGCCGATCGGCCAGAGCGCGATGCCCGCGAGCTTGAGGTGGGCCCAGGCGAAGGGAATGCCGATGATGGTGATCGCGAGGGCCAGGGCGGTGAGGAGATGGCCGAGCGCCAGCCACCAGCCAGCCAGCACGAACCAGATGATGTTGCCGATCACCCCGAGCGGACCGGTGCCGACATCCTCGACACCGGTGACCTCATAGCGGCTGACCGCCCGCGAGCCGAACGGCATCAGCGTGTAGACCGCGATGTTGAACGCTGCCCGCGCCCACGGGAGGCCAATGATGGTGATCGCCATGATGACCGCGGCGATCAGCCAGCCGAGCGCCATCCAGGCGCCGCCGATGAGGATCCAGAGCAGGTTGAGCAGGATGGAAACGGGAGCCATGGGATGATCCGCGAGACGGTGATCCCGTGAGTATAGCACGATGAGCGAGGTTGCGGTCGACGAAGCCGCTCACGAATTCACGGGCGTGTGTAGCCCGGATGAGCGAAGCGACATCCGGGGCTTATTATCCCGGGTATCGCTTCGCTCACCCGGGCTACGCACTACGCACCGTCAGATCTTCCGCCCCGCCTGCTCCCAATAGGGATCGCGCAGGCGGCGCTTGAAGATCTTGCCGGAATCTTCGCGCGGCAGCCCGGCGCGGATCTCGATGTGTTTTGGCACCTTGTAGTCGGCGAGCGAGGCCTTCAGCCGGGCGCGGATTTCGGCGGCGTCGAGCGTGATGCCCGCCTGGGGCTCGACCACGGCCATCAAGGTCTCGCCGAATTCTGCGTCGGGAATGCCGAACACCGCGCAATCATGCACGCCGGGCACGGCATGCAGAACCGACTCGATCTCTGCCGGGTAAATGTTGACGCCGCCCGAGATCACCATGTCGCGCTTGCGGTCGCAGATGAAGACGTAGCCCTCTTCGTCGATATAGCCGACGTCGCCGGAGGTAATGAAGCCGTCGCGATCGATCTCGGCGCGCTTCTCCGGTTTGTTGTGGTAGGTGAAATCGGCCATCCCGGCCATGCGCGAATAGATCTCGCCGATCTCGCCCACGCCCAGCAGGCGTCCGTCATCGCCGATGAAGCGCAGCTCGGCGCCGGGCGAAATCCTGCCGACGGTGCCGGGTTTCCTTAGCGCATCCTCGGAGGTCGCGAAGGTGACGGCGCTGGATTCGGTCGAGCCGTAGAATTCGTAGATCACCGGCCCCCACCACTCGATCATGGCGCGCTTGACGTCCGCCGGACAGGGCGCGGCGGCATGGATGATATGGCGCAGCGAGGAGACATCGTACTTCTTGCGCACCTCCCCCGGCAGCTTCATCAGGCGGATGAACATGGTCGGCACCATGAAGATGGTGTCGATTTTGTAGCGTTCGATCAGCTCGAGAAATTCCTCGGGCTCGAAGCGCGGCATCAGCACCAGTGCACCGCCGAGTTTTCCCGCGCGGATGCCGAACGAGTTCGGCGCGGAGTGATAGAGCGGACCCGGCAGGATCGTGCGGGCGCCGGGCTTCAGCCGTAGATCATCGCGCGCATGCGCTCGCCGGCGGCCGCCTGTTCCGGCGTCGGTGCATTGCGCCGTACGCCCTTGGGATGGCCTGTCGTGCCCGAGGTGTAGATCATGTTCATGGGCTGCGGCACGATCGGGCCGTCATAGGGCTGGTGCTGTGCGAGCCAAGATTCGAAATCGATCGCGAAGTCCGGCGTCTTCAGATGATCGGGATCGATCTTGTAGTTGGACAGGATCTCCGGCGGCGTCGGCACGCTGAGCACGATGACGCCTTTCGGGATCGCATCGCGCAAGGCATGCAGCATGTCGGCATGGCCGATCAGCACGGAGGTGCCGGTGTCGTTCAGGATGTAGGTGATCTCCTCCGGCTTGAAGTGCCAGTTGATCGGCACACCGTAGGCGCCCAGCCGCATCGCGGCATAGGCAGCTTCCAGAAAGGCAATGTCGTTGCGCATCAACATGCAGACGCAATCGCCCTGCCTGACGCCGATTTGGCTGAGGCCCGCGGCGATGCGATCGGCACGATCAGCGACCTCGGCATGGGAGCGGCTGCGCTCACCGGAGACGATGCCGAGGAAATTTGACGTTTCGCTCATTGTTGGTTTTTCTTTGTTGTTGAAGTTGCCCCTCATGGTGAGGAGGCGCAAGGCGCCGTCTCGAACCATGAGAGCCCGTGGCCCATCCCTCGAGACGCTGCTTCGCGGCTCCTCGGGATGAGGTCTGCGCTAATCCGCAAACTTCGGCGCGCGCTTCTCCAGATTGGCGCGCACCGCCTCGGTCTGGTTCGCACTGCCGATCAGCTTCTGCTGCTCGACGGACTCGGCAAGCAGCGCGGGGCCCGGATCGACCGAGAGATTGTTGAGCAGGCGTTTTGCGGCGCGGATCGCATCGGGGCTTTTTCCCGCGATCTCGCGCGCGACTTCGAGGGCGCTCGCGCGCGGGTCGTCGCAGATGCGCGTGGCGAGACCGTAAGCCATCGCCTCCTGCGCGGAGAAGATGCGGCCGGTGTAGGTGAGATCGCGCAAAATGTCGTCGCGTACGAGCGAGGCCAGGATCGGCGTGCCCGCCATGTCGGGCACCAGACCCCATTTGATTTCCATCACCGACATCCGCGCATCGGGGGTCAGGAAGCGCATGTCGGCGCCGAGCGCGAGCTGGAAGCCGCCGCCGAAGGCGACGCCCTGGATCGCGGCGATCACCGGGACCGGAAGCTGGCGCCAGCCCCACACCGCTTGTTGCGCAAAGTTCGCCTGGCCGTGCGTGCGTTTGGTGAGATCGCGATTTTCGCCACCCGGAATTCCGTTGCCGCCCTTCTCCTTCATGGCGGCAAAACGCCCCATGTCGAGACCGGCGCAGAAGGCGCGGCCCTCGCCCGACAGCACCGCGACGCGCACGCTCTTGTCCTTTGAAAGCCGGTCGGTTGCGGCGACAAGGGCCTCGAACATGGCCTGATCCAGCGCATTCATCTTGTCCGCGCGCACCAGGCGCACATCGGCGATGCCTTCCGAGATCGAGATCGAGACGCGCTCTTCCATGAAT
The DNA here is from genome assembly GCF_000244935.1 of Bradyrhizobium sp. WSM1253. NCBI lineage: Bacteria > Pseudomonadati > Pseudomonadota > Alphaproteobacteria > Hyphomicrobiales > Nitrobacteraceae > Bradyrhizobium > Bradyrhizobium sp. WSM1253. Next base: position 1,797,796 of record NZ_JH600073.1, read on the forward strand.
GAATTCTCCCCTGGTTCCCTGCTGTTCTTGTTCGGTACCGCTTTACAGGACGACGGCGGCCGGATTTAGTCAATCGATCAATTAACCGACAATCGCGACAGGGGAAACAGACATGTTCAAGGAAAATCTTCTGGCGGGACGACGCATCCTCGTGACCGGCGGCGGCACCGGGCTCGGCAAGTCGATGGCGGCGCGCTTCCTCCAGCTCGGCGCCGAGGTGCACATCTGCGGCCGCCGCAAGATCGTCTGCGACGAGACCGCGACCGAGCTGATGGCCGAGTATGGCGGCCGCGTGAGCAGCCACGGCGTCGACATCCGCAACGCGCCCGCGGTCGAGGAGATGATCGAGACCATCTTTCGCGACGGCCCCCTCACCGACCTCATCAACAACGCCGCCGGCAATTTCATCTCGCGCAGCGAAGAGCTGTCGCCGCGCGGCTTCGACGCCGTCGCCAACATCGTCATGCACGGCACGTTCTACGTGACGCAAGCGGTCGGCAAGCGCTGGATCGCGTTGAAGCAGCCCGGCAACGTCGTCTCGATCACCACGACCTGGGTGCGCAACGGCTCGCCTTACGTGGTGCCGTCGGCGATGAGCAAGTCCGCGATCCACGCGATGACGATGTCGCTCGCAACCGAATGGGGCCGCTACGGCATCCGGCTGAACACGATCGCACCGGGTGAGATCCCGACCGAGGGCATGAGCAAGCGCATCAAGCCCGGTGACGAAGCCGGCGCGCGCACCAAGGCGATGAACCCGATGGGCCGCGTCGGCACCATGGAGGAATTGCAGAACGTCGCCGTGTTCCTGATCTCGGGCGGCTGCGACTGGATCTCCGGCGAGACCATCGCCATGGACGGCGCGCAGGCGCTCGCGATGGGCGGCAATTTCTACCAGCTCCGCGACTGGAGCGACGACGACTGGAAAACCGCGCGCGAGAGCATCATGGCGCAGAACGAAAAGGATCGTGCGAAGCGGGGGTGACGTAGTCGTCCTGGCGAAAGCCAGGACCCATTCCCACCGAATGTTTTTTGGCGAAGATAGGCCATGGCCGGTCTTCGCCAAATTGCGTTTTGTGGCTATGGGTCCTGGCTTTCGCCAGGACGACGACGTTGAAGCCATGGCGTACCTTCCCCCGTCTTGTCTTCCCCTGCGGATGACGCCACACTCCGCGGCATAAGAACAAGACGGTATGGGAGAAACATGACCACACAGCCATTGGCCAATCTCGCCGACATGGTGCGCGAGCGCGCCAAGAGCCGCGGCAACGCGATCGCCTTCGAGTTCGAAGGCCGCGTCACCAGCTTTGCCGAATTCGACGTCAAGACGAATAAAGTGGCCAACGCGCTGATCGCGATGGGTGTGAGACGCGGCGAGCGCATCGCCTATCTCGGCAAGAACAGCGACATCTATTTCGAGCTGCTGATGGGCGCCATGAAGGCCGGCGTGGTGATGGCGCCCGTGAACTGGCGGCTCGCGGGCCCCGAGGTCGCCTTCATCGTGAGCGACTGCAAAGCGCCGGTGCTGTTCGTGGGACCTGAGTTCATCGCCCTGGTCCGCCAGATCAAGGGCCAGTTGCCGGGCGTGCGCAGCGTCATCACCACCGAAGGTGGCGCGCCGGAATGGCAGGATTTTACAGCTTGGCGCGATGCACAGAGTGGCGATGATCCCAAGGTGCCGATCGACGCGAAGGACATCGCGATTCAGCTCTATACGTCGGGTACGACGGGCAAGCCGAAGGGCGCGATGCTGTCGCATGCGAACTTCCTCAACCTCGTGCAAACCGGCAATGCCGAGGACAAGCCTGAATGGAACCGGTGGTCGACCGACGACGTGTCGCTGGTGGCGATGCCCATCTTCCACATCGGCGGATCCGGCTGGGGCGTGATGGGGCTCTATCACGGCGCCCGCGGCGTGATCGCGCGCGAGTTCGATCCGACAAAAGTGCTGGATTCTTTCGAACAGTCCGGCATCACAAAGCTGTTCATGGTGCCCGCCGCGATGCAGTTCGTGGTGCGGCAGCCGCGCGCAAGGACTGTCGATTTCTCGCGGTTGAAATACATGCTGTACGGCGCCTCGCCGATACCGGCGGCGCTGCTGAAGGAATGCATCGAGATCTTCAAATGCGGCTTCGTGCAGATGTACGGCATGACCGAGACCACCGGCACCATCGTCGCGCTGCCGCCGGAGGATCATATCGAGGGGCTGGAGCGGATGCGCTCGGCCGGCAAGGCGCTGCCGGGCGTCGAGATCGCGATCCTCGATGTCGATGGCAAGCCGCTGCCGCCGCGCGAGGTCGGCGAGATCGCGACACGCTCGGGCTCCAACATGGCAGGCTACTGGAATCTGCCGGAAGCGACCGCCGCGACGCTGCGCGGCGACGGCTGGCTGCGCACCGGTGACGCCGGCTACATGGACGAAGACGGCTATCTCTACATCCATGACCGCATCAAGGACATGATCATCTCCGGCGGCGAAAACATCTACCCGGCCGAAGTCGAGAGCGCGCTGTGCGATCATCCCGACGTCGCGGAAGCCGCAGTGATCGGCATACCCGACGACAAATGGGGCGAGGCGGTGAAGGCCGTCGTGGTGATGAAGCCGGGCAAGCAGGCGACCGCCACCGACATCATCAACTTCACCCGCGAGCGCATCGCGGGGTTCAAGACGCCGAAGAGCGTGGAGTTCCTGCCGGCGCTGCCGCGCAATCCGTCAGGCAAGATTTTGCGGCGGCAATTGCGCGAGCCGTATTGGGCGGGGAAGGATAGAAGGGTGAATTAGGCCGACTGCGAGAAGCGATGGTGCAATCGGGAGCTCCGCCCATGGCGACATCTCTGGATTGCTTCGCTTCGCTCGCAATGACGGTGTGGAGGCGGATGCGCGCCTCTCTCCTCCGTCATTGCGAGGAGCCCTTGCGACGAAGCAATCCAGACTGTCTCTCTGGAAAGACTTTGGATCGCTTCGCTCGCGATAACAGCTAATGCTTCCCCGGCCCCATATAGCCGAACAAAAATCCCGCCACCTTGCGGATCTGGATCTCCTCGCTGCCCTCGGTGATGCGGTAGCGGCGGTGGTGGCGGTAGATGTGCTCGAACGGCTTGTGGCGTGAATAGCCCATGCCGCCGTGGACCTGCATGGCGCGGTCGGCGGATTCGCAGCAGAGGCGGTTTGCCCAATAGTTGCACATCGAGACGCGGTCGGAGAGCGTGCGCTCGATCTGCTCCTCAGTGAGCTTGTCCATCTCCCAGGCGGTCTTGCGGATCAGCAGCCGCAGCATCTCGGCCTGGGTCGCAAGCTCGACCAGCGGGAACTGGATCGCCTGGTTCTCGGCCAGCGCCTTGCCGAACGGTTTTCGCTCGCGCGCATATTTCACGCTCTCGTTGATACAGTAGACCGCTGCCCCCAACGAACTCGCCGCCTGCCGGATACGGTTCTGATGGACAAAACATTGTGCCAGCGACAGGCCGCGCCCGACCTCGCCGAACAGCGCGTCCTCGGGAACGAACACGTCCGTGAAGCTGACGCGAGGATGATCGGTCGGCATGTTGAAGGTCCACATGTACTCTTCGATCTTCACGCCCTGGCTCTTGGCCGGCACCAGGAAACAGGTGATACCGCGGGCATCGCCGTCATTGCCGCTGGTGCGCGCGAACAGCGCGCAATGCGTGGCGACGTGCATGCCGGTCGTCCACATCTTCTCGCCGTTGATGATCCAACCCTTGACGTTGTCGCGGGTCGCGGGCACCGCGCGCGTTTCCATGTGGGTGGCGTCGGAGCCATGATTTGGCTCGGTCAGGCCGAAGGTGATGCGGTACTTGCCCTTGATCGAGCCATCGATCATCGCCTTCTGGTCGTCGCGTCCGTAGCGATCGAGCATGGTAGCGACGGGGAAGTTGCCGACGATGGAATGCTCGTTCTGAAGATCGTTGTGCAGGCCGAGCCCCTTGGCGGCAAAGTGCTCGCGGATCACGGCCATCCAGAGATTGGAGCCATCCTTCCCGCCATATTGCTTCGGCACCGGAAATCGCAAATGACCGGCCGCGTCCGCGAGATCCTTGGCCTTGCGCAGCAGCGCTTCCCATTCGTGGCGCGGCAGGCCGCCATTCTCGAAATCGGTGCGGGCCCATTCGCGACGATGATCGAAGAAGCGGATATTATCATCGGCCTCTTCCAGCGGCTTGATCTCGCGTTCGATGAAACGGTCGAGCTCTGCGAGATAGGCGACGAGATCGGCAGGCAATGAGAAATCCACGGCTCTCTCCCGGGTGTTTTTTCGTTTTGCGTTAAGGCGCTGGGCGCAGCTTTGCTTCGCACGATTAAGGTGAGAAGAGCGTCGCCAAGTCAAGCAACGGAAGGCGTACTGGATGCGCAGGGCGCATTGCGCAATTCGATGGTGCTCTAGCGCGGTGGCGCGGTAGTATTCCGGCAATATTCCTTCACGAGAAACTGCGGGAGCGACCATGGAGCTGAAATTCTCAAAGGTGGAACGCAAGGGGCCGATCACGATCGTCACGCTGTCGCGGCCCGAGGTCTACAACGCGCTGCACACCGACGCGCATTTCGAGCTCAACAAAGTGTTTGACGATTTCTCCGCCGATTCCGAGCAGTGGATCGCGATCGTCACTGGCAGCGGCGACAAGGCGTTCTGCGCCGGCAACGATCTGAAGTGGCAGGCGGCCGGCGGCAAGCGCGGCTGGGACAAGGGCGGCTTTGCCGGCCTCACCGCGCGCTTCGACTGCGACAAGCCGATCATCGCCGCGGTCAATGGCGTGGCCATGGGCGGCGGTTTCGAGATCGCGCTGGCCTGCGACCTCATCATTGCCTCGGAGAACGCGACCTTCGCGCTGCCCGAGCCGCGCGTTGGCCTCGCCGCACTCGCCGGTGGCCTGCACCGGCTGCCGCGCCAGATCGGGCTGAAGCGCGCCATGGGCATGATCCTCACCGCGCGCCACGTCAGCGCCAAAGAGGGTCTCGAACTCGGCTTCGTCAATGAGGTGGTGCCGCAGGGCGAGGCGCTCACGGCCGCGCTGCGCTGGGCTGAGATGATCACCAAGAATTCGCCGATGTCGATCCGCGCGTCAAAGCAGGCGATCCAGAAGGGCCTCGGCGTGTCGCTGGAGCAGGCGATCGAGCAGCAGCGCGACTATCCGGCCGTGAAGGCGATGGCGGCCTCGCAGGACTACATCGAGGGACCGAAGGCATTTGCGGAGAAGCGGCCGCCGAAATGGATGGGGAAGTAGCTGTTTCCGTCATGCCCGGGCTTGTCCCGGCCATCCACGCCTCACCGCGCGGCACGAAGAACGTGGATGCCCGAGACGAGCCCGGGCATGACGATGCGAAGAGAGTAGCGCGCCTGCATCAACGCCGTCATTGCGAGCGTAGCGAAGCAATCCAGAATTGATCTTCCCCCAAAAAAGTGGACATGGATCAAGCCGATTTTAGCTCCATCTCGACCGGGCTGATATAGCCGA
>NZ_JH600073.1:1803367-1892632 GCF_000244935.1 Bradyrhizobium sp. WSM1253
AAATTTTGGCGGGCGATTGCCGCTGGGTTAAGCAGCGAAGATGCTGCACTCGAAGCCGGATTGTCACAACCTGTCGGAAGCAGATTATTCCGAAAGGCGGGGGGGCATGCCACCAGCGATGTTCAGATCTTCGGCAAAGGCACTGTCCGGGCGGTATCTCTCGTTGAATGAGCGCGAGGAGATCGCACTTCTCAAGGTGCAGGGCCATTCCATACAGGAGATTGGACGTCGCCTGGGGCGGGCTGCCATAGCGGCCATGGCTATCGCGATGAACCCGCTGGATGCCTTCCAGCAGCGCTCGGTTAGCCAAGGCCCGGAGGCTTTCCGGGCGCGACCGCCAGGCATAGTAGCCCGCGGGCGAGACGCCGAGCACACGGCACATGACCTTGACCGGATAGTCCGTGCGGCGATCCTCGATAAAACGGAACCTCATGTCCGGGGTCCAGCAAAGATCGCGATCGACTTTTTTAAAATGTCGCGCTCCAAGCGCAGCTGTTCGTTTTCCCGCTGCAACCGCGCAATCACGTCAGCTTGGTCCGCCGACGGCACCGCCGCTTGCGATGTGGGCGCCACGGCGCTGCCGCCGGCTCTCGCCGTGCCCTGCTCCGCCACCCATCGGCTCAGCACGGAGCCGTCAAGCCCGAGCTCCTTCGATACCGACTTCGCCGAGCGGCCGCTCGACAAAACCAGATCAACTGCCTGCCGCTTGTACTCGTCCGAATAAGAACGTCGCTGCCGTTTCGTCATCTGACACCTCTTGCTGTCTAAGCTATAGGTGTCCACCGATTTAGGGGAGGCTCAGAATCTTTCCGCTGAGACGGTCTGGATTGCTTCGTCGCTACGCTCCTCGCAATGACGAGGAGAGGTCTACCCGCCGCGCGACAGCTCCCGCTTGTACGATGCATAATTCGGCTGGTCGACCGCAAGCTTGTCCATCGTGGTCGCCCACAGATGCTCGGCCAACCCCGGCGTCCGCTCGGCGAGTACGCGGTTGAGATCGGTGACCGCGCCGTCCATGCCGAGCAACGCGCGCAGGCGGTCCACCTCCGCGGCGTCGCTCCCCTCCTCCAGCGTCAACTGCCGTGTCACGAGATCAAGAATATTGATGGCGACGCGCAGCTTGAAAGCCTGGTGGCCGGAGATCAGCGGCGCGATATCGTTGCGGAGGAAATCGGCGACTGACTTGGTCAGCTCGATCGGGGTCGGCTCGTCCTGCATGGTCAACTCCCCCGCGGCACCAGCAGCCGCAACAGATCGATCTCGGTCTCGGAGGCACGGCGTCCGATCATGGCGCGTTCCATCGAATGGTCCGGACTTTCTCGAAATCGCTGCATCATGCCGCCGCACATGATGCCCCAGCGCAGCGTGCCCATCACTTCCCAGAATTTGACACGTGATGGATCGACCTTGCGGCCTGCGGCCTCATAGCCGGCGAACAGCTCCTCACGCGAGCCAAACCCGCCGACAGGCTTGTCGATCTCACCAAAGCGCCAGGAGTTAACGCAGACCCAGCCGAGATCCTCCATGGGATCGCCGAGATGAGCGAGCTCCCAGTCAAGCACCGCGCGCACGCCGTCGGCGCCGATGATGAGATTGCCGTTGCGGAAATCGCCGTGCACCAGCGTCGTCTCGGCCGCAGGGCCCGGATCGTGGTCGCGCAGCCAGCGCAGCGCCAGCTCGAACACGGGTTTGGGCCAGTCCAGACTGCGATAATCGCGCTCGAACTCGGCGATCTCCTGGGTCGCGGACCGGCTGCGCAGCTCGGGCAATTTGTCCAGCGGCAGCCTGTGCAGCTTCGCGAGCACGGCGCCAAGCTGCCGCGCGAGAAGCGGCCGTGCCGCGGCGAATTCATCATCGCGAAGAATCTTGCGCGCGATGGTCTCGCCCTCGACCCGCTGCATGATGAAGCCGGTGCCGAGATCGTCGTCCGGCGCGAGCACATGCATCACGCGCGGCGACGGCACGCCGGCCTGATAGGCAAGCTGCATCAGCTGCGCTTCCGCGCCGAGACCCGCCGCGCGCGTCGGCGCCGCGCCATACCCCTTCGGCGAGCGGCGCAGGATCGCACCGATCGGCCCATCGGGATGCACGATGTCGAAGCGCCAGGTTTCCTGGCTGGCGCCGCCGGACAGTCTTGCCACGCCAGCGACACCAGTTGCGCCCGGGCACCAGCGCGCAACGCTGCGGGAGAGTTCGGCCTCGATCATTTGCCCTTGATCACCTGCCGTTGAATTTGGCCGGCCGCTTCTCCAAGAAGGCGCCGACGCCTTCGCGGAAATCATCCGTGTCGCCGGCGCGGAGCTGGCACTGGAATTCGAGATTGAGCTGATCCTCGAAGGAATTTTCCGGGCTGTCCCAGTAGAGCTTGCGGATCAGCGACAGCGCGACCGTCGGGCCGCTGGCGAGGTCATGCGCGAGCTTCATCGCCTCCTCCATCAGCACGCCGTCATCATAGACGCGGTTGACGAGGCCCCATTCCAGCGCCTTCTCGGCTGGGAGCCGCTCGCCCATCAGCGACAATTCGATCGAGCGCGCCTTGCCGATCAGCCGCGGCAAGAGCCAGGTCGAGCCACAATCCGGCACCAGGCCGATACGGCGGAAGGCTTGAAGAAAGTAAGAGGACCGCGCGCATAAAATCATGTCGCCGAGCAGCGCGAAGCTCATGCCGGCGCCGGCCGCGGGGCCGTTGACCGCGGTCACGATCGGGCAATGCAGATTGCGGATGCGGCGCAGGAAGGGATGGAAGCCGGTCTCAAGCGTCAGGCCGGCCTTGGTCTTCTTCGACTGGTTGTTGCGGCCCTGGAGATTCGCGCCGGTGCAGAACGCCCGCCCCGCGCCGGTGAGCACGACGCAGCGCACCTCGTCCTTCTTCTCCTCGATCGTGTCGAGCGCTTCCGCGAGACCGCCCAGCATGTCGACGGAGACCGCGTTCATCACCTCCTGGTGGTCGAGCTTGAGGATCGCGACCGAGCCATCGAGATCGAGCGTGACGTGTTTGAACTGCATGGTTTCCTCGTGAGTTGCGGCCTGCGCCAGTTTCGCAGACCGGAATTACTTTTGCCGGGGCGCATATTTGATTTTTGGCACGGTCTTGTCCATGGTGATCAGAGCATAGCAAGCAATCTTGCGCGCAGCGGCTGATGCGCGACCCAAGCAAAAACAGGAAACGCGCCATGAACCTTTTCGACCTTTCGGGACGGGTCGCCGTGATCACCGGCGGCAATGGCGGCATCGGGCTAGGCATCGCGCAGGCGCTCGCCGGCCAGGGCTGCAACGTCTCGATCTGGGGTCGCAATCCTGACAAGAACAGCAGCGCTGCCGCGAGCCTGGCCGGGCTATCAGGCAAGGTCGACGCGCGGGTCTGCGACGTCTCCGACCCGGCCTCGGTCAATGCCGCGATGAAGGCCACGCTCGACATGTTCGGCCGGGTCGACGGCTGCTTCGCCAATGCCGGCATCGGCGGCGGCGGCCGGCGCTCCTTCATCGAACGCACCGAAGAGGAATGGCGTGGGATGTTTGCGACCAATCTCGACGGCGTGTTCCACGCGTTCCAGGCGGCCGCAAAACACATGACCGAGCGCGCCAATGCGGGCGATCCCTTCGGTCGGCTGGTGGCGACTTCGAGTCTCGCCTCGATCTTCGGTACCGCCCGCAACGAGCACTACGCGGCGACCAAGGCCGCGATCAACGCGCTGGTGCGCGCGCTCGGCGTTGAGCTGGCGCGCCACGGCGCCACCGCGAACGCGATCCTGCCCGGCTGGATCAAGAGCGACATGACCTCGGGCCTGATGGCCAACGAGAAATTCGTCGCAAACGTGATGCCGCGCATTCCGGTGCGCCGCTTTGGCGAAGCCAGCGATTTCGGCGGCATCGCAGTGTATCTGATGAGCAAGGCGTCGTCGTACCACACCGCGGATACGTTCGTGATCGACGGCGGCTATACGGCGTTTTGATTCTCGTAGCCCGGATGGAGCGCAGCACAATCCGGGACGGCCAAAAGCAAACAAGACCCGGATTACGCTGCGCTCCATCCGGGCTACAAGATGAGGGAAATAGGGCAAAAATGTTTTCACACGTGATGATCGGCACCAACGACCTCGACAAGGCCAAGGCCTTCTACGACAATTTGCTGTCCACGCTCGAGGTGCGGCCGGCGCGGGTCGACGGCCATCGCATCTTCTACATCACCAAGACCGGCGTGTTCTCGGTGACCAAGCCTATCAACGGCGAAGCGGCGACGCCTGCGAATGGCGGCACCATCGGCTTTGCCGCCAACTCGCCGGAGCAGGTCAATGCATGGCATACGGCCGGCATCGCTGCCGGCGGCGTTCCTTGCGAAGATCCGCCCGGCATCCGCCAAGGCCCGGGCGTCAACCTCTATATTGCGTATTTGCGCGACCTCGACGGCAATAAGATCTGCGCGATGCATCGGATGGCGAGCTGAGCCGGCCGCAACCACCGCTGTCATGCCCCGGCTTGACCGGGGCATCCAGTACGCCGCGGCTTCTCCATGAATCACCGACGCGTCGGATTACTGGATCGCCCGCCTTCGCGGGCGATGACAGCAGCGCTCGCGGCAACCGTCCCATTCAAACAACATTTCAAACGCCCTGCGATATTCCATCGCATGGCATGGCTCGCTCTAGAAAATGCGCGCTCGCACTTTGCCGACGCTGCGACTATTCTCCGGCTCAATGCGATCTCAGCGACCCCGGGAGGAACAATGACAAAACACACCTATATTCCCCGCACCACCAACTACACCCTCAATCCCGGGGACGAGCTCAACGACCTCAGGATGTCGGACCAGGTCCGGCCGCTCTATGATCACGTCAGGAAGTTCATCCGCGACACCGTCGAACCGATGTCGATCGAATTCGCCAAGGCCGGCGAAGGGAAACAAGACCGCTGGAGCTTCACGCCGAAGCAGCTCGAGGTGCTGGAGAAGGCCAAGAACAAGGCCAAGCAGGAAGGCCTCTGGAACTTCTTCCTGCCCGACGACGAGACCGGCCAGGGCCTGAAGAATCTCGACTACGCCTATATCGCATCCGAGCTCGGCAAGAGCCCGTTGGCCTCGGAGAGCATGAACTGCTCGGCGCCTGACACCGGCAACATGGAGGTGCTGGAGCGCGTCGGCACGAAGGAGCAGAAGGAGAAGTGGCTGAAGCCGCTGATGAACGGCGAGATCCGCTCGGCCTATGTCATGACCGAGCCGAACGTCGCCTCCTCCGATGCCAAGAACATCTCGACCACCGCCAAGCTCGTCGGCGACGAATGGGTCATCAACGGCGAGAAGTATTACATCTCCGGCGTCGGCGATCCCCGCTGCAAGATCCTCATCGTGATGGTGAAGACCAATCCGGATGCGGCGCCGAGCAAGCAGCAGTCGCAGATCCTGGTGCCGCGCGACACGCCCGGCGTCGAGGTGCTCGGCCCCATGTACGTGTTCGGCCAGGACCACGCGCCGCGCGGCCACATGCACATGCGCTTCAACAACGTGCGCGTGCCCAAGGAGAACATTCTGCTCGGCGAAGGCCGCGGCTTCGAGATCTCGCAGCTTCGGCTGGGCCCCGGCCGCATCCATCACTGCATGCGCACCATCGGCAAGGCCGAGAAGGCACTCGACCTGATGGTGCAGCGTGGCCTCACCCGTGAAGCCTTCGGCAAGAAGATCGCCCATCTCGGCGGCAACATGCAGATCATCGCGCAGGCGCGCTGCGAGATCGAGGCGATGCGACTGATGGTGCTGAAGGCCGCCAAGGCCATGGACGTGCTCGGCAACAAGGAAGCTCGCGTCTGGGTGTCCATGGTCAAGGCCATGGTGCCGGAGCGCGCCTGCAAGATTATCGACCAGTCGATCCAGATGCACGGCGCCACGGGCATCTCGCACTGGACCCCGCTCGCCGAAATGTACCAGGACGTCCGTCACCTGCGCTTCGCGGATGGTCCGGACGAGGTGCACTGGATGGTGGTGGGACGCCACGAGCTGAGCATGGCGTGAGGTCTCGCCAAGCGCGGCCCTGCCGTAGGGTGGGTTAGCGAAGCGTAACCCAACACTGTTCGTCTCCGGGGAAGCGAAAGAGGTGGGTTACGCTAGCGCTAACCCACCCTACAATACTGCGATGTTCAGCGATGCGCCTACGACGCGGCCACCTCGCCGACCTTGTCCTGCGTCCTGGTCTCGAAGTCGCTGGCGTCGTGACGCTCGTGGAGCTGGCTGGCGGGATCGCCGGAGACACGGTTGACCATGCGGCCGCGCTTGACGGCCGGACGCTTGGCGATCTGGTCGGTCCAGCGCTGCACGTGCTTGTAGTCCTGCACGGAGAGGAATTCGCCCGCGCCATAGACCAGCCCCTTGGCGAGCGCGCCGTACCAGGGCCACACCGCCATGTCGGCAATGGTGTATTCGCTGCCGGCGAGATATTCGTTGTCGGCGAGCCGGCGGTCGAGCACGTCGAGCTGGCGCTTGGTCTCCATCGCGAAACGGTCGATGGCGTATTCGATCTTGGTCGGCGCGTAGGCGTAGAAGTGGCCGAAGCCACCGCCGAGATAGGGCGCGCTGCCCATCTGCCAGAACAGCCACGACATCGCTTCAGTGCGGCTCTTGATGTCCTTCGGCAGGAAGGCGCCGAACTTTTCGGCGAGGTAGAACAGGATCGAGCCGGACTCGAACACCCGGATCGGCTCCGGGCCGGAGCGGTCCATCAGCGCCGGGATCTTGGAATTCGGATTGATGTCGACAAAGCCGCTGCCGAACTGGTCGCCGTTGCCTATTCTGATCAGCCAAGCGTCGTATTCCGCGCCCTTGTGGCCGAGCGCCAGAAGCTCCTCCAGCATCACGGTGACCTTGACCCCGTTCGGCGTCGCCAGCGAATAGAGCTGGAAGGGATGCTTGCCGACCGGCAGCTCCTTGTCGTGAGTGGGACCGGCGATGGGACGGTTGATGCTGGCGAACTGCCCGCCGTTCTCCTTGTTCCAGGTCCAGACTTTGGGCGGCACGTAGGCGGGGGTGTCGGTCATGAGGGGGCTCCGGCGAAAAGATGCGTCTGCATTAATTAGCCCACGGACGGCCGATGGCAAGCCCTGCCGGCCCTGCGTCCGGCGCGGGCCTCGAGGCCGCGTCATGCATCCGACGTTGCCGAGGACGACCTGCACCAGAGGCCGCATCTGTCGAGCCATGCGTGCGGCTTCGCGTAACACGGCGTGTGCACGCAAGATGCGCCGCCAAATCCGGATTGGCATAGCGCAAGACGATGGTCTAGCGTCGATGAGCCTTCGCTCAAGATTGCGACAACAGCAACGCGAAGGCCCGCCGGAGGGAACGATGAAATCGCCGATCTGCGACATGCTGGGCATCGATTTCCCCCTGCTCGCCTTCAGCCATTGCCGCGATGTCGTCGCCGCCGTCAGCCGGGCCGGAGGCTTTGGCGTGTTAGGTGCCACCGTGCACACGCCGGATACGCTGGAGCGCGAGCTCAAATGGATCGACGATCACGTCGACGGCAAGCCCTACGGCGTCGACGTGCTGATCCCCGAAAACATCTCGACGGCGGGCGAAAAGGACGTCACCTGGAAGAGCCTTGAAGCGCGCGTGCCTCAGGAGCACCGCGACTACACGCGCAATCTCCTGAAGAAATTCGACATCGAACTCACGACCACCGAGGTCGCCGACAACCAGCCGCAGCCGTTCGATGGCAGGACCGCGCTAGAGCTGCTGGAGGTCTCGTTCAAGCACCCGATCCGCCTGATCGCCAATGCCTTGGGCGTGCCGCCGAAGGCCATGATCGAGATGGGCAGGAAGCACGGCGTGCCGGTCGCAGCACTGGTCGGCGCCAAGGAGCACGCGCTGCGCCAGGTCGCGGCCGGCGTCGATATCCTCGTGGTCCAGGGCACCGAGGCCGGCGGCCATTGCGGCGAGGTCTCGACCATGGTGCTGGTGCCCGAGGTGATCAAGGCGATCAAGAAGATCCGCGACGTGCCGGTGCTGGCGGCCGGCGGCATCATGACGGGACGGCAGATGGCAGCCTGCATGGCGATGGGTGCCGCAGGTGCCTGGACCGGCTCGGTGTGGCTTGCCACCGTCGAGTCCGAGACCACGGAGATCTTTCGCGAGAAGATGATCGCGGCATCGTCGCGCGATGCGATCCGCTCGAAGGGCCGCACCGGGAAACCGGCACGGCAGCTTCGCTCGGTCTGGACCGACGCCTGGGACCGCGCACCCGAGAGCCCCGGCGCATTGCCGATGCCGCTGCAAAGCATCGTCAGCCGCGACGCCTTCAACGCGATCGACCGCGCAGCAGCGGGCGGCAACGCGAAGGCGCGCGATCTCGTGAGCTACTTCGTCGGCCAGGGCGTCGGGCTGATCGACAGCGTAAAGTCGGCCGGCGCGGTGGTGCAGGAGTTCAAGGAAGATTTCGCCGAAGCCGTCGAGCATATGAATGCGCTGGTGGCGGAGTGATCGCCGCACACCGTCATTGCGAGCGCAGCGAAGCAATCCAGACTCTCACCGCGGACAGATCCTGGATTGCTTCGCTGCGCTCGCAATGACGAAACAACTGACATCGTGAACTGAAGCATGACAGACAAGAAAAATACCCCCGAAGACCGCATCCCCGTCATCGTCGGCGTCGGCGAGATCGTCGACCGTCCCAAGAAGATCACCGACGGCCTCGAGCCGCTCGACCTGCTCGAACAGGCGGTGCGGCGGGCAGAAGCAGATGCCGGGGCAAAGCTGCTCGGCGAGGTGCAGTCACTCGACGTCGTCAACTTCCTGAGCTGGCGCTATCGCGATCCGGAGCAGTTGCTGGCGCAACGACTCGGCATCTCGCCCGCGCATTGCTATTACGGCCCCGTCGGCGGCGAGAGCCCGATCCGCTATATCCACGAGGCAGCAAAGCGCATTGCGCGCGGTGAATGCAGTGTTGCCGCTGTCTGCGGCGCGGAGGCACAGTCGACGGCGACCAAGGCGGAGCGCGCCGGCGCGAAGCTGCCATGGACGTCGTTCGCCCGTGACGTCGAGGAGCCGAAACGCGGCGCAGCGTACCAGAAGCCGCTGGCGCAGAAGCTCGGGGTGTTCCGGCCCGTCACGGTGTATCCATTCTACGAGGCCGCCTCCTCGGCGCATTGGGGCCAGACGCCGCGCGAAGCGATGGCGGAGTCAGGCGTGCTGTGGTCGCGCTATTCAGAAGCCGCCGCGCAAAATCCAAATGCCTGGCTGAAGCGGCGCTATGCGCCCGACGAAATCACGACGCCGACCGGGGACAACCGCCTGATCGCCTGGCCCTACAACAAGCTCATGGTTGCCAACCCGAGCGTCAACATGGGCGGCGCGCTGCTGCTCACCAGCCTCGCCAGGGCGCGTGCGGCAGGCATCGCCGAGGACAAGCTCGTCTACCCGCTCGGCGGCGCTTCGGCGGAAGAACCGCGCGACTATCTTTTGCGCGACCAGTTTTACGAGAGCCATTCGCAGAACGCCGTTTTGAAGGCCGTGATGGATCTCGCCGACGGCGACGGCAAGAATTTCGACGCGATCGAGCTCTATAGCTGCTTCCCGTGCGTGCCCAAAATGGCGCGGCGGACGCTGGGCCTGGGTGCGGACGTGCAGCCGACCGTAACAGGCGGCCTCACCTTCTTCGGGGCGCCGCTCAACACCTACATGACCCATGCTGCCTGCGCGATGGTGCGGCGCCTGCGCAACGGCGCCAAGCTCGGCCTGCTCTACGGCCAGGGCGGCTTCGTCACCAAGCATCATGCGCTGGTGGTGTCGAAGGCGCCGCCGCGTGAAGCATTGGCACAGGAGACGAGCGTGCAGGCGGCGGCGGACCGCAACAAGCGCGCGGTGCCGGAGTTCGTGACGGAGCCGAGCGGCATGGGCAAGGTCGAGAGCTTTACGGTGCTCTATGGCCGCAGCGGCGATGTCGAGCATGGCGTGGTGATGCTGCGGACGGAAGACGACAGGCGCACGCTGGCGCGGATTCCCGCGGGCGACACGGCGACGTTGGCGCAAGTGCTGAACATGGACCGCACGCCGGTGGGTTCGCTGGGCGAGATCACGACGGCCGCGGATGGCGTCCCGGAGTGGCGGGTGGCGTAGGGTGGGTTAGCGAAGCGTAACCCACCGCTTTTGTCTACGCGGTAACCGAAGTGGTGGGTTACGCTTCGCTAACCCACCCTACAAACTCACCCTACCCCTTCGGCGCCTGCTTCTCGGACGCCGTCGCCGGCTTGCCCTTGGCACCGGCGCCGGTCACACGGACCTGGTCGCCGTCGGACAGGCCGTCCGGTGGTGCCGTGATGACGCGGTCATCGGCTGCAATGCCCGAGGCGAGCTCGATCTCGCGGCCGAGGTCGCGGGCGATGGTCACGGCCTTGAACAGGACCTTGTCGTCCGGACCGACGGTTGCGACGCGCAGGCCGCTGCCGTTGAAGATCAGCGCACTGGCGGGAATGCTGAGCGGCGCGGAGTCGCGCTGCAGGTTGAGCTTCACGCTGGCGTAGCCGCCGGGCATCAGCTCGCCCGAGGAATTGTCGAGACCAAGTTGCATGCGCGTCGTGCCGGAGGCGACGTCAACCGCCTGCGAGGAGGCTTCCACCGTCGCCTGGAAGGTCCGGTTCGGATACTCCGGCAGCACAATGGCGGCCTTGGCGCCGATCTTGATCGCGGGCACGTAGTTCTGGGGCACGTTGATGTAGACGCGCAGCTTGGTGATGTCGGAGACCACGAACATCGCCGGGCCCGAGCCGCCGCCTGAATTGATCAGCGCACCGACGTCGGTGTCGCGCGCCGTGACCACACCGTCAAACGGAGCGGTGATCTTCTTGTAACCGGCCAGCGCTTCGAGGCGCTCGACATTGGCCTGGCCCGAGCGAACCGCCGCGTTCTTGTTGGAGAGATCGGCGGTACGCTCGTCGATCTCCTGCGCGGAGACGAAGTTGGAGGCGACCAGCGTCTTGCGGCGGTTGAGGGTGGCTTCCGACAGCCTGGCACTGGACTGCTGGCTGGCGAGGTCGGCGCGGGCCTGAAGCAGTTGCTGGTCGAGGTCGGGCGCCTCGATCTCGGCGATCACCTGACCGGCCTTCACCCGCGCACCGATGTCGGCGCTCCAGCTCTTGAGATAGCCGGGAACGCGGGCAAAGATCGGCGCGCGATAATAGGCTTCGAGACGGCCCGGCAAGTCGATGGTCGTATTGAGAGCCTTGGCATTAGGCAGCGTCACCGCGACGCTCGGAACAGCCTGATCATCGGTCCATGCCTTCAGTTTGGAGCCCTGCTCCTCGCGCGCGCGGATGCCGGTGCCCACGACCAGGCCTGCCGCGATCAGCGCCACCACGCCGAAAATGCCCAGTTTCCGGTGCGACACCGGGGAGCGGGATTCAGTGGGCGACATGCGGAGTCTCCAAAGGGGCGGCGGCTTTGCCGCCTTGCTTCTTGTGTACCATACTGAACACCACGGGAACGAACATCAGCGTGGCGAAGGTTGCAAAGATCAGGCCGCCGATCACGGCGCGGCCGAGCGGCGCATTCTGCTCGCCACCCTCGCCGAGCCCCAGGGCCATGGGCGCCATGCCGATGATCATGGCGAGCGCGGTCATCAGCACCGGGCGGAACCGGACGAAGCCGGCTTCCAGCGCCGCGGCGATGGGATCGCCGAGCTCTTCGTAGCGCTCGCGCGCGAACGAGATCACGAGCACGCTGTTGGCGGTGGCAACGCCCATGCACATGATGGCGCCGGTCAGCGCCGGCACCGACAGCGTCGTCTCAGTGGCGAACAGCATCCAGACGATGCCGGCGAGCGCGGCCGGCAGCGCCGTGATGATCACGAAGGGATCGGACCAGGACTGGAAGTTCACGACGATCAGGAAATAGATCAGGACGACCGCGCCGAGCAGGCCGAACAACAAGCCGGTGAAGGCGCTGTTCATGGTCTGCACCTGGCCGAGCAGCACGACGGAAGAGCCTTTCGGCACCTCCCTGGCGGTGTCGGCGATCACCTGGCGGATGTCGGTCGCGACCGCACCGAGATCGCGGCCCGAGGTGGTGGCGAAGATCTGCACCATCGACTGGATGTCGTATTGCGAGACCACCGCGCTCGAGGTCGAGCGCTTGATGTCGGCGATGCCGCCGAGGATCGGCGACTGCGAATTTCCGGCAGCCGTGATCGGCAGCGTCTGCAGCGCGCTGAGCGAATCCATCTGGTATTGCGGCGTCTGCATCACGATCGAATAGGACACGCCGTTATCCGGGTTGAGGTAGTAGGTGGGCGCCACCTGCGAGGAGCCGGCAAGGTTGACCACGAGACTGTTGGTGACGTCGCGCTCGGTCAGGCCGACATATTGCGCGCGGGTGCGGTCGACGTCGATGTTGAAGGTCGGATTGTTCGGCGATTGCTGGATGCGCGCATCCGCGACGCCGGGAATCCTGCGGACCTTGGCCAGCAGATTGTTGGCATACGCGAAGTTGGCGCTGAGATTGGCGCCGCGGATCTGCAGGTCGATCGGCGCCGGCGCGCCGAAGTTCAGGATCTGGCTGACGATGTCGGCCGGCAGGAAGGCGAAGCTGACGCCGGGGAACAGCCGCGGCAGTTGCTCACGCAGCACGCGCACATGCTCCTCGGTCGGCTTGTGGCCTTCCTTCAGCTTGATCTGGATGTCGCCATCCTGCGGGCCGATCACGCCGGTGTTGTTGTAGGTCATGTTGATGCCGGAGATCGGCATGCCGATGTTGTCGGTCAGCGTTTCGATCTCGCCCGGGATCAGCTTGCGGATCGCCTTCTGCACGTCGGCGAGCTGGTTCGCGGTCTCCTCCACGCGGGTGCCGACCTGGGTGCGGACGTGCATCAGGATGTTGCCGGCATCGACCGCGGGGAAGAAGTTGCGCCCGAGGAAGGGCACCAGCGCGAAGGAGGCGGCGACCACGCAAAGGAAGCCGATCACGAACACCGGACGGTGCGCCAGCGCGAGCCCGAGGAAATTATGGTAGCCGCCGCGAATGCGCTCGAAGCGAGCCTCGAAGCCGCGCTGGAACCAGACCAGGGGATTGCGCGACTTCGGCGGGCCGTCCTCGTGATGGACATGTGCCTGCAACAGATAGTTGGCCATGGTCGGCACCAAGGTACGCGACAGCAGGAATGACCAGATCATCGCGAACATCACCGCTTCCGCCATCGGCACGAACAGGAAGCGCGCCACGCCGGTGAGGAAGAACATCGGCACGAACACGATGCAGATGCAGAGCAGCGAGACGAAGGCCGGCGTCACGATCTGGTTGGCGCCGTCGAGGATCGACTGCTCGACCGGCTTGCCCTGCTCCAGATGGTAGTTGATGTTCTCGATCGTGACGGTGGCATCGTCGACGAGAATGCCGACCGCGAGCGCCAGGCCGCCGAGCGTCATGATGTTCAGCGTCTCGCCGATCGCCGACAGCATGATGATGGCGCCGAGCACGGAGAGCGGGATCGAGACCGCGATGATGACGGTCGAGCGCCAGCTGCCGAGGAACAGCAGGATCATGACGCTGGTGAGCAGCGCCGCGATCACGCCTTCAAACGCGACGCCTTCGATGGCGCCGCGGACGAACACCGACTGATCGCCGATGAAGCCGATCTTGAGCGCGTCCGGCAGCTGGTCCTTGACGTCGATCACCTTCTGCTTGATGCCGGCGATGATGTCGAGCGTCGAGGTCGCGCCCGCCTTCAGCACCATCATCAGCACCGAGCGGTTGCCGTCGACATGGACGATGTTGGTCTGCGGCGGGTTGCCGTCCCGCACAGTCGCGACGTCGCGCACATAGACCATCGCGCCGTTGACGGTCTTGATGGGCAGATTGCCGAGCTCGTCGATCTTCAGGGGCGAATTGTTGAGCTGGATGTTGTACTCGAAGGTGCCGATCTTCTGGGTGCCGACAGGCGTGATCAGGTTCTGCGCAGCCAGCGCATTGGCGACGTCCTGGCCGGACAGGCCGCGGGCCTGGAGCGCGGTGGGGTCGAGGTCGATCTGGATCTGGCGCTGCTTGCCGCCGAAGGGATACGGGATCGCAGCACCCGGCACGGTGACCAGCGGCGTGCGGAGCTGGTTGATGCCGATATCGGCGAGGTTCTGCTCGGTCAGCCCGTCACCCGACAGCGCCACCTGGACGATCGGCACGGTGGAGGCGGAGTAATTCAGGATCAGAGGCGGCGTCGCGCCCGGCGGCATCTGCTTGATCAGCGTCTGCGAGATCGCGGTGACCTGCGCATTGGCGGTGCGGATGTCGACGTTCGGCTGGAAGAAGATCTTGATGATGCCAAAGCCGTTATAGGAATTGGCGGTGATGTGCTCGATGTCGTTGACCGTCGTGGTCAGCGCGCGCTGAAACGGCGTGGTGATGCGGCCCGACATCTGGTCGGGCGGCAGGCCGGTGTACTGCCAGACCACGCCGATCACGGGAATGCGGATGTCCGGGAAGATGTCGGTCGGCGTCCGCAGCGCCGCCAGCGGTCCGATGATCAGGAGCAGGAGCGCGAGCACGACAAACGTGTAGGGCCGGCTCAGGGCAATACGGACCAGAGCAATCATTCGCCGGGAAATTCCAGGTCAAGCGAGGATACGGAATCCGCCCCCACGGGGATCCTCTTTACCCTTTACCCGAGCACCGCCGGAAACGCTAATCTCCGGCGGGTTTCCTGCATTCAATTCCCTGCTACCGCACTGCAGAACACGCACTGCGGCCATGCGGCCGCCTCATGCGGCGCGGACCGACCCGAGGAACTTGCCCACTTCGAGCTTCAGCCGGTTGGAATCGCGCGAGAGCATCTGTGCCGCCGACAGTACCTGTGAGGAGGCCGACCCGGTTTCGGTGGCGCCGCGCTCGACCTCGGCGACGTTCGAGGACACCTGCTGCGTGCCCTCCGCCGCGTGCTGCACGTTGCGAGCGATCTCCCGGGTGGCTGCGCCCTGCTCTTCCACGGCGGCCGCGATCGCCGAGGAAATCTCGGACAATTGCGCGATCGTGCCGCTGATCTGGCCAATCGCGCCGACCGAGTCCTGCGTTGCCGTCTGAATGCCGCCAACCTGCTGGCCAATCTCGCCGGTTGCCTTTGCCGTCTGCTCGGCGAGTGCCTTGACCTCGGAGGCAACGACCGCGAAGCCGCGACCGGCTTCGCCGGCGCGCGCGGCCTCGATTGTGGCATTGAGCGCCAGAAGATTGGTCTGACCGGCGATCGCGTTGATGAGTTCTACCACATCGCCGATGCGTGACGCGGCGCGCGACAGCTCGCTGACGCGTTCGGTGGTGATCTGCGCCTGGCTGACGGCCTCGCCTGCGATCCGCGCCGAGTCCTGAACCTGGCGGCTGATCTCGCGAACCGAAGCCGCCATCTCCTCCGCGGCAGAGGCGACAGAATCCACGTTGGCTGAGGCTTCTTCGGAGCCTGCCGCGACCACGGTAGCGAGCTCCATCGCGCGACCCGCCGTGGTGGACAGCGTCGAAGCAGACGCTTCCAACTCGGTCGCGGCTGACGAGACCGTTTCCACGATCTCGCCGATAGCGGCCTCGAAGGCGTCCGCGAGCTTTGCCATCTCGGCCTTGCGCTGCGCCTCTGAGCGCAGCTGCACGGCCTGGACCTCGCCGCGGCTGAAACGGATGATGGTCTGCACCGTCTGCAGGTTGCGTAGCGCCTCGCCAATCTCGTCGTCGCGCTGGATCACGATGCGATTGTCCAGCTTGTCCTGGACGAGGTTGACCAAGGTGTCGTTGAGCTGCTGCATTGGCCCCTGGACGGCGCGCATGGTCGTAAGGCCGGCGAAGCCGAGGACGGCAGCGCCGGCGGCGGCCAGCAGCGCCAGGCTCAGGCTGGTCGTGCCGCCGGTCGAGAGCGCGCCGCCGATGCCAAGCCCAAGCACGAACAGCAGCTGCAGCGCCATCGTGGTGACCAGGCGCGCCTTCAGCGTTCTGGTGAAGATCGCAAAATGGTCGAGCAGCGAGCGGCGGCGGATGATGCCGGCATCGACGCGATAACCATGCGGCTTCTTCTCGCGGATCGCGGCGTAGACCTCTTCGGCCAGCTTGCGCTGGTCGGCCGGCAATCTGGTGCGGATCGACGTAAAGCCCGTGACCTGCCCGTTCTCGCGAATGGGCGATGCCGTCGCCAGCACCCAGTAGAAATCGCCGTTCTTGCGGCGGTTCTTCACCGCGCCGAGCCACGGCTTGCCGGCCTTCAGCGTGTCCCAGAGATTGTCGAATGCCTCCGGCGGCATGTCGGGGTGACGGACGATGTTGTGCGGCTGGCCCATCAGCTCCGCGGACGTGAAGCCGGCTGCAGCAAGGAAGTCGTCGTTGAAGTAGGTGAGCTTGCCCTTGAGGTCAGTCCGGGAGACGATCAGCGTCTCATCGCTGACGGAATATTCGACCTCGGTGACGGGTAAATTCTTGCGCATGCGAGCCCCAAAAGTTGGATGAAATAAGCGGCGATTCCAATCAGGGCTGCTACCGGCGGTCCTTGTGACCATTCTCGTAAGCCGAATTTAACTATCGATGAAGAAGGCACCCGTCCATCTTCCGCGGAACCCCATGATGGTACCTGCTACCGACATCAGGCTACCGGCGCTCAAAAAAAGAGCGGCGCTTGAGGCGCCGCTCGTTCGTCAATGGATGTTGACGCGGGAGTTTACACCTCGCGCGTCCGTCGTTACGCCGCGCGGACGTAGCTACGCCGCGCGAACGTTGGTCAGGAACTTGCTGACCTCGGTCTTGAGCCGGCCCGAGTCGTTGGACAGCATCTGTGCCGCCGACAGAACCTGCGAGGAGGCCGTGCCGGTCTCGGTTGCGCCGCGCTGCACGTCGGTGATGTTGGATGAGACCTGCTGGGTGCCCTGCGCCGCCTGCTGGACGTTGCGGGCGATCTCCTGGGTCGCGGCGCCCTGCTCTTCCACGGCCGCCGCGATCGCCGAGGAAATCTCCGACAGACGCTCGATGGTCGACGAGATCTCCTTGATGGCGCCGACCGAGTCGTTGGTCGCCGCCTGGATGCCGGAGATCTGCTGGCCGATTTCACCGGTCGCCTTCGCGGTCTGCTCGGCGAGCGCCTTCACCTCGGAGGCCACGACCGCAAAGCCGCGGCCGGCTTCGCCGGCGCGTGCGGCTTCGATGGTCGCGTTGAGCGCCAACAAATTGGTCTGGCCGGCGATGGTGTTGATGAGCTCGACGACGTCGCCGATGCGCGAGGCCGCCTTGGAGAGCTCGCTGACGCGCTCGGTGGTGGAGCGCGCCTGGCCGACGGCGTCGCCCGCCATTCGCGCCGATTCCTGGACCTGGCGGCTGATCTCGCTCACCGACGAGGCCATCTCCTCGGTCGCCGAAGCGACCGACTGCACGTTGGTCGAGGCTTCCTCCGACGCTCCGGCAACGGTGGTCGCCAGCCGCTGGGAGCGGTCGGCGGTCGAGGTCAGCGTCGAGGCGGAGGCCTCTAACTGAGTCGAGGCCGACGACACGGTCTGGACAATCTCGCCGATCATCGTCTCGAATTCGCGGGTGATGTTGTCGACGCGGCGGCCGCGCTCGATCTTGGCTTCGGCATCGGCGGCGGCAGCCTCGTCGGCGGCCTTCTTGGCGATCAGCGCTTCCTTGAAGATCTGGAGCACATCGGCCATGGCGCCGATCTCGGTCTTCTCACCGCGATGAGGAACTTCGGCGGAAAGCTCGCCCTTGCCCAGCGCCTGCATCGGCTCGATGATCGAGTTGATGCCGCTGGAGACGTCCCGGACCAGGTAGAAGCCGACGCCGACCCCGACGACGACGGCCGCGCCGAGGATGATCGAGACCAGCATGAAGGCATAATTGTAGCTATCCGCAGCGTCCTGCGCGGCCTGGTCTCCGCCCTTGGTATTGAGCTCGATGTCCTTGGTCAGGATCGCGTCCGCCTCGAGACCGATCTTGTTGACCGTCTTGGTGTTCAGCTCCTGGGCCTCATGCGGGACCTTGCCGGCCTCCTTGCGCGAGAGCGCCATGACGTCTTCGGTGCCCTTCTTATAGTCGTCCCAGAGCTTGGCCCAATCGTTGTAGAGCTTCCGTTCTTCGGGCGAGGTGATCATCGGCTCGTAGGCCTTGCGGGCCTTGGCGAGCGCCTCGATCACCGTGGCGCCCGTCTTCTCGTTGGCGAGCTTGTCTTCAAGGGTTTCCGACAGCATGTGCTGACGAACCACGTTGCGGTAGGTGATGACTGATGCCCGGAGCTCGCCCAGCACCCGCACGCTGGGCATCCAGCTCGTGGTGATCTCGGTGGTATTGGCGTTCATCGACCGCATCTTCATGACGGCGAGCAGGCCCATGCCGGCCATCGCGACCAGCAGGAACGCCACGACACTGATGATCTTGGCGCGAATGGAAATGGTGGCGAGCATAATCGGGTCTCTTTGTGCTGGCGCGGCGGCGCGTCCGGAATTTTACGAATCAACCAAAAGGAGCAGTACCGAAATCAAACACCAGAGCACCTGAGCAGATGTTAATAACGACTCCGCACGAGTACCGAGCCTGAAACAAATGAACAGGCAGCTAAGAATGCCCTGCGCTCAGCGCATGAGCCCAAGCGCGTCGGAGAAAAACTCCGGGCCGCCGAAATTGCCGGACTTCAAGGCAAGCAACATGTCGCCTTTTTCAGCACCGACCGCGCGCAGCACCGGGACGCCCGCCGCGATCTCTACTCCCACGAGAAATCCGGGAATCTTCAACCGGTCGACCACGGCGCCGGATGTCTCCCCGCCGGCGACGACCAGGCGCTTCACCCCGCCCAGCACCAGACCCTCGGCGATATCGGCCATCGCCTGCTCGATG
The DNA here is from genome assembly GCF_000244935.1 of Bradyrhizobium sp. WSM1253. Taxonomy (NCBI): domain Bacteria; kingdom Pseudomonadati; phylum Pseudomonadota; class Alphaproteobacteria; order Hyphomicrobiales; family Nitrobacteraceae; genus Bradyrhizobium; species Bradyrhizobium sp. WSM1253. Next base: position 1,822,173 of record NZ_JH600073.1, read on the forward strand.
GCGTGACCGGCCGCGTCGCGACCATGGCGCGCCTGGAGCGCGGCGACCTGATCCGGCGTCGAGCTCGATGCGATCAGGACCGGACCGTCGGCCAGTCGCGGTTTCGCCCAGGCCAGCGCGCGCTGCGCCTCGTCCTCGCCCGTAGTAATACGGCCCGGATCGAGATGCAGCACCGGCATGACACGCTCGGCATTGGCAATCTGCTGAAGCGTCGCCTGCGAGCAGCTTCCGGCAAGGCACGCCGCCGGTCCGCCGACGGCAGCCCTCGCCTCGCTGCTCGCCGCTGTCGATGTGACCTTGCCTGTCGACACCAGCGCCCGCGCCAGCCCAAGGCCCATGCCGGAGGCGCCGACCGACAGCCGATGCTGGACAGCGACGAGGCCGATGGTCTCAAGGTCGCGGTCGAACACGGCGTCGATGATCGCCGCGCCAATGCCCTTGCCCGCAAGTTCGGCGAGCCGCGTCCGCACGGCATCCGCGCCGCGCGTGACGGTGGCGAGGTCGACGAGGCCGATTTGCGTTTTGCTCTGGCGCGCCAGGATGCGCACCAGGTTGGAATCGTGCATCGGGTTGAGCGGATGGTCCTTCAGCGGGCTCTCGTTCAACGGCACGGCGCCGACAAACAGATTGCCCTGGTAGACGGTGCGGCCAGTCTCCGGGAAGGCCGGCGTCACCAGCACGGTCGCCTCGCCGCAATCGGCGCGCAGCGCATCCATCACCGGGCCGATATTGCCGGCATCGGTGGAATCGAAGGTCGAGCAGATCTTGAACAGCACGTGGCCGGCGCCACGGCCGCGCAGCCATTTGTCAGCCGCGCGCGAGCGCGACACGGCAAGGCCGGCCTCGATCGAACGGCTCTTCAAGGACACCACGACGGCGTCGACCTCGGGCAGCGCGAGATCGTCCGCGGGCACGCCGATGGTCTGCACGGTGCGCAGGCCGGCGCGTGTCAGCGTGTTGGCGAGGTCGGAGGCGCCGGTGTAGTCGTCGGCGATGCAGCCAAGAGATATTTTCGCTGCAAGTGTCACGGCTTCACTCCCGCATAAGGCCTGAACCAGGCAAGGCCGTCGGTGGTCTTGCCGCGGGGATTATATTCGCAGCCGACGAAGCCGGCATAGCCGAGCCGGTCGAGTTCGTCGAACAGGAACGGATAGTTCAGCTCCTCGCCATCAGGCTCGTTGCGCGAGGGGATGCTGGCGATCTGGATGTGGCCGATCACCGGCATCATCTCGCGCAGCCGCATCGTGACGTCGCCATGGATGATCTGGCAGTGATAAATGTCGAACTGCAGTTTTAGGTTCGGAAGCCGCAGCTCCTGGATCAGGTCGCGCGCGAAGCCGAAATCGTTGAGGAAATAGCCGGGCACGTTGCGCGCATTGATCGGCTCGAGCACGATGTCGATGCTGTGCGGCGCAAAGAACTCGGCGGCCCACGCCACCGATTTGTAGAACGCCTCGATCGCGACGCGCTCGCCACGGTTGGCGATGCCTGCCATCAAATGCAGCCGCTTGACGCCGGTCGCCTTGGCGTAGGGCAGCGCGGTCTCCAAGCTCGCCTTGAGCTCGGGGAATCGCGACGGGAGCGCCGCAAAGCCCTTCTCGCCGGCATTCCAGTCGCCCGGCGGCAGGTTGAACAGCGCCTGGGTCAAGCCGTTGCGCTTGAGCCGCTCGCCGACGGCTTCGGCCGGATGCTCATAGGGAAAGAGAAACTCGACGGCGGTGAAGCCGGCTGCCGCAGCGGCATCGAAGCGGTCGAGGAACGGCACCTCGGTGAACATCATCGAGAGATTGGCGGCAAAACGGGGCATGGGAATCCTCTTGTCTATTTGTCGCCGGGCAGCTTGACGCCGGTGACCTGCGCATACATCCGCGCTACCGACGCATCATCGTCGCGGCCCATGCCGGCGGCTGATGTCATCAAGAACATCTGGAGCGCTGCGGCGGAGACCGGGACCGGGAATCTGGCACTGCGCGCCATGTCCTGGATAATGCCGAGGTCCTTGACGAAGATCTCGACCGCACTGCGCGGCGTGTAATCGCCGTCGAGCACGTGCGGCATGCGGTTCTCGAACATCCAGGAGTTTCCGGCGGACGCCGTGATCACCTCATAGACCTTGCGGATATCGAGACCCTGCTTGGCCGCGAACGCGATCGCCTCGCTGGCGGCGGCGATATGAACGCCGGCGAGCAACTGGTTGATCATCTTGAAGGCGGCGCCCTGGCCTGCGGCATCCCCGAGCTCGTAGAGCTTTGCGGCCATGGCATCGAGCGCGGGCCGCGCCTTCTCAAACGCAGCCGGACTGCCGGAAGCGAGAATTGTCAGCTCGCCCTGCGCTGCGCGCTGCGCCCCGCCGGAGATCGGCGCATCCAGATAGTGCCGGCCGGTCGCCTCCAACTGCTTGGCGAGACGCCGCGCCACGTCGGGATCCATGGTCGCCGACGACAGGAAGACGCTGTCCTTGGCCATGGTTTCGGCGACGCCATCCTTGCCGAACAGGATCGTCTCGGTCTGCGCCGCATTGACGACGACGCTGACGACGATGTCGGCGCCCTTGGCAGCTTCAGCCGGCGTCTTGGCGCCGGCGCCGCCCTCCGTCACGAAACGCGCGACCGCATCGGCCGAGACGTCGCAGCCGGTGACGACATGACCGGCGCGCTTCAGCGAGGTCGCCATGCCAAACCCCATCGAGCCGAGCCCGATGACGGCGATGCGCTGATTCTGTGACGTGGAGGCGGACATACAACTGATCCTTGCGACGTTTCCCGGAGGGCCGCCCTTTGCGGCAGCTTGGCAACGGAATAACACGGCTTGGCCGCGCTGCCAAAGCGTGAGACAAACGGACATGACGGCCATGAGCAACGAGACATTGCTGCGCGAAGACATTTGCCGCTTCGGACGGTCCCTGTTCGAACGTGGGCTGACGCCCGGCTCCTCCGGCAATATCAGCGTCAGGCTGGATGGCGGCGGCTGGCTGGTGACGCCGACCAATGCCTCGCTCGGCTTCCTCGATCCCGCAAAATTGTCGCGGCTGGACGATCAGGGCCGACTGGTTTCGGGCGATGCGCCGACCAAGGAAGTTCCGCTGCACAATGCGCTCTACGCCACGCGCGGGAGCGCAAGGGCGATCGTGCACCTGCATTCCACCCATTCGGTCGCGCTGTCGATGCTCCCGGAGATCGACCCGCGCGCCGCGCTGCCGCCGATGACGGCCTATTATCTGATGAAATGCGGCGCCACCGCGCTCGTGCCCTATTACCGCCCCGGCGATCCCGCGGTCGCCGATGCGATCAGAGGGCTGGCGGGGAAATACTCATCCGTGCTGCTCGCCAATCACGGCCCGGTCGTCGCGGGCGACACGCTGGAGGCAGCCGTGTTCGCGACGGAGGAGCTGGAGGAGACGGCGAAGCTGTATCTGATGCTGCGCGGGATGAACCCGCGGTATTTGTCGCCGGAGCAGGTGAACGATCTGGGGAAGGTGTTTGGGCTGATGCTGCCGGAGCACGGGCATTAGGCTCGGCTCTAACCTCGTCATTGCGAGCGCAGCGAAGCAATCCAGAGTCTTTCCGCGGAGGGATTCTGGATTGCTTCGCTGCGCTCGCAATGACGGTTGGCGCTACAGCCCCCGCAATCGTAGCCCGTATGAGCGCAGCGACATGCGGGAACGCTTGCCCCGGATATCGCTTCGCTCATCCGGGCTACGGCAGTGTGCCTGTAGCTACAGCCCCAGATACGCCTTGCGCACGTCGGGATTGCCTTTGATCTCGCTTGCCGCGCCCTGCATTAGCACGCGGCCGGTTTGCAGGATGTAAGCGCGGTCTGCGATTTCCAGGCATTCCGCCATGCGCTGCTCGACGATCAAGACGGTCATGCCGGCGTCGCGGATGCGTTTCACGGCCTGGAAGATCTCGTCGACCAGCTTCGGCATGATGCCCTGCGAGGGCTCGTCCAGCATCAACAGCCGCGGGCGCGTCATCAGCGCGCGGCCGATGGCGAGCATCTGCTGCTCGCCGCCGCTGAGCGTCTCGGCGCGCTGCTCCAGGCGCTCGGAGAGACGCGGAAACAGTTGGAACACGAGATCGAGCGGACTCTCGCGGTCGGCCTCGCCGCGGTAGAGATAGCTGCCGAGGCGCAGATTGTCTCGCACGGAGAGGCGCGGAAACAGTCGGCGGTTCTCCGGCACGTAGGCGATGCCGGTGGCGGTGATGTGGTGCTGCGCCATGCCGTCGAGGCGCTTGCCATCGAACGTCACCGTGCCCGAGCGCGGGCGCTCGGCACCGGCGATGGATTTTAGCAGTGTCGACTTGCCCGCGCCGTTGGCGCCGGCGACGCAGACGATCTCGCCCTTCTGGACCTCGATCGAGACCGCGGAGATCGCGACCAGGCCCTGATAGGCGGTCGTGACTTCACGCACCGACAGCATGACGATCTCCCAGATATGCGCTGATCACCTTGGGATCGCGGACGATTTCAGTGGGCTTGCCCTCGACCAGCACCTTGCCGAGGTCGAGCACGATGGCGCGGTCGACCAGCGGCATCACGATCTCCATGACGTGCTCGACCATCAGCACGGTGATGCCGGCGTCACGCACCTTGCGCACCAGCGCCACACCGGTCTGCGCCTCAGTCGGCGTCAGGCCGGTGAGGACTTCGTCCAGCAGCAGAAGTTTTGGTTCCGTCGCAAGCGCGCGCGCGACTTCGAGGCGGCGCTTTTCGGCCGGCACGAGGTCGCTCGCGAGCACGTTGGCGCGCGCGGCAAGGCCGGTGAATTCGAGCACCTCATGCGCCTTGCGGCGTGCCTCGCGCATCACGGTGTTGCGCACGAGAGCGCCGACGATGACGTTGTCGATAACGGTCATGGTCTCGAAGCTCTTGACGACCTGGAAGGTGCGCCCGACGCCGCGCTGGCAGCGCTCGGCGGCCGGCATGCTGGTGACATCCTCGCCGTCGAACCAGATCGAGCCTTGCGTCGGCGGCAGCACCCCGGCGATGAGATTGAATAGCGTGGACTTGCCGGCACCATTCGGGCCGATCAGACCGACGATCTCGCCGCGGCCGACCGAAATCGAAACGTCGCTGTTGGCGACGAGGCCGCCGAAACGCTGCCAGACGCCGCGGGTTTCAAGCAGTGGGGTCATCGCGTGGCTCCCTTCCGCTTCGCACGAGAGAACAGGCTCACCAGACCCTGCGGCAGGGCGAGCGAAATCAGCACGATTAGCGTGCCGTAGACGATGAGGTCGACGCCGCGGCCGGATCCGCCGATATAGGAGCGCGTCAGCTCCGTCATCGGGATCAGGATCGCCGCCCCTAACACGGGCCCCCAGAGGGTGCCGATGCCGCCAAGCACGGCCGGCAGCGCCATCAGCAGCGAGAACTGGAACCCCATGACGCTTTCAGGATCGATATAGGCGAGAAACTGCGCATAGAAGGCGCCGCCGATGGCAACGAGGAAAGCGGAGACGGCAGCCGCGCCCATCTTGGAGTTGAACACGACGACGCCGAGGCTCTCGGCCGCTTCCGGATTGTCCTTCACCGCGCGCCACCAGAAGCCCCATTTGGAGTCCTCCAGCCACCAGGTGACGAACCAGGCGAGGCTGCACAGCACAAGTGCGAAATAGAAGTATGGCAGCTTGCTGCGCATGAACTGGAATTTCAACCAGCTGTCGCCGCGCACCGGAATGGTGATCCCCATCGCGGCCCCCGCCCATTCCCAATTCTGGAACAGCAGCAAGCCGATCTCGGCGATGACGATGGTCGCGATCACGAAATAATGGCCGCGCAGGCGGAAGAAGGGATAGCCGAGCCCCATCGCGATTGCGGCCGCGACTGCGCCGCCGGCGAGCATGCCGAACCATGGCAGCACGCCGAACTTGGTGAACAGCAGCTCGGTGGTGTAGGCGCCGATGCCGAAATAGAGCGCATGTCCCAGCGAGATCTGTCCGCAATAGCCGGAGAGAATATTCCAGCTCTGCGAGAGCGCCGCATACATCAAAGTCAGGATCAGGATGTTCTGGACGTAGACGTCCTTGATGAACAGGGGAGCGAGCGCCGCCAGGGCGGTCAGCACCGCGGCGATGATGAGGTCGCGGCGGCGCCGCGCGGCAAAATCCTTGTCCATCACATCGATCCGAACAGGCCGCGCGGCCGGATGAAGACGACCAGCAGGTAGACGGCGTAAATGCCGACCGATTTCAGCGAGGGTGGCAGCACCAGCGCGGTGGTGGCCTCGACGAGGCCGACGATGATCCCGCCGGCGAAAGCGCCGAACACGCTGCCGAAGCCGCCGAGCGCGACCGTGACGTAGGCGATCAGCGCAAAGGACGCGCCGACGTCGGGGTAGATATAGAAGAAGCTTGCCATGATCGCTCCGGCGAGGCCGACCAGCGCGGCACCAAGCCCCCAGCCGAGCGCGAACACGCGGTTCTTGTCGATGCCGACGAGAGCCACCGCCCCGGGATCTTCACGGGTGGCCTCCAGCGCGCGCCCGAAATCGGTGCGATGGATGAAGAAGTAGAGCCCGGCGAAGGCCAGGATCGCAACCAGCGCACCCATGAGCTGCGGCTCCGGCAGGAAGACGCCGGCGATCGAGATCGTCTTGCCGCCGAGCCAGGAATGCGGAACGCTGCGATAATCCGGCGTGAAGAAGAACTGCGCGAGGCCGCGCATCACGATGGCGAGGCCGAAGGTGGAGAAGATCTGCACCATGCCCGCATTGGCCTTGGCCCGCATGGCGAAGCGTACGATCAACAAATAGACCACCGCTCCGAATACGAACAGGGCAGCGGCCACCAGCGGCGCCGACAGCAAGGGGTCGATGGCGAAAAACGTGAACAGGAAGAAGCTCACATACATCGCGATCATCAAGAACTCGCCATGGGCGAAGTTCACGACGTCCATCAGGCCGAAGATCAGCGCGAGGCCGACGGCGATCAGTCCGTAGAGCAGGCCCATGAGGAGGCCGCTCGCGAGACTTTGGATAATGGTTTGGGCTGTCAAAAGTCTGTCCCCCCAACTACGTCCTCATCCTGAGGAGCGCGCACCGCGCGCGTCTCGAAGGATGGCCCAGCCCTCGTCCTTCGAGACGCGGGCTGCGCCCGCTCCTCAGGATGAGGGCGGGAGCTACGATCTGTGCTCCCGCCCGCCGTGTCTTACTTCATCGGCCAGATCGCCTCGGCGATCGCGGCCTGCGGCGGGAAGATGGTGACGAACTTGCCGCCGACATATTGCAGCAGCACCGGGTCGGCGTCGTTGTTCTGGCCCATCTCGTCGAACTTGACGCGCTTCCAGGGCATGATGGTCTGCTCGCCCGGGATGTCGGTGGCGGCGAGCGCGTCGCGGATCTTCTCGCCGTCCGTCGACTTGGCGCGGCTGATGGCGTCGGCGAGGATGATCAGGCCCATGAACTGACGCGAGGTGAGATCGTTGAAATCCTTGCCCGACCGCGTCTTGAACATCTCGTTGATCTTGCCGACCATCGGGCGCTTCTGCGCGAGATCGAGCGAGAAGGTGCCGCGCGAGATCACGCCTTCGAGCTTGTCGCCGACGGCGTCATAGAGCGCCTTCTCGGAGAAGCCGGCGTCCTGCGCCACGATCGCGTTCGGCTTGTAACCGAGCTCGGCCATGGTCTTCACCAGCAGGATGCCGTCGGTGGTGTAGCTCGACGGCATCAGCACGTCGGCGTTGGCGCTCTTGAGCTGCTGCACCTCGGCCGAAAGCGAGGGCGAGTTGGCGCGATACTTGATGTCCGCGACGATCTTGTAGCCGCGCTCGCCGGCGATCTTGGCCTGGGCATTGGCGGAATCGGTGCCGAAGATAGTGTCTTCGTGGAACAGCGACAGCGTCTCGATCTTGGTGCCCTTCTTCTTCAAGGCATCGAAGAAGTCGAACATCGCGGCCGAGTACATCTCGTCGTGCGGGGAGGCGCGGAAGTAATATTTCAGGCCGCGGCGATGCAGGCTGGGTGAGGAATTGTCGGCCGAGACGAACGGGATCTGGTAGCGCTCGCAGATCTGGCTGACCGTGACGGCGACCGCGCTCTGATAGGTGCCGATGATGGCGCAGACCTTCTCCTGCGTGATCAGGCGCTCGGCTTCGGCACGGCCCTTCTGCGGATCGGCCTGATGGTCGGCGAACACGAGGCGGACTTTTGCGCCGCCGAGGCCCGGCAGGCCTTCGCCCTTGGCCAGCGGCAGGTCGAAATCCGTGGCCTTGTTGATGACCTCGAGCGCGGTCTCATAGGCCTTCTGCGCATCGACGCCCTGCTGCGCGCTGCCGCCGGAGAACGGATAGATCACGCCGATCACGACTTCCGAAGTCTGTGCGCGCGCTGCCAGCGGCACGAGCGCGGCCGTAGCGGTGGCTCCCAACAATACGTCGCGGCGAGTGATCGTCATGGCAAAGTCCCCTGTTACTGAATTTCGGCTGATCGAATGAAGCGATTGATGGGTGCGGTAAAGCTCGAAGAAGCAGCAAACGCTGCCCACTAAATCACGGCCATGGTCCTGTTCTTGAGATCCGTCACCAGCATCAGGCCCGGCGAATGCGTGATCGCGAACGGCAGCCTGGCAGCATTGATGACCGATTGCGGCGTCACGCCGCACGCCCAGAACACCGGGATCTCGTCGTCTGCAACCGGGACCGGATCGCCGTAATCGGGCTTGGCGATGTCCTTGATGCCGATCAGATGCGGATGGCCGAGATGCACGGGCGCGCCGTGCACGGCCGGATAGCGCGAGGTGATCTGCACCGCGCGGATCGCATCCGCCGGCTTGAACGGACGCATCGACACCACCATGGGACCGGCGAAGGGACCGGACTCGCCGCAGGCGATGTTGGTGCGATACATCGGCACGCGCACATTGTGCTCGATGTGGCGGATCGGCATGCCCTCGTCGAGCAGCGCCTCTTCGAACGAGAAGGAGCAGCCGAGCACGAAGGTCACGAGATCGTCGCGCCAGTGCTTTGTCACATCGGTCGGCTCGTCCACGACCTCGCCATCGCGCCAGACTCGATAGCGCGGCACGTCGGTGCGGATGTCGAGATCCGCGCCGAGCGCCGGGATGTGCGGACTGCCGACGTCGGACATGCCGATGATCGGACACGGCTTGGGATTGAGCTGGCAGAAGCGGTGGAAGGCGCCGGCATATTCCGCCGGCAGGATCGCCAGATTGCCCTGGACGAAGCCGGGGGCAACGCCGGCGGTGGAGGCGACCAGCCCCTCGCGGTAGGCGAGCCGCGCCTTGCGGCTCGGGAGGGTGTCGGGCGTTTCAGTTTGCTGCACTGCCACCAAAACAGTCATGAGATCGACCTGCCTATAAACTCGACAAAGACAAGCCAACACCACGCGTGCTATAAAGTCTAATCTTCCTTTCTAATCAATATCGATAAATTTCATTTATCGGACGGGAAAATCCTTCCAATGCTGGACTTCAGATCGATCGAGACGTTTCTCTGGGTTGTGAAGCTCGGCAGCTTTCGCGGCGCCGCAGCACGCCTCAACACGACCCAGCCGGCGATCTCGCAGCGCATCGCCCAGCTCGAGCGCGAGATGGGGGTGAAGCTGTTGAACCGCGACCACCGCGTGGCCTCGCCGACGCCGAGCGGCCGGCAGATGATGGTCTATGCGGAGAAGCTGATCGGCCTGCGCGCCGCGATGATCGCCGAGATCGGCGACCGCTCGGCGATGCGCGGCGTGATGCGGCTCGGCGTCGCCGAGACCATCGTGCACACCTGGCTGCCGCGGCTGGTGAAGAGCATGAACGAGGTCTATCCGAACCTGTCGCTGGAGATCGAGGTCGACATCACGCCGAACCTGACCGCGCGCCTGCTTGCGCAGGAGATCGAGCTCGCTTTCGTGGTGGGGCCGCTCTCTGCCTCCGGGGTGCACAATCGCGTCCTCGCCGACTATCCGATCGGCTTTCTCGCCAGCCCCTCGCTCGGCCTTGGCCATGGACCGGTCACGCGGGCCGAGCTGGCGCGGTTTCCGATCATCACGTTTCCGCGGAAGACGCGGCCCTACGAAGTCGTGCGCGAAGTGTTCGACCGGCCGGAGCTGCCGCCGATCCGGCTGCACGCCTCCGCCTCGCTTGCGACCGTCATCCACATGGCGGTCGAGGGTCTCGGCATCGCCGTGATCCCCGACGCCATCGTCGAGAGCGAGCTCGCAGACGGGCGACTGCAACTGCTCGACACCGATCTCAAAATCGCGCCGCTGACATTCACCGCGAGCTGGCTCGCCTCGCCCGACGTCGTGGCGGTGGAGCGGGTCGCAGAGCTTGCATGTCAGATTGCGCAGAGCAGCCTCGCAGTTGACGCGCCCGCGCCGGCGCGTCATTGAAACAGGCGCCGGACAATTGAGAGACTGACCGCATGAGCCGAGCCGCCACCAATTTGCAAATCGATTCCGCCCGCCTCTGGGGCTCCATCCACGAGACCGCGCAGTTCGGCGCGACGGCCAAGGGCGGCGTGCGGCGGCTGACGCTGAGCGCGGAGGACAAGCTGGTGCGCGACTGGTTCCGCAAGGCCTGCGAGGACGCTGGCCTAGAGGTGCACACCGATGCGCTCGGCTCGCAATTCGGCCTGCGCAAGGGTCGCGACATGTCGAAGCTGCCCGTCGGCATCGGCTCGCATCTCGACACCCAGCCCACCGGCGGCAAATATGACGGCATTCTGGGAACGCTCGGTGCGCTCGAAGTGATCCGCACGCTGAACGATGCCGGAATCGAAACCGAAGCGCCGATCTGCGTCGTCAACTGGACCAACGAAGAGGGCTCACGCTTCGCTCCCGCGATGATGGCCTCCGCCGCCTATGTCGGCGACTTCACCACCGACGACATCCTGTCGCGCAAGGACGCCGATGGCACCACCGTCGGCCAGGCGCTCGACGGCATCGGCTATCGCGGCGACAAGCCGGTCGGGTTCCAGAAGCTCGGCTGCTTCGTCGAGCTGCACATCGAGCAGGGCCCGATCCTGGAGGCCGAAGGCAAGACCATCGGTGTGGTCGATTCCGGCCAGGGCGTGCTCTGGTACGACGGCAAGATTTCCGGCTTCGAGAGTCATGCCGGATCGACACCGATGCCGCTGCGGCGCGATGCGCTGGCGACGCTGTCCGAGATCGTGCTGGCGATGGAAGCCATTGCGAGGAAGCACGGGCCGAAGGCAGTCGGCACCATCGGCGAGGCCGTGATCGCAAACCCTTCACGCAACGTCATTCCCGGCGAGATCGCCTTCACCATGGATTGCCGCAGCGCGGATGACGCGATCATGGATGCGCTCGATCGCGATCTTCGTAGCGCGATTGCCGAGATCGCCGCACGCCGCAAGGTCGAGGTGAAGATCGACCTGGTCTGGCGCAAGCCGCCGACGCATTTCGATCCGAAGCTCATTGCAGCGGTGGAAAACGCGGCGAAGACGCTCGGCTACTCCTCTCGCCGCATTACCTCCGGCGCCGGCCACGACGCCTGCAATCTCAACACAATCATGCCCGCCGCAATGGTGTTCGTGCCCTGCAAGGACGGCATCAGCCACAACGAGCTGGAAGACGCTACGCAGCCCGATTGCGCCGCGGGCACCAACGTCCTCATGCACACGGTGCTGGCGATCGCCGGCGTCGCATCCTGACCGGAGAGAATCATGCGCGGAGTTTTCGTCGACGCCAATGAAGCCCTCGCCGTGATCTTGGAGCGGCTGGAGCAACCGGGCGATCCCAAGGTGCGGATCCACAGGGATCCCGACATCAAGCCCGAGCAATATCCCGAGATCCTCGACGGCGCCGAGATCGCGATCGTCGACCACACCGCGCTGCCGACCGATGTCGCAAAGAAGTGCGCGGGGCTGAAGCATGTCGTGTTCCTCGGCACCGGCGCGCGCAGCTACATGAACCCGGAGGAGCTCGCTGAGCTCGGCATCTCCGTGCACCTGATCAAGGGCTATGGCGACACGGCGGTGGCGGAATGCGCGATCGCGCTGATGTGGGCTTCGGCCCGCGTCATCGCGATGATGGACCGCGAGATGCGCGGCGGAAACTGGCTGCGCGAAGACGGCATGCAGCTCACGGGCAAGACGCTCGGCCTGATCGGCTTCGGCGGTATTGCCGCGGAGGTCGCGCGCATTGCCTCGGGCAGCGGCATGAAGGTGATCGCCTGGAACCGCTCGCCGAAGAGCTATCCGGGCGTGGAATTCGTCGATCTCGATTCGGTGTTGGCGAGAGCAGACGTCGTATCGCTGCATCTGCTGCTCAACGACGAGACGCGCGGCATGATCACCCGCGAGATGATCGCGAAGATGAAGCCGGGCGTCATCCTCATCAACACCGCCCGCGCCGCCGTCGTCGACGAGGCCGCCATGATCGATGCGCTGAAGTCGGGCCACATCCGCCATGCCGGCCTCGACGTCTTCAACATCGAGCCATTGCCCGGCGATCATCCGCTGACCAAGCTGCCGAACGTAACGTTGTCGGCGCATTCGGCGTTCCGGACCCCGGAGGCGAGCGAGAACCTCATTTATGCGGCGTGGGAGCACTGCCGCCGGATCGTGAAAACGTAGGGTGGGTTAGCGAAGCGTAACCCACCACCCTCGACGTTCGCGAAGACAGAAGAGGTGGGTTACGGCTTCGCCTAACCCACCCTACGCACCGCAATCTTGGAAAGGGATAAGAGCGCCAACAATGGCCGACTATCGCACCATCAAGGCACAGCCGCTCATCGAAGCCATCAGTGCCATCGTCAAGGCCGGCGGCTCCACGGACCGCGAGGCCGAGCTCGTGTCCACCAATCTGGTCGAGGCCAACCTCAAGGGACACGACTCGCACGGCGTCGGCATGATCCCGCGCTATGTCCAGAGCGTCACCACGGGCGGCCTCGCCGTGAACCGGCACGTCAAGGTCGTGCTCGACACCGGTCCGCTGCTCACGCTCGACGGCCTCACCGGCTACGGGCAGGTCATCGGCCATGAAGCGATGGAGCTCGCAGCCGAGCGCGCCAAGCGCAACGGCGTGTGTCTCGTCGGCCTCTCGAATTCACATCACATCGGCCGCATCGGCCACTGGGCCGAGCAGTGCATCGACCACGGACTGGTCTCGATTCACTTCGTCAACGTGATCTCGCGCCCGATCGTGGCGCCCTGGGGCGGCAGCGATGGGCGCCACGGCACCAACCCGTTCTGCGTCGGCATCCCGCGCGCGGGCAAGGACCCCATCGTGCTCGACTTCGCCACCAGCAGGATCGCGCAGGGCAAGACCCGCGTCGCCCACAACAAGGGCGTCGAGCTCGAGCCCGGCACCATCATCGATAACGAGGGCAAGCCGACCACCAACCCGCGCTACACCGTGATCCCGCCGTACGGCGCCATCCTGCCGTTCGGCGAGCACAAGGGTTCGGGACTCGCGCTGGTGTGCGAAATCCTCGGCGGCGCGCTCTCCGGCGGTCAGGTGGTCAAGGGCCCGTCCGATGGCAAGTACAACGTCCTCAATGGCATGCTCTCGATCATCATCGATCCGGCCAAGCTCGGCACCGCGGAGAATCTCGCGCGCGAAGTCGAGAGCTTCGTCGCGTGGCACACGGGCTCACCGCCGGCCCCCGGCGTCGACAAGGTGAAGATCGCCGGCGAGCCCGAGCGCGAGACGAAGAAGAAGCGGCTCGCGGAAGGCATCCCGGTCGATCCGACCACCTGGCGGGATATTTTGCTGGCTGGGAAAACGTTTGGGCTGGATCAGGCGGCGATCGAGAAGATCGCGGGGTAGTGAGACAGAGCACGCGGCTCTTCCCTTCTCCCCTTGTGGGAGAAGGTGGCGCGAAGCGCCGGATGAGGGGTCTCTCTCCACGAAGAGAAATGCACAATTGAGAGGTCTGTCTCCGCGGAGACAACCCCTCACCCGTCTTCGATGCTTCGCATCGAAGCCACCCTCCCCCACAAGGGGGGAGGGACAGGAGCGCTCTAATCCACCATGTCCGCGACCGCCTTGCCGCAAGCCGTGGTGTCGGCGTTGCCGCCGAGGTCCTTGGTGCGGAGCGTGCGCTCGGCCAGCGTGCGCTCGATCGCATCGACGATCGACTTGCCGGCTTCCTTCTCGCCGAGATGTTCGAGCATCATCGCGCCGGACCAGATTGCGCCGATCGGATTGGCGATGCCCTGCCCCGCGATGTCGGGCGCCGAGCCGTGCACCGGCTCGAACACCGACGGGAAATTGCCCTCGGGGTTGATGTTGCCTGATGGCGCGATGCCGATGGTGCCGGTGCAGGCCGGGCCGAGATCGGACAGGATGTCGCCGAACAAATTGGAGCCGACCACGACGTCGAACCAATCCGGGTGCAGCACGAAATTCGCCGTCAAAATATCGATGTGGTACTTGTCCCACTTCACGCCCGGAAACTTCTTCGCCATCGCCTCCACGCGCTCGTCCCAATAGGGCATGGTGATGGAGATGCCGTTCGACTTGGTCGCCGACGTCAGGTGCTTCTTCGGCCGCGACTGCGCGAGTTCAAACGCGAACTTCAGGATGCGATCGACGCCGATGCGGGTCATCACCGTCTGCTGCGTCACGAACTCACGGTCGGTGTCCGGGAACATGCGGCCGCCGACGGAGGAATATTCGCCTTCGGTGTTCTCGCGCACCACCCAGAAATCAATGTCGCCGGGCTTGCGGTTGGCCAGCGGCGACGGCACGCCCGGCATCAGCCGTACCGGGCGCAGATTCACATACTGATCGAACTCGCGGCGAAACTTGATCAGCGAGCCCCACAGCGAGACGTGATCCGGAATCTTGGCCGGCCAGCCGACCGCGCCGAAATAGATCGCGTCATGCTTGCCGATCTTGTCCTTCCAGTCGTCCGGCATCATCTGGCCGTGCTTCTCGTAATAGTCCCAGGACGAGAAGTCGAAATGATCGAAATGAAGGGACACCCCGTGCCTCTTCGCCGCGGTCTCCAGAACGCGCAGACCCTCCGGCATCACTTCCTTGCCGATGCCGTCGCCAGGAATGACCGCGATCCGGTATTGTTTCTTGCTCATCGAGAACGTCCTTGATTGCTCCGGCAGCCGCCGCCTTTTTGACCGCACTGCAATGGACCAAACGCGGCGGCAGTGCAACGCTGCACTGCAATGTTGACCATGGCGCGGCCGACCGCCTACTGATTTTATTCCCGTTCCTCTCCTGCGAGTGACTCCCATGGATCTGCATCTGCGTGGCAAGCGCGTCCTGATCACGGGCGCGTCCAAGGGCATCGGCGCAGCTGCCGCCGAGGCCTTTGCCGAGGAAGGCTGCCATCTCCTCCTCGCCGCCCGCAACGGCGATCAGCTCAAGGCTCTGGCCGAGCGCTTGCGCTCGGCGCACCAGATCGATGCCGCCACGAGCATCGTCGATTTGCGCAAGAGCGAGGATTTGACGCGGCTCGCCAAGGAAGCCGCCGACATCGACGTGCTCGTCAACAATGCCGGCGACATTCCCGGCGGCTCCATCGACAAGATCGACGAGGCGACCTGGCGGCACGCCTGGGAATTGAAAGTGTTCGGCTACATCAACCTCACGCGCATGATCTATCCGCAGATGAAGGCGAAGGGCGGCGGCGTGATCGTCAACGACATCGGCGCCGCCGGCGAGAAATTCGACGCCAACTACATTTGCGGCAGCGCCGGCAATGCCGCCCTGATGGCCTTCACCCGCGCGCTCGGGGGCAAGAGCCTCGCCGACAACATCCGCGTGGTCGGCATCAATCCCGGCCCTGTCGGCACCGATCGTCACGTCACCCTGCTGAAGACCCGGGCAAAGCACCAGTTCGGCGACGAGAGCCGCTACAAGGAATTCCAGAAGAGCCTGCCGCTCGGCAGGCCTGCGCATGCGCGCGAGATCGGCGACCTGATGGCGTTCCTGGCGTCGGATCGCGCGGGCTACACGTCCGGCGTGATCTACACGGTGGACGGCGGCATCAGCGCGGGCTGGGGTTGATTAATCTCGTCATTGCGAGCGCAGCGAAGCAATCCAGAATCTTTCCGCCTTGACAGACTGGATTGCTTCGCTGCGCTCGCAATGACGCTTGAACAAGTACAGGAGTAAAATAGTTGTCTCAAGAGTTGATCCGCGAAACCGCCTGCACCGTCGTCGACAAGCTGCGGTCCGGCGACGTCTCGCCGCTGGAACTGTTGGATGTGCTGGAGAAGCGTATCGGCGAAGTCGACGGCAAGGTCAACGCGCTGCCGACGCTGTGCTTCGATCGCGCGCGGGATAGCGCAAAGGCGCTGATGCGGAAGCCGGCCGGTGCGCGCGGATTACTCGCAGGCCTGCCGGTGCCGATCAAGGATCTGACCGACGTTGCTGGCGTGCTGAACACCCAGGGCTCGCCGATCTTCAAGGACAATGTGCCCAAACAGTCCGACCTCATGGTGGAGAACCTCGAAGGTAACGGCGCGGTCGTCTACGCCAAATCCAACACGCCGGAATTCGGTGCGGGCGCCAACACCTTCAACGAGGTGTTCGGCGCAACGCTCAATCCCTGGGATACGTCCAAGTCGGCAGCCGGCTCGTCAGGCGGCGCGGCCGCTGCGCTCGCGACCGGCATGGCCTGGCTCGCGCAGGGCTCGGACATGGGCGGCAGTCTGCGCAGTCCGGCAGCTTTCTGCGGCGTCGTGGGGATGCGGCCGAGCATCGGCCGGGTCGCGCATACTCCAAAATCAGCCATCGATCGTAATCTCGGCGTCGTCGGTCCGATGGCACGCAACGTCGAGGATCTCGCGCTGCTGCTCGACGCCATGAGCGGCGACTATGCCGCCGATCCGCTGTCGCTGCCGGCGCCGTTGACCTCGTTTCTCTCGGCGGCGCAGTCAGGCAGCAAACCGAAGCGCATCGCCTACTCGCCAGACCTCGGTATCACGCCGGTCGATCCCGAAGTCAAAGCAATCACGCGAAAGGCGGCGGAACGCTTTGCCGAAGCCGGCGTCATCGTCGAGGAGGCACATCCGGACTGGCGCGAGGCGCATGAGTGCTTCCACGTGCTGCGCGCGTTCGACTTCGCGATCAGCAAGGCACAGCTGCTGCGCACCAAGCGCGACCTGCTCAAGCCCGAAGTGATCTGGAACATCGAGGAAGGCCTCAAGCTTACGATCGAGCAACTCGAACGCGCCGAGGCGCAGCGCGTCGGCATGACCGCGCGTGCGGTCGAGTTCTTCAAGAGCTACGATCTGCTGCTGGTACCGACCACCATCGTGCCGCCCTTCCCGATCGAGCACCGCTATGTCGCCGAATGCGCCGGCAAGAAGTTCGACAATTACGTCGAGTGGCTCGGCATCGTCTATGCGATCACGCTCGCCTGCTGTCCCGCGCTTTCGCTGCCCTGCGGCTTCACGGCGTCGGGCCTGCCGGTCGGACTGCAGGTCGTCGGGGCTCCGCGCGCTGATGCGCAGGTGATCGCCGGCGCGAAGACGCTGGAGGATATCTTGGGCGTGCGTGGCACGACGCCAATTGATCCGCGGGTGAAGAACTAGGTCTCCGCTCTCGTGCCCCGGATGCGGCGCAGCGTTTCGCGTAGCACCTTGTCCGGGACAAGAGAGATACTCACCTTTCGCTTGCCGCCTCCAGGCTCCGGCTATACCGCGACATCGCGAAGCAGAAGACAAAATAGATCCCGGCGACGAAGATGTAGACTTCGACGGAGAATTGCTGCCACGCCGGATCGATGATCGCGGTCTTGGACGTCGTCAGCAGGTCGAAGATACCGATGATCAGGACCAGGCTGGTGTCCTTGAAGAACGCGATGAAGGTGTTGACCAGCGGCGGGATGACGTGACGGATCGCCTGCGGCAGGACGATCAGCCGGTTCTTGCGCCAGTATGACAACCCGAGCGCATCGGCGGCCTCGTATTGCCCGCGGGGCACGGCCTGGAGGCCGCCGCGAATGACTTCGGCCAGGTAAGCGCCCGCGAACAGGATGATCGCGACCTGCGCGCGCAGGAGCTTGTCGATGTTGAATCCGTTCGGCATGAACAGCGGAAACATCACGCTCGCCATGAACAGCAGACTGACCAGCGGCACGCCGCGGATCAGCTCGACATAGAGCACGCTGAGCGAGCGGATCGCCGGCAGTTTTGAGCGCCGGCCGAGTGCGACCAGGATGCCGAGCGGGAAGCCGAAAGCCAGACCAAAGGTCGCCAGGATCAGCGTCACCGGGAGGCCGCCCCAACGGTCCTGCGAGACGAACGACAGGCCGAGTATGCCGCCCCACATCAGCATGCTGATCAGCGCGAGAGCGGCGATCCAGAGATAGGCCAGCTCGCGCCGCCATAAGGCGCGGCGGGTGGAGAGATAGAACAGGGCGATGAACAGCAGCACCGCCAGCGCCGGCCGCCACTGCTCGTCGAACGGATAGGTGCCAAACAGGATGAAGCGGTATTTCTCGGGGATGATCGCCCAGCATGCACCGACGCCGCGTACCGCGCGGCAGGCGCTGGAATCGTTCGCCGGGGTGAGCCAGACCGCATTGGCGATGCCCCACTGCGCGAAGCTAAAGAGGCCCTTTGCGAGCACTGCCAGCAACACGACCGAGAGAATGCCGTTCGGGATAGACGAGAACAAATTGGTGCGCAGCCAGCGCAGCACCGGATTGCCGATCTGCGGGCGGCGGGCGGCGCGCGGTACTTCCGGAATGTCGGCGATCGCCGTCATGGTCAGCGCTCCACCAGCGCGATGCGCGAATTGTACCAGTTCATGAAGAAGCTGATGCCGAGGCTGATGGTGAGAAACACCGCCATGATCAACGCAATGGCCTCGATCGCCTGCCCGGTCTGGTTCAACGTCGTGTTGGCGATCGAGACCACGTCCTGATAGCCGATCGCCACCGCGAGCGAGGAGTTCTTGGTCAGGTTGAGGTACTGGCTCGTCATTGGGGGCACGATGACGCGTAGCGCCTGTGGCAGGATGATCTGCCGCAGCATGAAGCTCCGGCGCAGTCCCAGCGCATTGGCGGCATCCCACTGGCCGCGCGGCACCGACTGGATGCCGCTGCGCACGATCTCGGCGATGAAGGCCGAGGTGTAGGTGACGAGCGCGATCAGCAACGCGAAATATTCCGGCGCGAGCGTCAGCCCGCCGACGAAGTTGAAGCCGCGCAGCTCCGGCCATTCGATCGTCCAGGACACGCCGAGAAGCACGGACACCGCCGCAGGCAGCACAACAAGCAAGCCGAGTCCAAAAGGCCAGGACGGCCGCGGCTTGCCGTCGCGCATTTGCTGCGCGATGAGCCGCCGCCGGATGACGTAGAACACGACAAGCCCGAACACTGCCGCGCCGAGCACGCAAAGCTGCGGCGTCCCGATCGGAATCGCCGGCAGGATCAACCCGCGATTGGACAGGAACACGCCCTCGATCGGCCGCCATGCCGCGCGCGCTGCCGGCAGCGCCTGCATCAGCACGTACCAGAACAGGAGCTGGAGCAGCAGCGGGATGTCGCGGAGCGTTTCGACATACACTGCGGCGAGCCGCGACAGCAGCCAATTGGCCGACAGCCGCGAGATGCCGATCACCGTGCCCAGGATGGTTGCAAGCACGATTCCGATCACGGCAACGCGCAGGGTGTTGGCGATGCCGACGACGAAGGCCCAGAGATATGAGTCTCTCGGATTGTAGGCGAGCAGGCTGTCGGAGATGGGCATGCCGGCCTCACGGCCGAGGAAGGCAAAACCGGTCGTAATGCGGCGCGCGGAGAGATTGGTGACCGTGTTGGACCAGAGAAAGGCGATGACCGCGACTGCGATCCCGACCACCAGGGCCTGCCAGAACAGGCCTTTCAGCTCGCGTTGTCCGAAAGCGCCAAAGAAGCGGCGGCGCGGCGGCGGTCTCGGAGCGTCTGACGTCACAGCACAAAAATCCTTCTCAAGACGACGATTTCCGGCGGCGTACGTCAAGTGTTGCACCAAACTCCACTTTGTGCAACAAATGTTTCATGGCCGAGCCCGCGAAATCCTCGCCGCTGAGCGAACTGCGCATTGCATTGCCATCGCTTCCGATGCGGTTGCAGGAGGTCGGGCGTTTCGTCGCGGCCAACGATTACGACGCCACCACGCGTTCGATGCGCGATCTCGCGGCGGTTGCCGGCGCCGATCCCGCCGCGTTCACGCGGCTTGCCAAAGCGATCGGTTATTCTGGC
This sequence comes from Bradyrhizobium sp. WSM1253, assembly GCF_000244935.1. Classification (NCBI taxonomy): domain Bacteria; kingdom Pseudomonadati; phylum Pseudomonadota; class Alphaproteobacteria; order Hyphomicrobiales; family Nitrobacteraceae; genus Bradyrhizobium; species Bradyrhizobium sp. WSM1253. Next base: position 1,842,299 of record NZ_JH600073.1, read on the forward strand.
TGGGATGAATTGCGCGCGGCGTTGACGGAGGCGCGGCGCCCCTCGCAGATCGCGCCCTTCTCCGGCCGCGCCAGGAGCCGCCGCCACGGCCCGAACGCCGATGTCGCGCTCGTCACCGACAAGCTCGAGGCCGAGGCCGCCGGCCTTCCGCGCATCCCGGCCCAGCCGATTGCCGAGGCGGCGCGCGCGCTCCACGACGCCAAGCGGATCTGGATCACCGGCTACCGAAGCTGCCGCAGCGTCGCGGAACTGCTGAATTACGAGCTCCGGCTGTTTCGTCCCGAACAGGTGCAACTCGTCGGCGCGTCCGGCCCCGACGATCTCGACCTCGGCGCATTCCGGCCCGGCGAAGCTGTCATCGTCATCGGCTTCATGCCCTACACACATGCCAGTGTCCGGGTCGCGCAGGCCGCCTATCGTGCCGGCGCGGCCCTGATCGCGATCGCCGATAGCTCTTCGGCGCCGATGGCTGAAGGCGCCGACCACGTGCTGCTGTTCGAAGCGGCTTCCTCTCCCGGCTTTTTCCCGAGCCTGACCGGCGCCATTGCGATCGCCCAATCGCTCGCGGCCGTGACGTTCTCGCTCGGCGGCACGGCCGCGAAGAAGCGCCTGGAGAATACCGAGGCGCGGCTGGCCGCGGCTTCAACTTACGTATCAGAGAAAGGTTGACCCATGGCCGCTCGCACCAGCCGCGTGCTGCATCGCTCGCTGCGCGAAACGCCGCCCAAGGCAATCGGCGGCGAAGGCGTCTATCTCTTTGCCGAGGACGGACGCCGCGTGATCGATGCCTCCGGCGGCGCGGCGGTCTCTTGCCTTGGCCACCAGCATCCACGCGTCATCGCGGCGCTGACGAAGCAGGCCTCGACACTGGCGTACGCCCACACGGCGTTCTTCTCGTCCGAGCCGGCCGAGGCGCTGGCCGAGAGGCTGGTCGGCCATGAGCCCGGCGGCCTCGCCTACGCCTATTTCGTCAGCGGCGGGTCGGAAGCGGTCGAAGCCAGCATCAAGATCGCCCGGCAATATTTCATCGAGCGCGGCGAGCCGCAGCGGCAGCATTTCATCGCCCGGCGCCAGAGCTATCACGGCAATACGCTCGGCGCGCTGGCTGCCGGCGGCAATGCCTGGCGGCGTGCGCCTTATGCGCCGCTGCTCTCCGACGCCTTCAGCCACGTGACCCCGGCCTTCGCCTATCACGAGAAGCACGATGGCGAATCCGATGCGCAATTCGTCGCCCGGCTTGCGGCCGAACTCGAAGCCGAGTTTCAGCGCCTCGGTCCCAATACGGTCGCCGCGTTCCTCGCAGAGCCCGTCGTCGGCGCCACCGCAGGTGCCGTGACCGCGCCGGACGGTTATTACAGGGCGGTCCGCGAGATCTGCGACCGACACGGTGCCCTGCTCATCCTCGACGAGGTCATGTGCGGCATGGGCCGCACCGGCACCACGCATGCATGGGAGCAGGAAGGCGTGGCACCCGACATCCAGGCGATCGCCAAGGGCCTCGGCGGCGGCTACCAGCCGATCGGTGCAATGCTCACCAGTGGCAAGATCATCGACGCCATTCGCGCCGGCTCGGGCGCCTTCCTGCACGGCCACACCTATCTGGCGCATCCCCTCGCCTGCGCTGCCGCGCTCGCGGTGCAGGACGTGATCCGCGAGGACGGCTTGCTCGACCGGGTCAAGGAGCGCGGCAAGCAGCTCGAGCAGCGGCTCACCGAGCGTTTCGGTAACCACCGCCATATCGGCGACATCAGGGGCCGCGGCCTGTTCTGGGCGATCGAGCTTGTCGCCGATCGCGGCAGCCGGACCTCGTTCGATCCCGCGCTGAAGCTGAACCAGAAGATCAAGGCGGAGGCCCTCGCCGACGGCCTCGGCTGCTATCCCGGCGGCGGCACCGTGGACGGCGTCCGTGGCGACCACGTGCTGTTGGCGCCACCCTATATCGTTTCGGCTGACGAGATCGATCTGATCGTCGACAAGCTCGGCACGGCTGTCGACAACGTATTGCGTCGTGTCAATCACTGAGGGGAGAATAACATGATGAGGAAAGTGGTTATCATAGCCGGCGTGCTCGCGGCATCGACCGTGGTCGCATCGGCGGCGACGCTCGACACTGTGAAGGGCCGCGGCACGCTGATATGCGGCGTCAGCGCCGGTTTTGCCGGCTTCTCCGCGCCGGACTCGCAAGGCAATTACAAGGGTCTCGATGTCGATTATTGCCGCGCGCTCGCCGCCGGCGTGCTCGGCGATGCCAGCAAGGTGCGTTACGTCTCGCTGACCGCGCAGAACCGCTTCACCGCGCTCCAGTCCGGCGAGATCGACGTGCTCTACCGCAACTCGACGCAGACCTATCTGCGCGGCGTCACGCTGGGCCTGCGGCAAGGCCCAATCAACTTCTACGACGGTCAGGGCTTTGTGGTGAAGAAAGACCTCGGCGTGAAGGAGATCAAGGACCTCAAGGGCGCCACCGTCTGCGTCGCGCAGGGCACCACGCATGAGGTCACGCTCGGCGATTACGGCCGCGCCAACGGCATCGACTGGAAGCCGCTGGTGTTCGACCGCGTCGACACCATGTACCAGACCTTCTTCGGCGGCCGTTGCGATGCCATGACCCAAGACGCTTCCGCGCTCGCAGGCGCCGTGACGACCGCGGCGCCGAACCCGGCCGACTACGTCGTGCTGCCGCAGACCATCAGCAAGGAGCCGCTCGGCCCCTTCACCCGCAATGGCGATGAAGTCTGGAGCGACATCATCACCTGGCTGCATTACGGCTTGATCGAGGCCGAAGAGCTTGGCGTCACACAAGGCAATGTCGACGAGATGGCGAAGTCGCAGACGCCCGCGATCCAACGCCTGCTCGGTGCCTCCGGCGATCTCGGCTCCCGGCTCGGGCTCGACAACAAATGGCTGGTCACGGCCATCAAGGCCACCGGCAATTACGGCGAGATCTACGAGCGCAATGTCGGCAAGGCGAGCCCGCTCAAGCTCGAGCGCGGCCTCAACGGCCTCTGGAGCAAGGGCGGCTTGATGTACGCGGTGCCGTTCAAGTAAACGCCTCTCGTGTCCCGGACGCGCTGCAGCGTGCAACGCTGCTGCGCAGAGCCGGGACCCAGCGGCCACAATGGGCCCCGGCTCTGCGGCGCAATACTCCGCATTGCGCCGCGTCCGGGGCACGAGATCTACCAGGTAGTAACGTTCAATGCCGACGTCCCTTCGCATCGCCCTGATCCACGCCCTCAAGCATTCCATCGCCCCGATCGAAGCTGCGTTCGCGAAGGCGTGGCCGGAAGCGCGGCTGATGAACCTGCTCGACGACAGCCTGTCGGCGGATCTGGCGCGTGAGGGCAAGCTCAATGATGCCATGACCGAACGCTTTCTTGTGCTCGGTCGCTACGCCGCGGCGACAGGCGCGGATGCGATCCTGTTCACCTGCTCGGCCTTCGGTCCCTGCATCGAGGCGGTTGCGCGCGCGCATGCGCCGATGCCGGTGCTCAAGCCGAACGAAGCCATGATCGAGCGGGCAGTGACGATGGGCCGGCGTATCGGCCTGCTCTCGACCTTCGCGCCGACGCTGGCCTCGATGCCGCCGGAGTTTCCTGCCTCTGTCCAGGTCGTGCCCAAACTTGCCGAAGGCGCGCTGGCCGCACTCGACCGTGGCGACCGCGCTACGCATGACCGGCTGATCGTGGAATCCTCACATGATTTGCGCGATTGCGACGTCGTCGCGCTCGCGCAGTTCAGCATCGCGGCAACTGCGCCCCTCGTTGCAGAAGCTACCGGTCGCCCTGTCGTGACCACGCCTGACAGCGCCGTCGAGAAGCTGATGAAGCTGTTGGCGGCGAAGGCTTAAGCGCCGGCCTTTTTCCGGCGTCGCGCGCCCTTGATCGCCGCCGCAAGCGCGGCCTTCGTTTCGCTGACAAAATCCTCGACAAGGTCCTCGCGCGTGGCATGGGCCGCCTCGCCGGTGAACAGCCCCTGCTCGGCCAGCATCACCACGCCATGCAGCGCCGCCCAGATCTTGAGCGCCTGCCGCTCGCGCAGGTAATCGACTGCCGGAGCTTCCAGTGCCTCGATCACGAGCGCAAACGTTTCGCGTGTCGCTTCGTGCAGCTCGCTGCCTTTCGCCGCACACGACACCGTGCGCGAAGCGAACATCAAGCGGTAGATGCCATTGCGGCGTAAGCCGAAATCCAGCGTCGCCTGCGCCAGCAGCGACAGCTTCGATCGCTTCGACGGCTTTGCCATCGCCGCACGCAGAAGCGCGCTGAGCTGCCGGAACGCCTCCGCCGTCACCGCCGCAAGCAGCGCCTCGCGATCGGCGAAATGCCGGTAGGGCGCCGGCTGCGAGACACCCAGCTGCTTTGCCAGCGCCTTGATGCTGATCGCCTCCGTCCCGCCCTGCTCGGCTTCGCGCAGCGCGGCCTTGATCAAGGCGTCGCGGAGATCGCCGTGGTGGTAGGTATTCTCGGGCTTGCGGGCAAGTTGTGAACGCATGTTGCGCAGAGCCTATAAGTTTGCGCTTGACAGGGGAAGCCTGCCGCGAATGTAATAGCCTATAACTTGAACAAAAACGCAAATGGGAGCGCGCGCCGCCTTCGGGCTGGAGCGCACACGACCGAGGAAGCCGCCATGACAGAGCGACTGAGGGTTCACGTCGATCCCGACAGATGCCAGGGGCACGCGCGCTGCAACGCGCTGGCGCCGGAGCTGTTCGAGCTCGACGAATACGGCAACGCCCACGAGGCCGGCGACGGCACGGTCCCACCCGGCCTCGAAGACAAGGCCTGGCTTGCCAAATCCAATTGTCCGGAAATCGCGATCGACGTGATCGAGGAGTAGCGCGTCCCGCCTCTGCCCGCGTGCCTTCCGCGACCACGAGCCCCAAGGGATTTCGAGATGTCCGACATCAGCCAGCCCGCCGCCCATCCGCCCGTGACCGACTGGGTCCATGATTTCGACCACACCGATCCGCAATGGACGGAAGATCCCTTCCCGATCTGGGACGAGCTGCGCGCCGCAAGCCCGGTCGTGCATACCGAGCGCTTCCTCGGCTGCTACCTGCCGACGACCTATGAAGCGGTGCGCGAGATCGCCAATGACAGTGAGCATTTCTCCTCACGCCGCATCATCGTCCGTGACGTTCGACCGGAGATCACCAGCAGAAACTCCGCCCCGCCGATCACGTCCGATCCGCCGGTGCACAAGCCAGCCAAGCAATTGCTGCTGCCGCCGTTCACGCCGGACGCGATGAAGAAGCTGGAGCCGCGGGTGCGCGCGATCTGCAACGAGTTGATCGACGGTTTCATCACGGAAGACCGACTGGACGCGGCAGAGCGCTACACCAAGCACATTCCGGTTCGCGCGATCGCACACATGCTCGGCATCCCCGAGACAGACAGCGATCTCTTCATCCGCTGGATCCACATGATCCTGGAACTTGGCATCAAGGATGAAAACACGCTGCTCCAGGCCGTGCAGGAGATGACCGTCTATTTCAGCGCCCACATCGAGGCGCGCAAGACCAAGCCGACCGACGATCTTATTTCCTACCTGATGAATGCCAGGGACAAGGACGGCAATCCGCTCGAGGATTCGCATGTGCTGGGCTCGTTGCGCCTGCTCCTGATTGCCGGCATCGACACCACCTGGAGCGCGATCGGCTCCTCGCTCTGGCACCTCGCCCGGACGCCCGCCGACCGCGAGCGCCTGGTCGCCGAGCCCGGGCTGGTCCCGACCGCGGTGGAAGAGCTGCTGCGGGCCTATTCGCCGGTGACGATGGCGCGCGAAGTGGTCAAGGAGACAACGGTCTCAGGCTGCCCGGTCAAGCCGGGCAACATGGTGCTGCTGTCCTTCCCGGCCGCCAACCGTGACCCGAAAATGTTTCCGGATGCTGACAAGGTCGTGATTGATCGCCGCGAGAACCGCCACGCCGCGTTCGGCCTCGGCATCCACCGCTGCGTCGGCTCGAACCTTGCGCGCATGGAGATGCAGGTTGCGCTGGAGGAATGGCTGAAGCGAATTCCGGACTTCGCCCTCGATCCGGCAGGCACGGTGACCTGGTCACAGGGAACCGTCAGAGGCCCCCGCCAGTTGCCATTTTTGCTTGGAAAGGCGATGTAGACCTCTCCAAAGAGCAATACCGAGAGGCCGGACGTGACTGAGCAAATAACCCGACCGGCTTCCGACCATATTGACGTCGCCGACGCCAAGCGCCGGATCAAGGCGATCTTCATCGGCTCGATCGGCAATCTCGTCGAGTGGTACGACTTCTACGCCTATACCGCGTTCGCGCTCTATTTCGCTCCCGCCTTCTTTCCCGGCAACGATCCTGTCGTCCAACAATTGAATGTCGCCGTCGTATTCGCGGCGACATTCCTGATGCGGCCGTTGGGCGGCTGGCTGTTCGGCTATATCGCCGATCATTACGGGCGGCGCATCTCGCTGACGCTGTCGGTCGTCTTCATGTGCTTCGGCTCCCTGATCATCGCGTTGACGCCGACCTACGCCACGATCGGCTTCGCCGCGCCGGTGATCCTGGCGCTCGCCCGCGTCATCGAAGGCTTGAGTCTCGGCGGCGAATACGGCGCCAGCGCCACCTATCTCAGCGAGGTCGCCGACCCCAAGCACCGCGGCTTCTATTCGAGCTTTCAATACGTCACCCTGATCGGCGGCCAGCTCACCGCGATCATCGTGCTGCTGCTTCTGCAAAAAATCTTCCTCACGCCGGAGGAACTGAGAGCCTGGGGCTGGCGCATCCCGTTCGCGATCGGTGCTGCGCTCGCGATCTTTGCTGCAGTGATGCGGCGCAATCTGCACGAGACTGAAGCGTTTGAAGAGGCCAAGAAGGTGGTGAAGCCGACCGGCTCGATCACGAACCTGCTGAAGTATCCGCGCGAGCTTTTGCTCGTGGTCGGCCTGACCGCCGGCGGCACCGCCGCGTTCTACACCTTCACCACTTACATGCAGACCTTCGTCAAGCTTTCGGTGGGGCTGACCGAGGACCAGACCACTTTCGTGATCTTCGGCACGCTGATCTTCGCAACCATCCTACAGCCGATCTATGGCGCCATCTCCGACAAGATCGGCCGCAAACCGCTGCTGATCTTCTTCGGCGTCGCCGGCACGCTCGCAACCGTGCCGCTGCTGATGACGCTGAAGGAGACCAAGTCGCCCTTCATCGCGTTCATCCTGATCTGCGGGGCCTGGCTGTTCGTCGCCGGATACACCTCGATCAACGCCGTAGTGAAGGCCGAGCTGTTCCCGACCAATGTCCGCGCCCTCGGCGTCGGCCTGCCCTATGCGATCACCGTCTCGATGTTCGGCGGCACGGCGCCCGCGATCGCGCTCTATTTCAAGAGCATCGGGCATGAGGAGTGGTTCTACTACTATCTCGCCGGCGTCATCTGCCTGTCACTGATCATCTATTCCACCATGCGCGACACCAAGCACGCCTCCGCGATGCATCGCCACGAGTAGCCGATGGCCGAAGACAACGAGCCGCCCGACAGCAAGCTGACGCGCACCAAGGAGAGATGGGCGCGCGAAGGCCGTTTTTTGACCGGCAAGATCGCGCGACCGGAAGATCAGCGCCTGCCGCCCGGCCAGCATCTGACAAAAGACTGGCCGGTGCTCGATCTCGGCGTCGTGCCGCCGGTTTCGCGCGAGCGCTGGCGGCTCGATGTCTTTGGCGCGGTCGAGAACCCCGTGTTCTGGACCTTTGCCGAGTTCGTCGCCCAGAACCAGGCGCAGTTCACCTCCGACATCCACTGCGTCACCACCTGGTCGCGCTACGACAATGAGTGGGAGGGGCTCGCCACGCGCGAGCTGCTCGCGGCCTGCCGGCCGCGCGAGGACGCGCGCTTCGTCGTGTTGCATTCTCACGACGGCTACACCACCAACCTCGCGCTGGACGACTTTGCCGCCGAGGATGCATTGCTCGCCCATCGCTGGTCCGGTGAGCCATTGTCGGACGAACATGGCGGCCCGGTGCGGCTGGTCGTGCCGCATCTGTATTTCTGGAAAAGCGCCAAATGGGTTCAGTCGATTGAATTCCTGACCGAGGACGCTCCGGGCTTCTGGGAGGTCCGCGGCTATCATAATCGCGGCGATCCCTGGGCAGAGCAGCGCTATTCGGACGATTAGGTTCAAGCAAGGACGGGGGAAAGCCCATGTCGACGGAACGCTTTCAGTTCACGGGCGAAGGCGGCCATCAGCTTTCGGCCACGCTCGAATTGCCGGACGGCGAGCCCGGGGCCTTCGCGCTGTTCGCGCATTGCTTCACCTGCGGCAAGGACACGCTGGCCGCCAAACGCATCTCGGTCGCACTCGCAGCCAAGGGTATCGCGGTGCTGCGCTTCGACTTCACCGGGCTCGGCTCCAGTGAAGGGGATTTCGCCAATTCGACGTTTTCCTCCAACGTGGCCGATCTCGTGCGCGCGGCCGATCATCTGCGTAGCGTCCGCAAGGCGCCGTCAATCCTGATCGGTCACAGCCTCGGCGGCGCCGCGATCCTTGCGGCAGCAGGACAAATCCCGGAAGCCAAGGCGGTTGTGACCATTGCGGCACCATCCGATCCCGCCCACGTCACCGGCCTGTTCAAAGAGCATCTCGACGACATTCGCATGCAAGGTGAGGTCGAAGTCTCGCTTGCGGGACGCCCGTTCCGGATCAAGCGCGAATTCCTCGACGATATCGCCGAGCACGAGCTGATGAAGGACGTCACCGGCCTGCACAAGGCGCTGTTGGTCATGCATTCTCCGCTCGACGATACCGTCGGCATCGACAATGCGACGAAGCTCTTCGTCTCCGCTCGGCATCCCAAGAGCTTCGTCTCGCTCGACCACGCCGATCATCTGCTGAGCAAGCCGGCCGACGCGCTCTACGCAGCCGACGTGATCGCGGCCTGGGCGAGCCGGTACATCGACACGGCGAAGCCTGCGAAGGCGATGGATCTCCCCGAGGCACCGCGCCGGGTCGTGGTGCAGGAGACCCGCAAGAGCAAGTTCAACCAGGTCGTCACCGTCGGACCGCATCAGCTCATCGCGGACGAGCCGGTCGCCGCCGGCGGCGAGGATGCCGGCCCTGGTCCCTACGATCTCCTGCTCGCTGGCCTCGGGGCCTGTACTTCAATGACCATGCGTCTCTATGCCGACCGCAAGTCGCTGCCGCTCGATCGTGTCACCGTCTCGCTGAAGCATTCCAAGATCTATGCAAAAGACTGCGCGGAGTGCGAGACGCGCGATGGCATGCTCGACCAGATCGAGCGCGACATCGCGATGGACGGCGCGCTCGATCCCGAGCAGCGCAAGAAATTGATGGAGATCGCCGACAAGTGCCCGGTGCACCGGACGCTGACCTCGGAAATCCGCATCGTGACCAAGGCTGTGGACTAGCGCGATTGCGCTAGAAGCACGACGCCATCGTCCGCAATGCCGCGGTGATCTCGCTTTCGCGCCAGGCCGCGAAGCCGAGCAACAGACCGTGATCGCGCGGCCTGCCCAGTGCCAAGCCGGACAGGGCACGCGTTTCAACGCCCGCTTCGACCAGCCGCTTGACCGCCATCTGATCGGCGCGACCGCGCTTGAGGCGCGCAACGAGCTGAATGCCGCCCGGGGGCACTTCGGCAGAGAGCACGTCGCCCAAATGGCCGGCTAGTCCCTCCACGAGGTGATCGCGGCGGGCGTGATAGAGCCGGCGCATCCGGCGCAGATGCGCCAGGAAATGCCCGTCGGCAATGAACTCGGCCAGCGCCTCCTGGATGTGGCTCGCGGCGATCAGTCCGATGTGCCGCTGTACGATCTCGAGAGTACCGACCAGGGCCCGCGGTACGACGAGATAGCCGAGCCGGATGTCCGCGGTCATGACTTTGGAGAACGTGCCGACATAGAACACGCGGCCATGGGCATCGAGTCCTTGCAAGGCCGGCACCGGCCGGCTGTCGTAGTGGAATTCGCCGTCGTAATCGTCCTCCACGATCCAGGTCTTGCCGGGCCTGCTCAGGCCAAGAAATTCCGTGCGGCGCGATAGCGACATCAGGCGACCGGTCGGGTGCTCGTGCGACGGCGTCATGAAGATCAATGTCGGGGTCGCCATCCCCGGAATCCGCTGCATGCCCTGCTCGTCCAATCCTATCCCGGTCACGCGCGCACCGGACGCGCGGAAGGCGGCGGCGGCGCCGGGATAGCCGGGATCCTCGACCCAGACCTCGTCACCGGGCGTGATGAGGGCAGCCGCAATCAAGGTCAGCGCAGCCTGTGCGCTCGGCAGAATCAGGATCTGATCCGCCGTCGCGCGCACGCCCCTGCTGGTCGCGAGATAATGCGCCAGCGCCTCGCGCAGGCGCGTCCGGTTGACCGGTCCGAGCTCGCGCTTCGCCGCGCGCACGGCGCTGCGGCGCAGGCAACGCGCCCAGACCTCGTTTGGAAACTCCCTGAAATCGCCGTGCCCGGGACGCAAGGGTCTTAGTCGCGCCTGATAAGACATCGGCCAGTCGGTCTGCGTGAGGCTCGACGCCCAGGGCGAAAGCCGCGGCTTGCCAGGGCGCATGCGAGATGCGACGGCGCCCGCCTCTGCGACGCGCTCGCCCCCGTCGACCGTGACCATCGGACGGCGGCCGCGCGAGGCTTCGAGATATCCCTCGGCGGCGAGCTGCTCGAACGCATAGCTGACGGTGTTGCGCGAGACGCCGAGATCGCTCGCAAGCCGGCGGCTCGACGGCAGCGTGCGGCCTTTGCCGAGACGGCCCGTCGCGATCAAGCTTCGGAGCTGGCTCGTCAGTTGAGCCACCAGCCCCTCGTCGTCGGACCGGTTCAGGTCGATCAGAGCGGAGATCATGCTTTCCGGAACTGGCACCTTAATCCTTTCCGATCTGGCACTTTTTCAGGCGCCAAGCGGGATGCTATTCGCTGGACTGGACTGCTTCAAGGACCTCCGAGATGAACTCCCTTTCCCCCCGCGCGGCCGTCGGCCTGTTCCTCATCGTCGTGCTGGCCTGGGGCGTGAACTGGTCGGTGACGAAGCAGCTCGTCCAGTTCCTCCCGCCCCTGTGGACGTCGGCAATCCGGAGCTGGATCGCGCTGGCCGGATTGTTCGCGATCCTCGGATTGAGCAACAATCTGGTGATCCCGGAGCGGCGCGACATTCCGGTAATCCTCAGCGTCGCACTGCTGCACATGACGGTGTTCTCGGTGCTGGTTGCGACTGGTGTGCGCTTCCTGCCGGCGAGCAAGGCCATCGTGCTGGGCTACACCACGCCGCTCTGGGTCGCGATCGCCGCGCCGCTGCTCGGGAAGGACACGCTGACCGCGCCAAAGCTGGCCGGCGCCTTGCTCGGGCTGATCGGCCTTGCCGTGATCCTGAATCCGGCATCGATCGACTGGACCAACACCAACGTCGTACTCGGCGCCGGCATGATCATCCTGGCCGCGATTTCATGGGCCGCGAACATCATCTACATCCGCGCGCATCGCTGGATCGCGTCCCCGCTCCAGCTTTTGATCTGGCAGGTGCTCGTGGCGACGATCGTGCTGACGGGATCGGCGGCCGTCACGCACGGCCTGCCGCACGCGGAATGGTCGTGGAGGCTCGTGCTGCTGTTCCTGTATTCCGGCTTGATCGGGACGGCGCTGGCCTATTGGGCGATGTCGATGGTCAACAAGAGCATCTCGGCGCTGACGACGTCACTCGGCACCACCGGGACGCCACTCGTCGGCATCGCCAGCGCTGCAATCCTGCTGGGTGAGCCGATCGACATGAGTCTTGTGATTGCGGCCGCGCTGATCGTTACCGGCATCGGTCTCGCAACGCTCGGCGATCGTCTGCTGCGCGGTCAGGCCACCGCGAGAGGCTGAACGCGCAGCATCCCGCGCAGGCCAGCCGTCGTGCCGAGCAGGATGCCGGCGACGGCGACGAACGACCCCAGCGCGAGCGTCGACACGCCGGTGAGCCCTTGTCCGATCGAACAACCGAACGCCATCACGCCGCCGATGCCCATCAGCGCGGCGCCACCCGCCGATCGCAGCATGTGGCGTGGCGAGGAATAGCCTTCGAGATGGAAACGGCCCGTCGCAAGCGCGGTGACCAGACTGCCGGCGAAGACGCCGGCAACTGTCGTGATGCCGAAGTTCAGCGTCAGGCCGGTCGAGAGCATGGCATATTGCAGGCTGTCCGCGATCGGCGCGACGAAGGTGAGCGATGTCACCGGCACGGGGTTGAAATCATCCGCGCCGAGATAGCCGGTGACGAACCAGCCTCCGGCGACGAGGAGACCGACGATGACGCCGGCCGCAATCTGGCCGGGCGAACGCCGGAACGCTGGGTGCGCGAAAGCAAACCGGATCAGCACAACGACGACGACAGCAGCAGCCATCGCGCGCGAAACCGCTTCAGCCGGACCGAACACGGCCAACAGTGACGGCAGCGAATTCACGTTGACCGTGGTTTGCGAGGCCTGGACCAGCGCGATGCGCGCCGGCGCGATCAGGCCCTTGAGCGTCATCTGCGCGGCCATGGCGAGCACGACCACCACGACGAAGGAGCGGAGATTGCCGCGACCGAGCAGCACCAGCGCGCGCGAACCGCAGCCGTTCGACAGCACCATGCCGTAGCCAAACAGAAGTCCGCCGAGAAACAGCACCGGCACCGAAAAGGACTGTTGCAGGTAGATCGATTTGCCGAGATCTACCATGCCGTTGCCGGCGAGGAATTGGCTCGCTGCGGTCGCGACCGCGATCGCCAGCGCATAGGTTCGTACCAACCGCCCATCCCCGTCCGATAGCCAGCCGCGCATGCTGCTCATCAGGCAGAAGCCGCTGAGCAGGCCGACGGCGCCGTAAACCAGGCCAATGACGAGGCCGGCGAGGATGACGAGCTGGGTGGACGATTCCATCATCAAGGCTTCAGGATCACGCGATCCCGCGACGAGCCGGCAACGGCGACATAGGCCTCCTTCGCGCGTTCGAGCGGATAGACGGCGTTCGCCTTGATGGGGAACGGTTTCAGGTGCCCGCTCGCGAAGCCCTGGCCGAGGTCACGCAGCACAGCGCCCGTCGCGATCGACGACAGGCCGAGCGTGTCGATGCCGACATAGGTGTGTTGCCCGCGGTAGAATTCGAGGATGTTGAACTGCACGATGCGGTCGATCGCGGCGATCAGGATCTGGCGGCCGCGAAGCGCGAGCGATTTGTGCGCCGCCTGGAAATAGGGATCGCCGACCGTGTTGAAGACGATGTCGGCGCCTCTACCGTCGGTCAACTCGCGCACGCGTGGCGCGACGTCGGTCGCGGAAGCGTCGATCACCTCGACGGATGCGTTGGTGTGGCCCTCATAAGGTTCCGCCTTGCGCACCACGCCGATGACACGCGCGCCCTGCCAGGTCGCGATCTGCACCGCAGCTTGCCCGACCTTGCCGTTGACGCCGAACACCAGCACCGTTTCGCCGGGCTTTGGAATGCCGACGCGGCGAAAACCCTCCATCGCGGTGACAAAGGGCACGCCGATGCCGGCGGCCTCCTCCCAGGACACGGTCTTCGGCTTCTCCACCACCGCGTCGGATTCAACGACGAGATGGCTGGCGTGAGTGCCGTCGCGACGAATGCCGAGATCACCGGAGGAGCCGAACACCTCGCGGCCGATCGTACCGGCCGGCCCGTCCATCACTACCCCGGCGTAATCGCGGCCGGGCGTGCGCGGAAACACGGCATAGGGCATCAGCCCGGTCGCGGCCTTGACGTCGGAGGGATTGACGGCAGCGGCCTTGATCTCGATCAGCAGATCATTCGGACCGCGAGCAAGCGTCTCACGCTCGACCGCCGGCGCGATCATAGCCGCGCTTTCGGCCTTGGCATTGAGGCGCACGCAGCGCGCGTCGACGGCTTTGGGAACGGCTGTTGACATGGAAAGACCCGCGATTTCTCGCGGGCCTTGTCGCCCTTGAAGAGACCCAAGTCAACCTGCCTCCCCTCATCCTGAGGAGCCGCGCCAGCGGCGTCTCGAAGGATGAAGGCCCGCATTGCAGCATCCTGGCCTGCATGGTTCGAGACGGCGCTACGCGCCTCCTCACCATGAGGGGTAAGACCTAATCCTTCGGCCGCTTGTCGTAGAGGCGCTTGGCCTTGCCGAGCGAGCGCTCCAGCGTGGCCGGCGCAACCACGCTCACCCTGGAGCTGATGCCGATGGTGTTCTTGATGTGCGTCGAGATCCGACTCGCATGGTCGAGGAGACCCCGGCCGTCCCAACTCTCCGGCCGCGCCTCGGCAATGATGGTCAGCTCGTCCATGCGGCCTTCCCGGGTCAGCTCCAGAATGAAATGTCCGCCGCACCAGTCGGTGGCGAGGAGAACCTCCTCGATCTGGGTCGGGAACAGATTGACCCCGCGCAGGATGATCATGTCGTCGGAACGTCCCGTGACCTTCTCCATCCGCCGCATGCCCGGTCGCGCCGTGCCCGGCAACAGCCGCGTCAGGTCGCGGGTGCGATAGCGGATCACTGGAAAAGCTTCCTTGGTGAGCGAAGTAAAGACCAGTTCGCCCTTCTCCCCGTCGGGCAGCACCGCACCGGTGTCGGGGTCGATCACTTCGGGATAGAAATGATCCTCCCAGATATGCAGTCCGTCCTTGGTCTCGATACATTCCTGCGCAACGCCGGGCCCGATCACCTCGGAAAGACCGTAGATGTCGGTCGCGTCCATGTCGAAGGCGTCTTCGATCTCGCCGCGCATGGCATTGGTCCAGGGCTCCGCGCCGAAGATGCCGACCTTGAGCGAGCACTGGCGCGGATCGAGCTTTTGGCGCTTGAACTCGTCGAGGATCGCAAGCATGTAGCTCGGCGTCACCGTGATGATGTCGGGCCGGAAGTCGTTGATGAGCTGCACCTGTCGTTCTGTCATCCCGCCGGAGATCGGCACCACGGTGCAGCCGAGCTTTTCGGCGCCATAGTGCACCCCTAACCCGCCGGTGAAGAGGCCGTAGCCATAGGCATTGTGGATGATCATGCCGGTGCGGCCACCGGCGGCGCGGATCGAGCGCGCCATCACGTCCGACCATGTGTCGATATCGCGTTGCGTGTAACCCACCACGATCGGTTTGCCCGTCGTGCCGGAGGACGCATGCACGCGCACCAGCTTCTCACGGGGCACGGCAAACATGTTGAAGGGATAATTGTCGCGCAGATCCGTCTTCACCGTGAACGGAAATTTCGCAAGGTCCGAGAGCTCTCGAAAGTCCGACGGATGCACGCCGGCCGCGTCGAAGGCCTTGCGATAATGCGCGACGTTGTCGTAGGCGTGCTTCAGCGACCAGGCCAGCCGCTCCGTCTGCAGCGCCATGATCTCGTCGCGCGATGCGCGCTCTTGCGCATCCAGCTCGGCCTTATAGGTGTTGCCACCTTCCTTGAGCCTCGTCAGAGCCATCCTCGTTTCCCCGTATCATTGCTTTTCGTTATTGATCCTGCGCCGGCAGCCAATTTCCGGGAATGGCCCGCGAATGCCCGCGGAATTCGGCGATGACTGTATCGCCGGCGGTGACGCGCACGTCATAGATGCCGGAGCGGCCGCCGCGCGTAACCTCGCGGGCCTTTGCGATGAGGCGATCGCCGAGCTTGCCCGGCTTGATGAAGGTGATCTGGCCCTGCGCCGCCACGACGCGGTCGTTGTGCGAGTTGCACGCGAAAGCGAAGGCGGAATCGGCCAGCGTGAAGATGAAGCCACCGTGGGCGATGCGCTGGCCGTTGACCATGTCCGGCCGTACAGTCATGGCGAGCGTCGCATAACCTGGTCCGATCTCGACGATCTCCATGCCGAGTCCTTTGGAGGCATCGTCCTCCGCCCACATCGCATTGGCGCAGGCGCGGGCAACATCCTCGGGCGACAAGGCGGCTTTGACGTTCACGCGCTTCTCCCGTCCGATTGTTTGGACACGATGTTCTGCTGCCTGGCTAAAACTGTCAAACGTGGTCGTAATCGACCACGACCCGCTCCGACGATGGCTTGGCCTGACAGGTCAGGACAAAGCCAGCCTTCAGCTCCCAGGGTTCCAGCGAGTAGTTGATGTCCATCGGCGCCTCGCCCTCCACCAGTTTGGCACGGCAGGTCGAGCACATGCCGCCCTTGCAGGCGAAGGGCAGATCGATTCCGGCGCGCAGTGCGGCATCGAGGATCGCCTCGTCCTCGGCGACCGGCACGTCGCGGCGCTTGCCGTCGATGATCAGCGACGCGATCGCTTTCGGCGGCGCGTCCGGCGCAACGATCTTCTTCGGCCGCGGCTTGCCGCCGAACTCCGATACGAAGCGCTCGACGTGGATGCGCTCGTCCGCGATGCCGAGCCCTCGGCAGGTCGCCTCGATGTCCTCGCTCATGCCGGACGGACCGCAGATGAAGACGTGGTCGACGCTTTCCGCTGGTACCAGCGAGCGCAGCAGCACCCTCACCTTGTCGCCGTCGAGCCGGCCGTGCAGGATCGGAATGTCCTGTTCCTCGCCGGAGATGACGTGGAAGATCGAGAGCCGGTCGATGAAGCGATCCTTGAGCTCTTCGAGCGCCTCGAGGAACATGATGTTGTCCGTCGTGCGATTGCCGTAGAACATGAAGAATTGGCTGCCCGGCTCGCGCGCAAGCGTGCCCTTGACGATCGAAAGGATCGGCGTGATGCCGGAGCCTGCGGCAAAGCCGACATGGATGCGGCTAGCGCCCGTCGGCGGGATCACGCCGAAACGTCCCGTGGGCGTCATCACGTCCAGCGCGTCGCCGCACTTCAAATCGTCCGCTGCCCAGCTCGAAAACGCGCCACCATCAACCTTCTTGACCGCGATGCGTATCTCGCCGTCGTCGGGCCCGGAGCAGATCGAATAGGAGCGGCGCACTTCCTCGCCATCCAGCATGGTGCGGAGTGTGAGGTATTGGCCGGGTGTGAAGGCGTAGTCGGTCGCAAGCTCCGCCGGGATGGCGAATGTCAGCGATATGGCGTCCGACGCCTCGCGGCGGAGGTCGTTGACGGCCAGGCGATGGAAGCGTGGTGCGGCTGCTGACATGATCAATGACACTTGAAATAATCGAAGGGTTCGCGGCAGGCTCTGCAGCGCCAGAGCGCCTTGCAGGAGGTGGAGCCGAATTCGGACAGCAGCTCGGTATCCGCCGAGCTGCATTGCGGGCACACAACGGCTTGCTCGCCGAACAGCGCGCGGCGTGAATTCGAGGCCTGCGGCGGCGCGATGCCGTAGGCGTGAAGCTTCCGGCGGCCCTCTTCACTCATCCAGTCCGTGGTCCAGGCCGGGGACAGCACGGTGCGGACCTTTGGACGATGGAAACCAGCGCGCTCCAGCGCGACCTCGATTTCGAGCGCAATCATATTCATGGCCGGGCAGCCCGAATAGGTCGGGGTGATCGCGATCTCGACGTGATCGCCGTCGACAACGACATCGCGGAGCACGCCGAGATCGGCGATGGTCAAAACCGGAATTTCGGGATCGACCACGCTCGCCGCGGCGTCCCAGGCCCGTTGGCGCAGTTCGTTATGGGGCTCCAGCACCGTCACCATGTCTGCCCCGGGAAAGTGCGCTGTATCGATTGCAGCTCGGAGAGAAGATGGCCGAGATGCTCGCTGTGCCGGCCCACGCGGCCGCCCTGTTGCATCCAGTCGTTCTGCGGCAGCTTGAGCATTGCTTCGCCGATCACATCCGAGAGTGTCGTCAGCCAGCGACCCCGCAAGGTCCCTGGGTCTACGGCGATACCGGCATGGATCAAGGCGCGCTCGCCGTCGTCGACGGCAAACATCTCGCCGGTGAACGCCCAGAGATGATCGATCGCGGCCTGCGCGCGGGCATGGCTCTCGTCGGTGCCGTCGCCGAGCCGGATGATCCACTCCGAGGAATGCCGCAAATGATAGGCGCTCTCCTTCTCCGACTTGGCGGCAATGGCCGCGAGTGTCGTATCGCGCGAGGTCATCATGGCGCGCCAGTAGAGATCGGCGAAGGCGGAATAGAAGAACTGCCGCACCAGCGTCTGGGCAAAGTCGCCGTTCGGCTGCTCGAGGAGCAGCAGATTGCGATACTGCCTGACATCGCGAAGGTAGGCGAACTTGTCTTCGTCGTTGTCCTTGCCTTCGGCTTTGGCTGCGTAGGTGTAGAGCTCGCGGGCCTGGCCGATCAGGTCGAGCGCGATGTTGGAGAGCGCCATGTCCTCTTCCAGCATCGGCGCGTGCCCGCACCATTCCGACAGCCGGTGGCCGAGGATCAGCGCATCATCGGCGCGGCGCAGCGCGTACAGCACCAGCGGTGTTTCGGAGACCTGGATGTTGGCGACGGGCATCTGTCCTATCCACTTGTTCCAACCTCATCCTGAGGAGGCGCGAAGCGCCGTCTCGAAGGATGGGCCGCGGGTCACGGGCCTTCATGGTTCGAGACGCCGCTTCGCGGCTCCTCACCATGAGGAGAAAGAGCTACATGTGTCCTACTTCCTCAGGCACTTCATAGAACGTCGGATGACGGTAGATCTTCGATTCCGCCGGCTCGAACATCATGCCCTTCTCGGCGGGATCGCTCGCAGTGATCTCGGTGGATGGCACGACCCATATCGACAGGCCCTCGCCGCGGCGGGTGTAGATGTCGCGGGCGGCCTGCAGGGCCATGGTGGCGTCGCTCGCATGCAGCGATCCGACATGCTTGTGCGCGAGCCCGTTGCGGCTGCGAATGAAGACTTCCCACAGCGGCGTGTTCGGCGTGGCCATCGTGATCTCCCTACTCTGCCGCTTGTGCAGTTCGACGCTGCGCGCGCTTTGCGGCGTAGCTAGCTGCCGCCTCGCGGACCCAGGCGCCCTCGTCGTGCGCCTTACGGCGCGCAGCCATCCGGTCACGGTTGCAGGGGCCGTTGCCGGCGAGCACCTGCTTGAATTCGGTCCAGTCGATCTCGCTGTAGCGCCAGCGCCCGTCGGCATCCTGAATCATGCCGGGATCGGGAATGGCGAGGCCGAGATATTGCGCCTGCGGCACGGTGGCATCGACGAATTTCTGGCGCAGCTCGTCATTGGAGAAGCGCTTGATCTTCCATTTCGTCGAGGTGTCGCTGTGCTGGCTGGTGGCATCGGGCGGGCCGAACATCATCAGCACCGGCCACCACCACCTGTTCAAGGCATCCTGCGCCATCGCCTTCTGCTCGTCCGAGCCGCGGCACAGCGTCAGCATGATCTCGTAGCCCTGGCGCTGATGGAACGACTCCTCCTTGCAGACGCGGATCATCGCGCGCGCATAGGGACCGTAAGAGCAGCGACACAGCGGGATCTGGTTCATGATCGCGGCGCCGTCGACCAACCACCCGATGGTGCCGATGTCGGCCCAGGTCAGCGTCGGATAGTTGAAGATCGAGGAATATTTGGCTTTGCCCGCGAGCATGGCGTCTACCAGCTCTTCGCGCGACGTGCCGAGCGTCTCGGCCGCAGCATAGAGATAAAGCCCGTGGCCGCACTCGTCCTGCACCTTGGCGAGCAGCGCGGCCTTGCGACGCAAGGACGGCGCGCGCGTGATCCAGTTGCCTTCGGGCAGCATGCCGACGATTTCGGAATGAGCGTGCTGGGAGATCTGGCGCGTCAGCGTCTTGCGATAGGCCGCCGGCATCCAGTCGTTCGGCTCGATGCGCTCCTCGGCATCGATGCGCGTCTGGAACTGCGCAGCCTTGGCCGCATCCTCGAGGCCGCGATCATCGGTCTCGGCCGTGTTCAGCGCCTGGGTATACATGCGCATCCTCCCGTTTTATTGAGAGGCAATATATAACAAGAATTATCTCATGCAAGATATTTCTGTAACATAACGATCAAGCCTCAAATCTTCGTTCCAGCAGTTTTCGCGCCGGCGGCAATGGCCCCTTTTCATTGGTTCCATGACCATCAAGCCATTGTTCCGATGGGGCAAGCAGCGCGCGATAGATGTCGCCGCACAGCGCGCGGGCAGCCCTGCCCGGCCAGTCCGCCGGAAGCAGGCTTTCGGGCAGGAGCGGATCGCGCAGCACGACCCGGCGGTAATGGTGGATCAGGAGGATGCGCGCCGTGAAGGCGTCGGTCTCGGACAAGCCCGTGCCGCGCGCGATCGCGGCGCGCAGCGGCTCGAACGTCTTCATGAACTTGAGATAGGCGTCCGCGGTGCGATCCAGCGGCCAGCTCGCACTGAGTAGCCGGCGACCACTGTCATCCTCGGCCGAGACTTCCAGACGGATGGCGCCCGCGGCCTCATCCGGCACTGCCACACCTGACGGGGCGACCCACACGCCCGGCAGCGGACTGCCGAAGCCGGCATTGCGGAGCGCCTCGCGCGAGGCATCCCGATCCTCGCCATTGCCGATCAGAAGCAGCTCGAAGCGCCCGGTCCAGTCGGATGGCGGCGGATCGTAGATATGGCGTGTCGCAGCCCCGAAGATCTGGCGGCCCTTGTCAGCCAAGCGGTAGAAGCTATTGCGGCCGACCTTTTCGCGCGTCAGCCAGCCATCGGCGGCAAGCCGCGACATCGCGGTACGCACCACGCCGCTGTCGATGTCCAGGCTCTCGAAGAATTCCAGCAGCGTGCCGAGCCATACCGAGCCGCCACGCGGCACGATGGCATCGCCGAACACGGTGATGACGATAGAGCCGGTGCGCGACGGCTCGCGCTTGAGCTGCTCGATGATGCGGGACAACGGATGCGCCATGCGCGAGGCATAGCGCGTTTGGTGCGGGCGCGACAATGGACCGGTGCGACGGCCTTCTCCCTCGCCCCGTTCTTACGGGGAGAGGCAAAGAACTACCGATGCGGATCGGGATAGACCACGCTGCGCCAGCCGCTGCGGTCGAAGGGACGCCAGCTGCCCTCCCTCTGCGCAAGGCGATCAGCCACCGCGAAGACAGCGGCGGGATGATGGCCCATGCCGCAATGGCTGCTCTCGATCTCGATGCTCTCGGTCTGCGCGCCCGTCTTCTCCATGCAGCCCTGCCAGGCGCAGACGCCGTCGGTGCGGCTGAAGATCGCCGTGGTCGGCACCGGCGGCGGAACGGCGAGATCGCCGCCGAACTGCGGATCGACCTCGTCGGACTTCCGTCCGCTCGCCCATTCATAGACGCGCCAGGCATTGGTCGAATGCGGATCGCCGGCAAAGGGGCTGCCGAGCGTGATCACCTGGCGTACGCGGTCGGGCATCATCTTGGCGAGCTGGCGCGCATAGAGACCGCCGAGGCTCCAGCCGACCAGGCTGATCTTGCGGCCATGCCTGTCGCTCAGCTCCTGAACCAGATCCACCATCGCGTGCTGCACGCCCTCGCGCAGGCCGTAATTGCGGCCCTGGCGCCAGCCGCTCACCGCATAGCCCTTGCCCGACAGAAACGTGCGCAACGCGCGCGTGGACCCGTCGGAGGCCACGAGGCCCGGTAGCACCAGCACCGGATGGCCATCGCCGCGCGGCGCAAGGCTCAGCAGCGGCAGCGCGCCGAGGAATGCGCCGAACTCGTGGATCGCTCGCCCTTCCAGGAACATCAGGGTACGAGACGGCGGGCTCAGCGTCTGGGCGGTAGCGGTCATCAATGGTCCCTCGGAAGAAATGCTGAAAAGATCACCGGCTGCGAGGCCGGCAAATGGGTATGAATTCCAACACGCCAGCTTTTCGAACGTTCCGCAGCGCACCATGAATCAGCTAGGCAGCGGGTTCCCGACATTCAAGCGGGTGAAACCCGGGGCCACAATAGGCCTGCGCGTTAATGCTGGCGTCCGTGACGCAAAAGTCACAACAATCGAAGCAGGAATTCTACGGAGTAAAGCCCAAGGCCCGCGAGCCCGCCGATCAGCGAGCCGTTGAAGCGGATGTATTGCAGGTCGCGGCCAATGTTGATTTCGATCAGCGAAATCAGCTGCGCCATGTCCCACGATTTCACCTGGTCGGAGATGAAGGTCGAAACGCCGCTCTTCTGGTCCGCGACGAAACTGCGCAGCACCGCGACCAGACCCTTGCGAAGCTCGGCATCGCCGGCGAGCGCTTCGCCCGCCGCGACACACATGCCGGCGAGATGATGCTGCAGCACCTGCGTCTCGCCGCTTGCACTACGCTCGATGAAGGACCGCGTGTTGGCCCAGACGGTGCGGGCGAGATCGGCGAGCTCGGGACGCGCGAGCAGATCGCGCTTCAAACCGTCGATGCGGTCGATATAGGCCTGGTCGGTGCCAAGCCGATCGACGAAGCTCAGCACCATGCGGTCGAACTCGCCGCGGAACGGATGTTTGGGATCGCTGCGCACTTCATTGAAGAACGCGGTGGCGGAGGCCACGATCTTGTTCACCAGAAATTTGTCGGCCCGGTAGAGCCTGAGCAGGGTCGGCAATTCCGCGCGCACCTTCTCGCGGATCATCGCCATCGTCTCGGTCTGGTTCAGCGTCTCGTGCATCACGCGCAGGAGATCGTCGAACAGGATTTGGTGGCGTCCCTCGGCAACGAAGCCGCGCAACGTGCCGGCCGCGAGCGGCGCGAGGTCGATCGCCTGGAGCTGCGATGACATGCGGCGAAGGATGAAGGTCATCAGGCCCGAGCTTTCCGTCGCAGAAACCGCCTCCGGCAGCAGGCGCAGCGCAAAGCGCGCGAGGTCATCGCGACGCTTGCGATCGCGCAGCCAGTCGGCGACGAAGGAGCCGAAATCGATCTCGTTCAGCTTGGCCTCAACGGGAGCAGCCTCGAGGAAATGCACCTGGATGAATTCGCCGAGCTTGTCGGCGATGCGGGCCTGATTGCTCTGGATGATCGCGGTGTGCGGGATCGGCAGGCCCAGCGGCCGCTTGAACAGCGCGACGACGGCATACCAATCGGCGAGCCCGCCGATGGTGGCGGCTTCGGCGAAGGCTGCGATGAATCCGAACACGGGATGCACGGGCAGCAGCCATTTCGCGATGACGAACAGGACAAGCGTCGAGCCCAGCACCAGCGTCGCCAGCGCTTTCACGCGGCGCAATTCGGCCGCGCGTTCTGCGTCGCCGGGGGAATCGAAGGAGAAGGTGGCGGGTGGAGTCATGATTCACCAAGGTTACGTCATTCCGGGACGGTCCGCAGGACCGGACCCGGAATCTCGAGATTCCGGGTTCGCCCTTTGGGCGCCCCGGAATGACGACCGATGATGACGCGGCGCAAAAAACAAGGCCCGCCGAAGCGGGCCTCAAATTCAGTTTTTCGTCTCAGGCAGATCAGGCGGTCTTGTTGTAGACCTTGGCGAAATTGTCCTGAGCGGACTTCGCACCGTTGGCGGCGAGCTTGCCGAAATAGTCGGTGGTCGCCTTGGCGCGCGAGACGAACGCTTCGCCGCGGGCGCGGAGCAGGCCGGACTGGATCTCGATAGCTTCGCTGAACGACTTGGCGGACGCGAGCTTGTCGATGCCCGCGAAGAACGCGTCGGCGTCCTCGTAGATCGCCTGCTGGATGTTGCGGCTGATCTTGCCGGCTTCGGTGACGGACTCGGTCACCGCGTTTTCGACGGCGGCAGTCACGCGCTCGGAGCCCGCGAACACCTCGGCAGCACGGTCTTTGGCGGTATTGGCGGACTTCTTGACGAACTCGCGGGCGGCCTCGGGAACTTCCAGGTTCTGGATGTTCTTGAACGCGTCCTTGAAGCCTTCGAAAGCGGTGTTGGTTTCGGTGGTCATTGGGGTCTCTCCATCCTCATTGGTTGAGCTATGGGCTCACCCCGTCCGTTTTGGCCCGGGGCACGGCTTATATGGCATAGTTAATTGTGCGATGCAATATCCATATTGCACCGCGATATCACGAAACTGTGACGGCCTTAATGAGAGGCAGTCTGGCGCCTCCCTGACCATCCAGGTTCCCAGACACCCGCTGAGAGGTTCTCAGTGCTGGACGGCACCGGGCAGCCCATAGGCCTCCATCTGGGCCTGGACCTGCGCGATGTTGTGCCCGAGCACGACGATATCGTGGGTCTTG
This sequence comes from Bradyrhizobium sp. WSM1253, assembly GCF_000244935.1. NCBI lineage: Bacteria > Pseudomonadati > Pseudomonadota > Alphaproteobacteria > Hyphomicrobiales > Nitrobacteraceae > Bradyrhizobium > Bradyrhizobium sp. WSM1253. The sequence continues at coordinate 1,866,216 of NZ_JH600073.1, forward strand.
CCATCGACGTCCCGGACGTGATCGCGCAGCAGAGCCTCGGCCTTGAAGCCGAGGCTCTCGAACAGCGTGATCGCCGCCTGCTGATCGACCGTCATTTGGACCGAGAGCTTCTCGAGGCCGGCGCCGAGCGCGAGTGCGAACGTCTCCTGAGACAGCGTCCGTCCCACCCCCTTCCCGCGCACGTCGAGCGAAACCACCATCCGGATCTCGCCGACATGGGGCGACCAGGAGTGCGGATCGCGCACCAGCGTGCCGCAGCCGACGACCGTGCCGCCCCTGACCGCGAGCAGGCTCGTGATAGCGCCGCGCTCGATCTCCTTGACCCATGCGGAGAGCACCTTCGGCTCACTGATGTTGCGCGGCAGGAACAAAAGGTCGTGGGTCGGCAGGCCCTTGCCGAAGGCGAGCACCGCGGCTTCGTCCGCGGGCGACATCAGGCGGATCTCGATATCGCCGGCGTCCGTCTTGACGTGACGCGGATAGGAACGCTGCTCACTCATGTCGATCTCTTCCCCAGCCAGGAATCCAGTTTCGGCCATAGCCGCTTCACCGCATTGGCGCCGGCGACGAGCGAGACGTGACCGCCCTTCAGCATCACCTCCTCTTTGTCCTCGGACCCGATCTTGGCGATCAGGTGCTTTGCTGCCTCATACGGCACGATGTGGTCATGCTCGGCGACCGCATGCAGGAACGGCACCTTGATGTCCTCGAGCTTCGCCGCACGGCCGCCGACCGACATGGTGTCGTTGAACAGCTTGTTGTCCCACATCAGGTCCTTGGTGATGGTGCGGAAATATTCGCCGGCCAGCGGCAGCGTGTCGGTCGCCCAGCGGTCGAACATCCGGTAGGATTTGACGAACTCGTCGTTCCAGATGTTTTCCCAGAGCTGGATCTGGCTGACGGTACGCGAGGCTGGGCGCAGCATCTCGAACGACGACAGGATCATCTCGGGCGGCACGTTGCCGACGCTGTCGACGAGGCGATCGACATCGAAATAGCGACGGTCGGAGAAGTTCGAGAACAGTTTCATCTCGCGAAAGTCGATCGGCGTGGTGAAACAGATCAAATTCTTCATCGGCCCGTCCCTGTGGATCGAGCCGTAGAGCAGCGACAGCACGCCGCCGAAGCAATAACCGATGACGGAGACGTCCTGTTCGCCGGAATCCTGCTGCACGCGGCGGATGCAGTCCGGGATGAAGTCGAGGACATAGTCCTCCATGCGGAGGCTCTTCTCCTCCGGCCGTGGCGCGCTCCAGTCGAGCATGTAGACGTCGTAGCCGCGCTTCAACAGGAACTCGATGAAACTCTGGCCGGGCACGAGGTCGAGAATGTAACCGCGATTGGTGGTCGCCATCACGATCAAGATCGGAATTCGATAGATCTCATCGGACATCGGCCGATAATGGTAGAGGCTCATCGTGCCGCGCGAATGCAGCACGTCCTTCGGAGTCGAGCCGAGCGTGGGACCGGACGTCGAGAAATATTCGACGCCCTTGATGCTGCGCTGGATGGCGCGTTGCACCTCGGACTGGATGCGCTCCGGGATTCCTGCGAAGTCTAATCCGGCGGGTGCATTCATGTCTGCTCTCCGCCTTCAGATGGCGGGCGCTTGGTGCGCGGCGGGCGCATTGCGGTGTCGGAGCCCTGAGAAATGCCGGAACTTGCCGCCATCTGGCTCAGCATCGACTTGATCTCACCGATCTGTCCTTCGATGGACTGCAGCCGTTCCGCAAGGCCGGTGACCTGGTCCCGGCTCGGCAGATTCATGGAGACCAGATATTTCTCCATGAGATCGCCGAGCTGCTTCTGAGCACCTGCAGCAACGCCGCCGGCTCGGTTCACGGCTTGCGAAAACTCGGGCGACGACATGGCCTGATTGGCGAAGGAGTTGAACCCCTTCTCCATCTCGCCAATCATCTTCTGCCACATGGCAACGGGGTCATTGCTCTTATCGGTCATCGGCGTCCTCCTGAGATCGAGAGCTTCGATGCCCTTCCTTTTTCGCCATACCACACCGTTGCGCGGTGCCGGTCAACCGGCAAGCAGCGGGTCCGGTGTCGCGGACGCGGCTTCATCGCGAGGAGAAACCGTGCGATACAGCACTGATCAAAAGCCGAGGGAACGCACCCGTGAACGCCTATCAGCCGCCGCAAACCGTCCACGCCAACGGCATCGACATCTGTTACGAGACTTTCGGCAACGACAGTGCCGAGCCGCTGCTGCTGATCATGGGGTTAGGCGCCCAGATGATCCACTGGGACGATGCGTTCTGCGAGCAGCTCGCCGCGCGCGGCTTTCGCGTCATCCGGTTCGATAATCGCGACATCGGCAAGTCAAGCCATCTCGCAGGCGGCAAGCGTCTGACGCCGCTCGAGCTGTTGAAGCTCCGCTTCCTCAGGATTCCCGTTGCGGCCACCTACAAGCTGATCGACATGGCGAAAGACACGGTCGGGCTGATGGACGCACTCGGCATCAAGTCGGCGCATCTGGTCGGGGCGTCCATGGGCGGCATGATTGCGCAAGAAGTGACGTTGTCGTTTCCCGAGCGCGTGCGCTCACTGACATCGATCATGTCGACGACCGGCAATCCGCGCGTGCCGCCCCCGACACGTGAGGCCGCCGCGATGCTGATGGCGCCGCCGCCGCGCAGCAAGGAGGAGTTTATCGCCCGTTACGGCCAAACCTGGAACGTGTTGCGGGCCGGGTCCTTTCCGGAGGAAGAGGCGCTCGATCCCGGTCGTGCCGAGCGCGTGTTCGCGCGGGGGCTCAATCCGGCCGGCGTCGGCCGGCAACTCCGCGCCGTGCTCGCCTCCGGCAGCCGCAAGGAGCGGCTGCACGGCGTCAAGACGCCGACGCTCGTGATCCACGGCACCGTCGATCCGCTGGTCCGCCCCGAGGGCGGCAGGGACACGGCAGAGTCAATTCCGGGCGCCAAGCTGCTGATGATCGACGGCATGGGCCACGCGCTGCCGATGCGGTTCTGGCCGGAGATCATCGGCGCCATCGCCAAGCACGCGCATGGCGCAGCGGCGCAGGCGGCGTAGATTGATCGGCACAGAAGGTCTCCTCGCGGTGACCATGTGAGCTGCCGGTTACTCTCTTAACGCGTGCCGGAACGAAAGCTATACAGGCGTCCTTCAATCGCCGAGAACCTCACTCGCCAACAAAGAGGCTGCGGCCTCTCGGAGTTCACATGCATCTCATCGTCCGGTCAGCCGCAATCGTCGCCGCTTCAGTCCTCACGCTGTCCCTCGCCGGTGGCGTCGCGATGGCGGGTAGCGCGCAAGAAGAAGCCAATCGCAAAACTGTGCTTGCGTTCTACGAGAAGGGGCTCAACCAAAAGGACGCCGATGCAGCCCTCGCCCATGTCGGCGACCGCTACGTCCAGCACAACCCAAACGCGGCAGATGGTCCGGACGGCTTCCGAAAATTCATCGGCTTCCTCCGGGAGAAATTCCCGAACTCGCACAGCGAGATCAAGCGCAGCTTCGTGGATGGCGACTACGTGATCCTGCACGTTCACGCGGTTCGCGAGCCCGGCAGCAGGGGCAACGCGATCGTCGACATCTTCAAGCTGGAGAACGGCAAGGTCGTCGAACACTGGGACGTCGTTCAACCGATCCCGGAAAATCCGGCGAACAACAACACGATGTTCTAGCTCGGAGCCGTAGCCCGGATGGAGCGCAGCGCAATCCGGGTTCTTGCGTGGATCGACCGTCCCGGATTTCGCTGCGCTCATCCGGGTTACAAATAGCCGCCTAGCTCTTCCTGGCCATCCAGATCACGTGACGTGCGCCACCGCCTCTTCCGGTAGCGCGGATATTGACTTCGTTGACCTCGAAGCCGGCGCTGCCGAGCCGCTTGGTGAAGGCCGGGTTGGGCCCCGAGGACCAGACCGCGAGCACGCCTCCCGGCCGCAGCGCCGTCTTCGCTGCCTTCAATCCGCTCGCATTGTAGAGCGCATCATTGCCCTTCCGGGTCAGCCCTTCTGGCCCGTTGTCGACGTCGAGGAGGATGGCATCGAATGCCGACCGCTGCGCCCGGATGATTTCGCCAACGTCGGTTTCCCGTATGCTCACCCTGACATCATCGAGACTGTCGCCGAACACCTGCGCCATCGGGCCCCGCGCCCAGGCGACCACCGCCGGCACGAGCTCGGAGACCACAATCTTCGCCTTGCTTCCGAGCACGGTCAGGGCCGCACGCAACGTAAAGCCCATGCCCAGGCCGCCGATGAGGACGACGGGTTTTGCGACCGTCTCGATCTGCTTCGCCGCGAGTGTGGCGAGCGCGGCCTCCGAGCCTGACAGGCGGTTGTTCATCAGCTCGTTGGTGCCGAGCTTGATGGAAAACTCCTTGCCTCGCCGCATCAGGCGAAGCTCTTCATCGGAGCCGGGGATCTTGGCGGTGTCGATCTTTTCCCAGGGAATCATGCGGAAGCTTTAGCACGATTTCCTTCGTAGCTTCGTAGCCCGGATGGAGCGAAGCGCAATCCGGGAAGCGCGCGCGTGAGGAAAAATCGCCCCGGATTTCGCTGCGCTCCGTCCGGGCTACGAACCGGCCTACCCTCCCGCCCACACGTCCAGCACATACCGGTTCTTCGCGCCCATCTCCTCGATCCAGCGCGCGGCCGTGGCGGCATCGCTGCCGCTCTTCTCGCGATGGATCGCGACCAACGCCGCCTTCACGTCGGGCTCCATCTTGCTGCCGTCGCCACAGACATAGACCATCGCGCCCTGCTCGATTAGCGGCCAGACCTTGTCTTTCTGCGCGGCGAGGACGTGCTGCACATAGGTCTTCGGTCCTTCCGCACGCGAGAACGCGGTGAACAGCTCGGTGATGCCGCTTGCTGCTAACGCCTTCAACTCGTTCGCGTAGAGAAAATCCTGGTCGGGATGCCGGCAGCCGAAAAACAGCATGGCCGGGCCGAGCGCGGCGCCCTTGGCCTTGCGCTCGGCGCGCTCCTGGAGGAAGCCGCGGAACGGCGCCAATCCCGTGCCCGGGCCGATCATGACAATCGGCACGGACGGATCGTCCGGGAGCCGGAAGCCGGCCTTGGTCTCACGCACGGTTGCATGGATCACGTCGCCCGCGCGTCGATTGGCGAGGTAGTTCGAGCAGATACCCTTGTAGGTGCCGCGGCCGGAGGCGGCCGGTCCTTCAACCACGCCGACCGTGACGCTGCAACGAACTGGGTCGACCGACGGCGAGGACGAGATCGAATAATAACGCGGCGCCAGTAGTGAGAGCATTTCCAGATAGACGTGGAACGGCAATTCGCAGGCCGGATATTCGAGCAGCAGATCGAACACCGATTTTCGCCTGGCCAGAATCTCGCCGCGATAGTGCTCGAGTGGCTCAGCCTCATCGCCGACAAAGCCCAGCAGCTTCGGCTTGGTCACCGGGCAGCGGGTGTGTTCGGCCATGATCTTGATCTGGTTCCGCGTCGCCACTTGCTGGAGCTCGACGAACTCGCTGAGCAGACGGCCGACCGACACGGCATCGCCGACCGGCAATTGCGCGCGGCGGCCTTCGGCGACCTGAAGCCTGATCTGGTCGGCCGGCAGGAAGCCGAAGCGACGGGCAACCGAATCCACCAGCGTCGGGTCGTTGCGCGGAACCACGCTCAGATGATCGCCGACACGGTAGTTGATGTTGGATGGCAGCTGCACCTCGATGTGGCGCGTCGAACGCTCTGACGGATTGGAACCGGCCTTGTTCTGAAGCTCGTCATTGCCCAGCACCTTCATGGCCACCGCGCCGCCCTGGGCGACGATGGTGTTGACGGCGGTCACCGCGACCGGCTCGATCGCGTAGAGCGGATCGTCCTCCGCGGTCCGGGTGAAATTCCAGTCGATGCCGAATTCCTTGGTCGCGACCTGGGCGGCCGCCGGGAACCATTTCTGGAACTGGCCGTCGAGATCGCTGCGCGCATCGCCCTCGCCGCGCGGATAGACCGCGCGCGCACCATGCGCCGACAATTGCTCGTCGATGAAGCGCGGCACCGACTGATAGGTCGCGGCCCAGTCGCTGTTGCCGCAGCCGAACACGGCGTATCGCACATTGGCAAACGCATCCTTCGGCAGCTCGTCGCCGAGCCATTTGACGAATTGCGTCGCATTGTCTGGCGGCGCGCCGTTATAGGAGGCGCAGATGATCAGCACGCCACCTTCCCGCGGCAGCTTGCCCACGTAATCGTCGAGCGGCCCCAGATGCACGGCAAAGCCGTTGATCTCGGCCAGGTCGGCCATCCGCGTCGCCAGCTCCTCGGCGGTCCCAAGATTGGAGCCGTAGAGTACCAGCATCGGCGTGTTGTGGCCGGGCCGCGCGGTGGGCTGGCGCGGTGCCTTCGGTGCCGACGACACCGCCACAGGTCCGCCATAGGCACCGCGCTCGCGATCGGCGCGCGGACGGACCTTGATCTTGAAGCCTTCCGGCTTCATCGTCAGCGTTTCCTTCAGATGCATCTGGTAGCGCTGGTGGTCGATCAGCTTGAAACGCTGGAGGATCATGCCGAGCGCGAGCGCGGCCTCGTGCATGGCGAAGCCGCGGCCGATGCAGGCGCGCTGGCCATTGCCGAACGGCTTCCAGGCATTGATCGGCCGCTTGGCTTCCGCCTCCCGGCTGAAATTCTCCGGATCGAACGCGTCGGGGTTCGGACCCCAGACCGAGGGATCGCGATGCAGAGCGGTCACCAGGATGGTGGTGAACGTGCCTTTCCGGAGCTTGTACTTCCCGCCGCCGATGGTCTCGTCGTTCAGCGGCGAGATGCCATAGGCCGGCGCCGGCGGCCACAGCCGCAGCGCCTCCTTCAATATCTGGGTGATGTAGGTCAGCTGCGTCACCTGCTGATAAGTCGGCTTCGCGTTGGCGTCGGGACCGAAGACGCGATCGACCTCGTCATAGGCTTTCTTGAGAATGTCGGGGTGCTTGAGCAGCGCATACAGCGTGCAGGACAACAGGCCGCTGGTGGTCTCGTGGCCCGCGATCAGGAACGTGTTGATCTGATAGCGGATGTTGACGTCGTCGAGCTGCTCGCCGGTCGAGCGATCGACCCCGGTCATCATCGCCGCAAGCATATCCTTCTTATCGTCGGTCGCCTCGCCTCCCTTGCGGCGCTCCGCAATGATCTCGTCGACCATCTTGTTCATGAAGTCGACGTCTTCGGCCATGGTCTTGCGCCGCTTCTGCATCCAGAGCTGCTCGAACGGCAGGCCGCGCGTCATCATGATGGTTTCGAGCGAGCGCACCAGCGACTCGACGAAGGGATGGTAGTCGCGCCGGTAGAACGAATTGAAGCGGTAGTCGAAGCCGCACAGGCCGATCGTATCCAGCGTCAGCGCCGTCATGTCATGGACGACGTCGATCTCGTCGTCGGCATTGAGCCGTTCCCACTTGCCCACGAGCTGCTCGGCGATGTCGACCATGCTCGGGTGATAGGATTGCATGGCGCGGTTGCCGAAGGGCTGGAGCAGGATGTTGTGCGCCTTGCTCCAGTTCGGCTCCTTGGTGTCGGCGGTGAACAGGCCGTCGCCGCCGACCGCGCGCACCCGCCGCAATGCACCGCGCACTGTCTTGTCGAAGCGCTTCTCGTCCGAGAGCTCGTCGACGAGATCGTGGCCGGAGACGACCACGATCGGCGAGCCCATCATGTCGAGCCAGAAGATCGGCCCCAGCTCCTTGGCAAGCCGGGTCAGATGCTGCACCGGCGCGGCCGAATCCAGTGACAGCATGTTGCCGACCACCGGCTTGGTCGGCGGCTGCGGGATCGGGTCCAGACGGTTCTTGGATGACATCGAAATGTAGTCCCCCTGCTTCAATGTCGTCATTGCGGGCGAAGCGAAGCAATCCAGAAATATTCCGCGGAGGCAGCCTGGATTGCTTCGTCGTTTCGCTTCTCGCAATGACGAGTTCGCGATGACCAGCTAGCCGAACCGCCTTCTACGCCATTGGATCAGCTTGGCGCTGACTTCCTCCGGCTTCTCCTGCTGCGTCCAATGGCCGCTGTCCTTCACCAGATATTTTTCCAGATCGGGGATCAGCTTGTCCATGCCATCGGCAGAAGACGGCGGCAACACCGCGTCGTTCTCGGCCATGATCATCAGCGACGGCACGCGCACCGTATGATCGAGCCCTTCGGCGCGCGTCCAGTTGCGGGACATATTGCGGTACCAGTTGATGCCGCCGGTGAAGCCTGTCCTGGTGAAATTGTCGACGAACACCTTTTTCTCTTCCGGCGACAGGATCGGCGTGCGCGGATCGTGCTTCGCATCGTAGCCTGCGATCATCTGCGGGAATGCCAGGTTCAGTTGCGGCGAAGCACCGACACCCGCGACGACTTCCTCCGCCGGAGCATCTGCCGGGCGCGGTACGGGCTTGCGCATGAAGGCATCGAAGGTCTGCTCGACGCGGCTGCCAAAGATCCTGTCAGGCTCACGCGCCGGGTCCTGGAACTGCACGATATACATCCTTTCGCCGAAGCGCGCGCGCAGGAGCTCGATCGGATCAGCCCAGGCGCGGTTGGTATGAGGCGTATTGATGCCGACCACGCCGGCGACCCGGTCGATGTGCCGGAGCGGCATCTGCCAGACGATGAAGCCACCCCAGTCATGGCCGACGAAGATCGCCTTGTCGATCTGAAGATGGTCGAGCAACCCGATCAGATCGCCGGTCAGGTGCTCGATGTCGTAGTCCTCGACCGGCTCTGGCCGGTCGGTCGCGCCGTAGCCGCGCTGGTCCGGCGCGATCACGCGGATGCCGGCCTCGCTCAGCGCCTTGATCTGGTGGCGCCAGGAAAATGCGAGTTCGGGCCAGCCATGGCACAGCACGATCGGCGGCTTGTCTGTGACCGGGCCCGCCTCGTAATAGCCCATGCGGATTCCGTTCGTCTGCACGAACTTGAGCGGTGGCATTTCAATCATCGGAACATTCCTACTCGGCGGCGCCCTTGATGTCCGCCGCGGGCAAGGCATAGGCAGCCTCCAGCGCGGCAAACTCCTCCGGCAGCATGTCGCACATCACCTGCACGTGCGGAATGATGTTGGCGCCGACGATGAAGCCGAAATCGAGCTGGTCGCGATAGCTCTGCACGGTGATGTTGAGCGCCTGCCCGTGCGTCGAGATCGACACCGGAAAGATGTGCAACAGCTCCGCGCCCGCGGCGTAGAGCGTCTGCCGCGGCCCCGGCACGTTGGACACCGTGATGTTCGCAGCCGGCGGCAGCACATTCGACAAATCGGAGCGGCTGTAGAGCAGCGCCATGATCTGAACGATGATCGGCGCACCCAGCATCGAGATGTTGGAGACCTGTGGCATCAGTGCCCGCAGCGGATGCGACATCTCCTTGGACTTGGTCGATTGCGCGATGATAGCTTCCAGGCGTGCCTTGGGATCGTCGATGTTGGTCGCGATCGAGCAGATCATGCCGAACACCTGGTTGTTGGCCTCGGTGTTGCCCTCCTCGCGCAGCGAGATCGGCACGGCAGCGGTCAAGGACTTCGCCGGCAGCGTTCCGTGTTGCTGCAGGTAGCGCCGGACCACGCCGGAGGCGAGGGCCAGCACGACATCGTTGAGCTTGCCGCCGGCCTGCTTGGCCAGCGCCTTGGATCGCGACAGCGAGATCGAGACGCCGGCGAAGCTGCGCTCGGACGAGATCGATTTGTTGAGCATGGTCGGTGGCGACACCATGCTGGCGAGGCTCTCGCGCGATTTTGGATCGGATATCTTGCCGAGCACGTCCGAGACGCTCTTGACCATGGTCGGGATGTTGCCGGCGAAGCGTACCGCACTCTCGATCTGGTACATCGCATTGTCGAACAGGATTGAACCGATGTCACTCTTGCCGGTGCGCGGCAGTTGCAGGTTCTTCGCGGCCGCAGATGCATCGAGCGGCTGGGTGAAGAGCTGCTGGTAGGAATCGACCAGGTTCGCCGCGATGTCGCGCGGCTCTTGCCCGGGCTTCGCTCCCGCGGTCGGCGGATCGACCTTCCGCGGGATCGGCGAGATATCGTAGATCATGTTGGTCAGCGCCGCACCGGCGCCGCCGTCGATGGCAGCATGATGCATCTTCGAATAAAGTCCGACCTCGTTGTCCTTCATGCCCTCGAACACGTAGAACTCCCAGAGCGGGCGGGCGCGGTTCAAGAGCTTGGCGTGCATCCAGCCCACGATGCGCTCAAGCGTGGCGCGGTCGCGCGGCTGCGGCAGGCTGGCGCGAAAGATGTGACGATCGATGTCGAACTGTTCGTCCTCGACCCAGGAGGGATGATCGATGTCGAGCGGCGCCTTCTCCAGGCGCGCCTTGAGGATCGGCGCGACGTGCAGGCGCGAGACGATCATCGCCTTGAAATCTTCGAAGAAGTCGCCCTTGTAGTCGTCCGGCAGGCGAAAGATCGCCATGCTCCCGACATGCATCGGCATTTCCGGCGTTTCCAGATAGAGAAACGACGCGTCCAGCGACGACAGTTTCTTACCGTCAGCCATGGTTCCCTCCCGAGTATTTGACGGGCGCCTTAGGCGGCGCTTCTCGTCAGGCCGATACTGCCTGTTCCGGCGGGGCATATGCAACGGCAAACGGCCCTGCCCTGTCAAATGGCCAGAACTCTCCCTCCGGTTGCGCAAGGCGGTCTGCCACTGCCCACAGCGCCGCGGGGTTCACCCCAAGCCCGATATGGCTCGCCAGATGCACCTCGATGTTCTCGGCGCGGTCGGAGGGACGCAGCAGGCAGGTCCGCCAGTTCACGATGCCGTCGGCGCGCGAATAGATCGACGTCGCCGGCACCGGAAGATCGCCCGCGATCGCCTCCCGCAGCTCGGCGAAATCCTCGACACGCTCGCCGGACATCATCTCGTAGAGCCGCGTCGCATTGGTCGCTCGTATGTCATTGGCAAAAGGGCTGCCGAGCGTGATGACATTGCGGACCATGTCGGGCGCCTGCAGCGCGAGATCGCGCGCATGGACGCCGCCCAGACTCCATCCGACCAGGCTGACCTTGCGTCCGCTCGCAGCATGGATTTCGGCGAGACGGGCGCGCAACGAATCCCGCATCCGTCCGAACCCGCCGAAATTACGGCCCATCTGCCAGGCACGTGCCTCGTAGCCGAGCTCGCTGAGATAGCGCCGCATCGGCGCCATCGAGAGGTCGCTGGCGAGGAAGCCCGGCAGCGCTAGCACCGGATGGCCATCGCCTTTGGGCGCCCGCATCAGGACCGGCGACAGCAGCAGGCTGGCGTTGAGTTCGAGCAACCCACGGGCTTCGGCGAGCAGCAAAGCAAGGCCGGGCGGACGAAGCCGGCCCAAGGTCTGCGGCCCGTCCGGACCGGGCGGCATTATTTCTTCTTGTCGCCGCTGCGGGTGCCGCCGAGGCCGGCCATGGTGACGAACATGTCCTGAAACCGCTCGGCGAGCTTTGGATCGAAGGTGAACCAGCTCTGGATCAGCGACTCCGGCGAGACCTTGTCGATGTTGCTCAGAACCTGCTGCTGCAGCTTGTCCATCACCGCCGTCTGCATCGGTGCCAGATCCGGCAATCCGATGAACTGGCGGGCCTCGAGGGGGGTGCAATCGATTTCGATGTTAACTTTCATGTCCCCTCCAGATGAGATTCGAGCGGCCGTCCGCAGTATCGCCGCGAGACGGTGTGCAACGCAAGCGACCTGAGGGCGGTGGCAGCCACCGGCTTCCCCGATCGGCGGATATGGTCAATCAAAATCAGCCGCGTCCGCGCCCATCCACCCGTCAATGCCGGTCAGCATTGCTGCACAGCGGTGCAACTTGGCGCGTTCCTTGCTGGAATGGCGCTTGCACGGGTCGAGAACTCTGGGCAACATGGTTCGATCAGCCCCGCCGAACAATCAAAAATGACGGTGCGGGCGAGTGGAGAGGTCAAGAATGTCAGTCGGACGAAGTCTGTTTGCGGCGACGCTCGCCAGTATGCTTGCGTGGGCGGTCTCGCCGGCGTCGAGCCAGACGCTGCGCTACGCCAACCAGGGTGAGCTCAAGTCGCTCGACCCGTACACGCTGAACGAGTCGACCACCAGTGCGCATCTCGGTCATGTCTATGAGGGCCTGGTTGCCCGCGGCAAGGACCTGAAGATCGTCCCGGCACTCGCCGAAAGCTGGGAGACGCCGGAGCCGACACGCTGGCGCTTTCACCTCCGCAAGGACGTCAAATTCCACAACGGCGACCCGTTCACCGCGGACGACGTGGTGTTCTCGGCCGAGCGCGTGCGGGCGAAAGGTTCGAATTTCCAGAGCCGCGTTCCCGCCGATGCCAAGGTGGTCAAGATCGACGATTACACCGTCGATTTCGTCCTGACCTCGCCCAATCCCATCCTGACGGCGCTGTGGGCGACCTGGTACATCATGGACAAGAAATGGGCAGAGGCGAACGATGCGACGGCACCGACGCCTGCCGCCGCGACGACCCCGAGCTACGCCTCGCTCCATGAGAACGGCACCGGCGCCTTCACGATCGAAAGCCATCAGCCGGGCGTGAAGACCGTCTTCAAGGCCAATCCGAACTGGTGGCGCAAGCCGGAACATAATCTGAAGGAGATCGTCTTCACGCCGATCGCCAACCCGGCCACGCGTGTCGCAGCGCTGTTGTCCGGCGAGGTCGACGTGATCGAGCCGGTTCCGGTCCAGGATATCGAGCGCGTGAAAGCGAGTCCGAACGCCACCGTGCTGACGGGGCCCGAGCTCCGCACCATCTTCGTTGGCATGGATCAGGCGCGCGACGAGCTGTTGTACTCCAACGTCAAGGGCAAGAACCCGTTCAAGGACGTTCGCGTCCGCGAAGCTGTCTACCGGGCAATCGATATCGATTTGATCAAGAATCGCGTCATGCGCGGGCTCTCCACACCGTCCGCGCTGATGGTTGCGCCGGAGATCTTTTCGCTGTCGAAGGACTTCACCCGGCCGAAGCTCGATCCTGACGCCGCCAAGAAGCTCCTGGCGGATGCCGGCTATCCTGATGGTTTCGAGGTGACGATGGACTGCCCGAACGATCGCTACGTCAATGACGCCGCGATATGTCAGGCGGTCGTCGGCATGCTCGCCCGCATCAACATCAAGGTAGACCTGCTGGCGCAGCCGAAGGCCCAGTATTTCGCCAAGGTGCTGAAGCCCGGCGGCTACAAGACTTCGCTGTTCATGCTGGGCTGGACCCCGGATACGCTCGACTCCCATAACGTACTGCACGACATCATGGGCTGCCGGGACGATCCCAAGGATCCGAACCGCGGCGAAGCCAATCTCGCCGGCTATTGCAACAAGCAGTTCGACGAGCTCGCCGACAAGGTTCTCGTGGAACTCGATACGGGCAAGCGCGATCTCCTGATCAAGCAGGCCTTCGAGGTCTCGATGAAGGACTGGGCCTATGTCCCGCTGCACCAGCAGGCGCTCGCCTGGGGCGTCTCGAAGAAGGTGAAGTTGACCCAGCGTGCGGACAACATGGTCATGCTCTACTGGGCGACCAAGCAGGACGAGTAGGTGTCGACAAGTTGTGAAGTCCCGGAAGCCCTGGCTTCCGGGACTTGCTATTTCGGGCTAACGCAATGATGCGTGCCACTGAAGAAATGTGAAAGGAACAGATGCTCGCTTTCACACTGCGCCGGGCCATTCAGGCCATTGGTGTCATGATCGCCGTCGGGATCATCTCCTTCTCGATGTTTCGTTTCGCCGGCGATCCCGTGAACCAGATGGTCGGGATGGACACGTCGGGCGCCGAACGTGCCGCGATCCGCAAATCGCTCGGCCTCGACGATCCCGTGATCGTGCAGTTCGGCCGCTATATCGGCAACGCTGCGCAGTTCAAGTTCGGCGTCTCCTACCAATTCCGCCTGCCTGTCAGCAATCTTCTGATGGAGCGGATGCCCGCGACCCTGGAGCTCGCGATCTGCGCCACCATCTTCGCGATGCTCTGTGGCATCCTGATGGGCGTCTATTCGGCGCTTCGCCGCGACAGCTGGCTCACACACGCGTTCCAGGCGATCTCGCTGATCGGCATCTCGCTGCCGACCTTCCTGATCGGCATTCTCATGATTTACCTGTTCTCGGTGACGCTCGGCTGGCTGCCCTCGTTCGGGCGCGGCGACGTCGTGCATATCGGCTGGTGGACGACGGGTCTGCTGACGCTGTCCGGACTGAAGGCGCTGATCATGCCCTCGATCACGCTGGGCTTGTTCCAGATGACGCTGATCATGCGCCTGGTCCGCACCGAGATGCTCGAAGTCATGCGCACCGACTACATCCGCTTCGCCCGTGCCCGCGGCCTCACCACCCGCGCCATCCATTACGGACATGCGCTGCGCAACACGCTGATCCCCGTCATCACGGTGGCCGGCCTGCAATTTGGCTCGGTAATTGCATTTGCGATCATCACCGAGACCGTGTTCCAGTGGCCCGGCATGGGGTTGCTGTTCGTGCAGGCCGTGCAGAATGTCGATATCCCGATCATGGCCGCCTATCTGATGATGGTGTCCCTGATCTTCGTCACCATCAATCTCGTGGTTGATATCCTCTACACCATCGTCGATCCGCGGCTGCGCTCGACGATCAGCCGGGCACATTGAATGAGCGAAGCCGTCGTCCCGCACAAGGTCGAAGAACGCGGCCCGCGCGCCGACGCGCCGGGTTGGTTCAAACGCGCGCTCGACAGCGACCTGTTCTATTCATTTCGCCGCTCCAAGATCACCATGGTCGCAGCGGCGGTGACGCTGCTGTTCTTCCTGGTCGCGATCCTCGCCTCGGTGCTGTCGGTCCAGAATCCCTTCGACCCGGCGCAGCTCCAGCTGATGAACTCGCGCATTTCGCCATTATGGACCTCCGACGGCCAGAGCCCGTTCCTGCTCGGCACCGACGAACAAGGCCGGGACGTATTGTCCGCGATCCTTTACGGCATGCGCATCTCGCTTCTCGTCGGCGTGCTCGGCGTCGTCTTCTCCGGCGCGATCGGCATCCTGCTCGGGCTGACGGCCGGCTATTTCGGCGGTGCCGTCGACGGGCTGATCATGCGCATCGCCGACGTGCAGCTTTCATTTCCGGCGATCCTGATCGCGCTGCTGATCAACGGCATCGCCAAATCGGTCTTCGGCAACAAGCTCGACGAGATGAGCATGCTGGCTGTCCTGGTCTTCGCGATCGGGTTGAGCTTTTGGGTGCAATATGCCCGCACCGTGCGCGGCTCCGTCATGGTCGAGAAGAACAAGGACTATGTCGCCGCCGCCCAGCTCATTGGCCTGCCCGCCCCGGTGATCATGTTGCGCCACGTGCTGCCGAACACGATGGGGCCGATTCTCGTCATCGCCACCATCAATCTCGCGCTCGCTATCATCACCGAGGCGACGCTGTCGTTCCTCGGCTCGGGGATGCCCGAGACCATGCCATCGCTGGGCACGCTGATCCGCATCGGCAACAACTATCTGTTCGCGGGCGAATGGTGGATCGTCGCCTTCCCTGGAATCGCACTCGCGGCGCTGATCCTGTCGATCAACCTGCTCGGCGACTGGCTGCGTGACGCGCTTAACCCGAAACTCCGATGAGTATGCAGCGTTCATGACCGAGCCCGTTCTCTCCGTTCGTAATCTTCAGGTCGAGTTCGCCTCCCGCCGGGGCACGCTGCGCGCGATCGACAGTGTCTCCTTCGATATCGCCAAAGGCGAGGTGCTCGGTGTTGTCGGCGAGTCCGGCGCCGGCAAATCGGTCACCGGACTCGCGGTCATTGGCCTGATCGATTCCCCGGGCCGCATCTCGGGCGGCGAGATCCGCCTCTCCGGCCTGCGCATCGACAATCTGCCGCCGGAAGAGATGCGCCGCGTGCGCGGAAAACGTATCGGCATGATCTTCCAGGACCCCCTCACCTCGCTCAATCCGCTGTACAAGATCGGCGACCAGCTCATCGAGACGATCAGAACCCATCTGAACCTGTCCGAGACCGCCGCCCGCCGGCGAGCCATCGACCTGCTCGCCGAAGTCGGCATTCCGGCTCCGGAAAAGCGCATCGACGGCTATCCGCACGAATTCTCCGGCGGCATGCGCCAGCGCGTTGTGATTGCGCTCGCGATCTGCGCCGAACCGGAGCTGATCATCGCCGACGAGCCGACCACCGCGCTCGACGTCTCCGTACAGGCGCAGATCATTTCTCTGATCAAGCGGCTCGGCCGCGACCACGGCACCGCGGTGATGCTGGTGACCCACGACATGGGCGTGATCGCCGAGACCTCCGACCGGGTCGCGGTGATGTATGCCGGCCGCGTCGCCGAGATCGGTCCGGTGCAGGACGTGGTCAGGGACCCGCTGCACCCCTACGCCAAGGGCCTGATGGGCGCGATCCCGACCCTTGCCGGCGACGACAAGCGTCTGGTGCAGATCCCCGGCTCCATGCCGCGCCTGTCGGCGATCCCGCGCGGCTGTTCGTTCAATCCGCGCTGCGCATTCGCATTCGACCGATGTCGCGTGGAGAGGCCGGAGCCGCTGCCGCGCGGCGCGCAATCGGTCGCCTGCCACCTCTATGACAGCGTGCCGGCGGAGAGCGCGGCATGAGCACTCCCTTCGTCCAGGCCTCGAATCTGCGCCGCGTCTTCGACGTCTCGAAGCCCTGGCTCAACCGCATGCTCGAAGGCGGGCAGCTCGAATATCTCAAGGCCGTCGACGGCGTCACCTTCGACATCAGGAAGGGCGAGACCTTTGCACTGGTCGGCGAATCCGGCTCGGGCAAGACTACGGTAGCGCGGATGGTCGTCGGCTTGCTGCCGCCAAGCTCCGGCAACGTCTTGATCGACGGCATCTCGATGACCGATCCGCGGCAGGCCCAGGCGCGGCGGAAATTGCGCCGCCGCATCCAGATGATCTTTCAGGATCCCTATGCGAGCCTGAACCCACGCTTCCGGGTCGACGCCATCATCTCCGAGCCGATACGCGCTTTCGACCTGATCGAGGGCGAGCGCGACATCCAGGCACGTGTCGGAGAGCTCCTCACCCTCGTCGGCCTGCATCCCGACGACAGGTTGAAATTTCCGCACGAATTCTCGGGCGGCCAGCGTCAGCGCATCGCGATCGCTCGCGCGCTCGCCTCCGACGCGGAGTTCATCGTCTGCGACGAGCCGACCTCCGCGCTCGACGTCTCCGTGCAGGCGCAGATCCTGAACCTGATGCGCGACCTCCAGGACAAGTTCGGCCTGACCTACATGTTCATCAGCCACAACCTCGCCGTGGTCCGCCACATGGCGAGCCGCGTCGGCGTGATGTATCTCGGCCGCATCGTCGAGATCGCGGAAGGGCGCGAGCTGTTTGCCCGTCCGCGCATGCCCTACACCAAGATGCTGCTCGGCGCCGTGCCCGATCTTGCCATGAGCGGCCGCCAGCGCATTCCCGTGAAGGGCGAGATCCCGAACCCGATCAATCCGCCGTCCGGGTGCGCCTTCAATCCGCGCTGCCCGCTGGCGTTCGATCTCTGCCGCAAGGAGGCGCCGAGCCTGATCAACGGCGTCGCCTGCCATGCGGTCAACACCGCGCCGATACCGGCGTGACGCGCGCGTGCCATGCAGCCTGCGCATTTGGCGACGGCCTGGCCCTGTGATCAATTGCGCGCGCCGCAAATGAGGTAGTCCATGGCCAGCATCGTCAATCCCGATCCGTTCACGACACGCCCCGAGATCGAAGGCACCTTCGGGGTCGTCGCGACCACGCACTGGATCGCGACCGCTATCGGCATGGCCATCCTGGAAAAGGGCGGCAATGCCTTTGACGCCGGCGTCGCCACCGCTTTCACGCTCCAGGTGGTCGAGCCGCATCTGAACGGCCCCGGCGGCGACGTTCCGATCATCGTGCACGACGTGAAACGCGGTCGCACCGAGGTGATCTGCGGCCAAGGTCCGGCACCGGCCCGCGCCACCATCGCGCATTACAAGAGCGAAGGCCTCGACATGGTGCCCGGCACCGGCCTGCTCGCGGCCTGCGTCCCCGGCACCTTCGAATCCTGGATGATGCTGCTGCGTGACTACGGCACGATGCGCGTGCGCGACGTGCTGGAGCCCGCGATCTCCTATGCGCGCGACGGCTATCCGCTGGTTGAGCGCGCCTGCGCCACGATCCAGACCGTCGAGCAATTATTCCGCACGCACTGGCCGACATCAGCCGCCGTCTATCTCCCGAACGGCGAAGTGCCAACACCGGGAACGCTCTTCACCAACAAGACACTTGCGGCGACCTACGCACGGATCCTGAGCGAAGCCGAAAGCGGCGGCGGTCGGGACGCCGAGATCGAGCGTGCACGCAAGGCCTGGTCGCAAGGCTTTGTCGCGGAAGCCATCGACAAATTCTGCCGGACGCAGGAGGTGATGGACGTCAGCGGCTCGCCGCATCGCGGTGTGCTGTCGGCCGATGATATGGCGCGGTGGCAGCCGACGGTCGAGGCCCCGCTCACCTACGATTATGGCCGCTACACCGTCTGCAAGGCCGGAGTCTGGAGCCAGGGGCCGGTGACGCTGCAGCAGCTCGCGCTGCTGAAGGGCTTTGCGCTCGATGGGCTCGACCCGACCGGGCCGGAATTCATCCATCTCCAGATCGAATGCGCCAAGCTCGCCTTCGCCGACCGCGAAAAATTCTACGGCGATCCCAAGTTCAGCGAGATCCCGATCGGAACGCTGCTGTCGGATGCCTACAACAACGAGCGCCGCAAGCTCGTCACCGACGAGGCCTCGCTCGATCTCCGGCCCGGTGCGATCGAGGGCTTTGGCGGCGTGGTCAAGCTGCGCCGCGCCGAAGGCCAACGCGAGGCCGTCGGCGCGCTCGGCGCCGGTGAACCGACGGTGGGCCGCTTCGGCGAGGTGCGCGGCGACACCGTGCATTTCGACATTATCGACAAGGCCGGCAACATGGTGTCGTCGACGCCGTCGGGAGGCTGGCTGCAATCCTCACCTGTCATTCCCGAGCTGGGTTTCTGTCTCGGCAGCCGCGCACAAATGTTCGATTTGGAGGAGAACCAACCGAGCTCGCTCGCGCCGGGCAAGCGGCCGCGCACCACGCTGTCGCCGAGCATGGCGCTGCGCGATGGCGAGCCGTATCTCGCCTGGGGCTCGCCGGGCGGCGACCAGCAGGATCAATGGATCACGCAGTTTTTCCTGCGGCACGTCCATTGCAACCTCAATCTCCAGGAGGCGATCGACGCCCCGGCCTGGCATTCCGAACATTTCCCGATCTCGTTCTGGCCCCGCACCGCGCGCCCCGGCGTGCTCGTGGTCGAGAACCGCGTGCCGAAGGCGACGATCGAGAATCTTCGCGAACGCGGACATATCGTCGAGGTCGGTCCCGACTGGTCGGAAGGCCGCCTCACCGCGGCTTCGCGCGTCGGTCCGCGCCGCCGGGCTGCCGCCAATCCGCGCGGCATGCAGGGCTACGCCGCAGGGCGCTAGAGGCAGCACATGACCTGGTCGATCATCGCGCGCGATTCTGCTACCGGCCAGTTCGGCATCGCCGTTGCCACGCGCTTCTTCGCCGTCGGCGCGCGCGTGCCTTATATCGCCGCCGGCCTCGGCGCCATCGCGACGCAGGCCTTCGTCAATCCCTATTACGGCATCGACGGCGTCAAGCTTTTGCGCGAAGGCCTCAACGCACATGATGTTCTCGCCAGCCTGCTCGCAACCGATGACGGCCGCGAGAGCCGCCAGATCCACATCATGGACGCCAGCGGCGCGATCGCCGCGCATACCGGGCGCGATTGCGTCGACTGGTGCGGCCACATAGCCGGCAGCGGCTTCTCCATCGCCGGCAACATGCTTGCCGGCGCCGACGTGCTCGACGAGACCGCAAAAACCTATATCGCCAATGACAGCCTGCCCTTCCCGCGCCGCCTGCTCGCCGCGATGCGCGCGGGCGAGGCCGCCGGCGGCGACAAGCGCGGCAAGCAATCCGCTGCGCTCCTGATCCACGGCGAGGAGGAATGGCCGGCATTGGACCTGCGCGCCGACGATCATCCCGATCCGCTCGGTGAGCTCGAGCGGCTCGAACGGGTCAGCCACGAGCTCTGGGTACACTTCCGCGCCTCCATGCCGACGCGGCAAAACCCAGCCGGCAACACCGATCGCAGTGTCATCGACGCGAGCATCGCCGCAGCGCGCGCAAAACGATCATGAACCCGAGCCCGCTCATCGAGATCAGCGATCTGCGCATTCGTTTTCACGGCGACGACGGCCGCGTCACCCATGCGGTCGACAGTGTCGATCTCAGCGTCGCCAATGGCGCGACACTCGGCCTCGTCGGCGAATCCGGCTGCGGCAAGAGCGTGACGTCGCTGGCGATCATGGGCCTGCTGCCGAAGCAGAGCGCAGAAATCTCCGGCGCGATCCGCTTCGACGGTTTCGACCTGCTTAAGACGTCGGACCAGACGCTGCGCGACCTTCGCGGCAACCGGCTCGCCATGATCTTTCAGGAGCCGATGACCTCGCTCAATCCGAGCTTCACGATTGGCGACCAGATCGTCGAGACGATTTTGCGCCACCGCGGCGGCTCGCGCAGGAGTGCGCGCGAGCGGGCGATCGATCTGTTGCGTCGCGTCCACATCCCCTCGCCCGAGCGGCGGATCGACGAATATCCGCACAAGCTCTCCGGCGGCATGCGCCAGCGCGTCATGATCGCGATGGCGCTGGCCTGCGACCCGCGGCTGCTGATCGCGGACGAGCCGACTACCGCGCTCGATGTCACCCTGCAGGCGCAGATCCTGGAGCTGATGCGCGAGTTGAAGGCGGCGAGCGGCGCCGCCATCATCCTGATCACCCACGATCTCGGCGTCGTCGCCGAAGTCTGCGACGAGGTCGCGGTAATGTATGCCGGTGAGATCGTCGAGCGCGCGGCGGTGGACGAGCTGTTCTCGGCGCCGCAACATCCCTACACCGTCGGCCTGCTAGGCTCGATCCCGCGGCTCGATCATCGCGCCGAACAGCTTGCCACGATCGAGGGCATGGTTCCGAACATGGCGCAGCCGCCCGCCGGCTGCCGTTTCGCCGCGCGCTGCCCCTTCGTGCTGGACGCCTGCACCAAGGCGCCGCCGCGGCTGGTCGAAATCAGTCCCGGCCACCTCTCGCGCTGCATCCGCGCGCCGCTCGAACGTCTGGTGTCGTGATGGCGCTGCTCAAGGTCGATGGCCTGGTCAAGCATTTCGTCGCCGAGCGTTCGCTGTTTGGAAGGGCGCTGGCGCATGTCAACGCCGTTGATGGCGTTTCCTTCTCGCTCGATGCCGGCAAGACGCTGGCGCTGGTGGGTGAGTCCGGCTGCGGCAAATCCACCGTCAGCCGCCTGGTGCTGCGGCTGATCGAGCCGGATGCAGGCACGATCCATTTCGAAGGCCGCGATCTGCTCTCGCTCGACGCCGGCGCGCTGCGCGCCTTTCGCCGCGAGGCGCAGATCATCTTCCAGGATCCCTACGCCTCGCTCAATCCGCGCATGACCGTCGGCCAGATCCTGACCGAGCCGCTGGCGCTGCACAACCTGGTGCCGCCCGCCCGGCGCCGCGAACGCGTCGAGGAGATCCTGCGGCTGGTCGGGCTGGAGCCGCGGCTGGCGCGGCGTTACCCGCACGAATTCTCCGGCGGCCAGCGCCAGCGCATCGCCATCGCCCGCGCGCTCGCGGTCGAGCCGAAACTGATCATCTGCGATGAGCCGGTTTCGGCGCTCGACGTCTCGATCCGCTCGCAGATCCTCAATCTGCTGCGCGAACTCCAGGATCGGCTTGGGCTGGCCTACATTTTCGTCTCGCACGACCTCGCCGTGGTCAAGCACATCGCCGACCACGTGGCGGTGATGAATCTCGGCCAGATCGTCGAGACGGCGGCGGCGGACGCGCTGTTCGCCGCACCGCGTCATCCCTATAGCCGGGCCCTAATGTCCGCGATTCCCGTGCCTAAACCGCGGGCAAAGCGCAGCCGGATTGTGCTGCAGGGAGAGATCCCCAGCGCGCTCAATCCGCCGCCGGGATGCCGCTTCCACACCCGCTGCCCCTACGTGGTCGACCGTTGCCGCAGCGAAATGCCTCAGCTCGTGCCGGATGGCATCGGACATGCAACGGCATGCCACCGAACGTCGGAACTGCCGTCGTCCGAGGCAATCGTCCCAACGGACGGCGGCTTCTCCCCGGTTCTCGAAAAATTGGTCGCCGCTTTCAGCGGCGGCCCGGAAGCAGTCCGCGGCAGCGGGGTTAGTTCATTGGGGACGAACCCGGCATAGCCGTAAAACAGAGGTTGAGAGCGATGAGTCCTATGCGTTTGGCACTCCTGGCGTCGGCATTGCTGACGTCGCTCGTAGGCGCGGCCCAACTCCAGGCCCAGGCCCAGACCACGCTTCGCATCGGCATCGGCGAAGACCCTGATATCCTCGACCCCAGCATCGGCCGTACCTATGTCGGGCGCATCGTATTCTCCGCCTTCTGCGACAAGCTGTTCGACATCGACGAGAAGCTCAACATCGTGCCGCAGCTCGCGTTGTCCCATGAGACCTCGGCCGACGGCAAGGAGATGACCATCAAGCTCCGGCCGAACGTGAAATTCCACGACGGCGAACCGCTCGACGCGGAAGCGGCAAAATTCTCGATCGAGCGTCACATGACGCTGCCGGGTTCGTTCCGCAAGTCCGAGCTCGCCAGCGTCGACCATGTCGAGGTGGTCGATCCCCTGACCATCAAGCTGGTGCTCAAGACGCCTTACTCCCCGTTGATCGCCCAGCTGACCGACCGCTCCGGCATGATGGTGTCGCCGAAGGCCGCCAAGGAGGCCGGCGACAAGTTCGGCCTGCATCCGGTCTGCGCCGGTCCCTACAAATTCGTCGAGCGCGTGCAGCAGGACCGCATGGTGTTCGAGAGATTCGCCGATTACTGGAACAAGGACAACATCCATATCGACCGCGTGGTGTTCCTGCCGATCGTGGATGCCACGGTGCGCCTTGCCAACCTGAAGTCCGGCGGGCTCGATCTGATCGAGCGCGTGCTCGCCACCGACATCAAGGACGTCCGCGCCGACCCCAAGCTCGTGCTGTCAACGGCGCCTGAGCTGGGCTATCTCGGCCTGACCATCAATATTGGCAATGACAAGGCCAAGGGGCCGCTGAGCCAATCGGCGAAAGTCCGTCAGGCGCTCGATCTGTCGATCGATCGCGAGGCGATCAACCAGGTCGTGTTCAACGGCGAGTTCACCCCCGGCAATCAATGGGTCAGCCCGACGCATCCCTATTACCAGAAGGCATTCCCCCTTCATGGTCGCGACATCGCTAAAGCGAAGGCGCTGTTGAAGGAGGCTGGCGTCAGCCTGCCCGTCACGGTCGACTACATGGTGCCGAAGGGGACCGAGTACGAGGCCGTCGCTCAGGTCGTGCAGTCCATGGCGGCCGAAGCAGGTTTCGACATCAAGGTCCGCGTCGTCGAATTCGCGACCACCTTCAAGCAGGCCCAGGCCGGCGAGTTCCAGATCTTCCAGATCAACTGGAGCGGTCGCATCGATCCCGACGGCAACTCCTATATCTTCATGCGCAGCAAGGCACCGCAGAACGATGGCGTCTATTCGAATCCGGAGGCCGACAAGCTGATGGAAGAAGGAAGGCTGACCGCCAATGTCGCGGAGCGCAAAGCGATCTACGAGAAGATGACCAAGATCCTGCTCGACGATTTGCCGATCATCTACATCTACCACCGCACGCTTCTGATTGCGCACACGACCAAGCTCCAGGGATACAGGCAGATGCCCGACGGGCTGGTGCGCGTGGTCGGGCTGAAGTTCAAGTGAGCGTGGCATCGCCCGACAACCGGCCGGCGCCATGCTGAACTTCCTCGCCCGCCGCATTGTGCAGATCGTGCCGACACTGTTCTTCGTGTCGCTGCTGATCTTCTCGCTCCAGCAATTGCTGCCGGGGGATCCCGCGCTGGTGATGGCCGGCGAGGAGCGCGATCCCGCGGCAATCGAACAGATCCGCCATCAATACCGGCTCGATCAGCCGATCCCCGTACAGTACGTCTATTGGCTTAAGGGCGTTCTATCAGGCAATTTCGGTGAATCGCTGCGCAACAAGATGCCGGTACGCGAGCTGATCGCGCAGAAGCTGCCGGTGACGCTCCAGCTCGGCTCGATGGCAATGTTGATCGCGCTCCTGATCGGCATTCCCGCCGGCATCGTCTCCGCCGTGAAAAGGGGCACCGTCTGGGACTATGGCGCCAATTTGTTCGCGCTGTGGGGCATCTCGACGCCGAATTTCTGGCTCGGCATCATGCTGATCTTCCTGTTCTCGATCGAGCTCGGCTGGCTGCCGGCGTCCGGCTACGTGCCGCTGACCGAGAACTGGCGCGCGAGCCTCGCCGCCACCATCATGCCGGCCTTCGTGCTCGGCAACGCGATTTCCGCGGTCCTGATGCGGCACACCCGGAGCGCCATGCTGCAGGTGCTGGAAAGCGACTATGTCCGCACCGCGCGCGCCAAGGGATTGTCCGAACGCTCGGTCATCCTCAAGCACGCCATGCGCAACGCACTCACGCCGATCATCACACTCGGCGCGCTCGAGCTCGGCACGCTGTTGTCGGGGGCGGTTCTGACCGAGCAGATCTTCTCCATTCCCGGCTTCGGCAAACTGATCGTGGACGCCGTATTCAACCGCGACTACGCGGTCGTACAGGGCGTCGTGCTGGTGACGGCGACGGTCTACATTACCCTCAATCTCGTTGCCGATGTCGCCTACATCCTCGTCAATCCGCGGCTGCGGGGCTAGACTCATGACCGATGCCGCCCTGCCCGCCGCCGCTCCTATCGCGCAAGCTGACGAGCTGGACAGCCCGGCGCGTCGCGCCCGGCGGCGCTTGTTCAAACGCAAGGCCGCAGTATTCGGACTTGTCATGATCACCTTGTTCGTCGGCTTCGCGCTGCTCGCGCCGTTCGTCGTGCCCTACGATCCGATCGCGACGAGCTGGGGCCTCGTCCGCAAGCCGCCCACCGCGGCACACTGGTTCGGCACCGACGAGCTCGGTCGCGACATCCTGAGCCGCGTCGTCTACGGCGCGCGCGCGTCCCTGCTCGCGGGCCTCATCTCGGTCGCGATCGCGCTGGGCGTCGGCGTTCCGCTCGGCCTGCTCGCCGGCTATCGCGGCGGCTTCGTCGATGCGCTGATCAGCCGGATGACCGACGCGATGCTGGCCTGCCCATTCCTGATCCTGGCGATCGCGCTCGCCGCATTCCTCGGTCCGAGCCTCGGCAATGCCATGATCGCGATCGGCATCTCGGCAACCCCGATCTTCATCCGCCTGACCCGCGGCCAGGTGTTGAACGTCAAGGCCGAGGACTATGTCGAGGCGGCGCGCGCGCTCGGCAACCCGCCGTGGCGGATCGCGTTTTCGCACATCCTGCCGAACATCCTGCCGGCGCTGCTGGTGCAGGCGACGCTATCGATTGCCGCCGCCATCATCGCCGAAGCCGCGCTGTCCTTCCTTGGCCTCGGCCAGCAGCCGCCGGCGCCGTCCTGGGGCAGCATGCTCAACGCAGCGCAGCGTTTCCTGACCCAGGCGCCCTGGATGGCGATCTGGCCGGGGCTTGCGATCTTCCTCGTGGTGCTGTCGCTGAACCTGCTCGGCGACGGCCTACGTGACGCGCTCGATCCAAGGCAGCGTTAGAGCGGAATGAGAATAGGTTGAATTAAGCGGCCCCGGGCTTGGTGCACCTCTCCCGCTTGCAAGCGGGAGAGGCCGGCGCAATGCGCCGGGTGAGGGCTCTCTCCTCTTGGGGGTTCTCGATTGCGGAAATACCCTCTCCCCAACCCTCCCCCGCAAGCGGGGAGGGAGCACACCTCCCCCGTTGCAGCAAACGAGCCTGATCTCACCGGTCCTTAGTCTAGCTAGTCGTCCGTTAAGAAGCCGAATTGAGCGGGGCCGGACAGGCGGGCGTGCGCCAGAGCTGGATCAGGAACAGGCACAAGAGTTCTCTGAGCCAGGCGAGGATGCGGCGGAAGTTGTGGCCGACGGCTGAGAGGATGACGTTGGCCGCATCGCCGGCGCGGCCTTTGAGGTAGCAGCGGCCGAGGTGGCCATCGGTCTTCAGGTGTCCGATGATGGGTTCGATGGCGGAGCGGCGGCGCAGCTCGCGCTTGATGACACCGAAGACGCCGCGCTTCTGGCCAGAGATGAAGACACGGCGCGGGTTCTTTGTGTCATGGCCGCGGTATCCCTTGTCGACATAGGCCCGCTCGATCGCACAGCCGGTGAGTGTCTCGGTGCGGTCGATGACGTCCCGCAATGTGTGACCGTCGTACGGGTTATCGGGCAGCGACCTGGCGTGCAGCACGAACAGGCCACCGGGAGCACGGCGGTTGTTGGTGACGATAGAGGCTTTGACACCGAACTCGTAAGGCGCGGCTGCTTTGCCCTTGCCGATGCACTCCACCTCCGGGGCGTGGAAGG
>NZ_JH600073.1:1892732-2039202 GCF_000244935.1 Bradyrhizobium sp. WSM1253
TGCGCCACCCGCAGGCTCTCGGCCAGCAACAGCTCCAGCTTGTCGCCGAGCCGCTTGCGCCAATGGCTCAGGTCCGAGCGCTCGTGCGGGAACGCGTGCTGGAAGAACTCTTCGCCGGTGAAGTACTGGAAATACGGGTCGTGGACCCAACGCTCGCACACCCCCTCATCGGAGAGGCCGTAAATGTGCTTGAGCAGGAGCAGCCCAATCACGAAGCGGGTCGCGATGCCTGGCCGACCGTTCTCGCTATAGAGCGGAGCGATCTCGCCGTCGATCCAGTCCCAATCGACCTTGCCGGCGAGCTGAACCAGCTCGTGCTTCAAATTGATGATCTGGTCCAGCCTGGCCCGGAACAGATCGCCCGATCCCGTCGTCCTATGCTTCTTCGGTCGCATCGCCACCTCCGATGCGACCACCGAATCATGACTGGCGATTCGACGGAATCCTGAAAATGAAATTGCAAGGTTCCGATGCCCCAAGCATCAAAATCCTGCATTCCAAAAA
Source organism: Bradyrhizobium sp. WSM1253 (assembly GCF_000244935.1). Taxonomy (NCBI): domain Bacteria; kingdom Pseudomonadati; phylum Pseudomonadota; class Alphaproteobacteria; order Hyphomicrobiales; family Nitrobacteraceae; genus Bradyrhizobium; species Bradyrhizobium sp. WSM1253. The sequence goes on from NZ_JH600073.1 coordinate 1,893,237, forward strand.
CAGTCCACAAAGTCAAATGCGATCCTAGCTCAATCGCTTAGCCGCTCTTCACGGACGACTAGCTAGATCACGACCTCGCGCATCACACGGCGGCAATCCATCTCGTATTCGAGATCGACCACCGGCGGCCGGGCATAGTGCCAGGTCAGGCCGGACCGCAACGCCCCGCGGCGGACGAGCTCGTCGACCAGCGTGTGGTGGAAGTCGTGCACGGAATAGGCCTGCACGCTGGTCGTGTCCTTCCAACCGAAGCCGAAGGCCGTCATCCTGTTCTCCATCTGGGACGTCGTCGTGAAGCGCACCTTCTCGCGAAGGCCTTCCAAGCTGAGGTCGCGGTAGCGCACGGTGCGCTCGACATAGGTCCCACTGCCCTCGCGCGCCTCGGCGCCGCCGGAAATCACGAAGCTCGGCGTCTTCGAGCCTGTCGGCCGCGTGAAGGAGAACGCATAGAACGACGGCTTGGCCGGTGGATCGATCTCGGGACAGACATTGCTGCGCGCGACCGGATTGGTGGTGCCGTCGAAGATGCCCCATTCGGACAGCGTCTTCACATAGTGCAGGTTGAACGCGCGAAAGCCTTCCTCGCTGAAGGCCGCGGGCGAGCGCAGTTCGCAGGCGCAGAACGCCGTCAGCGGCCGCCCCGCCGCCTGAATATACTTCGCGGCAAGCGCAAACCCTTCCGCGAGCGGCACCAGCCGGTCGAAGCGGACGCGCTCGATCTCATAGCCATCGTCAGCGGCCGCACCGGCCGAGTACTGGAATACGGACGGAATGAAACGGTAGTTTCCGGCGCTAAATTCACCAACCATGTCGGACTACTATTCCAGTTGCATGCGAATGCCCTTGTCGCCGTTAAGCAGGCGCTTCAGGTGAAAGCCGGCCAGGGAATCGTCGGCATGCATGCCGACGAGTGCGGCGAAGGCCGGCATGGCGGCGGCATCACCGGCCTCCATCTTGGCAAAAGCCTTGGAATACAGCGCCGTTTCCGGCGCAGCGAATTGGGCCGGAGCCAGCGGCTCGAACGCGCGCAACGGTTCGCTGCGTCCACGCAGCATCAGCTCGCCGACGGGGCGACCTCGAAAATTCTCAGCCGTCTCGGCGATGCCGTCACTGACGCAAATCCGCGTGCCCAGATGCTTGTTCGCGGCTTCCAGCCGTGCCGCGATGTTGATGGAATCTCCATACGCGGTGTAGTCGAAAAACCGGTTGCCGCCAAAATTTCCGACCAGTGCCGGCCCGGCGTGGATGCCGATACGGGTGGTGCCGAAATTCACGCCTCTCACCTTCCAGCGCGCGGAAAAATCCTCGGCCCAGGCGTCGAGATCATGTGCGCAGGCGACCGCGCGGGTCGCATAATCGGGCTGATCGCCGGGTGCGTTGAAGAGCACCTGGATCGCATCGCCGATGATCTTGGCGACAGTCCCCTCGTGCGCGAAGACGACCTCGGTCATGCCGCCGACATACTCGTTGAGAAGCGCGCCCAGCGTCTCCGGAGGCGCACTCTCGACCAGCGAGGTGAAGCCGGTAATGTCCGTGAAGATGGTCGCGACATCGCGCCACTGCACTTCGATTCCCTCGCTCTCACCGCTGGCCGCCAGACGCTTGGCGAGCTCGGGCGAGAAATGACGCGAGAGCGCGGCATGGGCGCGCTCCGCCTCCGCCTGGCGGCCTCGCACCTCACGCAGCATTTCGATGTGGCGGATGGTCTTCTGGATCGTCATCTCGAGGTCGGCGAAGTCGATCGGTTTGGTCAGGAAGTCGAACGCACCGCGGTTCATCGCAGTGCGGATATTGCTCATGTCGCCATAGGCCGACACGATGATGGTGGACTTCTTGTCTTCGGCTTCCTGGAGTTTCGCCAGCAGCGACAGCCCGTCCATCCTGGGCATGTTGATGTCGGAGACCACCATGTCGACATGGGGGTTCTGCTCGAGCGACTGCAGCGCTTCGAGGCCGTCGCGCGCGAACATGATGGTCACCGACCCATCGCGAATCTGCCTGCGGAATTTTTGCAGGACCAACGCCTCGAGATCCGGCTCGTCGTCGACGAAGAGGATGGTCGCGGTCATGCGGCTTGCCCGAGCCTCGTGTCGATTTCCTGCCGCAGCAGCGCGAAATCGATCGGCTTGGTGAGAAGTCCGACTGCGCCGCGCTCGATAGCCTTCCGGCGCGTCTCGGCGTCGCCATAGGCGGTGATCATGATGACGGGAACGTCCGGATGCGCAAGACGCACCTTCGGCAGCATGTCGAGTCCGCTCATGCCGGGCATGTTGATGTCGGACAGGATCAGGATCAACGACGGATCGCGAACCTCGGCAGCGAGCTTCAGCGCATCGGGCGCGGACGGCGCGAATTCCATCTGGAAGCGGCCGGCGCGCAAATCGCGCCGGAACTGCTGCCGGAACAGCGCCTCGACGTCGGGCTCGTCATCGACGACCAGGATGTAAACGTTCAAGTCTTGCCTCCGGAAGTGTCGCCCGCCGCCATCATGCGCGGCAGGGTGATGATGAACTCGGTGAATACGCCGGGCTCGGTGTTCACGTCGATCGTGCCGCCGTGCTGATTCACGACGATGTCATGGCTCATGGAAAGGCCAAGGCCGGTGCCCTCGCCGGCCGGCTTGGTGGTGAAGAAGGGATTGAACATCTTCTCCTTCACATCGGAAGGGATCCCGGTGCCGTTGTCGCGAATGCGGATCTCGACCCTCTCGCCGAGAGTTTTGGTAGCCGCGCGTAGCGTGGGCTCGAAGGCGCCTGCGTCGCTCTCCTTGCGCTTGGCGGTGGCGTAGAAGCCGTTCGAGATCAGATTGAGGAAGACGCGCGTGATTTCCTGCGGATAGATATCGACCATGCCTGCGGCGGGGTCGAAGCCGCGCTCGATCGTGACATTGAAGCCGGGCCGTTCGGCACGTGCGCCGTGATAGGCGAGATTAAGGCTCTCCTCCAGGATCGCATTGATATCGCTGGGGCGATGCTCGCCGGAGCCCTCGCGCGAATGCAGCAGCATGTTCCTGACGATGGAATCGGCGCGCTTGCCATGCTGCACCACTTTTTCGAGGTTGCTCTTGAGCATGCCGGTCAGCTCCTCGACCTCCTCCTTCGTCTTGCCGTCGAGCGAGGCCGCTTGCAAGGCCTCGTTGAGCTCGTCGATCAGCTCGGTCGACACCGCCGAGAAATTGTTGACGAAATTGAGCGGATTCTTGATCTCGTGCGCGATCCCCGCCGTGAGCTGGCCGAGGGACGCGAGCTTCTCGGTCTGGATCAGGCGGTCCTGCGCGGTACGAAGATCGTCGAGGGATTGCGACAGCTCCGTCGTACGCTTGCGCAACTCGTTCAGAAGCCGCGTATTCTCGATTGCGATGACGGCTTGCTTCGTGAAGTTCTCAACCAACGCGATTTGCTTGTCGGTGAACGGCCGGACCTCTTTGCGATAGACCGCGACGGTTCCGATCAGCTCGCTGTCCCTCATCATGGGCACGATGACGATCGTGCGGGCGCCGGCGACGTCGGAGATTCCACGAATGGTCGGCCCCCCGGCAAGATACGCCGGAGTTTGTTGCACATCGTGCACGTGAACAACCTGACGTGTCCTGACGACCTCAGCAAGCGCGCTCTCCGGATGCGGACGGATTGCCATATCTTTCCGCGAAGCCGCGAACGCGGGCGGCACATTGTAATCCGCAGCAATCGTGAAACTCTCGCTGTCCCACAAATTCATCACGCCGAAACTCGCGCCACAGACGCGTGTGGCATTCTCGAGCATCTTGTGGAACACCGGCGCGAGTTCGCCCGGAGACGAGCTGATGACCTGCAACACTTCCGACGTAGCCGTTTGTTGCTCGAGCGACTCGGTCAACTCGGCCGTTCTCACCTCGACCTTCTTCTCCAGGTCCGCATAGGATTCCTGCAGACGCTCGCCCATGTCGTTGAACTGGTCCGCGAGCCCCTCCAGCTCGTCTCCGGTTCGGATCGAGATGCGCTGGGAGAAATCGCCGCTGCCGATGCGCTCGGCGCCGCGCCGCAGCGCCTGGATCGGCCCGACCATGCGGCGCGCCAGGAATATCCCGGCAAGCACCGCGAAGATCGACGCCGCGAGCAGCACGAATGCAAGCCGTTCCAACGCGGCATAGAGCGCCGCATAGGCTTCCTCGACCGGGAGCTCGACGAACATGGTCCAGTGCAGCGGCGCAATCGGCGCCGACGCGGTCAGCACCTTCTGTCCTTGGAGATTGCGCGCTTCGGAAAGCGCGTCGAATGCGGCGCTGCCTCCGAGAAGCGCGGCACGCACCTGGGTGAGACCTGACATGTCGGTGTTGCGCAGGACCAGGCTGATATCGGGGTGCGCGATCAGGCGTCCCTCCGGACCGACCACGTAGGCGTGTCCGTGCTCGCCGACCTTGATCTGGGATACCACGTCCCAGATCAGCTTGAGATTGACCTCCGCGATACTGACGCCGGCATCCTTGCGCGACCCGGCCTGCGCCAGGGTCATGTACGGCTCGGATTCCCTGCGGAAATAGACCGGACCGTAAAAAACCTTGTGCGCGACCGCCTCGGTAAACTTCGGATCGTCCGACAGGTCGATGCCGCTGTCGATCGCGTCCATGGCGAGCCGCGAGACCCGCAGCCGCTCCCTGCCGGTCGCATCGACCTGGGCGAGCTCGGTAACCGCGGGGACCTGGCGCAGCAGCCGCAGCGCATCGAAGCGGCGCTGCTCGATCGAACCCGCCGACCAGGGCAGCTGCGTGGTCCAGCCGAGCTGGCTCTCGATCTCCTTGACGAACTGACCAATCTTGGCCGCGGCTGCCTCGGCCTGTTCATGCTGGACCCGGATCAGCGCGGCCTTGTGCTCGCGATAATAGAAGAGGACCTCGAACAGTCCGTTGGCCAGCAGCGCGATCGCGACGACAGCCACGAACAGCGCCACATATTTCGTGAAGAGCCGGCTCCTGATCCCCTGCCCTGGCGTCGTGCCCGACGCGACGGCAACCGGCGCCGCGCTTGGCAGCGTCCTGGCTTGCGGGGTGTCAGGGTGGAGGGAAAGGCTCATCCCGCCGAACCTAGCAAGAAGACGGGACCTTGTCTCTCGCGAGCGGGGAAAAGCTAGCCGAAGCAACCGGGGCAATAGAAAAAGGGCGGCAACGGATTAGCCGCTGCCGCCCTCGGGTTGGCTTACCTGCGGCCTCAGGTCGGCCGTAGCGCCTTGGAGCCAAGGTCGAGATCGTTGACTTGTTTGTTCCGCTCGGAATCGGCCGCCGCGCGATGGTCGGTCGCCAGCACCACGTAGACCGCCGGCAGCACGAACAGCGTGAACAGCGTGCCGATCGACATTCCGGCGACGACCACCAGACCGATCGAGAAGCGGCTCGCCGCGCCTGCGCCGGTCGCGGTCAGGAGCGGGATAAGGCCCGTCACCATCGCGGCCGTGGTCATCAGGATCGGCCTCAGACGAATGCGGGCCGACATTTCGATGGCGGAGCGGCGATCGAGCCGTTCGTTGATCTGGAGCTCGTTGGCGAACTCCACCATCAGGATGCCGTGCTTGGTGATCAGGCCCACCAAGGTCAGAAGGCCGACTTGGGTGTAGATGTTCATGGTCGCCACGCCGAAGAACAGCGGGATCAGCGCGCCAACGATCGCCATTGGCACCGAAATCATGATGACCAGCGGATCGCGCAAGCTCTCGAACTGCGCCGCCAGCACCAGGAAGATGATGATCAGCGCGAAGCCGAAGGTGATCGCGAGCTGGTTGCCTTCCTGCACATATTGCCTGCTGTCCGCGAGATAATCATGGCTGAAACCTTGCGGCAGGTTTTTGGCCTCGCTCTCGAGGAAGTCCACCGCCGCACCGACGGTCACGCCGGGCATCGGTACCGCTGAGAAGGTCGCCGAATTGAGCTGATTGTAATGTGTCAGCGAATTCGGCTCGGTCTTGGTCTCGATCGACACCACCGTCGACAGCGGAAGCTGCTGGCCGGTGTTGGTCGTCACGTAGTAGCCGGCGAGCGATTCCGGCGAGAGCCGCTGACCGCGCGGCACCTGCGGGATGACTTGATAGGAACGGCCCTCGAGGTTGAAGCGATTGATGTAGTTGCCGCCGAGCAGCACGGCGAGCGTGCTGCCGAGGTTCTGCATGTTGACGCCGAGATCCTGCGCCTTGGTGCGGTTGATCGTCACCTTCACGTTCGGCTGGTTGTAGGCAAGATCGCTGTCGGAAACGATGAACATTCCGCTCTTGCGGGCGGCAGCCTTCAGCTTCTCCATCTGTTCGTAGACAGTCTGGAAGCTGGCGGTGGAGTTGATCACCATCTGCACCGGCAGGCCGCCGGGGCCGCCCGGCAGCGGCGGCAGGTTGAACGCGAACGCCTGCACGCCCTCAATCTTGGAAAGCTCGGCCTGCACCAGCGACTTCAGCTGGATCGACGAACGCTTGCGGTCCTCCCACGGCTTCAGCAGCATGCCGGCGATACCGCCCTGCGGGCCGTTGATGCCGTTCAGCACGAAGCGCAGATCGGTCTCGGGGAATTTCTGGAATTCCTTGTCGAGCTTCTCGCCGTAAAAGTCGACGTAGTCGATGTTGGCGTATTTCGGCGCCTTGGTCACCGCGAACACGATGCCCTGGTCTTCTTCGGGCGCCAGCTCCTTCGACGTGTGCATGTAGAGGAAGCCGACGAGCCCGAGGATGGTCACCGCAAACAGGCCGGTGATGGCCTTGTAGTCGAGCGAGCGGTCGAGCCTGCGCCCATACCACCGCGTCAGCGCGCCAAACACCTTGTTGACCGCCTTGGCGAAGCGACCCTCTTCGGTGTTCTTCAGCAGCACCGAGCACATCATCGGCGACAGCGTCAGCGCGATCACGCCGGATACGATCACCGAGCCCGCAAGCGTGAAGGCGAATTCGCGGAATAGCGAGCCGGTCAGGCCGCCGAGGAAACCGATCGGCGCGTACACGGCGGCGAGCGTGATGGTCATCGAGACGACGGGACCCACGATTTCGCGCGCGCCTTCCAGCGATGCCTGGACTGGCGTTTTCCCTTCCTCCAGATGGCGATGGATGTTTTCGACCACGACGATGGCGTCGTCGACCACGAGTCCGATCGCGAGCACCATCGCAAGCAGGGTCAACAGGTTGAAGCTGAAGCCCAGCGCCAGCATCAGCGTGCAGACGCCGATCATCGACAGCGGGATGGTGACGACTGGAATGATCACCGAACGGAACGACGCCAGGAACAGGAAGATCACCACGATCACGATGATCACGGCTTCACCCAGCGTCTTCTCGACCTCGTCAATCGAGGATTGGATGAACTTGGTCGAATCGTAGGCGACCTTCATCTTCATCGAGGGCGGCAGATTGCGCTCCAGCTCGGGGAACAGCGCCCGCACGCCTTTGACCAGCGTCAACGGGTTGCCCTGCGGCGTTGCCTGCACACCGATGAAGATGGCGTGCTCGCCGTTGAAGGCGACGCTCGCGTCCGTGCTCTGGGCCGCAAGTTCGACGGTGGCGATGTCCTCCATCCGCACGAAGCCGCCGTCCTTGGCCTTGACGATCATCTTCTTGAACTGGTTGACGTCGGTCAGGCCCGTATTCGTCGATACGTTCGAGACGATGAGATAGCCCTTGGTTTGCCCCGCCGCTGACTGGAAGTTGTTGGCGGTGATCGCGGTCGCGACATCTGCGGGCGACACGTTGCGGCCCGCCATCTTCAGGGGATCAAGCCACAGCCGCATCGCAAAGGTCTGGCCGCCGAGAATGTCGGCGGAGGCCACGCCATCGACGGTCGACAGCACCGGTTGCACAACGCGCGTCAGATAGTCCGAGATCGCCGAGCCCGACAGCTCTTCGGAGGAGAACCCGAGATACATCACGGCCGTGGTCTGGCCCGTGGTCTTGGTGACGATCGGGTCGTTGGATTCCTTCGGGATCAAATATTTGACCGAGTTCGTCTTGGCCAGAACCTCGGTCAGCGCCTGGTTCGGATCGAAGTTCAGCTTGATGTAGACTTGGATCGTCGAGGTGCCGAGCACCGAGGACGAGGTGATGTAGTCGACACCTTCGGCGGAAGCGACCGCCTGCTCGATCGGCGTGGTGATGAAGCCCTGGATCAGGTCCGCGGACGCGCCCGGATAGACGGTCGTGATGTTGATGACCGTGTTCGACAGCTTCGGATATTGCCGGATCGGCAGCGTCGTCGCCGCGCGCAAACCGATCAGCAGGATCAGCAGGCTGACGACGACCGACAGGACCGGGCGTTTGATGAAAATATCAGTAAAGCGCATCGCGGCGATCTCGATTTCTTTGACTTGCAAAACGCATGACCCGGCCGTGCCGGATCATGCTGCAACGTGTACGATGTCAGTAGCGCGGTGGCTGCGCCGGGATCTGCGGAGCCGGGTCGGTCGAAATCGACACCGCCGCGCCCGATTGCAGCTTGAGTTGGCCGACGGCGACGACCTTGTCGCCCGGCTTCACGCCCTTGACGATTTCGACGCGGCCTTCGACCCGGCTGCCGGTCTGCACGAAAGTGCGCACCGCGCTCAGGCTGGTCTTGCCGTCGGCTTCCTTCTTCTCGGTGATCACGAACACCGAGTCACCGTACAGCGTGTAGTCGACCGCCGTCTCCGGCACGGTGACCACGGCCGGCTTGTCCGGCAGCACCACGGTGGTGGTCACGAACATGCCGGGCTTCAGGATCTTCTCCGGATTGGAGATGGTCGCCTGCACGCGGATGTTGCGGGTGTCACTCGATATCTGCGGTTCGATCGTCGTGATCTTGGCGTCGAAGGTGCGGCCCGGATAGGCGTCGACCTTCAGCCGAACCGGCTGACCGACCTTGAGATTGCCCGAGTCCTTTTCCGTCACCGTGAAGTTGGCCCACAGCTCCGACAGATCCGTCAGCGAAACGATGGCCGTGCCGGCGGTCAGATACTGGCCGACCTCGACCTTGCGAACGCCGAGATCGCCGGCGAACGGCGCGCGGACCAGCTTCTGCGAGATCAACGCTTCGGTCTTGGCAATACCCGCCAGCGCCTGATCGTACGCGGCCTGCGCGGTGTCGACGGTTGCCTGCGGGCCGAACTGGCGCGACGCCAGTTGCTTGGCGCGGTCGAGCGACAGCTGCGCGACGGTGGACTGCGCCTTGTAGTTGGCGAGGTCGCCCTGCTCCGGCGCGTCGAACATCTGCACCAGCGGCGTGCCGGCCTCGACATGCGTGCCTGGCTCGAACTTGATCTCGGTGACGCGGCCGTTGACGTCGGCGCTGACGTCGACCTGGTGCACGGCGGACAACCCACCGACCGCGGTCAGCAGGTTCGGCACCACCTCGGACTTCGCCTCGGCGGCGCTGACCGCGACCGGCGGCGGCTTGTTGTTGGCGAAGAACTGCTTGATCATCTGGCCGCGGAAATAATTGAACCAGACGAGGCCACCGACGAGCACCGCCAGAAGCGCGCCGACGATGATGAACCAGAGCACCGGCCGGACCGGACGCTTGGGAGCCTTGTTGTCGATCGGTTCGCCCGAAATCTTGTGTTCGGTGACGATGTTCATGTCATGCACTCTCTGCAATCGCCGTCTTGCCCACACAACCGGCCTGATCGCGGCCCAAATGCGAAACAATTGCGGCGTCGTTAAGTCCGATACCCCTCAGGAGAAACTCACACAGCTGCCGCTCGAGGTCGTTCGCCTTGCCGTAAGCGAGACACGGCGTGGCCGGCAGCCTGGTCAGCGCAGCCGTCATCACGGTGTGATGCGCAAACCAGAACAGGTTGAGCGGTTCGCCGTTGTATGGCCGCGCGTCCCTCGCGGCAACCGCACGCTTGAGCGAGGCGACGAAGGCCGCCCCGATCAGCGTCTCGATCTTGGCATATAGCAAACGAGCGAATTCGCCATCATCCAAATGACTCGTGGCCATCAATCGCAGGCGCTGGGCCTCTTCCTGGTCGGGCCCATCGGCGATGTGCATGAAATGCCCGACCATGCCGCGGATCACTTCGACCAACGTGGCCGTCGACGGCTCACGTTCGAGCAGCTCCATGAGCGCCGGGTCCGCCTCGCATTCGTCGCTGAGGATTTCGGCGTAAAGCGCGGCCTTGGACGGGAAATGCTTGAACAGCAGCGCCTCGGAAATGGCAGCGGCGGCCGCCACGCTCTTGGTCGTGGTGCCGGTATAGCCGTGTCGGGCAAAGCAACGCTTTGCGGCGCCGAGGATCAATTGACGCCTCAGGTCGCTCGTCATACGCAATGAGCTCATGCTAGTGAGTAAGCACTCACCCACGCAAAAGTCAAGCACTATGCTGCATCGCAACCTGAGTGCGTTGTAATTCCAGTGGAAATTGACCTCGCCCACACGGTCCCCGTGCAGGACGGGAGCGCCTAGATTGGCTGGAAACCGAGGTCGCCGCGAATCCGGTTGAGAATGTAAGTCCCATCCCGGCTCGGCAAAATCCGCTCCAGATTGGCGCTGTCGATCTTCACGTTGGCAAAGCGCGGCCCGGCGGTGACGTCGTGGACGGCTTTGGCGAAGGCCTCGACCCCGACCATGGTCGTCACGGACCGGCTATCCCCGATGCCGCAGGCCTTGGCGACGCCGACGAGGTCGGCGGCCGCGGCGGTGTGGCTGGTCTGACCGCCGGTCTCGCCATAGGCTTCATTGTCGAGCACCGCGATCGAGAGGTTGGACGGCTTCTGGAGGCCGATGGTGGCAAGGCTGCCCATGCCCATCAGCATCTCGCCGTCGCCCGTGATGACCAGCACCGGCAACTTTGGCTGCGCCAGAGCGAGGCCCAACCCGATCATCGCCGCCCCGCCCATGCCGCCCCAGAGGTAGAAATTCCGGGCATGGTCGCCGGCCGCGAACATGTCGTTGGTGGAGGCGCCGAGGCCGCCGATCGCAACCACATCCTTGCGGTCCGCGAGAAGCGCGGACACCACTTGACGGCGGTCGAGGAGATTGGCCTTGCTCATTTGGTGAAAACCTTGGCGCCGATCAGGCGCTGCGACAGCAGGACGGCGGTGGGCGTGAGGGCGTTATAGGCCTGCGCGGCCGCCGCCTCGAGCACGGCCGGCACCTCGGCTGCGGTCGAAGCCCGCAGCACCTTGACACCCGAGAGCTCGAACACGCCCTGCGTGGTCGATCCCATCGGCACCACGGATTGAACTCGCCCCACTCGCCACGCATGGTCACCAGGGTGAGGAAGGGAAAGCGCAGGATCGGGATCAGCGACAGCATGTTGATGCAATTACCGACCCCGCTCGACTGCATCAGCAGCACGCCGCGCTGTCCGCCGGTCCAGGCGCCGGCGAGAAGACCACGCCCTCCTCCTCCGTCGTCAGCGGAATGCCACGCATCGTGGACGATGCCAGCACGCGCTGGATCAGCTTTGAATGGCCGGCGTCGGGTACGTAAGGCACCTGCCGAACGTCGAAGCGTTGCAAGGTCGCGAAAATATCGTCGGGCCAATGAGTGCCGGACTCGGCGGCGGTGTCGGCAGCGTCAGCACGGGCGTGCATTTTCCTGTCTGGTCGGCTTGCAAATCGCGGTTCGATTGTAGACGGTGAACCGAGCCTCTCAAAAGAGCGAATACAGCATATCGGACTCAACCGGCGAGTATGGCGGCATGAACGCAAGTGCGAACGAACTGGCGGCCAGTTTCGATCTGGAGAAGCTGACGGCGGAATTCTACGACAATCCCTACCCGACCTATCGTGCACTGCGGGAGAACGAGCCGGTCAAGCGCCTGCGCAACGGCACCGTGTTCCTGACCCGCTATGACGATCTCGTCACGACCTACAAGAACACAAAATCGTTCAGCTCGGACAAGAAGCGCGAGTTCGCGCCGAAATACGGCGACACCCCGCTCTACGAGCACCACACCACGAGCCTCGTCTTCAACGATCCGCCGGCGCATACCCGCGTGCGGCGCCTGATCATGGGCGCGCTGTCGCCGCGCGCAATCGCCGGGATGGAGCCTGATATCATCAAGCTGGTCGACGGTCTGCTCGATGCCATCGCCACCAAGGGCAGCTGCGAGCTGATCGAGGACTTCGCCGCCTCGATCCCCATCGAGGTGATCGGCAATCTGCTCGACGTGCCCCATGACGAGCGCGCGCCGCTGCGCGACTGGTCGCTGGCAATCCTCGGTGCCCTCGAACCAGTGGTGTCACCTGAAGTCGCTGCCCGCGGCAACAAGGCGGTGACGGATTTCCTCGGCTACCTCCGAACGCTGGTCGCACGCCGACGAGCGAAGCCTGGCAACCCCGAACGCGACGTGCTGACGCGCCTGATACAGGGCGAGGAGAACGGCGAGCGGCTGACCGAGAAGGAGCTGCTGCACAACTGCATCTTCCTGCTCAATGCCGGCCACGAGACCACCACCAATTTGATCGGCAACGGCCTCGTGGCGCTCGACCGCAATCCGGATCAGAAGCGGCGGCTGATCGACCACCCCGACCTCATCAAAACTGCGGTCGAAGAGACGCTGCGCTACGAGAGCTCGAACCAGCTCGGCAACCGCATGACCACGGAGCGGGTCGAGCTCGGCGGCGTCATGCTCGATGCCGGCACGTCGATCACGCTGTGCATCGGAGCTGCCAACCGCGATCCGGCGCAGTTTCCCGACCCCGAGAGATTCGACATCGCGCGCACGCCGAACCGGCATCTCGCCTTCGCCACCGGTGCGCATCAATGCGCCGGCATGGCGCTGGCGCGGCTGGAAGGCGCCATCGCGGTCTCACGCTTCTTGGCGCGCTTCCCGAACTATGCCGTGAGCGGACAGCCGGTCAGGGGTGGACGGGTGCGGTTCCGCGGGTTCTTGAGCGTGCCTTGCGCAATCGGCTGAGGCCGGAAACAAAGATGTCGAAAACAACCCCATGCACAGTAGAGGGCCCTCGGCGGAAGATTGCCTTATGGATCCGCATAACCATTTGACAAGGGGAGGCAAATCGACGGGAGCGCGCGCCTCGCCAACGGCCAATGCCGAAGCAGCAATGGAGTGACGAAGATGAGCTCCTCGGTCATCGATTTCCTCGCAACCGAAGCACGCTTTGGCGCTCGCAACTACGAGCCGATCGGGGTCGTCCTGTCGCGCGGCGAAGGTGTCTGGGTGTGGGATACCGAGGGCAACCGTTATCTCGATTGCCTCTCGGCTTATTCGGCTCTCAACCAGGGCCACTGCCACCCGAAAATCCTGGCCGCGATGGTCGAACAGGCGAGCCGGCTTACATTGACCTCGCGCGCCTTTCACAACGACCAGCTCGCCCCGTTCTACGAAGAGATCGCGGCGTTGACCGGCTCGCACAAGGTGCTGCCGATGAACAGCGGCGCCGAGGCGGTCGAAAGCGCGATCAAGTCGGTGCGGAAATGGGGCTACGAGGTGAAAGGCGTGCCGGACGGCCAGGCCGAGATCATCGTCTGCACCAACAATTTCCACGGGCGCACGCTGGGCATCGTCGGTTTTTCAACCGAGCCCGAGACCCGCGCCCATTTTGGGCCGTTCGCGCCGGGCTTCAAGATTATCCCGTTCGGCGACGCCGCGGCGCTGGAAGAAGCGATCACGCAAAACACCGTCGCCTTTCTGGTCGAGCCGATCCAGGGCGAAGCCGGTGTCATCATTCCTCCACCCGGCTATTTCACGGGGGTGCGCAAGCTCTGCACGGCCAACAACGTCATGCTGGTGCTCGACGAGATCCAGACCGGGCTCGGCCGCACTGGCAAGCTGCTTGCCGAACAGCACGAAGGCGTCGAGGCTGACGTGACGCTGCTCGGCAAGGCCTTGTCCGGCGGCTTCTATCCGGTGTCGGCTGTGCTCTCGAACAACGACGTGCTCGGGACTTTGCGACCCGGGCAACACGGCTCAACCTTCGGCGGCAACCCGCTCGCCTGCGCGGTCGCGCGCGCGGCACTGCGCGTGCTGGTGGAAGAAGGCATGATCGAGAACGCAGCCACGCAAGGCGCGCGCTTTCTCGAAGGCTTGAAAGCCATCCGCGCCAACACGATCCGCGACGTGCGCGGCCGCGGCCTGATGCTGGCGGTCGAGCTGCATCCCGAAGCCGGCCGCGCGCGCCGCTACTGCGAGGCGCTCCAGGGCAAGGGCATCCTCGCCAAGGACACCCATGAGCACACCATCCGCATCGCCCCGCCGCTGGTGATCACCAGCGCTCAGGTCGACGGGGCACTGGAGCAGTTCGCGACGATCCTGACGCAGGATTTCTCCTAGAGCCTGCCTGCGTCGGAAGATCGCAATTGCCGGCTGCGACCAACGACGAACGATTCCGCCACCTGTGCGTTGAGAATTGTGGGCGATATCGAGCTGGGAGCGACGAGCATGCTTCCGCATGGCGTTTGCCTGACGGCCTTTTTGGTTGGTGCCTCGATGCTGGCGGCGAGCGTCAGCGCGTCCGCTCAGGGACACGGAAGGGGTGGACCACCCGGGCCGGCCGCAGCGCCGGCAGTTCGGCCAGCCGCACCACCTGCCATGGCCCGTCCGCCGGCGCCGCCGGCCATGGTGCGCCCCGCCGCCCCCGCATTCCATCCACCTTCCATGCCGCAGCGACCGGCCATGGCGCCGCATCCGGCGCCGCACCTCGCCTCACCGCCCCAGCGTCCGGCCCCCCACTTCGCTGCACCGCCGCGGGCTGCCCCGCACGTGGCGGCGCCGCGACCTGAATTCCATCGGGCGCCGCCTGCACCGCAACGTCCGGCCATGGGGCCGCGGCCGACGCCGCACATCGCCGCCCCCTTGCGCCCCAGCGGACCGCCAGCCGCGCGCGAGCGGCTGTCGCGACGGGAGCAGATCGATCAACGCGCGCAACAGCATCACCTGCAGATCCAGCAGCGCCAGCAGGTGGTGCAGCAGCGGCAGCGCGAGGTGCTGTCGCGCCAGACCGCGGAGCGCCAGACCCGCATCGATCGGCTGCAGCAGCGCGTGCAGCAATTGCAGTCGCAAAAGCCTGAAGGTGCGCGGGCGCAACGCCAGCAACAACGAATGTTCCAGACGCAAAACCGCTTGCTCCAGCGTGAGCAGCGTGTGCAGCAAACCGATCTGGCGCGCCAGCAGCGGCTGGGACAGGCTCCCGCGGCAACTGCTGCAGCGGCTGCCGCAGGGCGAGCCGCCGGGCGCGGGCGATTTGCCGAGCGTTTCCGCGAGCAGGCCACTTCGCAAACCCAGGCGGCTCTCATCACCCGCCAGAGCGGCTGGGCGCCCCGGCAGGCCTGGCGCCACCGCCATCCCGCGGCCTTCGTGGCATGGCTTGGGCCGGTGTTCTGGCCCTACGCCTATTCCGACATTTTTGACTACACCTTCTGGTCCTATGCCTACGAGCCCGGCTATTGGGCGTACGCGTACGACGACTTCGTCGACACCGTGTTCTGGGGTGGTGACAGCCCCTATTCCGCCTATGCCAGCACCAACCCGTATGACTATCCGCAAGCCGGCGGAGGCTCCCGCGCTCCTCGAGGCGCCAGCGTGAGCCCCCAGACGCTGCGGCAATTGTGCGGCACACCGGACAAGGGCGTCACCGCCTGGCCGCTTGCCGATATCGCGCGGGCGGTACGGCCGACACCGGAGCAACGCACGCTGCTCGACGAGCTGAAGACCGCGGCGGCCAACGCTGCCGGTGTGTTCAAGGATTCCTGCGCAGAGACGTATGCACTGACTCCACCCGGCCGCCTGCGCGCAATGATGAACCGCATCAGCGCGACGCTGGAAGCCGTCAAGATCGTGCGGCCGGCACTGGAGAATTTTTACAGCTCACTCAGTGACGAGCAGCAGGCGCGCTTCAACGCGCTCGGCCCCAATGTCGGCGAGCGCTCCCTGCCGCAGCAAGCCAGTGCCCAAACCACTGCCGACGGCTGCGGCGATCCGAAGTCCGGCTTGACCCAGTTACCGATCCAAAGGATCGAGGCAGTGCTGCACCCCGCAGGCAAGCAGAAGGAAGCGCTCGACCGCCTCAGCGAAGCGACGGCCAAGGGCGTCGATCACCTGCAGGCGGCCTGCCCGAACGATGTACCGCTGACGCCGGTCGGACGGCTGGAAGCGATGCAGCACCGGCTCGAAGCCATGCTGACGGCCGCCAAGCTGGTCGAACCGACTCTTGACGAGTTCTATGCCACGCTGAGCAGCGAGCAGAAGGCACGCTTCAACGCGCTGGAACAGGTCGCAAGCCCGTGAGGACGAGGTCGCGTTCTCTCGGCATTCTCTCGTGGCCATTTGCGCAGCAGCCGAACGACGTGGTGTGACCGCAATCGCCCTGCCCTGCTTCACAGCTCGACGAGAGCATGCGTGTCCAGGCCACTTCTCTCTGTGAGACGTGCGGTGGCGGAATGCAAACGACAGCCTTGCTCCGTCCTCACGTGGCCGAAATCGCCTTCGGTCCAGCGTCATTCGTGTTTGTGATTGATCGAGGCCGCTCTATCTCATTCGAGCTAATGGCGTTGCATTGTTGGAAGTAGGAAGACAGCTCAAGATGGGCCAGGTGATCCCAGTACTCTGCTTCTGCGAGCAGCTTCCATTTATGCTGTTGTACGCGGCCTGTTGCCGGCACAGCGAACTTATCGCACGCAAGCGTCGCACCTTCTCCATTGCGAACCCTTCCTTCACGCTTGTTTGCTTACAAGCGCATTTGGGGTGTCACAGCTTCGCAGATTGAATTGACGAGTGACAGCCCGGTGTTTGACGGTCATCGATGATAGCGCAATCGTTTGACTTTTCACCGAATAGCAAGGCGAACGATGCGGGGCAGCAACAAGGGCTGCGCAGAATGACAGCCCTTCGGCCTGCGCTCTAGGCACACGTCAGCAAAGCGCGCATCGGACGATAGGTCGCCGGCGCGTTCCATTTAGGACTGAAATTATTTAGGACTGAAATTTTAATAGTGAGCGGCCTTTCCTGGATGTGGTTAGCTCGTGACCAGACCGGACCGGACAAAAAATTTGATCCCAAAACTATTTGGTCCCGGCCCATTGGACTGCAAGACCGCGTTCGTGCGGTCTTTCCTTACAACCGCAATAAAATCAGCCGCGTCCGACCACGCCGAGGCCTTTGCCAAAAGTGGCCAGCCTTACCACGCACAATGGCCCCGACGATTGCACGTCGGGGCCATTCAAGATCGTCAGGCAGGGTACATCCGTCGTGCCTGCCGATCGTTGATGCCACCAATTACCTCATCCGATCTGGCGCAGACTGTGGCGCGGCTGCGGCATCGGGGTGGTGATATTCTGCCTGAAAGCTGAAGGCTGTCCACCTCTCGTTGGTACTACTCCCAACTAGTTCGCTGCTCTGCAGGAGTTTGTGCGGAGCACCGAGCAGAAGGCACGCTTCAACAGGCTGCAGCAGGTAGCAAGCCCGTGAGACCAGCGTTCGTTAAAGCTACACCACCGTCTTGTGCCGCGCGATGCAGGTTTGCAGCACCTCATCCATCGGTTTCCTCCACCAGTCGTTGGAGAAGATTTCGATCTCCGAATAGCCGGCAAAGCCCTGCGCTTCGACCGCTTCGCGCACCGATTTGATGTCGATCACGCCGTCGCCCATCATGCCGCGGTCGTTGAGAATGTCCCTGGTCGGCACCAGCCAGTCGCAGACATGGAAGGCAAGCAGGCGATCTCGGCCGGCGCGCGCGATCTGCCCCATCAGCTCCGGATCCCACCAGATGTGATAGACGTCGAGCGCGACGCCGAGCATGCCGCTGCGATCAGGGTCGAGCCGGTCGCAGATGTCGAGCGCCTGCTTCGTGGTGTTGACGCAGGCGCGGTCCGCCGCATAGGCCGGATGCAGCGGCTCGATCGCCAGCGGCAGCTTGGCCTGTTTGGCGTAATCGAGCATTTCGGCGAGCGCTTCCTCGACCTGCGTCCGCGCGCCGGCGATGTCCTTCGACGCCTCGCTGCCCGGCCGCGAATATTGCGGCAGGCCGCCGACGACGAGAACGATGCAGGGGGCTCCCAGCGCCTTGGCTTCGTCGACGCAGCGCCGGTTGTCGTCGCGCACCTCGCTCCGGCGCGATGCGTCGGAGGTGAACATGCCGCCACGGCAATAGCCCGACAGGTCGAGACCGGCATCGCGCACCGCACGCGCGGCGCGATCGAGGCCGACGGAAGCGACCTGGTCGCGCCAGGGGTCGATGGCGCGGATGCCGTGCCTGGCACAGGCATCGATGATCTCGACGAGATCAGCCTGCTTGCGGATTGTCGCCGTGTTGAGCGACAGCCAGCGATGGTCGGGCGAAAAATCACGCATCAGGATTCGATTCCGCGCGTTGAGAGCACCGCCTTCATCCGCCGCGTCGCCAACTCCGGATCGGCGAGCAGCCCGGCCTTGTCGGCCAGCCGGAACAACTCGGCCAGATGCAGCGTCGAGCGCGTGCTCTCCTGCCCGCCGACCATGGTGAAGTGGTCCTGGTGGCCGTTGAGATAGGCCATGAAGACGACACCGGTCTTGTAGAACCGGGTCGGCGCCCTGAAGATGTGCCGCGACAGCGGCACGGTCGGACCCAGCACGTCGTGGAAGCCTGCCTCATCACCAGCAGCCAGCCGCGACAAGGCGTAAGACGCCGCCGGCGCGATCGCATCAAAAATGCCGAGCAGCGCGTGCGAGAAGCCCTGCCCGTCTCCGGCGATCAGCTCCGCATAATTGAAATCGTCGCCGGTGTACATCTTGATGCGCTTGTCGAGACGACGGCGCATGTCGATCTCGCGCTGCTTGTCGAGCAGCGAAACCTTGACACCGTCCACCTTGGCGGCGTTGCCGTTGATGATGGCGACCCCAATATCCATTGCCTTGTCGAGATCGTTGGTGCCCCAATATCCCGTCAGCGCCGGATCGAACATGTCGCCGAGCCAGTGGATGATCACGGGCTCGCGAACCTGCGACAGCACACGGTCATAGACCTTGGCATAATCGTCGGCGTTGCGGCCCAGCTTCGCCAGCGCGCGCGACGCCATCAATATGATGCGGCCGCCGACCTTCTCGACTGCCGATATCTGCTCCTCATAGGCGCGGATCACGTCGTCGAGATTCTTGGCGTCCTCGACCGCAAGATGGTCCGTGCCCGCTCCGGAAAACACCAGCGCGTTGCGGCGCTTGGCGGCGGACACCGAGCGCGTGATCAGCTCCAGCGAGGTCGGCCAGTCCAGCCCCATGCCGCGCTGCGCGGTATCCATGGCTTCCGCCACGCCGAGACCGAGATCCCAGACGTGCTCGCGAAAGGCGATGGTCTTGTCCCAGTCGACGGCAGCGGAGAGCCACGGGTCGTTGTCGGCAAAGGGATCGATCACGGTATGGACGGCGGAGAACGCAATGCGGTTCAGCGGACCCTCGAGCTTTGCGGGAAACGTTCGCGAGGCCGCGAGCCGGTAGGCCTCGATCGAGCGATCGGCCTTCGGCAGTTTGAGCGACAACGACAACGGCTGGACGGGCTTGTTCATGATTTCAGACCTCTCCCCGTCATTGCGAGGAGCGAAGCGACGAAGCAATCCAGACTGTGTCCGCGGAGGGTTTCTGGATTGCTTCGCTTCGCTCGCAATGACGGCTCAACAACATCGATGATTGTCCGATAGACCTCAGACCTTGATCGGGGCGACGTCGATCCATCGCCGCTCCTTCCAGCTCTTCAGCGCGCATTCGGCGAGCTGCACGCCCTTGACGCCTTCGAGCAGCGTGAACTTGTAGGGCGCATCCTCGTAGACATGGCGGATGAACATCTCCCACTGCTCTTTGAAGCCGTTGTCGTAGGTGACGTTGTCAGGCAGCTTCTGCCAGTCGCTGTAGAAATCGTGCAGCCGCTTCTCGTCGGGATTCCACACCGGTCGGGGCGTCGCCTGCCGCGCCTGGATCATGCAGTCGGAAAGGCCGGCGACGGCCGAGCCGAGCGTGCCGTCGACCTGGAAGGTGACGAGATCATCGCGATAGACGCGCGTCACCCAGGACATGTTGATGTGGGCGATGGCGCCGCCCTTGAGCTGGAACGTGGCATAAGCGGAGTCGTCGGCGGTCGCCTTGTACTTCTTGCCCTGCTCGTCGAAACGCTCGGGAATGTCGGTGTTGCCGATGCAGCTCACGCTCTCGACCTCGCCGAAAAGATTGTCGAGCACGTAGCGCCAGTGGCAAACCATGTCGAGGATGATACCGCCGCCGTCCTCGTCGCGGTAATTCCATGACGGCCGCTGCGCCTCCTGCCAGCCGCCTTCGAACACCCAATAGCCGAACTCGCCGCGCACCGAGAGGATGCGGCCGAAGAAGCCGGAGTCGCGCAGGAAGGCGATCTTCTTCAGGCCGGGCAGGAACAGCTTGTCCTGCACCGTACCGTGCTTGACGCCCTTGGAATTGGCGAGCTTGACGACCTCGAGCGCCTCCTCGAAATTGGTCGCGATCGGCTTCTCGCAATAGACGTGCTTGCCGGCATTGATGGCCTGGGTCAGAAGCCCCGGCCGCGCCTGTGTGGTCGCGGCATCGAAGAACAGGGTGTCATTCTTGTCGGCGAGGGCGGCGTCGAGATCGGTGGTCCAGCGCGCGATGTTGTAGCGCTTGGCGAGCCCCTCGACCTTCTCGGCGCTGCGGCCGACCAGGATCGGGTCGGGCATCACGCGGTCGCCGTTCTTCAAGCGGACGCCGCCCTGCTCGCGGATCGCGACGATCGAGCGGATCAGATGCTGGTTGAGTCCCATGCGGCCGGTGACGCCGTTCATGATGAGGCCGAGGCGTTGGGTGGTCATGCCGACTGCTCCTGCAGAGATTTTGGCTGTTCGAGCGGGCGTAGCGCCGACCAGTCCGGATGAACCGACGTCGCAAAGCCCGTTGCATTGAGCGATCCCGTGAGGAGATCGCCGTTGTGAATGGAGAGGCGGATGCCCTGCCCGGCATCCGCGTAGAGATCGGGATGCGCGACGGCGAAAGCCTGGGCCTCCGCGGCGGGCGTATCACCGAAGCCATCGACGTAATGGTGGCCGTTACGTTCGGCATGGGTGATGCCGATGAAGGCCCCGAGCGCAAGGTCCTGCTGCACGGCGAGGCCCGCCTGGCAGGTGAGGTCCTCGCCGGTCACGAAGAATCTTTCGCCGGCCAAGCTCCATTTCGCCGCGCGTGTCGCGTTGACGATGGACTTGTAAAGCCCTTTGCAGGACTTCGAGGAGATGCCGTGATAGCCGAGCGCCCGTGCCGCGGGAAACGCGTCGTAGGAATCGTCGGCTTCGTCGATGATGAAGCCGCGCGCCGCGAGCGAGCCGAGCGGCGACTGCCTCGTGACATCGCGCGGCATCGGCTGCTCGACATAGAGCAGCCTGGATGAAATCGATCGCAGCGCAGTGTCATGGTCGAGCCGGCCGATGAGTTCATGCAAGGCTGCGAGATCGGCATATTGCTCGTTGGCATCGAGCGTCACTTTGTAGTCCCGGTCCAGCGCATCGAGCTCCTTGCCAATGCGCGCCAGCCGCGCTGCATCGCCGACGGGGTCCCCCGACAGCTTCAGCTTGAAGTATCTTGCACCGGAGTTCTCGTGGGGATCTGCAACTCCGCCCTCGCCTTCAACGGTGTCGTCGAGACCGACGGTATGCCTGATGGCAACGCGCGCCAGCGGCTTCCGGCCGGATAGAAAGGCCGTGATATCCGTTTCCTTCAGGTCGGACGAAAGCCGCGCATCGATGCCGGCGATGTTGCCGGCCATGCCGCCGAAGAAATTGGTCTCGGCAGCGCGGAGCAGCGCATCGAGGATCGCTTTGTCGATTTCGGCGGGTCCGCAAGCCGCGGCAAGCGCCGGAATGTTCTTTTTCGCACAGGTCGCGACCTGGGCACCGATGCACGATGCATGCAGATCGAATGCCGTCAAAAATCCGGTTCGCGCGAGATAAAGCCCCCGCGCGATCTCCAGCGAGCGGCGCAAGTCATCGACGGTCTGGGCCGGCGAAAGCTCCGGCCGCTTGTCGAACCATTTTGGCACCAGCAGCTCGGCACTCGCACCGACAGCACTTCCCCTGCCCTCGACCTCGATCCCGACCCGCACGAACAGCTGCGGAGTCGCGTTGATCGTGATCGCGCCAAAGCGGAACGGCCGCGCGAACTGCACGGGACGTTCGAAGAAGGCAATGTCTCGCAGCTTCAGGCGCGGTGACATGGTGTCGCAACGAAATGAGGTGAATTTGGTGCGAGCGGTACAGCCGCGGGCGACTCGCCTCTCCCGCTTGCGGGAGAGGTCGGCACGAAGTGCCGGGTGAGGGCTTTCTCCTCTGGGGGAGTGTCCCGTTGTTGAGACACCCTCTCCCCAGCCCTCCCCCGCAGGCGGGGGAGGGAGCGCACCGTTCGCGCAGCAGAGGCCACGGGAAATCCCATCCGTCCTAATCCAACGTCCCTTGCGAGAAGAAATGCTTGCGGATCCGCTGCACCAGTTCGGTGAAAACAGGATCGGCCATCACGTCCAGCGAACGGGGCCGCGGCAGCGGCACGTCGTAGATCGCGGCGATCGCGCCGGGCCGCTCGGTCATCACCAGCACGCGATCGGCGAGGAACACGGCCTCGGGGATCGAGTGCGTGATCAACAGCACCGTCTTCCTGGTCTCGCGCTGGATCCGCATCAGCTCGACATTCATGCGCTCGCGCGTCAGCGCATCGAGCGCGCCGAACGGCTCGTCCATCAGCATGATCCGGGGATCATGCACCAGGGCGCGGCAGATCGAGGCGCGCTGCTGCATGCCGCCGGAGAGCTGCCACGGCAGCTTTTTCTCGAAGCCTTCGAGCCCGACCAGCTTCAACAGCGCCTTGGCCCGGTCGAGATATGTCTGCCGCGGCAGCCCCTTCATGTCGATCGGCAGCATGACGTTGGACAGGATGTTGCGCCACGGCAGCAGCAGCGCGTTCTGGAACACGATGCCGACATTGCCGTGCGGCGCCGTCACCTTCTCGCCCTCGACCAGGATCTCGCCCGTCGTCGGCGGCAGCAGCCCCGAGATCAGCTTGAGCAGCGTGGACTTTCCGCAGCCGGATGGGCCGACGACGACGAAGAACTCGCCGTCATTGATATGGAAGTCGAGCGGCCGCAACGACGGCACATCGCCGTCGCGCGTCCGGTAGGTCTTCGACACGCCTGAAAGCTTGATGCCCGACGCATCGCCGGCAGCCCGGTCGCTCACCAGTCTCAGATGCGCGGCCGGTTGCAGGGTTTCACTCATGTTCGTCGCAGGTTTCACGAACCGCTCTTCGGCAGATAGTCGTTGGTGTAGAACGCCTTCGGGTTCTCCTTGGCCTTGGCATCGAGCCCGCCATATTCGACCATCAGATTGACCGAGTCCGTCATGTTCTGGTCGGTGACCTGGAACGGGCGCTTGCCCTTGGTCTCAGGCGTCCGGTACAGCGGAATGGTCAGCTCAAAGCCCTGCGTCAGCGTGTCGATCTTGCCGCCCTTGGGGTTGGCATCGAGGATCGATTGCGCCGCGGCCTTCGGCTCCTTCTCGGCGGCTTCGACCGCCTTGGTCGTCGCCGACATGAAGCGGCGGACGAGGTCGGCATTGGCCTTCACATAATCAGTGTTGGCGATGATGCCCGACGAGACCATGTTGATGCCGTAGTCGGCGAACTTGATCGGATAGACGTCCTTGCCGGTGGCGTCCTTGATCTTCATCGACTGGTCCATGACGTAGCCGAGCAAGAGATCGGCCTGGCCGTTGATGACGGCGTTGAGCTTGGTCTGGCCATCGCCCGCCACCGTCTGGAAGTCGCTTTCCTTGAGGCCGGTCTTCTTCAGGAACAGCGGCCAGATCTGGGTCATGGAATCGGCCGGCGTGATCGCGACCGTCTTGCCCTTGATATCCTCGGGCTTCCTGATGTTCTTGTCGACGAAGCCCATCGCGGACATCGGGCTGGTCTGGAGCAGCACGCCGGTCGCAACCACTGGCGCACCCTTGATCGCGGCGCGCATCATGGTGGGCACGTCGACATAGCCGAAATCGGCGGTCTTGGCGGCCACCGCCTGCGTGGTCGCGGCCGAGCCGCGGCCTTCCTGGATCTCGAGGTCGATGCCTTCGGCGGCGTAGATGCCCTTGGCCTTGCCGTAATAGAACGGTGCGTGCTCGCCATAGACGTACCAGTTCAGCATCAGCACGACCTTGTCGGCCGCTTGCGCCGGCATGGCCGCGAACACCATCAGCGCCGCCGAGACAGCTCCTATCCATCGCTTCATCGTCACTCTCCCTTGTCGTTGTTTGCGTCGGCCGTTGGCGGCCGTTCGTTGCTTTGGTTGTCGTCAAGAGGCGAAAATCACGTCCTCGCGCTGGCTGACATGCCAGGGAATGACCAGCTTCTCGATCCGGTCCACGATCCAGAACAGGATGACGCCGAGCAGCGCGAGGATCACGAGCGCTGCGAACATCGTCGGCAGGTCGAAGGTGCCGATCGAGCGCTGCATCACATAGCCGATGCCGGAATTGGAGCCGACGAACTCGCCGACGACGGCGCCGACCACGGCCAGCGTCACCGACACTTTGAGGCCGGAGAAGATCGCCGGTAGCGCATGCGGCAGGTTCACCGCGCAAAACACCTGGAAGCGGCTGCCCTGCATGGCGCGGGCGAGATCGACCATATCTGGATCGACCGATTTGAAGCCCTGCACGGCGGAGACCACCACGGGGAAGAAGCCGAGCAGGAACGCGGAAATGACTTTGGGAATGATGCCGAAGCCGAACCACACCACGAACAGCGGCGCGATCGCGATCTTCGGCACGGACTGAGAAAACACCAGCAGGGGATAGACGTAGCTCTCCACGGTCTTGGATCCCGCGATCAGCATCGCGATGGGGATACCGAACAGCGCCGAGAGCGCGAAGCCGCAGACGGTCGCATAAGTCGTCGGCCAGGACTGGCGCAGCAGTTCCGGCCAATCGGTGCGCAGCACCGCAATGACATCGCCCGGCGACGGGATCTGATAGGCGGGAATCTTGAACAGCCGGATCGCGAGATCCCAGGCCACGACGATGAACACCAGGAACAAAAACGGCCGGATCCAGGCCGCATTCAGCATCTTGGACACCGCACTCTGCGGCTTCAGCTCAGCCACGTCTCACTCCCGGTCGTCTTGTTCGTTGGGCGAGAAATTAACCCGTTGGGTAAATACTGTCCAGCGGTTTTCCTGCGACGTTTTGGGCGGGGGTTCCGCAAGGTTTGGGCGGGGGATCGCGGCGGAACGTGCCGTCCCTCCAAACATTCGGTGTCGTCCTGGCGAAGGCCAGGACCCATAACCACAGGGTGAAGTTTGGCGAAGGCTGGTCGTTCGGGATTGGCACCACGCGCGATCGATGGATCACGCGGTATGGGTCCTGGCCTTCGCCAGGACGACGTTGGGGGTGCAGTCCGACTCCACAATTTCCATTATCGCAAGCAGCGATACGACGAAGTCGCGCTAAACCGTCTGCACCACCGCGGCGCGCGATTTCGGCGTCTTGGTCATAGCTAACAGTGCGGCCGACTGTCCGGTCAGCGCTGCCAGCACGAGGCCGACCATGTGGTCTAGCCGCTCGTCCTTGGCGTCCTTAGCCAGCAGATCGCGACCGAAGATCACGCTGAGCGTCGCCGAGTTCGAGAGATAGAAGAAGCACAGCCCCGCGATCGAGATGTAGAGCTGGACAGGATCGACCGCGACCTTGAAGTCGCCGCCGGACACACCGCGCCGCACCACGGTGCCGATCATTTCGACGAAGGGCGAGTGCATCGACTTGACCTTGGTCGAGCGCTTCAGGTGCTTTGCACGGGCGAGATTTTCGGTCTGGAGCAGCGACAGGAATTCCGGATTGCGCAGGAAATAATTCCAGGTGAACTCGATCAGGCGGCGGATCGCCTCGGGCGGATCGAGATGCTCGAGATCGAGCCCGCGCTCCTCGCTGCGGATCTTGTCGTAGGCGCCTTCGAGCACCGCGAGATAGAGCTCGTCCTTGTTGCCGACGTGATAGTAGAGCATCCGCTTGTTGGCGCCGGCGTTGGCCGCGATGCGGTCGACGCGCGCACCGGCGAGCCCGTGCGCCGAGAATTCCTGCTTGGCGGCTTCGAGAATGCGCAGCCGCATCCCCTCGGGATCGCGCTGCCATTTCAGAGTTCGCTTTGCCGCTGCTTTCGCCAAACCGGGTGCTCGCTGGATGCTTCAAGACGCATGTAACACGCGCGCGGCGGTTTGAGAACGATCTCGTGCCCCGGACGCAGCGCAGCGCTTCTTCAGCGGTGCGCTGCAGAGCCGGGGCCCATATCAATGAGAGGTCGCCGCCTTCTGGGTCCCGGCTCCGCGCAGCAATGCCAAGGGCGTTGCTGCGCGTCCGGGACACGACCGAGCGTTAGGCCCCTCACTCCACCGGCTTCGACGAGCGCTCCAGCAGGACCGTCTGGATGCCGCAGGTGCCGGTCCGCACCGTCATCACCCGCGTGCCCGGCTTGCGGCCGTTGCGCACGTCGCTGACGTCGAGGCCGGCGGCAATCAGGCGGGCGCGCGTGGCGTCGATGTCGGTCACCCGCCAGCTCAGGCCCCAGAGGCGGTCATGCAGGGGATCGCCGCCCGCGACGGGGCGGCGCACCAGCTCGACCACGAGATCGCCGCAGCGGAAGAACATCAGCTGGCCCCAATCCTGGTGCGAGCGGTCGAGCGCCAGATCGAGCCCGAGCCGCGCGCCATAAAGCGCGGCGGCGCCATCGGAATCCTCGGTCGTGATCACGACGTGGTCGAGCGCATCGATCGGCCCGATATCGGTCGCCGGCGAAAGCGGACGCTCATCAGCCAGTTCGAGGAAGAACATGCGCACGCCGCGCGTGAGCTCCGTAGCGGCGCGCGTCCGCTTCCAGTGCAGGGCCGCGCCGCTCTCCGCGTCGCTGCTTTCGACCTCGGCAACCGGATCCGGCTTGAGCGCCACCCGCTCCAGCCGCCGGTGCATTTTGCTCATGTCCGCGACACGAAAGCACAGGCTGGCGAGCACGCCTTCCTGGTCGCCGAGCAACGCGCGCATGCGGTCGGCGGTCACGCTGAAGCCGTTCGGCGCCATCAATTCGATCGTCATGTTGGCGAGAGTGAACAGCACCCGATCTGCGCCCTCGCCCGAATTCTGCCAGGCCGGCGCGCGCCCGAGCAGCGTCTGATAGGCCGCCCTGGCCGCACCGATATCCCTGACCAGTGCGACGACGTGATCGAGGCCGGTGATCATGCTACCCCCTGTTGAACGGCCCGGAACCGTGGACCGAGAGACGGCGTTTGTCCGGGCTTGGCATTGTCCGGTGATGGTCGTATTCCGGCCGCATGCCGACCTCAAGCACTCCGGGCGGCGGTTTTGCGAATAATTTCAGCGGTCCCGCGGCGGAACCGGTGTTACAGTAAGCGCGCCGGCCGGGACCACAAAGCGCATCACGGACAAGCAATGCAGGCTCTCTTCATCGGACAGACCTATATCGACGTCGTCTTCATCACCGACCACATGCCGACCGGCGACGAGAAGCACGTGGCCTCCGACTACGCGGTTTCCTTCGGCGGCAATGCGGTGACCGCGGCGTTCTGCTGCGCCAAGCTCGGCATCGTGCCCGATCTGATCGCGACCGCGGCCAATGACTGGCTCGGCCGCATGTTCATGGACATGTGCGCGAAATACGCGATCTCGCTGCATGGGCGGAAGGTCAACCAGTCCTCGCTGTCCTTCATCATGCCAAAGGACGGCAAGCGCGCCATCGTCCGCTGCCGCGACGACGACCACATCCATCCGTTCCCGATGCTCAATCTCGGCGGCTGCCGCGCGCTGCATGTCGACGGCCATCAGCCCGATGCCGCGATCCACTACGCAAAAGTCTGCCGCGAGGCCGGCATTCTGACCTCGCTCGACGGTGGCGGCCTTCGCACCAACACGCATGAGCTATTGGAATTCATCGACGTCGCGATCGTCGCCGAGCGCCTGTGCGAGCAGATGGACCTGACGCCGGAGAAGATGCTGGACTATCTCAAGAGCCGCGGCTGCAAGATCGGCGGCATCACCATGGGCGAGAAGGGCCTGCTCTGGTACGACGAGACTGGAACGGTGCAGGTGATGCCGGCGATGCCGATTCCGCGCGAGCGCGTGATCGACACCAACGGCGCCGGCGACGTCTTTCACGGCGCCTATGTCTATTCTTATCTCGCCCATCCCGGCAAAAGCTGGCGCGAGCATTTCGATTTTGCCCGGGCAGCCTCGACCTTCAAGATCCAACGCCTTGGCAACGAAGCCGGCCTACCGACGCTTGTCGACATCGCCAAGGTCAGGCACGAGTTCGAGGTCAGGGTCTAGCGTTCGCCGAGGTCTCTCATCTGAGGTTTCTTATGGGGCGCGTCTTCGTCGCCGGCAGCATCAACATGGATGTGGTGGCGACGGCCGATCGCCATCCCCGGGTCGGCGAGACCGTCGCCGGCAAGCAGGTGTTGTATTTTCCGGGTGGCAAGGGCGCCAACCAGGCGGTGGCGGCGTCGCGGCTTGGCGCGCGGACCACGCTGATCGGCCGGCTCGGCAAGGATTCGTTCGGCGGTGAGCTGAGGACGTTCCTCGGCGCGCAAGGCATCGATCTCGGCGCGATCCGCGAGACGGCCGAAGCGCACACCGGCACCGCCATCATCACGGTGGCGGAGGCCGACAACACCATCGTCGTCATTCCCGGCAGCAATGCGCTCGTCGGCGTCGATGACGTCGCGGGCGTCCCGCTGGCAAAGGGCGATGTCGCGGTCAGTCAATTCGAGATCCCGCTGCCGACGATTGCCGCGTTCTTTCAACGGGCTCGCGACACCGGCGCCACGACGCTGCTCAATCCGGCCCCGGCACAAACCATGTCGAGCGAATTGCTCGCGCTGGTCGACATCCTCGTGCTGAACGAGACCGAGCTCGGCCTCCTCGCCGGCGTGGAGTTGTCCGACAGTGACGAGGCCGCGCGGATCCTCGACGTCGCGCGAAAACTTCAGGCGCGCGAGGACCAGACCATCTGCGTCACGCTCGGCAAGCGTGGCGTGCTCGCGCTCGCCGGGCGCGAGGAGATTTCGGTGTCCGGCCGCGTGGTGAAGGCGATCGACACCACAGGCGCAGGCGATTGTTTTGTGGGAGCACTCGCGGCGCAACTTGCCGACGGCGTCGACTTGCGCGCGGCACTCGCCTTCGCCAATGCCGCCGCCTCGATCTCCGTGCAGCGCATGGGCGCGGGGCCGTCGATGCCGACAGCCGCGGAAGTCGGCGCGGTGGTGTAGACCGCGCGCTTCCTTCACCTCGCCCCGCAAGCGGGGCGAGGGAGAAGAGCTCACGCCAGCGCGCCCTTCAGGTCAAAACTTTCGTCGGCGGCCTGCTCCGGCGTGATCGAGCGATCCAGGCCGAACAGGCGGCGGCCGAACATGTGGTCGCCGGCACGGTTGATCGATTCGATGCCGAGCAGACTGTCCCCCTTGTAGCAGAACGCCGAGAACGCCTTCCTGGCGGGATCGCCGCGCAGCACGACGCGGTCGTAGCCGGTGGTGAGGCCAGCGATCTGGAGCTTGTCATCGCCCTGGTCGCTCCAGAACCAGGGATGGCTGTCATAGGCCTTACGGTCGCCAGTCAGCCGCGCCGCGAGGCAGCGCGCCTGATCAGTGGCATTCTGCACCGATTCCAGCCGCTGCGATCCGCCGAAGCGCGGGCTGTTGAACAGCGCGCAATCGCCGATCGCCGAGATATCGGGATCGGCCGTCGCGAGATATTCGTCGACAATGATACCGGCCGCGACCGGCAGCCCCGCCTCCGCCGCAAGCTCGATGTTCGGCAGCACGCCGACGCCGACCACAACGAGATCCGCCGGCAAATGCCTTCCGTCACTCAAGGAGACGCCGGTGACCTTGCCGTCCTCCGCCTCGATGGACGTTGCCTGCACGCCGAGGTGAATGCGGATGCCGGCCTCGCGATGCCGCGCCTGAAAATACTCCGAGACCTCCGCCGTCACCGCGCGCGCCATTACGCGGGGCGCGAGCTCGAGCACGTCGACCTCTAGCCCCTTGATCCGCGCGGTGGCCGCGAATTCGAGGCCGATAAAGCCCGCGCCGATCACCACGATCCGCGTCTTCGACGGCATGATCTGCCGCAGCGCCTCGCTGTCGTCGAGGATGCGCAGATATTTCACGTCCGGAAGGTTGGCATTGGGCAGATCGAGCAGCCGGTTGCGGGCGCCGGTCGCCAGCACGAGGTGGCCGTAGGGCAGCGTTTCGCCCGAGGCGAGCAGCACCTTGCGCCCCGCGCGGTCGATCGACACGGCGCGGCCCGCGACCAGCTCGATGGTCTGGTCCTGGTAGAATTTCTCCGGCCGGAACATCAGGCTCTCCGGCCCGGCCACGCCCTTGATATAGGCCTTGGACAGCGGCGGCCGCTGATAGGGCAGATGCGCCTCGTCGTTGATCAGGCAGATAGCAGCGGAAAAGCCCGCCTGGCGCAGGGATGCCGCGACCTGGTAGCCGCCATGGCCGGCACCGACAATGATCACCGGGCCATCGGTCATTGGACAGCCCATTTCCGCAAGACACGAGCGTCACCCATGTCGTCTCCTCTCTCGCTGATTTTGGCTTGCTTGCCCAGGAGGAGCCGGCGCTCGTGTCCGTCCCTGACGAAGGCAGGCCCATTTGAACCTATCGTTCCGGCTTGCGCAAGGGCGGCTGGCGGGGATTGTCACCCCTCGCCTTCTGCGATTTAGTCGCACGAACGATCTCATGCCGGGGATTCCAAGATGCCAGCTCCCATCTCTCAGCCCGACGATCCCGCCTTGTTGCGGATCGATGGCCCGATCGCGACCATCACGCTCAACCGGCCCGCGTCGTTCAATTCGATCAATCTGGCGATTGCACAAAAACTCGAACAGCTTGCGGCTTACATCGAGGGCGAGGATGGCATCAAGGTTTTGGTGATTGAGGGCGAAGGCCGCGCCTTCTCGGCCGGCGGCGATCTGCAGACGATCGGTGCCGCGGCCGAGGCCAATACGGTGACGCCTGTCGTCGGCGAGCTATTGAAGCACTATCATGCCTTCATCGAGATCATCCGGCGCATGCCGAAGGTCTCGCTGTCGAGCGTGCACGGCTCGGCGGCCGGCGCCGGCATGGGCCTCGCCTTCGTCACCGATCTCTGCATCGCCGCGGAGGATGCCAAATTCACGCCGGCCTATGCCAAGATCGGCGTGTCGCCGGACGGCGGCTCCACGGTCGGCATCGTCAACACGGTCGGCTCCCGCCGCGCGCTCCAGATTTTCCTGGCCGAGGACAATTTCACCGCGCAGCAGGCCCATGAATGGGGCCTCGTTGCGAAGCTCGTTCCCGCCGCCGAGCTGAAGGCGGCAACGCGAACCCTCGCCGAGCGGCTCGCACAGAACCCGCCGACCGCGATCGCGGGCACCAAATCGCTAGTCTACCAGGCCGCCACGACGCCAGTGAAGCAGCAGCTCGACGCCGAGGAGCACAAGATCATCATGGCGATGAACACGGAGGAGTTTCGCGCCGCCGTGAAGAAATTCACGAGCAAGTCGAAGTGACACCCGCCCGCAGTTTCTACGGCCTTCGTCATGGCGCGACCGACTGGAATCGCAAAGGGCTGTTCCAGGGCCGGACCGACAATCCGCTGAACGAGGACGGTCTGCGGCAGGCGCACCAGGCAGCGAGCATGTTGCGCGGTGCCGGCATCAGTCGCATCATCGCAAGCCCGCTGCTGCGCGCGGCGCGAACGGCCGAGATCATCGCGGACGCGATCGCGGTGCCGCTCACGATCGACGCCGGCATCATCGAGCTCGATTTCGGCAGCTTCGAAGGCCTCCCCGTCGGCGACCTCATGATCAAGCACGGCGTCACATCAGCGACAGGCCTTGTCTCGATCCTGCCCGCCGATGGCGAGAGGTGGAGGCCATGGCCGAGCGGTCGCTGGCTTGCGTCTCGGCATGGCTCGACCGTCATCCCGGCGACGATCTGCTGTTCGTTTGCCATGACGCGGTGATGCAGGGCGTGGCGAAGGAGCTTTGCGGCAATTACTTCAAGAACAGCCACGGGACGCCGTTCCGCTATCTGCACGAAGCCGGACAATGGCGCGTCGAGCAATTCGCTACCGCGGACAGATATAACCCGTCCCCGCCGGCGACTTGAAGCATCCGACCGATTCCGGCAGCACTTTCTGCGGCAGCCACAGCACCACACTCGGGAAGTAGATCGCAAACGCGATCGTCCCGAGGAACACCAGATAGATCGGCAACGCGGCGCGTAGCGCCTTTGCGAAACTGACGCCGACGAATTTCGAGGCCATCAGCAGCACCAGGCCATACGGCGGCGTGATCAGGCCGAAGGCGAGCGTGGCGATCAGCACCACGCCCATATGCACGGCGTTGATGTCGCCGGCCTCCGTCAGCGTGTTGACGAGCGGCATGAAGATGATGATGGTCGGCACCGGCTCGATGAAATCGCCGACGATCGTGAACAGCAGCACCATCAGCAGCATGATCAAATGCGGATCGTTGCCGGCGATCGAGGTGATGACTTCGGCGATGTAGCTTGCACCGCGCAAATAGGCGAGCATCCAGCCGAACGCATTGGCGGCGCCGATCGTGATCAGCGGCAGCGAGAAGATCAGGCCCGCAAGGCAGAAATCGTACGGAATCTTCCTGATATGGCCGCGGTTGAGCGCGGGGATCACGACCGCGACAATCCAGACCACCGCAACGACGCCGGCTTCCGTCGGCGTGAACCAGCCGGTCAGAATGCCGCCGAGCAGGATCACGGGAATCATCAGCGGTAGCGCCGCATCGCCGGCCGCGAACACCACCTGCCGCAGCGGCGCGCGCGGCTTGCGCAGGCCGGACGGGCCGAAGAAATAGCAATAGATCATCAACCCGAAGCCGATCATCAGGCCCGGCACGACGCCTGCCATGAACAGGCCGGCGATCGAGACGTTGCCGACGGCGCCATAGACCACGGCCGTGATGCTCGGCGGCACCAGCGCCGCAATCGTCGATGCGGATGCGATGATCGCGGCGATGAAGGCGGGCTCGTAGCCCTCGCGCTTCATCGGGCCGCCCAGCGCGCGGCTCATCACGGCGACGTCGGCGGTGGTCGAGCCCGACATTTCCGAGAAGAACATGCTGAAGACGACCACGACCTGGGACAGTCCGCCCCTGATATGCCCGACCAGTGACACAGAGAGGTTGGCTATCCGGACCACCACATTGGCCGAGCTCATGAGCTCGCCGACCAGCAGGAAGAAGGGGATCGCCAGTAGTGCCTCGGAATCGACGCCGTCGAAGATCTTCTGGATGATCGCGGCGAGCGAGACGTCCGACAGCAGCGCGCCGATGAAGACGCCGGCCATCAGCGAGAACGGCACGGGCACGCCGAGATAGCCGAAGGACAGGAAGCAGACCGTCATCAACGCCAGAACGATGGGTGCGCTCACGGCTGCGCCCTCATCTGCGCGTCGGTGATGACAGGCGCCCCGTCATCCTCTTCGGGCGGCTCGGGGTGGTCAAAGCCGTTGCGCACGCCGTTGACGAGCTGCTCGATGGTGAACAGGCCGATCAGCACGCCCGACAGCGGAATGATCGCGTAGAGCGAGGCGATCGGCGTGCCCGACGGCAGGCGAAAACTGCCGAAGCCGCGAAGATAGTTCTGATAGCCGTACACGATCAGGCAGAAGGCGACGCCAAGCACCACGATCCGGATGATGATCTCGACGATCAGACGCGGCGTGCCGTGCATCGCCTCGGAGATCGCGGTGAGATAGAGGTGGTCGTTGCGCCGCGTCGCAGCCGCTGTGCCGACGAAGATGGCGTAGATGAACAATGTCGAGGTCACTTCCTGGAGCCAGAGCCAGGGATGGCCGATGGTGCGGGTGACGATGTCGGCGGTCACCGACAGCGAGAAGCCGAAGCAGAGCACGCCGCAGAGGATCATCAGCGCGAGCTCGAGCCAGTCGAGCCCGCGCCATTTGAGGTGGCGTTGGCGTTGCACCAGCAGTTTTTCGGCGATGGGCATTGTTGCTCCCGGCTGCGGGTTTTCTGAACCTCTCCCGCTTGCGGGAGAGGTCGGCGCGAAGCGCCGGGTGAGGGCTCTCTCCTCATCGGGAGTCTCTCCGCGGAGACACCCTCTCCCCTACCCTCTCCCGCAGGCGAGAGAGGGAGCGCACCGTCTTTCGGCATCACGTCAATTGATCGAGCGGATCAAATCCTTGATCTTCTCGGCGTGCGGGCCGAGCTCCTTGGCGAGCTTGTCGAGATAGGGATCGGCGACCGCCGTGAAGCTCTTCTTGTCGACGTTGTCGACGATCTTCACGCCCATCTTCTTGAGCTTCTCCGCCGCGGTGCGTTCGAGGTCGAAGGCCTTCTGCGGCTCCTTGGAGCTGACCTCGTTCCCCGCCGCCTGCACCCAGCCCTTCTGCTCCGCCGACAGGCTCTGCCAGAGCTTGTCGGAGATGAACACCAGCGCGTTGTTGGCTTCGTGCTCGGTGATGTTCAGGACCGGCGCGACCTCGTAGTGCTTGTTGACGAGATAGACGTTGATGCTGTTTTCGGCGATGTCGACGACACCGGTCTGCAGGCTCGTGTAGACGCTGCCGAACGGCATGTGCACGGTCTGGGCGCCATAGGCCGGGAACATGGTGTCCTCGGTCGCGGTCGCCTGCACCCGGATCTTCAGGCCCTTGATGTCACCGACGTTATGGATCTCCTTCTTGGAGTACATGTGGCGCACGCCCTGCGAACCGGTCGCGATCACATGCAAACCCTGCGTGGTCTCGTCGATCATGGTCTTGAGCGCCGCGAACACTTTTGGATCGGCCAGGCCCTTGACCACGTGGTTCTCGTCGCGGAAGAGGAAGTGCAACGACATCACGCCCGCTTGCGGCGAGATCGTCGCGGTGTTCGCCGAGGAGATGATCGCAAATTCGACGTCGCCCGCTTTCACGAGCTGGAGCACCTGCGGCTCCTGCCCGAGCTGCGCGCCCGGATACTGGTCGATGATCATGGTGCCTTTGCTCAATTCCTTGAGCTTGTCGGCAAAGAGGTCGCCCGCGATCGAATAGCCGGTGTTGCGCGGCTGGTCATAGGCGAAGCGATAATGCTTCACCTCCTGTGCCGACGCGCTCGTTACGAAGAGAACAGCGGCCGTTGCCGCCAGCCCAAGCATGGATCGTGCAATCATCGTTTCCCCCTGTTTTATCGCTCGCCGCTTTAGCGGTCTAAGCGTTCGTTCGGGTGGTTGGTCACCCCTTATCCGTCTTCTTCCCAGTTCTCTGCATAAAATCGAAATCGCAGCCCTCGTCGGCCTGCATGATGGTCTCGTTGAACAGCCAGGCATAGCCGCGCCGCGCCTCGTCGGGAGCGGCTGCCGGCTTCAATAAGGCATGGCGCCGTTCCAGCTCGGCCGCATCGACCAGCAGCTCGATGCTGCGCTTGGCGACGTCGAGCCGAATCATGTCGCCGTTCTTCACCAGCGCCAGCGGCCCGCCGACGGCGGATTCCGGCGTGATGTGCAGCACGATGGTGCCGAACGCGGTGCCGCTCATACGCGCGTCGGAAATGCGCACCATGTCCTTGGTGCCGCCACGCGCGAGCTTCTTCGGGATCGGCAGATAGCCCGCCTCGGGCATGCCGGGCGCGCCCTTGGGCCCGGCATTGCGCAGCACCAGCACATCATCGGCGGTGACGTCGAGATCGGGATCGTCAACCCGCAGCGTCATATCCTCGACGGATTCGAACACCACGGCACGTCCGGTGTGCTGCAACAGTTTTGGGCTTGCAGCTGACTGCTTGATCACCGCGCCGCGCGGGGCGAGGTTACCGTGCAGGACGGCGAGGCCGCCTTCCTTCTTGATCGGATTGTCGCGCGCGCGGATCACGTCCTGGCCGGGTACGTGTTCCGCGTTGGCGGCGACATCGCGCAGGCTCTCGCCCGTGATGGTCTTCGCGTCGAGATCGACGAGGTCACCAAGCTGCGCCAGCAGTTTCGGCACGCCGCCGGCGTGATGGAAATGCTCCATGTAATGCTCGCCGGACGGCTTGAGATCGATCAGCACCGGCACCTCGCGGCCGATCTGGTCGAACACGCCGAGGTCGAGCCGGTGCGGCGAGCGATGTGCCATCGCGGTCAAATGAATCAGGCCGTTGGTCGAGCCGCCGATCGCCTGGAGCACGACTTGGGCATTCCTAAAAGATGCAGGCGTCAGCACCTCGCTCGGCTTCGGACCCTTGGTCTTGGCCATCTCGGCGGCCACCCTGCCGCTCGCTTCGGCGAGCCGAAAGCGCTCCGCATGCGGCGCGGGGATCGTCGCGCTCATCGGCAGCGACAGACCCATGGCCTCGATCATGCAGGCCATGGTGGAGGCCGTGCCCATCACCATGCAGGTGCCAACCGACGGCGCGAGACGGCCGTTGACCGCCTCGATCTCAATGTCATCCATTTCGCCGGCGCGATACTTGCCCCAGAGACGGCGGCAATCGGTGCAAGCGCCCAGCACCTCGCCCTTGTGATGACCAACCACCATGGGGCCAACGGGAATGACCACCGTCGGCAGATCGGCGCTGATTGCGGCCATCACCTGCGCCGGCAGTGTCTTGTCGCAGCCGCCGATGACGATCACCGAATCCATCGGCTGGGCGCGGATCATCTCCTCGGTGTCCATCGCCATCAGATTGCGCAGATACATCGAGGTCGGATGCGCAAAGCTCTCGGCGATCGAGATAGTCGGGAACACGAACGGCATCGCGCCCGACAGCATCACGCCGCGCTTGGCGGCCTCGATGATCTGCGGGACGTTGCCGTGGCAGGGATTGTAGTCGCTATAGGTGTTGGTGATGCCGACGATCGGGCGCTCCAGCGCGTCGTCGGAATAGCCCATGGCCTTGATGAACGCCTTGCGCAGGAACAGCGAGAAGCCGGCATCGCCATAGCTTGTCAGCCCTTTGCGCAACCCACTCGTCATCATACCGCTCCCATTACCGGGTCATTGTCGTACAGCCTGCCCCTTGATTGTCAATAAGACAGACGTCAAACCTGCTATTTTGGCCGTCGACGCCCCGGTGATGACCAGATTATTGACAATCCAAGCCTTCCCTGCTCCACAGGACGGACCGGCCGAGCGCCGGGAGGCCGAGGGCATGTCCGACACTCACACCGCAGATGCCACGATGGTCCGGCGCGACGATCCGGACGACATCGTCGCGCGGCTCGAGGAGGACATCATCTTCGGCCGCCTCGCGCCCGGCGCGCGTCTGACCGAGGACGCGCTGATGTCGGCTTACGGCACCTCGCGGCACTTCGTGCGCCAGGCGCTGGTGGATGCGCAGCGCCGCGGCATCGTCCGCCGCGAGAAGAATGTCGGCGCCACCGTGCGGTTCTACTCGGCCGAAGAGGTCCGGCAGATCTACGAGGTCCGGGAGATGCTGACCCGGCAGGCGGCGCTGATGATCCCCCTGCCCGCACCGCAAGGCCTGATCGACGAGCTCTCTGCATTGCAGCGGCAATATTGCGCGAAGGCAGAGGTGCGGGATCTGCGCGGCATCCATGAAGCCAATGACGCCTTCCACCTCGCGCTGTTCACGGCCTGCGGCAATCCATATCTGGTGCGCTCGCTGCAGGACTACATGAACCTGACGCTGCCGATGCGTGCCAAGAATCTCGCCGACCGAGACGGCCTCGCGCAATCACGGCGCCAGCACGAGCTGATGATCGAGCTGTTGAAAGGCCGCGACAGCTGGGCGCTGGCCCAGCTCTGCGTCGATCATATGCAGTTCAGCAAGAAGGATTATCTGGCGCGGATTGCGGGTGAGGCCGAGCGCTAGCGCGTGCGCCCGTTAGGCCATGGCAAGCCAAGTCGCAGGTTCAGTACCGTCTTAGCAGGCCGCGCTCCACGCTGGTATCACCATAGTCGGCGCAGGCCGCTTTCGGGTCGTTGATCAACTGCGCTCGGATGCGCCTGAACGTTTTGGCGGCCGCGTCGGACACCTCGATGCGGAATTTACCGGCATCGTAGTTTTCGCCGTCGCGGGCCTTGATGGCTGCCGCATAGGCGTCGATCATCGCCATCGCGGCATCCGTGCTGCCGAGAAGTCGGGCGCCGAGCTGGACACTGCCGGCACCATTGACCTCGTAGCCGACGCATCGTTGTTCGAGCACCGCGGACGCGGTGACGAGCTGGTCGAGAAACGTCGCCTCGGCGTCGCTGAGCATCGCGGCTCGCGCCGGGGCCGACATGATCAGCGCGAGCAGTACGACGGCTGGCAATTTGATTTTCATTGTTCTGACTCTCGCCGCCGCAATCGAACCGTGATCGCGGCACCGGCTGCCGAAATGCGATCGCGCAGATCGAGAACCAAATGCCGAAGGCAAGGTTGACCTGGATCAATGGGCAGGGCGGCCAAGCCAAAGCTCGGCCCCCGCATGCGCTCGTCCTCAATGAACCGGGGCACCGCGTCGTGATGGACATCAAAACCTTTTGTCAACCCATCGAAATAGCGCGCCGTCGGAAATAGATAGGACCGGCGTCCAGCCGCGAATCGCACGTTCTTCCCCGTATTCCCTCCCGAATGAAATGCCATGACCGAACAAACCCTGACCGAGCCGATCGTCGAGTCGCAGGAGCGATCCCGCGGTTTTACGTGCTACCAGACGATCCTCGTTGCGCTGCTGGCGCTGGTCCAGTTCACGATCATC
Organism: Bradyrhizobium sp. WSM1253; assembly: GCF_000244935.1. NCBI lineage: Bacteria > Pseudomonadati > Pseudomonadota > Alphaproteobacteria > Hyphomicrobiales > Nitrobacteraceae > Bradyrhizobium > Bradyrhizobium sp. WSM1253. Next base: position 1,931,877 of record NZ_JH600073.1, read on the forward strand.
ATCGATTTCATGATCATGTCGCCGCTCGGCGCCATCATGATGCCGGCGCTCGATATTTCGGCCGCTCAGTTCGGCGTGGCGGTCTCGGCCTATGCGTTCAGCGCGGGAATTTCCGGCATCCTGGCGGCCGGCTTCGCCGACCGGTTCGACCGCAAACGGCTGCTGTTGTTCTTCTACGCCGGCTTCACCCTCGGCACGGCGCTGTGCGCGATCGCGCCCAACTATCATCTGTTGCTGCTGGGGCGGATCGTGACCGGCCTGTTCGGCGGCGTGATCGGCTCGGTCGTGCTCGCCATCGTCACCGATCTGTTCACGCTGCAATTGCGCGGCCGCGTCATGGGTTTCGTGCAAACCGCCTTCGCTGCAAGCCAGGTGCTGGGCATCCCAGCCGGCCTTTTCCTCGCCAACCAGTGGAACTGGCACGTCGCGTTCGGCGCGCTGGTCGGCCTGTCGGTGATCGGGATGATCGCCGTGATGCTCCTGATGAAGCCGGTGAACGGCCATCTCGGGCTGAAGCAGGATCGAAACCCGTTCCGGCATCTGATCGCAACGGTCTCTCAGCCGCGTTATTGGATGGCGTTCTCGGTGACGACCCTGCTGGCGACCGGCGGCTACATGCTGATGCCGTTCGGCAGCGCCTACACCGTGCACAATCTCGGCATCGACATCGTGCATCTGCCGACGATCTATCTCGTCTCCGGCCTGTTCAGCATTGTCATCGGCCCGCTGGTGGGACGCGCGAGCGATGCCTTCGGCAAATACCCGACCTTCGTCTTCGGCAGCGCGATGTCCATCGTCATGGTGCTGATCTACACCCATCTCGGCGAGGTGAGCCTGACGGTCGCGATCCTGGTCAACGTCCTGATGTTCGTCGGCATCTTCTCCCGCATGATTCCGTCGCAGGCGCTGATTTCCGCAATCCCCGAGCCGGCGCAACGCGGCTCCTTCAGCGCGGTCGGCGCGTCGCTGCAGCAGCTCTCCGGCGGGCTCGGCTCCGTGCTCGCCGCCGCGCTGATCGCGCAGGATCCCGACGGTACGCTCCGGCACTTCGACCGGCTGGGATACGTCGTCGTGACGACGGCCGTGATTTCCCTGATCCTGATGTACTTTGTGCAGCGGCCCATCGCGGCCCAGGCCGGCAAACGCGTTGTCTAGGGCGTCGTTTCCGACGCCCTGGATTTGCGAATGCGCTCCTACCGCTTATTCCAATCGATGATGCGACTTGTGTCGCCGTCGAACTCGTTGCTGCAGAACGCGCCGCCCTGATAGTGATCGCCGACCGGATCTGGCTTCAGCTTGGCCTGCTCGGCCATCGCATGTGCCACGTGGTCCTCGGAGCGCCCCGTCGGACGGTAGCCGAACTCGTAGGCGCGGTGGTTGTCCCACCAGGCGCGCTCGTTCAGGGACACGCCGTAGAAGATCTCGAAATGAATGTCGGGATGCTCGAGCCCGATCTGGCAGAGCTGCACCAGATCTTCCGGCTTCAGCCAGATCGAGATCCGGCGAAGGTCCAGGGGCACGTCGCCGAAATTGCCAATGCGAAGGCAAGTCACCTTCAAGCCGTGCTTGTCGGCATAGAGCGCCCCGACCGCTTCGCCGAACACCTTGCTGACGCCATAGCGGCCGTCGGGGCGCGGGGTCACGTCGGTGCCGATCTTGTGGTGGCGCGGATAGAATCCGACGGCATGGTTCGAGGAGGCAAACACCACGCGCTTGACGCCCTTGCGATATGCAGCCTCGAACAGATTGTAGCCGCCGATGATGTTGGCCTGGAGGATGTCGTTCCAGGGACCTTCGACCGAATAGCCGCCGAAATGGATGATGCCGTCGACGCCCTCGCAGATCGCCTCGCACTGCGCCAGGTCAGAGAGATCCGCCGCCTTGAATTCCTCGTTCGCGCCGAGGTCCTTCGGCGGGCGGATATCAGAGAGCAGCAGGTCCGGATAGATCGGCGGCAGCAGTTTCCGCAGACGCGTTCCGATCCCGCCCGAAGCTCCCGTCATCAAGATACGCGGCATGTCTTTCCTCGCCTTTGGCAACCAATTTGCGGTCACATGTCTCTAATGATAGCAGGATTGTCCAGAGGGAACGAAACGAGAGAACCGACATGAATGAGGCATCGTCCCATCCCCAGGAGCGGCCAGGCTGGCGGCCGGCGAGCTACTATCCCGATCCGGCGATAAAGGCACTCGATCCCCGCTTCGAAAAATACTGGCTAAAACTCTCGGCGGTGGAGCGGCTGACGACCGGCCTGCGCTGGGCCGAGGGTCCGGTGTGGTTCGGCGATGGTCGCTATCTCCTGTGCAGCGACATTCCGAACCAGCGCATCGTCAAATGGGAAGAGGAGACCGGCGCGGTCTCGGTGTTCCGCAAGCCCTCCAATTTCGCCAACGGCAACACCAGGGATCGCCGGGGTCGGCTCGTCACCTGCGAGCATGGTGGGCGCCGCGTGACCCGCACCGAATATGACGGCGAGATCACCGTGCTGATGGATCAATTCAACGGCAAGCGGTTAAACTCACCGAACGATGTCATTGTTAAATCGGACGGCTCGATCTGGTTCACCGATCCAACCTTCGGCCTGCTAGGCAATTACGAGGGCTACAAGGCCGAGCCGGACATTGATCCGAATGTCTACCGGCTCGATCCCACAACCGGTAATGCGACCATCGTCGCCGAAGGCGTGCTGGGTCCGAACGGGCTGTGCTTCTCGCCGGACGAGAAAATTCTTTATGTGGTGGAATCGCGCGGCGTGCCGAACCGCAAGATCCTCGCCTATGACGTCTCGGCGGATGGCACCACGATCTCGAACAAGCGCGTCTTCATCGACGCAGGCCCGGGCACGCCGGACGGCATGCGCTGCGACATCGACGGCAATCTCTGGTGCGGCTGGGGCATGGGCGATCCCGAGCTCGACGGCGTCGTGGTGTTCGCCCCCGACGGCGTCATGATCGGCCGCATCGCACTGCCCGAACGTTGCGCCAACCTCTGCTTCGGCGGCGTCAGGCGCAACCGCCTGTTCATGGCGGCGAGCCAGTCGATCTACGCGTTGTATGTGAACACGCAAGGAGCGGTCGGGGGATAGTTTCGCCGCCGTCGTTGCGAGTCCGTAGCCCGGATGGAGCGAAGCGCAATCCGGGACAGTCCCCGCATTCCGCTTCGCTCCATGCGGGCTACGAAAAAATAAAAACGCCGGAGCGGTGGCCGCTCCGGCGTTTTGTTGGTTCAGGCGATAAAGCCTACGCCGCGTTGAAGCCCGCAACTGCCTTCACTTCTAGGAAGTCCTCGAGGCCGTACTTGCCCCACTCGCGGCCGTTGCCGGACTGCTTGTAGCCGCCGAACGGTGCGCTGCGATCGTTGGGCACGCCCTGCAGATTGACGTTGCCGGCGCGGATCTGCCGGCCGACGCGCTTGGCGTCCTCGACGGAAGCACCCGTGACGTAGCCGGCAAGCCCATAGGGCGTGTCGTTGGCGATGTGCACGGCCTCGGCTTCGTCCTTGGCGCCGATGATGGTGAGCACCGGTCCGAAGATCTCTTCACGCGCAATCGTCATGTCGGGGGTGACGTCGGCAAAGATGGTGGGACGGACATAGAAGCCCTTGTTGACGCCTTCGGGCAGGCCGGGGCCGCCGGCGACGAGCGTTGCGCCCTCATCGATGCCCTTCTTGATCAGGCCCTGGATCTTGTCCCACTGGCCGCGGTTGACCACCGGACCAATGGTGGTGCCTTCGGCGCGCGGATCGCCCGCCTTGGTCTTGTCGGCGACCGCCTTCGCGATCGCGGCGACTTCCTTCATCTTCGAGGCCGGCACGATCATGCGCGAGGGCGCGTTGCAGGACTGGCCGGAGTTGTTGAACATGTGCATCACGCCGCCGGTCACCGCCTTCGTGAGGTCGGCGCCTTCGAGAATGACGTTCGGCGACTTGCCGCCGAGTTCCTGGCTGACGCGCTTCACGGTCGGTGCGGCGCGCTTGGCCACGTCGATGCCGGCGCGGGTCGAGCCGGTGAAGGAGATCATGTCGATATCGGGATGCTCGCTCATGGCGGCGCCGACCTCGGGGCCGAGACCGTTGACGAGATTGAATACGCCCTTCGGCACGCCGGCTTCATGCAGGATTTGCGCGAAGATCAGCGCCGAGGTCGGGGTGAACTCCGACGGCTTCAGGATCATGGTGCAGCCGGCGGCAAGCGCGGGCGCGACCTTGCAGGCGATCTGGTTGAGCGGCCAGTTCCAGGGCGTGATCATGCCGACCACGCCGACCGGCTCGCGCAGCACCATGGCGGTGCCGACCGGTTCCTCGAAATGATAGTTCTTGAGCACGTCGAGCGTGGTCATGAGGTGGCCGAGACCAGCGCCGGCCTGCAGCTTCTCCGCCATCGGCAGCGGCGCACCCATTTCGTCGGAGACGGCAGCACCGATCTCCTTGAGGCGGCCCTTGTAGATCTCGATGACCTTGGTGAGCAGCGCGACGCGCTCGTCACGGCTGGTCTGGGAGAACGTCACGAACGCGCGCTTGGCGGCGGCAACGGCTTTATCAACGTCGGCCTTGGAGCCCAGCGCAACCTCGTACATCGCCTCTTCCGTCGCCGGATTGACCACGGCGGTGGACTTCTTGACGGCGGGATCGACCCAGGCGCCGTCGATGTAGAACTGCATGCGATTGACCATAGTGAACCTCTTCTTGGGGGCTTGGGGGCGTTTCGGCAGGCATCCTTGCACGAAAGCGCCGGCAATTGAACCCGCCATATGCGGGGCCAGCATTGCGGCGGACGGAGGTTATATGAGCCGATGGCGGAGGGGTGGCAAGGTCTCGCCTCACTCACGATGTCATCCCGGCCTAGTGCCCATTGCGCGCTAGGCCGGGATGACGAACTACACAGCCATCTTCCGATGCAACACCGGCGCGCCGGTGGTGAGGCTTTCGGCCGCATCGATGATGGCGTTGGCGTCGATGCCGTAGTGGCGGTAGAGGTCGGCGATGGTGCCGGTCTGGCCGAACTGCTCGACGCCGAGTGCCTCGACGCGATGGCCGCGGACGCTGCCGAGCCAGCCGAGCGCCGCCGGATGTCCGTCGATCACGGTCACGATGCCGCAGTCGCGCGGCAGCGGCGCGAGCAGTTTTTCGATGTGGCTGAGATGCTGCACGCCGCGCCGATCCCGGCGCAATTTCCGTGCGGCGGTCCACCCCGCATGCAGACGATCTGCGGACGTGATCGCGAGCAGGCCGATGTCGCGCCGGCTCTCGCCGATGAAGCCGGTCGCTTCGATCGCTTCCGGCGCAACTGCGCCGGTATAGGCGATGACGGCTTCGGCATTGGGGCCCGGCTTGCGCAGCCAATAGGCGCCGTCGGTGATGCCCTGCGCGAGCTCCGGCGTCATGATCCGCTGCGCCTGCTCGATCGAGCGCGTCGAGAGCCGCAAATAGACCGAGCCGCCCTCGCCCGGATCGCGCTGCATGTGGTTGAAACCCCACCCCATGATCACGGCGAGCTCGTCGACGAAGGCAGGCTCGAACGAGGCGAGGCCGTCCTGCGCCATGCCGATCAAAGGCGTTGCGATCGACTGGTGCGCGCCGCCTTCGGGTGCCAGCGTGATGCCCGACGGCGTTGCCGCCACCATGAAGCGGGCATCCTGGTAGCATGCATAGTTCAGCGCATCGAGACCGCGCTCGATGAAGGGATCGTAGAGCGTGCCGACCGGCAGCAACCGCTCGCCGTTGATCTGGTGCGACAGGCCGAGCGCCGAGAGCATGATGAACAGGTTCATCTCGGCGATGCCGAGTTCGAGATGCTGGCCCTTGGGCGAGAAGTCCCAGTTGAAGGTGGATGGAATTTTCTCGCTGCGGAATAAGTCCGCCTTCTCGCCGCGCGCAAACAGGCCGCGCCGGTTCACCCACGGACCGAGATTGGTCGAGACGGTGACGTCAGGCGACGTCGTCACGATGCGCCTGGCAAGCTCGCTGTCGCCGCGCGCGATCTCGTTCAGCACCAGCCCAAAACCTTGCTGGGTCGACATCTGCGGCGCCGGCTTGAAGGCGAGCTGCGACGGCACCTCGATCACAGGCGCGGTGAGCCGGCGGCCGTCCTGGTTGAACGGCACGCCCGCGAGGAAGGCGTCGAGCTCGGCAGGACTTTGCGCGAGACCCTCGTATCTGTCCCATTCGTGTCCGGGCCGGATGTTCTGGCTGTCGCGATATTTCTCCATCTGCGCGACTGTCATCAGGCCGGCGTGGTTGTCCTTGTGGCCCTGGAACGGCAGGCCGACGCCCTTGATGGTGTAGGCGATAAAGCAGACCGGGCGATCGTGATCGATGGATTCGAACGCATCCAGCATGCTCGCCATATCATGGCCGCCGAGGTTCGACATCAGCGCCAGCAATTCGTCGTCGCTGCGCTTGTCGATCAGTTTGGTGATGGGGCCCTGATCGCCGATCTCATCGTGAAGATGTTTGCGGAACGCCGCGCCGCCCTGAAAACACAAGGCGGCGTAGAGCGCGTTCGGGCAATTGTCGATCCAGCGCTTCAACGCCTCGCCGCCAGCTTCGGCAAAGGCCTCGCGCATCAGGCGGCCGTATTTCACGATCACCACGTCCCAGCCGAAATTGCGGAATACGGTCTCGAACTTTTCCCAGAGGCCTTCGCGGACGACGGCGTCCAGCGACTGCCTGTTGTAGTCGACCACCCACCAGGTGTTGCGCAGGCCGTGCTTCCAGCCTTCCGCCAGCGCCTCGAAGATGTTGCCCTCGTCCATCTCGGCGTCGCCGACCAGCGCAATCATCCGCCCTTCGCGGCGATCCTTCATCCAGCCATGTGCCTTGACGTAGTCCTGCACCAGCGAGGCGAACAGCGTCTGCGCGACGCCGAGGCCGACCGAGCCCGTGGAGAAATCGACGTCGTCGACGTCCTTGGTGCGCGAGGGATAGGACTGCGCGCCCTTGAAGCCACGAAAATTCTCCAGCTTCTCGCGGCTCTGCCGGCCGAACAGATACTGGATGGCGTGGAACACCGGGCTCGCATGCGGCTTCACCGCGACGCGATCTTCGGGCTTCAGCACGTGGAAATACAGCGCCGACATGATGGTTGCGAGCGAGGCCGACGAGGCCTGATGTCCCCCAACCTTGAGGCCGTCCGCGTTCGCGCGGACGTGGTTGGCGTGATGGATGGTCCATGACGACAGCCACAGCGCCTTGCGGGCGAGCGCGGTCAATGTGTCGAGGCGGGCGGTATCAACGGGCATGGCAATGCTCCCGGAAAACAGGTGCCGATGATACCCCTGCCGGAAGCGCCAAACTTCTCAATTTTTCGCGCAGTACCAGCCCATATTGGGATATCTTACCAATCGATCGGTAAAAACGACAGGTTCATCCCAATGCCCGCCCTCGACGCCATCGACCGAAAAATCCTCAGCTACCTCCAGAACGACAGCCGGCTGACCATGCAGGAGCTGGCCGATAAGGTCGGGCTGTCGGTGTCGCCCTGCCATCGCCGGGTCAAACTGCTCGAGGAACGCGGCGTCATCTCGCGCTACATCGCGACCGTCGACCAGAAGGCGCTGGGGCTGCATGTCAGCGTCTTCATCTCGATCAAGCTGGCGCGGCAGAAGGAGGAGGACCTCAACCGCTTCGCGCGCGCGATCTCGAAATGGGACGAGGTGCTGGAATGCTACCTGATGACCGGCAACCGCGACTATCTTTTGCGCGTCGTCGCAGCCGACCTCGCCTCCTACGAGACCTTCCTCAAGACCAAGCTGACCCGGCTCGACGGCATCGCCTCGATCGAGTCGAGCTTCGCGCTCAGCCAGGTGAAATATTCGATCGCGCTACCGGTGTGAGGCATCATCGCCACGGCTGCACGATGATCTTGGTGTGCGCTTCAGGATTGGCGAGATCGGCGAAAGCCTTTGCGACGCCATCGATGCCGATCTCGGCCGTCACCATCGCAGCCGCATCCACCTTCCCTTCCGCGATCAGGCGCAGCGAAGCTGCGAATTCGTCCGGCGTGTAGCCGAGCACGTACTGAACGTTGAGCTCCTTCATGATGCCGAGCATGGGCTCGCTCCTGTCGGTCTCCATGCAGACGCCGACCACGACGATCCTGGCATCGCGCGGCGCGCCTTCGAACACCTGCTGCAACAGACCAGGCACGCCGACGCATTCGAAGATGATCGCGGGCTTCAGCGCGGGCAGCATCGCCTGGAACGGCGGGCGCGCCGCCTTTTCCGCGTCCGACATTTGCGCATGCTCGGCCCAGATCGCATAGGGCTGCGACACCCTTGGATCCACGACGATATCGGCGCCGAGTTTTGCCGCAAGCGCGCGCCGCGCCGGCGAATAGTCGGCCGCGACGATCGGATGCAGGCCCTTGAGCTTCAGCGCCGCAATCACCGCGAGCCCAACCGGGCCGCAGCCGATCACGAGCGGCACTTCGCCGCCTCGGATATTGGCCTTGGCAACGGCGTGAACACCGACCGCGAGCGGTTCGGTGAGCGCGGCATGCTCCGGCGCGAGACCGTTGGGTACCTCGAGCAGCAGCGCTTCGCTCAGTAGCATCGCCTCGGCATAGCCGCCAATATTTTCGTTGGAATAGCCGATGCCCTCGATGCCCTGCGGCGTCACGAGGGCCGGCAGCGAGCACACGCGCGTGCCCGGCTTGAGCTTGCGCACAGTGCCCGGGCCGAAATCGACGATCTCGCAGCAGAACTCATGGCCGAACACGACGTCGCGGGCGAGGTCCATCGGCTTGCGGCCGCTCTTTCGCGCCATCTCCACCATGCGATGGGCGTGCTGGCGCGCGTGCAGGTCAGAGCCGCAGATGCCGCAGGCGAGCGTCTTGACCAGCACCTGGCCGGGGCCGGGCTTTGGCTCCGCCATCCGATCGACGACAATCTCACCGTTCCTGAAAATCGCAGCGCGCATTCGGCTCCTCCCGGCTTGTTGGAGCCATTGATAGCACGAAGCGGACGCGTGAACTTGCGTCAGGGGTTCGGGGAACGCTCTTCCATGATCAGGAGCTGGGCGCGACGGATGCGCTCCCGATGGGCGATGTAGAGGCCGCTGGCGACGATGAAGGCTGCACCGGTGACGGTCCAGACATCAGGCACTTCGCCGAACAGGAAGAAGCCGAGAATGCTGACCCAGAGCAACTGAGTGTAGGAGAACGGCGCCAGCACCGAGGCATCGCCGTAGCGATAGGCCAGGACGATGATCCACTGGCCGACGGTGGAGGCGACGCCGATCACGATGCCAAGCCCGATCGCGGTCCAGGTCGGCGTGACCCAGACGAATGGTACCATCAGGGAGAGGATCGCAACGCCCGTCAGCGCCGAATAGGCCATGGTGGTGAGGACGGCTTCGCGCCCGCTCATCATGCGCGTCAGGATCAGCGCCGCAGCCCAGCAGAACGCCGAGACGATCGGGAAGAACGCGGCGGCGTGAAACGCGCTGGAGCCCGGGCGCAGGATGATCATCACGCCCGTCAAGCCGATCGCGGTGGCGATCCAGCGGCGCATGCCCACCTTCTCGCTCAGGAACACGATCGAGAGCGCGGTGACGAACAGTGGCGAGACGAACCCGGTCGCGGACGCTTCCGCGATCGGCAGGAAGCTCAGGCCGGTGATGAAGAACAGCGAAGAGCCGAGCAATGCCGCGCCGCGCATCAGCTGCAGGCCGAGGCGCTCGGTGCGCATGGCATGAAGCGGCGAGCCCGGCAGCATTACCGGCGTGAACATCAGCGCGAACGTTACGAAGCGGATCCAGGTGATCTCGATCGACGGCAGGCTCGACGACAGATATTTCGCGGTGACATCGGAGCAGCCGAGAAAGATCGTCGACAGCAGCACCAGCGCGATGCCCTTGAAGGGATGATCGACGCGCGCCGGCGCGCGGCGCGCCTGCGGCTTCTTTTCCGGCATGAGCATGGGAATACTGTCGAGCCTTGCGGCTGCGGCGGGCGGCGGGTCACGGCTGGAACCTAGGAGATGCGAATCGGGAATGATCGTAAAAAACGATAATTGCGCCGCTTTCACAACTTCCGAAAACAGGATGCCGATATGCGCTCACGTCCGCGCGCGTCAAGACTCCATTAACAATGGGCGTTTGTGCACTACAGCATGGGCAGGCCGCGCGGCTTCGGACCGCGCGGAAACGCCGCATCGAGCGCCGCGATCTCGTCTTTCGTCAGCACGAGATCGCCGGCCGCGGCATTTTCGCCGGCGTGTTCCGCGGACGACGCCTTCGGGATGGCGAACACCGTAGTCGCACGGGTGAGGAAGCTCAGCGCGATCTGGCGCGGCGTTGCGCGACGCGCCTCCGCGATGCGCGCCAGCACTACACCGCCCTTGCTGTTGCTCGCAGGGAAATCGTCGTGGCCGAACGGCGAGTAGGCGACCACGGCGACACCATGCTGTTCGCACCACGGGATCACCGCGTGCTCGATCGCGCGTTCCCTCAGATGATAGAGCACCTGATTGCAGGCGATGCGGCCTTCGCCGGCAGCGTCGAGCATCTCGTCGAGATCATCGGCATCGAAATTGGAGACACCCCAGGATTTGATCTTGCCGGCCTTCACCAGTTCCTCGAACGCGGCCACAGTGTCCTCCAGCGGATACGAGCCGCGCCAATGCAGCAGATAGCAGTCGAGCCGATCCGTCTTCAGCCGCTTCAGCGAGCGCTCACAGGCGGTGATGGTTCCGCGGCGCGAGGCGTTGCTCGGCAGCACCTTTGACACGAGGAACACCTCGTCGCGTCGCCCCGCGATCGCATCGGCAATGACGAGCTCGGCGTCGCCATACATCTCGGCAGTGTCGATGTGGGTCATGCCGAGATCGAGCCCGCGCTGAAGCGCCGCGATCGCGCGCTTGCGATCGCCGTGGTCGAGATACCAGGTGCCCTGCCCGATGACAGAGACGCTGGCGCCGGTTTTGCCGAAGGGGTTCGTGTTCATATTTGCTCCGATACCACTCGTTCGCTCAGGCAACCGCCATCGAGCTCAAGAGTTCAATCCGCCGATGTCAGCGACCAGTACGCTACCGGTCGCAGATTCCGTGATGTAGAGCTGATCTTTGTTCGCGCCACCAATCGCGACATTGGTGCAGTTCGGCCCGGCACACGACTTCACCCGCGCGATCAATTCGCCGTTGGGCGCGAACACGAAGACATGGCCGAGCGATGCGTGGCCGACGAACAGACGGCCCTTGGCATCCATGGTCAAGCCATCGGGGCCGCTGGTACCGAACAGCGAACAGAAGCGGCCGACCTTCGACACGCTGCCGTCCTTCATGAAAGGCAACCGCCACACCGCGTTGTCGCGCGTCATCGCGACGAACAGCACGGTCTCGGTTGGATCGAGCACCAGACCGTTCGGACTGATGCCGGTGTCGATCAGGCAATCCAGGCGGCCGCCTGGCGTCAGGCGATAGACACGGCCGCTGGGGTCATGCAGGCCGGTCTGCCCCTGGTCGGTGAAATAGATATCGCCGTTGGACGCGAGATGCAGGTCGTTGCAGCCGCGGAAGGATTCCGAATTGCGCGAGGTCAGCACCGGCGCCACGTGCCCCGCGTTGGCGTCGAACTCCATGATGCCGTGCCTGTAGTCGGCGACCAGGATGCGGCCGTCGGCCGCGATTTTCAGCCCGTTCGGCCAGCCTTCATATTCAATCGCCAACGACCACTCGCCGTCGGGCGCAATGCGGAAGATCCGGCCGAACGGAATGTCGACGATGTAGAGATTGCCATCCCTGTCGAACGACGGCCCTTCGATGAAGGAGTCCGTCGGCACGCCCGGCCGGTTGGCATCGGCCCAATCCGTCCGCTCGCCTTTGCGGCGGAATTTGTCTGGCATGGCGGAAAAGAGCCTGGTCTCGATCAGGCGCGGCGGCGTTTCCAGGTACATCATTGTTGTTGTTGTCGTTGTTGATGGGGGAGAGCGCGGCAACATAGGGCACAATGGGGCGTGCGTCGATTGGGCTGAGGCGTAGCGCCCCGCCCCCGCTGTCATTCCCCGCGACCCGGCTACGCCAAGGCTTCGCCGGGGTCGAGGTCCAGGGGCGCCGAAGCTTTAGCGTAGGCGTCAAGCGGGGAATCCAGTACGCCGTGGCCTTACCGCTTGATCACAGGCGTCTCGGCGTACTGGATCGCCCGGTCAAGCCGGGCGATGACGGCGGAGTATTCGGCGACGACCGAGAAAGCGCCCCTACCCCGCGGCGCCCGCGACCTTCGCCTGCTTCACTGGAGCCACCTCGGTCGTCGCGATCAGGCGCTTCAGTTCAGGAATGCAGGAGCCGCAATTGGTGCCGGCCTTGAGCTTTGTGCCGATCTCGGCCGCTGTGCGCGCGCCTGCGGCGATGGTGTCGCAGATGGTGCCGCGGCCGACGCCGAAGCAGGCGCAGACGACGGGGCCGGTCGAAGCCGCGCCCTCGCTCGACTTGCCGGACAGCAGCATGCGCCGCTGCTCGTCGGTGACATTGTCGGCCACGAACAGGCTCTTCACCACCTCCCAGTCGCCGGCGTCATGCGCGGGGCCGACGAACAGGCAGGTTTCGATGCGGTCGCCCGCAAACGACGCTGCGCGATAAACGCCGCCGCCGAAGTCGCGATAGTCGGCGACGTCCTCGCCGGCAACGCCTTCGAGCCAGGCCGGCCAGCGCGACAGATCCGCATTGTCGGCGAAGAGATAGCCGAAGCCGCCGGCAACAGTGACGCGGGTCCACATCAGGTTCGGCGGCAGCTCCAGCTGCTTGCGCGACAACGCAAAGCCGCGGAAGACGTATTCATAGGGCGAGATCGCGGCCGGTGTCGCCTTGGACTCCGGCTGTCCCGAGAACGGATCGGTGAACGGTGCGACCAGCGCCCCCACGCGACCGTGCGAGGCGTTCATCGCACTCCAGTGGATCGGCGCGAATAGCGTGCCGCGCTGCTGCTGGTCGCTGACGACGACCTTGAGGGTGCACTGGCCGTAGTCGGTGGTGATGCGGGCATAGCCGTCGTGGACGACGTTGTATTTGTTGGCGTCATCGGGATGAATCTCGACGAACGGCTCGGGCAGATGCGCGCCGAGCCGCTGGCTGAGGCCCGTGCGCGTCATGGTGTGCCACTGGTCGCGGATGCGGCCGGTGTTGAGCCGCAGCGGTCGCGACGGTCCGGTCTCGCCACGCAGCGCCGGCACCTCCGGCGCGACGAAGCGGCCCTTGCCGTCATTGGTGAAGAACCCGCCGGCCGCGAAGAAGCGCTCGCCGGGCGCCTCGCCCTGGCGCGCGGGCCACTGCACGGGCTTCAAGGCGTCAAACGCCTCGTCCGACAGCGAAGTCAGCGCGCCGATGTCGAAGTCGCGGCTGCCATCGTTCTCGAACGCGGAGAGCGCGGCGTGCTCGCGAAAGATGTCGGCTGCGGATTTGTAATTAAAGCTGTCGCCGAAGCCGAGGCGCTTTGCGGTTTCGCTCAGGATCCACCAGTCCGGCCGCGCCTCGCCGGGCGCCGGCAGGAACGAGCGCTGGCGCGAGATCCGGCGCTCGGAATTGGTCACGGTGCCCGACTTCTCGCCCCAGGCGAGCGCGGGCAGCAGCACGTGCGGTCCGGCCTCGACGGTGTCGTTGGAGAGCACGTTCTCGGAGACCACGAACAGCTCGAGCTTCTTCAGCGCCTCGCGCACGAAGTCGGCATCGGGCAGCGAGACCGCGGGGTTGGTGCCCATCACCCATAGCGCCTTGACCTCGCCGCGGTTGATGGCTTCGAACAGCTGCACCGCCTTCAACCCTTCATGGGTGGCGATGCGCGGCGCCTTCCAGAACCGCCGCACGCGATCGATGTCCGGCGGCGTGAAGTTCATGTGCGCAGCGAGCTGATTGGCGAGGCCGCCGACCTCACGGCCGCCCATCGCGTTGGGCTGGCCGGTGAGCGAGAACGGCGAGGCACCCGGCTTGCCGATGCGCCCCGTTGCGAGATGGCAGTTCAAGATCGCGTTGACCTTGTCGGTGCCCTGCGCCGATTGGTTGACACCTTGCGAGTACAGCGTGACGACGCGGGGCGTGTCACGGAACATCTTGAAGAAGGTCGCAACGTCCTGCTCGGAGAGGCCCGTCGCCAGTGCGGTCGCGGTGACGCTGCCGGCGATGCTACGTGCACGCGCCAGCGCGTCGTCAAAGCCCGAGGTGTTTTGCGCGATGTAGTCCTGATCGAGGGCACCATTGTCGGCGAGGTGAACGAACAGGCCGGAGAACAACGCCGTGTCGGTGCCCGGCTTGAGGCCAAGGAACAGATCGACGTCGGTCGCGGTGTCGGTGCGGCGCGGATCGATCACGATCATGCGGGCGCCGCGTTCCTGCCGGTTCTTCAACATGCGCTGGAACAGCACGGGATGGCACCAGGCGGCATTCGAGCCGACGAACACCAGCAGATCGGCCTGATCGAGATCCTCGTAGCAGCCGGGTACGGTGTCGGCGCCGAAGGCGCGGCGGTGACCGGCGACCGAGGACGACATGCAGAGCCGCGAATTGGTGTCGACGTTGGCCGTGCCGACAAAGCCCTTCATCAGCTTGTTGGCGACGTAATAGTCCTCGGTCAGCAGTTGGCCCGAGAGATAGAATGCGACCGCGTCAGCGCCGTCGCGCGCGACGATGTGCTGCATGCGGTGGGCGACGTGATCGAGCGCATCGCTCCAGGCGACGCGTTCGAGCACGCCCTTGCAGCGGATCATCGGATAGAGCAGCCGGCTTTCGAGCCCGACGGTCTCGCCGAGCGCCGAGCCCTTGGAGCACAGCCGGCCGAAATTGGCAGGATGATCGGGATCGCCCGCGATCGCCGCGCCGCCCTTGCCGTCTGGCGTCGCCAGCACGCCGCAGCCTACGCCGCAATACGGACAGGTCGTCTTGGTGGCGCGGAGCGTGGGATCGATCGCCGTCATATCAAGCCGCCTCTATCAAGCCGCTTTGGAGGGACGCGCGAGCGCGCGGCCGAATATCATGTCGGCGCGGATGGCCGCCACCTTTTCGCGATTGCGGATCAGTTCGAGATACCAGAGCGCATCGACGGTATCGCCGATCAGCAGAGCGCCGGTGAGCCGGCCCGCGGCGATGACGAGCTTCTTGTAAGTGCCGCGCCTGCGGTCTGACAGCACGAGGCTCTCGCTGCCCTCCCCGCCCATGAAGTCACCGGCGGAGAACACGCTGACGCCCGACACCTTCAGATTGGTCGAGACCACGCTGCCCTGATAGGCCGCGGGACGGCCGGCAAGGTGTCGCGCCAGCACGCGTGCCTGCTCGTAGGCGGGTTCGACCAGGCCGTAGCAGATGCCGCGATGCTCGGCGCATTCGCCGAGCGCGTAGATATCTGGTGACGCCGTCTGCATCTCATCGTTGACGACGATGCCGCGATTGACGGCGATGCCGGCGTCCTTTGCCAGCGCAATGTTGGGCCTGATGCCGGCGGCGAAGATCACGGCATCGGCCTCGATGCGGCTGCCGTCGGCAAGCTCGACCGCTTCGACATGACCCTCGCCATGGATGCGGGCTGTGGATGCATTGAGCAGGATGCGAATGCCCTTGCGCTCGACCAGTGTCTTGAGCAGGTCGGCGGCGGGGGCATCGAGCTGGCGCTCCATCAGCCGGTCCATCAGGTGCAGCAGCGTCACGGGCGCTCCGGCCTTGGCGAGGCCGTAAGCCGCTTCGAGTCCGAGCAGACCGCCGCCGACCACGACGACGCGCTTCCTGGCGGCAGCGAGCGTCAGCAGCAGATCGACGTCGCGGGTGTCGCGAAAGGTGTGCACGCCGGAAAGGTCGGCGCCGGGCACGTTGAGCCGCAGCGGCGTCGAGCCGACGGCGAGCACGAGCTTGGAGTATTCCATACTCTCTTCGCCTTCGATCTTGAGCTCGCGTCGGCCGGTGTCGATCTCGGTGACGCGATAGCCGTAGCGCACCGTGACGCCGCGATGGCGCCACCAGTCGGCGGGCCGGAGCTCGATCTCGTGCGAGCCGGTCTCGCCGGCCAGCACGGAGGAGAGCAGAACGCGGTTGTAAGCGAGCCGCGGCTCTTCGCCGATCACGGCGACCGCGTAGCGGCCGAGCGAGGTCTTGGCGAGCTCGTCGACCAGACGCGCGGCCGCCATACCGTTACCGACGATGACCAGCGGTTCACTCACAACGCATCTCCTATTCGGCGGCCTGCGGCTGTGCGCCGTAGGCCTCGGAAATCATGTAGCCGGACAATACGCCGTAGGCGTCGGTCCAGGCGGTAGCCAGTTCGGGCGTCCAGGCTTCGCCGAGGCCCTTCTCCAGGGTCCACAGCAAGGTCGCGCCGACCACCGGGTAGTGCTCGGCCTTGGCGCCGTAGCCGACGTGACGCTTCGCAAGCGCCGAGGCCGCGGGAAGAATCGAGTCCAGGTTCGACAGACCGCCGACGACGGCGGCGAGCATGCCCATCAGCTTCTTGCGCTGCTCGGTCATGTCCTCGGGAAACATCGCGCGCACGGACGGCGCCACCTCGAACAGGCGATCGTAGAACAGCACCGCGGCCTGCGCGGAAATCGGCGCGACCTTGGCAAAGCTCTGTTGGACGAGGGTGATCTGTTCTGGCGTCATGATGTTCTCCTGCCTGTTGGGTTTGCCTTGGTGCGCGCCATTGCGAACCAGGTTCATTGTCAAACTGTCGGGCAATGCTTCTCCCCGCGTACGGGGAGAAGCGAGATTCGTACCAAGTGTTAAACTCGCGCGCCGGCGAGGCTTGAGGCGCCCTCACCTTGCGGGCTGCGACGCAGATAGAACCACCAGGTCAGCGCGAGACAGGAGGCGTAGAAGCCGAGATAGATCGCGAGCGCGAGCTGCGGGCCGCCGGTCAGCGCGATCGACTTGCCGAATCCGGTCGGGATCAGATAGCCGCCGACTGCGCCGACCGCGCCGATGAAGCCGACCGCGGCACCGCTCTCGATGCTCGCCGTCTTCAAGGCGAGCGCGCGCTCCGCATCGCCCTTGCCGCGCACCCTGAACAAATTCTGCTCGCGGAAGATCGAGGGGATCATGCGGTAGGTCGAGCCGTTGCCGATGCCCGTCGTCACGAACAGGACCAGGAACATCGACAGAAAGCCGATGAAATCCTTGTGCCCGACGAAATAGAGCACGCCGATCGTGGCGCCTGCCATCACGATGAAATTCCAGAACGTGGTCACCGAGCCGCCGATCCTGTCGGCAAGCCAGCCGCCGAGCGGCCGCGACAACGAACCGACCAGCGGTCCCAGGAACGCGATCGCAATCGTGACTTGCGGGAACTGGGTCTTGATCAGCAGCGGAAATGCCGCCGAGTAGCCGATGAAGGAGCCGAACGTGCCGATATAGAGATACGCCATGATCCAGGTGTGCTTGCGTTTGACCACGGCGAGCTGGTTCTTGATCGACGACTTGGCCGTGGTCAGGTTGTTCATGAAGAACACCGCGCCGAAGACCGCGATCGCGATCGGCAGCACCCACATCAGGCCGGCATTCTGAAGAAAGACACCATCGACAGGCGTTGCCTGGAACAGATTGATGACGGCGAGCGTCATCAGGATCGGGGTCAGGAGCTGCACGCTGGAGACGCCGATATTGCCGCCGGCTGCATTCAGTCCCAGCGCCCAGCCCTTCATCCGGTCGGGGAAGAAGAACGAGATGTTGGTCATGCTGGAGGCAAAATTGCCGCCGCCGAGACCGGCGGTCGAAGCAATCAGCAGCATCAGCCAGAACGGCGTGCCGGGCTGACCGACGAAATAGGCCAGCGAGAGCGTCGGAATGAACAGGATCGCCGCGCTGAAGATGGTCCAGTTGCGGCCGCCGAAGGTCGTCACCGCGAAGGTGTAGGGAAAGCGCATCAACGCGCCGATCAGTCCGGGCACAGCGACGAGCTGGAACAGCTGGTCGGTGGTGTAGTGGAAGCCCGCCTGCGGCAGTTTGGTGGTGACGATGCTCCAGATCAGCCAGACCGAGAAGCCGATATGTTCGGCCACGATCGACCAGATCAGGTTGCGTCGCGCGATAGTCTTGCCGCCCGCACTCCAGAACGCCTCATCTTCGGGGCGCCAGTCTGAAATCCAAGTCTGATTACCAGTCGGACTCTTCGTCATTGCAAAATCCCTTCCAGGCTCACCGCTGCGTCGTTGCAGGCTCAGCCTCCGGCCACGGAGGCGCGCTCCGAGGCTTCACCCCGGTGGCGAGTTACGATGCTGATTGATGATGTTGAGGGACGTCGTCGTTGGCGTCGCGGTTGGTGCTTCAATTTCCGTGCCAACTGCGCGCATTCCGGAAACGCAGGAAATTCAGGAGCTTGTTCGGAGTGCTCCGAATTTTTGCAGGACTATTTCGCACGCAAATTTTGCGATTCGCTCAATCCCTGTGCGGCGCACAAGGATTGAGCTTGATGATTCAAAATTAGGCGTTGCGTCAGCACCTGTTGGTGACGCGTTTACGCGGCCTCGACGAAGCGATGACGCTCATAGAGGAATTCGAGCACGCGCTGCCGGCACTTCAAGTAAGTGGTGTTGGTCGCGAGCTCGAGCCGCTTGCGCGGGCGCGCCAGCGGCACCTCCAGCACCTCGCCGATGCGCGCGCTCGGCCCGTTCGTCATCATGACAATGCGGTCGGACAGCAGCACCGCCTCGTCGACGTCGTGGGTGATCATCAGAATCGTGTTGCCGAGCTTCTGATGCAGCGCCATCACCGAATCCTGCAAATGCGCGCGGGTCAGTGCGTCGAGTGCGCCGAAAGGCTCGTCGAGCAGCAACACTTTCGGTTCCATCGCGAGCGCGCGGGCAATGCCGACGCGCTGCTTCATGCCGCCGGAGATTTCCGAGGGCCGTTTGTCCTTGGCATGGGCCATCTGCACGAGGTTGAGATTGTGCATGACCCAGGCGTCGCGTTCGGCGCGCTTCTTGGTCTTAGCGAAGACCTTGTCGACGCCGAGCCTGACGTTCTCGTACACGGTTAGCCACGGCAACAGGCTGTGGTTCTGGAACACCACCGCGCGATCCGGTCCCGGCGAGTTCACCTCGCGGTTCTCGAGCAGCACGCCGCCGGTGGTGGCGTTGGTCAGGCCTGCGATGATGTTGAGCAGGGTCGACTTGCCGCAACCGGAATGGCCGATGATCGAGACGTATTCGCCCTTCTCGATGGTGAGATTGATATCCTTCAGCACCTCGGTGGAGGCAGCGCCGCGGGTAAAAATCTTGTCGATGTGGTCGAGCTTCAGATAAGCGGTCATGTGCTTCCCCTTCAGTTCAGCGCGGTGCCGCGGGTGACGATCTTGCCGGCACCCGCGATCAGGCGGTCGAGCACGAAGCCGATGATGCCGACATAGAACAGCGCCAGGATGATTTCGCTGATATGCGAGGAGTTCCAGGCGTCCCAGATGAAGAAGCCGATGCCGACGCCGCCGATCAGCATTTCCGCGGCGACGATCGCGAGCCAGGACAAACCGATGCCGATGCGAAGCCCCGTGAAGATATAGGGCGCGGCGGCCGGAATCATGATCTTGGCGAAGAATTCGAGCGGGTTAAGCTGCACCACCGCGGCGACGTTGCGATAATCCTGCGGGATGTTGCGGATGCCGACCGCGGTGTTGATGATGATCGGCCAGATCGAGGTGATGAAGATGACGAAGATCGCCGAGGGCTGGCCGTCGCGGAACGCGGCGAGCGACAGCGGCAGCCAGGCCAGCGGCGGGATCGTGCGCAAGACCTGGAACAGCGGATCGAGCCCACGCATCGCCCAGACCGATTGCCCGACCAGCACGCCGAGCGCGATGCCGGCAATCGCCGAGAGCGAATAGCCGAAGGCGACGCGTTGGAGGCTAGCGGAGAGGTGCCAGAACAGCCCCTTATCGATGCCGCCGTGATCGAAGAACGGATCGAGGATCAGCTCCTTCGTGTCCTTGAACACCTTCGACGGCGGCGGCAGTGCCGAGCCGGCGCGGCGGCAGACCAGCTCCCACACCAGAAGCAAGAGCGCGATCACGACCAGCGGCGGGATGACGCGCACGGCGGTCTCCCGCGCCATCCGCGCGTAAGTCTCCGAACGCGGCGGCCGCTTCGGTGTCATCGCGACGACCGGCGCGGCAGCGCTCGCGGGCTTCGCGGTCTCAACCTCGATCTTGGTGGCGGGCATGTTCATCGCAATATTTCTCCGGCTGCAAAAGGCGATGCGGCCGCCCGGAGGCGGCCGCTGGCTCCATCAGACTTCGACGCGCTTGATCGCGAGCGACTTCAGATAGGCAGCCGGATTTTCCGGATCGAACACCTTGCCGTCGAAGAAGGTCTCCTTGCCGCGCGAGGTGGAGGTCGGGATCTCGGCGCTTGCGATGCCGAGCGTCTTGGCCGCGTCGCGCCACATGTCTTCGCGGTTGACCTTGGCAATCAGCGCCTTGGTGTCGAAATTCGCCTCGTATTTGCCCCAGCGAATGTCCTCGGTGAGGAACCAGAGGTCGTGGCTCTGGAACGGATAAGAGGCGAAGTCGCGCCAATACTTCATGATGTGCGGCGAATTCTCGACCACCTTGCCGGGAAGGCCGTAGTCGAACTTGCCGGCGGTGCGGTCGAGTACGTCTTCGACAGGGCAGTTCATCCACTGCCGCTTCCCCATGATGGCAGCAAGCTCGGCCTTGTTCTCGGCCTTGTCCGACCACTGCTGCGCTTCCATCACCGCCATCAGCAGCGCCTTCGCGGCCTTCGGGTATTTATCGACGAAGGCGGCGCGCATGCCGAAGGATTTTTCCGGGTGCTTGTTCCAGAGCTCGCCGGTCGTGATCGCGGTATAGCCGATGTTCTGGTGGATCAGCTGCAGATTCCAGGGCTCGCCGACGCAGAAGCAGTCCATCGTGCCGACCTTCATGTTGGCCACCATCTGCGCAGGCGGCACCACGATGGTCTCGATGTCCTTGTCCGGATCGATGCCGCCGGCGGCAAGCCAATAGCGGAGCCAGAGGTCGTGCGTGCCGCCGGGGAAGGTCATCGCCGCCTTCACGGGCTTGCCGGAAGCCTTCTTCTTCTCCAGGGCCGCCTTGAAGGTGGACGCATCGACGCCGAGCTTCAGGTCGGCATATTCACTGGCGACGGAGATGCACTGGCTGTCGAGATTGAGCCGCGCCAGGATGTACATCGGCGTCGGCTGGTTGTTCTGCGTCACCTTGCCGGCCGAGATCAGATACGGCATCGGGGTCAGGATATGCGCACCGTCGATGCCGTTGCCTTCCGAGCCGAGCACGAGATTGTCCCGCGTGGTGCCCCAGGAGGCCTGCTTCTGCACGTCGGTGTCGGGCATGCCGTATTTGGCGAACAGGCCCTTGTCCTTGGCGACGAACAAGGGACCGGCATCGCTCAGCGCGATGAAGCCAAGCTTTGCGCCCTTGACCTCCGGACCGGCGTCCTGCGCGAAAGCGCCCGCTGGGAAATTCAGCTTCACGGCGGCCAGGAGTGCGGCGGTCGAGCCGGCGGCCTTCAACAATTGACGGCGGCTGAGGCCAGTGTCCGACGGCCGGCGGGTGCGCTTGGTCATAGGCGGTATCGTCCTTTGCGTCGTTGCAGAATGATTGTGTCAGTGCACACGAGCAGCCCGTCCGTCCGGCGACGCCTGAAGCAGCGCATGCGAACGCGCGACGGGGAGACCCCCGTCTGGTGGCGTCGGCAATTCGGATGAGAAGTCTCGCGGGACGGCTTCAATGGCGTCGGCGTGGAACTATTCAAGCTTCATGCCAAGCGTGAGGCAGCCGAAAACAAATCGATATCAATAGCTTATGTACGCCGCGCCAGTCTGTCGCAGGTCTTCTCCGCTCGTGAAATTTGCGACCTGCCCAACATTTGTGCGGCGCACAAGTCTTGTGCAGCCGCTTAAGCAACAGGCCACTCGGCCCGCAAAAGCCGGGTCAGGAAAAGTCGTATCTTCTTGATATCGCTGGGTTCTTATAGGCCAGGCGCACGGCACGCAATTTGCATTTGAGTTCGCGTCAACGAAGACTGCGGCTCGACCGCAATGCTGCAGCCTCAGGCGGCTGCAGCACGGAAGCTCACCTGCTTCGCGGCCCTCCCGGCTTCATCCTCGTGACGCGATTCCCAGAGCTTCCAAATCTCTCCGGCTTACGCGCGGCAACCAGCCCGCACGGCCAATGATGTTCAGTCGCGCTCACGCAGAGTGTGTCGATCTCACCAGGAAGCAAAGGAACCATTGATGTCGTATCTCGCGCCTTCGGAATTCGTCACCAAGATGGTGGATGCGGGCGAGTCCAAAGTCTTCATGTCCACCCGGGATACCATCATCCGGGCCTACATGGCCGGCGCTATCCTGGCGCTCGCGGCATGGTTCGCCGTCACGATCAACGTGAACACGGGGCAGCCGCTGATCGGCGCGCTGCTGTTCCCGGTCGGCTTCGTCATGCTCTATCTGCTGGGCTTCGACCTCCTGACCGGTGTGTTTGTGCTCTCCCCGCTCGCCCTGATCGACAAGCGCCCGGGCGTCACCTTCGGCGGCGTGCTGCGGAACTGGGGCCTCGTCTTCGTCGGCAATTTCGCAGGCGCCCTGACGGTGGCCTTCATGATGGCCTTCGTCACGACTTTCGGCTTCACGCAGGATCCGGACAAGGTCGGCACGGCGATCGGCAATATCGGCGAAGGCCGCACGCTCGGCTACGCCGCGCACGGCGCGGCCGGCATGGCGACGCTGTTCATCCGCGGAATGCTCTGCAACTGGATGGTCTCGACCGGCGTCGTCGGCGCCATGATCTCCACCTCGGTCCCCGGCAAAGTCATCGCGATGTGGATGCCGATCCTGGTGTTCTTCTACATGGTGTTCGAGCATTCCGTCGTGAACATGTTCCTGTTCCCCTCCGGCCTGATGCTGCACGCGAAATTCTCGATCATGGACTATCTGATCTGGAACGAGATCCCGACCGTGCTCGGCAATCTCGTCGGCGGCCTCGCCTTCACCGGCATGACCCTCTACGCCACGCACGTCTTGACCCAGCCGAAGCGCCAGGCGGGCAAGGCCTCGTCGCCCCGCGTCGCGGCCTGAGCAAACAACGTCTCGACAGGAGAGCCTCGCCCGATCAGGGTGAGGCTCCCCTTTGCCGGTGATGACGATGACCCGCGGACTTCAGATCTCGGTCGGCCAGCATTCCGACAAGGGTCGCAAGCCCATCAACCAGGATTTTCACGGCGTCCTCGTCCCGGACGAGCCGATGCTCAGCCTGAAGGGCATTGCGGCCGTCCTCGCCGACGGCATCTCCAGCAGCACGGTGAGCCAGATCGCCAGCGAGTCGGCGGTCAAGAGCTTCCTGATGGACTATTACTGCACGTCGGAATCCTGGACGGTGAAGACCTCCGCCCGCCGCGTGCTGGATGCGACCAATTCCTGGCTGCACGCGCAGACGCGCAAGAGCCAATATGCCTATGACCGCGACAAGGGTTATGTCTGCACGCTGAGCGCCATGGTCATCAAGGCGACCACCGCGCACATCTTCCACGTCGGCGACTGTCGCGTCTACCGCGTGGCGGGCAAGGCGCTCGAGCAGCTGACCGACGATCACCGGATCATTGTGTCCTCGGAGCAGACCTATCTCGGCCGTGCGCTCGGCATCAATCCGCAACTCGAAATCGACTACCAGAGTTTCGAGATCGAGACTGGCGACACCTTCCTGCTGGCGACCGACGGCGCCTATGAATTCGTCGACGCGCGTTTCATCACGAACGCGCTCAGCGAGCATGCAGCCGAGCTCGACGGAGCGGCGAAGGCGATCGTCGAGGAAGCCTACCGGCGCGGCAGCGACGACAACATCACGGTCCAGATCCTCCGCATCGATGCAGTGCCGCAGCGCGAGCCGGCCGGCATCTTCAACCAGACCTCCCAGCTGCCGCTTCCCCCGCTGCCGGAGCCGCGGGCGATCTTCGACGGCTACAGGATCGTCCGCGAAATCCACGCCAGCAGCCGCAGCCATATTTACCTTGCTGTCGACGCGGTGACCGAGGAGCCGGTCGCGCTGAAGCTTCCGTCGATCGATCTGCGCGACAATGCCGCCTACCTGAAGCGCTTCCTGATGGAAGAGTGGATCGCGCGCCGGATCGACAGCCCGCATGTGCTGAAGCCGTTGTCGCAGTCGAAACGGCGTGGCTATCTCTATGTCGCGACCGAATTCGTCGAAGGTCAGACCTTGCGGCAATGGATGACAGACAATCCGCGCCCCGATCTCGAAACCGTCCGCGGACTGGTCGAGCAGATCGCCGCGGGCCTGCGCGCCTTCCACCGCATGGAGATGCTGCATCAGGACTTGAGGCCCGACAACATCCTGATCGACAAGACCGGCACCGCGAAGATCATCGACTTCGGATCGGTGAAGGTGGCAGGCGTCGCGGAGGCAGCGCCACAGGACGAGGCCGACGAAATTTTGGGAACGGTCCAGTACACGGCGCCGGAATATTTTCTTGGGCAAGTCGGTTCGCCGCGCTCCGACATGTTTTCGCTGGCCGTGATCTGCTACCAGATGCTGACGGGAAAGCTTCCCTATGGCACGCAAATCGCCAGGATCCGGCGCAAGGCGGACGTGCGGAGGCTCAAATATCGCCCGGCCGACGACAACAGCAACGTGCCTGCCTGGGTCGACGGCGCGCTCAGACGTGCGCTCCATCCGGATCCCTACAAGCGGCACGAGGATCTGTCCGAATTCGTCTTCGAGCTTCGCACGCCCAATCCGGCCTATCTCGACACGCGGATCACGCCGCTTTTGGAGCGCAGCCCGCTGATGTTCTGGAAATTGACCACGGCGGCGCTCGCCTGCGTCGTCGTGGTCCTGCTTGCGATGTTGCACGCGCGCTGATCAGGGGTTTAGCCACGCAAAGCGTCACCACGTGATCAGCGGAGACCGATGCAGCCAGGTATCGGCGCGCACTTGATCCAGCACGAATGTCGCAACGTCCTCGCGCGCGATGCTGCCACCATGGAAGCCCGAAAGATCCGTCAGCGCCCGGACCGAGCCGCGGCCGGGCTTGTTATTGAGGATCGAGGGGCGAACCAAAATCCAGTCCAGCCCGCTGTCTCTGACGATCGCCTCCTGCCGGTTCTTGTCGGCGTACACCTTCTTCAGGAGAAGCGGAAAGATCACGTTGTCGGCGACAAAGCCGCCGTGCCCGGCACTGTCGCCGGCGCCCATCCCCGTGATGCAAACCAGCCGCGAGACCTGCTCGGCCTTCATCGCGCTCACGAGCGCGCGCGTCGCGGTCGAGAGCAGCGTCACCTCGCGGAACGGACTTACCGGTGTACCCAGCGCACTGACCACGGCGTCACGGCCTTTGAGGGCTTCGCGCAGGGCTGCTTCATCGCGTGCATCTCCGACGATGAGCTTCGCCCCCCTGATGTCACTTGCCTTGCCGGCGGAGCGCACCAGCACGGTGACGTCGTGCCCTCGCGCCACCGCCTGGTTGACGATCAGGCGACCGGTGGCACCAGTCGCTCCAAGCAGCAATATCTTCGTTGCGCCTTCCGGATCCGCCGGAACGGTGGCGGTTGAAGAGATCATGATAGGATTCCTCGTGTCGTGATTGGGAATGCGCCCCTGCCGTCAGGCAGTGGCCGCGATCTCGGAGACGAAGTCGCGATAGGATCGCAGCGGACGGCCCAACAGCGCGGTCAGACGCTCGACGTCGCCGGCTTCCGGGATCATTCCCTCGGTGAGGAAACGCTCGCTCATCAGCCGCATGTCGAAAGCCATCCAGCTCGGCATGAACTGCCGGAGATTCTTCTCGAAGCCGGCGGTATCGTCACCGGGATAGGCGATCGTGCGGCCCAGCACCTCCGACCAGACGGCGGCGGCTTTCGCGCCGGTGAGCGTATCAGGACCGACGAGATTGATGCGCGTGAGCGGAAGCGGTGTTGCGGCGCGCTCACGACGGACGAGCTCGATGGCCGCGATCTCGCCGATGTCGCGCGCATCGATCATGGCGAGCCCCCTGCTCCCGATCGGCATCGGATAGATGCCGTATCCGGTCACCACGTCCTTGATCGTGACGTCGTTGTTCATGAAGTACGCCGGGCGCAGGATGGTGGCGTTGAAGCCCATCTGCTCGATCATCCGCTCGACGCCGAACTTGCCGGCAAAGTGCGGGACGTTCACGTAGCGATCGCTGTGGATCACCGAGAGGTAGACGACCCGCTCGACGCCAGCCTCGCGGGCCAGGTTGAGCGCGATCAGTGCCTGGGTGAATTCATCCGGCACCACTGCATTGAGCAGGAACAGGGTCGAGACGCCCTTGAATGCGCTGCGGATCGAGTCGACGTCGAGCAGATCGCCCTGCACGACGGTGACGCCTGCCGGGAGGTTTGCCTTGGCAGGATCGCGCGCAAGAGCGCGGACATCGGCGCCGCGCTTGACGAGCTGTTCGACGACATGGCGGCCGACGGTGCCGGTTGCGCCGGTAACGAGGATGGTCATGGGGATCACTCCGGGGTTGGGGTCAGAAGACATCCCGGAAATTACTGATCCACATTCGGACCGATAGCCGCTATATCTGGACAGACTGTCTCACTGGTGGAACAATGGACCTGCTCGCACTCGCCGATTTCAATCTCGTTGCCCGGCACGGCGGGTTCGGCCGGGCCGCACGCGCCGCCGGACGCCCGAAAGCCACCCTGTCCCGGCGGGTCGCGGAGCTGGAAGCCGCGCTCGACCTGCGCCTGTTCGAACGGGGAGCGCGCACCCTGAAACTCACGCAGGAAGGACGCGCCCTTTACGAGCGGACGGGGGCCTTGCTCACCGAGCTCGACGAGACGGCGACAGCGATCGCCTCGGGTGGAGACAGGCCGCGCGGCAGCTTGCGGATCAGCGCGCCTATGCTGTTCTCGCAGACTGCAATGGGAAATCTCGCGGCCGGGTTCGCGCTCAGATATCCGGAGATCCGTCTTGAGGTCACGACGGAAGATCGCTCCGTCGACATGGTGGAGGAAGGGTATGATCTGGTGATCCGGGTCAATCCCGATCCGGATGAAAACCTGGTCGGACGAATCTTCTTGCGCGATCGGCTGGTGGTGGTGGCGAGCCCTGACCTCGAACGACCGCGGGACGGAATCGCCGTGCCGGCCGTCATGCGCGGCGCGGGCGATCAGCTAACAAGCTGGGACGTGACAACGCCAGGCGGACAATCGCGCATTGCGATTGATCCAGTCCTCCGCCTGTCGTCGCTCATCATGGTCCGCGATGCGGTCCGGGCCGGCGTCGGCGCTACGCGCCTGCCAGTGTCACTGGTCAGTCACGACCTCGCTGCGGGCACGCTGGTGCTTTGGGGCGATATCGAGGGACCGGAGATCGCGCTGTGGACGCTTTATCCATCACGCCGGCTCCTGAGTGCGCGCGTATCCGCCTTCCTCGACTTCATGAAAGAAGCCTTTCCGATGGGGACGCCTGACGAGCTGGCGGCCTTTATCGGGAGATGAGAGGGCGGCGCGTGCTCTCGCGCCTGACGGTCAGGCCGGCTCCTCCGCCTTCATCCCCAGCGGCTTGGGCGCCATGCCGCCGCCGGGCTTGAGGTGGAATTCGTAGGTCATCAGGTGCCACTGCCCGCTTGCCCTGGAGCCGTCGGGCATCTCCGGGTCGCTGCGCGGCTCGACCTTGGCGACGAGGTCGTCCTTCACGCCGAACACCACGTCGGAATCCAGATATTTGTCGCCGTCCATAAAGACGTGGGTGATCAGCGGCTCGTAGCCCTTGGCATTGACCAGGAAGTGCACATGCGCCGGGCGCATCGGGTGGCGGTTGGTCTGCACGATCATCTCGCCGACCGGGCCGTCAGTCGGGATCGGGTAGCTGCAAGGCAGGATGGTGCGGAAGAAAAAGCGGCCATCGCTATCGGTGATGAAGCGCGCCCGCGCCGAGGCGCCGACCTCATCATAGTTCGGCTTCTGCGAGTCGTAGAAGCCGTCATCGTCGGCGTGCCAGACGTCAACGGGGACATTCGCGAGCGGCTTGCCCTTGAGATCGGTGACACGGCTCTGCACGAACATCCGTTCGCCGGTCTGATTGTTCGGAGAGATGTCGGTGCCGTGCGCCGTCACCTTGTGCTCGCCGACATAGAACGGCCCGAGCACGGTGGTCTGGGTAGCGCCCTCGCGCTCGCGATGGTTGACCGCGTCGACCAACATGGAGACGCCGAGCACGTCGGACAGGAGGATGAATTCCTGCCGGGTGTCCGTGCATTTCTGGCCGGTGCGGGTCAGGAAATCGATGGCGTATTCCCACTCCTCAAAGGTGAGGCCGGTCTTGCTCACGTAATCGTGCAGCGACTTCACCAATTCCTGGAGCAGGAATTTCGCGCGCGGGTCGGGTGTCTGGTCAAAGCTCCGGACGACGGCTTCAGTGAGTTCGGTCTCGTTGAACTGGGTCATGGTGCGTTTGCCCTGGTTTTTTCGTTGGCCCGGGTGGGCTCCTTGGAGGCGTTCCAGGGCGCAGCCTACACCAGTCGGGCCGGCTGCGTTAAGCGCAGCCGGCTTGGAAAGAGGTCGCCATTTCGGCTATCACCTTTCCGATAAAATGCCCCGGAGGAACTGATGCTCGCCCCTACCCCCGCCTCGCCCGAATCCGTCGGTATGTCCAAGTCCGCGCTCGACCGTATCGATGCGCATCTGAAGAGCCGGTACATCGATGCCGGTCGCTTCCCGGGCACGCATCTCCTGGTCTATCGCCGTGGCAAGGTCGCCCACAGCTCTCTGCAGGGCTTTGCCGATATCGAGCGCAAGGCGCCGGTCAAGGACGACACCATCTACCGCATCTATTCCATGACCAAGCCGCTCACCAGCGTCGCCTTCATGATGCTGGTCGAGCAAGGCCTCGTCGCGATCGATGAGCCGGTCGCCAAGTACATTCCGGAATGGAAGGATCTCGGCGTGTTCGTCGCCGGCACCGCGCCGTCCTTCCTGACCCGGCCGCCGTCGCGGCCGATGCTGATCGTCGACCTCCTGCGCCACACCTCCGGCCTCACCTATGGCTTCCAGCAGCGCTCGAATGTCGATGCCGCCTACCGCGCTGAAAAGATCGGCGAGGTCGAGAAATCAGGCACGCTGCAGACCATGATCGAGAGCCTCGCGAAAATCCCGCTGGAGTTCTCGCCGGGCGAGGCCTGGAACTACTCGGTTTCGACCGACGTGATCGGTTACCTCGTCGGCAAGATCTCCGGGATCCCCTTCGAGCAGTTCCTGAAACAACGCATCCTCGATCCACTCGGCATGACCGACACTGATTTCCACGTGCCTGCTTCCAAGGCCCACCGGTTCGCCGCCTGTTACTCGGCCGACCCGGGCGGCGGCATGACCTTCCATGCCGGCCAGCGGCGCGAGGGACTGACATTACAGGACGATCCAACCAAGAGCTCGTTCCTGTCACCGCCGTCCTTCATCTCGGGCGGCGGCGGGCTGTGCTCGACGACGGCCGACTATCTCACCTTCTGCCGTGCGCTGCTCAATGGCGGCGAGCTCGGCGGCGTCAGGCTGATCGGGCCGAAGACGCTGGCATTGATGACGACCAACCACATTCCCGGCGGGCGCTTTCTCCCCGAGGTGTCGCGCTCGCTGTTCTCCGAAGCGACCTACAACGGCATCGGTTTCGGCCTCGGCTTCGCCGTGACCATGCGCCCGGCCGAGACACTGGTCGCCGGCAGCCCCGGTGAATACAATTGGGGCGGCGCGGCCACGACGTCGTTCTGGATCGACCCGGCGGAGGAGCTGATCACCATCTTCATGACGCAGGTGCTGCCATCCAGCGCCTACCCGCTCCGGCGCGAGCTGCGCAGCATGGTCTACGCCGCGATCACCGAGAGCAATCTCTAGACAAAATCACCGATCCCGCGGCATCAGAACCGCGGGATCAAGCCCCGTTCATTTCAACATCTCCGGCACGATCAGGCGCGGCAGGAACAGCGAAACGCTCGGCCAGATGATGACCGCCGCCAGCACGAGCAGCATCGGAATCAGCATGATCACCGTGTCCTTGAGCGCATAGCGCAACCGCACCCCGGCGATCGAGCAGGCGATCATCAGGCACAGGCCATAGGGCGGCGTCACCAGCCCGAAGGCCAGCGAGACGATCGATATGATCGCAAACTGCACCGGATGAAGGTCCACCGATTTCGCCAGCGGTTCGAGAACGGTGCCGACGATGATGATCGCCGGAATGGCGTCGAGGAAGCAGCCCACCACCAGAAAGCAGAACGCGATGAAGAAGCCGGCCCCGATCGCACCCATGCCCCAGGTCGAGACGTTGGCCAGCAATTCCTGCGGAATCCTGTAGTAGGCCAGCAGCCAGCCGAACGCGCTGGCGGTGCCCACGCAGAACAGCGCGACACCCGCGAGACGGCCGGTGTCGAGCAAAGCCTTGTAGAGTTCGCGCGCGCCGGTTTCACGGTAAAAGAATGTCGATAGCGCCACGGAATAAAGCACCGCGACGCAGGCGGATTCGGTCGCGGTGAACCACCCCAGCAGGATGCCGCCGACGATGATGAACGGCGTCAGCAGCGCCGGTATCGAGCGCCAGATGGCGCAGCACATCTCCCTCCAGGTGTCCTTCGGATAGGTCGGATAACCACGCCGCACGGCATAGACATGCACTGTTGCCATCTGCGCGCCGGCGATCAGCAAGCCCGGCACGATGCCCGCGAGATACATCGCGGCGATCGAAGTCGAGATCAGTCCGCCCCACACGATCATCAGGATCGAGGGCGGGATGATGACGGCGAGCACGGCCGACACCGCTGTAATGGCGATGGAGAACGAGAGGTCGTAACCCTCTTTGGTCTGGGCATCGATGAATATCTTGGACTGGCTCGCCGCGTCCGCGGTGGAGGAGCCGGAGATGCCGGCAAAGAACACCGACAGCACGACGTTGATCTGCGCCAGCGACCCCGGCCAGTGCCCGACCATCGAGCGCGACAACGCCACCAGGCGATCGGTGATGCCGCCAATGCTCATCAAATTGGCGGTGAGCAGGAAGAACGGCACCGCCAGCAGGATGAACGAATTGTAGGCGTTGAAGGTTTCCTGCGCGAGCGTCATCAGCGACAGATGCGGTTCGATCAGCAGGATCGGCACGCAGGCCAGACCAAGCGCGAAGGCGACCGGCACGCGTATGATGAGCAGGCCAACGAAAGTACCGAACAGGACCATCGCGGCCTGCCCGGCAGAAAGAACATTGCCGCTCATTGATTTGCCCCAACCAGAATCCGGATCTCGTCGACAATCTGTTCACCGGCGAACACGATCCAGGTCACGCCGGCAACCGGCCAGGCGACGTGGATCAGCCAAAGCGGCAGATCGGCCAGCTCCGAAGTTCTGTTCCAGGCAAAGCGGGTGAACTCGATGCCGGCGGATACGAACACCAGCGCCAGCACCAGCACGCCGAGCCGCGCAAGAATCCGCACCAAGGCTTCGCTTCGGCGTGACAGGTCAGGCCAGACGTCGACTTCAAAATGCTGCGACTCTCTGATGCCGACCATGGCGCCGATCATGATCGTCCAGATGAACATGAACCGCGCCATCTCCTCGGTCCAGATGTAGGACGGAATCAAAGGCGTGTAGCGCGAGATGATCTGCAACGTGACTGGAATGACCAGAAGGCCGACAGAGGCGGCGAGCAGGATTTCCAGCAGTTTTGCATAGGCCGCCGTTGCTCGGCGCCATGGCGACGGGTTCGGCGGCATCGATATTTCGGTCATTACGACTCCGGGGGATCATAATCACGCAATGGGGCAAGCCGTCTGGCTTGCCCCGCTGTCGCGTGGGCGGCGACAGTTCTCAGACGACGTTGATCTTCTCGAAAATGCCTTCCGCGCCGATTTCCTTGGCGTAGGTGGCCATCACGGGATCGGCGAGCTTTTTCATGGCGTCCCGCTCCTCGAACGGGACCCGCTTGAGCTTGCCAGCCTTTTCCAGCGTGTCGAGCTTGACGACCTCTTCGCTCGACTCCAGCTGACGGCCGTAGTCGCCGGCCTCCTTGCCGGCCTTCATGATCGCGTCCTGCAAATCCTTCGGCAGGGTTTTCAGCGTCTTCACCGAGAAGCAGATCGGCCGGATCGACACGGCGTGCTGGGTCAGGTTGAGATGCGGAGCCACTTCGTAGAACTTCATCGCCTCGACGCCGGCCGCCTCGTTCTCCCCGGCCGCTATCACGCCGTTCTGGATCGCGTTGTAGATTTCGTTATAGGCGATCACCGTCGGGCTCATGCCCACGGCCGCAAAGGTCTTGGACCAGATCGGCGCGCCCTGCACGCGCACCTTGAGTCCCCTAAGGTCGGCAAGAGTCTTGAGCGGCTTGTTGGCGAAGATATTGCGGATGCCACCGCCGGAATAGCCGATCAGAACGACCTCGGCCTTGGCCGCGACTTCGTCAGCGATCGGCGCCAGGATATTGGCTTCGACGACCTTGTTCATGTGTTCGATGCCCTTGAACACGAAGGGCGCGTCGATGAACGGAGCCGCCTTGGCGAAGGTCGACATGTGAGCCGGCGAGACGATGCCGTAATCGACGGCTTTGCCCTGCGACATGTACTCGAAATACTGCTTTTCGAGGCCAAGCGAGGAATTCCTGTGCAGCGTGAAGTTGACTGGCTTGCCGTAATACTTCTTCACCAGCTCTTCGAACCGGAGCAGGGCCCGGTTAAAGGCGTGGTCGTCGTTGAACTGGACCGCGCCGTTCAGCGTGATCGGCGACTGTGCCCTGACGATTGACGGCATGCCAATCGCGGCCGCCGCAGTGGTCGCACCGATCCCAGCGAGAAATGATCTTCGCTTCATCGTCTCCCCTCCCTTTGATGCTCCGGCCCTGTCGCCGGGCCGTGAGCGCAGCCGGTATGCGGCTTGCGAGAGGGAAGCGTATGGAAAACGTCGGCGGGACGGAAGTCATTTCGCGTGCGCGGGAGGTCCTCTTCGTCGCAGGGCCACTCTTCGCGCGAACTGTTGCACTGCAACTTGCGCTCCTGGCGACGCGTGGCAGGCTGAGGGGAGACAGGCTTGCGGACCTGTGCGCTGCACGCACAGATCCGCTCGCCTTCCACTGTGCTTTAATGCAAATGGCCGATCAGATAGATGCCGCCGCCGATCACCAGCACGGCAGGAACGGCCCAGAGAATCAGAACTGGCATTTGTCATCCTCCTCAGTTCGACGTGCAGACCTTGACGGTCTTCATGCCGCTTTCAGCCTCGGTGCGCGACTTGTAGATCGTGCCCGACGGGCTGACGACGGTCATGGACGTGTCCGTCGGCCTCTTGTCGACGATCGTGCACTTCTTGGTCTTGACGTCCTGCACGACATAGAACTCGTCGGCAGCGAACGCCGGCAGGGAAAACGCGGCAAGCATCAGTGCTGCAGTTACTATCTTCAACTTCATTGGTCGTCCTCCTCCAGAACCCGAGCCGTTCAGCCCGGTCATCTACAAACGGGAAAAAATGGTAATTGGTTCCCAGAGCCGGGAACGCTGTCGGCGATGAGGGGTTGTTGCGGCGCATATTCGAATGAGGAGAACGAGATGAAGAAGTTGTTCCTGCTTTCCGCCGCCGCGGTCCTGATTTCGACCGGTGCTTTCGCGCAATCGACCGTCGTAACGACGACCGGAACCGGTCACGCGGCGGCCGTTCAGATCGAGCCGCAATACCGGACCAGGATCAAATCCTACGTCACCGAGCATCGCATTCGCCCGGTCACGACGAAGGAGAAGATTATCGTCGGCGCGAAGGTGCCGAGCGACGTCGAGCTCGAGGCCGTTCCGGCCGACTGGGGCCCGTCCCTCACGAAGTATCGCTACGTCTACTCCGGCGATCGCGTGATGCTCGTCGATCCCGGCTCGCGTACGGTCGTTCAGGAAATTGATTGATCCAGGTGTAAGGGGGCCGCCTTGAAGGCGGCCTCCCTCTCTGGGAGTTGACGTTATGAGATCGCATCGAGAGGCCCGGATCGCCGGGCTCAGCCTGGCGGCCGTGTACGCCATGTGCCTGCTACTAACCGCAATCAGCATGAGCTGAGGCACAGCCGCCGACTGCGATGCAAAATCTTCTGGGCGGCTCGTCCGGACGCGAAAATTATGGCGCGGCGCAAATCCCGCCCCTATGGTCTCCCAAAATCATAAATCCGGCGCTCCCTTGCGCTGGAACCGGGACGCCCGCGTTTGTCAAAGCTCACTTTGCCGGTCCGGCTCGCTCTTCTGGTCACGGGAACGATGTTGCCGCTGATCGTCTTCGCGGTCGGTATTGCCGTCTACAATTACAAGCAGGACCGCAACGACGCGACCCGCCGCGTGCTGGAGAACGTGCGCAGCATGCGCCTCGTGCTGGACTCCGAGGTGCAGCGGATGACCGGCGGCCTGCAAGTGCTTGCGCTGACCAATTCGCTGCGCAATGACGACTTCCAGAGCTTCCGCCGCATGGCCCTCGGCTTCGTCGACCAATATGGCAAGGGCGGCCTGGTGCTGATCTCCGATCGCAAAGGCCGGCTGTTGTTTTCCTCCGCGACCGAGGACACCGCAAGCCTGCCGCCGCGCGGTCATCTCGAGATCATCGAGAAGGTGTTTGCGACCAGGTCGCCGCAATATTCCGACCTGTTCACCGGCGCGATCAACGGCCGACAGGTGCTTACGGTCGAGGTTCCGGTGCTCCGCGATGGCGAGGTGATCTACGACCTCTGCTTCAGTCCGCCGGTCAGCACCTTTCAGGACCTGGTCGAGAAGCAACGGCCCGACCAGAACTGGACGGTTTCCTTGCTCGACACCAAGGCTTTCGTGTTCGCGCGCACGCCGAACCCTACGGAGACGTTCGGCAAACGGGCTACCGGCACGCTGTATGAGAGTATATTGCGCACACCGGAGGCCGCACTCTCGACCGTTTCGCTCGATGGTGTTGCGTTGTCCACCGTCTATACGAGGTCGCGGCTCACTGGCTGGACCATCGTGGCCGGCGTCGCCGAGAGCTCGCTGATCGCTCCGCTCTGGCGCAACATCGCGATCACCAGTTTTATCGGCGGCATCCTGCTGCTGACCGGCCTGACCTTCGCGGTCAGGATGGCGACCACGATCGCGCGCGGCGAGATGCTGCACGATCTCCTGATCGACGAGCTCAACCATCGCGTCAAGAACACGCTCGCCTTGATGCAGGCGATCGCGGTGCAGACCTTCCGCAGCGCCAGCCGGGACGAGCGGACGAAGTTCGAGGGGCGGCTCGGCGCGCTGGCCGAAGCGCACAATTTGTTGAGCCAGGAAAAATGGGCGGGCTCCGAGCTGCGGGACGTGATCACCCGCGCGCTCCAGCCGTTCCTGCTGAACAATCCAGAGCGCATCCGCATGGCCGGACCCGCAGTGCCGCTGTCGCCGCGGCTCGCCGTGGTGCTGTCGATGATCGTGCACGAGATCGCCACCAACGCTGCAAAGTACGGCGCGCTGTCCAATGAGACCGGCCGGGTGACGCTGGAGTGGGAGGTCGTTGCCGAGGCGCCGAAGCCGCGGCTCCGCCTGATCTGGACCGAGATCGGCGGACCGCCGGTGACGGCGCCGGTGCAACGCGGCTTCGGCTCACGCCTGATCGAACGCAGCGCGCGCGACCAGCTCGGCGGCGAGGCAACGGTCGACTTCCTGCCGCGCGGCGTGGTCTGCACGGTGATTTGCGCGCTGGATGAGGCGCGATGAACGGAGGCCGGCAATGAAGATCACAAGCGTTCGCACGCACATCCTCGAAGCAAAGCTGTCGCAGCCCTTCGCCTATTCGCGCGCCTGGTACGACACGCGCACCGCGATGCTGGTCGAAATCGAGACTGACGACGGCCTTGTCGGCTGGGGTGAATGCTACGGCCCGGCACGAATGACGGCGGCGGTGGTTCGCAACATCGAGCCATGGCTGATCGGCGAAGATCCGTTGCGCACCGACGTGCTGTGGCAGATGGTCTATGCGCGCTTGCGCGATCATGGCCAGAAGGGCGTCGTGATCCAGGGGATGAGCGGCATCGACATCGCGTTATGGGACATCAAGGGCAAGCATTTTGGCGTACCCGTGCATCAGCTTCTCGGCGGTGCCGCGCGCAAGCAGGTTGTGGCCTATGCGACCGGTCTCTACCGGCGCAAGTCAGGCGATCCGCTGACCTATCTGCCGGAGGAAGCGGCCGGTTATGCCGCCGAAGGATTCCGCGCCGTGAAGCTGAAGGTCGGTTTCGGCATCGCCGAGGATGCCGCAGTCACCCGCGCGGTGCGCGAGGCGATCGGCGCCGATGTCGCGCTGATGGTCGATGCGAACCACGCCTATGACGCGGTCGCGGCGATCCGGCTCGGCCGCCTGATCGAGCGCCATGACATCGGATGGTTCGAGGAGCCGGTGCCGCCGGAGGATGTCGCGGGCTATCGCGCGGTGAAATCCGCGCTCACGATTCCGGTCGCCGGCGGCGAGTGCGAATTCACGCGCTTCGGCTTTCGCGAGCTGTTCGTCTCGCACGCACTTGACATCGCCCAGCCCGACAGCTGCGCGGCAGGTGGTTTGAGTGAATGCAAGAAGATCGCCGACATGAGCGAGGCGTTCGGCATCCGCTACAATCCGCATGTCTGGGGCACCGGCATCGCGATCGCGGCCTCGCTTCAGCTCCTCGCCGTGCTGCCGTCGCACACGCCGACTTCGCTGTCCTCGCTCGAGCCGATGCTTGAATTCGACCGCACCGAACATCCGATCCGGCAGGCGATTTTGAAGGAACCGATCGAGCATGAGAGAGGCGTCGTGCGGGTGCCCGAGGGGCCTGGCCTCGGCATCGAGATCGACCGCGAGGCGCTGGCGCGCTTTGCGGCGGAGGCCTAGCCGATCGTCTGCAACGCCGGAAACGTCTCCAGCAGCCAGATGCTCACGTTCGAGACCGCGCCGGTGAGGAATCCAATGCCGGTAATCACCATCAGGACGCCCATGGCGCGCTCGACATTGACGAGATGGCCCTTCATGCGCGCGAACAGGGTGGAAAATTGCTCGATCATCAGGGCCGCGATCAGGAAGGGAATGCCGAGGCCGGCCGAATAGACCGCGAGCAGGCCGGCACCCTTCGTCACCGTGGCTTCGGCCGCGGCGACCGAGAGGATCGCGGCGAGGATCGGGCCGATGCAGGGCGTCCAGCCAAAGGCAAAGGCCAGCCCCATCACATAAGCGCCCCAGAGGCCAACGGGCTTGGGCGCGGTCAAGCGTCCCTCGCGCATCAACAGGCCGATGCGCGTCAGGCCGAGGAAGTGCAGGCCCATGACGATGATAACGATGCCGGCGAGGATCGAGAGTTCGGCCGACCAGGCGCGGATCAGTCCGCCGATCAGAGAGGCGCTGGCGCCGAGCGCCACGAACACCGTGGAGAAGCCGAGCACGAACAGGAGCGCCGACATCATGATGGCGCGCTTGGAGGTCGAAGCGGGCTCGTTGCTTTCGACATGCTCGATCGTCGCGCCCGTCAGATAGATCAGGTAGGGCGGAACCAGCGGCAGGACGCAAGGGGAGAGGAAGCTGACGAGGCCGGCAATCAGCGCCGCCGGG
This sequence comes from Bradyrhizobium sp. WSM1253, assembly GCF_000244935.1. Lineage (NCBI taxonomy): Bacteria > Pseudomonadati > Pseudomonadota > Alphaproteobacteria > Hyphomicrobiales > Nitrobacteraceae > Bradyrhizobium > Bradyrhizobium sp. WSM1253. The sequence continues at coordinate 1,969,373 of NZ_JH600073.1, forward strand.
ATCGAAACGTTTTGCATGATGCAGTCGGAGCCATCTCAGGCCCCGGTGCGGCGCGCGGGGAATGCGCGCGGCCCGGAGCCGAACCGGCTCTGGTGTAGCCGATGCCAGCGAATGCGCAACAGAGGCGCACAAAACCAGGGCTCCTCCCGATGCCGTCTGTGATCACAGATGCGGCATCGGGACACGCACAAATCTCGCCAAAAAGCGAAACTCGGCGGCGCGGCTACTTCACCACGCGGAGCAGCGGACGCCGGGGCTGGTCCTGCGTCTGCTTGGAGGGGGGCTGCGGTTCGTTCGTGGCCGTCCGCAGCATTTCGTCGCACAGTGCCTTGAGATCGGCACTGTCAATTCCTTTGAGTTTCATCCGCACGTCCAGGATGACAATGGACAGCAGCTCGGCCGACTCGCGGCTGTTGCTCTCGTTGAGCACCCTGCGGCACTCTTCGAGCGTTTCCAGCACCGACTGCAACTGTTCGTCTGAATGCGACACGGCGTTCTTTCCGCTAATTCGGCCTGTGAGACGTGGTTGTGACGACCCTTTTGGCCCCCATGGAGCGTTGAGGATAACACGAGGCCGCTGCGCCCCCGAACAGGATTTCAGTGTGTTTCTGCCTTGAAACCGCGGTTCCCGCGCGTATCGCGTCGCCCCGCCGACCGTCGTCGAAACGCTCAGTCGTAAAACGCCTGGCGTGCTGCAATTGATCCATCGCGGAACGCGGCGCCGGGTCTCGCCCATGGACGTTCATCGCGGACAGCGCCGACGATCCCGCAGCCATGTCACGGCTCACAACGGAACTCACGCCACACCCCTCATACGGGCGATGGCTTGCCCGATTCCCAGCCCTTGTTCCCAGCCCTGGCAGCACCGGAATACCACCTGCGGCGTAGTAAGGATGACGTTCAAAACTCGTCGTTCCCCAACCCGCAGTGGTTGTGGTTTGCGCCAGATTCTGCCAGTTTAGCGACCCGAAGGGACTTGTATGCACTCCTTGGCGGAAAGGGGCGTTCCACTGCAGGAACGCCCAAAGACAAACATCAGCGGCCTGTCGGACTGGGATGCGGCGCGCATTTTCCTGGAAGTCGTCCGATGCGGAAGTTTCCGTTCGGCGGCCGAGCGCCTGTCGCTGTCGATCAATGCCGTCCGCCGCCGGATCGATGATTTCGAACGCCAGACCGGCACCACCCTGTTCACCCGCGACGTCCACGGCACTCATCTGACCGACGAAGGCGCGCTGGTGGTCTCCGCCGTCGAGCAAATGGAGGCGGCCGCGTTCGACGTGCTGCGCACCAGCGATTCGACGGCGAACGCCCTGTCCGGCGAGGTCCGCGTCGCCGTCACCGAGGGACTGGGCACATTCTGGCTCGCCCCGCGACTGGTCGAATTCCAGCAGGCCTTTCCGAAGATCCTGGTCGACCTGCACTGCGCGATGCGCTCGGCCGATGTCTCTCGCCATGAGGCCGATGTCGCCATTCACCTGTCGCGGCCCTCCGCGCTCGACGTCAAGCTGGTGCGCCTCGGCCGCATGCATCTGATGTTCTGGGCCTCCGAGAAATACATTTCAAAACATGGCGCGCCGCGTTCGGCGATGGAGTTGATCAAGCACCGCCTGGTGCTGCAGTTCGCCGACCAGCTCGACGCCAAGCAAACTTTCGAGAGCTTCTTCCCCGGCGTTCCGGAGCGTGACCTTCTGGTCATGAAGACCAACGTCTCAAGCGCCAATTACTGGGCGGTCGCGAATGGTGCCGGAATTGGCGTATTCCCGAGCTACGCCGTTGCGCTTGGCGGGAAGTTGATTCCACTGGAGGTCGAGCTGAACAGATCGCTGGATATCTGGTTGTCCTACCATCCTGGTAGCGGCCGGATTCCGCGAGTGCGGCACATGATTGACTGGCTGATCGAAGCCTTCAATCCGGCGCGTTTCCCGTGGTTTAAGGAAGAGTTCGTGCACCCGCATGAATTCAAGGACGAGTATATGGGCGAACCCCTGACCCACCTCTTCGGGGGGTTTTCAACCGAAGACCGATGAGAAAAAAGATGAAGACAGCGGCGAAGAGAATGAAGCAGCGCAGTGCCGGCAAGCCGGACATTGAGTTGGGCAAGCGAATCCGTCTGCGGCGCGTCGAGATGAAGGTCTCGCAGGCGGAGCTCGGCGAGAAGCTCGGCGTCAGTTTCCAGCAGGTCCAGAAGTACGAGAAGGGCGTCAATCGCGTCGGCGCGGCCCGGCTCCAGCAGATCGCCACCGCCCTCGATGTGCCGGTGACCTTCTTCTATGACGGCGACAACAAGGCGCGCGAAGTCGAGAGCCTGCTCTTCCTGGACTCGGCCTTCAGCCTCCGCCTGCTGCGCGCCTACAGCAAGATCAAGGACCAGACGGTGCAGCGTCAGCTCGTCTCTCTGATGGAATCGATCGCGGCGAACGAAGCCTGAGCCGATCGGCGTTCGCGCCTTTCCGCCCGATGTTCAATCCGCCGCGTCACGGGGACGCGGCTGGATTGGACGAGACCCGGACGAGATCTATCCGGCCCGCGCGCTCGCGCAGACTTCTCGGGGCGGCATGACCGCCCCTTTTTGTTGACCATTTTTCCCGCCGTCGCCGGCGGTTTTCGCGAACCGATTCCGGCCCTGTCGCGACCCAATCCAGAGACCGCCGTCCGACGTGCGGGGCTCGTGATGCGCCGTGCTTAAGGGAGCCGCAACCGGGAGGCGCTAGCCTCTCGCCGATTTCTCGAATCAGCACGACCACCGGAATTTCCGACGCGATCGCCCGTCCGGGCCTCGCTCTCATGGGGAATATGGGACACATGTCGAAACGCCATGCGATGATCATTGCCGTTGGCATGCTTGCGAGCGCCTCCGCGCTTGCGCAGACCGAGACCATTGGGCAGGCCGGGCCTAAGCCGGCGACTACGGCTGGCACCGTGCCGGCCGCCGCCAATCCGGCCCACGCAGCCGCCCCGAAAACCGCCGCGCCGGCGTCCGCTTCGACGGCAGAGAGCCGCTCGGCCGCGGCGCTCGCGCTGACGCATGAGCCGACCTATGACGAAGGATCCGCCCAGCGCATCAAGGATGCGGCGCTGAGCTATTCCGATCTGGCCGTGCGCGGCGGCTGGCCGGCCATCCCGGTAGACGCCAAATTCGCGCCCGGCGCCCAGGGCGCCAACGACGATCTCCTGCGCAAGCGGCTGATCGTCTCCGGCGATCTTGCCGCCGACAGGGCGAGCGGCGCCTTCGACCAGGATCTCGCCGACGCCGTGAAACGCTTCCAGGCCCGCCACGGCCTCGCACCGACCGGAACGATGACGCCACGCACGATCGCGGCGATGAACGTGCCGGTGCAGACGCGCATCCGGCAGCTGGAGGCTTCGCTGCAGCGGCTCGAGAACATGAATTTCGGCTTCGGCCAGCGCTATGTCGTGGTCAACATCCCCGGCGCCTTCGCCGAAGCGGTCGAGAACGACGTCGTGGTAAGGCGTTATCGCGTGATCGTCGGCAAGACCGAAAAGCCCTCGCCGACGCTGACGGCCCAGATCAGCAGCGTCGTCCTCAATCCGACCTGGACGGTGCCCTCCTCGATCGCCAAAACCGAGATCTCCGCGCATATGCGCAAGGATCCTACCTATCTGTCGCGCATGCACATGGAGGTGCTCGACGCCCACGACAATCCGATCGATCCGAATTCGGTTGACTGGTCGGGCACGCATACACCGAATTTCACCGTGCGCCAGCACAACGGCACGTTCAACGCGCTCGGCGCGGTCAAGATCGACATGCCCAATTCCTATTCGGTCTACATGCACGACACCAACCAGCGCAATCTGTTCAGCGATGATTACCGCTTCGATTCCCATGGCTGCTCGCGCGTCGACAACGTGCGCGATCTTGCCGCGTGGCTGTTGAAGGACCAGCCGAAATGGAGCCGCGCCGCAATCGACGCGGAAATCGCCAGCGGCCAGCATCTCGAAATCGCCATGGTGAAGAAAGTGCCGGTGGCCTGGATCTATCTCACGGCGTGGATGACCAAGGACCAGACCGTCCAGTTCCGCAACGACGTCTATAACCAGGACGAGCAGCTGCTCGAGGCGACCGCCGAAGAGGCGGCCTTCTTCAGCAATGCCGGCAGCCATCCGCTGACCGCGCATATGACGAGATAGATCGCGCCATGCAATCGCGGCACAGGCGGCTGCAAAGCCACCTCCGTTGCCGCGGTTGACCCTGGCCTCGCCCCGGCCGAACATTGCGCTTCGCCAACGAAAGCGAGCGCGATGTCCGACATGTCTAGCACGACCGAAATTCCTTACGCCGACGGCAAGATCCTCAAGCACATAGCCGGTGGCGTCGGCGTGATCACCTTCAACAATCCCGACAAGCGCAATGCGATGTCGCTGGAGATGTGGGAGGGATTTGGCGAGGCGCTGACAGCCTTACGCGATGACGCTGCCGTGCACGTCGTGATCCTGCGCGGCGGCGGCGGCAAGGCGTTCGTGTCGGGCGCCGACATCAGCCAGTTCGAGAAGGCACGCCATAACGCCGCCGCTTCCGAGGAATATGGCAAACGCAGCGCCGCCCAGCGCGCGCTGCTCGCCGATTATCCCAAGCCGACCATTGCCTGCATCCAGGGCTTTTGTCTCGGCGGCGGCATGCAAGTGGCGATGCTCGCGGACATCCGCATTGCCTCCCATGGCAGCCAGTTCGGCATTCCCGCGGCGAAGCTCGGCATCGCCTATGGCTATGACGGCTTGAAGCACCTGGTGTCGCTGGTTGGCCCGTCCTGGGCCCGGCTCCTGATGTATACGGGCATGCGCATCGATGCGTCGGAAGCGCTGCGCATCGGGTTGGTCGAGCGCGTGGTTCCGGAGGATCAGCTCTGGGGCGAGACCATGGCCATCGCCGAGACGATCTCGCAAAATGCGCCGCTCGCGATCAAGGCTGCCAAGCTCACCATCGCGCAAGTGTTGAAGGACGAAAGCGGGCGCGACATGGACGCGATCAAGGCGGCCGGCACGGCCTGCATGGACAGCGCGGATTTTCGCGAGGGCCGGCAGGCCTTCATGGAGAAGCGCAAGCCGCAGTTCCAGGGACGGTGATTCCGTCGTCAGCGAGCAAAATGAAAACAATCCAGAGTGCCTCTGCCTCTTCGTCGCTTGGCTCTTCGCGATGACGGCCGCCAACGTGAACATGCATTCACGAAGATTAAATTCCCACGCCGCTGCAACACCATAGCAACCAGCTGATTTGCTGGAAGTTCTCTCGCCATCAAACGAGGGAGATTGCGATGAAACTCAAATTTGCTGTTGTTGGTCTGGCTGCCCTGGGCGGCGCAACGCTCGCATCAGGACAGGCGCTCGCAGCGATGCCGAACGGCATTCCGCAGGCCGACCGTATCGCGAGCGGCCCGGCAGCCGACGTCGACCAGGTGCGCTGGGTCTGCAACCCCTGGGGTCGCTGCTTCTGGCGTCCGAACTATTATGGCGCCTACGGCTTTTACGGCGGCCCGCGACGCTTCTACGGCGGCCGTCCGTGGGGCTGGGGCCATCGCCACTGGCGTCGCTGGTGAACTGCAAGGGGCCGCGAGGCCTCTCTTCCTACAAAGCCGCGAGCACCGCCTTCGTGATGTCGGCGGTGCCGTTGCTGCCGCCGAATTCCATCGGCTTCAGGCCGCCGGCATAGACCTTGTCCACGGCGCGCTCAATTTGTTCGCCGGCCTCAGCCGCGCCCTCAACGCCGTGCTTGTCGGCGAGCCAGTCCAGCATCATCGCGGCCGACAGGATCATCCCGGTGGGATTGGCCTTGCCCTGCCCCATGATGTCGGGCGCGGTGCCGTGGCACGGCTGGAACACGGCGTATTTGTCGCCGATGTCTGCCGACGGCGCCATGCCGAGGCCGCCGATCAGGCTCGCGGTGATGTCGGAGACGATGTCGCCGAACATGTTCTCCATCACCATCACGTCGAAATCCCAGGGACGCTTCACCAGCATCGCCGAGCAGGCATCGACATAGAGCCGGTCGGTCTTCACCTCCGGATGACGCTTGGCGATGTCGTCGAAGATGCCGCGGAAGAACGCAAAGGCCTTGAACACGTTCGCCTTGTCGACGCAGGCGAGCGCGCCGGGCTTGCCGCGCGCCTTGCGCCGTTCGGCGAGGCGAAACGAGAACTCGAACAGGCGCTCGGACGTCTTGCGCGTGATCACCATGGTCTCGCGCGCCTCCTCATGGGTGACGACGCCCTTGCCCATCGAGGCGAACAGGCCTTCGGTGGACTCCCTGATCACGACGAGATCGATGCCGCGCTGGTCGGCGCCGACGATCGGGCTCGGTACGCCCGGAATGAGCCGCGCCGGGCGCACACCGGCATAGAGATCGAAGATGAAGCGCAGCTCGATCTGCGGCGCGATCTCGGTGTTGTCAGGGTAGCGCACCGACGGCAGACCGCAGGCGCCGAGCAGGATCGCGTCCGCCTCCTCGCACAGCTTGATGGTGGTATCGGGCATCGACTTGCCGGTGGCGAGATAATGATTGGCGCCCGCCGGCGCCTCGGTGAAGCGGAAGCTCAGGCCGGATTTCGTCTCGATCTTGCGCAGGACTTCGATGGCCGGCGCCATGACTTCGGGACCGATGCCGTCACCGGCGAGCACGGCAATGTGGAAGGCGTTATTTGCGGACATGGGGCTTCCGAATGAAGGAGAGAGAGACTCGTCATTGCGAGGAGCTCTTGCGACGAAGCAATCCAGACTGTTCCGCGGAGGGATTCTGGACTGCTTCGCTGCGCTCGCAATGACGGAGGATAGACCGAGGCTACGGCGTCAGCACCGTGCGGCCAACCACCGCGCCCTGCTGCAGCTGCACCAGCGCGTCGTTGGCCTTGGCGAGCGGCTGCCGCGTCACGGGGATCGGCGCTATGTTCTTCGCTCGCACGAGGTCGAGCAACTCCTGCGTCTCGCGCAAATTGCCGACATAGCTGCCCTGGATCGTCACCGCCTTGATCGGAATCAGCGGCAGCGCCCAGGTCGCGCCGCCGCCGAACAGGCCGACGAGCACGAGCTTGCCGCCCTTCGTCAGGCAGTCGAAGCCGAGTTGGGTGGTGGCGGCGTTGCCGACGAGATCGAGCACGGCGCGGATGGGACCACCGGCTTTCTTGGCAAGCTGCTCCAGCGCGTCGGGCGTCTTGGGATCGACGGTCGCGAGCGCGCCGGCTTGCTCCGCGGCTTCGCGCTTCTTCGCGTCGATGTCGACCATGATCGCGCCCTTGCCGCCCATCGCCTTCAGCAGCGACAGTGCCATCAGGCCAAGTCCGCCGGCACCGAACATCACGATCGGCGTGTCGAAGTGCTGCTCGAGCTTCTTCAGCGCGCTATAGGTCGTGACGCCCGAGCAGGCGTAGGGTGCGGCCGACGCGGGATCGAGGCCTCTCAGATTGAGCAAATAGCGCGGATGCGGCACCAGCATGTGGTCGGAATAGCCACCGTCGCAGTAGACGCCGAGCGAGCGCGGCGTCAGGCACATGTTCTCATCGCCGGCGAGACAGGTCGCGCATTTGCCGCAACCGATCCAGGGATAGACCAGCCCGACATCGCCGATCTTCACGTCGCCCTGGTCCGACGACTTCACGTTCGGGCCGAAGGCGAGGACCTCGCCGACCGTCTCGTGCCCCATGGTCAGCGGCAAATTGATGCCGCGGTCCTTCAGCGAGAGCGGCTTGCGGCCGTGGCCGAGATCGTAGCCGCCTTCCCAGATGTGAAGGTCGCTATGGCAGACGCCGGCGGCCTTTACCTTGATCAGCACCTGCGTGCCGGACGGCTGCGGCGTCGCCTCGTCGAACTCCTGCAGCGGCGCCTTGAAGTCGGCGACCTTGAAACTTTTCATTGGCGTCCTCCCGGATACTTTTCTTGTCGTCGCCACCATGGCATGGGCGACAGGACGAGACAAACTCGGACCTGTCTAGTTGAGGCTGACGGATGATGGCAAGCCGGCCACGCGCAAAGCCGGATTGCTTGCTGCAGGATGCTGCCTGTCAGACTGCCGTCAGCCTTATCGTCAGCCTTGCACGGCTGTTTTGCCCGACGGAATTGGTCCACCGTCGGTGAGCCCGATCTCCGCGCGCAGCCCGTCCGTGTGCTCGCCAAGCACGGCCATCGTCTTGCCCGGTGTCGTGTCGGCACCGGACATCCGGAACGGCAGATTGAGAACCCTAAACGAGCCGCCTTCATCCTCGACAGACGAGAGCGCCTCACGGTGCGCGAGCTGCGGATCGGCCAGTGCCTCGGACACCGTGCGGTAGGCCGAGGCCGGCACGCCCGCCGCACCTAGCGCGACAAGACAGGCATCGGTCGAGAGCTGCCGCGACCAGGCCTCGACACCGTCCATCAAGTCGGCCCAATGGTCGCGACGCGCGGCGTAGGTGGAGAAGCGCGGATCGGAGATCCATTCGGGGCGGCCGATCACTCCCATCAGTCCCTGAAACGTCTTCTCGCTGGCAACCGTGATCATGACATAACCGCTCGCCGTCTCGGTCGGCCCGAACATTGGGCGTGGCGGCGGCTTCACGGTGAACTGCGAGTTCTGTAACTCGATCAATGTCAGCGTCAGCATCGATTCCAGCATGGAAACGTCGATGTGCTGGCCGAGCCCAGTCACCGTGCGCTGGTAGAGCGCCGACGCGATCGCGCCGAACCCGTAGGTGCCGGTGACGACGTCGGCATGGTAGATGCCGCAATAATCCGGGCGGCTGCGGCCGGGCTGGTAGGCGAGATGCGCCATGTCGTAGCCGGAGGCCGCATGGATCACGGGCGCGTAGGCCGGCAGCTCGGCCGACGGGCCGCTCTGGCCGTAGCCGGAGATCGAGCAGTAGATCAGCTTCGGGTTGACGGCGCGCATTCTGTCATAGTCGAGCCGCAGCCGGTGCATCACGCCGGGGCGAAAGTTCTCGACCAGGATGTCGGCGGTCGCGGCCAGCCGGCGGACCGCCTCCTTGCCCTCTTCGGACTTGAGGTCGAGCACGACGCTCTTCTTCCCGACATTGAGCTGGCCGAACACGGTGCTGCAGCCTTTGCGCAGCGGTGGCCGGGTTCGCATCGTCTCGCCGCCGTCGGTCTCGATCTTGATGACCTCGGCGCCCATGTCCGCTAGCATCCGCGCACAATGGGGACCGGCAATGGTGGTCGAAAAATCCAGGACCCGGAGGCCGGCGAAGGCCTTTGTCGTCGTCCCCTCATGCTTATCTGATAGCTGCATGCCTGCTTGCGTCCTCGAGTCACTTAGGAACTTATCGAAGTTCTCTGTTGTTCGTGCGCCGACCCTAGAGGGCGGCGGCTGAGTAGGAAAGTCTTTACCGAACAGACGCGTCTGGCGGGCGGCCTTGGGAATTCCAGGGGGCAACTGGACCCGTTCTTGCATAGCAGCAATCGGGCTCCGGCAGAGGGCAGCAGTTCTTGAGGGTCTTGTTCGTTACGACAGAAATGGACGACTTTGTCCGCGTCGGCGGACTCGGAGCCGTTTCCGCTGCACTCCCCCGAGCGCTTCGTCCTTTCGCCGACATCCGGGTCATGCTGCCTGGCTATCGCGACATCATCGAACAACTCACGCATATTCAGATCGTTGGCCGCTGTCCGGCGTTCGCGGAGATGCCGGCCTGCTCGCTCGGCCGCGCCGCGACCAAGGACGGTCTGCCGGTCTATGTGTTGTTGTGTTCGCAACTCTACGACCGGCCCGGCAACCCCTATGGCGACGAGTCCGGGCGCGACTGGCCCGACAACGACATCCGTTTCGCTCGCTTTGCCTCGGCCGCCGCTGAGCTCGCGATGGGCACGCTGGACAAGGATTGGGCAGCAGACCTGATCCATGCCAATGACTGGCAGGCTTCGCTCGTGCCGGCCTACCTCGCCTGGCGCGGCTCCAAGCTGCCGTCGATCCTGACCATTCATAACCTCGCCTATCAGGGCCTCTTCCCGAAGGACTCGCTGCGGCGGATCGGCGCACCGGGGAGCTCCTTCCATATCGACGGCGTCGAGTTCTACGACCAGCTCTCCTTCCTCAAGGCCGGGCTGGTCTACGCCTCGCATCTCACGACAGTCAGCGGCACCTATGCGCGGGAGATCACCACGGATGAATTCGGCTGCGGTCTCGAAGGCCTGCTTCGAGTCCGCTCCGACGCGGCCGAGCTCACCGGCATCCTCAACGGCATCGACGAGAGCTGGGACCCGCGTTCCTGCGCCCAGCTTGCCCAGCAGTTCGGCGCCGGCGACTGGATAGGCAAGAAGGCCAATGCGGACTATGTGCGCAAGCAGTTCGGGCTTGCGGTGTCGCGCGGCCCGATGTTCGGCATCGTCGCCCGGCTGGTGCACCAGAAGGGCATCGATCTCGTGCTGGCGGCGGCCGACGAGATCGTCGATGCCGGCGGGCAGATCGTGGTCACCGGCTCCGGGGAGCCGGCGCTCGAGCAGGCGCTGATCGACGCGCATCGCCGGCGCCCTGACGCGATCGGGGTCGTGATCGGCTTCAACGAGGCCCAGGCGCGCCGCATCTTCGCCGGCAGCGATTTCACATTGATGCCGTCACGCTTCGAGCCCTGCGGGCTCAGCCAGATGTACGCCCAGCGCTTCGGCTCGCTGCCGATCGGCCACCAGACCGGCGGCCTCGCCGAGACCATTACCGACGGCGAAACCGGCTTCCTGTTCTCAAAACCCTCGCACGAGTCCTTCCTCGGCGGCGTCCGCCGGGCGTTCTCCGCCTTCGTGGCACAGGACCAGCTCGACACCATGCGTCGCAGTGCGATGGGACGGTCGTTCTCCTGGAGCATCCCGGCCGGCAGCTACAACGCGCTGTACCGGAAGCTGGCGGCGGTGTGAGCGCGCGGCGACGGCGTGTCCTTCGCGCTCCGTCCTTGCGAGCGTAGCGAAGCAATCCAGACTGTTTCCGTGGCAGCAGCCTGGATTGCTTCGTCGCAAGGGCTCCTCGCAATGACGGTGGTTTGTGGCAACGGCGGAGGACTTCACCCCTTCCGGCGCTGATCCATCTGCGACCGTCCGATCCAGGCACGGTTAAGGCACCGCGTCATCCAGTCCGGCTGCAGCTCGCCGCGCAGCCTCGCCTGCGCTTCCTGGTAGGGACCGACATAGCGCAAGCGATCCGGCAACTTCGGGTAGACGCGTCGGATCCATTGCAGCGCGTTGTCGGCTGACCTCTTCTCGCGCTCATCAAGCTCGAACCCAAATCCCACACCCAGGCGTTCCGGCAGCAGGCTTGCCGTGAGCGCGCGATACCAGCGCGGCGGACGCAACCACGGGCGCGCGCCACCAAAGATTTGCGCGGCGATCTCGCGCGCCGCCGGACTGACAGTCAGCGTATCCGAGTGCGTCATTGCCGCGGTGTAGGCCGCAAAGCCTGACCAGTCCGCGGGCAGATCGTGTGCCGTCAACCCGAACAGGGCACCGAACAACCGACTCTCGGCCCAGTAGCGTTCGCGTTCCTCCGCCGAAAGCGGCGGCAAAACCAGATCATGCGACATCAGCGCGGTCTCGACCAGCGTGGCATGAACCCAGCGCAGCGACGGGATGTCGTTGGCACAGTAGCGCGAGCCTGCCGCGAACGGACCGACGGTCTCCGGCATCTCGCCGACGATCATGCTGTGGCGCCGGTGCAGTTGCCGCGACGACAACAGCGCGCGGTCGAGCGAGCCGAACACCATGGCAAAGACGATGTCGAAGGTGCGATGAAATCGTCCGATCGGATCGGCCAAGGTTTTCGAATGCTCGGCGATGGCAGCAGCGACCCAGGGATGCGCCAGCTGCAGCAACAGCGCACGACCGGCGCCGAGAAAGATCACGGCCTCGCGGTCGATCTGCCAGGTCATCGTGTCAGGGCCGAACACACCAGCAACCGGTCCCGCCATATCAGCACGAACCTGATCGAGGGCAGATTCCAGATCTCTCTCAGCGATCAATTGCAAGGCCTCGCGACGAAGACAGCGGGCGACAATAACCCGGACGGCCTTCCCGTGAAATCGTCACTGCGAGAAACAATGACGGACGAAGCCCTCACTCCGCCGCAATCGGCATGACGTCCATATGTTCGTGCAGCACCACGCCCGCAAGCGGATCGAACTCGCCAACCCAAGGCCTTCGCTCCAACACGGACTTTGTGTGCGAATAGCCGGCATCCCAGCGCCGCATGATGCCGGACGGACTGAAGTCGATATCCTTGGTGTGGTTCTCGCGATCGAGCTGCGGCGCAAGCAGGCGCACGACATGCATGCGTGTCGGGCAACCATAGCTCGCCAATTCACGAACCGCCGGATCGCTGCGCTCGCTCTCGGGCAGTCGCGCGGCGAGCTGGTTGATGACATGGCGCAAGCGATGGGCTTGCTGCTGGCGCGTGATCTGGCTCGCGATGCGGCTGGAATACTGCACGTCCTTGTGCCGGTTCAAGACCTCCGCCATCGTGGCTGGCTCGGCGCCGACGGGATTCCACAAATGCACGGCGAAGATCAGCGAATTTTTACGCGGATTATCATCAAAGACCGCCTCGGTCGGCGAGTTCGACAAAATACCGCCGTCCCAATAGAGCTCGCCATCGATCCGCACGGCCGGAAACGCCGGCGGCAGCGCGCCTGACGCCATGACATGCTTCACCGTCAGCTCACCGTCGCGGCTGTCGAAATAGCGCATCTGGCTGTTGCGGACGTGAGCGGCGCCGACCGTCAACCGTGGCGCACAGCGATTGATCCGGCCGAAATCGACGAGCTCGAGCAGCGTCCGCTCCAGCGGGGCGGTCGAATAGAAGCCGGCGTGATCGGCTCCGAGGGGATAGGAATCGCCCGCATGCGCCAATGGATTGGGACGGAAGAAGCCGGGAATGCCGTGGGTCACGGTCGACCAATAGGCGAGCTTTTCGTTGAAGTCGGGAAACGCGGTGCGCAGATTCCAGACCGGATTCTGCTCCATTCGTTTCCAGAACTCCTTCAGGCGCTGCAGCCGCTGGTCGGGCGCGTTGCCCGCAATGAGGCAGGCATTGATGGCGCCGATCGAGGTGCCGATGATCCAGTCCGGCTCGATGCCGGCCTCGTGCAGCGCCTGGTACACCCCGGCCTGATAGGACCCGAGCGCACCGCCGCCCTGAAGCACCAGCACCACCTGGCCGGGCAGATCCTTCGACACGCTGGTATCGCGCTTTACGCCGTTCATATCCTGCTCCCTGAGAGCCCGTATCCTTGCCATGTTCGTTCCTCGCGATGCTTTGTTACGCGCTCGCCTTCAATGCGCGGTCCAGCCTCCGTCGACGGGCAACGCAATCCCGGTGATCGTGGCCGCCGCGTCGGTCGACAGGAATACGCTGAGCGCACCGAGCTCCTCGACGGTCGAGAAGCGCTTGTTCGGCTGTTGCGCCAGCAGCACGTCGCGGATCACCTGGTCGCGCGAGATCCCGTGCGCCTTGGCCTGTCCGTCGATCTGCGCCTCGACCAGCGGCGTATAGACATACCCGGGACAGATCGCGTTGCAGGTGATGCCCTCTTCTGCTGTCTCCAGCGCAGTCACCTTGGTGAGCCCGACGATGCCGTGCTTGGCCGCGACATAGGCCGCCTTGAACGGTGAGCCGACCAGGCCGTGCGCGGAGGCGATGTTGATGATCCGCCCGAACCCGTTCTGTCGCATTGCGGGCAGCGCGAGCCGCGTGGTGTGGAAGGCCGACGACAGATTGATCGCGAGGATCTGGTCCCATTTCTCGACCGGAAACTGCTCCAGCGGCGCAACGTGCTGGATGCCGGCATTGTTGATCAAGATATCCAGCCGGCCGGCCTGCGCAACCGTCGCCGTGATCATCTCGGCGATCGAATTCGGCCTGGTCATGTCGGCCGGCGAAAAGCTTGCCTTGACGCCGAACTCCGTCGCGATCTGCTCGCGCGTCCGATCGAGCTCGGCCGCCACACCAAGACCGTTCAGCACGATGTCGGCGCCGGCCGCGGCAAGTGCCCGCGCGATACCGAGGCCAATGCCACTGGTTGAGCCCGTGACCAGGGCAACCTTGCCGGCGAGCGCCCGGGCGGCGGACGTCTGCGGCTTGACGGACATATTCACTGGCAAATCCTCCGACATGACGACTGGTGTTAAGCCGACTGTGAAGCATCGCCCGGTTAGACGGAAATGCCCGTTGGCTTCCGAAACCATGCCCGTGCGCTATTGCGGCCGGGATGTCATTCTCCGCCCCGATCGGTTAGCCTCCGCCTAGTCTTCCTGGAGAGCCGATCCATGGAAATGCACCAGGTCCGCTATTTCCTCGCGGTGGCGCAGCTCTTGAACTTCACGCGTGCCGCCGAGGACTGCAACGTGACGCAGCCTTCGCTGACGCGCGCGATCAAGCAGCTCGAGGCCGAACTCGGCGGCGATCTGTTTCGCCGCGAACGGCCTGCGGCACAATTGACCGAGCTCGGCCAGCGCATGCATCCGCTGCTGAAGCAGTGTTTTGATGCGGCCACCGGCGCACGCTCGCTGGCCTCCTCTTTCCGCAGCGGCGAGATCGGCGCGCTTCGCGTCGCGCTGACGCATTCGATCGATCTTTCGCTCCTCATCCCGCATCTCAACCAGATCAAACGGCAGTTCAACCGGCTCGAATTCCGCTTCCTGCGCGGCTCGAGTCGTGAAGTGGCCGACTTGCTGAAGAAGGGCGAGGCCGAGCTCGGGATTGCCGCCGACATCGACGAGGCCTGGGAGCGGCTCGATGTCTGGCCGCTGTTCACCGAGAGCTTCGAGCTCGTGGTCAGCGACGGACACCGGCTCGCAGGCCGCAGCAGCATCGAACTGGACGATTTGCGCGCGGAGCAGCTGCTGAGCCGGACATTTTGCGAGCATTCCGCCCGTATCTCGGCGAGCCTGCGCGAGCACGGCATCGCGGTCGAACAGGGTCACGAAATCTCGAACGAGCGCGACCTGATCGAGCTGGTCGAGGCCGACATCGGCATCGCCATGGTGCCGCACACCTCGCCCGTTCCGGAGACGCTGACGCGCGCTGCGGTCGCCGGGCTGGACGCCCGTCGCACCGTCAGCCTCTACGGGGTGGCCGGCCGGCAGCGTACGGCGGTGGCCAACGCCGTGATGCGCATGCTGCGCGGTGCGGATTGGCGGGAGATTGCGGGTTAGCGGCGACGCTCGCTGCTGACCCTTTTAGGCTTCCCTGCTCGCGCCTTCCAACGCCTCAAGCAGATCATCGATCTCCATCCGCTTGCGGAAGTCCGGATCGACGAAGCGGGCTTTCACCAGACCGTCGCGGCCGACGACGAACACGGCCGGGATCGGCAGCATCCAGCCATCATTGCCGTGGAATTTCGCCATGTCCTGGTAGGACAACAGGCTCTGGATCTCGGCACCTAGCCAGATCGCGAGATTGAGCGACAGCGCATAGCCGTTGTCGAGGTCGGTCAGGATCGGAAATGGCGCATCAGCTTCCGCTTTGAGCTGCTGGGTATATTCCTGCGTCTCCGGCATGACCGCGACGATTCGCGCACCCATGGACTCGATGCGATCAAGCGCCTGGACCACCGCGCGAACATTGAGCCGGCAATAGGGGCACCAATGGCCGCGGAAGAACATCACGGCGACCGGGCCGCTCTCCAGCAGCGAGGACAGCGCGACGAGACGCCCGCTTTCGTCCGGCAACATGAACGGCGGCATCGCCTCGCCCGGACGCGGCGCGGTGTCGCCGCCGCCGTTTCCATTCAACCTGGTCACCAGATGATCGACTGCCTCGCCATAGGCCGGGAACACGTCGCGGCTGGCGTCGACATAGGCGCGGAGCTGCTCGTTCAGCGTGCCATCCATGTCACGGCAGCGCCGGAAGGCGAGTTTGAGCCGCTCGGCATCGGCCGGCGAGAGAGAGGTCATCTTGCGCTCCAGCGTTCAGGGGACGAATATTAGGTGCCCGATCCGGCCGCCCGCAAGGGGCGGCCGTCATGCGCACGCGCTCAGTTCACGTAGAAATTGCCGGTCGGGTCCAGCCGCCCCGAGGTGGAATACAGCGATCCGTTGTCCATGAAGAAGACGGTGTTGTCAGGGACCTTCTTGGCGCTCTTCATCATGGCCTCGTGGTTCTTCTCCGCCGGGGCCATGGCCATCGCCGACATCTTGCCGGGACCGCCATACATGTAGGCCATGCCGGCCTTGAAGTCCCATGTGGCCTCCGAGAAGGCCGATGTGGCGATGACCGCGAACGCAGCCGTGGCAATCAAGGTCTTGGACAATGTCGTCATGAGATGCTCCTCCGGATTGACGTGAACGCCCGCCAATCGGGCGCCCTGCCATCGAACGCCAATCGCTGGGAAAGCGGAAATGCCGATCCCCAATCGGTTCGATAGCGAGCGCGTATCGGGCCCGATAGCGCCGGTCTATCGCAGCGAGAGCGAAAGAGCATTTCAGAACGAGCACTCTTTCGACGAAAGTCCCGACATAGCCGGCGACCATTGCGGTTGCGGCCAACACAGGAGACGTCCCGATGTTCAAGCATCACACCTTGTCGCGCGCGGTCTGGCCCGGCCTTGCCATCCTCGGCGTATTGACACTCTCGGCGCAGCCAGTCTCCGCCGGCGAATGCCCGGCCGACAAGATCAAGCCGAACGCGCAGCAGATGGTCGACTACAAGCCGGTCGGCGTCACCGACGTCACGCTCGGCGCCATCGACCTCGGCAAACAGCCGGCGCATATCGAAGGCCGCGAGCTGCGCTTCCGCAAGCTGACCATCGAGCCCGGCGGCATCGTGCCCTGGCACAGCCATGACGACCGCCCTGCCCTGATCTTCGTGCAGCAAGGCGAGATCGTCGAACACGCGTCCAACTGCGTCGATCCGATCGTGCACAAGGCCGGCGACATCCGCCCCGAGGTGTCCGGCACCTCGCACTGGTGGAAGAACCTCGGCAAGGAAACGGTCATCCTCTATGTCGGCGACGTCCGCAAGGACCCGCACGACCACAACATGTAACGGGTGCGCGACCCCAGCACGCCTGACGGAATGTGGCGCCCGGGATCCCCATGCTGCCCCGCATGCGGGCGCCACATTCATCACAAGGAAGGCCTGCCATGACCGATCTTTCCGCGCCGATCAAACCGACCGCGATGACGATGGACGCGCATTCACCAGGTCTCGCGCTTCGCTCCCTCGTGATCGGCCTCACTGCCTTCCTCACCGTCGTCGACCTGTTCGCGACACAGGCAATCCTGCCCTCGCTGACACGTCACTACGGTGTCGCACCAGCGGCGATGAGCCTGGCGGTCAACGCAAGCACGTTCGGCATGGCCGTCGCAGGCCTCGTCGTCGGCTTTCTCAGCCCGCACATCGACAGGCGGATCGGCATCCTGCTCAGCCTGACCCTGCTCGCGATTCCGACGAGCCTGCTGGCGACTGCGCCCAATCTTGCCGTCTTCACCGGCCTGCGGGTCGCGCAGGGCCTCTGCATGGCATCCGCCTTCGCATTGACATTGGCTCATCTCGGCGAGCAATGCAGCGCAATGGATTCCGGCGGCGCCTTTGCCGCCTACATCACGGGAAACGTCGCCAGCAATCTCGTCGGCCGGCTGGTCTCGGCCGCGATCGCCGATAGCCTTGGCCTGGCATGGAATTTCTATTTCTTTGCAGCCCTTAATCTGGCCGGCGCCGCACTGGTCTATTTCACCACTGCGCGCGTACAGCCGACGCGTGCAACGACGCCGAAGGCGTCGGCGCTTGGCGCGACGATCGCGCAGTGGCGGGATTCACGGCTGCGTGCCGCCTACGGCATCGGCTTCTGCATCCTGTTCGCATTCATCGGCACTTTCACATTCGTCAATTTCGTTCTGGTTCGGCCACCGCTGTCGCTGGGCATGATGGACCTCGGCTTCGTTTACTTCGTCTTCCTGCCTTCGGTGGTCACGACGTTGCTGGCCGGCAAAGTGGCGTCGCGCCTCGGAACGCGTCCGACGATCTGGGGCTCGCTCGCGACCGCCGGGATCGGCTTGCCGCTGATGCTGGCCCCACACCTGGGCGCGGTCCTCGCCGGGATGGTTCTGGTCGGAATCGGCACCTTTTCCGCGCAAGCGGCTGCGACAGGATTCGTCGGACAGGCTGCGGCTGAAAACCGCGGCATCGCCAGCGGCACCTATCTCGCCTGCTATTTCTGCGGCGGGCTCATCGGCACCGCCGTCCTCGGCCGGCTGTTCGACGCGTATGGCTGGCATGCCTGCGTGGCCGGGGTGGGCCTGGCGCTCGCGGTCGCGGCCCTGCTGACGCTCGCCTTGAAGCGCTAGCGCTTGGCCGGCGCTTCCTGCGGCGGCTCGTCGTCGGCGATGGCGCGCCAGGCGGCGCCGTCGAGATCGTCGTACTGGCCGCTCCGGAGCGACCAGAGGAAGGCGGCGAGACCGGCGAGACCGAGCATCAGCGCCAGCGGCACCAGGATGACCAGGATTTCCATCACGCGATCTCCCGCGAGGCGCTGCGCGCGCGCAGCGAATTCAGCATCACCAGGATCGAGGATCCGCTCATGGCGGCAGCCGCGATCAGGGGCGTCACGACGCCGCTGATCGCCACCGGCACCGCGAGGACATTGTAGCCGATCGCAAGCCAGAGATTTTGCCGCATCAAGTGCAGCGCCTTGCGCGAAGCGTCGATGGCGGCGACGACCGGGGCCAGCGGCCGGCCGAGGAAGACGAGATCGGCGGTCGCCTGGCTCAAATGCGCGGCCGAGATCGGCGACATCGAGACGTGCGCTGCCGCCAGCGAGGGCGCATCGTTCATGCCGTCGCCGACCATCAGGACCTTCATGCCCCTCTGCTTCAAGACCTCGATCCGCGCGATCTTGTCGGCTGGGGTCACCCCGGCGCGCCATTCCGAGATGCCCAGCGCGTGGGCCGCCGCGATCACCGCCGGTTCACGGTCGCCGGAGAGAATCTCGATGCCGATATTGCGCGCCTTCAGCGCTGCGATCACAGCCTGCGCATCGGGACGGAGGCCCTGGCGCACAGAGAGGATGAATTTATCGCCGCCCTTGCTGAAAGCCACGACGGAGGCTTCGGGATCGAGATTTGTCACGTCGGACACCAGCGTCTCGGCGCCGCAGAAGGACGGACGGCCAAGGCGAATCTCGATGCCATCGACCACAGCGCGCACGCCCTGGCCGGCTTCCTCTACCGCGCTGACGATCGGCGATCTGGCGTCGGAGGCCTGCGCGACGGCGGCGGCGACCGGATGATGGCTCGACAGCGCGAGCCGTCCGGCAAGCTCGAAGACATCAGCGGGGATATCGGCGGCGTTCATCACGTCGAGATCGGGCAGCGTCAGCGTCCCGGTCTTGTCGAAGATGACGTGATCGGCTTCTGCGAGACGCTCGATGGCATCGCCCGAATTGAGCAGTACGCCCGATCTGAACATTGCGCCCGAGGCGATCGTCTGCACCGTCGGAATGGCGAGCCCGAGCGCGCAGGGACAGGTGATGATCAGCACCGCGACGCCGGTCACGATCGCATCATGCCAGCCGGCGCCCGCGATGACCCAGCCGAGGATGGTGACGAGCGCGGTGGCATGCACCACGGGCGCATAGAGTCGCGAGGCGCGGTCTGCGAGCCGCATGTAGCGCGAGCGCGCCTGCAGCGCGTTGTCGAGCAGCCGCGTGATCTCGGCGAGCAGCGTCGCCTCGGAGGCCGCCGAGACCCGCACCCGCAAGCTGCCCGAGATGTTCATCGATCCCGCATAGACCGGCGTGCCCTGGCCTGCCGTGACGTAGAGCGTCTCGCCGGTGATCAGGCTCTGGTCGATTTCGGAACGGCCCTCGATCACGGTGCCGTCGACCGCGCAGCGCTCGCCGGGCCGCAGCAGCACGATGTCGCCGGGATAGATCGCGGCCACCGGCACTTGAGATATCTCGCCAGGCCCGACGAACTTGGCCGCGGTCTCCGCCTTGAGCGCGGCGAGATTGCCTGCGACCGCGCGGGTCCGCCGCCGCATATTCTGGTCGAGAAAGCGGCCGACCAGGAGGAAAGTGAGCAGCATGATCGCCGCGTCGAAATAGGCGTGCTCGGCGTGGTTGATGGTCTCAACCACGGACATGCCGAGCGCCAGTGTCACGCCGATCGAGATCGGCACGTCCATGTTGGTGGTCTTGGCCGACAGCGCGCGCCAGGCCGAGCGGAAGAACGGCTGGCCGGCATAGGCCGCCGCCGGCAGTGCGATCAGCGCCGACAGCCAGTGGAAGAAATCGCGCTGCTCCGGCAGCATGTCCGAGACGTTGCCGGACCACACCGGAATCGACAGCATCATCACGTTCATGGTGGCGAACGCGGCGACGCCGAGGCAACGCAGCAGGAAGCGCGATTCGGCGACCTCGGTCGCCTCCGCGCTCTCGGTCTCGTAAGGATAGGCCTTGTAGCCGAGCTCTTCGAGGCGATCGATGAAGCGTGCCGGATCGAGCGTGCCCGCCTTCCATTCCAGCGCAACGCGCCGGTCGGTGAGGTTCACGCGCGCCAGCGTGACGTCGGGAATCGCGGACAGCCCGCGCTCGATCTTGGCCATGCAGCCGGCGCAGTGAACGCCCTCGACCGCGAGATCGATGTGCTGGACGCCCTCGCCCGCAGTCCGGACGTAATGCGAAAAGTCGCGCGAGACGTGCATGGCAAAATCCTTCAGTTCAGGATCACGCGGTTGCGCGACATGAACACGCGCGCTCCCCGCGTCTCGCCCTCGATCACCAGGTCCCACTGGCCCGGTGCGACCGATGCGGCATTGCCGCGATAGAGCCCGATGCCGGCCTCCGAGAGCTCGATTGCGAGATCGGCGCGCTTGTCGGTCGGCCGCTCCAGGCGGCCTCCGAATTTCAGTCCGGCGATCGGCTGGCCGCTCGCGTCGCGCGCCTCGACCTGAAGCACGGCGCCACCATCGGCGCGGCGCTCGACATGGGCGTTGACCTTCCATTTGCGCGCGGCCTGGTCCTGCGCCGCCGAGATTTCGCGATCATAGGCGAGGCCCGCGGCATAGGGGCTGTGGACGTCCGTGCCTGGCAGCGTCGCGATCGCGAGCTTCATCATCGTCACGTTGACGCCGATCACGACGCCGAAGAAGGCGACCAGCATCAGAAACACCTTGGTTCCGGTCAGCGGCTTGGTTGCCATGGCAAACTCCTGATCCTAGGGCGCGACGAAATTGTCGGTGGCGCTGGCGACTTCGCCGAGACCGATATCGGTGACGTGAAAGCGAACCGGGATCGACTTTTCCGGATTGCCCTCGACCGGCGCGGTCACGAGCACCCGCAGCTCGCTGGTGGAGTCGCGCGGAACCACGATCATCGGCCGGTCCTGCGTCACGGAATCGATCCCGATGACATGGATCGTCGCATTAACCGGACCGCTCGCGTCGATCGCAATGACGCGGTCGTAGCCGCTCTTGTTGAGCAACCGCACCGTGTAGGCGTTGCGGACCGAGCCGTCGCTGAGCCTGACCGCGACCGGGTTGCGGTCGTGCAGCACGTTGACGTCGAGCAGGCTGCGGGTCGCCAGCGTATAGATCATGATGCCACCGACCGCCGCGATGATCGCGCTGTAGGCGACGGTGCGAGCCCGGACAATGCGGTAGACCGGCGCCTTGCCTTCCTGGCGGCGCTGGATGTTGACGTCGTTGTCGTAGCCGATCAGCCGCTTCGGCCGGCCGATCTTGGTCATCACGTTGTCGCAGGCGTCGATGCAGAGCCCGCACTGGATGCATTCGAGCTGCGGTCCATTGCGGATGTCGATGCCGGTCGGACACACGGCGACGCATTGATAACAGTCGACGCAGTCGCCGACTTGCTCGCCGAGCGCGCGCAGCTCGGCCGCCTTCTTGACCGACGTACGCTTCTCGCCGCGATCGTAACGATAGGTCACGTTGAGCGCCCATTCATCGGTGAGCGCGGCCTGGATCCGCGGCCACGGGCACATATAGGTGCAGACCTGCTCGCGCATGAAGCCGGCGAGCACGTAGGTCGTCGCGGTGAGAATGCCGATCCAGATATAGGCGATCATCGGCGCCTGGAAGGTGACGAGTTCCCTGACCAGCGTCGGTGCGTCGTTGAAATAGAGCACCCATGCGCCGCCGGTCCACCACCCGATCAAGAGCCAGATCGAATGCTTGAGCACGATCTCGGAGATGCGCTCCAGCTTCATCGGGTCGGACGATTTGTCCTTCTTCATCCGCTCGCGCCGGTCGCCCTCGATCAGACGCTCGACCGCATAGAACAGGTCCGTCCACACGGTCTGCGGACAGAGATAGCCGCACCAGATGCGGCCGCCGACCGAGTTCATCAGGAATAGCGCCACCGCGGCGACGATCAGCAGGCCAGTGAAGTAGTAGACCTCCTGCGGCCACAGCTCGATGAAGAAGAAATAGAAGCGGCTGTTGGGAAGATCGATCAGCACCGCTTGGCTCGGAGCACCGAGGCCGCGGTTCCAGCGCACGAACGGCAGGAAGTAGTAGACGCCGAGGCAGAACGCCATCAGGCCCCATTTGATCCGGCGGAAGGTGCCGGAGATGCTCTGGGGATAGACTTTCTTCTGGGCCACATAGAGCGGCCCGTTGTCATCGTCTAATGGGAGCTCTTTTGGGTTCACGGTCCTGTTCATCGCCTGCAGCTTTTCGGGAGGTGCGATAAAACCTAGACCCGACGCCGCCGCGTCAGTTGATCCAGCGCAAGCGGGAGCGTTTTTTGTTCGCCCCCGCTTGTTCCCAATTGGCTATTTTCCGCCGCCCAGCGAGTGGACGTAAACTGCCATCGCCTTGATGGTGGCGGGATCGAGCCGCCCTTCCCAGGCCGGCATCACGCCCGCGCGGCCCTGGCTGATGGTCTCGATCAGCGTCGCCTCGTCCGAACCATAGAGCCAGATCTTGTCGGTCAAATTGGGGGCGCCCATCTCCGGGTTGCCCTTGCCGCCGTCGCCATGGCAGGCGACGCAATTCTCCGCGAAGATCTTCTCGCCCTTGGCCGCGTCATAGCCCTTGCGGGTCGGAAGGCCCGACAGTGCCCGGACATAGTTGGCGGCCGTGACGATCTCCTCCGGCTTCAGCACGCCGTCCTTGCCGAATGCGAGCATCTGGCCTTCATGCGTCTTGGCGTGGCCGGAACGTGCGCCGAACTGGATGGTCTGCATGATCTGGTCGAGCGATCCGCCCCACAGCCAGTCGTCGTCGTTCAGGTTCGGATAGCCCTTGGCACCGGCGCCGCCTGAGCCGTGACACGGCGCGCAATTGTCGCCGAACACGGTCTTGCCCTTGGCGCGGGCGAGCGCGAGCAGCGCCGGGTCCTTCTCGATCTCGACGAGCGAGGCCGCGCCCAAGGCAACCATCTTGGCTCCGCGGATCTTCTCGAGGTTGGCGAGCTCGACCGCGACGTCGGCGCGTGTCGAGTAGCCGAACAGGCCCGTGGTATTGCCCGAGATCAGCGGCCAGGCCGGATACACGATCCAGTAGCCGACCGCCCAGACGATGGTGAGGTAGAAGGTGATTACCCACCAGCGCGGCAGCGGCGTGTTGAGCTCCTTGATGCCGTCCCACTCATGTCCGGTCGTGGACCTGCCGGAGACGGGATCGATGTCGCTATGATGATCGGTCATGATCTCTTACTCCTCCCGCAACGGCAGGTGTGCCGCTTCGTCGAAAGCTGCCTTGTTACGGGGCCAGAATGCGTAGGCGATGATCGCGACAAAGATCGCGACGAACACCGGCGTCCAGATCGTGGTCACGAGACCGGACGCGAGATTGTCGAGGGTCAGGATGGCTTTCATCGTTGTGCCTTCTCAGCGAAGATTGGCTTTCTCGTTGTAGATCTTGAAGTCGACCAGCGTGCCGAGCATCTGGAGATAGGCGATCAGCGCGTCCATCTCGGTCGGCGTGCCGGCCTTGCCGTCGAAGTTGCGCACCACGGCCTTGGCGTAGCGCTTGGTGAAAGCGTCGGAGCCGGCATTGTCAGGATCGGCCTGGGCTTTCATGTCGGCGCCCGCATTGGCGATCTGGTCGTCGGTGTAGGGCGTGCCGACGGTCCGCAGCGTGCGCATGTGGTCGGCGATCGTGTCCGGATCGACCTCGGTCTGGCTCAGGAACGGGTAGCCGGGCATCACCGATTGCGGCACGATTGCGCGCGGATTGGTCAGATGGGTGACGTGCCAGTCGTCGGAATATTTGGCGCCGACGCGGGCAAGATCGGGACCGGTGCGCTTCGAGCCCCACTGGAACGGATGGTCGTACATGCTCTCGGCGGCCAGCGAGAAATGGCCGTAGCGCTCGACCTCGTCGCGCAAGGGCCGGATCATCTGCGAATGGCAGAGATAGCAGCCTTCGCGGATGTAGACGTTGCGCCCGGCGAGCTCCAGCGGCGTATACGGCCTGATCCCGTCGACCGCCTCGATCGTGCTCTTGAGGTAGAACAGCGGGGTGATCTCGACGAGACCGCCGATCGCGATCACCAGCAGGATGCCGACGATCAGGATGATCGAGTTCTTTTCGAAGATTTGGTGGCGTGTCCAGAACGACATGGAAAACTCCTCATTCCGCCGGCTGAAGAGCGACGGGCATCTGGACTTCCTGTTCGCCGACGCGAACGGTCATCCAGAGATTGTAGGCCATGATCAACGCGCCGATCAGGAACAGCCCGCCGCCGGCAGCGCGGATGATGTAGAAGGGATGCATCGCTTCGACGGTCTCGATGAAGGAATATTCGAGGAAGCCGAGCGAGGTGTAGGCGCGCCACATCAGGCCCTGGAGGATGCCGGACACCCACATCGCCGAGATGTAGAGGACGATGCCAAGCGTCGCGATCCAGAAGTGCCAGTTGACGAGCTTAAGGCTGTAGAGGCCCTTGCGATTCCAGATCCAGGGCACCAGGCAGTAGAGCGCGCCGAAGGAGACGAAACCGACCCAGCCGAGCGCGCCGGAATGCACGTGGCCGATGGTCCAGTCGGTGTAGTGGCTGAGCGAGTTGACCACCTTGATCGACATCATCGGTCCTTCGAAGGTCGACATGCCGTAGAAGGCGACGGAGACCACGAGCATGCGCAGCACGGGATCGGTGCGCAGCTTGTCCCAGGCGCCCGACAGCGTCATCAGGCCGTTGATCATGCCGCCCCAGGACGGCATCCACAGCATGATCGAGAATGTCATGCCGAGCGTCTGGGTCCAGTCCGGCAGCGCCGTGTAGTGCAGATGGTGCGGGCCGGCCCAGATGTAGAGGAAGATCAGCGCCCAGAAGTGGATGATCGAGAGGCGGTACGAATAGATCGGCCGCTCGGCGCGCTTGGGGATGAAGTAGTACATGATGGCGAGGAAGCCGGCGGTCAGGAAGAAGCCGACCGCGTTGTGGCCGTACCACCACTGGAACATGGCGTCCTGGATGCCGCCCCAGGCGATGTAGGATTTCGAGCCGAACACCGAAACTGGCAGAGCCGGGTTGTTACCGAGATGCAAGACCGCAATCGTCACGATGAAAGCGAGATAGAACCAGTTCGCGACGAAGATGTGCGGTTCCTTGCGCTTGATGATCGTGGCAAGGAAGACCAGCAGATAGGTGACCCAGACGATGGTCAGCCACAGATCGGCGTACCATTCCGGCTCGGCATATTCCTTCGACTGGGTGACGCCGAGCAGATAGCCGGTGCCGGCGATCAGGATGAAGAAATTGTAGCCGACGACGACGAACCATGGCGCGAGATCGCCTGCAAGCCGAACGCGGCAGCTCTTCTGGACGACGTAGAAGGAGGTCGCGATCAGGACGTTGCCGCCGAAGGCAAAGATCACTGCGGACGTGTGCAGCGGACGCAGGCGGCCGAAGCTGGTCCAGGGCAGATCGAAGTTCAGCGCCGGCCACGCCAGTTGCGAGGCGATGATGAGGCCGACGAGAAAGCCGGCAATGCCCCAGAACATCGCCATGACGGAGGAGAACTTGATGGGGCCCATGTTGTAATTGGGCCGGCCGCTGATCTCTGCAGGCGGCAACGCCGCCGGTCGATCGAGATAACGGTTGATGATGCAGAAGACCGCCGCGAGGCTGGCCGCCGCGCTCAGCGCGGCATGGAAGGCGAAGGGCGCATCGAGCGCCTTGGCCGAGGCAATCACGCAGAGGAAGGCGGTGACCGCGAACACGACAGCCAGGCCGCTTTCACCTGACGTCATGGACTTGGAGATGGAGGGCTGGCTCATGCGGATTCTCTCTGAAAGAACACAGGGCCAGAAACCACATTCGCCCTCGCGGGGAATTGATTGAAATCAAGCTATGTGGATTTCTGTTAATGTGAGGCGGTTGTTAAAGTGCCCTATCCCCTTGTGGGAGAGGGCAGCGAGGACCATGCCGCGCACTCACTTGGGTGAGGGGTTGGTCCCCGCACGAAGACTCTTTCGGTGGAGAAAACCCCTCATCCGGCGCCATAGCCGAAGCTTCGCTTCGGCGTTCTTAAGAACGGCGCCGAAAGCCGCCTATGCCACCTTCTCCCACAAGGGGAGAAGGGAAGAAAAAGACTCTCCCGTAATTATGGAGCCGACAATTCTCACTCCCGCGCCGTCGCCTTGAGCGCCGTGATGACGTCCTCGCGCGCGACGATACCGACCAGCTTCTGCGCGCCGTCGAGCACGATGATGCTCCTGATGCGGTGCTCGACCATGATCTGGAGCACGCGCGTCAGCCGCGTGTCGGGGCTGACATAGATGAAGTCGGGCGTCATGACGTCGCCGATTTTGCGGCTCATCAGGTCGTGGTAGCGCGGCAGCATCTGGCTCGGCGTGAAGGCGAAGCACTTCAGGATGTCGAACTTGGTGACGATGCCGACGACCTGCCCGTCGTCCTCGACGGGGTAGGAATTGAAATCATCGCGTTCGAACATCTCGCTGAGCGCGAGCAGGTCGAGGTCGCGCCTCACAGTCCTGACGTCGTGCGTCATGTAGCCGTCGACGGTCTGTTCAAGGAATCTGTACACGGCGCGTCCTCTTTGATTCGTCTTGCATCGCTCCCGCGTCAGTGCGACAGCAGCACGCAGCGGGCAGATTGAGTGACCAGATATTGGGTGACGCCGCCGAGGATCAGTTCGCGGAAGCGCGAATGACCGTAGGCACCGGCGACAATCAGACTGGCGCCGACATCGCCGGCAATTTTCTCCAGTTGCCCGGCGACGGTTTCGTTCCGGGCCGCTTCGGAAACGCGCGCGATCGCGGTCACGCCGTGGCGGGCAAGCCACGCCGTCACGTCGGTCACGCCAGCGACCGCGGCAGGGCGGTCGTCGTCGCCTTCGGGAATTGCGAGGACGGTGACATCCCTGGCCTTGCGTAGTATCGGCAGCGCATCGGCGAGCGCCCGCCGCGCTTCCGGCGTATCCTTCCACGCGACCAGGACGCTGCGCAGATCGAGCCAGTTGACCCCGTCAGGCACGACCAGGATCGGCCGGCCGGCCTGCATCACCAGATCCTTGGGGCTCGCGAGCGCGAAGGCGTCGGAGAAGGCCGGGCTCTGGCCGCCGGTGACGACCATGTCGGCGCAACGCGCCTGAGTGAACGTAAAGCGCGCCGGGAAATCCATGGCGCTGCGCCATTCCACATGTCCGCCGCGATTCCGGATCGCGGCGCGGAATTGCGCCTCGAGCTCGCCCAGGCGTCGCTTGACCGAGGCTTCCCCCTCATCGATCAGTGCCTGCGCTGCAGTGCCATCGCTGAAATAGAGCGGCGGGGCGAATTGCGCCGAAGCAACGCCGATGATCGACGCCTCAAATCGTTCGGCAAGCTCGCCCGCGACCTGAAGCCGCGCCTCGTTGGGCTGATCGAGCGCCAGGCTGACCATCACGGTCGCGTATGTCATCGAGATTCTCCGAAGCAATGGGCTTTGATCCGATCGTAAGCCGGCCGCTGCCTGGCAGGATGAGATAGATCAAAACCTTGGATCACCGCGCCGGCCTGAAATCTGCCAATGGTATAAGACATCGGAACTTGCCTCTGGCCCCTCCTTGGGTACATTGCCGACGGTAACGCTGTGCGGTTCCCCGCATCAGAATGGGAGTGATCGTTTGGCGCCGACCCGTGTGATTCATCCGCAAGATGACGGCCGGGGCGAACATTTCCGCGTTCGAATCGAAGGATTTGGCGTCGGGACCTGGGATCTCGATCTCACGACACTGGAATTGGAGTGGTCGGAGACGGCCAGAAGCCTATTCGGAATCGAATCTGGCCAATCGGTGAGTTACGCGCTGTTCCTGTCCCGGCTGGAGCCGAACGACCGCGAGCGGATCGAGATCGCGATCCGGCGCGTCTCCGAACGGGGCGGCAGCTTCGACGTGTCGTTCAGGGTCGCGGGGGCGTCGGGCAGAGCGCAGTGGATTCGCGCCCGCGCGGGGCTGATTCGAGACGACGCCGGCGCCGCTCGACATCTCAGCGGCATCTTTCTTGACGTCGATGAGGAGAAGCAGGTCGAGGAAACCCTGCGCACCCGCGAGAGTCACCTCCGCTCGATCCTCCAGACGATTCCCGATGCCATGATCGTCATCGACGGCCATGGCATCATCCAGCTCTTCAGCACGGCGGCGGAGCGCCTGTTCGGCTGGGTCGAGTCGGAGGCGATCGGGCAGAACGTCCGCATCCTGATGCCGGAGCCCGACAGCTCACGTCACGACGGCTACATCGCGCGCTACCGGACCACCAGCGACCCACACATCATCGGCATCGGTCGCATCGTGACCGGCAAGCGCCGCGACGGCACGACCTTTCCGATGCACCTGTCGATCGGCGAGATGCAGTCGGGCGGCGAGCCCTATTTTACCGGCTTCGTCCGCGATCTGACCGAGCATCAGAAAACCCAGACGCGGCTCCAGGAATTGCAATCCGAGCTCGTCCATGTCTCGCGATTGAGCGCGATGGGCGAAATGGCGTCCGCGCTCGCCCACGAGCTGAACCAGCCGCTGGCAGCGATCAGCAACTACATGAAGGGGTCGCGGCGGTTGCTCGCCGGAAGCCAGGATCCGAATGCGCCGAAGATCGAGAGCGCGCTGGACCGCGCCGCCGAACAGGCGCTGCGCGCCGGCCAGATCATCCGGCGCTTGCGCGACTTCGTCTCCCGCGGCGAGTCGGAGAAACGGGTCGAGAGTCTGTCCAGACTGATCGAAGAGGCCGGCGCCCTCGGGCTGGCAGGCGCGCGCGAGCAGGATGTGCAGCTCCGTTTCGGCCTCAATCCAAATGCCGATCTCGTGCTCGCCGACCGGGTGCAAATCCAGCAGGTGCTGGTCAACCTGTTCCGCAACGCGCTGGAAGCGATGGCGCAGTCGCCACGGCGCGAGCTCGTCGTCACCAACACCCGCGCCGCCGACGACATGATCGAGATCGAGGTCTCCGACACCGGCTCCGGCTTCCAGGACGACGTCATGCCAAACCTGTTTCAGACTTTCTTCACCACCAAGGACACCGGCATGGGCGTAGGACTGTCCATCAGCCGCTCGATCATCGAGGCTCACGGCGGCCGGATGTGGGCCGAGAGCAACGCATCGGGTGGAGCGACATTCCGCTTCACGTTGCCGGCAGCCGACGAGAACTGATCCATGACGACCAAGGGAATCATCTACGTCATTGACGACGACGAGGCGATGCGGGATTCGCTGAATTTCCTGCTGGATTCAGCTGGCTTCGGCGTCACACTGTTCGACAACGCGCAGAGTTTTCTCGACGCCCTGCCCGGCCTCGCCTTCGGCTGCGTCGTCTCCGACGTGCGGATGCCCGGTATCGACGGGATCGAGCTTCTCAAGCGCCTGAAGGCGCAGCGCAGCCGGTTTCCAATCCTGATCATGACCGGCCATGGCGACGTGCCGCTCGCGGTCGAGGCGATGAAACTCGGTGCCATGGATTTCCTGGAAAAGCCGTTCGAAGATGACCGCCTCGTCGCCATGATCGAATCCGCGATCCGCGAGGGCGAGCCGGCGGCCAGGAACGAGGCCGTGGCCCAGGACCTCGCCGCTCGCGTCGCTTCCCTGAGCCCCAGGGAGCGCCAGGTCATGGAGGGGCTGATCGCGGGCCTCTCCAACAAGCTGATCGCCCGCGAGTACGACATCAGCCCGCGTACCATCGAGGTCTACCGGGCCAACGTGATGACCAAGATGCAGGCCAACAGCCTGTCGGAGTTGGTCCGGCTGGCGATGCGCGCCGGAATGCTCAACGATTGAAGTCACCAGGATTGAGGCAAGTCAAAACCGGTCGCTCGCCCTGTGCTACCAGATCGGAATGATTGCGATCAGCTCCCATCCTGAGCGGCTCCCGATGTCGTCACCCGCGAAACCAACCGTCTATGTGGTGGACGACGACGCCGCCGTGCTGGGCTCCCTCCGCTTCCTGTTGGAAACCGACGGCTTTGCCGTGCGGACCTTTCGAAATGCCACGGCGCTGCTCAATGCGGCGAGCCCGTCCGGTGCAGACTGTTACGTGATCGACTACAAAATGCCCGACATCAACGGCATCGAGCTGGCCGGGCGGCTGCGCCTCTCCGAGGGCGGTACCCCGGTGATCCTGATCACCGGCTATCCCGACCCGAATATCTCGGCCCGGGCGGCGGCCGCAGGCGTGAACGAGGTAATTCTGAAGCCGCTTCTGGACGAAAACCTGGTCAAACGCATTCGCCACGCCATCCAGAACCGGGTCCATAGCTGACCTACGGGATTCTACGTAAGGCACCCCCCTTAAGATATCTCGCGAAATTTTCGAGGCATCCGATACCGCGTACCAAAGCGTCATCACAACGGAGATGGCGCAGATGCTGACCCAGACGATCAACACCCAGGCGATCAAGACCCAGATCAACGGCAGCAAGATCGCCCCGGGCCATCCCGTCTCCGACCAGTTCGGTGCGATTGCCGGCCATGTCGGTCTCGTTGCCACCGAGTTCTCCTACCGCAAGGAAGAGGAGATCTATGGCGAGGACGAGCCGGCCGAGTATGTCTATCAGGTCGTCACCGGCGCCGTGCGCAGCTACAAGCTTCTCTCCGATGGCCGCCGCCAGATCGGCTCCTTCCACCTTCCCGGCGACGTATTCGGCCTCGAATCCGGCACCACCCACCGCCTTGCTGCTGAAGCTATCATCGACACCACGGTGCGCCTCGTGAAGCGCGCGAGCCTCGAGAAGGCCGCAGCCACCGACGTCCAGGTCGCCCGCAAGCTCTGGGCCATGACCGCCGGTGAGCTTCGCCACGCCGAAGACCACATGCTGCTGCTGGGCCGCAAGACCGCGATGGAGCGCGTCGCAACCTTCCTGCTCGAAATGGACCGCCGCCTCGCGGTTGCCGGCATGATGGCGCTGCCGATGTGCCGCCGCGACATCGGCGACTATCTCGGTCTCACGCTCGAGACCGTCTCGCGCGCGCTGTCACAGCTTCACGCCCAAGGCATTCTCGGCTTCTCCGGCGCCCGCCAGATCGTGTTGCGCAACCGCGCACGCCTGCACAATCTCGACGCCTGATCTCCCCTCTCCCACCCGCTCATGGCCGGCTGAATTGGTTCAGCCGGCCATTTCTTTTGCTGCGATCATGCCCTTGCGCCGCGTCTCCGGCATCACAAGCAGAATAAGCAGAAGTCCCGTCGCCGCGACGCCGGACAATCCGGTGAACGCCATGGCATTGCCGAATTTATCGCTGACATAGCCGCCAAGCGCGGTGCTCATCGACGCGCCGATGCCCATCGCCGTGCCGACGATGCCCTGCGCGAGGTTGAAATGGCCGCTGCCGAAGGCGACGTCGGCCACGATCAACGGGATCATCACCGCGAACACCGCCGCGGTGAGGCCGTCGAACACCTGCACCAGCACCAGCAGATACGGATCGCGCACGGTCGCGAACAGCAGACCGCGAATCGTCAGCGCCGCGAATCCGATCAGCAGCAGCGGCCTGCGGCCCCATGCTTGCGCCTTGCGCCCTACGCTCGGCGACAGCAGCGCCACGATCGCCTGCGGCACGACGATGCAAAACGCGACGAGCACCGTCGCCCACTCGCTCGATCGCGCCGTCACCGCGCTTGCCATCAGCGGCATCATCGAGGCGTTCGCGAGCTGCAACAAGAGCACGCTGAGCGCGAAGACAATGAGCGGCCGCTGCCGGATCAAGTGCCAGATATTGGTGTCGCCGCGATCCTCCGCCTCGCGCGGCATCTCGCCGTGACAGCGTGCGATGTCGACCTCGTGCTCGCGGATGCGAGAGAGGGCGATCAAGGTGGGGATTGCGAGCAGGAAGGTGACCAGGAACACCGAGCGGCTCGACAGCAGATAGCCGGCCGTTCCCATCACCGCGGCCGCAACACCGTTGCCAAGCGAGGCAAAGCGCGCGTTGCGGCCGAGACGCTCGCCGATCGCGAGCGGGCCGACCAGACCGAGACTGATTGCCGCGATCGCCGGTCCGAGCACGCAGCTCGCGGCGGCGTGCAAGGTGGCCGCAGCCACCACCACGGGGAAGATCGGCATCGCCGCATAGGCGAGCGCGCAGCAGCCGATGGTGGCGATGGCGAGGCCTGCGACCAGTCGCTCGGATTTCGCGGCATCGATGATGGCGCCGCCCGGCATCTGGCCGATCAAGGCAACGATGCCGCCGATCGACAACACGAGGCCGATCTCGACCTGGGTCCATTTCTGGGTCGTCAAATAGACCGCGATGAACGGCCCGAATCCGGTCTGCACGTCGGCGAGGAAGAAGATGAACCAGTCGAGGCCGCGCAGGCTCTGGCGCGACGGCGCCGGAATGCCGGCAGGCGACGGCGTGGAAACGTTGTCCTGCTCAACGCGGTCCTTGCGATCCGCATGATTCGGCTTCCTTGACAACAGCACCGGCGGCCATCCCTCCCCGCGCCTTACTGAACAGCTTGCAGCGGCTGCAGGCTGCCGGACGCGCCGAGTACCACCATCGGCGTGTCCTCCTTGTATTCCGGCGCGGCTGCGACCTGTGCCTTGGTCAATTCCAGCGTGATGCTGTCCTTCTTGTTGACGATCTTGCCGAACCGCATCGCGTTCCAGTCCACCACGATCTTGCGGCTGCCGACGCCGAGGAAGCCGCCGAAATCGATCACGGCGGCGCGCACGTGCCCGCTCCGATCGACGATGACGTCGACGATGCGGCCCATGTCCTCGTTCGCCGCGCTGAGCACGTCACGGCCAAGCACACCGTGCGCATCGCTCGCGCCGATGATCGTGACCGACGGCGGTGGCGCTGCATTCTTTGGCGTGACGGGGACCGATGACGCCGGCGGCTGCGCCGTCGGCGGTGCATTCGCTTCGGTCGAGGGCGCGGGCGACTCCTCCGCGGCACGTGACACGGCGAGCGTCATCCCGCCGACGATCACGACGCCCAGGGCCAACCATCCGGCGGTACGCATGCACCCTCCTCACGGCGCGCCGCTAGCGCGCCAGCACGATCGAGACCTGGATCTGGCCACGCGTGCGCAACACTTCCAGCGCCACGTCGTCGCCATGGCGGCTGACGCGCAGGTCCACGCTGGATTCGCCCAGGCGCAGATCGCGCAAGATCACCTCGTGCAGAAACGCCGGCAGATGCGGATTGCGCAGCCGGATCTCGCCGCGCGCAACGTCGAACTCGATGCCCAGCGCCGCCTCCAATAGCGTGAACGCCGTTGCGCTGGCCCAGGCCTGCGGCGCGCAGGCGACCGGATAGAGCGTAGGGCCGCGCCGCTTTTCGCGCCGGAAGCCGCAGAACAATTCGGGCAAGCGGCGCAGGTCCATGTAGGTCGCGGCGTCGAACAGTCCCTTGAAGACATGCGCGACCGAATGCTTGAGCCCGTAGCGCGCGAGCCCGAGCGCGATCAGCGCATTGTCGTGCGGCCAGATCGACCCGTCATGATAGGACATCGGGTTGTATCGCACCTCGCCGACAGCGACGGTGCGGATGCCCCAGCCCGAGAAGAAATGCGGCCGCATCAAATCGGCGGCGACGAGGCGCGCGCGGTCCTCGCGGATCATGCCGCTGAACAGGATCTGGCCGGCGTTCGAGGTCCGCACCTTGCAGGGCCGCTTCTTGCCGTCGAGCGCAAGCGCATAGGTGCCGAGCTCCTCGCACCAGAACGCGGTCTCGAAACGCTCGGCCAGCGCCTTGGCTTCGGCCTCGAGCTTCCTGGCGAGATCAGGCTTGCCGAGCCGGAGCGCGCAGCGCGCGGCGAGCCGCTTGGCGGCAAAGACGTAACCTTGCACTTCGGCCAGCGCGAGATTGCCTTCCGCAAGCTGGCCATCGGCATGGAAGATCGCGTCGTAGGAATCCTTCCAGCCCTGGTTGGCGAGGCCCTTTTCCGTGGCGCGCTGATATTCGACGAAGCCGTCCTTGTCGGGGTCACCGGGGCCGTCGATCCAGGCCAACCCCGCTTCGATGGCCGGCCACAGCTCGGTCAATGTCTTCTCGTCGCCGGTGCGTTCGAAATAGCTTCCTGCCAGCAGGACGAACAAGGCCGTGGAATCGACGCTACCGTAATATTGCGCGAACGGTACCTCCCGCAGCGCCGCCATCTCGCCGCCGCGCATCTCATGCAGGATCTTGCCCGGCGCGGCATCGGCGAGCGGATCGACCGCCTTGGCCTGGAAATGGGCGAGCCGCCGCAGCACGCCCTTGGCGATCCGCGGATCGACCCACAGCATCTGCAACGCGGTGATCAGCCCGTCACGGCCGAACGTCGTCGAGTACCAGGGAATCCCCGCATAGGGATAGCGGCCTTGCGGCGTCTCCGTCATCAGCATGTTGAGGTCGGCCATGGCCTGGCACAGCACCTCGTTGAAGATGTTGTTGGAGGTCTCGATGCTGGCAGCGCCCATCGTCGATCGGCGCATCTCGCGGCGGTGGGCGAGCAGGCTTCTGAAAAAGCGCGCCGGCTTCTCCGCGACCGGCCGGTTGCAGGATACGGCCACGAACAGGGATTTCGACTCATGCGGGTCGAGTTCGAGCTGCCAGGTCGCGGCGTTCACCGACAACTTGGTCGGGCGCGGATCGAAATGCAGGCCCGTGGTGCGCTCGGCGTCATCAAGACCGCGGTAGTCGAACAGCACGTCGGTCGGTCCCAACAGCCGGCTCGAGCCGATGCCGCGGCGCGGGCGCCGCTCGCCGCGGACTTCGAACAGATCGGCGAAGTCGTTATCGAACAGCAGCGTCAGCGCGAAGCCGGCCGGGCGGTCGCCGTGGTTCTGCACGCCGATGCGCTGATAGGCGGTGCCGCGCCACAGGAAGATCGTGCGCACGATGTGCAGCAGGTCCTTTTGCAGCACGAGGCTGCCCTGCCGGTAGATGTCCGGATTGGTGAGATCGACGGTCAGGGCTGAATTGTCGTCGCGCAGGTTCGAGCCCAGCAGCAGCGGCTGGAGATCGTCGAGCACGAGCTCGAGCCTCGCAAGGTAGCGCGTGTCGTGGTGGAACAGGCCATCGGGCCCGCCAGCCGAAGCGCCGATGTCGCCATGGCTGTCGAGCACGATAAAGGTGTCGTCGTGCTTGAGCGAACGCCGCGGCCGCGCCGACGGTCCCGTCATCGGAATATAGAAAGGCTGCTCCGCGACCTGGTCCACGGTCCGCGTCACGGAGACGAATTGGGTAACGGCTTCAGCCGACATCAGCAGCTCCCCTGCGCTTGTTTCGACACGCAACCGACTCGAACGCGACTGTTGGTTTACGCGGCGGCTTGGGCGAGCCGGCTCATTTCCTGCGTGACCAGCTCACGATAGGGACCGTGGCCCTGCATCAGACGCTCGGGCGACCCGTCCTCGATGATCTTACCACCCCTCAACACGACCACGCGATCGAAATTGCGCAGGGTCGCGAGGCGGTGGGCGATCGCGATGACGGTGCGGCCGCGCATCAGCCGCGACAACGCCTCACGGATCGCCTCCTCGGATTCGCTGTCGAGCGCGGCGGTCGCCTCGTCCAGCAGCAGGATCGGCGCGTCCTTCAGGAAGGCGCGCGCGATCGCGATGCGCTGGCGCTGACCGCCGGACATCTTGACACCGCGGTCGCCGACCATGGTGTCGAGACCGCCAGGCAGGCTTTCGACGAAATCGCAGCGCGCCGCAATCGCGGCACGCAGCACCTCGTCGTCGGTCGCGTTCGGGCGGCCATAGCGGATGTTCTCGCGAATCGAGCGGTGGAACAGCGAGATGTCCTGCGGCACGACGGAGATCGCCTCGCGCAGGCTCTGCTGCGTCACCTTGGAAATGTCCTGGCCGTCGATGGTGATGCTGCCCTCGTCGGTATCGTAGAAGCGCTGGAGCAGCGTGAACAGCGTCGACTTGCCGCCGCCCGACTGGCCGACCAGGCCGACGCGCTGGCCGGGTTGCAGGCGCAGGCTGAAGCGCTCGAAGATCTTTTCGCCGCCGGGATAGCCGAAGGTGACATTGTTGAACGCGATCGCGGCGCCGCTCTTCACCAGCGGCTCGGCCTCGGGATGGTCGCGCAATTCATGCGGCACCAGCAGCGTGGCGATCGCCTCGGTCAGCCGCGCAACGTGCTGGGTGACGTCGACCAACGCCACCGCGAGATCGCGCGTCGCGTTCAGAATGGAGAGACCGAGGGTGCAGACCAGCACGACGTCGCCGGTGGTTGCCCGGCCATCCTGCCAGAGCATGATCGCCCAGGCCATCAGGGCAATCGTGAGCACGACAGTGACGCCGGCATGGATAAGCCGCAGCTTCTCCAGATAGCGCAGGCTGCGGCCGCGCGCGGTGAGCTCCCGGTTCACAGTCGCGTCGAACCGCTCATGCTCGTGCCCGATGCCGCAGAACGCGCGCACCAGCGGCATGTTGCTGATGACGTCGATCATCTCGCCGTCCACGACGGCGGCCTTGTCGGCGAAGTCGTCATGCAGCGGTTTCCCTGCGGCCGCAAGGCGGAACATCGCAAGCACCATGCCGCCGGCAATCACCATCAGGCCGAGTGCCATGTAAGGGCTGACGGTTCCAATCAGCGCGATGGCCGCAACCGTTGCGATGCACGGCGGCAACACATTCCAGACGAACATGTTTTCGACCGTGAACACCGCATTCGACGTCGCCGTGATGCGGCTGGTCAGCATGCCGGGCATGCGGTCGGAGAAGTAGCTCGGCGCATGGCCGGTCAGATGACGAAATATGTCACGGCGTAAATCACCCGTGACACGAACGAAGGTGAAGCTGGCGGTCCAGCTCGCGATCCGCCAAAGGAAATTGTCGGCGGCGATCAGCGTCATGAGGAAAATGAATGCCAGCCATACGCTCCCACCATGAGAAGCGCCCGCCGACAGACTGTCGACGAGGGATTTGACGCCGTACTGCGTGCCTACGGAGCAGGCAACGGCCGCCACCACAGCCGTCAGGATCACGAGATGCGATGCGAGCCGACGCCGAAGATAGCGCAAAACAAAGGCAAACGGCCGGTGCGCATACCCAGAAAGATGATCCATGTGACTATTGACCCCGTCGTGATGATTCAAACTTTTGTTGTTAGCCGACTGAACATCGACCACTTCGCCTCGGTTCCCGGGCACACTCATCACGACATGCGGATGCGGGCGTTCTGCGAAGATGTGATGGCAGCATCGCGACGGGCATCCGACGTGTCGAATAAGTAACGTTCGGAAGGAGGAACTTCGCAAGTGCGGGAACGTTCCCTTGTCTGGCGTGCCGGTGCTGAACAGGCGGGGGCTTTCTACAATCATGATCGCACAGAGGAGATGGTGAGATGCGCATCGCGCAGGTAGCTCCGTTGACGGAGGCTGTTCCACCCAAGCTGTATGGCGGCACCGAGCGGGTGGTGCATTGGTTGACGGAAGAGCTGGTGGCCCTTGGGCACGATGTGACGCTGTTCGCCAGCGGCGACTCGCAAACCTCGGCAAAGCTGGATGCGCTGTGGCCGCGGGCGCTCCGCCTCGACGGTTCCGTGCGCGATCCCAATGCGCTGCACATGGTGATGCTGGAGCGGGTGCGGCAGAAATGTGACGACGAGGAGTTCGACTTCCTCCACTTCCATCTCGATTATTATCCGTGGTCGCTGTTCTACCGGCAGCCGACGCCGTTCCTGACCACGCTGCACGGCCGGCTCGACCTGCCGGAGCATCAACCGGTCTTCAACACCTTCTCGAAGGTCCCCGTCATCTCGATCTCGAACGCGCAGCGCCGGCCGGTGCCGCAGGCGAATTGGGTGAGGACGATCCACCACGGCCTACCCGAGAACCTGCTGACGCCGAAGCCGGCGAAACAGGAATACCTCGCCGTGCTCGGCCGCATCGCGCCGGAAAAGGGCGTCGACCGCGCCATCAAGATCGCGACGCATTGCGGCATTCCGCTCAAGATCGCCGCCAAGGTCGATCGTGCTGACCAGGATTACTACGACGAGCTGATCCGGCCGATGATCGAGAACAATCCGCTGGTGGAATTCATCGGCGAGATCAGCGATCACGAGAAGTCGGACTTTTTGAGCGGCGCGCTCGGCCTCTTGTTGCCGATCGACTGGCCGGAGCCGTTCGGCCTGGTGATGATCGAAGCCATGGCCTGCGGAACGCCGGTCATCGCCTTCAACCGCGGCTCGGTGCCGGAGATCATCGACGAGGGCCTCACCGGCTTCGTCGTCGAGGACGTCCTCAGCGCAGCCGGCGTCGTCGGTCGCCTGTCGCAACTCGACCGCTCCGTCATCCGCAAGCAATTCGAGACGCGCTTCACGGCGCGGCGGATGGCGCTGGATTATCTCGCGGCCTATCGGAGCCTTGGCGAGGAACAGGCGCCGCGGATCAAGCTGGTGAGCAGCGCGGAGTAGCCGCTGTCATGCCCCGCGCTGGCGGGGCATCCAGTACGCCGCGGCAGCAGTTTGCTCACGCAACTCCCGCCGCGGAGTACTGGATCGTCCGGTCAAGCCGGACGATGACAGTGGGAACGCGGTGACGGCTGCCCTACCTCACCACCGCCCGCTTCGGCTCGACGATCTCGAACATGCGCGGGAATTCGTCCATCAGGCCCATCAGCTCGGCCAGGCGCATCGGGTTGCCGGCGAATTTGACCTTGCCGGCGGTCACGGCCTCCGGGAAGCTGGTCAGTTTTGCGATCACCTCATCGAGCGTCGACCGCGCGAGCGTGAAGCTGGCATCGGCATTGTCCGCCTGCATGCCCTCCGTGTAGGTGAGCGCGCAGTTCTCCAGATTGAGCACGAAGGTCTCGCCGGTGTCGGAGAAGCTCCAGTTCAGCACGATGTGCTTTCCTTCCGCCTTGGGTCCGTTGAGGCGGATGCCGAGCACGTCCCAGAGCTGTGAGGTACGCAGCGCCGCCAGCGTCTCGCGCGGCATCGGCGGGCGTGCCGGCACCTTCGGCATGCCCTGGCGCAATTCCTGCGCGCCGAACAGATAGGCATTGCGCCAAGTCGCGCTTTCAGCGGCATAGCCGAGCTGCTCCAACGTATCCGCCAGCAACGCACGCGCAGCCTGATTGTCCGGCTCGGCAAAGACGAGATGGCCGAGCGCCTGCGCCACGAAGCGGAATTCGCCCTTGTCGAAATCGACACGCGCCCGCGCGAGGATGGCGTCGGCGCCGCCCATGTACTCGACATATTTCCTGCCCGACTCAACCGGGGGCAGCGGATCGAGATTGACCGGATTGGCGTCGTACCAGCCCAGATACTTTTGATAGATCGCCTTCACGTTATGCCGGATGTGGCCGTAATAGCCGCGGCCGTGCCAGGCGCCCTCGAGGCTGTTGGGCAGCTGGATCGTTTCGGCGATCTCGGCCGCGGTGAGGCCGTGGTTCATCAGGCGGATGGTCTGGTCATGCGCGAACTTATAGAGGTCGCGCTGCTGGCGGATCATCGTGCCGATGCGTTCGTGTCCCCACACCGGCCAGTGATGCTGGCCGCACATCGCCTCCGCCTTGCCATCCCAGAGCTGCAAGGCCTCGCCCAGATATTTCGACCAGGCCAGCGCGTCGCGCACGTCGGCGCCGCGGAACGGCAGCAGATTGTGGAAATTGTGGGTGCAGTTCTCGGCCAGGTTCAACAGCTTGTAACGCGGGATGAAGAAATGCATCTCCGCCGGCGCTTCGCTGTTCGGCGCCATCTGGAATTCGAATGTGACGCCGTCGATCACGCGCCGGTCGCCGGTCGCCATGATCAAATCGGTCGGCCGCAGCAGCGCCACTGAACCAGTCGCCATCGACTTGCCGAGCCCGCAATCGACCTGCCCGCGCGCGCCCTTGGCGAGGAGAGGCCCGAACTGGTACTGCGCCCGGCGCAGCATCGCAGGTCCCGCGATGATGTTCTCGGAGACGGCATGCTCCATGAACAAGTTCGGCGCGATGATCGGTACGCGGCCGCTCGCGAGTGCATCCTCCTCCAGCACGCCGCGCGCACCGCCCCAATGGTCGGTGTGGGTGTGCGTGAAGATCACGGTCGCGACCGGTCGCTGGCCGCGATGCTTGTAGTAGAGATCGAGCGCGGCGCGCGCCCCCTCGATCGAGGTCAGGGTGTCGACCACGATCACGCCGCTGTCGCCTTCGATCAGCGTCATGTTGGCGATGTCGAGCCCACGCACCTGGTACACGCCGGGCACGACCTCGAACAGGCCGTGCTGCATGTTGAGCCGCGACTGCCGCCACAGGCTCGGATTGACGGTGGCTGGCGCCTCTTCAGTCGACAGGAAGCCGTAAGGCTCGAGGCTCCAGACCGTTCGCCCTTGCGGATTGGCGATCTCCGCGTTCTCGATCGTGCCGAGAAAGCCGCGCGCGGAATCGTCGAAATCCCGCGTGTCGGAGAACGGCAGCGCGTTCAGCATCGCTGTTTGCTGCGCGATGACGGACGGCGTTGCGCCCTTCGGCGTGTCGCTGGCTTCGATGCTGCTCATAATGCCCTCCCGGCTCGTCTCTTGGGAGGCATCTAACCGCATCTCGATTGCGGTTCCAACAAGTCCTTACGCAGCCAAACCTCCGGCCACCGGCTTACCGGAGGCGCGCATGTCCGCCGTCCGCAGCTCCCGCGCCAGCACGTAGCCGCCGCCGTCCTGCTTGGCGCGGTACATCGCCCGGTCGGAGCGCGACAACAGCCCCTCCACCGTGCGCCCATCCTGCGGCGCGACAGCAACGCCGACGCTGACGCCGAGCCCGATCACCTGCCCGTCGACATCATAGGGCGCGCTGAGCGATTGCACGATCCGCCGTGCCATCGCTTCCGCATCGGTCGCCGCGCGCTGCACCAGGATGAACTCGTCGCCGCCCATCCGGACCACGAGATCATGAGCTGCGGCAAGCGCCTTGAGCCGCCCGGCCACCTGCTTGAGCAGCGCGTCGCCGACAGGATGGCCGAAGCGGTCATTGGCCTCCTTGAAGCGATCGAGATCGAGCGCGTGGACGGCGATCATGCCGGAAGTTCTGTCCGCCAGCATGCGCGGCAGATCCTCCGCCAGCACCGAACGGTTGAAGACGCCGGTCATCGAATCCGAGCGCGCGAGCTGTTCGAACTGTCGCTTGAGCGTGATCTGGCTGATCGAGGCATTGAAGCTCAGCCGTACCATCTCGAAGCTCGCAGCCACATACATCAGGATGAGGAGTCCGAGCCCGACATGGCGCAGATCGGGCTCCATGAACGTCACGATCGCGGCAGGCGCGGCGATCGCAACCAGATCGAGCAGCGCTGCGACCGGGCGCAGCGCCAGCCGCGCCACCACGCCGGCACCGAAGCCGAAACCGATGCCGACCGCCATCACGCAGCAGAGCGCGTCGCCCAGCACAATGCTGCGCGCCGCAAACACGCCGAGCACCAAGGCCGTCATGACGGTGCCGGAAATGTACCGCCGTTCCCAGCGCGCGGCCTCGGCCCGATCCAGCCGCGGCGGCTGCGTGAGGCGACGGCGGAACGCAGCGATTTCGAACAGACGGATCATGGCCACCACGACACCGGCGACCGTAAGGGCTGCCGTGACCGCGTCACCGGTCTCGTAGGTCGTGATCGCGCCGACCATCACCTGGCAGACGGCGGCGAGAATGGTGGGCACCGTCGTGCCGTGCAGGCCCGTGATCACTTCCATGTAGACGACATCGGAAATCGACGCCCGTCCGGATTCCATTCTATTGAACGACATGCCAGCCTCATCCGCTCGCATGGTCCTACCGCACATCTGTAAAAATGTGTGCATCGCACAGCGGTGGCATTTGAACGAGCGGATTTACCGCGCGTTAGCCATGCATCGCCTGTGCCCGGTTACATGCCCAATAGCCTCGGCAGCCACAGCGACAGACCCGGCCAGTATGTCACGACCACCAGGAATCCCAGCATGGTCAGGAGCCACGGCCACACCGCCACCGTGAGCTCGGTGATGCCCATCTTGGCGATGCCCGAGGCGACGTAGAGATTGAGGCCGACCGGCGGATGGCACAGCCCGACCTCCATGTTGACCGTCATCAGGATGCCGAAATGGATCGGATCGATGCCGAGCTTGATCGCAACCGGAAACAGGATCGGCGCCATGATCAGGATGATCGAGGATGGCTCCATCACGTTGCCGGCCAATAGCAGCAGGAGATTGACGACGAGGAGGAAGCCGATCCAGCCGAGGCCCTGGTCGATCATCCATTGCGCGAGCGCTTGCGGCACGTTCTCGTAAGTCATCAGGAACGAGAACAAGACGGCATTGGTGATGATGTAGAGCAGCATCGCCGAAAGATTTGCCGACGACAGCAGCACGCGCGGCACGTCTCGCAGCTTCAGATCCTTGTAGATGAAGACTGCGACGATGAAGGCGTACACCGCGCTGACGGCGGCAGCTTCGGTCGGGGTGAACAGGCCGCTATAGATGCCGCCGATCACGATCACGATCAGCAGGATACCCCAGATCGACTTGCGGAACGCATCGAAGCGCTCGTAGAGGGTTGCTTTCGGCATCCTCGGATAGTCGTTACGCCAGGCCCGATAGAACGTCGTTGCGCCGAGCAGCATGGCGAGCACCATTCCCGGCACGATGCCGGCGATGAACAGCTTGCCCACGGAGGTGTTGGTGGAGACGGCAAAAAGCACCATTGGAATCGACGGTGGAATGAGAATTCCCAGCGAGCCCGAGGTCGTGATCACGCCCGCCCCGAACCTCTTCGGGAATCCCTGCGCGACCATCGCGGGCAGGATCACCGATCCGATCGCCACCACGGTGGCCGGCGACGAGCCGGAAATCGCGGCGAACAGCGCGCAGGCGACCACGCCCGAGAGCGCAAGGCCGCCATACCAATGGCCGACCAGCGACGTCGCGAACGTGATCATCCGGCGCGCCACGCCGCCATGGGTCAGGAAGTTGCCGGCAAGGATGAAGAACGGGATCGCCATGATCTCGAAGCTCTCGATGCCGGTGAACAGCTTCAGCGCCACCGATTCCGTTCGCACGTCGGTTAGCGTGAA
Organism: Bradyrhizobium sp. WSM1253; assembly: GCF_000244935.1. NCBI lineage: Bacteria > Pseudomonadati > Pseudomonadota > Alphaproteobacteria > Hyphomicrobiales > Nitrobacteraceae > Bradyrhizobium > Bradyrhizobium sp. WSM1253. The sequence goes on from NZ_JH600073.1 coordinate 2,012,702, forward strand.
CATGAAGCTGAGCACGGTCAGACCGAGCGCGATCGAGATCGGCATGCCCGTGAGCATCAACGACAGCAGAAGGCCGAAAACCACGGCGACACGCAGCCCCTGCGGCAGCGTGATCACGTGCGCCGAATGGGCGAAGCACACGGCGACGATCAGGACCGGCAACAACATCAGGACCCAGCCGAGCGGGCTGCGTTCGTCGCGGACGACCTGACTGCGCGTGACCGGGGCCGGATGGACCGGGTCTATTTCGACGCCCTCGACGCCGGCCATGTCGTGATGCGGCAGCTCGCCGGTGTGATAGAACGACCAGGCGACCTGCAGGAAGCGGAAGCACATCAGCCCGGAGCCGAGCGGGATGGTGAGATACACCAGCCACATCGGCGCTTCCAAATCGTTGGATTGCTGGCCGGTCTGCCACATCTGGCCGACGAACGCGGCACCGAAATAGCACACGATGGCAGTGAAAAGGGCGCCGCACATTAGGCCGAACGTGATGACGCGGCGGCGCGATCCGCCGGGAAGGACATTGACCAGGACGTCGACGCCGACATGGATGCCGGTGCGCACCCCGTAGGCCGCACCGAACTTCGCCATCCAGATGAACATGTAGATGCAGAGTTCCTGCGCCCAGGACAAATCGAGAGCGGCAAGCCAGACGAACGCCGCTCGCGCGGGGACGGCCAGCAAGGCCAGGTTGCGGGCCTCCGCCCATTTGGCGATGTCGATCGACAGCCCGGCGCCATATCGGTGCAGCACGGCAACGAAGATGAGCAATGTCGCGGCCGCGATCATCGTCGCGATCAGCCATTCCTCGAGATGATCGAGCACACGATTCAATGCACGCAGCAACTTGGTCCCCTCAGCTTGGCTCATCATTCAAGAGCAACGGCCGGGAGTGCGATCACCCCCGACCGTTCATGGTTGTTCTTATAGCGCGCCGGCGTCAGTTCATCTTGACGTCGAGTTCCTTGGCGACGAGATCGAGCACCTCCTGCCCGACCCGCCCCTTCGCCCATTTGTAGGTCGGCTGCATCGCTTCCTGCCACGCCTTGCGATCGGCGTCAGTCAGATAATGCAGCGTGGTCTTGCCCGTCTTCTTGATCTCGGCCAGCGCATCCTCGTTTTCCTGGCGCGCGATCGAGTTGGTATAGTCGGTCGCCTCGTTCATCGCCTTCTCGAGCTGGGCGCGGATATCGGGCGGCAGGCCGGACCAGAATTTCGAATTGACGATCACAGCATATTGCAGGTGCGCGTGATAGGACACGGTGATGTCCTTCTGCACCTCGTAGAATTTCTGCGTCAGGTAATTGGAGGCGGTGTTCTCGCAGCCGTCGACCACGCCTGTCTGCAAAGCTTGGTAGACTTCAGAAAACGCCATGATCTGGGGGATCGAGCCCATGATCCGGAGATATTGGTCGGCGACCTTCGATCCGGAGATGCGGAATTTCAGACCCTGGAAATCGGCCGGCTTCATCAGGGGACGATTAGCGGAGAGCATGTGGAAGCCGTTGTCCCAATAAGCGAGCCCGGTGATGCCCTTGGTCTCGAGCCTCTGGAACAGCCACTTGCCGATCGTGCCCGTCATCGCGTTGGAATAGGTCTGGTCGTCCTTGAACAACCAGGGCAGGTCGAGCGCCTCGAATTCCTTGATACCGAGCGGTGCGAACTTCGCGGTCGAGGGGGCAAGCATCTGCACCGAGCCGAGCTGCAGCGCCTCGATCTCCTCCTTGTCCTTGTACAGCGTGGAGTTCGGGTAGATTTCGACCTTGACCTTGCCGTCGGTGTACTTCTCCGCGAGTTCCTTAAACTTCAGGGCGCCCTTGCCCTTAGGAGTGTCGTTGGCAACGACGTGGCTGAATTTGATGACGATCGGGCTCTGGGCCTGGGCCAAGACCGGAGACAAGACGGGACTCACGAGAACAGCTGCGGCGGCGACCGCAAGAAGCAGCTTGCGCATGAACGAACCTCCCAACAACCTCTAAAACCGGGTCTTTTTTGTTTTCCGATTTCAGTACTGACAGCAATCCGCCACCCGAACAACTAGACCTAAGCCCAATTTGCCGCAGCCAAGCTGTCTTGCGCAACCCGGCACCTGCTGCGTTCCCGGAAGCGAGCGCTTATGTCGCATTGCGGCAGTACGATCAGCCGTTGCGCTGGGCGACCATGAACAGACGCCGGAAGGGAAACAGCGTCTGTCCCGCGGCGTTCTTCGGATAGGCTTTCGCGACCCTCATCCCATAGGCGGCTTCGAACGCTGCCTTCTCGTCGCCCTGCAGGATGTCGAGATAGCGCGTCAGCCAAGTCCCCTTGGTCCACTCTTTCACGGGGTTCTCGCCTTCCAGCACCTGCAGATATTCGGTCTCCCAGATGTCGATATTGGCCGACATAGGAGCAAGAAGACCGTGATAATAGGCCGGCGCTTCGACCGGCGGCGGCGTGACGAGATGCTCGACCTTGGACCGCCAGGGACCGTTCAGCGCCGTCTCGCCAATCAGCACATGCGAGGGCGCCAGAAAGTTGCGCGGCATCTGCACAGCGAGCATTCCGCCGGGCGTCACTTTCTCCATGATCGACGGAAACAGTGCCGCATGATTGGGCAGCCAGTGCAGCGCGGCATTGGAATAGACCACGTCATATTGCTTCGTCGGGCGCCAATGGCCGAGATCCTCGTGCGACCATTCCACGTCCGGCGCCGCCTTGCGGCCGGCGGCAACCATCTCGGCTGATCCCTCGACACCGGTCACCGTCGCGTCCGGCCAACGCTCCTTGATCAGCCTGGTGACGTTGCCGGCGCCGGCACCGAGATCGGCAACCGCACGCGGGCCAGAATCCGGAATCCGCATCAAGAGGTCGACGGCGGGCCGGAGGCGGTGCCCCGAGAATTTTAGATATTGCTGCGGATCCCAGACCATCGCTCGGCGCCTTTTCTTTTTCGTGTTTCCTTCAACGCGGCTCTTGGTTACCACTGCTCGTCCCGGTCGGGCAAATCAGGCTGACGGGACAGGGCAGGAAACGAACAGAAAAACGAACAGCCGAACGAACAGCGACAAGCAGAAAAGCAAACAAGAGGGCGTGTCACCATGGATCTCGGGCTCAAATCGAAAACCGCCGTCGTCACCGGAGCGAGCGTCGGTATCGGCCGTGCCATCGCCAAGGGCTTGGCTGCTGAAGGCGTGCGCGTCGTCGGCGTGGCACGGCGCACCGACCTGCTCGCCGAGCTGGTGAGCGAAGTCGGCTCCGGTCTGATCACGCCATTCGAGCAGGACGTGATGGCCAAGGACGCGGCGGAGAGGATTTCGGCCTTCGCCGTGAGCGAGCTCGGCCATGTCGACATCCTCATCAACAATGCCGGCGGCAGCCGCCCCCTCCCCGTCGATGCGCCCGACAGCCAATGGGACGAAGCGATCGCGCTGAACTTCACCAGCTATCGCCGCATCGCGCATGCGCTGCTGCCGCAGATGATCGAACGCAAATGGGGCCGCATCGTCAACATCACCGGCAAGTCCGAGCCGGAAGGCCTCAACGCCGCGTTCGCCGCCAAAGCCGCCGTGCACGCCTGGGCCAAGGGCCTGTCGCGTGAGATCGGCGAGCACGGCATCACCATCAACTGCATCCCGCCCGGCCGCATCATGAGCGAACAGATCCGCCGCAACTACGCGCCCGATTATCGCGAGCGGTTCGCGGAGGAGGAGATTCCTGTCGGCTATTGGGGCGAGCCCGAAGACCTCGCCGCGCTCGCGGTCTTTCTGGCGTCGCCCGTGGCGCGCTACATCACGGGCACGGTGATCCCGGTGGATGGGGGGCTGAGGAGGTATCAGTTCTGAGCGAATTGGCTCGCCCGCTCGCCGAAAGGCCGCCGCAGTTATTCGATCACGTCGTCCGCGCGCACCAGCAACGACGGAGGTATCTCGACGCCGAGCGCCTTTGCGGTCTTGTGGTTGATGACGGTCTTGAACTGCGTCGGCTGCTCGATGGGAATCTCGGCGGGGTTGGCACCCTTCAATACCTTGTCGACGAAAACAGCCGCGTGGCGGAACATTGCGGTGAAGTCCACACCGTAACCCATCAGGGCGGCCCCGCGGGAGGCGACGATGGGTGCGGCAACCGATGGCACCCTGCATTTGTCCACAATCGCGGCCACCATGGACGTGTTGGTGACAAACGCGTTTGCGTCCGTGATCACGAGGCCGTCCATCGGGTTAGAGCCGACGAGTGACAGCGCGCTTTCGAGATCGCCGGGAACGTCGACCTCGATAGGTAGTAGCTCCATCTTCAATGCCTGCGCCGCGTTCCTCATGGTGCTCATTGTAGCGTTGTTCAGGGGATTTCCTCGCTGCATGAGCACCCCCACGCGTCTGGTCGAGGGAGCCAAGCCTGCGAGAATCTCCAGGCGCTTTGCAGCCAGTTCTGTGAGGAAAAAGGTTTGCCCCGTGATGTTGCCGCCAGGATGAGCCATGCTGGCTGCAAGGCCTATGGTCACCAGATCGGGGCCCACGATCATTACGGTCGGAATTTTTGCCGTCGCGTTATGAGCGGCAAGAATCCCGGGGAATGTGGCTGTGACGAGAACGTCAATATCAAGAGCGACAAGTTCATTCGCAAGCGCCGGCAGCCTGGCGTCGTCGCCACCGGCGTCGCGATATTCGACATGAATGTTCGCGCCGTTAACCCAACCGAGATCGCTGAGCCCCTTGAGGAATGAGTCTACTTCCAAATTCCGCGGTGGGGGGAGGAGAAGGCCAATTCGGGGCATTCGCTTCACTTGCTGTGCTCGCGCTGCCAGAGGCAACGCAGACGCCACACCAACCAAAGTCAGGAATTCTCGTCGTTTCATTATCAATCCGATCTCATACACCCCGGCTGAGAACAGCCATTGTTCTACGTTGGTCCAAGCTGCACTGATGACCGGGTCAGGTCAAAGGCGGCAGTCTGCACCGGAGGCGATGACTTCTGCTCTAGCCAGACTCCGGACCTGCCGATGCCGTATGCCAAGCGACGATAAGGGCCATAAGCGGAAGTGATCACATTAAACGGGGTAGCGCCATTTCAATGCGCGCCGCACGAACAAGAGCGCTGCTACCACGATCACCAGGACGACAAGATAGGCGGCAACAGCCCACCGCTCGTGTGGCAGGTAACCCGGAGCCAACATAAGCACCACTAGAACGCAAAGGAGCGCCGTTTGTGAGTAGAACAGCGGCGAGCGCAGCATTCCCGTCGGTTTCAGTTCCGCAAGCCGGTCGCCAGCACGCGTCGCGCGACGGTAAACAAACACTAAGACTGCGAAGGCAACAATCCAGGCCATACAACCCAGCTAGCAGTTCAGAATTTATGATACCTCAACGTGCGGTGGAAAAGGCAACATATCCAGCCTAACGTCTGCAACGGGTCCAAAAGGTGAATGCCGGAGCTGCCCGCGTAGATCTGCTTCAGCACAGGAGCGGGCATCGCTCCTTCGCGGGAAGCACACATGGTCTTTTGCGGACCGGTGCAGTCCTGGCATCCTGCCAGTGTTTTGCCCGACGCGTCAACGTCATGGCCGCGGCAAATGTCGTCGCTGCGCGTTTCGGAAATCCCTTATTAATCAAGGGGCCTTCTACTGTGCATGGGGTTGTTTTCGCGTTTTTTGTTTTGAGCCTTTAAAAAAAACACGCAAGACCCGCAGGACCACCTCACTCCGCCTGCAAGATCTCTGCGATCGCGGCCCCCGCCGCGATGGTCCCGAGCTTGCCGCCGACATCGCGCGTTGCCCTGCCTTCGCCGATCGCTTTTGCCACCGCCACCTCGATCGCACGAGCGGCTTCCTCGTACCGTACCGCGCCGCTGTTCTCGCCGTGCCAGGCCAGCAGCAGGGCCGTCGACAGGACCAGCGAGACCGGATTTGCGACGTCCTGGCCTGCAATGTCAGGCGCCGAACCGTGCGCGGCCTGCGCCATGGCGTGGCTGTGACCGACATTGAGCGAGCCGCCGAGGCCGAGGCTGCCGGAAAGCTCTGCGGTGAGATCGGACAGGATGTCGCCGAACATGTTGGTGGCGACGATGACGTCGAAGCGGTCGGGGTTGCGTACAACATGCGCCATCATGGCGTCGACGAGGATGTCGTCGAGGGCGAGGCCGGGATAGGCATTCGCCGCCTCGCGGCAGATGTCGAGGAACATGCCGTCGCCGAGCTTGAGCACATTGGCCTTGTGCACGATGGTGAGATGCTTGCGCCGCTTCATCGCCAGCCGGCACGCCGCATGCGCGATGCGTTCGCAGCAATGGCGCGTGATCCGGCGCAGCGAGATCACGACATCCGATGTGACCAGCATCTCGCCATTGCCCTGCTCCATGTTGCGGTCGGCGTAAAACCCTTCCGTGTTCTCGCGCACCACGACAAGGTCGAAATCACCGACCCGGCCGGACAGCCCCGCATAGGTGCGTGCGGGCCGGACATTGGCGTAGAGGTCGAGGTTCTTGCGGAAATACCGCGACGGGTTGATCTCGCCATGGGCCTCGTCCTTGAAGTCGAAAGTCGCGGTCGGCCCGAGGATCAGCCCGTCGGCGGCACGGACGATGTCGAGCAGCTCGGGGCGCACCGTCGTACCGAATTGTTTGAGGCTCGCATGGCCAACTGCGTGCTCCTCCAGCCGCAGATTGAGCTGGAAGCGCTCGGAGGCGGCACGCAACACGCCTGATGTCGCGGTCGTGATCTCGGGCCCGATGCCGTCACCGGGCAAAACGACGATGTGCATGGCGCTCCCCTGACATTGCAGCAGCTCATGCGATCATACGCCGGCGCCAGGAATCATCGCCCAGCCTTCGCGCATACACTGCATGCAAGCATATGCCTGTGGAAGGCGGCCGCGCCGTAGTACATGCCAAGTCCCCTGGAGCCGGCCGCCGGAGCAACGCGCTAACGCAATGACAATCACGTTACCCGCCGCCGCGCGCAAGCCCGACCACACCATTTCCGACGGCCTTCCGCCCGCACAGCGGCGCTGGGCCATTGCCGCGATCTTCACCGCGCTGGCCATGGCCTCGCTCGACACCGCGATCGCCAACATCGCGCTGCCCGCCATTGCCGGCGACCTGCATGTCAGCCCTGAGCAATCGGTCTGGGTGGTCAACGTCTACCAGATCGCGCTGGTGGCGACGCTGCTGCCGTTGGGAGCACTCGGCGAGATCGTCGGGCACCAGCGCATCTATCTCGGCGGCCTGATCCTGTTCACCATCGCCTCGCTGTTCTGCGCGGTGGCCTGGTCGCTGGAGAGCCTGCTGGTTGCGCGCACGCTGCAAGGGTTAGGTGCGAGCGGCATCATGAGCGTCAACACGGCGCTGGTGCGCTTCGTCTATCCCGGCCGGATGCTCGGCCGCGGCTTCGGCCACAACGCGCTGGTGGTCGCGACCGCCTTCACCTTCGGTCCCTCGATCGCCTCCGCCATCCTCGCGCTCGGCCCGTGGCCATGGCTGTTCGCCGTCAACATCCCGTTCGGCCTCGTCGCGATCGGCATCGGCTTTGCGATGCTGCCGAAAACGCCGCGCGCCGATCACGGCTTTGACTTCCTCGGCGCGATCCTGGCGTCGGCCTGTCTCGGGTTGTTCATCACGGGCATCGGCAGTGCTGCGCACAATCTGTCACCAGTGGTCGTGGGCATCGAGCTGCTCACGGCCCTGGTGCTCGGCTTCATCCTGACGCGCCGCCATGCCGACCATCCCGCGCCGATGCTGCCGATCGATCTGTTCAGTCGGCCGATGTTCGCGCTGTCGGCGGCGACCGCGGTATGCTCGTTCGCGGTGCAGGGCCTCGCCTTTGTCTCGCTGCCGTTCTATTTCGAGGACGTGCTGGGGCGTTCGCAGGTCGAGACCGGCTTCTTCATGACGCCGTGGCCGCTGGTGGTCGGCATCATGGCGCCGATCGCGGGGCGCCTCTCCGACCGGCACGCGGTCGGACTGCTCGGCGGCATTGGGCTCGTGATGCTCGGCCTCGGCATGGCGCTGCTGGCGATGCTGCCGGCCAATCCTGCGATCCCCGACATCATCTGGCGGATGGTGATCTGCGGCATGGGATTCGGCTTCTTCCAGGCGCCGAACATGAAGGCGGTGATGTCGAGCGCGCCGCCACATCGCAGCGGCAGCGCCTCCGGCATCGTCGCCACCGCGCGCCTGACCGGGCAGACGACGGGGGCCGCGCTCGCCGCAGCCTGCTTCTCGCTGGCCGGTCACGACGGCGCAGTCGTGGCATTGGCACTTGGCGCCGGCTTCGCCGCGCTCGGCAGCGTGATGAGCTTTTTGCGGCTGGCGGTGAAGTAGACCGTCAGGCCAGATGCCGGGCCGCCGTTACGTCGACAGTCGCGGCCGGAATGACGGTCTCCTCGTCGAGCGCAGCGAGGCGCTCATCGATGGCAGCGATGACCTTGCGCGAGAACGGCCCGAGATGCGCATAAGCCGCGATCATCTGCACGGCAATCCGCGCCGATGAGGTGTCGCGCTTGGCGCAGTTCATGAAGGTCTGCCACAGCGGCCCTCGCGCCTCGGGAAGGGCTGTGACCACCTTGTGCACCGTTTCCATCGCCCCGAGCCCGGCGCGGATATCGCCCTCGGCGAGCTCTTGGCGCTGCCTGGACCGGTCGAGCAGCGTCATCAGGCGATCAACGCGCCTTGCATAGGCCTCTGGGCTGTAGATGTGCTCCAGCACGCGCTTGTAGTCCGTCAGGATGTCGCGCAACGGGCGCACCGGATCGAAGTTGATCCCGGCGGTGCACTGATCCGCGCCGATGGTCGGCGCCAAATCGTGGCCGGGGTGCAGCCGGCCTTCGCGCTCGAGGCGGCGCGTCAGCTGCGTGTTCGGCAAGGCATAGAGCAGGCCGACCATGCTGACCGGGATCGCCGCCTCTTCGATGAAGTCGATCATGGCATCCGCCATCGAGAGCTTCTCATTGTCGAAGCCGACGATGAAACCCGCGGTGACGAGCATGCCCGCGGCGTAGATCTTGTGGATGCTCTCGGCGATGTTGCGCCGCGTGTTCTGCTTCTTCCGCATCGCGACCAGCGTCGCCGGATCCGGACTTTCGATGCCGACGAAGATGGCGAAGAAATTCGCCTGACCCATCAGCTCCAACAGCTCGGGATCGTCGGCCAGATTGACCGAGGCCTCAGTCGACAATTCGAAGGGATAGCCGTGAGCACGCTGCCATTCGGCGAGCTGGGGCAGGAACAGCCGCAGCGACTTCTTGTTGCCGATGAAATTGTCGTCGACGAAGTCGAGATGGCCGCGGTAGCCCATGGCGTAGAGCCTGTCGAGCTCGTTCAGCATTTGCTCATTCGTCTTGGTTCGCGGCACCCGGCCATAGAGCTCGATGATGTCGCAGAACTCGCAGGTGAACGGGCAGCCGCGGGAATACTGCACACCGAGATAAAGGTAGTCCTCGAACTTCAGCAGGTCGAAGCGCGGCACCGGCGTCTTGGTGACGTCGGCCTGGAATTTTGGCGCGATGAAGACGCCGGAGCGGGCGCCACTGTCCCAGGCCGCGACGAATTCGTGGAGAACGCTCTCGGCCTCTCCGAGCACCTGGAAGTCGGCCCTCTCATAGATATGGGGGCTTGAGGTGGGATCGGGACCGCCGACGACCACCGGCTTGCCCGCGGCACGGCAAATTTCGATCAGGCGCAGCGTGTCGGCCTGCTGCGGCATCATTCCGCCCGTGAAGACGACGTCGGCCCAGGAAAGATCCTCGTCGCTGAAGGCTTCCGTGTTGCAATCGATCAGCCGGACCGTCCAGTGCTCGGGCAACATCGCGGCAACGGTGATCAGCCCCAAAGGGGCCGCAGGGCGCTTCACGCCCAACACTTTGCAGGATTCGCCAAAGCTCCAGAAGGACTCTGCCGAGAACAGCGGATAGAGCATCAGGACTTTGCAAGGCTGCGGTACGTTCATGGAACCTCTTTTTGGCTGATTCCACTGTAGCAGAGCATTGTCGACTTGCACCCCGGCAAAAGAGACAAACTGTCGCTCCGGTTCCAAGGGCGTCTGCGCACGGAAGCCGGTAGACGTCGCCCCAAGCCGTGCCGCGGGCCGCCCAGGGAGCAAATCTCTGGCGGCTACCCCCCGGACTGTTGATTTGAACGTTTCCAATTTGCCGGACACATTGCGCCCCTGAGTCCAATCGGTGGATTGGGCCAATCAGGGGACTGCGATGGCAAACCTAACAATCAACGGAAAAACCTTCACGCTCGACGTCGAGCCGGATACGCCCCTGCTCTGGGCGATCCGCGAGAATGCCGGCCTGACCGGCACGAAATATGGCTGCGGCATTGCACAATGCGGCGCCTGCACCGTTCACATCGACGGCGTCGCCACCCGCTCCTGCGGCGTTTCGGTCGGCGAGGCCGCAGGCAAGAAGATCACGACCATCGAAGGGCTCGCCTCCGGCAACGCACTGCACAAGGTGCAGGAAGCCTGGATTGCCCAGGACGTGCCGCAATGCGGCTATTGCCAGAGCGGCATGATCATGGCGGTGGCGGCGCTGCTGAGCGAGAAGCCGAAGCCGACCGACGCCGACATCGACGAGGCCATCACCAATATCTGCCGCTGCGGCACCTTCCAGCAGGTGCGCGAAGCGATCCACACGATCGCAAGCGCGTAAGGAGCCGCCACATGAACAAGCATGTCTCTCCCAGCATGAACCGCCGTGCCTTCGTCATCGGCACCGCCGCGGTCGGCGCAGGTCTCGCAATCGGCCTCGATATCCCCTTCGGCGGCCCCGCCGTGGTCCGCGCGGCCGACGGCTCCCCCGAGATCGGCGCCTGGGTCGTGGTCAGGCCCGACGACACCGTCGTCATCCGCATCGCCCGCTCCGAAATGGGCCAGGGCTCGCTCACCGGCCTCGCCCAGCTCGTCGCCGAGGAACTCGAATGCGACTGGTCGAAGGTCTCGACCGAATATCCGACACCGGGCCAGAGCGTCGCCCGCAAGCGCGTCTGGGGCGATTTCTCGACCGGCGGCAGCCGCGGCATCCGCTCTTCGCAAGACTATGTCCGCAAGGGCGGTGCCACCGCACGCGTGATGCTGATCCAGGCCGCCGCCGAGGCGTGGAAAGTGCCGGCGTCCGAATGCACCGCCGCCAACAGCGTCATCACCCACACGCCGTCCGGCAAGACCACGACCTACGGCAAGGTCGCCGAGGCCGCGGCCAAGCTGACGCCGCCGGCCGAGGTCAAGCTGAAGGACCCCAAGGACTGGAAGCTGATCGGCAAGGGCGTGAAGCGGCTGGACACCGCCGAGAAGACCACCGGCACCATGATCTACGGCATCGACGTCAAGCTGCCGGGCATGCTGAACGCCGCGATCAAGGATTGCCCGGTGTTCGGCGGCAAGCTGAAGAGCTATGACGAAGCCAAGATCACCGACATGAAAGGCGTCAAGAAGGTCGTCAAGGTCGGCGACACCGCGGTCGCGGTTGTTGCCGATACCTGGTGGCAGGCCAAGACCGCGTTGGAGGCGCTGCCGATCGTCTGGGACGAGGGCGACAACGCCAAGGTCTCGAGCGAATCGATTGCAAAGTGGTTGGCCGAGGGTCTCGACAACGCGCAGCCGGCCTATGTCGGCAACAAGAACGGCGACGCCAAGGCGGCGATCGCCGGTGCCGCCAAGAAGATCGAGGCCGTCTACAGCTATCCCTACCAGAACCACGCCACGATGGAGCCGATGAACGCCACGGCGCTCTACACGGCCGACAAGTGCGAGGTCTGGTGCGGCACGCAGAATGGCGAGGCGGCCTTCGCCGCCACGTTGGAAGCGTCGGGCCTGCCGGCGGAGAAGTGCGACGTGCACAAGGTGATGCCCGGCGGCGGCTTCGGCCGGCGCGGCCAGACCGACTATGTCCGTCAGGCCGTCTTGATCGCCAAGCAGATGCCGGGCACGCCGATCAAGCTGTTGTGGTCGCGCGAAGAGGACATGGCGCACGGCAGATATCACCCGATCACCCAGTGCAAGATGACCGGCGCGTTCGATGCGGACAACAATCTGGTCGCGCTGCACTACCGCCTGTCCGGGCAATCGATCCTGTTCTCGCTCCGCCCCGAAGCGCTGCAGAACGGCATGGATCCGGCCGCATTCCAGGGCGTCGCCCAGTCCGGCGAAGCCGCGTTCGGTTACTCCGTGCCAAACCTCCTGGTCGAGCATGCGATGCGCAACCCGCACGTTCCGCCGGGCTTCTGGCGCGGCGTCAACATCAATCACAACGCGATCTACATGGAATGCTTCATGGACGAGCTGGCCCAGGCCGCAGGCCAGGACCCGATCGAGTTTCGCCGCAAGCTGATGGGCAATCACCCCAAGCATCTGGCGGTGCTCAATGCCGTGGCCGAGAAGATCGGCTGGAGCACCCCGGCGGCGCAAGGCATCTATCGCGGCATCGCGCAGGTGATGGGCTATGGCAGCTATGTCGCCGGCGCCGCCGAGATCTCGGTGACCGACGGCAACAAGATCAAGGTGCATCGCATCGTCGCCTCCACCGATCCCGGCTACGTCGTCAATCCGGCGCAGGTGGAGCGGCAGATCGCGGGCTCCTTCGTCTATGGCCTCTCCGCGCTGTTCTACGGCGGCTGCACCGTCAAGGACGGCAAGATCGAGCAGACCAACTTCGACACCTACAATTCGATGCGCATCAACGAGATGCCGAAGGTCGAATCGGTGATGGTGCCGAGCGGCGGGTTCTGGGGCGGAGTCGGCGAGCCGACCATCGGCGTCGCAGCGCCAGCGGTGCTCAATGCGTACTTCGCGGCGACGGGCAAACGCATCCGTTCGGTGCCGTTGCGCGACCAGAACATCACCTTCGCCTGAGACACGCCGCGGCGGCCGTAACGGCCGCCGCGGCACACTTTCCGGACAAGACCCATGAATGCGCCGGTGACACGGCGGGATGCCATCCTCGGCATCGCCGCCGCGGCCACATCATTCGCCGTCCCTTCGATCCTGCGCGCGCAATCGGCGGGCCGCGTCGTCGTGGTCGGCGGCGGCTTTGGCGGCGCAGCGTGCGCCCGCGCGCTGAAGCGCGCGCAGGCAAACTTGCAAGTCATCCTGATCGAACCCAATGCGGTCTTCACCTCCTGCCCCTTCAGCAACGAGGTGATTGCCGGCCTTCGCGACATCGAATCTCAGCAATTTGGCTATGACAAGGTCGCCGCCGAGGGCGTCACGATGATCGGCCAAGCCGTAACCACAATCGAGCCGCAACTGCGCAGCGTCGTGACGGCCGATGGCGTTGCGCTGCCCTATGATCGTCTCGTCCTCTCCCCCGGCATCGACTTCCATTTCGAAGCCCTGCCCGGCTACGACGACGCGGCATCAGAAAAAATGCCGCACGCCTGGAAGGCCGGTGCGCAGACGCTGCTGCTGCGTCGGCAGCTGGAGGCCATGCCGGACGGCGGCACTCTCGCCATTGCGATCCCCGCCAATCCCTCGCGCTGTCCGCCGGCGCCCTATGAGCGCGCCAGCCTGATTGCGCATTACCTGAAAGCGAAGAAGCCGCGCTCAAAAGTCTTGATCCTCGATGCCAAGGACAATTTCTCCCAGCAGCGACTGTTCGAGAGCGCGTGGAAGGAACTTTACGGCGACATGATCGAACGCATCGGGCTGTCGCAAGGCGGCCGCGTGACTTCGGTCGATCCCGCGACAAGGACCATCGTCACCGAATTCGGCAATTACACGCCTGAGGTCGCCAACGTGATCCCGCCGCAGCGAGCGGGACGCATCGCCGAGATCGCGGGCGCTGCGGATGCCACCGGCTGGTGCCCGATCGATCCCGTTACCTTCGAATCGAAACTTGTCCAGAACATCCACGTCATCGGCGATGCCTGCCTCGGCGGGGGCATTCCCAAGTCGGCATCCGCGGCAAGCGCACAGGGCAAGGCCTGCGCTGCCGCGATCGTGAACCTCCTTGCCGGCCGCGCACCAGACACGCCGCGACTGATAGGCGTCTGCTACAACATCGTCGCACCCGGCTACGGCTTTTCACTCGCGGGCAAGTACCAGCCCAGGGGCGACATCTTCGCCGAGGTCGAGGGCGGAGCGACCAGCCCCGTCGATGCGCCGCGCGAATTGCGCGCCCGCGAGGCGGCTGAAGCCGAGCGCTGGTTTCAGACCATTACGGCGGACACCTTTGGCTAGAGCATTGGTCCATATCGCAGCGCTGATCGCCGCAAGTGTTGCCGGCGCTGCTAACGCGGACGAGCTTGTGCCCTACAACGTCGTCGGCGACGGCATCGCGGAATCGCTCACCGGCGCGCCCGGCGATGCCGCGCGCGGGCGCGCGCTCGTGCTCGCACGCACGACGACCTGCATCCTCTGCCATTCCGGTCCCTTCCCCGAAACCCGGTTCCAGGGCGACCTCGCGCCAGACCTCTCGGGTGCGGGGAACCGCTGGACGGTGAGCCAGTTGCGGCTTCGACTGGTCGATGCGGCGCGCTTCAACCCGGAGACCATCATGCCGTCCTATTATCGCACCGACCACCTCGTGCGGGTCGGGCGAAATTTCGCCGGCAAACCGATCTTGTCCGCCGCCGAGATCGAGGACATCGTGGCTTTTCTTGCAACGCTTCGGGACTAGGACTGTTCATGCCAACCACGCGACGCCGATTCGTGACTCTTGCCGGAAGCGTGACGTTCGCCGGGACGATCCCGATCCTCACGCTGCGGCCGCTCGAGGCGACACCGGCGATGCTCACCGCCGCGATCCGCAACGTCGTCGGCGAAGCACCTGTCCGCACCGGCAAGGTGAAGCTCGACATTCCGCCGCTGGTCGAGAACGGCAACACGGTGCCGATGACCGTGAGCGTCGCGAGCCCGATGACGGCGGACGACTACGTCAAGAGCATCCACGTGTTCAACGAGAAGAACCCGCAGCCGAACATCGGCAACTTCCATCTCGGCCCCTCCTCCGGCCGCGCCCAAATCTCGACCCGGATTCGGCTCGCCGACACCCAGAAGGTGGTGGCGATCGCGCGCCTTTCCGACGACACGTTCTGGCAGGTCACGACCGAAATCGTCGTGACGCTGGCCGCCTGCACCGAGGAGATGAATTGATGGCTGCGCTCATCAACGTTCCCACGAAAGCCAGACGCGGCGAAATCATCGAGATCCGCACGTTGACCTCGCACATCATGGAGACCGGCTTCCGCCACACCGCGGATGGGGCGCTGGTACCGCGCGACATCATCACGAGCTTTACGTGCCGCTATAACGGCACCGAGATTTTTCGCGCCGATCTCTTTCCGGCGATTGCGGCCAATCCCTATCTGTCGTTCTTCACGGTCGCGAAGGAGAGCGGCAAGCTCGAGTTCGAGTGGATCGGCGATAACGGTTATTCGTCCAGCGCATCGGCGTCGATCACGGTCGAATGAGTTTTTGGCGCACGATATCGGCCGCGGCGCTCCTCGCCACCGGCCCTGCCCTGCTCGCCGGCGAGATTCCGCCGGACGCGCGCCGCTCCGGCTATTCGTTCATGGGGCCCGACACCCGCGCGATGCAGGATGACGACACCTCAAATCCCGGGATGCTGTTCGTGCTCGATGGTGAGGCGTTGTGGACGAAGAGGACCGGCAGCGCCGACAAAGCCTGCGCGGATTGCCATGGCGATGCACGTGGCAGCATGAAAGGCGTCGCGGCGCGCTATCCGGCCTTCGACAAGGCGCTGGCGCGCCCCGTCACGCTCGACCAGCGCATCAATCTCTGCCGCAGCAATCATCAGCAGGCACCGGCGCTGCCCTACGAGAGCCGCGACCTGCTGGCGCTGTCCGCCTTCGTCGCGCATCAATCGCGCGGGGTCGCGATCACGGCCGGCGACGATCCGCAACTGAAGCCATTCGTCGACCAGGGCCGCGACCTCTTCATGCAGCGCGAGGGCCAACTCAACCTTGCCTGCACCAATTGCCACGATGACAATTTCAACAAGCGACTTGCCGGCGCGCCGATCACGCAGGGACAGCCGACCGGCTATCCGCTTTATCGCCTGGAATGGCAGACGCTGGGATCGCTGGAGCGCCGGCTACGCAGTTGCATGACGGGCGTCCGCGCCCAGGCCTATGATTTCGGCGCGCCCGAGCTGGTCGCGCTCGAACTCTATCTGATGTCGCGGGCGCATGGCTTGCCGATGGAGACGCCGGCCGTGCGGCCCTGAATTCCACAGATTAGGGCTAGGCAGACGCGGAACGGCCGCTAGTATCCGCCCAAATTGAGTCACAGGGAGGGACCTAAAAGTGGTCAACCACAAAATCTCGCGTCGTACGCTCTTGACGGGCACCGCTGCAGCTGGCGCGCTCAGCCTGACAGGCCTGCCGGCGCGCGCCGAGGTGAACTGGAAGAAATACGCAGGGACCAAGCTTGAGGTGATCCTCGCCAAGGGGCCCCGCGGCGACAACTTGCAAAAATACGTCAAGGAGTTCACCGAGCTCACCGGCATCCAGGTCGAAGCGGAGCAGATTCCCGAGCAGCAGCAGCGCCAGAAGGTGGTGATCGAGTTCACCTCGGGCCGGCCGAGCTTCGACGTCGTCCATCTCAGCTACCACGTGCAGAAGCGGCAGTTCGAGAAGGCCGGCTGGCTCGCCGACTTGACGCCCTTCATGAAGGACCCGGCGCTGACCGCGCCCGATCTCGTCGAAAGCGACTTCTCGGCCGCGGGCCTGCAATACGCCAGGAACGACAAGGGCCAGATGCTGTCGCTGCCGTGGTCGGTCGATTATTTCATCCTCTATTACAACAAGGAGCTGTTCGAGAAGAAGGGCGTCGCCGTTCCCAAGACCCTCGATGAGATGGCTGCGGCGGCCGAGAAGCTCACCGATACCAAGGAAGGCATCTACGGCTTTGTCGGGCGCGGCTTGCGCAACGCCAACATGGCGATGTGGAGCAACTTCTTCCTCAACTATGGCGGAGAATTCCTCGACGCCAAGGGCAACATCCTGACCGACGGTCCGGAAGCCATTGCCGCGACCAAGCTGTATCAGACGCTCCTGACCAAATCGGCACCTCCAGGCGTCGCCGGCTTTAACTGGATGGAGTCGATGGCCTCGTTCACGCAAGGCCGATCCGCGATGTGGATCGACGGCGTCGGCTGGGCGCCGCCGCTGGAAGATCCGGCTGCCTCGCGCGTTGTCGGCAAAGTCGGCTACACCGTCGTGCCCGCCGGCCCCAAGGGACAATATTCCTCGACCTATGGCGACGGCATCGGCGTTGCCGCTGCGAGCAAGAACAAGGAAGCCGCCTATCTGCTCTGCCAATGGGTGGTCTCGAAAACGCAAGGAGCGCGGCTGCTGCAGGCCGGCGGCGGCGTCCCGTTCCGCAACTCGATCCTTGGCGATGCCGAGGTCCAGAAGGGCGTCAAGACCAAGGAGTGGCTGCAATCGGTGATCGATTCCGGCAAGATCAGCAAGCTGGGCCTGCCCGTCGTGATCCCGGTCGCCGAATTCCGCGACATCGTCGGCGCGGCCGTCACTGCGACCTTGTCCGGCGCCGATCCTGCCGCCGAGCTGAAGAAGGCCAACGATCAGTACCGGCCGATCCTGGAGCGTAGCGAGAAGGCGTGAGTGCGTTGACACAATCGACTCCGGGCGCGGCACAGTCTGATGTCGCGCCGGAGAAAGCGTTGCGGCCGCCGTCGTACTGGCCGTTCGTGGTGCCGGCGCTGGTCGTCGTGATCGCGATCATCATCTTCCCGTGGGTCTTCACGATCTGGATGAGCCTGAACGAGTGGAAGGTCGGCTCCTCGACCACCTTCGTCGGGTTGTCCAATTATCTGCGGCTGACGAGCGATCCCCGCTTCATCGAGGCCGTCGGACATACACTGGTCTACACCATATTGTCCGTGCTGCTGCCGCTCGTGCTCGGCACGTTTGCGGCCGTGGTGTTTCACCAGAAATTTCCCGGCCGCGGCTTTCTGCGCGGCGTCTTCATCATGCCGATGATGGCGACGCCGGTGGCGATCGCGCTGGTCTGGACCATGATGTTCCACCCGCAGCTCGGCGTGCTGAACTATCTGCTGTCACTGGTCGGAATCCCTGCGCAGCTCTGGGTATTCCATCCCGCGACCGTCATTCCTTCGCTGGTGCTGGTCGAGACCTGGCAATGGACGCCGCTGGTCATGCTGATCGTGCTCGGCGGCCTCGCCGCGATCCCGACCGAGCCTTATGAAAGCGCACAGATCGACGGCGCCAGCATCTGGCAGGTGTTCCGCTTCATCACCCTGCCGCTGATCATGCCGTTCCTGTTCATCGCGGGCATGATCCGCATGATCGACGCCGTGAAGAGCTTCGACATCATTTTCGCAATCACCCAGGGCGGACCGGGATCGGCGTCGGAGACGATCAACATCTATCTCTACAGCGTCGCCTTCTCCTACTACGACCTCGGCTACGGCTCGGCGATTGCTGTCGTGTTCTTCCTGCTGATCGTCCTGCTTGCGGCGGTGATGCTCTACGCGCGCCAGCGCATGCTGTGGACCGAGATCGCGAGCGGCACATGACTCCAAGGCAAATCGTCGGCAAGATCGGCCTGTGGTTCTCGGTGTTCGTCATCGTGTCGCCGGCGATCCTGTTCTTTCTCTGGATGCTGTCGCTGTCGCTCAAATTCGAGATCGACAACGCCGCCTACCCGCCGGTGTTCTTCCCCGAGCATGTCGCCTGGAAGAACTATGCCGACGTGCTCGCCTCCAACCGCTTCCTGACCTATTTCATCAACAGCCTGATCGTGACCGGCAGCGCGACGTTGCTTGCGCTGCTCGTCGGCGTTCCCGCCGGCTACGGCATCGCGCGGATGGCCGCGCACAGATCTGCGATCGTGATCCTGATCGCCCGTATCACGCCGGGATTGTCCTATCTGATCCCGCTGTTTCTCATGTTTCAATGGCTGGGATTGCTGGGCACGCTGGTGCCGCAGATCATCATCCACCTCGTGGTCACGGTGCCGATCGTGATCTGGATTATGATCGGCTATTTCGAGACGACGCCGATGGAGCTGGAAGAAGCAGCCCTCATCGACGGCGCCACGCGCTGGCAGGTCTTTCGGCACGTTGCCCTGCCAATCGCCAAGCCCGGCATCGCCGTTGCCTTCATCCTGGCTGTGATCTTCTCCTGGAACAACTTTGTGTTCGGCATCGTGCTGGCCGGACGCGAGACCCGCACCCTGCCGGTCGCCGTCTACAATATGATTTCGTTCGACCAGTTGAGCTGGGGGCCGCTCGCGGCCGCCGCGCTGATCGTCACCCTCCCGGTGCTGCTGCTGACGGTGTTCGCCCAGCGACAGATCGTCGCCGGGCTCACCGCTGGTGCCGTCAAGGGCGGGTAGCTACTCCGCCGGTGCCGCGTGCATGTCCGCGTGCGGCATGTAAGGCTCGCTCGCGCCGAGCCTGCTGGCCGCGAACAGACCGGCGGCCATCACGGCATAGGCGAACGCGACCGCGGGCGTGACGCCAAATCCGCCGCCGATGCCGACGGCTTCGCCGTGCATGAAGCCGAAGTAAGTCAGGACCGCACCAACCAGCGCGAATGCCGAGGCTTTCTCGAAGTCGCGCTCGATGATGAAGACGCCGATCGCACCCAGGATCAGGCCGCCGAGGATGGAGCCGCCGCCCATCACTTCGAGTCCGTGATAGAACACGCCCTGCTGCGGCAGCGCTGCAATCGCGGCAGCCTTGACCGCGTCGGCCTTGTCGGCGGCCATTCCGCCGACGGTCGCAGCCGCGTTCATGGTCGAGCCCAGCATGGTGTCGATCTGGAGCTTGGCCCAGGCGGCCAAATGCGGCGTCAGCGCCAGCACGATCGCGGGCGCGTGCTTGACCGGCGTGGTCTGGAACGCCTGCGCGCCAATGAGCATGCCGATATAGAGCAGGATCGGCGAGATCGCGACGACCGGGACCAGCGCCAGCAGCACCGAGATGATGCCGAACCAGGCCAGCACCACCACCATGATGCCGGTCGCGGCCGAATAGCCGATGCGGCCGCCCATCGCCTTCCAGCCGGGATGGCCGATATAGACGGCGTTGATAAAGGGGTTGCCCATCAGGCAGCCGATCAGGCTGACGATTCCGTCGGCGGTGAGCACGCGCGTGGTCGGATATTCGTCGCCGGCGGCTTCCGCGCTCTCGACATTGTCCATGGCCTCGACGAGATCATAGATGCCGAACGGAATGGCAGTGACCAGGATGACGCCAAGGAATTCGAATCCGGAGAAGACGTAGCCCACCGCCGGGATCGGCACCGAGAAGCCGAAATTCGCGAAGGCATCACTGACGCCCTTGACGCTGAGCCCGCCGAGACCAAGGCCGAACAGGTTCGAGCCCCAGGCGATAACCATGCCCACCGCGATCGCAACGAGACCGGCGGGAATGCCGCGCCAATATTTCACGCCGCCGAACCAGCTCACCAGGATGATGGCGAAGCAGACCAGGCCGATCTGTGGCGTCATGTACATTTCGAGCGCCGGTCGCATCGAGATGAAGGTGACGGAGACGCCGGCGAGCGTACCGAGCAGCGCCGCGCGCGGCGTGATTTTTCGAATGAAAGGCGCAATGAACCCGCCGATCATCAGGATGAAGCTCTGGAAGAACACCCAGACCAGGCCGGCCGACCAGCCCTTGAGCGGATCGCCGGTCTTGATCGTGATCGGCAGCATGATCACGAAGGTGACGATGAACATATGCGGCACGCTGACGCCTGACGGCAACGCACAGACGTCGTTGCGACCGGTCTTCTGCGCGAGACGATAGGCGAGGTACGCGTAGTAGAAGGTGGAAAGGCACATCATCAACCCGAGTGCGGGAAGGATGCGGCCGAACACGAGACTGTCAGGCATCTTCAGGACGAAGCGCAGCAGGCCCGTGAGCACCAGCATGTTGACGAGGATGTTGGTGCCGAAGCCGAAAAACGCGTTCCAGTCGCCCGGTGTCCATAGTGCCGGCTTGAACTCGAAGGTGCCGGCCGTCCCCGTCGTGCTTGTGCTCATGGTGATGCCCCTACGCTGATGTGGAAATCTTCATCGCCTCCAGAACCGCGGCTGAGCTTGCGACCCAGCCGAAGATGCCGCCCTGGGCCTTGATCATCTTCAGGCCCATCTCGTGAAATTCGGGGAAGTAGGACGCGCAGCCGTCCGAGATGACGACGCAGCGATAGCCGCGGTCGTTGGCCTCGCGCACGGTGGTGTTGACACACACTTCGGTGGTGACGCCGCACACCAGCAGATTTTCGATGCCGTATTTCTCCAGCACGTCGGTGAGCTCGGTGGCGTAGAATGCGCCCTTGCCGGGCTTGTCGATCACGATCTCGCTGTCGAGCGGATAGAGTTCCGGGATGATGTCGTGGCCGGCCTCGCCGCGAATGAGAATGCGTCCCATGGGACCGGGGTCGCCGATGCGAAGGGATGGCGCGCCGCGCTCGACTTTCGCCGGCGGCGCGTCGGAGAGATCGGGCAGATGGCCCTCGCGCGTGTGGATCACCAGCATGCCGGTATCCCGCGCGGCCTTCAGCACGGCACCGATCGGCTTCACCGCACGCGCGAGCTGGCTGACGTCGTTGCCCAGCGTCTCGCCGAAACCGCCGGGCTCCATGAAGTCGCGCTGCATGTCGATGATGAGAAGCGCGGTGGCCGGCCAGTCGAGCTTGACCGGCTCCGGTTCGGCGCTGATGACACCCAGTGTCGGCTTGGTTGAGTTCAACATGACTCAAGGCCCCCGCGAGAACTCTCTCTGCAGGAGTTCTGCAAGCGCCATGCCATTGTGTACAATTGCGATTAAGCCGACGGCGCAGGAAAATTTACTGCGCTGTCAGAATGTTATTAGGAAAGCCGGGGTCTGCTTATTCGCTGTGCGGCGGCTTTGCGGCGTGCATTTGCCCAAAGGATGAGCGCTCTCCGTCGTTATTCCGGGGCGATGCGTAAGCGTCGAACCCGGAATCCATCGGGCGGCTAAACACGCGCTGAAATCGATCCGGGCTCGCGCGACGCGCGCCCCGGAACGACGAAGGTGGCGCTAGCGACCCGCTCCATACAGCCCCCGATGCTCCTCCCCATGGTGCGCGCAAGAGGCCTTCAGCGTCGTCATGTAGAGCGACCTTCAGGTCTTGAGGATCATGGGGTCGCCAGCGGCATGAGTTCGCGAAGACGTCGAGGGCTGTCGGCGCAGCAACGATATCGGCCGTACCGCGCAATACCTCTGCTTGGAGCATCTGGCGCGGGTGGCGCCATGGCCCGATCGGAGCCTCAGCTGTCTCCGTGATCTCAGTGTCGAGCGCGCTTGCAGTCACGATGTCCTCCGCAAGCAAGCCATGACCAGCAGGAGCGCCACGGATGCGGCCAGCGATATTGACTTCGCCTGTGCATGCCTTTGACTGTCACAATTCGCGTCGCGCAGCCGCTCCTCCCTCCCGCAGCGCAAACCCCAAGTCGAAGAAAAGCCAAACAAGAGACGAGGACTTCCGAATGACGCTGATGCAGGTCGAGCTGGACGACAAATACCGGCTCGAATCGAAGCGGATCTTCCTGTCTGGCACGCAGGCGCTGGTCCGCCTGCCCATGTTGCAGCGCGAACGCGACCGGCTTCAGGGCCTCAACACCGGCGGCTTCATCTCGGGCTATCGCGGTTCCCCGCTCGGCATGTACGACCACGCATTGTGGCGCGCGAAGTCACACCTCCAGCAGCACGACATCGCCTTCGTTCCCGGCTTGAACGAGGACCTCGCGGCGACCGCCGTCTGGGGCAGCCAGCAGGTCGGCCTGTTTCCCGGCGCGAAGGTCGATGGCGTGTTCGGCATCTGGTACGGCAAGGGGCCGGGCGTTGATCGCTCGGTCGACGCGCTCAAGCATGCGAATGCCGCCGGCACCTCGCTCAACGGCGGCGTGCTCGCGCTCGCCGGCGACGACCACGGCTGCCAGTCCTCGACACTGGCGCACCAGAGCGAGCAGGTCTTCGCAGCGGCGCTGATCCCTGTGATCAACCCAGCGACACTGCAGGACTATCTTGACCTCGGCCTCTACGGCTTTGCGCTGTCGCGCTTCTCCGGCTGCTGGGTCGGCTTCAAGGCGATCAGCGAGACCGTGGAGAGTTCGGCCTCGATTGACAGCGATCCCGAACGCATCCAGATCAAGCTCCCCAACGATTTCGAGATGCCGCCCGGCGGCCTCAACATCCGCTGGCCCGATCCGCCGCTGGACGCCGAGAGGCGCCTGTTCGGCCCGAAGATGGCGGCGGTGCAGGCCTTTGCGCGTGCCAACCAGCTCGATCGCATCGTGCTCGACTCCAGGCCGGCACGGCTCGGCATCGTCGCGACCGGCAAGGCTTATCTCGATCTGCGGCAGGCGCTGGCCGATCTGGGCATCACCGACAAGGATGCGCAGGATTTGGGCCTGCGCATCTACAAGGTCGCACTGACCTGGCCGCTCGAGGAAACCGGCGCCAAGCGCTTCGCCGAAGGGCTTCAGGACGTGCTGGTCGTCGAGGAGAAGCGCGGTTTCATCGAAGACCAGCTGATGCGCATCCTCTACAACATCGATGCGTCCCGGCGCCCGACCGTGACGGGAAAACGCGACGAGCGAGGCGCGCCGCTATTGCCGAGCGAGGGCGAACTGACGCCGACCGTCGTTGCAGCCGCACTGGTGGCGCGGCTGCGCAAGCTCGGCCACCACAGCCCGGTGCTTGAGCAGCGCCTCGCCCGGCTCGAGGCCTTCGACACTCCTGTTCCGGCCTCCCAGCAAATCAAACTGGCGCGCACGCCATTCTTCTGCTCGGGCTGCCCGCACAACACCTCGACGCGCGTGCCCGAGGGAAGCCGCGCCATGGCCGGCATCGGCTGCCACGGCATGGCCCTGAGCATGCCGACCCGCCGCACCGATCTGATCTCGCATATGGGCGCCGAGGGCGTGAACTGGATCGGACAAGCGCCCTTCACCACCGAGCAGCACATCTTCCAGAACCTCGGCGACGGCACCTACACCCATTCCGGACTGCTTGCCCTTCGCGCGGCATCGGCCGCCGGCATCAGCATCACCTACAAGATCCTCTACAACGACGCCGTCGCGATGACCGGCGGCCAGCCGGCCGAGGGCGGCTTCAACGTTGCCCAGATCGCTCAACAGGTCTGGGCCGAGGGCGTCAAGCGCCTCGCGATCGTCTCCGACGATCCCACCAAGTACCCTGACGGCAATTACTTCCCGCAAGGCGCGACCATCCATCATCGCCGCGAGCTTGACGCCGTTCAGCGCGAGCTGCGCGACATCAAGGGCCTTACGGTCATCGTCTACGACCAGACCTGCGCCGCGGAAAAGCGCCGCCGCCGCAAGCGCGGGCTGTATCCGGATCCCGCCAAGCGCGCCTTCATCAACGAGCTGGTCTGCGAAGGCTGCGGCGACTGCTCGCAAGCCTCGAACTGTGTCTCGGTGCAGCCGCTGGAGACCGAGTTCGGCCGCAAGCGCCAGATCGACCAGTCGAACTGCAACAAGGACTTTTCCTGCGTCGAGGGCTTTTGTCCGAGTTTTGTCACCGTGCATGGCGGCACGCTCAAGCGGATCAAGACATCGACAGTCGACTCAGGCCAGCTGTTTGTCGACCTGCCGCTGCCACCCGCGCGTGAGCTGGACGCCCCCTACAACATCCTTGTCACCGGCATCGGCGGCACCGGTGTCATCACCATCGGCGCGCTGCTCGGCATGGCCGCCCATGTTGACGGCCGCGGCTGCTCGGCGCTGGATTTCACCGGTCTGTCGCAGAAGAACGGCGCGGTGATGAGCCATGTGCGCATCGCCGCGAAGCCGGAAGACATCTCCGCGGTCCGGATCACCACCGGCGGCGCGGACGTCATCCTCGGCTGCGACATGATCGTCTCGGCAGGTCCCTCGGCGCTCAGCCGCGCCGAACGCGGCGTATATCAATGCCGATCTCCAGCCGACCGCGAGCTTCGTGCAAAACCCCGATCTCGATTTCGAGATGGGCACGATGCAGACCGTGCTGCGCGACGCCGTCGGCGACAACAACCTCGACATCATCGACGCCACAGGTATTGCCTCCGCGCTGATGGGCGATTCGATCGCGACAAATCCCTTCATGCTCGGCTTCGCCTTCCAGAAGGGCGCGATCCCGCTGTCGCTGGAAGCGCTGCTCCGCGCCATCGAGATCAACGGCGCCGCGATCGAGATGAACAAGCTCGCCTTCACCTGGGAACGTCTCGCCGCCCACGACATGTCGCGGGTGCGCAGCGTTCTGCAGTTCAGGAGCCGGGCCTCCACGCCGGCGAAGTCGCTCGACGACATCATCGCGACGCGCGCCGAGTTTTTGACCGGCTATCAGGACAAGGCCTACGCGGACCGCTACCTCGCGGCCGTTGCCAAGGTGCGGAAGGCGGAGAAGGCGGTCTCGCCGTCATCCACGGAGTTGACCGAAGCTGTCGCGAAAAACCTGTTCAAGCTGATGTCCTACAAGGACGAGTACGAGGTCGCGCGGCTCTACACCGACGGCAGCTTCTCCAAGAAGGTCTCGGAGAAATTCGACGGCGACTTCAAGCTGAAGTTCTATCTGGCCCCGCCGATCTTCGCACAGCGCGACAAGACCACCGGACATCTCCAGAAGAAGGAATTCGGCGGCTGGATGATCCACGCCTTCCGCGTGCTGGCCAAACTGAAATTCCTCCGCGGCGGCGCGTTCGATCCGTTCGGCCGCACCGAGGAGCGCCGGACCGAGCGGAAGCTGGTCGCGGATTATCTCGACATGATCGATCAGCGGATCGCCGGGCTGAAAGCGGAGCAGATCCCGCTATTGGCGAGGCTCGCGCGGCTGCCGGAGACGATCCGCGGCTTCGGGCATATCAAAGAAGCCAACATCAAGGTGGCGGCGGCGGAGAAGGCGCGGCTGGAAGCGGAACTGGAGAACAGCCGCTTTGCGGTGGCGGCGGAGTAGCGGAAGACTGGTGCTACATTCTCGGTGTCATCGCCCGCGAAGGCGGGCGATCCAGTACTCCGAGCCGGTTGTGATTAGTCGAGTCGTCCGTGAAGAGCGGCTAAGCGATTGAGCTAGGATCGCATTTGACTTTGTGGACTGTTTTTGGAATGCAGGATTTTGATGCTTGGGGCATCGGAACCTTGCAATTTCATTTTCAGGATTCCGTCGAATCGCCAGTCATGATTCGGTGGTCGCATCGGAGGTGGCGATGCGACCGAAGAAGCATAGGACGACGGGATCGGGCGATCTGTTCCGGGCCAGGCTGGACCAGATCATCAATTTGAAGCACGAGCTGGTTCAGCTCGCCGGCAAGGTCGATTGGGACTGGATCGACGGCGAGATCGCTCCGCTCTATAGCGAGAACGGTCGGCCAGGCATCGCGACCCGCTTCGTGATTGGGCTGCTCCTGCTCAAGCACATTTACGGCCTCTCCGATGAGGGGGTGTGCGAGCGTTGGGTCCACGACCCGTATTTCCAGTACTTCACCGGCGAAGAGTTCTTCCAGCACGCGTTCCCGCACGAGCGCTCGGACCTGAGCCATTGGCGCAAGCG
>NZ_JH600073.1:2039302-2053460 GCF_000244935.1 Bradyrhizobium sp. WSM1253
GTCCGTGAAGAGCGGCTAAGCGATTGAGCTAGGATCGCATTTGACTTTGTGGACTGTTTTTGGAATGCAGGATTTTGATGCTTGGGGCATCGGAACCTTGCAATTTCATTTTCAGGATTCCGTCGAATCGCCAGTCATGATTCGGTGGTCGCATCGGAGGTGGCGATGCGACCGAAGAAGCATAGGACGACGGGATCGGGCGATCTGTTCCGGGCCAGGCTGGACCAGATCATCAATTTGAAGCACGAGCTGGTTCAGCTCGCCGGCAAGGTCGATTGGGACTGGATCGACGGCGAGATCGCTCCGCTCTATAGCGAGAACGGTCGGCCAGGCATCGCGACCCGCTTCGTGATTGGGCTGCTCCTGCTCAAGCACATTTACGGCCTCTCCGATGAGGGGGTGTGCGAGCGTTGGGTCCACGACCCGTATTTCCAGTACTTCACCGGCGAAGAGTTCTTCCAGCACGCGTTCCCGCACGAGCGCTCGGACCTGAGCCATTGGCGCAAGCGGCTCGGCGACAAGCTGGAGCTGTTGCTGGCCGAGAGCCTGCGGGTGGCGCACGAGGCCGGCGCGTTACGCGGCCAGGACCTCAAGCGGGTCACGGTCGATACCACCGTGCAACCGAAGGCCATCACCTTTCCGACCGATGCCAAGCTGCTGCACGCGGCGATCAAGGGGCTCAACCGCCTGGCGAGGAAGCACGGGGTCAGGCTGCGGCAGTCCTATCTTCGCATTGCCAGGACCGCGGCAATGATGGCGGGGCGCTACGCTCATGCCAAGCAATTCAAGCGGCATCAGCGGCAGTTGCGCATTCTGCGCAGCCGGCTGGGCCGGATCATTCGCGATATCCGCCGCAAGATCGAAGGTCAGACCGTGCTCGAGAACGCCTTCGCCCTCCCGCTCGGCCGAGCCTCGCAGATCCGCTCGCAGCAGCAGCGCCAGCGCGGCTGGAAGCTCTATTCCTTCCACGCCCCGGAGGTGGAGTGCATCGGCAAGGGCAAAGCAGCCGCGCCTTACGAGTTCGGTGTCAAAGCCTCTATCGTCACCAACAACCGCCGTGCTCCCGGTGGCCTGTTCGTGCTGCACGCCAGGTCGCTGCCCGATAACCCGTACGACGGTCACACATTGCGGGACGTCATCGACCGCACCGAGACACTCACCGGCTGTGCGATCGAGCGGGCCTATGTCGACAAGGGATACCGCGGCCATGACACAAAGAACCCGCGCCGTGTCTTCATCTCTGGCCAGAAGCGCGGCGTCTTCGGTGTCATCAAGCGCGAGCTGCGCCGCCGCTCCGCCATCGAACCCATCATCGGACACCTGAAGACCGATGGCCACCTCGGCCGCTGCTACCTCAAAGGCCGCGCCGGCGATGCGGCCAACGTCATCCTCTCAGCCGTCGGCCACAACTTCCGCCGCATCCTCGCCTGGCTCAGAGAACTCTTGTGCCTGTTCCTGATCCAGCTCTGGCGCACGCCCGCCTGTCCGGCCCCGCTCAATTCGGCTTCTTAACGGACGACTAGTCGATGGGCTGCGGCGTACTGGATGCCCCGCCTTCGCGGGGCATGACAGCGGTGGTAAAGGCTAGACCAACGCTGTGGCCGCACTCGCCCCGGCCACACTCCCCTCCGCCAGATGCCTTCCCGCGATGTAGCCGAATGTCAGCGCCGGCCCGAGCGTGATGCCCGGCCCGGGGCAATTGCCGTTCATGATCGAGCCCATGTCGTTGCCGCAGGCGTAGAGGCCCGTAACCGGCGTGCCATCCTCGCGCAACACGCGGGCCTGGGCATCGACCTTCATGCCGATCGCCGTGCCGAGATCGGCTGGATAGATGCGCATCGCAAAGAACGGCGCGCAGAGGATGGGCGCGACGCAGGGGTTCGGCTTATGGCTGATATCGCCGAGGTATCGCTGATAGATGGTGCTGCCGCGACCGAATTCCGGATCTCGGCCGTCCTTCGCATCGGAATTGTAGTTTGCGATCGTCGCCGCGAGTGTCGACGGCTTGATGCCGATCCTCGCTGCGAGCTGCGCGATATCAGCGGCCTCGATTAACTCGCCGCCCGCCGCATAGCGCCTGATATTGCGCGTGAACGGCCTGATACGGCCTAGGCCGTAGCTCCACAGGAACGGACGGTCGCAGATCAGATAGAACGGCCGGTCCGGGTCGCCATTGCCATCGCGCAGCATGGCGAGCACGAACTCGTGGTACGACAGCGCCTCGTTGACGAAGCGCCGGCCGGCTGCATTGACCGCGATCACGCCGGGCTTGGCGCGGTCGGTCACAATGTGCGGGAAAACGCCTCGGCTCCCATCGGCGCGCCGGAACAGCGAGGCCGGCACCCAATAGGCCGGGCTCGTCGCATCCGTATTGAGCGCGGCGCCGGTTGCAGTCGCAAGGCGGAGCCCGTCGCCAGTAGCGGACGTGTGGGTCGCCGAGATGAATCCGGCCGCGGGTGGGAAGAAGTGTTTTCGCAAGGTCGCGTCGTGCGAAAAGCCGCCGGTCGCGAGCACCACACCGCGCCGCGCGGCGATCAGGCGATCGCGCGCGCCATGACGGATAATTACACCGCCGACGCGCTCGCCCTGCATCGACAAATCCTCGACGTCCGCACTGAAGAGAATCTCGACCTGCCGCGCCAGCAGCGAGGCATACAGTCGTGCGGCGAGCGCATTGCCGAGATGCAGCGTCGTGCCGCGCGAGCTCCGCAGCCGCTGCCACGCATACTCCGAAACCAGCCGCATCGCGCGAACAGTCGAGCGCAGCGATCTTCCGGCCCGGCGCAGATGCGGGATGTCGAGGCGGTTGACCATCATCCCGCCGAATCGCGTGAACTCCGGCAGCGGTGCGCGCAGCCGCGCGAAATGCGCGCCCAGCCGCGTGCCGTCGAAGACGACCGGCTCGAGCACGCGCCCGCCCGCGGTCGCGCCCAGCCGCTCCAGATAATAGTCCGGACAGGCTTTCACCGGCTGGAGCCGCACTTGCGTGTTGGCTTCGAGATAGGCGACCGCCTCCGGTCCGCGCGCGAGGAAAGCGGCGCGGAGACCCGCATTGGCGGGCTCGGGCACCGTGTTCGACAAATATTGCACGGCGTCTGTGACGCTATCGGAGAGCCCCGCCTCTTTCATTTTGGCATTGGCGGGAATCCAGATCATGCCGTCGGACCAAGCGGTGGTGCCGCCGGCGAAAGCGGTCTTCTCGATCACTAGCACGCGCAGGCCCTCAGCGGCGGCGACGGCCGCGGCCGTTATGCCACCGGCGCCGGCGCCGACGACAATGACATCGTAGGTCTCATGCGCCGGCATCATGCGGCGGGGTTCCCGAAGCGAGCCATGACACCGTCATACCCCGCTTGGGCGCCCGCACGCTAGCGCGCCGGCTTGCGCTCGACCGGGTCGATCTCGATCGCCCGCAGGCGGCCGAGCCGCAGCACGTCCATAGCCAGCCGCCGGCCGATCCGGTCGCGGTCGAGCACACGGATCAGATCGTCCACGCCGTTGATCTCGACGCCGTCGAGGCCGATCACGACATCGCCGGACAACAGGCCCGCCTTCGCCGCCGGCCCGTCCGGCTCGATCTGCGCCAGCAGCGCGCCCATTTTGTTCTCGACGCCGGCCAGCACCGCGTGCCGCCGCGGGATCGGCGCGGTCTGGCCGGCCACGCCGATATAGGCGCGACGGACATAGCCGTGGCGGATGATCTCCGACAGCACGAACTGCGCGGTGTTGCTGGCGACCGCAAAGCAGATCCCTTGCGCGCCATTGATGATCGCGGTGTTGATGCCGATCACCTCGGCATTCGACGACACCAGCGGCCCGCCCGAATTTCCGGGATTGAGCGCAGCATCGGTCTGGATCACGTCCTCGATGGTGCGGCCACTGACCGAGCGGATCGAGCGCCCGAGCGCCGAGACCACGCCGGCAGTGACGGTCGATTCAAAGCCGAGCGGATTGCCGATCGCGATCACGAGCTGGCCGCGCCGCAAGGTCTTGGAGTTGCCGAGCGCCGCATAGGGCAAGTCCCGCACACCGTTGGCGCGAAGCAACGCAAGATCAGTGTCGGGATCGACGCCGAGCACCCGGGCGTCGCCGACATGGCCCTCGACGTCGCGCAGCCGGATCTCCTTCGAGGAGCCGACCACGTGGCTATTGGTGAGAACGAGCCCGTCCGGCGAGATCACGATGCCCGAGCCGAGCCCGCCGCGCTCGCGGCCGTTCGGCACCTTCGGTCCGGTCTCGACGCGCACGACGGCCGGACCGACGCGGTCGGTCACGTCGATCACGGCATTGGAGTAGGCGTCCAGCAGGGCCCGGTCATCGACCGGAGCGGCCGTTTCCGTTCGCGATGACGCGGCGTCATCGACGGTATCTGAGGTGAAATCCAGCATGATAGGAGTCCTTGAGGCTCACACAGATGGTGGCCTGCTCCGTCAGGCGCAAGGGACCCGTCCGGGGCGCAAGTCTGGACTGCCCAGATGGCTAGGGCACTCGCCGCAGCGTGCCTGCCTTGGCCTTGACCGGATCCAGCAGCGACCAGTCGCCATCAGGGAGCACATAGCCCTTCGGAAACGGCGCGCGCAGTTCGAGGCCGAGCGAGCGCAGCACCCGATCGTCGCGGTAATAGCATTGCAGCACCACGCGGACGAGCGTGGCCGCAGCCGCCCCGCCGGAACTGCGAAACTCCTGCGCCACCGCATCGCTCCTGGCAGCATCGAGCTCGGCGAACGGCTGCCCCGCGAGCCGCGCCAGATGGTCGAGTGCCGCCGCCACCAATTTTGCGTCACGCCCCAGCGTCGCCAGCATGTCGGCCTGGATCGCGGGGTCGTCGGCGCCGGGCACCTTGTACTCGTCGCTCGCGGGAACGATCATCGCGGCGATGGTGCGAAGGTCGTCGCGCTGGGCGCGCGTCAGTTGATTGTCTGCGGACATGACGGCCTCAATCGAACAGATTGGCGAGGCGCTGCTTCATCTGGTCGGCGATGTAGAGCGCGAGGGCCTGGATGGTGGACGTCGGGTTAACCCCGCCCGAGGTGACGAAGATGCTGCCGTCGACGATGAAAAGGTTTTTGACATCGTGCGAGCGGCCCCATTCGTTGACGACGGAGCGTTCGGGATCGGTGCCCATGCGTGCCGTGCCGAGCAGGTGCCAGCCGCCCCACGGGATCGGCGAGTTGACGCAGATGTCGCTCGCCCCCGCCGTTTCGAGAATCTCCCGGCCCCTCGCCAGCGCATGCTCCATCATCTTCCGGCTGTTCTCGCTGATCGTGTAATTGATCTTCGGCGCGGGAATGCCGTGGCCATCCTTCAAGACCGGATCGAGCGTGACTTGGTTGTGCTCCTCCGGCAGGTCCTCGCAAATCGCGGAAAAGCCGAGCCGGTGGCCGTTGAGCTTGCGGAAGATGCGGTGATGATCGGCGCCCCACGGCAAAATGCCCTTCTGCTCGCTGACGACAGCCTCGAACACCGGCCCGGCGCCGCGCACGAACTGGACGCCGTAGCCGCGCACGAAGCCGCGCGAGAGGTCCGTGTCATACCATTCCTTGCTCCACAGGCAGGTCGGCGGCGCGCGGTTGCTATCGGTCGGCTCCTTCACATAGCCGTAGATCTGCGCATAGGGATGGAACATCAGGTTCTTGCCGACGAGGCCCGACGAATTGGCAAGCCCGTTCGGAAAGCGGTTCGACGCCGAGTTCAGCAGCAGTCGCGGCGTGCCGACGCCGTTGCAGGCGATGATGACGACATGCGCCGGCTGGAACTGCTCGACGCCGTCCTTGTCGTAGTAGACCACGCCGGTGGCCATGCCGTTCTCGTCCGTGGTGATCTCGCGCACCCGGCAGTGCGTACGCAGCTCGACGCCAGCGCGGACCGCGTGCGGCCAATAGGTGATGTCCGTCGAGGATTTAGCGCCTTGCGCGCAGGCCGGCGTGCAATGGCCGAGATTGATGCAGCGCGCGCGGCCCTCGTAGTCCATGGTCGCGACCGTCGTGTCCGAGGGCCACCAGTGCCAGCCGAGCTTGTTCATGGCCTTGCCGATGATCGCACCGGACAATCCGAGCGGCTGTTGCGGCATCGGCGGATGCGTCAGCGGTGACAGCGGGTCACCCGACAGGCCGGACGTGCCCATCATCCGGTCGTTCTCTTCGAAGAACGGGGTCAGTGCGTCGTAGTCGATCGGCCAGTCGTCGGCGACGCCGTCGAGCGTCCTCACCTTGAAATCGGAAGGATGCAACCGCGGCCAGTGCGCGGTGTACATCACCGTCGAGCCGCCGACCGCATTGTAGTTGACGACCTTGATCGGCGAATTGTCGTCGTTGATCGGATAGTCCTCGGGCCGGCCGCGGACGTTGGGGCTGGACGACCACTCGCCGTAGAACTTGGCCTCCCAGTCCCGGCCCGTGCTGGGATATTCCGCCGGGTTCATCCAGCCGCCCTGCTCCAGGCAGAGAATGTGCATCTTGGTCTCGGCCAGTGACCACGCCACCGCCGCGCCTGAAGCGCCGGCGCCGATGATCAGGACGTCCACGGGGTCTTTCATCGCGAAATTTTCCTCCCTTCGCCGCTTCCCGGGCGATTCGGCCTCCGCTCTGCAAGGCCGGCGAACGATAGGATCAGAGCTACGGCCGAGTAAAGCCACGAGGCCGGAATGTCGCACTTCGCGGGGCGCAGACCATTGGTATCGCCACATCCGGATGCTAGGAACAAGGCGCACGAGCCATCGATAGCGAGACCTTATGTCCTTCCGAAACTCCTTTGCCAGCGCCCGCGCTTTTGCGTTCGTTTCCTTTCTCGCCCTGTCCGGATTTCTGGGCACCACCGGCCCCGCCTCCGCGCTGACCGCCGCAGCGACGGTCCGCGACGGCAACGCCATCCAGCTCGGCGACGTCACCTATCGTCTCGACGGCGTCGACGCGCCCGAGCTGGACCAGGTCTGCATCGACGATCACGCCGATCCCTGGACCTGCGGCATCGAGGCCCGAGATCAGCTCGCCAAGCTGATTGGCAAGCGATCGGTGCGTTGCGACGATGTCGGACCGGAAAAGAGTTTCGGCAAGCGGCACCGCGCGATCTGCACGGCCGAAGGCGACAAGACCAGCTTGAACGAGCAGCTGGTCAAGCTCGGCTATGCCATTGCCCGCGAGCCGGTCAAGGCGAACGTCAAGTCGGCCGCGGCCGACGCAAAATCGACCTCGGCCGGAATTTGGAAGGGCTGTTTTGTCGCACCGCAAGAATTCCGCACCGGCAAGAAGGATGGCGCGCTGCTGGGCGCCGCCTGCCGCGCCGACCGCGACAAGGAGATTCGCGCGGCGTTATTTCCCGAGGATCTGACGATGCCGCCGAGCTGTGGCATCAAGGGCAAGCTTGCGGTGCGCGCGCGCGTGACCGGCAATATCGGCATCTACCATTTACGGGGCTGCCCGAGCTACCCCGCGACCACCAAGCCGGATCGCTGGTTCTGCTCGGAAGACGACGCCCAGGCTGCGGGCTTCCGCAAGGCCTACAATTGCCGACGGCCGAAATGACGAAGCTCATCACGCAGCCGTGAGCGCAAGCCGGAGACAGTATTCATCCGGAATTGAACTCCATCGAGAGTTTCTGCATTTGTAAGCGTACGCGAGCGCTTTGCGCGAGCGTTTCCTTGGCGGCAATCCGGCTCTGGCCCGATTGCTTTGCTCGGGCGTTTCCTCCCTAGACTTGGGCCGCTTGTCACAACAAGCGGCTCTTCTTTTTTGCATAATGCGCTAGCGGCGCATTGGCATGATCTGATCCATGGCTGGCATGTTCGCATTCAGATGCGCCATGATCCAGACGGTGCCACCGACCACCAGGAACACGACCAGCAGCCCGAAGGCGAGCGCCAGCACGTTGTTGGTGTTATCGGGGCCGGTGGTGATGTGCAGGAAGAACACAAGGTGCACGCCCATTTGCGCGATCGCCAGCACGATCAGCGCGACGGGAATGGAAGGCTGCCAGACCAGATCCGTGCCGGCGATGAAGAACGAGGTCGCCGTCAGCAGCAGCGCAAGCACGAGACCGACCACATAGCCGAGAATCCTGGTGCCGACACTGTGTTGCTCTTCCTCGCCCGGCGCGAGGTCGTGTTCGGTCCGCATATGTGCCTGATCGCTCATACGCCACTCCCAAGCAAATAGACGACGGAGAAGACCCCGACCCAGACAATGTCGAGTGCATGCCAGAACAACGCAAAGCACATCATCCGGCGCAGCACGTCGGCACGAAAACCCTTTGCGAAGACCTGGGCCATCATGGTGAGGAGCCACAATATGCCGGCCGAGACGTGGAGGCCGTGGCAGCCGACCAGGGAGAAAAACGCAGTCAGGAACGCGCTGCGCGATGGGCCATAGCCTCGCGCGACGAGATCGGCGAACTCGCGAAACTCGATGACCAGAAAGATGAGGCCGAGCAAACACGTCACGGCCATCCCGAGATAGAACCAGAGCCGGTTGCGCACATCGGCCGCGATACTCGCCATGCCACAGGTGAAGCTCGACAGCAGCAGGCAGACCGTCTCGATCGCGACGTTTCGCTGCTCGAATATCTCCGAACCCTTCGGGCCGCCGGCGGTCTGGTCGGCCAGCACCGCATAGGCCGCGAAAAAGCAGGAGAACATCACGATGTCGGAGAGCAGGAAGACCCAGAAGCCATAGGCGGTCACGATGCGCTTCGGCGCCGGGCCGGGATGCTCGATGACGAGCCCGATGTGGTGGGGATCGGCGTGCGCACGGCCGGCGGTCGCGGTCATTGACATCAGACTGTCCCCGCCATGCTGACAAGACTGCGCCGCTCCTCGAGATTGACGCGGTCTATCGCTGCGACTTCCTCGGCCGGAATGACGTATTCGTCATGGTCGCGCCAGGCGAACACGACGAAGGTCGCGAACGCTCCGATACCGCCCAAAATCACCATCCACCAGATGTGCCAGATCAGCGCAAAGCCCATGACCGTGGCGAAGAACGCGCAGACGAACCCGGTCGGCGAGTTCCTGGGCATCTCGATGTCATGATACTCGGGCGCATCATGCTGGAGCGATTGCTGCTTGGCATGGGCCTTCAGATCCCAATAGGCATCCTCGCCGCGCACATCGGGATTGAAAGCGAAGTTGAAGACCGGCGGCGGCGAGGACGTCGCCCATTCCAGCGAGCGGCCGTCCCAGGGATCGCCAGTGTGGTCGCGCAGGGCCTCGCGGTTGCGGATGCTGACCACGAGCTGCATGATCTGGCAGATCACGCCGATCGTCAGCACGGCCATGCCAACGGCTGCAACCAGCATCCAGGGCCGCCACGCCGCGACGTCATAGTGCTGCATGCGCCGCGTCATGCCCAGCATGCCGGCGACGTAGAGCGGGATGAAGGTGACATAGAAGCCGAGGAAAGTGAACCAGAACGCGAGCTTGCCCCAGCGGTCGTTGAGGCGAAAGCCGAACGCCTTCGGAAACCAGTATTCGAAGCCGGCGAAAGCGCCGAACAGCACGCCGCCGATGATGACGTTGTGGAAGTGCGCGACCAGGAACATGCTGTTGTGGAGGATGAAATCGGCCGGCGGCACCGCGACCAGCACGCCCGTCAATCCGCCGATAATGAAGGTGACCATGAAGCCTATCGACCACAGCATCGGCGTCTCGAAGCGGATGCGGCCGCCATACATCGTGAACAGCCAGTTGTAGATCTTCACCCCGGTCGGTATCGCGATGATCATGCTGGCGATGCCGAAGATGGCGTTGACGTCGGGGCCCGCGCCCATCGTGAAGAAGTGATGCAGCCAGACCATGAAGGAGATGACGCAGATCGCCATGGTCGCCAGCACCATCGAACGATAGCCGAACAGCGCCTTGCCGGAGAAGGTCGAAACCACCTCGGAGAAGATGCCGAAGGCC
Organism: Bradyrhizobium sp. WSM1253; assembly: GCF_000244935.1. Lineage (NCBI taxonomy): Bacteria > Pseudomonadati > Pseudomonadota > Alphaproteobacteria > Hyphomicrobiales > Nitrobacteraceae > Bradyrhizobium > Bradyrhizobium sp. WSM1253. The sequence continues at coordinate 2,049,195 of NZ_JH600073.1, forward strand.
GGCAACACCAGGATATAGACCTCGGGATGTCCCCAGGCCCAGATCAGGTTCATGAACATCATGACATTGCCGCCGGCCTCGTTGGTGAAGAAGTGGAAGCCGAGATAGCGGTCGAGCAGCAGCATCGCGAGGGTGGCGGTCAAAATCGGGAAGGCCGCGACGATGAGAAGATTCGAGGCCAACGTGGTCCAGCAAAACATCGGCATGCGCAGATAGTTCATGCCTTTGGTGCGCAGCTTCAGCACCGTCGTCACGAGATTGATACCGGCCACCAGCGTGCCGACGCCGGATATCTGCAGCGACCACGCGTAATAGTCGACACCGACGCCCGGCGAGTAGGACAGTTCCGACAGCGGTGGAAACGCGAGCCAGCCGGTGCGGGCGAACTCGCCAATCACGAGCGAGAGATTGACCAGCAGCGCACCGGTCGCTGTCAGCCAGAAGCCGACCGAATTGAGCGTCGGGAAAGCGACATCCCGCACGCCAAGCTGGAGCGGCACGATGAGATTCATCAGCCCGATGACGAACGGCATCGCCACGAAGAAGATCATGATGGTGCCGTGCGCGGAGAATATCTGGTTGTAGTGCTCCGGCGGCAGATAGCCCTGCGACTGGTATGCGACAGCCTGCTGAATCCGCATCATGATGGCGTCGCTGCCGCCGCGCAGCAGCATCACCGAGGCCAGCAGGATGTACATCACGCCGATTCGCTTGTGATCGACGCTGGTGATCCACTCGTGCCAGAGATAGGGCAGATGCCCCTTCACCACGACCCAGGCCAGCACCGCGAGAATCCCGACCAACACCACCGCGCCAGCGATCAGGGGGATCGGCTGATCGAACGGAATGGCCGACCAATCGAGCTTACCGAGCATCATGGCCTCCACTTTGCGACCGGCCTGCTTCGGATGCGAGCTCTGGGCCCGGCCCCGGCGGAATGTGCTGGGTCGCGATCAGGTCGAACAGCCGGGGATCGTCGAGCCGGTAGGTCGGCCTGCCCTTCTCGACGCCCTGCTGCATCAGCTTCTTGTAGCTGTCCTCATTGAGGACGGCATCGCTTTTCGCCGTGGTCGCCACCCAATCCGGAAAGGCGAGCGGCGAGATCACGTTGACGTCGAACATCATGTCCGGAAACCCGTCGCCGGAGAAATGGGCCGACAGGCCCTGCAGCTTGCCCTCGTTGTCGGCGCGCAGGTTCAGCTTCGTCACCATTCCGTTCATGGTGTAGATCATGCTGCCGAGCTGCGGGATGAAGAACGTGTTCATCACGCTTGACGACGTCAGCTGGAAATTCAGTTCGGCGCCCGCCGGCACCGTCAGGGTGTTGACGGTGGCGATGCGCTGGTCCGGATAGATGAACAACCATTTCCAGTCGAGCGAGACGGCCTGAATGCGGACCGGGCTGCCGGTGCCAGGCACGGGTGCTGCGGGATCGAGCTGATGCGAGCCGATCCAGGCGACGCCGCCGAGCAGGATCACGGTGAGCGCGGGGATCGCCCACACCACCATTTCCACCCGCCCGGAATAGACGAAGTCCGGCTGAAATTTTGCTTTCGGATTCGAGGCGCGAAACCAGAATGCAAAAGCCAGGATCGCGAAAATGGTCGGCACCACGATCGCGAGCATGATGAAGACGGAATCGACCAGGATGGTGCTGTTGGCCGCAGCCACAGGCCCTTGTGGATCGAGCAGATTCATCGGCAAGCCACTGGCGGTTGGGAAGCCCCGGGACAGAGCCTAACGTGGGAACGGCTCCGGCAGCAAACGCGATCGTGTGAGGTCGGTTCCTAACGGGGCAGGTCGATCGTTCGCCCTTCTCGCGCGGCGGCATGCAATTCCATGCGATGTCAATGACATGAAAGCTGGAGCCCGGCCCTTCTCTCCGCTCGGGGCGATTGCTAGAGTGCACGAAAATATTCGGGATGAACGACATGCAGGGGCTCGAGGACGATCCCGGTCTCGCCGGCAAGGTGGCGCTGGTCACCGGCGGCGGCGCTGCGGGCGACGGCATTGGCAACGGCCGCGCGGCCGCAATTCTGCTGGCCCGCGCCGGCGCCAAAGTTCTGGTGGCCGATCGCGAGCTCAAGCTCGCTGAACGAACCGTCGAGATGATCGCAGCCGAAGGCGGCACGGCCGCGGCGCATGGCGGTGACGTCACCAGCGAGAGCGATTGCAGGACGCTGGTCGAAGCCACGCTTGACCATTGGGGCCGGCTCGATTTCCTCGACAACAATGTGGGCATCGGCAGCCGCGGCAGCGTGGTGGACGAAGCGCCCGAGCAGTATCGCCGCGTCATGCAGGTCAATGTCGAGAGCATGTTCCTGCTCTCCAAACACGCTATCCCTGCGATGATCAAGACCGCGCGGGGCGGCGCGATCGTCAACATCTCGTCGATCTCGGCGCTGCGGCCGCGCGGGCTCACGAGCTACACGACATCGAAGGCCGCCATCATCGGTCTCACCCGCGCGATGGCGGTCGATCACGGCCGCGACAGCATCCGCGTCAACTGCATCTGCCCCGGGCCGATGTACACGCCGATGGTCTATGGCCGCGGCATGAGCGAACAGGCGCGCGCTCAGCGGGCCAAGGCGTCTTTGCTGAAAACGGAAGGCACCGGCTGGGACGTCGGCCACGCCGTCAAATTCCTGCTCAGCAATTTTGCGCGCTATATCACCGGACAGGTGCTGGTGGTGGACGGCGGGGTGACGCTGCAAGCGCCCGAACGCGAGTCACAAGAACACTAGCAAGGAAGGAAACACAGGGATGGCCCGCCTGCCCTATCTCGAGGCCGACCAGGTCGCGCCCGAATATCGCGACATGCTCAAGCGCAACACCAATTTGCACAAGCTGTTGGTCAACTCGCCGGAGATGGCGCGCGCCTTCAACGGCATCGGCGGATACATTCGCTTCAAGAGCAAGCTCGACCCGCGCCTGCGGGAGCTTGCGATCCTCCAGGTCGGCTGGATGGAGAAATCGGAATACGAGTTCACTCACCACGTGAAGATCGGCAAGGAGTTCGGCGTCACCGACGATGACATCGCCGGCCTGATGGCTGAGACCGACGGCAAACCCTCGACGCTCGAGCCACAGGCGAAGGCGATCCTGAAAGGTGCCCGCGAGATGGTACGCGAGCTCGCGATGTCGGACGCAACCTTTACCGAGATCAGGCAGCATCTCTCGGACGAGCACATGGTCGACCTCGTGCTGACCATCGCCTTCTATTGCGGCGTGGTGCGCGTGCTCGCCACCATGAAGATCGACAACGAGCCATATTACAAAGAGGTACTCCAGCAGTACCCGATCCCGGGAGTGAACTGACATGCGCGTGAAGGACAAGGTTGCGATTATCGTCGGCGCCGGCCAGAGCCCCGGCGAAGGCATGGGCAACGGCCGCGCCACCGCACTGACCTTCGCGCGCGAGGGCGCCAAGGTGCTGTGCGTCGATCATCATCTGGAATCGGCACAGGAAACCGCCGCCATGATCGCCGCGAAGCATGGCACCGCCGCGGCGTTCAAGGCCGACGTGACCAAGATCGCCGACATCGAGGCGATGGTCGCGGACGCGCAGGCGCGCTGGGGCCGGATCGACGTGCTGCACAACAACGTCGGCGTCAGCCTGTCCGGCGGCGACGCCGAGTTGCTTCAGATCACCGAGGAAGCCTTCGACCGTATCGTCGCGATCAATCTGAAGAGCTGCATTTGGGCGGCGAAAGAGGTGATCCCGATCATGCGCGCGCAAGGAAGCGGCGCGATTATCAACATCTCCTCGATGGCGGCGATCACCACCTATCCCTATGTCGCCTACAAGGCGACGAAGTCGGCGATGATCGCCTTCACCGAACAGCTCGCCTACCAGAACGCGGAACACGGCATCCGCGCCAACGTCATCCTGCCGGGCCTGATGAACACGCCGATGGCCGTCGACACCCGCGCCCGCGAATGGCACAAGACCCGCGCCGAAGTCGAAGCCGAGCGCGACAGCAAGGTGCCGCTGCGCAGGAAGATGGGCACGGGGTGGGACGTCGCGAATGCCGCGCTGTTCCTGGCGTCGGACGAGGCCAATTTCATCACGGGCGTGACATTGCCGGTGGATGGCGGGGCGAGTGTGAGACGGGGGTAGGCGCCGCAAGCGCAGTGCCTGTCCAGCGGATGGATGGGTAACAAAACAGACCGGATGGATGGGTAACAGTCGTTCATGATTTGGTCGGCTGCGGCGCTGCGCTAGCGCAGCGCCGCAGCTTGCGTGTTTTCTGGTCGATGATGCCG
>NZ_JH600073.1:2053560-2336500 GCF_000244935.1 Bradyrhizobium sp. WSM1253
GCCGAACCCTGCGGTCGCCGACCAGTCCCGCCCGTTTGAGAATCTCCCCGGCCGTCGAGGCCGATGGCCAATCCACATCCCCTTGACGAGCCTCAAGCTTGCTCACGATCTTGCGCGGCCCCCAGCTCGGCCGCTCAAGCCGCAGCCCCACAATCGCATCCACGATGTGCCGTGGCGTCGCGCGCCCATGCACCCGCGCGGCATGCGAGCGATCCCCAAGCCCTCCAGGTCCTTCCAGCCGGTAGCGCTCCAACCATTTGTAACCGGTCTTGCGACTAATCTCGTAACGCTCGCAAAGCTCCGTCATCGTCCACAAGCCGGTTCGCTGTTCCGAAATGAAGTTAACCCGTTGGTCCATTGCGCAGCTCTCTCTCCAAGGCATCGGCTGATCCTCCCAGCCGACAGAGAACTGTCACCCATCCATCTGGTCTACTGTGTTACCTATCTATCCGGTCTGGACATGCCTCTTCCTTCTCCCCTTGCGGGAGAAGGTGGCGCGAAGCGCCGGATGAGGGGTTTCTCTCCGCACACGCATATAAGGGAGTTCGCGGATAGAACCCCTCGCCCGTCTCGCCGCTGCGCGGCGAGCCACCCTCTCCCGCAAGGGGCGAGGGTACACCTCCACCGCGGCTCAGCGCACGCTTGTCACCCGCCAGATTGTCCCGTTGCCATCCTCCGACACCAGCAGCGATCCATCCTTCGCCACAGCAACACCGACCGGCCGCCCCCACACCTCGGTGTCGCTCACCACGAATCCCGTGACGAAATCCTCGTACTCGCCGGTCGGCTTGCCGTCCTTCATCCGGATGCGGATCACCTTGTAGCCGGTGCGCTTCGACCGGTTCCAGGAGCCGTGCTCGGCCGCGAAAGCATCGCCCTGGTATTCGGATGGAAACTGCGTGCCCTGATAAAAGGTCATGCCGAGCGAGGCCGAGTGCGGTTGCACCAGCACATCGGGTATCGTCACCTTGTCCTTGAGGTCCGGCCGCGCGCCGGCATGGCGCGGGTCTTCGTTGCCGCCGATATAGAACCACGGCCAGCCGTAGAACGCGCCTTCCTTCACGCTGGTCACATAGTCAGGCACGAGATCGTCGCCGAGCCCGTCGCGTTCGTTGGTCGAGCACCACGGCAGCCCGGTCTGTGGCTGGACCGCGAGTCCGACGCAGTTGCGGATACCAGTGGCGTAGATCTTCCGCTCCTTGCCATCAGGATTGAAGGCCAGCACGGCGGCGCGCTCGGTCTCGCTCGCCCACGCCGCACCAAGCGGATGGGTTTTCGACCACACATCCAATCCGCCCGGCGGCGTACCCATGCCCTCGGCGACGTTGCTGAGCGAGCCGACCGACACCAGCATGCGCTTGTTGTCAGGTGTGAAGACGATGTCGCGGGTGGAATGACCGCCGTCATGCGGCAGGCCCGCCACGATCGTCTCCGCCTTGCCGCGCGCCTTGAGATCGCCGGCCTGGTACGGAAAGCGGACCACGCTGTCGGTGTTGGCGACATAGACCCATTGCGAATTATCGCCGTTCGGAAAGAAGGCGATGCCGAAGGGCTGCCGCAGTCCGGCAGCGAACACCTCATTGGTCGCGGCCTTGCCGTTTTCGCCGGCGCGCATCACGCGGATGTTGCCCGCGCGCGTCTCGGCGACGAAGATATCGCCGTTCGGCGCCACGCGCACGATGCGCGGAGCCCGCAGGCCCTCGGCGAACAGCTCGATCTTGAAGCCGGTTGGCACCTGAAGCGCACCCTCCGGTGGGCGCGGCACCACGCGCGACGACCTCGCAACCGACCGCGTGGCGCCGGGCCTGACCAGATCCTGCGGCCGGATCAATCTGACCGTGCCAGGCTTGTCGGCCTGCCAATCGCCGTAGGCATCCTTGCCCTGCAGCACCGGCTCCGCCTGGGCGCAGCTCGCGACCGCGACCAGCCACCCGGCGGACATCGCTACGAACGAAATCCTGTTCCTCACGTCGTTTCCTCCCGGCCGTCGCGTCTGGCGCATCAACGACGCGCAAACGTTCTGCGACAGGACAAATGCCTGCCGAATCCCACGTCAGCTCATGCCCGCACGATGTGCATCAGCCGCAGCCCATCGTACTGGAAAATGCGGCTGATCGGTGCGACACATTGTAAGGGCGGGCCGCCGGTTGCGGTCATCAAGGCTGCGGCATTGGGGTCGCATCTGTTGGGGTGATCATGTGGGGATCCATCATATCGGAATGGGCTAGCCTGCTGCTCCGCTGGCTCCACGTGGTCGCAGCGATCGCCTGGATCGGCAGCTCCTTCTATTTCATCGCCCTCGACCTCAGCCTCAAGCCTGACAGCGATCTGCCGGACGGCGTGCAGGGCGAGGCCTGGCAGGTCCATGGCGGCGGGTTCTATCGGATCATGAAATATCTGGTCGCGCCGGCCCAGATGCCGGACGAGCTGACCTGGTTCAAATGGGAGGCCTACACCACCTGGCTGTCCGGCTTCGCGCTGATGGTTGTGGTGTATTATCTCGAGGCCGATTTGTTCCTGGTCGACAAGTCGATCCTCGACCTCACGCCATTCCAGGCCGGCCTATTCAGCCTCTGCAGCCTCGCGCTGGCATGGCTGCTCTATGAAGGCGCCTGCCGTACCGGGCTCGCGCAGCGCGAGCTCCCCTTCGCCATCGGCGGCTATCTGTTCCTGGTGGCATTGACCTATGCTTTCACCCACGTGCTGAGCGGGCGCGGCGCCTTCAACCAGATCGGGGCGATCATCGGCACCATCATGGTCGCCAACGTCTTCACGCTGATCATCCCGAACCAGAAGAAGATCGTGGCCGCCCTGCTCGCGGGCCAGGCGCCCGATCCAAAGCTCGGCAAGGCCAGCAAGGAACGCTCGGTCCACAACAACTATTTGACGCTGCCTGTCGTCGTGCTGATGATCAGCAACCACTATCCCCTACTCTATGCCACCCGCTACAACTGGATCATCGTCGCCATCATCCTGGCGCTCGGCCCCGTGATCCGGCACTTCTTCAACGAGGGGCATGCCGGGCGCAAATCGCCATGGTGGGTGTGGGGCGTTGCAGCGGCCGGCGTGATCGCAATCCTCTTTCTCTCGGCGGCCGGCCCGCGCGAGGTCAAGACAAGCGCGCTGTCAGCGCAGCCGACCCTCGCCAATGTCGAGGAGATCGTGATGTCCCGCTGCAGCATGTGCCACGCCGCCGAGCCGGTCTGGGCCGGCATCGTCACCGCGCCGAAGGGCATCTTGCTCGACGCGCCCGAGCACATCCATCGCAACATCCGCTTGATCGGCCGCGTCGCCGCCTGGTCCAATGCCATGCCGCCGGGCAACATCACCGAAATGACCAGCGAGGAGCGCGCCATCCTCGCCGCCTATCTCGAGCAGGCTCGCTGACACCATTGCGCGTCGATATCGCCTTTCGCGGAATGAAATTTCCGCATGTCCCGCCGATTTGAAAATGACTTGACCGCCTATCCGGCGTAGACAGGATTTGTGGCCGTCAACGGCGGTCCAGTCAGTTTGCATCCGGGGAAGAACAGTGGCTCTCAAGAACGTCATCGGTATCGACCACGCCGTGGTCATGGTTCAGGACCTCGACAAGGCCGCCGAGAATTACCGGCAGCTCGGCTTCACCATCTCGCCGCGCGGCACTCACAGCGCACATATGGGCACCGGCAACTACACCATCATGTTCGACCCGGATTATATGGAGCTGCTCGGCGTGCTCGCGGCGACCGAGCACAACGCGCCGGCGCGTGCCTTCCTCGACAAGCGCGGCGAAGGCATCGAGCGCATCGCCTTCACCGCGGTCGATTCCACCGCCGGCGCAGAGGAAATCCGCGCACGCGGCCTGGAGCCGATCGGCCCGACCGATTTCGAACGGCCCGTGACGCTGCCTGACGGCACGATCTCGGCAGCGAAATTCCGCACCTTTATGTGGCCGACCGCGGAAGCGCCCGGCGGCGTGCGCATTTTCGCCTGCCAGCACAAGACGCGGGAGACGGTGTGGATTCCCGCGCTGATGAAGCACGCCAATGCGGCCAAGCGGATCAAGCAGACATTGATCGCAGCGCCCGAACCCGCGAAGGAAGCTGCGCATCTGGGGCGGCTGATCGACCGCGAGCCGAAGAGTGAAACCGATGGCGCGGTGACCGTGCCCTCCGGTGGCGATCGGGCCGATTTCGTTTACTTGACGCTGGAGCAGCTCGGCAAACGCTATCCCGGCGTGCCGCTCGCGGGTCTTTCCGAACGCGGAGGCGCTGCCCTGGTGCTCGTGAGCGGCGATCTCGCGGCCACCGAGAAGGCGCTTGGTTCGGCAGCGGTGCGCAGCGGGTCTGCGATCTGCGTGCCGCCGGCCAAGGCGAACGGCACTCTGCTCGCCTTTGTTGCCGGCTGATTTGAACTAATTCTTTAACAAGCGTTTTACCGGGCCGCCCTAGGCTTCTGGGCTACCCGCGCCTTCAGGGGCCAAGCGCATGTTCAAAGAGAAATCGCCGATCGCCTATGACGCGCCGGCCGAACTGAAGAAGTGGCCGTCGCTGAAAGGCGAGAGGCAGAAGGATCGAGGTCCGCCCTATCTCGTCTACGACGGCACGCTCGCCGACTGCGTCCGCGAGCTCATGGGCAAGCCGATCAAAGGCATCTCGCTTTACGACATCATGACGAGGCCGCAAGCAGCGTTCGACCAGACCGTGCTATCGCCCGGCGATGCCGCCGAGATCGCGATGCGCAAGGACTTTCCCAAAGACTAGTTCGAGGCGCGCCTGCCGACGGACTTCCGCCGCTGCTCGGACGAGGAGTCCGTCGGCGCATCCAGGAAGACCACCGGTGTGCCGCGCTTGACGTGCTCGCCCAGCGCGCGCACGTCCCAATTGGTCAGCCTGACGCAGCCATGCGACGCCGACTTGCTGACCCTGTCGGGCTCCGCCGTTCCGTGGATGCCGTAACCCTGCGCGGACAAGCCGATCCAGTATGCTCCTACCGGATTGTTCGGGCCCGGCTGAACATCGAACGGCTTTTTCGATTTGACGCTTCTGAACTTGTAGTCGGGGTTGTAGTGATAGACCGGATTCTCGTGGGCGCTGGTGACCTTGAGCGTACCGCTCGGCGTGGGACGATCCGGACTTCCGATTGACGCAGGATAGAATGCGATGAGGGTGCCGCCCTCGTCGAATGCTTTCAGCGTGCCGTTCTTCTTGTCGATGTCGAGCCGCGCGATGTGCGGCAGCTCTCGCCGCGCCGGAACGTTTGCAACGACGATGGTCACTCCGGCCTTGTCGAAGGCCTTGTCCGGGTTGAGCGCCCTGAGCAGATCTGCGCTCATGTGGAATTTCTCGGCAAGCCCTTCGAGCGGACTGGTGTAGCTCAGCGCCTTCAGCGGCTTCATGTCATCAAGCTTGCCGGGCAGCTCCTTCAGAAACGGCCCCTTCACATCCGCATCCGTGATCTTGTATTCGATCAGGACCGGGCCTTCGCTCGCGGCGTTCAACTTATCCCAAAGCTCCGGTGCGATCGTTTTGTCGGATGCAACGCCGTTCTGCTCGGCGAATGCCTTCAGCGCCTTCTGCGCGTTCTCCCCGAGCTTGCCGTCGATCTCCCCCGGCGAGAACCGCGCACGGTCGAGCAAAATCTCAAGCTTCACGATCGATGCGTTGAGCTTATCGGCAGCAATTTGCTTTGCGGGACGCGCAGCGTCGTTCACCGCTGCTGGATCAAGATTGCCTGCAAGCGCCGCAGAGATCACCGACAGCGAAATCACCGCGCCAAGCATCCATCGCATCATCTTGCTCGTCCCAATTCGCCATGCCCGCAAATTCGCGGAGAAAAGAGTTTCCTGGCGGGAACACCGTAGTAACACCGGCGGAACCGGTGAGACCGCAGCTTTGCCGCAATCGCACGGTTAAGAACTCCTTATCGCCGGCGCACCGCTGGCCGTTCACCCACAGTTCGAGGTTGCTCCAGCAAATGCGATTTGTCGTCGCGGCTTGCGCCGCGTTCATGATTCTGATGTGCGACTTCGATCCGTCGGTGTCCCGCCAAACGTCAGCCTTCGATCACACCGTTCTTCAAAACACTCAGGCCTCGCCACTTGTTCCGGTGGTCGAACTGTTCCTCGCAAGCGTGCAGGCGCTTGAGCTCGCCAATGCGCGTGCGTCCTATGAGGAGACGTCCGAGCCGCCGGATACGGTCGAACCCGTCGCGCAGGCGCCGGTTTCGCCGACGGAGCGCTTCTGCCACGCGCTTCGTGGAGCGGCCGAGGCCAGCGGGATTCCAGTGCCGTTCTTTGCGCGCCTGATCTGGCAGGAGAGCCGCTTCAAGTCGAACGAGGTCAGCCAGGCCGGCGCGCAAGGCGTCGCACAGTTCATGCCGCAAACCGCAGCGGAGGTCGGGCTGGATGATCCGTTCGATGCGATGAAGGCGCTGCCGGCGTCGGCCAAATTCCTGCGCAAGCTACGCGACGATTTCGGCAATCTCGGACTTGCCGCAGCCGCCTACAACGCAGGCCCCGGCCGGATCCAGAAATGGCTTGCCAAAGAGAGCGAGCTGCCGCGTGAGACACGCGACTATGTCCGCATCATCACCGGCACCAGGGCCGAGGACTGGACCGAGCGCGCGGAAGCCCTCGCGATCCGGATCGACCTGCCGCGCGAAGCTCCCTGCGAGGGCATCGGCAGCCTGTCCAAGACGAAAGACGTCGCCTGGGTTCCGGTGAACCTGACGCCCTCGGTCACGACCATCATTCGCAAGGCGGAGCAGCTGGCGGCGCGATTGACGGCCAGCCGCGCACGCAAGCGGCTCGCGTCCCTGATCCGGAAGAGCACCCACGGTAAGGCACGCAACATGATCGCCGCGCGCGCGGCGGGAAAGAGCGCGAAGGCCCGCGCCATCCGTTTTGCAGCGCGCGAACGATCTTCGGGCTGATGCGAAATCCGGAAGCCGCTCGATGGAGCGGCTTCCGGTGGTCCGCGAACTAGTCGATCTCCTCGATGATGCGGCGTTCGCTGGGCTCGACGACATAGGTCCGTGTATCGCGGTGAATGTAGCGGTATTCGCGCAGGTCGGGGGCGTCCCGGTAGACGCTGCTCGGGAATTCCTCGACCTCGACACTCTCGGGAACGCGGTCACCAACATGAATTTCGGACCGCGCAGTGCTGCCGGTGGTCTGTCGTTCGCTCCGTCCCTCGGTGCGGGTCTTCGCATGCTTGCGGATCACTTCGCGATCGCGATCCGAAAACTTGCTGGCGCTGCGCTCGCGCGTGGTCGTCGTTGTCGCGGTGGATTGTCCCGAGTAAGGCAGCACCGTCACGATCTTGTATGTCGCCGGATCGACCACCACGATCTCATCCTTCACCAGCGCAAAGCTGTAGCCGCGATATTGCGGCACGATCTCGACCACGTCGGGCGGCAGCGTCGACAGCTGGACATCGCGCGGCACCACCGTGCCGACGTTGAGCGAGAAATTGACGCTGGTCAGCGGCCGCACGTTGAGATGGGAGATGGACGCGCTGATCTTGGTCTCCTGCTGCTTGTCGAGGTTGACGTTAGTGCGGGCGGCGGTCTGTGAATTGGCGCCGGTCCGCTCGCCCTGCGCCTGATTGCTGCTCGGCGCGTTTGGCGATTGCTGGGCCTGGTTGGTTCCAGATGCACCGGGCGCCTGCTGTGCCTGATTGGTATTGTTCGACGGAGGATTGGAGCGATCCTGCGTCTGGTTCGCGTTCGCCGCCGGCGGATTGGCGCTCTGCTGCGAGGCGGGCTGGTTGCCGGCCGCGTTCGAGTTTGCCGTACCGCTGGATGGCCGGGACGACGTGTCCGCGCTGTTGGTGGCATTGGTCCCGGAGCCGGAATTGGCAGACCCGGAAGACGGTGTGGTCGCCTGGGTATTCTGCGTCGACGCTGCCGGCGTTGATGATTGCTGCGGCTGCGACGTGGTCTGTTGCGTTTGTGCCGCGCCAGAGGGCGACGTGTTGGACGGAGCTGCGGAATTCGACTGGGATTGCGGCGTCTGCTCGGATTTGGTGTTCGTGCTTGGCGATTGCGCAAAGGCGGCGTTCGCCAGCACCAGCCCTAAGGCTGTCGTTGCCAACAGGCGGATCATGGTTCACTCCCTTGTTCGGTCAAAGCGTTGGCTATTAACCTGCGCTAAAACCGTCTGTTCCACTTTTTCCCGGGCGAATGCGCCGCCTGCAGGGAACCTGCGATGCCATCGAAAAGCGCCGGGATCATTGCCTATCGGAAGCGCCGGGGAATTGAGGTTCTCCTCGTTCATCCCGGAGGACCGTTCTGGCGCAACAAGGACCTCGGTGCCTGGTCGATCCCGAAGGGCGAGTATGCGGACGAAGAAGACGCAGACATCGCGGCGCGACGGGAGTTTGCCGAGGAGCTTGGACTTGAGCTGTCCGTGCCGCTGACTTCGCTTGGTCAGGTCAAGCAGCGCGGCGGCAAGATCGTCACCGCGTTCGCGGCTGAGTTGGACCTCGACGTGCGCAGCATTCGCAGCAACAGTTTCGAGATGGAATGGCCGCCGCGCAGCGGCAAACGTCAGACCTTTCCGGAGGTCGATCGTGCCGAATGGTTCACGCTCGCAGAAGCGCACGGGAAGATCAACACAGGACAGCGCCCGCTGCTCGAGCGGCTGGCTGAGGTGGTCGGCATCACGCCAAGCAGACGCCCTACTCCGCCTTGATGTTTGCCGCCGCCACGACTTCGGCAAGCTCCTTGGTCTCCTTCGCGATCTTGGCGGTGTACTCGGCCGGACTGAGCACGCTGACGACGCCCTGCGTCTCCAGCCGCTCACGTAACACGGGATCGTTGGCGGCGGCGACGATCTCCCGGTGCAGCATCTCGAGCGTCGGTGCGGGCGTTGCCTTCGGGATGAAGAAGCCGACCCAGAACGAGATGTCGAAACCGGGATAGCCGGCTTCCGCGACGGTCGGCACATCCGGCAGCGCCGGCAGCCGCTCGGCTGAGGACACCGCGAGCGCGCGCAGCTTGCCGGCCTTCACCAGCGGCACGGCGGACAAGGGATCGAACACCGCCAGGACCTCCTGCGCGAGGATGCCGACCTCGGACGCCGCACCACCGCGATAAGGCACGTGGATCATCCTGACGCCGGCTTTCTGGCTGAGCAGCTCCATGGCGAGATGGGCGAGGTTGCCGTTGCCGCCCGAGCCGTAGGCAAGCGCGCCGGGCGCAGCCTTTGCCGCGGCGACGAGATCAGCGACGGTGTTGATGTTGGCCGTCTTGGGATTCTCCGGGTTGACCACGAGCACGAGCGGCGCCGACACGACGGTGGTGAGCGGCGAAAAGTCCTTTTCCGGGTCGTAGCGGATATCCCTGAACAGCGTCTTGTTGAGCGTGATCGTGGATGAGTTGCAGGCCAGCATCGTGTAGCCGTCGCCTTCTGCACGGGCGACGCCTTCGGCTGCGATCATGCCGTTGGCGCCGGCGCGGTTCTCGACCACGAAGGCTTGTCCGAGCTTGTTACTCAGCCGATCGGCGACGATGCGCGCGACGACGTCGACCGGGCCGCCCGCGCTGAAGCCGACCATGATCTTGACCGGCCGCACCGGATATTTTTGCGCGAGGGCCTCCGTCGTCGCGCACAATCCGGCGACGATCGCCAGCAGGCGAAGCGTTCGTTGCATTCGTTCTCTCCCCAGACGAATCGCGCCGCTTTGCATGACGCGGCGGATTCGCGGATCATGATGAGCGGCCGTGCCGGATTTCGCAATCGCGTTTGCAGGCCGGCATTCCGTCGCGCGGCAGGTCGGAGCAGCTTCAAAACAAAAAACGCGAAAACAACCCCATGCACAGTAGCCGGCACCTGCAAGAACAAGGACTTCCACGGACCAGAATTTGCACGAACGAGGATTGCGCGCTTCGCAATCTTCGTTTGACTCGTCGGGCAAAACACCGGCAGAATGCCATCATCGCAACATTCGCCTGCGTCCACGCCGCCCGACTACGGGGCGCCTCGCGGCAATTGTGCGTAAGCCCTTCATCAACATCCCGAAAATCCCACAGGCGCGCAGCGAGCGATCGATGCCGCGCGCAATGAGCCCGCTCGGGCAAAGGACACAGCACATGACGACATCTGCGAAACGCCACAGCACGCTGCCGGTTGCGGCAAACGATCGCAGCGGCCCCGCCGCGCGCCCGCGGATCAAGCTCTACAAGCGGGGGATTGCGATCCTTCATGCCGACCCGCAAGCCGGCGAACGGCTGCTGGCCGAGGCGCTCGGCGCCGCCGACCGCGACGCGCTGCATGGTCTGCTCAGCCAATTGGTGAAGGCCAGCGTGATCGGGCGCAAGCCCGATGAAGCCAACCTCGCCTTCCTGATCTCGCTGGTGAAGAATATCGCGCCGAAGGACTCGATCGAGGCCATGCTCGCAGTGCAGATGGCGTCCGTTCACGCCGCAGCGATGCGCTCCGCCTGCCGCCTCGCCCTCACCGATGACATCCCGCAGCAGGAGAGCCTCACACGCGCGCTGACCCGGCTGGCCCGCACCTTCGCAAGCCAGATCGAGGCACTGAGCCGCCACCGCAACAACGGCGAGCGCGCGATCACGGTCCGGAATTTGTCGGTGCAGGACGGCGGCAGGGCGATCGTAGGCAACGTCACGCAACACGCCAGCATGATCGTCGCGGAGCCGAACGTTGACGTAGAGGACGGCGCCATCGCATGAGCAGCGATCACGTTCGCAACACCAGCCCGATGCAAGCGAGCCGCCGCTGCGGCGCAAGGGCTCGTAGTGGTACCCCCTGTTGCGCGCCGGCGGTGCGCGGCAAGAGTCGATGTCGCATGCATGGCGGCGCCGCAAGGACAGGCGCGCCGCCCGGCAACCGCAATGCGCGGAAGCATGGGATGTTCACGGGGGAAGCGGTAGCGGAGCGGAACAACGTTCGGACGCTGCTGGATCAGGCAGGCGAACTGCTTCGCGAACTAAGCCGCGCCAGTCCGTCGGCGGAATGACAGCGAACGGCTGTTGCGCGTAGCGTCGATTGCGACCGTGGATATCCGGAGGTCACGGCGACCATCGATCGTGCTCCTCGCGGTAGGCATGCTCGTTGAGACGGTCGGCGATCTCCTCCGCCACCGGCTCGCTTTCGGCGTCCGCAAGCGGTTCGCCCTTGTTGGTCTTGACGGTCGTCTTGCTGGTCTCAACCGGGAAGTCATCTGGATGGATCGCGGGCTTTTTCATGGCTCGTCCTTCGGTGGCGGTTCGTCAACCAATTCAAACACCGGCTCGAGATCGTCTCTCGCCTGCCTCAAGACGCTGGCCGCGCGCTGCACATCGGCGCCGCCGCTGTCGACGAGATTCGCGTGCCAAGTCCTTCCCACGCCGGTGATCTCAACCGGCGTGATCGCGATCTCCTTCACGAGCTCGCAGTCTGGATGCGCATGGACAATGGCAAGCACCCCGGCCGTGAGGTCTCGAACGGTGATCGCGGTTCTGGACATCGACGTATTTGCTCTCCGGTCAATCGCTGCGGCAAGCCTGGCTCTCGGCAGGATCCGCCCGGCTCAATCCGACGCCGTCCTTGCCGAATCCGCGCGACTGGTACGGGTTCCTTCGCCGGTATCCAGACGATAAAGCGCAGCAGCACCGCCAGCGAGGATGAGCACGATGATCAGGATCGCAATTGCGTTCGTTCGCCTCAAGGCTGCCTCCTTCAATCGTGGTGCTGCTCCTCAATCGAGCACGCTGGCGCCGGGTTCCGTGAAGTTTCCATGACTTGCGGCGCCCCTGATCGCCAGCCGCTTTGAAATGCTCGCAGCATCGGAACTTCCCGCGGGTGCGCCACTTTGAATGGGCAACGGAAAGATCCAGCCATGAATGCAGAAACGGAACTGAAATTCCGGATTTCACCGCACAAACTGTCGTCGATTTTGCGGAGCGGCGCTGCGGGCCAGCGCCGCGACAAATCCGAGCAGACGCTGGTATCGACCTACTACGATACGAACAGGCACAAGCTGAGGCGCCACGGCCTAACGCTACGCGTTCGCAAGATCGAGGACCGCTACGTGCAAACCGTCAAAGCAGGCAGCGCGGGCGGCGTATGGCGCGGAGAATGGGAGCACGAGGTCTCCGGCGCAAATCCCGATCTTGCCAAGACCAGCCATACACCGCTCCGGCGCCTTGCTACGGGGAAACTTCCCCGCAAGCTGAAGCCGGTATTCCAGACCGACATCCGTCGGATGGCGCAGGCCCGCCGCGTACGAAAGAGCCAGATCGAACTCGCCGTCGACCGGGGCCGCATCAGCGCCGGGCGGCGGTCACGGCCCGTTGCCGAACTGGAGCTGGAACTCAAATCCGGACATGTCGCGGACCTGTTCCGCCTCGCGCGCCATCTCGAACGCCGAACGGGGGCCGAGCTTGATCTGCGCTCCAAGGCCGAGCGCGGTTACCAGCTCGTCGCGAACAGCGGCGGCGGCGCGCAACATGCCGAGGCGATCGAGCTCATTCCCGAGCAATCGCCGCACGAGGCATTCCGCGTGATCGCGCATTCGACGCTGCGTCACATCACGGCGAACGCCGATCCTGTGCGTGACCTCGATGCCGAGGGCGTTCATCAGATGCGCGTCGGGCTGCGGCGCCTGCGCGCGGCGATTTCGCTGTTCGGCGACATCCTGCCGCGAGCAAGCACGGCGCGGATCAAGGCCGAGCTGAAATGGCTCACCGACGAACTGGCGCCTGCGCGTGAAATCGACGTGTTTCTGAAGGAGAGCATACAGCCGATCACCAGGCACGGCGTCCCGGCACGCGGCGCACGGGCGATCCGCGAGAGGTTCTCAAGGCAAAGGATGGCGGCTTTCAAGCGCGCCCGCGACGCGGTCGCGGCGGCGCGTTACCGCCGCCTGCTGATCGATACGATCGAGTGGATCGAAGCCGGACGGCCTCGCGTCGATGACGACCGCTCGATCGCCGCCTACGCCGCGGAGGTGCTGGATCGGCGCATCAGGAAGGCGCGAAAGCAAGGCAAGCGACTGAATTTTCTCGATCCGGTGCAACGCCACAAGCTGCGGATCAAGATCAAGAAGATTCGCTATGCAACCGACTTCTTCAGCAGCCTTTACGGCGATCGCGGCCAGAGGGAGCTTGCAGCTCTTTCCGGCCGGCTGAAGCAGATTCAATCGGCCCTGGGATCGCTGAACGACTTCATGACACACCGCAAACTGGCGACCGAGGCTGCGCTGGCGGCGCCGCCTGCACACCGCCGCGCCCAGGCTTTCACATCGGGGGTCATCGTCGGCCAGGAACGCGAGGCCGCCGATGGCCTGATGAAGGACGCGGCAAAGGAGCTGCACCGGTTGCGCCGGCTGCGCGCCGTGCCCAGCGGCTGAGCTGAGGCTCCCATGGATTTCCTGATCCGCCGGGATCATCGCTGACAGACTGACCGCCGAGCAATCCCCATGTCCGATCTCGCACTCAACGATGCACGTCCGGCCGCGCAAGCCGCCGCCAAACCCGACCTCCACAAGAAACCCCATGTCAGCATGGTGGCGGTCTTCCTGCTCTTCCTCGTCAGCGGCATCGGCTATGCCGCCTACGGCATCTTCACCGATACGCAAAGCGTCGGCGAGCCACTCGCGATCAGTGCGCTGCTGCTGCTGGGCGTCGCCCTCATGATCGCACTCGGCTTCGAATTCGTGAACGGCTTCCATGACACCGCCAATGCAGTCGCGACCGTCATCTACACCCACAGCCTGCCGCCGCTGACCGCGGTGATCTGGTCGGGCGTGTTCAACTTTCTCGGCGTGCTCGTTTCCACCGGCGCGGTGGCCTACAGCGTGATCACGCTGTTGCCGGTCGACCTGATCCTCCAGGTCGGCAGCGCCGCCGGCTACGCCATGATCTTCGCCCTGCTGATCGCGGCAATCATCTGGAATCTCGCGACTTGGTCGATGGGCATCCCGAACAGCTCGTCGCACTGTCTGATCGGATCGATCATGGGCGTCGGGCTTACCAACGAGCTTCTCGCCCCCGCCGGGCAGGCCACGTCGGGGGTCGACTGGACCCAGGCCATGAGCGTGGGCAAGGCGCTGCTGTTCAGTCCGGTGGTCGGCTTCGCGTTGTCGGCCTTGCTGCTGCTGTTGCTGAAGGCCGTCGTTCCCGTGCCGAAGCTGTACCAGGAGCCGAAGGGCAAGACGCCGTGGTGGATCCGCGGCATCCTGATCCTGACCTGCACCGGCGTGTCCTTTGCGCATGGCGGCAATGACGGGCAGAAGGGCATGGGCCTCATCATGCTGATCCTGATCGGCGTGGCGCCGACCGCCTACGCTCTGAACCGGACCATGCCGGATTCGAGCACGCCGGCGTTCGTCGACATCACCAGCAAGGCGAAGTGGGTGTTCGCGGCGCATGCACAAGGCGCTCAGCAGGTCAGTCCGAACGATGCACGCGGCCTGATCGGGACCGCGCTCAAGACCCGGAACCTGAACCGGCCGGACGTGTTCGCAGCGCTCGCAAGCCTGTCCGACGAGGTCGCCAATGGCGTGAAGAGCTACGGATCGATCAGCCGGGTTCCGGCGGCGGCGACGCCCAATATGCGCAACGACATGTACCTGGCGGCCGACGCCATCCGTCTGCTGCCCGAGGCGGGCGCCAAGCTCGAGCCGGCCGATGCCGCGATCCTGAAGAACTATCGCACCAGCCTGGAAGACGGCACGCGCTTCATTCCCACCTGGGTCAAGGTCTCGGTCGCGATCGCGCTTGGCCTCGGCACCATGGTCGGCTGGCGGCGGATCGTCGTGACGGTCGGTGAGCGCATCGGCAAGCAGCACCTGACCTACGCGCAAGGTGCTTCGGCCGAGCTGGTGGCCGCCGGCACCATCCTCGGCGCTGAGTTTTACGGCATGCCGGTGTCGACCACGCATATCTTGTCAAGCGGCGTCGCCGGCACCATGGCGGCTAACGGCTCGGGGCTGCAGACGGGCACGATCAGGAACATCGTGTTGGCATGGGTTCTGACATTGCCCGCGGCCATGCTGATCGCCGGCCTGCTGTATATGATGTTCCACGCCGTGATCTGACCGTTCGCCATCTGCAACGATGGTCTGTCGGCGCGCCACTTGCGCACGGGCCGCCCGATCGTGTAACGCCACCGAAAAGCTGATCGGGACGGGACGCTGATGGGGACCGCGCCACCAACGACGCGGGCGGTGCCCGCGCGCTGATCCTTGCGTTGCTCGCATTGGAGCGAGATCAAAATAGCTGTCTTCTCACCCGCCGTGCACGGCAAGTCTCGCTGCCGCATGCACGGCGGCGCACGGAGATCAGGCGCGCCGAAAGGAAATCAGAATGCGCAAACGCACGGCGCATTCACGCGTGATGCGGCCGCTGAACGAAGGCAGCTTCACGAGGTGCTGGATGATGCGTTGAAGCTACTTGGGGAGCTGTCGCGAGTTGCCGAATAGATTCTCAAGCCAGCGTAGATCGCAATTGTTGTTGACGAGGACGCTTGCAGAGACCCGCAACAGATGCCCTGCAGACTTGCACCGTGGGTCATTTTCTTAAAGTCCCTGAGGGCTTTGCTCGGCTACGCCGTCACGAGCGGACAAGCTCGGCGCCAGCCTGGAGATCGGCTAAGGGTTGAAAAGCAGCAGTGGGCGCCAAGCAAATGCTGTTGGTCCACGCCTGGGCGGGCTAACGCTGCGCTGGCGCGCCAGAAAGCCCTTGACGCAACAGAACACCATGGATTTGGATCGGTCGGAGGGCCTTGATTAGTCGATGGACGGAGCCGACCCTTGGGATTTTTGCTGAGAATTATGCTCGCAACCGCTTTCGTGAACCTTGCTCCAGCCGTTGTACAAGCGAAGAAAGCCGTCGCTTCTCCTGCCTTGCAGAAGGAATTCGATGCCTTCATCGAGAGGTTTCGCGCGGCGCTGAGGACAAACGATTCCGCCGCCGTCGCCGGTATGACACGATTGCCGTTCATGAACGACAGCGCAATTCGTGACGCCGCGCAATTTCGCGCCAAGACCTATCCGACCTCGTTCACGGCGAAAAACCGCGCGTGTATCCAGCGCGGCAAGGCCGTCTACGACCGCGATCAAGAGAACAATGACACTTACTTCGTCTTCTGCGGCGAGGTCATCTTCGTCTTTACCAAGACGCCGGCGGGGTTCCTTTTTACCGATGTCGGCGCGAATGACTGATCAGGCAACAATATAAAGCGCATCCGCGCGACCAGCGACGGAAGGCCCGCTCGCCCGCGGGTGCGGCAACTCCTGCTAACCACTCAACGGGAGTTCACTGGTGCCTGCGCCCGCTCGGCGTCGGCGGTCGCGGTGCCCATGTATTTCGATTGGAAATGAGCAACCCGCTCGCGCCACATTCCGACGAACGCCTCCGACGTCAGCTTCTCCACGGATTTCCACGCCTCTTTGACGGCCGGAAGCGTATTGCCCCAGATCGCGCGCCTGCACCATTTTTCGCCCTTCTCCCTGCCTTCGCCGGTGGCGCACATCGATTTCCAGGCGATGCGATTGGGTTGGCTGAGGTGCTCCGCGGCGCCTTCCCAGCCCTGCTGATGGATCAGGTAAAGATCGTTCAAGTCCGGCTTCCTGTGCGTCACCCACTGGAATAGAATGCCTTCCGTGATGACCTTGTAGGCTGCCGCAACGGCATTATCGCGGGGACTAAGAATGTCTCCGGAGCCGAATTTTCTGAACTCGTATTTGCTCAGCTGGAACAGCCCGATATATGACCCGGTGCGCTGCTTGGGATCGAAACCGGACTCGACCTTGGCCACGGCCTTCATGAAAGTGAAATCCAGACCGAAAGCGTCGGACGCGCGCTTGATCTCTTCCACCGGCGTTCCGACCGGGATGTCCTTGAACGAACGCAAGACGATCGCCGCCGGCTTCTCGGCAGGCGGCAGTTCGGACCAGACATAACAAATGAGATACCGGAAATCCTGCGGCCCCGTGCTGGAGGCACCGCCGGATGCACCGCACGTGGTCGGCGCCAGCTGGGCGACATCGTGGTGGCCCAAGTCCACCGAGTCCTGCGCAGGCGGTAAATCGGCCGACAGCGTTTGCGACGAATCGGGCAACGCGGCCACGACGATCGATTCCGATTTATCCGAGGCCGCCGTGGTGTCGGTGGCCGTCCCCGCCGCGGGCTCAGCGGCCGTCGCCACTTCGGCGCTAGCAACAGCGGCGTTCGCGGGTCCGGTGTTGCCCATTGCGATTGCCTGCGGTTCATCCGCGAGCATCGCGGTAGCGGCGAGAGATGCTGCGCGGTCCTGGATGGTCACTGCGCGGGCGTTCTCGGTGCCGGCCGGACCCAAGCCAGCCAGCCAGCCAGCGATCCACCCCGCGAGAACGACCGTTCCGCAAAACGTCGGCGCCACTATCGCAAATCGCCGCGGGTTCATGATGCCGTTGCCCCCATAGGCTCCACCGGAGCCGTGTAGAAAAGCCAAGCATGCGAAGAGGCTCATTCTTGGGTTCAATGTGGGTCGCACAATGGCGCAAACGGCCGCTCGTCAATTTTTCCGAAACGTGTTGCCCGATTGCAACGCGTCGATCGCAAGCAATCGCGCCCGTCTCAGCGGCAACTCCCACGGTAATTGTGAGTACGGTCCAATTTTCGACCCACTGCGACCAGATTTGGAGGAGAGGCTTGGTGCGCTGTCAGGATGACGCATCAGGCTTCGGCTTCGCGCATCGTCTCGAAACGATGGAATCGCGCCTACGGGACCGGGCGATGCTCGTTAAGGAATTACCAGCAATGCAGCGCGCGATAACAACCGCTGTACTCGCCATTTTCATGCTCCCTGCGGGGATCGCACACGCTCAATTTCTGTTTGGACCCCAACACACGTTCTGGCGAAGCCCATACGCTCCGTACAAAGACAAGCACCACCACCGGCAGACAAACTCTGAAACGGCCAAGAGCGTTCGGCCCGAGCCCCTTCCGAAGGGCCCGCTCCAGATCATCATCTCGCTCGCAGACCAACGGGTCTCGCTTTTTGACAACGGGGCCCTGATTGCACGCTCTTCGGTGTCCACGGGAATGGAGGGGCATCCGACTCCCCTCGGCGTGTTCAGCGTCATCAGCAAAGAACGATGGCACCGTTCAAATATTTATAGCGCCGCCCCCATGCCCTACATGCAACGCATCACCTGGTCAGGGATAGCGTTGCACGCCGGTGTCGTGCCCGGGCATCCAGCGTCACACGGCTGCATCCGTTTGAAAAATGATTTTGCCGTTCGACTCTGGCATCTCACGAAGCGCGGCACGCGCGTGATCATTGCGCATGGTGATGTCCAGCCGGTCGAGATAACCAATCCGCATCTTTTTCAACCGAAAGCCGCGTCCGGTTCGTCCGAATTCCAGAGTGCCACCGTCGCAACCAAGAGCATCGGTGCAGCCGCGGCAACGCAGGGATCACTGGTGTCAAGCGCCGAGACTCCAGAAGCCGCCAGTCTCCAGGAGCCGGGCTCGGCTCCCGCTGCAAGCGTGCCTAAAAAGATCGTCCCGATCTCCATCTTCGTCAGTCGTAAGTTGAGCAAGCTGTTCGTGCGTCAGGGCTTCACGCCGTTGTTTGATGTCCCGGTCAAGATCGAAAATCCGGAGGAGCCGCTGGGAACGCACGTGTTTACCGCAATGGAATTCCAGAACGAGGGAACGGCTATTCGCTGGAGCGTCGTGTCGATTCCAGAGGAATTGCCCCGTATGTCCGAAGCTGCCACGAAACGGCGAGAAGCGCCCGCGAAGCAAACCGCGCCGGAACCGTTACCCGACAAAGCCAACGCGGCGCTCAACCGCATCGAAATGCCCCAGGATACGGTTGAGAAGATCTCTGAACTCCTGACGCCGGCCTCTTCGTTGATTGTTTCCGACAACGGAATTAGCCAGGAGACGGGAAAAGACACGGATTTCATCGTGGTAACGCATTGACGCGGCGGCGCACCCCACCAACACACGATGTCGCTGCGCAAGCCGGTGGAATTGTCCGATCGCAATTCTGGTGCAACTTGATGTCCGCACCTGAGCCAAAGCGGCGCGAGGTCGGCTAAGGGTCACAAGCGGTCATGGACCGGCTGCGCGGGACAGGTCAGCTATGGGCCAAAAGGCGACCTTCACTCGGACGAAATAGCATAGTAATTTGGGTGCAATTCCATGACCGGCGTCGGAGGCCGATGAGTTTCAAGATCACACTTGTTTGCAGTGGGATCGATGCTTCTGCTGGGGCGATAGCCGCACAAGACATCGAAGCTGAATTCCGCGATCACCGTCGATGGCATCAAGCTGTCCACTGTCGTTATGAAAACGGGACCTTGATCCTGTGCGGGAAGAATGACTTTGATAGAGCTGGATTGGCACTTCTTGACGAGTTTGGCGACTGTCTCTCCGCGTACCTTAAGGATCACGGTGCTGTTCGTGTCCTCTCCGTAGAGACCGCTTAACGAGGGAACCACCGCTGTGGGAAGTCTCCTATGGGTCACAAGCTGAACTGGTGCATTGAAAGCCAGGGGCCCGCTTCGTGTCGAAAAGCGGACGTCGGGTGGTTGAGTCTGCGGGTATGATTAGGGACAGGATTGAACCTGCGACCTCAAGATCATGAGCCTAACGAGAGCGCGGTCGACCCAGCCCCGGTCAAACGCTGCATGCCGAGCTAGCACCACGCCACGCAAGCCGGCCAGCGCCACATCCGGCGCCGGCCGTCTCGCGCCCGCTACTGCGACCGGTCCGAGGTCCAGCCCTTGTACTCGCCGACATTGTCGCGCGTCACGAGTTTCGACGGCAGCAGCTCGACCGTGGACGCCGGCTTCTGGCCGTTGAGGATGTTGACGCCGACCTGCACGGCGCG
Organism: Bradyrhizobium sp. WSM1253; assembly: GCF_000244935.1. Classification (NCBI taxonomy): domain Bacteria; kingdom Pseudomonadati; phylum Pseudomonadota; class Alphaproteobacteria; order Hyphomicrobiales; family Nitrobacteraceae; genus Bradyrhizobium; species Bradyrhizobium sp. WSM1253. The sequence continues at coordinate 2,073,380 of NZ_JH600073.1, forward strand.
GCGGGCCATGAAGAACGGGTCCTGCGAGGCGGAGGCCTGGATCTGCTGCGCCTGCGGGTCCTTCAGGGCTGCTTCGATATCGGGTGCGCCGTCGACCGCGGTGATGATGATGCCGGTGCGCTGCTGCTGGCGCGCCGCAAGGTCGGTGCCGATCGCCTGCGGATCGTTGATGGCGAAGATGGCGTCGATCTTGGCGAAGCGGGTCAGATAGCCCTGCGCCACCGTGAGGCCGCCTTCGCGCGAGCCCTTGCCGTCCTGGTCGTTGGACAGGACTTTGATGCCGGGGTTCTTGCCGAACACGTTCTTGCAGCCGACGACGCGGTCGATCACCGCGGAGACCTGCGGGCCGTTCTCGATGATGACGTCGCCTTTGCCTCCCAGCTTGTCGACGATGTACTGGCAGGAGATCTCGCCGGCCTGGACGTTGTTGGTGGTCACCGTGGCGTCGGCGCCTTCGGCCGCGGTGTCGACGGCAACGACGACGATGCCGGCGGCCTGCGCCTTCTTGATCGCCGGGCCGACCGCCTTGGGATCGCCGGGGTTGAGCAGGATCAGGTCGACGCCGGCGGCGATGAAATTGTCGATCTGGGTGACCTGCTTGCCGAGGTCATATTCGAAGCCGACGGTGGTGATCTTGACGTTGGGGTTGGTCTTCTTGGCCTCGAACTCGGCGCCCTTCGACAACGCGACAAAGAACGGATTGCCGAGCGAGCCCAGCGAAACGCCGATCGACTTGAGCTCCTTCGCAAAGGACGGCGCGGAGCTCAGGACGAGCGCCATCGCGGCGCCGGCAAACGAGATCGACTTCAACATTGGCTTCCTCCCTGGTCCGTTTGAAGCTCCGGCACGGCGACCAGTTGCCGTGACGAAATGAACATGACGGCGCAGCGCCCGCTGCATTTTTTCCGCGCTCACGTGCGGGCCGAGCCCTGCAGCCGATAGCGGTCCAGCGCGACCGCGCCGATGATCACCAGGCCCTTGATCACGTATTGCCAGACGTCGGATACGCCGATCAGGATCAGGCCGTTCGACAACACAGCAATGATCAGCGCGCCGACCAGCGTTCCCCAGATCGAGCCGATGCCGCCGACGAAGGAGGTGCCGCCCAGGATCACGGCGGTGATGGCGTCGAGCTCGTAGGACTGGCCGAGCTGCAGGCCATTGGCGGCGTAAAGGCGCGCCGCCTGCATCGCGCCGCCGAGCCCCGCGAGCAGGCCGGACACGCCATAGACGAAGATCAGCACGGCCCAGACCTTGATGCCGGCGAGCCGCGCGGCGCTCTCGTTGCCGCCGACCGCGTAGATATGGACCCCGAGCACGGTGCGCTTGAGCACCAGCCACGACACCAGGATGACCAGCAACGCGATCACCCAGAGCCAGGGAATCGATACGACGCCCGGAATGAGCGTCAAAGCGCCGTTGCCGATGAAGGCATAGGGGATCGACGGATTGAACACCGTGGTGTCGGCGCCGAGCAGACGCGCCGCGCCGCGCACGGCGGTCAACGACCCCAGGGTGACGATGAAGGGCGGCAGGCGCAACAGCGCGATCAAGCCGCCATTGAGAATGCCGAAGACGGCGCCGGTGAGCACCGCGGCCGGCAACCACAGCGCCCCGAGATCGGGGAATTTGGAGATGATCAGCCCGGCCATCGCCGACGCCGCCAGGATGGAGCCGACCGACAGGTCGATGCCGCCAGTGAGGATGACGAAGGTCATGCCTGCTGCCAGTACGGTATTGACCGCGGACTGCTGCACCACGATGCCGATGTTCTGGCCGGTGAAGAAGCGGCCGTCCGACAGCACGTGAAAACCGATGCACAGCAGCAGCAGCACCGGCAGCATGCCGACCGCGCGAATGATCATCCGCGTCCGCTGCCGCTTCGTCTCCTGCGCGGCGGCAAGACCGGGCGCGACGGGGACGGCTTTGGCGGGGGCGGTGCTGGAGGAAGCGCCGTTCTCAGGCATCGAGGTGCTCCGTTCCGGTGGCGAGGGCCATGATGTCCTCCTGGCTGAGCGGCGATGTCGCGTTGCGCCGGATCTGCCCGGCGATATGTCCCGCGCGCATCACGATGACGCGGTCGCAGATGCCGATGATCTCGGGCAGGTCGGACGAGATGACGAGAACCGCGGTGCCTGACTTCGCGAGATTGTCGATGATCGAATAGATCTCGGACTTGGCGCCGACGTCGACGCCGCGCGTCGGCTCGTCGAGGATCAGGATCTTCGGGCCGATCGCGAGCAGCCGCGACAGCAGCACTTTCTGCTGGTTGCCGCCGGAGAGCCCGCCGGCGGGAACAGCGACATTCGCAGCACGGATGCCGAGCCCCGCAAACGCGCGTTTGGCGCGGTCGCGGGCCTTGTCGCGGTCGAGGATGCCGCCGAATTTCGCATCCCGGCCGAGCACCGCGAGATTGATGTTGTCGAGGCAGGACATGTCGAGGAACAGGCCGAGCGCCTTCCTGTCCTCGGTGAGATAGGCAATGCCGGCATCCAGCGCCTCACCGGGCGTGCGGATCGAGACCGTGCGCCCCTCGATCTCGACATGACCGGAGACCATCGGCGCGGCGCCGATGATGAGGTGCGCAAGCTCGGTGCGGCCGGCGCCGACCAGGCCGGCAAGGCCGACGACCTCGCCCGCATGCACCGTCAGCGAACATCCCTTGACGCGCCTGCCGTCGGCGATGTCGACGGCCGCGAGCACGGGAGCTCCCGACCGCGCATCATTCCTGGGATCATGCTCCTTCTTGTAGAAGGAGGAGACGTCGCGACCCACCATCATCCGGACGATGGTGTCGGCGCGGATGTCGCCCTTGTCGAGCGAACCGACCAGCGTGCCGTCACGCAGCACCGTGACGCGGTCGCCGAGCGCATAGACCTCGTCCATGCGATGCGAGATGTAGATGATGGCGAGCCCTTCGGCACGCAGCTGGCGGATCAGCGCGAACAACCTTTCGCTCTCACCGGCCGACAGCGCGGTGGTCGGCTCGTCCATGATCAGGATCCTGGAGCGGGCGTGCAGCGCGCGCGCGATCTCGACCAGTTGGCGCTGGCCCATCGAGAGATTGGCGACCTGCGTCTGCGGCGTGAAATCCGCGCCGAGCCGCGCCAGGATCGGACCGACGCCGGCCTGCATCGCCTCGCGCGCCAGCAAGCCGCCGCGGGAGACCTCGCGACCGAGATAGATGTTCTCCGCGACGCTCAGATTGGGGGCGAGCGAGAGTTCCTGATAGATGATCGCGATGCCGGCCGCGCGGCCGCCGAGCGGACCGCTGATCTGCACGGGCTGGCCGTCGATGCGGATTTCGCTGCCCGGGTCCGGCCGGTAGGCGCCCGACAGGATCTTCATCAGGGTGGATTTGCCGGCGCCGTTCTCGCCCATCAAAGCGTGGATCTCGCCCGCGTAGACGGTGAGGTCGACGTCGCGCAGCGCCTTGATGCTGAAAAACGATTTAGAGACCCGGCGCATCTCGAGGATGGGCTCGCTCATCACACCTCCCCCATGCGCCGACGGCGGCATCGCAATCTCACCCGCGTCTCGTTGGTCCCCGGCGCGGGTGCAAGCATTAAACAAAAGGTTGTGGCGCAGGGCAATACCTCACGCATGCCGACGAACGGTCCGGCGCTGCTTTTATCTTTTGCAGACGGAACCGATCCCGCGCGTGATGCCTTTTCTTCGCCACATCATCGCGTATCGCGATCAGCGTCGCGGCCGGTACAGGCGGCGCCATTGCGGAAGCCGCTCGGCATAGGCCTGCGCAAGCGCGGGCTCAGGCTCGAAGGTCTCGACGCGCCGTGGTGCAGTGCAGACGGCATCAATCGCCTCCCCGGTGACGGCGAGGCGGCCAAGCCGCGCCGCACCAAACGCCGCGCCCGTCTCGCCGTCGGCAAAGCGATGCATGGGGATGTTCAGGACATTGGCCAGCACTGCAAGCCAGAACCGCGACCGCGAGCCGCCGCCGATGACATCCGCCTCCGCGATCGCCAATCCGGTCTCGGCAAGGACGTCCCGGCAATCCGCCAGCGCGAAGGCGACGCCTTCGAGCACGGCTTGCACGATCGCATCACGATCGGTGGCGTGACTGAGCCCGTCGAGCATGCCGCGCACATCCGGATCATCGTGCGGGGTGCGTTCGCCGGAGAGGTACGGCAGGAAGCTGACCTGCGACGGCGCCCGCGGGCGGCACCCGAGCGGCGCCAGCAGGTCGGCCTCGGAAGTCCCCAACAGCCGCGCGATCCAGGCCAGGCACGAGGCCGCCGAGAGGATCGCGCCGGCTTGTATCCACCTGTCGGGGACGGCGTGACAGAACGTGTGCACGACCCGCTCCGGATTGGCCGCGATCGTCTCGGTGGGCACCAGCAATGCGCCGGAGGTTCCGAGCGAAATGAAGGCTGCGCCGGGATTGATGGCGCCGATGCCGACGGCTCCCGCCGGATTGTCGCCGGCCCCGCCGGCGACCATCGGCCGCCCGGTCATGCCCCAGCGCTGCGCCAACTCGCTCTGCAGCCGTGCCGCCGGCGCGCAGCCCTCGACCAGACGCGGCATCCGCCGGCGCGACAGCGCGGTCGCGGCGAGCCCCTCATCCGACCAATCGCGGCTGACAACGTCGAGCCACAGCGAACCCGAGGCGTCCGAGACATCCTCAATCGCCTCGCCCGTCAGCACCAGGCGCAGATAGGCCTTGGGTTGCAGCACGAGTGTTGTCGCCGCGAAGATCTCCGGTTCGTGCCTCGCGACCCACAGCAATTTTGGCGCCGTGAATCCCGGCATCGCCTTGTTGCCTGTCGTCATTCGCAAGGCGGGCCAGCGCCGCTCCAGCTCGGCGCATTCCGCAAACGACCGTCCGTCATTCCAGAGAATGCAGGGCCGCAACGGCGTGTGACCGGCGTCGAGCAGCGTCGCGCCGTGCATCTGGCCGGACAGGCCGATGCCCTCGACCGCGGCCAGTTCGCGCGCGTGATCTGCCTTCAGCGCGTCCAGCGTCGCAAATGTGGCCTCGATCCACTGCGCCGGGTCCTGCTCGCAATGGCCGGAACGCGGCGAAGAGACCGTCAGCGACCGGCTGCGGCTCGCCACCACGCGCTGCGCGTCGTCGACCAGAACGGTTTTGACGGCAGAGGTGCCGAGGTCGATGCCGAGATACATGATGTCACTTGCCTTGTGCATCCATGACATTGCGGCCATGGCGTTCCCGATGTTGGCACGCACCCGTCAATCATGTAACCCCACCCGAAACCTTCTCGGGACGCAACGCCCATGACCACCGCCGCCACCAACGACGCGGGAGCCACCCGCGCGCTGATCTTTGCGCTGCTTGCGCTGGCCTGCGGGCACATGCTCTCGACCTTACTGCGCACCATTCCGGCGGTCAGCCTCGATTTGATGGCGGCGGATTTCGGCATCGAACCGCAGGCGCTGGCGAGCCTCACCTCGGTCTACCCGTTCGCGTTTGCGGCCGCGCAGATCCCGGTCGGTGCGGCGATGGACCGCTTTGGCGTGCGGCCGGTGTCGCTGAGCCTGCTCGCGGGAACCGTGGTCGGCGCTATCGCGTCGGGGTTCGCGACGGGCCCCGAAAGCTTCGCGGTCGGTCAGGTGCTGCTGGGCGTTGCCACCTCCGGCATGCTGATGTGCCCGATGACATTGGCTGCCAAGCAATTGTCGGCTGCGCGCTTCGGGCTGTGGTCGGGCGCGATCCTCTCGATCGGCAATATCGGCATGCTGTTGTCGTCGAGCCCGCTCGCCTTCGTGGTCGACACCTACGGCTGGCGCGCCGGGTTCTGGATCTCGGCGCTCGGCGGCGTCGCCGTGGCGCTCGCGGTGTTCCTGCTGGTGCCGAACCAGCCGGCCGAGCACAAGGACGAATCCTCGCCGCTGTCGCAGATGATCGAGGTGCTCAGGCTCGGATTGTCGCGGCCCTTGCGCGGCCTGATCGCGCTGGCGCTGGTGTCGCTTGCGACCTCGCTGGTGCTGCGCGGCCTGTGGGGCGGGCCGTGGCTGATGCAGGTCAAGGGATTGTCGCGGGTCGAGGCCGGCAACCAGCTCGGCGCGTTCACGCTGGCGATGATTGCAGGTCCGCTTCTCGTCGGCATGATCGACCGCAGGCTCGGACGCCGCCGCGCGCTGGTGGCGGGAACACACCTGGCCGGCGCATTGCTGCTGGCGCTGATGGCACTAGGGGCGCCGCATTATGCCGTCTCGAAGCTGCTCAGCCTTCCCGTGATGCCGCCGCAATACGACCTCGTACTGTTCGTGCTCATTGGCTTGGCGACCTCGGCACAGCCGCTGCTGTTCGGCATGTCGCGGCAGCTCGTCGATGCGCAAGTGGCAGGCAAGGCGCTCGCGGCGATCAATCTCGCCTTCTTCCTCGGCGCGGCGCTGATGCAGTCGATCACCGGCGCGGTGGCCGCGTTCGCGGGACTGCCGGCGGTGCTGTTGTTCATGGCAGCCATGCTTCTGTTCGGTACGCTCATCTTTCTGGCCTATACGCGGACCGTCCAAAACCGGTAGGCTCGGAGTCCCTGGTCTTCTGGAGGGACGAATGGACGTGCAGCGGATCGCCGCTTTTTCGCAAGGAGAGAACGGGGGCAACCCTGCCGGGGTCGTACTCTGCGACGCGCTGCCTCCGGCCGACCGGATGCTGGCGATCGCGGCGGAGGTCGGGTATTCGGAGACGGTCTTCGCCGCGCCAAACCAGGATGGCTGGCGGGTACGCTACTTCGCCCCCGAGATCGAGGTGCCGTTCTGCGGCCATGCAACGATCGCGCTCGGGGCCGCGCTCGCCCTTGCCCATGGCGAAGGCACCTTCGCGCTCCAGCTCAACGACACAGCGATCACGGTGACAGGCTGGCGGAAGCAGTCCGCACTGATGGCGGCGCTGCAATCGCCGCGCACGCGCAGCGCGCAGGCGCCCGACGCACTGGTCGCGGCCGCGCTGGGCCTGTTTTCGTACAGCGTTGCCGATCTCGACCCGCGCCTACCTCCCGCGATCGCCGAGGCCGGCGCCCGGCATCTCGTCCTGGCCCTGGCGAGCCGGCAGAAGCTGGCCGCGATGCATTATGACTTGGAGCAAGGGCGGCAGTTGATGACTGCAGCCGGCCTCGTCACCATCAGCCTCGTCCATGCCGAGACCGACACGCTGTTCCACGCCCGCAATCCATTCGCAGCCGGCGGGGTCTACGAGGATGCCGCGACAGGCGCCGCGGCCGCGGCCCTCGCCGGATATCTGCGGGACCTTGGCTGGCCTCATGGCGGCACGATTGATATCGGTCAGGGCGAGGACATGGGCGTGCCGTCGCGGCTGCGTGCCGAGATCAGCGCCGAACCCGGCGCGAGCATCCGGGTCTCCGGGGCGGCCCGGCAGATGTAGCCGGCGAAGTCCCGGCAGGAGGATGTCAATTCGCAGACATCCGGTGCGGAAGGCGTGCTGATGTCGTAGATGCAGACGTGGGAAATCGTTTTGATCAGGAAAAGCGTCATGTCCGGCTATCCTTTTGAGGACAGCTACGGCTATGCGCGTGCCGTCCGTGTCGGGGACCATGTCTTCGTCTCCGGAACGACGGCTCGTCCTCCAGCACTCGAAGGGGATGCGTACATACAGATGCTGGGCGCAATCGCGATAGTCGCCGAGGCGCTTGCAGATGCTGGAGCGGAGCTGCGGCACGTGGTGAGAACAGTCGTCTACGTTCCGATATGGCGGACACACACCAAGTCGCCCGCGCCCATCGCGAAACATTCGGGGCGACGCGTCCGGCAAGCACGCTCGTTCAGGTAGCCGCTTTAACCCCCGCCCGGGCTCGTGTCGAAATAGAGGCGACGGCCATCGTGCACGACTGATCGGACGGGAATAGCGGTTGGTTCTGGGACCATGCGCGCACAGCAACGCGGCGCCACAGTTCATGCGTTGAGGCCGCCTTGCGAAACAAGTTGCCGCAGGGGATGCTGGCAGGCACCGTGCATCAAAGGGACATCTCATGCCTGTCGACACCAAAGCCGCCACCGACCGCCTCATGCGCTTTCTCGCCGTCGAGGGCGTCACCGGACAGGAGGCGGCGATCGGGCGTGAGCTCACGGCTGCGCTGAAGGAAAGCGGCGTACCGGCGAAGGCGATCCGGCTCGATGACGCCAATACGCGCATTCCGGTGCCGACCGAGACCGGCAACCTCATCGTCGATCTGCCCGGCCGCGGCGCGCTGCACAACCAGCCGCGCATCATGTTCATGACCCACATGGACACCGTACCGCTCTGCGCCGGCGCCAGGCCGAAGAAGTCGGGTCGCAAGATCGTCAACGAGGCCAAGACCGCACTCGGCGGCGACAATCGCTGCGGCTGCGGCGTGCTGGTGACGCTGGCGGCCGAGCTCGAGAAGCAGCAGCTCGATCATCCGCCGATCACGTTGCTGTTCTGCGTGCGCGAGGAGAGCGGGCTCTACGGCGCGCGCCACGTCAATCTCGACGAGCTCGGCTCGCCGGTGATGGCGTTCAACTATGACGGCGGCTCGGCCTCCAACGTCGTCATCGGCGCTGTGGGTGCCGACCGCTGGACCGTCGAGATCTTCGGCCGCGCCTCGCATGCCGGCGTCGCGCCGGAGCGCGGCATTTCATCGACCATGATCATGGCCCTCGCGCTCGCCGACGTGAAGGCCGGCGGCTGGTTCGGCAAGGTGGTCAAGCGCAAGCAGCAAGGCACCAGCAATGTCGGCCCCGTCACCGGCGGCGAGGGGCGGCCTGCGGGCGACGCCACCAATGTCGTCACCGACTACGTGCATGTGCGCGGCGAAAGCCGCAGCCACGACGGAAAGTTCTTCAAGGAGATCACGAAAGCCTACAAAGCCGCGTTCGAGAAGGCCGCCAAGAGAGTCACCAATGCGCAAGGCAAGTCCGGCAAGGTCAAGTTCAAGGCCGAGACCGATTATTTCCCGTTCCGCATGAAGGACAACCTTCCCGTCGTCAAACGCGCGGTCGAGGCCGTGTCCGCCATCGGCGGCACCCCGAACGTGCGCACCGCCAATGGCGGCCTCGATGCCAACTGGATGGTCCGCCACGGCGTTCCGACCGTGACCTTCGGCGCCGGCCAGAACGAGGCGCACACCATCGACGAGTGGATCAATCTCGACGAATACGATCGCGCCTGCGCGCTGGCCGTGCAGCTCGCAACGATGCGGTGAGCTAACTTCGTAGGATGGGTAGAGCGCAGCGAAACCCATCGCTACTTGCGAAGATGACGATGATGGGTTTCGCTGCGCTCTACCCATCCTACAAGAAAAAAATAAGGGAGGCTGCATGCCGCGCATTTCGACCATCGAGACCGGATTCTACCGGATCCCCCTCCCCGTCATGCTCTCCGACTCGACCCATGGCGACATCGCGGCATTCGAGCTGATCACCTGCCGCATCCGCGATGCCGATGGCGCCGAGGGCGTCGGCTACACCTACACGGTCGGGCGCAATGGCGGCGCCGTCGCCGACATCCTCAAGCGCGAGATCCCGCCGCTGGTCGAAGGACGCGAGGCCGATGATACCGAAGCGATCTGGCATCAGGTCTGGTGGGGCCTGCATTATGGCGGCCGCGGCGGACCGGCCGTGCTGGCGCTCTCGGCGCTCGATATCGCGCTGTGGGATTTGAAGGCGCGGCGCGCGAAATTGCCGCTGTATCGATTGCTCGGCGGCTTCGATGCGCGCGTGCCCTGCTATGCCGGCGGCATCGACCTCGATCTTTCGGTCGAGGCGCTGCTGAAGCAGACCGACGGCAATCTCGCCAAGGGTTTTCGCGCGATCAAGATGAAGGCAGGCCGCCCCGATCTGAAATCGGATGTCGCCCGGGTCGCGGCGATGCGGCAGCATCTCGGCGACGGCTTTCCGCTGATGGTGGATGCCAACATGAAATGGACGGTCGAGGACGCGATCCGCGCCGCCCGCGCGTTCCAACCCTACGACCTCACCTGGCTCGAGGAGCCTGTTATCCCCGACGATGTCGCGGGCCACACCCGCATCATGCAGGCCGGTGGCGTGCCGATCGCGGCGGGCGAAAATTTGCGCTCGCTGTGGGAGTTCAAGAACTACATCGTCGCGGGCGCGGTGTCCTATCCCGAGCCTGACGTCACCAATTGCGGTGGCGTCTCCGCCTTCATGAAGATCGCGCGGCTGGCGGAAGCGTTCAACCTGCCCGTCACCAGCCACGGCGCGCACGACATCACCGTGCACCTGCTCGCAGCCTGCCCGAACCGGTCGTATCTGGAGGCGCACGGTTTTGGGCTCGACAAATATATCGAGCATCCGCTGGTGCTTGAGGACGGGCTTGCGCTCGCGCCGGACCGGATCGGCCACGGCATCAGCTTCGATTGGGACGGGCTGGCGAAGCTGTCGGCGTAGCGCGGAGCCACGAGCGCGAGTGCGCCCCCTCTCCCGCTTGCGGGAGAGGATTGGGGAGAGGGTGTCTCCGCAGTGAGATCCCCAATGACGATCGAGCCCTCTCCCGGCCTCTCCCGCAAGCGGGAGAGGTGAAGTGGAGCGCAGTCGGTCTGCCCCGGCAATCACTAACGCGTTGCTGCACGCGAGGCATTCGCTGACGCTTGATGCAAGCTGCGGTTATTCGGCTATGGTGTCGATGCCGACACACAAGCCGAGAGATTCCCGCCTTGACCCCCGAGCTGCACCAGAAACTGACGGCGTGGCGCCGGCATTTGCATGCGCATCCCGAACTGTCCCTCCAGGAGAAAGCCACCGCCGCTTTCGTGCAAGACAAGCTCACCGAGCTCGGCATTCCCTTCGTGTCAGGCATCGGCGGCCACGGTATCGTCGCGACCCTCACGCGAGGGGCTGCACAGGGCCGCGTCGGCCTGCGCGCCGACATGGATGCGCTGCCGATCACCGAAGATACGGGGCTAGCTTACGCTTCGCAAAATCCCGGTGTGATGCATGCCTGCGGCCATGACGGACATACCGCTTCGCTGCTCGGCGCCGCCGCGCTGCTCGCCGCCGACACCAGCTGGAGCGGGACGGTTGATTTCATCTTCCAGCCGGCCGAGGAAGGTTATGGCGGCTCGCGTGCGATGGTCGCGGCCGGGCTGTTCGAGCGCTTTCCAATGGAGCGGGTGTTCGGTTTTCACAACTGGCCGGGGCTTGCCGCCGGCACCATCGCGGTCCATGACGGCGTCGTCATGGCCTCCGGCGGGCGCATCACCATCACCATCGATGGCCATGCCGGTCACGCCGGCATGCCGCATTTGACGCGCGATCCGGTGATGGCGGCCGGCCATTTGATCGTGGCGCTGCAATCGATCGTCTCGCGCAGCGTCGATCCGCTCGACACCGCCGTGCTCTCGCTCTGTACGCTCGAAGGCGGCACGGCACGCAACCAAATCGCCGGACGCGTCTCGATCGGCGGCACGCTGCGCTACCATCGCGATGCGGTGAAGGACACCGTCGTGGCGCGGATCGAACAGATCTGCGCCGGGATTGCCACGAGCTTCGGCGTCAAGGTGACGCCCGAGATCGTCATGGGCGTCGGCGTCGTGATCAACACGCCGGCCGAGGCGGATCTCGCCCGCCTCGCCGCGGACAAGGTACGGGCCGAGCTGCGGCGCGACCTCGCGCCCAGCATGGCAGGCGAGGATTTCGCCCACTTTCTCTCGCGGCGCTCCGGCGCCTTCGTCTGGATCGGCAATGGCGAATTGCGCGACGGCGCCGAGCTGCACGGCCCGCGCTATGATTTCAACGACGCGATCCTGCCGGTCGCATCGGGCTGGATGGCGGAAGTCGCCAAGGCGGCGCTGGCTTCGAACTAGACTGTGCATCCGTGAATGATACTGCACTTGATGCCCGCCATGCTTCCGACGGGTCAAAGGCGGCGGTCTGCACCGGGCAACGGCTTCTGCCCTACCCCGACTCCACACCTGCCGCTGCAATGCGCCAACCGACGGCGATGGGCGACTTCAGACTTCAGCGCTGCCTCCGGCCGCGCCAGCAGCCTCATTCTAGATCGTGAAGGTCCTTGCCGAGCGGCGCCGTCATCCGAAACTCCGAAAAAGCCACTTCCAGCCCGGCCCGCTCCGGCGTGCAAGCCATCGGTCCAACAAGATAGGAAGGTTTCTTGGCAAACGGCGCAAGCCTCATGAGAGGCCAAACCTTGCCATCGTTCGAAGCTTGCACACGAAGAACGCCATGAGCAACGGTTACCCGCAATCGGAAGTCACGTGCGTCGTGCTCATAGGGTGCTGTTGCCCAGTCCGACCGCCCATCCGTCAATACGCTCGAAAGCATGGCCCGTCCGTCCGCAAATTCGATTCCGGCCTTAAGCCAGCGATTAGCGTCTACGCGCACCATGATGCCGGCTTGATCGTAGAGCGCTTGGAAATTACCTCGCACCCGCAACTCGGCCGTGAAGGCATCCCCGGCCAGAAACCCGAGAAAATGTCCGTTGTCGCGGATAAAGCCGTAATGAGTCTCGCGCCAGAAGTCGGTGGCATTGTCAGTGACCACTTCAAGGCTGTTGCCCTCCTCGGTCCATTGTTTCGGCTCATTCAGCCAAATGCCGTCAGATCTGCCAAGTATCATTTTAACCTCGATGCAAACCATGTGACGGTCTCGACGAGCTTTCGGGTTTCGGCCCGACATCGCGATAGCGGCATCGAAGAACTGAACCTGAGCAAATCCAAATCCGTCATGCCTCGCTGAACGGGCCTCAACGAGGTGCGCCACTACTTCGTCGACGGACCAATTTCGAAAGTCGGCGATCAGCCGCCGCGGCGGATCATCTTGAGGCCCGACCGTCTTGCCGTGCTTCAAGCGATAACGAACTCACCGGGTCTTGCGCATTCATCCGGCTAAGCCTGGCTGCGCGTAGTAAGCTCACCGCCCTGCGAACACGCGCCCGCTCAAGAGATCTCGCGCGGCAGCTTCCAGCCCGGCTTCGGCTCGAACGTCTCCTCGACCTGCGCGACGTGATAGCCGGCAGGCAGAAGCCGGCCGCCCTCCTCGTCCGCGACCGGCACGTCGGTCACCAGCCCCTCGATCAAGGCGGCTTCCCACACTTCCTTCTCGGTGGGAAAGGGGTCGCCGATCTGCTTATTGCCTTCGAACAGCGCGTACATCGGTTCCGGTCCTGCGTTGATCAAGCTCACGAGCAACGTATCGGCCGCACGGACGTTCCCATCCGGCAAATCGCAACGGATGGACACGGCAAACATGGCGCGCGTTCTGATCGGAACTTCCGGCTGGCATTACGCCTCCTGGCGAGGCCCGTTCTTTCCCGAGGGCGTGACGCTGAAGCAGCAGCTGAGCTACTACGCCGGACAGTTCGACACCACCGAGCTGAACGGCGTGTTCTACCGCACCCCGACGCCGGAGGCCGTCGAGGGTTGGCGGGAGCAGACCGGCCGCGATTTCGTCTTTGCCTGGAAAGCCTCGAAATTCATCACGCATTGGAAGCGCCTCTCGGATCGCTCGGTGAACAGCCTCGAGCTGCTCGAGGATCGCATCTCACGGCTCGGCGGCAAGGCCGGCCCGATCCTGTTCCAGCTGCCGCCGCAATTCGAGGCCGACGCGGACCGCCTCGCCGGCTTCTTCAAGCTGCTGTCGCGGAAGCGGCGTTACAGTTTCGAATTCCGTCATCCGAGCTGGTATCAACCGCGCATCTTGCGGATGCTGGCCGACGAGAACATTTCGCTGTGCCTGTCCGACCATCACGACGCGCCGGCGCCATGGAAGCGCACGGCGGATTTCGTCTATGTGCGCGGACACGGGCCCAGCGGGCGCTATCACGGGCACTATGCGAAACCCACGCTGGCGCAATGGGCGCGGCGCATCAAGTCCTGGAAGCGGCAGGGCTGCGACGTCTATGTCTATTTCGACAACGACCAGAAAAGCGCGGCGCCGGCCGATGCACAGGCGTTGAAGCAATTGCTCAGCGTGCCGCAAAGCGCGGCGATCACGACGGCAAGCCGCCGTGCAGGTGCCGTTGTTCACCGCTAGACGATGCCGCCCTGCCGGAGCGCCGCGATCGCGGCCTTGTCGTAGCCGAGCTCGCCCAGGATAAGGTCGGTATGCTCGCCGAGCGTGGGCGGGCGCGTCGCGATTTCACCGGGCGTTTCCGACAGGCGGACGGCGGCGCGCGCCACCGGTGCGGGCTTCGGCAAGCCGGGATAGTCGACGTCCTGCATGAATCCGGCGGAGCGGATGTGCGGATGATCCAGCGCCTGCTGCGGGCTCAGCACGGGGCCGGTCGGAATCATGGCCTTGCCCAAGGTGTCGACGGCCTCCTGCGTGGTGCGCTCGGCGCACCAGCGCGCCATCCGCTCGCTGATGACAGGGCCGTTGTTGCCGCGGCTGATGTCGTCGGTAAAGCGCGGATCGTTCAGCCAGACCTCCTCCTCACCCATCAGTTTCGCCCAGCGCTTGAACAGCGGATGCCCCGTGACCTGGCACAGCACCCAGCCGTCCCTCGTGCGATAGATGTCGGCGGGCGCCGCGGTCTGGCCGAGATTGCCTGTCGACACCCGATTGACGTTGATGACGGCCTGCTCGATCAGCGTGGCATTGGTGAAGGACAAGGCGGTGGCGAGCAATGCGCCCTCGACGATCTGCCCGCGCCCGGATTTGCCGCGCTCGATCAGCGCGGCGAGCGTGCCGAACGCGCAATGCAGCGCGGTCCCGAAATCGACCCAGTTGACCGCAGCCCGGTAGGGCGGATCGCCGGCGCCCGTCATGTACACCGATCCCGACATGACCTGGCCGACACCGTCGAAGCCGACGCGGTCGGACCATGGCCCCGGCCCGCCGAACGCGGTGGCCGTCGTCAGGATGATGTCCGGCTTGATCGCCTTGAGCGAATCGTAGTCGAGCTTCATCGCGCGCAATGTCTGCGGCGGCAAGTTGGCGACGACCACGTCCGCGGTCGCAACCAGCCGGCGCATCACCTCCTGCCCTTCCTGCTTCATCGGATCGAGCGTGAGGCACTTCTTGTTGCGGTTGACCTGAAGGAACAGCGCGCCTTCGCCATTTTCGCCGACCGGCGCCACGAAGCGATCCTCGCTGCCGTCGCGCTTTTCCACGCGAATGACCTCGGCGCCGAATTCGGCCAGCAAGGTCGCGCAATAGGGCCCCGCGATATAGCGCCCGAAATCGAGAACCCGGACGCCGTCCAGAACCCCTCCCATCGATCTCTTTCCTTTGTGCTGTTCGTCAGCTTACAGGGATTGGCATTTGCGGCAAGGTGGCAACGGACGCCATGCCCCACCCTCGAGATGTGATCGGCGAATCATTTCGACTGGCGGAAATTGTGCTCTAGTATGGACCTCCCTCCCCAATCAGAGCCCCGTCCATGCCGCAACAATTCGATCGATCCAAAGAAGATCTCGGCAACGCGATCCATTTCGAGCACGTCAACATCCAGGTCCCGGACCAGCGCCTCGCCACGCTGTTCTATGTCGCAGGCCTCGGGCTCACCCGCGATCCCTTTCTGATGGTGTCCGACACCAACATGTGGATCAACGCCGGACGGAGCCAGTTTCATTTGCCGAGCGGCCGGCCGCAAGTGCTGCGCGGTCATGTCGGGCTGGTCATCGCAGGCCGCGAGGCGCTGCTGGCGCGATTGGCGTCAGTCGCGAAGAAGCTCGAGGGCACGGCGTTCGCCTTCGCCGAGCGTAACGACCATGTCGAGGCGATTTGTCCGTGGGGCAACCGGCTACGCTGTTACGAGCCCGACGCCGCGCGCTTCGGTCGCGTCGCGCTCGGCATTCCCTATGTCGAGTTCGACGTGCCGGTGGGATCTGCCGCGCGCATCTGCACCTTCTACCCCGAGATCATGGGCATGCCATCCGAGTTGCGGAACGGCGACGGCACGGTTGCCGCCGTGAAGACCGGCCGCGACCAGCATCTGTTGTTCCGCGAGACCGATCAGCCGCAAGGCGACTATGACGGCCACCACGTGCAGATGTACATCACCGATTTTTCCGGCCCTTATCGCAAGCTGCTGGCGCGCGATCTGATCTCGCGCGAGGACAATCAATACCAGTACCGCTTCTGCGACATCGTCGATCTCGACAGCGGCAAGCCGCTGTTCACGGTCGAGCACGAGGTGCGCAGCGCCACCCACCCGATGTTCATGCGGCCGATGGTCAATCGCAATCCGGCGCTGAACAATCGGAACTATGCATCCGGCCACGATCAATCGCTTTGGGCGATGGGGCCGGATCAATACGAGGGATAGGTGATAACCAAGTGCCGCGCCTAGCCGCAGCAACGTCGGAATGACCGAAGTCCCGGCCGGGCGGCTCCGCTGAGCGGAGCCGCCACATGTTGCGTGCGCTCCAGTGGGACGGGCATGCCCCACCTTTCGCATCAGACGGGTGAGCGTCCCGTCAGAAGTGGACCTCGGTGCGCATACCAAGAACCACGGCATTGTCGGTCTTCACGCCCACGGCGTTATAGCCGCGCCCGCCGGGATTGATGACATATTGGGCGTCGAACTTGAGGTTCAGCCAGCCGGTCGCCTGCCATCCGTACCAGACCTCGAGCGGCACTTCGTTGCCGCCGGCGTTGGGACTGAGGGCCGCCGTGTTCACGTGGGTCGTGCCCACCGCGAAGCCGACTTCGTCCTGGGGACGCCAGGAGAACGTTCCGGTATGCCGGAAGCCCAGGGCGATCTGGTAATCCTGGAACGACGTCCGGTGATCGGCGACGGTCGTGTTGAGGAATGTGTACCAGCCTACCGCACCGGGACCGTCAACAGTCAATCGTTGCAGGATCGACTCGTAGACGCCGAAGCGGCCGCGTTGATCGCTGATATTTTGATCCGGCACGCCACCGACGCCCGGGATGGTGCTGATGACACCCGGAAGGCCGCCATCAATAGACGAGGCGCTGTCGTACCAGCCGCCAAGTCTCCAGGTCCCGGTCAAGGGCCCCTTCGGCGTCCAAACCAATTCCACCGGCACCATCACGCCACTGGCGCGATTCGAGGCGGGAATGCCGGGCAAGAAGTAGACGCCTGGGTCCGACGTCGTCAGGTAACCCGGATTGGCGTCGTAGACACCGACCGACACTGTGAATTCCGGCGCGATCTTGTAGTGGACGACCCCGGCCCATTGGCTCACCGGCCAATTGTAGATGTAGCCGCCCTGGATGTTGCCGGGCTGGCCGCCGCAGAAGGTCAGGTTGATGAACTCGCACAGGCCGAAGAAGAAGTCCGAGCCGACCGGAAGACGGCCGCCTTTGAGTTCAAGGCGGTCATCGAAAAGCTTCTGCGAGTAGTAGAGCTGCGTCAGGCGCAGAATATTGCCGCGGCCGAACACTTCGTTCGTCAGCTGCAGGGCGGGAATGTCCGCTTCGGTATTCAGATTCTTGCCGAAGCGATCGACCAGCGTGAGACCGACGGTGCCGCCGGGGATGCCGGCGAGTTTCCCCATGTCCAGCTTCGCGCCAAACCACAACTGACCGGCGTTGGCTGCGGTGTTCCTGCTTCCACCGGAGAGATTGCCGACGGATTCGTTACCGAGCGTCAGGCCGATATCGATGCCCTGCTCCTTCAGCCTGGTCCTGCCGAGATCGCCGAACAGATACGGTCTCGTCCAGAAATCGTCAGCCGCATAAGGAACAGGTGCAGCTTTCGTCGAAAAATCGGCCGCATATACTCCACCGCAAAACAGCGATGAGAAAGCAATCCCCACACCGCACACCCCTGCGGTGTTTATAAACCTGCGCAACATTTGTCTCGTCCTCCCGCCGTCTCAGGCTTTGCTTGTTTCGCCTTCACGCCCCTGCCCAAAGCCCTCGAGCCTGGAACGCGCTCCCTCCCCCAGCGGCCGCCGACCAGGCGGCCTTGTGTCAACTGGAGCGTGGATCTGTCATGCCCGATCACCCGTTCTCGCCGGCAATGCATCCGCGGGGCGCGGTGACGCGCCTTGGACTTGCTCGGCCAATGTCGATTTCGGCGCCGCACGGGCGAGGCCGGCCAGCGCCAGCTTGCGGCGCCGTCGTGCCTGCAATTGCTGATCCGCCAACACGCCGATCAGAATGACCGTGCCCATCACCGCGAAGTTCAGCGAGTTGGGAATGCCCAGGATGTTCACGAGGTTCTGCAACACCTGCAGCAGCGCCGTGCCCAGCACGATACCGAGAATAGACCCCTCGCCGCCGCGCAGGCTGCACCCGCCCAGGACGGCGGCCGCAATCGCGTAGAGCTCGTAGAAATTGCCGAAGGAGCTCGGCGAGACCGAGTTCGTGTAGAACACGAACAAGACTGTTGAAACTCCGGCGAGCCCGCCGCTGATGATATAGGCGGTTGCGATCACGACGTTTGTGCTGATGCCCGAGAAGCGCGCCGCCTCCTCGTTCTTGCCGACGGCATAAAGCCAGCGCCCGTAGACCGAGCGGTGCAGCAGCACAGCGAGGATCAGCGCAAGGACGATCAGGAGGATGAAGGTGTTCGGGATTCCCGCCACATTGCCCGAGGCGATGTTGCTCAGTGTCGCCGCCTCGTCGCCATAACCGAAGCCGCGGGTCGAATCGCTCGTGTAGTAACGGGCGGCGCCGCGATAGATCAGCAACCCACACAGCGTCACGATGAAGGGCTGCATCTTCAGCCGGGTGATCAGGAACCCCTGGATGCCGCCAAGCACCAGCCCGCCCAGCAGCACGGCCGCCAGCGCCAGAGGCCACGGCACGTCGTAGGTCGTCAGAAGGTCGACGAACACGACGCCGAGCAGCGCAAACATCGAGCCGAGCGACAGGTCGATGCCGCCGGTGATGATCACGAGCCCCTCGCCGAGCGCGAACACACCGAACAGGCCGATCAGATTGGCCATATTCAAAAGGTTCACCAGCGACAGGAAGGCGGGATTGATCGCGCCCGTGATGGCGGCGATCACCACCAGCAGCAATCCCAGACCGAGCTCTTTCCTGATCATGGCGCGGCCGCTTCCGCGGTTTCCAGCGCCTGGCCCATGGCCAGTCGCAATACGTTGTATTCGCTGAACTGCTCCCGCTCGAGCACGCCGCTGACGCTGCCTTCATGCATCACCGCCACCCGGTCGGAGACGCCGATGACTTCCTCCATGTCCGACGAGATCATCACGATCGCGACGCCATGGTCGGCGAGGTCGCGCATCAGCGCGTAGATCTCGCTCTTGGCACCGACATCGATGCCGCGAGTGGGCTCGTCGAAGAACATCACGCGCGGCTTCATGGACAGCCATTTGCCGAGCACGACCTTCTGCTGGTTGCCGCCGGAGAGCGTCACCACCTCCATGTCGATGCTCGGCGCCTTGATGGAGAGGCGCCTGACCTGCTCTTTCGCGACCTTGCGTTCGGCCGCGCCGCTGACCAGCCACATCCGCGCATGATCCAACAGGCTCGCCAGCGTCATGTTCTCGCGAATCGGCAGCTCCAGCACGAGCCCGGATTTCTTGCGATCCTCCGGCACCAGATAGATGCCTTGGCTGATCGCGTCGCGCGGCGATGCGATTGCGATCGGCGCGCTGTCGATCCTGATCTCGCCGCCCAGCAGCGGGTCAACCCCGAAGGCCGCGCGGGCAAGAGAGGTGCGGCCGGCGCCTACCAGCCCCGCCAGGCCCAGGACCTCGCCATGCCGCACGGAAAGATCAACCTGCCGGTCGGGAAAAGCCGATGTCACGACGCCGACGATGTCGCAGCCGCCCGGCTGCGGCGGGTATTTCGGCGGAGTATGCAGCGCTTTCAGGTCGCGGCCGATCATCAGCCGGATCATCGCGGCATGGCTTAGCTCGTTCCGCGCCAGCTCTCCCACCGTGCGGCCGTCGCGCAGCACCACGACGCGGTCGGCGCAGGTCATGATCTCGCCGAGCCGGTGGGAGATATAGATCACCGAGATGCCGTGTGCCTTCAGGTCGGCAATCACCTCGAGCAGCCGTTCCGTCTCCGAAATCGTCAGGCTGGAGGTCGGCTCGTCCATGATGATCACGCGGGCGTCGATCGAGAGCGCCTTGGCGATCTCCACCATCTGACGCTCGGCGATGGACAGGTCTTCGACCAGCGTATCCGGCGCGAAATCCGCACCCAGCCGCTCCAGCAGCGGCGTCACGCGGGCGCGCATCTGCGCGCTGTCCACCAGCTTCAGCGGCCCGCCCATCAGCTTCTCGCGCCCGATGAAGACGTTCGCGGCGACGTCGAGATTCTCGAACAGGTTCAAT
Source organism: Bradyrhizobium sp. WSM1253 (assembly GCF_000244935.1). Taxonomy (NCBI): domain Bacteria; kingdom Pseudomonadati; phylum Pseudomonadota; class Alphaproteobacteria; order Hyphomicrobiales; family Nitrobacteraceae; genus Bradyrhizobium; species Bradyrhizobium sp. WSM1253. Next base: position 2,093,542 of record NZ_JH600073.1, read on the forward strand.
TCCTGATGCACGAAGGCGATGCCGGCCTGCGTCGCCTCGTTCACCGTTATCCGCGCGTAGTCGTTACCGCCGATGCGGATCACACCCTCGCTCGGCGCGATCACGCCGCCGAGCACGCGCATCAGCGTCGACTTGCCGGCGCCGTTCTCGCCGATCAGGCCCAACACCTCGCCGCGGTACACCCGCAGGCTGACGTCATCGAGGGCCATGACCCCGGGATAGGATTTGCTGATCCCGGCGAGTTCGAACAGGATTTCCGCCATTCATTTCCTCCCGCACGACGCCCGGCGGACGTGCCGCCGGGCGCCTGATACTCACTTCTTGAGGAGGTTCTTCATGTCTGCGGTGAATGCCGCGACGTTGGCCTTGCTGATTACCTTGGTCGGCACGATCAGCTTGCCGCCCGCCGGGATCCAGGACTTGTCGCCGTTCAGCGTCTTGATGATGTTGGTGGCGGAGAGATAACCGAACTCGTAGGGCTGCTGCACCACCGTCGATTCGATCGTGCCGTCGGAAACGCCCCGCAGCGTGCGCTGGTCCTCGTCGAAGCCGACGATCTTCACCTTGCCGGCCTTGCCCGCCGCCTTGACGGCGTCGTAGATCAGCGGTGTCTCGTAGCTCCAAAGGCCGGACAACAGCGCGATGTCGGGATATTTGACGAGCACGTTCTCCATGTTCGCCTTGGCCTTGGCGAAGTCCACCTGGTCGGTGAACACGTCGACCAGCTCGACCTTGGTGCCGGCGATCGCGTCCTTGATACCCTGCACCCGCTCGCGGGCATTGTCCGCATCCATCGTGCCGACGAACAGCGCGATCTTGCCGCCGTTCGGCAGCGCCTTCTTGATCTCCTCGCCTGCTTGGCGTCCGGCCGCGACGTTGTCGGTGCCGATATAGGCAAGGCGATTGCTCTGCGGCGCGTCGCTGTCCGTCGTGATCAGCACGGTCTTGGCCGCAACCTTGTTGAGCTCTTCGGTTGCGTGCGGCGCATCATCCACCGAGATGGAAATGCCGGCGACGCCGCGCACCAGCAGGTCGTCCAACTCGCGCCGCTGGCCGGCCGCGGTGGCCTCGTTGGTGACGATCAACTGGATGTCGTATTCCGGGTGCTCCTTCTGAGCCTTCTCGAGCCCACGGCCCGCGATGGTCCAGAAATCGGCCGCGGCATTGGTGACCAGCGCAATGGTCTTTTTCTGCTGAGCCTGCGCCATCCCCGTGGCCATCGCGAGCGCGGCGGCGGTCGCGAGCAGCGGCACTATCAATTTCTTGATTGATCCGTTCATGTGTATCTCCCTTTGTTCACCCACTCCGGGGCTTCACAGCGCTTTTGCGCCCTTATTTTATTTACGCCGCGAAGAAATGACGCAGCGTAAAGTGTCAAGATCAGGATGTACGAGCGTCTTATTCAAGCATAAATAGTACATAAGGTACGATATTAGTAAACATGGCGCCCAAAGACGTTTTCCGAATGTGCTTTTTACGCCACAGTACTGCACCGCGCGCATATTAAATTCACCAACAGAATTAAAGGGGCAACATGGTTGACCGGACTGAGCCGCCGAGACGCGTTTCAACCGTGGCCCGCGGCTCGAACCGTGGCCGCCTGGTCGAAGTCTTGCGACGCCAAGGGCCGTTGCCGCGTGTGGAGCTCGCCCGGAACACGGGATTGAGCTTCCCGGCCGTTTCAGGCCTGACGTCGCGGCTGATCGCGGAAGAGATGCTGTGCGAGACCGAGACAGCGGCAACCGCATGGTCCGACGATCCCGACGAAGAGGATGCGGACGGGCCGAATGGCCGTCGCCGCGGCCGGCCGGCCGTGCTGCTGACCTTGAACCCGGAGTTCGGGCGCATCGTCGCGATCTCCGTGCGTATGAACCTGATCGAGACGCTGATCGCGGATTTCCGGGGCTCCGGCGTGGCGCAGTCGCGACTTGCACTGTCGACGCGCGCGCTCGATGCAGGCGCGCTGCGCGATCTCGTGATCGCGCAGATCAATGCGCTGCTCGATGCGACGGCGACGCCGCGCCATCGGCTATTGGGAATCGGGATTGCGCTGCAAGGCATCGTGAACGTCGACACCGGCACGACGCTGTGGAGTCCCGCGCTGTCGATCACCGAAGTCGATCTGGCGACGCCGATACGTCAGGCGTTCGGGGTCGAGGTCGTGATGGCGAACGACGCTGTCGCGGTCGCGCTCGCCCTCACGTCCGCCGAACCGGCATTGGCGCAAGGCCTCTCGGCCACGATCATGGTCGGTCACGGCATCGGGATGGGCGTCGTTGCCGATGGTGAAGCACGCTGGGGCGCCGGCAGCGAGATCGGCCATGTCAAGCTGGCGCCGGACGGCCCGCAATGCCGCTGCGGCCAGCGCGGCTGCATCGAGGCTTATCTTGCCGATTATGCGCTCTACCGCGACGCCCGCACCTTTCTCGATCTGCCGCCGGCGGACTCGCAGCAGCCGTCCGAAGGACAGATGGCTCTGTTGCGCGAGCGTGCGCTGGGCGGCGATCCACGTCTCGAGCAGCTGTTCCTGCAGGCAGGTCGCGCCCTCGCCGAGGCGGTCGCCGCAACGATATCGGTGCTGCGCCCACACCATGTCATCCTGGCGGGTCCAGGCCTGATGGCATTCGACATGATGCGCCACGCCTATGAAGAGCGGCTCGAGCAGTCGGTGTTGCCATGGCTGCTCAGGTCCACGGCGATCCATCTGCGTCCAAGCGAATCGACGGTCATTGTCGAGGGCATGGTGCGGCGGACGCTGCGGGTCGTGGACCAAAACCACATGGAAGCGACCGAGTAAGCGCCGCGAGCTAAGCGCTGGCTGGGGCGGGAGGGATCGAACCTCCGAATGGCGGAATCAAAACCCGCTTGATTATATTGTGATTTCAAGGCGCATTTGGAAAAACTGATAAAAACACGCTCCAGTAATTTCAGTAGGTTGGCGACTGTTTCCAAATGGAAATGGGGCAGCTAACGATCAATCAAGCAACGCACCTGCCCTCCAGATTGGCTTAGGCATGGCGCGCGCTATCAGGCATGCAAGCGCCTTGGCGTAAGCATCTGAATATCCCGTTAAAACGGATGATTAAGAGTCAGCTGCGAGTTCAGAACAATCAACGACTTAGTAGTCACACACCTGGGTTTGACCGACTGGAAATGGGCATTCGTCGCACGGTTATGACGGCCAAAGCGACCTCAGCTCGCCGGGCGCGGCAATCCCAGCAAGTCACGCAGGGTCGAACCGTCGTACTCGGTTCGGAACAGGCCGCTGCGTTGCAGCTCCGGCACGAGCCCCTCGACCAATTTCTCTAAACCGCCCGGAAGATATGGGACCTGCAACATGAAGCCGTCGCAGGCGCCGGCCTCGAACCACTCCTGCATGCGATCGGCCACCGTACCAGGCGTGCCGGCAAATCCGCTGGTGGTTCGCCCCGCACCGTAACGCTGCCCCAGCTCGGCGAGGCTCAAGCCCGAGCGCCGCGTCAATTCGGAGACCTCGCGGTAGTGCCCTTCGACACCGGGGACATCGAGATTCTCGGGCAGGACCTGATCCTGTGGGAAGCGCGAGAGATCGACGCCGAGATGATAGGATAATGTCGAGAGGCCGGACTCCGGATGCGATAATTCGTGGAGCTGGTCGTGCAGCGCCTCGGCCTGTTTGTCCGTGTCACCGATAACAGGGACAATGCCGGGCAGCACCTTGATCGTATTGGGGTCGCGACCGAAACGCACCGCGCGAGCGCGCAGGTCGTTGCGGAATTCGACAGCGACGTCGATCAGGCCTGGCGTCACGAAGATGATCTCGGCCCATCGCGCGGCGAAGTCGCGTCCGCGATCCGAAGCACCGGCCTGGATGAAGACCGGGCGTCCTTGCGGCGGCCGGCTGACATTGAGGGGCCCGCGCACATTGAACCATTTGCCGGAATGGTCGATCCGGTGCACCCGCGCAGGATCAGCGAACAGCGGCGCTTGGCGATCGCGGACCAACGCACCATCCTCCCACGAATCCCACAGCTTGGTCACGACCTCGAGAAACTCGTCGGCGCGTTCGTAGCGCCCCTCGCGTGAGAGCTGCTCAGTCAGGCCGAAATTGCGAGCCTCTGCCTCCTGAAACGAGGTGACTATGTTCCAGGCGGCGCGACCGCCGCTGAGGTGATCGAGCGTCGCGAGCGCGCGCGCCAGGACATAGGGTTGGGCGTAGGTTGTCGAAATGGTCGCGCCGAGACCAAGATGCTTTGTCGCGCCCGCGATGATCGAGAGCACCACTAGCGGATCGAGCCGCAGCGCGCCCAGCGCACCATAGCGGAGCTGGCTGTCAACGCTGCCGCCCAGCGTGTCCGGGATCGCAAGGATGTCCGCGATGAAAAGAAGATCGAACCGCCCCTGCTCCAGCAACCGCCCGATGTTCTGATAGTAGGCAGCGGACAGCAGGTCGCCGTCGGCTTCCGGATGCCGCCATCCGGCGTGACTTCCGGAGACGGGACCTGCGGAGACAAAGGCGGCAAGGTGGAGCTTCTTGTCAGGCATGCATCAGCTCACAGTCCAGGAGATCTCGACGGGACCGCCGCGCTTCAGCGTGTTGTAGATCGGGCAGTTGGCGGTGAAACCGGTAACAAGCCTCTCAGCCTCGCCCGCCGTGACGCCGGACAGGCGCACGACGATCCGTATCCATTCGTACTGCGTAGGATCGGTCGCGTGACGCCGGAACGAAACTTCGGATCCGGCCTCATGCAGCCGAATCCCCTGCTCTTTCGCCGTCTTCTGAATCAGTCCAAGCGAGCAGCTGCCGAGCGAGGACAGCAGCAATTCGCCGGCGTTGATCGCTTCGCCGGGACCGCCGACGGCGACGCGCTGGTCCGAGATGAAATGGTTCGTCCTTGCACTAAGCAAATAGCGGCCGAAGTGGCCAAGCGTGGCAGAGGTGATCGACACCGTTTCGGCGGTCTGACTGCTCATGATGTTTCTCTCGTGTTTTCGTGTGGCCGCTTACGCGCCGAGCTCCAGCGCAACGGCCTTCTTCGCCGGGTCGAACTGGGTGCCGAGCAGGAATGATCGTCGACCTTATTCGGCAGCACGCCGAGCGCGTGGAAATTGTCGGCGAGATCCTGGGCCGACGCTGCCGCCGCATCATCGATCGGCTTGAGCGCAACCGCGGTCGACTCCGACAGCCTGGCATCGCGGACAAGTTTCTCGTAGACGGCCTGCTCGGTCCCGTTCGGCGGAAAGCCGCCCTGCGAGGCCCACAGCGCAACGGACTCGGCCGGGTGCGCGAAAATGTAGGCTTGTGTCTCCCGGATGATCTTCACGAACTTGGCGAAGAGCTGCGGATATTCCAAGGCGACGTCACTGCGCGCGACGTAGAAGGCGTAGTCGTAGGTCTTCACGTCAGGCAGCAGACGGGACTTGCCGCCGAGCTTTGTCAGCGCCAGGGCCGTGGCCGGCTGCCAGTGAATCCAGCCGTCGATGCTTCCTTGCGCGAAGGCCGTGAACGCATCCGCACCGCTCAAGCTGACGGCCTGAACGTCAGACAATCGCAAGCCGGCAGTCTCCAGATATTTGATCAGGCTGTAGGTGCCCGTGGTACCGTTCTGGTGGGCGATCTTCTTACCTTTCAGATCGGCCGCTGTCTTGATCGACGAGTTGGCCTGCACCAGGAAATCGACCTCATCGGCCGGCAAGGGATAGGCCGCAAGCGGTACGATGGGAACGCGCGCCGGAACGGCGTTCACAACCGCGGTTGCGGTTGCAAACGTGAAATCGACGGAGCCTGCCTTGATCGCCTCCATCACCGGAAGCGATGCAGTGAAGCCGGGTTGCCAGACGATCTTGGTGCCGAGCTCCTGCTCGAGATTGCGGCCACCCACGCCTGCCCGCAGCGATGCCCAGACGCCGGTACGGCCGTCTCCGATGACCGCGACGGTCAGTTGCGACGGTGCCGGGTCAGCCGCCAGAGCGCGCGACGCCCCACCAAAACCTGCGGACGCCGAGGCAAATCCCGTGCCGACCGACAACACCGTTCGGCGAGAGATACCAACGCGATTACTGGTCGAGCCATTCAAAGTCATGTCGTCATCCTTTTGTCCATTCATGCAACGGCAGCCAAGTCGCGCTCGGCCGTCAGCAGCCCGTCGAGCAGTTCTTCCTTAAGGTTCGCCAGCGCCGGATCGCCGCGATGCCGGGGACGCGGCTGATCGAAGATCAGGTCGCGCGCGACGCCCCCGTCCTTGACCAGGAGCACGCGATCGGAAAGCAACAAGGCTTCCTCGACGTCGTGCGTCACCAGCACGACGGTGCGCGGACGCGCGGCGAGCAGTTGCTCCAGCAGTAACTGCATCGCAGCCCGGGTGATGGCGTCGAGCGCGCCGAACGGCTCGTCGAGCAGCAACAAATCCGGTTCGTGGATCAGCGCCCTCGCCAGCGCCACGCGCTGACGCTGGCCGCCCGACAGCCCGATCGGAAATTCGCTTTCGCGCCCTTGCAACCCGACCGCGTCGAGGATCCGCCCCGCGTCCTGCTTCCTGCCCTTGACGCCCAGCAGCACATTGCCGAGGACGCTCCGCCACGGCAGCAGACGGTCTTCCTGGAACATCAGACGCACGTCCGCCTTGTGTCCCGTCGCACGAAGCTCGATGCGACCGCACGATGGCGCGTCCAGCCCTGCGACGAGGCGCAGAAGCGTCGACTTGCCGGCCCCGCTCGGTCCGATGATCGAGACAAACTGACCGGCAGCGATGTCGAGATCGACGCCGTGCAAGACGGTGCGGCCGGCGTAGGATTTGCCGACCGAACGCAGGCTGACGCTGGCCCCGCTCATGCCTTCACCCGATCCGCATAGTTCGGATGCCAGCGCAGCAGCCGCCGCTCGATCAAACGCGTGACGAGATCCGACAGCCAGCCTGCGATCGCGTAAAGCACGATGGCCAGCACGATGATGTCGATGCGCAGCAGCTCACGGGCGTTCTGCACGAGATATCCAACCCCGTCCCGCGACGCGATGGTTTCACCCACGACAAGAGTGAGCCAGGCCACGCCGAGCGCATAACGCATGCCGACCAGGATCGGCTGCAGCGCTGCCGGCAGAATGATCGACCAAATCAGCTCGGCGCGACCGAGGCCGTAGGACTTTCCGAGTTCGACAAGTTTGGGATCGACGTTGCGGACGCCCCCGACCGTATTGATGTAAACCGGGAAGAACGAACCCATCGCCACGAGAATTAGCCGCGGCTCCTCCCCGATACCGAACCAGAGGATCATCAGCGGCACCAGCGCCAGGTGCGGAATGGTCCGGATCATCTGCAGCGAGCGATCGAACAGATCGTGCAGCGGCTCGAACAGCCCGACGGCCAAGCCGAACAGCAGCCCTCCGACGGCGCCAATGCTGAAGCCGATGGCAACCCGGCGAAGGCTGACAAGGATGTCGTGCTGCAATTCGCCACGCGCGGCAAGCTGCCGTGCGGCATCCCAAATGTCGGATGGCGCCGGCACGATCGCCGTGGACACAATCCCGGTCGCCGAGAGGAATTGCCAGACCAGGAGCAAGCCGAATGGCAAAAGCCAGGGTAGAACGAAGGAGCGCCATGTCAGGGCGCGCACACCCGATCCCGACATCTCCGACGGACGCGTAATGTCGGCGACCACTGTCGCCACGGGTTCGCCGGCACGGGGGAAAGGTCCCGTGCGACCGGCCGCAGGCGCAGCTGTCGCATCGGCGGGCCTGGAAAGCAGCAATGCATCCGTCATGAATCGAACTTGCTCCGTCTCACCTGAGACGGCGGCACCTTCGCAAACTCCGGCGCGCAATTCGATGGTAGCAAAATTCATTTTTTGCGCGCCGGCATCGATGCCGTTCTACGACGCTCGACCTTCTGCAGAATGTCCTTTCAATTTACCGATGCACTGCGCGACATAGTGCGCCTGACAGGCCTTCTCGAAGCTGAACTCAGTCAAACGCGCGAGTGAGGCGAAACTCAATGACCGCAGCTTGTCCTGGCCGCAACGGCCTTCAGTTTGGCCGAAAGTGCCCCCCCATTATCGAGCAGCTTGCACGAACGAATGTACGAAACTGAGACGGTCGCCGCGCCACGATTGTTGGTTCGAGTTCGTCAAAGGCGAATGCCACGCCGAACTATAAAAAAGCAGGAAACCCAAGGAGCTAGAATGACTGAGCGGCGCTGGTTAGGCAAATATCCAGATGGTCTCAAGGCAGACATCGACCTAACAGCAGAATCGGGATCGCTGGTCGACTTGCTCCGCGCCAGTGTTTCGAAGTTCGGCGATCGCGTCGCCTACGACTTTTTCGGGATCGACATAACATATCGGACCGTGGATCTGGTTAGTTCGCACCTTGCTTCGTATCTCCAAAGCATTGGCTTGCAGAAAGGCGATCGGGTGGCGGTGATGCTGCCTAACGTCCCGCAGTATCCGATCGCCGTTGCAGCGATCCTCAAGGCTGGAATGATCGTCGTGAACGTCAATCCCCTATACACACCGCGAGAGCTCGAACATCAGCTCAAAGATTGCGGTGCTAAGGCAATTGTGATCCTGGATGAATTTGCAACAACGCTGGATCAGTGCGTCGCAAGAACGACAATAGATCGTGTCGTGCTCTGCTCGATCGGCGACATGCTGCCGGTCTCCAAGTCGGCCGCTACCAGTTTCGTCGCGACAAAAACAATGAAAATGGTTCCGGCTTTTGAGTTGTCGGGTGTAACATTCTCGCAGGCCGTGCGACGTGGAAGTCGTGGGGTTCCAAAAAATCCCGAGATCAAGCCTCACGATGTGGCGGTTCTGCAATACACTGGTGGCACCACCGGCATATCGAAGGGGGCAATTCTTTCGCACCGAAATCTGGTCGCCAATGTTTTGCAAAACGAGGCATGGTTTGGACCAGCACTCGACACGATTCCCGCAGGCGAGCAGCCAGTAACGGCATGTCCCTTACCGCTGTATCATATCCTCGCGTTTATTACGAGCATGGTTATGCTGAGGGTCGGCGGCAAGAATGTCCTGGTACTCAATCCGCGTGATACAAGCGCCACCCTGAAAACACTAAGCGCTCATAAGATCCATATGTTTCCGGGCCTCAATACGCTCTTTAACGCACTAATGGCTCATCCGGATTTCGACCAGGTCGATTGGAGCCATCTCAAGGTGACAACGGCCGGCGGGATGCCGACCAATCCGGTGACAGCTCGACGCTGGAAACTGCGCACCGGCAGCACGATTTGCGAAGGATACGGTCTGTCGGAGGCCTCTGGCACCGTAACCTGCAATCCCCCGACCGGAGACATCAGAGCTCCTGGCGTCGGCCTGCCCGTTCCCTCGACGTTCGTATCTCTGCTGGATCCCGCAGGAAAGGAAGTCGGTCCGGGCATGGTTGGCGAAGTCGCCATCAAAGGGCCGCAGGTCATGCGCGGTTACTGGAACCGCGAGGAAGAGACGTCTCAAGTGTTCGACGCTCGGGGCTTCTATCTCACGGGGGATCTGGGATCCATGGACGAAGATGGCTATCTCAAGATCGTCGACCGCCTGAAGGACATGATCCTGGTAAGTGGTTTCAATGTTTACCCTACCGAAATCGAACGCGTGGTTGCGGAACTGGAGGGCGTCCTCGAATGCGCCGCGGTCGGCACCCCAGATACCGATACGGGGGAGGCCGTCCGGCTGGTTGTCGTGCGAAGAGACAGCGCGTTGAACGAAGCTGATGTGAAGGAGCATTGTCGCCGTCATTTGACGGGATACAAGCAGCCTAAGATCATCGAATTCGTCGAGTCCCTTCCGAAGTCACCCGTCGGCAAAGTACTCAAGAAGGACATGCGGGCCTACGCTCCGATCAAAAACTGAACACGAACTTGCATCCAGGCCACCTGGCAAGGGTGAAGTAAGTTCGCGCCACCCTCTAGTGCCACGCGAATTGCAGTCGCGCACGGGTCGGCTTCCGCGCGTCGTATTGGCCAGAACCGCTAGCCGCCGAAGTTAGCCAGAACACGAGGAAGCTATATGTCCACACACGTAATGAAGCTTCTCAATTTGAGCGGCAAGACGGCTCTGATAACTGGCGGTTCGCGGGGGCTTGGACTGCAGCTCGCTGAAAGCCTCGGAGAAGCCGGCGCACGCATTGTAATCACGTCTCGAAAGGCGCCCGACCTCGAAGCCGCCGCAGCGGCCCTGACCTCGCGCGGCATCGACGCGCAATGGATAGCCGCAGACGCGGCGCGTCCGGATCAAGTGGAATACGTTTGCACCGAAGCACTGAACCGGTTGAAGCAGATCGACATCCTGGTCAACAATGCCGGCGCCTCTTGGGCGGCCCCGGCTGAGAGTCACCCTATCGAGGCATGGGATAAGGTGATGAACCTCAACATCCGAAGCGCCTTCTTGTTCAGCCAGGCGATCGGGCGGGCCAGCATGATCCCCAACAAGCATGGTCGGATCATCAACGTCGCCTCGATTGCAGGGTTGGGCGGAAATCCGGCTGGAATTGAGTGCGTCGCCTACAACACGAGCAAGGGTGCACTGGTGAACTTCACTCGGGCGCTTGCGGCTGAATGGGGCGAGCATGGCATCACGGTAAACGCGATCGCACCCGGACTATTTCCGAGCAAAATGGGCGATGGACTTTTGGAGAAACTCGGCATCGATCACGTAGTCAAGCAAACACCTCTAGGGCGCATAGGTGACGAAGACGACCTCAAGGGCATTGCACTCTTGCTGGCATCGTCTGCGGGCAAACACATCACGGGTCAGATAATTCCGGTGGACGGCGGGATGAGTTGCGCGATGGGATGAACCGTGACTTCCATACGAACGACTGTCACTGGTCATGCCCAGTTGATCGACACAGCGAGAACCGAGATCCCATCAGCGTTTCCGCGAAACCGCCAGGTCCGGACCAGCCTGGGCCGTGATGTCGGCGAGAACGACTCCCGTTCCTGCCGCACGGTTCCGATACTTCGCAAGCCAAAAAAAAGCCAGGGCTACAAATGCAGTCCTGGCAGTCTGGGAGGAAGCGGCACGCGATGCGTGTGTCCTGCAAGCAAATTGACGAGCTTTCGCTTCGCCGCAAGCGCAATCCACGATGCTGACCGTATCTGCCTCCATAGTTGGCCGAAAACACCTCGCGCGGCGTCTCATCATCGCAGATCTCTCGATCCGTCACTCTCGTCCCGGCCCTAGGTTGCCGACGCAAATGCAATATTCACCAGAAGCGGACATAGCTGGGACGACTCGGTCGCATTGTCGATCATCCTGAACCTCTAGCCGGTTCAGAAAGCGCATTCCAAACTGGCGTGCGCTACCAATTCGCCGGTAGCCGCAAAGGGTACGCGAGTTTCCGTAAAGGCGGACGCTTTGCCAAAGCGCAGAACTTCCGATTTTACATGAAAATCGTCGCTGACGGCGGGACGCAAGAAGTGCGTGTGTTGATAGACGGTGCCCTTAGATGCGCGCTCAGTCGTATGCATTGCCAGCGATGCGACCGTATCAATAGCAGCCATAATGGCCTGACCACACACGGCACCGGTGGAAAACTTGAGCGCATCATTTTGGGGAAGCAGGGCGGACACCGCCCCCGGGCTAACCTTGAAATCACGAATCCCCAGCAACTTCACCCAAGAGGCGAAAAGACAATCGTAAAATTCGTCAACCGTAGCGTCCGTTAACGGAAGGAAGTGAAGCGGAGTGGGTTTTGCAATGTGGATCATTTGTAGGGCCTGATGCTCGGAGTACGATACGGTAGTGCAACTCTCTAAGCTCGAGAGTTGGAGGGAGCCTAAAGCTCTCGAGCAAAAATACCCTCGTGATGGTCGATGACCGCTGAGGGTCGTCGACGGAGCTGAAGGTTCTGAAGTCCGCTAGCAAATCCGGAAGTCATTCTGACAGCAATGTTAGCCACCAACTTCGCCGTCGAAAATGTCTCCGAACATTTCCCAATGATCGCCGGTCAGGCGCTCCATTTGCATCTGCTCGATCGGAAAGAAATCCGTGGGGCTCGTGTTGATCTTAATCCCCGGCAAAAAGATATCGTTCTCCATATCCTTTAGATTAGCTGCCTGGCGCATTAAATTTTCTCGCGTCAAGTCGTCGCCGCACCGTCTGATCGTATGCACGAGTGTCTGCGCCACGCCGTAAGCGTACAGGGTCGAGCCATCCGTCTTATCGGCGTCGGGCAAATACTTGTCCATGAACTCCGTGAACTTCTTGATACCCGGGTCATCCTTCCATCGGCTATCCGCGGCGTCCTTCGCATAATTCGACGATAGAATCCCTTGGGCATTGTCGAAGCCGGCCGGTTTGATGGAGCTGATCGAGGAACTGATGTAGCTGATAATGTGAATGGGCTTCCAGCCAAGCTCGGCCACCTTCTTGATGCTCTGCGCGCCAAATTTCGGCGTCGTCATGCTCATAAGTACGTCCACATTGGCGGCTTTCAGTTTGACGATGTGGGTATCAATAGTCGGTTCAGTGATTTCGTAACTGTCCTCTGCGACGATCAGCGAGGCATGGCTTCCGAGCCCGTCCTTCAACCCTTTAAGAAGATCCTTTCCAAAATCATCGTTCTGATACAGAACGCCGATTTTGGCACCGGGATGTTCTTTCAAGAGATACTTGGCATACACCCTACCCTCGCTTTGGTAATTAGGTTGCCATCCGATCGTCCAAGGAAAATGCTTCGGATCGCCCCACTTAGTCGCGCCTGTAGCGATGAAGATCTGCGGTACCTTTTTGCTATTCATATATTTTTGGATAGCTGAATTGGACGGCGTTCCGATCGAATTGAAGATCGCAAAAACCTCGTCGCTTTCCACCAGCTTGCGCGCCTGCTCCACGGCCTTGGGAGGACTGAAGCCGTCATCGTACGAAATGAAATTGATCCTGCGCCCGTTGATGCCACCCTGCTCGTTGATCATCTTGAAAAAAGCGGCGTGCATCCGTCCGATGATTCCGTAGGCCGATGCCGGTCCGCTATAAGGAGAAATATTGCCTATCTTGATCTCGGTGTCGTTCGCGCCGGTATCGTATTTGCTCTGCGCAAGGACCGTCTGCGATGTGCATACAAGAGCCGCGGCAGCAATCAATTTTAGGGTATGGAAGGATTTCATTGCGTGTTCTCCGCAGGCTTAGGAATGGGCAGCAATCCGGTGTTCCGGCGGGCCGAAATTCTTGACGTCCTGTTGCAGGATGCGCCTTGACCAGCCGTTCAGGGCCAGCACGAACCGTTTCGTCTCCGGGAGGAACGGAAATAGAGGATAGATGTGAACGGAATCGTCGACCAGTTCGACGGTGACATCGACACTCTGCGCCTGCGCACGCAGGAGTATCCTGCTGGTGTCATCGAAAAGTGCCTCGTTCGTGGCTGCGGTCAGAAACAACGGCGGCAACGAACTGAAATCCCCGAACAGCGGCGAGACGAGAGGATCACGAGGCTCGTGACCCTGGAAATAAGATGCCGCAAGGAATGTCAGGCTGTCTCGGTTTGCGGCCGGGTCCTTGCCCTCAGCGAGCCTGAGGCTTTCACCACTTAACGTCATGTCGGCGAAAGGACAAACCGCCAGAATGCCTGCGGGGAGCGAATCGCCGGCCGATCGAAGCGCCATTACAAGGGCGATTGCGAGGCCGCCCCCCGACGATTCACCGCTCAGAATGATGCGTTCCGGCGTGATGCCTTCGCGGAGCAGACCTCGATACGCATCGACCGCGTCGTCGAGAGCGGCCGGATAGGGATTCTCGGGAGCGAGCCGATAATCAACCGTAAAACACTCGCCTTCGACAGCCTGCGCAAGGCGTGCGGCATAGTTCTGCGAACTATCGGCTGACCCGACGACATAACCTCCTCCATGGAAATGAAGGACGACTGGTCCCGACTTCGAACGCGATGAATTGATGCGGATCGTCCGCACGCCGTTAAGTTCCCTCTCGGCAGTTTCAATGTCACTGTTCGGTGGAAAGTTCGTTAGTAGGAACCGCTCGTAAGCCCTCCTCAAGCCGTCATAGCCTTGAGCGGCATCTTCCGGCGTTAGCGCATTTTTCCACAGATCGTAGGCCTGACAGCTCTCCGGACGCGAGAGGCGGAAACCCTCCTGAACCGCCGACAGGCCGAAGACCTCGCCCACTGGCTGATCGACAGCCTTCAGGACGTCGTATTTCCAGCCAAGTCCCCAGCTTGTCTCCGCCAGCGGATCGATGCGCGACATACCCTTCCAACGGCCGTTTCGCATGCGGATTCGCTCGTGATCGGACTCGTGCACAAGCTTGACCATCGCGCGCGCGCCGGATTGAACGCGCGTAGTGCGTGGCCGGCGGCGGGTCTCGTACTCCCGCAAGGCTTTTGGAACGTCGTTCGATCTAGAAAGTACGGTGGCGATCGTCCAAGCGTCTTCCATTCCCTGGCATGCGCCCTGCGCCAGGAAGGGCACCATCGGATGCGCCGCGTCCCCGAGCAGGGTGATACGTCCGCTTGTCCACTCTTCAATCGGATCGCGATAGTACATCCCTGTAATAAAGGCGGTATCGATCTGATCCAGCAACTGCTTTAGCCGTGGCTCAGCAGCGGAGAACGATCGCCTAAACTCCTCGATGTTACCGCCCTCTTCCCACGATTCGCGCTGCACTTCCGTGTCCGGAACGGACGCAAGGACGCTGTACAGCTTCTGCGGCCGTACCCAGTACGATACGATCGTGCGGCCCGGCCCGGTCCAATTATGTCCGCGCTCCGGCAGATCGACGAACGAAAGGCGCTCGCCCGGAATGAGGGCGCGCCACATGAGAATATTGGCGGCTTGGGCCGGCTTGTGTCCCCACAGTCTTTCGCGGACCATCGAATGAATGCCATCTGCCCCAACAACGGCATCGGCTTCTAGAACCTCGCCGGTAACAAGCTTGACCCATGCCAAATCCGCGGTCTGCCCGAGCTCCTCACAACGAGCGCCGAAACGCAGCACCCCGTCGGGAAGCCCCTTGGCGAGCAGGTCAATCAAGTCCGCGCGGTACAGATTGTATAGCGGCGCACCATAACGCAGCGCAGCCTCTTCACCGAGCGGTGTTGCAAACAGCATTCGGCCAGTTTCGAAGTCGTTGGTATCCCAGGCTTGGGGAATGACTCCGACGGCTAGCAGCTTGTCCTCAAGTCCCAATTCGCGCATTACCAGCGTGCCGTTTGCTCCGATCTGAATCCCCGCCCCGATTTCGCGGAACTGCTGGGCCTGTTCGACGACGGTGACATCGATGCCCTTTTTCACAAGAGCTAGAGCTGCGGTTAAGCCTGCGATTCCGGCGCCAATAACGATGACTTTCATTCGCTCCCCGCCGGTGTTGAATCCGCCCGCGCTGTCATTCGCGATCTAAGCTCGGGGTGCAACGATGCTACTTGAAGCGCCGGTAATGAGTGCGGTCGTCATGAATGTACTCCCACGTTACCTTGCAACAGTTCGTTGGCCTTCGGGATAAGTACTCAACCAGCGATGTTCGGTGATTCAGAAGCACTGAGATCTTTCAGCGCGGCGTTCACCTTTGACGAAATCGAACCGCATAATCGTGGTGCGACGACTGTCCTTGAGTTCGTACATTCGTTCTTGCAAGCCCGATAATAGGAGGGCAGTTTCGGCCAAACTGAAGGCCGTTGCGGCCAGGAAAACCTTGATCATTAAGCGCCTTGCCGTTGAGTCACGCTCAAAACTCAGCTTGAAACTCTCGGCACACTCGGCCGCAACGATGTCTCCCGACTTTCAAGACTCTGACCGGCGGCAAAGACTGTAACGGCTCACTTCGTATGACTGGAGATGCGCTGCCGGGTCTCCAGACTGGACAAGCTCACCTCAATGCGTTTGGCGCCCTCGCCCATGCAGTTCTGATCGATTGCGCCCTTTCTTCAGCAGTGCGCTCAATGCTCATAGCTTCTCGTGGCCGCAACAGCCTTCAGTTTGGCCGAAGCGGCCCTCCTATTGTCGGGCTTGCTAGAACGAATGTACGAAACCAGGGATGGTCGCCGCGCCACGATTGTGATGTTTCAAATTCGGCAGGAGCGAATGCCACGTTGAACGGTCCGGCTTCCACGCGTCATGTTGGCCAGAACCGCTAGCCGCCGAAGTTAGCCAGAACACGAGGAAGCTCTATGTCCACACACGTAATGACGCTTCTCAATTTGAGCGGCAAGACGGCTCTGATAACTGGCGGTTCGCGGGGGCTTGGACTGCAGCTCGCTGAAAGCCTCGGAGAGGCCGGCGCACGCATTGTAATCACGTCTCGAAAGGCGCCCGACCTCGAAGACGCCGCAGCGGCCCTGACCTCGCGCGGCATCGACGCGCAATGGATAGCCGGAGACGCGGCACGGCCGGATCAGGTGGAATACGTTTGCACCGAAGCACTGAACCGGTTGAAGCAGATCGACATCCTGGTCAACAATGCCGGCGCCTCTTGGGGCGCCCCGGCTGAGAGTCATCCTATCGAGGCATGGGACAAGGTGATGAACCTCAACATCCGAAGCATTTTCTTGTTCAGCCAGGCGATCGGGCGGGCCAGCATGATCCCCAACAAGCATGGTCGGATCATCAACGTCGCCTCAATCGCTGGGTTGGGCGGAAATCGGGCCGGAATCGAGACCGTCGCCTACAACACGAGCAAGGGTGCACTGGTGAACTTCACCCGGGCGCTTGCGGCGGAATGGGGCGAGCATGGCATCACGGTAAACGCGATCGCACCCGGATTTTTTCCGAGCAAAATGGCCGATGGACTTTTGCAGCAACTCGGCATCGATAACCTTGCTGCACAAACACCCCTAAGGCGCATAGGCGACGAAGACGATCTCAAGGGCATTGCACTTTTGCTGGCATCGTCTGCCGGCAAACACATCACGGGTCAGATAATTCCGGTGGACGGCGGGATGAGTTGCGCGATGGGATGAACGTGACTTCCATACGAACGACTGTCACTGGTCATGTCCGGTTGATCGACACAGCGAGAACCGAGATCCCCTCGCGGCTACATTATCCGCCAGAGGACTAGTGAGTGCGAACAACTGCGTTCGTCGCGAGCCGATAAACATCCGGCCGATTGCCTCGAATCGTGCCAATTGCCGACGATCACCGAAACGGTGACGTTCTTCGCCTTTCTGGCGATCAGGCAGCGTGCAGGACCATACCGTCCACGCAATTCGCGGAAGCCAGATGGAGCCGAAGTCGAGCTTCATGTGCATGCCCGCTTGTGGCTGCGTACTCGGCAGCAAACGCGATGATATCTTGTCCAAGGCCTAAAGCTGTCGACGGGGCCAAGGCGGAAGTCCTCGAACAACAACCGGCACGTCCGTCAACTTCGGAGGCACAATCGTTGGCGTTGCGCCGCCGGGTAGTCGCTCAGGCGGCTTTGGGGCGGCTCGTGCAGTCCAGAGTAAAATAGCGGCCGTGCGCGTATAGCAGCGCCGACCCCTCTGGCTGCACGCGAGTGGCCTTGACGACGCCTGCAAATATGGAGTGCGATGGAAACTCGTGTCTGCTTTCCAGAGCGCAATCGAAGCTTGCTAGAGCTCCGTCGAGTATCGGCGCCCCCGTGGACAGATTGTTCCAGGTCCCCTCACCGAAGCGTGCTTCTCCGGTCAATCCAGTTCGGCCTGAAAACGTGTCCGCCAATCGAATCTGCCCGGCGGAAAGAAAGTTGAGGCTGAAGCAGCCAACATCCAGGATGGCCTGATGAGCACTCGCACTTTTATTTATGCAGATCGACACCATTGCTGGCTTGTCAGAAAGCGCACATGCGGCCGTGGCCGTAAGCCCTGTGCGCGAGCCAACGTCACCACAAGCCACAATCGAGACAGTGGAGACCTGGTTGCGCATAG
Organism: Bradyrhizobium sp. WSM1253; assembly: GCF_000244935.1. NCBI lineage: Bacteria > Pseudomonadati > Pseudomonadota > Alphaproteobacteria > Hyphomicrobiales > Nitrobacteraceae > Bradyrhizobium > Bradyrhizobium sp. WSM1253. The sequence goes on from NZ_JH600073.1 coordinate 2,111,363, forward strand.
CGTTTCGGAAATCCTCCGGCGAGATAGCGCGATCGAGACTGGTTGGGTATAACATTCGCTCCTCCAGAAAGAACCGAATACATATTGCTCAAACGAGATCGGAGAGCATGTCTTTCTCGAAAGACTTCAATTTGCCTGACGTTCCGTTGCGAAGTTGCGCGGGCCAGTCTGGGTTGGCGACGAGTGCGCGCCCGATTGCGACCAGGTCAAATTCATCCTGCGAAAGCCGGTCGAGGAGGTCGTCGATATTCGCCACGTCGGCAACGCGACCGCCCAATGATGCAATGAAGTCGCTGCCGCTGCTTAGGCCAACGCCTCCAACTGTAATCGTGGGTTTACCCGTCAGGCGCCTGGTCCAGCCGGCTAGATTGAGGTTGGATCCTTCGAACTCCGGCTCATGATAGCGCCGGGTGGAGCAGTGGAAGATGTCAACCCCAGCTTCCACGAGCGGGGAGAGAAACTGTTCCCATTCTTGCGGAGAATGCGCCAAACGCTGAGTGAAATCCTGCTGCTTCCATTGCGAGACGCGCAGAATCAAGGGGAAACGCGGTCCGACAGCGGCTCGAGCTGCTTTGATAATTTCAGCTGCGAAGTTCGCTCTTCTGCGTAAATCTCCTCCCCAAGTATCCTCGCGAGTGTTTGTGCCTGCCCAGAAGAATTGGTCAATCAGATAACCGTGCGCTCCATGAAATTCTACCGCGTCGAAGCCGATCTGTTGGGCTGCACGAGCTCCCTTGGCGAAGGCGTCGATTACGTCCGCAATTTCGCTTTCCGCCATGGGCGAACCAACGACCCTTCCAGGTACATAGATTCCTGACGGTCCGACCGCCGGCAGGAGGTCGGTTTTTGGCCGTCCTTGATTGCGCATCATGCCGACGTGCCAAAGCTGCGGAGCGATCTTACCTCCGGCCGCATGGACCGCTTTCACGACATCCGACCAGCCGGCAAGCGACGCCTCGCCATGAAACGCCGGATGGTCAGTTGATTGAGAGGATGCATGGTGGTCGATAGTGGTTCCCTCGGTGACGATCAACCCGACCCCACCTTCGGCTCTTCGGCGGTAGTACGCCACAACGTTCTCTCCTGGAATCCCATTTGGAGAAAAGGAGCGCGTCATCGGTGCCATGACGATTCTGTTTGGTATGCTGAGCTTCTCTGATGCGAATGGTCGAAACAACGTCTCAATTGAGCGTGTCATTTGTGTAATCTCCTTTGAAGAGGTCTGTCAGCTCTTCTTCGTGTCAGCAGTAATTGCGCGGAAGGTCGCATGCTTGCAGATATTCCCGTCTCAGACGGGCGACCAACTCGGCGACGGTGTCCACGCGACGCACACATCCGACCCCATGGCCGGCCGACCAGACCGTTGTCCAGCGAACGCGCTGCTTCTCGATCAGCGAACTGTCGCTGAAATCCACTTTCGGATTCACGAGAAAATCGGTTGGATCAATGCCGGCCCTAACCAAGGTTGGCCGGAGCCAGTTCGCCAAGACGTTCGTAACCGTGTTCGTGAGAACCAGATCATCAATGGTCGAATCGATCAGCATGCTCTTGTACTCCGGGACGGCGAGACTCTCCTCGGTAGCGATGAACGCCGTCCCCATCACTGCCAGGTTGGCACCCGCCGTCTCGACGGCTCTGATCTCGGCGCCATTTGAGAGCCCTCCGCCGAGAGCGATGGGACCATCGAAGAATTCCCTGACGGCCGACAGCAGCGAAAAGCCATTCATCCGCCCTGTATGTCCACCGGCACCTGCTGACACCAGGATCAAACCATCCACCCCAGCGTCGACCGCCTTTTTGGCAAAGGCGACCGAGTTGACGTCGGCGAATACCTTTCCACCCCAAGCGTGAACCCGGTCGACGATCGGCTTCGGCCCGCCCAATGCCGTGATGACGACGGGTACGCGGGCTTTCTCCAAAACGCTCAACTCATCAGTGAGGCGTGGGTTGGTCGGGTGCACGACGAGATTTGCCGCCCAAGGTACACACGACGGACCGCTTAATCGCTGCGTTATCTCGGCAATCCACTCACTGAGCACTTCGATGGTCCTAGCATTCGCGCATGGGAAACTGCCGAGAACGCCATTCGCACAGGCCGCGATCACGAGATCAGGCCCCGACACCAAGAACATCGGTGCCGCGATAAGCGGTAGCCTGAGTGCGCCTTTATATTCGTCCAAAAATGCCAAGATGATGGCCCCCCTCGGGATTATAGCTGCTCAATATCGGTCGGAAGATCGAGCAAAAGTCGACCCACAAGTTCGTAGGTCCCCGGTCCGACCATCATGTGCTGACCAGCGACCTGGACATCGCGAAGTCGTCGCTGAATGTCGGAGGTGCGATACACAGCCGTCCCGCCTGCGAGTTCGTAGATGATGTTCACGCATAGTTTGGCGGCTTGAACGGCCTGCGAGGTCGCCAGCCGCAGGTCACGACGATCTTCGGTCGACACCTCGCCACGAAGCGCGCCTGACCAAGCGGCATCGATTGCTTCGTAGAAGAACGCCCGACCCGCGCGCAAAGCAGCTTCAGCTTTTGCGATGCCAGATTGGGTGGACTGTTTCTCGGCCAGGACGCGCGTGTTTCCTTGCGGGACCTTCTTGCCCGCGAACTCCAAGAAGTCGTCGATTGTCGCCCTAGCGACGCCTAACGTGACCGAAGCAATGCCGATGGCCAAAATTCCGAAGTTCGGAAACAGGAAGATGGGGTGGCTGCTGCGGCGCTTGCCGAACCGCTTTATCGTCCGGACTGCCGGCACGAAAACGTCGTTCACGGCGTAGTCGGTCGAACCCGTGCCCTGCAATCCCATTACGTTCCAGGTATCAATAAATTCGACGTCGGCCGCGTCGAAAACTATCGTAAGGTGTTCCGGCTTGGCTCTCTCGTCCAATTGTATCGCACCGGCCTGATCCACGACGAACGCACCGCCAACTATCCAATGGGCATTGCGAGTGCCTGACCCCCATTGCCAACGGCCCTTGACCAGATAGCCATCACGACCATCGCGGGTCACCGGCCTGGCGCGACCGTTGGGAGCAAATGCGCCGGCGGCGATCACCCCTGGCTTGCGCAGAATTTGCTTGAATTCCTCAGTCTGCGCGCTCGCCAGCCCGAATGACGAGGTGATGCCGATGAAAACACACCAAGCTGCGGACGCGTCTGCTTTCGCTAATTGTTCGACGATCTCGGCGTAGACCCGTGGCGAAAGCTCCTCACCTCCATACTCGGCCGGCGTACATACCTGATACAGGCCGTCACGAGCCATGCGGTCCGCGAGGTCTTGGGGCAAATGCCGCAGTTGCTCGAATTCGAGATGTCGCTTGCGAATTTCGTCAGCATAGCGGGAGGCAATCATCTTGAGATCGTCCACTTTCCCGATCGATGTCTGCACCGCAATATCCTCCGAATCGTATATTCATTGGCGACCCAGCATGCGCCGCCTCGATATAATGCACGCTGCCGGGAGGCCGTTTCGGCCAAGAAGGAAGGCCGTTTCGGCAAGCAGCGGCGAGCCTTGTGAACCGAAGTTGCGACGTAACGAGTCGCAGTCGGCCACAACCATGTCGGGCTGGTTGGAAACTAACGTTGGCACGCAATAGACCAGTTGCGCAGAACGGGTGATTAACGGCCCCAATCCGCCAACGTCACGCCGGATACGCCGCGTGAGAATGATCAGTGCGAAGCATTGCGCGGCCGGCGCAGCAAACCCTATGCCAATAATGCCAAGGCCCGCAAAGCCCCGACGCCGAAAGTGAGCAGGTAGCCGAGGGGCATCTGCATCAGGGATGACATAAGTATCCATCATCCAGGAAACGCTGCGTCGCGGAGGCCGCGGAAGGTCGAAGCCAATGCTTGAAGGATCCATGTGACCATCGCGCCGGCAAAGAAACCTGTCGCGTAGGTGGTAGCAGCGTCGGTTGCGGCGGCGTCACCGGCGCCTCGCGCGTTTGCGAACACTCGGAAGATGGGCCGCCCAAAGCCGATCATGACGACCATGAAAGCCAAGCCGGAAACCATGGCAATGATTAAGCCATTGACCGCTAGATCGTGCGCATCGGTGCGTGACTTGCGTCCGGTCGCACGCGCGACGGCGGCTGCTATACCGCCGCCTATACCGCCGCCTATGCCGCCCGCAGCAAGCGTCTGCATCAAGATCACGAACGGGAAAAACGAAAGCGAAGCCTCCGAGCGCTCCCGTCCCAATCTTGCCTGCCATAAAGGCATCGAATGTATTCGCGGCGATTTGCGAACACAGGACCAATGTTGTTGGCCAGGCAAGCCGCGCGATAGGCCCTATCGCGGCAATTCGAGAAGCAGCCAGGATCATTGCTCAGTCGTTTCGGCCTTAGGCCTCGCGGGGTTCTCATAGATCAATAGCGTGGACGTCGCAGACGCGCAAAGTCGTCCCTCTCCGTCAGTGAGAGTGGCCTCCGCAAAAGCAGCCCTGCCACCCGCCGAGATCACACGGCCCTCCGCGCGCACTGGCCCGCTCTTCTGAGTGAGGGCGCGCTGAAAGGAAACTTTCAACTCGAGGGTCGTATAGGTCTGACCGATTCGCAGCTTCGAATGCACGGCAATGCCGCAAGCGCTATCGAGCAACGTCGCGGCATAGCCGCCGTGCACAGTGCCAATCGGGTTGTATACTGAACGATCTGGCGAGCCCTCGAATACGACTTGGCCCCGGTCGGGCGTTGTCAGCTCTAATTTCAAGGTTTGCAGCATGGGCGCGCTGATACCATGGGCGCGCATCGCCAAAAGCTGATCATATCCGTCGAGTTCTGACAGGGTCGCCAACAGGTCAGAACTGGCGCCGCCGATCTCCCGAGTACGACTATCGCTCACGTCAGCCTCCGTCTGTGTACCTGGATGCTTAGATAGTGAGCCATAGCGGCTCGAGCCTGCTGGAAAATGCTCCAGCGCGTCTCATCGCGCACCAGTAGCGCCCCAAGACGCGCCGCACGCGCGACATAATGCAACGCTGTTAAGGGCCATTCCGGCCAAGGAGGAAGGCCGTTTCGGCAACCGACGGCGGCGAGACTTGTGAGCCGGATGGAAGCGTTGCGATGTCGTCGTCACATTCGTTTCTGAAGGGCGTGCTCCGGCGGAGCGCTTCAAATTGCACGTTGGCGCCGGCGCGAATTGTCCGGGAGAGCTTCCCTCAAATAACTATCTGGCGTTATGCCCGTCCAGCGTCGAAAGGCACGCCTAAAAGTGGAGGCATCGCAATACCCGAGCAGTTCGGCGACATCGCGAACCGGCATTTCCAGCAGGTAAGCACGGGAAAGTTCGGTGCGCAGCTCTGCCAACAGTGCGGTAAAGCTCCAACCCATCCTCGAGAGCCTCCTCCGAAGAGAACGTTCCGATACGTTAAGGGCCGCTGCGACTTCTGAAGCGCGCAAGGATTGGTCGCGCGCAAGCGATAGAATTTCGGCCACACGATCAGGCAATCCCTCTTCCGACGCAATACTCGCAAGTACATTCTCGGCCAAGCGGCCATGCGCCCGGGAATACGTTGAAAAGGTACCAGAGAGGGGCGCATCGATCGCCGCCTGCGGCATGATCAGTCTGTTCCGACTGGCCTTGAACGTCACGGGAATTCCGATTTCCGCACGATACGCGGCAATGTCCGGTGGAGCATAGTCAAGTTCAAGTCGCACCTCCGCAAGATCTGCGCCCAGCTGTGAAAGAGTCTGCAGATTGCTGGCGAAGAAGAGGTCCGGGACGAAGTTCGTAAAGCCTTTCAAACGGATCGGATGCTTGTACTCGAAAACGACGTTTGACTGTCCAGTGCTCAGGGTCGCCGCATTTGGCGGATGAGACTGAAATATCCGCATATACTTGATACTCGTCTGCAGCACATGGCGTGGGGTTGGCGCGCTCATGACCGCGTAGCTCAATGGACCGAACGCATTTATCGGGACCTTCTTGCCAATTCGCAGCCCTAACAAATCATCACCTGTCGCACCTTTGGCGAACAGGGCAAGCCGGTAGAGACGTCCTTGGCGATCAAGTTTCTTAAAGCCAAGATCACTCGTCACCGACCGATGATCGATGCCGAGGGTTTCAAGGTGCTTGACGAGCACCGGTTCGAAGGCAAGCCGTTTGATAGTCAACTTGACGACCGATCGCTTGGAAAGCTGGGAATCTCGCTGCCGTCTGCCTCTCGTCGCGAGGCATCGCGCGGAGACCAGCGAGGGCCTTGCGTTGTTCCATTAGCTGACGTGCTGCTAGAGTCACCGGCCATGGAGGCTTTCTTCCTTAGCTTCGACTATCCGACGACTAACGGGGCAGTTTCGGCCAGATAGGGGGGCCGTTTCGGCCAACCGACGTTGCGGCCATTCCACGCCGGCTCGCCCAATGCGCCGCGATGGGGTCGTAGGAGTACATGCGCCCTTGCTTTGTAAGCGAGACGCTAGGCGCTCTTTTCCAGCGACCCGACGCTGTCGTCGACGTTGACTGCCTGATCCCGCAAAGATCGTTTGAGCACCTTACCGAGAGAATTCCGCGGTAACGCGTCGACTATGAATACGTACTTGGGCTTCTTATATCCAGCGACCAGATTGCGCACGTGTTCGACAACTGAGGACGGCGTCGGGCTTGTGCCTGGACATCGCTCGATGAAGGCCGCAACCGCCTCTCCGAAGACGGCATCGGGCACTCCGATAACAGCGGCGTCGGCGACCTCGGGATTCTGCAGCAGGGCCTGCTCGACTTCCTTGGTGTAGATATTGAAGCCGCCGCTCAGGACCATATCCTTCTTGCGATCGACGATATAGAGGTAGCCGTCGTCGTCCGCCTTGGCGACGTCGCCCGTATGTATCCACCCGTCCTTTATGGTGTTCGCTGTTTCGTCGGGCCGATTGTAGTAGCCCCGCATCACGGAATATCGGCCTGGCTGCCCTACGCGTACGAGTAGTTCGCCCGGCTCACCGGTCTTCACCTCAACACCTGCATCATCGACGATCTGAACCTCGACGCCGGGCGTCGGACGGCCGATCGAGGAGGCGTGATCGAACTGCTCCTCATGCGACAGCGAGGTCACGCCTCCCACCTCAGTCATCGCAAAAAACGACACCAGTCGCACGTCCGGCAGCAGCGCTAGAAATTGATTCTTTAATTCAACCGGGAACGCTTCGCCCGTCACGACGATGCGCCTCAGCGATGCGCAGCGCGAAGGATCGTCTTTGATCTCGGGGAGCAGCATCCGGCATACCGTCGGGACCATACCGACGACGGTGATCCGTTCTTTCGCGATCGTGTCGACCGTTTCACGCGGATCGAACTTCTTCATGACGACGAGCGTGCCGCCGAGCGTCAGCGAATTGGCGAGCCGGGCAAAGCCGGTCCGATGGGCGAGCGGCGTCGTCACAAGATAGCGGTCTTCGCTCGAAATTTCCCATTCGACGGCGTTTATGAAACAATGCTGAACAACAACATTCGAGTGCGTTATGATCGCTCCCTTCGGCTTTCCGGTCGTCCCCGAAGTGTACATTATGATTGCGTCGTCCGATTCGATCGACAGCCGCGGCAACCGACCGGGCTCCGCATTTCTAAGCTCCGCATATTCGACTGAGCCCTCTACGGCACGTCCAGTGGTGACCCAGATCGCATCCGGATTTTTCTGCAGCACGTCCGAAATAGACGAGCCATTTCCTTCGAACACAATCGCCAGGGGCTGACTGTCGGAACAGATGTGCTGCAATTCGTGCGGCGTCAGCCGCGTCGTGACCGGGATCACGATCGCGCCTACCGAGAATGCCGCATAGAATAGTTCGACGATCTCGATGCAGTTGGGAAGAAACACGACGATTCGATCGCCCGGACCGACGCCTTGCGACCGAAGACCGCTCGCGACGCTCCGGATTCTACGGTCGAGATCCTTGTAGGTAATCCGATCGTCACCGCAGATCAGAGCAATCCGGTCAGGATGGCGCACCGCTTGCGCGCTAAGTATGGTTTCCAGGCGCATGTCGGATGCCTCAGACCACGTTAAATGCTGGATATTGCACTTCCTCAGAAAGACGATCCCACGCCACTTCCACGCGCTGGCCGATTTTGACCGTGTCCACGTCCTTGTTCAGGATGTTGCCAAGGATGCGCACGCCTTCGTCGAGCTGGATGGTTGCAACGGAAAGGGGAAGCCGTCCCTCGAGACCGGGGCCGGGAACGCGGATCACGGTGCAGGCATAGATCGTGCCCTTACCGGCCACCTCGCGCCATTCCAAATTCCGGCTGCCAGTGAAGATGCTGACCGGGCGCGGATAGTGCTGAAACTGGCCGGTATCCTTGCAGTACTGCAGCACCAGTTTGCCTACCTTGGCTCCATCCCAGAACGGCTTGGTGTCAACGTAAACCGAAGGCTTCGGGACGGGACGTCCCGTCTTTTCATCAGCCATTTTATGCCTCCAAAATCATAGCGGCGCTGGTACCCCAGTTCCGCGCATAGGGAATCACGCCGATGCCGGTCACCAGCGCGTTCTTCGGATTTGCCACCTGGCGTCCACCACCTTCGCCAAACAATTGTCGAACTGCCTCGGCTAGATTGAGCCCCCCGCTGGCAAGTCCGGGCTGACCGGCCGAGATCTGGCCTCCTCCGGTGTTGAGTGGCAGCGTTCCCTTGTGGGAGAGATCAGTATCGAGGGTAAAGTCGCTGCCCTGCCCACGCTTGCAGAAGCCGAAATCCTCGAACTTCATCATGACGGCAATGGTGAAGTCGTCATAAGGCTGGAACATGCGAATGTCCTTCGCTGTCAGGCCTGATTGCTTAAAGATCTTCGGCGCTATCGCCGAGAATCCGGTCTCGGTGATCTCCGAAAGCGGCTTACTTCCATTGAAATTCGTCACCTCGGCATAGGCCGTTGGAAATGCCATTTTGGTGATCCCGAGGCTGCGAGCCTTTTCTTCTGTCGTTACGAGAAAAGCGTTCGCGCCGTCGCAAAACATGACGCAGTCGAGGAGACGCAGCGGGTCGGCAATGACGCGCGATTTTTCATAGTCTGCCATCGTAATCGGCGTCTTGAACTTTGCGTAGGCGTTCTCGTTGTGGAGAGCATGTTCGCGCTGCGTAATCGCGATCTTTCCCAGCGCTTCCGACTTGATGCCAAACTGATGGTTGTACCTGCTCATCAGAAGCCCGAATGTCGCCGGCGGTCCTTGGACGCCGGGCGGATCCTGGAATTCGGAACGGTAGGCTCCGTAGTTTGCACGCCACGCCGTGCTTGGAGCGTCGGCGGACAGAACGACGACGACCTCGCAATGTCCGTCGCGAATGGCAGATGCCGCGCGGGCAACACCCCCGGTCGCCGAGCATCCGCCAGTCCCGCCGTAGTTGAGCCAGGTCGGCGTAAGGCCCAATGCCTCCGTCATGTAGACTGCAAAGAACGGATTGGGACACTCGCTCAGCGGAGTGGTCACGGAGAGGCCGTCGATGACATCCTTTGAAATGCCGGTTGCGGCCAGAAGCTTGGCCAAGGCTTCACCTCCAAGGTCAAACGCGCTGCGTCCGGTCTTGAAGTCAATCGCCGTCTCCGAATACCCGGCGATTACGATGTCGCGTTTCTTCGCAGTCATTGTCACTCTCCGCGGAATGCAGGTGACCGCTTTTCACGAAAAGCTGCCAGCCCTTCGTCGCGATCCTTGGTGAAGTAAAGCAGGAAGGAAGCGTCACCCTCGGCGTCAAAGCCGTCCGCAAGCGACATGTCGATGCCGCGATCGATCACGGACTTCGTCATCATCACCGGGATCGGCGCGTTGTCGCTGATGCTTTTGGCGATTTCGCGAGCCTTTTCTAGCGCTTTCCCCTGCTCCGTGACGTGATTGAGGATACGGTAGCGCTCGGCCTCCGCGGCGGTGATCCGCCTGCCGGTCCACATCAATTCCTTTGCGAGCGGCTTCCCTATTAACCGTGGGAGCGTCTGGGTGCCGCCACCGCCGGGCATCATTCCGAGCTTGATCTCGGGCAGCCCGAATTTTGCGTTGGCGCCGGCGACTATGATGTCTCCGACTAGTGCGAGCTCCAGGCCGCCGCCCAACGCAAACCCCTCGATGGCGGCTATCAGCGGCTTGGTGAAACCACCGATGTCCTTGAAGAGCCGATTCACCTTCCGGGTCCTCTTCCGGTATCGGTAGAAGTCAAAATAGCCGTTTTCCTCAATCTGGAACTCGCTGGTATCGATCCCCGTGCAAAATGCCTTGTCGCTGCCAAGCAAAATGACCGCCCGTACGCTCCTGTCGTGCTCGACTTCATTCAGTATCGCGAGGATCTCGTCGGCCGTCTGTTCTCGAAGCGAATTGAGCTTGTCGGGTCGGTTGATCGTGATTTCGACCCAGCCGTTTTCGCGGTTGAGGATGACATCCTGGTAGCTCATATCTCTTCGTCTCCGATGATTTCAATGTTCGGTCTGTGATTCGCCGCCCATGGCAGATGCGATCTGAGCGTGGAGTTCGGCGATCTTGTGCGGGTCGTACCTCGCTTCGTCGCTGATCTGCACCTCGAGCGCGACCCTGGCTGGAGGGCTCAACACTAGCGCGCGGTCGGCCATTTCGAGTGCGTCGTCAATCCGGTGGGTAATCAGCAAGCAGGTCTTTCGAAATTCGCGCGCTATCTGAAGAAAATCGCGACGCAACGTTTTCGACGTCACATGGTCGAGCTGACTGAACGACTCGTCGAGAAACACGATTTCGGGGTCGATGGCGAGCGCGCGCGCAAGTGATACGCGCTGGCGCATGCCTCCTGAAAGTTCGTGGACATATTTATCGTCGGCGCCGTCGAGACGGACCCGCGCAAGCCACTCTCTGGCGCTCGCGCGTGCCCGTGACTTGGAGTTTCCCAGAATAAGAAGTCCCAATTCAACGTTCTCGACTGCCGTCCGCCACGGCAAGAGCCTGTCGGTCTGGAAGCTGACCGAAAGCCGTCCCTTGAGCGCTTTGAAGGACGCATAGGGATCGAAGCCGGCCACCCGGATCTGACCGGAGTTGGGGCACGTCGTACCCATGATCAAATTCAGGACTGTGCTTTTTCCGGCACCGGTCTGTCCGAGAAGAACGACGATTTCACCGCGGCGGACACTCATCGAAAGGTTATCGACCGCCAGATAGTTCCCGAACGTCTTGGTAACGTCGTGAACCTCAATGAGAGCTTCTTCGCTCATCTTACCGTCGCCTCCGCACGCCATTTCAGAGAGATCTTTTCCAGTCCGTTCACGATTGCCTGCAACAGCAGGTTTAGGATCACGAGGAAGAAGGTCCATGCCAGCACCTGATCGATCCGAAATGTCGACTGGGCGAGGTTCATTCGCGCGCCGATACCGACGGCGGATGCGACGAGTTCGGCGAAGATCACCATGCGGATCGCGTAGCCGATCACCGATTTCGTGGTAAGGAAAATGTAGGCCACGATGTGCGGGAGAATGAGATAGCGAAGCACCTGCCAACGCGACGGACGGAAGCTCTCGATCATGTCGACGAGCTCTTTCGGTAAAGCGCGTACGCCTTCGTAGACGTTGAGGGCGTAGAACGGCAGCAGGATGACGAGCAGAATGAAGAAAATTCTCGATTCCGGATTTTTGAACCAGAACACCGCAATCAGCATCCACGACAGCGCGGGAATACCAGTATCGATAACGACGATGGCCTTCAGATATGGGCGAACGGAAGGAAACATTCCCATCGCGAGTCCGATCAATACCCCCGCAACCATCGCAATCACGACGGAAATGGCGAGACGGACGAGCGTAACGGCAACGTGGTAGGGATCCGAGAAGAACAGCTCCCGTGCCGCATTCCAGACGGTCACGGGCGACGGCATGATGTAGTCCGGCACGAAGCGGCTGGTGATTTCCATTGCAACAAGAAGGACAATGACAACAACGCACGTCGCGAAGATATCGCGTCTTCCCTCGGGATTCTTCCGCGCTGCGGCCACTCCGGCCAGCGGCTTAACGAGTTCCGCAGCGACTGAGCGCTCCGGACGCGAGGTTCGATCTACCGCAATAGACATCGGTCTTTCCGTCATGATGGGTCAGGCGGCAAAGAAGTTCTGATCGACCGGCCTGGTCAGCAGGCCGTTGCGCGCTAAAAACTCGCTTGCAAGAAGTATCGACGATCTCGAAAGGTCATCGCTCATAGGCCGGTAGTTGAAAGCGAGGCGCTTCGAACTCATGGCCTCCTTAAGCGTATCCGGCGCAATGCCAGTCTTGCTGCCGAACAGATCGACAGCCTTCGTCGTGTTCGCGTTGATGCCGCTGAGGCAATCTTCGAAGACCTTGCTGACCTTCGCCGCGATGCCAGGATTGGCATCGGCCAATTCCTTGCGGATCGCCACCCCAAAATACGGTAGCTCCAGCCCGCCAGAGAGCCGTTTATAGACGTCGCCTGCCTTCAAGATCACACGTAAGTCAGGCTTCTTCATCAGCCCGGTCGTTATGTTAGGCTCCCACGACAAGGCCGCGTCGGCTCGATCGGCCATCAGCAGCGTCACCGACGCGGCAGGATTGTCGACGTTCTGGATCGTTGCCTCTTTTTCGATGTCGAATGCGAACGCCTCGTTGATGAGGGCTTTGACCATGCGATACGTACCGGTCGACTGCAGGGCCGCGATCGTCTTGCCTTTGAGCTGAGACACGTTGTCGACGCCGCCCTTGGGTGCCAACAGGGCGATCATGTTGGCGTCGGTGATCGTACAGAGGTACTTGATGGGCACACCGGCCTGGTAGCGGGCAGCGAAGGTATCCCAACTCCCAATGCAGACGTCGTAGTTTCCAGCGACGAAGTCGTTGTAGTAGGTCGACACGGCCGTATACGGAGCCGGATCGGGAAAGGAGAGACCGTTCTTGCTGCCAAGGTCGTTGGCGAGAATGTACTGGACCGGCAGCACCGTAAAACCTGGCTGCAGCGATGCCCACCGCACCCGAATGTCCGCCGCCGCCATCGCGTGCCGGATAGATGATGGCAACGCAAATGAGCTCGCGGCCGCAGCGGCGAGCAAGTGTCGCCTGGAAATGTGCGCCATTGTCTTCTCCCGGATCGGTGCGTGGACCGCGTCTTTTTTGCTTTTTGGCTTCGCTGCGCCCTGGTCCGGAAAGACCAAATCCGATCTCGGTCCGAACCTTGAATTGACCCTATGCTTGCCAAAGTCGGGACGATAGCGCATTTTCGACGCTACGCCGTTCCAAATATGGGACGAACTGATGGGTCCCGGGTGGAAGGGATGCAGGCTATGACCAGAAAATTGGACCTGAACGCGCTCCTGCTGTTTTTCGAGGTCGTCAATGCCCGCAGCATTAGCAGCGCGTCGAGAAAGCTCGATATTCCAAAATCCACAGTCAGCCGTAAGCTGATGTTTCTGGAAGATCAGCTCGGAGCCGTCCTCTTCAAAAAGGGAGGCCGCACGCTTGCCGTGACCGACATCGGCCAAGCTCTCTACGAGCACTGCGAACGCATCGCCGCCGAGATTGAGGAAGCGGGTCTTGGAACAACGCGAATGCAAACCGAGCTGCGGGGAATGCTCCGGGTCAGCATGCCCGTGGATTTCGGCACCGGCTGGCTAAGCAGCGCAATCGCCGCATTCGCCGTCAGTTTTCCAGATATCCATCTTGTGATCGACGCCAACAGCCGGTGGATCGACGTGTCGGTCGAGCCCTACGATGTTGCGGTGCAACTTGGCACTCTCCCCGAGACACACGGCGGCATCCGCCACCTGGCAAGCATTGCGCGCGGCGTCTACGCGAGCCCCTCGTTCCTGGAAAGAAGAGGCGTTCCCCTCAGCGTCGACGATTTTGAACGCTTCGATTGCATCGTGACCGAACATCAGCGCGCCGAAGGCGTCTGGAATTTCCGCAGTGGGCTTGGTGTCAAGGTCATCGACGTTGTCGGACGGATCTCCGTGAATCACATCGGCGTGGCACGCGAACTCGTAATCGGTGGAGTCGGACTTGGCATTCTTCCTAACATCATGTGTCTGAACGATGTGAGAGCCAAACGACTGGTTCGCGTGCTCACTGACTGGGAAAGTCCGTCACTGCAGGTCAGTGCGACATTCCTCGGCAAGCGCAAGGAGTCGCGACGCCTGCGCGCGTTTCTCGATTTTATGGAGGCCAAGCTGAAGATCGAAGGAAGCGCCGGCCAACCGTTGTCGACCATGCAACGGCGGCTGAGCTGACACGACTTGACGGTAACGTTATCGAAGGAGATCGCCCGCCTCTACACCACACCGCAATTTTGATAGACATGCTTGATCTCGACAAAGTCGTTCAGCGCCTCATAACCATGGAGGCGGCCAAGTCCGCTGCGGCGGTAGCCACCCGTCTCAGCTTCGGCAAACAGCTTGTTGTGGTCGTTTATCCAGACGGTGCCATTCCGCAACGCGCGTGCCACCCGCATCGCGCGTGCGCCGTCGTTGGTCCATACACTGGCTGAGAGGCCATATTCACTGTGATTAGCCCGAACGACAGCCTCCTTTTCGTCTTCGAACTTCTCAATCACCACCAACGGGCCGAAGATTTCCTCTTGGACGAAGAATGCAGCGGTGTCGCTGTGCGCGACAAGGGTCGGCGTCAGAAAGAACCCTCGAGAACAATCACCGTCCGGCCGTCCCCCGCGAAGAACGACTTCGTCGGCGAGCTCGACGGCTTCCGCAATCCGTTTGGTGACGCTCTCAAGAGAGGTCGCATCGATTAGAGGTCCCATCTCGACCGTTGGTTCTATTCCGGTCCCGACTTTGACACGTGCAAGCGCGGAGCAGAGTGTTGCCTTCATATCGTCGTAACGCGAAGCATGAACCAGCACACGCCGGGCCGCGGTGCACTGTTGCCCGGCGATGATCGTAGCTGCCGCAGCGAGCTTCGGGGCGACGTCCGCCACGTCCGCATCTTCAAATACTAGGCAGGCGGACTTCCCGCCCAGCTCAAGCGACAACTTCTTCATGGACGGGGCCGCCGCAACCATAATGCGCTGGCCCGTCGCGTTTGAACCGGTGAAGCTAATGACATCCACTTCGGGTGAGGTGACGAGATATTGCGCAACCTCATGCCGTTCTTCTGAGAGAAGATTGACAACTCCGTTGGGCAAGCCGCCGATTTCGTGGAGGCATTTTACAAGCTCCGCAGTAATCAATGCGGTTTGTGGCGCTGGCTTTATAACGACGGTACAGCCCGCGCAAAGGGCAGGCGTAAGTGCGCGAATCAAAAGCACGGCAGGCGCATTCCACGGGATGATGAGCCCGGCGACGCCGGCCGGTTCCTTAAACAGGGTCGAATATGCTCCTGGCTCGACTTCGAACACGTGGCCGGGAATGTAGCGCGTCAAGCCGGCATAGTAGCGTATCTCAGATACACTAGCGGCGATCTCGCCCCGCGAGTGCGCGAGCGGCTTTCCATTCTCCAATGTGAGGAGATGCGCCAATTGCTCGCCGCGGTTCTCCATCAGATCGGCCCATCGCAGCATCACAAGTTGCCGGAGCCGCGCATTCTGTGCCCAGCCCGGACGATCAAAGGCGCGGCGCGCCGCGGCAACTGCCGCTTCCGCGTCCGCCCGTCCGCTTGCTGGATAGCATCCCAATATTTGCTGGGTCGACGGGTCAATGCTCGGGACCGTTCGGCCGGATTGAGCAGGTTGCCAATGACCGTCGATGAGATTTCGAGCCTGCATTGATATCATGAATTGCTGATCCTGGATGTTATCTGCAAGGCGCGCAGCACGACGTAACCCGGCGAGCGGCAGTCTTCCGCCGGGTCACGTCCGTTCCTGGACTATAGCCCCGTAAATTTCGGAGCACGTTTGGTGTTGAAGGCCTCGACACCTTCCTTGAAATCCGCCGATTGGCGCAGACGGCTATAGCAATGGCCCTCGAGTTCGATCGCGATGGCCAGCGTCGAATCCTCGGTGTCGTTCAGGAGCTTCTTGGCTGTGCGCTGCGCCAGTGGCGAGAAGGTGCGGAGCTCGTCGACCAGCTTGTCGGTCGCTTTCTCCAGCTCGGCATCCGGCACGCATTCGGTCGCGATGCCCCAGTCCAGCGCCTGCTTCGCCGAGATGCGCTTAGAGCGCATCACGATGTCCTTGGTGCGGGTGATGCCGACCATTTTCTGAAGGCGCGCCGAGCCGCCCGAACCCGGGATCTGGCCGAGCTTCTGCTCCGGCAGCGCGTATTGCGCGGTCTCCGACGCGATGCGGAAATCGCACGCGAGCGAGAGCTCGAAGCCGACGCCGAAGCAATAGCCGCGGTTGGCGACGATGACAGGCTTGGCGCAACGCGCGGGCGCCGCGATGTTCCAGGCGAGCTTGGAGACGTGCTCGGGGCTAGCTTCCATGAAGCCGCCGATATTGCCGCCGCTGGAGAAGTGCTCGCCCTCGCCGCGCAGCACGATGATGCGGACGCGCGGATCCTCGTCGAGCGTCTCGAAGGTCAGCCGGAGCTGGTCACGCTGCGGCATCGCCACGACGTTATAGGGCGGACGTCCGAGAATGATGTCAGCGCGCTCATGCGCCTCGTCGATCTCGACCTTGAACCCGTCGAGCTTGGAGAGCCGGGGATCAGCAAATATATAGGGTGACGGCATCTATGCTTCCTTCTGTTGATGATTGATGATCAGGCAGCGTCCGATGGCGGCAGGCGCTCGGCCTCGTATTCTCCGGCGACCAGCAGTCGCCGTAGCAGCTTGCCGACCGGCGATTTGGGAATGGCGTCGACGAAGACGTAGCGGCGGGGGCGCTTGAAATTGGCGAGCCCGGAGGTGCGGCAGAACTGCTCCAGCTCGACCTCGGACACGGAGCGGTTGCGCTTGACGAAGGCGGCGACGACCTTGCCCCATTTCTCATCGGCGACGCCGACCACAGCGACCTCGTCGACCGCCGGATGCAGCGACAGGCAGCTCTCGATCTCGACCGGCGAGACGTTCTCGCCGCCGGTGATGATCATGTCGTCGACGCGTCCGGTGACGAACAGATCACCGTCGGGATCGACGAAGCCGGTATCGCCGGTAAAATACCAGCCCTCGCGCAGCGATTTCGCATCCGCTTCCGGACGGCGCCAGTAGCCTTCGAACGCCTCGTCGCCGGCAAGCGTTGCGATGATCTCGCCCTCCTCGCCGACCGCGGCGAGGTCGGTGACTGAACGCGCGCCGATGCGCACGACCTTGACGTGCTGATTGAGCCCCGCCTTGCCGGCCGAGCCCGGTTTTGCCGGAGCGTTCTGGTCAATCGTAAAGGTGTAGATCTCTGAGCTGCCGTAGTGATTGACGAACAGCTCCGGCTTGAATGCGGCGTTCAGCTTTTTCAGGAGACCGTCGGTCATCGACGCGCCGGCAAAGCCGAGCTTGCGCACGCTCGACACATCGGTCGCGGCAAAGGCCTCGTGATGGACGAGGTTGTGGTAAAGCGTCGGCACCAGATACAGATTGGTGATCTCTTCCTTCTCGATCAGCGCCAGCGCCTGGCGGCTGTCGTAGCGCGGCAGACAGATGAAGGTGCCGCCGATCAGCGACATCGCCAGCAGCGAGCGGACGCCCATGGTGTGGTAGAGCGGCATCACGCCGAGGGTGCGCTCGCTGCGGCCGTAGAGATTTTGCGCGACATGGGCGATCGCAGCGGCCCGCTCGGCGCGATGCCGCCGCGGGACGCCTTTCGGCCGCGAGGTCGTGCCCGAGGTGTAGAGCATGATCGACCAGGCGTCGGCGCCGACACGCGGCTCGGCGTCCGGCGCGCGGTCCCCGAGCATGTCGGCGAAGCTCGCCACCTCACCTGTCCCCGGATCGACGGATATACGCAGCAGCCGGCCGGCAAGCGCCGAGCCTTGGACGGCTTCGGCGGAAATGTCCTGATAGAAAACCGCGCAGGCTTCGGCGTTCTCGATGCAGTAATCGAGCTCGTCAGCCTTGGCGCGCCAGTTGATCGGCGTGATCACGAGGCCTGCGAACTGGCAGGCCCAGTGCAGCGTCGCCGCCTCCCAGCGGTTCTGCAGCAGGGTGACGACGTGGTCGCCCGGCATGAGGCCAAGGCGATCGAAGGACGCCACCAGGGCAGAAATCTTGTCGTACCATTGCCGATAGGTCAGGCGCAGGTCGCCATCGACCAGCGCAATGGCGTGGGGATCGCGCGCCACGCTGGTTACGAAGCTGCAGGCGAGATCAAGCATCTGACGTCTCTTTTGTGGTTGAACGGAGCTCCGCAGCAGCTTCGAGCGCCGCCTGGATGATCGGGGTGTAGCCGGTGCAGCGGCACAGATGGCCGCTTAGGACATCGCGAATCGCCGCTTCGGTCGGCTTGGCGTTCTTGCTGAGGTAGTCGTCAAGCGACATCAAGATGCCGGCTGTGCAAAAGCCGCACTGGAGCGCGTGGTTGCGGCGGAACGCGCGCTGGAGCACGCCGAGCCGATCAGCCGACGGTGCAAGCCCTTCCACCGTTCTCAGATCGCAACCATCGACTTGCGCCGCGAGCGTGAGACAGGAGCGCGTGAGCATGCCGTCGACGACGATTGTGCAGGCTCCGCAGACGCCGTGCTCGCAGCCGACATGGGTGCCGGTCGCGCCCAACTGATGGCGCAGGAAATCCGAGAGCAGCATGCGCGGCTCGGCCTCGGCCTCGGCCGGCTTGCCGTTCAACGTGAAGCGGACAGGATGGCGGCTATCTGCCTTGAGGCGGATCATTGCAGTACCTCGCAGATCAAATCGCGGCCGATCATGCGGACGAGGTCACGGCGGTAACGCGCGGTCGCGTGGACGTCGTCACGCGCACCGAGCTCGTAGGCAAAGGCGTTGAGCGCGTCGTCGAGTGCAGTCCCATCGAGCCGCGGCCAGTCGCGCGCGGTCGGAACGTCAGCGACGCCGCCTACGGTGAGGCGCACGCCGCTCGGGGTCTTCATCGCCGCACAGGCGACGATGGCGAAATCGCCATGCCGGCGCGCGACCTCGCGGAAGGCGAAGCGGCGTTCGCGGACCACCGGAAGCGAGATGCCCTCGATCAGTTCGTCATCGGCTCGCGCGGTCAGCATCATGCCGGCGAAGAAGTCTTTTGCCGCCACCCGGCGCCGCCGCTTTGCGCTACGCAGATGCACCTCACCACCGAGCGCGACCAGGGTGAGCGGCATCTCAGCACTTGGATCGGCGTGCGCGAGCGAGCCGCAGATGGTGCCGCGGCTGCGGGTTTGCATGTGCCCGACCCAGGGCAGCGCCATCGCCACCAGCGGCAGCACCTCGGCCAGATCCGGCCAGGCCAGCAGATCGGCCTGGCGCACCCCGGCCCCAATCACGACGGCGTCCTTCTGCCGTTCGATCCTGCGAAGCTCCTTGAGACGCATGATGTCGATCAGGAGTTTTGGCTTGGCAAGGCGCATGTTCAGCATCGCCATCAGCGATTGGCCGCCGGCGAGCACGCGCGCATTGCCGGCCTCCTGCGCGAGCCCATCGAGGACGTCGCCAACTGTCTCGGCGCGGACATAGTCGAAAGCGGGCGGCTTCATCGGCGTCCCCCGAACAGGCTCGCGAGCTTTGCCAGCAGCGCGAACAGCGAGAAGCCGCCGCCCGATGCGCCGCCGCCACCGGCCTTGCGGGCGAGCGCGGTGAAGAACTGGCCAATGATCACGCGTGTCGCACCATCGAGCAGGCGCCCGCCGATGCTGGCGACCTTGCCGCCGATCGCGGCGTCATAGCTGTAGGTCAGCTTTGTCCCGCCCTTGCCATCGGGCGCAAGCGTGATGCGTCCCTCGGCGTTGCCAAAGCCAAGTGCACCTGTGGCCCCACCGCGCAGGGTCACCGCGCGCGGCGGATCGAGATCGAACAAATCGACGTCAGCGCGATAGCGCCCACTGACGGGGCCGATGCCGAGCGTGACGTCGGCACGGAAATGCGTGTCGGTGACCTTGTCGACGCGCTGGCAGCCGGGAATGACGGAATGCAACGTGTTCGGATCAAGCAGCATGGCCCAGACCTGCTCGGGCGCGCCCTTCACCGAGGCCTGCCCCTCGCCGCGTAGCCGCCGGTCGCCTTCGCGCACAGGCGCCGCGGTCGCGCCGCCTGCCGGAGGCGGCGGCTCGGCGCCACGCACCATCTCGGCGAGCCGTGCCGGCACCAGCGGCAGCGTGATGTCGGCAATGCCAAGCGCATCCGCGACCGCGTTGGCGATGCAAACCGGAGTCGACATGCAATTGCCTTCACCGACGCCTTTTGCGCCAAGCGGCGTGAACGGCGACGGCGTCTCCATGTGGATGATCTCAGGCTCCGGCACCTCGGTCGCGGTCGGCAGCAGATAGTCGGCGAGCGTTCCCGTCAGAAAGCTGCCGTCCTCGGCGTAGGCATATTCCTCGTAAAGCGCGGCGCCGAGCGCCTGGGCAAAACCGCCACGGATCTGGCCATCGACCATTCCGGGATGTAAAATCGTGCCGCAGTCGTGCATGGTAACGTAACGGTCGATCCGCGTCTCCAGCGTGGTGCGATCGATTTCGACACCGCAGAAATCGAAGATGAAACCGTGGCAGAGCGAGGAGTTGATGCGGTCGTCCTCGTCCGGCGGAGTCAGTTCCGGCGGCGTCCAGAACACGGTCTCGCGGATGGTCTGGCCTGCATCATCGGGCAGCGATCCGGGCGACCAATGGCTCAGCGCTGCGACGCGCGAGAACGCGATCCGGTTCTCCGGATTGTGTCTTGAGGCGACGAAGCCTTTTGCAAACACGATGTCCGAGGCTTCGACGTTGAGCTGGCTGGCCGCGATGCGGGCAAGACGGCCCGCAACGCGTTCGGCCGCGAGCTTCGCCGTGCCGGCCACGGCCGCAGCAAAGCGGCTGGCGTAATTGCCCGACGCAATCGACCAGGCGTCCTTTGCCGTGTCGATCTCGGTGTTGACGCGGATCTCCTTTGGCTGAAGGCCGAAGACATCGGCGACGACCTGCGACAGCACGGTGCGATGGCCCTGCCCCTGCGGCACCGACGCCACGTGAACGGTGACGCTGCCAACCGGATCGAGCCCGACGGTTGCGGTCGCCTGCGCGCCGTTCTTCGGGCCCGCCTTGCGGCGCTCGGCCGCCGTCAGCACGGTGGTGATGTAGCCCATGTTGGAGACGCTGGGTTCGACCACGGCGGTGAAGCCGATGCCGTAGAGGCCGCCACGCGCCCGCACCTCGACACGCTTCGCCCTAAGCTCCGCGAGCCTGCCCTGCTCGACCGCGCGCGCGATCGCTTCTTGATAGTCGCCGGAATCGAGCAGCGCGCCGGTCGCAGTACGATAGGGAAACGCGCCGGCATCGATCAGATTGCGCTTGATGACATCGAGCGGATCGAGGCCGAGCCCGATCGCGATTTGCTGCACCAGCCCTTCCAGCGCGAAATAGACCTGCGGTCCGCCGAAGCCGCGGTTGAGGCCGGTCGGCGTCTTGTTGGTGACGACGACGCGGTTGCGGATTTTGACGTGACGGATGTCGTAAGCGCCGGTCAGATCGCCGTGCATGCGGTAGAGCGTGGCCGGCTCAGGCGCGCGCAGATGCGCGCCGCAATCCTCGACCTGGTCCCAGTCGAGCGCGAGGATCTTTCCGTCGGCCGCAACCGCCGCGGCCAGCGTCGTTGCACGGTTGGTGGCCGACACCGATGCGGTGAGATGCTCGAGCCGGTCCTCGATCCACTTCACCGGCCGACCCGTGACGCGGGCGGCGGCGGCGATCAGCACGATATAGGGAAACACGCCCTGCTTGACGCCAAAACTGCCGCCGGAATCCGGCGGCGTGCGCAGCCGCAGCCGGTTGCCCGGCACTTTCAACGCGCGCGCGATCACGGTGTGGATGCTGAACGGGCCCTGGAAATTGGCGAGCACCTCGAAGGCGTCCTCGCCGGCATCATGCGAGGCGACGACGCCATAGGTCTCGATCGGCGTGCAGGAATTGCGGGGATAGCGGATGTCGATGGAGAAGCGATGCGGCGCATCCGCAAAGGCCTTTTCGGGGTCGCCGTAACGGAAGGCGCGGTCGCTGGCGAGATTGCCGGGAAAGCCGTCGTGAAGGACAGGCGCGCCTGAGACGAGCGTGCCGAGCGGATCAACGACGGCGCCGCGCGGGCGATACTCGACATTGATCAGCTCGGCCGCATCCTCGGCGCGGGCGCGGTCGGTGGCAACGATCACAGCCACGGGCTCGCCGACATAGCGCACCCGGTCGATCGCGATCGGCCAGCACTCGACCGGCGCCTTCACGCCGACAACGAGGGTTGTTGTGACCGCCTTGACCTGCTCGCCGGTCAGGACCGCGGCAACGCCCGGCAGGCGTTTTGCGGCTTCAATGTCGATCGAGAGGATATCGGCATGCGCGTGCGGCGAGCGCAGGATCGCCGCGTGCAGCGTGCCGGGCTGTACGCCGAGATCGTCGATGAAGCGGCCGCGGCCGCTGAGCAGCGCAGCGTCCTCGACGCGCTCGATCGAACGCCCGACCCACGGCCTGTCGCCAATTTGATCGACTGAATTTGCGGATTGAACCGCAGCCTGCACCATGTCCCGGCATACCTCCCGACGCGCTCTTTGACGCGACGGTGACGTTTGTCAGGACAGGGGGCGCGGCGGCCATACCGCCCGCTCTCACGACTTACCAAATCGTCTCATTCGAGAGCGTGCAGCGCAATATCAGCCGGCAAGACGCGAGACGTTGCGAAACTCGCGCGGGCTGACGCCGGCATGATCGCGGAAGAAGCGCGTGAAATGCGCCGGCTCCGGAAAGCCGAAACGCTCGCTGAGCTCACCGAGCGGCGTCTCCTCGCGCATCACCGCATCGAGCGCGCGCTCCATGCGGACGACGTTGAGATAGAGTTTTGGCGAGACGCCGAGCGAGGTTTCGAACAGGCGGAAGAATTGCGCTCGCGACAGGCCGGCGCCCTTCACGAACTGATCGACGTTGGCATAGGAATCGTGCGTCCGCATCGCGTCCATCGCGCGGCGAATGCGCCAGTCGCAGCTCACTGCACTCATGCCGCGGATCGAGACCGGAAAGCTGCGCCACGGCGTGAAGCGCTCGATCACCGCGATCATGAGGTCCGACAGCGTCTGCTCGTGAGTCCGCACCGCATCCGGATTCGCCATCATTTCGGACGCCAAATGCAGTGTGAGCTGGCGGATGCGCGGTGACACCTCGCCTGACGGCCGCTCGAAAAAGCCCGGCGCGCCGCTCGCGGCCCAGCCGGGGCGGAACTCCTTCAGCCATTCCGGCTCGATATAGAGCGCCATGATGAGCGTGCGCGGACGGTTGGCGTCGTGCACATAGGCATGCGGCTT
Source organism: Bradyrhizobium sp. WSM1253 (assembly GCF_000244935.1). Taxonomy (NCBI): domain Bacteria; kingdom Pseudomonadati; phylum Pseudomonadota; class Alphaproteobacteria; order Hyphomicrobiales; family Nitrobacteraceae; genus Bradyrhizobium; species Bradyrhizobium sp. WSM1253. The sequence goes on from NZ_JH600073.1 coordinate 2,134,595, forward strand.
CCAGCCGTCGACCAGCACGGCGGCGGTGTCCGTCAGCGGCGTGACCCGGTCGCCCACCAGGAACTGCGTGTCGGCGCCCTCGACCTTGAGCAGGACGTGGCAATGATGATGGGCGTGGCGGACCAGCGAACGATCCATGTCGAGCAGAGCGACCCTGCCGAAAGCGCCATGAGCAATGCGCAGGGCCGTCGACATCAGTTCCTTCCTCCCGGCATTGCGCCGCAAAATGGTTGCCTTGTTGGCGCGGCACTATAAGCAGCGTCAGCTACATATTCCAATCGCGCAAACCGACGCAAGTTGCTTCCAAGCGGTAACCCGCTCATGTCCCCGCCTCCGCAAGCAGCCGCGCGATCGCGACGCCGGGGTCGGCCTGCAAGGCGGTGGCCAGATCGACCTCCTCCTCGCCCTTGACACGGATGCGCTTGAAGGCGAGCTCGGGCGCACTGACCGGCGCGGTCGCATCCAGGCCCATCTTGGCGCTGATGCCGTTGTCGGTGGTCGGATCGAGTTTCGAGCCGAGCGCGCCGGCGACGACCATGAGATCGCGGTCGGCCTGGAAGCGCGTCGCCACCGCCCATTCGATCTCCTCGGACGAGGAGATGTCGACATCCTTGTCGACCACGACCACCTGCTTGATGTCGTAGTGGGCGCCGAAAGCGCACATCATGATGTTCTTCGGCTCGCCATCATTGGTCTTATCGACTCTGATCGCGAGGTGATAGCGGCAGGTGCCGCCGCGCGTGAGGCGGACGTCGATCACGTTCGGAAAACTGCGGCGCAGATGCTGGAGCAGCGTCGCCTCGCGCGGCACGCCGCCGAGGATCAGATGCTCAAAACCGCCGCCGACGATGGTGTGGAAGATCGGCGCCTTGCGATGCGTGATGGCATCGACCTCGATCACCTCGCGATTGGCGCGCGGACCGTAATATTGGGGGAATTCGCCGAACGGCCCCTCCGGCTCGCGCACGCCTTGCAGAATGCGGCCCTCGATCACGATCTCCGCATGAGCGGGCACGCGGACCGAATTGGTGCGGCATTTGACGACGTCCACGGGAGAGCCGAGCAGCGCACCGGCAATCGCCATCTCGTCCTCGTCGAGCGCGGCGATCGCTTGCGAGGCCAGCAGCAGCGCCGGATGCGCGCCGATGACGATCGCGATCTCCAGCGCCTGTCCCAACTCTTCCGCCATGCGATAATAGGAGAACGTGTGCCGCGGCAACAGCAGCACGCCGATGTGGTTCTTGCCGGAGATCTGGCAGCGGTGGATCGAGACGTTCTGCACGCCCGTCTTGGGATTGCGGGCGATCAGCAGGCCGGCCGTGATGTAGGGGCCGCTGTCGCGCTCGTTGTGCTTGGGCACCGGAAGCTGGCGCAGCAGATCGACCTCGTCGTGCACGACCTCCTGCACCGGCCCACTCGCGACCTCATGCGTCGGCAACGGGTTACTCGCGGCGGCCAGGAACCGCGGCAATAACTGGTCCTCGGTGACGCCGATGGATTCGGCGACCCAGTCACGGCCGGCGAAGAGATTGGCGACGACAGGAATCTCGTGCCCGTCGGGACGCGGAAACAGCACCGCGCTATCGCGCTCCAGCCGCTTGGCGATCGCGGCGAGTTCGTCAGCCAGCCCAATGCCCTCGCGGGCAATGGCGAGCCTGCCGCGTTCGGCGAGGTAGGCGAGCCAGGTGCGCAGATCGGCGGGCGAGCTCACACCCTTGCTCGCAACATTTTCCATTCGCATACGGGTCTTTCCTTAAGGTCAGGGCGCGATCTTGCGCAGCGACGGCGAGCGACGCTTGAGCGCTTCGTCCTCGCCCCAGCGGCGCACCACGCCGATATCGATGTCGAACAGGTCGAGCACGCGGCCGACGGTGTGCTCGACCATGTCGTCGAGGTTTTCAGGCTTGGCGTAGAAGGCCGGCACAGGCGGCGCGATGATCGCGCCCATCTCTGAGAGCGCCGTCATTGTCCTGAGATGCCCGGTGTGCAGCGGCGTCTCGCGCACCATCAGTACCAGGCGCCGGCGCTCCTTCAGCACCACATCGGCGGCGCGAGTGAGCAGGGTCGTGGTCACGCCCGAGGCGATTTCAGACATCGAGCGCATCGAGCACGGCGCCACGATCATCCCTGCGGTGCGGAACGAGCCGCTCGAAATCGCCGAGGCCATGTCGTCGATCGCATGGTTGACATTGGCGAGCGCCCTTACCTCCGCGATCTTCAAATCGGTCTCATAGGCAAAGGTCAGCTCGGCCGTCTTCGACATCACCAGATGAGTCTCGACGCCGGCATTGCGCAGCAGCTGCAGCAGGCGCACGCCATAGGTGACGCCCGAGGCGCCGGAAATGCCGATGATCATCCGCTTGGGCGTTGCGTCCTGCATATTTGTGGTTTCGCTCCCTGAGCTCCGCGCCACGCGGGTCCGCCGTGAGACTAGGCAATCGCAATCATCATCACAAATAATGATTGATTATATCATTCATCATTTGCGATGATGGTTCGGGTGCAAGACCGGCGAAGGAAGGACGGGTCCGTGGAACTCAGGCAGATGCAATATTTCCTGTGCCTGGCCGAGGAGAAGAACGTCACCCGGGCCGCGCGCCAGCTCAACATCGTGCAGCCGGCGCTGAGCATGCAGATCGCCAAGCTCGAAGCCGAGCTCGGCCAAAAACTGTTCGATCGCAGCGTCCAGGGCATGACGCTGACCAGCGCCGGTGAAGCGCTGGTGCGGCTGACAGCGCCGATCGTGCGCGATGCCGAATATGCGCGGCAGGAGATGGCCCAGCTCGGCGGCCGCATCTCGGGCCGCGTCTCGGTCGGCCTCATCACCTCGGTGGCGCAGAGCACCATGGCCAGTTCGTCGGCGACGGTCGCCAGCCGCTATCCCGAGATCACGCTGTCCGCCTGCGAGGGCTATACCGAGACGCTGGTCGACTGGGTCAACACCGGCCAGCTCGATTTCGCGCTGATCAACGTGCCGCGGCGGAAGACGCCGCTGGCCGCACATCACATCATGGACGAGGAGATGGTTTTTGCTTGCAGGAGGGAGAATCCGACCAAGCCGCATGCCAAATTACGCTTCGACCACATCGCGAATTTCGATCTCGTGCTGCCCTCGAAGCGCCACGGCCTTCGGCTGATCCTTGACGAGCATGCCGCCTCCGTCGGCATCGACCTGCGGCCGCGGCTGGAGCTCGACACTCTGCCCGCCCTGTGCGACGTCATTGCCACCACCGATTTCGCGACCGTGCTGCCGACCATCGCACTCCGGCAATCGCTGGCGAGCGGCACCATCCGGGCGCATCGCTTCGATGAGCAGAGGATCGTGCGCTCGATTGCCTGGGTGCATCATCCACGACGAGCGGTGTCCGTCGCGGCGAAGGCCGTACTCGATGTCATCAGCCAAGACCTTGCGCAGGCCGCCGCCGTGGCGAGAGAGTTTGTCGAGCCCGCCTCGGGCGGCGCGAGCTCGTCCTCCCGCAAAGAGCGCAGGAAGCCACGGCGGAAAACGATCTCCTGAATGCAGAATCTCTACGCGGACAAGAAATGAGACGGGTTGGTAAGTTTTGAGACCGGCCGGCATGATGGCTGCATCAAGCCGCTAACTACGGTCCAGGCGCAGAAAATCGCGACCTGGCGCTGATCCCGACGACTCTTGTCCCGGACGATCTCAGGGCTCGCAGACAAGACACAGTCGGGAGATTCAGTCCGAGATGGCAAGGTTCGGTCGCAGCAAGATCACGGGCATTACGGCGCGGCACGCTGAGGGGTTTCACCCTGACCGCAGGTCCTTGCTGTCGCTCGGCGCAGGCGCGGCTCTCGCCGCAACCGGGCTGGTTCCTGCGCAAGCGCAAGACTATCGTGCCCGGCCGATCCAGGTGCTCGTGCCCTTTGCCGGCGGCAGCGCCAGCGATGTAATCACGCGCATCCTGCTCAACCGCATGGGCTCGTCACTCGGGCAGGTCTTTGTGGTCGACAACCGCCCGGGCGCCGGCGGCAATATCGGCACCGCGGCCGCAGCGCATGCGGCACCGGACGGCTACACGTTGCTGATGAGCACCTCCGGCCCATTGGCCGCGAACAGATCGCTGTACAAGGAGCTCCCCTACGATCCGATCAAGGATCTCGCGCCCATCGGCTTGTTCGCGACACTGCCGAACGTCATCGTGATCAATTCGAGGCTGCCGCCGAAATCGCTGCACGAGCTGATCGACTATGCCAAGGCGCATCCTCGGGAGCTGAACTACGGGACGGTCGGTGTAGGCTCGTCGCAGCACCTGGCGGGCGCCTATTTCGAGCAGCTCACGGGCACCGAGCTAACTCACGTTCCCTACCGCAACATTTCCAACTATACGCCGGACTTCATCTCCGGCCAGGTGCCGCTCGGATTCCAACTTCTGCCCAACGTGATCGGCCTGATCAGGAACGGCGATGCGCGGGCGCTCGCGGTCGCCAGCAGCAAACGCATGACTGCGCTACCCGCCATCCCGACGGCTGCCGAGGCAGGCCTTCCGGACTACGAGAGCTCTGCCTGGCTTGCCCTGCTCGCGCCGGCTAACACAAACAAGGCCGTGATCGACAAGCTGTATGCCGCTGTGGTGGAGGCCGAGAATGATCCCAAGGTGCGCACGCTCCTCGTCGAGCAAGGCGCCGAACCGCTTGTCCTCGGCCCGGAAGAACTCAGAAACTTCATGGCGTCGGAAACTGCCAAATGGGCCGCGATCATCAGAGAGATCGGAATTGAACCGATGTGAATGCGGCAGTTGAAACGGCCTGGGGCGCCATCGCTACTCCTGCACGTTGCAGCCCTCGATGAGCTCGCCGAACATCTTCCACCGCTCGCCCTCGTCCCGCATCGCCTCCAGTAAAAGACCCTGCCGCGGCGTGGCCTTTCCATAGCGCAGGCGTCGCGACGTGATCGAGCCGCCTTTGACGTTCAGCTTGTTCGGGTCAGTGCCAGCTTGTCGCGGCGGTAGATCACGTGGACAGCATAGGATTCATTCAGCTCCGAGAGATCGACGTCATCGATTTTCAGGCCTACCGCTTCAGAAGACGCGGGATCGCAGCAGCGGTAGTGCCTGCACCTGGCGGTCTGGTTTCCGTCGACCGCAATCGAGCTGAACGCCTCCGATCACCAGGACTCGCGGAAGGGCCGCACCTCCGTCAGGAACGACCAGGCCGAACGCGGCTGGTGGGTGACGTGCCAGACCTCTTCGGCGATGTCGGATGGCTTGATGAAAAAATCATCCGGCTTGTCCGGGAATCGCGCGCGGGCCCAATGAACGTCGATGACGGCGTCGATCATCATGAAGGATGCGTGCACGCCCCGCGGTCCCATTTCGCGGGCAATGGCCTCGGTCAGGATTCGCTGCGCCGCCTTGGTTGGCGCGAAGCCGGCAAAGCCGGCCTTGCCGCGGAAGGCCGAGGTGTTGCCCGTGACCAGCAAGGCGCCGCCCCCTGCGGCCTCCATCCGCGGCGCCGCCCACCGGGCCAGATGCAGCAGGGCCATGACATTGATCTGGAAATTCCGCTGGAGGACTGCCGGCTCGATGTCGAGGAAGTTGCCAAAGGCCCCGCCCACGGCGTTGTGGATCACCACCTTGGGGGCGCCGGCACGTTGCTCGATGCCTTCGAGGGCGGCCGCAAGCGCGACAGGGTCGGCCACATCGCAGGGGACAGCAAAGGCGTTCGGAAGCTCGTTCTCGAGATCTGCCAAGCGTTCGGCCGTACGCGCCAGCATGGCGACCTTGTAGCCGCCGTCGTGGAACCGCCGGACCATGGCTGAGCCGGTGCCCGGCCCGACGCCGGTGATGATGGCGAGCGGCATCATGCGGCGCGCGCCAGGCGATCTTGCACGAACTGCAAGCGGTCATTGCCGAAGAACATCTCGTCCCCCACGAACATGGTCGGCGAGCCGAACACGCCGCGCGCCGCCGCCTCTGCGGTCGCCTCCTCCAAAAGAACGTGCGCAGCCGGCTCGTCCATCCGACTTTCAAGCGCCTTGGCGTCGAGACCCTCGGCGCCCAGCAGGGCCGCGACCTCGGTCGCCGTCGCCAACGGCGCCGGAACCGACCAGAACGCGTTGAAGATGGCCTTCACCGCCACGGGCATAGCGCCCAACTGCCCCGCCACGAGCGTGGCGCGCAACAGCCGGCCGGCGTCCAACTCCGAAGCCTGGGGGTGCCGATTGAGCGGTACCCCATAATGGATCGACCATCGCGAGACGTCGGTCCACACGTAGCGGCCCTTGTTTGCGCTGGTGATGCTGGTCGGCACGTTCCCCACTAGCTTCATCAGGGCCGCGATCTCGAATGGACGGAATACGATTTCGACGTCCATCTGCCGGAGCTGGGACAGCGCCAGGAAGGTGTAGGGGCTGCGATAGTCGAAATAGAAATCAAGCGTTCTCATTTGGAGCTCCTTTGACGCAAGCGTCGTTCTGCATGATGTTGATCATCTGGCAGCCATCGGCGGATGCGCGCTATGCTGCGAGTTTGGCGAGATAAGGCCCAAACTCTGGCGCGAACGCCGGATTAGCCGCAAGGCGGTCGAAGTGTGCCATGGCGCGGGGAAACCGCTCCCGGGCGATGTCCAGGAACGGCGCCTTGCCGAGCGTCCTCAGGGCTTCGCGACGGTCCAGTTCATTGTGGAACAGGGCCAGTTCGCAGGCGAAGCAGATGTCGGCCAGGCTCACCCCCTCGCCGACCAGGGCTTGGCGCGCAGGCCGCAGGGCCCGGTCGATCCCCGCCATGTAGGTCGTGAAAGCTTCGTCGGCGCGAGCGTGGACATCCGCGGCAAGTTCGGAGCCTTGCATGGCGAGCAGGTAGATCTGCGCGTCGCGGCCGAACACCAGACTGACATCCAGAAAGCTGTCAATCCGCGAGGCCTCGAATGGATCGTGGCCATATAGACCGCTCCGCTCCGCCTGGCGGGCGACCGCGCGCATGATGCTGTTGGACTCGAAAATGCCGACTTGTCCGTCCCCGCTGAAACCCGCGGGGACCGTCCCGAACGGCTGGGCCGCAAGGAAGGCGTCGGTCTTGTAGAGCTTGCGGCCCTTGAACCCGATGCGGCCCACCCGCTCCGCGGCTGAGCGTTCCTCTGCGGACACTTCGCTCAGCGGGTGAGCGTCAAAATCCCAAAGCCAGTCCACGAGTTCTGCGCCCGCGGCGCCCCGCACCTCCAACGCGACGCCGCCGATGCGCGCGGCGATGACCGCCTTCCAAACACGAGGATTGGGCAAGTAGGAAAAGATCCGCACCTCGGCCATAGTGCTGTCTCCGCGGTGCGCCGCTAAGCCGGTAGCGCAGTTATTCGTGCATTGGGCCGTGGAGCTGGACATGCTTGAGCCCTTATTCGACATGTTGAGGGGGACCAGCATGCGCGGAACGCCTGCTCGACGAAGAGGGCCGAAGCGGCCAAGGGGGGAGGCAGGAGCGGCCACGCTGATGGCGCCGTTTGGCCAGAGGTATCCCTTAGCGCACCTGACGCGGTTGCAAATAAGCGCCGTGCCCCCCATCGGCTTCCAACATTGAACCCACACGTGATGGGCATTCCGGTGATGGTTCAAGGAATTGGGCGGTGTTGGGCGGGGTCAACCTTCGGCGCCGATCGGGGGTCAATCCGTACGCCGAATAACATGCGGCGACGCGAAGCGTCATAGGTCTCATACGACCGTGAAAGGAACGCGATAGAGAGCATTTCTCTTTCCGTCGTCCGGCTGATTCTCGCCGGAACGGGAGGTCGCGCGGGAAACGATGCTTTGTTGTCCCGCCGCCACCTCGAAGTCGCACATGAATTGCGTCCACGAATGGCCGGTAGGCTTTTCGACGGCGCAGGCCTTCCAGGAAAGCCCCTCATCCAGGCTGATCTTCACGCCGGCCACGCCGCCATCCGCCCACGCCCAGCCTGATACCCGAACGACTGCCTCCCGCTCGAGCGAAGTCCCGGGCACAGGCCACACGATCACCGATTGCGGGGCGATGTTCCAGACCGGGCGCGTCACGCCTTCGGCGACGACATCGTTGTACCATCGTGTCGTAAAGGGACCAGGAGCGCGCTCTTTGCGAAGCTCGATCCTCCGGAGCCACTTCACGCTGTTGGTCCCATAGAATCCCGGTACGACCAGCCGCAGCGGATGACCGTGCTCCGGTAACAGAGGCTCGCCGTTCATTTCGTAGGCCAGGAGGACGTCGGCCCCCACGCGCGAGCGAGGGAGATCCTTCGTGTAGTGCCCGCAATCCGCGCCGCCGAACTCACCCGCGTCCGCACCGATGGACCAGACAAAGGCAGCCTCCGGGTCCGGTTCGACACGTTGGAGGACATCGTCCAGACGCACGCCGCCCCATGTCACGTTGCAAACACGCTGCGTCGGCTTGTCCGGAGCCAACGGGCTTCCCGCGCATTGGTGCACTGAGGCGACGGTTACCTTCGGCATCCGCTTGAGATCCCGCACGGTGACGCGCATTGGGCGGCCGATCATGCCGGCGATCTCGATCTCCCACGCATCACCGTCGCTCACCTCCAAGACGCCCAGGTGGCAGAGAACGATGCAATCCTTCGTCGGCGTCGTCCGCTCGATCAGCTTGTGGGGTTCGGACGGGATCCGCGCGAAGAAGCCTTTGACCTTATATTCGAACGCTTCAGACATCCAATGTTTCCGTAGCAACTGCGCGATGGAGCCGACGCCGGCCGATGACCAGCCGAGAAGGAGCGGCCGCATGGACGAGAAAACTAGAACTCGTTGAGGTAGGCGTTGTCCCGCTCGAAGATGCGCGATAGGTGACGGCTCACGGTCCGAACGCGCGCCAGGAACTGCAGGTCCTCGTGAACCGAGTGGAAGACGTCCCGATAGACCTTCACCTGATCGGGAAGCACCGGGATCAGCCTGGGATCGGTCTTCGCAGAGAACAAGGGCAGCAAACCGATGCCGGCTCCCGCAGCGATGGCCTGCTGCTGCGCGTGCATGCTCGACGATCTGAAAACCACGTTGGTGGGATCCAGCACGTCGAGCAACCAGTGAACGGGCTGGATCGCGATCAGATCCTCCACATAGTCCACGAAGGTATGGGCCGCCAGTCCGTCCCGGTCCCTCGGCGCGCCGCGCTGGGCGAGGTAGGCTTGACTGGCGTAGAGCGCTAGACGGAACGATCCGAGCTTCTTGACCTCGAGTTTCGCTCCCGCGGGATGCACGAAGCTGATAAAGATGTCCGCTTCGCGCTTGGTGAGGCTGATGATGTGCCGTTCGGTCACCAGTTCGACAGTAATGCCGGGACTTTGAACCGCGAGCTCGGCGAAGCGCTGAGCAAGAAAAAAGGCTCCGATACCCTCCATCGTCACGACACGGACCCGGCCCGCTGCTGTCGCATTGTCCGCCCCCATCGCCGGCTCGACGGCCGAGGCCTCCTGTTCGATGCGTTCGGCGATGTCGAACAGACGATGTCCCCGCTCCGTCAGCACGAAGCCGTCCCGGTTGCGATCGAAGAGCTTGACGGCAAGATCCTTTTCGAGCTCCGCGATCCGGCGGCTTACCGTCGTATGATCGACCTTCAACCGGCGGGCGACCGGCGCCAGCCGCCCCTGTCGGGCAAGTTCCAGAAAGAATACGAGATCATTCCAGTCGAACAATGCGGCCGCCCGTGCCTCGATCCACTCGAATAGGCGTCCCGACAAAATGCGGGCCAGCCGACGATATCGACATCCTAGCCTCCCGTCACCCGGCGGCCAACAGCGCCAAGGCAGCTTCGGAGACCGTCGTTTCGGCAATCTCCGCGTTCAAAATGCCTTCATGAAGCGTTCTGCTGTCCTTCGCGAATGGCCTTAAACTCATGTCTTCTGCAGCGTCGCCAGGTATTCCTCCGGCTTCGCGGAGTCGAACTCGCGACCGAAAATCCGCTCCTTGCCGAACACGATCGGCGGAGGCTCGACACCGTCCTCCTTGAGGATCCGCGCCGCGTCGGTCGCCAGCATCACCTTCTCCGCGAGAGCCTTGTAGTCAATGTCCTCCTTGAGCATCTTCCATCGCTTCAACTGCGTCATCAGCCAGACCGCGGCCGAGTATTGCGGAAATGGCCGATAATCGACGCGCTTCGGATCCTCCTTGATCGCTCCCAACCCGTCCGCGTACCGCCCCGTGATGACCTGGTCGATGACGACTTCGGGCGCGTTCAGGTACTGCGGCTGCGACAGGACCTTCGCCATTCCAACCCGGTTTCGGTCGTCGGAGACGTGAAGGCTGGCCGCAACAATCGCCCGGTAGAAGGCCATGAAGGTGTTCGGGTTCTGCGTTATCCAGCTTTCCGCCGCCGATACCGCGCAGCACGGGTGCCCGTCCCATATTTCGCGCGAAATGAGGTGGATGAAGCCTGCCCCCTCGAACACGGCCCGCTGCCCGCCCGGCTCGCCGCCGAAGAAACCATCGATGCTGCCGACCCGCAGATTCGAAACGTATTCCGTGGGCGGCACAACTCGATATTTGACGTCGTTGTCGGGATCCAGTCCGTGGGCGGCGAGATAATTGCGCAACTGCAAGGCCTGATGGCTCTGGTCGAAGGGAATGGCAAACGTCATTCCTTTCCAATTCTTCGGATCGCGATTGTCCCGGTGTTTCATCGCGAGGACGAGCGAGTTGCCGTTCTGGTTCAGAATGGTCAGGATCTTGATGGATTGCTGGTTGCCACCGAGACCTGCCGTCATCGTCAATGGCACCGGCATGACCTGTTGCGAGACATCGAGCTCGCCGTTCAACATCTTGTCCCTGATCAGGGCGATGCCGGCGATCTTTTGCAGCGAGACCTCGAGACCTTCCTTGGCGTAGGAACCGATCTGCTCGCCGTAGATCAGCGGCGCCGCGCAGGTGATGGCCAGGAAGCCGACGTTGAGTTTCGTCTTTTCAAGCGGTTTCCTTTCCTGCGCCATCGCTTGCAGGGTCGATAACGGCAGGATGCTGCCGAGGGCACCGAGAAGGGTCGCGGCGCCCACCGATTTCAGAAGCTGCCGTCGCAGAACAGGCTCCGGAAACAAGGCGTGAAGGAGCGACCGCTCGATGCCGTCCGCTACCGCCTGTTCGATCGTTGTCCGGGACGCATCGGCCGGGGCACAGCAGAAACAGCCTCGGATCCGGGAGAGTCGATCGCGAAATCTATTGCTCAATAGGGCCTCCTCTCGTCGCGATCCATCCGTATGGAGGATCAGTTCACGGGCTGAATATCGGGGGATGTCTGAAGACGTTCACCCATCTCGATCGCGCCCATCTCGGTTGGCGTATCGACGAAGGTCGCCGGCATCAGACGCTTTCGGCTGACGGTCAGATCGAAGACGTCGAACCGGTTGTAGTAGCCGACCACGTCGTGAAACTGCTTAGGTTCGATGCAGCGGCGCAGATCGAATTCGGCATATGCGATGCCCTCCTCGTCCTGCAGCGTGTCTCCCAGGGTTTCGCCAGTCGGATCGACGAAGAAGCTCACCGCGCGGGGCGTCGCGTCGATCACGTCCGCAGCGGTCGAATCCCGATCTATGAGGAAGTCGCGCAACGCCTTGTCCATGTAGCCGGCAGTGACGATGCCGAACGCCTTCGCCTCGAACGAGTGCGCGCTGGCGCGGATGCGATTGGCGGCGACGTTGTTGAAGTTTCCTCCGCCTTTGGGCCGTCGGGTCGGCCACATGGGTGGCCAACTCGAAATGTGGACCTGCTCGGCCTGAGCCATCAGGGTGTACCTGGCGAGAGGGTTGGTGTTTTCCCCACAGATGAGGTTTCCGACGCGCCCGACCGGGGTATCGACGACCCGTAGACCTTCGCCGTCGCCGGCGGCCCATACGAGCTTTTCGTAGAAGGTCGGCACCAGCTTCCGGTGATGATTGAGCACGTTTCCGTCGGGGCCGATGATGATGTTGCTGTTCCAGATCAGCCCCACGCTGACCGGCGAGCTCTCGCTGATCCCGATCGAGACGGTGACTCCGAGCGTGCGTGCCTCGTTCCGGATGGCGGCAATCTCGGGACCGTTTGCGGCGACGGACTGCTCGGCCATGCGCACGAACAGATCGTGGTTGTCGATCGGCGCCCAGAGAGCGGCCCAGACAGGGAAAGCGGGAATGTAGGTTTCCGGGAACGCGATCAGTTGCGCTCCAGCCTTCGCGGCCTCGCGGATGATCGAAACGGCTTTCGCCGTAGTGGCCGCCCTATCGAGAAACACGGGAGCGGCATGGACCGCGGCGACCTTGACCGGTGAAGACATGACTTTTTCTCGTTTCCATTGGTATGTCGTGAATGTCAGGCGGACAGCTTCTCGCCATCGAAGTAGCTCGAGAGACCCGTCCCCGGCGTGCAGTTCACGTACTCGAAGACGTTCCCCTGCTTCGGAATGACGAACACCTCGTGCCACGTCCGCAACTGATTGGCCTTACCGTACTTGCGGTAGCGCGCGATCGCCGCCGAAAAGATCGCTTCGTGCGACGCGTGATGCTCGGCCCAGTTCTCCATGTGCTTGAGCGACAGGAAGTAGCCCAGCGCGTGCGTCTCGAGCACGGCTTGCCCGGCGACGTCGCAGGTCTGCTGAAAACGTAGCGAAGCGCACCCCGTGGCCGTGGGGCTCTCCTTGAGGAAATCCATACCGCGCAGAAGAGGCGCGCGCAGCTCGCGCATATAGTCCTCCGTCTGGGACGGATCGCAGCGCCCCCAGAAGGCCGCCGATCGAATGATGGCGAGATTTTCCGGCGTGACGATGCGCCAGCGAGCCCCCTTCGTCGCCCGCGCCTTCGGAGCCGGCAGATCGGGCATCGGCGACTCCAGCTTGTCGGCCGCAGCCAGCGGAATGCGGTCTCGCATCGCGCCGTAGTAGCCGCAGTAAGGCGTCGGATAGATCGCGACTTCCTTGGAACGCATCAGCCCGGCAGGGTAGTCCAGCCAATAGATGCTCTCCTGCCGGTCGACCGGAACGGTGATACTCTCGCGGAAATAGCCGGTCGGTTCGGCCAGGCGCGCGTCGTCGTCCCACCAGGATTTCACATGGGGGTCGGCCAACCAGTCGTCGCGCTTCTGCCGGTCGACCCAATATGCGGCCACGATATGGGTGTACAGGCCGTTCTGATCGACGAACCACGCGTGATCGTGGACGGTCGGGCCGTTGCGCAGGACGAGGGCCGCTTCGATCCACCGGAAGAACGGCGATGCATGCACGTCCTCCGCCGACCTTCCGTGAACGCCATGGAAAGCGACGCAGATTTCGTCGCAGCCGTTCACGAACGCGGTCGACCAGCGCTGAACGACCGGTTCAAACCCCTTTGGCTTTCGCAGCGGATTGACCCGCTCGTAGATCTGGATGGTCATGTCCCTGCTCTCTCCCTTAATGGACGCCGAAATACGCTCTGTGCAGTTCTGGGTTCTGCATCAGCGTTTCGGCATCTCCCTCGGCCATTACCTGGCCTTGAACGAGTACGTAGCCGTAGTCCGCCACCCGTAGCGTCTGCCGGACGTTCTGCTCGACCAGCAGGATCGAAAGCCCAGCGGCCTTGAGCCTCTTCACGATCGCGAACACCTCCGACACGAACAGCGGCGAGAGGCCGAGAGACGGCTCGTCGAATACGATCAGTTCCGGGTCCGTCATCAGGCCGCGGGCTATCGACAGCATCGAGCGCTCTCCGCCGGACAAAGTGCCAGCGAGCTGGCCGGATCTTTCCCTGAGCCTCGGAAACGTCTCGAAGAGCTCCTCCATCCGGGCTGCGACGCGCGCATTGTCACGGATGAGCAGTCCGCCAACTTTGAGATTTTCCGACACCGTCATCTTCGGAAGGACGCGGTTGCCCTCCGGCACGGTCGCGATTCCGAGGGCGGCGATCCGATGGGTCGGCATGCGCGCGATCGCATCGCCTCCGAAATAGATCTCGCCTTTCCGCGCCCGGTTGAGGCCGAGGATCGTCCGGATGAGCGTGCTCTTGCCGGCTCCGTTGGCCCCGAGGATGCACGTAACCTGACCGGGCTTCGCCTCCACGGTCACGTTCTTCAGGACGTCGGCCTTGTCGTAGCCTGCGGTGACGCCGATGATCGACAGCTTGCGGGAGCTCTCGGAAGCGGTCCTCATGCGTCTTCTCCCAGATAGGCCGTCTGCACGTCCCGGTCCGCCAACAGCGCGTCGAACGACCCTTCGAAGATCTTGCGGCCGAAATTCAGGACGACGCAGCGGTCGGATACCCTGCGGATCACGTCCATCTCGTGCTCGACCAGAACCACGGCGAGTTCCGGAAGCTCGGCGCGGAACGCCAGAAGATCGCCCATCAGTTGCCGGGTCTCGTCGTGGGTCATGCCGGCCGACGGTTCGTCCAGCAACAGCACGCGCGGCTTGGCTATCAGAGCCCTGCATATCTCGATGCGCCGCCGGTCGATCATCGTGAACGAGCCGGCGGGCTGGAACAGGCGGTCCGCGATCACAGGATTGAAGCGGTGAGCGAGCGACCGGACCTCGCGGATCGAGGCGTCGACTTCGGCCCCCCAGCGTCCACGGCGGAAGATGTTCGTCGTCAGACCGAGATCGAGAGACGTGAGTTTGCCGACCACGATGTTGTCGAACGCGCTCTGTTCGAGCATGAGGCGGGACCGCTGGAATGTCCGGACGATGCCCGCCTGCCCGATCGTCTGGGGCGATTTGGCGAAGAGATCGAGGTCTCCCAAACGGACGGTTCCGGCAGTCGGGCGATAGAGACCCGTGACGACGTTGAAGAACGTCGTCTTTCCGGAGCCGTTGGGTCCGACGAGACCTACGGTTTCGCCGTAGTCGAGTGTAAAATCGAGACGATCCAGCGCGACGAGGCCGTCGAAACGCATCGTCAGTCCCGTGCAGGCAAGCAGAGCTCCGGTCACAGCCCCTCCTCCCGACCCGCGGAAAAGCGGGAAAAGTCGCGGAGCGGCCGCGGGAGAATGCCGAGCGGTCTGAAGAGCAGGATGCAGAGCACCAGCACGGCAAAAATGAGCAGGCGATACTCCTGGATCGCCTGCAGCTTCTCGGGCAGGACGATGATGATGCAGGCGGCGACGACCGCGCCCCACATGTTTCCCAACCCGCCGAGCACGACGATCGACAGCATCAGGAGCGATTCGCCCAGACCCGCTCCGTTCGGGGTGACGAAGCCGTTCATCATGCCGTAGACGGCACCGGCGACACCCACGATGGCATTGCCCAGGATGAACGCGACGGCCTTCCAGCGCACGATCGAAAGCCCGAACACCGATGCGGCCGTTTCGTCGCTGCGGACGGCGTCCAGCGCGACCCCGATCCAGGAAGCCTCGAGGCGCTTGGCGAAGGTGAACGCAAGCGCGAACAGGACGATAGCGAGAATCGCATAAGGAAAGTAGAACGACACCTCCCACGAGCCGATCGATGTTGTCCGGCTGAAGTCGAAGCCCCAGACCGAAAAGCCCTTGATCTTCATTCCCTGCGGTCCCCCGAGGGTGTCGTTCACTTCGAGGAGGGTGCGGAGGAGCAGCCCGAACGCCATGGTCACCAGCGCCGCGTAATGTCCGCGCGTGCGAAGGACGGGAAGCAGCAGGACGAGGCCCAGCGCGCCGGTGACCAGACCGCTGATCGCCAGGATCGCCAAATGAGGCAGGCCTGGATATGTCGTGAGCACCGCGGCCGCGTACGATCCGATCACGAAGAAGGCGGCCCCGGCGAAATTGACGATGCCGGCGAACGCGAGCTGGATGTTCAGACCAACGCATGCCGTCGCGAACAGAGCGACCGTCGACAGCATCAAGAGCGTATAGTGCTCTCCTCTGAAGACAACGGCGATCGTCAAGGCGCCGATCATCGCGACCGTATTGCCGAACCCGCTGAAATCGCCGCAGATCGCCGCGATCTCCCTACCCGCCGCCGATTTGTCGGCGAGCGCGAAAACGACCAGGAATGCGGCCAGCATGCCGAGCACCTGCGCCTGCGATTCCGAATGGATCACAAGCGCTCCACCTCCGAGAAGAAGCAGCACGGTGAAGGCCGCGACCGCGCGCGGGAAACGCTGAAGCCGCATCATCAGGGACAGGGATGGCGCAGGCGCCGGTATACTGCTCATCCTACACCCGCTCGCTTCTGCGCTCGGCGATCAGGCCGGTGGGAAACAACCCGATCAGCACAATCACGGCGGCGAAGGCGATTACATCCTTGTAGGCGCTCGAGAACGGCAGCGCCACGACCACCAGCGTCTGCACGCTGGCGAACAGGAAGCCGCCGATGATCGGTCCGAGCAGACTTCCGAGTCCCCCAACGACGGCGGAAGCGAATCCGATGACACCGAGAAGAAGTCCCATGTTGAAGTTGATCTCCCGGTAGTATAGCCCGAGCATGCAGCCAGCGAAGGCCGCAAGCGCGGAACCGAGGGCGAACGTGCCGAGGACGACCCGCTGGAAATCGACGCCCGCAAGCCGGGCCACTTCGCCGTCCTGCGCCACGGCGCGGATGGCCAATCCCATCCGGGACCGCGAAATCAGAAGATGCGTCGCGAATACCAGCGCCAGTCCCGCACACAGGATGATGACGCTGTCGAAACCAACGCTGAAGGAGCCGAGCCGGATCGATCCGGCAGGTAGCAACGCCGGGAATGGCTTCGGATTGCCGCCGTTGGGAACGCCCAGTCGGATCGCCTCGCGAAGCACGGTACCCGCCATGAGCGTCGCGAGCAGCACGTTGACCGCGGGTGCCTGGCGCAGCGGCAGGATGAGGAAGCGGCCTATCAACGCTCCGACCAGACTACCGATGGCGATGGCCGCGGCGATGCCCGTCCCCAGCGCGACGAGCGGGGGAAGTGCGACCAGTCCGCCGACGAGCCCGATAGCGCCGAGGCTGGAAAACGCCCCGACCGTTACGACGTCGCCGTGGGAAAACTTGATGACGTCGAGCACGCCGAAGAACAGCGAGAAGCCGACGGCGATCATCGCGTAGATGACGCCCAACATCACGCCGTTGAACAGCTGCTGCGCCAGTATTCCGAAGTCCATCGCACGATTCCGATGTTCGTGAGGGCGATGGCCGCCGCGCAGCCTGTGCGCGCGGCGGCCGTCCGATCGTCAGTCCTTTGCGAGCTTCTTTTTGCCGGCCGCGTAGTCGCTATCCGGCCAATAGACCCACTTCCCGCCCTGCGCGACGTAGACGTTTGCGCTCATGATGTTCTGACGGTGGTCGTCGAAGTTGATCTCACCGACGAGCGCCTTGTAGCCCTTCGTTCCGTTCAGTTCGGCCTTCACCTTCTTGCGGTCCGGGCCGACCTTTTCGATCGCGTCCATGATCAGGTTCGCGGCCGAGTAGGCAAACGGCCCGTAGGCATCCGGATCTTCGCGGAAACCGGCTTTGGTGTACGCCTCTTGGAAGGCCTGCCCCTCGGCATACTTGCTCAGCGGTGCACCATTGTGGAAGGAGATCGTCCCTTCGCTCGCCGCACCGGCGCCCTCAATGTAGCCTGCCGTCATGATGCCGGAGACGCCTGCGAACTGGGCCTGAACGCCCACGCGATCCATCTGCGACCGCAGGCGGACGCCGAGCGGCGTCAAGCCGCCAACCAAGATCACATCGGGCTTCAGTTCCTTGATCTTGGTGAGTTCTGCGGTGAAGTCTTGCTGGTCCGGGCTCACAGGAAAAGTCGCCAGGATCTCGCCGCCCGTCGGCTTCAGATACTCGGAGAAATACTTGAACTGGCCTTTACCGTAGTCCGTGGTGTCGTGAATCATGACGAACTTCTTGTAGCCCTGCTTGGTCAGGAATTCCGCGGCCAGCTTGCCCTCGTTGATCATCGTGCCGTTGACGCGATGGACCTCCTTGTAGTCGTTGCCATAGGTGATCTCGGGCAGGATCGCTCCCCAGACGACAACCGGCAGACCGAAGCGCGAATAGGTGTCGACGGTCGCGATGCCGACGGCGGAGCAGTAATGGGTCACGCCGGCGACGATCGAATTGTCGGACGCCGCCTTGGTCGCGACTTGGATGCCGACATTGGGCTTGCACTCGTCGTCGTAGGTGACGAGCTCGTAGGTGTACTTCGCGTTCGCGTCCGCATTCCTCTGCTGCACCGCCAATGTCGCTGAATTCCGTCCGCCGAGGCCCGGTGCAGAATTGCCGCCCGACAACGGGCCTATGAAGGCGATCTTGACGGTATCCTTTGCCGCTGCCGGAACGGATGCCCAACCGCTCAGTAAAACCGCGCTGCCCAGAACAGAAAGAATTCTTCGCTTTGTGATCATGTCGCCTCGCTCCGTCCTCGATATGACAGGAGCGTAACTGCATCCGGATTTCCGCCACCATTGGGAATCTTCGCAAGGCGTCGTGCGGAGACGAACCCGCCTGCCCGTTTAATGCGCCTTGGCTGCATCCATGCGATGCATCGTGCCGACTACTTGGGCCAACGCGCCGGGTTTGAGCTGGCCCGGGGGAAGAAGCGGGCTTTTTTGCAAGGCGGCCTGTCGCCTTCCCGCGCGGGATCGCGAATCACGTCCCGCAGCCGCGAAACCACGGCCGGCCGCGAGGCGATCGAGCGTGCGTTCAGGACTTTAGGCTGAAGTCATTCTTAAATTCATAGTCACCCACCGGCTCGCGCGACATATACCTCGCCGGCGTCCTAAACATCAGCGAGACCAAACGCCCCATCAGTGCCGGATTCGCAGCGAGATCGAACCGCTCCAGTGGGAAGTTTGTGATGTAACTAGGCAGCCGCTTGTGGAAGAACGCGCCGCTATCAAAGGGGTGGACATGCTTCAATGGCGGCGGCTTGTTAAACCGTACAACAAACGCGATCGGCAGCTGCCAGGGTGAGGGGTTCGGAACGCTGGGCGTTTTGTAAGCCGGCCGACCGACGAACAGATAGCAAAGCTCCTCCCCTCTAAAGACGGTGCACGGCGTCGCCAGAATCTTTTGTGAGCTAGCATCTCGATGATCGGGGCGCTGATCGTTCCCGACGCGCGTAAGAGCAGCCTGGAAAAAGAATATGCCAAAATTCGACCAACGCTTCCCATCGAGAACGGTGAGGTAAAAGGTAAGCACTACGGGCTTTCGGCCGATCTTGTCGGATATCCAACCGCAGATCACGAAAAACGGCACGGCGCAGGCGAGAGCGACCGACATCATGATATAGGCCGTCGCAAATTCGACCTTAAGCACTTTTTGCATGAAAATAAGAGCATAAAATTGCCCAGTGTACCAGACCACTCCAACCCCGGCGACGGCGCCAAAAAGAGAAAGCAAGACGACCTTTAAATTGCCCCATCTTGCGAAGCTTTCGGTAATTGGATTGGCGCTTGTCCGACCCTCGGCCTGCATTTGTAAGAACACGGGCGACTCTTCAAGTCGCAAGCGGATGTAGACCGACACTGCGAGCAATAAGATGGACAGCACGAACGGAATTCTCCAGCCGTAGTCCTTGAAGCCCACGCCTGTAATCTGCTGCGTCGCGAGAACAACAATGAGAGACAAGAAAAAACCCAACGTTGCGCAGATCTGGATCCATCCCGTGGCATATCGGAGCTAAGGAAGCCCTTTGGCTCAGCTGAGCAGTCGAACTTCTCTGATCGCTCGAGCGCCGGAATGCACTCCGACAAAGAGAAATTCTGTAGTGATCTCAATCGCCCGAAAAGCTGAAAAATGTTGGAATAGGTGTTGGAACGGCGTTCGGGTCCGCGATCGAGCGGGCGTACATCTCCTTGTACTTGGCCTGGTCCACCCAGGCATGCTTCGCCCACTCCGCAGGTACTGAATAAACTCTCTCCTCGGCAGTCCTATTCTCTGCGCCCATCGAGCATTCTCCGTTCATGGTATGCGAGAAGCGTTTGCAGTTAGGCTGCGTTCTTCAGCAATTGGTACGAACGCCGCACTCGAGTGCGAGACTGACCGCGGGGTAAGACCGGGGTGCTCCTGAAATTCGAAATACGATTCCTTGCCTCTCTCATCATCCAGAAGAGCGCGATTGCCCCCCTACGGTTCACGACAGAAAAAAGGGCCGCTGCCGTGATCCAGCAGCGGCCCTGCCCAGTCTAGGGAGGTTGAGCAGACGAGCCGGTCTGCCAGCGGATCCTATGCAGTCCGTTGCTTGTCGAATGCCTCCCAACCGGCCTAGGTGCTAAGAACCGGCGAGCGCGACATCTCGGTCTCGTCGGCGGTCACGTATTGATGTCTCGACCACGCGTTTCCGGCAGCAATAGAGCCCCGATGACCGCCGTCGAACCTGCGAACGCAATGGTGTACCAGAGCCCATCGAAAATGTTGCCGGTCGTGATGACAACTGCGGTTGCCACGAACGGTGCAAATCCGCCGATCCAGCCGTTTCCCAGTTGCAGCGCCACGGAAACACTGCTGTAGCGGATACGGGCAGGAAACAGTTCGACCAAAAGAGCACCAAGTGGCCCGTAGACCATCGTCGCCAGGAACACGAGGGCGAATAGCACCGCTATGACCATTGGCCCGTTTGGCTCTGCGGGTGTTTTCGTCGATGGGAGGCCTCTTTCGGTCAGCGCTTTCAGGAGTTTGGATTCATCGAAGCCAACGACTGTCTCGTCGCCCATTTGGATGCCGAGCGACGCCGAATCCGCCTTCACAACGTATGGAACGGCACGCGCCGTCAGAAATGCCTTCGCACGGGTGCAATCCTTCGTCGCCTGGGGCTGGAAGAGCTGACCCAGCAGGGATTGATCCTCGCTACAGTCGTTCCCGTGTATCACCACCGAGGTCCTAGCGCGGAATTCCGCAAGCGCCGGGTTTCCGTAAGTTGCCAGACTCTGAAATAGAGGCATGATCAGCAACGCAGACAGCGCGCATCCTGTCACAACGATCCACTTGCGCCCGACTCTGTCGGATAGCCAGCCAAAGAACAGAAAGAACGGCGTTCCGAGCGTGAGCGCGATCAGGAGGTAGAAGTTGGCCTGATCCTGGCTCATTTTCAGCGTGGTGGTCATGAAATAGAGGCTGTAGAAATGGCCGGTGTACCAGATCACCGCCTGACCGGCCACGACCCCGAAGATAGCGACGAGCACGAGGCGCAGATTGCGACCGTCCCCGAATGTATCGGCGATCGGATTCTTCGAGCCCTTACCCTCGGCTTTCATTTGCTGGAACACCGGCGATTCTTGAAGCTTGAGCCGTATGTACAAGGAGAGAACCAGAAGACCGATCGATCCAATGAACGGAATCCGCCAGCCCCAATTCGCGAAGTTCTCCGCTGAGATAGAAGAGCGGCACAATATGATGACGAGCAGCGAGAGGAATAATCCCAGCGTCGCCGTGATCTGGATCCAGCTTGTCGTGAAACCCCTCCGGTCTGGTTCGGAGTGCTCCGCAACGTACGTCACCGCGCCGCCGAATTCGCCGCCGACAGCGAGACCTTGCAGCAGACGCAAGCCGACCAGGATGGTAGGAGCCCACCAACCAAAGGTTTCGAAGGTGGGCAGCAGCCCGACAGCCGCGGTGGCGAGACCCATCACCAGCATGGTTACGAGGAAAGTCTTCTTGCGTCCGACGAGATCGCCGAGCCGTCCGAAGACGACCGCGCCAAATGGGCGCAGAACGAAACCCGCCCCGAAGGTTGCCAGCGCAGCCAGCAATGCTGCCGTTTCGTTTCCCTTCGGAAAAAACAGCGTGCTGAAGAACGCTGCCAGAGAGCCGTAGATGAAGAAATCATACCATTCGAAAACGGTACCAAGGGCGGCCGCGAAGATGATGCGCTTGGTGTCGCGATCGAGGTGGCGGGAAGCGAGTTCGGCTTCTGATTCAATGGCGTGAACTGACATCTTGTTCTCCCGCATCAAACGTTTTGCTGCAAATTTGATGGTGCTTCTTCCCTCAGGCGCGGCGGCGGCAATCCGTGCCTCGCCAAGAAGTCGCCCAGCAAGCGATTGAATGTTTCAGGTTGCTCGAGCATCGGAAAATGGCCTGCCCACCGCAAGCTATGGAGCTGACTATTGGGAATGTTGTTCGCCAAGGTCTGTGACTCACTTGGCGGAGTGATGATGTCCTCTTCGCCGACGACGACCAGCGTCGGTACGCGGATCTCTCCAAGCCTTGCGCGGCTGTCCGACGCATTGAGCGAGGTGATCGCCTGGCGCGCCACGAAGGCCGGCGTCTGCGCGACCTCGTTCTTGGCGAAGTCGATGAGCGCGGGGCTTGCAACAGAACCGAAAGATCGTTCGATGACCTGCTGGCTTGCCGCCACCACGCCCAGATCGTCGATGGCCTTGAGCACGTTGTCGACATTGACGTCGGCTCCCAATCCGTGCGGCGTGGCTCCAACCAGCACGAGCGCCCTTACGCGCTCGGGATAGGAGAGCGTAAAGTTCTGGGCCACGGTGCCGCCCATCGAAAGGCCGACCAGGACGGCCGAGTCGATCGCCAGTGCGCGATGCACTTTCAGCACGTCTTCGACGAAGGCCTCGATCGTGTAGCTTCGGTCTTCGGGACGCGGCGAACGCCCGTGACCGGGTAGATTGATGCGGACCACCTGGTGACGGGCCGAGAACGCCTCGACCTGCTCGCGCCAGAACTCGGCCGTGGTCGTGAAGCCGTGCACGAACACAAGCGGCATTCCCTCTCCTGACACCTGCACCACGGTGTCTCCTATTGTCGTGGTTCTGATGGTTGTCATTCTGCTCCTCCCGAGTTTTCTTTCCGAACAGGAGGTTCGCAAGCGCCGTGCCAATTCGGCCTCTTGTAACAGGACGACGCCTAACGCGTTGGCAATGCGATCCAAATTCTCATGGCTGGAACAGAGCGGCGCTGTTTGACGTCCAGCGATCGTGACGCTAGTGTATCATTTGCGTTACATATCTGTCCTAATCTTGTGACACTTGGACATCGAGATTTCCGCAATGGTCCTTTCGCAGTGGATTGCCGGGTCGTCGGAGGAAGCAGGCTTCCTGAGGCTCGTCCTCGATCACGTCTCCGACTGCCTGGTCGCGGTTGACACATCAGGCACGATCGTCCTGATCAACCAGCCCTATTGCAGACTCCTGGGGGGCGTTGCCGATGATTTCGTCGGACGACACATAACCGACGTGGTGGGATCGCAAACCAAGCTCCATCTCGTCGCACGCGGCGAAGGAAGCCACGTCGGCTATCCATTGAAGGTGCGCGGCCATCAACTGATCACCAGACAGGTTCCCGTTCTTCAGGACGGCCGCATCATTGGCGCGGTCGGCCTCGCACTGTTCTCGGATCTCGGCACCCTGAAGAGAACCTTTCGACGGGCTACGCAAGCCGAACTGGCGATGCCCCAAGGCAACAAGCCTTGGCGCTCACGGTCCGGCATCAGCGACATCGTGGGTCAAGGCGAACTGATGGAGGCCTACCGAAATTCGCTTGACATGGTCGCCGGGCACGATCTCCCTGTATTGGTCTCGGGCGAAACCGGTTCCGGCAAGGAGTTGGCCGCTCACGCCATCCACGCACAGTCGAGCCGGTCGGAAGGTCCTTTCGTCTGGATCAATTGCGCTTCGATCCCGAGCGAGCTGATCGAAGCCGAATTGTTCGGCTATGAAGGCGGCGCATTCACCGGCGCGCGCAGTCGCGGAAAACTCGGGAAGTTCGAGTTGGCTTCCGGGGGCACCCTTTTCCTGGACGAGATCGGAGATATGCCGCTGCACCTACAGGGCAGCTTGCTGCGCGTTCTCCAGACCAGCGAGATGGTACGCGTTGGTGGCACGACGCCAGTCGCCATCAATGCCCGCGTCATTTGCGCGACCAATCAATCGCTTCCCGAGCTCTCGCGCGGGGGGCGCTTCAGACAAGACCTCTATTATCGCCTCGGCGTGCTGCCGATTGACGTACCTCCCCTTCGAGATCGGGAGGACATCGAATTTCTCGCCCGGCAATTGCTGACGCGGATCGCAGCCCGATTGAGCGCGGAGCCGAGGGACCTGAGCCGAAGAGAGATCGCGGCGCTTATTGCACATCGATGGCCCGGCAATGTTCGAGAACTTGAAAACGTGCTCACCCGGTTCGTGGTAACCGGCCAACTGATGTTGCTTCCTGCAGATCCACGTCCCGAGAAGGACGAGAAACGCACGCCGCAGCCGCTCAAGCAGCGTATCCAGTCGCAGACGGCCACGGAGATCCGGACCGCCTTGGAGCAATCCAGCGGGAATAAGAGCCGCGCGGCCGAGCTACTGGGCATCAGCCGCGCACATCTCTATCGGCTCATGAAGGAGCGAAGCCTGTAATTGTGCGCATCAAGGGTCGATACCACCTTACGACACAGGACAATGATTTCATCCTAAGCCGCACGGACACTTGCGACGAAGCCGCTGACTTCCTCCTGTAACAGCCGCAACTTGCCCGTCAGGCGCACGCTCGAGCCAAGGACGCTGCCCGCCACCTGTCCTGTTTCCGACGTGGCGGTGTTAACGTCAGAGATGTTCTGCGAAACCCGGTTCGTGCCGGAGGCCGCATCCCTCACGCTTTGCGCGATGGCTTGCGTTGCGACGCCTTGCTCCTCTACCGCCGACGCGATCGAAGACGAGATCTCATTCACCTCGGTTATCGTCGCGAGAATGTTCTGAATGTTGCCGACCACAGAAGACGTCTCAGCCTGTATCGAAGAAATTTGAGCGCTGATTTCGTCCGTGGCCTTGGCAGTCTGCGTCGCAAGCGACTTCACCTCGGCCGCGACGACGGCAAAGCCCCGTCCGGCGTCGCCAGCCCGCGCCGCCTCAATCGTTGCGTTCAGCGCCAGCAGGTTGGTCTGAGCGGCGACCTGGTTGATGAGTCCTACGACCTCGCCAATCTTGGAGGCCGCCGCGGCCAGTCCTTGCACGGTCGCGTTAGCGCGCTGCCCGTCGTTGGCAGCTTTGTCGGCAACTTGGGCCGCCTGCGTTACGCGATGGCTTATTTCGCTTATCGAGGCCGACAGCTGACCGGCGGCCGAGGCAACCATTTGTACGTTCTCGGAAGCCTCGCGGCATGCTTCAGCAACTGAGTTCGCGCGTCCATTGGCATGATCAGCGCTTGCTGACATGCTCTGTGCGGCTTTCTGCATCTCGCTCGCCTCCGCGAAAACCTCCCGGACCACGCTTTCGACGCTCGCCTCGAATTTTCCGGCAAGTTCGACCATGGTCCTGCGCTTGTCTTCGTCCGCACTTCGCTTGAGTTCTTGCTGTTCGCTGTGCATTTTGCGCACGGCCGCCGCGTTCTCCTTGAATACGCTCAAAGCGCGGGCGAGACTCCCGACCTCGTCGTGACGGGTTGTGTATGGCACTTCGAAATCGTCTTCGCCCGAAGCAAGCTTCTCGGTAAGCGAGGTAACCGTGGTAAGTGGCCGAGTCACGGTGCGGCTGATTGCCAAGGAAATGACGACCACCAGCACAACGACGCCAAGGCAAAGCCACGCGAACGTCCAGGCGGCCTGTCGAAAGATCGCATCGATATCGTCGAGATAGATGCCGGTCCCGATAATCCAGCCCCAGGGCGCAAACCCCTTCACGTAGGACAACTTGGAGACCGGCTGATCCGAACCCATTTTTGGCCAGAAGTAGCCGTAAAAGCCGGCACCCTGTTTCTGTACAACGTCGACAAAGCCCCGAAAGAGGTAATTGCCAGCCGGATCCTTAAACTCTCCGACCGGCTTGCCATCAAGCTCAGGCTTGGCCGGACTCATGATCATGTTCGGAGCCATGTCGTTGATCCAGAAGAACTCGACCTTGTCGTAGCGCAGCCCCTTGATCTCCGCGAGTGCGGCAGCCTGGGCCTGCTCGCGGCCAAGCTTTCCGTCGCTTTCAAGCTTCTGATAGTGCGCCAGGATACCGTGGCCGATGTCGACCATCTGCTGGATCTTGGCTTGTCGATCCGTCATCATCTGGCTGCGAATGTTGTATAGCGCGATCGGAACCAGAACGATCATGCCGGTGAGCGCGACGCCGATGATGACAAGGAATTTGGTTCTCAAACCAAGAAAATGCATGGGGTTCTCACGACCGGAAAAATGATCGCCAGACTGGGTCGGGCTGCCTTACCAGCCGCTTAAATATCAGGGCTTTGCCGTCGTCGGCGCACAATGTTGACGCTGTTTGGCAGGATTTGCACGTTCACCAAAGTTGCACCAGCCCTTGCCCTAAAACTAGCGTGCTTTGCGACGAGGCGCAGGGCTCGATGGTGGCATCACAAAAAATTCCGGTTACCGTCCTCACCGGCTTCCTGGGGTCGGGCAAGACGACGCTGCTCAATCAGCTCCTTGAAAGCGGCTTGATGGCAGATTCCGCTGTCATCGTGAATGAGTTCGGGGCCATCAGCATCGACGCGGAATTGGTCGTTGGCGTAGACGAAGAGATTCTCCAGATCAACAACGGCTGCATCTGCTGCACGGTTCGGACGGATCTTGTTACGACGATCACCAAACTTCTATCGGGAACGAGGCCCATTCGTCGCATTCTCATCGAAACCACGGGTCTGGCCGATCCCGCTCCCATCATTCAGAGCTTCGTTGTCGATGAAACTCTGTCTGCCGCAACCACGCTCGATGCGGTCGTGACGGTGGTCGACGCCACCCATATCGACCGATGGCTTGCCGACCAGAGCGCCGGCGAGAACGTCGCGGCCGAGCAGATCGCTTTCGCCGACATCGCGGTGATCAGCAAGTTGGATCTGGTTGGCGAAGGCTGCCTCGCCAAGGTCGAGGCGACCATCCGGGCAATCAATCCGATGGTTCGGGTGGTGACTTCGGTCGAAGGCCGCGCAAATGCCGCCTCGATTATCGACGTCAAGGCTTTTGATCTGAAGAACTGCCTGACGATCGAGCCGCTACTGCTCTCCGACCTCGAGCACGAGCACGATCTATCCGTGATCAGCGTGGAAGTCCGCGAGGAACGGCCCCTGGACGGACCTCGATTCTTTCGATGGCTGAACGGCTTCGTGCAGAAGAATGGTGAGGGCCTTCTGCGCTGCAAAGGCATTCTGTCGCTGGCAAGCGAACCGCGACGCTGGGTGTTTCATGGCGTCCACATGACGCTCGACGGCCGGCCAGGTCGGCCGTGGGCCCCCAACGAGCCTCGTACCAGCGCGATCGTCTTCATCGGAAGGGGCCTTGAGGCGGCTCGAATTCGCGATGAAATCGCCGAACTAACCGAGCAGGGCGCAAGTCTCGTAGCCTAGCATGGGCCGACGATCCGTCATTTCCGCCGCGGTTCCATGCTGACCGGAGAGATGGTCGGCTTCGTGTCCGAAGGATCCGTCGACGTACCGGCCGCCCGCGGGTGGTGGCATGCTCAACCTCAGGAAAGGCCTGCTCCGCATGAAGCTGCAACATTATCTCGGAGGCCTCGAAGGCCTCGACCCGATATCGCTTGAAACGCGCGTCTTCGTGGAAGCCTGGGAGGAGCGCATCTTCGGCATCCACACCGCGATGATGGCACTAAGCCCGCAACTCGAGCTAGATGCGACGCCGAGCAAGTTCAACACCACGTGGACTTGGGCCGACCTGCGCAAAGGTGCAGAGTCGATGAATCCGTTCGACTACTTCAAATTCCGGTACTACGAAAAATGGCTTGGTGGCATCTCCGGATATTTCGTCGCCAACGGATATATCACGCAGGCAGAACTCAACGCGCGCACCGAAACCTTCATGTCGGCATCTAGCGCGATGCCTAAGGGCGGAGATGCCGGGGTCGATGCCCGGGTCCGGAAATATCTTCTCATCGGAGACGATCCGAAACGTGAGCGGTCAGCGCCGCCCCGCTTCGCGGCCGGAGACGCCGTCTGGGTCGCCAGCCCGAAATCGATCGACCACACGCGTCTGCCCGGTCACCTCCGCAACAAGGCAGGCATCATCGATAGCGTCTACCCAGATGCCTACACCTATCTTTGCGACACCGGCGTCGATGGAATCGGAAAGGCGATGCCCGTTTACTGCGTCAGGTTCGATCCCGGGGATCTCTGGCCTGGTAATACGGAGACGAATTTCACTTTCTATGCAGACCTGTTCGAGGCCTATCTCGAGCCCGCGACCGCCGCCTGAGGACCACCCGATGGAACGTTTCGAATACTCCAAGGACCGTGAGGCGGTGAACGCGGCGCGCGCGCGCGCACTGGAGGCGCTTCTCATCGAAAAGGGCATCATCACCAGCGAGACCGTGGACAAGATCATGGCGATCTTCGCGACCGAGATGGGTCCGTTCAACGGCGCCAGGCTGGTTGCGAAGGCGTGGGTCGATCCCGCCTTTAAGACACTTCTGGCCGAAGATACCATGGCCGCCGTCGAACAGATGAACTTTGCGACCAAGGGCGCAGGCGCGGAAGGCGAGCATATGAAGGCGGCGATCAACACGCCTGAGGTGCACAATCTCATCATCTGCACCCTGTGTTCGTGCTACCCTTGGCCAATCCTCGGTCTGCCGCCTTACTGGTACAAGGATCCGTCCTTCCGCGCGCGGGCCGCGCGGGAGCCGCGGAAGGTGCTCGGCGAGTTCGGCCTGGACATAGATCCGAAAAAGGAAATCAAGACTTGGGACAGCAGTGCTCAGATCCGCTGGTTCGTCGTTCCCGAGCGGCCGACGGGCACGGATGGGTTCAGTGAGGAGCAACTGGCGGCCCTCGTCACGCCGGAATCGATGATGGGCGTCGCCGTCGTCAAGCCCCCGGGCGCTTGAGGCAGCAATGCAGACAAGCTTCGAGCATTTCGCCTTGGGCGCAATGTTGGGACAGTCCGACATGCCGCCCAAGGACAATGGAAGCCTTTGCTTCGGTGCGCCTTGGCAGCGGCAGGCTTTCGGCATGGCGCTCGCACTTTCCAAGCTGGGCCTGTTCGAATGGGACGACTTCCGTTCGGAGCTGATATCAACGATCGCCGCCTGGGAGGCGACCCACGACAAGTCCGACCCGAGTTGGGATTACTACGAAATCTGGCTCACCGTGCTCGAGACGATGGTGGAACGGTCCGGCCTCGGTGACCGCGCGGCAGAGGCGCCCTGATTAAGACCCTCTGCTCACCCCAGACCAATGAACAGTGAATTCGTCGCTCGTCCCGGTTCGTGCTATGAACACGGGATGAAGTCGCCCACCTCCAGAGAGTCCGAATATGACGCAGGTTTGGCCGAAAGTGATGCCTTCGTGCCGGCCCATCGGAATGAAAATTGCTTAACAACTCGCCTCATTTGAGGATTGTTGATGCGGATCGCATTGCTCGCGCCCCCAGGAGTTCAGTCTCTCGACATCGTCGGTCCGGCCGAAGTGTTCTGGGAGGCGGGCAGGCGACTAGGGGATCCGAACGCCTACACCGTACAGGTAATCGCGGGGTCGGCAGATCCCGTCCGCGGAACGGGCGGGCTTCGCTTCGTGGCCGACCGGCATATCTTCGATCCAGACGAGCCGATCGACACACTTCTGGTCGGCGGCGATCCATCATTTGCGATCGTCGACCCCGCCATGGTCCAGTGGCTGCGGCGCAGAGCCGCCACAGTTCGCCGTCTTGGCTCCGTCTGCACGGGCGTCTTCCTGCTTGCGGCAGCGGGCTTGCTCGAAGGCAAGCGCGTAACGACGCATTGGGAATGCGCCACCCGTTTGCGGAATGAATTTCCCAATCTCGATATCGATTCCGATCAGATCTTCATACGGGACGGGAATCTTTGCACCACAGCCGGCGTCACAGCGGGCATGGATCTTGCGCTCGCGCTCGTCGAAGAAGACTACGGACGCGACCTGGCTCTGATCGTCGCGCGCTACATGGTGATGTTCCTGAAACGCCCAGGCGGACAGTCGCAGTTCAGCGCGCACCTTGCGGCGCAAATGTCGGGCAAGAGCCGGATCCAACAAGTTCAGCAGTACGTTCTCGACAACCTCGCTACCCAGCTCTCAGTCGACAATCTGGCGCAACAGTCGGGAATGAGCATTCGGAACTTCACGCGCGTGTTTCGCCAGGACATGAACATGACCCCCACCGAATTCGTGGACGCGGCAAGGCTGGACGCAGCGCGATTGCTCCTCGAAGACAGCGCAAAGTCGCTGCAACAAATCGCGATACGGTGCGGCTTCGGGAATGCCGATGGCATGAGGCGAGCGTTTGTCCGCAATCTGGGTATAGCCCCAGGTGAATACCGCCTTCGGTTTCGAAGTGCCTGGGCCGGTACAAGTCATGCACCGCGAACGATCCGTCCGCCAGCCGGCCATAGAACACGCGCCTCGTCCCCGTGACGAAGAGAGCTGCCGCGAGGACGAACGGCAGCGACAACAGATTTGGATCAAGGTCCCGGAATCGTACGGGCCGGTCCGTCGGGCTGCCCGGAGACGGCGATCTTCGGATACACATGGCCGATGTCGACGTGAGTTTGGCCGAATTGACGCCGTGAATCCCGGTACATCTGTAATCAAACGGCTTGTCTGATCGAGACTAAGCAAAACTCGCAGGGTCGGCAGGGGCCGGCCCGGGTGACAGCGGACTCGTCTGTCCCGGCTCAGTCCTCGATGCTCGAATAGTCGAGGTTCGATCAATGACACATGGCGACGTCCCCGCTCCTGGTCGATCCAGAGATGGTCATGGAGTTCCTGAACAGACCATTCGTGTCGGCATCGTCGTCATCAACGGCGCCAACACGATCGACTTCATGGGACCAATCGATGCATTCAATGAAGCCGGTCGATCACCTGCAACATCGGTTCGTTACAAGGTTGACCTGATCGGGGCCGCACCTGGTCTCATTGTCGGCTCCTCCGGTGTTCGCATAGTTCCTGACAAGGTCATCGGATCCGAACTGGATACGTTCTACGACACGATCCTGGTTGCTGGCAGTCAGGAACTTCAGCCGTCCGGAGACAACAACCAGCCACTGATCGATTGGCTGACCCGAGCCGCGGCGTCCGCACGTCGAATCTGCGCAACCTGCGCAGGGACCTTCGTCCTTGCTTCAGCGGGCCTGCTCGACGGACGGCGGGTCGCAACGCACCGTAACTACACCAGGCAGTTCGCAGCGAGATTTCCGCAGGTCCATATGGAGCCGGATAGGCTCTTCGCTCATGACGGTTTATATTATACCGCCGTCGGCGGAATGGCCGGCATCGACCTTTGTCTCTACCTGATCGAGAATGACTGTGGGCAGGCCACATTTCTGGACGTGGCCAGGATGATGGTCATTTTCCTGCGGCGGCCGGGCAATCACCCCCAGGTGAGCGAGTTTCTCAAAGCGCAGTCGATCCGAAATTCTCAGATCAGCCATGTCATGGATTGGGCGTTGGCGAACCTTGCGGCCGATCTTTCGGTCGACGCATTGGCGAAACGCGCAGCGATGAGCTCTCGGAACTTCAGCCGCACGTTCACGGACGAAATGATGACGACGCCGGCTCGCTTTGTCGAGGGTATTAGAGTCGAAGCGGCGCGCATCCTTCTGGAAACGACACTGCTGTCCGTCCAACAAATTTCTCATCGGGCTGGGTTCGGGAGCCCGGCTAACATGCGCCGCGCGTTCGCTCGCGCCTTCCAGACACCGCCGACTCAGTATCGCCACAACATTGGCTCTGCGATGCCAGGGGCCCAGGCGGCACAACTGCTCAAAGTCTAACTGGTTTGATTCCGCAAGCAATGCGAGGCAGGAAGGAGGCAATGGCAGAAAATGTGCGACGGAATTAACCTAACGCCGTAAACATCGCAACTTTCGCCTTTCGGATCATCGCCAACATGGCGATCTGGGTTTGGACTCTGCAAGCCCTTAGTGGTCAACCTGAACTCCTCGGAGCGACCGTGCTTGCCTGCACCTTCGACTTACGCCATGCGTTCGATCCGGACCACCTCGCGGCGACCGATAAAGTTGCGCGGAAGTTGATGCAGGAAGAAAAGCCTCAACCCTGGTCGGCGTCCATTTCGCGCTTGGTCATTCGAGATCGTAACGTTGGCCTCGTTTGCAGTTTTGGGAGCCGCGTTGTCGATCCACGTCAACACATTTACTGAACGTAGCCTGATTCGCACCTGCATCTCGGCCTGCTTCCTTCGAGCGATGGCGCCACTCACCCCGGACGTCCTGATCCACGCCCTGCCGATCTATCATATCTCCGGGCTGCTTGTGGCCGGCGATGTGACGTTCGCCGCGTGTGAGCGCATCCTCTACATGCAGAAGTTCGATGCAGAGCGGATTCTCGCGGCGATGGTAGTCGGTGATCACGACGAGCGCCGACGCTGGTCCTGACGTCACCCAACGATCAAAGACCTCGCGGCGAAAATGTTCCGTCTTGAGCGCGCTGCCGGAGCTTAGTCTAGCCGCGACCGGTAGCTCCAGCGCCGATCCGGATGCCAGACAAGATCATCGCACTTAGAGAACATGCCAATTGGCTAACCTTGGGGCTGCGCAACCGCGAGAACGCATCATAGTTGACGGCGCAAGGAATGGAGCCGCCAGTTCGTTGATCGACAGCTTATCCCCACGTCCAAAGCGGACGATAGGCCCGGAGCGGGTCAGCGGTCACCGCATCGCACCTCCTATTGGGGAGCACGCTATCTCGCCATCCGCACACGACACATAGTGTCAGGGCAGCTCACCAATGGCTGCAGAGACCGATTGTAACTCGGCGAAGCTCTGGGCGATATCGACCAGTAAGCCATCGTCGCCTTCCCGACCAACGAACATCAAGCCACTCGGTAGTCCATCCCTGCGCATCCCGTTGGGCACGGACAACGCTGGAATACCGAGATGAGGCGCGAAGTTCACGAACAGGCCGAGACTGGTCGAAGCGTATGCGGGATCGCGTTCGACTTCGCTGCGCTTGTGGATGGTCGGCGCCGTCGGCAAGGCCAGCATGTCCACCCTGGACCAAGTGCCCAGTTCGATCTCCCGCGCCAGTTCGGTTCTCCTATGGAGAATTTTGTAGGCATCGACGGCCCTGCAGTCTGTCGAATTCACAAGGGCAGCCTTGACGACGGGGGAATATGTCCCTTCTGGATGCGCCTCGATGAATGGCCCGAGCACAGCAGCCCTCTCGGCCATCAGTTCGGGCTTGTACGTCATGTCCGAGATTTCGGCGAACGGTTCGTAGTCAATCTGCTCGATGGAATATCCCAAACCCCTGAGCCGCTCGATGCCGGCCGCGTAGACACGCTTCGCTTCGGCATCTCCCAGGAAGTATTCTTCCTTCGGATCGATGATACCGACGACCGGATCCTTGAAAGCTTTCCGCCTGCCCAGCACCTCCTTCGAGAAGGGATCGGCGGCGTCATACACGCCAGCCGCCGACATCACCAAACGCAGGTCATCGGGCCAACGACAAAACACCGAGCAAGAATCGAGCATTCGGCCGCTCGGAACGACGCCCGTGTTACTCAGCACCCCACCCGACGGCCTGAAGCCGTAAATTCCTAGGAAGCCGGCCGGGATGCGTCCGGACCCCGCAGTGTCGGTCCCCAGTGAGAAATGCGCAGTCTTGCATGCGATGGCGACGCCGGACCCCGAACTAGACCCCCCGACGATGTGGTCGGCGCTGTAGGGGTTCTGCGGAAATCCATAGACAGAGCGCATGCCGGTCAGCCCGGTCGCGAATTGATCGAGATTGGCCTTCGCTACAAGTATTGCGCCCGCCTCGAGCAGCCGATCCACGACGAAGGCGTTCCTCTCCGGCCGATAGGCATATTCCGGACATCCCGCGGTCGTATCGTATCCGACGACGTCGATGTTGTCCTTGACCACGAACGGCACACCGTAAAGCGGCATCTTCGCGCGGACGGCGGCCGGGAGCGATGCGAGCTCCTCGGCACGTTTGCGAAGCTCCTGCTCCGGCACGACGGTGATGAACATGGGATTGGAAGCGTTTTCCGCCCGCGCGGCCAGCACGTCGTTCACAACGTCGGCGAGTTCGATCTGGCCTTGCTTCACTCGCAACGCCAACTCGCGCACCGAGAGATCGCTCAGTTCCTGTTTCATGATCTTTCCCATGCGCATCAGTAGATGACGCTTTCGATACGTCGCTGCAATTGAAGGTATGCGTCCGAGTAGCGATCCTTCAGGGCCGGATCACGTGTGTCTGCGTCGATCACGACGCCGGCGGGCCGACCGCCGAGAACGAGGACACGATGGCCGACGTACAGCGCCTCTTCGATGCTGTGCGTGACCATGACCATGGTCATGCCGGTCTTCTCCCATAGATCGTGGAGAAGCTGTTGCATCCGACGACGGAGGCTCACGTCGAGGGCGCTGAACGGCTCGTCGAGAAGGAGCACCCGCGGGTCTGTGATGAGCGCACGCGCGATCACCGTTCGCTGGCGCATTCCTCCCGACAATTGATGCGGATAGCGCTTGGCGGCCTCCTGGAGGCCGACCGCTTCCAGCATCTCATCCAGAGCCTCGGGTCGCACCTTTTCCCTGGGCATGAATTTCAACCCGAACGCCACGTTGCTCCGCACGTTCAACCAAGGAAACAGGTTGTTCTCCTGGAAGATCATGACGATCTCCGGTGTCGGACCTTGCTGAAATTGACCATCGAAGAGTACGCCGCCGGTGCTTTCACCGATGACGAAGCCGCCAAGGGCCTTGAGCAGGGTGGTCTTCCCGCAGCCCGATGGGCCGAGCAGGCACGTCACCTCTCCTTCGCGGATCTTGATCGAGAAGTCCTCGAGGGGTGCGTAGACCGCGCCCTGACCGTCATCGTACTTGATTGTCAGGCGGTCGACCTGGAAGGCGGTCTTCGGCTGTGTGATGACCACGGGTCCGTTCATACCCGCCACCACAGCACCCGGTCGCCGATGAACTGGAGAAGGCGATCCACCACGAAGCCGGAGACACCGATCACCACCATTCCGAAGATGATCAAGTCATTGTTGAACAGATTCCGCCCCATCATGATGATGGCTCCGAGACCATCCCTCAGCCCGACCATTTCAGCGACGAGTACCGCCATCCAGGCCGCGATGAAGTTCGTCCGCAGAAGCATGAAAACGCCGGGGAGAATCGCCGGCAACGTGACCCAAATCCAACGCTGGAGGGGGCCGGCGCCGAGATTGCCCGCTACCGTCGCGAACTCCGGAGGGATCCGATGGATCTCGTTCAGTGTCGCGAGTGTCAGGACGAAATAGACGCCCATGAAGACGATGAATATCGCTGTCACGTTGCTGATTCCGAACACAACGATGGCCGTCGGTATCCAGGCTATCGGCGCGATGGGGGCGAACAGTCGGAGAATGGGGCTGAGAATCCAGGTCGCGTGGCCCGACAGGCTCAGAAGCGCACCGGTGAGGATGGCCGCCACGAAGGCCACCGCCATCCCGAAGAACACCCGGAAGAATGTCGCAAAGAGTGACTCTTGAAGACTTGCCGCCTGCGAACCCAATCCGATCTTAAAATTGCTTTCGGCGATCGTGTGGAGAAACCTGCTCGGAGGAGGAAGCACGCTGGCGAGAGAGCTTCCGCTCGCGCCCACTATCTCCCAAAGGACCAAAAGCCCCACGATCGACGCAATGCCGAACGCGTACGGCTGAAGCTTACTGGCAGATCGCGCTTCAGTCATCGGGCCGTCCCCTGCGGATCCCAGACGAGGTATTCGAGGGGCGTCGGGTTGTAGGCGTTGGCGGGATTGTTGAGTTGCGGACAATTGGAGATCAGAACGATGAGGTCCATCTCCGCCCTGAGCTCGACGTACTTGCCGGGACCCGAAATGCCGTCTTCATAGTGCAGCGTGGTGTCCCTGACGGGCACATTCATGAAAAAGTTGATGTTGGATACGATATCCCGCTTGTCGATGCCTCGGCCCCACTTCCCGACGGCCAGCATGAAGTTGTCGCGGCATGCATGCATGAAGCGCTTCTCGAGTCCGTAGCGCACGGAATTGCCTTCCTGCGAGCAGCAACCTCCTCCAACGGTGTCATGCCGGCCACAGGTGTCCGCGACGATCGTCAGCATCGGGCGTCCCTCGTTCGACATGATGCGAGTTCCCATGCCGAGATAAGCGTTTCCCTGCGCGGCCATGGTTTCTGTCAAATCGTACCGCTCTTCCGGTTTGCGCGCGTTCAGGAAAAGAGCATCGACGGCCTGATTGCCCTCGACGTCTATGATCCGGATGATCTGTCCGACCTTGATTTCGTGCATCCAAGGCTCGCCCGGCGCGTGAACGAAATTGTACACGGCATCCTCGCGACGCAACGGGCTCTCCACGACGTTGATCTTCATGACGGCTCCTTCGCCCGGTTCGGATTGCTCAGAGGTAGTATCGCTCGGTGAGGATGAAGCCGCGGCTGTTTTCGGCCAGGCCGACGCGGCATGGATCGTCCTTGCCGGCGGTACCCGAACGCCAGCATTCGAGTTCGACCGCGACCGGCGCGTAGTCCGGATTCGGATCGAAGCGGTGCTGGCACGTCGACAAGACGACTATGGCGTTCATCTCGAAACGAAGGTCGACGAATTCTCTCTTCCTGCTGTGTTGCGGCACGAAACGGAACTCTCCGTCCCAGTTGACGGCGATCTTGCTGAAGAAGTTGATGTTCGCGACGACGTCGCGCTTTCCCATGCCCCACTTGCCCAGCTGCGTCAGAAAGCCGTCGTAGGCGTTGCGATACATGCCATTCCGGCACTCCTGATACCGGTGGACGCCGTACTTCTCGGCGACGTGCTCGGCCCTGCTCATTCCTCCCATCGTGTCGTGCCAGGCGCAGGTCGACTTGGCGACCGAGCAGAGCACGCGCCCCATGTCAGAGTAGCAGACGAGTCCCTCCCTGATGTGGGACGTTCCCTGCTGTTTGAGCGTATCCGGCATGTTGTACCGCTCGACACGGTCGTCGAAATTGTAGAACAGCGCCGACACGTTGGCGGTGTCTCCGAGCGCGGTCATCCGCAAGGTGTTGCCGCGGCGGATCAGGCCGGACCAATGCAGGCCGCCTGGCACCGTCTCCTTCCACAGCGACATCGCCGGGTCGTAAACCGCGGAATGCTCGGGCACCGAGGACTTTGCGAGAGCCGGAAGATCATCGAAGGTGAGCGTATAGGACATCTGATCGTCTCCAATTCCAGGGCGGTGCCGTCGCTTATTTTCCGATGCCCTCGAGGATATCCAGCCGGAAGATATCCGACGCCTTCGTCTTGCCTTTGATGTAGCCGAGCTTCGTCAGCTCATCGACGACGCCCTGGATCACCGCCACGTCGGGCATGAAGGAGACTGGAGCAGGCGCCAACTTCAACGAAGCGAGCAAGACCGCGGGCGGGACCCGGAAATAGTTTCCCTTGCTCATGAGCTCGGCCGCCTTCTCCGGCGACTTATTGATGATGTCGGCCGCGCACTGCAGCCCCTTGAGGTAGGCGACGACGACGTCCTTGCGCTGGGCGATCGTGGACTCCAAAACGCTCGCGACGCTGTTCGGCGTCGTCGTGGACCAGGTCTGGGCGTTCGACGTAAGGACCGTCGCGCCCTTTGTCTCGACCATGTCGGTCGTGTACGGCTTGATGTGGCTCAGAATGTCGAGTTGACCGCTTCGAAAGGCCTCGACCATGCTGAGCAGGTCGTTGAAGTAGACGATATCGACGTCCTTGTCCGAGATGCCCTCCTTGTCGAAGGCGCGCGTGAGGATCAATTCCAGGGTATCCCCCTGAAGCGTTCCGACCTTGAGCTTCGGCTTCTTCGTCTGGACGTACGCCTTCACGTCGCCGATCGAGTGCAGGCCCAGTTTTCCTTGAGCGACGACTTCCATGACGCCCCAGCCGCCCGCCGATGCGATCACGCGGATTGGCACACCGCTATTGGCGGCAAAGAACGGCAGCGTGAACGGGTTGATGCTGACGTCTATGACCTTGCCCGCCAGCGCGGCGTTGTTGTCGCCGGGACTTGCGAAGAATACCGTGTCTACGTCGAGACCTTGGTCCTTGAAGCAGTTTGTTTCCTTGGCGACGAAGAGAGGCGCCAGGTCGATCGCGACCAGGTGTCCAACCTTGATTTTGGTAGGCGCCTTGTCGTTTGCGGCCACCGCCCGCCCGCTCAGGAACAGGGAGAGAGCCAGAAGCACGGAAAATCGTCGCACCATTTCAGATCTCCTTCGCGTTACAGTTTCGATCCTTGGATCGGGCTGACGACGAGGATTGCCGATGCGTCGAAATCTTAAAATCTATATTCTTCGAAGGATACTTCGATGGAACTGAAGTGATCCGGAGCGCCCTCAGCCGGTCCGAAGCAGTTGCGGCCCTGAACCGCGCAGACAGCCCAGAAATTCGTGGAGGGTCGACCGGGAAACGACCGAATTTTCACGAACGGCGATCGATACTTGAGTGTCGAGGAAGAGGACGTGGGGCATCAGTTCCACCAACTCTCCGCGGGCCACCAAGGGGGCGGCATAATGCTTAGGGAGATACCCGACGCAATCGCCCGACAGGATCAGGAGGGTGGCGGCCTCGATATGTCCGATCGTGCTGATCAGGGTTCGCGCGTCGTAGAGCGGAAACTCCTGTACGCCGACGAACGAACGCCGGACCTTGTTGGCCAAGGGGATCGCTTTGGCAAGCTCGTTCGGATCGCCGATGCTCGCGAGAGGATGGCCCTTCTTGCAGACCATGACGTCGCGTTGCAGATAAAGCGGCTCGTAGCTGATTCCGGGTATCCGGCTGTAGAAGATGCCTATCGCGAGATCAATCTTGTTCTCCAGAAGCGCCTGGTTCAGCTCCTGCTGCTCGAATACTTCGAGCGAGATCTGAGCGCTGCCGCGCTGTTTGCTCCGGAACGCGGAGACGGCCTCGGTGAGCGGACATAACGGATCGGCGACGATGTTGTCGAGGAATCCCAACCTCAACTGCCCGGACTGTTCTCCCTTCAACTCTCCCGCCTGAAGTTCGAACGACTGCATCGATTGGAAGAAGTCGACGACGAGGCGATAGAAGACTTCGCCCTTCTCGGTCAGCTTGAAACCGGACCGACCGCGATGGCAGACGACGTAACCGAGGCGTCCTTCAAGCTGCGACATCTGCATGCTGATCGTCGATGCTCCGACGTTCAGAGTGGCCTGAGCGTCCGAAAAGCCGCCGGCCTCCACCACCGCCTTGAACACCCGCAGCAGGCGAATTTCGATATCCATCATGGCGCCAAAATCTCCACCCGCTCGATCACGCCAACGCATGGGCAACACCTCCTTTCCCAAGCAAATCATGGGCCAAGCGACCTATCCGGAGTAGGGTTTCCCAATGTCCTCGGCGTAGACGCCGCCCCGCTGGAAGCGAACGATCGACGGAGCCGCACCGTCAGGACGGCGGCGCGAAAGCGCCCCCCTAAAGGATTGATAAATCTGCGTATTCGACGGATTTGGCGCCCGAGAGCCGATCGACGCGGTTCGCGCGGATCGTGTGGCCTGCGAAAGCTCGCCGTATCGGCGAGACCTTGTCTCGATCATCTGAAGCGTCCCAAAGATCTGGGCAGAACCGCTCGGTTGGCTCCGCCTCGCCTCTTGGAGCCGGCCGCCGGCCTTAAATCCGGTCGATCGCTGGACTTGGACAAGCATGCTCCAATCCGTGCAGCGTGGGCCAGGCAGCCCTGCACCGTACACTCGCTGGTATGGAGATGCTGCGCCATCTCGCGGGTGGCGCGTTCGGGCCGCGATGCAAGCGGATCTTGAAGCGATTGAAGCCTACTCGGCGGGCCGTGCGACCGCGGCACCAGAGCTCTCCGGGAGGTCGAGCGCTGCAAACGCCTTCGGTTTCCGCAAGCGCACGTAGATCTGCGCTGCCAGAAGCACCGCGCACAGGAGCAAAAAGAACGCGCTGATCGGCCGCTCGACGAAGATCATGGCGTCGCCCCGCGAGACCAGCAGCGAACGGCGGAAGTTCTCCTCCAGGCGCGGCCCCAAGACGAAACCGAGCAGGATCGAGGCCGGGTGGAAATCAAGCAGCAGCAGCAGATAGCCGACCAACCCGACGACGACAGTCTCGCCGACCTGGAACATGTCGTTGTTGGTCGAGTAGACGCCGATCGCGACGAAGAACAGCGCGCTCGGATACAGATATTTGTAGGGAATCATCAGGAGCTTCACCCACAGCCCGATTAGCGGGACGTTGAGAAGCACCAGCATGACGTTGCCGATCCAGAAGCTTGCGATCAGGCCCCAGAAGATGTCCGGATGCTCCTTGATCAACTGGGGCCCGGGCACGATGCCCTGGATCATCAGCGCACCAAGGATCAGGGCCATGACAGCGTCGCCGGGAATGCCGAGGCTCATTGTCGGGATGAAGTCGCCCTGCACCGACGAATGCGTAGACGCCTCTGGACAGGCGACGCCTTCGATCATCCCGGTTCCGAACTTCTCAGGTGTCTTCGAAACCTTCTTCTCGGCCGCGTAGGAGATGAAGGAGGCTATCGTCGGTCCCGTTCCCGGAATGAGCGAGCAAAGGCTTCCGATGATGGTGCCACGCAACATCGCCGGGATCGAGCGGCGAAGTTCATCACGCGATGGACGCAGATCGCGCAGGCCGACGTTCGAATAGCGCGTGTTCACCTCGGAGTATTGATTCACGCTCTTCATGAACTCGGCGATGCCAAATAGACCGAGTGCGAGTCCGACGAGTTCGATGCCGTCAAGGAGGTTCGGAATGCCGAACGTGAAGCGCTCCGTGCCAGTCTCGACATCCGTTCCCACGATTCCCAGGAAGAGGCCGAGCAAGGTCATGG
Organism: Bradyrhizobium sp. WSM1253; assembly: GCF_000244935.1. Taxonomy (NCBI): domain Bacteria; kingdom Pseudomonadati; phylum Pseudomonadota; class Alphaproteobacteria; order Hyphomicrobiales; family Nitrobacteraceae; genus Bradyrhizobium; species Bradyrhizobium sp. WSM1253. Next base: position 2,175,127 of record NZ_JH600073.1, read on the forward strand.
CAATACCCTTGAGAGGTGAGCCCTTCGCCAACGTCGAACCGGCGAGCAGGCCCAGAAGCATCAGTGAACAAATCTCGGTCGGACCGAACTCCAGTGCGACCTTCACCAGCACCGGCGCCAGAAAGATCATCTCCAGGATGCCCCAAGAGGCGCCGACAAACGACGACAGTACCGTGATGCCGAGCGCCGCACCTCCGCGGCCTTGCTTCGTCAACGGAAACCCATCGAGGCACGTCACCGCGTGCGGTGGATGGCACGGCAGGTTGAGCAGGATGGAACAAATCGCGCCGCCGTATTGCGCGCCATAAAACACGCCTGACAGCATCAAGATCGCGCCGACCGGGGGAATGCCGAACGTTAGCGGGAGCAGCACGGATATCGTGGCGAGAGGCCCCATTCCTGGCAGGACCCCGACCATGTTGCCAACCAGAACACCGACGAAACACCACATGAAATTCTGTGGCTCGAAGGCGACCCCGAAGCCGTACCAGAGATCGGAAAGCGCGCTCGCGAACATCTAGAACCCCCAACGGTACAGCGGGAAAGGAACCTTCAGCACGTAAGAAAAGAGGAGACAGCCCGCGACCGTTACAACCACAGCCAGGACGGCCGAGCTTGTCACTGTTGCGGTCCTGTCGCCGAGCGCGGAGACGAACACGCACATGAAGGTGGCCGCGGCCATGCCAAAATAGACGCCGAAGAGGACGAACATTAGCGGGCCCGCGAGGATGCAGGCCCAGCCTCGCCATTCCATCGCGGCCGGCAAGATGCGCTCTCCCTCTTCAAGAGGCGTCGCCAATCCCGTGACGAAGATCAACGCTCCGACGATCACCATCATGACACCGAGCATGAACGGAAACATGCCTGGTCCTATGTGCGCGAGGGTCCCGAGCGAATAGGTAGCCGAGTTGAAATCGATCCCGGCGCCTAGCAGCACCATGAGCAGCCCGGCGTAAAAGTCCTTCTTTCGCAGCACGATCGGCATCTGGGCCCTCTAAGTGGTTTTGGTCGCTATCACGACGAGCGCCGACGCCGGTTCGGAAGACACCTGGATCAGCTTGTGCGGAATCGTGGAATCGAACTGGATGCAGTCGCCGGGATTCAAGGTCTCCTTGCGCTTTCCAATGACGAGTTCGATCCGGCCGGCGAGGATGAACAAGATCTCCTCACCTTCGTGGTGGCTCATGATGCGACCGCGCTTCGCCGTCTTGGTCGGCCGCACGATGAACGCGCGCATCGTGCGTTCGGGAGCCAGTCCAGCGACAAGCGACAGGTGCGTATCGACGTCGCCCGCCTTCCCGTTCTTCGCGCGGACGATCGTGATCGGGTCGTGGTCGTCGGGCTGGCCGTAGAAGTGGTCTAAGGTAGTCCCCAGAGCTTCGGCGATCTTCAGCGCGGAGCCTATCGAAGGAGAGGAGAGCCCGCGTTCCAGCTTGGAAAGATAGCTGCGGGTCAGACCGGAATCGGCGGCAAGCTGCTCCAGCGTCATGCCGCTCTGCACGCGGAGAAATTTGAGGTTGAGTGCCATTGCGCTCGGATCTTTCCGAAGTTGTTGCCTGCATCGATCTCGCACCAAACCGTCGACAATTCAAACTGTAGAACGGGTTCTCCGACCGATCACAGATCCAGCACCAGTCTCTGTCCGGCGCAGTCGCCCACGCAGACGATGAGTTCATTCTCCCGTTCGGCGGGCGAAAGCACGCGATCGCGATGGACGGGGGGCCCCTCGGTCCAGCGCGTGCGGCAGGCGCCACAGATGCCTCCGCCGCAAGACACGGGGACGTCGACGCCGAGCGCATCCAGCGTCCCGAGAAGACCGACATCCGGCGTGACGGTCGCCAACTTCTTGCTCGCCGACAGATAGAGTTCGTAGGGCGGCACGTCGCTTCTGACGGAAACCTTTGGCGGCGCGAACATCTCGATGTGCTTCCGCTCTTCCGGCCAGGACGAAACGGCAGCTTCGAAGGCCTTCAGCATCGGGTCGGGTCCACAGCAGGCCGCCAGACCGGCCTCGGCGAATTCCCCGACGATCGCAGCGACCATGGGCTTGGCCTGCTTGGTCGTGTCGTACAAGCGGACGCGGCCCGCTTCGATCGCAGGCCCGATCATGTCGAGCAGGACCGGCTGCCCGCGACTGGTCCAATGCAGCACGTAATTCGAACGCCCCCGACGCTCGAGATGCCGGATCGCGGAGATGAACGGGGTCACGCCGATGCCTCCCGCAACGAACACGTTCGTTGCCTCCGGATGCAGCGCGATCCCGCCGCGCGGCAGCGAGACGGAAAGCGGCTGTCCCGCCTCCACGCGTTCGTGCAGGAAATTCGAGCCGCCGCGGCCCTCGCGTTCCCGCTTCACCGCGATCACGTAGCGCCGATTGTCGTCCGGCTCGTTGCAGAGGGAGTAGGTCCGGACGAGACCCTGCCCAAGATGGACGTCGATATGCGCCCCGGGCCGAAACGGAGGCAGCTCCCAATCGTCCTGGTCGACCAGCGTGAAGCGCTTGGTGTCGTTGCCGAGATTCTCGACCTTCGAGACAATTGTGGAAACCGTCTTGATCGCCTTCGCCATCTAGATCGGCCTCACTGCGTCGCCGACACGCAACGTGCCCCCAGCGATGATCTTGCAGTTCAACCCCGACCGGTTGATCAGCGGGTCGAAGACCGACTTGCCGAGTATCTCCTCGATATGCCGGCATGGCGTCGAGAGGCGGGTCGCCTCGACGATCGTCTCTCCCAGCCGAAAGCGACGGCCGACGAGATGATTCAGCGGGACGCCTTCGACGGTCACGTTGCGGCGATGTTCCTCCGGCAGCAACTCGATCTTGTGGTCGCGTCGCAGCGCCTCGAGCGTCTCCACCTCGAACAGGGTGACCTGCCGTCCCTCCTCCGGCTTGTGCGAGTAGAATCCGGTTTCGTGGCCGACGAAATATCGATCACCCTTGATTCCGCGTCCGGCGACGAGCTCGAGCGAAGGAAACGAGCGCATCGGCAGAAAGGCTCGCGGGGTCTTGTGCAGGAAGCGCACGACGCCCTGCCAGGACGTCGCGACCTGGGACTTCTCGATTGCGATGGCGTCCATCTTGGTTCTCCTAGGCCGTGATCCGAACGGTTTCAGCGTGAAACGGTGAGCGATTTGTCCAGTGTCTGACGCACATCGGATCGCACCTCGATGACGACCGGTCCTTTGGCCGTCATGGCCTCAGCGACCGTCGACGGAGCGCTCTCCGCGTCCTCGACGACGAATCCCTTCGCGCCGAAGGCACGTGCCAAGGCGGCGAAGTCGGGGTTCGAAAGATCAGTGCCGTACGGACGATCGGGGAAGGCCCGCTCCTGATGGGAACGGATCGTCCCGTAGGACCGGTTGTTGGATACGACGATCTTGAGGTTCGCCCCTCTAGCGACGGCCGTCGCAAGTTCGTTGCCCGTCATCAGGAAGCCGCCGTCTCCGCAGAAGGCCACGACCTGTCGCTCCGGAAATCGAAGGCTCGCAGCGAGCCCGGACGGGACCCCGCTGCCCATTGCACCGCAAGCCGAGCCGAGCAGCCGTGCAGTCGGCTCGAGGCTGAAGATGCGATGGACCCATCCCGCGAAGTTGCCGGAGTCCGTCGTGACGATGCCGTCGGGCTTGAAGTGTGTAGCGATGGCCGCCACGGCGTGACCGAAGACGTCTGCGGACGGTACGCCGAAACGAGGCCAGCCGTGTGTGGCCGTCCGCACCGCGGCTGCTGCTCTGAGCCACTCGGTCCGGTCCGGCGCTGCCGCGGAAACGGCGAGCATGGCCGATACGAACGCATGCGATCCAGAAACGACCGCGACGTCGGTCTGGACGCGCTTTCCGATCGCATCAGAATCCGGATAGACATGGACCAACGGCTGGCGCGGCTCGGCCTGCCGGGGAAACGCAAAGCCGAGCGAGGACAGGTCGCCCAGACGTGTCCCGACGGCAACGACGAGGTCTGCGCGTTCGAGCAGTTTTGCATGAGGTTGAGAGGGAAAGAACCCAAACTGACCGGCCCACAGCGGGTGAGCGTTCGGAAATTGGTCCTGCATCTTGTTCATGGTGATGACTGGGACGTTCCACTTCTCGGAGAACGCGACCAGGACTTCGCGGAACGATCCCGTCCGGCATTCGCCGCCGATCAGCAGGATCGGTCGCTCCGCTTCCGTCAACGCCGCCGCCGCCCTTTCGGTGGCCGCGTTGCCCGGCTCTGGATGCGCGAGTCCGTTTGTCCTGACGGCAAGCCCCTCTGCGGCTTCCTCTAGGAGATCCTCAGGCAGCTCGACGGCGACCGGGCCGGGCGTTCCCGCATGGGCCACCGCGAACGCGCGGGCCATCATCTCAGGAACGAGATCCGCCGAGTTCAGACGCACCGACCATTTCAGCACGCCATCGAACGAACGGCCACAGTCGATCTCCTGCACAGCGTCCCGCGCAAGGTTCGGACGGTCGACTTGACCGACCAGCATCACCAGCGGAATCGCTTCCTGCGCGGCGACATGCAGTCCAAGCGCGGCGTTGAAGGCGCCTGGGCCACGGCTCGCCATCACGACTCCAGCGCGACCCGTGAGCTTGGCGTCGGCGACGGCCGCAAGGCTTGCACTTCCTTCGTGCCGACAGGTCACCAGATCGAAATCGCTGCGGTCGCGCAGCGCATCCAGCAGCGCCAGAAAGCTTTCTCCCGGCACGCCGAAGGCCCGGTCGATCCCATGGGCGACGAGACTGTCCGCGACCAGTTCGGCGACGCGATAGGTCATGCGACGCTCCCGTCCTGCTTGATGGTCCGGACCTCGCCGGCGACGTGCAGCGGCGCCTCCGTCCGATCGCGCAGCGCCTGAATCGTGAGGCCGTCGAGCAGCGCCCAGACCGCCAGCCCTCCCTCCGTCACGTCGATGATGGCGAGGCTGGTGAATATCCGGGTCACCACTCTACGCGCGGTGAGTGGATACCCGCATCGCTCCACGATGCGGGAACGACCATCCTTCGTGGTGTGATCCATCATCACCCAGATCGACTTCGCGCCGACGGCTAGATCGATTGCTCCACCGATGCCGGGCGGAGACCCATTGTCTCCGGTCGTCCAGTTGGCAAGGTCGCCGTCCTTGGAGACCTGGAACGCGCCGAGCACGGCGACGTCGAGATGGCCGCCCCGCATCATCGCGAATGAGAGGCTGGAGTCGAAGTAGGAGCCACCCGTCCGAAGCGAGATCGGCATTTTCCCGGCGTTGATGAGATCCCAGTCCTCTTCGCCTGCCGCTGGCTTTGGGCCTACGTTGAGGATGCCGTTCTCGCTGTGAAAGATTACGCCCGAACCGGCCGGCAAGTAGTCGGCCACGTGCGTAGGAGCGCCGATCCCGAGATTCACGAAGCCCTCCGCCGGCAGATGAAGCGCGACCATGCGCGCCAATGCGTCGCGTGAAAGCGGGGTCATCGAGGGCTCCTTGCGAAAACGCGGTCGACGAAGATGCAGGGCGTGACAATGGCTTCCGGATCCAGATCGCCGGCTTCAACCACGCGGTTGACCTCCACGGCCACCGTGCGGCCGGCGGTCGCCATGACCGCGCAATGATTGCGCGCCGTCTTGTTGTAGGTGACGTTGCCGAGCGTGTCGGCGAGATGCCCCTTGACGAAAGCAAAATCTGCCCGAAGCGGAAGCTCTAGAATGAACTCTCGTCCTTCGACGACGATCTTCTCTTTGCCCTCCGCGAACACCGTTCCGACGCCGACGGGAGAAAGGAAGCCGCCAAGACCGGCGCCACCCGCTCGGATGCGTTCCACCAACGTGCCCTGCGGAACGAGCTCGAGTTCGACTGTGCCGGCACGATATTGCTCAGCGAATTGCTTGGCACTGCGCGGGTAGGAGCAGACGATCTTGCGGACGATCTTGGCCTCGAACCACAACGACAGATCGTCCTCTGTGGAGCCCGCGTTGTTCGATACCAGCGTCAAGTCGCGGACCCCCCTGTCGAGCACCGCCTTGACCACTCCGAGCGGAAGACCCGCTCCGCCGAACCCGCCCATCATGACAGTGTCGCCGTCCTTGATGCCTTCCACGGCCGCTGCCGCATTCTCAACCACTACGTTGCGCATCGTTTCGTCCGCCGTGTTTGCTACGGGATTGACTTGAGGTACGTCGTCGACAGGCCGCGACCGACCCGATCGAGCAGCATCTCGTTGGTGCCGTCGGCGTAGGCCGCCATCCGGACCTCGGCGAAATGCATATTCAAGCGGTGGGCCGCGCTGGCGCCGGTCGCGCCCACGATCCGGACACACTGATCGATGCCCCAGAGCGCGGTATCGACGGCGAACTTCTTGGCTTGCGCCGCGAGCGCTACCGGATTGCCTCCGGTCTGTATCTGTTCAGCGGCTCGGAAGACGAGTGAGTTGGCGGCCTCGAGCCTGACCGACACCTCGGCGAGTTCCCATCGCAGGCCCTGATGCCCGGTCAGCGGTTTTCCGAAGGCCTGCCGGCCTTCGCAGTAATCGACAGCCTCGCACAGCGCCGCATGCAACGTCGCGACGCACATGGCAGCCACGTGGACGCGAGCCGCGTTGACGGAGGTCATCGATGCTTTTAGCGCGGCGCCCGGCGCGGCGATCAGACACCACTCCGGAATGAAGTGAGCGTCGAAGGCCACCTCGGCCAGGCGGAAGGAACGCGCTCCCGCAACGACAATCTCGCTTCGCCGGACCGTATTGGCCTCGCCGAACGGCACGTAGAAACTGGCGATGTCCCCTGCCCCCGCCGCATCGCCCACGCGGGCCAGGACGATCAAGCCTCCGACCAGCAGGCCGTCCGTCATCCAGGCCTTGGTGCCGCTCAGAGCCCAGCCACCGTCGACCGGAACGGCCGTCGTGGTAAGCGCGGAGACATCGCTCCCGCCCGCAGGCTCGGTCATGGCCGTCGTCAGGAGAAGCTCCCCGCGCAGCGCGGGCTGCAACAATCGCTCGATCTGGATCGGCGTACCTGTCTGGGAAAGGCGCGTCGCTCCGCCCTGGTGATGGTTCAGGCAGAACGCCGCTGCGAAGCCGTGGCGCGCCATCTCCTGCGCTACGCGGATCTTGCACAGGTACGACGCTTCCAAGCCGCCGTGGGCGCGCTTCGCCTGAAGTCCCAACATGCCGAGTGACGCCCATTCGGCGATCCATTTTTCGGGAAACGCCTCGCCCGTCATGTGAGCTGCGAAGACACTCTCCGAAAAGGGGCCGGCGCAGAATGCCCGCGCCTTCGCCACATGCTCGCGCTCTTCCGCAGAAAGTTGAGCGTCGTACTGGTGATAGAAGTCCATAGGAGATCCTTCGGCGAGCTACTTCTGAATCGGCGCTCCGATATCCTTGGCCCACTGATTCCAGTAGGCCTCTTCCTTTCCGACATCGGACGTGAAGCTCTCCACCGTCGAACCGGTGATCAGGGTGGCGCCGATCGTTTCCAGTTGCTTCAGGAACTCCGGATCACTCGAAGCCTTGTCGAGGGCAGCGCCAAGCTTGGCGACGACGTCGGCGGGAAGGCCCGGCGGACCCGCGACTCCGAACCACGGGGAGATATCGATCGGCTTGCCGCCCGCCTGTTCGATCGTCGGCAGATCCGGAAAGGCCGGCGACCGCTCGGCTGACGTGACCGCGATCGCCTTGAGGGTGCCGGCCTTGACCTGCTGACCGATCGTGGCTTCGGTAAAGAAGCCCACCTGCAAAATCCCCGACATGCAATCGACTATCGGCTGATTGCCGCCCGAATAATTGATGAACGACATTTTCGTGTCGTAGGCCATATCGAACAGCGTGCCACCGATGTGGGATGTCGCCCCGAACGTGCCGCCGAAGTTCACTTCTCCCGGATGCGCCTTCAGATAGGCGACGAGCTCCGGAACGCTGGACACGGGAAAACTCGGGTTCAGGACGAGCAGATTCCGCTGCTTGGCGACCTTCCGGATGTAGGTGAAGCCCTTCTGCTGATCATAGCGCACAGACGCATAGAGCGCTTTGGCGCGCGTATTCGAGGACTCCACCGCGACGAGGAGCGTGTACCCGTCGGGCTTCGCGCGGGAAACGTTTGACGCGGCGATCATTCCGCCGGCGCCGCCGTTGTTCTCGATGATGACGGTCTGGTTCAACTCCTTCGAGAGAAGGCGGCCGATCACGCGGCCAATGATGTCCGTGGGGCCTCCAGGCGGGAAACCGACGACCAGCTTGATCGTGGTGGAGGGGTAAGCATCGGCAGCCTCGGCCGGATCGGCGATATGTCCGACGCAAAGAACAGCCGCGCCGACGATGATGGACGCGGCTTTTCGGAATAAACGAAACATGCAGCACCTCTCTCGAAGAATGGCCAACCTTCGAACTAAGGACACTTTGTGTCAAGTATGAAACTGACGTGACGCGATACTGAACCGCACAATGACTCGGCAAAAACTGCGGAAAAAGCTTCCAATTGCAGAATTTTGCGGCATTTGTAACGCAATTTCGTTTTCGAGTTGTCGGATATTGCGGTTCCACACTTGCTCAAATTCGGCTTTTGTGTTCTAGACGATCGGTCTACTGAGGACACAAATGGCAAAATCTCCAGATAATCGCCGCCAGCCGGCCGAGGCGGCCCGACACGACATTGGGTACGCGCCAACACGCGACGTTCTGATCCGTTGCGGAATGGAAGTGATGACCCAACAGGGATTTGCCGCCACGGGCCTGGACGCACTGCTGCGCCGCGCCACCGTGCCGAAGGGCTCGTTCTACCATTACTTCGAGAGCAAGGCCGAATACGGCCGCGAAATCATGAAGGAGTACGATTCCTTTTTCCGGCACAAACTGGACCGCGTCCTGAACGACGAGAGGCTCGCGCCGTTGGCACGCATGCGAGCCTTCGTCGAAGACGCCAAGGCAGGTATGGCGAAATACAGCTACACGCGCGGCTGCCTCGTCGGAAATCTCAGCCAGGAAGTCGAGGCGCTACCCGACGATTACCGGTCCGCCTTGGACGAAATCATCAAGGGCTGGCAGCGGAAGGTGGCGCATTGCCTGGAACTCGCGCGCGACGCCGGCGAGATCGGAGATGCCGCGGACTGTGATGTCTTGGCCGAGTTCTTCTGGATCGGCTGGGAGGGGGCGGTGATGCGGGCGCGCCTCGTCAGGAACGGCATGCCGCTCGATACCTTCATCTCCGGCTTCCTCGCTGGTCTCCCGCGCCCGGACGGGGCGAAGCCGCGGTCCAAAAGAAACGTGAAATAGGAGTTCAAGTTGTTCAAAGCCGTTTTGATCGAAAAGGACGAACAAGGATACCGCGCCGGGGTGGCCGAGTTGCCCGAGGCTCGCCTTCCCGAAGGAGACGTGACCGTCGACGTCGAGTACAGCACCCTGAACTACAAGGACGGCCTTGCGATCACCGGCAAGGGTCCGATCGTCAGATCCTTCCCGCTGGTGCCGGGGATCGACTTCGCGGGTCTGGTCTCGTCGAGTTCCGACCCGACCTTCTCGCCGGGAGACCGGGTCGTTCTCAACGGCTGGGGGGTCGGCGAACAACACTGGGGCGGCCTGGCCCAGCGAGCCAGCGTCAAGGCCGACTGGTTGATCAAGCTGCCGGCTTCGATGCCTTCCCGCCGGGCAATGATCATCGGCACCGCCGGCTACACGGCGATGCTATCGGTCATCGCGCTCGAGAAGTTTGGCATCCACCCTGGCACGGGCGACGTGCTGGTGACCGGTGCCGGCGGGGGCGTCGGCAGCATCGCGATCATGCTGTTGCATAAGCTCGGATTTCGCGTCGTGGCTTCGACTGGAAGACCCGACGAAGAGCCGTACCTCAAGAGCCTGGGCGCAAACGAGATCATCGACCGGTCCCAATTGTCGCAACCAGGCAAGCCGCTGCAGAAGGAACGGTGGATCGCCGCGATCGACTCGGTCGGCAGCAACACCCTCGCCAACGTGTGCGCCGGCATCAAAGCGGACGGAGCCGTCGCAGCTTGTGGCATGGCGCAAGGTTTGGACTTTCCCGCAAGCGTTGCCCCCTTCATCCTGCGCGGAATCGCCCTGTTCGGCATCAACAGCGTGACGCGCCCGAAGACGGAACGCGTCGAAGCCTGGGACCGTCTTGCCGCCTTGCTCACCGAGGCCGATCTGGAGAGATCGGCGGTCGAAATCGGTCTGAGTGACGTCGTCGCCTCCGCGGAGCGCCTCATGAGTGGCCAAGTGCGCGGGCGCACGGTCGTCGACGTCAATAGGTGACTTCGACCCCGAAAAACTGCGATGCGACTGTAGCGGGCCGGGCGTCGAAACCAGACGACGACTACGGCCCACCCAAACGGGAGATTTCGAAACGATGGCCGCTTCGGAACGAACTGCAAGCGAGGAACCCCTGCTCGGGTTCTCGACGCGAGCGATCCACCATGGGTACGACCCTGCCCATCACTCTCGCGCGGTATCACATCCCATTTACACGACGTCGACCTTCGCCTTCGGCAGCGTCGCTGAATTGGATGCGGCGGCTGCATTGGGAGGCAGGCTATACGCGCGGGAGTTCAATCCGACGACCGCGCTGCTGGAATCCCGCTTGGCAAGCCTGGAAGGCGCCGAAGACGCAGTCGTAATCGCATCGGGAATGGCTGCCTTCGGAGCGTTGATCCTTTCGCTGCTATCTCAGGGTGACGAACTCGTCGTTCATCGAACGCTGTATTCGAATACGACGAGTATGACCGAGCAGGGTTTACCCAGGTTCGGTATCAAGACCGTTCCAGTCGATCTGAGCGACCCCGCCAATCTCGATGCTGCTGTTACTTCACGCAGCAAAGCTGTCTATTTCGAGACCCCGATCAACCCAACCGGCGACGTCCTCGACATCGTTGCCGTTGCGGACCGTGCGCGACGAGCCGGCCTCTTGGTCTTCGTCGATGGTACGTTCGCATCGCCTGCGCTGCAAAGGCCTCTGCAACATGGGGCGGACGTCGTGCTGCACTCACTCACGAAGTACATCAGCGGACACGGAGACCTACTTGGAGGCGCTCTCTTGGGCCAGGCCGAACTGATCGAAGAAATCCGAGATCGCGGCCTCCGATATATCACGGGTGCCGTCCCGTCACCTGTGGCTTCGTCACTGATTCTGCGTGGCATCAAAACGCTTCCTCTTCGGATGGAGCGCCACGGATCCAATGCGCTTGCGATCGCGCGCATGCTCGATGCCCACCCGTTGGTTGAATGGGTGAACTATCCATTACTTCCGTCCCATCCACGGTACGCAATCGCGAAAAAGCAGATGTCGGCGGGATCCGGCATGCTGTCCTTTGGTCTCCGTGGAGGCTTTGAATCTGCCCGCCGCTTTCTCGACAATCTCAAACTCATTACGCTGGCCGTCAGCCTCGGAGACGCCGAAACGCTCATAATGCATCCTGCCAGCTTAGTTCGCGCCCGGCTCGCGGTTCGTCCGGAAGCACATCTTCAAAGAGGCGTCGAAGACGATTTGATTCGTCTTTCGGTCGGCCTTGAGGTCGAAGCAGATTTGCTCGGCGATCTCGAGCAGTCTTTGAGTGGGCTCTAGGACCGCGGTCCGCAAAGCAAGGATTGGAAAAATATGATCGCCGCCCCGCCCGGACTCGAGCCCGCCATGGACTTCGGTCAAATCGCTCTGTCTCCACAAAAGGAACTCGTTCGAAAATTCTACAAAGACATGTGGGACCACGCGGATATTACTCTGATCCCGGAGATATTTCACCCGGGCTTCACGTTCAGAGGCTCCCTCGGCCCCGTCCTCGTCGGCTACGACCAATTTGCGGACTACGTCAGATGGGTAACGGATTCCCTCGAGTCCTACACTTCGGACATCCTCAACCTCGTGGAGGAAAGCAACCGGGTTTCAGGTAAGCTTCGCTTCCACGGCATCCATCGAAGGCCGATGTTCAGTCACGCGCCGACCGGACGTCACGTCTGGTGGTTCGGAGCACCGATTTTTACGTTTCACGATGGCAGGGTCACGGATCTGTGGGTTCTTGGCGACGTCCACGGCCTCATCGCGCAACTCGCCCCGGACGCGGCGAGCAGACCCGAGTTCGCCACGAACGCCCGGTTGCAATCTTTGCCGTAAACGGACCTCAAAATGTTTAGTCTTCAGACCTTCCTACTCTTTTTGGCCGCCGCACTGGTCGTGGCGGTCACTCCGGGACCCGGCATCTTCTACATCGTCGCGCGCACGCTGGCCGGCGGCCGCAACGAGGGATTGGCATCCAGCGTCGGCCTGGGTCTCGGCGGCTTCGTACATGTGCTCGCGGGCGCGATCGGCATCTCGGCCCTGGTGATGGCGAGCGCCGAAGCGTTCACCGCGCTGAAGATCGCCGGTGCCTTCTATCTCATCTGGCTGGGCATCAAGACCTGGAGGGAAGCGCGCGTGACCGCACCGACCGACGTCCGGACGACTGGGCCAGGCTGTGCGCTGCGCGAAGGCATCGTCGTCGAAGCGCTGAATCCGAAGACCGCCGCGTTTTTCCTCGCCTTCATTCCGCAATTCATTGACACGACCGCGCACGTGGCTTTGCAGTTCGTCGTGCTCGGTACGATTTCCGTCGCTTTGAATACCTGCGTCGACCTGATCGTGACCCGTTGGGCGGCGAAGGCGAGAGATGGGCTCGCCGGACAACCAAAGTTCATTGCGCGGACGAGACAGACCTCGGGAGCCGTGATGTGCGGATTGGGAGTCGCATTGCTTGCCGCGCGACGCGCGAGCTAGGGTCCGCAGCCGGCAATACGTTCCCGATTCCGACAATTGAAATTGCTTCGTCGGCACTCGACCAACTCCCGTGCCATCCGAGATTCATCTCGTGAACGTCGCACGAAGCGGGGCGGCCTTACCCACTTCAGGAGGCCTGCTCACATAGGCTGTGATGAGATTTTTCTTGATCTCGCGGTCCACACGCCGCGCACACGCCGCCTTCTAAGCAATTGAAAAACTTGAACTCTCGCTCCAATCCATCATGGGCAAGTTTGAGCTAGGTCCAGCCAGCTGGGGATAGTCAAATCTACGTCCGCATCGCGCCAACGATTGTCCTACGGGCGCGCGGTGATTTGATCAACCGAAGCCTTCGATACTTTATTGACGCCATTTTTCGATATCGGACGTAAGTTTCACCTGGATGCGCCGTCACCCCTGTTCCCTGCTCGGATCTTCGGGCTGGTGCGGAATCGCATGGGCCAATGATACGGATGCTACCTGCCAGACGCTCCCGATCGCCGAAAGGAGATGATTGTGTTTGTGCCTGCAGTGAACTGCCCGGGCCACGAACTGGCGTACCAACATGTTGCTTCACGAGAATCGGTTGGCGCGGTCAGTTGTTTCACGTCGCCCAAGGTTAGAGGCGAGAGAGCACTTTCGCCTTTCCCCGCCCGACCGGATCTGCCCCGGATCGGCATTGACGGTTGGCGACGCAAGGCGGTCCCTGACTGTCAAGCCATTTCAAAATAGGCCACCACCAAAATCAAACTCGGATCGCGCCCTCTCGAAACATCGGCCCGCCGCTGACACCGCAGTTCGTTCAGTTGAGCCGGCTCACACTGGTTGTCTTTAGATTTTCGTTGATCTCCCGGTGCACACATCGTGCACAGGCCACCTTCTAACTCATTGAAATAACCAAAAACTCTTGGTCCAGTCCATCATAGTCAACCTTGAGCCATCGCAGGCAATTGTGGTCAAACGAGCGCGAATGATCAGTAGCGCGCATCGAAACTCGAGAAGTTGACACTAGGGTTTCGAGTAGAGGCATGGATCACTCGACGCCCCCCAACACTGGCGGCGTGGAATGACGTGGCGGACGATTCAACCGGCGATGAAAGCGAAAATTGCCATCTCCAGCGCCTCATGCGCCCGCTCGACCTGTTTTCCAAACCGTCCAGCAGTACCGCCCTGGCAATCGGGGCGGCGGTTCAAGAGTATCAAACAATGACGTCGGGCAGAGACGCAATACGACCGGCTTGCCGCCAGCTACCTTGCCCTCGTTCAACGCCCGCCGATCGGGCTATGGCTGCGCCTTATTAAGATCGCGTTCTAGCCTTGTCGAATAGTTGTCGCTGCATCATCGTCACCAGTCGCACCCGCGATGTGACGGCCGGCGATATAGCCAAAGGTCATCGCCGGACCGAGATTGATGCCGCCTGAGGGGTAATAGCCGCCCATTATGCTGGCCATGTCGGCGCCGACCGCGTGCAGCCCCGGTATCGGTCGGTCTTCGCAGTCGAGAACCCGGCTACGTTCGTCCGTCTTTAGGCCGGCAAACGTGCCGAAGCTGCCGGGCAGCACCTTCACAGCGTAGAACGGTCCGATTTCGATCGGCGCCACGCAGGGATTGGGTTTTACGTCCGGATTCCCCCCCTTGCGGTTGAAGGGCGTTGAGCCGCGACCGAAGGCGGGATCCTGGCCCAGTCGCGCGTGACGATTGTATCCGTCGAGCGTCCGGGACAGGCCTTCCGGATCGATGCCGCAGGCGCGCGCCAATTCTTCCGGCGTTCGGCCGACCTTGATGTATCCGGATCGAATAAAGGGCGCGACCGGCAAGGGAGCCGGCCGCGAGATGCCGAGACCGTACCGTCGCTGGAAGCTGCGGGCGCAGATCAGCCAAGATGCGACCTCCCGACCCGGCGGCGTTTCACGGATCATGGCGCTGACGTAATCGTAGTAGCCGTTGGCCTCGTTCACGAAACGGCGACCGTCTGCCAAGACCGCAATAATGCCGGGCTTCGCCCGTTCGATGATGTGGGGAAAGCGCCCCACTGTCCCGTCCGGATACGGGACCAGCGAGACCGGGCACCAAGCACCGGGCGAAGCGAGCGACCTATCTACTTCACCGCCTGCCTCTTCGCCGAGACGCAGACCGTCCCCCGAGATAGAGTCCGGCGTGACCGACCAATGTTCTTCACCCGAAGGCGTGTAGCCGAACAGCTCGCGTCGGCGCTCCCGATCGTGCGGAAAGCCGCCACTCGCTAGAATCGTCCCACGACGCGCACGGATAGTGTAGTCAGCGTTCGGACCACCGACAATCGCACCTGTCACCACACCATCCTCGACGATGAGGCGCCTCGCCGGCGCCGACACGCGGATTTCGACGCCGAGATCCGCGGCAGAGAGGGCGAGCCGCGCCGCCAATGCATTGCCATTCACCAGCTGGGTCGCCCGGCCAAACAGTGCAAGGTCGAGGAGGTGGCGACCAACCCGTCTCGCGACATGGAGCGTCGAGCGAACCGAGCGCGTGACGCTCATGAACGCTGCGAGATCCGCGCCCGCCATGATCGGCAATCCCAGAAAGGACGTTTCGCGCAGCGGCCGCCTGAGCTCGCCGAATAGAGCACCGAGCTTCCGTCCGTTAAATGGCGCCGCGCAGACTTGGTGGCCGCCTGTCGCGGCCCCCGGCGTCGCTCCATGCATATCAGGGATGGCGTTGCCATCTACGAATTGGAGTTGGGTGTGACGCTCAAAGAACGCGACCATGCGTGGCGCTGCATCGAGAAACGCATCCACCTTGGCCGGTTCGTATCGATTGCCAAGTTCGTTGCGGAGATAAGTGCGTGGGGCCTCTGGATCTTCGTGGATACCGGCACGGCGGGCAAGCGGATTACCTGGCACCCACATCCAGCCGCCCGACCACGCCGTCGCGCCGCCGAACACAGCTTCCTTCTCGACGACGATCACCTTCAGGCCGTGCCATGCCGCGGTGACAGCCGCTGACAAGCCGCCGGCGCCTGAGCCGATGACAAGCACATCACACTCATCCAGTTTGCTTCCCTCTGGCCTCATTGGCATCGCGGTGTCCTCTTCATCGCGCTTTTGTCTTGGATTGTGATGAATTCAAGAGCACGCGCGCCCGCTCTGAGGCGTGTTACCTCGCGGCATGCCGTTCGAAGAACCTTCTGGACGAATCGGCGGCGGATTGAATCCGCCGGATGGTCGACCAATTCGCTTCTGCCGCAATCGGCGTCTCGATTACGAGCTGCGTCGCTTTTGGAAGCGCGTCCACTAGTTCATGAAGCGGCATGCTCCCTTCTCCAAGATGCAGCCGCGAACCGCGGGCTTCGGTCGGCAGATCGTTCAGCTCGGGAGAGATTTGAACCGCATCGGAGAGCTGCGCATAGGCGATACGATTGGCGGAAATGCCCGCGACGTCTTGCGGCGTGCCACCCGCACGATACAGATGCAGGGTATCGATGATCAGCCCAGCATTCGAACGGCCCGCAGCCTCGACCAAATCAAGCGCGTCCTTCCAAGTGGCAATGTCGCGGTAAAGCATGAACTCGAGCCCGACATGCAGGCCGAACCGGGCCGCCTCGTCGCAGAGGCGTCCGAACAGGTCGATACGCTGTGTCGGTTCGAGATATGCGTCGTTGCCAATCACCTCTGCGCCAATAGATGAAATGTGAGTGGCACCCAGTTCCGCTCCAACTTCAAGCGCAGGACGAAACTTTTCAAAATCGCTGGCTGGCGAGAGGATAAACGCTTCGACGTCGAATACGCGCATGTTGTGCGACTTCAACGCCGATTTGACTTTGCGGACGACCTCCGGCCGTCCGACAACCTCGTGCTGGAGGGGGTGCGCGGTGGCGCTCATCAACAATAGCCCTACAGCGCCAAAGCCACCGCTTGCGGCGCTTTCAATGAATTCGACGGGATCAACGCGACCGGCAGTAAGGTTGGCGACCGAGACACGATCGAGTGTAACTTCGTTCTTCATATTCAATTCCGTCATCGGCTCGATGATTTCGGTTGCCGGTTGCTCTGCTGCCCGCTCTTAGCGATAGCTAAAGCCAGTGCTTGCCGCCCACCAGTTCAAGATGGTGTCACGGTCCTTGAGTGCCTTTTCAAGATCGAGGTTCAGCAGCTTGACCTCGGCCAGGATCGGGAGCCCCTTTGGCGGCGTAACGCCATTGCGCACCGGATAAACACCGGCTTCGGCGAAGATCGTCTGCATCTCGTGACTCAATGCGAAATCGGCCAGCAGACGGGCCGCATTTGGATGTGGTGCGTTTTTGCTGAGGCCGATTGCGTTGAACTGAGCGACGCCGCCGGACACCGGAACTGCCATCGTGACCGGAGCTCCCTTGGCGATGATGCCTGAGATCGCAGTCGTGATGTTGAAGAAGTCAAGCGGCCTTTCGCCGGTTTGCAGCTTCGTGGCCATCACGCCCATGGACGGGTTCAATTCACCCTTGGCACTGCGGAAGCCTTTGAGGATGGCACCGCCTTTTTCAGGGCCGAATGTCTGATAGATAGCTGCGACAGTCGCGAACGTCGCCGAGGACGAGCCGGGATTCGACATGGCGCCGAGGCCATCCCATTCGGCCGGCGGGCTGATGTAATCCAGCCAATCCTTCGGCACTTGCTTGTTAGCCATGGATTCGTGATTGTAGGCAAACAGAATGAGGTTTCCATTGCCACGAACATAGCCGCCGCCTGGTGGAAGACCCAGCTTGCTTAGACTTCCGGCTTCATCGCTGGTAAAGTCCGCCAAGTACCCTGAAGTTTTCGCTGTGATGACGGTATCCTCGGCCTGATACATCACATCCAACAACGGCTTTCCAGCCGCGTTCTCGGCGACAAAGCGGTTGTATATCTGCCACGCATCACCGGTGGCGGACGTTACTTTGATCTTCGGGTATTTGGCGCCAAACGCCTTAAGCAACAACGGAACGGTGAATGGATCGCCGTAGACGACCAACTGGCCTTCCTTTTCCGCTGCCGCGACAAGCGTCGCATCTGCTGCGAACGCCGTCTGAGCAGTGGACAATCCACCCAATGCGCTGAGGACACCTGCGACTGCCAAACTTTGAAATACTTTGAAGCTGGCCCTTTTCATTCCCATTTGGTTTTCTCCCTGTAAATTTCAATATGATGAATTGTTGTCTTGTCCGCTCCGCTTCATACTTGGACGGCGCCCTGTCGCGGAACACTCCAAAGCCACGTCGAGCTACACCTCGCTGTCGAACAGATGGACATGCTCGGGAGCGATAGAGAGCGAGAGCTGATCGTTGATGGCGAACCGTTCGTATCCGTAAGTCACAACCAATTGCGGTCCTATTGGCGTGTCGACGCGTAGCTCGCGCCGGTCGCCGACAAACGTGACTTCTTGAACGTTGGCCGAGAGCCCGGAACCGGCGCCCTTGGCCACGCGCCAGGATTCTGGCCGCACCATGCACAAGGCATCGCGTTGCGAGGACGCATTCGCCATCTGACCTCGTGAAATGATTTCACCGGAGGGCAATGCGGCTACACTAGCCCCCTCGCTATTCGGGCGTACTGCTACCCGAAACAGATTCGCCTTGCCCAGGAATTCAGCGACGTAGCGAGCCGTTGGTCGGAAATATAGCTCCTCCGGCGGTCCCTTCTGGACCACCTTGCCTTTGCTGAACAGGAAGATCTCGTCACCCAGTGACATCGCCTCTTCCTGATCGTGCGTGACGAACAGGATCGTGGCGCCGATCCGTTGCTGTAGCTGTCGAATCTCATGACGCATCTCGACACGAAGCCGCGCATCGAGATTGCTCAACGGCTCATCCATCAGGATAAGCCTAGGATTGCCGACGAGGCACCGGGCAATCGAGACCCGTTGCTGCTGGCCGCCTGATAATTTCATAGCGCTCTTTTCGGCCTGATCGCTCAACCCGACAATCCTGAGCGTCTCTTGCACACGCCGTTCAATCTCGGCTTTGCCCAGTTTTTGCGCTCGCAGTGGCATCGCGACGTTGCCGGCGACTGTCAGGTGCGGCCAGACCGCATATGACTGAAACACCATGCCAAGACGTCGCTTCTCCGGCTGGATATCAACGCCGCGGTCCGAATTGAAAACAGTATCGTCGTCGATGATGATTGAACCGCCGTTGGGTCGCTCCAGCCCGGCGATGCAGCGGAGTGTCGTCGTCTTGCCGCAGCCGCTGGCTCCCAGCAACACCGAGATCTTTCCGGTTTGAAATCCTACGCTCAGATCATCGATCGCGCGTAATGGACCGAATGTCTTCGTCAGCCCTTCCACTCGAACGCTCATGTCGTACCTCTCTCGTGGAGCGTCACGGTCAAACCGCCGCGACCTGCCGCTGCTTTGTTATGAGTGTCACGGTCCACATGACGCCCACGCCCATGACGAGCTGCAGCACTGAAAGCGCCGCAACCATGGAGAATTCACCGACGGCCCAGGTATCGAAGCTGAGGATGGATAACGTCCGCGTTTCCGCCGTATAAAGAGGAAGCACCATCGACAGCTCAGAGATGAAAATGCTGTAGACCATGACCCAACTCGAAATGATGGCCGGCATCACCAGAGGCAATGTCACGCGGAACATCGTATTGCCCCAACCGAATCCGGAGATGCGGGCGCTCTCCTCAAGTTCGGGATGGATTTGAATGAGACTGCTGGTGATGGTGCGAACGGAATAGCTCACATAGCGACCGATGAGGCCTACGATGATGATCCACATCGTCCCGTAGATGCTCAACGGCATCCAAAGCCAAAAGAAGCTGACTCCAAGCGCGAACGCAAGGCTTGGAACGGACATCGGTAGTAGCACCACGTGTTCAACGAGCCGACGCCCCCACATGCGGGTCCGCGTCGTGATCCAGGCAACGGCGAGCCCCAGCATCGTTGCCGCCGTCGCAGCGATGACCGTGATCAACAGGCTGTTGACGACTGTCGCCCGTACATCTTCTGACTGCCATAAATACGCAACGTTGGCCGATGTGAACCGGCCTGACCACGTAAAAGTCGAAAATGCTGCCGCGGTGATGATAACGATCGGTCCAATGACGGTAAGCGTGAGGTAGAACCAAATGATCGCAGCCACAACATAGCGACCGCCAGCGAGCTCAATTATTTTGGGCCGAAACCCCTTGCCAGTTACGGTGATGAAGGAACGCCCACGCAGTGCAATGCTTTGCAATATGTTCGCGACCGTCGACATGAACATCAGGTAAATTGCAAGCACCGCAACGATCCCGAAGCTCGGTGGAAAATGCTGTAATTCCAGGTAAATCCGCGACGTGATTAGATAGATCTCTTTCGTCATGCCGAGGAGCACCGGCGTGCCAAACAACCCGATGCTGATGACGAAGGCGAGAACGGCTCCAGAAAGGATCGACGGGGCAACCACGGGGAGCGTGACGCTCAGCATAGTGCGTACGCGACTGAGCCCGCACACCTGTGCAGCCTCTTCCAGGCTCGGATCCATGTTTCTTAGCGCCGCCGCCACTATCATCATGACATAGGGGGCGATGTAGATGCCTGTGGTCCAGATGATGCCCGTGTAGGTGTATATATCCATTGGGTCACCGAGCCCGAGACCGCGCGCGGGCAGATTGAACAGCCCCACCCGCGGCGCGCCGATCAAGACCCAGGCAAAAGCACCAATGAACGGTGGAATGAAGATCGGCAACGTCGCCAGTTGCTCGAGCGTGCGCGCAAACGGAACATTGGTTCGCACCAGACACCACGCCAGAACGACACCAATCGCCGTTGCGAGCATCATTGCACCAAGAGAGATCACGACGGTGTTCCACGTCGCCATCCAGTAGCCTGACTCTTTCAGAACGGCGTGCAGCGCTTCGAAGGAGAGAACTGTGCGTCCATCCTGCGTCTCTAAGAAGCCACGGAGCACGAGGGCGACGAGCGGCATCAGCGCGAAAACGGCCAGAACCACGCAGAACAGCGTCAGCCAACCTCTCTGCACGAGGACGCGCGACGGTGTCGGGGCGAAGACGTTTCGGGCTCGGCTCGCACCCGATCGCTGTGCTATCGTGGAGGTGGAAAGCATCATGTGTTCGGCCTCACGAGAAACATCACATTGCAGGGTCGCGAAGTTCGATCTGCCTGCTCCGCGCCGACTGAAGCCGCGGCTCAGCAATCCACAGTCATGACTAATAGGTCGCGCGACCGCCGGTCAGGTCGAATGTAAAGCCGGTGGTGAAGCTGCAATCAGGGCCTACGGCAAACGCGACCATCGCGGCCACTTCGGGAGCCGTTATGAAGCGCCCCATCGGAATCTTTGCCTTGATCGTGGAGATAAATTCGGGGGTCATCTCGCGAAGCAACTCGGTCTCCGCCATAGTCGGCGCGACGCAATTCACCAGCACGCCAGATTTCGCGAGCTCCTTCGAAATCGATTTCGTATAGGCAATCACGCCGCCTTTCGCAGCTGCGTAGGCGCTGCCGCCGGGATTACCTTCCTTGCCCGCAATCGAAGCGACGTTGACGATGCGGCCGTAAGCCCGTTCACGCATGTGAGGAATCACCGTACGGCAACAATAGAACACGCCCGTCAGATCGATTGCGAGGACGCGATCCCAACTCTCAATCGGGTACTCCCAGGCGGCAGCAATCGGGCCGTTGATCCCTGCATTGTTGACCAAAATCTCAACTGAGCCCGCAGCAGCCAGCGCATCCTGAAAAGCAAGCTGAACCGCGGCCAGATCCGCGACATTGACCGTTTGCTGGAGCACCGGCGTGAAGCCGGCTGTCGATCCATCGAAGGCTGGGATATCCAAGTCCCAAAGGATGATCCGGCAGCCCTCGGCCGATAGTCGCTGCGCAATGGCCAGACCAAGGCCGCGGGCACCGCCAGTGACAATGGCGGTTTGCCCCTCAAGATTCCTACGCGTGGCAGTGACCGTCATGATTTCATTTCTTCCCTTAAGCCGCCAGCTGGCGCCTTTCCTGCGCTATTCTCGACTATGGAAGCGCTTCCATAATGACTATTTGGCTTGTTTCTCGGAGTCAAGCCTTTTTGGAAGCGCTTCCATGGCCTACCATGCGGATTCGGTGGAAGCCGGTTTCCGCTGGGATTGAGCGAAGGTGTCAAGTTTGAGCCAGGAGATCGTCAAAGGCGCCATTCGCATCGCCGATGTTGCCCGCCACGCCAAGGTCGGGGCCGGAACCGTATCCCGGGTCCTCAACGGCTCCCAAAACGTCGCCCCGGAAACGCGCGACCGGGTCTTGGCGACGATCAGCAAACTCGGGTACGTGCCCAATCTCGTGGCCCGCGGCCTCGCCGCCAACCGCACTGGCGTCATCGCGGCGATCATTCCGGTGATTGGATATTCCCAACACTCCGAGGTCATTCAGGGAATGACGGAAGTTCTCCATGAGCACGGAGTGACCGTCATGATTGGCTCATCGGGCTACTCGCAGGAGATGGAGGAAAAGATCGTCGCGACGTTCCTCGCGCGGCGTCCCGACGCTTTCTACGTGACCGGCACATGGCATTCCCAGAAAACCCGTAAGTTGCTGAGCGCGAGCAGCATACCGGTCATCGAAGGGAGCAATCTGACCGACGATCCGATCGACACAGTCGTTGGTTATTCGAACTTTGCAGCCGCCAGGGAGCTGACCCTGATGCTTGCATCGCGCGGCCATCAGCGTATCGCGCACGTGACCGTCAAGCGTGATCTAAATGATCGCATCGGAGATCGATTGACAGGTTATCGTGCTGCGTGCAACGACCGAGAGAATACTCAGCCTGCGCTGGTGATCGAATGTGAGAACAGCTTTTCAGGCGGAGCGGATGCCGTCGCCTGGGCGCTGGAATCCTCCGATGCGATCGATGCACTGTTTTTTGCGACCGATGTGATGGCGGTCGGAGGTCTTCTCGAATGTCAGCGGCGCGGCATCGCAGTACCCAAGCAATTGGCGATTGCAGGATTCGACGATCTGCCGATCGCATCATCCGTTATCCCCACTCTAACCACCGTGCAGGTCGATCGCATCGGCATGGGGCGAAAGATTGCGAACGTTCTATTGCAACGAATCAATGGAGAGCCTTCTCCATCAAACAGGATAGACGTTGGATTCCAGATTAGGGAGCGCGACAGCACCCTCAAGCCGAGGCTTGTATAAGGTCGTCGTATCATAGGCGATGCCCGCCTCGCCAGTTCGCGCGGGCCGCTGACATGCACAGGTCAGATCCAAGCTTCGCAATCAGAGATGCTGACGTTCGCTCGATTGAATGTAGCACGGCTCTCAGACAGGAGCTCCGAAGCAGTACTTCAGCTAACGAATTGAAGCTTTGATGTCGGTTAGAACGCCGACGCCAGCGTTACGCGCCAGGCCCGCGGTTCGGCCGGATGCACATGACGGTCGGCGATGCCGCCGATCGGCTCACCCGGTAGACGCGATAGATAGTAATATTCGATCTGGTTGCTCTGGGCGTCGAACAGGTTGAGCACGTCCAGCTGCAATCGCGCGCCATTGTCAAATCGGTAGCCTGCGCGCGCATTGAAGATCAGCGAGGAAGCCGAACGAACGCTATCGTCCTCAATCAATGGACGAGGACCGAAATAGCGCGCCTTCAGCGCGCCGAACCAGCCTATTTCACGGCCGACGATGATGCTGCCGCTGGCGATCCAGGCCGGGGCACCAGGAATGCGGCCGCCCGTGGGATCGAGATCGCTGAAGCGCGCGCGGGTATAGGCAAGATCAAGGTCGAAGGTCAGCCAGGGCGCGGGCTTGTAACTATTGGTCCACTCCACTCCGACACGTCGGCTCGGCCGGCTCGGTTCGGTCGTTCCGGCATCGCCAACGAACAGGAGCTCAGAGTCAAAGTCGAGCACGAAGACTGCGACCGAGCTGGTAAGGCCATCGATCGCCCTGGTGCGGATGCCCAGCTCGGCGCCACGCGAGCGCACCAGGAGCGGAACACGATCGAGCGGGGTTACCTTATCGCGGGGATCAACGCTGATGGTCGCGCCGCGGATATCATTGCTGTGCAGTCCGTAGCCGGCATTGCCGTAGAATTCGGTCTTGAACCAGGGTCCAAACACGATGCCAGCTTTCGGACTCATCATCGACGCCTGGGCGTTACCAGAGTTCTGCGGCGTATCGCTGAGAACGCGTCCGGCAAAGATGTCCTCGCGAATTCCAACAGTGGTCCGCAACCACTCGGCCAAGCGTGTGGTGCTATCCATCCAGAGGCCGACATTTCCTTCCTCCACACGGTCCGCGCGTACGGTCGAAAGCCACGCGCGCTGCTCGGTCGCGAATAGGCCGATCTGGATATGATCGTGGCGGCCCTCCACGCCAAAACGGGTATGTGTTTCAAACCCACCAAAGCGCCAGTCGAACGCATGCCGCGCATCAAAGCCGCCGAGTGTGCGACGATCGAGCTGACTGAATTGGTCGCCGTTCAGCGGATCATCGAGGACATAGGTGAAATTGTTGAAGAGCTGTAGCTCAGAACGGACGACATAGGCGCTGATATTGCTTTGACCGTACTCGCTTGAACCAGCCCAACTGCCGGAGAGACTGAAGCGGCTGGAGGTGCCGCCGTCGGTCGGATCGAGCGAGCCGAAGCGGCCGATGACACCCAGCTCAACGGCACGCTGCGCGATCTGATCAGTCGAATTCCAGCCGTTGGAGTAGGCCATTCCAGTGAACGTGAATCCGTCGGTTACGGTACCCTGACTATAACGCAAGACGCTGTTGATTTTCCGCACATTGTCCGGCACGTCCCAGGGACCGTCGTATTTGCTACTCTCGACCGCGACGAGCAGTGTACCGTCGCTCACCGTGGTGGAACCCGCCACCAGCGCACGGCGATACCCAAAACTGCCAATGGTCATCTCCGCGATGCTTTTCGGCAGTTTGTTCATGTAGTCGATGCTGACCGCGCCGGCGGAAGCGAAATCGCCGACGTCGGCGAAGTATGGACCTTTGCGGATACCAACCGACTGGATCAGCTCGGGGATCAGGAAATTGATGTCGGCGTAGCCCTGCCCGTGTCCGTGCGTTGGCATGTTGACAGGCATGCCGTCGAGACTGATCGCGAGGTCCGTACCGTGATCCAGATTGAAGCCCCGCAGAAAATATTGGTTGGCTTTGCCTTCGCCGGAATGCTGCGTGACGATCAGTCCAGGAACGACCTCCAGCGCCTCGCCTGGCCGCGCGAACGGAATGGCATTCACCTGCTCGCTGCTCACAAGCAAGGCGCTCGCGGCGGTAGGCTGAATGGGCCCTACTGCGTTGCGCGACGCACCCGGCATGACCCCGCCGGTGCCTGCAGTCGCTATTTCCGGCTGATCAGAGTGCACCACATTGCTACTTCGCGACGGCCTATCTTGCGCCGCTTTTGGCCTGGCGGCCCGCCTACGCGGCGTGACATCCGGCGACGTCACCGTGACCGAAGGAAGCTGCATTGGCTGAGCCGCCGCAAGCTCTTGCGCAGCCGACGGCACCGCGGGCCCAGTTAGGGCGGCGAACGCTCCCCAGCAGAGCGATCCCCGCAGGAATTGCTTCGTCCGGTCAACTCTCACGGGGCCACTCTGACGCACCTCTGGAACAGCAATGCATCGAGACCGGCAGAGCTCGCAAGCACGAACGGCTCCAATCATACCCGGCCAACGCGCATGCCATCTAGCTCGTCGCGAAACTGTAGGCGATTGCCGTGGTATAGACAGTCAGAGCCCCGAGACCGATCGTGACAGCGCCGACAACACCTTGGATCGCGCGGTTGGTCCACGTCAGCCACCGGGCCGAGATCGCAAGCGGCACGGCGATGATCATCGAAAGGCAGCCCATTCCAAACATCGACCCGACGCCGAACAACCCAACATACAGCATTCCGTAAACGGGATTGCTGATTTGCGATACCGCGAGCACCAGCAACGCGGCCGAACCGGCAATTCCATGGACAAGCCCTACCAGCAACGAACGCCAGCGAAACCCGTGCGCATGGGTGTGCGAGTTTTGCTGATCTATCGTTCTTTCATTCCGATGGCTATGAACGTGGGTGTGCTTTGTTCCATCGAAATGTCCGTGGCGATGAAAGTGAACGCGATCACGCCATAGCTTCCAGAGAACATTGATCCCGAGGCCAATCAACATCACGCCAACGGCAGTTTCAAGTGGTTGCGCAAGGCTTTCGGGGATCGCGCGACCTAGCAGGATGGCGACACCAGCGAAGACGAACAGGGCCAGCGTATGTCCGAGTCCCCAGGTCAGCCCATGCCTGACGATATCGCCGATATTGGTACGCCGGGCTGCGATGCTGGAGACTGCAGCGATATGATCCGCTTCCAGCGCATGTTGCATGCCGAGCAGGAATCCCAGCCCCAAAATTCCGAACATCTGCGCCCCCGCGGTCTGTGGCAGACATACCCCGTTGCACATCGGGGAACAGCCGGCCGTTCGCACAACAATCAAGGTTCGCGCAGATCGCGCATGTCCATCTGCGATAGAGAAGCGTCAGAGCAGAACACTGAAGCGAGGCGCTAATCGGCGCCATCAATGCTCTAGGCGAACACCGCCTCGCCAGCTTTGCTCAATTCACGGCGCAACCAGCCGTACCAATCGGCAAGTCCCTCGCCAGTTCGCGCTGAAAGCTGAAACACCGTGATGTCCGGGTTAACAGTCCGCGCATTAGTCACCGCCTGCGAGACGTCAAAATCGACATGCGGCAGCAGATCGATCTTGTTCAAAATCATGATCTCTGCAGCACGGAACATGTGGGGATATTTCAGCGGCTTGTCTTCGCCCTCGGTCACCGAGAGGATCACAACCTTCGCGCGCTCTCCGAGGTCGAACATCGAAGGACACACCAGATTTCCGACATTCTCGATCATCACGACTGATCCCGCTACGGGTTGCAGCTCGCCCAACCCGCGGGCAACCATGTCGGCCTCGAGATGGCACCCCGCGCCGGTGTTGACTTGCACAGCCGGCGCGCCTGCGGCCCGAATCCGCTCGCCGTCGTTGGCGGTCGCCTGATCGCCCTCGACCACGTAGATCTTTAGCTCGGCAGACAGGTCGCGAATGGTGTGCTCCAGCAGCGTCGTCTTACCCGAACCCGGCGAGCTGACCAGATTGAGCGCGAGAATTTCGCGACCCGCAAACCATGCCCGGTTATTGGCTGCCAGCGCATCGTTCCTGGCGAGGATCCGTGTCTCGAGCTCGATCAAGCTGCCCGCAGCGTGATCGTGTCGATGCTCCACGCTGTGATCATCGTGGGCTGCATGACTATGGCTGTGGCGTGTGCCGTCGGCGTGAACATGGTCGTGGCCATGATGATGGTCGTGGGGACCGTCATGGGGGTGGTGGTGATCGTGACTATGCATGAGACCATCGCCAAGCAAATGATCATGTTTGAGGTGATGCGCGTGATCATGGCTTTGATCGTCGTGGTGGGAATGGCCGCTCATATTGATTTCCTTTCCGGTCTGAAGATTTAGGACTGTGGCGCCTCGCTTGTCTCCGCATCCGCAATGACCACACATCAAGCGACCTCCTCTTCCAGTTCCATGCTCTTGATGTTCAATTCTTCGCCCTGCAATCGCGTCAGCCGGCGCGAACCGCAGCTACACGCGGTGAACAGAGTCCGGGTGACGAACTCCAGTCCACAAGAATCGCAGCGGGCGCGTCCCTCGATCTTCCTGATCTCCAGCGTTGCGCCTTCCAGCATCGTCCCCCGGGCAACGGTCTCGAAGCAGAAGGCGATCGCGTCCGGCATCACGCCGGACAATTCGCCAACATCAAGATTGACGCGGCGGACGCGGCGGCCCTTGGCGGCGCCGCCAACGATCGCGATAATGTTGCGAGTAATGCCTAGCTCGTGCATGAGCAACCTCAGCAAATCCGCGGCAATTGCTCGCCCACCAGCATGTCGACGATTCGTCGTCCGCCAAACACGGTGCGCATGGTGACACGCCCTGGCTCTCCCCGATTGACCCTGCCGACGACTGCGGCCCCCGCGCCCAGTGGATGAGCCCGCATGGCTGAGAGTGCTGCGTCGGCCTGTTCGGGAGGCGTGATCACCACAATCTTCCCCTCATTTGCGAGATAAAGCGGATCAAGGCCAAGTATTTCGCAAAAGGCCTTCACCTCCTCGCGAATAGGAGTGGCGCGCTCGTCGATTTCAATCGCAACCTGAGAGGCTTCGGCGATCTCGTTGAGTACGGTCGCCAATCCACCGCGTGTCGCATCGCGCATGAATCTAACTTCGGGCGCTGCCTCTAAAAGTGCCCCGATCAGATCATGAAGGCAGGCGCAATCGCTTTCGATCGTCGTATCAAGTGCCATGTCCCCGCGCGCGCACAAAATCGCTGCGCCGTGGTCACCGAGCAGACCGTTGACCATCACCACGTCGCCTGGCCTGGCGTTGCCGACTTCGAGCGCAAGGCCTCCGCGGATCACGCCGATCCCCGTCGTCGTGATGAACAGTTTGTCGCAGGCGCCACGTTGCACCACCTTGGTGTCGCCGGTGCAGATGACAACGCCGGCTGCATGGGCGGTCATTGCCATCGAGCGCGCGATTTGGCGCAGGAGCTCGATGCTCGTTCCCTCCTCGATGATCACTGCACACGATAAGTATAGCGGCTTCGCTCCGCCAACCGCGAGGTCGTTGATCGTGCCGCAAACCGCAAGTTCGCCAATGTCGCCGCCGGGGAAGAATAACGGATCAACCACGAAGGAGTCCGTCGTGAAAGCGAGCCGGTCTCCATAGCCAGCCAGTTCGGCCAGGCTGAACCGAGCTTGGTCCTCCAGGGGCGCGAGCGAACGATTGTCGAAAGCCGCGACGAACACGTCGTCGACCAGATCCTTCATTGCCTTGCCTCCACCACCGTGGGCAAGCGTGACCTTATCGACACTGACTTTGCCGAGCTTGCGAGCATGAACGAACGGCGCGACGTTCATACTGCCTCCTTGTAGCTCTTCTGGCCGCCATATTGGTAATAAGCTGCACAAGCGCCCTCGGACGAGACCATCAAAGACCCGAGCGGCATCTCGGGCGTACACGCCGAGCCGAATACCTTGCATTGCCACGGCTTGATAACGCCCTTGAGCACCTCGCCGCACTGGCACGATTTCGGGTCGGCGATCTTTAAGTTGGGGATGGCGAACTTTTGCTCAGCGTCGTAGCCAGCATACTTTTCGCGTAGCTTGACACCGGAGTGGTCGATCGAGCCAAGCCCGCGCCATTCGAAGAACTCACGCAGTTCGTAGACGCGTGAGACTGCTTGCAGCGCCGCTGCGTTTCCGCCATCCGGAACGATGCGGGCATATTGATTTTCGACGTCGCTGCGGCCATCCTTGATCTGCTTCAACACCATCCAGATGGACTGAAGGATATCGAGCGGCTCAAAACCGGCTACCACCATCGGCTTTCGGTAGAACCTGGCGATGAATTCGTAGGGAGCTGTGCCGATCACCATGGAGACGTGACCGGGTCCAAGGAAGCCATCGAGCTGGAGGCCCGGGCTGTCCAGGATCGCCTTGATTGTGGGAACAATGGTGATGTGATTGCAGAAGACCGAGAAGTTGGTAATTTCCTCGGCTTCCGCCTGCAGGACGGTCAACGCCGTCGATGGCATCGTGGTCTCGAACCCGAGCCCGAAGAAAACGACCTCGCGATCCCTGTTCTTGCGGGCGAGCGCCAGCGCATCCATCGGCGAATAGACCATCCGAACGTCGGCGCCATCGGCTTTCGCTTGTAGCAGGCTCTTCTTCGAACCCGGAACCCGCATGGCGTCGCCGAAAGTCGCAAAGATGACGCCAGGGTTCTCTGCAATCGACACGCAATCATCCACGCGTCCCATAGGCAACACGCAAACCGGGCAGCCCGGTCCATGGATCAGTTCGATCTCCTTGGGCAACATGCCCTCGAGGCCGTAGCGGAAGATTGAATGCGTGTGACCGCCACAGACCTCCATGATATAAATCGGCCTGCCGGGCGGCAGCGTCATGGTTGAGACCAGCGCTTCGACTTCCCGGACCAGGAAGCCAGCCTTTTCAGAATCGCGAAATTCATCGACATATTTCATGCTGCGGCCCCCTTCGTGGTGGCTGATCCGCGATCGTCCGCGAGCAGCGTGTGCACCAGATCCCACAAGATGTGATAGGCCGCCACGTGACATTCCTGGACCCGGTGGATGGATGTCGTTGGCACTACTAGGCAGAAGTCGACCAGGCCTGATGATTTCATCTTGCCGCCTTCGCCGCCGGCAAGGCCGATCGTGAGAATGCCGATTTCCCTGGCCTTGGCGAACGCAGCCATCAAATTGGTAGAATTGCCACTGGTGGAGATGCCAACCAGCGCGTCGCCGGCTTTTCCCTGCGCCAGCAGCTGACGGACAAAGACGTGCTCGAATCCGAGATCGTTGCCAACGGCGGAGATCATTGCGAGGTCCGCAACGAGATTGGTCGCGGCGAGCGCCGGCCGGCCTGCAGTGATGGGATGAACAAATTCCACGGCCACATGAGAAGCATCGCAGCTTGACCCGCCATTGCCCATCGAGAACAGCCGGCCGCCCCGCCGGTAGACGTGGGCCAGAGCCTTGGCGGCGGCAACCAGAACCGGCCCCTGCTCGTCGAAGAAACGGGAGTTGGTCTCGCGAGAGTCGCGAGCTTTCTCATTGACGGAATGCAGGAGTGCTGCATCCAACCGCTCCGGTGACTGCGGTTGTCCATGCAAAAATGGGTAGAGTGCCGTGAGATCGCTCTCGTTGGACATGGTGAGACCCTCCTTACTGGGCCGCCGACAGCTTCATTGCCTCGATCTCGGCCTGGGCTTCGCCGAGTTCGATCAGTATTTTCAAGGTCTGGGCCGCTTCTTCCTCGTTGATCCGGCTCATCGCGAAACCGACGTGAACCAGCACCCAGTCGCCTACGCACGACTCGACCGGATGGTCGTCGTTCACGATGCAGGCGATGTTGATTTGTCGCTTGACGCCACCAACATCGACTGTTGCGAGGCGCTTGGTCACATCGTCGATCTTCACGATGCGTCCGGGAATGCCGAGACACATGACCTGCTTCCTTCTGTTGACGGCCTTTGTTTATCGATCAGATGCGCGGCAGCGATGGCCGCTTGCCCCAGTGCAAGCCCACCGTCATTGGCGGGAACCTGGGCATGCGAGAGCACCGAAAACTTCGCCTGTCCAAGGCGGCGGCTGACTTCCTCGAATAGAACCCTGTTTTGAAAGCAGCCGCCCGACAAGGCGACTGTCGAGAAACGCGGTTGCGTCGCATCGTCCTCGCCGCCGGCGAGCTTTCTCGTCATGGCGACTATCGATATCGCCAAGCCCTTGTGGAAGCGTGCGGCCATGACTGGCGCTGGCGTGTTCAAGATGAGATCACCGAGCACCGCGGCCCACATTGCTCGCGGCTCGATGTAAGGCAGTCCTGACCCGGGCAGGTTCGGAATTGTCAGGGGGTAGCCGAGCTCATCCCCCTCATTCAGCATCGTATCAGGATCGACAAGGGCTTCCAGTCGCGCCGCGGCCTCGCCCTCGTAAGCCTGCCGCTCGCGGCAGACATCCAGCGCCGCGGCAACGGCGTCGAACAACCGGCCACATGACGACGCCGGCAGCGCGTTGATGCCCTTCTTGATCATGGCATCGAGGGTGCTGCGCGGCTTGCCTGACAAATAACCATGAAGTGCGAGCTGGTCGAAATTCATTGAAAATTCCGGCCACTTCATCTCGGCCATCAGATGCGCATACAGGTTACGCCACGGCTCGCGGACTGCATGAGCTCCGCCGATCATCGGGACCGGCTTGAATGTGCCAAGCCGTCGATAGCCCCGGTAATCGGCGAGCAAGAATTCACCGCCCCACAACGTACCGTCGCCGCCCCAACCCAGGCCGTCGAGCACGATACCGAGCACCGCGGGGGCATCCAGCGGATAATTGTTCTCGGCAAGGCAGGAGGCGACATGGGCGTGGTGGTGCTGAACTTCGATTAGCGGCAACTCATCGGCGACGGCACGCTCATGGGCGAATTTCGAGGACAGATATTCGGGATGCAAGTCGACGGCCAGAGCGGCCGGTGCGTGATCGAACAAGCGAGCATAAAGCGCGAGATTCTTCCGGTAGTCATCGAAACATCTCGCATCCTCGAGATCGCCCTGATGCTGCGACAGGATAGCGGCACCATTATTGAGGAGGCAGAAGGTCGACTTCAACTCGCCGCCCATCGCCAGCACATCTGGCGCTGCCTCGAATCCCCTGGGCAGGACCATCCACTCCGGTGCGTAGCCGCGGGCTCGGCGCAGTAGCCTCACGCGGCCGCCAACAACGCGCACGACAGAATCGTCAATTCGGTTCGCGATTTCACGATCGTGGATCAGCGCATAAGAGGCGATCCCGCCAAGCCGTTCGCCCGCTTCCGCGTCTAGTACGACCTGCGGCTCGTCCGAGAGGTTTCCGCTGGTCATCACCACCGGCCGCGCCATCCTTCGCAACATGAGAAGATGCATCGGGGTCGTCGGCAGCATGAAGCCCAGCGTGGCAAGGCCCGGCGCAATTGTGTCCGGTAATCTTTCCGGGCCATTGGCCTCGAGCAGGACGATCGGCGCCGAGGGAGCCGTCAACAGTGCTTCTTCCTCGGCGCTCACGCTGCAATAGCGACGAATCACATCGAGATCGCGCGCCATCAGTGCGAACGGCTTGGCATCACGATGCTTCGTTCGGCGTAGCCTTGCTACGACGTCGGTCTTGGTGGCGTCGCAGGCCAATTGATAGCCTCCGAGACCCTTGATCGCGACGATCTCGCCGTTCTTTATCAAGCCACACGCGGCATCAACATCATCCATCATCGAGAACTGGTCGAAGGTGAACGCGTGGCCGTCGAAACGAACCAACTTCGCCCTCGGCCCGCAGGCATGACAGGCGATTGCTTCAGCATGGAAGCGGCGATCGGCAGGATCTTCGTACTCGGCCCGGCAAGCTGCGCACATCACAAATGGCGCCATTGTGGTAGTGGCGCGGTCATAGGGGATAGCGTTGACGATGCTAAGCCGTGGTCCGCAATTGGTGCAGTTTGTGAAGGGATAGCGATAGCGGCGGCCGAACGGGCTGGTGATCTCCTCGGCACATTCCGCGCAAATTGCAGCGTCGGGTGCAACTTGGGTATTTGCGCCGCCGGTAAGGCTCCCTGCAATGACGAACTGCCCTGGCAGACCGCCACGACCCGGCCCTGTCTCGACTGCATCGATACGGGCCAGTGGTGGCGAGTCAGTGTGGATGCGGGCGATGAGCGCAGCTATGGTGCGCTCGCTGCCGTAAAGGCGGATCAGCACGCCGTCCGCGTCATTTCGAACGTCGCCTGACAAACCAAGCTCACGCGCGAAACGCCAGATCGCCGGCCGAAAGCCAACCCCTTGCACGCGGCCGCGCACGCGAATCTCCGCTCCGACATTAGCGTCTGGTTGCGCGATGCTGCTACAATCGGTCACGAAACCGCCTCCCAAAGGAGTACGCGGTTATTGCCGGCGTCTGCCACGACCAGCAGATCATCGCACGCTGAAGCAGCGTAGGGCCAGCAAAGGCTGTCGCGCGTGGCAGAACGCCACCGATTGTCTCCTTTGGCCGAGAACATGGGCTGCCCAGCCAGCGCTATGGCAGGAGAATCCATTGATAGGCCGTCCAGTTCGAATCCAAGCAATCGCGAATTTGCGGTATCGGTCACGATCAGCATTCCGCCTTGCACGGTCAGCCCGTACGGCATGTTCATCGCGCCAGATGTCGGATGATAGGAGGCGCGGTTGTGATCGAGGTGCGTGAAATCGCACTGGCCGAGCACGAAATCGCAGGCTTGTCCGATGGAACGCGGAAACGTTCGCCACGCCATGACACGATTATTGCCAGCGTCAGACACGAATAGCATGCCGCTGCAGGCCACGATGCCGTGGGGCCAGCGCATGCCGACCGCGCCGCCGGCCTGCCCAGCATTGTCATCGCGGGTCACAAAGTCGAGCTGCCCCAAGACCAGATCGGCTGGTGTGCCGTTCGAGTTCGGAATACGATCCCAGACCAGGACACGACGATTCCCGGTGTCGCAGACAATCAGTTTCCCGTCCACGATGGCCACGCCGTAGCACCAATTCAATGTGTCCGGTCGGGGCGCGTTCGCGCCGCGATTGGCGAGACCGCTGGAAAAATCTGTCTGCCCAAGCACTACATCGGCAGGCTGGTTGGATGTTTCAGGATAGGTATGCCAGATCAGAATGCGATGATTCCATGCATCGGCTACAGCAAGGACGCCATTGGACGCTGCGATTCCAGTCGGCATGTTGAGCGTCGTCGGCCCCACGTCGCTCTTGGCGTTGCGTCCTTCTCGCGAAAAGTCTGGTTGACCAATTATCAGATCCGCTGGTGTCTGATCGGCCATTGGCAAAGATCGCCAGATCATGAGCCGATGATGGCCTGTGTCACAGACAAACAGCGGTCCGTGAGCGCTGGCAAGGCATGCCCCACGCGGGCCGAACAGGGTTGTCGGGCCTGGCACGATTGATTGCGCCAGACCATTCGGCAGCGCCTCGCCCCCAAGGACAGTGCGCGCGCCGTCATGAGCCAAGAGCGGCCGCGCGACGTGATTGTCTCCGGCCCGCGCAAGAGCCCTATCCAATCGGCGAGGGGCAAAGGAAACCTGCATGGCTACACCGAAATCCTAACCTCAACCCGAGCACCGATAACGCGAACAGCATGGGATTGGAGCGCCACCTCCGGCGCGGTGAGGCATTCGCCGCTTGAAAGGTCATACTGAAAGCCATGATGCGGACAGGTGATAATGCCGCTTTCCACCTCGCCGTCGTGAATCGGAAAACCGAGATGGGCACAAGCATTCTGGAAGCAAGTGACGCTTGCGCCGGCTCGCGACAACAATACCTTCTCTCCTCCAATGGTGGTCGCGCGAACCGCACCTTCGGGAATGTCGGCCAATAGTCCAGCCGAAAGCCAGTCCCCTTTTGCGTCAAGCGCGAACGGGCTGACGAAGCGAACGCCGTTATCGGCAGAACTGCCCAGCCCCTTCACCTGTACAATCTCCGTAATCTCTGGACATGCCTCCTGAACGGCCTTTTTCACGCCGGCGTGGAACGTCAATGCGGATGCCGGACAGCCGTCGCACGCCCCGATGAAACGCACCTCCACCTTGGGCGGGTTCACCTTGACGAGCTCCACGTTGCCGCCATGCGAGCCCAACATGGGGCGGACCGCCTCAAGCGCCGCTTCGACTCGTTCGTTGAGACTGGGTTTGACGATCTGATGCCGGCGCAAGACCGCGTAGACGACCTCATCGGCGACCGCATTCTTCATCGCCGCAAGCGCGGCCGGATCAGTCTTGAGCGCCCGGATCAACCGGCGCAACGCCTCTCCATCCAGCGCCTCGATGGCCAGTTTGTAGGCACCGACGGCCGCCTGCTGGGTATCGTCCCATGTTGCAAATATGGCCTCCAGTCGCTCGATGTCGCCGACCAAGCCGGCAAGATCGTCGCGCGTCGTCGAGATCATATCGTGGGCGTTCATATCGTTCTCACATGCGGATTCCCGCAGCATCACCGATAGCGGAGGTTCCGAAAGAGATAGGGCTGCAACCCACCACCGACGAAGGCCGCGACGGGCGCCGCCATCCACAACGGGGCACCCAGCTTTGCGATCATGACCAGCAACGATGCAGTCACAAGCACGCCTACAAAGATCATGAGGAGTGCTTTGCGCGGTTCGGCAAACAACTTGCCGCGGAAGAACAGAACGATTGAATTCTGAGCCATTGCCCACATGATATCGTCTCCTCAGCCGACAATCGTAAGAATGGCGAGTCCCAGAAAGACACCGGCCACGCCAGCCAGGGGCCCATAGAAGCCCCCCAGTAGCGCAGCCAGTTCATTCCCCAACACCTTGCCGCCGACGAATACGCCTCCGATGACCCCGCCGCCAATCGAGGCAACGACGCCCAGGATAAACGAAACAACCAACATTTCTGGAGAAGACGGTAGGGTCATAGATCGGAAGCTCCGGTTTCGTTCGATTGACGATTGCTTGGATGAGAGCGCACGGCTTGGCCGTCGACCGGATTCGACGCCAGCAACTCGCGCTGAATCTGGTCGATCGCTTCGGCCACGACCTTCCCCTTCTGCAAGTCGCCATGCGCCATGAAGATCTCGCGCGCTTCGCCGTAGTAGTCGCGCGCTTGCAGAAG
Source organism: Bradyrhizobium sp. WSM1253 (assembly GCF_000244935.1). Classification (NCBI taxonomy): domain Bacteria; kingdom Pseudomonadati; phylum Pseudomonadota; class Alphaproteobacteria; order Hyphomicrobiales; family Nitrobacteraceae; genus Bradyrhizobium; species Bradyrhizobium sp. WSM1253. Next base: position 2,211,027 of record NZ_JH600073.1, read on the forward strand.
GTTGGATCGATTGCCACTGTCTGGATCGCTAGGATTATCTGGGAGATTCCACAGACAGTTGGCTTTGTTGCAAATGGTATTGGCGTATTCGAGCGGGGTCGTCTCGCGCGTCCGCACTTTTAGCGCTTCGTCGTAGGCTTCAAGTGCGCGTATGTTGTTCGCGATCGTGTGGCTCGAAGACACATATTGCAGAGCGTTGCCGAGATTGTTCTGCAGCATCGCATATTCGGCCGGATTGTCGATCAGCGTGATGACTTTGAGACCTTCTTCGAAAGCCTGCACTGCAAGTGCTTCACGCATTTTTCCGCGTTCGTCCGTCATGGGGATCGAAAGAAATGCCGTGGCAAGGTTGTTCTGCAGGATCACGAACTCCTGCGGAAACTCAGATCGCGTGAAAGTCCGCAGCGCACGTTGATAAGCGGAAATGGCGTCTGTGATGCGGGCCTTGTTCACCCCTGCAAGATTCTGCAATACCAGGCCGAAATTCATCTCGACTTCGGCAAGCTCCTCAGGTCTGCCGAGCTCGGTCATCGTCGGCATTGCCTGTTCGAACGCCGCGCGTGCCTGCTCAAGCGCCGCTGCGCCTTCCTCCGGTATGGCCTGTAGCGCAGTGCCCTTACGCGCCAGAATTCGAGCCGACAGAAGCCGCATGTCCTCAGGACAAATCGCCAGCGCCTTGTCATAGAGGGCAACCGCAGCATGAAGCTGATCCGGCGATTTGGGCTGCCGCTGCAGACCCATCGCAATCTCCATCAGCATCTCGGCCCGCTCGGAGGGGCTCGCCTCGGCGTCATCAGCAGCCGCGAGGGCCGCACGCACTTCATCGCCGAGAAGTCCTGTAATCACTGCTTCCTCCGACCAGCGCATTTTTGGCTGCACGCTTGGTACGAGAGCTACTCTAGCAGCACGAAATCCGAACTGTCTATCTATTATGCGTTATGTAAACTTAGTTTGCAGGAAAGCGCCAGCGGCGATGAGCGCACCAGCTTCCGGCGACCACGCGACCGGCAGCTGCGAGGCGACGTATTCATCGACCGCGTGCTCGCGCAGGAAATCTGGCGCATGCACCACTCGGTCTCCTCGGCTGTTGCGGAGCTTGAGGAGATAGCCCCCGGCGGCGGCGTGACGGACTGGCATGATCCAGAGGTCATCCGCGCGGCGTAACAGGATGACCGCCTCCAACCCTGCAAAATAGCGGTCGTATGTTTCGCGGCTCAGATACAGTGCCCCGCGCGCTATTCTGACAAAAAAGACAGCGGTCACGACGATCCCTCTCGGCCAAGGCGTGCATCGATCAGCGTGGCAATGCGGTCGGTCACTTTCGCAACAGCGGCTGATGCGGCATCAGATAGGCCAATCCCCAATTCGACTGTCTGCGCTTCAATCAAAAGCACGACGACGTCCGAGGGAAAGTCGTCGCGAAAGATCTTCCGGCCTGCGAAAAGTGCGTGATCCCAACGGAAATCGTGCAGGTTAAGCGATGGCTCGTAGCGCTGCTCCAGCTCGCTCCCTGGCACTTCGAAAACCGCCCCTGGCGGAGAGCCCGAGCGACACGCATCCACAACAATCAGCGTCCGGCACCCACGCGCCGCAAACATGGTCGCCATGCCGTCAGTTCCTGCAGCCAGCAGACGGACGTTTGGTAGGCCCGCTCCAACACCGCGCGCCTCCAGCAGGCGCAGGACTTCAAGACCAGCACCGTCATCGAGCCGATTTGGATTTCCACATCCTATGACCACGATCATGGGGAGCCCGCTACGCAATGCGTCACCATCTGCGATCCCGCACCAGGCGGCAATACCTCATCGTGACATGATGCGCTGATAACCACGCGGCGCATAGATCCGGTATCGGTGGCCTGGGCCCGCAACATTGAGAGCTAAATGCGCCAGAGGCGACAGGACCATTGCGGCTCAACCGGCAGATCAAGCTCGGGCAGCTCGCAATAGCGGCGGTGAACCTTGTAATACATGCACGTTTCACACAGTTGCTCGAGACCCTCGTGTTCAACCGGCTCGAGGGTAAACCCTCCGAGGACGAGCTTCGTTTTCAGCTCATTACCCGCGGCTTTCAATCGAGAAACGATCGTCTGAACTTCTTCATGAGAATCTGCCCGCGGCAGGACCTCCGTTTTGAGGCCACCCGCCAGAAGAGCGCGAATCTCGTCCCGGATCTTCCCGTCGCACACGGCGTCATCTCTCCTGAGGTTCGCTCTCGCGGCTGTCAGTCAAGACATCAGATTCGCCACAATCGGCACCACCACTCTGGCTCGACCGGGACCGCGAGTTCAGGCAGGTCGCACCATCTTCGATGCACCAGATAGTACATGCACTCCAGGCATCGCTGGTTATCCGGGCCGTACGGATGGTTTACAAAGCCTCCGACCACAAGCTTGCCTTCAAGATCCTTCGGATCGAGCCGGCGAAGCTGGAGCAAAATGTCGCCAAACTCCTTGTCGGTTTCGGGAAAGGGCTCGACTTCCGTTTTGAGCCCATTCTCGAGCATGTCGGCGATCGCCTTGAGCACAACCTCTTTGTCAGACGCCATGCGCGACCGCCTTTCGCTCTAAAGATTCAGTATATGACGTTGCTACTGGCAATTTAAGCACCAGCGCTCCGATACCCACAGCGTGCCCGATGAGCGAACGTCAGGCCGTTCGGAAGCGCGCCAATTCCTCGCCCGTCTTTGCGTCATGTGCGTGGACGGTGCAAACCAAGCACGAATCGTAGGAGCGGCAAACGTGACCGACCTCGACCGGGTCGTGCGGGTCCCTGATCGGAGAACCGATCAAGGCCTGCTCCATCGGGCCCCGAACGCCGTCGGCGGACCTTGGACCAACATTCCAAGTCGTCGGCGCAATGATCTGGTAATTCTTGATCTTGCCGTCCTTGACCTCGATCCAGTGGCAGAGTGCGCCACGAATGGCCTCTGTAGCTCCCCAGCCGCGTCCATCCCGTTCGGTGGGCTTGATATACCATGGGTCGTTGAGCCGAAATTCACGCAACGCGCGTTCGGCCTGGCGATAAAGCTTAACCCCTTCATGCATGCGGGCGAAGTGCCGCAACATGACGTTTGCCCCACCCAACTTCCTGTACATGTCGAGTACCAGTGGATCGAAGTGCTGCCAGGCTTCCCCATGCGTGCCGCCGGCGATGAGCTGACGAGACAGCGGGCCAGCTTCCAGGCGTCCTGATTCGTCGTGGCGCACAGCCGTCGACCAGGAATATTGGCCGTCCATATTGATGGTGTTCTTTTGCGTAGGCACCGTCTTGCGATCGAACGGATGCACCCCACCCGGCTCATCGTACCAGGACCGCATCGTATCTTCGCGCGTGTGCTTCTGATCCATCAGCTTAAAGCTGTTGGCGTTGCCGTCATAAACACCGCTCTTCATGATCAAAGCCGCGTTACGCCCATCGATCGTCGGCTTCTGATATTTGTCTTCGTGCGGCAAGTAGCCCCACGAGACGAACTTTTCGTGGCCCTTCCCGAACTTGTCCATCCCACAGTCAACGCTCATCCGCCAGAACATTCCTAGATCGGAATTTGCGTGCTCGGGCTTCTCGTCGAGCCAGGCCATGAAGTCGTCATAAGATTTGATCTCTTCGTAACGCTCTAATGAACAACCGAGCCAGATTTTCTCCATCCAGTCACGGCGGAAATACTCCAGGATCGACCACGCTCTGGTGACGTCGGTCAGGGTCGGTGCGCACATCACGCCGCCCGGCACCATGTAGCTCGAGTGCGGCCACTGGCCGCCCAAAAGCGCGTAAATTTCCACTGGCTTGCCAGAGATCGTGACGCCGATTTCGTAGTTGCTTCCGGTAAACGGAGCCCACCGTTTGACGGCTTCCTCGTAGTATTTCGATTTCGAGTAGTTCTTGTGCGTGTAGTCGATCATGAACAGACCGTAGTGGTGGCGCGGCAAGCTCTGAAGGCTCTCGACGAGCTGACCGAGATTCCGTGCCAGAATCGCATTGCGGGGCACTTCCGTTTGCCACGCAGTATCGAGCGCCCAGGCCGCGCACGTCAGATGCGAAGCACCGCAAATTCCACAGGCCCGAGGCGTAACGACAAGGCCCGCCTGGGGGTCCTTGTCACGTAGGATCACCTCGAAGCCGCGGAACAACTCCGCCTGGGTCCAGGCGTCGACGACGACTCCATCCTGAATGTTGACGCGGACATCAAGGTCGCCTTCGACGCGCCCGACGGGAGAAATATCAAGTGTTTGAACGGCTGAGGGCATAGGAATGCATCCTGATTTTACAAGGTGAAATGTCTGCGCGGTTGTTGGGTGAGCTCGCAGCTCAAACGACGAAGATGTCTTCCTCGGCCCAGGCGGGAGACGCCGCCTTGGCTGCTGCCGTGAGCTTGATGTACCCGGCCTTGTCGACGCCGAGCGGCATGTCCTTTGGAACACCCATCATCGTTTGCGTCTTGAAAACCGTGCCCGGCATCAAATCGAAGAATGGAAATTCCGGCTCCGTGCACCCCATGCAGGGCATGCCGGCTCGCGTCTTCGACGACTGGCGATTCCACAGGATACGATTGCAAGGCGAGTGTGTCATCGGACCGCGACATCCAAGGTCATAGAACAGGCAGCCCTTGCGCTGCCCGTATTCGGTCGCGGACACCTTGTAGGCGAAGTGCATGTTGCGGGTGCAGCCCGTTTGCGTGAAACTCGTAAAAAACGTTTTCGGACGCTGGAATTCGTCTAGCGTCAGGTCGCCGCCGCGTCCCGTAGCGACCGCAACAACGATTTGGGTTATCCAATCCGGATGCGCGGGGCAGCCGGGGACATTGATGACGGGCAGCCCGGCCTTGGATTTATAGGCGGGCCCGAGAAATCCGCCGTGCTTGCGCTTCAGGAATTGTAGCCCTTCGCTCTCCGACGGGTTGGGTGCCGTTGCAGGAATCCCGCCCCAAGTCGCGCAGTCGCCGATTGCGACGGTATAGCCCGCCACCTTCGCAAGATCGGCGACCCAATCCTTCATCGGACGGCCCGCAAACCGATTCCATTCGCCTGTGCCGTTCGGTGCGTTGACCACAGAGCCTTCGAACACGAAAATATCCAGTGGCATGGTACCAGACACAAGCGCATTCAGCATTTTTTTGAGATTCTCACCGAGCTCCATACCGAGCGAGGGGTGCCAGAGAACATTGATGCCAAAATCAGTGACCAAGTCGCAGGCGCTCGGCTCCTCCGCATTGAGGAACGACATCGTATTTCCCGAACATGCGCCGCCTTGGAGCCAAAGAAGATTAGCCATCAATTTCCTCCACTATGTTCTATCGCCAACCAATACGGCGCTTGAACAATAGTACAGCAAGACCTGTGCCGGATTGGGCGACCCTGAAAAGACCTTGTAAAGACAGAGGCTTAATGTGAAGTCGCCCAAGACGCCGAGGTGTTTCTTCACGCGCCTTGGCTGCAAAGAAAGTTGGCTATGCAAAGTTAGTTTTCAAATTCGCTGACCGACGTAACGCGATAATGCGCGTCAACGAGCCGGCGCTCACGAGGGAATGACGCTCCAGGAAGAACATCTTGCAGGCGGGCAACGCGGAGGGCTCGCTGCGCACACCTTTGACCTCTTCAGAATTTGCCGCGCGCCTGGTTCGCTTCAACGCACCGGATGTTCTCGAAAATGCTGCGTTTGGGTGCCGCGTAGCCAATTGCCTGTTGAGCTCCGCGCGTTGCACGCCAGCGAACCTCGATCAGACCGGAAGGCGCAGCGCACAGCGGCTTGCGGCTATCCGTGACGGTTGCCACATGCCGGGCAAGCTACCTCCAGCAAGTATCCATACCAGATGCCGCGACACCGGCTGCACCAATGGCCGGTAGCCTGACGCTCGGGCAAGCCAAGAGCTTTCGAAAGCTGGCTAGTGCCAAGCTCCCTAAAAGGTTCGGAGCTTCCCGCCGGGTTTACACGCGATTGCGGGAAGCGGACAATCTGCGCTGAGGGATCGCTGCCGATTGCATTCTTGTCGTCGGGCATCGCAAACTCTCACTTAGCTTCGTCGAGACCATATCGCTTGATCTTGTTGGCTAGGCCAACGCGCGACAGACCAAGTTCGTTCGCAGCCCGGCTTTGGTTCCAGCGATGGCGGCCCAGCGCTTCGTTTAGAACCTGCTTCTCAAGGCTTTCGACCTTATCCTTCAATGTCGTTCCCTGCGGCACAAATGCTAGCGCTGTGTTCGATCGCGGACGTGGTGGCGCCGCGAAAATAGACGGCGACATATACTTTGTCGTCAAATACTCGCCATCTTCGGCCAAGGAGACCATCCTGCGGATTTCATTTTCGAGCTCGCGAACGTTTCCCGGAAAGTCGAACGCCGCCAGCTTTTCGAGGGTCCCAGCGGAAATACCAAGAATTTTGCGCCCCATCGCATCCGCATGTTTGGCTGCGAAAAATTCCGCAAGGGCCGGAATATCGACAGGGCGTTCACGAAGCGGGGGCACCTCGAGTTCGAAACCCTTGAGACGAAAATAGAGGTCCTGCCGATATTTTCCCGCGGCAACGAGCGCCTGCAATGGCCGATTTGACGCAGCGATGATGCGAACGTTGCAGGTCTGCGTTTTGTCGGAACCAAGTGGTTTGACTTCGCCCTCCTGAAGAAACCGTAGCAGGCTCACCTGAAAGGATGGCGACACTTCCGATATTTCGTCCAGGAAAACCGTTCCGCCGTCGCCGGCCCGAAACAAACCGAGGCGATCGGAGATGGCGCCCGTAAAAGCACCGCGCTTATGGCCAAACAACTCCGAATGAAGCAACTCATCAGACATGCCGCCGCAATTCTGGACCATCAACGGACTGGTCTTACGGGCCGAATTGTAGTGAATTGCGCGAGCCAACAATTCCTTGCCTGTGCCGGTCTCTCCTTGGATCAGAATAGGTAATTCTGTTCGCGCCGCCTTCCTCGCAAGATCGCACAGCTCGCTGAGCTTTTCACTCACATAGACCAATTTTTCGAAACGCTGGCTCTCGACATGCAACGAAGCGCCATTTCGTTGATGAACTCCTACCGTATCGCCTCGAATTTTGAACTCGCGCGACAGCATGCGATGCCGGCGTGAAAGCTCCCGCGACTCCAGCCCGCGCTCGACAACCAAGCCGATTTGCTTTGCATCCAACGGTTTTCGCACAAATTGATAGATCGCCGCCGGTGAAATCGCTTGTTGGCTCAGCTCCGTTTTAGCCTCAAGCGCGAGGACACGAACGATGTCCGGATGGCTGACACGCAAGCCGACGAGGAATGTCAAACCTTCTCCGCCTGACCCGTGTTCTGCCAGAACGAGATCTACGTGAGCGTCCGACAACGCGCTCGTCGCCTCTTCCGCCGAGCGGACGACCAGGACGCGATAGCCATATTCTTCGGATAAAACCACCTCGGCCGCCGACCATTGCGGTCCGCCTCGGGCAATGATGAGGACTGTTCCCTGCGTTTCCATGCAATGCTTCTTGGCTAATTGAAAACCTTCTTAGCAGCAGGGAGCGGAACCTTCAATGGGCATTCCAGGGGGCTTTGAGTGCTTAAATAAGACTGGCCGACACTGCTTGCCGCTGAAGGCGGAGAGTGCGGCCTTCACAGATTGCGATGAGACAAACGGCCGCGATGAATCATGTTGAACGTCGGATAACCAGCTCGTACAGCCTCACTCAAGCGCGGCTGCTTCTGAAGAACCCTCCGCCCTGGATGCTAACGTTTAGAGGTGGCGGCGTCATTGTCTCGCAACTGACCACAAACGATCGGCAGCGAGTCGAACCGCACGCGCAGCAATCACACATAGTCGTACGCACCGACTTACATACGGCCCACGAAGTATAATGAGGCCTGCTGCTGCATAGTCGGAGGCGCTTCTTGAGTTATCATCGCTCGTCGCTGACGTGCTTTCGGCGGATTCTCCGAACGATTGACCAAATCATGATTGCGGCAACCGGAACAAATCCCGCAATCATGTAGTTCGGCTCAATGGGTACCCGTCCACTGTCATGAGCAGCTTTGACAACATATGCAAATAGCCCCACGACGTAATAAGTTATGGCCGCGACGGATAACCCCTCGACCGTTGTCTGCAAACGCAATTGCAGGCGAGTCCGGGCGTTCATTGATTGCAGGAGCTCCTGGTTCTGTTGCTCGAGCTCAACATCGACACGCGTTCGCAGGAGGTCTGCAGCGCGCGAAAGTTTGACGGAAAGATTGCCTTGCCTCGCATCGAGGGTAATGCAAGTGCGCATAGCAGGTGCCATTCGGCGTGCCAGGAAGGATGACCAAGTCGGGAACCCGCTCAGCTTCCTCTCACCGATCGTCTGCAGCCGCTGCGCAACTATCTCTTCGTAAGCACGACTGGCGCCAAAGCGAAAACCGCTGGCGGCTGCGCCCGCCTCGACCTCCGCCGCCATCTCCGTTAGTTCATTCAACAACTGCCTGTTGCTGGCAATGTCGTTCGCCCTGCGCATTTCGTCCATTACTTCGGCTAACCGCTTTTCGATAAGACCTACGGTGGGCGCGAGCCGATGAGCTTCGGGCAAGCCAAGAAGGGCGAATGTGCGATAGGTCTCGACCTCAATGACTCGCTGGACGAGTGCTCCCGCGCGCTCTCGGTCTAGTCCTCGGTCAACAACGAGAATGCGAACAAATCCGCGGGAATCCGGCTGGAAATCGGTAGCATAAACGGCTCTCCCATCCGAGTTCTCCGCCATTGCCAGACTTGCGCGATCGAACAGAAGCTGCGGTGCTGGCCGATCTTGCTGTTCAGGGAGCAGATGCACATCGAGAGCAACTAACAATGGACCTGGCTGGGGAACGAGCCCCATTACAGCTGCCAGCGACGCGGCTTCTGGGCTGAATGGCTCTACGTCGACGTCTGATGGAATTTCCCAAGTATAAGTCGTGAACTCGGAATGGTGCTCCCAGCGCAGAGCCATCGGGCCGAGTTGCACGCGATGGTATCTTTCGTCAGGCGATGGCACCACCACACCATATTTGTTGCAGAGCTCTGCAAGGTTCACGCGATCAGTCTGTGCACGCCCCTCTGATGTATCGAAAGCGAAGTGGAGGATGCGGCTGGAAACAGAGATTGGCGTGAATGGACGAGCATGCAACTCTCCCAAGACCGCCGAACGCAACTTATGGGTTGATAGACTGCGCGGTTCGTTATCAACGAGCAAAACGACGTCATTCATTTGCAATTCCCGTGATTCTGAAACATCGAGACTTCATCAAACGACCGGCACGCAAACTCCAGTGTACGGGTGGGCTTCACTACGGCTGCGTCGTAACATCCCACATCCCACAGCCGAATTCAGAAAGGGACGACTGTTCAAGGTTATCTTGCCGCAAGCCGACGCCGTTCTGGCTGAACTATGTCGACATTGTCATGATATTCGGCGGTACGCCTGCGTTGCTGCCGTGCTCGGAGGCCAATGGTTCGGCTCCTAGCTGCCCACGATGGGTCCTGCTGATTCACTGCATAAGATTGTATTGTGCAGCGGACGTTTTGCCGCGCCTACCGGCTTGGTTTGCATCGACAGCCGCGATGGTCAGACCTTGTCGGGTTGGGGGCCGTCTACAGGCCTGAGGCGATCATCGATGTAGCGCCGAAGCGCCGCGGCAGCGTTTAACATGTGGGCGCGCATTCTGCGCGAAGCCGTATCGCCATCCCCCTCAGCGATCGCCTGCATGATGGCATCATGCTCGTCGCGGGACTTGCGGATGCGATCACCCTGGCGCAATTGCGTGCGGCGGAAGGCGCTGAGGCGCGCGCGGACCTCCTGCGCCTGCTCCGCCATAAACGCGTTGTGCGTTGCGCTGTAGATGCCTTCGTGGAACAGACGGTTGAACGCGTCATAGGCATCGACGTCGTTGGCCTCGACCATCGCCAGCGAGCCGTCGTGAAGCTCGATCAGGTCACTGCGCTCGAGCGGGGTCATGCGATAGGTCGCGAGCCTGACGCACATCGCCTCGACCTCGGCGCTGGTCTCGAACATGTCCATGATGCGTTCCGGCGTCATCCGCGCAACGACGAGGCCACGACGTCCGCGCACCTCGACGAGGCCACTGACAACAAGCTGTCGAAGCGCCTCCCGGACCGGCGTGCGGGAGGCGCCGAAGCGATCGGCGAGCTGCTGCTCTTCAAGCGCGGAGCCTGCGACGAGCGCACCGGATGCGATCTCGTCGGTGAGCGCGTTCCGAATGCGATCGGATAGCAGCCCGCCATCATCTTCCGCTTCGGCCGCGACCTTAAACAAACCCGCCATTCACTCTCCTACGATCGCGCGCACCGCGAAATAAAGGATTGACGGCGCGACCAGACAACCCAATCCGGTGTGAAATGTCGCCGTCAACGCACCATAAGGCACCAGGCGCCGGTCGGTCGCCGCAAGCCCTCCGGAAACGCCGCTGACCGTTCCCATCAAGCCGCCAAAGACCATTGCGCTGCGCGGATTGTCCAGACCGATCATCTTCGCCACGAAGGGGGTACCGATCATGACGATCACTGCCTTGAATACACCGGTCGCAATCGAGAGCGCAATGACCGGTGACGATGCTCCAATCGCGGCTCCGGTGACAGGCCCCACGATATAGGTCACCGCGCCGGCACCAATCGTCGTCATCGACACCGCATCGGTATAGCCAAATGCGGCGGCAACGAACACGCCGAGAATGAAGGGAACGACCGTTCCCAGTCCAAGCGCGATCGCTCCGATCGCGCCGGCCTTGCGCGCATGAACGACATCGACCTCGAAGGCCGTGGCGACGATGGCAAAATCCCGCAGCATCGCGCCTCCCATCAAGCCGATCCCGGTCAGCGCTGGCAGGTCGGCCACACCCTTTTCGCCGCCGGTGGCAAGCCCCCCGAAAAAGGCCAGCGCAAGACCGAGCATGATCGCGATTGCGGAGGCGTGGATCCGCCCGAAGGTGAGGTATTTCGAGATCGCTCCCGATATCCACATCAGGATCCCCACAGCCGCGAAAGCGGTGATCAGCGCATTGGCGGCGAGTACGTGAGACATCATGTTCATCCGATCCTCCCGGACTTGAAGTGGGGCACGTTGGCCTCAATCAACTCTCGCGCTTCGATCTCGTCCATGGTCTCGACACGGCCGCTCAGTCGGCCGATCAGGGCTACCATCGCGAAACACACCGCGACCGCGCCAATTCCCGCGACGACGACGACCGGTCCGCCTTTGACCGCAGCGACCACGTTTTGCTGCGCGGCCATGGCGACCACGATCGGGATGTAGAAGCTGCCCCAAAACTCGACGCCGGTCTTGAGCCCGGGACTGAGCTGGCCATGCCGGAGCAGCCAGAGCCGGCCCGCGATCAGGAACATCATCGCGATCCCGACGCCGCCGACATTGGCCTTTACGCCGAGGGCGACGCCAAGCAGGTCCCCCAGCAGGCCGCCGAGCAGCGTGCAGATTGCGAGCAGTGCAACACCGGAAATGGTCACGGGCGCCTCCCCTCAATGAGCGAGGATCCGACCCCCGGATATGGACGCCATGCATGCAATCCCATCGCAAATTCCCTCCTGTGTATGCGAATATCACTCGCTTATCGAATTGTGCATACACTAATTGACATTGTAACGCAACATGCATACATTGAACCTGCTCGAAACGAGCTGCGCATGCCGGAGAGCCGAGATGAACGATTGGGGTATGCAAAAGGCCGCTTTGGGCGAGCGCCTCGCGGCGGGCCGACGCTACGCCGAGGGGAAGGTCGTTCCTCTCTCGAGCCTGCCAGCTTTTCTCAAAACCGTGGTTAGGTCAGGCGACCGGGTGTGCCTCGAGGGCGACAATCAGAAGCAGGCGGACATCCTCGCCTCGGCGCTCGCAAACCTCGACCCTGCCGAGGTTCATGACCTGCACATGGTCCAGTCCGGTGTGGTGCTGCCCGCGCATCTCGACATCTTCGAGAAGGGCATCGCTCGCCGGCTCGACTTCTCCTATTCCGGCCCGCAGGCGGCGCGCATCGCGAAGATGCTGTTCGGCCGCAAGATCGAGCTCGGTGCCGTCCATACCTACCTGGAGCTGTTCGCCCGCTATTTCATCGATCTCACGCCGAACGTTGCGCTGATCGCCGCGGTGAGCGCCGACAAGGACGGCAACCTCTATACCGGACCGAACACCGAAGACACGCCGACTGTCGTGGAAGCGACGAGCTACAAGAACGGCCTCGTCGTGGCGCAGGTCACCGAGATCGTCGACCAGGTGCCCCGCGTCGACATTCCCGGCGGCCTCGTGCATTTCGTGGTCGAAGCCGGGCGCCCCTTCTATGTCGAACCGCTCTTCACCCGCGATCCCGCCGCCATCACCGAGACCCAAATCCTGACGGCGATGCTGGCCATCAAGGGCATCTACGCCCCCTATGGCGTGCGCCGACTCAATCACGGTATCGGCTTCAACACCGCCGCGATCGAGCTGCTGCTCCCGACCTATGGCGAGAAACTCGGTCTCAAGGGCAAGATCTGCACCCACTTCGCGCTCAATCCGCATCCAACGCTGATTCCGGCGATCGAATCCGGCTGGGTCGAGCAGATCCATTGCTTCGGATCGGAAGTCGGCATGGAGGACTATGTCGCCGCGCGATCGGATATCTTCTTCACGGGACCTGACGGGTCGCTGCGATCCAATCGCGCCTTCTGCCAGACCGCGGGCCTCTATGCTTGCGACATGTTCATCGGATCGACGCTCCAGATCGACCTTGAGGGCCACAGCTCGACGGTCACGACCAGCCGCATCGCCGGATTCGGCGGTGCCCCCAACATGGGATCCGATCCACGGGGCCGCCGCCACCCGAGCGAACCCTGGCTCAAGGCCGGCGCCGAGGCTGCGCCCGACGCCGATGCAGCGCTGCGCCGCGGCCGCAAGCTGGTGGTGCAGATCGGCGAGACCTTTGGCGAACGCAACGCCCCGCTGTTCGTCGAGCGGCTGGACGCGCTCGAGCTGGCGCGCGAGCTCAAGCTCGATCTCGCGCCAGTGATGGTCTATTCCGACGACGTGACCCACATCGTAACCGAGGAAGGTATCGCCAACCTCCTGATGTGCCGCACCAAGGACGAGCGCGAGCAGGCGATACGCGGAGTTGCCGGATACACCGGCATCGGCCGGGCCCGCGATCCGAAACTTGTCGAGCAGCTCAGGCAGCGTGGTGTGATTCAGCGCCCCGAAGATCTCGGAATAGATCCGCTCGACGCCGACCGGAATCTGCTGGCGGCCCGGTCGATCAAGGACCTCATGCTGGCCTCCGGCAGCCTCTACCGCCCGCCCAGCCGCTTCCGCAATTGGTGAGGAGTTTTGCATGGAAAAGCTCAGCTTCAGACTGTCTTCCCCGAGCAGCGCCAGCGGCACTCGCCCGCAGGCGATCGTCGGCGTCGTCGCGTCCGGCAATCTCGAGGTCCTGCTGGAACGGACCTCGCCCCCCGATGTCTGCACCATCGAGATCGCTACGGCCGCGCATGGCTTCGGCATGGTGTGGGATGCCGTGGTCCGCGACTTCGTCGCCCGCCGGTCGGCCGGTGGCTTGCGCATTTCCATCAATGACGGCGGAGCCCGGCCCGACACTGTCGCGCTGCGGCTCGCACAGGGCGTCCGCAAGATCGAGGAGCCGGAACGATGACAGCCGCCACAGCCAACAATGTTTCGCTGAGCTGGTATGAGGCTAGCGCCCGGCAGCGCATCGATGCTCTCGTCGATGCCGGCAGCTTTCGTGAACTGATCGGCCCCGAATTGAGGGAGACGAGTCCGCATCTTTCGATCTTCGATCTGCCCGAGCAGTTCGACGACGGCATTGTGATCGGGCGCGGCCGGGTGGACGGTTCATCCGTGCTCGTTGCCGCACAGGAAGGACGCTTCATGGGCGGCGCGTTCGGTGAAGTTCATGGCGCGAAACTCACCGGACTGCTGCGCGCGGCGTGCACGCTGCAGCAGGACGTTCTAGTCCTGTTCGACACCGGCGGCGTGCGGCTCCAGGAGGCCAATGCCGGCGAGCTCGCGATCGCCGAGATCATGCGGGCTATCGTCGAGGCGCGGCGCGCGGGCATCAGCGTCATCGGGCTGATCGGCGGACGCGCCGGATGCTATGGCGGCGGGAGCCTGATCGCCGGCACCTGCTCGCGCCTGATCGTGTCGGAGCAGGGCCGGATCAGTGTCAGCGGCCCCGAGGTGATCGAGACCAACAGAGGCATCGAGGAGTTCGACTCGCGCGACCGCGCGCTGGTCTGGCGCACGATGGGCGGCAAGCATCGCTACCTGATCGGCGGCGCCGACATGTTCATCGACGACGAGGCGTCGGCATTCCGTCTGGCCGCAATCGACGCGCTCGAGTTCAGGCGACGGTGGGACCTAGCTGTTCTCAAGGCGGAGCAGAAGCGCCTCGAGCGGCGGCTACAGCGTTTCGGCGACGCTGAGGATGCCGTCGATATCTGGCAGGCACTCGGCCTCAACGGCCCGACAAATATCCCCGCGCTTCCAACGGACGCGTTCCTTCGCGCGGCAGGCAACAGGGAGAACGCCGATGACGCTCGATAACATTCTGGCCGGCCTCTTCCCGAACGGCAGCAAGATCGAGGTCACCGGTGCGATCATCGCCGGCAAGGCGACGCTAGCCGATGGAAAGCCGGTCCACGTGCTCGGCATCACCCAAGGACAGGACCTTGGCGTGGACGAAGCGATCGAGCTCGCAGGCCATGTGATCGAGATCATCGGATCGCAAGACCGCGCTCCGATCCTGGTTCTGGTGGATTCCGCCAGTCAGCGCATGAGCCGGCGCGACGAGCTGCTCGGCCTCAGCGAGTACCTGTCGCATCTCGCCAAGGCGCTGCTGCTGGCGGAGGCAGAAGGTCACCGCACCGTCGGTCTGCTCTACGGCGGCAGCGCGGCCGGCGCGTTCATCGCAACGGCGCTGGCCACCGGCACGCTGGTGGCGCTTCCGGGCGCGCATCCCGCCGTGATGGATCTGCCGTCGATGGCGCGGGTCACCAAGCTTCCGATCGAGCTTTTGAAGGCCAAGGCGGAAGCGACGCCGGTATTCGCTCCCGGGCTCGACAACATGGTTCGCACCGGCGGCATTCAAATTGTCTGGGACGAAACTGCGCCGTTGGCGCCGCAGCTTGCGGCCGTGCTGGATCGGCCTATTGGACAGGATAATCGCGGCCGGCTCGGGGCCGAACGAGGTGGACGGCGGAAGGCAGCCGACATCGCCGACCGGGTCGTCGCGATGGCGACGAGCGCATCCCGGGACCTGCGCCGTGGCTGATCCTCTCGAACGCCATACGATGGTGAAGACTTCCCCGGCCGCCTGGACCGCGGTGATGGCACGGCACCCGGAGTTAGCCGAGCATGTGATCGTCGAAGGCTGGGCGCGCGCCTGCCGTCCGCTCGTCGTGCGGCGGCCAGGCTGCAGCGATCCCGCGGGAACTATTCCGGTCGGAATGCCGCTGCCGCCGTCTCACGGCAAGCGGCGCATCGCGGTCGCGCTCGATGCCGGCGAGATTATCGAGCAGAAGCCGCCTCCGCTGCTGGCCGACGCGGCCGCGTCCGCCCCCGCCGCGTGGCAGGACACGATCGATCGGCTTGTCCGCCTGTGTCCGGAAACCCGAACTTTCGGCAGCCTGGCTTGGCAACATCTCACCGGCCTGCCCTATCTTTCGGATCAGTCGGACCTCGACCTGCTGTGGCCCGCACTGGCACCCCAGCAGGCGAGCACCCTGCCCTTCGAGATCGCCGACATTGCGCACCTAGCGCCGATGCGGTTGGACGGAGAGATCATCTGTGCCGCAGGCGGCGTGCAATGGCGTGAATTGACAGGCGCGAACGCGGACGAAGTTCTCGTGAAGCGGCACAGCGGTGTTCAAAGCATGACTAGAGCCGCTTTTCTCGCAGGCAGGACGCCATGACTATTTCGCTGAGATGGCAATCACAGCCGGGACGCGAGCTCCATGCGGAGCAGATCGGTGATCTCGCATCGCTTTGCCTCAAGCTTGAGGTTACAACGCATCCGAAGCCGGGGCTCGTCAGCCAGATCGACAACGGCGCACACAGCGACATGGACGCCGAGCTGCTGTGCCGCAGTGCCGATACCCTCACTGCCTTCTTCCGTGAGTTGGCGGTCGCGGGCGCCGAGGGCGCCGGCATGAGCCGACTGCGCGCGATCGGGGTCGCGGCCGAGCGCGCCATGCTCGCGGCTACAGCAGGAGTGAACACGCATCGCGGCGCAATCTTCGGGCTGGGCCTCCTCTGCGCCGCGGCCGGTTTTCGCAGCGCGCTCGGCCTTCGAAAGTCGCTCGGCGATGTCGTGTCGCAAAGGTGGGGCGACGACATCCTGTCCGGCCCGATATCGCTGCGCAGCCATGGCTCCGTGGCCGCCCGGCGCTACGGCGCCGGCGGCGCCAGGGCGGAAGCGGCCGATGGCTTTCCGTCGGTCTATGACATCGCACTGCCCGCGTTGCGCGCGGCACGGACGCGCGCACCTGATGACGAGGAAGCGGTTCGCATTCAGACATGCATGACCCTCATCGCCAATGTTGCCGACACCAACTTGCTCCATCGGGGCGGACCCGAGGGATTGCGCTTCGCGCAAGCCAGCGCATCGGCATTCCTCTCCGCCGGAGGCGTCGGGTCTGCGGAGTGGCGCGCCCGCGCCGTCGATATTCATCACGCGTTCGTGGCGCGCAATCTCAGCCCGGGCGGCTCGGCGGATCTGCTCGCCATGGCGCTGTTCGTCGATCGGCTGGAGCGCTGATGCTAGCGCTGCTCTGCGGCGGACAAGGTACGCTTTCGGACAAGGTCTTCGATCTGGTCGCCGATCGAGCTGCCGCAGAGCCGATCTTTGCTGCGGCGACCGCCTGTCTCGGCGAGGATCCCCGGAAGCTGGTCAGGACGCAAGGCAGCGACGAACTGTCCGCCAACCATGTCAGCCAGATCCTGACCGTCACATCGGCGCTGGCGATCCACGGCTGCATTGCCGACCTGCTGACCCGGCAAACTGCCGTCACGGGTTACAGCGTCGGCGAGATGGCGGCCTGGAGCATTGCCGGAATATGGACGGCCGAAGAAGCCTTGCGGTTGACGGATGTCCGCGCGCAGCTGATGGACCGCGTGGCCGGACCGGGCGGTCGCCTCGGCTATGTACGCGGCCTCGATCAGGCCGCGCTCGAACCTCTGCTCGAAGCATACCGCTGCAAGATCGCGATCCGGAATCCCGATCGTCTTGTCGTGATCGGGGGCTCTGAGCAGGACGTGACCGATCTCTGCCAGGAGGCAGTTCGACGGGGCGCCGTGCGCAGCGGTCTTCTCTCAGTGAAGATCGCTTCCCACACCTCACGGCTCGCGAGAGCCTGCAAACCATTGCAGGAGGCGCTCGACGACAGCAGGCGCGCCCCAATTGCAAGCGGGCGAATCCTGCTCGCGGGAGGCGACGGCGAGCGCATCTTCTCGGCAAGCGATGCGACAGTGAAGCTTGCCTGCCAGGTCGCACAGTTCATTGACTGGGAAGCGACTCTGGAAGCCCTCGCAGAGCTGGGAACCACCCGGGTGCTGGACCTCGGTCCGGGACATGCGCTCACCGAAATGATGCAGGCCTTTCGTCCGGAATTGCGCTGCTACGCGGCCGATGGATTTCGCACCATGGAGGGCCTGCGCCACTGGGTTGCCTCCGAATAGCTTTCCACCACTACGCGTTCCAGGCTATCGAACAATTCCTCGAGCCTGTGGAACGGCGAATCCCGCATCGGACCGTGTAGGCGACGCGATCGCCATCGCGTTGCAGCGGCCGTCCTCTGGATTTCCGCAAGCGTCGGGCCACGAACGTCGGGCGCCTCCTTCAGGCCCGATGTCCAGGCGGATGAGGCCTCTACGCTTGCACTCCAGCCTTAGCGCGCCACAGCGAAGAAGTCGCGGGGCAATTGCCCGATGCCGCGGCGGGTGTCCTCCTCCGTACAGCAGCCGTCTGATTGTCCTGACCGGCAAGAGTGCCAGCGGCTTGCCAAATCCCGGGAGAGCTGACCTCCGCAAGCTCGGAAGTCTGGTTCCGGATCATGGGCTCCATGCCGAATCCGCCGCACTTGTATTATCAAGGCGATTTCTTCCGGAGCTGGCCGCTCTCCAAACGATCCGATATCCATTCGTACGCTAACACCATTGGCCGAGCAGTAACGTGGTTGGCGAGGAGACCAGGCTTCCATTCCGGATTCCTCGGCGGATCCGCTAAATCGGTTAGAGCATCCGGGTCGGTCGCTATGGGGAACTGCCGATCTGTCGCCGCCATCGTGCGCGGCATCGGCCAGCACCAACGCTATTACCCAAATGCGAGCAGATATACGCGCCTTGCTTTAATACGGATCGTATCGTATTGACACGTTGAAATAATATTGGATCCGGGCCCCTCGAGGCTACGGAGACCAACTGGCTCCCTTTTGCTTCAACCGCTAAGAACCTTCAATGGCATTAATCCAAGCGAAACGCGCCTACAGGAGAGCTGTTACTGAAGCAGTGATGAATTCTCAAGGATCCGACGCTCCTGATCCGAGGCCGGCCGGGCGACCGCGCGATCTCGCCTCGCGGCGATCGATCCTGTCGGCGACGATGAGCCTGCTCCAAACCATGTCGGTCACAGACCTTGCGATCGAAACGGTTGCGCGGGAGGCGCGCGTTTCGAAGGCGACGATTTATCGATGGTGGGACGGCAAGGCCGCACTCGTGATCGACGCGTTCATGGAATCCCATTTCAGCAACACGCCCATGCCGACCGCAGTCGATCCGCGGACTGCCCTCAAACGACATCTCACCTCACTCGTGCAATATTTCAGTGGGCGCGCCGGGAAGCTGGTCGTGCAGATCCTGAGCGAAGGCCACAACAACGATGCACTTCTCGCCGACTTTAACGAACGATTCTCCAAGAACCGGCGGCGCCTCGTGCAGGAGACTTTTCAGCGAGGACAGCGGGAGGGCTTGTTCAGGCTCGATGTCGATGCGGCATGGGCAGTCGAGATGCTGTATTCGCCGATCTACCGCCGACTGATCTTTGGCCAGCCGCTCGACGATGAGTTCGTCGGGCTGCTCTGCAAGAGCGTGGATTCCCTATTCTCAACTGACACGAAACCAAAGGCGCCGCAGCCGGGCCCGAAGAAGTAGCGTCTCGCCATCGGCGACGGCACGCACGCGGTGCGTGGAAACACGGGCGATGCTTCCAGCATCCGGGCGCGGCTGATAGGCTGGGGAAATAGCGGATTGACGGAGGAAGTCATGAGGCAGGCTGTGCTCCCGCCGGATCAGGTGAGAACGACATTGCCTCCGCGGTGCTCTCGATCGCACGCCCGGCATTCCAGCAAACCCTGCTCGACACATCGCGACGCATAGCCGGTATCGGTCACTGTATGGTCTTTGCCTTGGCCGACGGGTTGTCCGCGCTGTGTTCTTGATGTCGACAACATCTCCTCCTGTCGATAGCGTCGCGCGATTCCGGCTCGACCGGCTTCCACCTGCGTGGGAGGCTCGAACTTGCGTTCTGCATCATGTCTGAAGCTTGTTCCCGATCATGATGCTTGCACGCTGCAAGCGTGTGCCACTGGATCGCAAGCCGCACAGCAACACATTGTTCAAATCGTGGTAACTTCTTCAGTCCCTCTTGGCCGAACTCGTCGCCGATGCCGGACTGCTTGACCCGCCGAACGGTGCGTTCGGCGTAGCGCACGATGAAAAGCTCGTCATTACCGTCGATCGCGTTGTGTCTGATAGGGGAGTCCCGACCAACTCTTCGGCTTGATGCGGTCTTCCATCGGGATCACGCCCAAGCTGATCTTGATCTTCGGCGTGCCCGTACGGAAACTAGTGTTCGGGCCGCGCAATCGTGTGAACGGCAGCGTCAATCTTCGATCCTGCCGCCGTTCTCTCGCCTGCAAGGTTGGCCAGCCCCTCTCGAAAGACCGACAAGCGTCCAATGAGGCTGAGAATGGAAGCACTCAGCATGCTGCAAGCCGCCAGAGCGAACCAGGGGAGATAGTTGCCTGCCGCGTCGTATGCGAGGCCAGCCACCAGCGGCCCCGCGCTGCCACCGATCGACACGGCAAGCATGATGCCGCCGAAGAGCGAGCTGAAATGCTTCGACGGAAAGCGCCGACCGATCAGGTAGAAGGCCAGATCGAGTTCAGATCCAATCGTGAAGCCCACCGCCAAGGCGCCCGGCAAGATCAACTCGGAGTTGCCCGACGCCAGCATGACCACACCACACGCGGACAGTCCGAAGATCGTCGCCGCGAGCAAGTTCGCCTCCAGGCGGTCCAGCAAAAACCCGGTGATCAGCCGCCCGACAATGACGGCGAAGCCCATAAGTCCGGCCAACTGCGCTGCGTCGGCCGCCGACAGGCCACGATCTGTCAGCATCGGAACAAGGTGAACGATCGTTCCGAATATCCCTATCGAGGCCAACAGGAAAACCAGCGCTAACAACATGAAGCGCTTGTTGGCGTACAACTGCCATTTCCATTGCGTGGCACCGGCCTCGGCAGGATCACGCGCGGACTGGTTCTTCAGGAGCCAAGCCACGATCGGGATTGCCGCAACGACGAGCCCGGATAAGCCAATGTAGGCGCCGCGCCACGTGTAGGCAGTCAGCAACTTGTTGACCAGCGATGGAAACAGCAGAGCGCCAAGACCGGGTCCGCAATAGACGATTCCATAGGCGAGGCCCAAACGTCTCGGAAAATTGGCGAGCACGAAGCGCCCGTACGAGACCGGGGTGGTCGCGTTGCCAAGGATAGCAAGAAAGAACGTGAGAACGAGGAAGCTCAGCAATCCCGTTGTTGCGATTCCGAGCAAGAGAAATGACAGCGCCAATCCACCCGCGGACACAAGCGCCATTCGGTAAGCGCCGAACCTGTCGACCAATTGACCCGAAAAGGGGCTGATGATGCCGATCGTCAGCATCGGGATCAAAACACCAAGCGACGCCATTCCGCGGCTCCAGCCGAACTCGGTTGCGAGCGGCTTCAGGAACAGCCCCGAACTATAGAAGAAGATTGATGTAATCCCAGTCGTCATCCCGAGCAGACAGCCAAGAATGACGTCGCGACCGCGCCACAGCTCGCCGTGCAAACCACTTTGAGTGTCCATCCCGGATTCCCCAGCTTTCCTGCCCTATGTGATTTTTATTACAGTACGGATCGTTTCATATCTAAGAAGTCCGGTCAACCGGTTCATGGGCTGATGAGACTGCGACGGACAATGAGGCAGCCCAGTTGTGTGGCGCGTCTAAGCAAGGGCGACAGAAATTGCGCTGCGCTATCATGCCGGCATCGAACTGTCCGCGTGTTCTGCGCCCTGACGGCTCGCGGAACTTGGAACGTCTAAAGATGAGCACGATCTGCCGTTCGACGCTGTCCGCCGAGTCGCAGGTTTCTATGTGGCATGCGACCGATATCGGATCGCGGTGCGCGACGCCGGCAATGGCGTCGGATCGTCGATGCGTTCTGGTCAGCCCCTGCGATTCCAGATCGTTTCCCAGCTTCAACGGCTCACGACGAAAGGCGAAGCGATGTAGCCGCGACACCTTATCGTTTGTAAAGGCGATGTGGTGGGCAATATCTTGAGTAAGAATTAGCCTTCTCACGACCGGGCGGATACAACGTGTCCGTTGTCTGGTCGGTCACTACGATGCCGAGCGCGCCGGCGTGAATGTCACGGCTGGCGGTGGTAGCGAGAGCTCGTCTCTCCTGCTTCAGCCGACGAGTCCCAACTGGCCATCCAGACGCTTAAGCTTGTGTGCCAGATCGTTTTCGTCCTGCACCGTGGCATAGACATAGCGATCGGGACGCACGACCACCGCTGCCGTATCGTTGGCGGCGGCCCATCTGGCAAAAATGTCGCCAGCTTCGACTAGCGCAACGACACCATCCGGCACTGGCTCTGCGGACGATTGAATGACAATCCGTTGCCCCCCAATGCGACGCCAGGCATCCGCATGAGGTTCCATCCAGGTCTGCGCCGCCGGATTTGCCGTCACGTACAGAAAAGCCATCGGGCAAATGTCATCCATCAACCGGGTGCGGCCGCTGATGACGACCTCCGGCTGAACCATGAGGCTTCCCGACAATAGATCGTTGGTGAGAATGCCATTCGTCAGATTGGGAATGAAGGCCTGGCGCGTCGTCGTCATCCGCCCTTCGCGCAGTTCCGCGCGTAGTATCCGGTCTCGCTCGCGCGCGCGTGCCTCGTCCATTTCGCCGATGATGAGGCCGAACTCCTTGGCGTGTTGGATGACTTTTGCGACATGCGGCTTCCGCTCGGTCTCGTAAGTTGACAGCAGGATATCGGACCCGCCGTTACGCTGCGCAAGAACGAGCTTCCATGCGAGATTGAAGGCGTCACGCAGGCCTGCGCAGAGACCCTGGCCAAGGAAAGGCGGCATCTGATGGACGGCGTCACCGGCCAGGAACACGCGTCGGCTCGCCCAGCGATCTCCAACCCGTGCCGCAAAGCGGTAGGTTGCGCTGCGCCAGATGTCGAAGCAGCGGATGTCGACATAATTGGCCATCACGGCGCGCACCCGCGCCGGATCGTCGAACTCAGCCGGGCTCTCCTGCGCCAGCAACTTGATCTCCCATCGGCGCAGATTGCGGGGACCGACGACATAGGTCGCGGGCCGCGACGGCCAGCAATATTGCGTGGTCTTGCGCGGCAGGTCGGTGTCGCGAAGCTGCCAAGCGTCGATGACGATCCACCATTCGTCAAACCGATAGTCTTCGAGATTGACACCGAGACGCTTGCGGATCTCGCTGTTTGCCCCCTCGCAGCCGACCAGAAACGTGGCCGTCGCGGTCTCGCTGGCGCCGGTCGCATTGTTGGCAATTGTTACAACGACACGGGCACTATCTTCGGCGAAGTCTGTAACGGTACAGCCGAGTTTCGTCGTGACGTTCGCCCGCAGGCTGAGCGCACGACGGAGCATTTTTTCGAGCTCCGGCTGGACGAAGGTCGAAGTCGACGGCCAGCCGAGTGCATACGGCGGCGGGGCCGGATCAAACAGCTTGATGATCTCACCATCGACCCCGAGGAAGTCCGTTCCAGGATGCGGCCGCGTGCTGGGGAAGAGCGTGTGGGCGACGCCGCAATATTGCAGCGTGCGCATCGCTTCCCAGTCCAGAACAATGGCGCGCGGAGTCGGGTATACCTCCGGAAACCGCTCTACGACGCAGACGCTCAGACCCTGCGCGGCAAGGAGGTTTGACAGCACGCCGCCGGTCGGTCCACACCCTGAAACAAGGACGTCAAAATGCTGCAAATGATCTCCAATGCGCCTCCTAGCGGTGACGATCGATAGATGCCGTTTGCGATCACCCGCTTGCTAACCATTTCTTTGGCACATCCGCCGAGGGGCCACTCCCCGCAAGAACCATATCAGTAGCGTCCATCCCAACATACCCATCCCGAAATCGCTGCCGCAAGGCCGCCTTCGCCAGGGTAGTACTGGATGCAGCACGTCTTTAACAAAGCAGCGACATTCGAAAAGGAGCTTGGAGGTTCGGTCCCTGTCGTCCTCGACATCAGTCACGCTTAGTCAGGCCCATCACACGTCGTCCGGCAAGCCAGCCCAACACTCTAGATCACACCGGTGTCCGACAAAAATCTCGTGATAGCCTTTGTTGCACCGGCAGGGTTTTCAAATTGAAGAGCGTAGTGTCCCTCGACGTCCACCACTTGGGCGTTTCGCCAAAAGCGCGCGATTTCATCAGCTTGCTCGCGTGAGAGCGCAGCACCGAGACTCGCCCGCATGATCAAGACGGGACATTCGACCCGTGCTGCGTAAGGACGCAGATTATTGCTGAGGTGCGCAAGCCCCTGCGCCACGCGTATCTTGTCATACCGCGGGATCAATCGACCGTCCCCGATATGCACATAGTTGTGTTCAATGCGATGATGGAGCGCAGCATCTGGATCGTGAGTGAAAGGCTTTCTCGGCCTCATGAAAGCATAGGCCTCTTCCTTCGACTTGAATTCATCAGGATGACTTATCGTGCTGCAGGCACCTTCGAGGACACTCTGCGCACTCTCGCGTGTACCATAGAAGTTGCTGAGATGAGGACCGGCGATCAGCGCAAGGGCTGACACGCGCTGCGGATACCGGGCCGCGAACACTTGGGCAACGCGCCCGCCGAGGGAGTGCCCGACAAGGATCGCACGATCAATCCCCAGTTCCTGCATGAAGGTTGCAAGATCTTCCGTGTATTCTTGCGCCGAATAGTCGCCGGCGGCCTTGTCCGTGCGGCCATGCCCTCGCTGGTCGGGAGCGTGGACGTGAAACCGATCCCCCATAGCATCGGCCATGAACTCAAACATCCGACCATAGCCAAGGGAGGGATGCAAAAATATCAGGTTTGGTCCCTGCCCCGCCCATTCGTGGTAGTGCACCGCAAGTCCATTCGAAAGCTTGACGGTATCTTGCCTGAAGTGACGCCGCATTCAAAAATCCTCCCAGATCACTGCCTCGTCAGCCCCGGGGGCAGACGGCATCGGCTCGTCCGAGCTTGCGCGTGCCGGCACGACGAGCCGCGCCCTCATCTGCTGTCGTCATCCGGAAGCGCAAGAAGCACAAAGGCCATGCGGCATGGCTTGCTCGAGCGGTTCGACCAGCTGTGGCTGGTTGCGCGTTGGATCAGGACATCACCGGCGCGCATCAGCGTCTCGCCTTTGTCCATCATGGCGTAGATCTCGCCCTCAAGCACGATCGCATAGTCCAGAGAGAGCGTTTTGTGAAACCAGAAGTGTCGACCAGGCCGATCTCCGACAACGTGGTTTTCGGCGAGGAATTCGGCGAGCTTTGTAATGTCGATCTCTTGATCGGGCGGAAAGTCGGCGATCCTCAGCAGCGACCCACCTTCGGAGTGGAATCCGAAGATGTGGCCGGCAGGCGCAGGATCATCTCCCGGCGCGGCCGCAGCGCCTGTGGCCCATGGAACCTGTGCCGCTGATGCAAACTTCGTGATTGTGACATTGGGCGTGGGCCCGTCGGACACGATCAAGGAGCGCCCCTCGCTATCTTCGCCGGTGACGATCCGTCGGACCGGCTTGTATTTGATTGCGGCGAGGGGCGTGGTTTGCTCGTCTCTCAAATCGCTCATCAATATCTGACCTTCTGACCTCTTTCCCGCCATTTAGATACAGTACGTTTCGTTTTGTCAAGATGACGCAGCAAAAGAACCGGGCTGCACGGGAGGAATGCCCCCCGTGAGAACAGGGATGATGACCTCGCGTGGCTTTGGGTGTCCGAGATCAGACCGATCTACAAGCGCAGACAGCCCAAAACCAATAACTTCAGTTTTCGCGACGTCGCGCGGCTGGCAATCGTCGACGAAGGAAAGATTATCCAGAAGCGCTCGCCGTTGCCCGATGGCAATTTGGCCGCAGATATCGCGAATACATCAACCCTCAAGATGCTGATTACGGTTATCGAGCTTCCTCACGCGCATCATCTGCACGTGCCACCTCTTTCATCTCTTCGACCACGAAGACTACGTCACGGGCTGCGCCTTGGTGCAATACGCCCTCCGAACGGCGGGGCGACGCACGAGATCGCGGCAACTTTCATCAAGTACGAGGTGGTGCTGGCCGCTGGACGCTGCGAACAGCGTCGCATAAGCAGATCCCGATTTCTCCAATCGAGAAATGTTGAAAGGACAGCCGAGAAAGTCCGCAAAGCAACAGACTTGTCCGTGAAGCGTCCTTTCTACCGAGTTGACTTATCCCCACGCTAAGGCGGCAGACGTCTTTGGAGATGCGATTTTGTAATCTCCGCTTTGCATGCACTCGCCAGGGAGAATAACGGTCAGATCCGGCTTCCGGGCGTTCAACTGCGACATGGCAAGGCTGGATCAGACATCCTTGACAAGGCCCCGGTTGACGGAGTGCCCGCTCCTTTTCTTTACGCATGCCAGATCGACAACGCTCATCTCGCTGGTCAAACGTCCTTCCACGGTCAAACACCCTTCACCGAAGCGGCCTTCATCTCGGCTTCCGTTTCCGTCTCGACCTTAAAGCCTTTCGCGGACAAATCACGACCGAGGGTCTCTGGAAGCAGAAGAGAGGCGATAATGAAGACAGTCGCAGCAGGCAGGGCCACCGCGACCATGCCGTTGAGCAGGCTTCCGCCAAAATGGGCGGCCGCAAGTGGCACGATCACAGGGGCTATGCTGCCAAGCCCGCGACCTCCCATATAGAACGTCGACACCGCCGTCGCACGCAGGTTGACCGGATAGAGCTCGGAGATCCAGACGCCGGTCACACCCAGGGCCACGTTGCCAATGCCGAAACAGATGTAGAGCCAGAACATCGGCCATTCAGCCTTCGATCCGGCGTAGAGCTGGCTGCCCCAGAGGGCCATACCAACCAGAGACCCAACCCAAAACAGGGCGGGCACGAGAGCTCCGAAGCGGCGGCCAGCTCTGTCGTTGAAAAAGCCGTTCGCGAGGTAGCAAACGCCGCTGACCACGGAGAGCAGAACGGCCGTCGTGCGAACAACATCACCCGGCGTATGCATATCCCGCAGCAGCAGGGTCGGGATAAAGGAGACGACGCTGTAGTAGCAGAGCATGTAGCTCATCAGCCATACGAACGCGATGACGGTCTGCCGTGCTAGCCCATTGCGGAAAAGGTCCGCAAGGGGAAGTGTGCGAGCTTCTCCGGTGACCTGACCGACCTTGCGTTGGGCCTCATACTCCAGCCAAATCTTGGATTCAGGCATGAAGAAACGAATGAAGACAATCAGCAGAATGGGCACGCCGCCACTCAGCAGGCCGATGCGCCAGCTCCATTCGTCGCTGAACGTCGCAATCAGCCAGATGCCAACGATTGAAGCCGTGGATGACGCGATCACGGCACAGCCTTGAAGCGCGGCCGCCCCCAAACCTCGGCTGCCTTTTTTCCAGGCCTCGTTGAAGAGCACCATGCCCACGCCATACTCGCCGCCAAGACCGATGCCGGTGATCAACCGCAGCCCGGCAAGCGACCAGTAATTCCATGCGAATGCGGAAACAATCGCAGCAACGGAAAACAATGCGATCGTGAGCTGAAGCGAGGTCTTTCGGCCAAGTCGGTCACCGATGACGCCGAATAAAGCGCCGCCAATGGCCGATCCGAACAATGTGAGAGCCTGCAGTGAACCGATCTCGGCGAGCGATAGCGACATCGACCGTTGGATCGCGGGCAAAAGGAACGGAAAGATCAGAACGTCGTAGAAGTCGAGAATGTAGCCCAGCATCGCTGAGATCATAATCGAATACCGTTGCCTCGCTGTGTAATCTTCCGAAGTTCTGATAGTTGTAGACATGTGGTGCGCTTCCCGAAAAGAAACTGGACAAGTGATGGTCGTTACCGAGCGCTTTCCGCGTCATTGGGAGTCGCAAATGCGGCTCCGGGCACAGATTTTGATGAGCTAGGCCTAGCGGCCCAGCGCTCTCAATTCCGGATAAGCAAAGTCGCCTTTGTCGAGGATGTGGATATCGTCGAGCCACAGGCTGCAGCCGCGAAGCGGGATGTCCAAATGACACGGCGTGTCATTCGTGCCGCCGAGCTCCGTGTTCGGACCCGTCGAGAACAGGACGTTCCCGTAGAACGAAAGCGCATTCATGATGTGCTCCGACGAGAGTTCCTGGGAGGCCGCGATGTGGTGCCAGGTGGCACGCTCGTTCAATCCCCAGCCGATATGAGAGATCGCCCAACCGCGCGGATCGCCGAAACTGTCGATATAGTTTTTTATGAGGAGCGCGTCGGTCCCCTCGCCCTTGAGATCGACGATGTAACCGTCCTTTACGGTCAACGTGACCGGCGACTGGATATAGCGCTTGAACGCGCAGAGGATGTCACCTGGCATCAGCACCACCGTGCCGTTAACCTCGCCGTCGGTCGCCTGAGTGAAGGCAAAGCCTGACGGGAAGTGATCCCAGCGCCCGGGCTCATCCGTGTATCCGTATTCGGAAATGACCGGGTATTGCTTCAGGCCATAAGTTACGTCCGTTCCGCCCGGCGACGTGATCCGCATTTTTCTGGCTGACTGGAGAAGGGTTCGAGAGAGCTCGGTTCGCCGACGCAGATCTTCAGTCGGAAACATCTTCTTAAGGATGTGGAATGGCTCCATCACGCGCAAGATGCGCGTGCCAGCTTCCTGAATTTCGGCTTGCTCACGAGAGAATAGCAACCCGAGGAGATCGATCACCATGTCCACGCGCTTGAGCGTATCGATCGCGGGCTGGTTGCCCGTGAGCGCATGCCGGCCCTGCAAGCCCGCGACCTTGCCCTGGCCGTACTTCGGCACATTCAGATGAAAGGTTGTTGCGCCCAGGCTCCGCGCGGCCAGCATGAAAGCGTGAGCATATTCCTGCTGATCCTCGCCGCCACTCAGGACCGCAACGACTTCGTCCTTCTTCACCTTGCAGAGCGTAAGTTCGGCCTTGAAGAGCTCGAGCATTTCAACATCAACGATTTGTCGGGACATCTTAACTGACCTCCTGTTTGCCGAACGTAGACACGCGACCGTCGAACCGATCGTGCGGTCGCGCTAGAAGCTCTTCAACGATTGAAAGGAAACCCTCGGTATCGTCGACTTGCATTTGGTGACCCGCGCTTTCCAGCGTCCTGGTCGCGATCGACGGCAGCAATCTGCGAAATTCTTCTTCATCTTCGGGCCGAATGACCCCTCCGCTTCCCGCAACGATCAATGCGGTCGGAACGCTGAGATGGGCGAGGTCGCGGTGAATATCATCGTGATGAAACCCCTTGTGGCTCTCGATGAGCGCTCGCTCGTCGCAGGTGTGCATCCACTCGGCCCGGGTGCGGATGTGCTGCTCGGGCCACCGTGGAGCAGAGGGGCTCCGTAGCGCCGCGTCGGCTTCTCCGCGCTTCGCGCTTTGCAGCAATTTGAGAAGCGGTTCGACCGGAATCGGATAGGCGCGACGTCCAGGACCGGAAACTGGCGGGTCGACCAGTATCAATTGGTCCATGGACGACGGCCGCCAACGCGCGGCGCGGATCCCGATGCGGCCACCCATCGAGTGACCCATCAGCGTATAAGAGCCCATTCCAAGCGCTTCAGCGAACCCGATGAGGTCGGATGCGCATGCGTCGAGCGAGTAGTCGAGATGCGGGCCGCTTTCGGAAAGGCCGCGACCGCGGACATCGAGCACAAAAACGTCGTGCCCGGAGCACAGACGCTCTGCGATGAAGGCCCATTGCGCCGCAGTCGTCGAGATGCCGGGGACAATGATGATCGCCGGCCCGGCTCCGCCGAACCGCAGGTAATGCTGCCGAATGCCGTTGGCTCGCACATTGGCGCCGTAAAGCAATCCGGATGTCGCGGCACTGCTCACGTCTGCTGATCCTCGATGTGGTCATCCGACAGCGCGCGAAGCCGCTCAATGGCGGCCTCCGTCGGCATGACATCCGCGTATTTGCTCGCAATATCGAACAGGTTAACGGCATGCGACGTGGGCGAGCGGTCGTAGACCGCGTCGCTTGGCACAATTGATTTGAAGTTCAACGCGCACGCATCCACGACCGAGGCCCGCACGCAGCCGCTGGTCGTGCAGCCGGTCACCACCAGCGAGTCGACGCCGGCACCGATCAGATACGTCGCAAGCGGAGTGCCGAAGAACGCGCTTGCCTGCGTTTTCGGCAGCAGCAACTCGCCGGGCTCCGGAGCCACCTCTCGGACGAAGTCGTAGCCCTCGGACGGGATCCGCATGATACCCGGGATCTTCGCGGAGAACGCGCCCTGGTCCTGGCCTACCTTCCGCGCGACATGCGGGAAAATCACCGGCCGTTCTTTCTCGCGAAACAGCAGCACCAATTCGGCGATGTGTGCGATCGCATGCCAACCGGCCTCGCCGCAGCTGGTGGGGTATTGCTTGATCGCGTCGCGGATCGGCATCGGCCGGTCGCCGACCGAACGATACTGCACGTCGATGACCAGCAACGCCGGTCGTCTGCCGAATCCCGCCGCACCACCCAGCCCTGCGAGGGCATAGGTTTCGCGCTCGTCCAGCGGTATCACGTCGTCCCAGGGGTGCCTGGTGCCAGTCACTGTTGCGCTCCAGAGGTCACAATCGTGAGCATGTCAGTGAAGCGGCGCGGTGGCCGCGTCGTACTGGTAGATCCAATCGTATCGCGCAGCCGTCGCGTCCGGTGCCCACTGGGTCTTGATGTAGTCACCCGCTGTCTCCGGCTTGCACAGCGCCTGGTTATGAAAGATCGGCAGCATGCCGGCCGCCGACTTTGCGACCTTGGTGGTGCGATCGAGCCGCAGGCCCTGATACGTCTTGAATACCGCCGCGATGTCATCGGGATTCTCCTCGAAGCAACGGGCGAGGACGGATGCATCCTCCAGGGCCATGTTCACGCCCTGCCCGAGGTACGGCAGCATCGAATGGCAGGCGTCGCCGAGCAGGGTGACGCATCCCTTCGACCACGTACCCAGCGACGGCCGCACGAACAGTCCCCACTTGTTCAGGGTATCCACATTCCCGACCAGTTCGATGATGTCCGGATGCCAGCCCTTGAAGTCCTTCAGGCATTCCTCGACAGAACCCTTCTCCGACCAGGATTCGAGGAGCCAGTCGTCATGGTCGACCTGGCCCGAAAAGGTCATCATGACGGTGTTCTGCCAACGGACCGGATAGGCAGTGACATGAGCGGTGGGTCCGATCCAGGTTGCCACCTCGGGTTCGCGCTGATGCCGCGCAAGGCGGTCGACGGGCACGAGACCACGCCAGGCGATGGCCTTCGTGTACTCGCTCTCGATGTTGCCGATGAGGCCAAGGCGGACCTTCGAATGCGCACCGTCAGCGCCGATCAGCGCGCGTCCTTCGACTTCGGAGCCATCAGCAAGCTTGGCCCGAACCCCTTCGTCGTCTTGACTGAACCCGACAACGTGGGCGCTCAGATGAATGGCGCCCGGCTTCAACTCGCGCACGCCGTCGACGAGAATCTTCAGCAGGTGAGCACGGAGCAGCAGATAGGGCTGATTGCGCGCCGCGTCGGAGCTGCGGTTGTAGAGGGGCCACCTATCACCGGTGTTCCAGAGCCGGATCGAGCGTCGCTCGGCCGCGATGCAGTTCTGCTCGACCTGTTCGGTGAGGCCGAGATCCCGAAGAACGCGCACGCCGTTCATGGAGATCCAAAGGCCGGCTCCGACCTCGCGCAACTCGGACGCTTGCTCAAATACGTCACAATCGATGCCGCGACGAAGCAGCGAAAGCGCCATCGCCAAGCCGCCGATGCCGGCGCCGGCAATGAGGACACTCGATTTACTGACCTGTTCAAGAATCATGATATCTCCAAACGACATTGCGCTATCTTGCGACGGGCTCGGCGGCGTCTTCGGAGACTTGCTCGGCGGCAAGGCTCCTTACGGCCTCGACAATCTTGGTGTATCCGGTGCAGCGGCAGAGGTTGCCGTGCAGGTAGTGACGGATTTCTTCGTCAGTCGGGTGCGGCGTCGCCTTCAGCAACGCTGTGACAGCCATAATGAAGCCCGGCGTGCAGAAGCCGCACTGAAGGCCGCCGTGAAGCACGAACGCCTTCTGAATCCGCGATAGGCCCTCGGGCGGCGTTACGCCCTCGATCGTCGTGACCTCCCGCTGATCGACATCGACGGCGAGCGTGGTGCAACTCGAGATCGGCTCACCGTCGAGCAGAACGGTGCAGGCGCCGCACACCTCCATGTCACAGGAGCGCTTCGTCCCCTTCAGGCCAAGGCGATCCCGGATCAGGTCGATCAATAGCGTATGGGCAGGAACGTCGATCGCGATCGCCTGGCCGTTCAGCGAGAACGAAATGGGCAGCACATGTGTCATTTCACGCGCTCCCGGCTGCGGCGATCGCCTCGTCCGCGTTTCGCAGAAGCAAGACACCTGCAAGGTGCCGCTTATATTCGGCGCCGCCATGCCGATCCTCGTTGACTTCCAACTCGCCCAGCGCCGTCGGGAGCACCGCCTCGATCGCCGGGCGGACTTCAGCGACGGATATGCCCTGGAGGACATCTTCGATAGCCTTCAAAGGCTGAGGTCGCGAACCGAGCGCTCCGACCCGCACGCGGGCGCTTCTGATCGTCCTTCCGCTGGGGCCCAGCGACCAAGCCATCGCGACATTCACCGAGGGCCTCTCACCATGCTTGAACCGCCGATAGGTCACCGGTCCGGTAGGGCGCGAAAACGCAATGACTGTCAGAAGCTCATCCGGCTCCCGCACCGTTTCCAGCTCACTTCGGATGAAATCGTCAGCGTGAACGACACGCGTACCGCTGGGGCCAATAAGCACCAGCCGTGCGTCCAAGGCCGCGAGCATAGTCAGCGGATCGGCGTGGGGCTCTCCGAAGCACAGATTGCCTCCGATCGTTCCAACGCTGCGGATCCTGATGTTCGCAACGTTGGCACAGAGCGAGGACAGCGCCGGCACATGCGCGCGAATAACAGGATCATTGGCGATCTTGTTGTGCGTACAGCGCGCACCGAGTTCGATGTCATTCGCATCGTTCAGAGCAATGCGGTCAAGTCCGTTGATTCCCTTAATGTCGATGAGCCGGTCCGTATGGATGACGCGCAACTTCAACGCCAGTAGCAATTCAGTTCCGCCGGAGTAGAACATGCCGTCACCGGACTTTCCGACCGCACGTACGGCGCCGGCAATCGTCGAAGGCCTCTCGAATGCGAAGGGTGAAGGCAGCATGATCAGGTCGCGCCCAACATTTCTTTGAGCCGCTTCTCGAACTCCTCGAAGTTCTGATCGACGCGACGCTTGATGACGCCGAACCCCATAGTCGCGAGGCGACCTTGCACGTCGACCTTCGCGTCCACGGCGAATGTGGACCCCGCCCCTTCCGGCGTCACAGTCACGTCGAGAACAACCGCCAGCCTCGTCCCGGTGATCTTGTCGCGGCCCGTGGCGCGCGTGCGGACGTGAGACGGCTCCGTTATCGATTCAACGATGATGTCGGCCGGGACCTCGACCTTGAACGGGCCGATCTTCTGTTTGACGGTCGCTTTGTAAGTTGCAAGCCGCTCGATTTCCTCGACGTTTTCGCAGCCGGGGATGCAACCCGATATGCGAGGGACGTCGATCAGCGTGCTCCAAAGCTCCGCCGGCGTCGCGGGCACCACCATCGACATATTGAATTCCATGAATTCAGTTCCTCTTCTGCAGGGCGCGCCATACCTTTTCGGGCGTCATTGGCAGCTCGGTGATCCGAATGCCGTAGGCGGAGTACAGCGCATTGGCGATCGCGGGCGCGACCGGAAGGATCGCTCCCTCGCCCATTCCCTTGGCGCCGCCTGGACCGGGACCGTCGCCGTTTTCGACAAGGATGGTGTCAAATACGGGGGGAACGTCGGAGATGCGCGGTATCGAATAATCGATCGGCGTCGCATTGACCGGCTGGCCATCCTCGAACTCCAGCACTTCATAAAGTGCGTGTCCGAGGCCCATGATTGCAGCCCCCTCGTCCTGCCCTTCCGCCGCAACGCGATTGATCACGCGGCCGACGTCAGCGGCGCTGGCATATCGGGTGACATGGATCTCGCCGGTGTCTTCATCGACAATGATTTCAGCGAGGCCCGCGGAAGTCTCCCAGAACAGAGGGGACTCAACCAGGGCGCCCTTCTTCGAGCGTGGCGTAATCGCGCCGCGGCCGATGACCTCTCCCGAATCGACACCCAGCGTGCGGTGAAAAATCTGGTGGAAAGTGAGAACCTCGGATCCGGTCGTGACACCGCCCTCAACAAGCGAGAGGTTCTCCCGGGGAAGCTCCCAAACATCAGCAACCATTTCGAGTATCTGATCGGCTGCGTCGAGTGCGGCATTCTCGACGGAAAGGCCGACGACCACGGTCGATCGGCTTGCGCCTGTGCCCCAGTCGTAAGGGGCGACGGCCGTATCGGTGCGCAAGACGGTTACCGCGGAGGCTGGCTGCTTCAAGGTCTGCGATGCGATGCGCGCCATGGTCGCGTGCGCGCCCTGGCCGACTTCAATGCTGGAGACCGAAACGAGGATCGACCCGTCGATCTTGAGACGTACGATCGCGTTACTAATCGGCGTATTGGCCGGATCGGTCGCGGCGACTGCCAATCCGCGCGCTTGCCGGTTGGAGGCCTTCACCTCCGATGCGAACGACTGGGTCACTCGGCCCATCAGCTCACTCATATCCATATCGAACGCCCGCAAATCGGGGCGGATGCGCTCACCGCGGGACGCCAAATTCCGCAACCGAAACTCGGACGGATCCATGCCGATTGCCGCCGCGACATTATCCATGTGCGATTCTTTGGCCCAAACAGCTTGCGGCCCCCCGATCGAGCGGAACGCCGCACCTGGAACGGTGTTCGTGTAGACCGCGCAGGCCTCAAGACGCAGATTGGGCACCGCGTAGGGGCCCATGATGCGATTTGCCGCTTTAGTGGCGACGGCCGAGCCTGTGTCGGAATATGCCCCGCCATCGAGCAGCAGTTTGGCGCTCTTGGCGAGGATCCGTCCGTTGGCGTCCACAGCCGTTCGAATCGTGATGTCGGCGCCCAACCTTCTGCACGTGAGCATCGATTCAGCTATGGATTGGGCAATCCGGACCGGGCGTTGCACCTT
This sequence comes from Bradyrhizobium sp. WSM1253, assembly GCF_000244935.1. Lineage (NCBI taxonomy): Bacteria > Pseudomonadati > Pseudomonadota > Alphaproteobacteria > Hyphomicrobiales > Nitrobacteraceae > Bradyrhizobium > Bradyrhizobium sp. WSM1253. The sequence continues at coordinate 2,245,644 of NZ_JH600073.1, forward strand.
CCACGAAGCAGCGGCGACCAAAGGCTCAATCTTCACCGAGGCCTTGCCGCCAAACCCTCCGCCGACAAACGGAACGATCACCCGGACCTTGGCCAGTTGCAGCCCGAAGAGGCGCGATAGCACTTTCTGAACAGCGGTCGGCGTTTGTGCACCTGCCCAAACCGTCAGAGAGTCCCGCTGGAAATCCGCAATGACCGCATGCGGCTCCATTGCGAAGTGAGAAATGGCCGGGAAAGTGAAGCGATCTTCGTGGATATACGCTGCGGTCGCCTCCGCCGCGTCAACGTCTCCGACGTTGTTCCGGTAAGTGTGGAAAATGTTGGTGTTCTGGGTCGGCCGGGCGCCGCCCTTGAAATAAAAGTCTTCCAGATTTTCATGGCGCTCGTGGATGAGCGGCGCTTCTTCCGCCAGGGCTTCCTGGATGGTCGTTGCGCGCGGAAGGTCATCGTATCCCACATCGACTAGTTCTGCGGCGTTTTCTGCGATCTCGATTGTCTCCGCGATCACCACGGCGACGGGTTCGCCCACATATCTCACGCGGTCGGTCGCAATGATCGGCCGGTCTTTAAGCACAACGCCCCAGTTACCGAACGAGGCGACGTCTTCGCCGATCAGCACGTCCACAACGCCGTCCATGGCCCGTGCAACGCTCGAATCGATAGAAGCGATGCGGGCATGAATGGCTGGCGAGCGAACCACAAACCCATGCAGCATCCCCGGAACCGTCAGGTCGGTAACGTACTCGGCGCGGCCCGTAACCTTTTCGATCAGGTCGGGCCGAACGGAACTCATGTTGTCAATCGCCGACATACGCAAATCCGATGGTACTTTGGTGCGCCGGTCCGTAAGGCGTGAAGCCAAGGTCCGGGGAGCAATCTTAGGACACTACAACATTTATCACTTGTATGCAAGTGCTGCACTTGCTTGCAAGTATTAGATGTTCTCTTCCCGTGATCGGAGGCAAGCCGGAGCGAATCGGTCTAGCCCAGCGCGTGCGAGAATGGGTTTGCCTCTTAGGCGGAGCGGATTTCGATATGCGAACGACGGACGCATCGAAGCGAGCCACTTCCGGGGCTCTCAACGAAGCAAATCGCATTAAACAGAATGAAGTCGAACAAAGATGGATTTCCTAGGTCGGGAAATGTAGACAATCGGCCGGCACCGGAGACCTTCGGAGCTTGAGGCCTGTATTTCTTGAACTGAGGCAACCTACGGCAAGGAAGCAAAAAGTGGTGCAACCCATGACAAAGCCGCGCGCGGCCGGGAAAGTGAAAGAAGCTATAGATTCGTACCGGCTGGATGACGCACCGGGCTTTTTGTTGCGAGTCGCGCTCCGTACTCACACGTCCATCTTTGCCGCTAAGATGATTGAAGAATTAACGGGGCCCCAATTCTCGACGCTAGCGAAATTGAAGGAGGTAGGCCCTTGCTCGCAAAACCACTTAGGACGGCTAATTCATTATGATTCGGCGACCATCACCGGCGTTATCAATCGCCTGAAATCTCGCGGCCTCATCAAGAGCTCCAAAGACCCTCTGGATCCGCGGCGACGCGAGATAGATTTGACCGAGAAGGGAAGACGGATAGCGGACGCAGCGATTGAAACTATTGGCGAGATTTCCGGCGAGACATTCGCTCCGCTGACCCAAGATGAATTTCGAGCGCTCACCGAAATCTTGAAGAAGATCATACGACGCTGATCAACCGGCTTCGAGCGGCACTAGATATCGTCAGCAGCCGAGAAAAAGGGCCCGGCGATCGCGCCGGGCCGAGTAGAGGGAGGAAAACGAAAGATTGCAAATCTTTCGCAGACGCCGAATGCGGAATTCGATCGTAGAAACCCAACGACCGACCTCCGGCAGCAATACTATCGTACATGTCAGACCGCATTTTGTGCTGAAGTCGGCATCTCTCCGCACCGTTTCCGGCATTTGACGGGTCGTACGATTTCGACAGCACGACAAAGAGCGCGCGCGAGACTTGGAAGGTCCCGATCACCAGGCTCCACGCGTCCGGTTCATTTCATCGCCCGGCTCCGATCTCGCAATGCCCGCACCGCCGTACCCGCCTTTGCAATTCAGAGATCCGAATCTCCTGCCAAGGGATGACTGCCGGTCCCCGTTGCGTCGATGAGTATCTATTCCATGACTCTGCGCGCTGAATGAATCGTGCTAGTGACCCGAGGGGCTGTCCTCAATCGTCCCTACCTAGCGCGCGGAGTATCTTCCTTCTATAGCTCGCCAGATCGAACAGGAGTCTTGGCACTCTTTTGAGCGCAATCGCCTTGCCCTCGATTGCGAGATGTAGAACTCGTACCAATCTGGCAAGACCAAGTTCTACAAACGCGAGCCGAACATGGGGATCGTTCACAATCCTGAGCTGGTTGTCTACAATGACGATGGATGCCGCGAGATCAGGTTTCGTCTCCAGAACGAAGTCTCGACATGCCGCGGCAAATTCCTCCTCTTGAACGCTCAAAGGTACCTTTACTTCCCTGCGAGAACTCCCCGCCATATTCGGGTCCCCTATGAACGAACGGCAGCGAGGCACCTGATGCCGGCTCAGGTTTTTGGATTTCTAGTGGCTCGCGCGCTTGGTCGATCTCTTCGGACCCGGCAACACATCCGTGCAAACACCTTCATACACTTCGCCAGCCAGGCCTATTGTCTCTCCGAACGTCGGATGCGGATGGATGGTCTTGCTGACATCAATTGCATCGGCGCCCATCTCGATCGCCAGGCAGATTTCTCCAATCATGTCGCCAGCGTGCGGGCCAACGTTCACACCGCCGATGATGCGGTGCGTCTCTTGGTCGATGATCAGCTTGTTCATGCCATAAGACGCGCCCGAGGCGATCGCTCTGCCCGAGGCAGCCCACGGAAACTTCGCGGATCTAACGTGCCGGCCTGAGGAGGCCGCTTCATGTTCCATGATGCCAACCCAGGCCACCTCAGGATCAGTGTAGGCGACGTTCGGGACGATCTTCGCGTCAAAGAAGCTCTTGAGCCCGGCAGCCGCTTCTGCCGCGACATGCCCCTCGTGAACCGCCTTATGGGCGAGCATCGGGTTACCCGCGACATCGCCGATCGCGAAAATATGAGGCAAATTCGTCCGCATTTGCCTATTGACTGCAACGAAACCTTTGCGTCGCATCTTACACCAATCTTCTCCAAGCCCAGATTTGCGCTGTTAGGCACTTTGCCTGCGGACTGCAGGATCAAATCGTACGTTCGACGCCCCGGCTTTGAGCTTTCAATCTGGACCGATACGCCGTTACTATCTGCCGTGGCGCTTACTATATGCCGCCTCACTGTGCCCGAGCCGAGCATTGAGCTTCTGGATCAGCTGATCCGCGGCGTCTGCGATCACGGTACCGGGCGGGAAGATGGCTTCGGCACCGGCGGCGTAGAGCTCATCATAGTCCTGCGGCGGCACCACGCCGCCGATGATGATCATGATGTCCTCGCGGCCTTGCTTCTTCAGCGCGGCCTTCAGCTCCGGCACCGCGGTGAGGTGCGCGGCCGCGAGCGAGGAGACGCCGAGGATGTGGACGTCGTTCTCGACCGCCTGCCGCGCGGCCTCGTCGGCTGTCGCAAACAGCGGCCCGATGTCGACGTCGAAGCCGATATCGGCGAACGCCGACGCAATCACCTTCTGGCCGCGGTCGTGGCCGTCCTGGCCGATCTTGGCGACCAGGATGCGCGGACGGCGGCCTTCCGCTTCCTCGAACGCGTCGATCAGCGCCTGAACCTTCTCGACCTGGTTGCCCATGCTGGACGCCTCCCGCTTGTAGACGCCGGTGATGGATTTGATCTCGGCGCGGTGCCGCCCGAACACTTTCTCCATCGCGTCCGAAATTTCGCCGACGGTTGCCTTCGCACGCGCCGCGTCGATCGCCAGCGCCAGCAGGTTGCCGTTGCCTTCCCCGGCCGAACGCGTGATCGCGGCGAGCGCGGCTTCGACGTCCTTCTGGTTGCGCTCGGATTTCAGTCGCGTCAGCTTGTCGATCTGCAGGCGGCGGACATTGGTGTTGTCGACCTTGAGAATGTCGATCGGAGCTTCGTCGGTCGGCTTGTACTTGTTGACGCCAATCACCGCCTGCTTGCCGGCATCGATGCGGGCCTGGGTTTTGGCCGAGGCTTCCTCGATGCGCAGCTTCGGCAGGCCGGCCTCGATCGCCTTGGCCATGCCGCCGAGTTCCTCAACCTCCTGGATGTGGCCCCACGCCTTGGCCGCGAGGTCGCGCGTCAGCCGCTCGACGTAATACGAGCCGCCCCAGGGATCGATGATGCGGGTGGTGCCGCTCTCCTGTTGCAGGAACAGCTGGGTGTTGCGGGCGATGCGCGCCGAGAAATCGGTCGGCAGCGCCAAAGCCTCGTCGAGCGCGTTGGTGTGCAGCGACTGGGTGTGGCCTTGGGTCGCCGCCATCGCCTCCACGGTGGTGCGCATCACGTTGTTGAAGACATCCTGTGCGGTCAACGACCAGCCCGAGGTCTGGCTATGCGTGCGCAGCGATAGCGAGCGAGGATCTTTGGGATTGAACGGCTTCAGCAGCTTGGCCCAGAGCAGGCGCGCGGCGCGCAGCTTGGCGACCTCCATGAAGAAGTTCATGCCGATCGCCCAGAAGAACGACAGCCGCGGCGCGAAGCGGTCGACGTCGAGACCGGCGGCGAGGCCGGCGCGCAGATATTCGACGCCGTCAGCGAGCGTATAGGCGAGCTCGAGGTCCTGCGTCGCGCCGGCCTCCTGCATGTGATAGCCGGAGATCGAGATCGAATTGTATTTCGGCATCCTTTGTGAGGTGTAGGCAAAGATGTCCGAAATGATCCGCATCGAGGGCGCCGGCGGATAGATATAGGTGTTGCGCACCATGAACTCTTTCAGAATGTCGTTCTGAATGGTGCCCGACAGCTTCTCCGGCGGCACGCCCTGTTCCTCGGCGGCGGCGACATAGAGCGCGAGGATCGGCAGCACTGCGCCGTTCATGGTCATGGACACGCTCATCTGGTCGAGCGGAATCCCTGCGAACAGCGTGCGCATGTCGTAGATGGAATCGATGGCGACGCCGGCCATGCCGACGTCGCCGCCGACGCGCGGATGATCGGAGTCATAGCCGCGGTGGGTGGCGAGATCGAAGGCGACCGAGAGGCCCTTCTGTCCGGCCACGAGGTTACGGCGGTAGAACGCGTTGGAATCCTCCGCCGTGGAGAAGCCGGCATATTGCCGGACCGTCCAGGGCTGGTTGACATACATGGTCGGGTAGGGACCGCGCAGGAACGGCGCGATGCCTGGCCAGGTCTCAAGGAAATCGAGCCCGGCGATATCTGCTTCTCCGTATGCCGACTTGACCGGAATGCCCTCCGGAGTCACCCACGGATCGACGGAAACGGAAGAAGCGGCGACCGAGCACCTTTCGAAAGCAATACTTGCAAAATTCGGGATAACGCTGATGGATGACATCTGAGTGTTCGCGTTCGATTGTCGATTATCCGGAAACCTTCGGGTTTTGGATCCGGTTGTAAGCGGCATTTAGCGTTGCCAAGGTGTCGCAACTGACGTGAATAAAGCTGCAGATGCCAGCCCGCCGAAACGCGGGCTCGGATAGAGAGGGAAGTCCCGCCAAATAGATGTGCCTAGCTCCGACTTGCTGAAGCGCGTGGGCGGAGATTTCGGCGCACTCCGCATAGATCTTATCGCTGGAGCAAAGGCAGGCAAGTTCGGCACCAGAGCCCGTGAATGCGAGGGCAAGCTCGGCTGGGTCGGCGAAGCCGGCGCCGTCGATAGCCTCAATTCCTCCCGCTTCGAAGAAGCTCTTGGCGAATGTCGCGCGGGCCGTAAAGTCGGTCGGTGTGCCGAGATTAGCAAGAAACACTCGCGGCCGCGCGCCGAGTAGCTTCAATATCGCATCGGACTTATCGCGGAGCGATTCGAACGGTTCCGCAAGCCGGATCGGCGGCAGTGGGTCGAATACGAACTTCTGATCAAAGCTAAGCGGAAGAGCCATCGGTCTTACGCTTAGTACCGCCGCTGCGCCTTCGCCAAGGTTTGCGAACTCGCTCACTCCGGTCAGCGGGTCGCTGCGTTTCGCGAGATTTGCACAGCGCGCTGTGCGTGTAGCTGTGATCTTCGCCTGAAGCGTTCCTTGCTGTAGAGCGGCAAAAATGCCGCCCGCATTTTCAGTCTCTTGAAAACTCCTCCAGGCCGCCTCGCAAAGCTCCGTTGTTAGCGCCTCAATGCCGCCAGCACCTGCGGCAGGATCGCTAACCTTGGCAAGATTGCTTTCCTCCAGCAGCAGAAGCTGCGTGTTGCGGGCCACGCGCCGGGCAAACGAGTCTGGAAGGCCGAGCGCCAACGTGTGCGGCAGGACTGTGATCGCATTGGCACCGGCGATTCCCGCAGAGAATGTAGCCAAGGTAGCGCGCAACATGTTTACGTAGGGATCGCGCCGGGTCAACATGCGCCAGGACGTGTCAGCAGCAATGAACAGCGGCCTCGGCGCCACATCGCACACCGATTCGATGCGCGCCCAGAGGAGTCGCAACGCGCGGAATTTAGCCATAGTCAAAAACTGGTCGGCGTCAGCAGTGAGTCGCGCATAGATCATACTTCGCGCTTGATCCAGCGGAATGCGCGCTGCCTCCATAGCGTGCAGATATGCCACGCCGCAGGCGAGCACAAAGGCAAGCTCCTGCACTTCTGAGCCGCCGGCGTCATGAACGATACGCCCGTCGCTCGCGGCAAACGGCCCCTTGAACCCCAGCGTTACAAGCCCTTTGATCGTGCTGGCAACGTTCCGTGCGATTTCTTCCCAAGTGTATGGACTGCGTCCGCTTAGGGCGCACGCGCCCAGCGGATCGAGCCCAAATCGAATGTCGCAGACGGCAGGATCGAGACCGACCGACTTCACATATTCCGCAACATGGATCGCGGTCTTACGCCCGTCTGTACCAATTTGGAGTTCAATCCCGATGCCGGCATCAAGGTGGACGTCCTTTAAAGCTTTGGCGACGGTACCTGCCGTTTGATCGAGACCGAACCCGCGGCTGCTGTTGGCGCCGGCAAAGACGAGCGCCAGGCCCGTCGCCCCATTCTCCAGATCGTGAAGGGCCTGCCTATTGGCCGTCACCGCGTCTGGATGATCGATGCGCTGCATGATCTGCCAAGGCGCCGCGGGTGCCCGCCCGTCGACTAGTGCAATGTCTTTCGCGCGGAGATAAATCGGCTCGATTCTCAAGTCGTCGTACGTCCTACCAATCAGCTTTTCGAACGGCGCTCCCTTTAGCACGCCATCAACCAGCTTGTGCCAGTCCTGGCGTGAAGCAGGCGCAAAGCCCGATGCCAATGCCAACCGTTCGGTTTTCATCAAGTCCACCTAATCCCAAGTGACGCCGAGCTGCCCAACATGACTTCTACCTGGAAGTAACCGGAATTCCTGCAGTCAGGCTGCCCATCTCAGGTCGCCTCTTGCGGTATTCAGGAAAACTCCAAAATCAGCGCGTCGACCGCGAGCGTCGCACCGGCACTGGCGTGGATCTTCTTCACGGTGCCGTCCTGCTCGGCGCGGAGCACGTTCTGCATCTTCATGGCTTCGACCACCGCGAGCGTCTCGCCGGCCTTGACCTCCTGCCCCTCCGTTACCGCGATCGAGACGATCAGCCCGGGCATCGGACAAAGCAGCTTCTTGCCGGTATCGGAGGCCGTCGTCACCGGCATCAGCCGCGCCGAAGTCGCCTCCGCTTCGGTCCAGACATAGACCGGGACCTCGACGCCCTGATGCGCGAGGCGGATGCCGTTGGGTATCGGCCGCACCTGCACTGCGACCAAATGGCCGTCGATGGTGCCCTGCCAGACCGGATCGCCCGGCTTCCAGGGCGAGGCCAACAGATGCGAATTGCCGGCCTTACCCTCGGCGTCGACGAAGCGCACCGCGATCGCGTCGCCCTCGCGAGCGACCTTGAGCTGGATCTCCTGACGGTCGAGCCAGACCGCGCGGCGACGCTCGCGCTGTACGACGCGGCCGCCCATCTGACCCGAGATCTGCCGCTTGCGCTCACCCAGCACGTGATCGATGGCGGCGCCGACCGCGGCGATGCGCCGGGCGACCTCGCCTTCGGGTACGCGCACCGCAAAGCCCTTGGGGAATTCCTCGGCAATGAAGCCGGTCGACAGCCGCCCTTCGCGCCAGCGCGGATGATGCATCAGCGCCGACAGGAACGGGATATTGTGGCGGATGCCGTCGACGTAGAACGAGTCCAGCGCGGTCGCCTGCGCCTCGATCGCGGCCGCGCGCGACGGCGCGTGGGTGACGAGCTTGGCGATCATCGGATCGTAATGGATCGAGATCTCGCCGCCCTCCTGCACGCCGGTGTCGTTGCGCACGGTGATGCCGTCCTTGCTCACTTCCGCCGGCGGTCGGTATTTCACCAGCCGCCCGATCGAGGGCAGGAAGTTGCGGAACGGATCTTCGGCGTAGAGGCGCGATTCCACCGCCCAGCCGGTCAGCGTGACGTCCTTCTGAGCGATGCCGAGCTTCTCGCCGGCGGCAACACGGATCATCTGCTCGACGAGGTCGACGCCGGTGACGAGCTCGGTGACGGGATGCTCGACCTGGAGGCGCGTGTTCATCTCCAGGAAGTAGAAGCTCTTGTCCTGCCCCGCGACGAACTCGACGGTGCCGGCGGAGTCGTAATTCACGGCCTTGGCCAGTGCGACGGACTGCTCACCCATCTTGCGGCGGGTGGCCTCATCGAGCAGCGGCGACGGCGCCTCTTCGATGACCTTCTGGTTGCGGCGCTGGATCGAGCATTCGCGCTCGCCGAGATAGATCACGTTGCCGTGCTTGTCGCCCAGCACCTGGATCTCGATATGGCGGGGATCGACGATGAACTTTTCGACGAAGACGCGGTCGTCGCCGAACGACGCTTTCGCTTCCGCCTTGGCGAGATTGAATCCCTCCGCGACCTCGGCTGTCGAATGCGCGATGCGCATGCCCTTGCCGCCACCGCCGGCGGATGCCTTGATCATCACGGGATAGCCGATCTCGTCGGCGATCTTGACCGCGTGCGTGGCGTCCTCGATGACGCCGAGGTAGCCGGGCACGGTCGAGACTTTTGCTTTCGCGGCAGCCTTCTTGGATTCGATCTTGTCGCCCATCGCCGCGATCGCGCCCGGGTTGGGCCCGATGAAGACGATGCCGGCGGCCTCCAGCGCGCGCGGAAACGCCTCGCGCTCGGACAGGAAGCCGTAGCCGGGATGCACGGCCTCGGCGCCCGTCTTGCGGCAGGCCTCGACGATCTTCTCGATGACCAGGTAGCTCTCCGCCGCGGCGGGCGGGCCGATCAGCACGGCCTCGTCGGCCATCTCGACATGGAGGGCGTCGCGGTCGGCTTCGGAATAGACCGCGACCGTCTCAATTCCCATGCGGCGCGCGGTCTTGATGACCCGGCAGGCGATTTCGCCGCGATTGGCGATCAGAATCTTCTTGAACACAGCTCTTCCTACAACGGAATGTTGTCGTGCTTCTTGGCCGGAATTTCCATCTTCTTGTCACCCAGCATGGCCAGCGCCCGTGCGATGCGGCGCCTCGTTGCATGCGGCATGATGACGTCGTCGATATAGCCGCGCTCGGCGGCGATGAAGGGTGACAGGAAGCGATCTTCGTATTCCTTGGTGCGGGCCGCGATCTTGTCGGGGTCGCCGATGTCGCTGCGGAAGATGATCTCGACCGCACCATTGGCACCCATCACCGCGATCTGCGCGGTCGGCCAGGCGTAGTTCAGGTCGGCGCCGATCTCCTTGGAGGCCATGACGTCGAAGGCGCCGCCATAGGCCTTGCGCGTGATGATGGTCACGAGCGGCACGGTGCATTGCGAATAGGCGAACAGGAGTTTCGCGCCGTGCTTGATCAGGCCGCCATATTCCTGCGCGGTGCCCGGCAGGAAGCCCGGCACGTCGACGAAGGTCACGATCGGGATGTTGAAGGCGTCGCAGAAACGAACGAAGCGCGCCGCCTTGCGCGATGCGTCGCTGTCGAGCACGCCGGCCAGCACCATCGGCTGGTTGGCGACGAAGCCGACGGTGCGGCCGGCGATGCGGCCGAAACCCGTGACGATGTTCTTGGCAAAGCTCTCCGCGATCTCGAAGAAATCGCCTTCGTCCACGACTTTCAGGATCAGCTCCTTCATGTCGTAGGGCTTGTTCGGATTGTCGGGGATCAGCGTGTCCAGGGACATGTCGACCCGCTCGATGTCGTCGAAGCTCGGCCATTCCGGCACGCCGTCTGTGTTGTTGGACGGCAGGAAGTCGATCAGCCGCCGCATCTGCAGCAGCGTCTCGACGTCGTTCTCGAACGCACCGTCCGCGATCGAGGAGCGCGTGGCGTGCACCGAGGCGCCGCCGAGTTCTTCCGCCGTAACCACCTCGTTGGTCACGGTCTTCACGACTTCGGGGCCGGTGACGAACATGTAACTGGTATTCTTCACCATGAAGATGAAGTCGGTCATCGCTGGCGAATAGACGTCGCCGCCGGCACAGGGGCCCATGATCGCCGATATCTGCGGGATCACGCCCGAGGCGAGCACGTTGCGGCGGAACACGTAGGAATAGCCGGCGAGCGCGGCCACGCCTTCCTGGATGCGGGCGCCGCCCGCGTCGTAGAGGCCGATGATGGGCGCGCGCGCCTTCATCGCCATGTCCTGCAATTTTGTAATTTTCAGAGCGTGGGTCTCCGACAGCGAACCGCCGAACACCGTGAAGTCTTTGGCGAAGACAAAGGTTTTGCGGCCGTTGACGGTGCCCCAGCCGGTGACCACGCCGTCTCCCGGAATCTTGGTCTTCTCCATCCCGAATTCGGTCGAGCGGTGCTGGACGAACATGTCCATCTCCTCGAACGAATGCTTGTCGAGCAGTAGATCGATCCGCTCCCGCGCGGTGAGGCGGCCGCGCGCATGCTGCGCGTCGATGCGCTTCTCGCCGCCGCCGAGCTTGGCGCCGGCGCGACGTTGTTCAAGGGCCTCGATAACGGACATCGATTGGGCCAACTGATCTACCGCTTTCTGGCGATTGGAGGCAGGTCGGTGCAAATGCCCTCATGGACTTCGGCAGCCATGCCGATCGTCTCGCCGAGGGTCGGATGCGGGTGAATGGTCTTTCCGATATCGATCGCGTCAGCCCCCATTTCGATAGCGAGACAGATTTCCCCGATCATATCGCCGGCATGCGGTCCGACGATCACGCCCCCGACGATGCGACCGGTTTCGGCGTCGAACAGCAGCTTCGTCATGCCATAGGACGCGCCCGACGCGATGGCCCGGCCGGACGCGGCCCATGGGAATTTTGCCGAACGGATCTTCCGTCCGGATTCGGCGACATCACGCTCGGACTTGCCGACCCAGGCGATCTCAGGATCGGTGTAGGCGACATTGGGGACGATCTTCGCGGTAAAGGCCGCCGGCTTCCCGGCAGCTACTTCCGCGGCGACGTGCCCCTCGTGAACGGCCTTGTGCGCCAGCATCGAACCGCCGACGACGTCGCCGATGGCGAAGACGTTGCGCGCCGTCGTTCTCATCTGCTCGTCGACCTGAATGAAGCCGTTCGAATCGATGGCAACGTCGATCCGTTCGAGGCCGAGCTCGCTACTGTTGGGAACACGGCCGGCCGATTGCAACACCAAATCGTACGATCGTGTCCGTACCGATGCGCCTGTGGTACCGACCCTCACGCCGTCCGGCGTGATTTCGGCGGTTGATACGCTGCTTGCGACGTCGATATGCTCGAAGCGATGCGCGTTGCGCGAACGCCAGATCTTCACCGCGTCGGCATCCACGCCCGCCAGGATATCGGGAAGCCTTTCGACAAGATTGATCTTGGCGCCGAGCGAGCTGTAGACGGTCGCCATCTCCAGCCCGATGATCCCCGCTCCGATCACGAGCATGCGGCCCGGAATGCTTCGCAGCGCGAGCGCGCCGGTCGAGGTCACCACCCGCTCGTCCTTGGGAAGCACCGCCAGCTGCACCGCGCGCGAGCCCGTGGCGATGATGCATTGACCAAATTCAATTTGCTGCGAGCCTGCCCCCTCACCGACAATCTCGAGCCGCATGGCGGAGGCGAATTTCGCGATGCCGCGGATCACCGTGACGCGGCGCGCTGCCGCCATCTGGCTCAGCCCATCCGTCAGCTTCTTGACGGTGCCGTGCTTGAAGGCGCGCAGCTCCTGCAGATCGATCTGCGGCGCGGCGAAGCGAATGCCCTTGTCCGCGATCCGTTCGGCTTCCTCCTTGACGGCCGCAACATGAAGCAGCGCCTTCGACGGGATACATCCAACGTTCAGGCAAACTCCGCCCAAGGTGCCGTATCGTTCGACGATCGCGGTGTTCAGTCCAAGGTCTGCGGCCCGAAACGCTGCTGAATAGCCGCCCGGCCCGCCTCCGATCACGACAAGATCGTAGCGCGTATAATCTGTTGCGCGCTGGCCAACATCCTGATCCGCCGAGATCGTCTGGCCTTGCGCGCCCGCTTCGTCCGACGCCGACGCCGTGCCAATCATGGAGCCTTGAGACACATTGTCTCCAACACGCAGCGACATGCTCGTGATCACCCCTGCGATCGGCGACGGAATCTCCAGCGTGGCCTTGTCGGATTCCACTGTGATCAACGCCTGTTCCCGCACGACGACGTCGCCCGCCCTGACGTGGACCTCGACGACTTCGACGTCTCGGAAATCCCCGATGTCGGGGACCCGGATTTCCTCTGTCCGCATCTGCGTCCTCACAATGCGAAGCGCCGCAGATCGGAGAGCACCGACGCGACGAAGCCCAGGAACCGGGCCCCAGCCACGCCGTCGACGACCCGGTGATCCCACGACAGACTCATCGGAAGGATGAGGCGCGGTTCAAACTCGCGGCCGTTCCAGACCGCCTCGGTGGCGGCCCGCCCGGCGCCGAGGATCGCCACCTCGGGCGCGTTGATAATGGGCGTAAATCCCTGACCGCCGATGCCGCCGAGAGACGACACCGAGAAACAGCCGCCCTGCATGTCGCCCGACGCGAGCTGCCCCGCGTGCGCCTTGTCGGCGAGCGAGCGCATCTCCGCGGCAATCTGCCGAAGGCCCTTCTTATCGCAGTCCCGGATCACCGGCACGACCAGACCTCTCGGCGTGTCGACAGCGACGCCGATGTGGACGTAGTGCTTGAGGATCAACTCATCGCCATCGAGCGACGAATTGAAGCGCGGGTATTTCTGCAGCGCCAAGGCCGCGGCCTTGATCAGCAGCGACACCATGGTGAGCTTCGCCGTGTCCTTCGCGGCCTCGGCATTGGCGAGCTGACGAAAGGCTTCGGCGTCGGTCACATCCGCTCTGTCGAAATTCGTTACATGGGGAATGACGCTCCAGTTGCGCGAGAGGTTCGTACCGGTCAGCTTCTGGATCCGTGTCAGCGGCAGGCGCTCGACCGCGCCGTACCTCTCGAAATCCACCTTGGGCCAATCGACCGGGGCGCCGGGCTCAGGCGCCATCGCCGGTCTCGATCGCCCCAGTCCGTTGACGAAGGCCGCCACATCCTCGCGCAAAATCCGGCCCTTGGGGCCTGTGGGCACGACAGAGTCCAGCGTCACGCCGAGCTCACGCGCCAAAGCGCGGACCGACGGCGATGCATGCGCCGCCCCGCTAGGCTGCGGCTGCTGTGCACGTGCTCGCGAGTCATCGGCTGGAGCCGCGGGCGCCGGCCGTGACAGCGCCTCCTGCTGCGAGATCCGTTGCTCCACCAGCGGTGCCGACGCAGTCGCCGGCGGAGGCGCAGTGGATTCGCCGCGACCTTCGAGGACCATCAGAACCGAACCTTGAGAAACCCGCACCCCGACGTCGATCATCAGTTTGGCCACCGTGCCTGCGGCTGGGGATGGCACCTCCATCGTCGCCTTGTCGGACTCGATCGACAGCAACGGCATGTCGATCGTGACCTCGTCGCCGACCGACACATTGATTTCGACTACCGGGACATCCTTGTAGTCCCCAATATCTGGCAGAACGACTTCAATTGAACGAGACATGCGCGCTTCGCCCTCTCTCAGCGCGACCAAGGCGATGCAACGCCGGTCGGCAATTCGTAGCTGGCGATGGCTTCGGCGACCTGCTCACGCGCCACTTGACCCAATTTTGCCAGTGCCGACAGCGCCGCAACGACGATCTGCTTGCGATCGACCTCGAAGAACGATCTCAGCGCGGCGCGTGTATCGCTGCGCCCGAAGCCATCGGTGCCCAGCACCGTATAGGGCGCCTCGATGTAAGAACCGATCAGTTGCGGATACGCCCGGACATAATCCGATGCCGCGACGATCGGCACCGTGCCGCCGAGGCATTGTACGACGTGGCTCTCGACCGGGGTCGACAGCGGCGAGAGCCGATTAGTTCGCTCCACATCGCGCGCCTCCCGCGCCAGCTCGGAAAAGCTCGTTGCCGACCAGACTTCACAGGCCACTTTCCATTCGCTTTGCAGCATCGCTGCGGCGGCGAGCGCCTCCGGGAGAATGGCGCCCGAGCCGACCAGCCTGATCTTCGCCGGCCCGTCAGCGCTCGGCAGAACCCGATAGAGACCCTTGATGATGCCGTCGCGTGCATCGTCGGGCATCGAGGGCTGCGCATAGTTCTCGTTCATCGCCGTGAGGTAATAGAACTCGTCGTTGCCCTGCTCGAGCATCGACCGCATGCCGTGATCGACGATGACGGCCACCTCGTAGGAGAATGCCGGATCGTAGGCGCGGCAGTTCGGAACGGTCGCCGCCGTCAGATGGCTGGACCCGTCCTGATGCTGCAAGCCTTCGCCGCCGAGCGTCGTCCGGCCGGCCGTCGCCCCGATCAAAAAGCCACGCGCGCGCTGGTCCGCCGCCGCCCAGATCAGATCGCCGACCCGCTGAAAGCCGAACATCGAATAGTAGATATAGAACGGCAGCAACGGGAAGTTATGGATGCTGTAGGAGGTCGCCGCCGCGGTCCATGACGAAATCGCCCCCGCCTCGGTGATCCCCTCCTCCAGCAATTGACCGTCGATCGCTTCCTTGTAGTACAGCATCGAACCGGCATCTTCCGGCTCGTAGAGCTGTCCCGCCGGCGAGTAGATGCCGACCTGTCTGAACAGGTTCGCCATTCCGAAAGTGCGGGCTTCGTCGGCGACGATCGGAACGATGCGCGGGCCGAGCGTTTTGTCCTTGAGCAAATTGGTGAACAGCCGCACGATCGCCATCGTGGTCGACGTCTCCTTGCCGTCGCCGCGCAGCGCGAACTCCGCGTAGGTTTGCAGCGGCGGCACTGGCAGCGCCGCCGAAGCGCGTCGCCGCGCCGGCATGTACCCACCGAGTGCCGCGCGACGGGCGCGTAGGTACTGAATTTCCGCGCTGTCTTCCGCAGGCCTGAAGAATTCCAGATCCTCGACTTGTTTGTTGCTGAGCGGCAGGGCGAACCGGTCGCGGAACGCATACAGCGCGTCGACGTCGAGCTTCTTGGCCTGGTGCGACGTCATGCGCGACTCGCCGGCGCCGCCCATGCCGTAGCCCTTCTTGGTCTTCGCCAGAATGACGGTCGGCCGACCCTTAATGTCCTTCGCGGCGGCAAAGGCCGCGAACAGCTTCTTGAAGTCGTGGCCACCGCGCTTCAGGCCGTCGATATCCGCGTCCGACATGTGCGCAACTAGCGCCCGGACCTCGGGATCCTCGCTGAAGGAGTTGGCGAGGTTGTAGGCCCCATCCTTGGCGCCGAGCGTCTGATATTTGCCATCGACGGTGTCGGCGAATTTGCGCAGCAGCGCATGCTTGATATCGCGCGCGAAGATATCGTCCCAGTCCGATCCCCACAGCACCTTGATGACGTTCCAGCCGGCGCCCTGGAAAAGTGATTCGAGTTCCTGAATCACCTGCCCGTTGCCGCGGACCGGCCCATCCAGGCGCTGCAGGTTGCAATTGACGACGAAGGTGAGGTTGTCGAGATTTTCCCGTGCCGCCAGGGCGAGCCCGGCGATCGATTCCGGCTCGTCCATCTCGCCGTCGCCGAACACACCCCAGACGTGACGACCAGCCGTCTGCACCAGGCCGCGATGCTGCAGATACTTCATGAACCGCGCCTGGTAGATCGCGCTGATCGGGCCGAGGCCCATCGACGCCGACGGCACCTGCCAGAACTCTGGCATCAGCCAGGGATGCGGATAGGACGACAGACCGGGGCCACTCAGTTCCTGGCGATACAGCTTCAAATTTTCGTCCGACAATCGGCCTTCGAGATACGCTCGTGCATAGACTCCAGGAGACGGATGCGGCTGGAAATACACCAAGTCCCCCTCCGACTCGGAGCTTGACGCGCGAAAGAAATGATTGAAACCGACTTCGAAGATCTCTGCCGCCGAGGCGTAGCTGGCGACGTGCCCGCCGAGTTCCCCATAGGCCTTGTTGGCACGGACCACCATCGCGAGCGCGTTCCAGCGAATGAGCGCCGTCAGGCGGGTCTCGATCGCGATGTCGCCGGGGTAGGGCTTCTGCTGCTCAAGCGGAATCGAATTTCGATAGGGCGAGAACGGCGGAGAGTCCAGCAGAACGCCGAGCTCCTTCGCACGCCGATCGAGCGCAGCCAGGATGTATCGCACGCGCTCGGCACCGGCGCTGTGGTGGAGCGATCCAAGCGAGGCGAGCCAATCGGCGGTTTCGACCGCATCCTGATCGGCGTTGACGGCCTTGCGTGGCGGATCGATGTGTGCAGTCATGCGTCGGGCTCCTCGAAAGCCCGCACTTGGTAGCATCGGGTGCTATGGCACGTGCTGCTGAATACGGCCGCGTTCCGACAGATTGCCCGGCTCCGGCGGGACGCCGAGGCTCGCATTGCAGCATTCTCTGCTGTTGGTTTAATCGGGCGAGTGATCGAGCCGTCGGCCGCCTGACAGGTGCTCCCGCTTGGTCACGGCGCAGCATGCCGCATCGCTCAGCGCTCACGCCGCAGTAGCGGGCATCTTGTCGCAGATCAGCGAACTCGACGGCTCGCCGCGACTAGTGACCTGACCTTTCAAAACAGCTAACCTCGGCTAGCAGCAGGATCTGCATCAAAGCTTGACCGACTTGACGAATTGGCAGGATTGAAATGCCGCCCGAGACCGAGTTCGATCGCGAATTTGCGCGAATGGATCTGCCCGATCTTCGGATCAACTATGATCCTGTCGATCCGGATCAGTTCGATCGTCCCGTCACTTCATTCTGTCTCGAAACCAGCAAAGACAACGACGATCTGCCGCTGCACTCACACCGCAAAGGCCAATTGGTCGTCGCATCTCATGGCTCGGTGATGTGCCGGGCGCCTGGCGGCTTGTGGATCGTGCCTCCGCAAGGCGCGGTATGGATCCCGGCCGGCGTGCAGCACAGCAATTGCGTGGCCGATTTCGGCAAACTCTACACCGTGTTCATCGATCCGCAGGTCAGCATGCTGCCGCGGACCTGCTGCACGCTGATGATCACGTCGCTGGTGCGCGAATTGATCCACCGTCTCTCGGTGTTCCCACCGCTCTATCCGCTGGAAGGACCAACCAGCCGTCTCGGCCGCGTTTTGCTCGACGAACTCGTGCAGATGTCGACAACGGATGAAATGTATCTGCCGATCTCCCCCGACGCCCGTCTTCAACACCTCGCGACCTCCTTGTTGAATAATCCGGGCGACCGCAGCACGATGGACGAAGTCGCCTCGCGCTACGCGATGAGCGAGAGTACGTTCGCACGCTTCATCGCCAAGGAAACAGGGATGACCTTCGGGCGCTGGCGCCAGCGTCTCCACATTCTGATCGCCATGCAACGCCTCACGGCGGGCACTTCGGTCCAGGCTGTGTCGCTCGAACTGGGCTACGAAACGCCCAGCGCATTCATCACGATGTTCAAGAAGACGATGGGAAAGAGCCCCCGCCGCTTCCACGCCGAGCGGTCGCGCCTGATCAATTCGGACGGTTTGCCCTAGTTCGCACGTCCCTGCCTGAGCCTTTCACGACCGCGACCCCACGACGCTTTCGTGGGGCCGCCCGTAACGACGTCAGCGTTTGCTGTAAGGCGCAAGCGGATACTCGAGCGACACTTCCGCAATGGCCTTTGGAGCCACCACCCGCGGCCTGCCTTTCAAACCCTGCAGCATCACCATCGAACAGTGGATGTTCTGGCCGGTCTCGTCGAACTTGGTGTTGTCGCCGTACATCAGGATCGGCTTCATGTCGGTCTTCTTGAGCGCGCCGTGAATCGCCGCCGACTCCGGCGACGCCGCCCGCGTCACGGCGTCTGCGACGATCTGCACCGCCTCGAACGCGCAGCCCGCATTGGCATCGAACCAGTCATTCGGGTAGTCGGCCGCGAACATCTTCACGATCTTGTCGGTCTCGGCGCCCTTGGGATTGAGCCACAACGCCGACAAAATCGGACCGTCACCATACTTTCCGAGCGCGTCGTGATACGCCTTGTCCGACACGCCGTTGGAGTTGGGCGAAAACACCATCTTTGGGTCCCAGCCCTGCTTGATGCATTCGCGCGCGATCATGATCGCGTCGTTGACGCGCGTGACCGAGATCAAAGCATCGGCACCCGACGCTTTCGCCTTGGCGACCTCTACCGACAGATCCTTCGCTTTCTCGTCATAGGCAATGTACTGCGCGATCTTGAGCGGAACATCCACTTCCTTCCACGCCTGATCGATGCTGGCCGCCGTCGACTGCCCCATCGTGTTGTTGAGATGGAGAACGACCGCGCTGCTCGGCGGATCCTTCAGCGTGCCGAGCACGGACTTCAGCTCGGTCAGCGATTGCCGCACGATGGTCAGCGACGTGGGATAATAGCGGAACACCTGGGTGAAGCCCTGCGAAGTCACCTGGGTAGCGCTCGCGATGTGGACCACCATGGGCACCTTGGCGGCCTCGCAGGCCTGCAACGCCGAAATGGTGGCGCCGGAATCCCACGCGCCGATCAGCACGGTGCAGCCCTGCCGGATCAGGCTCTCGGCGGCAATCCGACCGTTCTCCGGACGGCTTTGCGTATCGGCGTGAACGATCTCGATGTCGAGGCCGAACTTCTCACGCGCGAATTTGACGCCGAGATCGATGCCGCGCACGCAGGCTTGACCGGGAAACGCCAGCACGCCGCTGCTGGGCATGATCGCTCCCAACTTCACCTTCGTGTTCGCCGCAAACGATGGCCTAGATACCAGGCCTGCCGCAATTCCCAATCCGCTTCCTACAATCGTCCGCCGCGTGATTCCGCTTCGCTTGGTCATCTCAATGTCCTGTTGCTAAGGGGTGAAATCTTTCTCGACTAGTGGTTTCGTACGTTTGAGGAGCGACCGCCGACGTCAAAGGCCCATCTCGGCCTTGATCAATTTCTCCTCGGATTCGTCGTAGAGCGACGCGATCAGCGACTGATAACGCTCGTTGATCTGCTTGCGACGCTTCTTCCGCGTCGGCGTCATCACGCCGTTCTCGAGCGACAGCTCCTCCGGCAGAATGCGGAACGCCTTGATCTGCTCGGCTCGCGCCAGCCTTCCGTTGGCCTTGCCGATCTCCGCCTCGATCAGCCGGTTGACGATCTCGGAGCCTGCCAGGTCCGCGTAACTCGCGATCTTGTCGTCGCGCGACTTCGCCCAGTCCATTGTGGCGGTGGCATCCACTTCGATCAGGGCGGTGAGATATTTTCGCCCCTCGCCGATCACAGCCGCCTCGGAGATGAACGGGCTGTGCCTCAGCTCGTTTTCGATCTGAGTCGGGCTGATCGATTTGCCGTTCGACGTGTTGATGATCTCCTTCTTCCGGTCGACAAGCTTGAAGGTTCCTTCCGGCGACACTTCGACGATGTCGCCGGTGTAGAGCCAGCCGTCGCGAAGCGCCGCTTTCGTCTCGTCCGGCTTGTTCCAATAGCCCGCGAACAATCCCGGTCCACGGACGATCATCTCGCCGTCCTGGAGCACGGCGGTTTCCCAGGCCGGATCCGGCAGAGGGACCCCGACGTTGCCGGCCTTCGGCCACTCCGCCATCTGCACCAGATTGGCACCGACCAGTTCGGTCTGGCCGTAGCACTCCTTGAGCTGCAAGCCCCACAACTGCCACAGCGACATCAGCTCGGACGGCATCGCCGCCGACGAGGTGAACGCGACCTTCAGCTCGTCGAAACCGACCTCCGCGAGCAGCGGTAGGAACACTTGCTCGCGGCAGGCCGCGAACAGTTTCGAGACGAAGGCATCCTCGTGGCCGCGCTGACGGTCTTCGAGCGCCCTGCGCGCGATCGTCATGGCGAGCGTGTAGTTCTGATCTCCCGCTTCCCCGGCGGGATGCACCTTGCTGAGGATCTGTGTCGCAAAGCGCTGGTAGAACCGCGGCGGCGCCATATAGTAGGTCGGCTTCACCTCTTTGATCGTCTGGGCGAAATCCGCGGTCGTCTCGCCGAAATATGGAACTGCGTCGGCGATCAGCGGCAACGTGGTCGCCTGCCCGCGCGCCACGGTGTGCGACATCGGCAAATGCACGACCACCCGGTGCTCCTCTTCGCGCATGCTGGGGCCGAACAGGGTGATGCAATGAACGCCGGCGAGAATGGAAAGGTGCGTCAGCATGGCGCCTTTGGGGTTTCCGGTCGTCCCGGACGTATAGCCGATGCTGACGACATCGGACGCCTTTGCTGTCGCGCTCTCCTTCTGCAGATAGTCATGCGCATCGACATCGAGTGCTCCAACAAAGTCGGCCAGCGACTTGATCGACGCCGAGGCCTCGCCGGTCCAATCCAGGTCGAGCACGATGATGCCGCGGAGCTGCTCGGCCCGACCGGAGGCGAGCACGATGCGAAGCTGCGGCTCCCCGCCGACGAACGCGAACTTCGCGCCTGAATCCGTGAAGCAGTAAGCCACTTCTTCGGGTGACGAGGTGAAGTACACGCCCACCATGACGCCGCCGGCGCACATCGTGGCCATGTCCGCGATCAGCCATTCCTCGGACGAATCGCCCATGATCGCGACCCGATCGCCGCGCTCGAGACCAGCACGCCGCAGCGCGCTGGCCAGGTTCACGACACGCTGCGCATAGGCGCCCCACGTCATGGCGGTCCAGGCGCCGTGACGCTTTTGTTGCAAGGCGATCTTGTCGGGCCGCTCCGCGAGTCGCGCGGCCAAAAGCTGCACGACGGTCGTATCCGCCAACTGGGCGCCGGATGTCATCTCAGCGACGTTCATCTCAGCGCTCCGCGAAACGCTTGCGCTTGGCTGCGAATGCGGCAACCGCCTCGGCCCGCTCGGGCGACTTGAACGTCAACATCTCCAGCGCCGCAGAGGTGTCGAGCAGCAGGTGGGCGTACTGCTTGATGATCTTGTTGACGCTGTACTTGGTCCACACGATCGATTCCTTCGGCCCGCTTGCCAGCAGTTCGGCGTATTCGATCGCGGCATCGAGAACGTTGCCGTCTGCGACCACCTCGTTGATCATGCCGATAGCAGCCGCTTTCTCGGCGGAGATGAATTCGCCGGTCATCAGATAGTGCTTCGCGCGTACCGGCCCCATCAGCAGCGGCCAGATCACCGCGCCGCCATCGCCCGCGACGACGCCGGCATTGACGTGCGTGTCAGCGAAACGGGCTGTCGAGCTCGCATAGATCACGTCGCAGAACAGCGCGAGCGTGGCACCCAGGCCGACCGCGACACCGTTGACGGCCGCGACGATCGGCACTTCGACTTCCAGCATGTTGCGGATGAGGTGGCGACCGCTGCGCGTCGGGGACGGCAGCGTTCCCTTATCCAGCGACTTCTGATCGCCACCAGAGCAAAATCCGCGGCCCGCACCGGTGAGAACGATCGCGTTGACAGAACTGTCGTGATCCAGCTTGACGAAGACGTCTTCGAGCTCCTCGTGCATCTCCCAGTTGATCGCGTTGAGGATCTCCGGGCGGTTCATCGTGACGATCGCGACGCCAGTGGCGCGCTGCTCGACGATCAGGTACTTGTAGCCGTATTGCGACATTGATTTCACCGTTCGATTACTGCTTCTGGGTCCGCATCAGCCGGATCTGCCCGAGGATCTCCTCGGTCGGCCGCACGACATTGTTCCCGTCGTTGAAATGCGGGATGACGTAGCGACCGACCATGTCGATCGCCTCCATGATCTTTTCGTGCGGGACAGAGTCCATGTGCAGCAGCACCTCGTCGATACCCATGGCCTCGAACTTCTCGATCTGACGAATGACCGTATCGGGGCTGCCGCACACCGTCGTGGCCGACTCGTTGACCAGATAGTCCCAGTCGTTGGCGGCGCGCTCCATCGACGGCACGCTCTCCCCCATGTATTTGTAGTCGTCGGCAATCGCCGCGAGACGCGGATAGGCATCGGTCGAGATCTTGGCATAGTGCATTAGCGGGCCGGCATAATCTGCCTTGGCCTGCTCGTCCGTTTTCCCGATGCCGATGAACAGCGGAATGCCGATACGCGGACGCTGCAGCGGTCCCTCCGCGTCGCACTTCCAGTTCTTTTGATAGGCGTCGATCAGCTTCTGCTGAGCTTCCCAGCCCTGATAGATGTTGCTGCTCATCACGGCGAAGCCCTGCGAGGCCGCCCAGAGATGACTGCGCTCGCTGGTCGCCGCGATCCCGATCACCGGATGCGGCTTCTGCAGCGGCTTCGGAACCAGCTGGCGCGGAGGGATCTGGTAGTACTTGCCGTCAAACGTGAAAATGTCCTGGCGCATCGCCGTTTTCAGCAGCGCCAGTCCTTCTTCCATCTGCGCCAGCGTTTCATTCGGATCGACGTTGAACGCCCGCATCGCGATGGTGGTGTTGGCGCGGCCGCCGTAGAATTCCATGCGGCCGTTGGACAGGATGTCGGTCACGGCAAGCCGCTCGGCCGAACGCAAGGCGTGATTGATGCGCTGCGGCATCAGCGTCACCGCCGCGCGCAGCTTGACGCGCGACGTCACCGCGGCCAGATAGCCGAACACCACTTCGGGCGCCGAGCTCGAGATCCCGCCCAGTGCCACGTGCTGCTCGGAGAGCGCGACGCAGTCGAAGCCGACCTTCTCGGCCAGACGGACTTCGTCGACCAGTTCGTGAAGCCTGCGCGAGTAACTGTGGCCGACCTGGGTTTCCTGTTCAGACCAGAACCCAAACGTAAGTGCCATGTCTCAATCCTTTTAGCTTGCGAGATGGCACAGGGTTTCATAGGCGTGGCGATATTTTCGCCCGAAAGCCGCGTTGCGTAGTAACGCTTTCCGAATTTTATGCTGTCAGCATTCGCAACATGGCAGACGCCCCGGGAAGCTTCGCCACGCAGCGGACGGGCTGACCGTCAACGGCGGGCGCTAGCGGCTCCGGCCTCGCTATCGAAGGTCTTGATCAGCAACTCGGCGACCGCCGCGAGGCACGCTTCGCCGATGGCGTAGCTCGAGCCGATCGGACTTCCGATCACGCCGTTCTGCGAAACCGATCGGATGCCGTTCTTCCACATCAGCTCGAGATCAGCCTCCGACAAGCCGCCAAGATGGCCCACCTCGAAGCGGTCCGGTCTGACGCTGTCGGGCCTAATGACCATCATCAGCGACGTCTCGGCGATGTCGGCGTGCCCGCCGACGGCCGACACGTCTCCTCCGGCTTCGCGCACCGCATCGCGCCACGTGTCGATCCATTTCGTCGAGTCGAAGAACGCCAGGATCTCGACATCCGAGGGGACGGCCTCGCGCAAGCGACCGAGCATGTCCTTCAGGACCGGAAAATTACCGATGTGACCCGAGTGAATCAGGATACGCTTGAAGCCGTGCCGCGCCAGGCTTGTGCAATAATCGACACAAATCGCTTCCAGCGTCTCCGGCCGTAGCGAGATCGTACCCGCGAATGGCAGATGGTGAGACGAGCAGCCGACCGTGATGGTCGGCGCCACCAGCGTGTTGCCGCGGCTGCGCGCGATCCGCTCGGCCAGAGCATCGGCATGATCCGCATCCATGCCCAAAGACAAATGCGGCCCATGCTGCTCGACGGCCCCCAGCGGGATCACTACCGTCGTGCACCCATCGGCCAGCGCCGCGGCGACTTCCTCGTGGCTCATCTGCTCCAGATAGATCTGATCGGGATATCCGCGCGTCATCGGCTCAGCCCTTACTGTTCTTCGACAAAAATCTCGCACGCGCGTTGGTTGAGCTCTCGGCTGTGACATAGGCATCGAGGTCGGCCACGGTCATTTTTTCGAGCGCCTGATCGCTCATTTGCGCGGTGAGGTTGAGCGATCGCTTGATGGCATGGAACAGCTTGCGGTCTTTCTGCCGCAACACGCAGCACACGTCTCGCGCACGGGACGCGACCTCCTCGGTCGGGACGATCTCATTCACGGCGCCGATCGCCACGGCGCGCTCCGCGCCGACGAGCTCGCCCCAGTAGAGCAGCTCTTGCGCCGCCCGCACGCCGAGCTTCTCGACGGCCCGGCGCATGCCTTTGGTCACCGGCAGCAGGCCATGGTTGATTTCCGGAAATCCAATCTTGCACACCGCATCGGCCACAACATAGTCCGCATGCAGCAGAAACTCCAGGGCGCCTCCGACCGCATAGCCGCGGACGGCGCAGACGATCGGGCCCGGATAGTTCTCCATCGCCACGAGGAGTTCGTGGAAGAACCGGATGCGCGGCCTCGCGACGTCGATCCCGACGACTTCCTTGATGTCGCCGCCTGCGCTGAAGAAGCGGTCGCCGCTTCCGGTGAGCACGATGCCGGGCGGATTCTCGTCGTCGGCAAGGCGCCGGATCGCCTCCAGCAACTCGACGATGAGTTGCGCATTCAGCGCATTGGCCGGCGGCCGGTTCATCGTGATCGTGACCAGGTCTTGATCACGCTCGATCAGGAGAGAAGTGGCAGTGTTCATCAATGAGACCCAAGCGAGAGGCGGCTGCAACAGCCGGGGAGCGGTGGACCGAACGGCGGCGCGACGAGAGCCGCAACGCCCGACGCCTCGCCGAGACGGCGCGCCTCACAATCCCAGATAGGCGCGCTGGACATCGGGGTTCTCGAGCAGATCGCGGCTAGATCCATGCAACACCACGGAGCCGTTCTCGAGCACATAGCCGCGGCTGCTCATCGCGAGCGACTTGGCGACATTCTGCTCGACGAGAAGGACCGTGATGCCCTGCTCGTTAAGGGATTTGACGACGCCGAACATCACATCGGTCAGCGCCGGCGACAGTCCGATCGACGGCTCGTCGAACATCACGATTTCTGGCTTCGACATGATCGCCCGACCGATCGCCAGCATCTGTTGCTCGCCGCCGGACAGCGTGCCGGCGAGCTGGTCGCGGCGCTCGCGAAGTCGCCCGAACAGCTGATAGACGGAATCAAGCGTATTTGCCAGGTCGTGCCTGGCCCGCTTCAGCGAGCCGCCGATCAGCAGATTGTCCTCGACGGAAAGCGCACTGAAGATCTGGCGGCCCTCGGCGACCTGAGCGATGCCCATTTCGCAGATGTCCCACGGCGGTCGCCGCGAGATTTCGACTCCGTTGATCCTGACGGAACCGCGCGACGACGGCACGATCCCCGCGATTGATCGGATCAGAGAGGTCTTGCCGGCGCCGTTGGCGCCGACCACGCAGATCAGTTCACCCTTGCCGATGCGGAGCGACACGCCGTTCAGCGCATTGGAGCCGTCATAAGCCACGCACAGGTCGTCGATTTCGAGAAGCGCGTCGTCAGGCATGGAAACCGGCTCCCAGATAACTTTCCAGCACCGCAGGATCCGCTACCACCTCTGACGGCTTGCCTTCGGCGATCTTGACGCCGTGGTGAAGCACCACCACGGTCGACGCCACTTCCATCACGATCCGCATCACGTGCTCGACCAGTAGGATCGTCAGTCCACTCTCGGCGAGCCGGTGCAGCACGCCGACGACGCCGGCCGCTTCGGTCGGACGCAGCCCCGCCATCACTTCGTCGAGCAGCAGCAACTTAGGGCGAGTCGAGAGCGCCTTCGCCATCTCGAGCATCTTGCGATCGGGCAACGTCAACTGATCCGTCCGGGCATTCGCCTTGCCGGCGAGCCCGACATTTTCGAGCGACTCATACGCCTTGTCCCGCGCCTCCTTGACGTTCGTCGTCCAACTGAAGGCGCCCACCATGGCATTCTCGAGCACCGACATATCTTTCATCGGCCGGACGATCTGGAAGGTGCGCGCAATGCCCATGCGGCACACCGCTTCGGGCGGCTCGCGCTCGAGCGAACACCCCTCGAACAACACCTGCCCGGCTGTCGGTCTCAGCGCCCCGGCGACGAGATTGAAGCAGGTGGTCTTGCCGGCGCCGTTCGGCCCGATCAGGGCGGTGATGCGGCCTGCCTGCAGTGAGAAGCTGACGTCATTGACCGCGACCAATCCAACGAACGCTTTGGTCAAGTTCTTCACTTCGAGCAGCGCGGTCATTCCTCGGCCTTCCGCAGTTGTGAGATCCGGCCGCGCGCCGGCAGCTGGATCGCCCCGTAGAGCCGGACGATCGCCGGCCAGATGCCGTCGGGCAGAAACCACACGACCAGGATCAGCACCGCCCCGTAGGCGACGCTGTTCAGTCCGGGGAGCCCCAGGCTGTCGCCGAGCGCCCCCATGGCGTGATGCAGCGGGATCGCGGCCATCGAGCCGACCAGCGGGCCGAATGCAGTGCCCAATCCGCCAACCACGGGGCCGATCAGGACATCGACCGAGATCGCCATGCCCATGATCGAATCCGGAAAGATCGCGCCCTGCACCAGGCCCAGGACGCCGCCGCCGATCGCGGCCGTCGCGGCCGATATCGAGACCACCAGCACCTTGTGGCGAAACGTCCGCACCCCCAGCGCGCGGGCGGCCTCGTCGTCGTCCCGCATCGCCCGCCAGACATAGCCCCAATAGGACCGCGAGATCAGCTCCGTGCCCGCGACGCCGATGGCCGCAAGCGCGAGCGCGACGAAGTAGTAAAACCGCGCGTCACCGCGCAGCATCCCGAGGTCCATCGTGCCGCTCGGCGCCTGATAGAACAGGCCCTGCATGCCGCCGACATAGTCCCACCCGCCGAACATGATCCGGGCGAATTCGGCGGCTGCGATCGTGAGCAGCGCGAAATAGATGCCACGGACCTCGAAGCGGAAGCTCAGCCACGCCAGCACCGCGCCGACGAAGCCCGCAATCACCGCGCCCAGCAGCAGACCGATCCACGGGGTGACGCCGTATTTGATGTTCAGGATCGCCACCGCATACGCACCGATTCCAACGAACAGCGCGTGACCGATGGATAGCTGCCCGCCGATCCCGAGCATCAGGTTCCACGATTGTCCCAGGAAGGTGAACAACAGGACGATCGTCAGAAGCGAGATGACGTAGGCGTTGGACATGCCACCCACCATGGCCAGGGCGGCGAAGACCAGAGCGCCGGCGCCCCAACGCTTGGTGTCGCTGGCTTGATCAGATGTCCTTTGCACCGAAAAACCCCCTCGGACGTAAAATCAGGATAATTATCAGGAGCGCGTAAGGGAGTGCAGTTTTCATCGACGGCGTGAACATCAAGGCCGCGATCGCTTCGGCGACTCCGATCGTCAGGCCGCCCAGAAGAGCGCCGCCGAAGCTGCCGAGACCGCCGACGATCACCGTCACGAAGGCCAGCAGCGTGAAGTCGACGGCGAGATAGGGTTGCGCATCGAACAGCGGCGAGATCAATGCGCCGGCGACGCCAGCGCAGGCGGCTCCGATGCCGAGGGTCACCGCATAGACCCGAGGGATATTAAGCCCGACCACCAGTCCGCCGAGTCGATTATTGGCGGCGCCCCGCAGCGATCGGCCGAATGCGGAGTACTTCAGATAGGCTCCCAGTGCGGCGATTAGCAGGCCGGCCGTAGCGGCCGCCTGGATGCGGGCCCAATCCAAGGTGAGCGGTCCCACGCTCACGGTCTGGAAGGACAGCTGAGACGCCGTCGGCCGCGGATCCGGACCGAACGACATCAGCAATACGCCGCTGAAAAGCAGTGAGAGGCCGATGAAGACGATAAACTGATAATGATGCGGCCGGTTGACGAACCGCTTCACGACGAGCGTCTCCAGCAGATAGCCGAACACGAACATGACGACCGCGGCGACCGCAGCGGCTAGAAAGATCGGGACGTCCCAAATTCGAACGGTCCAGTATCCGATGTAGATCCCGAACACGACCATCTCGCCATGAGCGAAATTGACCACGCGCATGACGCCGAAGATGATCGTGAGACCGAGCGCGACGAGCCCGTAAACCAGTCCGATGAGCACCCCGCCGGCGATGACATTGAGCCAGAGCGACAGCATCAGCGACCGACCGCTGATGGATGCGCGATGGAAAGTCTTCGTCTTCCTTGCATGCTGATCGGTTCCATCTTGGCTGTAGCGGAAACGTAGCGGCGCCTGACGTCGTCTGTGTTTCAGACCGCCTTTGGCGCGGCGAAACATCCGTCGATGTAGACGAGCGACTCACATCCGGCTCTCGTGGTCTGAGCCACCACTTCTCCGGTGAAAATGGTGTGACTACTGTCGCTGTAAGCATTCACCACGCGGCAATCGAAGCTGCAGACCGCGCCGACCAGACTCGGTGCTCCGGTTTTGAGATCGCACCACAAACCGTCGCCGAAGCGGATATCGCCCTTGCTGCCGTCCTGCCCGGAAAACTTGAGCGCCAGATCGCGATGCTCGACCCCCAGAATATTCCAGCAGAACGACCGACTGCTGAGAATGGTTTCGTGCGCACCGGCAGATCGATTGACGCAAACCAGCACGCTGGGCGGAGCCGCCGACAGTGAGCAGCCCGCCGTCAGTGTCAGACCATGGCGGTTCGGCGCCCGGCCTGCCGTGACGATCGACACGGTGCCCGGCACGCTGCGCATTGCAGCGCGGAATGCTGCGGCATCGAGTGGGCTCGTTTCGGACAGCGGCGGTGTTGCGGACGGCATGGCTACGACCCTTGGATTCATGGGATGGATGCGCCCTCTTTGTCTGGTTGTGAGTCCGGGCATGCAGCGCTGCCCCGGTGAACGTCTGAGCTATCCGGCTGCTTGATAGAACTGGATGACGTTGCCGCCCGGATCCCGCACCTTCACCGCACGGCCGTGACTGGCCATGTCCCGAACTGCGCCGACTTGCGCCCCCATGGCTGCGGCACGCTCCATGGCGGCCTCGAGGTCATCGACATCGAAGACAAGAACGGCATCTTGCAGCTGGTCCGAGACCGACTCCGTCGGTCCGGCGACGCAGAACGCAGCCGCATCGCTCACGAACTGGATCCACTTGCCGGGGTCAGCGAAGCGCACCTTCAGACCCAGGCCTTCGTAGAACTCGGCCAGGCGTCCAGGATCGTTCGCTGTCAAATAGACTTGCTTCAGTTTCACGCTCGACATCCAAACCGTCGCTACCCAAGTGCGATCGTGGGTGGATAGTCGCCCGAGCCTCTCAGCATTACTGCTTGAACAACGCCTGTCACAGAAGCTTCATCAGCATTTTATGCTGTAACAACTTGTCGAGTCGCTAGATCCAACTCTGCATCCGGCCGATCTTTGCCATTTTCTGGTTGACGAGGGTGGGCGTCGTTGCTGCCGAACCTTTTGTCTCACGCAACGCCCGCGGCGTGGTCAGCGAAGTGGGACCAGGGCCACACGCGACGACAGGCGGTTGTACGAAACAGGGCAGCTCTCGACATCGAGCTCTGCTGCACATCCCGTCAAGTGACATGGGGAGCCAATCGATGGAGCGGCGGGCATTACATCTTGACCGAATCCGCGGATCAACGTCGGCCTGCATATCGCATAGGCAAAAAATGTATCAGAAGTAGGCAACTAACCTCCTGATCGCAATGCACAATGCGAAGGTTGACGGTTTTTCAATATAAGTCGATGATTTGTCGAAATCCCACAAGCGCAATTGCGGTTAGCTTTTACCACGCGATTGTCATCACCCCGCAAACGACGGTGATACGCGCTGCAGAAGACTGCCATAATTGGGAGATACGCGATGTCAACGACCTCTCTCGACAGAATAGATATCAAGATCCTCAACGAGCTCCAGCAGAATGCGAGCTTGACCAATGTCGAGCTCGCATCACGCGTGAATCTCTCGCCGTCGCCGTGTCTGGCACGCGTCAGAACACTCGAAAAGCTCGGTGTGATCGATCGACGGATCGCCCTTCTCGATCCCGCCGTGCTCGGCATTGGTGTAACGGCTTTCATCCAGATCAAGCTGGAAAAGCAGGTCCAGACGTCCCTCGAGAATTTCACACGATCCATCGACCGGCTGGCCCAGGTAATGGAATGCTATCTCATGACCGGTGAGAGCGACTACATGCTCCGCGTCATGGCGGCCGACATCGAAGATCTCGAAGACCTGATTGTCAACAAACTATCCCGCATCCCCGGCGTCAGCAGCATTCGATCAAATCTGGCCCTCAAGCGCATTTCGTACAAGACCGTGCTGCCGATCGACACCAATCGGCCGGTCACCGTCAAGGCTTGCGCCAACCCCTCGCGCCCTCTGGAGCGCTCACCAAGACCCCGATACGACCCAACTGGTCCTTTGCTGTCCGATGCGCCGATCGGGCTGGACACCAATCGTCCCAGCTACAGCGTGGAAAGACTATGAAGCGCCCCGCCATGCGCTCCGGCCAGTTGACAATAATGGTGAAGTTAAGATCGGCAGAGTGCTCGAGCGGCGCTGCGAGCCTGACAATCCGCACAAGACCCAACGCGAGCACCCGTCGGTTCCAGCGAGCAGAGCGACCGCGATGACGGGTGTGATCGAAGCGGCCCTGCAGGCGCTCGCCGACGGCGAAATCGTCGTGGTCACCGACGACGACGATCGCGAGGGCGAAGGGGACCTCATCGTTGCCGCCTCGCGGTGTACCGCTGAGAAGATGGCCTTCATCATTCGCCATACATCGGGAATCGTCTGCGCTCCGATTACCCTCGAAGACGCGAGACGCCTGCGGCTTGACCCGATGGTTGTCAACAACGACTCGGCTCACACCACGGCGTTCACCGTGTCAGTGGACTACCGGCCGGATAACGGTACGGGCATCTCGGCCGAAGAGCGGGCCTCGTGCTGCCGTGCACTCGCCAACCCCAACGCCGGCGCCGGCGATTTTTGCCGGCCGGGACACGTCTTCCCGCTGATCGCAAAAGAAGGGGGCGTACTCATGCGCTCGGGTCACACCGAGGCCGCCGTCGACCTGTGCAGACTGGCAGGTCTCGAGCCGGTCGGCGTCATCAGCGAACTGATGAACGACGATGGCTCGGTGATGAAGGGGCCGCAAGTCGCGGCGTTCGCCGACAAGCACAAGCTGAAACAGGTCACCATCGCAGACCTCATCAGCTTCCGGCAGGCCCGCGAGACGCTGATCGAGCGCGTCTCGAGCGTCACGGCGGAGAGCCCGATCGGCCCGCTCCAGGGCTATTCGTATCGCTCGCCGTTCGACCCAATTCATCACGTCGCCTATATCTACGGAGAACTGGGCGACGGCACCAACGTCCTTACGCGCTTCTACAAACCCAACATCCTGCGCGATTTGTTCTCGGGTCAGGAACAGGCCAAGATGAACGTCATTCTGCAACGCTTCAAGGATAATGGCAGCGGCGTGCTCGTCTATCTGCGCGACGGCGCGGCGGGCGTTCCGCCTGCGCCGCTAGGCCCGATCAGTTCGCGCGAAGACGACCGTAATCGGCAATGGCGCGAGATCGGCGTCGGCGCCCAGATCCTGCGGGATCTCAAGATCAGCTCCATCCGTCACCTCACGTCGTCGACGCATCACTTCAAGGGACTGTCAGGCTTCGGCATCGAGATCGTCCGAAACGAAGCGCTCTAACTCCAGCCATCCGCGTTGCGAAAGTCCATTAAGCGCGTCCCGCACCTCAGGCATCCGGCGAAGCTTGCAGTTGGTCTCGCGGCAGGTCTCCCCCGGGCCAGCCTGGCCGGCCTCGCGCTCGGAGAAGTAGCGCGCCGGCGATTTGCCAAGCGCCTTCTTGAACATGGTGATGAACGCACTCACCGACTCGTAGCCGAGCGCCTCGGACACGGACTGAACCGTGTTGCCAGCAGACAATTTCTGGATGGCGACGATGATCTGAAGCTGCTGACGCCAGCGACTGAAGGTCATGCCGGTCTCGGCGAGCACAATGCGCATCAGCGTCCGCTCGCCGAGCGCGACGGCTTGCGCCCACTCCGCCACGGTCCTACGGTCGGCCGGATTGTCCATCAAGGCATCGGCGATCATACGCAGTTTCGAACTCCGCGTGATCGGAAGATGCAGCCGTTCGGTCGGCATGGCGATCAACTCGTTGAGGAGCACCGCGGCGATCTGCGCGGGCGGGCCGTCGGGATCGTAGAGCGGGGGCAGCGTCGCCATCCGATGGATCAGCTCGTGCAACAGCGGTGAGATCGACAGCGTGCAGCATTCCTGCGGCACGCTCGCCGCATCCATGTCCACATAGAGAAACAGCAGGCTGGCGTTGCCGCTGACGCGATTGCTGTGGGGCATACCGCCGGGAATCCAGACGCCGCAGCGCGGCGGGACCATCCACAGGCCGCTCGGCACTTCGCACGTCACACCGCCGCGCTGGGCGAGGACGAGCTGTCCCTTGCGATGGATATGAACCGGCAGTTCGTCCTCCTGCTCCCGGGTATCCACCATGCCGGCCACGATCGGACGGTCCACAATGTCAGGATCGAACCGCCGATAGTGCTGATAGAGCGTGCCGCGCATTGTCATCCTTTAGCAATTAATTGGCAGAATAACGAAATCCTCTCGACGCAGCAACGCCTATGGTCTCCGTGCTTCACGGACGATCACATCATGCCTTCACCATTTCTGTCTCGGCTTCTCGCAGCAGCAGCGCCCGGCCGGCTCGATCCGAAATGGGCGCTGTTCTCGGCGAACTCCTTCATCGCGGCAATGCTCGCGATCTATTTTGCCTTCCGGCTCGGATTGGAGCGGCCGTATTGGGCGATGCTCACGGTCTATCTGACCGCACAGCCGTTCGCCGGCGCGGTTCGGTCACGCGCCGTCTACCGCTTTGTCGGGACATTGCTGGGCGCCTGCGCGGCGCTGGCGCTGGTCCCGATCCTGGTCGATCAACCCGCGTTATTGTCGGTTGCCGTTACCGCATGGGCCGGACTCTGCCTCTATATCTCCTTGCAGGACCGCACGCCGCGCAGCTATGCTTTCCTGCTGGCAGGCTACACCGCGACGACAATCGCGTTCTCGAGCGTCCACGTTCCGGCGATGGTATTTGTGACCGCGCTGTCGCGTGTCGAGGAGATCCTGCTCGGCATCGGCTGTGCGACCCTGGTGCACACCCTGCTGTTCCCGCGCGACGTCACTACTCCTGTGCTGAAATCCCTCTGCGCCGCATCGTCGGACGCCTTCGCCCGGACCACCGATGTGCTCTGCGCGCGCGTCGACAAGGCACCGAATACGGGGCGCTGGAAGCTCGCTGCGGACATCACGCAAATCGAGATCCTGTCGACGCACCTGCGCTACGACACCGCCGCGAGCAAGCCGGACCTGCGCGCCATCGGTGCCGTGCAGGACCAGCTCGCATTGGTCTTGCCGATGCTGCTGTCGGTGGAGGACGGACTCGCCGCCTTGGGAGAGCGGCGCTCGGCCGAGTTGAACCACCTGCTGTCTGAACTCGCCGACTGGACACGTGCGCCAGAGCGATCACCGGCCACTTCCGACGAACTGATCAGAAAGTGCACATCGTTCGAAGCGACCTGTTGCAACGATCGCAGCGAATGGGATCGGCTGATCGAGGCCGGAACCGCGGCCAGATTGGCCACGCTGATCGAAGCGCTGGCTGCCGCGCGAAACCTGTCGCGCGCATTGCACAGCGGTGCTCACCCTGCCATTTGGAGCCAAGCTGGCCTGCGGGATCGACACGTGAGGCGACGCCTGCACAGCGATCCCGGCCTTGCCGTTCTGTCGGTCGTGGCTCTTGGCGTCGCCGTGCTCGGCTGCTGCACGGTCTGGATCACGACGGCCTGGCCGGAAGGCGGCGTCGCCACGCAAATCGCCGCCATCGCCGCGGCGCTCTACAGCAGCCTCGACGATCCCGCGCCAACGCTGATTTGCTCCGCGCTCTGGACGCTGGCCTGCCTGCCGATCGCCGCGATCTACCTGTTCGTGATCTTCCCGGCCATCACCGGCTTTCCGATGCTGGTGTTCTCGCTGGCGCCGACCTTTCTGGTGATCGGCTATCTGCAGGCCAATCCCCGGCATTTCATCAAGGCGCTGGCGCTCGGTCTCGGACTGATCAGCGCGCTCGACCTCCAGAACAAATTCAGCGCCGACTTCGCTCTGTTCATCAATAGCAATGCGGCTGCGATGATCGGACTTCTCACAGCGTTCATCGCAATTCGATTGCTGCGTTCACTGTCGGCATCGGGAGCGGCGCAGCGTCTGCTGCGCCACGGCTGGTCCGATCTGGCGAGGCTGGCTGCTGCACGGCGGCCGATGAGCCGCGCCAGATGGACCAGCATCATGCTTGATCGATTCGGCATGGTGATCCCTCGGCTGGCTGGCGCGACGACGGACATCGCGGTGGAAGCCCGTCCTTTGGCCGCGCTGCAAATCGGCCTCGATCTGCTCGCGCTCAGGCAAGCCGCAGTGCACGAGGACGAGCGCAGCGACCCTGGCCTCCAGCAGCTTCTGCCGATGCTGTCGCAGGCATTCCGCTGGCTGGCCCGCGGCAACGCGAAACTGAAGCCTGACGATGCGCGCGCCCTTCTGGCCGCGATCGACAACGCGCTGTGCGACACGCGCAAAGACACGACCGCCTGCCAGCAGCGAACGCTCGCGCTGATCGGCCTGCGTCGGACGATGTTTCCGGATGCTCATGCTTTGTCCAGAAAGGCCATGCCATGAACGAGGAAATCGCCATTGCCGGCGCCTACGTTCCGACGTTTGCGCTGGCCTGTGCTTGTGCGCTCGCGGCCTGCTTTATCGCCTCCGCGGCCAACCGCAAATTCATCGGCGTCCATATTCGAAGGTATGCGTCGCACCCCGCGCTGTTCGACTTCGCCGTCTTCGTCATTCTGACCAAGATCTTCTACGCTGCTCTGGGAAAGCTGCCGCTATGACAACGATGAGTTCGATGTTTCCCCGCATGATGCTCACTGTCCTGATGGTGAGCGTCGCGGCACCGGTCGGCATCGGCATGTGGGAGCATTATGAGGCGGCGCCATGGACACGGGACGGCCGCGTCCGCGCCGACATCATCGCCGTTGCCGCCGATGTCTCCGGGCTGGTCGACGAGGTGCTGGTCCGGGACAATCAGGTCGTCCGCAAGGGCGATATCTTGCTGCGGCTGAATCCCGACCGTTTCCGCCTCGCCGTCCAACAAGCAGAGGCGTCTCTGGCCAACCGCGAAGCCGCCGCGGAGAAGGCAGCGAGCGACCGCGCACGATACGAGAAGCTGAGCGAAGGTGTCGTGTCGCAGCAACAGCGCGAGACGATCCGCGCTACGGATTTGCAAGCCAAGGCGCTTTATGGTGAGGCCGTGGCCGACCTTCAGATCGCGCGGCTCGATCTCGATCGATCCGAAATCCGGGCGCCCGCGAACGGCCGCGTGACCAATTTCGATTTACGGCCCGGCACCTATCTCGCCGCGGGGCGCGGCATCATGGCGCTGATCGACATCGACACCGTGCGTGTCGAAGGCTATTTCGAGGAGACCAAGATCCCGCGGATCCACGTCGGTGACGCCGTTGACGTGAAGCTGATGAGCGGAACGACGCTGAGCGGTCGGGTCGAGAGTATCGCTGGCGGAATAGAGGACCGCGATCGAAGTTTGGGGTCAAGCCTGCTCGCCAGCGTCAATCCATCGTTCTCCTGGGTCAGGCTCGCCCAGCGCATTCCGGTTCGGGTCCGCATCCCGCGCAAAGATGTCGATCGCCTGATCGTCGGAACGACTGCGACGGTGCAAGTCAATGTTGGAAACCGCAACGCACCGCCAAACACCATGGACGTTCTACGGTAACGCTCGGTAACGCGTTCAGCCGGAGCCAAGAAATTCTAATGAAAGCAAAGCTGAATGGCGCGCCCGGAACGATTCGAACGTCCGCCCCTTAGATTCGTAGTCTGGTCCGGAGCATAGAAACAACTAGCGTTTGTTACCGTAAGCGCAAGCAAGAATCGCGAAATAGCGCCGTTTCGCCGCGGCACCAGATGTAGCCAGACCTTGAGAAAGGGCCCGCCGATCGCGCCGGGCCAAGTAGAGGGAGGAAACGAAAGATCGGATATCTTTCGCAAACGCCGAATGCAGAATTCGATCGCGGAAATCTAACGAACGACATCGGGCAGCATACTATCGTGCACATCAGACCGCATTTTGTGCTGAAGTCCGCAGCTCTCAGCGCCATTTTCGGCATTTGACGCGAGGTACGATTTCGACTGCACCAAAAAGCGCGCGCGAAACTTGAAGGGTCCCGATCACCAGGCTCCGCACGTCCAGAACAGCTCATTTCATCGCCCGGCTCAGATCTCGCAATGCCCGCGCCGCCATACCTGCTTTTGCAATTCAGAGCTCCCAATCGCCGAGGGTTCTGCCGAGGATGACTGCCTGGGTTCGCGTTGCGATGATGAGTGTCCATGCCTTTAAATCGCGCGCTGACGAAATCGCGCCTATCTCCCGAGGTACTGTCCTCGATCGTCTCTACCTAGCGCGCGGAGCGTCTTTCTTCTGAAGCTCGACAGGTCGAACAGGAGCCTAGGCACTTTTTCCAGCGCCATCGCCTTGCCTTCGATTGCGAGATGTAGAACTCGCACCAATCTGGCAAGACCGAGTTCTACAAATGCGACCGAACATGCGGATCATTCCCAATCCTGAGCTGGCTGTCTGCAATGACGATGGATGCTGCTAGATCAGGTCTTCTCTCCAGAACGACGTATCGACATGCCGCGGCAAATTCCTCCTCCTGAACGCTCAAAGGTACCTTGACCTCCCTCCGAGAAGTTCCCGCCATATTCGGGTCCCATATGAACGATCGGCAGCGAGACACCTGATGCAGGCTCATGTTTTGAATTTCTAGTGGCTCGCGCGCTTGGTCGACCTCTTCGCTCCCGGCAACACATCCGTGCAAACACCTTCGTACTTCGGCAGCAAGGCCTATTGTTTCTCCGAACGTCGGATGCGGATGAATGGTTTTGCTGATATCAATTGCATCGGCGCCCATCTCGATCGCCGGACAGGTTCTCCGATCATGTCGCCAGCCTGCGGGCCAACGATCACACCGTCGATGATCCGGCGAGTCTCTTGGTCGATGATCAGCTTGGTCGGCAAACTGGCCTTTCTGGCCGGTCAACGCAGTGTCCCGGCACATGCAGGCCCCTGGCCAGTTGCATAGCCGCATCACATTCGGCGCTTTGGGGGTGACGGCTGCGATTTCGGCACAAAATGCCGGGGTCGTTATGAGAATAGGCAAAGACAAACTGTACGAGACACGACGTTGTGGTGTTTGGTACAAGAGCGTTTTGCCCTGACTTCACTGGCCGCGAAGCGCGGCTCTTTGGTCACTTGTTGTGGGCACAATCAACGAATTGGGCGAGATCTCTGCTCTCGCACCATGCACGGCTTGCTTGGCAGCGATGCACCGCATCTTTCAAAATTTCATTGATCTCCTAGCGACCGCAGAAGATCTCCAAGACTTCTCCAAAGCCATGGCGGACACAGCGACCGCTTTGGACCTATCGTGTTTTGCCTATCTAGCTCTCCAGCACTCAAGCAAAGGCAAACCGCGCCTAATCTCTACATATCCATCGCGGTGGGTAGCACACTATCTACGAAGCAATTATCAAGTGCTTGATCCCGTCATCGGAGAAGCTCTTCGAAACCCCGAGCCCTTTCGATGGGGGGTTAATTTCAACTCGAAGTTCACATCGAAAGCACAGCATCGGCTTTTCGAAGAGGCCGCGGAATTCGGAATTCGGTTTGGCTTTACGGTGCCCATTCACGATGGCCACGGCCCCATCGCTGCATTGACCTTTGCCGTTGACCAGAGCCGCCCACAATTCGAACGGTTCATTGAATCGCATGGACGCGTTCTTCAGCTTATGGCGATGTATTTCCATGCTCATACCCGCCGAAAGCTAGCAAATGTACACGAAATAGAGGGGGTATGCCTATCCCCGCGCGAGTTCGAATGCTTGGAGTGGGCAGCTCGGGGCAAGAGCGCTTGGGAGATTGGATGCATTCTCGGCATCTCGCGCAACACGGTTGCCTTCTACCTAGAAGGCGCGAAGAAAAAACTCGGTGTTCGGACGATTGTGCAAGCGGTAGCCCGCTTAGCCGCCGTGAAAAGAAAAGGGCAAAATTAGGGGCGCAGCCCCCTACAACTACAGGTAATGACTTAAGACCCGTGATCCGCTCCAAAGGTGACGATGTACACACCCCTTGGAGGGACTATGATTCAGCTAATCACACCGTCCTTGTATGGCCAGTTCGCCGAAACTCTCGCCGAAATGCATCGGTTACGATATCGCGTTTTCAAACATCGCATGGCATGGGACGTTCAAACCAGCGGCGACATGGAGATCGACGATTTCGATGCACTGCATCCCGCTTACCTAGTCCAGCTATGTGACAACGGGCAGGTGCAAGGTTCCGTACGCCTTCTCCCCACACTCGGCCCGACCATGCTTTGCGAAACCTTTCCTACGCTTCTTGAAAACCAACCCGCGCCGTCAACTCCTCTCGTTTGGGAAAGTAGTAGATTCGCAATCGATGTTGCTGCCGATGCTCCGAAGGGAGATCACGGTCTTACTCGTGCTGCTTACGAGCTATTTGCGGGAATGGTCGAGTTCGGACTCTCAAGACAACTCACTGACATCGTTACCGTCACGGACGTCCGTATTGAGCGAATCCTTCGACGAGCCAGTTGGCCCCTGCGGCGCATTGGCAATCCTTCCGCCATTGGCAACACCTTAGCCGTGGCCGGTTACCTCGAGATTTCGCGCGATACTCTGGCCAGCCTTCGTAAAGCCGGCGGGCTTTCGGCACCGGCCCTTTGGACGCCAGTAATCTCCGCGGCCGCATAGGACGATCCAGGCCAACAAACGATATGCCCGTCCCCGCCTAGAGCGGGGACGGGTATCTTGCGGTTCGCTTACCGAGCTATGAACATGACGGAAATTGAGACCAGGAACGACCAGCGAAACGCAGCGAGAGCTATTGACCTGCAACAGCTTCGACTCGCGGTCGCCGCTTGTGACTACGGTAGCTTTCGACGAGCCGCGGAAGCGCTTTCAATCAAGCACACCGCGTTCAGCCGTGCTATCGGTCAGCTCGAGCACCTCGTGGGCACTTCACTGTTTGAGCGCTCAAGCGGGGGTATCAAGCCTACGTTGACCGGATGCGCAATTTTGCGCATTGCACGGCTAATACTGGAGCAGGTCGACATGCTCGTTGATGCCGGAAGGTCCGGTGGCCGCGGCGATACTGGCCATCTTGTCGTCGGTTTCTTCACATCCATGTCCACCGGCAATTTGCGAGCGACGATAGGTGAGCTCAAGAAGCTGCTACCAGGGCTTGAACTGGCAACGATGGAACGCTCACGCTTTCGTTTGATGACTGCCCTCGGTAACGGAACCGTCGACGTTGTCGTTGGCCCTGGACGTCCGGCTTCAAAGGACACAAGATCACTATTGCTCTGG
Organism: Bradyrhizobium sp. WSM1253; assembly: GCF_000244935.1. Taxonomy (NCBI): domain Bacteria; kingdom Pseudomonadati; phylum Pseudomonadota; class Alphaproteobacteria; order Hyphomicrobiales; family Nitrobacteraceae; genus Bradyrhizobium; species Bradyrhizobium sp. WSM1253. Next base: position 2,285,315 of record NZ_JH600073.1, read on the forward strand.
AGCGAACGCATCCTGATCTCGCTGCCGCAGGATCATGTCTTGGCGGCACGCGAGATCGTCTATTGGACAGATTTGCGTAACGAAAAGATCCTTCTAAGTGAGTATGATCCAGGACGAGAGCTCGAGGATCTTTTGATTTCGAAGCTCGTACTACCCGACGATCGGCCCAAGGTAGAGCGCCATGACGTAAGCCGCGGCATTATCAAGAGTCTTACGAGTATGGGCATGGGGCTCAGTCTGGCTATGGAATCGGATATTGGCACAAGCTTCGCTGGCGTTGTGTACCGAGAGTTGCAGGACGGAACGGGACCAAGCCGGGTGGACTTCTATGCGCATTGGCGCGAAGACAATCAGAATCCCGCTCTGAAGCGTTTCCTCAATCTGTTGGCAGAACGCTATCCCTCGCCTCCGCCAACACCCGGGGCGTGACCGGCCCGTCTCGCTTTTGCAAATCCGCGGTCCGTGGCCATGAAGCGGGCCAGCATCGGCGCGACAAGCTTTGCCGGATCGATCCGCTGCCCGCTTTCGCGCGCCATGGCCTCCGCATAGGCGACAAGATCCCGATGCACTGATGCCGGAAGTTCAGTGGTGACCTTGACCGGTTTGTCGTCGGGCAGCGCTCCTATTCTAAGCTTTGGCATCTCCTACCCTCCGTAAGGCGCAAGTATAAGGTCACGATTGACGACAACGCGAACTGGGAAGCCGGGTCGCACGGTAAGAGTAGGCTGAATGTTGAGGCTGCGCCGAACTACCTGCTGCCCGGTTTGGTTCAGTGAATCCGAGGCGCCGTGGCGCAATGCCTGGATAATCGCGCTGTCGCTGCTGTTGGTGTCCGAACCGGCGCCAAGTTCAGTCCCGACCGCCAAGAAGGTCGATAGTGCCGCGGCCTTGAACAGTTCACCCCAATGATTGTCGACCTGGTCTTCGAGCCCGGCGTAGCCTGAGGCGTCTGCACCAGGCTGCCGCTCCAGAACAATTGAGCGGCCGTTCGGCATGATCAGCCGCGTCCAGACCAGCAGAACGCGGGACTGGCCGAACGAAACCTGGCTGTCATAACTGCCAATTAGCTTCGCTCCTTGTGGCACGAGCAAAAAGCGGCCAGTTGGAGAATCGTATATGTTCTCCGTCACCTGCGCCGCGATTTGTCCCGGAAGATCTGATCTGATCCCCGTCAGCAATGCGCCCGGAACAACAGTCCCAGCCTGCACGATATACGGTGAAGCCGGCCTGGTGATGCGGTCAGGGCTGACCGTGCGACGGTCCACAGAAGCGTTCACAAAGGCAAGCTTCCTGTCCTGGCCGTTTTGGGTGAATCCATCGTCGCTGTTGCCTGGACCCGCTGGCATGATGCGGTCGCTCCCTACAGCCGTTGTGGCAGGGGGGCGCGCATCTCGTCCGTTGGCCGAAGCAAACAGATGGCTGACACGAGCGGCTTCTGTTTCCTGGTCTCGTCGCTGTTGGTCTGGATCGGCGCCGCTCGGTGCCAGCTGGCCTTGAGCTGCAAGGATCGGCCGGCCAAGGTCGCCAGGGAGCGGGGGACCAAGCTGCGGGACGGATTGCCGTGCAGCGCCAGCGTAGTCCTTCGGCAGCGCGGTGATGCCATCGGCAACGTTGTGATGGTCGGTGCTGTAGAGTTCGTCCGCCGTCTGGGATCGGAGATGGTTGCTCTGCAGCGACCACAACACGACTCCGCTGATGACAAGCAATGCGAAGGTCGTTCCGCCAGCTAGGACCTTCCGCGACAGGCGCGTCACGCGCGGAGGCTCAGCCCTCAGCCCAAATCGCTCGGTTGGCTCGCCCAAGGGTGGGGCCGGAGCCGCATGTCCCTCATCATTTGCGTTCAGGGTGTTCATGACGAGGGCCTCCCGTCGGTCCTGACAATCCTGACCTTCTGCTGGTGCTCTCCGCCAAGGCGAAGCTCGGCGGCCGCGAAGAGCCGATCGACGATCAGCACGTTGCCATAGGCGCGATAGTTAACCAGTTCGGTCTTACCTTCAGAGCCGATCACGAACAGCGGGGGCATTTCACCTTGCACGATGCCGGCCGGGAATTCGACATAGACCTTGCGGCCATCGTCATAGGCGACAAGCGGCCGCCAAGGTGGACTGTCCCCCTCAATCGCGTAACGAGCGATACGCTGCTCCGGACCCGGAAGAACGGGCTTCAGAGCAGCTGAACGCGATCGCTGGCGTACCGTCTCCGGATAGTACCAAGCAACGGATGGCATGTACGGCCGCTCGCGGGAGCGGAGCTCGATCAGATAGGTACGGCGGTCGGTGTTGACGACGAGATTCGTCTCGATTGAGGCCCGCGTTGGCTTGACCAGGATATGGACGCGCCGCGCGTCGCCGCTCCCACTTTCGGTATCGCCCACGACCCAGCGTACGGTATCTCCGGCCGCGATTGGTCCTGATCCTGTTAGCTGTTCTCCTTCCTCGAGTGCAATATCCGTGACCTGTCCAGGCGCAGCGTAGATCTGATAGAGTGCTCCGGGACTGTACGTGTAGATCTGCGCAGCGTTGAAATACCCGCGCTTGCGCGGTTCGACCCGCGCTGCGCTGTTTGCCGTCTCAACCCGGGTCACGGGTTCAGCATCTTCCTTCCCTCCCGACTTGCCGCCGAGAACCGGCTTCCAGAGCGGTGGAACGTGAAGCGGTCGCGATCTGTCGTCCAGAGGCACTGGAGGCGCCGGCAGCGGCGGGACTTCCGCGTCATAGCCGATCTCCGGCGGGATATAGGTCGCGCACCCACCGAGCGCCGACGAGCAAAGCAAGAGCGCTGACAGAAGTGCTCGCCTTGAGGTCACGAACCGGGAGCAAGCCGAGTTGCCCCTGATCTGCGGGAAAGGACGATCCGAATGAACGTCATGCGTCGTGTTGGTCACTGGCTCAACTCCTTCGACCAGTTGATGGCGCGGACGTAGACGCCAAGAGGATTTTTGCGCAGGCGTTCGGCATCGCGCGGCGTCTCGATCACGATCGAGAGAATCGCAGTCCAGCGCTCGGTCGAGCTCAACGAGCCGCTATCGTAAATGCGCTGAGTCCACGCGACCCGAAAGCTCTCCGACGAAGCGCGAATGACGCTCGATACGTCGACGGAGATTTGGGCCTTACCCAACTTGGCAAAGGGGTCATTGCTGCGCGCATAGTCATTCAGCGCTGCGGCGCCACGATCGGTCGTAAAATCATAGGCCCGGAGCCAGTTTTGGCGCAGAACGATGCCGTCGGCGGGTAGGCCTCTGACGTCCTCGATAAAGCGCGCCAGATGGTAGGCGATCTGCGCATCAGTGGGTTGATAATCGATGTTGGCAGGCGCAACCCTTTGGGCCTGACCGAGATGGTCCACTTCAACCACCCACGGCGTGATCGAGCCTTGGCTCGATTGCCAAACGAGGCTCCCTGCGAGACCGGCTGATAACATCAAGCAGCCGAACGCCATCAAGCGCCAGTTCTTGGCCTGCACGCGGGCGGATCCAATGCGTTCGTCCCAAACCTGCGCTGCCTTTTGGTAGGGCGTGATCGGCTCGGGCATACGCCCGTAGTGTACGGAAGGTCGTCTGAACATCGATAGTTGCCCCTGAGATCAAGTGATCGTTTCGAGTTGTTCGGTGTCTGCGTTTCAGTCTGTCGCGCAGCGGCTGGCGAAGGCGCAGTGGCTAAGTGTCAGCGCTCTCCCTCAGACAAATCGACGGAAGAGCCGCCGCCACCGTGATCGCCCGAGCGGACCGCGTGGCCCACTGCCGACGCACCGTGCCGAATAGTCTCGGCACGCTTCATGCGGCGCGCCCAATCAGGCTGCCCTTCAGCCGAGGTGCTCGCGGCCTGCTCGCCCGCTTGCCTACCCCCGAAGGCGGCCGCCGCACGACGCAGGGGACTTATGGCAGCTGAAGTGCCAGCCTCCGCGACGCCAGCAAGGCCGCCACTTCGATAGGCGGCGGATGCGCCGCTCAAGACGGCACCGCCACCACGCGCGGCGCCTGCCATCGCACCACCAGCGAGACCAGCGCCGCCGGCGGCAAGGCCGGCACCTGCCGCAACGACGCCGCCGGCAGCAAGGCCGGTCCCGATCGCGGCGCCGGCGCCGAGCTGCGGTCCGCCTGATACGAGGCCGTTTGCGATTCCCGGACCGAAGATACCCAGCCCGAGCAAGGAGAGCGCCGCGAGCACCAGGGTCATCGCATCTTCAATCGTTGGCTGCGCGCCGCCAAAACCGGCCGTGAACTGTGAGAACAGGGTTGAGCCAATGCCGACGATGACGGCCAGGACCAAGACCTTGATCCCGGACGATATGACGTTGCCCAGGACCCGCTCTGCCGCGAAGGCGGTCTTGCCAAACAAGCCAAAGGGAATGAGGACGAAGCCGGCCAGCGTCGTGAGCTTGAACTCGATCAGGGTGACGAAAAGCTGGATCGCCAGAATGAAGAAGGCGAGCAGCACCACGACCCAGGCGAACAGGAGAACGACGATCTGAACGAAATTCTCGAAGAAACTGATGTAGCCCATCAGGCTCGAGATTGAGTCGAGAAGCGGCCGGCCGGCATCCAGGCCGACTTGAGCGATCTTTCCCGGTCGTAAGAAATCTGCCACGGAGAGGCTTGCGCCGGACGCTTTCAGCCCAAGACCGGCAAAGCTCTCGAAGACGACGCGCGCCAGGCTATTCCAGTTGCCGATGAGGTAAGCAAAGACTCCGACAAAGAGCGTCTTCTTGACGAGGCGCGCGATGATGTCCTCGTCGGGCCCCCAACTCCAGAATAACGCGGCGAGAGTGATGTCGATCGTCGCAAGGGTCGTTGCGAGATATCCGACATCGCTACCCAGCAGCCCGAAGCCGTTGTCGATATGGCGCGTGAACGTTTCCAGGAACTGGTCGATGATTCCGGCGCCGGTCATGGCTTGCTCGCGTCAGGTGTCGCCAGGGGCGGATATCCTTGCGGCATCCGACTCTGATCCTTTGGGGCGGGCGCCAAGCCTGCGACGGAATCATCGTGGCCAGGAACCGCTGGACTGTCTTTCCTGCCAAAGAAGCGACGCCGGTTTTCGTCCCAAACCCGCTTGCAACGTTGATACCCTGCCGTGTCCTCCGAAGTGACGCTGCGGCAGCGTGCGAGGTCTGAGCTCGTTGCACTCGTCGTCTGCTCTGCCTTGGGCGCAGGAGACTCCTCTGCACCACGGAGCTGTATCGTGCATGCAGCGACCGCGAATACGCCGATTGTCGTAAGCAGCGACAACGCCTTGAACGCTCTTACATCGGTCATCAGTGGAACATCCGCACGTCTTGGGACTGATAGCCCTGTCCGGGGGTCAGGAACCGCCTGAGCTGTTCTCGCCCCTGATCCTGGGCCGAGGCGCGCTGAGCTGCTTCAAGGCTCTGCGCCCTGCCCTGCGCCGCCACCGCAGCCGTAAGATCGGCGAGTTGTTGCGCCTGGAGGGCCAGGATCTGATTGCCGGCCTGTGTTGCCTGCAGGGCACCACTGGCACCCTGGCTCGACGTTACGAGCGCCAATGTCTGAATGCGATTGGTGTCGAGGTTGCCAACAACGCCGGCCTGGACCCGGAGCGCGTCCTGCAACGCGGCGACTGAGTTTTGCCAGCGCGATTGAGCGTTGTTGATCAGCAGCTGGCTGGACTGGCTGCCGCTCGCCGGCGCATAGCTGGTCGAAAACGCGTGGTCGATCTGCTGGACGTCGTAGGCAATGCGCTGGGCCTGCGCCAGCAGTTGCTGAGTCCGCTGGATCGAAGATTGCAGTTGCTGGAGCGAGGAGTACGGCAGGCTTGCCAGATTCCTGGCTTGATTGATCAGCATCTGCGCTTCGTTCTGCAACGAAGTGATCTGATTGCTGATCTGCTGCAGTTCGCGCGCGGCGGTCAGCACGTTCTGGACGTAATTGTTGGGATCGAAAACGATCCACTGCGCTCGGGCCGGCCCCGTGACGCAAAGCGTCAGGGCGATCGTGCCCGCGGCGGCGAATAGACCAAGGCGCCTCATTGTGATTTCTCCAGATTGGAGAGACTGGGGATCAGGTCCATGGCCCAGGCGACCCCGCGGTGCTGAAGCCAGGCCGGCACGAAGCCGTCATGCCCGTGCTCCGCGAGAAGCCGCTCGATTGCTGCTTGGTCGGTTTTGGAGGACGCCGCAGTAAAGGTGAGCGCAACTTCGCCGAGGCCGAGCTCGAACATCCGGTTGCCGCGGCGGGACTGGCAATAGTAGTCCCGCTTCGGTGTAGCCCGGCTCAGTAGCTCGATCTGGCGGTCGTTGAGGCCAAAGCGGCGGTAGATGGCCGTGATCTGCGGTTCGATCGCCCGCTCGTTCGGCAGCAACAGGCGTGTTGGGCAGCTTTCGATGATCGCCGGCGCGATTGCCGAGCCGTCGATGTCCGAAAGCGATTGGGTGGCGAAGATGACGGACGCATTCTTCTTGCGAAGCGTCTTCAGCCATTCCCGGAGCTGGCCGGCAAAATCGTCGTCGTCGAGGGCGAGCCAACCCTCATCGACAATGAGAAGCGTCGGACGGCCGTCGAGACGATCGCCGATGCGATGAAAGAGGTAGGCCAGCACGGCGGGGGCCGCGGTCGTTCCGATCAAGCCTTCGGTCTCGAACGCCTGAACGGAGGACTCGCCCAGGCGCTCGAATTCGGCATCAAGCAGGCGTCCGGACGAGCCACCGAGGCAATAAGGTTGCAGGGCGCGTTTCAGGGAGTTCGATTGCAGAAGGACTGACAGTCCCGTCAGGGTGCGTTCCTGGATCGGCGCGGAAGCGAGAGACGTCAGCGCCGACCACAGATGATCCTTGACGTCCGGCGTGATCTCGATCTTTTCCCGTGCCAGGATCGCGCCGATCCACTCCGTGGCCCATCCGCGCTCGGAAGGATCGTCGATCCAGGCCAGCGGTTGCAACGCAACGAGTTCATCACCTCCGTCGGACAATGCGCCGCCGAGGTCATGCCAATCGCCGCCCATGGCAAGCGCGGTTGCCCGGATCGACCCGCCAAAATCGAACGCAAAGACCTGAGAGCTCGGGTAACGGCGGAACTGCAGCGCCATCAGCGCCAGCAGTACAGATTTGCCAGCTCCCGTCGGTCCCACCACCAGAGTATGGCCGACATCGCCAACGTGGAGCGAGAATCGGAACGGTGTCGAGCCCTCGGTCTTGCCGAACAGGAGGGGTGGACCCTTGAAGTGCAGGTCGCTCGCCTCGCCGGCCCATACGGCCGACATCGGGATCATATGGGCGAGGTTGAGGGTCGAAACCGGAGGCTGCCGCACATTGGCGTAGACGTGCCCGGGCAGACTGCCGAGCCAGGCTTCTACGGCGTTTACCGTCTCGATCATGCAGGTGAAATCGCGGCCCTGAATGACCTTCTCGACCAGCCGGAGCTTTTGATCGGCAGCATTGGGATCGCCGTCCCATACGGTGATGGTCGCCGTGACAAAGGCCTGTCCGATCTGATCAGAACCCAATTCCTGCAGCGCCGCGTCGGCGTCTATTGCCTTGTTGTGGGCGTCAGTATCGAGCAGCGTCGACGCCTCGTTGGTCATGACCTCCTTGAGAATGGCGCCGATGGACTTTCGCTTGGCGAACCACTGCCGGCGAATTTTGGTCAGCAGCTTGGTGGCATCGGTCTTGTCGAGCATGATCGCCCGGGTCGACCAGCGATACGAGAATGGGAGGCGATTAAGTTCGTCCAGAATTCCCGGCGTCGTCGCGCCGGGAAAGCCGACAATCGTAAGAACTCGTACATTGGCTGACCCCAGCATCGGCTCAAGCCCGCCGGTCAGCGGCTGGTCGGCCAACAGCGCATCGACGTACATCGGAATTTCGGGCACTCGAACGCGGTGCCGTTTGGTCGAGATCGTCGAGTGCAGGTAGGTCAGCGTGTCCTGATCATCGAGCCAGGCACACTCGGGCATAAACCCTTCAACGAGTTGAAGCACGCGGTTGGTTTGGTCGACAAACCCGCGGAGAACCTCGCGCGCGTCGGCTCCGACGGTGCGATCGCGGCCCTCATAGAGCAGTCGCTCTGCCCTGGCGGCCCCCTCCTCCGGCGGCAGATAGAGGAAAGTCAGAAAATAGCTGGACTCATAATGGGCACCGGCCTCTTCGAACTGAGCCCTGCGCTCGGCGTCGACCAGTGCGGATGCGACATCAGGAAAGGTGTTCGGCGGGTAAGCACCCGCAAAATGGCGCTGCGCCTCAACGAATAAGGCCCAGCCGGACCCGAGACGGCGCAAGGCGTTGTTCAGACGACCGGCGACGGCGACAAGCTCAGCCGGCACTGCGCTGTCGAGGTCAGGTCCCCGGAACTTGGCTGTCCGCTGGAACGAACCGTCCTTGTTCAGGATGATGCCCTCGTCGACGAGAGCTGTCCAAGGCAGGAAATCGGCGAGACGGGCGTTGGAATGGCGGTATTCGGCGAGGTTCATCATGATCGAGAGCTCAGGCGTTGAGATGGCCGGGAATGCGCAGGTGTCGGCGCACGACATCGACGAAAGCGGGATCGCGCTTGGCGGCCCAGACGGCGGCCATGTGGCCGATGAACCAGAGGACGAGACCGGCGATCCAGAGCCGCAGTCCAAGTCCAAGGGCTGCCGCAAGCGTGCCGTTAATAATCGCGACCGATCGCGGCGCGCCGCCCATTAGGATCGGCTCAGTGAGCGCGCGGTGAACGGGCACGACAAAGCCTGCTACCGGTTCATCCATCAGATCACCATGCCGCCGCCAAACGAGAAGAACGACAGAAAAAAGCTCGAGGCCGCGAACGCGATCGACAGACCGAACACGATCTGGATCAGCCTGCGGAAACCACCTGACGAGTCCCCGAAGGCTAGCGTGAGCCCGGTCACGACGATGATGATGACGGCGATGATCTTGGCGACCGGCCCCTCCACCGACTGCAGAATCTGATTGAGTGGCTGCTCCCACGGCATGTTCGAGCCCGCCGCCCATGCCGGCGCCATCGTCAGAAGAACCGCACCGGAAGCAATGAGTGATGCGACTTGAAGAAAATGAGAGTTCGAACGCATGTCAGTCTCCTGCTGGTGAAAGGCTGTAGTCGCCGGCGGCACCAAGCCCTGTGACGAGGGCGAGTTCGGCGAGACGACGGTCAGCGCCGCGCCCCGCAAGCACAGCAACGAGGTTGATGGTCTCGGCGATCAGGGCGCGCGGCACTGTGATGACGGCTTCCTGGATGAGCTGCTCGAGCCGCCGCAGCGCACCGAGCGCGGTACCCGCATGAATGGTGCCGATACCGCCGGGATGGCCTGTGCCCCAAGCCTTGAGTAGATCGAGCGCCTCGGCTCCTCGGACTTCGCCAATCGGGATGCGATCAGGTCGTAGGCGCAGCGAGGACCGAACGAGGTCCGATAGCGTGGCAACGCCGTCTTTGGTCCGGAGCGCTACAAGATTGGGCGCTTTGCACTGAAGTTCGCGCGTATCTTCGATCAGCACGACCCGATCAGAGGTCTTAGCCACTTCGGCCAGGAGCGCATTGGTCAATGTTGTCTTGCCGGTCGATGTCCCACCCGCGACGAGAATATTCTTGTGAGCAGCGACCGCGTCCCTCAGGGTCCTGGCCTGCTCCGACGTCATGACTTCCTGCGCGACGTAGTCGTCGAGCGTAAACACGGCGACGGCGGGCTTGCGGATAGCAAAGGCCGGTGCTGCAACGACCGGAGGCAAGAGACCTTCGAAGCGCTCGCCGGTTCCAGGCAGTTCGGCTGAGACACGTGGCGCACCGGCGTGCACTTCGGCGCCTACGTGATGCGCTACCAGGCGAACAATGCGCTCGCCATCCGCGGCCGACAGAGTTTCGCCTGTATCGATCAGGCCATTCGACAACCGGTCGATCCACAGCCGCCCATCCGGGTTGAGCATCACCTCGATGATCGCTTCGTCGTCGAGGTAGCCGGCAATCGCAGAGCCAAGCGCGCTGCGCAGCATTCGCGCACCGCGCGAACTCGCCTCCGATTGAATGGAATGGATTGCCACCGTTCGCCCCCACCGAATGAGGACGAAAGAGCGTCCTCAGATGGTGTGATTAGAAAAGGTGCCAATGGACTTAGCGCAACAAGCGCTTTCCGTGATCGTAGGCTGGCGTAGGAAAAGAAAGTCTGAGCACTACGCGCAAAGCCCCCAGGTTGATCCGAAGCCCACTCGGACCAACTCCATTGAGAGCGGCAGGCAAGACCGCACGTTCAAGATCCCGGAGAATCGAAACGGACGCATTACCGTTTCCGGGCGAACGCGATGTCATCCAGCTCTTGAATGGGCCGGCTCGATGTATGGTCCCGGCAGGATCAGAACGTTGCGCGCAAACCGCAGGAACTCGACGCGATAACTTCGTGAACGAGAAGACACCACGGATCGGTTGTCTATGAAATAGGCAGAGGTGCCAGCCGCCTCGCCACCCTGTTCGCCCGTGTCATGTGGCCGTTGGTTCGCCAGCGGATTGCCGACCCTCTTCTTCCAGCCAATCGCAAAACACCGCTGTTTGTGAACCGCTTTCGCTCTCTGCGGGCAGGTACGCGAAGTAGCTCCTCGCTGGAAGGCTGACGTCTGGAAACGGAATGATTAAGCGGCCCGCCGCGACATCATCGCCGATCAGAGCGGTCGGTCCCATTGCTACGCCCAAGCCATCGATCGCCGCCTGAATGGTCAGAAAGAAGTGATCGAATGTTAGCGTCGCCGTCGGGATAAGGCGGGGATGTCCGGCTTTCACCAACCAATCTTGCCAAAGCCGCGGCATCGACGTGACGTTCAGCAATGTGTGCTGCGCGAGGTCGGAAATGTCCCCCAGAGGAAGCCTCGCGACCACTGCCGGGCTGCAGACCGGGACCCGGCGCTCCGAAAGAAACAGCCGCGACCTGAAGCCATGAAAAGAATCTGGACCGCCGCGGATGACCACGTCGAAGGTGTCGGCAAGCGCGTCGATCGGGTCGTTCGACGTGGTGAGGCGGACTTCGATATCCGGTCGCTCGTTACGGAAACGGCTCAGGCGTGGCAGCAGCCAGCGCATGCTGAACGTCGCCAGCGCATTGACTCGAAGCACGGCCGCCGGCACTGCGCCGTGGGTCGCGCGATGCTTCTTGACGGCGAACGAAATGCGGTCGAGCGCCGGGCTGATCTCTTCGAATAGCGCCGTGCCTGCCGGCGTGAGGGTGATCCGCCGCGTTGATCGCCAGAACAGCGCCGGCGCCCCCAACCGGTCCTCAAGCAGGCGCACTTGCTGACTGATCGCGCCATGCGTCACGCCCAATTCGCTGGCCGCCTCCTTGAAACTGCCGAGGCGGGCTGCCGCTTCGAAAGCGCGGACCGCGTTGAGAGGTGGCAAGGTCCTGCGCTGTGCGGAATTGCCCATTTGATAGAAATCCTAACTCGTTGGTCGATCATTACTGATTTGTGCAGGCTACTTCAATCGCCCATGATGTATTTGTTGCGGTATCAGCGCATCAGTCATGCGGTGCAGGACACCAGTACATAGAATTTCTATCACTTGAGGAACTCTCATCGCCCCGGAGGAATCGACATGAATGACGCAGCCGTTCCAGCGGCGAGCCGTCCGGGCGAACCTGCATCATGCTCGTCGGCGCCAGAAAAATCCCGCGGCCTGCTAGCCGCCTGCCTCACCCACGCGGTTCATGACGGCTACACCGACGGTCTCTATGCCTTCCTGCCGGTCTGGCAGGCGCAGTTCGGCCTGTCCTATGCGGCACTTGCTGTCGTGCGCGCGCTGTATTTCGGGACGATGGGGGGTATGCAGATTCCAGCCAATCGGGTTCTTTGCGGCCTTTCGGCGCGCGAAGCGCTGATCCTATCCACTGTCGCTGCGGCAGCGGGCTTGCTGATCATGGCACTGCCGTTCGGTTTTACCGGCCTATGCGTCGGGCTCGTCGTCGCTGGAATCGGATCGAGCATCCAGCACCCCCGCGGCTCCATGCTTGTCATCGACAGCTATGAGTCGGAGTCGCGAGGCCCGCTTGGCATCTACAACTTTTCCGGCGATCTCGGAAAAGCCGTTTTGCCGGCCCTGATCGCAGTGCTGCTGCCGGTCGTCGCCTGGCAATGGGTGCTGGGCCTAATGGCCGCACTGGGAATTGTGCTGGTGATCGCGCTGGCGTCACTGGCGCCGACCGCCTCCAGCACTAGAAGCGCCGCAGAAGAAGTGACACCCAGCGGTGGCCGCCACGGTTTCGGCATCCTCACGACGATCGGCGCGCTCGATACGTCGACCCGCATGGGATATTTGCTCTTTCTGCCCTTCCTCATCCATGGGCAGGTCGGGGGCCTGCCCACCGTTGGAATCGCGCTCGCCCTGCTGTTCATCGGCGGTGCATTCGGTAAGGTGACCTGTGGCTGGCTGGGCGAGCGACTGGGTGTTGTCGCGACCGTGATTGTGACCGAAGCCGCAACAGCCTTGCTGATCTTGGCGACGCTGTTCACGTCACTGACGTCAACGCTCATCCTGCTGCCACTGCTCGGCATCGTGCTGAACGGCACCTCTTCAGTGCTCTATGGCTCCGTGCCGGAGCTTTCCGATGGCGATACTGGGCGGGCATTCGCGATTTTCTATACCAGCGTCATCGGTGCTGGAGGTCTCGCACCGATCCTGTACGGCGTCATTGCCGATCACAGCAGTCGGACGATCGGCGTGTTGGCCTCAGCTGCGACCGCTGCCCTGATCGTCCCACTCGTGCTGCTGCTGCGGAGCCATCTGCGCAACTCAACCATGGGATCGCGCAAGGCTTCCGTTTGAACGCGGCGCCGTATGGGCGGCGAAACGCAAAGCCCGCACGGTCCTAACCCTGCGGTCGCAGGCTTGATCATCTGTCACTGAAAGAGGTACGCTAAATGGATATCATCTCGCAGGCGCCGCTCATTCTCATAACCGGTGGAAGCCGTGGGATCGGCGCGGCGACTGCGCGGCTTGCTGCCGCACAAGGCTACGATGTCGCAATCAGCTTTGTTTCCAATCAAGCTGCTGCTCATGCCATAGCCGCTGATGTGCGACGTGCGGGACGCCGGTCGTTGGCTGTACGCGCGGATAGTGCGGATCCAGATCAGGTGGCACAGCTCTTTGCGGCAATCGACCGGGAGTTCGGCCGGATCGATGTGCTCGTAAACAACGCAGCGGTCCTCGCGCAGCAGTCCCGGCTGGAGGATCTTGCGTTCGAGCGTATGCAGCGGATATTCGCCGTCAACGCGATCGGGCCCATTCTCTGCGCCCAGCAGGCCGTGAAGCGGATGTCCTATCGTCATAACGGGCGGGGCGGATCCGTGGTCAACATCTCTTCGGCGTCGGCGCGTCTAGGTAGTCCCGGCGAGTATGTCGACTACGCCGCGTCAAAGGGCGCTCTTGAGACATTCACGACGGGTTTCGCAAAGGAGGTCGCGCGGGAGGGTATCCGCGTCAATTGCATTCGCCCCGGGCACATATACACCGAGATGCACGCAAGCGGCGGGGAGCCGGGCCGAGTAGATCGTGTCAAGGACTCGATACCGATGGGGCGGGGTGGCCACGCGGAAGAGGTGGCACGCGCAATACTGTGGTTAGCTGGCGCCGACGCCTCGTTCGTTACCGGCACATCCCTAGATGTCACTGGCGGCAAGTGATCAACAACACTGGGCCCCACTCGTCGGTCAACAACTCGTACGCGATCAACTCTGCCTCAGCATCGCGTCTGGAATCGGCGCCGGCCAGAACGTTTCAAATGTTGACCATCCGTCCGTTCGCGATGATGGGCCAGCGCCACGGCCCGCTCGGTGAGCCGCCGATCCTCGTAATACCGGACCTTCTCCGCCCGGATCGGCGGCGTGCCCGCCACTATGAGGACGGCAATGGCAGAGCCAAGCGCGCTGCGCATCATTCGCACCGCGCGAACATGCTTCCTGGATGTATTGCCACCGTTCGCTCCCACTTAGATCTGCTGTGAGCGCCGCCGCGGCGCCAAGCCCGATCCGTTGCACGCGCGATCAAGAGGACAGGAGCCGGTCCGTACCGCTAAGAGTGCGGCGCCCGCCGCCGCAAGCAAGAGAACACTCTGGACGCGACGCCAAGTGGTCCAACAACAGCCAATGAGGATCAGAGCCGACGCGACTACCAGGAAATAGACTGACGTCAACAATCCGCGGTCGGTGGTCCCAAGACTGATATTCTAGCTGAGATGACTGGCTATCAAAGCGTTGATCGTTCGAAACAGATACGAGAGATATCCAGCAGCAAAACGGGAGAAACCACACTTGACTTGGGGTCCACTTTCCACTTTCGTCATGAATTGACTTTGCCTTCCCCGCTCGTCAAAGATCGTTCCGTGGCTGCAGCCCATGTTCTAAGTTCATTTACGGGCGGCGGCACAACTTGCTGGACCCAGGGATGACAGGCCGGAACGCATCTGAACGGGGAAGCGCGGCGCAATTTGCCCCAGGCAGATCGATCAAGTTCGGCCGGTACGAACTCTTTGCAGATCTCAAACTATTGCTCCGCAACGGAAACAAGATCGACCTTGGCGGGCGAGCGTTCGACGTTTTGCTGGTTCTGGCCGAGGCCGGTGGCGATGTCGTCAGCAAGGAGCTCCTTATCCAAGGAGTATGGGCTGGAGCTGCGATCGAAGATAACAGCTTGCAAGCCCAGATATCCGCAATTCGGCGGGCGCTCGGCCCCGATCGCGACCTCCTCTCTACCGACTTCGGTCGGGGTTATCGCCTAGCGGGTTTGAGCCAAACTGCTGAGCAGCACCGTGGGGCCGACCGAACGCTCCCCACAACACGGCTTCCGTTCGCGCTCACCCAGTTGTTGGGACGTGAAAAAGAGTGCTCTGAAATCGGGCGGCTGATCGCACGACATCGATGCGTCACACTCACGGGTCCGGGTGGGATCGGGAAGACACGTTTGGCTCTGGAGGTTGGCCGGTCCATCGCTCAGACGTTCCCAGACGGGGTTCACCTGGTCGAGATGGCTCGCGTCACAGAGGACAACTTGGTTTGGCCGACGATTGCCGGATGCCTGCAAGTCCCTAACACCGACCAACCAGCGCAGGTCCTGAATGAGATCAAGGACAAGCATCTTCTCTTGGTCGTCGACAATTGCGAGCATCTAACGGACTCCATCGCCGTTGCGGTGGAAGTCTTGTTGCGGGCTGTCAGGAAACTGCACATTTTGGTCACCGCTCAGGAGCCGCTGGGCGCCGAAGGCGAACATGTTTACCGGCTCTTGCCGCTGTCGATTCCACCGCTGGACACCGAATCCAGGGAAGAGGCGCTCTCGTATGCCGCTGTGCAGCTCTTTGTCGACCGTGCTTCGGCAGGATCGCAGTCTTTTGCGCTGACGCAAGACAATTTTCGGGATGTCTGCGCCATCTGCCGGCGCCTTGACGGACTGCCGCTGAGCCTCGAGCTGGCCTCGGCACGCGTCTCGGCTCTCGGCCTTCAGGGCATGATCGCAGGCCTCGACGACCGGTTCAAGCTCCTGACGGCCGGGCGTCGAACGGCCTTGCCGCGTCATCGGACCCTGCGGGCCACGGTCGACTGGAGCCACAGCCTTTTGAATGCCGAGGAACGCGGCTTTTTTCACCGGCTTGCCGTCTTCGCATCGTATTTCGACACCGCCGCGGCTCGTCACGTCGCCGGGCCCGATTTGATGGAGCCGTGGCAGATCTCCGATCTGCTCGCCGATCTGGTCACAAAATCGCTTCTGCTCTGCGAAGTTGACACTTCTGGTCCGCGATATCGATTGCTTGAGACGATTCGATTTTACGCACTTGAGAAGCTCGCTGAGAGCAGCGACGTTGCCGAGGTCGCTCAGCTGCACGCTGATTTCGTTGCAGTGATGGTTCAGACGGGAGCTCGGGAGTGGGTCACCACACCGACCGAGGTTTGGCGACAGAAGCACCAAAGTGAAATCGACGATGTGCGAGCCGCGCTCGACTGGGCCTTTTCTCCCGAAGGCGACAAGCGGATCGGGCTCAAGATTCTCGCGAATTCCGCCCCGTATTGGATTCAGCTCTCGATGCACGACGAATGCCAGCGTTGGTTGACCCTGGCACTGGCAACGTCGTCGAGCATTCCACCGGAAGAAGAACTCGCATTGCGGGTCGCCCTCGGCACCTCGCTCAGTTGGGCCAAAGGACCCGTCAACCAGACCGGCTCCGTTTGGGCGTCCGCCTGCGAACTGGCCGTTCGATTGAATCATGTCGAAGCACAGCTTCAATCGCGTTACGGGCTGTGGCTGTTCTTTTTGCGCAGCGGTGAATACAAACAATCCTTGGCACACGCGGCCGAAATGATGACGCTGGCACAGGCGGTCGGCGACGCCGAAGCTTTAGCCGCCTCGCAACGTATCTTGGGAGTATCCCGGCATTTTCTCGGTGACCACAGCGAAGCCCGATCGCTGATCGAAACGTCGCTCGCCTGGTATGACCAGGGACTTTGTAGCCAACCGTTTCGGTTCGGGCTCGACCAAAGGGTGTCAGGGCTTGCCTTCTTGTCTCGCGTTCTTTGGGTCCAGGGCGACTTTGCCAAGGCCTTTGAAGCCGCTTCAGCATCGATTGCGGGAGCTCGCGCGTTGGATCATGCATGCACGATGTGCTGCGCGCTTGCGGAGGGATGGTGCACCGTGAATGCGCTTGCAAGCGATCGGGACGCCGTGGAGAGCGGCTCGCTCATGCTAATCAAGACCGGTACAAAATACGGGCTCGGGTTCTGGACCGCCTATGGTGAGATTTTTCGGACCTGGGCCGAAGCCATAAGCGCGGAGCAGCCTGACGACGCACTGCCACGATTGATCTCCCTTCACAGGGATATCGACCTCGATCCCGGCTATTCGAGCCTTGTCGGGGACCTTCTCGTCCGGGCTTCCAATGCCGCGTCGCTCGCGCAAATGGACACTGGATTTCTTCAAGGTCGCGAAGGAGAAATCAACTGGGCAACCCCGGAATTTGCCCGGATTCGGGTCCGCCTGCCGATCTCTTGTGATGGATCGGCAGCGGAGCATTCGCTAAATCGCGCACTGTCGTTGGCGAAGGGCAGCGGCGCCCACGCTTGGGAACTCAAGATTGCGATCGACCTGGCACGCCTGCTGATCAGTGAGGCGCGCGCCGATCAGGCCCGGGAGATCCTCGGTTCCGCGTTGTCCGCGCTGCCTGCTGCCACTGGGGCACTCGGCGAGGAGGCTCGGAGCCTGATGGCCGGGTGCGGCCCCCATTAACTTTTCGCAGGCCACGCGTGTCCAACGCACCTTTTCAGACTTCTGAAATTCACCGTCATTGCGCCTGAACGTCCTGACCGACCATTCTGCACCGAACCACATCGGGAGGTGCTTGGATGGCAGAATTAGTCGCGGTTTACGCAGTGCCGCATACGCCGAGCTTTGTTGCGGAGGTTCTGCAGAACGGCGACCGGTCCGAAACGGCGCAATTCTTCGCAGAAATCCGCCAGCACCTAGCAAGTGTTCGGGCAAACCTGATCGTCACCGTCAACAACGATCATTTCAACACGTTCTTTCTCGACAATCTGCCGACGTTCGCCATTGGCTTGGCCGACCGAACCGCGGGGCCAAACGACCAGACGCCAGGTATGCCCTGGTACGAGGTCGAGGTGGATGCGGAAGCGGCCGCGGGCTTGCAGCGCAACTTCGTCAATGACGGGTTCGATTTTTCTTCGACCCAGGAATTTCAAGTCGATCACGGCGCGCTCGTTCCGCTCCACTTCATGACGCCAAAGATGGACCTCCCGATCGTCCCGATCTTCATCAATTGCGTCGTGCCTCCCCTGCCCCCGGCGGCACGCTGCTACGACCTCGGTCGCGGCCTCGCAAAAGGGATTCGCGCTCTGAGCGGTCGACACAAGGCATCGCGCGTCGCGATCGTGAGCAGCGGATCGCTTAGCCTCGAAATCGGCGGACCGCGCGCGTTCGAAGGCAAGACATTCGGTGTCCCCGACCCCGACTGGGCAACATGGATTCTGGACTGCGTCCGGTCAAAGGACCATCAGGCCTTGATCGAAGCCGCGACGGAAGCCCGGATGCTCGAGGCCGGCAACGTTGCCGGCGAGTTCCTGAATTGGATGATCGCGTTGGGAGCCGTAGGCAGGTCGGCGCCAGACATCCTTATCAACCAGCCCCAATTGGGCAATGCCTTCGCGGCATGGGCGGTGGGAGCACAGTCGTGAAGGGGTATCTGATCAACAAGTTCTGCCGACGAGTGCTCCACGACAAGGACTTTCGGGAGCTTGTCCTCAGATATCCATCGACGGCGATCTCTTCAATGCCATTCACCCGGTCCGAGCGCGACGCACTGCTCAACGGCGACGTCGCAGCGCTTTATCACGAGGGGGCATCGGCATTCCTGTTGCTGATCTTGTGCCGCTTCGAAGTCCTCGGCCTGACGCTTCCGGTCTTCAACGGACGCATGCGAGCGATTTCGCAGGATCAATCCAAGTCGTTCCACGAACAATAGAGCGGATCAAACGCCGCCAGCAATGAAGCATCCGTTCGCTATCGGCGAACCCGGGAGGAAAGATAATGACAAGCACGAGCGGAACGATCGGCCCTATCCAGAGGCGGGCGCTCCTCAGCAGTTTCATTGGCTGGATGTTCGACGGTTTCGAGACGAGTACGCTGATCCTCGTCGGCGGCGCGGCCGTCCTCTCCCTGTTGCCTGAACACGGAGCCGACCAGGTTCGTGTCGCGGTCGGCACCGCTCTCAGCAGCACGCTGATGGGCTGGGCGGTCGGCGGCACGATCGGAAGCGTCATGGCAGACTACATCGGGCGCAAGAAGATGCTGATGATCGCGATCGCCGGCTATTGCGCCTTCACGGCGTTCACTGCCTTGAGCAGTTCAGTGACGATGCTCGTCGTTCTCAGGTTCCTGACAGGAATGTTTCTGGGCACGGAATGGAGCACCGGCACGGCGCTGGTCGCTGAAACCTGGCCTGCCTCCGCCCGGGCAAAAGCTCTGGGGATCATGCAGTCCGGCTACGGATTCGGATTCTTCCTTGCCGCCGGGCTCTGGCTTGTGCTGCAGCCCATCGGAGGACCCGATGCATGGCGATGGATGTTCGTGATCGGCATCCTGCCCGCCCTTTTTCTGATCTACATCAGGCGAAGCGTGCCTGAATCCAAGCTATGGCTCGAGGCGGTTGGCGACACTGCAGACCAATCAAAAGGAAGCCGCCGCTGGACCGTGATCGAGATGTTCGATGAACCGAGGTCGGTCCTGCGCACGCTTGCGGTGCTGTTGATGGCCTCGATCACCGTCGCCGTCTTCTACGGCATCTCGGCGCTCACCGGCCCCTACATCGGCAGCCTGGCCGCCAAGCAAGGCCTCTCCGCCCCCGCGATGGCAAGCGTCAGCGCGCTCGTCTATAATGCCGGTTCCATTGTCGGCTACATCTCCGCCGGCTTTCTGGCCGACGCGATTGGCCGAAAGCCATACATGTACATCTCCTTCAGTGGCGCGATCCTCTCGGGATTGCTGATGTACTTCGTACCGCAGACGCTCATCGCTTCGCTTGCCTGCGTGTTTGTCCTCGGCACGTTCACGCTAGGTGTATTCTCATGGCTGCCAATCTATCTCCCTGAGCTCTTCCACACGCGGGTGCGGTCGACTGCGTCGGGCTTGATCTTCAATCTCGCAAGGCTCGTCGCATTTCCGCTGCCCTGGCTGACCGCGTTTCTGTTCACCGAGTTCGGCGGCTACCAACCCACCGTGCTCATGCTGTCCCTGCTCTACGTCGTTTCAATCGTCATGCTGAGTCTGCTTCCCGAAACGAAGGGCAAGCTGCTGCCGATCTGACTTTATCATCACCATGCTTCATCGGAGAATAAAATGGACCTCGGAATTAACGGCAAGGCCGCCATCGTCACCGGAGCGAGCACCGGGATAGGGTTTGCTGTCGCAAAGGAACTCATTTCGGACGGCGTATCGGTTGTGATCGCAGCGCGTGATCGGACGCGACTGGAGCAGGCCGAGGAAACTCTGCTCCGCGCGCCTGGCGCCAAGGTCGCGGCCGTCGAGGTCGACGTCGCCGCGCCGGACGCGGCACGGACACTCGTCAACAAAGCCCTCACGACGTTCGGTTCGATCGACATCCTTATCAACAATGCCGGCCGAGCTCATGCCGGCGGACTGATGAACTCAAGTGAGGATGATTGGACCGATATGACCGCGGTCAAGCTTACCTCCATGCGACGGCTTTGCAAGGAGGCCATCCCACACATGCAGCAGAAACGATGGGGCCGCATCGTGAACATGTCCTCCATCGGAGGAATCTATCCCAATCCGAAGCTCTTCGTGTCGCACGTCCTCAGCGCAGCCATCAACAATCTGACCAAATCGCTTGCGCTCGAGGTGGCGAAAGACGGAATTCTGGTCAACGCGATCGGAATAGGAGCTGTCGCGACCGACAATTGGGCCAACAACATGCTCCCCGCGGTTCGAAAGAACCGTCTTGAGATGAGCTCGCTCAGTGACGACGAAGTGCTCGCTCGGATCTCGGCAGAACTCACCCCCGTCGGCAGAGCTGGCGCGCCCGAGGAAATCGCGGCCATTGCAGCCTTCTTGGGTTCAGCGCGGAACGGCTTCGTGACAGGCGACACGATCGAGGCTTCGGGCGGCGCGGACCGGTTCATGTGAGCGGGTTCGCGCCCCGAACGGCGGCGGCTTGGCAGTGAACTGCTTGCGTCAGAGAGCTGTTGCCCCTCAGGCACTTGTAGGACAGACAGAGCGCTGGGTACGTGAAGGCTGAGCGATATCTCGGCCTTGACGGCGCCTGCGCTCTCCGCAGTTGCCGCTGATCGCATGTTATGAGCTCACGCCCTAGCTTTCCTCGGGTACGTTTTGATGACGAATATCATCTGGAATCTCGCGCAGGAAGCTCTGGCCTTTCTGCAAGCGGCGACCGAGTGCTTCGACGAATCCTTCAAAGCGCTCCCGGCCCTTGAGTTGCGCCGCCGCCTGCGCATCGTTGGGCAACGGTGGCGTGATCGTCAGCCAGAAACGAATGAAGAGGGCCAAAGTCTCGGCCGTCAAACCGACGTCGCGCTCCAGCCTCTGCATCTGACGCGAGAGCCGATCCAGGCGACGGGTGAACGCGGCCTCCCGCCTGTCTGCTCCATCCGGTGACAGAAACGAAGCAACAGCAGCTTCCACGATCGCAGACCGGGAGAGCTTCTGACGATCGGCCAGATCCGAGATCTGCTTCAGAAGCTCAGGCGAGAAATACACATTCATGCGGTCGCGCATATTGCCTCAGAGTTCCATGCCGTCATTCGGGTCCATAGCGGCTTGACGGGCGACGCCGCGCATTTGCCGACGGAGAAGCCGGGATTGACGGACGGCACCCTCGTCATCATCAAGAACGACGGCAAATTCCTCGGCTGGCGACGGCTCGGTCGTCTCCTTGACGATCGCGACGTGATCGGGGAGTTCGGGTTCGCGACGTAGACCGCTGTTCGCCGTGTCTTCTTCTCCTTGCCCCTCGACGGTTGGAAGCGACGCCGGCTTGGGCGTGCCCAATGTAGACCATCCGTCCGTTCGCGATGACCGGCCGGATGCCGCTGGATCTGGCGGCGGCAAAACCCGCTCCGTAAACCGTCGATCTTCATAATAGCGAGCCTTCCGAGCTCGAATCGGTGGCGTACCCGCCACCATGACGATCTCGTCCGCCGGCGGAAGTTGCATGACTTCACCTGGAGTCAAGAGCGCACGCGCCGTCTCCTGCCGCGAGACCATCAGATGTCCGAGCCACGGGTTTAGCCTGTGTCCGGCATAGTTTTTCATTGCCCTCATCTCGGTCGCCGTACCAAGCGCATCGGAGACCCTCCTGGCGGTCCGCTCGTCATTGGTCGCAAAGCTGACCCGGACGTGGCAGTTGTCGAGGATGGCGTTGTTGGGCCCATAAGCCTTCTCGATCTGATTGAGCGACTGCGCGATCAGGAAACTCTTGATGCCGTAGCCCGCCATGAAGGCGAGCGCGGACTCGAAGAAATCAAGCCGGCCCAGCGCCGGGAACTCATCGAGCATCATCAGCACTCGATGCCGGCGATCGCGGGCGTGCAGATCCTCGGTCAGACGGCGGCCGATCTGGTTCAGCACCAAGCGGATCAGGGGCTTGGTTCGCGAGATATCGGAAGGCGGCACTACCAGGTAAAGCGTCGTCGGGCGGCTATCTGCGATCAGATCCGCGATGCGCCAGTCGCAGCGGCAAGTTACCCTGGCCACCACAGGATCGCGGTAAAGACCGAGGAACGACATCGCCGTGGACAGCACGCCCGAACGCTCATTCTCGGACTTGTTGAGGAGTTCGCGCGCGGTCGACGCGACTACCGGATGAGCGCCCGGCTCGCCAAGGTGCGGCGTGGTCATCATCGCCTTCAACGTCGCCTCGATCGGCCGCTTCGGGTCGGAGAGGAAAGCAGCGACTCCGGCCAGGGTCTTGTCCGCCTCGGCATAGAGGACGTGGAGTATGGCACCGACCAGGAGGGAATGGCTGGTCTTCTCCCAATGGTTCCGCTTGTCGAGGGAGCCTTCGGGATCGACCAGGACATCAGCGACGTTCTGGACGTCGCGAACCTCCCATTCCCCGCGCCGGACCTCAAGCAATGGATTGTAGGCGGATGATTTCGGATTGGTCGGGTCGAACAACAGGACGCGGCCGTGCAGCGAGCGGAAGCCAGCGGTCAGTTGCCAGTTCTCACCCTTGATGTCGTGAACGATGGCTGAGCCGTGCCAGGCCAACAATGAGGGAACGACGAGGCCAACACCTTTGCCCGAGCGGGTGGGTGCAAAACACAGCACGTGCTCCGGTCCGTCATGGCGTAGGTAGTCATCGTCGAGTTTGCCGAGCACGACGCCATCTAGACCGAGAAGTCCAGCCGCACTCACCTCCTCCAGGCCAGCCCAACGCGCCGAGCCATAGGTCTCGACATTCTTAGCCTCGCGCGCCCGCCACACCGACATGCCGATCGCCGCAGCGATCGAAACGAACGTGCCTGATGCCGCGATGAAGGCTCCCTCGACAAAGACCTGAGGCGCATAGGCATCGTAGACGAACCACCACCAGAAGAAGACCGGCGGGTAATAGATTTTGAAGCCCAACAGCTCGAACCAGGGCTTCCCGAGTTCTGGTTGCCAGGCGAGCCGCCAGGCCGTCCACTCGGTCGCTCCCCAGATGGCGAGCATGACGATCAGGCCGACAACGATCACCTGTCCCCAGAGGATTTTGGTTCCGGACATCCCGAACGCCCTTTCCGCAACTGATTGGGGGATAGCTAGAGGCCGAGGTCGCGCTTGCGACCAAAGCCCCATTCGATGCCACCGCCGTCCTTGACGACGCCGGTGACGTGTTGGCCGAGTTTCTTTTCGAGTTCGCGCGACCAGGGCACGAGCTGGAAGCCGAGCCCATTATCGATCATGGCGAAGCGCCCGGAGGTGAGCGTTAGCCGCTGGCGATACGTGCCGGCCACATGCTCCCCAGCGGCGGCGTTCACGTGAGGCAGGCCTGTGCCGGACGAGACCTTTGCGGCCACCTCGTCTAGCTCGCGCCGGCGCAACGTGTTCAGGAGGTCGCGCGGCAGGATGATGCGTTGGCCCTGCCGCCGTGCCAGACCCTGCTGAACCAGATGCTCGGCACGGGCTTCGATGCCGTCGCGGGTCTCCCGGCCGAACCCGCCCATCGCAAGCGGCAAGGGATCGCGTTCCACCAGCCGATGGTCGAGCCAGGTCGCTCCTCTTGCGGTGATCTGCCCACTGAGATCGAGATCGGAGCGGGTCGCGAGCACAAAGGTGGGACGCGGGTCGCCGGCTTGACCGAAGCGCCGGACTTCAACGATACCGCCGATCGGCGGTGCGTGGTCGAAGGCCTCGATTCCTCGGAAGCGGACGTGGTGCGCGCGTCCGTCTGTTCCATCGATCAGGGCGTAGGCCTCGCCCGTCAATTCGTCATGCAATCCACGGTCGACCAGACGTCCGATGATCTGAGACGTCGGCTGTCCACCTTCGATGACGAAGTCGGCCATGCCGCGCGCTTCCCCCCGCTCGGTGAAGGCGTGGTGCATGGTCTTGATGATATCGCCGCGCATGCCGAGGTCGCGCAAGCTGCGCTCGGCTTCGAGCCCGACCATCCATTCCCCTGGTGCGGCGGATACGGCAAGGTCCATCTTCCCCAGGTGCTGTAGGCGTCCGACCATCAGGCGCCGGATCTCGGGATCGGACTTGCCGAGATTCTCGGGGCGAAGATCGATATAGCCGGTTTCATCCGCTGCAAGCCGAATCTCCTGATCGAGCCGCGTCCATCGCTCTGCCGTGACTTCCCTCTCCAGCGAATTGCGGACCTCGTGCTCCGGCCTTGGCCCCAATTCGATGGCGACCAGTTCCTCGGCGCGGGAGCGCAGGCCCTGGCTGATGTAGTCGCGTGAGATCACGAGATCCGCTCCCTCCGCATCGACTCCGCGAACGAGAAGATGGACGTGAGGGTTGTCGGTGTTCCAGTGATCGACGGCCACCCAGTCGAGCCGCGTGCCGAGATCGGTCTCCATCTGCCTGGCCAGATCGCGGGTGAAGGCCTTGAGATCCGTCATGTCGCCGGCGTCCTCTGGAGAGACGATGAACCTAAAATGATGCCGGTCCTCCTTGCACCGCCCTGCAAAAGCCGCGCTGTCAGCGCGGTCGCTGCCGGCATCGAACATCTCGGCTCGCTCACCACTCCGGGTCACGCCGTCGCGCTTCAGATACGAGAGATGCGCTGTCAATGGTGCTGAGCGGAAGGCCCGTCCCTGGTGCCGGACAACCCGGGCCTTCACCACAACGCGCCGCGCTGGGCTGAACAACCGGCTGCGACTAAAAGCGAGCCGGCCCCGGCCAAATGTTGAGCGCCCGTGCGCAGCAGAACGCCTGCCAGCCGTCGCCTGGCCCGAGGTGTGTCCGGCCTTCTTCGCTGCGCGCAGCACCTGGTTGATGAAGCTCCTCTGCTTCGGCGCGCGAGTGCTGCGGATGCGCCCAGGCCGAATGCGTAGGTCGCTGTCGCGCACGCTCACGGCAGGGCCTCCGAACAATTAATAGCGCGCAGGGTGCCGTAAACGCCCTTGATTGCGTTCGTTGAAATGCAGGGCGCGGCACGCGCTCCGACCGACCGGCACGGGAGAACCCAAGCCATGCCAATGGCTTGCGGTTCGACCAGCGAGCCTCTTTTATCTCGCCGTCTTAATCGGTCGTGTCGTCTCTCTCTTCTCAGCCATTCTCGCTTCCTTTCTCGCTTGCGACAAGCCTCTCTGATCCACGCCATGACACGATGCGCCGCGATGCGCACGAGTCCTGATGCGCCGTGCAGTCTTCCGCGCTCATCGACGACACAAACTCGCTGCAGCAAGGCAGCGCGGACGCCGTCGCGGCGCATCTTTCCATCGGCATGACGGAGCCACATCACAGGCAATCCGGCGCGATCGGTCGGCATCCGAAGATGCATCGTCGCAGGCAAGATAACGTGCGTTCCGTCGTCGTTGTGCTGCACCAGTCCTCATCCGCCGGCGGCGGAGCTCCATGTTCAAATCGCGGCGATCACCGCGTCGTTG
This sequence comes from Bradyrhizobium sp. WSM1253, assembly GCF_000244935.1. Taxonomy (NCBI): domain Bacteria; kingdom Pseudomonadati; phylum Pseudomonadota; class Alphaproteobacteria; order Hyphomicrobiales; family Nitrobacteraceae; genus Bradyrhizobium; species Bradyrhizobium sp. WSM1253. The sequence continues at coordinate 2,310,872 of NZ_JH600073.1, forward strand.
CCAGGTTGAAGGATCACGCGCCTCATACGTAAGCCCCCAGCAATCTGCGCTGCTTGGCCGTTGTTTCGGCGCGCATCTCCGCCCTCGAGGCGTCCGGATCGCCACAGTAGAACGTGCCGCTGGTCCACATCGCGTGCATGATCACGGCGAGCTTGCGCGCCACCGCCACCGTCGCCTTGCGGTGCGAGGAGCGCTTGGCCAGCGCCAGTCCCCACGCCTTGACCTTGTCTTTTTTCTTGTAGCGGGTCAGCAACGCGCTGGCCGCCTCATACAGCGCCCGCCGCACATCACCGTCGCCCGCCTTGCTGATCCGGCCCCTGACGTCGATCGACGAGCCGGACTGCCAGCGCCGCGAGGTCAGGCCAAAATACGCCGCCACGTCGCGCGAGCGTCTGAACCGCGAGGGGTCATCGACCGCGGTCATAAAACTCAGCGCCGCGATCGGTCCGACACCGGGAATCTGCATGAAGCGCCGGCACAGCTCATGCCCGGCGACCAGGCGCACCACCAGATCGTGCAGCCGGCAGTACTCCTTCCACAGCGCCGCCCGCGCATTCAGCATGGCGTCGATCAGCTCGCTGACCAGCGCATCGTGTGCGACCGCATCGCGCACGGCTTGCGCAAAACCGCCGCGCCCGACCCGGTTCAGCCGGATGCCAAACACCTTTAACGAGTGCCGGATCGCGTTCTCCAGGTCCAAAAACTTGCGCTTCAAATTGCGCCGGTGCGTCAACAACAGCCGCAGACGGTAGCAGGCCTCGCTCTTGATATGGGCGCGCCGGAACCAGCCGGTGCGCATGATGTGGGCAATGCCAAGCGCATCGGCGCGGTCGGTCTTGTTGCGCTGCGCCTTCAGCGCCGCGCGCACATGCAAAGTCTCGAGGCAGACCGCCGGAAGGCCCAGCCTGAGCAGCTCCGGATGCAGCCAGGGCGACAGCGACCCTGCCTCGTGGCCGAGCCGCCTCAAGCGGCCGAGATACGGCGCGAGCGCCGTCCTGATCGCCTCCGGATCGGTCACCACCGTCACTTCCAGCACCACCTTGCCCGTGGCGTCCACCACACAGATTGCTGTCTCGTCCATGCCGACATCCAGGCCACAGAAGAATTCCATCACACGCCTCCCGCGTTGCTGAAGATGCGCATTGTGCCCGTCATTCATCCCGCAAGCCACTTGATCGCCTGCCGCAGGTCCCGGCGCAGACCGATTACGGGCGGCCGTCCTGCCGTCGTGGTCTCCCGGTCGCCGATTCCCGAAACAGCCGCCGCGACTTGGCAGCCAACTCGCGAAGCCCCCACTGCTTCCGAGCGCTTGCGATAGCGATCGTTACCCGAAGGGCCGAGACACCCGAAGGGGGGCTCGGTGAGGAGCGAAGCGACGAGTAGAGCGCGGGCCGAAGGCATCGCCCATACGCCATCAGCTTGCGAACCCGCACACCTGGTCATTGCGATGACCCCGAATCCAATCGAGGGACGAACATGCCAATTGGCCGGGGGACCATGAGCGAAACATCGGGCGCCGAAATTGCGCTCGTGACACCGCTCGATGGCATGAGCGCCAGCAACCGATCGCGCGTTTTCACGAGATCGGATCGCGTGACGAATAGCGTCGCAGCTGCTGATGACCGCCCGCTGGAGGTCCACCTCGGCGGCGGTTCGATGGCAAGCAGATTTGCAAGCTTTGCGACGTATGCTCGCGTCTCGTCTGGCAGAGAGCCGCCTGCGAGATGCTCTTCATAGCGAGACGGTCCCGCATTGTACGCGGCAAACACGCCAGGCGAGCCATACCGATCGAGCAGTTCGCGCAGATACGCCGTGCCGGCCAGAATGTTGTCGTGCGGGTCGTAGGGGTCATTCCCGAGATTGTAACGCTGGCGAAGTTCCGCCCACGTCGCCGGCATGATTTGCATCAGGCCCATTGCGCCTTTTGGCGATCTGGCGTGCACGTCACCAGCACTCTCGATGCGTTGGACTGATCGGATCCAGTTCGGCGCAATCGCAAAGCGTTGTGAGGCTTCGTTGATGAAACCGGCAAATGAGTGAGCGGTCTGACTGCTCACCGGCTGGGCGGCTGATCCACTCTGGGCCAAAGCAGCACTGCCACACGCGGTCAGAAGAAGCATCAGGGGCACGACAGCACAAACGCGCGTGCCCAACCGACCCAAGCACGCGCTCGGGGTCGCCCCAGCCCTGCAGACATCGATCGAGACGGAGGAATGATCCCGCAATCGATCGAGCAATACAATGGCGAGGAGAACAGGTCGAATACCCACGATCACTCCTCCCAGGTCCACACCGGCATGGCACGGCCGATCACGCTAGATGCCGGAAGAAATCCAAAATACCGGCCGTCAAGAGAGTCGTCCGACTGCCAGTTCATCAGAAACAGATCGCCGTTGCCGACGACGCGGCAGCCCTGCCATTTCGGCAGCGGCCGGCCGCGTTCGTCGTGATCCTTCGCCTCGCCTACCGCGACGTCGTCGACCGAAATCGTAAGGCCGTTTCTGCAAACACTCTGCCCCGGGAGGGCGAGCACGCGCTTCAGCATGGGGACGCCAATGGGCAAATAGCCGTTAAGGTCGAGGAAGGTCGCGAGCGGCTCCGGCGGCTGCACGGCGACCAATTCAGTGACTTGGAATTGGTCAGCCGGTCGGAGGCGGTAGAGACCGATCGGCACGCTCGCGGATGCGTTCCAGATGTAAAGCGGAAGCGGCTCCAGGACGATCGTCGCAACGAGCGCAGCAGCGGCCCCAATCGTCACGGCCAGCATCATGAGGCGGCCCGTCATCGCATGACCCTCTGCCGGTGAAGCCAGGCCTGATGGCGCGCCTTCGTATACGGGCGCGGGTTTTCATTGACGGACAGACGGTTATGAACGTGATGCCAATGATCAGGCGCGACATCAGCGGGATCGATGCCGAGCGCCTCAACGGCATCGATCATCTGCAGCACGCGCTCGACCTTCGGCCAACCTGACAGGCGCAGCAGAATCTCACCGCCAGGTGTCACATACGGTACGGTCGAACAGCGCTGTCCCGGTGCGACCGCGCGCAAGATGTCGATCCGAGAAATGATCGTGCCAAAGTCGTTGGAGGTCCAACGGACGAAAGCAAAGATGCTGCCCGGTGCAAATGACAGGACACGCCGGTGACGATCGAGCTTTCTTTCCTCTACGACGCGACCGAACCGAATGCGGTTTTCGATCCGCTTCTCGAGCCACAACACTTCCACTTCCGTGAGATCAGTCATGCGGCGGCTCCCCAACGCTGGAGCTGGCAGCCGTGAGCTTGGGGCTCGGTGGAGAGTGTGTACGGCCTGCAAAGGCAGGCTGGCCTGTCGGACGGCCGTTGCCGAGCGCCACCGACGCGGCTTTCGGCCTGGTCCGTTAGAAGAAATCCGAAGGATTTCTGGTTAGTAAAGTTAGAGAGCCTGGAAGGCACAGAGAAACAAGCACTTAAGCTCGATTCCGGTCCCCGATAGCACGAGGATCGGGTCCCCGATGGCACGAGGGTTGCGGTCCCCGATAGCACGAGCTGATTCACAGGTTGTCCTCCGAATTTGGAACGAGTCCGCGCCGGCGCAGGCGTGCCGTTAAGGGATGGACGGGCGCCGGCACGAAGTTCAGCCGCTCGGTGCCATCAGGATCGCGCGTGAGCACGAGCCGATAGCCGGGCAATGTCTGACGCCGCACGATCTGGCGTACGTCGTAGGCAAAATGCTTGAGCGGCGAGAGGATGCCGGACTTGGCATGGAGGTGCACAAGGTCAAAACTCCAGCCGCCGTCCTGCCGACCGCCATGCTTGCGCACGAGGCGGTAGAGCCACCGCTCAAGCCCGCCCGTCAGATCGAAATAGCCGCGATCAATCGTCAGCACGAGCGCGTCATCGATGACGCCCGCATAGAACCAATCGGGCAGGATCAGCTCGAGCCCGAACGGCCGATCGTTTGCATCGGCCGTCTCCTTCCATTCGTTGATCCAGGAGAAGCGATGCCGCCGCCGTTCTGCCGGCTGACGGATCGACGTCAGCACGGTCGTTGACTGCAACCTGTCGAGACCCGCCTTCAGCCGGTCATAGTCGCGCGCGCTGGTGCCGCGGCCGACAAACGTCAGAATCTCATAAGGCGTTGCTGCCATCAGGCGCGACGTCTTCAAGCCGGCGTCACGGGCTTCGACGATCTGGGACGCGGCCCAGATTAGAACGTCGGCATCCCAGATGGTCGCCATGCCGTGTTCCGGCACCGCTTCGACACGAATTGCGATCGCACCGGCACGGAAATCAATCGGCACGGTCCGCTTGGTCTTAGCGAGCGAGAAGAACGGATAAGCCATGAGATCCTGCGCATCGCGCGGCGCGAGTTCGCCGGGCAGCGCCCGAAAGAGCTCAAGCTGGTCGCGCTCGGAATGGTGTTTGCGCCGCATGGTCACTGCTTTCACGCGCGATCAGCGACGTTCCTGGCCCGCATATGGGCGCAGCACCGGATGCTTCTTGGCCGGCAGCACGGTCCCCTTCCCCGGGTCAGACGTCGACGTTTTGGCGCCGAGGTCAGCCCAGGCTTTCAGATCGTCTACCGCGTAGACGACACGTCCGCCGATCTTCCGATAGGTCGGCCCGGTGCCGTAGGTGCGGTGCTTCTCGAGCGTGCGACCGGAGAGGCCAAGGTAACGCGCGGCCTCCGGTGTACGCAGGAAGCGCGGGGGAAGACCGGCCATCGGATCGGGCATTTGAGAACTCCAGGATGACAGCGCACCGCGGATGGCGGCGCCGGCGTATGTGCGGTCATCATGGAGAAGCGGGATCTCGGAGGGGGATGCCGAATATCGGCGGGTCGATTTGCGGCCCCCCAGCAAGGGCGCTACTCGTCCCTGCGCCTGGGCCGAAGCAGCTTGCGATAGCCTCCGCGCACAAATGCGAGGCCGCTTTGTACAAGGCGACGGGTTCGGCTGCGCAGATCGTGTGTTTTCCAGCCGCGATCCGATATGCGCCCCTTGCCAAACAGAGCTTCTGCGATGCTGCGATAAGTCGCGCCGGCGAGATACGCGGCGACCGCGCGAAGGGCTGCGCACAGTCGTTCGCGCCGCTGTTTGGGCACGCGATGAAACGGAGGCCCTGGCGTGTGTCCATTCATCGCACGCCACAGCCGCGTGGCGGCATGCGCGCGCGCCTCCAAATCGCGATCAAACGGCAACTCGGCCGCATAGCGAGCGCCTGCGGTCAGCGGCTGTTTCGACCAGATGCGATGCTCCACCGAGCCGATTTGCAGCACGGCATGCCAGCCGTCAGCGGCACGGCACACCTGACCTGATGGAAGATCAAGCGGCGGCTGAGGCGTTGAGCTTTGACCAGGCGTTGAAGCGGTTACAGTGACCGGGACGACGGTCGGGAGAACCTCGGGCGCCCAAAAGATTGTCTGCTCGTGGAACGACCTCTGCGGGTCATGCGCGAAAGCAGAGGCCCCACCTCCTCCTGAATTCCTCGGTCACCGCGCCATCTGAGCTACTAGCGATGATCGCATCGTAGTCACGTTGGTAGTCCACGTTCATACGAAGACCTACCCAGGCGATTTCAGTGATCTCAGCGTTCTCTAGGCTCTTAAAGGAATCCGGCGACCGCCAGTCGAATTCAGGCATTGCTTCCGCCCCCTTGCACTTAAGTCACAACGATTGCGGCGCAATAATTATGAACGATGGGGTTGTGGGAAGCCCCTAGTTTGGCACCACGTGGTGCATGAGAATAACCACCGGTTAGCGGGAGAAAAACATTCTGGCTGCGAGCCTGTAGTCGGCGACTCCTTTCTATTTTGAGCCGGCACCGCGTAAGAGGCGTCCCTGCTCCGTCACCCATTTGGCGCGCGCAAGATGACTCTGATATGCGGCCCGCGCACGATCCGGTTCTCGCTCCGGATCGATATGCAAGACGATTCGAGCGACCTCCCGCCAGTCCGCCCCCTCGCCCTCCGCCTGCAAAAGGCGAATGTACGTGACGACATGCTGTTCGTCATAGGCTGTCAGCGCCGGCTCGTTCGGCGCGACATCCGCGACGTCAGGATCTAGCGACGGCTTCGACATCAGAGGCTACAATGTGCGCGGGATTGAAAATAAAACTGCGAGGCGAAAGCCTTGCCGGCTCGAACAGTTCCGTTCTGTAGCATATGGCATGCCACGAGCTCGGGCGAGCGTTCAAGAAGCCGCGTTCCCCACATATTCAGCAATCGAGGCTCCGTCCGTAAGCTTCAACACCCGGCTCCGCGTATTATAACACGTAGCGCCAAAATACGCGATTGCTTCCTATCCTGCGGATGGATATCCGCAAGGTTTTCGGAGCGAACGCGCGTCGATTTCGACTGGCCCTTGGCTTGAGCCAAGAGGCCGTGGCGGAACGTATGGGCGTTGACCGGGCCTTCGTGAGTAGCATGGAGCGAGGGCTGCAAAACGCTACATTGCTAACGATCTGGCAGATTGCCCAAGCTTTAGGGGTCCGGCCTGCAGATCTGCTTGAGGAGAAGGTGTCCAAAGTTCGATCATGAACTTCCGCGAGCCGGGCCGGTAGCCCGGGAGCGCCCGACCTGGACACGCGTCACCGCCGCTGATCCGGCTTGCCTGGATCGGCGGCCGTGCGTGAGGCCTCGAACAGGCGCCCACAGGGACGCGCGGAGCGCGCCCATCAAACGAAGTTTTCCTTAAATTGATGCAACGATCTAAAAAAACAGCCGGTCTCATCGACCGACGTCGGATTTTGAGAAGCCCCGCCCGGCGGACCGGACGGGGCTTGGCGGAGCGTCTACTCGCCGCTCTTGCGCGGCCGCGACCAGAGCAGGGTGTAGCCCTCGCCGCCTTCATCGTCGAACAGGTTGGCATAGATCGGCGCGTTGAACGAGGGATCATCGAGCTTGAGCGAGAGGTAATCGCGGCCTTCTTCGGAGCGCTTCGACCAAGCTGCGCCGATCTCCGCTCGGCCCACGTAGATGCGGTGGCTGGGAGCGTTGTCGTTGGAGCGGTTGGTCTCGGCGACGATACGGACGCCCCTGGCTTGCAGGCTCAGGGTGACGATCTCGCCCTGGAAATCGTTGCCGACCTTCTTGAAGGAACCGATGTTAGCCATGTCACTTCTCCTGTTGTGTTTCGAGCCCGCGACCACCGCGGCCTCGATGGCGATCTAAAGGCCGAGGACGATCGGCGACGCACCCGCTTCAGGGCCGGAGCGCAGCGGAGGACGCCGTTGTGGCGACTTTCTTGTCTCGCGAGGAATGGGCGAAGCGCAGGGGAAGAAAGTCGCAGCAACGGCGTTGCGGCTCAGACGATCGAGGCGCAGCCGGTCTTCGGCCAGATCAAGCCATCAAAGAGGCCACGTGCGTCCGCGTGCTGAACCGCAATCTTCGGAGAAGATTTGGCGAATCTCGGTTCTGCTGAACAAGGGGTTGGTACGGTTCGGCGGAGAAAGAGAAACAATCTGCCGCAAAGGGCGGCATCGTCCCGGAACGAATGATCGAACGGAGCGCGCCGCTCCACCGCAGCTATGTGGGCCAGACAGAGACCGGTACGGCTTGCTTAAGCGCCCGAGGAGGGAACGCGGTTACTTCTCGCTCAAGCTCGACGATCCCTCATTCAACGTGACGCCCTGTGCCGTCTTGCTCGGCCGATGACCGCGACGAAGCCTCACCGCTCGTGCGCGGCGGCTGTGAGAACTGGTTCAGGCGCATTCACCACCGCCCCGGCCGACTCCGACGGGAGGGTCCCCGCAAAAACGGCCAAGCGTGTCCATGCTGTGCCGCCGATGCAAACCGCTCCTAGGCATGCGAACGCCTCGCGCCAAGCCAATGAAGGCACCCCGATCTGCGATAGGGCAAAAATCACCTGATAGCCGGCGATCGCTGCGGGGACCGTGAATACGGTTGCGATCGCGACGCGCAAGGTCAAAGACCGACTAACGGCGACGGCGACCTGACCAGCGGCAAGCGTCAGCGCGCCAGAAGAAATTCCGATAAGCAGTGCGCCGAAGACGCCCGTACCATCACGAAATGCCAACATCCCGACACTGAGTGCGACGAAGAACGGTAGCGCATACACCGCGAGCGCAAAGATGGCCCAGCAGAACAAGCCAATGCCGAGTCTGTTGAGAACAAGCCCAAGCGCGAGCATGGTGGTGGCTCCATGTGCATGGATCTATCAATCGCGCCTTCCACCACCACCACGGCGCAGTTTGGATGTAAAAATGAAACGAGGCGGAGTTGCGGCGAGCAACTCCACCTTGGCGTCTTTCGAGGCGACGGCGCTCATGCGCCGCCGAACTTCCAGACGGGAATGCCGAGCCGCTTCGCCTTATCGGCGAGATTGTCCTGAATTCCCGTGCCCGGGAAATGCATGACGCCGATCGGCAGGAGTTCGAGCATGGCATCGTTGCGCTTGAACGGCGCTGCCTTGGCGTGCTTCGTCCAGTCGGGCTTGAAGGCGATCTGCGGTACTTTGCGGTTGGTCGCCCATTTCGAGGCGATCAGTTCGGCACCCTTGGGCGAGCCGCCATGGAGCAGGACCATGTCGGGATGCTTGACATGAACCTTGTCGAGCCGATCCCAGATCAGATGATGGTCATTGAAGTCGAGCCCACCGGTGAGTGCGATTTTCGGTCCTGGTGGCAACATGACCTCAGTCTCGGAACGACGCTTGGCGGCGATGAAGTCGCGGGAGTCGATCATTGCCGCGGTGAGCGTTCGGTGATTGACCAATGATCCCGATCGTGGGCGCCAGGCTGAACCGGTGTGGACCTCAAATTGTTCGATGGCCTGGTCGCGGAAGAGCTCCAGGCAGTTGCGGCGCTCGATCAGCGTTATGCCTTCGGCCGTCAGGCGCTCGAGTTCGACCGATCGCACTTCCGAGCCGTTCTGCTCGCGCTGGCTCTTATGTTGCGCTTGTTCGTTGTCATCGAGGTGGCGTTCGACGCGGTCGATGGCACGATGGAACAGGTTGACGGTCGACCAGAGCAGATTGTCAAGGTCCGGCTCAAGTCGCGTGTCGTTCAGGGTCGCAACCAGGGCATCAAACATGTCCGCTATGGCGCCGACGATCATCTTGCCCTCCGGGAGCGGTCTTGGATCGGGTTGGTCGTCGAAGGGACGATAGCCGAAGAGCTGTATTTCCGTGAGGATGTGGTCGGTCGGGGAAGAGGCATGCGGCGGTTCGATGTCGTCATGGTCGGTCATCGGAAGAGGTCCTTTGCCGGATCGGCCGCGACCATCGCGGCCTTCGTGGCGATCCTCTGACGGCGGGCGGGCCGGGCCAGAACCCGACAGGGCCGAAGCGGCAGCGGAGGATGGCAGAGGCCGGCTATTTTGCTTCGCGATGCAAAGCGCGCGGCCAACTGCATGATGTGTCTTCACATCTCTGGCGCGCGGCGGAAAATAGCCGGACGTTAGCCATTGCCGGCCCGGGCCGGCTGCCGTCCGATCGCCCTCTAGAAGGCCGAGGTCGCGTCCTCTTCCGGTATTGGCCTCGCCTATGACCGGCCCATCAACGTCGATCGAAGACCCGGAGCTATTCCGCGGCCACCATCGACGAATGGAGGAAGCGAACGATATCCTCTGACACAAGCTGAAACCGCAGCGCTGCTCGGAGGGCTTCGAGACCGAATAGCTGCAGATCTTCGTTGAAGTCGCCCAGCCAGGGCGACAGCACGATCGCTTCAATGCCGGCGTTTGCTGCGCGCTGGCTGAGAGTTGCCAGCACCGCATCACCGGCGGCATCGGCATCGCGAGCAATGTAGAGCCGTCGTAGGCTAGGCGGCAGCCTCATGGCCGAGAGGTGATTAGCCGAAAGCGCAGCCGCCATCGGCATAGTCGGCAGCAGGTAGCGTAGCGAAAGCATGGTCTCGATACCCTCGCCGGCAGCGAGCACGTCGTTCACCACGCCGAACCGAACGGCATTGCCGAGAAGATCGCCCATGGCCCGTCGTGGCGTGTCGATCGGAGCCTTGCCGAGCCGAACACCATCAAAGCCATCCGGATCGAGCCAAGTCCGGTGCACGCCGGTGATCCGACCATCAAAATCCGTGACGCGGGCGATCATCGCCGGCCAGGTTTCAGTCGGCAAATGCTCGTCGGGCCGATAGTAGCAACGTGGGTGGAAGCGCAGGCTGCCATCATGGTGGACGCGGGTTATTCCGCGGCGCTGCAGGTACGTTTCAGCCAGTGTCCCCTCGATCGGGCTGGATATCGCAAAGAGCCGACGGGCGGCTACCTGCGATCCGGGCGGTACGGCTGGGGGAATAGGTCTTGGGGCGGGCTTCTGCTCAGAACGAGGCAGGTTCAAAAAGCGCCTCGCCTCCTCGGCGACCTCACGAAAGTCTCGCAAGGCCAGACTTTCGCGGATGACGTCGAGGAGATCGCCATGTTCGCCGGTTGCGGCATCGGTCCACTTGCCGGGCGGCCCCTTCGGCGATTCCTGGAGCCGCACGAACAGTGAGCGGCCTGGCGTGTTGTGGACGTCGCCGACCACCCAGTAGCGCCCCGCTCGCTTGCCGTTGGAGAGATAATGTCGGCACACCGCCTCGGCCTCGCGCGCGAGGCGACGTGCCAGCTCGGAAGCGTCGCAGGACATCACGCGGCCTCCCGCTCAGCGATGCGCGCGACCGGATAGGTGTCGAGCACCTGCGACAGGATCTCGACGCCGCTCGCATCCGTTGGCACGAACATGCGCAGCTTCCAGGAGATGATCTCCCCGAAGAGGCCGTAAGCCCGCAAGCGATCGCGCATTGTGTCGTTGAAGCCCGACAGTTCGATGCGGTATGCGCCCATCACCCGGACGCGGCGGAGCTGGAGCCCTTCCGCAAGATCGAGGACGGTCCGACCCTCCACGAGCGCGGCAAAGGCAGCGTCCGGCGTCAACGCTGGCGCGCCAGCCTCGAGGACATTCGCGACCCAGGTCGCTGAGACCTTGCGGCCGACGATCCGCTCGCCCGTGTCGGTCTGCAGCCGATAGACGCGGGTCGATTCGTTCGGCAGACGTTTCCAGATCGGCAGCAGCAAGCCGGCCACGACGTGGATCGTGCTTTCCGTAAATTCGGGCACGTCGGCAAGCTCCGCCAGCCAAGCCGCGGCGAAGCGTTCGCGGTCGGCCTCGGCCCAATGGCTCTCCGCCATCATCTTCAAGGGAACGCTATGCTGCTCCATCGGCCGGATCAGGCGGACGCGATGCTCGATCTCGCCATCATCAAGCATGAAGCTTGGAGCCGGGACCTGCACCGCGGCTCGTCCCGATCGTTCATTGATCAGCAAGGTGGCGCGGCAATCGGAAAGTCGAGCAAGGGCATCATCCAGGCTCACAGGATGATTGCGCTGGCACTGGGTGATCGTGAGAAGTCGGGTCTCGGCGCTAGTGCCCGGATGGACATAAATCGTCTTCCGGTCGGTGACGACAAAGCTCTCGGCGCGGAGCGTTTCCAGCCCGACGTCATAGGTGCCCGAGGCAACCGCGCCTTCGATCCGAGCCGTCAGGAGCTGCTCGAAGACGGTGAACAGGATGTTCTGAAGCTCGATCGTGAGCGCCAGCAACCTGTTCAGGAAGGTCGTGATCGGCGGCAGGTCATCCCTGAGACCATTGGCATCCGTCAGCTTCAGGCCGGTCGCATCCTCAAACCTCTCGAGCGAGCAGCGCTCGACCTTGCCGCGTGCGAGCAGCGTATAGAGTTGGCGCAACGCATCACGCCCGTACTGGCTTTCAAGATTGTCCTCGGGCCGGAACAGGCCCTGCCCTCCGGTCTGGCGCTGGCCGCGGGTGATGGCGCCCAACGTGTCGAGCCGGCGGGCGATGGTGCTCAAGAAACGCTTTTCGGCCTTCACGTCGGTCGCGATGGGACGAAACAGCGGCGGCTGCGCCTGGTTGGTCCGGTTGGTGCGGCCGAGCCCCTGGATCGCGGCGTCCGCCTTCCAGCCGGGCTCGAGCAGGTAATGGACGCGGAGGCGACGATTCCGCGCCGACAGCTCGGCATGGTAGCTCCTCCCCGTGCCGCCGGCGTCGGAGAACACGAGGATCCGCTTGATGTCGTCCATGAAGGCCGACGTCTCGGCGAGGTTGGCCGAACCGGCCCGGTTTTCGACGACCAGCCGGTCGCCCTTGCGAATGATGCGGCGCGAGCGGCCGGTCACCTCTGCGACCATGTCGGTGCCGAAGCGCTGGACGACCTGGTCCAGCGCACCAGGTACCGGCGGCAACGAGGCGAGCTTCTCGATGAGGCGGTCGCGGCGAGCGACGGCGTCCCGGCTTTCGACCGGTTGGCCGTCGCAATAGACTGGCCGGGAGCAGAGATTGCCCTCCGAATCCGTGAAGGGCTCGTAGAGCTGGACCGGAAAGGAATGGGCGAGATAGTCGAGGACATACTCGCGCGGGGTGATGTCGACCCGGACGTCGCCCCACTCCTCGGTCGGGATCTCGGCAAGCCGGCGCTCCATCAGCGCCTCGCCGGTCGAAACGATCTGGATGACGGCGGCATGGCCGGCGTCGAGATCGCACTCGATCGAGCGGATCAGCGACGGCGTCTTCATCGAGGTCAGGAGGTGACCAAAGAAGCGCTGCTTGGCGCTCTCGAAAGCCGATCGCGCGGCCGATTTGGCCTGGCCGTTCAGCGTGCCGGTCTCGCCGGTGATGTTGGCCGCCCGCATCGCGGCGTCGAGATTGTTATGGATGACGCTGAACGCGCCAGCGTAGGCGTCGTAGATGCGAACCTGTTCAGGCGTGAGCTCGTGCTCAATGAGCTCGTACGCGACACCCTCGTAAGAGAGCGAGCGGGCCGCGTAGAGACCGAGCGCCTTGAGGTCGCGCGCGAGCACCTCCATGGCCGCGACGCCGCCCTCCTCGATCGCCTCGACGAACTCGGCGCGGGTGGCGAACGGGAAATCGGTGCCGCCCCATAGGCCCAGCCGCTGGGCGTAGGCGAGATTGTGGACCGTCGTGGCACCGGTCGCGGAGACATAGACGACGCGGGCATTCGGCAACGCGTGCTGGAGTCTGAGCCCGGCACGCCCCTGCTGGGAGGCCGCCTGGTCGCCCCGCTCGCCCTTCTGGCCTGCTGCGTTCTGCATCGCGTGGCTCTCGTCGAAGATGATCACTCCGTCGAAGTCGAAGCCCAACCATTCGACGATCTGTCGCACGCGCGAAAGCTTCTCGCCGCGCTCGTCGATCCGTAGCGTGGCGTAGGTGGTGAAAAGGACGCCTTCCGCGAGCCGGATCGGCATGCCCTGCCGGAAACGGGACAGCGGCGTCACGAGCAGCCGCTCCATGCCGAGCGCGGACCAGTCGCGCTGCGCATCTTCGATCAGCTTGTCGGACTTGCTGATCCAGACCGCGCGGCGGCGGCCCTTGAGCCAATTGTCGACAAGGATGCCACCGACCTGCCGCCCCTTGCCCGCACCGGTGCCGTCGCCCAAGAACCAGCCGCGTCGAAAGCGGACGGCATTTTTTGCATCCTCGCGCGCGGCCGCCACGACATCAAAGGTCGCATCCACCGTCCAGGAGCCCGCCAGAAACTGGGAATGCGCCTCGCCGGCATAGATGACGCTCTCGAGCTGGGCGTCGGACAGAACGCAATCCGCCACGACATGGACTGGCAGATGTGGCCGGTAAGACGGCTTCGGCGGCGCGACCGAGGCCATCGCGGCGGACTGCACGAGCATGGTCGGATGAGGATGCGCATCCGGAATACGGATCGCCTGCAGCGCGTATTCCTCGTAAAGCGCGTCGGTCAGGCGAGCACCTTCCGGAGGTGTCCAATCGACCGCCTCGTAGGTGAGCTCGACGCCTTCTGGCGCGGTGTCTGCCGAAGTGGACGATGGGCGTGGTGCAAAGGCACCTGCCGGCCGCGACGCCGCGGGACGTCTGATGACCCCGACTACGACCGGCGCGACAACAGGCAGCCTCGGGGGCACATACTGGCTTACCCAGTCGAGCAAGGTTGCGACATCGCTCGCCATGCCCAGCGAGGCCGGAAAGAGTAGCGGATCTGCGGCGGGTTGCTTGTCGATCACAAGCAGTCGTGTGTCGGTCTGGGTTCCGTGTTTCGCATAGACCGCGCCATCGATAGCGGCAGAAAACACCACTCGCCCGCGCTCCTGGAGGTGAACGAAGGCATCTCGCCACGCCGGGTTGTCCGGCGCAAAGCTCGCGCCGGTAATGGCGATCAGACGCCCGCCGTCGCAAAGACGCGCCAAGGATGAGGCGATGTGCCGAAGCGCCGTATCCGTCATCCGTCGATCGACGCTCGCCATCGCCGAGAATGGCGGGTTCATTAAGATGATGCTCGGTACGACACGCGCATCGAGGTGATCATCGATCTGGGCGGCGTCGAACCGGCTGACCTTGACGTTGGGAAACAGTTGGTCGAGCAACCCAGCGCGGGGCTCGGCGAGCTCGTTCAATATCAAGGCGCCGCCGGCGAGCTCGGCGAAAATGGCGAGCAAGCCGGTCCCGGCAGAAGGCTCCAAAACCCGATCGGACGGCGTGATTCCGGCCGCGGTGCATGCGGCGAGCCCAAGCGGGATCGGCGTGGAGAATTGTTGAAGGGCCTGGCTGTCCTCGGATCGCCGCGTGTGGGTCGGCAGGCAGTTCGAGATTCTCGCGAGCATCGGCAGCATCGCGGCCGTCGAGCCTGCCTTGACACGGATGGCCGGACCAAACTTGCGAAGGAATAGAACAGTTGCCGCCTCGCATACGTCATAGGCGGTCTTCCAGTTCCAGGCGCCAGTGGCGTCGGAAGCGCCGAAGGCAGCTTCCATGGCGCTGCGCAGGACAGCGGCATCGATGCGGCGGCCGCGCTCGAGATCGGTCAGGAGCCGTCGCGTGGCTCTGATGGCGGCGGAGGTGAGACTTGCAGCGGCACGCATCGAGAGCGGCGCGGCGGCCGCGCCGCCGGCGAGAGATTCGGTCATGACAGGGTTCTTTCGGAGAGCAGGAAAGGGTCGAACCATCAGGCGCTCTCCTCAAGACCCGACGGCTCAAACCCTTCCCGGCCCGACTCTCCCTCTCAGCCCTCTCCCATAAGAATGGGAACCGGCGCGGCACGCCGGTCCCCAATCAATCGCCGGACGGATGGAGCCATCCCTTCTGCGATGTCACTCAGCTGCGTCGAGCTGTTGCGGATCGTCGTCGCCCGCGTTGTCCCGATCCTCGTCATCGGCGAGGAATTCGGGCAGCGGGCCCGTTTCACCCTCCTGCTCGACTAACGCCGCATCGGGATCAACGAGACGCAGCGGCTCCGGCAACCAGCCAGAACCATCGAGAAGACGCTCGGCCTCCTTGGCCATGTCGGCCTTCTTCAGGTGGTCTATCAATTGCGCGGAAGACTCGCCTCTTGCTTCCCGCACCGCCTCCAGGATGCGAGGCTTGGTGACCCGGCCGAGATAGTTGTCGACAGAGGGCTTCCACCCCGCTTGAACCATGTCGAGGCCAACGGAGTGCGACAGCACATCGGCCTGGTCGAGCCGGGTGCGGACGCCGTGGGCGGAGACGCGGCCCTGATTGTAGCGGTTGGCCGGCTCATAGAGAGCGTTGACCGCAAACGACGCACAGTGGGCGAACAGGGACGCCTGTGCGTCGCCATCGAGGGCCGTGAGCGCATCCCAGAGATCGTTCTCGCCCTTCGGCAATCGTGCTTTCCAGGACTCATGCCGCGCCTCAACGGCCTTCGCGGACACGCTTTCCCTCAAGCCTGGCGCTTGAGCCGGAAAGGTCGGGGTCCGAAGGCCGATCTCAAGGCAGCTTCCGGACGATGCGAACCGGTAAAAGGCCGTCAGCACGAAGTTGTGCAGCACCGCCTGGAACGCGATCGCAGGATTTTCTGCCAACGCATCCCGCAACGCCAGCGTGCGATGCGCTGTCAGCTCAGTGATCAGCCGATCCGGCAGAGGTTTCGTCCCATCCTCATCATCCTCTTCCGTATCAGTAGCGCCGCCAGCCACCGCGAGGACCGCGCGCTGGACGGAAGGGCCAGCCGCCTTCCCCTCGACCGACTGTGTATCGGCGCCCTGCCCGACATCGGGCTCGGTTTCCGACGAATCGTCCTCCGGCCGGACGTAGCCCCGATCGACCGAGAGGCGCCCTTCGGAATCGATGCTGACGAAGACGCCAGCGCGGGCGATCTCGGCCGGATGGTAGATCATCGGCCGGTCCTCGAACGCGATCAGCGCCGTCTCGATTTCGCCGAGACGCTGATCGACGTCATCTGGCAACTCGTCGGCGTCCTGATAATCGGATTCAAGCCTGGCCTGTTCTTCGTTGAGGGAGTCGATAGTGGCCTGCTCCTCGGAGGATAAATCGACAGGTTTGCCCTCCAGCTCACGCAGGCCGTCCGTGTGGCCGTAGGGGAATTCGACGGCGACTGAGATCCACTTCCAGCCTTCGGCTGCAATCGTCTCGGCTTCGGCTTTGAGCTTTTCCGTGACGAGACGATCAAGCAAGGCGACGTCCTGAAGCCAGCCGCCCTCGTCGTGCTCGAACAGATCCCGCAGAACGCCGCCACCAGCGTGCTGATAGGCATCAAGACCCACAAATTGCGCCCGGCGATCGGACCCGCGCACGGTGTTCTCGGTGAGCATGCGGCGGATCTGGTATGGCTCGTCATAACCCGAACGGTTGACATTCTCCCAGACTTGCTCCTGACGGGCGTGATCGGCAGTGACCGAGAACGCCATGAGCTGTTCGAGCGTCATGCCGTCTTCGGCATAGACCTCATGCAGCTTCGGCGAGACCGACGCCAGGCGGAGGCGCTGCTTGACGATCGCCGGGTTCACGAAATGGCGCGCGCCGATGTCTTCCTCGGTCATGCCGAGATCGCGGAGAGTTTGGAAGGCCCGAAACTGATCAAGCGGATGCAGGCCGATCCGCTCGTCGTTCTCCGCCACGGAATCGTCCTCGGCGATGCCCCCTTCGCGAACGACGCACGGCACCGCCTGCGTCTTGGACATCCGCTTCTGTTTCACCAAGAGCTCGAGAGCGCGATAGCGCCTGCCGCCCGCCGGCACCTCGAACATGCCGGTCTCGTTCCCATCTGCATCAACGACGGCCCGGACACTCAGACTTTGCAGAAGCGTACGCTGCGCGATGCTCTCGGCCAGCTGTTCGATCGAGACACCGGCCTTGACGCGGCGAACGTTCGACTGGCTGAGCACGAGCTTGTTGAAAGGAATATCCCGGGAAGGCGACAGCGTGATCTTTTGTACGGCTTTCGTCATTTTGGCTCTCCACAACGGGGGCCGTGAGACTCTCTCTTGGCTTCCAACCCGTCGCGAACAGCCTTCCCTCCTCTCACTCTCGCACGAGGCCAAGCATCACGCAGCCTCGTGATCGGCGACAGCCGAATCCAGCGACGCGGGCTCAATGGCCCCGGGAACGAAGCCGAGCAAATAGTCCGCGGCCTTGCTCGCCTGCGAGGCGGCCCGCACGATGGCGCGATTGTCTTCGCGCAGGACTTCAAGCCAGGAGCCGATATAGTCGGCATGACGCACGGTGGGGACGATCCCGAGCGACGCGCAGCTGAACGCGGAACTCAATTCGGCGACCAGCTCTTCGAAGGCATATTTCTTGGTACCGTAGGATCCGCTCTGGTCGCGGTTGAGCCGCGAGGGATGCCCGGTCGCATGACCGAGCTCATGCAATGCTGTGCGGTGCCAGTTGATGGGTTCGAAATAGGCCTGCGGCGGCGGGACCTGAACATAGTCTTCGGCTGTTGCATAGAATGCGCGATCTCCACCGATCCGAAATGGAATTCCACAGGCCTTGATCAGGGTGTCGACCGTGGGTTCGATGAGACCAGCCGGCGGTGGTGGCGCAGCGGTGGCAATACCATCGGGCAGATCTTCGCACTGATCGGTGTTGAATACGGAAAATCGTTTGAGGAACGGAACCGCCTGCGCGTCTTCGCCGGTCTCCGCAGCGCGCCGTTTTTCGTCATCCGGCACGAAACGATCAGCGTAGACGACTGTGGTGCCTCGCTCTCCCTTGCGAACGTGGCCGCCAAGCGAGAGCGCCTGTCGAAATGTGAGCCAACTTTGCCCGGTAAATCCGCGTTCGATCACGGTTCCCCAGAGGATGAGGATGTTAACGCCACTGTATTGCCGGTTGGTCGACGCATTTTTCGGCATGGCCAGCGGCGCTCTGGCCGCGGCCGTACCCCAAGGCTGAACCCAAGGGACGCGTCCGGCCTCAAGCTCGGCGATGATCCTGTCGGTGATCTCGTTATAGAGGTTCGCCCGGTCCTGGCCGGCGCGCGCGCGAGCAGTAGGGTTTGACATCGCGGGGGTCTCCGCGACGGGCACCGCGAGCCTCTCTCGCAGCTTGTAACCCGTCACGGAAAAACCCAGCCTGCACTCTTACTCTCAGCTTCTAGCGCAATCTGCCTTAGGCCGCAGGCCCGATCAGGCGTGCGCCCAAGGGCGCATCGCCTCAACGGAAAATGGCACCCGGAGAGCGTGAGCATAGCGACCCGAAGGGGCACGACGGTCCGAGTGCAGCGACGAGACCGGTTCAATGGCGGCACCCGGGAACGGGGCAGTGATAGCGATCGCCGCAGGCGCGCCCCTTTCCCGAGTGCCCCCGGCGAGGAGCACCAAAGGCCTCGCGCGAGGGATCGAAGCCGCAAGGCCGAGACGCTGCGCGGCTCGGTTCATATGTGGACGGCCCCCGACTTGCAAGGATTGGCTCGGGCAGCATGCTCGGATCGCTTGCGCTCATATGTCCGGCCTATTATCGGGTCTTGCGACCACTGGCCAAGATGGGCTTCGCGGACAGTGAGCTCCAAACACGAGAGCGGCATTTGCTGCCGGTAAACCGAGCGGAGTGTCTCACATGACCGGCTCGCGCCGAACGTACCACCTCTTCCTTTCCTGCAAGTTCCGGCCCCAGCGTCAGATCTGCCCGTCTGACGCCAAGCTCTTTTTGTCGTTCAAGTCTATGTCGGCGTTGGCATCGGTACGGCGCTCGCAGGCCGGTACCGTTCGCCGCTGACCATCAGTTTCCAAGCAATCCGCGCCAGCTTGTTTGCTAACGCTATCGCCACCAGCTTTGGCGGCTTGCGAGCGATCATGTCTTTCAGCCAGGACCAAGGGCGACTCCCGCGTCGTCGCATATCCGCGATCACTGCCGTCGCGCCAGCTACCAAAACGGTTCGCAACATGCCGTCGCCGGCGCGGGTGATGACCCCGAGCCGATTCTTGCCGGCCGTCGAGTGATTCTTTGGCGTCAGGCCAAGCCACGCGGCAAAGTTTCTTGCCGACTTGAATCCGCGCGCATCCACGACCTTGATTGACAGCAGCGTCGCGCCGATCGGACCAATTCCTGGAATGGTCGCAAGTCTTCGGCTCATCTCGCTGCTCCGATGGAGTTGCATGAGCTTCTTGTCGAGCGTAACGATTTGATCATCGACGCGCGCCATTTCTGCAGCCAACGCCTCTATCAACTCCATCGCCAAGTCCGGGACTGTCGCATCAGCCCTAATATCGATCAGCAATTGCGGAAGCCTTGAAAGCCCCTTGGGCGCGGTAAAGCCGAACTCTGCGGCGTAGCCGCGGATCGAATTGGCGAGCTGGGTGCGCCTGCCAATGAACTGGTTGCGTACACGAGTCAGCATCTGTGCGCCCTGCTGCTCGGGACTTTTGATTGGCACGAAGTTCTTCTGCAATTTCGGTCGACTCGCGGCTTCGCAAATCGCCTCGGCGTCCGCCGCATCGGATTTCCCACGTTGCACGTACGGTTTGACATATTGCGGCGGGATCATCGCCACCTCATGCCCCAGCGAACGCAGCTCCCTCGCCCAATAGTGCGACGCTCCGCAAGCCTCCATCGCGACAAGCGTAGGCGGCAGACGGCCGAAGAACGCCAGAACCTGGCCGCGTCTCAACTTGCGTCGCAAGACCGGCTGCTCCATCCCGTCAACGCCATGCAACTGAAATACGCTCTTTGACGTGTCCAAACCGATACGAACAATCGTTTCCACGGGCGGCTCCTTCGTTTGAGGTCATCGACGACCCCATCCTGCCACGCAGACCGGCGGAAGGGGGCCGTCCACCCCAACACGAGAGCCCGGTGCGGCGACAGCCGCACGCGCAGAACGGACAAGGAGCGACCACCTGAGCTCGGACGTCTGAAGCATCGGGAAAACGGCTTCTTCAGTTCGTTCTTGCCCACCCGAGCGCCCGGCCATGGCGATGGGGAACGTCTGCGGGACTAAACGATTCGTCTCAGCGTGGGAGAACCTTTGAATGCTGATGACCAAGCAGAGACGGCCGCCGATCCGCACCCTGCGCGGGTGGGCGGTCCACGTGCTTCAGGAAGCGGGCGCTATCCGCGAGTGCGAGGAGCACGGTTGGATGCAGGATCGCGCCGATCCCCATGCACGGGAACGGGCCTTTGACATCGCCCGTGGCGCCCCGCCGGCAGGCGTCTCCCCCGATGCAGCGGTGGCCGAGGTGCGCGACTTGCTCGACTCGATTAGCGACACCTGCCCGGAGTGCCCTCCAGATTAGAAGGGCTGGTGCTGGACCCAAAAATGCCAGCCCGGCTTTCCATATCAGCGGGCCAGCCTTTTCTCCAAGCGCTTGCGGGAATTACCGACCTTCTTGACGGCCTTCTTCACCGCAGAGGCCGAGCGGCCAGTCTTCTGTGCTTCATACCGGACTTCGTGGTCCTGCCCTTTCGCGACCCGGGCGCGATCCTGTTTGCGTCCACGCGCGGTCTTCTTCTTCGCTGCGGCCATCGGCTCCTCCTCTTTAGAAGTGATGGCAATGCAACGCTGCAAGGATTCACGGGTTCCGTTCCTTGTAGGCCGCATCTCAGTGGCCACAAGGATGACCATGGACGATTGGCGCCCATCCATCGAGCAGCAGACCGTCCCAGGAAATGACGCCGTCATCCCATCTCGACGCATGCTCGCGGTACATCGAAGCCCAATGAGGGCTCCATTCGATGATCTGGTCGTTGAGACCATCGTGCACGCGACACGTCATATCGGGATCGAACGTGTCCATCGAGTTCATGCCGGATGTCCGGGATCGACGTCCTCGGGCGTCTTCTTTTCCAGCTGAGGTGTCATCCTCGCCGGACTTTCCTTGCCGGTTACGCCGCGCGGACCCAGCTGATCGCTCTGAATGTCGTCCTCGGAGCGTTGGGCTCCACGCCATTCGCGGGCTTCTCAGGCATCATTCCATCCGAGCCTTGTCTTTCAGGTCGCGGATCCGGATCTCGGCTTCCTCCTTCGAAGTGACGATCTCCGATTCATCCGGCACCCGAGCGGTCGCGCTGAGCCTCTTGAGCTCGGCGAGTTGTTCTGCAGTTGGTTTTTCCATCTTCGAATCCTTGAGCGCCTGCACGACGGCCTCGTCGTCAAGCACCTCCAGCAGCCGGTTTATGGTTTGCTCGCAATCTCTGGGGCCAGGCTCGACATATCGGGCCAGGATGCCCTGAGCGTCTTCCAGGGCCTTCGCAACTCGCCGTTCCGGATCCATGACCGGTACTCCACATACTCACGGGAAAACGCCGCTATGAACGGCCCGTTCCTTTGCTCAGTCCCTTGAACGAGCTGGCTCGAAGGAGCCCTTCGGAGGTGATGTCGCGGTACTCGATGTCGGCATAGAACTTGGGTTCGACCCACGTCGCCTTCGGCTTCCTGATGGTTTTCGTCAGCCTCTGCTTCGGGCTGACTACGGTATCGAGCGCCTTGCGGATATGCGCCGAAGTGGTCCGGCTCCATCCCGTGCCGACCTTCCCCATGTAGACGAGATCCTTGCCTTCCTTCTTGCCCAGATAGAGTGCGGCCACGCCAGATGGGTCCTTGATGAAACCGACCACGGGAAACTTGCCCTTCTGAACGACCTTGACCTTCTGCCAGGCTTCGACCCGCTCCGATCGGTACGGCGCATCCACGCGCTTTGAGATGATGCCCTCATAGTTCAACTTGCTGGCGGCAACGAACAGCGCCTGCCCATCCCCTTCATGGTGTTCACTAAAGAAGATGGGCTCCTGGAGCCTGTGCTCCTCGATCAACTCCTTGAGCAGCCTTTTCCGCTCAAGCTGCGGCTCCTTGCGCAAATCCTTGCCATCGAGCCACAGCAGATCGAACGCGAAGAAGATCAGGCGGTCCTGGTCGCCTCTGCCGAGGTCCGCCTGCAGCTCGGAGAAATTGGTGCGACCCTCATGGATGACGACGACTTCGCCGTCGACAATGGCCTGCCCCTCGATATCGAAGGCGGCAGCTATTCTCGAAAACTTGCTGACCCAGTTATAGCCGTTGCGGGTGTAGGCCCGGCGATCGTCGCCGTCGATTCGGAGCTGGATGCGGTACCCATCGTATTTGATTTCGTGAATCCATTGGGATCCCGAAGGTGCCTTCATCTTCAGAGTCGCCAGTTGGGGGCTGATGAACCCCGGCATCTGAGGAGCTTCTGGCTTCTCGGCCGGAGGCGCCGCTCTTGTACGCTTCGCCACGCTACGCAACTCACAAAAAACCCGCCGCCGGGTTGGGGCCGGTGGCGGGCAGTTTACCTACCTTACTCAACGAGTCTCGCAACTTCGAAGGTGGCGAGGAGTTCCTACGACCTCCTGGTTCTCAAGCTTTCGAATATGAGCGACCCGGCCCGCGTTTGGTGCAGTGCCAAAAAGGCCAATCCTTCTCGCATCGAACTCTGGTCGATAGCGGGCGTTTACCTGGCATGTCAGACGCATTCGATTACTTTCGGGCCTACGCGGTGCGAGCTCTCTGCAAAGCGAGATCCATGCCGAGAGGCAGGATGAAGCATCTGCAGCTGGTGGCAGGACGGATTTACAATCTCCTCAAGAAGGAAGCTGCCTACGGCCCCATTATCCAGCACCTGAACGATTTCCGCGCAGCCCAGGAGCTTGAGAGCTCTCTCGATCGCCAGCCAAGTGGCCGCTCCGGCGGTCGCCTTACTTCGGCGGCGCCGCAAAGCGTGGACCGGGAGGCTCGCTGATGCCTTCGCTCGACACTCGCGGTGTAGCAAGTCTCCTGCGAGAGTACGCGCAGCGTACCGCCCTGCGAGGCGGCAATCCCTACAGGGCGAAAGCCTACTCGCGAGCCGCAGACAGCCTGGCGACCCTTGCCGTTCCTCTGGACGTGCTCATCGCCGAAGACCGTCTTACGGAGATCCCGGGCGTCGGCGACGCGATAGCCGACATCATCACCAAGCTTCACAAGACGGGCAATCATCCCAGCCTCGAAAAGCTGCGGAAGGAGATCCCCGGGGGCGTGCTTGAGCTGCTGGCTGTACCGGGTTTGCGTCCGGAGAAGGTGCTGCGGCTCTACCAGGATCTCGGTATCACCTCCCTCGCGGAATTGGAGGCGGCCGCCAAGGACGATCGCATCAAGAAGGCGAAAGGACTCGGTGCCGCGCTGCAGACCAAGATCCTGCAAAATCTCGCAATCGCCAAAAGCGGAGAAGGCCGCCTTCACCTGCACCGAGCCGCCGCCTTGCTCGCGCACGCGAAGGAATCCATTCGCAAGGCACGCCCCGAACTCAAGCGCGTGACGATCGCTGGCGATTTCCGTCGAGGCTGCGAACTCGTCGCCGACCTCGCCATCGTTGCGGAGGCTGCCAAGTCGGACGAGACAGCGATGCCATCGTCCGAAGGACTGCAAGTCCGGGTGTCCGACCGCAAACATTTCGGCGCCGCCCTTCTCTTCGCCACCGGCTCCGCCGCTCACATCGAGCAGCTCCAAGCCTTGGCCGCCGAGAAGGGCATGCGGTTGGACGCTCACGGCCTGCACAAGGGTCGCACACTGATCGCCGGCGAGGAGGCTGACATCTACCAGGCTCTCGGGCTGCCCTTCATCGATCCCGAGCTCAGGGAGGGCCGCGGCGAGGTCGAGCTGGCCTTGAAGGGCAAGTTGCCGAAGCTTGTGACCGACAAGGACCTGCGCGGAATCCTGCACTGCCACACCGATGCTTCCGATGGGACAGAGACCCTGGAAACCATGGCGAAGGCGACCCGTCAGCGCGGCTTCGAGTATTTTGGCATCGCCGACCATTCCAAGTCCGCCCATTACGCCGGCGGTCTCTCCCTCGAAGAGATCGTGCAGCAGCACCGAGAAGCCGACCGCCTGAACAAGCGCTTCGGTAAGGACTTTCGGATCCTCAAGGGCATGGAGTCGGACATTCTGGCTGACGGGTCGCTCGACTACGACGACGAGGTCCTTGAACGTTTCGACTTCGTCGTCGCCAGCATCCACGGCCGTTTCAAGCTGGACCGCAAGGCGCAGACCCAGCGCCTGCTTCGGGCCATCTCCGATCCTCACACGACCATCATCGGCCACATGACCGGGCGGCAGCTGCAGCGGCGGCCGGGCTATGAGATCGACATCGAGAAGGTGCTTCGGGCATGTGCAAAGCATGACGTAGTTGTCGAGATCAACGCGCATCCATGGCGCCTCGACCTGGATTGGCGCTGGCACCGGGCTGCGCTCGAGTTCGGCTGCATGCTGAGCATCAATCCGGACGCGCACTCGATTCCCGAGCTCGACCACATGCACTGGGGCGTCGAGATGGCTCGCAAGGGCGGCGTACCCGCCGACCGGGTCCTGAACGCGATGCCGCTTCCCGAAATCGCACGCTACCTGCGCCAAAAGCGGCGTTCGCTTGCCCGCGCTGCCTGATGTCGCACCCGCACGACCTCTCACTCGAGGGAAGGGTGGTTGCGGTAGCCGCCGATCGCGGCCACCACTTCAGCAAGCCGCCACGGGAACGGATCGTGCTGGTGGAAGGTCACGGTGTCGACGGCGATGCCCACGCCGGGGCCTTCGTCCGGCACCGATAGTCGTCCGTTAAGAAGCCGAATTGAGCGGGAGCGGACAGGCAAGCGTATGCGATAGCTGGATCAGGAAGAGGCACAAGAGTTCTCTGAGCCAGGCGAGGATACGGCGGAAGTTGTGGCCGACTGCTGAGAGCACGACGTTGGCGGCGTCGCCGGCGCGGCCTTTGAGATAGCAGCGGCCAAGGTGACCTTCGGCCTTCAGATGTCCGATGATGGGCTCGATGGCGGAGCGGCGCCGGAGCTCGCGCTTGATGGCGCCGAACACGCCGCGCTTCTGGCCCGAAATGAAGACGCGACGGGGATTTTGCGTGTCGTGGCCGCGATATCCCTTGTCGACATAGGCCCGCTCGATCGGACAGCCAGTGAGCGCCTCGGTGCGGTCGATGACGTCCCGCAGGGTATGACCGTCGTAGGGATTATCGGGCAGCGACCTGGCGTGCAGTACGAACAGGCCACCGGGCGCCCGGCGGTTGTTGGTGACGATGGAGGCCTTCACGCCGAACTCGTAAGGCGCGGCGGCCTTGCCTTTGCCGATGCATTCCACCTCCGGGGCATGGAAGGAATAAAGCTTCCAGCCGCGTTGGCGCTGCTGCTGCGAGCGGATTTGCACGGGCCCGGCCAAGCGGGAGGCGAATGCCTCCTCCAATGCCGGCTGGCCCTCGATCTTGCGGCGGATGTCGCGGATGATGCGGCCGAGCCGGCTGCGCAGAATGCGCAACTGCCGCTGATGCCGGCTGAACTGTTTGGCATGGGCGTAGCGGCCCGCCATCATCGCGGCGGTCTTGGCCACACGAGAATAGGATTGCCGCAGCCTGACGGCGTGCCTTCTCGCCAGG
>NZ_JH600073.1:2336600-2543423 GCF_000244935.1 Bradyrhizobium sp. WSM1253
TCTTCGGTCGCATCGGCCCCTCCGATGCACCACAGAATCATGGCCCGCAGCGAAAGGGAATCCACAAACGACAATTGCAAGATTTGGGGGCCTCAAGCCCCCAATCCCTGCAATCTCAAATGCCGCCGCAACCGGAAAACTGACTCCTGCTCAATCGCTTAGAGCCTTGTTCACGGACGACCCGATACCTCGCCCGTCGCCAGCCCCGGCTTCCCAATCTGCGGCAGGTTCACCTGATCCCATCCGAGCGATTTGCGCACCTCCGGGAAGCTGGCTTCGCAGTCGCAGCGGGAGACCTCGGCGAGAACATCACCACGGCCGGACTGGACCTCGAACTGATGCCGCTCGGGACGCTGATCGAGCTCGGGCCCACGGCGATCATCGAGTTGACAGGCCTCCGCACGCCCTGTGTTCTTATCGACCGTTTCCGAGCTGGCCTGAAACGGCACGTGCTCTCGTCGGCGGAAACAGGGCCTCCATTCAAATGCGGGGTGCTGGGAGTGGTTCGGGCCGGTGGAGCGGTAGCGGCCGGCGACACCGCGCGGGTGCGCCTCCCGTCCACCTCCTTTGAAACCTTGCCGGCGCTGTAAGAGCCCGGCGTACAACTCGGCCGATCGATGGCCGAATCGAAAAGCGCTCGGTGGATCGCGCTGGCATGGCCGCAAACAAGGTAATGGCGGTACGCTTGGGGCTGGGGAAGCAATCGACGGTCCGGGACTATCAAGCCGCCCAGCTTCGCTGGCGGCTTTTTCTTTGGCTCGACCGTCCCTCAAGAGGCATTCGCCCTCGCTCGTTCACGGGCCTCACGGCGACGCTCCCGGCGCTCGCGGCGACGCTTGGCACGATCGGCGGGCTGCCGCAGAGGAGGAACGTCCGTCGCGACCTCCATTGCAGCTGTAGTCTCCTCGACCACCGATGCCTGGCTCGGCTCGGGTGCAGCAGGGCGGGCTTCCATGAACTCCAGCGCCGCCCGTCCTTTGGACGTGATCTTCCAACCGCCGCTGGTGCGTTCGACCAGCCCTTGTGACCAGATGTCGAGATCCGGGACCCGCGCCGCGAGGCGTCTGGTCCGGTCCGCCCAATCGCGTCCGCTGGTCGCCAGGATGGCCATGTCCCTCTTGAGGTCCTCCATCACGGCAAACCCATCCGGATATGCCACCAGGATCTTGAGGACGGTCACCTGGAAGTTCACGCCCGCTCCTCCGGATCAGCGCCACATCGTGGGCGCGTGCGAGAGGGCATCGCGAGCGACCTGCTTAAGAGCCTCCGGAGAAATCTCGCCCCTGGTAGCGGCCTCCAGAATTTTCGAGGCGACGTGGGTCCGTGCGCCGATCTCGCGCTGCGAGACGCATTCGCAGACTTCATCGAGGACCGCGCGCAAAAGCGCGGTGGTTGCCGTGTCGAACATGAGGTGCCCCCAAGAGGGAAAACCCCATCCTAACCGGTCTTGCCGACTTGTGGATTCAGGAATGTTAAACTTCGCCCCAAGTACAGCATCGAATTGGCGAGCAGAATTGTCACAAAGGCCGCTCAGAGCGCAGGCAACGCACCCGGTGACGTTGCACGCCCTGGCTTTTTGACCTGGGCCAGGCCATCTTCTTCAAGTGTCGCACGGAACTCACGATACATTCCACTCGTTCCTGCCCATCTCTCTTCCCGTCGTCCAGCCATGGCTCGAAAATCAACTGTGCCTCGCCGCCTGCAGCCCATGCTGGCCACGCTGACGGATTCGGCCTTCGACGATCCCAATTGGGTCTTCGAGGACAAATTCGATGGTTTTCGCATGGTCGCGGAAATCCGGGGTGGTCGGGTCGCACTCTACAGTCGCAACGGGAAGATCATCAGCCACTCCTATGTCGAGGTCGCGAAAGCACTTGAAGGCGTGAAGGCGGACGCTGTCATCGATGGCGAGCTGGTTGCGATCGGAAAGGACGGCGTATCCCATTTCCAGTTGCTTCAGAACGCGCTGCGCCATGAGGCTAAGCTCTTATACTGTGCGTTCGACCTCATGTTCACAGGCGGGGAGGATCTGCGTGCGCTGCCGCTCCTCGAGCGCAAGAAGCGGCTCAAGGCCATCCTGCCCCGTCACAAGCTGATCGCGTTCAGCAACCATCGCAAAGGCAATGGCACAAAGTTCTTTGCACAAGCCGAGCTGAGACATCTCGAAGGCATCATGGCCAAGCGCGCCGACAGCCCGTACGCGTCCGGACGCCGGACCGCCGATTGGCTGAAGGTGAAGACCGCGCAGCGGCAGGAGGTCGTGATCGCCGGCTTCACGGCTCCGAGGCGAACCCGGCCCTTCTTCGGCGCCCTCGTGCTGGCGGTACGCGAAGATGACGCCTGGCGGTACATCGGCCACGTCGGCACCGGCTTCAGCCACCAGACTCTCGAAGAGCTTCACGCCATGCTAATGAAGCTCAAAACGGCAAAGTCGCCGTTCCCTGCCAAGGTGAAGGATGAGCAGGTCACGACTTGGGTGCGTCCTGCGTTGGTCGCAGAAGTGAAGTTCGCGGAGTGGACCAGCAAGGGTGAGCTGCGCCAGCCGGTCTATCTCGGGCTGCGGTCTGACAAAAACGCGAAGGACGTTGTTCGCGAAAGGAGCCGGTCGCGAAAATAATGCGCTTGTGACGAAGCATACGACTTAGAATTCAGCCGGCTTCGCGCTCGGATGTCGAAGGCCACGGCGGCAGGGGCGGCAACCCGAGAGCCTTGCGTACCGGTCCGAACGATCGCCGGTGAGCTGCGCATGCGCCAAGGCTGGCGAGCGCCTCATAATGAGCCGGCACCGGGTAGCCCTTGTGATCAGCGAATCCGTAGCCGGGGTGACGCACGTCGAGCGCCCGCATGACCCTGTCGCGCTCGACTTTCGCGAGGATGGAGGCGGCCGCGATGCTGGCGGACTTGGCATCGCCCTTAATAATTGCCTGCTGAGGGATGTCGATTTCCTTCAACCGCTTCGCATCGATCAGCAAGTGCTGCGGCGTCAACCCTAGCCCCCGGACCGCCCGCTGCATCGCCTGGATGCCTGCCCAATAGATGTTGATTGCGTCGATCTCCTCGACCTCGACGAATGCTACGCACCAACTCTCTGCCTTTTCTTTGATTTCCTTCGCGAGTTCTTCGCGAGCCGCGGCGTCGAGTTTTTTCGAGTCGTCGATCCCGACTATCCGCGTGCCTGGTTTAAGGATCACGGCTCCAGCGGACACGGGCCCGGCGAGAGGGCTCATTCCGGCCTCGTCCACACCTGCCACGGCAAAATGGCCGCTCTCCCAGAGCGAGGTCTCGAAGCGGAGCATCTTGCGGAGGCGCTGCCCTTCGGACCGATTTTCGAAGCGACGTTTATCGATTGCAGCCAGGATGGCACGCGCTCCTGCGCGGCTGTCGGCCCGCAAGATCTGCTCCACGCTGGCCTCGAGCGGTCTTTTCTCGACGATGTAGCGCTGACGCAATACGTCTAGTGAATACTGGGACATAACGCCCTTCGTGAAGACTGTCTGTAGGGAAGCGTGTCGGTGAATTTTGTGGCGATTGTCTGAAGTACCTATACCGCCTCATCGGCTGCGCAACGCCCTCTCGAAGGAACTGGCCCGCTTTCACTTCCGCGTCGCTACTGACACCGCGTCCATCTGCCTCTGAGGGAACCAACGGGTGTGTTCATCCCGAGCAATGCCAATACGTCATGCCGGCGACAGAGAAATGGCGATGGCATGCTAGCCGCGCTAGCCGAGCGCCCGCTTAACCTCGTCCACGGCCCTATGCCCCGTTGCTTCGGCTTCGCCGTCTGTCGCCTTTCCTGGCGTCGCGCACCGCCCGCCGGGCCACCATTAGCCTGTCGACGAAATGATCTCGCGTGACATCTCGAGAGTGTGATTTGCCCTCCGCCAGAGCCTGCCGCGAACAACAAAACAGTGGCCGTCCGGCGTCACCGAATGCCTCACGAGATACCTAAGCCGACTTCCGCTGCGGCTTGGCCGCCGGCTTCTTCGCCGCGGCCTCTTTCGCCGGCTTTTTGCCTGCGATCGGCATCAGCATTTCCTTCTGCCCGGCGGCCGCCTTGCGCGGCTTTTTTCCTGATTTCTTGGATGCCTCTGCCGCGGCCCCCTCTCGTCCGATGCTCTTGCGCAGTGCTTCCATCAGATCGACCACGTTCTCGCCGCGGGGTCGCGCTTTCGCGGTGATGGGTTTGCCGGCGCGCTTCTGGTTGATGAGCTCGATGAGAGCGGTTTCGTACTGGTCTTCGAACTTGTCCGGCTCGAAATGTCCCGCCTTCTGGTTGACGATATGCCTGGCGAGATCGAGCATGTCCTTGGTGACTTTGACATCCTGGATGTCGTCGAAATACTCGTCCGCGGAACGCACTTCGTAGGGATAGCGTAGCAGCGTTCCCATCAACCCCTTGTCCAGCGGCTCGAGGGCGATGATGTGCTCGCGGTTGGTCAGCACCACGCGTCCGATGGCAACCTTGTTCATCTCGCGAATGGTTTCGCGGACGACGGCGAAGGCGTCGTGGCCAACCTTTCCGTCCGGCACCAGGTAGTAAGGACGGATCAGATACCTCGGATCGATCTCGCTGCGGTCGACGAACTCGTCGATCTCGATGGTCCGCGTCGATTCCAGCGCGACGTTGTCGAGTTCCTCCTTCGTCACCTCAATAAAGGTGTCGGTGTCGACCTTGTAGCCCTTGACGATATCCTCATTGGCAACCTCCTCGCCGGTGTCGGCGTCGATCTTAGCGTACTTGATGCGGTGGCCGGTCTTCCGGTTGAGCTGGTTGAATGAGACCTTTTCGGATTCCGATGTGGCCGGATAGAGCGCGACCGGACAGGTGACGAGGGAAAGACGCAGGAAGCCTTTCCAGTTAGCGCGGGGGGCTATTGGGGGAACTCCGATACTGATGCCGGAATCAAGACGATCCACCCAGCTTGGTTCCGACACCGCGCCCCTTCCCCCACGATGATTTTTCTCGACGCGGGCCGGAGCGGACTCGACTTTCGTTCTCTTTATGTTCTAATTCGAAAATGACCGATCGACCCGCGAGCTGGCGCATGCCGACGCCAAAGCAGATGGAAAAGCTGGCCGCTGAAGCCGCCTGCAGGCCGGATTCCCCAGCTGCGGCTCCAAATGCGCCGCTCGCGGCCGAATACTGGGAAGCGGTCCTCAAAGATCCTCGCGCCGACGCGACCGGGGCCCAGCTTCGGCAACGACGTCTTGCGGAGATCCAGCGCCACGTGCTGCGCATCTCCTGCCGCCGCTGCGAGCGGACCGTGGAAATCCAGACCGCCGACGCAGTCCGATTGTACGGCGGCAACGCGGTCTGGAAGGACGTCGCGCAGCGGCTGCTCGACAATACCTGCCAGCAACGCACCGGCAGGCATGAAGAAGACGGGTGCTGGCCGGCGTTCGAGACGCCGTAGCCCGCTCCAGATCGCCGATCCGATCTCTTTGTGCCTGGATGTCTGGATGGCCCCGAAGTATCACCCTACGCCCCTGTCGGGCGGCGACCGCAAGGCTCTGGCGAAAGAGCTCGGCAAGGCGCGGGCAATGGCCAACATCCTGGCTGCCCGATCGGGGGAGTCGCGAGCGAAGGGGGAAGCGCTCATCCAGCAGGCCGACAAGCTGCTATGCGAGAGTTGGAACGAACGCATGTGGTCAGACGGAGAACCGATTGATCCGTCCCCGACGATCGACCAAGCGGTGAATGGCGGCTTCCCTTGGCTGGAGATCCAGTGCGCGCGCTGCAAGACGCCGAGCGACGTTGACCTCGCGGCGATGAAGCATCCGCCGACCACCTTCGTGCACGATCTCGCCAGCCGGCTGCGCTGCCGCAAATGCGCCAAGGCGGGCCGGCGTCCTTCCGCGACTCTGCTACAACTGGCTTGGCAGCCGCGCCACCTTCGGACCGAAGCCTGACCGATGTGCAATCTCTACTCGATCACGACCAACCAAGCCGCAATCAGCGCATTGTGTCGTGAACCGATACGTCGGCAATCTGGCGCCGATGCCCGGGGTTTTTCCAGATTACAAGGCACCGATCGTGCGCAACGGGGCCGAGGGCCGCGAACTCACCACTGCGCGGTGGGGAATGCCGTCATCGTCAAAGGCGCTGATGGATGCCACCAAGAAACGAGCCGAGAAACTCCAGGCCAAGGGCAAGACCGTCGATTTCAAGGAAATGCTGCGGATGGAGCCAGACGGCGGCACCACTAACATTCGCAACGTGAAGAGCAAACACTGGACGCGATGGCTGGGGATCGAAAACCGCTGTGTGGTGCCATTCAACTCGTT
This sequence comes from Bradyrhizobium sp. WSM1253, assembly GCF_000244935.1. Lineage (NCBI taxonomy): Bacteria > Pseudomonadati > Pseudomonadota > Alphaproteobacteria > Hyphomicrobiales > Nitrobacteraceae > Bradyrhizobium > Bradyrhizobium sp. WSM1253. Next base: position 2,342,886 of record NZ_JH600073.1, read on the forward strand.
CAGCGAGTTCAACAAGGCCGAGGGCGGTGACATCTGGTTCGCGCTCGACGAGACCCGTCCCCTCGCCTGCTTCGCCGGCATCTGGACCAATTGGACATCCGTTCGGAAGGTCAAGGAAGGTGAGACGACCAACGACCTCTACGCGTTCCTCACCACCGAGCCAAACGTCGAGATCGGCGCCATCCATCCGAAGGCCATGCCGGTGATTCTGACCACGCCGGACGAAGTCGAAACGTGGATGATGGCCCCTTTGGACGAGGCCATGAAGCTGCAGCGGCCGCTTCCGGACGACACGCTGCAGATCGTCGCCCGCGGCGTCAAGGAAGACACGGCCGGACTAGCGACGTGACCATCGAGGACGATGACGACCAGGCAGCTTCCCCGAGCCGCCAACGTAAGATCATCCACATCGACATGGACGCCTTCTATGCGTCCGTCGAGCAGCGGGACAATCTGATCTTCGTGGCACGGTCGCCGTCGGAGGATCTCGCGAGCGCGGCGTCGTGGCGGCGGCCAGCTACGAAGCGCGCGAATTTGGCGTCGGGTCGGCCATGCCATCGGTTAAGCATACCTGATCATTGACGAGGATCAGCTGCTTAATGAAACGGCTACTGAGTGGCATTCTTTTCAAGCCCCCTGCGTCACCTGTTCGGCCAATACGCACGCAGTTGGCTAGCTTCTGACCGAATGGAAGTTATTTTCCCGCATTCGATCAAGCTCGGCGTTGACGCGCTCGACGGTTAGGCCGGTGACCCCGAACCGTTCAAACAATGAGGCCACCAGCGGGTGAAGCCATTTCGCGAGATTCGTTTCAACCTCGTCTGCCGGAACGACGGCTTCGAGGATGGCTTCGTCGCTGCGTGCGGCACTGCCCTCCATCATGAGATCGCTCATGGGGTTGCCCCAGGCGCGAAGCACCCGGCCGCTGAGGCCGGTGTAAACGGCGCGGAACTTGACCTTCACGCCCTTGGGATCTTCGGCAAGAAGCTGGGTGAGATTGCTTGCGTGAAGCAGCGCTTCCCCCATGCGCCAGGTGGGAAGCGTCGTATCAAAGATGGTCCCCGCCGGGAATGTTTCCTGCCCATCTTCTTGGTACCCACGCATGGTCACGGTCCGGCCCGTCGGCGCGGCGCGCCAGAAGTCACAATGGGCGGCATCCCCAAGCGGCCGATTAGCCCCAGCATCTTCAGGCTTCAGCCAACACTCCAGGGTGCCGTCGATTTCGTAAGGCGCGAATTCAGGCCGGGTGAGAAAAAGAAAGAGCGGCCAGCCCGTGTGGCGGACAACGGCCTGGCGGAAAAGCGCCGGGAAGTTATGAAGTTCGATCGGCTTCAGCTCGCCTTCAAGCGCATAGTCGAAACGGTACCATCCATGCGGAAAGCGCCCGGGCGAGTCCTTAGGCAACGCCGCCGTCAGCTCGCGCCAACGCGCGAAGGCTTCTTGCACGAAAGCGCCTTGCGCCCCAAACGGGTTCGGCTCCCGGACAAGGCCTACCACGCGCAGAATATCGAATGCTTTGCCGAGGCTGAGCGTCGTCTCGCCTCGATCGAAGGACACGATCGTGGGAACACTGACGCTGGCAAGCGCCGCGTGCTCACGCTGCGTGAGCTTTTCCTTTTTCCGCCGACGGATAGCCTCCTCAACATAGGCTTGCCAGTTGAGCGGAGCTAGTTCCCGAAAATTCTCAGACATGCGCGGCTCACGATTTCAGAATAGCGATGGACAAAACCCTCGGGCGGCTCGCCTTGCGGCGGCTGCAAGATGTTGCTGGCGCGCTTCACGCGCGTTGCAAGATCATTGAAGACCTGATCAATCACTCGCTGCGATAGACCAATGCTCAAGCCGAACGCGACGAGCGTTTCCTTGGTCACGTCGTCGAGGTTTGGCTTTTTCCCATCGATCGAGAGCGCGAGTTGCTGGTCGAAGCCGTCATAGAAGGCGGTGTTGACGATGTCATAGGCTGGCGACAGGCGAAGCCCTGCTTCTGTTTCGAGAAGCGAGAAATTCTTGAGATGGCCATCGCAATTACCGACGAGCACAAAGACGACAAGGCGACGGAAGAAGCGGGCCTGATCGATCTCGGGCCGGACCGAATGATCCCGGATGACGGCCGCGACGTCTTCGTAGGCCGCGTCGTATTTTCCGGCGAAGTTCCGCCCGCGCGGCTTGCAGAGAATTTGCGCGAAGTCCTCGAGGCGAAGCTTGTTGCCATCGGCCAGCCGATCAAACCTTGTCACCACGAGCGCGGGCTCATTGATGGTGGCAACCGTTCCCAACGTAAAGTCGGTCACCTCGCCTTTGCCAAGGATGGCCGCGCTCCAGCGCAGGCTTAAGGCCTCGTTGCGCACGAGCGTATCGAGGCGTTCCGAATTGAACTTGGCGATGTAGGGCGCGAGGCCATCAGCCGCGGCCGGCGCGAAGGCGCCATTGGCTTGCTTGGTAACGAGTAGCTTGCGTTGAATGCCCGAGACCGTGTGACCCGGGTTTGCGGTAGCTTCAGTGATGGGCGCATCATCGGCCGCCGCCTCAGCTGTCCGCTTGACGCCGACCGCGCCAATGCAGTCGGCGCCGTAACGCAGCAGAAGCCCAAAATCATCCTCTTCGGCGATGTGGGCCACGCGGGCTTGCTGTTCGCGAAGCCATCCTTCGGGAGCCAGATGCTGAAAGAAGGGGTGAACGCCCTGGCGCCATTCATGCTCGCGCTGGGTCGGCGGCAGGGAGCACGCAATCGGCTCGGCCCAGTCGGTCGCATAGGTAAAGCGCGTCCCGCCGTCGGCCGTCTCTTCGAACGTGCCGGCGGGCTGGCCTTTAAAAAAGACTTGCGCCTTTCTCAGCGTCACAGGAAGCTCCAGTTTATTGATCTAGGCAATCGGCCGATCCCAGCTCCTTTATGGAAGCTATAGATGACTATATAGGCCTTCATAACTACTTAGGAAGCCATAACTTCATTGTATTACTATGATACCTCCAAAAGGAAACTAAGTCTTACTTTAGAACAGAGAATCGGCTATTTGAGCTAGAAAGTCACCGATACTAGCCTAAGATGGCTATTCCACCTGAAATTGAAGCACGCCGATGTCCGGCTACACCTTCTCCAATCTCTCGCCAGCCGATTTCGAGGATCTCGCCCGGGATCTCATCGGGGCGGAGGTTGGCGTCCGGTTCGAGGCTTTCGGCCCCGGCCCGGATGGCGGGTTGGACGGACGCCATGCGAAAGCGGGCCGCACAACCGTCCTGCAAGCGAAGCATTACGCGGGTTCGACCTTCCGCGCACTCCAGCGTGCCATGGCCGAAGTGCCCCAAGCGCTCAAATCCCTTCGCAAATCCCGATATCTTCTGGCGACATCGCGCCCACTGACGCCTCAGAACAAGGCTGAGCTGGTCAGAACCCTTGGCCCTCTGCTTTCCGATCCGGCTCACATTTACAGCCATGGCGACATCAACGCCCTGTTGCGGAAATTTGGCGATATCGAGCGGGCTCACATTAAGCTTTGGCTCAGCAGCTCAACCGTCCTCGATCGTATCCTGCACGCCGCATCGCGACGGTTCACGGAGATCACCCGCGAGGAAATCGAAGTCAAGGTCCGTGTCTATGCGCCGAATCCTAGTTTCAAACAAGCGCGCGACAAACTTGAGGCCGAGCACGTCATCATCATTTCCGGGCCGCCCGGCGTCGGCAAGACCACGCTGGCCGAGATGATTTCCTATGCTTATCTCGGCGAGGAATGGGAGTATGTGGCGATCCGAAGCCTCGACGACGGTTTTGCCTCGATTGTCGATAGCCGAAAGCAGATCTTCTTTTTCGACGACTTTCTCGGCCGTGCCGCGTTGGACACCAAGTCGCTGGCCGCGCACGACACCGAACTTGCCAAGTTCATCAAGAGAGTCCGGCGCTCGAAGAATGCGCGCTTCGTCTTGACGACGCGCGCCCCGATCTTCGAGGAAGCGCGCCGGGTTTCCGAACACCTTGCCGATCGGGCGCTCGACATTACGAAATATGTGCTCGATGTCGGCGTTTACACCCGGCGGATCCGAGCTCGAATCCTCTACAACCATCTTCTTGTCGCAGGTACGCCCCGTGCGCATATCCAGGCGCTCTGGGACGCCAAAGCGCTGCCGAAGATCATCGATCACCCCAACTATAATCCGCGCATCATCGAAGCGATGACGGATGCCATGCATCTGCGTTCCCTGCCGCCCGAGACTTACGCCGCTAGCTTTCTGAGCACGCTGAAAAATCCGCTTCTGGTGTGGGATATCTCTTTCCGCAAGCACATCACGCCGCGCTGCCGCCATCTCCTGTTCAGCCTCTTCTTCTGCTCGGAATACGGCGTCGATATCGACGAGCTACGCGCGTCCTTCAACGCGCTTCACCCCTACTTCTGCAAGAAATACTCGATCGAACAGGACCCCAAGGATTTCGAGGAAGCCTTGAAGATCCTCGAAGGCGGCTATCTCGAAATCCGTGACCAGCGCGTCTCCTTCGTCAATCCGTCGCTCCGGGACTACCTCATCACCTATCTGGCCGATGATGCAGACCTTCTCGAAGACCTCGCGCATACCGCGGTGAAAGCCTCCTGGGCCGACGAGCTCTGGAGCTATGTCAGGACCGTATGTCCGCTGCCGCCCGAGCAGCAAAAGCGCGTCGCGACATCCCTGCTCCATACCGCGCAGCTCTTCCTGACGATGCCGATATGGAAGCAGGACAGCCGCGATACCTCAACCTGGCGCCTCTACGATTTGTCCAACACTGAGCGCATTCGCCTTCTCCTCGAATGGCGGACCGCAAGCGAGGACACGCGATTCATGGATCTCGCGCTTCAGCTTGCAAACAAGCCTGCCGGCGGGCACTTCACGGTCTTTCGCGACGAGATCGGTCTGATACGGCTTCTGCGCAGCCTCAAGAAGGATTACACTAGGCTCGAGGACTCAGACGCATTATTCGAAAAACTCGAGGCGGCTGTGATCGGCCTGCTCGACGGGCATTTGTTTCCGCACGAATTTGAAAACTTCTGCGACGCCGTGGATGCGGCGCAGGATGTCTTCGAGACCGATATCGCTCACCATATTGACGACGCCATTACGCGCCAGCTTGACGATATCGACGCGAGCATCTCCGACATCGATTCCGAAACGGAACTCGGTGACTACAAGACGGCCCTTCAAAAGTATGCGCCACGCGTGGGCGTCACCAATCTCGACACGGCCTTCCGCGCCATCGATCGGCGCATCGAGGAAATTAGCTCGCAATCAGATGAGGCCGAATCGCCGCGCAGCGCCGTGTATCGTCCGCAAGACAAGGATCAGTTCGACGATAAGGCACTGCAGAATCTTTTTGAGCCGCTTCTTTCAGCCTTAAGAGCTAGAAATCGCGCCATCGTCGGGTAAGTTTGGAAGCTATTGGGCCCTTAATCGCTTCCGGGGTTATACTAACAAAAACTGCGAAACAGCGGCGCCGCACTGGCACGGCTCGTCGCTGCTGCTAGAGAGCGAACTCTAAATTTCACAGTGGCTCTTCGACCATTTGGCGGCCGAGATCACCAATCCGCCATCCAAAATGTCTGCGAAAATGGATTCCGCTTTCAAACAGGACGTTCTTTCCTACAATGTGAAATTCGTGATCATTTCGAGCGGAAGCATTACGCCAACTTGGAAGCTGGTTCGGGTCGCGAGCGGAAACGGATCACTGCCTTTGGCCAGCGCTGGCCGGACCCGAACACACGACCTCCTCATAACGTTCGACCCGGCATTCAAGGCAGGTGAAGCAAATATCCCTTAGCGTTCACAATGCGTCGGAGATCGAGATAGCTATTTCTAATGGACGGACACGGCCGATGGAATGAGGCCTTACGTTCATTTCAAGAGAGAGAACGAGCTGCGCATGGCGGTAGGCTGCTGAACGATCGGAGGGCCCGAGGGGCAAGCGATGTTGTCTGATCGTTGAAAATGTTGGGAATTATTCGCGTGGATGCTGTGCACAAGGGCCCGCCCCCGTAAGTTTCCCCTTGCGAAAGCTCGCGCCACGGTTGTTCCATGGCGATCCTCACAATTCACCCAAGAATGACAATGGCCGATACACCACCAGATCCCACGGCTGCCGAACCGGCCCAGCCGCTGACCGATTTCGACAGGCTTGCCGCGCACCTAAAGCCGGACGGACTCGCCCATGCACTCCTGACCGCCTGGCGCCACGGGGACCCGGGTGGCGCCCAGGCAAGACTGCGCGGTGCCGTCGACAATCATTTTGCCAAGAAGATGCCGAGCGATGGGAAGCCTTCGAATCCAGAAAATTAGGCTGCAGGGCTTTCGCGGCTTCGGCACGAGCGCTCAATCCTTCGCACTTCCTGAGACGGTCGCCGCCCTATGGGGCGGAAATAGTCAAGGAAAAACCAGCCTCGCAGAAGCGATCGAGTTTTTGCTAACCGGTCATATCGCCCGGCGCGAGCTTCTCGCCAGTGCCAAGGACGAATTTTCGCAATCGTTGCGAAATGCGCATATTCCCGCGGCAACGCCCGTGTTCGTCGAAGCGACTTTCCTTTGCACCGATGGTGTGGTTCGCCGTTTCCGCCGAACGTTGACGACCGACTATGACGGCACGCAGGCGTGCGCGAGCGCAACGGAACTGGATGGCGTTCCGTGCTCTGAGCAAGATATCGAGGCCAAGATTGGGCTCCGGCTGTTGCATCCTCCGTTGCGCGCCCCCGTACTCGCCCAACACACGCTGGCCTATGTATTCACGGCCTCGCCCACCGATCGCGCGGCTTATTTCCGGGCCGTACTCGACACGCAGGATCTCGAAGATTTCCGCGTTGCGGTCGCGAACATCATTCCGACATTCCAGCCCCCGAATTCATTTGAACTTCAGAAACTTGGGGAACTCGAAGAGATCACCGGTCTCGACGCGGCCGCGCGCGCGATCCGCAACGCAAAGACGAAAGCTGCATTAGCAAAGGCGCTCAGCACGGCGATCGAGCTGTTGCTCACGCAAATCGGCGTCGTTGCCAAACCTTCGCTCCCAGAGCGCATACAACAGCTCGACGAAGAACTCGCATCCCGACGCGCGCTTGCCTTCCCGCTCGACCTCTTCTCGCGTAAGGCCTTGGGACCGTGGATGGACCCCGCCGGCACGCTGGCGCGGGCCATTGCGGAGTTCCTGCGCGAACGCGATGCCATTGCGGAAGAAGTGCGTCGGCTCATTGCCTTATTCGAAAGCGCCCTTGCGATACCGGCTGTGCATGATTGCGCTGCCCCCATCGATTGTCCCCTCTGCGGTCGTGAAAAGACGCTCACGCCTGAGCGGGTCGCCCACATTCAAAGCCAGCTGACCGCCAATGAAAATTACCAGACCGCGGAAAGCACCCTCATGGCAGCCCTTCGATCGACCGATGCGAAGCTGCAGAGCACTGCTGACACGGTCACCTCCGCCCTGCCTCGCTTTATGCTCGTGACCGGCGCAGAGCGTCGGAAACGTCAATTCCGCATCGCCCGCATCGCTCAATTATCGGCAAATGCTGAGGGCACGAAGCAATGGGCAACCGCCGCGCGGCGCCTGTGGCGTGAAGCTACCCAGCAAAAGCGGGCGTTAGCTCGCACCCGTGACCGGATTCGGTCTGCCCTGGATGATGTTGCGACGTGGAAGGATACACCGCCGCTTGTCGATGCGCTTGGTGAACTCGACCAAATTTACGCATCGCTCGAGGTTCATAACGCGACCTACGGACAGGTGGTCCAAGTCATTGGCGAGCCATTGAAGAAGGCCGTCGACCAGAATGCGCAGATCGCGGGCTGGGATGCACTTCTGCATCTTGCGCGCTCCCCCGATGCCGCACTCGAAGCTCTTGAAGCACTACGCGACCATAACACCAAGGTTAAGGCCGTCGAACAGGCGGCCCGCGAGATCGAGAAAGCCAATGGGGCCGTCGCGGACGAGAAATTCGCCGATCTCAGCGCCCAAATATTGGAATGGTGGGAACGGCTGCGTCCGGGAGAGCCGACGTTCTTTAGCGCCGTGCAACGGCGGGGCGCCAAAACCAAGCGAACGATTGATCTTAAGGTTGCCCTATCCGCAAAGGAGGATCGGAGCGACATCAAGCTGCGCGACGCTGTCGCTGTCCTCAGCCAATCCCAGCTGCATTGTCTGGGCCTCGCGCTATTCTTGGCCCGCGCCATCGATGGCGGCGCCGGCTTCGTCCTTCTGGATGATCCGGTGCTGACCAGCGATGATGGTTTCCGGACCAACTTCCAGTCATCGGTGATCGAAGCCCTCCTCGCCGCCGGAATCCAGGTGATCGTTCTCACCCAAGACTACAAAAGTTGGAAGGATATCGGTCATCTCTGGGGGCACCGGGGCGTGTCTCAGTTCCAAATCATGCGCGACAACGCCGTTATTGGAACGGAGATCAAGGGCCGAGACGATGCGCTCGCAACGATGCTGGTCCAGGCGCGCCCGTTTATCAGCTCGCATGATGGCGATCAGCGAAAGACCGGCGCAGCGCGACTGCGCGACGTGCTTGAGCGCTTTTGCAAGGAGCTGCTCGTCAAGGACCGCCGGGCGGACGGCGACAGTCAGGCCATGATTTCAGATTATGACGGCAAGAACTTCGGTGAGTTCAACGCGAAGGTATTCAGTCTCCTTAAGCTCGATCCGTCGCATCCGGGCAAGCTCCGGGTGGCCCATAATCTCGTCACGCCCGGATCGCACGATGATGCCCCTCCGTCCCAGGAACAGCTGCGCGGCGTTGCGGGCGATCTGAACAGGTTCAAGAAAGACTACCTCGACTAACATGTGCACGCTGGACACCATGTCAACGACCCAAGAGGCGATCTGGACGGACGTGCTCGAAAGAGCCCTACCTGATGATGCCTTGATCGAAATCATCCGAGGGCCCGACAAAGAAGCCGGGGCTTCCCGATGACCACCCTGCACCGTCTTGCCATTGGGCTGGCGTTCGGCGGCCTTCTCTTTGCTATCGCCGCAGCGCATTACTGGTGGCGGGCCAGCCAAGTCGCAATCCGCCAACCGGTGGCATCGATTTCGGATGTACCGGGGCTTCATATCGCGAGCGGGCACGTCGCCTTCAATGAATCATCCCGGCTCAACGCCACTGCAGCCGTCCTCACGGGAATATCCGCGGTGCTGAGCGCCTTGGGCTCCGTCCTGGGTGTGTTGTAGGTTCGGTTATGGTGGAAACAACAACTCTCAAAGAGGTCTATCCTCCGTCGGGGCACGTTCAGCGCCTTTATTGCGACGTGTGTGAGGGACATCTGGACCTCGCTTTTGCCGACTACCGCAATATCGTGTCGGGGGTGGACATTAGCATCAAGGGCTTGCCCGTCCTGCGCTGTGAGAATTGCTCAAAGGACTACCTCCCCGACCACTCGCGTTTCGCGATCATTCGCCATCACGAGCTAGCGACGCTGCGTGGGAGCAACGCGGTCCGCGTAACCCGGAAACCGCTGGAAAAGACCTTTCCGCTCACGAAGGTACCCTTCCTCTATGATGCGGACGACTATTACTACATTCCCGGCCTGTCCCGCGAATGGGACGATGGATTTCTGACGCCCGTCTTCTTTAACGAAAAAGGTTCTGCTCAAATACGACTCGGATCCCGCGTACAAGGTGTCCTTCGCGTCCACCACATACGGCACGATCGACATGGAAAGTGCCTACATCTCCTTTGGCATTAACAAGAATGGCAAAGTAGTCATGTGGCTTGGCGACATTGCCAAGCTTCCCGAGCCCGAGCAGTACTATCTCCGCTCAGAGAACGTGCCATCGGATCACTCGATCGGATGCGAGTTCTACGATGGGCAGATCGAATGCATCTACACGCCTCTCTCGCGGGAACAAACCCTCTTTGCGGCTCGATCGGCCTTCTTCGAAGCCTGCGCCGCCAAATTCGGGACCAAGATTGCACATTTGGACGCCGAGGTTCTCGACCTCGCACTCGGATTCAACGGCCCGGTCATTGACTCCGAGCAAACGCGCAAACAGACCGCCGATACCCTCAATCGGATTTACGTTGAGTCGATTGACAACGGCGCGCTCGGCAGCATCATGACACGCGCGGGTCTAGATCCGAAAAACCTGGGTGGTTTAAAGCGGCTTCAGGCCGCGTTGGGCACGCTCGCGCTGGGAGGCGACGTCGCATCGCTCTTGTCTCCCTTCTTCGTGCTTTACGATTTGCGGGTCGCATACTCCCACCTTGGCTCAGCAGATTCCACCGTGGCGAGATTGAAAACCGTCACCGATCGGCTTGGCCTGGAAGATGGGGCCGGCCTGTTGGCAATTTATGACGCGCTTGCGGCCGCCCTTACCGCATCACTCGAAACCTTGACGACCCTCGTGAAGAGCGCCTCGGGCGTTTCCAAGACCTGACCTCTCATCGCAGGGGAGCACCACGTGTCCGAAGAAAGCCTCAAAGCCTTGCCTGCGGGGCGCATTGCGCTTGAACGCTGGCAGACGCCGGCCTCGTTCATTGCAAAAGTCAAAGAACTGGCGGCGCCGATAAAGTCGGACAAGCTGTTCAACCGGGCCGAGGTTGCATTTCTGCTCGGCGCAATGGTGCTGGCCGAATTCGTCAAGTTTCGCCCTTCAGGGCACGTCCGCCTCGTCGGTCAGACGGCGCAATGGCCGACGGGCAGATCGGATCACCCAAGACTCCAGTAAATATCGAAATCACCGAGGTCCTAGAAGAAGGACGGAGGCGCGGCGATGAATACCGCGAAGGGAAAGAGGCAGAGAAGGAGACAAGCGAAGATTGGCCGGCCCGAGCGCGCGGCATTCCAGGCCAACTTGAGAAGGCGATCGAGCGAAAAGTCGCCAAAGGATATGCCCCCAAATGCAGGCTCGTGATCTATCTGAATATGAGCACGTACCGCATATTGCAGAAGGAGACCGAAGCCGCTATCGCCGCCGTCAAAGCCAAGTACGCCGACAAATTCGATGAGATTTGCATTCTTTGGCAGGACAAACTGCTTTAAGATTGGCGAGTGGGAACGGCATCACCGCTATTCAATCATTACCATAATCCGGCTCGTATTCGCGCTGACGCGTTTCGGTCTCCGTGTACTCGACATGAAGCCCGGCGGCCTCGATTTCTTCTCGGCTCCCGAAATGCAAGCTGCACGCCCGACAGTAGAACTCTTCTGCGACGTAGGACACATCGACATGCTCCTCGTAGGGATCGTTCTCGTCGTCATCCGATAATTCTTCGCCGTAACAAACACCCGCAAGAAACGAGTTTGACTTGCAGGCCGGACAGGCCGCGGTCCATACCTTCTCGGCGAACATTTTGAAGCTGCGTCGCATGTCAAAAGGATCGAGCGCCTTTGCGCGAGCCCGCAGTGCTTCACGTTCCGGCTTCTTCATCTCGGCAAAACGCTCGGCCGCCTTCTCCACGCGGATCTTAGCCGCTTCCTCAATCGCATGCGTGTAATTCGCCATTAGTTCACGCGGCGCTTTGGCTTGGTCTGCCCCCAGCCACGTCTCAATTGTCTGGCCATGAATATCCAATATAACTGCGGCAGTGTGCCAGAAACGTCCCTCCCACGACGCGAGCAGGACCGACGCGAATGGCACCTCCCCTGAATGCAGCTCTGCATTTCGCCTCAGGCTCATCCCGAGGCAATTCTCTTCGGTCTTCTTGTCAAAATGTTTGGAGAGATGGCCTAGCCGCTCGAACACTGTTTTTGCCGTGATCGTGCGAATATCTGTTCCAACAGATACCCCGGCTGCCGCAAAAAGGGAGACGCCTTGGGGATCGGCAATAAGGCAGGGATGGACTTCAGCGAGTGCCCATTTGCCCAGCAATTCAAGCGCAAGCGATGCCCATAACTGATATTCGCTCAAGTCCTTGGCATCCTTCGCCGCCAGAGCACGCGCAATGTAGGTTTTTGATTTACCGAGGAGGGCTTCGGGCGACAACGCCGCTACAACCTGTTTTGTGGTCATTGGACACTAACGCGTACGAGACACCGATCGGGCGACGCCGCAATCGCAGCCTCTCCGCGTCCGTGCAAGACGCTCCAGTTGTCGATAATGAGCACGTCGCCCTCCCGCCAATGAATGGTCGCCATCATGCAGCAGTCGAGCTGCGACTGAATAGCGGCCTGCACGTGCACCGCTTCCACGCTCGCTGGCGTCATGCATCCCATATCAAATCGTATAAATCCCCGGCCTGGCTGAACGATGGTTGTATAGAATGAGCGCCGACCATTTGAGACGAGAAAGGGCGCGCCTTCATAGCCACTCTTTTCCCGGTTCGTTATCTGAATATCCGCGAAGTGGACGAGAACCGTGGGCACGCTTCTCGTTCCCGGACATTGGCAAGCCAGTAGAATAAATTGAGGCGGCAAAAGTCGGTACGCTCCGTCCGTATGAAGAGGAAATGTGTTCGACCCGTGCAAAGCGCTGAGAGAACGCGGGCGGGCCGCTTCAGGCGCCAAGGGGCGTAACACTTCGACGTTCGCGCGCATCCGGCCCGGCACGGGGTCACCCAACCGTCGCGAGAAGCGAAGCAAATCCTCGGAGAAGCTTTCTGTCGTACGCGGCAAAGGAAGCAGGTGCCATCCGTCTCGACGGACGCGCTGCAAGAGCTCGCGATCCACCGTCTCACGCATGGGAGGAGCGTTCCCCCTGCCGATAAGACACTCTACACCGCCGAGCCGGCGCCGCTTGAACGCGCTGCGTCATGAGGCGGACTTGAGCTGTTCGATCATCTTGCCGGTCCTTTTTGTACGCCACAGGTACCCATAGCATACCTGCGCACTTGATTTCTTTCTTGCCTGAGTATCCTACGATCTTATCGCCGCAGACCGATCACGATCTGGGACGTGGGCATGCGTGGCAAGGATGAAATGACTGGGATCGGGACGGCGGTGTCAACAGATTCTCAGGAAATGTCACCTGTAACCAAGCGCCGTCGTGAGAATCGTGGCATCCCGCCGCCTGTAACGTTCGATATCGATACGCTGCCCGGCAGCGCTAATTATACGGCATTGCGCGCGCCTCCTAGCGTGCTTCAACGTGACTTAATTCACCGGCAATTGCTGCCTCACCACTGAGAACGATCAGCATCATCATCGGAATCAACACCGTCTCGGAGATAATGCTGCGAAAGCTGCTCGAGCACCGACGCTGTGCGCGGCCACTCGAGGCGAAGTTCCTTGGCACCCTTTCGATAGTTTTTGGCCAATTCGCGCTCTTGCACGCTGCCGTCAGTAGGCCGACGCCATGTCGCACCTCTTTTGTTGACCACACCTAAATAAAATCCACGTTCAACAGAACGACTGCGAACAACCTCAATAAGTTCTCGCACTGCCGTGCAAGGCCAGGTTCCGTCATTTTCGGCCGGCGAATAGGCAAATAGCCGTCCGATATGCTGGTCGGCTGCCTCGGAGCGCTCGGCGTCCGCCGCCAGTATTCGTGCATCCTTAACCCAGGCCTCGAGCACGGCGCCATCAACCTTATTGCCCGATCGCCCAGGGATTTCATGCCAATCGTTAAGGAGCCTATAAGCGTGACCAGCGATGGCGGCTTCTCGCTTCTTTTGTTCTTCGGATACCGGCTCGCTCTCCTGTACTTCTTCATGATCGCCTGCCTTGCGCGGCCTATAGATCACCGAGAGCACCTGAACGAAGAGCTGAGGTGTCGTCGATAGCGCCTTCCGCAAGGTAATTGGCGGCCGCTTCGAGCGTTGCAATACGTTCAGATAGCTCCACTCCAACCGAGCCATTTCCGACTCCGACACTACTCCGCTCTCGTCGAGGCACTGAAAGATTCGCTCAACATGATACTGAAACATCGACGGTTCATTGTGATCATTTGAATTCGCGGCCTGTTGCAAGGCGCCATCGAGAATGCGCACCAAAAGTGAGCTCGGCAACCCTTTCAAATGATGGCCCGCAAGGTGGATGCAATCGCGTCCGCGACCGACAGCGAGCAGCTTCTCGATTGCCGACGCAATCGCCTCTTGTGTTCCCTGAATCCAGTGGGAGCTAAGACGAGCCCAATAAAGTCTATCGACTTCCTCTCCCAAGCTCGATGCTTTCTGCATAAAGTGCTCAGACTTCGGCAACGACAGCAGAATACGCAAAATCGCTTCGTCACCCCATCCGTCGCCGACAGCCCGGTCAATCAAGCGGTCGCCCCATGCATTTCCTTGAGAAAAATTTAGCGTGACGATGATCCCATGGGCAAGATTCCAGCTCTTGTCATCACCAGCATCAATACCGCGAGCTAACGCTTTATCAACGGTCGCACTATCCGCGACCTGTGCAACAGCCCGGCCAATCAACCCTGCCTCTTTGACAAGTTGCGCAAACGAAAAGAGGTCTTCAACGCCGCCGATCATTAAACTGGAAATCGCTCCGCGCCTTGCTTCATTCGACGCTTCTATGTTGCGCTCCCAATCATACGCTGACGACGGATTCAGAAGTGGGGCCTGTTCGTTCTCGAAGAGCCATTCAATCTTCTTCAACTTGTCGAAGGGGGCCAATGCAGTATAAGCAGCCTCGAGCTGGTCCAGCTCATTTTCCGGAAGAGACCAATCGCTCTCTTCAAATTGACGGTGATGGCTAATCAACGCTCGCAGTGCTCGTTGAATATTTGCTCGATCATTGTCGTCGGTTATCTTGCTTTCGGACGCCAGCAGCCTCTTGACGGCCGCTTCTCTAAGATCGGGCGGCCATGCATCAAAGCCCTCTATCAGCTGTACCCAGCGCGCGCTCGTGATCCCCACATCTTCTAGAAGCCAGTCGCCAATTTGCCTCGCCCCAGAGAAATAAAGCGCGTCCGTAATCGGTTCGGGCTCTTCTTCAGTAAAATCCCGCCATCGCGGAACTGGCGCGGGATCAACGGTGTCGTGGGGCCGTGGATATAGACCGAGCAACAAGCTCCAGGAGACCTCAGGCTCGATCTTGCGCAACCGGTTCAACACTTTCAGCCGATCTTGCAGCGGCGCGTTGGTTTGTGGGCACCAAAGAACGAAAACTTCCCGCAGGCTTCGTGCTGGCCGGTTTCCCCAGCGGCCACCGGGGTCCAACGCCGTCAGTCTCGCCAACAATGCCGTTGCGGGTGCAAGGTAATCTCTGCTCCAGGCGAGGGTTTCGAGCGCCCAGAGCAAATTTGCATGATAGGCGGAACCTCCCATTGGACCTCCGCCCTCCACGAACAGCTCAAGGATCGGCTTTGAATTGGTGTTCAGGCTGTCTTCGACCGCGCCTAAGAATTGCTCAGGAGACGCTTCAGCGAGAACCTGAAGCTGGTTGGACAACGACCACCAGCGTACGGCATCGGCGTCGCGAAGAAGGTCTCTAACGATAACCGCGCCGCGAGCATCGGCATGCGGAACGGCTGTGACTTGCTTTCCAAAAACATTCAGCAAAACCAGTGTTTCTGAAATACCGGTCTGAAGAAGTCCGGAATATTCGGGTCGTTTCCCTTTGACGCCAGCCATCCAGCGCTCATCCGGCGCCATGCTAAAGCGAGGATCGACTGATGTGAGAACAACATTGGCGGCTTTTGCGAATCGATCCAAATCCGCCAAGGTGATATTCCGCGCTATTCGGAACCAAGCGTCCCTCGGTGAGGCGATTTTCCAAGAGTTGCCTGCCTTGCGAAGAGGACTATCGGCAATGCTGAGTAAAGGCGTAAGAGCCGCAGCTACTTTCTCATAACTGGTTCCCGCTAGGTCCTCGATAATTGCTCGATCGCCCTCTTGTCCCTCATCCCATGCTCCGGCGAGCAGTGCCGGCATCAATGCCCTAGCAGCCTCGGGGGTCGCCCATTCAGGCACCCGGTGGGATGGCGCAGCAGGAATAAGACGGCGAAGAATGGTTAGGCTTCGCCCGGAGTCGTGGGCGAAGTTCTTGGCGTCGTGTTGCGCCAGACCCATTTTCTCAAGCTCGTTCTCGATGGCATAGCGAGTCGGACGTTTGAGGATCAGCGCTTCCGACGGAGCTCCGATGTTGGAGCCGAATGCAAGAAATACGTAATGGCCTTTTTCGACCAGATGCATTGCCAATCCAGCATCTGGCTCATCTAGGACAATGATTAGCGGTGTCGCCACGTCCGCCAATGATCTTGCAGCGTTGGCATCACCCGCAACAATAGCTCTGGTGTGGTAGAAATCGCGATTGCCCTCGGGCAGCTGCTCGATGGCGGCATAGAGAAATGCAAACGCCTCGCCGGGAGCTTCCGCTTGCACGGATATCGCGCTTGGTTCGGCATAAAGCCAGTTAAGTAACTTCGTGCCTTCGTCTTCGCGATCGACGACGATCAGATCCGCGCTAAGTGGCGGCTTCGTCGAGAGCGACCACTCACGCCAGACGTCGCACAGTTCGCGCACGCCTTCCGGTGCCTTCTCGATCAGTCTGGCAAGCCAGAGGCCAACGGCCGGGAAACGTTCAATCCACTGCACGAGATCGACGGCATCATAGGCCCGCACATCTCGCCAGTGCTTTTCTGCGCGACGTTCCTGAACCCACTCTTCCTTTTTAGCCCAACGACGGGGCGTAACGAAAACAAACGTGGTTTCGGTTGGATTGAGGTCAAGCGCGTCTTTGGCTCTCTGCTTGTAGTCCTTGTCGGCCTTTTTCTTCGGACCACGATCTGTACCGAGCTCCCAGCCCGACCAACCGGCGGGAAGCTGGTCAGTTGCAGTCTCAACCTTGCACTGTCCATCCCATCCGTGCATCTGTACGCTGTCGCCCGACGGAAAGCGCAGCTCTGGGAAGTAGCCCTTTTCTGCGAGTATCAGTCGCCGAACGAGCTCCGGCAACATAGCCTGCCCATCTCGACGATCAGCCCAATGATCAAGATCGGTTTCCGTTATCCAGCGGACCGGCCGCAGTTTGTCGGCCTGGACGTTTGAGTGACTTCTGACCGGCTGTATCGGCCCTGCAACCGCGCCGCCCGGCGGAAACGAAATGCCAGCGGCTTCAAGCGCGGACCGAATTGCGTCCAAGTTGTCAGGAACCGGCGAGCGGTGCCCGCGCTCGAAATCAGCCAGCGTTGAAGTGGCGACAGCGGCCTTCTCGGCCAAATCCGCCTGGGACCAGCCCATGAGGGCTCGAGCGGCCTTGATCTGAACCCGCGTAATGACCGGATCCGGCCCGCCGTCCATTTCGCTCATTTCTATGACCTCATATTAATAATATGAGATGGGAAGCCATTTGACGAGGATGCGCCGCGTCCGCGACATCAAATCCCCGCTGTTATAGCCGGTGAACGGAAGGCTTAATCTTCGTTTTTGACATTGTCTGATTTTTCGGTATAAATTTTTGACATGGAGAATCGCCATGAGTGATGGTCCGTACAAAAGTTTGAACATGACGCCCGCCTGGAAGAAGTTTGCGGAATGGGCGCACAAGGCCGCATTTGAGCCTAATGAAGTCGCCTCGCGTGTCGTCCCTGCCCTGGAAGAGACGTGGCGCGATGAAGGCTGCGGCGAAGTTGTCCGCGCCATCCGTACGATCCTGGGTGATGCCCAGCAGACCGACATGTTCGGACAAAATAAATCAGTCGAACTGGAAGCTGCGCGGCGGGACCTTTCCGCCGGATATCCGATGCGGCGTCTGATTGTCGATCACGTCATGCAATCTGTGGCGAATGGAAAGCTCGGCATCGACGCGGTTTGCAATGGTGTCGAGAACGCCTTGCGCGACCGCGCGGCGCGGGGGCCCCGGCAAGTTGAAGAACATTATCTGCGCAAGCAAAGCCCCGAGGCGATAGCGACCCGTATCAGAAATCGCATGGAGAACGCGGTGGCAACCGCTCCCATTGCGGGTCTCGCCCGTCGTTTGTCGGGACTGGACGCCCCTGCCGCCCAACCGCAATCGGTCAAGCAGCAAGGAATTGAAGACGGTGTGAGGCTGCCATGAACGATGATGAACTACCCGAGATCCAAGTCGATGTGCACGAAGAGGGCGGACGCGCGCGCGCAGGCCGGATTCCTTGCGAGATCGGGGCCAACCTCATTTTCAAGACGCATAATCTTGCGGCCTATTTCTTCGCTAAATGGGAGCCGGTCGTCTTCGACCTGATGCTGCTCGCCGCTTCCGTCGAATTCTGTGATCGCATACAGCGCCGCCCAGCTCTGGGATGGGGACGCGCTTTTCAACTGCGCCTGCCAGTGCATGATCCCGACGTTTGGAATCAGAAGAGCGTGTCCGACACGTTGCATGATGCGCTCGAACTGCT
Source organism: Bradyrhizobium sp. WSM1253 (assembly GCF_000244935.1). NCBI lineage: Bacteria > Pseudomonadati > Pseudomonadota > Alphaproteobacteria > Hyphomicrobiales > Nitrobacteraceae > Bradyrhizobium > Bradyrhizobium sp. WSM1253. Next base: position 2,361,088 of record NZ_JH600073.1, read on the forward strand.
GACCGGAGATCAATGGAAAGTTACCTTCATAAAGCGGAAAAAGCCCGCCCTCGAACCGTCACAGGAACTATTTTATCTGGATACTGGGGCCAAGGCGGTTATTCCCTTCAGCGATGGCCTCGATTCCCGCGCGGTCGGCGCGCTGATGGCGGAAGAATACGGCAGTCGGCTGGTGCGTGTTCGCCTGGGATCAAAGAAGAAAGATCACCCCAAAGATTTGTATGGGCGAAAGCAGGCGTTCATGACGCTGCCCTATCAAGTGAAGCCTGGCGCATCCCGCTTTATCGAATCAACCGCCCGGTCGCGCGGCTTTAAATTTGCCGTCCTGAGTGGGGCGGCGGCGTATTTCGCAAAAGCCGGCAAGGTCATCGTCCCCGAAAGCGGACAGGGTGCGCTCGGACCAACGCTCGTGCCTGTCGGTCAGGCTTATGAGGATTACCGGAACCATCCCCGGTTCATGAAGCACATGACGGCGTTTTTCCAAGCGCTTCTCGGCTACGACATCGCCTTCGAATTCCCGCGTCTGTGGTTCACCAAAGGTGAAACGCTCAAAGCGTACATGGCATTGAGCAACGGCAAGAACATCGAGTGGCCGGAGACGCGATCGTGCTGGCAGGATAACCGCCATGTGTCTGTCGATAATCACCGGCGCCAATGCGGTATTTGCGCGGCCTGCATGCTGCGCCGCCTGAGCGTTCATGCGGCTGATCTTAACGAGCCCGCAGATACGTATGTCTGGGAAAATCTCTCTGCGCCTACTTTCGATGCGGGAGCCGCGAAAGGGTTCGACAAAAAGACCCGCGCTCAAAAGCAATATGCAATCGCAGGCACGTTGCATCTCGATCACCTCGCGTATTTAAAGCAGTCGCGTGCGGCAGAACAGCCACTCAATCTCGCGGTCTTTCAGCTCGCACGCGCCCTCGACGAACCGGAAGCGGTCATCCGTCCAAAACTGGACCGGCTGCTCTCCCAACACCAAAAAGAATGGAAAACCTATATGAATTCACTGGGACCACAGTCGTTTGTTGTTCAGTGGGCCGACAATGACCAGTCTGCTTGAGACCATGCCGCCGACGGAAGTTGGTGAGCGCCTTCGTGAAGCGCGCGACCGCGTCAAGCTCAAGCAAGCTGACGCGGCGCAATCCGTCGGGCTTTCACGAACCACTCTGGTTGCGATCGAGCAAGGCCAGCGGCGTGTGCGAATCGATGAGTTGCGTAAGCTCGCGAGTCTTTACAAAATGTCGATCAATGAGCTGATGCGGCAGGAGGCGATTCATACGGATCTCTCCCCTAAATTCCGCAAATTGTTCCAGCGGGAGGATGATGCGGTCGAACTTGCTGTGAAGCAATTAGAGAACTTGGCGCGCGCCGAAGCGGAGCTAGAGCGACTTCTCGGTGTGCAACCGCTGCGTAACTATCCGCCGGAGCGCCCGATCCTTCCCGGTGACGTTCGGGCGCAGGCCGAGCAGGACGCGCTCGAATTGCGACAGCGGCTCGGATTAGGCCTGAGCCCGATCTCCGATATTGTAACGCTCCTTGAGCTTGAACTTGGCGTGCGCATCTATATTCGGCGGATCGATGGCGGAATTTCCGGCCTGTTCGCGTACGACGAAGCACTCGGCGCCTGCATTCTTCTCAACGGCAATCACCCGCGCGATCGCCGCGCCCAAACGGCAGCCCACGAGTTGGGTCATCTGGTTTCTACGCGGCGGGAGCCGGAAGTTCTGGAGGAGGGTATTACTGAGAACTCCCGCGAGGAGCGTTACGCCAACACTTTCGGCAGGGCCTTCATGACCCCTGCCCGTGCGGTCATGCAAAAATTCAAAGAGATAACCGTCGGATCGGAAAAACTGACCCGACGGCATGTCATCGTGCTCGCACATTTCTTCGGTGTCTCTCGTGAAGCGATCGTCAGGCGGTTGGAAGAGCTCAAGCTGGCGAGGTCTGGGACGTGGGATTGGTTTCAGGCGAACGGAGGCATTAGCGATCAGCAGGCCATCCAGGTATTGGGCGATCTTTCGGGGCCCGACCTTCATAAAGTGGATGCGGACAGGCCGACGACGCTTCGGCTCGGGCTCCTCGCCGGCGAAGCTTGGCGCCGCGGGATCCTGAGCGAAGGTCAGCTCGCCCGCATGCTCCATCTGGACCGTGTCGAGCTGCGGCGCATGTTCGATGGCCTGGAAATAGAAGGGAGCGAAGCCGATGGGGCTCTCATGCCTGATTGACCCCACGGCGCCGGTTGTTATCGATGCGAGTACCGTGATCAATCTGAATGCCACGGCCCGCGGGCCACGCATTTTGAAAGCGATTCCAAATCCTTTTATCATTACGGATGTCGTGCAGGGAGAGCTCCTCGAAGACCGCCGCAATGGTCGCAATGACGGGCAACTCCTCGCCGAGCTTATTGCGGCAGATCTTATCTCCGTTGCGAAACTTGACGATCTCACCGAGTCCCATTTCGAGGATCTAGTGATCGGACGGGGCGACGCAACCCTCGAAGACGGCGAAGCCGCGACAATCGCTTACGGCGTCGAGAAAGGAGCGATCACCCTGATCGACGAGCGGAAGGCTACGCGAATCTGCGGTGAACGGTATCCGCGCCTGACCGTTGGAAATTCTTTTGATGTATTCACTCATCCCGCCGTGCTGGCAGCATTGGGTAACGCCGCCGTGGCCGATGCGGTCTTCGACGCTCTCCGGTTTGCCCGGATGCGGGTCCCGCCCTATTTGTTGAAATGGGTAGTCGACCTGATCGGAGCAGAACGCGCGGCGATGTGCGAATGCCTTCCGCGCGCATTCAGAACAAAAGACGGCAACTTATCGATGAGACGCAAACTGACTGAGCGAGATGATTTTCCCGATTCCGCCGGCGGCGGAATTGCGCTGCCTAAATCGCAATTTGGCATGACTGATGACGCAGTTGATTTGGAAGCGCAGCGTAGCTGCGCCAATCCGTCAGCCGATAACATAGAACAGAAATGGGAAAATGCCGACTATGTCGGGCGGCTCTGACCCAGGAACAACAAGGAAGCGGTTCTGTCGGCTGTTCTTCGAGTCACCTTGGCCTCCGCCGTGACTAGTAGAGTAGTTCACAATGCCGCGAGTGGACTCGCCAGCCGGCCGCTAAAAACACCGTTTAAAAAACCGTTTTAGTTCGGTCGTCTCAAACGGTTTCTCTCGCTAAGGTCTTGATTTGAATGGTGGGCGCACCAGGGCTCGAACCTGGGACCCGCTGATTAAGAGTCAGCGACGGATTGAGAACAATCAAGGACTTACTGGTCGCACCACAGGGCTTATCCGACCGATAATCGGCATTCGTCGCACGATCTAACGATTGTACTGCCTGATATCCGAACCCGCGCACTCGGATTTTACGGGTTCAGCGGCGATTACGAGGCCATCGACAGGTTCAAGTCCGGGGAGTCGCAACCATCTCAAATTGCTGTTTGAGATAAGGGCTTGAACGAGCGATCGACCCCGTTACTAGCTGTAGAAGATACCTCCGTCCACGTTAAGGGCTTGACCGGTCACAAACGCTGAATCATCGGACGCGAAAAACGCCACGGGCCCGACGACGTCCTCCGGCTGCCCGAGCCTGTGCAGGTCCGTGACCTTTTCGAAATAGGCGACCCGCTCGGGATCGCGAAGATTGTTCATCCCCATCTCCGTCATGATGATGCCCGGGCATACGGCATTGACCGTGATGCCGAAGCCTCCGAACTCCATGGACGAAACTCGGGTGAAGCCGACCACGGCCGACTTCGATGCGGCGTAGTGGGACTGTCCCGGACCGCCCGTTCGGGCCGCGAGCGAGGCAATGTTGACGATCCGTCCGTATTTGCGCTCCTTCATGTGCGGCACCAAGGCCTGGGTCATCTGGAATACGCCGCGCGTGTTGACGGCGAACGTCTGATCCCAGGTTTCGGTGGTCAATTCGTCGATGGTCGCCAGCCTGAGTATTCCCGCATTGTTGACGAGCACGTCGACATGTCCGAGACCCCGGACGGCTTCAGCCACGGCTCGCCTGCAATCGCCGACGTCGCTGACGTCGCCCAGCACCGGGATGCAGCGGCGGCCGAGCTCCTTGACCTCTGCAACGGTCTCGAGGAGGACCTTCTCCTGGGCCGTGATGTCAGTCAGCGCGAGATCGTAGCCGCGCCTGGCAAGACCAAGCGCTATCGAGCGGCCAATTCCGCGGCTTGCTCCGGTCACGATCGCATGTCGGGCCATGTTGCGTTCTCCCCTGTTGTTCGGATGAATGTTTCTTGATGGTGTGAATGGATCAGACGCGAGCCGGCTTGCGGACTGGGAGGCTGTTCATGGCCTTCACGGTCTCGTCGAACGACACGAGATTGGCGCCCGAGCCCAGCCCCGTCGCGACGATCGCGGCCGTCGCGGTCGCGAGCTTGGCGCAGTCGAGCAAGTCCCAGTCGCGCGCGAGACCGGCGATGAAACCGCCCGTGTAGGAATCGCCGCATCCCGAAGTATCGCGGACCGCAACCTCGAACGCCGGCACCGTGAACTGACGTCCGTCGCGTGTCATCACGAACGAGCCCTCGGCACCGAGAGAGATGGCGCAGGCGCCCGCTCCCCTCTCGATGAAGAACCGCGCGCACGCGGCGGGATCGCCGGTTCCGACCATCGCGCTGGTCTCGTCGATGCTCGGCATGAAAAAGTCGACGTAAGGCAGCAACGGTTCGACCAGCGCCAGCGTTTCGCCTCGCGCCTGGATCAGATCGAGCGTCGTCGTGCAGCCGGCCGCTTTTGCGTCCCGCAGCAAGGCAACGGATGGCGCTCCATCCATCGCAAGCAGGGAGCCAACCCCGCCGAGATGCAGAATCTTGCTCCGGCAAGCGGCCACTTGCGTTTCGGGCGCGATCCGCCAGCGGGCAGAAGCGCCCCTTGCGTGCATGACCGGACGCGAGCCGTCGGGCCGGATCGGCAGGATCGTGGCTGAGGTCGGACTGCCGGCCATCCGCTCCATGAGGGAGATGTCGATGCCTTCCCGCTCCAGCGCATTCAGCATCCAGTCGGCCTTCTCGTCGGAGCCGAGGGCGCCAACCGCGAGCGCTTTCAGACCGAGACGCGCGCAAGGCACGACCGTTCCGCCGGCGGTGCCTGCGACCGCGAGCCGGATTTCTTCGATCAGCAAGCGGCCGCCGCCGGGCGGAATCTCGGTGACCGGGACCCCCAGAATATCCAGAATATACGTGCCGCAGACGCTGACGTCGTGAGTGTTTGCCATGAGTTCTCGCAGGAAAGTGGTTTGAGCGGGATTCATCTAGCTCGGTTGCAGGGGAATCTTGAGCGCACCGTCGTTATCGCGCAGGCCGTACTGTCCCCACCGCCTCAGAATGCTGTCGATCTCCTCGTCCGGCAGCAGCGGAGGAGAGCCAAGCTGAAGACAACCGTGATATTGCTTGGCGAGCACCTCCACCTCCACCGCGAGCCACATCGCCTTGCGCAGGTTGGGACCTGTGGCGATCAGCCCGTGATGGGCGAGCAGGCAGGCGCGTCGATAGCGAAGCGCGTCCAGGGCCGCCTGCGACAGTTCGGCCGTGCCGTATTGGGCGTAGGGTGCGCAGGGGATGTCGTTGCCGCCGGCGGCAGCGATCATGTAGTGAATCGCAGGGATCGCGCGATTCATGATCGCGATGATAGTGCAGAAGATCGGATGCGCGTGAACGACGGCGCCGACCTCCGGCTTCGATCTCAGGATGTCCAGGTGAAAACGCCATTCCGTCGACGGAACGTTGCCGGCCGACGCAGCCCATGAACCATCCCACTTCATGGCCACGATGTCCTCGGGCTTCATGCGGTCATATGGAAGACCGGACGGCGTGAGCAGCATGCCGTCGTCGGTTCGAACGCTGATGTTTCCGGACGTCCCCTGGTTGATGCCTTGCGCCGCCATCTCGCGACATGCGTCAATGACGGACTGACGAAGCTCAAGCTCTGTTTCGCGACTGGTCATGCGCTGTTCCGACTCTTGTTCATGTCGTTGCTCCAAGCTGAACCTGGCGGTCGACCAGCAGCCACGTGGTTCGTGCGATCGCCAACACGTCCTGTTCCGAGCTCAGCAAAGCGCTCTCGGCAAAGAGCTTGCGGCCCTCCCGCCCGGTCGGCCAGGCCGTCACCACACAACGATCGCCGGGGCGTGGCCGACGATTGATCCGCGCCGCCATGCGTCCGAGCAGGGCCGTCTCGTTTCCGTTCAAGCCCAGATGACGGGCACCCACGCTGCAATAGCCGGTGGGACAATCGAGGGCGGCCCAGACGAATTCGGGCGCGACGTAGCCGTCGTCGCCGGACAGGCTGCCATGAGGTATCCAGGACGCCGCGAACACCACGGGCTTGCCGGGGACTGCTCCCGCCTGCAGCGGACCTGCGAAGATTCGGAGACCGTCGCCATGGGCACGCGCGGGGCCGCAGACAAAGCAATCCGGAAGGTCGTGGGTCCGTTTGTCGTAAGGCGTTCTGCGGACCGCCTCTTCGGCGGCTTCGTAGCTCACTTTGGGAACGTCCGGCACATCGATGCCCGTTACATGCGCCGTCGCGAGCAGCTTGTCGTTCTCGCGCAGCTCGATGGGGCCGTCAGCCCCCGTCCGGACGTCTAGCGGCCGCTCCAGCGGTGGCGGCGCGCGTAACGTGACTTCGGCGTCTCCCGCGACGTGCCTTGCGAGACATCCGCATACATAGCCTCCGTTGCCGGAGTTCGGCGGTCCCCGGAAGCGTCTGTCGATGACAAGCGATACCATTGCGGTCTTCGTCCGAGGCGTTCAGCGGCCCATCGCAAAGAATTCGTCGTTCGGACGCATGCTGGTGACGTTGGCGAGGCGGTTCGACATCCCGAAAAATGCAGCGATGGCCGCGATGTCCCAGACGTCCTCCTCCGTGAACCCGTGTCCCTTGAGATCCCGGACGTCGACATCGTCGACCTCATAGGCACGCGCCGAGACCTTCATCGCGAAATCGAGCATCGCCCTTTGCCGCGCGGTGATATCGGCCTTGCGATAATTGACGGCGACCTGGTCCGCGATCTGCGGATTCTTCGCCCGTACGCGCAGGATCGCACCGTGTGCGACGACGCAATACTGGCATTGATTGGCGCTGCTGGTCGCCACCACGATCATCTCGCGCTCGGCCTTGGTGATCGGCCCGGGCTTGTCCATCAGCGCGTCGTGATAGGCGAAGAACGCCCGAAATTCATCCGGGCGATGCGCGAGCGTCAGGAAGACGTTGGGCACGAAACCGGACTTCTCCTGAACCGCCTCGATCCGCGAGCGGATATCCGCAGGCAGGGTCGCGATGTCGGGAACGGGAAAGCGGCTGATGGGGGGCGCAGACATGTTGCAAGCTCCTGTTAGACTGCCGCGAGCGCGACGAGCGTTTCCTGATAGGCCTCGAACGCATCGCGCCGGTCGGCGGCGTAGGGCTCGACCCGCACGAGGCAGGTGTGGGCCGAACAGCCCTGGCCGAATTGAGACGTGCCGATGTCGAGCGTGAGCACGTTCGGATTGCCGGCAACCTCGAGGCCGCTATTGCCGATCGGCGTGAACCAGGCGCCGGTCGGGAGCACCAGCACGCTCCCTCGGACCTTGTCGGTGACCTCGGCCGTCGCCAGGCACTCCCCGCGGCCGTTCCAGATACGGATCGTCTGACCATCGGCGATGCCGAGAGCAGCCGCGTCGTCGGGATGCAGGTGAGCCCGTTCACGGCCGTTGCGCTTCATGGCCCTGCTCGATGCGCCGGTTTCGAGCTGGCTGTGAAGACGGCCCGCCGGCTGGTGCGAGATGAGGTGCATCTGGCCGGCATCGGCGGCGTTGCCGAGCCATTCAGCCGGCTCGATCCACGCCGGATGCGAGCGACAATCGGCATAGTCCAGCCTGGCCAGAGTCTCGCTGCCAAGCACGATCTTGCCACTTTCGGTCCTCAGCGCATGGGCCTCCGGCTCGTTGCGGAAGTCGGCGAGGAACGTCTGCTCGGCCTTGACCGGGCAGCGAGCATAGCCGGCTTCCCAGAACGCATCAAAATCAGGCATCGTGAAATCAAAGCGCTCCGAAGCGTCGCTGCGGCATGCTTCGTAGAGATGCCGGACCCAGCCGATCTCGTCCCGGCCCTCGTTGAAGCGATCGGCCACTCCGAGCTTGCCTGCAATGGCGTTGAAGATCTCGAAGTCGGAGCGAGATTCGCCCAGCGGCTCGATTGCCTGCTTCATCGCCAGGATGAAGTCGGAACGCCTGTTGCCGGCAAGATCGTTGCGCTCGATCGACGTGGTTGCCGGCAGCACGATGTCCGCGCGCTGAGCTGTCGCCGTGAACATCGGATCCTGCACGATGATCGTCTCGGGCCTCGTCCAGGCGTTCGACAGGCGATTGAGATCCTGATGATGGTGGTAAGGATTGCCGCCCGCCCAATAGACCAGCCTCGTATCCGGATAGGTGCGGATCTCGCCTTCATAGCTGAATGGCCGGCCGGGATTGAGCAGCATGTCGGTGATCCGCGCCACCGGGATGAAGCTGTCGATCGGTCTGGTCAGCTGTGAGATGGCCGGAGACCGGGCCAGGTTGAGCGGCGCTCCCACGCCCCCCAGGGAGGCGTAGCCGTAGCCGACGCCGCCGCCCGGCAATCCGATCTGGCCGGCGATCGACGCGAGTCCGAGCGCCGCCCAGAACGGCTGTTCGCCGTGATGGGCGCGCTGCAGGCTCCAGCTCACGGTCAGCATGCTGCGCGTGTCGACCAGGCGCCTTGCGAGCCGGGCGACCTTCTCCGCATCGAGGCCGCAGATGCCCGCAGCCCAAACCGCCTCCTTGCGGACGCCATCCGCCTCGCCTTCGAGATAGCGAAGCAGACGATCCGCGCCGCTGGTGCAGCGCGCAAGGAAATCCCTGTCGTGCCGCCCCGCCGTCACGATCTCGCCCGCAAGGCCGAGCATCAGCGCAGTGTCGGTGTTCGGGCGGATCGGCCACCATTCGGCATTGACCCAGTCGGGCAGATCGTCCTTCAGCGGCGAGACATGAATCACCTTGATGCCGCGCGCGACGATTTTCCTGAGATAGGTTTCAAGCCGGTGGCTGCCGATTCCGCCGGCCTCGTTCTGCGCGGTTCGAGGCGAGAGCGCGCCGAACACCACCAGCGTCTCGGTGTGCTGCGCGATGGTGTCGAGCGTGTTGGCACGGCCGCCGCATGCATCGTCGCTGCCCAGCGTGTGGCGCAAGATCACCGGGCCTGCCGCGATCGAATAGGTGTCGACATGCCTGGTGAAGCCGCCAACCAGGTTGAGCATGCGCTTCAGAAGCGAAGAAGCATGATGCAGGCGGCCGGAGTTGGTCCAACCGTAGGAGCCGGCGAAGATCGACGCATTGCCGAAGGTGCCGGCGACGCGGCGCACTTCGTCGGCGACCAGCGTCGTCGCCTCGTCCCAACTCACCGGCACGAATTTCTCGCGGCCGCGGCCTCGGCGATCGCTCTTCTCGCGCTTGTCCAGCCAGCCGGAGCGGACCATCGGTCGCAGCACGCGACGCGCCGGGTTCGCCCATTCGGCGACAGAATGGATGATCGGGGAAGGAGCCGGATCGTGCTCGAACGGCTCGACGCCCACGATGCGATTATCCTCGACGAGGATCGTATATGCACCCCAATGGCTGCAGTGCGGGACCCGCTTGACTTCGCTCATGCGTCAAACCGTCCCAAGCTCGCGCCGCATCTGCGCGGCGAATTCGGGATAGGTTTCGGCGAGTTCGTCGAACACGCGGCCGCGGAGCAGGTCGAGTGTCGCTCGATCGGGCAACGCGGTCTGCCGCGGCTCGGCGTCGTGGGCGAACCGAAAGCCGGTCGCCTCTTTGATCTCCGCGAGATCATGCCCGGGATGGACACTCTCCAACTTGAAGCCTGGCCGCGTCTTGTCGAAGCGGAAGAGGCCTTTGCCGGTCAGCAGGGCGATAGGACCGCCGGTCCGGAAAACCCCGTCCGGACTGACACCTGGGGCACTGATGAAGTCCACCTTCTCGACGAAAACACGCGGCGTATGCTCCTCCCGGAACAGGATGACGCGCGGCACGACGAAATAAAGATAGGCCGACCCGAACGAGCCCGGCCAGCGCACGCTCGATCGCGGATAGTCCCCGGCGCCGACGAGGTTCACGTTGCCGAAGCCGTCGATCTGGCCACCGCCGAGGAAGAACGCATCGATCCGGCCCTGACCCGCGCAATCGAACAGTTCCGCCGAACCGTTGGTGAAGAAATTGTGCTCGACGGAGCCGAGAATGGAGATGCGTGGACCGACGGCGCCCTCCGCTTCCTTCATTGCGCGCAGCAGCATCGCGCCGGCGGCGGGAATCGGAGACGAGGCGCCGACCGCGACATGCCTGACGCCATCGAGCAGCCGCGCGATGGTGCAGATCAGCACTTCGCGAGGGAGGACGTCGGCCATCACGCGGGCTCCATCTGCGCCTGGGCCATATAGGCGGAGAAGCCGTCGGCCGTTCGCGCGGCTTTCGCGTAGCGTCCGATCTCCGCGCTGTCTGTCGGATACTCGCCCCACAGACCATAGGGCCACGCCCCCTTCGGAGCGCGCGCGACCGCCGTGACGTAGAGCGCGGGCAGCACGCCGGCAGCGCTCATCTCGTCCGCAAGCAGATTCTCTTCGACGATGCGCTCCACCGTGACGAGCGCGATCCGCGAGGCGTAGGCCATCACGGCAAGCTCGCGGCGCCGTCCGATCCAGACATTGCCGAACCGATCGGCCAACGGCACGTGGAAGATCGTGACGTCGGGCTTGATGGCGGGAATCAGCACGATCGGATCGCCTCCGTCCGCCATCGGATTGTCGACGACGCGCCAATCGTCGCGATGCCGGAGCAGATCCGTTCCGATCAGCCCCCGGAGCGGCATGAAGGGACTGCCCTTCTGCGCCGCCATCAGGCCCGCGTGGATGGCAGGGCACGTCGCGTCCTTTAGTCGAACCGCGCCTTCCTTGACGGCGGCGTTGAAGCGGGGCGCTCCGCCCGCTTCGCCGAGCGAGACGGCGCTGGTCTCCACCGTCCGGACCAGACCTGCGCCGACGAGCTGGTCGACCTGCAATCCGCCGGTCGGCACGCACACGAGTTCGAGGTCGCCCGCGCCATGCTCGATGATCGGCCGGGTCATGGCCATGGAGACGCCGGCGTAATCCACCGGCAGCGCCACGCGCATGCCGGGCTCGATGTGCTTCGCCATTGCGCGAGGCTCGCTCAACACCATCATCCTCCCTGCGGCTGTTCTATATTATAGAACGTTATTCCAAATAAATGTTAGACGGATTTGAACGCGACTGTCAATCTGGCTTCACCGGATAGGCCTTTGTTTGCAGGGGATGTCACCTGCGCAGGCGATCGCGGCGCGCGCGGCTGCGTCGCGGACTGAACGGCGCGACTTGACAAGTGCGCGCGCTACGCCAACAATAATTGGAATAGCGTTCTACAATATAGAACAATTGGGAGGAGAAGAATGGGTGAGCCCGCGGCTCTGCGCACAACGCGCTCCGGCGACGTAGGCGCTCGGACGTCGCCAAGCGGCCTCCCACGGGAGCGCGGCACCATCGGATCGAGCATCGCCGTCCGCGACGCCGTGAAGCGATACGGCAGCTTTCATGCGGTCGACCGGATCAGCATCGACATCGAGCCGGGTGAATTCATCACGCTTCTCGGCCCTTCCGGGAGCGGCAAGACGACGCTGCTCAACCTCGTGGCCGGATTCCAAAGCCTCGACAGCGGCGAGATCCTCGTCGACGGCAAGCCCGTCCACAACGTGCCCACGCACAAGCGCGGCTTCGGCATGGTCTTCCAGAGCTACGCGCTGTTTCCCAACATGACGGTGAGCCAGAACGTCGCGTTTCCGCTTCGCATGGCGGGCGTCGACCGGTCAACCACGGACCGACGCGTCGCCGAGACGCTGGAAATCATGCGCCTGACGGAGCATGCGACGAAATCCCCCTCGCAGATGTCGGGCGGACAGCAACAGCGCGTCGCGATCGCCCGCGCCATCGTCAGGAGGCCCAGGGTCGTGCTGATGGACGAACCGCTCAGCGCCCTCGACAGGCGGTTGCGCGAGTCGATCCAGATCGAGATTCGCGACCTGCACCGGACCATCGGCAGCACGATCCTGTTCGTCACCCATGACCAGGGCGAAGCCCTGACCATGAGCGACCGCATCGCGGTGCTCAACGCAGGCAAGATCGTCCAGATCGGCCGCCCGCTGGACATCTATCGACATCCAACGGATCGCTTCGTCGCCTCCTTCGTCGGCGAGAGCAACCTGATCGAGGCGGAGATTCTGCAGAAGCGCGGATCGACGCTGACGATGAAGAACCGCGCGGGATACGTGTTCAGCGCCGAAAGCCGCGACACGATCGACGTCGGGCGCGCAACCGTGCTGGTGCGTCCGGAACGCATTGCCGTATCGAACGAGCCGACCGCGAATTCCACGCCCGTCAGCGTCACGTCTGCGATCTTCCTGGGCGAGATCCTGCGGATCGAGGCTCACATGGAGGGCGGAGAGCCGCTCCTGATCAGATGCACCGACATGGCGGACCGGCCCCTGCCCTCGGTCGGGGATCGCCTGCATGTGAGCTGGGGCGCAGCGGACTGCTGGGTGCTTGCATGAGCTCGGCATCGATCGGCGTCCAGGCGGACCGCCCCGCGGAGCTTGATCTCGTCAGGAGGCTGAAGGATCCAGCGCTGCTGCTGCTGCCGGCGCTAGCCTTCCTTGCCTTCATCTATCTCCTCCCGCTGATCGATCTGATCCGTATCAGCGTCAGCGGACCGTCTTGGTCGTCGTATTTCGCGCGGGTGTTCGCGATACCGCTCTATTGGGATTCGCTCGTCCGCACCATGCAGATCTCGGTGACCGTCGCGGGCCTGTGCCTGCTGTTCGGATATCCGACTGCGCTGCTCATTCACCGCAGTCGCGGCATTGCCCAGGTCCTGATCGCGACCGCGATCGTGCTGCCCTATTTCATCGCCATCCTGATCCGGACCTACGCCTGGATGGTCCTGCTCGGCCGCAACGGGCCGGTCAACAAGCTGCTGGTCTCGATCGGCATATTGAGCGAGCCGGTGCAGCTTCTGTTCAATCGCGGCACGGTGCTTCTCGGCATGACCGCGGTGCTTCTGCCGCTGATGGTGCTGACGATCTATTCCAGCGTAGCGCGCCTCGACCAAAGCCTGACGCGCGCGGCGCTCGCCAGCGGCGCCGGGCCTCTTGCGGCGTTCTGGCGCGTGTTGCTTCCGCTGACCTTGCCCGGGATGGGCGCCGGCTTCCTGCTGGTCTTCGTCGCCGCGATCGGCTTCTTCATTACGCCGACCCTGCTCGGGGGACCCGGTGACCAGATGTTTGCCATGCATATCACCCAGCAGGCGGACTCGGTCACGTCCGAGGGATTCCTGCAAGCCTTGGGCGTGGTGCTGTTGACGATCACGTTGGCGGTGGTCGCGGTGGCCGGACGTTTCCTCGGCTTCGAGTTCATCTGGGGCGGCCGCAAGCTGACGGAGACCGCGCCGAGAGCCACAGATCGCCACACGGGCGATGTCGGCCGCCGCAGCTTCGGCGCCTCGGTTGCCGATTTCATTGGTTGGCCGCTCCTGCGGCTGTTCGGGCGGCTGCCGGCGAGCTGCGGGACTTGGACCGTGCGCGTCATGGGCGGCCTGGTCATTGCCATTCTCATCCTGCCGATCATCGTAGTGATGATCATCTCCTTCAGCAGCGCGAGCTATCTGACCTTCCCGCCGCCGGGCTTTTCATTGCGCTGGTATGAGCAGTTCTTCTCCGATTCGAACTGGATGCGGGCGTTCTGGACGTCCCTGGTCGTCGCGTCGATGTCGGCCGCTATCGCGATCGCGCTGGGCGCCTCGGCGGCCCTCGGCATCGTCAGGAGCAACATTCGCGGCAAATCAGCCATCATGCTGCTCCTCGTGAGTCCGATCATCGTTCCCCCGGTCGTCCTCGGCCTGTCGCTCTACAGCCTGTTCCTGCGTTTCGATCTCGTCGGCTCCGTGTTCGGCCTTGCCGCCGCGCATGCGATCGGCGGCCTTCCCCTCGTCGTGGTGATCCTGTCCGCCTCGCTTCAAGGCGTCGATACCAGGCTCGAGCAGGCAGCGGCCGTCCATGGCGCGTCCTCCCTGACGGTGTTCCGTCTGGTGACGCTGCCGGCCATCATGCCGGGCCTTGCCGCAGCGACGTTCTTCGCCTTCCTGCATTCGTTCGACGAACTGGTGTTGACGCTGTTCCTGTCGAGCGCGGAGCTGAAGACGCTTCCGCTCATGCTGTGGGGCGACGTCAACTATCGGCTCAACCCGGTGCTGGCCGTGGTCTCGACGCTGGAGGTGCTGCTGGTGGTCGCAGGGCTCGCCCTTGCTCGCCCCGTTCTCGCGACGTCGCGGAAGGCGACGTCACAATGATCGGCTTCAACTGGAGGAAAGAGAAAATGCTGGGAATGAAACGCTGGCGGCTATCGGCTTCCGTATTGGCCTCGGCCCTGTTCGTCGCGATGGGAACGGGTCTGGCTCAAGCGCAGAGCAACGTCGTGATCATGCAGGATCCGGGCGGCGGGTATGGCGATGCATTGCGCAAGGTCATGTACGACCCCTTCGAGAAGGAGACCGGCATCAAGGTCGTCACCGTCCAGGAAGCCCGTAGCGGCCCGCGCATCAAGGCTCAGGCCGAAGCCGGCAAGGCGCAATGGGACCTGACGTTCATCTTCGACCAGGAGACGAAACTGCTCGGCGACTGCTGCCTGGCCGATATCGACTATTCCAAGCTGTCGGACGGGGCGAAACAAACGCTGGCAGCGATGCCGGACAATTTGAAGCGCAAGAAGGGCGTGGCCTTGCAGGTGATCGGCGTCGGCCTCGTCTACAACAAGGACAAGTTCAAGGGCGAAAACGTACCGACGAGCTGGGCCGACTTCTGGGACGTGAAGAAATTCCCCGGCCGGCGCTGCATGCCGGCCTGGCCACGTTTCGTGTTCGAAGCAGCGCTGATGGCCGATGGCGTGGAGAAGAGCAAGCTCTACCCGATCGACATGGAGCGCGCGCTGAAGAAGGTCAAGGAGATCAAGCCGCACATCGCAAAATGGTGGACGACGTCCGCACAGCCGCCGCAGCTCCTGCTCGACGGCGAGGCCGACATGTGCATGGCCTACACCGGCTCGATGAGCAAGCTCGCCCTGGAGGGCGCGCCGATCGACCTGACCTTCAACCAGGGCTTCGTCTACTACGACTTCTTCTCGATCCCCAAGGGGGCGCCAAACTACGATAACGCGCTGAAACTGCTGTCCTGGCGGCTCGAGCCCAAGCGCGCGGCGCAGCTCACCTCGACCTTCCCGGTCGCCCTTCCCTCCCGGGTCGTGTTCGAGGCGGCGACCGACAAGAAGCTCGCCCGCTATTGGGCCAACAACCCGGACAACATCTCGAAGGCAATCGAGTGGAGCCCCGATTACTGGGGCGCGCCTTCGCCGGCCGGAAATTCGACCAACGAGGAGTACGGGCAGGAGAAGCTCAACGCCCTGTTGGCTCAATAGCCAGGGCTGATCCGCAGATGTCCCCGATCCGCAAGGATCGGCGACATCCGATCCGCAGGACTATGGCCGACCGCGCGGCCATGCTAGATCGGACGAAGGATCATTCTATTTCGGGAGACGGATGGACAAGGCTTTTATCAAGGGACTGCGCCTGCTGGAAACGCTTGCTCTGAGCGAGCAACCTCGCGGGGTCACGGACCTCGCGAGCGAGTTGAAGCTCACCAAGAGCAACGTGCATCGGCTGCTTATGACGTTGCAGTCCCAAGGCTATGTGCGTCAAATCCCCCCGCACAGCATGTATGAGCTCACGACCAAGATCTGGGCGCTGGGCAGCCATGTCATCCACCGGATGGACCTGATCAACGTCGCGCGACCGGCGATGATGAAACTCGCCGAGATCACCGGCGAAACCATTCATCTTTCGGTGCTCGAGGACACCGAAGTCGTCTACGTCGACAAGATCGAAAGCGCCCACCATATTCGCGCCCATACCAGCGTGGGTATGCGTGCCCCCGCCTTCACTATGGCGACAGGAAAGGCGATGCTCGCACATATGCCGGATGACTACCTCGAACGGTTCCGGCCGCATCTCCGGCGGTACACCGAAGCGACGCGAACGACGATCAAGGAGCTGCGCGAAGACATCGAGCTGGCGCGCACGCAGGGTTACTCATCCGTGCTGCATGGTGAGTGGCGCGAGGGCATCGCGGCCTGCGCTTGTGCGATCCTCGGCCGCTCCGGCGAACTCGTCGGAGCGATCGGCATGTCCGGCCCCGACAGCCGCATCAAGCGCAAGCAGATCAAGGATTATTCAGTTCACGTGATGGAGGCGGCCCGAACCATCGGCGCCGCCCTTGGCTATTCCAGGCCGGCGGCATACCCCGCCATCAAAAGCCATTCGTCGGATCCTGCGCCCTCACATCAATCACGACGCGCCCCTTGATCTTGCTATCGCCGGATTCACCGCCCCCGGCGCCGTAATGGCACCAAGATGACATGCAGAGCGTCAGAAGAGGTCGCACCGGCCCGCTTCGCAGGCCTTCATCACGTTGTTGGGGCTCACTTCGTGTGCAGCCTGGCAAAACACCGAGTGAAAAGCCTCTTCAGTCCGGCGCTCTTGAACGGCTTTGCTCGCTAACGTCTTGACTTATTTGGTGGGCGCGCCAGGGCTCGAACCTGCGACCTGCTGATTAAGAGGCGTATGATTTACCAAGGAGATCAGTTCGGCGTCGGAGACGCCCAGGAACTCCCTTCGCGCAGCGATCGCCTCGCTACGAAATGAGCAGCAGATCTCTCCAGCGTCCGTTTCGCTCGCTAAAGCACCCTATTCTACGACAGTTATGTAATCCGCTTGTATCACGCGACGTTCGCACTCTATCTCATGCTGCGAACGTACTACGAGGGACAGAGCCAAAGTGGGTGTGTGACTTGGTCTTGACCGACGAGAGGTTAGATCAACCGAAGCTTCCAGCCAGAAGGCCCGTTCTGGGGCACAAACCTTCCAAGTGATTGATATCGCTTGGTGGGCGCACCAGGGCTCGAACGTGGGACCCGCTGATTAAGAGTTCAGGACCATCGCGATCATTGGCACCTTGAAGCTACTGCTCTGCCTCGTAGCTTCTACGAACTACGCCCGGGTCCGGCCCTCCTTCGAAGCAGGACCGCGTCGGCACGATTAGGAAGCGTTCGCCCGCGCTCGTTCTCGAGCTTCACGACGCCGCTCGCGACGTTCGCGTCGCCGTCTAGCGCGCTCCGCCAGTTGCGGAAGCGGTGGTATGGGCGCATCCCTGCTCTCGGCTGGCACTGTCTCTGTCGGAGGTTCGACGGCGGGGCGCGCCTCCATGAACTCCAGCACTGTCCGTCCGCTGACGGTGATCTTCCAGCCGCCGTTTTCGCGCTCGACGAGGCCTTGCGAAAAGATGTCGAGGTCCGGGACACGCGCAGCGAGCCGCTTTGTGCGGTCGGCCCAGTCGCGGCCGCTGGTCGCCAGGATCGCCATGTCGCGCTTGAGATCGGCCATCGTTGCAAATCCATCCGGATAGCTCACGAGGATCTTCAGGACCGTGACCTGGAAATTCACCCCCGCCTCCGGTCAGCGCCGTATGGTAGGCGCCTGCGAGAGAGCGAGGCGCCCGATCTGCTTGAGGTGATCCGGAGAGGTGTCCCCTTTGGTCGCGGCTTCCAGGATTCTCGAGGCCACGTGGGTACGGGCGCAGGTCTCGGTCCGGGAAACCTTTTCGCAGACCTCATCTAGGACGGCGCGCAGAAGCGCGGTGGTCGAGGAATCGAACATGAGAACCCCCACAAGAAAAATTACCATAACGAAATGGCGGCGACGTCAAATTTAAGCGTGTTAAAAATCAGAAGAAGTCTACACCCCTGTTAGGGCTTGGCAATATCGGCGGGACTGGCTGTGAACCAGAGGTATGAAAGCGCCTGCTGTCTTGTTCGCCGGACGCGGCGAACTCCGCCAGTGAATACGTCCAGGCTTCCTGCGCAGGCTGCCTCCGTCGCGTCGGGTTGCGGTGCGCTGGGCTCTCTGCCGACTCCTCGTACCTCTGCGGTAGCCGCCGTCTCCAACTGAGGCGTATCGCCTTCTGCTGAGGCAGTAGGCAACGTCGTTCGCCCTGGCCTTCCGTGGCGCGCTCTCGCCGCCGAGGCAAGTAAGTCCAAAGTGTCCTTTTCAGGCGCTGCACTACGCTCCTGCGCGATCCAGTTACCCTCGCAGTTTCAATCCTGCTGGTGATCACCATGATGGGCAGGACGAGCAAAGAGCGAGTTTCAGCAGCTGACGGTTATGTGATGACACGTCCTGCCATCATTCCAGCGGGTTCTTGGCCGCGCCGTATGTCTGCTGGAATCGCAGCAGGGTATTGCGGAGAAACGACTGTTGAAGCCTTTCTCAGACGGGTCGGGAAGGAGTATCCTCAACCACGTGTCAAAGAAGGGAGGCGTCAGCTGTGGTTGAGAGACGATCTGGACCGAGCTATTGCGCCGGACATCGTGCCGGGCGACCTCGCCGAGGATTTGTAACGTTGGAGCGCCCGCTTCCACGCTTCGTGGAGGTACGGCGGCTTGCCCGCGGGTTGACTGCTTTCTACTTCCGCCTCCCCACACATTACAGGAAACTGGGTTGCGAGATGGCGAATGAGCCACTCGGGACGAGCTACGAAGCCGCATGCGGCGAAAACGGAAAAGGCGGACGCGCCGCCACCCTCAATGCCTTGTTCGACGAATGGAATAACCAGCGCAAGGGTACGCCGGGCGAGCAGGGAAAGATCGCGCGCTACGGCACGATTGATTGGCTGTTCCGACAATACAAGACCGAGAAGGCCTATACTGAGAAGGTCTCACCTCGGTCGCGCCCGGACTACGAACGGATCATGCAAATGATCTGCGACACGGTCGGTAACAGCGGACGGCGGATCGGCGAACGGCAGATCATAGAAGTCACGCCCCGCGCCGCGGATAAGATATACGACAAAATCATCAACGGTCCGAACGGCGTCAGATTGCGGCAAGGAGAAAAGGTGGTCGGGCTGTGCCGAAAGGTATGGCGGATCATGCGTCGGCTGCACCCGGAGCTGTTTGATAGGAAGCACCCGAACCCCTGGGACGATTTCACCCTCAAGAGCCGCACCAAGACCAAAAAGCACGCGGTCACTCGAGAAGAGGTCTATAAATTTGCATGGGGCTGCATCAAAGAAGGGCGGCCCGAACCGGCGGCAGTCGCGGTGATCTGCTTTGAATGGCTGCAACGGCCGGAGAACGTGGTGGCCGGGTTTTTGACTTGGCCGGACTATCGCAGCAAAAACTGGCCACACGCTGTGCGCATCGAGCACCACAAGAACAAGGCGTTGGTCTGGCATCCGCTCGAAGAGACTCTCGATGGACAGACCGTGAAGTTTTACGCCGAAGCGGAGGACGTTTTGAGCCATCTGCCCAAGCTCGGCGTTCCGATGATCATGCGTCGGCTTCAAAAGGGTGAACGCAAGGGCGATGCCAAAGTGTGGTCCTACCCTGGCATGGAAAAAGTGGTGCAGCAGATGCGCAGGAAGATCGACGGCGTGTCAAAGCTGTTCACGCTTGATGCTTGTCGACACGGCGGTATGACCGAACTCGAAGAGGCCGAGCTGACGGACGGCCAGGGTCGTGCACTCTCGGGCCACAAGACCGCACAGGCCTATCGCGGCTATGCCAAGGAAACGATGGTGCGAGCGTTGGCTGCGACCCGTAAGCGGCATGCACATCTCTTGGCGCAGAAGGAGCTCGATCAGCAGAATGCTGATGGAGCAGCATCGCCTCAAGACGAAATGCAGCAAACCTCCCCAACGTCGAAGACTAGCGTCGGATCGCGAAGATAGACTTCGTGCTTCGTTGAACGCTGCAAAAGGGTCGACAGCGTTTTGCCGCTGGCGATCCCGCATGCGACTTGAAAGGCAACGATCGAAAGCTTGCAACTCACAGACAGCGTTCACGTGCTCAATTCGCATTTTGATAAGTTGAGCGGCGTTCAACTAGCGATGTCATCCATCGGCCTTCGATCCAAAAACGAAACCAGCACAGAATTTCCAAATGCAGGGCAAACCGAATTTCCAAATGCGCCGGAAACCCCGCATCGAATAAGGGAATTTACACAGTAAAATCAGTGCATTGGCTCTGGCTGGGGCGGGAGGGATCGAACCTCCGAATGGCGGAATCAAAATCCGCTGCCTTACCACTTGGCTACGCCCCATCAGGCCCGTGGGAACGGCGGCGACACGAGCGCCCGCGGATTCCCTCGAGTGGTGCCGGTCTATAGGGAGAGGCGCGGCATTTCAACCGCCCGGAGGGGCAAAATACCACAGGCGCCGGCGGCGCCGCGCCATGCCTGATAGGGGCGCTACGCCACCCCGCTCTCGACGGCCGCTCCGCCACCCCTCCTGACAGTTGAGACCTCCCCCGTTTCATGGGAATACGGCGGCAAGAACTGTCTCCCCGGGAGTGAGCCATGACCTACCGCGCGCCGATCTCTGACATGCTGCTGTCGCTCAACCACGGCGCCGGCCTGAAGGCTGCCATGGAGGCCGGCCATTACGGCGATTTCGACGGCGATATCGTGAGCGCCGTGCTGGAGGAAGCCGGCAAGTTCGCAACCGACGTGCTGGCGCCGCTCAACAAGGTCGGCGACGAGCACGGGATCAAGCTCAGCGACGGCAAGGTCACGACCGCGCCGGGCTGGCCGGATGCCTACAAGCGCTGGACCGAGGGCGGCTGGAACGCGGTCTCCGGCCCCGAGGATTTTGGCGGTCAGGGCCTGCCGCTCGCGATCAACGCCGCCTGCACCGAGATCTGGAGCGCCGCCAACGTCGCCTTCGGCCTCTGCCCGCTGCTGACGGCGTCGGCGATGGAGGCTCTGGACGCGCATGGCAGCGATGAGCTGAAGAAGATCTATCTCGAGAAGCTCGTCTCCGGCGAATGGACCGGCACGATGCAGCTGACCGAGCCGCAGGCCGGCTCCGACGTCGGCGCGCTGCGCACCCGCGCCGAGAAGCAGGCCGACGGCACCTATCGCATCAAGGGGACGAAGATCTTCATCACCTATGGCGAGCACGACATGACCGACAACATCGTGCATTTCGTGCTGGCGCGCCTGCCGGACGCGCCGGCCGGCACCAAGGGGATATCGTTGTTCCTTGTGCCGAAATTCATGGTCAACGAAGATGGCTCGCTGGGTGCGCGCAACGACATTTTCGCAAGCGGCGTCGAGCACAAGCTCGGCATGCATGCCTCGCCCACTTGCACCATGACAATGGGCGATCATGGCGGCGCCATCGGCTTCCTGGTTGGCGAAGAGAACCAGGGCATGCGCTGCATGTTCACGATGATGAACCAGGCCCGCCTCGGCGTCGGCCTCGAGGGCGTCGGTGTTGCCGACCGCGCCTATCAGCAGGCATTGTCGTACGCACAAGAGCGCAAGCAGGGCCGCGCCCTCGGCAACAAGGGTGACGGCTCCGATGCGATCTTCGTGCATCCCGACGTCAAGCGCATGCTGATGCGGATGCGGGCGCAGACCGCGGCGGCGCGCACCATCTGCTATGCGACCGCCGTGGCGATCGACGTCTCGACACGCGCCAGCGATCCGAAGGTCCGCGCGGACGCTGCCGCGCGCGCGGCGCTGCTGACGCCGATGGCCAAGGGCTATTCCACCGATGTCGGCAACGAGGTCGCCTATCTCGGCGTGCAGGTGCATGGCGGCATGGGCTTCATCGAGGAGACCGGCGCGGCACAACACTATCGCGATGCCCGCATCACCGCGATCTACGAGGGCACCAACGGCATCCAAGCCATCGACCTCGTCACGCGAAAGCTCGCGGCCAACGGCGGCGCAGCGGTGTGGGCGCTGCTCGACGAACTCTCGGCCATCGTGAAGCAGGTCGAAGCTTCCAACGATCCCGCCTTCGGCACCACGGGCGTGAAGTTGCGCGAGGCACTGGAGGCGCTGACGCGCACAAGCAAATGGCTGCTGGAGCGGGTTGCGTCCGCGCCGAACGAGGCGCTGGCCGGCGCGACGCCGTATCTGCAACAGTTCGGCGCCACGCTTGGCGGCTGCATGCTGGCATCCGAAGCGCTCGCCGCGAAATCCCATGGCATCACGGACGCCGCGCGCTACGTCTCGCTGGCGCGCTTCTTCGCCGAGAACATCACCGTGCAGGCCGGCGCGCTCGAGCGAACCGTGACGGAGAGCGCGGAGTCGGTCGCGGCGGCGGATGTGGTATTGTTGGGCTAGCTGGGACAGCGTAGTCTGGATGAAGCGCAGCGTAATCCGGCGCTGTCATCGCTTGTGGCACGAATCCCGGATTGCGCTGCGCTCCATCCGGGCTACGAAGCCGCGAGCTTCGTACGTCGCCCCGGCCGCCACAGCACCACGCCCGCCGCCAAAAGGTCGAGCACCACGCACATCGCAAATGCCATCGTGTAATCGCCGGTTACGCTGCGCACGAGACCGACGATGCCGGGGCCGAAGGCACTGACGATGCCGCTGATCGACGTGCCCAGTCCCATCGCGGCGGCGAAGGCGCTCGCGCCGATCTCGCGCTGGATGATCAAGGGCGGGAACGTGATCATGTTGCCGATCGAGAAGCCGTAGACGGCGCAGCACACGAGCAGCACGGTCGGGTTCGTGCTTTGCAGAAGTACGAACAGAGCCGCCGCCTGGCTCGTCATCGATGCCGCGCAGGCGAGCCGCGGATCGAGCCGGTCGACGAACAGGCCGAGCGACAGGCGCCCGACCACCGCCATCGCCGCCATGATGGTGACCGCAAGGCCCGCACTGGCGCGGCCGATCAGCGGTTCGAGAAACGTCACCTGGTGGATGATGAATCCCATCTGCGCCAGCAGCGCGACCGCGATCGGCAGCACCATGGTCCAGAACGCCGCGTTGGCGAGCAGCGTCTTGCGCGAGTGAACCGCAGGCAAGGCAGTGCCGCCAGCGGATGAATCCCCACCCGACGTCGGCGGCATTTCGGTCCGCCAGCCGGTGAAGATGACCACCACCGGCAGCACCAGCACCACCATCGCGAGCGTGGCTGCCAGCATCGCGGAACGGAAGCCGATGCTGGCGCTCAGCGACAGCAGCAGCGGCACGAGGACGATGCCGCCGCAGGTCGCGCCGTTGTAGGCGAGGCTGAGCGCGAGCCCGCGGCGCCGTTCGAACCAGGAGTTCAGCACGGTCGCGATCACCACCGTGCCCATGCCGGTCCAGCCGACCGACATCAGCGCATAGGCGAGATAGAGCTGCCAAGGCGTCTGCAGCAGCGCCAGCAGCACCGTCGAAGCGCCGAGCGCCGACAGGCCGCACAGGATCAGCGACCGAAGCCCGATGCTGGCGAGCAGATCGTCGGTGAAGATGACGAGGACGGCAGTCAGGAGAAAGGAGAAGGTGCTGGCCGCGGAGACCAGCGTGCCCGGCCAGCCATGGGCGCGCTGGAGTTCGGCGAGATAGACGCCCTGGCCGTAGAGGCCGAAGCCGAACATGAAGAAAGCCATCAGGAAGCAGGCCAGCACGACGCGCCAGCCGCGATAGTGCAGCGAGGATTCGTCAACACGAGTGGCGGCAATCATCAATCAGGCAATCGGCCAAATGGAGCGGCGCGAGGCGATCGTGCACCACAACCAGGGGTTTTTCAATCGAAAATGGCAGCTGATTATTGCAACGCGTCACACGGCGGGAGCGTGATGCGCCCGTCTCGGGCGAATTCGACCTCCAAAAGGTTGAGCGAGCGCATTGGCACGCCTGCAAGATGATGTAGGCTGACGTTTCGCGAGTCTAGCCAATGTCAGTATCGCGGCGACCGCAGGGGCCCCCTCATGCCGAATGGCAATATCGTCGTCACCGAAGAGCGCGGAACACGCGTGATCACCCTGCGTCGCCCGAGCAAGAAGAACGCGATCACGCAGGACATGTATCGGGAGATGAGCCGCGCGATCGACACCGCGCAGAACAATCCCGACATCCGCTGCATGATCATCACCGGAGGCTCCGGCGTGTTCACCGCCGGCGATGATATCGACGATTTCATGCACGCCGACACGTCGCGCCCCGAGACGCTGTCCGACGGCGCCAAGTTTCTCTATTCGCTCGCCCTCAACGCCAAGCCGGTGATCGCGGCCGTGGACGGTGCATCGATCGGCATGGGCACCGTGATGCTGTTCCATTGCGACTATGTGCTGGCCTCGAACGCGGCGACCTTCTCCGCGCCCTACATCCATCTCGGGCTCGTGCCGGTCGGCGCGTCCAGCCTCTTGATGCCGAACACGATGGGCTACCAGCGCGCCTTCGCCATGCTGGTGATGGGGCGGACTTTTACGGCCGCGGAAGCGCATGCCGCCGGCTTCGTCAACACCGTGGTCTCGCCGGGACATACCGAGGTCGAGGCGCGCAAGGTGGCGCGCGATATCTGCCGGCTGCCCGCCGAAGCGGTCGCGACCTCGCGCAAACTGCTCCGCGTCGCATCCGAGGAGCTCACCCGCCGTATCGACCAGGAGGCCCATTTGTTCGGCGAGCGGCTGAAGTCGGAAGAAGCCACCGCCGCGTTCAACGCGTTCGCGAGCAGGAAGAAGAAAAAGTAGGCTGTCGTCCGGCGCAGCGCCGCGGAATGACGGCGAGAACTTTCGTGAAATCTTCGTGCGGACCGACTAGTCTGGTTTCATGCAACATGTTCTCCGCCTGACCGTCTTCGCGCTCGCGCTCGCCGCCCTGCCCGCGTCCGCCCAAACCGCCGCACCCGTCGAGCTGCGCATCCTCGCGATCAACGATTTCCACGGCAATCTGCGCCCGCCGCCGGGCGGCATCCGGATCAGTGATCCCGAGGACAAGTCCAGGAAGGTGATGGTGGCGGCCGGCGGTGCCGAATACATGGCGACGCTGGTGAAGCAGCTGCGCGAGGGACACAAGAACACGATCTTCGTCGCCGCCGGCGACCTGATCGGCGCAAGCCCGTTCCTGTCGGCGATGTTCCACGACGAGCCTTCGATCGAGTCGCTCTCGATGATGGGGCTCGCGATCACCTCGGTCGGCAATCACGAATTCGACGAGGGCAAGACCGAGCTGTTGCGGATGCAGAACGGGGGCTGTCATCCCGTCGACGGCTGCCAGGGGCCGCACCCCTTCACGGGCGCCAAATTCCGCTATCTCGCGGCGTCCACCATCGAGACCGCGACCGGCAGGAGCGTGCTGCCGCCTTACGAGATCAGGGAGTTCGAAGGCATCCCCATCGCCTTCATCGGGCTGACCTTGAAGGACACCGCGGGCATCGTCTCGCCATCAGGCATCGCGGGCCTCGAATTCCGCGACGAAGCCGAGACGGTGAACGCGCTGGTGCCGCAGCTGAAGGCGCGTGGGGTCGAGGCGATCGTGGTGCTGATCCATCAGGGCGGCGAGCCGGCCGGCGACTACAACGAATGCCCTGCCATTACGGGGCCGATCGTCGACATCGTGAAAAAATTCGATCGCGCCGTCGACGTCGTCGTCAGCGGCCACACTCATCGTGCTTATGTCTGCGATATTGACGGGCGGCTCGTCACCAGCGGGGACAAATACGGTACGCTGGTCACCGCGATCGACCTCAAGCTCGATCCTGTAACCCGCGACGTCGTCAGCGCCCGGGCCGAGAACGTCCTCGTCGCCAACGCCTCGCTGCCTAGAGATCCCGAGCAGACCGCACTGATCGATGCCTACGACAGGCTTTCGGCGCCGATCGCCAATCGCCCGGCTGGATCGGTGACGCAGACGCTGTCACGCGTGCCCAACGAGGCCGGAGAAAGCCCGCTCGGCGACGTCATTGCGGACGCGCAGCTCGCCGCGACCAGGGACGCCAAGGATGGCGGCGCCGTCATCGCGCTCACCAATCCCGGCGGTATCCGCACCGACATCGTCCCGAAGGAGAACGGCGCGATCACCTTCGGCGACGTTTTCGCCAGCCAGCCGTTCCGCAACCGGCTCGTCACCATGACGCTCACGGGCAGCCAGCTCAAGGACATGCTGGAGCAGCAATGGCTCGATCCGAAGCGGCCGCGGATTCTCCAGGTCTCGAACGGGTTCAGTTACGCCTGGGATGCGGCGAAGCCATTCGGCGAGCGCGTGATCAACGAGAAGATGACGCTCAATGGCAGGCTGATCGAAGCCGGAAGCGGCTACCGCGTCACCCTCAACGATTACCTCGCTGTTGGTGGCGACGGCTTTACGGTCGCCAAACAAGGCACGGGGCCGCAATATGGCGGCTACGACGCCGACGCGCTGTTCGCGTTCTTCAGGGCGCACGGACCGATCGGGCCGCTGCCGCTGAGCCGCATCCTGCGCGTGAATTGATCCGGATCAAACGGGCCGGTTCGGGACACCCTTTGCCATTCCCGGGGGAACGCATAGATTGGGTTTTGCATTTGCGTTTTGGCGCCGGATGCGCCAAGCGACGTCGAGAGCCCGCATCCCATGAGGCCGACTGATGAGTACGCTTCTCCTCTCCCACAAGGCCTGCCTCGACCACGTCACGCCGCCGGGACACCCTGAAAGGCCGGACCGCCTGCGCGCGGTGGAGGAGGCGCTGTCGCATGAGCGCTTCCAGTTCCTGGTGCGCGACCAGGCGCCGGAGGGCGATCTTGATCTCGTCACGCTCTGCCACAACGAGCACTATGTCACGGAGCTGCGCCACATCGCGCCGACCAGCGGCCTCGTCTATATCGATGGCGACACCTCGATGTCGCCGGGCACGTGGGAAGCGGTGATGCGCGGCGTCGGTGGCGCGGTCGCGGCGACCGAAGCGGTGATGAATGGCGAGCATCGCAACGCCTTCGTCGCGGTGCGCCCGCCCGGCCACCACGCCGAGATCGGCAAGCCGATGGGCTTCTGCTTCTTCGACAACGTCGCCATCGCCGCGCGCCACGCGCAGCGCAAATACGGCATCAAGCGCGCGGCCATCGTCGATTTCGACGTGCATCACGGCAACGGCACGCAGGACATCTTCTGGTCGGACCCGACCGTGATGTACTGCTCGACGCACCAGATGCCGCTGTTTCCGGGCACCGGTGCCAAGAGCGAGCGCGGCGACCATGACACCATCGTCAACGCGCCGCTCGCCTCCGAGGACGGCGGGCCGGAATTCCGCATCGCGTTCGAAAGTTTGATCCTGCCGCAGCTCGAAAAATTCAGCCCGGAGCTGCTCGTCATCTCTGCCGGCTTCGACGCGCATTATCGCGATCCGCTGGCGTCGCTGAATTTGCGCGCGGAGGATTATGCCTGGGTGACGCGCAAGCTGATGGACCTCGCCGACAAGACCGCCGGGGGGCGCGTTGTTTCTGTGCTCGAGGGCGGCTACGACCTGCAAGGACTGAAAGAATCTGTTACGGCGCATGTCGGCGCCCTGATGGGCGCCTGACACACCCGCCACATTGCGCCCGCAAAACTTTGCTTTCTCCGACATGAAGCGAATCGGGCAATCGGAAACTTATATGGCCGAAAATACCCAAATCGACATCTCCAGGCTGACCTTCGAACGCGCCATCGAGGAGCTCGAAACCATCGTGAAGCGGCTCGAGGACGGCAAGGTGCCGCTCGAGGAATCCGTGACGATCTACGAGCGCGGCGAGGCCCTGAAGCGCCGCTGCGAGGAGTTGCTGCGCCAGGCCGAGGCGCGCGTCGACAAGATCACCACCGATGCCAGCGGCCAGGCCACCGGCACCGCGCCGCTCGACGTCCAGTAAGGGCCGCCTTCAAAGCCGCCTATCTCACGCAGCGGGCACCGGCAATTTTTCATGATCGCACGCCGCCGTCGGCGTTGTTGTTGCTGCTGCTGCTTGATTCAAGGGAACCGGCACTCTGGAGATCACGGAACCTCCCGCAGAGGGTCCCTCGCCCTCCTAAATCCGTCTAAAAATAGCTTCCCCACGCCAAAAACCTTGCCGAGGAACCGGGCAAGCTTGGAACCCTTCCGCTGGCGCTGGGATTAACCACTCTGGCCCGGGGGTTGCAGGTGCATGCCCGTAATCGGCCCAGCGGGTTGGCTTTGGCCCAAGCTTTGGTGTAAAGCTGCGCGGAGTGTGGCTTTTTGTAAGCCTTGCGTAGGCACTGATTACCGACGACAAGCGCTTCAAACTGCTGATGAATTGGCTGGGATGGACGAAGCCGATCTAAGTGACAGGGATCACAGAGACTGAACCGGAGAGCACTTAAGCTCACCTAAGCTTGAAGACGGGGCTTTGCCCCATGCAGGTGGCTCCGACGGTTTAAGGACTCGCGCTGCGCCGATATTGAGCAAACCCATCGCGCACCGGAACAATCTTCCGGCGCTGACAAATTGGAAATCGCCGTGAACGCATATAGTAAAACGCCGCTTCTCGACACCATCCGGACGCCGGACGACCTGCGCAAGCTCAAGGTCGAGCAGGTTCGCCAGGTCGCCGACGAGCTGCGTCAGGAGACCATCGATGCCGTCTCGGTGACCGGCGGTCACTTCGGCGCAGGCCTCGGCGTGGTCGAGCTCACCACTGCGATCCATTACGTCTTCGACACCCCGCGCGACCGGCTGATCTGGGACGTCGGCCACCAGGCCTATCCGCACAAGATCCTCACCGGCCGGCGCGATCGCATCCGTACCCTGCGCACCGGCGGCGGCCTGTCCGGCTTCACCAAGCGCAGCGAGAGCGATTACGATCCGTTCGGCGCCGCGCATTCCTCGACCTCGATCTCCGCCGGCCTCGGCATGGCCGTCGCGCGCGACCTCTCCGGCGGCAAGAACAACGTTATCGCCGTCATCGGTGACGGCGCGATGTCGGCGGGCATGGCCTACGAGGCCATGAACAATGCGGGGGCGATGAACTCGCGCCTGATCGTCATCCTCAACGACAACGACATGTCGATCGCACCGCCGGTCGGCGCGATGAGCGCCTATCTGTCGCGGCTCTACTCCGGCAAGACCTATCGCACGCTGCGCGATGTGGCCAAGCAGATCAACCAGCGCCTGCCCAAGATCCTCGCCAACCGCGCCAATCGCGTCGAGGAATATTCCCGCGGCTTCATGATGGACGGCGGCACGCTGTTCGAGGAGCTCGGCTTCTATTACGTCGGCCCGATCGACGGCCACAACCTCGACCATCTCCTGCCCGTGCTGAAGAACGTGCGCGACATGGAGACCGGCCCGATCCTGCTCCACGTCGTGACGCAGAAGGGCAAGGGCTACGGCCCGGCGGAAGCCTCCGCCGACAAGTACCACGCCGTGGTCAAGTTCGACGTCGCGACCGGCACCCAGGCCAAGTCCAAGCCGAACGCGCCGGCCTATCAGAACGTGTTCGGCCAGAGCCTCGTCAAGGAAGCGGAGAAGGACGACAAGATCGTCGCCATCACTGCGGCGATGCCCTCCGGCACCGGCGTCGACATCTTCAACAAGGCGTTCCCGGACCGCACCTTCGACGTCGGCATTGCCGAGCAACACGCGGTGACGTTCGCCGCCGGTCTCGCCACCGAAGGCTACAAGCCTTTCTGCGCGATCTACTCGACCTTCCTGCAGCGTGGCTACGACCAGATCGTGCATGACGTCGCGATCCAGAGCCTGCCCGTGCGCTTCGCCATCGACCGCGCCGGCCTCGTCGGCGCCGACGGCGCCACCCATGCCGGCTCGTTCGACAACGCCTATCTCGGCTGTCTGCCGAACATGGTGATCATGGCGGCGGCCGACGAAGCCGAGCTGGTGCACATGGTCGCAACCCAGGTCGCGATCAACGATCGTCCGAGTTCCCTGCGCTATCCGCGCGGCGAAGGCCGCGGCATCGAGATGCCCGAAATCGGCGTTCCGCTCGAGATCGGCAAGGGCCGCATCGTCCGCGAGGGCAGCAAGATCGCCCTGCTCTCCTTCGGCACGCGCCTTGCCGAATGCGAGAAGGCCGCCGACGAGCTCGCGGCCCACGGCCTTTCGACCACGATCGCGGATGCGCGCTTCATGAAGCCGCTGGACACCGAGCTGGTGCTCAAGCTCGCGCGCGACCACGAGATCCTGATCACGATCGAGGAAGGCTCGGTCGGCGGTTTCGGCTCGCATGTCGCGCAATACCTGACCGACCAGGGCGCGCTCGACAGCGGCCTGGTGCGGTTCCGCACCATGGTGCTGCCCGACGTGTTCCAGGACCACGACACCCCGGCGGCGATGTACGGTCGTGCCGGTCTCGACGCCAAGGGCATCGTCGCCAAGGTGTTCGAGGCGCTCGGCAAGGACGTCAAGGCCGAGACGGTCAAGCTCGCCTAACAGCGAGCTTCGAGCTTCCGCGAAGCAGCTCTGATGAAAATCTATCTGGCAGGCCCCGACGTGTTCCTGCCAGATGCGGTCGAGATCGGCCGGGAGAAGGTCGCGATCTGTGCCGCGCACGGCCTTACCGGCCTCTATCCCCTCGACAACGACATCGACCTCGCCGCTCCCGACGCCTCGCGGCGGATCTTTTGCGGCAACGAGGCGATGATGGACGCGGCCGATGCGATCATCGCCAACCTCACGCCGTTCCGCGGCGCCAGCGCCGATCCCGGCACCATCTACGAGCTCGGCTACATGGCCGGCCGCCGCAAGTTTTGCCTCGCTTATTCCAACGACGGCGCCGCCTATGCCGACCGCCTCAGCCGCTTCATGGACGTGACGTCCGAGGACGGGCGGCTGGTCGACGCGCAGGGGCTGACGGTCGAGGATTTTGGCCTCGTCGACAATCTCATGATGATCCACGCGCTGGAACTGCATGGCTGCCCGCTGGTGACGCCGGCGCAGATGCCGATCGACGTCTGGCACGATCTGGCCGCGTTCGAGGCTTGCGTCCGGATGGCGGCCGCGCGATTGATCGCTACATAAGCGCCTCTGGCGTCTTCGGAGAGATGATGTCCCCTGCCCGCAAGCGCGCGGATGTTCTGCTGGTCGAGCGCGGCCTGTTCGAGAGCCGGGCGCGGGCGCGCGCGGCGATCGAGGCCGGCCTCGTCACCGCCGACGACAAGCAGGTCGCAAAGCCGTCGGAGACCATCGCCGAGGACGCCGTGATCCAGGCCGAGCCCGCGTACCCCTACGTCTCCCGCGGCGGCGTCAAGCTCGCCGGCGCGCTGGAGCGCTACCCGATCGAGATCGAGGACCATGTCTGCCTCGACGTCGGCGCGTCCACCGGCGGATTTACCGAGGTGCTGCTGGCGAACGGCGCGAGTCTCGTCTTTGCCGTCGATGTCGGCACCAGCCAGTTGCATCCCTCGCTGCGCGGTCACTCCAAGATCGTGTCGATGGAAGAGACCGACATCCGCGCCTATGACGGCAAGCGTTTGCCGGCGCGGCCCGATGTCGTCGTGATCGACGTCAGCTTCATCTCGCTCAAGACGGTGCTGCCCGTGGCGCTGTC
Source organism: Bradyrhizobium sp. WSM1253 (assembly GCF_000244935.1). Taxonomy (NCBI): domain Bacteria; kingdom Pseudomonadati; phylum Pseudomonadota; class Alphaproteobacteria; order Hyphomicrobiales; family Nitrobacteraceae; genus Bradyrhizobium; species Bradyrhizobium sp. WSM1253. Next base: position 2,392,532 of record NZ_JH600073.1, read on the forward strand.
GCTGGCGGCCGCGCCGATGAGCCTGCTGGCACTGATCAAGCCGCAATTCGAGGCGGACCGGAAGCACAACAAGAAGGGCATCGTCCGCGACGCCGCCGTGCACCGCGAGATCTGCGACGACATCGCCGCCTTTGCGGCCTCGCTCGGCTGCACCGATATCGAGGTGTTCCCGTCGGCGATCACCGGCGGCGACGGCAACATCGAATTCTTCCTGGGCGCGCGCCGTGGTTGAGCGCGTGACGATCGATCACGTCGGCCATCGCGGCGACGGCGTCTCGCTCGACGCTGGTGATGCCGTCTATGTGCCCTACACGCTCGGCGGCGAGACCGTCGAGGTCGATCGTGTCGTCGGCAACCATCCTGATCGCCGCAAGCTGCTGGCGGTGGATGTCGCCAGCCCCGAGCGCGTCGCGCCGTTCTGTCCGCATTTCGGCGTCTGTGGCGGCTGCGCGATCCAGCACTGGGCGACTGAACCGTATCACGCCTGGAAGCGCGGCATCGTGGTCGAGACCCTGGCCCAGGCCGGCATCGACTGCGAGGTGGCGCCGCTGGTCGATGCCCACGGTGCGGGACGCAGGCGCATCACGCTGCACGGCCGGTTGGGCACCCATGACATCCTCAAGGTCGGCTTCTCGGCTGCGAGCTCGCACGATGTCATCCCGATCGATCGTTGCCCGATCCTCGATCCCGGGCTCGAGGGCGCGCTCGATGCCGGTTGGGCGCTCGCCGAACTGCTGACGTCCAAAATGCTGGTGACGAAGCCGCTGGACATCCAGGTGACCGCGACCGCCAACGGTCTCGACGTGGACGTGCGCGGCTCCGGCCCGCTGCCAACGCCGCTCGTGACGGCGCTGTCGCGCGTCGCCGAGCAGCATCGCCTGGCACGGCTGACACGGCACGGCGAACTGGTGCTGCAACGCCTGCCACCGACCCTGCAGATGGGCCGCGCCGAGGTGACGCTGCCGCCGGGCTCGTTCCTGCAGGCCACCGTCGCCGGCGAAGAGACGCTTGCGTCGCTGGTCGCGGAGCGCGTCGGCAAGGCCAAGAACGTTCTCGATCTCTTCTGCGGCGTCGGGCCGTTTGCGTTGCGGCTCGCCGAGAAGACCCGCATCAGCGCCCATGACAACGACGTCGGCGCCATTGCAGCGCTCGAAAAAGCAGCACGCACGCCGGGGCTCAAGCCGATCAAGGCCGAGCCGCGCGACCTGTTCCGCCGTCCCCTGGTGGCGCCGGAGCTGCGCGATTTTGACGCTGTCGTGTTCGACCCGCCACGCCAGGGCGCACAGGCGCAGGCCTTGAAGCTCGCCGCGAGCAAGGTGCCGGTGGTGGTCGCGGTCTCCTGCAATGTCGCGACCTTTGCTCGCGATGCGCGGCTGCTGATCGATGGCGGCTACAAGATTGACGTAGTCGTGCCGGTGGATCAGTTCCGCCACACGCCGCATGTCGAGCTCGTTGCGAAGTTCACGCGCTAGTTAGCGCCGAAGGCCACTCAACGCCGGCGACTCGCCGGGCAGCATGTTCGATCTGAGATCGCTATCCATGCGGCCCGAGTCCTGCTGGGTGAAGCCGGCGCCGAACGACAGGCTGAGGTTGGAGGTCGGCTTGAACTCGACACCCGCAAATGCGCCGTAGCCGGGCGAGGCGCTGGAGGTGAGCGGCGCAAGCGAGCTGCCGATGCCGTTGCCGTATTTCAGGGTGTCGAAACCGGCAAAGAACGTGACGGGCATGCCGCCCGCGGTCTTGGTGTTGTAGCCGAATTGCGTGCTGTCGTAGGAGAGCGCGCTGAAATTGCCGCTCAGTCCGGCCGGGCTGAGGCCGCTCCAATTGAGATTGCCATGCTGGCTGCCCACAAAGAAGCCGTTCGCAAAATTGCTGCGGCCGCTTGCGTCGGCGCCATTGAAGCTCGGGAAATTGCCGTAGCTGTCGGCGCTCTGGCCGGCAACGCCGCCGAAGCCGAAAGGTCCGCCGGGGATCCAATATTGCAGGGGTGCGCCTTGCGCATGAGCCGGCGCTTCGCCGAGGCAGAGCAGGGCAAGAAAAACCGCGAGACCGCAAGAGCGTGTAAGCCTGGACATCCAAATAACCGTCGAAAAGCTTGCGAATTATACCCACCAGACAGCATGAATGCCAGCATAGCGACACCAGTCTTCCCTTGAGTTCCGGGATCACGTTTTCCTGCCAGTTTGAACTTCCCGCATGCCGGATTGACCCACCTAAGGGGGCGCGTCAGCACGGAGGCTGTCATGGAGGTCAATTCCGACAGGTTGAATGCCTTTATGGGCAAGATGGTCACCGAATTCGGGGCAGCGATGAATGCGTCGCTGGTCCTGCTCGGGGACAAGCTCGGTCTCTACCGTACCCTTGCCGCCAAGGGACCGATGAACTCGTCCGAGCTCGCAAGCGCCACCGGGACGGCGGAGCGCTACGTCCGCGAATGGCTCGCGAGCCAGGCGGCATCCGGCTACATCGAGTACGATTCCGCTTCGGCAAAATTCTCGATGCTGCCGGAGCAGGCGATGGCGCTTGCCGATGAGGACAGTCCGGTGTTCCTCGGCGCGTTCGGCAATGTCATTGCCTCGGCGTTTCTCGACGAGCCGAAGGTCTCGGACGCATTCAAATCCGGCAAGGGCGTCGGTTGGAACCGGCGCAGCGAGTGCCTGTTCTGCGGCACCGCCCGCTTCTTCCGGACCGGGTACATGCATCATCTGGTGCAGGAATGGCTGCCCGCGCTCGACGGCGTCGTGGACAAGCTGAAGCGCGGCGCCAAGGTCGCCGATGTCGGCTGCGGGCACGGCGTCTCGACACGGCTGATGGCGGAAGCCTTCCCGAACTCCCGCTTCTACGGCTTCGACTATCACGAGGGTTCGATCGAGGCCGCGCGAAAGGCGGCCACCGAAGCCAGATTGGGCGACCGGGTCAGCTTCGATGTTCATTCCGCCAAGACCTATCCGGCCGAGGGCTATGATCTCGTCTGCTTCTTCGATTGCCTGCATGACATGGGCGATCCCGTCGGCGCCATCGGCCACGTGCGCGAGACCATGGCAAAGGACGGCACCTGCATGCTGGTCGAGCCGTTCGCAGGCGACCGCCTCGAGGACAATCTCAACCCGGTCGGGCGGGTCTATTATGCGGCGTCGACCATGATCTGCACGCCGGCCTCGCTCGACCAGGAGGTGGGCCTCGGACTGGGCGCGCAAGCCGGCGAGGCAAGGCTGCGCAAGGTCGCGCGAGAGGGCGGACTGACGCGCTTCCGCCGCGCAGCTGAAACGCCCTTCAATCTGATTCTGGAGGCGCGGATCTGATCTTCCCCATTCCGGCGCGTGGCTGCGGCATATGGCCATGCCGATGCTGCAGCCACGCCTGGCGCCGACATCGTTGCCTCGCTCGCGCGGCAACGTAAGCTCGCCGCCGCAAATGATCGGTAATGGCGCTTTGGCGCCCGCGTGCGACGTCTTGCGTCAGATCGACCGGCACTTGAAGGCGCTGACGCGGTCCAGCGAGCAGCAGCCGTGATCTGCTATGCCGTCCTGTCCACCGTGGACGACGTATCCGCCGGCGGATATTTCGTCACGGGCACCATGAATGACTTGTTGCCGACCTGGTAGATGATCTTGCCGTTCTGCCCGTCGTCGGTCGCAATCTGCGCCTGCCCGAACATGATGACGTTCTTGTAGACGGTGCCGGTGCCCTGACGGGTGACGCCATCGGTGGTGACGCTGACCTGCGCTTCGTTGCCGTTGACGCCGAGCACCCTGAAGCTCGCGCTCTTGCCATTGTCACTTGAATAGCCACCCCAGCTTCCCATCAGACGGCTGTCCGAGGCCGGCGGCGCCTGCTTGTCCAGCGTCGCGGTCTGCTTGCCAGCGCCCGCGGAGGATAACAGCACCAAACTCTTGCCGTCTTTGGTGCCGACCGTGATGTTACCGAAGGTGAGAAGCGAACCGGCGACCTCGCCAAAGCCGCGCTCGGTGTGCCCGTTATGGGTGTACTCGACCTGCGCCCGGGCACCGCGGATGTTCACGACCTTGAAGCCGACGGGCTGGTTGTTGCCCGCCCAATTGCCCTTCCAGTCACCGAGGAGGGCGCTCTGGTGATACACCCGCTCGTTGGCGGGCGAAATCTGGCTGGTGCTCGATGAGACGATGGCCATTGGATTGCTCGGCGGATTTGTCTGACAGGCCCGCTTGGTTCGCGCCCCGACAGGAACGTCAGAACAGTATCCGGAAACAATTGGAAGCAGCCGATTAGGGCCACGCAACAGTTAACGCATGGTTAAAATTCCATCGCGGGCAAATAGGGCAAAAGGTCTCGTCCGGGGGCCGCGCTCAGCGACCCCAGCGGTCTGACCAGATCTTCTCGCCGATCATGCAGTTCACACGCGGCTCCCTGTCCTTCTCCGCAACGCGCATCACCGGGCGCTCCGGCATACGGCCTGCAACCTCCATCAAGAGCTTGGTGCGGATGGCTTCCTTGAACTTCTCGCGATCCTTGATCGTGATGACAAAGGAACCGGGGCCGCCGATGACACAATCTTCATAGTAGAAGTCGAGATTGTCGATATCCATGGTCGAATAGGACGGCTCCTTGACCATGATCGGGAGGCCGTTGATCACGATGCCCTTCTCGATCGCCGCGTCGCGCGCAATCGTGACCGGAGTGCCATTGTTGTTGGGACCGTCGCCGGAAATATCGATCACACGGCGCAAGCCCCGATAGGGATCCTCGTCGAACAGCGGCATCGCGAAACTGATCGCGCCGGAGATCGAAGTGCGCGAGGCGCGCCGGATCGGCGTCTTCAGGATTTCGGCGGCGACGGCATCGGCGGTCTCCGGTCCGTCGATCAGGCGCCAGGGAATGATGATCTTCTGGTCGGTCGAGGCGGCCCACTCGAAATAGGTCACCGCGATCCGGCCGTTCGGGCCCAGCTTCAGCGCCTGCAGGAATTCCTTCGACTGGATCGCCTGCGCATAGCCTTCGCGCTGGATCGCGAGCTCGTCCATGTCCATGGAGTAGGAGACGTCGACAGCGAGGATCAGCTCGACATCGACCGTCTGCGCGTCCCTGTCGGCTGCTTGCCGCTGCGGCTGAATTTTAGGCGACTCAAATTTGGGTCCTGGTGCCGCGATGCCCGCGACGTCCCCTCCGGCGAACATGCCGGTCACCAGCACAGCCCCGATCGAGAACAGCAAGCGCATCGCAGCCTCCCGTCGTATGACGCGATGGTGACATGCAATCGCCTTGCCGCAAAGTCCGAAGATCGCTTGCGCTTCACATTCCAGTTAGGGATTTGCGCGTTGGGATCTGCGGGTCGGGAATTGCGAAGCATTACGCAAAGCTGCCGCCATGTTGCCGCGCTCGCGCCGCTGACTGCGCGATCGCTGGCACGGGTATGCCGTCATGCGCCATGCGCCCCGGAAGAACGGGCCACTAGACAGAGCACCCTCGCCCATTTGTCCGGCGCCATTTCCATGCTAGGCTGGCGACACAGATGGGGATGGAGTCCCCCGACAACCGCCCGGCGGCCTGTGACCGTAATGGGCTGATGACTCCTGCTTGAGGAGGGGCAATTTCTAAGCCTTTGCCTTCGGTGGGAGCATGGACAAACCCGCCGCTGGCGGGTTTTTTGTTGCCTGGACGCGAAGGCCAAGGAGAGGTCAAGCAGAGGTCAAGCAGAGGTCAAGCAGAGGCCGAGGAGAAGTCCTGGACGTGACGACGACAACACCGAATGCTGCACGTGCGGGGCTGCCCAGGGGAATCTGGGTGCTCGGTTTCGTCTCGATGCTGATGGACGTCTCTTCCGAGATGATCCACGCGCTGCTGCCGGTCTATCTCGTCACCGTGCTCGGCGCCTCCACGCTCACCGTCGGCTTCATCGAGGGCATTGCCGAGGCGACCGCCTCGATCACGAAGATCTTCTCCGGCGCGTTGTCCGACTGGCTAGGCCGGCGCAAATTGCTCGCCGCGCTGGGCTACGGACTCGCCGCGCTGACAAAACCGCTATTCCCGCTTGCCCCCAGCGTCGGATGGCTGGTTGCCGGGCGCTTCATCGACCGCGTCGGCAAGGGCATTCGCGGCGCGCCGCGCGATGCGCTGATCGCCGATATCGCACCTATCGGCCTGCGTGGCGCGAGCTTCGGCCTGCGGCAGTCGCTCGACACTATCGGTGCCTTCGTCGGGCCGCTCATGGCGATCGGCCTGATGTGGTGGACGGCGGACAATTTTACGATGGTGTTCTGGGTGGCCGTGCTGCCGGGCTTCCTGTCGTTCGGACTGATCGCGTTCGCGGTGAGCGAGCCGGAGCCGGACCCTGGCCGGGAGCCCTCAAGGAATCCACTGAATACCGCCGCGGTGCGCCAGCTCGGGTCCGTATACTGGCGCGTGGTCGCGGTTGGCGTCGTGTTCACGCTGGCGCGCTTCAGCGAGGCCTTCCTGATCCTGCGCGCGCAGAACATCGGGCTCAATGCGATGTGGGTGCCGGCCGTGCTGGTGCTGATGAACATCGTCTATGCGTTGTCGGCCTATCCGGCCGGCGTGCTCTCGGACCGGATCAACCGCACCGGCCTGCTCGCGCTCGGCCTCGTCTTCCTCGCCGGCGCCGATCTTGCGCTCGCGCTGCTGCCAAACCTTGGGGGCCTCGCCCTCGGCGTCGTGCTGTGGGGACTGCATATGGGGTTGACGCAAGGCCTGCTCTCGGCCCTCGTCGCCGACGCGGCGCCACCGAGCCTGCGCGGCACCGCGTTCGGCTATTTCAACCTGTTCACCGGCCTTGCCTTGCTGGCCGCAAGCGTGATCGCCGGCGCCTTGTGGGATGCCTATGGTCCGGCCGGCACGTTCCTGGCGGGGCTCGGCTTCGCGCTGGTCGCGCTCGTGGGACTATTCGCCGTCGGCGGCGGGATGGCAACGGAGGAGAAACGATGACGGGGGGCTGTTCGCCGTGCTGAGCGGAGTGCTTGCGATCATGATCGGCAGCATGCTCGGCGGCTGCGCGCGCTATTTCATCTCCGGCGCGATCGCCCGGCGGCTGGGCGAGACGTTTCCGTGGGGCACCGTGACCATCAACGTCACTGGCGCCTTTCTGATCGGCATTTTTGGCGCATTGGCGACCCATCCCGGCTCGGCCTTCGCCGCGCCCGATCCATGGCTGTTCGCGGTCACCGGCTTTCTTGGCTGCTACACCACGGTGTCCTCGTTCAGTCTGCAAACGCTGACGCTGGCGCGCAACGGCGAGGCGATGCACGCGCTCGGGAATGTCGCGGTCTCGGTCGTGCTCTGCCTCGCGGCCGTCAGTTGCGGCTTCCTCCTCACGGACACTCTGGCAGGCTAGAGGCAGATGAAGTCCCCCTCCTTTGCCGATCGCTGGCGCACCGCGACGCTCTATGCCTGGATTGCCGCCGGCAGCATGGTCGGCGGGCTGACGCGCTATCTGGTCGGGCTTGCGCTCGACACCGGGCCCGGCTTCCCGGTCGCGACGCTGTTCATCAACGCCACGGGCTCACTGATGATCGGCTTCTACGCGACGCTGACCGGACCCGACGGCCGCCTGCTGGCCCGGCCCGAGCACCGGCAGTTCGTCATGACCGGGTTCTGCGGCGGCTACACGACCTTTTCGACCTTCAGCCTGGAGACTTTCCGCCTGCTCCACGGCGGCATGAAATATACGGCGCTCGCCTATATCGCGGCATCCGTCATTTGCTGGCTGGTGTCGGTATGGGCAGGCCATATGATAGCCAGCGGCACCAACCGCTTGCGAAGGAGCTAATCATGCAAATCCCCAATCAGGCAGTTTCGCTCCGGATCTTCATTGGCGAGAACGACCATTTCGACGGCAAGCCGCTCTATGAAGCGATCGTGATGACGGCGCGCGAGCGGCATCTGGCCGGCGCCACCGTGCTGCGCGGCCCCATGGGCTTCGGCAAGTCGAGCCGCCTCCACACGTCCAAAATCCTGCGGCTCTCGGAAGACCTGCCGCTGCTGATCGAGATCGTCGACAGCGAGGACAACATCAATGCATTCCTGCCCATCCTGGATGGCATGATGTCGAGCGGCCTGATCACCTTGGAGAAGGTGCAGGTCCTGCAATATGGTGAGAAGGCCGCGCGCTGAGCGCGCCGGCAGGAACCCGAGCCCGCCATATCCGGGAGGCGGAATGAACGATACCGTTGCCAAACCGAAAACCAGGACGAAGACCAAGGTCGAGCGGCCGAAGCTTCATAAGGTCATCCTGATCAACGACGACTTCACGCCGCGCGAATTCGTCACGATGATCCTCAAGGCCGAGTTCCGGATGACCGAGGATCAGGCCTACAAGGTGATGATCACCGCCCACAAGCTCGGCGCCTGCGTGGTCGCAGTTTTCACCAAGGACGTCGCCGAGACCAAGGCTACCCGCGCAACGGATGCCGGCCGCACCAAGGGCTATCCGCTGCTGTTCACGACGGAGCCGGAGGAGTAGCGCTCAGCGACCAGCGCCGGTGCTTCATCCGTCAGCCCATACACGCGCTGCGCCTTTGAAAAGCCCGCGATCGGGAATTCGCCGAGCTCGTGCCAGTCGCGGCGGCAGACACTGGCGAACATTTCCGAGGCCACGACGGTCCGCCCCAGGCGACCGGTGATCTTCTCGAGCCTGGCGGCAAGGTTCACGGCGGGACCGATGCAGGTGAAGTCGAGGCGATTGCCGCCACCGATATTGCCGTAGAGGATGTTGCCGACGTGGAGCGCAACGCCGAAGCGGAAGCGCTCGACGACATCGCCGACAGGGTACGCGAGCGCCTCGACGCTGGCGCGGGATTCGCGCGCCGCCTCCAGCACCCGCGTGCAGACATGCGCGGCATCGCCGACATATTCGTCGATGGGGAATACCGCGAGCAGGCCGTCGCCCATGAATTTCAGCACCTCGCCGCCATGGCCGCGGATCGCGGCGACCTGGCAGTCGAAATAATGGTTGAGGATCTCGACCACGGTCTCGGCCGGCAGCCGGTCCGACAGTGCGGTGAAGCCGCGCAGATCGGAGAGCCAGATCGCAGCCTGCATGGTGTCGTTGTGGCCGCGGCGGATCTGACCGCCAAGGATGCGCGCGCCGGCACGATTGCCGACATAGGTGTCGAGCAGCATCTCGGCGGTGCGGCGCAGGCTGATGATCTCAGTGATGCGCGCGAGCGGTTTGATGATGCTGTGAATCGCCGCGATGTGTTCATCGGTGAATCCGCCTGGATGGCGCGTGGTCCAGCTCGTCGCGTGGACCGAGCCGTCGAGAAACTGCATTGGCGTCGCGACGTAGTCGGTTACGCCTTCGGCACGCATATCGTCGAAAAAAGGGAAATGCTTGCTGCCGGGATCGTCCATGCGTCCGCGCACCTCAAGTCCCTGCTCGAACACGACCCGCAGCGGACTTCTGGCGAATTCCGGCGTCTCCAGGATCTCGAAATCGACCGTGCCGATCTCGACCTCCTCGCCCTCCCGCCAGATGAAGTTGCGACCGAAAATTTCGGGATGCAGCGTGCGGATGAAGATGCCGAACCGCCATAGCGGCAGACCGGCTGCGACCATCCGTTCGCAGGCTTCCGCCGTCATCTCGGCCGGGGTCTTCGACGACCAGGCGCCGTCGATCAGCCAGCTGGTGATGCGTTGGAGCTCGGAGCTTTCCATGCGCGCATTTGCGGACGAAGTTGTGGGATCGTCAAGCTGCGCGGTGGGCCAGTGGCGCGATACAAGCGCCTCGCAGAACGCTAGCGCCCGACCTGGCCGCGGTCGCGCAGGAAATGATCCGCCAAAACACAGGCCATCATGGCTTCGCCGACGGGTACGGCGCGGATGCCGACGCAGGGATCGTGGCGGCCCTTGGTCATGATCTCGGTGTCGGCGCCGTTGCGATCGACGGTGAGACGCGGCTGCAGGATCGACGAGGTCGGTTTGACCGCGAAACGCACCACCACCGGCTGCCCTGTGGAGATGCCGCCCAGCACGCCGCCGGCGTGGTTGGAGAGAAAACGCGTGCCGTCATTGCCCGTGCGCATCTCGTCGGCGTTCTCTTCGCCGGTCAATTCCGCCGCGCCAAAGCCGGCGCCGATCTCGACGCCCTTCACCGCGTTGATGGTCATCATCGCGCCCGCCAGATCGGAATCGAGCTTGGCGTAGATCGGCGCGCCAAGGCCAGCCGGCACACCTTCGGCGACGACCTCGATCACCGCGCCGATCGAGGAGCCGCTCTTGCGGATGCCGTCGAGATAGGTCTCGAAGAATGCGGCCTTGTCCTTGTCCGGACAGAAGAACGGATTCTTCGCGATCTCGTCCCAGTCCCACTTCGCGCGGTCGATCTTGTGCGGCCCCATCTGCACCAACGCGCCGCGCACCTTCACATCGGGCAACACCTTTCGCGCGATCGCGCCGGCGGCAACGCGCGTCGCGGTCTCGCGCGCCGAGGAGCGGCCGCCGCCGCGATAATCGCGCAGGCCGTACTTTGCTTCATAGGTGAAGTCGGCATGACCGGGGCGAAACTTGTCTTTGATCTCGGAATAGTCCTTGGAGCGCTGGTCGGTGTTCTCGATCAGGAGCCCGATCGGCGTGCCCGTCGTCACCTGCACGCCGGTCTCCGGATGCGCCATCACGCCGGAGAGGATCTTGACCTGGTCCGCCTCCTGACGCTGGGTCGTGAAGCGCGACTGGCCGGGCCGGCGGCGATCAAGATCGCCCTGGATGTCGGTCTCGACGAGCGGGATCATGGGCGGGCAGCCGTCGACCACGCAGCCGATCGCCACCCCATGGCTCTCGCCGAAGGTCGTGACGCGGAACATGTGGCCGAAGGTGTTGAAGGACATCGCTGCTCGCTGGCTCGGTTCCCGCGTGTGGTAACGCGCGGGGCGCCGGTGGTCAAACCCGCAGCCGCCACGGGGACGGCGAACCGGCTTAACTAAACTTCTCCAGCCGCCCGTCCCGGAACACGTAGACGGCGCCCTGCTCGATGTAGAGTTCGGCGGCGCTCGCCGGCGTCTCCAGGCCGAGTGAAACCATCAGGGCCCGGCAGGTCCCACCATGGGCGACCGCGACGGTGTCGGTCCGGAGCTGCTCGTACCAGGCGCGCACGCGGACCTGCACATCGGCGTAGGTCTCCCCGCCCGCGGGGCCCACCGTCCATTTGTCGGCGAGGCGCCGGGCATATATTTCGGGATCGGAGGCCTCGCTCTCGGCCAGCGTCAGTCCCTCCCAGGTGCCGTAGCCGATCTCGCGCAAGCGATCGTCGAGCGTATAGTCCGCAATCGGCAGTTCGAGCTTGCTCCGCGCCAGTTCCATGGTCTGTCGCGCGCGGCCAAGCGGACTCGACACGTAGGGTAATGCAGCCTTGTCGCGGCCCTCGCGCTTGAACAGATCGGCGAGAATGCCGCCGGCCCGCACGGCCTGATCGCGACCGCGCGCGTTCAGCGGAATGTCCTTGATGCCCTGAAGCCTCCCGAGCGCATTCCACTCGGTCTCGCCGTGGCGCAGATAATAGATCGTGGGCACGGGCATTGCTGGGTAAAAAGTTAGTCCTTCCCGCCGAACGAAATGTCCGGCGCGTCCGGGCGCTTCATGCCGAGCACGTGATAGCCGGAATCGACGTGATGCACCTCGCCGGTGACGCCGCGCGAGAGGTCGGAGAGGAAATACAGCGCGCTGCCACCGACGTCTTCCGTGGAGACGTTGCGCCGCAGCGGCGCGTTGGCCTCGTTCCACTTCAGGATATATCTGAAATCGCCGATGCCGGACGCCGCGAGCGTCTTGATCGGCCCCGCGGAGATCGCGTTGACGCGGATGTTCTTCTCGCCGAGATCGGCGGCGAGATAACGCACGCTTGCTTCGAGCGCCGCTTTCGCGACGCCCATGACGTTGTAATGCGGCATCCACTTCTCGGCGCCGTAATAGCTGAGCGTGATCAGCGAGCCGCCGTCGGTCATCAGCTTCTCGGCGCGCTGCGCCACGGCTGTGAACGAGTAGCAGGAGATCAGCATGGACTTCGAAAAATTCTCCTGCGTGGTGTCGACGTAGCGGCCGTCGAGCTGCTCGCCATAGGCGATCGCATGCACCAGGAAGTCGATCTTGCCCCACTTCTCCTTCAGCACCGCGAACGCCGCATCGATGGTCGCGGCATCGGTGACGTCGCAATGGCCGAGTACGAGCCCGCCGATCTCGGCGGCAAGCGGCTCGACGCGCTTCTTCAGCGCATCGCCCTGATAGGTGAAGGCGAGCTCGGCGCCGGCCGCGTGACATGCCTTGGCAATGCCCCAGGCGATCGAGCGGTTGTTGGCAACGCCGAGGACCACGCCCCGCTTGCCCTGCATCAGACCTGAATTCTGCGCCATTTTGCTAACGTCCCGTCGAGCTCCCGGTAAGGTTTGGAGGTACACCAGCCCTCCGTGGCGGTACAGTCCTAATACGCGGCGTTAACGCTGTTTCACGCGCCGGAATAGCCGTTCCGCTCGGGTGTTATGATCGTTGTGGCGCTCGCGCCGGACATCAGGACGTCAAGATCGCAATGAGTGCGTTTCGCCAGAGCGTTGAAGCCATGATCCCGGCGTTGCGCCGCTACGCCCGCGCGCTCACGCGCGAGGCGGATGCGGCCGACGATCTGGTGCAGGATACGCTGGTGCGGGCGCTGCGTTCGGAGCGCCTGTTCCTCGGGGGCGACGTCAGGAGCTGGCTCTATACGATCCTGACCAACCTCAACAAGAACCGGCGGCGCTCGCTGGCACGGCGCCCGCAATTCATGCAGCTGACGGAGAACAACCCGGACGCCAGCGGGACCGAAGCCGAAGGGCGCGATATCGAGAGGGCGCTGGCGACGCTCGTCGAGGAGCAACGCTCGGTGCTGCTCCTGGTGATGCTGGAGGGCATGAGCTACCGCGAGGTCGCCGACATCCAGGGCGTGCCGATCGGCACCGTGATGTCGCGCCTGGCACGCGCCCGCGCCCACGTTAAAGCCTCGCTGGAGGGTGAGCGCCCGGCGCTCAGGCGGGTGAAATGATGGCAGGATTGATGCATCGCGCCGGTCGTTTCTCCTGCATGGCATGGGAAGCGGCGCAGTTGAACCACGAAGAACATTTTGGGCCGCAGAGCCAGAGACGATCGATATGAACGACCGCAAGATCCCAGTGACCGAGGACGAACTGCACGCCTATGTCGACGGCGAGTTGCCGGCCGAGCGCCGCGCCGACGTCGAAGCCTGGCTTGCCGCGCAGCCTGAGGATGGCGAGCGCGTGCAGTCCTGGCGCGCCATGGCCGAGATGCTGCACGCCCGCTACGATTCCGTCGCCCAGGAGCCGGTGCCGGCGCGGCTCGAGCTCGAACGGCTGGAGCGCCGCCCGCGGCACTGGCTCTATGGCGCCGCCGCGGCCGTGCTGGTGGCCTTCGTCGCCGGCGGCACCGCCGGCTGGCTGGCGCATGGCGCCGCCAACGCGCCCTCGACCTTCCAGAGTTTTACGACTGACGCACTCGACGCCCACCGCCTCTATGTCGTCGAGGTTCGCCATCCCGTCGAGGTCGGCGGCAACGAGCGCGACCACCTCCAGGCCTGGCTGACCCGGCGCTGCGGCTGGACCGTGTTTGCACCGAACCTGGAGGCGAGTGGACTAAAGCTCGTCGGTGGCCGGCTTTTGCCGGGGCCGAACGGGCCGGCGTCGTTCCTGATGTATGAGGGTGCCTCGGGCGAGCGGTACACGATTTACACCGCCAAGACCGAGAATGGTGCAACGCAGATGCGCTACGCCCGAACGGACAAGGACGGGGCGCTGTTCTGGTCGGAGCGCGGCGTCGGCTACGTCGTCAGCGGTGGCGGCGACCGGGATCGGCTGACCAAAGTGGCGCAGGCGGTCTACGACCAAGCAGAGAAAAGCGGCACCTAGACAACCACGCAAGCGCGGTGCCTCGATTCCGACATTGAAAATTTGGAATGAAGACATCGGCGCGTCTCATTATCGCACCGGATGATCACGCGAAAATGAGCAGCGTTCGATCCGCCGATCGACGCGGGCGGCCTCGATTGGGGTTTTTGGTACCGCGCTGGTCCCCCTCTCGAGGCCGCACCTTTTTATCGGCTGCCCCGCCGGACAGCCGACACGTCGAGCACGTGAGCCAAGAAGGGCTAACACGCCTCGGGCATATGATGAGCATCATCTCGACGGACGACGCTCTCAGTCTTTAGGAGAACCCCTTCACACTTTCTGGATCACGCTTAGCCAAGCCCGCTACGTGGATTGTAGGGGCGTTGGTCCCGCCACTTCTCCATCAATGCTTCAAGCTCGGCGTCGTTCCCGTCCGGTAGCATAATCCTGACAGTAACGAAGAGATCCCCGGTTCCGCCAGCTTTTGGCAATCCTTTGCCCTTCAGGCGGAAGGTCCGGCCGCTGGAGGTGTTTTGCGGGACCGAAAGCTCCACGGCATTGCCGAGGGTGGGCACGCGGACCTTGCCGCCAAGCACCGCCTCATAAAGCGTGACCGGCAGGTCGATCCGGAGATCGGCGCCCTCGATCTTGAAGAACGGATGCGGCGCGATGCTGATCGTGATCAGGAGATCGCCCGGCGGGTGGCCCTGAGCGCTCTCGCCCTGTCCCCGCAACCGGATCTGCTGGCCCTCGGTCACGCCGGACGGAACCTTGACATTGAGTTCCTTGCCATTCGGCAGCCGGACTCGCTTCTCGCCGCCCTTGACCGCCTCCTCCAGCGAGACGGTCATGGCGACATTGACGTCGAGATCGAGCCCGATCCCGCCGGTGTCGAATTCGAACTGGGCACCGCCGCCGGCCCCGGGGCGCGGACGCGGCCCACCGCCGAACATGCTGTTGAGGATGTCCTCGAACGCGCCGCCGCCCGCACCAGGGCCCGCGCCGCCACCGCGGAACGTATAGCTTTCGAACCCGCCGGGACCCGCGCGACCGCGCGGCCCGCCGCCGCCCGGAAAGCCATGGAAGCGCGGCTTGCCGTCGGCGTCGATCTCGCCGCGGTCGAATTGCTTGCGTTTGTCCTCGTCGCCGAGGATCTCGTTGGCCGAATTGAGCTCAGCGAAGCGCTCGGCCGCCTTCGGGTCGTTCTTGTTGCTGTCAGGATGGTGCTTCTTAGCAAGCTTGCGATAGGCGCTCTTGATCGCGGCAGCGTTGGCGCTCCGCGGCACCCCCAAGACCTCATAGGGGTCGCGCATCCGTCACGTCTCCTTCAAGAAATCGAATTGTTCAAAGGGCTCCCCGCCCCCAACTGAGCCTCATGTGGGGGGCGAGTGGTATTTTTGCAACTAGCCTGGTGAAGCGATTCCTAGCTCCGCCACGGCTTTAGCGTATGAATCTCCCAACTGCCACGGCTGCTTTGGCAGCCCGCGCCCTGGAGCCAGCTTTCGGTGCTGCCGTTGACGTAGCTCGCCAGGAAGTCGCGGCACTTGCGGCCGTCCTCGGCGGCATAGGATTGCGCGATCGGCGTGACCGAACCGCGCGCTCCGGTTTCCGGATTCTCCCAATGCTGGCTGGAATCCTTGTCGTTCTTGCTGAGGACGTCGGAGGCGGCGTTGCGGGCGAAGGCGAGATCGGTCTCGGTCGGTGCCGCCGCCCTGGCCGGCATTGCGATCGAGCCGGTGAGGTCGCTGTCCTCGGCCTTGGCGTAGGCGCTCTTGTCGTTGCGGGAGAAGCTGCAACCGCCGGTGCCGAGCCCGATCAGAATGATCGTCATGACGAAGCCGGACGGCCGGATCGCCGATAGGCCAACGCGTCCCCATACCCTATATAGGGCGGTAGCAGACAACAGCGCGTTTTGGACCGCAGGACGCAACTCGGACCCCAGACATGACCGACACGACCTCGATGAAACACCAGACACCCTTAACATCCGGTGATTTCACCGCCGCCGACGAGCCGTTTGCGCTGTTCGAGGCCTGGATGAACGAAGCCATCAAGAGCGAGCCGAACGATCCGAACGCCATGGCGCTCGCAACCGTCGATCCCGATGGCCTGCCGGATGTGCGCATGGTGCTGATGAAGGGCTTCGATACCGATGGTTTCGTCTTCTACAGCCACATCGCCAGCCAGAAGGGCCGCGAACTCGCCGCAAATCCTAAGGCGGCGTTACTTTTTCACTGGAAGTCGCTGCGCCGGCAGGTCCGCATCCGCGGCAACGTGACGCCGGTGACCGAGGCCGAAGCCGACGCCTATTTCGCCACCCGCCCGAAACAGGCGCAGATCGGTGCCTGGGCGAGCAAGCAGTCGCAGGAGCTGGAGAGCCGCTTCGCCTTCGAGCAGGCGATCGCCAAGGTCGCCGCCAAGCACATGATCGGCGAGGTGCCGCGGCCGCCGGGCTGGAGCGGCTGGCGCATCACGCCGTCGCGTATCGAATTCTGGCATGACCGCCCATTCCGCCTGCACGACCGCATCGAATTTCGCCGTGACGCGGCCGGCCAGAAATGGTCCAAGACGCGGATGTATCCTTAGTATTTTGTTCGAGCATGATCCCTTCGGAAAACCGCTGCACGCTTTGCGCTAACGCGGCCCTCCGGGTCCGGATCATGCTCCAACCTGAAAGACCTTCATGCCGCAGCCTTCCAACGCGCCGCGCCGCACGCTGCTCCTGACCGGGGCGAGCCGCGGCATCGGCCATGCCACCGTGATCCGTTTCTCCTCGGCCGGCTGGCGCGTGATCACCTGCTCGCGACATCCGTTCCCGGAGGATTGTCCGTGGGATGCAGGCCCTGAGGACCATATCCAGGTCGACCTCGCCACGCCCGCCGATACCACCCGCGCAATCTCCGACATCCGCGACCGTCTCGAAGGCGGGATGCTGCATGCGCTGGTCAACAATGCCGCGATCTCACCGAAGGGCGCCGGCGGCTCCAGGCTCGGCTCGATCGACACCGACCTCGACACCTGGACGCATGTGTTCAACGTCAACTTCTTCGCGCCGATCATGATGGCGCGCGGGCTGCTCGAGGAACTGAAGACGGCCAAGGGCTCTGTCGTGAACGTCACTTCGATCGCGGGCTCGCGCGTGCATCCCTTCGCAGGCGCCGCCTACGCCACCTCGAAGGCCGCGCTGGCATCCCTGACGCGCGAGATGGCCTCCGACTTCGGCCGCGTCGGCGTGCGCGTCAATGCGATCGCGCCGGGCGAGATCGACACCTCGATCCTGTCGCCGGGCACCGAGAAGATCGTCGACCAGCAGATCCCGATGCACCGGCTCGGCACGCCGGACGAGGTCGCCAAGATCATCTACGTGCTGTGTACGGACACCAGTTCTTACGTCAACGGCGCCGAGATCCACATCAACGGCGGCCAGCACGTGTAGGCGAAGCATGGGTCGGTTCGCTAGCACTGCGGCACTTTACGAGCATTTGCGACCGCCGTACCCGAGCGAATTCTTTCGCAGCGTCGCGGAAAAGCTCGGCCTCTCCACGCAAAGCAGCTTGATCGACCTCGGCACCGGACCTGGGCTGCTGGCGCTCGGCTTTGCGCCCTATGTCGGCCGCATCGTCGGCGTCGACCCAGAACCTGCCATGCTCGATGCGGCGCGACGTACGGCTGCGAGCGCAGGCCACGCACTCACGCTGATCGAAGGCAAGGTCGAGACGCTCAGCCCCGACATCAGCTTCGACGTCGTGACGATCGGCCGCGCGCTGCATTGGATGGATCGTGAGCCGACGCTTGCACGGCTCGTTCGGCTGGTTGCGCGCGGTGGCGCAATTCTGATCTGCGCCTCGTTCTCGGTCACCGACGGCAGAAACCCGTGGCTCGATGGCTACAACGACGTACGCCGCCGCTGGTCGCCGGCCAAGCTCTGGGAGGAGGCAGGCAGGGGCACGCGCACCCATCGCGACTTGCCGGCGTTCTTTCGCGGCAGCGCCTTTCAGCCCACCGAACTCGTCACGGTCGAGACCAGCCACGTAGTTGGCGTGGAGGACCTGACGCGGCGCACGCTGACCTATTCGTCGTCATCACCAGATGCGCTGGGCGACAATGTCGAGGAGATGCTACGCGACGTCCGGGAGCACCTGGCTTCTTTCAGCGGCAACGGGGTCGTGGCCGAGACCATCGTCTCGACGGCGCAGATCGTGAAGCGCTAGCTGATTTGCCGAAGGGCGGGAGCAAGGCGATCCAGACAACGCCGCCGCAAGACCTGGATCGCCCTTGGCTTCCGTTCCTCAATCGAGTCGAATCCGACGTGACCTCTCGCGTGGCTGCGGAGCGGCCGTGCTGATTGCAGTCGAACAATCGTCGTCGTTCTCACCGTCGAGCAGCGGAGCACCACAGTGTCGGCACATGCTTGCCGACATCGACGACGCCTTGCCGCTCGTCACGACATGGCGATAGCTCGCCAGATCGATGACGTTGGGGGGCGTCGTTATGTGTTTTTCAACCATGGCTGTTCCTCGCGGCTTACCTGCTCCTTATCGCAGACAAGTTTCGCGTAAACGTTCAGCCCACCGCTCAAATTTTACCGGAGGAATTGGGGCGGCGAGCACACATCGCCGTGCGGCCGCAATCCCGCTCTATTCTGCGACACCAGACACTGTGTCTCTGCGTCCCGCGTAAGGTCTCGGTAGCTATTACAGCCACTTCTTCCACTTGAAGATCCAGTACGGAACGATCGCCGCAATCAGCATCAGCACCAGCGCGAACGGATAGCCGTGCGCCCATTCGAGTTCCGGCATCGACTTGAAGTTCATGCCGTAGATCGAGGCGATCAGCGTCGGCGGCATCAGGACAACCGCCATGACCGAAAACAGCTTGATGATGTTGTTCTGCTCGAGATTGACGACGCCGAGCATGGCGTCGAGCACGAAGGTGATCTTGCTAGAAAGATAGGAGGCATGATCGGTCAGCGAGACGACGTCGCGCTGCATGGTCTTGAGCTGCTCGCGCATGTCCTTCGACCATTTCACGCCCTCCACCACCGCCGAGAGGAAGGCGACGACACGGCCGATCGAGACCAGGCTCTCGCGAACCTTGGAGGTCAGGTCGCCCTTGCGGCCGATCGAGATCAGGATTTGCGAATATTGCTTGGCATGACCGTGGCGCTCGCTCTCCGGCTCGAAGATGTCATGCGAGACCTGGTCGATCTCGGCGCCGCAGCGCTCCAGGATGTCGGCGCAGCGGTCGATCACGGCATCGAGCAGTTCCATCAGCACCATCTCGCCGGTGATGGCCGGCGTGCAGGAACGGGCCAGCTTGGCCTCGACCAGCGCAAAGGGCTTGGGCTGGTCATAGCGCACCGTCACCAGGCGGTGGTCGCCGAGAATGAAGGTCACCGCCGTGGTTCGGGGCATGTCGGTATCGGAGTGGCACATCAGCGTCGCGGTCATGTAGCGCGCGCCGTTCTCCATATAGAGGCGGCTCGAGATCTCGATCTCCTGCATGTCCTCCCGGGTCGGGATTGCGATCCCCGAGAGCTTCTCGACGGCTTTGTCCTCGGCCGCTGTCGGGTTGACCAGGTCGATCCAGACCGCATGCTCCGGTACTGCCGCGAGATCCTCGACGATGGCCTTCTTGAGGGAGGACTCGGATGGAACAAACACAGAAAACATGCACAACTCCAGGAGGGGCCTGCGACAGACTGACAGCCCTTAGCGCGATTCTGACAAGTTGATGATGACAAGCACATTAACGGAGCGTTTGCATTTGTGGCGGCGCCGTGGCCCAACTGTGGCACGGAATCGACACATGTGCCCGTTTTGCCCAGAAACCGACTCGGGCCCGCAAAACTTGCGGCAGAAAAGCCACAGGTAAGGTCTTGCAGCGCGGGAGAAGCTTCGTAAGGCTGGAATTGTGGCAGATTTCAACGATAATGGGGCCAACGGAATCGTGGAATTGGGCCTGCTCAAGCCCCACGAAAGCTTGTTGTTGTCGATTGGAACCAAATCATGTCGTTGCTGAAAGTTACGCTGGGTATTTTGGCCGCTGGCCTGATGCTGTCGGGCTGCATGCAGGCCACGCATTTTGAAGCGACCGACACCAAGGCATTCAAGCCGAAGGACAAGGAACTCCTTGCCAAGGTTCGGTACGAGAACACCCCGGTCGCAGAGCCGTTCCGCCGCGCCATCGTCGAGTACCACCGCAAGGAATCGCCCGGCTCGATCGTGGTCGATTCCGACAACCATTACCTCTACTACGTCCTGGATGGCGGCAAGGCGATCCGCTACGGCATCACCGTCGGTGAAGAAGCCATGGCCTGGTCCGGCATTGCCAAGGTCGGCAGCATGACCGAATGGCCGGCCTGGCACCCGACTCCCGGCGAGATTTCGCGCCTGGGCGTGCCCACGTTCGTCGCCCCCGGTCCGGACAATCCGATGGGTTCGCGGGCGATGTATCTGTATTCGGGCGGCAAGGACACATTGTTCCGCATTCACGGCACAAATCAGCCGGAATATATCGGCGCCTCAATCTCGTCGGGCTGCATCCGCCTGACCAACGAGGACGCGATCGACCTCTATGGCCGCGTCAAGGTCGGCACCATCGTCGTGGTGCTCGAACCGAAGCATGGCGACTCGCCGTACAATTCGCGCCTTGCGCTCGGCGGCGGCGGAACTGGCCAGGCGGGCAGCTACTGATTGCCTCCTGATCTCTGACATTCAAAAGCGCCGGTTTCACCGGCGCTTTTTTGTTGCCGGCTTGTGCGGCTGGGCTTTGTGGCCCTCGGCCCCCGACTTGTCCGCAGGCGCGGGAGATGCCTCCGCCGCCTCGTCATCAACGCTTTGCTTCGTCTCGGGCTTGGCCTCGGGCTTCGCTTCAGGTTTGGCCGCGACCTC
Source organism: Bradyrhizobium sp. WSM1253 (assembly GCF_000244935.1). Lineage (NCBI taxonomy): Bacteria > Pseudomonadati > Pseudomonadota > Alphaproteobacteria > Hyphomicrobiales > Nitrobacteraceae > Bradyrhizobium > Bradyrhizobium sp. WSM1253. The sequence goes on from NZ_JH600073.1 coordinate 2,413,275, forward strand.
ACGCGGCGGCGCCTCCTCGGGCCGTTCCGCGGGCAGCAGCGGGGCGACCTGCGGCAGGGGATCCCAGACGTTCCACTGGCAGATCCGGTAGTCGTTGCGCCGCTGCGCGAGGTCGAGATGGATATGGTTCTCATGGTACCAATCCGAGCCGGGGCCGAGCACGGTCGAAAAGCGCGAGCAGACCGAATGCAGCACGCGCTCGCGCACCTCGCGCGACATCGTGCGGTCGGTCAGGCCGAGCGATTGCCCGTTAGCGAGCTTGATGGCGCGCACATCGATCGCGTTGGCCTTGCCATGCTCGGACAGCATGGCGCCGACAACGCGGTTGCGGCCGCGGCACTCGAAGCTGTCGAAATTGTCGAGATCGCTGATGGTCGAGCCGAGGCTCGCCGCCAGCGGCACCACGTCCTTGCGCACCCAATCGGCGATTGCGGACGCCATGGTGCAGCGGAGGATCGCCGCGGGCTTGACCGCCACCTTGCGCTTGTCCGGCAGCACGATGGCTTCGAGCCGCACCAGATCCTCACCGCCGCAGGCGCCCGGGCCGCGGATATCCGGGATCGAGGGCGCGATCGCGATCTCCTCGGTCAGCCCGAGGCGGCACGCCGAGGCCTGCTTCTCGGGCGGGGGGGCCTCCTCGGCGGGCTTGGTGCTGCCAGGTTTGTCCGGGGAAGGCTTGCCGCCGGTCTCCGGAGGAGCCTCGTCCGACGCCTTGGCCGATGCCTTGGGGGCCTCCTCGGGGCGAGGCCGCGGGAGCGGGATCTTGCCGGAGATATTGGCAGAATGAGCCGCCGCGCGCGGCCGTGGTGCAGCAATACCAAAGATGTCCAGCGGGGACCCATATTTGCGCGCCTCAGCCCGATCCGCGAGCCCGAGCGCGACGGTAACCATGGCCGCGCCGACGGACATATAGCCGCGACAAGACCATTTGCGGCGAAAGGCGGGCAGGCTAAAACTCATGACAATTCTTTGGCCCAACGCTGAGAGCGACAATCCGCCCAGCGGCTTCTCGGAGGAACGACCGAATGCTTGGTTTGATGCAAGACTGGCCCCTGCTCTGCCACCGGATCATCGAACACGCCGCCAAGATTCATGGCAAGCAGGAGGTTGTGACGCGCTCGGTCGAGGGACCGATCCATCGCACCACCTATGCCGATATCCACAAGCGGGCGCTCAAGGTCTCGCAGATGCTGGAGCGCGACGGCATCAAGCTCGGCGACCGTGTCGCAACGATCGCCTGGAACACCTGGCGCCATCTCGAGGTCTGGTACGGCATCATGGGGATCGGCGCCATCTGCCATACCGTCAATCCCCGCCTTTTCCCCGAGCAGATCGCCTGGATCATCAACCATGCGCAGGACCGCATCGTGATGACCGACATCACGTTCATTCCGGTCCTGGAGAAGATCGCCGACAAGCTGACAAGCGTGGAACGCTACGTCGTGCTCACCGACAAGGCGCACATGCCGCAGACGACGCTGAAGAACGTGGTCGCCTACGAGGACTGGATTGCGGAGGCCGACGGCAAGTTTAAATGGAAGGACTTTGACGAGAACACGGCGGCCGCGATGTGCTACACATCGGGCACCACCGGCGACCCCAAGGGCGTGCTGTATTCGCATCGCTCCAACGTGCTGCACGCGCTGATGGCCAACAATGTCGATGCGCTCGGCACCAGCGCCTCCGAGACCATGCTTCCCGTGGTGCCGCTCTTCCACGCCAACAGCTGGGGCATCGCCTTCTCCGCGCCTTCGCAGGGCACCAAGCTCGTGATGCCCGGCGCCAAGCTCGACGGCGCCTCGGTGTATGAGCTGCTCTCGACCGAGAGGGTGACGCATACCGCCGGCGTGCCCACGGTGTGGCTGATGCTGCTCCAGCACATGACCGCGAACAATCTGAAACTGCCGGACCTGAAGATGGTGATCTGCGGCGGCTCGGCGATGCCGCGCTCGATGATCAAGGCCTTCCTCGACATGGGCTCGAACGTCCGCCACGCCTGGGGCATGACCGAGATGAGCCCGATCGGCAGCGTCGCGGCGCTGAAGCCGCCGTTCCAGAATGCGACGGGCGAGGCACGGCTCGACGTGCTGCAGATGCAGGGCTACGCGCCGTTCGCCGTCGAGATGAAGATCACCGACGATGCCGGCAAGGAACTGCCGTGGGACGGCACGACCTTCGGCCGCCTCAAGGTCGCCGGCCCGGCCGTCGCCAAGGCCTATTACCGGGTCGACACTGACATCCTCGACGAGGACGGCTTCTTCGACACCGGCGACGTCGCGACCATCGACGAGGCCGGCTATATGCGGATCACCGACCGTTCCAAGGACGTGATCAAGTCCGGCGGCGAATGGATCTCCTCGATCGAGCTGGAAAACCTCGCAGTCGGTCATCCCGCAGTGGCGGAAGCCGCCGTGATCGGCGTGTTCCACCCCAAATGGGACGAGCGTCCGCTGCTGATCGTGCAGCTGAAGCAGGGCCAGCAGGCCAGCCGCGAGGACATCCTGAAGTTCATGGACGGCAAGATCGCCAAATGGTGGATGCCCGACGACGTTGCCTTCGTCGAAGGCATCCCGCATACGGCGACGGGCAAGATCCTGAAGACCGCGCTGCGCGACCAGTTTAGGGAGTACCGCTTCCCGAACGCGGCGGCGTAGGCGGCCACCACCGTCATGGCCGGGTCAAGCTCGGCCATGACGATGCAGCCTTCTGCGGAACGCTTGAATTTGCCCGCGGGCCGTGGTCTCAACGGCCCATCGTCGTGCCAGATCGGCCGGCACCGTCCCTAAGACCCCGGCAGAGCTCACCCGATGGCCCGCAGGTTTTCCGCTCCCTATCAGTCGGAGCCCGTGTCCAGCCTCGCGAGCTGGGCGCGCAATCTGGCCGTGTTCGCAGTGGTGGCGGTGGTGGTCTCGATCATCATCGTCCGGTTCGGCTTCCTGGAGATGAAGCCGGCACTCGCGACCTTCTTCGGCGGGCTCGGGATTGCGGCGCTCTCGATCCTGTTCGGGCTCGCCGGCTTCGCTGCGATCTGGCAGAACGGCTCGCGCGGCATGGCGCGCATCCTGCTTGCCTTCCTGATCGACGGCGCGATCCTCGCCTATCCAGCTTATCTCGGCCTGCAATACCGCAAGCTGCCGGCGATCCACGACATCACCACCGACCCGATCGACCCGCCGCGCTTCGACGCACTGGCCCGCCTGCGCACCGGCGATGGTGCCAATACCGCGGTGTATGCCGGCCTCTATTCGGCCGAGCAGCAGCGTCAATTCTATCCCGATATCGAGCCGATCGAGCTCGAGATTTCAGTCGACCGCGCCTATGCGATCGCGCTTCAGCTCGTCAACAAGCGCAAATGGCTGGTCATCGACGAGCGCGCGCCGCAGCCGCCGCGCCGCATCGGCCGCATCGAGGCGGTGGCGCGCTCGCCGATCATGGGGTTCCGCGAGGACATCGCAATCCGCGTCGTGCCCGACGGCGAGGATTCCCGCGTCGATATCCGCTCCGCCTCGCGCTATTTCGAGAGTGACCTCGGCAGCAACGCCGCGCGCGTGAAGAAATTCATCGACGATCTCAACACCGCCGCCGATGCCGACGCACTCAAGCCGGTGAAGAAGACGCCGGTGGCGCCGCCCAAAGCGCCGGCGAAGACGGTGAAGAAATAGGATTCTGTGATTCCGGGTTCGCGCTAACGCGCGCTCCGGAATGACGAGAGACTAGTTCGCCATCCGATACGTCCCGCCGATCACGGGATCGCCGTCCGTCGCCACCACGCCGCGGGCGACCAGGTCTTCCAGATGCGCCAGCACGGAGTAGCCCGCTGCAGTGGTGAGCCTCGGATCGATGCCGATATAGATCGCCCGGACCATGGTCGGGATGTCGGTCTCGCCCTTGGCAAGGCGGTGCAGGATAGAGGCCTCGCGCGCCTTGCGGTGACGGATCAGGAAACGCACGAAGCGCGGACCGTCGGGAATTTCGGGACCGTGACCGGAGAAATACACATCCTCCTCGCGCGCGGCGAGGCGATCCAGCGATTCCATGTAGTCGATCATCGAGCCGTCGGGCGGCGCCACGATCGAGGTCGACCATCCCATCACGTGATCGCCGACGAAGTTGAATTTCCGCTCGGGCCAGGCAAACGCAAGGTGATTGGCGGTATGGCCGGGTGTCGCCACAGCCTCGAGCCGCCAGCCGTCTCCTTCGACGACGTCGCCATGGGCGATCCTGATATCGGGTGCGAAGTCGCGGTCGGCGCCGGATTCCGGGTTGTGCTTCTCGCTCTCGAAACGCGGGCGCGAGGCGCGGTGCGGGCCTTCGGCGTAAACAGGCGCGCCGGTCGCCCGCTTGATCCGCGCGGTGTTGGGGGAATGGTCGCGGTGGGTGTGGGTCACGAAGATATGGCTCACCGTCTCGCCGCTGACGGCATCGAGCAGCGCCGCCGCATGCGCCTCGTCGTCCGGACCGGGATCGATGATCGCAACGTTGCCCCGGCCCACGATGTAGCTGACCGTGCCGGTGAAAGTGAACGGGCTCGGATTGTTACAGAGCACCCGCCGCACGCCGGGGCGGACTTCCTCGACGATGCCGGGCTTCAGCGGAAAGTCGCGGTTGAACGGGACGTCGTCATTGTCGGACATGGGACTTCCTGTAGCCAAACTCTCTGCCGTCATACCCCGCGAAAGCGGGGTATCCAGTACGCCGCGGCGGTCGAGACGAAGACGAGGTCTCTGGGATACTGGATCGTCCGCCCCAGTGCGCAATGCGCACAAGGCGGACGATGACAGCGGAGCAAGGCAACTGCCATGGAACACATGGCGCTCAGAAAAACGCCTGAATACCCGTGATCGCGCGGCCCAGGATCAGGGCGTGGACGTCGTGGGTGCCCTCGTAGGTGTTGACGGTCTCGAGGTTATGGACGTGGCGCATCACGTGATACTCGATCGAGATGCCGTTGCCGCCGTGCATGTCGCGCGCGACGCGGGCGATGTCGAGGGCCTTGCCGCAATTGTTGCGCTTCATGATCGAGATCATCTCGGGCGCGAACTTGCCCTCGTCCATCAGGCGGCCGACGCGAAGCGAGCCCTGAAGGCCCAGCGCGATCTCGGTCTGCATGTCCGCGAGCTTCTTCTGCACGAGCTGGGTCGCAGCCAGCGGCTTGCCGAACTGCTTGCGGTCGAGCGTGTACTGGCGGGCGCGGTGCATGCAGTCCTCGGCCGCGCCGAGCACACCCCAGGAAATGCCGTAGCGGGCGCGGTTGAGGCAGCCGAACGGGCCCTTCAGGCCGGAGACGTTGGGCAGCAGCGCGTCTTCCGGAACCACAACGCCGTCCATCACGACCTCGCCGGTGATGGAGGCGCGAAGCGAGAGCTTGCCACCGATCTTCGGGGCCGACAGGCCCTTCATGCCCTTCTCCAGCACGAAGCCGCGGATCTGGTTGTCGTGCGCGGCCGACTTGGCCCAGACCACGAACACGTCGGCGATCGGCGCGTTCGAGATCCACATCTTGCTGCCGGTCAGGCGATAGCCGTCCGAAACTTTCTCGGCGCGGGTTTTCATGCCGGCCGGATCGGAGCCGGCATCAGGCTCGGTCAGCCCGAAGCAGCCGACCCACTCGCCGCTGGCGAGCTTCGGCAGGTACTTCTTGCGCTGGTTCTCGTCGCCATAGGCGTAGATCGGATACATCACCAGCGAGGACTGTACCGAGTTCATCGAGCGGTAGCCGGAATCGACCCGCTCGATCTCGCGCGCGACCAGACCATAGGCGACATAGCCTGCATTGGCGCAGCCATATTCCTCCGGCAACGTGATGCCGATCAGGCCGAGCTCGCCCATCTCGTTGAAGATCTCGCGATCTGTCTTCTCTTCGAGATAGGCCTTGGCAACGCGCGGCAGCAGCTTGTCCTGGGCGTAGGCGCGCGCGGTGTCGCGCACCATGCGCTCGTCTTCGGTGAGCTGCTCGTCGAGCAGGAACGGATCGTCCCATTGGAAAGAAGCCGAAGCCGGCTTGTCCTTGGCCTGAGGGCGCGCGGTCATGAAACGTCCTTTCGTCTGGTTCCGTCAAAATTTGCCCGACAACGTAAAGCGCCGCGGCAACAAGTGCAATTGCGTTGCAGATGATCGGGTCTGCGTGAATCCCGGGGACGAGTGAGGCTCACCTCGGGGGATGCGCTTCGCGCACCCTGAGATGACAGCGCTAGCTTTCGAGCTGCTCGTTGGCGACGATCTCGATGCCGAAGCCCGAAAGGCCCTTGTAGTCGTGCACCGAGGAGGTGAGATGCCGGATCGAGGTGACGCCGAGATCGCGCAGGATCTGCGCACCGACGCCGACTTCACGCCACTGGCGGTTGCGGTCGGCCTCGGTCGCGCTCTCATCGGGCAGCGGCGCCACGGGGACACCGGCCGCACCGTCGCGCAGATAGACCAGAACGCCACGGCCGGATTTCTTGAAGTGCTCGAGCACCGCCGCCATGCGCTTGTGGCCGGTGAAGATGTCCTTGACGATGTTCGGCTTGTGGAAGCGTGTCAGGACGTTCTTGCCGTCGCCGACGCCGTTGTAGACGAAGGCGACGTGGGCGATGGAATCGAACGGCGAGCGGTAGGCATAGCCCTGCAGCGGCCCGATCGGGCTCTCGGTGACGAAGGTCGAGACCCGCTCGATCAGCTTCTCGCGAACCTGGCGGTAGGCGATCATGTCGGCGATGGTGACGTGCTTGAGCTTGTGCTGGGCGGCGAAGCGGGCGACCTGCTCGCCCTTCATCACGCTGCCGTCGTCGTTCATCAACTCGCTGATGACGCCGACCGGCGGCAGGCCGGAGAGCTTGCACAGATCGACCGCGGCCTCGGTATGGCCGGAGCGCAGCAGCACGCCGCCATCCTTGGCGATCAGCGGGAAGATATGGCCGGGACGGGCGAAATCGTTGGCGCCGGCGTTGGGATTGGACAGCGCGCGGCAGCACGAGGCGCGCTCCTCGGCCGAGATGCCGGTGCCGCCGTCGGGCTTGTAGTCGATCGAAACCGTGAATGCGGTGGTGTGCGCGGAATCGTTGTGGGCCACCATCGGATCGAGCCGCAGGCGGCGCGCATCTTCGGTGGTGATCGGCGCGCAAACGATGCCGGAGGTGTGGCGGATGATGAACGCCATCTTCTCCGCGGTGCAGAACGAGGCGGCGACGATCAGATCGCCCTCACCCTCGCGGTCATCGTCGTCGGTGACGACCACGAGCTCACCCCGGGCAAAGGCCTGCAAGACTTCCTGGACGTTATCCGGCATTTCCCAATCTCTATCGGTTATGGCCCGGAGGCTTAGCCGGACTTGGCCCGGGGCGCTAGTGTCCCCGGCGCAACCACATATGCCGGACCGCAGCCCTGCCCGGCGGGCGGCTTGCACCGGGCCCAAGCCCGGTGAGAAGCCGGCCGGGCGCGGTCAGGGCAGCACCTCGCGCCGCTCGCCGAGCCGCTGATCGAGCTCGGCACGCTTGTCGGCCAACAGGCCGGCTTGGGCCGCCTCGATCACCGTGAACAACTCGTGGGCGTCGCTGAGCCGGGTCACGGTGACATAGCTGGCGCCGGCCGCGTAGAGTTCGCCTACATCCGACAACAGATCGGCCGTGGCAACGATCATGGCGGTCGGGTTGAGGGTGCGAACGTGGCGGACCAGCTTCTCGTTGCTGGCACCCTTCAGAAGCGCATCCGGTACGCTGAGGATGATCATCTCGGACTTGCCGACGCCGGCATGGAGCAGCGTGTCGGCGCTGCTGATATCGCCATAGATCACGTGCAGGCCGCGCGAAAGCAGCGTCTGGTACACATTGGGGTTGAAGTCGATCACGGTGATCTGCTCGAGCAGCACCGGGGCCTGCCGTTCGATCTCGGCCAGCAGCGCGCTCGCCGCACGGAAAAAGCCGAGGATGACGATGCGGCGCGCCTCGCCATGGCCTTCGTGCCCTTCCTCGCCATGGCCGTTGCCGTGGTCGAGATCGCGCAGGCCGATCCGCTTGAGGGGGCCGATCGCCCAGCGGGTGATCTCGTCGCTGCGGGTCATCACGAAGGTCGAGAGCACGGCCAGCACCACGAAGGCGAAGGAGGCCGCATTCGCCGTCTGGGCTGCTATGTGGTGGTCGGCGACGCCGGTCTGGATCACCACCAGCGAGAACTCGGAGATCTGCGCGAGATTCAGGGCCGGCAACAGGCTAGCGCGCAGGCCCTGCTTCATCAGATAGAGCGGGGCGAAAGTGGTGACGAGGCGGCTCACCACCGTGAACGCCGCGATCATCAGGGCAAGCCCGATCACGGAGAGCCCGGGCACGGGAATGGTCATGCCGAGCGCGACGAAGAACAGCGTGATGAAGAAATCGCGTAGCGTCGTGACCTTAGCCGTGACGTCGAGCGCGTAGGGAAAGGTCGAGAGCGAGACGCCGGCGATCAGGGCGCCCATCTCGCGGGACAGCGACAGCCGCTCGGCTGTCTCGGCGACCAGGAAGCACCAGGCGAGCGCGCCGAGCAGGATCAGCTCGGGGCGGCGGGCGATCTGGTGAAACAGACGCGGCAGCACGTAGCGGCTCACCAGCAGGGCGGCGGCGACCAATACCGCGACGCGGCCGATCGAGAGCAGGATGACGCTGATTTCCAGATTGGCAAGGCTCGGCTGCACCGCCAGGAACAGGATGGCGAAGATGTCCTGGAGCACCAGCACGCCGAGGGTGATGCGGCCCGGCAGCGTGTCGAGCTCGCGCTTCTCGTAGAGCACCTTGACGATGATGACGGTGCTCGACAGCGCGCAGGCGACGCAGAGGTAAACAGCATCGAACTGCCCGCCGCCGAGCGACAGGCCGATGCCGGCGAAGAACAGCACCCCGAGCAGGCAGCCGCCGAGGAGCTGGCCGCCCGCCGCGAACAGGATGACCTTTCCCGCCCGCACGATCTTCTTCAGGTCGATCTCCAGGCCGATCATGAACAGCATGAAGATCAGGCCGAGCTCGGAGATGACGCTGATCGATTCCTGCGACTTGACCCAGCCGGCGCCAAATGGACCTATGCAGAAGCCGGCGATAAGATAGGCCAGGATCAACGGTTGCCTGGAGAAGTGGGCAAGCAGGCCCAGCATCCAGGCAAACAGGATACAGAGAGTGATGTCGCGAATGAGCTCGTGCATGCCAGATTGGTCCGTTTTGCCGCACCCTAGTGATCGAGTGCGGCGCGGCAAGCGAGCAATTCGTCACATGCGGATGGGGCTCGCCATTGCAATGCTGCTATGCCCCCTCGCCTCCTCAGTGCCCGCATTCGCTCAATCCAAGGTCAATATCGAACAAAGCTTTGCCGATTCCCTCACCGCACTGCCAAAAGAAGAACTCGCCGTTTCCGGCGGATTCTACGTGCCCGCCTATTCCAGCGTCGCGATGAGCCAGGGCAAGCTGCGCGTCGACTTCTCGGTGACCCTGAGCGTGCACAACGCCTCCGAGACGCAAGCACTGGTGGTCAAACGCATCGGCTATTTCGATACCTCAGGCAGGCAGGTCGAGAGCTATCTGAAGGCGCCCGTCGCGTTGAAGCCCCTCGCCACCGTCTCGATCTTCATTCCGACCGACGACGTACGCGGCGGGACGGGAGCCAATTTCCTCGTCGATTGGGCCGCAACAAGCGAGATCGCCGAGCCTGCCGTCGAGGCCTTGATGGTTGGCGGCGTCGCCAATGCGCATTACGCTTTCATCAGCCAGGGCCGTCCGACCCGGACGGTCGGCAAGAAATAAGCAAGAAGCACGACTGACCTGCGCAAAGCCGGCAGCCTGACAAGAATAGAATGAGGAACGCTCCCATGACGTCCAGCTTCGATTTTGCGCCCCTGTTTCCCGCAGGGCTGCCGGCCCCCTCTGCGCGCTGGACGGGTCTCGCCAAATACAGTTTTGTCGGCGGCAACAACGACGCCGAGCAGCTGCCGCTCGATCATCTGATCGAGGCGGCCAACATGGCTCTGCAACGCGAAGGCCGCTCGCTCGCCACTTACGGGCTGGCACATGGTCCCCAGGGCTATCTGCCCTTGCGCGAATTCCTGGTGACGAAACTCAAGCGCGATGCCGGCATCAACTGCACGGTCGACGATCTCCTGATCGTCTCCGGCTCGCTGCAGGCGCTCGACCTCGTCAACGCCACGCTGCTGACGCGCGGCGATACCGTGATCTTCGAGCAGGATAGCTATCAGGGCTCGCTGACCCGTTTGGCGCGGCTCGGGGTCAATGTGGTTGGCATCCCCCTCGACAAGGACGGCATGCGCATGGACGTGCTGGCCACGATGCTTGCCGACCTCAAGGGCCGCGGCATCCGGCCGAAGTACATCTACACCATTCCGACCGTGCAGAACCCGACCGGCAGCATCATGCCGGAGGGCCGCCGCACGGAGCTGTTGCGGCTGTCGGCAGACTACGGCGTGCCCATCTTCGAAGACGATTGCTATGCCGATCTGGTCTGGTCAGGACAGCGGCCGCCGGCGATCCATGCGATGAGCCGGAACGGCGGCGTGATCCATATCGGCTCGTTCTCGAAGTCGATCGCGCCCGCGCTGCGCGTCGGCTTCATCGTCGCGCCCTGGGATGTGATGTCGCGGATGCTGGCGCTGAAGACGGACGCCGGCTCCGGCGCACTGGAGCAGATGGTGCTCGCCGCCTATTGCAAGCCGCATTTCTCGACCCACGTGCCGGCGCTGACGAAGGCACTGCGCACCAAGCTCGACACGCTGATGGAGGCCGTCAACGAGCAGTTCGGGACGGCCGCCGAATTCGAGGAGCCGAAGGGCGGCATCTTCCTTTGGGTGAAGCTGCCCGATCAGGTCGATACGCTGAAGCTGTATCAGGCCGCGCTTGCCGCCGGCGTATCGATCAATCCGGGGCCGGAATGGTCGACTGACAAAAACCACTCCAGATCGCGACTGCGGCTGTGCTTTGCGAGCCCCTCGCATCAGCAGATCCGCGAGGGCGTCGCCGTGCTGGCCGAGATCTGCCGCAAGGAGTTCGGCGTGCCGGCCCGCAGCGCCAATGTGGAGAAGCGGGCCTGAGCCTTCAGACGATCTGGGGCTGGCTGCCGTGGATCGCGGAGGCCAGCCGCAGCAGCAGCACGATCGAGACGTTGCCCTTGCCGGCCTCGATCTGAGCGATGTAGCGCTCGGAAATCCCGGAGCGGCGGGCCAGCTCCCGGCGCGATAGGAGGCAGCGCATGCGTGAGGACTTCAAGCGGTCGCCCAGCTCGGCCAGAAACGCGGTCTCGGAATAAGGCGGCACGGCACAGCTCCCCGGCAGCACCTCGCCTGCGAAATCCCTGACTTGATTCAGCATCGGTCTATCCAATTTCGCCTTCGGGAACGCCATCCTACTCCGGAAGCGGCCGGCCTCATTGACGCGGATCAAATTCGCGCGCGAATGGCGGTCAGCGTGGACGATCGCGCGCGGGATGCTACACTTCGGAATTATTCGGAGGTGGGGCTCATCAGGACATGACGAGTTGTTTGAGCCGCTGGATTGCGGCAGCAGTGCTGTGGGTTGCGTTCACGCCCGCGGCCGGGAATCGCTTGCGACGACCGTCGAGCAATGGGGCCTGCTCGGCTCATGGGCGGTCGACTGCGCGGCCCGGCCCGACCGCGACAAGGGCGCGCTCTTGATTTACGAGATCCGGAAGGACGGAAGGGTGATGTACCGGCGCAATTTCGGCGAGGCCAAAGACGAAAACGAAGTGGTATCGGCGATGGTCAACGCCGACGGCCTGCTCAATGTGATGGTGTACTTCCCCTTGCTGCAGCAGACGCGCGAGTTTGGCCTGCTCCTTTCGAAGCAAGGCAGCTTGCGCGCGGTCTACAATCGCAGCGAGCGCGGCGAGTACACGATCAGGGACGGCAAATACGTCGCGACCGGCGCGCCAACGCCTGCACAACAGCGCTGCGATTAACCCACCTGAACAGGCGTTCAGAATTCTCCTGCGATTCCTCCGGAACGTTCCCGCGAATGCGCCGTTTAGATTTGCATTCCATTGGAGGAGGACATCATGAAGAAGTTTGGTTATGTGCTTGCCGCTGTCGGCGCGCTCGCGGTTGCACTGCCGACGCTCGCCAGCGCGGAGACGGTGGTGATCAAGCGCGGAGGTCATCATCACGGCATGTATGGCGCCCGCGCCGAATACGGCATGCATCGCGATCACGGTTGGCATCGCGGCTGGCACAATCGCGACCGCGTCGTCGTGATCAAGCGTGGCCACCGTCACCATTGGGACTAATGCGCAACGCAATATGGAAATGGCCCCTCACGGGGCCATTTCTTCGTTCTTTCTTCCTTCTCCCCTTGTGGGAGAAGGTGGCGCGAAGCGCCGGATGAGGGGTATTCCTCGGCGAATTCAAACTGACAAATGTGCATGCGGAGAGAGACGGTGCGCTCAGCGACGACTCTCAGTCCCACGCCGGTGCGAAACCGGGATTGACGCAGCGTCTGTCCTTCGGCAGCGCGGCGATCTTGTTGCGGTCGGCATCGTCGAGCGTGATCTTCAGCGCGTCCAGATTGGCCTGCTGGCTCTCTCGCCGCGACGCCTTCGGTATCGCGGCGATACCGTCCTGGTCGAGCAGCCATTTCAGCGCGACCTGCGCAGCGGTGGCATTGTGCCTGGCGCCGATCTCGGCCAGCACCTCATCTGACGCGACGCGTCCCTGCGCCAGCGGGCAATAGGCGACCAGCGGGATCGACTTGGTGTTGAGATAGGCCAGCACCTTCGATTGATCGAGCATGGCGTGGTATTCGATCTGATTGCACGCGATCGGCGCCTTGATGTCCTCGACCGCGATCTTGAGCAGCGCCGTGGTGAAATTGGCGACGCCGATCGCCCGCGTGCGCCCCTCCTGCTTCAGCGTCATCAAGGTCTCGAACACCGCGCCCCAGTCCGCCGCCTTGGACGGCCAGTGCACGAGATAGAGATCGACATGGTCCAGCCGCAGCTTGTTCAGGCTGGTGTCGAAGGCGCGGCGGATGGCGTCGGGGCTGAGGTTCTCGTGCCAGACTTTTGTCGTGACGTGCAGCTCGCCCCGCGGCAGCCGGGCCGCGGCGAGCGCCGCGCCGATCGATTCTTCGTTGCCGTACATTTCGGCGGTATCGATATGGCGATAGCCGATCGACAGCGCGCTCTCGACCGCCGCGCGGCAGGCATCGCCCTGCATGCGGAAGGTCCCGAGGCCGAGCTTGGGCATGCTGATGCCCTGTGTCTTGAGATTGTCCATGAAAAAGGCTCCTGACATCGTTCAGCCCGCCGGAGGCCAGCAGCGATGCTGCGTGAGCAGACTCTTCGGGGATGGAAAAGAGGTGGCGGGAATGGACAGCATAGCGCCGCAGGCGCACGGCGGCCAATCAAGATCGGGTTAGCGACTTACGAATGCTGCGCCACCACGGCTGGACGCGCCTGCGGCTGCGGCACGATATCGACCGACCAGAGGTCGCGGTTGTCGACGTCCTTCAGCGTTACGGTCATGACGCCGGTCCGGCCATCGATGTCGACCTTGCCGAAGAACTGCAGTCCGAAACAGGACGCGAGGTTTTCGCCCTGCGCCTCGCTGCACCCGTTCTGATACATCGCGGCCGGACCAAAGGTATCGTCGAGCTCGCCCGGGCTCCAGGTGCCGGCATGCAAGGGTCCCGAGACGAACTCCCAGAACGGTTCGAACTCCTGGAATTGCGCCCTGTTCGGATCGTAGTAATGCGCGGCGGTGTAATGCATGTCGGCGGTGAGCCAGACGATGTTGCGAATTCCGGCGCGCTTGATGGACGCGAGAAGATCGGCGATCTCGTGCTCACGCCGGTCGGGCGGTCCATTCCCCAGTGCAACCGCATCGAGACTGACCAGGCCGATCGGCAGATCGGCCGCGATCACCTTCCAGGTCGCGCGCGAGGCCGCGAGCTCACGCTTCAGCCAGGCAAGCTGTTCGGCGCCCAGGATCCAGCCGCGGTGATCGTCGCCCTTGTTCCAGCTCTCGTCGCGATAGCTGCGCATGTCGATCATGAAGACGTCGAGCAGCGGACCATAGGCGATCTTGCGATAGACCCGCCCCTTTCGCGCGCCGATGTCGCGGATCGGCATGAAGTCGAAGAAGGCGCGGCGGGCGCGCGCGACCAGGCGCGGGGTGCCGTCATCCTCATGGCCGGCGGCGTCATAGCTACCGGTCGGCGACCAATCGTTGGTGACCTCGTGGTCATCCCATTGTGCAAACATCGGCACTTCGGCATGGAAGGCGCGGAAGTGCTCGTCGAGATGGTTGTATTTGTAATTGCCGCGGAACTGCGCCAGCGTGTGCGCGACCTCGGATTTCTCCTCGGTCACGACGTTGCGCCATATCTCGCCGTTCGGCAGCTTCTGCTCGGAGGGGATCGTGCAGTCGGCGTAGATGTGATCGCCGGAGTGGATGAAGAAGTCCGGGCGATTGTCGAGCATGGTGCGATAGCTGCGATAGCCGCCGCGCGATGTGTCGATGCCCCAGCCCTGCCCCGCGGTGTCGCCGGACCACAGGAACGAGATCGACCGGTCGGCAGCCGGCGCAGTGCGGAAGTGGCCGACGCGGCTTTCGCCGGCGATGCCGGTCGCGATGTCGTCGAAGCGTACACGATAGAAGATGTCCTGCCCGGGCGGCAGATCGTTCAGCAGCACTTTCGAGGTGAAGTCGGCATCGGGCGACGCATCGCGCGAAGCCGACGCAATGATCGTCTTGAAGCTCTCCACGGTCGAATAGTCCACCCGCATCCGCGCCGGCCGGTCGGCGCGCGCCCAGATCACCGCGGAGCCATCCGAGACGTCGCCGGACTGGATGCCGCCTGCGAGCTGCGGACGATCAGCGGCGCGGCTGAGATGTGGCGTTGCGAGCGCGGCAACGGTGAGGCTCGAGGTGGAACGGACCAGGAATTGCCGCCGGGTCCAGGCGCGCGAGGCGCGGAGCGCTACCATTCAGGAAACCTTCGTCGACTAGCGACGGAAGGTGCCTGCGTCGTTTGACCCCCGGCTTACGGTTTCTTGACCGCGGGCCTACGGTTTTACGACGTGCGGATGACGCTCGGAATTGACCTAATGCTTCCAGTTGCAGATGCCGCCGCTGCGGCACGGCCAGGTCTGGATGCGGGTGTCCATCGCCTGCGCGTCGAGCGGATTGCCGTGACGATGCGCGAGCTTGGTGCGCGCCGCGCCGCGCGGGTGCGCGGGCTTGGCGTGCGCAACCTTCGGCTCCGACACGCGCACGCGTTCGGCGGCGACCTTCTTCGGCACGTCGACCGGTTCGGCGCGCGCCTGCGCCTCGTTGCCGCCGCGCGCCTCCAGCGCGACCGGCGCGAACTGGGTTTCGGGCCCCAGCCGCTTCGGCGACAACACCGCCTTCGAAAGATCGAGGCCGAGATATTCGTCGGGCTTGTAGTCGTCAGCGCGCGCGACGCCGGCCCATGCGAGCACGAGGACAACGGCCATTGCAAAAGGAGCGCTCTTCATAATCACGGACGCCTCCTGAAATCGATTGTTAAGAGGTAATTTACCTCTATTTAGGAGGCGTCGCGCGCAATTCCAGCGGTCAACTGCCGCCGTAGTTAAGAAGTTTGGCGGTGTCAGGCGACCTTTCGCGGTGCACCCGTCTCTTCAAGAAACCCCATTAGACGGGTACGGATGATGGTTTCCGCCTCAGCCATGATCCTGTCGACGAGTTCCTTGCAAGTGGGGATGTCGTGGATGAGGCCTGCGACCATGCCGCAGCTCCACGCGCCCGCGTCCATCTGCCCGTCCAGCATGATCCTGGGATAAACGCCCGCGACCTGGTCGTGGATGTCGTCGATCTTCAGCTTGTCGCCCTTCTCGCGTTCGATCTCGAGCAGGCGGTCGACATTGGCGTTCTTCAGCACGCGCTCGGTGTTGCGCAGGCTCCGCATGATCAGGCGGGTGTCGCGTTCGGTCGCGGCGACCAGCGCGTTCTTGACGTTCTGATGCACCGGCGCTTCCTTGGTGGCGATGAAGCGCGTGCCCATGTTCATGCCGGCCGCCCCCAGCGACAGCGCCGCGACGAGGCTGCGGCCGTCGGCCATGCCGCCGGACGCGACGAACGGAATCTTCAATTCCTCCGCCGCGCGCGGCAACAGGATCATGTTGGGAATGTCGTCCTCGCCGGGATGGCCGCCGCACTCAAAGCCGTCGACGCTGACGGCGTCGCATCCGATGCGCTCGGCCTTCAGCGAGTGGCGCACCGACGTGCATTTGTGGATGACCTTGATCCCGGCGGCCTTCAGCGCGGGCATGTAGGCTTCCGGGCTGCGGCCGGCGGTCTCCACGGACTTGATGCCGCCTTCGACGATGGCCGCGATGTATTCCGGATAAGGCGGCGCGGCGAAGGTCGGCAGGAAAGTGAGGTTCACGCCGAACGGCTTGTCGGTCATATCGCGGCAGCGTGCGATCTCCTTTGCCAGCAGCTCCGGCGTCTTCTGCGTGAGACCGGTGATGATGCCGAGCCCGCCGGCATTGGAGACGGCAGCCGCCAGCTCGGCAAAGCCGACGAAATGCATGCCGCCCTGGATGATGGGGTGCTCGATGCCGAACAGTTCGGTGATCGCGGTCTTCACTTAAATTACCTCCCGGGCATTTGCTTGACGTTCGGACCAGTCTAGCCGGACATTTGCGCCGCGGTCACCCTTTCTCTCTCCATTTCGAGCCGAGCGGCTGTTGCCTCAATGCCCCCGCGCGGGGGCGCCCAGCTTGATCGGGCGCAGCACCGCGGCGGTCGGGATCATCAGCACCGCGATGACCGCGAGCGTCCAGAACACGTCGATATAAGCGAGCAAATCGACCTGCTGCTGCAAGGTGCGGCCGACCCAGGCGACCGCCTGCGCAGCCGCATCGCTCGCATTCGAGCCCTGAGCCTGGAAGAAGCGGGTCATCGTCTCGATAGCTTGCTGGTAGCCGAGGTCCGACGGCGCGGCGTGCTCGATCAGACGGCCCTGATGGAATTGCTGGCGCTGCGCCAGGATTGTCTGCGCCAGCGCAACGCCCATGGAGCCGCCGATATTGCGGGCGACGTTGATCAGCGCCGAGGCCTGGTTGGTCTTGTCCGGCGGCACGCCGTCATAGGACGCGGTCGTGACCGGCAGGAACAGGAAAGGCAGACCGAGCGCCAGGAAGATGCGCGACATCGCGGCGTAGCCGTAGGTGATGTCGCCGGTGAGGCCCGTGAGATGCCACATCGAGAACGCGACGATGGTGGCGCCGAGCATGATGAGGTATTTCGGCTGCACGCTGCTGACGAGACGGCCCACCACCGGCATCAGCACCAGGGTCGCGATTCCGCCCGGTGATAACGCAAGGCCTGCCAGCATGGCGGTGTAGTTCAAATCGCTCTGGAGCAGTTGCGGCAAAAGCTGCGTCGTCGAGATCAGCACCGCGCCGGTCGCAAGCATGACCAGGAAGCAGGCGGCGAACTGGCGGCGGCCGAGCAGGCGGAGATCGATGATGGGATCCTCGCGCGTCAGCTCCCAGGGGATCAGCGCAAGCAGTGACATGGCCGAAAGTACCGCGAAGAACACGATCATGTTCGAGCCGAACCAGTCGTTGCGCTGACCCTCGTCGAGCACGTATTCGAGCGAGCCGAGCCCGATCGCGACCAGCAGGAAGCCGACATAGTCGACGCGCAGGCCCTTGCTCAGCAGCTTCTCCCTCTCCTCCTCCGCCCCCGAGGGCTCCTTGACTAGCGTGCCGACCAGGAACAGCGACAGCAATCCCATGGGGACGTTGATCAGGAACACCCAGTGCCAGGTGTAGGTGTCGGTGATCCAGCCGCCGAGCGTCGGACCGACCACGGGCGCGACCACGACGGCGACGCCATAGATTGCGAAAGCCTGGCCGCGCTTGTGCGGCGGGAAGGAGTCGGCGAGGATCGCCTGCTCGCTGGTCGCCATGCCGCCGCCGCCAAGGCCCTGAAGGATTCGAAACAGCACCAGCGCCTGCAAATTCCAGGCAAAGCCGCACAAGAGCGAGGAGATTGTGAAAACCGCAACGCAGATCATGTAGAAGCGCTTGCGGCCGATCACGGTCGACAGCCAGCCCGAGATCGACAGCACGATGGCGTTGGCGACGAGATAGCTGGTGATGACGTAGGTGCTCTCGTCGATGCCGACGGCAAGCCCACCGGCGATGTGGCGCAAGGCGACATTGGCAATGGTGGTGTCGAGCACCTCCATGAAGGTCGCGATCGAGACGACGAACGCAATGAGATAAGGATTATGACCGCCGGCCGCCGAGCGCTCCGGCGACCAGCCGCCCGCGGACGCGCCGCCTTGCGCCGTGTCGGTCATCGCACCCTGGTCCAGGGCACGACCGACATGCCGGGACCGACGGGCAAATCGGCCGGCCAGCTGTCGACCACGATCTTCACAGGCACGCGCTGCACCACCTTGACGTAATTTCCGGTGGCGTTCTCCGCGGGCAACAGGCTGAACGCAGTGCCGGAGCCCGGCTGCACCGACTCGACATGGCCGGTCAGCTTGCGCCCGGGATAGGCGTCGATGCGGATCTCGACCGGCTGGCCCGGCCGCATGTCGTTGAGCTGCGTCTCCTTGTAGTTGGCGACGATCCAGACCTCGTCAGGCACGAACATCATCAGGCTCTGTCCCGCTGTGACGAAAGTGCCCTTGGCGCCGCTGAGCTTGACGACGCGGCCGGACTGCGCCGCAACGACGCTGGTATATTGCAGGTTCAGCTTGGCCTGATCGACCTGCGCCTGCGACTGCTCGAGCTGCGCCCGGGCGCCCTCAAGCTGCGCTTGCAGCGTCTTGATGCCGACTTGCGCGGCCGTCACCGCGGTCTTCGCGCGCTCGGTGTTGGCCTGCTGCGCCTGAAGATCGGAGCGGGTCTGCTGCTGGCGCTGCACGGTGCCGGCGCCCTTCTCGACCAGATCCTGGGCGCGCGCGAATTCTTCCTGCGAGAACTGAAGCTGGGCCTGGGCCTGTTCGAGCTGCGCCTCCGCCTGCTTGATCTGCTCCTGCTGCGAAACGATCTGCGCCTGGACATTGGCGATGTTCGCCTTGGCGACCGCGACTTGCGCATTGGCCTGATCGATGGCGATCCGATAGTCGCGCTCGTCGATCTTGGCGAGAAGGTCCCCGGCGTTGACATGCTGGTTGTCCGTCACCGGGATGTCGGTCACGTAGCCGCCGACCTTGGAGGCCACGGAAAAGCTGCGCGCGGCGACGAAGGCATCGTCGGTGGATTCATAGTGGCTTATCTGGAGCCAATAGAGCAATCCGCCGATCAGAGCTGCGAGCAAGACGATGGCGCCAACGCTTGCCACCAGCCAATGCTCGCGAAGCCGATCTTGCAGCGACGGCGCCTTCGCCGGCTTCGAATCCTTGGCGTCGTGGGCCTGATCAGGAGATGTCTTCGGAGCTTCCTTCGCCCTCTGCGGCTGCTCCGCGGACGGTCCACGCTCCCGTGTCTGAGCATCCACGGTAAACACCTTTCTCGGGATTAAACTGGCGGCAGAGCCGCCAAAGCCGGCTCACGCGACGCCCAACCGCAACTCCTGATCATGGTTCCCCTTGTTGCGAGCACCATCGCGTTCGTGAACGCCCTGCCCAAAAGCGAGCGCGGCACACTGGATGCCGCACTCGCCTCGATGACTCATGGGAACGGCACCTTGTCTCAGTGTGTCTTCGTCGCGTGCCATTTCTCGAGATCGGGCTTCACCTCGTCCGATCCCTGCTCTTTTTCCGGAGTGCCTTTCCAGGGCTTGTCCGTCTGCTTGTGCGAACCCCAGTCGCTCTGCTGCCGGGGATCGTCGTTAGGCCGTTCCTTGCTCATCGAGCTTCCTTTCGGTGGAAACGCTTACGCGAAGGGGACGCCATAATAGGAGTTGATGCCGCGAACCGCGGCGTCATCCCCCCAGTTCCAATCACTCCGCTCGCCATATTTCGGCGCGCCTTCCAGTTCCTTGGTGGTGATGCCCGTGACGTAACCGCCGAGCTCCGTGTCGTATTTCAGCGACTGCCAGGGCAGCGGATAATGGTCGTTGCCGAGGCCCAGAAATCCGCCGAAGCCGAGCACGGCGTAGGACACCTTGCCGCTGATCTTGTCGATCATCACGCGTTCGATCGAGCCGATTTTGTTGCGATCGGCGCCGTAGACCGATGTTCCCTCGACCTTGTCGCTGCCGATCAACCGACCCATCTCGTTTTGGTCCAGTTCACCCTGATTCAACATCTCAATTCTCCACTCAGCCAGTCTGGAGACAACCCAAAGAGGTGCGCGATCGTTCCGGCATGTTCCGTCAGACTTGAGGAACATCGCCGGAAACGGGCGGTTCTCTCAGCTTCAAATCCCGGAAACCAAATACCGGAAAACGAAGGGCGCCCTCGATGTCCCAGACCGTCTCAGACTTCATCGTTCAACGTCTGCATCAATGGGGCGTGCGCCACCTCTTTGGCTATCCCGGCGATGGCATCAACGGCGTATTCGGTGCGCTTCAGCGTGCTGAGGGCAAGATCGGCTTTGTCCAGGCGCGGCATGAGGAGATGGCCGCTTTCATGGCGAGCGCCTATGCGAAGTTCTCTGGCCAACTGGGGGTGTGTATCGCCACTTCGGGCCCCGGCGCCTCGCATCTGATCACCGGGCTCTACGATGCCCTGCTGGATCACCAGCCCGTGCTCGCGATCGTCGGTCAGCAGGCACGCAATGCGCTGGGCGGACACTATCAGCAGGAACTCGATCTCGTCTCGATGTTCAAGGATGTGGCTGGCGCCTACGTCATGCAGGCCTCCTCGCCGGCGCAAATCCGGCATCTGATCGATCGGTCGATCCGAATCGCGTTGGCCCGGCGCACGCCAACGGTGATCATCCTGCCCAACGATATCCAGGAGGAGCCCTACGAGGATCCGCCGCGCGCTCACGGCACCCTGCACTCTGGCGTCGGCTATAGCGCGCCAGGCATCAAGCCTCGTGACGCTGACCTCGACCGTGCCGCCGAGGTGCTCAACGCCGGCAAGAAGGTCGCGATGCTCATCGGCGCCGGCGCGCTCCACGCCACCGAAGAGGTGATCGCGGTCGCCGACCGCTTGTCCGCCGGCTGCGCCAAGGCGCTGCTCGGCAAGGCAGCGCTCCCCGACGATCTGCCGTGGGTCACCGGCTCGATCGGCCTGCTCGGCACCGAACCCAGCTACAACATGATGATGGAATGCGACACGCTGCTGATGGTCGGCTCGGGGTTCCCCTATGCCGAATTCCTGCCGAAGGAAGGCGCGGCGTGCGGCGTGCAGATCGACAACGACGCCAGCATGATGTCGATCCGCTTTCCCATGGAGGTCGGCCTGGTCGGCGACGCCGCCGAGACGCTGCGCGCCCTGCTGCCGCGACTGAAACCCAAGAGCGATGGCGCCTGGCGCCAGGGCATCGAAGACGACGTCGCGAAATGGTGGAAGACGCTGGATGATCGGGCCCATCAGCCCGCGGCACCGGTCAATCCGCAACTCGTCGCCTGGGAGCTGTCTCCGCGCCTGCCCGACCGCGCCATCGTCACCAGCGATTCCGGCTCCTGCGCCAACTGGTTCGCGCGCGACCTGAAGATGCGCCGCGGCATGACGGCCTCGCTCTCAGGCGGCCTCGCCTCGATGGGTGCCGCGGTGCCCTATGCGCTCGCCGCGAAATACGCGCATTCCGACCGCCCGGTGATTGCCCTTGTCGGCGACGGCGCGATGCAAATGAACAACATGGCCGAACTGATCACCGCCGCGAAGTATTGGCGCGAGTGGAAGGATCCGCGCTTCATCGTCTGCGTCTTCAACAACGAAGACCTCAACCAGGTGACCTGGGAGCAGCGCGTCATCAACGGCGATCCGAAATTCGAGGCATCGCAGCGCATCCCGAACGTGTCCTATTCGCGCTTTGCCGAGCTGATCGGCCTCTCCGGCATCTATGTCGACAGCCCGCAGCTACTAGGCTCGGCTTGGGACCAGGCGCTCGCGAGCCAGATGCCGGTGGTGCTGGAGGTGAAGACCGACCCCGAAGTGCCGCCGCTGCCGCCGCACATCACCTTGCAGCAGGCCAAGAACTTCTCTCTTGCGCTGATGAAGGGCGATCCCAACGAGAGCGGAGTGATCAAGGGCGCGGCGCGGCAGGTGTTGGAAAAAATCCTGCCTGGAAGTGAATGAGGTGAAGCATGAGCGATTTCCGCGATATCCAGCACGGCGTCAACGATCCCGTGGATGGCCTCGACGTGAAGCGGCAGATCAACGACAACCGGACGCCGCATGAACGGGCACAACGCCATGCAGACGTGCGTGCCGAGGCCACTGCCACGCCGACCGAGCCGTTCCTGCCCGAACGGCTTCGGCGCAAGCCGACGGATCCCATCAACCCACGCAGCGGGCGGAGACCGACGGATTAGCCGTTAGGAACTCCGGCCGCTGCAGCGTGTTGGTGGGCGCAATGCCGCGCGGCGAGAGGCTGCGCGCCCATTCGGAGGGATCGGACCATGAAACGAATGATTATCGCAGCTGCTTGCGTGCTGCTCGCAGGCCCCGCGCTCGCCCAGTCGCTGGGCGAGAAAACCGGCGTCAACTCGGCGCTCGGCGTCGCGCCTGCCACCGCCGACTTCGTCAAGGAAGTCGCCATCAGCGACATGTTCGAGATCGAATCGAGCAAACTTGCCGAGCAGAAGGGCAACGCACAGGAGAAGACCTTTGCGCAGCAGATGGTGACCGACCACACCAAGACCAGCAGCGAACTGAAGGGCCTCGTCACCGGCGGCAAGGTGCAGGCGACCCTTCCGACAGCGCTCGACAGCTCGCATCAGAGCAAGCTCGACAAGCTCAAGAGCGCGAATGGCAGGGACTTCAGCTCGGATTACAATTCGTACCAGGTCAGCGCCCACGAGGACGCGGTCTCGCTGTTCGAGCGTTACGCCAAGGGCGGCGACAATTCCGACCTGAAGGATTGGGCCGGCAAGACGCTGCCGGCGCTCAAGCACCATCTCGACATGGCCAAGGAGCTCGGCAAGGCGCCAAGCGTCGGCCAGACCAAGTAAACATCTTCCGAGGACGCCGGCTTGCGGGTCGGCGTCCTCTCGTTTTGCAACGATGCCTCTCTCCGCGCATTGAGATCGCGAGATCGCGGAGATCGTCATGACACATCACGACAAGGCTTCAGTATCCCGCCGGCACGTCGTCCAAGCGGCGAGCGCAACCATCGCTGCTGCTTCGCTGGCCTCTTCGACAGCGAAAGGAGACACGTCCATGGCCGAGCAGAAAATGGCCGAGCAGAACCTGGTCGATCCCGTCACCCGCTTTCCAAAGCCGCCGTTCAAGAAGCAATCGCAGCCCTGGCCTGGCCTCGCCGGCAAGATGGAGCCGCCCCCGGATCACGGCGAGACCAGCTACAAGGGCTCCGGCCGGCTCGCCGGCCGCAAAGCGCTGATCACCGGCGGCGATTCCGGTATGGGCCGCGCCGCTGCGATAGCCTATGCACGCGAAGGCGCCGACGTCGCCATCAACTATCTACCGGCGGAAGAACCGGATGCGCAGGACGTCATCGCGCTGATCAAGAAGGAAGGGCGTATCGGTCTCGCGATTCCCGGCGACCTTAAGGATGAGGCTTTCTGCAAGAAGCTGGTCGAGCAGGCCGTCCAAGATCTCGGCGGACTCGACATCGTCGTCTGCAACGCGGCGCGGCAGCAGACACGTGCGTCCATTCTCGACGTCTCCTCGGAAGACTTCGACGCGACCATGAAGACCAACATCTACGCGCCGTTCTGGATCATCAAGGCGGCGCTGCCGCATTTAAAGCCCGGCTCGTGCATCATTGGCACGACATCGGAGCAGGCTTACGATCCCTCGCCCGATCTCTATGACTACGCGCAAACGAAGGCGGCGACGATGAATTACGTGAAGTCGCTGGCGAAGCAGCTCGCCTCGAAGGGCATCCGGGTCAATGGCGTCGCACCGGGCCCGATCTGGACCCCCCTGCAGGTCTCCGGCGGCGCCACGATGGAGAAGCTCGAAAAATTCGGCGGCATGACGCCGCTCGGCCGTCCCGGCCAGCCCGCCGAACTGGCCTCCATTTACGTGCAGCTTGCCGCAGCCGACGCGAGCTATGCGACCGGCCAGGTGTATGGGTCCGCTGGTGGATCGGGACAGCCGTAAACGGCGCTTTGGCCCGGCCCCAGGCTGATGCCGCAAGGTAGGGTCCAGGAACCTTCTTTGTCTTCGGGCTTTACAAAACTGTCACAAAGGACATCACGCTTGCAGACCGATGGCATTGGTAGAGGTCAAACCCAGCCGGATCGATACCGCGATCGCGGATACGATCGCTGATCACACCAATTCAGGCGTCGAGCACACGGCGCAGACATTGACCTGGGCCGCTGACGAGCACGTGCTGCTCGCACTGGCCGCAATAGGGTGGCTCTATACTCATATTCGGCAGCCGCAACAGCGGCCCGTGGCAAACCACGTCCTGGCCGTGTCGCTCGCGACGGCCGCCCTGCCGCATATCCTGAAATCCGTGTTCGATCAGACCAGGCCAGACCGGCTGACCATACGCGGGCACGGGCATGGAGTACCCGTCTCAGGACGAGCGCGCGACGCGTTCCCGTCCGGTCACGCGGTCCATATGGGCGCTCTTGCCTCGGCGGCGGGCTTGCTGCCGAAGACGCCGCGCCGATTGCTGCGCACGGTTGCGATCGCGCTGTCACTGACACGGATCGCAGTGCTCGCGCACTGGGCAAGCGACGTGGTCGCAGGCTTTGCGCTTGGCGCGGCCGTAGAGAGACTCTTGCGGCCATGGACACTGACGCAATCGTTCCGCAAGCAAGTCAATCGGCGGGAAAAGCCGTGACCGAATATCTCGTGCGCTTCATCGCCGGTGGCATCATCGTCTCCGCCTTTGCGATCTTGGGCGATATGCTCAAACCCAAAAGCTTTGCGGGGTTACTCGGCGCGGCACCGTCGGTCGCACTGGCGACGCTCGGCATCGCCGTCGTCCAGCACGGCCCGCAATATGCTGCGGCCGAAAGCTGGACGATGATCTATGGCGCGGTCGCGCTCGGCTGCTACAGCGTCGTCGTCTGCCATCTGCTGATCAGATACCGTGTGTCCGCGCTGCCCGCGACCGTCCTCGCTGTTATCGTGTGGCTTGCGGTCGCCTTCGGCCTGCTCGCCGGCTTCGGAGGTACGGCCTGATGCCGGTCAAGCTGTCGCTCTCCGCGCTCAAGCAGACACGCTGGTACGAATACGGCATTCGTTTCCTGCTCGGTGGCCTGGCGACCGTGCTCACGGGGGTTCTGGGAGCGCGCTTCGGTGTGTCCGTCGGCGGACTTTTCCTTGCGCTTCCCGCCATCTTCTGCGCGAGCGCCACGCTGGTCGAAAGCCATGAACGCCGCACCAAGGAGAAGGCCGGCCTCAGCGGCACGCGCCGCGGGCAAGAGGCCGCCGCGCTCGACGCGGCTGGCGCCGCCTGGGGAAGCATCGGTCTCCTGGCATTCGCCGCCGTCTTTCATTTCACCGTGGCCGCGAGCGCTCCGGGCGCTTTCGCTGCCGCGTTGATAGTCTGGACCATCGTTTCGGTCTGGGCCTGGTGGCTCAGGCGCAAGCTTCGCATCGTCTCCCGCAAATCGCACCGATCAGCCCATTCGCCATCGTCAAAGGGCTCTCCCCTTGCGAAGCGCTAGCCCGCTTTGGCATGCGTTGACGGCTGCAATCTCGGCGGTTGAAGGCCCGGACTGTTGGCCCAGCGCTCGACCTGCTCGATGACCTTCTGGTGGCTGGGGCGCACCGGCTTGGGTGCCGCGCTCTCGTCGACATGTTTGCGGGGCAATGTGACTTCGCTCGTCATGAGGTCTCTCCCATTTGCCGGGAGCATACACCTGCCAAAGGGCCCTTGCATCATATAACATATTGATTTTGTTGTATTTTTTGGCTAACTTGGCGCCATAGCCGCATCTTGTGGAACCGCGGTGGAATGAGTTCGTTGAGTAAACTGCTCAACTTGCTCATTTTGGGTGATTGATCATGAACGACCTTCGCGCCGAGCGGCTCCAGGTCATGCTGTCACCGGAAGAACTGGCCGCGGTCGACGACTTCCGGTTCAAACATCGCATGCCGACGCGAGCCGCGGCTGTGCGCGAGCTCCTCAAGCTCGGCCTGGCCACCGCCGCTGTCGATGCAGGGCCTAATGTCAAATCGAGCAGGTTCGGGGTTTTCGGGCGCGGCCCGGACGGCCATACGCAACCGCATCCGCAGCGCGACGCCGAGGATTAGTCCAGCCTGATGCTCAAGCAAACGGCCCCGGCACGGGGTGCCAGGGCCGTCCTTGGAGATTGCTTCCGGATCACCGGGGGCATGACAGCCGGAAGCAATCCCTCGACTCTTTGCGTGCGAATTCGTTCCTGATGGAATTAGCCGCTCGGGGCGTCGCCGGAATCATCCGGCGCCATGCCGGAGCCGGGCGTCTTGCTGTTGTCGTTCAGTTTGGGATCGCGCGTGGCCTCACGAGAGGGCGAGCCCTTTGGCTCCGACTTGTGCACGGTCTGCGCACGCTGCTTGTCCCGCGGCTGCTGTTCACCGCGTTGATCTCTGATGATGCCTTGGTCGGAATGGGCCATGATAGCTCTCGCCTCTTTGCTGTCTCGAAGCGCTTACGCGCCGGAGCGTCGAAGGTTCCGACCCGCGAGATCAGACTGCTAACTATGCGTCGAGTGCACCGGGGCCGATGCATTTTCGTGATGCACCTGCCGCACCGTCGTCACGGTGGCGAACGCGACCGACACGCCAAAGGCGAGGATGAGCGAAAGAAGAGCCAGACGTGGAGCCATTGCAAAAACCTCCTGGAATAGGAAATCAACGCGATCGACTGTTACGAATGACCCTGCTTGCTGTCCGTGAGCAGTCTCACACGCAGATCCACGAAAACGACAGCGCTACGCGTCCTGCTTTTGAAGCCTGCGGGCCGGAACGGGCGGCACCTCGCCGTCGAGCCAATCCTGCTCGTCGGCAAGTGCCGTCCACGCATTCGCCATGCGCAGAAAACGATTGTGTGCCGGCTGCCCTTCGGCCCTCTCGGCGAGCTGGAGGCAGTTGTCGGCGTTATTCCTGAAGATCTCGGACTGTTTCATCAGTATGAATTGGGGACGGAACCGTCGCGTCGCAACCGCCCTTACCGGATCGTAACATCTGCGGAACTTTCGACCGCCGTCCGCCTTGGATATCCCATGCGGATTCTTCTCGCGATCGTTTTGGCATTCGTCAGCACGGCAGCGCTTGCCGACAGCACCGGGGAGCGAAGGCCGGGCGGCCGCACGCCGACCGCAACCGAGACCATCAGTGATCTCTACACTTTCAGCCGCTTCCAGCAGGGTCTGCTGGAGAGCACCGACCTCAAGGGCAATGCCGAGGTCAAGAACCTCGCCGCCCTGCGTGCCGAAGAAGCGGCCAGGCGCGACAAGGCCCTGAAGCCAATTCAGGAAGCGATCGGCACCGAACCGCGCGTCACCAAGACGACGCCGGCGAGCGCGAGCCTGGTCGAGCCCGAAACTTCGGACGGACCGAGTTTTGTCAGAAGCTTCTATGCAGCACAGATTCCCGAGTATGAGTCGGTAATCGACCTGCTCGAACGCTATCTCAAGGCGCCCGACAATGCCGCGCTTGCAGCGTTCGCGCGCGAGCAACTCCCGATGTTGCGCTCGCAGGTCAAGGACGCCGAGCGCACCATGGCAGACAAGTAGACCGTTCACTTGTCGCTGGGATGACTTTGCTGGCTCTCCGGCCGCACGGTGCGGTTGCTCTCCGGCATCCTGTCGCGGCCGGCATCCCCATTGTCATCCTTGCCGCCCGAACTCGACGTGCCGCTACCGCTGGGATTAGACCGGGTTGACGTACCCGTGGTTGGTGTGTCCGCACGTGGGGTGGCGGAGCTTGCGGCGGGATCGCCGGTGACGGCCCCACGGCCGCTGGGGGCCCCGCCCTGCGCGAACGCCGATCCGGCCAACAACATCACGGTCCCGATGACGGCAAATCCTGCTTTCATGTGCGCTCTCCCTCCATCTGCGGGCTAACGGCACGCCCGGCGCTCCGTTCCGGAAGGCAGATAACCAAGTCGCTGAAAACAAACGGCCGGCCCGGAAATACTGGAACTGGATGGAACCATTCCGAGGGTCGCACTTAGGTTAATCGGGCTGAGCAAAGCAGGTTCCACTTCCTGGCGCCGTGACGTTGGCGCTTGATTTCGAATTTGGCTGACGCTCTATTTTGATAATCCGCGTCTTGCCTGGGAATCGGCTGACGCCTGCGGGGGAATCAGTATGAGCGACCTCGATCCCGGATCTGCATCACGTTCCGGTCGTCGCGTTCCAAAGCCAAAAACCAACGGCATGTCGGAGCCCGATTCCCGGGCAGAATTGCTGCTCGCCCTGCAGGCCATGCGCAACGGCGATTTCTCCGTGCGCATGAGCGGCGACTATCTCGGCATCGACGGCAAGCTCGCCGACACTTTCAATGACATCATCGCCGCCAATCAGCGCATGGCGCAGCAGCTCGAGCTGGTCGGCCAGGTCGTGGGCCGCGAGGGCAAGACGCGACAGCGCGTGAAGTTTGGGCTGGCCTCCGGCTCCTGGGCCGACATGGAAGGCTCGGTCAACACGCTGATCGACGATTTGCTGTGGCCGACGCGCGAGGTGACGCGCGCGGTCGCGGCCGTGGCGCAGGGCGACCTGCTCCAGACCGTCAAGCTCGACGTCGATGGGCGTCCCCTGCGCGGCGAATTCCTGCAGTCGGCGACTATCGTCAACACCATGATCAAGCAGCTCGGCGTGTTCACCTCCGAGGTGACGCGCGTGGCGCGCGAGGTCGGCACCGAAGGCAAGCTCGGCGGCCAGGCCCAGGTGCCTGAGGTGACCGGCGTCTGGAAGGATCTGACCGAGAGCGTCAACTCGATGGCGAACAACCTGACCAATCAGGTTCGCAACATCGCCGAGGTGACGATCGCAGTTGCGAACGGCGACCTCTCGAAGAAGATCACGGTCGACGTCCGCGGCGAGATCCTTCAGCTCAAGGAAGCCATCAACACGATGGTGGACCAGCTCCGTTCCTTTGCCTCGGAAGTGACGCGCGTGGCGCGCGAGGTCGGCACCGACGGCAAGCTTGGCGGCCAGGCCATCGTGCCAGGCGTCGCCGGCACCTGGAAGGATCTCACCGATAGCGTCAATGCGATGTGCGGCAACCTCACCGCACAGGTGCGCAACATCGCCAACGTCACCACCGCCGTGGCGCGCGGCGACCTGTCGCGCAAGATCACGGTCGACGTGCGCGGCGAGATCCTGGAGCTGAAGGACACCATCAACACCATGGTGGACCAGCTCAACTCGTTCGCCTCGGAAGTGACGCGCGTGGCGCGCGAGGTCGGCACCGAAGGCAAGCTCGGCGGCCAGGCCCAGGTGCCGGGCGTCGCCGGTACCTGGAAGGACCTCACCGACAACGTCAATTTCATGGCGTCGAACCTCACCGCGCAGGTCCGCAACATCGCCGATGTCGCCACCGCCATTGCGAGCGGCGACCTGTCGAAGAAGATCACGGTGAACGTCTCGGGCGAAATCCTTCAATTGAAGGAAACGCTCAACACCATGGTCGACCAGCTCAACGCCTTCGCCGGCGAAGTCACGCGCGTCGCGCGCGAGGTCGGCACCGAGGGCCGGCTCGGCGGCCAAGCCAACGTGCTCGGCGTCGCCGGCACCTGGAAGGACTTGACCGAGAGCGTCAACTCGATGGCCTCGAACCTCACCGCGCAGGTCCGTAACATCGCCGAGGTGACGACCGCGGTCGCGGGCGGCGATCTGTCGAAAAAGATCACGGTCGATGTCCGCGGCGAAATCCTGGAGCTGAAAGACACCATCAACACCATGGTGGACCAGCTCAATGCCTTCGCCGGTGAAGTCACGCGCGTGGCCCGCGAGGTCGGCACCGAAGGCAAGCTCGGCGGCCAGGCCCAGGTGCGCGGCGTCGCCGGTACCTGGAAGGATCTCACCGACAGCGTCAACTCGATGGCCTCGAACCTGACCGGCCAGGTCCGCAACATCGCCGAAGTCGCGACCGCGGTCGCCAAGGGCGATTTGTCGAAGAAGATCACCGTCAACGTGTCAGGCGAAATCCTTCAGCTGAAGGAAACGCTCAACACCATGGTGGACCAGCTCAACGCCTTCGCCGGCGAGGTCACGCGCGTCGCGCGCGAAGTTGGCACCGAAGGCAAACTCGGCGGTCAGGCCGAAGTGCCCGGCGTCGCCGGCACCTGGAAGGACCTCACCGACAGCGTCAACTCGATGGCGGGCAACCTCACCGCCCAGGTCCGCAACATCGCCGAAGTCGCGACTGCGATCGCCGGCGGCGACTTGTCGCGCAAGATCACCGTGGACGTGCGCGGCGAGATCCTTCAGCTCAAGGACACGCTGAACACGATGGTCGACCAGCTCAACCGCTTCGCCGGTGAAGTGACGCGCGTCGCGCGCGAGGTCGGCACCGAAGGCCGGCTCGGCGGTCAGGCCAACGTGCCCGGCGTCGCCGGCACCTGGAAAGACCTCACCGACAGCGTCAACTCGATGGCGGGCAACCTCACTGCCCAGGTCCGCAACATCGCCGAAGTCACCACTGCCGTGGCGCGCGGCGACCTCTCGCGCAAGATCACCGTCGACGTCCGTGGTGAGATTTTGGAGCTGAAGAACACCATCAACACCATGGTGGACCAGCTCAACGGCTTCGCCGGTGAAGTGACGCGCGTCGCGCGCGAGGTCGGCACCGAAGGCAAGCTCGGCGGCCAGGCCGAAGTCCCCGGCGTTGCCGGCACCTGGAAGGATCTCACCGACAACGTCAACTTCATGGCCTCGAACCTGACGGCGCAGGTCCGCAACATCGCCGAGGTCGCGACCGCGATCGCCGGCGGCGACCTGTCGAAGAAGATCACGGTGGACGTGCGCGGCGAAATTCTGCTGCTCAAGGACACCTTGAACACCATGGTCGAGCAGCTTCGCTCCTTCGCCGCGGAAGTGACGCGCGTCGCACGTGAGGTCGGCACCGAGGGGCGGCTCGGCGGCCAGGCCGTCGTGCCCGGCGTCGGCGGCACCTGGAAGGACCTCACCGACAACGTCAACCTGCTGGCCGCGAACCTCACCACCCAGGTCCGCAACATCGCCGAAGTCACCACCGCGGTGGCGCGCGGCGACCTGTCGCGCAAGATCACCGTCGACGTGAAGGGCGAAATCCTCGAGCTCAAAAACACCATCAACACCATGGTGGACCAGCTGAATGCGTTCGCCGGCGAAGTCACGCGCGTTGCGCGCGAGGTCGGCACCGAAGGCGAACTCGGCGGCCAGGCCCAGGTGCCCGGCGTCGCCGGCACCTGGAAGGATCTCACCGACACCGTCAACTTCATGGCGGCGAACCTGACCGAGCAGGTCCGCGGTATCGTCAAGGTGGTGACCGCGGTCGCCAACGGCGACCTCAAGCAGAACCTCACCGTGAAATCGAAAGGCGAGGTCGCCGCACTCGCCGACACCATCAACAACATGACCGAGACGCTCGCGACCTTCGCCGACCAGGTGACGTCGGTGGCGCGCGAGGTCGGTGTCGAGGGCCGGCTGGGCGGTCAGGCCGACGTGCCCGGCGCCGCCGGCACCTGGAAGGATCTCACCGGCAACGTCAATTTGCTGGCGGCCAACCTCACCTCGCAGGTGCGCGCGATCGCGGAAGTGGCGACCGCCGTGACCAAGGGCGACCTGACGCGGTCGATCCAGGTCGACGCCCGCGGCGAGGTCGCGGAGCTGAAAGACAACATCAACACGATGATCACCAACCTCCGTCTCACGACGGACGTGAACACCGAGCAGGACTGGCTGAAGACCAATCTGGCGAAATTCACCAACATGCTTCAGGGCCAGCGCGACCTCACCACCGTCGGTCGCCTGCTGTTGACCGAATTGTCGCCGCTGGTGAACGCGCATACCGGCGTGATCTATCAGGTCGAGAACGAAGACAATCCGCGGCTCCTGCTGCTTGCCTCCTATGCCGGCGACGGCGTCTATCCGTATCCGCGCGTGCTGCCATTCGGCGACGGCCTGATCGGCCAATGCGCGCTCGACCGGCGCCCGCGCGTAATTGCGGACATTCCGCCCGACGTGGTGCCGATCAATTCGGCGCTGCTTCGCGTCGCGCCGAAGAACCTCGTGGTGCTGCCGGTGCTGTTCGAAGGCCAGGTCAAGGCGGTCATCGAGCTCGCCTCGCTCACCTCCTTCACGACCTCGCAGATGACCTTCCTGGAGCAGCTCACGGACTCGATCGGCATCGTGCTCAACTCGATCGAGGCGACGATGCAGACCGAAGGCCTGCTCAAGCAGTCGCAGCAGCTCGCCGGCGAGCTCCAGACCCAGCAGCGCGAATTGCAGCAGACCAACGACCAGCTCGAACAGAAGGCGCAGCAACTCGCCGAGCGCAACGTCGAAGTGGAGCGCAAGAACCAGGAGATCGAGCAGGCCCGCCGCGCCCTGGAGGAAAAGGCGACCGAACTCGCGCTGACCTCGAAGTACAAGTCCGAATTCCTGGCCAACATGAGCCACGAGCTGCGCACGCCGCTGAACTCGATCCTGATCCTCGGCCAGCAGCTCACCGACAATCCGGACGGCAATCTCACCGGCAAGCAGGTC
The DNA here is from genome assembly GCF_000244935.1 of Bradyrhizobium sp. WSM1253. Taxonomy (NCBI): domain Bacteria; kingdom Pseudomonadati; phylum Pseudomonadota; class Alphaproteobacteria; order Hyphomicrobiales; family Nitrobacteraceae; genus Bradyrhizobium; species Bradyrhizobium sp. WSM1253. The sequence continues at coordinate 2,445,967 of NZ_JH600073.1, forward strand.
GAATTCGCCCGCACCATCCACGGCGCCGGCACCGACCTACTCAATCTCATCAGCGACATTCTCGATCTCTCCAAGATCGAGTCCGGTACGGTGACGGTCGACGCCGAGGAAATCCTGACCGCGAACCTGCTCGAGACGGTCGGGCGGCCGTTCCGTCACGAGGCGGAGAACCGCAATTTGTCGTTCAAGATCGACGTCGATCCGAATCTCGCGCGCAGCCTCGTCACCGATTCCAAGCGCCTGCAGCAGGTTTTGAAGAACCTGCTCTCCAACGCCTTCAAGTTCACCGCCGAAGGCGAGGTGCGCCTGAAGGTCGCCGCAGCGGTCGGCGGCTGGGGCACGGATCATCCGGTGCTGAATTCGGCGCCGGCCGTGATCGCATTCGAAGTGTCCGACACCGGCATCGGCATCCCCCTGGAGAAGCAGAAGCTGATCTTCGAGGCGTTCCAGCAAGCGGATGCCGGCACCAGCCGCAAATATGGCGGCACCGGCCTCGGCCTTGCGATCAGCCGCGAGCTCGCAAGCCTGCTCGGCGGCGAGATCCACCTGCGCAGCTTGCCGGGCAAGGGCTCGTGCTTCACGCTTTACCTGCCGCTGAAATATTCCGGCCCGACGCTCGCGCCCCGCGCGACGCCCCAACAAAGCCAGCCGCCGGCGCTGCAGCCCGCTACAGCCGAACCGCAGCGCGTCATCGAGCAGCTTCCCGACGACCGGCTCAACCTCGAACCCGGCGACAGTATCCTCCTGATCGTCGAGGACGACCCGCACTACGCACGCGTGCTGGTCGACCTCGCGCGCGACAAGGGATTCAAGGTGCTGGTCGCCGCACGCGGCGCGGAGGCGCTGGAGCTAGCAAAGCAGTACCAGCCGAGGGCCGTGTCGCTCGACGTATTCCTGCCGGATATGCTCGGCTGGACCGTGTTGAGCCAGCTCAAGCACAATCCGCTGACCCGCCACATCCCCGTGCAGATCATCACGCTCGACGAGGACCGCCAGCATGCGCTGGCGCGCGGCGCCTTCTCCTTCGTCAACAAACCGACGACGACCGAGGGCGTTTCGGCCGCGCTGACGCAGATCAAGGAATATGCGCGACCGCGGCGCAAGCGGCTGCTGATCGTCGAAGACAACGAGGCCGAGCAGCTCTCGATCCGCGAACTCCTGCATCACGACGACATCGAGATCGTGACGACCGGCACCGGTGCCGACGCGCTCTCGATGCTGCGTGAGACCCCCTGTGATTGCGTCGTGCTCGACCTGCGCCTGCCCGACATGACCGGCTTCGAGGTGCTGGACCAGATCCGCAACGACGAGGCGCTCTCGAACGTTCCGGTCGTCGTCTTCACCGGCCGCGAGCTGTCGGCCGAGGAAGATGCGGAGCTCCACACCATGGCGCGAAGCATCGTGGTCAAGGGCGTGGAATCGCCGGAGCGCCTGCTTGACGAGACCGCGCTGTTCCTGCATCGCGTGATCACGGAGTTGCCGGTCGAGAAGCAGCGCATGCTCGAGAAGCTGAACAGTTCCGACGAAGACCTGATCGGCAAGACAGCCCTGCTCGTCGACGACGACGCCCGCAACATCTTCGCGCTGTCGAGCGTGCTGGAGCGGCGCGGCATGAAGGTGCTGACGGCCACGACCGGCAACGAGGCGGTGACCTTGGTCGAATCCAACCCGGAGATCGCCATCGTGCTGATGGACATCATGATGCCGCAGATGGATGGCTATCAGACCATCGGCGTCATTCGTGAAAATCCGACCTTCGCCCGTCTTCCGATCATCGCGTTGACGGCCAAGGCCATGAAGGGCGACCGCGAGAAATGCCTCGAGGCCGGCGCGTCCGACTACCTCGCCAAACCCGTCAACACCGATCAATTGCTGCTTGCAATCCGCATGTGGCTGCACCGCTGAGTTGGATGCCCGTATGGACCACGAAAAGGTCAACATCCTCCTCGTCGACGACCAGCCGGCCAAGCTGCTCGCCTATGAGGTGATCCTGAAGGATCTCGGCCAGAACCTCGTGATCGCCTCGTCCGGTCGCGAGGCTCTCGAGGTGCTGCTCAAGACCGAGATCGCGGTGATCCTGGTCGACGTCTGCATGCCCGAGCTCGACGGCTTCGAGCTCGCCGCGATGATCCGTGAGCACCCGCGCTTCCAGAAGACCGCGATGATCTTCATCTCGGCCATTCAAGTCAGCGACATCGACCGCCTGCGCGGCTACGAGATGGGCGCCGTCGACTACGTCCCGGTCCCCGTCGTGCCGGAGGTGCTGCGCGCCAAGGTCAAGGTGTTTGCGGAGCTCTATCGCAAGACGCGCGAACTCGAACGACTGAACCAGGATCTCGAGGACCGCGTGCGCGCACGCACCGCCGAGCTGGAGAATTCCACTGCAAAGCTGCGCGAGAGCGAAGAGCGGCGCAGCATGGCGATCGCCGCCGGCAAGATGGGTTCCTGGGACTGGGACTGGATCACCGGCGACTGGATGTGGGACGAGGGACAATACCGCATCTTTGGTGTTGGGCCGGAGAGCTTCGCGGTGAATCCGGCCAACGTTCAGGCGCTGTTGCATCCGGATGACGTCGATCAGTTGCGCAAGGCGATCGCCGAATTCAACAAGGGCACACGCTCCTATGAAACGGAGTTCCGCATCGTGCGGCCCGACGGCGATGTGCGCTGGTGTGTCGGCACGGCCGCCGCCACGGTTGACGATAGTGGTCGGGTGATGCGCGTCAGCGGCGTGACGGTGGATATCACCGAACGCAAGCGCGCCGAGGAACGGCAGACTCTCCTGGCGCGGGAAGTCGATCATCGCGCCAAGAATGCGCTGGCGCTGGCGCAATCGATTGTGCGCCTCACCCGCGCCGACGAGGTCAAAGCCTATGTCAGCGCCGTCGAGGGACGCATCAATGCACTGGCGCGCGTGCATACGATCCTGTCACTGTCGAGCTGGCAGGGTGCCGAACTCTCGAAGCTGATCGACGAGGAGCTTGCGCCCTATTCCCTCGGCGGCCAGATCAAATTGGCGGGGTCCGAAGTTCAGTTGCTGCCGGCGACCGCCCAGACGCTGGCGCTGGCGCTGCACGAGCTTTTCACCAACTCGGCGAAGTATGGCGCGCTCTCGACGCGGACGGGACGGCTCGCAATCGGCTGGCAGGTCGAGCACGAGCTGCTCACGCTCACCTGGGAGGAATCCGGCGGCCCGCTCGTCATGACGCCGAAATCCCGCGGCTTTGGTACGCGGAGCCTGCTTGCGAGCGTCGAGTCCCAGCTCGGCGGGCAGGCGCGATTCGATTGGCGCGCCGAGGGTCTGTTGTGCCGGCTCGAGGTGCCGCTGGTCCGCAAGACCGCCGCGACGACCACGCCCGGCAACTTCGAAGCCGCGAGCTCCGCCGAATTGCAGCGCGCGTCCGGTTAACCGGAGGCCGCACTCTTCCTGCGCTGCGTCGTTTGCGGTTCGCGCGCGACCCGCCCTTCGAGCCAGGCTTCCGTTTGGGCGAGATCGCGCAGCGCCTTGGCATAGCGGCGCGCCGCGCTTCGCTCCGCGCCGCGGGGCAGTTTGCGCGCTTTGCGGAGGATGTCCGCAGCAGCGTTGCGATAAGCCAGAGAGCGATAGAGAAAGACCACCTTACCCATATCGAATGTTCCCGTGTTGCAGGGTCATTCTCGCCCACCCGGCATGAACGTCGGATGAAGCGGGCGATAACGATTCCTTCATGCGGATGGAACCGGCGCGTGTCGCAGGCGTTGCTTGCGAGATTGGGATAGAGTTCCATGCGCGCGAAGAAGTCGTCGGACCTGATCTCTCCCAGCGGGCTCGTCAAGCTGATGACGCACGCGATGATGGGCGCAGCCTTGGGACTCGCTTTCAGCCTCTTGCTCGTGCTGTCCAATCCCGGCGTCGCCAATTTGCTGAGTCACGGCGGAAGGCAGGCCGTTGTCGTTTTCGCCCTCACATTGGTGACGACGTTCGCGATCGGCGCAACACTGACCGGGGTCGTATTCATCCTCGAAGAGGACAAGCAATCTTGAAGGATGCGTGCTTTACCGGAACTCCTTTGTTCGGAACTCCTGCGACCAATGGCAGTTGGCTGCCTGCGTCAATTCAACTCAGGGAGTTCCCGCATATGAAGACCACCAAGCTCGCTCTTGCCGTGATGTTGGCAACCGGCCTCGCCGCCGCACCGTTCGCCGTGCAGGCCAAGTCGCACAAGGCAAAACACGGATCCTCGATGTCATCGTCGCAGACCACCACGGGCGCCAACACCAAGTCTTCCAAGGGTGCTGATCCCTCCGGTCAGGGCGGCTCCGGCCCCGGCTCCGACCAGGGCGGCACCATGACGAACAACAAGGGCGGCATGAGCAACACCAAGTAGGTGTTCCCCGAAATCATGAAGGCCCCGCGATCGCGGGGCCTTTTGCTTTGGTGTTCAAACGAACTTTTTCCCAGGCCGCTTCGTCAATATGCGGTATCGACGAGCCCGGCACGTCGCGTTGCGCCAAGGCTCAGCTACGATGGATGCCCAGGATGCCAGGATGAACGCCGGCAGGATCTGATTTCACCAGATGATCGAGCCGTGCCCGCTTGCGGGCGATCAAGAGCTGGGCCGCGGCGTCGTCGAGCCCCTCGCGTTGCAGCTGCCGGATCGCAGAGCCCAGTTCGAGAATCTCGGCGCGCAGCTTTAGAATCCGGTACACATCCGGGTCTTCCTCCACCGTGCGCTCCCAAAGCTCTCAGCGGCGCGCGACCACGCGCAGAGGACTACCTGCTGCCTTCGCGGAACGAAGGCGCATCCTATCGCGGACATTCGGCAGGACATCGCCGCCACCTGCAGCCTTCCATTCGCCGATCAGCAGATTGATTTTCCGGCGCAGATCCATCTGCGCCAGGGCCTTCTCCGTGCAGTCGCGATCGCGCTCGACGAGTTCGCGGACGGACACCTCGATATCGGCCATTTCCAACCTCAAGGCGCTGATTTTATGTCGAATTTCATTAATTCTATTGTCCATGACTTGTTAGAACAAAATAAGAACATATAGTCAAGTCACGATTTCAGAAGGGAGAAGCGATATGCAGGTTCAGGGTAGATACGACGCCAAAGCTTTCCTCACCGAGCAGATGACGCGGGCGCAGGGCCTCCGGCTGAAACGGCTGAGCGAAGAGGCATATCAACCCGCGCAATATGCGCGGGATCTGTCCTCCAGCGAGGCAGCGCGGCGCATTCAGGTGCTGGAAGCGGAGATCGAGCTGGCGGATTCCTTCTAGGCTAGGCCGCGTATCCCCCCACGTTGCTTGCGCTTTCGGAACTATGCCTGTCTCGGATTGTTTTCCCAGGCCAAGGGAGAACATGCATGGCACGCAAGGCAAAGAAGCGCCGCTACTCGCGCAGCTCCGGCAGCGATGTCGAAGGCGAGATGAAGCGCTACAAGCAGGGGACCGCGAAAAGCGGACCTGGCGGTCGAGGCGGACGCGTGAAGAGCCGCAAGCAGGCGATCGCGATCGGCCTGTCGAAAGCGCGCAAGAAGGGCAAGAAGGTCCCGAAGAAAGCCGCAAAACGGAAGTCGTCCAAGAAGACATCAAAGAAGACATCTCGGAAAACTTCCAAGAAGAGTTCGAAGAAAACGTCGAAGCGCAAATCCTCCAAACGGTCGCGCTGACCTCCGTCAGATCATGCTGCCCGGCATGAAGCAGCGGATCGACACACCGAACGCGGTCTTCACCGGCCACACCATGGTGCGGCCGGCCCGGTTCGGCTCGGTGATCACGGCTTCGTCCGGTACCTCGACCCATTCGCCGTCGAGCCGCACGCGATAATGTCCATTGTGCGAGTCCCAATCGGGATCGGCGACGGCAAACCCGTCCGCATCCGAGCAGCACGGACCGAGATGGCTGCGCAGGCCGTCGAACCACGGCTTGAGAGGTGAGTCCGCGTAGCGGCCGTCGTCACGCCCGAGAGCGTTTCCGCCCCACAGCACGAACGGCGCCACGAGCAGCGCAGCCGTCAGCGAGAGCTTCAATCGATCCATGTCGGCACCGATCAAATACGAATTGCCGGCCGGCTCAGCGGCGGCAAGTTCGAAGTTCCACGCTTGCAATCGTCGGCGGCTTCATTGCCGCCGAGTCCATACGAGATCCGTAATTGTGATGAACGAACACGGCTTTTTCGGACGAACCGGGTCATCCTCCCTGCCGTTAACGAGAATGTTATCGGCGGGCATCCGAAATCCTGAAGGCGAACAGGAAAGGCGGCCCGTAGGCCGCCTTTTTGGAGTTGCGCCGATCGACGTTCGACTTATGCGAGCGGCACCGCCACGAACCGCGTCGCCTGCGCGCTTCTGACCTGCAGCAGCACGCTGCGCTTGCCGGACGATTTCGCCTGCGCCAGCTCCGAACGGACATCGCCGATATTGGCGACGGCCTTGCCCCCCACATTGAGGATGACGTCGCCGGTCTGGATGCCGCGCTGCGCGGCCGGACCTTGCGGATCGACTTCGGTGACGACGACGCCCTTCTGGCCGGCGCCCTGGACGTCGCCGGCCGGAGCCAGGCTGAGGCCAAGACGCGGCGGCATGCCGGCATCTGGCTGCGACTTGCCCTCGTCGGCTCTAGCCTGTCGCTCGTTCGGCAACTCGCCGAGCGCCAGTGTCACCGTCTTGTTGTCGCCCTTGTGGACGACATCGAGCTTCACGGACGTGCCTGGCGCCAGGGTGGCGATGGTGCGGGCGAGATCGCGGGAATCCTTGATCGCGGTGCCATTGACGGCGGTGATGACGTCGCCCGCCTCGATGCCCGCCTTCGCTGCCGGGCTGCCGTCCTGCGGATTGTCGACGATCGCGCCGCGCGCCTCCTTGAGGCCGAGGCTGTCGGCGATATCCGACGTCACCGGCTGCACCTGCACGCCGAGCCAGCCGCGTGTGACCGCGCCCTTGTCCTTCAACTGTGCGACGACGAGCTTTGCGGTCGAGGCCGGAATGTCGAAGCCGATGCCGACCGAGCCGCCGGAGGGCGAGAAGATCGCAGTGTTCACGCCGATCACGTTGCCATTCATGTCGAAGGCCGGGCCGCCGGAGTTACCCTTGTTGATCGGCGCGTCGATCTGGATGAAGTCATCATAGGGACCGTTGCCGATGTCGCGGCCGCTGGCCGAGACGATGCCGGCGGTCACGGTGCCACCGAGGCCGAAGGGATTGCCGACCGCGACCACCCAGTCGCCGATACGCGGCTTCTGGTCGGAGAATTTGACGAACGGAAAATCCTTCTTTCCCTCGACCTTGATCAGCGCGAGGTCCGTCTTCGGATCGGTGCCGACCACTTTCGCGCTGTAGATCGCGCCGTCGTCCATCGTCACTTGCACCGACTCGGCGTGATCGACGACGTGGTTGTTGGTCACGGCGTACCCGTCCGCTGAGATGAAGAAGCCGGAGCCCTCACCCGTGATCATCTGGCGGTGCTGGCGCGGCATGCCTTCCATGCCACCCGGGCCGCGGAAGCCGAATTGCCGTGAGAACTGGTCAAACGGCGATGCTTCGTCCGAATCCATCCGGTTCTGTTGCAGCATCGCGCTCTTGTCGTTGTCCTGGTCGATCCTAACCCGCACCGAGATGACGGCGGGTTTGACCTTGCTGACGAGGTCGCCGAAGCCCGGCGGCGTCGCGGCGCTCTCCGCGGCCTGGGCGGGCGCAATGAAGGAGGTTGCGCCGAACGGCGAAGAGCCGGGAGCAGTCGCCAGCACGGCCAGGCCAAGCGCGGCCACGGTGCCGAGCAGCGCGAGTCGGCGCGGTCTGAGGATCTTGCGGGACGCGGTGGTGTCGGAATTGACGTGATCGTTCATGTCGATATGTCCATGTTCGGTAAGTCGCCTTGGACCCAACATGGTGGTCGCCACCTTACAGCGTCCCGTCCACGCGATTAAATCTTGGCAAAGTAGCCGGGGCCGGCGACACGGCCAAAAGTCGAGACTGCACGTTTGATGCAGCTCAACGCGGGCCCTGCGCACCGTGAAAGACTGCAGCCACCGGATGATGTCCACCGGAGGCGCGTCATGTACAAAGACATTCTCGTCCACATCCCTACCGAGCGGCCGATGCGCCCGGTGATCGATGGCTCGATCTCACTCGCAGCGGGCCTCAACGCCCATCTCGACGCAGTCGCGGTTGGTTATGTGGCAACCAGTGCAGCCTACGTCATGGAGGGCGGCGCCGCCGTGGCGGCGGTGTTCGAGATGGAGCGCGAAAGCGCAGTGGAGAGGGCCGAGGCGGCGCTCGCGGTGTTCAAGAGCGAAGCGATGAACGCCGGCATTTCCTACACATGCCACCCACTCGGGGCGATGCCGGGGGATGCGGTCGGGTTGCTTGGCGAGATGGCGCGGCTGCACGATCTCAGCATCGTGCTCCAGCCGGATCCGGCGCAAGGCTCACTCGACAACGATGTGCCCCGCGAGATCCTGTTCCAGGCGGGCGGGCCGGTGCTTTTCCTGCCCTACACCTTCCATGGAGCGTTCAAGGCGAAACGAATCGGCATCTGTTGGGATGGCAGCCGCCTCGCCGCGCGCGCCATGCGCGACGCCGCACCATTCCTGGCTCGCGCCGAGGAGATCGTGATCATTGCGATCAACGAAACAGACATGGTTCCCGACGAAGTCTCGACGCGCAATCTGGCAAGGCACCTCGGCCGGCGCGGACTGTCGACCCGCACCGTCAACCTGTCGGCGGCGCGCTCCGACATTCAGCCGACCATGCTGTCGCTGGCAGCCGATGAGAACCTCGATCTTCTGGTCATGGGCGGCTACGGCCATTCGCGACTGCAGGAGCGGTTCCTCGGCGGCGTCACCCGCGCCATGCTGGAAGCCATGACCGTTCCGACGCTGATGTCGCATTAATCGAGGGACGACCAGGTCGGGCCGGTCACAAGACCTGTCGTTCGGGCCGACAACCGCGTCCTTGAGCGGTGCCGGCACCGGCAAGTTCAGGTCATCTTCGAACGAGTTGGACCGTCACGCCGCAGCGGGTCTCTCCCACGCCGTGGCCTCGACGCCGTCCTCGTCGTGTTGCGCATTGCACGCGTCGAAATGCGCCTTGAGTTCGACTTCGGCGAGATATTCGAAATGTTCGGCCTGGCCGAGCAGTTCCCAGCTCTGGAGCGGCCGGTAGGCGGCCTGCTGACGACAGAGGGACGCTAGCGCGCGGTAGCGACGTACGTTGTCCATGAGACCCTCCCTCGCATTCACAGAGCTTATTGCCCTTATTTGCGTCAGGGCGATGGCGGTTGTGCAAAAGATTTGCTGCGCCCGCCGCGCGCTTGACCCGCTTGATTCTAGGCAAACGCGTGTTGGGCCGAAAGTTCCAATCAGCGTAGACTCAATATGTCTGGTGGAAAGTGGCAGGCCCTGGCACAGCCCATTCGGGTACCGGCTCGCTCCGCCTGTATCCGGTAGCCTACCGGATGAGCGCGGGCTCACCGGTCCGGATCGTCTGCGCCGAACTATGTTGCAGCTCCGGAACCCTGCCGGCTTCCGCAGCAGCGCGGATGGCGGCGATGTTGCCGGCATAGTCTGCGCTGCTCTTGCCGCGAAACACGGCGGAGCCCGCCACAAGCGTATCGGCACCCGCAGCGGCCACGGCAGCGGCATTGTCGCGCGTGATGCCGCCGTCCACCTCGAGCCGAATCGACCGGTCGCCGATCATGCTTCGAATCCGCCCGATCTTCTCGAGCTGGGACTCCAGGAAGGACTGGCCGCCAAAGCCCGGATTGACCGTCATCACCAGGACGAGATCGAGACGATCGAGCACATATTCGATCGCGCTTTCGGGAGTGGCGGGACACAGGCTGACACCGGCTTTCTTACCGAGCGCGCGGATGGCCTGGAGCGAGCGATCGAGGTGCGGACCGGCTTCGGCATGCACCGTGATGAGATCCGCGCCGGCCTTCGCGAACGCCTCGAGATAGGGATCGGCCGGCGCGATCATGAGATGCACGTCGAATATTTTCTTCGTCAGCGGCCGGATCGCCTTGATGACGTCCGCGCCATAACTGATGTTCGGAACGAAATGTCCATCCATGACGTCGCAATGAATCCAGTCGGCACCCGCAGCGTCGATCGCCGCGATCTCCTCGCCGAGGCGGGCGAAATCCGCAGCCAGGATCGACGGCGCGATGAGGATTTCTCTGGTCATGGCTTCGCACTCCCCTGCGCGTCCGCAACGCCGCTAAACACGCGGCTCGCCAGGACGTCCATGGGATCGATCGTTTCGAGGTCGGCGATCTCGAGCATGCGATCGAGATCGGATACCAGGCGATCGGCCTGCCGCAGGCGGATGCGGTCGACGGCATTGCGGATCGAGCGTGCATTCGAAAAGAACGGCTGGGTCCGGCGTAGCGCAATGTATTTCTCGAAAGCTTCGCGCGCCGCCGCCGACAAGCGATAACCCCGTTCCTTCAGCATCAGCTCCGCGATGACGAGCAGCTCGGCTTCCGCATAGTCCGGAAAGTCGATGTGATGGGCGATGCGCGAGCGGAAGCCGGGATTGGAGGCGAAGAAGCTGGTCATTCGCTCGCCATAGCCGGCAAGGATCACGACGAGGTCTTCGCGCTGGTTCTCCATCACCTGGAGCAGAATCTCGATCGCCTCCTGGCCGTAGTCGCGCTCGTTGTCGGGACGGTGCAGATAATAGGCCTCGTCGATGAACAGCACGCCGCCCATCGCCTTCTTCAGGATCTCCTTGGTCTTCGGCGCGGTGTGGCCGATATACTGGCCGACGAGATCGTCGCGCGTCACCGAGATCACCTGCCCGCGCCGCACGAAGCCGAGGCCGTGCAGGATCTTTGCCATGCGGAGCGCAACGGTCGTCTTGCCGGTGCCGGGATTTCCGGTGAACGACATGTGCAGCGTCGGCGGCGACGAAGCCAGTCCCGCACGCTGCCGGATACGTTCGATCAGCAAGAGCGACGCGATCTGGCGCACGCGGTTCTTCACCGGCTTCAATCCGATCAGCTCCTGCTCGAGCTGTTGCAGCGTGCCGGTGATTCCAGCCGCTTCGGCCTCCTTGCGGAGATCGAAACTGGTCTCGCCGGGTTCAGTGGTCATTGCGTGGGGAACATCCAGCATCGGCACCTCGAAGAAAAGGGCTTCGCCGCGGGGGAGCGGCGAAGCAGTGGTCCGCCAAGGAAACGGAGCAGGGAGTGCTCCGCGCGGAGGAGAATGAGTTAGGTTGGCGCGTGCGCGGGCTGCCGACGCACGGTGGTGTAGCGGATCGCGCGTCCGCCCACCTCCTGCCGCACCAGTTCGAACTCGGCCTCCTGCGGCGGGCGGTTGACGATGAACGAGATCCGCACCGACTCCCAGCCGTGGCTGGAGTCGAAGCCGCTGAGACGGATGTAACGGTCGCCATACACTCTGCGGCATTCGGCGAGCTCCATCATCACGCCGGCGGCGTCCTGGAGATCGAACATTGGCAGGCCCCACATCTCCCAATAGGTGTTGCGGGGATGCGGATCGTCGGTGAACTCGATGTTCACCGCCCAACCGTTGGTCAGGCAATACTGCACCTGCTTGGTGATCTGGTCGTCGGTCAGATCGGGCAGGAACGAGAAGCAGCCTTGGGTCAGCTTCATGTCAAATCTCCTCAAACGGTTTCGAGCGCGGTCGGCACGAAGTCGGGCGTGTCGGTGGATTCATAGTTGAAGGTGACGTCCTTCCAGACCTCGAGTGCGGCTTTCAGGGGCGTGCAGGTCTCGGCCGCCCTGGCCAGGATCTCCGGACCTTCGTGGACATAGTCGCGGCCCTCGTTGCGGGCGAGGATCATCGCTTCCAGCGCCACGCGGTTGGCGATCGCGCCGGCCGCGATGCCCATGGGATGGCCGATGGTACCGCCGCCGAACTGCAGCACGACGTCCTCGCCGAGCAGGTCGAGCAGCTGGTGCATCTGGCCGGCATGGATGCCGCCGGAGGCGACCGGCATCATCTTGTTCAGGCTCGCCCAGGACTGGTCGAAGAACAGGCCGTGTTCGAGTTTGGTCGGGTTGAAGTCCTCGCGGCAAACATCATAATAGCCGCGCGTGGTGTTCGGATCACCTTCGAGCTTGCCGACCACCGTGCCGGCATGGATGTGGTCGACGCCGGCAAGCCGCATCCACTTGGCGATGACACGGAACGACACGCCGTGGCTCTTCTGCCGCGTGTAGGTCGAGTGACCGGCGCGATGCAGATGCAGGATCATGTCGTTGCGACGCGCCCATTTCGCCATCGACTGGATCGCGGTGTAGCCGATCACGAGGTCGATCATGACGATGCACGACCCGAGCTCCTTCGCGAACTCGGCGCGCTCGTACATGTCCTCCATCGTTCCCGCGGTGATGTTCAGGTAGGTGCCCTTCGCCTCGCCGGAGGCCGCCTGCGCGCGGTTCACCGCCTCCATGCAATAGAGGAAGCGGTCGCGCCAGTGCATGAACGGCTGCGAGTTGATGTTCTCGTCATCCTTGGTGAAGTCGAGCCCGCCCTTCAGCGCCTCGTAGACCACGCGGCCGTAATTGCGGCCCGAAAGCCCGAGCTTGGGCTTGACGGTGGCGCCGAGCAGCGGCCTGCCGAACTTGTCGAGCCGCTCGCGCTCGACCACGATGCCGGTTGCCGGTCCCTGGAACGTCTTCACATAAGCGACGGGGAAGCGCATGTCTTCCAGACGCAGCGCTTTCAACGGCTTGAAGCCGAACACGTTGCCGATGATCGAGGCCGAGAGGTTGGCGATCGAGCCCGGCTCGAACAGGTCGAGGTCATAGGCGATGTAGGCGAAATACGAGCCCGGCGTGCCCGGCACCGGATCGACGCGATAGCATTTTGCGCGATACTTCTCCGCGGCGGTCAGGCGATCGGTCCACACCACCGTCCAGGTCGCCGTCGAGGATTCGCCGGCGACAGCGGCCGACGCCTCGATCGGATCGACGCCCTCTTGCGGCGTGACGCGGAACAGCGCGATGACATCGGTGTCCTTTGGCACATAGTCAGGCTCCCAATAGCCCATGCGCTTGTATTCCATCACGCCCGATCGATATCTTTCCTTGCCGCGGACGGTTCCTGCGTGTGCGTTCATGGCTCTCTCCTGCTCTTCTCTCTCTGAATGATTAGGCTGCGACAGGCTCGCGGGCGTCGACGCTCGGATCGAGTTCTCCGGCGCGGTAGCGCCGCGCCATCTCGCTCAAGGGAACGACCTTGATCCGGCTGGCGTGTCCTGCGGTCCCGAACTGCTCGAAGCGCTCGCGGCAGAGCTCGCGCATCGCATCCATCGCCGGCTTGAGGAATTTGCGTGGATCGAACTCCGAGCGCGTTTGCGCCGCAACTTTGCGGAACACCGCGGTCATCGCCAGTCGGCAGTCGGTATCGATATTGACCTTGCGCACGCCGCTCTTGATGCCGCGGACGATCTCCTCGACCGGCACGCCCCAGGTCTGCGGCATCTCGCCGCCGAACTGGTTGAACATGTCCTGGAGCGGCTGCGGCACCGAGGAAGAGCCGTGCATCACGAGATGCGTGTTCGGCAGCCGGCGATGAATCTCCTCGACCACCCGCATGGCCAGAATGTCGCCGTCCGGCTTGCGGCTGAACTTGTAGGCGCCGTGCGAGGTGCCCATCGCGATCGCGAGCGCATCGACCTTGGTGGCGCGGACGAAGTCGACCGCCTGGTCGGGATCCGTCAGCAACTGATCATGGCTGACCGTGCCTTCGACGCCGTGGCCATCCTCCTGCTCGCCGCCGCCATGCTCGAGCGAGCCGAGCACGCCGAGTTCGCCTTCAACGGAAGCGCCGACCCAATGCGCGAGATCGACGACGCGGCTGGTGATCGCAACATTGTAGGCGTAATCGGCCGCGGTCTTGGCGTCGGCCTTGAGCGAGCCGTCCATCATCACCGAGGTGAAGCCATGCGCGATGGCGGAGGCGCAGGTCGCCTCGTCATTACCGTGGTCCTGGTGCATGCAGAGCGGGATGTCCGGATAGGTCCGCTCCAGCGCGTCGATCATGTGCGAGAGCATGAGGTCGCCGGCATAGCTGCGCGCGCCGCGCGAAGCCTGGATGATGACGGGCGCATCGACCTCGGCCGCCGCCTGCATGATCGCGATACCCTGCTCCATGTTATTGATGTTGAACGCCGGCACCGCGTAACCGTGACTGGCGGCGTGGTCGAGCAGTTGGCGAAGGGTGATACGGGCCACGACAATTCCTCCTGTTATTGCTTGCCTGTGCGGGCCATCGCCCGCCGGGCGGCTTCCGCAACGCTTTGTGGCGTGATGCCGAATTCGCGGTAGAGCACCGGGGCCGGCGCTGAAGCACCGAAGCCGCGCATGCCGACGAATTCGCCCTCGGTGCCGATCCAGCGATGCCAATCGCCGGCGACTGCCGCCTCGATGCCCACCCGGGGCACAGTGCCGAGCACGGCAGCGCGGTAGTCCTCCGGCTGCTCCTCGAACAACGCGAAGCAGGGTGCGGAGACGACGGCCGCGCGGATATGCTCGGTGGCAAGCAGGCGAGCCGCTTCCAGCGCAGTCGAGACTTCCGAACCTGTTGCAATGAGCGTCACGTCTCGGCCGCCGTCCGGCGAAACAATCAGATAGGCGCCGCGTGCGACGCGGTTTCTTCCACGGACATCGCTGCGGAAGGTCGGCAGGGCCTGACGGGACAGGCACAGCACGGAGGGACGATTTTCAGCTTGGAGCGCGCAGTCCCAGGCTTCCAGCGTCTCAACCGCGTCGGCCGGCCGGAACACAAGCAGGTTCGGAATGACGCGAAGCGCTGCGAGATGCTCGACTGGTTGATGCGTGGGGCCGTCCTCACCGAGACCAATGGAGTCATGGGTCATCACATGAATGACGCGGATCCGCATCAACGCCGCAAGGCGGATCGCCGGCCGGCTGTAATCAGAGAAGGCGAGGAAGGTGCCGCCATAGGGAATGAAGCCGCCGTGCAGCGCGAGGCCGTTCATCGCGGCCGCCATGCCGTGCTCGCGGATGCCATAATGGATGTAATCGCCGGCGAACGCGTCGCGCTTGACCGGGGTCTGCGCCTTGGCATGCGTCAGGTTCGAATGCGTGAGGTCCGCCGAGCCGCCGACAAATCCGGGAATCGTCCCTGCGATGCCGTCGAGCACCTGTTGCGACGCCTGCCGCGTCGCAAGCTTCGGACGCTCGGTGGCAAAGCGTTCGCGCAATTTCGCCGAGGCTTGGGCATAGGCGTTCGGCAGGGCAACCGTCTTGCCCTCGACAAACAGATCGCGCTGCTCGGGCGTCGCGCATTCATAGCGATCGAGCCAGGCGAGACGCGCGACCTGCCCGCGCTGCCCGATCATCCGCCATGCTTTCAGGATCGGGATTGGCACCACGAAGGGCTGATAGTCCCAGCCGAGCGCTCGCCGCGCCGCTGCCGCCTGCTCGGTGCCGAGCGGCGCGCCATGCGCCTTCTCGGTGCCCTGACGATCCGGCGCGCCATAGCCGATGATGGTGCGGCAGGCGATCAATGACGGTCTTGTGCTCTCACGCTCCTCGGCGATCGCCTGCGCAACTGCTTCGGGATCGTGCCCGTCGACACGGCGAACCGACCAGCCGGAGGCAGCGAAGCGCGCGAGCTGGTCGTCGGAGGTCGCGAGCGAGGTCGGGCCGTCGATCGAGATGCCATTGTCGTCGAACAGCACGATCAGGCGGCCCAGCCCGAGATGGCCGGCGAGCGAGATCGCTTCCTGGCTGATGCCTTCCATCAGGCAGCCGTCGCCGGCGATCACATACGTAAAGTGGTCGACGAGGCCATCGCCATGCCGCGCATTGGCCATGCGCTCGGCGAGGGCCATGCCCACCGCGGTCGCAATCCCCTGCCCCAGCGGACCGGTCGTCGTCTCGACGCCCGGCGTGTGGCCATATTCCGGATGCCCCGGCGTCTTCGAGCCCCATTGCCGAAAGGCCTTGATGTCATCGAGGCTGAGGTCGCCGCCGGTGAGATGGAGCAATGCATAGAGCAGCATCGAGCCATGGCCCGCCGACAGCACGAAGCGGTCGCGGTCCGGCCAATTGGGGTGAGCCGAGTCGAATTTCAGGAAGCGCGAGAACAGCACGGTCGCGACATCGGCCATGCCCATGGGCAGGCCGGGATGGCCGGACTGCGAGGTCTCGATGGCATCGACCGCGAGAAAGCGGACGGCATTGGCGAGATCGCTGTGCGCAACCGCCGTGAGGTCGGCGTCAGCGTGGACGGAGATGTTCATCGGATACTCTCCTTGTTCACTTCAGGTTTCGCTTGCGCTCGATCAGCTGCATGATCAGCGGCGTCAGGATGAGCTGCATGGCGAGATCGAGCTTCGCGCCGGGGCAGACGATCGAATTGGCGCGGGACATCCAGCTTTGCGGCAGCATCGAGAGCAGATAGGGGAAGTCGATGCCGCGGGGATTCTTGAAGCGAATCACGACCATCGATTCATCCGGCGTCGGGATCCAGCGCGCGATGAATGGATTGGAGGTGTCCACCGTGGGCACGCGCTGGAAGTTGATGTCGGTTTCGGAAAATTGCGGGCAGATGTAGTGGATGTAGTCGGGCATCCGCCGCAGAACGGTGTCGGTGACGGCCTCGGTCGAATAGCCTCGCGCACTGCGGTCGCGATGCAGCTTCTGGATCCATTCGAGATTGATGACGGGCACGACGCCGATCTTGAGGTCGGCATAGCGCGCGACGTTGACCTTGTCGGTGACGACCGCGCCGTGCAGGCCTTCGTAGAACAGCAGATCGGAGCTCTCCGGCAGTCGTTTCCATTCGGTGAAGGTGCCGGGTGCGGCACCATGCAGCGCGGATTCCTCGGCATCGTGGACGTAGTGCCGCGTCATCGCTGTGCCGCTCTCGCCATAGTCGCGGAACGCCCGCTCCAGCTCCTCGAACAGGTTGGTCTCGGGGCTGAAATGGCTGAAATGCCTGTTGCCGCGATCGGCCTCCTTCGCCATCTGCGTGCGCATTTCCGCGCGATCGTAGCGATGGAAGGCGTCGCCTTCGATGTAGGCGGCGTTGACCTTCTCGCGGAAGAATATCTGCTCAAAGGTCTTCTTGACCGACGTGGTGCCGGCGCCGGAAGAGCCGGTGATGGAGATGATCGGATACTTCCTGGACATAGGATGCCTCGCTCACAGCCGGAAGAAGCCGCGCCGCGCGAACAGCGGTGCGGAGACGCTGGCGACCAGCAAGGGATCGCAATGCAGCTCCTCGACGCGCTGCACCTCGTTGCTCGAGCCCATGATCAGCGGCACGCGCTGGTGCAGGCTCTGCGCCGAGAGTTCGAGGATGCGCTCGCGCCCGGTCGAAGCCGAGCCGCCGGCCTGCTCGATGATGTAAGCCATCGGGTGCGCCTCGTAGACGAGGCGCAGGCGGCCGTCGCCATAACCGGGCCGTGCATCGGAGGGATAGAGGAACACGCCACCGCGGGTGAGGATGCGATAGGCCTCGGCAACCAGCGAGCCGACCCAGCGCATGTTGAAATTGTGATTGGCCTGCCCTTCCACACCGGCGAGGCATTCGTCGACGAAGGCGCGCACCGGCTGTTCCCAATGCCGGCGGTTCGAGGCGTTGATCGCGAACTCCTCGCACGTCTCCGAGATCTGCACGGCGCTGCGGGCGAGACGGAAGCAACCGGACTTGCGGTCAAGCGTGAAGATGTCGACACCCTCGCCAAGCGTCAGCACCAGCGAGGTCTGCGGGCCGTAGGTGACGAACCCCGCCGCGAGCTGCGCCGAGCCGCGCTGATGGAAGGCGAGCGTGAGATCATCGGGCGCGGGCAGGATCGAGAAGATCGTGCCCACGGTCATGTTGATGTCGATGTTGGAGGAGCCGTCGAGCGGATCGATCGCGACGCAGATCTTCGCCGCGCGGTCGCCGATCTGCGGTTCGCGCATCTCCTCTGACGCCAGTGCCGCAATCGGCAACTTGCCGAGGCAGCGGCGCAGGATCGCGTCGGCCTGCACGTCGAGATCGCGCTGGACGTCACCGTCGCTATTACGGCCGGTGGTCAGGCCCGATGCGTCCGCAAGGTCTCCCGTCGCGATGAGATCGGCGATCTCGATCGCGGCTGCCGCGATGGCGTCGACCGCGGCCGCCACGGCCAGCGCATGCGGCGCCGTCTCGGAATACCGCTGAAGGTGGTCGTCCAGCCTGAGTTGCCCGGTCATCTGCGTCCATCCCCTTGCTGGTGCCGTATCCAGTTCCCTCCCCGCTGGAGGTCCGGTGCGGTCAGTGCCAACAACGATGAGATTGACAGGGGTGGCTTAATAAGGAAAATTTCTATTCATAATGAGTGCCAAAGAATTATCTTATAATGCCTCAGCACAGCTCCGGCATCTGACGATCCGGCAGCTTCGCTCGCTCGCGGCGCTCGCGGCCAAGGGCAGCGTCACGGCCGCATCGACCCAACTCGGCCTGACGCAGCCGGCCGTGACCCAGCAACTGCGCCAGCTTCAGGATCTCGCCGGACTGCCGCTGCTGCAGCGGACCGGCGACGGCATGCTGCTGACGGAGGCGGGCAAGGAGGTGCTTACCCTCGCCGAGCGGGTCGAAGCCGCAATCGCCGACTGCCAGGGCGCGCTCGACCTGCTTGCGGGGCGGACCGGCGGCACGGTGCATCTCGGCGCTGTCTCGACTGCAAAGTATTTCGTGCCGCACGCGATCGCGGCATTCTCGAAGCGGTATCCGAAGATCGAGCTCAAGCTCACGGTCGGCAATCGCGAGGAGATCCGCGAGGCCATGCACGGCTACGATCTCGATTTCGCGGTGATGGGTCGGCCACCGGCCGATGTCAGCGTCGACGTCCGGCAGCTCGGACGCAATCCGCACATCATCGTCGCCCGCAGGGGGCACTGGCTGGAGAAGGATTCCGGCCTCAACCTGACCGACCTCGTGCACGAGACCTTCCTCACCCGCGAGCCCGGCTCGGGCACGCGGACACTGATGGAAGGCATGTTCCAGAGGTCGGATCTCGAGCCGATCATCGGCATGGAGATGAGCAGCAACGAGACCATCAAGCAGGCTGTCATCGCCGGGCTCGGCATCGCCTTCATCTCGGCCCACACCGTGGCGCACGAGCTCACCGAGGGCCGGCTGATCGTGCTCGACGTCGCGGGCCTGCCGATCGTGCGGCAATGGTACGTGATCCGCCGCAGCGACAAGGTGCTGTTGCCACCGGCGCAGGCGATGTTCGATTTCTTGGGATCGGAGGGGTCGAACTATCTTCCCGAATTGCCCGAACTCGGCGCGCGATAGCCCGTCGAATTTCAGCCCATCAGCTTCATCGCGACCGTGGCCGCGAGAATGACGATGATCTGGAGCAGGCGCTCGGTCGTGAAGATGCGGTTAAAGGTGGTCATCGCTTGCCCCGGCCGAATTGGGATGTCTCGGTCGGGACGTTGCTAGCACAGGCGGGCGTCGAGAGAACTCCGTAATCGCCCCGTGGTCTCCGTACGCAACCCGACGACCGGCCCCTCGGCGGGCCTGCCCAAGGCCGCGCCGATGGTTAACGATCAGGCCGCACGCGTCGCGGCGTAGTCCATCCGCGCGGCAAAATAGGCTTCCAGCTCCAGCAGCGCCCGCGCTTCCCAATCCTTCGCCTGCTCGAGCAGCGACCAGCTCTGGCCCGGACGGAATGCAGCGGTCTGGCGATAGAGCGACGCGATACCGCGGTAGCGGCGCACGTTCTCCAAGATGGCGTGCCCGGTGATTTGGCCGTTCATGTCCGAAAACTCCCTCGTCATTCCCGGGGGAGAAATTGCGGCCAAATCTTTTTCGAAAAGTTAGCGCCGCACAGCAAGCGTGCGAATGGTTTCCGGACTGTTGCCTGCGCGCAACGTGCGCGACCGCGCAAGGCCGATCTATTGCGAATTCGTTGCCGCGCTCTCGCTCCGCGGCTTCAACCCGCCGCGGCTGATGATCGCCATCGTCGCACGGCAGAGATCGGCAAGGCCGATCACCAGCACGGCGAGCAGGCAGAACAGCTTGATGGAATCGGCATGCGCGCTGGTCAGCGAATTGAACTCGAAGAAGGGCGGCATGAACGCCCACCACACCAGCGGAATTGTAAGCACCGCGGCGAACGCCGCCGCCGGTGCGCCCGCGACAATGCCGAGCACGAACAGGCTGGGTAGGAACGCCGCGAAATAAAGTTTTGCGCCGAGCGCAACACAGACGCCCTGGAGCGCAGCCGACATCGCGACAACGACGAATCCAAGCAGAAACGCCTGCCACGACCATGGTCGTACCCGCGGTACGCCAACCAGCCCCGCACGCCTCATCAGCCTCCCCCTGCCGCCCGTTAACCAGGCTCGCTTGCGACCAAAGTACTACAGCGGCAGGGAAACTGCGAGGTGGAAATTGCCGGCCGGACGGCCTTGGTAAACGGGCCGAATCGCGCAATCTGGACCACCGCGGCCGCTACTCGGTGGCCGCATAGATCAGCCCTGCGACGGGCAACGCGAGGCCAATGGCCGATGCGAGCGTCCAGCCGCCTTGCGCAAACGCCCAGGCGCCGACCGCCGAGCCCGCCGCGCCCGCCGTGAAGAACGTCGCCATGTAGAGGCCGTTGAGGCGGCTGCGGTGCTCATGCCCCAGCGCGAAGATCGCGCGGAAGCCGAGCACGACGTTGCCCTGCACGCCGATGTCGATCGCGATCGCGGCCACGACCAGGCAGGCGAGGTTCAGCACCGATCCGGCCGCGCCGACATGCGTGATCAGGAAGCCCACGGCCGCGAGCAGCAGCGCGACCAGTGTTGCCATGCGGCTGTGGCCGCGATCGGCAAGCCGCCCCGCGATCGGCGCCGCGAACACGCCGGCGACACCGGCGAGCGCGAACAGCGCGATGCCGCTCTGGGTGAAGCCGAACTCGCTCGCGAGCAGCAGCGGCGTCACGGTCCAGAACAGGCTGAAGGCGCCGAACAGGCTGGCCTGGTACAGCGCGCGGCGGCGCAGCAGCGGCGTGGTCCGCGCCAGATGCGGCATCGACAGCAGCAACTCGCCGTAATGCATCCGCGCGACCGGCTTACGCTTCGGCAGCGTCATCCAGAGCACGGCTGCGAGCACGATCATCAGCGCGGCCGAAGAGAAGAACACCGCGTGCCACGACAGCATCGCCGTGACGAAACTCGACACCGGCCGCGCCAGCATGATGCCGAGCATCAGGCCGGTCGAGACGTTGCCGACGACTCGGCCGCGAATGGCTGCCGGCGCCAGATGCGCCGCATAGGGAATGATGATCTGCACCGCGACCGAGCCGAGCCCGATGAACAGCGCGGCGATCAGGAAAGGCAGCGCGTGGGACGCGAACCCCGCGGCGAGCAGGGCTGCCGCGCCGAGCGTGATGACGGAGCAGATCAGGGTACGGTTCTCGACCAAGTCGCCGAGCGGCACGATGAAGAGAAGCCCCACGCCGTAGCCGATCTGCGTCATGGTGACGATCAGCCCCGCCGCTTCATGCGACAGGCCGAGCGCGGCGCTGATCGGGGCGATCAGCGGCTGGGCGTAATAGATGTTGGCGGCGACCATGCCACAGGCCGCGGCAAGCACGAAGGTCAGGAGCTGCGACACTGCATCCGGATCCGGCGCGGTCTCGATCGTGGCATTCATCGTTTCACACAGTCTCCGAACTATAGGAAACGCTTGTTCCCTAATATGACAAAAAATTCAGGCGAGCAGCTTCATCGCGACAGCGACCAGGCGCTTGCCGTCGAGCGAAAGGCGCGCCTTGCCGACGACGCGCAGGCCCTGCGTGATGCAGATCATCAGCCGCGCGGTGTCATCGGCGGCGACATGGCGGGGTATAGAGCCGTCGGCCTGCCCCTCGCGAATGAGGCCGGCGATGAAGCCTTCGTTGGTTTCCAGCCGCGCGCTGACGAGGGCGGCGACCACCGGATCGACCGCGGACAATTCGACGGCGCTGCCGACCACGAGGCAGCCGCGCCGCCCCTCGCTGCCCTGGGAATGCTCTACATACGACAGCAGCATGTTGCGCAGCCGCTCGCGGCCATTGGCGCCTTTCGCCGCCGCGCTACGCGTCTGCTCCTGGCGCAGGGCCACGTAGCGCTCGAAGGCGGCGAGAAACACCGCATGCTTGTCGCGAAATGCCTTGTAAACGCTGCCGGTCGCCAGCCGCATCGCCGTGGTGAGATCGCCGATCGAGGTGGCATGATAACCGCGCTCGGAAAACACGCGGACGGCCCTGTCGAGCGCGGTGTCCATGTCGAACTCCCGGGGACGGCCGGGCGGACGGGCAATCGGCTGGGATTTGCGGGCGGTCTTTTGCATTGCGGGATAATAGGGAATGATTGTTTCCGAATAAAGACACTTGGTTGTGATGCGATCACGGATCAAACTGATGGCTCAGGCGTCGTCCTGGCGAAGGCCAGGACCCATTATCCAGGGAGGGGTTTGGCGGACATTCGTTCGGTGGGATTGATACCGCGTCAAATCGCTTGACCTCGCGGTATGGGTCCTGGCCTTCGCCAGGACGACATTTGAGATTGTTGCGCCTGACTGCCGCGACATGGCCAATTCCGAGCGAAGCACGGGATAGCATCGCCTCTAAGCGGCGGCGGACTGACAGGGGGCGACACAGGAAGTCCCGTAGCCCGGATGGAGCGCAAGCGTAATCCGGGAAGGTGCGAACGCCGCGCGAGCGGCCCCGGGTATCGCTACGCTCACCCGGGCTACAGGAGATCACCCCGTCGTTCGCACCGGCGTTCCATCCGCCATCATGGTCACGCCCTTCCGTTCGACGATCATCCCGTACGCCTGCGGCTGACGGTGAACGTCGAAATTGAAGGTGGTGCGCTTGTAGGAGTTGCAGAGATCGAGATCGCAGCGGGCGAGCGCGATCTCGTCGCTCTTGGTCGTGCATCGCGCGATGATCTCGCCGGAGGGCGCGATGACGCAGCTTCCGCCGATGTGGTCGACGCCCTCCTCGACACCCGCTTTGGCGACGCCGACCACGAAGGTGCCGTTCTGGTAGGCGCCGGCCTGCATCACCAGATGATTGTGAAACAGCGAGAGATCGTCATGCTCGGGCGCGGGCGGATTGTGCACCGGCGTGTTGTAGCCGATCATCACCATCTCGACGCCCTGCAGGCCCATCACCCGATAGGTCTCGCTCCAGCGGCGGTCATTGCAGATCGCCATCCCCATCACGCCGCCAAAGGCCTCGGTCACGCCAAAACCATCGCCGGGCTCGAAATAGCGTTTTTCCAGATGCTGGAATTCGCGCCAGGGCTCGTGCTCGGCATGCCCGGGCAGATGAACCTTGCGATATCTGGCGACGATGGCGCCGCTCTTTTCGACCAGGATCGAGGTGTTGTAGCGCCTGACCATTCCGGCCTCGACCGTCAGCTCGGCATAGCCAAGGTAGAATCCGATGCCGATCTCGCGCGCGAGATCGAACAACGCCTGCGTCTGCGGCCCCGGCATCTCGCGCTCGAAGAAGCTGTCGATCTCCGCCTGATCCTCGAAATACCAGCGCGGAAAGAACGTGGTCAGCGCGAGCTCGGGATAGACGATCAGGTCGCAACCGTTGGCGTGCGCCTGGCGCATCAAGGTCATCAGGCGCGCCACGACCGCGGTTCTGGTCTCGGTCCGCGCCACAGGGCCAAGCTGGCCGGCCGCGATCGTCACAAATCTCGCCACGAATCTTTCCCTCGTCCGCTTCCCTGGTCAGGTTGCGGCAGAGACTATCGCGCGATGCGTCGCGCGCACAGCCTCGCTGTCCGGCACGGTGCCCAACCGAGAGGCAGCCCGCCCGTCACGTGGGAAGCGCCGACGATGAATTGCGGAGCGCCACTCACCATTCTGCGGCAACGGGCTCGTTGAAGAACTGACCGCGCGCCGCCATGCGCGACGGCTGGCGGCGACGATGCCGCTCCGCGACGCGCTTGTTCGGAGAGGCCGCCTTGGCCTGCCTGGGCTCCGCGGCGGGCTGCGCCGCCATGGCAAATGCCTGGCGCGTACCGTCCGGCGCGACTGGCGCCGCCGCGTCTGACGTTGACGCCACAGTTTTGGTCAACGGAATCTGTCGCACGTTGGTGTCGAAGACGATCTTCTCCGGCCAGGTCTGTGCAGAATGAATTCGGGCGATCGAGAGGTCCGGTCCGGTTTCGGCGGCGGCGCTTAGGGGGCCGGCGAGGTAGTAGTCAGCGAGGTACAGGAGGGCGAGCAGAGCGCCGCCGGTGAAGACGAAATAGCGGATGAGCGGCATGGGTCCCTCGATCGCCTCGTTGTCGAGGCCCCTGCAGCAACGGGAAAAAGTGGCAATCGTTCCGGTGCGCCGTCGAGCAATCGCGCGAGACGCTCAGCCGCCCACTGGCATTCCGCTTGCTGCACGGCAGTCAAATCCCTCAGACCCGCAGTGGGTCTGTCTCATCGTGAGGCGATCATGCACCCGACGTCCCGTTTCGAAGCGACCATGCCGACACAGCTCCACGCATTGATCTCCGACCTGCGCTGGCGCCTGCGAATGATCGACGCCGACATTCTGGAGGAAGAGCGGAAGGCTGGAATCTGCGATCCCCAGAACGTCGCCTACCCCATGCTCGCGCACAACCTGCGGGCTCGGCGCGAGAATATCCGGGTGAGCGTCGCCATTCTCGAAAGCCGGCTTGAAAAGCAATCGACCGAGTGGCCGCGCGCGGCCTGATGCGGCGACGGGCCGAGCTCCAGACGCGCGCTAACACGAAGGAACTCCCGTTGCCGATCTGCAACGGTTCCCGTCCGTCTGAAGCCGGACAAAAGAAACTCCCATTGCGGCCACGAACCCCTCTCACAACGCCGTGAGACGAGCAGGGGAACGACGATGCGTGCGCAACGAGTCTGGGTGGTGAACGGGGCTGCCAGCGTCGAGCAGTTGCAGACCAGATTGGACGATCTGAACAAGCGGCTCGGTCAACTCGAGACCCAGCACCCCGAGAGCTGGAAAGTCGAAGAGCTCAGATCGAGCGCCCTCAGCCTGTCGCGCGAAATCGACGATATCCGCTGCGCCGAGGCGACGGCCGCACTGAGCGAGCTGCTGCGGAAATAGCCGCGGTTCGCGATTCGCCCGTCGCGCAAGGAACCAACGCCGCCTCCCCGCCATTGCCATGCCGAGCATGGAGCAAGATCATGACCAGGCACCTGACGCGGGCCGATCTCGTGCGCGGCGTGGCCGGCGCGGTATCCACGCTGGTCCTGTGCGCGACGATGGCCTTCACCATCGCGCGCCACTTCGCGCTGTAGAGCATTTGGCGCTGTGAGGTATTTGCGATGACGTCCGACCCCGAGGAATCGGTCAGGCTGCAAGGCTACGGCGAGATGACGTTGCGCACAGCCGTCGCGACGCTGATGGCGCTCGCACCAGGCGAACGATCCGACGCAGCGATCTTCCGCGTCCGCGATGGCGTGCGGCTCGCATCGAGCGAGGTCGCAGAGCTAGCGTCGGAATGGGGCATCACGCCAACGCCGGAGATCAGGTCTCCGAGCCTCGTCCCGGAGCAACATTGGACACACGTCGTTCGCGGCATGGTGCGCGAGGCGCCGCTGCCGGCGCTGATGGTGGCGTTCATGATCGGCGTGCTGGTGGCGCGGCGGTAGTCCTCTGACCTAGCTTACAACGCCGAGTCATTGATATCGGCAAATGCCGAGCCATGCCGCTCACACAAGCCGCCCTGCCCGGCCAAATCGGCCGTGGACCCGCCCCGAAAATCGTTGCAAGAAGGCGCTCCCGGGCGCCGGCGGCCGGTCCGCCAAGCCATTGGGAACGAGCCTTAGGAAAACGTCGACTTTTGGAAGAATGGTCGGAGTGGCAGGATTCGAACCTGCGACCCCTGCGTCCCGAACGCAGTGCTCTACCGGGCTGAGCCACACTCCGACAAGAGGCCGGCTTATAGCGTCGGGTTTGGCGCACCGCAAGCGGCCGAGCTGAGGAATCTTATCCCTGTGAAAACGGGTCTTGAAACGCTGATTTTACCGGCCGGCGAGGCTGGCGCGGAGGCTGCCGCCCGGACATTGGCCGCCGGCGGGCTGGTCGCGTTCCCGACCGAAACGGTCTACGGGCTCGGGGCGGATGCCGGAAATGCCGGCGCGATCGCCCATCTTTACGCCGCCAAGGGGCGGCCGGCCTTCAATCCGCTGATCGCGCATGTCGCCGACCTCGCGGCCGCGCAGAGGGTCGGGCGATTCGACGCCTGCGCCTTGCGTCTTGCGGAGGCGTTCTGGCCGGGGCCGCTGACGCTGGTGGTGCCGAAGACGGAAGACTGCCCGGTGGCCGAGCTTGCCACTGCGGGTCTCGATACGGTCGCGATCCGCATTCCGGCCCATCCGGTGGCGCAGGCGATCCTGCGCGCCTTTGGCGGGGCTGTGGTGGCGCCGTCTGCCAACCTCTCCGGCCACGTCTCGCCGACGCTGGCCGCCCATGTCGAGGGCGACCTTGCGGGCCGGATCGACCTGATCGTCGACGGCGGGCCGGTTACGGTCGGCGTCGAATCGACCATCGTCGGCTGCTTTGCGGCGCCGATGCTGCTGCGGCCCGGCGGCCTGTCACGCGAGCGGATCGAGGCCGTGCTCGGCGCACCGCTGGCGCGACTGCCGGCGGAGGCCGACAGCGACGACAGCCAGCCGCTGGCGCCGGGCATGCTGGCCTCGCATTACGCGCCGCGCGCCCATGTGCGGCTCAATGCGCAGGACGTCGCGCCGGGTGAAGCGCTGCTGGCGTTCGGCCCCGCGCGCCTGCCTGGCCTGGAGGCCGCTGCCGCGGTCATGAATTTGTCGCCCAGCGGTGATCTCGATGAAGCCGCCGCCAATCTGTTCGGCTATCTTCGCGCCCTCGATGAGAGGCGCCCGCGGGCGATCGCGGTGATGACGATCCCCGAGGAGGATCTAGGCGAAGCGATCAACGACCGGCTGCGCCGGGCGGCCGTGGCGAGATAAGAGCGAAGCAAGAGACAAGACAATGAACATTAATCATTCCGCCACCCCTCCGCTTGCGCCCGAGCTGATCGAACAATTCCGCAAGATCGTCGGCGAGAGGCACGCGATCACCGATGCGGCCGACATCGAGGCCTATGTCACCGAGGAGCGCAATCTGTTCCACGGCCGCTCGCCCCTGGTGCTGCGCCCAGGCTCGACCGCGGAGGTCGCCGCGATCTGCAAGCTCGCTTCGGAGCACAAGATCGCGCTGGTGCCGCAGGGCGGCAACACCGGGCTCGTCGGCGGCCAGACCCCGCACAATGGCGAGGTGGTGGTGTCGCTGCGGCGGCTTGACAAGATCCGCGAGATCGACACCGCCTCCAACACCATGACCTGCGAGGCCGGCGTGGTGCTGCAGATCGCGCAGCAGAAGGCCGCGGACGTGGACCGGCTGTTTCCGCTTTCGCTGGGCGCGGAAGGGAGCTGCACCATCGGCGGCAATCTCTCGACCAATGCCGGCGGCACGGCCGCGCTCGCCTATGGCGTCGCGCGCGAGATGGCGCTGGGGCTCGAGGTGGTGCTGGCGGACGGGCGCGTGCTCGGCGTGCTCTCGAAGCTGAAGAAGGACAACACCGGCTACAATCTGCACAACCTCTTCATTGGCGCCGAAGGCACGCTCGGCATCATCACCGCGGCGACGCTAAAACTGTTTCCGAAGCCGCGGTCGATCGAGACCGCCTTCGTCGGGCTGAAGTCGCCGGACGCCGCGCTGAAACTGCTGGCGATCGCGCAAAGCGAGGCCGCCAATGCGCTGACGAGTTTCGAGCTGCTGTCGGAGATGGCAGTCGATTTCTCGATCCGCCACGGCATCGACGTGCGCGATCCGCTGGCGCAAAAGCATGCCTGGTACGTTCTGATGGAATTGTCGTCCCCCGGCGATGACGCCCGCACGCCGCTGGAAACGATCCTCGGCCGCGCCATGGAGGACGAGATCGTCGACGACGCGGTGATCGCGGCCAATCTCACCCAGCGCGCCGGCTTCTGGAAGCTGCGCGACGAGATGTCGTCGGCGCAGAAGCCGGAGGGCGGCTCGATCAAGCACGACATTTCCGTGCCGGTGGCCACCGTGCCCGCCTTCATCGCCGAAGCCAATGAAGCCGTGGTGAAGCTGATCCCCGGCGCGCGGCCGGTGCCGTTCGGCCATCTCGGCGACGGCAATCTGCACTACAATGTCAGCCAGCCCATCGGCGCCAACACCGCGGACTATTTGGCGCGCTGGCACCAGATGAACGCGGTCGTGTTCGCCATCGTGCTGCGCATGGGCGGCTCGATCTCGGCGGAGCACGGTATCGGCGTGCTCAAGCGCGACGAGCTTCCCGATGTGAAGGACAAGACTGCAATCGAGCTGATGCGGTCCATCAAGGCGATGCTCGATCCGCTTGGAATCATGAACCCGGGAAAAGTGCTGTGAGTGCGCTCACGATCGATGCGATCACCGAGGCCGATGTCGAGCCCGTGGTCACGCTGTGGCAGCGCTGCGGCCTGACGCGGCCGTGGAACGATCCGCATGCGGACATCGCGCTGGCGCGGCGGCGCGACAATTCCACCATCCTGCTCGGCCGCGACGGCGGCGCCATCGTCGCCACCGTGATGGTCGGCCATGACGGCCATCGCGGCTGGGTCTATTACGTCGCGGTCGATCCGGATAGCCAGAAACGTGGTTACGGCCGCGTCATCATGGCGGCGGCCGAGGACTGGCTGCGCGCGGCCGGCATCGCAAAGCTCCAGCTCCTGGTCCGGCGCGGCAATGAGCAGGCCAATGCGTTCTACCAGTCGCTGGGTTTCGAGGAATCGACCTCGGTGATGTTTCAGAAGTGGCTCGACGGCCGCACCACAACGCCAAGCAATTGAGATCGAGCCATGACGATTTCCGACCGCGTCCGCATCAAGGACGTCCGCGTGCTCTCGGACGGCTGGACCACGCTGAAGAACACCACGTTCGAGTACCGGCGCGCCAATGGCGAATGGCAGACCCAGCACCGCGAGACCTATGAGCGCGACAACGCCGCCGCCGTGCTGCCGTATAATCTGGCACGCCGTACGGTGATCCTGGTGAAGCAATTCCGCCTGCCGGCCTTCATCCGCGGTTACGACGATCTCCTGATCGAAGCCGCCGCCGGCGTGCTGGACGATGCCTCGCCCGAGGTACGCATCCGCGCCGAAGCGGAGGAAGAAACCGGCTATCGCCTGCACCACGTCCACAAGGTGTTCGAAGCGTTCATGAGTCCCGGCGCCATCACCGAGAAGCTCCATTTCTTTGTCGCCGAGTACGAGCCGGAGATGCGGGTCAGCGACGGTGGCGGCCTTGAACACGAAGGCGAGGACATCGAGGTGCTGGAGCTTGGCATCGACGAGGCGCTGGCGATGATCGCGGACGGGCGCATCATCGACGCCAAGGCGATCATGCTGCTGCAGCATGTGGCGCTGCATGTGTTTCGGTAGGTTGTCTTCCTTCCTTCTCCCCTTGCGGGAGAAGGTGGCGCGAAGCGCCGGATGAGGGGTTTCTCTCCGCGCGCGCATCTCATGCAGTTGAGCACGCGGACGGAGACCCCTCACCGTCTCGCCGCTTCGCGGCGAGCCACCCTCTCCCGCAAGGGGAGAGGGGAAAAAGCGGGACTCGCTGTATCAGCGCTGCAATTCTGACCTGCATCGCACTGCCCCCCGTTGAGCTCTCCCCCGACTATCTCTAGTCTGTCGCCAACAAGAACCAGGAGACGCGCCCATGTCCGCTTCGCGCGACGACGAATTTGGCTTTGCGCCCGACTATGACGCCCCCGTCCCCTATATGCAGCGCACGCGGGACTATTACGCCGCGATTGGCTACACCACGGCGTATCGCTGGGCCCATTACACCGAGGCGCCGTTCCAGCCGCTGAAGAAGCCGCTGTCGCAATCACGCGTCACTATCATCACGACGGCCGCGCCGTACGACCCCACCAAGGGCGACCAGGGCCCGGGCGCGGCGTATAATGGCGGCGCGAAATTCTACCAGGTCTATGACGGCGACACGGCGAAGCAGCACGACCTTCGCATCTCGCATATCGGCTACGACCGCAAGCACACCACGGCCACCGACAACGGCACCTGGTTTCCGCTGCCGCAGCTTTTGAAGGCGAGCGCTGCGGAGCGCATCGGCGAGGTGGCCCCGCGCTTCTTCGGGGCGCCGACCAACCGCAGCCATCGCGTCACCCTCGACACCGACGCGCCGGAAATTCTGGCGCGCTGCCTTGCCGACAAGGTCGATGTCGCGGTGCTGGTTCCGAACTGTCCCGTCTGCCATCAGACCACGGCGCTGGTGGCGCGGCATCTCGAGGCCAACGGCATTCCGACCGTGATCATGGGCTGCGCCAAGGACATCATCGAGCACGCCGCCGTGCCGCGTTTCCTGTTCTCGGATTTCCCGCTCGGCAATTCCGCCGGCAAGCCGCACGACATCGTCTCGCAGGCGCAGACGCTCGAGCTGGCGCTGAAACTGCTGGAGACCGCGAGCGGCCCGCAGACCACCATGCAGTCGCCGCTGCGCTGGAGCGAGGACGCCTCCTGGAAGCTCGACTACAACAACGTCGCGCAGCTCTCAGCCGAAGAGCTGGCGCGCCGCCGCGCCGAATTCGACAAGCAGAAGGAGATCGCGCGCGGCAATCGCGCCGCCTGACGTCCTCCGACAACCACAACAAAAGGGAGAGCGACGTGACGCGACCGTTCGAGGGCGTGAAGATCCTGGACTTCACGCAAGTGCTGGCAGGCCCCTATGCGAGCTACCAGCTCGCGCTCCTGGGCGCCGACGTCATCAAGGTCGAGCGGCGCGAGGGCGATGACATGCGCCGCACGCCGCTCAGCCGCGAATGGGCCGAGCGCGGGCTGGCGCCGGCGTTCCAGGCCATCAACGGCAACAAGCGGAGCCTGACGCTCGATCTGCAAAAGCCCGATGCGATCGCGATCGTGAAGAAGCTCGCCGCGCAGGTCGACGTGGTCATGGAGAATTTCCGCCCCGGTGTCATGGACAAGCTCGGCATCGGCTATGAGGCGCTGTCCGCAATCAATCCAAAACTGATCTACTGCGCGGTGTCAGGCTTCGGCCAGACCGGTCCGGATCGGCTGCGCCCCGGCTATGACGGCAAGATGCAGGCGCTGTCCGGCATCATGGCGATCACGGGTCATCCGGAGACTGGGCCAACTCGTGCGGGCTTTGCGGTGTGCGACGTGCTGTCGGGCGCCACGGCTGCCTTTGGCGTGTCGAGCGCGCTGTACCAGCGCGATCGCACCGGCAAGGGCCAACTCATTGACGTCTCCATGCTGGAGGCGACGATGGCATTCCTGTCGGGACAGATCGCGGACTGGTCGGTCGCCGGCCATCGCCAGCAGCTGTCGGGCAATCAGGCCGTCAGCCGCAGGACCACTGCGAATTTGTTTAGATGCGGCGACGGTCACATCCTGCTCGCCGTCAACAACGAGAAGCAATATCGCGCGCTGATGTCTGCGCTCGGCCGCGAGGATACGCTGTCCGATCCGCGCTTCGCCGACTGGTTCGCCCGCAACGAAAACGAACCGGCCCTGCGCGCCATCATCGAAGCGGCGCTCGCGGCCAGGCCGGCGCGCGAATGGGAGACAATCCTGGAGGATGCCGGCGCGCCCTGCGCCAGCATCTGGAAAGTCGAAGAGGTGATCGACCATCCGCAGATCAAGGCGCGCGGCGCAATCCAAGAGCTCGATACGCCCTACGGTCGCCTGCGCTTCGCCGGCAGCGGCTTCAAGCTCGCGCATGGCGGCGGCAGGCTCGACCGCATGGCGCCGGAGCTCGGTGCGGATACGGACGCGGTGCTGGGCGAGCTGGGATTTGACGCGGCGGAGATCGCGGGACTACGGGCGAAAGACATTGTGTAGGGCTGCCGCAAACTCCGCTGCCGTAGGGTGGGCAAAGGCGCAACGCGCCGTGCCCACCACCTATCCGCTTCTTCGGTGCGCAATGGTGGGCACGCTTCGCTTTGCCCACCCTACGGCGCCAGTGTTCAGAACAACGACCCCTGCCCGTCATCCGCCGAGCCGGCCGCGGCCTTCCGCACCGCCCGCTTCGGTTTCGCGGCCTCTAGCTCCGCTTCCATCTCCTCCGCGCTGATCGGAAGGAGCAACTGGTCGTCGTCGTTGGCGACGCGGTTGACGCGGGTGGAGACCGGGTGCCAGGCGAATTCGCCGATTTGCGGCGCGGTCATCAGCGGCAACACGGCATCGACGTCATCGCTGCTTCTGTCGAGCCAGCGCTCGAAATCGCGCGGGCTGATGGTGACGGGCACGCGGTCATGCAGCGTGGCGAGATCCTCGCCTGCCGCCGCCGTGACGATCGCGACCGTGTCGAGCTCCTCGCCGTTCGGCCCAACCCAGGTCTCGAACAATGCGGCAAAGCCGAGCGGCGCGCCGTCGGCGCGATGGATGAAGAAGGGCTGCTTGCGGCCATCCTCCGTCTTCCATTCGTAATAGCCGTCGGCCGGAATCAGGCCGCGGCGCCGGCGAATCGCGCGTTTGAAGGCGGGCTTCTCCAGCACCGTCTCGGAACGCGCATTGATCAGGAGCGTAAACCCGCGGGGATCCTTGACCCAGCCCGGCAGCAGTCCCCAGCGCATCAGGCGAAAATGACGCGCGCCGTTCTCGGCCAGCACGACCGGAATCGGTTGTGTCGGGGCCACATTGAACCGGGGCGGGAAGTTCGGCTGCTCAATGTAGCCGAACAGTTGCCGCAAAGCCGCGGGGGCCGAAGTTATGACGAAGCGTCCACACATCCTCGATGGCCTATATAGGGTCCGTTCAGGTCCTTTTAACCCCGAACGTTAACACTGCGGCAGATGAGCTCAACGGTCTCCCAGCCGGCGCGAATGCATGGACAGACGGCGCCAGAGGCCGCGGCCTGGGCCGAGCGGCTGCGCGTGGCCAACATCAACCCGCGGACCGGGCTTGCCACCGACTATCTCAACCATTTCAATGAAGCCGTGATGCTGCTGGAAATGGTGCCCGACATGCCGGAATGCGCGGAAGATTTTCTGACCTGGTCGCCGCTGTCCTATGCCGAGCATTTCACCGCCTCGAATTTCAAGGCCCGGGATCTGGCGATCGAGGCCTACGAAAAGGCCGACCCGAACGTGCGCGCCCAGTTTGACCACCTCACGGACACCATGACCTCGATCCTGACCGCGGTCGGCTCGGCCATGCGCGAGGTCGAGAAGGACACGACCCGCGTTCGCCTCGCCGAGCAGGCCGCCCAGTGGGTCAGGCCGCTGATCGCGGCCTGCGGCGGCATTATCAATGGCGGCGCTGAAGCCGACGTCGACAATATCATGGCGAACTGAGCTCGAGCAGGTGAAGTCATGGCTGCGATCGTTCAGCCGACCCGTCCCCAGATCGCGGTCAGTGCCGCGATTTTTCGTGACGGCAAGGTGCTTCTGACCCGTCGTGCACGCTCGCCGGCAAAGGGGTTCTATTCGCTGCCCGGCGGCCGGGTCGAGTTCGGCGAATCGCTGCACCAGGCGCTGGCGCGCGAGATCGACGAGGAGACCGGGCTCGATATCGACATCATTGGCCTCACGGGCTGGCGCGAAGTGCTGCCGGCCGCGGCCGGCGCCGGCCACTACCTGATCATGTCCTTTGCCGCCCGCTGGGTGGCCCGGGAGCCGGTTCTCAACGACGAGCTCGACGACTTCCGCTGGATCGCCCCGCAGGCCCTGGCGAGCCTTGGCGACCTCAAGCTGACCGGCGGGCTGGAAGAGGTCATCCAGTCCGCCGCGCGCCTGATCGAGGCATAGGCAGCACAGCGAACTCCGCCGCACCTCTCCCGCTTGCTTGCGGGAGAGGTCGACGCGCGAGAGCGCGGCGGGTGAGGCCTTTTTCCTCTTGGGGGTGCTCGCCTGCGGAGATACCCTCTCCCCGACCCTCCCCCGCAAGCGGGGGAGGGAGCGCACCGCTCGCGCGGCCCGGCGCCTTGCGTCTGTCGCCCCGAGGAGGCATACACCCGGCCGATGTCGATGCGATTTCTGGCCATTTTTGCCCTGATTCTCGCCTGCGCCTCGGTGCCCACGAGGGCTCAGGACGGGGCAGCGCCGTTTGACGGCGATTTGCAGCGGCTGGCGGAGATCCTCGGCGGGCTGCACTATCTGCGCGGCATCTGCGGGTCCAACGAGGGCAACAAATGGCGCAGCGAGATGCAGGCGCTGATCGATGCCGAAACCCCCGCGGGCGAACGCCGCACCCGCATGATCGCCGGCTTCAACCGCGGCTATAACGGTTTTCAGCAGACCTACCGGAGCTGCACGCCGGCCGCGACGGTGGCGATCCGCCGCTACATCGAGGAAGGCGCGAAGATCTCGCGCGATCTCACGGCGCGTTACGCGAACTGAACTCTCCATTCGTCATTCCGGGGCGCGACGACGTCGCGAGCCCGGAATCCATTCTTCCACCGTCTCTGCGACCAGATGGATTCCGGGCTCGCGCTGCGCGCGCCCCGGAATGACAGCGGCGGGAACCCTGTCATCGACTTTGTACACAGCCGTTAACCGTTCCTAAAGAAGTGGCCTAGCGGGCGTTAACCCGCGTGCTACACCTCTCGCACAGCGCATCGCCGTGGATTGCGCCCCAGCCCTGACGAGTTTCATGAGCCATCCAGTGTCCTACGCCCCCGCACGCGCGCCGCTGCCCGATCACGAGCAGAAACAGGCCGCACTGAGCTATCTCAACGAGGCCTGGGCCGAAGCGCGCCATGACGGCGTCGACGGCGACTGCCTGGCGCAGGCGAGCCTGTTCGCGGCCCTTGCCGAGCTGGTCGGCACCTATGGCGAGGACGCGGTGGCGAAGTTCGTCGAAGGCTTTCCTGGCCGCATCCGCAACGGCGAATTCTCGGTCGACATCTCCCGACAGTAAGTCTTTCTTCAGGCAGTAAGCCTTGCCGAAAACGCCCCCGCCACGCGGGCGGGGCCAGTTTCCGCTGCCGTCGGGAATGCGCTCCCCAACCCGTTACGGCTCGATCTTGAGCGTCGCTTTCATGTTGGGATGATAGCGGCAGTAATAATCGACCGTGCCTGCCTTCTTGAGGACCAACGTCCCTGATTTTTTCGCCGGCAAGTTGACGTCGAAATCGCCGTTCCTGGCCGTCGCGGTGTGGGCGAACACGTCCTTGTTGATCCATTCAATGGTGTCGCCGACCTTCGCCGAAGCGTCTTTCGGCGACACTTCGAGGTTCTCCATCGTGATCTCTATGGTCGCGGCGTGCGCCGGGACGGCCAACGCCACGAGCAGGACCGCTGACGCGATCGCAGACAATCGTCCCGGCATCATCGCCTCCCTATTTCAGCTCCGCCGCGATGTGCTCGGCGTGCTGCTGATGGCCCTGGAAAATTTTCAGGCCGGTCTGCAGCAGGCTCTTCAGTTCGGCATTGCTGGCGGACGGAATGAGCTGGGTTTCCAGCGCGCCATTGACGGTTTTGTGGTAGGCGACCTCGTTTGCGACGTAGGCCTTGTCGAAGGCCGCACCCCTCAGCTTGTCCAATTCGGCGAGCTTCTCGCTCGCCTGCTTCGACAGCGCCTTGCTGGTGTCGTTGTCTTCAGGCGTGACGTTCAGCTTCTTGACCACCGCGAGCGCCTGCTTGTTGACGGCCTCGTGGTCGCGCAGCATGTCGTCGGCAAACGCCTTCACGTCCTTGTTCTTGGCTTTCTTCTGCGCCTGCTTGGCTGCGTTGATGTCGATCACACCCGCGGTGTAGGCGATATGGGCGATCTGCGGATTGGTCAGCTTGTCGGCTGCTCTGGCGCCTTGCAGCAGCGCGGGGCTCGACAACAAAATTGCAGCGGCGATCGCCGTGGTCCAACGAACGAACATGGTTTGACACTCCTGTGGTGCCGGATGTTTTGCCGGCGCGTTGCTTCACAGGCGTTGGATGGAATTTTCGCGCGAACGTTCCCGAAAAATTCAGCCGCCGATGCCGAGCCGCTTCAGCACTGACACGGTCAGCCGCTCGCAGCGCCACCCGGCGAACGGGAACGCATCCATCACCACCGGACCGATCTCCTTCTCGACGTTCTCGCGCAACATGGTGCGCGCACGGTGCAGTCGCGTCTTCACGGTCTCGGGCTTGACGCCGAGCAGCTCGGCGGTCTCCTCGATGTTCATGCCTTCCATCACGCGTGCGACGAAGACCATGCGGAAGACATCCGGCAACTCATCGATGGCGCGCTCGACGACGCGCTGGATTTCACGTTGGGCCATGGTCCTTTCCGGATCGCCTGCGGGAGAAGCGGGAAATTTGATGATCTGCGCCTCGAGCGTCGCTTCGGGCACCGAGCCCAGCTCGACATGCGGCCTGGCGCCTCGCGTCCGGCCAAGCGCCTCGTTGATGGCGATGCGCGACAGCCATGTCGACAGACCGGACTCGCCGCGAAAACCGTCGAGATGGGTGAAGGCGCGGATATAGGTTTCCTGAACGACATCCTCGGCTTCGCTGTCGCTGCGCAGAATTCCGCGCGCCAGACGATAGAGCCTGCGATTGTTGGCCTGCATGATCTCGCGTAACGCGGCCTCGTCACGGCCCCGCGCCCGCTCGACCAGTTCGGCTTCCAATGTCCGGATTTCTGAAGTCTTAGCGCCGGCGGACAGGCCGGCTGCGGTCCGTGGCATGGCGGTCACCTGCTTGTTTGGCTTCGTTCCGGACATTGGATGCGGCCCCAAGGGAAAGGTTCCCAAGTTTCTGTCCTTCCCCTGGGGGAGAGACCAGGGAATGTCCTAATCCGTCTCGATCGGCAGCGCCGGATCCTTCGCCCACTCCCCCATCGAAGCATCGTACAGCGTCAGCTTGTCATAACCGAGCTGCGTCAGCAGCAGCAAATCGATCGTCGCCGAGATGCCGCCACCGCAATATAGGATGACATTCTTGTCGCAGGTGACGCCTGCCGCGGCGAATTTGGCTTCGGCATCGGCGAGCGTCGTCAGCGTCTTGTCGGCATTGGTGAGAACCGCCGCGGGAACGTTGACGCTGCCGGGAACCCGGCCGGGCCGCCCATAGCGGCTCGGCTCGAGGCCGCGATGAAACTGGGAACCGAGCGCGTTGACGATAACAGTCGCGGGATCGCCGAGCCGTGCCTTCACTGCATTCTTATCGACGAAGAAGCCTGCGCGCGGTATGGCCTTAAAGGTGGTGGCCGGATAGCCCTTCGGCGCGCCTGTCTCGACCGGCCGCCCCTCTTCCTTCCATTTGTCGAGGCCACCGTCGAGCACCCGCGCGTCAACGCCGAGCGAGCGCAGCATCCACCAGAACCGCGTCGACCACATCATGGTGCCGATGCTGTAGAGCACGACGGACTTGGACGCATCGAGGCCGTGGCGGCCGAAGGCGGTCTCCAGCTGGGCCACGTCAGGCATCATGAAGAATTGCTGCGCAGAGGCGTCGGAGAACTCGCCTTGCAGGTCGAGAAAATCGGCGCCTGGAATGTGGCCGGCCTCGAACGTCTTGTCGCCGGGCACGGCGCGATAGGGCACGTCGCTGCCCGGCGGCACCGGCTCGTTGTAGGTCGTGCAGTCGTAGAGGCGGAGATTGGGATCGCCGAGTATGGCGGCGAGTTGCTCGGTGGTGATGAGGGGTGTCGGTTGGGACGTTCATTCCTCCCTCGGCGTCGTCCTGGCGAAAGCCAGGACCCATTACCACAGGATCAAGTTGTGGCGCCCAAGTGTTGGCCACCAGTCTTCGCACAAGATGCAGTCGGGGTAATGGGTCCTGGCTTTCGCCAGGACGACGCCGGGAGTGCGGAACGCTTGTGCCGCTCCCTACTGTTTCAACGTCTCCAGAAACCGCACCGGCTCACCTTGCGAGGCCGTCACGAGCTCGCCCTGCCACATCACGCGGCGGCCGCGGATGAAGGTGCCGACGGGCCAGCCGGTGACGCGCAACCCGTCATAGGGGGTCCAGCCGGCCTTGGAGGCCACCCATTTGTTGGTGATGGTCTCGCTGCGCTTGAGATCGACGACGGTGAAGTCGGCGTCGTAGCCGGCGGCGATGCGGCCCTTGCAGGCCATATTGTAGAGGCGCGCGGGGCCGGCGCTGGTGAGATCGACGAAACGCGCCAGCGACAACCGACCCGCATTGACATGATCGAGCATGAGCGGCACCAGCGTCTGCACGCCGGTCATGCCGGAGGGCGAGGCCGGATAGATCTTCTGCTTCTCTTCGAGCGTATGCGGGGCATGATCGGAGCCGAGCACGTCGATGATGCCCTGCTCGATGCCGCGCCAGATCCCGGCGCGATGATCGGCGCCGCGCACCGGCGGATTCATCTGCGCCAGCGTGCCGAGCCGCTCGTAGCATTCGGGCGCCACCAGCGTGAGATGATGCGGCGTCGCCTCGCAGGAGGCGACGTCCTTGTGGTCGCGCAAAAATTCGATCTCTTCCTTGGTCGAGATATGCAGCACGTGGATGCGCTTGCCCGTCTCGTGCGCGAGCTTCACCAGGCGCTGCGTCGCCATCAGCGCCGCGGTCTCGTCGCGCCACACCGGGTGCGAGCGCGTGTCGCCCTCGATACGCAGCGACTTGCGGTCGTTGAGGCGGTACTCGTCCTCGGCGTGGAACGCCGCGCGGCGGCGGATCACCTGGAAGATGCGGCGCAGGCTTTCGTCATCCTCCACCAAGAGCGCGCCGGTCGAGGAGCCGATGAACACCTTGACCCCGGCGCAGCCCGGCGCGCGCTCCAGCACCGGCAGGTCCTGCACGTTCTCGCGCGTGCCGCCGATGAAGAAGGCGAAATCGCAATGCATGCGGTGATGGGCGCGCTTCACCTTGTCGGTGAAGGCGGCTTCCGTCACCGTGAGCGGTGACGTATTCGGCATCTCGAACACGGCGGTGACGCCGCCCATCACGGCGCTGCGCGAACCGGTCTCGAGGTCTTCCTTCTGCTCCAGCCCGGGCTCGCGGAAGTGCACCTGCGTGTCCATCACGCCGGGCAGGATGTGCAGGCCCTTGCAGTCGATCACCTCCGCGGCGGAAGCCTGCGACAGGGTGCCGATCTCGGCAATGCGGCCGTTGACGACGCCGATATCGCGGGCTCCCTCGCCGTCCTGGTTGACGACAGTGCCGCCCTTGAGGATCACGTCGAAACGCTGGGTCATGGCTGAAGGCCTCTCTCGTCCCCAAGCGCAGGGCTTGAGGTCTTGTCGTTTTTGCCTTGCGGGCTTACGTTCCGGAGCAACATGTCGCAAGAGATTTTCGTATGAAATCAGCGTTTCTTCCGGACCGGGGCGTGATCAAGGTCGCGGGCGAGGATGCGCGCAACTTCCTCAATGGCCTCGTCACGACCGATGTCGACAAGCTGAAGCCGGGCCTCGGCCGATTCGGCGCGCTGCTGACGCCGCAGGGCAAGATCATCGTAGATTTCCTGATCACGGAAGCGCCTGCCGGCCATGGCGGCGGGTTCCTGATCGATTGCCCGAAGCCGCTTGCCGACGGCCTCGCCACCAAGCTGAAATTCTACAAGCTGCGCGCCAAGGTCACGGTGGAAAACCTGTCCGACGATCTCGGCGTGCTCGCGGCCTGGGACGGCAAGCCTGCGGCCCAGCCCGACCTCGCCTTCGCCGATCCGCGCAATGAAGACCTCGGCACCCGCATCCTGATCCCCGAAGATCTCAAACATAAGCTGTCCGATCTGATCGGCGCCGAGCTCGTCGACGCCGCCGCCTACGAGGCCCACCGCATCGCGCTCGGCGTGCCGCGCGGCGGGCTCGATTTCACGTACAGCGATGCGTTCCCGCACGAGACCAACATGGACCGTTTGGCCGGTGTCGATTTCGACAAGGGCTGCTATGTCGGCCAGGAGGTCGTCTCGCGCATGCAGCATCGCGGCACCGCCCGCACCCGCAGTGTCAAGGTACTGCTCGAGGACTCCTCGCCTGAGCCCGGCGTCAGCATTCTCGCCGGCGACAAGCCGGTCGGCACGATGGGCTCGTCGGCGCAGGGCAAGGGTATCGCGCTGGTGCGCATCGACCGCGTCGCCGATGCGCTCGACGCAGGACAGGCGCTGACTGCCGGTGGCCTCGCTGTGAGGCTAGCGGAACCTGAAATCGTCCGCATTCCGACGAAGCAACCCATCGCATGAGCCGTGCTCCACGCTTGCATCCCGACGGAAAGACGCGTTGCCCCTGGCCCGGCGAGGATCCGCTCTACGTCGCCTATCACGACACCGAATGGGGCGTGCCGGAATATGACGACCGCGCGCTCTATGAGAAGCTGATCCTCGACGGTTTCCAGGCCGGCCTGTCCTGGATCACGATCCTGCGCAAGCGCGACAATTTCCGCAAAGCCTTCGACGATTTCCAGCCGGAAAAGATCGCACGCTACAACGAGAAGAAAGTTCACGCGCTGATGAACGATGCCGGCATCGTGCGTAACAAGGCCAAGATCGACGGCACAATATCAAGCGCGAAATCCTATCTCGACATCATGGAGAAGGGCCCCGGCTTCTCGAAATTCCTGTGGGACTTCATGGACGGAAGGCCCAAGGTCAATCATTTCAAGACCACCGCGAGCGTACCGGCCTCGACGCCGCTCTCCACGCAAATCTCCAAGGAGCTGTCCTCGCGCGGCTTCAAATTCGTCGGCCCGACCATCGTCTATGCCTTCATGGAGGCGACCGGCATGGTCAACGATCATCTCGTCGACTGCCATTGTCACGCGAGCTGCGGCAAGACGCAGCGCAAGCCGCGCCTCAAGTCCAAATGACGGCCAGGAAGTCGTCACCCGATGTGGCGTCTCGTGCCTGGCAGCGCATGCTGTCGGGCCGGCGGCTCGATTTGCTCGATCCCTCCCCGCTCGATATCGAGATCGCCGACGTCGCGCATGGGCTGGCGCGTGTCGCCCGCTGGAACGGCCAGACCATCGGCGCACACATCTTCTCGGTCGCGCAGCATACGCTGCTGGTCGAAACCGTGATTCGGCACGAGAACCCGCGCGTGGATCTGCGCGTGCGGCTTGCCGCGCTGCTGCACGATGCGCCCGAATACGTGATCGGCGATATGATATCGCCGTTCAAGGCCGTGCTCGACGGTCATTACAAGGCAGTCGAAAAACGCCTACTCGGCGCCATCCACATCCGCTTTGGCCTGCCGCCGGTGCTGCCGGAGGAGATCACGTTGGCGATCAAGGCCGCCGATCGCGGCGCGGCCTATCTG
Organism: Bradyrhizobium sp. WSM1253; assembly: GCF_000244935.1. Classification (NCBI taxonomy): domain Bacteria; kingdom Pseudomonadati; phylum Pseudomonadota; class Alphaproteobacteria; order Hyphomicrobiales; family Nitrobacteraceae; genus Bradyrhizobium; species Bradyrhizobium sp. WSM1253. The sequence continues at coordinate 2,487,115 of NZ_JH600073.1, forward strand.
GAGGCGACGACGCTCGCCGGCTTCAGCGAAAGCGAGTCCAGGCGCCTGTTCGGCCGCGATCCGGGCCTGCCCGACAGCGTCCGGCGCGACTATCTCACCCCCTGGACGGCTGCCCGGGCCGAGAAGCAGTTTCTGGAGCGGTTTGGCGCCGTGTTTGCGTGAACCCTATCCCTTCGTAGGGTGGGCAAAGCGAAGCGTGCCCACCAAACTGGTGGAGATGCGCAGTTGCGAAATGGTGGGCACGGCGCGATGCGCCTTTGCCCACCCTACGGGCGCTCGCTATACTCGCCGCCAAAAAGGTCCGCCATGATCCACGTCTGTTCCCTCGCCGCCCTTCCCGAAACCGTCCGCCTCACCAAGGCCAGCCACGTGCTGACCGTGATGGCCAATGTCGAGCAGGTGGCGCGGCCGGTGTCGGTGCTGCCGGCCAACCATCTCAAGGTATCGATGGACGACATCACCGAGGAGATGGACGGCTTCGTCGCGCCATCGGAAACGCATATCGAGCAGGTGCTGAACTTCGTGCGCAGCTGGGACCGCGACGCGCCGCTGGTGGTGCATTGCTATGCCGGCATCAGCCGCTCCACCGCGAGCGCCTTCGCCGCCGTGTGCGCACTCAATCCGGATCGCGACGAGACCGAGATCGCAAAGAAGATTAGAGCGGCTTCCCCGATCGCCTCGCCGAACCGCCGCATCGTCAGCCTTGCCGACCGTGCGCTGGGACGCAACGGCCGCATGCTGCGCGCACTCGACGAGATGGGCCCGGGCGCGATGATGGTCGAGGGCCGCCCGTTCGTGATCGAGCTCGAATGACAGTTGCGCACCACAGCAGAGGTGTGCTCCCTCTCCCGCTTGCGGGAGAGGGGTGGGGAGAGGGTATCTCCGCATCGGGACAGTCCCCTAGAGGAGAAAGCCCTCACCCGGCGCTGCGCGCCGACCTCTCCCGCAAGCGGGAGAGGTTACAGCGAGCCCGCGGCGAGACCGGCTCAAACAATTGGCATACCTATCTCATCACTCACGCGATCGCCATCGCATGAGCGAAAAGCTGCTGACGCCGATCGAGATCGGCCTGACTGCCGCGATCGTCGCGATCGAGAATCATGAGCCGCTGATCCTCACCGCGCGCGACAGTGACGGACTGGCCGGCCTGCCGTTCGGCCCGTTCGATGCGCCGAGCCACCGCACTTTCGAGATCGGCCTGCGGGCCTGGGTCGAGGAACAGACGGGCCTGCGGCTCGGCTATGTCGAACAGCTCTACACGTTCGGCGATCGCGGCCGGCATGCCGAAGCCGGCGACATCGGCGCGCACATGGTGTCGATCGGCTATCTCGCACTGACGCGCGCCATCGGCGGCGAACTCGCAGCCACGAGTGCGAGCTTCGCGCCGTGGTATCGCTTCCTGCCGTGGGAAGACTGGCGCGAGGGGCCGCCCGCGATCATCGCGGACGACATCATCCCGGCATTGACCGAGTGGGCCGAAGAGGAGACGCCGGAGACGACGCGCGCACTGCCGCGCAAGGATCGCGTGCGGTTCTATTTCGGTCTCGACGGCGCGTCCTGGGACGAGGAGCGCGTGCTCGACCGCTACGAGCTCCTGTACGAGGCCGGGCTGGTCGAGGAAGCACGGCGCGACGGTCGCCCTGCGGCATTAGCGCGCAAGGCACTGCCCGCGCTCGGCACATCCATGCGCTTCGACCACCGCCGGATTCTTGCGACAGCGATCGCGCGACTGCGTGCAAAACTGAAGTATCGTCCTGTGGTCTTTGAACTTTTGCCCGCCGAGTTCACACTCACCGAATTGCAGTATACGGTGGAGGCGATCTCCGGCCGACACCTGCACAAACAAAATTTCCGCCGCCTGGTCGAAATGGAAGCCCTGGTCGAACCGACCGGGGTGATGTCGACACAGACGGGCGGACGTCCGGCGGCGCTCTACCGCTTCCGTCGCGACGTGCTCCAGGAGCGGCCCGCGCCGGGCTTGCGCGTACGCTCCCGGCGCTAACCCGAGATATGCGCGATCGGCCCCTGCCCGCCGATTGCCTGGAGGCTTTATGTCTGACGGCCCGTTCGACGTCTTCGCGCTGATCATTGCGGTCATCGCTTTCATCATCGCGATCAAGGCCTCCAGCCAGGCGGCTGAGCTGCGACGACGGCTGAGCTCGCTCGAAGCGACGTTCCACGCGCAACGGCCCGTGCAGCCGCCGCGGATCCCGGCAGATGTGTGGGCTGAAGCGTCCGCGACGACTTCTGCAGCGCCGCCGCCGCTTGTGCCCCAAGCCGAACCGGGAGCCGAGGCGCCGCCCCCGCCCGTCACGGAGGATGTTTCACCGCCTCCGCTCGAAGCGAGCACCGAGGCCGACGCGCCGCCGCCGCGGCCCGCACCCGCGCCCGCGCCCGGCTTCGAGGAACGGCTCGGCACGCGCTGGGTGGTGTGGATCGGCGGCCTTGCGCTCGCGCTCGGCGGCTTCTTCATGGTGCGCTATTCGATCGAGGCCGGCCTCGTCGGCCCCGGTGTGCGCGTGTTCCTTGGCGGCGTGTTCGCGCTGGCGCTGCTTGGCGCCGGCGAATGGTCACGCCGCAAGGAGAGCATCTCCAACATCGCCGCGCTGCCGATCGCCAACATTCCCGCGATCCTCACCGCGGCCGGCACGGCGGTGGCATTTGCGACCATCTACGCGGCTTACGCGCTCTATGGATTCCTCGTCCCCGCGACCGCCTTCGTGCTGCTCGGCCTCGTCGCGCTCGGCACGCTGGCTGCAGCGCTTTTGCACGGGCCCGCGCTCGCGGGCCTCGGCGTAGTCGGCGCGTTCGTGACGCCGATCCTCGTCTCGAGCGACAAGCCGAACTATTGGGCACTCTACATCTATCTCGCCATCGTCACCGCCGCGAGCTTCGGCCTCGCCCGTATCCGGTTGTGGCGCTGGCTTGCGGTCACCACGATCGCCTTCGCCGTGCTCTGGATCTTTCCGGGGCTCGATACCAGCGACTTGCAGGTCGCGCCGCACGCTTTGCATGTGATCGCAGGCTTCGTTCTTGCCGCTCTTCTCGTCGTCTGCGGCTTCATGTTCGGCCCGACGATCGAGGACGGTGAAATCGAGCCGGTCTCGTCGGGCTCGCTCGGTGCCTATCTGTTCGGCGCGATGCTGATCGTGCTGTCGAGCGCGCATGCGGACCTGGCGCTGATCGCCTTCACGCTGCTCGTCGGCGCGACGCTGCTTGTCGCCTGGCGCGCGCCGGCGGCCACCGGCGCGCTCGGCGCGGCCGCCGCGACCGTCTTCATCGTGTTCGCCGAATGGGCGGTGCGCGCCAATCCCGACATGCTGGTGCTGCCGGGCGGCCCCATCGCCGGCATCGCACCGACGGCGATCGACAGCGCGGTGACGCTGCATCTGGTGATGGCGGCGATCTTCGCCGCCGGCTTCGGCATCGCGGGATTCCTCGCGCAGGGCCGTTCGAACTCGGCGATCATTCCGGTGGTGTGGTCGGTCGCGGGTGTCGCGACGCCGATCGCGATCCTGGTCGCGCTCTACGCACGCATCGCGCACCTCGACCGCTCGATCCCGTTCGCCATTCTCGCGGTGCTGCTCGCCGCCGCCTTCGGCGCTGCCACCGAAGCGCTTGCGCGCCGCGAGACCCGGCCGGGCGCCATGATCTCCACGGCCTTGTTCGCGACCGGCACGCTCGGTGCGCTGGCGCTGGCGCTGACATTTGCATTGGAGAAGGGCTGGCTCACGATCGCACTCGCGCTGATGTCGCTCGGCACCGCCTGGATCTCGATGCAGCGGCCGATCCCGTTCCTGCGCTGGCTGGCCGCGATCTTCGCAGGCCTGGTCACCGCTCGGATCGGCTTTGATCCACGCATCGTCGGCGACGCCGTCGGAACCACGCCGATCTTCAACTGGCTGTTGTGGGGCTACGGCGTGCCGGCGGCATCGTTCTGGGCGGCGAGCCTGTTCCTGCGCCGCCGCGGCGACGACGCCCCGTTGCGCATGATCGAGAGCGCCGCGATCCTGTTCACCGCGCTGCTCGCCTTCATGGAGATCCGGCACTTTGCGACCGGCGGCGACGTGACGTCGGCACCGTCGCTGCTCGAATGCGCGCTGCAGGTCAGCGTCATGCTCGCCATGGCGATCGGGCTGGAGCGTCTGCGGCAGCGCAGCCGCAGCATCGTGCACAATGTCGGCGCGGTCGTGCTCACGGCGATCGCCGGGCTCGTGGGCGTGTTCGGCCTCTTGATCCTGGAGAACCCGCTGCTGTGGCGCACCGACGTCGGCGGCGCCGTGTTCAACCTGCTGCTGCTCGGCTACGCGCTGCCAGCGGTGCTGATGCTGCTGCTGTCCTATGCCGTGGCCGGCGAACGCGGCAAGGCCTACGCCAACACGATTGCGGGCGGCGCGCTGCTGTTCGCGCTGACCTATGTCACGCTGGAGATCCGCCGCTTCTATCACGGCCCGATCCTCTCCTCCGGGGAGACGACGGGCGCCGAGCAATATACCTATTCGATCGGCTGGCTCGGCTTCGGCGTGGTGCTGCTCGGCGTCGGCATTCTCGTCAATTCGGAGCGGGCGCGGCTGGCGTCGGCCGTCGTGATCGCGTTGACGATCCTGAAGGCCTTCGTCATCGACATGTCGACGCTGACGGGCGTCTACCGCGCGCTGTCCTTCATGTGCCTCGGCATCGTGCTGGTCGCGATCGGCTGGCTCTACCAGCGCATCCTGTTCCGGCGGCAGGTCGCACCGCCGCCGGCTCCGCAGACGAGCATTTGAGGATCAGGCCGCGCGAACCGATTCCAGGAATTGCGCGACCTCGACCTTGAGACGGGTGCTGTCGGTCGCGAGCGATTTTGCCGCCGACAGCACCTCGTTCGAGGCCTCGCCGGTCTCGAACGCACCCCGCTGCACATCGGTGATGTTCGACGAGACCTCCTGCGTGCCGACCGAGGCCTGCTGGACGTTACGCGAGATTTCCTGCGTGGCCGCGCCCTGTTCTTCGACTGCGGCAGCGATGGCCGCAGCCACTTCGGACAGCCGCTCGATGGTGCCGCCGATCTCCTGGATGGCACTGACCGATTCCTGCGTCGCCGCCTGGATACCTGAGACCTGCGCCCCGATCTCACCGGTGGCTTTCGCAGTCTGCTCCGCCAGCGCCTTGACCTCGGAGGCGACGACCGCGAATCCGCGGCCCGCTTCACCGGCACGCGCGGCCTCGATGGTCGCGTTCAGCGCCAGCAGATTGGTCTGGCCCGCGATGGTGTTGATGAGCTCGACGACGTCGCCGATGCGGGACGCCGCCTGCGACAGCGCGTTGACGCGGTCGTTGGTCCGCGCCGCCTGCTCGACGGCCTCCGCGGCCATCCGCGCCGAATCTTGCACCCGGCGGCTGATCTCGGTGATGGAGGACGACAGCTCCTCCGAAGCGGATGCTACCGCCTGAACGTTGGTCGAGGCTTCCTCGGAGGCGGCTGCGACGACGGTCGCGAGTTCCTGTCCGCGCTGCGCGGTGTTGGTCAGCGTCGAGGCGGAGGCCTCGAGCTCGGTGGAGGCCGAGGATACGGTGCCGACGACCTCGCCGATCATGGCTTCGAACTTGCGGGTGATGGCGTCGACGCGGCGGCCGCGTTCGATCTTGACTTCGGCGTCGCGCGCGGCGGCCTCGTCGGCGGCCTTCTTGGCGATCAGCGCCTCCTTGAAGATCTGCAGCGCATCCGCCATCGAGCCGATCTCGGTCCGCTCGCCGCGATGCGGCACCTCGGCCGAAAGGTCACCCTCGCCGAGCGACTGCATCGGGCGGATAATCGAGGCAATGCCACGGGAAACGTCGCGCACGAGATAATAGGCGGCGCCGATCGCGATCACGACCGAGAGCACGATGATGCCGACCAGCACGCGGAAGATCATGGCATAGCTGTCAGCGGCCTGCTTGGTCTCCAGCTCGGCGCCGCGATTGTTCATCTCGATGCCCTTCTGAAGCAGCGGGTCGGCGGCCTGGGCCATCTTCGCGACCTTGGTCTGCAACAGCTCGTTAGCGTCGGCTGGGAAACGGCCGACGCCCTTGCGCGACAACGCCATCACGTCCTGCACGCCGTTCAGATACTCGGCCCACGCCGTGCTCCATTGCCCATAGAGCGAGCGCTCCTCGGCGGAGGTGATCAGCGGCTCGTAGACCTTGCGGGTCTGGTCGATGCGCGCGCGCAGCGAGGCCAAGCGCTTCTCGGCGGCGTCCTTGCCCTCGACGCTGTCCTGCATCAGATGCAGACGGAGCGCCACGCGCAGCTCGTTGATGTCGGCGCGAAGCGAGCCAAGCGCGCGCACGCTGGGCAGCCAGCTCTCCGCAATCTCGACCGTATGGGAATTGATGTTCTGCATGGTGCCGATCGCCGTCACGCCGACACCGGCGAGCGAAAGAACGAGGACCGACAGCACGGCCAGAAGCTTGAAGACGATCGACAATTTCGACATCACGACAAATCCCGATGTTACCTGACAACGCGCAAATCATTTGCGCCGTGATCGCCACGACGGTGGGGAGACGGATGTCAGTTCAACAATGCTGGCTGGTTCTTATCCCGTGAGATTGCACACATAGTCGCAAGCAGGCGTTAACAGGGACCTACGTAAAATTACGGGACACTTCCGACAGTCGCTATTTCTCATGCAACCATTTGTTGCAGCTCGCAGCCACCTCATGCTGCCACGCGCAGCGTGTCCGCTTGCGCCGCAACATGCGACCAACGCGGCAGCGGCTGTCACGCCACCCGTACCGATTCCAGGAAGCGCGCGACCTCGCTCTTCAGCCGGTTGCTCTCCTGCGAAAGGGATTGCGCAGCCGAATGCACCTGCGCCGAGGCAGCCCCGGTTTCGCCTGCGCCGCGCTGGACGTGGCCGATATTCGCTGAGACTTCGGAGGTGCCATTCGCGGCGTGCTGGATGTTGCGGGAGATCTCCTGCGTGGCGGCGCCCTGCTCCTCGACCGCGGCCGCGATGGTCGACGAGATCTCCGACATCCGCGCGATGGTGTCGCCGATCTCCTTGATCGCCCCGGCTGAGTCTTGCGTTGCGGTCTGGATCGCACCGATGTGCTGGCTGATCTCGCCGGTCGCTTTCGCAGTCTGCTCGGCGAGCGCCTTGACTTCAGTCGCGATCACGGCAAAACCCTTGCCGGCCTCGCCCGCTCGCGCCGCTTCGATCGTCGCGTTGAGCGCCAGCAGATTGGTCTGGCTGGCGATGGTGTTGATCAGCTCGACCACGTCGCCAATGCGGGAAGCGGCCTTGGTCAGCTCGGCGACGCGCGCATTGGTGCGCTGGGCCTGCTCGACGGCGACATCGGCGACACGCGCCGATTCCTGCACCTGACGGCTGATCTCGGAGATCGAGGAGGTCATTTCCTCGCTCGCTGAAGACACCGACTGCACGTTCGCGGAGGCCTCTTCGGAGGCGGCCGCCACGACGGTGGCAAGCCCGTTGCCGCGCTCGGCGGCCTGCGTCAGCGTGTTCGAAGACGCCTCGAGCTCGGTTGCAGCCGATGAAACAGTATCGATGATCTCGCCGACCGCGCCTTCGAAATTATCGGCGAGCCGGTGCATGTCGGCCTTACGCTGCTGGCGCCCGCGCGCCTCGGCATCGATCTGCTCGACGCGCAGCCGCTCGGCCTCCACCATGTTGGTCCTGAACACCTCGACGGCACCGGCCATCTCGCCGATCTCGTCCCTGCGCCCGATGCCGGGAACGGAAATCGAAAGCTCGCCGCGCGCAAGCCGCGTCATCGCACCGACCATGCCGGCAAGCGACTTCGAGATCGAACGCCCCAGAAGGAAGCCGACTGCGGCGAGCACTACGACGGTGACGCCGAAGGCGACCATCATCCATATGCGCACGGCATCGCGGGTCGCGGCTTCCCCAAATTGGCCTGCTTGTACAGGCCTTCGACTGTATTGCGTACCTCGACCATACCCGGCTCGAGCTCGCGGAAGGTCTTCATCATGCTGGCGTCAAGGGCTGCGCTCTGCCGTGCAGTGTCGGCCCACGCCGCGAACTCGGACTGGTATTTCTGCAGCTTGGCCGTGATGTCGTTCATCACCGCCGTAGGGACCGCGACAACCTCTATCGCCTTGGAGAATTCAACTGCGGCCTTCTTCATCTCGGCGATGTATTTTGGGTCGCGCCGCAGCATGAAATCCTTCTCATGCCGGCGCATCATCAGCATCCAGCTCGTGGACCTGGGATCGTCGATCTCCTTGAGCTTGGCCTCAATGTCGTGCACGGCGGCGCGGAGCGAGCCGGAGAGGCCCAGCGTCTCGTTCAGGCCGAGCCGGGTCTCCGCGGCCACCAATGCGCCGAAGTCCGACGCGTATCGCTTGAAGCCGTCATGCGCCTGCTTCATCCGGTCGGACAGCGCGCCCATGCCGCCGGCCGCAACCAGCCGCTCGATCTCCTCGAAGTCGCGGTTGATCGGGCCGATCAATTCGGCATGGGCCTTGGCGTAGCTTTCGTTGCGGCGCTGCTGGAAGTTCTTCTCGTCCCGGCGAGCCTCCAGCATCTCGATCGAGAGCTGCTTGTCGATGTCGGCGATCGCACGAGCCCGGTTGGCAATCTCGCGAGAGGCGTCCTGGGAGAGACTGCCGATCTCGTAGATCGCGCCGAAGCCGACGAGGCCCAACAATCCGAACAGTCCGATCGCCATGACCTTGTGGGCGAGGCGAATGGAAGGGCCGCTCATGAGTGTGCTCCAATACGTCGATACGCAATACGTGAGGGCGACTCAGCGCCCGGAATATTGCGGGGATCATGACTGCATCGGTTTTCCGGAAAGTTAACCCTGCGCGGTCTTCGTCGCGGCGCCGCAATATGCACGCGCGCAAACGCCGCGCTTCTACGCGCGGCGGTTGCAGTTCTCTCAGAGATATGCGCCCGTCAGGCCGCGCGCACGGTGTCGAGGAATTTGCCGACCTCGAGCTTGAGGCGGTTGCTGTCGCCCGACAGCGACTGCGCGGCTGCCAACACCTGCGACGATGCCGAGCCGGTTTCGCCCGCGCCGCGCTGCACGTCGGTGATGTTGGACGAGACCCGATGGGTGCCTTCCGCCGCCTGCTGCACGTTGCGCGAGATCTCCTGCGTCGCCGCGCCCTGCTCCTCGACGGCCGCAGCGATCGTGGACGATATCTCGGACAGCTTTTCAATGGTGTTGCTGATGGCGCTGATGGCGGCGACCGAGTCCTGCGTCGCCGCCTGGATGCCCGAAATCTGCTGGCCGATTTCGCCGGTCGCCTTTGCGGTCTGCTCGGCCAGCGCCTTCACTTCGGAAGCCACCACGGCAAAGCCACGACCGGCCTCGCCCGCGCGTGCCGCCTCGATGGTGGCATTGAGCGCCAGCAGATTGGTCTGGCCGGCGATGGTGTTGATCAGCTCGACCACGTCGCCAATGCGAGCCGCCGCCTTGGACAATTCGCCGACACGGTCCGTTGTGGTGCGGGCCTGGGTCACCGCCTCGCTCGCGACCCGCGCCGATTCCTGCACCTGGCGGCTGATCTCGGTGATCGAGGACGACAGCTCTTCGGTCGCAGACGCCACCGATTGCACGTTGGTCGAGGCTTCCTCCGAGGCTGCTGCAACCACGGTCGTGAGCTGTTGCGTGCGCTCGGCGGTCGAGGTCAGCGTCGTGGCCGACGCTTCGAGTTCGGTCGAGGCCGACGACACCGTGCCGACAATCTCGCCGACGGCGCCTTCGAAACTGTCGGCAAGCCTGCGCATCTCGGCCTTGCGCTGCTCGACCGCCATCTGGTCCTGCCGCATCTTGGCTTCCGCTTCCTCGCGCGCCTTCTGCTCGGATACGGTCTTGAATTTTTCGACGGCACCGGCAACGCCGCCGACCTCGTCCTTGCGGCCGAGGCCCGGCAGCACCACAGCGAAGTCGCCGCCCGCGAGCTTCTCCATCGCGACAGTCAGGGCGCGCATCGGACGGGCAATGCTGAAGATCGAGAAGACGCACGCGCCGATCAGGACCAGCGCGACCAGCACGCCTGCGACGAATGACGTCCGCGCAACGGACGCAGCCTCTGTTTCCGCCGCCGTGCGCGCCTCTGCACTCTTATGCTTGGCGAAGTTCGTGATCTCGTCGGCCAGTTCCGATATTTCCGCGTTGGTCGGCATCAGCATCTCCTTGCGGATGCGGATGATTTCAGCGGTCAGCTTTGCCAATTGCGTCGCCGCTTCGCCGTCCTTCCTCGACTCGAGCGCGAGCTCCTGCTTACGGATCGCCTCGATCTGCTGCTCGCCTTTCTGGAAATTGCCAATCAACACGGTCAGGCGGTCGATACGTTTGTGGTTCTCCGGCGATTGCGAGAGCCCTGCCATTTCACCGGAAAACTTAAGGGCAGCCGTCTGGCGGTCGTTGAAATAGCTGGCGGCCTTCTGCAACTCGGCAGGCGAGGACGAGGTCAGGATGTCGCGAATGCCGATCTGCATGCCCCGCACCGACGCCTTCGCTTCCGCGGCGTTTTGCGCGATCGCCTGCTGTCCCGATGCGCTATTGTTGAGCTTCTGGACCTCGGCACTTCCGCTCATCTGGAGGAGGATCATCAGCGCAACGAGCGCGAGGGTCAGCGCCGAGGTGATGGCGAGTTTGGTGGCTGAACATCGTCGAAAACATCCCCGGGATACGCATTGTCGCGGCGAAGCGCGCGAACAGCCTTGGAGGCTAGTCTGCGAGCTTTCCATTAACGTTAAGCGCGAGGCGATGCCGCTTGAGTAGAAATACTGAATATGTCGCTCAATTGCCGGATTATCGCAACCATCCCGCGCAATCGAAACACGCCTCGCGAATTTGCCGCGTCACGTGCGTTAACGTCGATCCCAGTGCGCGGGCGCGTCGTCGCTCAGCAGACGAACCCGATCTCGCGTTCCGCTTGCGCTGCGCGATGCCGCGTCACGCTGCGCGCACGGTATCGAGGAAGTTGCCGACTTCGAGCTTGAGACGGTTGCTGTCGCCAGAGAGCGACTGGGCCGCCGCCAGCACCTGCGACGACGCCGAGCCGGTCTCGCTCGCCCCGCGCTGCACGTCGGTGATGTTGGCCGAGACCTGATGGGTGCCTTCCGCCGCCTGCTGCACGTTGCGGGAGATTTCCTGTGTCGCCGCGCCCTGCTCTTCCACGGCCGCCGCGATCGTGGAGGAAATCTCCGAGAGCTTCTCGATAGTGCCGCTGATGTCCTTGATTGCGCCGACCGAATGCTCGGTCGCGGTCTGGATGCTGGCGATCTGCTGCCCGATCTCACCGGTGGCCTTCGCGGTCTGTTCGGCGAGTGCCTTGACCTCGGAGGCGACAACCGCAAAGCCGCGACCCGCTTCGCCGGCGCGCGCGGCCTCGATGGTCGCGTTGAGCGCCAGGAGATTGGTCTGACCTGCGATCGTGCTGATCAGCTCGACCACGGCGCCGATCCGCGTCGCCGCCTTGGACAATTCGCCGACACGCTCGGTGGTGACACGCGCCTGGCCGACAGCTTCGTGGGCCACGCGGGCCGATTCCTGCACCTGCCTGCTGATCTCGGTGATAGAGGACGACAGCTCCTCGGTCGCCGACGCCACCGCCTGTACGTTGGCGGACGCCTCCTCGGAGGCCGCAGCAACCATGGTCGTGAGCTGCTGCCCACGCTCCGCAGTCGATGTGAGCGTCGACGCCGAGGCTTCCAGCTCGGTCGCTGCCGAGGACACGGTGTCGACGATCTCCCCGATCGCGGCTTCGAAGCCGTCGGCCAGCTTCCGCATTTCCACCTTGCGCTGCTCGGCTGCCCGCTTCTCGGCCGCAGCGTGATCGCCGCGCATGCGTTCGACTTCGAGGCCGTTTTGCTTGAAGACTTCAACGGTCCGTGCCATCTCGCCGACCTCGTCACCTCGGCGGGTGCCTGGTACGACCGTCGTGAAGTCGCCATTGGCGAGCCCACCCATCGCAACCGAAATGGCTGAAAGCGGCTTGAGGATCCGGCCAAAGGTGATCCAGAAACTGAGGCCAGCGAGCATCACCGAGGCGCAGAGCAACACGACCGTGAAAGCGAAATTACGAGTGCTGACTTCTGCCTGCATCGTGGCTTCGCGGTCAGCGGCCGCGCCAATGGCTTCACCGAGCTTCAGCACCGCATTGATGCCGGCAGTGGCCCGCGTGAAGTACTCGGGTCCCGTGATCTTGTAGTCCCCGGCTTCGCCACCGGCGAGCACAAGCGCCCGCGTTTCACCGTAGAGTCCAAAATAGGACTTCTCGACCTCCGTCATCGCCTCGCCGATCTGCAGGGCGAGGTCCGAGCGCAGCCGCACCGGCAATACGGTGTCCCATGCGAGCTCGACCTTGGCCCGCAGCGCCGAAAGGCGCTCATAGCCCTCCATCCCGAGCTTCGCACGCGCACCGACGACACCGGCCAGCAGGGCCCGCTCCCTTCCGCATTCTCGGCCATCTGAGCTGTCAGATGTCGCAAGCCGATGAGCTGCGCCAGCCTTGCCACGGGCGGGCTGGTGAGAGTTTCGAGCGTCAGCCGCAAGCGGTTGCTCGCGACGTCGATCACCTCCGTAATCGTTGGCGCGAAGCCATCGACGAGGTCAGGTTCGCGTTCGACGCGCGGGCGCGACATTCCCACGTCGGCCTTCTCACGCAAGAGACGCAGCGCCTCGAATTTCGTCGCTGCGTCCGCAATCTGTCTTTGCCCCGCCGCCATTTCGGGAATCGCGCTGATATCGAGGATGGCTTGCCGAAAGGCCTCGTCGGCCGTCGCGCGCGCCTTTGCGATTTCGGCACGGCGCTCGGGGCTGACGACATCAGGAGACTTCAGCACGGCGTTGGTCAGCCCGCGTTCAATCGCCCAATGTCCTGCGCTGCGCAGCAGCAGCTGGGTAACTGCATTGACCTTCAGGAATGCCCCGGACTCTCGCCTCTTGAGGATGGCCTCATAGGCGATGAATCCGGCCGAGGCCAACCCCAGCAAGACCAGGGCAGAGATGATGATCGGCAAGATCGTGCCGATCCGAACATGTCCGAGCCGACTCCACGCGCTGGCGGCCTGAGTTCGGGCCTGATGATGTGCAGGGCTCAACATGGTACGTTTTCCCCGAAGGAAACACGCAGCCAAGTCCTTGCCGGCTGCATGGACGTTGATCGCCCTTGCCGGAGAATCTAGTCCTCGTGTTTTCGCATTCTGGTTAACGGGAGGGTTCGGAGAAATACTGAGATTTCAGCCCAAATAGTTGAAATCGAAGGGGTAATTTCGCGAGCAAGTTGTAAATTTCAGCTTGAGGTCGCCGCTGTTTGTTTTTGCAGCCGACGTTCGCCGAAGGCGTGCGCGAGACGTTCGCGGCGACGATCGGATGCAAAAACGCCCCGCCTAAGGAGGCAGGGCGTCTTCCGAGCTGTCCGGAACGAGGTTCTTAGGCGGCGCGCACGGTGTCGAGGAATTTTCCGACCTCAAGCTTGAGGCGGTTGCTGTCGCCGGACAGCGACTGCGCGGCTGCCAGCACCTGCGAGGATGCCGAGCCGGTTTCGCCCGCGCCGCGCTGCACGTCGGTGATGTTGGACGAGACCTGATGGGTGCCTTCCGCCGCCTGCTGCACGTTGCGGGAAATTTCCTGCGTCGCCGCGCCCTGCTCCTCGACGGCCGCGGCGATCGTGGACGATATCTCGGACAGCTTTTCAATGGTGTTGCTGATGGCGCTGATGGCGGCGACCGAGTCCTGCGTCGCGGCCTGAATGCCCGAAATCTGCTGGCCGATTTCGCCGGTCGCCTTTGCGGTCTGCTCGGCCAGCGCCTTCACTTCGGAAGCCACCACGGCAAAGCCACGACCGGCCTCGCCGGCGCGTGCCGCCTCGATGGTGGCATTGAGCGCCAGCAGGTTGGTCTGGCCGGCGATGGTGTTGATCAGCTCGACCACGTCGCCAATGCGAGCCGCCGCCTTGGACAATTCGCCGACACGGTCCGTTGTGGTGCGGGCCTGGGTAACCGCCTCGCTCGCGACCCGCGCCGATTCCTGCACCTGGCGGCTGATCTCGGTGATCGAGGACGACAGCTCCTCCGTGGCCGACGCCACCGACTGCACGTTGGTCGACGCCTCCTCCGAGGCCGCAGCAACCACTATCGTCAGTTCCTGTGCCCGCTCCGCCGTCGAGGTCAGCGTCGAGGCCGACGCTTCGAGCTCCGTCGCGGCCGAGGAGACGGTGTCGACAATCTCCCCGACGGCAGCTTCGAAGCCGTTCGCGAGCTTGTGCATCTCTGCCTTGCGTTGCGCGGCTGCGACCTGGTCCTGCCTGATCTTGGCCTCGGCATCCTCGCGCGCCTTTTGCTCGGATACGATCTTGAATTTCTCGACGGACGCGGCGACGCCGCCAACCTCGTCCTTGCGGCCGAGCCCCGGCAGCACCACGGAGAAGTCACCGCCAGCGAGCTTGTCCATGGCAACCGTGAGCGCGCGGATCGGCCGCGCGATGGTCAGGAAGGACATCAGCCATGAACCGACGAGGACGAGCACGGCGCACGCACCGACCACCATGCCGAGACGCTCGCTCGCGGCCATCTCCTGGGTCGCGGCAGCGATTTCTTCCTCGCCTTTGTGCTTGGCGAAATCGGCGATCTCGCTGGTCAAATTATCCAGTTGCGTCGCAAGCGGCAGCGTCACCTCACGGATCTGGCGCGCGCCTTCCTCGGAAATCTTGGCCGCGCGCGCGGGGTCCGTGGCCGCAACGGCAATGGCCTCGCTGCGAAAAGAGGCGTTCTGCTGTGCGCCCTTCAGGTAATCGGCGGACGTAGACCTGAGCTTCTCCATCCGCGCGCGATTTTCCGGGGAGTGCGTCAATCTGAGCATGGAATCGATGACGCCGTTCAGCGCTTTCGACCGCTCCAGCAGAGTCTCGCTCGCCTTTTGCAAGTCACCCTGATTGTTGGCGAGACGCATGTCGCGTACAGCGAGCTGCATGCCACGTATTCCAAGCTTGGCTTCGGTGGCCTCGCGCACCAATTCCTGCTGCGCAATTGCTGCTTGGTTGGAATGACGCACGGTGTTGTTGCCGATGACCTGGCTCGCGATCATGGCGCCGACGAGAATAACGCCGAACACCGAAGCGAGCGCGAGCTTGGTACCAATTTGTAGATTCTGGATGAGTCTCGACATGAGGGCGTTTCCCGGGATGCGCGGCCAAGTCATTGTCGGCCGCCCTCGGCGTTGATCGCCCTTGCCTAAGAACTGAGCTTCAGGTGTGGTGATCCGGTTAACGGCCACCCCCGGACAAATACCGGCTTCGCCGGGAAATCCCTTGAAAAATGGCACGGTCCGCGCGCTTAACAAGTTAACCACACGCGGCGGTAAGATGCCCGATTTCTAGCCAGTGCGACCAAGGGCTTTCTGGCTCTCGCCGATCAGGCTGATCCGGAACACCGGCTCCTTGTTCTCGTCGAGCAGCTCCATGCGCCATTCGGCGTCCTGTTTCAGGCCGCGTGAGATGCCGCCGAGCAAATTGGCACAGACTTCGGTCATCTCGGTCCAGGCCGCGGCGCGGTCCTCGAACTCATATGGCTGGTCGGCAGCACCGGAATAGCGGCCCGTGCTGATACGGAAGAAGTACAGCGACATCGTTGAACCCTTTTATCGGGCCGCGCCCCCCGGCCGTACGCAAACTGGGGCGCGAACAGCTACCAACGCATGAAAGCCGCCGTCCGTATGACTACGGCGCGGCGGCTTCGTGTTTGATGGCAGCTCTCAACGACAAAGTGCGCGGACTGTCCTGCGCAGCCAACTCACTGGGTCGAGCGGCGCAGCTCCAGCGGGGCGTCGTCCCTGGCGGGCTCCGATTTAACTTGCGGCTTCACCGGCTCGAGCCGGCTGCTCTCGACGCGTGGGGTCTCGACACGCGCGGCGACTTCGGTGTTGGTCGCGCCGACCGAACCCGTGTGTTCCGAGGTGCGCAGCGAGCGCGGCCGCGCGACGGCGCGCGCCATCAGCATCTGGTTGCCGCCTTGGTGATGGAAGTCGCAATAGGCGAAGCCCATCCCCGACACCGAGCCGCGGAAACTGCGATCGTCGGTCTTTTCAAGGTTGAAACAGGGCTCGAACGGAATGCCCTTGATCGAGGCGCAGACGTTCTGGCCGCGGATCTGAAGCGTGTTGCCGGGCAGACGGAGATGTTTCACCGGACCTGCACCCGAGAACTGCACAGCGCCGGCGGCGCCGAGGTCGTCCATGATGCGGCCAGCCCCGCGGGTGCCGTCAAAGCAGGTGAAAGCAAACACCTTCCCGGCGACGAAGCGGCGCGCCTCATCGGCGTTCATGCTTCCAGCAATGGCCGGCGCAAACGTCGCTACCGCCGTGACCGCCCCCAACACAATACGCGCAAGCATGCTCAACTCCGAACCAACCCCGCAGCGGGCTATGCCTTATCTCTTTACCCGCTGCTTACCATACTAACCATGGCGACATTGAAGCAGCATGGTTGGTAAAGTCTGAACGCCGTTAGAGAATTTTTACAACGGTGCGACCGCGGACCTGGCCGGCCAGGATTTTCGCGCCCCACTCCGGAACTTCGGAAAGCGGAATTTCGTGAGTAATTTCAGCTAGTTTTGTCCGATCCAGATCGGACGCCAGGCGCTGCCAGGCGGCTTTCCGCGGCTCGATCGGGCACATCACGGAATCGATGCCGAGAAGGCACACCCCGCGCAAAATGAAGGGCGCGACGGAAGACGGCAGGTCCATGCCGGCCGCCAAGCCGCAGGCCGCGATCGCGCCGCCATACTTTGTCATCGACAGGAGATTTGCGAGCGTGGTCGAGCCGACGCTGTCGACGCCACCCGCCCAGCGCTCCTTGGCGATGGGCTTGGCGGCCGCTGACAATTCGTTGCGGTCGATCACCTCAGTCGCGCCGATCTCTTTCAGATAGCCGGCTTCGGAGGCACGGCCGGTGGACGCGATGACGTGATAGCCGAGCTTCGAGAGCACGGCGGTCGCAACCGAGCCGACGCCGCCCGCCGCGCCCGTCACCACGACCGGACCGCTGTTCGGCGACACTCCGTGCTTCTCCAGCGCCAGCACGGACAGCATCGCGGTGAAGCCGGCGGTGCCGATCGCCATGGCGTCGCGCGCCGACAGGCCCTGCGGAAGAGCGACCAGCCAGTCGCCTTTCACCCGCGCCTTCTCGGCATAGGCGCCGAGATGGGTCTCCCCCATGCCCCAGCCGGTGCAGACGACTTTATCGCCCGCCTTCCATTGCGGATGCGAGGACTGCTCGACGGTGCCGGCGAAATCGATGCCGGCAATCATCGGAAAGCGGCGCACCACCGGCGCCTTGCCGGTGAGCGCAAGGCCGTCCTTGTAGTTCAATGTCGACCATTCCACGCGGACGGTGACGTCGCCCTCCATCAGCTCGGCTTCGTCGAACTGCGTGAGCTGCGCGGTGGTGCCCTTGTCCGCCTTGTCGATCCGGATCGCCTTGAACGTCGCCACAGCAAAACTCCCTGACTTGTTTCAGGGGATGTTTAGCCGATCAGGCAGGCTGCGCAACCGCCCGCTGGACCGGTTTTTCCACGATCGGAAGATTGATCAGCGCCGAGAGCACGCCGAACAGGATCGAGAGCCACCAGATCGGCGTGTAGGAACCGAACCGCTCGAACACAATGCCGCCGAGCCAGACGCCGAGGAAGCCGCCGACCTGATGGCTGACGAAGGCGAAGCCATAGAGGGTGGCGAACCAGCGCGTGCCGAACATGATCGCGACCAGCGCCGAGGTCGGCGGCACGGTCGACAGCCAGGTCAGGCCGGAGACCGCGCCGAACGCAATCGCCGAGAATGGCGTGATCGGGAACGAGATGAAGGCAAACGTCGCAAGCGCGCGGGTGAAATAGATGCTCGAGAGGATGTAGCGCTTGGGAAGTGAGTTCTGGAGATAGCCGACGCTCAGCGATCCCATGATGTTGAACAGGCCGATCGCGGCGATCACCCAGCCGCCGACTTGCGTGGAGATGCCGTTATCGACCAGGAAGGCCGGCAGATGCACCGTGATGAAGGCAAGCTGGAAGCCGCAGGTGAAGAAGCCGAGCACAAGCAGCACGTAGGAGCGATGGCCGAAGGCTTCCGCGAGCGCTTTGGTGAAAGTCTGCTGGTCCGCGGGCGCCGCGTTTGCCGTGCTTGCGACCGGCGGCGTCGAGAGCGCCAGCGCCAGCGGGATGATCAGCAGCATCAGGAAGCCGAACACGGTGAGCGCCTGCTGCCAGCCGAAATTGTCGATCAGGGCCACACCGATCGGCGCGAACAGGAACTGCCCGAACGATCCCGCCGCAGTGCCGGCGCCAAGCGCAAGGCCGCGCTTCTCGGCCGGCAAGAGCTTGGTAAATGCCGAGAGCACCAGATTGAACGAGCAGCCGGCGAGACCGAAGCCAACCATGACGCCAGCGCCGATGTTGAGCGACAGCGGCGTCGAGGAATAGCGCATCAGGAGCAAGCCGCCGGCATAGAGCAGAGCGCCGACGCACATTACCCGGAACAGGCCGAAGCGATCGGCGACCGCGCCGGCGACGGGCTGGCCCAGTCCCCACAGCAAATTCTGAAACGCGATCGCGAGGCCGAACACGTCGCGGCCCCAGGCATATTCATGGCTCATCGGCTGTACGAAGAAACCGAGCGCCGAGCGCGGGCCGAAGCCGAGCATCCCGATCGCGCAGCCGCAGAGAATGATGATCGCCGGCGTACGCCAGGAGGAGGAACGGGAGACCGAACCGAGCTCGCCCATCTGTGTCGACATGCTGTTCCTCGTGCGTCGTCGCGGATTCGCAAATGGCAGCCGCGAGCCAGCTCGTTTAATGCATCTGCATGAAAACCCCAAGTCAAAAACGATTGCATTCCGCGAAGAGCTGGCGCGGGAGCATTGCATTTCCTCGCGACCTTAGCCGACGCGCCGGGCGCCGGACTTGACGGAAATGTGTGCGGCAAGATCTGGCGGCCCGCCGCGCGCCGTGTTATCTTCGATTTACTCAAATTGAGCATATCGAAGGTCCACCGGCCCCCTCGGCCGGATTTCTCAGGCCACAAATATACTCATATTGAGTACAACTGACATACTCGGGAGGCTTCGATGCCGCTAACTGGAATTTACGGCCCCGACGACTTTGCCAACCGGCCGCAGGGCCACGTCATCGCGCCGGCACGGCCGGGGCAGGCGCGAACCGGACCTCCGCTGCCGATGCCTTCACTGGAATGGACGCCGGAGGTCGAGCGAGCCACCGCACCGCTTTACGAGCGCGTGAAACAGGTGATCCCGCCGATCGAATGGCCGCTGATGGCCCCGACGATCAAGGCGATCAACGAACTGAAGCAGGCGCGCGGCGCGGTGATTCTCGCGCATAATTACCAGGCGCCGGAGATCTTCCACTGCGTCGCCGACATCGGCGGTGATTCGCTCCAGCTCGCGGTCGAAGCCACCAGGGTGAAGGCCGGCATCATCGTCCAGTGCGGCGTGCACTTCATGGCGGAGACGTCGAAACTGCTCAATCCGGACAAGACGGTGCTGATCCCTGATACGCGCGCGGGCTGCTCGCTCGCCGCCAGCATCACTGGTGCCGACGTCCGCCTGCTCCGCGAAAAATTTCCCGGCGTGCCTGTCGTCGCCTATGTCAACACCTCCGCGGAGGTGAAGGCCGAGGTCGATATCTGCTGCACCTCGTCGAACGCGGTTCAGGTGGTCGAGAGCCTCGGCGCGCCCAGCGTGATCTTCCTGCCTGACCGCTATCTCGCCACTTACGTGGCCTCGAAGACCGACGTGAAGATCATTGCCTGGAAGGGCGCCTGCGAGGTGCACGAGCGTTTCACCGGCGCCGAGCTGCGCAGCTACCGCGAGGCCGATCCCTCCGTTCAGATCATCGCCCATCCCGAATGCCCGCCGGACGTGCTGGCCGAGGCCGACTTCACGGGCTCGACCGCGCACATGATCAACTGGGTGCGCGAGCGGCGGCCGCGGCGGCTGGTGATGATCACGGAATGCTCGATGGCCGACAATGTGCGCGCCGAGCTGCCCGATGTGGAGATGCTGCGTCCCTGCAACATCTGCCCGCACATGAAGCGCATCACGCTCGCCAACATTCTGGAGAGCCTGCTGACGCTTCGCGACGAGGTCACGATCGATCCCACGCTTGCGGACCGCGCAAGGCGCTCGGTCGAGCGGATGATCAATCTGAAGAACTAGCAACACACACAGCGGTCGTCCCGGCCTAGTGCGCAATTGCGCACTAGGCCGGGACGACAGCTGAGAGCTTGGAGAAAGCTATGACAACAAACACCATCCACCCCCTCGCCCGCAGCGCCGACGATGTCGTCATCGTCGGCGGCGGTCTCGCCGGACTCTTTTGCGCATTGAAGCTCGCGCCGCGGCCGGTGACATTGATCTCGGCCGCGCCGCTCGGACAGGGCGCGTCATCCGCATGGGCGCAAGGCGGCATCGCCGCCGCAATAGCTGAAGGCGATACGCCGGAAGCGCACGCCGCGGATACGATCGCCGTTGGCGGCGGCATCGTCGACGAAGCTGTCGCATTGGAAATCGCGCGCGAGGCCGCGCCGCGGATTCACGATCTTCTCGCCTATGGCGTGCCGTTCGACCGCGATCTCGCAGGCAGGCTCGCCGTCGGGCGCGAAGCCGCACATTCGGCGCGGCGTATCGTGCATGTGCGCGGCGACGGCGCGGGCGCCGCCATCATCGCAGCCCTGAGCGAGGCCGTGCGGCGCACACCATCGATCCGGCTGATCGAAGGCTTTGTCGCCGAAGCGCTGTTGACCGAGAACGGCGCTGTCATCGGCCTTCAACTGCGCGAAGTCCGCAATTACGCCGCACGGCCGGTCCTCCTCGCTGCGCGGACGGTGGTGCTCGCCACCGGCGGCATCGGCCATCTCTATGCCGTCACCACCAATCCGCGCGAGGCCAGCGGATCCGGCCTTGCGATCGCCGCACGCGCCGGCGCGGTCATTGCAGATCCCGAATTCGTGCAATTTCACCCGACCGCCATCATGGTCGGCCGCGATCCCGCGCCGCTCGCCACGGAAGCCCTGCGCGGCGAAGGCGCGACGCTGATCAACGGCCGTGGCGAGCGTTTCATGGCGGCGCGCCATCCGCTCGCCGAGCTCGCACCGCGCGACATCGTGGCCCGCGGCGTGTTCGCGGAGATCTCGGCCGGGCGCGGCGCCTTCCTCGATGCGCGGCAGGCGCTGGGCGCACGTTTTGCCGACAGGTTCCCGACCGTTCATGCAAGCTGCATCGCCGCCGGCATCGACCCCGCCACGCAGGCCATCCCGATCGCACCGGCGGCGCACTATCACATGGGCGGCATCGCGGTGGACGATCGCGGCCGCAGCTCGATCGACGGGCTCTGGGCCGGCGGCGAAGTGTCGTCCACCGGCGCGCATGGCGCGAACCGGCTTGCGTCGAATTCGCTGCTGGAGGCCGTGGTCTACGCCGCGCGCATCGCCGACGACATCGCCGGCCGCACCATTCCCTCGCCCGCGCGCCTTGCGGACGTGCCGACGCCGCGGGGCGACGCGCCGGATGCTGCGGACGTGAACCGGCTGCGGACGCTGATGAGCGCGCATGTCGGCGTGATCCGCAATGGTGAGGGGCTTGCGGAGGCGGTCCGCAGCTTCGCCGCGCTCGAATGCGAGGCCGCGAGCATCACGGTCCGCAACATGGCAACGGCAGCCCTGCTCGTGGCGGCGTCGGCCTGGAACCGGCGCGAGAGCCGCGGCGCGCATTTCCGCTCCGACCATTCCGCGGACGTTCCCGCGCTCGCGCAACGCACGATGACGACGCTCGCAGCAGTGCGCGAGATCGCAGATGGCCTAACCGAACGCCCGACACCACGCATCGCGCAACCCATGATCGCTTGACGGAGTCCGCCATGATCACCCCAACCTCTCTGCTCTACCCCGACGCCTTCCTCTCCCCGCTCGCGATCGACGAGGCTGTGCACCGCGCGCTCGATGAGGATCTCGGCCGCGCCGGCGACATCACCTCGCTTGCGACGATCCCCGAGGCAACGAAGGCGCAAGCGATCCTGGTCGCACGGCAATCCGGCGTGATCGCCGGCTTGCCGCTGGCGCTCGCCACCCTGCAAAGGCTTTCGCCCGACATCGAGGTACGCGCACATGTTCGCGACGCCGCGCGCGTCGCCCGCGGGCAGCAGGTGCTGACGATCTCGGGGCCGGCACGCGCCGTCCTCACGGCGGAGCGGACCGCGCTGAATTTCGTCGGCCGCCTGTCAGGCGTTGCGACGCTCACGGCGGACTATGTTGCGCGCACCGAGGGCACCCGGATGCGGATCTGCTGCACGCGAAAAACCACGCCGGGATTACGGGCGTTGGAGAAATACGCGGTACGTTGCGGCGGGGGCTTCAATCACCGCTTCGGGCTCGACGACGCGATCCTGATCAAGGACAACCACGTCGCGGTCGCCGGCGGTATCCGCCCCGTGCTGGAGCGCGCCCGCGCCCATGCCGGCCATCTCGTCAAGATCGAGATCGAGGTCGACACGCTGACGCAGTTGCGCGAGGTGCTCGACACCGGCCTTGCCGACGCCGTGCTGCTCGACAACATGGACATTGCGACGCTGCGCGAGGCCGTTGGGATCAACGAGGGACGCCTCAAGCTGGAGGCATCCGGCGGCGTCACCCTGGGCTCGATCGCAGCCATCGCGGCGACCGGCGTCGACTACGCTTCAGCCGGCGCGCTGACGCATTCGGCACCGAATTTCGACTGCGCGCTGGATATCGAGATGTGAGGCGCTACCTTCGCTCGGTCGTGCCCATCTCGGCGGAGCTCTTGGCTTCCTGGGTGAGTTCGGCGGAGAGCGCGGCGGTCTGCGCCGGCGTGCCCCAGCTCGGTTCCTCGCTGCCGTCGCCCCAGGCGCGTGGGCGATAGAAGGTGTGGACGCCGGTCTTGTACATCTTCTTCATCTCGGCGACCCAGGACGGGCGCACCCAGTAGGCGTGGTAGTGCGTGGACTTGCCGACCTCGGGCAGCCAGATCTGGCCGTCGAGCATGGCCTTCGAGATCTTTTTCGCACGCTCCCACATCTCGGGCTCGCGGATCACGTCGGCATTGTTGTCGCAGGCAAAGGTGAACTGGCAGGCGAGATGCCGGTGCTTGTTCTGATAGACGGCGCCGCACACCGTGTCCGGATATTTGCCGGAGAACACGCGGTTCATCACCACCTGCGCAACCGCCATCTGACCGCGCACGGCTTCGCCGCGGGACTCGAAATAGACGGCCTCCGCGAGGCATTTTTCGGACTTCGCGCGCGACTTGTCGTCGAGCGCGAGCCGTTCCGCCGGCGATCTGGCACGCTGGTTGTCGACGTTGACCTCACCCTTCGGCGCGACGCTCTCGCCACTTTCGATATCCTTCGCAAGATCCTCCGACGGCGGCGACAGCGAGGCCGTCACCTTCATGTCGGGGTCGGGCATCACGATCAGCGGCTCCGCACCGGGTTGCCAGCTCTCGATGCTCTCGACGTTGCCGCCGAGCGAGGAACTGCCGAAGAATAGGTTCGAGATCTTGACGCGGAACGGATCGCGCGGCGGTGCAGCCGGAATGGTGGCCTGCTTCAGCGCTTCGAGCGGCTGGAGCGCGATCGAGCGCGCGGCGTCGCTGGCCTTTGGCGCATTGGTGTATTGCGGCAGCGGCGGCGCGCGCAGCGCCTCCGCGAGTTCGGGATCGAGCGCGGCCGCGGACTCCGGCGACATCGCCTGTGGCAGCGCGACGGTCTTGGCGCCGAACACCGAGCTGTTCGACGTCGCGGGATCTTCCTGCGTCGGCGCTGCCGTCGGCGCGCCCGCTTCGGGAGCCTGCGTCGGTGTGACCGTTGCGAGGCGGTCACCCTTCATCGAGCGATCGACCTTGGGAAAATCGGCGGCCTGGTAGCGCGGCGGCGCCTGCAGCGCCGGATTGCGGCTGATCGCGCCGGTGACGTCGCGGCCGTCGAGGCTCGCGAGACGAACCATCGCGCTCTGCGGAGCCGAAGTGCCGATCGGCCGGGAAAAACTGTAAGTGGCCAGCTGTATGGAGGACGCAGCAGAGAATACCTGCTTCTGCCAACGCTCCGCGACGCCGGGTTGGCGCGCCAGCAGCGAGGCAATGTCCTGATAGCCGGTCTCTCTCGGCATCAATGCGAAGATGCAGAGACCGATGCCGAAGGACGCGAACCGCGCGCCCTTCGGATGGGTACGCAACAAAAACATCGATACGCTCACGCTACGCTTACGCTAGAAAAATCGAGCCGCAGTACATCCGTGCAATTCGATCTTTATCGTGAGTATCTAATTTAGGTTGCCGGGGCGTTAATCGGCGTTGCGCATGCGGCACACGCAATCAATCGCAGGTGTTTTCACGGGGCGATGATGCGCATTGGTAAATGCGCCCTCACGCGACGCGGTAAACAATTGGTCAACGCGAATGGTGAAGGAACTCTTGCTCGCACGTGTCATTACGGGACGCGCGATGGGTTCCCGGTATTGCGCGATGTGCTCACACGCACGCTCCTCAAGCTCGTCATTGCGAGGAGCTCTTGCGACGAAGCAATCCAGACTGCTGCCGCACGAAGATTCTGGATTGCTTCGCTACGCTCGCAATGACGGCGTGGAAGCAGTCGAGCCTCAAAAAGAAAGAGGCGGGGCTTGGCCCCGCCTCTCCGCATTCAGCATTTCAAATCGGCTTATGCCTGGCTCGCAACCGCTTTGCCGAGCGCGGCTTGCGCCGCCGCGAGGCGGGCGATCGGGACGCGGTAGGGCGAGCAGGAGACGTAGTCGAGGCCGATCGCGTGACAGAAGGCGACGGAGGCGGGATCGCCGCCGTGCTCGCCGCAGATGCCGACCTTGAGCGAGGCGCGCGTCTTGCGGCCGCGTGCGACGCCGATCTTGACGAGCTCGCCGACGCCTTCCTGGTCGAGCGCGACGAAGGGATCGATCGGCAGGATGCCCTTGGACACGTAGGTGCCGAGGAAGCTCGCGGCATCGTCACGGCTGATGCCGTAGGTCGTCTGCGTGAGGTCGTTGGTACCGAACGAGAAGAACTCGGCGCTCTCCGCGATCTCGGCCGCGAGCAGGCAGGCGCGCGGCAGCTCGATCATGGTGCCGACCTGGTAGGTCAGCTTGGTGTTGGTGTCGCGCATCACCGCCTTCGCGGTGGAATCGATGCGCGCCTTGACGAGGTCGAGCTCCATCTTGGTGGCGATCAGCGGCACCATCACCTCGAGGCCGACGGCCTTGCCGGTGCGCTTCTCGGCCTCGACTGCCGCTTCGAAGATCGCGCGCGCCTGCATCTCGGCGATCTCGGGATAGGCGATCGCGATACGGCAGCCGCGGAAGCCGAGCATCGGGTTGAACTCCGACAGCTCGCGCGCGCGGTCGGCCAGGCGCCGCGGGTCGGTGTTCATGGCGCGCGCCACTTCCTCGACCTCGGCATGGGTGTGCGGCAGGAACTCGTGCAACGGCGGATCAAGCAAGCGGATCGTGACGGGCAGACCCTTCATGATCTCGAACAGCTCGACGAAGTCGGCGCGCTGCATCGGCAGCAGCTTTGCCAGCGCAGCGCGGCGCGACTGCTCGTCCTCGGAGAGGATCATCTCGCGCACCGTGCGGATGCGCGTCTCCTCGAAGAACATGTGCTCGGTACGGCACAGGCCGATGCCTTCCGCGCCGAACTTGATCGCGGTGTGCGCGTCTTCCGGCGTGTCCGCGTTGACGCGCACGCCGATCTTACGGACCTGGTCGGCCCATTTCATTAGCGTGCCGAACTCGCCGGACAGCTCGGGCTCGATCATCGGCATGCGGCCGGCGAGCACCTGGCCGAGCGAGCCGTCGATGGTGATGACGTCGCCGGTCTTGAAGGTGCGCGAGCCGATGCTCATGGTGCCGCGGCCGTAATCGACGCGGATGGTGCCGCAACCGGAGACGCAGGGCTTGCCCATGCCGCGCGCGACCACCGCAGCATGCGAGGTCATGCCGCCACGGGTGGTCAAGATGCCTTCGGCGGCGTGCATGCCGTGGATGTCCTCGGGGCTGGTCTCGATCCGGACCAGAATCACCTTGCGACCGTCGGCCTGAAGCTTGGCCGCCTCGTCCGAGGAGAACACGATCTCGCCGGAGGCCGCACCCGGCGAGGCCGGCAGGCCGGTCGCGATCACGTCGCGCTTGGCATTGGGGTCGATGGTCGGATGCAGCAGCTGATCGAGCGAGGCGGGGTCGATCCGCGTCACCGCTTCCTTCTTGGTGATCAGGCCTTCATTGGCGAGCTCGACCGCGATGCGCAGCGCCGCTTTCGCGGTGCGCTTGCCGCCGCGGGTCTGCAGCATCCAGAGCTTGCCCTGCTCGACCGTGAACTCCATGTCCTGCATGTCGCGGTAGTGCTTCTCGAGCAGCGTGTAGATCCGGGTCAGCTCGTTGAAGGCTTCCGGCATCGCCGATTCCATCGACGCCTTGTCGGAGCCCGAGTCCTTGCGCGCTTCCTCGGTGATGTCCTGCGGCGTGCGGATGCCCGCCACCACGTCCTCGCCTTGCGCGTTGATCAGGAACTCGCCGTAGAGCTTGCTCTCGCCGGTCGAGGGATTGCGCGTGAAGGCAACGCCGGTCGCCGAGGTCTCGCCCATGTTGCCGAACACCATGGCCTGCACGTTGACCGCGGTGCCCCAGGATTCCGGAATGTCGTGCAGCCTGCGGTAGGTCACCGCGCGCGCGTTCATCCAGGATGAAAACACCGCGCCAATGGCGCCCCAGAGCTGGTCGTGCGGATCCTGCGGAAAATCCTTGCCGGTTTCGCGCGCGACCGCGTCCTTGTACTTGCCGACCAGATCGACCCAGTCGTCGGCGGTGAGATCGGTGTCGAGCGTGTAGCCCTGGCTGTCCTTGAAGGTGTCGAGGATTTCCTCGAAATGATGATGCTCGAAGCCGAGCACCACGTCCGAATACATGGTGATGAAGCGGCGATAGCTGTCATAGGCGAAGCGGCGATCGCCCGACAGTTCCGACAGCGCTTCCACGGTTTCGTCGTTGAGGCCGAGATTGAGCACGGTGTCCATCATGCCCGGCATCGAGGCGCGGCCGCCGGAACGCACGGAGACGAGCAGCGGGTTCCTGGAATCGCCGAAGATCTTGCCGGTCAACTTGCCGACATGGTCGAGCGCCTTCTCAACCTGCGACTTCAATTCCTTGGGGTAGGATTTGTCGTGCGCGTAGAAATAGGTGCAGACCGAGGTCGGGATGGTGAAGCCCGGAGGCACCGGCAGGCCGAGATTGGCCATCTCGGCGAGGTTGGCGCCCTTGCCGCCGAGCAGGTCGCGCATCTCCGCTTTGCCCTCGGCCTTGCCGTCCCCGAACGTGAACACCCACTTGCCGGCCTTGGCCGCAACAGGCGCCGCCTTGGTTGAAGCAGCCTTGCTCGGTACCGACTTCGCGGCGACCTTCGGCGCAACCGGCTTCTTCGGCGCCTTCGCAACAGCCTTGGAAACGGCCTTGGCCGCAGGCTTCACAGCCGGCTTGGCAGCAGCCTTGGCCACGGGCTTCGGGGCGCGCTTGGCAAGTGCCTTGCGGGCCGCCGGCGCGGCTTTCGCCTTGGCAGAGGACTTTGATTTCGCTGGCATTTTCGCTGAAGTTTTCGAGGCGGCTTTGGCCATAGCTTGCACACAACCTGCGAGAGGAATGGGTAATCGCGGGCCTTACACCACTTTGGGCAGGTCCGCGCAAGTCGAAGAGTTCCGTAGAATGAAGGCCTAGAGATGGAGCCACTTCAACAATCCGAGCCCGATCGCACCATTTATGATGAGAAAAATCGCGACGATCAGGTTCAGCAGGCGCGGCATGATCAGGATGAGCACACCCGCAAGCAGCGACAGGATCGGCGAGATATGGGCGACGGTGATGTGCATGAACTTTCTTTCCGTGGGGTGGGGGCGAATCGCGGCGGGATCATAGCGGACTAGGTTCCGCGGGTAGAGACGCACTGGGCGGGCGCGAGTTCCCGGCTTCGCGAAAACTGCCCGAAAATGCCGCGAATGCGGCGGCCGTTTTCCGGAACATCGCGAAGACGCATGCATTGGCAACCGGTCGCGCCATTGGCGCTTCCCGAAAACCTTCTCGAAGGAGTTGCCCATGCGGAACAGGATTCTTGCTCTTGCAGCGCTCGCGGCCGCGATCGGCTCGCCCCTTGCGGCGCAGGCGCAAAGCAGCGTCACAGTGGGACGCGCACCCGTCGTCGTCGACAGCGGTCCGACCATTGCGGTCGAGCAGCGGCCGGCGTTCCGCGACTATGTCGTCGAACAACGTGTGCCGGCTTTCCGCATCCCGGATCGCGTGGTGGTCGGTGCCACCTTACCTGAAAGCGGCGTGACCTATTATGACGTGCCGCAACGTTTCGGCGCCACCACCTATCGCTACACCGTCGTGAACGGCGAGACCGTGCTGGTCGAGCCGCGCTCGCGGCGCATCGTCGAGGTGATGGACTAGCGTCTTCAGGGATCGACTAGGTGTCCGGCGCGTCACATCAATCAGGCTGACGCGAGCAGTAGAGTCGGACATCAGGCCCCGCCCGGTCCTCCCCCCGCCGGGCGGGGCTTTTTGTGCTTCGTGTGTGCGTGCTCTCGTGTCCCGGACGCGACGCAGCGCGTAGCGTTGCGGCGCAGAGCCGGGACCCAGAATCTTTTGCGGCGGCATGGGCCCCGCTCTGCAGCGCACCGCTAAGAAGCGCTGCGCCGCGTCCGGGGCACGAGGTCAATCCTGGATCTTCGAGAAATCCGCCACCGCACGCGTGGCGCTGCGGATCTCGTTGAGCAGCTTCAGGCGGTTTTCGCGCACCTTCGCATCCTCGTCGTTGACGCGAACTTTCTCGAAGAACGCATCGACCGGCGGGCGTAGCTTGGCCATCGCACTCATCGCGGCAGCGAAGTCTTCCTTCGCGACAGCAGCGCTGGCTTCCGCCTTCACCTCGTCGATCGCCTTGGCCAGCGCCTTCTCCTCGCCGAGACCGTAGAGCGCGGCATCGGGCGCGCCGTCGAAGCTGCGCTTGTCCTTCTTCTCCTCGATGCCGAGGATATTGCTGGCGCGCTTGATGCCGGCGAGCAAATTCTTGCCGTCGTCGGTCTCGAGAAACTTGCCGAGCGCCTCGACGCGGCGAACGATCATCAGCAAATCATCCTGGCCGCCGAGCGCGAACACGGCGTCGACGAGATCATGCCGCGCGCCCTGCTCTCGGAGCTGAACCTTCAGGCGATCAGCGAAGAAAGCAAGCAGGTCGGTCGGAAGCTTCTGCGCATCGGCAGGCTTCAAGGACAAGCCGGCGAGTGCGGACGCCGCCATCTTCATGATCGACAGACGCAGTGCGTTCTCAGCGATCAGCCTGATCACGCCCAACGCCGCACGACGCAGCGCATACGGGTCCTTGCTTCCCGTCGGCTTCTCGTCGATTGCCCAGAAGCCCACCAGCGTATCGAGCTTGTCCGCGAGCGCCACTGCGACGCTGACCGGATCGGTCGGCACGCGATCCGCGGGCCCTTGCGGCTTGTAGTGCTCCTCGCAAGCGGCGGCCACGGAGGCATCCTCGCCCTGGGCCAGCGCGTAGTACTTGCCCATCAGGCCCTGCACCTCGGGGAATTCGCCGACGACTTCCGTCAGCAGATCCGCCTTCGCCAGATGCGCGGCACGCGTCGCCTTCGCGACATCGGCACCGACGAGCGGCGCGATCTCGGCGGCGAGGCGTTCGATCCGCTTGATACGCGCGGCCTGCGTGCCAAGCTTCTCGTGAAACACGATCTGCTCGAACTTCGGCAGCCGGTCTTCCAGCTTCGTCTTCAGGTCCGTCTCGTAGAAAAATTTCGCATCGCTCAGCCGCGGACGGATCACGCGTTCGTT
This sequence comes from Bradyrhizobium sp. WSM1253, assembly GCF_000244935.1. Classification (NCBI taxonomy): domain Bacteria; kingdom Pseudomonadati; phylum Pseudomonadota; class Alphaproteobacteria; order Hyphomicrobiales; family Nitrobacteraceae; genus Bradyrhizobium; species Bradyrhizobium sp. WSM1253. Next base: position 2,516,998 of record NZ_JH600073.1, read on the forward strand.
GCCGGCGACGATGGTCTTGCCGCCGTCGGGCGCCTCGATATTGGCGGTGAGGACGAACTTGTTGGTCAGCTTGCCGGTCTTGGGATCTTTGACGACGAAGCACTTCTGGTTGTTGCGGATGGTCGCGCGGATCACCTCGTCGGGGATCGCGAGATATTCCGCTTCGAACGATCCCATCATGACGACGGGCCATTCGACGAGGCCCGAAACCTCATCGAGCAGCGCCTGGTCCTCGACCAGTTCGAACCCTTGCGCGAAGGTCAGCTCCTTGGCGTCGGCGAAGATGATGTCCTTGCGCGCCTGCGGATCGAGGATGACTTTTGCGGCCTTCAGCTTCGCTTCGTAATCCTCGAAGCGGCGCACGGAGATCGCGCTAGGTGCCATGAAGCGATGGCCGTAGGTGGTCTGGCCGGCCTCGATGCCGTCCACCGAGAATTTGACGACATCGGGCTCTTCGGTCTCGAGCCCGAACGTCGCGGTGATCGCGTGCAGCGGACGCACCCAGCTCAGCGAGCCCGGTTTTCCGGAGCGCGCGCCCCAGCGCATCGATTTCGGCCAGGGGAAGGTGCGGATGACCACGGGGAGGATTTCCGCGAGCACGTCGATCGCGTCGCGGCCGGGTTTCTCGATCAGCGCGATGTAGAAGTCGCCCTTCGGGTCGCGCTGGATCTTGGCCTCGTCCAGCGACGTCAACCCCGTCGCTTTCAGAAAACCCTGCACGGCCGCATCGGCCGCGCCGATCTTTGGTCCACGGCGTTCGGTCTTGAGGTCAGGCTGGCGCGCAGGGATGCCGTGCACGGTGAGCGCGAGGCGGCGCGGCGTCGCGAACGCCTTGGCGCCTTCGTAGACGAGACCTTCGGCGACGAGCTTGTCGGTGACCATGCGGCGCAGATCCTCCGCCGCCTTGGCCTGCATGCGCGCGGGGATTTCTTCGGAGAACAGTTCAAGCAACAAATCAGGCATCAGGCCGCTCCACCGGCTTCGGTGTGTATCCAGGCCTCGCCGCAAGCCTTTGCCAGTTCGCGCACGCGAAGGATGTAGCTCTGCCGCTCGGTCACCGAAATCACGCCGCGCGCGTCGAGCAGGTTGAACACATGGCTCGCCTTGATGCACTGGTCATAGGCTGGCAGCGACATCAGATGCGCCTCGCGCTTGCCATCTTTCCAACCCGCGTCGAGATATTTCCTGCAAGCGGATTCCGCCATCTTGAATTGCTCGAACAGCATCGCGGTGTCGGCGATCTCAAAATTGTGCTTCGAATATTCCCGCTCGGCCTGCAGGAAGACATCGCCATAGGTGACCTTGGCGTCACCGTCGCGGCCGTTGAAGTTGAGGTCGTAGACGCGATCGACGCCCTGCACGTACATCGCGAGCCGCTCGAGTCCGTAGGTGAGCTCGCCCGCGACCGGCGCGCATTCGACACCCGCGACCTGCTGGAAATAGGTGAACTGGCTGACTTCCATGCCGTCGCACCAGCACTCCCAGCCGAGGCCCCAGGCGCCCAGCGTCGGGCTCTCCCAATCGTCCTCGACGAAGCGGATGTCGTGCATGGCGGCATCGATGCCGATCGCGGCGAGCGACTTCAGGTACAGCTCCTGAAGGTTCGGCGGCGACGGCTTCATGATCACCTGGAACTGGTAGTAGTGCTGCATCCGGTTCGGATTCTCGCCGTAGCGGCCGTCCTTGGGCCGCCGCGAGGGCTGCACATAGGCCGCATTCCACGGCTTTGGCCCGAGCGCGCGCAGCGTCGTCGCCGGATGGAAGGTGCCCGCACCCATCTCCATGTCGTAGGGCTGCAGGATCACGCAGCCCTGCTCGGCCCAGAACCGCTGGAGCGCGAGGATAAAACCCTGGAACGAGCGTTCCGGGCGCATATGGGCGGGCAAGGAGGCGTCCATCGTCAGATCGGGCTCTCGCGGGGGGTTGAATCGCGCGGGACCGTATCGACGGCAGGGGTGGGAATCAAGGCGAAGGGGGTGGATTCGCAGGGCGACGAACTCTTCGTCGTGGCCGGGCTTGTCCCGGCCATCCACGCCTTCCCCGCGGTACGAAGAACGTGGATGCCCGGGACAAGCCCCGGGCATGACGCCTGTGGCGGCTACCCCGGCCGGTAAGATCCACTCACGGGGTCACGCTTCAGCGTCTGAATATCCCCGGCATGGGCGGCCTCGGCGACGCGCGAGAGGCGCATCTCCTCCAGCTCCTGGTTAATCCTGATAGCGGTCTTGTAGGCCCAGCGGACCACGGCAAGCCCACCCAGGACGCCCGCGAATGCGACGAACGGCGGCATTGGTCGTTCCTTGTTCACAATGCTCAGCCCCCACGCTCATTCTTGCGCAGACCGGGCCGCGCCGCAATTGGTACGGCTTCAAGTCTCCTTGGGGCCAAATGGCGCGGAGGGGCTCCGTCTAGAACCCGAATTTCGCCCAGATCGCGCGCGTCTCGACCGCCGAGATCAGGTCGTCCGGCAGGCCGGCCATCGATTCCAGAGCCGAAAGCTGCCCCGCGCCGGGCGATTTCCGGCCCAAAAGGCTGGAGAGCAGACCGGTCGGCTGGGCAATCACGGGGGTGAGAACCTTCTCGCCATAGCGGGCACGAAGAGTTGAGCGGAGATCGCCGATGCTGTCGGCGAGCCCGAGCGCGATCGAAGTCTCGCCGGCCCAGTATTCGCCCGTGAACAGGGTGTCGTCGGAGCCCTTCAACCGTGTGCCGCGGCTCTCCTTCACCAGCGCGATGAAGATCTGGTGGATCTCGCGCTGGAGCGCCTTCAGCTTGGCGACGTCGTCGGGGTTTTCAGGGAGAAACGGGTCGAGCATCGCCTTGTGCGCACCGGCAGTGTACAGGCGCCGCTCGATGCCGAGCCGCTTGATCGCCTCCTGGAAACCGAAGCTGCCGCCGAGCACGCCGATCGAGCCGAGGATCGAGGACGGATCGCAGATGATCTCGTCCCCGGCGCAGGCGATCATGTAGCCGCCGGAGGCCGCGACGTCCTCGACGAACACCAGCACCGGCAGCTTCTTCTCCGCCGCGAGCTGCTTGATGCGCAGGTAGATCTGGCGCGACTGCACCGGCGAGCCGCCAGGCGAATTGATCACCAGCGCCACCGCCTTGGCGTTGCGCATCGAGAACGCCCGCTCCAGCACCCGCGAAACGGTCGCGAGCGTCATGCCCGGGCGCAGCGGCGTCACCGCGCCGATCACCCCGGACAACCGCACCACCGGCACCACGGCCGTGCCGGGACGGAAGCGCGCCGGCAGATATTGCATGAGCTTGTCGGCCAGGCCGGAACTCTCACGATCGTTCAATTGTTCGGCCATGCCGTTACCTCTGATTAACCATTTCTTATCACGCGACTGTCATTGGAAGGGCCCGGAACGTGTTTTGCAAAAACCCCGTTGAGAGGCTGCAATGGGCCAGCGGAGAACACCATGAAAATCTATCTGCTGATGCTGCTGATCGGTGCGCTGTTCATGGCGATCCGCCTGACGACTCCGCAAGAGCAGCAGTCGGAATCGCTTCCGCAATAGCTCAGCACGGTTCCACCAGGGGTAGAACCGCCCTTCCCTCCAGAATATCCATCACCTCTTTTTTAGGCACGCGGGACTCCTCGTTGAGCATGAGGCCCGGCAACAATCGTACCGGAGCCCTTCCGCCCTTGATCGCGCGAACCAGCACGCGGATCGCGGGCCGCCCGGCTTCACCGTGAACCGGCAGAATCACAAGACTGCCGAAGCCGCGAGACAGCGCCGCCAAAACCTCCGCGATCCCGTCTGCGCGCCATATCAATGTCAGCGCGCCATTCGATCGGAGGATGCGCCGCGCCGCATGCACCCAGGCATTCAGCGTCTCATCCGTCGCCACATGCGCGATCTGGCGCGCCTGGTCGGGCGAGCCGCGATGGCGAGCGGGATCGTTGAAGGGCGGGTTCGTCAGCACCACGTCGACGCTGTCGGGCGCGAGCCCGCTGGCCGCGAAGGCCTGCGCGTCCGCGGTGACGTCGAGCACGATTGTCTCGGCGGCAATCGCATTCGCTGCCGCATTGGCGCGCGCAAGCTCCGCCAGCTCGGGATCGATCTCGACCAGGCCGAGCCTGATCCCGGCAACGCGCCGAGCCAACGCAAGCCCGGCCGTGCCGATGCCGGCACCGAGATCGACGACACGGTCGCCCGCCCTCGCCTCCGTCGCCGCCGCGAGCAGAATGGCATCGTGCCCGGCGCGATGGCCGGACCGCTTCTGCTTCAGCCGCAATTGGCCGCCGAGAAAGGCGTCCTCGGTGAGGTCTGCCAGGGCTTCACTCATCGCCGCGCAGTTCGTGGCTGAGGCCTGCCTCGGTCAGAAGCTGCCGGGCTTCGAGGGCGTCGTCCTCGTGGACCAGGATCCGCCGCGGCAAAATGCCGAGCGAGCCCTCGATGATGCTCATGTTCTGGTCCAGCACCAGATGATGGATGTTGGCGCCGTCGAGCAGCGCGCCGATCGCCGACACCAGCACCATATCGTTGGTCCGAACCAGTTCTCGCAAAACACAGGCCTCCTGCCTGACGGGGATTAAGCGCCAAATGTCAATGGTTCCACGGCCCTTGCCGCATCCCCGTCCAGTTTCTATTGTCTTTCCATCAGAATAGCCCTTCCGGGGCAAATATTGGAGACCGGCGTGGCCGTCATCGTACCTTTCGAAACTCCCGGCGCGTCGATCGAAGAGCTGGTTGCCCTTGTCGCCGGTGACATGGAGCGCGTCAACGCCACGATCCTGTCGCGGACCGGTTCGGACGTGACCATGATCCCGGAGGTCGCCAACCATTTGATCTCCTCCGGGGGCAAGCGCCTGCGGCCGATGCTGACGCTGGCCATGGCCAACCTCGCCGGCTACACCGGCGACGGCCATATCAAGCTCGCCGCCAGCGTCGAATTCATGCATACCGCCACCCTGCTCCATGACGACGTCGTCGACGAGAGCGAGATGCGCCGCGGCAAGCTGTCGGCGCGCATGCTCTGGGGCAATGAGGCGAGCGTGCTGGTCGGCGACTTCCTGCTCGGCCAGGCCTTCCGCATGATGGTCGAGGTCGGCTCGCTCCGTGCGCTCGACATTCTCTCCGCGGCCGCCGCCACAATCGCCGAGGGCGAGGTGATGCAGCTTGCCGCCGCCAAGAACACCGCGACCACCGAGGACGAATATCTCGCCGTGATCCGTGGCAAGACCGCCGAGCTATTCGCGGCCGCCTGCGAGGTCGGCCCCGTGATCGCCAATCGTCCGAAGGCGGAGCAGACCGCCTGCCGCTCGGTCGGCATGAATCTCGGCATCGCCTTCCAGCTCGTCGACGACGTGCTCGACTATGGCGGCAAGAGCGCGAAGCTCGGCAAGAATACCGGCGACGATTTCCGCGAGGGCAAGATCACGCTGCCCGTCGTGCTCGCCTTCCGCCGCGGCAACGACACCGAGCGCGCCTTCTGGATCCGCGCGCTCGAGCGCGGCGAAATCGGCGACACCGACCTCGACCACGCCATCGGGCTGATGAACAAGCATCGTGCGCTCGAAGACACGCGCAGCCGCGCCCAGCACTACGGCGCCATGGCGGTGGACGCGCTGGCGCTGTTCCCATCCTCGCCAATGAAGAGCGCGCTGGAGCAGGTCGTGGCGTTCTGTCTGGCACGGTCGCATTAGGGCTCCGCATCCTTAGCGCTTGCTGGTCGCCACACCCTCGGTGTCGTCCCGGCGAAGGCCGGGATCCATTACCCCGGTCAGCGTCGTCTGAGCGCGCTGTGGCCACCATCGTGCCACCACAACAACAGTCGTGGCTATGGGTCCCGGCCTTCGCCGGGACGACATCGTTGAGATAGCCTCACCACTTCATCAACACCGTCATTGCGAGCGCAGCGACAGCTCCAGCTTCGCAGCTGCCTTGGCTCCCTCCACCCGCATCGGCCACTGCTCGCCAAGTAACTTGCATTTTGCAAGCCACTCTCCTACCTTTGCCTCATGCAGCCCAAATCCCCTTCCATCCAGGAATGTCCGGTCGGCCGCGCCGTGGAGACGGTCGGCGAATGGTGGAGCATTTTGATCCTGCGGGATGCGTTCCAGGGCGCAACGAGGTTCGACGAATTTTCGCAAAGCCTCGGGATCGCGCCGAACATCCTGTCGCGGCGGTTGGCCCATCTCACCGAAAGCGGTATGTTCGTCCGCCGCCGCTACAATGAACGGCCGCCGCGCTATGAATATGTGCTGACGGACAAGGCCCGGGACTTCTTCCCCGTGGTCGCGACCCTGCTCGCCTGGGGCAACAAGCATCTCGCACCGAAGGGCGAAGCGATCCTGCTCGCGAACCGGCGCGATCGTCGTCCATTCAATCCGGTGGTGGTCGATGCCGCCGACATGCAGCCGATTACGCTCACCAATGCGGTCATCATCGCCGGTCCCCGCGCCAGCCGTCTCATGCGCAAACGGCTGACCTCGCTCAAAGCCATGAACCCGGCCGTCGCGCCGGCTGGAGACTGACATGCGTCGTATCGTCGTGACGGGAATGGGCGCGGTGTCGCCGCTTGGCTGCGGTGTCGAACTGTCGTGGCGCCGGCTGCTGGCCGGTCAAAGCGGGCTGCGCCCGCTGCCGGAATGGTCGCAGGCGCTGCCGGCACGCATTGCCGGCCTCGTGCCCGACAAGGCCGATGATGTGGACGGCGGCTTCGATCCCGCGCAGGCCGCCGCGCCGAAAGACCAGCGCAAGATGGACCGCTTCATCCTGTTCGCGCTGCTCGCCACTGCAGAAGCTGTGGCGCAGGCCGGCTGGACACCGCAGGACGCGGCAGCACAGGAACGAACCGCGACGATCATCGCCTCCGGCGTCGGCGGTTTTCCGGCGATGGCGGAGGCGGTGCGCATCACCGAACTGCGCGGCCCGCGCCGGCTGTCGCCGTTCACGATCCCCTCTTTCCTCGCCAATCTCGCTGCGGGGCACGTCTCGATCAAATACGGCTACAAGGGAGCGCTGGGCACACCGGTCACGGCGTGCGCCGCCGGCGTTCAGGCGATCGGCGATGCCGCGCGCATGATCCGCGCGGGCGAGGCTGATGTGGCGATCTGCGGCGGCGCGGAAGCCTGCATCGACATCGTCAGCCTCGGCGGCTTCGCTGCGGCCCGCGCACTGTCGAGCGGGTTCAATGACGCACGCGCCTCGCGCCCGTTCGATCGCGACCGCGACGGTTTTGTCATGGGCGAAGGTGCCGGCATCCTGGTGATCGAGGAGCTGGAGCATGCATTGGCGCGTGGCGCGACGCCGATCGCGGAGATTGTCGGATACGGTACGACCGCGGACGCCTATCACATGACATCGGGTCCGCCTGACGGTGACGGCGCGCGGCGCGCCATGGAGATCGCGCTCCGGCAGGCGAAGCTTGCGCCTGCGGATTTGCAGCAACTGAACGCGCATGCGACGTCGACACCGGCCGGCGACGAGAGCGAGCTTGGCGCGATTGCCGCCCTGTTCGGTCGTCACCGCGGCATCGCCGTGAGCGCGACCAAATCGGCCACCGGCCATCTGCTCGGCGCCGCGGGTGGGCTGGAAGCGGTCTTCACCGTGCTCGCCCTGCGCGACCAGATCGCGCCGCCGACGCTCAATCTCGAAAACCCTGATCCCGCCGCTGACGGCATCGACATCGTCGCCGGTGTGGCGCGCCCGATGCCGATGCAGCACGCGATCTCGAACGGGTTCGGATTCGGCGGGGTGAATGCCAGCGTGATCTTCCGCCGGATGGGCTAAACGCAAGCCTTGTAGACGACGGGGCCTTGCAATCGCGGCAAGCATCGCTACCAAAGCAGGATGATCAACACGAATTTCTGGCTGTTCCTGGCCGCCGCTTGTCTCATCGCCGCCGTTCCCGGCCCCGGTATTTTCTACGTCGCGGCACGGACCTTGTCGGAAGGGCGCGCCAGCGGTTTTGCATCGACCGTGGGCACCGCGCTCGGCGGGCTGGTTCATGTGGTCGCAGGCAGCCTCGGCATCTCCGCCATCATTCTTGCCAGCGCCGAGCTGTTCGCCGCCGTGAAGTTTGTCGGCGCACTCTATCTGGTCTGGCTCGGCATCAGGACCTTTCGCAGCGCCGGCCGCACGCTGTCATTCGACAGCGAGCCCGTCGGCGACAAGCGCGCCTTTCGCGACGGCGTGCTGGTCGAGGCGCTGAACCCGAAGACCGCCGCCTTCTTCCTCGCCTTCATTCCGCAGTTCCTTGACCCCGCGGGATCGAACCCGACACTGCAATTCATCATGTTGGGTGCGATCTCGGTGACGCTGAACACGCTCGTCGACATCGTGGTGGTGCTGATGGCCTCCGCGACACGCACGCAGTTGATCGGAAGGCCGCATCTGATGCGACGTCTCACCCAGGGCTCCGGCGTCTTCATTGCAGGGCTCGGCCTGTCGCTCGCACTGGCGCGGCGGCCCGTGAATGGATAGCTCCACCATGCTCGCCCCGCAAAGCCGCACTTACGAGTCTCACGGCCTGCGGCTGCATTATGCCGATTGGGGCAACGACGGCGCGCCGGTCGCCATCCTGGTTCATGGCGGCCGCGATCACTGCCGGAGCTGGGACGTCATCGCCCGGTCGCTGCAGCCGCATTTTCACGTGCTCGCACCCGACCTGCGCGGTCACGGCGATTCCGACTGGACCAAAGGCGGCAGCTATGCGCTGACCGAGTATGTGTACGATCTCGTCCAGCTCGTCCGCGTCGTCGCGGCACCTCAAGTCACTCTCATCGGCCATTCCATGGGCGGCATGGTCAGCCTGATCTTTACAGGGTCATTCCCCGAACAGGTCTCGAAGCTCGTCGTGCTCGACGGTGTCACGATGTTGCCGGATACTCCAAAACCGCCGGTGCATGAGCGCATCGGCAAATGGGTCGGTCAACTCGACAAGCTGCACGACCGCGCACCGCGCCGCTATTCGACCCTCGAGGCCGCCGCCGCGCAGATGGTGCTTCACAACAAGCGGCTGTCCCGCGAGCTCGCGCTGCATCTAGCAACGCATGGCGCACGGCAGAACGAGGACGGTACCTATAGCTGGAAGTTCGATCCTTATCAGCGCGCCTCTGCGCCGCACCGGCTCTGGCCGGACGACCACGTCGCGCTATGGTCCCGTATCACCTGTCCGACGCTGCTCTTGAATGCCGGCGAAAGCTTTCTGGCTGGCGCGAGAGCCGCAGGCCTGGAGCGCTACTTTCCGCAGGCGCGCGTCGAGACCATCGCCGGGGCCGGACACTGGCTGCAACATGACAAGCCGCAGGAGGTGTTAGGTGAGATCCGGGAGTTTCTCGGGCTGGCCTAGCTCAGCGTCCCCGCGTGCACCCACCAGCCGGAATGATCCCTGCGGATCGTCTCGGCGGCGGCGTGCGCTTCGGAAGATTCGCCATAGATCGCAAAGCACGTCGCACCCGAGCCGGACATGCGGGCAAGCTTGACGCCGGCGGAGCCACGCAAGGCTTCCAGCACGTCGCCGATGACAGGCTCGATGCGCATCGCGGGGGCTTCGAGATCGTTGGCGACGGTCTCGAGCGTGTCGACCCAATCGGCAATGGAGGCGCCCTCGCCCGGCCAGGCCGGAGCGTCGAGGACGGAGGTGGCGCCGACCAGGAGTTCGCCGTTGCGCAGGCCCAGCGCCTGGAACACGTCCTTGGTCGCGACCGGCACGCGCGGATTGACCATCACGCACGGCATGCCCGGCAACGCGAGCGGCAGCAGCTGTTCGCCGACACCGGTCATGTCGCAGGCGCGCGAGAACAGACACACCGGCACGTCGGCACCGGTCGCAAGCGCAACCTTCTGCAGCCGCGGGTCGTCGAGCGAAAGATTGTTGAGACGCGCCAGCAACCGCAGCGCCGCAGCCGCGTCGGCCGAGCCGCCGCCGATTCCGGCCGCGACCGGGAGCACTTTGTCGAGCGCAAAGGCGCCCAGCTTCAGGTTCGGAACGGCTTCGGCCAGGAGCTTGGCCGCCTTGAATACGAGGTTGTCGGCCATATCGCCGCAGGCCGCCGCGAGTGGCCCTGTCGTGGTGAGCTTCAGCTCGCTGCCGGGCTCAAGCGTGAGCCGGTCGGCGCAGTCGGCAAACGCGACCACGCTTTCGAGATCATGATAGCCGTCGGCACGACGGCCGACCACGCGAAGGCTCAGATTGACCTTCGCGCGCCCTTCTTCAATCAACGCCGGCATTGACGACACGCCCCCAGAACTTAGTTCTTCCTACGCATGATCTTGCCGGAAAACCGCTACACACTTTTCCGGATCATGCGCTCAACTCAGCCGCCCTTGCCGTCGTCCTTTTTCTTCTCCTTCTCCGCCTGCGCAGCCGAGGAGTTCGAATTGTCGTCGGTCATTCCGTTGGCAATCTTGGCCTCGATCTTCGGAAGCTCATCCGCTTCGGGCTTGAGATCGCGGGCGTGCGCCCACTGGAACTTGGCTTCCAACGTGCGGCCGACGCGCCAATAGGCGTCGCCAAGGTGATCGTTGATCGTGGGATCCTCGGGCTTGAGGTCAATGGCGCGCTCGAGGTTCTTCACCGCGTCCTCGTAATTGCCGATGCGGTAATAGGCCCAGCCAAGGGAGTCGACGATGTAGCCGTCATCCGGGCGCTGCTCGACCGCCCGCTTGATCATCTTCATGCCTTCGTCGAGATTGATGCCCTGGTCGATCCAGGAATAGCCGAGATAGTTGAGGACGTGGGGCTGGTCGGGCTGCAGCTCCAGCGCCTTCTTCATGTCGGCTTCGGCCTTGCCCCACTGCTTGGAGCGCTCCTCGCAGATGCCGCGATAATAATACCAGACGCTGTTGGCCTTGTCGTTGCCGGCCGGCAGCACGTCGACGCCTTGCGAATAGGTCGCGCCGCATTCGCCGAACTTCTTGCGGCCGCGCTCGATGTTGCCGAGCGCCATGATGGCTTCGAGATCCTTGGAATCCTCAGTGGTGACGCCCTTGAGGATCTTGATCGCCTCGTCGGTGCGGTCGGCGGAATCCAGATCGATGGCGAGCTGAATCTGGGCGTTGCGTTTGAGCGGCGAGGACGCCGGCACCCGCTCATAGACCTTGATCGCCATCTGCGGCCGCTTCACCGATTCATAGAGATCGGCGAGCGAGAGCAGCGCCAGGGGATGGGTGGGCTGGAGGTAGAGCGAGAGCTGGAGGTAGACCAGCGCCAGATCCTCGCCGCCGCGGCGGGTCAGTGTGGCGCCGATGCCGTAGAGTGCTTCTGCGGCGCCGGCTTGCGCGCTATCGACCAGCGGCGGCATCTTCTTGCCGGCCTTGGTGTCGCGCAACCCTTCTACGATCAGCGGATGGCGGGCGAGCTTCTTGTCGAAAGCCTGGTAGACGGTGGTCGCGGCGGCCGAGTCCTTGTTGCGCGACAGCCAGCGCGCATAGGCCTCGGTGACACGCAACATGGAATCGTCGAGCTTGTAGGCACGCTCGAACCGGGCGCCCGCGTCTTTCTCCTTGCCGGCGAGCTCGAGGATCATGCCGGCATGGAGATCCTTGAACAGCGGATACCATTCCGGACCGGCCAGCTTGTCGATGGTGGCGACGCCGCCCTTGGCATCACCCGCACCATAGGCGGCCCAGCCCGACAGCAGCGTGGCGACGAGATCGGTGATCGGACCGCGGATCGACTGGTTGATGTTGGTCTGCGCGGTCGCGTACTTCTTGAACTTGAGATCGTGCACGCCGACGACGAGGCGCGCAACGCGGTTGGTCTTGTCGATGGTCAGGATGCGCTCGGCGAGTTTGACGGCTTCGTCGATGTCACCGTCGGCGACCGAAGAGATGAAGGCGCGGTCGAGCAGCTCGTTGTTCTTGGGATCGGTGCGCAGGGCCGAGCGATAGAACGCGGCGGCGGAGGCCGCATCGCGCTCGACGCTGGCGTGGCGGGCGGCGAGGTAGCTGCCAGAAGTGGTCAGCGCCTTCAGATCGTTTCGGGTCGGAAACTGCGCCGCCGTGTCGGACGGATGATCCGGCGTCTGCGCCAGGACCCTGCCGGGGACCGTCGCGATCGCTGTGCCCATGAGGGCGATGGCGGCAACAGTCCAGCGGTTGAAACGATTTGAAAACATCAGGGCTCGCCTTGAGTTGGTAGTGCCTGGGTCTGAAGAAGGCCGTATCGCATGCGAACGCGGCCGGTGGCATGGGGACCCGGAACCGTCGGGCCGACAATGCCGCTTTTGGCGCTTCACCGCAAGGATTCGGGCCGGGCGATCCCCTCCGCACGCCCCAAATCGGCCAAGTGACCGGTCAAGAGCGCCCCAAGACGCCGCCAGTATGGCCTTATCGTGACCACGGACCGCGACCGCGGCCGGGTTCTCACGCGAACGTGCGTCGCAGGGCCAAGGTCACGCAATATTGGTCGCCCTTGGGCCTTGGTCACCTGGATCGTGGCTTGCGGACCCCGCCTACATCGCCTCGTAGTTCGGACCGCCGCCGCCCTCGGGGGGAACCCAGGTGATGTTGCCGTTGGGGTCCTTCACGTCGCAGGTTTTGCAGTGAACGCAGTTTTGGGCATTGATCTGGAAGCGCGGGCCGGAACCTTCCTCGATCCACTCATAGACGCCGGCCGGGCAATAGCGATTCGAGGGACCTGCAAACACGTCGTGCTCGGACGTCTTCTGGAGGTTCATGTCCGTGACCTTGAGATGGACCGGCTGGTCCTCCTCATGATTGGTATTGGACAGGAATACCGAGGAGAGCTTGTCGAAGGAAATCTTGCCGTCAGGCTTCGGGTAGGTTCTCGGCGCGTGGGTCTTGGCCGGATCGAGCGTCGCGCGATCGGGCTTCGCGTGCGACTGGGTGCCAAACAGGGACCCGCCGAACAGCGTGTTGCACCACATGTCGAAGCCGCCGAGCGCAACGCCGAGCACTGTGCCGAACTTCGACCACAGCGGCTTGACGTTGCGGACCAGGAACAAATCCTTGCCGACCGAGGAGGAGCGCCAGGTGTTCTCGTAATCGACGATCTCGTCATTGGCGCGATCGGCGGCAATGGCGGACGCAACGTGCTCGGCGGCGAGCATGCCCGTGCCCATCGCGTTGTGCACGCCCTTGATCCGGGGAACGTTGACGAAGCCGGCCGCGCAGCCGATCAGGGCGCCGCCGGGGAAGCTGAGTTTCGGGACCGACTGATAGCCGCCCTCGGTGATGGCGCGCGCGCCATAGGCGAGCCGCTTGGCACCTTCGAAGGTGGAGCGGATCGACGGATGGGTCTTGAAACGCTGAAACTCGTCGAACGGTGACAGATACGGGTCGTCGTAGTTGAGATGCACGACGAAGCCGACGGCAACGAGGTTGTCGTCGTAGTGATAGAGGAACGAGCCACCGCCGGTCTTCAGATCGAGCGGCCAGCCGAACGAATGCTGGATCATGCCCTTCTGGTGCTTGGCGGGATCGATCTGCCAGACTTCCTTGAGCCCGATGCCAAATTTCGCCGGCTCGCTCGTGGTATCCAGCGCGAACTTCGCGATGAGCTGTTTGGTCAGGCTGCCGCGCGCGCCTTCCGCGAACAGCGTGTACTTGCCGAGCAATTCCATGCCACGGGTAAAGGAGTCCTTCGGCTTGCCGTCCCGACCGATGCCCATGTCGCCGGTGGCAATGCCCTTCACCGCGCCCTGCTCGTCATAGAGCACCTCGGCCGCGGCAAAGCCCGGATAGATCTCGACGCCGAGGGCCTCTGCCTTGCGCGCCAGCCAGCGGCAGACATTGCCAAGCGAGCCGATATAGCAGTGATGATTGTCCATCAGCGGCGGCATGATGAAGTTAGGCAGCCTGATCGCGCTGCCGCCCGTCATCCAGTAGAAGCGATCGTCCTTCACCTGGGTCTTCAGAGGACAATCGGAATCCTCGCGCCAGTCCGGGATCAGCTTGTCGAGCCCGGCCGGGTCGATCACGGCGCCGGAGAGAATATGCGCACCGACCTCGGAGCCCTTCTCCACAACGACGACATTGAGTTCGGCATTGATCTGCTTCAGCCGGATCGCTGCAGCCAGGCCCGAGGGGCCGGCGCCGACGATGACGACGTCGAATTCCATGGATTCGCGCGGGGGAAGTTCTTCGGTGCTCATCTGATCTCAGCCCTTGAGACGGTCCTTGGTCGATTGCGCCCTCTTGTTTCCGATTTTTCCGGGTAGGACAACCTCGGAAATGCGTTTCGCCGGGGTGCAAGGCGCCCCAAACTGGACTAATAGTCAGACTTTCCAATGATCCCAGAACCCGCACCCACGGTCCGAGAGCTTCTCGCCTTCTATCTGGAGGCCGGAGTCGATTGCACGCTCGCAGAGGAACCGATCGACCGCCTGGCGGAATTGGATGCTCCACCTGCGGCCCCGCGCGCCCCACCTCCGCTCGAGGCGCCACGGCCGGCCGCCGCGCCGGCGGTGTTGCGCGGCGAGGCTGCGCCCGCACCCGACATCGCGATCGCCTCGGCGCGCGAGGCCGCACGCACCGCGCCGACCTTGGAGGCGCTGCGCGAGCTGATGCAGGGCTTCGACGGCTGCGCGCTGAAGCACACAGCGACACGGTTGGTTTTCGCCGACGGTAATCCGCAGGCGCGCATCATGTTCGTCGGCGAGGCACCGGGCCGCGACGAGGACATCGAGGGGCTTCCCTTCGTCGGGCGCAGCGGCAAGCTGCTCGATTTGATGATAGGAGCCATAGGCCTCAACCGCACCACCGCGTACATTGCCAACGTGATCCCCTGGCGGCCGCCCGGCAACCGCACGCCGACGCCGCAGGAGACGCAAATCTGCCTGCCGTTCATCCAGCGCCAGATCGAGCTGGTGAATCCGGATGTGCTGGTGACGCTCGGCAATCCCTCGACGCAGACGCTGCTGTCGACCCGCGAAGGCATCATGCGCACCCGCGGCCGCTGGTTCGACTACGAGACGGGCGCGCGCACCATCCGCGCGCTGCCGACCTTCCACCCCGCCTATCTGTTGCGCTCGCCGTCGTACAAGCGGCTGGCCTGGCAGGATCTGCGCGCGATCGCGAAGGCGCTGGCGGGGGCGTGAGGAGCCGTACGACCCTTCCCCGTCATTGCGAGCGCAGCGAGGCAATCCAGAATCTTTCCGCGGACTCTGGATTGCGTCGTCGCAAGCGCTCCTCGCAATGACGAGGGAAAGGGCGAGCGACTAAGTCCCCTTCGGCCGCACGATGGCCCAGCCGATGCGCAGCAGTTGCTGGCGTCCGGTCACCAGCCATTCGAAGGCGCGCGGGACTTCCGGGACGATGCCGGGAAAGCGCGCGAGGATGTCCGGCGGCGGAGTGCCGCCGGTATCAGAGGCGCGCCAGACCACGACGCCGCCGGTCTCGCTGAACTTGGCCTGATTGATCCAAGGCGTCCGCGCAGGCTCGGCATCGATGAAGAGATGCGGCCGGCCGGAATGCAGCGTGATCAGGCTCGCAAGCTGGGTCTCGCCGGCGACCGCGCGCAGGCGATGATTGGTGCGACGGGCAAAGCTCTCGTCGAAGAAGTCCGAAATCGCGCGCGCCGGCATCGAGGTCGCGATCTCGTTGGCACCGGTCCACGGCAGGAGCAGGACGGCGAGCACGACGCCGAGTGCGGGCGCGACGACGGCGGCCGCCCAGACCATCCGCAGCATCCTCGCGCGGCGCATCGCGATGAGATCGCCGGCCCCCACGACCACGGCAAGCCCCGACAACACCAGCACGACGCCGGCGCCGCCGACGACGGCGTCGAGGCCCAGCAGGCCGGAGATCAGCACCGCGCCGAGTGGCGGCGCCAGCGCGAAGAAATAGACGAAGTTGCGCGCGAGCGGCTCGACCGGTGGGCGGTAGATGATCGGCGCCTCCTCGCTCTTGGGAACGAACAGGCCGGTGTTGAGGACCGTCAGCGCCGGGATCGCCGCCGCACCGAGCAGGAGCCCCCCGAGCAGCCAGGCCGCGTGCAGGGCGCGGGCATTGAGCTGGGCGACCTCAGGCAAGGCCGGCAGGACGAGCACCTCGGCGCGCATCAGCCAGACGGCATAGGGCAATGCCAGCACGGCGACGACCACCAGCGCAAACAGTGGGTCGAATGCGCGCAGCGTGCGGCGGCCGTCCGCGCTTGCGAGCGCGAAGACGACGATCAGCAGCAAGAAGAAGATCGCAGCCGGCGTCGTCAGCAGCAAGAGGCCCGCCTCGATCGACCAGGCGAACCAGGCATTGCCGCGGCGCTGTCCGATGATCTGCCAGGAATGCAGCAGCAGCAGCGCCCAGAGCGGCCGCGCCAGCACCAGGGGGCCGAAGTCGAGTGCGGGCGAGGAGAAGGCCAGCAGCGTCATGGTCAGCAGCACGGCCAGCACTGCCTGCTGGGGGCCGACCACCGCGCGGGACAGATGATAGAGCGCGATGAAGGTCGCGACCCCACAGAGCTCCGCCAGGACGTAGACGCCGAACACGTGGCCGCCGGCGGCGCGATAGGCGATGTCGGCGAGCCAGACCGGCAAGGGCGGACCCAAATCAGTGCCGACCTGGTATTCGCGGCCGAACGCCAGCAGGGTCGCGAGGCTGCCGGGCGGGCTGCGATAAAACACCAGCGCCACGAGCAGCCACATCGCGGCCTGGAGCAGCACGGCGATCCAGACGATCAGCCGCGGCCGCGCGCGAATGAGCTCGATGACCAGGGAGGTAAACCGCATGCAACGTCCGAAAGATGCAGCCAACCCGTGAAGCCGGCCCTATTCGCTCACGACTATTTTGATAGAGGGCGCGGCGCGTCGTGGCAACCGAGTCTCGTCTAGAGATTTGCCGACGCGTCGACTTCCAGGCTCGTGTCCACCTGCAGCTCGATCTCGGTCACCGCAAACAGATCCTGTGCCGGCTCGACCGTCCAGGGCATGTGCTTGGCGCGGGCGGCGGCGACGGGGGCGAAGAAGCTGCGATGGTGGACGGTGGGACCGAGGCGGTTGAGCGCGTCGAGGTGCTCGGGCACAGCGTAGCCCTTGTGCTGCTCGAAACCGTAGCCGGGACAGTCCTGAGCCAACGCGCACATCAGGCGGTCCCGCGTCACCTTGGCGATGATCGAGGCCGCTGCGATCGACAGGACGATGCCGTCGCCGCCGATCACGGCCTCGCAATCGCATTCCGTGTCGAGCCGGTCGCGGCCGTCTACGAAGACGTGCCGGGGCTGCTCGGGCAGCGCCACCACGGCGCGCTTCAGCGCCCACAGCGAGGCGCGCAGGATGTTGTCGCGGTCGATGCGGGCGCGCGAGGCGACGGCCACCGAGACCTGGGCGGTCGCGCAGATCTTGTCGAACAGTCTTTCGCGCTCCTCGGCCGTCAGGCGCTTGGAATCATCGATGCCGCGCGGGATGCGGTCGGGATCGAGAATCACCGCCGCCGCCACCACAGGACCCGCCAGCGGCCCGCGGCCGGCCTCATCGCAGCCCGCCACCGGCCAGACGCCGCGCTTCATCAGCGCGCGCTCGCGGCGGAAGCTTGGGGCGACGATGATGGCGCTCTTTGTGCCGGCCAGCGCCTTGGCGATTTTTTTGGGCGCAGCTTTCTTGTTTTCAGGCGCAGCCTTCTTGGGCGCACCTTTGGCCGGCTTCTTGGCGGGCTGATCCCGAATCATGGCGGGATCGTGCGCAAGCGGCACGGCCTGCGCAACCGGGAACCTCGGACAATTCCCGCTATTCAAGATTCAAGTCAGCCGCCCTATTCCGCCAGATGCACCCGCCGGTCCTCGCCGACGTCGATGCCGGGTGCGACCACGACTTCCCATGGATGGCCATCAGGATCGGCGAAATAGCCGGAA
Source organism: Bradyrhizobium sp. WSM1253 (assembly GCF_000244935.1). NCBI lineage: Bacteria > Pseudomonadati > Pseudomonadota > Alphaproteobacteria > Hyphomicrobiales > Nitrobacteraceae > Bradyrhizobium > Bradyrhizobium sp. WSM1253. The sequence goes on from NZ_JH600073.1 coordinate 2,534,767, forward strand.
TAGCCGCCGTAATCGGTCTCATGCGCGGCCTTCAGCAGCGCGGCTCCCTTGCCGATGGCGAAAGCCAGCACCGCATCCACCTCCTCACGCGCGCGGCAGTTCCAAGCGAGCGTCATGCCGCGGAACGTCGATGGCCTCGGATGATCCGGCAATCTGGCGTCGACCGCGAGCTGGTCCCAGGGAAACAGCGCGAGCACCGGACCGCCGGTGTCATAGAACGCAACGGCCTCACCGGTCACCTTGAGCCGGCGCGAAAACCCGAGCGCGTCGTAAAAGGCAATACTGGCGCGGATGTCATTCACGCCCAGCGTGATGACGGTGAGCCGCGGGATTGGAGCTGGCAGTTCCTGACTCATACGACGCCTCTCCCACTTCGTCCCTCAGAACAGGCTGAGCTGATCGCCGTTCCGCTTCGGCTTGGCAAAATGATCCGTCGTCAGCTTGGAGCGCCGCTTGTTCAGCCCGAGCCTGTCGCAGGCGATCTCGAAGCGGCGGCCGATGGTCCAGGCCATCGGACCGGTGCCCTTCATGCGCTCGCCCCATTTCGCGTCGTAGTCGCGGCCGCCGCGCATGTCGCGGATCAGCGTGAAGACGTGGCGATAGCGGTCCGGATAGTTCGCCATCAGCCATTCCCGAAAGAGATCGCGCACCTCGAGCGGCAACCGCAGCAACACGTAGGAGGCTTCCTTGACGCCGGCATGAGCGGCGGCGTCCAGGATGCGCTCGATCTCGGAATCGTTCAGCGCGGGGATGACGGGGGCGACCATGACGGTGGTCGGAATGCCGGCCTCGGAAAGCTGCTTCAGCGCCTCCAGCCGCTTCGGCGGCGTGGACGCCCGCGGCTCCATGGTGCGCGCCAATTTCGGATCGAGCGAGGTCACGGAGATCCCGACCTTGGCGAGGTTGCGCTTGGCCATGCGCGCGAGAATGTCGATGTCGCGGGTCACCAGCGCCGACTTGGTGACGATCCCGACGGGATGGCCGGCGCGCTCCAGCACCTCCAGAATGCCGCGCATGATTTTGCGCTCGCGTTCGATCGGCTGATAGGGATCGGTGTTGGTGCCGATCGCGATCATCCGCGGCTCGTAGCCCGGCGCTGCAAGCTCCTTCTCGAGCAGCGCCGGCGCCTCGGGCTTCACGAACAGCTTCGACTCGAAGTCGAGCCCCGGCGACAGGCCGAGATAGGCATGGGTCGGCCGCGCGAAGCAATAAACGCAGCCGTGCTCGCAGCCGCGGTAGGGATTGATCGAACGATCGAAGCCGATGTCGGGAGAATCGTTGCGGGTAATCACCTTGCGCGAGGTGTCGATCCCGACCGTGGTCTTGAACGGAGGCAGTTCTTCAAGGCTTTGCCAGCCATCGTCGAATGCGACGCGCGCCTCGGCCTCGAACCGGCCGCTGGCGTTGGACTGCGCGCCCCGGCCTCGCCTGCGCTGGCGGTCGATGGCGACCGCCAGCTCAGGGAAGTCAGAAGGCGCACCCGCCGGCTCGGAGGGCGCCGTGACCGGCGGGTGCTTGAGAGCATGAGAGGATGCTGGACTCATGAAGCCAAGATAGCACGCCAAAGGAACAAATCAAGAACACAAACAAAAAACGTGAAAACAACCCCATGCACAGTAGAGCTGCCCAAACTTCGCGCGCCCGCTTTTGACCTCACGCAACAGTGGCGTCACGGCGATCCCGTTTGATGCTGCCGAAGGATCGATCTCGCCGGAACTCGGTTGGTGACGATCCCGGGTGAAGGTCGGCAGGAACATGACAAATCAACAACAATTGGCCGCAGCGAGCAGCGACCTCGATCTGCTCGACCGCTACTGGCGCGCCGCGAACTATATCTCCGTCGGGCAGATCTACCTGCTCGACAATCCGCTGCTGCGCGAGCCGTTACGGCCCGAGCACATCAAGCCGCGTTTGCTCGGCCATTGGGGCACGACGCCCGGGTTGAACTTCATTTACGCCCATCTCAACCGCGTCATCCGCGCGCTGGACCTGAGCGTGATCTATGTCTGCGGTCCCGGCCACGGCGGCCCCGGCATGGTCGCCAACACCTATCTCGAAGGCAGCTACAGCGAGATCTATCCCGATATCGCGCGCGATGCCGACGGATTGCGCAAGCTGTTCAGACAGTTCTCCTTCCCCGGCGGCATCCCGAGTCACGCGGCGCCGGAAACGCCCGGTTCGATCCACGAAGGCGGCGAGCTCGGCTACGCGCTGGTGCATGCCTATGGCGCGGCCTTCGACAATCCCGACCTGATCGTCGCCTGTGTCGTCGGCGACGGCGAGGCCGAGACCGGCCCGCTCGCCGCGTCCTGGCACTCCAACAAGTTCCTCAATCCTGCCCATGACGGTGCGGTGCTGCCGATCCTGCATCTCAACGGTTACAAGATTGCCAATCCGACCGTGCTCGGGCGGATGCGCGACGACGAGATCCGCAATCTGTTCCGCGGGCTCGGCCACGAGCCGCTGTTCGTCGAGGGCGACGATCCCAAGCCGATGCATCAGGCCATGGCGGACGCGCTGGATGTCGCGTTCGCCAGCATCCGGTCGATCCAGCAGCACGCCCGCGACGGCCGCAAGAGCATCGAACGCCCGCGCTGGCCGATGATCGTGCTGCGCAGCCCGAAGGGCTGGACCGGCCCCAAGGAAGTCGACGGCAAGAAGGTCGAAGGTTTTTGGCGGGCGCATCAGGTGCCGGTCGCGAACTGCCGCGAGAATCCGGCGCATCTGAAGATTCTCGAAGACTGGATGCGCAGCTACGAGCCGGAAAAGCTGTTCGACGCCAACGGCGCGCTGATTGCCGAGCTCCAGGCGCTCGCGCCCGAAGGCAATCGCCGCATGGGTGCCAATCCGCACGCCAATGGCGGCCTTCTGAAGAAGGAGCTGAAGCTGCCGGACTTCCGCAGCTTCGCCGTCGAGGTAACTCAGCCGGGCGGCGTCGTGGCGGAGGCGACCCGCGAGCTCGGGAAATTCCTGCGCGACGTCATCCGCCTCAACGCCGAGGCCCGCAACTTCCGCATCATGGGTCCGGACGAGACCGCGTCAAACCGGCTCGATGCGGTGTTCGAGGCCACGGAACGCGTCTGGATGGAGCCGACAAAACCTTACGACGTGCATCTCGCCCAGGACGGACGCGTGATGGAAGTCCTGAGCGAGCATCTCTGCCAGGGCTGGTTAGAGGGCTATCTGCTCACGGGCCGGCACGGCTTCTTCTCCTGCTACGAGGCGTTCATCCACATCGTGGATTCCATGTTCAACCAGCACGCCAAATGGCTGAAGGTGACCCGGCATCTGCCGTGGCGGCGACCGATCGCCTCGCTCAACTATCTGCTCACCTCGCATGTCTGGCGTCAGGACCACAACGGCTTCAGCCATCAGGATCCCGGTTTCGTCGATCTCGTCGCCAACAAGAAGGCCGACATCGTCCGCATCTACTTCCCGCCGGACGCCAACACGCTGCTGTGGATCGCCGATCATTGCCTGCGCACCTATGACCGCGTCAACGTCATCGTCGCCGGCAAGCAGCCGGCGCCGCAATGGCTGTCGATGCAGGAGGCGGCCACGCATTGCGACGCCGGCATCGGTATCTGGAGCTGGGCCGGCACGGAAGACGCGAATGGCGAGCCCGATGTCGTGATGGCCTGCGCCGGCGACGTGCCGACACTGGAAACACTCGCCGCCGTCGACCTGCTGCGCAAGGCGCTGCCCGAGTTGAAGATCCGCGTCGTCAACGTCGTCGACCTCATGACGCTGCAACCCAGGGAGCAGCACCCGCACGGTTTGTCCGATCGCGACTTCGACGGCCTGTTCACGCGCGACAAGCCGGTGATCTTCGCCTATCACGGCTATCCCTATCTGATCCACCGGCTGACCTATAACCGCACCAACCACGCCGGCATGCACGTCCGCGGCTTTGCCGAGGAAGGCACCACGACGACGCCGTTCGACATGGTCGTGCTCAACGAGCTCGACCGCTATCACCTCGCGATCGAGGCGATCGAGCGCGTGCCGGGACTGGCCACCAAGGCGGCGCAGGTGAAGCAGCAATTCCGCGACAAGCTGATCGAGCATTCGCGCTATGTGCGCGAATACGGCGAGGACATGCCGGAAATCCAGGAATGGGTCTGGCAGAACAGCGCCGGCGGCAACACGCCGGCGCAGGCAGGCGACTGACAGCAGCCATGTCGAACACGGTACTCGTTTTCAACTCGGGATCGTCGAGCGTCAAATTCGGCCTGTTCGAGATCTCGGCGGCCGAGCCCACCCTGCTCTGCAAGGGCCTGCTCGACGAGCACGAGACGAAGCCGCGGCTCGTCGTGAAGGGCCCCGTGGGCGAGGACCTGTTCGAGAAACGGAGGGAAGCATCGGATGCGGACAGCGATCATCTGTTCGCCGACGTGCTCGGCTTCATCGAGGATCGTTTCGGCGACTATCGCTTGCGCGCCGTCGGCCATCGTGTCGTCCATGGCGGTCCGGACTATTCCGCTCCGGTCGAGCTGACGGATGATGTCACCGCAAAGCTGGAAGCGCTGACGCCGCTGGCGCCGCTGCACCAGCAGCGCTGCCTGGCGTCGGTCCGCACCATCACGGCGATAAGGCCCGACCTGACGCAGATCGCCTGCTTCGACACCGCTTTCCACCACGGCATTGCGCCGCCCGCCAGCCGCTTCGCCATTCCGAGAGGTTATGAAGAGCGCGGCGTCCGGCGCTACGGATTTCATGGCCTCTCGTTCGAATATGTCGCGGGACGGCTCGCCCGAATCGCACCACAGCTCGTGGCGAAGCGCACTGTGATCGCGCATCTCGGCAACGGCGCGAGCCTGTGCGGGGTGCGCGACGGCCGCAGCATCGACACCACGGTGGGACTGACGCCGCTCGACGGACTGGTGATGGGCACGCGCTGCGGTAGGATCGACCCGGGCGTGCTGCTCTATCTGCAACAGCACGAGAAAATGTCGGTCGAAGATGTCCAGCACCTGCTCTATCACGAATCGGGCCTGCTCGGCGTCTCCCGCATCGCTTCGGATATGCGCACGCTGCTTGCGAGCAGCGAAGCTGCGGCACGGGAGGCGGTCGAGCTCTTCACCTTCCGCGCCGCGCAGGAGGTGGCGGCGATGGCGACAACGCTTGCCGGGCTGGACTGCCTGATCTTCACCGGCGGCATCGGCGAACACGCCGGGGAAATCCGCAGCGCGATCGGTGAGCGTCTCGACTGGCTCGGTGTGCGCATCGATGCCGCTGCGAATGAGGCGGCGCGCGAGCGCATCAACGATGGCGATAGCGCAGTCGATGTCTTCGTCATTCCAACGAATGAGGAACTGATGATCGCGCGGCATTGTGCGGCGGTGCTGCGGGCCGTCAGCTCGTGATCAACGGCGTACGTCGGCGTCGCTTCCCTTCGCCCGTTGCGGGAGAAGGTGGCGCGAAGCGCCGGATGAGGGGTTCTTTGGTCGCTCACGTATGCATGTGAGTATGCGGAGACATACCCCTCACCCCTGTAAGTTTGTGTCTCCTTGCGGGGCTGCCCTCTCCCGCAAGGGGGCGCGGGCGCAGTCACGAGCATCTCGCTCGCGGGATAAATTGATCCAGCGGCCCGCGCGTTCTAATGCGTCCCCGACCAAATCTGGAAACACCCGATCGCGACCTCGATCACGATCAGCACCACCACGGCGATTTCGAGGCGGAGCGAGCGCTGGGTATCGATGATGTCGGTAAGTGCGTTGGCGGTCGCGGACACGGCGGCGAGCTTGCGCTCGAGCGTGTCCAGGCGCTCCTTCAGTTCGTACTCGTCTTCAAGGCGGGCATAGAGCCGGTCGAGTTCGGGTTTCTCCCAGAGCACGTCGGGTTTCTCGGCCACCGCAACACGGCCGGCGACGCGCTGCTGGACGAGAAGCGCATTGCCGATCAATTGCAAGATGCCCTTGCGCCGGGGCGGCGTGCGGCCCTGCTCGGCGAGCTTGCGCGCAAATGGCTCGATCACGTCGAAGACGGCGGCGACGCGGCGCTCGTCACGTGCGAGCGAAGTGCTCTTGGCAAGCGCGTCCGCGATCAGCAGCAGCCGGTCGTCGGAGAATTTGGCGAGACAGATCGGGCCGCCCGGCTGGATAGCCTCGGCGCTTTCGTCCTTGCAGAGTTGCGCATGCGCGATCTCCTCCTCGTAGGGGCTGAACTCGCCGATCACGCGGGGCTTCAGGCTGTCGATCAGCACTTTCTCCTCCGAAGGGAGGAGACCGATCAGCACCACGACGCCGTAGCGGAAGATGACCGCAAGGCCGGCATGGACGCGGAAGGCGGCCGGCATCGAGGAGACTGTCGCGCCCATTTCGAGTCCGGAGGGATTGATGCGTTCACCCAGCATCACGGCGCGGATCCGCAAGGTCGGCGCGCCGTCCGGCCTGGGAGATGTTGCCGGCGAGTTAACAGCAAGTTGATCGGCGTTCATTCAAAGCCTCGTCAGCAGCACCATTGCACGGTTTTTCCCGTTCTCCCGCTATCGCATCCTCCTCTTGCAGGATTTACGAACGGCCGGCGCGCCTCGCAATGTTGCGGTTCGTCTCCGGACTAATACGGACAGGACAGGCTTGGGGCGACACATTCGGCAATATCGCCGCCCCGTACGGGACACATTTGGATGCGACAGCTGCAGCGGTTTACCATCGTATACCCGAAGCGCGGCCGGAAAGTTGCTCGGCAGCGCCACATGTTTTATGACGCCCTCATAATGAGCTACGCTTCTCCCGAAGTGTGGACACTGAAGCCTCAATCATGCTGAGCGTCATCATTCCGACCGAAGGCGTCGAGCAGACGGCGGTCGCCACTCTGGCCGCGCTGGTACCCGGTGCCGCCGCAGGCATCATCCGGGAAGTGCTCCTGGTCGACGGCACCCGCAATGGCGTCATCGAGCGCGTTGCCGACGTCGCGGGCTGCCGTTTCATCGGCTTCGAAGGATCCACGCAAGGCGCCGCGCTCGCCGCCGGCGCACTCCAGGCCCGTTCGTCCTGGCTGATGTTCCTCCCTGCGGGCGCTGTGCTGGAAACCGGCTGGATCGAGGAAACCACCCAGTTCATCCAGTCCGTCTCGACCAGCGGCCGGGATCGTGCGGCCGTCTTCCGCTATGCCCGCTCGCCCTACGCCGATGCCGGCTTCCGCGATATTCTCTGGGCCCTGATGCGCAAGCTCGTCGGTCCCTTCGGCGATCAGGGACTTTTGATCGCGCGTGATCACTACGACCGCATCGGCGGCTACGCGCCCCAAGCCCGCCGCTCCGAGGCGCGGCTGCTGCGGCGGCTCGGCCGCTCGTCGCGGATCATGCTGCGCAGTCGGATCGTCATGGTCGGCTAACACTCTCGATACTTGCCAAAGTCAAATAATTGTTTGACAATGGCAAGTATCAAGGTGACCCATGTCATTTAACGGTACCGACGACCACATCGCAGCGGTCCGCGCCTTCAACCGCTTTTACACCCGCAAACTTGGCGTGCTCGACCAGCACCTTGGAAAGAGCCCGTTCTCGCTCAGCGAGGCCCGCGTGCTCTACGAGCTCGCACAACGGGACGACCTTGCCGCCAAGGAGATCGGCAACGAGCTTGGCCTCGACCCCGGCTATCTCAGCCGCATAGTCCAAAGCTTCGACGAAAAGGGCCTGATCACCCGCAGGCCCCTGCCCGCGGATCGCAGGCAATACCAGCTCAGCCTCACCGCCAAAGGGCGCCAGGCCTTTGCCAAGCTGAACCTGGGCTCGCAAAATGAGGTCGCCGCTATGCTGGCTCAGCTTTCGGCCAGCGATGCAACGCGGCTCACGCAGGCTATGGCGACCATCGAGGCTGTGCTGGAGCGTCGAAGCCAGCCCGCGGCTTTCATGCTGCGCAGCCATCGCGCCGGCGACATGGGCTGGGTCATCTCCCGGCAGGCCGCCGCCTATGCGGCCGACTACAACTGGGATATCAGCTACGAGGCCCTGGTCGCCGAGATCTGCGCACAGTTCATCAAAAACTATGACCCCGCGCGCGAGCACTGCTGGATTGCGGAAGTGGATGGCGAGCCGGTCGGCTCGATCTTTCTGGTCAAGGCCACGGACGAGATTGCCAAGCTGCGGCTGTTGCAGGTGGAAAAGAAAGCGCGGGGACTCGGTGTCGGCCGCGCGCTGGTCCAGCAATGTATCCAGGGTGCGCGCGAGAGGGGCTACAGCAAGATGACGCTGTGGACGCAAAGTATCCTGGTCGCCGCGCGTGGCATCTATCAAAGTGCAGGCTTCAAGCTCGTGAAGGAAGAGAAGCACCACAGCTTCGGTGTCGATCTGATCGGCGAGACCTGGGAGCGGGATCTCTGACTATTTCGCAACGAGCGAGATGCGCATGAATGCGCCCTCGCCCCTTGCGGGAGAGGACAGCGCTGCTGGTAGACACTCACTCACTAGGGTGAGGGGTATGTCTCCGAGCACTCCGTGCCGATAGATAGTCGTCCGTTAAGAAGCCGAATTGAGCGGGGCCGGACAGGCGGGCGTGCGCCAGAGCTGGATCAGGAACAGGCACAAGAGTTCTCTGAGCCAGGCGAGGATGCGGCGGAAGTTGTGGCCGACGGCTGAGAGGATGACGTTGGCCGCATCGCCGGCGCGGCCTTTGAGGTAGCAGCGGCCGAGGTGGCCATCGGTCTTCAGGTGT
>NZ_JH600073.1:2543523-2754577 GCF_000244935.1 Bradyrhizobium sp. WSM1253
GATCCAGTCCCAATCGACCTTGCCGGCGAGCTGAACCAGCTCGTGCTTCAAATTGATGATCTGGTCCAGCCTGGCCCGGAACAGATCGCCCGATCCCGTCGTCCTATGCTTCTTCGGTCGCATCGCCACCTCCGATGCGACCACCGAATCATGACTGGCGATTCGACGGAATCCTGAAAATGAAATTGCAAGGTTCCGATGCCCCAAGCATCAAAATCCTGCATTCCAAAAACAGTCCACAAAGTCAAATGCGATCCTAGCTCAATCGCTTAGCCGCTCTTCACGGACGACTAGATACCCCTCATCCGGCGCTTCGCGCCACCTTCCCCCGCAAGGGGAGAAGGGAAGCAAGCACTACACCGTCGCGCCCTGGGCCTTCGGCCGACGCAGATGCTCGTCCAGCCGCGGCATGATCTCGACGAAATTGCAGGGACGCGTGCGGTAATCGAGCTGGGCTTTGAGGATGCCGTCCCAGCCGTCGCGGCAGGCACCGGGCGAACCTGGGAGGCAGAAGATGTAGGTTGCGCCCGCGACGCCGGCCGTGGCGCGGCTCTGGATCGTCGACGTGCCGATCTTGGCGTGGCTCAGCATGTGGAATGCGATCGAGAAACCGTCCATGCGCTTCTCGAACAAGGGCTCGATCGCCTCCGGCGTGACGTCGCGCCCGGTGAAGCCGGTGCCGCCGGTGGTGATGACGACGTCGACGCCTGCGTCCGCAATCCAGCGGCGGATGACGGTGCGGATCGCCTCGACGTCGTCGGTGACGATCTCGCGCGCGGCGAGATGATGGCCGGCCGCGGTGAGACGGTCGGCCAAGGTCTGGCCGGATTTGTCATCCGCGAGCACGCGCGTGTCGGACACGGTGAGCACTGCGATGTTGAGCGGGACGAATTGTTTTGTTTCGTCGATGGAGGTCATTGTACTTCCTCTCGTGTCCCGGACGCGATGCAGCGCGTCAGCGGTGCGTCGCAGAGCCGGGACCCATGCTCGTGAAATCTCAGAGGCGCCGGCGTTATGGGCCCCGGCTCAGCAGCGCAGCATTACATGCTGCGCTGCGGCACGAAACCGTCAGCCTACTGTCCGCCACCAAACGTGTTGCAGGCCTGGACGGTGCCCTGCTGGTAGCCGGTCATGAACCACTGTTTGCGTTGCGCCGCCGAGCCGTGGGTGAAGGAATCGGGCACGACGCGGCCTGTGGACTGGCGCTGCAGCGTGTCGTCGCCGATCGCGCTCGCCGTGGTGAGTGCGGCGTCGATGTCGCCCGGCTCCAGGAAGTTCGGCCGCTTCTTCGCCTCGCGATTGACCCAGACACCGGACAGGCAGTCGGCCTGCAATTCGACCTTCACCTGGAGCGCATTCGACTCCGCCTTGCTGCCGGCCTGCTGCTGCAGGCGCGTCACGCGTGGAATGATGCCGAGCAGGTTCTGGATGTGATGGCCAGCCTCATGGGCGATGATGTAGGCGGTGGTGAAGTTACAAGCGGACTTGCCGGAGCAGCCGCGAAAACGCGTCTCGACCTCGCGGAAGAAACCGGTGTCGAGGAAGATGGTCTTGTCCGGCGGGCAATAGAACGGTCCCATCGCCGACTCGGCCCGGCCGCAACGCCCGCCATTGGTGACGTTGCGGAACAGCACGACCTTCGGACCGGTAAAGGACTGGCCCGAGGCCTGGAAGATCTCGCTCCAGCGATCGTCGATCTCGCCGAGGATGCCGGAGATCATGCTGCCCATCTCGTCGGTCGGCGCGCCGCGCTTGGCGTTGGACGACGACTGGCGATCGGTCTGGTAGGACGGCGCCTGGCCGCCGCCGGTGAGGATCTCGGCGCCGCCGATCAGGATGCGCGGATCGATGCCGAAGGCGTAGCCGACCAAGCCGAGCACGATGATGGTGCCGATCCCGAGCCCGCCGCCGCCCATGGGGAGGCCGAACCCGCCTCCTCCACCGCCCCCGCCACCATCGTCGCGACGATCCTCGATGTCGTCGCTGCGGCGGAAATCATCGTAGCGCATGGCGGCTTCCCTCGGTCCTGGCTGGCATCAATTGGGCGTAAAGGCGGCAAAGCTCAACGCACCATGCACGTAAAATTTCCATTGCGTTAATCAATATCCCGCTCGGCAATTATTGCCTAGTGCGACAGCATGGCAATGCCAGCAATTTTTTCCGGGCATCGAGCAATTTTTTCCGAGAGGAATTTCGAGTCTTTTTGCGCTCCGATCACAGCCGCAACGCGAAGAAACGCGAAATACACTGCAAAACACGGCGAATACGCGGAGCGAACCGCGTGCGAGGCGCGATGCGAGGGCTGCTTACGAAAGCGGCGGGTTAAGTCGATTTTTACTTTGCCGCTTCAATGTAACGGTCAGTCGGTTGTTTGGTCCCGCGTCGCCGACAGCGTCGCCTGAGTCAGAGTTCTTGAGTCATGGTAGAGTCGCGTCGCGGGGCGTCTGCAAGGGCGCCCCGCACAAATTTTGAGTCTCCTTCGCACAGCATCGTCCTCGGCGATTGCGTCGCAGAGATGTCGAAGCTTCAGGCTGGTTCGGTGGACCTGGTGTTCGCCGATCCACCCTACAATCTTCAGCTCAAGGGCGATCTCAAGCGCCCCGACGAATCCCATGTCGATGCGGTCGACGACGACTGGGACAAGTTCGATTCGTTCTCCGCCTATGACGATTTCACCCGCGCCTGGCTGCTCGCCGCCCGCCGCGCGATGAAGCCGTCGGCGACGATCTGGGTGATCGGCTCCTATCACAACATCTTCCGCGTCGGCGCGGTCATGCAGGATCTCGGCTTCTGGCTCCTGAACGACATCGTCTGGCGCAAGACCAATCCGATGCCGAATTTCCGCGGCCGCCGTTTCACCAACGCACACGAAACCATGATCTGGGCCGCGCGCGACGAGAAGGCCAAGGGCTACACGTTCAACTACGAGGCGCTGAAGGCCGCCAACGAGGACGTGCAGGCACGGTCCGACTGGCTGATCCCGCTCTGCACCGGCGAGGAGCGCCTCAAGGGCGCCGACGGCAAGAAAGTGCACCCGACGCAGAAGCCGGAAGGCCTGCTCGCGCGCGTGCTGCTGTCGTCCTCCAAACCCGGCGACCTCGTGATCGATCCCTTCAACGGCACCGGTACCACCGGCGCGGTCGCCAAGCGCCTCGGCCGCTCCTATATCGGCTTCGAGCGCGACAAGACCTATGCGAAAGCGGCACAAGCGCGCATCGCCGCGGTCGAGCCGTTGCCGGAGGCAAGCCTCGCCCCGTTCATGACGGCGCGCGAAGCGCCGCGGGTTGCGTTCTCGGAATTGATCGAGCGCGGCATGATCATGCCCGGCACCAAGCTGTTCGACGCCAAGAAGAAGCTCGGCGCGCTGGTCCGCGCCGACGGCGCCATCATGTTCGGCGACAAGGTCGGCTCCATTCACCGCATGGGCGCGGTGGCGCAAGGCGCGCAAGCCTGCAACGGATGGACCTTCTGGCACATCGAGACCAAGAAGGGTCTCAAGCTGATCGACGAGCTCCGCGCCGAGATCCGCGCCGGCATGGCGGCGGGGTAGCCTTCCCGTGATGTTGTAGGGTGGGCAAAGCGAAGCGTGCCCACCATTCTCGCCGCGATGTTCGGTGAGCACGGCGCTTTGCGCCTTTGCCCACCCTACGGCGTCTTGAATGACGCGACGGCCGGGACTAGATTGACTGTCTACGCCCCGTCTTGACCGGTCGAGCCATGCGACGACAGTCCGAGACATTGCTGCTGGTGCCGCTGCTTCCGATCTTTCTGGTCGGCATGTTTCCGATGTTCCTGATTGCGCTGCTGGGATTTTTCGGCCTCGCCTTGTTCGGCGTGCTCGTGGTCTGTGTCGGGCTCGCCAGCAGCAACGAGGCCCATGACAGTTTCAATCACGACGTCATCGTTCACGGCTATGCGCGCGGATCGGAGCGCGCGGCGCGGGCCTCCGACATGCATATCGCCACGCGGATCGGGCTGCGCCTCGAGGCTGTGGGCGCGGCCATGGTCATTACGGCGGCGATCGGCCTTTGTTACGCCGGCTGATCTGCGTCGCGCGCAGATACCGCCCGGCAAACTCGCCGGTTGCCCTCCCCGACAAGGTTCAGGCAAGACAAGGCCGCTTGCGGACATGTTGCTGCCTCCACTCTCGGCCAACAAACACAGGGGAGATGCCCGATGCTCAAATTCTATTTTAACGGTTCGCCGAACCCGACCAAGGTCGCGCTTTATCTCGAAGAGGCCGGCCTGCCCTTCGAGCCGGTGAAGATCGACACCCGCAAGGGCGAGCAGTTCACGCCGGACTATCTGAAGATCAATCCGAACGGCAAGGTGCCGGCGATCGATGACAACGGCACCATCGTGTTCGATTCCAACGCCATTCTGCTCTATCTGGCCGAGAAGACCGGCAAATTCCTGCCCGCCGCCAATGTTCGCGGTGAGATGCTGTCATGGCTGATGTTCGTCGCCACCGGCGTCGGGCCGTATTCGGGCCAGGCCGTGCACTTCAAGCATTTTGCGCCGAAAGACCAGAACCACGACTACGCGCATAACCGCTACCAGTTCGAGACCGATCGCCATTACAAGATTCTCGACGGTCACCTCAAAGGTCGCCGCTACATGGTCGGCGACAACTATTCGATCGTCGACATGGCGCTGTGGGGTTGGGCGCGGATGGTGCCATTCAAGCTTGGCGACGACGCCTTCGCGCGATATCCGGACGTGAAGCGGCTGGTGGACGAGATCTCGGCCCGGCCCGCGGCGACGCGCGCGATCGCGCTGAAGGACAAGTTCACGTTCAAGGCGGAGATGGACGACGAGGCCCGCAGCAACATGTTCAAGCACATGACGACGAAAGTCGCCTGATCGCACCACGTCACAATGCGAGGCCACGCGCATGCGCGTGGCCTTTTGCTTTTCATGCTCAGGCGGCGTGGACCGAGTTCAGGAAGTTGGCGACTTCCTGCTTCAAGCGGTTGCTGTCGGCCGACAGCGAGCGTGCCGCCGAAAGCACCTGCGAAGAGGCCGAGCCGGTCTCGGAAGCGCCGCGCTGCACGTCGCCGATGTTGGACGACACAAGCTGCGTGCCCTGGGCCGCCTGCTGGACGTTGCGGGAGATCTCCTGCGTCGCCGCACCCTGCTCCTCCACGGCGGCGGCAACCGTCGACGAGATCTCCGACAGCCGCTCGATGGTGCCGCTGATTTCCCTGATCGAGCCGACCGACTCCTCCGTCGCGGCCTGGATGCCCGAGACCTGCTGGGCGATCTCACCGGTGGCCCTCGCGGTCTGCTCCGCGAGCGCCTTGACCTCCGAGGCGACCACGGCAAAGCCGCGGCCGGCTTCACCCGCGCGCGCCGCCTCGATGGTAGCATTCAGCGCCAGAAGGTTGGTCTGGCCGGCGATGGTGCTGATCAGCTCGACCACGTCGCCGATGCGGGCTGCAGCCTTGGAGAGCTCGCTGACGCGCGCGTTGGTCTTGCTCACCTGACCGACGGCTTCGCCCGCGATGCGCGCGGATTCCTGCACCTGGCGCGCGATCTCCGTCACCGAGGAGGACAATTCCTCGGTCGCGGAGGCGACCGCCTGCACATTGGCCGAGGCTTCCTGGGAGGCGGATTGCACTTCGGTGGAGAGATCCTGCGCGCGCCTCGCGGTCGCGGTCAGGGTGCCGGCCGAGCCCTCGAGCTCCTGCGATGCCGAGGATACGGTATCGACGATCTCGCCCACCGCCTGCTCGAACTGACTGGCGAGCCGGGCCATGTCGGCCTTGCGGCCCTCGGCCTGCCGAGCCTCGGTTGCGGTCTGCTCATGGCGCAGCCTTTCGGTCTCGATCATGTTGGTCTTGAAGACGTCGATCGCCTTGGCCATATCGCCGATCTCGTCGGCCTTGCCGCGCGAGGGGATCTCGACGGCGAGATTGCCCCCGGCAAGCAGCCCCATTGCGCGCGTCATCGAGGTCAGCGGCCCCACGATGCTGCGGGCGGTCAGGAAGGCGACGATCAGTCCGAACAGGACGGCGAGGCCGCCCGCGATCTCCTGTAGGGAGGTCGTGCCGTCGATCACGGCATCGGCCGCCATGCGCGAATCGTTGTAATCCGCCTTCAAGGTGGTTTCCGTGACCTTGAGCTTGGCGATGCTCGCGGAGATGAGCGGTGCGAGATCCTTGTGGTAGATCTCGTCGGACCGCAGCATCGCGGCGGAGGTCGTTTCGAACGCGGCTTTGTAGATACCGAGCGCGGTCTTCACAGGCGTCAGAGACGACCGAAGGTCCGCCGCCTGCGGGCTCCTTTCGACGGCTGCCAGCCGCTGTACCGCCCTGTCGACATTGGTTCTGAAGGCGGTGGGGCCGTTGGTGTCGCGCAGAGCGAGGAAGCGCCAGTTCGCGATTCGAACCAACAGAACCCGGGACTCGAGGTCCGCGACGAGCGACACCGTGTCGTCGTCGGCGGCGGCGCGGGCCACATCGACCAGCTTGGCCATCTTGACGGTCAGCTCTTCGCCACTTGGCAACAGAGTCGCCTTGCCGGTCCGCGCCTCGTTGACGGCGTCGCCGAGACTGTCACGCAGGCTTTTCATTTTGGCGATGTCGGCGATCAGATCGTTGTAGAGCTTCCGCCGCTCCTCCGAGAGGGTGCCCTTTGCTCCGAGCTGCAACAGCCCGGTCGCCGCGGTCTCTCGCTCGGCAGCCTCCCGCATCGCAGGTTCGTTGGCATCGTAAATGTAGCGCAGATTGGCCCGCTGGATGGCCTGAAGATGGGTCGATATCTCCAGGATGTGCGCCGTGCTGTCCGACAATTTGGAGAGTTTTGCGACCTGATCCTGGACGGACCGCAAATTCCAGATGGCGACCACCGCCATCACAAGACCAACCGCCACCAAGGCCATGAAACCAGCGTACAGGCGTCCCCTGATCCGCAAACGAAAACTCGGCATTCCCACTGTCCACTCAGAAGCATGTGAATTCGGGCGGACGAACAAGTCCGGCGATTTGTCGCGCCACCCCGGCAGCCGCGGGTCGCGTTGTTCGCGAACCACGCTGCACCGCGACACAATGGGCGACACTCGTTAATTGAACCTTCAAATTTTTCGCGCGCGCATGCGCCAGACGGCACAACATCTGCTGATTTTATCGGCAGGTGAGCAAGGTTTTGGCCCGAAGCCCGCAGCGGCATGCATGCCGCTGCAGTCTACCGGCCTGTGCGACCGTCCGCCCCTCGCCGACCGCGGCGGACGGCACCGGTCGGCGGACGTGACGCCGCTCGATCCGCTCAGCTCGCGGCCCTCACGGCCGTTTGCGGAAACGGGCCGAGGGCCTTCTCGGTCAGCACCGAGTCGCAATATTCCCGGATCTCCTTGATCTTACCGTCCTCGAGCCGAAACACGAGACAATAATCGTTGTCGTAGCGCACCCCCTCGGGCGTAACATTGTCGCCCTTTGCTTCGACGACGACGACATCGCCGTCGGCGATGAAGCGGTGGGCAACCGTCCGCGTCCGGTCGACAAGGCGGGTCCGCACATAGGCGTGCAGATCGTTGAGGATCGCCTGCTTGCCCGAAAAGGTGGCGACCAGGAGTACTGGCCGGTCACGATCCATTTGGCGTCATCGGCAAGACTTTCGGTGAACAAACCGCGGTCGCGCGCAGCCGGATCGGGGCTGGCGGCGGCTGCAAAGATATCCTGCATCAGTTTCTTGTTGGCGCTCGCGCTCATGGCGGCATCTCCTTCGGTGAGAACACCGAGATCATCGCCGCCGGCTCTAAATTCTTCAAATCGATAGTGGATATGATATCTATTCGCCTCATGAATTTGAATTCGCTCGACCTCAATCTCCTGACCGCGCTCGACGCACTGCTGCGCGAGGCCAGCGTCAGCCGCGCCGCCTTGCGGATCGGGCTGTCGCAGCCGGCGGCCAGTCATGCGCTCCAGCGTCTGCGCGACATCCTTGGCGATCCGCTCCTGGTACGCACAGGCACGCGGATGGAGCTGACGCCGCGGGCGCAAGCCTTGCGCGCGCCGCTGGCGCAGGCGCTCGACCAGGTGCGCGGGCTGTTCGTATCGGATGAATTCGATGCGGCGCGCAGCGAGCGGCAATTCCGACTGATGATGCCGGACCTCGCGGTCGAGCTGTTGATGCCGCCCTTGATGGAAAAGGTGACGCAGGCCGCTCCCAACGTCCGGATCGACGTGGTGCCGTGGCGGGGACCGGCGATCTTCCACGCCGAGTTCGCCCGCACCATCGATCTCGTAATCTCGATCGGCAACGCCTTCAAGGGCTTTCATCGCCAGCTGCTCTACACCGACAGGGACGCGCTGGCAGTGCGGCGCGGCCATCCCATGGCTGCGAAGCTGAAACGGCGCGAGACGTTCCTGGCGGCGCGCCATGTCGGAGTAATTATCCGCGGCCAGCCCGAGGACCTGATCGACACCTGGCTGCGGACCAAGGGCATCGACCGGCACATCGCTCTCGTGGTCCCGGGTTATCTCGAAGCGCTGCACGTCGCTGCCCGCACCGACCTCGTCGCCTTCGTGCCGCGCCGGCTGATCGCGGCGCTGTCCAAGCAGCTCGGCCTCGTTACGGTGACGCCACCGCTCGACCCCGGGATCGACGAGCAGTTCATGTTCTACCCGACCCGCGCACAGATGGATCCCGGCTCGATCTGGCTCAGGCGGCTGATGCTGGAGACGGGACGGGAATTGGAGAAGCGGAAGGCTTCGTAGGGTGGGCAAAGCGACTTGTCCGCCGTAGCTCGAAGAGCGAGGGCGGAAGCTTGCCCACTACTTCTGTTGAAGTGATCAAAGATGGTGGGCACGGCACTACGCGCCTTTGCCCACCCTACAAGAGCCCTACGCCTTCTGCGCGTCCATCACCTTGCGCACGGCGGGGCGATCGGACATGCGCTTGAAATGATCGGCGATCTTCGGCGTTGCGTTGACGTCGACTCTGTCGCCTTCGAGCCAGGTCGACAGGGTGTAGAGATAAGGATCGCAGATCGTGTACTGCTCGCCCATCACCCAGGGTCCCTTGTACATCTTCTGCTCGATCAGGCCGAAGCAGGCGCCCATGGTCTTCGGAATCATCGCCTTCATGTCGGCGAACGAGCTTTCTTCGCTCGCCCAGCGCGCGCCGCGCATCTTGTGGGCATGGTTGATGTGCACGGTCGAGCAGAGATAGGAGTTGAAGGACTGCACCTGGGCGAAGTCGAAGGGATCGTCGAGCGGCGCGAGCTTCGCCTTGGGAAAGGTCTGCGCGAGATAGGCCAGCATCGCCGGCGTCTCGGTCAGGACGCCACGATCGGTCACCAGCGCGGGCACGCGGCCTTTCGGGTTGATCGCGAGATACTCCGCGCTGTTCTGCTGGTTGGTCTTGAAGCTCAGCCGCTCGGCCGCGTAGTCGGCGCCGGCTTCTTCCAGGGTGATGTAGGTGGCGAGCGCACAGGTGCCGGTGGCGTAGTAGAGCTTGAGCATGTCGGACCTCATGGGAAAGCCGGAAGTTAACGGCTGCCGGCCCCGAGGTCCATAGCACGGCGTTCTCAGTGCCCTTGCTCTTCGCAGTTGCCCACCGGCGCCCGGCTGTGCCAAGACGCCTCTAGTTGGAGGGGCTTTCCCATGACCGTACTCATCGCCGGTGGCGGCATCGGCGGCCTGACGCTTGCGCTCAGCCTGCACGGAATCGGCATTCCCGTGAAAGTGTTCGAGAGCGTCGCCGAGCTGCGGCCGCTCGGCGTCGGCATCAACGTGCTGCCGCATGCGGTGCGCGAGCTGATCGAGCTCGGGCTGATGGACAAGCTCGATGCCAGCGGCGTGCGCACCCGCGAGCTCGCCTATTTCTCCAAGCACGGCAAGCCGATCTGGAGCGAGCCGCGCGGACTGGAGGCCGGCTACAAATGGCCGCAATTCTCGATCCATCGCGGCACGCTCCAGCAGCTCCTGCTCGACACCGCTATCGAGCGGCTCGGCCGCGACAACATCCTCACCAGCCATCATCTGACCGGCTGGAGCGAAACCGCAGACGGCGTGCGCGCCGATTTCATCGACAAGGCCACCGGCAAGGCCGCGGGGACTTACGACGGCACGATCCTGATCGCCGCCGACGGCATCCATTCGGCTGCGCGAGAAAAACTCTATCCCGACGAAGGCCCGCCGATCTGGAACGGCCGCATCCTCTGGCGCGGCGTCACGCCTGCAAAGGCGTTCCTCAGCGGCCGTACCATGATCATGGCCGGCCACGAGATCCTGAAATTCGTCTGCTATCCGATCTCGAAGGAACCGGACGCCGCGGGCAACCATCTGATCAACTGGGTTGCCGAGCGCCACATGCCGCCGACCTATCAATGGCGGCGCGAAGACTATAACCGCACCGCGCGGCTGGAAGAGTTTCTGCCCTGGTTCGAGAGCTGGCGGTTCGACTGGCTCGACGTGCCCGGCCTCATCAAGAACTGCCCGCACGCCTATGAATATCCGCTGGTCGATCGCGATCCGGTGTCACAATGGACTTTCGGCCGCGTCACGCTGATGGGCGACGCCGCACATCCGATGTACCCGATCGGATCCAACGGCGCCTCGCAGGCGATCCTCGATGCCCGCACCATCACCCGCGAGATCCTGGCGCACGGCCCGACGCAAGCGGCCCTGCTCGCCTATGAGGCCGAGCGGCGGCCTGCAACCACCAGTCTCGTCCTGCTCAACCGCAAGAACGGCCCCGAGCAGGTGATGCAGCTCGTCGAAGAGCGCGCGCCGGATGGTTACAAGGTCGTCACCGACGTGCTGTCGCAACAGGAGCTGGAGGATGTTGCCGCCAACTACAAGCGCGTCGCCGGCTTCCAGGTGGAAGCGCTGAATGCGAAGCCGCCCATCGTGAGCGCGGGTGCGCGCGCGACGAAATGAGTATTCGCGCGAAGCGAGACGCGCGTTGATGCGCCCTCGCCCCTTGTGAGAGAGGGCAGCGATGCCGGTAGACGCGGACTCACTCAGGTGAGGGGTCTGTCTCCGCGAGCGCATCTCTGACAACTTGACCTCGCCGAGAGATACCCCTCATCCGGCGCTTCGCGCCAGCTTCTCCCGCAAGGGGAGAAGGGGTAGCGCCTACGCGGCTAGACTATTTGCCCACCACCCTCGCCGCTTCGAGCAGCCGCTCGCTCGCGCTTGCCGTCGCCAGCACTGTTCCGTCTTCCGCCATCAGCTTTGCCTCGACGAACGCAATCGTCTTGCCGAGCTGCGTCACCTTGGCCTCACCGATGATCGGTCCGGGCTTTGCGGGCGCCAGGAAATTCACGGTCATGCTGATGGTGGTGGTGTAGAGCCGGCCTTCGCTCATCACCAGCACGGCGGGGCCCATCGTGTCGTCGAGCATGGCCGAGAGCATGCCGCCCTGGATGAAGCCGGCCGGATTGCAGAACTCCGGCTTGCCGTCAAACGCGAGCTTGATCCAGCCTTCCCCGGGACGGGCATCGAGCAGACGCCACCCCAATAGCTCGGCACAAGGCGGCCTGGGAAAGTTGTCGAGCGCGGTCTTGATCATGCGAGCCTCCGTTGCCGATCACAGCTAACGCAGGGCTGCTGCCAGCATGTTGTCAGCAGGATGGGCTGCTAGGGGTCCAATCCATGCGCAATCACCTTACGCATGACGTTGGGCAATGCTTCGTCGGGGAGCGTGGCGATCGGCACCCAGCGCATGCCTGCCGGTGCCCGCGTGCGCGCTTCCACCTTGGCCGTGTAGACCACCAGTTCCAGCGGGAAATGCGTGAAGACGTGGGTGACCACGCCGACCTTGCGTTGCCAGCGCGACAGCCCCTTCAGCTCGGGCGCCTGCTGTTTTGCCTTGGCATCGTCCTGCTCGGCCAGCCAATCCGATCCCGGTACCTCGGTCATGCCGCCGAGCAGACCCTTTTCGGGACGGCTGCGGACGAGAAGCTCGTCGCCGCGCGTGACAACGAAAGCGGCGCCGCGCCGTAGCGCGCCGCTCTTCTTCGGCGCCTTGCGCGGAAACGTATCCTGCGTTCCCAGCGTGCGCGCCGTGCAGTCCTCGTTGAGTGGGCATAGCGAGCAGGCTGGCTTTTTCGGCGTGCAGATCGAGGCACCCAGATCCATCAGCGCCTGCGCGCTATCACCGGCGCGGGAGTCGGCGAGCAGCGTCGCAGCCAAGTGCTGGATCCGCGGTTTGGCCTGCGGAAGTTCTTCTTCAACAGCAAAGAGCCGCGAGACCACGCGCTCGATATTGCCGTCGACCGGCATGGTGCGGCGGTCGAACGCGATCGCCGCGATCGCTGCCGCTGTATAGGGCCCGATGCCCGGCAGCGCGCGCAGGCCCAGTTCGGTGTCGGGAAAGGTGCCGCCATGCTCGCGCATCACCGCGACCGCGCAGGCATGGAGATTACGGGCGCGAGAATAATAGCCGAGCCCGGCCCACATCCGCAGCACGTCGTCCTGCGAGGCCCGTCCGAGCGCGGTGACATCAGGCCAGCGCGCGACGAATTTTTCGAAATAGGGCCCGACCGCCTTCACCGTGGTCTGCTGCAGCATGATCTCGGACAGCCAGACGCGGTAAGGGTCAGATGCCTCGCCGGGCGCAGCGCGCCAGGGTAAGCGGCGGCGGTGGCGGTCGTACCAATCGAGCAGCGCGAGCGGGCGCGACGAGGTCTGCGGCGGAACTGGTTCCGATTTCGCCCTGAGGGCGGATTTGGGGCTCATGTTCGCACTGTAACGGCAATGCACCGATCTCTCCACGTCGTGCCCACGCTGGTCGCGGGCGTCCACGTTTTTCTTCGCGGCGAAGAGCCTGTGGCCGACGCGCCGGAGTGCTATAAGGTCCCATGTCCAAGCTTCGCCCCATCAAACCCGGTCCTATCAGCGCCAAGCCGCTGTCGCTCCTGCTCAACGACGTCTTCGCCGAGGCCTATGCCAAGCAGGGTTTTGCCGCGCGCGAGCTGGTGACGCGGTGGGCGCAGATTGCCGGACCGGAGATCGCGGCCCATGCCGAGCCGCTCAAGATGCAATGGCCGCGGCCGGTCGAGGGTCAGCCGCAGGAGCCGGCCACGCTGGTGCTGCGGGTCGAGGGGCCGATGGCGCTGGAGATCCAGCACTCCGCCGATGTGATCCTGCAGCGGGTCAACCGCTTCTTCGGCTGGAGCGCGGTCGGCAAGCTGGCCTTCCGCCAGGCTCCACTATCGCGCGCCCGGCGGCCAACCCGGCCCGCCCCGCCGGACGCCAAATCGGTGGCCGAGGTGGCTGAGCGCCTGGGCGACATCGAAGATGAACAATTGAAGTCGGCGCTGGCGCGCCTGGGGGCCGCTATCAAGCGAAATTGAGCCTTATTCGGCGGCCAAACTGGACCTGTCCTTGCCGCTCGCCATTGCCTCAAACGACGTTTCAAGCTAGCGACAGGCCGTCTGAATGGGAATTTCGGGCGAGACCACGCCAATCCGGGAGCCGACCTTGATCATCACCCGCCGCGCCTTCACCTCGATGCTGTCGCTGACCGGGCTTGCCGCGCTCGCCGGGTTCTCGCCGCTGCGGTTCATCTCGGAAGCTATCGCGCAGGCCGCTGGCGACGTCGCCAAGCCGGTGTCACTGCCCGACATGGCGCTGGGCCCGAAGGACGCCGCGGTCACCATCACCGAATACGCCTCGATGACCTGCCCGCATTGCGCGGCTTTCAATGAGCAGGTGTTTCCCAAGATCAAGTCGGAATACATCGACACCGGCAAGGTCCGTTACATCTTCCGCGAGTTCCCGCTCGACATCAAAGCCGCCGCCGGCTCGATGCTGTCACGCTGCATCGCCAATGGCGACGCACCGAAATACTTTGCGGTCACTGACATGCTGTTCCGCCAGCAGAACGACTGGGTGGCGAAGAACACCACGGAGACCCTGACGCGGATCGGCAAGCAAGCCGGCCTCACCCAGCAGCAGGTCGAGGCCTGTCTGAAGGACCAGGCGCTGCTCGACAAGATCGCCGCCGACCAGAAATATGCCAGCGACGTTCTGAAGGTCGATTCGACGCCGACGTTCTTCATCAACGGCGAGAAGATCAAGGGCGAGACCTCGTTCGAGGAATTCGCCAAGAAGATCAATCCGCTGCTGAAGAGCTGATTCGCACGGCACAATCCCTGATTCGCATCTCGATAGCCGTATCTTTCCCGGCATAAATCCCTTGGAAAAGCGGCTTTCGCCGGTTGCCCTCGCAGCGCACCGCGGCCATTGTCCAGCCGCATGAGGCGCCTCGCGCGACTCGCCCGGATAGCGACATTGCCTTCCATGGTATTGTCCCGGCAGGGGGATTCGCGCCTGCCAACAGAGATGCGTGCTTATGAAAATCACCCGCCTGCGCCTTCACGGCTTCAAGTCCTTTGTTGAGGCCACCGACTTCGTCATCGAGCCCGGCCTGACCGGCGTGGTCGGCCCCAACGGCTGCGGCAAGTCGAATCTCGTCGAGGCGCTGCGCTGGGCGATGGGCGAGACCTCCTACAAGTCGTTGCGCGCCGCCGACATGGACGCGGTGATCTTCGCCGGCTCCGGCAATCGTCCCGCGCGCAACCACGCCGAAGTGACGATGACGATCGACAATTCCGATCGCACCGCGCCGGCGGCGATGAACGACAGCCAGCTTCTGGAAATTTCCCGCCGTATCGAGCGCGAGGCAGGTTCGGTCTACCGCATCAACGGCCGCGACGTGCGCGCCCGCGACGTGCAGATTCTGTTCGCCGACGCCGCCACCGGCGCGCGCTCGCCAGCCCTGGTCCACCAGGGCAAGATCGGCGAGATCATTCAGGCCAAGCCCGAGCAACGCCGCCGCGTGCTGGAAGACGCCGCCGGCGTCGCCGGCCTGCACGCCCGCCGCCACGAAGCCGAGCTGCGGCTCAAGGCGGCCGAAACCAACCTCACCCGCGTCGAGGACGTGATCGGCCAGCTGGCGGGGCAAATGGAAGGCCTGAAGAAGCAGGCCCGCCAGGCCGTGCGCTATCGCGAAGTTGCGGCCAAGGTCCGCAAGGCCGAAGCAACCCTGTTCCACCTGCGCTGGATCGGCGCCCATGCCGACGTCAACGAATCCGGCCACACCCACGATCTCGCGGTCCGCGAGATGGCCGAGCGGACCCAGCACCAGGCCGAGGCCGCCCGCATCCAGGCGATCCGCGCCGCCGAAATGCCGGCGCTGCGCGATGCGGAAGCGCGCGCGGCAGCCGGGCTGCAGCGCCTCACCAACGCCCGCGAGCTGCTCGATCGCGAGGAAGAGCGCGCCAAGGAGCGCGTCGCGGAGCTCGAGCGGCGCCTCGCACAGTTCGAAGGCGATATCTCGCGTGCCCAGCAGCAGACCATGGACGCCGACGTCGCGCTGCAGCGCCTCGACGCCGAAGATGCCGAGCTGAAGGAAGAGATCAAGTCGCGCGTCGAGAAGCGCTCCGGCGTCGACGAGCGTGTCGCCGAAGCCGAGGCGGTGTTGACCGAAACCGAGCAGCAGTTCGCCGAGCTCACCACCGCGCTCGCCGACCTCACCGCCAAGCGCAATCAGCTCGAAGCCAACGTTCGCACCCACCGCGACAAGCTCGCCCGGCTCGATCAGGAGATTTCGAACGTCGCGGCGGAAGAGCAGAAGCTCACCGAGGCGACCGGCGGCTTCGGCGATCTCGACGAGCTGACCGCGACCGTCGAGAACGCCGAGCAGACGCTGGCGGCCTCGGAAGCCGCGGCTCAGGCCAGCGAAGCCGCGCATGTCGCCGCGCGGCAGACGCTGGAATCCTCGCGCTCGCCGCTCGTCGAAGCCGACAAGCGCGTGCAGCGGCTCGATACCGAGGCGCGCACGATCTCCAAGATCCTCAACGGCGAGACCAAGAATCTGTGGCCGCCGATCATCGACGGCATCACCGTCGACAAGGGATTCGAAAAGGCGATCGGCGCAGCCCTCGGCGACGATCTCGACGCCCCGGTCGATCCGTCCGCGCCGATGCGCTGGACCAATGCCGGCGTCACCGACGGCGATCCGGAACTGCCCGAAGGCGTCGTGCCGCTCGCCAGCCACGTGCAAGCCCCGGCCGAGCTGACCCGCCGCCTGGCGCAGATCGGCGTGGTGCCGCGCGAGCGCGGCGCCGAACTGGTCTCGCAGCTCAAGACCGGCCAGCGGCTGGTCTCGCCCGAAGGCGACGTCTGGCGCTGGGATGGCTTTGTCGCAGCCGCCCACGCGCCGACCGGCGCAGCACGGCGGCTCGCCGAGCGCGCCCGCCTCATCGACATCGAGAACGAACTGGAGCAGGCCCGCATCGACGCGCAGATCAAGCGTCAGGCGCTGGAGAACGCCGAGGCCGAGCTGCAGATGGCCGCCAGCACCGAAGGTGCGAGCCGCGAAGCCTGGCGCGCCGCACAGCGCGAGCTCAACGTCGCGCGCGAGCGCCATGCCACGGTCGAGCGCGAGATCAGCCGCCACGCCGCGCGCAAGGCGACGCTGTCGGAAGCGCACAGCCGTCTGGCCGCCGACCGTGCCGAGGCCGAAGCCGCCTACGAATACGCCGAAGCCGGGATCTCCGAGCTGCCGTCGAGCGAGGACACCGAAACCCGTCTCGCCGCCGTCCGCAGCGACATCGAAGGCCATCGCCGCATGGCCGCCCAGGTCCGCGCCGAGGCACAGGCGTTGGCGCGCGAAGCCGAGCTGGCCGACCGCCGCGTGCAGGCGATCCTCGCCGAACGCACCGAGTGGCAGAACCGAAAGGAGAGCGCGACCTCCCACATCGACACCATCCAGGCGCGCATCGCCGAAGTCTCGATCGAGCGCAGCGATCTCGAGAACGCGCCGGCCGTGTTCGCGGAGAAGCGTAGCGCGCTGATCACCGAGATCGAATATGCCGAAAACGACCGCCGCATGGCCGCCGATGCGCTCGCCAGCGCGGAAACCGCGATGGCCGAAACCGATCGCGTCGCGAAGCTGACGCTCGAGGCACTCTCAAGCTCCCGCGAGGCCACCGCCCGCGCCGAGGAGCGCATGGAAGGTGCGCGTCGCCGGCTCGAGGACATCGAGCGCGAAATCCGCGACATGCTGGAAGTCGAACCGCAGGCCGTTGCCGGCCTCGCCGAGATCGAACCCGGCACGGAGTTGCCGCCGCTGCACGACATCGAGGAAGACCTCGAAAAAATGCGCCGCGATCGCGAGCGCCTGGGTGCGGTCAATTTGCGCGCCGAGGAAGAGCTGCGCGAGGTCGAGACCCAGCACAACGGTCTGGTCACCGAGCGCGACGATCTCGTCGAGGCCATCAAGCGGCTGCGCCAGGGTATCCAGAGCCTCAACAAGGAGGCGCGCGAGCGGCTGCTGACGTCGTTCGAGGTCGTCAACAACCACTTCAAGCGCCTGTTCGTCGAGCTGTTCGGTGGCGGCGAAGCCGCGCTGCATTTGATCGAGAGCGATGATCCTCTCGAAGCGGGCCTCGAAATCATCGCCAAGCCGCCGGGCAAGAAGCCACAGACGCTGTCGCTGCTCTCCGGCGGTGAGCAGGCGCTGACCGCGATGGCGCTGATCTTCGCGGTGTTCCTCACCAACCCTTCGCCGATCTGCGTGCTGGACGAAGTCGACGCGCCGCTCGACGACCACAACGTCGAGCGCTATTGCAACCTGTTGCACGAGATGACCGCCTCGACCGACACGCGCTTCATCATCATCACGCACAACCCGATCACGATGGCGCGGATGAACCGCCTGTTCGGCGTCACCATGGCCGAACGCGGCGTCTCGCAGCTGGTGTCGGTGAACCTGCAAGAGGCGGTGGACATTCTCGACCAGAACGTGGCGTGATTTTTTGGCCGTCATTCCGGGGCGATGCGCAGCATCGAACCCGGAATCTCGCGCCACCATTTCAAGATTCCGGATTCGCGCTACGCGCGCCCCGGAATGACGGCGAATTAAGATGATCTCGCCCACGCTTCCCGCTGAGCTAAAGGCCGCCCTCGACGGCAAGCTCCAGGGGTTCTCGCGCACCGACGCAGCGCAGCGATCGCAGAGAATCTCGACCACCTACCGCACAGGCGGCGGCTCCGGCACGATCAAGTCGGATGCCGACGCGCTCGCCTATGCGCTCGCGCGCATGCCGGCGACCTACGCGGCGGTGGCGGCCAGTCTGAATGCGCTGACCGAGATCGTAACTGACCTCGCTCCGGAAACGCTGCTCGACGTCGGCGCAGGTCCGGGCACCGCGAGCTGGGCCGCTGCGGAGGCGTTCTCCTCGCTGCAGGATTTCACCCTGCTCGACGCCAACGCCACGCTGAGCCGTCTCGCGCTCGAACTGGCGCGCGACAGCACGCGTCTGGCGGACTGCCGCTATCTGCCGGGCGATGCCGGCGCGAACCTCGCCGAGTTCTCGCAAGCCGATCTCGTCGTCGCGAGTTATGTCATTGGCGAGCTCAGTGAGGGCGATCAACGCAATCTCGCGGAAGCGATGTGGGCGAAAGCGCGCCACGCGCTGGTCGTGATCGAGCCCGGCACGCCCGCCGGCTACGCCCGCATCCTCGCTTTGCGCCAGCAACTGATCGCGGCGGGCGCCTATGTCGCCGCACCCTGCCCGCACGAAAAGCCGTGTCCGCTGACGGCGCCCGACTGGTGCCATTTCTCACAGCGCCTGCCGCGCTCGCAGGCTCACCGCCAGATCAAGGGCGCCGAGGTGCCGTTCGAGGACGAGCGGTTCATCTATGTGGCGCTGACCCGCACGCCGCCCGCAGCCCGCGCCGCGCGCGTGCTGGCGCCGCCGGATGTCGGCAAGGCCG
Source organism: Bradyrhizobium sp. WSM1253 (assembly GCF_000244935.1). Lineage (NCBI taxonomy): Bacteria > Pseudomonadati > Pseudomonadota > Alphaproteobacteria > Hyphomicrobiales > Nitrobacteraceae > Bradyrhizobium > Bradyrhizobium sp. WSM1253. Next base: position 2,562,258 of record NZ_JH600073.1, read on the forward strand.
AGATCGCTGCAAAGCTCTGCACGGAGGACGGTGTCGAACTCGCCAAGGTCCCCCGGCGGGACAAGGCCGCCTATGCGGACGCAAGGCGGTGGCGCTGGGGCACAGCCACAAATTGAGGTAGAAGTCCCTCATGGCCAGAGATAGCTCAGCAGTCTTGGTATTCGAGCGGAAGCCCTCGGCAATAATCTGGATGATTCCAGCGGGTCTGGTCGGCGTTGCCGTTGTTGTAGCCAGCTCAGGCGGGGCTGTAGCCGGAGGCAGCGTCGTCCTGTGGCTATTGCTGGCGTGCATGTTCTTCTCCATCGCGTCCCAGCGAACAATCGTTCACATCGATCTTCGCGCAAGGCGGCTGACGATCCTTCGTCGTTTGTTTGGCCGATGGGGCAAGACGATCGTGGATTGCCCGCTCGACCAATGCCGCGCGCTCGGTCGTATCGAATACGAGAGCGACGGGCATGCCTCGTATGGCGTTTATGTCGAGCTGCTCAGCGGAAGGCGGCACGACATTCCGGTCAGGGAAGCAACTATCCAGGAAGCAGGCAGGGTCGCAGCGCGATTGGCCGAAGCCACGGGCATACCCAGGCTCGATACGAAGTACTGAGACGCCGGTCCTGTCCGGAAAATTAACCTCGTTACCCGCTTTCGCCTTGAACTCGGATAGCTCCTCATCCGACCAAATCCTACCTCTCCTCTGCGCCGGGCTCTCGCTCGGGGCCAATTTGGTCTACCCTAGCGCCCGCCTTCTTCCCCCTTCAGGAGTTCTCCATGTCGACCGGCTGGATCGTCCTCGGCGTTATCGTCGTCCTCGTGTTCTTTGCCTTCGCCGCCTACAACCGGCTGGTGGCGCTGGGCCAGCGCGTCGGCCAGGCCTTTGCCGACATCGACGTGCAGCTCAAGCAGCGTCACGATCTGATCCCGAACCTGGTCGAGACGGTGAAGGGCTATGCCTCGCATGAGCGCGGCACGCTCGACGACGTCATCAAGGCGCGCAATTCGGCGATGTCGGCGCAGGGACCGGCGCAGGTGTCCGCGGCCGAGAACCAGCTCTCGGGCGCGCTCGGCCGGCTGATCGCGCTGTCGGAGGCCTATCCCGACCTCAAGGCCAACGCCAATTTCCAGCAGCTCGCCAGCGAGCTGTCCGACCTCGAGAACAAGATCGCGGCCAGCCGCCGCTTCTTCAACAGCGCGGTCCAGGAATACAACACCGGCATCCAGCAGATGCCCGCCGCTCTGTTCGCCGGCATGTTCGGCTTCACCAAAAAGGACTTCTTCGATCTTGGTGCCAGCCGCTCCGAGGTCGAAGCCACGCCGCAGGTGAAGTTCTGATTGCCTGACATGTCCATCGTTTTTCTTCGTCATTCCTGGGCGTCGCAAGGCGACGAACCATGGTGCGCGCTTGCGCACCAGGGAATCTCGAGGTTCCGGGTTCACGCCTTCGGCGCGCCCCGGAACGACGGACATTGAGGAAGGCGCGTCATGGCCGCGTATGGTCTCTACACGCACATCGCCTCGAACAAGTTTCGTTCGATGCTGCTGCTCGCCGGCCTGTTCGCGCTGGTCTATGTGCTGGTCTATGCCGGCGCGCTGATCGCTGAAGTCGTCATCAACGGCGACGAGACCGTCGTCTATTATCTGAGCCGTGCCTTCTATGACCTGAAAGTGGCCGCTCCGGTTGCGACCGTCGTGGCAGCGGCCTGGATCGTGATCGCCTATTTCTTCCACCAGTCGATGATCGATGCGGTGACCGGCGGCCACGACGTCACCCGGCAGGAAGAGCCGCGGCTCTATAATCTGCTCGAAAATCTCTGCATCTCGCGCGGCATCACGATGCCGAAGCTGAAGATCATGGAGAGCCCGGCGCTGAACGCGTTCGCGACCGGCCTCAACCCGCGGCAATATTCGATCACCGTCACCACCGGTCTCCTCAATGCGTTGGACGACAAGGAGATCGAGGCGGTGCTGGGTCACGAGCTGACCCATATCAAGAACGGCGACGTGCAGCTCATGGTGGTCGCCGTCATCATCGCGGGTGTGGTCGGGTTCTTCGGCGAACTCTTCTTCCGCCTGTTCACGAATTTCAGCTGGAGCTCCGGCTCTGGCGGCTCGTGGTCGTCGGGCTCCTCCTCGTCCTCACGATCGTCCTCGTCGTCGAGCGACAGCAAGAGTTCGGGCGGCGGCGCGGTGATCGTGATCATCATCGCGGTCGTGCTGATCGTGGTGGCCTGGCTGTTGTCGCAGGTGGTGAAGCTCGCGCTATCGCGCTCGCGGGAATATCTCGCGGACGCGGGCTCCGTTGAGCTGACGAAAAACCCGGACGCCATGATCTCGGCCCTGCGCAAGATCGAGAACCGCGGCGAGCTGCCGGGCGCAACCTCGGCGGTGATGGAGCTCTGCGTCGACAATCCGCGCGAGGGCTTCGCCGATTTATTCGCGACCCACCCCTCGGTGCAGTCCCGGGTGGACGCGCTGGTCAAGTTCGCCGGCGGCCGTGATCCTGGCCCGCTGCCGCCTCCCGCCTACGAGGGCGAGGAGCCAGACACGCAAGCCGACCGCCAGAACACCCCACCGCCGCTGCGCCAGGGTCCCTGGAACGACGCAGGCGGCACGGCCAGTCCGCCGCCCGTGCCCGCACCCGGAACCGCCAGCAGCAACCCAATAGGCAATCGGGTAAGCAATCCCTTGGGAAATCCTATGGGTCCTTGGGGCCGCCATTGAGCGCGATTTGACGCCATGCGCGGAAGGATTGATCGCGATTGGGAAAAACCTCGGGAATTGCCGTAACTGGGGCCTGCGGAATTGAATTCTCCCTTGTTTCTGCCATGTTCGCGCCCAACAGCAGACTTGGGACATCTTTGCGACATCGATTTGGGGCCCGTCCGATTGCGACCTCGCGATCGGGGGCGCGCGTTAGGGGACAGCAATGGCAAAGCCGGCAGTGGTTGTGGTGGGCGCGGACAAGGGCGGGGTCGGCAAGACCACGGTATCGCGCACCCTGCTCGATTATTTTTCCGCCAACAACGTGCCGACGCGCGCCTTCGACACAGAGTCACCGCGCGGAACCCTGAAGCGCTTCCACCCCGACATCACCGAGATCGTCGACATGACGACGACGTCGGATCAGATGAAGATCTTCGATACGCTCAACGCCACGAGCCCGTCGGTCACCGTGATCGACGTCCGCGCCGGCCTGCTCTCGCCGGCGCTCGCCTCCTTGCGCGACATCGGTTTCCTCGATGCCGCCAAGGCCGGCCAGATCACCTTTGCCGTGTTCCACATCCTCGGACCCTCGATCGCCTCTCTGGACGAAATCGCCGAGACCGCGGGCTTCATGACCGGCGCCAAATACTTCCTGGTGAAGAACTTCATCAACGACACCCAGTTCTTCCAGTGGGACCAGGCGACCTATAATTCCTACTTCCACCGCATCAAGGATGCGACCGAGCTAACCATCCCCAAGCTCAACGAAATGGCCTATGAGCAGGTCGAGGTGTCTTCCGTTCCGTTCCTGAAATTCGTCGCCAACAAGGGTATCAACGACGAGGCCGCGAACTATTCGTTCGTGCTGCGCGGCTATGTCCGGCATTGGCTGGCGAACGTCTGGAGCGAATTCGACCGGATCCGGCTGACCGACATTGTCGGCTCCAAGCCCACGACCCGCAACAGCGAAAAATAGTTGCGCAAGCCGGGCGGATACGGCTGGATTGGTCGCCGAGTTCGACTGATATAGCTATCGATGCCCGCGACGCCCCTCTACATCATTTGCTCGCCCCGCCCGCAGGTCGGCAAGACCCTGCTGGCGCGGCTTTTGAGCGAATTTTTGCTGCTCAAGAACGGCAACGTCGTGGCCTTCGACGTCAACCTGAAGGAGCCGTCGCTGCTCGACTATCTGCCAACGATCACGGAGACCGCCGACGTGATCGACACCTACGGCAAGATGCAGCTGATGGATCGCGTCATCGTCGATGACGGGGTTGCCAAGGTGATCGACCTCGGCTTCCACGCCTTTGACGAGTTCTTCAAGATGACCGAGGAGATCGGCCTGTTGAAAGAGGCGGCGCGCCGCCACGTCGCGCCGATGATCCTGTTCGTCGCCGACACCGACCGCGTCTCGGCCCGCGCCCACGAGATGCTGCGCGAACAGATCCCGCGGATTAACCTGATCACGGTGGACAACGAGCACATCATACGCGGCGAGCTGCCGGCGGCGATGGCTGCCGGACGGGTATTCCGCCTGCCTGCGCTGCCCGGCTTTCTCAAGACCTATATCGGCCGGCTGAACTTCTCCTTCACCGGCTATCTGCGCCAGGAGAAGGATGCCTCGACCGAGCTGCACCAGTGGACCCGGCGGAACTATCTCGCCTTCCGCGAGCTGGAGCTCAGCCTGATCCTGCAACGGTCCTAGGCGATAATTTACCCGGGCGATACTCCTCGGCGTCCTGGCTCAGTGCCCCTCGAACGTCATCAGCGTGCGCACCGGCACGTCCATCGCGCGCAGCTTGGCGGCGCCGCCGAGGTCCGGCAGGTCGATGATGAAGCAGGCGGCGACCACATTGGCGCCGATCTGACGCAGCAGCTTCACCGCGCCTTCCGCGGTGCCGCCGGTGGCGATGAGGTCGTCGACCAGGATCACGCGTTCGCCGGGCTGGATCGCGTCGACATGCATCTCCATCTCGTCGATGCCGTATTCGAGGGAGTAAGCGATCCGCACGGTGGTGTGCGGCAGCTTGCCTTTTTTCCGGATCGGCACGAAGCCGGCCGAAACCTGGTGCGCCACGGCGCCGCCTATGATGAAGCCGCGCGCTTCCATGCCGGCGACCTTGTCGATCTTGTTGCCAGCCCAGGGATTGACGAGTTCGTCGACCGCGCGGCGGAACGCACGCGCATCCGCGAGCAGCGTGGTGATGTCGCGGAACAAGATCCCGGGTTTCGGGTAGTCCGGGATGGTGCGGACGCTCGCCTTCAGATCGTGGTCAAAAGTCATGGTGCCTCTCAATCAGCGCGCGCATCCAGGCGGAACGCGTTCTCGACAATTCGTAAGCCCACCTCGCCGCTCAGCGACATCAGCGATTCCGGATGGAATTGCACGCCGGCGACCGGCAGGGTCTTGTGCTCGAGCGCCATGGCGACGCCGTCCTCGGTGCTGGCGGTGACGGATAGCACCTCCGGCATGCTGTCACGCTCGACATAAAGCGAGTGATAGCGGCCGATCACGATCTCGTTCGGCAGATTGCGCATCAGCCGCCCGCCGCGCACCTGCACCCGCGAGGGCCGGCCGTGGGCGGGATGCGTGAGCTGCCCGAGCTCGCCGCCGAAATACTCGCCGATCGCCTGGACGCCGAGGCAGACCCCGAACACCGGCAGCTTGTTCTCCAGCGCTGCGTCGATGGTCTTCTTGATCCCGAAATCCTCGGGCCTACCGGGGCCGGGCGACAGCACGAGCAAATCCCACCGCTTCTGCTTGAGCATGTCGAGCGCATGCACATGGCGGACCACGGTGACGTCGGCGCCGACCTGGCGGAAGTAATCGGCCAGCATATGCACAAAGCTGTCGTCATGGTCGATCAGCAGTACCCGCTTGCCGCTTCCGGTGGCATCGGGCGCGAAGGCCGACAGCGGCTTCGGCGGATCGCCGCGCAGCGCCTGGAACAGGGCCGCGGCCTTGACCTGGCATTCGCGGTCCTCGGCGGCGGGATCGGAGTCGAACAAACAGGTGGCACCGACACGCACTTCCGCGAGGCCTTCCTTCATCCGGATGGTGCGGATGGTGAGGCCGGTGTTGATGCTGCCGTCGAAATTCACCGCCCCGATCGCGCCGGCATACCAGCGGCGCGGCGAGCGCTCGTGATCCTCGACGAACTGCATCGCCCAGAGCTTTGGCGCGCCGGTGACGGTGACGGCCCAGGCATGGGTGAGGAACGCATCGAGCGCATCGAAGCCGGGACGCAGCATGCCTTCGACATGGTCGACCGTGTGGAAGAGTTTTGAATAGGTCTCGATCTGCCGGCGTGCCAGCACCTTGATCGTGCCGGGGACGCAGACGCGCGCCTTGTCGTTGCGGTCGACGTCGGTGCACATGTTGAGCTCGAACTCGTCCTTCTCGGAGTTCAGGAGCTGGCGGATCTGCTCGGCATCGCCGATCGCATCGGTACCGCGCGCGATCGTCCCCGAGATCGGGCAGGTCTCGACCCGGCGTCCGTCCGAGCGCACGAACATTTCCGGTGAGGCCGAGACGAGAAATTCGCCCTCGCCGAGATTCATCAGCGCGCCGTAAGGCGACGGGTTGATGACGCAGAGCCGCTGGAACACTTCTGCCGGCGAGCGGTCGCAGGGCTCGGCAAAGAGTTGCCCCGGCACCGCCTCGAACAGATCGCCACGTGCAAAGGCAGCGCGCGCGGTCTCGACCGTAGCCTGATATTCGCCGGGCGCGTGATCGGCAAAACCCTGGCGCGGTGTCTTGAGGTAGGGGCTCTCGGCGGTCTCGTGGGGCAGGCCCGCGGTGGACTTGCCCTTCCACGCGAAATCGTAAGTGAGCACGACGCCGCGGCCGGTGGCGCGGTCATAGGCGAGCAGCCGGTCGGGGACGTAGAGCACGATGTCGCGTTGGTCGGCCTCGCGTGCGCGCTTCTGCACGAGGTCCTCGATCTGGAACACGAGGTCGTAGGCAAAGGCGCCGAACAGACCCAGCACCCCGTCGTCATTGGCGGAGAAAGCGGCGACGAGATCGCGCACCAGCGACATCACGCTGGCGCGCCGCGTGCGCTGATCTTCGTCGATCGGGGCTTCGCCGCGGATGATATGACCGGCAAGGCGCGTGGGCGTCTTCTCGGAGATCACGACGCAGGGTTCGCGCAAGACGTCGGCGAGGAAGGCGATCAGGACCTCCCCGCGCGCGTTCAGCGCTTCCAGCTTGAAATTGACGCCAGTGGTCTCGAGCTTGAGCGGCGGATCGGAGAAGCCGAGGTCAAAGCTTTCGTAGCGGCCGGGCACGGTCGTACCCGAGGACAGCACCACGCCGCGGCGGCGGTCGAGCAGGTTGACGAGATCGTCGAGCCGGTTGGCGCCGCCGGAAAACTGTTCCGCCACGCGCGTGATCGCAAGCCCCGCGCGGGTCACATAGTCGCTTCGAGCCGGAAGGGCAAAGACGGTCCTGTTCATGGGGTCCTCTTACGAAACTTGTCGAGGGAACGCCACACAGGACAAACGATCAGGCCGCCGCACTGCGTGGGCGACCTCAGACGATTTTGGGAGAATAAATCGCACCGGCCACCTCTCAGGAGGTGCGCCACCAAAGACGGGATGGGCGGACGGCGGTGCTCATGGACGGATACTCATCATGGCGCGGGGACGGCGTCAAGGGTAGGCCCCTGCGCCGTAGCCCGGCAGTGATGTCAATCTCCACCGTCGTCCGGGCGAAGGCCGGGACCCATAGCCACAAAATTGAGTTTGGCGAAGACTCGCAGTGGCAGCTCGCCCCGACCACAAAGTGTTGTGGTTATGGGTCCCGGCCTTCGCCGGGACGACACCGAAATTGTAGCGCGATTGGCGCCCAACCTACCCCAGATGCTTGCGGAAAAACTCCGTCGCCCGGCCCCAGGCCAGCTCGGCGGCTTCGCGGTCGTGCACGGCCTGGCGCTGCTCGTTGACGAAGGCGTGCTCGGCGTCATAGCGGAACAGCTCCAGCGACTTGCCGGCGGCCTTCATGGCCTTTTCGAAGCCATTGACCAGTTCCGGCGTGCACCAATCGTCCTTGTTGGCGAAATGGGCCTGGAGCGGGATCTTGACGTCGGCGGGCTTGGCCGCCTGCTCTGGCGGGATGCCGTAGAACACCACGCCGGCGGCGAGCTCCGGCACATGCACCGCGCCGATGATGGTGACGGCGCCGCCGAGGCAGAAGCCGGTCAGGCCCACCTTGGCGCCGTTGCGCGACAGATATTGCGTGGCGCCGCGCACCGTCTGCGTGGTGGCGTCCATGAAATCGAGCGAGTTCATCTCTTTGCCGGCCGCGTCCGTGTCGTGATACGGCACCACCTTGCCCCTGTAGAGATCGGGCGCGAGCGCATCGAACCCGGCCAGCGCGAAGCGGTCGCACAGGCCCTTGATCTGGTCCGACAGGCCCCACCATTCTTGGATGACCACCACGCCCGGCGCGTTGCCGCGCGCGGCATTGGCGAGATAGCCCGATGCGTCCTTGCCGTCCGGGCGCTTGAAGGTGATGGCGGTTCCCATGATGTCCTCCGACGAGTTTTTGGGGAGCGGTTGGCGGCATTTTGGCGTTTGAGCGGGCGATAGGCAATCGCGCCTGACAACACACTCTCGTGCCCAACAAAAAAGCCCCCTTGCGGGGGCCTCTTCATTCTCGCCTCAGGCCGCTCAGTGCGAGTCGGCCCAGACCTTCTTCTTGGTGAAGTACATCAGGCCGGCGAAGATGATCAGGAAGATGAAGACCTGGAAACCGAGGCGCTTGCGCGCTTCCATGTGCGGTTCGGCGGTCCACATCAGGAACGTGGTGACGTCCTTAGCGTATTGCGCGACCGTGGTCGGCGAGCCGTCGTCATAGGTCACCTGACCGTCGCTGAGCGGCTTCGGCATCTTGATGGCGTGGCCCGGGAAATACTTGTTGTAGTAGGACCCCTCCGGGATGCTCACGCCTTCGGGCGCCTTGTCCTCAAACCCCTGAAGCACCGCCGAGACGTAGTCCGGACCCTGCTCCTGATATTGGGTGAAGAAGTCGACGATGAACCAGGGGAAGCCGCGGCCGTAGGAGCGCGCCTTGGTGATCAGCGACAGATCCGGCGGCGCCGCGCCACCATTCGCCGCACGCGCGGCCTGCTCGTTCGGGAATGGCGAGGGGAAATAATCCGCCGGCCGGCCCGGGCGCTCGAACATATCGCCGGCGTCGTTCGGACCGTCCTTGACCTTGTAGTCGGAGGCGAAGGCTGCAGCCTGCGCGACCGAATAGCCGGGACCGCCGGCTTCCGCGAGGTTGCGGAAGGCGACATAGGACAGGCCGTGGCAGTTGGCACAGACTTCCTTGTAGACCTTCAGGCCGCGCTGCAATGAGCCGCGGTCGTACTTGCCGAACGGACCGGCGAACGACCATTTGTTGCCCGGCGGCTTGTCGCTGCCTTCGGAGGCACGCGCGCTATCGGCTGAGCCCGCAAACAACGCGCCCGCCAGCGCAAGCACGATCGCGCTCGACACCATCGGCGTCGACCTGCTCCCGGTTTTGGCCAGGACGGCATCCGAGATCGAGTTCGGCACCGGACGCGGCTTCTCGATGCGCGAGAGCAGCGGCAGCACGATCAGGAAGTAGGCGAAGTAGCAGAACGTCAGGACCCGGCCGGCGATCACATAGATGCCTTCCGGCGGCTGCGCGCCGAGATAGCCGAGCAGGATGCAGACCGCGACGAAGATCCAGAAGAACTGCTTGGCCAGCGGACGGTACTTCGACGATTTGGTCTTGGCAGCATCAAGCCAGGGCAGGAAGCACAGGATGATGATCGCCGAGAACATCCCGATCACGCCCGCGAGCTTGTTCGGGATCGAGCGCAGGATCGCGTAGAAGGGCAGGTAATACCATTCCGGCACGATGTGCGGCGGCGTCACGCCCGGGTTCGCCGGAATGTAATTGTCGGCGTCACCCAGATAGTTCGGCATGTAGAAGATGAACCAGGCGTAGAGCAGCATGAAGCAGGACACGCCAAACATGTCCTTGATGGTCGCATGCGGCGTGAACGGAACCGCGTCCTTCTCCGTCTTGGGCTCGACGCCATCAGGGTTGTTCTGGCCGGAGACATGCAGCGCCCAGACGTGGAGCACGACGACGCCCGCGATCAGGAACGGCAATAGATAGTGCAGCGAGAAGAAGCGGTTCAGCGTCGGGTTGCCGACCGAATAGCCGCCCCACAAGAGCGTCACGATGCTCTCGCCGACATAGGGGATGGCCGAGAACAGATTGGTGATGACGGTTGCGCCCCAGAAGCTCATCTGGCCCCAGGGCAGCACGTAGCCCATGAAGCCGGTCGCCATCATCAGAAGGTAGATGATGACGCCGAGGATCCAGAGCACCTCGCGCGGCTCCTTGTAGGAGCCGTAATAAAGGCCACGCAGCATGTGGACGTAGACGGCGACGAAGAACATCGAGGCGCCGACGGCATGCATGTTGCGCAGCAGCCAGCCGTAATTGACGTCACGGACGAGCAACTCGACCGACTTGAAGGCGAGGTCGGCATGCGGTGTGTAGTGCATCGCCAGGATCACGCCGGTCAGGATCTGGATCCCCAGCATGAAGGAGAGGATGGCGCCGAAGGTCCACCAATAGTTCAGGTTGCGCGGGGTGGGATAGACCACGAAGGAAGAGTGCATGAGGCCGAGGATCGGCAGACGTCGCTCGATCCATTGCAGGGCCGGATTGCTCGGCTGGTAGTCGGATGGTCCGCTCATGATGCGATCCTGAGGAAATAGTACGACGAGACGGCGCGAAGCTTCGGACGAGGGCCCGAAGCTCAGCCGATCTGGATTTTGGTGTCGGAAACGAACTGGTACGGCGGCACCGGCAGGTTCGCGGGCGCGGGCCCCTGGCGGATGCGGCCGGACGAATCGTACTGCGAACCATGGCAGGGGCAGAAGAACCCGTCGTAATTGCCTTCATGGGCGATCGGGATGCAGCCGAGATGGGTGCAGATGCCGATCACGACCAGCCACTGGTCATGGCCGGACTTGACCCGGGCCTCGTCGGACTGCGGATCGGGCAGGCTCGCCACGTTGACGGCGCGCGCCTCGTCGATCTGCTTCTTGGTGCGGTGGCTGATATAGATCGGCTTGCCGCGCCAGAACACCTTGATGTCCTGCCCCTCGGCGACCGGGCTGAGATCGACCTCGATCGGCGCACCGGCGGCGATGGTCGACGCATCAGGATTCATTTGGGAGATAAAGGGCCAGAGCGCGGCTGCGCCCCCTACTGCTGCAGCTGCCCCCGTTGCAACGAATAAGAAATCACGGCGTGTCGGATGGTCCGCCGAAGACGCTGTCGTCACGATTCCAACCCTTTCTTCTTATGCAGCCGGCGGAACCGCTCCAGGAGCCCCCAAGGTCCCCAGAACAGCCTGCCGGCGCCCGCGGCCCCCCGCGGCGGCAGAACTTCACGTGCCCCCACCAAAACAAGGCGAAAACAGCAGTCCAGAATCGTTCTATTGGCACCCTTGCCGGGCGAGCGCAAGCCCGCTATCGGCGCGGGAGCGTGCAATGCACGAATTCCGCGGCCAGCGATGTTTTATTGAGACATTTCCGGCCCGCACCGAACCGAGACAGCCCATGCACAGCCCATGCAGATAGCGCTTTTCCAACCCGACATCCCCCAGAACACCGGCACGATTCTCAGGCTCTGCGCCTGTCTGGGCGTGGCCGCCCACATCATCGAACCGGCGGGCTTCCCCGTCTCCGACCGGCATTTCCGCCGGGCGGGAATGGACTACCTCGATCAGGTCAGCATCGTCAGGCACGACTCCTGGTCGAAATTCGAGCAGTGGCGCGCGGCGCAAGGCGCCCGCCTGCTGCTGTTCACCACCAAAGGCGCGACCGACTACCGCGATTTCCGTTACCAGACGGCGGACATCCTGCTATTCGGGCGCGAGAGCGCCGGCGTCACCGAGGCGGTGGTCGAGGCGGCGGACGCGCGGCTGGTGATCCCGATCGCTCCGGGGCTGCGGTCGCTCAATGTCGCCATGACCGCGGCGATGGCCGCAGGCGAAGCGCTGCGGCAGCTCCGGAACCCGCAAGTTTGATATGTTGAGGAGAGACGGTTGAGTTACGCGGTCAAGGAAATCTTCCTGACGCTGCAAGGCGAAGGCGCCCATGCCGGGCGCGCGTCCGTGTTTTGCCGTTTTGCCGGTTGCAACCTCTGGAGCGGGCGCGAGGCGGACCGCAGTGCGGCCATTTGCAAATTCTGCGACACCGATTTCGTCGGCACCGACGGCACGCTCGGCGGGCGCTATGGCTCGCCCGCGGAACTCGCAGACACCATCGCCGCGCAATGGACGGCCTCCACCGATAACCGTTATGTGGTGCTCACCGGCGGCGAGCCGCTGCTCCAGGTCGATACGGCGCTGGTCGACGCGCTCCATGCCCGCGGCTTCGAGATCGGCGTCGAGACCAACGGCACGATCGCCCCGCCCGAGGGGCTTGACTGGATCTGCGTCAGCCCGAAGGGCGGCAGCGATCTGGTGATCCGGCGCGGCCACGAGCTGAAGCTGGTCTATCCGCAGCCGCTCGCCATGCCGGAGGCCTTCGCGGGCCTCGCCTTCGAACGCTTCTCGCTGCAGCCGATGGACGGGCCCGAAGTCGCCCAAAACACCGCGGGCGCAATCGACTATTGCCTGAATCATCCGCAATGGCGGCTCAGCGTGCAGACGCATAAATCGCTCGGTATCAGATAGGATTGGTTTTCGAACAGATGTGGGAATTGACGAAATCGTTTCGCTTCGAGGCGGCGCACTCATTGTCGGGAACGACATTCGGCGCTGATAGCGAAGAGATCCACGGCCACTCCTTTCGCGCCGAGGTGACGCTGCGCGGCACGCCCGATCCCAAAACTGGCATGGTGGTCGATCTCGGCCTGGTCCAGCGCGCCATCGAGGACGTGCGCATGATTCTGGATCATAAGTACCTCAACAAGATCGAGGCGCTGGGCACACCGACGCTGGAAAACCTCTCGCGCTTCGTCTGGGAGCGGCTCCAGCACATCGGCAAGCTCACCCGCGTCAGCATCCACCGCGACAGTTGCAACGAGAGCTGCACCTATTACGGTCCGCAAGGGTGAAATTCGTAGGGTGGGCAAAGCGTAGCGTGCCCACCATTCAAGATAAACGGTGATCAATGGTGGGCACGGCGCAAGTGCGCCTTTGCCCACCCTACGAGCCGGTTCGTTGGGATTTGCATATGGACGTTTCTACGATCGAAGACCGCAAGACGCGCGCACGCGCCTGGTTCGAAGCCCTGCGCGACGACATCTGCGCGAGCTTCGAGCGGCTGGAGGACGATGCCCCGCAAAGCCTCTATTCGGGCGAGCCCGGCCGCTTCAAACGCACACCCTGGCAGCGCACCGATCATACCGGCGCGGCCGGCGGCGGCGGCGTGATGTCGATGATGTCCGGCCGCCTGTTCGAGAAGGTCGGCGTGCATTGCTCCACCGTGCACGGCGAATTCGCACCAGAGTTTCGCGCGCAAATTCCGGGCGCGGCGGACGACCCGAAGTTCTGGGCCTCCGGCATCTCGCTGATTGCGCATCTGCGCAATCCGCACGTGCCGGCGGTGCACATGAACACGCGCTTCGTCGTCACGACGAAAGCCTGGTTCGGCGGCGGCGCCGATCTCACGCCGGTGCTCGACCGCCGCCGCACGCAGGACGATGCCGACAGCATCGCCTTCCACGCCGCAATGAAACAGGCCTGCACCCAGCCGAACGGCATCGCCGATTACGACAAGTACAAGAAGTGGTGCGACGAGTATTTCCACCTGCCGCACCGGAAAGAGGCGCGCGGCATCGGCGGCATCTTCTACGACTGGCACGACAGCGGCGACTGGGACGCCGACCTCGCCTTCACCCAGGATGTCGGCCGCGCCTTCCTGAAGATCTATCCCGACATCGTGCGGCGCAATTTCGCGACGAGCTGGACCGCGCAGGATCGCGAGGAGCAATTGATCCGGCGCGGCCGCTATGTCGAGTTCAACCTGCTCTACGACCGCGGCACCATTTTCGGGCTCAAGACCGGCGGCAATGTGGATTCGATCCTGTCGTCGCTGCCGCCGGAGGTGAAGTGGCCATGACGACGATGAAGCCCGCAATGAGGCCGCTGCCGCGCGCCATGCTGATCGACATGGACGACACCATCCTGTCGGCCTATGCGCGGCCCGAGATCGCCTGGAACACGATCACAGCGGAGTTCGCCGAGGAGCTGGCGCCGCTGCCGCCGCAACTGGTTGCAGCCACGGTGCTGGCCTTTGCGAAAAATTTCTGGGCCAATGCAGACGCTTCGTGGCGGATGAAGCTCGCCGAGGCCCGCCATCTCACGGTCAAGGGCGGTTTTGCCGCGCTCGCAGCCGCTGGTCACCGCGCCTTGCCGGACGACCTCGCCATTCGTCTCGCCGACCGCTTCACCACCTATCGCGAGGAGGAGATGTTCGTCTTCCCCGGCGCGCATGATGCGATCGACAAATTGAAGGCGCTCGGCATCAAGCTCGCGCTGGTGACCAACGGCGCCGCCGACACCCAGCGCGCCAAGGTCGAGCGGTTCGAGCTGGCGCATCGCTTTCACCACATCCAGATCGAGGGCGAACACGGCTTCGGCAAGCCCGAGGAGCGTGCCTATCTGCACGCGATGGACGCGCTTGGCGTCACCGCTGAGGATACCTGGATGATCGGCGACAATCTGGAATGGGAAGTCGTGACGCCGCAGCGTCTCGGCATCTACTCGATCTGGATCGACGTGCATGGCGACGGCCTGCCCGAAGGCTCGATCGTCAAGCCCGACCGCATCATCCGCTCGCTGACAGAACTGGTGCCGGGCTGACTGCAATCAGGGTGCGTAAACAAAAACATCGAAAACAACCCCATGCACAGTAGACGGCCGCAGCAAAATCAACGACTTGCGGAAAACGCGAACTGCGGATCCGACGAAATCGGTTGCTCCGTCGGGCAAAACAGGCGCATGGTGTCATGGTCGCGACGCACGGGACGGAAGAGCCCTTGCGCCATCCATCGAACAGGCGCCATTGCCTCTCGTGATGGGATCGCTCCGGCCTAAAGCTCTCTGATCGACGTTTCAGCAGCACGGCCGGCGGATGCGCGCTACCGCAACACATCCACTGACCGAGTAGCCCGTGATCGGCATGTCATGCCGGTTTGCTAGCTTCTCCGTCAATCAACCCGAAAGGACCATCCATGGAACTAAAAGCCGGCGATATCGTCATACTGAAATCCGGCGGGCAGCCGCTCACCGTCGCGGACGTGAAGGGCGACGACGTGATCTGTCTCTGGATGGGCGCGGAAGGCGATCTGTTTCGCGAGACGCTGCCGCTCGCGGTCCTCGATCGACTGGAAGAGCTCGACGACGAAGACGAGGACGATGACGAGGAGTAGGCGCGCCTAAGGCCGCGTCCTAGTTTGATCGGAGCGCACAGCTCCGGCGCGCGTGATGTCCGCTTCTTCGCCAACAATGGCGCGGTAGCGGACATCGCTGCAGGGCGCAGAACGGCCACAATGGAGCGCATCTGCCTTAGCTCCGGTCACCACAGCCTAAAATGGCTAATCGCGCTACTACCTCCGTCCGGGAGGCGCTGACTCGACCGTTATAGCTGATACCCGGCCTCCGGATAGTGATCCAACACGCCCATCGTGACCGTCCGTCGGGGGTACGCCCTCAATGCCGAACGTTGTGGCGAGTTCTCTAACGCCAACCGGGGTTACGACGAGCGCTCGGCTATCCCTGACGTGCTCGACCCAATCGTGCTCGAGAGCGTGATCAAGAATGGCGGCGCCGACTGCCCCGGCCAGATGCGGCCGGCGCTCGCTCCAGTCGAGACAGGGGCGACAGAACACCCGGCGCTTAGAGGCGAGGCCAAGATCGACGCCCAACTCATTGAAGAATGACCGGCCGGCGTCGGTGAGTTGCCCGCCATCCTCGTCGAGCAAAATAAACGACTGTTGGACCAGCCGGTCGGCGATTGCGACGGCGATGCGGCCTGCCATGTGGTCATAGCACGTGCGCGCGTGCCGGAGCGTTTCTCCACCGCGCCAGAGATTGCGCTGCCGGGCAGGGCCGTCCTGCGCCACGACCATGAGACCTTCTAGCACGCGCGCGACGTGCGGAGAGGCCAGGCGGAAATATCGCCGTCGGCCCCGCTTTGCGAGCGCGAGCAATCCCGCGTCGCTGAGTTTCGCAAGATGGCCACTCGCTGTCTGCGGCGCCACGCCAGACACATAGGCGAGCTCCGAGGCGGTCAACGTTCGGCCATCCATCAGCGCGCTCAGCATGTTGGCGCGCGCCGGATCGCCGATGACCGCTGCGACTTGGGCGATTTTGGGTCCCGTGTCCATGCCCTTCTCGTACGCCGATAAGGACGCAGTGCCAAGCACGGATACTTCGGTCAAGACCGTAGTGTTTCCGCGAGACTGGATCGATCACGAAACATAGGTTGCCCGGACGCCAGTAGGCCCGGTGAAGAAATGCCGCGACGAGGAGAAAGATCATCCCGCGGCTCCGAGTATTCGGTTGGTATCGAATGACCATCGCGAAGTGGGCTGATCAGGGCCGTCAAATTCTCGCAGGCAACTGAGTGTGATCAATGCCAACAACTTCGTTCAATACAAGACAGCCGGAACTAGCCCACTCCGACAACACGTCATCCCGTTCGCCTCTCGCGACGGCGCTGGCACTTGCTGCCACGAGCCTCGGCCTTGGCGTGGTGCAGCTCGATATCACCATCGTCAATACTGCGCTGAGCAGCATCGGCACTTCGCTCGGCGGTAGCGTGGCCGAGCTGCAATGGGTGGTGACCGCCTATACCATCGCATTCGCGGCCTTCATTTTGACCTCCGGTGCGCTCGGTGACCGCGTCGGCGCCAAACGGATATTCATCGCGGGCTTTGCGATCTTCACGTTGGCTTCGCTCGCCTGCGCGCTGGCGCCGTCGGCGATATTCCTGATCGCCGCACGCTCCGTGCAGGGCCTGGCAGCAGCGATCCTGGTGCCGAACTCGCTCACGCTGCTCAATCATGCCTATACCGATCCGAAGGCGCGCGGCCGCGCGATCGGCTTCTGGGCCGCAGGTGCGAGCGTCGCACTGACTTCGGGGCCGTTTGTCGGCGGCGCGCTGATCGCGCTGGTCGGCTGGCGAGCGATCTTTCTCGTCAACCTGCCGATTGGCGCCGCCGGCCTCTGGCTTGCCTGGCGTTATGCCGAGGAGACGCCGCGGCTCGCGCAGCGCGAGATCGATCTGCCGGGACAGATCGCGGCGATTGCAACCCTCGGCACGCTGGCCGGCGCCCTGATCGAAGGCGGCGTGCTCGGCTGGAGCCATCCGCTCGTCATCATGGGCTTCGTGGCAGCGGCCGTGATCGGACTCCTGTTCGTATGGCGCGAGGCGTGCGCGCCACAACCGATGCTGCCACTCTCGCTGTTCCGCCACCGCGTGTTTGCGCTGACCGCTCTGGTCGGGCTCCTCTTCAACATCGCCTTCTACGGCCTGATCTTCGTGCTCAGTCTCTACTTCCAGAAAATCAATGGCTGGTCGCCGTTCGCAACGGGTCTCGCTTTCGTTCCCATGATGGGCATGGTGCTGCCCGCCAACCTCGTCGCCGCATCGGTCAGCGAGCGCCTCGGCGCGCCGCAAACCATTGCACTGGCTTGTGCGATTACTGCCGCGGGCTGCGTTGCGCTGCTGCCTATGGCCTCAGGCACCAGCTACGGGGCGATCGGCACTCAGCTTGTGATCCTCGGCGGCGGGCTCGGCTTGCTCGTGCCGTCCTTGACCTCGACGCTGCTCGGCAGTGTCGAGAAGTCGCGATCCGGCATCGCCGCGGGCGTTTTGAACGCAACGCGGCAGACCGGCAGCGTGCTTGGCGTTGCCCTATTCGGCTCGCTGGTCGGAGACAACAACGTGTTCATTGCGGGCGCACATACCTCGCTGCTCATTTCGGCCGCTGTGTTGCTCGCCGGTGCGGTCGCGATCTGGCTTGGCCGAGCAAAGGACTGACGGTGAAAGGGAGGGGCCGATCGACCTCGTATGGTGCCCGGATGTCGAAGACCGTGGGGGCCGACGGTTCGCAGCTTTCTGACGCAGTGAAGCGCGCGTTTGTCACACTGCAAATTTGGCGCGAACGGGTTCGGCAGCGCCGCGAATTGGCGCAATGGACTGACCACGACTTACATGATGTCGGATTGTCCTGGTCTGACATCGCTCTGGAAATCAAAAAGTCCTTCTGGCGGGCTTGAATAGCACTCGGATAGAGCGGCCTCCTGCGCGACGAGGCCGGCCAAAGAAGGCGGACCTTTGTCCAACTAAATTCTTCCGCTTTTGGCCCATCGCGACATTTGCCGCGGTTGCGCAAAGGAAAATGGCGCCGGACCGTGGCCTCGAGATGGCCTGCCTCGATCTAGTGCCAGGCTTCGCAGCAACGATGTCCGCTCCTCTGCCAATATCGGCATAAGAGCGGACATCGCTGGATGCTTCGAACGTCAATCCAACGGAGCGTTCAAACTGGTACCTTTGGTGATGATGCCACCACGGTTGCCAATCTCAATCGAGCCATAGCGCTGTTTGAAACAATCGGGCAGCGGCCGGTCGCCTTCCATGCTGAGCCAGAGGCGCAATAGATGACGCTTCTGGCCTGCCTCGGACCAATCGCGAAATCCGGTCCGGTCATGCAGCAAGGCATGATTGTAAACGAACTGCATGTCGCCCGGCTGAAGCCGCATGCCGAAATGCAGCGCGGGATCATTTGCGAGCGCGTCAAAGAGATCGAGCGCCTCGACGTGAGCCGGCGTCAGTCTCGGCGCATCGGGAAAGCGTTGGGCACTATCGATATACTGGCGCTGATAGAACCCGGTCAGGAACCCCACATGCCAATTCAGCACCGGGATTTCAAGATATGGCTTTTCGTTCTCCGGCACCTCGCCTCGCCGGTCCGTCGCGATCGGATCAAACAAGAGGGCGGCAAGGTCGGGACGTCTGTCAAACATCTCGTTGTAGATTGTCGTCGTACTGACGAGGAGAGAATCCCCTCCCTCCATCGCCTCGCGAATGCATAACAATCCAACCACGTCGGCCGAATCCGTGTGGAATGTCTGCCGTTCCGACGTTTGATAAATTCGGGTGTTGGGATCCCTTGCATCGGCGCCGGTGTCACGGACGTGACCGAGAATGTGACCCGCTGCATTCTGAGACCGCGCCGATCCAAGGTGCGCGCCCACTCCGCAAAAGATCGTAGCGGCAAACTCCTGATTATATTTTGCCACCGGAAGGCCGCGTATGACTTCGAAGCCAAGGCCAGCCAGGAGCGTTGTCTTAAGCTCTTCCAGATGCCTGCCGAAGTGGGGAAGCGGAAAGCTTTCCTTCGTGATCTCGGCGATTTTTTTGTCTCTGCCAAGATATGTTTCGGCCGCGCCCTCAAGCTCGGCGATCTCGCCGGCCGCAAGCGATATCAACCATCGATCAGGATTGGCTTTCATCTCAGCTCCCTGCCAGGCAGACGGGATATCGACCTTCCCCGGAGGGCGATGAATCCCGCCGGGCACTGAGACCAAATTCATAGTGTTGGCTCCCGAAGAGATTGGACGTCAGACATGGGGGCGGAAGACGTGGGGGCGGACGATCGACGATATTGTGCCGACCACTTGTTTGCAACTTGGCTGAAGCGCCGCCGTGAGCTGAGCGCATTGTCGCCGTGACGAGATCCGTTCCAGGCAGTCGCGTGTTAGGTGAGCCGCTTCCGCCAAAATGATTACAACGCCGCCCCTCGTGCGACCGATCAAAGCCCGGGAAAAAATGGCATCAGCCGGAACGTTCACGAAGCTGGCTGAGTTAAAAGTCATGCGCGTCGCGCTGCGGTCATGGCCGCACCGCGCGGCCCGGATAAGGCTCTGGAAGAGGCGAAAGCTACTCTGCGGCGTGCTTCGCGGCACGGCCGCGCGAGGACCGCGATGTACACGACGGCGATATACGATGAGCTGAGGCAGATCGAGCGCGACGTCGTCGAAGGAGAACGCCGGCTCGCAGAGCAGGAGGCGCTGATCATTGAAATGAAGCGCCAGAACGAGGACACAGCCAAGGCGGAAGGCGAACTCGAACGGATGCGGATGGAGCAGCGACGTCGCGATCAGGATCGGCAACGTCTGCTCTCACGGCTGCAACCCTGAACAATTCCGCTCAATGAGGCTGATCCGGCGTCGTGTTCCTGAGACCTGTACTGCGGTGACAGTTGCCATTTTCGGTCAATGACGATGCAGCGGTTCAAATCAGCAGATCATGATGCGCAGGGACAATGGCTTGATGCGCGCCGTTATTGCCGTGATCGTCCGCGTGTCCGTTCAGTGCATGAGGGACGAGCTTGGCGTTGAACCCGAGGCTCTCTTCCTGACTGGGCGGAACGTGCCCATCGAGCGGATCATTGAACTCTTTAACCTCAACTATCGCGACGAGAGGAGAAGGAGTTGGTCCGCTATCGAACCGGAACACCGGTCCTTGGTCTGCGCCGCCGATTTCGAACGCAGCCTTGGCCGGGTGTGCGTCGTCTGATGCGATTGCTGCAGATTGCGCAGCGTGCTGCGAGTTACCGTGGTCCACGGTGGCTGGTTCTGCCGTCTTCATGGTCCCCGCAGCATCCGAAGCCGAAGCGTGATGCTCGGCGCCATCGCCGGCGCCGTTGCCCGGTTTGCCCCCATCTTCTGTCGATCCCGTGCTTGCCGCCTTTGCAGACCCTGGCTCCGAAGCGTGTTGCGAGTTGCCGTGGTCCGCGCTGGCGGGCGTTGCGGCGGCCGGATCGATCTCTGCTCCGTCCGGCGGGCTTGCAGCGGCTGAGTGCCCGGATTTGCCGTGTTCCGCGCCGCCTGGTTCAGCCGTCGTCGCTGGCGCTTGCGCGGCTTCAGAAGCCGAAGCGTGATGCTCGACGCCATCGCCGGTGCCGTTGCCCGGTTTGCCCCCATCTTCTGTCGATCCCGTGCTTGCCGCCTTTGCAGATCCTGGCTCCGAAGCGTGTTGCGAGTTGCCGTGGCCCGCGCTGGCGGGCGTTGCGGCGGCCGGATCGATCTCTGCTCCGTCCGGCGGGCTTGCAGCGGCTGAGTGCCCGGATTTTCCGTGTTCCGCGCCGCTTGGTTCTGCCGTCGTCGCTGGTGGTTGCGCAGCGTCAGAAGCCGAAGCGTGATGATGATCGCCGCCATGGCCGCCATCATTGCCCTGTTTGGAGCCAGCTTCAGTTGATTCGGTAGCTGCCGCCTTTGCAGACCCTGGCTCCGATGCGTGCTGCGAGTTGTCGTGGCCCGCGCCGGCGGCCGTTGCGACGCCCGGATCGATCTCTGCTCCGTCCGGCGGGCTTGCAGCGGTTGAGTGCCCGGATTTGCCGTGTTCCGCGCCCGCTGGTTCTGCCTTCTGCGTTGCCCCTCCCGGAGCTTCCGAAGCCGATGCGTGATGCTCGGCGCCATTGTCGTCGCCCTTGCCCGGTTTGGAGCCAGCTTCAGTCGATTCGGTAGCTGCATCCTTTGCAGACCCTGGCTCTGAAGCGTGCTGCGAGTTGCCGTGCCCCGCGTTGTCGGCAGTTACGACGCTCGGTTGGCCGATCTCGTTGGGTGCAATCGACGAAACGCCGGTGCCCGTGTCGGTCGGGCCACTGTGCGACGTGACATTTGCGACTGCCGGCGCTGTGGCACTATGAGCAAGCTCGATGGATGATCCGTGAGCCGACGCGGCAGACGCACCATCGCTCTCTTCCGTTGCATCCGCGGACGGGTCCGTGGAGGTTTCGAACTTCGACGGCGTTCCCAAGCCGGTCCGGGTCTGCCCGAAATGGAAACCCGAGCCGTTATTGGCCAGAAGGGCCCAGGCTCCGGCCGTCCCGAGCGTGCTCTCGCCCCCTTCGATACTGGTCTGGACATGGTCCTTGCTCGAAACAGCCTCATCGGGTGCGGTCGCCGGTATCAGCGCGGCTTCGAGCTGCTCCAAAGTGGTCGCGACAGCCGCGCCATCTGGCTCGGAGACGACATCCGCCTCCGCAACGGCTACAATTCCCTCCAGATGAATTTCCAGCAAGCCGCGATCGCCGATATCAAGGATACGATCGGTCGCATTCACATAGACGATCGTTTCGTTGCTTGCGGAGTCGTAGACCCAGGCGAGTGTATGTGGCGGTATAGACTTGCTTGCCGCCGTCATATGCAGCCAAGCAAGCGCTCCGAAAGCCGCAAGATTGATCCTGCTCGACCCAGATGCGAAATCGAACACGGTGTCGGAAGCGGTCGACTTGGAATCGTTAGACACGGAATCGATCGGGGAGCGATAAACAATTTTTTCAACGTTGCCGCCCAAGTCGATACTGGCATCGTGACCAAGGTCCGCGCCAACGGGTTTATGGAGGTTGTCACTCGCATCGCCCGGGCCCTTTTGGCCCAGAGCGCCTTCCGCGACGTCGTCGTGTCCAGCGGTCGCAACGGCGGAAGACAGGCGGACATCGTGCGACAGGAAACCCGGGGCTGAGTTGTCGTCATGATTGGCGGCAGCATGGGTGATCGCGGCCAGTTTTGTGGTCGCACTCTCTTCAGTAACGGCCAGGATGCTGTCGATCGACGCTTCACGGAGGTCATGCGCCTGCGCGGCGAGATGGGGATCCTGCAGTGCGTAGATCAACGCACCGGCGAGAATAGCGAAGTTGCCATACCCGCCCTGCATCGACATCGCATTTGAAAGTAGCCGCGGGAATTGATGTTCCGGGGCCGGGTCAACTCCGACCTGTATGTCGTTTGCTGCTCGCGGCAAGAGCCCAGAAAGATCGGGCGTGCTCGATCCAGCAGGACCGTAGTGTGTCCAGGCTTTCGCGCCTCCGGATTGCTCGGCCGCGCGCAGCGCTTCCATTGCCGTCGCCGGGTTGGTGATTTGGGCGGCCTTGGCGAACAAGTCTCTCTGGGCGAGCGTGGGCGTCTCGCCGGATTCCCAGGCGATGAGGTGCCGGAGAATGCCTTTTTTCCAGGGCTCGTACGCGGCGTGCTCGTCCGCATGGCCGACGCCGTTCTGATCCGGAAAGATGTCGTTCGCTTCGGACGCCTTGAGTTCGTCCGCAATTGCCAACGCCAGAAACGCCAGGGAGAGCGCGGCCAGGCCGGAGGGGCGCTGCAGCAATGCGATGGTCGCGAGCACGGTCCTGTTGGTGATCTCAAGCTTTTGGAAAATATTGTACAAGTGGACTTTGACCGTCCCGTCGGAAACGTTGAGCTGGCGCGCGATCTCCTTGTTCGACAGTCCTTCCGACACCAGCCGTGCAATTTGACGTTCCCGTTGCGTCAACAGCTCCAGCATCTTTTCGACTTTGCCGTCGCCGTCCACCTCCTTGCCGGCTGCCGAGAGATCGGACTTCTCCAGTGCCACACCGCTCTTCGTCATCAGCCGCAGCGATCGCAGCATCGTGGCGGGAGAGGCATACTTGGAAATTGCGCTGCAGGCGCCGGCTGCGATGGCGGACGTCAGATCGTGGTCGGTGTCGGACTCGGTGAAGAACACCAGGCGCGTGGAGAGCTTCTCAGCTTTCACGATCGCGAGGATCTCGGGGGCCGTCAGATCCGGCACCTTGTCGGCAAGAAGCGCGACGTCGGGTGTCAGCTTTCGAATTGCTTCGAGGCAGCTTGTCCGATCGCTGGACGATGCGACAACGTCGAAGTCCGGCTGCGTCCCGAGAACCGACCTCAGTCCCTGCAAAACGATCGGCTGTGGATCGACGATCACAAGCCGGATGGGCTTGAGTATCCCCTGCCTGGCGGACGCGTCCAACATCGATCTTGCCCTCGGCCCGGTCCTCTATGTCGTTCGCCATATGGCCGTGCCCGGGTGGGATATTAAAATCAAAAAAGGCTCGGCAGTTCCAGAGCCTGAAGCAGATTTGGACGGCATGCGAGTGAAAAATATGTCCTTTGACCCGATGGCCGTTGCGGTTGACTGGCTTGATGCCTATCGCGCGGGCGATATCGAGGCGATCTTGGAGCTATATGCCGAAGATGCCGTTGTGCACTGCGGCTGCGCCGGTGTCCAAACCATTACCGGCCGCGAGGCACTTCGTGCCTATTGGGTCGATCGCCTCCGAAAATATCCGGCAGGCACGTTGGATGATCTCAATCCCTCGCAGAACGACCGCACCATTATCTCGTACGTCACCAGTGCTGGTGTGATGAGTGCACTTTTGGCGTTTGACGCCGCCGGCAGGATCAAGGAACTGGACTGCAGTCCCTCACACTAGACCTGCGGCGTAACCCCAACCCGCAGCGGGACACCTGGCGGCGTTAGATGAGCTGCCTCGCCGCTGCCGAAATCATCACCAGCCCGCCCGTGATCACCGCGACATCGAGGATCGCGGTGTGGATGTGCACCGGCATCCGCTCGACAAAGGCCTTGGCCAAGAACGCGCCGGGAATCGCGATGGCGCCGATCAGAAGTGCAAAGGCGAGCACCTGCGCGGTCACGGCGCCGGCCAGTCCAAACACCGAGATCTTGATGAGGCCGGTGCCGAGCGAGATCATGGCATCGGTCGCGATCACGGCGGCGCCCTCGAGGCCCGCGGCCATCAGCAGCGACAGCAGGATCACGCCGGAGCCGGAGGTGCCGCCGACCAGCGCGCCATAGCCGACCGAGCCTGCCGCAAGACCGGTGTCGCCGATCTTGACCTGGCGGCGGCGGAGCACACGGCGCAGCGGCACGCTCAGGATCAGCATGGAGCCGATCACGAGTGCCGCGCCCGCATTGGTCAGCCGCGTATAGCCGTAGGCGCCGAGCGCGGTCGTCAGTGCCGCGCAGGCCAGCACGATCAGCGCGCGGCGGCGATCGGCATAGCGGAGATAGGCGAGCGCGCGGCTGGAATTGGTGAAGATCGCGGAGATCGCGATGATCGGCACCACCGGCTCGGCGCCAACGAGAGGGACCAGCACCAGCGGCATCAAGGCGCCGGTGCCGTAGCCGGCGAGACCGCCGATGATCGAAGCAAACAACGCCATCAACGCGACCAGCAGGAGCTGAAAAATCGAGATGTCGGCGAAGCCTGAGACGATGGTCACGTTCTCTCATCGCGGCTGATTCGTGCCGCAGCTTGATCGGCGATGGAAGCGAGTGCGGCTTCATCTAGGGGAAAATCTGCCGCGAGCCAAGCGTCCTCGGCGAGCGTCAAGACATGTCCGAGCGCGGGTCCTTCCGCCATGCCGCGCGCGATGAAGTCGGCGGCGCGAAGCGGAAATTTCGGCGCAATCCAGCGCTGCGGCAGCTCGGCGAGCGCACGCCATCCAGACGAGCCGACGTCACCGCCGGCTCGCGCCCAGCCCAGCAACACGCGATCGTGATAGCGCTCCGCACCGAGCCGGTAGAGCAGCCGCCGCGCATCGGCTTCCCCCTTGGTGGCCAGGCGCCACCAGCGATGCCCCATCGAATCCAGCGCCTTGGTTTCCGCATTGGAGAGTCTCAGGCGCGTGGCGACGCGCTTGGCGTCTTCGGTCACCGCGACCGTCAGCGCGGCGAGCCGCCGCGTGCTGCTTGCGGTGAGGCCAAGCTCGCGCTCGATCGCGATCATCGCCGAGAGCGGCCCGGTATAGACGACGCCGCCGGTCAGCGCCTGCAGCAATCCGCCGTCCGCCATGGCGAGCGCGGCGGCAGAGGCGCCGCCGGCGACCAGCAGCTTCAGCGTCTCCATGCGCAGCCGCTCGGCCGAGAGGCTGGCAAGTCCGGCGCGGCCGCGGATGCAGGCGAGATAGCCGTCGCGGTCGGGATCGCCGGCACCGAAGGCGGCGTGGATGCGGAAGAAGCGCAGAATGCGCAGGAAATCCTCGGCGATGCGCTGGTCGGGATCGCCGATGAAGCGCACGCGCCGCGCGGCCGCATCCGCGATGCCTCCGACATAATCGTGGACGACGCCGTCAGCATCGACCGAGAGCCCGTTCATCGTGAAGTCGCGGCGCTCGGCGTCCTTCACCCAGTCGCGGCCGAACGCAACCTTGGCCTTGCGGCCGAACGTCTCGGTATCCTCGCGCAGCGTCGTGACTTCGTAAGGCTGGCTGTCGATGACGAGGGTGACCGTGCCGTGGTCGATGCCGGTCGGCACGGCCTTGATGCCGGCGCTCTTGGCGCGCCGCATCACCTCGTGCGGGAGCGCCGTGGTCGCGATGTCGATGTCGCCGGGCACGAGGCCGAGCAGCGCGTTGCGCACGGCGCCGCCGACAACCCGCGCCTCCTCGCCATCCGCATTGAGCAATTGCAGGACGCGCGCGGTCCCGCCCGAAATCAGCCAGGGCGCATCGGCGAGCATGGGCACCGCGCTCATCGGCCGGCCCTATCTTTCCACGCCCGGCACGAGCTTGCCGTTCTCGACATGGGCGGGGACATAGGTCGAATCCGGCGCAGCGCCGGAGTAATGCGCAAAGCCGATCAGCCCCGCGATCACCAGCACGAGCGCCGCCAGCATGAGACGCGCGACGATGGTGGTCGGCCAGGACGATTGCACGAACAGGCCGGAACGCGTGGCGGCCAGGAACAGCGCATAGACGGCAAAGGGAACGAGGAAGATTCCGATCTCGGTCAGGATCGGCCGGATCATGACGAATAGATCCGCTCGTAGAGCACACGCAGCATGCCGGCCGTCGCGCCCCAGATGTAGCGTTCGGCAAACGGCATCGCGTAATAGGACCGCTCCATGCCGCGGAATTCCTTGCTGTGCACCTGGTGGTTGGCCGGGTTCATCAGGAAGGATAGCGGCACTTCGAACGCATCATCAACCTCGGAATGGTTGATCGTCAGCTCAAAACCTGGGCGCACCCTGGCAACCGTCGGCAGGATGCGGAAGCCGAAGCCGGTGCCGTAGAGATCGAGATAGCCGATCGGCTCGACGAAGTCTCTGGACAGCCCGACCTCCTCCTCGGCCTCGCGCAGCGCCGCATCGAGCGGCGAGCGGTCGGTCGCGTCGATCTTGCCGCCGGGAAAGGCGATCTGGCCGGCATGGTCGTTCAGATGCGCCGACCGCTGCGTCAGGAGGATGGTCGGCTCGGGATGATCGACCACCGCGATCAGGACCGCCGCCGGCCGCACCGGCTGCTCGCGCGCGATGATCTCGAGCATCTTGTCGGTACCGGGATCGCCCGAGGCAGGAATGATGTTGGGATCGTAGAGACCGGGCGGAACGTCGAAGCCGAGCCGCGCGGAGGAGCGGGCGAAGAAATCGGCCGCACCGATCACGGCGGGATCGTTCCTGGAGATAGGCTTGTTCAAAGCGCGGCCCTCACCTGCTCCGCATCGGCCATGGCAAAGAATTCGCCGGCCGATTCGACACCGAACATCGGCTGGCCATCGACCATCCGCTCCTCACCCATGTCAACAAGATCGTAATAGAGCGCGCGGGTGACCTTGGCCCAGAGCTCGGCGCGGACGTGCAGATAGGGCGTCAGTCCGCCGCCCTCGCCCTGCTCGAAGCGCAGCCGGTGCGCCGCATCGCAGGTGACCCAGTCGTCGACATTGGTGCGGAAGCGGAGCACGCGATGGTTGGCCTCGCCGTCCTTCTGCATCTCGACCGCCATGAACGGCGCGTCGTCGACGCGAATGCCGACCTTCTCCACCGGAGTGACGAGGAAATGCTTGTCGCCTTCGCGCTTGAGGATAGTCGAGAACAGGCGAACCAAGGCATGACGGCCGATTGGCGTCCCCAAATAGAACCAAGTACCATCGGACGCGATTCGCATGTCGAGATCGCCGCAGAACGGCGGATTCCACAAATGCACCGGAGGCAGGCCCTTTTTGGCGCCTTCGGCATCGGCAGCAGTTTTGGCAGCGGCAGTCAGCCCCTCAAGACCGCGATCGGCGCTCTGCCCTTGGTTCGCCATGGTTTGCCCTGACTTTGTCATTTGGCACGATCGGTGCAAGTCTGAATTGTAAGTCTACGTTGTATGCCGGTGCACGGTTCCACCCCGGATTCATCCGGTGTGGAGGTCGCCACTTCGTGATGCCCTACATATCCCTAAGCCGATAAGGTGGGGATAGGTTAATTCAACGAATACATGGCCTTCCTGCAAGTCTAGCATAGGGCCCACGTCTTGAGTTGAGGACGTGACGACATGACGACGCAAGCGAGCTGCATGGCAGGCTGAAGGAGCTAACGGATGGCGGAGAGTGTCGAGAAGCTCGAAGACGGAATCGTCCGTTCGGCCGAGCAGGTGTCGAGCCAGATTCGCGCGGCGAAAGAGGCGATCGGCTCCGTCATCTTCGGTCAGGATCGCGTGATCGAGAACACGCTGGTCACGATCCTCTCCGGCGGCCATGCGCTGTTGATCGGCGTCCCCGGCCTCGCCAAGACCAAGCTGGTCGAGACGCTCGGCATCACCCTCGGCCTCGATGCCAAGCGCATCCAGTTCACGCCCGACCTGATGCCGTCGGACATTCTCGGCGCCGAAGTGCTCGACGAGAGCACCTCCGGCAAGCGTGCCTTCCGCTTCATCTCCGGCCCCGTGTTCGCGCAACTGCTGATGGCCGACGAGATCAACCGCGCCAGCCCGCGCACGCAGTCGGCGCTGCTGCAGGCGATGCAGGAGCAGCACATCACCGTTGCCGGCGCGCGTCACGATCTGCCGAAGCCGTTCCACGTGCTCGCCACGCAAAACCCGCTGGAGCAGGAAGGCACCTATCCGCTGCCTGAAGCCCAGCTCGACCGTTTCCTGATGGAGATCGACGTCGACTATCCCGACCGCGACGCCGAGCGCCGCATCCTGTTCGAAACCACCGGCGCTGACGAGACGCTGGCGAAGGGCGCGATGACACCTGACGCACTCATCACCGCGCAGCGACTGATCCGGCGCCTGCCGGTCGGCGATTCCGTGGTCGAGGCGATCCTGTCGCTGGTGCGCGCGGCCCGTCCGGGTCCGGACGGCGGCGACACCAGCAAATTCATCGCCTGGGGCCCGGGCCCGCGCGCCAGCCAATCGCTGATGCTCGCGGTGCGCGCACGCGCGCTGATCGACGGACGCCTCGCGCCTTCGATCGACGACGTGCTTGACCTCGCCGAGCCCGTGCTGAAGCACCGCATGGCGCTGACATTCCAGGCGCGCGCCGAAGGCCGCACGATTCCGGACGTGATCCGGCAATTGAAGACACGGATCGGTTGATGGCGGCGGAGAACGGGCACGCAGCAAAGGAAATCATCGCGATCCGACGTGCCGATGGCGAAAGCCGCACGCTCGCAGCTTCCTTGCCGCGCCTGGTGCTCGAGGCCCGCCGTATCGCCGCCAACGTCATTCACGGCCTGCACGGCCGCCGTCGCGCCGGCTCCGGCGAAAATTTCTGGCAGTACCGCCGCTTCGTCTCCGGCGAGCCGTCGCAGAACGTCGACTGGCGGCGATCGGCGCGCGACGATCTGCTCTATGTCCGCGAGCTCGAATGGGAAGCCTCGCACACGGTCTGGATCTGGCCCGACCGCTCGCCCTCGATGGCCTTCGCTTCAAAACAGGCGCGCGAATCCAAGCTCGAGCGGACGCTGATCGTCGCCTTCGCGCTGGCCGAGTTGCTCGTCTCCGGCGGCGAACGCGTCGGCATTCCCGGGCTGATGGCACCGACCGCGAGCCGCAGCGTCATCGACAAGATGGCGCAGGCGATGCTGCATGACGATGCCGACCGCTTGAGCCTGCCGCCGTCCTTCGTGCCCGCGGCGCTGGCCGAGACGATCGTGCTGTCGGACTTCTGGTCGCCGATCTCCGAGATCAGGACCACGCTCGGCGGCCTGTCCGGCTCCGGTGCGCATGGCACGCTCGTGCAGGTCGTCGATCCCGCCGAGGAATCATTCCCCTATTCCGGCCGCGTCGAGTTCGTCGAGCCAGAAGGGTTCGGCGTGATCACCGCCGGCCGCGCCGAGAGCTGGGCGCAGGATTACACCGCGCGGCTCGCGCTGCACCGCGACCAGATCCGCGCCGAGACCAACAAGCTCGACTGGCTGTTCACGACGCATGCGACCGACCGCTCGGCCGCCGAACTGCTGCTGTTCCTGCATGCCGGCATGCAGGTGAGCAAGTCGGGCGCCCGCACCACGACGATCAAGGCGGGGCCGGCAGCATGATGGGACTGCCGCTCGCCTTCACCGAACCGCTGCTCCTGATCGGCCTCGTCAGCCTGCCGGTGCTGTGGTGGCTGTTGCGGGTGATGCCGCCGCGGCCGCGCCGGATCGAGTTTCCGCCGACGCGCCTGCTGTTCGACATCGCACCGCGCGAAGAGACCCCGTCGCGGACGCCGTGGTGGCTGACCGCATTGCGGCTGCTGGCCGCGGCGCTGGTCATTTTCGCCGCCGCCGGCCCGATCTGGAATCCGCAAACAGGCGCGGCCGCCAGCAAGGCGCCGCTGATGATCATGTTCGACGACGGCTGGAGCGCGGCGTCCAACTGGGACATCAGGATCAGGGCCGCCGACGAATTGATCGCCAGTGCCGAGAACGACCGCCGCGCGATTGCGCTGGTGCCGCTGTCGGAGCCGAACCGCGATATCACCCTGATGCCGGTGGGCGCCGCGCGCGTCGCGTTGCGGCAGCTGACGCCAAAGCCGTACTCGATCGAGCGCGTCGAGACCCTGACCGCAATCGATCGCTTCCTGAAAGCGACCGGCGACTGCGAGATCGCCTGGCTCTCCGACAGCGTCGACACCGGTCGCGGCGAGGAATTCGTGGCTGGCCTCGGCAAGACCATCGGCGATCGCAGCCTGACCGTGTTCGAAGGCGGCACCTCGTCGCCCCTGGCCCTGGTCGCGGCCGAGAACGCCGCCGCCAAAATGACGGTGAAGGTGCTGCGCACCGACGGCGGCATCGCAATCGGCACCGTGCGCGCTCTGGACCAGAAAGCCTCGCCGATCGGCGAAGCGCGTTATTCGTTCGGCCCGCAGGATAAGGAAACCGAAGCGTCGTTCGATCTGCCGGTCGAGTTGCGCAACGACATCACGCGGCTGGAAATTGCCGGTGAGCGCTCCGCAGGCGCGGTGCAGCTGCTCGATAAGCGCTGGCGCCGCCGCGCCATCGGCATTGTCTCGGGCTCTACCAGCGAGACCGCGCAGCCGCTGCTGGCGCCGACCTTCTATCTCACACGCGCGCTGGCGCCGTTCGCCGACGTGCGGCTCGCCGACAAGGGCTCGCCGCAGCAGGGCATCACGCAGTTCCTCGACCAGAAGCTGCCGATGATCATCCTTGCCGATGTCGGCACCATCGCCCCTGAAATCCGCGAGCGTCTCAATGCCTGGATCGACCAGGGCGGCGTGCTGGTGCGGTTCGCCGGTCCGCGGCTGGCGCAGGCCGAGGACGATCTCGTCCCGGTCAAGCTGCGCAAGGGCGGCCGGACGCTCGGCGGCAGCCTGACCTGGGAAAAGCCGCAACATCTGGCCTCTTTTGCCGCCGACGGTCCTTTTGCCGGGGTCGTGGTCCCCAAGGACGTCACCATCAGCCGCCAGGTGCTGGCCGAGCCCGACGCCGTGCTCGCCACCAAGAGCTGGGCGTCGCTGGAAGACGGCACGCCGCTGGTGACGGGCGAGCATCGCGGCAAGGGCGTGGTCAGCCTGTTCCACGTCAGCGCCGACATGCGTTGGTCGGATCTGCCGATGTCGGGCACCTTCGTCGAAATCCTGCGCCGCGTCGTCGACATGTCCGGCTATACCGCCAAGCCGGGCGCAGGCGTTGCCACTGAAGGGACCGCCGAGACGGTGGCGCCGTTGCACATCCTCGACGGCTTCGGCGCCTTCGGCCCGCCGCCGGCTGCCGCCAAGCCGCTGCCCGCGGATTATCGCGACCGCGCCACACCCGATCATCCGCCGGGCTTCTATGGTCCGGCAGAAGGACCGCTCGCCGTGAACACGCTTGCCAGTGCCGACCGTATCGCAGCCCTGAACACCGCGAGCCTGCGCGCCCGGCGCGCCACCTACACCAACGCCGAGCCGCAGGACCTGCGCGGCTGGCTGCTGTCGACGGCGCTCGCGCTGTTCCTGATCGACGCCATCATCGTCGCGGTGCTCGGCGGCGGCCTTGCCGCGCTGCTGCGCCGCCGCGCCGCGCCCGCGATGATCGTCTTCGGACTTGTTCTCGCAGGCCTCGTCTCGCTCGTGCCGACGCCGTCGCACGCGGACAGCGCGTCCGACGAGTTCGCGATGAAGGCGGTGTCGCAGACCCGCCTCGCCTATGTCGTGACCGGCAATGCCGACGTCGATTCCATCGTCAGGGCCGGGCTGTCAGGATTGACGCTATTCCTGGCGCAGCGCACCGCGCTTGAGGCCGGCGATCCCGTCGGCATCGACCCGGCGCGCGACGAACTCGCTTTCTTCCCGCTGATCTATTGGCCGATCGTGCCGGGCGCGCCCAAGCCGTCGCGGGACGCCATCAACAAAATCGACGCCTACATGAAGCAGGGCGGCACCGTGCTGTTCGACACCCGCGACGCGGTCGAAGCGCCGCCCGGCGCGAACGGCGCCGCGCAGACCCCCGCCATGCAGACGCTCCGCGAGATCCTGTCCTCGCTCGACGTGCCCGAGCTGGAGCCGGTGCCGCGCGAGCACGTGCTGACCAAGACCTTCTTTCTCTTGCGCGACTTCCCCGGCCGCTTCACCACCGGCCAGACCTGG
This sequence comes from Bradyrhizobium sp. WSM1253, assembly GCF_000244935.1. NCBI lineage: Bacteria > Pseudomonadati > Pseudomonadota > Alphaproteobacteria > Hyphomicrobiales > Nitrobacteraceae > Bradyrhizobium > Bradyrhizobium sp. WSM1253. The sequence goes on from NZ_JH600073.1 coordinate 2,594,610, forward strand.
GTCGAGACCTTGCCGCGGGAAGACGACGACGACAGCGCGCAACGGCCCGCACGCGGCGGCGACGGCGTCTCACCGATCATCATCACCTCGAACGACCTTGCCGGCGCCTGGGCCGTGCGGCCCGACGGACAGGCCATGCTGCCGGTGACCGGCGGCGACCCCCGCCAGCGCGAATTCGCCTACCGCGCCGGCGCCAACATCGTGATGTACACGCTGACCGGCAACTACAAGGCCGACCAGGTGCACGCACCGGCGTTGATCGAACGACTGGGGCAATAGGATCGATATGAATTACGGCATCGCATTCACGCCGCTGGTTCCCACGATCGTCCTGTGGCTCGCGCTGGCCGCGATCGTCGTCATCGCGCTGGTGCTGCTGCTGGCGCGTGCGCGCGGCGCTGCCGTGCGTGTGGCCGCGCTGGCGTTGTTCCTGCTGGCGCTCGCCAATCCTTCCTTCACGCGCGAGGACCGCGATCCCCTCACCTCGGTTGCCGCAATCGTCGTCGACAAGAGCCCGAGCCAGAATTTCGGCAATCGCAATCGCGAGGCCGCTCAGGCGCAGGAAGCGCTGGTCGACAGCCTGAAGAAGATCAAGGGGCTCGAGGTCCGCGTCGTCGATGCCGGACAGGCCGACGGCGAGACCGACGGCACCAAGCTGTTCGGGGCGCTGGCCTCGGCCTTGTCGGACGTGCCGGTCGACCGCGTCGCCGGTGCGTTCCTGATCACCGACGGCCGTGTCCACGACGTTCCGGCCAACGCCGCCGGGCTCGGCTTCCAGGCGCCGGTGCACGCGCTGATCACGGGGCAGAAGGACGAGCGCGACCGCCGTATTGCGGTCATCGCCGCGCCGCGCTTCGGCATCGTCGGGCAGCCCCAGACCATCACCTACCGCCTCGACGACCAGGGCGTCAGCGGCGAGCGCGCCAAGGTCACGGTCCGCAGAGACGGCGAGGTCATCAACGAGCGCACGCTTTCGAGCGGCCAGGCCGCAAGCGTCGAGGTCGACATCAAGCATTCCGGGCCGAACATCGTCGAAATCGAGGCCTCGCCTCTCGATCGGGAATTGACGCCGGTGAACAACCGCGCCGTGGTCGCCATCGACGGTGTGCGCGACAAGCTGCGCGTGCTGCTGGTCTCGGGTGAGCCGCATTCCGGCGAGCGCACCTGGCGCAATCTGCTCAAGTCCGACGCCAGCGTCGATCTCGTCCACTTCACCATTCTGCGGCCGCCGGAGAAGCAGGACGGCACGCCGATCAACGAATTGTCGCTGATCGCGTTTCCGACCCGCGAGCTGTTCCAGCAGAAGATCAACGAATTCCAGCTGATCATCTTCGACCGCTATGCCCGCCAGGGCGTGCTGCCGATCGCTTATTTCGACAACATCGCACGCTACGTGCGCTCCGGCGGCGCAGTGCTGGTCTCGGCCGGCCCCGATTACGCGTCCAACACCAGCATCTGGCGCACGCCGCTGGATTCGGTGCTGCCGGCCGAACCCGTCGGGGTGACGGAAAAGCCGTTCTACGCGCATCTGTCCGACGTCGGCAAACGCCATCCCGTCACGCGCGGCCTCGAGGGCTCGGCCTCCGAGCCGCCGCGCTGGAGCCGGTTCTTCCGCACCGTCGAGACCCGCAATGCGGTCAACCCGCCCGTCATGACGGGCGTCGACGGCAAGCCGCTGCTGTTTCTCTCGCGCTTCGGCGAGGGCCGCGTCGCGCTGCTGCTCTCCGACCACATCTGGCTGTGGGCGCGCGGCTATGAAGGCGGCGGCCCGCATCTCGATCTATTGCGGCGGATGTCGCACTGGCTGATGAAGCAGCCTGATCTGGACGAGGAAGCGTTGCGCCTGCAGGTGCAGGGCAAGAATCTCGTGGTGGTGCGCCAGACCATGGCGGACAGCGTCCAGCCGGTGAGCGTGACCTCGCCGTCCGGCGTGTCGCGCGACCTGACGCTTGCAGCCGGCGATCCCGGCGAATGGCGCGCCAGCCTGCCGGCGAGCGAGCTCGGCCTGTGGCAAGCCACCGACGGCACGCTGAAGGCGCTGATCAATGTCGGCCCGACCAATCCGAAGGAGTTTTCGGAAGTCACCTCCACCACCGAGACGTTGAAGCCGCTGACCCAGGCGACCGGCGGTGACGCCGTGCGCGTGGTCGACGGCGCCAGCGTCGAGCTGCCGCGCATCCTGCCGGTCCGCTCGGCGAGCGTCTTCCATGGTGACGGCTGGATGGGCGTGCGGATGCGCGACGCCAGCGTCGTGAAGGGCGTCGGCGTGCTGCCGATCTTTGCCGGCCTGATCGGCCTATTGCTGCTGCTCGGCGCGTTTGCTGCGACGTGGGTCCGTGAAGGGCGCTAGGCGGCTTACGCGCGTCCCTTCGCTTCCCGTTAGTCGGATAAATCCAATCGTCACTTCTTCGCCGGAAGCTCCATAGCGCCTTCGACCCCGAACTCGGTCGAATGTAGCGCGTTGTGAAATCTGGGGGCGGTTCTTCCTCGGCTCTGGGCAGGCGTGTCCCTGTCCAGGCATCGCTCCCCGCGGACAAGAGCAGTTCTCGACGGAGCCTTCGCAGCACCCAAACAGCGCGAGCGTTCGATGAGAAGCGGAGTTACTCGACCATGACAGACACACTTCACCAGCGCACGTTCAGCTCGCCTCGTCAGACAACGCGCTACATCGAGTGCGGGCCGGCCGACGGACCGTTGATGATCTTCGTCCATGGCTGGCCGAGCATCAGTTTGATGTGGCGCGCTCAGATGGACGCGTTTGCCGCCGACGGTTGGCACTGCGTCGCTCCCGATCTGCGCGGCTACGGCGGCTCTTCCACGCCCGCAGCCAACGACGCCTATACCATCGAGGAAATCGTGACAGACATGGCCGAACTCCATGATCACCTCGGCGGCAAGCCTGCGATCTGGGTTGGCCACGACTGGGGCTGTGTTGTGGTTGGTCAGTTGGTCGCGCATCAGCCCAAGCGCAGCCGCGGCGTCGTGCTGACCTCGCTGGCGTATCAACCCGACGGGCACGCCCTGCGCACAGTCGTCCCGCTGGTCGACCGAACGATTTATCCGGTTGACCAATATCCGGACGGCCAATGGGATTACTACCGTTACTACACCACGCACTTCGAGGCGGCAGTCGCCGACCTCGATGCAGATCTGGCCGCATCGCTGGCGTCGATCTTTCGGCCAGGCAACCCCGCCGGCATCGGCAAGGTTTCGCCGAATGCGATGGTCACGCGCAATGGAGGGCGCTTTGGCGCCGCGCACCGCGCCCCGCCGACTGAGCCTGATCCGGCTCTCTGGCCGCCGGCGGACTTCGAGGTGCTGGTGCAGTCGTTCCAGGCTCATGGCTTCCGCCCATCCTGCGCGTGGTACCTGAACGACGACGCCGACATCGCCTATGCGCGCAAGGCACCCAGTGGCGGCCGCCTGTCGCAGCCGGTGCTGTTCGTTAACGGCGACTTTGATCAGATCTGCAGCATCACCGGAAATCGCCAAGGTGACCCGATGCGCTCCGCCTGCCCGGACCTGACCGTAACGAGCATGCCCGCAGGGCATTGGCTGCCGCTGGAGCGCAAGGCAGAACACATCGAGGCTATCCGCACCTGGCTCCAGAGCAAAAAGCTCTGATGCCGCCTCCTCGCGCTGGCACTGAGTCAATCAATCGCCGTTCCCGTAAGCCATTCGATAGGTCCTCAGCCGAGATCTTTCAGTTGCCCGAACGACACATCGAGGAGCCGGCCCACTCGGGTCGGTGCGGCTGCGGTTGACATCCGCTGACCGATCGGGCGATGTTACATTATAACGTCGCGGGATCAGGGGATGATCCCTCGCGATGTGGGGGTGGCGTTTCCAGATGAAGTGGTTCCGGTCGAATATCAGACACGGCGCCCGGCTCGCGATCTTCGCGATGCTGGTGCAGTTCGCGCTGACGTTCGGCCACAGCCATTGGTTCGCCCAGGCCGCTCCCCTCGCCCAGGCCTCGCTTCAGCAGACCGACGACAGCAACGGCGTTGCGTCGATCGACCGTGCCGCGGTCGAGAGGCAATCGCCGTCGGCTCCCGACAGGGAACAGCCGGGCGAGGACAATTGTGCGATCTGCGCATTGGTCGCGATGGCCGGCACCGTCATGTTCGCGGCGCCACCTGTGTTGTTGCTGCCGCAGGCGATCGACCTGCTCTACCGCACCACCGACGCCGAATTCGTCCATTTGAAATCGGCCGGCACGGCATTCCAGCCCCGCGCCCCTCCCGCGTCCTGACTTCCAACAACGCTTGATCACGCTCGGGCTCGCCGCTTTCAGGCGCGTGCCCGGGAGCAGTTGAAGTCGAATTCCGTCGCGCAGCGACGGCAGGCCGCCTCCGATCAGCAGACCAACATGCGGACGGCGCCTGACTGGAATCAGGACCATGTCATTCAAATTGCGGCGCGCGCGGCGCCTTGGCGGAGCAAGCCTGCTCCTGCTCGGCGCTGCCACCTCGGCGCTGGCCGAGGATAAGTCATCGACCGAGATCCCCGCCGTCACCGTGACGGCTCCGAGCCCCATCGTACGCAGGGCGGTGGTGCCGACCCGCAACCCGGGCCGCCCTACGCGAACCGCGCGGGCGCGCAGCCAGGAACGCACGGCGGACGCCACGCCGGCAGCCTCTACGCCCGCCGCATCTCAGCAGGGCGTGCTGCCCATCGTGACCAACCAGTTCGCGACCGTCACGGTGGTACCGAACGAGGAAATTCGCCGCGAGGGCGGCGGCCAGCTCGGCGATCTCCTGTTTTCGAAACCCGGCATCACCGGCTCGAGCTTCGCGCCGGGCGCTTCCAGCCGGCCGATCATCCGGGGGCTCGACGTCAACCGCGTCGGCATCGTCGAGAACGGCACCAATGCCGGCGGCGCCTCCGATCTCGGCGAGGATCACTTCGTCCCGATCGATCCGCTCGCGACCAACCAGGTCGAGGTGGTGCGCGGGCCGGCTGCGCTGCGCTACGGCTCGACCTCGATCGGCGGAGTCGTCAGCGCCACCAACAACCGGATTCCCGACACGCTGCCGAACTGCGCTCCGTCGTTCCAGGCTTACGGCATGCCGGCCAAGGCGCCGCTCGCGAGCGCCGCGACATCGCCTTGCGTCATCGCCGAGACGCGCAGCGCGTTCAGCTCGGTCGACCGTGGCGTTGAAAGCGGCGTGCTGCTCGACACCGGCGGCGGCAATTTTGCGCTCCATGCCGACGTCTACGGCCGCAACACCACCGATTACAGCATCCCGAGCTACCCGTACCTCGCCGACCAGACCCGGCCCGTCGTCAACGGACGCCAGCCCAATTCGGCGACGCGCTCGGACGGCGCCTCGATCGGCGGCTCCTACTTTTTCCAGGGCGGCTATATCGGTGCGGCGATCACGCAGAACGACGCGCTCTACCACATCCCCGGCATCGACGGCGCCGACCACAACACGCGGATCGACGGTCACCAGACCAAGATCAACGTCAAGGGCGAGTACCATCCCGACGCTGCGGCGATCGACATCGTTCGCTTCTGGGCTGGTGCGACCGACTACCGGCACAACGAGATCGGGCTTGCCGATCCTGCCAATCCCAACAGCGACGGCGTGCGGCAGACTTTCACCAACAAGGAGCAGGAGATCCGCACCGAGGTGCAGCTGATGCCGTTCAACGCGCGCTTCGCCGAGGTGACGACGGCGCTGGGCTTCCAGGTCGGCCATCAGGAATTGAGCGCGCCGAGCCCGGACAATCCGGGCACGCTGTTCAACGGCCTGTGGGACCCGAACAACAGCACGCGCGTTGCCGGTTACGCCTTCAACGAGTTCAAGTTCACGGACGCGACGCGGGCGCAGATCGCGGGCCGCATCGAGCATGTCGAGCTGCACGGCACGACACCGGATTTTCCCGCGGACTTCCTGCCCGACGGCACGCCGCAGGCGGCGATCTCGCGCAATCCGTCCTTCACGCCGAAGAGCGGCAGCATCGGCCTGTTGCAGGATCTGCCGGGCGGCTTGGTCGGCAGCATCACCGCGCAATATGTCGAGCGCGCGCCGAAGGCGGCGGAGCTGTTCTCGCGCGGCGCGCATGATGCAACCGCGACCTTCGACATCGGCAACCCCAACCTCGGCATCGAGACCGCGAAGTCCGTCGAAGTCGGCCTGCGCAAGGCGACGGGGCCGTTCCGGTTCGAGGCGACCGTCTACTACACGCACTTCAACAACTTCATCTATCGCCGTCTCACTGGCGTGATGTGCGACGAGGACTTTGCCTCGTGCGGCGCGCCCGGCGCCGAGGTGAACCAGGCGGTCTATTCGCAGCGGGACGCCAACTTCCGCGGCGGCGAATTCCAGTCGCAGCTCGACATCGGCGCATTCCAGGGCGGCATCTGGGGCATCGAGAACCAGTTCGACGTGGTCCGCGCCACCTTCAGCGACGGCACCAACGTGCCGCGCATTCCGCCGGTGCGGCTGGGCGGCGGCGTGTTCTGGCGCGACGACAACTGGCTTGCCCGCATCAACCTGTTGCACGCCTTCGCGCAGAACAACGTCGCCGTGATCGCGGAGACGCCGACGGCGGGCTACAATTTGTTGAAAGCCGAGGTGAGCTACAAGACCAAGCTCAACCCGAATGCATTCGGCGCGCGCGAGATGCTGCTCGGCCTCGTCGGCAACAATCTGTTGAACGAAAACATCCGTAACTCGGTGTCCTACACCAAGGACGAGGTGTTGATGCCCGGCATCGGCGTGCGGGCGTTTGCGAACTTCAAGTTCTGAAAGCGAGATAGCTAGCCGGACTTCATCGCGCTCTGGCTGAGGCGGCCACTTCGGGGGCGGCCTCGGCCACCTCCCGAAACAGCACGGCAAATAGCAGGGTCCACAATGTCAGGAGAGAAATGGGGATCGTGTAGTATGGCGTCGCGATCGGATAGGTGAAGAAGAAGGCGAGGTTGAGCGCCAGATTAGCCAACGTGAGCAGCGCGACACGGCGAATGCCGTTCGCCTGCCGCAACAGCCAGATCGAGCCTGCAATTCCGATGACGATCAGCAAGGTCTGGAGCGGGTCGGCGAGATAGTCCCGGACCACCGCGAACGAAAAATCCAGCGGCCTGACATCGGGGTTGTTGCCGTAGGTCGACGCGAACGGACTGCCGGCGTTGACGGCGTAAGAGACGATGGTCGGGATCACGCCGGCCAGCAACGCGAGGCCGAACACGAGCCCCTGCAAGAACCGGGACAACGTCCGTTCCGCAAGGAACGCGACGAGGAGAAACAGGCCATAGCCGGACGCCAGGAAGAGATTGGCCAACCGGAAATCGACGGTCAGTCCGAGCAGGAAGCCGATCGGCGCCAGCGGCCAGATCCTCGGTTGAGATCGCGGGCCCGCCAGCCATCGCGCCGTGAGACATCCCGCGAGCGCGCACACGACGACGGTCGGGGCCATCGAATAGCTCGCCTTGACCGGATTGACCATCAGGTAGATCGCAAGGCAGCCGAACGTCCCGGCCATCAGGACCGACCGCATGCTGCGCGCGAGAGAAAGCGCAAACAGCGCAAAGCCGAGCACGACAATGGTCGCCAGCATGTACATGGGCACGACCTGGTGACCTGGCGGAAACAGCGCCAACACGAGGCCGACACCCGGCGGATATTGAATGACGACCTTCCCCGTGGCCGGCATCAGATTGTGACAGGGCGCCGCGGTCGTATCGTTCCAGTCCGGGTAGCCGATCTCCTTCAGCTTCGCTTTCTGATAGCCATCGTCGTCGCGGCCGAGGTTGGTGTCGAAGCCCTCCACCAGCCCGAACCTCTGGAACAGATGCGCCTGCCTGAGGTAGCAGATGTCGTCATAGACGCCGCGCGCCTCATTCCATCGCATCATGGTCCAGAAATGGCCGATCAGCACCGCGAGAAACAACACGGCGAAGACGGCTTTGCTGGTGTGGATCTTCTTCATCGGGGATCATGATGCGACGGAGGCGGCGCTGCTTTAGCGGAATGCAAGATAGAGATTGGACGATAGCGGGCCGAGCGACAAACCGGTGTAGCCCACGGCCGCGGACTTAGGGGTGGAGGACTTGGCGGCGAGCCCCAGCAGCCGTTTTCGCGTCATCAGGATCAGGTTCTGCTCGTCGGTCCATTCCGACTTGCCGGCGATCCTGCAGGCGATCCTGAAGGTGCCGTCGAGATAATGCGCCAGCGGGATGGCGGTGTGGTGCTCGACCGGAAAGAACCTGTTGGGCACGGTGATGAACACCCGCCGCGCGACGCGGCAAAGCTCCTCGACCAGGAGCACCTGATTTTCATGGCTACCGGCATGCTCGAGCACGGCATTGGACGTCGCGACATCGAACGCATTGTCGTTGAACGGCAGCCGTGTATTCGGTTCGATCTGCACGTAACGGCAAAGCGGAAAAGCCGCCTTGAACCCGATTCCTTCGCCGAGCCCGCACGCCGTGATCTTGTGCTGATGCGGGTAGCTTCGCTCCAGCACGTTCGCGCCGTCGTTGATCACGTCGGATACGCCGACATCCAGGATCTCGTCCAAGGCAGACGGCTGCATGCGGGCGATGAAATCCTGGTAGATGCGGTCGCGCGCGGCGATCAGCAGCTTTTCCGCCGTGCTCCCGGACGCCACTTCCCGGTAATATTGCTGATCGACCGGCACTGCTCTACCTTCATGTGAGCTTCGAAGCGATGGCGTCAGGTGCGCGTCTTGCTCCAGTCCGGACCGACCGGTCCCGATACGCCTTCGAACGCGCCCTCGACCAGCTCGATGACGAGGAGCCGGCTGTAATCGACCGGGCCCGGCATGGTGACGCGTCCCTTGGGGACCTGCTTGAAGCCGACGCGGCTGTAATAGGGCTCGTCGCCGACCAGCAGCACCAGGCGATGGCCCTGCGCCTTCGCATCCGTCAGTGCGCGCTCGAGCAGCAGCCGGCCGACGCCGCGGCTGCGGAACGGAGGCTCGACCGTCAGGGGCCCGAGCAGCAGTGCCGGCGTGTCGCCGACGCAAATCGGCAATTGCCGTACGGATCCGACCAGCAACGTACCGACGCGGGCGGTGAAGGATAGATCGAGCACATGATCCACATGCTCGCGGATTCGGTACGCGCTGAGCACGAAGCGGCCGGGTCCGAAGGTGCGTTCGTGCAGCCGCTCGATCGCCTGAGCATCGCCGGCGGCTTCCGACCGGATGGTGAGGGAGAGATCGTTCATCGCGTCGGCGGGATATCACCTTGGAGGGCAGCGGTCCATACGATTGCGCCCGGCCCCGGGAGGCAATTTCAGGTCCGCCCGAGCGGCGGTTGGGACAGGTAGGCGAGCATCTTTATTTCCCGCCGCCCGCGCGTCACGGTGTCGAGCACGAGCCCCGACGAAGCCGAAAGCAGCGCCATGATCATCAGACCCATGGAGAGCACGGCGGTGGGCAGGCGCGGGACGAGGCCGGTTTCGAGGAAGGTGATCACGACGGGCAGCCCGAAAGCGATCGACAGCAGCGCGAGCACGATGCCGATCGCCGAAAAGAAGCGCAGCGGCCGCTCCGACCGGTTGAGCTTCAGCATCGTGTTGAAGATGCGCAACCCGTCCTGCCAGGTGTCGAGCTTGGAGAAGGAGCCTTCCGGGCGCGCGTAATAGGGCGTCTCGACCTCGGCGACCGGCAGCGACAATTCCAGCGCATAGACCGCGAACTCGGTCTCGATCTCGAAGCCACCGGACAGGACCGGGAAGGATTTGACGAAGCGGCGCGAGAACACGCGGTAGCCGGACAGGCTGTCCTTGAAGGCGTGGCCGAAGGTCGATGCCAGGAAACCGGTGAACAGCCGGTTGCCGATGCGATGACAGCGCCGGTAGGCCGCTTGCGATTGATCGACACGCAGACCGACAACCATATCCAGATGGTCGTCGAGGAGCTCGTCGATCATGCGCGACGCGCTCGGCGCGTCGTAGGTCGCATCGCCATCGACGAGCACGTAGATGTCGGCCTCGATGTCCGCGAACATGCGGCGCACGACGTGACCTTTGCCCTGGCGCCGTTCGCTGCGCACGATCGCTCCCGCCTCGCGCGCGACCGCCGCGGTGCGATCGGTCGAATTGTTGTCGTACACGTAGACCTCGGCCGCAGGCAGGGCCTTGCGGAAATCAGCGACGATCGTCGCGACGGCGGCTTCCTCATTGTAGCAGGGCACCAGCACGGCGACCCGAAATGGCCATGACCTCGTCGATTCAGACAATCTTCATCCCTCGTCCATGCGCCGACACCGCAGGTGCGGCGATTTACTAGCACAGGCAGCCATCATCGCCACGTCGCAATCCGCGGCCTGTCGTGCAGGACTTCCGCGATCCGCAACCGCGTGCCGGGCGTGGTCCCCTCGGGCAGCGCGGTGACCGCGAAGAACCCGCACTCGGCGATCTCGTGGTTGGGCGCGGGCAGGCGATCCTGCTTGAACTGCCTGACGACGTAGACCGCGACGTGGTCGCGGCGCGAGACGTGGCTGTTGAGGAAGATGCCGTGCAGCACGGCATCGCCAGTGAGATCGATATCGCCCTCCTCCTTGAGCTCGCGGCGCATCGCCTGCTCCATGGTCTCGCCGAGATCGACGCCGCCGCCGGGCAGATACCAGCCCGTGACGTAGCTGTGCCTGACCAGGAACACCCTGGTGTCGGCATCCAGCACCACGGCGCGGACGCCGAGCGTCATGCCGCGGACCAGCAGGAAATAGGCGTGGAAGATTCGCCGCAGCAGCGGCTCGAATCTGCGTCGGACGCTGTTCAGACGTTCCGCCATCGGGCCCCCTTGATCCCCGCTTGCACCTGGCCTGCGACCTTGCCATTACAGCGGGCGAATAGCGAGGCAATCGCCCCAATGGCCCCCTTCACGCTCGCCCATCTGTCGGACCCGCATCTGCCGCCGCTGCCGAAGCCGCGGCTGATCGAGCTCGCCGGCAAGCGCGCGCTCGGCTACGTCAACTGGACACGCAACCGTCACAAGTACCAGCGCCGCGAGGTGCTCGACGCACTCGTCGCCGACGTGAAGGCGCAAAGTCCCGACCACATCGCGGTCACAGGCGATCTCGTCAATCTGGCGCTGGAGGCGGAATTCGCGCCGGCGCGCGCCTGGCTCGACGGCCTCGGTCCGCCCGACCGCGTCACCACGATTCCCGGCAATCACGACGCTTATGTCCGCGCCACTCTTCATCGCTTCGGCGAAACGTTCGCGCCCTATCTTGCGGGTGACGATGGCCGTATCGGCTTTCCGAGCCTGCGCCGGCGCGGGCCGCTCGCGCTGATCAGCCTGTCCACGGCGGTGCCCACCTTGCCGTTGATGGCGACAGGCGCGCTCGGACGCGATCAGCTCGCGTCGCTCGAAGAGATGCTCGAGCGGTTCGCAGCCGAGGACGTCTTTCGCGTGCTGCTGGTGCATCATCCACTGAAGTCCGGCGCGCGCCACAAGCGGATGATCGACTCGGCCGAGCTGCTGACGCTCTTGAAACGCCACGGCGTCGAGCTGATCCTGCACGGGCACGACCACATTCATTCGACGATGTGGTTCGAAGGCCCCAACGGCAACATTCCCGCAATCGGCGTGCCATCGGCCTCCGCGCTCGCGCACGGGCGCACCCCGGCTGCGGCCTACAATCTGTTCACGATCGAGAAGGACAACACCGGCTGGCGTTGCGAGCAGACGGTGCGGAGCCTGGGAGCTGGATTTCAGATCGGGCAGATCAAGCATGTGAAGTTGATTTAGACCGCTGTCATTCCGGGGCATGCGAAGCATGAACCCGGAATCCATCGGGCCGCAATACGTGCTGATTAATGGATTCCGGGCTCGCGCTTCGCGCGCCCCGGAATGACGGCGGAGGGTGAGTCACCAGCTCCGCAGGGCCGCGAGTACGGCAAGCCCGAACAGCGCGGCGGCGCCGAGCACAAATCCGAACACGAATGGCCAGACGCGCGAGCGGCGCCGCGGCTGCGCTACCTCGGGCTTCGGCTCGGGCGGGACCACCATCGCATGCTCGCGCTCGATCATGCGGCGCGCGACGTAATCGGTCACGGCCTCGACGATGACAGCGGTGTCGTGCGATTCGGCGAGCACGATGCGGCCGAAGCGGGTGTCCTGCACGAAGCGGTACATCCGCTTGTCGCGCCCCATCACGATGTGCGCGACGACGTCGATCCAGAGCCTGGGCGTATCGCCCTGGCTGATACCGCGGTCGAACAGGTCGATCTTGTCAGGCACCTGCGCGAACAGGGGATCGAGCGAATCGTTGAGGATCTCGAGCCGTGCCACCTCGGCATCGCGCAAATCGACGACGACGCCGGTCCGGTCGGCAGCCTCGATCCGCGCCCGCAACAGTGCATCGCGCAGCCGCACCGGGCGCGGCTGGCTGGGATGGATCCCGCTGGTCTCGGGCTCTGACATTGGCGGCCTCGTCCTCACTTGGCCGGATTAACCTATCAGCAACCAATGTGTCCGCAAAGGCCCTACAATTCCAGTTACTTACGGAGCCCACAGGCTATTCACCTGTGCCAAAAACAGACGGTCCCACCCGGCTTGCGCCGGATGGGACCCTCCGTCCTTGGACGTCTTCTTATTCAGATTGGCATGTTAGTTCAGATTCTCACGCCGAGACCCGCGACGGCTCTTCCACGATCGAGAAGCGGACGCCCGCCTTGTGGCGGTTCTCTTCCGAGACCGAGCGCCAGGCGTCCTCGGCCTCCTTGCGGGTCTTGAACGGACCCTGCACCTGGGCCGAGCCTTCCACCAGCTTGTGGAAGTTCATCGAGCCGAACTCGCCGCCGATCACCCAGAAATTGCTGTTGGTCATTGTCAGTCTCCTGTCGATTAGCGTGATGCGTTAGCCGAACTGGTTCATCGTGTTGTGGGCGCCGCCCGCCTTCAGGGCAGCCTCGCCGGCGAAGTATTCCTTGTGGTCGTCGCCGATGTCGGAGCCGGCCATGTTCTGATGCTTGGCGCAGGCGATACCCTGACGGATCTCGGCGCGCTGGACGTTCTTGACATAGCCGAGCATGCCCTGGTCGCCGAAATATTCCTTCGCCAGATTGTCGGTCGAGAGCGCCGCCGTGTGGTAGGTCGGCAACGTGATCAGGTGGTGGAAGATGCCGGCACGCTTAGCCGAATCCGCCTGGAAGGTGCGGATGCGCTCGTCGGCTTCCTTTGCCAGCGGCGTATCGTCGTATTCCACCTTCATCAGCTCGGCACGATTGTACTTGCTGACGTCTTGGCCGGCTTCCTTCATCGCATCGTAGACCTGCCAACGGAAGTTGAGGGTCCAGTTGAACGAGGGCGAGTTGTTGTAGGCCAGCTTCGCGTTCGGAACCACCTTGCGGATCCGGTCGACCATCTTGGCGATCTGCTCGATATGCGGCTTCTCGGTCTCGATCCAGAGCAGGTCGGCGCCGTTCTGCAGCGAGGTGATGCAGTCCAGCACGCAGCGGTCTTCGCCGGTGCCCGGGCGGAACTGATAGAGATTGGAGGGCAGCCGCTTCGGACGCATCATCTTGCCGTTGCGGTTGATGATGACGTCGCCATTGCGGGCGTTCTCCGCCGTCACTTCCTCGCAATCCAGGAAGCTGTTGTACTGGTCGCCGAGGTCACCGGGCTTGTGGCTGACCGCAATCTGCTGGGTCAGGCCGGCACCGAGCGAGTCGGTACGGGTCACGACGATGCCGTCTTCGACGCCGAGTTCGAGGAACGCGTGGCGGCAGGCCCGGATCTTGGCGAGGAACACCTCGTGCGGCACCGTGACCTTGCCGTCCTGGTGGCCGCACTGCTTCTCGTCCGAGACCTGGTTCTCGATCTGGAGCGCGCAGGCACCCGCCTCGATCATCTTCTTGGCGAGCAGATAGGTCGCCTCCGCATTGCCGAAGCCGGCGTCGATGTCGGCGATGACGGGCACGACATGGGTCTGGAAGTTGTCGATCTTCTCGATCAACTCCTTCTCTCTGACCTTGTCGCCTTCCTTGCGGGCCTTATCGAGGTTGCGGAAGATATCGTTCAGCTCGCGTGAGTCGGCCTGACGCAGGAAGGTGTAGAGTTCTTCGATCAGCGCCGGCACCGAGGTCTTCTCGTGCATCGACTGGTCGGGCAGCGGGCCGAACTCGGAGCGCAGCGCCGCGATCATCCAGCCGGACAGGTACAAATAGGTGCGATCGGTCTTGCCGAAGTGCTTCTTGACCGAGATCAGCTTCTGCTGGGCGATGAAGCCGTGCCAGCAGCCCAGCGACTGCGTGTACTTGGTGGGATCGCCGTCATAGGCGGCCATGTCGGCTCGCATCAGCGCCGCGGTGTAGCGGGCGATATCCAGGCCGGTCTTGAAGCGATTCTGCAGGCGCATGCGGGCGACGGCCTCGGCCGACACCCCGTTCCAGGTCGGCTGGGTCTCCAGGAGCGACCGGGCCGCCTCGACCTCGCTCTGATACGAGGCGGGGGCCTGGAGGGTGCTGATGCCGCGGGGCTGGTAATTCATGTGCCTGATCCTTTCGCTGACGATGGCCACCAGCCATCGACATTCTTGACAATGCATTTGCGAGATGCGTGTCAGAAGCTAAACGCGAGAAAGCTCAGCTCGTATAGTGGGCTTGTATTTGAATGGTGATGTCATGTAACATCGGTACTTGTAATAAATGTCACTTTGTAAATCTTGTAAATAAAATTGGTCAGCAAGCCTGCCCTTGATGCCTCCGGAGACCTGAGAATGCCCGCCGGTTCCAGCAAGAAGCTCTTCGTCGGCCCGCGCTTCCGGCGGATCCGGCAGCAATTGGGGCTGTCGCAGACCCAGATCGCCGAGGGGCTCGGGATCTCGCCGAGCTATGTCAATCTGATCGAGCGTAATCAGCGTCCGGTGACCGCCCAGATCCTGCTGCGGCTGGCCGAAACCTACGACCTCGACCTGCGCGACCTCGCGACCGCCGACGAGGACCGCTTCTTCGCCGAACTCAACGAGATTTTCTCCGACCCGCTGTTCCGCCAGATCGACGTTCCCAAGCAGGAACTGCGCGACCTCGCCGAGCTCTGCCCGGGCGTCACCCATGCGCTGCAACGGCTCTATGCCGCCTATACCGAGGCCCGCCAGGGCGAGACGCTGGCCGCGGCACAAATGGCCGACCGCGACGTCGGCACCCGCTATGAGGCCAATCCGGTCGAGCGCGTCCGCGAGCTGATCGAGGCCAACCGCAACTACTTTCCGGAACTCGAGCAGGCCGCGGAGACTTTGCGCGACGAGCTGAACGTGCCGGCCGAAGAGCTTTATGCGGCGCTCGCGGCGCGGCTGCGCGAAAAGCATTCGATCCAGACCCGCATCATGCCGGTGGACGTGATGCGCGAGACGCTGAGGCGCTTCGACCGCCACCGCCGACAGCTCCTGATCTCCGAACTGGTCGACCCGCCCGGCCGCGCGTTCCAGCTCGCCTTTCAGCTTGGCCTGGTTGAATGCGCGCAGCATCTGGAGACCATCATCGGCCGCGCCGGCCCGCTCGACGACACACCGCGCCGCCTGTTCCGGATCACGCTCGGCAACTACTTTGCGGCCGCCGTGATGATGCCCTACCCGGCTTTCCTGGCTGCCGCCGAAGCATTGAACTACGACATCCATCTGCTGGCACAGCGCTTCAATTCCGGCTTCGAGCAGGTCTGCCATCGGCTCACCACCCTGCAGCGGCCGAACGCGCGCGGCATCCCGTTCTTCCTGCTTCGTGTCGACAATGCCGGCAACGTCTCGAAGCGATTTTCATCGGGCACATTCCCGTTCTCGAAATTCGGCGGCACTTGTCCGTTGTGGAACGTGCACTCGACCTTCGACACGCCTGACCGCCTGCTGAAGCAGGTGATCGAGCTGCCCGACGGCACGCGCTATTTCTCGATCGCACAAATGGTGCGCCGCCCCGTCGCGCCGCACCCGCTGCCGCAGCCGCGCTTCGCCATCGGCCTCGGCTGCGAAATCCGTCACGCCGCGCGCCTCGTCTACGCTGCCGGCATCGATCTGGAGAAAACGGAGGGCACGCCGATCGGCGTCAACTGCCGCCTCTGCGAGCGCGAAAACTGCGCCCAGCGCGCCGAGCCGCCGATCACGCGCACGCTGATCCTGGACGAAACGACGCGGCGGGTGTCGAGTTTTGCGTTCTCGAATGCGCGGGAGTTGTGAAGGGGCACATCTACCTCCTCGTCATTGCGAGCGAAGCAAAGCAATCCAGACTGTCTCCGCAGTGACAGCCTGGATTGCTTCGTCGCTTCGCTCCTCGCAATGACGAAGGACTTACGCCAGCGTATGCACGATCACCGGACCCGCGGCGGCGCGGGCGTCGCCGGCAAGCAGCGAGCCCAGATCCTTCTCGATCCAGGCGATCGCACGCCTGTTCGCCTCCTCCGCCTGCTCGAACTTGTCGAAGATCGATATCGCCGTGACCGTGTCGTCGCCGGCATAGACGACGTAATAGGCGCGGAAGCCGTCGACGTCGCTGATGATCGGAACAGCGCCTTCCTTGATACGGCGCGCCAGCTCTTCGGCGCTCCCGCTTTTCGCCTTGGCCTGACGGATGGCGGCATACATGGCATCCTCCCTTCCGGCTATCTGGTGTGGGGCTTGGTGCCCGGATCGCATGCTACGCCGAAGCGCGCGGGCAATCCACGCTTGGTTAATCCGGCACTAATTCCCTTCCGCGATCTGCAACCATCGATTAAGCACGCCTCAACATCGCTGCCTTAGTCTCGCCCCACTCACTTTTCGCAAACAACGGCGGCTTGTTCTGCCGCGTGAAGTGACATCAGGGGGTTCATCATGCGCATTGCGTTGCTGCTGACCGCGACCATTGTCGGCGCGCTCTTTGCCGATCCGTCCCATGCCGGACCGCTGGATGCGTCCGCCGGCGCAGCGCAGGCGCTACCGCCGGGCTTCCAGAGCTACCGCGGCTACATGTTCGACCTGTCGGAGAATTCGGACCGCAAGGATGTCGACAAGCTCACCGACAATGTGAAGAGCCAGATCGATGTGGTCGAGGCCGCCGGCCTCTCGCCGCGCGTGCTGCGCTTCTTCCGCACCGTCCCGATCATCGCCAGCGAGCTCGCCTGCCTCGACGAAGGCGCCGCGACTGCCTGCTACGGCCGGGTCACGCCTGACATCCAGCGCACCGCTCCCCGCACACTGACGGTCTGGGACCCCAACAAGCAGCGCTGGAGCAATCCGAACGCCGTCGACCTCGCGGTCGATTCCGGCCTTGGCGTGATCATGCTGCGGCCGGACATGATGCGTTACGAAAAGGAAGCCGTGCTGCTGCACGAGCTGCTGCACGCCTACCACGCGCGGCTGTTGCCGGACGGCTACGCCAACAAGGGCGTGATCGGCTATTACGCCTACGCCAAGTCCAAGGATCTCCTGCCCAAGGAATCCTACGCGCTGAAGAATCACATGGAGTTCTTCGCGGTAACCGCCAGCATCTTCCTGGCCGGGAAGAGCGAATTCCACGACCCGAAGTCGCGCGAGGCGCTCAAGGAGAAGTTGCCGGACTATTATAAATATCTGGTCGGCGTGTTCGGCTTCGACCCCGATCCGGCAGCACCAAGTGGGCCGGTCGCTTCGCTGAAGTAAGGCAGAGAGCGCCAAACCCAGCCAGAGAGCCGCGCGCGCAGCGCGGCTTTTTTGTTTTGGTCAACAGAAGCTGCGGATGACGCGTGGCCGGGAATTGCCAAGGTGGGGCCCGATCTGCATAGTCCCGCCCGCATCGATACCGTTTTCGAAGAGGATAGAACAACATGGCGGAAGCCGACCTGGATGTCGTGATCCGGCAACTGGCCAGACAGCTGCATACGGGCCTGATGACCCGCGCCAAGGAGCGGCGGGACCGATTCAACGGCCTTGCGGCCAAGGCCAAGGGCAAGGAGACCGGCGACCGCTTCAAGATGATGGCCAAGGCCACCATGGAGCAGGCCATTGCCGCCGCCAAGCGCCTGCAGATGTCCGCCGACAACGTCGCCGACAGCTACGCACGGTCGATGCGGATCGCCGCCAGCACGCCTGTCGCCGTGAAGGTGGAGAAGAAGGCGCCCAAGGAAAAGCCGGCCAAGAAAGCGAAGAAGGCCAAAGCCAAGAAGGCGAAGTAGACGCTCACTTTCCTGGAGCGACGAGCCGGGTCGGCTCGGCGCTCGCCAGTTCGGCGAGCTTTGCGCGTGCCGCGTCGCGGGTGCGGACGTCCTTGCCGGCGGGCAGCGCCAGCGCGGCCTCGAAATCGGCGCGCGCCTCATTCGCCTGGCCCCGGGCGAGGAAGGCGAGGCCGCGGTCGAGCCGAGGCTGCGCATCCGAGGGGTCGAGGCGGACCGCGGTGTTGTAGCTCAGGATCGCGCGATCGAGATCGCCGGCGGCCGCGAGCGCGAGACCGCGCTGGTGATAGGGCGCGGCATGCCTGGGGTCATGCGCGATCGCCTCGTCGTAATCCTCGATGGCAAGTTCGAGGTCGCCGTTCTGCCGGCGCGCCAGCGCCCGATCGCGATAGAGCGAGGCGCGGTTGGGGTTGAGATGGATAGCCTCGTCGAAATCCGCGATCGCCCGCCGCCAGTCGCCGTGGCGCAACGCGATCCGTCCACGCCCCTCATAGGCGAAAGCGATCAGCGAGCCGCGCAGCGGCGAGAAGCCGATCACCGCCGAGCAGATGTCGGGCTCGTCCTCGTCCCCGCAATTGACGACGGTGTGCGTGGACAGGCCAATCAGCATGCCCAGGGCAATCAACAATGGTACTGCAGCTTTGGTCATCTTCGAGGGTGGCAGGCAGAGGGCCGGCCACGCATCCCCTTTCGCAGGAACTGTCACGGCAGGGTGTTAACACCGGCCGGGACCGCCCTGTGTGCGACAGGTCACAAAGCGAGCAAATTCGCGCTGCTTCCGCGTCAGCCCCAAGGGCCGCGTGAAGAAGAGCGGCCCCATGGGCTCCGCGGCGGATAGTTCTCATTGGCGCCGACCGACGGCGAGGCCTGCGCACCGAGCTCGGCTGCGAGCTGCTGAAGTGCCGCGATGCGATTCTGCGTCGAAGGATGGGTGGCGAACAGATTGTCGACGCCGTGGCCCGACAGCGGATTGATGATGAACATGTGCGCGGTGGCGGGATTTCGCTCCGCCTCGACATTCGGGACCTGATGCGCAGCGCCTTCGATCTTCACCAGCGCCGATGCCAGCCACATCGGCTGACCCGCGATGCGTGCGCCGAGATTGTCCGCGGCGTATTCGCGCGTACGACTGATCGCCATCTGCACCAGCATGGCGCCGATCGGGGCGAGGATCATCATCAGGATCGAGCCGACGATACCCGGACCATTGTTGTCGCGGTTGCCTCCGAAGAACATGCCGAACTGCGCCAGCATCGAGATCGCGCCTGCAATGGTCGCGGTCACAGTCATCAGCAGCGTGTCGTGGTGCTTGATATGAGCGAGCTCGTGCGCGATCACGCCGGCGAGCTCCTCGCGGCTGAGCTGGCGCATCAACCCGGTGGTGACCGCAACCGCGGCATTCTCGGGATTGCGCCCGGTGGCAAACGCGTTGGGCTGCGGCTCGTCCATCAGGAACACGCGCGGCATCGGCAAGCCGGCCCGGCCCGCCAGCTCGGCGACGAGCCCGACCAGCTCCGGTGCGCTGCTGCGGTCGACCTCATGGGCGCCATACATGGACAGCACCATGCGGTCGGAGTTCCAGTAGGTGAAGAGATTGGTCGCCGCGGCAATGACGAGCGCAATCATGGCGCCGCCGGCACCGCCGATCAGATAGCCGATGCCCATGAACAGGGCGGTGAGGCCTGCAAGCAGCATTGCGGTACGAAGATAGTTCATGGCCGTCTCCCGAGGCCGGCCGTGGCCGCTGGAGGCGTTGCAGGCCGGCAAGCATGAGGTAGGGATGCCCCCCGTCCGCGTGCAAGGTTTCAAGGTGCGTCGCGGAGCCGCGGCTATTGACCAACATTGCTTTTCCGTCATGCCCGGGCTTGTCCCGGGCATCCACGTTCTCCCTCCGGCGCAAGGCCGAAAGCGTGAATGGCCGGGACAAGCCCGGCCATGACGAAAGGATGGTTTGAGTCGCTCAATTCCCTTAAGCTTTGGCAAGATTCCCCACGCGCCCTCCCCCCGGAAACCTCATGCTCCAGACCCGATTTGCGATCGCGGCCGTCACTCTTGTCGCGCTGTCTGCAACCGCCTCCGCCCAGTTCGCGCCAGCGCCCGCAAAACCAGCAGCCCCCAGGGCGACCGCGCCGTCGCCGCGCGCGGCGGCGTGCCATAACGGCGCGAACTTCGATCGGTTTCTGGCCGACGTGAAACAACAGGCCGTTGCCGCCGGCGTGTCGCAGCGGACGATCGCGGCGGCCGCGCCTTACCTCGTCTACGACCAGGGCATCGTCAATCGCGATCGCGGCCAGCGCGTGTTCGGCCAGCTCTTCACCGAATTTGCCGGCCGCATGGCCGCGCCCTATCGCATGCAGAACGGCCAGCAGCACATCAAGCAACATGCGGCCGCATTCGCGCGCGCGGAAAAGGAATACGGCGTGCCGCCGGCGGTGATCGCAGCGTTCTGGGGACTGGAGAGCGATTTCGGCGTCAACATGGGCAATCTGCCGACGCTGAAATCGCTGGTGTCGCTGGCCTATGATTGCCGCCGCTCGGAGATGTTCGTGAACGAGACCATTGCCGCGCTGAAGATCATCGACCGCGGCGATTTGCATCCTGACGAGATGGTCGGCTCCTGGGCCGGCGAGCTCGGACAGACCCAGTTCCTGCCCGTGCATTACGTCAACTATGCCGTCGACTATGACGGCGACGGACGACGCGATCTCCTCCGCAGCGAGGACGACGTGATCGGCTCGACCGCGAACTACATCGCCAACGGATTGAAGTGGCGGCGCGGCGAGCCGTGGCTGGAAGAGATCAAGGTGCCGCAAAACCTGCCGTGGGATCAGACCGACCTCACGGTGCAGCTGCCGCGCTCGAAATGGGCGCAGCTCGGCGTGACCTATCCCGACGGCAGGCCGCTGCCGAACGACAATCTTGCGGCCTCCGTGCTGCTGCCGATGGGGCGCTTCGGGCCAGCCTTCATGGCGTACCCGAATTTCGCGGCCTACACCGAGTGGAATAACTCGCTGATCTATTCGACCACCGCAGGCTATCTCGCCACCCGCATCGCGGGCGCGGCTCCGATGCGAAAGCCGTCCACACCGGTCGCGCAGCTGCCGTTCAACGAGCTCAAGCAATTGCAGCAGCTTCTGGTCCAGGCCGGCTTCAATGTCGGCAAGGTCGACGGCGTGCTGGGCCAGCAGAGCCGCGCCGCGGTGAAGGCTATGCAGGTCAAATACGGTCTGCCCGCGGATTCCTGGCCGACCGCCGAGCTTTTGGCCCGAATGCGCGGTGGCACGGCACAGGCGCAGCCGGCGGGGACGATCCGCTAAGCACTAGAATCGCTGGATGCCCCGCGAAAGCGGGGCATCCAGTACGCCGCGGCCTATCGATTCAATCACAGCTGCCTCGGAGTACTGGATCGTCCGGTCAAGCCGGACGATGACAGCGGGGGCGCCGATAGCACCACAAGCCCGCTCGGTAGAATTTTCGCACTGCACAAGCCGCTCCCGCGATTGTATTTTTCCATGAGGTTCCCATGTGAGTGGCTCAGGTTTCTCCTGAGATTTCCCACCACAATAGCGAGCATCACATGTCCTTCCACGACGCCGTCGTTCCCGCCTATTTGCAAATGCTGAACAGCCTGACCGGCCTGCTCACGAAAGCCGAGGCGCATTGCGCGGCCAAGAAGGTCGATCCCGCCGTCCTGCTGGGCTCCCGCCTGTTTCCGGACATGCTGCCGCTCTCGAAGCAGATCCAGCTGGTCAGCGATTTTGCAGCCAAAGGCTGCGCCCGGCTGACCCATAGCGAAGTGCCCTCCACAGCAGACACCGAGACTAGCTTTGCCGAATTGAAGCAGCGGCTCGCCAAGACCATCGACTATGTGAAATCGTTCAAGCCCGAGCAGTTCGAGGGCGCCGACACCAAGGACGTCACCTTCCCGGCCGGTCCCGACAAATCCATCACCATGAAGGGCCAGCAATTCCTCAGCGCGTTCTCGCTGCCCAACTTCTATTTCCACGCCGCCACCGCCCACGGCCTTCTGCGCCACGCCGGCGTCGAGGTCGGCAAACGCGATTTCCTCGGCGCGAACTAATACCCGATGATTCAGGCGGCCGCGGCGGGAGATCGAATCTGCTGCCGCGGCTGAAATTGCACATGCTTTATGCTGCGTAGCCCCGCTGCGCATCTCGCCTGCAGTTTCCGTATGGCTCCTCCCTTGCGCTGATTGCCGCGATGCACAAGTGTTCCGGATCTCTCACCGCCTGGAAGCATTCTCATGAGCCGTTCGACCAAATTGTTTGAGACCTACAAGCTCGGCCCGATCACGCTGGCGAACCGTTTCGTGATGGCGCCGCTGACGCGCAACCGCGCCTTTCCCGGCACCTTCGTACCGGGCGCGCTCGCCGCCGACTATTACGCCCAGCGTGCTTCTGCGGGGCTTCTGATCACCGAAGCGAGCCAGGTCTCGCAGCAGGGCCAAGGCTACCAGGACACCCCCGGCATCTATTCCAAGGAGCAGGTTGCCGGCTGGCGCAAGGTCACCGATCAGGTGCACCAGCGGGGCGGCAAGATCTTCATCCAGCTCTGGCATGTCGGCCGCATTTCGCATGTCGACCTTCAGGCCAATGGCGCAGCCCCGGTGGCACCGAGCGCGATCCGCGCCAAGGGCAAGACCTTCGTCAACGGCGGCTTCGCTGACGTCTCTGAGCCCCGTGCGCTCGAACTCTCCGAAATTCCAGGGATCATCGACGATTTCAAGCGCGCCACGAAGAATGCGCTCGAAGCCGGCTTCGACGGCGTCGAGATCCACGGCGCCAACGGCTATCTGCTCGAGCAGTTCGCCAAGGACGGCACCAACAAGCGTACTGACGCCTATGGCGGCTCGATCGAGAACCGCGCGCGACTGATGCTGGAAGTCTCCAGGGCCGTCGTGGCGGAGGCCGGAGCCGATCGTACCGGCATCCGCATCTCGCCGGTGACGCCTGCCAACGACATCTCGGATTCGAACCCGCAAGCCCTGTACGACCATATCGTCGATGGTCTCGCGGCGCTGAAGCTCGTCTATCTCCATGTCGTCGAGGGCGCCACCGGCGGTCCGCGCGACATCGCGCCGTTCGACTATGCGGGCGTGCGCAAGCGCTTCCCCGGCGCCTACATCGCCAACAACGGCTATGATTTCGATCTCGCCGCCAAGGTGCTGGACGCGAACGCGGCTGATCTCATCGCCTTCGGCAAGCCTTTCATCTCCAACCCCGATCTGGTCGAGCGCCTGAAGGCGGGCGCGACGCTGAACGATTGGGACAAGAACACGTTCTACGGCGGCGGCGCCAAGGGCTACACGGATTACCCGACGCTGGCGGCTGAGCCGGCTGAGTAAGGCGTCGTCGTCGCTCCACCCTCCGTCATTGCGAGGAGCGAAGCGACGAAGCAATCCAGACTACCTCCGTGGGAAGACTCTGGATTGCTTCGCTTCGCTCGCAATGACGTTGTGGAAGCAAAATCCACGACAATAAAAAGAAAGAGGCCGGGATTGCTCCCGGCCTTTCGTCGTTATGTTGAAGTGCCTTACTGCAGCGAAGCGCGCTTCGGGGGCTGTGCCGGCCACGACTTGATCAGGGTGTCGTAGTCGACCGTCTCGCCCTTCGGCTTCTCGTTGGCGAGCTTGCGCTGCGGGGCGATCGTGCCGTCCTTCTGGGCCTTGGCGAACCAGTACTCGGCCGTCTCCTTCTTGTGCAGCTTCGGACCGCAGGCGCCCTGCACGCCGGACTTCTCCAGACGCTCCATGACGGAGTCCTGGGCGGCGGCAAGGGAGTCCATCGCGGCTTGCGGCGTCTTCGTACCGGACGACGCATCGCCGATATTCTGCCACCACAGCTGCGCCAGCTTCGGATAGTCGGGCACGTTGTTGCCGGTCGGGGTCCACTGCACGCGCGCGGGCGAGCGGTAGAACTCGATCAGGCCGCCGAGCTTCGGCGCACGCTCGGTGAACGACTTGTCCCAGATGTCGGATTCACGAATGAACGTGAGACCGACATGGCTCTTCTTCAAGCTGACCGTCTTGGAGACGATGAACTGAAGATAGAGCCAGGCCGCCTTGCGGCGGTCAGCGGGAGTCGACTTCAGCAGCGTCGCCGAGCCCGCGTCCTGGTAGCCGAGCTTCATGCCTTCCTTCCAGTACGAACCGTGCGGCGACGGAGCCATACGCCATTTCGGCGTACCGTCCGCGTTCATCACGGCGATGCCCGGCTTCACCATGTCGGCGGTGAAGGCGGTGTACCAGAACATCTGCTGGGCGATATTGCCCTGCGCCGGCACCGGACCGGATTCGGAGAAGGTCATGCCCTGGGCCTGCGGCGGAGCATACTTCTTCATCCACTCGAGGTACTTGGTGATCGAGTAGACCGCGGCCGGACCGTTGGTGTCGCCACCACGCTCCACCGAGGAGCCGACCGGACGGCAGCCTTCCATGCGGATGCCCCATTCGTCGACGGGCAGACCGTTCGGGATGCCCTTGTCGCCGTTACCGGCCATCGACAGCCAGGCGTCGGTGAAACGCCATCCGAGCGACGGGTCCTTCTTGCCATAGTCCATATGGCCGTAGACCTTGACGCCGTTGATCTCCTTTATGTCGTTGGTGAAGAACTCGGCGATGTCTTCATAGGCCGACCAGTTCACCGGCACGCCGAGCTCGTAGCCGTACTTGGCCTTGAACTTGGCCTTGTAGTCGGGGTTGGTGAACCAGTCGTAGCGGAACCAGTAGAGGTTCGCGAACTGCTGGTCGGGCAGCTGATAGAGCTTGCCGTCCGGCGCCGTGCCGAACGACTTGCCGATGAAGTCGTTGACGTCGAGCATGGGATCGGTGACGTCCTTGCCCTCGCCGGTCATGTAATCCGACAGCGCGATGGTCTGGCCGTAGCGGAAGTGCGTGCCGATCAGGTCCGAATCGTTGATCCAGCCGTCGTACACGTTCTTGCCGGACTGCATCTGGGTCTGCAGCTTCTCGACCACGTCACCTTCCTGGATGATGTCGTGCTTGAGCTTGATGCCGGTGAGCTCGGAGAACGCCTTGGCCAGCGTCTGCGACTCGTATTCGTGGGTCGTGATGGTCTCGGAGACCACGTTGATCTCCATGCCCTTGAAGGGCTCGGCGGCCTTGGCGAACCACTCCAGCTCCTTCTTCTGCTCGTCTTTCGACAGCGTCGAGGGCTGGAATTCCGCGATCCACTTCTGGATCGCGGCGTCGTCGGCGGCGCGCACCGGCGCCGAGACGGCCAACGACACCGCGACCATGGCGGCGACGCTGGACATCGTCAGAAAGCTATTCTTGGTCAATGGACGTTCCCTTCTCCTAAACTGCCGCATGTTATTCCTCCGTTGCAGCGACAAACTTTTTACAGGCCCGGGTTGGTCCCGGATCTGGCCGTTCCTTCGCGGGCTAGACCGTGCGGAAAATGAGTACGGCCGTGGCCAGCGAAATTCCTGATGCGATCCAAAGGCGCGAAATTTCAACTCCGTCCTCGCCGATCGGCAGCGTGGCGAGGGCGTCGGTGCCGGCGAAGGCGATCCACAGCAAGTGGATGACCGCTGCCGTGATGAGGGAGATGAACAGACGGTCGCCCCGCGTGGTCGGGATGCGCAGCACGCCGACGCGTTCGGCTTCGGGATAGGCCACCCCGAGCCAGGTCATCACGGCCAGCGTACAGGCGAGCGCCACAAAGAAGATCGCCGTCGGCGGCGTCCAGGCCATCCATGCAATAGCTTCCATTGATGCCTCCCTAAACCCGACCGAGCGCGAAACCGCTCGCGATGTAGTTCCGAACGAACCAGATCACGAGCGCGCCCGGGATGATCGTCAGCACGCCGGCCGCAGCCAGCAGGCCCCAGTCCATGCCCGCGGCCGACACCGTGCGCGTCATGATCGCCGCGATCGGCTTGGCCTGCACCGAGGTCAGCGTGCGCGCGAGCAGCAGCTCGACCCAGGAGAACATGAAGCAGAAGAAGGCGGCAACGCCGATGCCGCTCGCAATCAACGGCGCCAGAATCTTGATGAAGAAGCGCGGGAAGGAATAGCCGTCGAGGAAGGCGGTCTCGTCGATCTCGCGCGGCACGCCGGAGACGAAGCCTTCCAGGATCCACACCGCCAGCGGGACGTTGAAGATGCAGTGCGCCAGCGCGACCGCCCAGGGCGTATCGAACAGGCCGATCGCCGAATAGAGATTGAAGAACGGCAGCGCATAGACCGCGGCCGGCGCCATGCGGTTCGACAGCAGCCAGAAGAACAGATGCTTGTCGCCGAGGAAGCGGTAGCGCGAAAACGCGTAGGCTGCCGGCAGCGCCACCGAGATCGAGATGATGGTGTTGAGGACGACATATTCCAGCGAGTTGATATAGCCGGAATACCAGCTCTCGTCGGTGAAGATGCGCTTGTAGTGCTGGAGCGTCGGCGCGTGTGGCCACAGCGTCATCGTCGAGACGATCTCGGCGTTGGTCTTGAAGCTCATGTTGACGAGCCAGTAGATCGGCAACAGCAGGAAGATCAAAAACAGCGCCATGATGAGACGACGGCCGGGGATCGAATGCATCACACGGCTCCTTCATGCGATTTCCGGTCGGCGCCGGCATTGGTCATGACGGTGTAGAAGATCCAGCAGACGATCAGGATGATGAGGTTGTAGACCAGCGACAGCGCGGCGGCCTTGCCGAGATCGAACTGGCCGAGCGCGATCTTGACCAGCTCGATCGACACGAAGGTCGTCGAGTTGCCGGGCCCACCACCCGTCACCACGAACGGTTCGGTGTAGATCATGAAACTGTCCATGAAGCGCAGCAGCACCGCGATCAGCAGCACACGATTCATCTTCGGCAGCTGGATCGCCTTGAACACCGCCCAGCGGGAGGCGCCATCGATCTGCGCCGCCTGATAATAGGCTTCGGGGATCGACTTCAGGCCGGCGTAGCACAGCAGCGCGACCAGGCTGGTCCAGTGCCAGACATCCATCACGATGACGGTGACCCAGGCGTCGATATCGTTGGAGACGTAATTATAATCGATGCCAATGGCATTGAGGACATAACCGAGCAGGCCGATGTCGGGGCGGCCGAAGATCTGCCAGATCGTGCCGACCACGTTCCACGGGATCAGCAGCGGCAGCGCCAGGATGACGAGGCAGGCCGCAACCGTCCACCCCTGTCGCGGCATCGACAGCGCGACGACGATGCCGAGCGGCACCTCGATCGCGAGGATCACCAGCGAGAAGAACAGATTGCGCCCGAGCGAAGCCAGGAAGCGGCCGCCGAGATCGGTCGAGGGATCGAGCAATTCCTTGAACCAGCCGACACCGTTCCAGAAGAACTGGTTGTTGCCGAAGGTGTCCTGCATCGAATAGTTCACCACCGTCATCAACGGCAGCACCGCCGAGAAGGCGACGACCAGGAACACCGGCAGCACCAGGAACCAGGCTTTTTGGTTGACGGTCTTGTCCATCAGGCGGCTCCCTCCACCAGAAGGCTGTCGGCATAGACGTGGACGTGCGACGGGTCGAATTTCAGGCCGGCCGTGCCATCCGGGCTGGTGAAGCCGGCCGGCGCGCGGGCCGCGAGTTTTGCGTCGCCGAGCCTCGCACGCGCGAAACGGATGCGCCCGAGGTCGTCGACGCGTTCGATCTTTGCACTGAGCAGGCCAGGCGCAGGCGCGACAGCCTCGACGAATTCCGGACGGACGCCGATCTCGATCTTCGCGCTTGGCGGAAGGCTGTCGTAGCTGCGATTGAGCGCGATGACGTGACCGCCGATCCTGGCCTCGCGGCCCCTTACCTCGGCCGGCAAAATGTTCATGCCGGGCGAGCCAATGAAATAGCCGACGAAGGTGTGCGCCGGCTTGTCGAACAACTCGGCCGGCGTGCCGCTCTGCACCACGCGGCCGTCATGCATGACCACCACGGTGTCGGCGAAGGTCAGCGCTTCGGTCTGGTCGTGGGTGACGTAGATCATCGTCAGGTCGAGCTCGCGATGCAGCGCCTTCAGCTTGGAGCGGAGCTGCCAT
This sequence comes from Bradyrhizobium sp. WSM1253, assembly GCF_000244935.1. NCBI lineage: Bacteria > Pseudomonadati > Pseudomonadota > Alphaproteobacteria > Hyphomicrobiales > Nitrobacteraceae > Bradyrhizobium > Bradyrhizobium sp. WSM1253. Next base: position 2,622,739 of record NZ_JH600073.1, read on the forward strand.
TTCAGCTCGGGGTCGATCACGGTGAGCGGCTCGTCGAACAGCACCGCGGCGACGTCCGAGCGGACCAGGCCGCGACCGAGCGAGATCTTCTGCTTGGCGTCAGCCGTGAGCCGCGTCGCCTTGCGGTTCAGATAGGGATCGAGGTCGAGCAGGCGGCCGATCTCGGCGACGCGCTTGTCGATCTCGGCCTTCGGTACACCGCGGTTCTTCAGAGGGAACGCCAAATTCTGCCCCACCGTCATTGTGTCGTAGATCACCGGAAACTGGAACACCTGGGCGATGTTGCGCTTCTGGGTTGACAGCGGTGTGATGTCCTCGCCGTCGAACAGGATTTTCCCGCGCGACGGGGTGATGATGCCCGAGATGACGTTGAGCAGCGTGGTCTTGCCGCAGCCGGACGGCCCGAGCAGCGCGTAGGCGCCGCCCTGTCGCCAGGTCATCGTGACAGGCTTGAGAGCAAAGCTGTCCTGCGGCGCATCATTGCCACCGTAGGAGTGCGCGAGATCGACGAGGTCAATGCGGGCCATGTCGCATCCCCCTCAAGCTTGTTTCTTTGACGCGTTTTCTTCACGCGAACCGCTCGGCACTTCGCTTGAAAACGCTATGGGACCGGGCGCTGCGACCAGGCGGTCGCCAGCGTCGAACACGAAAACGTCGTTGGGATCAAGCACGGCATCGATGGTCTGCCCGGGCTCGAACTCGTGCACGCCGTGCAACACCGCCACCCAGTTCGATCCGTCGCGGGTCAGATGCACGAAACTCTCCGAACCGGTGATCTCGGTCACCGTTACCGTGGCATGGAAGGCGTGGCGGTCGGTCTCGCCATTGGCAAGCGCGAGCTGATGGGCACGAAATCCGACGCGATAGGCGCCGTCCGCGAGCGAGGAATAGAGACCGGACGCCGGCGCGGCAATGCCGCCCGCATATTGCACCGAGCCGTTCTTTTTCTCGATGCCGACGAGATTGAGCGGCGGATCGGAGAACACCTGCGCGACGCGCAAGGTCTGCGGCCGCCGGTAGACGTTTGGCGTCTCGCCGATCTGGAGCGCCTTCCCCTCCCACATGCACACCGTGTTGCCGCCGAGCAGCAGCGCCTCGGTCGGCTCCGTGGTGGCATAAACGAAGATCGCACCGGACGCCTCGAAGATGCGCGGCAGCTCGGTGCGCAGCTCCTCGCGCAGCTTGTAGTCGAGATTGGCGAGCGGCTCGTCGAGCAGCACGAGGTCGGCGCCCTTCACCAGCGCGCGCGCCATCGCGGTTCGCTGCTGCTGGCCGCCGGAAAGCTGGAGCGGCGTGCGCTTCAGGAACGGCTCGAGCCTGAGCAGCCGGGCGGCTTCCGCGACCCGCGCCTCGATCTCGGCGCGCGGCTTGCCCTGCACGCGCAAGGGCGAAGCGATGTTCTCGTAGACCGACAGCGAGGGGTAGTTGATGAACTGCTGATAGACCATGGCGACCGAGCGCTGGCGCACGTCGACGCCGGTGACGTCCTTGCCGTTGACCAGCAGCTTGCCCGATGTCGGCTTGTCCAGGCCAGCGAGCAGCCGCATGATCGAGGTCTTGCCCGACAGCGTCGGCCCGAGCAGCACGTTGAGCGTGCCGCTCTCGAGCGTCAGCGAGACGTCGCGAATGTGCTCGATACCGTCGACAGTCCGGGTTACGTGATCGAGTGCCACTGTCATGAGCGTCCTCCCGCTTCCAGCAGGGGACTTTGCTGCACGGCGTGGGTCCTGATCCAGTCATCAAGCGCCGCGATCTCCTCGGCACTTAGTCGCAGGCCGAGCTTGGAACGGCGCCAGACGACGTCGTCGGCGGTGACGGCCCATTCGTTGGCCATGAGATAGCGGACTTCGCGCTCGCTCAGCGTCGCACCGAAGGCCTGGCCGAGATCGGCCGCCGATTTCGCATCGCCAAGCAGCTTGATCGCCCTCGTGCCATAGGCGCGTGCGAGGCGCCGCGCATGCTCGTGGCTGAGGAAAGGATAGCCGCGCTGAAGCTCGGCGATCAGGCCGTCGACATCGGACACGCCCATGTCGCCGCCGGGCAGCGGCCATTTGCCGGTCCAGCCTTCGCGCGCTTTCGCACTGCGAAGATAGGGCGCGAGCCGCTCCAGCGCCTCCTCGGCGAGGCGGCGGTAGGTCGTGATCTTGCCGCCATAGATCGACAGCAGCGGCACGCCGCCGGGCGTGTCGAGCTCGAACACATAGTCGCGCGTCGCGGCCTTGGCTTCGCTGGCGCCGTCATCATAGAGCGGACGCACGCCGGAATAGGTCCAGACCACGTCATCGGGCGTGACAGGCTTGGCCAGATATTCGCTTGCCGCCGTGCAGAGATACTGGATCTCCTCGGCCGTCGCCTTCACCTTGGCGGGATCGCCGTCATAGTCGCGGTCGGTGGTGCCGATCAGCGTGAAATCGTCCTGATAGGGAATGACGAAGATGATGCGGCCGTCGGCATTCTGGAACATGTAGGCACGGTCATGGTCGTAGAGTTTCTTTACGACGATGTGCGAGCCCTGCACCAGGCGCACCTTGGCTTTCGCGTTGACGCCGGCGCCGCGGCCGAGCACATCCTCGACCCAGGGCCCGCCGGCATTGACCAGCGCACGGGCCCGGATCGACGAGCGCGCGCCGGTCAGCGTGTCGATCATGCTGACGGTCCAGATGCCGTCGGTCTGTTTAATATCGGTTGCGCGGGTCCGGGTACGGATCTCGGCGCCCTTGTCGGCGGCATCGCGCGCGTTGAGTACGACGAGACGGGCGTCGTCGACGAAGCAGTCGGAATATTCGAACGCGCGGCGGTAGCGGTTCGGGATCAGCGGGCGGCCGACCTCGTCGCGCCCAAGGTCGACCGAGCGCGTCGCCGGCAGCAGATGACGGCCGCCGATGTGGTCATAGAGGAAGAGGCCGAGGCGCAGCAGCCAGGCTGGCCTTAAGCCCGCATGGTGCGGCAAAACGAAACGCAGGGGGCGAATGATGTGAGGCGCGATCCCCCAGAGAATCTCGCGCTCGATCAGCGCCTCGCGGACCAGCCGGAACTCGTAATATTCGAGATAGCGCAGGCCGCCATGCACCAGCTTGGTCGACCAGGACGAGGTCCCGCTCGCCAGATCGTTCATTTCGCACAGGAAAACCGTGTTGCCGCGGCCCACCGCGTCGCGCGCGATGCCGCAGCCGTTAACACCGCCTCCAATAATGGCGAGGTCGAAAATCCGCTCCAACAGACGCATCCCCCGGCGACCGCCCGTTCAATCGAGCGGTTACTTTCGCTTTTGATTAGATCACACCAGAAAACGAAAGCAAGATGAAAGAGGGGAGAAAGGAAGTGAAAGCGGAACTTTCGAGTGGGCATATGGGTGTGGAAATGGGCAGTTCGGGACGGGATTCGCGCAGCATTATTGCTCTTGAATAGTCGTCGACGACCATTATTAGTTACGATAGTCATATTGGTCTTTATCTGCATGACAGAACACAGCACTGCACCAGACTCACCGGCGACTGACTCGTGGACGCTTGCCAACGCCAAGGCCCGGCTCTCCGAGGTGATCGACCGTGCCCAAGCCGGCCCGCAAATCATCACCCGACACGGCAAGCCCAATGCGGTGATCGTTTCCGCCGAGGAATGGGCGCGCAAGACGGCGCGCAAAGGAACCTTGGCCGAATTCCTGCTGGCTTCGCCGCTGCGCAGCGCCGACCTCGAGCTTGAACGCGTGCACGACGAGACGCCGTGAATCTACTGCTCGACACCAACGTGTTGTCGGAGGTCCAGAGGCCGGCCCCTTCGCCGAAAGTCTTGTCATGGCTTGATACGATCGACGAGGATCGTGCGTTCATCAGCGTGGCATCGATCGCCGAGCTTCGCCGCGGCATCGCATTGCTGGAGGACGGCCGTCGGCGCGCAGCATTGGCCGCCTGGCTTGCCCACGATCTGCCGGAGCGTTTTGCCGGGCGCACCCTGCCGATCGACCACGCGGTGGCGGAACGCTGGGGTGACCTCATGGCTCAGAGCCGCAGAAGCGGCGTCGCATTGTCTGTCATGGACGGCTTCTTTGCCGCGACCGCGCTCGCGAACAACCTCATGCTCGTCACACGCAAAGTGAAGGATTTCGCGGTATTCGGCGTGCGGCTGCTGAACCCGTGGGACGACCCATAGTCCTACCTCAGCCGCACCACCGGCGCCGATTCAGGTGCTGCATCCTGCACATCGGCCTGAGCCTCATCGACATCCGCCCCCTTCGGCATCGCCGCCATCACCTCGATGCCCTTGCCGTGGCAGATGGTGGCGAGGCGCTCAGGCAATTCCTGGTCGGTGACGAAGGTCTGGATCTGGCTGATATGGGCGATGCGCACCGGCGCGCTGCGGCGGAGTTTGGTTGAATCGGCGACCAGCATGACGCTGCGGGCATTGGCGATGATGGCCTGCGCCACCTGCACCTCGCGATAGTCGAAGTCGAGCAGCGCGCCCTCCTCGTCGATCGCGGACGCGCCGATGATGGCGTAGTCGACCTTGAACTGGCCGATCAGCTGCGTCGCGGTCGAGCCGACCACCGCACCGTCGGCGCGTCGTACCGTGCCGCCGGCGACCACCACCTCAATGCGAGGATGGCGGTAGAGCAGCATGGCGACGTTCAGATTGTTGGTGATGACGAGGAGGTCCTCGTGCGAGGTCAGCGCGCTCGCCACCTCCTCGGTCGTGGTGCCGATGTTGATGAAGAGCGAGCAGCCGTTCGGGATCAGCGAGGCGGCCGCGGCTCCAATCGCCTTCTTCTCGTCGGCGGCGACGAAGCGCCGCGCCTCATAAGCGAGGTTTTCCACGCCGGAGGCGATGATGGCGCCGCCATGGATGCGGGTCAGCGAGCGGCGCTCGCAGAGATCGTTGAGATCCTTGCGGATGGTCTGCGCCGAGACCTCGAACCGGCGCGCCAGCTCCTCGACCATGACGCGGCCCGAGGCGCGCGCGATGTTGAGGATTTCGGCTTGGCGATGGGTCAGTCCGGTCACGGCGATGGCCTCAAGTCAGGAAGCTGCATGGTGCGGCGGTTCGCGCGTTCGGTCAATGCGCGCGCCGATCACGGTTAACGGACGAGGTCTTCACCACGCCATCGCAGCGGCGAGGCGCGCGAGCAGGTCCGGGTCGTCGAAGGCGCTGGCGGAAGCGATGGCCCCGGCGGCGACGAGATCAGTATGGCTGAGGCTGGTCCGGATGCCGATGGTCGGAATGCCGGCCGCCGCGGCCGATTGCACGCCGGTGCGGGAGTCCTCGAACGCGATCGAGGCCATCGCGCTGGCGCCGGTAAAGCGCAACCCTTCCTGATAAGGCAGCGGATGCGGCTTTCCGTGCAACAGCTCGGCGCCGATCACGAGCGCCTTGAAACGGTGCGTGATGCCGAGGCCGGACAGCAGCAGCTCCGCATTGAGTCGCGGGGCGTTGGTCACGGCAACCATGGGAATACCGGCCGCATCCGCCCTGTCGAGCAGCGCCATCAGGCCCGGCAGCGGTTCGATCTGCCCGGCGACGAGTTCGCGGAAGACTTCCTCCTTCTCATCGAGGATCAAGGCACGCCGTTCCGGCGCCTCGTCGGGCAGAAAGCGCTCGCCGATCGCTATATTCGCGAAGCCTTGCAGCTCCCTGGAGAAGCGCGCGTGATCGAAGACATGGCCGCGAGGGCCGAGCACCTGGTTGAAGGCCTTCAGGTGCAGCGGATCGGTGTTGGCGAGCGTACCGTCGATGTCGAACAGCAACGCCCTGCCGATAGCCTCGATCATGTCCGTACTTTCCCGATATATGACGCATCAATACGAAAGCCGTATCAATACAGCGCCAATCGCGCAATGACGCACGTGCATGACCACCACGCGACACTCGACAAAGTCGCGCGCGGCTGCAACACTCCATGCAAGATCAAAAAGGAGGAAACGATGACAATCAACCGACGCGATCTGGCTCTCTCGACTCTTGCAGTCCCAGCTCTTGCCGTCTCCACTCTTGCAGTTTCAGCGCTCACAACACCGGTGCTGGCGGCCACGGCGGACGAGGAAGCCGTGGCGAAGAAGGTCGAGGCCTTCCGTCTCGCCCAGATCGCGGCCGATCCCAAGGCGCTCGGCGCGCTCTGCGCCGACGAAGTGAGCTACAGCCATTCCAGCGGCAAGGTCGAGGACAAGGCGACCTTCATCGCCAACGCCACCGACGGCAAGTCCAAATTCCTGTCGATCGAGTACAAGGACCCGACCATCAAGGTCGTCGGCCCGGCTGCGATCGTGCGCTTCCACTGGGTGGCGGAACAGGAGATGGCGGCCGATGGGAAAAAAGTGCCGACCAACCTTCACATCCTGATGAACTGGCAGAAGCAGGGCGACGACTGGAAGCTGCTCTCGCGGGCGGCGACGAAGTTGTGATTGAAGGTGTCATTCCGGGACGCGCCGAAAGGCGCGGACCCGGAATCCATTCGTCGACGTTCTCTGCGGCAAAATGGATTCCGGGCTCACGCTACGCCTGCCCCGGAATGACAGCTGCGCTTACGCCGCTTCCTTCACGTCACCGTTAACCAGCTTGCGCGCGGCGCGCTCGGCTTCGCGGGCGTTGCGGAAGAGCTGGCCTTCGAGACGGTTAAAGCGGTTGGATGAGGCGAAAAAGCAATAGCCTCCCTGGGAACGAACGACGATACCTGCGGTCTGCGAATCGACTTCGATGATGTAGCTGTCCGGCATGGTCCGTGGATTCCTCAGTGCGGGCAAATAACGGCAGTTCTGCCCAAAGGTTCCTGGGCATTTTGACGCCGTTTCCACCCCGGATCGACACGGAATCGAGTACGCCGGGACCTCATCCGTTTTATGACTGGTTCTTGGCAAAGCCGCGGCGCCGTGACTCAGTCGCGCCGCGTTTGGCGGCGCCGCACTTGAGATGGGACGCAAAGTCGCGCGCGATTACGTCGCGATTGGTGGATCGTTTCTCTGGATCGTTTGCGGACGGCCGTCCTCGTCGATCGAGACGTAAGTGAAATTGCCGTCGGTCACCAGGATCGGCTGGAGCTCCCTGCGCCGTAGCGCCCAGGCTTCGAGATGCACGGTCATCGAGGTGCGGCCCACGCGGACGAGATTGGCATAGACCGAAACGAGATCGCCGACATAGACCGCCTTGCGGAAATTCATCGCCTCGATGGCGACGGTCACCGTGCGCGACTTCGCGACCTTTGACGCAAACACGCCGCCGCCGACGTCCATTTGGCTGAGCAACCAGCCGCCGAAGATGTCGCCGTTTGCGTTGGTGTCGGCCGGCATCGCCAGCGTACGGATGCAGAGATCGCCGCCCGGCCCGGCATTGGCTTGTTCGTTCATGCCGCTCTCACTTGAAGATTGCTCACTTGAAGATTGCTCACTTGAAATTATCCCAGCCCGGATCCGGCGCAAAGCGCTCGCCGAATCTCCCGGCCAGCGCGCGCAAGGTGGATACGACATGATCGACGCCACGCGTGCGCGCATAATTCAGCGGACCGCCACGGAACGGTGCATAACCGGTGCCGAAGATCATGGCGCCGTCGACCATGTCGGCGTCATCGACGATACCCTCGCGAAGCGCCGCAACGCAGACATTGGACATCGGCAGCACCAGGCGGTCGATCATCTGGTCGGTGACGCGCGGACCGGTCTCGGGCAACGGCGCCTTCTCGGCCTTGCCGTCGCGCCAGACGTAAAAACCCTTGCCGGTCTTGCGGCCGAGTTCGCCCTTGGCGACCTTCTCCCGCAGCCAGGCCGGCGTCGGCGGCAGCAGATCGCCGAACTTGCTACGCAGCATGTCGCCGACGTCGAGACAAATGTCGAGCCCGACCTGGTCGGCCAGTTCGATCGGTCCCATCGGCATGCCGAACTGCTCCGCGGCGGCGTCGATCAGGCGCTGGTCGATCTTCTCGTCCAGCATCACCATCGCTTCCAGCATGTAGGGCGTCAGCGCGCGGTTGACGAGGAAGCCCGGCGAGCTCTTCACCGATAACGGCAGCCGATCGATCGCGCCGACGAAAGCGAGTGCCTCCTTCAGCACCTGCGTATCGTTACCGTCATGGCTGACGACTTCGACCAGTTGCAACCGCGACACCGGATTGAAGAAGTGAAGGCCCACCAGCCGCTCCGGCCGCGCCAGCATGGTGCGCAAATCCTGGAGCGGAATGCTCGAGGTGTTGGTCGCGAGAATCGCGCCCTGCTTCATTCGCGGCTCGAGGCCGGCATAGACCTTCTGCTTGAGTTCGAGCTTCTCCGGGACAGCCTCGATGATGAGATCGGCGTTGCGGACGCCCTCCCCGTCCATGTCGGGGATCAGGCGATCGAGCGCCTCGCGCACCTCGGTCGGCTTGCGGATGATCTTGCCGTAAAGTTCGGCGGCGCGCTTGACCGCGCCCGCAATCGGCTCTGCCTTCATGTCGGCGAGCGAGACGCGCAGCCCCTGCCCGGCGCACCAGGCCGCGATGTCGCCGCCCATGGCGCCAGCGCCGATGACGTGGACATGCTTGATCGTGTTGCCGCTCCCGGCCGCTTTCTTCATCTGCTCGCGCAGGAAGAACACGCGGATCAAATTCTGCGCGGTCGGCGTCACCATCAGCTTGGCGAACGAGGCCTGCTCTGCCCTGAGCATCGCGGCCTTGCTGCCGCCATGGGTCTCCCAGAGATCGATCAGCGCGTAAGGCGCAGGATAATGTTCGCGGGACGCGGCCTTCGCCGCCTCCGATCGCATCCGCCTGGCCAGCAGCCCGCGCACCGGACCGAAATTCGCCGCACGCGTTAGAAGGCCTGGCCGCGCCCGCTTGAGCCGGCCGAACAGTGCGTCCCTGACCGCATTGCGAACGTGGCGCTCTTGCGTCACCGTGTCGACGAGGCCGAGCGATCTGGCGCGGCGGGCATCGATGGTGCGGCCGGTCAGCATCAAGGCCATCGACTGGGTCGGATTGACCAGCGCGGTGAAACGCGCGGTACCGCCGAGACCGGGATGCAAGCCCAGCATCATCTCGGGGAAGCCGAAGCGCGCGCCGTCGACGGCGATGCGCGATTGACAGGCGAGCGCTACCTCGAGCCCGCCGCCGAGGCAGAAGCCGTGGATGACCGCAACCGTCGGCAGCTTCAGCGCTTCCAGATGATCGACCACCGCATGGGCGGCGCGGATCCGCGTCTCCACCATCCCGGCATCGCCGGCGCCACGGAATTCGTTGACATCGGCGCCGGCAATGAAGCCGGACGGCTTTGCGGAGCGCATCACGAGGCCCGCCGGACGCTCAGTCTCGATCGCCGCGAGCACGGCGTCGAACTCCTCCATCACGTCGGCGGACAGCGTATTGGCGCTGGCATCGGCACGGTCGAACAGCAGCCAGGCGACGCCGTCGGCATCGCGCGTCAGCTTGAAGTTCTTGTAGGGACTGTCTGACGCCGGCTGGGGCCCGAGCGAGAGCATGCGATCGCCGAGCGCAGTCATGATCCTGGAATCCATGGTCACACCGCCTCGATCAGCATGGCACCGCCGAGCCCGCCGCCGATGCATTCGGTGGCAACGCCACGCCGCGTGCCGAGCCGCTTCATCGTGTTGACGAGATGCAGCACGATGCGATTGCCGGAGGTGCCGACGGGATGCCCAAGCGAGATAGCGCCGCCGTCGACATTGAGTTTTTCGCGGTCGATCTCGCCGGCGGCGCCGTCCAGCCCCAAAATCTCGCGGCAGAATTTGTCGTCATTCCAGGCGGCGAGACAGCCGAGCACTTGGGTGGCGAAGGCCTCGTTGAGCTCCCAGGTCTGGATGTCCTGGATGGTGAGATCGTTGCGCTTCAGTAGCGGCGTCACCGACATCACAGGACCAAGACCCATGATAGCAGGATCAAGTGCGGCCCAGTTGCTGTCGACGATGACAGCCTTCGGCGTCAGCTTGTACTTGGCGACCGCGTCGTCGGAAGCCAGGATCACCCAGGACGCGCCGTCGGTGATCTGCGAGGAATTGCCGGCAGTGACCTGGCCCCAGGGACGCTCGAACACCGGCCTCAGTTTCGCGAGCGTCTCGGCTGTCGAGTCCGGACGCACGCCATCATCATGGTCGAAGAATTTTCCGTCGCGGGAGAACGCGGTTTCGACTTCGCCCTTGAGAAAACCTTCCGCCTGCGCATGCGCGAGCCGGCGATGGCTCTCGGCGGCATAGGCATCGGACTGCGCGCGGGTGATGTCGAAGAGATGGCCGACGACTTCGGCGGTCTGGCCCATGTTCAGGTCGGTAATGGGATCGGTCAGCCCGCGCTCAAGGCCGATGATCGGCTTGAGATAGCGCGGCCGCAGCTTGAAGGCCGCGGCAAGCTTCGCGGCGACGCCCTTGGCGGTGGCGAGCCCGGCAAACCAGCGCACGCCGGAATTCGGCCACACCAGCGGCGCGTGGCTCAGGGCCTCGGTGCCGCCGGCGAGGATCATGTCGGCATGGCCCTCGCGGATGTAGCGATAGGCGGTGTCGATCGACTGCATGCCGGAGCCGCAATTGATCTGCACGGTAAAGGCGACCATGTCCTCGCCCATGCCGAGCCGGAGTGCTGCGACGCGGGCCGGGTTCATTTCGTCAGCGATCACGTTGACGCAGCCGAGGATGACCTGGTCGAAGGTATCAGGCGAAAACGGCTGGCGCGCCAGCAGCGGCCGGCCGCATTGCACGGCGAGATCGACCGGCGTGAACGGCCCCGGCCCCGAGCGCGCCTTCAGAAACGGCGTGCGGCTGCCGTCGACGATGAAAACCGGTCGTGCCATCAGCTCGCCGCCCTCTGTTCACCGAGTTCTTGGAAGAACTGATGCACGTCGCCGGTTTTCTTGTAAATCGGCGACAGCGCCTCCGGCGCAAAATCGTCGACCTCTATCACCTTTGTCACCGCTTCGCGGGCCGCGGCCAGCTGCTCGCCCTCGGCCTGCGTGATCACACCCTTGGCGACCGCATCCTTCCAGTCGCTCAGATGCGCCGCGCGCATGCGCCTGGCGATGGCGTCCGTGGCCGCGACCAGGTTGAACGCGCGCTCCAGCCGGGCGAAGCCGCCATCGTCATCGACATAAGCGAGATCGGGCGTGAGGCGGTCGCGCGCTGCCGACGGCTCCAGCACGAGGCTCGCGCATTGATGCACGACCCGGTCGGAGGGACCCAGCACGCGAGCGCCGAAGGGCTGGACCACGAACTTGAGGATGCCTGCGACGAAGCGGTTCGGCAGATTGGCGAGAATCTCAGCAAGCCGGTTTTCGATGGTCCGAAAGCCCGTCGCCATGCACCATTCGAGCGCGGCAAAATCCTCCTTCTGCCGGCCCTCGTCCTGCCAGCGTTTGAGCGCGGCAGAGAGCAGATACAGCTCGGACAGGATGTCGCCGAAGCGTGCCGACAGCATCTCCTTGCGCTTGAGCGCGCCGCCGAGCGTCAGCAGCGCCATATCGGCGCAGAGGGCAAAGGCCGCCGAGTAGCGCGAGAGCTGACGATAGAAGGGCCTGGCGTCACCCGCATCGGGTGCAAGCGCGAAGACACCAAAGCTCCAGCTCCGGCCGAACGCGCGCAAGAGTGTCTCGAAGCTGTGGCCGACATGCTTCCAGAACACCTTGTCGAAGGCGGTGAGCCCGCGCTCGCGATCGGCATCGGCAAGCGCATTCATCTCGTCGAGCAAATAGGGATGGGCGCGGATGGCGCCCTGTCCGAACACGATGAGATTACGGGTGAGGATATTGGCGCCCTCGACGGTGATGCCGACGGGGACGGCACGGTGGAGATTGCCGAGATAGTTTTGCGGACCGTCGATCACGGCCTTGCCGCCATGGATGTCCATGGCGTCGTCGACCGCGGTGCGCATCCGCTCGGTTGCGTGCAGCTTCATGATGCCCGAGATGACGGCGGGATGGATGCCGGCATTCAGCGCGGCGCAGGTCAACCGTCGCGCCGCGTCGAGCTGATAGGCGGTCGCGACGATGCGCGCGAGCGGCTCCTCGACGCCCTCGAACTTGGAGATGGAAATGCCGAACTGCTCGCGGATGCGGGCATAGGCGCCGGTGGTGCGCGCGGCATAGGCGGCGCCGGCGGCGGAGAGCGACGGCAACGAGATGCCGCGGCCGGCGGCGAGCGCCGTCATCAGCATCTTCCAGCCCTGCCCCAGCCGCGCCTGGCCCCCGATGACGTAATCGAGCGGAATGAAAACGTCGCGGCCCCAATTCGGGCCGTTCTGGAACACCTGCATCGACGGCAGATGGCGTTTGCCGATTTCCACGCCGGGAAGGTTGGTCGGGATCAGCGCCACGCTGATGCCGAGCTCTTCCTGATCGCCGACGAGATGATCGGGGTCATAGGCCTTGAAGGCGAGGCCAAGCAGCGTCGCGACGGGACCGAGCGTGATGTAGCGCTTGTGCCAGTTGAGCTTCAGGCCCAGCACCTCCTGGCCCTCGAAGGTGCCCTTGCAGATGATGCCGGTGTCGACCATCGAGGCGGCGTCGGAGCCGGCCTCCGGGCTGGTGAGGCCGAAGCAGGGAATGTCGCGGCCGTCGGCAAGACGCGGCAGCCAGCGCTGCTGCTGCTCCTTGGTGCCGAAGTGCATCAGGAGTTCGCCGGGGCCGAGCGAGTTCGGCACCATCACCGTCACCGCGGCGGCAATCGAGCGGGTCGAGATCTTGCGCACCACTTCCGAATGCGCATATGGCGAGAAGCCGAGGCCGCCGAACTCCTTCGGAATGATCATGCCGAGGAATTTCTCGCGCTTGATGAAGTGCCACACGTCGGGCGGCAGGTCGCGCCATTCCCAAAAGATCTTCCACTCGTCGAGCAAGGCGCAGAGCTCATCGACCGGGCCGTTGAGGAAGGCCTGCTCCTCTTCGGTCAGCGTTGCCTGCGGAATCTTCAGCAGCTTCGACCAATCAGGGTTGCCGGTGAAGAGATCGGCGTCCCACCAGACGTCGCCGGCCTCCAGCGCCTCGCGCTCGGTGTCCGACATCGCCGGCAGCACGCCGCGCGCCCAGGAGAAGATCGGCTTGGTCAGGGTGTCGCGGCGGAAGCTCATGGCGGACCTCATGCATCGGCGCGGTGATGGGCATTTTAGCGGAAAGTGGCCGGCGGAGGTGAACACTTCACCTGCGAAAAGACGCGAATTGACGCGGCCGGGCAGCCGCCCAAGGGCCATAACGGCCGAGGCGTGGTGGCAGTTCCGGGAGGGATGTCATTCCCGGGCGCGCGAAGCGCGAGCCCGGAATCCATGGTGCGGCAGCGCTGGTCCATGAATGGATTCCAGGTTCGCGCCTAACGGCGCGCTCCGGAATGACGGGATGGAGAGAGAGGCGCCTAATCCGGCCGCACCATCTCGAACATGTTTTCCGGCTTGATCTCGAAATAATCCCCGCTGCGGCCGGCCCGGACGATCGGGCGGGCGGCGGCGGTCTGGTAGACGCCGTCCTTGATCATGGCCTTGTCGATGTGGACGGCAACGACCTCGCCGAGCGTCAGCCAGGCATTGGCTTCCTTGCCGTTGGCGCCCTTGAGCCGGACGATGTCGGACACCTTGCACTCGAAGGCGACGGGACTCTCGCCGACGCGCGGCACGTTGACGAGCCTGCCGGGCACAGCGGTGAGGCCGGCAACCTCGAACTCGTCGACCTCAGGGCCGACGTGCGCGGCAGTCGCGTTCATGTGCCTGGCCAGGTCCATGGTGGCCAGATTCCAGACGAACTCGCCGGTCTGCTGGATATTCTCGACCGTGTCCTTCCAGTTGGTGGAGGAGAAGCCGATGATCGGAGGCACATAGCAGAATGCGTTGAAGAAGCTGTAGGGCGCGAGGTTGACGTGGCCCTTGGTGTCGCGCGACGAAATCCAGCCGATCGGCCGCGGCGCGACGATGGCGTTGAAGGGATCGTGCTTGAGGCCGTGGCCCTTGGCGGGCTCGTAGAAGTGCAGGTCTTTGTCGGTCACGCGCTGTTTTCCTGGTCCTTGTAGCCCGGATGGAGCGAAGCGTAATCCGGGGCCGCAGCACAACGCTGAACCATCCCGGATTGCGCTTTGCTCCATCCGGGCTACGTCGGCCTGCTTATAGGAGGAAATCCGTCGCCGCGTCAGTGGCGCGGGGACAATCCCGCGATGACGAAATCGATCATCTGGTCGATCGTCGGGCCCGGCTTCGTGGCGCACTGGGCGATCATCTGGGGGTGGAAAAAACGCATCATCGCGGTGCAGGCGCAGAGCGCGGCCAGTTGCAGGTCCGGCGCCTCGAACTCGCCGGACGCCACGCCTTGCGCGATCATCTGGCCGATGACCCCGGCAATACACTCCATGTGGTTGACGCAGACGTCCCAGTCCTCCTGCATCGCGATCTCGACCATCTCGTGCAGCTTATTGTCGCCGACATAGCGTTCGGTGTTCATGCGATTGATGGTGGTGAGCAGCTCGCGGAAGCGCGGCGTTACCGGACCGGGCCTCGCCACGATCCGCTGCGCTTCCAGCTCGACCTCGCCCATCAGTGAGCGGGCCACCGCCTGATGAATCGCCTTCTTCGATTCGAAGAAGCGATAGACGTTGGCGGGGCTCATCTTGAGCTCCTTGGCGATGTCCCCGACCGTGGTCTTGAGATAGCCGATCTGGCGGAACAGCCGCTCGGCCACCTCGAGAATACGATCCCGGGTGTCGCCTTCGATATGTTCCGAAACCAGTGTCATCTGTCAGGACTCATCAATCAGCAGTTCATCTTCACTTATTCAGCCGCCTCAGCAAGCGGAATTGCGTTCTGGTCATCGCTCCCATGCTGCGGCGCGGCAGGTTGCTCGGGGGTGCCCGCCTCGTCCAGGCTCTTGCGGAACCAGAGGGCGTAGAGGCCCGGCAGGTACAGCAGCGTGAGGAAGGTCGCAACGAACAATCCGCCCATGATGGTGATCGCCATCGGCCCCCAGAACGCCGAGCGCGACAGCGGGATCATGGCGAGGATGGCGGCAAGCGCCGTCAGCACCACCGGACGGGCCCGGCGGACAGTCGCCTCCACGATCGCCTCACGGCGGGTCAGGCCATGCGAAACGTCGGTCTCGATCTGATCCACGAGGATGACCGCGTTACGCATGATCATGCCGGCAAGCGCGATCAGGCCGAGCAGCGCCACGAAGCCGAACGGGGCGTTGGCGAGGTTGAGCCCGAAGGAGGCGCCGACAATGCCGAGCGGTGCGGTCAGGAACACCAGGATCAGGCGCGAGAAGCTCTGCAGCTGGAACATCAGCAGCGTCAGCATCACCATGACCATCAGCGGGAAGAGAATGAAGATCGAGGCGTTGCCCTTGGCGGATTCCTCGAACGCGCCGCCCGCCTCGATGCGGTAGGCCGGCTCGAGGTTGTCCTTGATTGCCTTCAGCTTCGGCGCGATCTGGCCGGTGACGTCGGGCGCCTGCACGCCGTCGACGACGTCGGAACGCACGGTGATCGCCATGTCGCGGTTACGCCGCCACATGATCGGCTCCTCGTGGGCATACTCGATCTTGGCGATCTGCTGCAGCGGCACGGCCACGCCGTTACGCGAGGTGATGGTGAGATCGCCGACAGCGCCGAGGTCGAGCCGTTCGGACGAGACGGCGCGCGCGACCACGCCGACCTTCTCGATGCCGTCGCGCACGGTCGTCACCTGTGAGCCCGAGATCAGCATCGACAGCGCCTGCGACACGTCCTGCGGGGTCAGCCCCATGGCGCGGGCGCGATCCTGGTCGACGACGAGCTTGAGGTAAGGGGACTGCTCGTTCCAGTCGAGCTGGACATCCTTGACACTCTTGTTCTGCCGCATGACGTCGCGGACCTGGTAGGCGATCTCGCGCACCTTGTTGGCATCGGGGCCGATGACGCGAAACTGCACGGGGAAGCCAACGGGGGGACCGAAATTGAAGCGGTCGACGCGCACGCGGGCCTCGTTGAGCGCGCCGTCGGCAACGGCGTTTTCAAGCTTGGCCTTGATGCGCTCGCGCGCCTCGACGCCCTTTGCGACGATGACGATTTCGGCAAAAGCCTCGTTCGGAAGCTGCGGATTGAGGCCGAGCCAGAAGCGCGGCGAGCCCTGCCCGACATACGCCGTGTAGGTCTCGATGTCCTTGTCGTCCTTGAGCATGGTCTCGGCCTTCTTCACCGCCTTTTCCGTGACGTTGAAGGCGGTGCCCTCGGGCAGGCGAAGCTGGAGGAACAGCTCGGGGCGCTCGGACAGCGGGAAGAACTGCTGCTGGACGTGGCCGAAGCCGACGATCGAGGCGATGAAGACGCCGACGGTCGCGGCCACCACCGTGATGCGGTGGTTGACGCACCACTGCACGATGGCGCGCAGGCCGCGATACATGCGGGTCTCGTAGACCGCGTGCGGATCGTGATTGTGGTGCACCTTGATGTTGGGCAGCAGCATGACGCCGATATAGGGCGTGAAGATCACCGCCACGAACCAGGACGCGACCAGCGCGATCGCCACGATCCAGAAGATGCTGCCGGCATATTCGCCGACCGCGGAATTGGCAAAGCCGATGGGGAGGAAGCCAGCGGCCGTGACCAGCGTTCCCGTGAGCATCGGAAACGCAGTGGATTCCCAGGCAAAGGACGCCGCACGCATGCGGTCCCAGCCCTGCTCCATCTTCACCACCATCATCTCGACGGCGATGATGGCGTCATCCACCAACAGGCCCAGCGCGATGATCAGCGCACCGAGCGTGATGCGGTGCAGGTCGAGCGACATGGTGTTCATGACGACGAAGACGATGCCGAGCACCAGCGGCACCGACAACGCGACCACGATGCCGGTGCGCCAGCCGAGTGCCAGGAACGACACGAACAGCACGATGACGAGGGCTTCCATGAAGGAGTGCACGAATTCGCTGACGGCGTGCTCGACCACCTTGGGCTGGTCGGCGATCAGCTTGATGTCGACGCCCTGCGGCACCGCCTTCATGAATTCAGCCGTCGCCTTCTCGACCTCCTTGCCGAGATCGAGGATGTTGGCGCCCTTGGCGGTGACGACGCCGATGCCGATCGCGGCCTTGCCTTCCTGGCGCACGATGAAGCTCGGCGGGTCGACGTAACCATGGGTGACGGTGGCGATGTCGCCGAGACGGAACACGCGGCCGTTGCTCTCGACCGGAGTCTCCGCGACGGCCTTGGCGCCGTCGAGCGCACCGGTGACGCGCAGCGGCACGCGCTGCGACGAGGTCTCGACCGTGCCGGCCGGCGTCACGTTGTTCTGCTTGGCGAGCGAATCGAACAGCGCCTGCGGCGTGATGCCGAGGGTGGCGAGCTTGGCATGGCTGAATTCGACGAAGATGCGCTCATCCTGGTTGCCGTAGACGTCGACCTTGGTCACGCCCGGCACCTTCAGGAGGCGCTGACGGAAACCCTCCGAGACCTTCTTGAGCTGGGCGTAGTCGGCGCCGTCGCCGGTCATCATGTAGAGGATGGAATCGACGTCGGAGAACTCGTCGTTGACCACGGGTCCGAGAATCCCTGCGGGCAACTGGCCCTGCACGTCGGCCAGCTTCTTGCGCAGCAGATAGAAGAGATACGGAACGTCCTTCGGCGGCGTGGAGTCGCGGAAGGTGACCTGGAGCGCAGTGAAGCCGGGCTTGGAATAGGTCTGCACCTTCTCGAAGTAAGGCAGCTCCTGGATTTTCTTCTCGATGGGATCGGCGACCTGCGCCTGCATCTCCTGCGCGGTCGCGCCCGGCCACAGCACGGAGACGTTGACCACCTTCACCGTGAAGAACGGATCCTCGGCGCGGCCGAGCTTCTGATAGGAGAAGAACCCGGCGACGCCGAGAATGAGCATCAGGAACAGGATCAGCGTCGGATGGCTGACGGCCCAGGCCGAAAGATTGAAGCGCTTCATCGCACTCTCCAAAGATGATCCGGTTGCAAAAAACGACAGCCACTCTGTTCGAACCGTCGTCGCGAGGCAGCGAAGCAATCCAGGGGGCTGGGCAGGTTCTGGATCGCTTCGCCGCTTCAGCCAAAGCATTTGCGCTCGGGCCGAAACTCACCTCACACGACGCAACTCGTAAACGAGACTTAAAAGGACAGTGACGACACGATCCGCACCCGCTGGCCCGGATCGAGCTTCTGCACACCCAGAGCAACGATCTTGGCGCCCTCGTCGACACCGCCGGTGATGACGACGTCGTTGCTCTCGTAGGACTTCACCGTCACCGGCTTCAGCGTGACCCCGCCGTTGTCGTCGACGACGTAGAAGGACGGTTTGCCGCCTTCGTTGAACAGTGCCGACAGCGGCAGCCGCGCAACGCGCTCGGTCGCAGCGTCCGACAGCGTCAGCGTCGCAGTCATGCCGAGCGAGACCTTGTCGTCGGCCTCGGGCAGCGAGAACTTTGCCAGATAGGTGCGCGTCGCAGGATCCGCGGTGGGCGCGATCTCGCGCAGCTTGGCCGTATATTTCTTGCCCGGCTCCGACCAAAGAGTGACGCTGGCGGCGCCCGATTTGGCACGTCCGACCAGCGTCTCAGGGATCGCGACGACCGCTTCCTTCTCGGCAAAGCGGGCGACACGGATCGAAGCCTGGCCCGCGGCGACCACCTGGCCGGGCTCGATCAGCGTTGCGGTGACGACGCCGCGGGCGTCGGCGTTGAGCGTCGCGTAGGAAAGGGAATTGTTGGTCAGTTCGACCGAGCGCTCGGCCCGGTTCAGGCGGGCACGCGCCTCGTCGGCGGCGGCGCGGCTCGAATCCAGCTGCGCGTCGGTGGTCCAGCCCTTGGCCTTCAAATCCTTGGCGCGCTGCTCGGCGGCGGCGGCCTGGGCCAGCACGCCGGTCGCAGCGGTCTGCTCGGCGACGGCTTGCTCGGCCTGGAGCTTCAGATCGACCTCATCGAGGACCGCGAGCGGCTGGCCGATTTCGACGGTCTGGCCGACTTCGACCAGACGCTTGGCGACCTTGCCGGCGACCCGAAAGCCCAGATCGCTCTCGATCCGCGGCCTAATGGTGCCAACGAAGCTGCGCTCGGGCTTTTCGGCATCATAATGGGCGGTGGCGACAAGAACCGGCCGCGGCGGCTCGGGCTTTTCAGCGACGGTGTCATTGCACCCAGCGAGGGCGGCAGCCATCAGCGCCAGCGAAACACCGGCCAAGAGCCTCGAATAGCTGGACAAAACGGATCGGACGAACATCGGAGGACACTCCCTCGGCTGCAATGAGAGGAATGTCGACTAATCACTGATAAAAGTCAATAATCGTCAGTCATCAGGAATCTGTGATCGTTAAGAGGTGGTAACCTCCGCGGGCTGCCCCTGGCGGAAGCCTGGACTGTTCGAAGAAAGCGTCGCGCCGCAGGTCCCCCAGAGGGCCGCGTGGAAATAGGCCCTGGCTTTCGCGGAGGCGACATTTCGAGGCTATCGCCGCCCCTGCTCCGCGAACTCGTGCTTGCTTTCGTGACCGCCGATGAAGACCAGGATGCCGGCGATCAGCGGCAGCACCGCGAGCACGAGCAGTCCGGTCGAGGTCTGGCCGGTGGCTTCCTTGACCCAGCCGATCAGATAGGGCCCACCGAAGCCGGCGAGATTCCCGATCGAGTTGATCAAGGCGATGGCACCGGCCGCCGCCGTGCCGGAGAGCCAGGCGGTGGGCAAGGTCCAGAACACCCCGAAGCAGCAGAACACGCCGATCGCGGCCACCGTCAGCACCATCATCGTCAGGGTGGGGTCGGTGAGATAGGAGGAGACGCCGAGAGCGACGGCGGTGAGCAGCAACGGCGCGCCGACATGCATCACGCGCTCGCGCGTGGCATCGGAATGCCGTGCCCACAGGATCATCGCGATGGTGCCGAACAGATACGGGATGGCGGTGACGAAGCCGGTCTGGGCGTTGGTGAGGCCGAACGCCTTGACGATCTGCGGCAACCAGAACTGCATGCCATACAGCGCGCCAACGAAGCCGAAATAGACCAGGGCGAGCATGATCACCTTCGGTGAGGTCAGCGCCTCACTGAGCGACAAATGCTTCACCGCCTGCTTGGCCGCGATCTCGGAATCCAGCTTGGTCTTGAGCCAGGCCTTCTGCTCGGCCGAGAGCCAGTCCGCCTTCTCCGGCCTGTCGGTGAGATAGAACCAGGTGACGATGCCGAGCACCACCGAGGGAATGCCCTCGATGATGAACAGCCACTGCCAGCCCTTCAGGCCCATCGCGCCGTCGAGCCCGAGCAGCAGGCCGGAGACCGGCGCGCCGATCAAGGTAGAGACCGGCACGGCGATGGCGAAGGCCGCAAGGAAGCGGGCGCGATATTCGGCCGGATACCAATAGGTGAGATAGAGGATGATGCCGGGGAAGAAGCCGGCCTCGGCGACGCCGAGCAGGAAGCGCAGCACGTAGAAGCTCGTGACGCCGCTCGTGAGCGCCATCAGCGCCGAGATGATGCCCCAGGTCACCATGATGCGGGCGATCCAGCGGCTGGCGCCGAACTTCTCCAGCGCCAGATTGCTCGGCACCTCGAAGATGAAATAGCCGATGAAGAAGATGCCTGCGCCCCAGGAGAAGATCAGCGGCGTGAATTTCAGCTCGGCATTCATGGTCAGCGCGGCGAAACCGAGATTGACGCGATCGAGATAGGAGAAGAAGTAGGCCAGCACCAGGAACGGGATCAGTCGCCAGGAAATGGCGCGGATCGTCGAGGTCTCGATTTCCGACTTGGCTGCGCCGGTCGAACCGGCATAGGTCGTGGTCTGGCTCATGGCTTCCCCCGGGTTGTTGCTTTTATGGGCTGATCCGGGGTTTTGAGCATCGCCGCGAAAGAGTCAATGGAGCAAGCAATGCACGAGGCACAACCGGTCAAACCCATTGCACCGCTTCGGACATCGCTGATCCGCGCCGGTCTGGCGCTGGCGGTTATTGCCTGCGGACTCTCGCTGCGCTGGTACGGCTTTCCGATCGGCCTGCCGGCCTTCGTGGTGAAGTACGGCGGCTCGCTGCTATGGGCAACGATGGTGTTTCTGCTGGTCGGCGTTTTGCTGCCGCGGCTGCCACGGGCGCAGATCGCAGCCATCGCAATCGCGATAGCGGTCGTGGTCGAATTCTCCCGGCTGGTGCACATGCCCTGGCTCGACGCGTTCCGGCTGACCACGGCCGGGGCGCTGCTGCTCGGGCGCATCTTCTCGCCATGGAATTTGCTGGCGTATGCGGTTGGGATTGCGTTCGGCGTTTGGATTGATCGGCTCGCCAGGGTGCGGACGGTGGGTTAGCGCAGCGTAACCCACCACTGTTTGTCTCCGCGGAAGTGAAAGAGGTGGATTACGCTTCGCTAATCCACCCTACAGACCGACGAGGGCGCATTTCACTCCGCCAATTGAAACTTCTCAAACCGATCGAGCTCCTCCTCGATCTTTTGCTTGAGCTCCTTGCGCCCCGCGGTCTTCTTTCCCTTGCCGACCCAGGTCCATTTCTGCATCAGAAGCTTCTTTGCCTGCCGGTCGGTCTTCAGATCGAGCGCGGCGACGATCTCGTCGCCGACCAGCACGGGCAGCGCGAAATAGCCGAGCTTGCGTTTGGCCTTCGGCACATAGGCCTCGAACAAATGGTTGTAGCCGAAGATGAGATTGGTGCGCTTGCGCTGGATGATCAGCGGATCGAACGGCGATAGGATGTGAACGAGATCAGGTGGCGCGCGCTCGCCCGGCTCGAGCGCAGCCGGCAGTGCCCAGTGCTGCTGCTTGCCGGCATCGTCGATGGCGACAGGCACGAGCTCGCCACGGCGGACGCGCGAGGCGATCAGGGCAGCCACCGCCGTCTTGCGCGGCGCGTCGAGATGGCAGACCGAATCGAGGCTCACGACACCTTGCGATCGCAGCGCGCGATCGAGCAGATAGGCCGTAATGTCCTTTGCCGACGCCGGCTTCGGCAGCTTGTCCCAGCCGAAATGGCGCGTCATCAGCTCATAGGTCTTGAGCATGCCCTGGCGCTCGCTGACGGTCACGGCGCCCGTATAGAAGGCGAGTTGCAACGCCCGCTTCGAGGGTTTTCGGCTTTGCCACAGATGCTCCTTCTCGGTGAGCACGTCGTCCTCGATGTCGCGGATCGTCAGCGGGCCGGCGCGCACCAGCCGCATCACCTTGCGCATGTCGGCAGGCTTCACCGAGGCGAACCATTTGTGCCCCTCACGGCGGTGCTCGCGCATCGCCGGCAGGAAGAAGCGGAAGTCGCCGGCCGGCACGTAAGAGAGCGCATGCGTCCAATATTCAAACACGCTCTTGTCGACGCTCTGGGCGTGGCGCAGATCGGCGCGGCGGTAGGACGGGATGCGGCTGAACAGGATGTGATGATGGCAGCGCTCGATCACGTTGATGGTATCGATCTGCACATAGCCGAGATGGGCGACCGCGTCGGAGACGGCTTGCGCGCCGTCACCGAACGGCGCGCGCTCGTCCAGCCGCTGGGCATGAAGCCAGATTTGCCGGGCCTGTGTCGTGGTGAGTGGAATCGGTTTGGGCGCGCGGGACATTGCGGAATGCAGTGTAGCGGGATTCGCATCCAGGCAAGAAGCCGATCAAGGAGCGGACAAGGAAAAACCGCCCTGCCATCTGCTGACAGCGCGGTCGGAAGGTGCGCTACCCGCGCCTACTTCATCGACATGGCCTTCTGCGCCTTCATGTAATGCATGCAGGCGCTTTTCATCTTGCCGTTGCTCATGTCGGTGTTGGCCATGGCCATTTCCTTGTTCATGGCCGTCTTGGCTGGCGTATCCGCCGTGCCGCCCATCATGGCGGCGGACTTCATCATATTATCGCTGGTGCACGCCATCATCGCGGCGGATGCAGGGGAAACGGCGAACGCGACCAAAGCTGCGGCTGTGAGCAATATTTTCATCGAAAGGTCTCCTCCGTAAAACGAAACCGGCGTCATACCGGCCTTCCCATTACGTATTCTCCGGCGAAGACGTTTCGGGGAGAAGAAAATCTTCTTGCTGCGGTGCGAAGGCGGAGCGCTCAGCGCCCGGCTTTCGGGGCTTTGGACCGGTCGCCAACGCTGCCTGTGGCGACATCGGGTTCGCACGAGGCCTTGCCGCGCTCCTCCGCCTGGCAGCGATAGACGTTGCCGGTGAGGCGATCGACCAGCCACATGTTCTCGTCGGTCGGCGCTTGAAGCCCGACATAGCGGGAGGTCAGCCCCGTGATCAGCGTCGACAGCAGGATCGCCACCGCGATCATCGCGGCCCCGATGTAAATGGGCATGGAATTCAGGGACACGGTCCGATCTGGCGGGCCACTGCGATAGAACTGATAATCACTTGGCCTCGGCACTGGCTGGAACTCGGCTCCCTTCGTTGCGCTTGTCGGAGGCTCCGCCCTAGGCGTCCATCTGGCCGAAAAATTGTCCGCAGACAGGCCATCACGCGACGGCTTTGCGACAATCGGTCAGCAGAGGTTTCCCTGAGTGAACCGGGGCCCCGAGTGGCACTTGGGCGCGGCGGTCCTCAGTGATGCGGATCACGACAGGACTGCGACGGCTCGAACGCTCGCGGGGCAGCGTGCGACCACTCTCTTCACGCGTCAGCGTCGGTCCTCGGAGTGGACCGCGGGTCGGCCCTCCATGAACCCGAAACCGCTTGAAATTCGCTGCCATGGCCCTGGAGGGCCCCGTTTCCACCGTGACCAAGATCACACCAGGGGTTTTGAACCTGCCCTATGCTTGCAGCATCAAATAGCCATCAGGCGTCACAACGAGGATACGACAATGACTAGTTTCAATAAGTCTTTTGCACTGAAGGCGATGACCCTCTCGGCACTTCTCTCGATGACGGCCGGCTTGGCTATGGCCGGCGACGGCAATGTCTCGACCAACCAGATCCTGGATGCATTGAAGCCGAAGGCGGCGACCCGCGGGCTGTCCGCAGGTCCGCAGGTCGATCCGGCGGCGCAGGCCAAGGAATCGACGTTTCTGAACACGGTGCGCAACCGCTCGACGCGGTCGCTGTCGACGGGCGAGCGCGAGCAGATTGCCGAGCTCGCCGCGACCAAGCCGAAGATCGATCTGGAGATCCAGTTCGACTACAACTCGGCCGACATTGCCAAGACGTCGGTGCCGTCGGTGCAGGCGCTCGGCAAGGCGCTGTCCGATCCCTCGCTGAAGGGCTCGACTTTCGTGGTCGCCGGCCACACCGATGCGGTCGGCACCGAGGGGTACAATCAGGGGCTCTCCGAGCGGCGGGCTGACACCATCAAGAAGTATTTGGTGCAGAACTACGGACTCACCGGCACCGATCTCGTCACCGTCGGCTACGGCAAGACCAAGCTGAAGGATGCCGCCAACGGCGCCGACCCGATCAACCGCCGCGTCCAGGTCGTGAACATGGACACCCAGACCGCGTCAAAGTAATTCCCAGGTCATCGCCCATAAAGGCGCCGCCTGTCGTTCCCCGGCAGGCGGCGATATCATATCCAGCTCTGGAAGAGCATCAGCCGGTTGAAAGTCTGCATCGACGTGCCGATGAAGGCCGCCGAGATCGGCAGCATGGCGGCAAAGCCGATCGCGGCGACCCCGACATAGGCCCACAGCAGCCAGCGTGGCAGTCCGTCCCGGCGCAGCACATAGACCAGCGCGAGCGACGCCAGGGTCGCAGCCGGCAGATAGTAATAGATGAAGGCGAGCGTGCGCGGCAGCAACGCCCAGGCGAGCCAGCACCCGAAATAGAAGACCGCGATCAGGAACGCATCCCGGCGGCGCGCAACGACGAAGTCGCGCAGCACGACGGCGAGCGCGAGCAGCGCCGGCCACAGCACCAGGGGATTACCGAGGAAGGCGATCGCGGAGACATTGCCGTCCGCGGTCTTGTCGAACAGGAACCATACCGGGCGCGCGAGCAGCGGCCATGACGGCCACGCGCTCATATAAGTGTGGCCGGCGATGGCAGTGGTGGTGTTGTCGGCGAAGATCCGGCGTTGCGCCTCGACCAGATCCGGCAGCGACACGCCGTACAGCGGGACGAAGGCCGCAAGATATGTCATCGCGGGCAGGACGGTGAAGCAGAGCACGACGTGATGTAATCTGAAGTCGGGCCAGAGGTCGGGCCGGTACCAATCCCCCGGCTTCGCGTCGGCAAACAGGGTGTGCCAGCCCTGCATCAGGCGAATCACCGCGACGATGACGATGCAGATTCCGAGTGGAAATAGGCCGCTCCATTTGCAGGCGGCAGCACAGCCGAACAGGCTGCCGGCAGCCGCGAACAACGCATGAGGACGATCCTTTCGAAAACCGTGCATGAAGGCGGCAATTGCGAGCAGGCCGAAGCCGAGCGCAAAAATGTCGAGCATCGCGACGCGCGCCTGCACGTACAGCATCTGATTGCAGCCGGCGATCAGCGCAGCGGCGATCGCAGGCCCTTGCGCGGCGAATAGTGCGAGGCCGCACAGATAGATCGCGACGATCGCGAGCGCGCCGAACAATGTCGCGGGATAGCGCCAGCCCAGCGCGGTGTCGCCGAAGGTCGCTATCGATAGCGCGATCAGCTCTTTCGCCAAAGGCGGATGCATCGGGTTGAGCATCGGTTGCGACATCGTCGGTGCCAGCATCTGCCGCGCCGCCGGCACGTAGTGCACTTCGTCGAAGACGAACTTCTCCGGCGTCGTCAAGCCGATCAGCAGGGCGAGATGCGCGGCCAGGAAAATCGCGACAGCAATCACTGCGCTCCGCGACACCTTCGGAACCGCGGGCAAGTCGAGCGGCATTTGTGGGGATGTTTTGCGTGGCAAATTTGCGTCACCGCCGAGAATAATAGACATCGCAGTTTTCATTGAACGCATTCTGCCGCGACTGTCACTAAGCATAGCGCAGGTCTCGCGCTGCTTGTGATAATTCCGCCACATCGCAAGCGCGCGCGATCCGGTACGATCAGGGACACATCGATCGGTTGCGAAATGAATTTGCGTTTCTGGCTTTTCTCCACGCTGTTGTCGATCGCCTTGTGCGTGGCCCCTTGCGCGCAGGCGCAGACGCGCGTCGGGGAAGCCGTCGTGATCCAGAATGAGGTCGTTCGCGTGGCCGCGACCACGACACCGATCAGCATTGGCGACAGCATGCTGCGGGACGAGACCGTGCGTACCGGCGCCGGCAGCGCAGCGCGCTTCGTGATGGCCGACAGCACCAATCTGTCGCTCGGTCCGAGCGCCACGCTCAAGCTCGACCGCACCGTCTTCAACGACGAGCACAGCTATCGTGACGTTGCGATCCGCATGACGACCGGCGCATTCCGTTTCGTCACCGGACATTCCGAGAAGACCGCCTACAAGATCACGACCCCGCTTGCGACGATCGGCGTGCGCGGTACTACACTCGATATCCTGTCCCAGCGCGGCCGCTCGGTCGTCGTGCTGCAGGACGGCGCCGCCAGTGTCTGCACGACGAGCCAACAGTGCGTGCAGCTCACCCAGCCCGGCGACACCGCAATCATCAGCTCGACCGGCGGCAAGGTCTCCATCAGTAAGACCAATACGCCGCCCTGGACCTTTGCCGCGACCTGCGCCGCGAGCGCGGGACTGTGCGCGGTCAACCAATATGCGGACGCCTCGCCGACCATCACGCCTGCCGTCCACGACGACGGCATGCTGTGCGGACGCTGAAGATGGCGGTATTCAACGTCAGGCGCTTCATCGTCGCGAGCGTGCTGACCGCCGTGTTTGCGTTTGTCGCGTTGGATGCCCGTCCGGCGGCAGCCCAGGGGGCGACGTGCGAATCCGGGTGCGGAGAGCCGACGCCCTCCCCTTCGCCGACATATTCACCCTCTCCAACGACAACCTACAGCCCCTCGCCCGCGCCCAGCCCCTACCCGTCATCGTCGCCGAGCCCTTATCCGTCCTCTTCGCCGAGCCCGACGCCGACACCGACGCCGACCGGCGCGGATTCCAGCGGCGGCTCGATCGGCGACCTCGCCAACCAGCGCTTCAACCAGATGATCACCAACCGAGTGCTCGGCACGGTGCTGCTCGGCGTCAACGAGCAGGTCAATTGCAGCAACTGCGTCAGCGCGTTCGGCTCCGCCGGCTCGTTCTCGGCCGGCATCCACGGCCGCAAGGAGCTGACCAACAATCTGTCGCTGCTCGCCGGCATCGCCTACACGCAATACAGCGAAGGCGGCTACAACATCACCAGCGCGCCGATCGGCGCATTCGCGCTACGCTATGACTTCACCGACTGGGGCTCGTCGCGTCCGTTCTTCGACGTCGGCACGATCCTGACGCCGTGGGAGAAGGCGCGCTACACCCGCAGCTACAACACCAGCCTCGGCCCGGTGAGCGTCACGAGTTCGACCAACGCCGCGAACTACGCCGTCTACGGCCGCGCCGGCTGGATGAGCCGCGTGTCGCCCCGCGACGAGGTCGCCGCCTCGATCGAGGTCTGGCAGCTCTGGCAGCGCGTCTCGGGCTACACCGACAGCGCAGTGGCGTTCAATCCGTTCGATGCCAGCATCGCGACCGGCACCGACCGCACCAGCCTGGTCAAGATCGGCGGCCAGTGGACGCATCTCTACGGCAGCAATATCGAGGCCAACATCAATGGCGGCTGGGTGCAGTCGTTCGCTGGCCATAGCGGCATCGTCGCCACCGTGACCGGCGACGGCGTGGTGGTGCCGACCATGGGCAACCAGGGCTGGTTCGAATATGGCGGCCGGCTCGGCTTCCGCATGCAGAAGGGCTGGATCGTGGACCTGTTCGCCAACGGCACGCTCGGCCCGCAGCCAGTGGGTAACACCATCCATGGCGGCGTGGGGCTGCGGATCAATTATTAGCGGCGGGCTCAATCTCGTAGGGTGGGCAAAGCGGAGCGTGCCCACCACTTTCTCTCGCCGAGAAAAAATGGTGGGCACGGCGCAACCGCGCCTTTGCCCACCCTACGATACTGTGGCTTCCACATCACGCTGCCGACTTGCCCTCGAACGCGCGGCGCAAGGTCTCCACGTCCAGCTTCACCATCTTCATCATGGCCTGCATCGCGCGTGCGGCAGCCGCCTTGTCGGGGCTCGAGAGGAGTTCGAATATCACCTTCGGCACGACCTGCCAGGCCACGCCCCAGCGATCCCTGAGCCAGCCGCACTGCTCTTCCTTGCCGCCATGGGCCAGGAACGCATTCCAGACGCTGTCGACCTGGGCCTGATCGTCGCAATGGATCATCAGCGAGATCGCATGGGTGTATTCCATTTTCATGCCGCCGTTGAGCGCGACCAAAGGCTGTCCCGCCACCGAGAATTCGACGACGAGCACGGAGCCTTCCTTGCCGGACGGGCCATCTGAAACGTTGCGCTGAACATGCGTGATCGCCGAATTCGGCACGAGCGAGACGTAGAACTTCGCGGCTTCCTCGGCATCGCCATTGAACCACATGCAGGGAACGACCTTCGACATCGTGAATGCTCCTCTTCAGTTGTGATGTTCGCGCGCTAGATCAGACGTTCGCCATGTCGGACTGCGCCGGGAAGGCTGCCATGTCCATCCAGTTCACGCCCCACATGTGGCCGTCCGGATCCTCGAAGCTGCGGCCGTACATGAAGCTGTATTCGTCCTTCGGGCTGGGATCGGCCACCCCGCCTGCAGCCGCGGCCCTGCTGACGATATCGTCGACCTCGGTCCGGCTATCGGCGGACAGGCAGAACAGCGCCTGGTTTGAGGTCTTTGCATCCGAGATCGGCTTCGGCGTGAACTGCCGGAATTTCTCGTGGGTCGTCAGCATCGCATAGATAGTCTCGGAAAAGACCATGCAGCTCGCTGTTTCGTCGCTGAATTGCGGGTTCCTGGTCGCACCGACCGCCTCGTAAAAGGCAGTGGCGCGCTTGAGGTCGGTCACGGGCAGATTGAGGAAAATCATCCTGGGCATCGGAGCTCCTTGGGCGGGGTTCTGCCCAAGGACGGATGGCCAAGCGGCGATCCGACACGGCTTCCGGACCTTTTTTGGACCCCTGCCTGCGAGGTTCTGTCGCACAGAACCCGCTGGCTTTCAGGTGTTCCTCACTTCTTCTCGTTCGGATCGCGGTGAATGGGATCGACCCACAGCACGGTCTCGGGCTTCTCGACCGGCTCGATGTCGAGGTTGATCGCCACCGCCTCGCCGTCGCTGCGCACCAGCACACATTCCAGCACCTCGTCCCGGCTGGCGTTGATCTCCTGATGGGGCACGTAGGGCGGGACGAAAATGAAGTCGCCGGGGCCGGCCTCTGCGGTGAATTGGAGGCTCTCGCCCCAGCGCATCCGCGCCTTGCCTTTCACGACGTAGATGACGCTTTCGAGATGGCCATGGTGATGCGCGCCGGTCTTGGCGTCGGGCTTGATGCTGACCGTGCCCGCCCACAATTTCTGCGCACCGACGCGCGCGAAATTGATCGCGGCCGCGCGGTCCATGCCCGCCGTCGACGGCACGTTGGTATCGAGCTGGTTGCCGGGAATGACGCGCACGCCGTCATGTTTCCAGCGATCGTCGTGATCGTGGTCATGGTGGGAATGCGAATGGTCATGACCGGTCATGAGACTTGCTTTCTGTTGGTTCCGTGCGCGGCAAACTAACCCAAAGCCGCGACATCGAGCCATACCAAAATCGGAACCCTCATAACCGTCGAACGTTGTCCTGACGAGCAAACCGCAAGGAGGATTTCATGGGTAGCACGACCGACAAGATCAAGGGCACCGCAAACGAGGCAATGGGAAAGGCCAAACAGGGCATCGGTGAAGCCACCGGTTCCGAGCGCATGAAGGGCGAAGGTGCGGTCCAGGAAGTGAAGGGCAAGGGCCAGCAGGCCATGGGCGATGCCAAGGATGCCGCGAAAGACGCGGTCGATCGCGCTGCGGCTTCGGCCAAGCGCGCGACGGAATAACGAGCATCGCACTCAAAGTGAAAGACCGGCCGAGAGGCCGGTCTTTTTGTTTGCGGGCTTACTTCACCCCGAGCAATTCCACGTCGAACATCAGCGTTGCGTTCGGCGGGATCACGCCGCCTGCGCCACGGGCACCATAGCCGAGCTGCGGCGGAATGATCAGCGTGCGCTTGCCGCCGACCTTCATGGAGGCAACACCCTCGTCCCAGCCGGCGATGACCCGGCCCTTGCCGATCGGGAATTCGAACGGCTCGTTGCGGTCGACCGACGAGTCGAATTTCTTGCCCTTCTGGCCGTTCTCGTAGAGCCAGCCGGTGTAGTGCATTACGCAGATCTGGCCGGGCTTCGGCGAAGCGCCGGTGCCGACGACGCTGTCGGTAATCTGCAAACCTGAAGCTGTGGTCATGGTCTTCCCTGCGGTCTGGGCCGAGGCCGTGGTGGAGACGAAATCGGACACGCCGGCGATCACGGTGATCGCGAGTGCCGACATGATGGCGAGGAGCACGCGCTGTAAACGCTGCATAAGACACCTTACGTTTGAGGCGGAAGGGGTCTAGCGCAACGCCGACGCCGTTGCCACCCCCTCAGGCCTCGATATTTTCCAGCCGCACGGGCAGCTTGCGGATGCGCTGGCCTGTGGCGTGATAGATCGCATTGCAGATCGCCGCATTGGTGCCGACATTGGCGAGCTCGCCGAGGCCCTTCACGCCGGCCGGGTTGATGTGATCGTCCTGCTCGGAAAGCAGGATCACCTCGACACCGGGGACGTCGGCATTCACTGGCACGAGATAGTCGGCTAGATTGTCGTTGACGTAACGCGCATTGCGCTCGTCGATCTCGGTGGCCTCCAGCAGTGCCGAGGACATGCCCCAGATCAGGCCGCCCATGAGCTGGCTGCGCGCCGTGCGCGGATTCATGATGCGGCCCGCCGCGAACGCTCCGACCAGCCGGGGGCAGCGGATTTCATGGGTAAAGCGGTTGACGCGGATCTCGACGAACTCGGCACCGAAGGCGTACGCGATCTTGTCCTTCATCTGATGGCCACCGACGAGCCGCGCGTGCCCGCTGTGCATCGCCGTGAATGAATCCAGCGGCGCGCCTTCGGGCTTCCACTCGCCGTATTCCTCGACGATACCGACACCGAGTGCGTCGAAGGCCTTTTCGATATCGAGTGGACGATCGCTCTGCGCCGCCTGCGTGCTCGGCGCCTGGCTGATGCCGACGGTCTCTTTGGCCTTGTCGGCTAGGCTGTCGCTCGGCATCACGGCCTTGAACAGCCTTTGACGAATTCGGTCGCACACCATCATCACCGCCGAGCAGGTGCTGGCAGTCGAGTTCGAACCGCCGGCAACAGGCGCCGGCGGCAGATCGCTGTCGCCCAGGAACACCGCGACCTTCTCCAGCGGCACGCCGAGCCGCTCGGCCGCGGTCTGGGCGATGACGGTATACGCGCCGGTGCCGATCTCGTGACCGGCGATCTCGACCCGGGTACGGCCGTCGCGCTGGAGGCGGACGCGCGCGGCAGAGGGCGCCATCTGCGTCGGATAGCAGGTGGCGGCACAGCCATAGCCTATCAGCCAGTCGCCGTCCGACATCGATTTCGGCTGCGGCGAACGCTGCGACCAGCCGAACGCCCTGGCGGCCTCGTCGAAGCACGCCATCAAGGACCGCGACGTATAAGGCTTGCCGCCGATCGGCTCCACGGTGGTGTCGTTGATGCGGCGGAGCTCGACAGGGTCCATGTTCAGTTTCACCGCAAGCTCGTCCATCGCGCTCTCAAGCGCGAAGAGATACGGCACCTCCGGCGGAGAGCGCATGAAGCCGGGCGTATTGCGGTCAGCGCGCACGATCGACACCAGACTTGCGACGTTCGGGCAGGCATAGAGCCGCGTCGTCGTCTTCGTGCCGCCGACGCAATAGGCATCCGGACGCGACGAAACCTCCGCGCCGTCGTGCCTCAAAGCCACCAGCTTGCCGTCCCGGCCCGCACCAAGCCTGATCTCGTGGCGCGTCTCGGCCCGGTAGGTGGCGATGGTGAAACCCTGGTCGCGGGTCGGCACCAGCTTGATCGGCCGGTTCAGGCGTTTGGCAATGCCGGCGATGATGGCGGTGCGGGGCGTCATCGAGCCGCGCGAACCAAAGCCCCCGCCGACATAGGGATTGACGACACGGACCTTGTCGGCGTCGATGCCGAGCTGCTCGGCGACGCCGTTCTTCAGGCCGTAGACATACTGGCTGCCCTCGTAGATGACGAGGTTGTCGCCCATCCAGGCGCAGCTCGTCGTAAACAGCTCCATTGGATTGTGGTGCTGGGTCGGCGTGTCATAGGAGGCGGTGAGTTTGACCTCGGCTGCGTCGAACGCCTTGGCGAAATCGCCGACCTCCGGGTCTTCCTTGAACTGTGCGTTCTGTCCCTTTGCCGCCGCCGTGGTGGTCCCCGGCGACTCAAAGCTCGCACTCGGCGCCACGGCCGTGTAGCTGACCTTGACGCGATTGGCGGCCTCGCGCGCCGCCTCGTAACTTTCGGCGATGACGACGGCGATGATCTGGCCATCATGGGCGACGTCGGCTGATTTCAGCGGCTGGATCGTGGTCCCGGCATAGCCGCCATTGCTGAACAGTTTCGATTCCTTCAGCTTCGGAGCGTTCTCGTGCGTGACGATGTCGATCACGCCGCGGACCTGCCTGGCATCGTCGAGATCGAAACCGTCGATGCGGCCCTTGGCGATGGCGCTGGTGACCAGGAATGCGTAGGCTGGATTGTCGAGCGGCATGTCGGACGCATATGTCGCCCGGCCCGTGACCTTTGCGGCCGCGTCATAGCGCGGCACGGGATGGCCCATGTTTGCTTTCGGCTCGGGAGCTGCAGCGGTCATGATCAGATCTCCATGGTTACGGCCTGCTGGAGCGCGCGCGCCACCACGCGCTTGCCGAGCGCGATCTTGAAGCTGTTGTGCCGGCGGCCCTTGGCGTCGGCAAACGCGGCATCGGCCACACGCTGCGCCAGACCGTCGTCGAATTTCTGTCCCTTCAGCAGCGCCTCAGCCTCGCGCGCCCGCCACGGCACGGTGGCGACGCCGCCGAGCGCGACACGCGCGTCCCTGATCGTGCCATCCTGCACATCGAGCGCGACCGCAGCCGACGACAGCGCGAACTCGTAGGACCGACGGTCGCGCGCCTTGAGATACACCGAGCGCGGCCAGCGGCCGGGAATGGAGAACGCAGAGATCAGCTCACCGGGCCGAAGCGTGGTCTCGATCTCGGGCGTCGTGCCGGGCGCCTTGTGCAAATCTGCGAACGGCAGGCTGCGCGTGCCGGACCTGCCGGTGATTTCGACCACCGCATCCAGCGCGATCAGCGCCTGGGCAAAATCGCCGGGATAGGTTGCGATGCACTGATCGGAAGTACCGAGCACCGCATGCATGCGATTGACGCCGTCCATGGCGGCACAGCCCGAACCGGGATTGCGCTTGTTGCAATTCTCATAGGAGACATCGCGGAAATAGCTGCAACGCGTTCGCTGCATCACGTTGCCGCCGAGCGTCGCCATGTTGCGCAGCTGGGCGCTGGCGGCGAGCTTCAGGGAATTCGCGATCACCGGATAGTTGCGCTGGATCTCGGCATGCGCGGCCACGTCGGACATCTTGGCGAGCGCGCCGAGCCGCAAGCCGTCACTGCCGGGCTCGATCGCCGACCAGCTGCGCGCCAGCGGATTGATATCGACGATTGCCGCGGGCCGCATCACGTCCAGCTTCATCAGGTCGATCAGCGTGGTGCCGCCGGCGAGCGGCTGTGCTGTAGCCTTGGTCAGCGGATTGTTCGCAGTTGCGGCAGCGCTGAGCGCCTGCACGGCCATGTCGGGGTCTGTTGCCCTTTGGTAGGAAAACGATCGCATGGGCCTAGCCTTTCATGATCTCGGGCGCGGCCTGCTTCACGGCAGCGACGATGTTGGGATAGGCGGCGCAGCGGCAGATGTTGCCGCTCATGTATTCGCGGATGTCGGCCTCGCTGCCCGCATGCCCCTCCTTGACGCAGGCCACGGCGGACATGATCTGGCCCGGCGTACAATAGCCGCATTGAAACGCGTCGTTGTCGACGAAGGCCTGTTGCATCGGATGCAAATGATCGTCGGTGGCAAGGCCCTCGATCGTGGTGATCTCCTGCCCCTCGGCCGCGAGCGCGAGCGTCAGGCACGACACCACGCGTCGATCGTCGATCAGTACCGTGCAGGCACCACATTGGCCGTGGTCGCAGCCCTTTTTGCTGCCGGTGAGCTTGAGATGCTCCCGCAGCGCGTCGAGCACCGTTGTGCGCGCGTCGATGTGCAGGCGCTTGTCCGTGCCGTTGACCCGCAGCGTGACATCGACGGGGAGCGCCGGATCCTGCGCGGCCGACACGCTCGCATCCTGGGCGGCCGCACGCGCTGTCATGGGGACCAGCGCACTGCCGGCAGCGCCAGCCATGAAGGCGCGCCGATCGAATCCGGTCGGTCCGGAACCTGATTTTTCGGACATGGAGGGCCTCCGCCGCTTCGAGCAAGAGCAGCGCACGCCTGCACCGCTCATCGGCCCTTAACCTGAAGCAGTGAACTCCGTTCCGAACGAGAAAGGGCGACGCAGCAAATGCCGCGTCGCCCTTCGTCAAATTTTGCTGATGTTGCGCGGGGAACCCCGTGCGCGGCGGTCAGTATCCGAGCGCGCAACCGTCTTTGCGCGGATCGGAACCGCCGGTGAGCGTGCCCTTGTCCCAGTCGATCCAGATCGCCTGCGCGCCGCCGAGCGGACCGACGACGCTGGTGGTCTTGTGGCCGAGTTTCTTCAGGCCTTCGACGATATTGGCCGGCACGCTGTCCTCGAGCTGGTACTGTCCTTCGTAATGCAGGCCGCGCGGCATATCGATCGCCTCCTGCACGTCGCAGCCATAATCGAGAATGTTGGTCACCACATGGGCTTGGCCAACCGGCTGATATTGTCCGCCCATCACCGCGAACGGCATCACCGAACGGCCGCCCTTGGTGAGCAGGCTCGGCATGATCGTGTGCAGCGGGCGCTTGCCGCCGGCGATGCAATTCGGGTGGCCGGGCTGGATGCGGAAGCCGCCGGCGCGATTCTGGAGCAGGATGCCGGTCTTGTTCGAGACGATGGCGGAGCCGAAGGAATGCGCGACCGAGTTGATGAACGAGCAGACGTTGCGGTCCTTGTCCACGACGGTGATGTAGATGGTCGAGGGATTCATCGGCGGCGCGACGTTCGGCAGGTCGAGCATGCCGTCCATGCGGATCTTGTCGATGTGCTCGTTGCAGTATTCCTTGGCGAGGATCCTGGCGACCTCGATCTGCATATGCTCGGGATCGGCGACATGCAGCTCGCGATGCATGTAGGCGATGCGCGCGGCCTCGGCTTCGAGGTGGAAGCGCTCGACGCTGAGCGGCGCGTATTTCGTCAGGTCGAACCGCGACAGGATGTTCAACATCAGCAGCATGGTGAGGCCGGGTCCGTTCGGCGGGCACTGCCAGACGTCGTAGCCCTTGTACATGGTGCCGATCGGCGTCGTCGTCTCGGTGGTGTGCGCGGCGAAATCGTCGAGCGTGTGGAGGCCGCCGATTCCGCGCAGGGTCTCCACCATGTCCTCGGCGATCGGGCCCTTGTAGAAGGCGTCGCGGCCGTCCTTGGCGATCGCCCGCAGCGTCTTGCCGAGCTCGGCCTGGCGGATGACGTCGCCGGCCACCGGCGGCTTGCCGTGCGGCAACAGATACCGCTCCGTGTTGGTGCCACCCTTCAGCTTCTCGAACTGGTTCTTCCAGTCGAAGGCGATGCGAGGGGCGACGACGTAGCCTTCCTCGGCGGCCTTGATCGCGGGCTGGAGCAGGCGGTCGAAGCCGAACTTGCCGTGATCGCGCAAAACGGTCGCAAAGGCGTCGATCACGCCGGGGATCGAGACCGCATGCGCCGAGGTCAGCGGCACGGAGTTGATCTTGCGCTCGAGATACCAGTCGGCGTTCGCCGCCTTCGGGGCGCGGCCGGAGCCGTTATAGGCGATGATCTTGCCCTCGCCGCGCGGCTGGATCAGCGCAAAGCAGTCGCCGCCGATGCCGGTCGATTGCGGCTCGATCACGCCGAGAATGGCCGAGCCCGCAACGGCCGCGTCCACCGCCGTGCCGCCCTCGCGCAGCACCTCGATCGCGGCGAGTGACGCCTGCGGATGCGAGGTTGCCACCATCGCGTTGGTGGCGTGGACCGTGGACCTGCCGGGGAAATGGAAGTTTCTCATCGAATTCTTGCTCTCGTTGGGCGTCTGGCGCGGATGGCGTGTCGTTTCGGAAAAAGCCGCGCCTACATGACACATTCCGGCCCGCCGGGGCAATGCTGGCATACCAGGGAAATGGTTGCCATCCGCTGGGAATAGAGCTGCTTCTTGCGGGTTTTCCGGGCGCGCCCCGCCTGCTAAACGGGCGCCATGATTTGCAAGGTCGCCGCCTTCTACCAATTCGCCGCCCTGCCCGATTACCGGGAGTTGCGCGAGCCGCTGCGCGCGTTCTGCGCCGGCCTGGCGGTGAAGGGCAGCGTGCTGCTCGCGCAGGAGGGCATCAACGGCACGGTCGCGGGTGCGGGCGCGGCGATCGACGCTCTCGTCCATGAGCTCGCGCACGGCGACATCTTCAGCGGCAGGTTGAACAATCTCGAATTGAAGTTCTCGACCGCCGAGGCGATGCCATTCGGCCGGCTCAAGGTCCGGCTGAAGAAGGAGATCGTCACGCTCGGCGACGAAGCCGCCGATCCGACCCGGCAGGTCGGCACCTATGTCGATGCGAGCGAATGGAACGCGCTGATCGCGGCGCCCGACACGCTGGTGCTCGACACCAGGAACGCCTTCGAGGTGGCGATGGGGACGTTCGACGGCGCGCTCGACCCACGCATCGAGAGCTTTGGCCAGTTCAAGGAATTTGCGGCCGAACGGCTCGATCCTGTCAAACACCGCAGAATCGCGATGTTCTGCACCGGCGGCATCCGCTGCGAGAAAGCGAGCGCGCATCTGCTCGCGCGCGGCTTTGCCGAGGTCTATCACCTCAAGGGCGGCATTCTCAAATATCTGGAAGAGGTGCCGGAGGCTCAGAGTCGCTGGCGCGGCGAATGCTTCGTGTTCGACGAACGGGTCGCGCTCGGTCATGGTTTGCAGCAACTTGGCGCGCAACAACTCGGCTTGCAAGAACTTGGCTCGCCCGAACGAAATAAGGACGCGGCACGTGACGAATGAGATCCAGACGCTCGGCGAGCGCATCGACACGCTTGAGACGCGCCTCGCCTATCAGGACGACGCGATCGAGACGCTGAACCAGACCATCACCGCGCAGTGGAAGCAGATCGACGCGCTGACGCGAAGGATCGCAGAGCTCGGCGAGCGGCTGCAGGAGGCCGAGGCGAATGCGCCGGGAGCCGCCAATGAGCGCCCCCCGCATTATTGAGCGGGGTTACTGACCGGACGCCTTGAGAAGAAGGTTGCTCACCTCGCCCGACATCATCAGCCGGTTGCGCCCGGCTTCCTTGGCGGCATAGAGCGCCTGGTCGGCGGCCTCGATCAGCGAGGTGACGCCGGCCGTGCGCTCCAGCGCCGGCCGGCAGGCAGCACCGCCGAGCGAAGCGGTGACGCAGCCAGCCGCATGGTTGCTGGCGTGGACGAGGCCCGCATCGCGGATCGCCCGTCGGATCCGGTCGCCGATCAGGGCGCAGCCGGCAGCGTCGGTGTTCGGCAGCAGCATGGCGAACTCCTCGCCGCCGTAACGCGCCGCCAGATCGCCGGAACGATGCATCTCGGCGGCGATGATCTGCGCCACCTGCCGGAGGCAGGCATCGCCCGCGGGATGGCCGTATTCGTCGTTGTAAGACTTGAAGTGGTCGACGTCGATCATCAGCAGGGAAAGGCTGGAGCGCTCGCGATAGGCACGCGCCCACTCCTCCTTCAGTCGTTCATCGAAGCGGCGGCGATTAGCAAGCCCGGTGAGGCTGTCCTCGATCGCGAGCGTTTCGAGCCGGGTCTCGAGCTTCTTCTGCTCGGTGATGTCGCGCGAGATCGCGACCACGCCGTCGACGCTGCCACTCTCCTTGCGGGTCACCCGCATGGTCGATTCGAGCCAGACTTCGGCGTTCTGCCGGTGCGCGTTGCGATAGGTAACGCGCACCTCCTCCTTCTCGCCGCGTTTCATGGCGTCGACGAGAGCCTGGACCTGCGGCCGGTCGTCCGCGTGAATGCCGGCGAGCGCGAGGGTTCCGATCAGCTGATTGGCGCGCCAGCCGACGACGCCAATCGACGATGGCGAGACATAGCGCAGCCGCTCGTCGAGCCCCATACGCGTCACCATGTCGCTGGAGCTTTCGGCAAGCAGTCGGAAATTCGCTTCCTTCTCGACCAGCGCGGCCGCCATGCTCTGGCCCCGCTGCAACTGCCGCACCAGCACCGCACCAATGATTGCGATCAGCATGACCAACGCGAGCACGTAGAGCATGCGGGAGATCACCGCAGCGCGCCAGGGTGCGAGCAGCTCGTCCTTGTCGACGGTGGCGAGCAGGACCAGCGGATAACGGCCAGAGCGCTTGAAGAAGCTGACGCGTTCGGCGCCATCGAGCGGCGACTTGAAATGATAGACGCCGCCCGGCCGCTGCAGAGCAGCGTCGCGGAACAGCGGCGTATTGGCAACGCTGCGGCCGATGTATTTCTCGTTACTCGGGTAGCGCGCGATGATCAGGCCGTCGCCGTGTGTCAACGCCACCGAGCTGTTGCGGCCGATCTCGAACTGTTCGTAGAAATGCGAGAGATATCCCGAGCTGATGGTCGCGAGCACCACGCCACCGAAGCTGCCATCCAGCTTGTTGAAACGGCGCGACAGGGTGACGACCCACTCGCCGTCGAGCAGGCTCTTCACCGGCCGGCCGACATGGGGCTCCCGTTTCGGCGAGAGCTGGTGATAACGGAAGAACGCGTCGTCGTTCAGAGTCGAGCCGATCGTGCCGGGCGAGGTCAACCAGTTGCCGCGGTCGTCAATGATGGCGAGGCTGTGGATGCGCTCTACCGCCTTCTTGCGCACCTCCAGCAGGGTTCTGAGCTTGGCGATCGTGGCCGGCTCGGTGCCGTCCATCTCCAGCCGGCTGACGACGCCGACGACGCCAGAATCCAGCAGATCGAGGCTGTCATCGGCATGCTGCGTCAGCGATCGCGCAACGTTGGCCATCTCGGTCTCGGCGCCCTTGAGCACCGCGTCGCGGGCCGCCCATTCCCGCCAGCCGCTGACGCCGAGGATGGCCACGCAGGTCAGCGCGACGAACGCAGCTGCCCGCAGCGGCAGGCGGCTCAATCCGGCTCTTTGGGTCACAGCACTCATGCGGCAGAATTCTCCGAAGATCGGAAACTCTGCTGCTTCTGTTATTGAACTCTGAAACGCCCGCAGAATATGCGGCGATGTCGGCGGTTCCCGTAGTCGTACGGACACCGAAATCAGCGCATCGCTAACAGGGCATTAGCAGACCTATCGGAATCCGGCGCTCCCGCGGCTAGCTGAAGATGGCCTTAACCTTGTCCCAGAGCGAGGGATTGTCGGCCTCCGCATCGGCCTTCGAGGGCGTTGGCTGGGCGGCGCTCACGGGATCGGACGCCGGGAAGGTATCTTTCAGCCCGGCGTCGAGCTTGGCGTGGCGATCGGCGGCGAGCGCTTCGTGCAGATCGTCGGCGTGCTTGTCATGCGGCGCGGGGTTGAATGTCTCAGCCATGGTCTCGTCCTCCGTTGGCTGGTCAACGCGGTCGAATTGCGCTTGGTTCCCCTGTTCCGCTTCGGGCCGCGGCGGTGTATCAGGAGCCCTAACCATCCTCAGGACCGTTCGTGCCCCAGTCTGCGACAAAGCCTTTCATCGACGTCCTCTCCGGCCAGCGGCAGGTCATTCCGCCGATCTGGATGATGCGGCAGGCCGGCCGTTACTTGCCGGAATATCGCGAGGTGCGCGCCAGGGCCGGCGGCTTCCTCGACCTCTGCTTCAACCCGGAGCTTGCCGCCGAGGTGACGCTGCAGCCCATCCGGAGGTTCGGCTTCGATGCGGCGATCATCTTCTCCGACATCCTGGTGATCCCCTATGCGCTCGGACGCTCCGTGCGCTTCGAGGTCGGCGAGGGTCCGCGGCTCGAGCCGCTGGATGATCCCGCCAAGGTCGCGACACTGGCCAAGCACGCCAATTTCGGCAAGCTCGCGCCGGTGTTCGAGGCGCTCAAAATCGTGCGCGGCGCGGTCGATCCCAAGATCGCGTTGATCGGCTTCTGCGGCGCCCCTTGGACGGTGGCGACCTACATGGTCGCCGGCCAGGGCACGCCTGACCAGGCGCCGGCGCGGATGATGGCCTACCGGCATCCGGAGGCGTTCGCTGAGATCATCGACGTGCTGGTCGAGAACTCGATCGAATATCTGCTGGCGCAGCTTGCGGCAGGCGCCAACGCCTTGCAGATCTTCGACACCTGGGCCGGCGTGCTGCCACCCGCCGAGTTCGCGCGCTGGTCGATCGAACCGACCCGGCGCATCGTCGAAGGCGTGCGCGCCAAGGTGCCGGATGCGAAGATCATCGGCTTTCCGCGCGGTGCCGGTGCGCAACTGCCCGGGTTCGTCGAGGCGACCGGCGTCAACGCTGTCAGCATCGACTGGACCGCGGAGCCGGCCTTCATCCGCGAGCGCGTGCAGAGCAAGGTTGCGGTTCAGGGCAATCTCGATCCGCTGGTGCTGATCACAGGCGGCGCCGCGCTCGACCGCGCGGTCGACGACACGCTGGCGAATTTTGCGCAGGGGCGGTTCATCTTCAATCTCGGCCACGGCATCCAGCCGGAGACGCCGATCGCCCATGTTGAGCAGATGCTGAAGCGTGTGCGGGGCTGATTTATTTTGCGCCTGGGGAGTGGGAAAACAAAAAAGCACGAAAACAACCCCATGCACAGTAGAGAGGCCACGCCCGATCAATGACTTAGGGCGGACGGAAATCAGGTGCGCCGTCATCGCATCGGATCGCACCAACATTTGACCCGTCGGGCAAAACAGGCGCATGATGCCATCATCACACCGATGCCCGCCTCGCGGCCGACTTAGCGCGGCCGGCTGCGCTCGATAATCTCGGCGGCGCCCTTGGCCAGCAGATCCAGTCCCACCGCACGGCCGAGTTCGCGGGGACGATTGGCGGGACCCGAACGCAAGGCTTCGATGATGGTGTTGCCGGAGAGATCGAGCACGGACGCGGTGAGCGACATCTGATCGCCCGCAATGGTCGAAAAGCCCGCCACCGGCGAATTGCAATGGCCGTTCAGCACCCACAGCACCTCGCGCTCGGCATCGGCGCAGGCGTGAGCAGCGGGATCGTCGATCGATGCGAGAATGCGACGCGTCTGCCAGTCCTGTGCCGCGCATTCGACCGCGACGATGCCCTGCCCCGCTGCCGGCAGCATTTCCGCCGCGGAGAATTCGTAGCCGATGCGATGGGAAAGGCCGACGCGGTCGAGGCCGGACCGCGCCATGATCAGCGCATCGGCAGGCCCCACCGCGCCGCCATCCGGCAGGCGCTGCTTCTCGCCATTGTCGAGTTTTCGCACGCGCGTGTCGGCGGCGCCACGGAAATGGATGATCTCGACGTCGGGAAACAATCGCCGCGCATAGGCGGCGCGGCGGACGGCGTTGGTGCCGATCTTGAAATCCTTGCCACGCGACTGGCGCAGCGCCTCCAGCGTCACGCCATCACGCAGCACCAGCGCGTCGTTGGGAGGATCGCGCGAGAGCGTGGCGCCGATCACGAGACCGGGCGTGTCTTCGTTGCCGGGCATGTCCTTTAGCGAATGCATCGCCGCCTGGAGTTCGCCCGACAGTACGGCGGCGCGGATCTGGGCCACGAAGGCACCACCCTTGCCGCCATGAGGCAACAGCTTGCTGGTCTGGTCGAGATCGCCCGTGGTGTCGAACTTGACGATCTCGACGTCGAGATCGGGCAAGGCAGCGGTCAAGCGGCGCGCGATCTCTTCCGTCTGTGCCAGCGCCATCGCGCTCTTGCGTGTGCCGATCTTGAATCGCGTAGCCAAGTCCAAATCCTCTCAAGACGCGAGTTTACCGCGCATCCTCCAATATCATGTCGGAGGCCTTTTCGGCGATCATGATGATCGGCGCGTTGGTGTTCCCCGATACGAGATCGGGCATGATCGAGCCGTCGACGATGCGGAGGCCTTCGAGGCCCCTCACCTTCAGCCGCTGATCGACCACCGCGAGCGCATCATTGCCCATACGACAGGTCGAGGTCGGATGGTAGATGGTGCTGCCCCGCTCACGGCAATAATCCAGCAGCTCGGCATCCGTGGCTACCTTCGCTCCGGGATCGTACTCGTCGACCACGAACGGCTTCAGCGCCGGTGCATGCAATATCTTGCGCAGGATCTTCAGGCCTTCCACGTTGGTGGTGCGGTCGGTCTCGGTCGACATGTAGTTGATGCGGATCTCCGGCGGCACCGTCGGGTCGGCGCTTTTGATGCGCAAGGACCCGCGGCTTTCGGGACGGAGCTGGCATACCGACGCGGTGAAGCCGGAGAAACCATGAAGCTTCTCGCCCATCTTGTCGGTCGAGAACGGCAGGAAGTGGACCTGGATGTCCGGCGAGGCCAGCCGCGGGCTGGTCTTGAAGAACGCGCCCGCGGTGCCCGCCGCGATCGTCAGCCAGCCTTTGCGGAACAGCGCATAGCGTGCGCCGGCCATGGTGCGGCGGAGCGGATGATTGACGGTGTCGTTGAGCGTAATCTTCTGCGAGCAGCGCATCACAATGCGGACCTGCATGTGGTCCTGGAGGTCGTGACCGACGCCCGGCGCGTCCAGCACGACGTCGATGCCGTGCTTGCGCAGGAGGTCGCCGGGTCCGACACCGGAGAGTTGAAGCAGCTGCGGCGAGTTGTAGGCGCCGCTCGACAGCACGACCTCCTTGCGCGCGCGGGCGCGGCGCAAATTGGCGCCTTGACGGTATTCAACGCCGACGGCGCGGCGGCCCTCGAACAACACGCGCTGGCCGAGCGCGCCAGTTTCGATCTTGAGATTGCCGCGGGCCTTGGCGGGGCCGAGATAGGCCACCGCCGTCGAGGCGCGGCGGCCATTGCGCGTCGTGGTCTGGAACAGGCCGACGCCTTCCTGGGTGGCGCCGTTGAAATCAGGATTGTAGGGCAGACCGCTCTCGACCGCGGCGTCAATGAACGCCTTCGACAACGGATCGGTCACCACCATGTTGGACACCGGCAGCGGGCCGCCGCTGCCGTGATATTGATCGGCGCCGCGCGACTGGTTCTCGGCCTTCTTGAAATAGGGCAGCACGTCGTCATAGCCCCAGCCGGCGTTGCCGCGCTGACGCCATCTGTCGTAATCCTCGTGCTGGCCGCGAACATAGAGCAGGCCGTTGATCGAGCTCGACCCGCCCAGCGTCTTGCCGCGCGGCTGGAACACCTGACGGCCCTTCAGCTCGGGCTCCGGCTCGGTCTGGTACATCCAGTTGACGGTCTTTTCCTTGAACAGCTTGCCGTAGCCGAGCGGCACGTGGATCCAGATGTTGGAATCCTTCGGGCCTGCTTCGAGCAACAGTACGCTGTGCTTGCCGTTCGCCGAGAGCCGGTTGGCGAGCACGCAGCCTGCAGAGCCGGCGCCGACGATGACGTAGTCGAACTCAGGGTCGGAGGGCGAGAGGGAGGAAGTTGCGTTCATGCGCTACTGTTCTTTTTGTTGGGGAGCGTTTCCAATCATCACTTAGCACGATCATGCAGCGACGCGCAGCGCCTCGACCAGCGACCTGAACGCACGGGCATATTCCGCACCCGCCCTTGCGATATCGGCGCGGCCGGCGCAGGCGACCGCCGCTTCCGTGACCGCGCCGAGCAGCAGCCGGGCCAGCGGCTCGACCGGCTGCCGCGCGATCAGGCCAGCCTCCATCGCCGCCGCAATCGCACG
Organism: Bradyrhizobium sp. WSM1253; assembly: GCF_000244935.1. Classification (NCBI taxonomy): domain Bacteria; kingdom Pseudomonadati; phylum Pseudomonadota; class Alphaproteobacteria; order Hyphomicrobiales; family Nitrobacteraceae; genus Bradyrhizobium; species Bradyrhizobium sp. WSM1253. Next base: position 2,666,512 of record NZ_JH600073.1, read on the forward strand.
CGGCAGCTTGCCGCCGAAATGTTTGGCGTCGATCTCGCGCCAGCGCTCCCAGCCGAGCACCGCCGGGCCGTCGCGCAGGATGATCTGGCCGGTCGGCCCCTTCGCGGTTGCGGCGAAATAATGCTGGGTGCCAGCGACCATCGCGGCAAGCACATCCTTCTCGGCACGGGCCGTGCTGTCGATCTCCGCGACGAGGTCGCGCGAGACCTGGTCGAACACCGCTTCGAACACCGCCTCCTTGGTCTTGAAGTGATGATAGACCGCGCCCTTGGCGACGCGGGCGGCTTCGGCGATCTCGTCCATCGTCGTCGCGGCAAAGCCTTGCGACCCGAACAGGCGGCGCGCCGCCGTCAGGATCGCTTCCGATGTCGCAGCCCGCCGCTCCGCCTGTTTCGCCATGGCTCTGCTGTAGTCGAAACGGACGAGGACAGCCAGTTGACTTTTCGACCGCCGGTCGGTATTTACCGACTACCAGTCGGTTTTATTTGTGAGGTGCGCCATGCCGAGCCGTGATGTCGTCGAAGCTTTTGCCAAACGATTGGAGGACGGGGATTTCGTCGGGGCGATCCTCGACTACTACACGCCGGACGCTGCCACCTGTGAAAACCAGGCCGAACCCCTCGTCGGACGCGACAAGCTCGCGGCCAAGGAGCGCGGCGTGCTGGCAGCCTTCAAGGAGGTCAAGGCAGTGCGCATCGGGCCGAGCCTGATCGAAGGCGATCATGTCGCCACGCGCTGGACCTTCAGCTTCACCAACGCCGAGGGCATCATCCGAACGTTGGATGAGATCGCGTGGCAGAGGTGGCGGGGCGATCAGTTGATCGAAGAACGGTTTTATTACGACCCCAAACAATTGGGACGCTGAGCCGCTGACTGTCTCTACGAGACCGGCTTCACACCCGGCGGCTACCATCCCCTTCGCCCGAACGCAGGATCGACGGTGCTTCGGTCCTGGGCCAGTTGAGCCGCATCGCCATTGTGCTCATGCGGTCGAACGCCGGCGCCAAAGCGCCGGCGCTCAAATCAAGTTTATTGGGCCAAGCCCACTGTTCCGGCCTCCGTCCTCACGACCGGCGGCGGATTCCACTTTCCGGTCAGCGCATCGGACTTCGGGCTATAAAGGCGCATGGTCAGATTAAAGGCTCCCTTCGGCGCCGGAAGCCAGTTCGCATCCTTGTCCTTGCCCGGGCTATCATTCTGGAAGAATATATCGAGCGACCCGTCTGCGTTGTACTTGAACGGCATCCAACTGCTCACGGCAAAACGGTTGAGCGCATTGCCGACCTGAAAACCTTCCGGGTCGTATAGCGTGATCGACCAGAAGGCGTTGACCGGCGGGGCGGCGCCCTTCTCGAACGTAATTGTGTACTTGTTGGCTCCATCCAGCGGCTTGCCGGTCGCGTCGCCGAGATTGAGCGGATAGATGGCATCCTCAGGCAGGTTCGCGCCCAGCCCAAGTTGGGCGACGATGGCCCGCTTCAAATAGTAGTTGCCGTAGACACCCATCGTATCGGTGTTCATCGACCAGCCATTTGCGACCCGCGCAAGTGTCGGCACTTTCCAGGCCATCAGCTTCTGGCCGTCGTGCGGAGCGGTCTCCAGCGCCCGTTGCAACACCGGATCGAGCTTGCCGATGTCAAAGCTCTTGCCGGGCTCGATGCCGATTTTCTTCATCTGCGCAATGATCGGCTCATCGGTAGCATGCGGCGGGTGAAGCTTGAGCAGTTCTGCGGCGCTGGCGAAGTACACGCCGGCCGACATGGTATCGACCTGGACCTTCGGCGGCGTCTTCATGTCGACGCTTGGGTCCGGCTTGAACTCGACCGGCTTGGGTGTCTTGCCGTACTCGGAAAGCAGCGTGACCTTGTAACCGGCCTGGATCTTATGGACGGCATCGTAATCGGGCGGGCCATCCGTCTTGGTGCGGCCGATCACCCAGACATGGGGCGTCGGCGCCTCGATGCGCTGGGTGTCGCTCGGAAGCTTGAATTCTTCCGCGAATCTTTCGCGCAGATCGGGCCGCCAGCCCGGGGGCGTGATCAGGAACGTGCCGGCCTTGGTGCCCGTCGTTCGCCAGCCTGGCGACGCGAAGACATCGGTCCACATGTCGAGCATTGGCAGCAGATAGTAGCGCTCACTTGTATCTGGTGCGGAGATGACGACAGGCTCCTTGGTCATGTTCAGCCAGGAGACGGAATACAGCGTGTCGAAGTTCGACCGCACCACGCCCTTGAAATTGGCCGGGGGGTATTCCGGCACGTTGACAAAGGTATTCATCGGACCTCTGAAATCGGTCGTGCCGTTGGTGAATTGCTTTCTCGAGATGTCCATCGACATGAGCGAGTAGAAGTAGACATAGGCATCCACTGCGATGGCATGCGCCTCTTGTTCGGTGATGGCCGGTGCAGTGCCCTGCGCCTGCGCGACAGGCACGGCCGCCGCACCAAGGCAAAGAGAAATTGTCAGCGTCAGAATTCCTCGAAACATGTCGAATCCTCCTCTTCTGATTTGGTGACCTCTGATTTGCGACTTCGTTCAATTCACTTTGTACCGTCGGAATGACCGCGTTCGAGGGTCTGAGCATTGAAGGTCTCAGCGTATTGCCTTGCAGCGTGGCGCCACCGGAATTCAGCACGAAGAGAAGAATGGCAGCAAAGCCGATGTCAGATGCGTTCACACCGCTCGCGGCGGTATGAATTGAAGTATTTTCGATCCAGCGCGAGGGGCGCTTATTGCTTGCAAGATAACGTGCGTCACCGACCGCATCAAACGCCGCACGGCGTCTGCAGAACTCGAAACAAATTGCTAGAAACAGAGATATAAAGCCTGGTCGAACTAGCGTCGCTTGAGGGGCATCTTCGGTCGCTTGCGCAATACGGGCCCTCTAGAATTACTTTAGCACAACCTGAACGTTTGGGCCAGCAGGGATCGTCTGCGTCTTCAATACCCCACTACTATCACAATCTGCCTCGTGTTCTTGCTCGCGCGATCGGGCTGGTTGCCCGAAACTGTCTCGGTGCTGGTCGGTGTGTTTACTCGCACAATATTGAGAGACAATCTCCTTCGTTCCCCTTGATTCAGATCAATACGATGCCCGCTCGGTCGCCTGATGAAATTGCTTCAGTGAAATCTCAAACGGGGAGTCCTGCATGAAGATTGTATTGCTGACCTTGGCGATGATAGGCGGCCAAACAACAATTCCAGTCAGCGAACGCGTCCCTCAACTCAATGTCGAGGCGACCTGCAAGGCCACCGTAGCCACTGACAAGGCGATGGGCCTGGATCTGGCGCAGTCCTACGACGATTGCATGCGCGACGAAAATTCCGCGCTGCAACAACTTCATTCCGTTTGGCTCACGAATTCCGACAGCCTTCGAACCCGATGCGAAGGCGAAGCGACGGCTGGCGGCAGTGACAGCTATGTCGACCTGCTGACCTGCATGCAAATGGCGGATTGGGCAAAATCGACTTCGGACGCTCCAAAATTGAAGGGAGCGAGCAAGAACCGAAACAAGCTGTGAGATGGCGCCGAGGATTATTTGCAGGCGGGTGCCGTGCCAAGTCCAGGCGCTCCCGCCCTAACCGCATCGCGTGATCGGAAGTCTCGGCACCGAGCCGACCGCCGGCTCGAAGCTGTTTGGACGCACGTTCCCTCGTGGCCTCAAAGGCGTCGATGGCCGGGACATAGGCGAGCGGACGCGACGCTGTCCTTCGAACGGATTAGCCCGGCCATGGCGCCATAGTAGCTTCAGCGCCCCAAGCTCCGTGACCGTAACCTCGCCGGCGCGCATTTGTATCGATTTGTTATCGATACGACGTGACGAACACGCAGAAGTGGTCGCGGCTATCGTCGCAAGCGGGGATAATTCATAGTTCGTCAAAGGTTTGCAGCGAATTCTCCGGATCGGGCCGGACAAACGGCCCATGCTGCTGGGCTCTGGAATGCAGACTCAAACGACCAGCTATTTCGCGCGGCTGTTCGCGGGCGATCTGTCGGCCTTTGGCGGTCCTGCAACCGACGAAGCCGTCACCGGCCATATCCGCGCCGAACAGATGTCGCTGGTGCTCGGCTATTCGGTCGGCATCATGCTGGCGAACGCCTGCAATGCTGCCGTACTCGCGATCGCGCTGTGGCAATCGCCCGACCGGATGTTCGCGCTGATCTGGGCGGTCGCCGTGGCCGGCGCTGCGATCGCGTTCGGTCTGCAATCCCACGCCGCGCGCCGCATCACCAAGCCGCAATTCGTCTCGCGCCGCGCCATGCATCGGCTGGTGCGCAATGCCTTTCTGCTCGGCGCCGCCTGGGGCATCGTCCCGGTCGCGTTCTTCCCAGGCGCTTCGACCGGCGGGCAGCTCGTCATCACCTGCCTTTGCTCGGGAATGCTGGCCGGCGGCGCGCTTGCCTTCGGCACGATCCCGATCGCGGCCATCGCTTTCACGGCGCCCATCTTCGTCGGGATCGCCATTTGCCTCGGCAGGAGCGGCGACCTCGCCTTCCTGCTGATCGCCTTTCTCGTCGTGGTCTACGGAAGCGTGTTGTTGCGCGGCGTATTCGTCAATTCATTCGCGTTCGCACGGCGCGTGATGCGGCAGATCGAGGCCGAGCGCACGGTGCGGCAGGACCCTCTGACCCATCTGCCCAATCGCGTCGCCTTCAACGAAACGCTCGATGCTGCCTTGAAGCGGCTCGCTCTGTCCGGCGAGGAATTCGCGGTGCTCCTGCTCGATCTCGATCGCTTCAAGGAGGTCAACGACAAATTTGGCCATCCCGCCGGCGACGAATTTCTGGTCCAGATCGCAAGCCGCCTGCAACGCTGCACCCGCGCGGCCGAGCATGTCGCACGCATCGGCGGCGACGAGTTCGCGCTGGTGATGGCCAATCTGGCGCGGCCGGAGGATGCGCTCGAGATCGCCGAGCGCTTCGTCGCGGCCTTCGACGAACCGTTCCAGATCGAGGGCCGCCAGATCGTCGGCGCGACCAGCGTCGGCATCGTGCTGGCGCCGCGTGACGGCAGCACGCAACTCGACATCATGAAGAACGCCGACACCGCGCTCTACCGCGCCAAGAAGGCCGGACCCGGCACGGTGTGTTTCTTCGAGGAAGCCGACGACCGCTCGTCACGCGACCGCAAGGCGCTGCAATCGGATCTGGAAGGCGCCATCGCCAGGGACGAGCTGTTCCTGGTCTTTCAGCCCTTTCTCGACCTCGGCGGCAACCGCATCACCGGCTTCGAGGCGCTGCTGCGTTGGCAGCATCCCCAGCGCGGACTGGTGCCGCCGAGCGAATTCATACCGATCGCCGAGGAAACCGGCTTGATCCACGAGATCGGCGAATGGGTCGTCCGCCGCGCCTGCGCGACGGTTGCCGAGTGGCCCAAAGAGATCAGGGTCGCCGTGAATTTCTCGGCCGCGCAGTTTCACAACAACGGTCTCCTCCAGATCATCGTGCAGGCGCTCGCGGACGCGAAGATCGCCCCGCACCAGCTTGAGATCGAGATCACGGAATCAATGCTGCTGTCGAAATACGCCTCCGCCGCATCCGTCCTGAATGCGCTGCTGGAGCTCGGCGTCACCGTGGCGCTCGACGATTTCGGCACCGGCTTCTCCTCGCTGACCTACCTGCGCAAGCTGCCGTTCAGCCGCATCAAGATCGACCAGTCCTTCATCCGCGACATGCTGGTGCAGCCCGACTGCGCCGCGATCGTGAAATCCGTGATTGGGCTCGCGCGCGACCTGCGCATCGGCGTGGTCGCGGAAGGCGTCGAGACCGCCGACCAGCTCGAATATCTGCACCAGATCGGTTGCGACGAAGTCCAGGGTTATCTCATCAGCCGGCCTGTGTCGGCGGATGGAGTCATGGCCCTGCTGGACACGAAGAAGCTGCGGGCAACCTACGCGGCGTAGGTGGAAATCAGATGGGCCCGAATGCCGACCACAAGGACGGTGAGCCCTCTCCCGCTTGCGGGAGAGGGCTGGGGAGAGGGTGTCTCCGTAGAGGGAATCCCCAAGAGGAGAGAGCCCTCACCCGCGCCTTCGGCGCGACCTCTCCCGCAAGCGGGCGAGGTGGAGCCCGCGGCGCCTTCCATTCCGCCAGATGGATCCCGCTGCAATTCGTTTAGACCGGATCCGCACGCAGCAGCGTATCCACCGTGATGGTGCCCCGTGCGCGGGAGACGCAGGCGCAGATCTTCTGGTTGCTTTGCTTCTGATGGTCGCTGAAGAAGACGTCGCGATGGTCGATCTCGCCGTCGATGGCGACCACGTCGATGGCGCACAGGCCGCATTCGCCGCGCTTGCAGTCGTACATCACGTCGTGGCCGCTGGCGTTGAGGACATCAAGCATCGAGCGCTCGCGCGGGATCTCCAGCTCGACATCTGAGCCCTTCAGGCGCACGCGAAATGTCTCGGTCGGCAGCGTGCCGCTCGAACCAAAAGTCTCGTAGCGAAGATCGGGAAGCGGATGGCCGGCGCCGATCCAGGCGTGGCGCGCGGCATCCAGCATTCGCATCGGGCCGCAGAACAGCGCCAGCGCGTCCTTGGGCACCGAGGCGAACAGCGCGTCGAGATCGAGCCGCTTGCCCTCATCGCTGGCGTGAACGACCAGGCGATCACCAAGCACGGCGGCGAGATCGTCGAGATAGGCGGCTTCTTTGCGCGAGCGCACCGCGTAGTGCAGCGTGACATCGGCGCCGCGCCGGGCCAGCGCCTGCGCCGCACCTAGGATCGGCGTGATGCCGATGCCGCCGGCGATCAGGCAATAATGTTGACGCGCCCAATCGACTGCGAGCAGCGAGGCGGGCGTCGTGATGTCGAGCCGCGCGCCCGGCTGCAACGACCACATATAGCGCGAGCCGCCACGCGAATCCTCGGCGCGGCGCACCGCGATCCTTAGACCCTGCGACGACGCTTCCCCGACCAGCGAATAGGACCGCGTCTCCGGCTGCCCGTCGATGGTGACGCTGATATTGATGTGGCTGCCGACCGCATAGGCGGCGCCATCGAACTGGTCCGGCCGGATCAGGAATTCGCGGATACTGGGCGCGAGATCGCGCGTCGAGACGAGCGTCGCCGGAATCCAGGTTTCGATGAAGCGCATGGTGACGGCCCTCAATCGGTTGCGGACTTGATCAGCGCGAGCGCTGGCAGCAGGTCGAGATGGGTCCGGTTGCGCAGTGCGAGCCGCAAATTGCGCACCGCGAGCCGCGCATGCTCGCGCATGACCGCTTCGGCACGGGCGCCTTCGCGATTCTCGATGGCGTCGATCACGACGCGGTGGTGCTCCTGCCCGATGATCAGGATCTGCTGCGCCTCGGGCAGCGCCGACTGCGCCATCACGAAACCGCTTGGGGACGCAAACGGCAGCGACGAGGCGCGGTCGATCTGCCGGATCAGCGGCGGGCTACGCGACAATTCGGTGAGCAGGGCGTGGAAGCGCGCGTTCAGAGTGACATAGGACGAGAACGCATCGACCGAGATCGGGACCTGGCGCAACAACTCGTCGATCGCGGCGAGGCACTCCTTCAGCGGCTCGAGCTCGCGCGCGGAGACGCCGCGCTCGGCGGCAAAGCGCGCGGCGAGCCCTTCCAGCGTGCCGCGCAGCTCGATGGAATCAGAGATGTCGCGCTCGGAGAATGCCTTCACCATGAAGCCGCCGGAGGGAATCGCCTCCAAGAGGCCCTCCTCCTCCAGCCGCACCAGCGCCATGCGCACCGGGGTGCGCGAGGCGCCGGTCGTCTCCACCGCCTGCAGCTCGGAGATGCGCTCGCCGGGGCGCAATGAACCCGACAGGAGCTGGTCGCGCAGCGCGAGCTGCGCCTTCACGGTCTGCGAGACGGAGCGGTCGACCTCACGCTCGGCCATGTCGGCTTACTCCGCGGCCTGGAGATGATGCGGCGGGTTTTCCTTTGCCACCATCTTGTCGATCAGCTTGCGCGTCCACATCGCACCGGCGTCGATGTTGAGATTGTAGAAGATGCAATCAGGGTTCTCGTCCATTGCGCGCTGCTGCGCCTCGAGGATCAGCTCGTCCTCGTGGAAGATGCCGGAGACGCCCTCGCGGATCTCGGTGGTGATGCGCTGCTCGCCGAGCTGATAATTGCGCACGAAGGCCCAGAAATAGTGGCAGGTCTTCTCGGTCTCCGGCGTGATGGTGTTGAGCACGAAGCCGTTGACGCCTTGCGAGCGGTCGCCTTCCGGCGCACCGGTGCCGGTCGGCGCCACGCCGACGTCGATGGCAATGGTGCACGGCGCCTCGAAGCGGATGATCTGCCAGCGGTCGACGAGCCCGGACTTGCCGAGTTGTTTCGCCCAGAACGGCGGCGCTTCGATGCCGCGCATCCAGCGCGTCACCGTAACAGTCTTCTCGCCATGGGTGACGTCGAACGGCGCCTCCGCGACCGCCTCGTTGCCGATGGACGAGCCGTGCACGAACGTCTCGTGGGTGAGGTCCATGAGATTGTCGAGCACGAGGCGGTAGTCGCAGTTGACGTGGATGGTCTTGCCGTCGCCGGCCCAGGCCGGGTCGTGATTCCAGTGCAGGTCGGGCACGAGCGCAGGATCGGCCAGCGCGGGATCGCCCATCCAGAGCCAGATGTAGCGATGACGCTCGACCACCGGATAGGCGCGCACGCAGGCCGACGGGTTGATGGTCTCCTGCGAGGGCATGAAGGTGCAGCGCCCTTGCGCATTGTATTTCAGGCCGTGATAGCCGCAGACGACCGTGTCGCCTTCGAGCCGGCCCTTGGACAGCGGCACCAGGCGGTGCCAGCAGGCATCCTCCAGCGCGGCGACCGAGCCATCGGCCTTGCGGTACATCACGACGTGCTTGCCGCAAATCGTCCGCGGCAGCAGTGCCGGCTTCACATCGGCGTCCCAGGCGGCGGCATACCAGGCGTTCATCGGGAAGGATTTTGTCACCGGTCTCACTCCCAAGGCTTATGAATACGTTATGTATACAATAGCGGAGGAATGGAATCGTTCAAGGGCGAATTGGGCGTATTATAATACCATAATACGGGATCATGTATACATACATAACTCCGCTGTCATTCCCCGCGAAGGCGGGGAATCCAGTACGCCGCGGCCGTAATTGGTTCACTCAACTGGCGCCACGGCGTACTGGATCACCCGCCTTCGCGGGTGATGACAGCTGTTGATGCGGCGAGTCCTCCCTTGGAGGAGCAGTGGCAGCGGCGCTTTGGCTCGTCGGCTACGCCCCGAACACCTTCGCCAACCCCGCCTGAGCCTCCTGCTGAATCGCCTTCAGGTGCTCGGGGCTGCGAAAACTCTCCGCGTAGATCTTGTAGACGTCCTCGGTGCCCGAGGGCCTCGCGGCGAACCAGCCGAAATCGGTCTCGACCTTGATGCCACCGAACGGCTGGCCGTTGCCGGGCGCCTTGCTCAGGGTGGCGCGGACGGGATCGCCGGCGAGATCCTTCAGACCGAGTTGCTCGGGCGTGACGGACTTCAGGATGTTTTTCTGCGGCGTGGTGGCGGCGACGTCGATGCGCGCGTAATGGGGCACGCCGAACTCGGCGGTGAGGTCGTTGAAGAGCTGGCTCGGATCGCGGCCGGTCTTGGCCATGATCTCGGCCGCGAGCAGGCCGAGGATGATGCCGTCCTTGTCGGTGGTCCACGCCGTGCCGTCGCGGCGCAGGAACGAGGCGCCTGCACTCTCCTCGCCGCCGAAGCCGAAGCCGCCCGCGAGCAGGCCATCGACGAACCATTTGAAGCCGACCGGCGTCTCGACCAGCTTGCGGCCGAGTTTTTTTGCGACGCGGTCGATGATCGAGCTCGACACCACGGTCTTGCCGATCGCGGCGTCCTTGCCCCAATTCGGGCGATGCGCGAACAGATAGGAGATCGCGGTCGCGAGATAATGGTTCGGATTCATCAGGCCGCCGGTGCGCGTCACGATGCCGTGGCGGTCCGCGTCGGTGTCGTTGGCAAAAGCGACGTCGAAGCGGTCGCGCATCGCGATCAGGCTCGCCATCGCGTAAGGCGAGGAGCAGTCCATGCGGATCTTGCCGTCCCAGTCCACCGTCATGAAGCGGAAGGTCGGGTCGATCGCCTCGTTCACCACGGTCGCCTTCAGGCCGTAGCGCTCGATGATCGGATGCCAGTAGTGCACGGCGGCGCCACCGAGCGGATCGATGCCGATGTTGACACCGGCGGATTTGACCAGGTCGAGATCGATGACGTTGCCGAGATCGGCGACATAGGGTGTGACGTAGTCATAGGCGTGGACGTTCGCGGCTTTGCGTGCCCTGGCGTAGTCGATGCGGTTCACGCCTTTGAGGCCGTCGGCGAGATAGGCATTGGCGCGCCTCTCGATCACGGAGGTCGCGTCGGTGTCGGCCGGCCCACCATGCGGCGGATTGTATTTGTAGCCGCCGTCCTCGGGCGGATTGTGCGAGGGCGTGATGACGACGCCGTCGGCAAGGCCCGAGGTGCGGCCCTTGTTGTAGGTCAGGATCGCATGCGAGATCACCGGCGTCGGCGTGTAGCCGCCGTCCTTGTCGATCATGATGTCGACGCCGTTGGCCGCGAACACCTCGACGGCGCTGACCAGCGCCGGCTCGGCCAGCGCATGGGTGTCGATGCCGATAAAGAGCGGACCGGTCAGCCCCTTTTCACGTCGGTAATCACAGATTGCCTGCGTCGTCGCGAGGATATGGCCCTCGTTGAAGCTGGTCTTGAACGAGGTGCCGCGATGGCCGGAGGTACCGAACGCCACCCGCTGCGCGGGATCCGCGACATCAGGCTTGCCGGCGAAATAGGCCGTCACCAGCCGCGGAACGTTGGTGAGCGCGTCCGGCGAGGCCTGCTTGCCCGCCGCGGGATGAACATCAGCCACTGGATATACCTCGTCCTGTCGTAGAGATTGCGCAATACCATAGCATCGGCCAAGCCCGCGCCAAGAGCACAACACCCGCAATGGGGCGGCCGTTCCTGAGATCATGCTATGGTCTTTCGATCGGGGCTTTTCGAGTCGGGGCATGACGCTGTTTCAGAGGCTCTTGGTTGTTCTGATGGCCTGGCTTGCGATGGCGGGCATCGCGCCCGATGCGATGGCCGCGGAGTTCTACACCGAGGATTTGCGTATCCCGATGGTCGAGGCCGGACCGCAGGGGCTGGAGGCGTTCCTGGTCCGGCCGGCCGGGACCAAGCGCTATCCGCTCGCGCTGCTCAGCCACGGCTCGCCGCGCAGTTTCGACGATCGCGCGACGATGTCCGCGCACAAATATTATGGCATCGCTCTCGAATATGCCCGGCGCGGCTTTGCCGCGCTGATCGTGATGCGGCGCGGCTACGGCACCTCGCCCGGCGGGCGCGTCGACAGCGTCGGCGGCTGCGCCAACGCCGCTTATCTGCCGGCCGCGGCGGTCGCGGTGGCGGATTTGCGCGCGTCGATCGAGGCGATGGCGCGGAGGGCCGACGTCACCACCTCAGGCATGATCGCGGCTGGCCATTCCGCCGGCGGGTTCGCCACCGTCGCGTTGACCGCGCAGGCGCCAGCGGGTCTCGCCGCCGCGATCAGCTTTGCCGGCGGGCGCGGCTCGCGCGATGACGACGACGTCTGCAATCCGAACGGGCTGGTGCAGGCCTTCGCCACGTTCGGCAAAACCTCGCGCGCTCCGATGCTGTGGGTCTATGCCAGCAATGATTCCTACTTCGGTCCCGACCTCGCGCGCCGCCTCCATGACGGATTTCGCGCCAATGGCGGCAACGCGAAATTCATCGCGGCGCCGCCTTACGGCGACGATGGCCACTATCTCTATTCGGTCGTGAGCCGTCCGCAATGGACGCCCTATCTCGACGCCTTCCTGCGCGAGCGAGGTCTCGGCCACGATGTCCTGAGCCCGCCCGATCCGCTGCCGCCGCCGGGCCAGCTCAGCGAGGCCGCACGTGCCGAGTTCGCGCGCTATCTCGCCAGCACGATGCCGCACAAGGCTTTTGCGGTGTCGCCGAACGGCGGTTACGGCTGGCGTTCGGGGCGGGCGACGGCCGACGACGCCCAGCGCGATTCACTTGCCGCCTGCACAAAATGGTCGTCTGCCTGCACGCTCTATGCAGTCGACGACAAATTGGCCGGGGCTGCGCCAAGCACATCAACCGACCAGAGCTCGCGGTCGCGATAGCTTCATTGCGCCGCCGGCCGCTCGCGCCGTCCGAGCCGGGCCGCACCCCGAGCCGCCAGAAAATCGGTTGTTAACTCGAAAGATATAATACGTGGTCCATGCTGCGGGATCGAACACACATCAACGCCCGCGCAACGTGGACACACGTTGCGATCGCTGTGCTTTGGTTGGCATCCACCTCCGTGCACGCCCAGAACGACGTGGAACCGGCGTTGGCGGCGGGCGGTCGCGATGCAGATCTCGGCGCTGGAGAGACGCCGGCGTCGCGGGCGGCGATCCGAAAAATCATCGAAAGAGAAACGGCCAAGACCAATCTGCCCGCCGACATAGCCGAGGCCGTCGTCTTCGTCGAAAGCGGATACAATCCGGGCACCATTGGCGCCGTCGGCGAGATCGGCCTCATGCAGGTTCGGCCCGAAACGGCAGCGATGCTCGGATTTCGGGGAAATAACGCAGAACTCGCAGAGCCCGACATCAACATCCACTACGGCGTTCTCTATCTGAGCCGCGCATGGCGCCTGGCCGGCGGGGACCTTTGCCGAGCCCTGATGAAATATCGAGCAGGTCACGACGAGGAGTCCATGACTCCGCGCTCGCAGGTCTATTGTCATCGCGCCCGCAACCGTCTGGTCTCCATGAACTCGACGAATGTAGGAAACCAGGCTGCGGCCGTCACAGATGTGGCACCGGCGCCAACAGCGACACCCACCGTCTCGACGTCCGCGCACAATCAGAAGTCAGCGCATAATCAAAAAACACCGGCACAGCCGAAGGACGTTTACGCGCGTTACCGCCAAGGCACGGCCGCGGCGAGCAGGGCATATTGGGCAGCACAGGAAGCCCGGGTTCGCCTCATCAAGGCTCGCGTCGAAGCCAAGTGGAAACGGGTCGCATCACGCCAATAGAATTAGAGTTGCTTGCCTTGAGACGAGCAGCGGTTGGACGAACGACATTTTTGAAACCGAACTTTGAAACCGAACGTGAATAGAGATCATGCACAATAGTTTGAGAGTTTTGTTTGCAATCGTCGCGACCGGCGCCGTGGCGCTGTCCGCCTTTCTCGCCATTCGGTTCCTCGTCGGTTTCAGTGGTTGAACCCGATGGCGCAGCCGGCACGATTTCGTGCTGCGCCTCCGTCTAGAGCCGCTCGCTCAGGGCGAGCTTGTAGCCGACGCCGGTGACCGTGGTGATGACGGGCGTGCCGCTGCCGACGAGCTTGCGGCGCAGCCTCGCCACCAAGGCATCGACGGTGCGGATGTCGACCTCGGCCTGGCGGTTGCTGACGACCTCGATCAGATAGTCGCGGCTAAGCGGCCTGCCGTCGGCGCCGACGAGTGCCGCGAGCAGGTCGAATTCGGCGCGTGTCAGCGCCACCGGCTTGCCGTCGCTGCCGAGCAGCTCGCGCCGCGTCAGGTCGATGATCCAGTCGCCGAACGCGATCGAATTGTGGGTGCGCGCCGCCTTGCGGTCGATCGAGCGCCGCCGCAGCACGCTTCGCGCGCGCGCGAGCAGGTCGCGCAAATTGATCGGCTTGGTAACGTAGTGGTCGCCCGCGACCTCGAGGCCGAGGATGCGATCGACGTCGGTGTCGCGGCGGGTGACGAAGATGATGCCCGCATTGCTGGTCGCCTGGATCTCCTTGGCGAGATCGAAACCGTCGCCGTCGGGCAGTTGCACGTCGAGGAAGACGAGATCGGTCCGCATCCGCAGCGCCTGGCGGCATTCCGCGCAGGAGCCGGCGCCGACCACGTCGAAATTGTTCTCGCTGAAATAACCGACCAGCATCGTCCGCGTCACCGGATCGTCCTCGACGACGATCAGTCGCTCGCGGCCGGCGACACGCAATTCCTGAACTGCGGAATCAGCCACGATGTTGGATGTCCTGTGTGCTTGCGGGCCGACCTGGAAGCTCAGGTCGCCGAGCGCGCCGCCCTGTGAACGTACATTCACGACTTGTTCGAGCCCCCTCGAATTGCCTGCTGCAATACTAGGCGCGTTAGCGCGCCCAAACAACATTGGTCACGATCCAGCTGGATTAAGTATGAATTGGCCCACACTTCTCATCTCGCGCAGCATGTTCGAGGGCCCCGTACGCGCGGCTGTTGTGCGGGCTGAAGCCCATCCCGCGGCCGCTTGCCACGCCAAGAGCTTCAAATCTACTGTGGCGTCCCGAAAAGTCTGCCCCAGGAGGTGGCGCCATGGAAGTCATCCTGCTCGGCACCGGCGGCCCGCGCCCGGACCCGCGCCGCATGGCGACGACCACGCTGATCAGGCTCGGCGAGGAAAATATCCTGATCGACGCAGGCCGCGGCGTCATGGTGCAGCTCAGCAAGGCCGGCGTGCCGCTCGGCTCCATCAACACGGTGTTCCTTACTCATCACCATTTCGACCACATCGGCGACCTCTACGACGTGATGCTCAATTCATGGTTGCACGGGCGCAAAGACGATCTGCGCATCTATGGACCGCCGGATACCGAACGGCTCGTCAATACGCTCGTCACGCAGGTCTACGACAAGGACATCGCCTGGCGCGATCAGGGCGAGCCGAGCTTCGGCGGCTGGAAACCTGTCGTCGCGACCGACATTATAGCGGGCCCCGTTCTCGACACCGGGCGCTGGAAGATCAGCGCCGAACTCGTCTCGCATGGCGACGGCCTCGACATGTCACCGGCCTTCCTCGCACGCTGGATGTGTCTCGGCTACCGCTTCGAGGCCGAGGGCAAGGTCATCGCAATTTCCGGCGACACGGTGCCCTGCCCCGGTCTCGAGCGGTTGGCTGAGGGGGCCGACCTGCTGGTCCAGTGCTGCTTCCTCGCCACGCCGGAGATCGACAACGAGCACCTACGCCGGCTTGCGAAATTCACGATGGCCTGCGGCGATACAGTCGGCAAGGTCGCGGCCAAGGCCGGCGTCAAGAAGCTCGCGCTGACCCATCACCGGCCTCGCACCGACGATTCCATGCTGAACGCGCTGCTCGTGGACGTCAGGCGGGACTACTCGGGTCCTGTCGTGCTCGGCGAGGACCTCACACGGATCGAGGTCTGAGAACTTGAGATGTGCGAACGCCGTCCGGCCTCAGGCCGATCCAACCTCAACCCGAAATGACAATCGCTCTTCCGTTCCGGGCGCGATGTGCATCAGACCCGGCTTGTCGCTGAACTCTCCGTCGAAATCGGCCGGAGTGGCATAGCCGCGCCAGGGCTCGATGCAGAGGAACGGCGCGCCCGACGGTTTCGACCAGACGCCAAGCTCGCGAAAGCCGTCCCATGACATTTTCAACCACGGCCCGGTGGACGCCCCCTGCTCGGCGGCATAGCGGACCGAATTGCTCGCGATCCGATCGAAGATGATTGCGTCGTCGACGAACAAGGATTCGGACAAGGGCAACACGGAGCCTTTGATCGGGCTCGGCTCCGTTGCCGGACGCAGCAAGCCGCCGTCGAGTCGGCGGACGGGAGATGGTTCTGCGTTCGCGAAGCTCAGCGCGTAGCTCTCCTTCGCCAGTCCCGGTTGGAGCGGCCAGTTGAAAGCGGGATGGCCGCCGAGCGAGGCCGGCAATATCTCCTTGCCGGTGTTCGCGACCGTGAGTGAAAGATCGAGACCGGATTCGTCGAGCGCATAGGTTGCCGTCAGACGGAACGCGAAGGGGTAGAGCGCGCGCGTCGTCTCGCTGTCTTCGAGCACCAGGACACAGCGACTTTCGCCACGTTCCGCCCACGCAAAGCGGCTGTCACGCGCGAAGCCGTGCTGGGTCATCCGGTAGGTCCTGCCCCGGTGCCGCAATTCGTCATTGGCGAGACGCCCGACGATGGGAAACAGCAGCGGCGCATGGCGCGGCCAGGCCGGCTCCGCCTGCCAGACGAACTCGATGCCGGCATCGCTCGCCAGCGAACACATCTCGGCGCCCTGCGCCTTGATAATGGCCGTGAGCCCACCGCTGCGGATCGTGTGCGTATCGTCGGTCATAACAGCCTGTTCAGATCATCGCAGTTCGCAGGACAATTTCCAAATGTTCGCGGAATGTTGGAGAGACACTCTGCTCACGACCTTTGATAGTCGTCTTCAATCCGGATGATGTCGTCTTCCCCGAGATAGCTTCCCGTCTGGACCTCGATCAGCTCCAGCATGATTTTACCGGGGTTCTCCATCCGGTGCACCGCGCCCATCGGGATGTAGATCGACTCGTTCTCGTGCACGCTTTTGACGGTCTCGTTGACGGTGACGCGGGCCGTGCCGCGGACGACGATCCAGTGCTCGGCGCGATGATGGTGCTTCTGCAGCGACAGACGTCCGCCCGGCTTGACCACGATGCGCTTGACCTGGTGGCGCTCGCCATTGTCGACCGATTGGTAGCTGCCCCAGGGCCGATGCACTTTGAGATGCTCCTCGGTGACCTTCGGTGCGACCGCCTTGAGTTTTGTGACCAGCCGCTTGAGCCCGTTGGCATCCTTCTGGCGCGAGACGAGAACCGCATCGGCAGTCGCAACCACGATGAGATCATCGACGCCTTCGAGTGCGACCAGCGCAGAGTCTGTGGTGACGTTGCAGTTGCGGGAATCCTCGAAAACCGCACTGCCATGGGAAGCATTGCCTTGCGCGTCCTTGTCGGACAATTCCCACACCGCGTGCCAGGAGCCGACGTCGGACCAGCCGCACGACACCGGCACCACCGCGGCGCGCGCGGTCTTCTCCATCACCGCATAGTCGATCGAGATCGCCTTGGCCGCGCCGAACGCCTCGGGCTCCAGCGTCACGAAGCCGAGATCGCGGCCGGCATTGCTAACGGCATTGGAAATCGCCTCCACGCTTGCCGCATCGACCTTGCGGTATTCGTCGAGCAGGACGCTGGCCGGGAACATGAAATTGCCGCTGTTCCAGAGATAGCCGGAATTGACGTAGTCGGCCGCCTTCACCGCATCCGGCTTCTCGACGAAGCGCGCGACCGCGTGCACCTCGCCGGAGATGACCTCGCCCGGGCGGATATAGCCGTATTCGGTCGCCGGCCGCTCTGGCTTGACGCCGAACGTGACGATGCGCCCGGCGCTCGCGGCGGTGAGGCCCTGGCGGCAGGCCGCGACGAAGGCGGCATTGTCCTGCACGACGTGGTCGGCGGCGAGCGCGAGCACGATCGCCTCACTCGAACGGTTCTGTGCGAACACCGCGCCGGCTGCGATCGCCGGGCCGGAATCGCGCCGCATCGGCTCGAGGATCACGTCGGCCTCGATGCCGATTTCGGCGAGCTGCTCCAGCACCATGAAGCGGTAGGAGGCATTGGTGATGACGATCGGGCGATCGAACAGCGAGGCCTCCGAGACGCGCAACAGCGTGTCCTGGAAGGTCGAGCGGGTGCCGAACAGCGGCAGGAACTGCTTGGGCCGCACCTCGCGCGAAGCCGGCCACAGCCGCGTTCCGGCACCGCCGCACATGATCAGGGGGATAATTTTTTGGGACACGTGTGAGCTACTCAAGAGAGGGGTTTATACGCGGTGATAATTTCGATACCATTCGACAAAGCGGCCCAAGCCATCCGCCAACGGCGTCGAGGACGTGAAGCCGACGTCGCGTTGCAGGGCCGAAATGTCGGCGCGCGTCTCGAGGACGTCGCCAGCTTGCATCGGCAAAAGCGTGCGGATCGCGGGCTTGCCGATGATCTTCTCCAGTGTCTCGACGAACTCGATCAAATTGACCGAGCAATTGTTGCCGATGTTATAGACGCGATACGGCGCATAGCTCGACGAGTTTTCTGGCTGCTCGGCGTTCCACGCGGGATTCGGCGTCGCGGGCCGATCGAGGGTGCGGATCACGCCCTCGACGATGTCGTCGACATAGGTGAAATCGCGCCACATATTTCCATGATTGAAAAGCTTGATCGGCTCACCCGCAAAGATCGCGCGCGTGAAGAGCCAGGCGGCCATGTCGGGCCGGCCCCATGGACCATAGACAGTGAAGAAGCGAAGGCCGGTCACCGGCAGCTTGTGAACATGTGCGAACGTGTGCGCCATCAGCTCGTTGGCCCTTTTGCTCGCGGCATAGAGACTGACCGGATGATTGACCGAATGCTCGGTCGAATATGGCAAGGTGCGATTGGCGCCATACACGGAGCTCGACGAGGCGTAGACGAGATGCGCCAGGCCGTGGCGCCGGCCGGCTTCGAGCACGGTGACGAAGCCATCACAATTGGCGCGGATGGTGGTGATGGGATCGTCGATCGAAGCGCGCACGCCGGGCTGCGCCGCAAGGTGCACCACGCGGTCGGGCGAGACCTCGTCGAACACACGCGCCACCGCAGCGAAGTCTGCAAGATCGATCTCGTGGAATGTGAAGGCGTCATGCTTGAGCGTCTCGAGGCGAGCGCGCTTGAGCGCCGGATCATAGTAGGGAGTTACTGCGTCGATGCCGACAACTCGTTCCCCGCGCGCAAGCAAGCGCTCGCAGACATGCATGCCGATGAAGCCGGCAGCGCCGGTAACCACCACGGGGGCCAAAATAAACTCCGTTGTCCGTCCTCATATACCGCATTGCCAGACTGAACCGGTAGAGGCAAGGGTTCAGCATTGGAGAACAGCCGCCTCGCATCGGCAACCTTAATGCCGGGCGCTTCGGTTGTCAGCCTTCCCAATTAACCAGAAGGGGCGCCCTCTGCCTGCGGACGCAACATCGGACGCGCGTCCATAAAAGGCTGCCCGCTGCCCGGCAAGACTTTCAACAAGTGTTCCCCGGGAGCACCGAACGAACAGCGCGATCACGCGACCGATG
Source organism: Bradyrhizobium sp. WSM1253 (assembly GCF_000244935.1). Lineage (NCBI taxonomy): Bacteria > Pseudomonadati > Pseudomonadota > Alphaproteobacteria > Hyphomicrobiales > Nitrobacteraceae > Bradyrhizobium > Bradyrhizobium sp. WSM1253. Next base: position 2,685,410 of record NZ_JH600073.1, read on the forward strand.
TCGTCATAATTCCGTGCCTTCGGGCTGCTTCTTTCCGTGCTCACATTTGGTTCGAAAGCACACATCGCGACCACGCATTATGGCATCGACAACCCGAACGGCACAAAATTGAAGCATTTCATCAACGGCCGCTTTCTCTCGCAAAAGCTGACCGGCGTTCAGCGTTATGCCGCCGAACTGGTCAAAGCGATCGATGCCCTGCTTGCGTCCGACCAATCGCCCGCTGCCCTCAAAGGAGCCGAGTGGCAATTGCTCGTGCCGAGCGAGACGAGCGAAGCGATCAAACTCACCCGCATCAAGGTCCACAAGATAGGACGGCTGAGCGGACATGCCTGGGATCAGATTGAACTCGCGCGCGCTGCCGCTGGAGGTCGCCTGATCAGTCTAGCCAATGCCGGACCCGTCTTTCATCGCGATCATATCGTCGTCATCCACGACGCACAGGTCTTCCGCCGGCCCGATTTCTTCAATTGGCGCTATTTGGCCGTCCACCGAACGATGGGTTGCCTGCTTGCACGCCGGGCCACGATCGCGACCGTATCAGCCTTTTCTCGCAATGAACTGGCTGCAATGCTTGGCCTTTCGAAAACGGACATTCCGATATTCCCAACAGCGCAGAGCATTTCGAAATCCACAACGCCCGATCCCAGTTGGAAACAGCAGCGGCGCATGGCGCGGCCAGGCCGCCTCTGCCTGCCAGACGCACTCGAGGCCGGCATCGCTCGCCAGCGAACACATCTCCGCGCCTTGCGCCTTGATGGTCGCGGTGAGCCCGCCGCTGCGGATCGTGTGGGTGTTTTCGCTCGTCTGCGAGCCATACCCGCACGCCGGCCGGCAACGGGATCATCGTGGCCGTCCATCAGTCAGCGCTGCCACGACTGCGCTCAGCGTCGCCGCGTCAACTGCGCCCGTGATCCGCATCCGAGCCCCGGCCGAGAACTCAATCTCGATCGCACCGCAGCTTCCGGAGGGCGCAGTCAACGATCGCCGGTCGGGCGCAATGGACACTGCCGCAAAACGGACTTCGCCATCCTGCCGCTGCATCGGCTCCGGGCCGCAAGGCCGCCTGTGCGCGCCTGCCCCCGCCAAGCCGTAACCAGATTGCGGTGAACGTCATGTGGCCGAGCGACCTCGACAACAGGTGGCCCCAGGCGCCAGACTCTCCTCCACAATCCGAAGCTTTTCGGCACTTGTCCACCGCCGTCGCCGCTCTGGACCGGATAGAACCGTAACCGTCGTCCCGTTTGCTCAGTTGCTTGCGAATTAATGAGCAAATCATCTCACGCTCGAACCCGATCCGGGAAGGCGGCCTCCACCCGAGGCGTGGACTTTGCCGAGGGTGGATAATGCGAGCGCACAAAGATCAGTTCCGCTTGCGACTGCGACGCAGCAACCGTGACTGTGCAGCTGAGCTCAGCTCCAATTCGATCGAAAGAAATGGGGCAGCTGTTCGGCAACACGCATACTCTTTTGGAGGAGCCGAGCCGCCAGTTTGGAGGGCCTGCGGCCCTCATATTGGTTCCGAGCTGACTATCGCAAAATGCGAAGAAAATCGGGTTGCAATCGATCAAATCATTTCGTTTGATACTGGGACAACCTTTATAACTGAAGCACTAGAGCGGTTGTTTTCCGGCCCGCTACCCAGACTCCCCATTTTGCTCGTCCTTTTTCAGCAGGTAGTCATTTCCAGGCAGCTATGAGTAATCGAAGTCAAGTTTATAGTCGTTCGGCTATTCTGCGTCAGAGAGTTCAGAGGCTGGTCACTCTCCTTACGGAGCTGCAGAGACTCCGTCACCGGGTGCAACGGCTCAAAGAGAGAAGGCGTGAAAGTCGAGGTCGCGCCAAAGGCGTGAGTCGCAGAAGACATTCCCGGCGCTAGCGGACCTGCCGGGTCTGCGCGAGCCACCAGGTGTCGATTCCAAGAGTTGCAGAATCCAAGGTGGCGCCAACCCCAGCGGATGGACCCTCGCATTTTGCCAGTGTGACATAAGCGAGAGCTATTGCATCACCGCAGTTACGACGTGCCACCGCGCGATTGTTCGAAGATCCGGATCAAAGTCATCTGTCACGAGCCGATTTAGCCACGTCCGCTGCCCATCAGCTCCGACGCCCTCGCCTCAAGCCCCTCAAGGGAGACCTCGCCTCAAGCTTTTGACCGCGGTTTCGTGCCGCTCGAACGAGGTCTCGCCCGAATTCAGCAACTTCCCAACCTTGCTCAGCCATCGTTTCAGGTCCCGAGCAATGTCCGTGATTGTCGCCACCTACATTTCTAGCCAGAAAGCCAACGTCCCGGCTCGCTGCTGATCCAAGCGCACAAACGCGCGCTTACCAGCAATCAAGTACTCACGCCCACCTCTGATAGAGGAAGTGCAGCTTGAGGTTTCCGCACAGTCAAAACATCAGCAAGGGCAGCGCGATTTCGATGGCAGCTGGCGATACTCCGCCGCAGTAAGCCAGATCTAGTGAAGGCTACGAAAGGCAGCGCAACGACGACACCGGCCGCGAGAAGTGGAAACCAAATAGCAAATTAGCGACCCGAACCCGATATGCCAATGGCGGCATCGCACGTGTTCCAATAGAAATTGTCTTTCAGGACGATGCAGAGGCCTTAGAGTCGCCATGATCACCAATGAATCCCTGATTGCCGGGGACCTCGTTGGATTTTGTGTTGCGCAACAAGAACAAAGCCCTCCAATCACGCTGATGGCCAAACTCAATATAGCGGTAGCTCAAAGCACTCAGCGCGATCACTATCGTGAGATATGGCAATGATAATCGAAGCGTGTCTTTTAACGAAGAGGTATCAGGCGGGATCATTTCAACCATAATGGCCGAATGCCACGCATAGATGCTGTAGCACATGCATCCGACGACTTGGACTGGCCATGCTTCGAACAAGCGATTTGCGGACCAGGCCCCGCACAAGACCGCCAGCAGCAGCATGGAAAACCCGGCGCAAAAGATCGTGGCATAGAGAATGCTCACAGCCCAGGGGCCGTTATCCTTGAGATATATGGCGGCAATCATCAGCAGCAGTCCGGGCAGCAGCCCGCGCGACTGAAATCTCCTGGCTGAAACGCTGTCCCTGGACTTGACGTAGAGATCGCAAGCCAACATTCCGAAAATGAACTGATAACACGACCCGAATATTCCGCCCACAAACGGGCGAAACATCCCAATCCGATCCACCGCGATAAGATGCCCAGCCACCACGAAAGCTGAGCAGATGACGACGCTCGACAGCAACAGCCATCCAAGGCCGATGCGCGCGATCAGAAGAATCAGCAGCGGAAACAAAAGGCTGAACCAGATTTCAACGCCTACGGACCACAATACCGGATTGGAGGGGGGCATAAACCCATGCGGCACGAAAATGAAAAGCGTAGATAGAAGCCCGCCGAGCTCCAAATACCACGCGTGCGATCCAGCAGGCGACTTGGCATGGAGTGCAACCGTCACCAGGACGACCGTATAATAAAGCGGAAGCAACCGGACTGCGCGATGCCAATAAAAATGTGTGAAGTCGGCGAGCCGATCGATGGTTCGCTTCTTTGTGCGATAGGGCAGGTACAGAACGAATCCGGAGAGCACGAAAAAGATATTTACGCCGAGGAAGCCGTGCTTCGCGACAATGGCTAGGAAACCGTTCGGATCAAGTTCTCCGGGAAACGCCGGCGCGCTGGATGTGAACGGAACAAGCAAGTGAAAAAGAATCACCATCATGATGGCGAGTCCGCGAAAACCGTTGACGGCCCCGATTTTCTGCGCGGGGCTGTCGGCTATGATGGTGGAACCTGGGGATTGCAATGACAAGACGGCGATCTCAATGTTCGTGGCTTCCTGTTGCGATGCTCGCTACGTTGAGCGAGCTGTCAATAAATGGCTGTCGCATCACTTTCGAGGGCGATGCCAGACGGAGGGCACATTGACCAGCAACTAGGCTCAGGCGAGCACAGCCCAACTCGGACTCGGCGAACGACGTGCCTTCAAATCGTCAATTACGGCAGCTATCAACGATAGGATAAAGACGGCAGCAGGTTGACTGTGAGGCAGAATTATGAGCGGACACGTATAGTTTAATGGGAGGCCTCCTCATCATATTCGTTCTGCTCGCGATTGGCTTCGCTGCCGGCTATGCCACGCGCGAGCTGATCTCTCGTAAGCGGCACACTGAGTACTTGAACTTGCAACCCTACGTTTCCCCCGTGCTCAGAACCAGGCAACCGTCTTCGGATGAAAGCACCAGGACGCGATCCGCCTCATCCCATCCCGCAATGCCTGAGCGGACGAGCCATGACATGCCTCAGTCGTTTCAAGGCATATCCGTCGGGGAGCCGAACCCAGTGAAACCCGCCCGGCCTGCCGGCGCAAACTTGCGTCTCATCGAGCCTCCTTTGTCTAAGCCCGACACGCGATCTTTGGAGTCCGTGGAGATTGAGCAGAGCCTCGAAGAACTGGTCGGGCTCCTGCTGCGCAAAAAACAGGAAAGGTAGGCCGCTCGCCGTCCCGGGGCGTGTTGGTCACAAGTCTCTTGCGGCATCTGCGGGTCGGCCCGTTGCCAGGTCGACCACTTCGCGTCGAAGAATTAAACCCCTGGAACAAAGCACCAGATTTCGGAGAGACTGGGGTCAAAGGAACCGGGTCAATGGCCGAACACGTTCCGGGAAAGAACCGCCCGCCCGCAGCGCAGCGGCAGGCGCACCAAAGACTGGCGTCCGCTGCGCAAAAGTGGTATGTGTTTAGCGGTTCTGTGGCTACAATACGGCCTGTCATGCGTCCGGAACATCTCTGGTGCAAGAGCAGGAGGGCAGATTTTGATCGTGCTGATGATTGCCAGCGCCGTGGCGGGAGTTGTTCTGGGGCGATTTCTTCGCGCATACGCGCTTATTCCCGCAACGGCGCTGATCCTAGTTGCATCGTGGTATTTGGGCCTCGAGCAGGGTTTCGCCACGGGCGCGATAGCATTCGTCGCTGGCGCGGTGATTTTGCAAGTCGTCTATTGCGCGAGCCTGCTGATCTATCTGCTCATCGCGAACCTCTCGGTGCTCGACCAGGTGCAGTCGGAGGCATCACCGCAGATGCCTGAATCGCAAATTGCCTTCTAGTCAGCCCCTATCATAAGCGGCCAGCGAGGATGTTGTGCTCTTAGCCGGTTCATTGACACATCCTCCTGTAGAAGCTCCGCACCTGATTAATTACCATGTAGATCATCCCGCAGGGCCGCATTCCTGGTGGTGTGCTTGTGAGCGCGCTTCGTTTACGCGGCATGATCCCGCGCACGAGTGATGCTCCGCACAAGCTGGTGGCCAAGCGCTAATCTGCTCAACCGAAAGATCTCCTGCACCCAACTGAATACGCGTGTGAATGCGTGGCGGAGGCTCCTTCCTTTGACTTTGATGTCAGCTCCTTGAAACTTCAGTGGCTGTGTTGCACAAAATCAACTGGCGCAAATGCTTTCGGACGAGACGAATGCGCAACAAGCTGCCGCGACACATCACTGTATGCTCAAGACGTTTGGGAACGAATGGCGATGCAATTTATTTAGAACCGGCGCGAAGCCGCCGGCCGATATTCCTCGATTGCAAAGAAGAGGCGCACATTGTCCCTCACCACGGCTTATGAGGCTAGATCAACCCGTTGGGACATCGTGACCGTCCATAGCACCTATATTCGCCTTCTTTTATCGTAAATAATGCAGATGTGATCGGTTGGCTGGACACTCTATGGAATTGCTGGCGAGAGCAGCGGCGGGCGGGAACCGCGCGCAGAACGCGTTACAACAGTCGATTGTAAGGGGTCAAGCGGCTGTCGTGACGCCAACGCGATCCCGGACCAAGCAGCGCCCCGATCCGGTCATTCACCGGATCGACACCCGGCCGCTCGACTTCGGCGCCGATGAGATCGTGGCTGTCGGCAAGCTCCGGAACGAGATGCTGCGATTACCCGATTTCCTGCGCCATCATCGCCGGCTCGGGGTCGGACGTTTCCTCGCAATCGACGACCGTTCGGATGACGGCACGCGAGCATTCCTGCTCGATCAGCCGGACGTTCACGTGTTCGAGATCCGGGAGCCCTTTGCAGAATCAAGTGGTGGCGCGCGTTGGACCAGCGCCGTGCTCGACCAATTCGCGCCAGGACGGTGGGCGCTGACACTCGACGCCGACGAACTCTTTGTCTACCCCGGCTGCGAAAATTTTGATCTTCGATGGCTGTGCCGTTATCTGGAGAGCGTCGGCGCTGATTGCATGACCGCGGAGATGGTCGATATGTATCCACGCTGGCTCGGCGGTCCGGAGCGCTACCATGCCGGCGAGAGCCTCGTCGCTTTCTCCTCCTACTTCGATTCCGATACCTATGTGAAGCGCCGTCGGCGCGGCTTTCCGACCAGCTACCTGGTGGGTGGTGCGCGAGCGAGGCTGTTTTATGACGAACCGATGCCGCCGAAGATCGCGCTTTACGACGCACTTGTACAGTTGCTTGAGCCATATGGGCTGGCGCGGCTGCTGCCTGCAGTTAACATCACGCGCTGGCAGCCACCGCTGCTCACTAAAGTGCCGTTCGCGCGCTGGTTGCCTGGCCGGCGCTATATCGCCGCCGGTCACCTGATGGCTCCGCCAGGCAAGCCAGGCGACGTCACAGGCGCCCTGCTCCATTTCAAATTTCTCCACGACTTCACCGATAAGGTCGCAATCGCGGTCCGTGAGGGGAACTACTATCTCGGATCGGTCGAGTATCAACGCTACGCGGAGCGGCTCGATCAGAATCCGTCATTCGAACTCATCTATCCCAAAAGCCTGATCTACCAATCATCCGACGATCTTGTCCGCTGCGGTCTGATGCGTCTCTCTCCGGCCTACCAGGCCGCGATGCGATAATCCTGACGCACAGGAGTCGCGCTGGAGCCTTCCTCCAATCGTCACCGGACCCCGTCGTCGTGCTTGATGTCTTCGTCGGAAGGACCGACCGGTATCCGCTGCTCTGGAGCATTGATTTCAACGATCAGCTTGCGGCCGAGAACTCGAAGGAGAAGCTTCCTTCCGCGCACCAGCGCCGGATAAAGTGCCCTTGCGAGGCGTGGCCGGGAGAACACGAGTCGATTGAGGCGATTGAAGACTGTCGCCTTGCCGGCAAGCGTTGCCAGCAGATGCATTGCATCGGCCCCATGGTAATGCTGCCCACGCCAGCGAACCACCATGCCTTCATTGAAATCGAGGTTGCGCGCGCGGATATCGCCTATGATTGGATGCTCCGAACGCGCGTCGATCAGGTGAATGCGCTGCCCACGTTCCCGCAACTGGTACAGCAGAACATAGCGACTGCATAACGGGCATTCGCCGTCATAGACCACCCAGATATCGTCATCGCTATGGGGCAATTCGATAATCCGTTCGCTTCCGAACGTCGCGCACAAGCTTGCCCTCCACCAGACCGAGGCATACTGAGTCCACCACATAGTGATAGGCGACAATATCGTCCATGGTCAGCTTGTTGAATTCTCCATACAGCCATGGATTGGAGAGCATGTGGTGCGGATAGGCATAGAAGCTGTTGTTGTCCTTCACCCAGGGATAGACACGGAAAAAGCGATCCGTCTCGCGCACTAATTTTTCCACCGCCTCCATGGCTACGCCTGTGTCCTGACGCGGAAGCATCTCCGGGCCGCAGGTAGTCGCGTCGTGCCAAGTCGCAAGATCGTGGTTGTTGCCGCCAACGCGAGCCCGGAAATGATTCTCAGGGATGTACATGGTTCCGGTTCCGATCATGTACGAGTAGATACCGAAATACGTGGAAGGCGCGAGAATCTGGCGACCATCCCGAGTCTCGACGAAAAGCCGCGGGCTCGCCAGCTTCGGCCCGTCCAGCCATCCAAGGTAATTGGTGTAGAAGAAGAGCCGGCCACAGATGATTGTCACGACCATCACAACCTTCATCGCCGGGGTAAACCCACCACGTGGCAGCGTGCGTGCCGCGGCTACGATGAACAGGTTGAGCGCAATCCAGAAGAAGAACAGAGCCCCGAGCGTGAAGTACACGCCGATGTGGAAGATGTCGAACAGCAGGCAGAAGAACGACAGCACGCGCGTCGAGATCGCACCCAGCGGCGACAGGAGCTGGGCACCCAGCACGAAGACGTTGAAGATCAGCTGGTTGCTCGCGATCGCGTCCCAGATCGTCTGCAACGCGCCCGGCCATAGGCCGAGAGGGGCGTCGCCGCGTTCCAGTCCCATCAGGATTGAGGTTTGCGTGGGATTTGCGAGCAGCCAGGTCCATGGCTTCTCGCCACCAGCCAGCAGCTTTGAGATTCCCGACCAAAAATAGCTGCCGAGATGCGCCCCGACGGCGCACGCCCAAATCAAGCCATAGGTGCGATCGCGAAGCTGCGTCACGTTGTCTGCGGAAGCGAACAGTGTGCGCAGCCGCGGCACGCGATCGATCACCGGGGCGCTGGTGAGGACGATCGTGCCGAGCACGCCAAGGACGACGAAGTTACCGATGTCGAGCATGCCGAGATAATCGGTCTCGGTCACGAAGATGCTGGACACGACGCTCACCATTTCGCGCCATGCATGATAGAAGTAAAACAGCGGCAGCAGAAATGAAGGTCGCCAGATCGCGGCTATTCCTGCCACAACCGCAAGCACCGCACCGTAGCGGAAGAACAGTGTTTTGTCGCTCGAGCCGAACAGGATGTTGGGAGGCCCCGCAAAAGGCCCCAATGAATCGAACAACAACTGCACGAAGATCGCCATTCCGATCGCGACGGCCGTGATCCGCAATGGCGGCGAGAAATCACGGTAGCGAATGGAGTTGAAGGCGAGCGCGCCGGCAAATGCCAAGCAAACCAGCACCAGTGCGTAAATGTCAGACCAGCGCGCGAGATGCGTGACGGCCCGCCGCGAAATCGCCGAAAGAATGACGGCTACTGCAAGGAGGAAGAGAGGTCCCGCAAGTGACGTGACGCCAGACCGGGTTCCCTGCCGTGATGCAACGGTATACAACGTCATCCCGTCTCGAACTCCGGTGCTTCGCCATCGAGATCAACCGAACATATAGAATCAGCAGCGGTCTGCAAACATCGCAAGCGCATGTTGCCTTTCCCCTGGCGTGAGTGCTCACAAAATCATCTCACGGGAACCTCAGCACTGCGAATTGAAATAGGACACACTGCGGGCATCGATTGGACCACAAATCTCGGCATTGACATTGGTGATGGTCAGGCCCTCGTTTGAAATCTATTTCGACCAGGCTCGCCCAGGTAGCCGATTCCACATCGCCCGATCACGTCTTCCGTTCGTGTCAAGGCCAAGCTAAAAGCCGGAGACGATCGGAACCGCCATCGTTCAGCGCGCTGGATTTCCCGCGGCATTGCTGGCAGGCGCAAGACCGCGCAAGACTGTTGAGGTGGCGGGGGTGAGCTCGTTGGACAGAGATAGCAAGTCACGGGCCGTAACCAACATCCTCATAACGGGCGGTTCCCAGGCCTGGAAACTGACGGCCGGTTTTGTCTTGATGATATTCTCGACGCGAAATCTTGCCCCGTCAGACTTCGGCCTGCTGGCCATGTCTGCGACGGCTGCAACGTTCCTCGGGCTCATCAAGGACATCGGCATTGGACAGACCATCATTCAACGCACGGAAATCGCCAAGGGCCAGATCGATGCGCTGTTCTGGCTGTCGGTGCTCGCTTCCGCGGCATCCGCTCTCGTTCTGGCGTTGTGCGCCCATCCGGCTGCGCTGTTTTACGGCGATAGGAGGCTTCAACAGCTCATGATCGCAATTGCCGGCCTAAGCTTCATTGCTGGCCTTCCGACCGTTCCGGCGGCGCTACTTGCCAGAGAATCCCGGTTCAAGCCCCTGGCAATCCTGGACGTCGCTGCGACAACCGCTTCCGTTGCCGCAGGGATCGTCGCCGTAATCATCTTGAGAGACTATTGGGCACTTTACCTGTCCACGCTCGTTCTCACGCTCATTTCGACAGTCGGGATCTGGGCGTACTCTGGCTATCGCCCTGGATATCCCCGTCTGGACAGCGAGACGCGGCACATGGCGCGATTTGGCCTGCACGTGTCAGGGTTCAATCTGGCCAACTATCTCTCGAGAAATGCGGACAACATTCTGATCGGCAGATTTCGAGGGAGCGACGAACTCGGCCTGTACGATCGGGCCTATAAGCTGTTGCTGCTGCCGATCATCCAATTACACAACCCCATCGGCCAGGTGATTGTCCCGTTGCTTTCACGGCTTCGTTTCGAGAAGGAGAGATATCTGAGCACCTACAACGATGCCCTTTCCATGGTTATGCTGATATGTCAGCCGGGCATCGTCTTCGCCATCCTGCTCTCGGAGCCGCTCTTCAGAGTTCTCCTTGGCGAGCATTGGGTGGGTGCCGCCCCGATTTTTTCTTGGCTTGGCGTCGCGGGCTTGATCCAGGTCGCGACCGCGACGGCAGCTTGGCTATTCCTCAGTCAAGGACGTGGCCAAGAGTACTTCAGGCTCGGCGTTTGGACCGCCCTGATCAACGTGACCTCATTCCTCATCGGTCTTCCCTGGGGCGCGCTTGGAATCGCCGCGGCGTATACGCTGGTGAACTGCACGGTCGTGCTGCCGCTTTACGCCATATCGATCGGTCGTCATGGCCCCGTGACGACAAGGAGCTTGATCAAGACGACTGTCCCGCATTGGATCGGTTGTGGCGTTGCGGCGGCCGTCACAAGCATTTCGATCATCTCATTGGATGGAAACTCCTTCGCTGGGCTGGCTGCGCTGCTGGCGCTTGCCTATGCATCATATCTCCTCCCCATGACCTTCTTCGCGGGAAAACGGGCATTGGCGAAACGCGTATTGCGCAACGTTTTTCGAAAGGCAAAGGCCTTTAGTGAAGGATGAAGCCGTGCAACGCGGCTAGATGGACATCGATCGCGGCGATCGCGTGAACGGCGTCGACCTGATGAACGCCTGTGTCAACACCTGGCCAAGTGGTCGCCGAGAGGAACACTGCCCCGGTCGATTGATCAAACGCCTGGCCGATTATGTCATGTCCGTTGGAGCTAGCGGACTGCTCGAACACGAAGCCACCGTCCCCCAGGCGCGCGGGGCCGACGGCCGGTGCGGCAGCAGGCGGCTGCGACGGCGCAACCGCCGAAAAGTCGAAGCCGGCCTTCGGAGGATCGATGACCAGCGTGCCCCCGGATCCGTCGCTCGAGAGATTGAAGGTCGAGTTGGTGTAGTCGCCAACAAGCGAGATATGTGCCGTGTGATTTTGAGCATCGACCACGGTCAACACGCCACCGGCTGTGCTGCCGGAAAAGGACGCCGACGTTCCCGCTCCGTACGCGATGTCCTTCAGGTCGATATGGTTGGAATTGGACGCGGTGCCGTCACCCGTCAGACCGATGAGCGTTCCCGTAAATTGTGACGCGTGGTCCAACACCAGATTGCCGGTCGACGCCTTGAAGGTGATCGACCCGGAAGCGGCGCCAGACAATTCGAGCGTGGCGCCCGGGTCGACCGTCACGGCCTGTGACATATTGCCCAGATTCAGTACGACATTTCCGGAGATTTTGAGGATGGTCGATGACGTATTGATTACACCATCGCCATTGAGGTCTTGATAAAAAGTCGTCTCGACTGCTTTAAGAGCAGGGTCGGTCGGGGACATCTTGTTCAGGAGGTTCGATACATAGTTGCCATTGCTGTCCGTGGTCCACACACAGAGTTCGCCGGTGGCCGGAATCTTCCAGGCTACATCATAGCCGCTGGTCGTTTGTTCCACGCCCACCGGCGTCCAGGCGCCGAACTGTCCTGACACAACCGCTACGCCACCGTACTTCAAGGTCGGCCCCGCGCCGCTGGCCATCGCGTCGAACAAGTAATTCGAGCCAACCAGAACCAGGCTGGTCGAGCCGGACGCCTCGATTGTCGTGCCCGAAACCTTCTGAGGCGCTGGTGGAAGACCAATCACGCCATCCCCGTTGAGATCCTGATGAAAGAGGGTCTCGCTCGATGTAAGAGCCGGATCGGTGCCGGGCAGCTTGTTCAAATAGTTGAATACGAAATTGCCGTTGCTGTCGGTGCTCCAGACTGCGAACTGGCCGGTCGAGGGAATCTTCCACGCGACGAGGTAGCCGTTCGATGACGCTTCCGCAGCCACTGGCACCCATGAGCCAAGCTGCCCCGCGACAACCGCTGTTCCGCCATTCTTCAGGATCACCGATGAGCCGGCCGTCGAAAGGTAAAAGTTGCTTCCCGACTTGATAAGCGATGTCGTGCCCGCCGCTTCGATCACCGTACCGACGGCGGAGCTGAGAGCGTTCGAAAGCAGGCTCAAATTACCGGCGATGTCGGTGGCGGTCGCGGTGAAGCTGTGTTGCCCCGCCGTGAGCGCCCCGGTGGTGACGCTCCAGGCCCCACTCGTCGCCGCGACGCCCGTGCCGAGCAAAGTCGAGCCCTCGTGCAGGCGGACAGTACTTCCGGCCTCGGCCGTGCCGGAAACGATTATCGCGCCCGAAGCTCCAGGTGCGCCCGAGGTCAGGATAGGTGCAACCGGCGCACGCGTATCGACCGCGACCTTCAACGCGCCGGAGGAAGCGCTGACGTTTCCGGCGGCGTCCGCGGTCTTGCCGGTAAAGGTGTGATTACCGTCCGCCAACGTTGCTGTGTCAAAAGACCAGGCTCCGTTGGCATCGGCGATCGCCGTTCCGATCATCGTCGCTCCGTCGAAGACCTGAACGGTGCTCCCGGCGTCCGCGGTTCCAGTCAAATTCACGTGGTTGACATTGGTGATGCCATCGCCGGCAACGTTGCTGTCTGGCGAGAACGACGCGAGCTTGGGCACGTTCGGGGCGAGCGTATCGATGGTGACATTGACCCCGGCTGAAAGCGCGGTGAGGTTTCCGACCCCATCCATCGCTGAGGCGGCAAAAGCGTGCCCGCCTTCAGCCAGCAATGCCGTCGCCGTACTCCAGCTACCGTTGCCGTCGGCGATCGTCGTGCCGATCTGATTTGCCCCGTCGAAAACCTTGACGGTTAAACCTGGTTGCGCGCGACCCGTGAGAACCAGATGATTTGTATTGATGAGGCCCGACACGATCGAGCCACTGTCGTTGACCGCCGAGATCGTCGGCACGGCGATAGACCTCATCGCCATCGGCGAATTCGTCGCGGAAATGAATGAATAGTCCGCCGACGTCAAGCTGGTGACGCCGGCAATGCGCAGCGTATCCGCTCCACCAGCGTAGTGAACGGTCCACACATCGTTCACATGGGTCAAATAGGCGCCGCTGTCGTAACCTTTCAGACTCAGCTTGTCGTGTTCGGCAGTCGCACTCGTGAAGACGTGGAAATCGGCGACCGAATCGTTGCCGCTGCCTCCATTGTAAATGAACGTATCGTTTCCGGCTCCTCCGGAGAGCCAGTCATTCCCGCCGGCGCCGTCCAGGATGTCGTCGCCGCTCGAACCGACCATACGGTTTGCCATTTGATTGCCGACACCCGCGAGCCCGCCCATCATCAACGTCAGGTTTTCGACGTTCGTGGACAGCGTGAGCGACGTCCATGCCTCCACACTGTCGATGCCGCCGCCGGGATTCTCGACGATCTTCTGGTTTGCGCTTCCGATGACGTAGGTGTCGTCGCCGTTCCCTCCGATGAGCGTGTCATCGATATTGAGCGCCGAGAGCTTGTCGTTGGCCGCGGTGCCATACACCATGCGGCTGCTCGCTTTCCCGCTGATCCATGATGTGATCGTCCCCCCGACCGGCGGCGTCGCAGGCAACTGAAAGTCGTCGCCGGTAAACGCCGAGACCGTCGTGTTGCGGAACACCAAGGTATCCTGGCTCGTCAGCTTCAGATACACGTCGCTTCCGACCTGGCTCATAGCCGCTTGAACGTCGGCGAATGAGGTAAAGGAGAAGCCGTTCAACTGGACAACATCGTGTCCGGCGCCCGATCCCGGCGAGAAGTCGGTGATGATGTCCGAACCGTCGCCGGAGTTAAATACGAAGGTATCCGCGCTGCCGCCCCCGGTCAGGATATCATTGCCGAGCCCGCCGGTGATCACGTTCGCCGCGGAATTGCCGATGATGATGTTGGACTGAATATTTCCCGTGGCATTGACGACCGTCGAATCGGTGAGCGTCAGATTTTCGACGTAGCTCGAAAGCGTATACGTCACCGAGGAGTTTACGGTGTCGATGCCTCCGCCATAGGCCTCGATAACCTTCGCACCGGAATCGGTCACGACATAAGTGTCATCGCCGGCGCCGCCGGTCATGACATCGGCGCCTCCTGCACCACCGATCAGGTCATTGCCGGATGTGCCGGTCAGTGTGTCTGCTGCCGCGCTTCCCGCGATCGTGTTGGTCGGCGCGCCACTCGTGAGCAGGGTGTAGTTCGCAAGCGTGTACTCCGGCAATTGATAGGCCGTGATGGAATCGATGGTCATCGTCGCCGTCGATCCTGCAGTGGCGTTGCCCGGCCAGCTCCCGCCCATTGCCAGGTTGGCGATCATGTACATCGCCGTGTTCATGTCGGAGGGTGTCGCCTGCTGTGCGACCTCTTTCCCGTCGACGAACAATGTCAGGTCGTAGGGCGTCCATTTGAGCGCAAACGTGTGCTCTCCAGCGGTCAGGTTGGCCGTATTGGCCCAGGCCCCGTTCGTCGAAGGCGCGTACGGTGAGTGAATGGCCCAATGCGCCTGGTCAGGGTCCTGACCAAAGGCTTCGAGCACATCGATTTCCGTGTTGAGGTTATTGGCAGTGCTCGGCAACATCCAAAACGCCGGCCACGCGCCGCTTGTACTGGGCAGCGTGGCCGTCATCTCGAAATAGCCGTAGGTCTGGGTAAAGCTGTTTTGAGTCGAGATCATGCCCGACGAAAATATGGCACTGCCCGTATAAGGCGTTGCGCTCGCAGGCAGCGGTTGCGCCGTGATGACGAGGTGACCGTTCTGAATCGAGAACGGATTAAGCCCGAGCGACGTTGATGCCTGAGTGGCCGGCAGCCCGGAAAAGCTGGGATCGACATACACTTCCTGTTCGCCGGCCAGCCCGTACCCTGCGGCTCCGCTCCAGGCATAGCTCGTGCGCCAGGTCAGGCTCGGATCCTGGCCCGCGGAGAGCGCGTTGAAGTCGTCGTTGAAGGTCTGGACCAGTCCGGTCGGGGGACTGACGATGCTTATATTGGCGGCCGTGAGATTCTGGAGGCTGGTGTTTTCAAGCGTTATCGTTTCGCCGTTGGCGGTCGTCAGGACAAGGTCAGTGCCCACCTGCTTCATGGCCGCCGTAACGTCGGCGAACGTCTTGAAGCCTGTGTTGTTGAGCTGCAGGACATCTCCGCCGGCGCCCGCCTGAAAGTCGGTGACGATGTCGTTGCCGTTGCCCGCGGTGACGACAAGGGTGTCGCGACCGGCCCCACCGGTCAGCACATCGTTGCCCCGCCCGCCGTCGATCATGTTGTCGCCGGCATTGCCGACAATGATGTTGTTGAGGTCGTTACCGGTGGCGGGAGACGGAACGCTATCCGTCAGGACAAGATTCTCGACGTTCGGCGCATTGACCAGGCTGTATCCGTTGATGTTCCAGACACGGATCGTATCGATACCCTCTCCGGCCTGCTCCACGACCTTGGTGTTGTGGTCATAGACATAGTAGGTGTCGTCCCCTGCTCCGCCGATAAGCGTGACGCCCGTGCCGCCGGCCTCCATGCCGTCATTTGTCGGCCCGGTCGTCAGCGTGCCGCCCGCGAGGACGGTACCCGCCCAGTTCCATGCCGTTCCGCTCGCTGGCAGCGGACTGTCCAGTGCGACATTGCTGGCAACCAAGGTCGAAAGCGCGACGTTCTGCAGCGTCAAGGTTTCGGTGGATGACAGCGTCACAACCGTATCGGAGCCCATTTGGGCGGCCGCTGCCAGGAAACTGGCGAACGTCGCAAAGCCGTAGTTTTGCAATCGCAACACATCGCCGCCTAAGCCCGCCTGAAAATCAGTGACGGTATCGGAGCCGTACCCCTTCGAGACGACGAAAGTATCGCTGCCTGTTCCTCCGGTCAGAACATCATTTCCAGTACCGCCAAACAGAACGTCGGCACCGGCGCTTCCATTGATAATCGTCATGATGGATTGCGTGCTCCTTTTACGTGGCACACAACTATGCATGCGTTCAAAAGAGCCTTATGGATTCGACGCAATTTGACGCATGACGAGCGAATCGGCTGGTGGCTGGATATTTCTGCACAGACACCGTAATGCTACGGGCTCGTGTGAACCGCGCTGCTTTGCAACAGGAGGCTCAGTGCAGGGCTCGTCATTCACGGGCGGGCGCCGACACCCTGGGTTCCGACTAGGGAACCGTATTCCGCATGCGGTAGGTAACCACATCATCTTGCGAAATTCCTGTTACGCACGCTCCTCGACTCACCAGGACTTTCGCCGGAGGGCCCTCAGCACGAACCCGGCCGTTTTCAATGCACACCACGTGGTCCGCATCGCGCACGGAATCCAGGCGATGCGTTATGAGCAACAAGGTTCGGTTCTTGAACTGCAGCTGGATAGCGCGTCGAATGCTGTCCTCAAGCGTCAGATCGAGCGCGCTCATCGCTTCGTCGAGGATGAGGAACTTCGGATTGCGCACAACCGCTCGTGCAAGACCAAGACGCTGCCGCTGACCGCCCGAGAAGCGCAGGCCATGCTGTCCTATCCAGGTGTCGTATTTGTCGGGTAAGGCCTCGACGACCTCTGAAATGCCCGCGACCCGCAGCGCCTGCCGAACCTCTTCCTCGGAGGCGTCGTTCTTGGCCATCCGAACGTTCTCGATTACCGTGCCTTCGACCAGGTCGACATCCTGGCCCGCAATCGCGAGCATGCCGAGCCAATCGGTTCGACGAACGTCTTCGATGGATCGGCCATCAACCCGTATGTCACCCTCGCTGGCCGAATACAGGCGTAACAATAGATTTACGATCGTGGTCTTGCCCGCTCCGCTGGCTCCAATGAGCGCAGTGGTCTTCCCCGCCGGAATGTCAAACGAAGCATCCAAAAGAGCGGGCTCCGTACCGGCATCATAGCGGAACGTCACGTTGCGAAAGGAGATGCCGTCCTCCAGTTTAGCCACCGCCACGTGCCCGGCCTTCGGATATTCCTTGTCATCTGTCGACAGCATGTGTCTGATGGACCGAAGCTGAGGCTCGATCTGCGCCATATACAGCAGGTTCCCTTCCAAATCTCGCATATGCGGCTGCAATCGATAGAGCAACGCGACCGCGGTCAGGCTCGTCGCGAAACCGATTCCCCATAAGTCAGCGAACGCGACTACGAGAAACAGCACGACAAGATATCCCACCTCCGTCAGAGGCGAGATCATAGCGGTTAGGCGCGCAAGCCGCAGTGCGACCTGTCGGGCCTGCGTCGAGGCCTGCTCGAAGCGTTTCTGGTGAATCTCCTCCTGGCCATACGCGCGGATCGTGCGCATACCCTGGAGTGTCATCAGCATATGCTCACCCAGCTTTTGATGAACCAGCTTTACACCGGCACCCAACTGCTGCATGGGCAACGAAAGATGCCGCAATCCGGCCGACACAATCATCGAAGCGACGAGGGCGAGGACGGTTACCTTGATTGAGAGCGCCAACAGAAAGGACGCGAAGAGAAACACCGAACACGAGCTCACGATAATGCGGGTAAGACTCGCGTATGCCCCGGAGATCACCCACGTCTCGGTTCCCAACACCTCCATGAGATATGCTTCGTCATGGCGTTGGAAGAACGAATAGGAAGTTGACAGATACTGCAGATGAACGCGGTTGCGCGCGACCTCATTGATCTTCTCTCCAACACGCGCACTGACTAGTGTGTTGACGAAGGAAAGAGCACCGCGAGCAATGATGAGAAGGAGCAGAACGACAGCAGTTTCGGTCGAGCTCTGAAACCAATTCGCCGCGTATCGGAGCGCTTCGCCCAGGAGGCCACTGGTCGACGTTGCAAGTTCCACCTGCCCCATGGCGAAATAGAAGAACAGGAGCACGAGGGTGATCCCGACCGTCTCCGCCAACGATGTAGCCAAGCCAAGGACAATTAGTGCGGGCGTCACCCAACCGGGCAGCGGAGCAAGCTTGAGCAGCTTGAACAGTTCGACCAATGCAGCGCGGCGAGCAGCTCTCGGTCTTCGTGCGTTGTTCGCGTGTTGTGTCATAGCGATTGACTGGGATCGCCGATGGCAAACAACGAAGCCGGGGGTCGAACCGCCCTGCGACGCCGATGACGCCATTTCCACCGGATTTCCGAGACGGTATCCCGCGGCACATCGTGCACCGCGACCCTGAGCGCGAGCAAGGGATTCCGTTTGAAAAGGAGTCCAAAGATTGAAACGAAGTACCACAACTCACCGCCCGTCAGAGCTCTCCGAAGCAACCAACGCGCATAGTTTCTGAAGCCCAGGTCAAGGAGCGCCGCGCGCTCGGGGTGCCGCATCATGATCTCATCCGCGACCAGCATCCACGACCGGAACATCCGGGTCTTGTTGCTCGACATGTTGTTCGGGAGGTAGCGATATCCAATCTGGTACTCGGGCACGACCGCGAAACGATACGCTTCCGCGACACGGCAATAGAACAGCAGATCTTCACAGCCTTCTGCCCCCGATGCCCTGAGTCCACTCTCGAATCCTTTTGAAACTATGAGGGCTTCTCGGCGGACCAGTGACGAGCTGCCGTTGCCGATGAAATTTCCCTGACAGAGATAGTCCAGCACCTCGCCCGCATGAAACACGGGATCGGACCTGGCGCTTACGCGACTATCGGCATCGATCCAGTCATACCAGCTGTAGACAAGACCAGTCCGTTCTCCTCCATCAAGCAAGGCTTGAAGCTGTCGTTTAATCTTGCAGGGCGTCCAGAGATCATCAGCATCAATGAACGCGACGAAGTCCGCGCGCGCCGCCTGCCAGCCCGCATTCCGAGCGGCCGCCACCCCCGCATTACTTTGTTCTATGATTGTTACTCGAGAATCCTGAATCAGATGCCGCTGCACAACTGCGACCGTGTCGTCTGTGGAGCCGTCGTCCACGACAATAATTTCCAGCTCCCGGTGCGACTGGGATCTGACGCTGCGAAGCGTCTCGTCGATCGTTGCACTGGCGTTGAAGGCCGGAATAACTACACCGACCAGAAACGCATCCATATTCATTGATACTGCTCCAGGCAGCGCGCGAATGTGTCCAGCGTAAAATCGCCTCTGATCTCAATTCGCGGCAGGTCTAACAAATTGTCCCTTAGTGTGGCGGCCCGGTTGACAGTATTGAACAGCGTCTTGTAGCCGCATTCGGCTGCGAGAATTCCAAGCCGCTGATCTGTGGAGCCAAAAGGCGCGGCAAGTGACGTTACGGGTCGCCTAAGCCATCGTTCCAACTGTGCACGAGATCGCGTCAATTCCTCGGCGAGAGTCCAGGTCGCAAGTTCCTCGCCGCGCGGATGGCTCGCCAAATGGCTACCAAAGGATACGCCCTCGGCGGCAAGCCCGGCGATCCTGACCGCGTCGAGCAGTGGAGCGGGCTCTCCGAACGGAGCATCCCATTCCGCCCGCTTTCCCACGAAGTCGGTCGCAACGAACACCTCTGCCGAGAAATCGTTTGCCTGCAAGATCGGCCATGCATGCTCGGCAAAATCCTCGTACCCATCGTCGAAGGTGATCAGCACCGGCCTGCCGACGAACGGATGATTGCTTGCCACGAACCAGGCGAGCTGATCCGAATTGATGGTATGGTATCCATTGCGGCGAAGCCACAGCATCTGTTGCCGGAACGCATCGGGAGACAGCCGGTACCGCGCCAATTCACGTGGTCCTTCAACCGCAACTCTGTGGTACATCAGGACCGGAGCGTGCGCGCGTCTTTCGGATTGCGCGACGTCAGACCTGCGCGCGACGGCACCACCCCACACGATGTACCGCACAACCTCGACTTCAATCGGGGCGTCGATAGCCGCGCATTTCACCTGTGTGTCAGGGGCAGCTTCACCCGGGAGTAACCGCCTGAATCGATCGATACGGTACAGCTCCGTCTCGATCGACGTCTCCAGGGCAAGTCCGGGTACGCTCTGGATAATTCGCGTGATCGTCTCCGCCCCATACGGACTCTCCCAGTCGAGCCCCGTTCGCGACATGTTGTCCTTCAGCACAAAGGCGTGCCCAACCACCAGGTAACCGCCAGGACGCAGCGCCTGCACCAGTCGCTTCGCCACCGATTGGAGTTCAGCCTCGTCATCGAGGTAGTAAAGGACCTCGGAGCAGACGATCAGATCGATGTCCTGCGGGAGCGGATTGGCGGACAAATCCAGTTGGGAGAATTCGATATTCTGATGCCCATTGCACCGGACACGGGCGCGATCGAGCGCCTTATTCGAAATATCGGTGGCCTGGAGGCGCTTGACCCTGGGAGCCAATTGCCGCGTGAAATGTCCCTCCGCACAGGCAAGCTCAAGCGCGTCGTCCACTGGTTGGTCTGGAAGGAGTTCAAGTTGCCGGCTGTACTTTTCCTGTTCATACGGCGAACCGTAGTTCCAGGGATCTTCCTGCTCGAACAGACCTTCCCAAAATTGCTTGCGCGCGGTGTGTCGAGACCTTTCGGCACATCGAATCCGGCTGCTGGAATCGGGTATACCCGAAATGGCCAGCGGCCGCGCCTGGCCTGAAGCTCGCGAGGCCAGCTCGCGCAGTCGCGCCCGGTGAGTATCTCGGCCGTCTCGCATGAAACGACGAAGCATTCCGGTCCACTTGTGAAGTTCGATTCTTGCACGAACGAGATTTCCGAGCTGTGCTCTGATCTGGGAATGAACCAGGCCATTGGAGGCCAGCGCGATCCAGAACCGGCTGTCGATAGTGCCGAGGGCACCAATATCCAGCAGCGCCAGGATGCGAGGGCCGTCGCAGAGATAGACGTATAATCGATCAATGGTCCCGATCGGCCTGATGGTGGCGATACGGCGAAGGTCAACGCGCATGCCGAGCGTCAGTGTGAGCACCCTGGGTGCCGAAAGGTCGTCATACTCGAGCACTTTCCGCTCAAACCTGTATTGGCACTTTCGCCCCGCCGCGGGGTCGTTCCACGCACAGCCGATTGCCAAGATGAGGCCGGTTACCCCGTCCCCGTACTGCGACCACCGTTCCGCCAACTTGGCAGGCACCGTTCTGGCGCCGACCACGACGGCTTCGAGCAGGACGCTGGTGATCTCGTCCGCCGCCGTCTGGGCTTTTGGAATGTCCCTGAGCGTTTCCAGCATTGGATGGCTGGCGTTTCTGCGCCCGCATTCAAATCCGGCACACCAGAGCGCGAAGTACGCGTACGCCGCCGCGGCGCCGCCGTATGCAGTTGACGCTCCCGCCCGATGTGCGGGTGCCGGCGCGCTAACGCGATCATCACTCGAAAATCCGCGAGCAACGACCACCTGCGCGTCGGCCAGCATCCGTTTGACATCTTGCGTCAGTGAACGGTCGCTTGTCCGGTAATAGCTCAATTTCTCATCAACATGGATCCACCTGCCGCCGCAGCGGGCGATCCGTTGCCACAGGTCCCAATCTTCGCACGTGCGGAGGCTGGCCTCAAAGCCGCCGACCTTTGCAACAGCGCTCTTCAAGACGAGCACGCCATGAATGAACGTGGCACACGTACGAGCGAACCGCTCGAAGGCGTTGTCCTGGATGGCCGGATCGCAGCGAACGGGAGATTCACTGCCGTCAGGCATGACCCGGCAACAGTTGCAATAGGCAGCCACCGCCGAAGGATCGAGATCCAGCGCATCATTCATTCGGGCAAGGAAGGACCGATCAATCCAATCGTCACTGTCAAGGAACAGTATTCGTTCGCCGCGCGCGCTTGCAATTCCCTTATTGCGGGCACCTGAAGCGCCTACTCCGCCAGACTGCAGAACCCGAAAGCGGGAATCCCGCGCCGCATATTCGGCGACGATCGCGGCCGTGGCATCGGTCGAACCGTCATCCACGACAAGAGCTTCCCAGTCGAGGTCGCGCTGCGCGAGCAGGCCGTCAAGCGTTTCGGCAATGGTACCTGCAGCATCGCGGGCGGCCACCACGACGGACGTACGCGGATGGGCCGTCATCTTCGAAACCTTCGGCGATGATAGAACAGCAATCCGGCGAAATACCCCGTCACCTCCTCTTTGAGGAAGCGGTCGCGAATGCTCCCTCCTTCCATTGCATTCCGGAGCAGCCGATAGAGATACCAACGCGGCTTGTAATAGTAGGCCAGACACCGGTTCGCCGAGATCCCCGTTCGCTCATACTGCACCAAAAGTGCGGCTGCATGACCGCGCATGTAGTGATAGATCTGGCTGGCCAGTCCATCCATTGTACTGCGGTGAAAGTGGAATGCGACTGACGCCGGAGTATAACGACACGTGTAGCCGCCCGCGAGCAATCGATACCAGTACTCCGAGTCGCCCGAGCAACCGGCCTGACCGACGTCCAGGCGCTCATCAAAGAGCCCGACGGCCTGAAACACCTCGCGCCGGAACGCCATGCTCGCTCCGGCGCCGATCTCCCACGCGGCAAGAACCTGGCCGCGATGAGATCGGAAAACTGCGGGGTCGTAATCCTGTTCGCGATAGCCCTTGCCAAATCCCCAATACGTCTCGAAATGCCGTTGCGCCTCGGTCGCGAGCTCGGCGGGAAGCACAAGCCCAGTCACTGCACCGATCTCGGGAGAGTCAAACGCAGATGTCAGTTGCTCCAGCCAGCGCGGGTGAAGCAGCACATCGTCGTCCGTATAGGCGACAATATCTCCGGTCGCTTGGAGCGCGCCGGCATTGCGCGCAATATCCAGACCGGGGCGATCCTCGCGAATATAAGTTGCTGCCGCGGCCAACGCGACATCCCGCGTCCTCCGATCGCGCGATGCATTGTCCACCACAATGATTTCTCGTGGAGGATGGGTCTGCCGCGGCAACGACGACAAGCATTTGCTCAGCTCGTCCGGACGATCGCGCGTGCAGATCACCACGCTCGCCGAGAGCCTCACTTTCGTCGGGGTTCGCACTTTGGAGTCGACAGCTGACAGAAAGCTGTCGTTGATATGATCGATCCTGGCGTCCGTTATCTGGCCTTCATGCATCAGCACATGGCCGATCGGTTGGTTGGCACGCCAGAACACCGTCATGCCCTCGCTCAACGTCGTTTCCGCAACATCGGACGCCGACGTCACGGAGACATGCGTCACGCCTCTTCCCAATCCAATTCTTGCGAATGAGGTGTCGATCATCTTCGTGCGCAATCATGCCGGCGGGTGGCTATCGCTCCACCTCAGTGCGGTCTTGATAATGAAATCGATCTCGGATTGCCACGGGCTCCAACCGAGCTCCCGCTTGGCTTTGGCAAAGGAGGCGACGAGCGTGGGCGGGTCCCCTGGGCGGCGTGGGCCGCGGCGGACGACCGGGTCCTTTCCGGAGACACGCTTCACCGCCTCTACTAGTTCGAGCACACTCGTGCCAACCCCCGTACCGAGATTGAAGACATGAGTACCGCCTCGAGCCACCAGCATGTCACCTGCCAGAAGGTGGGCCTGCGCCAGGTCAGTGACGTGTATATAGTCCCTTATTGCAGTGCCGTCCGGCGTCGGAAAGTCCGTTCCCAGAATGGTGAAAGGCCGATCGGGTCGGCGCACCGCTTCGATCGCCAGCGGAATGGCGTGCGTCTCCGGTTCGTGGCGCTCGCCGATCTCGCCATCAGGATCACAGCCCGCCGCGTTGAAATAGCGCAGCGAAACCGACGACATCTCGTACGCGCGACCGAAGTCCTCGAGCATACGCTCGATAATCATCTTGGACCATCCATAGGGACTAATCGGCGCCTGCGGATGCGTTTCGTCTATCGGGGTGCGCGTGGGTACTCCGTAACTGGCACACGTGCTGGAAAAGAGCACGCGCGAACAGCCGACCGCCCGCATGGCATCCAGGAGGGCAAGCGTTCCTCTCGTGTTGTTATCGTAGTAAATGGCGGGATCAGCCACCGATTCGCCGACATAAGCCAGTGCCGCAAACTGCGCGACGAGGTCAGGCTTGTAGGTTTCCAGCGCTGCGCGTACGCCGGCTGAATTGCGAATATCGCACTCGACCAACGGTCCCCAGCGCACAGCATCGCGCCAGCCTCGGGAAAGATTGTCGAGCGTCACGACGTTCCAGCCCGCCATCGCAAACGCCTTGCAGCAATGCGAGCCGACGTAGCCAGCACCACCAGTGACAAGAACAGTCTTTTTCATCTCGCCGCTTCCGCTCCCCGCGCAATCATTAGGCTCTCGAAATATGCAATGGTTTTGCGTAAGCCGTCGCGCAACGAGAAGGATGGAAGCCATCCCAACGATTTCTGGGCCAAACTGATGTTGGGTCGGCGTTGCTTGGGATCGTCGATCGGAAGCGGCATGAATTCGATAGCCGATCTGGATCCAGTGAGGTCCACGATCATCCCGGCCAATTCAAGCATTGTGATCTCAGCGGGGTTGCCGAGATTCATAGGACCGACGACGTCATCACATGTGTTCATCAGCCGGACCAGACCGTCGATCAGGTCATCGACGTAGCAGAATGAGCGTGTCTGCTGCCCGTCACCGTAAATTGTGATTGGTTGATTGGTTAGTGCCTGCACAATGAAATTGGAAATGACACGCCCGTCATAGGGACGCATACGTGGACCGTAAGTATTGAAGATGCGGGCAACCTTTATCGAAAGCTTGTGTTGCCGCCGATAGTCGAAAAACAGTGTTTCCGCGCACCGCTTTCCCTCATCGTAGCACGAGCGCGGCCCGATCGGATTGACCCTGCCCCAATAGGTTTCGTCTTGCGGATGAACCTCGGGATCACCGTAAACTTCCGAAGTCGACGCCTGCAGAATTTTTGCGCGTATCCTCTTGGCCAGCCCAAGCATGTTGATGGAACCATGCACGCTCGTTTTGGTCGTTTGAACAGGATCGTGCTGGTAATGAATTGGACTGGCCGGGCACGCGAGGTTGAATATCTCGTCGACTTCCACATAGAGAGGAAATGTGATGTCATGCCGGATTACTTCAACTTTTTGGTTGGAAAGCAATCCAGTCAGATTATCCTTTGAGCCGGTGTAGAAATTATCGACACACAAAACTTCGTTTCCGGCGCTTACCAACCGTTCGCAGAGGTGCGAACCCAAAAAGCCGGCACCGCCCGTTACAAGGATTCGCCTCGTTCGCGCCAACATTTACTCCTCGTCACAAATTCTTGTTGTCAACTCTCCGACTTCCAAATTCCAGCTGATCCTTATCTAAAGCAATTGTGGCCTGAGTTGGTGCGATGCGTGGCTCCGACGCAGCCGCAGGTGGGACGCAGGAACCGGGAACGCGCAGTTGCAAGGCCTCGACACTTTCGTCACATCGAATTTAGGTCAGCAACCATCTGACAAAATCGACAAATGCGCCCCTGCGGCCCCTCGTGTCGGATGCAGCCGCGAGCGGTGTCCTTGGTGCGCGCATTGCTATGAAACTATTGCCTCGTGGCGGTTTCGTCCGCGGGATAGAACCGCGTTTGATGCGCTTCCGAGAGAACCTGCCCTGTCGATGATTTCGCCAGAGCGGTCCATTCGTACATTCCAGGCTTGCAAGGACCAAATGTCCGGACCGTCCCAGACGGCACAACGCCGTTACGGGGAACCGGAACGTCCTGGCCTCCCATCTCTCGGGTGCCTTGCGCTAGTGTGAGCGACATCGACGTGGCGCCCACGGGAACATTGCTCAGTCGGATCTCGGGATTTGGGAAAAGTGTGATACAGCCGCGTGTCCCGCCCCATGAAAAATCAAGTGTCATCGGATCAGCTGATGCAGGATGACATAGCGCGAGCAACAACGCGAAGACGGCGACAACAATTTTCACATATCGCTCCGGTCAGGTTTGATGCCGGATCTTCAGGCGATCGGCCACACAGTATCCACCAAAATATATCGCCATTTTATGGCTTGGTAGCTGAGCATACTGGCTGATCAAGGCAACAAAAGAGCGGCAGGTCACGAGTTGGCCATTGTTATATTTGACCGTCGACACATCCGTTGGCGAGCATCAGAGAACAATGCTGTGCCTGCCAACGGATTGAGCAAAGAACCGCAGGATGGTAGCTAAACCGTGTCCAGAAAAGTCCTGATCGTCGTACCGGTATTGAATGAGGCTCCCCACATCGAGACCGTTGTCCGTAACCTCGCTAGCGACAGCGTTCATGAAGATCGCACAATCGTGGTTGCAGATGGCGGCAGCACCGATGAGACGGCTGACATTGTGCGCCAGCTGGCCGAGGAGATTGCCGGCGTCCATCTGTTGCGCAATCCGCAGCGGCTGCAGAGCGCCGGGGTTAATCTGGCCGTACAAGTCTACGGTGCTGCAGCGCAGGTCCTGGTGCGGTGTGACGCCCATTGCCAATATCCGACGGACTATATTTCGCGCCTCCTCAAGACCTTGGACGAGCGCCAAGCCGACTCGGTCGTGGTCCCTATGGACTCGCGCGGTGACGGCTGCCTGCAAAAGGCCGTCGCCTGGGTATCGGACACAAAGGTCGGTTCGGGCGGATCGGCACATCGCGGCGGAAAGAAAAGCGGCTTTGTCGATCATGGACATCACGCAGCGATGACCATCGACGCCTTTCGCAGGGCCGGTGGTTACGATGAAACCTTCACTCACAATGAAGATGCAGAGTTTGACTGCCGGCTGCGTGCAATCGGCGGCCGGATATTTCTGGATTCGGACATCCGCCTTTCATATCGACCGAGGTCGGGTTTTCTGAGCCTGGCGAAGCAGTACTTCAACTATGGTCGCGGTCGATCGAGAACCGTGAGACGGCATCCCGGATCGTTGCGACTGCGCCAGTTCCTGGTACCGACTCACGTCGCGTTGATGTTCTGCGCCATCGTTCTGTCTCCATTCGCACCTGTACTGTTGACATTGCCGATGGCTTATCTGGCGATACTTGGGCTTACTGCAGTGACAATTGCACAAAAGCATCGCTCGATTTGCGGGTTGCTTGCGCTGCCGGCCGCTGTCGTGATGCACTTCGCGTGGGCACTTGGCTTTTTCTGGGGCATCCTGTCGATCCGCCAGACCACCTGGCAGATGACCCCTTCAGTTTCCTGAATCCTGCAGAACCTGGGCGCTGACCAGTGCGTCTGCATGCCGGCCCGCCTTCGCATAAGCGACCTCGGTCAGGCGGGCAATTGAGGTCCACGTCGGCACGGAGTCGCGCAGATCCAGCATTGCTTGTCCCTTGGAGTTTCGATAATCAGGATCATCAATTAGCCGCTCGAGTGACCGGGACAATGCGGCGGGGTCATCTGGAGGAACGAGCGTTCCCTCTGCCCGATCGCTCAGCCATTCGGCAAAGGTTCCAATGTTCGACGCGACAATCGGACGTCCCGCCGCGATCGCCAGCATCAGCACCCCCGATGCGTCAATGTCTCGGTACGGAAAAGCCAGGATGTCGGCGTGCGCGACCAGCGAGGTCATTTCATCGTCCGGAACGAACCGCAGGTCGAATTCGACATGGTCGTCGAGCTGCAGATCCTTCACCATCGCAAACAACGGCTCCATCGCCATTTCCGGCCAGCCCACGACCTTCACCACGCAACGTGCCCTGACCTCTCGGGGAAGCAATGCAAGTGCGCGAAGCATAACGTCGACGCCCTTGTAGGGCTTTATCTTGCCGAACAGGAGTATTTGAACGCGCCCGCCACCGGCCGAAGGCTCGTCCGCCGGTCGGGCGATATGATCCGTCAGCAATCCGTGCGCGATAACGGATATCTTCTCGTCCGGGATACCGACGCCCAGAAGGCGATCGCGTGCAACGGCCGTATGAACGATGAGATGGTCGAAGCAATGCAGAATCTTGAGCGCGCCAATCCGCTGTATCCGCGAGCTCGGATTGTTGTTGAACGGATTCGAGTCATGAACGGTCAGAACCGTTGGCGCGACCTTTCTGAACTTGGGAACGAACTGGCTGTCAACAATCGCCAAGGGCGCCCACTGGAAATGGATCACATCGGGCGGCGCTCTCCTGAAGCGCCTGATCAGCCGAGCCATTGATTCAGCGTGACTGAGACCCTTCAGTCCCAGCTGCACGTTGCGCGGAAGTTTCTTGAAAAAGCGCGACTGCATCCCAGGATAAAAATGTCGGTCAAGAAACCGCACTTCGTCGACGGACGGCTTCTGCCCAAGCTGGCGCCCGACAATGTTGGCTGCATGCCCAATATCGGTCAATCCTTTGGCTAATTTAAGATCATACGGCCAGGTAAACAGTGACGGATCGATCAGAGCGATTTTCATGCGATTGTCTCACCAACCATGCTTGCGGACTGTGAAATTACTTCTGGCTCATCAACGCATGGATTGATAGCCTTCGATGACACTGGCAGATTTCCTGAGCGAGACGCGTTGAAGATTAGCATCGTCATAACAGTCTACAATTACGAACGGTATGTCGGATTCGCAATCGACAGCGCGTTGAATCAGACGCGTCCAGCGGATGAAATTGTTGTCGTCGACGATGGCTCGATCGACGGTTCCCGTCAGATCATCGCCGGGTATGGTGACAGGATTCGAGCCATATTTCAGGCAAATCAAGGCAACATCGCAGCATTCGAAGTTGGGTATCGCGAAGCGACAGGCGATGTGCTGCTGTTCCTTGATGCGGACGATATCCTGATGCCGACAGCAGTGGAAAATGTCGCCGCACACTGGCGCGAGGGTCTCTCGAAAGTTCAGTTCAATCTGGAACTCATCGACGGCGCTGGTACGCCTCTTGGACGGTCATTTTGTGCGTTTCCGACGTCGTATACGTTACAGGACGTGCATGCAGAATTTATCCGGTCAGGAACGTACATCTGGCCGGTCATGTCGGGCAATGCGTATTCCAGAGAGTTTCTTCGTCAGGTCATCCCTCTCAATCCGCCCGTCGGATACGATGGCGCTCTCAACACGATCGCGCCGCTTTACGGGGACGTCGTCACGGTGCAGGCAATCTTGGGGCAATATCGGCTCCACGGTCGAAATATCAGCCGGAACGACGCGCAGGGCCGCGCCCAGCGCTTTCCCGATTTCCCTAGGCAAATCGGGTTTCGCGTCGCCGAGTTCGATATCCTGAAGGCGCATTGCGACAGGAAGTCGGTACATGTGCAATCGGCAAGGCCAATCGATAACGAGATCGTCTTTATCAACTATCGCTTAGCGTCCCGAAAATTGGGACTGAGGTATGTCGCCCAGGAGATGGACACATCGAGTTCGCTCCTGCGTCGCGGCATATGGCTGGCTCTGACCGAGACGACACAATGGCGGACCGCCGCCTCTCATATCGTCTGGTTCACTGTGTTATTCTTGAGTCCTTCCTGGTTTGCATACCGGCTGATCATGCTCCGGTTCAACAGGGCAGAACTCCTGAGGCCGCTCCTGAGGTTCGGCCGCTCCTGAGGTTCGGCAGCGTTATCCGACGCAAGCACGCCTGAATGCGCGATGGCGCAAAGCCAACCCACCTCGCAAGATCCTCGTCGCACGCCCTTCAGGCATCAATCACAGGCTTTCGAACCCCGCGAATTGTCCCCGGCATTGGCCCGTAAAGACTGGTTACGCCGGCAAGGCGGCCGCGAATCCGCCTGTCGGACTGGCGAAGGCGAATATTTTCCGACAAGCGCAGAACGTATTCCTTCGATTTCCACGCAAACCATGCCGCCCTGTCAAGCGCAGTAGGCTCGCGGAGCGACTCCGCCGCTTTTGCAATCGAGGATGGCAGCGTCAGCTCAAGGCATGGAAATGGAAACAAGCCATAGTTGTACAGCCCATTTGCCCAGAAGCGATCCATCTCCCAGTCGACTGGCCGATGGATCGTCGTCACGCTGTGGATAAATCGACGCGCTGCGCCGCTGGAGATCAGATAGGCCTGCGTTCCCATTGGCGCGCGCTCAAACCGCACCAATTCCCGCTGATCCAGCCAGGCCACGTGCTTGCACGGCGCCATGTGTCGCCCATACAGCCGGAGATAACCGATCTCGGCAGCCTTGCAGATATCCGGAAGCGATCGAAAGCTGAATCCGGCATCGAGAACGACGTCGTCTTCCACCACAAGTGTCCATGAATCGTCGGTGTCCGATGCCCCCAGTTGCGCCATGATGCTCATATGGCTCGCTGCGCAGCCGATCTCGGCTCGTGAAAGGCCCCTGCCCCAAAAGCGGATGGCCAGCGCTTCATCATATTGCGGGAGCCCCGTGGCTGGCACACGCAAGGCATCAAAGAAGGTCCAGGGAATACCAAGCGAATCCAGATTTGCACTCGCGCGCTCGCGGCGCACGGAACCGTCCAAACTAATCGCCACAACTCTGAGATCGCTGCCCATTGATTAGTCAGTCCTGCGCTGTCAACTTGGAACCGCATTGCACATGATCTCAAAAGGATTAGCGCGAACTTGTCTCTGCTGACAAGGAGGAGGCAAGCGCCCAGGCTGCCATGTTCGCGACGATGTTTCACATTGTTATCCCCGTCAGCACGAAATCTGCGGCTACACACTGAAATGGTCCGCATTCGAACGCGTTGGTGCAAACCGAAGGTTTCCACACTTGCGAGTGAATGTGTACGCCGCAAAAATGATGACGGTTAGGCAAGAGAGGCGTGGATGCCATCAAAGCGTCGAATCAACGGCACCATGGCAGCATTGTTCGTCGCATCGTTGGCTGTTGCTGGCTCAGCACTTTATCTAGGCCTGAGCAACGATGGTGTGCGACAGCGCCTGCGATCCATCACGCCCTCCAAGCGAAGCAGCCAGATCGTCGGTGGCGCCGTCGTCGGCCAGAATGGCAGCGGGTTGTATGCGGGCTATACGCTGTCCTGGGGTGACGATTTCGACGCCCTCGATATCGTTGGTCCGGCAAACCCGCGCGGCAAGTTCTTCCCGACTGGCGCCTATCATCCAGGCATCCGCGGCAATACCACGTCGCTAGGGACAGGCTTTGATGCCGACCCGCTAACGACAGGTTACAAAGACCGGAACCGCGGCGTCGCGGTCGACTTCGACAACATGTCGGTTTCCAGTTCGGTGCTGCGGCTCGGGGCGCGCAAGGCAACAGTGCGCGAGCAGGCATTCCTTACACCGACCGACCAGTCCATCAACGGAGGCGTCCGCCCGCACCTCTCCGCGATGATCCATACGGCCGGGGCATTTGCATACTACCCGAGCACCAATGCCGTCATCGTCGAGATACGTGCTCGGTTCAGCTCCAGGCTTACGAATCCGGCTGGCTTTCATCCAGCATTCTGGACCTATTCCGTTGCACCCGTGCTCAACCCAACCGGCAACGAGTGGGATCTGGAGTGCAACTCTCAAGGGATGCATTTCAGCAATATCGTCCACACCTCGGGGGCAATCTCGACCGACAACAGCGCCGGACCGTTCGACTATATGGACGATACGTTCCACGTCTTCAGCTTCGTCTTTCGAAACGGCGGAAGCACCCAGCTTTACGTCGATAGTGCCCTTCGGTCCCAGTTTATTGGCGTGGACTCCAATACCAAGAATATGCCCTCATTTCTGCTGCTGACGTCACACATATTCAACAATACGTTCGCGGGCGAGGCGTACGACGCCGCGGCGTGGGCCAGCTCCACGACCGGGGCCTATCTCGATGTCGATTGGATTCGCGGCTGGCGGACGGCAGGCGTCGCGCATTGGAAGCCGCTGGTTTCGGTCGAAGACCTTAATGTCGATTATGACGGCAGCGGCAAGGTCGTGCTCCCGAGCGCCAAGGCCCTGTGGGGTGATGCAAGCGTCACCGAATTCGTCCAGGTCGTACCCTACGACAGCTCCGAACCGGGCATGGCGGAGCAGTCGACGTTTACGCAATTCCCGGAAGGAATTTCGTACGATGCGGCGGCGCGCACGATCAAGGCGGACTTCACCACCGCTACGGGAAATCCCGGGCGGTCCCATGTCGTCGTTTACGGCTACAAACCTGACGGCTCAACGATGGAGCCCCTGCGATTCTCCATCAATCGCGGCCCGCGCGTGACGACGCCCCCCCTTTCAGCCGCCGCAGGCGACAGCTATCACCACGATATCTATGGGGAGTGCGATGTCGGCGTCATGATGCCGAAGATTTTGTCCGTCAAAGGACTGCCGCAGGGGCTCGCCTTTGACCCTTCCACCGGACTGATCAATGGCGTTCCCACGGCGGCAGGGGTCGCCAACCTAACAATCTCCTGCGCGAACAATGCGGGCCAGACCACAAAGAGCACAACAACGTTCACCGTCCACGCGCACGAGCCGGCGAACCGCCCGTACGGAGGATGATGCTCGACCCTCAACGTTGATCCGTCGGCGCCGAACTGCCCTGGCAGATATCCAGAAACTTTGCGAGGGCGCCGTCCACACTCGTGCTCAGTGGCCGGCTCAACTTTTCGAAGGGCTTGCTCCACGCATCGACGAACGTGCTGATTTTCCCATAATTATTGTCAAGAACCGAGTGCGGCAGATTCAGCAACACGCAAAAGATGTGCGTGTGAAGCCGGTCCGTGATCACGTAGGCCGACGATCCAACCTGCCTCATTCCACGGGCTACACGATTCGACGCCAGCAGGTGAAACCACCGAATGCGCACGTCGAGCTCCGACGACGTCCTGCCCTTGAGCAAGAGGAGCGCCGTCTCGAGCAGCGCCTTGACAAACAACCACTTTCCCAAGCCTCGTTGTTCGTTGAGCCAGTCCTCGACAACAGCAAAGTTTGGGAGCGGCGGAAAATGCTTTTGCTCTACCTTCTCGTGATCGGTTCGGAGCAGCAGCAACAATTTCTTGGTTACTGCCGCTGGCGAGCTCTGCGCCCCCAGGCAGAACGCCATGTCCGGACAGAGATCCACGGGCGCAGTAAATTCCGCTGTCGCGATATTCAAACTTTGCACGTCACGGACCAGAATCCGGAATTTTTTGTGCGAGTTGATGATCTCCGCGGCGCGCTTGAGACTTGCCTTCGAGGAGAAGTGTATAGTTTGTGGCAACTGAATGATCGGGCGATCCGGAAACTCCGACAGAAGCCTGAGCCGAAACTCCTGATGGCTGGGCCACAGGTCGCCAAAATTGCCCCCACCATGGATAAGGATCGGTCCAACAGGAACGGCTCTTTCAAATTCCTTCTTTGACCAGGTGTCATAGGTGCAGACATAGGAGGGTGCTCGACCTAGCTTTTTCTGCAGATAGGTCTCTTCACCCAACCATATGGCGCTGTCGCCCACATTGGAGTGGTTGGGGAAATCCACCAGCGCGAAATTCTCGACACCCACCAGATGGGGCCCGATGACCTTTTCGATCTCATCCTGCAGTTCTGCAATCAGTGTACGAGAATCCTTCATGGGAATTTCGGCCATCGTCCTGAGTTCGGTCCCATCGGTCGCATCACAGCATCGAATGGCTTTCGATGCATCGGCAAAACTTCCCATTCGACTAATCCACTTCTGCCATTGCGCCAAGCACCCGCAACGGTTGTGCAAACAACGCATCTGCGCGCCACCAGCGCGGACGCCGGATGTTTGCGCTGCGAGCTTCCCGCGTCTGTCATTCGATCTTCGCGCTCAGCCGCTTCCGCCTCTACGCTCTCGTGCCTCACTCGGTCCCCTCGCCGATGCGGAAGCCGACCGGTTCCAGAGCACGGAATAGATCGGCTTAGCAGCCAAAAGGCAAGTCTCGGCAACACTGCCGAATAGCGATACCACCGCACATATTCATGACAAGAATCGAATCTATTGGAGTCTTAAGGCAGGCAAATGTGTTGATCGCAACGAACATAGGCAGCGAGCCTGCAGGAATGCCGATTCTTGCAGCACGTCTTGCACCCAGGTGCGTTAGCGAGCTCGGAGTCATCGCATGATCGGTTTATTAAAAGACTACGTGAAGACACGCCTGCTCAACAGCGACGTTATGATATCCGGCACCTCAAAGGAGGAGGAGCTCAGGGAATTCTTCCGGGACCTTTTCCCTGTCGTTACGGACAAGAAATTAGTTCGACTGGGCGGATCCGCTGATGGCGGCTATTTGGTTCCGGATGACCTCGAAGGCTGCGTCGGTTGCTTTTCGCCGGGCGTCTACAACGTCTCTGACTTCGAGCTCGGCCTTGCCGAACGCGGCATCCCGTGCTTCCTCGCCGACTTCTCGGTGGATGCACCCGCGACCCAAAATGACCTGCTCGATTTCGAAAAAAAATTCCTCGGAAACGAAAACAACGCCAAGTTCATGACTTTAGAGAACTGGATGTCGAGAAAGGGCGCTCGGACCGGCGATCTCATCCTCCAGATGGACGTTGAAGGCGGCGAATACGAGGTTATCATCGAAACGAGCTGCGACGACCTGAAGCGCTTCAGGATCATGATCATCGAGTTCCATTCCTTGGACAGAATTTTCAATCCTATCGGTCTCAAGCTGATCGGCGCTGTTTTCAAGAAGATCACCAAGCACTTCGACGTCGTACACATTCATCCGAATAATTACTTCAAACCCATCGAATACAGGGACTTCAAGGTCCCGCCGATCATGGAATTCTCGTTCTTGCGCAAGGATCGCGTTTCTCGCCGAGCGCCTGCCAGAAGGTTTCCTCACGACCTCGACAGGAGAAACGTCGCCAATAGGGATGATGTCGTGCTGCCGAAATGCTGGTTCGCTCCGGGGTGATCGCCACCGTGGCCCCACCGATGAATCGCGCCAGCCGCGGACATCGGGTGCGCGACCGTCGGCTCGCAATGGCGGAAGTGCGCTTCCTACTCTCCGGACTGCCGGTTCTCGCCGAGATATGCCTGATAGGCCAGCTTGAGCCCATCCTCGAGCGGGGTCTTGGCCCGCCAACCCAGTTTCGCCAACCGGTTGACGTCGAGCAATTTGCGCGGAGTGCCGTCGGGGCGCGAGCTGTCAAAGCTGATCTCGCCGGAATAGCCGACGGTCGCCGCGACCACCCGGGCGAATTCGGCGATCGCAATGTCCGTGCCGGTACCGACGTTGACGAGCTCGCCGCTCGAATAGGTCTTCATGAGGTGGATGCAGGCGTCCGCCAGATCGTCGACAAAGAGGAATTCGCGCCGCGGCGTGCCGGTGCCCCACACCATGACGTTCTTCGCCCCCGACGTTTTGGCCTCATGGAAGCGGCGGATCAACGCCGCGACGACGTGGCTGTATTCGGGATGATAATTGTCGCCGCGACCATAAAGGTTAGTCGGCATCACACTGATAAAGTTTGAACCGTACTGGCTGCGATAGGCTTCGACCATCTTGATGCCGGCGATCTTGGCAATCGCATAGGGTTCATTGGTCGGCTCCAGCGGGCCTGTCAGCATCGACTCTTCGCGCAGCGGCTGGACTGCCAGTTTGGGGTAGATGCAGGAGGAGCCAAAGAACATCAGCTTCTCGCATCGATTGACATGCGCTGCGTGAATGACATTGGTCGCGATCGCGAGATTTTCGTAGAGGAACTCCGCCCGCAGCGTGTTGTTGGCGACGATACCGCCGACCTTGGCGGCAGCAAGGAACACTACCTGCGGACGCCTAGCAGCGAACCATTTATCGACGGCGGTCTGGTCACGCAGGTCGACCTCGCTCCGCGAGGCCGTCAGCAGTTCGACATTTTCCTCAGCGAGTCGCCGCACCAACGCGGAGCCAACCATGCCGCGATGGCCGGCGACGAAGACGGTCTTGCCGGCCAGTTCAAATGGAGTACTTGCCATTGGCAACCTCTCGCCTCGCCTCGAGCAAATCGCAAGCCATCATTTCCTTGACCAGCTGCGCGAACGGGGTCCTGGATTTCCAGCCGAGCTTCTCGCGCACCTTGCTGGGATCGCCGATCAGGAGATCGACCTCGGTGGGACGAAAATAAGTCGGGTCGATCCGCACGACGATCCTGCCTGACTCCTTGTCGAGGCCGGTTTCTTCGACGCCCCTGCCTTGCCATTCGATTTTGCGGCCGACTTCCGCAAAGGCGAGCTCCACGAACTCGCGCACCGAGCGGGTCTCCCCGGTCGCCAGTACGAAATCATCGGGCCGGTCGGCCTGCAGGATCATGTGCATGCCTTCGACATAATCCCTGGCGTGGCCCCAGTCGCGCTTGGCCTCGAGATTCCCGAGATACAGCGTCTCTTCGAGGCCCGTCTCGATGCGGGCAACGGCACGCGTGATTTTGCGGGTGACGAAGGTTTCGCCGCGGATCGGACTCTCGTGGTTGAAGAGAATGCCGTTCGAGGCAAACATGCCGTAGGCCTCGCGGTAGTTCACGGTGATCCAATACGCATAAAGCTTCGCCACCGCGTAAGGGGAGCGCGGGTAGAAGGGGGTCGTTTCCTTCTGCGGCACTTCCTGCACGAGGCCGTAGAGCTCGGAGGTGGACGCCTGATAGAACCGTGTCTCCTTCTCCATGCCAAGAATGCGGATCGCCTCCAATAGCCGCAGCGTTCCGATCGCGTCGGCGTTCGCGGTGTACTCCGGGCTCTCGAAACTAACCGCCACATGGCTCTGTGCAGCCAGATTATAGATCTCGGTTGGTCGGATCTGCTGCATTAGACGGATCAGGTTTGTCGAATCCGTCATGTCGCCGTAATGCATCAGGAACCGCACATTGTCGGCATGCGGATCCTGATAAAGATGATCGACACGGGCGGTGTTGAACGAGGACGATCGCCGCTTGATGCCGTGAACGGTGTAGCCTAGCCCGACCAGATACTCGGCGAGATAGGCACCATCCTGACCGGTGACGCCCGTAACCAGCGCGACGCGGCGCTTCGACCTTTCATCCATATTACTCACCCGACTCCTCGGTTATCATCGACGATTTTCCCAGTTTCCCGAAACCTGTTGGCAATTGCGCCGAGGATTCGCAGGATCTCACGCTCTGGCCCGGCCGGCGCGCCTGTCGCTCGCCAGACTCCAAAGAGGGACCCGACATAAGCGAGAGCGCTCACGAGAACAATGGCGATCAACCGAGCATAGACGTGAGACTCATGGCCAAACGATGTGATGAAACTCCAATTGGTCAGAAGACCGACAATGATCATCGTGCAGGTGGACAAAGCGGTCCTCAGATTCACGAGAAATTGTCGGGAGACAGAAGTGTCAATCAATTCGCGGACCAGGACCATGTTGTAGACGACACCGCCGAGCGTAACCGCCACGCGAGCGACCAGCAGGCCAAGTACCCCCCCGACCCACAAGCCCGCCACGATGACAGGCAGCCTCACGATCAGGATCGCAACGTCGCGATGAAATAACCTGCGCGTCTGCCCAAGGGCCAGACCAAGGGGTTGGACGGTCGCACTGAGCGTATGCAACGCAATTGCACCACCGAGGAGCTGGATCACGATTGTCGCGCCTGCCCAGGCTTCACCCAGTGCGAGCGGAACGAATTGATCGGCGATCAACGCGAAGCCGAACCCAGCCGGAAAGGCAATCGCACACAGCATTGATTGCGCCGACAGATAAGCGCGTTGAAGGGCGGCCTTGTCGTCCCTCAGCCTCACAAACGCGGGAAACAGTGTCCCGGCGAGTGGATTTGTTGCTTCTCTTGTCGGCGTGGCGGCCAAGTCGCTGCCCAGCACATACGCACCCAGGGCGGATTTCCCGAGAAAATATCCGATGATGATTTGGTCGAAACGCCAGTTGAGCGTGCTGACGGCCTGTCCGAGTGATAGCCAAACAGAGAACGAGAATAGGGAGCGGCTCCCCCTTATCCGGAATTTCGGCCGGAACGGATGGATGAGATAAGAGGCGACGACATCGATGAAGTTGGCGATGACGGCTCCTGCGATAAGCGCCCAGTAGCTCCTGAAGCAAATGGCGATCCCGGATGAGACGAGGATGGTTGCGAGCGCCCGGCTGCTGCTCGTCACAAATTCCTGCCAGAAGACGAGTTGACGCTGCATCATCGCAAGCATCGGATTTCGAAGCCCAGATATCACAATCGAGCAGCTCAGGACCAACAGGATCGGAATCAAGCGGCCATCGCCGTACGACAATGCCACCGGATAAGCGAGCAGCGAGAGCAAGAGTGCCAGCAAGCAGCCGCGAGCCAGGCTCAACGTCCACGCGGAGTGGAATTGATCCTCACTAGGATCCTTGTGGTGAATGAGCGCCGATGCCAGGGACAGTTCCGTCATCGACGTCAGAACAGCAATGATGGCCGTCGCGACGGCAACCAGGCCGAAATCTTCCGGCGTGAGCATTCTCGCCAATATGAGCGTGTTCAGCAAGCCGAGACTGGCAACCACCAGCCGGCTCACGCCGATCCAGGCGGCTCCGATGGCGATTGAATTTTTCGACAAAGGGAGCGCCGTACGCGCACCAATAGCGACCATTTTCAATGCTCGTTCATTGACAGATGGTTTCCAGTGCGCGCTCGAAGATGTCAGGCGCAACCTCGAAATCGAATGGACTGGGCCCAAACGCTCCCCGCGGGCGTGTTCCCTTGCTGTCTCCCACGATGTAAGAATAGTGCGCGCCGGCCGACGTAGCGATCGTGTAGTAATAGGGATGCACGTGGTCTGAGGGGATCAGCTCCAGGACTTTCGTTCCAGGCGAGCAGAATACGAGATTGGTCAGCCCTGCACCGTGTGGGCCAACGACAATCGCGCATTCCGAGAAAAACGCCGCTTCATCCTCAACGTCATCAAAATCGTAGATCTGGAAGCCGAACTTTCTCAGTGCAGGCATCAGCTCTTGTTCGTTGGCAACCTTCCTTTGTCCTTTGCGCGGAACGTATACGCGCCTGTCGTGACGAAGCGGCGACTTGGCGACCGGCAAGCGGAAGAACTCCGTAAGCCATGGTGCATAATTCCGTCGCAAGCCTGGAAACGAAGTGCCGATCACGAGATCGGCCTGGATGTCCTCCTGGCCTGCCCACACGCACTTGTGCACTGGAATTCCAAGCCGGCGAACGAGTTTGGCTGCCGTTTCGGACGCAGGCTTGGGCAAATAGACATAGTCGACATCCTCGAGCGACAGGCCACTTTTCTGGAATAGCGCCAAGCGTCCCAGGCAATCGAGCAGGAAGTGCCCATAGTTCCCTCCGGCGAAATCACTCGCTAGCGAGAGACAGGTGCCGCTTAGCGGCAGCGGCGTCCCATAGGCAACTGATCGCGGATGGCGCGAGAACGACGATCCGTACCAAGTGCTCTCGTAGAGCAGCGATCCATCCTCCGTCACGAGCCAGCCGTCGGGACCGAGGATGCGGGCCTTGTCCAGGCGGAGAACGCCCAGCTCGGGCATTCTGTTGTCAACGCTTTCACCGAAACCTGCGTCGCGGCTGCCGAATCGAACCGGTGCCTTCCGGGTCAGGACCTGTTCCTCGACGGCAGTGACCCACGTATGCGGATGTTCACTTCGCCACGTGCGATGATCACAAAGCCGGCTCGGGCTGCCGCGCAATGTACCACGGAGGATTTGCCTGACGGCGCGAACTTTTGAGTTCATGGACAACTACCAATGCAAGAGACACTGACCGTGACAGGCAAGCCCGCATGACGGCTCACCTGCCACAGCCAAGCAAAATTCAGACCGACCTTCGGATAGCGTGCCGAGCGCAATCAGCGGTACTCGGCTTGATTCAGATCACACGGAGCTGTGCTCACGCTGCATGTGCACCCCTCCGATCAGCGGTGCACATGCAGCGACAGTAGACGGCAAGATCTGGCTTTTTTTGGTTGGATCACCGTGGTGTCGCAAGCAACTGGGACTTCTTTGGGGCCGACCTCGCCCGCGACTTCGGCCGTCAGTTTGCTGCCCAGCAGATAGTTCCCTTCACGCCGCACGGCCGGCAGCGCAAACTCGATCACGCTGACGCCATTTTCCCCTTCCTTGCGAGAGTCCTGTTGCAGCGGCTTCTTTGCCGATGCGACCATAGCGCCGGTTATTTCGTCGAAGACGTACGCGTGAAGCGTTCGATTTGTCGGATAGTCGTCCGGAATCTTGATCGGAATTTCGATCTTGAGCGGATCGGTCGTGCCCAGCGACAATACCCCCGCGTTCGGCTTCTTATCCGCTACTACGTTCGTAACGTTGAGGAATGTCGGCTTGGGCATGTCGTTGAGCGCTGCCCTATATCCAAAATCATTCGGATCCGGTGTCACGTCGCTCGGACCGCATTTTCGGCTTCCCCGTTCGGAGGGCGTGAACTGGCAGACGCGAACGTAGTCGATCTTGAACGCCTGCGGGAAAGCCGCATCATCGATCCCGTGCCGGCCGGCCCAGGCTGCTCCGCCGACAGCAAAATTGAGATCGATGTGCGCCGGTGGTCCCAGTTGGCCATCCTTCCTGAGCCACTGGTACATGCGCGTGTAGACGAGACGGCCATCCCAGAAGAACGAAATGCGGTCAGGAGCCCAAACGAAGCCGGCAATATGCCAGTCCTTGTTCAGATCCTCCTTGCTGACCATGTCCTGAAACCTGAGCACGAAGGAGCTGTCCACATACGTGTAGGACTGCGGCGTCCACTTATCTTTAGTCATGGCATTCGAGTGCAGCATGTTCGGCTTGTCTTCCACACCATTGATGACGTACTCGAAAATGTCGATCTCCGGCGGATGCCAGAACTTTCCATCGATATCGTAATCGGCTTCGAGCCAGAATGCCGGCCACGATCCCCGCGCATTCGGAAGAAAGACCCGCGCTTCATAGTAGCCGTAGTAGAATGTCTGATGGCTCCGGATCATCCCGGAATCGAACGTGTCCGCCCCCTCATTCTTTTTTGCAGTCAGATTCAGCGTACCTTCGGACACCACGTGGTTGTCGCGGTAGCGCTGCTTTTCATCGTTGAAATGATCCATCGTTTCGTTGTTGTAGATGTATCGGGTCGCCCATTTGGTTCGATCAAGCTTGTCGCCGTTGAACTCATCCGAAAACACCAGCTCCCAGCCAGCGCACCAGGCCGGCGTTGCGGATCCGAATGCAACGACTATCGAGGCGACACAAAGGACTTGCCTGCGCACGGCTGCGAACATCAACGAGATCCTTTCGGTACGGCTGTTAGCCGGCTGAGAAACGCTGTGCCGGCTCAATGCGCAAAGACTTTGGCAATGGTGACGCTGCCACGTCGCGAGCCGGCACACGCAAGCGCACGGCCCTGCGGCTTTTTCGCAAGTAGACGTGCAACTTGCGATCGTTTTGGGGCGGTGACTTGTCGAACAATCAAGAACATTTGACTGTTCCCCGATCAGGTTCCCTCCTTGAGTGCCGTCGAGTGCTTGATTGATCGGCCGGACTGCCGGTTCGCGGCGCGGTCAAGCCGGCTTCGAATCTGTCCCGTCATCTTCACTTCAAGCAGGCGATGGCTGATCGTTGCAACGACAAGCGACGGCGGAAGCGAGGCCAGGAGAAAAAACAGTTGCGATCCGCTCCCCAATGCATCGACCATGCCCGTTCGATACATGATCAGCTTGACCCCGGCCATGACGATCGGCGGCCAGAGATAGAAACTGAAGCTGATCGTTCCAAGCCACTGCATCATTTGCCAACGCAGCATTCTTCCGAACAGGCCGTTCCCTCGGGACATGCCAAGCAGGAAAATAGTCCCGAAGACGCCACCAAGAACAACAAATGGAAAAGCAGAGATCCAGTCATGGAATGGCAAATATGCCGGCGTGACAAAGCCAACGTAGTCTGTTGCACTGGCAAGCTCGAGGCCTCTCCAGACAGTCAGGAACAGCACGAAGAAGATCGCCGGGTACTTCGCCAGCGATTGCAACGACGTCGACGATAGGTACTTCTCCGCAATGAGCACGCCACCAATCATCAGGAGCGCGCGGGGATAGTACACGAGCAAGACCAGCGAACTGACGGCTAACGTCAGCGCCAGCGGCCGACTGACGCCGCTGACTAGGAAAACGACGGCACATACTCCATAGAACAGGAATTCGTATCCGAGCGACCACGCCGCGGGATTGATCTGGATGATGTCAATAAATGGCGGCGGCGCCAACAGATTTGCACCAACCAACAGCAGACTTGGACCCTTTCCTGAAAGCCAGCCAGAAATCGCGATCGCGATCACGGTCATCCAGAGCACAGGAAGAATCCTCGCATAGCGATCAAGAATAAAGGTCACGACCGAGGATGCTCGATAAAGGCTTGGCAGAATCACGATTCCACTGATGCCGAAGAAGAACTCGACACCGAATTTTCCGGACTGCAGCGCTTCACCCAACAGCCCTCTGGCAAACAGATCGAACGTGGGTAATCCGGAATGAACGACGTGATAGACGAATACCATGAGGCAAAACAAACCTCTGGCACCATGAACGTAAGGGTTAATTCTTGCGCTCGCGTTGTGTTCCATGTGGGAAGTCGCTACAGGCTCTAGTATAGAGGGTGAACAGCCTCACGAGAGAGACCAAGGTGGATCGCGATCGTTACCCTGTGCCCAGACGCACCCACCAACCGAGGCGCCACGAAACAGTAATCGACGAGTCCCAACATGGTGAGCCTCGACACATTCCCAGCCAGAACCTCGTCTAACAAGCGCGCTGCAGCAGCGTCAAGCGACGAGACCAATAGCGTCATTTTCGCGCACATCGCCTTCATTCTGTGCATTTGCATGCAGCGCTTCGGACTCCTCATTGGAACCGGACAGATCTTCTTTTCGCTGTTCGGATTCTTCGCGCTCGTCGCGTGGGGATGGTGGGTTGGTCTGGTGAGCATTCGCGGGCCGCAGACTCTCGCATTCGGACTCGTCGTCGTCTGGTTTCTCTTCAGCGCGGTCGCCGCAGCCGAATCTCCCGATCGCGGCGTGGAGATCAGCTCGGCATCGCTTGCGATGGTT
This sequence comes from Bradyrhizobium sp. WSM1253, assembly GCF_000244935.1. Lineage (NCBI taxonomy): Bacteria > Pseudomonadati > Pseudomonadota > Alphaproteobacteria > Hyphomicrobiales > Nitrobacteraceae > Bradyrhizobium > Bradyrhizobium sp. WSM1253. The sequence goes on from NZ_JH600073.1 coordinate 2,728,218, forward strand.
CTTGTCACGAATTCGATCTTCCTGTTCGGACCCTCGACGAGATTCTCCAACGAGGCGGTCCTTCCCGTCTTCCTGTTCTATGTTCGCCTGTGCGCCGTTCTGGCAATCGTCCAGATCGTTCTTCAATTCGGCGGAATACGGATCTTCTCGTTCAAGGATACAATCCCGGCGCTCGATCCCGTCCTCGTCGAGTCCGCCTACAATCAAAATGCGGTGGAATTTTATGGCTCGCTGAATCGGCGCGCGAACGGGTTTTTCCCGATGGAGCCGGGAGCGCTGTCCCAATTGCTCGCTATAGGAGTTGTCGTCGATGTGTTCATTTTGCGGCGACTTGCCTATCTTCCGTTATACGCCATCTCGTACGTGCTCACCCGGTCCGGATCAGGCCTCCTGGTGCTCGTCGTGTCCCTGAGTGTCTATCCCCTGATTGCTCCGCTCAAATCACTACGGGTTATCGCCATCGGGGCGGCCGTTGCCTTGATGATCGGTACAACGTACCTCATTGCACCGGAGCCTTTTGATCCCATCGTTAGTAGGCTTGATGAATTCAGTTCAACCAAGTCGAGCGGCTATGCCCGCTACGTCGCACAACTGCAGACCTGGGACTATCTCTTTCAGACCGACAGAGTGCTTATCGGCTCCGGGCCCGGCGGATTGGAACGGTCGCCCGCCTACTTCGGCGGCAGCGGAAATCCCGTTCTCAAGCTCGTTGCGGACTACGGAATTGTCGGGCTACTGATTTTCCTGTTCTATCTCGTCCTCTCGATATTCAGAAAAGACAACTCGATGCTCGCATTGACAATGCTGGCCTGCTATCAGCTCGGCGGCGGCAACCTCGCCATGGCTCCATTCCTGATCTTGATGGCAATGCTGTGCGTATGGTCGCAATCGCCAGGCGCTGCCCTGAGGTCGATCCGTCCTCAGGCTCTCTGACCGAAGTGTCCCAGCCAGCCCCATCATCGAATGATGCGGAATCGACCGAGCAACGCACGCAACCATTTCGGCCGCTGGGCGGGCACGTACCGCAAACTCACCAGGGCACGACGAAAGTACCGCGGACTGATGAGGATGCAGAAGATCCACGCCAGCAGCGATATACGCTGCGACCTTGAGAAGCCTTGTGGCGACGCAGCCGCTCCAAGGGCATCGACAGCGATGCTCAATGAACTATCCGCCGCGATTGGATGAAGGTCCGGCCGCAGCTTGAACGACGCTATCCGCAAGCAAAGAAATATCAAATTACTCTTAAGCGCATCGGGCGCAACCGGCAGCTTCTCCGTGCGTGCGATCTCGGAAAAGAATCCGTACCGCCTCTGCGTGAGGTCGATCTCTCTGGCAAAGCGGGTATCGTCTAGTTGAAGGAACGCCCCGTGATTGAGGCCGTGCACCCGATAATATGCTAATGGTTTGGTGATCGTCACGATCTCGCCACAGGCGGGAGCGGCCGCCAACAGATAACTGTCGGGAGCCCGATCAACGAAGTCGGACTCAAAATCGAAAATACGCTCGACAAACCATTTCGGGTAGGCATTTCCAGACCCGGGCGGGGTCGGATAAGCGCCGGTGGTTGCCATCCACTTGCGGACGTCCTCCGAGGTTGGACAGGAGAAGTACTGCGGCAGGAGGTTTCCGGTCGGCTGCCCCTCGGCATCGATCACGCGCATCTGAAACTGATATTTGCTCGCGGCTTTGGACCAAACGGATACGATCTCCGTCATCACATCAGGGTGCAAGGCATCGTCCGAATCGAGAAATATGACGATATCGCCGGACGACCTGCGAAAGCCATTCACGCAGGACATCATTTGCCCGGCGTTCGCCTGGCTGATGATTGTGACTTCGTCTGCAAATTCGTTGATCTCGTGGAGTGAATGGTCCGTCGACCCGTCATCGACGACGATCACCTCGACGTTTGGCCATCGTATATCCAGCGCGCTGCGGATCGCGGATCCCACGTAAGCTGCGTAATTGTGGTTCGGAATGACGACCGAGAGGCGCGGCAGGATCGCCAGCTCGACTTCCGACAACACAGCGTGTCCTGGTCTCTTCAACATTCGCCGCCTAGAATACTCGCGTTGTAAGTACGTCGCATGACGGCCGAGAGAACATCACACTCAACGGACGTCAGACACCAATCCAGGAAGGTGCAGCCTTTAGCACGTGTTTTCAAGCGCAAGGAAGAGGCAAGTTCCTCGCCCGCAATTCCACGGAACTATTTTACCCGTCATTCTGTTGCCGCAACTGCAATTCTATCCTGCCGCCGATAACCGCGGCTTCCAACCATCATGGATGTGCAGAGCAGTGAAGATGCATGATAACCTATCTAGGCACTTAGACGGTTATTTGGCGATCTCTGTGGTGATCGCTTCATCGCTCGTCGCAACGACAGCCGATGCTCAAATTTCAGGCTTCGGTCGCACGTCTCCTCCGATGTATGGCGGCTCCGGCATTTCCACTCGGCCTTCGAGTTCGGTTCGGCCGATGGAAGGTACGTTCGCTCCAAATCACACGACAGTAGACGGAAAGCTTTGCATATCAGTCAATCCGTTGACGCACCCCCAAGCCAACAACCCCAAGATCATCGAGCAGATTGTGCTGGTTCAAAACATTTGCGGTCAATCGATCCGGGTTCGGGTTTGCTACGCGGGAAGTTCCGATTGCATGGACGTGCCACTCGCAGGATACCAGAAGCTGCAAAGGCTGTTGGGGATCGCGGCCGGATCAACGAATTTTCAATTTGAGTATCGCGAGCTCTATTGAGCTGCTGAACCAAACGAGCAACCTGGTTGAACGCGAAATGATACCTTCACAAGACATCTACGATCATACCCGTGGCGAACACATCCTCCCATCTACTCGCGTTGCCGATCGAACCAGTGCCACCGCATTCAGGATCACCTAAATGGAACCGATGACGCTGAGCATGTCACACCCGCTAACGATGTTGTTCTCGCCGCATGAGCCACGCATGCTTGATCTGCAGAAGCAACAACGCTCGCCGGCGGGGGCACCACACGTCAAGCGATCTCGGTTTTGGCGGGCACAATTTTTGCACCGGCGGGCCGTGCAGCTCTCTGATGCGCGCGCTCGATTACCGGGGAGCCTTGACCGAAGTTCATCGCAGTTAACTCGGCACCTTCACTCACATTGACCCTCGCGCACATGTCCAATCTCACCCAGGCTATTGTATTTGGAGGCGCAGGCTTCATCGGTACACATCTGATGACGCGGATGCTCGCTTCCGGGCGCTACAACCGGATCGTTTCGGTGGATATCGGGAAGCCTAGGGCGCACGTCGAAGGCGTCGAATATGTCCATCATGATGTCCGTGAGCCAATCGACCCGAAGCTGGGTGGCGGGGTGCCTGCCGACATCTTCAACCTGGCTGCGATCCATGTCACCCCGGGTCATCCGGACGGAGACTATTATTATACAAACGTGCTGGGGGCGGTGCACGTCTGCCGATTTGCGAAAGACACTGGCAGCCGGAACATCATTTTTACCAGTTCGATATCGGTCTACGGTCCGACGGAAACCCCACTTACCGAAGATGCGACGCCAGTCCCTGTCAGTGCCTATGGACGCTCCAAACTCTCGGCCGAAGCGATCCATCGTCTATGGCAGTCCGAACACCCGGACAGGCGGCTGACCATCGTACGTCCCGCCGTCATCTATGGCCGCTACGAGCGAGGCAATTTCACGCGATTGTCGAGGCTTCTCGAAAGGCGGGCCTTCATCTATCCCGGCCGAACCGACACTATCAAGTCGTGCGGCTACGTGAAGGACCTCGTCTCGTCGATGCTCTTCATGGCGTCTCGCAACGACAGTCTGTCGATCTACAATTTCTGCTATGAGCACCGTTACACCATCAGCCAGATTTGCTCCGCCTTCTCTCAAGCTGCCGAATACCCCAAGCCGACGATAACGATTCCGGTATGGCTGATGGATCTCGCCGTGCTTCCATTCGAGGTGCTGCAGGCCGTCGGCATCAAGACCGGCATCAATCGTGACCGGATCAAGAAGTTGTGGTTTTCTACGAACATTCTGCCGAAGCATCTGATCGCAAGCGGGTTCAAATTCGACTACGACCTGGCAAGCTCGCTTGTCGATTGGCATCGGGAATCCTCGACCAAGGATTTTGATTGAGGTCTCGTTGGCTTAATTTTTAAGTGCCCGGCCGATCAGAGATTCACCGGTGGAACTCCAAAGCCGACCCTCGCCACTACAGCGGATGCTCCGAAGCCCCCCGGCTCGTTCGCACTCCGGCATCTCGTGCTCGGACGTAACTCCGGACCGGATCCCTTGCCTCTGGGAGTTGCTCGATCCTCATGCTTGTCCGTCACACTGAGGCCGATATTGCATTGCAGAATTCGATGCTGGTCGCGCGTAATCCACCGCGGCGCCAGGCGGGTCGAGCTGTCTGCCCAGATCATGGGCAACCCCTGATCTTCTCAGGCGGCGTAAATCGTTAGTTTTGAAGGTCCCTTTTTTTGGCAGAGTTGGCGGAGAGGCATTGTGACGATTTTGCGGCGATCGGCCCCGACGTTGGCCCGGCAGCGTTGCCGAAACCTGTCTGACCAAACAGCGTGTCGGACGATCCAAGTAGGTGTTTCGCCGGAGCCTCGATGGCATTGGTCGACCCTCGAGCGCCGCGATCTCGATCACCACATCCGGCGTGTCGAGTTCTGCCAAGGCATGACTTCTAAGCGGCACTTTACCATTCAAGAATCAGCGCGGCGGCAAGGCAGCCTGTTGCCGCATTCACAGAGATTTAGGTAGGCGGGCGGGATGCTTCAGAAGATCACATCTCGAGAGATCGAAACCACCGCGCCGGAGGCTCCATCGCTGGAGCAGACCATCTCCTCCGTGCTTGCGCTGGTGAGCCGGCAGTATCCTGTGATGATTTTCACGCTGCTCCTGTGCATCGGTCTTGCCGGCATCTACGTGTTCACGGCACCGAAGCGATATACCGGAACGGCGATCCTGATGATCGACAGCCGTAAGATGCAGGGCCTGCAGACACAAGCGCCCGCGAGCGGCGGAGATAACCCGATCGACTCGGCGATGGTCGACAGTCAGGTCGAACTTCTCAAGTCCGAAGCGATCGCCACCAAAGTTATCAAGGACTTAAAACTTGTGGGGTCGGCAGACTTCATGAGCGACGGTGGCGGATTGCTCAGCAGCATCAGTGGCGCGATTACCGGAATATTCTCCGAATCGACCCCGCCCACGGAAGAGCAAATACTGCGCGCAGCACTCTCTCGCTTTGCGAGCGGCCTCAGCATCAAGCGCGTCGGCGTGACTTATGTTATCGAGATCTCCTTTCAGGCATTATCGCAGGAGCTGGCAGCGCGGATCGCCAACGCAGTTGCCGACGGCTATATCTTGGACTCGTTGGAATCGAAATATCAGTCATCGAGACGGGCGGCGGTCTGGCTGCAGGACCGATTGAAGGAATTGCGGTCGCAGGCATCTTCTGCCGAACGCACTGTTGCGGATTTCAAGGCCAAGAACAACATCATCGACGCCGGCGGGCGACTGCTCACCGAGCAGCAACTCGCTGAAATCAATACTTCGCTGACGGCTGCGCGTAGCCAGCGTGCGGAGGCACAAGCTAAGCTCGAACGCATCACCGCGATATTGAATGCGGACAGCGACGATTCTAAGGTCATTCTGAATGACCTCGCGACTGTGAGCGAGACGATGGCCAACCCGGTCATCACCAAATTGCGCCAGACCTATCTCGAGTACGCGGCCAAGCAGGCCGATTGGTCGAACCGATATGGACCAACACATCTGGCGGTCGTCAATTTGCGCAACCAGATGCGGGAACTCCGACGCTCGATCATTGACGAATTGCGGCGCACCGCCGAGGTCTACAAGAGTGACCTTGAAATTGCCAAGGCGCGCGAAGAGTCCAGCCAGAAGAGCTTGAACGATACGATAGCGATCTCGAATAATACAGGTCAGGCCCAAATCGTCCTCAGAGATCTGGAAAGCAACGCTCAGAGCGCTCGCGCATTGTCTGACAACTTCCTGCAACTCTACATGGTCTCGGTTCAGCAGCAGTCGTTTCCCATTACCGAAGCGAGGGTGATCAGCCAGGCCGCGTCGACTCTGCCCAACAAGACGTCGCCAAGAACGACACTCATCCTACTTGCGGCGATCGTGGCTGGGTCGATTCTCGCAGCTCTCGTTGCAATCCTGCTTGACATGATGGATCGCGTCTTCCGTACCGTTTCGCAGGTCGAGCAATTCGTGGATACCCGCTGTCTCGCTTCGATTCCGGTGATAGAGCGGGGCGCCGTCAAAGCGAATTCCGCTCAATCCGGCAAAGCGGCCTGGCGATTCGGCAAACGCGACAAGCCCAATCTGCAGCAGGCACCCACGAACTACGGAAGATCCGGCACGACGTTGCCACTCCACGGATCCGCGCCCGGGTTCAGCCACCAGCAGTCCCACCGCGACCGTCTGCTTTCGACCGAAGAGAGCGTCGGGCGGCACGTGATCAATGCCCCGTTTTCACGCTTCGCAGAGGGATTTCGGTCGATTAAGCTAGCCAGCGATTTTGCGAATTTCGGTGCAGGCTCCAGCAAGGTCCTGGGGATTACCTCCGCTCTTCCGAACGAGGGAAAGTCAACCATCAGCGAAGCGCTGGCCCAAACCTTGGCGCAAAGCGGCTGCCGTACACTGCTGATGGACGGCGACATTCGCAACCCAAGCCTCACGGCGAGGCTTACTCCGGCTGCGCAGGGCGGCTTGATCCATGTCGTCCTGGGCCAAGCCGACTGGAGGGATGTCGTCTGGATAGACCCGCAGACGAATCTACAATTTCTGCCTTGTGCCATCACATCGCGCTTCTCGAATTCGAGCGACCTGCTGGCCTCGAAACAGATGGAAGACCTGTTCCAGGAACTACGGCAGCACTTTGATCGTATCGTTCTTGATCTTAGCCCGTTGGCGCCCGTCGTCGACGTCCGGGCGACCAGGGGGCTGGCTGATTCCTATATCCTTGTCATCGAATGGGCGAAGTCCAAAGTGGATATCGTCGAGCGCGTGTTAAGCGAAACGCCGGTTGTACGCGAGCGTATGCTCGGTGCGGTTCTCAACAAGGTGAACGTGTCAGTGATGAGCCGCTACGATACGTACGGCGCGACCTACTATCGCAATCGATACTACAAGAGGTACGGTTACGTCGATTAACATCCGATGCTTGATCCGGAGCTGCGGGCAGCGCTTGCCCGATATTTGACAGGGCCGTTGGGTACAACATGAATGATTTGGCGCTAGCGCATTCGGGACTTCTGATGGTGCGCTCAATTCTGCTCTGTGTTGGTCTCTTGATGACGACAACTCCCGGCCGAGCCGAGCCGGTGAGTCCGGGCATTGTGAACTGCGGGTCTGGGATCACCGCCGAGCAGCGTCGACGTTGCGACGAAGAGGCGTTCAAGCAGATCCAGTCCGGCAGCCAATCGACACAGCTTGAGAGCGGATGGCGACTGGTGAAGAGCAAAAATCCGGACGGTGGCGCCGATGCCATTTCAGTGATGCATGTCGTCGATAGTGCCAAGTCGGATACGGGCCTTGCTGGCCTGAGCCTGCAATGTGGAAAAGGTGGTATCGAAATTGTACTCATTGTACTCGAGCCACTGTCCCGCTCGGCGCAACCGAACGTAGCCCTCATAGCAGGAGAGAAGCGCGCAGAGTTCCACGCATCTGTGATCCAGAGCGGCGTGGCGCTCCTACTACCCGCCGACGCCTCGAAGCTTGCTGCCAGCGACTGGCAAAACGCAAACGAGCTTGCGGTTGAAATTGGGACCGCGCCGAGTGCGATCCACGGAGCGGTGCCGATGGCTGGACTGGCGACGGCTCTCCGTTACTTGTCGCAGTACTGCTACGTTCGATAATTTGGCCCGGAACTGTCATGCCGCGCGAATGCCGCAAATCAACCGCATGCTGGGGCCAGTTGGGAGGGCGCGTAATGATGATGGGTCATAGTGGCAATCACCGAGACGAGGGTGGCGTCGCCTTCTTGGCCATGCGGCGCATATCAATGTCCCACTCGTGTAATGCTGCACTCTATTCCCGCTTCCTCGTCTCACGGTTCTCCGATTGTTCGTGGCGTCCCGGCTTTTGATCGCATTGCTGGCCGCGACTCCGATCTTGGCCATCACAGGCGGCTCCTCCGCACAGCATGTGATTTCACTTGCTACTGCGGTGATGGTGGCCGTGATAACAAGAGGTCCGGAGACGCAAATCGCGTCTGCCGCGCAATTGCTGAAGCAATTTCTCCTCATATTCTTGCTTCCGGTCGTCTGGATGACGTTGCAAATCTTTCCAATGTCATCGCTTGCGAACCCAATCTGGTCGGCGACTTCGATCGCGTTGAATCAACCATCGTTGCCGGGCCGCATCAGCGTTGATCCGGGCGCAACGTTGCAAAGCCTGTTCCTCTATCTGGTCAATGTGTCGCTCCTGGTGTCGACTGTCGTCATCACCAGGGATCGCCGCACGGCCGAAACGATCCTGTACGTATTGAGCGCAGTGACGACCCTCATATCAGTCGAGTTCCTACTCAGCCAGCTCGATTCATTCGCTGGATTCATTCCCCAGACAGGCGCGGCGACGAATCTGTTTCCGGCAGCAGCCGCTCTTGCAATGTTGATAAATGGCGCACTCGTCGCCCGGGCCGTCGAACGCCACCTGCACCAGCAGGACATCCGCAATCTGGCCTCGCCCCAACTGTGGGTCGGCGTTTTCTGGGGCTTGTTGGGAATTACCGTAGCGCTCGCCGCACTTATGGCCCTCGAACAACACACATTGGTGGCGGTTACTGGCTGCGGATTGATGGTCCTTGTTTTCATAGCCGCTGTGCGACGCTTGGGATTTCGGTTTTGGCCTTCGGCGCTGTTGTTCTCGGGCCTTGCAGCAATCGCCAGCGCGATGGTTGTGCCGCACTCTCTATCCGGCGGCTTGGGCCTCCTTGGATTCGTCAGCCTTCCCCCGGAAGCAATTACGCCGGCAAAGCACCTGCTCTCTGATGCACCGACGTGGGGGAATGGTCTCGGAACCTTTAGGCTGACTTCGATAGCCTATCGGGAGTTCGGCGCTGCTCTGGCAGATCCTCCTTCCACCGCAGTCTTGATGGCTGTCGAGGCAGGAAGATTGGCGAGCGCCATCCTGGCAGCCTTCGCCGCCCAGTTCTTCCTCGTTAGCTTTCGCGGCGCCGTTCGGCGAGGACGCGATTCCTTTTTCGCCGCCGCCGCGGCGGCCGTCGTCGTCGTCGCGCTCTGCGAGAGCTTTCTTGATTCAAGCCTCTCAAACCCCACGATTCAGGCGATCGTGGCGGTGATGGTCGGAGTTGGACTTGCACAATCGGTAGGACGGACCAGTGGCGCCGACCGCTCGGCGGAATGACGCGCGCGCCGTAACATTGGCTTTGTATGAACAATGCATCGAAAATGAATTCATCGAGCACATTTCGCATTCTTTTGATGGCGTTGACCTTGACGGTCGGATCCTATGCGATTGTGTCGGCCGTAACGGAGGTGACGGCGCTGGGTCGGACGACATTTCCTACAGATGCGGCCGAGATTGGGGCGCGGTGGACTGGAGACGCGCCCTCATTGCTGGAAACGCGCCCGCCGTTTGGATCGGAGCTGGAGAGCAATCATGCCTTGATCGCCGCGCTGCAGACAATTGAGTCCGGTCGGCAAAGGGCCACGATCCTGCGATCCATAGCGCATACCGACGCTCTCAGCCGGGTCCGGCGAACGCTGTCGATGTCTCCTTACAATCCTGAACTATGGCTGGCGCTGGCGCTGCTTCAGGTCCAGCGCGACCCGCACGATCCGGTCGTGGTCGAGGCCCTGAAGATGGCATATTTCGTCGCACCAAACGACGCGCGATTGATGCCGGCGCGGATCGACATGGCGACCCGCTTCGACGCACTCGCCCTTCCGGACGTCAAGGACCTCGTACGCAGTGACGTTCGGCTCATCCTAATTCGCCGACCCGGGTCGAGATCAGCACTCGTGTCCGCTTATCGGCGGGCATCAAAACTGGGCAAGACTTTCCTGGAAGATGCCGTTGGATCGATCGATTCGTCCTTCCTAGCGACACTGCGCGGTTGACCTCGTGGCGTTTAGTGGGCGCGCTTCGCTGCAGTCGCCCGAACCTAGTTGACCAGGTCTTCTCAACCTCACCAGATCCGATCTGGGGTGATGCCCGAGTTTACCGCTTCGTCACAGCTTCAGGTCGTCCATCGTTCAGGCAAACCGTTGTGCGTGGCGCGTCGCTGCGCGTTTGCCTTTCATAATCAGTTCTCCTGCGCTATACGTACGATTTCCACCGTAGCCCGACATATTGTCATGCCCATCCAGACGGGGTTCATGGCAGTGCGGGAGCCGAGCGCCGTTGCGCAAGACACTCCGAGAGCTGCCGCTCGATCATCTTTCCGACTCATCTGCTGCGCCTCGAATGTCGAGCGGTTCTACGCGAGCTTCGTTGTGGCATAGCGCTCGCGCGATCCATGGCTCCAGCGCCGACCGTAGTTCGTACGGAGTCCACAAACGCCCCTCACTGTCGTAGCCGATTTTGCACGGATTGATGAAGGCAGCCGTGAGGTGATTGAGATAGAGTATCTTGGGACGTCATTGGCCGGAACGAGCCGATCTACGCTCCAGGCGCGCTATGCGCCTTTCCGTTCCGAGGTTTCTAAGGTTAATTTAGCCCCATATTTGAGCTTGCATTTCGGTGGGATTGGATGACGGTACTTGCCATAGTAAGCATCTGGCTGCTGCTCAACGTTTTATTCGTGCTCATCGTGGTTCCTCCCCGCGGGTCGCGATCGCGCCTCAACAGATCAGGAACAATCTTGGCGCCGGTCCCGATCGAAAAGCATCAAGACCAGCTCGATCACAACGAACAATTCTCCCTTCGCCACGCTCTCGGATTACTTGCAACGGGAGTTTTCTTCGTCCTGATGCCCCGGCTGCTCGCACTGAGAAAGGCCATCGTGGGGCTGTGGAACAAGATGCGCGGGAGGCATAAAACCTGAAGGTCGGTGATTGGCGCGAGCTCCAAAAGGAGCATTGCGATGGCGCGCGAGAGTCTGACCGAGGCGGAGTGGCGGCTGATAGATCACGCAATTGGCCGCTCTCGTGGAGGACTGGTGTAAAAATCCACGCTGTTGTGGATCAAGATGGCTGGTCCATGAGATTGCCGCTCTCGCGCTCACAGGCCTCGGATCCAAGCGCAGTACCTCAACCTCTCGCCGGCCCGCCTACGCACACGAGGGTCGTCGCCGGCGAGGACAGCAATGCCGTGGTCGATCCGATCGGGAGCAATGTTGCTCAGCCCAACATCCAATCTGCGGGTCTGCGATGTGCCGTCAGGGCAACCTAAACCGAACGCTTCTTCTGCAAGCGTAAACAGTTCCGACGACCAGACCGCTTCGACAAGCTCACACGCAACTTCTCCGCTGAGCCTGCTTGCCTCAATCCACAGCTAGCTCAGCGCTAATGAGTCCACGGCCCCAGCCGCCAAAGCCGCTGCGCTGACCTAGTAGGCCTCTTGGGAAATGACGGTAGCCGCCGTGCGCGCCATGATTTTCAGGTCGAGCCAAATGCTCCAATTCCTTACATACCAAACGTCATATTCTACCCGCTTTTCCATCAGGTCGATGGTCGGCGTTTCGCCCCGAAAGCCGTTAACCTGGGCCCAGCCTGTCAGGCCTGGCTTCATGTGATGGCGGTATACATAATTGCTGATGATCTCGTCATAATAGTTGTCGTGGGCAAGCGCATGTGGGCGTGGTCCGACCAACGACATGTCGCCTCGCAGCACGTTCCAGAGCTGGGGCAACTCGTCAATGCTGGTCATGCGAAGGAAGCGCCCCATCCTCGTGACGCGGGCGTCCCGCTTGGTCGCCTGAGTAATCGAGTGACCATCCTCGCACACGTTCATGCTGCGAAATTTCCAAATGTCGAACGGCTTGCCGTTGAAGCCGCGGCGCGACTGTCGAAAGATCACGCTCCCGGGCGAATCCAGCTTGATTAGAATGGAAACCGTGATCAGCACCGGCGCCAAGGCCACGAGCGAAAACAAGGCCAGACCGATGTCGAGGCAGCGCTTCTGGAGACGTTCAAACACGCTGAGTGGTGGCCGTTGAATCTCAATTGCCACCGTGCCGCTGACCGGCAAAAACGGGCGCGATACCAGATCGGCGATCGAATTATCCGGCAATAGCCGGATCGGCTGTGGCACGGCGCGCAAGTGCAGTTCGAGTTGCTGCAACAACGGTAGCTCGTTCCAGTCAACCGCCAGCAGGTACTCCTGCACATCTGCTGCACGGGCTTGGTGGATGACATCGCGGATTTGCCTCTCCCAACCGTTCCCATCGTTATTAGCGGGAAGCACGAAATGGCGCACCACGTCGAACCCATTCTTGCGCAGGTCCTTGAAACGGCTCGAGGTGAAATCAAGCGGCTTCAGACTGAGTAGGGCAACCTTGCGGTCGACCAATCGGCCCTTGGCAAAGCTCGTCTGGAGCGCCCACTGCCACGCAAAGCGCAGGCTGAGCAGCCCAACACCGCCAACGCCGGTAAAGATGAGGAACGTGCCGCGGGACAGATTGTCCGACGATTTCAATAGAAACGCCGCGACCGCAAGGATTGTCAGTGACACCAGCCAGATGATCACCGCTTTGCGCAATTGCCAGACCAGATTTAGCAGACGGTGCGTTGCATACACACCCTGCGAATAGGCGATCACAACAAACACTGTGCTGACGATCAATCCGGCGCCGATGGGCGCTCCGTCTCTGGATGACGGCGTGGCGAGGTTATAAAGCTCCGACGCTAGCGCGTAGCAGAGCAAAATCTGCAAAAGGTCGGCCGCGATAACGAAAAGCTGAAAAGGCCTCTGAAGAGCCGTGCCCCGTGCGGAGTACACCGCATAAGCGCTTTCAGAGCTATAAGCTGCAACAACCATTCGATCCTCGAAGTGTGGAGGGTGCCTGGCGGTCATTGTGATGCTGAAGATTTGCCGCTTCCCAAGCAGAGGGTGTTAAGTGATCGCAGCGATTGTGTGGCGCCGCACGCAAATTTACGATGCCCGGATATGCGTCGCGTCGAAAATGCGCATCGAATTTGTGGCGCTCAAAGCTCTCGTCACAGTGCTGACATATCGGTGACGCGTTGCCCTGTTCTGAACCAAGTTCCACATTCCAACACGATGCTTCAATGGTCGCGCGAGCGGTGTCCGCTCATCTTTGCGACGTTTCCATCGTGTTGCGAGACTGCTACTGGAGTCATTTGCGCGAACTCCGGCGGATATCTATCTACGGATGTACCCCGGCTTTGCATTAGGCATGCATCTTTGCCGCGCGGTGCACTTCAGTAATGCAGTTTCCACGGCCCTGTTGTCCGGCGGACCACACAAAAGAATTCCGCCCTTCTTTTGGCGTGATCACCGGAGAATGAGGACGTCACTCTATCCACCGCACACTGTTCGCGTCAGATGGAGAGTTCTCAGGTGCGGCGACTTGGGGAGATTTTGTCGACCACCTGATCGATTGTGCGCCATGATATCTCTCGCCCGACGACGTCGGCCAATCCAAAAGCCGCACTTGCCCGAGGGGGTTCGCATCTATGCGATCTCGGATATCCACGGCTGTGCGCATCTGCTGCAGCCCATGTTGCGGGTCATCGACGCCGACATGGCTCGCAGCCGCCCGCACTATGCGATCGAGGTCTTCATGGGCGATTACATCGATCGTGGTCCGGACACGCGCGCCACCCTCGACATCCTAGTCGAGCGGAGTCGCCGAGGAAATGCGGTCTTCCTCAAGGGTAATCACGAGGCATTTCTGGTGGAGGTGCTCGAAGACCCTTCACTGTTCGAGGATTGGATTGCCGTCGGCGGAACCCAGACATTGATGTCCTATGGACTCGCTCCGGCAGATCTGAAGCGCGATGAGCCAACATCGATCTTGCGCGATTTGATTCGCGCAATGCCGACTGAACATCTGGAATTTCTGGACAATCTGCGGCTGAGCTTTACGTGCGGGGATTTCTTCTTCGTGCATGCGGGCGTCCGACCGGGCGTGGGGTTGTCCGAACAGCAGGAAAACGATCTTTTGTGGATTCGCGCGGAGTTCCTGGAGAGCGAGAAGCATTTCGGGAAATATATCGTGCACGGTCACACGCCGGTGCGGAGCGCCGACGTGCGAAACAATCGCGCCAACATCGACACAGGCGCCTATGCGACGGGCAATCTCACGCTGATGAGCATCCAGGGAAGCCGAATGCTCGCGGTGTGAACGATCCGCATTCGCCTGCTGTCGATCGGCCGGGGCGAGCTCTACGAGGAGGGGCGAATATGCCTCCAACCGACACCTAATTGAGCATGCACAGCGAATGCGAGCGTGCTCGGCTTTCCGCCATCCAAACGCTCCAGGCCCGCTCGTGCTTGAGGTAAAGTTCCAACCAGCGCTCATCGCTGTTGTTCTGACCAAGGCGAAGGTGCTCCTGGAGCAAAGAAGGGCCTCCCAGAGACCCTTCCGGACTATCCAGCCTCTCGAACTCGACGGTTTCCGAACTCGTCAGCCCGACCAGGACACGCTGTCCGGCTCCATCTACGATGTAGCGCCTCGGAGCATCCTTCCTCGCCTTGGTCATGCCCTTGTACCTTCTTTTGACGTCTTATCCGAACGAGATCCCGTCACGCGAACCCATGAGACCGAAACGCTTGTCGGAATGGCGGAAGGTTGAGGTCCGGGGACGACGCCAACAATCCAGAAGCCATGGAAACCGTCCTGGATGGTGCGATGCCCATCAAGAGCACGCAGTGTGTCGACATCATGGTTCGCGATGATTGAGGACGCCGAAAGATTGTTCAGGCCTGCTCTGTCGGGGAGCAGCGGTGCTCCGGCATTCTTTCTGCCCGTCGAGGCGCAAGCTTTCGCAAGTGGCGCGGACGGCCTCCAAGGCGGCGTTGCTCAAGCCGGTTCGGTTGCGAACTATCCCCCTCGGGAATGAGCCGACGCTCAGGAAGACACTTGCAACCATTCCGAAGCCGTCGCATTATTTTCACGCCGCATTTTGAGAGGGATTCAATCCAATGAACTTTCGCGCTCCCGGTACATTCATTGCTCTTTCTGCCCTTGGCCTCGCTTTGACCACGACTGCCGCCCCTGCCGCGGAGCTCACACTCGTTCCGCCACATCATCACGCCGCCTATATCCGAACCGGGGTCGTGTTGTGGGATGACGTCTATCCGCCCGCGATCTATGGCCCGCAGCTACGCTCCGTCGAGGACGTCGCGGCCATGAAGGCGGAAGCGCGGCCCGTGTCCCAGCGTTGGTGGGGATATTGGTACGTCCGCTAGATATGTGCGCGCTTGGCAAGAGCCGAGCTGCGCTCCGATAATGAACCGCCGCACGACTGGGAACCAGCGGCGGCGGTTTTTCGTTTGGATCCCATTGAGAATGCGCTCGCGCACGAATGCGCGTCTTGGCCTTGAGCCTTGTATTTGACCCTGGCCTTGAGTGTTGGCTTTGAATGATGGCCTTGAGCTGGTCATGCAGCTCGCGCTGCAGGGTCGGGCACAAGCCGAACACCGCCAGCGGGCCAGGCAAATAAGACTTCGCTCCGTCAGGAAGGACCGCCGATTGCCGCGAGGGCCGCTACTTCGGCGACGCGCCCCGCTCCCAGGGCCGCTTGCCGTCCGTCCCTCTGTCCCAAGGGCGCGCTGTTGGGGCGTCCTTCTCCTGCGTGGCGGCCTGCGCACGATCGGCCTGAACCCGTTCGCGATCGGTCAATGGGGCCTTCGGAGCTGGCGGTTCGGTCTGCGCCAATGCCGGCGTCGTAATGAGCAGCGTCGCCAAAATGAATTTTTTCATCCCCGCCTTTAACACACCGGCCGCAGACTGTCCGATCTATTCGGAGCGCTTCAAACGGAGTGGTGCGCGCGCCGGGCGACCATCGATCATCTTAGGCGAACGCCCGAACGGGAATTAGCAGGGCAAATGAAGCAAATTCGGCGCTGATCCCAACTAACCAAGTCAAAATAAAAAGTGTCATCAAGCCTTTAGATGCGCGATTGTCGCGCCTGGGCGTGTGGCGTCTTCGTGGCTTTCTGCTGCAAGACCTCTCACTCCGAGGCGCTGATGCCGAAGTGGAGTTGAGATGATGGAAGCTGATGAGAGCGGTGGCACCGACCGCCGCAAACTTGCGAAGCAGCACGAGGAACGTCCGTACGAGGTCGGCTACGGCAAGCCGCCTAAAGCAACGCACTTTGGAGTCCGGCCACAGCCTCAGCGGCGCGGCCGGCCGAAGAGCGCCCACTTCCCGCGGCCGTCGAAGCTTACGAGATTTTTGGAGCAGCCGATTGAGGTTAAGCTTGACAGGCGAACGACCAAGCTACACCCGCACGAGGCGACGCTTCACGGACTGTTCGCCCGAAGCGTCAAAGGACATGCAAGCCGTCCGTGGCAAGCTGAAGGCCAAGCGTGGCCGCCCGGGACGGAGCGTCTATTATGAGCTCTGTCTGTCGACGGCCATTGCAGATGAGACTCGTCTCAACCATGCCAAGCAGAGACAGAAGGCCGCAAGCGGGCCTCGCGCAGCAAAAGCGCCAAAGCAAAAGGGCGACTACACGAGCCTACGCATGAGCGATCGGCCGAACAAGTGATCCGAGTTTGCGTCGAGACGCCATCGCTTTCCTACCCGATCTCGCTCCTTCCAAGACATTTCCCTTGGGCGGGCTAACACTTCAAGTCTGCCGCTCAAGAATCTCGCTGCCGCCATTCGGCGGGCCATAGAGTTGGAGGTGCCCATCAATGCAGGAGCGTCTTGCCTACCTACTTTCAAGGCTCCTCACCAGTCGCGGTTCGGAGTGCGCGCCGCATGCGCGCGAAAGAGGCCCACAAAACTTGCGGGCGTTAGTCTCAGGGAAGCGCTATTTTTGGTCTTCGTTGCTGGTGCCCGTACCGGGACTACCGATCGGCAACCCGTTGGCGGCATGACCTACGCCGCTATTTCGCTCCGCCTGTGCAGCGGTCGGCGATGTTCCGTTTGGCGTCGGCGGCTGGACGTTCGGATTGTTCTGCGATGCATTGCTGTGGCTGGCGCCAATCGTGGTGTCCTGCGTTCCCATGCCTGAGGGAGCTGAGGCTCCGGAATTAGTGCTGCTCGTTGAGGTGCCGGTGCCAGCGCCGGAACTCGCCGCCGCCCCCGCGCTGCCACCGCCAGCGGCTCCTCCTGCTCCGCCACCTCCTTGCGCGAAGGCCGGTGAGGACAGAGCAATGCATGCAAGTGCCACGAGTGCAGATTTTCTGATCATGGATGATCTCCCTTTGTTTGAACAGCAAATCCACCACAGACGCAGGAAGTTCCTTCCGGTGCCGCGATTGCCCTCGGCCGCTCCGGTCGCGCTTGAGTGCGCAAACCCAGTCACCGTAACGGCCGCCATCGTCGTGATTTGGGTCAACTGCACTGGCCGCCGCCTACAGAATTTCGCCAAAGAGCGCGGTGCTGCTGAAGTTCTTTTCGAGGTGGTTCACGCACGTCGCCGCGGCGCATCTTGACTATTGTAACCTCATAGGTTGTATTTCTATTGCATGTTGTTGCCGCTTTTTTGATCAACGTATATTTCTAGGGGCGTGCAACGAGTAAACCTGCTGCGGCGTATAATCACGCAATTTTGCTGAGACAGCATTGCGATGCGCCCGTTCCGAGCTTGCCGAACTTCAGAGCCTTAGACTCCGCGTGTTGAGGGCTGAAGAGACTACGGTCCGCACAGGCTATTTCACAGACGAAAATCGATCTGGCGCGGGCGGGCGACACGACAGAAGCCTTAATCGGTCATTCGCTTCACCCGCGAAAACGCAGCACGGGTCGGCATGTCGTGAGCGGCGGCGAACTGTTGCCCGGAGAACTGGCGCCGAGCAGCCACACGCCTCGATCGCGCACCTCGATTGTGAGCTCGCGGAGCCCTATCACGCTTGCGGCTTTAGCCCGGCCGAACACTATCGAAGGCCTTTGGATGCTGCGGTTTTCAGCATGTGATACGAAGCTACTCGCCGCAGGATCCTCATGTTCGTCGAAGAGCAGGTGGAGAACGAGAAGGCCAAAAAACTTGCGGCGGACGCCCGCAAAACATAATCCCGCTGCAACCCAAATACCAACATGTCATGTGCAGAAAAGTGGCGAGGCGACCCGTCGGATTAAAGATGGCGGAAGTACTTAGAATGACAGTTTCAACTCTCCGCTTCACAGCCACTTTACTGGTCGCTGCCGGCGCAAGGCGCCGCGCTGTTCGAGCAATTCACGAACTCTTTTGGCATTGTCAGATTGTGTCTCCTGCCACTCGATGCGTTCTTCTGCCGTCCATAAGTAAGACTCGCGATTGAACCGAGCTTTCTCGGCCTTATCAAACTCTGCGTATAATTCGATGTCGCGCTCAACCTGTTCAAGGTGTTCCTGCAGAGTTGTTGGCATCGACCGTTCGGCTTTGGCTCTAGCGTAACCGGTGCGGCGATCAATGGGCGTTCTTTCGCCATGATTCATTGCCGTGCCCCTTCATGCATTTGGCTTTGATTTGTCGCTTTTGGGCGAGAGCCGGTGCCGGGCCGCCCGCTCGCTCGCTTGAAGTTCCCAGTTATCGATTGCACCACAAATTTGGCCGCAAGATGAGCAACAACATTGCCGCAGAAAGGACTGGCATTCCTCTGCATTTGGGAGGCGTTACTCATTCGACCGGGCGCACAGGTCGAGCCGGTGTCTCGCCCCGCAGCTGCGGGGTTCGCGGCAGTGCAGCCAAGAGCTGTATTCGCAACGCGACAACAGGAGATCCCGGTGGCTTTCGTCCAGGCAAATGGCGCGGACGCGCCAACTCATATCGTTAGGTTCAATCCGACGACCGCCGCCATTTCATCGGCGGTTCGGATGCACGCACCATCATGGGAGACGATCAGGACTCCCTGGTCCGGCTCTCGCGCGAGTGCGAAAGCGAACAGACCCGATGGCCCAATTTGACTAGTCTCAGGGGTGGTCCCAATCGCGGGCCATCTCTCCTGGGACGTGCAATGGACGCTCGTGCGCGACTGGATGGTTGTCATTTCGCTCTGCGCCAACATGCGGTCCGAATTCCCCTGCGAACAGGGAATTTTACAGGGAAAGCGCGCCTGCGGTGAGGCCGCTATCCCATGGAAATGCGAACATTTGCCTTGAAATTCAGCGCATCCGGGGCGCGATCCGCCGAATCCGAACAGGGAATTTATCGGTAGTGAACAGGGAATTTGCGTGCAAACGGCTGGACGAAACAGGCGATGTGCGGGCTACGGATCCGTGCCGCATGCCGCGGCGGGAATAGCGCAAGCATCGCCTGTGGATCACCGCCAGTGCAGGGGCGGCGTCTGCGCACGGCGAGGAATCGCGAACAGTCGCCGAATTTAACTGGCAGCAGGACCCTCCTAGTCTGTGTACTCATTAAGCAGCTGGCCGCCTTATGTCCGCTCACCCCCTACCAGCGGCGGGAAAGCGGACGTCTGCCGAGGTCGCTGAAGGGCCAACAGCAGACTCGCGCATCGCCGCAAGGTTAGCTCATGCCCAGCGAAGCCGCGCCAAGATCGCCCGACCCATGACCCAGTCCTTGTCGCTTTCGGTGAGGAATGGAAGCTCCTCCGTAAATTGCGTCACGCGCTGCCGATAGGTGGCCCGGGCGAACGAATTGGTAATATCGGTGCCCCAATAGCAGCGCTCCGGTCCATACGCGTCGAAAAGGCGCTGAATATGCGGAATGGTATCGCGGAATGGATAGGACTCGGTCGAGATCAGTGGCACCGAGGACAGCTTCACCGAAACGTTCGGGTATTTTGCGAGCTCGGCCGCCTCGGCAATAGCTTCCGCCACTTGGTTGTTTTTCCCGGATTGTGATGAATCAGCACGAGGGCGAAGACCCGCGCCGACGCCCATGTGGTCGAGGATAAGCGTAAGGCCGGGGTGTCGCTCGGCGATACGTGCGAACAGCGACGTCTGGCCCGATGTGAGAAACATCACAGGCAAACGAGCCTTCTGCGCGGCCGGCCAGAACCAGTCCGCGGTCCCGTTAGTCAGCCACGCGGCTTCGTCGGGCCCGAAGTTCAATCTCACGCCCAGAACGCCGGGCTGGTCGCGCCACGTCGCAAGCCGCGCTGCGCCCTCGGGCTTGTTGAGGGTCACACGCGCCATGATCGCGAAGCGGTTCGGATACCGTTTGACGGCCTCTTGGGCATAGTCGACGCGCTCGCCTTCGAGTGATGCCGGCGGAACGATGACGACGCGATCGACGCCGGCCTCGTCCATCAGCGGTATGACCCGCTCGATGGTGAAGGGCTCGGGAAGCTGCGGCTTGGCACCGGGTAGCCAAGGTCGCTCCGGAGTGCTCGCCGGCCAGAGGTGAACCTGCGAATCGACGATCACCCGTTTTGGCTGCGCAAATGTCGTGGCCGGATGAACTGACAGCGCGACACCGGTCACGACGGTTGCCGGTGAGGAGACGACGACGTGAAAGCATTCAACCTCCTTGACTGCTTAATGTTGTCACGCGCGGTGGCGGCCGAAGCCCGCGCTATCCAAGCGCTGCGAATTTGCTCGCATTGATGAATGTAAATCAAAGTTGCGACTATAAAGGTTCAAAGGGTGATTGGCATCGCAGCTTTCCTGCGGCGCATATTGGCTCCGTTGGTCCGATAACGGAAGTCGTCGTTTCTTAGTTCATGCCTGATCGACGCGGGGCGGAGCAGAACACAGGTGCCACCCCAGCGCTATTAGCGCTCGCGTTCCCAAGTCAGGCTTCCTACCACTCTCTTTCCGGGAAAAACGGAGCTGACTTGTTCCGCCGTTCGAATGGTCAGCTTATCTCCTTCCAGCTTGAAGAATCGTATTTGGTCCTGTCCGGTCAAAAGCTCATTTCCCGATATATCAACTTTGGTCGTAAACTTGTCTCCTTCGATCATAAATTTTCCGGAGTAGGCGAGGAGTGACTTCAGAAGGACTGCCGACTCCTCATTGCTCGTTGCCGGTTTGCGATTTGCCGCCACGATGACGAATGTCACGTATCCGTCTGCCGCGAAGACCGCCCTGCCTTTGGGATTGGGACCGAAAGGCTCAGTCGCCTCTCCACCGATAATCTGAATTGTCCATGAGCTTAGCTTCCAACTACCTGCGAGTTGCCCCGCTGTATCCTCCGCAAGGGCAAATCCAGCTTGAAAACAGACCCATACAATAGCAGCAGCGAGCACACGGAGAAGTACCATATCTTCCTCCCTCTCAGCAGATGACCGGGTGCGTTCAAAAAAATGCCAAGGCTAGCTGTGAGAGAGGAAATCCGCCAGAGCGAGGGGTCCGGGAAGGTCTGCTGTGGGTCAAAAGCAGCTGGCGAGCCACGCGCAGCTCGGCGTCCGGTTTATCCAGCGACAGCGGACGTCAGGGAGGCTGAACCGCTCTTCTTAGGGCCAATAACCGATTGTCGGTCCGGGTGGGCATTCCTTCCGATCCGGCGTAGAATGGCATTCAGATTGGATCGCGGGTCATGGCACAGGAGCGGCTAGGACGGATCGAACGGAGGTTGGCGGCTATATTGGCCGCCGATGTGGCTGGCTATTCGAGGCTCATGCACCATGACGAAGAGACCACGCATACCAAACTGACAGTTCTCTTGGCGGAGGCTGTTGATCCAACAATCGCCGAACACAGCGGCCGGATCGTCAAGAATACCGGCGACGGGTTTCTCGCAGAGTTTCCGAGTGCCGTCGAAGCTCTTCGGGCTGCGATGGTATTCCAAGCGCGCGTTCGCGAACTTACCGCCGGCGCCCCGGAAGACAGGCGCATCGCTTTTCGAGTGGGCATTAATATTGGTGACGTCATCGTCGAGCCCCACGACATCTTTGGCGATGGGGTGAATATCGCCGCACGGCTTGAGAGCGTCGCAGCACCCGGCGGCATCTGCATCTCTTCGGCTGTCTACGATCAGGTCCAGGGCAAGTTTGGCGACAGGTTCGCCGATATTGGTGAACAGAACCTCAAAAACATCGGCCGTCCGGTTCGAGCTTATGCTGTGGTTCTGGATGGGTTCGGCACGGCGGCGCTATCTCCGGGGGCGGGATCAAGCGCACTTTCACCGCCCCGCCTTTCCATCATTGTGTTGCCCTTCGCTAACCTCAGTGACGATCCTGGGCAGGACTACTTTGTCGATGGCGTGACCGAGAGTTTGACCACAGATTTGTCGCGCATCTCCGGCTCGTTCGTTATCGGCCGACACACCGCATTCGCGTACAAGGGCAAAGCGATCGATCTCAAGCAGATTGGCCGCGAACTGAATGTTCGGTACGTGCTAAAGGGTTCTATGCAGGGAGCCGGCGATCGACTTCGCGTAAACGTTCAGCTCGTGGACGCGGAAACCAGCGCGCATCTATGGGCCGACCGCTTTGACAAACCCGTCGCCGATCTTTTTGATATGCAAGACGAGATCGTATCGCGCCTCGCCAACACACTGGACGCCCAACTCACTGAACAAGAGGCCAGGCGATCAGAGCGATCTCCGCAGCCCAATTCGATGGACTTGTATTTCCGAGGCAAAGCTTTGTTGCACAAGGGGTGGACGTTGGAGGGTGTGCCACAAGCGCGCGCGATTTTTGAACGGGCGGTGACCCTCGACCCCAAGAATGTCGACGCGATGGTGTGGATGGCTGGCGCCGATCTGATGCTTGGAGCGAGCTACTTGGATGACGCCACGAGCGAGCATTACGCAGTGGCCGAGGCGACCTCAATAAGGGCGCTGTGCCTCGCGCCCAACCATGCTTACGCACACTTGGCTTTGGGCTGCGCATTAATGTGCACGAACCGCGCGGCTCAGGGGATCGCTGAGTTCGAGAGGGCGTTGACGTTGGATCACAATTTGGCTGAGGCTCACGCGCAAATCGGCGGCGCTAAGTTGTACATGGGGCGCGGAGCGCAGACGGTGGCTCATATCAACGAAGCACTTCGCCTGTCTCCTCGTGATATCTTCGGCCATCGATGGCTCATGATAGCCGGCTTTGCCAAGCTGCAGCTTAACGAGGATGCTGAAGCAATCTGCTGGTTCCGCCGCAGCATCGAGGCCAATCGAAATGACGTGAACGCACATTTCGGGTTGGCTGCCGCGCTCGCGTTGCTTGGCTCGCTGGACGAGGCGAAAGCTGCTGCAAAGGCGATATTTGCGCTGGTTCCAAGCTTCACCATCCGCCGCTTCCGAGATGGAGCTTGCAGCGATAACCCAATTTACCTCGCCAAACGCGAGCGTGTGTATCAGGGCCTGCGGCTGGCGGAGGTGCCGGAGGGATGATGTCCGGTTTCCCGCTGAGCGACCGACTTCCGGTCCTCGCCTGCGTCCGGACATGTCGCTGCACTTCGCAACTGGCGCTATGGGTCAACAGCGGAAGTCGCGACGTTACCAAGCATATCGGGCGTAGCTGCGCGTCACGTTGGAGAACTCCCCTTCGAAGGTTGCGGCCGTAGACCAGCCGGTGATCCATTTCATTTCGGCGCACCCGGTCAGCAGCCGCCTGCCGTCCGCCGTTGACCACAAATCTCGTCCCCGGCAGCGTCTGAAACTGGCGTCCATGGCGCTGTGCTCGCGGTTGGTCAGCAGTACGCGCCCGATTGGAGCCTAGGTGCGAAACGTCAGTTCTCCTGACTGTGGCACGGCAGCGCGCCTATCCACTTGAGGCAATGGTCCATCGCACCGGTTGGGTAACCAACTCCACGGATCCATTGGTGCTCCACGCTCGGCCGAGCCGCACGTGAAATCTCATTCCTTCCGGAACGGACGTAAACTGACCACGTTTTTTTTGCTTAGGATGCAGCTCTGATTGGGGAGCCGCAAAGCACCCCGAAAATGCCCGTGAGAGATGGAGAAGGACAATGGCCCACGAACGCCACGAGAACAGGGCTACCCATAATCCAGAGGATAAAGCTTCTCGCGCTGCCGAGAGAGCAACTGAGCAGACCCGGCGCATCGGATTGGCCGCGGCTGAGACAAACGAGCAAGTAGTGAAGACAGGCGCCAATCTTGTACAGCAGAATGCAGAGATGTTCCAGAACACGTGGCGCTTTGGCCTGGATATGATGACGGCGATGATGGGGCGTTCAGCAGATCACATGGGCAGAGCCCTTGGTGTGTCTGGAGATGAAGCTCAGGATGCGACCAAGAGATCTGCCCGGAACGCTGAGAGCATCCTCTATTCGGCCACAGCAATGAGCAAAGGTCTGAACGATGCTTCTCGAGAGTGCCTTGAGCTTGCGCGATATCAGATCGAGAGGAGCATGAAAGGAATGAGCGAACTTTGGCAGTGCCGAACGCCTCACGACTTTGCGGCGATGCAGACTGATTTGCTGCGGGAAAGTTTGGAGCGTACGCTACAGAGCAGTCGCCGGATTGCTGACGTTTCGGTGAAGGCGGTGGATGACGCCGCAACACACATGACCGAGACCATGAAGCGAGCAGCCTGATTTTAATTCGAGCGAAGATCAGCGGCCGAAAATCCCGGCCGCTGATCTGCTCGTTGACCTTAAGTCGGGAGGCGTTCGAGGGCACTGGTCATATTTAGATGTCCCGTCACGAAATTCACGGCAAGGTCGGTCAGCCTTCGCGGTGATCCGCGAGACCATCCGGGAGATGGACAAGGTCCCGAATCGGCTTGAGGCGACGAGCTGCGCCGATGTTAGAGGACCGCTGATCGAGCTCTGTCGCTCAGAATTCCCGGGGCAAGTCATGCTCAGGAATTCCACAACACAAGGTCGCGAGGGCGAAGCACGTAGGGCCGGACGACTGGTCTAACACCTGATCTGTAGCGCCCATTGGCGTCAATCCAATTCGGCTCTGAGTTCCGCTCCGGGTCATGAATGTCGATTTGAACCAGCGCCGATAACGTCCGGATTGCCCCGAGAGCCGAGGTCGAGCCAAGCGTCTAGCGCGGACGAAAAGGGCCAATACCAGAAATCATTCCGAACGGTGTTGCTGATCCAATCCGGGTTACCGCGCGGGCGCGTTTGGGCGCTACGTCTCCAATCGTCTGAAAGCCGACGCAGGTTCGGAAGGTTATCGGCTTGAGAATGGCCAACCTCATTAACGAGGAAGTCATCATGATCGATGTCCACGGCGTAAATCCCCCGCTCCGCCCAAAGTTGCGTGTCCTCTCCTTTCGTTCAAGCCGAGATGGGGCTGACTTCGTGATCAATCCGGAAGCCATCGCATTGCGACGTTAACGCCGCGCGAGCGGTAGGTTCTTTGACCTTGTCATTTGCGTTTAAAATCGACAAGGAGATCGCCGGCTTTAGGCGCAACAGAGCGCACGATGACGTGCACACCGCCACTACCACAGCACTGACCTCTTCGCGAAACACCTTGCGGCGCACCTACGGAACAGCATTACATCGGAGAACTTCGCGGAACGAAACGGCTCATCAGTCTTTCTCTGACCTTCGGGAGGTGCCCATGACTTCTCAAGCCATAGAAGGCGCATGTGCGTTCGCCTGGCGGAACTACTTGCTGCGCCATAGTGGTATTAGTGAGAACGATAACAGGCGATCCGCCCTCTTTCGCTACGTCACCAATCTTCGCGATGCTGGCGAATATGATTTCGATCTCTTGCAGATAGCAGCGGTCGCTTACCTGAAAAAGCTGGACGAACTGCATGACGACCGACATGCGAGACTCGCCGCAGATCAGGCTTTAGCCGAGGGGTTAGCATCACGTAGTGCACAACCTGGCAGGTCGCTTTGGGCTTAATCACCCGAGCAGAAGGAGCAAGCAGCCATGGTAGACAACATCTCTAATTCAGGCCGTTTCGCGCGCGACGCCCAAAAGCGCACAACCGCAGCGACAGAAATCGGTATGATTGCCTTGAAGCCAATCATGCATTTTCAGGTCTCAATTCTGAGGATGTGGGCCGACAGCATCGAAAGGTTTGCGGGCAATTACGAAAAGGGATTCGAAGAAACCGTGACGGCAGTCGAGGAACAGTCCGACAAGGATCGCGTCGCGTAAATCAACGCAATCGTTCGGCGGAGTCGGAGTTGGGCCATTCGCGTCGATTTTGCCCGCGTCTTCTCGATGTCCGCTCTGGCCCCGACTGCCGACGTGCCGGACACGATGGCGATCTTCGCCTTCGGGCCATGAGCCGACATCGCTCCAAGCAGCGATACTTGTCAGGCTCCTTAGCGGCCGTAGGGGAAGCAGCGGTGGCGATCGAGCGTGAGACCGAAATGCGCTCCTAGCGCAGCGATGGCCGCATCCTGCTCAGGATAAGGATCGGCATTGCATGCGGCAACGATGAT
>NZ_JH600073.1:2754677-3149264 GCF_000244935.1 Bradyrhizobium sp. WSM1253
GATCACCATGCTGGTTCCGGCCTATCGGATGATCGAGCAGACGGCGCGGGCCTGCGGGTTTGACCCGGATCGTCCACCTCGCCTGAGCAAGATTACCGAGACGTTCTGACGGCTGACCAATCAGTAGCGGGCCACCGAAAGCACTTCGCACAACTCGGGCCGGGTGGTGGGCTGACTCCCAAGACAAGGCGCCGCCAGCTTGCGTAATGCGCGTTTACGCACTCGCGGCCCGACGCGTCCTTATCCGGTAAGACGCGCCGGGCCTAACCATTCCCTGCTTTCCCCGTAAGGTTTGGCTGAGCCAGCATAGAGCGATTCTACAAGCGACTTATACGTCTACGTCTCTGTGCAGCCGCTCCTCTTGGTTCGGAGCAAAATTCCCATGTCTCGGGCCACACGTTTGACTGACGCAATATGCCTTCCAAGCTCGGTTGCGATTTTCGTGCGTCGGCGTGCGCCTGGTCTGTGCGGCATGCGGCGCCGCAGGATCTGTGCATATCTCCCAAACTGGCATGACAGTCGAGGGCAAGTCAGGCCAAGCATGGGGGCTTGAGGTTTTGATTCCAGCGATGAAGCACGTCACCGAGCGCCGTTTTGCCAGTCCGGAAGCCGCCGCGCGTCAGCTCGTTCAGCTGGCTTCAGGCATCGAGGCGGTATATCTAGAAGATAAACTACCCCTTCCTCTACACGCTCAAGGCAAGCGGCGCAGAGTTCGGCGCCGGCATCAGGTGCGCTGTCGAGAAGGGCTGGCTGGAGCTGCATGAGAGCGGCACCTATGTGCGGCTCCTGACAACTGTAGGAACCTAGCATCACTGCCCCGCTTGCGGTCTTGCTGGCTCCTCTCTTTCGAGCTGGCGGAGCGGCCCTCGGCATCAACCCTCAGGCCCTCAAGCCGGGGGGCGTCTCTCGTTCGATGGAGGAGAGTCCTCATGCTCCGGACAGTTCCGCCAGCTTCCGCTGAATTGCCAAAAAGTCCCGATGCCTTCCGACCGTCACCTTTCATATGCCAAATGACATAGGCAACGGCTAAATCGAACTGGCGCCAACGCAATGCTGCAAAAAAGCCGGCCCAGACGATGATTCCTGAGGCCAGAAGTTCTACGCGTCCGCTCCGAGACATCGCCCGGAGCTGGAGGCGAACGCACCCAGATTGCCAGTTGTTCCCGATCCTCATGGACTTGAGAGCCGGCGCACTGATGCATGTTAAGCCTTCTGCCGATTGTGAAATTGCATCATATTGCGAGCCAGAGATGCTGCGGTACGATCATAGCACCGGGGCTGGCTGCATATTTCACCTAGTCGTTATTTTTGACCGCGCGGGCCGCAGCAGCAGTCCCCCTGCTGCGGCCTTCGTGTTCACGGCTGTTAGTACCAACGAGTTCGGCGTCCTGTGCCATGGAGAAGATATTGTGTCCAAAGAGAACAATTGCCTGATCGTTCGAGCTGCGGGAAGACAACTCGACCTGTTACGCGGCGAAGCCTCCCGCATCGCGAAAGGCAGTAACGTCGATTGGTGGATCGATCAGGCAGAGGTCGGCACTCGCTTCTGCTTCGAGGATACAAAAGCAAAAGAGTCATTCGCTCTCGCTTGTGACAACCTCGGTATTCCCTGCCAAGACGGCTAGTCCGCAGTTGAGCTGTAAGCTGGCGGCAGGGCCGCACAACCATCATAGCAGTCCAGCGCTATCCGGCTCCGTGCCTGGAGGTCCGCACCTGATCCCAAGCACGCGAACCGAGCCCGTCGGCGCCGCCGCCGAGAGCGGACTCATGAAGCGGCGCACTGGCCAAGATGAGGGTCAAGCTGTTCCACTGAACTCGTTCGTATCCACGCTGAGGCCGCGCAGTGAGATCAAATTGCGCTGTGTACAGCGCGCCTAAATGGCGCGCGAGATCAGAACCAGCTGCGGTTATTTTGGAAGCACGCCTGTTTGGTGCGGTCCCAGATGAAATCCCCGCCGCCGCAGGGTGGACGGGGGCGAGAGGTCGCCGGGCATTCGTTCCGAACCTTGGCTCCCGTGCCCCAGCCGTCAACGACACATGCGCCACCGCTTGTCCTATGACAGCCCTCGCCACAGCCACCCCCTGCGTACGCCGCACTAGCAGCAGCGAGAACCGTGGTCGCGAGGAGCATTCCTCGTAAGATTTTTGTCACTGCCAGACTCCTGAAACCGAATGATCCCGAGCGAGAAGAACAAGATAATAGCTCCTGCCGTGCCGCTTAGCTACGATCAGCGCGGCGCGAAGTCCCCGGCTCCGCACGAAACGCTCGATGGCTGCGCTCCCCAGTTCGAACCTGTTGATCCAGCATTCTACAACCTGTGGAAAAGGCGGTTAGGTCAGCGCAGCTGCAGTTTTCGAATCCTCCATCTGTGTCCGTACTGGAGGGACGTTCTGTTTCGGGTGCGCGTGTGAGCCACTTCTTCTCAGTCCTGCTATTGCTAACCAACTTGATGCTAACGCTATGTTTCGGCGTGGCAGCGTGGCGCGTTTCCGATGACGGCGGCGCTGGTAAGGCCGTAGGAATGGCGTATGGCTGGATGCAAATCTCGGCGAACTGACATGTCCGCGTACCCCTCGCATTTTGATCTCGCGCGCTGCTGAGCGCAGGCGCGCCGCGGCGCTGCTGCGCTCTCAAGGGGAAGGCGGTCCTGGAGCATCTGACGTCTAGAGTGGTCACGAGCGGCCTTCGGTGTCCTGGCTGCTTACTTCCGCTTGAGCTCCGGGGACGGACATCATCGGCGCCGGTCAGGATGTCCGAGATGGGCCAGAAGCGGACATCAACAGGAAGATGCCAAAGTCATGGCAGCTCGTCGTCGGTCAATCAATCCAGCCAATGATGCCAAGAAACCAACCACCAAAGAAAGAGGTGATAAGCAGGATAAGCATGAGGAGATAGTCCGTTTCGAAGGGACCGGATTCTTGCCAGCCTTGAAAATGATGAAGTCCGAGCAG
Organism: Bradyrhizobium sp. WSM1253; assembly: GCF_000244935.1. Lineage (NCBI taxonomy): Bacteria > Pseudomonadati > Pseudomonadota > Alphaproteobacteria > Hyphomicrobiales > Nitrobacteraceae > Bradyrhizobium > Bradyrhizobium sp. WSM1253. The sequence goes on from NZ_JH600073.1 coordinate 2,757,630, forward strand.
CCCCAGTGTAAAAATTCCTGCACACATGACGGGCCACATCGCCGCACGCCGCGGCTGACGGTCCAGCCGTCCCTGAAGGTTTCGTGGTAGAGATCCAGCTCGACGGTACGCCACTGCGGCGCTCAAGACGACCACGATCAGACAGGCAGTGAGGAAGTACATGGCCACAATCCTTTGGCGCCCTAGTTTGTACTGGCTAGGACCTAGAGAAGGGCTTGCCGAGCAGATCGAAGTTTACCGACTGCGATATTGGTTCCCTAACTGGACGCGATGACCACGAAGTCAGCTACGGGTCAAAATGCGAAGAACTCAACCTGAGCAAAGCTTGTCTGCGCTTCCTCAATAAGCGGACGCTCGACACGCGTCACGTTACTTCGCCGATGGGCCAATACCAGAAATCATTCCGAACGGTGTTTGCTGATCCAAACCGGGTTACCGCGCGGGCACGTTTGGGCGCTACGTCTCCAATCGTCTGAAAGCCGACGCAGGTTCGGACTTATCGGCTTGAGAATGGCCAACCTCATTAACGAGGAAGTCATCATGATCGATGTCCAAGAATCAATGAGAACGTCTCGAAGCACGTCCGTGGAACAAGGGAAAGATCGGCGGCGTAAATCCCCGCTTCGCCCAAAGTTGCGTGTCCTCTCCTTTCGTTCAAGCCGAGATGGGGCTGACTTCGTGATCAATCCGGAAGCCATAGCATTGCAACGTTAACGCCGCGCGAGCGGTAGGTTCTTTGACCTTGTCATTTGCGGTAAAAATCGACAAGGAGATCGCCGGCTTTAGGCGCAACAGAGCGCACGATGACGTGCACACCGCCACTACCACAGCACTGACCTCTTCGCGAAACACCTTGCGGCGCACCTACGGAACAGCATTACATCGGAGACATTCGCGGAACGAAACGGCTCATCAGTGTTTCTCTGACCTTCGGGAGGTGCCCATGACTTCTCAAGCCATAGAAGGCGCATGTGCGTTCGCCTGGCGGAACTACTTGCTGCTCCATAGTGGTATTAGTGAGAACGATAACAGGCGTTCCGCCCTCTTTCGCTACGTCACCAATCTTCGCGATGCTGGCGAATATGATTTCGATCTCTTGCAAATAGCAGCGGTCGCTTACCTGAAAAAGCTGGATGAACTGCATGACGACCGACATGCGAGACTCGCCGCAGATCAGGCTTTAGCCGAGGGGTTAGCATCACGCAGTGCACAACCTGGCAGGTCGCTTTGGGCTTAATCACCCGAGCAGAAGGAGCAAGCAGCCATGGCAGACAACATCTCTAACTCAGGCCGTTTCGCGCGCGACGCCCAAAAGCGCACAACCGCAGCGACAGAAATCGGTATGATTGCCTTGAAGCCAATTATGCATTTTCAGGTCTCAATTCTGAGGATGTGGGCCGACAGCATCGAAAGGTTTGCGGGCAATTACGAAAAGGGATTCGAAGAAACCGTGACGGCAGTCGAGGAACAGTCCGACAAGGATCGCGTCGCGTAAATCAACGCAATCGTTCGGCGGAGTCGGAGTTGGGCCATTCGCGTCGATTTTGCCCGCGTCTTCTCGATGTCCGCTCTGGCCCCGACTGCCGACGTGCCGGACACGATGGCGATCTTCGCCTTCGGGCCATGAGCCGACATCGCTCCAAGCAGCGATACTTGTCAGGCTCCTTAGCGGCCGTAGGGGAAGCAGCGGTGGCGATCGAGCGTGAGACCGAAATGCGCTCCTAGCGCAGCGATGGCCGCATCCTGCTCAGGATAAGGATCGGCATTGCATGCGGCAACGATGATGATCCGGAACCCGCCGCGATCCTTGCCACCCGGTGGCAGCATCGCTGTAGCCAGTGGATTACCCTCCCTGTCACGCAACGTGAGGAAAAGCGGCATCTCTCGCTGTACATGGGCCTCGAGGCCGATGTCGCGCTCGATCGCGTTGGGCTGCTCCGGACGCCAGGATTGGACTGCCTTCTCTCGCTCGCGGCAGAAATATTTCTCGACTGTGTGGCGCATCAGGCGCGACTCTTGCACCGCTTCACCTTCCGTCTCGATACGGAACCAGGTCTTACCCTTCGGCGCGTCGCAAACATACTGCATTTCGCCCATCCTGATCGCCGCAATTCTAGGGCGGCGGGCCCGCAAAGCCAGAATGTCATTCTCGTCGCGTTTCGATCTTTTGCGTTTTTACACAGCCAGGGTCAATCGCGTCACTTTGGCCGCGTGCCGTTCTCTACCGGTCTACCCCTGTGAACGGATATCGTCAGACCGCCTCGGCATGTCTCAATAGGCCAACAGGCGACATGGTACCACCACAGCAAAAAATCCCGGCACTTGGCCGGGATCGATACTTCACGCCTTTTTGGTAAACCAAATCGTTGGAGCTTTCGCCACTCCCGCTTTCTGCATGGCATTCTTCAATTCAGCACTCTCCGCAAAGGCTTGCGCAGCTTCAATCGTGGCAAACTCGTGAGTTACTGTGATGTCATTGGGATTTTCGACTGCTCGGTAGACAGCCTCGGCTGCTACGCCCTTCGCCTTCTGAACAGGAGCAAAATCGTCGTAAACTTTCCGCCAGGTCTTGTAGTCGGAAACCGTGTGTCTAACAAACATAGTCGTCATCAGATGTTCCTCCCAGACTGGTCGTAGCAATCTTTCCACGAACGCTTGAAACAGCACTTCCAGTAGCACCAGTATAATACCGGCCAACGCTTGGAGCTATTTCATTTCCGGGTTGCACTGATGCCATCGGACGCTTGCCCTTTGTCCGATAAAACTGAGGCGTGCTGCCACTTCGCTGATGGGCTAACTCCGGGCGGTCTTGCGGGAGCAGCATCATCGCCTCCGCACTCGACGCCAATAGGTCGTGGCCGCACACTTACTGCGACCCGCCACAGGACCAGTCAGTGACACTGACTTGCGTATTCAGTTGGTCGCAGTGTGAAGTTGCTGACGCCGGGTCCGAACTTCAGGCCTAAGCAAACTGAGGCATTATGCCTCTTGGGCGAAACACCCATTTCTAGGGCGCGTCCGTTCTCGTAGAATGTGGTTGCCCTTGAAGCGGGATGTGCCGAAGTCACCGTTCGGGACGAACGAGCAGTACTAGCGCTGTCGGCAGGTACGCCACCCTAAGAGACCGCCCCCTTTTCGGTTTCACACCACGATTTCACATTCCACACGCGCGCAGCTTTTGCGGCGGCTTGTTGCAGTAACCTAGGGAGAAAAGCGATGAGCAAGATCGATCGAAGGTCTGCATTGACATTCGGGTTGGCAGCGGCTTCGGCGGCCATGATAGAGCCCGCCGCCGCTCAAACTACGGGCTACAAGGACACAACTCCGTGGCCAGGTGTGGTGGTGCGTGAGTATGATGGCGAGACACCATCGCTGATCCCGGGTTTTAAGACCGTCTCAATGCGCGACATCATCATGCAGCCGGGATCGAAGACCATGGGGCCCCCAATGATGAATGCCATGGTCTGCCATATCACCGAAGGAGAGCTTCGGCTTGAGCAGGACGAAAAGACCTTTACCGGCAAGAAGAATTTTGTCTGGACCTGCAACAAGGACACAAAGGAGCAGGCGTTCAATGATGGGAACGTGGTCGCGATTATGCGGATCACGGACCTAAAGGCTTAAGGCTCGTTTCTTCGCAAAAAACTCGATTGTAGTTGCGAATGGCGCACGCGACGGCGCACCGATCGCGTCGGTTTGCCCTCTGACGTGACTTCCTGGTTGCGCCGAACTCTAGATATGTCGCTGCGCAAACCGACGCGAGACAAACGTCTAAGGGCTAGTTGGCGGACGATATGAAATCGACAAGCGACGCGACAATTGGTCGGGGCGTCTCAATTCAAGACTACTGCAACATGAAGAGAGAGAGAGAGAGAGAGAGAGAGAGAGAGAGAGAGAGAGAGAGAGGCCGATGTCTGAATTGGGTCAAAGGCAGCCCTCGGCGGCTTGCATGATCGGGTCGGCTCATCTCCCGGAAGCGGCCCTCGCAGCGCTCTAACTGAGGTCGGTCACGGGCCATGTGTGGAAGTCGTTCGTACACTGGCTACTCGCAAGCCGAGCGAGACGGATCGCTCGGCTACAATTTTAATTATGGCAGCCCAGGAAGTCGTTCCTGATCAGATCAATCTCACGCTGCTTTCACCAGCACGTCAGTCAACCAATCCGGCTCGGCGATCATAACGGAGTGGCCGGACGTCGCGTTTTCGAGGACGGTCCAAGAATTATCGGACTTGCACTCCCCTGCCGCTTTGTCCAAGGCCGCTAACTGGAATTTGGGTAAGCGGATGTAGGTTTTCTTCGCGACCTTTTCGCGTGCGCCGGAGAGCTTCACAGGTTGCAGCCATGTGCCAATCGGTTGAGGAGTTACCTTCGATAGAACCCAAGCAACGTCTTTGGGGTCGCTAAAGGCCGTCGGGGGGAGCGCTTTGGGAGCCGGACGGCTGATTGCACCCTCCTCTATCGGGAAGGAGACCAAGTCTCGGAATGACTCCCCGTCGGCGGGCTTTATTGCATCAACCCAGACGATAGATGACACACGGTTTCCGACGCGCTCAAGCGCGCCCGATGCGGGACATCCGGCATACGAATGGGCAACGAGGCAAATGTCTGTGAGGTCTTCCCATTCGACGAGATTTGCGATGTCCGTGATGTGCGTGTCGAGATTTATGTCTCTGCTGAGGAGATGCGAGCGTTCTGCCAATCCCGTAAGCGTAAGCGCATAGACTTTGTGGCCCTGCTTTTCGAGCCTCTCGGTGACGCGATGCCAACACCAAGCTCCGTAAAAGGCTCCGCCAATAAGAACAAACGTCTTTTGCGGGGATTGAGCACGTGCGCTGCTGATGCTTGATGAAGCTACCGAGACCGCGCTTACTCCGGCCGCGAGACTGCCGATCAATCTGCGGCGGGTGACGTCTGACAAGGTCATGAAATCTCTCCGTGCAAAAAAATGGGTACCATACGAGCGCAACAGTGTAATCGCCAAAACCGAACAAATGGAAGATGACTTCAGCGGTCTTCGAAGGAATATTTTACTTCCGCCATGGGTCACAAGCGGCGGTCGGCGACAGCCGTGTCCGGTCCACCTCAAACGGCCGACCTTGCGCCGCCTCGGGTGTATTCTTCAGCTCCGGGCCGACGTTGTAGGCAATCAGGTTGAGGAGGAAGTCGGCGGTGACGCGAGTTGGGCCTCGATGTTGGGTCTTTGCTCGCCTCGTGTTAGACATCGCCTGACCAACCAGGGAGAACAGCCATGACCGCCGAGTTCGATGAAGACCGCTTCAATATGGCTATCCGTAAATTTCTGAAGCATGTCGGAGTTACATCGCAGCGTGAAATTGAGAACCTAGTGCGCAGCGGGGCGGTGAAAGGTGGCAAGCTCAAACTGCGAATGACCCTGTCGGCTGAGGGGACGGCGCTGAAACATGTAGTCGAGGAAACAATCGCACTCTGACGATGTCCCGGCTGCCCCGGCATTGCCGTCCTGTTGGTGGAGCATTCAATCCTGTTGATTTCCGGCAACGACTGCTTTGGGTCATTTTCTTGGCACAGAGTGCGGGATGGTTGATGTCCTTTCCTGTCCAAAAGCGCCGTACCAGTGTCTGCCCATGAGCGTTTCGTTTGGCCGGATGGCCGTGATTCAAACTCCCGAACTGGAGCTCGAATCATGCGCTACGAACTCGCTGACTACGAATGGACCGCCATCAAGCCGATGCTGCCGAACAAGCCGCGTGGCGTCCCCCGGGCGAACGACAGACGGGTCCTGAATGGCATCTTCTGGATCCTTCGATCAGGAGCACCCTGGCGTGATCTGCCGGCGGCGTTTGGGCCATACACCACTTGCTACAACCGCTTCGTCAGGTGGCGGCGGGCTGGCGTCTGGGGCCGCATCATAGAAGCGCTTGCCACTGCCCATGATGCCGCTACCCAGATGATCGACACCTCCATTGTCCGCGTACATCAGCAAGGAGCCTGCATCGCAAGGAACCAGCGCCAATCGATGGGAAGGTCCCGCGGCGGTTTGACGAGCAAAATCCATGCGGTGGTCGACAGCAATGGTCTGCCGGTACGGTTGGCGCTGAGCCCCGGTGAGGCCAATGACGTTCGACTTGCCGGAAAACTGCTGTCTCGTCTGAAATCCGGGTCAATGTTGCTTGCGTGGCTATGACGCGGACTGGATCAGGGAGCTTGCCATGAAGAAGGGCGCGCGTGGGCCAACATCCCGCCGAAGAGCAATCCGAGCGATCCGATCTGCTTCAGCCCATATCTCTACCGCGCCCGCAACCGGGTTGGGCGGTTCTTCAACCAGATCAAACAATGTCGTCGGGTGGCGACGCGGTACGACAGGCTGGCCGCCAAACTACCTTGCCTTCCGATGCAACATCGCGATGTGCAGTTTCGTTCTTCCCATTGTCGTCGATGCCGCGAGTCCGAGCTGCTGGGCGGCTGCGATGCCGATCGTCACCTTGCACGATCTGAGCGAGGTGCAGCTCCGGATGCTGCGACTTGCGCTCAAATGCTTGAGCGAGGACGCCGCCTGGGACGTGGCCGGCCCCGCGGGACGAGCTGACCGAGCTGATGAACCGCGCGACGTCTGGATCCATGCGCAATGGGATGAGGCGAAGGTGCCTTAGCGGCCGTTGGTGGAAGCTATGCTCAAAATCGTTCAGGGCGCGGACGGAAAAGGAAGACAAGCCGACCGCCCAGCCTCTTTCCGCATCAGCCGCGCTTCTTCTGAGCGGATGGCTTAAATTCTACGACCTCGTGCTGCTCGCTGGAATCGGAGTGCCCTTGTTGTTTTACGATGACCTCAAGCTCAAGAGCTTCGAAGGCGAGTTCATCCGCCAAGCGTTGAAAGAGCGCGCGCTTTTCTGCATTCGTCGCCGACTGACTCATAAGAGCAAAGTCTCTGGCGTCCGCACGGAGCTTCTCCAATCGTCGCCTGAGGTCCTTCATCGTCTTGGCTCAGGTTCTAAACTCATCCTCGACGCAAACAGTAACGTTGCTTTCCGGGATGACAGATGATTCAACCAGGAAACAATATATTGGTTCTCCTAACTGTTAGTTAGCCGCATATTCACCGTGCGGTGCATAGCCACGGTCGCCCGTGGGGCCAAACTTTGGATGGACGGGCTGGTGGTCACGGCGCGAGGCCTCGGCATTCCGACCTCGCCGTAGGTCCACCCAGCCAGGGTGCCATCAAAGGTACATCAAGGCCTGAAACCGCACAGACGCGAGTTTTGCACCGGACTAGGCTTCGACTGATTCATTGTGTCCCTAGATGCGCTGGGATCCGACGGTGTCGGCGTCCCAATGAGGTGGATGTCGGGGCCGTTTTCGCCCAGCTGCGCAAAGGTGGCTCCCTCGCGACGGGCTCCGGTTTATGCTCGCTTCCTTGTGCGTACTATCCTGCTCATTCGGGTATGGCTGCTATCAACATTCTCTTTGTGATGGCTGTCGTGCCCGCGCGGAGGCGCTCCCCTCCGAGATGGTCGGAGGGGCCCTCCGTCTCCGGGACCGATCAATAAGACGGTCGGTCGATTGGAAGACGGTTGCGCCCCCCTCATTCCAGCGCATTATTGCTTCGGTTGCGGGGAGAATTGCGCTCGCCCTCGTGCTTCCGTTTGTCCAAGCGATTAAGCGGCGCTTCGGACGGAACCATGATAGGACCGACGTGAGCTGGAGAGGCGACGCGCAAGCCGACCAGGAACAAGGTGTCGTGTGGTTCGGCCGTTGTTCGCATTCGCCGGCATCCGACCACGATCAACGGACCACGACGTCAAAGCCCTCGGCGCATCAGGTCTACGGCACCAAGCCGCTTGTGCGTCGACCATTGGGCGGGCGCGCGCCGCGGCAGGACCGGTTCAATCGCGGGTCAAATCAGGTCACCGTGACTTGAGTTAAATGGCGCGATATTAATGATTCAATTATCCGGCTTCTGGCAGGCGAGTTGCGGCGCAAGCCATCGGGACCTGCCACGCCCCACCGGACAAGTCTGCTCGCCGCTACAAACCCCGCTTTGTGATGCCGGGAACGCGTTTGGGCGAAACGGTTGTTCGTCGCTCGACCTGCGCTTTGGCGTCCAGCACTTTATCGCCAGCTCGCGCGGCGCGCGGCCGGCTCACCTGGTCCGAAAGACTGGGGCCCTTTCCAAACGTTCCGACTGGAAGACCATTTGTCGCGTGACCACCACTGATGTTTCCTTTGGCCTGTGCTGCCGGGGCTGATGCGTTTCGGGCGGGTAAGGGGCCGATGATCATCTGGTCCTCGTTGCTTGTACCCGTTCCAACGGCCCCGATCGGCAGGCCATTTTGCGCGTGGCCAACCCCGGCATTTCTTGCGGCCTGTGCGGCCGTCCGCGACTTTGTCGGGGTGGCGGGTTCAACGCTCGGATTGTTCAATTGATTGTTGGTGCTCGGATTTGCGCCGGTGGCGGTGTCTTTCGTCCCCATTCCGGCAGGCGCTGAGGGACCAGCGCCGGCGCTACCCGCATTCGTCCCCATTCCGGCAGGCGCCGAGGGACCAGCGTTGGCGCTGCTCGCGCTTGTCCCCGTGCCCGCACCCGCCGACCCAGAATTTGCGGGGCCTCCTGGCGCGAGGACCAGAAGAGCTGAGTTGGCGACGATGGCGGCGAGCACCAAAGGGGCGGCATGGGGCATTGGACGATCTCCTTTGCCAAACCGTTAACCATGATGCCCGAGCCCGGTTCCTCTGCGCCATGGCTGGTTCTGCCGCATAGTGCTGGACCGCACGCGAGCCCTCGATTGGTCGCACGCAAAACGCAAAACCGCGCGAGCTACTATTGCCGATTCAAGGTGCCATTGGCAGATTAGTCAGCAGGTCTGACGGAGGTGGCCGCTTTAATGTAACACTCGGGTTGCTTCTGCTAGCCGGACCTTCTCTCTCAGCTCCTCAAGATCCTCGAGCGCGTCGAGTAGTTGCATCAGATTGCGGGTAACATGTGCCAGATTGGGCTTTGGGCCTTTGAAGATTCGAATTTTTGGTCCCATTGCTAGACGTCTCCTCGCAACGAAAATCACTGGTCCGACTGATTGGCAAGGAGCGTGCCATCTGAGCGTCCGCGGAGAGCTCCGGTGATGGGAACGCCAGTCGCGCTCCCGCCCCAATCTAACAGGGAAGGAGAGCGCCAAAAGGCGCCGGTCGCCATCCCCCACATTGGGACGATTATCTCCCTCCCGGTTGCGAGTGAACTATGGGCAGCAAGCCGCGCGATGGCGACAGCTGCGGAGCAAGCAACAGCGCCCTCTGCCCCCCTCCGCATCGAGGTCTCGCAGCGATCAGACGATCAGACGCGTTGGAAAACAGTTAATCCCTAGTCCTGCACGGCCTGGTCGGTCTGCAGCGGCGCGTGTGGCCGCCCCCTGTCTTGCGCCCGCCGAACGGTTGGCACAGGTTTGCGGATCGTGGCGGCAACTGGCCTGGGCAACGGCACCGGCGTCTTGGGGCGTAGGATCTGCTCGGAAGCGTTAGTGGTGATGCCGGCCAATCGTTCTTGGACCATTCTGAGCTGTTCGCCGGCATCCGCTCTGTCTCGCACCATTTGTGCCTGGACCGCCGTAAGCTGGTCGGAGAGCTGGCCAAGGTCGCGGACGATTTGATCTTGGCTGGCCTTGAGCTGCTCGATCGCTTGCTGCGGGTTCGTAAGGTCGCCCGACAATCCCTGGAGCGCTAGCTCCGGCGAACTGGGGCCAGCGGCTGCCTGGATCGCATCGTGCGGTGTAGTCAGCGGCCCCGGTTGCTGAAGTGCCACATAGGTTGCACTCGTCTGAGTGGTAGGCAGAGCCGAGGAGATCTCGGCTCTTTCTTGCGGCAACGACGAAGGTGAAACGGCATGCGCGGACCACCGATACATCATTGCTCTGACCGCATCGCCGTAAGATGACTGCGCAGCAAGAGCAGCTAAACAGATGCCGCTTGCCAACAGCAGACCGATCAGGCCGCGCAGTGCCGGCCTTCCGCGCGATGAGCTCGCCCCGCGGTCAGGTGGTCGAAACCATTTCGCGGAATTCTTCGGCTGAGAAGGATGGCGCGTGCCATCCTGATCTAGCTTGGCAAGCTGTTCATTGACACGCGCCAGCTGTTCATCTGCACGTGCGATCTGATCATAGGCGTGGACGAGCCGTTCATCCGCGCGCGCAACAAGCTCGACGTCTTCCGGTGAGAGCGCGGGACTATGAATTTGTGAGCCGGGATATATCGGTTTAATCGGCGAATGCATCGGCGTTCCCCATCGCACCCGATGTCATCCGGACCGAGGCCGGGCATTAAATCGGGCAAGTCCACACTCCCCAACGCCGGTTTGACCAAAGCAAGGCCACAAGATGAAAACCGGAGGGCGGATTTTCGGCGACAGCGCACAGGCCTCTAATCCGTCGACCGCCACCAAGGCATCTCGACCACTCTCGACGACCTGACTTTAGTGGTTACAACCCTGGCGCTGCACGCCACGAACTCCGCCGCGCGCATCGAGCAGATGCCTGCCAGCGGACTCATCTTCGTTGCGGCGAGTTCTTTTCCTTGTCGCGATCGTAAACCGCTTTGAGGCCGCAGCTTCGGCCTGTCTGACCCGCTTTCGTAACTCGATGAGCTGACGGTACTCGGCTTCCAGCGGGCGCGATAGGAGAACTGCGCGGCTGGTGCACGATAGTTCGAACTTCCATACGACGAATATCGAATCATGGAAATCGAACCCGTTTTCAGGCAACCCCCGCCAACTGATGGTTCGGGAACAAAAATGCCCGATCGACGCGACGATATTCCGTCTCGGCAAGTTGGCAACGAATGTCACTCGTTAAGCTTGATGCTACCGAGGAGGCTGGATTGCGCTCGCGCTCATGAACCGCCTACGCGGAAGCTGCCGAGCTTGCACCAAGTTCGTTCCCAATCTGGAACGTTGCTGAAGAAATCCCGGACGTTGCAGATTTACAACCCGCGCAGCCATTCGCGATACTAAGCTGTGGAGACGACCAGACATGCTTACTTCAACATGATCGCGGGGGCGAAATGTATGATGTCTATCGCAATGACAGGCGCTTCTTGCTCGTTCTAAGTTCAGGCTCTCCCGTGCCCGTGCTTTACTCTGCACATAAGTGGCGGAAGAGCAGGAAACGAGTTCTCAAGGTCAGCGACGAAATCAAGTCAGCCGTTCAGGCACAAGGCTATTACGTCCGCAGCCTGCGGATCACCAAGGAGCGAATGATCGACGTCGAGTAGGTGGCGAGCGGGTGTTCTCGTTTGCGCGTTTGATCACCAGCAACCAAGCCGCCATTATCGCGCTGTTCCGCGTCGTCAACCGCTATGTCGGCAACTTCGCACCGATGCCGGGGTGTTTCCGAACCATTCGGATCGGGCTTTTCGAAGGTGCAGGGTGCGAGATAGTCACGATTGCGGGTGGGCATGCCGCCTAGCACGCGGGCCGCCCTTACGTCTCAAACGGAACTCCATGAACGGGCCGAGATTTTGGCTTTTCCATTGAACCTTTAATCGAACTGTCGGACGAACCTTCAATCGGAAACCGGAGGTTTCCCATGAAGCGTCTGATCTCATCTGCAATCGTGGCCGTTGCCTTCCTCATTGTTGCAACCACTATGCTGTGGTCTTACACACCTTCGGCTGAGCGCCATGTCACCCGTACAGCCATAGGTCATTGCAAGAATTTCCACAGCCTGGCCGGGACAAAAGCGTCCGAACTATTGCCTTACTAAGCACCAGTAAAACGCGTCGAGACGATGTTGACCTGTAGCAGATGGCTGGATGCCACGCCGACATGGGAGTAGGCGAAGGCGCTGCAATGACCCGTTGCCGGATGATGTGCTCAAGATCGTTATGCGCGGGACCGAGAAAGAAGCTAATCGGGCGGCTTGAACCGCGAACTGCTTTGGCAGCTTAGCTCGCCGCCGCGCCATCCAACCGCGCCAGCCCAGCCTCGATCACGGCGATATCCTCCTCGATCTGCTGGACGGTCGTCCGGAAATCAAAACCTGTACGTGCCTTTAGGTCCACGGCCAGTTTCCGGCGCTGCGTGCGGAGATCATCCAGAGCCCTCCGATTGTTCAAGCGAACGTAACCGTCCACAATCAGCTCGATTGCGTTTGGCATCCCACCCCCTGTCGTGATCGACCGGCGCCGAACCGCTTACCCAGCAACACGCTTCAAAACTTCAAAACGGCATCTCTTCGCAAATTGTGTGCAGCAGCCGTCAAATGAGACCCTATGATCAGACCCAAGTCGACCTCACGCCAGGAGAGCAAGGGGGCTGCACATTCAATGGAAGACCGGCTCCCAATATCGCAATTGCGCGTTGTTCATCCCTTTGGAGATCGGCACATGAGATGCCGTCCATGACGGGTCTCCGTCGCAAAAGAACTATTTAAAATCCAAACGCGCGACCGATCTGCCGCAGCATAGCCATGGCCGCGTCGGTGTACCGACCGTGGGTTAGGTATTGATCCACTTGCGCTGTACTGATCAGCGCAACAACGAAGACCGTGAAGCCCTTAAGCATTCGGGCGTCTCCTGAAAGAGACCGCCAACCGGGCGTGTCGAAGTAATAGACTGTTCTCAGAATGCGCTGCCGCATAATGCGACTGTATGTAAATGGTCACAGTGACCGGTAACCAATCCCTTAACCGGCGTTAGGTGCGCCGCCCCATGGACGAGGCGAAGGCGCTGCAAGAGCCGTTGCTCATGTGCTCAAGGTCGTGATGCGAGAGGTAGGAAAGGAAGATAAAGCCGCTGCACAGAGGCGCGCGGTTCCTCGATAGCGCAAACAAAACCGCCGCCCAGAAGAAGCGGCGAGTGTTAGTCCCCACATAAGGGAAGTCACTTCTTCATGGCGTCTGCTGCATCCCGCGCGGCATCCTTAACGTCACCGGCGGCGTTGTGCACGGCGCCCTTGGCCTTGTCGGCCCTACCTTGTCTTTGGAGGTCCTTGTCGCCACTCAGCTTGCCAGCACCTTCCTTAATCGTGCCCTTGGCCTTATCGGCGACGCCTTTCACGTGCTCGCGATCCATAACGCGCTCCTTCAATCTTTAGGTCTTTCAATCTTTAGGTCTTTCGATGACGCACAACGCGCGAGCAAGTTCAGCGTTCCGAGTAGCCCTGTTCACCTTGGAATTTCGCATCAGGCACCCGTGTGCGCTCCACATCTAAATTCGACCTGGTGCTGACCTGTGTTTGCACCAGAACTCGTGGAACCTCGAAATCTCGGGTGAGTTACAGAACCGGAGAAGCGGTAATCTAACCATGCGCCCAGTAGCACGGTGGATTTCTGTTTATCCGTTCGTCCTCTATTGGGCAGTACTTAAACAGAGAGGTGACAATGAAAGCATCCCTTCTTGCTGGCGCGCTCATCGTCGGATGGGCTGCTCCAGCACTTGCTGACGAGTTCTACGTCGTGCAAGGACCTAGCCACAACTGTACGATTACCACCACGCGCCCGGCGGACAAGGAAGTCGTGACGCAGATCGGTCCGATGGCCTTTAAGAGCCGCGTCGAAGCTGAAGACCGCATCAAGCAGACCAAAGTCTGCGACGAAGGCACCGTTGGTAGCAGCACCAGCAGCACGACCGTTATCAAAGAGAAGCAATGAATTCCTGATCGAATTCTGGCGAACTTCGAGAAAGATCGCGCCCGGTGGGCGCGACCTTTTTGTTTGCAGATGCCGCGCTATTTCAGATCGTGTATTCGCCTCCCGCAGAGGGCTCGACAAATTGGTTGGCGGTTGCCTCTACATCACATCCATGCGGCATTTGGATGACTAACCGGCCCGCCGCGCGAAGACACGTCCGCTAGTGCGGCTTACTCGACCCTGCTGCTTATGGAAGCGTTGCAATCGACTGTAAACCGCAAGGCGAGTGCGGCCTAGCCACTGGCCGATCCCGCGTGCAGTCATGCCACTGTCGAATAGCGCAAGAAGTTGCGCTTCTTCCTCGGGGGACCACGAACGGATTTTCCGGTCTATTGTTTGACATCGCCCATCCATGCCAGCGAAACAACCGCGAATTCCATTGTAGGGCAGAGCTAACTGACTCTTCTCCGCCTAAAGATCATCCTCGAACGAGACCCCGATAAGATTTCCACTCGACCAGACTAGGCGGCAACTTCGGATGATGCGATCTGTCTCGAGCATTAGTTTGAATGTGGAGGCCACGTGCCGCTTCGACGGAAGCTCAACTGATGCCCCTTCTTCCGACATGTTGACCACGCGGCAGCGTAAGCTGGCGCCGTCGCCTGAAATGTAGGCGACCTCGTCCACATCGATGCGCTCCAGCTTTCGACGTTCTATCATTTCATTATAGCCGCAACGAGATCATCTGCGCCCGATGTGCACCTTGTCTCTAGCAGCCTAAATTGTCGCGCGATCTGTGTTGCTAGGTCTGATCGTTCCTTACCGAGAGCTTTTCTTTGCTCAAGCATGTCGTGTCCGTCACGCTCGAGCACCTGGATCAAGATGGTTTGACTTTCGATATAAAGCTGCTTGGTTGCGATTGCTCGAGCGATAGCCGCTAGTTCATCATTGCAATCCGAAGTCATTAGCAATCTCATGGCTGGCCTGCCGGCGAGTAAAGCTCCATCCTACCTGGCCTTACCTGCGAAAACGTTACACTTGATGCGGTGGAGTCCCAGCAGCCCGGCGCCTCCTTTGCCGACGGATTAGTCTGAAGGCGCACACGCGACACATTCTCCCGTTTGTGCGGCGCCAAAGGGATTTGCCGCCTTACGTTGTCCGTACTCTTACGGACGTTGCGCATCCGAAAGCTTTGACGTCTACTTCTGATTGTTTTTATGACGATCTTGTTTCCCGACGAGAGGGCCCATGAGCGTTAAAGCCATGATGGCGATGATCCTCCAGAACCAACTGGCCTTGCGAGGCGTGCATTCGCTGAAGGCGTCTGACTACGACCAGATCGTAGAACTTCTGATTGAGCAGCTCAGAGAGCTGGAGCTGAGCTTGGCTGTGCGAGAGATTGCCGACAAGCCCCGGGAGCAGCAGCACCCGATTTTTTAAGGGAGGACGAAGACGAATGCGGAGATTATTGTTCAGACACCGGTGCCCAAAGCCGACAACCGCTACTGGCTGATCCGATAGAACAGTGGCGGATACCCGGCCAATCGGGTCCAGAGCCACGCGTTGGTGCGGCCTTCAGTCAGATTTCGTCCGTGCAGCAATCTCTTTGACCTTTGTCAACGTTCGTTCGAATTCGGATTTGAGATATTGCTCGTGCGCCAGGTCTGTTGGCTTCAGCAGAAATGCGACTTTCACGAAAAAGCGGTTCAACAGCGAAGTAATTAAAAGATTGTCCGAGTGTTTCGACCGGAGCGCCGTAAGTCGGCGACGCATCTCGATGAGATCAAGCGTTTCGTGGTCCGGCTGCTCTCTCAAGTGAAGCTCGCGCGACTGTCCAGCGTCGAAGTCGCTGCACCGAATATAATGGTGCGGCGACTTCGCTGGGGTGGAGCGGACAAGGACAATGTCCCTGTGCGCAAACCTAGTCCTCTAGCGCGCGGCAGCAATCACGGTCTGGAATTAAGCTTGATGTTCGTGTTGCAAGTTAATTCTGGAACTGAGCGTAGGGCGAACAATAGGAGTATTGAATTTCGGATGCACTGCCCGGGCTGTTCCATGTTGAGCGCAACGTGGACACTCCCCATCTGCTGCTTTGCCGAGCTGTCTTGCGAATTCTTGTCTGAGGTCTTGCGTCTCCCAATGTGCACCATCGCTCCTGACGATCTTCTTGGCGCGCTCGAAGGCGTGGCTTTCGGCTGCATCGTCGCCGACGCGGACATCCTAAAGACGTTGGCCGTCTTCCGGCTCGGCCCCGGGGCGATCATCGGCGGCTCGTACGTGACGCCTTCGTCTCTCGTCAGAGAGGCAAGCCGGTCCAATTGATTAGCTAATCCGGTGAGGGTCCTTGCGACGCTCTTCAACAAAATTGCTCGTTCGGTGGAAATAGCGGATGATTTAGCAAGGGCCTTGTATTCAATCGCGAGTTCTTGACGTCGGGCGGCAACATACAACCAACGGCCGGTCTGTCCGGTAGCGGACACACCCACCTGACCTGAGGCCGGCTCGCGGCCTTTAAATAATAAAAGTAACTTAATTTATTTAATTGCTTTAAATTTCGTTCGGCTTAATATCCGCACGCCACCAACCGGAGCTCAGCATGCCAAGCGCCACAGAAGACGAGGATCGCCGCGAGTTCTTAAAGACCTGCGGTAGGTTTGCCGTCGTGACGCCTCCAGCGATGACGCTCCTGCTATCAACATCGCTGACGTCTAACGCCATTGCGCGGTCTGGCGGGGGCAGCTCGCATGAGCATCACCACCATCACCACCATCATGACGATTAAGGCAGTGGCATTTCGATAGGCGGTGCCTTGGGCAACGCCGTAGGCGATCATGCCGGCCTTACGCCGTCGCCGGCATGGAGTGGGCGGCCCTGGGGCGCTCCTGAAGCCCCCCTGCGCTCCAGGGCGCTTTCCCCTCACAGGCACATGACCCTAGCCGGGCGAACATCACCGGCGCGCCTCGCTCCGCGACCAGCAGCAGCACTTTCATTCTGGCCGATCGCCGACCAGCAGCCCACCTCGCTTGTTGGGCGCGAATCTGCGAACTATATAGGCAGGCATAGGCGTGCAACAGGCTGGGGGCCGCTGGCGCGATGGAACAGTCACGCTACCCACTGGTGAGAAGGTGGACGCCGGAAGATCATCAGCGGCTGATCGCTCTGGCCGCCGCAGGAAATCGACCCGACGATATCGCTCGCGCGCTGGGATAGGAGAACTGCGCGGCTGGTGCACGATAGTTCGAATTTCCATAAGACGAACATCGAATCATGGAAATCGAACCCGTTTTCAGGCAACTCCCGCTAACTGGTGGTTCGGGAACAAAAATGCCCGATCGACGCGACGATATTCCGTCTCGGCAAGTTGGCAACGAATGTCACTCGTTACGCTTGATGCTACCGAGATGCGTTAAACCTGAAACTGCTGACCAGAAATGGATCTGCACGTGAGGCCGGCTAGCTATACGAACACGCGAGATCGAAAAGCTCCGAATACTGACGATGCCAAACCACGAACATAATACCGCAAATGTTCGTTGCGAGTTGCGGCCTTCTGTTTGAGCTGTGGAGAATAGTGAAAACCAGAAGAATTAAGAGCGCAGCTCGCATTTAATCCGACGCAGTGAGTCGGAGTCCCTGAAGTGCCGGACATTTGGTTTCCACTTCTCGCGACCGCCATCGTCGGCACACTCCTTTTCCTGGCGTTCCGACGATAGCCCGCCGTGTGGCAATGAATCCTCAGCGGCCGCTGAAATTGCGGTTCCCTACGTGATGCCTTTGACTGTGCATAAACAGGAAGGTTCACTTCCAAGACAGGAGGTGGACGTGAGTACCTGGTTGCTCATTTTTCTAGTTATTTTGAGCGTGGGCATTTTAATCGCCCACGCTATCGACGCGATGCGCTCCTGAATCGCCGGACGTCACTTGCCATTTAATTGGATTTTCGTGCAGAAGACCAAAATCGCGCACTTGTCTAATCCTAAGCGCTGCTCCGGCTCGAAATAGAGCGGCTGAGGGCTGAGTCTTCCCGCATCGCTCGGCAAAGAGGCAGACTGGTGAGTCGAGAAGCAAGACAAAGGAATGCATGTTGTTTTTGCACTAACGAGGCGAAGGCTGCCTTCGCGCAGCTATGCAAGTCGCAAAGCGTTCATTGTTCAGACGCCTAGCGGCCAAGTTTGCTCTCTCAAGAGAGAAGAAACCCCGTGGATCACCAGCCGGAGAGCGAGACCGACATCCGGCTCGCGCCTTACGCAATCGAAGTACTGCTACCAGAAAGAGGGAGAACCACCGCATGAAAGCCGCGCAGATCGGCCGGTATTCGCAATGCTCAGCAGATGCCCTGAAACTAACCTCCTGCGAAACGATCAACCGCCCGATGGCAAAGAGCCGCGCGAGCCGATATCCCGCGCTGGAGACAGCCCCGTGTTGAGATCCACGCTCCTCCGCTTCCCCGCGCCAGCGTTTCGCGGCGCTCGCTTCCAGCTGTCGAACCCCGGGACCTTTCGAGATTAGGTAGCCAAGGCCAAGCAGAGATATCGTCGTCATCGGCCGAAACGCGCGATCTGCCGATTTTCCTTGGCGCGGGATACTACATCCGGCTGATCCAAGCTAACGCGCGCAGATCGCGGCGGTGCCGGGGCCGTAGACGGGCTGGCGGTGTTTTGTGCGATCGCGAGATCCAAGGCCCGGCCTTGTCTGCGGCGGCAGTCGCCTGGAAGTCGTCCATTTTGCGAATTCGAAAACCGTGAGGCCCGAGCGGCAGGCCAGCAGCAATATCTTGCTTGCCCCTCGCAGCAACTCGACGCGTGGCGATCCGCGGAGGGAAAGCATACAGCGAATGTGCGAAAGCGAACAGACCTGATGGGTCAATTTGACTAGTCTCGCGGTGGTCCCAATTGCGGGCCACGTCTTCTGGGGCAGTACCATAGAGGGGCGTGCAATGGACGCTCGTGCGCGACTGGATGGTTGTCATTTCGCTCTGCACCAACATTGTGAGGCACTCGCGTCTCAAGTATCCGAACTTGAGACCCTTAGAGACCGAGTAGCCAAGGCCGAGCGCAGAATCGTCGGTGCGACACGCGAAACTAGAGCTGGGAAGGCGGTTTATGAGGGCAGCGCGGTCGGCCCGGCCAGCAACGCGATCATCTGATCAGCGTAAGGGTCCGGGCTTTCAAGACTGACTTCGCTGCTACCCGCCCCAGCCGGGGGCCGGACTGTGGACATTCGTGATTACCAACCGCAATTTGAGCAGATGTCCCTCGATGAGTTGTGGGCTCTCTACACGGATGTCGATCAGATTCTCGCCGCGAGGATCGTTGCCAAAAAACAAGAACTCGACAGGCGACTCCAACAACTCCACCAAACTAATGGACCGGGCGGTTCATCAGAGCTCAATGTCCGCGCATCATCGTCGGGTCGCGACCGCCTCTGACAAGGGCGTCGCGCTTGCCGCAAACCCTGCGCGCGAGCGAGGCGCCCCGCCTACGGTGATCGGGCCATCGATCAATGTCTGCTGGCGGTCGCTTCAGCTTGTGGCTGCACCTGTCGTCCTGGCAACAGACCAAGAGACCGCGGCCCCGAACCAGCTGATGTCCATAACCGGGAGCAATGAAAATGCAACACCACAGCATCGCCGACGTCAGCTGCGTCATTCTTCAATGCCTAGATGCATATCAAGCCGCTGACGTTGAACCACTCGTGTTGAAGTGTTTCCCGGATCTCGACCGGCATACGCTTTGGCAAGCATACAACTTAGCCTTGGTGGCATACACGTCAGGCACAGGCCTTCACCACCAACGACAGCAAGCGGCAGCCGCGCAATGACCGAATTTGGAAAAACGCTCGTGCCTGCGACGTGCTAAGCACCGCAGGACCGAGCCGCATCACAGATCAACAGGTGGCGTACCAGCGATCCGGAAACGGTAGTAGAGGCCAGGTGCCTGCGTTATCATTCGCGACCGCAGGCATGACGTCGATGGTTGTCCGCCCACTCGAGGCACGCACCAGGCGCACGCCCGCGACGATGGGAGCATTGACCGGAAGGCGTCCGGCTCAGATCACGCCCACAATGATCAAAACTCCGACCTCGACCAATAGGAGCGTACCCGTTGCCGCGGAGATGAAAAACAAATCACCCAATGACAGGAACTGCATGATTCCCCTCCCAATTTGCCAAAGAAGCGGCCCCTACATCCTTTGGACGGCGTGAGCAGGGGCAAGATGATGGGGCCGCTTCCAAGGAGGTCCTTGACGCGTGCGTCCGGCGCCAAGCATTCGCATCTTAATCCAAATTTAAATATCGTCCATTATTTAATTTGTTTAATTCCATTTTATCAATTAATATTTAATCGGCGCGGCGAGCGATCTCTCTGCTCGGGCGCGCTAGTCGAGCGGCGGGCTCGGGCCTGACCTATATCGGGCGGCCTGCCGCATGGGGTTGGAGGGGTTGGTATCGAAGCACCGGGACCGCCGGTGCGGTCGGCAGAAGCACTGGCAGGTAAGAACATACAACATCCCCGATGTGCAGGAGAGCTTTGAGCCTTCGATGATCAGCGCTGTCGCCGAGCCCACGCGCTGGCTGGTTCGCACGCCTGGCGGTCTACGGGTCGATTGCAGCGCTTCCGCATTACGGACGTGTGTTCGCGCTAGGGGCGGGTTGGTCGTAGGTCCTGGCGATTAAACTCGCCGCCGCCCCTCCTGAAAGGGTGTGAAGACTAACCCGCTGCACTTGGGCTTCGCCGATGCAATCAAATCGCAGGTGTGCTGGTCGCCATCTCGATCCGTTCACGCTCATCTTCATGGCGGGCCGACTGCACGCGTCGGTGTAGCGCCGCCCGCGAGTCGGTCGAACTTGTCCCTGAGCCTGTTGTTTGCCGTCGACGGCAAAAACCTGGAGCTGGGAGCGGTCCAGAAATGCGCCACCCCGTGTAGGTTCGCTGCGACCGCCGCGGCCGCGAAGGCCCGCAACGTTTGGCTTGGCTCGCATGGGACCGGTCGTGCGCGAATATGCATACACGAAGCCCCGCAAGCGTCCGCAACGCTTGCATCCCACTTTCTCCTCGGTCTTCGGGCACAACTCAGGATGGCACCCGTAAATTTCCCAATGTCGCCCGTCTCGGGCCGGCCCGAAGATCACGCGATGAAAATCTCGAAGCCGAAGGAATGGAGCGACCTCGAACGCAAGAAGCTTTCGGCGATGATCCGCCGGCGGTACGGCGCGGCGGAGATTGCCGCAGCTCTTCGCCGGCATGTCGGCTCAGTAAAGCGCATGGCGCGAGAGAGACAAATGCACGGGCCGGGCAGCGCCTCCGACGGTTTTCTGCACAGCGACGACTTATTTGGCACTTTGATGCGGATATTCCCTGGCCGTTTCCACGACGGCCATGAGGCGGATATTCGCAAGGAGCTCGATTGGCTTCGCGAACTCATCCTGAAGGATGACAGGCGGTGGCGAGCTAAGCAACCAAGCCGAGCCCAAATTAACGCGGCGCTGGATGATATCGCTCGCTCCGTCCGCCAGTTTCTCACCTGCGCGCAGCACGTTGAATTCGATTGGCTCGCTGGGAATCCGCCGACCGAACCCGCAGGTCGCCTGAGCGTGGCCTACTCTTTTCCAAATCGACTACGAGCGCTTGTGCGCAGCGCCAGGCGGGCCGGCAACGCTGAGCTCCTCATGGTTGCCGATGCAGCCGATCGTCTCGCCGAAGATCTTACGATGCTGAACGAGCCTTCACAGAGCAGGATCTTTCGGTACCTGCCCAACACGTGGGACTACGAGGTGCGACAGTTCGCTGATACCGTGCGGATCGCGCAACGACTCGAGCTTGCGACCCGTACAGCGCTCGAAACCGGCAAAAAGTCCGGTGGCCCGCTCCCGCGGCCCATGCTGCTGCACGTCGTAATTTCGCTCGGCGAGCTGGTCGAGCGCTACGGCGGCACCTTCGCCCACAATCCCTACCGGGGTTTGGAGTATAAGGGCGAGGTCAATACGCCCGCCGGACATTTCGTCTTGCAATTCCTGCAGAGCTGTCTTCACATCACCGAACAAACTGTCTGCAGCCTGATGGCCGCTGCCATCAAGCGGCGAAATCGCACCCGCGATCGCAAATCGGGGATCAGGGCCACGTCCTTCTAAGTGCATTCTGCGCGCCTCCCGCCAATATGCCGATAGGCATATCGCACACGGAGGCTCTCTTGGAGAACTACACCCGACCAACCAATGGCGATGCACTTCGCCACGATTTGAAAGCCGTTCACGTTCGGATCGGCGACCTCAAGCAGCCGCCCGGCAACCAAACCCGTCGTCACCCCAAGCGACAAATCGATACGCTGGCGACAAGCTTGGGGGAGTACGGTCAAGTTTTTCCCATTCTCGTTGACGCGATGCTACGGGTGATAGCGGGATGGGCGGTCGTTGCAGCGGCCGCGCAGATCGGTCTGGATCATGTCCTCGCCGTCACCATTACCGATCACAGCGAGGCTCAGCTGCGAATGCTGAGGCTTATGCTCAACCGCGTAACTGAAGAGGCCAGTTGGGACGTCGAGGCTCTGCGTCTCGAATTGAGTGAGCTCCTGACCATCGACCCACAGATCGACCTGCAACTAACCGGATTTTCGATGGGAGAACTCGACGTCGCGGCGTCCGATTCAGAAGATTGGGAGGACGACTTGCCCGCACCCGATGCCGAGCCACCAATCACCAAGCCCGGCGATCTCTGGGCACTCGGCGATGAGCATCGCATACTCTGCGCCGATGCAAGAAATGACGAAAGTTACCGTCGGCTCCTGGACGATGAGTTGGCAGACATGGCGTTCGCGGATGCGCCGTACAACCAGAGAATCGATGGCCACGTATCTGGCAAGGGGAGAATCACCCATGCCGAGTTTGCGATGGCATCCGGCGAGATGTCGACGACTGAATTCGAGGCGTTCTTAGCGACGAGCTTTGCCCTGCTCGCCAGCTTCACCAGGGATGGCGCCATTCATTTCCTTTGCATGGATTGGCGCGGGATCGGACCGCTGCTGGCTGCCGCCACTCCCATATACACGGAAATGAAGAACGTGTGCGTTTGGGCCAAGACAAACGCCGGCATGGGATCGCTGTATCGGTCGGCGCATGAACTCGTCTTCGTGTTCAAGAAGGGGCGCGCGCCACACGTCAATAACGTGCAGTTGGGCCGGAACGGTCGAAATCGCTCGAACGTGTGGAGCTATCCCAGCCAAAACACCTGGACAAATTCGGCCAAGGGCAAGCTCTCGCTGCACCCGACCGTCAAGCCAGTCGCGCTTGTGGCCGATGCAATCCGCGATTGCACCAACGAGCACGACATCGTGCTCGATCCGTTCGGCGGCGCCGGCACGACACTGATCGCCGCCGAACGGACCCGGCGCCGGGCACGGCTGATCGAAATCGACCCCAGCTACGTCGATGTCACGATCCGCCGCTGGCAGCATCTGACCGGCAAGGCGGCAGTGCACGCCGAGACCGGCGTGCCGTTCGGCCAAACCAGCCCGGCGAAGCTGGAGCGCGCCAGTGGCTAAAAAATCGGATAAGGGCTCTGGCTATGGCAAACCGCCCCAGCACACCAGGTTCGAGCCGGGGCAATCCGGCAACCCGCGTGGTCGGCCGAAAGGCAGCCTGAATTTTACCACCGACCTGAAAACCGTCCTATTGGCCCCGGTCGCGGTCAACGACGGCGGCAGATCACGACGCGTCACCACGCAAAAGGCGGCATTGCTTCGCTTGCGGGAAAAGGCGCTCAAAGGCGACGTCAGGGCGCTCGACAGATTCCTCTCCCTCGCGATGGCGATGAGTGTCGGCTCCGCGGAAGAGACCGCGACCAGCCTGCCGCCCGAAGATCAGGCCATCCTCGAGGCATATCGCCGAGACGTCTTGGCCGACGCCGATGCGACGACTGCAAGCCAACGCGACGAGGAGGACGCCACATGATGCCGGTGTTGGCGGCATTGCTGCGAACGGATGTGCGGTATTTCATCCATCGGGCCTTCGCGACCGTCTTTCCCGGCAGCGACTACCTGGCGAACTGGCATATCGATGCCATTGCCCATCAGCTCATGCGCGTTTACGGCGGCGATTGCCCTCGGCTGCTCATCAACCAGCCGCCGCGGTCGCTCAAATCGCTGTCGGTTTCGGTCGCGTTCGTCGCCTGGTGGCTGGGCCACGACCCCAGCCGCCGCATTATCGTGGTCAGCTACGCCAGCGAGCTGTCCGCCGAGCTGCACCGCCAGTTCAGAATGGTGATCGAGTCGGGCTGGTATCAGGAGCTGTTTCCGGCCATGCGCCCGGCCAAGGATACCGGCACTGAACTCGTGACCACGGCGGGCGGCAGCCGCTACGCAACCACGGTCGGGGGCACGCTAACCGGTCGAGGCGCGGACCTCATCATCATCGACGATCCGCTCAAGGCGGAGGAGGCGATGTCGGAGTCCGCGCGCAACCGCGTCACCGATTGGTTTGGCGGCACCTTGGTCTCGCGATTGAACGACAAGGAGGACGGCCGCATCGTCGTGGTGATGCAGCGCCTGCACGAAGATGATCTCGCCGGTCATCTGCTGCAAGCGGGCGGCTGGCATCACCTCGATCTGCCGGCCATTGCCATCGAAGATAGCGACATCGCCATCGGTCACGATCGCCTCTTCCGCCGTCGCACAGGCGACCTCTTGCACCCGCGGCGCGAAAGCAAGCCGGTGCTGGAGCGGATCAAGGCCGAAATCGGCAGCCTGCAATTCTCGGCGCAATACCAGCAACGGCCGGTGCCACTCGAGGGCAATTTGATCAAGCGCGCCTGGTTTCGCTGGTTCGATCAGTTGCCGCCGGCGGGGACATCCGACTATGTCGTGCAGAGCTGGGACACCGCCATGATGACCGGAAAGGCCAACGATTACTCGGTCTGCACCACCTGGCGCATGATCAAGAATGACTACTACCTTGTCGATCTCTACCGCGGCCGGCATCAATATCCCGACCTGCGGCGCGCCGTGGTCGCGCTGGCGATACGATATCACGCAGACGCGGTTTTGGTGGAGGACGCCGGGCCCGGCATTGCGATGTTGCAGGACCTGCAACGCAATACGCCAACCGGCATGCCGCGCCCGATTGGCATCAAACCCGAAGGCAGCAAGGCCGACCGTATGGCGGCACAATCCTTCCGGATCGAGGCCGGACAAGTGCATCTGCCGGCAGAGGCGCCCTGGCTGGACGACTATCTGTTGGAGCTGCTGGCGTTTCCCCACGGCAAGCATGACGACCAGGTCGACAGCACCTCGCAATTCTTGAAATGGGCGGGCAATCACCCGATGTTCGATGACATCGAACTCAACATCATTTCGGTCGGCCGGGAGGGTTATGGCTATGGTTTTCCATGACCGGTCGCCGGGCAGCTACAAGATCGAGAGTTTCTCCAGAACGAAGCCAATCGCAATTCTACACCCGCGGTGCCTTGAGCGAGTGAAGCGCGCGCTTCTGCGCGGCCAGCGCGCTACGCTCGTAGCGTTCCAGGCCGTTCAGCCGTCGTGCAATGGCGTCGATCGGACCATCTAAGAGATGGGCCAACAGCGCCTGGCGGACCCGTCGCACCCGCCATAGGTCGCACTTGGCATTCGCAAGGGCGGCTACCGTGTCCGATCCAGTGTCACAGCCGAGGCCCGCGCTAACTGCAATCATCAGCGTTGCGACCTCCGGCTCGTCCGGCTTGCAACTCCTGGCGAGCCCATGGCGCAACGCGTTGCGGCTGGACCTTGCCTTGCCGCCCGCCGTTGTCGGGCCCGTGCTGCGCTTGGCATTGGCGCGATTGGCTTCGATTTGTCGAATTGACGACATGTCGAGCTCCTCGGCCGGGGGCTAGTTGCGGCACCTGGAAAGGTGGCCCTAACATCCTGACTTCTCAAGGATTTTCCAGCCCAAAGATCAGCAAAATTGCTGCAGAAAGGACTGGCATTCCCGCGCAAAAGGAGCGTTAATCATTAAACCGGCCGGCAGGCCCTTGGCCCCGGTCTCTCCCCTCGCAGTGGCGGGGGTTTTGGTGGTGCGGCGGCAAGCCGCGTTTGCCAAACCAAGGAGAGACCGGTGACCCTGATTGCAACCGATGGCGCGGAGACGCCACATCGCATCGTCAAGTTCGACCCTATTGACCGGCGCGCCTTTGTCGGCGGCTCGGATGCCCGCATCATCATGGGCAATGATCAGGACGATCTCACGCGGCTGTGGCGCGAAAAGCGCGGCGAGATCGCGCCGCAAGATTTTGCGCACAACCTCATCGTCCAGCTCGGCAGCGTGACCGAAGACCTCAACCGCAGCTGGTACCAGCGCGCGTCGGGCGTGACTATTACGGATATTCAGAAGCGGATTCGCCATCCCGTCCACAGCTGGATGGCGGCCACCCTCGATGGCATCGTCGCAGAAACCGGCGCGGTGTTCGAGGCCAAGTTCATGTTGCCCTGGGCCTTTACTGAAGAGGCAGCGGCCGAGAAGCACATGGCTCAGCTGCAGCACAACATGTGGGTGGTCGCGGCGCGCGCGGCCGTGCTCTCGATCATCACCGGCGGCGGCAAATGGGTCGAGATCACCGTGCATGCCGATCCGCTCTACCAACACCTGCTGCTGACGGCGGAAAAGAAGTTCTGGCGCTGCGTGCAGAGCGGCGAGCCGCCGCTGCTGTTTGGGATCGAGGCGCCACGGCCGCGGCTCGCCGCCGTCAAGGTCGTCGACATGAGCGCGTCCAATCTGTGGGCCGCATGCGCGGCGACCTATCTGCGCACCCGCGATGCCCATGGCGAGCACGAACTGGCCAAGACCGAGCTCAAGAAGCTGCTGCCCGAGGATGCCAAGGAAGCGTTTGGCCACGGACTTCGCGCCAAACGCTCCAAAGCCGGCGCGATCAGCTTTGATCCGGTTGAGATGGAGCGCGTCCATGCACCAGGCCAGTGAGCATATCGGGGCGATCGCGGCGGCGCTGGCCCGCGCCCAGGCCGAACTGACCAACCCGGAAAAGACCCTGACCGCTCAGATCCGCTCGCCGTTCCTGCGCGATGACGACCGCAGCTTTCGTTACGCCTCGCTGGCGAGCGGCCTCGACATCGTGCGCAAGACCTTGAGCCAGCAGGAGATCGCCGCCATCCAGAGCACCCGGGTCGAACAGGTCACCGGCCACATCCATCTCACCACCCTGCTTGCCCATTCCTCCGGCGAGTGGATCTCCTCGGAGTGGCCGGTCTGCGCCTCACGGGACATTGAGGCGCCGCACCGCATGGGCGCGGCGCTCACCTACGCCCGACGCTACGCCCTGTTCGCGCTGGTCGGGATTGCCGGCGAGGATGATCTGGACGCCCCGGATGCGGCCGCTGGTCCCCCCGCACCACCTAACCCCAAGGCCTCGCCCGGCAAGGGCGCTCTCAACCGTGCCCCGGTGCTGCGGCCGGGCGAGTCCGCCGCACTCCGCGAGCAGCTATTGCGCCAGCTCGAAGCGCTGCCCGCCAGCACCGATCTGCTCAGCTGGGCCATGGCGAGCCTCCCGCTCAAGAACAGCCTGCAGGAGCCGGATGCCCGGCACGTCGAGGCAGCTTATCAGGCCAAGCTTGAGGACGCTGGCCGTGCTCAGGCCGAGCAGACGGCCGACCTGAATGGCACGCCAAGCCTGCCAGCAGCGCCTGCTGCTGACGCCGAGGCCGCGCTGCAGCCAGCGCTACCCGAGGCCGGGCTCGCCTATCCCAAGGAGCCGTCCCGCAAACGCAGCAAGACGCACCTGTTGTTTGTTAGGGGGCAGCCCTGCCTGGTGTGCCGGCAAACCCCGTGCGATGCCCATCATCTGAAATTCGCTCAAGCCCGGGCGCTCGGCCGCAAGGTCAGCGATGAGTTCACTGTCCCCCTGTGCCGCGCGCATCACCAGGAGCTGCATCAGCACGGCAATGAACGGGCGTGGTGGGCGAACCTGCAGATCGCGCCGCTGCCGGTGGCGCAGGAGTTGTGGGCGGCAAGCCCCGTCCACGATCCCGCCAACGTCGCCGTCGGCGCCGCGTCGCTTGCGGCAAACCTGGATTCGGAGGCCGCCGGATGAACGGTCTGTTCCAAACCGCGCGCGAGCTCACCGTCACGACGCTGCCGGTCGAGTTTGAGTCCTTGGCGTCCCCGCCACTGCTGCTGCCGGGCGAACAGCTCGAACACTACCAGGCGCTCCAGCAGGCGATTTTTACCGACCTCGCGCCGCGCTCCGCCATCGAATGGCTCCTCGCCATTGACGTCGCCGAACTGTCCTGGGATATCCAGCGCTACCGCATGTTGCGGCATAAATTACTCGAGACCTATCGCCAAAAGGCGGTTGAGGCGGCGCTGCGGCGCATCGACATGGTCGGAATTGATCCCGAGTTCGAAGCGGAGGCCGAGACCTACACGCTACAAAATGCCCTGAGCTGGCGGTGTGATCCCGTCGCTGCGTCCGAGATAGAGGCGCGGCTGAGGACCTATGGCTTCGACCAACGCGCCATCACCACCGAAGTCTACGTGCAGGCCCGCGAGGTCCTGGTCTTGTTCGAGGGGCTGCTCAACGCAGCACAAACCAAGCGCATGCTGCTCCTTCGCGAGATTAGGAATCAGCGTTTCCTCAGTGGACCGCTGCGCCGGTGACGCCGCTCGGTTTCGGCCGATCCCTTTGACGCCAAAACGTCGTGCCCGCTCGATCGGTGTGTGGGTGGCGTCGCAGCTACGGGCATGAATCCGCGCGGTGACGGCCGTTTCTACACGGCAGTCAGGACCACACGCGCTCGACAGTCGCGCGCGCCTCGAAATTGATCGATGGTGGCGCGTTGGACGACGGTTCGGTTGCTGCACTCGCCGATCGGCTCGGGGTAAGCTCGCGCCACCTCGCGCGTCTGTTCGAGCGGTATGTCGGGGCCAGCCTGCAGCAGGTAGCAAAGACCAGGCGTGTACAGCGGGCGAAGCGCCTAATTGACGAGACAAATGATCGATTGGCCCAGATCGCCTACCGGGCCGGCTTTGGCAGCGTGCGCCGGTTCAACGCCGCCTTTCGGGAGCTCTCTGGACGCTCCCCGTCCAGCATTCGCCACCGCCGCAAAGTATTCGCGTGAGACAGGCATCGCCAGCGTTGGTCAGCTTCTGGGCCCTTAGCCGACCCGCCGTGTGAATGCGGTTGGGGACTGCTTGTGACCCATCTGAGACATTAGGCGTTTAACCTAGAATGGCGTAGCGTCGACGTGCGATCAACGCTCAGTTCATATTGACTTGTGGGAGTCACATGAGGACGTTTTCTTTCGCGGCAGGGGGCATCTTGGCCGTGATGATGCTGTCATCGGCTGCGACCTCAGCTGAGTTGAGGGTTCTGGCCGGCGGCGCCATGACAGCAGTGTGGGCGGGTCTCAAGCCGAAGTTCGAACAAACCTCGGGCCACAAGCTTGATATCTTCTTCGGCACCACTCCGAACCTGATCAAGGAAGCTACCTCCGGCAAGCCGTTTGATGTCGGTGTCGTGCCGGTTGAGGTGATGAGGGACGCTGGCGCGCGATCACATTTCGCAGCCGGGCCGACGCTGGACATAGCTCGTGTCGGCCTCGGTGTCGCGGTTCGCGCCGGTGCGCCGAAGCCCAACATCTCCACGTCCGACGCGTTAAAAGCTGCCTTGCTCAATGCGGAATCGGTCGCCTCAATTCCGGAAAGCGCAACCGGCTATTCAATAGCGAAGGTATTCGAGCGCCTCGGCATCACCGAGCAGATGAAAGCCAAGATGAAAGCGCAGCCGACGCCGGCACAGGTCGTCGCTGTGGTCGCCAAGGGCGAGGCTGAACTCGCGCTGTTCCTGATGAACGTCTTGACGGTGCCGGGCCTCGATGTGGTTGGCCCGTTCCCTGCTGACTTGCAGCAGGATGTCGTATTCACGGCCGCGCTCGGTGCGGGCACGAAGGAAGCCGCAGCCGCGAAGGCGCTCGTCGACTACCTGAAAACGCCGGACGCCATATCGGTGATCAAGAGCAAAGGTATGACGCCGGGGTGAAACAATCAGCTGCTTCGTGGGGCAACGACGTTCAATCGACGCTGCTACAGCGGATTGCTTAACCCGCTGGTGCATGTCGGCTGATGGCCCGTGGCTGACCCCAGCCCGGAGCGCGGGGATGTCCGCTTCGGGCAACTGATCCGACCAAGGCCATGCTGGCTGGAGAGGGCAGCCTTTGACCGAAGCGGACTACCTTTTAAAGGGCATTAAGTCATACTGCCAGGCATGAAGCATCGGACGCGCGGATGGCCGTCTATGTAGTGCCTCCAGACCATTGTGCGGCCGAAACGGTTTGGTTGTGTGATAACCGCGCCGTCAGGTACGATCACCCATTCGTCGTCAATGAGGACGCGGTAACGCCCACGAGTGGACTCCCAATCCGCATCGGACACTATGTATCCGTCGGCATCGGTACAGCACTTCCCAAATTCGCTCTGCAGGCTTTCGAACCATGGCTTCAGCGGAGAGTGGTCGTATCGGCCATCGTCACGTGCCAGTACGGGTGTCAGCAGCAACGCTGAGCCAAGCAACGATGCCGCAAGTTTCGCTGGAAACATCTCTTTGCCTCCGCGATATTCACCGGCCGATCCGCTGGCTTGGTGCGGCTTAGGCTGGCAACCCCGAAACTAAGTCCGTTGCAACTGCCGCTGATGAGTGACGGTAGCCAAAATCGCTCGACGCTGTGATGGGACAGTTCATCCCCATCGTCTACTGACGTGAGTCCGGCAATTCGAGCGAAGGTTCAAAAACGACAACAGTTCAACTAAAGGCCAGTGCAGCCGCTTCTTTGGCCCAGCCTGTCAGGACGGCTTGGGTCGACTCGGCCAATTGACCGCTGCTGGGCCATCGGCGAAGTAGCAGCGCACCGGTTGAGGTCCGCTCAGTGAGGCATGGCGGACCAGATTTGCTCGCGTTGAGTTCTTCGCATTTTGACCCATGCCAGACATCATTGCCCAATAGACATGCCCAAGGTCCGACCATAGGCTTTCTGCTGATACTTCGGTGCGGATGGGCTGAGCCGTCCCGCGATCTTTTCTATGGC
Organism: Bradyrhizobium sp. WSM1253; assembly: GCF_000244935.1. Lineage (NCBI taxonomy): Bacteria > Pseudomonadati > Pseudomonadota > Alphaproteobacteria > Hyphomicrobiales > Nitrobacteraceae > Bradyrhizobium > Bradyrhizobium sp. WSM1253. The sequence goes on from NZ_JH600073.1 coordinate 2,788,274, forward strand.
GTCACGGAAGGCACGACAATGGCTGAACTTATCAAGGTTGGCGAAATGCAATTGCGGTTTCTGCGCACCAAGTATGATACCAGCGGGGCGCTTGATATGTTTGAGGTGGTGATCCCGCCCAACTCCCGTATGCCGGTCCCGCACCATCACCGTGACTGGGAAGAAACGATCTATGGTCTTGAGGGCGTCATCACCTGGACGGTCGCCGGCAAGCGCATCGAGATCAAGCCCCGAGACGATCTCTTCATCCCGCGCGGTGTTGTCCACGGGTTCGTCAACGAGACGCAGGCGATTGCGAAAATGCTTTGCGTTCTCACGCCAGGCGTTCTCGGGCCGGAATTCTTCCGAGAAATGGCCATAGCCATCGGCGGCCCTGCGCCTCCTGATCCTGCCCGGATGGGCGAGATCATGAAATGTCACGGCCTGATACCTGCGCCATCTTAATTAAGTAGGCCGGCTGCATTCGCGCTCTGCTCGCGAACCGCGTGCTATTTGTGAATGTCGCTTGTTGGCCCGAAGGCGAAGATCGCCATCGTGTCCCGCACGTCGGCCGTCGGGGCCAGAGCGGACCTCGAGAACACGCTGGCAAATTGAGGCGAATGACCCAAAGCCGATCGGTCCTGCACCGCATTTGCGATGCAGCATTTGCATTGGGTGCGACGATGTGCACCGGCTGCCACAACTAACACCTGATAACATTTAACCGGCTCACTATCTTCGAGGCCCAAATGAGGCGACGGGAGCTCATTGCGCTTTTCATGATTGCAGTAGCGATGTCGCCGTGTGCGGTATACGCCCAGAAGAGCCCGCTTCCGATAGTAGGCTACCTTGGCTTCGATTCCGCCGAGAAAAGCAAGGAACTGCTCGTCGCTTTTCGCGGCGGGCTGCGCGCCAAGGGTTTTGTTGAGAATCAGAACGTCGCAATCGAGTACCGCTTCGCCGAGGGAAAGTATGATCGGTTTCCGGAGCTGATAGCTAACCTCGTCCAAGGCCGTGTTCAGGTAATTGTCGCCGCCACTGGCACCAATGGAGTCTTGGCGACAACTTCCGCAACAAAGACAATCCCCATCGTGTTTGCAATTGCCATGGACCCTGTATCCCTTGGCGTCGTTTCCAGTTTGAACAGGCCCGGAGGCAACGCCACCGGTGTGAGCATGTACACTCCACAGCTTACGGCCAAGCGACTTGAGCTCTTGGCCGAGTTGACGCCGGGAGGCGGTTCGATCGCCGTGCTGATCAATCCGACAAACCCTAACGCAAATGTGGTCGCCTCAGACGCTGAGGCTGCCGCTAAGTCGCTCGCGCGGGCGATTCACATTCTGAAGGCCAGCACAGACGAGCAAATTGCTGCTGCCTTCAAGGAGATCACAGACCAGCAGCATGTTGCACTTCTCGTTAGCCCAGACGCATTCTACATCGCGCGGCGAGAAAGACTTGCCGCGCTGTCCGAGCAAGGTCGGATTCCTGCGATCTACGAGTGGTCTCTTTTCGTAAAATATGGGGGACTTATGAGTTATTCACCGCGCATCACCGATGTTTCCTACCAGCTTGGCGTTTATGCAGGAAAAATTCTGAACGGCGCTGCACCCGCCGATCTACCCGTCGAGCAGCCTACTAGGTTCGAGTTGGCGATCAATCTGAGAACTGCAAAGATAATCGGCCTTACCATCCCGCCCCATCTTCTCGCGCGCGCCGACGAGGTGATTGAATAGCGGGCAAGCTACGTCCGCTCGTGGGCCCATCGGCGACCTCGGAGCCCATCCGCTCTTCGGCCGATGTTGGCGGTAAACCGCACATCAGGCAGCCAGCCTCTTAATGAGTACCTGGGGCCGTTTTGAACTTTCGCTCCATCGTTCAAGCCGGTCCACAACCATGTTTAGAGGCATTGCCATCGCGCTATTTGGAATGGGCATCTTTTCGCAGCTTGATCGAGCGTTCTTCTATGGCCGCAATACCGACGCCGTGCTCAAGCTTGCGCGGTAGATTGGCCGAGGCTTTGGGCTGTAGGTTAGCCGCGCTGCGCTCAAGATCGCTCGGGGACTACTTCTTCAACAGCAGTCCCAACGTTCGCGCCATGCGCCTCACCGATCCGGCGTGGCGACCGAGATCGGCGGCTATCCTCGATGTGCCAACTCCCTGCCGGGCCAGCCTGACCAACCGTCGGACCTCCTGCTCGGCCCATTGCTTTGGCTTCGGTGTTTTCATGATGCGGCGCTCGATCCGCACCAGTTAACCAGCGAGCGTTATTACCGACACTTGGGAAATTTACGGGTGGGCTTCCTGCCTGAGGCCGGCCCTCGCCGTTGAACGGCAATTTAGGCGCCTTGGGCCGTAGCGAGCTTGTCGTTCGTCCTAACCATGATGAACAAGTAGGCCATCGTGGCGTCGAGCAAGACACTTTCATCTGTCAAATGCGTCAACTTGCCTGTCTTTCCCGACCGCATTCGCCGCATTCTCGAAGGAATGCCGCCTCCGTCGTCGATGATCAAAGTTGGCGCGCGCCAAGCCGTGCAAAGTGGCATATACTCGCAAGCCGGTAGTATTACAGCCTAACGAAAGAATGCCCCTCGGAACAAATGCAACGCGACGTCCTACGTCAGGAGGACGTCGCGATGCAATTGTGCATCACAACCAGAGGGGAAGTTGTTATGAAGCGACGTTCATTGCTCTTGGCATTGTGTTCTTCCGCTTTCATCTCTGCACCGGCACTCGCCGATGAGGTCAAGCAGGAGGCCGAAAAATTAGCCGTCGCCTACACCGACTGCGTCGCCAAGAAAGACGCGGGCTGTGTCGCTGCGCTCTATACAAAGGACGGGGTCCAGATCAACCCGGGCGGTGTGTTTTCCGATCTTAAGACCGTATACGAAAACAACTTCAAGAACGGCACCGATCATATAGAGATCAGAGTCGGCAACATGTCGGTCATCAACAACGATCTGGTCGTTGCCAACGGCGAGACCGACATCTTCGGTAAGGACCCTAAGAGCGGCGACGCCACCCAGGTCACAGTGTTCTGGGGCGGCATCGACATACGTGAAGGCGGCGCTTTAAAAATCCGCCAGTTGACCGTCGGCATGAAGCCGCCTCCAGCTAAGGAAGCCAGCGCCGAGAAGAAGTAGGACGTCATCCTGTCGTAAGTCACCACGCGCCCATCCTCTTTGAGGGTGGGCGTTTGATCTTGCTGCACGTCGCTCCGAAAGCGAAATACGTTGCCTCGAAACCCACACCGCTCGCGCGATATCTGCAAGTGGCCCATAACGGCGCAGATTGAGGCATCGACTGCCTCACATTTGATATCGCGTTTTCATTATTGCGTCGCAATATACAAGGATCGTCCAGCCCATCATGAGGCCGATGCGATGATCCGACATGCTGCACGCATGCTGGTGCTGGCGTGTTGTGTTAGCAGCCGGCCCGCCTACTCCAATTTCGACACACAGGAGGTCGTCCCTCCGCTTTCGTTCACGCTGTTCTGTACAAAGTACCCTGAAGATTGCCAGGAACAGCAGGACCGTCGGATAACAGGCTTCCGCTTCCGAGGGCAGCGCTGGCGCGAGCTCAATCAAATCAATTCAATTGTCAATTCTAGCATCGCGCCCGAGAGTCTGTTGGTAAGCCGGAATGACTATGAATGGCAGATCTTTCCCTATGATGGAAACTGTGGCGATTATGCCGTTACAAAACGCCATTTGCTGCTCCAAGCGGGCTGGCCAACCTCGTCTCTCCTTTTGGCAGAAGTTGTTATTCGCAACACAGGAGAGCATCACCTCATTTTGCTCGTACGAGAAGGAAGAGTCAGTTTCGTTCTCGACAATCTGAGCGGGGCGGTCGTCCAGCTCAACGAAGCCTCGGATCAATACGTCTTCCTGCGCACGCAATCGGGTCTGAACCCTCAACTCTGGATGCGCGGTCTTGCGAGATCTTAGCTGCTCGCCTGCGGTTCGAATTCTGCCACGTTCGGGAATTCAGTCATCCCGAGAGCTTGGGGTATTAGGCCCTTAGCCGGCCCTCCGAAGTTGATACGGCTGGCTCGTTAATAATAGCGCCCAATCAGCTCAAAAATACTCTGCCGCGGGTAGCAACGGGACAGGCTATTGGGTAAGAACACGCATCCAGTCTGTGAGAATTTGCATGACCAAAAAGCGCGCATTAATTACCGGTGTTACGGGCCAGGACGGGGCCTACCTGGCCGAGCTGCTTCTAGGGAAGGGCTATGAAGTCCATGGCATCAAGCGCCGGACCTCCCTCTTCAATACCGATCGCATCGATCATCTTTATCTCGATCCACACGAGCCCGATCCGCCGTTCCGGCTGCACTACGGCGATCTGACGGACTCCTCCAGCCTCATCCGGATAGTTGCCCAGGTACAGCCTGACGAAATTTACAATCTGGCTGCGCAGAGCCATGTGGCCGTGTCGTTCGAGGAACCCGAATACACTGCGAATTCCGATGGGCTGGGGACGCTGCGGATTCTCGAAGCCATGCGCATCGTGGGGCTCGAGAAGACGGCCCGCTTTTACCAGGCATCGACTTCCGAACTATACGGACTGGTTCAGGAAATTCCGCAGAAGGAGACCACTCCTTTTTATCCGCGCTCTCCTTACGCAGTCGCCAAGCTCTACGCCTATTGGATCACGGTGAACTATCGCGAAGCGTACGGCATGTATGCTTGCAACGGCATCCTGTTCAATCACGAGTCTCCTGTTCGCGGTGAGACCTTCGTTACCCGAAAGATCACGCGAGCACTCGCGCGAATCCATTTAGGTCTTCAGGAGCGCCTGTATTTGGGCAATCTCGACGCGCTGCGCGACTGGGGCCACGCCCGCGACTACGTCGAGATGCAGTGGTTGATGCTGCAGCAGGAGAAGCCGGAGGATTTCGTCATCGCCACTGGTGTGCAGCATTCCGTGAGAGACTTCGTTAATATTGCGGCCAGCGAAGTCGGAATAAGGATTCGCTGGGAAGGCAGCGACGTCGATGAGAAGGGCTATGACGTCTCTACCGGCAAATGTATCGTCTCGGTCGACCCTCGCTATTTCCGGCCCACAGAGGTCGCAACTCTCTTGGGAGATCCCGCGAAAGCGAAGCAGAAACTCGGATGGGAGCCAACGACCTCCTTCGAGTCTCTGGTTCAGGAAATGATGAAGGAAGACCTCGAATCGGCAAAGCGCGACGAACTGATCAAGCAGCACGGATTCAGATACTTTCCGCGTCACGAGTGATCCTGAGTTAGATCAGCCGTCACCGCGAGCGGGCCGGAGGTAAGCGCTCATCGCGACGCTCACCTTTGGCTGCTCTTGTTCGTCAGCAGACGTCATTTCTCCGCAGTCGAGGCCAGACGCCTCAGGGCAACCGAACCGCATCCTCCACTGGAAGTCCAATGTTGTCGTTAGCGCTTGTCGGTCCGATTCCCATCGCCCCTGTCGACTTGCGCTCGTCCGCCATGACTTCCGACCACCGACGAACAATTGTTTGTCGGTCCCACCGATCAAGGGCTCGCTTTCTTCCTTCCTCCCCGTAATGTTCGCGGAGGGCGGATGCCTCACTAAGCTGGCAAATTGCGGCTTGAAGAGCGGACGAATCTCCAGGTGGAGTCACAAGGCCCGCGCCGATGACTTCCGCCGCAAGCCCCGTACCCTCTTCGGCCATGGCGATGACTGGCCGAGCGGACGCAAAGATCGCGCCAAGCTTGGAAGGCAACACCAGATCGGCCGCCTCCGCCTTCTGCGGAATCAGGTGGAAATCGGCAGTTGCCAACAACTCGTTGAAGCTTTCCTTGGGCTGAAGCCCGAAAAAGTGGATGTTGGAATGCCCGGCGGCCAATTGCTCGAGCCTCGTCTTATCTGGTCCGTCGCCGGCAAGAATAAACCGAATATGTGGATGGCTTTGCTCCAACCCGATCGCGGCCTCGATCACGAATTCAAGCCCTTGCTTTCTCGACATCGTTCCGGAGTAGAGCGCAACGATGTCGGTCTCGCCAAGCTTGAGCTGCTCGCGATATTTCGTCATCCGCGAGGCGGGGCAGATCGCCCGGGTATCAATCCAATTTCTGACCTCAACTGCTTTATCGAAGTCCACGCCTTTGAGGATCAGGCGATCCATCATCGGCTGAGAGATAGTCGAAACATGATCGAAGGATTTGAGGATCGCTGCTTCAGTTCTAAGCATCCATTTGCGCAAGGAACCATTGCGCAGCAGACCAAGATCGAACGCTGCATCGACCTCGAAATCCTGAATGTGGAGCCACGATTTCGCGCCGACGCGACGAGCAACGAACGAGACGAAGGCAGCGGACATCAGAGACGGGGCTACCGCGATCATGACGTCTGGTCGCCAGGAGAGCGCATTCGCGAGGGCCGGCACTGCGCTCGAGAGTGCGAAGGAGGCATGATGGATAAGTCGCTTCGCCCCTGACGGATGTTCGGGCACATAGATCGGCGTACGCGTGACCCGAACGCCATCGATATGCCTCGTTCTGAAGTAAGAACTACTGAAGCGGTGCGGAATCTTCCAGGCGGGATAATACGGCGGAGCCGTGATCACCCTGACCTCGTGACCTTCGGTGACGAGGCTTTCGCAGAGCTCGCTATTGTATTTTGCCACTCCGATCAGATCGGGGGCATAATTGATGCCGACCAAAAGAACCCGCATAAAGGCGCAATCCAAGTAAGTTTTTCAGAGATTAAACTATTGCAGCAGAATAGCTGGCTCAGCTGGTGGCGCTAACCTCCAAATGACGACCGTAGCCTTTTAGAAAATCCGCATACGCAGCAGCGAGACCGGCGCGCAAAGAAGTATTTGGCTGCCAACCAAGCGCCCGCACCCGCGAGCTATCGAGCAGCTTACGCGGCGTACCGTCCGGCTTGGACGTATCGAAGACCAGCTTGCCCCGATAGCCCACCACGTCTGCAACCGTTGCCGCAAAATCGCCAATCGATAATTCGTCGCCGCTACCGACATTGATCGGCTGGTCGCTTGAATAGTTCTTCAGAAGGAAGATACACGCGTCGGCGAAGTCTTCGACGTTGAGAAACTCGCGAAGCGGCGTGCCCGTGCCCCAGACACTCACGCTCGGTGCTTGCGCGAGCTTTGCTTCATGGAAGCGGCGGATCAGCGCGGCCGGTACGTGACTGTGATCGGGGTGGTAGTTATCGCCACGGCCGTACAAGTTGGTGGGCATCACCGAAATGTAATCGTCCCCATATTGGCGACGATAGGCCTGGCACATCTTGAGACCCGCGATCTTCGCGATGGCGTACCATTCGTTTGTCGGCTCAAGCGGCCCAGTCAATAATTCACGCTCCGCAATCGGCTGCTTGGCATGCTTGGGATAGATGCAAGACGAGCCCAGAAACAACAGGCGCTGAACGCCGATGGCGTGACTTGCGCGGATCACATTGAGTTCGATCGCTAGATTTTCGCAGAGAAAGTCGACAGGAAAGCTGCTGTTCGCAGCAATGCCTCCGACTTTTGCAGCAGCGTGCACCACCGCGTCCGGACGGTTGGATTCCAGCCATCGCAGCGTCGGCTCTTCCTTCGTCAGATCCAGCTCGCGACGATCGGCAACAAGCACCGTGCAATTTTCGGAAGCAAGACGCCGCACAATGGCTGAACCGACCATGCCGCGATGACCCGCGACGAAGACCCGCTTGCCCGAAAGATCGTAGGTAGAAGCCCCTGTCATACATCCCCTCTTCGGTCACACCTATGCGGAAAAACCGACAGTACAGCCCATTCACGCGGCGCGCTGATGCGTCAAGCAAGACTCGTGCGCGTTCTCACTCGCTAACACAATCTTCACCATCGAGCAGCCCGCCTAACACGGCGAGGATATTAATGGTGAACTGCAGCAGGGTGCACAAACTCAAAGCAGGCCATTGGCGACAAAATAGACAAGCAGCCGCGCGAGCCGCACGGCTGCTTGTTCGATAAAACATTATTTAGTCCAGCGGATCAGTACGCACGTCGGAGGATGGGACCCTCGGGGGCGCAGACGCGATCCAAATACCAGCCGTACGGAGTCTCTACCCGAACGAGCGGACAGTGACGCGACGGCACATAACGGTATGGATAGGGTTGTGCCCAAAAGGTGATCGGCGTTACCTGGGCGGCACCCGTGAGCAAAGCCGCGCTTGCAGGCATCTGCATGCCGGCACTTGCGCCGCTCGCTGCACACAGAGAAGTGGCCAACGCCAAAAGCCCGACCTGCGCAAACGTCTTGAACATTTGTAAAGCTCCTTTGCCCCAACGAACTCATCAGCGAAGCCACTCAGCCCTGCGAGAACTGCTTCGGCGGCACTGTGCTTCGTCAATCACCCCAGAAATCGCCGTGAAATAGACGAAACAGACTACCAAGGCCCAGGGGAGGAACGCAACCGATCCGACGCACCGAATTTATGTTCGAAGCGATATGGCGCAGAACTGTGGCTTCTTGGCCCTAGTTGTCTCCGCTCCAGGCGCCGGGCGAGCCAAGATCGGGCGAGCGACGATAAACGTCCCGGAGAAACTGATAGTTGACTACCTGGGCGAGCGGCACCTCCTCCTCACCCAGCTTCGCGAACATCAGGATGTCCCGAAGCGTCCTCCAGCGGCTTTCGTCGTAGTCGGCGATGCGGCCACCGGTTGGCAAGATGAGGCTCCGCTGCTGCTGCAACTCGGCTTTCAGGCGATCCGGGCTGAGCCTTTCGGGAGCAAAACTGGCGAGAACAGGCACGCTTCGTGCATAATCGCCATAGGCGAACTGCCAGCCGCGGATAAGACCTTGGAGCACGTCGGTGATCACGGATGGACGGTCATGAATAAGATCGTTGCTGGCGAAATAGACCAGCCCTGGGACATGAATGCCGTAGTCCTGCGGCTTGATCACATTCAGCCGGGCGTGGCCCGTACCGGACGGAGTTGGCCGGTCATCGATGGCGGCGATGATGGCGTCGACCTCGCCGGCCCGGAGCGCATCGAAGCTGTCGCGATCGACCACCTTTGTCACTTGACTGCGCGGCAGGCCGAGCTGCGCCATCATCGCATCGAAGATTACGTCTCCTTCGCTGGTCCTGCGATAACCGACGCGCTTGCCGACCAGGTCGGGCGGCCGGCGCAACCCGGAGCTTTCCAGGGTAAAAAGCGCAATCGATGTGTCGAGGAAGCTTGCGGCGAACGCCGTTACGGGCACGCCGCGCCAAGCAGCCAACAGAAACTTTTGGCCGCTTGTCACGCCAATGGCATGCTCGCGTGCGATCGTCTCGACGAAGTTCGGGTCATCAGGGTGCGGGCGCAACGCGATCTGGGAAGTGAAAAAGCCCTGCTTGAGCGCGATCAATTCGCCGGCAAAGCGCGCCGCGTAGGGTCCGTCGAGGAGCAGACTTGCCGCGGCCGCGGGGTTCGATGCCCGCCGCGGCGGCACCGAATCTGGGCGCAGCGTGATAAAGGCCAAGCCCAGCAGGGCAACGGTCGCAAGGCCGATCGCCACATACCGGCTGAACCTTCTCCTGGATCGCCGCCGGGACCGGGTCTGAGTCACTGAGAGCTTCCTTGAGAGCTTCCTAACGAACTGTGACATTTAACATATTGGGCAGGGGCAAAGATGCGCTACTATCAACCCATTGGGGTAAGGTTACTTTTTTCTTCGCCTTGTTTTAATTGCGATTCTGCCCGATAGCACGGTGTATTCGGATAGTGAATTGTTCGTAAGTGAGCATTAGCGCGATGACACTTTTATCGGCTCGACCGGCTTCCGTCCCTGATTCGGCTGCGGAAATCCGCGTGGTGGAGCCAATTTCGCCGGCGCCCCAGGGTTTGGCATGGAACTTTCTTCGCCCACTGGTTGTGGAGCGACTGGTGATGGTCTGCGACGCCGTGCTGGTGGTGCTGAGCGGGCTCGGCTGCGCGGTCGCCTATCACCTCTACACGCAATCGGCGCTCGGCAAGGCGAATGTCTACGCCGCGGCGAGCGTCGTGGTTGCAATCAACTTCATCCTGCTGACCACGGTCCAGCACGGCTACCGCCTGAAGAACATCACCAACCTGCCGCGCGCGTTCCGCATCACGCTGACGACGTGGACCGGGCTGTTCGGCGCGCTGCTGGCGATCGCCTTCACCATGAAGGTCAGCGAAGACTTTTCCCGCGGCACCACGATCTCGTTCTACCTGGTCGGGCTGGCCGTGCTGCTGGCCTGGAAGCTAGCGGCCGGGCGCTGGACCGCCAGGGCGCTTGCGACCGGCGCGTTCGCCAACAGCCGCGCGGTCATGATCGCCGAATTCGGGCTGCCGGCCGCCTCCAACACCATGATGGATCTTGCCCATCACGGCTATCGCCTGATGCGGATCATGGAGATCCGCTCCACCGACCTTGCCTCGCCGCTGCTGCTGTCGGCGATCGCACCGCGCTTTGACGAGCTGATCGCCTATGCGCGCGAGAACCGGGTCGAGCACATCTTCCTGCTGATGAGCTGGAGCCGGCAGCACGCCATCGACAGCATCCTGGACGCGCTGAAGATCCTGCCCGTTCCCGTGCATCTGGTGCCCGATTCCCACGCCGCGCGCTTCCTGCGCTATCCGCTGCAAAGCACCGGCAACACCTTCACCGCGGAGCTGCGCCGCGCGCCGCTGTCCTGGAACGAACGCGCGCTCAAGCGCACGCTCGACCTTGCCGGCACAAGCCTGGCGCTGATCGTGTTCGCCCCCGTGATGCTGGTGACCGCCGTGCTGATCAAGGCGACCTCGAAGGGGCCGGTGTTCTTCCGCCAGACCCGCAACGGCTTCAATGGCCGCGCCTTCAAGATCTTCAAGTTCCGCACCATGCGCGTGCTCGAGGACGGCCCGAAAATCGTGCAGGCGCAAAAGAACGACCCGCGCGTGACTGCAATCGGCAAATGGCTGCGCAAGACCTCGATCGACGAGCTGCCGCAGCTCTTCAACGTGCTCAAGGGCGACATGTCGCTGGTCGGCCCCCGCCCGCACGCGGCCGCCCACAACACCGAATATGAGCAGATCATCGGCAACTACGCCTTCCGCCACCATGTGAAGCCCGGCATCACCGGCTGGGCCCAGGTTAATGGTTACCGCGGAGAAACCCGCACGCTCGAGCTGATGCAGAAGCGCGTGGAGTATGATCTGTGGTACATTAATAATTGGAGCTTGTGGCTGGACTTAAAGATCTTGCTGCGCACGTTAATGGCCGGATTTATCCAAGGTTCGGCGTACTAAGACCGACTCGGCCCCCTCAATGATCTTCATCAAGATTCGCCTCAGGATTGCGGACGCGCTTGCAAAGCTGCTACTCCCTAGACAGGGATTTGAGATAGGCAAGAATGTGCGCTTTCATGGGTTTCCCGTAGTATCCCAAGCACGCAATTCAAGAATCATTATCAAAGACGGCTGCGTATTGACCTCTCACTCTTCCGCAACTGCTCTAGGCGTGAGATCTCCTGTAATACTGAGAACGTTGGCTGAGGGCGCAGTCATCGAAATTGGCCGCAACAGCGGGTTGAGCGGCACGGTACTTTGCGCACACAAGGGTATCCAAATCGGCGAAGGCTGCCTAATGGGAGCAGATGTAATGATTTTCGACACTGATTTTCACCCGCCCGATACGTTGGATCGCCGTTTTGCTCAGGTTAGTCCTCAGAACGTGTCTGAAGTCATCGTGGGAAACAACGTATTCATAGGAACAAGAAGCATCGTTTGCAAAGGTGTTAGGATTGGTGACAACGCTGTGATCGGGGCAGGCAGCGTCGTGGTGGGCGATGTGGAGCCAAACTCGATTTATGCTGGCTCTCCTGCAAGAAAAATACGTGAGCTTCGGTTTGAGAATCCGCCTGCTACGCTCTAATGTGAACCAATGCCAACACAGTCACAATTCGCTCCTGCACTTGCGAAGCGAGTGTTCAATGCATTTCATCAGGCAAAGCGCGTCATCCGACTGAGAAGTTTTGACACCAATTCGGTGACGGGACGGGTACAAGAACGAGCTCGAAGAGTGTCGTTGAGCGCTCTCTCGAGCATGATTGCTCGAGGAACCGCAATCGGAGCCAATCTACTCCTCATACCAATCCTTTTGAATCATTTGGGCCTTGAACAATTTGGCGCGTGGACAGCCATAGCCTCCTTGACGCTATTCCTTTCGTTTGCTGACCTAGGCATCGGCAATGGAATTATCAATGATATATCGGCGGCGGCGGGCAAAGAGGACAGGCTGGGCATTCGCAGATCGATCACAAATGCATATTTTGTGCTCGCCACAGTCGCTCTGATTCTGCTGATCCTTTATTCACTTGCCCTGCTTGCGGGAGCAAGCCTGTCGCCAATCGGTTCGTCGAATCAAGCCGTCAATATTGAAATTCAGCACGCATTCAAATGCTTCCTGATCCTTTTCCTGCTGAACATGCCATTGGCTCTAATCCAGAAGATTCAAATTGGATTCCAGACCAGTTTTGTAGCAAGTCTCTGGCAAATCGCCTCCACTATTGCCTCACTTTTCGGTATTGTAGTCTCGCTTCACAACGGGTCCACACTACCAGACATTGTCATCATCTATATGGCAGCACCTCTGTTTACCAATGTGCTCAACACGGTCTTTTTCTTCTGTTACGCTGGCGCTCCTTACCGACCTTCGATACTTCTAGTTGGAAGATCTAAACTACTGGAGTCTCTTCAGATCGGCTCTATGTTTTTGTCGATCCAAGTGATGTCGGCGCTGGTTTATAATTCAGATGCGGTGCTGATATCCCATAGTCTTGGCTCGTCTTCAGTTCCTATCTACTCGGTCCCTGAAAGATTGATGAGTCTCCCCAGCATTATCCTTTCCATGGCTCTCGTCCCATTGTGGCCAGCCATGAGCGAAGCTCTAGCTCGCGGCGAAGCGGCTTGGGTCGGTATCACCCTACGTAAGGCGTTGCTAATAGCGTGCCTGTCGTCAGCGACCTGCGGATTAATGCTGATCGCAGCGATGCCGTTGATTTTGCAAGCATGGGTGAGCGGGAAGGTCGATCCACCTCTTAGTCTACTAGTCGGGCTTGCTGTCTGGAAAACAATCGAGTCCGCCTCGTACGCGTATAACGCTTACCTGAATAGTGCTAGGCAATATCGATTTCAGACGATAACCTCAGTATTGCTCACCCTTTCGGCGTTTCCAGCAAAGCTCTTGGCGTACGGTCATTTCGGCGTAGCCGGCGGAGTTTGGGCTCTCTCCGCCTGCTACGTGATTTGCCCCGGGATACCGGTTATACTGAAACTCAGAAAAGTTCTAAGGAGCCAGATGGTTAAAGACACTAGAACGTGAGCCCTGGGACCAAGCCCCTCACCATCATTCGAATCACGTGCGGTATGGCGCGAGCCTACGATCGCCGTCAGTGCACTGCTAGCCGCAATCAACGGCACGGCATGCAGGCCGTCTACCGGCGGGGAGATATTTACTTCCGAATCTGAACTTTGACGCTCCTTGCCAAAAAGTTGGATCAGGCTTCAAGGCCTCGCAAACGGCGCTTTCCAGGGCTGCTAAGACACGCACACGTTGACCGGGGAAATGAATGATAGACCAGAAGGGGCCGAAATATCAGGACCTGTCGCGGTTTAGAACACCGCCAGAATTCAGAGGGCGATCCTGGCTCACAGTACTTGTCTGGCAAACGATTCAACAGACTTTGTTCGCTTGGTCTCCCCAGCCGGCTTTTTTTTGGCGCCGTTGGCTGCTTCGCCTGTTTGGCGCAGAGGTTGGAAGAGGCGTACTCATCAGGCCCACGGCTCGAGTGACCTACCCTTGGAAAGTTAGATTTGGTAACCACTGTTGGGTCGGCGATCACGCCGAAATTTACAGCCTCGGACACATTACTATCGGAGACAATGCTGTGATATCACAGCGATCCTACATTTGTGCGGCTACTCACAATTATCAGGACATTACTTTTCCGCTGGTAGCCGATCCCGTCATCATTGAGCGGGAAGCTTGGATCGCCACGGACTGCTTTATCGCACCAGGCGTGACAGTCGGCGCCGGTGCCATAGTGGCCGCCAGAAGTACGGTGTTACGCAACGTCGATCCTGGCACGATTGTCGCCGGCCATCCCGCCGAAGTGAAGGGATATCGGGCTGCGTCTCTAACCTAGAGAGACGTGCTAGATTCTGCGGTCCGGCCTTTCAGCGTTGCTTGCAGAAGGACGCCACCTTGGTGCTTACGCATCAATGATGAATCCCGTTTTGCTCAACTTCCTTGAAGAGACCCTCGCCCGTTCTCGCTAACGATTCCCGCTAGTGAAGAGGACATCAGACTTGAACATAAAATGATCGGGAGACTCAGGCTCCAATACCAGTCGTTCGCAGAAGACCTTCTGAGCGTCGATCTTGCAATTGACCCCCTTCACAAAGGCCGGAACGCGCACTCGATCACCCAGGTAAGTGTCAACGAACACTTCGCCTATACCACCTTTGCGGTTAACGTTATCTTGGTAACCGCAGTTCTCCAGGTAAACTACGTCACCCGTGCAAGCTAGCGCAGCATCGATCCAAAGCGCAGCTCTTGGGGCGTAAGCATGACTGATCAATCGAAACGTATTTGCGTTACTTGGTCGGCCATGGCGCGCCATTATATATACTGCCCTTCCGCAGAGTCCGCGATATTTGAAGTTCCGAGCAATCGACCGCGCATAAGTCGGCGGACCAAGGCGGATTCGCTCATTCCTGGTTTTGTAGAAGGACCTGTCAAAATAGTCGTCTATCGCAGCTTCTGCAGTGCCCATCACACGCTGATAGATGTTGTGAATTGTACCGAAATAGGTCTTGTCGCAGAATCCGCCCCCTTCCTGATAAACGTCCTCTCTCGAACACCATTGCCCACCAACAGCGACAACACAACCGGTACCTTGCGCAGTTACGCGGTCGACGTAACATCGCTCAAGCTGCCTCACGTATAAGCCTAGTGCGCAATTTTCAAATCGTAGGTTTTCAAATTTCGCCATGACAAGGTTCGCCTTCGGAGAGCCAATTGCCATGAAGTAATTTCGAAACGTTATGTTTTCAATCGCGACGCTTTGTACAAAACCAGAGCCGTCAATAGCGAAGCAAATCAGTTCGTCTCTGCTTGCATTTCCAAAAGTGTATGAGCCCTTAAAGTAGGTTCCAAACTCGCCGACAATCCTGACGCCTCCAGGTACTCGAACCGCAAATGCTTGCGATTGCACAACCTCCGGCTCGATTGCGGGAAACCCCACAAGTTGTCCATCATCATGAGCCGCGATCTCGGCGTAACCACTTACACTTGCAACGGTATACTCGCCTGCACTGATCCGCACAGTACCACCACCCTGTCGATACACATGATCGATCGCCAACTGAAGTGCAGCGGTGTCATCGGCTAAACCAAGTGCACCGAACCAACCGGCCCACACTTCGCCAGTGTTGGCATTCAGGTTCCACCAACTGCCTGATCGATCCTTGATCGGAAGAAGACCGGTTGCGTCACCTCGCGCGTATAAGGCGCCTCTTCCTCGATCTCCCGGCTGGTTGAACCCAGACAAGATAATTGCTTGAACAGAATCGGCTGGCTGGAATTCGGCAAAACTAGACCGAGTTACTACGCCTGAGCTGGCGGCCAGCGCGACTCCTTGAATAAAGTCCCGGCGCGTTACCATCGAAAGCTCCAAGCATAGGGCGTGACTTGACTTCAAATGAGGATTTTCTTGTTACTGCTAGCCCAAGAGCAAAGGCAAGCATCAAGAAATACTGCTCAAACATATTTTGAGTGATCAATCCGAGCGCAATGACAATAAGAATTGGCACGGCTTCCTTTCGGGCCAGAGGCCAGAGCATCGACGCCACTCCCACCCACACCAGAACCGAGCCGAGCAACCCTAACTGCAAGAAGGTCGTTACAATCGTATTGTCGATAAGGATGTTCCATTTAACGGACAACGGATCAATTTGATTTGCGGCCGCAATCCCCTGAGCCGTATTTGTACCAACCCCGATGCCGCGTCCAAATAAGACATCGAATGCATCGGCCCGCTCGATCTCGTCCCAGACGAGTAAAAGGTTTGCCAGTCGCCCTCCTTGAGCCATTTGCTGGTCGACAAGCCCATCGCGTCCAGCGAACGCGATGAGCGCCACCCCTCCAATGAGAGCTGAAGGAACGATTACGAAAAACAAGAGGTAAGTGCGAATAACCTTGAGATTCAGACCAGCTCTAGAGGAGCTTCGGCTGTAGCTTGAGATCATCAAGAGCAGGTTGGCGAGAATTGCGTAGCGCGTACCTGACGTAGCCGCGATCAACAGGCTGAGTACCGCCAAGCTCCAACACCTGCCCGGCCCCGCTTTGGTGGAAATAAGTGCAAGAATTCCACATGCAACAGAAAAATATCCTGCGGTTCCGGCATTGCTGAACATGCCGGGCAATCGAATAACGGCCAAGTTGGCAACGCTTGCACCACCAAGCTGCCGGAGCACGGGATAAAGATCAAACAGGCAAATCGCAATCAGCATTGTAACCATAAAACGCTCGCTGAAGGCCGATGATCTGCCCAATAGTGCGAGTGCTGCGACTCCAACTGCCGCATGCAGAATCAGCAACCACCGAAGACCTGCCGTAACGAACGGCAAAAATCCCGTATCCGCAACGTAGGCGATTAATCCGAAGCACAAGACGGCCAAAAACCACACGGCGTATTTAAACAACGCATGGATCGCTGACGGGAAGCGCGACACGACAAAGGGCCAGTACGCGCCAAACAGCAAAAGAACCGCGTCCTTGACGTACCTTAGAGGACCGACCTGCTCCAAATCAGTTTCCTGAAATCTCCAATAGAGAGGTGTACTGGAGCTTGAATCGGAGAAGGCGGCGGGCGCATATTGAACGGCGCCAGCGAGAAAAAATACTCCCACGAAGATGAATACCGCCCGTGATCGACCGTAAGCGGGAAGTGACGATGCCAGCCTCATTGAAGCAACCATCAGCGCCACACCATTTTCAAATACCGAACGGCAAAATTCACAGGCCATAACCAGCCACCGTGAGTCTTGCAGAAGAAAAACCACTCTCGAACAGGAACACCTTTTGGGTGGAAGAGTATAAACCTCCAATTCTTGAGCGTTAGGGTTCGGACGGCCTCGTGATAGGCGAAATTCCTTTCTTGCTCTGCGATAGGCTCCTTCAATTCGAGAAGGTCATAGCCGCATTTTGTTGCCCTGAGACCATAGTCGTTGTCTCCAAAGGCATGTCGATACTGAGAGCGCATGCCTCCGACCTCACCTAGAGCCATCCCAGGGATCAAAACGCAATTTCCGTTCATCGTATGGCAGCGCTCCTCATTGGAAGTGAGGCGCCGAAACCGAATTTTGGAAACCCCGTTCGCGTGACGATAGCCTCCGTAGGTCGTCTCTTTGCTCGCAGGATCCACCGTGCGACCAACGATTATCGTCCGACTACGAGCTGCTCGCTCGTAGCGTTCGAGAAGATCCTTTATTGCATTTGGCCTTAACTGGGTGTCGTCGTTGAGCCACAAATAAAAATCTGGCTGCCCAGCTGAAGCGACTTCCCAAGCCAGTCGCATGCCGCCGTTCCAATATAGTTGACCATCGCCGCTCCGAACGACAGCATCCGGATATGCTTGCTTAACTGCTTCGGCCGTGCCATCCCGCGAACCATCGTCGACTAATACAATCCTAGGATGACATGAATCTTGTACCGCCGCCTGGACCGACTTCAAAGTTCTTAAGGTTGTTTCGCGCCGATTGTGGCACGTCAACAAGACAGCAACGGTAGGCCTAGTATTATTCTGCATCTGAAGAAATAACCATGCTTGGGAAGAAACGTTTACGTCGTGGGATACAGGTCATCTGGTAGAAAGCGAAGCAGCCCGTAGACTTTCGTGCCACCGTCTCCTCTACAATTTCTCGCCATCCAAATCTGCCGCCAGAGGACAACCGTGAAGATACTCCATATCATCCCAACAGCTGACCCCCGCTATGGCGGGCCTATCGAAGGCATTATACGGTCTTCGGAGGTTCTCTCAAGCCTAGGCCATACGAGGGATCTTGTGACGCTAGATCATCCGGCCGATCCTTGGTTGAAAGGTTTCCCGCTCGTTGTATTCCCTCTGGGACAAACACGTAGCGAACTTCGCGCAACAAAGAAGCTGTTCCCTTGGGTACGCTATGGCTATGCGCCAAGGCTTGTCCAATGGCTGCGTGATAACGTGCAAAAATATGACGTCGTCCTGGTGAGCGGGCTCTGGAATTATGCGACTGCGGCTGCGAGGCGGGCGCTTCCGGATTTGGATGTACCTTACCTCGTGTTCACTCACGGCATGCTCGATCCATGGTTTCGCCGAACGTATCCGATTAAGACGATCGCTAAGCAGGTTTCATGGTGGCTCGTGGAGGGACCTCTTTTAGCGAATGCCCATGAAGTCTTATTCACCTGCGAAGAGGAAAGAATACTGGCTCGGAACGCGTTCTATCCCTATCGAGTGCAGGAGCGAGTGATAAGTTACGGTACGGCTGATGCTCCGAGCGGTGCAAGCTCGCAGAAGGCAGCGTTTCGCCAACGGGTTGGATCTTTGGGCGGCAGAGACTTTTTGCTTTTTCTAAGTAGGATCCACCCTAAAAAGGGGTGCGATTTGCTCATAGATGCATTTTCGGAGGTTGCTAGCAGCGCTCCAGAGCTCGACCTTGTGATAGCGGGCCCCGGTGATCCCGGCCTGATCGAGCGACTGAAGAGGCGCGCAAACGAGCTCGGAATCGGCGACAGAATACATTGGCCCGGAATGTTGGTAGGTGACGAGAAGTGGGGAGCCTTTCGCTCTTGCGAAGCGTTTGTTTTGCCATCCCATCAGGAAAACTTCGGGATTGTCGTCGCAGAGGCTCTTGCCTGCGGCAGGCCGGTATTAATCACCAACAAGGTCAATATCTGGAGAGAGATCCTAGCGGGAAAAGCGGGCCTTGTCGATAATGACGATTCGGACGGGGTTCGATCGCTCTTGAAGCGGTTTATTTCGATGTCACCCGAGGAGAAAGAAAGTCTCAGTACGTCAGCGCGCCGCACGTTTCTTGCCGACTTTGATATCTCGAAGAATGCAATAAGACTGGCCGAAGTTCTCCGGAAGAGCGCCCATCAGCCATGATCCGCCTTGCCGCCCTTCTCACCTCAGTTAATCTCATTTCTGAGGAGTGAGTGAGTAGCGAAAGAACTGGATCCCTCGCATTGTGCCGAGAATGCTATCTACCCGTTTGTAGCCCTGCACCGTTACATCATTACATCGGTCTGAGTTGAAATAGCATACCTTCAAGCGGATAGTTCGGGAGCAGTTGTTCTTTATGCTGACTAAGTGATCCATCATTTCTGGACTGACCACATGAGCACGAGCAGCTGCTTCTACATCGAGGCAAGGCCGACCAAACGCATCGCGAATCGTCGGAGAATTTGATTGCTCAGCCGGACCTTGCATTGTGAGTGACGGGCGAGACTGCCCCCTGACAGCGGTTGCGAAAGGTCCGACGAACCCGACCAGGGAAGTTGCAAATGCAAAATATAGTGCTAGTGCCGTAGTCTGACGGATCACCTCCAAGGCCTTTCTCCAGGCGCCACGCCTGGAATTGCCACGCTAACGCCTTCCCAGGAAAGACGCCGCGCCAGCTGTTCTCGATTCACGATGTCTGCTCGTTGGAGATTTTCGAGAAGGCGGTCACGATATGTCCAACCAACTCCCAGAATCGACAGCGAAGCATCCTCGACGAAGCCTGAGTCAACCAGTGCGGCGAATTCGTCAAGGACGTTCCGCTGTAGACCACTTGGGAGCATAGGGAATACGCCCAACGCTATTCGGCTGCGCTGGTTGGCAATCCAGCCCTCACGTGGTCCAACCAAGTAAGATTGATTAAGATAGCCGAAATACTTGGAGTCAAAGCCACTCCAGCGCATGCTTACAGAATAGAGCGACAACCATAGGAGTGCCTCGGAAGGAGACCTCTCAAGCGAGGCCAGAAGATTTTCTCGGGCTCTCTCTGACTCGGTATCAACATCACCACTTCTGTTCTGAAGCGCCTCGTCCGCTAAACGCGTCGCTAAAAGGGCTCGCACACGCGCAATTTCAGGATGCAGCAATAAGGTCGCAGGATCGATCATAGCTTGCGCTAGTGTCTCACGTACCAACTCAGGCTTAAACCGCTCACCCACACTTATGCGGTCAGTAGCAGTTCTCGCTGGCCCAAGAAGCACGAAAGAAGGCAGCGCCAAATAAGCCCAGACTAAACTAAGCACGCCAAACGTAAGGAGCGCACTACGAACGATGAGGCCCACGACCTATTCCACATATCCGTAACGAGCATAATACTTCTGATAATAGTAGCGGCCATGATACGACTCGTAGCGGGCGAGCGCCTTGGTATCGGCCTTATTCAGGACCACACCGAGCAGCTTGTCCTGGATTTCGGGCGCCCCACGCAGGTTGTGCCTGACTACATCGATCTTGGTCCTGCCCCACTCCACTACGAACACGTAGGAATCGACGAAGGAGGATGTAACGCGCACGTCCACCACCGGCGCCATCGGCGGCATGTCCAGCACCACGTAGTCGAATTGCGAGCGGAGCTGGGTGACCAGCGCGTGCATCGCCTTTGACGCCAGCACCTCGTTGGTGTGCAGCAGCTTCGAGGTAGCGCCCGCGGGCAGGATCGAGAGCTTGGTTTCGGGATCGACGAACAGCGCCTCCTCGAGCTGGACCTTCTGGGCGACGACGTCGACCAGCCCGATCCTGGCATCGGGCACCAGCGCGCGGGATAGCGAGGGGTTGCGCAAATCGGCGTCGACCAGGATGACGCGGGCGCCGCCATGGGCGATGAGCTGTGCGAGATTGGTCGAGAGCGTGCTCTTGCCCTCGTTCGGCAGGGTCGAGGTGGTCGCCAGCACGCGGTTCTCGCGCACGATGGAGTTGAGGTCGACCGCCACCTTCACCGAACGCACGGCTTCCGCGAAGCGCGACAGCGGGTTGTCGACGACATAGCGCAACAGATCAGGCTGCGGGTTGCCCTTCCTGGCGAGCTTGCCGCCCAGCATCTTCTCGCCTAGGCCCGGCCCGGAAGCCGCGGCGCCGAGCGCCGGCAGGATGGCGATGCAGTTCGCGCCCAGCACATCCTCGACCTGACCGGTGGTACGGAATACCTTGTCGGCGAGCTCGCGCGCGATCGCCGCACCGAAGGCGAGCATCAGGCCGCCGAGCAGGCTCGCCGCCAGGACGATCAGCGATTTCGGGTAACTCTTCTTCAGCGGCGTGGTCGCCGCGCTGATCACCCGCGCCTCGGTGATCGGGAACGACTGCTGCTGCACGCTTTCCATGTAGCGCTGCAGGAAATTGTCGTACATTGCCTGGTAGGACTGCGCGTTGCTCTCGAGCTCGCGGAGAGCTACCTGCGCCTGATTGGTGAGCTGGGATTCGGACACGACGTTGGCGAGGCTTCCCTTGATGCTCTCCTCACGCGTGACCGCGATGTCGTAGTCACTCTTGTAGGATTCCTGGATGCGCTTCAGCTCGTCGATGATGTTCTTCTTGATTTCCGCCATCTGCCTGCGCAGGTTGACCGCGGCCAAGTGATCGGAGCCGTACTTACTCGACCAGATCGATTCCTTGGAGGCCATGTCGACATATTGCCCGCGCAGCTTGACGATGGTGTCGTTCTTCAGCGCGTCGGCGACGTTGGCATCCGGGATCTCCTGCTTCTGGATGTCGTTCATGCGGTCGAGCCGTGCCTTGGCCTCGGCCGTGGCGGCGTGCGCCATGATGAGCTGGCTGTTGACCTCGGCGAGCTGCTGCTCGTTCATCAGCCGCCCGCCGGTGTCGACGATGTTGTTGGCGGTCTTGAAATCGACCACCGCCTTCTGCGCGGCGGAAGCCTGGGTGCGCAGCTCCTTGATGCGGTCCTGCAGCCAGACGCTGGCGCGGCGGGTGGCCTGGTATTTCGCCTCGAGCTGGTCGACGATGTAGGCGTCCGCGATCGAGTTGGCGATTTTGGCGGCCTTCGCCGGGTCCTTTGAGGTGAAGCCGATCTCCATCACATAGGTGAGGCCGAGCCGTTTGATGGTGCGGTTCTTCTCGAAGCGCTCCAGCGCCTTGCGGGTGAGCTCGAATTCGGATTGAGCATGCCCGTCGGAGAACAGGTCGCCGATGAAGCCGAGGACCGAGCCAAGCAGGCCACCGCCGGAGCCGGTGAACTCGGGATCGTCGATCAGGTGCAGGTCGCGGATCACCGCAAGGCTGATGTTCTCGGATTTCAGGATCTCGACCTGGGTTTCGATGGTGGCCGAATCGACCGCGATGTCGCCGAGCACCGATTGCTGCTGGAACAGCTGCACCTTGCGGGTGTCGATCACCATCGCGGCGGTCGAGGTGAATTGCGGCGCGGCGGTGAAGAGATAGAGCAGCGCCAGGATCACGCAGGCCGAGACGATGGCGACGATGGTCGG
This sequence comes from Bradyrhizobium sp. WSM1253, assembly GCF_000244935.1. Classification (NCBI taxonomy): domain Bacteria; kingdom Pseudomonadati; phylum Pseudomonadota; class Alphaproteobacteria; order Hyphomicrobiales; family Nitrobacteraceae; genus Bradyrhizobium; species Bradyrhizobium sp. WSM1253. The sequence goes on from NZ_JH600073.1 coordinate 2,810,716, forward strand.
GAATTGCCGGCGGATGATCTCGACATAGGAGGTGAGCGTCTGGGCCGGTGAGCTTTCGTCCTCGGCATAGCCGCGGTTGATCTCCGACGAAGGCTTATTCACTTGCAGCATCGGGCAATTCCCAAAAGCAATCCGTTAAACACGCAAGGATTGAAAGTCCGGCATCGCGGGCTCGACGTTCGCGAAGCGCTCGCGCAAGAATGAGGCCGCACGCCAGAATAGCACGGCCTTATTGCAACCAGAACTGAATTGATGCAGCGCAATGCGCCGAGCCCCTGCCAATTCACATGAAGCTTAACGGCCGAAATGCAAAACGGCGCGATGAAGCGCCGCTTTGACTGGATCGCGAATGAGGCAGCCAGGAGGCTCATGGCCTCCGGGCAATTACGGTCAGCGCGTGCTGATGCGGTTGGCGGCGTTGGTGGTGCCGCTCACGCCGCCCGAGGCGCCGCCACTGACCGTCGTCGCGTAGTGCAGGCCGCCGAAGGTCGGCGCGCCGTTGTTGGAGCCGCCGGTGTTGCCGTGATTGCCGATCGGGCCGCCCGAACCGGAGCCGCCGCCACCTGCACCACCGCCGGCCGCCGCGATCGCGACGTCGCCGGTTGCGGCCTGGTAGGCTGCGATCACGTCGGCGCTGCCGGTGCCGGCAATCGCGGCCTGGATCTCATTGGCGAAAGCCTGGTCGGTCGCCGCGGCCATGCGGGCAACCTGGGCGAGGCCGGCCGTGATCGCGCGGATCTGGTCCTTGGTCGTCGCGGGGTCCTTGAGGAGCGCGATCAGGGCCGGAAGCGTGGTGGGATCAGACGCGCCGAGGTCGCGCACGCGCGAGATCAGCTGCGCACCGGCCGGATATTGCTGCAGCAGGCTGCCCGGCGTCGTCTTGAACTCCGAAATGACCTGCGGCGGCAGCTGGCGCTGCGGCGGATAAACGGCTGCGCTGGCGGCGCTTGAAATGGTCGCGGCGAGAGCCGCGGCCGCGGCCAGACGAAGCGCAAACTTAACAAACCCCATAAATTCCTCCTGAAATCAGCTACCCGTAGCTTCGGGCAAGTGATGCGTGCAGCGCGAAACTAGCGGAACAACCCCCGGCTGTCCACTCATACTGAAAACTTCGTTAAGGCAGCAACTGCTTCAAAAATAGACAGTTTTGTGAAGCTCAGACATGCGTGGGGACGGCTTTTTTGGCCGCAATGGTCCGCCTGGCTTGCTGGCCTTTCACAGCGCCCTCCACAGCGCCTTGCACAACGTCCGGGCGAGCGTCGCGGATGCGAAACGATTGCGCCAGGCCGGCGCCGAAAAGCGCAAAGAACGGAATGGAATAGCCGGGGATCTGGAGCGTGAAGTCCAGGCAGGAATGCAGCAGCGACAGGCTCGCGGTCGCCGCCGCCGCCAGCGGGATGATGGCGTCGCGCCGCCTTGCGAACACGCCGCGGCCCAGGATGACGAACATGACCGCCCATGCGGCCGCCACCAAAAGCGCCATGGGGATGCCGACGTCGGAGGCGAGCTCCAGCGGCGTGGAATGGGCGATATCCCAGATTCCGCGAATCGAAATGTTGGGGCTCCGGTAGGGCGGGAAGGCCCATTGGAAGGTGCCCATCCCGGTGCCGAACCAGGGGTTGTCGGCGATGATTCGCAGCGTGGACTTCCACGCCTCGATGCGGCCCTCGTCGACGAGCCCTTGGCTGTCGAAGCGGCTGGAGACGCGGCCGCCGAGCAGCTGCATCAGGCCGAGCGCCACCACGATTCCGGAGCCGAGCGAGATCCAGATGCCGGTCCGCGGCGGCAGGTCCTTGCGCAGGAATATGGTGAAGGCGACGATCATCGCGAGCAGCGACAGGCCGACGCCGGCGCGCGAGCCGGTCATGAACATCGCCATCAGGCAGATCAAGAGCGCTCCGAGCTGCGGCAGGATCTGGCGCGGCGGGATCTCGGCGACATCGCGCCAGACGCGCTTCCAGATCAGGTGCCGCTCAGGCAAGCGCCGGCGGACATCCTCCAGGATCAAGAGCATCCAGATCACCGCGCAGGAGCCGAAATAGGCCGCCGCCGTGTTGCGGTTGATGAAGGTGCCGGTGACGCTGCCGAGATAGGCGGTCTTGTCCCGCCACAGGATCATGGTGGGCTCGATCAGGAACGAGAGCACGCCGTAGAGCGCGTAGAGGCTGCCGGAAACGGCGATAACCCAGAGCATTTGCCGCGCCCGCTCGCGGTTCGCGCCGACGGTGATTCCGAGCAGGATCGCCAGGATGTTCGCAAGCGGCGCGCCCAATGCGAAGAACGCCTCGTTCTTGACGATGGACGCCGACGGCGCAATCGGCACGCCCAACAGATCCGACGCCTGTTTCCAGATCGGGTTGAACGGTGCGATCCAGGGATGATCGGACAGCTGCTCATGCAGCACGAAGGCATATCCGGCCACAATCACCCCGATGCCTGCGATGATCCGGAGATGGGGTCGGCGCAAGTCGCGCGTGGGCGCCACCATCAAGGCGAGGCCCAGGCACAGGCACCAGAACGCGATCGAGAGGTCGTTGGTCGAGCCGAACGGAAACGGCGCGCCGGCGGCGACGAACAACAGGATGAAGGTCGCAGGCCAGCTCCACGACCAACTTATATGGGGAAGGCGCATCGTCGGTTAGCCGGCCTTGGCTCTAGCTCTAGAGGAAGCAATCGATCGGATAGATCTTCAGATCCACATTCAAACGGCTGACCCGGGTCTGCGCCCGGAAGCCGTAGAATAGCCCAAGATCATCACTCCCCGAATCGAGTTTTATTCCAGGGGTTAATTCATCCGGCGGGACCAAGAGACCGATGTGGCGGTTGATGCCGGAGAACTCAATCCCCCCCTCCCCTTCGCCGAAATGTCCCGCGAGCTGGGTCACCGTCACTTTCGGAAGCCCGCGACGCTGATGGCAGACCTCTTCCTCCCATAGCTTGGTCTGCCGGACCAGAGGTTTGCCCGCGCCGTCAGGAACAACAATGTCTGAGAACGAGGGGTGCAGCATTCCGAAGAAGCGGCTCTCCTTCGCGTTTGCTGAAAGCCGGACGGTGAAGGAGAGTTCGCCCTTGGCCTCGCGCAAGTGCCGAAAAATTGGTGCATCAGGCTCAGCCGAGACCACCACGTCGATCCGGTGGCGGACACCGAGCTGTTGAGTTTCGCCGGCAGCCTTGGCCGTCAGAGGCGGCCCCGCGATGACGAGAGCCAATAAGCACCGAGCTGCTTGCCGTCCAAAGCACATGAAGACCTTGCAACCTGCGGGGTGACCGATCGGCGGTGAATCTTGCTCGGTGAAGCCTTGATCCACCCAAACTGCACCGCCGGTGATTGCTAAATGAAAATGGCACCGGGACAAAGCCCCGGTGCCATCGTTTCGTGGATCAGGTTGGCCCCGCCTTACGGCGCCAGCTTGATGTTGTTGCGGAAGATCAGGGCGTCGTTGGAGAGGTTCACCGCATCGCTGCCGGTCGCCATGATCACCCTCAGGAAGGTGAGGAACTTGGCAGTTTCGACGTTGCGCGAATTCGAGACATAGAGCACGTCGCCATTCTTCATCATGACCTTGGTGGCCAGGAAGAAGCCACCCGGATCGCGGAAGTTCACGTTGAAGATGACCGGGATCGTCTCAGAGGTGTACTTGCTGACGTCGATGCCAAGCTGGGCAGCAACCTCACGCGGCTCGCGGCGATAGAGATACACCGCAGCCGGATCGGCTTGACCATCCAGAAGACCGCCGGCCTTGCCGACAGCCTCGCCGAGGTTGATGCGCCAGGCATCGAAGTTGAACTCGCCGCTCTGTCCGCTGGCACCGAACGCCAGGAACTTCTGCTGCTCGCGATAGACGTAGACGCTGTCGTCCGGACGAACATAGATATTGTTCTCCGGGCTCATGACCAGATTCTCGAACGGCACGGTCGCCCGCTTGCCGGCACGCTCCAGCATGACCCAGGTCTCGAAGCCCTGGCCCTTGATGCCGCCAGCGCGGGTGATCGCGTCGAGCACCTTGTCCTTGGCACCCGCGGCGCTCGCCGGATAACGTGCCGGCGCATTGACTTCGCCGAGCACGCTGATGAGCTGGGTGCGCTGCGAGGACATCGCAACCACGACCTGAGGCTCAATGGCGCGGTTGGAGATCTTCTCAACGATAGAGCGCTGAATTTGTACCGCCGTGAGACCCGCCGCCTTGACCTGGCCGGCGTAGGGCACCGTGATGAAGCCGTCGTTGTCGACCGACTGATCCGGAATGGTGACGAAGTTGCCCGGACGGACGCCGGCTTCCGCCGGGATGAACAGACCGCCTGCCGCGGCTTCGAAGATGGTAACCGCAACAACGTCGCCGATGCCGAACACGATGCTGGCAGGCGGACGCCGGTCCGTGAACACGCCGGCGAGCCCCTTGGGCTCATGGGTGTGCAGGATCTTCACCGTGGCCGGATTGAGCGGCACCAGCTCATAGGCCGGTGCATTCTCGGTCTGGATCTTGTTGTTGACGTCGTCGGTTAACGGGCCGGAGCCCGGGTTGGTCGAACACGCCCCCAGCGCCAAAGCGACGGCCAGAAAAGCCGGCTTGAATAGATACGTTTTGGCAAAGGTATGCATGAACGGCCCCCGTAGTTCCAATTGCATCGATTGGTACGGCCTAGTGGGCAGTGCGACAAGGGTTCCCAGCCCTGAGCGGATGGTTAACGGCCCAATGAGTCCCCAACTGTTGCGTGCAAGCCACGGTCCGGAACCCGACTAACCCCTTGTGACTGTTTGTTGACATCCTTTTGCCCGATGTACGGGCACCATGCCCAGGAAGAGACCTTCTCCAAAATCCCCGCCCTTCTGCTAGTAAAGCCGACAGCACCAATTTGATGGATTTCCGACGTGCCGATTCTGGCTTTGGCCCTTCTTGGATTGTTGTCGTCCTTACTTGGGGGACTTTCGTCGGCTCCAGCTGGGGGCTCCGCCCCCTTGGGAGGTGATTGCGCCGTCGGGCCATCAGGATTGCACTCGGTCTGCATGTTTGCGGTGGCAAACCCATCCTCGATTTGGAAATTCGCCCGCACCCCAGGTCCCAAAGAGGGCGAGAGCTTCGCTTCCATCTCCAAGACAGCCGAGACGATGCAGTCTGACCCGGAGTTCGCCGGCCTGATCGTCCGCTGCGCTCCCAAAGGCAAGATCGACGTGCTGGTGGCCTTGATCCGCCCCTTCCCGCCACGGAGCCGCCCTAAGGTCACGATCGCCTCCGCTACGGGGGGCACCGTGACGGTCGAAGCCAGCATGGCAGCGGCCGGGGCCGCAGTCCTGTTACCGGACGAGGTCTCAGCCTTTGCCGCTGGTAAGTGGCAGACGACGCCCTCGCTTTCCGTGGTGGTGAAGGAAAGCGACAGCGAGATCAAAGGCGTGGTGGCCCTGAACGGGCTTCGCGAAGCCTATAATTCTCTGGCGGCAAGTTGCGGCCAATAGACAAAATTTAGCCATACGACTTAAGGGTCTTTTTAGGGTGGGGAACCTAAGGTCCGGAGCACGGAGTGTTTCGGATGACCGAGCTTTTGATCTTCAGCTTTCTGGTAGGCGCAGTTCTGGGCCAGCGTTTTCGCGTCCTGGTGCTCCTGCCGCTGACGTTCGTCATGCTGCTCGCCGCGATCCCGGTCGGCTGGATCGCCAATCTGGGCTTTCTTGACGGCCTGAAGGGCGTCGTGCTCGCGGCCATCGCGCTCCAGGCCGGTTATCTCTTTGGCTCGGCCGCCCGCTTTGCTCTCGCCGCTGGTCGTGCCGCTCGCGTGTTTGCCCGTCCGCTCAAGACCGCCCGCTGACCTCTTTGGCGCATCAATCCGTCTAATCCCGCAGGCGACGCTTCGTTGATGTGGGGTTGGGCTGGGAGCTGCGTTGGCTGCAGAGCTCTGTTTGAAAACTTGCCTCCGGCTTGTATGGTGGCCTGACCCTTTCAGGATTCCTTCCAGGCGCACGTTTGTCCTTCGCTTATTTTGCCCTCATCGTTTGCCTTGTTTCTGCATCCGCTCTCGACATTGCCGGCGCCAAATTCGGCGTTCAGCTCGGGATGACGGCGACGGCCCTGGGGCTATTTGCAGCGGTCTTCAGCGCACGAAAGGCCGACTACGAGCACTATCTGCGGGCCACCGTCTGGGGCCGCTGGGTCCTGATCGCCATTCCCCTTTGCATCGCAACCCAGCTGGCGCCGCTGTGGCTGAGTTGGGCGCATCCGATCTGGGCGAGCAGCCACGATGCTCTCGGTGGCCTGTCGCTTGGGCCAGTGACGGCGGATCTCGGCCTCACCCTGAATGCGTTGTTTCAGGCCCTTACAGCGATCTCGTTGCTCAGCGTGACAATCGTCGTGGTCCGTGACCGCAGCCGTGCCGAACTGGTGCTGTTCGTGCTGAGCGGGGTAACAGCGGTGTCGGCTCTGACCTTGGATCTGCATCCGCTGTCGTCCGCCCTTGCAACCGCCGTTCCTTCCGACCTGGCGACAACGATGGCCGGCCTTGGCGTCATGCTTAATCTAGCCGTCATGCAGCTGGCCGCCGAGCGGGCCGAAACGCGCCACTCGCTCGTTCGTTCGGTCACCATCGGCCTTTGCGGCCTCGTGGGCGCTCTAACCAGCGCAGTTGCGGTTTTTGGCTTATCCGGGACGAACAGTGCGATCGCTGCGGCCTTTGGCCTCGTGTTGATCTTACTGATCCTTGTCATTCGAAGGATCGACCTATCGCCGTTGGCCGCGGGCGCGCTGTCCTTAGCCGCGCTGGTCGGAGCGATGATTGTCCTGAGCTTCCTGTTCGAAAAGAATGCGGGGCCGATTCTTTTGCGGCTTGTCCCGGATGTCGGGGCCGAAACCAGAGCCGCGCTGGAGCGAATGTTGGCCGACACCAGATGGTTCGGTGCGGGCGCAGGCACCTTTTCAGCCGTTGGCAGGATCTACCAAAGCGATGCCGGCGCGGCTTTGACGGCGCCCTCGACGGCTTTTGCCGTCTTCGCGGATACCGGATGGATCGGCTTTTCCGCCGCGCTGCTGGTGGGCATGTTGGCTTTGGGACGCTTGTTTTTTGGAGCTTTGCAGCGCGGCCGCGACTCGTTCTTCCCTGCGGCGGCCGCGGCCTGCCTTGTCTTCGCGCTGGTTGAGAGCTTCGCTGGTTCAGGACTGCTGCATCCGGCAGCAATCCTTTGTCTGTCGACGATCGTGGGACTCGGATTGTCCCAAAGCATCACCCAGTCCGCACGCGGCACGGGTCATTAGTTGCTCGTCGTTAGACGTCGCGATCAGCGAGTGACGCCCAGTAGGTCGGGTTCTTGGGCATTTGAATGCGGACCCACCGATAGGACTTTTTCGACCACGGCAGGATGTGCCCGGTGAGGTTATCCAGCACGAGGTCGCCGGAGAACGTGCGCACCACGACTACGAGATGATGCTCACCCCAGGTCGTCACGACCTCGCTGAGCAACACCGATCGCGCCGGAAAGCCCTTGGCGATCAGGTCATGGCGTTTTGTCACGGCATAGTCGTTGCAGTCGCCGCTGGTGGGATGCAGCAGCCACTTCTCGCCGCGCAGCCCCTCCAAATTGGGCTCGGGTCGGATCGCGCTGTTGACCCGCTGGTTGACCTCCTGAAGCTGCGCCAGGCGCTCGCCCGTAAGCTTTAAACGTCCGCCCCTGAACACGATTTGCTGCGGTCGCGGCTTACACTCGCCCTCGTACTTCAGGCAAAAGATCGTGAATGCCATCGGCGCCAAGGTCGGCTGGTTGAACTTGATGTACTGGATGGCGCCGCGCAACGCCGACGGCGCACCAACGAAGGCGGCCTCGGCCTTGTGTTGAGCCGCCCCAGCCAACAGAGCAGCGGCAATCGCCAGGAACTTTAAAGTCTTGCGCATGTCGCGCTCCCCATTTCTTGTTGGGGAAACGCTACGCGAGACGTCTTGAAATCCGGCTCAAAAGCCGAGCAGTCCTTTAATCAAAACCGCCGCGCCTTGGTTAGAAACAATTAAGAATACCGAGGCGTAACTTGTTCTGCTATGAGCGATCATGCCCTGCATTTTTGACGCCAGACCCGATTCGATGAGCTGATGGGCCTTTCCAAGCGCTTTCGTAAGAACGTCAAGCCTCGGCTTCCCGACGGCGTGAGGATCTATGCCATCGGCGATGTGCATGGACGCGCCGACCTGCTTCAGTCGCTCTTAACCGTCATCGACGCCGACCTTGCTCGGTCCGCTCCCAAACGAGCGATCCAGGTGTTTCTTGGCGACTATGTCGACCGGGGCCCGGACTCGCGTGCTGTGATTGATCTCCTGATCGAGCGCTCGAAGTCGCATGAGACAGTGTGCCTCAAGGGCAATCACGAAGTGTTCCTGCTCGAGGTCCTCAAGGACCCGGCACGGCTGGAGGAATGGCGTCGCTACGGAGGCCTGCTGACCCTTGTTTCCTACGGCATCAACCCGACAATGAATCCGACGCCGGAGCAGCAGATTGAGCTGATCGAAGGGTTGAGGCAGGCGCTTCCGCCGGAGCATCTTTCGTTTCTTCAGCAGCTCCGCCCGTCCTTCGCGTGTGGCGACTTCTTCTTTGTGCACGCCGGCGTGAAGCCGGGCGTCGCCCTGGAACGTCAAAAGGAGGAGGACCTGCTCTGGATCCGCGAGGAATTCCTCGAGTCCGAAAGACGCTTCGGCAAATATGTCGTCCACGGCCATACCCCGGTCAGCGTCCCGGATATCCGCTCGAACCGGATCAATATCGACACCGGCGCCTACGCGACCGGCAACTTGACCTTGCTCACGATCCAGGGCGATAGTCTGCTCGCAATTTAGGACTTTTGCAGAGTTGCTGGCCAACTCCCGCGCCCCGCCACACGGGCATCGAAATTCATCATGAGCCGCATGATCCTGCTTCGCATCGTTGGCGCCTGCATCGCAGTGATGTTGCTGCTTTACGCAACATTGGGCTTTTACGGCGACCTCACGCGGTCGAACTTTCGGGCGAGCGATTTGTTCTTGGGCGAGTTTCCGCCCGAGAAGGTCAAGGTAGCCGCTTCGGGCGTTCTGACGCCCCTTTCATTGGACGGCGACTTGCTGGCGAATTATGCGGCAGCCAAAGCCGCGGATTTTCTTCACCATCCCGCAGCCGATGCGACCAGCAGGGTGACCGAGAACAAGGCGGCCCAGGATGCCGTTGTTGCGGCCCTGAAAGTATCACCCATCCGGCCTGCGCTTTGGCTCACGCTCGGCACGCTGAAGGCGCAGTCGGGTGAGCTGGTGACGCCCGCAGTGAAAATGTCTTACTTGACCGGCGCGGTGCCGATCGCTGTTGCCTTCGCACGGCTCCAAACCGTCACCTCGAGCGCGGCGGCCGCCGACGAAGAGATCAAGCTGCTGGCGCAATCGGACGTTCGCTCGGCGCTTGCCAACCGCTCTCGCTACGAGCAGCTCCTGATCGCTGCCTACCTGCAGGCTACGCCGCAGGGCAAGTCGCTGCTTCTGGAGACCACGCAGGGGAACGATCCGAAGTTCAATCAGATTTTGCGGCGGTACTGAGCGTTCGAGCGCGACTTAGCCCGCTGGTTCGTCGTCAATTTCAACGCGTCGCTTTTGGCGCGATCGGCACAAAATCCTGCTCGCGGCGCGGTTGATCCGGTCGCCCCTGGTAGACGAACATGCCCTTCTTGGTCGAGACGATGTCGCCGCGCTGCAGGCTGTCATCGTTGAGGAGACGTTCGGTCGCGACAAGGTCCGGATCCTCCGGGACCGGCTTATAGAACTCGGGATGATCCCGCCGCTCGCGCGAGAGCTCTTTGGATCTTCGCCGCGCATCTTCGATACGCTGACGCCACTCGTCACGGCTGACTTCCGGCTCGCTTGGTGGGAGATAGTCGTTGACCGAGGGCTCCGGCTCGGTCTGGGCAAAACACGAGGGCGGATTTGCGAGACCGAAGCCGATCGCACCGGCAACGGTCAGGACCGCTCCCGACAACGGCCCAAGCCGCCTTGCATGAGCTAGTGAGGTGTGGGGTCGCGCGGTTCGCACGCTGTAACTCCAGGGCAGAGCAACAAGAACGAGCAAGGGCCGGAAACGTCTCGTCTACTCCATTCAATGTATACGTTTGCCGATTGCACGAAAGCCAAATCGCGGGCAAGCTTTGTGCTTTAGCGCGCGAGGGTATTGACCAGTGGTCCGCAACATTACTTTCCTGGTTCTGGCGATCTTTTTGGGGACTCACTTTGCAGCGGCAGGCCAGATCGAATACCCGCAAGTGATCCATACGCAATACGAAGCTGTCGATCAGAAGACCGGCGGTCACTTCGTGCTGTGGTCAGAGCGGGAAAAGATCTTCTATGGCCTCGACCAGAAGCTTTTCCCGGGAGCTCGGTTTGTCGACATCACCCAGGTAACCCCAAGCGTGGGTTCGATCACGCTGACCTATGTCGAGGTGCGGACCGTCAGCAGCACGACCTCGGATTATTTGTACCTGGCAGGAAATGTCCGCTTTCGCGTCAGTGGAATGGCGCTCAAATCCAGCAACTTCCCCACCGGCGGCGGAATGACACCCAACGCACAGTAGCCAGACTAGCGCCTGCTCGACCCACTCCCCCGCGTTCTGCTTCCATAATAGGGGCGTGCGCGCCCCCCGCTCACCAGAGGCGGCTGAATCTGGCTCGGAATATTCTGCGTAGCCGTGCTCGGCGCAGGCTGCGAGGGATTGACGATGATGACATTTCGGTTGGGCGTCGACGGATCATTGACCCCCTGGGCCAAAGCGCTTGGACCCCACGTGCTTGCGGTCACAAAAAGCGCAACTGCGGTCAGGACTAATCGTTTCATGAGATGTCTCCCAAGCGAGAACATCGGGGGGTCGATCACCGTTCCTTCACGCTTGCTTGGGCGTCATTGCCGAGGCACGGCGATCAGCTTGCCGTCTCTCCAGACCCCCTGAGCCGCCATCCCGCTCGGCAGCTTACCCGGCGCCAGGATCCGGACGGCTGTCGGTCGGGAGGCGCTCTGGGCCGTTTGGGTTTTCTTGGTAGGGGTGGTCACGATGCTGGTGCTCGTCAAATTGGCTTTGTCCTTGGTCCCTTGTGCAAAAGAAGGTTGCACCAGGAGAGCCACAAACGTGAGTGCTATGAAACCGTCGCGCATGATCAAAATACCGGAAAGAGGAGCTCGTCGAACTGTCACAGCTTTCTGCCCAAAAGCAAGCCCCCGAAGCTGTTCGACGAGGGCTCTTGCAAGGTTGGCGATCAAAGCGGCTTTCGCGGCGATCGGATTTGACGGGGAAATGCCTAGCGAAATAGCCTGTTCCGGGTTACTTGATCGGCCTTGATGACCGACCCCAGCGACACCGCCGCCGGCGCGCCAAATACGCACGCGATCAAGGCCGGGTTTGTGCGTCTCCTGTCCGGGCGGATTCGCGACATATCCGGCGACCCACGGCAGGTCCGGGAAATCGTATATGAGCTGGCTCGCATCAAGCTTCTGGAACAATTCACCCATGGCGACGCACGGGAATCCCGCGAGCTCCAGCAACTGCTCGAACGCGCCATTCGGGACGTTGAGCTATCATTTGAACGCAGCGAGCGCGACGCGCTGTCCACAGCGCCGGACTCGGCCCTAGACGTCGCTTCGCATCGGTCGCCACTCGATCCCCCGGCTCCTCAGCCCGTTCCGCCTTCGCCGCCCGTCCCGACGGCGGCGGAAACCAGGCGCGGTTCTGTCGCGCGGCCCAGACCGCTCGACCAATCTCAGCGAAGCGGCATCCTCAACTCCCTCATCCGATTAGCCGCCATCCTGGTCGTCATTGCCGGCGCCAGCGCGGCGGTTACTTATTGGCCGCGGTTGAGGACGCAATCCCTCGCATTGTGGCAGTCCGCGACGCTGTCCAGGCGCAGCTCGACAAGCCCCGAGCCTCAGCCCACCGCGGCTGTGACTCCAGCGAGCGGTGAGAGCGTCGAACCGACACCGAAGGAGCCGACGCCGGCTGCTCAACCCTCGATGCCGTTGCCAACAGCGTTTGGCGTCTATGCCCTGAGCGAGGGCCAGCTCCAGGAGCTCAAGCCGGTCCCCGGGAAGATTCCAGACCGTCGTGTCGCGATCTCAGCGGCAATCACCACGCCCAGCGCGACGACCCTGACAAGCGGAGATGTCAGCTTCATTGTGTTCAGGCCCGACGGTGGCGTCGATGCAACCGGGACCGAGGTTCGGGTGGTCGCAAAAGTCTCCCGAGCGATGGGCGTCGATGCAACCGGCAAAGCGGCCATGGTCACTGCCGGCGACACCTGGGTCATCCGCAGCATGTCCTACCCTTACAAAGTCGGTCCGGTCGAGGATCAGCCGAGAATGCTATCGCTGCAGCCGGAGCAGGACGGCTTTACGCTTTCGCCGGGTCGCTACGTCGTGGTCGTCAAAGGTATGGGCTATGACTTCACGGTGGCCGGGACGCCGACTGATCCCAACCAATGCGTCGAACGCATCAATGCAACGAACGGCGCGTTCTACTCCCCCTGCCCGCCGCGACGCTAAAGTGGCGCGACGCGTTTCGTTTATTTTTTGGCCTTGGCATCTTTAGGCGCATCCGCCGGCGCATCGTCGACCTTGCCGTTGTTCGCGACGCATTTGCTCAAATAATCGCGCCGCTCCTTGACAGTCCCGGCGCTGCCCGCAGCGGGATTGCCGATTTGCTTTGGCGGAAAGGCCTTGGCCAAAGCTGCGTCGCATGCACGCGCGACTTCTACCGTGACGGCCGAAGCCGTGACTGGTGCGCCAATAGCCAAAACAAATGCCAATCCCATCGACCTTTGCAAATTTCTGGAGATCACGTGGCTCGCTCCTTCAATCCGTCCGAGAACAGGACGGGACCATATCAAAAAGGACAGAAGAGCCAAACGGCAAAGCGGCGCCGAAATGTCTGGTGGCAGAAGCTGCTCTGCGAGAGATGATGCTTCTCGGGCCGAGATATCCATCGCGCCCGGACCTGCTGCTTTTCACCAGACGGCAGATGCCGAGCCAAAGCCTCGATCCTAGCTATTGAGCTGCGGCGGCTTCAGGTTCGGAAAGCGCGTGAGCATCGCGGTCCTGATAAACCTCAAGTGAGTGATGGTGTTTGCCAATTCCTTGAGCCGCCGCTGGCCGTTGGAGATATCGGCGGCAAAGAGATCTTGATGATGGCTGTCGATCGGCTCCCGTTCGAGATATTCATCGGTGCCGTTGCCGAAGGTGACGGATGCACGCGCAAGCGCGTCATCAACGCGTCGTCCGAGGCCGACCTGCTCCCTCTCTGCATCGCGCAATGCCGCATCGATCGCGACCATGACGGCATCGATTCGAACGCGGTCCGTCTCCGCATCGCGCTCGACGGTACGGGCCTTGAAGCCCTTGTCCTCACGGCGGGAGCTGAGAAAATTGTGTGCGCGCGCTCTCAGGAACAGCTGAAACATTTGGGCCATCCCACGTTCGAGATTTGGACCGCTAACATCGGTCAGACATAGTTAACAAAGCTTGAATCTTGTGGCTGCTCCGCCTGGCTTTGTGCGATCCACGCCCGCCAGGCTCCTTCGTGTTTGGAATAAAGGTCAAGCCATCGAGCTTCGTGCGCCGCGGCGGCCCCATCGCCCGGACCGATTTGAACCATCTCTCCCGATGTGATGTCCAGCGCTTCGAACTCCGCTGTTTCCTGCAGGGACAGCCCTATCAGCACCCGTTTCCCTTGCGCATCAACGAAATACCTGCGGGGCGCGTTGTGCCTTGAATCAGTCATTCGAACGACCCTCCTCCATGATCCAAGGACCTGGAAGATCTTTCAGGTGTCGATCATAGGCGCGAACGAAAACCATCAACACAAGGATACAAATTATCGCGCTCAGCAACGCAATCAGATACGCCATTTACGCCTACTCTAACGCGGGCCCCGGAAAAATCGGGGCGACTAAACTTCGCTGTCAATCGATATGTTCTAGGTGACGTTGGCCAAGCTCTCAAGAGTTGCGACAAGTTAACCTAACCGCACATGGTTATTTCGATCACGCCGCGCAGATCGTCCGGCAAACAGGCCACGCGCGAGATTCCACCATTACGACGGCGACCGACTTCGTCCCGCCCCTGTTGCCTCGGGAGTATAGGGCGCGTAGAGACGATACCTTGCAGATCGCTTGCGCGAGCGCCACGCCCTCGCACCATAGCCGCAAGCAAAACCGCCAGCGAAGATCGAACTCAAAACCACAATTGCCAACATTTGAACGTCCCATTTTTCCGGCGCGTTCCTCCCATTGCATTTCATCTTGTCGTTGTGACGACTTCAAGATTGGCGCCGCTGAAAGTTTTGTCAGGCGATGATGAAATTTGTGCAAGGAGTTGATTGAAGTTTGGTCGTTGCCCAATAGCCGCGGGCCGGGGAATGACAAAACGTCTCACTGATTGAAGTTAGATCAGACCGGATGTTAATCCGGGTTCACGTCGACGGCCCCAGTCCATGCAGCCTTCAGAATCTCCGGTCGATAAGTTCGGCTTCGAACCACTCAAAACGCGGCGACGGCCACTGCTGATCCGCATTGAAATCTCCGTGATAATACGGAGCCACGAAGTCCGGATGAGGCGCGTTAAGGTTGAGCGGTTAGCTTAATCCGCGTTGTCTGTTGCGAAGTCTCACCGATCACTTATCCCATCGTCTCACCGGGCTTCCCCAAGCTCGGCCCCACCCAAGCAAAGCCGTCGAGCGACATGGGTCCGCTTGGCGGCTTTGTCTTTGTCTCGACGAGAGGATGATTTCGGTTATGGCGCGCAAGCCCTGGTCGTTCAAGGAAGACCGCCGGCTGATGGAGTTGGCCAAGTCTTCGGCTTCATTGGAGGAGGCGGCGAAACAGCTCGGACGATCGCCCGATGCGATCAAGCGCATGGCCTTGCGCCTTGGTCTTTCGTTGAAAACGAAGGCGAGAAAAAAGGTCTAGCGTGCGGCGGTGTTCCGCCAACGAGGTCATGATGGCCGCGGGCGCGCGATCACCGGTTCTGACGAAGAACGAATTCGACGTGTTGCTGATCGGACTGGAGCCAGACTCAAGCCAAGGTGAGACCCCCGTCCGCTCGAAAGCCTCGAATCCGGCTGCAGGAGATAAAAGCGCAGTAGCCCTGTTCGCCAGGGAACCGAACCAGCGCGCTCGCGTTGATCCCAACTTCATCGTGAGGTCTGGCTGTGGCACATCTTGCCATTTCCGTCATCCTGGTCTGGTTGGCTATCAATATCGCCTTCGTGGTCTTGCGCCTGCGAGCCACCCGGTCACAGCATGGTGGCAGCACTCGGCAGGCTCCCATCGCGCCCTACAATCCCGCACCCGCTTCCCTCCGCCATCGACTGGGCCGTTAGAGCTTGAGAGCGGAGGGGTAAGGTCTCCGCCCCACTGCCCTTCCTTCGATCCAACGAGTTGGTCGAGTCACGCTGCTTGGCGCAGAGCGCTAAATTTCCGACCGACGCGGTGCTGGTGGCCTGACTGGATTCAACCGTTACCCGAGACCGGCGAAACGCTCCATATCCATCTGGCCCCCGCTCAATCAGCCTTAACGATACTCTCATCTTTCAACGCGGCCTGGCTCCCATCCGGCTATGGTCGTCCAATGCGCCGAAACCATCTTATCGCAGCCGCAGGCGTCTGCTTCGCGCTCATCGTCTATGCTACGCTTGCGAGACTGGCGGGGAGACCCGTGCTTATCGGTCATCACGAGGCTTATTGGGTCGTCGTGATCGAGCGCTTCAGCGCCTATGGGTTGCTGGGATTTCTGTTGTCCTTCCTGTTGCCTGGTCGGCTCACCCTCGCATGCTCGCTTGTCGTGGCCGTCGCAATGGGGCTCGAAATCCTGCAAGCAATGACACCCGATCGTGATCCGGGTTTCTTAGACGTGCTGCAAAAAGCAGCAGGCGGGACCGTCGGGGTCCTCCTCGCTCAAACAATCCTGGCCTTCTTACCGAGACCGCCCGCCTGAGCAGCACGTCCGCATCGGAAGTTGCCGTCGTTGTTTCATCATTTATCCGCGTAGTTCACCGCCCGGGTTCGCGGCCGTATGAATGTTCGCCTGCCATCTCCCGGCCAGCAGATCCGCAGGCTGCCTCGGCCTTGCCTGTTCCAGGCGAGTTGGTCGGAGCATGCGGGGGCTAAGCCGACCGGCGCCGGCCCTGGAACTGGTTCGGCGACAGGAGTTCTGCCATCTGCCGATGGGTGGCCTGGAGCGCCTCGATGGCGCCGTCCAGATCAAAACCGGCGTCCCGGACAGACGCGAAAAATTTAGCCGTCAGCGCCAGATCGAGCTTAACGCGGGTTGCGCCATCGCGGCTTTTGCGGCGGTCAAGTGACAAATGGATGGCCCGCATTCTGGCCTCGGCAGGTGTGCATCCACTAAGCCCGGCGAGTTCGTCATAAGTCATCCAGATCTGTGCCATGTTTCAGTCACTCCTTTACTCGGCATCAGCTTATTTTTCGTGCTTAAAGCTTCGGTTGCCGCGATGCGCGCGCCGACCGTTTCGCAATGATAGGGTCAATGCGAGCTAAACGAAGAAGGACAATCGTGGCGAGCCCCCGGTGGGTTGCATACGGTGAAGATCAATCTATGCTCACCAGATCGATCAACCGTTGAGCTGAGGCAATCGCATTGGGACAGGTCACTTCGGAAGCCCTCTCCTTGAGTGATGTCGTGTCCCGTGGCGCCACCCGGCATGTCCCCGCCTTTGGCACCGACTTGGGCACCACTTTGGGCCGGCTTCGCCGCAAACGTCCTGCATTGCTGACGCTTGCGGTGCTCGTGCTGTGTGCCGATTTGGTGCTGGCCACGGGCGCATCGATGATCGTTGATTTCACCTCGAGGTAAGCTGACATGACCGACCGACCGACTGTCCTCGTTACGGGAGGCGCGGGCTATATCGGCTCGCATGCCTGTCGCGCCCTGACCGCCGCCGGTTATCAGCCCGTCGTTTATGACAATCTGTCGACAGGTCATCGCGGCTTCGTCGCCGGGCCGCTGGTAACAGGCGATCTGCTCGACGGCGCCACGCTGGCGCGCGCCTTCGCCGAGCACAAAATCACGGCGGTCATGCATTTCGCGGCGGCGAGCCTCGTCGGCGAGTCCATGACCGACCCGCAAAAGTACTACATCAACAATGTGCAGGGCACGCTGTCGCTATTGCAGGCGATGCGCAATGCGGGCTGCCATCGTATCGTGTTCTCCTCGACCGGCGCCGTCTACGGCAATGCCGATTCCAAGGAACTGCCGGAAGACTTCCCCTGCGCGCCGATCAACCCCTATGGCGCATCGAAGTGGATGATCGAGCGCATGCTCGCCGATTACCGCGCCGCTTACGGCTTCGGCGCGTTCTGCCTGCGCTATTTCAATGCCAGCGGCGCCGATCCTGCCGGCGGCATCGGCGAATTGCGTGACAATGAAACCCATCTCATTCCGCGCGCCATGATGGCGTTACAGGGCCATGTCGATTTTGCCGTGTTCGGTGAGGACTACGACACGCCCGATGGCACCGCGATCCGCGACTACATCCATGTCACCGATCTCGCCGCAGCGCATGTCGCGGCGCTGAAGCTGCTGGAACAAGGGCATGCCGGCGGGAGCTTCAATCTGGGCACCGGCTCCGGCTTTTCGGTGCGGGAAATTCTGACTGCCATCAGGCAGGAGACCGGGCGCGAGGTGCCCCACACCGTCAAACCGCGCCGCGCCGGCGATCCCACCTATCTGGTCGCCGATCCCTCCGCAGCGCGAAAAGTGCTGAATTTCGTGCCGCGACATTCGGATCTGCCGACCGTGATCCGCACCGCCTGGGCCTGGCACCAGAGGGCTCATCCGCTTAAGCAGCCCTGACGACATCGTCGAAGTCGATCAGGCGGGATGAGACGTGGCCTTATGGTCTATTCCGTTCTGAGCCGAGCGATCCCGGCGCAAACGGATGGCGCGATCGCGAGCGGCCGTCGAGCCCCTTGGGCAGCTTGTCTGCGTTGAGCTTCACGACCGCACCTCTGGCCTCAACGGCGGGCACCTCGTCCTGGCTGTAGATCAGCGTCGCCTCGAAGGTCACATCGGGCGCCTGCTCGGCCGTTCCGGAACAAGTCGCCATCGCGCCGCTGCACACGCCCGAGAGCTTGACCTCGACTTCGTCGAGCCCGAACACGGTCGGCGGCCCCTCGGCATGTCGCCGCGTGGTCAGAACCGCCGTGAAGCGCTGCTCGTCGATTCGGTAAGAGCCGCCATACGTGAAGAAGCTGTCGCTGCCGGAGATTCGTCCCTCCGCCAGATGCACGACGCCCGTGCCCTGACCGCGCGGGGTCCTGAACCAGGCCGCATATTTGCCGTCTCTCAGCATGAAAACATCCACCGTAAAACTCAAACGTATTTGCAACCAACTCTGGGGCGCGACAATGACCCGCGCGGGGAGCATTCCGCCACGGTTAACGCCCTGCAAAGCGAGCCAGTCAAATTGCTGCCGACGCGCAGCGACGCGGGCGGGCGCACGCTCCCCCGTGCAGCGGGCAAGAAAGATGGAGCTCGTTGCATACCGCGCTAAAAACGATCGGCGTGCCGACCTCGTTTGGCAGCACGCATATAACCGCTATCAACTCCAGCCAGCTCGTGACAGCTAGCCTTCCTGTCGCGCTGGGAGGAAGTGGTCGAGATCGCCGACGGTCAGCAGGCGACGCCGTATCAGAAGACCGAGGCCACGCTCGCGCCCATTATTGATATAGAGAGTGCAGCGGAGGGCTACCCGGTCGAGGCCGTCCCAGCCGAATGAAATTATCCATCCGGTCGCCGGTTTGAACCTCTTCCTGATAGAGTGCACCAATAGCTGAGAGTGATTCCGGTCACACTTACCTGGGCGTTTCGCTGCTAAGCATCGGGCCTGGACGGGGACCGGGCAAGTATCGGTCGAATTGGATGAGAATTCCCATGAAAAGCCTGATCGGCGCTGTTGTCGGCGCGTGCTGTCTTGCTGCCCCCGCTTTGGCGGAGACCCCGGCCGCCATCGTCGAGGAGGTGCAAGGCAAGGTCGACGGTGTCGCGTTCATGGATTATGTGGCGCCGGGCAAGATCATCAAGCTGGGGCCCAAGGCAACCATTACGCTCAGCTATCTCAAATCGTGCCAGCGCGAGACCATCAGCGAAGGCGTCGTCATGGTCGGCACCGAGCAGAGCACCGTGCAACTCGGCGAGGTCAAGCGTGAAAAGGTGCCCTGCGATACCAACGCGGCAAAACTATCGGAGCGCGAGGCGAACCAGAGTGCCGCGACGACCTTCCGCACCATGCGGTCGGACGCCAAGGGCAACGCTCCGGCCAAGCTGCCGACGCTCTACGGCGTCGCGCCGTTGGTGCAGGCCAAGAGCGGCAGCACCCTGGTGATCGAACGTACCGATGGCAAGGAGCCCACGATCAGCGTTCCCCTCAAGAGCGAGACGATGGTCGGAGGCAAGTTCTATGACTTCGCCAAGGCCGGGAAGTCGCTGACGCCGGGCGGCAGCTATCTCGCCATCCTCGGCACCAAGCGTTACGCCTTCCAGGTCGATCCCAGCGCCACGTCGTCGCCAACGCCGATCGTCGGGCGCCTGCTGCGGCTAGAATAGGCAGCTAGCGGCGGGGCGATGCGGCGGATCGGCAGACGGGACATCGTTGCAGCGATCCTGATTGCGCTTCTTGCAGGCGCCGTCGTGACGTCTCCACCGTTGCAGACGCTGCAGGGCCTGTCGCTCGATATCCTCACGGCACTGCGCAGCAAGTTCGTCGGCGACCAACGCGATCCCGCGACATCCCCGGTCGTCGTCGTGGCCATCGACGGCGAGACCTACGACACTCCGCCGTTCAAGGGATCGCCAACGCAGACCTGGACGCGCGAGATCGGCCGGGTTCTCGGCAGCATCGACGACGGCGGCGCCCGGGCGATCGGCTTCGACGTCATCTTCCCGAGCTCGATCGAGCAGTCTGAGATTCCCTTCGGCGACGCGTCGCTGGGCACGCGACTCAAGGGATTCGATCGGGACTATCTCATCGCCCTGCGGAAGCTTTCCGACAGCGGCAAGCTGGTGCTCGGCGAGATCCTGAGCAACGACCATCAGGAAAGGCCCGACCGCGCGCAGCAATTGGTGGTGAGAAACAATATCCGCGCCCTCAACGTCCATACCGACACCGACGACGTGATCCGGCGGATGCCGCTGAGCTTCTCGATCGACGGCAAGCCGGTCCCCGCGATGGCGGTCGAGCTCGCCGCGCGCGCGCTCGCTGTAAAGCCCGAGATTGCACCGTCCGGAGCGACCGAATTGTCCGGTTATGCAATTCCGAGTGCGGTACCGAATACACTGGCGCTCAATTTTCGAGGACTGGGCCGCGACATTCCGACTTTCTCCTTCGCCGATCTGCGAGCCTGCGTCGAAAAAGGCGACCGCGATTTCTTCCGTCGCGCCTTCGGCGGCAAAGTCGTGCTGCTCGGCACCGCCCTGAATTTCGATGATCGCAAGCTCACCTCGATGCGACTGTCCGGCGGATATGACGGAACGCCGGGTCCACGATGCGCCCAGCCTGCCCCGGCGAGCACCGTACAAAAGGCCCGCAGCGACATCGCCGGTGTCTTCGTTCATGCCAACGCGGTGCGAAATCTGATCGAACGCGATGCGGTGACCGAGCTCGGCTTTCCACTGCGGAGCATTCTCACCATCGTGTTCGCAGCGATCGTGGCCTGCGCGGCCTGCGTGCTCGCACCGGGTGCCGCACTGATCGCCTGGTTTGGCCTCACCGCCGTATACGCCGCTGTGGCCGTCGGTGCATTCGTCCATGCCTTGGCGCTGCCGCTGACCGAGCCGGCACTCGCAAGCCTTGCCGCACTCGCGATGATGATCGGCTACCGTTTCGTGCTGGCCGATCGTGACGAGCGTTTCCTGCGCAAGAGCTTTGCGTTCTATCTCGCCCCCGAAGTGATCGAGACGATGGTGGCCTCCGGCAAGATGCCGGCGCTCGGCGGCGAAATGCGCAACGTCACGATGTTCTTCTCCGACCTGAGCGGCTTCTCCTCCATCGCCGAGACGATGACGCCGGGCGAACTGGTGACGCTGATGAACGAATATCTGTCGGCCATGACCGACATCATCGAGAGCCATGGCGGCTATGTCGACAAATATATCGGCGATTCCATCGTCGCCATGTTCGGTGCGCCCGCCGACGATCCCGCGCATGCGCGCCACGCCGTCCATGCCGCGCTGAAATGTCACGCAAAGCTGGCGGAGCTTAATGCCGCCAGCGCCGCTTTCGCCGGCCGCGGCCTGTCGCACCGCATCGGGCTCAACAGCGGCGAGGCCGTGGTCGGCAATATCGGCTCCCGCCGCCGCTTCAACTACACCGTGATGAGCGACACCGTGAACGTCGCCTCGCGGCTCGAAGGCGCCAACAAATATTATGGCACCTCCATCATGGCCTCAGAAACGACTGTCGCGCAGACAGGCAATACTTTCACCTGGCGCGAGCTCGACGCCATCAAAGTGATAGGACGCGGCGAGGCGATCAAAGTGTTCGAGCCCCTCGCGGAGAAGGGCACGGAGAGTGCCGGGCAGGCGAAGATTGCCGCCGCGTATGCGGAAGGGCTGGCGTGCTGGCGGGCAAGGGAGTTTGCGAAGGCGGCTGATGCGTTCGGGCGAACGGCGGAAATGGATCCGGCGTCAGCGCTTTTTGACAAGCGCGCGACTGCGCTCGCTACAAATCCACCGGGGTCGGATTGGACTCCGGTGAACATCCTAGAAGGAAAGTAGCGCAGCGTCGCACCGCTTTCGGGTTCACTCCACGCTAGAACGGCAACCCCACATAATTCTCCGCCAGCAGACGCTGCGCCGTCTCGGACGACAGCAGATACTCCAGCTCCGTCTGCTGAAGCCTGTTTTCATACTCGGAACGGTCGGGGAAGCGATGCAGCAGCATCGTCATCCACCACGAGAAGCGTTGCGCCTTCCAGATCCGCGCCAGTGCGTTGGCGGAATAGCCCTGAAGCCCGGAATCATCGTCGTTCTGATAGTGCGCGAGCATGGCGTGGTAGAGATAATAGATGTCGGAGGCAGCGCTGTTCAGCCCGCGCGCGCCCGTCGGCGGCACGATGTGGGCGGCATCGCCGGCGAGAAACAGGCGGCCGTAGCTCATCGGCTCGGCGACGAAGCTGCGCAACGGCGCGATGCTCTTTTCGATGGACGGTCCCGTGATCAGGCGGCCGCCGACCTCGTCCGGCAGACGACGCTTCAGCTCGGCCCAGAACGCATCGTCGCTCCAGTCCTCCACCTTGTCGGTGAGCGGCACCTGGACGTAGTAGCGGCTCAGCACTTGCGACCGCAAGGAACACAACGCGAAGCCGCGCTCATGCTTCACATAGATCAGCTCCGGCGACACCGGTTTCGTACGCGACAGCACGCCGAGCCAGCCGAACGGATAGATCTTCTCGTATTCCCGCAGCACGTCCTTCGGGATCGACTTGCGACTGACGCCGTGAAAGCCGTCGGCGCCGACGATATAATCGCAATCGACTCGGACGGTCTCGCCATTCGAACGATAGGTCACGTAAGGCCGGTCGGAGGTCAGGTCATGCGGCGTCACGTCCTCGGCATTGTGCACGACGTTGCCGCCGAGGCGGTCGCGCGCCTCGTAGAGGTCGCGCGTCAGCTCGGTCTGGCCGTAGACCAGCACCGAATTGCCGTCGGAATGCTTGTGGAGGTCGATCTGGGAGAGCACCCCATCATGGGCGATCTCGAATCCCTTGTGGATCTCACCCTCGCGGTCCATCCGCTCGCCGCACTGAGCCTCGCGCATCAGCCTGGCGAAGCCGTGTTCGAGCACGCCGGCACGGATCCGGGCAAGCACGTGGTCGCGGCTGGATTTTTCCAGCACGACCGTGTCGATACCCTTGAGGTGCAGGAGCTGGGACAACAGCAGCCCGGACGGCCCGCCGCCGATGATACAGACCTGAACTTTCATTTTTGCGTCCTCCTCGGCACTTTCTTGCAGATTCAGCGCCGCTGACCGATGGAGGCTTTCGTCTTTGTCTTGTACTATTCGAACATGAGACGCGCAGCCCCCGCCCCGGCGATCCGGGTCTACAATTTGTTCGGCGAGTCCGGCGATCTGCCCGATGTCGTGCATTGCGAGACGATTGCCTCGCGCTCGGTGCTGCACGACTGGACGCTGGCCGTGCACCGCCATGCCCGGCTGCACCAGGTGCTGCTGATCGAGCGCGGCGGCGGCGAAGCCACGCTCGACGGGCGCGTGGTGCAGCTGAAGCCGATGCAGATCGTCAACGTGCCTGTCGGCCACGTCCATGGCTTCCGTTTCGTGCCTGATACCCAGGGCTGGGTGCTGACCATCGCCGCGGAAATATTGGACGAAGCGCTGCTCGCCTCTGAAGGCCTGCGAAGTGCCTTGTCGCGCTCGGCCGTGATACGCGGCACGCCGCAGATCCGGACCACCATGAAGCAGATCTTTGCCGAACACGCCGCGCGCGATTTCGGCCGAGCGCATGTGCTGCGTGCACTGTCGGCGGCGATGATCGGGCTGGTGGCCCGCGCGCTCACTGGCGAGAGCGGTGGCAACGGCACGGCTGAAAGCGGACTATTCCGCCGCTTTGAGGCGCTGCTGGAACAGCATCATCTGGAACGCTGGAGCGTCGCGGACTATGCGGGCGCGCTGTCGATCACGCCGACCCATCTCAACCGGGTGACGCGGGCCGCAACTGGCGACACCGCCTCGCACCTGATCCTCAACCGGCTGATCCGCGAGGCGCGGCGCAACCTCGTCTATACCAATTTGCCGGTCTCGACGATCGCCTATGCGCTTGGCTTCGAGGACCCCGCCTATTTCAGCCGGGTCTATGCCGCCGCCACGGGCGTGTCGCCGCGCGCCTTTCGCGCGCAGCTCCACGGCGAGGAAGGCTGACACATCGGCCGATCGATCAGGCGCGCCTGTGGTCGAAGGCCACGCTGGGAACCGCAATGGCCTTTGTTGCCAGCGCTGCCACTTAACCTTCGTATATGGGGCCCTATCCTTTGGATAGGCGCCCTTTACCTCAGTACAATTGAGTAGGGAATGCGCGCGCCTTAGCCTGGCTGCATTCGGCGCCCTGGCGCCGGTGGGCATTGTATCCTCCCTAACCTGGGCGCAAGACGGCCGCCCCTGTCCGGTCGTCTGCGCTGCTTTTTCGGCAAGCCATCGGTGGCTTCAATGTTTTTCCGGCCGACACACCGCCCCCGGCGGTTGGACCGGCCACCTTTCGCGTACAACCGGAGATTTGTGCATAATGTCTTCGATTGAGAAGATCGCACTCTTTATCGATGGCTCCAATCTCCATGCCACCTCCAAGGCGCTCGGCTTCGACATCGACTACAGGCGACTGCTCGGCGAATTCCAAAGCCGAGGTGCGCTGTTGCGGGCCTTCTACTACACGACCGTCGTCGAGGATCAGGAGTATTCGTCAATCCGTCCGTTGATCGATTGGCTCGACTATAACGGATACACCGTCGTCACGAAACTCACGAAGGAATTCGTCGACGCCATCACCGGCCGCCGCAAGGTGAAGGGCAGCATGGATGTCGACCTCGCCGTAAATGCGATGGAACTCGCCGAGCACGTCGATCAGATCGTGTTGTTCTCGGGCGATGGGAATTTTCGTTCGCTGGTGGAAGCCCTGCAACGCCTCGGTGTCCGCGTGACGGTCGTCTCCACACTCTCCACTCAGCCAGCCATGGTCGCCGACGAGCTGCGCCGACAGGCGGACATATTCATCGATTTGGCAGAACTGCAACCAAAAGTGGGGCGCGATCCGGCCAATCGGCCGGGATCGCGCGAGATGCGTCAGTCACCGCAATTCCGCGCGCGCGTAGCGATCGATCGCGGCGACCAGGTGGAGTGAACCTTCGGGCGGCGGCTCTCACACGTCGAAGAACACCGTCTCTTCCGGCCCCTGCAAATTGATCGTGAAGGCATACACGATCTTGCCGCCACGCTCGCTGCGCTTTGCGATCAGCGTCGAACGTCGCATCGGCTGTTCGATCAGGCTGAGCACGGGGTCGGCGGCGTTGGCGGCCTCTTCGTCCGAAAAATAGAGGCGCGTGTTGAGACCGATGTTGATACCGCGCGCGACGGTCCAGACATTGATGTGCGGCGCGCCTTTGCGGCCGGTCTTGTCGATGATCGCGCCCGGCTTGATGGTCTCGAAGGTGACGAGACCGCTCTCGAAGTCGGAGCCGGCGCGACCCCAGCCGCGAAATTCCTCGTCAAGCGGGCCGGTCGACCGATCGGCCGGATGGTTGTAGCGGCCGGCCGCGTTCGCCTGCCAGATCTCCAGCAGCACGTCACGCAGCGGCGTGCCGCTGCCGTCGATCACCTTGCCCTCCAGCGTGATGCGTTCGCCTTGCGTGTTCGGCGTCACCAGCACATTGGAGAAGTTCTTCTCGAAAATGTCGAATCCGGCCATGGCCGGGATCAACCCGATATGCACGTAGGGCCCGGCCGTCTGCGAGGCGGTTTCCTTGAGGTAGTTGAGCGGCTGCGGCATGGACCTAGTTCCCTGCGGTGCGATTTTCAAAGTAAGTGGAGCGCCGGCCGCGCAAGACGATGTCGAAGCGGTAGGCGAGCGAGTCGAACGGGGTCGATGCATTGAGGTCGAGCGGCGCGACCAGGCGCTCCAGCGCATCCTTGTCCGGGATCGTCGTCAGGATCGGGCAGGCCGGGATCAGGGGATCGCCCTCAAAGTACATCTGGGTGATCAGACGCTGTGCGAAGCCCGAGCCGAACACCGAGAAGTGGATGTGAGCGGGACGCCAGCTGTTGACGTAGTTGCGCCACGGATAGGGCCCCGGCTTCACCGTGCGGAAATAATAATAGCCGGTGTCGTCGGTCAGCGCGCGACCGCAACCGCCGAAATTCGGATCGATCGGCGCCAGATACGTGTCCTTCTTGTGCCGGTAGCGGCCGCCGGCATTGGCCTGCCAGAACTCGACCAGCGTGTCCGGCACGCCGCGGCCCGTCTCGTCCAGCACGCGGCCGTGGACGATGATGCGCTCGCCGACGGGATCGCCGTCCTTGGCGTAGTTGCGGATCAAATCATTGTCGAGCGGGCCGAGGTCGTTGTGACCGAATACCGGCCCCGTGATCTCCGAGACCGAGGTCTCAAGCGACAGCAGCGCCTGGCGCGGCGAGCGCAGCACCGAGGATTTGTAGCCTGGCGCGTGCGCCGGCGGATGCATGGAACGGTCGCGCTGGAAGAAGCCACCGTCACCGAGCGGAGGCGTGAACGGCTCGGGGCGGTTGAGGCGGGGATCCCGCAAGGCTGGCGCCTGGGCATGCATCGGCGTTGTCTCTCCCTCTGGCGCCCGTTGGGCGCACGATTTATCGGGAGATGATGGCGCGAGCTATTCTCAAGATAAATAGATCGATTATAATGAATTCCATGAAAAAAATCGATCATTTGGCGCTCGATGGCCACGCGCTGGAGCTGTTCCTGGCGGTGCTGGAAGAGGGCTCGGTGACGGCGGCCGCAACGCGGCTCGGCCTGACGCAATCCGCGGTCAGCCACGCCCTCAACAAGCTGCGGCGGATCGTCGGCGATCCGCTGTTTGCCAAATCCGGCCGCGGCATTGTGGCCACGGCGCACGCCCAGGCGCTCGCGGCAAAGGCGCGAGCACTGATCGACGAGATGCGGAGCTTTGCCGGCGGCGTCACGTTCGAGCCGGCGAGCGCGCAGCTTTCGCTGACAATCGCCGCGAACGACTTCCAGCGCGACCTGCTGCTGCCGCGGTTCTTCGATCATGTCGCCGCGCAAGTGAGGAGCCTGAACCTGCGCGTGATCCCCTCGCAGTCGCCGTCGCCAGCGATGCTTCGGGAAAACCGCTGCGACCTGCTGATCACGCCGCTGCCGCCGTCCGGCATCGACATCGTGCAGAAGCGCCTGCTGCAAGACCATTACGTTTGTTACTACGACCCCAAAGCGCGTGCCGCGCCGGCTACGCGCGGCGCCTATCTCGCGGCGCGTCACATCACGGTGGTCTACACTGACAATGAGCGCCTCGACTTCGATCGTCGGCTTGCAGCCAACGGCTTCCACCGCGACATCGCGATCTCCGTGCCGAGCTTCTCCGGCGTGCCGTCCTTCCTGCGTGGCTCGCAAATGCTGGCGAGCATGCCGAGCCTGCTGGCGCCCGGCGTGATGCACGGCTTCGCGCAGGTGCGGATACCGCTGGCCTCGCGCACGCGAACCCTGGCCGAGCTGCCGATGTTCATGGTCTGGCACCAGCGCTATCAGAAAGATCCGGCCCACCGCTGGCTCAGGAACCAGCTCGAGATCATCGCGGCGACGGCCGCGGGCCGCTGAACGCGCCGGCTGTGACGCATAAGCCACACCCAAGTCCTGTGTGATTCCGCAAGGAAAACGCCGCCTTGCGCGCGAACCAGCAGTTGCACGAAGAAAATACGGGCTGAAATCGTAAAATTGAAGCACAGTGCAACCTACGGGTCGTCCTGGCGAAAGCCAGGGCCATACCGCGTGACCTTTCGATAAGAATCCCCCCGCGGTGACAGACTGGATTGCTTCGCTGCGCGCTGCGCTCGCAATGACGGAGCAAGGGCGAGCATCGCCTTCTCCAACTCGCATTTCAAATCGCATCCTCGCGGCGCATCCGCCCGAGCTATGCTCTCTCCATCACCTCCTTCAAACAAAGAGGGTGCAGGGAAGGCCGGGTACCGGCTTGGACCATCCGGTCTACCTTGCGAGCTTTTCGATCTGCTCCGCCGAGCGCGTTTCAGCCCCGCGCAAGAAGATCGAAATGACTTCGCCGAGCCTGTCAGGAGGACAGGCCCCCGCGAACACATCGTCCTTCACGCGACAATGAAAAAACTTCCGATGATCGCTTGATTGAGGCTCGGCAACTTCTTCGAAAGTCCGGCCGGACAAATATGTATCCCTTAGCTCCACCTTGAAATTCCAGCCGGGATTATCCAACGTCTCGATCGTTATACCGTAGGTATGCTCCCAATCTCCATTGCATTGAGCCGCATACCAGCGCTCCAGTCGTTCAAGCACGTCGCCTACGTCTTGCAGCTTGTAGGGTGGGTCAGCGTCAGCGTAGCCCACCTCCTTTGTCTCCGCGTCGAGAGGCGTGGTGGGTTACGCTTCGCTAACCCACCCTACAAGGTCACGCCACCGCCGCATCCGGCACGCGCGCGGCTTCCATCGGCTGCTTGCCGCGGATGAGGTCTGAGGCGCGGTCGGCGATCATCATGGTGGAGGCATTGAGGTTGGCCGAGATCATGCGCGGCATCACGGAGGCGTCGATGACGCGGAGACCTTGCACCCCGTGAACGCGGAGCTGGTCGTCGACCACCGCCCAGGTCGAATCCGCCGGGCCCATGCGGCAGGTGCAGCCGGGGTGGAAGGTGGTGGTGCCGCGCTCGGTGGCTGCGGCCAGGAATTCGTCGTCAGTGTTGATGTTGGGACCCGGGAAATCCTCGTAGGCGTAATAGGGCGACAGCGGCGCGCTCTTCAAAAGCCTGCGCGCAAGCTTCATGCCGCCGACGATGACGCGGCGGTCGAGCTCGGCGTCGAGATAGTTGGTTTGGATGATCGGCGGCGCGAACGGATCAGACGAACGGATGCGGACATATCCGCGGCTCTCGGGGCGCTGCTGCCAGGAGGCCACCGTCATGCCGGGCTCGTCCTCGAGCTGGCCCTGCACGCCTTCCTTGTAGCTCGCCGGTGTGAAGGTGAGCTGGAGATCGGACGAATCCGCACTCTCGCCGGAGTGCCAGAAGCAATAGACCATGGTCGGCGACAGCGACAGCAGGCCGCCGCGCGTGGTAGCCCATTTCAGCGCTTCGACCCAGAGCGACAGACCACGGCGGAGCTCGTTGATAGTCCTGATGTCTTTGACGCGCGCGACCGTGCGCGGCGCGTAGTGATCTTGCAGGCCCTCGCCGACCGGAAGCGCGTGACGCACGGCGATGCCGTGGGCCTGCAACAGATCCGGTGAGCCGATGCCGGACAACTGCAACAGCTGCGGTGAATTATAGGTGCCGCCGGACAGGATCACTTCCTTGTTGGCGCGGACCTCGACCGGCGTGCCGCCAGAGCCGCCCTTCATGTAGCGCACGCCGACGGCGCGCTTGCCTTCGAAGATGATCTCGGTCGCGTGCGCGTGGGTGTGGACGTGCACGTTCGGCCGCTTCATCGCGGGCTTGAGGAAGGCGGTGGCGCCGGAGACGCGCAAGCCCTTATCGATGGTGCGCTGGCAATAAGAGACGCCTTCCTGCTTCGCGCCGTTGTAGTCGGGGTTGCGTGGAATGCCGAGGCTCACCGCGCCTTCCATGAAGGCTTCGCAAAGCGGATCGCGCCAGTTCATGGTGGTAACGGTGAGATTGCCGTCGCGGCCGCGGTAAACGTCCTCGCCCTCGCCGACGCGCTTCTCCAGCCGCCGGAAGTAGGGCAGCACGTCGGCATAGCCCCAGCCGCGATTGCCCATCTGCGCCCAGGTGTCGAAATCCATGCGCTGGCCGCGATTGTAGATATGGCCGTTGATCGAGGACGAACCGCCGAGCGTCTTGCCGCGCGGCGCGTAGATGCTGCGCCCGCCGGTCCAGGGCCCGACCTCCTGCTGGTAGGCCCAGTTGATGCTCTTCATATGGAAGGTCTTGATGAAGCCTGCCGGCAGATGGATGTAGGGATGCCAGTCGCTCGGGCCCGCCTCGAGCACGCAGACGCTGGTGTTGGGGTCTTCGCTCAGCCGGCTGGTGAGCACGCAACCGGCGGAGCCCGCGCCGATAATCACATAATCAAATCTGTCCATGGTGCCTCGGCCGCTCTAGCGCGGCTTGTCGTTGAGTTGATAATTCAAATGCATTCGCACGGTCGGCCATTCGGCCGCGGTGATGCTGTAGACCACGGTGTCGCGCAGCGTGCCGTTGGGCGCGACCTGGTGGCTGCGCAGGATGCCGTCCTGCTTGGCGCCCAGGCGCTCGATGGCGCGGCGGCTCTGGTGATTGAAGAAGTGGGTGCGGAATTCCACCGCAATGCAGTCCAGGGTTTCGAAGGCGTGGGTGAGCAGCAGCAGCTTGCACTGCGTGTTGAGCGGGCCGCGCTGCGCGCTCTTGCCATACCAGGTCGAACCGATCTCAACGCGGCGGTTGGCGGCATCGATGTTCATGTAGGTCGTCATGCCCACGATCTTGCCGCTGCCATCTAACACGGTGAAGGGGAGCATCGAGCCCGCGGCCTGAAGACCGAGCCGGCGGTCGATTTCCTTGCCCATGTTGTCCGGCGTCGGAATCGCGGTGTACCAGATGGTGGAGAGCTCACCATCCTTCACGGCCTCGATCAGCCCCTCGCGGTGCTGATGCGACAGCGGCTCCAGACCGGCATGCTGTCCGCGCAGGGTGATGGGATCAGGCCAGGGCATTGCAGGTCTCTCTCTGTTGTCATTGCGAGCGAAGCGAACCAATCCAGGCTGTCAGCTCCTCATCCTGAGGAGCGCGGCACGCGCGTCTCGAAGGATGAAGGCCCTGCTGGTGGCCTCGCCCTTCGAGACGCGCGCGAAGGGCGCGCTCCTCAGGGTGAGGGTCTGCCGGATTGCTTCGCTCCTCGCAATGACGGCTTGGCTCACTTGTTCAGGAAATTCAACGGCAAACCGCCGCGCGGCCAGTCCATGGCGATCAGCTCGCCCTTGCCTGAGAGCGTGATGTAGGCGGTCTTCAGCTCGGGGCCGCCGAAGGCGATGTTGGTGGTGACGCGGTCGCCGGTCGGGACCTGCTCGACCAGGGTGCCATCGGGCGCGATCACCGAGATGCAGCCGGAGACGAGGGTGGCGACGCAGACATTGCCGTTCGCTTCGACCGCCAGCGAGTCGAACATCTGGTAGCCGCCGAGGCCGCAGATCGGTTTGCCCCGCTCGCCGCGATAGATCACGTCGCGTGGCTTCAGCGTGCCGGGCGCGGAGAGCTCGTAGGCCCAGAGCCGGCCCGTCGGCGTCTCCGCGATGTAGACGGTGGCCTCGTCCGGCGACAGGCCGATGCCGTTTGCCGGCAACACGCCGTGGACGATTTCGACAATCTCTTTCATGCCGGGCTTGAGATAGTACATGCCGCCGACGTCCATCTCGCGCGCGCGGCGCTTGCCGAGATCGGAGAACCAGAGGCCGCCCTGCTTGTCGAACACCAGATCGTTCGGCCCGCGCAGATCGTGCTCGCCGCAACGCGTCACGACGGTTTCGATCTGGCCCGATTGCAGATCGACACGCTGGATCGAGCCGCCGAGATAATCGTCGGGCTGCGGACCCGGCATGATCATGTTGCGGGTCGGGATCCAGGAAAAACCGCCATTGTTGCAGATGTAGATCTTGCCGTCGGGGCCTAGGGCTGCACCGTTCGGGCCGCCCGGAATCTTCGCGACGATCTCCTTGCGCCCGTCGGGATGGATGCGGGTCAGGCGCTGGCCGCGGATTTCCACCAGCACGACCGAGCCGTCCGGCATCACGACCGGCCCTTCGGGAAATTCGAGGTCGGTGGCGAGAACGCGGACGTTGGACATGTGGGACCCTCCCGGCTGCTTGTTATGACTTGCACGGGATGTCCGGCACGGGCCCCACACGCAAGATTGCCTGCGGTTATGACAAAGTCGCCGAGGCTTGCCAAGCAAGCGGGATGGTATGCCAGCGTTGCGCGCTAATCTCGCACGGGTATCCAAATCTCCAGGCCGCCATTGCCGGTGGCGGGATCGAAGTTCTCGTCGTAGCGCTCGAAATTCGGTGCATCGGCAGCCTTCAGGCCGGAGGCCGGCAGCCACTGATTCCAGATCGCGTTGACGGTACGCCTGATCGAGGCGACGTGGTCGGCGTGGGTGAACACCGCGTAGCGCTGCTCGGGGATACGGATACGGCCGAAGCGGCGCGGCAGCTCGGAGAAATCGGCGACCTCGACGCCGGCGATGTAGTCGAAATTGCCGGCATCGTCGCCGTTGCAGCAGACGCCATAGGCGACGGGTCCAACGCGCGCGGGAATGTCGGCGACCTCCTGGTGGAAGCGCTGCCACAGTCCAGGAATGGCCGCGCCGTTGTCGCAGGAGATGCGCTCGTTGATGCCTGCGACGAGGAAGGCCCTTGTGGTTTCGAAGCGCGGGGTGGCGAGTTTGTCTGCGATGGTTGAGTCCATGAGGATCGGCTCCTGAAGCTTGAGATGGCCGGTGCATTGCGCGGCCCGCACCGCTTCGGGCGTGGTGCCGAACTGGTCGCGGAACGCGCGGGTGAATGCTTCGTGCGAGCCGTAATCCGCCTCCAGCGCCAGCGACAGGATGTCCGGCGCGCCGTTCGCAAGACTGCGCGCCGCTTCGCTCAGCCGCCGCGCGCGCACGTACCGCATCACCGGCAGGCCGGTGGCTGCGGCAAACGCGCGCACGATGTGGAACCGCGACACGCCCGATATCGCAGCGATCTCGTCGAGCGTCATCGGCTCGGCCAGATGGCTCTCGACATACCAGAGCGCGCGCTGGGCTGGGTTCATGGCGTTTCTCTCGTTCGAAGCGCGACCATGATGCATGGAAGTCCGCGGGTTTCGCTTGATCGGCGTTGCGGTCCCGCAAGAGGATAACGCCGGACCAGCCTCTGGCAACGTCCGGGCGTTCATGGCTACACTCGGGTTGTTCTTGAAACCGCTCATAAGAAAGCAGGAGGAACCGTGTCATGAAGATCACCGATGTGCGGCCGCACCATATCCGCATCCCCTATGACGCCGGTGTCGCGAGCTTCCGTCAGGGCGCTTCCGCCATCACCGCCCTCGACATGGTGATCGTCGAGGTCACCACCGACGCCGGGCTGACAGGCTGGGGCGATGCCTTTGCTTATGTCTGCCCCCGCACCACGCGCAGTGCCGTCGAGGAAATGATCGCACCGCAGGCCCGCGGGCTGGAGGTTCCCGATGCCGCCGGCATTCCCGCGGTCATGGAGCAGATCCAGCGTAACCTGCATCTGTTCGGGCGTTACGGCATCACCATGTTCGCGATCTCCGGGCTCGACATCGCGCTGTGGGACCTCGCCGCCAAGATCAAGGACGTGCCGCTGCACCGCCTGCTCGGCGGCACCAGGCGCCCGGCCATTCCGGCCTATGCGAGCCTGTTGCGGATCGGCTCGCCCGACAATATCGCCGCCGAATGCAAGAAGGCGCTCGCGCTCGGCTACGGCGCCATCAAGCTGCACGAGACCACGGCGCCGGCGGTGTTTGCCGCCCGCGCGGCGATCGGGCCCGGCATTCCGCTGATGGTGGACATGAACTGCCCGCTATCAGGCGAAGAGGCGATCGCGTTCGCCAGCACATGCCGGGACGCGCAGCCGATGTTCCTGGAGGAGCCGGTCTGGCCGCCGGAGGATTTTGCGGCGCTCGCCGAAGTCCGCAGCAAGGGCGGGCTCGGTGTCGCCGCCGGCGAGAACGCCTGCACCGAATATCAATTTCGCCAGATGATGGATGCGGGCGCGGTCAGCCACGCCCAGCCGTCCGTGATCAAGGTCGGCGGCATCACGGAATTTCTCAAGGTTGCAGCGCTCGCAGATCGGGTCGGCGTCAAGGTCGTTCCGCACTCCCCGTATTTCGGCCCCGGCCTGCTGGCGACCTTGCATCTCCTGGCGGGGCGCGACGACGGGTTCGTCGAGATGTTTTACCTGAAGCGCGAGGCCTGCCTCTGGGGCGGCCGCGCCGATGTCGATGCCACCGGCCATGTCGCGGTGCCGACCGGACCTGGGCTCGGCCATGAGCCCGATCGCAGCGTGATGGAGCGATATCGCGTCGCCTGAGCGCGGCGGCTATTTCGCCGCATCCTTTGGCGGCGGCGCATCCTGTTTCTTCTTCACATCCTCGGCGGTCTTCGCCTGCGCGGCCTGGAGATCGCCGAGCGTCTTCTGCAAACCGGCCACGGTCGTCTTCAACGCATCGATCTGGCGAGCCGCGGCGTCCAGCTTCTGCTGGTGATCGAGGTTCAGCTTGGTGATCGTCTTCTGGAGGAAGTCGACATTGCTCTGGAGGCAGCTGGTGCGGCGCTCCATGGTCTTCTCGACGGTGCAGATCTCGATGCCGGGCACGTCCTGCGCGCGGACCGACACAATCGCCAGCGTGGCGAGTACCATCGCGAAACAAGCGCCGGTGCTTCGAAGCAGCATGCAGGTTCCTCGTCAAATCAATCACGGCAATGTGCGCTTTTTGCACGCAGCCTGTCGAGGCTACCACACTCGCACCGCATTCTCGCGTTGAGCTTGCGGCTGTTCCCTCGGACGGGGAGCGATGATCTGCACGCGGAGGAAATGGGCGCTCCTTTCGCGGCTTTGTTTAGGGGAGTTTTTGATGGCAACGCGCGACAGACGACTGGCGGAATTCGACGGCGCCGGAGAACCGCCGCCTGGCCTTGCAGTCGAAGTGCTGTGCGAGGACCACAGCGGGACTTATCAGCTGCCGTTCGCCTGCCGCTATGTCGAGGGACGCTGGCAGAACCACACGGCTGGTGTCGCAGTCGAAGCTACCGTTATCGGCTGGCGCGTCCCGCGCATGAAGCATTCGGGCGTGGCCTGAGCACTGATTTCTGTCTCAAAATGCAACGGGGCCGCGTCCCGTCTTAACCTTCGGAACGCGGCCCGAACGAATCACGTCCGAATCAGCCGCAGGGCCCCGTACGCGCCTGTTCACGGCTAGATGTCGCAACTGGCCACCAGGCGCACACAATATCTGCGCAGCGCCTGAGCAGGGCCAGCCGGCCACCGGCGTCAAAAGTTAACGGCTTCAATGACATGACGGCTGGGTGCGGCGGTTGGATGCTCGCTCCCAAAACAGGCAGATGGCAGCCGGCCTGCCTAATATTCGACCTCGAGCTCCTCGATCTCGGCCGGCTCATCCCTTGCCGCCGCGATCCATTCCTTCATCTCCGGCATGGCCATGATGGTATCGGCATAGGCCTGCAGTTGCGGCTCGAGCTTGACGTTATAGGTCACGAAGCGCGTCACTACCGGTGCGTACATCGCGTCAGCCATGGTGCGGGTCTCGCCAAACAAGAAGGGCCCGCCCGATTTGTCCAGGCAGTCGCGCCAGATCGCCCAGACGCGATCGATGTCGGCCTGCGCGCGCGACCAGATCTTGAAGCCGGGGAAGTGCCCCTTCAAATTGACCGGCAGCGAGGCGCGCAAGGTGGTGAAGCCGGAATGGATTTCGCCGCAGATCGAGCGGCAATGCGCGCGCTGGACGCGATCCGCGGGCAACAGCCCTGCATTCGGCATCGCCTCGTTGAGATATTCGCCGATCGCCAGCGTATCCCAGACGACCGCGCCGTCGTGCCGCAGGCACGGCACCAGGATCGACGACGACAACAGCAGGATTTCGGCGCGCGCCGACGCGTCGTCCGGCGCGGTGACGATCTCCTCGAAATCGAGCCCGGAAAATTTCGTCAGCAGCCAGCCACGCAGCGACCAGGACGAATAGTTCTTGCTGCTGATGGTCAGTGTCGCCTTCGCCATGTGGCCTTCCCTCACGCCTGTGACTCACGCCTAAGACATGCACCCCGCCCGGACTGCGGGAGTGCGCAGTGCCTGTGCTTCCCGCAAAAAGAGCAGCAAGCGACGTGCCAATCTTGAGGGCGGCCCATCCCGGGTTTGGCTCCGATATTGCATAGCAGCACGGGACAGGTGGGCGTTTCAGTATGATGTCGATGTATTATCAGGCCTTTCAGAACCAAATGGACCTGACGGCGCCGTGGCGGTCGGGCGCTTCGTCCGCGCTCAAATTCCTCAATCTGGTGCCGCAGGGCTTGTCGGATCAGGTCGTCGGCCGGCTGTCGGCCGCGCTGGAGCTGATCTCCCGCTCCACCCTCACCTATCACCGCCCCGCCTACGGCATCGACAGCGTCATGGTCGGCAATCGCGAGGTCGCCGTGACCGAGGAGATCGCTTACGCGACCCCGTTCGGCTCGCTGCTGCGTTTCAAGAAGGAGGGCGTGGGCGAGCAGCCACGCATGCTGCTGGTGGCGCCGATGTCCGGCCATTTCGCGACGCTGCTGCGCGGCACCGTGAAGACGCTGCTCCAGGACCACGACGTCTACATCACCGACTGGCACAATCCGCGCGACATTCCCCGCAGCGAGGGCCGTTTCGGGCTCGACGACTATACCGAGCATCTCATCGACTTCCTCGGCCAATTGGGCCCGCGCCCGCATATGGTCGCGATCTGCCAGCCCTCGGTCTCGGCGCTCGCGGCCGCAGCGATCATGTGCGAGGGCAACCATCCTTCGCGGCCGGCGACGTTGACGCTGATGGCCGGCCCGATCGACACGCGCATCCAGCCGACCAGGGTCAACGAATTCGCCAAGAGCAGGCCAATCGACTGGTTCGAGCAGAACCTGATCAACTACGTGCCGATGCAGTGCCGCGGTGCCTTGCGGAAAGTCTATCCCGGCTTCGTGCAGCTCACCGCCTTCGTCTCGATGAATCTCGAGCGCCACATCAAGCAGCACATCGATCTCGCCGATCACATCGCCAAGGGCGAGAAGGAGAAGGCGGCCAGCATCAAGACCTTCTACGACGAATATTTCGCCGTGATGGACCTGCCTGCCGAGTTCTACATCGAGACCGTGCGCGACGTGTTCCAGGAGCATCTTCTGCCCCAGGGCAAGCTGATGCATCGGGGACGTCCGGTGGACACCAAGGCCGTCAGCCGCATGGGGCTGATGACGGTCGAGGGCGAGAAGGACGACATCTGCTCGATCGGCCAGACGCTGGCCGCGCAAGACCTCTGCACCGGCGTGCGCGCCTACCGCCGCGTCCACCACATGCAGGCTGGCGTCGGCCATTACGGCGTGTTCTCGGGCAAGCGCTGGAACAACGAGATCTACCCGCTGCTGCGGGATTTCGTGCACGTGAATTCGTAACCCGTCAGCCCCTGGCCCGTACGTCACGAGCGAACTTCAACGCGCATTGCAGTGAGGCGACCGGAGACAGGATCTCGACGCCTTTCCTGACCAAACGGCCAGCTAGAGAAACCGCACGTGCCTAATGCACTTGCTTGAGCAGCTCTCTGGCTTCAACGACTTCGGGAAGATTGCGCTCCGCATCGAATTCAGCGAGCACGGGAGCGAGCACCTCGGATACCGCGCCCGCTCGGCCATTTGTCTTGTGCAGGCGTGCAAGTCCAAGGGCGCTGCGCAGCTCGAAAGTCTTCACCTGTTGGTGCCGTGCGATTTCCAGCGCTCGGTTTAGCGCATTTTCGGCACTGGCTAGGTCCGAAGGATCATGACGCAACAAAAGCTCCCCGTAGACGCGATGCAGCTCGGCATCAAGCCAATGCTGACCGGATTGCCCCGCCCATGCGATCAATCCGCTCAAGATTTCCAGCCCGTTTTCGAGTCGGCCCGACTCTGCATCCGCCATCGCGACATGCATCCCCCAAAACGGCTCACAGAGGTAGCAGTCATTCTCGTGCAGCAAGGTCCAGCCGCGACGCATTTCCGTTAGCCCGGCCATTCCGTCGCCGGCACGCCACTTGGCCAGGCCATTCAGGTAGGTGCCGGCGGCCACATACAGCGGCATCGTGTGGTCGCGAGCGAGACCGAGCGCCAGGATCGTCTCTGTTTGCTGCAACATGCCCCCGCATAGTCCGTCGAACACAGCTCGATGAACAAGCGCATTGGCCTGAGAAAGCGCCCGTTTTTCTCCGGAAGCACTTATCGCTTCCACGGCGAGGCGACGTGCGCGAGCGATCCTGCCAAGCGGCCAAAGCACCAGGGCAAGAAACCTCATGATCACGAATGGGAGATCCAGTGCCGAGCCCCTAAACGTCGCGGGATCCGGCTCGTCACCATAGATCTCTAGTGCCTTCTCAAGATGTACTCTCGCGTTCAAGTAGTCGCCCCCGAACCAGCAGGTAACCCCGCCCGTCCAATGTGCAACGACGGCGGCCACCGGTGAGTCCGGTCGCCGTTCAGCGGCGTTCACGATAGCATCCACCAGCGCCCGCATCGGCGCGAGTTCGCCGTGTGTCAGGCAGGCATTGAAGAGACCCGAATGGACTGGCGCAAGTTCAACCGGATCATTGATGTCGGCTGCGAACTGTCGGGCGCGCGTCCATGCGGCTACCGTTTCGGGAGCGCTGTGCCCGAGGCTGCCCCGTAATGCACGGCCATATGCGATTTGAAGATGTAGCCTACTCATCATCCGGTCAAGCTCATCGGGCAGCTCATCGGCGACGGCAATCGCCTTGCCGAGATGTGCAATCGCCTCGGAATAGGCGGAGCGTTTCAGCGCCTGCAGGCCCGCCTTGCGCCACCATTCGAGGGCGACCTCGTTCAGCCCCGCCTCAGTGAAGTGGTGTGCCAGAACTTCCGGCTCAGTCTCGGCGACGACTGGAAACTTCTCGCGCAGGACATCGCCGATGCGCTTGTGAAGCACCTGCCGTTTGCTCTTGAGCAGGCTCTCGTAGGCCGCTTCCTGAACGAGAGCGTGCTTGAAACTATAGTTTGCTTCGGGCGGAGCCCCGCGACGCACCAGCAGTTCGGCCTCTTCGAGTTGCGCTAGCGCAGCGCTCAGCGTCAGATCATCGCGTCCCGCCACATATCTCAGCAGCGCGTATGAGAAGTCGCGACCGATGGCGGCGCCTATCTGCGCCAACTCCTTGACCGGGGCCAGCCGGTCAAGCCGCGCCATCAGCGAATCCTGCAGCGTCGCGGGAATAGCGAGCGGCGGGAGCGGATTATCGAGGCGATAGCGCCCGGCATCTTCGACGAGTAGCCCGGACTCCAGCACCATCTTGGTCAATTCCTCGACGAATAGTGGGATGCCATCCGTCCTATCGATGATCTGCTTCATCATCTCGCGTGGCAGCTGACGACCAACGGCTACCTGTTCGACCAGCGCGCGCGAGTCCTGCCGATCGAGTCGGTCGAGCCGCAACAGACTAACGTTGGCAAGGCCCGACCAGGAGGGCTCGAACTCTGGCCGGGATGTCATGAGCACGAGTATCGGCAGGCCTCTGATCCGATCGACCGCGAGATCGAACAGTTCAAGTGTCGTGGCATCGGCCCAATGCATATCCTCGCAGATAATCAGCAGGGGTTGCTCTCGCGCCAACCCCTCAAGCTGATCCAGAAGGGCGGCAAATGTCTGTCGCCGCTGCTGCGCCGGGCTCAAACTCAGCGGCGGACAATGGTCGTCGGTGGGAATCGAAAGGAGAGCCGCAATGAGCGGTGTCGCTTGGGCGACCTGCTGTGTTCCAAGCGCCAGCATTGCCTCGAGCTTGTCGAGCTTTTGCCCAGGCGTGTCGTGCGACCTGATGCCGGCGGCGCGCTCGAGCTGCGCGACAAAGGGATGGAGCGCACTGTTGATATGGTAGGGCGAACACTGATATCGCACCCGGCGGTGAGCCCCCAACGAGGGGCTTTCGGACAGCGTTGCGACAATGCGCGACTTGCCGATGCCCGCTTCGCCAGAAATCAATACCATCTGCCCCTGCCCCTGCCATGCCAGCCGCTGGCGCGAGAGAGTGAACTCGATCTCGTCCCTGCGGCCGACAAAACCGATCGAGCGTACCGCGCGGACCGCCTCGAAGCGACTCTCGGATGCGATCGCTCCCTCCACCGCCCAGACTGCGATGGGTTCGGCTATGCCCTTGACCTCACGGCGGCCGAGATTGCGAAACGTGAAGAGATCACCAAGCAGCCGGCGCGTCGACGAAGCAACGACGACCGCGCCCGGTTCCGCCAGGCTCTGGAGCCGAGCGGCAAGGTTTGGTGTGTCGCCGACGGTTGCCTGTTCCTCTGACGCATCTCCGCTGATGAGGTCACCGACCACCACAAGCCCTGTCGCAATTGCGATGCGCAGTTCAACCCGTTCGTCGGCGCCTGTTTTGAGCTGCCCAATTGCGGAGATAGTGTCGAGACCCGCTCGCACTGCGCGCTCCGCATCATCCTCGTGGGCGCGAGGATAGCCGAAATAGACGAGTATTCCGTCGCCGACGAACCTGGCTATCCTGCCGTCATAAGCCGCAACGACGCTCGCGCAGGCGGCGCGGTAGGCCCGGATCACTTCCCACATATCCTCGGGATCGAGACGCGCCGAGAGCGCGGTCGAGCCGACCAGATCGCAAAACATAACGGTGAGGTGGCGCCGCTCGGCGTCCTGAGGAGGCGTCGGCGATGCGATCAACGCGGCTGGATCGAGGTCGGCAATAGCACGCAGCATTTTGCGGCGATGGCCTAGCAGGACTCCGAGCTTATCAAAGTCCTCGTCCATCAGTTCGGGGAGGATGCCCACGTCGATTGCATTCTGGGCAAAATGCTCTGCGTATTGCCCAAGCCCCAGTTTGTCGAGCCACTCCGCAATCTGCATTGGCTCCACCGATCGTGTGGTTGGCGGTTAGCAGGATTTTGGACCACGGCGCGGGGACGATATCCCAACATCGCCATGATGGCACGTCTTGTTTGTTGTGCGATAATTTAGGTTACTCAGTACCGACACGGCTTCCAAGCCGGGTCGCCGCCCGATGCGAAAGACTGCGCTACCCAACATCGTCTTCACGCAGCGTTGCACGACAGAGGTTGCGATGAGTGATCACGACTCACTCGGGACCTGAAGCCGAATCCAGCGCTGC
This sequence comes from Bradyrhizobium sp. WSM1253, assembly GCF_000244935.1. Lineage (NCBI taxonomy): Bacteria > Pseudomonadati > Pseudomonadota > Alphaproteobacteria > Hyphomicrobiales > Nitrobacteraceae > Bradyrhizobium > Bradyrhizobium sp. WSM1253. Next base: position 2,851,338 of record NZ_JH600073.1, read on the forward strand.
GGCTTGTGCTCTCGTCATGACGCCAAGCAGACGTTATTGGGTGAGCACAATTCCTTCATTGCTTGTCCATGCGTGCTTCGTAGTTGCGAGCCATCGTGCCCGCCGCGACTTGGAGCGAAGAACCAACCACCCAACAGCCGGCAACAAAGGCTATCAGCCCATTGGCTGGGTTATGATCAAGGACAAGGATGCTGACGGACAGAGTTGCGGCAATCGCGGCGCCGAACGTTCCGGCCGCACTCATAATCTCAGCCGGCTCGGAACCATTCCACTCTTCCGAGGTGCTCGAAATCGACTTCCGCGCGACACTGCGAGACAAATCAATTCCGACGTAATAGCTAAGAGCTCCGTAGAGCATCGTTATCAGCACGATCCAGCCGCTTTCAAACAGTCCGCCTTTCTCACGCAACAGGGCCGCACCCACATAGAGGCCGCAAGAGGCCCCAACGGCTGCGAGCCCTATTCTTTCAAGAAGATGGGCCGACCTGATCAGACCGGAACGAGCGATCCGAAGATTGCCGGAGCCCCTCGTTAGGGAAAATGCGCTGGAAATTGCATCACTAATTTTCATTGGGGGTCTCCTTCTTAGGTAAGTAGCGACCTACCGGCCGACCCCGAATAGAGGCAGCCTCGTGGACGCGTTTTGCGATTGCCTTGATTCCAACTTCTGAAAAATCTGTGCTGAGTGATGGGGCTGGCTTGCTCGTGAGCAAGACGAGAGCCAATCCAAAGCTGCGAGCACGCGGCTACGCAGGCATTGCATCTCACCCGTGCCTGTCAGTTAAGTCCGGGTGCGGCAATTTCTTGCGGGAGTGATAGCTCGAAAAGAGAGTGGTGAAATATGAGACGGTTCACATAACGCGGTTCCCCGTTGCTCTATCCGATCACAATTTCCGGAGGACAAGTCTGCATCGTCGCGAGACCCGGGAGCGCGGGAGCTGAAAGAGCCATCAGTAAACAAGTTGTCCCGCGTCTCGCCGACATCAGATCTATCCACTCATACCATGTTTTGCCCACGTGAATTCCCGAAGCGCGAGCAAGCAATCAGCAGGATCGGACAAGGCAGCGCGGCTTTGGGAAAGACGCCGGCGCTGCACCAGACCTAAAACCTGGCCATGCCGCTCGCGCCGGAGGCCAAGCCATGTCCGAACTTCCCACCCCCGCTGCAACACCCGCCGCGGTCGTCGATGCATTGAAGGCGGTCGCAGGCAATCCGCCGAAGGTGCGCGCGAGCTTCGCCAAGGGTCGATGTGTGCGCGGGACCTATGCCCCGTCCGATCGCGCGGCAGAGATCACGCGATCGCTGAGCTTCACCAAGCCGTCGCGGGTGCTCGCGCGCTTCTCCGTTGGCGGCGGCAATCCCGGGGTGACCGACACCAACAATCTCGTCCTGCGCGGCTTCAGCTTCAGGCTTGGCGACGACGCGCATCGCTCGGACATCCTGACGGAAACCGCTCCGGTGCATTTTGCACGGACGCTCGACCAGATGCTCGCCTTCCTCGAGGCGCGCATCCCAGGCGCGGACGGCAAGCCTGACATCGAGAAGGTCCGGGCCTTTTCCGCGGCCAATCCTGAAACACTGAACCAGGCGAATTACGTCGCGGCACGCCGGCTGCCCGGCAGCTTTGCCGCCACGACTTATTGGGGCGTGCACGCCTTTCCCGCGACGAACGCCAAGGGTGAAACCCGCTTCATCAAGTTCAAGGTCGCGCCTGTGGGCGGTGACGTCACCTTGAGCGAGGACGAAGCGAGGGCGAAGTCGGCTGATTTCCTGCATGACGATCTCGCGCGGAGGATCGCAGCCGGCGATGTCCGCTTCAACGTGATGGCCTTGCTCGACCGTCCCGGCGATCCCACCATGGACGTGACCCTGCGATGGCCGGACGAGGACAACCGTGAGCAGGTGCGGCTAGGGACGATCGTCATCACCAGCCTCGAGACCAACGAGGCCTGCGACGGATCCATCTTCAATCCCGTCAATCTTGCCGACGGCATCGGCCATCCGCCGGACGAGATCTTTGCGGCGCGCCGCACGGCCTACACGATCTCGCTGGCGAAGCGCCGGTAAATTCAAGTCTTGTCCCGTCCGCCATCCGTTTCGCGGCGCCATCCGCCCGGACTGACGCCGACGATGGACGAGAACACCCGCGTGAAATGGCTCTGATTGGCAAATCCGGCCGATATGGCAATCTCGGACAACGGCAGGTCGCGAACTGTCATAAGTTGCTTGGCCGCCTTGACGCGCTGCTGAAGCAGCCATTGATGCGGCGGCAGTCCGGTGGAGATCCGGAACGCGCGTGAGAAGTGGCTGACTGACAGACCAAGCTCGGTCGCGATCAGCTGCAGCGCGATCTTGCCCGAGAGATCGGAATCGAGCCGGTCACACGCACGTTTCACCTGCCATGGCGCGAGACCGCCGCGGCTCGGTTCTGCGGCTGGCTTCAGCCCACCATAGGTCTGGGCGACATGGGCGGTGAGCGCAAGCATCATGTGATCGACGAAAAGCTGGTTGGTCTCGTCGGGCCGGCACAGTCCTTGCCGCAAGGAGGCACCGACATGTCGAACGACCTCGTCGTCATGACCGACACCTGGCTCGTAGCTGAGCTCGCCAACGCGCGGCCCGCCCGGTTGCCTGGCAATGCCGTTGAGCGCCGAGCGCGGCAAATAGAAGAAGAGCGAGTGAAACGGCTTGTCGATCACATAGCGCGGGTCGCGCTTGAGGTCGTACAGATAGGTCGCACCTGCGCGAACATCCGCCTTGGTGACACAGCGGCCCTCCTCCCAGCATTCGCAATCCGGATAGTCGCGGAGTTTCAGGCTGAGGAGATAGGCATCTTCCGCAGCCAGGGAACCGGAAATATCCGGCGTCGGATCGTCGTTGCGAACCTCGGTGACCGCGAGCTCGGCGCTGTGCAGCGAACGCGTGATCAGGACCGGTGCTTGCTCGGAGCGAAGGCCCTGCCCGAGCCTCTGCCCGTAGACGCCTGCTTGTGTCATTCTAGTAAATCCATCCGTAAAGGCACGCCTTCGCCGGCCTTCCCGAGATCCGCGCATTATCGGAGATCGACGGCCAACGGTCCAGCTGCAGCGCATAGCACGAAGCTGGCGCGGCCGGCCGTCGCACCGGGTCGCGACGCGATGATTTCATTGTGATTTCAGCGTGATGTAACAGGCCCGGCAGGGCGAAGGACACAACCGTTGACCTGCCCGGCAGATCGCTGCGCGACCTCATCGTGCATTTTGGAAAGGATTTGCGGCCTGCGCACGTCAGTTGGACCATTCCTCGCCCCAGACCTGGACGACGTGGCCCGGCGACACCTCGCGATATTGGCGCACGGGCGGCTGGTAATCGGGCGAGCGCACCGGGCTTCTGATCTCGTCGTTCGCTACCTGTCGCCTGGTGCCGCGGCGCGCTGGATCGGGCACCGGCACGGCCGCCATCAGCTTCTTCGTATAGGGATGCTGCGGATTGCCGAACAGGGCCGCGCGCGGGCCGGTCTCGACGATCTCGCCGAGATACATCACCGCGACGCGATGGCTCATGCGCTCGACCACAGCGATATCATGGGAAATGAAGAGATAGGCAAGTCCCATGCTGGCCTGAAGATCGAGCATCAGATTGACGACCTGCGCCTTGACCGAAACATCGAGTGCCGAAACCGCTTCGTCCGCGACGATCAGCTTCGGTCCGAGCGCGAGCGCGCGGGCAATGCAGATGCGCTGGCGCTGGCCACCGGAGAATTCGTGCGGAAAGCGTGGGGCCATGTCGGCGGTGAGACCAACGCGAACGAGCAGGTCGGCGACCTTCTCCCGCGCCTGCGACGCCGTGGCGAGCCCGTTGGCGAGCAATGGGGCCGCAATCGCCGTTCCCACCGACATGCGCGGGTTGAGACTCGCGAACGGATCCTGGAACACGATCTGCATCTGCTTGCGAAAGTCACGCAAGGTGCGGGCATTCATCGCCAGCACATCCTGCCCGTCGACCAGAACGGTGCCGCTGTCGGGCTCCGTCAGCTTGAGAATGGAGCGGCCCGTCGTCGACTTGCCGCAGCCGGATTCGCCGACCAGCGCCAGCGTCTCCCCGGCGCGCAAGGAGAAGGAGATGTTCTCGACCGCATGGACGCGGCCCGAGACCTTGCCGAACAGGCCCGAGCGGATTGGAAAGCGCGTCGTGAGGTTGGAGACCTCGAGCAGCGGTCGCTCGGCAATCGAGACCGTATCGGGCGTCTCCGCCGGCTCGTCCGAGGTTCCCGCTTGCTTGTCCACGATCGGAAAACGCATCGGCCGCGTCCGCCCATCCATCGAGCCGAGGCGCGGCACGGACGCGAGCAGTGACCTCGTATAGGGATGCGAAGGGGCTGCGAAGATGCGCGAGGTATGGTCGGTTTCCACCGCCTGGCCGCCATACATCACCACGGTGCGGTCCGCGATCTCGGCAACCACGCCCATGTCGTGGGTGATGAAGAGGATCGACATCTCCTCTTCCTGCTGAAGCTCCTTCAGAAGCTCCAGGATCTGGGCCTGGATCGTGACGTCGAGCGCCGTGGTCGGCTCATCCGCGATCAGCAGCCTCGGCTTGCAGGCCAGCGCCATCGCGATCATCACGCGCTGGCGCATGCCGCCGGAGAAGCGATGCGGATGCTCGTGGAAGCGCGATTTCGCCGCGGGGATGCGAACACGATCGAGCAGGCGGATGGTCTCGACCTCCGCCGCCGCACGCGACAGACCGCGGTGCTGGATCAGCGCTTCCGCAATCTGGAAGCCGATGGTCAGCACCGGATTGAGGCTCGTCATCGGCTCCTGGAAGATCATGGCGACTTCGTTGCCGCGAACGTCCTTCATGCTCGCTTCGGCCAGCGTCAGCAGGTCGCGGCCGGCAAGCCGGACGCTGCCTTCGACGCGGCCGTTCTCCTTCGGAATGAGCCGCATGATCGAGAGCGCGGTGACGCTCTTGCCCGAACCGGACTCGCCGACGATCGCCACGGTTTCCCGCGAGGCAATATCGAACGACACGTCGCGGACGACGGGACTCCATTGCCGTTCGCGCATGAAGGACGTCGTCAGGCCGGAGACCGACAGCACCGGCGACGTCGCGTTGGCAGCGACGTGGTCAGGTATCCTTGCGCCGCTGCTCATGCCAGTGTCCTAATAGCCGCGACTACGATCGACACGCCCCGGCAATTCTTCACCGCGGCGGTGGCGCGCGATCACATCCAGCACGAAATCGACCGCCGTATCCGGCGTGGTCATGCTGGCATTGTGCGGCGTGACCAGGATGCGCGGATGGCTCCAGAAAGGGTGACCCGCAGGCAGCGGCTCCGGCTCGGCGACATCGAGGACGGCACCCGACAACGCGCCGCTGTCGAGCGCCGCGAGAAAGTCGGCTTCGACCAGATGCGGGCCACGCCCGACGTTGACGAGCGACGCGCCGCGCGGCAGGCGCGCGAACAGATCCGCGTTCAGGATGCCGCGGGTCTCATCGGTCAAAGGCAACAGGCAGACGAGAATGTCGGTCTGCACAAGGAAATCCGGCAACGTCTCCATGCCTGCGCAACAGGCGACGCCCTCGATCTCGCGCGGCGAGCGATTCCAGCCGAGAAGTGGAAAATCGAAAGCTCTGAGCCGTTCGAGCACGGCCTGGCCGAGTTGGCCGAGGCCCATCACGCCGACGCGCCGACGTTTGGCCGGCGTGATCCGGATCTCGCGCCAGACCTGTTCCTTCTGCTGGGCAATGAAGGGCAGGAGGTCGCGATGCAGCGCGAGCACCGCCATGGTGACGTATTCGACCATCGTCTCGGCAATGCCCGGCTCCAGCATGCGCACCAGCGGAATGTGCGGCGGAACTTTTGACGCGTCGAACTGGTCGACGCCCGCACCGACCGAGAAGACGAGCTCGAGATTTGGGAAAGTCGTCGCGATGTCGTCCGGCGGCACCCACGCCACGAGATAGCGGACGTTGGCGGGATCGCCGATGTCGGGCCAGAGCCGGAACGGCACATCGGGCGCGCGCTCGGCGAAGAAGCCCGCCCATTCAGCGCCGCGAACCATGTTGGCCTTGTAGAGAACCGTCATGCCGCAAGGCCCTCAGAACGGGCTGACCGGCGCGAGCCGGCGGCCGTCGATCAGGCGCTTGTGGCTGTAGGCCGCGGGATCGACCAGCGGCGTCGCGCCCGTCACGATGTCGGCGGCGAGCTTGCCGGCCGCAGGACCGATGCCAAAGCCGTGGCCGGAGAAGCCGGTAGCGAGGAAGAAGCCGGGCATGGCGTCGACCGGCGAGATGACCGGGATGGTATCCGGCGTGCAGTCGATCGTGCCGCCCCAGGCTTCCGCGATCTCGATGTCCTTCAATTCAGGATTCGACTTGATCAGCGAAGCCAGCGCGGCATTGACCAGCGACATGTCAGGCGCGGGATCGCGCACGCGCTCGGTCTCGAACGGCGACGGCTTGTCCAAGCTCCAACTGGTGCCCCGCGTGAGCTGGTCGAAGAAGGATTTGCCGAATGACAGTTTCAACCCGTTCTTGCGATGCAGATAGGTCGGCCAGAAGGTTCGCGCGTAGCGGAACAGATCGGGCGACAGTTCGACCGTGCCGCGGTTGCGCAGCGCCAGCGTAAAGCCGCCGTCGAGGCGGCGGCGGATGCAATAGAAATCGGTGCCGAGCGCACCGGAGGTAATCTCCGGCCCGGGCGTGGTCCGGCACGCGGTCGCATTGACAAGGCCGATCGGCAGCTCGATGCCATGGCGGCGGCAGAACAGCGACGACCACGCTCCGCCGGACAGCAGCACTGATTGCGTGCGAATGGAGCCCTTCTCGGTGACCACGGCGCTCACCCGGCCGCCTTGCGTCTCCAACCCACGCGCGGCGCAGCCCTGATGAATGGTGACGCCGTGTTTTCGTGCGGCGGTCGCAAGCGCAGGCACGGCCATCGAGGGCTCCGCGCGCCCGTCGCTCGGCGTGTGCAGGCCGCCAACCCATGTCTCGGAATTGCCGGGCAGACGCTCGGCGACTTCCGCCGGCGTCAGGACGGTCGAGTGAACCTGCATCTCGCGCGCCGTTGCCGCCCATCGTTCCCAGCTGGCGAGCTCGTCCTTGCTCTTTGTCAGGAACAGCACGCCCGTGCGGCGGAAGCCGGCATCGACGCCGGCATCGTTCTGCATGTCTTCCCACAGGCGCAGCGCCTCGCGGGCCAGCGGGATCTCCTCACGCGCGCGACCCTGCTGGCGGCACCAGCCCCAATTGCGGCTCGATTGCTCGCCGCCGACATGGCCCTTCTCGACCAGGGCGACGGTGAGCCCCTTCTTGGCGAGATGATAGGCCGCAGAGACGCCGATCACGCCGCCGCCGATGACGACGACGTCCACCTGCGCCGGCAGGCGTTCATCGCTGTTTATACGGGTGAGCGGCGGGGACATGGGGCACTCCAGATATTCAGTTCGATCGGAGCAAGCTTGCTTATCGCTAGTTTGCAGATCATGGGATGTTCATTCGCGGATCGAGCGCATCGCGCAGGCCGTCGCCGAGGAAGTTGAAGCTCGTCACCGCCAGCGTGATGGCGAGGCCGGGCGCAATCGCGAGCCAGGGCGCGCTGGTGAGATAGATCTGTGCGTTGTTGAGCATGTTGCCCAAGCTCGCCGCCGGCGGCTGGATGCCGTAACCGAGATAGCTGAGATAGGACTCCAGCAGGATCGCCTTGGCGACGTTCAGCGTCGCCGCCACCACGATCGGCGCGACCGCGTTGGGCACCAGCTCGCGGAACATGATCCGCAGGTTCGACGAGCCGAACGCGAGTGCAGCAACCGCAAACTCGCGTTCCCGCAGGGAGCGCACCTGGGCCTCGACGACGCGGGCCACCCACATCCAGGCAGTTGCCGCGATCAGCACGGTGGTGGTGACGAAGCCGGGCTCGATGAGCGCCGCGAGCGCAAGCAGCAGGAAGATGGTCGGAAAGCAGAGCATGGCATCGACCAGCCGCATCAGCACCGCGCCGACCACGCCGCCAAAGAAGCCGGCGAAAGCGCCGACGACGATGCCCACCGCCATCGCCATCACCATCGCGACGAAGCCGATCGACAGCGAGACGCGCGCGCCCATCATCAGCCGCGCCAGCACGTCGCGACCGAGCTCGTCGGTGCCGAGGATGTGCGCGCCGGAGAACGGCGGCGCGAACCGCTTCATGATATCGATATAGGTGTCATCGAACGGCAGCAGATAGGGACCAAAGGCCGAGCCGAGGACGAGCACCAGAATGATCACGGCGCCCGCGAGCGCGAGCCGGTGCCGGCGGAAGCGCCGCCAGGCGGCATGGCCCGGCGCGAGCTGAACGGTCGAGAGGGCTGCGCTCGTCATCGCCTAGCCCACCCGTATCCTGGGATCGACGACGGCATAGAGGATGTCGGCGAGCAGCGACCCGATCAGCACCATGATCGCCGAGAACATCAAAATGCCCATCACCACGGGGTAGTCGCGATAGCCGATGGAATCGAGAAACAGGCGCCCCATGCCCGGCCAGGTGAACACGGTTTCGGCGACCAGCGCGCCGCCGAGCAGCGTCGGGAACTGAAGGCCGGCAACGGTGATCATCGGCAGCAGGGCGTTGCGCAGCGCGTGCACGGTGAGAATGCGCCATTCCGGCATGCCCTTGGCGCGCGCGGTGCGAATGTAGTCCTGGTTGATGACCTCGAGCATCGAGGAACGCATGAAGCGGCCCCACATCGCGGTCTCGACCAGCGCCAGCACCAGCGCCGGCGCGATCAGATGATGCAGAAGGTCGAGGAAGGAGCCGTCGCCGACGGTCTCGCGGTTGCCGGCCGGCAACCAGCCGAGCTTCACGGAGAAGATGTAAATCGTGACGAGTCCGAACCAGAAGGTCGGGATCGACAATGCGATCATGGCGCCGACGGTCGCGAGCGAATCGAACAGCGAATAGCGGCGCAGCGCACCGAGCACACCGATCCAGCCGCCGAGCAGCACCGCGATGATGGTCGCCGTCGACATCAGCTCCAGCGTGGCGCCGAGGTGCGACGAGATCACCGACAGCACCGCCTCGCCGTCGCGATACGAGTGGCCCCAATCCCCCCTCAGCATCCGGCCGAACCAGTCGAGATACTGGATCGGCAGCGAACGATCGAGGCCAAGCTGCCTGGTGACGCGATCGAGATCCTCCTGCGTCATCTGCGCGGAGGCCGCGAATTGCGAGAGCGGACCGCCGGGCGCCAGATGCAGAATGGCGAAGCCGATCGCGGACACGATCACCAGCAACATGATCGCCTGCGCCAGGCGATTGGCGACGTAACGGGCCATCTCAGGCGATCTCGCGCACCTGAACCATCAGGCCCAATACCATTCGCGGATGTTCCAGCAGTTGATCGACATGTTGATGTTGGGGCGGAAACCTTGCAGCCCTTCCTTCACGCCTTCGGCGATGAAGCCCTGGAATAGCGGCAGGATCGCGAGGTCGTCGCGGATGAGCTTCTGCAGAGTGCCATAGGTCGTCTTGCGCTGCGCCAGATCGAACTGCTTGGCACCTTCTGCGAGAAGCCGATCCGCCTCCGGGTTGCGATACTGATAGGTGTTGTAGCCGCGGCCACCCTTGGCAGGAATGGCGCCGGAGCCGAAGCGGGGCGTCACGTCGGGGTCGCTGCCGAGCATGAAATTCACCCCCACGATCACCGAATTGAATTTCGATTGCTGCCAGAAGTCGCCCCAGATCACCGCGGCCGGCATGTTGTTCACGCGCATCGCGGCACCGATCGCGCGCCAGTCCTGGATCAGCAATTGCTGAGTCTGCTCGCGCACCGCATTGCCCGACGTCGTTGAATTGGTGAATTCGAGCTTGACGCCGCCCTTCTCGCGCACCCCGCCAGAGCCACGCACCCAGCCGGCCGCATCGAGCAGCGTGTTGGCCTTGGCCGGATCGTATTTGTGCTGCGGCAGCCCCTGCTGGAATGACCAGGCCTGCTGCGGCACGAAGCTTTCAGTCTGCGTCGGCAAGCCGTAGTTCAGCGCGTCGATGATCGCTTGCTTATTAATCGCGAGATAAAGCGCCTCGCGCACGGTGCGGTCCGCCAACGCGCCGAACTCCAGATTGGGAGCGATGTGCTCCACCGACGACGTCGAGGAGACGAAGATCTTGCGCCCCTTCAGCGTCTTCGCCTCCTGCACGAAGTTCGGCAAAATGCCTTGCAGGCCGGTGTAGTCGACCTGCCCGGTGCGGAACTGGGTGTAGAGCACGGTCAGGTCGGGAATATACTTGAACACTACGCGCTCAACGTAAGGTCCCTTGCCGTGATAGCCGGTATGGGCATTCAGCTGAATGTGGTCGCCGGGCACGCGCTCGCCCCAGCGAAACGGTCCGGTACCGACGGGCGCATTGTGGAACGGCGAGGCGTTCGGATCTGTCACCTTCTCCAGGATGTGCTTGGGCACGATGAAGGTCAGCGATCCCAGGATCGACATGTAGGGCGAATAGGGAGCTTCCATGCGCCAGTGAACCTCGTCGGGCGCGACGACCTTGATGTCCTTCACGAGACTATGGCCGACGCGGCTGCGCGCGCGGAAATCGGGATTGTTGATCAGCTCGAGCGAGAACTTCACGTCCTCGGCCGTGAACGCCGTGCCGTCGTGCCATTTCACGTCGCTGCGGAGCTTGATCTTCCAGGTCAGGCCGTCGGCCGACAGGCCGCCATTCTCGATGGTCGGGACTTCGCGGGCGAGGTCGGGAACGAACTTGCCGTCGGGATCGATGAACCAGAGCGGCGAGAACACCTGCCACCAGATGCCCTGATCGACTTCGATGCCCGGCATCAGGGGATGAAAGACCGTCGGCTCCTGCGACAGCGCCGCGATCACCTGCCCGCGCGGCTTGTCCGGCGGATTGGTCGGGCGTTCGGTCTGCGCAAACGCGTGGCCCGAAAGCGTCCATCCCGCCGCGGCGCCCGCGCCGAGCTGAAAGATCTGACGGCGGTTCGGATTGCCGAGATGCAGTGCCCCAACGCCGAACTTCCCGGTGTCGTCCGCCATGACCACTCTCCGTTTTCGCACGCGGCACCGTCTCCCGCGCCCCCGAGATCCCCGGCAAAAGGACAGGAGTGGGCTTTAGTGCTTCTAAATTTTTCTATCAAAAGTTCATCACGACTAAATACAGCTGTCAATCGGATTGGTAGGATGCGCGACCTTTTCACTCCGACTGAAGCTCCAGACCGCCATTGTCTGGGGCTGAGATGATGTATGGGAGAGCGACATGGATGGTCGCGGCGAGATCAACGATCCGAAGGATGCACCGGCGATCGAGGCCGACGATGCGGTCGACCAGCGCCTCGGCGAGACCGTGCGGCTGCTGCGCCAGCGTGCGGGCCTGTCGATCCAGGACGTCGCCAACAAGACCGGCCTCTCCAACGGCATGATCAGCCAGCTCGAACGCGCGCGTGCCATGCCGTCGATCCGCACGTTGCGCCTGCTCAGCATCGCGCTCGACGTTCCGATCTCCTATTTCTTCGAGACAACCGATCCCGCCGACGTGCAGCGCTACATCGTGCGCAAGAACAGCCGGCGCCTGCTGCGGCTCACCGCCAGCGGCGTCGTCAAGGAAGCGTTGACGCCGGCAGACAAAGGCCAGCTCGAACTCTACGAGCTCACCCTCAATCCCGGCGCCTCGTCCGGCACCGACTTCCTGCAGCACACCGGCGAGAAGGCGGGCTATATCCTCTCGGGCAGCCTGCGGCTGTGGCTCGACAACCAGGCCCATCTGCTCGAGGCCGGCGACAGCTTTCGCTTTCCGAGCATCGTGCCGCACATGTTCGACAACCCGACCCAGCAGACGGCACGCGTGATCTGGGTGACGACGCTGCGCCAGACCGATTCGCCGGCAGGTTGAAGCGCCGGCCTACCCGGTACCACCGCAAATTGCCCCTCGACGCCGCCGCGCGGAATCTGTAGCTCACATCTGTAGCTCAGGTGGAGCCGGTCATTGACAGGGCGGACACGAGGGTCTGCGACTGACGCGTTGGTGTGAGACCATGAAACTCAGGGGGCTTCTGACACTCGCGATGGCAGCGCAGGTCATCGTGACCGCGGCGGCTCTCCTCGTCTCCATGCCGCGATCGGCACCGGGTTCGGCATTGCCCAGATCGTCGCGCTGCTCGCAAGCGGCGCCATTGCGGCCCTGCTGGCTCGTCTGTGCACGCGCGCGATCGAAACGGCGCAGGACAAACGCGCCGCCGCGCAACTGACCGAGCAGGCGCGGGCCAGCGCACAGCTGACGCAAGCCGTCATCAAGACCGCGCTCGATGCCTTCGTCCAGACCGACCAGAACGGCATCGTGCTGGAATGGAGCATTCAGGCCGAGGCCCTGACCGGATGGACGCGCAAGGAGGCGCTCGGCACCGACGTCGTCAACCTCCTCATCGCCGAGCCGCTGCGCGACGGCTTCAGGCAACGCATGATGCGGCTGCTGCCGGAATTGTCGGATACGCCGATCGGCATCCGGTTCGAAGCGACCCTGCTGCACCGAAACGGCGATGACATCCTGATCGAGGCGTCCAGCACGGCGCTCCACCTCGGGGGACGCACCCTCATCAACAATTTCGTCAAGGACGTCACGCGGAAGCGCGCCGCCGAGGAGCAGCTGATCCAGGCCCAGAAGATGGAGGCTGTCGGCCAGCTCACCGGCGGCATCGCGCACGAATTCAACAACATGCTCACCGTGATCACGGGCACGATCGAGATCCTCGCCGACGCAGTGAAGGACAATCCGCCGCTCGCCACCATCACCAAGCTGATCAGCGACGCCGCCGACCGCGGCGCCGCGCTGACGTCGAGCCTGTTGTCCTTTGCCCGCAAGCAGGCGCTCAAGCCGGCCGAGAGCGACATCAACGAACTGCTCGAAGAGCTCGCAAAGCTGCTGCTGGCAACCTTCGACAAGAAGATCGAGATCGTGACCCGGCTCGACGGCAACGTCTGGCTCGCCCTGGTCGATCGCGGCCAATTGAGCTCGGCGCTTCTCAACCTCGCAATCAACGCCCGCGACGCGATGCTGGATGGCGGCAGACTGACGTTGACGACGCGCAACGTCGTGTTCGGCGTCCGCGAGGCGGTGGCGGTCGGGGCCGGCTATGCCGGCGACTATGTCGAGATCGAGATCGCCGACACCGGCACCGGCATTCCGCCGGCCATTCTGGAGCGAATCTTCGATCCCTTCTTCTCGACCAAGGACGTCGGCAAGGGCACGGGGCTCGGGCTCAGCATGGTGTTCGGATTCATCAAGCAGTCCGGCGGCGGCATCAAGGTCGCTTCCGAGGAAGGACGCGGCACGACTTTCACGATCTACCTGCCGAAGGCGGAGGCGAGCACGCTTCGCCCCACCGGCTATGACGAGCGCAAGGTCGTGGGTGGGACGGAAACCATTCTTTGTGTCGAGGACGACCGCGACGTCCGCCAGTACGTCACGGTCCAGCTCGAAAGCCTCGGCTACAAGGTCATCCCGGCCGCCAATGCGGCCGAGGCGCTCGCCATCGCCGCCGAAGGAACGCCCTTCGACCTGCTTTTCACCGACATCGTGATGGCCGGCAGCTTGAATGGACGAGAGCTCGCCGACGAGATGGTGGCTGCGCGCCCCTCGCTGCGGGTGCTATTCACGTCGGGCTACGCCTACGACGCCCCGCATGCGCAGGGACGCGCCACCAAGGGCGCGCCGCTTCTGACAAAGCCCTACCGCAAGGCCGAGCTCGCGCGCATGCTGCGCCGCTCTCTCGACACCGCCGTCGACGACGCGGGCGATCCGATCCCGACGCCCTATTCCGTGCAGGCCGATCTCGAAGGCTTTCTGCGCAGGCAGGCCGCTGAACGCGACAGGCGGTAGGGCGCGTCTTGCGCATGGACAGCGCATGGCTGCTGCGCAACACTCCGTCTCGGTTACAATCCCATTGGAGGCGAGCCATGACTGCACTCGAAAAGGGCATCACCGCGAACGGTACGGGCTATGGCGGCAAGACCTGGAACATCCTCGGCCAGGTCTACTTCCCGAAGGCCGTCACCGAGTCTACTTTCGCGTTCGAGACCAACAGCGATCCTGGCCAGTTCGTGCCGGTGCACATCCATCCGACCCAGGACGAATTCATCCTGGTGCAGGAAGGCACGCTCGACCTCAAGCTCGACGGCAAATGGGTCAAGGCCCATGCCGGCGATCTCGTGCGCCTGCCGCGCGGCATCCCGCACGGCTATTTCAACAAATCCGACAAACCGGCCCGCGCGTTGTTCTGGGTCTCGCCGATGCAGAAGCTGGAGGCGCTGTTCAACCAGCTCCATGACCTGACCGACCCGGCCGAGGTCGTGCGCATCTCGGCGCTGCACGAGGTCGACTTCCTGCCGCCCGAAGCCAACGACTAGGCTACGATCCCCCGACCGACGAATCGTTGGGGGAACCGGCCATGACTGCACGACGTCAACTCCTCGCCATCATCGCGGCGCTTGGACTGCTCCTTACGACGTTCGTTCCGAGCCAGGCGCAAACGCTCACGGCCAGGCAAGCGGAAACGGTTGCGACCTACGAGCGTGCGCTCGGCGATTTCAAGGCAATCCTGGCCGAGCGGCGGCGCCAGATCGAGGCGAAGCAGCCGCTGCCGAACCTGCCGGGCCAAGCGCTGTATCTGGCACGCGTCGCCGTGATCAGTGCTTACAAGGATCTCACCGACGCCATGCCGTCCCGGATCGGCAGGCCCAACAAATTCGAAATTCCTCCAGCTTATTTCGACGCCGATATCGAACCGTTGATCGACGAATACTCAATACTGTTCGACATCATGGAAGCGCCGCCGGCGGGCGCGCAGAACTCGGCGACGCCGTTCAAGGACGTGGTCGATCTCGCGGTCGCGATCGCACGCGCGAAGGGGCTGGCGCCTGACCACGCCGAGGCCGCGGGCCGGATCAGCCTCGGGCTGTTCTTCGCCGAAACCAACGGCAAGCAGAACGTCCGCAACGGACGCTCGAACACCTATATGGGCAGCTTCCAGACCGGCTCGTCCGAGGACCGCAACGGCCGCAGGAAGTGGGAAGCCATCAAGGGCGAGATCGCGGCGGCCGATCCCGGGTTGAGTGCGCGCGACGACAAGGAGGAGGCGCGGGCCAGCGGTACCGATCATCGCTTCAATCACTGGACCAACGTACGCGATGGCCTGATGAACGCGCATGCGGATGTTTTCCGGGAGATCCCAGGAATCGTGAAGACGCTGCCCGACCGGATCGAGCAGATGAAGCTGTTCGAGCTGATCCAGATCATTCCTACGCCGACACGGTCGGCGCTCAAGTCCGGCGATCTCCTGAACTACAGGGTGTCCAGTCCGACGATCATGAAGCACCTGCGCAACAACAGCATCTTCGCATTCGGACAGGCCGACCGGGCGCGCACCTCGGCAAGCTTCCGCGAGATCCTTGGCGCAATGTGGCTGTTCAAGCGGAAATTCGAGAAGGCGATGGCGAAGTATGCGGAGATCAAGCCGCGCTGAGGATTACACCCCTACTGGATGCGCACTAGTCCTCCGGCTTGTAGCCGTCCGTCAGCATCTTCAGGAAGGTGATGATGTCGGCTTCGTCCGTTGCACCTGATAGCGTGCCATCGCAACCATCGCCTCCGCGATCACGAGCCGCTGACTATCAGCGCAACCGCCCTGAAGGCGCGCATTTTGGCGGAGGGCTGTCAAAGCCGCTTGGTGAAATGATAGCGACGAATGCCACCACCCACGGTCTTGTTGCTGGCGGCATCGGCAATCTCTTCGCGCTCGCTTCGGTATCCAGAGTTTCGATACAGCGCCAGCGCGTCCTGCTGAAGCTCCGACGTACTGAGTTGCAGTTGCTGCCGATTTCGCCGACGGCATTCATCCTCCGCGAACGCCAGCATCTTTCGCGCAATTCCCTGGCGGCGCAGGCCGGGAGCGACGTACATGCGCCGCAGCTCCATCGCATGCTCGCCTGAGGCCTCCAGACCGAACATGCCGACGATCTCGTCGTCGGCAACGGCGACCCAGAAACCGCTGTTCCGGCTTGCATAGTAATCCGCGAGCCGATCGATCTCTTCGGCGAGAGAGTGGACGATATAGCGTTCAAACGCCTCCGCCATATGCGCTGGTGCCAATAGACGATTCACCCGGACGAACAGCTCGCGCACGGCAGCAGCATCAGGCGGTGCAAAGGCGCGAATCTCAATCTCTCTTGTCATGGAGGCGCTGCCGCCGCTACTCTGTCCTTATCGGCGTGTCCTTCAGGCCATTGCTGTCATACGCCTTGCGCAAGGTGCCGTTCGTCACCGCCTCGTTCATGAACTTGGCGGCGAAGGTCAGCGCTTGGGGATGGCCGAGCGGGACGGCGACCGCGGTGACGGTCTTCTTGAAGGTCTCGTCGAGCACTCGCGTGCCCGGAATCTTCTGCGCCATCTTGTTGAGCTGGTCGCGCGACAGCGCGAAGGCGTCGATCTCGCCGCTCTTCAGGAGGCCGAAGATTTCGTCATAGGTCTGGTAGCCCGTGACCTTCGCATTCTTCAGATGGGCAACCGCGCCGCGCATGGTGGTGGTGGCGTTGACGGCCGCGACCTTGATGCCCACCTGGTCGAGCGTGGCGAAATTGGTGACGTTCGAGCCTGATTTGACGATGTAGGTGGCATCCGCGACCTCGTAGATCGGACCGAACGTCATCCTGCTCTCGCGCTCGGGATCCTTGGGGAGCCAGGTGACGTCCCAAGCACCTTTTTCAAGAGTGCCTTTCGATGCGGCATCGGTGATCTGGCCGGAATTCTGGTGCACGACATATTCGACGGGCACGCGGAGCTGGGCGGCCATCTCCTTGCCGAGATCGACCGGAACGCCGGCATAGCCGGCTTCGGTTTTGGTGGACCAGAACGCGCCGCCCGCCGGGCTGATCGCGATCGCGACCCGCAGCCTGCTGGTCGGCGCGATCTCGTCCTTCAGGCCATCGGCTAGCGCGGGCATGGCAACCGCCGCGGCGAGAACGAGGCCGGCAAGGACCGATTTAAGCACCGACTGGAGAGGCGTGGGCATGTCATGATCTCCCGACCTTTTCTTCTTTTATTCTTCTCTTTTTTGTCCCGACCGCTTCGCGCGCCGTCGCTCAGCCTGTGACATAATTCTGGTCGATCGTGCGCGCGATGAAAAGCGGTTTGTGACGGCAAAGCTGCCAAAGGCCACAGCGCAGTCTGCGGTGCAAGGCCGACGACTGCCATGGCTATGGTGTTCCACGTCCGGGCATTTGTTGATAGCCTCCCGCCCCGACAGACAGCAACCGGGGGCCACCGAATGACCTGCGCGAATCCCGCATCTCCCGCACGAAGCAACGGAGCGTGGAGACATGTCGGGCGGGCACTGGCCGCCGCGATGGCCGTGGCCGCACTCACCGGCTGCGAGGACAAGAACAGTTTCGTCGCCCCGCCCCCGCCCAAGGTGGACGTGGCTACGCCCGTACAGCGCCCGGTGACGCGGTATGTCGAGGCCACCGGCAACACCGCGCCGGTCAAGAATGTCGATCTCGTCGCACGCGTGCAGGGATTCCTGCAATCGATCGACTACCAGGACGGCGCCTTCGTCAAGCAGGGCGCCCAGCTGTTCACGATCGAGCCCGAAACCTACAAGCTCAAGCTCGACCAGGCGCAGGCGGCCGAGGCCGGCGCGCAGGCCTCGCTCCGGCAGGCGGAAGCCGACTTCAAGCGGCAGAGCGATCTCGTGCAGCGGCAAGCGGTCTCGCAAGCGACTTTGGACAGCTCGACTTCGAACCGCGACAACGCACAGGCCAACCTCCAGCAGGCCCAGGCCAACACCCGCCTCGCCGAAGTCAACTACGGCTACACCAAGGTGAGCGCACCATTCGACGGCGTCGTCAGCGCGCATATGGTCTCGATCGGCGAGCTCGTCGGGGTCTCCTCCCCGACTCAACTCGCCTCCATCGTCGCGATGGACCCGATCTATGTGAATTTCACCGTCAACGAGCAGGACGTGCTGCGCATCCGTGCCGAGGCCTCCCGCCGGGGGCTCACCGCCGCCGACATGAAGCAATTTCCGATTCAAGTCGGCCTGCAGACCGAGGCCGGCTATCCGCATGAGGGCAAGCTCGACTATGTCGCCCCGACCCTCACCCAGTCGACGGGCACGCTCGCGGTGCGCGGTCTCGTCCCCAACGACAAGCGGGTGCTGCTGCCCGGCTATTTCGTCCGCGTCCGCGTGCCCTTCACCCAGGAGAAGGACGCCCTGCTCGTGCCCGACACCGCGCTCGGCAGCGACCAGGGCGGCCGCTATCTCCTCGTCGTCAACGGCGACAACGTCGTCGAGCAGCGCAAGGTGCAGATCGGTCCCGTCGACAACGGCCTGCGCGTGATCGAAAGCGGCTTGAAGCCGGAGGACCGCGTGGTGATCGCAGGGCTGCTGCGGGTGATTCCGGGCCAGAAGATCGATCCGCAGGTGACGAAGATCGAGCAGCCGCAGGCGTCTGCCAAGTAAGTAGGAGCGCCTGCCATGATCTCAAAATTCTTCATCGAGCGGCCGGTCCTCTCGAACGTCATCGCGCTGCTGATGATCCTGATCGGCGGCGTCGCGCTGTTCAACCTCGCGATCGCGCAATATCCCGACGTGGTGCCGCCGACGGTGCAGGTCACGACCCGCTATCCCGGCGCCAGCGCCAAGACCGTGATCGACACGGTTGCCTTGCCGATCGAACAGCAGGTCAACGGCGTCGAGGATATGCTCTACATGCAGTCCTACAGCGGCTCTGACGGCACCTATACGCTGACCGTGACCTTCAAGATCGGCACCGACCTCAACTTCGCGCAGGTGCTGGTGCAGAACCGCGTCTCCAGCGCACTGTCGCAACTGCCCCAGTCGGTGCAGAACCAGGGCGTCACCGTCCAGAAGCGGTCGACGTCGATCCTGCTATTCGTGACGCTGACCTCGCCCGACAAGACGTTCGACAGCCTGTATCTGAGCAACTACGCCACCATCAACCTCCGCGACGAACTCTCGCGCCTGCCCGGCGTCGGCAACGTCACCGTGTTCGGCGCCGGTCAGTATTCGATGCGGGTGTGGCTAGATCCGAACAAGCTGCAGGTCCGTGGCCTGGTGCCGCAGGACGTCATCCAGGCGATCCAGCAGCAGAGCCAGCAGGTCTCGGCCGGCCAAGTCGGCGCGCCGCCGACGCCGCCGGGCCAGGCGTTTCAGTACACCCTCAACGTCAACGGCCGGCTCGACGACACCACCGAGTTCGAGAACATCATCGTCAAATCGGGCACCAGCGGCGACGTCACGCGGGTGCGCGACGTCGGCTGGGTTGAGCTCGGCGCGCAGACCTACAGCCAGATCTTCTCGCTAAACAAGCAGCCGGCCACCGGCATCGGCGTGTTCCAGTCGCCCGGCGCCAATGCACTCCAGGTCGAGCAGGCCGTCGAGAAGAAGATGGCGGAGCTTGCGAAGGCGTTCCCGCAAGGCATGAAGTACGATACGCCGTTCGACACCACAAAGTTCGTGCAGGCCTCGGTGCACGAGGTCTACATGACGCTAATCGAGGCCGGCCTGCTGGTGCTGGTCGTGATCCTGGTGTTCCTGCAGGACTGGCGCGCGATGCTGGTGCCGGCCACCACGGTGCCGGTGACCATCATCGGCGCCTTCGCCGCCATGGCGGCGCTCGGCTTCACCATCAACATGTCGACGCTGTTCGCGATCGTCCTCGCGATCGGCATCGTCGTCGACGACGCCATCGTCGTGGTGGAAGGCGCGGCCCACAACATCGAGCAGGGCATGAACGGCCACGACGCCGCGATCAAAGCAATGGACCAGTTGTTCGCGCCGATCGTCGGCATCACGCTGGTGTTGATCTCGGTGTTTTTGCCGGCGTCGTTCCTCGCCGGGCTCACCGGCCGCATCTATTCGCAATTCGCGCTGGTGATCGCCGCGACCGCGCTTCTGTCCGCCATCAACGCGGCGACGCTGAAGCCGACGCAATGTGCGCTCTGGCTACGGCCGACAGTGCCGCCGGAGCAGCGCAACTTCTTTTATCGCGGCTTCAACGCGGTCTACAACCGCGTCGAGCGCGGCTACATCCGTCTGATCGGCGTGCTGTGCAGGAACAGCACGATCTCGGTCGCGATCGCACTGGTGCTGATCGTGATCGGCGGCTACGGGTTGTCGCGGGTGCCGACCGGCTTCCTGCCGATCGAGGACCAGGGCTATCTGATCGCCGCCGTGCAACTGCCCGACGGCGCAGCGCTGGAGCGGACCCAGAAGGTGCTCGACAGAGCGAGCGAGCTGATCAAGGACACGCCTGGAGTCCAGCAAGTCATCACCATCGCCGGCATCTCCGCGCTCGACAACAGCGCCAGCCTTGCCAATGCCGGCGTCGCCTACATCATCCTGAAGGACTGGGACGCGCGCAAAGGACCGGGCGAGGATCTGCGCTCACTGGTCTACGGCCTGAACGACAAGCTCGCGGCCATCATGGAAGCGCGCACGCTGGTGCTGCCGCCGCCGCCGATCCAGGGCATCGGCAACGCGGCCGGCTTCTCGATGCAGGTCGAGCTGCGCGACGGCAACAGCGATTTCGCCAAGCTCCAGGCCATCACGGGCGCGATGGTCAGCAATGGCCAGAGCCAGAGCGCGCTGCAGCGCGTCCAGTCCTCGTTCCGCTCTTCGGTGCCGCAATTCAACGTCGAAGTCGACCGCATCAAGACCCAGACGCTGCATGTCACGACGGACCAGGTGTTCGCGGCGCTGTCGACCTATCTCGGCTCGTCCTATGTCAACCAGTTCAACAAGTTCGGCCGCGTGTTCCAGGTCTACACGCAAGCCGATCCGGCCTTCCGCGTCACCGAGCGCGATATCGCCAACATGATGGTGCGCAACTCGAACGGCGACATGATCCCGATCGGCACCGTCGCCACGATCACGCCGGCCACCGGCCCCTCGCTGATCAGCCTCTACAATCTCTATCCGTCCTCGACCGTGATCGGCCTGCCGGCGCAGGGCTATTCCTCCGGCCAGTCGCTGAAGCTGATGGAGGAGATCGCGGACAAGACGCTGCCGCCGGGCACCGGCTACGAATGGACCGCGATGTCCTATCAGGAGAAGGCCGTCTCCAACCAGATCTACTGGGTGTTCGGTCTCGCCATGCTGCTGGTCTATCTCGTGCTCGCCGGCCAATACGAGAGCTGGTACGCGCCGATCTCGGTGATCCTGGCGGTGCCGCTGTCGTTGCTCGGCCCCATGCTGATCCTCAATGCCCTGAAGATCGACAACAACCTCTATTGCCAGATCGGCCTGATCCTGCTGATCGCGCTGTCGGCCAAGAACGCCATCCTGATCGTCGAGGTCGGGCTCGAGCTGCACGGCCGCGATGGCAAGCCGGTGCTGGAATCCGCGATCGAAGCTGCGCGCGCCCGCTTCCGCCCGATCTTGATGACGTCGTTCGCCTTCATCCTCGGGGTGGTGCCGCTGGTGATCGCGACCGGCGCCGGCGCCAGCGCGCGGAAGTCGATCGGCATCACGGTGTTCTCGGGCATGCTGGCCTCGACCTGCCTTGCGGTGTTGTTCGTGCCGGCGTTCTTCGTGGTGGTGCAGCGGTTCGAGAATTGGCGTGCGTCGAAGAAGACGCCGAAGGCGGTGGCCGAGGTGAAGTCCTAGGCTTGCTCCGCAGCCACCTGCCGCGCCTCGCCGCTTGAGACCAGGAGCACCGAGACTTTTGCCTGCCTGAGCACGGCGTCGGCGACGCCACCGAAGGAGAGGTGATCGGCCTGGATGCGATCGACGCCCATCACCACGAGATCGACGTCAGTGGTCTCGATCTCGCGCAGGATCGCCGCTTCCGGCGCCCGGTTCGCGCGCAAGGTCGTGGTGATGTCGACCTCGTAGCGGGCGGCAAGATCGCTGGCGTCCTTCAGGATGCCGGCCTCGTGACTCAGACCCCGAGAGGCCCCGCGTTGCGCGCCCTTGTCGCGCGTCGTCGCGACATAGATCACCCGGAGCGAGCCTGATCCCGCCTGCGCCAGCGCGACCGCGACCTCCGCGCCGCGCTTGGAGACGCCGCTGCCGGAGACCGGAACGAGGATGTTGAGCGCCTCGGGCATCGGCTGCTTCAGGTGCTTGCCCTTGGCCGCCACGATCGCGAGCGGTCCTTCGAACTTCGCTGCGATGTCCTCGATCTTCCTATCGAAGCGATCCTTGGCGGCAGCAACCTTGTCGACGCCGATGACCAGGAGGTCGAAGCCCTTGCGCGCTTCGTCGGCGATGGACGCGCCGAGCTCCGCACGCCTTGCCCGGGTGACGACATCGACGCTGCCGGAATCGCCATCGCCATGGGCCGAGACGGTCTCGGCGGCCTTCTTCACCACGGCTTCGGGGCTCTCCTCCTCGTCGCGTCCCTTCTCCTGATCCTTGGCGCGCTTGCCGATGTGCAGCACCGTGATCGGCAGACCGCGCATGCCGGCGATCAGGCCGGCAATGTGGGCGGCGAAGGTGGCGTTGACACTTTCGTCTACTGCCAGCAAGGGACGTTCGAGATTGGCGACGAAGCCGCGCTTCTCGAACTCTTCGCGCTCCAGGCGCTCTTGCTCCTCCTCGTTCATCGGCAGCTTCGCCAGCGCCGCACGCAGCATCGGCGGCATCGCCATCGTGGTCACGATCGCCATGGTCACGATCATCGTGAACAGGTTCTGGCTGAGCACGCCGATCGAAAGACCGATGGTGGCGATGATCACCTCGGTCGAGCCGCGCGCGTTCATCCCGCTTGCGAGGGCCAGCGACTCCCGTGTGTTCAGCCCGCCCACGGTTCCGCCGACGAAGGCGCCGCCGAACTTGCCGACACTGGCGATCACGACCAGCAGGCCGGTGAGCATCAGCAGATGGGGATCGCGCAGCACCGTGAGGTCGGCGCTCAAGCCGGCCAGACCGAAGAACACCGGCATGAAGAAGCTGGATATCAACCCGCGCAGGCGCTCGTCGATCTGCCGCGTCAGGATCGGGGACTCGCCGACCAGAATGCCGGCGACAAAGGCGCCGAGCACGGTGTGAACGCCGATCAGATGCGTGATCAGCGCCATGGCGCACATCATCAGCAGGATCACCGTGATGACCGGCGCGGTGCTGACGAGATTGTCGTTGGCCCAGCGGATGAGCTGGAACGCGAGGCGGCGGCCGATGGTGAAGCTGATGGCGAGGAAGGCGAGCGTGCCCAGCACGGCTTTCGCCACCGAGGCGATATCCAGCGTGCCGTGCGACGCCAGGCTGAAGATGACGGCGATGATGATCCAGCCGATGGTGTCGTCGATGACGGCGGTGGCGACGATGATCTGGCCGACATTGCGGCGCATGAAGTTCATCTCGCGGACGACCACTGCGACGATCTTCACCGAGGAAATCGACAGCGCCGTGCCCATGAACAGCGACGCAACCAGGCGGGCTTGCGGATTCGGCAACAGCGTGTCCGGCAGGAACTCGCCGAGCGCGAAGCCGCAGGCGAAGGGCACGAGGATGCCGGCGATCGAGATCGCGATCGCGGCCTTGCCGACCTTCCTGACCAGCTTGAGGTCGGTTTCCATGCCGGTCAGCAGCAGCAGAAGCAGGATGCCGAACTGCGCGATGCCGTCGATCATCGCTTTCTGCTCGGGCGTCTTGGGGAAGATCGCGTGCTGCGCCTCGGGCCAGATCCAACCGAACAGCGAGGGCCCGAGCAGGATGCCGGCGAGCAGTTCGCCGATCACCGAGGGCTGGCCGAGGCGCTGCATGATCTCGCCGAGACCGCGGCCGACCGCGATCAACAGCACGATCTGGGCCACCAGCAGGAATTCGGACGGACCGGCCGATTTGCCGCCCTCGGCACTGGCCGCAATTGTGGTGAGGACAAGCGCCGCGGGGACAAGGCCGACCGGTCGGAGCAGGCTCCACTGCATGCAGGAATTTTCCCCCTTCATCTGCCCCGGCGAGGTGCCGGGATGACGGGGATAGAACCCGCGGCAGGCAACCGGAGTTCCTTGAGTTCGCGGCCGGGTAAGGGGACAACACCAAAAAACGCGAAAACAACCCCATGCACAGTAGGGATGAGGTTGAAAAGACTGAAGAAAAATTTTGTCTCTGCGAAACTCAAATTTCGTCTTTGCCGAAACTGCTTGCGCCGTCGGGCAAAACACTGGCATGATGGCATCATGAGTGGTCTGCGCAGGGTGCCTCCTCATCCCCCGTCATTGCGAGCGCAGCGAAGCAATCCAGACTGCCGCCGCGGAAAGATTCTGGATTGCTTCGCTGCGCTCGCAATGACGACGTTGAGGCAGCCGCGCGCCTCATGCCGATCCCTCACACCGCGTGCGGTGTCCTGATCTCGCGCGGCAGAATGATCGCGGCTGCGATCGCGAGCAGGCAGAGTGCGGCGAAGGCATGCAGCATGGTGACGAAGCCGCCCTGCTCGTAGAGCCAGGCGACCAGGCCGACCGAGGCGCCGGCCGCGGTGAAGCCGATGAAGTAGCGCACGGCATAGGCGCGCGAGCGCCATTCCTCGCTGGTGTATTTGCCGACCATGGCGTCGTTGACCGTGACCTGCCCGAACGCGCCCATGACGATGCCGATCGAGACCAGGATCAGCGGCAAATTGGACAGGCTCGCGGCCAGATACAGGAACGGCGCCAGCATGAAGGACAGCGGCAGCGCCACCGTCTTCAGCGAATAGCGGTCGAGCAGCCGGCCGATCGTGTATTGCGTCATCGCGCCGAACACGTAGACGCAGGCGGCAATAACACCAAGCAGCGCCGGGCTTTTGGTGAGATCGGCGAGCCGCTCCGCGAACAGCTTTGGCAGCGCCACGGTGACGGCATTGAACGTGGTGGAGATCGCGATCACCACGATCAGCAGCGACAGGATCACGCGCCACATGTCCTGCTTGGCGACCCGCGCCTGCGCTGCCGCCTGCTTCGAGCCCTTGCGGTCCTCGTGCACGACCATCATCGCAAAGGCGATGCCGATCAGGATGGTGACGATGCCGGGTACGATGAAGGCGAAGCGCCAGCCGAGATATTGGCCGATTACGCCGGTGACCAGCGCCGACGATGCGACGCCGAGATTGCCCCAGACGCCGTTGATGCCCATCTCGCGGCCGAGCCTGTCGGCGTAGGAGACGATCATTGCGGTGCCGACGGGATGATAAATCGAGGCAAAAATGCCGATCGCGAACAGCGCCGCGCCGAGCTGCGCCTGCGTCTGCACGAACCCGACCGAGATCATGGAGGCGCCGATGCCGACGAAGAAGATCAGCATCATGTGGCGGCGGCTCCAGCGGTCCCCGAGCCAGCCGGTGAGCAGCGAGCCCGCGCCAAAGGCGACGAAGCCCGGCGTCGCATAAGGCAAGAGTTCCGAATAGGCCATACCGAGCGCCGGTCCCATGATGATCACCGCGGCGGCGAAAATCAGCATCGCGTAATGGTCGATGAAATGGCCCGCGTTGACGAAACTGATCACCCGGCCGGGGCTGTTCATTCCGAATCCTCTCCTGCTCCGAAATGAGTTATATGTCGGGCGAGTGACGGGATGCCGCCAATGACTGTCGTCGAGACGCCAATCCTCCGGGCGGTCCGGAGCAATCATCGCTCGCCCGCGGGCGTGCATCTGGTCGCGCGCGACTACCCCAAGGGCATGCGGATCGATCCGCATATGCACCGCGAGGCACAGCTGATCTATGCCGCCAGGGGCACCATGCAGGTGACGACGCCCGGGGGGCGCTGGCTGGTGCCGCCGGACCGCGCGGTCTGGGTCCCCGCCGGGCTCCAGCACGCCATCGATCTGCTCGCCGACATCGAGATGCGCACGCTGTATTTCGACCTCGCCTGGCTGAAGCGCGAGCAGCGCCATGAGGGACTGACCAGGGAATTCGTGGTGCGGGTGTCGCCGCTGCTGAACCAGGCGATCCTCGCGCTGTTCGACGCCCACAATACCGAGGAGCGGACCGATCTGCTGGTTCGCCTGGTGATGCTGGAGCTGGTCCAGGCTGAGGATTCCGCGACCTTCGTGCCGCTGCCACACGAGCCGCGCTGCCGGCGCGCGGCCATGATCGTACTCGACGATCCCACCGGCCTGCACGACATCGACGCGCTGGCGCGCGAGGTCGGAACCTCCGCGCGCACGCTGTCGCGGCTGTTTTCGACAGAGACGCAGCTGAGCTTCAAGAGCTGGTGCCAGCGCGCAAGAATCGCGGCGGCGATCCAGCGGCTGTCGACGGATGCCAATGTATCGGTGAAGCAGCTCGCGACCCAGCTCGGCTATGCCAGCGTGCCGGCGTTTTCGGCCGCGTTCCGTCAGGTGACGGGACGGACGCCGACGGAGTTTGCCACACACTCCGTGTCATCGCCCGGCTTGACCGGGCGATCCAGTACTCTGGGACGGCGCGGCTAGAACCGAAAAGCCGCGGCGTACTGGATGCCCCGGTCAAGCCGGGGCATGACAGCTTTCTTTGGGTTTTCGAACCGCCCGCCCCCGCTAAACTTGCCAAAATCCCCCGCTTGATTGTGATCGGCTTCCGCCCAAATCCCGTGTAAGATTCCCGCACCGCACAAACCTGACACGAAAGCCCCGATGGCCAACGCTTTCTTCTCCGACCTGCTCACCACCATCTCCGAGCGTGGCCGCACGCTGCTTCGCCGCGGGGATTCTGCCGACACCAAGCCGGACGCCGATGGATTGATCGAGCTCTGCGGCGCGCTGCTGTCGGGTCGGGGCGAAGCGTCGGGCACCGCCATGGCGCGTGAGGTGCTCGACATCTACCAGGACCTGGATGCGGCGGGACGTCGCGCCTTTTTCGAAGCACTGGTGCGCGATTTCGGCCCGGATCGGGAACGCCTGTCCAAGGCGATCGAGACATGGCGCGCCAAGCCGGCCGACGAGGATGCCAGCGCCTTGCACTTCGCCTCCGAGCCGCGCCGGCAGGAGCTGATCCGCCGCCTCAACCGCGCGCCCGGCGGCACCGGCGATCTCGTCAAGATGCGCGCCGACCTGCTCGACATGATGAACGGGCACGCCGATCTCGCCGCACTCGATCGCGACGTCTCGCATCTTCTCTCGTCATGGTTCAACAGGGGGTTTCTCGTGCTGCGCAGGATCGACTGGTCGACCCCGGCCAACATCCTCGAAAAGATCATCCGTTATGAAGCCGTACACGAGATCAGCGACTGGGACGATCTGCGCCGCCGCATCGATCCGGTCGACCGTCGCTGCTACGCCTTCTTCCATCCCGCGATGGTCGACGAGCCCCTGATCTTCGTCGAGGTGGCGCTGACGGAGACGATCCCCGGCGCGATCGCGCCGCTGCTCGCGGTCGACCGCCCCTCCGTCCCGATCGAGCGCGCCCGCACCGCCGTGTTCTACTCGATCTCCAACACCCAGCGCGGTCTCGGCGGCATCTCTTTCGGCAGCTTCCTGATCAAGCAGGTGGTGGAGGAGCTGCGCCGCGAATTGCCCAAGCTCGACAATTTCGTGACGCTGTCGCCGGTGCCGGGCTTCATGCCATGGGTGAAGCAGGACAAGGATTTGCCGCTGTCGGACGAGGACCGCGAGATCCTGAAGCGCCTCGACGATCCCAAATGGTTCGAGAACCCCGAGACCACGACACTGCTACGTGGCGTGATCGAACCCCTCGCGGCGCACTACTTCCTCAAGGCACGCACGCCGAAAGGCAAGCTGATCGATTCCGTCGCGCGCTTCCATCTCGGCAACGGCGCCCGCCTCGAGCGCATCAATTGGTTAGGCGATCTCTCGCCCAAGGGCGTGCGCGAGTCCGCCGGCGTGATGGTCAACTATCTCTACCGCCTCGACGACATCGAGAAGAACCACGAAGCTTATGCGAATGACGGCGAGGTGGTGGCCTCGAGCGCGGTGAAGAAGCTGCTGAAGGGCGAAGGGCGGCGGCTGCTGGACATGCGGCTGTCGTAGCGACATTCGGCTCACGGCACATCGTCAAGGCGAACCCAGCCGACGACGCTCTCTCCGCCGACATTGCGAGGAGCTCTGCGACGAAGCAATCCAGACTGCCTCCGCGGAAAGATTCTGGATTGTTTCGCTGCGCTCGCAATGACGGAGATTGTGGCGACACCTCGCGCAATCCCAGCAATTCGCCCGCAGCAGCCGAAGCGCCCGTCGAAGCGCTCCCCTCTCGCCACCGTCATTGCGAGGAGCCCTTGCGACGAAGCAATCCAGACTGCTCCCGTGGAAACACTCTGGATTGCTTCGCTGCGCTCGCAATGACGGAGTGTGTGGCGCGGCCGTCGCGCCCCTCGCGTTGCGCTACTCCGCCAGCGCCTTCATCTCCTTGTAGAGATCCGATTTGCCTTCGAAGCCGATGCCCGGGAGATCGGGCATGGTGATGTGGCCGTTCTCGACGCGGACGCCGTCGGGGAAGCCGCCGTAGGGCTGGAACAAATCGGGGTAGCTCTCGTTGCCGCCGAGGCCTAAGCCGGCTGCGATGTTGAGCGACATCTGGTGACCGCCGTGCGGGATGCAGCGGCTCGGCGACCAGCCATGGGTTTTCAACACTTCAAGGGTGCGCTGGTATTCGCATAGGCCGTAGGACAGCGCGCAATCGAATTGCAGCCAGTCGCGGTCCGGGCGCATGCCGCCGTAGCGGATCAAATTGCGGGCGTCCTGGTGACTGAACAGGTTTTCGCCGGTCGCCATCGGTCCCGGATAGAATTCGGCGAGGGCTGCCTGCAGCGCGTAGTCGAGGGGGTCGCCGACTTCCTCGTACCAGAACAAGGGATAATCCCGCAGCATCTTGGCGTAGGCGATTCCGGTCTCGAGATCGAAGCGGCCGTTGGCATCGACGGCGAGCTGCGCGTCGTTGCCGATCTCTTTCAGCACCGCCTCGATGCGGGTGCGATCGTCCTCGATATCGGCGCCGCCGATCTTCATCTTCACGACGTTGTAGCCGCGATCGAGATAGCCGCGCATCTCGCCGCGCAGCATCGAGAGGTCCTTGCCCGGATAATAATAGCCGCCGGCGGCGTAGACGAACACGCGCGGATTGGCTTTGACGCCGTGACGCTCAGCCAGCAGGCGGAAAAGCGGTTTCCCTGCGATCTTCGCCACGGCATCCCACACCGCCATGTCGATGGTGCCGACCGCGACGGAGCGCTCGCCGTGGCCGCCCGGCTTCTCGTTGGTCATCATCGCACCCCAGACCTTGTCGGGGTCGAGATTGTCGCCGGCCGCATTCAGCAGCGATTTCGGATCGGCCTCCAGGATGCGCGAGGCAAAGCGCTCGCGGATCAGGCCGCCCTGCCCGTAGCGGCCGTTGGAGTTGAAGCCGTAGCCGACGACGCGCTTGCCGTCGCGCACGACGTCGGTGACGACCGCAACCAGGCTCGTCGTCATCTTGGTGAAATCGATATAGGCGTTGCGGATCGGCGAAGAGATCGGTTTCGTGATCTCGCGGACGTCGACGATGCGGACGGACATGGGGGACCTCTTGCTTTCGTCATTGCGAGCGTAGCGAAGCAATCCAGAAATGCATCCGCGGAGACAGTCTGGATTGCTTCGTCGCAAGGGCTCCTCGCAATGACGAGGAGAGAGCGCTCGCGATGACGGGTGGAGAGAGCGCGCTCCTACTTCTTATCCCTGAAATACGGCTCGACCGGGCCGTGCACCTTGATGGTCAGCGGGTTGCCGTGGCGGTCCTTGGCGTTGCCGGCGGTGACGCGGACCCAGCCTTCGCTGATGCAGTACTCCTCGACATTGGTCTTCTCGACGCCCTTGAAGCGGATGCCGACGTCGCGCGCCAAAATGTCCGCGTTGTAATAGGGGCTGCTCGGATCGACCGAGAGGCGGTCCGGAAATTCGTCGCTCATGATTGTCTCGCTCATAACAGGGTCTCGATTTGCTGCCGTAATCCTTCGGGCCGCGCGGTCGGCGCATAGCGCGAAACCACCTTGCCGGCGCGATCCACCAGGAATTTGGTGAAATTCCATTTGATGGAGGCGCCCAGCAGGCCGGATTGCTGGCGTTTCAGGTACTTATACAACGGATGCGCATTGCTGCCGTTGACGTCGATCTTCTCGAACAGGGGAAAGGTGACGTCGTAGTTGGTCGAGCAGAACGCCTGGATTTCGCTCGCCGGCCCAGGCTCCTGCGCACCGAACTGGTTGCAGGGAAAGCCGAGCACCGAGAAGCCGCGCGGATTGAGATCGCGATGCAGATCCTCCAGCCCGCGATATTGCGGCGTGAAGCCGCATTTGCTCGCGGTGTTGACGATCAGCAGCACCTGCCCCTCGAAGCGGCGCATGGGCACTTCTTCGCCGAGAAGCGAGTTGGCCTTGAAGTCGTAGATCACGGACATCGCTAACCCACGGGATCGATTGGCGACGGCGGCACGCCGCCCGCCTCGATCGCCTCGCCTGCGAGCAGACAGAGATCCTCGCGATAGCGGCCGGACACGATGTGCACGCCGACCGGCGCCTTGCCGACGAGGCCGGTGGAGACCACGAGGCCCGGCAGGCCCATGAAGGGAGTGGCGATCTGCGGCAGTTGCGCTTCCCAGACCCGCTTAAAGGATTCCTCGTCCTTGCGGTCGAGATGATCCGGGAACGGCAGCTCGCCGGAGACCGGTGTCAGCAGCACGGCATAGGTCTCGAAGAACAGCATCCAGTCACGGGTCAGCGTGGCGCGGCGGGTCAATGCCTTGGCGTAATTCGCCTGGTCCATCGGCGTGACCCTGGCGCGGTTGCCGCGCAGGCACGCCAGCGCGCCGGGATCGCCCTCACGCTCGGCCATCTCGAGCTGCGCCTCATAGCCGTCGCCGAGCCAGAGCTTGATCTGCCACTCGACCGCTTCGCGCATCGGCGGCGTGTTCTCGATCACATCGACCGTCCAGCCCGCACGCTCCAGGCGCTTGCCGGCATCGGTCACGGCTGCCTTCACCTCCGGTGTGGTCGCAAGGCCGTCCGGATTGAGACACAGCGCGGCGCGCTTCGGCCGCGCGGGGCCTTCCAGCGGCGCGGGCACGAACCAGGGATCGCGGATGTCGCGGGCCGACATGGCCGCGAGCGAAATCCTGATGTCGTTGACGGTGCGCGCCAGCGGCCCCGACACCGCCATGATCTGCGGCCCGATCGGACGCTCCGGCAGGGCCGGATTGAAGGCGGGGATGCGGCCGAGCGTCGGGCGCAGGCCATGCACGCCGCAGGCATAGGCGGGATAGCGGATCGAGCCCGCAATGTCGGTGCCATGGGCGATATGGCCGATGCCGGCCGCGACCGCCGAACCGGCGCCGCCGGACGAGCCGCCCGGCGTGAGCGAGGCATCGCGGGGGTTCTTGGTGTCGCCATGGACCAGATTGGTGGTGAACCAGCGATAGGAGAAGGCCGGGCAATTGGTGCGCCCAAGCAGAACGGCGCCGGCTTTGCGGAAATTGGCGACCACCGGATTGTCCTCGCGCGCGATCAGGTCGCGCTGGAGCTTGAGGCCGTTGGTGGTGGCAAAGCCCTCCTGGTCGACATTGGCCTTGATGGTGACGGGCACGCCGGCGAGCGGGCCTGGGTCCTCGCCCCTGGCGATGGCGGCATCGACGGCGTCGGCCTGCTTGAGCACGTCCTCGGGCCGGTGGTCGATCACGGCGTTGAGCTGGGGATTGACGGCGTCGAGCCGGGCGAGGCCGGCCTGCGCGGCCTCCCTGGCGGAGACCTTTTTGGTTTTGACGAGGGTGGCGAGGTCGGCGGCCGACAGGCGCCAGAGATCTTGCATGGCTTGCTCCGTTTAACCGGCGTCTTTTAGCCCCGGGAACGCGGCAAAGCCATGCGGATTTCGCAGGGGCGAAGGGCGAGAGCCGGGTGACGCCTCATTCGCCGTCATTGCGAGCGAAGCGAAGCAATCCAGAGTGCCTCCGCGGAAGCAGTCTGGATTGCTTCGTCGCAAGGGCTCCTCGCAATGACGGGGAAAGAGCGGCGGACCTCTAATGCCGGGTGGCAGACTGGTCCGGGATGTCCAGCAATGCCTCGGTGAAGGGGAATTCGAGCACGATCTCGCCTTCGCGGTCGGTAACTTCGATCACGGCCTCAAGCAGGGCCGGCTGGGTGCCTTCCGATCTCAGCACCTCCAGAATCATCTGGCGGGCAACCTCCCAGGCACGGTCGGGATTGCGCAGATCCTCTCCCTCAGGATCCACGATCAGTTCGTTGCCGATACGGGTGTTGAAGAAATATCTGGGCATCACGAAGTTCCAGTTGGGTCGCCTGTACCGGATTGAAAGCTGCACTGCACTCACAACTGCTTTATCAGGACAGGGTTCGCGACCGAATGCGCCGAGCGCAGGGCCGCATCACCAGAAAGTACTGTTCCCCACGCTTTTTTCGCGGCGCAATATGCCCGTCCTCGGGAAAATTTCACTGGCGAACTTTTGTGCTCGCAGTAACTTAGCCCCGGGCGGATACGTCCGAAATCTCGAAAATGGAGAGCCGAAATGGCCTGGAAAGCCCCGAAGATCGTCGAAGTGCCCTGTGGCATGGAAATCAACATGTATGTGAGCGCTACCCGCAAGTAAGCGGTTGGTGAGTTCGCGTTCTGCGCAGGTGGATCTTTCGGTCACGATGCATGTCCGGAAGACAGGATTTGTGTTGGCGTGAGGTCCACCTCGCGACATTGCCTCCAGGAGACGGATCATGCTTCGCGTCGTCGTCCTGGGCGCCGCAGCCGGCGGCGGAGTGCCGCAATGGAATTGCGGCTGCGAGGGCTGCCGGACGGCCCGTGATAACGGCCAAGAGCTGCAACGGACCCAAGCCTCGGTCGCCTTCACTGGCGACGGCGAGCACTGGTTCTTGATCAACGCCTCCCCCGACCTCCGCCAGCAATTGAATGCGACGCCACAGCTGCATCCGAAGGCAGGCGCGCTGCGCCATACGCCGATCGCAGGCGTGATCCTGACCAACAGCGAAGTGGACGCGGTGGCAGGCCTGCTGTCGATGCGCGAGGGCTCGCCCTTCGCGGTCTATGCGCATGAGAAGGTGCTGGCGATCCTGAAGGCCAACAGCATCTTCAACGTGCTGAACGAGAAGAACGTGCAGCGCCTGCCGGTCGACATCAACGAGCCGTTCGAGCCGCGGCTGCCGGACGGGGCGCGCTCGGGACTTGAGGTGCTGCCCTTTGCGGTCTCGGGCAAATCGGCCTGGTACCTGGAAGGCAGGGCGCATCCGGGCGGCGACACCGGCGAGGGCGATACGCTGGGGCTGAAGATCACCGACAAAGCGACCGGCAAATGCTTCTACTTCATCGCCGCCTGCGCCGAAATCACCGACGCGCTCAAGGCCGAGATCGACGGCGCTGCGCTGGTGTTCTTCGACGGCACGGTGTGGCAGGACGACGAGATGATCAAGGCTGGGCTTAGCCACAAGACCGGCAAGAGCATGGGCCATGTCGCGATGTCCGGCGACCACGGCGCCATCGCGCGGCTCGCCGACCTCACACTCGACAGGAAGATATTTCTGCATATCAATAACTCGAACCCGGCGCTGCTGCCCGCTTCCCCCGAGCGCAAGGCCGCTGAAGCGGCGGGCTGGCAGATACCCGCCGACGGAACGGAGATCGTGCTGTGAATGCCGCGTCACTGACTGGAATGACCGCGCTCTCGGTCGGCAAGGACATCAGGCTCACTAGCGCCGAGGAGCTGGAGGCGGCGCTGCGCCATATCGGGGCGACGCGCTATCACAGCCTGCATCCGTTTCATAAGCTCCTGCACGGCGGCAAGCTGAACAAGGGTCAGGTCCAGGCCTGGGCGCTGAACCGCTACTATTACCAGAGCACCATCCCGATCAAGGACGCGGTGGTGATCTCGCGCTTCCGCGACCGCGCCACGCGCGTGGAATGGCGCCACCGCATCGAGGACCATGACGGCGATATCGGCTCCGAAGGCGGCATCGAGCGCTGGCTGAAGCTGACCGACGGCCTCGGGCTGGACACGGCTTATGTGGAATCGACCGAGGGCATCCTGCCCGCGACGCGCTTCGCGGTCGAAGCCTATGTCCACTATTGCCGCGAGAAGTCGCCGCTGGAGGCAATCGCCTCCTCGCTCACCGAATTGTTCGCGCCGAACCTGCACGAAGAGCGCATTGCCGGGATGCTGGAGCACTACGACTTCGTCAATCCTGACACCATGAGCTACTTCAAACGCCGGCTGGCACAGGCGCCGCGCGATGCCGGCTTTGCGCTCGACTATGTCAAGGCGCATGCCACCACGCCCGAGCAACGCGCGTCGGTCTGCAACGCACTGATCTTCAAGACCAGCGTGCTGTGGGTGCAGCTCGACGCGCTCCAGCACGCCTATGTCGAGGGCCACGTTCCGCCGGGCGCATTCGTGCCCCAAGAACACCAAAAAGCGAGCTGAGGAACAATGGCCGGGCCGCGCAACATCAGCGTCAGCGAGACCAGCCGGCCGGTGCTGCCGCGGCACGCCAAGCTGAAATATGACGAGACGCGAAAAGTCTGGGTGATCCTGGCGCCCGAACGCGTGCTGGCGCCGGACGAGATCGCGGTCGAGGTCTTGCAGCTCTGCGACGGCGAGCGCAATGTCGGCGACATGTCCGACCAGCTCGCGGCAAAATACGCCGCGCCGCGAGAGGCGATCCTGGCCGACGTCATCGTCATGCTGCAGGATCTCGCCGACAAGGGCTTTCTCACGGAGGCCCGGGAGAAGACGTCATGAGCGATGTGCTCGGCAATCCCACCATTCCGCCCGACGCCAGTGACAGCCTCGCGGTGCTGGAGAAGAGCCGCTCGACGGCGGAGACGTTCGGCATTCCGCTCGCCGTGCTGCTCGAGATCACCCACCGCTGCCCGCTGCAATGCCCCTATTGCTCCAACCCGGTCGAGCTCGACCGCTCGGGCAAGGAGCTGACCACCGAGGAATGGAAGAAGGTGCTGAGCGAGCTCGCCGAGATCGGCGTGCTCCAGGTGCATTTCTCCGGCGGCGAGCCGACGGCGCGCAAGGACCTCGTCGAGCTGGTCAAGCATGCCAGCGACGTCGGCCTCTACACCAACCTCATCACCTCGGCCGTGCTGCTGACGCGCGAGCGGCTGAGCGAGCTGGCCGATGCCGGGCTCTGCCACGTGCAGATCAGCTTCCAGGGCGTTGAAGAAGGCTTGGCCGATCGCGTCGGCGGCTACAAAAACGGACACCGCAAGAAGCTCGAAGTGGCAAAATGGACACGCGAGCTTGATTTGCCGCTCACTGTGAATGCGGTGATGCATCGGCAAA
Source organism: Bradyrhizobium sp. WSM1253 (assembly GCF_000244935.1). Lineage (NCBI taxonomy): Bacteria > Pseudomonadati > Pseudomonadota > Alphaproteobacteria > Hyphomicrobiales > Nitrobacteraceae > Bradyrhizobium > Bradyrhizobium sp. WSM1253. The sequence goes on from NZ_JH600073.1 coordinate 2,886,583, forward strand.
ACCTGCATCAACTGCCTGATATCGTCCAGATGTCGGTCGATCTCGACGCCGACCGGCTCGAGGTCGCCAATGTCCAATATTACGGCTGGGCGCTGAAGAACCGCGCCGCGCTGATGCCGACGGTGGCGCAGCTCGACGAGTGCACCCGCATCGTCGAGGAGGCGCGCGAGCGACTGAAGGGCCGGCTCACGATCGACTATGTCGTGCCCGATTATTACGCGCTGCGGCCGAAGAAGTGCATGGGCGGCTGGGGCCGGCAGTTCTTCAACATTTCGCCGGCCGGCAAGGTGCTGCCCTGCCACGCCGCCGAGAGCATCACCGGGCTCGACTTCGAATCGGTACGCTCCAACCATTCGATCGCCTGGATCTGGCAGAACTCGGACGCCTTCAACCGCTATCGCGGCACCGGCTGGATGAAGGAGCCGTGCAAGAGTTGCGAATTCCGCGAGATCGATTTCGGCGGCTGCCGCTGCCAGGCCTTTGCGCTGACCGGTGACGCTGCCAACACCGATCCGGCCTGTGCGCTGTCGCCACTGCACGAGACCATCTTCAAGCAGGCCGAGCGCGAGGCCGAGGGCGAAACCAACCGCTTCGTCTATCGCAATTTCGCCGGTGGCACTCTGGAATCCGGGAATGATGCCTGACGCCGACGCGGCCAGCTCAGTCAAGCGCGCCGATCCTTTTGCGCCGCTGACCTCCGAAACGCTCGACGTCGGCGACGGCCACGAGCTCTATGTCGAGAGCGTCGGCCGCGCCGACGGAATCCCCGCGGTCTACCTGCATGGCGGCCCCGGCAGCGGCTGCCAGCCCGACCACCGCCGGCTGTTCGATCCCGACCGTTTCCATGCCGTGCTGTTCGACCAACGCGGCTGCGGCCGCAGCCGTCCGAAGGGATCGCGCGAGCACAACACTACGCAGCATCTGATCGCGGACATGGAAAAGATCCGCGAAAAATTCGGCATCGCGCGCTGGATGGTGGTCGGCGGCTCCTGGGGCGCGACGCTGGCGCTGGCTTATGCGCAGGCGCATCCCGCGCGCGTTTCCGGGATTGCGCTCCGCGCGACGTTTCTCGGCACGCGTGCTGAAGTCGAGATCGCCTTCACCTCGCGCCTGTCGCAATTCTACCCCGCGCTCTACGAGGATTTTCTGAGCGTGCTGCCGCTCGAGGAGCGCGCGCGGCCGGTGGAAGCCTACTATCGCCGCATCCTCGATGCCGATCCGGCCGTGCATGGCCCGGCATCGCGCGCCTGGTACGATACCGAGCGCGCCTTGTCGGAACACAAGGCGGCCAAGACCCGGCTGGACCTGGCGTCGCTGAACGTCTGGCGCACATTGCCGGCGACGCCCTTCATGGAGGCGCATTATTTCGTCCAGGACAGCTTCATGACGGAGAACGAGTTGTTGCGGAACGCCGGCAAGCTCGACGGCATTCCCGGCATCATCGTCCAGGGCCGCTACGATCTGTTGTGCCCTCCCGAGACATCGCAGGCGCTCGCGAAAGTGTGGCCGGGTTCCGAGATTCGCATCGTGGAAGAAGCCGGCCATTCGCTCTATGATACCGGCGTGCGGGACGCGGTCATGAAGTCGATCGCGGATATCGCTTCGAAGATTTCGCGATAGCGGGACAAGAAAATGCCACTCGCCGGGAAGGGCATGTTGCTCACGTCGATGAATATCGACATTTCAGATGAAGCCGATTTCAATCGCTGGTACGATCGCGAGCATCTGGAAGAGCGCGTCGCGATCGAGGGATTCCTCGAGGCGCGGCGCTATCTCGCGCACGCCGCCAATCCCAAATACCTCTCGCTGTATTCAACCGCGACGCTCGACGTGCTCGATAGTCCCGCCTACCGGGCGCGGCTCGCCAATCAGACCGAATGGTCGCGGCGCAGCATGGCGCATTTCAAGGACATGCTGCGCGTGGTCGCCCGCATCACGATCAGCAACGGCACCGGCCGAGGCGCGGCGCTCGGCCTCGTGCGGCTGCGGCCGACGCCGGACAATGCGGCCGCATGGCGTGACGCACTGCAAGAACGGCTGGCGCCGGAAAAGCACGATGGCATCATCTCGATGCACCTGCTCGAGAGCGAACCGGAATTGTCGGGCGCGACTGCGGACATTCCGGCGGTGCGCAACGAAGGCGCGCGCGACTGGTTCGTGCTGATCGACGGCACGCATGTCGGTGCGGTCTCGGCCGTGATCGCGGCGCGCTTCACCGGCCCTGCCGCCTCGCCATTCCCGCTTCCCGTGTCGGTCGGCACCTACAGCCTGATGTGGGACCTCGCGAAGAGCGACATCGCGCGCAACTAGGCCATCGGACGCATCGCAACATGCTGCACCGCCACATAGCGCGCGCGGCCGTTAATGCTGTGCGCGCGTAGCTCCCATGAAAGAGGGGAAGCGCGAATTTTGCCGTTGTACTTCGGACCGGTTCTAATAAGCTAACCCAATGACGTCATTCAGAAACCAGATCGCCGCGCGTTAGCGTTCGCCAAGCTCAAGAAAAGGCCGCCGGGTCTTTGAGCCTGCGCGGACAGGGTAGGAATGAAACCGACCGACATTGCGGCCCCCGACTACTTTCACAAAGTGGTCGATTGCCAATGGGCCTGTCCTGCGCACACCCCCGTTCCCGAATACATCCGACTGATCGCCCAAGGCCGCTACAGCGACGCCTATATGATCAACTGGAAATCGAACGTGTTTCCCGGAATTCTGGGACGCACCTGCGATCGTCCATGCGAGCCGGCGTGCCGCCGCGGACGCGTCGAGGAGACCCCGGTCGCGATCTGCCGCCTGAAGCGCGTCGCCGCCGATTTCAAGGACGACATCACGCAACGCCTGCCGCGGCCGTCGGCCAAGAACGGCAAGCGCGTTGCCTTCGTCGGCGGCGGTCCCGCTTCGCTGACGGTGGCCCGCGATCTCGCCCCGCTCGGCTATCACTGCACGGTGTTCGACGGCGATCCACGAGCCGGCGGCATGATGCGCTCGCAGATCCCGAAATTCCGCCTGCCGGATTCGGTCATCGACGAGGAGACCGGCTACATCCTGGGTCTCGGCGTCGACTTCAAGGGCGGCCATCGCATCGAGAGCATGAAGGCGCTGCTCGCGGAGAAGTACGACGCAATCTTCGTCGGCTCCGGCGCACCGCGCGGCCGCGAGCTCGACATCCCCGGACGCAAGGAAGCAGCCGCCAACGTCCATATCGGCATCGACTGGCTGTCCTCGGTCTCGTTCGGCCATACCGACAAGATCGGCAAGCGCGTCATCGTGCTCGGCGGCGGCAACACCGCGATGGATTGCTGCCGCACCGCGCGTCGCCTCGGCGGCGAAGAGGTGAAAGTGGTCGTGCGCTCCGGCTTCGAGGAAATGAAGGCCTCGCCCTGGGAGAAGGAAGACGCGCTTCACGAGGACATCCCGATCCTCAACTTCCTCGTGCCCACAGCCTTCGTCCACGACAACGGCAAGCTCACCGGCATCACCTTCCAGAAGGTGAAGGCCGAATACGACGCCAAGGGCCGCCGCAACCTCGTGCCCTCGGGCGAGCCGGACCAAACCATCGAATGCGACGACGTGCTGGTCGCGGTCGGCCAGGAGAACGCCTTTCCCTGGATCGAGCAGGACTGCGGGATCGAGTTCGACAAATGGCACATGCCCAAGGTCGATCCGCAAACCTTCGTCTCGACCAACCCGAAAGTATTCTTCGGCGGCGACGCCGCGTTCGGGCCGAAGAATATCATCTGGGCGGTGGCGCAGGGCCATGATGCCGCGCTGTCGATCCACAAGATGCTCTCGGGCGAGGACGTCACCGAGCGTCCATTGCCGGAGGTGCACATCTCCTCGCAGAAGATGGGCATCCACGAATGGAGCTATGACAACGACATCTCCAACGACAAGCGCTACAAGGTGCCGCATCGCGACAAGGTGATCGCGCTGAAGGACATCCGCACGGAGGTCGAGCTCGGCTACGACGTCAAGCTGGCGCTGGGCGAGGCCGAGCGCTGCCTGAACTGCGACGTCCAGACCGTGTTCTCGACCTCGCTCTGCATCGAGTGCGACGCCTGCGTCGACATCTGTCCGATGGACTGCATCACCTTCACCGACAATGGCGAGGAAGGCGATCTCCGTCAGCGCCTGAAAGCGCCCTCGCTGCATCCGGACCAGGATCTCTATGTCTCGAGCGACCTCAAGACCGGGCGCGTGATGATCAAGGACGAGGATGTCTGCCTGCATTGCGGGCTGTGTGCCGAGCGCTGTCCCACCGGCGCCTGGGACATGCAGAAATATTTGATCGAGATGACTCACGCAGGTTCAGCATGTCCGACAAAAAGCCGATCAGCAGCGTAAACGACTTCGTCGTCCGCTTCGCCAACGTCAACGGATCGGGCTCGGCCAGCGCCAACGAGATGTTTGCGCGCGCGATCCTGCGCCATGGCGTTCCGGTGAGCCCCCGTAACATCTTCCCCTCCAACATCCAGGGCCTGCCGACCTGGTACGAGGTGCGGGTGACCGAACAGGGCCATCTCGGCGCCCGCGGCGGCGTCGACATGATGGTGGCGATGAACCCGCAGACCTGGGACAAGGACGTCGCCGGCATCGAGCCCGGCGGCTATCTGTTCTACGATTCCACCAAGCCGATGCCGTCAACGAAATTCCGCGACGACATCACCGTGATCGGTGTTCCCCTGACCGCGATCACCAACTCGACCTACACCGATCCGCGCCAGCGCCAGCTGTTCAAGAACATCATCTATCTCGGGGCGCTCTCGGCGCTGCTCGATATGGACCCGAAGCTGATCGAGCAGCTGATCGGCGAGCAGTACAAGGGCAAGGAGAAGCTCTTGTCCTCCAACGTCCACGCGCTGCATCTCGGCCGCGACTGGGCGCTGCAAAACCTGAAATGTCCGACCGGGCTGCGGGTGAAGAAGTCCGATAAGGTCGGCGACCGCATCTTCATCGAGGGCAACAGCGCCGCCGCGCTCGGCGCCGTCTATGGCGGCGCCACGGTGTGCGCCTGGTATCCGATCACGCCGTCCTCGTCCGTTGCCGAGGCTTTCACCGCCCACTGCAAGAAGTACCGGCACGATCCGGAAACCGGCAAGGCGAAATACGCCATCGTGCAGGGCGAGGACGAGCTCGCTTCGATCGGCATCGTGATCGGCGCCTCCTGGAACGGCGCGCGCGCCTTCACCGCAACCTCCGGCCCCGGCATCTCGCTGATGACCGAGTTCATCGGCCTGTCATATTTCGCCGAAATCCCGGCCGTGATCATGAACATCCAGCGCGCCGGTCCCTCGACCGGCATGCCGACCCGGACCCAGCAATGCGACATCATCGCCTGCGCCTATGCTTCGCATGGCGACACCAAGCATGTGCTGCTGTTCCCTGAGGATCCCGCCGAGGCGTTCGAGTTCGCGGCCGCGGCCTTCGATCTCGCCGAGCGGCTCCAGACCACCATCTTCCTGATGCTCGACCTCGACATCGGCATGAACCACCGGCTCTGCCGTCCCTTGAAGTGGGACGACGCCAAGCAATATGACCGCGGCAAGGTGATGACTTCGGAGATGCTGGAGGAAGGCCGCGACTTCGGCCGCTATCTCGACGTCGACGGCGACGGCATCCCCTACCGAACCTATCCCGGCACGCATCCGACCAAGGGCTCATATTTTACCCGCGGCACGTCGCGCGACCGCTATGCGCGTTACTCCGAAGAAGGCTCGGTCTACGCCGACAACATGCAGCGGCTGATGCGCAAGTTCGAGACCGCGCAGGATTTGGTGCCGCGGCCGCTTCAGGCTAATGCGGAACGGCCGACCAAATACGGCGTGATCTATTTCGGTTCGACTACGCCGGCGATGGACGAGGCGATCGGATTGTTGGAGGCACGAGGCCATCAGCTCGATCGCCTGCGCATCCGCGCCTTCCCGTTCCACTCCAGCGTGGCGAGCTTCCTCGCCGAGCACGATTTCGTCTACGTAGTCGAGCAGAACCGCGACAGCCAGCTGCGCCAGCTCATCGTCAACGAAAACGGCATCGACCCGGTGCGGCTGGTGCCGATCGTGCACTACGACGGCTCGCCGATCACCGCCCGCTTCATCGCAAAAGCCATTGGCGACCACCAGGATCACCTCAAGGTGACCCCGCTCCGCAAGGCCGTGTCATGATGGTAAGGCGCAGGCATCGGATGCAATCACCTCTCCCCGCGTGCGGGGAGAGGTCGGATTGCGCAGCAATCCGGGTGAGGGGGACTCACCACGAGTCGAGCTCGTCGAAAGAGCCCCTCACCCCGACCCTCTCCCCGCGAAGAGCGGGGAGAGGGAGCAGAGAGAGACGGTCATGACCTACATCGCAAAGCCGAAATTCCACCATCCCGGGCTGAAGAAGAACGAGCTCGGCTACACCCATCGCGACTACGAAGGCAAGATCTCGACGCTGTGCGCCGGCTGCGGCCACGATTCGATCACGGCCTCGATCATCGAGGCCTGCTATGAGCTTTCGATCGAGCCGCACCGGGTTGCGAAGATCTCGGGCATCGGCTGCTCGTCGAAGACGCCGGACTATTTCCTCGGCAATTCGCACGGCTTCAACTCCGTGCACGGCCGCATGCCCAGCGTGCTGACCGGCGCCAATCTCGCCAATCGCGACCTGATCTATCTAGGTGTCTCCGGCGACGGCGATTCCGCCTCGATCGGCTTCGGCCAGTTCGCCCATTCGATCCGGCGCGGGGTGAACATGACCTATATCGTCGAGAACAACGGCGTCTACGGCCTGACCAAGGGCCAGTTCTCGGCGACCGCCGACCGCGGCTCGAAGTCCAAGAAGGGCGTCACCAACACCGACAACGCCATCGACCTCGTCGCCATCGCGCTGCAGTTGGGGGCGACTTTCGTCGCGCGCTCGTTCTCCGGCGACAAGACCCAGCTCGTGCCGCTGATCGCGGCCGCGATCCGCCACAAGGGCGCGTCGTTCATCGACGTCATCAGCCCCTGCATCGCCTTCAACAATCACGCCGGCTCGACCAAGAGCTTCGACTATGTTCGCGAGCACAATGACGCGGTGAACCGGCTCGACGTGCTGGTCGGCCGCGATCCGATTGCGGTGGATTACGCACCGGGCACGGTGCAAATGGTCGAGCAGCATGACGGCAGCAGGATCGCGCTGCGCAAGATCGATGCCGACTACGATCCGCATGACCGGCTCGGCGCCCAGACCTTCCTGCAAAAGCACGCCGCAAAGGGACAGATCGTCACGGGGCTGCTCTACGTCGATCCCGACGCGGAAGATCTGCACGAGCATCTCAACACGGTCGAGACGCCGCTCAACACGCTGGAAGCGGACACGCTCTGCCCGGGCTCGGCGATGCTGGACAAGTTCAACGCCAGCCTGCGGTGATCGCTACCGCGCCGCAGCCGGCTGCCGGACGCGTATGGTGATCTTCTCCGACACGATGGGCGGCTCGAACGGATAGTGCTTGGCATCGCCCAGCACGAGTTGGAGCGTATGCGTCCCGGGCGGAAGCTCGAGCAGCGTTTCGGTCTGCCCTGCCCCGAAATGCAGATGCGACTTGTCCTGCAGGATCGGCTCCTTGGGATCGATGGGGTCGTTGACGTCGATCAGCAAATGATGATGACCGGCGTTCTGATACTCGTCGCCGGCATGGGTCACTCCCATGTTGCGCAAGCCGAACCGGACCCAGAATCCGCCGCGGACCTTCTGCCCGTCATGCGGGGTGATGAAATAGAGCTTGGCGTCCTTGGGCGCTGCCTTGCCCTGCGAAAAGGCCACCCCCGGGAGCAATGCGAGCGCCGCCGCCAGCGCGACGCAACGAAGGATCTGCATCAAACCAACTCCACCACTTAGGGACTGAGCGCCACGCGGAATCCGTGCGTGGGATAACGAACGTTGGTGTCGTAGCCGTCGCGGTTGGACGGCCGCACATATCTCGAATCGTTCTTCCAGGAGCCCGAGCGCAGGACATGAGCGCTGCAGTCCCCGCTGCTCCATGCCGAGCCGTCACCGGGCGCGCCCTGATAGGTCTTATGCCAGCAGTCCTCGACCCATTGATCGATACCGCCGCCCATGTCGTGGAGCCCGAACGGATTAGGCCTGAAGCTGCCGACCTTCGCCGGTTGCTCGGCCGCGAGATCACCGCAATCCTTGCAACCGGCCATGCCCGGCTGCAGCTTGTCGCCCCACCAATATTTGGTCTGCGTTCCGCCCCGCGCGGCATATTCCCATTCGGCTTCGCTCGGAAGCCGATAAGTCTTCTTCGTCACCTGAGCGAGATAAGCCGCATATTGCTGCGCGTCGGTCCAGCTCACATTGCTGACCGGCGCATCGTCCTTGCCGATCGCCGTGAAGCCGCACGCCTTTACAGCGGCGCACTCATTCCATTCCTGCACGGTGACCGGATATTTGCCGATCGAGAACGGCTTGACCGTCACCTGATGGACGGGACGCTCGGTCAGATCGTCATTGCTTCCCATCGCAAAGCTGCCGCCGCGAATGGCGACCATCTCGGGTTCGCGGGCGGGAATGGCCGAATGACTTGGCGCCGGAGCGGGCGACGGAGATGACGAAGCCGACGAGGGAGAAGGCTGCGGCGTCTGCGGCGCTGCTTCGCGCGACGGAGGCTGCGGGCTCGGTGATGCGGCAGGCGAAGCGGTGGGAGAAGCGGTGGGAGAAGCGGTGGGCCCGGTGGCCTGCTCGCTCACCCTGCCCGGTGTCTGAGCCAGCAGATACCACAGCACACCGGCGGCAATCACCGACAGCGTGATACCCAGGAGAAAGATCAGAGTATTCTCGCGCCGCCCCCGCGTCCTGCCGACCGCGTCTGCATCCGGCAGCACTTTATAGACGCGCACGGGATCGGTGATGTTCTTGACCTTGCGGTCCCCGAGCGACTCGTAACCGCACACGACCTTGTGCTTGATCTGCTCGTAGATCGCGCCGGAGATAAAGACCTGGCCTGGCTCGGCGATGCCCTCGATGCGCGTGGCGATGTTGACGCCGTCGCCGTAGACGTCGTCCGGCTCCACGATGACATCACCGAGATTGACGCCAATCCGGTACTCGATCCGGGTGTCCTTCGGAAGCGAGGCGTTGCGGCCGATGAGATTCTGCTGGATGACGATGCTGCATCGGACGGCCTCGACCGGACTGTCGAAAATCGCGATGAAGCCGTCGCCCGTCGTCTTCACCAGACTTCCATTGTGCTCGACGATGCTGGGCTGGATGAGATCCCGCTCGATCCGCTTGACGCGGACGTGCGTGCCCTCCTCGTCGGCCTGCATCAGGCGGCTGTAGGAAGCGATGTCACCGACAATGATGGCCGCGAGGCGACGAGGCATAGGGCCGTGCGAAGGCGGCTCGTCATTCCCGGATCTGAAGTTGCGAATTTCGCCCATTGCGGGGACTCCACAAACTTACAAAGGCAGACCCCAACCTACGACTGCCAAAGGCGATCGTCTGTGAAGGCTATCACATCGACGAAATCGGGCAATGTCCGTGGGGATCGCAGGAGTCGAGTTCCGAAAGGCGAAGGCGTTACATCGAATGAACCTTTATGACCCCACCGATGACTAACGCCCCGCGTGGAACTAATCACCTCGCTCCGCCCTGCGATGCTCGTGTCATTGATGTGCGAACCATGAACGCGTCGCACCGGGTTCGCGTCTAAAGTACAGCTCAGTTGCTGCACGCGAGGCCATCATGAAGTCTTTTCTCGTTGCGGCCGTCTTCCTTGCCGCGCTCGGCGGCGCCGCTCACGCCGAGGAGGCCGACGATATCCGTGAGGCCAGCAAGGCCGAAGCCGAGACCTTCAACGCGCGCATGTATGCCGGCGCACCCGGCAACAAGGCCTATGCCTGCTTCGTGCGCCGCTACGATGCCGAGCACCTGGCGCGTCATCCGAAGCAGAAGGTCGCCGCGATGAAGCTGCTGATCTCGTCGGAGATGGACACCGAAGACAAGCAGCTCCACAACTCCTTCCGCCTTGGTTTCAGATATCGTCACCGCTCCGGCGATTTCGACTCCAGCGGCTTCTGTCATCACACCGTGTTCACCAAGGACGGCACCGAAATCCGCCTCGGTTGCGGCGTCGACTGCGAGGGCGGCGGCATCGGCGTCGCGCTCTCAAGGGACGACAAATCGGCGATCGTGCGGCTCGCGCGGGTCAGGGTCTGGCAGAACAACAAGCCGGATGAGGATGCCGAACTGTCACTGGTCGCCGGCGCCGACGACGGGATTTTCCGCCTGGATCGAACGGACAATAAGGAATGCGCCTCGCTCCTGACCGACCGCAAGGAACTCGCCGCGCTCCGCCACAAATGATATGTCTCCGGCGCAATCGAGGAGATCGTCATGAACCGCCGGAACATGTTGTGGAGCGCCATCTCAGGCCTGGGCGCAGCGCTTGGCGCCTCCAGCGCGAACGCCGCGACGGACGCCGGCGCGGGCAACAAGCTGAAGGTGGTGTATCACCTGAGCGATGCCGAGAAGGTCAATTTCGTCCTTGGCAACATCCAGAACCACATCGAGGGCGTCGGCGGCCCCGAGCATGTGACGATCGCACTGGTGATCCACGGGCCGGCGCTGAAGGCGTTTCACTCGGCGCAGGCCAACCCTGACATCAGCAAGCGCGTCGGCGATTTCTCCAAGGATGGCGTCGAGCTTGCCGCCTGCGGCAACACGATGAAGGCGCAGAACGTCACGCTTACGGATCTCTTGCCGGGCTTCGTCAGCGCGGAGAAGGGCGGCGTGGTCCGTTTGGCCGAGCTCCAGTCGCAGGGCTATCTCTATCTGCGGCCGTAGGTAGCAGCGAAAGTGGTGGGCTCCCTCCCCCGCTTGCGGGGGAGGGTCGGGGAGAGGGTGTCTCAGCAATCGAGAACCCCCAAGTGGAGAGAGCCCTCACCCGGCGCTGCGCGCCGACCTCTCCCGCAAGCGGGAGAGGTAAGAGGAGTTTGCGGGATCGCTTCCCACTTGACACATCCATAACTCCACGGTTATGAATATACCCATAACTTACAGGTTATGGGTTACATGCCCGCCGCCGCTCACGACCTTCTGTTCAGGACGCTCGCCGACCCCACCCGTCGGGCGATCTTCGAGCGATTGTGCCGCGAGGGCGAACAGACGGTCGGGGCCCTGACGGCACTGTCGGGCGTGTCCCAGCCGGCGGTCTCAAAACATCTCGGCGCGCTGAAGCAGGCTGGCCTCGTGCGCGACCGGCATCAAGGACGGCAGACGCATTACAGCGCCCAACCCGGCGCGCTCAATCCGCTGATCGACTGGACCAGCCAGATGGCCGGATTCTGGCAGAACCGGCTCGACGCGCTCGACGATCTCCTGAAGAGGATGGACCAATGAACGAATCCGCGACCGAAACCCGATCTGTCGTCGTCGAGCGCGAATTTGCCTTTCCGGCAGAGCGGATCTGGCGCGCGCTGACGCAGCCGCATCTGATCGAGGAATGGCTGATGAAGAACGACTTCAAGCCGAACGTGGGCCACCGCTTCAACCTTCGCGGCGAATGGGGCGGCGTGCTGGACTGCGAAGTCCTCACCATCGAGCCGCAGAAGACGCTCGCCTACACCTGGAATTTCTCGCACGAGGACGCGGCGTTCGATCTCAAGAGCGTCGTGACCTTCACGCTGACGCCGACGGGCGCAGGCACTCATCTGCGTGTCGAGCAAGCGGGCTTCAGCCCGGCGCAGAAGCAGGCATTTGGCGGCGCGCATGCCGGCTGGAAGCAGTTTCTCACCAAGCTGGACGAGCTGCTGGCCAAGGCAGACTAGCTCGGCCGCCGGCCTTCATTTCGATCATCTCAAGAGGAGGTTTCATTGACCGGAAATATGTGGATTCGACAGATCCATCGCTGGCTGTCGATTGCTTTCACGCTGGCCGTCATCGCCAACATCGTCGCCCTGACGATGCAAGTCCAGGCGACGTGGATCGGCTTGCTCGCCTTCGTCCCATTGATCCCGTTGCTTGCGACCGGGCTCTACATGTTCGCGCTGCCATATCTCGGCCGCGGCCGCGGCGCCCGACAAGAGGCGTGAGCATGAAGAAGGCCGTGACCGCGAAAACCAGCAGCGCGATGAAGACGAATGGCGCTTCGCCATCCAGGATGATCGACGGCAGGATCAAGGAGCTCGGCGACTGGCGCGGCGACATGCTCGGGCGAATCCGCGGCCTGATCAAGGAGGCCGACCCTGATGTCGTCGAGGAATGGAAGTGGCGCGGCGTTCCGGTGTGGGAGCACGACGGCATCATCTGCACCGGCGAGACCTACAAGGCCGTGGTGAAGATGACCTTTGCCAAGGGCGCCGCGCTGGACGATCCCGCCGGCCTGTTCAACTCGAGCCTCGAGGGCAACGTGCGCCGCGCGATCGATATTCGCGAAGGCGACAAGATCAACGAGAAGGCGTTGAAGGCGCTGATCCGCGCAGCCGTGGAGCTGAATGCGTCGAAAGCCAAGAAGAAGCCGGCGAAGAAGCGATCGACTTAGAGCACGATTGATTCACGTTGATCGCTTTAGCAGCCGCGGACTGGCTGCAACCTCTCCCGCTTGCGGGAGAGGTCGGCGCGTAGCGCCGGGTGAGGGCTCTATCCTCTGGGGGAATCCCGCTGCGGAGACACCCTCTCCCCACCCCTCCCCCGCAAGCGGGGGAGGGAGCGCAGCTCCCTGGCAGAAGCCACAAGGCTAATCTTGTCGCGCTCCGGAAGCTGCCCCGCCCTCACGCCACCGCCGAGATCGGCCGCGGGCTCACGACGTATTCGCGCAGCACCTTGTCGTTGGAATCGACCTCGATCAGTGCGACATCGTAGGTCCAGAGATCGGCGAGATGCTGGAGCACGCGCTTGGCGTCGGTCTCGTTGAGCTGCGCGCCCTTGATGACATGGTGATGCAGGATCAGCCGCCGGTCGCCGGAGAGATCGACGTCGACCACCTCGATATTCGCGTCGATGTAGCCGACATCGTGCTGCCGTGCCAGCTCGCGCCGGACACGGCGGAAGCCGCGCTCGTCGTGAATGGCGTCGACCCGGATGCCGGCGCGCTCCTCGGGATCGTCATGCAGGTGGAACATGCGGAGATGCCGCATCAGCTTCGGACTCAGGAACTGGGCGATAAAACTCTCGTCGCGGTAATTGGCCCAGACGTCGCGCAGCACGCCCATCACGTCGTTCTTGCCGGCGATGTCCGGGAACCACTCGCGGTCCTCGTCTTCCGGCCGGGTGACGATGCGCTCGATGTCCTGCATCATGGCGAAGCCGAGCGCATAGGGATTGAAGCCGGAAAAGCGCTGGTCGTCGAATTCGGGCTGGAACACGACGTTGGTGTGCGACTGCAGGAATTCGAGAAAATTGCCGTCGCTGATGCGGCCCTGCTGATGCAGCTTGGTCATGATGCGATAGTGGACGTAGGTCGCCGTCCCCTCGTTCATCACCTTGGTCTGGCTCTGCGGATAGAAATATTGCGCGATGTGGCGAACGATGCGCAACAGCTCGCGCTGCCATGGCGCCAGCCGCGGCGCGCTCTTCTCTAGGAAATACAGCAGGTTTTCCTGCGGCAGGCCGAGCAGCTTGCGGCGCCGTTCGACGCTGAGCGCGGACCGGGTCTTGCTCTTTCCCGCCGGCACGGTGCGCCAGAGGTCGTTGAAGACCTCCTCCTCATGCTGGCGGCGGCGCCCTGCCCGCTTCTCTTCGGCGCGGAGGTCGAGCTTCTTCTTGCCGGGATAGCGGTCGATCCCATGCGACATCAGCGCATGCGCGGCATCGAGGGTGCGCTCGACCTCGACGCGGCCGTAGCGATCCTCGCATTGCATGACGTAGTTCTTGGCGAAATCCAGATAGTCCAGGATGCCGTCGGCGTCGGTCCACTGCTTGAACAGATAGTTGTTCTTGAAGAAGTGGTTGTGGCCGAAGGCGGCGTGCGCGATCACCAGGGTCTGCATCGTCGCCGTGTTCTCCTCCATCAGGTAGGAGATGCAGGGCGAGGAGTTGATCACGATCTCATAGGCAAGTCCCATCAGGCCCTTGCGGTATGAGGCCTCGTGATACGCGAAGTGCTTTCCGAATGACCAGTGCTTGTAGAACAGCGGCATGCCGACCGACGAATAGGCGTCCAGCATCTGCTCGGCGGTGATGACTTCGATCTGGTTCGGATAGACGTCGAGCCCGAGATCTTTCGTCGCCACCTCCTCGCAGGCATCCGTGATGCGCTGCAAGGTGTGAAAATCCCAATCGGCGCCTTCGAACAAGCGTTCTGTCATGGAGCGGCTTTCTCCTGGGCAGTGTCGCGGCGCTGAAACAGATCGTGGAAGACCGGAAAAATCTCGCTGCGCTCGCTGACCTTGCGCATCGAGAGCGGTGCGCCGCTGTTGCGCAGGCGCTCGTAGAGAGTCCAGAGCGAGGAGTCGGACAGATCGAAAGCGCTGCCGCCGGACTCGCCGACCTCGAGATAGGCAAAGAACTGGCAGACCGGCAGGATCTTGTCGGTCAGCAGCATGCCCGCGAGCTCGCCGTCGGAATAGGAATTGTCGCCGTCGGAGGCTTGGGCGGCGTAGATATTCCAGTCCGACGGGCTGAAGCGTTCGCGCACGATCTCGTGCATCGCCTGCAGCGCGCTGGAGACCAGCGTGCCGCCGGAAGCCGGGCCGTAGAAGAAGGTCTGCTCGTCCACCTCCTCGGCGCGATCGGTGTGGCGGATGAAGACGATGTCGACATGCTTGTAGCGGCGCTTCAGGAACACGTAGAGCAGCATGTAGAAGCGCTTGGCGAGATCCTTCATGTGCTCGGACATCGAGCCCGACACGTCCATCAGGCAGAACATCACGGCCTGGGCAACGGGCTTGGGCACCGTCTCGAAGCGGCGGTAGCGGATATCGAGCGGATCGATGAAGGGAATGCGCTTGGACTTCGCCTTCAGTTTTTCGAGCTGGGCCATCAGCACCAGACGCTCGTCCTCGTCCGCGCAGGCGGCGATGGCGGCTTCCAGCTCTTCGATCTCCTCCTTGCTGGGACGCTTGAGCGCGATACGGCGCGCCAGTGCGCGCCGAACCGTCCGGCTCACCGAGATGTTGGATGGCGAGCCCGACGTGGTGTAGCCGGCGCGCTGGATGCCCTCGCTCTCGGTGTGCGCGATCTTGCGCTTGGCAAGGTCGGGCAATTCGAGATCGTCGAGAAAGAGATCGACGAATTCGTCGCGGCTGAGCACGAAACGGAAGGCGTCCTCGCTGTCGCCTTCGCCCGGTCCGGAATCCTTGGCGCTGCCCTGGCCCGAGCGCTGGAGGTAGTCGCCCTCGATGAACTTCTTGTTCCCGGGCAACACCATGTCGCGCGTTCCGCCGTCGCGGCGGAAACGCGGCTCATGCATGCCGTCGAGCGGAATGGTGACCTCGCCACCCTCCAGGACGTCCTTGATGTCGCGTTCCTGCGAGGTCTTCTTGACGGCGCCTTGCACCAGGGATTTGGCCCGACGCAAGAACCGCTGCCGGTTCTCGAGACTCTTGCCGCCTGGATTCAGGCGCCTGTCAATAATGTGAATCGGCACTTTTCCATCCGCCTCAACCGGCCTGCTTCACGCGCATGTACCATTCGACGAGCCGGCGAACCTGACGCTCGGTGTAGCCGCGCTCCACCATGCGTGCGACGAACTCGCCGTGCTTCTTCTCCGTCTCGCCGTCCTTCTTCGACCCGAAGGAGATGACCGGAAGCAGGTCCTCGACCTGGGAGAATATCCGCTTTTCGATCACATCGCGAATCTTCTCGTAGGAGATCCAGGTCGGATTCTTGCCGCCGTTCTGGGCGCGCGACCGTAACGAGAATTTGACCACCTCGTTGCGGAAATCCTTCGGATTGGCGATGCCCGCCGGCTTCTCGATCTTGGTCAGCTCCTGGTTCAAAAGCTCGCGATCCAACAGCTGGCCAGTGTCGGCGTCCTTGAAATCCTGGTCCTCGATCCAGGCATCGGCGTAGTCGACGTAGCGGTCGAACAGGTTCTGGCCGTAATCCGAGTAGGATTCGAGATACGCCTTCTGGATCTCGTTGCCGATGAACTCGGCATAACGCGGTGCAAGGTCCGCCTTGATGAATTCGAGGTAGCGCTTCTCGACTTCCTCGGGCAGCTGCTCGCGCTTGATCGATTGCTCCAGCGCGTACATCAGATGCACGGCGTCGGCGGCGACTTCCTGCGGATCGTGGTTGAAGGTCGCAGCCAGGATCTTGAAGGCAAAGCGGGTGGAAACACCGTCCATGCCCTCGTCGACGCCGGCGGCATCGCGATATTCCTGGACGCTGCGCGCCTTCGGATCGGTCTCCTTCAGGCTCTCGCCGTCGTAGACCCTCATCTTGGCGTAGGTCGTGGAATTTTCGTGCTTGCGCAGGCGCGACATCACCGAGAACCGCGCCAGCGTTTCCAGCGTCGCGGGCGCGCAAGGCGCGGCCGCGAGCTCGGAGCCCTGGATCAGCTTCTCGTAGATCTTCTGCTCCTCCGTGATCCGCAGGCAGTACGGCACCTTGATCACGCAGATGCGGTCGATGAAGGCCTCGTTGTTCTTGTTGGCCTTGAAGCTCGACCACTCGGCTTCGTTGGAGTGCGCGAGGATGACGCCGGTGAACGGAATCGCGCCGATGTTCTCGGTGCCGATGTAGTTGCCTTCCTGCGTCGCGGTGAGCAGCGGGTGCAGCATCTTGATCGGGGCCTTGAACATCTCGACGAACTCGAGCACGCCCTGGTTGGCGCGGTTGAGGCCGCCGGAATAGCTGTAAGCGTCGGGATCGTTCTGCGCGTAGGTTTCGAGCTTGCGGATGTCGACCTTGCCGACCAGAGAGGAGATGTCCTGGTTGTTCTCGTCACCCGGCTCGGTCTTGGCGATGCCGATCTGGCGCAGCCGCGACGGCTGGATTTTTGCGACTCGGAACTGGGAAATGTCGCCGCCGAAGGCTTCCAGCCGCTTGTAGCACCACGGGCTCATCAGGCCGGTGAGACGGCGGCGTGGAATGCCGTATTTCTCTTCCAGCATCGGGCCGAGCTGATCCGGATCGAACAGGCTGAGCGGACTTTCGAACACGGGCGAGAGCTCGTCGCCAGCCTTGAGCACGTAGATCGGATGCACTTCCATCAGCGACTTCAGCCGCTCGGCGAGCGAGGATTTGCCGCCGCCGACCGGACCGAGCAGATACAGGATCTGCTTACGCTCTTCGAGGCCCTGCGCCGCGTGACGGAAGAAACCGACGATGCGCTCGATGGTTTCTTCCATGCCGTAGAAGCCGGCGAAGGCCGGATAGGTGCGGATCGTGCGGTTCAAAAAAATACGGCCAAGGCGTGGGTCCTTGGCCGTGTCAATCGTCTGGGGCTCACCGATCGCTGCTAGCAGTCGTTCGGCCGCGTTCGCGTATTTCATGGGATCGCTTCGACACGATTCCAGATATTCCGCCATCGACATGTCGTGTTGGCTTCTCGCCTCGAACGACTTAGCGAAAGCGTTGAATAGAGAATCGTTGTACATGATCCCTCTCCGCGTGAGTTCCGCTACACAATTGAACGAAAGCAGCGACCGGACCGTTCCTTAGCGCCACTCTCGAATCAGCGTGAGCACATGACGATCATTCGACACCCGGGCGCCTTCTCGGCGCAACGCACAACGTAGGCACAGGGTGAGTTACGAACAGGCACCTGCCTGATATTTGAGCGAATCTTTGTCTATATTGGCTCATTTCCAGAAAATGTCACTCGCTCGCAACATCCGGGCGTTACCGGGGATGCGTTCATCCGGCCTCGCATCATAGCGGTCTGCGAACGGCGATCTTATGACGCTTGTGCGGCGAAGCCTTGCGTGCCGCGTTCATCTTCCTGCTGCAATGCGGTGCGCGGACCGCCGGCGGCGTGATAGTCGCGGCAAGCGCGCAGCAGTGTATCAAAATCGGTCGCTAGGCCCTCCGACCGGATGACGATGCGATCGTCCCTCACGGAGCGGGCCAAGCCGCGGATGCTGCAGAGCTGCCGCTGCAAGGCCGGCGTCGGCGTCAGCACGATCACCTTGCGCCCGCGGCGTTCTTCAGCCGAAATCTCCGCGATAGAGTCCCACAGCAGAAATTCATTGCCGATGCGGAGATCGCGGATGCCATAGGGGGTGACGATCACCACCGATCCCCGCTCGGCGGGGAGCATCCAGATCAGCCGACCGGTCATCACGGCGAACACCACCACGCCGGCAGAGCCGACCGTCGCGTCGTAATCGCCAAAAGCGCTCGACCAGCCCAAGGCGAGCGTTGCGCTGAGCAGCGTCATGGCGAAGCCCGCTACGACCAGCAGCCGCGTTTGGGTCGTACACGGACCGATTTCGAGATCGTGGGACGCATCGACGCATCCGGTCGACGTGACCGACTGGGGGCTGTCTGTGACAGCGAGCGCCAGACGGTCATGATGTGCTTGCATGCTTTCCCCCAGCATGGCCATTCGCGACCGAGCCACGATGCATCAGCCGGACCGGAATCCGCTGATGAGTACTCCGCGCAGCCGCTAGCGGCGAGGCGAGACAGCTGGCGCTACACAACAAGGCCCCGACCGATTCCTCACGGCCAACGACCTTTTTACGCAACTCGGCTCCCTTTACGCGGATCGCCATGATCGCGACGGAGTTACACTGGAGGATATGACGCCCATACCCTTGATTGGTTCCCTCAAGGAAGCATGTAAGCTAGAGGATAGCGCGTCAGGACCGGCGCGGAAACCCCTCGCCCGCAGGCTTGGAGATAAATTAGCATCATGAATCCCGTCAAAGAACTGGAAAAGCACGGACAAGCCGTCTGGCTGGACTTCCTGGCCCGCGGCTTCATCGCCAAGGGCGACCTGAAGCGGCTGATCGACACCGACGGCGTCAAGGGCGTCACCTCCAACCCCTCGATCTTCGAGAAAGCGATCGGCAGCTCGGACGAGTACGACGCGCCGATCGGCAAGGCGTTGAAGCGCGGCGATCGGTCGGTCGCCGACCTGTTCGAGGCCGTCGCGGTCGAGGACATCCAGAACGCCGCCGACGTGCTGCGCCCGGTCTACGACCGCCTCAAGGGTGGCGACGGCTATGTCAGCCTTGAAGTCTCGCCCTATCTGGCGATGGACACCGCCGGCACGGTCACCGAGGCGCGGCGGCTCTGGAAGGACGTCAACCGCAAGAACCTGATGGTGAAGGTGCCGGCAACGCCGGAGGGCCTGCCGGCGATCGAGACCCTGATCGGCGACGGCATCAGCATTAACATCACGCTGCTGTTCTCCAAGGCAGTCTACCTTCAGGTCGCCGAGGCCTATCTCGCGGGCCTGGAGAAATACGTCGCCGGTGGCGGCGACCCCTCGCATGTCGCGAGCGTGGCCAGCTTCTTCGTCAGCCGCATCGACAGCATGGTCGACAAGCAGCTCGACGAGAAGATCGCTCGCGCCAACGATCCGTCCGAGAAGGAGCGGCTGGCCGCGCTGAAGGGCAAGGTCGCGATCGCCAATGCCAAGGTCGCCTATCAGGATTACAAGCGCCTGTTCTCAGGTCCCCGCTGGGACAAGCTCGCCGCCAAGGGCGCCAAGCCGCAGCGCATGCTGTGGGCGTCGACCGGCACCAAGAACAAGGATTACAGCGACGTCCTCTATGTCGAGGAGCTGATCGGCCCCGACACCATCAACACCGTGCCGCCGGCGACGCTCGACGCATTCCGTGACCACGGCAAGCCGCGCGACAGCCTTGAAGAAAACCTCGACGACGCCCGCCGCGTGCTGGAAGAGCTGGAGCGCTCCGGCGTCTCGCTCGATGCCATCACAGAGGAGCTCGTCAAGGACGGCGTCAAGCAGTTCGCCGACGCCGCCGACAAGCTCTATGGTGCGGTCGCCCACAAGCGCGCCACCGTGCTCGGGCCCGCGATCGACCGCCAGCTGCTCTCGCTCGGCGACGGTCTCGGCAAGGCCGTGGCCAAGAGCACCGAGGAATGGCGCGCGTCGGCCAAGATCCGTAGGCTGTGGCAGCGCGACAAATCGGTCTGGACCGGCACTGACGAGGACAAATGGCTCGGCTGGCTCGACAGCGCCGCCAAGGCCGATGTTGCCGACTATGAGGATTATGCCAGCCGCGTGAAAGGCCAGAAATTCTCCGACGCCGTCGTGCTCGGCATGGGCGGATCAAGCCTCGGGCCGGAGGTGCTGGCCGAGACCTTTGGCAAGAAACCCGGGTTCCCGAAGCTGCACGTGCTGGATTCCACCGATCCGGCGCAGGTGCGGGCGATGGAGGCCAGGATCGACATCGCCAACACCGTGTTCATCGTCTCAAGCAAGTCCGGCGGCACCACCGAACCGAATGCGATGAAGGATTATTTCCACGAGCGCGTCACGCAGGCGGTCGGGCCGAAGGTCAAGACCGGCCATCGCTTCATTGCGGTCACCGATCCCGGATCGTCGCTGGAGAAGGCGGCGAAGACTCTGAGCTATGCGCGCATCTTCCACGGCGAGCCCTCCATCGGCGGACGCTATTCGGTGCTCTCGCCGTTTGGCCTGGTGCCGGCGGCAACCGCGGGCATCGATATCAAGACCTTCGTCAAGCATGCGCTTGCCATGGCCCGCTCCTGCGGACCGGACGTGCCGCCAGCCGAGAACCCTGGCGTGCAGCTTGGCCTTGCCATGGGCCATGCAGCGCTCGAAGGCCGCGACAAGGTGACGATCCTGTCGTCGAAGAGGATCGCCGATTTCGGCGCCTGGGCTGAGCAGCTCATCGCGGAATCGACCGGCAAGGATGGCAAGGGTCTGATCCCGATCGACGGCGAGCCGCTGGGCGAGCCTGCGGTCTACGGCAATGACCGGCTCTTCATCGACATCCGTATCGAGGGCGAAGCAGACGCCGCCCATGACTCGCAGCTTGCTGCGATCGAAGCGGCCGGTCATCCCGTCGTGCGCATCGTGATGAAGTCGATCGACCATCTCGGCCAGGAGTTCTTCCGCTTCGAGATGGCAACGGCGGTGGCGGGCAGCATCCTCGGCATCAACCCGTTCGACCAGCCGGACGTGGAAGCGGCCAAGATCAAGACCCGAGAGCTCACCGCGTCATTCGAAAAGACCGGCGCGCTGCCGGCCGAGCAGCCGGTGGTCAGCACCAATGAGGCCGATCTCTACACCGACGAGACCAACGCCGCGGCCCTGCGCGCCGCCGGCGCCAACGGCGACCTCACCTCATGGCTGAAGGCGCATCTGTCGCGCTCCAACCATGGCGATTATGTCGCCCTGCTCGGCTACATCGCGCGCGACAAGGCGACGATCGACGCACTCCAGACCATGCGGCTCGAAGTGCGCGAGAAGCGACATGTCGCAACCTGCGCCGAGTTCGGACCGCGTTTCCTGCACTCGACAGGACAGGCCTACAAGGGCGGCCCCGACAGCGGCGTGTTCCTCCAGATCACCGCCGACGATGCCAGGGACCTGCCGGTGCCGGGCCAGAAGGCCAGCTTCGGCGTCATCAAGGCCGCGCAGGCGCGCGGCGACTTCGACGTGCTCACCGAGCGCGGCCGGCGCGCGCTGCGGGTCCACCTGAAGGGCGGGCTCAAGAAGGGTCTCGCGGCGCTCAATGCCGCGCTCAACGACGCACTGAACTAAGGGAATTCCTCAAATGCAACTCGGCATGATCGGCCTCGGCCGGATGGGCGGCAACATCGTTCGCCGCCTGATGCGCCACGGCCATTCGACCGTGGTCTACGACAAGGACGCCAAGGCCGTCGCCGGCCTTGCCGCAGACGGCGCGGTCGGCTCGGCGACGCTCGAAGAGTTCATTGCGAAACTGGAGCGGCCGCGCGCGGCGTGGGTGATGCTGCCGGCCGGCCACATCACCGAGACCACGATCGACACGATCGCGGGCGCGATGCAGGAAGGCGACGTCATCATCGACGGCGGCAACACGTTCTGGCAGGACGACGTCCGCCGCGGCAAGGCGCTGAAGCAGCGCGGCATCCACTATGTCGACGTCGGCACCTCCGGCGGCGTCTGGGGCCTCGACCGCGGCTATTGCATGATGATCGGCGGCGAGAAACAGGTGGTCGATCGGCTCGATCCGATCTTCGCCGCGCTCGCGCCCGGCGCCGGCGACATTTCGCGCACGGAGGGACGTGAGGGCCGCGATCCCCGCATCGAGCAGGGCTACATCCATGCCGGCGCCGTCGGCGCCGGGCATTTCGTCAAGATGATCCACAACGGTATCGAATACGGCCTGATGCAGGCCTATGCCGAAGGTTTTGACATCCTCAAGAACGCCAACATCGAGGCCTTGCCGGCGGATCATCGTTACGATTTCGATCTCGCCGATATCGCCGAGGTGTGGCGGCGTGGCAGCGTGATCCCGTCCTGGCTGCTCGATCTCACCTCGACGGCGCTCGCCGATAGCCCGGCGTTGACGGAATATTCCGGTTTCGTCGACGATTCCGGCGAAGGACGCTGGACCGTGAACGCGGCGATCGACGAGGCCGTGCCGGCCGAAGTCCTGACCGCGGCGCTGTTCGCACGGTTCCGTTCCCGCAAGGAACACACCTTCGCCGAGAAAATTCTCTCAGCGATGCGAGCCGGCTTCGGCGGCCACAAGGAGCCGAAGCAGCCGGCTGCTTCGAAGCCGAAATAGCAATTAGCAGAGCGAAGGCCAATAGTTCGTGACAAAAGACCCGCAAGCCAAGCGCAAGCCGGAAAATTGCGCCTTCGTCATCTTTGGTGTCACCGGCGACCTCACCCATCGGCTGGTGATGCCATCGCTCTACAATCTGGCGGCCGAGCATCTGTTACCGGAAAAGTTCTGCGTGGTCGGCGTCGCCCGCCGGGGCCAGTCGGACGACGAGCTGCGCGACAGCCTGTTGAAGGGCTTGCGCCAGTTCGCAACCCGGCCGGTGGACGACGACATTGCCAAGAAGCTGCTGGAATGCGTGACCTTCGTCGAAGCCGACGCAAAGGATCCGCCATCCTTTGATCGCCTGCGCGAGCATCTGGATTCCCTGGAATGCGCGCAGGACACCGGCGGCAACCGGCTGTTCTACCTGGCGACCCCGCCGGCCGCGTTCGCGCCGACCGCGCGCGAGCTCGGCCGCACCGGCATGATGAAGGAGAACGGCGCGTGGCGGCGGCTGGTGATCGAAAAGCCGTTCGGCACCGACCTCGCCTCCGCGCGCGCGCTGAATGGCGAGCTGCTGAAGATCATGGACGAGCACCAGATCTACCGGATCGATCACTATCTCGGCAAGGAGACAGTGCAGAACATCCTGGTGCTGCGCTTTGCCAACGGCATGTTCGAGCCGATCTGGAATCGCAACCATATCGACCACATCCAGATCACGGTGGAGGAAAAGCTCGGCGTCGGCCATCGCGGCGGCTTCTACGATGCCACCGGCGCGCTACGCGATATGGTGCCGAACCATCTGTTTCAGCTGATGTCGCTGGTCGCGATGGAGCCGCCGGCGCGTTTCGATGCCCATTCCGTGCGCTCCGAGAAAGCCGAGATTCTGACCTCGATTCAGCGCCCGAGCGAAGAAGAAGCGCTGAAGAGCTCGGTGCGCGCCCAATATCTGTCGGGGCGCATCGGCGACGATGAGATCCCGGACTATCGCAAGACCGAGGACGTCAAACCCGGCAGCACCACCGAGACCTATGTCGCGCTGAAACTGATGATCGACAATTGGCGCTGGGCCGGCGTGCCGTTCTATTTGCGGACCGGCAAGGCGCTCGGCCACAAGCGCACCGAGGTCGCGATCAAGTTCAAGCAGGCGCCGCTGTCGATGTTCTCAGGCACGGCTGTCGATCGCCTCTCCCAGAACTTCCTCACGATCGGCATCGCACCGACGGAGACCATCGAGCTCCAGTTCAACGCCAAGATCCCGGGGCCGAGCGTCACCATCGACGGCGTCGAGATGAAGTTTCGCTATGGCGACTATTTCCGGGCCGATCCCTCGACCGGCTACGAGACGCTGATCTACGACTGCATGATCGGCGACAACATCCTGTTCCAGCGCGCCGACGGCATCGAAGCCGGATGGGAGGCGGTGCAGCCGTTCCTAGACGCCTGGAAAAACGCGGGCAGCAACGGCATCGAGACCTATCAAGCCGGCAGCGACGGCCCCGCCTGCGCCGATGAATTGCTCCGCCGCGACGGCCGAAGCTGGCGTAAGTTTTCGTGACGGCTGCGGGACAACCGAAGCTGATCGTCGAGGCCGACGCCGAGGCTCTCGCGCACGCCGCGGCCGAACGGGTCATGGCGCGAATCGCGGCCAATCCCGGGCGCATCGCGATCTGCCTCACCGGCGGCTCCAGCCCCAAGCGGCTCTACCAGCTGCTGGGCAGCGACGCCTGGCGCGAAAAAATCCCGTGGGAGCGCGTGCACTGGTTCATCGGTGACGAGCGCTTCGTGCCCGAAAGCGATCCCCTCAACAACATGGCGGTCGCGCGCGCGACCTTTCTCGATCGCAACGCGCCCTCCGGCCATGTTCACCCGATCCCGACGACGGCTGACACCCCCGATCAGAGCGCCGAGGCCTATGCGCGCGAGCTGCAGGCTTTCTACGGCGCGGAAAGCCTGGATCCGGCACGGCCGCTGTTCGACATGGTTTTGATGGGCGCAGGCCCGGACGGCCACACCGCTTCGCTGTTCCCGGGCTATCCTGCAATCGAGGAGACGCGACGCTGGGTGGTCGGCGTCCCCAAGGCCAATGTTGCCCCCTTCGTGCCGCGGGTCTCGCTCACCCTGCCCGCGCTGGCGTCCTGCCGCGAAATGCTGTTCGAGATTGCGGGGCACGACAAGCAGCCGATCTTGACGCGCCTCCTCAATGGCGAGACTCTGCCGGCTGTACGCGCGCGCTCGAATGGCGAGACCGTCTGGCTGGTCGACCAAGCCGCGCTTCCGGGGGGAATTCGTGACGGGCGTTGAAGCACCTTGTGCATTGATCGTGATGGGCGTGTCGGGTTCGGGCAAGAGTACGGTTGCAAAAGCGCTGGGCGAGCGCCTCGGCTGGCGATTCGAGGACGGAGACAGCTTTCATCCCGCCAGCAATGTCGAGAAGATGCGGGCCGGCCATCCCCTCACCGACGAGGACCGCTGGCCCTGGCTCAACGCCATTGCCGACGAGATCGCGCGGGTCTGTGACAAGGGCGAGCACGTGATCATCGCCTGCTCGGCGCTGAAGCACACTTACCGCGACGTGCTGCTGCGCGGACGCGACGACGTCCGCTTTGTCTTCCTGAGGGGCACGAAGGAGTTGATCGCCGCTCGCCTCGCGCAACGCAAGGGGCACTTCATGCCACCCGGCCTGCTGACGAGCCAGTTCAACACGCTGGAGCCGCCGGAGGCTGGCGAGCACGTGATCACCGTCTCGATCGACGAGTCCGTGGAGGCGATCGTGGACGGCGCGGTGCGGCAGTTGAAACTGGGCGGCGCGAAACGCTGAGGCCAAACACCCAAGAAACACCCAAGGGACCGCCATGCCAAAAATCTCGCTCGTCGTCTCAGACGTCGACGGTACGCTGCTGACCAAGGACAAGACGCTGACCGACCGCGCGAGGTCCGCGGTGCAGCGTCTGCACCAGGCCGGCATCGGTTTCACGATCACGTCAAGCCGCCCCGCGATCGGCATGCGCTTCCTGATCGAGCCGCTGGCGCTGTGGCTGCCGGTCGGCCCGTTCAACGGCTCCTCGATCGTCGATCCCGAGATGCATCCGGTCGAGCAGCATCTCATCCCGGCCGGCGCGGCCGAGCGAAGCTTGCAAATTCTCCGGGACTTCGGCGCCGATATCTGGCTGTTCACCACCGACAAATGGCTGATCGACAAGCCTGATGGCCAATACGTGGCACATGAGCAGCACACCATCCGCTCCGACCCGACCATCGTGACGGATTTCTCGCCGTATCTCGCGAGCGCCTGCAAGATCGTCGGCGCCAGCGCCGACGCGGCCGGCCTCGAAGCTTGCGAGAAGGCGATGCAGAAGGCGCTCGGCAGCGAGGCGACCGCCGTGCGTTCGCAAACCTATTATCTCGACATCACCCCGCCCGGCTTCGACAAGGGCACCTTCGTGCAGGCGATGGCCAAGCGCCTCGGCATTTCAACGGACGCGGTCGCCACCATCGGTGACATGCAGAACGACCTTGCGATGTTCCGCGTCAGCGGCGTCTCGATCGCGATGGGCAATGCGGCCGACAACGTCAAAGACCAGGCCACCCACGTCACCGCGTCCAACGAGCAGGACGGTTTTGCGGAGGCGATGGAGATGATTTTGAAGCGGAACGGGAGTGGGTAGACGGGCCGGCTGGTTTCACCTCTCCCGCCTGCGGGACAGGTCGCCGCGTAGCGGCGGGTGAGGGCTCTCTCCTCTCGGGGGCTCTCGCCGGCGGAGAGACCCCCACCCCAGCCCTCCCCCGCAAGCGGGAGAGGGGGCGCACCTCCGCCCCGGATACAATCGATACTAATCCACGTCACTACTTCGACCGCTGCATCGCGGGCTTCTCGCTGCCCTGCCTTGCCGCCGACAGATTATGCGCGGTGTTGACCAGCGCGATATGCGTCAGCGCCTGGGGGAAATTGCCGGTCTGACGCTTGGCGCCTGAATCATATTCCTCGGCCAGCAGCCCGACATCATTCGCGATCCCGACCACGCGATCGAACAAGGCTTGCGCCTTGTCGAGATCGCCCGCCAGCACATGGGCATCGGCCAGCCACAGGCTGCAGGCGAGGAAGGCGCCTTCGAGCGGCGGCTGCCCCGCAGGCACTTCGCGCGGATCGTGCCGCAGCACGAAGCCGTCAGGCATCATGTGCTTTTCCATCGCCACTATGGTGCCGCGAATGCGCGGATCCGACGCTTCCAGGAAGCCGACGGCCGGCAGCAGCAGCACGCTGGCGTCGAGCAGCTTCGAGCCGTAGGACTCCACGAAGGCATTCTCCTCCGTGTCGAAGCCCCGGTTGCAGACGTCGCGATGAATGGCGTCGCGCAAGGTGCGCCAGTGCAGCAGCGGCGCCTTGAAGCCGAAGGTCTCGGCGCTCTTGATGCCGCGGTCGAAGGCGACCCAGGTCATCACCTTGGAGAAGACATAGTGCTTCGGCTGTCCGCGCCGCTCCCAGATGCCGTGATCGGGCTGGTCCCAGACTTCGGCGAGATGCTTGAGCACGGCGCATTCCAGCGCCCAGCTCTCGTCGTCGAGCTTGAGCTTGGCCATCCGCGACTGATGGAAGGCGTCGATCAGTTCGCCGTAGACGTCGAGCTGGAGCTGCGCATGCGCGGCATTGCCGACGCGCACCGGCTGGGCGCCCTCGTAGCCGTCGAGCCAACCGGCTTCCCATTCCAGCAGTCGCCGCTGGCCCCAGATGCCGTACATGATCTGCATGTTCGACGGTGAGCCTGCAGCCGCCCGCAACAGCCAATTGTGCCAGGCCGAGGCTTCCTCGGTGTAACCCGAGTTCATCAGCGCCAGCAGCGTGAAGGTGGCATCGCGCAGCCAGCAGAAGCGGTAGTCCCAATTCCTGGCGCCGCCGAGCTTCTCCGGCAAGGAGGTGGTCGGCGCCGCGACGATGCCGCCGGTCGGACCGAAGGTCAGCGCCTTGAGTGTGATCAGCGAGCGCACGATCAGGTCGCGATAGTCGCCATCGCGATTACAGTGGCTGCACCAGTCCTGCCAGAACTTTTCCGTCTCCTGCAGCGCGAGCTCCGGGTCGATCGGTGCAGGTGGCTCGAGATGCGAGGGGCCGTAGGTCAGCACGAACGGCACGGTCTCGCCCGCCTTCACCTCGAAATCGGAGACCGTGGTCAGATCCTCGCCGCGGGTCTTCGCGGGAGTCCGCAGCACCGTCATGTCCTGCCCGGCGACCGCCAGCAGGGAATGGTCGATCCGCCGCACCCACGGGATGTCGACGCCGAAGCCGAAGCGGATGACGAGCTCCATCCGCATCTTGACCGTGCCGCTGACACCGCGGACCAGCCGCACGATGTCGGAGGCCTTGCCGCGCGGCGGCATGAAGTCGATCAGCGCAACGGTGCCGCTCTTCGTCTCAAAGCGCGTCTCGAGGATGAGGGTGTCGCCGAGATAGCGGCGCGACGTCGCGGTGACGTCCTCGCTCGGCGCGATCAGCCAGCGGCCGTTCTTGTGCGTGCCGAGGAGCGCTGCAAAGCAGGCGTCGGAATCGAAGGCCGGCCAGCACAGCCAGTCGATCGAGCCGTTGCGGCCGACCAGCGCCGCGGTCTCGCAGTCGCCGATCAGCGCATAGTCCTCAATCCTCTGAGACAAGGTCGTACGAGCCTCGAAAACGGCACCCTTGGAGCCCCGGCGATCAACGCCCGCCGGGCAACGAGCGTTCCCGTGTCGCGGCCTTCAAAGCCGCGAGATCGACTTTCGAGGCAATCTTGTCGAGCGTCACAGGCAGGCGCTGGCGCCAGTTCGGATGCTCGTCGATCGTACCGGGAATGTTGGGCTGGTCGATCACCCCGAGCAGATCCTCCAGCGACACCGCAAGCAGCCGCGACGGCGTGCGCGACAGGAAGGCGAGCACCGAATAGACATCATTGGCACGGATGCCGTTGGCGCGCAGGATCTCGTCGAGCAGGCCGAGCGCATCCCAGCGGGCCTGATCGTTCTCGCCGGGATCGAGCCCGAGCGAGCGCTTCATCCTGAGATCGCTGAATGAGCGCCAGCCGGCATAGGTCGACAAATCATGCGTGTTCAGCGTCACCAGCGCGTTGGGCCGGTAGTGATCGACGGGCCGGAAATGACCGGCATCGTCGCGCTCGAACATCATGACGAGGTAGGACCAGATGCCGAAATCCTGCATGGTCTCGCGAAAACCTTCCGGCACCGTGCCGAGGTCCTCGCCGATCACGATGCACTTATGGGCCGCGCTCTCGCGCACCACAGTCGCCAGCAGCGCCTCGAACGGCATTTGCACATAGGCGCCGTTGTCGGGCTTGAAGCCGCGCGGCACCAGATAAAGTCGCTTCAGGCCCAGCACGTGATCGAGACGGATGGCCCCGGAATGGCGCATTGAAGCCGCGAGCATATCGGCGAATGGCACGAAGGATTGCGCCTCCAGGCCGCCGGCATTGAAGCCGGCGAGGCCCCAGTCCTGGCCGATGGTATTGAGCACGTCCGGCGGCGCGCCGACGGCGAGATGACGGGAGATCGCCCCCTGCTCGTTCCAGGCATCGAAGCCGTTCGACTGCACGCCGACGGCAACGTCGAGATAGAGCCCAACCCGCATGCCGAGCTGGCCGGCCAGCTCCTTGGCGGCATGCAACTGACTGTCGGCCGTCCATTGCACGAATTCGACGAACTCGACCTCGTGCTTGTCTGGGCCATTGCGCAGCTCGGCGCATTTCGTCTCGTCCGGCTTTTGCCATTCCTCCGGCCATTCCCACCACGGCGCCGCGAAGCGATGACGGAGCACCTCGAAGCAGGCAAAGCGGGACAATAGCGGCGCGCGAGCCGCGCGGAAGGCGTCGAACTGGTTGCGGCGGACGCCGCTCGCGGTTTTGACGAAGCTGTCGAAGGCGGCGCGGAGGCCGAGCCATTTCAAGGCCGCCATGTCGGGATAGGGCACGCGATCGCCGTCACGGAGCCGCGCGGCGGTCGCGGCCGCGTCGGGGACGAGGTCGGGGGAAAATTCCGGGATCGCCTCGACGTCGATATAGAGCGGATTGAGAAACAGCCGGCTGTTCGGCGAATACGGACTGCAATCGGCCGGATGGTCGTCGAACAACACATGCAGGGGATTGAGCCCGACGCCGTCGGCCCCCAACTGCTTGGCGAGCCGGACGAGACCGGCGAGGTCGGTGAAATCGCCGATGCCCCAATTGCGGTCCGAGCGGACGCTGTAGAGCTGCACGGCAAGCAGCCAGCCGCGGTCGAAATCGCCGCCAAAGGCCCGCTCCGGCGCCACGATCATCGGCACCTCTTCAGTAACGCCTTCGGCATCGGTCAGCGTCAGGCGGTGATAGCCGAGCGGCAGGCCGGCGGGCCAGGCAATCACGGGCTCGCGCGTCTCACCTTGCGCGATCAAATTGCCGTTGTCGGTCATCTTCCATTTGAGCGGCGGCGCGCCGATCGTCACCATTTCGGTGCGCGGATGGCCCAAGGCGCGTACCACCACGGGCCCGCTGACGAAGCGGTAAACCCGCTTCTCCGGCAGGGCGTCGAGGATGGATTTGAGGGCCACGGGATCGGTGACCCGCAGCTTTCCGAGGGCATCGACGAATTCGGATTGAACGCCCTTGATCCGGGCTTGAGCTAAAAGATCCATTCGGCACGCAGCTTGCAGGCCATTTTTTGGCCGGGGGCATCGATTTTAACGAGGTCGCGGAAGAGGTTAGTCACGGTCAACTCGCAAGCCGCGCCTGCCGTTCCCCAGGGAACCAATGACACACAAGCGGCTTTCTATAGTGGTATCAAGCGTAGGTTCCCGGCAAGGGAAACGGGCTCCTGCTTTCTTGTCAATGGCATCACCGTGAACAAGACAATTCAAACTGTCGAGAGTGCCGCAGCCGGCAGCACTTTCCTCATCGAGGACGTCTATCCCCTGATCGACGGCGGGCGCTTCCCCGTGAAGCGGATCGCGCGCGAACCGGTCGAGGTCTGGGCCGACATCTACCGGGACGGCGACGCCGTGATCGGCGCAGCGCTGATCTGGCGACAGGAGCAGGACCGCGAATGGCAGAGCGAGCCGATGATCCCTCACGGCAATGACCGCTGGTCCGGCGCGTTCACACCGGTCGAGCCCGGCAAATATGTCTATGCGATCGAAGCCTGGACCGACGAATTCGCCACGTGGTCGCACGCGGTCGCGCGCAAGCAGCGCTCCGGTGCCGATGTCAGTCTCGATGCGATCGAGGGCGCCGGCCTTCTGACCAAGGCGCATGGCGCGCAGCAGGACGCCGCCGCCGTCATCGTCAGGCAATGCGAGGACTATCTTCAGACCGGCGACGTTGCCCCGCTGCTGGCAACCGAGCTCGGCGCAGCCATGGCCGAGAGCCAGTCGCGGCCTGATCTCACGCGCTCGGCGCTATTCCCACTGTTCGTCGACCGCGACAAGGCACGCTTCGGCGCCTGGTATCAGATGATGCCGCGCAGCCAGAGCGTGGTGCCAGGACAGCATGGCACGCTCCGCGACTGCATCGCGCGCGTGCCCGACATCGCCGCGATGGGCTTTGACGTGCTCTACTTCACGCCGATCCATCCCATCGGCCGCACCCGGCGCAAGGGCCGCAACAACACGCCGGTGGCGGCCGAAGGCGATCCCGGCTCGCCTTATGCGATCGGCGCCATCGAGGGCGGGCACGATGCGCTGCACCCCGAACTCGGCACAATCGAGGATTTTCGCGCGCTGGTCGCGACCTGCCTGGAATACGGCCTCGAACTCGCGCTCGACTTCGCCGTGCAATGCTCGCCGGACCACCCGTGGCTGACGCAGCATCCGGAATGGTTCAAATGGCGCCCGGACCGCTCGGTGCGGACGGCTGACGGGCCCTATTCCGATATCGTCATCCCCGATTTCACGTCCGTCGACCGGGCTGGACTGTGGAACGCGTTTCGCGACGCCATGCTGTTCTGGATCGACCACGGCGTCACCATCTTCGCCATCGACAATCATGACACCGCGCCGCTCGCCTTGTGGGAGTGGCTGATCCGTGACATCCGCCGCCGGCATCCCGAGGTGATCCTGTTCTCCAAGACGTTTGCGCGCCCGAAGCTGATGAAGGGGCTTGCCAAGCTCGGCTTTGCACAATCGTTCAGCTATTTCCCCTGGCGCACGGCGAAGTGGGAGCTGGAGCAATATCTCGGCGAGCTGACGCGCTATCCCGAACGTGATTTCTATCGGCCGAACCTGTTCGTGAATACGCCCGATCTCTTGCCCTATCATCTCCAGGGCGGCGAGACCTGGGCGTTCAAATCGCGCCTCGCGCTGGCGGCGACGCTGTCCGGCAATTACGGCGTCTACAGCGGGTTCGAGTTGCTGGAGCATGACGCGATCCCCGGCCGCGAGGAATATCTCGATTCTGAGAAATACCAGGTCAGGCAGCGCGACTGGAACAAGCCCGGCAACATCAAGGCCTACATCACGGAGCTCAATCGCATCCGCAACGAGAATGCTGCGCTTCACCAAACCGCGAACCTGCGCTTCCTCGGCATCGAAGACGGCGAGACGATCGCCTTCGTGAAGGAGGCGACCGGCCCGGCCAACGTCGTCGTCGCCGTGGTTGCACTGTCGCGCGACGTGCGCGAATTCTGGTTGCCGCTCGGGGACGTCACGGTTGACGCCGGCGGGCAGCGACACCATGTGTCGGCACTCGAAAACCTCCTCACCGGCGAACAGGCCCGCATCGAATGGGGCGGGATCAGGTTGCGTATCGATCCCGAGCGCGATCCGGCGCTACTGTTCCGCTGCCTGGCGTAAGGGCGCACGCCATGAACGTATTGTCTTCCGTCGACACCAAGAAAGCCGAGGCTGCCGAGATCGTGGACGAGCTCTGGTACAAGGACGCCATCATCTATCAGCTCCACGTCAAGGCGTTTGCCGACAGCAATCAGGACGGCATCGGCGACTTCGCAGGGCTGACCGAGAAGCTGCCTTATCTCCAGGAGCTCGGCGTCACCGCGCTGTGGCTGCTGCCGTTCTATCCTTCGCCCGGCCGCGACGACGGCTACGACATCGCCGACTACGGCGCGGTCAATCCCGATTTCGGGACGATGAAGGATTTCAAGCGCTTCATCCAGGAAGCGCAGAAGCGCGGGCTGCGCGTCATCACCGAGCTCGTCGTCAACCACACCTCGGACCAGCACAATTGGTTCAAGCGCGCGCGCCGCAGCCCTCCGGGCTCGAGCGCCCGCAACTGGTATGTCTGGAGCGACACCGACCAGAAATACCAGGGCACCCGCATCATCTTCACCGACACCGAGAAGTCGAACTGGACCTGGGATCACGAGGCCGGCGCTTTCTACTGGCACCGCTTCTTCTCGCACCAGCCGGATCTCAATTTCGACAATCCGCGCGTCGTCAGCGCCCTGATTCAGGTAATGAAGCGCTGGCTCGATGCCGGTGTCGACGGCTTCCGTCTGGACGCCATTCCCTATCTCTGCGAGCGCGAAGGCACCTCGAACGAGAACCTTCCCGAGACGCATGCCATCATCAAGCGGCTGCGCCACGAGCTGGATTCCTACTCCAAGGGCAAGCTGCTGCTGGCCGAGGCCAATCAATGGCCGGAGGACGTGCAGGAATATTTCGGCCGCGGCGACGAGTGCCACATGGCCTACCACTTCCCGCTGATGCCGCGCATCTACATGGCGATCGCGCAGGAGGACCGTTTCCCGATCACCGACATCCTGCGCCAGACGCCGGACATTCCTGCGAGCTGCCAATGGGCGCTGTTCCTGCGCAACCATGACGAGCTGACGCTGGAGATGGTGACCGACGTCGAGCGCGACTACCTGTGGACCACCTACGCCAACGATCCGCGCGCCCGCATCAATGTCGGCATCCGCCGGCGCCTCGCGCCGCTGATGGACAACGACCGGCGCAAGATCGAGCTGATGAACTCGCTGCTGCTGTCCTTCCCGGGAACGCCGATCATCTATTACGGCGACGAGATCGGGATGGGCGACAACATCTATCTCGGCGACCGCAACGGCGTGCGCACGCCGATGCAGTGGAGCCCGGACCGCAACGGCGGCTTCTCGCGCTGCGACCCGGCCCGCCTCTACGCGCCGCTGATCATGGATCCGGTCTACGGCTACGAATCGGTGAACGTGGAGGCGCAGTCGCGCAGCCTGTCCTCGCTGCTCAGCGCGACCAAGCGCCTGATCTCGGTGCGCAAATCGACGCTCGCCTTCGGCCGCGGCACCATGACCTTCATCCGCCCGGCCAACCGCGCCGTGCTGGCCTACGTCCGGCAGTACCGCGACGAGGTGATCCTCTGCGTCGCCAATCTGTCGCGGGCGGCCCAGGCGACCGAGCTCGATCTGTCGCCCTGGAAGGACCGTATCCCGCAGGAGATGCTCGGCCGCACGCGTTTTCCGGCGATCGGCGAACTGCCCTATATGGTCACGCTGGGGCCCTATGGCTTCTACTGGTTCCAGCTCACCGAGCGCGACAAGTCCGAGCCGGTGACGCCGCGCGCGGTGCCGGAATTCGAGACGCTGGTGGTGCCGGTGAACTCGACCTGGGTGTCGCTGGCGCGCGAGCGGGGCGTGTTCGAGCACGAGGTGCTGCCGGGATTCCTGTCGCGCACGCGCTGGTATCCCGAGCACAATCCCAAGCACATCAAGCCGACGCTGACCTCGGCGGTGCCGTTCTGCGACATCGGCGACAACAGGCCTTGGATCGCGTTCTTCGAGGCGGCGCAGGGCGATGTCACCACGCGCTACGTGCTGCCGATGCAGATCGAATGGGTGCGCTTCGACCGCGAACGCTTCAATCCCAGGGCGCTCGCCGCCGTGCGTCAGGGCGCCCGCGAAGGGACGCTGCTGGATGTGGCAACCGAGCAGATCTTCATTGGCCTGTTCCTGCGCAATCTGTCGCAGAACCTGGTGGTGGAAGAAAACAATCTGCGGCTGGAGTTCAAGGCGACCAGCCGGTTTGCCGAGTACACCATCAAGGAGCCCGAACGCATCCGCGCGATCGAACAGTCGAACAGCACCGCGCTGGTCGACAATCAATATGTCGCCAAGATCTATCGCCAGCTCGAAGCCGGTATCAATCCCGAGATCGAGATCGGCTCCTACCTCACGGAAATCGCCCGCTTTGCCAATACGCCGGCACTGCTCGGCAGCGTCGAACTGGTCGAAGACGACCGTCGCAGCGCAGTCGGCGTGCTGCACGCCTATGTCGAGAACCAGGGCGACGGCTGGGGCGTCACTGCGGGCTATCTCGACCGCTATATCGACGAGCAGCGGGTGCTGCCACCGGGCGAGATGCCCCGCGAGACCCAGGAGCAAGCGCCCTATCTGCACTTCATTACACAGATCGGTCGACGCCTCGCCGAGCTGCATGTGGCTTTGGCCGCCGCAAAGTCCGGCGATCTCGCGCCGGAGCCGATTGGCTCCGCACACATCAAGCGCTGGTCATCCGAGCTCAAGGCACGGGCCGAGCGGATTTTCGAGCGGCTGGCCGCCAGCACCGACGGCCTGCGGGAGGCAGATCGGCCGCTGATCAATCAGCTCGCCGCGGAGCGCGCGTCCCTGTCCGGCCGGCTCAGCGCGCTACTACCTGCCGAGATCGGCGGGTTGAACATCCGTCATCATGGCGACTTCCGCCTCGGGCAAACTCTGATCGTGAAGGACGATATCTTCATCATCGACTTCGACGGAGATCCGCGTTTGCCGCTGGCGGAGAAGCGGCGCAAGCTGCCTGCGGCGCGCGACGTTGCCGGCCTGATCCGCTCGATTGATCTTTCGGTTAACGCGGCGCTCCACCGCGCGCTCACGGGTGCTTCCGACGAACAGGGCCGGCTTACGGCTGCGCTCGACGAATGGCGCGAGCGCACCACCGCGACGTTCCTCACCGCCTACCGCGAAGCCATGACCGATCGGCGGCTGTGGCCGGAAGATCCGCAATCCGCGGCAGGCCTGTTAAGGTTTTTCCTGCTTGATCAAGCGTTCGAGGAAGTAGAGTACGAGCTGTCCCACCGGCCTGAGGGGCTCCATGCGCCGCTGTCCGGACTGCTTCGCATTCTGTCCAGTATCGAGAGCGAAGCCCATGCCTAAACTCCCTGCCGAGGCCTATGCGATCATCGAGGGTCGCCACTCCGATCCCTTCCACTATCTCGGGCTGCATCCCGAGGGCGACAAGAGCGTGGTGCGCGCGTTTCTTCCCGATGCTTCCAATGTCGAGGCGGTGGGCGAGCACGGCGAGGTGGCGAAGCTCGATCGCGTCCATGATGCCGGCCTGTTCATCGGCGCTCTGCCGAACGGCGCGAAGCACTACCAGCTCCGCGCGAAGTTCGGCGATAACGTCATCGAATTCGAGGACACCTATCGCTTTCCGCCGATCCTGACCGATTTCGACCTCTATCTGCTCGGCGAAGGCACGCACCAGCGCCTTTACGACAAGCTCGGCGCGCATCCGATGCGGCTCGACGGCATCGATGGCATCGGCTTCGTGGTGCTGGCGCCCAACGCCCGCCGTGTCTCCGTGGTCGGCGACTTCAATTTCTGGGACGGACGGCGCCATCCGATGCGGGTGCGCGGCGCGGGTTATTGGGAATTGTTCATCCCGCACGCCAAGGCGGGCGACCACTACAAGTTCGAAATTATCGGACCGCATGGCCATCTGCTTCCGCTGAAGTCCGATCCGATGGCCTTTGCAAGCGAGGTGCGGCCGAAGACCGCTTCCATCGTGTTCGACGAAGCACATCTGCCCCGGCCGCGACCGGCACCCGACGGCATCAACGCGTTGTCCGCGCCGATGTCGATCTACGAGGTCCATCTCGGCTCGTGGCGGCGCAAGAACGGCAATGAATGGCTGACCTATCGCGAACTGGCCGAGCAGCTGCCGGCCTACGCCCGCGACATGGGCTTCACCCATCTCGAATTCCTCCCCGTGAGCGAGCATCCTTTCGACGGCTCATGGGGCTATCAGCCGACTGGCCTGTATGCGCCGACCAGCCGCTTCGGCACGCCGGAGGATTTTGCCGCACTGGTCGATGCCTGCCACCGCGAGGGCGTCGGCGTGCTGCTCGACTGGGTGCCCGGCCACTTCCCGGACGATCCGCACGGGCTCGGCAGCTTTGACGGCACAGCGCTGTACGAGCACGCCAATCCGCTCCAGGGCCGGCATCTCGATTGGGGTACGCTGATCTACAATTACGGCCGCACCGAAGTCACGAACTTCCTGGTGTCCAACGCGCTGTTCTGGCTCGAGCGCTACGCGATCGACGGACTGCGCGTCGATGCCGTCGCGTCCATGCTCTACCTCGACTACAGCCGTCCGCCCGGCGCGTGGATTCCGAACCAGCATGGCGGCCGGGAGAACATCGAGGCGATCGCGTTCCTGCGCCGCTTCAACACCGAGCTGTTCGCACGTTTCCCGCAGGCGACCACGGCCGCCGAAGAGTCCACCGCCTGGCCGCAGGTCTCGCGCCCGGTCGAATTCGGCGGGCTCGGCTTCGGCTACAAGTGGAACATGGGCTGGATGCACGACACGCTGAACTACATCAGCAAGGATCCGATCCACCGCAAGCATCATCACGGCGACATCCTGTTCGGCCTGCACTACGCCTTCTCGGAGAACTTCGTCCTGCCGCTGTCGCATGACGAGGTCGTGCACGGTAAGCGCTCGATCCTGGGGCGCATGCCCGGCGACGAATGGCAGCGCTTCGCGAATTTGCGCGCCTATTACAGCTTCATGTTCGGCCATCCCGGCAAGAAGCTGCTGTTCATGGGCGCCGAGATCGCACAAAGCCGCGAATGGAATCACGACCAGTCGCTCGACTGGCACTTGCTCGAGTACAAGCTCCATTCAGGCATCCAGGCGCTGATCCGCGATCTCAACCGGCTCTATCGCGCGGTGCCCGCGCTGCACCAGATGGACTGCGAGCAGGCCGGTTTCGAATGGTTGATCACGGACGACGCCAACCGCAACGTGTTCGCATGGCTGCGCAAGGGATTTGACGAGCACGCCCGGTGCATGGTGATCGTCAACTTCTCACCCAACGTCTATCGCAACTACCGCGTTCGCGCGCCCCTCAGTGGCAAGTGGAAGGAAGTGTTCAACTCCGACTCCGCCCATTACGGCGGCAGCAATGTCGGCAATATCGGCGAAGTCCACGCCGTCAATGGCGAGCTCCGCCTCACCATTCCGCCGCTCGCCGCGATCTTCCTCGTTCCGGAAAGCTGAACGATGCGCCTGACTGCTGGATCGCCCGCACGCCTCGGCGCAAGCTGGGACGGACGCGGCACCAATTTCGCGCTGTTCTCCGCCAACGCGCAGAAGGTCGAGCTGTGCCTGTTTGACATGCAGGGCCGCCGCGAACTCGAGCGCGTCGAGCTGCCGGAGCGCACCGAGGATGTCTGGCACGGCTATCTCAACGACGTCTCGCCCGGCCAGCTCTACGGCTACCGCGTGCATGGCCCCTACGAGCCCGAACAAGGCCACCGCTTCAACGCCAACAAGCTCCTGCTAGACCCCTATGCCAAGCGGCTTTCCGGGCGGCTGGTCTGGAGTGACGCGCATTTCGCCTATCGCACCGGAAGCCCGCGCGAGGATCTGTCGTTCGACCGGCGCGACAACGCGCGCGGCATGCCCAAGGCTGTCGTCGTCGACGAGACCTTCAACTGGGGCCGCCGCGAGATCCGGCCCAACATTCCCTGGGAAGACACCATCATCTACGAGGCCCACGTCAAGGGACTGACACAGAAGCGCGACGACGTCCCGCCGAATTTGCGCGGCACCTATGGCGGCCTGTCCTCGCCGGCGATGATCGAGCACCTGAAGAAGCTCGGCGTCACCACCGTTGAGCTCCTGCCGGTGCACAGTTTCGTCGATGACCGCATCCTGGTGGAGAAGAAGCTCGCCAATTACTGGGGCTACAACACCTTGTCCTTCTTCGCGCCCGAGCAGCGCTACGCCCAGGACAACGCCCTCGATTCCTTCCGCACCACCGTCGCACGCCTGCACGATGCCGGCATCGAGGTGATGCTCGACGTCGTCTACAACCACACAGCCGAGGGCAATCATCTCGGCCCGACGCTGTGCTACCGCGGCATCGACAACGCCTCCTATTACTGGCTGAACCGCGAGAACCCGCGCTACTACGACGATTTTACCGGCTGCGGCTCGTCGGTGAACCTCACCCATCCGCGCGTGCTGCAGATGGTGATGGATTCCCTGCGCTACTGGGTCGAGGTCTGCCACGTCGACGGCTTCCGTTTCGACCTCGCCACCACGCTGGCGCGCGGGCCGAACGGTTATGATCGCGGCAGCTCGTTCCTGACCGCGATACGCCAGGACCCGGTGCTGGCGAGCGTCAAGCTCGTCGCCGAACCCTGGGACCTCGGCCTTGGCGGCTATCAGGTCGGCGCATTTCCTTCACAATGGTCGGAGTGGAACGACCGTTATCGCAGCGCTATGCGCCGCTACTGGAGCGGCGAAGGCAGCCTGATCGGCGACATCTCCAGCCGCATGACGGCGTCCTCCGACCTGTTCAACCACGACGGACGGCGGCCGCGCGCCAGCGTCAACCACATCACCGTGCATGACGGTTTCACCCTCGCCGATCTCTTCAGCTACAACGAGAAGCACAACGAGGCCAATGGCGAGGACAATCGCGACGGCTCCAACGACAACCACAGCAACAATTGCGGTGTCGAGGGCCCGACCGACGATCCCCAAATCGTCAGCTTGCGCCGGCAGCTTCGCAAGAACGTACTGGCTTGCCTCATGTTGGCGCAGGGCATTCCGCTGATCCTCGCCGGCGACGAAGTCGGGAATTCGCAATCAGGCAACAACAACGCCTATTGCCAGGACAACGAGGTTGGCTGGGTCGGCTGGGACAATCTCGGCAAGGACGGCGACGACATGGTCGATTTCGTCGCCGAGCTCGCCGATATCCGCCGCCGGTTCTCGCAGCTTCGCAGCCATCGCTGGCTCGACGGCCGCCCCAAGGACGGCATCTCCTACGGCGCGCTGTGGCTGACGCCGGCCGGCGACGAAATGACGGAAAGCGACTGGAAATTCCCGGAAGGGCGGTTCCTCTCCTACGTGATGGGGCCGATGGAACCGGGCAGCGCCGCGATCTTTATCGTACTCAACGCAGCCCCCGAAGAGATCGCATTCAAATTGCCAAAATTGACCGAATACAAGAGCTGGCAGCAAATCCTGAACACGACCGACGCCAAGCTGAACACGGTCGACTTCCTGCCCGGAAGCGACAGCAAGGCGCCGCCGCGCTCCGTGCTCGCTTTCGCGGGGGCGCTATGAGGCCATCCTTCGGGGCGAGGCCGACGAAGGACGGCGTGTCGTTCCGGCTATGGGCACCTGCCGCGCGCCGTGTCGATCTCCTGCTCGACAGACGACACGCGATGCAGCGCCGGCAGGATGGCTGGTATGTCGCCGAGATTGCCAATTTGCCCGTCGGCAGCAACTACAAATTCAGGATCGACGACGCGATCGACGTGCCCGATCCGGCGTCTGCATTCCAGCCCGACGACGTGTTCGGCCCGAGCGAGGTGATCGATCATGACGCCTTCGCCTGGCGCACGCCCGATTGGCGCGGGCGTCCCTGGGAAGAGACGGTACTGATCGAGACGCATGTCGGCACCTTCACTGCGGAAGGTACCTATCGTGCCATGATCGACAAGCTCGATCATCTCGTCGCGACCGGCATCACCGCGGTCGAGCTGATGCCGCTGGCCGACTTCGCCGGTCGTCGCGGCTGGGGTTATGATGGCGTGCTGTGGTACGCGCCCGACAGCGCCTATGGTCATCCCGATGATTTGAAGACGCTGATCGACGAAGCCCATCTGCGCGGGCTGATGATGTTCCTCGACGTCGTCTACAATCATTTCGGCCCCGAGGGAAATTACCTCGGCCGCTACGCGCCGGCCTTCTTCACCGACGCGCACACGCCATGGGGCAGCGCGATCGATTATCGCGTGCCGCAGGTTCGCGCTTTTGCCGTCGAGAACGCGCTGTCGTGGCTCAGCGATTATCGCTTCGACGGCCTGAGGCTGGATGCCGCCAATCACATCATGGCGATCCCCGGCGAGCAATCGATGCTGCAGGACCTCAGCGTCGCCGCGGGCGAGCTTGCCAAGGCGACGGGACGGCATATCCATCTCGTGCTGGAGAACGGCGACAATCGCGCGAGCCTGCTCGACGCCGCGCAGGAGCCTCCGAACGGCAAATATCGCGCCCAGTGGAACGACGACTACCACCACGTCTGGCACGTGATGCTGACGGGCGAGCTCGCCGGCTATTACGCGGACTATCAAACGCCGCGGCTCGATCTCGCACGCGCGCTCGCCTCCGGCTTCGTCTATCAGGGCGAGATCTCGGAATTCTGGGGCAAGAAGCCGCGCGGCGAGAACAGCGGCGAGCTGCCGCCGGCAACCTTCATCAATTTCCTGCAAAACCACGACCAGATCGGCAACCGGCCGCTCGGCGACCGGCTCGAAAGCCTGGCATCGCCCAAGCAGATCGAAGCAGCACTCGCGGTGACCCTGCTCGCGCCGATGGTGCCCATGCTGTTCCAGGGCGAGGAGTGGGGCTCCACCGTGCCCTTCCCGTTCTTCTGTGACTTCCAGGGCGGACTGGCTGATGCCGTCCGCAAGGGGCGCAGGCAGGAATACGCCTGGGCCTATGAAAAGTACGGCGACGACGTGCCCGACCCGCTCGATCCGGCAACGCTGCAATCGGCCGTGCTCGACTGGAGCGGCCACACGCCGGAGCAGGATGCACGCCTCGCGCTGGTGCGGGAGCTGCTCGCACTCCGCCACAAGGAGGTCGCGCCACGACTGAAAGGTGCGCGCTTCGGTGATGCCGCCGTGGCCGATAGCGGGCTGCTCACCGCACATTGGCACATGGGGGATGGCGCGACGTTGCGCCTCGTGGCCAATCTCTCCGACAAGGACGCCGCATATTCCGACGACGGTGTGGGGACCCTGATCTGGGGCGGCGCGACCGGCGATCGGCTTGCGCCCTGGTCGGTGGTCTGGCGCCTCGGAGGTTGACATGCCTCCAGCCATTCCTCTCGCAACCTACCGGCTTCAGCTCACCGCGGATTTCGATTTCGACAGGGCCGCCGCAGTCGTGCCCTACTTGAAGGCGCTGGGGATCACGCATCTCTACACCTCGCCGGTGATGAAGGCCCGCAAGGGCTCGACCCACGGCTATGACACCGTCGATCACAGCCAGTTCAATCCGGAGCTCGGCGGCGAGGCCGGCTTCGCGCGGCTGAGCGAGGCGCTGACGCGACACGACCTCGGCCTCATCATCGATTTCGTACCGAACCATGTCGGCGTTCACTTTGCCGACAATCCCTGGTGGCTGGACGTGCTGGAATGGGGCCAGGCCTCGCCGCATGCCGTCTCCTTCGATATCGACTGGGATCAACTGGCTTTCCGCGCCCGTGGCGGCGTGCTGCTGCCGATCCTCGGAGCGTCCTATGGCGAAGCGCTCGAGAGCGGCGATATCGAGCTGCGCTACGATCCCAACGAAGGTAGTTTTTCCGCTTGGTATTTCGAGCATCGATTGCCGATCGCGCCGGAGCGCTATGGCGAGATGCTGCGGATGATCGTGAAGGAAGCCGACGCCGCCGAAACCGAGGCCGGCAAGCGCCTGCTGTCGCTGGCGGCCCGCTACACGGGACTGCGCCGCCCCAACCGCAAGGAAGCGCCCGGCTTCAAGGCGGAGCTCAAAGAGATCGCAGGCAGCGCCGATATCATCGCGCGCGGCCTCGGCGCCTATCGCGCCGCCAAGGACCGCCCCGCGCAGACGCTGGCGCTGCATCATTTGCTGGAGCGCCAGCACTACAAGCTCGGGCACTGGCGGCTTGCCTCCAGCGACATCAATTATCGCCGCTTCTTCGACGTCAACGGGCTCGCCGGCATGCGCGTCGAGGATCCCGGCACGTTCGCCGCCACGCACCGGCTGGTGAAGCAACTCATTGCCGACGGCAAACTGCAGGGCATCCGGCTCGATCATATCGACGGCCTGCGCGATCCCGCGCAATATTGCCAGCGGCTGCGCCGCCTGGTGCGCGACGCTCAGGGCACCACAAAGCCGTTCTATACGGTGATCGAGAAAATCCTGTGCGAGCACGAGCGCCTGCCGCATTTCGCCGGCGTCCAGGGCACCACCGGCTATGAGTGGATGAATGCCATCACCCACGTTCTGGTCGACCCCAAGGGGCTGGAGGCGCTGGACGAGACCTGGCGGCAGATCAGCAACCGGCCGCCGCGGCTCGCGCCTTACGTCAAGGACGCCAAACGGCGCGTGCTGGAGACACTACTGACCAGCGAATTCACGGTTCTGACGCGCCTGCTTGCACGCATCGCCAACGGGCACTACTCCACCCGCGACTTTTCCGCCGACAGCCTGCGGCAGGCGCTCGAGCTCTACGTGCTGCATTTCCCGGTGTACCGCACCTATTTGACGACAAGCGCGCCGACCGCGAACGATCGCAAGCTGATCGACGACACCATCGAGGCCGCTCGCCAGGAATGGTTCGCCGCAGACGAAGGCATTTTCGACTTCCTGCGCGACGCCCTCACCATGGACCTGCTCAAGCCCGGCCGTCCCCCGCACAGCGCCCCGCGCGTGCGCCGCTTTGCGCTGAAGGTGCAGCAATTCACCGGGCCGATGATGGCGAAGTCGCTGGAGGACACTGCCTTCTATCAATTCCACCGGCTGCTCGCCCTGAACGAAGTCGGCGGCGATCCCGCGAGCAAGGGCCTCACCATTCCCGCTTTCCACGAGACCATGCAGGCCCGCGCCAGGGAATGGCCGCAAGGGATGACGGCGACTGCCACGCACGACACCAAACGTGGCGAGGACGCCCGCGCGCGGATCGCTGCCTTAAGTGAAATTCCCGGCGAATGGACCAGCGCCGTGGCACGCTGGAAAGTCCTGAACGCGCCGCACCTCGCGCTCGACGGCAATCTGCGCGCTCCGTCGGCCACGTTCGAATACATGCTCTACCAGACCCTGCTCGGCGCCTGGCCGCTTGGGGAGTCGGCCGAAGCCGGCTTCGTCGCGCGTATCCAAGCCTATGCGCTCAAGGCCGCGCGCGAGGGCAAGGAGGAAACCAGCTGGCTCAACCCGCACGAGGCCTATGAGAACGGCGTCAAGAGCTTCATCGCGAAGATCCTCGATCCCGCGCAATCAGGCGAGTTCCTGGAGGCGCTGCAAACCCTGGCTCGCCGCGTCGCGCTGCTCGGCGCGCTGAACGCGCTGAGCCAGCTCACGCTCAAGGCGACTCTGCCGGGCGTGCCCGATTTCTATCAGGGGACCGAATTCTGGGACCTGTCGCTGGTCGATCCCGACAACCGCCGCCCGGTGGATTTTTCCGCGCGACACGCGGCGCTGGGCACGCTGGACAATCCGGATTGGAATCACCTGATCAAGAGCTGGCCGGACGGCCAGCTCAAGCTGGCCTGGGCGCGGCACCTGCTCAAGCTGCGCAACGAGTTGTCCGACGTCTTCGCGCGAGGCGACTACCAGCCGCTTCAGGTGCGGGGCGCACATGCCGACCATGTCGTGGCCTTTGCCCGCCGCCACGGCCGCACTGCTGCGATCGTCATTGTCGGGCGCCACTTCGCGCCTTTCACGCAAGCAGGACGCGAATGGCCGGCGCTCGATGAGGCCGACGCCACCATCGACGTCACGAGC
Source organism: Bradyrhizobium sp. WSM1253 (assembly GCF_000244935.1). NCBI lineage: Bacteria > Pseudomonadati > Pseudomonadota > Alphaproteobacteria > Hyphomicrobiales > Nitrobacteraceae > Bradyrhizobium > Bradyrhizobium sp. WSM1253. Next base: position 2,930,923 of record NZ_JH600073.1, read on the forward strand.
TACAGCATGCCGGGTTTCGCCGGCAACGATCTGCCGCTCGCGCAGGCGCTTCGCGGTTTTCCCGCTTCGGTCATCCCGGCGCGGCCCGTGGACGCGGCGAAACCGGTGCGACAGCGCACCCGCGCTTGAACGCTAGCTCTTCCCGTCTTTGCCCAACAGCAGCTGGCCGCGTTTGCGGATCGTGGCCTGCGCCATCTCGGCAAAGCGCTGCAACAGCCAGGGCAACACCACCTGCACCTTGACATGATCGTCGGCGACATCGACCTGGCCGCTCGCAATCTGCCCGAGCGCGCGGATGCGGAAATTCATGCTGTCGCCGTTCCAGCGCTCCTCCTCGACCTGCAGCACCGGAATGCTGGCCGCAGCGCGGCCGAGCCCGGTCTTGAGCCGGCGTGCCGCCTCCTCGCGGCCGAGGCGGTGGGGAATAGAGACGACAAGCGGTGCTGACATGGCTCTGCCCCGTTAGTGATTGAACCTCACATAATCATGCCCACCGGTGCCACAAAGGTTCCATGCAAGTTGCGCGTGCACCCCGTGTTTCATAGGCGGAACTATAAAACCTGCGGCAAGTTGCCCTCGCACAACGGGACAGGTTGCAAGAGACCCTTCAACGAAGGGCTGGAGGAGATTTGGCATGTCTATCGGTACGATCATTCTGATCATTTTGGTCATCGCGCTGCTCGGCGGCTTCAGCGGCATCGGCGGCGGCCCGTTCTACGGCACCGGCTATTACGGCGGCGGCGGTCTCGGGCTCGTCATCGTGATCCTGCTGATCCTGCTCCTGCTGGGACGGATCTAGCCGGGTTCGGTAGGGTGGGTTAGCCGCAAGGCGTAACCCACCTTTTTTCTCTCCGTGTCAACAGAAGTGGTGGGTTACGCTTCGCTAACCCACCCTACTTCGTTTTCCCCGCGAGCTTTTTGATCGCTGCCTTGATCGACACGGCCGCATCGTCATAGCCATCCCACGCCTTCGACCGCGGCAGCAGCCCCGGCACCGTCCGCAGCGTATAACGCTTCGGATCGAGATCGGTCTTCACCTGCGCCCAGGTGAGCGGCATCGACACGGTGGCGCCGGCGCGCGCACGCGGCGACAGCGGGGCCACCGCCGTCGACATGCGATCGTTGCGCAGATAATCCAGGAAGATCTTTCCGTTGCGCAGCTTCTTCGACATGTTGAGCAGATAGCGCTCGGGAGCGTCGTCCGCCATCCACTGGCAAACGCCTTGTGCGAAGGCCTTGGCCTCTTTCCAGGTCACCTGATCGCGCGCGCCATGACGCAGCGGTACCACGACGTGCAGGCCCTTGCCGCCGGTGGTCTTGCAGAAGCTTTCCATGCCGATGTCGGTCAGCCGCTGCCGCATCTCCTTGGCGGCCTCGACGACCTCGGCGAAGACGACGTCGGGCGCGGGATCGAGATCGAACACCAGCCGGCCCGGGGTATCGTAGGCGTAGGGCGCACAATTCCAGGGATGCAGCTCGACACCGCCGATCTGCGCTACGGCGGCGAGCCCCTCGATTCGATCAATCTGCAAATAGGGTTTGCGATCGCCGGAGACCCGCGCGAGCTCCAGAAGATTCGATGTCCCCTGCATGGCGTGACGCTGGAAAAAGCATTCGCCCTTGATGCCGTCGGGGGCGCGGATCAGCGAGCACGGCCGACCCTTGAGATGCGCGATCATCCATTCGCCGACGGCTTCGAGATAGCGCGCGAGGTCCAGCTTGGTGACGGGATCGCCATTGCCATCGTCCGGCCAGAGCTCCTTGTCCGGCTTGGAGATGACGACTCCCATCACTTCGGCACTGCCGCCGGCCTGGGCCGTTCGTGCGCCGGTCTTCGCTTTCGCGCGCGGCTTCGTCGAGGGCTCGGCAAGCTCGGTATCGACCGGTGTCTCAGCCTCCACCTCCTCCGCCGGCTTGTCCTGCCGCAGACCCTTGAAGGCGGCCTGGCGGATATTCCCGTCGGCGGTGAAGCCGGCGAACTCGATCTCGGCCACGAGCTCCGGCTTCAGCCAGTGCACCTCGCGCGCTTTTTTCGGTGCGTTCTTGCCGCCAAAGGGGCTTTGCTTCGCCTCCATGGCCTTCAAGGACGGCATGATGCGCTTGACCTTGTCGGCGCCGAAACCGGTGCCGACCATGCCGACGAACGCGAGATGATCACCGCGGTGCACGCCGGCCATCAGCGAGCGGAATTTGCCATTGGTGGTCTTGTAGCCGCCGATCACGACCTCATGGCCGGCACGGCATTTGGCCTTGGTCCAGCTTTCCGTCCGCCCCGAGCGATAGGGCGCGTCGAGCTTCTTCGACACCACGCCCTCGAGCTCGAGCTTGCAGGCCGATTGCAGCACGGCGTCGCCGCCGCTTTCGAAATGCTCGACATAGCGAATCTGGCTCGATTTGCGCTTGCGCGCCTCCAGCAGCTCCTTCAACCGCGCCTTGCGCTCGCCGAGCGGCAGCCGGCGGTAATCGAGACCTTCCGTAAACAACAGGTCGAACGCGAAAAAGATGAGCTCCTCGGTCTTGCCGTCCGACAGCGCCGCCTGGAGCGATGAAAAGTTCGGTGCCCCATTATGGTCGAGCGCGACGATCTCGCCGTCGATCATCATGTCCGGTAACGCGCCTGCTTCTTTCGCGATGCTCGCGAATTTTTCGGTCCAGTCGAGGCCTTTGCGCGTCTTCAACGTCGCCTGGCCGCCCTCGACCCGCAGCTGCACGCGGTAGCCGTCGAACTTGATCTCGTGGCACCAGCCATCGCCGCCCGGCGGGCGCTCGACCGACGTGCAGAGCTGCGGCGCGACGAAGTCCGGCATCTCCGCCGCGTTCTTCGCGGTCGTTGCGGTCGTGGCTTTCTTCTTTGCCGTCCTGCCGGCCTTCAACGCCGCGCGCGGCGCCGGCTTGACCGTGCGCCCTTTCGCCTCGTCCGCCCGATCGGACTGCCAGACCGCGTCGGCCTTGGCCTTGGTGCCCTTCGCCAGCATGAACGGTTTTGGCGCGCGCCCCTTGCCTCCGGCGATCTGCTCCATCGCGCGGCCGGAGGCGACCGATTTGTCCTGCTCGAGAATGTCGTTGTCTGCGCCCTCGCGAACATATTCGTCGCGATGCTTGATCAAGAGCCAATTGGTCCGTTTGCCGCCGGTGCGATCGTTGCGCATGCGCACCAGGACCCAGCTGCCGTGCAGCTTCTCGCCATGCAGGGTGAACTTCAGATCGCCCTTCTTGAAGCCGCGTTCGGGATCTTCGGATTCCCAGGTGCCGCGATCCCACAGCATGACCGTGCCGCCGCCGTACTGGCCCTCCGGAATCGTGCCCTCGAAGTCGCCATAGTCGAGCGGGTGATCCTCGACCTCGACGGCCAGCCGCTTGTCGTGCGGATCAAGCGAGGGCCCTTTCGTTACTGCCCATGACTTGAAGACGCCGTCGAACTCGAGCCGCAGATCGTAGTGCAGCCGCGTGGCGTCATGCTTCTGGATCACGAAGCGGCGCTGCTTCGACGGCGCCACCGCGGTCTTGCCCGACGGCTCCGGCGTCTTCTCGAAATCACGTTTCTGTCGATACTTGGAGAGCTTTTGCAGCACGACTGGTCCCGGATTCTCTTTGGCGTGAAAGCCTATCACGGCCCGCATCCCACCCGGAACCAAAACCCCGCGGGACGGTTGGGGTTCCAAAATGACTCGCAGACGCTGGAGAACGGAATGGCACCGCGCGCCTATTGGAAGGGAACGTTGAAGCTCTCGCTGGTCAGTTGTCCCGTTGTGCTTTATCCGGCGACCACCGCGGCCGAGAAGACGCGGTTTCACATGATCAACCGCGAGACCGGCAACCGGTTGAAGCAGCAGATGATCGACGCCGAGACCGGCGACGTCGTCGAGAGCGACCAGAAGGGCCGCGGCTACGAGCTGCGCAAGGGCAAATATGTCGAGATCGAGCCAGAGGAGCTCGAAGCGGTCCAGATCGAGAGCAATCACACCATCGACATCGAGAGCTTTGTGCCGAGCGACGAGATCGACCAGCGCTACCTCAACCATCCCTACTACATCGCGCCCGACGGCAAGGCCGCGGTCGATGCTTTTGCCGTGATCCGCGACGCCATGAAGGACCAGGATCGCGTCGCGCTGGCCAAGATCGTGCTCACCAATCGCGAGCACATCATCGCGATCGAGCCGCTCGGCAAGGGCCTGCTCGGCACCACGCTGCGCTTCCCCTACGAACTGCGCGACGAGGACCAGTTCTTCGACGACATCAAGAGCCCGAAGATCACCAAGGACATGGTTGAGCTCGCCGGCCATATCCTCCAGACCAAGGCTTCCCATTTCGATCCCAGCAAGTTCAAGGACGACTACGAGAACGCGCTGAAGGCCCTAGTGAAGCGCAAGGCCAGCGGCAAGACAATCGAGCTGCCGGAGCCTGAGGAGAAGCCAAGCAACGTCGTCAGCCTGATGGATGCGCTGAAGCAGAGCTTGAAGGGACGCGGCGGAAAGAAGACGGCGGCGAAGTCCCATGCGCGCCGAGCATCGGGGCGAACCAGGGCCCCAAAGAAGACGCATCGGTCGACGGCGCGGCAGAGGAAGGCGGGTTGATTTAATCCGTCATTGCGAGCGCAGCGAAGCAATCCAGTATCTTTCCGCGGAGGCAGTCTGGATTGCTTCGCTGCGCTCGCAATGACGATGCTGATGCAGGCTTGCGCCGCCCGTCGCACGTGGGCAGCCTAATCCCCCGCCTTCAGCCTGTACCCAATCCCCGTCTCCGTCAGCACATATTGCGGCCGTTCCGGATCGGCCTCGATCTTCTGCCGGAGCTGGCGGACATAGACGCGCAGATATTGCGCGTCGGTCAACTCGTCCCAGAGCTCCCTCAGCAGGAAGCGGTGGGTGAGCACCTTGCCGGCGTGCTGCACCAGCACACGCAGGAGGTCATATTCCTTCGGCGACAGTTTGACGTCGCGCTCGCCGACTTTGACGATCCGGCGCACCAGATCGACCGAGAGATCGCCGGCACGAAACACCGGGCGTTCGCCCTGGATCTGAAGCTGGTGCCGCAGCGCGGCGCGCAGGCGCGCCAGCAGCTCGTCCATGCCGAACGGCTTTGTCAGGTAATCGTCGGCCCCGAGATCCAGCGCCTCCACCTTGCCGGCCTCGTCGCCACGGCTCGACAGCACCACGATCGGCACAGCTTCGTTGCGGGCGCGGATGGTGCGCAGCAGCTCATGGCCCTGGATGTCGGGAAGGCCGAGATCGAGGATGATCAGCGCGGGGCCCTCGCTGAGCTTCTCCAGCGCGGTCTTGCCGTTCGACGCCTCCAGTATCTCATAGCCTTGCGTCGAGAGCCCCATCCGCAGCAATTTGCGGATCGGCGGCTCGTCGTCGATGACCAGCACCTTGATCGGGGCTGCGCTCATGCGGCGGTATCCAATGCGTGGGTCGGGGCCGGAATGGGCAGGCGGATGGTCAGAACCGCGCCGCTCCGGTCGCTGCGATTCGCGGCCGAGATCGTGCCATGCATCGCCTCGACGAAGCCGCGGGAGATGGCGAGCCCGAGCCCGGTGCCGGGACGGACATGGTCGCCCTTCTGCGCGCGATAAAACTTGTCGAACACGCTCTCGAGCTCCTCCGACGGAATGCCGTCGCCCTCGTCGGCAATCTGGAGCACCACATGATCGCTGTCGCGCCGGCTGCGGATCGAGACCACCGCGTGGGGCTGCGAATATTTGGCGGCGTTGTCGAGCAGGTTGAACAGCACCTGCTCGAACAGCACCGCATCGAGCTGGAGCATAGGCAGGTCTGCGGCCAACTCCAGCTCCACCTTGTGGGCGGTGAGGATCTTGGCTGCCCGCCGGAGCGCGCTGCCGACGATCTCTCCGAGATCGTGCAACGCCGTGTTGGGCACGATGGCCCCGGATTCGAGCTTGGTCATGTCGAGCAGATTGGCGATGAAGCGGTTGAGCCGTTCGGATTCGTCGATGACCGTCGCGAGCAGGTCGCGCTTCTCGGTGTCGGAGAGCGCGCTGGCGAGATCGCGCATGGTCGAGGCCGCACCTAGCACGGATGCGAGTGGCGTCTTCAGGTCGTGTGAAATCGACGTCAACAATGCGGAACGCAGCCGCTCGGATTCGACGGAGCGCTTGACGCGATCGACGTCCTCGACCAGCAGCACGCGCTCGATCGCCAGCGCGCCCTGGTCGACCAGCGCATCGAGCAGCCGGCGCTGGTCCGGCGTCAGCAAGGGACCGGTGCGGTCGTCGTCGATGCCGATGACCCCGATCGGGCCGCGCCCGGTGCGCATCGGCAGGAACAGCCGTTTTGCACCCGGCAGCGTGTCCGAGCCGCGGCCTGCAGGGCGGTCGTTGCTCCAGGCCCAGTTGGCGGCGGCAAGGTCGGCCTGATCGAGATCGTCTTCGGGGGGATAGCCCGACTTCACCGTGAGCAGGCCGTCCTCCGGCAACAGCAGCACCACGCGGACTTTCAGCATCAGCGCGATCTGGTAAGCGGTCGCCCACAGCACGTCGTCGAGCGTGCCGGTGCCGGCGAGCTTGCGGCTGAAAGCATAGAGCTGTTCGGTGGTTCGGATGCGGCCGATCGCAGCATCGGCCTGGGTTCGGACCCGTCCCGCGACGTTCGACACCACGAACGCAATCAGCATGAAGAAAAAGAACGCAGCGACATTGGTCGGATCGGTGATGGTGAAGGTATAGACCGGCGGCAGAAAGAAGAAATTGTAGGCGAGCGACGCCGCGACACTCGCAAGCAACGACGGCCACAATCCGTAGCGCACGGCAACCGTCACCACGGCGGTCAGAAACATCAAGTCGACGTTCTCAATGCCGAAATACGGCTTGATGGCCACGGCAGCAGCGAGGCCAAGCGCGGTGATCCCGAGTGCCTTCAGATAGGGCCGCGCGTCGAACGGGTCCGATCGCGTTGCGGTCTGCACCGCCGTCTTTGGCGCCGGCTCGCTCGTGAGCTCGTCGCCAGGAATGACATGCACGCTGATATTGCCGGCGCGGCGCACCAGATCGTGCACGACGGAACCGCGCGTCATCTCGAACCAGAGCGAGCGTGTCGACTTGCCAATCACGATCTGGGTGACGTTGTTGCCCTGCGCGAAGTTGACGACGTCGTCGGCGAGGCGGCGGCCAACGCCCGGAATCGTCAGCGCCTCACCGCCAAGCGATTCCGCGAGCCGCAGCGTATCGGCCAGCCGGTCGCGCTGCTCGTCGGACAGCTGGAGCGAGCGTCGCGTCTCGATCGAGACCGCGATGAACGGCGCGTGCAGCCGGTCGGCCAGCCGCTTGGTGTAGCGCACGAGGCTGGCCGCACGCGGATCTTCGCTGACGCAGACGAGGATGCGCTCGCCTGCGGCCCAGGGACCCGCGATCGCATTCGCCTGCATGTGGGTGAGCAGCTGCTCGTCGACCCGCTCGGCCGTGCGCCGCAGCGCGAGTTCGCGCAGCGCGGTCAGGTTGCCCGGCGAGAAATAATGCTCCAGCGCCCGCTCGGCCTGCCTGGAGACATAGACCTTGCCCTCTTTCAGCCGCTGGATCAGGTCGTCCGGCGTGAGATCGATCAGTTCGATGGCGTCTGCGCGGTCGAACACCGAATCCGGCACGGTCTCCCGCACCCGCACATGGGTGATCTGCGCAACGACGTCGTTCAGGCTCTCGATGTGCTGAATATTGACGGCGGTGTAGACGTCGATGCCATGGGACAGCAGTTCTTGGACATCGAGATAGCGTTTTGGATGGCGGCTGCCGGCGGCATTGGTGTGGGCGAGCTCGTCGACCAGCGCGATTTTCGGCCGGCGCGCGATCACGGCGTCGAGGTCCATTTCCTCGACCATCTGGCCGCGGTAATCGAGCTTCTTGCGCGGGATCACTTCCAGCCCGCGCACCAGCGCCTCGGTCTCGGCGCGGCCATGGGTCTCCACGAAGCCGACCACGACGTCGATGCCTGACTTGTGCCTGGCGTGGGCGCTTTGCAGCATCTCGTAGGTCTTGCCCACGCCGGGAGCGGCGCCGACGAAGATCTTCAGCTTGCCCCTCCCGCCCTCCTCCCGGCGCGCGGCTTCCAGCAGCGCCTCGGGCGAAGGACGTTGTTCGGGATCGCGGCGCTCTCGGACCATCAGGTCAATATAATCATCCGCGCGGACCTAGCCTAGACTACTTCGTGGCACGATCGAGCGCGAGGTTCAGAGCCAACACGTTGACCCGGGGCTCGCCGATCAGGCCGAGCAGGCGGCCCTGGATGTTGGAAGCCACCATTTGCTTGACCTGATCCTCCGGCACGTTTCGCGCCTTCGCTACGCGCGGCACCTGGAATTCCGCCGCTTCCGGCGAGATATCCGGATCAAGGCCGCTGGCCGAGGTCGTCACGAGGTCGACCGGCACGGCGACATTGGGGTTCTCGCCCTTGAGCTTGTCCACATCTTCCTTCAGCCGGTCGGCCAGCGCCTTGCTGGTGGGACCGAGATTGGAGCCACCCGAATTGGCGGCGTTGTAGGGCGCCGGTACCGTCTTGGTCGAATCGTTCGGGTCCGACGCCACTGTCGCCGAGAGGCGACCGTGGAAATATTTGTCGTCCTTGAACTCCTGCCCGATCAGGGCGGAGCCGACCACCTTGCCGTCCTTCTCGATCAGGCTGCCCTGCGCCTGCGCGGGGAAGATCGCGCCGGCAATAGCGGTCATCGCGAGCGGATAGGCAAGTCCGGTGATGGCGGTAAGCACCAGCAGCAGGACGATGGCGGGGCGGATTTCTCTGAGCATGTGTTTCTCCTATTTCTCCGTCATTGCGAGCGAAGCGAAGCAATCCAGTATCTTTCCGCAGAGGCAGTCTGGATTGCTTCGTCGCTTCGCTCCTCGCAATGACGGGTTAAGCCAGGTGCAAGGCAACGACCACGAGATCGATCGCCTTGATGCCGATGAAGGGAATGACGATGCCGCCGAGGCCGTAGATCAGCAGGTTGCGCCGGAGCAATGCGCCGGCCCCGACCGCGCGATAAGCGACGCCCTTGAGCGCCAGCGGGATCAGCGCGATGATAACAAGCGCGTTGAAGATGATCGCCGACAGGATAGCGCTCTGCGGGCTCGACAGGTTCATGACATTGAGCACGTTGAGCTGGGGGTAGAACGCCAGGAACATCGCCGGGATGATCGCGAAATATTTCGCGACGTCGTTGGCGATCGAGAACGTGGTCAGCGCGCCGCGCGTCATCAGCAGCTGCTTGCCGATCTCGACCACCTCGATCAGCTTGGTCGGGTTGGAGTCGAGGTCGACCATGTTGCCGGCCTCGCGGGCTGCCTGCGTGCCGGTGTTCATGGCGACACCGACGTCGGCCTGAGCGAGCGCCGGCGCGTCGTTGGTGCCATCGCCGCACATCGCTACCAGCTTGCCCTTGGCCTGCTCGTCGCGGATCAGCTTGAGCTTGTCCTCGGGGGTTGCCTGCGCCAGGAAGTCGTCGACGCCGGCTTCCGCTGCGATCGCGGCGGCCGTCATGGGATTGTCGCCGGTAATCATGACGGTGCGGATACCCATGCGCCGCAGCTCGGCAAAGCGCTCCCGGATGCCGCCCTTGACGATGTCCTTGAGCTGGATGACGCCGAGCAGCTTGCCGTCCCTGGCGACCGCCAGCGGCGTACCGCCGGCCTTCGAAATGTCGTCGGCAATGGTCTGGATCTCGCGACCGATGTCCGAGAGCCCGGCGGGCTGGATGGAACGAGCCGTGTTGCCTGAGGCGACCACCAGCGGTGCACCGCCACCGACATAGTTGAGGATCGCATCGACCGCACCCTTGCGCACTGACGAGCCGCCGGCGTCGACGCCGCTCATGCGGGTCTGCGCCGTGAACGGGATGAAGGTGGCTCCCAACTCGGCCATGTCGCGGCCACGGATGCCGTATTTCTCCTTGGCCAGCACCACGATCGAACGGCCCTCCGGGGTCTCGTCGGCAAGCGAGGCGAGCTGGGCCGCGTCCGCGAGCTCCTGCTCGGTGACGCCGCGCACCGGGCGGAAGGAGGTCGCCTGGCGGTTGCCGAGTGTAATCGTTCCGGTCTTGTCGAGCAGCAGCGTGTCGACGTCTCCGGCGGCCTCGACGGCGCGGCCGGACATCGCCAGCACGTTGAAGCGGACCAGGCGGTCCATGCCGGCGATGCCGATTGCCGACAGCAGCGCGCCGATCGTGGTCGGGATCAGCGTCACGAACAGCGCGACCAGCACAACCACCGAGATCGAGCCGCCGGCATACGCCGCGTAGCTCGGGATGGTGACGGTTGCGAACACGAAGATGATGGTGAGGCCGGCCAGCAGGATGTTGAGCGCGATCTCGTTCGGGGTCTTTGCTCGTTCAGCGCCTTCGACCAGCTTGATCATGCGGTCGATGAAGGTCGAACCTTGCGCTGCCGTGATCCGCACGCGAATCCAGTCGGACAGCACCTGGGTGCCGCCGGTCACCGCCGAACGGTCGCCGCCGGATTCGCGGATCACGGGTGCGGACTCGCCGGTGATGGCGGCTTCGTTGACGGAAGCAACGCCCTCGATCACCTCGCCATCGGAGGGGATGGTATCGCCGGCCTCGACCAGCACGATGTCACCAACCTTGAGGCTGGTCCCCGGCACGAGATTGAAGGCCAGGCCGGCGCCGGTCAGCAGCTTGGCCTGGCTCTCGGTGCGGGTCTTGCGCAGCGATTCCGCCTGCGCCTTGCCACGGCCTTCGGCCACCGCTTCGGCGAAGTTGGCGAACAGCACCGTGAACCAGAGCCAGACGATGATCTGGAAGGTAAAGCCGAGATTCCCACCGTCCGTGACGAGATCGCGCAGGAAGATCACAGTGGTGAGCGCGGCCACGATCTCGACCACAAACATCACGGGATTCTTGATCATCAAGCGCGGATCGAGCTTGGCGAAGGACGCGCGGATCGCAGGCACGACGATCTTGGGATCGAGCATCGCCGAGACGGACGCGCGTTTTTGCAGTTTCATGGTATCCATGGAGGTCACTCCGAACAGTCAGAAGGCGGTCGATCAGAACACTCGCTGGTCAGAACACTTGGCCGGCGTTCATCGCGAGATGCTCGACGATGGGACCGAGAGCGAGGGCCGGGAAGAAGGTCAGGCCGCCGATGATCAGAATCACGCCGACAACGAGGCCGACGAACAGCCCGCCCGTGGTCGGGAGGGTGCCCGCGGACGGCGGGATCGATTTCTTGGCGGCCAGCGAACCCGCAATCGCCATCGCCGGGATGATCATGAAGAAGCGGCCGACGAACATCGCGCTTGCCAGCGTGAGGTTGTAGAAGAAAGTGTTGCCGGTGAGGCCTGCGAAGGCCGAGCCGTTGTTGCCGGTCGCCGAGGTGAAGGCGTAGAGCACCTCGGTGAAGCCGTGCGGCCCGGCATTCGCCATTGAGGCGACCGCCGCCGGATAGACCACGCCGACGCCGGTCCAGCCGAGGATCATCAGCGGCAGCACCAGGATCGCGAGCATCGCCATCTTGACCTCGCGCGCCTCGATCTTCTTGCCGACATATTCCGGCGTGCGGCCGACCATCAGGCCCGCCACGAAGATCGCGAGGATGACGAACAGCAGCATGCCGTACATGCCGGCGCCGACGCCGCCGACAATGACTTCGCCGAGCTCGATGTTGATCAGCGGAATCATGCCGCCGAGTGCGGTGAAGCTGTCATGCATGGCGTTGACCGCGCCGCAGGAGGCGGCCGTCGTGATCACGGCGAACAGCGAGGACGCGACGATGCCGAAGCGGACCTCCTTGCCCTCCATATTGCCGCCGGTCAGCCCGAGCGCATGCAGGGTCGAAGTACCGCTGGCTTCCGCCCAATAAGTCACGGCGACACCAGCGAGAAACAGCACGCCCATCACGGACAGGATTGCCCAGCCCTGGCGCTGGTTGCCGACCATGCGGCCGAACACGTTGGTCAGCGCCGCGCCGAGCGCGAAGATCGACAGCATTTGCACGAAGTTCGACAGCGCGGTCGGGTTCTCGAAGGGGTGCGCGGCGTTGGCATTGAAGAAGCCGCCGCCATTGGTGCCGAGCATCTTGATCGCGACCTGCGAGGCGACCGGGCCGACCGCAATGGTCTGCTTGGCGCCTTCGAGCGTTGTCGCATCGACATAATCGCCAAGCGTCTGCGGTATGCCCTGCCAAACCAGAAACAGCGTGTAGACGATGCAGATCGGCAGCAGGACGTACAATGTGCAGCGGGTGACATCGACCCAGAAATTCCCGACGGTGCGTGCCGACGCACGCGAGAAGCCACGGATCAGCGCCACCGCCAGCGCGATGCCGGTCGCCGCCGACAAGAAATTCTGGTGCGTCAGGCCGAGCATCTGCACGAGATAGGACAGCGTGCTCTCGCCGCCGTAGTTCTGCCAGTTGGTGTTGGTGATAAAGGAGATCGCGGTGTTGAAGGAGATATCCTCGGCGACCGCGACCTGGCCTGCTGGATTGAAGGGCAGGATCGCCTGCAAACGCATCACGCCGTAGATGATGAGGAAGCCACCGACATGGAACAGCAGCATGGCGACCGTATAGGTCAGCCAATGCTGCTCGCGCTTCTCGTCGACGCCGGAGAACCAGTAGATGCCGGCCTCGATCGGACGCAGCACCGGCGACAGGAAGGTCCGCTCGCCGTTGAACACGCTCGTCATGTACCAGCCGAGCGGCTTTACGAGCGCGACGATAATGACGCAAAAGAGAATGATCTGGAGCCAACCGATCATAGTCATGAAATCAACCCTTCAGGCTTCGTGAGCACGGTCAGAATCGCTCGGGCCGCAGCAGCGCGTAAGTGAGGTAGAACAGGAGGCCGAGCGAGACGACGCCAGCGAGCGAATAATCGAAGATCATGGTCCGCTCCCTCAAAGCCGTTCGCAGGCGTAGGTGTAACCGATCGCGAGCGCGAAGAAGGCGAAGCCGAGCGCCAGCATCAGAATGTCCATCATGGAGATACTCCTCGTCGCGCCCTCGATTTCGGCGCAACCGTTTCTCGGGAGACCCGGTCGGCGCGTGAAAGGAAATGCCGGTGCATTCCACGGCGCCTACCGGGACTTTTGACCGGGCTGAAGTGCCACCGCGGGCATAGGTTTTCGAGACGAAGGCCGTGGCGAAGTTATAGGAATCTCATAAAGGGCCGGGGCTGACGGCGTGGTCGGACAACGCTCGCGAGGCACATCACATCGTCGTCCCGGCGAAGAATGGCGCGCCACCGCCCCATCCCACACTTATGAAATCCCTATATCTCCCGCCCCGCCCCCATATCGTTTTCAAATGCCATTTTCGCCATCTTGGAGAGGCCGGCCGACTGACCGACGCCAATTCCAGGAGGCCTGACATGACCGCCGCACGCCGACACCACGGACCGCCGTCACTCAGCGACCGCTTGCGCCATATGCAGGCGATGACGCGGCCGTTGATGCTCGACATCATCGCGCACGCCTGCCGCCGCTTCCCTTCGCTTGGACCAAGCGAACGCACCGCACGCATCATGCGCCTGATCGATGTCGAGGCCTGGGCCGATGCCACGCTGGCGCTGGTAGAGCTGGAGCTGCCGCTATGGCAGGTCCGCCGCATCGCCTATGACGAGGGCGAATGGCACTGTGCGCTCTCGCGCGAACGCGAGTTGCCGGACTGGCTCGACGCCGCGGTCGAGGCCAGCCACGTCGATCTTTCGCTGGCGCTGCTGTCGGCTTTCATCGAGGTCGAGGCATTGGCCCTGGAAGTTTCGCGTCCGAGCGTTCCCACTGTTCGTCCCGCGTCTGACCCGCTCTATGAGCCGGTCGGCTGCGAAAATTTCGGCTAGTCCGCCGCTTGTCATCACAGTCGGGGCGCGCAGCCTCGGAGCATAAGCCCTCAGGCGCATCGACCGCGAATTGACCATGGCTGCCTACGGGGCGAGCAACCGGCTCCGTGGCCAAGAGGCACGGCTAAAAGGCGTGGCCAAAAACACTCGGCCGATCTGGCGCAGTTTCACGGAACCGTGTAGATCGGTTTCATGAGCATCAGCAACGTCAACGTGGTCGCCCATCCCCTGGTCCAGCACAAGCTCTCCCTGATGCGGGAGAAGGACCGCTCGACCAAGAGCTTTCGCGAGATCCTGAACGAGATCGGGATGCTGCTCGGCTACGAGGTGACGCGCGACCTGCCGCTGGAGCTGGTCGATATCGAGACGCCGATTTCGCCAATGCAGGCGCCCAAGATCGCCGGCAAGAAGCTCACGCTGGCGCCGATCCTGCGCGCCGGCGTCGGCTTCCTCGACGGCATGCTGGCGTTGATGCCCTCGGCGCGCATCGCCCATATCGGGCTCTACCGCGATCCCGAGACGTTGCAGGCCGTGGAATATTACTTCAAGGCGCCGCAGGACCTGTCGGACCGCACCGTGATCCTGATGGATCCCATGCTGGCGACCGGTAACTCGGCCTGCGCCGGCGCCTCGCTGCTGAAGGCGCGCGGCGCCCGCGACATCCGCTTCGTCTGCCTTCTGGCCGCGCCTGAAGGCATCGCGCAGTTCCAGAGCGAGCATCCCGACGTGCCGGTCTGGACCGCCGCGATCGACGAGCGGCTCAACGACCACGGCTACATCGTGCCGGGGCTGGGCGACGCCGGCGACCGGATGTTCGGCACCAAGTAGACAGGTTCGCGCGATCGGGTTAGTCCGGTTGCCATGAGCGCTAACGAATTTTCGCTGCAATCGCTGATCCGGACCGAAGCCGCCGCCGACCCGGCCTTCGTGTTCGACGGCACGCCGGTCTCGCGCGCGGAATTCTCGGAAAAGATCGAGCAGACCGCCGCCTGGCTTGCCGCGCAGGGCATCGGCAAGGGTGACGTCGTAGCGGTCTGGCTGGTCAACCGGATCGAATGGATCGCGCTGCTGTTCGCCGCCGCCCGGCTTGGGGCAATCGTCGCCGCCGTCAATACGCGCTACCGCAGCGCGGAGGTCGCGCATCTCCTGAAGCTGTCCGGCGCCCGTCTGATGGTGATCGAAGCCGCGTTCCGCTCGATCGACTTTGTCGCTATTCTCGCCGACATTGCGAAGGACGAGGTGCCTGCGCTGCGAGAGATCGCGGTGGTCGGCGCGGATGAGATTCCCGCCCAATGGCCCTGCGTGCGCCTCGATGCCTTCGAGAAGCGCTATCCGCCTGCCCCGCCTGCTCAGGATGATTTCGATCTGCCGGTTCTGCTCTACACGACATCGGGCACCACCAAGGGACCGAAGCTTGTCGCGCATTCGCAGCGAACGTTGGCCACGCACGCCGCCTCCGTTGCCAAGGCGCTCAAACTCTCGCCACAGCGCCATGCGCTGCTGGCCATGCTGCCGTTCTGCGGCACTTTTGGCATGACGAGCCTGCTCGGCTTCGTCGCAGCGGGCGCGACCGTCCATGTGCTCGACGCCTTCGAGGCCGCGCCGGCGCTGAAGCTTCTCCGCCAGTGCGGGATCACGCATGCCTTTGGCTCGGACGAGATGTTCCGCCGCATCCTCGCCCTCACCGAGGCGCCGCATCCGTTTCCGCATCTCGAAGTCTGCGGCTTTGCCGCGTTCCAGCCCGGCTGGCGCGAGTTCGCTGCCGAGGCCGAGGCGCGCGGCATGCCGTTGCACGGCCTCTACGGTTCGAGCGAGGTTCAGGCGCTGTTCTCGATCGCACGCTCGAGTGACGCCTTCACAGATCGCATCGAGGGCGGCGGCTGGCCGATGTCGCCGGAGGCCAAGGTCCGTGTGCGCGACACCGAGACCGGCGAGCTCGCGGCTTCAGGTGTCTCAGGCGAGATCGAGATCAACGCGCCGTCGCGCTTCCTGGGCTACTACAACAATCCCGACGCGACGCGCGACGCCATCACCGCGGATGGCTTCTTCCGCACCGGCGATATCGGCCGGCTGCGCGGCGACGGCTCCTTCGTGTACGAAACCCGCGCGGGCGACGCCATGCGGCTCGGCGGCTTCCTGGTCGCGCCCGGCGAGATCGAAGACGAACTCAAATCGTGCGCTGGTGTGGCCGACGCCCAGGTCGTCGCGGTCGATTTGAAGGGAAGCGCCCGCTGCGTTGCCTTCGTGATCCCCGCCCAGCAACCCCACGAGCCGCCGCGGCAGGACGCGTTGATCGCGCGCCTGCGCGAGCGGCTCGCCGGCTACAAGGTCCCGGCGCGGATCTATGTCGTGGAGGCCTTCCCCGTCACCGACAGCGCCAACGGCGTCAAGATCCAGCGCGCCCGGCTTCGAGCCATGGCGATGGAGCGGATCGCTGCCGAATAACGTCTATGGGCTTCGCTTGGAGGCGACCATCGCAGCGCCCCACAATGGTGCGCGCTCAAGCCTAGTATGACTTGGCCAGCCCCAGCACCTTTTCCGCAATGAAGCTGAGCGCAAGCTGCGGACTGACCGGCGCGATGCGCGGGATCAGCACCTCGCGCAAATAGCGCTCGACGTGGAACTCCTTGGCATAGCCGAAGCCGCCATGGGTCATCACCGCCTGCTCGCAGGCATGATATCCGGCTTCGCCCGCAATGTATTTCGCGGCATTGGCGGCGCCACCGCAAGGCATGCCCTTGTCGTATTGCCAGGCGGCCGACATCACCATCAGCCAGGCCGCCTCGAGCTCCACCCAGTTGACGGCCAGCGGATGCTGAATGCCCTGGTTCTTGCCGATGGGCCGGTTGAACACCACGCGGGTCTTGGCGTATTCGGTCGCGCGCGACAGTGCGAGCTTGCCGAGACCGACGGCTTCCGCTGCGATCAGAATGCGCTCCGGGTTCATGCCCTCGAGGATATACTGGAAGCCTTTGCCTTCTTCGCCGATGCGGTCTTCCATGGGGATCTCGAAATCCTCGAAGAACAGCTCGTTGGAATCGACGACCTTGCGGCCCATCTTCTCGATCTCGTGGACCTTGATCCTGTTGCGATCGAAGTCCGTATAGAACAGGCTCAACCCATGCGTCGGCGAGCGCACCTCCTCCAACGGCGTGGTGCGCGCCAGCAGCAGGATCTTGTGCGCGACCTGCGCGGTCGAGATCCACACCTTCTGGCCGTTGACGATGTAGCGGTCGTTCTTGGCCACCGCGCGGGTCTTGAGCTGGGTGGTGTTGAGGCCGGTGTTGGGCTCGGTCACGGCAAAGCACGCCTTCTCGCGGCCCTCGACCATCGGCGGCAGCATGCGCTTGCGCTGTTCCTCGGTGCCGAACACGACCACGGGATTGAGGCCGAACACGTTGATGTGCACCGCGGATGCGCCGGACATGCCGGCGCCGGATTCCGCGATGGCGCGCATCATGATCGCGGCTTCGGTGATGCCGAGCCCGGAACCGCCGTAGGCCTCCGGCACGCAGATGCCGAGCCAGCCGGCGTCGGCGAGCGCCTTGTGGAAGTCGTGCGGGAAGCCGCCGTCATGGTCCTTCTTCAACCAATAAGCATCGGGAAAGTCTTCGCAGATCTTCGCGATAGCGTCGCGAATGGCCTCCTGCTGATCCGTGAGCGCGAAATCCATGATGGTCTCCTTGCTGGGAGCCGCGCCCGCGCAATCTCCCGCCTCTTCGCGTTTCCCATGCGAAGGCCGTGGCCGATGACTGTACCCGGACGTTCCCTCGCTTGCGTTCTTTAGCTTGAAAAACCGGGTACAGATACGTGAATTTGCCTGCCAACTGTGTGTACCATGCATGGGATCATGCGGCGCCACGGTGTGAACGCGCCGTTATTTCGCAGGGAGGAAGACCGCGATGGCCGGACTTTATTTCGAGGAGTTTTCGGTGGGCCAGGAGTTCAGGCATCCCCTGACGCGGACCGTCACGGAGATGGATAACACCATGTTCAGTCTGCTGACGCTCAACCCGCAGCCGCTGCACATCGACGCGCATTTTTCGGCCCAGACCGAGTTCGGCCAGCGCATTTTCAACAGCCTTTACACCCTCGGCATCATGATCGGCATGACGGTCTATGATACGACCATGGGAACCACCGTTGCCAACCTGGGCATGACCGACGTCACTTTTCCGAAACCGGTCTTCCATGGCGACACTTTGCGGGCGACGACGAAGGTGCTTTCGTTGCGGGAATCCAAATCGCGCCCCAAGGCGGGCATCGTCGAGTTCGAGCACCACGCTCTCAACCAGAACGACGAAATCGTCGGCAAATGCCGCCGCATGGCGATGATGCACAAGAGGCCGGTCTGATGCGTTCGATGCTGTTCGTGCCGGGCGACTCCCCGCGCAAATTCGAGAAGGCCAGCGAAGGCAACGCCGACGCGCTGATCATCGACCTCGAGGATTCGGTCGTCACCGACAAGAAGCCGGAGGCGCGCGGGTTGACGTTGGCGATGCTGAAGGGCCGCAACAAACCCCATCAGCTCTATGTCCGCGTCAACGCGCTCGACACCGGCATGACGCTCGCCGACCTCGCCGCGGTGATTCCAGGCAAGCCCGACGGCATCGTGCTGCCGAAATCGCAGGGCGGCGACGACGTTCGGCAGGTCGCGACCTGGCTCGAAGCTTTGGAGGCTGCGGCTGGCATCGCCATCGGCTCAACGCGCATCGTCTGCGTCGCGACCGAAACCGCAGGATCGATCTTCGGGCTCGGCAGCTACAAGGGCTGCTCTCCTCGCCTCGCGGGCCTGATGTGGGGCGCGGAGGATCTCTCGGCCTCGCTCGGCGCTACTGAAAAGGCCTCAGGCGGCGTGTTCCACAGCCCCTATCGCTTGGCGCGCGATCTCTGCCTGATGGCGGCCGCCGCGGCCGAGGTCGCGCCGATCGACACCGTCTACACCGACATCGACAATCTGGCGGGGCTCGAACAAGAAACGCGCGCGGCGCGGCGTGACGGTTTTTCGGCGAAAGCGCTGATCCATCCCAAGCACGTCGACGTGGTCAACGCGGCGTTCGAGCCGACCGAGGCCGAGCGCAATTGGGCCGAGAAGGTGATCGCAGCATTCGCGAGCAATCCGAACTCCGGCACGCTGCGCCTCGACGGCCAGATGATCGACAAGCCGCATCTTCGTGCTGCGATGAAGATTCTCGGCCAGAGCTAGATCAGGAACGGAATAAACTGAACTCGCGGAGAGTCCCCCTCACCCGGAATTTGCTCGCGCAAATTCCGGCCTCTCCCCGCACGCGGGGAGAGGCCAAGATCAGACGATCTTGATCGACATGTCCGGCAAGCCGTCGAGCTTGCACAACAGCACGTCGCCCTTCACGACCGGACCGACATTCTCGGGCGTGCCGGAATAGATGATGTCGCCGGCCTTGAGCTCGAACGCTTCCGACAGCTTTGCGATCTGCTCGGCCACACTCCAGATCATCTTGCTGAGATCCGAGCTCTGCTTCACTGTGCCGTTGATCGCGAGCGAGATGGCACCCTTGTCGAAATGGCCGGTCTTGCTGGCCGGGTGGATCGGACCGATCACCGCGGCGTGGTCAAAGCTCTTGCCGATCTCCCACGGCTTCTTCTCCGCGGCCATGCCGTTCTGGAGATCGCGCCGGGTCATGTCGAGGCCGAGCGCATAACCATAGACATGGTCGAGCGCCTTCTCGGCCGGGATGTTGCTGCCGCCGGATTTCAACGCGGCGACCAGCTCGACCTCGTGGTGATAGTTCTTGGTCAGCGACGGATAGGGATGATCGGCGACCTCGCCCACAGCGACGTTCTGGATCGCGTCGGTCGGCTTCTGGAAGAAGAACGGCGGCTCGCGGTTCGGGTCCGAGCCGCGCTCGATCGCATGCGCCGCGTAGTTGCGCCCGATGCAGTAGATGCGTCGGACCTGGAACACCTGGGTTTCGCCGACGATCGGGATGGTGACCATCGGCACTGGAAAGATCGGCTTCGGCCCGGTCTGCGCCGCAGCCGGCGCAACTTCCGCGATCGAGACAGCACCTGCGGCCGCGGCAATTGCGAGCAGCTCTCGTCGCGTTGGTGAGATCTCTTTCATGTTTTGTGCTCCCTTTTTATGTTCGTTGGGCGCATCATGCGCGCCGACCCGCCTGATAATCAATATTCAGTATGCCACCAATGCTGCACCGGCACGTCCTCTGATCGACGAGAACAGGCCACCTGCAGCCGCGCCTTCCAAACCGGCTCCCTTTCGCCACTAGCATGGAACTTGCATAAATTCTGGGCGACATGGATGCCGCATGAACCTCATCAGCCTCGATATCCGCATGCTCCGGTCGCTGATCTCCGTGGTCGAGACCGGCAGCATTACCGAGACCGCGCGGCGGCTGGGCCGCACCCAGCCGGCGATCACCCTGCAATTGCAGCGGCTGGAGGAGCTCACCGGGAAACAATTGTTCGAGCATGCCGGCCGCCGGCTGACGCTGAGTGAGGACGGCACCACGGTTCTCACCTACGCCAAATCCATCCTGCGGTTGCATGACGAGTTGATTTCGCAGCTGGCGTCGCAGGAGATCGAGGGTCAGGTCGTACTCGGCACGCCCGACCTCTATGCCGCCTTCATGCTGCCGCAGATCCTCAGCGTGTTCCGAAAATCCTTCCCGCGCGTCCAGGTCGAGCTCAATTGCGCGCTCTCGACGCCGCTGGTGGGCCTCGTCAAGCGCGGCGATGTCGACATCGCGCTCGTCACCCGCATGAATGATTTTACGGGCGGCCAGGTGGTACGGCGCGAGCAACTGGTCTGGATGACCGGCGAGCAGTCCACCGCGCACCAGGAGCGGCCCATTCCGCTGGCGTTGCTGCCGCCCGGCAACATCTATCGCGACTACGCGATCGAGACGCTGGAGCGCGCGAATTTGCGCTGGCGCATCGCCTGCGTCAGCGAAAGCGTCGGCGGCCTTCAGGCGGCGGCCTTCGCCGGCATGGCCGTGACCGTACTCGGCCGCAGCGCGCTGGTCCCGGCGATGCGCGAGATCGGCCCGAACGAGGGCCTGCCGCCGCTGCCGAAGATCGAGCTGCTGCTCTACAAGTCGAGCGGCGCGACCTCGAAGGCGGCAACCGCCTTGCACGATTATCTCGCGCACTATCTGCGCCTCGACGAGGAGCTCAGCGGCCGCGGCGATCCGATCGAGCTGTCCTGAGCTTCATGCCTTCGCGCGCGCCGGCTTTTCGCGGAGCGCCAGTGACGGCCAGAACGCTGCCCAGGGCTGCGCCGCTTCGAACGCAGCGGCGATGCGGAAGATCGTGGGCTCGTCGAGCCAGGCAGCGACGATCTGCAAGCCGATCGGCATTCCCTCGCGATCGAAGCCGCAGGGCAGCGTCGCGGCCGGTAGGCCGGCGAGGTTGATCGGCCAGGTGAAGGGCGACCAGCCGAGATGCGGATCGACCTTGCCGCCGTCGATCGTCTCGACGCCGAGACGGCCGGCCTCGAACGCAGTCACCGCGACGGTCGGCGTCACCAGCGCATCGACGCGCTCGAAAAGCTTCAGGAAGCCGCTGCGAGCCTGGCCGCGGCGATACCCCGCTTCGATATAGTCCGTGCCGCTGTAGCGCCGGCCGGCACTGATGACGTCAAGATAATCTGCTTCGGAGCTGGCGAGATCGGCCGTGGTCTTGCTCGCGACAGCCGCCGCCTGTTCGGTAAAGGCGATCGGCTTCAGCGTGTGCTCGAGGATGCCGGGATCGAGGCCCGGACCATCCATGGTGACCTGCGCGCCGCAGGCATCGAGAATGGCCAACGCCTTGCCGAACGCCGCGCGCACATCGGGGCTGACAGCGGCGTAGCCGAGATCGACGCTGGCGCCGATACGAATGCCGTTCAACGGCGCGGCCTTCGTATCGAACCGCCGCGCCGCCACCGGCAGGCTCGCGGGATCGCGCAGATCGTAGCCGGCGATGATCTCCAGCGTCAGCGCGGCATCCGCGACCGTGCGCGTGATCGGCCCGGTATGCGCGAGCGAGCCCCAGGACGGTGGCGAGAAGCCGGGTGAACGCGGCACCAGGCCAAAGGTCGGCTTGAGGCCGAACACTCCGCAAAAAGACGAAGGCACGCGGATCGAGCCCACGCCGTCCGTTCCGATCGCGATCGGACCGCAGCCGGCGGCAACGCCCGCCGCCGCGCCGCCGCTCGATCCGCCACTGGTGCGACCGGGGTTCCAGGGATTGCGCGTGGTGCCGGTGACCGGGCTGTCCGCCGTCAACTTGTAACCGGACTCGCAGGTCGTGGTCTTGCAGGTGACGATTGCACCCGCCTCCTTCAGCGCCAAGACAACGGCCGCGTCGACATCGGGCACGAATGCCTTGTTCATCGGCGAGCCGCCATAGGCCGGCACGCCTGCGACAAAGACCAGGTCCTTGATCGTCACAGGTATACCGGCGAGCGGCCCCTTGGCCTCGCCGGCACGCATTTCCCTGGTGAGACGATCGGCCTCCGCTCTCGCCTGCTCGTACATCGGCGTCACCACCGCGTTGCAGGCCTCGTTCGTCGCCTCCAGCGCGGCAATGGTGTCGTCGACGACATCGCGCGGAGTGAACGCCTTGCGCCGGTAGCCGGCCAGGATCTCGGCTGCGGAAAGCGAGCCAAGACCAGTCGGCGCCGGCGGGACGGCCGTTCGGCCGGAACCATCAGTCATCATCAACCCTAAAAGAGCTAGCTGAGCGCCGCGTCGACGGCGCGCTTGGCCATGACCGTGACGAGATGCGCACGGTAGTCGGCTTCGGCATGGATGTCCGAAGTGAGGCCCTCGGTGTCGATCTTGATCGCCGCGATCGCGGACGGATCGAAACTTCGAGACAGCGCTTCTTCCATCGGGGGAACGCGGAATACGCCGGAGCCCGCTCCGGTCACGGCCACGCGAACGCCATCGGCGAATTTCGCCACGAACACGCCGACCAGCGCATAGCGCGACGCCGGCGCCTTGAACTTGGCGTAGCCCGCCTTGAGCGGTGCGGGAAAGCGGATCGCGGTGATGATCTCGCCAGGTTCGAGCGCGGTCTCGAACAGGCCGCGGAAGAACCCGTCGGCCGCGATCTCGCGCGTGCTGGTGACGACGGTCGCGCCAAGGCCCAGCACACCTGCCGGGTAATCGGCCGCCGGATCGTTGTTCGCGACCGAACCGCCGATCGTGCCGCGGATGCGCACGGCGGGATCGCCGATCATCGACGCCAGCGCGGCGAGACCGGGAATCTTTCCCTGCACCAGCTTCGAGGCGGCCACCACCGCGTGTGGCGTCATCGCACCGATGGTGATGGTGGCGCCGCCGTCGGTGATGCCCTTCAGATTCCCGAGCTTCGACAGGTCGATCAAGGCAGGCGGGCTCGCCAGCCGCTGCTTCAGCGTCGGGATCAGCGTCATGCCGCCGGCGACGAGCTTGCTGTCCTCGATCGATGTGAGCAGTTTGGCAGCGTCGGGAATCCGGTCCGGCTGGTGATAGGCAAACGGTTTCATGATTGTCCTCCCTATTCCGCAGCGACCGGCAGCGATGCATTCTGAAGCAGGCGCCAAATCCGGTTCGGCGTCGCCGGCATGTCGACATGGGCGACGCCGAGATGCGACAGCGCATCGACCACCGCATTGATGACCGCAGCCGGCGAACCGATGGTGCCGACCTCGCCGCAACCCTTCACGCCCATCGGCGTGTGCGTGCACAGCGTCGAATGGGTCGAGATGTTCATCATCGGCATATGGTCGGCGCGCGGCATGCAGTAGTCCATCAGCGAGCCCGATAGCAGCTGGCCCGAGCCCTCGTCATAGACCGCGTTCTCGTACAGCGCCTGACCGACGCCCTGCACGATGCCGCCGTGCAACTGGCCCTCGACGATCATCGGGTTGATGACCGTGCCGACGTCGTCCACCGCGGTGTAATTGACCAGCGTCACCGTGCCGGTTTCCGGGTCGATCTCGACCTCGGCGATGTGGCAGCCGCCGGGATAGGTGAAGTTGACGGGATCATAATAAGCCTGCTCTTCCAGTCCCGGCTCCAGCACTTCGAGCGGATAGTCGTGCGGCACGTAAGCGGCGCCCGCGATCTCCTCGAACGTCTTCATGCGGTCGGTGCCTGCGACCGAGAATTTTCCGGCCTCGAACTGGATGTCCATCTCGGCCGCTTCAAGCAGATGCGCCGCGATCTTCTTGCCTTTCGCGACCACCTTGTCGGTCGCCTTCGACAGCGCCGCGCCGCCAACCACCAGCGAACGCGAGCCATAGGTACCCATGCCGAACTGCACGCGATCGGTATCGCCAAACACGATGTCGACGTTGTCAAACGCGACGCCGAGCTTTTCCGAGACGATCTGCGCGAACGTCGTCTCGTGGCCCTGGCCGTGATTGTGGGTGCCGATCATGACCGTGACCTGGCCGGTCGGATGCACCCGCACCGTGGCGCTCTCATAGAGCCCGCCGCGCGCGCCCAATCGTCCCGCGAAGCGCGACGGTGCGAGGCCGCAGGCCTCGACATAGGTCGAGTAGCCGAGCCCGCGGAATTTGCCCCTGCGCGCCGACTCCGCCTTGCGGATACCGAAGTTCTTGACGTCGGCCGCGACAAGGGCGCCGTCGAGACACCCCATCGGATCGCCGGAATCGTATTGCACCAGCACCGGCGTCTGATACGGGTAGGCCTCCTTCGGAATCATGTTGCGTCGGCGAATCTCGACGCGGTCGATCCCCATCTCGCTGGCTGCGACGTCGACGATTCGCTCCAGCACGAAGGTCGCCTCGGGACGGCCGGCGCCGCGATAGGCGTCGACCGGAACGGTGTTGGTGAACACCACCTTCACGTTGCAGTAGATTGCTGGCGTGGTGTAGACGCCGCCGAGCAGCGGCCCGTAGAGATTGGTCGGGATGTTCGGCCCGAAGGTCGAGAGATAGCCGCCCATATTGGCGAGCGTGTTGACACGGAAGGCCAGAAACTTCCCGGTCTCGTCCAGCGCGAGTTCGGCCTCGGTGACGTGATCGCGGCCGTGGCGATCGGAGACGTAGCCTTCGGAGCGGCTCGCAACCCATTTGATCGGCCGCATTACGCGCTTGGCGGCCCAGGTGATCACGGCCTCCTCGCCGTAGTGAAACTGCTTGACGCCAAAGCCGCCGCCGACATCGGGCGCGACCACGCGCAATTTGTGCTGCGGGATGTTCAGCACCAGCGCGCCCATCAGAAAGCGCACGACGTGCGGGAACTGGCTGGTGGTCCACAACGTGAAGCGATCCGTGCCGGGCTCGTATTCGGCGATCGCCGCGCGCGGCTCCATCGGGTTGCCGATCAGCCTGTTGTTGACGAGACTGAGCTTTGCGACATGCGCCGCTTTCCGGAACGCGGTCTCGACCGCGGCCTTGTCGCCGAGCTCCCAATCGCAACAGAGGTTGTTCGGCACGTCGTCGAACAGTTGCGGCGCGCCGGGCCGCACCGCTTCGAGCACGCCGACCACCGAGGGCAGCACCTCGTAGTCGACCGTCAGCAGCTCGGCTGCAGCGCTGGCCTGCGCCGGCGTCTCCGCGACGACGAAGGCCACCATGTCGCCGACGAAGCGCACCTTGCCCTGCGCCAGCATCGGGAATGGCGGCTCCTTCATCGGCACGCCCTTGGCATCCGAGATACCCCAGCCGCAGGGCAGCGAGCCCAGCTTGTCGGCGGCGGCATCCTCGCCGGTCAGGACCGCGATGACGCCGGGCGATGCGAGCGCCGCACTCTTGTCGATGCCGCGCACGATCGCGTGTCCGTGCGGCGAGCGCACGAACACACCCGCCGTCATACCGGGACGCTTGATGTCGGAGACGTAATTGCCGCGGCCGGTGAGGAAGCGCTGGTCCTCTTTCCGTTTGGGTGAAGCGCCGATCCCGATCACATTGCCCATGGTCACTCTCCCCTCGCGGTGTTCATGGCGGCAGCGCCAGCCATGACCGAGACGACGATGTTCTGATAGCCGGTGCAGCGGCAGATATTGCCTTCGAGGCCGTGACGGACGTCGGCTTCCGTCAGGTCCGGCTTCTCGGTCGCGAGCGCCACCGCTGTCATCAGCATACCGGGCGTGCAAAAGCCGCATTGCAGGCCGTGATGCTCGCGAAACGCTTCCTGCATCGGATGCAGCTGGTTCGAACCGGGCGCTCCATGAAGCCCCTCGATAGTGAGGAGCGTCGCGCCGTCGAGCGCGGGCGCGAGCAGTGTGCAGCTCTTCACCGGCAGGCCGTCGAGGTGCACCACGCAGGCGCCGCACTGGCTGGTGTCGCAGCCGATATGGGTACCGGTGAGGTTGAGCCGCTCGCGCAGCAGCTCGACGACTAGCATCGCCGGTTCGACATCGACAGTGGTTGGCCGTCCGTTGAGTGTGAAGGATATCTGCACGATCATACTCCTGTGCGCGACGGGTCTTTAGGCGAGTGGAAGCGCGCTGCCGGTGGCCCATGTGGCCATCACGACGTCGCCGACGGTGAACGGATCCGCGAAGAAAGTCTTTTCCGGCACGTAGGCGACGAACGCGTCGTCCGGCACGGTGTCCAGCATGACCTTGACGAAATAGCCCTGGTATTCGATCGCGAGCACACGACTCGGCAGCAACGTGGTGCAGCCCGGCGGTAGTTCCCTGCCCGGCCGGACCAGCGCGACATCGTCGCGGCGCACGGCGATATCGATCTTGTCACCGACGCTCACCGTGGACCGCGCCTGAAGCGGGACCTCGATGCCATCAGGCGCGGCCTGCGCGAGCGTAAAGGTCGAACCGTTGACCTTCTCGACCCGCCCCGACAGCACGTTCTGCCCGCCCATGAACTCAGCGACGTAACGATCGTGCGGATGGGCATAGACGTCGCGGGCCGCGCCCGCCTGCTTGATCCTGCCCTGCTCCATCACCACCACCAGATCGGCGAGCGCGATCGCCTCGAGCTGGGTATGGGTGACGTGGATGAAGGTGATACCGAGCTCCTGCTGCATCCGCCTGAGCTCCTGGCGCATCTGCACGCGGAGCTGCTCGTCCAGGGCGGACAGCGGTTCGTCGAGCAAGAGTACCCTCGGCTCGGTGATCGCGGCGCGCGCCAGCGCCACACGCTGCTGCTGGCCGCCGGAGAGCTGCGCCGGCAGGCGGTCGGCGAATTGCGTCAGCCGCACCTTCTCGATCATGGCATCCGCAGCGCGCAGGCGATCAGCCTTCGACATGCCGCGCACGCGCAAGGCGAACGCGATGTTGTCGCGCACGGTGAGATGCGGGAACAGCGCGTAGGACTGGAACATCATCGCGGTGCGCCGCTGCACCGGCGCAAGACCGACGACGTTCTGCCCGCCGATCACGATCTCGCCGGCGGTCGGGTCCTCGTGGCCGGCGATCATGCGCAAAATCGTGGTCTTGCCGCAGCCGGAGGGACCGATGAAGCAGCAATAGGCGCCGTCGGCGATCTTGAGATTGACACCGTCCACCACATTGGTGACGCCGTCAAAGCTCTTGCAGACGCCCGCCAGTTCGATATCGCCGCGATCGCTCTTCATTCCGAGCTCAACCCTTTGTGCTGCTGCCGCGCTTTTTCTGGATCAGCACGATGCTGCCCAGGCTTGCGCCGATCACGATGAAGGAGACGATCGTCGTCACCGTCCCGAGCGCATAGAGTGAGGGGGACGTGACGTTCAGCGTCATGCTCCAGATCTCCAGCGGCAGCGTGTTCAGTGAGCCCGCGGTCTGGAGGCTGCGCGCAAACTCGTCGTAGGAGAGCGTGAAGCCGAACAGCGCGACCGCGACGAGGCCGGGCGCCAGCACCGGAATCATCACCAGCCGGATCGATTGCCAGCGGCTGGCGCCGAGGTCGTAGGCCGCCTCCTCCCAGACATGGTTGAAGCGCGACATCACCGCGAACATCACGAGCACGCCGAACGGCAGCGTCCAGGACAGTTGCGCGCCGAGCGCCGAGGTGTACCAGCTCGCATTGAGCCCGAGCGCCTGGAACAACAGACCGGTGCCGAGGCCGAGCACGAGACCCGGCGCGACCAGGCTGCCGATCATCATGTAGAACACGACGGTGTCGCCGCGAAAGCGCTTGCGAAAACCGAGCCCGGCGAGGAACGAGACCACCACCGTGATAACAGTGACAATGACGGCGAGCTTGATCGAGCGGTCGAACGAGCCCTTGACGTCACCGGTCCGCACCTGGGTGAAGAGATCGACGAACCAGTGCAGCGAAGTGCCCTTCATCGGGAACACGAGGCCGCCGCGGATGTCCTGGAACGACAGGACGTAGATGCAGAACATCGGGCCGTAGAGCGCGATCACATAGAACGCAAACAGCGTTGCCAGGACGTAGAACGTCCACGGCCGGCCGCCCTTGCTCGGCGCAATCGCCTTTGTCGCCGGCGCGATCGTCTTTGACACATCGGTTTTGGACATGTCGGCGAGAACCGCGCTCATCGCGTGATCTCCTGCCTGATGTCGACGGTGCGCAGGATCAGCGAGACGATCGCGACCAGCACCAGCGTCAGCAACACTGCGCTGGCCGCCGCGCTCGGATATTGCAGCACGCCGACGTCCTCGTAGAACGCGCTCACCACCGAAGCCGAGCCGCCGCCGGACATCACCTTGACCACGAAGAAATCGCCCATCACGATCGAGACGACGAAGATGGTGCCGAGGGCGATGCCGCTCTTGGACATCGGCACCACGATCAGGCGCATGATGTCGAAACGGCTGGCGCCTGCATCGATCGCGGCCTCGATCAGCTTCTTGTCGATCCGCGCCATGGAATTGAAGATCGGCACAATCATGAAAATGGTGAGCTGGTGGACATAGGCGATGACGACCGCCAGGTCCGAGAACAGCAGCACTTCCAACGGCTGGCGGATCACGCCAAGCCCCAGCAGCGCCTGGTTGATCAGGCCTTCCTTGCCGAGCAGCGGAATCCAGGAAATCATCCGGATGATGTTCGAGGTCCAGAACGGCACCGTGCAGAGCAGGAACAGGCCAATCGCCAGCAACTGGTTGCGGACGTGGAAAACCAGGAAGTAGGCGACGAAGAAGCCGATGATCAGTGTGAAGATCCAGGTCAGCACCGTGAATTTGATGGTCGCGAGATACAGCTTCAGCGTCAGCGCCGAATGCAGCACCTCGACATAGCTTGCGAGCGTGAAGCCCGGCGTCAGCCCGCCAAAGCCGTCGGTGGCGAAGAAGCTCGCAGCCAGCACGACCAGGATCGGCGCCACGAAGAACGGCACGAGCACCAGCACGAGCGGAGACACGTAGAGCCAGCCGGCGAGATTTGCGCGTGGTGAGGTTTGAGCTGGACTAAGAGCTGGACTAAGGCTTGGCTGCATGTCGGCAAATGCCTCGAACTCGGTCATTTGGCACCGGCGCATCGCCACGCCGGCGCTTCGTTCACGTCAGGAAAAGCAGGCTTCAGGCCACCTTGAAGTCGTTCCAGCGCTTGTTCATGTAGGCGGCTTCGTCCATCAGCGTATTCCAGCAGGAGATGTTCTTGACGCGGTCGAGGAACGAACCGCCGTCGCGCTTGGTGCCCGCCTTCTCCATCGCAACGCCATAGGGATCGTTGACCACCTCCGGCGCGGGCTGGCCCTCGTACCAGAACGCCCATTCGGCCGGCGTGAGGAATTTCTTCGCAGTCGAAGGCACCGGGCTGTAATAGCCGTAGCGCGCGACGAAACCGCCCTGCCAGCCCGACAGATACCAGTTGAGATATTCGTAGGCCGCGTCCAGCTTCTTGCCGGAGAGATGCTTCATCAGGCCCATGCCGTTGCACCAGCCGCGATAGCCTTCCTTGCCGTTCTTGATGTTGACCGGCGCGTAGACGCAGGGGATTTCTTTCACGCGCACCGCGGCAACCGCCGGCGACCACATCGACTGGATGACCACTTCGCCCGCCGCCATCAGCTGCACCGACTGGTCGAAGGTAGTCCAGGTCGCGCGGAACTGGCCCTGCTTCTTGAGCTCGATCAGCTTGTTGCAGGTGAAGTCGATCTCCTCCTTGGTCATGTTGCCCTTGTTGCCGTACTTGATCAGCCCGGCGCTTTCGAAGCAGAGCGCGGCGTCCATGATGCCGATCGCGGGCACGTCGAGGATCGCGGCCTTGCCTTTGAATTTCGGATCGATCAGATCCTTCCATTCCGTGACTTCATGGCCGACGAGGTCGGGGCGGTAACCGATGGAGTCGGCGTTGTAGACCTGCGGCAGGAAGGTCGCCCATTCGGTCACGCCGTCGTTCAGATCGGTCGAATCGGGCTTGGCGATATACATGGCCTCGTAGGGCGAGATGCCCTGGCGCGGGATCTTGTGACCGTCGATCTCCCCCTTGGTGAAGATCGGCAGGATGTTGTCGAACTCCTTGATCTTCTTGACCTCGATGCCCTGGATCACGCCGCGCTTGGCGGCGAGCTTGGCCTGCCAGCCCTCGAGATCGGCGATATCGACCGTATTAGGCTGGCTTATGAAGCGGTTGATGGCAGCGGAGGTGTCGAGGTTCTGCATCGTCACCTTGAAGCCGAGATCCTTGGCGGCCTGGTCGCCGATCGCCTTCACCACCGAATAGGACACGCCGACATGGCGCAGCTCGATATCCTTGATCTCCTGCGCCCAGATGGTCGGGAAGCCGCGGATCGCGTCCGATCCTGCGGCAGCGCCGGCCACCGCCGCAGCGCCCTTCAACAGCGTGCGTCGGCTCAGCTTTTTCGCAGACCTGTCGCTCGTCCCCGCCGGATTGGCAGTGGATGTCCCCTTGTCCCTGTCAAGCATGGCAACCCTCGTTGGCTACGATGAACGCTGCGCACCGGTCGCCATTGACCGGCTGCGGATGTGACCAATTGCGCAGGAGGCTATGGGCGGGATGTTGTGAAGTAAAATTGGAAGTAAAAATTCGCTGCATAAACGCGGCTAATGGTTCGCCCCGCTGCACCGGCTTTTGGCAGCGCGCATAAGAAGGCGTCAAGACGTGCATACAAAACGATGGCTTCGAACGTGCGGGCCCGTTCGCGCGGCAGACGTGATGAAGGCGGCCCTCAGGACCTGAGCTGGTCCCGCGCCGTCTCCGGCGCCATCAGTGTGGCGATGATGGTGACGATCGACAGGGCGATGATGTAGACCGACACGGCCCAATAAGAACCGGCCCATGCCAGCAGTGCCGTCGCAATCAGCGGCGAAAAGCCGCCGCTGAGCGCCGCGGCGACGTTGGCTCCCAGCGATGCGCCGCTGTAGCGCACCTGGGTGCGGAACAGCTCCGGCATGAAGGCCGCCTTCGGCCCGAACAGCAGCGCATGCGTCAGTGTCATCGTGACGACGAGCGCGAGCGTGATCAGCGCCGGCTCCCTGGTGTCGAGGAACCAGAACAACGGAAACGCCAGCGCCACCGAGAACACACCGCCGGCGAGATACAGCGCCTTGCGGCCGAAGATGTCGGACAGCCAGCCTGCGAGGGGCAACGTCGCGAGCTCGACGAGCGCGGCATAGACCACCGCATTGAGGATCACCTGCCGCGGCAGGCCGAGCTGCGTCGTGGCATAGACCACGGTGAAAACAGTGAGGAGATAAGCAAGCCCGACTTCGGACACCGTGATGCCGATCGCGAGCAGGAAGCTGCGCCAGTCGCGGCGCAGGACTTCCAGCGCCGGCTGCGCCAGCACCTCCTTGCGCTCGAGCACCTCCTTGAAATGTGGTGTCTCCGCGAGTTTCAGCCTTACGATGAAGCCGACGCCGACGAGCAGGATGCTGATCAGAAACGGCACGCGCCAGCCCCAGCTCAAGAAGTCCGCTTCGGGCAGCTGCGTCATCAGACCGAAAATGCCGGTGGACGCGGCGACGCCAACGGGGAAGCCGATCTGCACCAGACTGCCGTAGAAGCCGCGGCGGTTGCCGGCGTGCTCGGCCACCATGACCACCGCCCCGCTCCACTCGCCACCGAGCCCGATGCCCTGGACGAAGCGCAAAATGACCAGGAAGATCGGCGCCCAGACGCCGATCTGACTGTAGGTTGGCAGGCAACCGATCAGGAACGTGCCCAGTCCCATCGCGATCATGGTCGCGACCAGCATCTTCTTGCGGCCGACCCGGTCACCATAATGCCCGATGATGGCACCGCCAATCGGCCGCGCGACAAAGCCGACCGCATAGGTCGAGAACGCCGCCAGCGTGCCGACGAAGGGATCGAAGCTCGGGAAGAACAGCTTGTTGAAGACGAGTGCGGCGGCCGTGCCGTAGATCAGGAAGTCGTACCACTCGATAGCCGTGCCGAGCGCGCTCGCCCACACCACATGCGCCGTCGTCGATTTCTCCGCCGCAGTGGAGACCCCCGATGCTGCCGTCATTGCCGCGCCCCAAGATTCCTGGGCGCCATCATGGCCAATCGCGATGGCGGTTGCAACTTGTCCGGGCATAATCGTCGACGAGGATCACAGTGGGTGACAATTGCGCGCTACTGCTTCAGCACCGTCATTGCGAGGAGCCCTTGCGACGAAGCAATCCAGAATCCCGCCGCGGAAAGAACCTGGATTGCTTCGCTTCGCTCGCAATGACGTTGTTGAAACAGTCGCGTGCGCCGCTCCGCAACCTCTTCGCGGCCTTCACGGAACCTGCATCCCTTTATTCGCCATTGACAAACTTATTTAACATTATCTAACTTGCTCTCACAATAACCGGCCGCGCCAAGCGGCCCATAAACGAGAGGGAACGACGATGAGAGGGCTTTTGGCCTGCGCTATGCTCGGGGCCATGACTTCGGCTGCCATAACCACCGTTGCGAACGCGCAAATCTCCGACGACGCTGTGCGGATCGGCGTGCTGACGGATCTGTCGAGCTGGGGCCGCGACAACAGCGGGCCAGGCTCCGTGGAGGCCGCGAAAATGGCGGTGGAGGAGTTCGGGCCCACCGTGCTCGGCAAGCCGATCGAGATCATTAGCGTCTACCATCAGATGAAGACCGACGTCGGCGTGCAGATCGTGCGCGGCTGGTTCGACAACGGCAAGGTCGATGCCGTCGTCGACATTCCCAATTCCGGCATCGCGATCGCCGTCCACAACATGGTGCGCGAGCGCAACAAGATCGCGCTGCTGTCAGGCCCCGGCGCGAGTTCGTTGACCGACGAGCTTTGCAGCCCGAACACCGTGCACTTCACCTATGATACCTACGCGCTGTCGAAGGTGACGGCCTCCGCCGTGATCAAGGAAGGCGGCAAATCCTGGTACTTCATCACCGCCGACTACGCCTTCGGCCAGCAGCTCGAGAAGGACGCCACGCGCTTCATCAACGAGATGGGCGGCAAGGTCTTGGGCGGCGTGAAGCACCCGACCAACACCGCCGATTTCTCCTCTTTCGCGCTGCAGGCGCAGAGCTCGAAAGCCGAGGTCGTCGCGTTCGCGAATGCCGGCCAGGACACCGACAATGCCATCAAACAATCCGGCGAGTTCGGCCTGGTCCAGGGTGGTCAGAAGCTGGTCGGCCTCCTGATGTTCGACACCGACGTGCATGCGGTCGGCCTCAAGGCCGCGCAGGGCACCTACATGACCACGGCGTCGTACTGGAACATGGACGAGGCGACCCGCGCTTGGTCGCGGAAATTCTACGAGCGCACCAAGGTGATGCCGACCATGATCCAGACCGGCGTTTACGGCTCGGTGCTGCATTATCTCAAGGCCATCAAGGCCGCCGGCACCGATGATCCCGCCAAGGCGATGGCCAAGATGCGCGAGCTGCCAATCGAGGATACATTTGTTCATGGCGGACGCTTGCGCGAGGACGGCCGCGTCATTCGCGACATGTATCTCGCCAAGGTGAAAACACCCGAGCAGTCCAAAGAACCGTGGGATTACCTTGAGATCATCAAGACGGTGAAGGGCGAGGACGCCTTCCGCCCGGTCTCCGAGTCCAAATGTCCGCTGCTCAAGAAGTGAGGCCTGCATGACCGGCAACGAGCGCAACGCAATTGAGAGTTACGAGTGCGATGTGCTCGTGGCTGGATCGGGCTGCTCCGGCATGTCGGCCGCGATCACCGCGCGCTATCGCGGCCTCGACGTCCTGATCGTCGAAAAGGAGCCGCGCTTCGGCGGCACCACCGCTCGCTCCGGCGGCTGGTTGTGGATTCCCGGGACGTCGCTGGCAAAAGCCTATGGCATCGAGGAGACGCCTGAGCAGGCCCGCACCTATCTGCGGCACGAAGCCGGCAACAACTTTGACGCCGCGCGCGTCGATGCATTCCTGAGCGCCGGGCCCGAGGCGGTCGATTTTTTCACCAACAAGACGGCGCTCCGTTTCGACATGCCGCTGGTATTCCCGGATTATCACGCCGAGGCGCCCGGCGGCACCCAGGGTGGTCGTTCGATGGTGGCACGCCCGTTCGACGGCCGCGAGCTCGGCGACCAGATCAAAACCCTTGGCACGCCCCTGCCCGAGCTCACCGTATTCGGCATGATGCTCGGATCCGGCAAGGACATCGTCCATTTCATGCGTGCGACGAAGTCGCTGAATTCGGCGGTCTATGTCGCAAAGCGCCTGTCGCGGCATCTGATGGACGTGCTGCGCTATGGCCGCGGCATGACGCTGACCAACGGCAACGCATTGGCCGGGCGCCTCGCGAAATCCGCACAGGATTTGAAGATTCCGATGTGGCTGTCCGCGCCGGTACGCGAGCTGAGGGTCGAGAACGGCACTGTCACCGGCGCCATCGTCGCCCGCGAGGGACGCGACGTCCGCATTCGTGCCAGACAAGGCGTCGTGCTCGCCTGCGGCGGTTTCCCGCATGATGTCGAACGGCGCAAAAAGCTGTTCCCGCACGCGCCGACTGGGAACGAGCATTTTTCGCCGGGACCGACCGGCAATACCGGCGACGGCCTGCGCCTTGCGGAAAGCGCCGG
The DNA here is from genome assembly GCF_000244935.1 of Bradyrhizobium sp. WSM1253. Lineage (NCBI taxonomy): Bacteria > Pseudomonadati > Pseudomonadota > Alphaproteobacteria > Hyphomicrobiales > Nitrobacteraceae > Bradyrhizobium > Bradyrhizobium sp. WSM1253. The sequence goes on from NZ_JH600073.1 coordinate 2,965,602, forward strand.
CGGACATGTCGAGGACCGGCTGCCGAACGCGGCAGCCTGGGTCCCGGTCTCGGTCACCAAGCGCAAGGACGGCTCAAGCGGTGTGATGCCGCATTTCATCGACCGCGCCAAACCCGGCGTGATCGCGGTGATGCGTGACGGCAAGCGCTTTGCCAACGAGGGCAATTCCTATCACGACTTCGTCCAGGCCATGGTGAAGGCTGCGAAGCCCGGCGAGGAGATCGCGGCCTATCTCGTCTGCGATCACCAGACGCTTCGGAAGTACGGCCTCGGCTGCGTGCCGCCATTCCCGATGCCGCTAGGTCATCACCTCAAGACCGGCTATCTCATGCGCGGCGAGACGCTGGAGGCGCTCGCGGCAAAGGCGGGCATCGACAGCATGGCGTTCGTCGAGACCGTCAAGCAGTTCAATGCGACCGCACCACAGGGGCATGATGCGGCCTTCGGCAAGGGCTCAAAGGCCTATAACCGCTACCAGGGCGATGCGCTGCACGGCCCGAACCCGTGCGTCGCGCCCATCGAGAACGGTCCGTTCTACGCCATCAAGATGGTGGTCGGCGATCTCGGCACCTATGCCGGCATCGTCACCGACGAGAACGCGCGGGCGCTGGATGCAGAAGGACGGGTCATTCCGGGGCTCTATGCCGCCGGCAACGACATGGCGAGCATCATGGGCGGCAATTATCCCGGTGCCGGCATCACGCTTGGGCCGGCGCTGACCTTCGGCTACATTGCCGGCCGTCATCTCGCCGACAGCGCCGCCAAGCGCAACGCGGCATAAGCCACGCCAGGAGGCGCATGAAGAGAGAGAGCCGCGGCATCCAGTCGATCGAGGTCGGCGGAGAATTGCTCCGCGCGCTTGCGAGAAGCGGCGGGCCGATGATGCTGCGCGATCTCGCGCGCGAGGCCGGCATGACGCCGGCCAAGGCGCATCCCTATCTCGCCAGCTTCTCCCGCATCGGCCTGATCGAGCAGGACGAGACCACCGGCCGCTACGAGATCGGCGCGCTGGCGCTGGAGCTCGGCCTGATCAGCCTGCGCCGCCTCTCCGGCGTGCGTATCGCCGGACCGAAGATCGCGGCGCTTGCGAGCCAGATTGGGCACGCGGTCTCGCTGGCGGTCTGGGGCACGCATGGCCCGACCGTGGTGCAGCTCGAAGAACCCGGCCAGCCCGTGCACATCGTGATGCGGGCCGGCTCGGTGATGGCCCTGCTGGAGACCGCGACCGGCCGCGCCTTTGCCGCCTTCCTGCCGGAGAAAACCATCGACGCCGCACTCGAAAGCGGCCTCGATCGTCACGGCGTCGGCTATAATCCGAAGCGCGCTGTGAAAGGCGCGAAGCTCGCCGACATGCTCACCGAAGTGCGCAAGCACGGCCTCGCCCGCGCGCTCGGCGACCCCCTGCCCGGCGTCAATGCGTTCGCCGCGCCGGTGTTCGACCATTCCGGCCATGTCGCACTGGTGATCACCGCGATGGGGCCGGAAGGCACGTTCGATGCCCGCTGGGACAGCGCGATCGCCCACGCGCTACGCGACTGCGCCGGCGGGATCTCGAAGCGGCTCGGTTACGGGATCACGGTTGCGGCGGAGTGAGGTTGCCTGCAACTACCACTGTCATGCCCCGCGAAGGCGGGGCATCCAGTACGCCGCGGCCCATCGGCCCTGTCGCTGCTATCTCGGAGTACTGGATCGCCCGGTCAAGCCGGGCGATGACAGCGAGTGTGGGACAACCTTCCGAGTCCTACTTCTCCTTCACCGGCACCGTGTAGTTCAGGATCAGCCGCCCGCCATCCGGATAGATCGTCTGTCCCGTGATGTAGGACGCATCGTCGCTCGCAAGAAACGCGACGACAGAGGCCACCTCGCTCGGCTCGCCGCCACGGCCGGCCGGCGTGCGTGACATCACGGTCTTGCGGGCATCCTCGGAGGTGTAGATGGACGATGCCACCATGTCGGTCAAAATCGTGCCAGGCCCAACCGCGACCACGCGGATGTTATGCGGGGCGAGTGCGACGGCAGCAACCGAGGTGAGCTGCTTCATGCCGCCCTTGGACATGGCGTAGGTCGCAAGTGCCGGGATTGCCAGCAGTGCATTGACCGACGACATGTTGATGATGACCCCGCCGCCGCTACCTTGCGCAATCATCTGCTTGGCCGCCGCCTGCACGCCGAAGAAGGCGCCCTTCAGGTTGATGCCGATGATCTCGTCGAATTCTTCTTCGGATATCTCCAGGAGGTCCCGGTTGCGGGCGACGCCGGCATTGTTGACCATGATGTCGAGCCGGCCGAACTCTCTTGCAGCCGTTGCGACCAGCTGGTCGACATCGACACGCTTGGCGACATTGCCGACGACAGTGCGCAAGGCATCCGGCCGCGCGAGTTCGGCGGCCGTCGCGGCCAAACCCTCGGCATCGACGTCCGAAATGACGACCTTGACGCCGTCATCCAGAAATCGCTTTGCGCAAGCCTTGCCGATACCGCGCGCCGCGCCGGTGATGGCGGCGACCTTGCCGGATAATTTCATGGTCTCACTCCAGGATAGCTGCTTCACAGCAGACTGTCGCCGGGTGAGAAACCCGGCTCAGGCCGCCGCGAAGCCGAGATGAGCACGGAACCGGTTCTTGATAAAGACAGCATCGCGCGAGGGCAGCGAGCGCGGTGGATTTTCCGCCAGAACCTTGATGACAAGCAGCCGCGGGCCATCGGCCGGCTCGGCGATTTGGGTTGCGAGGCGCTGCACCTCCTCGATCGTCCGCACGGTTCCGGCAGCGGCAAAGCCGCAAGCCACGGCGATTGCGGTGAGATCGACGCCGCGCCCGGTGTGGCTGGCCTGCATCCCGGTCTCGCCAAAATGCTGGTTGTCGATCACGACGATGTCGAGATTGCGCGGGCGCGCGACTCCGATGGTGGCGATGCCGCCGAGGCCCATCAATTGCTCGCCATCCCCGGTCAAGGCGAGGACGCGTTTTCCCGGCTGGGCTTGCGCGAGGCCAAGCCCGATCAGCGCGGCGCCGCCCATGGCGCCCCAGAGATAGAAATTGCCGTCGTGGTCGCCGACCGAATGAAGGTCATAGGTCGGCGAGCCGAGGCCGGAGACGACCAGAGTGTCGTTGCGATTCTTCAGGAGCGCGGCGACGGCGGCGCGGCGGTCGAGTTGGGCTTGCATTGGCATCACCACTTCTTCTTGCCGATCAGGCGCTGCCCGATCAGCACCGCGATCTGCTGATCGGAATCGTAGGCGAGCGCTGCGGCCGATTCGACCGTCTCGACCAGATCCTCCGCCGTCTCCGCCCGCATCACCTTCAAACCAATCGCTTCCAGCGAGGGCTGCGTCGCCCGGCTCATCGGCACCTGCCAGGGATTGAACTCGGCCCATTCGCCGCGCATCGTCACCAGCATCAGCAGTGGAAATCGTCCGATCGCCGACAGCGACAGCATGTTGATGCAATTGCCGACCCCGCTCGACTGCATCAAGAGCACGCTGCGCTGGCCGCCGAGCCAGGCGCCGGCGGCGATGGCGACGCCCTCCTCTTCCGTCGTCAGCACGTTGGTGGTGACGTCGCGATCGGCCGAGAACAGGCTGATGAGCTGGCTGTGGCCGGCATCGGGGACGTATGACATCTGCCGCACGTCGGCGGCTTTCAGGATGCGGTAGAGCTCGGACGGCCAATTGTCTGCGCGCGTGTCGGGATTGGATTGAAGGCTGTGCACCGCATGTCTCCGTGGATTTCGAGCGGCACTCTAACGATGTTCAGGCGCGAAAGCTCTGACCGTCTGGCGCGATCAGGTATCGAGGGATTGTATAGCTGCCTCTTCCGCTGCCGGTGGGACAGCGCACGATGCGCATGGCTGCGCCCTCTCCCCTTGCGGGAGAGGGCATCACCGCTGACAGATACAAACTCATTTGGATGAGGGGTATCTCTCCGTGCACTCATCCGCATCTATATGCGCGGAGAGATACCCCTCATCCGGCGCTTCGCGCCACCTTCTCCCACAAGGGTAGAAGGAAGAGGAGCCATAGGCAACTTCTCGACCTCTAGCCAAACTGGCGCGGCCGCAGTCCTGCATGAAACCAGGTGATCATGGAATAGATATCATAGACGGGCAATCCGACTTCGGCCTGAAGCGCCGCCGCATAAGGCGGCATGTTGGTGCATTCCAGCACGATCGCGCCGACATCCGGGTTGCTGGCGACCAGCTCCTTGCCGGCCTCGACCACGTCACGTTCGGCCTGCGCGATATCCATGTCCTCCTTCTCGGCCTTGATCAGGACGCGGAAGAATTCCTTGCCGTGCTCGGTGCCGACCAGCGGCGTATCGAGCGGCACGCCGGCACCTTCGAGATGAGCCGGCGTCAAGGATGAACCTGAGACCGTGACGAGGCCGACGCGCTTGCCCGGCGGCAAGGTCGCCTGCACCCACGGCACCTGCATCAGTGACGAGGTCGCGACGGGAACGCCGACCGCGGCTGCGATCTCCTTCTGGAACAGCGAGAGGAAGCCGCAATTGGTGGTGATGGCTTCCGCCCCGAGCCGCACCAGATCCTTCGCCGCATCGATGAAATCAGGCAGCAGACCGGCCGCACCGTTCAGCACCACTTTCTCGGGCGAGGCACCGCTCACCACGCGATAGAGCACGGGGAAAGGCCAGGTGGTGCCGTTGCCCATGTCGCCGGGAATGCGGGGAAAGCGCGCCTCCAACATCAGGATGCCGAGCGGTGCTCCATAGATGGCCTTGCCGCCGCGGGCGATACGAGAAGGCGAGTTGGCAGGATGGGTCATGGTACGATCTCAGAGAAAACGATCGGGCGAAAACGGTGCCAGCGGAATTTCCGGCGGCTTGCCGCTCAGAAGCTGGGCGACGAGACGACCGGTGCGGGCCGAGCCGACCAGGCCGATATGGCCGTGGCCGAAGGCATAGACGATATCGCGCGAGGCCCGCGCGTAACCGATGCAGGGACGTCCGTCTGGCATGCTCGGCCGATGACCGAACCAGGTCTTGATGCGGGAGGCCGGAATGTCCTTGGGCAGTTTTGGGAACATGCTGACGAGATGGTTGCGCAGAATCTCGGCACGTTTCCAGTTCGGCGCGGCCTCGAGGCCTGCGATCTCGACCGTGCCGGCGGCGCGCAAACCCTTGTCGGTCCAGTTCACCACCATCTTCGCATCCGAGGCCATCATCGAGCTGCGCGGGCCCGTTTCCGGATTCTCGATCATCACGTGATAGCCGCGCTCGGTCTCCAGCGGCAGCGGATCGCCGATGGACGCCGTGAGCCGCTTCGAATGCGCACCGGCGGCAATCACCGCGGCATCGCACGCAATCTCGCCGGCCTCGGACAGGACAGCCACGAGCTTGTTGCCGGATAGTTTCAGCCCAATTGCCTTGGCCCGCACGAGCTCGGCGCCGCTTGCCAGCGCATGTTGCGCGAGGGCCGCGACATAGGCACCGGGGTCGCGGCAGCGACCGGCTTCCTCCACCACCACGCCAAACGTGTAGCGCGGATGCAGATCGGGCTCGCGCTGACGCATCTCGTCGGCCGAAAGCTCCAGCCATTCGACACCGACGCGCTTGCGCAGGCGCCAGCCGAGATCATCGTCGAAATTGCCGCGTGACGGGAAGACATGCATCACGCCGTTACGCTCGATCAATTCAGGAACGCCCGCCTCCTCCGCGAGCTTCCTGTGCAATAGCGGCGCGTCCTTCAGGAGATCGCGCAGCGCAAATGCCGTCTTCTCGACCCGCGCCTCGGTCCAGCCCGAGAGCAGATATTTGATCAACCAGGGCAGCGCCTTCGGCAGATAAGACCAGCGGATCGCGAGTGGCCCGAGCGGATCCATCAGATAACCCGGCACCTTCTTCCAGACACCGGGCTCGGCCGGCGGGATCACCGAATGCGAGGAGAGCCAGCCGGCATTGCCGTAGCTCGCCGCCTGTTCGCCACCGGGCTCGCCCGGATCGATCAGCGTGACGCGATGGCCCTCGCGCAGCGCCTCGATCGCGCTGATCACGCCGACCGCGCCGGCACCGATGATGGCGACGTGGCGGCCTTGCGGCATCGGCTATGCCTTCACCGCAGGGGCAAAGTCCTTGCCGACCGACATCGCACGCGGATCGATGATGCAGTGGAGGATCGACGGCTTGCCCGAGGCGAGCGCACGCTCGAACGCCGGCGCGAACTCTTCGGTGCGCTCGACGCGCTCGCCATGGCCGCCGAATGCTTTTGCGTACATCGCGAAATCCGGGTTCTTGAGCTGGGTGCCGACCACGCGTCCGGGATAGTCGCGCTCCTGGTGCATGCGGATGGTGCCGTATTGCGCATTGTCGACGACGATGACGACGAGGGCTGCGTCGTACTGCACGGCGGTCGCGAATTCCTGCCCGTTCATCAGGAAGCAGCCGTCACCGGCAAAGGCGATAACAGTACGGTCCGGATATTGTCGCTTCGCGAGCACCGCGGCCGGCACACCGTAGCCCATCGAGCCCGACGTCGGCGCGAGCTGCGAGGCAAAGCTGTGAAAGCGATGATGCCGATGGATCCAGCCGGCGTAGTTGCCGGCGCCGTTGCAGACGATCGCGTCCTTGGGCAGGCGATCGCGCAGCCAGGTCATGACCTGGCCATACTGGAACGTGCCCGGCAGCTCGCGCGCCTTGTCGGTCCAGGCGAGATAATCGGCATGCGCCTTGGCGGCCTCGCCCTTCCAGGCAACGGCGCCGGCCGGCTTCAGCGTCTCGACCGCGGCCGCGAACGCGGCGGGTGTGGCCTGGATCGCGAGCTCAGGCTGATAGATGCGGCCGAGCTCTTCGGAGCCGGGATGAACGTGGATCAGCTTCTGCCGCGGGGTCGGAATGTCGAGCAGCGTGTAGGATGAGGACGGCATCTCCGACATGCGGCCGCCGATGAGAAGAATGACATCGGCGCCGTCGATCCGCGCCTTCAGGCCCGGGCTCGGGCCGATGCCGAGGTCGCCGGCATAATGCGAGTGATCGGCGTCGATCAGCGACGCGCGGCGGAACGAGGTCGCGACCGGCAGGTCGAACCGCTCGGCAAAGCGCGCGATGCTCCTGGTCGCCTCATCGGTCCAGCGCGAGCCGCCGAGAATGACGAGCGGCGCCTTCGCGCCCGCAAGCATGGCGCCAACGCGCTCGATATCTGCGGGCGCCGGCCAGCTCATCGCCGGCTCGATCCGCATGGCGTCCGCAACGACTGCGGTCTCGGTCAGCATGTTCTCGGGCAGCGAGATCACCACGGGACCGGGACGGCCCTGCATGGCGACGCGGAAGGCGCGCGCGACCAGCTCCGGAATGCGGTCGGGACGATCGATCTCGACCGCCCATTTCGCCATGGTGCCGAACACCGCCTTGTAGTCGAGCTCCTGGAACGCCTCGCGCTCGCGCATGCCGGTGTCGACCTGACCGACGAACAGGATCATCGGCGTGGAATCCTGCATCGCGATGTGCACGCCGTGGCTGGCATTGGTGGCGCCGGGGCCGCGGGTGACGAAGCAGATACCGGGACGGCCGGTGAGCTTGCCATAGGCCTCCGCCATCATCGCGGCACCGCCCTCGGCGCGGCAGATCATGACGTCGATCGGGCTGTCGTGCAGCGCATCGAGCGCCGCAAGGTAGCTCTCGCCCGGCACGCAGGTGACGCGCTCGACGCCTTGCGCGACCAGCTGATCGATCAGTATCTGGCCCCCGGTGCGGGTGTTGCGAATGGTCATGACGGCTCCCTCAAGGCTTTGGCGATGCGTTTCGCAGCTTCGCGAAAATTTTGTTCCGGGCTGGCGTAGGACAGCCGGAAACAAGGTGCAAGGCCGAAACCGCTGCCCGGCATTACGGCCTCGTCATGCCTCTCCGGAAAATAGCGGCGGCAGCCATGCCTCTCTCGGACGTCGACCGGGGAGCAGGCCCCTTGCCGTCATGCCCCTTTGCGCTGCCGAGCGCTTGCCAGCAGCACCAGCATGAACGAGGCCGCCGTCATCAGCGTCGAGATGGCGGCGATGGTCGGGTCGATCTCGTCGCGGAGCGCGGTGAACATACGCTTGGTCAGCGGCTGATACTGGCCGCCGGAGATGAACAGCGCGACGATGGTCTCGTCCATCGCCGAGATGAAGGCGAAGATGCCGCCTGCGACCACGCTGGACTTGATCTGCGGCAAGGTCACCGCGAAGAAGCTGCGCAGGCGGTTCATGCCGAGGCTGCGTGCGACCATCTCCTGCGCCGGATCGAAGCTTTGCAGGCCCGCCAGCACCGAGATGATGACGTATGGCAGGCCCAACATGACGTTCGCCAGCACCAGGCCCGGCAGCGTCGCGACCAAGCCGACCTTCGCATAGAGGAAGAAGATGCCCACCGCAGTGATGATGATCGGCACCACCAGCGGCAACAGCAGCATCATGTGGATAAGCCGCATGATCCGCAGCTTCGACTGGCTGATGCCATAGGCGGCGGCGACGCCGAGCGGCGTTGCGATAACCACCGTCAGGAGCGCGACCGTCAGCGTCACCCGCGTCGCCTGCATCCAGGCCGAGTTGAAGAAATACTGCTGATACCAGCGCAGCGAGAACGACGGCGGCGGAAAGGTCAGAAAGCGCGCGCTGGAGAAGGAGATCGGGGCGATGATCAGCACCGGCAGGATCAGGTAGACCAGCACCAGCGCGCTGATCACATAAAGGGAAATGCGGGCGGGCGACAATCGCGTCATTTCTGCCCCAATATGCGATCGAGCGAGATGAAGCGGCTGACGGCGAAAAAGATCGCGAGCACGCTGACGAGCAGCACGACGGCGACCGCGCTCGCAGCGCCGAACTGGTTGTAGAGCTCGACATTGCGGCTCACCAGCATCGACACCATCACCGTGCGGCCGCCGCCGAGCAGTTCCGGCGTGATGTAGAAGCCGAGGCAGAGCACGAACACCATGGTGCAGCCTGCGAGCACGCCGGGCAGAGACAGCGGCAGAAAGACGCGAACGAAGGTGAGCGACGGGCTCGCCCCCAGGCTGGCGCCGGCCTGCATGAGATCGCTCGGAATCTTCTGCATGGTGGCATAGAGCGGCAGCACCATGAACGGCAGGAGGATGTGTACCGTCGCAACCACCGTGCCGAAGGTGTTGTGCACCAGCGCGAGCGGTTCGCTCGTCACGTCGAGATATCGCAAAAGCTGGTTGATCACACCGGTGCGCTGGAGCAGCGCCAGCCACGCGTAGGCTCGCACCAACACGCTGGTCCAGAACGGCAGCACGACCAGCGAGAGGATGAGAATGCTCCATCCTTTCGGCACCGAGTTGGCGAGGTAGGCCACGGGATAGCCGAGCAGCAGCGCGATTGCCGTGACCGCGAGACTGATCTCGAAGGTCAGCGCAAAGCTGCGCCAGTAGATGTCTTCAGTGAAGACGCGGCGATAATTCTCCAGCGTGAAGCCGTCATGGTAGATCGACTGCCAGGCGAGCCAGCCGACCGGCAGCACGATCAGAGCCAGGATCACCAGCAGCGCCGGCGACACCAATGCCAGCATCAGCGCATGCTCGCGGCGCTGATGCTTTTGGGAGGGATCTGGCATTGATGTCGTCGGCATTTGCTCGCTCATCTCGGGTGGTGCACCTCTCCCGCTTGCGGGAGAGGTCGGATCGCGAAAGCGATCCGGGTGAGGGTTCTGTCCTCTTGGGGAGTCTTTCTCGCGGAGATACCCTCTCCCCAACCCTTCCCCGCAAGCGGGGGAGGGAGCGCAGTGTCAGCTCTGGCACGACTTGCGCTCATCGCGATTTCGCTTACTTCTGCATGAACGACGCCCAGCGCTTCTCCGCCGCTTCGCCGGCTGGCGACGACCACCACGCGTAGGACATCAGCGCCTGCTTGGCCGCATTGGCCGGCTCGCTCGGCAATTGCGCGGCGCGCTCGGGCTTGATCACGTTGGTCTCGAACGCCTTCGGGTTGCCCGGGCCGTAGTCGATGTGGAGCGGCAGATTGGCCTGGTGCACGGGATCGACGGCCTCGTTGAGAAACTTGACGGCCGTCTCGAGATTCGGCGCGCCCTTGAGGATGCAGAGCGAGGTGCTTTGCAAAACGCCCTGGTTGTAGGTGAAGGCGACCTTGGCGCCTTCCTTCGCGACCGCGCTGACGCGGCCGTTCCAGGCCATCTCCATGTCGACCTCGCCGTCATTGAGCAGCTGCGCCGACTGCGCGCCGGAGGTCCACCACACCGTGATATTCGGCTTGATCTCTTCGAGCTTCTTGAAGGCGCGGTCGACGTCGAGCGGATAGAGCTTATCGGGCGCGACGCCGTCGGCCATCAGTGCCGCCTCGAGTGTGGCGAACGGGTGGTTGCGCAGTGCGCGGCGCCCGGGAAATTTCTTCACGTCCCAGAAATCGGCCCAGCTGTTCGGCGCGTCCTTCGGAAAGGTCTTCTGACTGTAGGCCAGGACGCTGGAATAGAACTCGTAGGAAACCGAATAGGGGCTGCGATAGGATTCCGGCATCGCCGCGCCATTCGGAATCTTTGAGAAGTCGAGCTTCTCGATCAGCCCCTGCTCGCCGCCACGCAGGCAGTTGCCGGTCGGCGTATCCACGACGTCCCAGATCGGCTTGCCGCTGCCGACCTGGGTCTTGATCGCCGGCCAGGCATCGGGAATGGAATCCTGGTTGATGGTGATGCCGAGCTTCTTGGCGGAAGGATCGAGGATCGCCACCGTCTGCGCCTGCTGATAGGCGCCGCCTTGCGAGACAAAGGTGATCTGTTCGGCAGCGGCGGCGGTGCCGGTTGTTGCGAACAATCCGAGCGATCCGCCCAACAATGCGTAGCCAAATCGAATATCTCGTTTCGTCGTCATCCTCGCCTCCTCTGTCACCAATTAAACGTCATTGACCGATCGCATCGAGAAACTGGTACCAGCCGGCGACCATGCGCACGGCGGGCTCGCGCAGCGGATAGAACGGAATCGCCCTCAGGCGCCGCGCGTCGAGCAGCCCGACCTCCGGTGTCTCGCCGCGGACGAAGGCGGCAAGATAGCGGCCCATCAGGCTCGACATCGCGACGCCCGCGCCGTTGTAGCCCATCGAGAACAGCGTGCGGTCGTCGAGCCGGCCGAGATGCGGCACCGAATCCAGCGTCATGGCAACGAGGCCCGACCATTTGTACGCGAGCGGCACATCGGCCAGGTCCGGAAAGATGCCGACCATCGCCTTGCGCAGCGCATCGAATGCGGCTTCCGAGTCCTGCCTGCCGAAGGCACCGCGGCCACCGAAGATCACGCGATTGTCGACCATGCGGAACCAGCGCATCATGCGCTTGGTCTCGGTGTAGGTGCGGCCTGTCAGCATCAGCTTGCCCGCGAGATTGCGCGGCAGCTGCTCGGTAGCGACCATGGCGCTGCGGAAGGGAATCAGGGTGCGCTGCATCTGCGCGGTGGCATCCGTCAGGTCCGAATAGCTGTTGGTGGCAATGATCGCCTGCTTCGCCCGCACCGCGCCTTGCGGCGTCTCCGCGACGATGCCGCCGTTGTCGCGCCGGAGTCTTACGACCGGCGACTCCTGGAAGATCGGCACCCCGCGGCGCGCGACGCCGTCGGCGAGACCGCGCAAATAGTTCAGCGGATGAATGCCGCCAGAGCCGGGATTGAGCACGCCGCCAACGAAGCTGTCGGAGCCGGTCTCGGCGCGTACGCCGCGCTTGTCGAGAATACGGACCTCGGCGCAGCCCATCTCGCGCGTCATCCAGTTGGCTTCGTCGATCGCGGCCTTCAGCGTGGTCTCATTGTGTGCGGCCTTGACCTGGCCGGTGCGGGCAAGCTGAGCGCTGGTGATGCCGAATTCGGAGACCAGCTCCTCGACCATGTCGGTGGATTCATGCGCGATCTCGTACATTCGCCGCGCCATGGCGCGGCCGTGCACGGCGTCGATCTCGCGGAACGAGAGACGGAATTTTGCGGTGATCACGCCGCCATTGCGCCCACTGGCGCCCCAGCCCGGGCGGTTGGCCTCGAGCACGATGGGGCTGAGCCCGCTCTTGGCGATGTGGTGGGCCGCGGACAGGCCGGTATAGCCGGCACCGATGATCACCACGTCAGCCTGGCTCTCGCCGGACAGGACCGGAAACGCGCGCGCCGGCTCCGCCGTGGCTTCCCACAGCGAGTTGGCCGACGGCAATGCGCCCCAGTTCTGCGTCATCTCCGCGCTCACAAAGTTACACCGCCGGCCCGATCGCCGCGTCGGCGAGCGCCTTCAATGTCGGGAAATGGAAGTCCGGCTTGGTCAGCGTCTCCACGGCCGGCGTGCCGCCGAAGCCTGCCATGCCCTGACGCCGCTCGATCCAGCACACCTTGTAACCGAGCTTCCGCGCGATCCCGATGTCGTGATACTGGCTCTGCGCCACGTGCAGAATGTCGGACTGCTTGTAGCCGAACGCCGACTGGCGGCCCTTGTTGTAGGCAAAGAATTCCGGGTTCGGCTTGGCGACGCCAGTCTCGTCGGCGCAAACGGTATCGTCGAAGGGATTGCCGAGCGCATGCGCGTAACAGGAGAGCGCGACGCGGTCGGCGTTGGTCATCGCGACCAGGCGGAATTTAGTTCTCAGGCGCTTCAGAGCCTCGACCGAATCCGGGAACGGTCCCCAGCGCAGCACCGCGAGTTGGAACACGTCGCAGGAGGCGTCATCGGCCTGCAGCCCGAGCTCCTTGGCGAGATAGCGATAGACATGGAACATCACCTCGCTCGAACGCTCATGGTGCTTGTCGCGGCCACGCTTGTAGGATTCGAAGATCTTGTCGTCGCTGAGCTCGGCCGGCGACTTGCCCGAGATCCTGCGCACCGCGGAGAGCACGCCGGTCTCGAAATCGATCAAGGTGCCGACGACGTCGAAGGTGAGAACCTTGAAATTGCTGAACGAGGCTGCTGACGACATTTTGGCTTCTTCTCTCGGTTGGACAAGGCTTGGGTTCAGTCCCTCACCCTGGGTACGACGATGGTGTCCTCGGGGTGAAGGGTCACGGTGAGGCTGCCGCCGAGTGGCGGGATGCGGCTGTAGGCCTGGTGGTAGCTCGGCTGCCGCAGGCTGAGCACGATGCCGTCGGCGAGCGCCAGGAAGATGCGCAGGCTCTCGCCCTGATAGACAATGTCAGTGACCGTGCCGGTGAGCCGATTGCAGGCTGAGTCCGGCGCGCCGTCGTCGATCAGCAGCTTTTCGCTATGCACGGCGAGCATCAGCGCGTCCCCGTCGGGAATGGCGCGGGCGCTGCGCAGAAGCACATTGCCGAGCGCAACGCCGGAGGCATCGACGCGTCGCACGGGAAGCATCGTGGCTTCGCCGATGAAACTTGCGACGAAGGAATCCGCGGGATGATCGTGCAGACGCTCGGGCGCGTCGATCTGGATCAGCCTGCCGTCTTTCATCACGGCGACGCGGTCGCTCATGGTCAGTGCTTCGCGTTGATCGTGGGTGACGTAGATGATGGTGGCGCCGATGCGCTTGTGCAGCGCGCGCAGCTCGATCTGCATGGATTCGCGCAGCTGCTTGTCGAGCGCGGACAGCGGTTCGTCCATCAGGATCAGCCGCGGCTCGAAGATCATGGCGCGTGCGAGCGCCACGCGCTGGCGCTGGCCGCCGGAGAGCTGCGCGATACCGCGCTCTTCGTAGCCGGCAAGGCCAACCATCGAAAGTGCCGTGCGCACCTTGTCCGGCCAGACCGCCTTCGGCAGCCGTCGCGCGCGCAAGGGAAAGGCGACATTCTCGCCGACGCTCATATGCGGGAACAGCGCGTAATTCTGGAAAACGACGCCGATGTCGCGCTTGTGCGGCGGCATCCAGGTGACGTCGCGGCCGCCAAACAGGATCGTTCCGCTCGATGGCAGGATGAAGCCGCCGAGGATGCCGAGCAACGTGGTCTTGCCGGAGCCGGAGGGGCCCAGCAGCGAGACGAACTCGCCGGCGGCGACATTGAGGGACACGTCGTCGAGGGCGCGAACGGCACCATAGGCCTTGCTCGCGGATCTGATCTCGACGCTTTCCGCTCGTTTGTCCAACGATCGACCTCGCCATGTCCCTGCAACGGCGTGCCTCACTGCACGCCATAAGCCTGCTTTATAGACAGGAAATTTGAGCACTCACGGTCGAAGCGTGCACCGCACCAACATCTTCGCTCGCAAGCCCTGTCTTTAGGCTGTGACGCCAATGACACCAGACTTGGCAAAACTCGGCAATTGCCAAATTCTCACCTGGCTCATAACATGGTGTTATGCCCGAGCTGCGCCGCATGCTGCCCTCAAGTAACGCCTTGTTCGTCTTCGACGCAGCGGCGCGCAATGGCAGCTTCACGGCGGCTGCCGCCGAACTGAACGTCACCCAGCCTGCGGTGAGCCGGATGCTCGGACAGTTCGAGGAGCACCTAGGCGTTCGCCTGTTCGACCGAACAGCAGGACGTGCGGTGCTCACCGAGGAAGGCGAACTCTTGTATCGCCGCGTGCTCGAAGGTTTTCGCAGCATCGAGAGCGGACTCGTGGAAATCGAACGGCGGCGCAAGGGCACCGAGACGGTGACGCTGTCGGTCTCCTCCGCCTTCACCACGCACTGGCTGATGCCGCGCATCGACAAGCTGCAGAAGCAATTTCCGCAGGTCGATCTGCGCTTCCAGCTCATTTCCGGCGCGCTGCGCGGGCCGGTGGAGAATGTCGACCTCGGCATGCGCTTCCGCGATCGCGAGGAGCCGTCATCCGGCGGCACGCTGGTGATGAAGGAGGTCATGCTGCCGATGTGCAGCCCTGCCTATCTCGGCGAAACCGATCCCGCCGAGGGCAACACCATCATTAGGCTCGCCGAGACGCCGGGCGACTGGGCCGCGGATTACGCATCGCTTCTCACCGGGCGTCGCGGTGCGGCCAAGGCGCTGAGCTTCACGGACTATGCCGTCGTGATGCAGGCCGCCCTGCTCGGCCAGGGTATCGCGCTCGGATGGCTGACGGTCGCCTCGCACTGGCTGTTGACGGGCGCGCTGGTGCCGGCGTCCGACACGCTCACCACGACGCGCCGCATCTGCGAATTCCTGCCACCGCGCAACCGGCCGATGCGCCCCATCGCCGCCGAGATCCGCGACTGGATCACCGCCCAGATGAAAAGCGAGATCGCCGCGATCGACCGGCTCTATCCAAAGCTCGGCGCGATGGCTGCGTGCTACTAGAGCGTTTTCGGGCGAAGTGGATATACCGGCTCGCGTGAAGAAAACGCGTCAAAACCGGAGTCTAGGCGGGTGTCAGCGCGGCACAGTAACGATCGGGCAGGTGATCGCCGATGCCCGCCGGGAGCAGCACCGTAAGCCTGCCGACGACATCCGACCGCGTGTTCTCGGATACGCCGCTGAGGAGATTGCGGACCTGCTCACCAATTCCAGCATTCGCCATTGGCTCATCCGAACCAACATTCGTCGTGAGCTGGCTGGCGCTGAATTTGGCGCCGCGTGCACAGGCGAGATAACGGCCGACGTGATGAAAGCCAAGCCCGGGCGGAGGCACGGTCGGGACGATGTCGGTGCCGTGCACGAGACGATAGGTCATCCTGCCGAACGTACCGTTGTAGAATGCGGCGAAATCGTCGCGGCCCACGCGCGGACAACCGTAAAGATAGATCTGCGCATCCGCGAGTTGGAGCTGCTCCCGCGCGAAGTCCACCGTTGCCACCGCGATCGCGGCGCCGAGGCTGTGCCCAGTGATGAAGATCGGTGATTTGCGCGCCAGCGCTGCCGCCAGTGCGCTCTTCACGTCGTCCCACACGGCTGCCGCCGCATCGACGAACCCCTGGTGCACGGGCGCCTTCGGTCGGCCAAGCGTGAAATCGCTGACCCAGTTCAGGAGATGAAGCGGGTCGGTGCCGGCGAAGGCGACAATTGTTGCGTCGCCCTTGCTCGCGATGATCCCGCGCGTGTCGGTCAGCGGCAGCGTCGAATGCGCCGGCTGGCTCAGCAGCTTGACACCGGACAGATCAAAGAACGGAGAGACCCTGTTGATCGTGTCCGGCACATGGGTCTCGTAGGCGAGTTGCGACATCCACATCATCGCGCGAGCGATGTCGAGATCAAAGCCGGTTGATGTCTCGTTGAATTTTGCAAATGCCCGTCGGTCATATTGATCGGGAGGAAGTTCGACCAGAATGCTCACATCAAGCTCCTAAATGGCTTATTGCTGCAATGCGTCGATCGAAAACGGAATGGCGCTACCTTCGCATATGGCTGGAACTTTGACAATCTGTGCGCGTGCCCGGGACGTATTCTGCCGTCGCGCTTAAGAGGACAAGGTTGAGACGAGGCACCTCTCCTCCACGTCATTGCGAGCGCAGCGAAGCAATCCAGAGTCTTTCCGCGGCGGGATTCTGGATTGCTTCGCTGCGCTCGCAATGACGGTGCGGATAGAGCTTTGGCCCCTATTGATGCTCGATCGCGCGGATTGCGCCGCGCAGCTCGGCGAGACCGCGGAGGCGACCGATCGCGGTGTAGCCCGGATTGGTGCGCTTGGTCGCCGCGAGATCGTCCAGCATGCGGTGGCCGTGGTCGGGCCGAAACACGATCTGCCGGTCGGGCGAACGCCGCGCGTTCTCCTTCAGCAGCGCCTTGAGCACAGCGACCATGTCGACGTCACCGTCGAGATGATCGGACTCGTAGAACGACAGGCCGTCGGCCTCGCGCTTGGTCGCGCGCAGATGTGCAAAGGCGATGCGCGGGCCGAAGCGCTCGGCCATGGCGGGGAGATTGTTCTCAGGGCGCACGCTGAGCGATCCCGTGCACAGGCAGATGCCGTTGGCCTTCGACGGCACGGCGTCGAACAGCGCCTGGTAATCCTCGGCGCTGGAGGCGATGCGCGGCAGACCGAACAGCGGACGCGGCGGATCGTCCGGATGCAGCGTCAGCGACACCCCGAGCTGCTCGGCGACGGGCGCAACGCGGCCCAGGAATTCGGCGAGATGCTGCCGCAGGATCTTTGGCGTGATGTCGCGATAGGTCTCCAACCGGTCGCGGAATTGCGGAATGGTCATCGGCTCGGTGGTCGAACCCGGCAGCGCGCTGGCGATCACCATGACGAGATAATCGATGTCAGCCTGGCTCATCCCGTCGAACAGCTTTTTGGCGCGCGCCTGCTGCTCCGGTGAATAGTCCTGCACGGCGGCGGGGCGCTTGAGGATATGCAGCTCGAACGCCGCGAACCGATCCTGGTCGAAGCGCATCGCGCGGGCGCCGTTCGGCAATTCCCACTCCAGATCGGTGCGGCACCAGTCCACCACAGGCATGAAATTGTAACAGATGATCTTGATGCCTGAGGCGGCCACCGCCTCCAGGCTCGCGATCCATGCCTCGATCGACTTCGTCGCCTTGCCGCCGAGACGCTTGACGTCGTCGGGGATCGGAATCGATTCCACCACCGACCAGGTCAGCTGCGAGCGGCCGGGCTGACCGTTCTCGATGAAGTTCTTGCGCTCCTCGACCGCCTTGCGGGTCCAGGCTTCACCGATCGGCACCTGATGCAGCGCCGAGACGATATCGCTCGCGCCGGCCTGCCTGACATCATCGAGCGAGACCGGATCGTCCGGCCCGTACCAGCGCCATCCTTCGAGCATCATGCGGCCTCTCCAATCAGTTCGCGGTCAGCACGACCTTGACGCTCTGCGAGCGGTCGAGCGCCAGCCGCAGCGCGTCCGGCGCGGTGGACAGCGGCCGCTCGGCGGTGACCAGCGACAGCACGTCGATGCTGCCGTCCGCAATCAGCTCCACCGCCGTCATGAACTCGAGCCCGAAGCGGAACGAACCGCGCAGGTCAATCTCCTTGGCCATCACCGCATTCGCCGGCACCGGAATCTGGCCACCCGGCAAATTACCGATCTGCACCACAACGCCGCCGCGCCTGACGATACCGATCGCGCTGGCAAGGCCTGCAGCCGTGCCTGAGACTTCGAAAGCGACATCGTACGGGCGCGACGCGGCCTGCGCCTTCAGGCCTTCCTCGCCGGCTGCGACATTCTCGACGTGAGAGGCGCCGAGCCGGATCGCAAAGGCCAGCGGCGCCGGCGCGATGTCGGCCACCGTGATGTCGGCCATGCCGGCGCGGTGCGCGGCGAGCATGGTCAGAAGCCCGATCGGGCCGGCACCGAAGATGATGCCGCGTTTGCCCTCGATGTTACCGGCGCGCGCGACCGCGTGCAGGCAGACCGCGAGCGGCTCGGCGAGCGCTGCCGCCTGATAGGAGACGTGATCGGGAATCTTGACGCACTGCGCCGGGATGGCGTCGAAGTAGTTGGCGAAGCCGCCCTGCATGTGAGGCGTCTTCGACGCCGAGCCCATGAAGTAGATGTTCTCGCACAGATTCGGCCGGCCCTCGCGGCAGGCGACGCAATGGCCGCACCAGCGCGACGGGTTGACGGCGACGCGGTCACCGAGCTTCAGATTGGCGGCAGACCCGGAGATCTCCACGACCTCGCCCGAGATCTCGTGGCCGAGTACCAGCGGCGACTTCACGACGAAATCGCCGGTGCGGGCGTGGCGGAAGTAATGCATGTCCGAGCCGCAGATGCCGCCGGCGCCGAAGCGGATGCGCACCATGCCTGAAGCGAGCTTGTCGAGCGGATGCTCGACCATACGCAAATCTTCGGGGCCGAACAGGGTTGCGGCGAGAGCAGTGGAGGTCATTTGGAAAGTCCCATGTATTTTGGCAGCCAGAGGGTCAGTTCGGGAATGTAGGTGATCGCGATCAGCGCGAGCATCAGCGGCACCAGCCAGGGCAGGATCGCGACCGTGGTGCGCTCGACCGAGAGCTTTGCCACGCGTGCCAGCACGAATAGCACCATGCCGAGCGGCGGGTGCAACAGGCCGATCATCAGGTTCAGCGTCATGATCAGGCCGAAATGGATGGGATCGATGCCGAGCTTGAGCACGATCGGCAAGAGGATCGGCACCAGGATGGTGATCGCCGCCGTGGTGTCGATGAAGCAGCCGACGAACAGGATCAGCACGTTGGCCAACGCCAGGAAGACCCATTTATTATGGGTGATGCCGAGCATCCAGTCCGACAGCAGTTGGGCTGCCTGCGACACCGTGAGCAGCCAGGCAAAGATCGAGGCAGCGGTGACGATGAACAGCACCGAGGCCGTGGTCTCGATGGTGTCGAAGGTCGCCTTCGCCACCGTCTTCAGCGTCATGGTGCGGTAGCGCACGAGGCCAAGGAACAGCGACCAGATCACGGCGGCGACGGCAGCCTCCGTCGGCGTGAACCAGCCCAGCGTCATGCCGCCGATCAGGATCACCGGCGCCATCAAGGCCATGACCGCCGAGAAATCGAAGTACCAGTCGAGCGCGAGCAGCGCGACCAGGCCAATCCCAACGGCCCAATTGGTGGAGAGGCCGGCGACCGTCAGAAGCCAGACGGCCATCGGGAAGCTCAGTACGACGAGGATCTCGAGCCCCGCCGATCCCAATTGCGGCCAGGAGAACGGCGTATCGCTGCCCCATTTGTTCTTGTGCGCGAAGTAGGTGACGGTGGCCATCATGAGCAGCGTCAGCACGACGCCTGGAATGACGCCCCCCAGAAACAGCGCGCCGATCGAGACGTTCGCCATCATGCCGTAGATCACGAAAGGCAGCGACGGCGGGATGATCGGGCCGAGCGTGGCGGACGCCGCGGTGACGCCGACGGAGAATTCCGTGGTGTAACCGTGATCCTTCATCGCCTTGATCTCGATGGTGCCAAGGCCGGCAGCATCCGCGATCGCGGTGCCGGACATGCCGGAGAAGATCACCGAGCCGATGATGTTGACGTGACCGAGGCCACCGCGCATCCAGCCGACCAGCGCGACGGCGAATTTGTAGATGCGCCCGGTGACGCCGGCAATGTTCATGAGATTGCCGGCCAGGATGAAGAACGGCACGGCGAGCAGCGGAAAGCTCTCGACGCCGGCGATCATGCGCTGCGCCAGCGTGACGTCGGGCGTCACCCCGCTGACCAGGATGTAGAGCAGCGACGACGCAGCCATGGCGATCGCCACGGGCACGCCGAGCAGCATCAGGATGAGAAAGCCTCCAAGCAACAGCAACATGGGATTACCCTTCAAAACCGTCGTAGGCGCCGGGACGTTCGAGGATCGAGTAGCCCTGCCGCAAATGTTGGATGGCCACCTGCACCGAGCGGACGAACATCAGCACGAAGCCGGCAAGCACGGCGTAATAGACGTAGTCCTTGGGAAGATTGATCGTGGTCATGGACTCGTCGCCGATGATCTGGATGTAGACCCAGACCAGCTTGATGGCATAGCCGAAGAAGACGATCCGGATCAGATCAATGACAGTCGACAAAGCGCGCGCCGCGACATGCGGCAGATAGCGGTAGATCAGATCGACCTGGATGTGCCGCGACAGCCGCACGCACATCGAGGAGCCGATGAAGACCACGCCGATCAAGCAGTAGGTCGCGATCTCCTCGGTCCAGGCGTAGCTGTCGTTGAGCACGTAGCGGGTAAAGAACTGCAGGAAGACGGCGAGCGCCATCACCCAGAAGATCGCCAGCGCGACCCAGTCCTCGAAAGCGTAGATGCCGAGATCGACCTTGGGTGCCGCCTCCTCCTCGAAGGTGTGGGCGATCTCGTCCGCGGTGATCTGCCGGTGCGTTTCGGCGGTGGACATGGGTTGCTCCTCAAACTGATCACGTCGTTCCGGGATGGTGCGTTAGCACCAGACCCGGAACCTCGAGATTCTCAGGTGCGCGATTGCGCACCGTAGTTCGGTCCTGCGGACCGCCCCGGGATGACGACTACGTCGTCATTTCACCGCCTGAATGCGTTCCCAGTCGGCCTTGCGATAGCCAAACGTCTCGAACGCGACGTTCTTCAGAACGGTGTCGCGGAACTCGTTCTTGTCGACCTCGGTCACGGTCAGGCCCTTCTCCTTGAAGAAGGCAACCAGCTTGGCCTCATTCTGCTTGATCTCCGCGGTCGCCTTGGCGGCGGCTTCCTGCGCGACGTCGGTGAAGATCTTCTTGTCCTCGTCGCTGAGCTTCTTCCAGAGCGCACCGGCCACCACCGTGTTGAGATGGTCGACAATGTGGCCGGTCAGCACGATGTGCTTCTGCACCTCGTAGAACTTCTTGGCCTCGATCGTGGTGAGCGGATTCTCCTGCGCCTCGACGGTGCCGTTCTGGAGCGCCAGATAGACTTCGGCGAACGCGATCGGCGCGGTGTTGGCGCCGCAGGCGCGCGGCATCGCCAGATAAGCGGGCACGTCGGGCACGCGCATCTTGAGGCCCTTGAGGTCGGCACAGGTCTTGATCGGCTTGTTCGACGAAGTCTGGCGCACGCCGTAATAGGTCACCGCGAGGATGTGGTGGCCGCTCTTGTCCTCGTAACCCTTGGTGAGCTCCTTGAAGATGTCGCTCTTGGTGTAGGCGAGCAGATGATCGGCATCGCGGAAGGTGTAGGGATAATAGGTCACGCCGATCGGCGGAAAGCTCTTGGCCGCAAAGCTCGAGCCGGAGATGATGATGTCGACCGAGCCAAGCGAGAGGCCCTGGTTGATGTCGGCTTCCTTGCCGAGCTGCGACGCCGGATAGACGTCGATCGCATAACGCCCATTGGTGCGCTTGCCGATTTCCTGCGCGGCCCACACTGAGGCGGTGTGGAAGGGCTCCGAGGTCTCGTAGACATGGGCCCATTTGAGCTTGGTCTGCGCCATGCCGGCGCCAGTCGTCGCAATCATCGCCGCGGCCGAGACCGCCAGCACCATTGTCATCTTTTTCAACACTGACTTTTCCTCCATTTTTCAAGTCTGCTTCTTTTAAATCTGCTTCTTGTCCGCCCGCCCCCGACGCGGGTGCGGGCCGCACAATCTCATCGCGGTCGCGCGCTGCTGCTCGTGACTCGCTTCTTCTTCGGCGCACGTTGCGGTCTTGACGGCTTTGCCGTCGATCGCGCCACCCGCCCGGACGACGGTCCTGCCACCTTCTCGGCGCCGAAGTTCTGCGCAAAGCGCTCCTGGGATCTCGCGAGATGATCGCGCATCGCATCGCGCGCGGCCCCGGGATCGTGCGCCGCGATCGCGTCGCGCACCGCGCGATGCTCGTCGAGCGCAGTGCGCCACGTGCCCGGGCTTTCGAAATAATGCGCAAGCTGCGCGAAATAGGGGTTGAGGCGCTGGTCGAACAGCTCGCCGACGACGCGCACCAGAACGGCATTGCCGAGGCTTCCGGCGATCGCGACGTGGAAGGCGCGGTCGTGGACCATCGAGGCTTCGCCGGGGTGTTCTACATTCTCCATCGCGACAAGGGACGCATCGATACGGGCAACGTCGTCCTTCGTCGCCACGCGCGCGGCTTCTTCGGCGATGGCACTTTCCAGGAACTCGCGGGCACGCAACAGCTCGAACGGGCCCTCGATGACGGACGCAGGCGCGGTCGCCGCAACCGCCGCGGGCTCGATCACATAGATGCCGGAACCGACGCGGATGCGGAGGCGGCCCTCGACTTCGAGCGCGATCAGGGCTTCGCGCACCGTCGGCCTGGATATCTTGAGCTGCTCGGCGAGTTCGCGCTCGGTCGGCAAGCGGCTGCCGACCGCGTACTCGCCGCTGTCGATCAGGCTTCGCAATTGATCGGCGACCTGGCGATAAAGCCGTCTCGCCTCCACAGCTTCCAGCGGCACGCTGGTCCTCCCGAAAGGGTCATGCCGGCAGCTCTCGCTGCCCGCGGCCCGCCAATTTTGGAAAATTGGTCTTACCAATTGACCGCAGCATTGACCGAGGACAGGCGCCATGTCAAGCAGCGGCCAAACAAGGGGAGAGACGACCATGCGCCTTGATCCAACGCGCCTTGGCCGCGCCAATCTCGACCGGCTGCCACAAGGCATCCGCCGCCCGGCCTACGACCGTTCGCGGGTCACGCCCGGCATCGTGCATCTCGGCCTTGGCGCGTTTCATCGCGCCCACCAGGCCGTGGTCATCGACGATTGCCTTGCGGCCGGCGCCACCTCGTGGGGCATCGTCGGCGCCAGCTTGCGCAGCCCTGACACACGCGACGCCCTCGCCCCGCAGGATCATCTCTATACGGTTGCCGTCCGTGCGGCCGAAGCCACCGAACACCGCATCATCGGTGCGCTGCTCGACAGCGTGGTCGCGCGCGAAAGCCCGGCACGATTGGTCGAGCGAATGGCCGATCCCGCCATTCGCATCGTCTCCCTCACCGTCACCGAAAAAGGCTATTGCCACACGCCGCAGACCGGCGATCTCGACGAGAGGCATCCTGATGTCGTGCACGACCTCAACAATTTCGACGCGCCGCGCTCGGCTCCCGGCTTCATCGTCGCTGCGCTGGCGCGCCGGCGGGCCCTGGGCGCGCCGCCGTTCACCGTGCTGAGCTGCGACAACCTCGCCGCCAATGGCCACACCGTGCAGCGGATCGTGACGCAATTCGCCGCGCTGCGCTCGAAGGATCTCGGCAAGTGGATCGCAGATACGGCGGCCTTCCCCTCGACCATGGTCGACCGCATCGTGCCGGAGACGACGGATGGTGACCGCGATGCGGTTTCGTCGGCGCTCGGTTTGCGCGACGCATGGCCCGTCATGACCGAGCCGTTCACGCAATGGGTAGTCGAGGATCGCTTTACGGCGGGGCGGCCCGATCTTGCCGCAGCGGGTGTCGAGCTCGTCAGTGACGTCAAGCCGTTCGAGTTGATGAAGCTGCGGCTGCTCAACGCCAGCCATTCGGCGCTGGCCTATCTCGGCTATCTCGCCGGCCACGAGACCATCGCCGACACCATGCAGGATCCGCATTTCGCGCGCCTCGCCGCGCAGGTGATGGAAGAGGCCGCGGTGACGCTGACGATGCCTACCGGCGCAGACCTGGCCGCCTATCGCGCCTCGCTGCTCAAGCGCTTCGCCAATCCGGCGCTGCATCACCGCACCTGGCAGATCGCGATGGATGGCTCGCAAAAGCTGCCGCAGCGCCTGCTCGGCGCGATCCAGGATCGTCTCACCAGCAACCTGCCGATCGCGACGCATGCGCTCGCGGTGGCCGGCTGGATGCGCTACGTCACCGGCCTCGACGAGAACGGCCGCACCATCGACGTGCGCGATCCGCTCGCCGCCGAATTCGCTGGCTTGGCGCGCGAGGCAGGTCCCGTCGCCGAACGATTGGCGCCTGCGCTGCTCGGCGTCGGAAAAGTGTTCGGGTCGCTGGGCGCGGAGCCGCGCCTGCGCGAGGCCGTGACCGGAGCACTCGGCCGACTCTACCAGGACGGCGCGCGGCGGGCGGTGGAGACTCTGGTCTCCGCGTGACCACAAAACGGGCAGCAATGCTGCATTGCGGTCCAGATCGAACGGAAAGTCGACGGAAGTCTTGCTTGATTTTTGTCTGTCATTGCCCCACCCGAGAGGCATGGCAAAGGACAGCAAGGTGATCGCGGCGAACGCAGCGTTCTACGCCGCCTTTTCGACCGGCGATTTCGACGAAATGGAGCGGATGTGGGCGGACGATGACGCCATTTCCTGCATTCATCCCGGCTGGCCGGCCATCATCGGCCGGGCCACGGTGATCGGAAGCTGGCGCGATATCCTGCAGAGCCCGGAACGGCCGCAGATCGTGTGCGCGGAACCGCAGGCCATCGTCGATGGCGACAGCGCGCGCGTGCTCTGCATCGAGATCGTCGACGGCACGGCATTGGCTGCGGCCAACCATTTCCGGCGCGTCGGCAACGACTGGCGCCTGGTGCACCACCAGTCGAGCCCGATCGCGCAGATTGTCGAGCAAGCTGAGGACGATAGAGCGAGCCACCGCGTCCATTGAGGGCGTCCGGCCCGCAGGCACATTCTACTGTGCATGGGGTTGTTTTTCAGTTTTTTTGTTTTGGCCTCACCCGAGCCCGGACAGATCATCCAGCACGACCCGCGCCTGGCTAAAATCGTCGTCCCAGAAGAACATGCTTCTGGTGATGAGCACGGGAATGTTCGCTCGTGAGGCCGCGATCAGGCCGTTGGCGGAATCCTCGATCGCGATGCAGTCGGACGCGTTGAGCTTCAGCCGCGCCAGGATCTCGAAATAGACATCCGGCGCAGGCTTTTTATGCCGCACGTCATCCCCGGCCACGATCGCATCAAAATCCGCGGCCCAGCTTTTTCCCAGGGCCCGCGACAGCAGCGCATCGATATTGCCGTGTGACGTGGTCGTCGCGATCGCGAGCCGCTGGCCGCGCGCCTTGGCAGCAGCGAGCAGATCCGTCACCCCGGGCCGTAAGGGGCAGCAGCCGGTCTCGACCAGTTCGGCAAAATGCGCAGTCTTGATGCGGTGGAGTTCCGCGATGTCCACATCCGATAATGGCGCGGCGATCCTCAGCCTTTCATGGTGGGCGCGGATCCGTTCCTTGCCGCCGGTGACCCGCAGCAGGTCCTTGTAGACGGCCCGGTCCCACTGCCAGTCGAGACCGTGGCGGGCGAAGGCATGGTTGAAGGCCTGCCGATGCAGCTCTTCGGTCTCGGCCAACGTGCCGTCGACATCGAAGATCAGCGCGGCGGCGCGGCGGACCAGCTCAGCCGCGTCAGATACCATTATGGCGGGCGCTTCTGCCTGCATGTTCGATGCGTCCCTCCGACGAGCGACCATCGCCTGCACGGGCGGGCGGGACAAATCGCAATATCTTTTGCCGGACCCAAAAATCTCTTATGAGCGGAGGGCGCGCTGCGGCGCGAACGGGAACTCCGACCTGCAAGGAAGACGTATGCGGCTCTTTATCCTGGGTCTCGGCTACAGTGCCCGGCACTTCGTCCGCCTGTTCGGTGGCGGCTTCTCGCATATCGCCGGCACGGTGCGCGATCCCGCGCAGCGGGGCGACCTCGCCGGCATCGAGGTACACGCCTTCTCCGGGAGCATTCCGGCACGCGAGACGGTCGAACGCATGCGCGACGCGGATGTCCTTCTCGTCTCGATCCCGCCCGGCGGCAGTGGCGATCCCGCCATCGCGACCTTCTCCGGCCTGCTTGCGGCGGGCGGCGACCGCAGGATCATCTATCTCTCCACGATCGGCGTGTATGGTGATCACGCCGGCGGCTGGGTCGACGAGAGCACGCCGCCGCAGGCCGGCCTCGACCGCACGCGCATGCGGGTCGCGGCGGAACAGGCATGGACCGACACGACCGGTGGCGACGCCGCGATCCTGCGGCTTGCGGGTATCTATGGCCCCGGCCGTAACGCACTGGTGACGCTGCGCGCTGGAACGGCCCGGCGCATCATCAAGCCGGGACAGGTGTTCAACCGCATCCACGTCGACGACATCGCAAGCGCGATCATGGCCGCGATTCATCATCCGAGCGGCGGCACGTGGAACGTCTGTGACGACGAGCCGGCACCGCCGCAGGACGTGATCGCTTACGCGGCGAAGCTGATGAACGTTGCACCGCCGCCGGAAGAGCCGTTCGAGACCGCCGAGATGTCGGCGATGGCCCGCAGCTTCTATGCCAGCAGCGCTCGTGTTTCCAACGCGAAAATGAAGCGCAAGCTCGGCGTCACGCTTGCGTATCCGACCTACCGCCACGCCCTCGATGCGTTGTGGCAAGCGGGGGAACGAGGATCATGACCAAGCGTCAGCTCAACACGCCATACTTCTTGAACCAGGCCTGGGCCTGCTTCCAGGCATCTTCTGCGGCGTCCTTGCGGTAGCTGCCGCGGTAGTCGGCATGGAAGCCGTGCCGCGCTTCCGGATAGATCTTGAACTCGGCCGTCTTCTTGTTCTGCTCCAAGGCTGTCTTGAGCTGCTCGACCTGGGCGACGGGAATGCCGGTATCGGCGCCGCCATAGAGGCCGAGCACCGGTGCCTTCATCTCGGGCGCGAGCTGCATCGGGCTCTTCGGCCACAGCGGATTGGCTGGATCGACGGGCGGACCGTAGAAGGCGACGCCGGCCTTGAGCGTGCCGCTGTGGGCGGCATATTCCCACACGGTGCGTCCGCCGCGGCAGAAGCCGATGATGCCGAGCTTACCGGTGTCGCCGCCTTGCGATCCCGCCCACGCCACGGTCGCGTCGAGATCGGACAGCAGCTCGGCGTCCGGCTTGGCATTGACGATCGGCAGCAGGTCCTTGATCTCGGTGACCTTGGTCAAATCGACGCCCTTGCGGAAATAATAGTCGGGCGCGATCGCGAATGCGCCGAGCTTGGCGAGGCGTCGCGTCACGTCCTTGATGTATTCGTGCAGGCCGAAAATCTCCATCGCCACGATGATCACCGGCGCCTTGGTGTTGCCGGCGGGGCGGGCAAAATACGCAGGCATCTGTTCGGAGCCGACCTTGATCTTCGCGTCCCCGGTCTGGAGGCCGCCGGTGTCGGTCGTGATCGCCTCGGCGCGCACGGGCCCGGCCGCAAGCGTGTAGCCGGCGGCGACGGCCGCCGTCGCGCTCATGAACCCGCGGCGCGAGACCGGGGCGACCTTGGTCAGCCCGACGACGTCGGATGTCATGGTGGTCTCGATACTCATGGGTTCATCCTTCCTGATGTGCGGCCCTGATCTGTCAGGCGCGCATTCGCCAATAATTGCCAGCGAAACGCAAATCACCAGCCTGCGAGCGCGCCGCTTTCAGGACTTGTTTTCAGGTCTTGTTCTGACGCTGTTTCACTGGCGCAGTCTCGGGCATGAGGCTCATCGCGACTAGTCCGACGATCGCCGCAAGCAGCAGGTAC
Organism: Bradyrhizobium sp. WSM1253; assembly: GCF_000244935.1. NCBI lineage: Bacteria > Pseudomonadati > Pseudomonadota > Alphaproteobacteria > Hyphomicrobiales > Nitrobacteraceae > Bradyrhizobium > Bradyrhizobium sp. WSM1253. The sequence goes on from NZ_JH600073.1 coordinate 2,993,267, forward strand.
CAGGCCGGCGCCAGCGGATTGCCGGTGACGTGGAGGAGCCAGGTGACCACGAGCTGCGCCGTACCGCCGAAGCTGGCGATCGCGACCGCATAGACGGTCGCGAACACACCGCCGCGGATGCTCTGGGGCAGCGCCTCGGTGAAGGTCGCGTAGAACGCAGTGAACGGCAGCGAGCCGATGACGGACAGGACACCGAAACCAACCAGGAGCGACAACGCGCCTGGGGCATGGACGATCCACAGGAAGGTCGGGTAGGTCAGCAGCAGCGTTGCGAGCTGCGGCCAGATCATCACCGGCTTGCGACCGAGACGATCTGCCAGCCAGCCCCCGACCAGCGCACCGACAAACTGGATGCCATTGCTGACCAGCGACACGGCGAAAGCCAGTGTCGACGACACATGCAGCGTGTTCTGCGCATAGGTCGTCATATATTGGGTGACGTAGGTCGAGATCGTGCCGCTTGCCAGGATCATCAGTGCAAGTCCGATGACGCCAAGGTGCCGTCTCGCCTGCGAAAGATGACTGGTGTGCTCGACGGTGCGGGCACCGGCTTCGGCCTGCGGGATCGTCTCGGGCAGCGTCCGGCGCATCCAGAACCCGAACGGCAGGCACACCGCTCCGATCAGAAACGCCACCCGCCAGCCATAGGCGTCGAGCATCTCTGGCGCCATCGTCCTGCTCAGGATGACGCCGACGAGTGCGCCCGCGGTCGCGGCGATCTCCTGGCTCGCCGGCTGCCAGGCCACCACCAGCGCGCGATGCTGGGGCGGGGCGATCTCGATCAGATAGGCGGTGGTCGGTCCAACCTCCCCGCCCAAAGCAAAGCCTTGCGCCATACGCGCCGCGATCACGATGACGGGCGCTGCAAGGCCGATCGATTGATAGGACGGCGTGAGCGCGATGGTCAGGATCGATAGCCCCATCAGCGCGAAGCTCAGCAGCATGGCAGGCCGCCGGCCGATCCGGTCGGAATAGATCCCGAGCACGATTCCGCCGATCGGCCGCGTCACGAAGCCGGCGCCGAAGGTCGCCAGCGACAGCATCAGGCTGCCGTACTCGCTTCCCGTCGGGAAGAAGGTATGGCCGATCTGGATGGCGAAGAAGCTGTAGGTGATGAAGTCGTAGAATTCGAGCATGTTGCCGACGGTGGCGGCCAATGCTGCGCGCTTGACGCTGAACGGCTTCACTTGCTCGATCACGGACGACACTCTGGCATTCCCGGGCTCGATCCTATTTCGATTTAACCGCCTGGCCGCATTGCAACGCAACATTCATTAACCGAAAACGGTGGTTCCCCCGTCCCCTTTTCCGCTGCCCCAGTTGCGGCCGCCCCGTCCGCTCGCGCAATTCGAGGCGCATCGCGCAACAAATGGGCTTTGCGGTAGTCGCAACGACACATCGTGCCGCACGCACATCCCGCGCTAGCGGAATTTGCACGCAAAGCCGCGGTCATTTGACTGAAATTTTCAGAAGAGTTGAGCCGGGCGATTTACTCGAACTTTCTTCGTGACACTCTAGTTCCACGGTCGGAAGGTTCCGCATCCCTCGGGATCTTCATTATCAGCCGCCAGGATTGCGCTACCAAAAGCTCAATTGAATCAAGATTTATCCGACCTGGAATTGAAATGAACTTGGCTCGCGAATCGATCGAACTGCTGGAACAGGTCGCCCGTATCTTGTGGTTCGAAGGCGCCAAGCACGGCTTGCGCGACCGCGAGTGGATGGCGCTGCGTTTCCTTTCCCGCGCCAACCGGTTTTCCCGGACGCCGTCGGCGCTCGCGAGTTACGTCGGCACCACGCGCGGCACCGCCTCGTTCATCATTGGCGAGCTGGAGCGGCTCGGCTATCTCGAGCGAAAGCGCTCGGCCCAGGACAAGCGGTCAGTGATGCTGAGCGTGACACAACAGGGCAAGAAGTTCCTGGTGCGCGACCCCGTCAACGTCCTCATCGAGTCCATCGGCGTGCTCGAGGATGAGGCGAAGGTCGGCTTCCGCGACGCGCTCCGCCACGTGCTGGATCAGTCGGACGCAGCCGAACAGCGGCACCATACCGACGTCTGCAAGCGATGCATCTTCCTCCGCGAAGATCGCAGCACCACGGACAGCAGGACGACCGCCGAGTTCAGCTGCCGCCTGTTTCGCGCGCCGATCGCGGAGGCGGAGGTCGATCTGCTATGCACCAGTTTCGAGCATCACCGTAAATAGAAGGCGGCCCTCGATCAGGGCGTCGCCTTGCGTGACGAATAGATGACGCCCCCGCTGGACTCGACCACCAGACGTCCGTTCTCGTTTCTGATCTCCTCGATGCGGCCAAGGCCGGGCACTTGCTGTCCCAGCACCGCTTCGATGACGCCGTTCGGGCCTTGCAGGATCGCAATCCCCTCATAGGCTTGGCGGACTGACCAGCCCTTGACCGTCTTGCGCGGAGCCGAAATGCGCTCGGACGGTGCTACCGATCCCGTGACCTCGGGCGTAGCAGCCGAGGCCATCATCGGCATTGGCTGTGAAGCGACGGGCGCCGGAGCCTGGGCCTGCACCTGGGCAAGCTTGTCGAGCTTCACCGTAGAGGACGAGCTCACCCGTTCGATGCGATCCAGATTCTCGCCAAAACGGCCAAAACGGTCATTGGTCGCCTTGCTCGACTGATCGACCGCGGTGCGCAGGCCGTCGAGATTGTCGGACACGCCCGACACCTGCCTGCGCAGTTGTGCCACCGTCTCGCGCAGATTCCTGATCTCAGTATTGGCCGCGACGTTGTTCTGGGCGGGCTGCATGGCGAAATAGGCGATCACGCCGGTGCAGGCACAGACGACCAGGATCGCAGCGACCGCCAATGTCGCGAGCGGCGCGACCCATGTCGGACGCGGCGGCGGCGGCTTGGCCACGATCACGGCCGGCTTGATCACGATGGGCGTAGGCTTGGGGATTGCCATCTTGTCGAGGCGCGCCTTGGCGCGAATACGCTTCAGACCCTCGAGCGCCTCTTTCGCCAGAGTTTCATCACTCGCTGCTGCCGGCGCAGGCTTGGTGTTCGCAGCAGGCTTGGTAGTCGCGGAAGGATTGGTATTTGCAAAAGGCTTGGTGTTTGCAAAAAGCTTGGTATTTGCAGAAGGCTTGGCCGTCGGCGCCGCATTGTCTTTGGCATCGCGCGTCTCCGCAGCCGGTTTCGCCGCTGCGGAGACATCCGCGGTCGCGTTGGGACGAGCTTGTCCATCGGACAACATGCGAGAATGCTCCGTTCGGTTCGATCTGTCGAACGGTGACGTTATTTGCCGAAGCTTGCCTGAAACGTGCGCATCCAAAACTTTTCATCACGCGCGGTGCGACGTCACATGAGTCAAACGCGTCACGCACGTGGCGAGAGTGCGACTCGAAAGACACACCCTCGCCAAGATTTCGCCAAGCTGGAGTCGCCTCGCCATACATGAGTCGAATTGTCGCACGTGGAAAGACGATGACGGGAGTCAATCCGGGGTTGAAATCCCTCAATTTGCATGAAGCGCAGCACCGCCCAAAATAGCTGTAATCATACGGGGATGCGGAACTTTAGAACCGCCAAGGTGCAAAACTAGTTCGAATTCCAAATCAACTGATGCGATTGAACATACAAAGAAACAACTCGAAACGAATCAACAGCATCAAGCACGTGTAGCAAACGCTTAGTTGCGCACGCTTGATCGGGAATCGGCAATTGTTACGGTCCTACTCAAGTGATTCTCGCCAGTTAGCGAGGAGATCGACAAAGTACAGTGGCGTTCGGACGCATGAGCAACTTGGCGCAACTGTTCTAGGTCGCTTTCTCAATCCGCTCCGCGAGGTGATCCGCAAGACACCCGCCGAGCCTCACGCAGTAAGCGTTCAGTATCGAGTCGAAGTAGCAGGCCTGCGAGACGCAGGCACTGAATGCGTAGGGCTGCCCGCGAATATCGAAACCATAATAACGGTTCGCGGGAAGGAATATCGTCAAACAGCACAGTTGCCGAGCCGGGCATCACAACAACCAACCGGCCGTAACAAGTGCGAAACAGGGGCGAAAAACTGATGTATATTATCGTTGATGATCGCGAGAGCGTCACGAACAGCTATGTCGGAGGGCTCGTTCGCGAAGGTGTATCGTCGATCGGCTTCTCCTCCGGAGAATTCTGGGACTGGCTGCAATCTGCGAGTGAATCGGATCTGGCCGCGGTGGACGCCTTCCTCCTCGGGGATTGCGACACCCGCGGAAGCCTGCCGCGGGCGATGCGCAAGCGCTCCTCGGCTCCCATCATCGCCATGAGCGGCCAGAAGATGCTCAAGAACACGCTGGAGCTCTTCGAATCGGGCGTCGACGACGTCGTCCACGTGCCGATTCACCTCCGCGAGATCCTCGCCCGAACGGCCGCGATTGCGCGCCGCCGGGTCGGGGAACTGCCGCGGCCCTGCGAGACCAGGATCCAGGTCTTCTTCAACGGACGTGACCCCGAGATCGCTGGCCACGCTCTCACCCTGCCCCGCCGCGAACTGCGCATTCTCGAATATATGGTCAGCAACCACGGCAAGTGGGTCACCAAGACGCAGATCTTCAACGCGGTCTACGGCATCTTCGAAGCGACGTTCGACGAGAGCGTGATCGAGAGCCACGTCAGCAAGCTGCGCAAGAAACTCCGCGACCGCCTCGGCTTCGATGCGATCGTGGCCCGCCGTTACGTCGGGTACCGCCTCGACATCCCGGCCGGCGAAACCATCGACGTGCCGATGCAGGAGCTCGACGAGGTCGGCATCCTGCTGAACAGGGCGCATACCGCCCCAGTGGCGTATCCAGCCGGAAACTGATCGGCAGGGCGCTGCCACGCAACCGATAACGGCCTCTGCGAACCATCTTCGCAGATGGCCGTTATAGTTTCGGCGACGTCAACGGCGAACAGAGCCGCGGCAGTACCGGCGCTGCGGCTCGCGTCTAAGTATAATTCTAGAGGCTCGCTTCCGATTCAATCAGAACCGATAATGCCCTAGGGCTTCTGCTGGAATTCTTCCTTCGACACGTAATTGAAGTCCTCGACAAGGACGTCCTGGACGACTTCGGCCTGCATTCGCTCGTTGACACGCTGCTTGATGGCCGTCGTGAGGATGGAGAGGTCGTAACGAGCGAGTTTTCTGAAATCGAGGCGGTCGTCGGCATAGATCCTGCGGAAGGCTTCATCGACGACGAACGGCTCGGGCGGCACGTTGAGCTGGTGCATGGTTCGCGCCTCAACGGTGTAGACAAAGCGCGCGACGATGTAGCCCTGAACGTTGCCACCCTCGACCATGGGCACGCTCAGCGCCCGCGTCTTCTGGTACTGCAGCCCGTCAAGGTATTCGTCCTTTGCCGGCAGCAGGCTGCCATTTTCCTTCCAATAGGCCACGGCGTAGCTCGTTCCCGCGGTGAGGATGCATACCCAGAGCCCGGCTAGCACGAGTCTGATCATTTTCCGTCCTGTGCTGCGCGACCGGTATAGGTGCCGTCCGACTCGGCGTCCTTGATGGCCTTGACTATGATGGTCGCGACCTCGCGCACCGCATCGTAATGCATTTCGAGGATGGAACGGTTTCGCTCGAGCTTCTCGCGCAGCCGCTGGATCTCCTCAGTGATCTCGACCTCGCCGCCGAGGTGCATTCGTGCCCGCATCAGGCGGACGAATTCCAGCATGCTCCGGCTCTTCCGGGCGCTGAACTCGTCGAAGTCGATTTTCTTGCCCGTCGCGAGCGCTGCCGTCTCCTCTTCGACGATGGCTTCGAGCCGGCGGATCGCGGCTAACAGGCCGCGTACCTCGTCCGATCTCGCCGGGTCCGCACCGTCGTTCGCCACCTCACCACCGACATTCGGCAGCAGGACGGGCAACAGCCCATCGCCCGACACGGCTGCCATCGTCGTCGCCTCGGTGTCCACGGCCGGCTGTTCCATCACCATGGCCGCCGCGCCTTCTTGTGCCTGCATAGGAAAGTCACCCTTCAACTTCTGTCATCCATTCCCGGATCGTCATCCGGCCTTGCCCGTAGCATCCGGCCCCGCCGGATGCGCGGCGGCGAGCTGCTTGGCAATGCCAATGCCCTTGCCCTTTGCCAGCTGAGCACCAAGTTGCTCCGCCAGCATCGACTTCCAGACGCCGCCGGCCGTGCCTTTTCCAAAGACCTCCTCCGACTCCTTCGGCAACATCGTCTCGACGAAGGTCTGGAGGATGAAGGCCTCGAACTTGCGGTACACCTCGCCGGATGCCGGCGCCTTGATCACCTGCACCGGCGCTCCGTTCACCGCACCCGACTGCGGTTCCGAAAGCTTCGTCGCGGATTGATCGGCAGCCACCGCCTTGGCCTTGCCGACCTCCGCATCCATCGTGGCGGCGAAATCCGTGTCCGATGATTTGAGCGCGTCGAGCTTCGCTGTGGCCGCGCGCTGCGTCACGGGATCGGCGGCGTCGAGGACGTCGAGAACGAGGTCGGGTGTCGCGGTCACGATCATGTCTTGGTCCGATTGGCTGGCCGTGGCGTCCACTCGCGCACGGTGAGGCTTGTTCCCGTCATCTCCTCGAGCGATCGCTTCTCGACGTCGCGAAGCTTGTCCGCGAGCGCCGCCTTCGCGACCTGCTCGAACTGCTTCACACGGCGGCTCTCCGCGCGAACCTGGTCGAGCTGCTGCGAGGCCTGGGCCTGAATCGCGCGCGCGCCGACGCTGGTTCTGGTCAGGCGCCGCGCGATCGATTCGCTCGATGATCCCGCCGGCGGCTTCCCCTCGTTGAGAGTTCCGACCAGCCATTCCTGTTCGTCCTGCAAGCTGCGCTCCTGCTGCCGCAGCTGCGCGAGCTGCCACTCTGACAACCGGAGCTGGAGCTTCACGAGCGAGACCATCCGGCCGAGCTTGTCCGCGCGCGACGTCATGGCGATCACTCCGCCAGCCACGATGAGACGCCGAGCATGAATTGCCTCAGGATCTCGTCGCTGGTGAGGTAGAGCAGCAGGAAGCCGCCGAACAGCACGAAGGGCACCGAGATGAAATAGACCGGAATCGCCGGCGTCAGCTTGTTGATCAGGCCGACCGCCAGGTTGACAACGACCGAATAGACGATGAAAGGGCTGGCGATCCGCAGCGTCAGCACGAATGCCTCCGATAGCCGGCCGACGAGCTGGTCGAGCGGCATGCTGCCGCCGAGCCGGTCGCCGGGATGCCAGACGTCGTAGGAGTTCATCAGCCCGCGCAGGACCTGCCAGTGCTGGTCGGTCATGAAGAACAGCGTCGTGACCGACGTCATGATCAGCGGCACCAGGGCCGGCGCCGGATCGGTGTCGCCGACCGGCGTCCCCGGGATGTTGCTCAGCCCGATCGCGCTGGCCATCACGGTGGCCATGGTCTGGAGTGCGAGAAAGAACACGCGACCGCCGAGCCCGATGACGGCTCCGACCACGAGTTCGGAGCAGATCAGGAGCGCGAGCGACAGCGGCGCCACGTTGTCCGTGAGCGGTTTCAGGACGGCGGCCAGGATCGGCGTTAGCGCAAACGTCGTGACGAGCGCGACGAACAAGCGGACCTGGGCCGGAACATTGACGCTGGAATAGCCGGGGACCAGCATCAGGCAAGCACCGATGCGGCAGAACACGATGAACGTCACCAGCACGCTGTCGGTGAGGCCGCTGATCACGATATGGCTCCGAGGGCCCTGATTTCGGTGCTGCGCGCGACTTCGACATGCGACAGGATCGGCAGTGTCGGAAAGACCCGCTCCAGGATCATCCGGACGTAGGGACGCGCTTCCGGGGTCACGGCCAGCACCACGCTGGTGCCGTTCTCGGTGAACTTGCGGATCGCGGCGCTGGCTTCGGTCGCGAACTGCTCGATCAGGCGCGGATCGGCGTCGAATTCGACGACGTCGCCCTTGGCGTCGCGCTTCAAGCTCTGGTGGAACGCGAGATCCCAGCGGTTGCCGAGACGGACGACGTTGAGCACGCCGTTGTCGGAGAGATCGCCGCAAATCTGCTGGGCAAGACGCGTACGCACATGCTCTGCCACCTGCTCGGAGCGCCGCACATGAGGCGCGATCTCGGCGATGGCTTCGAGGATCAGATGCAGGTTGCGGATCGACACGCGCTCGGCCAGCAGGATCTTCAGAATCGCCAGCAGCCCCGAATACGATATCTGCGACGGGCAGAGATCCTCGACCAGGCGCTTGTATTCGGGATCGAGCCGGTCGAGCAGGCCGCGCATGTCCTTGTAGGACAGCAGCTGGGCGAGGTTGGCCCTGATCACTTCGCTCAGATGCGTGAGCAGCACCGACAGATTGTCGACCGGCTTGCAGCCCTGACGCTTGACCTCGTCGGTGAACGCGTCCGTCACCCACAGCGCCTTCATGCCGAAGGCCGGCTCGATCACCTCTTCGCCGGGAACGTCGGGCTTGCCGTCCTTGTCGACGAGGACCAGCACTTCTCCGAGCCGGAGCTCGCCCTGGGCGACGCGGGTGTCGTGGATCCGGATCTGGTATCCCTTGGGATCGATCGACAGATTGTCGGTGAGCTTGATCTCGGGAACCACGAAGCCGTACTGCTTGGCGAACTTCTTGCGGATCTTGGCCACGCGATGCGCCAGTTCGTTGCGCGAGCCCAGCAGATGCACCGAGAGGTGACCGCCGAGCGCCAGCTCGATCTCCGCGGTCTTGAGCGATTCCTTGACGGATTCCTTGGCATCGACCTGGGCGCGTTCGTCGGCCTTGCGCGCATCTTCCTTCTGCTTCAGGGCTGCCTGCCGCCTCGGCAGCGAATACCCGACGAAGGCCATGACGCCGCCGAGCAGCAGGAAGGGCGCCGTCGGCAGCCCCGGCATCAAGGCGAGCACGAACATCATCAACGCGGCGGCCGACACCGCGCGCGGATAGCCGCCGAGCTGCCGCAACACGGCCTGCTCGGCCGAACCCCGGGTGCCGCCCTTCGAGACGAGCAGGCCCGCCGACAGCGACACGATCAGCGCCGGCATCTGCGTTACCAGACCGTCGCCCACGGACAGCTTGGTGTAGACGTCGGCGGCGCGTGCCAGCGTCAACCCGTGATGCGTCACGCCGATGATGATACCGCCGAAAATGTTGATCGCGGTGATGATCAAACCGGCGACGGCGTCGCCGCGAACGAATTTCGAGGCACCGTCCATGGCGCCGAAGAACGCGCTCTCCTCTTCCAGCTCGCGGCGCCGGCGCTGGGCTTCCTTGTCGTCGATCAGGCCCGCGGACAGATCCGCGTCGATCGCCATCTGCTTGCCGGGGATGGCATCCAGAGTGAAACGGGCGCCGACTTCGGCGATACGCGTCGCGCCCTTGGTGATCACGACGAAGTTCACCGTGACCAGAATCGCGAAAATGATCAGGCCGATGACGAAGTCGCCGCCCATGACGAACTTCGAGAAACCGGCAACGACATGGCCCGCGGCGTTTTCCCCCTCCCCGCCGCGCGACAGGATGAGACGGGTCGTTGCGACGTTGAGCGCAAGCCGCAGGATCGTCGCGATCAGGAGCACGGTCGGGAAGGCAGAAAAATCAAGCGGCCGCTGGATCCACAGTGCGACCATCAGGATCAGTGCCGAGAGCGCGATCGAGAACGCGAGGCCGAGATCGATCAGGATCGGCGGTATGGGCAGGAACAGGATCGTGAGCATGGCCACGATGCCGCCTGCGAAAAAGGCATCGGCGCCCAATCGTCGCGGGGTCGGCAGGCTAGCGGCTAACGTATCGGACATGGGTCACCGGCAGAGGATCCGGCCCGTAATCTGCCGTGCAAAGCTTACGCGGGGGTGGTGGTGGCAGGGGCGGCAGAGGTGGCCGGGACCGTCCGGATCAGAAGCCGTGCTCGATGTGCGAATAGACCATCTCGGTGAAGGTGGAGAGATGGGCTCCGATGAAGGAGCCGGAGACGGCAACGACCACGAGAATGACGATGATCTTCGGAACGAAGGTCAGCGTCACCTCCTGGATCTGGGTCAGCGCCTGGATCAGCGCGATGATGGTGCCGACCAGCATCGCGGCACCGACGGCAGGCCCGGAGGCGACGATGATGGTCCAGATCGCCGCCTGGACGATGTCGAGAGCATCCCGTTCGTTCATGACTGGCTGATCGTGAGACCGGGGCCGATCGCGACTTTCGTGCCGTTCTCGAGCGTCGCGACCGAGCCGTCGCTGTTGATGGAGATCGAAGCGACCTTGCCGCTGAAGCTCGCTCCGGTCGCGTCCGTGAAGCTGACGGTCTTTCCGATCAGCCCGTCGGCCTGCGACAGCGACTGCGAAGACAGCAGAGCGTCGAGCTTGGTATTGGTCTGCATCGCCTGCTCGACCGACGAGAGCTGCGCAAACTGGCTCATATATTGCGAGGTATCCATCGGATTGGTCGGATCCTGGTTTTTCATCTCCGCGATGAGGAGCTGAAGAAACGTGTTGTAGTCGACGCCGGTGCTCGACTTCGGCGTCGTCGAGCTGGTCGAACTGGACGACTTGCTGGTGCTATCGGTCGCGCTGGTGACGTTCATGTAGTTCTCCTGTCAGGCAGCCTCGAATGGGGAATCGATCGTGGCGCCGGCCAGGATGGCCTGCTCCACTGGAAACAGTGCCCGGATCCGCTTGAGCGCCTCGAAGTAACGGGTCGCTCCGACCAGGTCGTCGACCGTGCCAAGCCCGACCAGCATCTCCTGGCTCTCGCACACCGCGAGCAGGGCGGCGTGATGCTGCGCGTAGAGAGCCGAAGCATCGCGGACGTCGGTCGGATTCATCAGCATGAGCTGGACGATGAAATAGAGCTGCCGCAGCGCCGTGGTGGCGTCGGAGGCCTGCATGATCTGCCCTTCGAGCAGGAACATCACGTCGTTGACGAGCTCGACGGAGACCTTGCGGTCCACGCGCAGCACCGCGCCGTTGATGTAGACCCGTTCGCCCGCACGCAAGGATATCTTCATCAAAGTGCGTCTCGGATCAGGCGGTTGATTTCGATGAGCTGGATAACGTCGTTCGACTTTTCTTCGCGAAGGCGGTCGGCTTCCTTGACCACCCACAGGCCGATCGAGATGATGTCGGCGCGCAGCTTTTCCGGAAGTCCGTTTTCCGGATGCGCGAGATCCTCGATGAAGATCGTCCACAGCCGCCGCACATAGAGCAGGCTCTCGACCAGATCCTCGAGGCTGAAGCGGTCCGACTGGATCCGCTCGAGCCGGTCGATGCCGAGGCTGAGCGCCTGCCGCTCGCGGCCCCGCGCCTCATAGCCGCTCTCGTCGACGACCGATTCATAGGCTTCAAACGTCATCAGGACAACTCTGCGCAGGAGACCGAACAACAAGACAAGGGTTACGCGCCTTACGAAGGAGCTGGACTCAGAGATAGTTGATGAGGCTGATCTTCTGGAGCTGCGAGGTGAGCGCAAGCGCCGTCTGGATCTGCGTCTGCAAGGTGTTGACCCTCACGGAGGCTTCCGTCGGATCGACCTTCTCTATACCGACGATCTGATTGTTCAGAATATCCTGCTGCGTCTTGAGCTTGTCGGTTGCGGAGGTGATCCGCTGCTGGACCGTGCCGATGTCGCCGCCGAGGGTCGCAAGGTCCGTGATGGCGTTTCCGACAAGGCCGATGGCTTTATCCACGACGACCTGGAACGTCGCTTGGTCCAGGTTCGCGTTCCCGAGATCCGCCATCATGGTGTAGGCCTCGGCGAGCTTGCGGAAGCCTGTCTGATTGGCGCTGACGGAGGTATCGGCGATCTCGGTCGTGGAGATGCGGCTTTGCATGACCTGGTCGGTCGCCGATGACCAATTGGTGTTCCAGGCCGGGCTCGCGAACTCGGCATCGAAGGTGGTGTCGAGGAAGGTCTGCATCTGGCCAGGAGTGATGGTGTTCACGCTGGGCGATGATTGCGAGAAGCCGAAGGTCGCAAGGAAGTCGGCGTCGACCTGGTTCTTGCTGGCCGAGCCCGCGGTGTAGGCCGTGATCGGCGTGTTCTGCGTGTTGATGCCCGCAAAGAGTGACGAGCCGTTATAGGAGACGTTCAGCGCGCCAATCAGATCCTGGAGGTTGGAGGACGCAGGTGGCAGGATGATGCGCCCGCCGCCGTCGGTACTGCGCGCCGCGATCAGGTCCTTGAGGAAGTCCGTCGCGGTCGATCCAAGCTGGGTGATCCGGCTCTGCGTGATGTCCAGTCGCCCCGCGACGAGCCCATTGGTATCGACGAGCTGATCGGCGAAGCTCAAATCCGCCCGCAGGGTGACGTCGCCTCCCGTCGTGGCACCAAGCTCGAGGCCGACATCGGCGAAGCGGCCGGTGGTGGCTTCCTTCGAAGCCTTGGCCAGCGCGGCCTGATTGTTGGTGATCGAGGACCTCAACGACGAAGACAGCATCAAAGTCGAGATGTAATTCGCGCTCATCATGGCTTAATTTCCCACGGCAGCCAGCAGGCTCTGCAACATTTCGTCGACGGTCGAGATGATCTTCGACGAGGCCGAATAGGTGCGCTCGACCTGAAGCATCAACGACATCTCGTCATCCATGTTGACGCCGCTGACGTTCGACAGCGCCGCGGTGCTGCGGTCGAGCAGCGTTTTCTGGTAGGTGACGTTGGAGTCCGCGGTCTTGCGCTGATTTTCGATCCAGCTCGCCGACGACGACGCGAAATCGATCAAGCTGCCGTTCGGCTTGCCTTGCGTGGTCGCATCGAACGGCTGCGACGCATCCATGGCGCCGATGAGCTGCTGCAGCCGGGCCGAGTAACCGCCATTGCCGGCGGTATTGTATTGGTATGCGACGTTGCCGCTGATCGCGCCGTCGCGCAGCAGATTAGGATTGCCGCCCTGGGCCGGATCGACCGATGCAGCAACCGAAATGGTACCAGCGAGGCCCACCAAGACGGTGGCGCTCGCCGGAATCGCCGGCGCGCCGGGATAGGTGAAGAGACCGGGAACGTTGAGCAGCGTCGGAACAGGCGACTGGTCACTTTCCTTGAAGGCGTCGACGAGGCCACGCGCTATTTCGTCGAGCTGGCTCTGGTACGTAACCGTATCGTTGTCGCGCAGCTGGGCCAGGCCAGCTAGCTTGCCGGACTTGAGCGGCATCACGGAATTGGCGCCGGTCACCGGAACACCGTCGATATAGACGGCATTGCCGGTGGTGCCGGCCGTATAGGCGTTCGTCGGCGCAAAGCTCACCGTCCGCGCTATCTTGTCGAACAGCACGACGCCGCTGTCGGTATAGAGCGCCGCGTCGCCGTTGGGACGGATCGACATCGAGACCCCGACCTCCTGCGACATCTGCGAGACGATGCTGTCGCGCTGGTCGAGGTAGTCCGTGATGTCGTCGCCGGAGATCGTCCCCTTCACGATCGCGGTATTGACGGTCTGGAACTGGGAGAGCAGCCGATTGATGTTTTGAACCGACGTTTGCATGTCGGCATCCGCGCCCTCACGGGCCGACTGCACGGTCAGAGTCGCCTGATTGAGCGCAGTCGCCATGTCCTTGGCGGACGTCACCGCTGCCTGCGCCAGCGTGGTGTTGTCCGGGGCGTTGGCATATTGCTGCAGCGCCTTCTTCAGCGCATTGAGCTGCGCCGTCGGCGACTGGTCGAGTTCCGGATCGTCCACCGTGGCAGATGCGATCTTCTGGAGACCGTCAAGGATCGCGCTCTGCTTGGCCGACGTCGAGGTTGCGGTCAAGACATTGTCGTAGAGCCCCGAGCTGGCGGCGCGCTGGATCGCCGCCACGTAAACGCCGGCCCCGGGGAGAGTGTCCAATACGGCGATCTTGCGCGAATAGCCGGCGGCACTGGCACCGGCGATGTTGCGCGAGATCGTCGACGACTGGATGCCCGACGCCATGAGCGATGCGCGAGCTGAGTCGAGAGCAGCGGTAAGGGACATGGTCTACTCTTGGCCGGGATGAGCGCTGAAGGATTCAGCGCTTCAGGTTGACGACGACGTCGAGCAGGTCAGCGCCGGTCTGGAACGATTTCGAGTTCGCGGTGAAGCCGCGCTGTGCCTCGATCATCCCGGTGAGCTCGTCCGCGAGATCGACGTTGGAGTCTTCCAGCGCTTCAGACTGGATCGTGCCAAGCCCACCGGTGCCGGCATTCGCGGCCTGGGCGTTCCCCGAATTCTGGTTGGTCGAATAGACGTTGCCCGGCTCGGGCGTCAGATTATCAGGGCTCGCCACGTCGGCGAGCATTAGCGTGTAGAGCGTCAGCTGCTGACCGTTCTTGAGCACGGCGGTCACGTACCCGTTCTGGTCAACGTCGACCTTGTCGATGGCCGACGGAACGCTACCGTTGACAGTGGCCTTGAAGCTGAAGTTGGTGCCGACCTGCGTCATGTTCGACAAGTCGAGGGTCACGGTCGCGCCGTTGGTGACCGGAAATGCAAGCGTCGTGGCGCTCGCTGCGGCCAGCGCGCCCTTTCCGGCCGTCGTCGTGTCGAAGGTATAAGCGCCGGTCGCGCCGAGCGTGGCGCCCGTCGTCGAGTCGTAGGCTTGGATTTGCCACGTGTCCGACACGCCCGGCACATTCGCGGTATGGGACATATAGAGATCGACCTTAACGGCCTGGCCGATATTGTCGTAGGTCACGATCGAGCTTTTCGACGAGTACGCGCCCGGGCCGGGCGGACCGGCAATGGGTGCTGCCGTCGGATCCAGATTGCCGGTGGTGAGCGTTCCCGCCGTCGATGGCACGGGCACCTGCGAGACCTGGGCGATGTTCACGATCTGCATTCCCGACAGGCTGTTCTGCGAGAAATTGGTCACCTTCCCCGGCTGGCCGAGGAGGTAGTAGCCGGCCGCATTGACCAGATTGCCCTGGCTGTCCGGGACGAACGAGCCGGCCCGCGTCAGGAATTGCTGCGTGTTGGTGGCGTCCGATACCACGAAGAAGCCGTTGCCTTGAACGGCAAGGTCCGTGCTCGATGTGGTGAATTGCGTATGTCCGGCATCGCTGATGGCATAGCGGACGGTGGTCTCGACCGCGCCGGAATCGTAATTGCCCGAACCGCTCTTCAGGATCAGCGAGGAGAATTCCGTCGAAGCCCGCTTGTAGCCGGTGGTGTTGACGTTCGCGATGTTGTCCGAAACCGTCGACAGCTTGTTGGATTGCGCGGCCATCCCGGAAACACCGGTACGCATAATGCCGTAGAGGCTCATGGATTGGGCTCCTTAAGTAGGTTGTAATTACAATGATGGGGTTTGCTTGCGCGGGGCTGATGGTAAGGAGCCATGCACAACTTCCTGTCGTCAGCCCGTCTTGGGCTGACAGAACGAGCGCGCCTTGTCGGTCCACGCGCCGAAGCCGCTGGAGACGAGATGCGCGACGATGTGACAGACGTAGCGCTTCTGTGCCGGCTGGTTGTTGGGGCCTGCATTGTAGCGGGCCACTGCCATGGTCCAGCTGCCCTCGCGCTGCTTCAGCTCTTTCAGGAAGCGTGCGGCGTAGTCGACATTCCCTGCGGGATCGAACATCGCCCGCACCGAGGCAAATTTATCGCCGTGATAGTAATGGTTGATCTGCATGCAGCCGAGGTCGATCAGCTTGATCCCCTTGGCTCGCATGGCTTCAAAGTTGGCGATCGCGTCGTTCATGTCCTTGGCGAATACGGTCTGTCCTTCGGCGCCGAGCGCGTAAGGATAAAGTGCGCCGCGCCGCCCCGTCTCGGTCAGGCCGACCGCGTAGAGAATGCCGAGCGGGATTCCGTGCTGCTGGGACGCACGCGCCATCTCGCGCTCGCACGGGCGCGAATTGTCGGTTGCTGCAGCCGCAGCGCCGGCGTTACAGATAAACAGGGCCGCGACGAGTCTGCGGCGCCACGTCTTGGTCATGACGCGTCTCCTGGTTGGACTGGCGCTCCTGTCGGGCTTGCTTCGCGCCGCCGTCCGCTTGTCCCGACGAATTGCTGGTACCGTCGAACGTGCCTTGCGACTGCGACGAGGGCTGTTGCTGGCCCGAAAGCTGCGGCTGCGACTGGCCGGAGCCGCTCTGGAAACCATCCAGCGAGCCGTGCTGGACGGGTGCAACATCGGCGACGTAGCCCGCCGACTGCATCAGGTCGCGGATCGAATCGCGCTGCTGGTCCAGCATCTGGCTCGTGTCCTTGCGCTCGGCGGCGAGGTGGACGGACACTTCGTTGCCGACGAGACGAAGGCGCACGGTGACATTGCCGAGCGCGGCCGGCTCGAGATTGATGGTCAGGATCTTGAGCGGCTGATCCGGCGCATTGGCTTGGGACGTGGTAAGATCTGGAGCTGCGGAGGCCGTCGGTGCCGGAGCTTCTTTCAGCTCGGCGACGACAGCGTTGGCAACCTGCTGCGGAGCGTTGAACTGCGCCGGCGGCAGATGGGTCTCCTGCTGGACCACGGTGACCTTGGTCGTTCCGGGCAATGCATCCCGCGCCGAAGCCTTGGCGGCACGCTCGACATTGGCCGCGATGGCCTCGAAGCCGGGTGCCGTTGCCGTCGGCGGCACACTGCTTTCCCGCGATGACGCCTGGTCGGTAACTCCGGCGTGCGAAGTCGCGGCCTGCGAATGCGCGGCGGCTGGAGCCACCGGAGATGGGAGCTCGGCTGTCGCCTTCGACGTGCCCATGGCCTGAACGTCGCACTTCGTCGTGGCAGACCGCTCGTCGCGCCCGGACGCACCCTTCTTGTCGCCGGCCGGTGCTTGCATCTGCGGCATCACGACCTGCGGCCCGGCGACGCTCTCCTGCCCGATGATCCCGGCAATGCTCGATCGGCCCTGGACGTCGGTGTGCTCGGTATGATCGAGAAGTCCATGTTTCCCGGAGGGTTTGTCGACCTTTTTGTCGGAAGATTTCTCGGTGAGATTCTCGCTGGATCCGGGCTCTTCCTCGTCGCTCGCGTTGTCCTTCCCGCTCTGGTGCGCCAGGCGCGTCCGCAGCGTTCCGGCTTTGACGGCCGTATCGCTGCCCCCGTCGTTGAGCGCCCGCTTCGCGAGATTCGAGACGGTGTGCAGCAGATCGTTGAAGGACGAGTCCGCCGGCGCTTTCGCCCCGGCGCTCTTGCCGGAGCGCGATGTGCCCCGCATGTTGAGGCTTTCGGCGAGACCCGAAAAGACCTGTCCGGAGGTTCCACTGAGCTTCGTCATGGACGGCGATCCCTGGTGAGGAGTTCGAGCTCGCCGAGCTGCTTCTGCGCGCGAGCAAGCGTTGCGGTCGACGACGCGAGGTCGAGACGCGCCGGCGTGACCGGAGGCTTGTCGGCTGCGGCGGCGGATCCGCCAGCGAACGGCTTGCGAACGTCGAGTGCGAGCTGCACCGTTGCATTGAGAAAGGGAATGTCGCGCTCCGGCAGCTTCGACCGGTCGAGCGCCTTCAACTCGGCGAAACCGCCGTCATATTCGTCGGTGAGCGCCCGCGACACGCCGCGAAACAAATGCGCCCGCTCGCGCTCCGCCGAGGCATCGGCGCTGAGTGCCAGCGCGCGTTCGCCGGCAAGCCGGGTCACGGCCAGCCCTCCGCGCACCATCGCGGTGCGCGCGATCACGAGATAGAGCTTGAGGCGGCTCGCGCGGTCGATCTGCTCCAGCAAAGTGCTGATCCGCGCAAACCGACGCTCGTCGAGCGCGAGGCTCGACTGCGTCAGACCCGTGGAAAAACGCTGCCAGAAGTCCCCCGCATAGACCGAGTTGTGGTAGTGCCGGATATAAGCCAGCGCCAGGAACTCGAACTTGTCGAAATCCTCGGCTTGCCCGACCAGCAAGATCTCTCGCCGCAGGGCTGCCTCCTCCACCAATGTGCCCGGCAAGAGCAGGCGCGCGTCATCCAGACGCTCGATTGCAAGCGATGCCTCGGCGCGTGCGAACAGCGCGCCCTGGACCAGCGCGAGCTGTCCGCCCAGGCCCGACGGAATCGTCCGCGGCTTGACGTCCTTGAGCAGTTCGCGCGCTTCGTCCTGACGACCCTCGACATAGGCAAGCGCGCCATCGAACAGCCGTCCATCGACGTTCAGCTTGTCTCGCGGCAGCTTGCGGATGATTTGCGGTGCGCCGCCGCTGAGCAGATAGATGACGGCGGCCTGGCCGTTCTGCGAATTACTCCACACGCCCGGATCGGCGGCGAGAAATTTTTCGCCGATCTGCCGGATCAATGCGCCGTGGCTACCGTGTGCCGCACTATCGCCGTTGGCGATGCCGTCCTGCACGGTCTGCAACGCCCGAACGAGCTCATACGGCTCGCTCGATGTCGATGCCGCCGGGGCTGGCGTCGGTGCCGGCTCGGCGAACGCGCCTGCCGCCGTGAACGGCAGCAGCATCAGCAGCGCGGCGCGGAGAAGAGGCCAGATCAAGGACGCTTCTCCCGGACCATGATCTCGATCCGGCGATTCTGCGCAGCCGCGGGATCGTTTTGAAGCTTCGGCCGCCGATCGGCATAACCCTCGA
This sequence comes from Bradyrhizobium sp. WSM1253, assembly GCF_000244935.1. NCBI lineage: Bacteria > Pseudomonadati > Pseudomonadota > Alphaproteobacteria > Hyphomicrobiales > Nitrobacteraceae > Bradyrhizobium > Bradyrhizobium sp. WSM1253. The sequence continues at coordinate 3,011,659 of NZ_JH600073.1, forward strand.
CATGCTCGATGCGCTGCGCATCGACGCCGGAGCGGACCAGCATGTAATAGGCCATCTGCGCACGGGCCGTCGACAGCCGCCAGTTGTCGTAGGTCTCCGAACGGTACGGCCGATTGTCGGTGTGGCCGCGGACGATGATCACGCCGGGACGCTTTGTCAGCAGCGGGCCGATTTTGTCGATCACACGGATGAGTTCGGGCCGCGGCTCAGCCGAGCCGACCGCGAACATGCCGAAGTTCGCATCGTCGGTTAGGCTGATCAGCAGGCCTTCCTCGACCTGACGCACCTCGGCCACCGGTCCCGCACCGGCCTTGACGTCCGACAGCGCATCCGCGATCGCCGACTGAAGCTGTTTGACCGTTAGTTGCTGGGCCTGAGCCGTGTCGCGCGGCTCGGATTCCTTCGTCGCATCGTTGGGACGCGGCTGCGCGGCGGCATTGGCTTGATTACCAGTCTGGGCACCCGGCTGCGCGCTCCCTTCGCGTGAGAACAGCGACGGCGCGGGCCCCGGCGGCAGCAGAGGCGACAGGCTTCCGGACGACGCGTCGCCGTTCGGAGCCACGCTTCCGCCGGCATCGTCCTGCCTGGCTCGGCGTGCCTGCGGCTCGCCCTGGCCTGTCCCGGACGCCGTGTCGCGCGTGGACGCATTCGACTTGGACTCGGGCTCTGGCTTGCGCTTGGGTTCGCCCTCGATGATGCGATCGGCATCCTTGGCCGCCTGCGGCGCAAGCTTCCAATAGCCGGGATCGAACGGATCTCGGTAGGCGTCGCCTCCCTTGAGGCCATCCTCTTCGGCGGACGTCAGAGCGCCGGCGCGACGCTGGCCCGAGGCCTGGTTCGCACTGCTGGCGATCTCGGCGAGCGTCGTATAGGGATCGCGGAACAGGACCTTCTCCTCGTAGAAGGGCGGCTTCTCGGCCGTCGGAGAGTCACCGCGACGTTCCTCGCTCGGTCCTCCCGGCTGGCGCCTGCCGTCCTGGCCGTCGAACGACGACGGCTCCTTCTTGGAGAGATCCTTGAGCCCCTTCGGGGCAGGTGCGTTCTCCGCGAGCTTGATCGGATTGAAATAGCTCGCGACCACCTGCTTCTGATCCTGGTTGAGTGCATTGATCAGCCACATCACCAGGAAGAACGCCATCATCGCAGTCATGAAGTCCGCATAGGCGATCTTCCAGACGCCGCCGTGCGGCTTCTCGTCGTCGAAGGCGCTCCGCCGGCGGATGATGACGAGTTCTGACTTGACCTCATTCATGACGGACTACCGGCGCGCCTCTTTCAGGCGCTCGCTCCAGGCCGTGATCTGCGTCTCGATCACGGTCTGGTCGGCCACGACGCGAACCTCAAAAGTATCGGCGGCCTCATACTCGAAGCCCGTTCGTCGGGCCGTCCCGAGCTGCGTCTTCACCAGGTCGAGCAGTTCGCTCGGGCCGGTGACCTTGAACACCGGCACCGGCGAATTGCCGGTCAGCGCCGCAATCTGCTCGACCAGCGACCCGATCGCCTTGTCGCGGACCGCATCGGCGAGGAACGGCAGCAATATCCGCGCTACGGAGCTCGCGATGTTGGTCTCGATTTCGCGGCAAGCCGTCTCGAAGCCGCTGACGACCGCCACCGCCTGCTGGTCGGACCACTTGGCCCGCTCTTCGCCGAGTCGGATCGCGCTGCGCACTCTTTCCTCGGCGATCCTGGACTCGCCCTCCGCGACGCCGGCCGCATGCCCGCGCCGAAAGGCATCGTCCAGGAGATTGGCCGCCGGGGCTTCCGCCTTCGGCGCCGGAGGCGGCGACTGAAGCTGCGGCTGCGACTGCGGTTGCGAATGGGTCTGGGACTGCGGCTGAGGCTCGCGCCGGGCTTCCTTCGGCCTCGTCAGCACATCCTGGATTTTGGGCGGCGGTGGAGGCGGAGGCGATTTGACCCGCCCGTTCGCGTCGAATTGCGTCAGGAGCTTTCCGATTGCCGCGTTCATGCCGCCTCCTCGCGTCGCATCCAGTCTTTAAGGATCGCTGCCGCCTGCATCTGATCGAGACGGACGATCTGCTCCAGCCGCTTCTGCGGCGTTCGTTGCATCTTGCCTTCGAGGTCTTCGACCAGGTTGAGCTCGCTCTCCTCGCTGTCCGCCAATGCAAGGGCGCCGGCGGCCGCCTCGAGCTGGGCAGCTTCCGCCGCCTCGGTCTGCTCCTGCGCCGCGCGATGGGTCAGAATGCCGTTGACTGCAGGACGAAGTCCGAACCACACCAGCATCGAAGCGACGGCCAGGATCGTGACCGCGTTGATGACGCTACCGAGCTGCTTGTTGATCATCTCGACGAAGCTGATCGGCGGCACCGGCGCCAGTTCGCGCGAGCCCTCGATGAAATCGACGGCCGTCACTTGGATCTGGTCGCCGCGCGCCTTATCCAGCCCGCCGGCCGTGGCCGCGAGTTGGCTGATCTCGGCGAGCTTGCTGTCGACGATGGCCTGGTTGCTCTTGTCGCCGAGGTCGGCAATGAGCCGCCCGCGGTTCACCAGCACGGCAATGAACAGCTTCTTTACCGAATAGCCGTCGCTCACCGTCGTCGTGGTCTTGGACGAGACCTCGAAATTGGTGACGTCCTCGCGGCGAGTCTTGTCCTCGCTGGAATTCTTGGTGCCGCCGGCGTTCACCTGCTGGTCGGGAAGATTCTGCTGCACCGTGGTCGGCTGCGAACGATCCGCGTTCTGTGACTTCTCGTTCTCGCGGACATTCCGGACCGAGCGCTCGGCGCGGCTTTCGGGATCGTAGACGGTTTCGTTGATCTGCCGCTTGTCGGTGGAGAGCTGCGATGCAACGCTCACTTCGAAATTGTCGAGGCCAAGATACGGCGTCAGCGCCTTGCGGATGTTCTCCTGCACCATCCCGCCGACCGTCTTCTGCAGGCTCGCCATCTTGGTCGGAGCAGCAGTCGCCTCGTCCTCTTCGGCAAGCAGCATCGAACCGTCGGCGTCCAGCACCGTGACCTTGTCGCGAGTCATGCCCGGAATGGCCGCCGCGACGAGATGACGGATCGACTGCGCCGTGCGTGCCTCGATCGCGCCGTCGGTGCGCAGCACGACCGATGCCGAAGGCGGCTGCTGCGTCGCGCGGAACGACCCCCGCACCGGCATCACGATATGCACCCGCGCCGCCTTCACGCCCTTCATCAACTGCACCGTGCGGGCGATTTCGCCTTCCAGCGCCCGGAGCTTGGTGACCTCCTGCATGAACGAGGTCAAACCCAGCGACCCGATCTTGTCGAACAGCTCGTAGCCGGAATTTGCGCTGGTCGGCAGCCCCTTCTCGGCGAGCAGCATCCGCGCTTGCATGGTCTGGCTCGGACGCACCGAGACCGCGTCGCCGGCGGTGTTGACGTCGAAGGTAATGTTTTGCTCGCGCAGCGCGGCACCCATGCGCGTCACGTCTTCGCGGGAAAGGCCCGTATAGAGCGTTTCGAATTCAGGCCGGCTCAGATAATAGGCGCCGCCCACGACGGTGACGAGAACGGCGAAACCGATCAATCCCAAGGCCATCAGGCGTCGCGGCCCAAGCTCCAGCAGATTGTTGAGCAGTTGCTGTATCTGCGCACGACTGAACAGCATGTGACCTCATACCAATGCGAACGTAGAGGACACTCTGCTGCCAACCTTGTCTGAAGGTTGCGCGAGACCACGAATGTGTCGGTTCGCAGGCGAGGCGTTGCAATTTTACAAGAGACTGAGTGACGCAATCGCGCGCGTCGGCAACAAGCGGACGTCCGGTCGCATCGCGGTGCGATCGGCGACGGCATGTTGCCTGGAAGGTGGCGTCAGGAGGTCGATGTGAGCACGTCGTGTGCCGTCAGATCCGCCGTTCATGGCGGAGACCGTGCTCCCTGAGGAGCACGGTCGTTTTCGAAGCCGCGGCCTAGCGGAACAGCGACAGGATGCTCTGGCTGTTCTGGTTCGCGATCGAGAGCGCCTGAACGCCGAGCTGCTGCTGGGTCTGGAGCGCCTGAAGCCGGGTCGATTCCGCGTTCATGTCGGCGTCGACGAGCTGGCCGACACCGCGGTCCACGGAGTCCATCAGGGTCTTGACGAACTCAGTGTTGGTCGCGAGGCGGTTCTTGACGGCACCGAGATTGGCGGCGGCCGAGGCCACCGAGTTGATGCCGGCGGTGACCTGCGCGATGTAGCCGTCGAGCGTGGTCTGGTCAGCCGCCGAGTCGGTCAGCACGGAGATGCTCATCGTGTCGATCGACGGAGAGGTCGAACCGGCCGTGTCCAGAATGCCGCCCTGCGCCGAGGTGTAGAGCGAGTAGTTGGCGGTGGTCACGGTGATGGAGCCGATGGTGGGCGTACCGCCGACGCGCGAGTACGACGACACCAGGTTGAAGGTCGTCGGCGTCGTGGCGGTCGTGCTCAGCCAGTTGATGCCGTTGAAGGTCGCCGAGTTGGCCTTGAGCTTCATATCCTGCTGGATCTGGGTGATGTCAGCCTGGATCTTGGTGCGGTCGATACCAGCGGTCTTGGCTTCGACCAGCAGCGCCTGGAGCTTGGTCAGGCCGGAGTCCTTGTCGCCGATGACCGAGGTCAGAGCAGTATATTCGGTGTCGACGGTCGCAGCCGACAGACCGAGCGAGTCGGAAACCGCGGAAAGCGCGGCGTTGTCGGAGCGCATCGACGTCGCGATCGACCAATAGGCGGCGTTGTCTGAGGCGGTCGAAACACGCATACCGGTTGAGATCCGGTTCTGCGTCGTCGCGAGCTGCGAGCTGACGTTGCGAAGGGTCTGCAGCGCGGTCATTGCAGACGAGTTGGTGAGGAGGCTAGAACCCATTTTGATGTCCCTTTGGAGATTGGATTGAGTTGGGGACATACCGGACTTGCACCGGTACGGCAGGGCGGCGTCATGCCTTTGGGCTGCGCAAAAGCGTCAAGGCCCAACCTGTCGTAACGGCGACGATAGCCCACGAAGCTTGTGCGGGGCTTGTGGCCCTGTGTCTTGACCGCAACAGGGCAGCCGAAATTACGGCGCGCGACGTCACGGCCAAGCGAAAGGGCCGCGCTTCACGAGAAGCGCGGCCCTCCCCGGATGGTTCGAGGTTTAGCGGAACAGCGACAGGATGCTCTGGCTGCTGTTATTGGCGATCGAGAGCGCCTGCACGCCAAGCTGCTGCTGGACCTGGAGGGCCGACAGCCGGGTGGACTCCTGGTTCATGTCGGCGTCGACGAGCTGGCCGATACCGCGGTCCACCGAGTCCATCAGCGACTTCACGAAGTCCGTGTTGGTCGAGAGGCGGTTCTTGACGGCACCGAGATTGGCGGCGGCCGAGGCAACCGAGTTGATGCCAGCGGTGACCTGCGCGATGTAGCCATCGAGCGTGGTCTGGTCAGCTGCCGAGTCGGTCAGTGCGGAGATGCTCATCGTGTCGATCGACGGAGCGGTCGAACCAGCCGTGTCCAGAATGCCGCCCTGCGCCGAGGTGTAGAGCGAGTAGTTGGCGGTCGTCACGGTGATGGAGCCGATGGTGGGCGTGCCGCCGATACGCGAATACGATGACACGAGGCTGAAGGTCGTCGGCGTCGTGGCGGTCGTGCTCAGCCAGTTGATGCCGTTGAAGGTCGCCGCACTGGCTGTCGCCTTCATCTGCTGCTGGATCTGGGTGACGTCGGCCTGGATCTTGCTGCGGTCGATACCGGCGGTCTTGGCTTCGACCAGCAGGGACTGGAGCTTGGTCAGCCCGGAGTCCTTGTCGCCAATGACCGTGGTCAGAGCGGTATATTCGGTGTCGACGGTCGCGGCCGACAGACCAAGCGAGTCGGAGACCGCCGAGAGCGCGGCGTTGTCGGCGCGCATAGACGTCGCGATCGACCAATAGGCAGCGTTGTCCGAGGCGGTCGAGACGCGCTGGCCGGTGGAGATGCGGGTCTGCGTGGTGGAGAGCTGCGAGCTCACAGACCGCAAGGTCTGGAGTGCGGTCATGGCGGTCGAGTTCGTAAGCAGGCTTGACATTGCGAATGTCCCTTTATGTACGCGTTACATTTTCACGAGGGGACATACCGGGCTTTCACCGGTACGGAGGGGCGGCATCATGCCTTTGGACTGATATGGGTGGGTCCAACCCGCCGTGCCGCATTGCTAACACGCCGAATCTTGCGCGCAGATTAAGATCGGCTTGAATTACGCTGTAAAATCAGATGGTTAACAGTACCTATTGCTAACCATAGGGCGGTACTTCTCGCTAACCATAACCATCCCTCTGGCGCTCGTTGCCGTTACGAGAACGACCGCACTAGCCCGGAGGCGAGCAGGTTCCAGCCGTCGATCAGCACGAAGAACAGCATCTTGAACGGAAGTGCGAGGATCGTCGGCGGCATCATCATCATGCCCATCGACATGGTCAGCGTCGCCACGATCATGTCGATGACGAGGAACGGCAGGATAATGAGGAATCCGATTTCGAACGAGCGCCTGAGCTCGGAAATCATGAAGGCCGGAATGATGACGCGCATGTCGACGCGCTTGTCGTCGAACTTCCTGCGGAAGCTCTCCGCGGCCAGCGATTCGAACGTCTGCAGATCCTTGTCGCGAACATGGGCCAGCATGAATTCACGGAACGGATCGGTGATCTTCAGATAGGCCTCTTCCTCCGATATCTCGTTCTTCATCAGCGGCTGGATGCCGGTTTCCCAGGCGCGGTCGAAGGTCGGCGCCATCACGTAGAAGGTCATGAACAGCGCGAGGCTGATCAGCACCAGATTTGCCGGCGTGGTCTGGAGGCCGAGACCGGCCCGCAGGAACGACAGCGCCACCGCAAATCGCGTGAAGCTCGTCACCATGATGAGCAGTCCCGGCGCCACGGACAGCACCGTGATCACCGCCATCAGCTGGATGATCCGGCCGCTGGTCGAGCCGTTGCCCGGCGGCAGCAGCGAATTGAGGTCCGGAATCTGGGCCAGTGCCACTTCGGGCAGCACGACCAGGAGCAACGCAAGCAGCAGGACTCTCAGTTTCACTGAATCACCAACGTCTCAATGATCAATTCGCGGATCTTGCCCGAGGAGCGGATATTGGCGCGTTCGGTCAGGTCGTCGCGCAGGTGCTGAAGCCCGCGCGATCCCTCGAACTGCGCCACCGTCGCCGACCGCAGATAGGTGACGATGTCCTCGCTGACATGGGCCGCCAGGATGCCGGCATCCTCGTCGCTCATGCTCTCGGTCACCATGGAGGCTTCGATGCGGGCCCAGTTGTTGGCCGGCGCGCCAAGATTGGTCACGATCGGGGACAGCTTCCTGAGCCGCGCGCTGCCGGCGTAGCTCGAGGCAAGAGGCGGCGGCGTGGCGGTTTTCTTCGCATCGGCGACGCGCTCGGCGGCCGCAAACAGATGCAGGCCGGCAAGCGCGCCCGCACCGATCGCGATCAGGGTCAACACCAGGATGGCTGCAATCAGGCGCATGACGTCCCCTGCCCCCGCGACGCGGCCCGACGGTCGCGCATCTCAGAACGGTGCCACGGCGTCATAGATCCGGTGTCCCCATCCAGGCTGCTGCACGTCAGAGAGATTTCCGCGACCGCCATAGGCCACGCGTGCCTCGGCGATCTTCTCGTAGGAGATCGTGTTGGTTCTCGAGATATCACGTGGACGCACGATGCCGCCGACGTTGAGCACGCGCATTTCCGTGTTGACCTTGAATTCCTGCGAGCCGCTGATCATCATATTGCCGTTCGGCAGCACGTCGGTGACGATGGCCGCGATCGACAGCTTGATATCCTCTGTGCGGTCGATCTGGCCGTTGCCCTTGATCTGGGTGTTGGTGTTGAGGTTGGCGCTCGTCGAGCCCTTGTCTTGCCATCCCGCAACGTCCATCAGCCAGTCGAGCCCGAACTTGATCTGCGAATCTCGCGAGCGGCCGGTCTTGTTGTCCAGCTTGGCCTTGTCCTGCATCGAGATGATCACCGTCACGACGTCGCCAACGCGCCGGGCGCGGGGATCGCGGTAGAGGTCGGTGCCATCGTCCCAGGTCGAGCGATAGCTGACGGGCGAGTGCATACGGGGCGTCACGGGAATCGGATCGGCCTGCGTCCTCAGCCCGCTCCCGACCGGCGACAATCGCGGGCCAGTCAGGACCTCGGCCGGCACAGTGACGCATCCGGCAAGCGAGAACAGCGACAGGATGAGGATCAGGTTCTTCATCTATTTGGTCTTTCCGTCATCCACGCGACGCATTCCGCCGAGCAGATCGGCGAGGTGCGCCGCGCGCCCCGTCTCCATCTCGTTGAAGATTGCGCTCGAGCTCCTCGGGCTGAGCTTTGCGAGCACGGCCGCAGCCGTCTCGTCTGCCATTCCGGCGATCTGGGTTGCGGCGGCATCCGGCTTCATGCGCGAGTAGATCTCGACGACGCTCGCTTCGGCCTTCTTCAGGAAGTCGTCGCGCAATGCCATCCACTTCTCATATTCCGCGCGCTTGGCCTCGACCTCGGCGATCCGCTCGCGCAGCTGGTTCTCGGCCTTCTCCAGCTCCTTGAGCTGCCAGGCCAGCCTTGCATCGACGGCGGGGTCGGCGACATTGCTGCAGAACAGGGCGACTTCGTTGTCCGCGGTTGCAGCGGCCGGGGGCGGCACCGGCTTCGGCGGCGCCGTGACGCTGCCAGGCTTGGCCGGTCGCGGCGCGGCTGTGGCTGCCGGCGCGGGCTTCTCGGAGGCCGGCACGGCACCCGTGGTCGCGGGTCCCGAATCTTCGGCTGCCCACGCCGTCGCTCGCATCGATGCATTGTCGCTCGGGATCGACGAGATCGGCTTCTGCGGGCCAGGCGCGCGGGCGCGTGCGAAGGACAGCAGGTTGAGCGGCTTCGACGGCTTGGCCTCATCCAGCGCCAGAACGGGCGAAGCGCTCGCGAGCGCGGAGGCCGCGACCAAGAGGAGGAGTTTGGCTTTATGATCCAGCTTCAACATCGGCCCGCGTACGATTCTCGGTCGAGAGAGCATTGAGCGACCAAGCTTGCACGGCGCTTACGCGTCATTGCACGATGACATCCGCCTGGAGGGCGCCGGCCGTCTTGATCGCCTGGAGGATCGCGATGATGCCGGATGGTTTCAGGCCGATCTGGTTCAGGCCGCGCACCAGGCGCTGGAGATCGACGCCGCTCAGGATCGCCACCTGCGATCCGGCTTCGTTGGCCTCGACCACGGTCTGGGGCACGACCACCGTCTGCCCTTTCGAGAAGGGCGCCGGTTGCGACACCACGGGAAGCTCGGTGACGCGGACCGTCAGATTGCCGTGCGTCACGGCAACGGTCGATATCCGTACGTCGCGTCCGATCACCACGGTGCCGGTACGTTCGTTGATCACGACCCGCGCCGGCGTGTCCGGCTCTACGGTCAGCTCGCCGATTTCGGCGAGGAAGCGGACCGGTCCGATATGGCGCGGCTTCGACAGCACGATGGTGCGGTAGTCGCGCTCGAAGGCGATCTGCGCGCGGTAGCGTCCGCCCGCGTAGCGATTGATGGCGTCGAGGATTCGCGTTGCGGTGACGAAGTCGGGGTTCTTGAGCTCCAGCACAAGATACTCCATTTCGTGGAGGCTACCCTGCACCTCGCGCTCGACCAGCGCGCCGTTCGGAATGCGGCCCGCGGTCGGCGTGCCCTGGCTGACGTTCTGGGCCTGACCGCCCACGCTGTAACCGGCGACCGTGACCGCGCCTTGCGCCACCGCGTAGACCGCACCGTCCGCCGCGCGCAGCGACGTCATCACCAGGGTGCCGCCGAGCAGCGAGGTCGCATCGCCGAGCGACGACACGGTCACGTCCATGCGCTCGCCCGCACCGATCGAGGGCTGCAGGTCCGCGGTCACCATCACGGCCGCGACATTGCGCGTGCGCAGCGTCGTCGGACGCGGCGGATTGTTGGTGCTCGTGGTCTCGTTCCGGACATTGATGCCCATGTTCTCGAGCATCGATTGCAGGGACTGCTCCGTGAACGGCGCATTGCGGAGCGTGTCGCCGGTGCCGTTCAGGCCGATGACGAGGCCGTAGCCGACGATCTGGTTTTCGCGCAATCCCTTGATGTCCGCGATGTCCTTGATGCGGACGGCGGCCTGGGCGCTGGCGGCGGAAACGAGCAGGACGAGCGCAAGCAGGACTCTGGTCATGACCCGTCCACGACCTTGACGGTGCCGTCCGGCTGGACGACGCCCCTGATGATCACGCCCGTATCGGTATTTCGTATCGGGATGAGCGCGCCGGGCGCACCCGACTGCATCGCTGCGCCGTAGGTCACGATCGACAGGCCGCTGTCTTCGACCACGACCTTGACCATCGCGCCGCGGGCGACCGTCCAGGGATCCTCCACCGAGTTGGTCGGGATCGGCTGGCCGGGGAGCAGCGCGCGACGCGCCATACGGCCGACCAGGACCTGGCGTCCTTCGATGAACATGGCCACGCCGAGCACGTTCGGCGCGAAGGCACGCTCGGTAATCATGTCGTCACGGATCAGCTCGCCGGCGCGGATCGAGACGGCCGGCACGGGAAGCCGCTTCTCCTCGGCCGCGGCGGGACGCGCCGAGACGAGAACCAGCAGCACGGCGGCCAACCCGCGCATGATCGAGCCCATCCTGTTCAACATGGATACACCGGAACTAGCGCATGCCCTTCGAGACCGTCTGGGCCATTTCATCCGAGGCCTGGATGACCTTGGCATTCATTTCGTAGGCACGCTGGGCAGAGATCAACTCGGTGATTTCCTTGACCGGGTCGACGTTCGAGGCTTCGAGATATTGCTGGTTGATCTTGCCGTAGCCGGAATCGCCGGGCAGCCCGACGACTGGCGTGCCGGACGCCGTGGTTTCGCGATAGAGATTGCTGCCCAGCGGTTCGAGGCCGGCCTCGTTGGCGAAATTGGCGAGGTTGAGCTGGCCGATTTGCCTCGGGTTCACTTCCGTATCCAGCTTGGCAAACACCTGTCCGGTCTGGTTGACCGTGACCTGGACCGTTCCCTGCGGCACCGTGATGGCGGGATCCAGCAGATAGCCGTCGGTCGTGACGAGCTGGCTGTTGGCATTGGTGTTAAACGAGCCGGCACGGGTATACTGCACCTCGTTGTTCGGGCCGAGCACCTGAAACCAGCCGCGGCCGTTGATCGCCATGTCGTAGGGATTGCCTGTCTGCGTGAGCGCGCCCTGGATGTGCAGCTTGCGGATCGCCGCCGACTTGACGCCGAGGCCGAGATTGGCGCCTTCCGGAATCGGCGAGGAGCCGCTGGTGTTGGCAACGCCCTGCATGCGGTCCATCTGGTAGAACAGATCGGTGAACTCGGCACGCGCCCGCTTGTACGACGTCGAGTTGATGTTGGCGATGTTGTTCGCGATGACTTCGATGTTGGTCTGTTGGGCGTTCATGCCCGTGGCCGCGATAGCAAGCGATTTCACAGCGTCACTCCTTGATCAGATCGACATCCGAACGACTTCTTGATAGGCCTGCACGACCTTGTCGCGAACTGCGACCGCCGTCTGCAAGGCCTGCTCGGCCGACATCAGTGCCTCCACGACGCGCCGCGTCGATTCCTTGCCCTGCATCGCCGAGATCGAGGCCGCCTCGCCCGCCTTCAGCGTCCCGATCGCGTCCGTCGTCACCTGCTTCATGACCGATTCGAATCCGACGTCGCCGCCGGACTGGATCGCGGGCGTGGCCGCCGGCGAGATGGCCTGCGCCTCGGTCGCGCGGCTCGCCGCCTGCGCAGTTGAGATCGCCGTGGATGAAATTGCTTCAAGCATTGTCAGCTCCTCAGCAGGTCGATGGTCATGCCCAGCATCGACCTCACCTGTTTCACGACCTGGAGATTGGCTTCATAGGAGCGGTTGACTTCCCGCATGTCCGCCATCTCGATCATCATGTTGACGTTCGGCAGCTTGACGTAGCCGGCCTTGTCGGCAGCGGGATGCCCCGGCTCGTACTCCACGCGGTACGGCGTGGTGTCGACGCCGATTTCCTTGACCTTCGCCAGCTGCGCGCCCGAGGCGCGGTCCATCGCTGCATCGAAGGTGATCGTCTTGCGTTGATAGGGATCGGCGCCGGCGGCACGCCCCGTCGACGTCGCGTTGGCGAGGTTCTCCGAGACGATGCGCATGCGCGTCGACTGCGCTTCGAGCCCGGAGCTCGCGACCGTCAACGAGGATTGCAGTGAGTCCAGCATGTCAGTTCACCTCAGGTCTTCGCGCTCGACAGCAGCATGCGGTGAAACGACCGCACGATAGCCGAGTTCATCGAGTAGTCGCGACTGACGTCGCTGCCCTTGATCATTTCCTGCTCGAGACTGACGGAATTGCCGGAGTGAACCACGTCCCAGCTGTCCTTCTTCGCGGTCGCCCGCGTGTCGCTCTCGCCTGGGGAGAGCTGCAGGTGCGACGGCGACGTGGTCGCCAGTCTCACTGGCATGCCGTCGAGCACCTTGTTGAAGGGTTCGACGTCGCGCGCCTTGAAGCCCGGCGTGTTGGCGTTGGCGACGTTGGTGGCGATCGTCGATTGGCGGAGCTCGAGGTATCGCGCCTGCGACGATGCGAGTTCGAAGAGATAGAGCGGTCCCACGGCAGCACCATTCTGGTTCAGACGGTGTAACCTTAGGGTCGCAAGCTTTCGTCAGGCTGATGGAACAGACGCCGTCCTCGGAATTCTACTGGACCTTCTCGGACCGCGGCGTCTGCTTGGACTGCAGGAAGTAGATGATCTCGGCGACCGGCCGGAAGAACTCCGCCGGAATCACCTGGTCGACCTGAACCGCCTCGTAGAGCGCGCGCGCCAGCGCCTTGTTCTCGATCACCGGAATTCGGTTCTGCTCGGCGACTTCGCGGATCTTCAGCGCAATCACGTCCATGCCCTTGGCCACGACGATCGGCGCCGGATTTTCTTCGCGATTGTAGCGCAGCGCGATCGCGAAGTGCGTCGGGTTCGCGATCACCAACGTCGCGCGCGATGCGGAGGCGATCATGCGCTGGCGCGAGCGGTCGCGCGCCAGCGAGCGCAGGCGCGCCTTGATCAGCGGATCGCCTTCGGCCTGCTTGTGCTCGTCCTTGATCTCCTGCCGCGTCATGCGCAGCTCGCGCCGCCAGTGGAAGCGCGCCCAGGCGAGATCGACCGCGACCAGGACGATGGTCGCGATGCAGATCGCCGAGACGATTCGCATGGCGATATTGAGAATCATCTCCGGCAGCGCGACCGGATCAGTGTACATCGCCTCGAACGCCTTCGCTTCCGACGAGCGCAGAACGAACACGACGACGATAGTCACCGCGGCGAGCTTGAACAGCGACTTGGCGAACTCGACAAGGCCCTGCGATCCAAACAGCCGGCTCCAGCCGCTGAGCGGCGAGATTCGCGAAAGGTCCGGCGTGATGCGCTGGAGCACCAGGCTGGGAGCATTTTGCAACAGCGACGCTGCCAGCCCGAACACCGACAGAGTGACGACTAGCGGCACCAGGAATCGCAATGCCTGAAGGCCTACCACGGTAAGAAGATTGAGGGCGTCGGCCCCGGTGCTGAGAGGGAAACCGTCGGGATCATCGAGAAAGCCCGTCAGCATCGGCGTCAATTGCTGCACGCCCTGACCGATCAGAAACATCTGGATCACCATCAGCGCGGCCATCGAGGCGAAGATGGAAGCCTCCCGAGAGACCGGGATTTTGCCCTGTTCGAGCGCATCGCGGACTTTCTTCTCGGTCGGCTCTTCTGTCTTGCTCTCCTGATCGGTTGTTTCTGCCATGCCGGTTCAGCGGTCAGCGGAAGACCAGCTCATCCTCCTGCTCGGGGTTGAGCTCGATTTCGCCCTTTTCCGCGAGGTCGAGCGCGAGGTCGGTGATCACGCGCCGCGCCTCCAGCACGTCGCGCTGGTTCGACGGTTCGCCAATGGCGAGTTCGTGCTCGACAACCCGGCGGACGCGCGAGGCGACCGAGGACAGGATCATCTCGCGGAAGTGCTTGTCGGTGCCCTTCAGCGCGATGACGATGCGATCGGTCGGCACCTGGTCGAAGATCATGGTGCGCGCCTTCGGCGTCAGGTTGGTCACGTCGTCGAAGGTGAAGAGCAGCTCCTTCAGCACTTCGGCCGACTTCGGCCGCTTCTCCGACAGGCTCTTGAGCATGTCCTCGATGTGTCCGCGCTCCATCTTGTTGATGATGTCGGCGACGCGGGCATAAGTGTCCGCGCCGAGGTTGCGGGCGAAGTTCAGCGTCAAATCCTCATGCAGCGTCTTCTCGAGGACCCTCAGGGCGTCGTCGACGATCGGCTTGAGGCTGAGCACGCGCCGCATCAGCTCGTTGCGCAGGCTCGACGGCAGCTGGCTCATGACCTTGGCGGCGCAGGACGGCTTGACCTTGGACAAGATGAGCGCCGCGGTCTGCGGATGCTCCTTGGACAGGTAGCTTGCCAGCGAGTTTTCCGACACCGACGAGACGCGGTCCCACACGGACCGGCTCGAATTGCCGAGCAGGTCCGACATGATGGCCGAGACCTGGTCGGCCGGAAGCACGTCGCCGAGCACGGCTTCCAGGCCGCCGAGGGTGCCGAGAATGTTGGCGCCCATCGAGAATTGCTGGGCGAACTCCTCGACGATCGCTTCGAGTTCCTGCGCCGTGATCGGCCGCAGCTCGGCCGCGGCCTTTGTAACGGTGCGGATATCCTGCGGCTCGAACTGCGCGAGCACGCTCGCGGCCGCCTGCCGGCCCATGGCGAGCAGGAGTGCCGCGACCTTCTCCGTCCCGCCCAGCGTGGCAACGCCTCGCTGCTTGATGGGAGCCATGCCGACCTGTGCCGCCATGGTCAGGTATCACCCTGTCCCAACGGCCCGACAATTTCGGTGAGCGAGACGCCGAAGCGGGAATTGTCTTCTTCGACCACGACCACCTCGCCGCGGGCGACGACGCGGCCGTTGACGACGACGTCGACGGGTTCGCCGACCCGATGGTCGAGCGGAACCACCGCGCCGCGGCCGAGCTTCATCAGATTTGCCACCGGAATGGTGGCCGATCCCAGCACCACCTGCATGGTCACGGGAATGCGCAGAATGGCATCGACATTGGCGAACTTGCCGGTCTCCTCCGCAGTGCGCGCGGCGATCTCCGCCAGCCGCTCCAGCGGAGATGTCTCGGTATGCCCCTCGTCGGACGCCGATGCTGACTCATAATCGAAGGATTGCGCCATCTGGTATCGCCTCTTGGTATTTCCACTCCCGGAGCGCCGCGACGTTCCGACCGTATTTATTCCGCCGGTTTCGGCTTCAATGCTTGTTCACGTCGGCGCCGCCCGCGGTCGCCGCGGATCCGAGCCCACTCCTCGCATCGAGCGCCGCGATCGCCTCGTTGGCCTGATCGATCTTCGTGCTCAGCACGTTGGCGAGCCGCCCGAGATTTGCGGTAGAATCATGCGCCGCGGTGATGACCGTGTCGAAGGTGCCCGCCGTCTCCTGGACGATCGTCGAGAACTCGCCCTGGTAGCTGCGCAGCCGCGCCAGCTCACGATGCATCCGGGTCACCCGCATGCTGGTGAAGGCGAGCGCGATCAGCAGCACGGCATCAACGAGATAGGATATCATCGACGAACTCCCGTTTCTGATCGACGGGATCTGCCACCTGCATGGCGTAATAGCCATCAAGCTGGCCGATCTGACACCAGAACAGCACCTGGTTGTTGCTCTCGAGCCGGGCCAGCGTGCGCGGCGTGGCCTCGAGCTCGAGCACCTGTCCGACCTGGAACTTCACAACGTCGCCGAGCGAAATCATCTTCTCGTCCAGCACGGCGCTCAGCGTCACCTCGGTGCGGTGAACCTCGGTCTCCATCTGCTCGCGCCAGCGCGGATCGGCCGCGCGGCCGTCGCTGACGACGACGGTCGCGAGCTTCTGCCTGAGCGGGTTGAGCGCGGAGTGCGGAATGATGAGGAACATCTGACCGCCGCGGTAGAGCGCCTGCAGCATGATGTTCGCGCAGATCGACATGTTGCCGCTCCGCCCGATCGCCAGCGACGCCATGGCGGTCTCGACCCGCTCGACGCGGAAGGTGACGTTGGAGGTGCCGGCGAAAGCGGATTGCAGCGCCTTGGCGAACCGCTCGAACAGCGCCTGGACCAGGCGGATCTCGATGTTCGAGAAGCTGCGCTCGACGTCGAGCGGCGGTTCGGCGCCATCGGAGCCGAACATCGCCTCGACCATCGTGAACACGAAGTCGCGGTCGAGCATGATGATGATGCGGGAGTCCCACTGCTCGGCATAGAGCACGGCCGCAACCGCGTTGGCCTCGTAGTCCTTGACGATGTCGCCGACACGGTCGTTGGTGATGCCGTTGACCGAGAAATAGCATGGCGTTCCAGCCATCGGCTGCAGGCTGTCCGTGCACGATGCCGCCATGCGATCGAAGATCACATTGAGCATCGGCATGCGCTCGATCGAGATGCCGGCGGCGTCCAGCAGATAGTTCGGCAGCGGCTTGCGCTGATCGACGTCGAGGGCTTCCATCATGATGCGCGCGCAGCCTTCGGTTCAACCTCGGTCACGACCGGCTTGGGCCCCGCGATCGTCTCGTTCTCGACGACGTCGATCGAGGGCCGCTCGGGGCTCGCGATCATCTTGCGGCCGTGCTCGACGGCGATCTGCGGCATGGCGCCGTTCATGAACGCCAGCAGCGTCTGCTTGACGATGATGTAGGGCCGGCAACGCTTTTCGCGCGTCATCTTCACCTTCATCGCGAAGGGCGAAATGATGCCGTAGGACAGGAAAATGCCGGCGAAAGTGCCGACGAGGGCGGCGCCGATGAAGCCGCCCAGCAGCTTCGGCGACTGGTCGAGTGCGCCCATGGCCTTGATGACGCCGAGCACCGCGGCGACGATGCCGAGCGCAGGCAGAGCTTCCGAGACCACCACCAGCGCGTGGTAGGGCGCCAGCTTGCTCTTCACGATGGTGTGGATCTCCTCGTCCATCAGCGCTTCGATCTCGTGCGTTCGCGCATTACCCATGATGATGAGACGGACGTAATCGCAGATAAACTGGAGCAGCGACGGATCTCCGAGCACGCTCGGGAACGCCTTGAAGATCTCGGAGGACGCGGGATCGTCGATATGCGCCTCGACCTCGTTGCGGCCCTTGCCCCGCAGCTCCCGCATCAGCGCGTGCAGCGCGCCGAGCAGATCGAGATAGTAGCGCTGGCCGGGCACCGCCCCCGTCACTGCCTGCACGCAGGCAAGCCCGGTATCCGCGACCGTCTTCCAGGGATTGGCCATGATGAAGGTGCCGGCCGCGGTGCCCATGATGATCACGAACTCCCACGGCTGCATGAGCACGCCCAGATGCCCGCCCATGGCGGCGAATCCGCCCAGCAGTGCCGCTACCGTGATGACGATCCCCACGAAACTGCCCAACGCGCCGCTCCATCACCGATCCCATCGGGAATATCTAGTCGGCGAGCCTTGCGCGAGGCTGGCTTCCCCCTCGCCAGCCTCGCGCAAGCGATTCACGGCAGCTTGGGACGACGTCGCGAGAGCGGCCAGAGGGGCGCGGGTCATGCTATCCACCATCGCGGACTACACCAGACTGACCAAGGACATGGGCAAGTCGCTGACACAGGTCGCGACGCAGCCGGATGTCAGCCGCGATACCGATTACTTCCTCAGCCACATCGGCAACGTGAAGACCATCGACGACTTCCTGAAGGACTATCGCCTCTATTCCTACGCGATGAAGGCATATGGCCTCAGCGACATGACCTACGCCAAGGCGTTCATGCGCAAGGTGCTGACCGAGGGTATCGCCGACAACAAGACCTTCGCCAACAAGCTGACCGACACCCGCTACCGGCAATTCGCCGCCGCGTTCAATTTCGCCGCCCTTGGCGACAAGGCGACACAAACCGCCGCCGCCACGGCCGGCACGGCGACCCAATACGTCACGCAGACGATGGAGGAGAAGGCCGGCGACCAGAACGAGGGCCTGCGGCTGGCGCTCTATTTCACGCGCAAGGCCTCCACGATCACCAATTCCTACCAGATCCTCGCGGACAAGGCGATGACGCAAGTGGTCCAGACGGCGCTCGGGCTGCCATCGACGATCAGCTCGGCTGATATCGATGCCCAGGCCAAGATGATCACCAGCAAGATCAAGCTCACCGATTTCCAGGACCCGGCCAAGGTCACCAAATTCGTGCAGCGCTTCGCGGCGATGTGGGATGCGACCCAGGCCCAGAGCGACACCTCGACCAACCCGGCGCTGGTCCTGATCGGCGGCGCCGCACCGTCGATCAGCATGGATAGCAACGTGCTCACGACACTTCAGAACATCAAGTTCAACAGGTAAGTCATGCAATCGGCCCTCTATGTAGGATTGTCGGCGCAGGTCGCCCTCGAAAAGCGCCTCCAGACGATCGCCAACAACGTCGCCAACGTCAACACGGCGGCGTTCCGCACCGACGTGGTGAAGTTCGAGACGGTGCTGTCCAAGGCGGGCGCGAACCCGGTCGCCTTTTCCTCGCCCGGCGACAACATCATCTCGCGCGAGATGGGCAGCATCACCGAGAGCGGCAACCCGCTCGACGTCGCCGTGGTCGGACAGGGCTGGATCGCCTTCGCCGGTCCGAACGGCACGGTCTATACGCGCGACGGCCGCCTCCAGATCGCCGCCAACGGCGACCTTCAGACCGTGTCCGGCTTCCCGGTCATCGATTCCGGCGGCGCGCAGATCACCCTCGATCCGAATGGCGGACCGGTCTCGATCGCGCGCAGCGGCGCGATCACCCAGGACAACAACGAAATCGGCACCATCGGCCTGTTCAACATTCCCGCCGACGCCAATCTCGACCGCTACGGCAATTCGGGCGTCACGCCCAACCGGCCTGCGACAGCCATCGCCGACTTCTCCCGCGACGGCTTCAAGCAGGGCTATGTCGAGGGCTCCGGCGCCAATCCGATGATGGAATTGACGAAGCTGATCGCGGCCTCGCGCGCCTTCGACGGCACCAATTCGATGATCGAGGGCACCGAGAGCTCGCTCCAGAACGCAATCCGGACGCTGGGCGAACCCGGCAAATAGACTGCGCTCCGCGCGCAATGAGGTTGGACGGTTTCCTTGAACGCTCTTCGGCAACTTGAGTGGGCGCTGCTGGAGCTTCAGCAGAGCACTCCCCTGGCAAGCGTCAGCGGCGCGATCTCCGAGATCGCGTCGACACATTTCCGCGTCTCCGGCCTGTCGCGCTTCGTCAGGCTCGGCGAACTGATCGGCGTCAACTCCGGCGGCAAGCCCCAGATCGGCGAGGTGGTGCGGATCGACAGCGAAGGCATCATCGCCAAGCCGTTCGACCGGCAGTTCGCCGGCGGCCTCGGCTCGGTCGCCTACCGGATGCCGCCCCTGTCCTTCGCCCCGGATCCGAGCTGGAAAGGCCGCGTCATCAACGCGCTCGGGGCGCCGCTGGACGGACAGGGCCCTCTCACCCCGGGATCGCGTCCGGTCTCGGCCGAGGCGGAGGCGCCTTCGGCCATGAAGCGCGCACGAGTCCACAAGCCGCTGCGCACCGGCGTACGCGTCATCGACCTGTTCGCCCCGATCTGCGCCGGCCAGCGCGTCGGCATCTTTGCCGGTTCCGGCGTCGGTAAATCGACGCTACTTGCGATGCTCGCCCGCAGTCAGGGCTTCGACACCGTCGTGCTGGCGCTGGTCGGCGAGCGCGGCCGCGAGGTGCGCGAGTTCATCGAAGACGTGCTGGGCGCCGATCGTCACCGCGCCGTCACGATCGTGTCGACGGGAGACGAGAGCCCGATGATGCGACGACTGGCGCCGAAGACGGCCATGGCGGTCGCCGAATATTTCCGCGACCGCGGCGAATCGGTCCTGCTCATGGTCGATTCGATCACCCGCTTCGCCCACGCAGCCCGTGAAGTTGCGCTCGCCGCCGGCGAGCCCGCGGTCGCACGCGGCTACGCACCCACCGTCTTCACCGATCTGCCGCGCCTTCTGGAGCGCGCCGGCCCCGGCGAGGAGGGGTCCGGGACGATCACCGGGATTTTCTCCGTGCTGGTGGACGGCGACGATCACAACGAGCCGATCGCCGATACCATCCGCAGCACACTCGATGGACACATCGTGCTCTCCAGGCACATCGCCGACCAGGCGCGCTACCCGGCGGTGGACGTTCTGGGTTCGGTCTCCCGCCTCGCCCATAACGTCTGGGATCCCGAAGAGCGCGAATTGGTGAGCAAGCTGCGCGCCATGATCGCCAAATACGAGGACACGCGCGACCTTCGCCTGATGGGCGGATACCAAACGGGACGTGATTCGGGGCTCGATCAGGCGGTCGACATGGTTCCGAGAATCTACGGCGCGATGAGGCAGGACGCCTCGGCTGCGCCAAGCGCCGATCCGTTTCGCGAACTGCGGGATATGCTCAAGGGCGACTAGCAAGTCTCAACTTGGGTCGGCCGCGAGGCGCCCGCGATCGCACCTTGCTCGTTGTTTTCGACAGGCGATTGCGCATGCCGCCACGCTTACAGCGCATGCGCCTGCGCGACCGTCTCCGGTTTCGGCCGTGATCTTCTCCACCGTTCGGGTGAGGCAGCCGCGCCGAATGCGACTCCATCCTCCGGCCCGGACAACCGCCGCGTGTACTTCCTGTGAGTTCCCTCGGACAATTCTTGGCAGAACGCACAAGTTGTGGATGACATGCCGAGGCACATCGTCGTCGTGCACAAGCTTCGATCAACTTGCATCAACGACTGCCAACAATGGGCCGTGCAATAAAACTGTCGCATAGTCGCGTGCATGTTGCTGGTGGGACAGCGTATTGCGTTCACCATCATGTGTCCCCGAAGCGCGAGATTGTCTTGAACGTTACATTCGCCTGCGACGACATCCTGTCTCCGAGAGGGTCTCTACTTGATTTTGTTGAGAAGCTCATTCATCGTTTCGTCGAAGATAAGAAACGTCTGCGTGTGACTTGAACCTTAGGGGCTTCGGTTGAACTACTCCGATCCATCGTCTGCTGGCGACGGCTACTCGGGCTCCCGTGCGACGACGCCGCGAATGGCATACCATCAGCAACACCGCTTCCCGCGCCATAGCTTGCAATGCCCATCGGTCCGGGTCGGGCCCCGGGCAGTCCGTGCCTTCATGCGAGAGAAGAGCACGGTGCATGTATCGGACATTGCCGGTGCTGCAGCTTCTCGCGAACGGCTGGTGCGCAACGATCGAAGGCGGCTCCGGGGCGCCGCAAACGTTTTTCCCGGGGCAAGGTAGGAATTCATGCCATTGGCAAGAGAAGCCGTGGAGCTGCTGGTTCAGGCGGCGAGGGCTTGGTATTTCGAAGGCAATCAGCATGGGTTGCGCGATCGAGAATGGATGGCGCTGCGCTTCCTCGGCCGCGCCAACAGGTTTTCGCGCACGCCGTCCGCGCTGGCCGGCTTCATCGGCGCCACCAGGGCCACTGCATCGCAGATCGTGAAGACGCTGGAGGGCAAATCCTTCCTGGTGCGAAAGCCGTCGCACGAAGACAAGCGTTCTGTCGTGCTGCACGTCACTGCGCAGGGCGAGAAGTGCCTGAGCCAGCACGATCCGATCAATCACGTGCTGAACGCGGTCACCGCGCTCGGACCCGACGAGTGCGTCAGGCTGCGCGATTCGCTGCGCGAGATCCTCAATCACCTCGACGCGGCGCATCAGCGGCTCGATGCCAGCATCTGCCGAGACTGCATGTTTCTCGCCGAACGCGGGCCGGGTACCGGCAAGGGACGCGCAACGGCCGAATTCATGTGCCGGCTGTATCGCGCGCCGGTTTCGCTGGAGGAGACCGAACTGCTCTGCACCAGTTTCGAGCGCACCCGCGACCGTCCCAAGATCGAGGAGCACCTCGACCGCGCGCGCGTCGCGAACCAAGGGTAAGGCACGCGTTATTTCCGCGCGCGGATTCTGCGCTACTTGCGGAAGATTGCGCAGCGTTGGCGAGAACGAAATGTGGCGCACACTCCGTCAAACCGTCATTGCGAGCGCAGCGACGTGTCCGCCGAAGCTTTAGCGAAGGCGGAAGCAATCCAGAATCCCTCCGCGGCGGCAGACTGGATTGCTTCGCTGCGCTCGCAATGACGACGTATGAGGCGGCAGCTTCGTCCTCCCAGCACCACTGTCATTCCCACGAAAGCGGGGAATCCAGTGCGCCGCGGCTTCTCGGTTCAGTCATAAACTGTCTCGGAATACTGATCGCCCGGTCAAGCCGGGCGATGACAGGGAGTGTGTAGCCGCAGACACGGCTTCGCGTCCTCGCGGCGCGTTTCGCCCGAGCTTTGCCTGGTAGCTCCACCCTCTTTTCCAAGAGGGCGCAGGGAAGGCCGGGTGCCGGCTGGCACCCGCGGTCCGCTGCGCGAAAATGTAGCGCAAGGAAACCGCACAGCAGCATACAGGTGTAGCCAATCACTCGGCCTTCCCTGCGCGATGGTTGGACGGCTTATGCCGTGCTCTCCCGGGAGCCGAGTTCTCTTTGGCCTCCCTCGCCTTCGCGAAATTCACCGGCACCGCGCCGGTTGACGCAGATGCCGCATTCGCCAGGGCTTGACCGTAGCAACGACGGCCAGGACCACACGGTTTTGCCGTACGCACGGCCCGCCATTTCGTCACCGGTTTCGACGGCGTTGTGCACGTTGCCGCCGACCTGATGACGAGACGAAGCCTAGCAGCGCCGCTCGTCGGAACGAAGCCTTGGGCTCACGGAGAGCAATCCGCCCTGCCCTTAGCCACTCGTACCCGAACGCTGCCGCGTCCACCGCAAGCCCGGCTCGCGAACGTGACGACCACAAGATCGCCCCTCAAGGATGAGCCGGGATGAGCGACACATACGCCAAAACCGAATTTCGGTAAAGTGGAATATTTTTGCGGCCAACGATTGACAGAGGAGCGACACAGGCGCGGTCCCGTAGCCCGGATGGAGCGCAAGCGTAATCCGGGAAGGTGCCAGACACCGCGCGAGCGGCCCCGGATCGCACTTGCGCTCCATCCGGGCACCGGGGCTTCGCCGTCCTACATCATCTGCTTTGCGCAAAAAAAACACCCGGCGGTTTCCCGCCGGGTGTTCGTTCATGTGTTTCGACAGATCTTACCAGTTGCGCTGAGCGCGGAGGATCATGGCGATCGAGTCCTGGTCCTTCAGTTCGTAAACCGCGGCCGGCTTAGCGGTAATAACGTTCGGGACGAGGCCAACCGTACCGGAGTACTTCTGGTCGAGGTGGGTCCAGGAGACGTCAGCCGAGAACGTCAGGTTCTTGACCGGGGTCCAGCGGGTGACGACACCGAGCTGGCCGATGGCGAAGTCCGGGTTACAACCCGTCACACCGGCCAGGCCGCCGAACACGCCGCCAGCACCGCCGGCGCCGCAGAGGGTGGTCTTGGCCAGCGTGCCGAACTGGGCCTGTGCGTAGGCACCGTACAGCGAGGAGTTCCAGTATGGATCCCAGTTGTGGGTGTAAGCGCCGCGGAAACCCCAGGTCTTGACGGTTTCCTGCGAACTGCCGGTCACGAACACCGTATCGGGAGCGCTGGCGAAGCCGATGCTGCCGTAAGAGCCAGCAATGCCCGAATTGCCGTACAGCGCGTAGCTGCTGCCCGACAGATTCTGGAAGTTGTAGCGGGTCGCACCGTCGGTGTAGACGCCCTGGATGTTGATCGTGTCACCCGCGCCGGTCGGGATGTTCTTGATCGACAGAGCGAGCTGAACCGCCCAACCCCATTTGTCGTCGGGGTGGCCGGTCGGCTCGGTCGCGCCGTAATAACCGACGTGGTTGTCATGCGCGGCCACCGACGCCTGGAACAGGCCCCAGGCCTGGTCGACACGGACCGTACCAACGAGGTTCGGCGAACGAGTGCCGCCGATCGCGTTGGTGCCGTACGAGCCGCCGATCATGCCGCCCGCGGTCGCGCCGGTCATGTTGACGTTTCCGGCCTGATAGTAGGCCGAGACGTCTTCAGCCGAGAACGACGCCGTGATGCCCTGACCGAAGTCGGCGGTGTAGGTGAACTGGTTGACACCAGTGACCGTGCCGCTGCCGCCGACGAGGTTGTCGGTGATGTTGCCGGGATAGTTGGTCCAGGGCGCGTCGAACTGCGACACGGCCTTACCCATGGTGAAGCCGGCGAACTGAATGAAGGCGTAGTACACGCCGAGTGCGCCACCCGAGGTGTTGCCGTCGGTGCCGTTGACCGAGCCGCTACCATTCGAACCAACGAGGCCGGTGCCGGCAGCGTTGAGACCGAGCGTACCGCTGTACTGGGTTGCGCCCGTTGCCGACCCGGTCGGGGTATAGTTGCCGCTCGTCCAGGTGAAGACGCCGTCGAAGAAGGTGCGGACCACGCCGTATTCGGTCGCTGTGCGGGTGTCGATGTTGAGGTCTTCACGAGCGCGGAAGGTGTAGTAGTTCATCAGGCGGTTGCGAGCACCGGCAGTGCCGCCCTGGTTCGGATTGAAGTCCGAGTTGGTGTTGAAGTTCGCGTCAGCGCGCACGTAGCCGCCGAGCTTGATGCAGGTGTCGGTGCCCGGGATGTAGTAGAAGCCGGCGCCGTACAGCGAACAGATCTTCACGTATTCGACCGCCTTGGCCTTCACGGGAAGATCGGCTGCGAACGCCCCGGAGGCGGCCATCAGGCCGGCAGCCGAGCCGAGAAAGAGTGTCTTCGTCAACTTCATTAGTAAACCTCCAGGTCGGTTCAGGGGGCTCGGGTCCTCGGTGGACGCCGCTTTACCCTCTCAATTTCGATCAATTCAGATCCGCACGAAGGTCCGGACTGAAACGACAGCGAGGTGCCCCCCCTCCGTCGTGGCTTCACATATAGTTTATAAAAACAACTGCCTCAATTTATTGATTTGATGAATCGACAGTTCCGGCCGGGATGTGGCTTAAGAGCAACAGCGGCGGCTTTGGTAGCGAAGATTCCATATAACCAAACAAGAAAAGCCCTCAGGGGGCATCCCGAGGGCTTCTTGGAGGTCTCGCATCGCTGTCCATCGAGCGGGTCAAGAGCAGCGAAATAGAGTACGATAATCGATAATAAAATTAATTGTTCTTTGCAAGCAATAATTTGTCCTGTGATTTCAGCTGCGCGGTATCTCCCTGTCGTCGGCGCGCGATTTTCGAGACGCTTCCAAGATATCCCATTAAAGATGGCTCATAGAACAAATGGGGAGGGAGCCACATGATCGAGAAGAAACTCGACAGGGCGATTACGGACTTTATCTGGAACGTCGTTGAAATTCATTCCCAGCTGGAGGACATCCACACCAGCTGGGCCGGACTGCTGGGCATTACCGAGCCGCAGTGGCTGATCCTGATGGCAATCACTGAACTGGACCAGGGGCGAGGTGTCGCCGGAATCGACATCGCAAACAAGCTGCGGGTCCACCCGGCCTTCGTGACCAACCAGACCAAGGCCCTCGAAAAGGGCGGCTTCCTATCGCGACGGCCGGCAGCAGACGACGCACGCTACGTCCTGATGTCGCTCACCGCAAAGGCGACCTCGGAGATCGAAAAGCTGTCCAAGAGAAAGCTCGCCTTGAACTCGACCATGTTCAACGAGCTCGACGAGAAGACCTTGGCCGATCTGAATGCCGCGCTCGCAACGATTGCGAAGAATGCCCGGTTGGCCGCACGGTTGCTGGCCATCGACGCCTCCTGACCCCCTGACCTCAGACGCGGAACGTGCGCCTCGATCAATCCCCAATCTCTTCTCGCCTTCCCAATCTCTTGCGCGGCTCAGAGGTAGGTCACAGAGCCCAGCTGGGGGGCAATTCCGAGTTTGCTGTCGAGCCATTCGAAAATGAAATCGTCCACCGCGATGAAATTCTCGACCTCGCCCAGGGGGTGCGGAATGCAGTTCGGCACGACGGTCGCGCAATCGGCTCCGGCCTGCCGATAGCCGGCTTGCAGTTCGAGAGCATCCTCCTCCCAAACCATTGAGCGGCTCCCGACGACCATCAGAAGTGGGCAAGGGATCCGACGCGACGGCGGCAACGAACCCGTTGAGGTCCCGTCACGGACCGTCTGCTCGACGCCGATCATCCAGCGCAGCGATGCCCGGCGCATGACCGGCGTCGCAATGCCGCCGTCGCCCACGACGGCAGCCATCCTGCGATCCAGGAGGGCAAGACGGGATGCGTGACTGGCGGCCGCCCCCTCGCCGTAGACCGCGATCTGCTGCGAATCGACGTCCGGAACCGCTTCCAGGTAATCCAGCCAGCATTGCAGAATATGCGCCGGCTTGAAGGGGCTGCGACCGGATGAATTGCCGGTATCAACGAGCAGGAGTGACATGTTCCGTCGCCCGGAGGCCGGCAACAGCCTGCTCATCATCGAGCCCAGGGTGATGTCCTCGTCGCTGACACAGATAACCGCGGGTGCGAAAGACCGATCGGGGAACGCCGGCAGAAAGTAGCCCGCAAGCGAGCCTTGATCAAAGCAGTCGATCTCCACGCGCTCGATCGCCGAACCGGCGTCCTCCTCGAAGCCCCTCAGGCTGAGTCCGACCTTGTCTACGAGGTCGGTACTCCCGGGATCTCCGGGCCAAGACAGGTTCCTCGCGACTTCAAGGGCCGTCAGCGAGCACAGCCACGCTTCCCGCGCGATCTGAGCTGAACCGGCTGCGCGCACCGATTCGGCGAAGATCCGGTACTCGCCTGAGATCCTCAACCAGTCCGAAATCCACCGATGCCTGTGCGCCTCGCGCACGAGTTCGGCGACGGACAAGCTTTCGAAAAAATCGGACGCGCGTTTCCGCAAGCACGCCAGGCTTCGACCGGCGCCGTCGCACGTGCCGTGAGGCCAATGATCATGTTCCATGACAGTCCCCGAACGGCGCGTCGGCGGTTGCTTGGACTCGGCGCAGCGCTGTCAGCGCAACGCCCTGCATGTCTGCTCGATGCGATATCACGCGTGCGTGATCGCGCTTGCGTCTGCCGTCCCGATGATCGTTCCGCTTTCCCTTCGCGGGCGGGGGCACTGGACCAGACGGACTACAGTCCGAACGAACCGGTCGCAAAGCAAGTCTCACGCCGACTCCAACTCAATCGTCACGTCTCAGCTCCGTTGCTGATACACAGTTTAGGCCCCGCACCACTCTGCCATTTTTTGCTGTTCCGCGTTTGCAGTTTTTTGTTGCGGTGGACGACTAAAATTGGAGCTCATTTAACGAGGGAGAAGGCATCGCCTGTGTCGGCTTCCATCATGAATTCCTGATGACGCCGATCCGCCGTGCCACCAATCACGCCAGCGACAAAAGATGCGGCGGGTTGCCGCCTGATCGATGCCGACGCCCTTCGCCACGGGACTTTCCCGCGGTCGACGTCGCAGGAAAACCCGCGCGACGAAATCCTCGATGTCGCTCATCCGCACCCGGCGCGCGAGACGTGACGAGGTATGATCGCGTTCTGGGCGAGCCCGGGCGATTGAGGCGTGCAACATTTCTTACTTCGGTAAGCCAGTTATTTGAGCAACTCATGGACATGCAGAACCCGTCGCCGGTGAGGCGCCGTCGCGCTTTCGGCGTCAAGCAACACGCCGGGCCGCCTGCTGAGCCTTCCGTGCCTTGTATCCATTATCCCAGTTGCCATCCCCACGCACTTTGCCTTACATGCCGGCCAAACTCGCCCGCGGATGACGGCCGGGGCTCAAAAATCGCACAAATTGTCAAAGGGACGAGACATGGCGCGTAACATCCTGATTCTCGGGGCTTCCTACGGCTCCCTGCTGGGCACGAAGCTGCTGATGGCGGGGCACAACGTGACCCTGGTCTGCCGCGCCAAGACCGCGGAGTTGATCAACCGCGAGGGTACCGAGGTGCGCATCAAGTTGCGCGACGAGGCGGTTCACCGCGCCATCTTCTCGCGCGACCTGCCCGGCAAGCTCGACGCCGTGACGCCGGCCAATGTGGACTTGTCCCGTTACGACATGGTCGGCCTTGCGATGCAGGAGCCGCAATACACCAACCACACGGTGCGCGTTCTCATGGTCAGGATCGCCGCGGCGAAGCTGCCGTGCCTGTCGATCATGAACATGCCGCCGCTGCCCTATCTGAAGCGGATCCCCTCGCTCGCAGACATGGATCTCGAGGAGGCCTACACCAATGCGCAGGTGTGGGAGCGCTTCGAGCCCGGGCTGGTGACCCTGTGCTCGCCCGACCCGCAGGCGTTCCGTCCGCCGGAAGAGGCTGCGAACGTGCTTCACGTCGGTCTGCCCACGAATTTCAAGGCATCCGTGTTCGCCGACGAGAAGCACAACAAGGTGCTGCGCGAGCTCGAAGCCGACATCGACGCGGTGACCCTGGACGGCCACGACGTGCCGGTGAAGCTGAAGGTATTCGATTCTCTGTTCGTGCCGCTGGCGAAATGGTCGATGCTGCTGACCGGCAACTACCGCTGCATCACGCCGCACGAGCCGCAGTCGATCCGCGACGCCGTGCACGGCGATCTCGCGCGCTCGCAGACGATCTACGAGCATGTCGACGCCATCGCTCGGCGTCTCGGCGCCGATCCGCAGGACCAGGTACCGTTCGCGAAATACGCCAAGGCTGCCGAGAGCCTGCTGAAGCCGTCATCGGCCGCACGCGCGGTGGCTGGCGGCGCGCCCTTCATCGAGCGCGTCGACCTGCTGGTCAAGCTGATCTCGCATCAGCTCGGCGCGCCCAATGCAGAGATCGACCGCACTGTCGAGACCGTGGACCTGAAGCTCAACGAGAAGATCGTGCAGGGCGGATCGGGCGCGCTGTAACGGGCGCTTCCATTCGCGATCGGACGCGTCGGCGCTTACGCTCCCAAGACACCGGGGCTGAGCGTCGCGCCTGGGGCTGCCACCATGCTCTCACGCAAATGATCGCGCGCGGCACTGTTCCTGGTGTGACGCAAACTCAACAGGAGTGATCGCGAGTCATCGATCACGCGATCGTGTCGCTTTCAGTTCCCTCCTGTTTTTACCGCAAATATCACGCCTGAATGACACAGAGCCCATGTGGCTCGTCATTTCTAGACGTGGCGCAGCGTGAAAATGCGGCATTTCCGCTCGAACTGAACCAAAGCGCACAATCCTTGTCCGCCGCGCGCTCGAACGAGGTCGCACGCTTCGGACGAGATCCTTCATTTGCGCAAACGCCGCATGCGCGCGCGCCAGGCTCGCCGTCTTGTCTGGCGGATGTGCCTGAGTAACATAGCTTTGCAAGGCAGCTGTCTTTTACAGCTTTTCCAGACACGGTTTGCAGTCCCCGCGTTCGGATCCAGACAAGAAAAATCGAAGAAAAAGAAGCAATGGACCAGGCGATGCTGAGCGTCGTCCGCGCAGTAGAGGCAGGCGCGACGACGATGAAGGGCGTGATCGACGCCACCGGACTGTCCCGTCTCAAAATCGAACGTGCGTTGAACGCGCTGGAGAAGCAGAAGTTGCTGGTCCGCGACGGCCAGGGTTTTCGCGGAACCGGCCCGACCAGGACAGCCCAGCCTGCCCGGCAATGCGGCTCGTGCAATGCCTGCTGCGACATCCTCGAAGTCGCCGCCGTCGACAAGCCGGTGAACCAGCTGTGCAAGCATTGGCAGACGGGCACGGGTTGCACCATCTACGAGCGCCGTCCCCAGATGTGCCGTTCATTCGTCTGCGCCTGGCTGCAAGGCCATCTCGACGACCACTGGTTTCCCGCGAAGTCGGGCATCATCGTGCATTTCAGCCAGGACGCCGTCAACGTCACCGTCGATGATCATTGCCCTGATCGCTGGCGCGAGGAGCCCTATTTCAGCAAGCTCGCCGAATGGTCGCTGAACGGCATCAAGCGAATCGGAAATCGCGGCTACGCGACGCTCGTCGTCTCCGGCGCCGACCGGTTCCTGCTGCTCGGGCGCACCGTCGTTCCCGAGCCAACGCTGTTCGGCACTGCGTTCATGCCGCTCACCGCCGACACATTTCGATTCTGGCGGGCGACATCCCCGGAGCATCTGCAGCGGCTGCACGAGCGTATCGCCGAGCTCGAGCGGATCAGGCAGGAATTCGGCTCCTGCGCCATTCCTTCCGATGAGGACGACGATCCGCAAGCGCCCTATCGGCCCGCACTTCTACGGCAATCGAATCACGCCTGAACTCCGCCGTGGGCAACAACGCATGATTTCCGCCATGGTGCTCGACGCGCCGCGACCGGGTTGTTAAGTCCCTGTCCGCGAATGATAGGACTTGAGTCGGGACATGACGGTTGCAATCGAGATGGGGCAGACCACGGCGGGCGCTGTGGCCGCCATGGACCTCGAGGAACTGCTGGCGACCCGCCTCCTGGTGCAGGGCAATTCCGGCTCCGGCAAATCGCATCTGCTGCGACGGTTGCTGGAGCAGAGCGCACCCTGGGTGCAGCAGGCCATCATCGATCCCGAAGGCGATTTCGTCTCGCTGGCGGAGCATTTCGGCCATCTCGTGATCGAGGCCGAGGATCACACCGAACGCGGCCTTCAGGTTGCCGGCGAGCGCGCGCGGCTGCATCGCGTCTCCACCGTGCTCAATCTCGAAGGGCTCGACGCCGAAAACCAGATGCGCCGCGCCGCGGCCTTCCTCGGCGGGCTGTTCGACGTGGACCGCGACCATTGGTATCCGATGCTGGTGGTCATCGACGAGGCGCAGCTGTTTGCGCCTGCGGTTGCGGGCGAAGTCTCGGACGAAGCGCGAAAGCTTTCGCTCGGCGCGATGACCAATCTGATGTGCCGCGGCCGCAAGCGCGGGCTCGCCGGGATCATCGCGACCCAGCGGCTGGCAAAGCTCGCCAAGAACGTCGCGGCGGAAGCGTCCAACTTCCTGATGGGCCGCACCTTCCTCGACATCGACATGGCGCGCGCCGCCGACCTGCTCGGCATGGAGCGGCGGCAGGCCGAATCGTTTCGCGATCTCGAACGCGGACAATTCATGGCGCTCGGCCCCGCGCTGTCGCGACGGCCCCTGCGTTTGAATATCGGCGCGACCGAAACCCAGCCGCGCAATTCCACGCCGCGGCTGATGCCGATGCCCGAAGCCGCACTCGAAAACATGCGCGACGTGATCCTGGCCGCGCCGCCGCCCGATGCGAGCCGGCCGCAGCGCCGGCCCGCGCCCGATCTGCTCGAGCAGCTCCGCGCCGCCAAGGCTGCGGCACCGGAGATCGGGCCCGAAATGATCGAGGTTCCGGTCAGCGCCGAGGAGCTCGCCGAACGGCGCGAGCGCGTGGATCGGACCCTTCGTGCCGTGCTCGCCGCGCCCGACGCCGGTTTCCGCGCGGTCGGCGTGCTGTACCAGGAGTTCGTGGTCCGCTGCCGCATCGAGGGCCTCGGCTCGGCGGTGCCCGACCTCACCGAATTCCGCCGCATGCTGACGCGCGCACGCGCCGGGCTCGGCGCCGAGCATGCCGAGGACGACGCCTGGCAGGATGTGTCGCTCCGCGCCTCGATCCTTCCCGACGACATGCAGGGCGTGTTCATGATGATCGCGCGCGCGGCGAAAGAAGGCTGGCCGTGTCCCGGCGACGCCGCCATCGCCCGCGCCTACGGCTCGCACTCCCTGCGCCGGGCGCAGCGCCTGCTCGGCTACATGGAAGAGCAGGGTCTGATCGTCTGCCAGCTCGACGGCGCCGGCCGCCGGATCGTGACGCTGGTAGAACTGGCCTGGGCCACCGCGCCGGGCGATCCCAATGCTGATGATTTACCCGCGGAGCAGGCTCCGAGCGCGGCTTCGGCTTGAGCCAGCGGATTGTCGATCAGGCCGCTTCGGTGACATCGGCGCCGATCAGCGCATCGGCCGCGCGCCGCCGCTCAACTGCAAACATGCGCCGATAGAGCACGACTGAGACGAGCCAGGCGACCGCGAACAGCGCGACCACGGCGAAGCCGACATTGGCGAGCGAGTCGTTGAGCGCGTCGACCAGTGCCCACGCGCCGCCGGACAGGCCGAGCCGGTCCGCGATCAGCCCGAGCGCCTCGATTCCCCCGATCAACAGCGCCACCGCCACGGAAGCTCCTGTGATCGTGAGGTTGTACCAGAGCTTTCGCAGCGGATCGACGAAGGCCCAGCGATAGGCGCTCACCATCAGCGCGGAGTCGGCGGTATCGACCAGCGCCATGCCCGACGCGAACAGCGCGGGGAAAACGAGAACATCGGCAAACGAAGCACCGCGCGCGGCTTCGCCGGCGGAGATGCTGAGCAGGCCGATTTCGGTTGCGGTGTCGAAGCCGAGCCCGAACAGGAAGCCGAGCGGATACATGTGCCAGGGTTTCGTCACCAGGCGGAACATCGGGCCGAGCAGCCGCGCCAGGAGACCGCGACTGGCGAGCAGGGCGTCGAGGCCCTCGGCGTCGTGAATGCCCTGCTCCCGTGCGGTGCGAAACGTCCGCCACAGGCCGGCGAAGATGACGAGATTGATGGCCGCGATCACCAGCAGGAACAGCGCCGAGACCGACGTGCCGATGAAGCCGCCGATCTCCTTGAGCAGGCTGTCGCCACCCAGGGTCACGACGCCGAGCGCGAGCAGCATGGTCGCGACCACGACGATCGTGGAATGGCCGAGCGCGAAATAGAGACCGACGCTGCGCGGCGCGCCGCCGGCCTGCATCTGCTTGCGCACGACATTGTCGATGGCCGCGATGTGGTCGGCATCGACGGCGTGGCGCAGGCCGAACACCCAGGCGAGCAGCGCGGTCGCCATCACCGTCGGCCGGTCACCAAACGCCGCGAAGGCCCAGGCCCACGCCGCGATGTTGGCCGCGATCAGCCCGCCGAACAGCAGCACCATTCCGGGCTCGACCGCCCGCAAAGATAATCTCGTCACGTCAATCATTCGGTCCACTGCGCACGCCCATCGCACGAGCGGTATGATCTTTTCATAAGGTGGTCATACTGGCCAGACTCGACTTCCACCCGATGATCGCATATGCGGATTTGCGGGAGGGAGGAGACGACAGCGGACCCCTTACGCGGCCTCGGAGCCGCCGAGATAGGCATCGCGGATGCGGGGATCGTCCTTCAGCGCGCGGGCGGAGCCGGAGAGAACGATCTTGCCGGTCTGGAGCACATAGGCCTCGTGCGCGATCTCGAGCGCGAGGCTGGCGTTCTGCTCGACCATGAAGACCGAGACGCCCTCCTGGTTGATGGTGCGGATCAGCTCCAGCACGCGGTCCACGTAAAGCGGCGACAGGCCCATGGTCGGCTCGTCCATCACGATCATCCTGGGACGGCTCATCAGCGCGCGCGCCATCGCGACCATCTGCTGCTCGCCGCCCGAGAGCGAGCCGGCGCGCTGCGACAGCCGCTGGCCGAGCTTCGGGAACAGCGTGAGCATCTTGTCGAGATCCTGCGCGATCGCCTCGCGGTCGTTGCGCACGAACGCACCCATCAGGATGTTCTCGCGCACGCTCATGTCGGCGAACAGCCGTCGCGCCTCCGGCACCGAGGCGATGCCGCGGCGGACGATCTGCGGCGTGGTAAGTCCGAGCAGCGAGGCACCGTCGAAAGTCACCTCGCCCGAGCGCGGCTTCACCAGGCCCAAAATGATCTTCATCGTGGTCGATTTGCCGCTGGCATTGCCGCCGAGCAGGCAGACGATGTGGCCGCGCGGAACTGATATCGACAGGTCGAAATGCACCTGGGCCTGACCGTAGAAGGTGTTGACGTCGGTGAGCGTCAGCAGCGCATCGGGAGGCGGGTTCGTCATGCGGCGCTCTCCTGCTTCGTCGTCAGGCCGTGGCCGAGATAGGCTTCGATCACCTTGGGATCGCCGCGCACCGCTTCGCCCGGGCCTTCCGCGATCTTCTTGCCCTCGTCCATGACGATGACGCGATCGGAGAGGCGCATCACCATTTCGAGCTTGTGCTCGATCAGCAAGATCGTCAGCCCTTCGGCTTTCAGCTCGGCGACGAGCCCCTGCATCTCCGTGGTTTCGGTTGGATTCATGCCGGCGGTCGGCTCGTCGAGCAGCAGCAGGCGCGGCCTCAAGGCGAGCGCACGGGCGATCTCGACGCGGCGGCGGTTGGCGTAGGAGAGACTGTAGGCGGGCTGGTCGATGCGCGGCAGCAGCCGCTCACCGAAGCGCGCGAGAATGACCTTCACCTCCTCGCGCAGCCGCTCCTCCTCGGCCTTGACGCTGGCGGGGCGCAGCAGCGCCAGACCCAGTTCCAGCAGCGGGCCGATCAGCGGCACGGCCGGCTTGACGGCACGCAGCCGCGTATGGGCGCCGATCAAGACGTTGTCCATGACGCTGAGATTGCCAAACACGCGACCGAGCTGGAACGTGCGCGCGATGCCTTCGGCGGCCAGCCGCTCCGGCGAGAGACCCGTGATGTCCTGACCTTCGAAGCGAACCGTCCCGGCGTCCGGCAGATCAAGCCCGGTCACGAGATTGAACAGCGTCGTCTTGCCGGCCCCGTTCGGGCCGATGATGCTGACGAGTTCGCCTTTGGCGAGATCGAGATCGATGGCGTCGACGGCGGTGAGGCCGCCGAAACGCCGCGTCAGACCGCGCAGGGACAGCATGGTCGTGCTCATCACATCGTCCCCAACAGGCCCTGCGGCCTGAACCGCACCAGCAGCAGCAGCACGATGCCGTAGATCAGGATGCGATACTCCGCCGCAATGCGGAACACTTCCGGCAGGCCGACCAGCGCGACCGCCCCGAGAATCGCTCCGACGACATTGCCGAGGCCGCCGAGGATCACCACAGTCAGCGCCAGGATGGATTGCTGGGTGTTGAAGGTCTCGTGGTTGATGTAGGAATAGAGGTGCGCGGCGATGCCGCCGCTGACGCCGGCGGCAAAGCCGCCGAAGATGAAGGCGAGCGATTTGTAGCGATTCAGGCTGAGCCCATAGGCGCGCGCGGCGATGTCGTCGTCGCGGATGGCGCGAAAACTGCGGCCGAGATGCGAGCCGAGCAGGCGTCCCTGCAGCAGCGCCAGCACGACCATCACGATGAAGCTGAACCAGTAGATCGAAATCGGGCTGACCAGCTCATAGCCAAACAGCGACAGCGGCGGAATGCCGGAGATGCCGATCGGCCCGCGCGTGACGCTCTCCCAGTTCAGGATCACCAGCGAGACGATCTCGCCGATCGCGAGCGTCGCGATCGACACATAATGCCCGCGCAGCCGGAACGACGGCGAGATCAGCGCCGTGCCCAGCGCCGCACTCATCAGGCCGCCGCCGATGATGGCAAGGCCAACCGGGACGGCGAACGTGAGCGACAGCAGCGCGGAGGTGTAGGCGCCGATCGCGAGCAGCGCGGCGTGCCCGAGCGAAACCTGGCCGATCGTGCCTGCCACCAGGGTGAGGCTCAGCGCGAGCATGCCGAGCAGCCAGGCGTTGATCAGGGTCTGGAGCACGTAGAACGACACCGGCAACAGCGGCAGGATCGCGAAGACGGCGGTCGCGATCAGCAGAGCCCAGCGCGGAATACGCACCGGGCGGCTCGGCGCAATGAAAGTGCCGGTGAGCGGCTCGGGCGGCGCCTGCCGTGCGCTGGCGAACAGACCGTTCGGGCGCAGCACGAGCACCACGACCAGCAGCAGGAATGCGAACAGATTGCGGTAGCTGGTGCCGAACACGGCGACGCCATAGCTCTCGACCAGTCCGAGCAGCAGGCTGCCGATCACCGCGCCCGGCACGTTGCCGGCGCCGCCGACGACTTCGGCAACGACGCCCTTGAGCGTCGCCTGCAGGCTCATCGCGGTGTCGATCTGGTTGTAATACATGCCGACCAGCAGGCCGGAAACGCCGCCGAGCGCAGCCGCAATGCCGAACACCGCCTGATTGACGCGATTGACGTCGACGCCCATCTGCATCGCGGCGTCGCGGTCCTGCGCGGTGGCACGCACGGCCCAGCCGAGCTTGCTGTAGCGCAGGAACACGAACAGCAGCAACGCGCTGGTGAGGCCGACACCGGCGATGAGGAGATCGAGCGGTCCGATCGTGCCGCCGCCGATCTGGAAGCGGATATCCGGCAACTGGCTCGGCAGCGCGCGCGGATTGGGCGAGAAGGTCAGCATCACGAGCTGATCGAGCACGAAGCTGATGCCGATCGTCGCCAGCAGCGGCGCGATGCGCACCGAGTTCTGCAGCGGACGCAGGCCGAACCGTTCGATGATCAGGCCGACCAGCGCTGCCGCCACCGCGACCACGATGATGGTGAGCGGCAGCGGCGTGTGCAGCTGCACCACCGCGACCCAGCCGATATAGGCGCCGACGAGGTAGATCGACCCTTGCGCAAAGTTGATCAGCCGGCTGACGCCGAAAATCAGCGCGAGCCCGACCGCAACGAGGGCGTAGACGTTACCGACGATCAGCCCGTTGATCGTGTAGTCGAGCCAGGAAGACACGCAGGAGATCCCCTCAGGTCGGCTTGCCGTCCCAGAGGGCGAACTGGCCCTTGCGCACGACGAGCTCGGCGTTCATGGCGCCCTTGACGCGCCGGCTCTCGACGTCGAACGTCGCTTTGCCGAAGATCACGCTCGAGACGTCCTTGACTTTCGTGAAGGCGTCGCGGATCGCACGCCGGTCGGTGCCGCCGATCTTCACCACGGCGGCGGCCATGTTCATCGCGTCATAGGCGTAAGCGTTGAACGCGTCGGGCTCCACCCCGTTGTACTTCTTCTTGAAGCCCGCGATGAACGTCTGCACCTCGGGGCGCGGGTCTTCCGGGAAGTAGCGCGTGCCGACGTGGACGTCCTCGACGGCCTCGCCGCCGAGCTCCAGGAATTTCGGCGAGTAGACCGAGCTTGCGGCGCAGATCACCTGCTTCAGCCCGACCTGGCGTGCCTGCCGCGCGATCAGCGCACCGTCGGAATAATAGGAGATCAGGATCAGCCCGTCCGGATTGGCGTCGCGGACCCGCACCAGCGTGGAGCGGAAGTCGCGCTCCTCCGCAATGTAGCCTTCGGTGACGGCGATTTCGGCGCCGTGTTCTTTCGCGGCCTTGACGAAATAGTCTCGGCTGGTCCGGCCCCAATCGGTGTTGAGGTGCAGCACGGCGAGCTTCTTCAGGCCGAGACGCTTCACGGCATAAGCCGCCAGCAGCGGCTGCTCGTCAGCCTGGCTGACGGAGGTGCTCCACATGAAGTCGCCGCCCTTGGTGAAATCGGGATGCGAATTGGTGAACCCGAACTGCACCAGCCCGCCGCGCTGATAGATCGGCGAGGCCGCCATCGAGGCGGGGCTGGAGAAGTCGCCGAGCTCCATGACAATCCTGGGATCGGAGACGAACTTCTGGGCGATCGCCACCGACTGGCGCGGGTCGCTCTGGCTGTCCTCGAAACTATAGGCGAGCTTGCGGCCGTTGATGCCGCCCGCTGCCTGGATCTCGTCCAGCGCGAGATCAAAGCCCTGCTTCCACTGCGTGCCATATTGCGCGTTCGGCCCGGTCAGCGGACCGCTGACGCCCAGCAAGATCGGCTCGGACGATTGCGCAAGCGCGGCGCGCGAGAAGGCTGCTCCCGCCATCATGGCGGCAAGCGAGCCCTTGACCAGGGTACGACGATCGATGTTGCTCATGGACGGCTCCATCCTGTCAGGTGTTGAAACAACCAGCAATTTCCATGCCGGTGAGGTTGGCTATTTCGAGGGCTCGCCGAGCGACAGCATCAGCCGGTTCGCCCAGTTGAAGAACGACGCGCCGTTGATGACGTCGACGATCTCGGCATCGTCGAGACCGGCGCAGCGCAGCTCATCGATATTGTCGGGGCCGAACGCGATCGGCGTCGCAGCCAGCGCCACCGAGGCCTTGACGACCGCATTCCAGCGCTCGCCGAGATCGGCGCCGACGCCCTCCTCGAGCAGCCGCTGCACATCGTCGCGGCGCTTGGAATAAGTGCTGGCGAAACGCGCATGCACGGAGGCGCAGTAGATGCAGCCGTTGTAGCGCGAGGTCGCAGCCGCCGCCAGCTCGCGCTCGGCGCGCGGCAGGCCGTCGGCAACGTTGTAGAAGATGTCCTTGTCAGTCTTGGTGCGGGCTTCCAGCACCTCGGGATCGCGCACCAGCAGTCGAAAATATTCGGACTTGGAACGAGAGCGATCGACGAGGCCGGCGAAATGCCGCTCGGTCAGCTCGGCTTCGGGCAGCGGATCGATCCACGACACCCAGCCCAGTTCATCCTGGGTGAAGACGACGGGCGGATTGACGTTGTTTGCAGCGCTCATGATTGCGATCTCCTTAGGCGCCGCCCGCAGCGTTTGCGCTGCCAAGCGAGGCGCCGAGCACGCGCAGTCCGGTGACGACGCGCACCTGGAACGACAGGAACGCAACGAGCTGAGAGAACGTGACGATTCCGGTGTTCGACCAGCCGGCAGCGAGCAGCGCCTTCATGTCGGCCACGGCCGCATCGCGCGGGCGGAACACCAGCAGATGCGCATGCTCGAACGCCGCAACGAGCCGGTCCCCGAGATCGGTCTTGCGCTCCGCGCTGACGCGGTAGGCCAGGCCGGCCTTGTTCTCGACCGACAGCGGCCCGGCCGGAAAGGCGCCGTAAGGGCCCGAAGTCTCGCCCCGCGCGATTTCAGCCTCGATTGCCTCAATCAGGCGCGCACCGTCGGCGATCGCAGTTAACTTCGCCCGATAGAAGGCAGCTACAGTCGGCTCGCGGTGAAGACCGATCACGAAGAACGCGACTGCCGCCCGCTCGACAAGCGAGACATCACCGGCATCGATCGGCTCGAACAAAGAGAGATAGCTCTTCTGCGCATTGTCACGCGCCTGCACGCGCTTGGCGCGAATGCCGTCCAGGGCCGATCCCGGCTCAATCCCAGCGAGCGCGTCGATGATATCCTTCGTAGCCATCATTCAGCCTCGTACAATTCTCTGGTGTCGCAACTAGCCCGCCAGCGCCACATCCGCCGCCGTCCGGGTCCAGCCCAGCGCCGGCGCGACCTTCTCCGTGACCAGCTCGATCGAGCGCAAGATATGGGGATGCGGGGCATCGACCGAATGCGCCTGGAAGACGAGATCGGTCACCCGCTCCAGCGTGGCGTCGGCGCGGAGCGAAGCGATCACGTCGTCGGCCGCGCCGACATGGGTGTCGAACGCTGCGATCATCTCCTCGAGCGTCTCGCCCGGCTTGGCGTGGCCGCCCTTGAGGAATTGCGGCAGCGCGCGCCGCAGCCCGATATCGGCAAGGCGTAGCGCCTCGGTGCGGTCGTCGGCGACGAAGATGGTGCGCGAGGCCATGATGCGGGGTTCGCGTCCCGGCGGCAGTGCTTCAAGATAGGCATCGATGACCGGATTTTGAATCTCGGCCAGCGTTGCCTTCGGCGCCTCCTTGGTTCGAGGCTGGGTGCGCGACAGCAACAGGCCATCGCCCGCCTTACCGGCACGCGCGCCGCCCGCAACGGAGAACGTCGCCTGCCAGATCCGGTTGTCCAATTGCGGCCGCTGCGGATAGAGCGTGTCGCCACCGTCGAGCGGCTTGCCCGTCAGCGCCGTGCGGACGATTTCCAGATTGCGCGCAAAGATCTCGTTGCGCTGGGCGCTGTCGAGGCCGAAGGCGGCAAAGGCCGAGGGATTGCCGCCGGTGCCGACACCGAGCTCGAAGCGACCATTGCAGAGCAGATCGAGCACCGCGGCGTCCTCCGCCACCCTCACCGCATTCTCCAGCGGCAAGGTGACGATGCCGGTGCCGAGCCGGATGCGCGAGGTTTGGGCTGCGACGTAACCGAGGAAAGTAAAGGGCGACGGCAGGCCGCCCTCGCGCTCGTGGAAATGGTGCTGCGCGATCCATGCGGAATCGAGGCCCGCTTTCTCGGCGCGCACGATCTGCTCGGCCGCGAAGCGATATCGGTCGGCGGGCGGGGCCTCGTCGAGAAGCCGTGTGAAAAACCCCAGGCGTTTCAGGTTTGCTAAGCGTTTCATACGACCCCTGTCGGACGAGGATGGGCCCCGATGATGTCGGTTGCCGCAGCTCCAGACAAGCGGGCATTGCGCAGGGCTCGTACGCAAGGCTGCCCGCCGGGATCGCCCTGAGCTGAACTTTGGCTGGGCAGACTGCCTACCAGCTCGGCAGTACCGCGCCCTTGAACTTGGTCAGGACGAACTCCTTCACCTCCGCCGTGTGATAGCTGTCTACCAGCACCTTGACCCAGGGCTTGTCCTTGTCGACCGTGCGAACGGCGATGAGATTGACGTAGGGACCCTTCGGGTCCTCGCGCAGGATCGGATCCTTGACGGGATCGAGGCCCGCCTGGGTTGCATAATTGGTGTTGATCGCGGCGGCGTCGACGTCGTCGAGCGCGCGCGGCGCCTGCGCCGCGTCGACCTCGATGAACTTCAGCTTCTTTGGATTCTCGGCGATATCAAGCACCGTCGGCTTGAAGCCCGTGCCGTCCTTCAGCTTGATCACGCCCTTGTCGCGCAGCAGCAGCAGCACGCGGCCGCCATTGGTCGGATCGTTCGGGATCGAGACCTTGCCGCCCTCGGGGATGTCGGCGAAGGCCTTGTGCTTCTTGGAATAGACGCCGATCGGGAAATTCACGGTCAGGCCGACGGCTTCGATCTTGTAGCCACGGTCCGCCTTCTGGTTGTCCAGATAAGGCTGGTTCTGGAACGAATTGGCCTGGATCTCGCCGGCATCGAGCGCGGCATTCGGCACCACGTAGTCGGAGAATTCGATGAGCTGGATGTCGAGACCCTGCTTGGCGGCGATCGGCTTCACGGCCTCGAAAATCTGGGCGTGCGGCCCCGGCGTCACGCCGATCTTGATGGTCTCGGCCGAGGCGCCCGCCGACCATACGACGAGGACGGCAGAAAGGATCAGGGGGAGGCGAAACGACATCTTGGTCTCCATGATCTTGGTCTCCATGACTCAGCGGCAACGACTGGAACCGTATTCGCTTCTCTATGTGGCGAAATCAATGAAATGGAAATCCATATTGGATGCCGGCAGCGGCAGACACCTTCTCAATTCGATACCAATCGCGAAACGAATTTACAGAGATTAGGAATGCTCTGCGCAAGCGTGACGGGCATCACGGCGCAACAACAGCCGGAGAGCGAAAATGGCGGCGAGATAGCAGCAGGCAATCCAGCCGGGATTTCGGTGCTGGTTGTCGGTGTTGCCAGCATCAGATGATCTGCGCCTACTCGGACCGCCAGGTCGACGGCGACAGCATGATCAGGACGCAGATCACGGCATAGGCGGCGAGCGATGCCGTCACCATGGTGGCGAGCCCCGCCATGCCGGCGCCGAAGCTTGCCACCGCGATCCAGCCGCCGCCGGCCGCGATCAGGATGCGCGCGACCGAAGACGCGAGCGGGCCGATGGCGCGGCCGGTGCCTTGCACGGCGAACGACGTCACGAAGCCGAAGCCGAGTGCGACATAGGCCGGCGCGACGATGCGCAAGTAGGTCATGCCTTCGCCCACCACCTCGGCATCGTGACTGAAGAGATTGAGCCAGGCCGTCGGGAAGATCGCCACCAAAAGGCCGATCGTGCCGGTCATAACCATGCCGACAACGCCGCTGATCCAGCCAATGCGACGTGCCCGCGCCGTCTGTCCCGCGCCCATGTTGACGCCGACCATCGTTAGCGTCGCGGTGCTGATGCCGAACAGCAGCGGGATCATGATGTAGTCGAGCCGCGAGGCGATGCCGTAGCCGGCGAGCGCGGAGGTGCCGAACAGGCCGACCGCGCCGGTGACGAGAATGACGGTGAGATTGGTCAGCACCGCATTGAAGGCGGTGGGAATGCCGACCTTCAGCATGTCACCGAAGATTTTTGCGCGGAGCGGCACGATGTGCAGCTTGAGGCCGGTCGCGCCTGAGGCCATGTAGCGCAGCAGAAACAGCATCGCCGCGCCGTAATAGAGGCCGAAGGCGATGCCCGCGCCGCCGATGCCGAACCGCGGGATCGGTCCCAGACCGAAGATCAGCGCCGGCGACACCGGAATCGTCACGATCGCGCCGACCAGCGTCACCAGCGCGGGCACCTTGACATTGCCCGCGCCGCGTAGCGCCGCCGCCTGGAGATTGACGATCCAGACCGGGATGGCGCCGGCGAACAGATAGTTGGAATAGGTGGTGGCCGCAGCGAGGGCACCGTCGGCGCCGCCAAGGGCGCGGTAGAGATGCGGACCGCCGACGATGACGCCGAGCGTGAACACGCCGCCGGCAATCATCGCGAGCACCACGGCATGAAACAACGCGGCTTCGGCATCGTCGCGGCGGCCGGCACCGACCGCGCGCGCGACCGAGGAGGCAACGCCGCTGCCGAAGCCGCCATTCGACATCATGGTCATCAGCATGAAGATCGGGAACACGAGCGCCGCACCGGCCAGCGCATCGGTGCCGAGGAAGCCGACATAATAGGCTTCCGCGATGTTGACCGCGGTTTGCGCCACCAGGACGGTCACGGTCGGCAGCGCGAGCCGAAGCAGCGTCGGCAGGATCGGCGCCGTCAGCAGCGCTGCGCGCCGCTGCTCGGCCGCGCCTGGTGTTGATGCCGCCACTTGGCGGAGCGGAGCGGTGGCGCGAGCCACGATCTGCGGGGCGGACAAGGCCGGCGCGGCGGCATCCTCGACTGACATGGGTTCGATCCCTGGGGTCCCGAAGGGCCGCCGCCGATCGGCCGCCCATTGCATTATGATCATAATGTATTATTATGATCATAATGCAATGGGCCCGGCCTCACGATTTTGTGGCGGGGTCGCGCAGGAGGCGGGATTGG
Organism: Bradyrhizobium sp. WSM1253; assembly: GCF_000244935.1. Taxonomy (NCBI): domain Bacteria; kingdom Pseudomonadati; phylum Pseudomonadota; class Alphaproteobacteria; order Hyphomicrobiales; family Nitrobacteraceae; genus Bradyrhizobium; species Bradyrhizobium sp. WSM1253. Next base: position 3,054,300 of record NZ_JH600073.1, read on the forward strand.
CGCGCTACGACAAGGGACACAGGGACACGACGCGGCGGCACATCATCGACGTCGCCTCTTCGCAGTTCCGCGAGAGCGGCATCGCCGCGGTCGGCCTCGCCGGCATCATGGCGGAAGCGGGCCTGACCAACGGCGCCTTCTACACGCATTTCGCTTCCAAGGAGGATCTGGTACGCGCGGTGCTGATCGACGCCCTGGAGCGGCGCGAGCAGAGGCACAAGGACAATCTTGCAAACGGCGTCGCGCTCGAGGCAACGATCCGCGACTACCTCTCCCCGCGCCATCGCGACCGCGCGGGCGCCGGTTGCCCGACCGCAGCCCTTGTCGCCGAAATCGCCCGACATCCCAAGGCGACGCGTGATGCCTTCACCGAGAAGACGTCGGAGATCATCGCGCTGATGGCGGCGCAGATGCCGGAAGGTCCGGTTGCGGAGCGTCGACGACGCGCGATTTCGGTCTACGCAACCATGGTCGGCGCGCTGCAATTGTCGCGCGCGGTGAGCGACAGGCAATTGTCGGAGGAAATTCTCGAGAACGCGGTTGGAGCTGCGCTGGCGCTTGCGAATGGGCGGTTCCCCTAGCTCGCATTGGATCGCCGCCTTGGGTCTCTCGCGCGGCGATCCAGCTAGCGCCCCTTGGCAGCCATAGCTGCCGTCCCCTACGTTCGTCATTTCGCCGCAGGGTTTTCTCACCCTGTCGGCATTGCCGCCTCGCCCGTGATGAAACATGATGGGCCTTGGCCGGTGACGACTTGTCTGTGAAGTGGGGATCATCCGATGAACGAGAACGAAATCCGCAAGTCCATCGCTGAGGTGAAGCAAGGCAAGCTATCGCGACGTTCGTTCATGCAGACGATGGCTGCGATCGGGATCGCAGCGCCGGTCGCGAGCCAGATCCTGGTCTGGAATGACATGGCGATGGCGGACGCCACGCTGCCTTACAAGCCGACCAAGGCCGGCGGCGGCGGCCCGCTCAAGATCCTGCTCTGGCAGGCCCCGACGCTGCTCAATCCGCATTTCGCGCTCGGCACCAAGGACCAGATCGCCTCGCGCGTCTTCTTCGAGCCGCTCGCCGGCTGGGACAAGGAGGGCAACCTCGTCCCCTGCCTCGCGGCCGAGGCTCCATCCAAGCAGAACGGCGGCCTTTCGCCGGACGGCCTGAGCGTGACCTGGAAACTGAAACAGGGCGTGAGGTGGCATGACGGCAAGCCCTTCACTGCCGACGATGTCGTCTTCACCTGGCAATACGCCTCGGATCTCGCGACCGCGGCGTACACCACGGGTTCCTACAAGGACATCACGGTCGAGAAGATCGACGACCACACCATCAAGGTGCTGTTCAAGGCGCCGACGCCGTTCTGGGCCGATCCCTTCGTCGGCTCGGTCGGTCCGATCCTGCCGAAGCATCATTTCGGCGATTATGTCGGCGCGAAGTCGCGCGAAGCGCCCGGCAATCTGAAGCCGGTCGGCACGGGTCCCTACAAATTCGTCGAGTTCAAGCCGGGCGACCTGATCCGGGCCGAACGCAATCCCGACTATCACGTCAAGAACCAGCCGCATTTCGACACGCTCGAAATCAAGGGCGGCGGCGATGCGGTATCCGCGGCGCGCGCCGTGCTGCAGACCGGCGAATATGACTACGCCTGGAACATGCAAGTGGAGGAGGAGGTCCTCAAACGCATGGAGGCCAGCGGCAAGGGCAAGCTCGACGTCACGCCGTCAGGCAATGTCGAGTTCATCATCCTCAACACGACCGATCCGTGGACCGAGGTGGACGGCGAGCGCTCCAGCCCCAAGACCAAGCACCCGACGCTGTCCGATCCCGCCGTTCGCCGCGCGATGAACTTGCTGATCGACCGCGAGTCGATCCAGAAGTTCATTTACGGGCGCGGCGGCGTCGCCACCGCGAGCTTCGTCAACGCACCCAAACAGTTCAAGTCGGCCAAGCTGAAATACGAGTTCGACGTCGACAAGGCCAACAAGGTCCTGGATGACGCCGGCTGGGCAAAGGGCGCGGACGGCATCCGCGAGAAGGACGGCAAGAAGCTCAAATTCGTCTTCCAGACTTCGACCAATGCGCCGCGTCAGAAGACGCAGGCCATCATCAAGCAGGCCTGCCAGAAGGCCGGCATCGAGATCGAGATCAAGGCGGTCACGGCATCGGTGTTCTTCTCGTCCGACGTCGGCAACCCCGACACCTACTCGAAGTTCTATGCCGACATGGAGATGTACAACACGACGCAGCCGCAGCCCGACCCGGAGCGCTTCCTGAACCAATGCGTCTCCTGGGAGATTTCCAACAAGGACAACAAATGGCTCGGCCGCAACGTCTCGCGCTGGTCCGATCCCGAGGCCGACAAGGCCTACAAGGCCGCCCAGAACGAGCTCGATCCGGTCAAGCGGGCCGCGCTGCTGATCAAGGTCGACGAAATTTTTTGCGAGGCCAACGTGTTCCTGCCGCTTCTATCCCGCAACATCGTCAACGCAGGGGTCAACAATCTCACGGTCGACATGTCAGGCTGGGACGTCACGACCTGGAATCTGGCGAGTTGGTACCGCAGCTGACGCTTTCCAGCTCCATTGCCAGTTCAATCCTTGCGAGCTCAATCCCTGCCGGCGAATTGACGGTCGAGGTTTGACGCAGTGTCGGCGCTTCTCAGCCGCTTCATCAGCTCATCCCGCTCCTTGCCGTCGGGCAACGCCTCGGCCTTTTCGCGGATGGTCCTGGTGAACTCTGCAAGCCGCTCTTGAAGCGTGGTGGTTTGCTGAACGCGACGCCGCCTGTGCACGATCGGGTCTCCATGTCATGGCACCATGCGGTGCCTTTCCGCATGGCCGATGATAAGAGCGAGCGCAGCCATGTCTGCATCAAATGATATAGTCAAGCCATTTGGTGCCGACGCCCTCTGTGCACATGTGAACAGTCGGAGCTGCCTTCAGCTGCCGGTCCGGAACGAAAATGACGGCTGTTACATTGACGCGGCGAGACAGCACGGACGCGCCATGGGCAAGATATTGATCAGCACTGCCGTCGTAAGCCTGGCGCTCATCATTGCCTTCGCGGTCTATGTCATCACTCTGTGAATTGCCGACAGCAGAAGCCAATGATGGTGCGGCTCGGACATCACCCGCGCGCGCAGCAATCGACCAACAGGTCCCAGATCCGCTGCGCCTCGGCCGGCTTGCGGGCTTCGAGCCCCTTCTCCGGGTCGGACTGCGAGTGGCCCGCCACCGGGTGCGTTTCACGCGGCACGATCCATCTCTGGGAGATCGGGTCGTACCATTTTCCGATCATCATTTCAGTCACGCCGATCGACTCACCGATTTGATCCTGGGCGGAGCTACGGCTCGCGGGCTTCGTCCAATCCCATTCGCCGCGCCTCGCCCATTTTACAAATCGGCTTCTTGCCCGATCGTTCCTGCAACGGCTCAGCCAGGCCGCACCGGATGAAGCGTACGGGGATGCCGCTCGTGCAGCAGTCGCGCGAGCTCTTCCCGCTCCGCTGGCCGTCCCTTCATGGCGGTCTCGAACAGCGCTTCCTGGATGTCGCGGGGCATGTCACCCCAGACGTCCATCGCCGCTCGTCCGAGCAGGCTCGCAAGATGATCCGCTCCATCGCTCATTCGGCTCTCCTGATCTGGTCACGGGAATGGAACAGCTGCAGCTGTGCGGCGTTCCAGTTCCATCATTGACAAGGAGACGTCGTTTACGGGATTCTTCACCAAGGACATCAAATCGATGGAAGACCTGCTGCTGCACGGGCTGCAGGATATCTATTACGCGGAACAGCAGATCCTCAAGGCGCTGCCGAAGATGATCGATAAGGCGACAAACAAGGACCTCGTCGCCGGTCGAGGCGTACTGGTGAAGACGTGCTGGGCGTGGCGGCCCTGCTCGCAGGGCTGCCACGTTCTCGTCGCACGTTCGGTCAGATGAACGGCTTGCCGCCGGTGACCGCCAGGGTCGCTCCCGATGTGTAGCTCGATAGCGGATCGGCGAGCATGACATAGGCTGTCGCGAGTTCGGCCGGCTGGCCGGCCCGTTGCATCGGCACCTGCTTGCCGAAGTTCTTCACAGTGTCCTCCGCCATCGTCGACGGAATCAGCGGCGTCCAGATCGGACCCGGGGCGACCGCATTGACCCGAATGCCTTTGCTCGCCAGCATCTGGGCGAGCCCACCGGTAAAATTCTGAATGGCGCCCTTGGTCGTGGCATAGGCCAGCAAAGTCGGATTCGGCATGTCGGAGTTCACCGACGCGGTGTTGATGATCGCCGCTCCCGGGCGCATGTGGGGGACCGCAGCCTTGGTGAGATAGAACATGGCGTGGATATTGGTCTCGAACGTCCGCTGCCATTCCTCGTCGCTGATGTCAGCGATCTCCTTGAACGTGTCCTGATGCGCCGCGTTGTTGACGAGGATGTCTATTGCGCCGAACGCCTCGACGGTGCGCTGGATGATCGCGCGGCAATGATCGGGATTGCGGATGTCGCCGGGGATCAGGACGACCTTGCGTCCTGCGCGCTCCACCAGCGTCTTGACCTCGGCGGCATCCTCGTCCTCGTTCAAATAGGCGATGACGATGTCGGCACCTTCCCGGGCATAGGCGATCGCGACCGCGCGGCCGATGCCACTGTCGCCTCCGGTGATGATTGCCTTCTTTCCGGTCAGGCGCCCGGCGCCCCTGTAACTTTCCTCGCCATGATCCGGTCGCGGGTTCATCGCGCGCGTCGAACCGGGCATCGATTGCTGCTGCGGCGGAAAAGGCGGCTTTGGATAGTCGGTCATGAAGCGGCTCCAGAGATTCACTGCGCTAACGGAAAGCTTTCGGAAGCGTTCCTCGCTGTTCCATCACGCCTCGTGGCCAAGCCTTACGATGATGTCGCTCCGCAACAGGGCTGGCGCGTCGGCGGCGCCCAATCGCCATAGGCTCTCGCCCGCAACCAGCGCCGGCATGGGCAGTTCGCCGTCCGCGAAATTGGCGACGATCTGCAAGATGTCTCCGTTCGCCGTCCGCCAACGGGCATCCAGGCCGCCCTTACGCTGGTTCTCCCCCAGCAACTTGCAATGAGCCGAAAGGAAACCCCGTTTGATCAGCGGAACGATCTTCTCGCGCCGTATCTTCAGCAATCGGGATGTTAGGCTGCGAAACCTGGCGCTGGCGGGAGAGCGGTCGATGCCGGTCCAGTCGAGCTTCGATGCCGCGAAGGTTTTTTCATCGCACGGATCCGGAATCCTGGCGCGTATGTCGGGCGTCGAGAACGCCCTGAAGTGCGCGAACTCCTTACGCCGCCCTTCCCGTGTCAGCTCGGCAGCTTCGCCGGACCAGTCTGCGAAAAACAGGAACGGTGTCTCGGCCGCGGCTTCCTCACCCATGAACAACATCGGAATGTGCGGATTCAAGAGAACCAGCGCCATGGCCTGATCCAGTTTCTCCGGACCGACCAGCGCGGAAAGCCGCTCCCCGAGCGCGCGATTGCCGATCTGGTCGTGGTTCTGGGCGAAGAAGATGGTGGCCTCAGGCGGCAGATGCGCGCTCGGCTCGCCGCGCGGTTCGTCATGCAGCGGAAAGACTTCGCCCTGATAGGCAAAGCCCTCGGTGAGCGCTCGCGCGAGATGTTCAAGCGGCCTGTCTGCGAAGGCGCGATAGTAGCCTTCGTCCTCACCCGTCAAGAGGACGTGGAGCGCGTTGTGAAAATCATCGCCCCATTGCGCGTCATAGAGCCGGGTTCGCCCTTGAGCACGGTCGAGCAGGCGGGCCTGATTGGCCTCGTTCTCCAGCATCAGATGCACGCGTCGGCCCGGCAGCTGACTGCGAACCGTCTCGGCAAGCTCGATCAGGAAATGGCGGTCGGAATCGTCCTTGAGCGCGTGAACCGCATCGAGCCGCAAGCCGTCGAACCCGTAGTCGCGCAGCCACATCAACGCGTTCTCGATCAGGAACTCGCGCACGAACGCGCCGTCGTGTCCCTCGAGGTTGACGGCAGGGCCCCAGCCGGTGCTATGGCGCGTGGTGAAGAAGCTTTCCGCATAGAGGTGCAGATAGTTCAGCTGCGGCCCGAAATGGTTATAGACCACATCGAGGTAGACCAATATGTCGAGGGCATGCGCCGCGCGTAGCAGCCGCTTGAGGTCTTCCGGCCTGCCGTAGCGTGCATTTGGCGCATTCAGCAGCACGCCGTCATAGCCCCAATTGTGCCGGCCGGGGACGTCATTGAGCGGCATCAGCTCGATTGCGGTGATGCCGAGATCGCGCAGATAGGGCAACTTCTTCTCGACGCCGGCATAGGTGCCTTCCTCACTGAAGGTGCCGACATGCAACTCGTAGATCACGGCCTCCGCCCAGGGGCGGCCGGGATAGAGCACCGAGTCCCGGAACGTCGCGGTGTCGATCACCTCGCTCGGCGCCCCGACGTCGTCTGGCTGGAAGAACGAGGCGGGATCGGGAACGACCAGGTCTTCGTTGATCCTGAACTGATAGCGCGTGCCGACATGCGCGGTGGGACTCAACCACTGGTACCAGCCATCGTGGTCGCGCGTCATCCGGAGTGGCGGCCGGCCGGCTTCGAGCAATTCGACCGATTGCGCCGTCGGCGCCCAGAGATTGAAGCAGACCCCGTGATCGAGGCATCGAGGGCCGTGGTGTCGCGCTTGCCCGGCCATTCCCAATCTGTGACTCAAACCTGGTCGCCTTTGCGTGGCTGGAAGTAACAGCACGCTTCGCGAGGCTCGATTTTGCGATCGCTTGAGCATGCTCTGGACGGGAGAAGCCGAGATCGAGGCATTCGTTCCTCAGGCCGGCACCACACTGATGCGCCGTGCGCGTTGTGTGCACTTTTGGGCCGAGGTGCGGCGACGATGGTTGGGGAAGATCACTGTTGCAAACAGGGAACGGAATCGCCTCGGCGACGGTTGCAATTCTACACGGGAGTTTCCGCCATGCGCCGCTCGAAGCCACAGCCGATCCGCAACAAGCTCGATCTTGCCGACCGTACTCAGGTGCGGCTCGTCAGAAAGCGTCTCGGACTGTCAGATGCGGAGCTGATCAGCATCGTCGAGCGGACCGGCAACTCGATTGCGGCCATCAGCAAGGAGGCGGCGCTGCAAAGGGCAACCACGCTGCCCAAGCCGGACGATGCGCCTCCTGCCGCCGTGATCGCTTCGGCGACCGTCGGCGAGCAGGCGACGACGGAAGTGACGGCGATCCCACCAAATTCTTGAACGACTTTTCGGGGCACCGATGGATCAAACAGTACATCCAGACGACGCCCTGACGCGGGCGGCCTCGAGCCTGCGCCGCTCCCGCATCAGCGAGGGCAAGCCGTTTCCGCTCGGCGCCACCTGGGACGGGCTCGGCGTCAATTTCGCGCTGTTTTCGGCCCATGCCACCAAGGTCGAACTCTGCCTGTTCGACGACGACGGCGAGACCGAACTGGAGCGGATCGAACTCCCGGAATATACCGACGAAGTCTGGCATGGCTATTTGCCCGCGGCCCGTCCCGGCACCATCTATGGCTATCGCGTTCACGGCCCCTACGAACCCGACGCGGGACACCGCTTCAATCCCAACAAGCTCGTGCTCGATCCTTACGCCAAGCAGCTGGTCGGCCGGTTGCGCTGGGGACCGGAGCTGTTCGGCTACCAGCTCGACCATGCCGACAAGGATCTCTCCTACGACGAACGCGACAGCGCGTCCTTGATGCAGAAATGCCGCGTCATCGACCCGGCCTTCACTTGGGGCGCCGCGCGCAAGCCGGAAGTGCCATGGGAGCGGACGATCGTCTACGAGATGCACGTCAAGGGTTTTACCCAGCTGCATCCGCTGGTGCCCGACGCAGACCGCGGCACGTTCTCCGGCCTCGCGCATTCGGAGGTCCCGGCCTATCTGCGATCGCTCGGCATCACCAGTGCAGAATTGCTGCCGATCCATGCCTTCGTCGACGACAGCTATTTGGTTGAGAAAGGCCTGCGCAATTACTGGGGCTACAACTCCCTCGCCTTCTTCGCGCCGGAGCCACGTTACCTCAAGACGCCGTTCGCGAACGAATTCAAAGCCATGGTCAACCAGTTCCACGCCCATGGCATCGAGGTCATCCTCGACGTCGTCTACAATCACACCGCTGAAGGAAACGAGCTCGGCCCGACCCTGTCCTTCAAGGGCATCGACAACGCTAGCTATTACCGCCTGCTGCCGGACCAGCAGCGCTACTACATCAACGATACCGGTACAGGGAATACTGTGAACCTGTCGCACCCGCGTGTGCTGCAACTCGTCGCGGATTCCCTGCGCTATTGGGCGACCGAGATGAGGATCGACGGCTTCCGTTTCGACCTCGCCACCATCCTGGCACGGGAGCCCTACGGGTTCGACGAAGGCGGCGGCTTTCTCGATGCCTGCCGCCAGGACCCCGTGCTCTCCAGCGTCAAGCTGATCGCCGAGCCTTGGGACATCGGTCCGGGTGGCTATCAGGTCGGCCAGTTTCCGCCCGGATGGGCGGAGTGGAACGACAAGTTCAGGGACACGGTGCGCGCCTTCTGGAAGGGCGACGAGGGATCGATCGCGGACTTCGCCAAGCGCGTGTCCGGATCCGGCGATCTCTTCAACAAGCGCGGCCGCCGGCCGTGGGCCAGCGTCAACTTCGTCACCGCACATGATGGTTTCAATCTCAACGATCTCGTCTCGTACAACGACAAGCACAATGAAGCCAATGGCGAGGACAATCGCGACGGCCACAGCAACAATCACTCCTGGAACTGCGGCGCCGAGGGACCGACGGACGATCCGGACATCATTGCGCTGCGCGAGCGCCAGAAGCGCAATCTGCTGGCAACCATGCTGTTGTCGCACGGCACGCCCATGCTGCTTGCCGGTGACGAATTCGGACACACCCAGCACGGCAACAACAACGCGTACGCCCAGGACAACGAGACCACATGGCTCGACTGGATGGGCATCACCGCGAACGGCCGCAGCCTGCGCGAATTCACCCGAAAGCTGATCGCCACGCGCAAGGCATTTCCGATTCTCTACCGCAGCCGCTTCCTGGTCGGCTCGCACAATGAAGAGCTGGACGTGAAGGACGTGACGTGGCTCGCGCCGTCCGGAGAGGAAATGACGACGGAGCAGTGGCAGGACGGCAACGCCAAATGTTTCGCTTTGCTGCTCGACGGCCGCGCCCAGGAGACCGGCATCAAGCGCCGCGGCTCGGACGCAACCATGCTGCTGATCTACAATGCTCATCACGACGTCGTCCATTTCACCCTGCCCGCCGTCGCCGAGGGACGCAGCTGGGTCGGGTTGATCGACACCAATCAACCGGAGGGGCAGATGCCCGCGTTCGACTTCGGGCATGTTTATGTGATGACCGGGCGATCCCTCGTGGTGTTCGGTCTCGCCACCGAGAGCATCGCCACCCGCCGCCTGCGCCAGGGCCTTGGAGCGCTGCTCGACGTCGTGGAGGCGCCGCTGCCGGGATAGTCGCCACGATCAGGCGAGCCGATGCTTTCGAGTTGAATAGGGAACGCACGCAGGTCACCGGCGTTCGAGTAGATGGGGCATCAGTCGGAGAACACCGAGATGAAGTTCACAGGTGCCGTTATCCTCGCCGCTCTTGCGCTGCCTGGTGCAGCTTGGGCGCAGGCCAGCAAGCCTGACGTTTCGTCCGCGCCGAGCGCGCAGAATTCGGGTGCCGGCATTGCCGGACAGCCCGGCAACAAGAACGGTCCGGCCGCCAAGCCCGGTGAAACCGTCGGATCAAGTTCGACAAACTCCACCGGCAACACCGCCGTGCAATCGCAGGACCCGGCGCATATTCAGGGCGCACCGGGCAACAAGAGCGGGCCGCCCGCCAAGCGTCCGGACCAACGCTGAGCGAGTACGTCCACAATCCTGCCGATCGTCTTTGAACGACCTGCGCCTGATCGGCGCAGGTCGTTTCGCTAGGAACGAACACTGAAGCCGCCCGTTCGGAAGACATCTTCTTTTCCTGCCCTCCCAATCCGAGAGTCCCGCCATGTATCATCACGTCAAGAAGCTGATGTTCACCGTTCGCGTCGACGAGCCGGATCCGCGCTTCGGCAACATGCTGCTGGAGCAGTTCGGCGGCGCCAATGGCGAGCTCGCCGCCGCGATGCAGTACTCGATCCAGGGATTGAACTGTGAGGATCCCGATCGTAAGGACCTGCTGATGGACATCGGCACCGAGGAGCTCAGTCATCTGGAAGTGGTGGGCACGCTGGCGCGGATGCATCTCAAGCCCTCGAAGTTCGACCGCCAGGCGGCCGAAGCCGATCCCCTCATCGCCATCGCGGGCGGCGGCGGAGTCAATCTGTTCAACTCGCAGGGCAATGCCTGGACCGCCGACTATCTGAAGATCACCGGCGAGCTCGACGTCGATCTGCGCAGCAACATCGCCGCAGAGGCGCGGGCCAAGATCGTCTATGAGCGGCTGATCAATTTCTGCGACGACGCCGGCAGCAAGGACGCGCTGCAGTTCCTGATGACCCGCGAGATCACGCACATGAAGGCCTTCGCGCTGGCGCTCGAGAGCATGGGCAAGCCGGCCTTCAGCATCGGCCGCATCGCCCCGACGCCCGGCCTTGTCGACCAGTTCTTCAACGATTCCACCGGCGCCGGCGACCATGGCGAGATCGACACGCGCGGCCCCTGGAACGAGGGCGGCGACTGGGTCTTCACGGAGTCGCCGGCGATCCAGGCGGGCGAACCGGGTCCGGCCTCGGCCATCGTCACCGAGAGCTCGCCGCCGGCCGACGAAGCGGGTCTCGGCGATCTGCTCATCAACGAGCTGCGCGATATCTTGCATGCCGAGAAGCAATTGACCAAGGCGCTTCCCAAGATGGCGGAGGCCGCCCGCTTCGACCAGTTGCGCGAGCTGTTCGAGCAGCACTTGGCGGAGACCGAAGCACAGGTCGAGCGCATCAACGAATGCTTCGAGATGCTCGGCAAATCCGCCCGCGCCAAGCCCTGCAAGGGCATGATGGGCCTCGTCGAGGAGGGCCAGGAGATCATGGCCGAGGGTGAGGACAAGGAGGACGCGGCGGCCGACCTCGCGCTGATCGGCGCGGCGCAACGCGTCGAGCACTACGAGATCGCAGGCTATACCACGGCGCGCAACCTCGCCCAGCAGCTTCGCCACAGCGCCGTTGTCGCCCTGCTGTCGAAATCACTCGCGGAGGAGGAGAACGCGGATCAGCTCCTCAACCAGGTGGCCCGCTCGCTGATGTCGGTGGCGAAAATGCCCGCGGCAGTCGAGCAGACCGAATGATCCCTAGCCGTCCAGCAGGTCGAGAAACTCCTCGACCCGGCTGAACGGATCCGCGTCGCGGCGGCCGGCGTGAACGACGCGGTCGCCGTCGCGCTGCAGCGCTCCCGTCTGCGACTTTCCTCTGGATTTCCGCAGCCGCCCCGGCAGGAACGTCGCGGCGACCGCCTCGGGCCCGACATCGAGCCTGACGATGCCGCGCCGTTTGCAATCGATCCGGAGCCTGGCGGATGCGAAGAAGTCGCGGGCCTCCGGCGGCAACCGACCGAAACGACGCGAGATCTCCTCCTCCAGATCTTCCAGATCGTCGTCGCTTCGGCATCGGGCAGCGCGGCCATAGATCTCGAGCCGGACCGCTTCCGATTGCACGTAGCCCTCAGGCAGCATGTCGGCCAACGGCATATTGAGATCGGGCACCCACAGATCGGCGCCGGCGTCGCTGCCTCGCTCGGACGCCCGCTTCAGCAGATGACTGTAGAGCACCGGTCCGAACACCTGGACATGGCCGGACTGCTGTTCCGAGAACAGATCGCCGGCGCCCCTGAGGTCGAGGTCGCGCTCGCTGATCGCAAAGCCGGCACCCGGCTTGCTGAACTCCTCCAGTACCGCCAGACGTTTCTCGGACTGCTCTGAGGTCGATTCCGTCAGCAGATGGGCAAAAGCGCGCGTGCCGCCGCGTCCCACCCGTCCCCTGAGCTGATGCAGCTGCGCAAGCCCGAACTTTTCGGGCCAGCACACCACGATGGTGTTCGCGCGCGGAATATCGAGCCCGCTTTCCACGATATTGGTCGCCAACAGCACGTCCGCCTCGCCGTCGACGAAACTCATCATGCGGTCGTCGATCTCGTCCACGGGCAACCTGCCGTGAAGACAGACGATGCGCAGCTCCGGCGCCACCGATTGCACCCGCGCCAGCATCGGCTCCAGATCCTGGATGCGTGGGCAGATCAGGAAGCTCTGACCGTGCCGCCTGCGCTCGCGCAGCAGCGCCGCGGCAATGGCAGCGTCGGACAGCGGCGCGATCCTGGTCACGATGGGAAGGCGATGAACCGGCGGCGAGGCGATCACGCTGAGGTCCCTGAAGCCGGCAAGACCCGCCGCGAGCGTGCGCGGGATCGGCGTGGCGCTCATCCACAGCGAATGGGCCCCCTTGGCGAGGCCTGAGAGCTTCGCCTTCTCCGCCGCCCCGAAATGCTGCTCTTCGTCGATGATGACGAGGCCAAGGTCGGCGAACTTCACGTCCTTTGCCGCAAGCGCCTGTGTGCCGACCACGACTTTCAGCGTGCCGCGCCGCAGCCCCTCCTTGGTCTCTCGCGTCTCCGGGCCTGAACTGGCCCGCGACAGGCTTCCCACCTCGATCCCAAGAGGGCCGAACCGTTTGCGGAAGGTTTCGACATGCTGCCGCGCCAGCACGGTGGTCGGCGCCGCGATCGCCACCTGTTTGCCGGACAGCGCCACTGCGGCCGCCGCCCGCAGCGCGACCTCGGTCTTGCCGAATCCGACATCACCGCAGATCACCCTGTCCATGGGATGGCCCGCCGCAAGATCGTCGAGGACGTCTTGAATGGCCTGGCCCTGGTCCGCTGTCGTGAAATAGGGGAACCGTGCGACGAATTTTTCATAAGCCGGCCCCGGTGGCACCAGTTTGGGTGCGCGACGGCGGAGGCGCTGGCTGATGTGTTTGGCGAGCGCCTTGGCGGCGACTTGGATTTCCGCTTCCGCCTCGGTACGCCGCGCCCACCAGCTGCTGCCGTCCGCCTTGTCGAGCGTCAGCTTGCCGGGTTCGCCGGCATAGGGCCAGATCACCGCAAGATCGGCCGGTGGAACGAGCACGGCATTGTCGCCCGCGAATTTGAGCCTGATCATCTCGCGTCGCGATCCCTTGCCCATATCGAGGGTCTGCAAGCCATCGAGCACGGCTAGCCCGCGTTGCAGATGGACAATGGCGGCGCCCTTTTCGGGCACATCGGGATGATCGAACGCCGGGTTCCATGCGCGCGCCATCGGCTGGGGATGATGGGCCCGGCTGCCGAGCACGTCGGACGCGGTCACGACGACAAGCGGCTTGCGGCCGGCGCCAATGAACCCCGCGTCGAAATCGGCCAGCAGCGCGCCTTCGCGGCTCCGTGCCTTCGCCACCTCGCTCCAATCGGCCAGGCGCTCCGCCTTGATGCCGCTCATGCGCTCCATCGCGCGAAGGTCGTCCTCGACGGCCGCGACGAACAGCAGCCGCGATCCGCCGCGCTGCATGTCGGCGACGAAGGCGCGAAGCGCCTTGCGCGGCGAGGCCAGCTTCGAGAACTCCGGAGTCGAGATGAAGGCGGCCTTGCGCGGCAGCACGCTGATGCGCTTCTTCAGCTGCTTCCAATCCGCCTGCCCCAGATACTCGCGCTCCGCATCCCTGCGGCCGGCGGCGTCCTCAATCGTGGCCTGCCAGCTCTCGGCGTGGGTCGATACCCCGGCATCCGCGATCCACCGCGCGCGGCTGCAATAATCAGGCAGCGTCGCCCGCTGTCCGCGCGTAGCTCCCAGCGCGATCCGCTCGGACATGGGATCGATGATCAATTCCGCGGTCTCGTAGACGACCTCGTGCTCGATCGGATCGACCGCGACGATCTTGCGAATCGTGTCTCCGGAATGCTCGATCCGGAAGGGAGCGAGCGCGCCGGCGGGAAACACTTCGAACGTCTTGCCGTGGAACAGGACGCCGCCCGGATACTCCGCCTCTTCGTCGAGATCGTAGCCGAGAGCCTCCAGCCGCGTCTCCAGCTCGGGCCCGGAATAGGGCGCGCCCACCTTCAGCGTGAGGCTCGACCGCGACCAGCTCGCCGGCAGCGGCAGCCGTTCCATGATGGCTTCCGCGGTCGACACCAGGAAGACGGGCTTCTTTGCCTTGGCGAGACGCCGCAGCACCGAGCTGCGCCGTCCCGCGATCTCGCGGGATGGCTCGAGGCCGTCGAAGGGCAGCGTGTTCAGGCGCGGAAACACCAGCACGTCGACCGAGGGATCGAGAGCGTGAATCACGCCGCCCAGCCGCTCCGCCCTGCTCTCGTCGTCGCAGAGGAAGACGAGGCCGTCGGACTTCTCCCACTGCTCGAGCAGATGCAGCGCCAGCATGCCGAGCGGCGATGAGGAGGCGACCGCGGAACGCGAGGCGCTCTTGTCCGGACGCTTGCTTGTCGAGCTCGTGCTTTTCGAACTCGTGCTCTTCGTGCTCTTGCTTTTCGCGCTCTTGCTTAGCGAGCCTTTGCTTTTTGAGCTCTCGCTTTGTGTCTTTATCGCGCCGGTCGTGGCCCGGGCTTTCCTGGTGGGCGCCAATGTGTATCCAACTTTGTTTCGCAAATAGAGGCGAGCGACGACGAGCCCTCCCGTTGAGCTCCGTCGATAACGCGCCTCGGGCCTGAGCGCCCAATGACGTCATTACAATTTTGCAATTGCGTTGAAAAGCAGAGACAGAGCGTGAAGGCAAGCGCCTTGGACGGCCAGAAGGCTAGCGGGCTAGCGGGCTAGCGGGCTATTGCAGGACCTTCGGCAGCACTACGACCACATCCACGCTTTGCGCGAGGATATGCGTTGCGACCACAGCGAGCTGGTGCGAGAACTCATCCTCGATCTCGGCCGCGCAGTCTTCGTCGCTGGCAATGGCAAACAGCAGATTGCCGTCGATTTCGTCGAACCGGATGCCGGCGAACAGGCGATCGAAAATCTCGGCGCCCGCGATGTACGCGATTCGCGCCTGGATGGCCTGGTCCTCGACGAGCGACAACTTCCTCATGGACGCAACATATGGCCGCACCATCCGAATGCAAGAGCAGGAGAGCGCTGGCGCGGCGTGCCTTGCGAACTATATTGGTGGCATCGTCCCGCCTGACCGCCGTTTGCCCTTGAGGAAATCCTTGATTCTGTTCCTGCTGCTGATCTTCCTGCCGATCGCCGTGTCGGCCGGCCGCTATTATTTGCGCGGCGACGGCCGCGGCAATTGGCAGACGGCGGATCGCTCCAGCGCCGGCCTGCTGCCGCCCGCGTCCGCCAATCCGGACGCGCTGATCCGCGTGTTCGCCGCGCGCACGGTGCGCTGGCGCAGTATTTTTGCTGTCCATACCTGGATCGTCGTCAAGGAGAAGGGCGCCGCGACCTACAGCCGATACGATTACACGGCCTGGGGCGACCCTGTTCGCAGCAACGGCTTTGCGCCCGATGGCCGCTGGTTCGGCGCGATGCCGGAAACGGTCGTGGCGGTCGACGGCGCGCGGGCAGAAGCATTGATTCCGAAGATCCGCACCGTCATCGAGAACTATAAGTTCCGCGCCTATGGCGACTACAGCGCCTGGCCGGGGCCGAATTCCAACACCTTCGTGCAGGCGGCGCTTGACGCCGTTCCCGAGTTGCGCGCCGTGCTGCCGCCGACCGCCATCGGCAAGGACTTTCCCTACAGCGGACGCTGGGCCGGCATCACGGCGTCCGGCACCGGGCTCTACGCCTCGCTGTCGGGCTATCTCGGCATGACCATCGGCTGGGTCGAAGGGGTCGAGATCAATTTCCTCGGCGCGGTGCTCGGCCTCGACATCCGCCGCCCCGCGCTGAAGCTTCCAGGCATAGGCCGCCTGGGTGTCACGGCCGGCGCGTAGCGCCATGGCGGGGCAATCCCATCAAAGTCGGTGCCCTCCCAAGCTTCCCGACATTGTCTTTTCAATGTGTGCTTCAGGTCACAGCAGAATCGAGCGCCTTGGCCTAAACTGAACTTGCATGGCCGCAAACAAGGTAACGGCGGTACGCACGAGGCTGGAAAGGCGACCGACAGCTACGGACTTTTGAAGCCGCCAGGTGAAGAACTCGGCGGCTTTTTCTCTGTCCAGGGAACGCGCGGCCGAAGCTTGTTCGCTGCCGATGTGGCTACGGAACCTCTACCGTTTGTCTGAGGAATCCGAGAGCCTCCGCTGATCGCGCTCTTCGTCGATCTGCCGTTCGGCCTCGAGCCAAAACTCCACGTCCCGATCGACCGGGCGACCGGCCTGCTCCCAGAGTTCGTAGGCGCGCGCTCGCACCTTTCCGCGCCGCATCATGCGAAGCAGCTTTTGCTTCAGCTCCTCGGCGAACGTCCTGAATCGCTGGACGGTGGTTTCGTCTTTGACAAGGGCTGCCGCTCGCGTTGCGAGTTCGATCTGGTGCTCTATCTTTTGCCGCTCGTCCACCGCAAACCCCGCCGTAGCCACGGGCCTGCGTCGCAGCCCGTGCTGCTCACAACCTCAATTCCTGCTGGAAGGCTCTGTTCCGCCTTCAATGCCAGGTCTTGCTAGTGCCACGTCGTGTCCGCTTCGACGACCACCGCCCTTGTTTCGGGATCTTCCGTCGTGTTGCAGGTGCAGGGCATTCCCTCACCGCAGCGGCAGCCGCCCAGTTCCTCGCTCCAGGCGCGGAGCGGATGGTTTGCGCAGACCCATCCCAGACCGTGGCAGAATGGGCATCTCTTGTCGGTCACAGCGTATCCGGCGTCCGCATGGGGTTCGACTTGTCCTCGTTGCGCAACTCCTGCTCGGCCGCATGCCAGAATTCTTCCTCGCGGCCTTCCGGCTTGCCCGCCTGTTCCCACAAGCGGTGCGCGCGTTCTCTGATGTCGTGATCGGTCGGCTCCGGCATTGCATCTCCTGCGAAGAGAGACACGGCCCCACCCTGGGGGGTATGGGGGCTTGGAGGCGGGGCCGTGCAGGCCAGCAAATCGGCGGCGACGCTGGCCCGCTGAGTCAAGCCTCGATGGTGCGCAGAGTTCCTAGCCCTGAGCGGCGAACGATCCGGCTTTCAGTTACCTTCGTCCTGAGCTGAAGCGCCCGCGGCATGCATTGCCGCGCACCATCCGAATACCATCGCAGGCCCGATCATCGTGCCCGGGCCCGGATAAGTGCCTCGAAAGATCGAGGATGAATCGGTACCGACGGCGTAGAGTCCGGGTATGGCGGTCCCAGGGCTAGACAAGACGCGGGCGGTTGAATCCGTGCACAAGCCGGCGCTGCTAGCGAGATCCGTCGGCCATACTGCGACGGCATAGTATGGCCCAGGACCGACCCGCCGCAGGCACGGGTTTGGCACGTTCCGGAGATCACCATTGAACCGGTTCAACTCGCTTGAACCGCGGCCGAACTCTTCGTCCACACCGCTCTCGGCATAGCGATTGTATCGCTCGATCGTTTGAGCAAGCTCGCCGCCATCGACGCCGATGTTTTCGGCCAGTGCTTCAATCGTTTCGCCCGCCAGCAAATATTTAGCCTTGAGAAATTTGTCCAAATCCCTCGTCCCGGGATGAACGAGACCAATGCCATAGTCGCCGATAAAGGCGCGATCGCAAATCAGGAAAGCTGGCGTTGCCAATACCGAAGACGAGTCCGATCGCAACATCGCTTCCACGAAGTCGTGATAGGAGTCGGCTTCATTCACGAAACGGCGGCCCGACTTGTTCACCGCAAGCAGTCCTGGCTTGGCACGATCCAGCATAATGTGCGGAAATACCGAGACGTAGCCGTCCGCCTGCGTCATGACCGAGCTCGGCATCCACAAGGCGGGGCTATCGAAATTACGCTCAATCACCGCGTCGACGCGTTCGGCCGCGAGCAGGCCGTCCCCGGTATTGCACGAAGGCGCGAGTGAAAATCGGCGCGCGGCCTCGGGGAAAAACCTGTCGCGAAGCTCGCGGCTCCAGCCGATGCCTCCCGTTGCCAGCACCACGCCCTTGCGGGCACGTATCGCCAATGCTCCTGAGGGCGATGACAAAACGGCCCCGACGACTGCGTCGCCATTACGGATGAGCTCAGTGAGCTCGGTCTCATATCGCAGATCCACGCCGGAACGACGAAGGCTGTCAAACAGCCTCGCGACGAGAGCGTTGCCCATGATCAGACGCGTTCCGCGGTTGTAGCGAAGTCGATCAAGCAAATGCCGACCGAGCAGACCAACGACATGCCTGAAATTCGTCCAGTTGCGGAATGGCGCCAGCAACGCCGGGATGTCCGCCTTTCCGACCATCATGCCGCCGAGGACCATGAACTCTCGCCGCGGGGCCCTTATGCGCTCGAAGTCCTTGCCAAGCTTGCGGCCGTCGAACGGAACGGCGCCGAGAGCACGACCACCGATCGCTGCCCCTAGAAGATTCTTGTAGTCGGGATGGACCGGCGGCGCCGCAAACCGTACGCTCGTCCTCTGCTCGAGATAATCGAGCATCATTGGACCCGTCTGGAGGAACGCATCCACACGCGCGTCCGCGGCGTGTTCGCCGAGCAATGCTTCAAGATAGACCCGCGCCGCCTCGGTGGAGTCTGAGATCCCTGCAAGCAATCCCTGCCGATTGCCCGGAATCCAGATGGTGCCGGCGGAGGTCGCGGTCGTGCCGCCAACCGTGTCCGACTTCTCGCAAAGGATCACGTCGAGCCCTTCGAGGGCGGCCACCAGCGACGTCGTCATGCCGGCGGCACCCGCCCCGACGACCAGAAGATCGGTCTCGACGTCCCAGGAGCGATCGGCTTGCGACATCCCGCACTACCCTTCTCGTCCCGAAATTCTCACCTCTCGCTGCGCACCCGCTCGACAACGGCTCTGCCTGCCGCCAACGCCCGGCGTGCTCGCGTCGCGGCGTCGACGCTCTTGGCCAGCTGAACGGTCGGAACCTCGATGCTGATCGTCAGATCATTCGGCATCGCGCTTGCAAGCCCCATCAGGTCTATTCCGCCCTCGCCCGGAAACATCCTCTCCTCGCGAGCGGCATGGATGAGCTGCTCCGTGGTCGCCGGGCGCTCGGCCGGGCCGTCGCAAAGTTGCCAGTAGTGAAAGCGTTGCGCCGGGATAGCGCGGAGGTCCGCAAGCGAACATTGCGACCGATCGAAATGCAGTGCATCGACCAGAATGCCGGCACCGGGATGATCGACGTCGCCGACGATCCGCATTGCGGTCTTCAGGTCCGGAACGCTGGTCCAGGGCATGAATTCGAGGTCGGAGGTCAGGCCATAGCTTGCTGCCGCTTCACAAAATTGCTGGTAGCGATCCGAAAACCGCGCCAGGTCCGGATCGTAGGCCGCGACGAGGATGTGTTTGGCGCCGAGGCGCGCGCCCACCTCGAAGAAGGGCGTGAACGAGGCAATCTCGGTTTCCGGTCTGAACGCAACGACCTCGAGATCGGCGACAGACACCCCCGTCAACTCCAACCGCCGAAGCGTCTCCCGCAGGAGCGGCGCATCGTCCATCAGGCGATAGGCAACACTGCCAGGCGTGGCGGGCAACAGCCTGAGCCCGACCTTTTCGTAACCGCAATGCGCCGCCAATTCGATCATCTCGGGCGGCGCAAGCTCGAGCACGGTCAACGCGGCGAGCGAGAACGTTGTCATCAGCCGAAATCCGCGATACGGGCGTCGAGCGCAAACATGCTTTGATAAACTTCCGGCTCGCTCGCCCCGACCATGACGTCGGGCGCAAGCTCGCTCGCCCGCCGCAAGGCAGCCTGCAACGAGGCGACGTCGAGCGCCTCGATCAGCAAAAGCCCCGCGAAGAAGCCCTCATTCTTCCGCATGCCCTTCTCCGTCGTCCGCACTGATGTCCGCGCCTCGTCGGTCGCGCCGATCTGCACGGCGGCAATCCCGTCGCACGCAACGAACGCCTGAGCGAGACCCTGGGGATCCTTCGGCAGCGTTTCGATCTGGAGCGCCACGATCGATGCGCCCTCGCCTCGCCCCGCCCGCGCGATCATGACGCCGCCGCCCCGCATGAACTTGCCGAGCTTCGGCATGATGCGCTGGGACCATTGCGTCGGTGCGTTGAGGCGCGCCAGATAGGCCTCGCCGTCGAGGACCTCCGGCGTCTCCAGCTCATACAGAATGAAGAAGCGGTCGATGTCGTCCCTTGCCGCGCGGAAGACACGCGATGCCAGGAAGCCCTTCGTCGTCACGCGCTCGGTCGTGTGTTCACGCGTCAGCCAGTGTCGGTAGTCGGTCAGGTCGTGAGCCTCGACGTCGCTCCAGATGGCGAGAAATCCCGTGCCGCGCATTCCGCCCTCCATGCCTACGCCTTGCCGCCGGCCGGAAGCCCGCGCAGAGCCGGTGCCATGGTCGCAGGCATTTGCCCCAGCCGTTGGACCGCCGCGAGCATCGCCGCGAGATAACCATAGGGACCCAGGCCGCAAATGACAGCCGTGCAGGCACTCGACGTGATCGAGTGGCGGTGCAGCTCGTCCCGCGCGTGGATGTTCGAGATATGCACCTCGATCTTCACACCCTCGAAAATCTTCAGCGCGTCGATCAGCGCGATCGAGGTGAATGAATAGGCCGCGGGATTCATGATGATGGCTTCCACGTTGCCATGGGCGGACTGGATCAGATTGACCAGTTCGCCCTCCATGTTCGATTGATGGAACGACATCGAAACGCCGAGCTGATCGGCCAGCGCGCGGCAGCTCGCCTCGATCTCCCCGAGCGTCGTCGAGCCGTAAATGTGGGGCTCGCGGATGCCGAGGAAATTGAGATTGGGTCCGTTGAGGATCATGATCCTTGCGGCCATTTCGCTTGTCCTTCCTTTGTTGCCGACGGGTCTAGCCGGCAAACCATTTGGCCGGGATCGTCACCAGTCCCGGGAATAGCACCATCGCGAACAGGACGATCAATTGTGCAATCAAAAAGGGCCAGACGCCCTTGATGATGTCCTCCATGCTGATCCTCGAGACGCCGCAAACCACATTCAGCACGATGCCGACCGGCGGCGTGATGAGGCCGATCGCATTGTTGATGATGAAGAGGACGCCGAAGTAGACGGGATCGATGCCCGCTGCCTTGACGATCGGCATCAGGATCGGCGTGAGAATGAGGATGGTCGGCGTCATGTCGAGGGCCGTTCCCACGATCACCACCACGACCATGATCGCCAGCATCAGGAGCGTGTTGTTGCCCATGAAAGGCTTCAGCAGGGTGACGATCTGTGCCGAAATCTCGGACACGGTGATGAGCCAGGACGATACCAGCGCCGCTGCCACCAGAAACATCACGATGCTCGTCGTCAGGGCCGAGGAGACAAACACCTCATAAAGCTGCGACGGCTTCAATTCCCGATAGATGCAGGTCGCGACGAACAGCGAATAGACGGCGACGACCACTGCGGCTTCCGTCGGCGTGAAGATGCCGAAGCGCAGGCCGACGATGATGATGACCGGGAGCATCAACGCCCAGAAGCCGTCGACCACGGCTTTTACCATCTCCGAGAGCGATGCCCTTGGCGGGGGCGTCAGGTTCTCCTGGCGCACCACCCACCACCAGGCCAGGCAGAGCCCAGCCCCGAGCAGCAGCCCCGGGACGATCCCGGCCAGAAACAGCTTCGAGATCGACACGCCCGCGGCGACACCGAAGATGACGAACCCGATGCTGGGCGGAATCACAGGCGCGATGATGCCGCCGGCCGCCACCAGACCCGCCGCATAGGACTTCTTGTGGCCCGCCGCCACCATCATCGGCACCAGCAGCGCAGCCAGCGCTGCGGCGTCGGCCGCCGCGGAGCCCGAGAGCGACGCGAGGATGCAGGACGCGAGGATCGTGACGTAACCGAGTCCGCCGCGAAAATGTCCGACTGCGACGAGCGCAACATTGACGATTCGCTTGGCCAGACCGCCCTTGTTCATGACCTCGCCGGCGAGCATGAAGAAGGGAATGGCCATGAGTGGAAAGCTGTCTGCGCCGTTGATGACGTTCTGCGCCACGATCTGGGCATCGAACATGTCGATCGTGCTCATCAGGGCCACGCCGCAGACGATCAGCGCAAAGGCGATCGGCATGCCCAGCGCCATGGCGCCGAGCAGCGAGAAAGTGAAGACGGCAATCGTCATGGCGTGATCCCGGAGATTTTCAGGATGTGAGCGCCGGGCGACACGATATTGGGAGACAGCATCAGTGCTCCTCCGATTCCCTGACGGCCACCATGTCGGCTTCGCTGGCTTGTCCGGACATGACGCGGAACAGATCGTAGAGAAGGATCACGCCGGCCGAAACGCCGAAGATCACGCCCACGCCATAGAAGATGCCGAGCGACAGGCCGGTCGCCGGCGCGCGGTCGTCGAGATTGATGATCGTCTGCCGCCAACTTCCCGAGAGCAGAAGCCAGTCGGCGAACAGCATCAGGACGTAGCTGACGATGAAGCAGATGCGTTTGCCGTAAGCCGGCAGCATCCGCACAAGGCTATCGACGCCGAGATGGGCGTGCTCACGCATTGCCACGACCGCACCGAGGAAAGTCAGCCAGACCAGGAGCCAGCGCGACAGCTCCTCGGAAATCGCGATACCGGAGTTGAAGCCGTAGCGCAGAACCACGTTGCCGAACACCAGCACCACCATCACCGCGAGAAATGCGGCGATGATGCCTTTCAGCAGGGTGCAATACAGGTCGAGAAATCGCGCCATACGTGCCG
Organism: Bradyrhizobium sp. WSM1253; assembly: GCF_000244935.1. Taxonomy (NCBI): domain Bacteria; kingdom Pseudomonadati; phylum Pseudomonadota; class Alphaproteobacteria; order Hyphomicrobiales; family Nitrobacteraceae; genus Bradyrhizobium; species Bradyrhizobium sp. WSM1253. Next base: position 3,077,002 of record NZ_JH600073.1, read on the forward strand.
TCCGGGCAAAGTCGGATTCAGAGCCGGCCGACTGGACGGCTCTGCGTCTTGCATGCTGACGAGGTCGACTATTTCACGTCCTTGCGGATGCGATCGAGCTCGTCGTTGAAGAGCTTAACCGCGTCCGGCTTGAGATTGGCGGCAATCTTGTCGACCACCGGCTGCGCCGTCTTGCGCATGCGATCGAGCTCTTCCGGCGCGACGGTGTTGTACTGCATGCCTTTGGCCTGCAATTCCGACAGCGCCTTTTCGGTCTGAAGGCGTGTCTGCTCCTTTTGATAGCCTCGGCTTTCCTCATACGCCTCGCGCATCAGGCGCTGCTCGGTCGGCGAGAGCTTGTCCCAGAACGCCTTGCTCACCAGGATGATGTTCAGGGTGAAGGTGTGATTGGTGGCGGAAACGTACTTTTGCACTTCGTAGAACTTGTTGGAGAGAATGACCGTAAAAGGGTTCTCCTCGCCATCGACGGTGCGCGTCTCCAGCGCCGAGTAGAGTTCGCCGAAGGCCATCGGAACGGGATTGGCCTTGAACGATCCGAAGGTCTCAAGGTAGACCGGGTTCGGAATGACGCGAAGCTTGAGGCCGTTGAAATCCTCGACCTTGGTGATCGGCCGCGTGCTGTTGGTGACGTTGCGGAAGCCGAGGCCCCAATAGCCCAGACCGATCAGCCCCTTCGACGGCAGCGTATCGAGCATTGACGTGCCGAATTTTCCGGTCCCGAGCGCGTCGGCCTGCTCGATGGTCTTCACGATGAATGGAAAGTCGATGAGGCCGAACTCCGGCACGACGGTTGCGAGCGACGTCGTCGAGGCCGAGAGCATTTCCTGGGTACCGCCGCGCAGCGCCGATTGCTGCTGCAGCTCGTTGCCGAGCTGCGAGGCCGCGAACTCACGGATCTTCATCTTGCCCCCGCTCTTCGCCAGCAGGATCTCCGCAAATTTCTGCACCCCCGCGCTGACGGGGTGATCGGTGTTGTTCAGGTGTCCCCACCTGATCGTGCGCTCCTGAATGTCCTCAGCGGATGCGCCGACCGTCAGCGCCACGCAGATCGCCGTCGCAGACAGCGCCCGTACCAACAAGCTCATCGTTTCCTCCCTGTTCGACCGGGCACGACCGGCGGCTTAAGCCATTATATTTTTCGTGCCCTCAGCCTATTTAGACATCACACATATATTTCCGTGTCAAATGACGATATCTATTTCATATGATGATTTGTCATACATCATACATCTGAAATCTGCTATAGTGCTGGCAACATTGATGGTTCGGCCGCGTCCGAAGTGGCCGACGATCGGGACAGGCGGGATCAGAAGGCATGACGTCAGTCGAGGAACGGCCCCTGTCGGCAGGCCACAGCGGCTATCAGCGCATCCGGGCCGACATCATTTTCGGAGTGCTCACGCCATCCGGACGCCTCAAGCTCGACGCCATGAAGGAGGACTACGGGGTCAGCATCTCCACGCTGCGCGAGATCCTCAATCGTCTGACCTCCGAGGGCTTCGTGGTTGCCGAGGGCCAGCGCGGCTTCGAGGTGGCGCCGATCTCCATCCAGAACCTGCGTGAGCTCGCCGGCCTGCGCATCCTGCTGGAGCATCACGCGATGGCCGAGTCGTTTCGTGCCGGCGACGTCGAGTGGGAGGGCCGCGTGGTGTCCGCGCATCACAAGCTGGCGGCCACCGAACGCACCGTCCTCAAGGAGGGTGACGATCCCGAGCTGCGCAAACGCTACGACGGCGAATTCCACCAGGCGCTGATCTCGAGTTGCGGTTCGCGCGAGCTGATGCAGACCCATGCGGTCGTGTTCGACAAATATTTCCGCTATGCGCTGCGCTACCGCGGCGCGGAGACGATCAACCAGCACAAGGCGCTGCTCGAATGCGCCCTCAAGCGCGACATCAAAGGCGCCAAAACCGTGCTCACCGAGCACATCAACGGGTGCGTCGCGCACGCCCTCGCCTCCTGGAACGAGGACTGATCGCCCGGCTCGCGGCTGCAGTCGGATATCGGGATGACCATCGACATGATCCCCGCACATCGGGCCGAGACCGCGGTCGCCGCGGGCGATATCCTCGGCGAGACGCCGTTGTGGTGCGACCGCTCCCGCAAGCTGTGGTGGGTCGACATCGACCGACGGCTGCATCAATCGTTCGATCCGGCGACAGGCGCTCATCAGGTTGTTCCGTACGCATGCAACTTTCTCGGCAGTCAGGCTCTGACGGCGGATGGCTCCCACCTGCTCGCGCAGGATCTGGGGCTTTATCGCCACTCGCCTAGTGACCGTCCTCCAGGCCAGCTCTGCGAGGTCGAAAGCGGCCCCGACAACCGTCTCAACGACGGGCGCGTCGACGCCCGGGGTCGGCTATGGATCGGCACCATGGACAACCAGCTGCATCGACCGAACGGGGCGCTGTATCGCGTAGATGCCGACGGCCGGACGATGCGCATGTTCGGCGATGTCATCGTAACGAACGGCATCGCGTTCTCACCCGACAATCGCACGCTCTATTTCACGGATACGAGGCGATACCGCACCTGGCAGTTCGACTTCGATCTCGATGACGGCGTGATCCGAAACAAGCGGCTGTTCGCGGATTACAGCGCCTCCGGGGAGAGGCCCGACGGCGCTTGTATCGACGTCGCCGGCGGATTGTGGACCGCATTCTTCTCCGGCGGCCGGGTGGTGCGCTATCGGCCGGACGGCCGGATCGACACCGTCATTCCGGTGCCGGCGACCAATCCGACCTGCGTGTGCTTCGGCGGAGCCGATCTGAAGACCTTGTTCGTGACGACGGCGCGAAAGTTTCTAGATCGTGAGCAATTGAGCCGCGAACCCCAAGCGGGTCATGTTCTGGCCATTGAGGGCATCGCACAGGGACTTCCAGAACACCGCTTCGGCAATTGATCCTGAACCCTCTTCATTCAGAACCCTTGCACGGGCCGTCGTGAACCGGCTTCGCTACCATTTCTCGCCGAAGGGACGAATCTCCAGCTCGAAGGTCCAGGCGCTTTTGGGTTGCTGATAGAGCATCCAGTAGGATTCGGCGACCGACGATGGCGGCATCAGGAGGTCGGGATTGTCCAGCGCGTTCGGACCGAGCGCCTCGATCCGCCGTTGCCGGACCCATTCCGTGTCGACGCCGGAATCGATGATCAGATGCGCCACGTGAATGTTCTTCGGGCCCAATTCGCGCGCCGCGGCTTGCGCGACCGCCCGCAGGCCGAACTTGGCGCTGGCGAAGGCCGCATAGCCGCTGCCGCCGCGCAAGCTCGCCGTCGCACCTGTGAAGAAGATGTTGCCCTGGCCACGGGGCAGCATCAGGCGCGCGGCCTCGCGGCCGGCGAGGAAGCCGGAATAGCAAGCCATTTCCCAGACCTTGCGGAACACCCGTTCGGTCGTGTCCAGAATCGGAAAGTTGACGTTGGCGCCGACGTTGAAGATGCAAACCTCGAGCGGGGCATGCTTGTCGGCATCGCCGAGAAACGAGATGACCTGGTCTTCCTTGCGCGCGTCGAGCGCGCACGCGTGAATTTCGCCGCCGGCCTGTTCGATCTCCTTGACGAGCGGTTCGAGCTTGGCGCCGTCGCGGCGTCCCGCAAACACCGTAAAGCCCTCGGAGGCGAACTTCTTTGCAATCTCGCTGCCGATAAAATCACCGGCGCCGATCACGGCCACGGTCGCGTTTCTCTTTTGCATGGGACTTCTCCCGGTCAGGTCTGGATCCGGTCGTCGGATCATAATTCGGACCGCAGATTGTCTTACAGTTCTAAAACCGAACTGTCAATTCGAGTAGAATTTGTGCTCTAGCAAAGACATTGTCTCGCAGTAGGTACCGATTTAGAATGGTATCTGAACCAAAGGCTTCCTGAACGATATTCGCGCGGAAGCCGCGGGCAGAGTGGAGATCTGGAATGAAATGGGGTGAGCTGGAGGACGAGCCGTGTTCGATGGCCCGAACCATCGGCGTGATCGGCGACCGCTGGACCCTTCTGATCCTGCGTGAATGCTTCCTGCGCACACGCCGTTTCGAGGGCTTTCAGTCTTCGCTCGGAATCACGCGCCACCTGCTCGCCGAGCGGCTGAAGAAGCTGGTCCGGCAAGGCGTGTTGCGGCGTATCCCCTATCAGGACTCGCCCAAGCGGCACGAATACATCCTCACTCAGAAGGGGCTCGATCTCTATCCGATCATGATGGCGATCGTGCATTGGGGCGACACTCATATGGTCGACGCGCGCGGACGACCTTTGCTGCATCAACACCGCAAATGCGGCAAGGACTTCGATCCGGTCATGGTTTGCTCCGAATGCGGCGAGCCGCTTTTGGCCAAGGAGATTCATACCCACCCCGGCCCTGGTGCTCGACGCACCCCGGCGCCGGAGAAGCCGAAGGCAAAGCGAGAGACAAGGGCAAAGACAAAGGCCCACCGCAGCGCCGCGTGAGATGGCTGCGTAGCGCGAGCAACGTTCGACATATCCCTGGAAATGGTGCGACCGATCTTTCAAACGGACATGAACTCTCGTTCCCGCGGCGCATTTCGCGCGAGCTTTGCTTCATCACTCACCCGCTCAAATCCAAGAGGGCACAGGGAAGGCCGGGTGCCGGCTGGCACCCGCGGTCCGCTGCGCGAAAAGCACATAGGCAAGTTCACCCTCTATCCACCACGCACTCCGCACCATCGATAACATAGGCTGCGTGACGAAAATCCCTGATAGTGGCGAGCTTGCCGGCGGACCAGTCGAGCAGCATGAAATATTTCGCCCGCCCGGCTGGCTCGTTCGGATCGAACACCAGGATCGCGGGACGTCCCTCGACCTGCCCCGTCACCAGGTGCCAGTCGCTGACCTTCGAATAATTGCCGAAATAGTTCGACACCTCAGCCTTGCCTTTCAGCCTGGTGCGGTTGACTAGCTCGAGCCTGACGTCGTCGGCGATCATGGCGCGGATCGCGTCGAAGTCGCGAGCGTTGAAATGGCCGACATAGGCGCTGAGCCGCGTCCGATCGGCTTCCGACAGGCCCGGCTGCGACACGTCGTCCGGCTCTCCGGCGAACTCACGCAGCTGCGTGCGTCCGCGATGCAGCGCGGCCTTCACCGCCGGCAGGCTGAAATCCATGATGTCGCAGACCTCGGCAAGCGAGCAGCCGAGCACGTCCATCAGGATCACGCTGGAGCGCTGCGCCACCGGCAGCCGCATGAAGGTGCGCAGGCTGGTCGCGGCGATCTGGCGGCTTTCCACATCATCGAGCCGGTCGGCAATCATCTCCACCTCCTCGGCCGAATGCAGCGCCTCCTGCCGGTTGCGGCGGCGCAGGAAATCCAGCGCGGTGTTGTGCGCGATGCGGAACAGCCAGCCCTCCATATTGACAGGCGTGACCGATTGCAGCGCTTCCATCGCCTTGATCAGCGCATCCTGCAGCACATCCTCACCGTCGATGACCGAGCCGACCATGCGCGCGCAGTAGCGATGGAGTTTCGGCCGCATCCGCGCCAGCAGGGCCTCGACATCGACGGTGGCCAGGGGGTCTGGCGCCATTGCTCCTCCGCTTCGCCTGCTCAGGACTCGTCCAGCATACGATAGTTGCCGACAATCCTCACATCACGAACCAGCGGCGGCTCCGCGCAGCGGTCACGGATGCCGTCCTGGAACGTCTGAAATGCCTTGAGTTTCGGGATCGGGCTCGAGCCGTCCGCGGCCGCGGCCTCGACAAGATGGATGAAGGTGTCGTCCTCCAGCCGCAGCGTCAGATAGCGCACACCGTCCGGCCCGGCCGCCTTCAATTCGGCAAATACGGCCGAAACCAGCTCAGCATTCCGATCGGCCAGCTCCGGCCTAGCCTTGTACCTGATCAACGTCCTTCTCATCGCGCGCTCCTTGCTCATGTCGCGACCTGGTTCGCTCAAAATCGCGCACATGGCCGCATCACCCCTAGGACGTTTGCCGACCGGCGAAGGATGCGGCCCGGAAACAATTATTTTTGGGCGCATCCTTTGCCGCTCAGCCCTCGTCTAGCCCGCAGAACGCGCCGCGACAGGCTGGCGCGACACACGGAGAGAGGGCGATGCAGACCCCGACCAATCGCGCCGCGCAGAACTGGGTGCTCGGCGTCACCGCGCTGGCATCCTTCATGATGGCGCTGGACGCCATGATCATCACGACGGCATTCGCGACCATCCGCGCCGAATTCGGCAGCCCGGTCGAGACGCTGCAATGGACCGTCAACGCCTTCAACCTGACCTTTGCCGTGCTGCTCCTGACCGGTGCCGCGCTCGGCGACCGCTTCGGTCGCCGCCGCATGTTCGCGGCCGGGCTCGCCCTGTTCGTCGTTGCATCGGCGGCCTGTGCGCTCGCAGGCAATGCCACCGCGCTGATCGCCGCCCGCGCGCTGCAGGGCGCCGGCGCTGCGCTGGTGATGCCGCTGGCCATGGCGATCCTGAGCGGCACGTTCGGCCGCGAGGAGCGCGCCCGCGCGCTCGGCATTTTCGCCAGCATCACCGGCTGCGCGCTGATCATCGGCCCCGCCATCGGCGGCTTCATCACCGAACATTTCGGCTGGCGCTGGGTGTTCTGGATCAACCTGCCGATCGGCCTGATCGCGATCACCCTGGTGCTGGCACGGTTGCGCGAAAGCTTCGGCCCGGCCGCCGCGTTGGACATCCCCGGACTGGCGCTTGTTGCGCTGGCGGCGCTGGCGTGGGTGTGGAGCCTGTTGCGCGGCAACGCCGTGGGGTGGGCGAGCGCCGAAATCATCGCCACGCTGATGTCGGGCCTGGTGTTCACGGCCGGCTTCGTGCTCTGGGAATTGCGCGCGGCCGCGCCGATGGTGCCGATGCGGCTGTTCTCATCGCGGGCGCTTGCCTCCGGCATGTCCGCAAGCGTGCTGTTCTACGCCGCGATGTATGGCGTCTTGTTCCTGCTGCCGCAGTTCCTCCAGACCACGCTGGGCTTCGACGCCTTCGGCGCCGGACTTCGCCTGCTCCCCTGGACAGCGACGCTGTTCGTCACCGCCCCGATCGCCGGCGCGGTCGTCAACAGGTTCGGCGAGCGGCCGCTGGTGGTGACGGGATTGCTGATGCAGGCGATCGGCCTCGGCTGGATCGCGGAGATCGTGAGCTCCGCGGTTACCTACTCCGCTCTGGTCGCGCCGCTGGTGCTGGCCGGCGTCGGTGTCTCGATGGCGATGCCGGCAGCACAGAACGCCATCCTGAGCTCGGTCGCGGTGGCCGAAATGGGCAAGGCGTCCGGCATCTTCAACATGGGCCGCTTCCTCGGCGGCATGTTCGGCATCGCCGCGCTGGTGGCGAACTTCTCGGCCCATGGCGGGGTCGATTCGGCCGCTCATTTCGAGAGCGGATTTGCCGCGGCGATGAGCCTCGCCGCAACGCTGTCGCTGGCCGGCGCGATTGCAGGGTTTTTCCTGCCGGCACGGCGACGGACCGCCGGCGCAGCCGCGCCGCAAGATGCGTGAGGCTGACAACACTGGAGTTTCGTTATCGGGCTGGCGGCTTGTGCCGTCACGCTTCTTTCTGATCATGAAGCGTCGTTCTAAAATGAAAACGACATCTGGTGGAAGACATCGCAGTCCTCCGACACGCATTGCAACCCGCAGGACACGTTTTCGCGTTCTCGCGGCGAAATTCGCCCGAGGTTTGCCTGGTCACTCCACCCTCTAAGCCAAGAGGGCGCAGGGAAGGCCGGGTGCCGGCTGGCACCCGCGGTCCGCTGCGCGAAAAGCACACGCAGGAAAACCGCACAGCAGCATACAGGTGTAGCCAATCACTCGGCCTTCCCTGCGCGATGGTTGGACGGCTTATGCCGTGCTCTCCCGGGAGCCGAACTTTCCTTCTGGCCTCCCTCGCCTTCGCGAAATTCACCGGCACCGCGCCGGTTGACGCAGATGCCGCATTCGCCAGGGCTTGACCGTAGCAACGACGGCCAGGACCACACGGTTTTGCCGTACGCACGGCCCGCCATTTCGCCGCAGTTTTTCCAGCCCTGTCGACGGAGCCGGAAACTTACAGACGAGACGAAGCCTAGCAGCGCCGCTCGTCGGAACGAAGCCTTGGGTTCACGGAGAGCAATCCGCCCTGCCCTTGGCCACTCGCACCCGAACGCTGCCGCGTCCACCGCAAGCCCAGCTCGCGAACGTGACGACCACAAGATCGCCCCTCAAGAATGAGCCGGGATGGCCGACACATACGCCAATTCCGAATTTCGGTAAAGCGGAATATTTTTGCGCGAGCGGATTGACAGGGGGCGACACAGGGCTGGAGCGTTGCGAGACAGACCGTCGGTTCGACAGGCGAGAGTTGGCCAAAGGAACGGAAAAGCCCACCAATTTAACCTACCCGCTCGAACGACAAATCTGGCTTTCCATCGAAGCGCACCAGAACAGCTTGCGTCGCTGCCTCTCCACAAACCCATGAGTCTTGTAGCCGGCGGCTTTTGCGGTCCAGTTCGCAGGGACATACTTGTTTCTCGCCTGCCTGGCGCTTGTCGCTTTGATGGTTCAGGCTCGTCTGAATTTACTGCCATCCCACGATGAGTCGGAGCAAACCGAAAGCCGCCCGATTTCGCAGATCGCGCGCCAGCCGGGGTTCATCATGGCCGTTCTCAGCGGTGCGTTCGGAAATGCAGGCATGAATATGCTGATGACATCGGCTCCAATCGCGATGATCTCCCATCATCACACATATGCCGATGCTGCGTTCTGATCCAATGGCATGCCTTGGGAATGTTCGCCCCGTCCTTGGCGACGGGGGCATTGATCAAGCGCGCAGGCTCGACCACGATCATCCGGCTCGGCGCGCTTTTGATGCTCGCTTGCGCTGCCGCGGCCGCACTTCTTGGAACTGGCGTGAGTGCATTCTGGGTTTCGATGGTGCTGCTGGGGGTTGGTTGGAATTTTCTCTATGTCGGCGGAAGCACGCTTCTGACCGGAAACTATCACGTTTCAGAGCGCGCCAAGGCTCAAGCGCTGCACGATCAAACAGTATTCCTATCAACCGCCATCAGCGCGCTTCTATCCGGTTGGCTGCTCCAGCAGGCGGGCTGGCAATTCTTGCTCGGCGTGACAGCGGCTTTGGCAGCGACCGTCTTGCTTGCGAGCATCTGGTTGGCGGAATCCGAGACCAAGGTGCCGCAGTTCGCCAAGGCATCTGAATAAGGCATATCCTCTTCACAATCCGGAGCCTGATGGTCTGCACAAGGGTCGAATGATATGGGCGCGCACAGCAAACAGTCGCTCCCGTAAATACCCGACGCGGGGGTGCCACCGAAGTGCCGCCTACCGCGCGGCCCACATCACAGCGCCTCGACAGAAGTTGAAGGCGAGGCGTCCATAGAGAAAACCGCTTCCCGGCTCTGACGCAGCGAGGCGGTACGAATTGCCGAGAGCACGGAGAATTTCGATCATCTCCATCAATTCATGATGCGTCAGCGTCAAATGAAGACTGGCGTGCGACAGGAGCAGGGCTTGAATGCCAATGTTGATCATGACGGACCCGCTCCTGCGCACGGCAGCGGCATAATTTGCGCGAGATAAGCGCTTCTCCATTGATACGGCGTATCGCCGACAAAGCGCTTGAACACCGTGGTGAAATGCGCCTGGGTCTGGAAACCCACGGTCAGGGCGATGTCCACGAGCGCAATTTCGGCCTGCTTGAGCAGCTCCTGGGCGCGCTCGATGCGGCGCCTCAGCAGATATTCATGAGGTCGCACGCCGACGGCCGCACGGAACTGCCCGGCGAAATGCATCCTGCTCAGGCCGGCGACGGCGGCCATGTCCTGAAGCGTTATCTTTGCAGTCAGATTCTTGTCGACATATTGCAGGACGCGCCTGAGACGCCAATTCTGCAGCGACCGTACGGTCCTTCCAGCATCCCCCTCGCGAATGGCGTCGGCCTGATCGAGCTCGGCCCGTGCGCTGGGAGCCTGCCGACTGAACGTCCGGGTGAGGATCGCAAGCCGCAGGGCGTCGGCCATGATGGCGGAATGGGTATCGTGCGTGGCCTCGGTCGCCGCGAGCGCATCGGACAGGCGCCGCATCACCGGATCAGCGGCTTCTCCTCCTGCGAAGGCCCGTTCGCTCTCGGCAGGCGGCGGTGCAAGGAGTTTTGCGGAGAGCCTGAAGCGGGGCCCGCGAGCGGCAGAACGTCCGGCGTCCGCCGCATGCTCGACCGCCAGGGCCATGTCCAGATGGACGAAAGACAGCATTGTTCCGCCTTCGTCGAACCGGTCAGGGAGTTTCGATAGCCCAAGCCGATCGCGATCGATTGCCGAGATATCGATCGCGCGAACGTCATGATCCTTGATCGCCTGTGAGCGTGACATCTGCAGCGACATCGTCGAATCTCCTTGTCCCGTTTTCGATCCGGCCTGGCCTGACCGGCTTGCCCGAATGCCATGGGAGGAGAGTAATTCGGCGGTGTGCGCGATCCATTCTACCCGCGGGTGCGTCTATAGGTTCTCGGGTTGACCGCGTCATACCTAGGTATGATCACGACCTGTTCGTCGGGTGAGCGCACCGATGCGACGTCTCAGCGGGATCGCGGCTGCGGGCACAACTTGCGGCGCGACGCCTGCGGTAAGTTGACGCGCTTTCTGCGCACCATCCGCCGGCGGGACCACGCGAGCTCCCTGGTTTTTCCGGGGAATGCCGCTTGCCGGCGGTTTCACCGCATCGAGCGCGCGACAGGTCTTCCACGAGAGCACGAAAATCGCGCGGGTGGATGTTGTGAACGCGATCAAATCGCGGCATCAACGCGCTGATAGCTGATGTGAGAAGAACGACTGCAAGTGACGATGACGCGTCATGATCTGACCACGGGCTCATCCAAGAGCCGCACCGGCTTGCGGTCCTTGTCCGCCGTCCTCGCCTTTGCGGTTTTCCTGGTTGACGTCCTGACGCCGCTCGAGGGCGCCGTGGCGGTTCTCTATATCGTGGCGATCCTGCTCGCGGCGAAGACCAACCGGCGCGACGACACCATCGTTGCCGCGGCCGGCTGCGTCGTCCTGACGATAACAGCCTATCTCCTGTCGCACGATCTGCGGACCATCGCCTCACCCGCCCTTCGTGTGCTGGTGAGCCTCGCGGCAATCGGGATCACGACCTTGCTGGCGCTGCAAAATCACGCGGCAACGAAGCGCCTCGCCGCGCAGGCCCGCCTGCTCAACCTCTCGCACGACATGATCTTCGTCAGAGACCGCGGCGGCGTGATCACCTTCTGGAACAAGACGGCCGAGCAGGTCTACGGGTGGTCTGCCGACGAGGCGGTCGGGCAGCTCGCCGACGCGCTCCTGCAAACCAGATATCCCGACCGGCGCGAGGTCATCGAAGCGGGCCTGGTGGGCACCGGTCGATGGGAAGGCCGCGTGCAGCAACGAACGAAAGACGGCGCGGCGCTCACCGTCGATGCCCGATGGGCCTTGCAGCACGACCGTCTTGGCAAGCCGGTCGGAGTCCTTGAAACGCACACCGACGTCACCGACCGCGTGGCCGCACACAACGCGCTGGTGCGAAGCGAACAGCGATACCGCCGGATGTTCGACGCAAGCCGGATCGGCGTCGTCGAAGAGGATTGGAGCGAACTCCGAACCGCACTGCAATCGCTGGATACCGCGGGAGCCAGCCTGCGCGACCATCTGGCGCGGCATCCCGGTTTCGTCCGGCATGCCCGCCGGCTCGCTGCAATCACCGACGTCAATCCGGCCCTGCAAAAGATGGCAGGCGCAAACGGCGCCTCGACTTTTATCGAGAATGTGGACCTGCTTCTCGGCGAGAACGACCGCAGCTTCCTCGGCGCGTTGATCGCGTTCGCGGAAGGCGAGCCGTTCTACGAAGGCGAAACCGAGCTCGTCAGGCTCGACGGACGCAAGGTTCCGGTGCTGTTCACGATCACCTTCCCCTCCGGGCCTGACGGCGACCGCAACGTGCTCGCCTTCGTCGTCGACATCACCGAGCGCAAGCAGGCGCAGGATGCGTTGCTCGCGGCGCAGGCGGAGCTCGCCCATGCCGCGCGCGTTGCCACCCTCGGCGAGCTCAGCGCCTCTATCGCCCACGAGGTCAATCAGCCGCTGGCGGCGATCGTCACCAGCGGCGAGGCCGGCTTGCGATGGCTGCGGCGCGACGTGCCCGATCTGAAGGAGGTCGCGGCCACGATCGTTCACGTCGTCGCGCAGGGCCGCCGTGCCGGCGAGGTCGTGGCCCGCATCCGCACCTTCCTGAAGAAGGCGCCTGCCCAGCAGGACAGTCTCGATATCGCCGAGATCATCCAGGAAGCGGCCCTTCTGGTCGCGCGGGAGCTCGCGAATGACGACGTCGTCCTGACTGTCGAGACGACGCCTGGCCTGAAGCCAATTCGCGGCGACCGGATCCAGCTTCAGCAGGTGCTGGTCAACCTGCTGGTCAATGCCGCCCAGGCCATGTCGGACCAGCGCGGTTCCCGTACCGTCATGCTGCGCGCCAGCGCCGTCGACGGCGAGAGACTCGCCATCACGGTGCAGGACAGCGGCCCCGGCATCCGGCCGGACGACATGCCACGCCTGTTTGATCCGTTCTTCACGACGAAGCGCGGCGGAATGGGCATGGGACTTGCGATCTGCCGAACGACGGTGGAAGCTCACGGTGGCGAGTTGTCGGTCGAGAGCACCCCGGGCGCGGGAGCGACATTCCGCCTGACACTGCCATACAGCCAAGAACACATCAGACCATGACACGACCAGACCACGCGCAATCGCCCGCCCAATCGCTCAACTCGGTCGTTATCATCGTTGATGACGACGCAGGCATCCGCGCCTCGCTCGACAGCCTGTTCCGATCGGTCGGCCTCGATACGCGCCTGTACGGCTCGCCGTCCGAACTGCTTGGAGGCTCGCTGCCCGACGGCCCCGGCTGCATCGTGCTGGACGTCCGCCTTCCCGGCGTGAGCGGGCTCGACCTGCAGGGCCAGCTCGTCCGGCAGGGCATCAGCTATCCGATCATCTTCATGACGGGCCATGGGGACATTCCGATGTCCGTGCGTGCCATGAAGGCCGGCGCGGTCGATTTCCTCTCCAAGCCATTTCGCGACCAGGACATGCTCGATGCCGTGACCGCGGCGCTCGAACGCGATGCGCAGCACCGGGCCGAAGCCGCGACCAAGGAGGACATCCGCGCCCAATACGAGACCCTGACGGCGCGCGAGCGCGAGGTGATGGGCCATGTCACCGCCGGCCTGATGAACAAACAGGTCGCCGCCCTGATCGGCCTCAGCGAGATCACGGTCAAGATCCACCGCGGGAACGTCATGCGCAAGATGGGGGTCCGGTCGTTCGCCGACCTCGTTCGCAAGGCCGAGGCGCTCGGAGTTTCCCAGACCCGCAGGACTTCGGACCAAACCTGAGTATAATTCCGGCGGGACTGCCCCAGGTGCATAAAGCGCCATCGGCCGCGCCGAGGGAGATGCTCTTCCTTGCGGAACACCGCGGCCAGGATAAGGCGCCCCCATGGCCAAAAGCTTGGTGATTGCGATCGTAGACGACGACGAAGGCGTTCGGGCATCGCTGGCGAGCCTCGTGCGTTCGGTCGGCTACGAGGCCCAGGCCTACGAATCCGGCGTGGACTTCCTGCGGCAGGCGCAGGGAGACGATCCGGCATGCATGATCGCCGACGTCCAGATGCCGGTCATCACAGGCGATGAGCTGCAGGCCCAGCTGGTTGCCGCCGGCCGCCATTTTCCAATCATCTTCATGACGGCGTTTCCGAGTGAAACCGTGCGTCAGCGCGTCATGGCCGCAGGCGCGCATTGCTATCTTGGCAAGCCTTCCAGCGGTGACGAGATCATCCGCTGCCTCGAAGACGCGCTGGCAGGCAACGGGCCGCAATAGTCCGGCCCGCGGCTGGCGCGGACGAGCGCCGTTTTCCCTCAACCCGACGTGCAATCCGGCAACGAGGTTGGTGAACCGGAAATACCGGCGAGCCCCTCGCACCTCATATTCGCGCGCGTATCACAGCACTGGCGGGGCTGGCTGTTCTGCCGAGGGAAATGGGGATCTCGCGCGATGCAAATCAATGCCGATGCTGCCGCCGCGGCGCGCCCATTGGTCTTCGCCGGGTTTCCGGCGAGCTCCTGGGCCTTTGCGCTGCGGGTGTGGCTCGCGATGCTTCTCGCCCTCTATGTGAGCTTCTGGCTCGAGCTTGAATCGCCCTCGTCGTCAGCCCTCACGGTGGCGATCCTGGCACTGCCCACGCGCGGTCAAGGCATGGAAAAGGCCGGCTACCGATTGCTTGCAACTGCCATCGGCGTGGCGGCATCGATCGCGATCGCCGGCATGTTTTCCCAAACCGACGGTCTCCTGCTCGCGGTGCTCGGCATTTGGATCGGCCTTTGCGTCTACGCCGTCGGGATGCTCGACGGCAATCGCGCTTATGCAGCGTCTCTCTGCTGCACCACGGTCGCGCTGATTGCCGTTCAGCAGATCGACAGCCCGCTGCAAGTATTCCCGACCGGCGTCGCGCGGGGCGCGGCCATCAGCGTCGGGGTCCTCGCGGTGGCGCTCGTGAATGAAATTCTGGCCGCGCCGAACTATCATCCGGCCCTGGCAAGCCGCATCGAGGCGCTGCACCGGCGGGTAACGGATCTCGCGCAAGATGCCGAGCGCGGCCAAGCGCCATCCGCACCCGTTGCGGCGAGCCTGTTGCATGATATCGCAGCACTGCGCCCGGACATCGCGAGCCTAGCGGCGGAATCGAGCGTGGGCCCGACAAGAGCCGCGGCCGCGCGTTCCGCGCTGGTCGATCTCGTCAGCGCGTTCTCTCTCGGCCGCATGCTGGCAGCGCTCTCCGCCACGTCCGCTCCGGCGCAGAATGGTGACGATCCGGACCAGGATGCGGCCGGGCTGATCGCGATTTCCCGATCCTGGCTGCGGATCGAAATCAGCCGCAAGAACGCGCAAGTGCGCAGCAGCCTCGATGCGCTGCGTGCAGGGACGCGTCCCTATCGTGCATGGCACGCACCGCTCTATCGTTCGCGCCGCATTGCGGCCGAAGCCGGCGCACGGGCTGCGATCGCGTTCACGCTGATCGCAATCTTCTTCGTGCTGGCGGGCTGGCCGACAACAGAGCTCTGCCTTTCACTCGTCGCCGTGATCATAGGCCTCGGCTCAACCTCGCCCGCGCCACGCAGCTTCACGCTGGTGGCGGTGATGGCGATGCCGATCGCCTGCGTGCTGGCCGGCATCTTGAAGTATCTCGTCTTCAATGGGGTGTCCGAGTTTCAGCTGCTGGCGATCGGTCTTGCGCCTGTCGTCATCGGCCTCGCGCTGCTGGTCTCGCTGCCGAGCCCGATGCTGTCTTCCCTCGGCCGTCTCGTCCTGGTGTTCACGCTCGCGGTGCTCGCACCGACAAATCCGCAGAGCTACGACCCCGAGGTGTTTCTGCTGACGAGCTTCTTTGCCTGCCTTTCGTCCGTCCTCGTCTTTGCCGCGCAGTTGCTGCTGCCTCCCTTGTCAGGCGGCCGGCGCATTCGGCTGCTGTTGGAAGAGGTCCGGCGCGAGCTGAGCCGCCGCGACAGCGGGCCAGCCCGGCATCTCGCGCCGGAGGAAGCCGCCTTTCGCGACGCGGCGCGGATTGAACAGATGGTGACCGCAAATGGCCCCTCCGCAATCAATGATCAGATCGCCGGCACGGCCATGCATTTTTTCGACAAGGCCGACGCCCTGCGACGTTGCCGTGCCGAACTGGACCGGGTCGGCCAGGGCCCGCTCGCCGGAGCGGCGCAGGCCGCGCGAGAGGCCCTCGTCCGGCGGGACGGCGGTGCGATCCTCGCTTCGGCCGGGGCGCTGCACCAGGCGGGAGCGCCAAGCAACCTGCCCACCAGTGCAGCCATCGCCGCGCTGATTGCGGCAAGTGCGGCGTTCATGCCGCCACAATCTCCGACCGGCTCCAGCCGAGGGACATCACCATGATGAACACCTATCGGGAACTCGTCATCGGTGGCGTGCTGATTGCCCCCATCGTCTCCTATGCGGCAACAGCGATGCTCGCGTTCCTGATGCTGCGCCCGCTGCTGCGCTTCGTCGGCTTCACGAGATTCTTCAGCAACCCTTCGCTGGCCGAACTCAGCCTCTACGTGGCGATGTTCGGCATGCTCGCACTGTTCTTCTAGGGAGAAAAGCCATGGAAGCCACCCTGCCCCGCAACGCCGCCCCGCTTCATGGCGAGCCAACGACCGACGCGCCGGTGGATGCCGCAGACACCGTGGACGGTTCGAACATGCCGGAGACCGTAGCGCGCGACACCGGCGATCACGCCGCGGCCGGCGTCAAACCTCCGGAACAGGCGGCTCCCTCCGCGAAGGTGCTGCGCGAGGGCGCCCGCCGCTTCATCCACGGCGCGGCCAAACATCTTGCGACCCTCGGCATTGCACTGGTCGCCGTCTTGATATCGCTCGCGACCTGGCAGCATTACGTCACCGCGCCCTGGACCCGGAACGGCAGCGTGCGCGTCCAGGTCGCCAACGTCGCGCCGCAGGTTTCGGGCGAGATCGTGGAACTGCGGGTGACCGACAATCAGTTCGTCCATAAGGGCGACGTGCTCTACGTCATCGACCCCTTCGACTTCGAGGTGGCCGCCCATGTCGGCAAGGCCGTCCTCGACCAGCGTGCGGCGGATCTCGAAGTGAAGCAGGCCCAGTTCAACCGGCGTCAGCGCTTGTCCAACCTCGCAACGACGCCGGAGGAACAGCAGATCTTCGCCGGCAATGCCTTGCAAGCGAAGGCTGCGTATGAGGCGGCGGCGCATCAGCTTGCTCAGGCCGAATTGAACCTGAAACGAACCAACGTGACGAGTCCGGTCGACGGCTACGTCACCAACCTCCTGCTGCGCGTCGGCGATTATGCTACCACCGGCGCCAGCAACGTCTCCATCATCGATGCCAACAGTTTCTGGATCGACGGCTATTTCGAAGAGACCAAGATGGCGGGCGTGTGCGTGGGCGATCGCGCAGAGGCACAGCTCGTCGGCTACTCCAAGCCGCTTCAGGGACATGTGAAAACCGTGACCCGCGGCGTCAGCGTGTCGAACGCCGCATCCGGCACCCAAGGCTTGCCCAACGTCGATCCCATCTACACCTGGGTTCGGCTTGCGCAGCGCGTGCCGGTTCGCGTCGCCATCGACACGGTGCCTCCGGGGGTGCCGCTGGTCTCCGGCATGACGGCGACGGTGACGATCCGGCAGCCCTCAAGCGAAACCCAAAGCCGGTTTGAGCGATTCCGCACGAACTTCGTGAATCCCGTCGCCGATCTGTTCGGCGCGGGACGTCCGCCTCGCGCGAACTGCCTTCAGGCCACATCCCAGCAGCCCCCCGAGGTGGAAGCGGTTCCGTATTCGCGCGAACCCGCCATTCCGCCAGCGGCTGCCATCGCACCGGGCCTCACACCCGGCCTCGACGCCTCGCCACGCCTGCCCTGAATCAGACGAAGACGGCCGGCCGGACATGACAGTACCGCATGCACCCTCGTTCGGTGTGTTCTCTCCACACATGCACTTGATCCCTTTGATTCCAATTGAATTTTTCGCGACACGCGGTCGCACCCGCTCGCACTTGCAAAATCTAATACCGCTTCAGCTTCCTTAACGAGCCTTCCGACGCGGTCGCACCTATCGTTCGAACATGGACCAATTGCATTCTGCTGCCGTCCCGACGGCAGCCGAATCCAGGAAATGGGGACGAACGATGCTTACTGATATGCAAGCGGCCGGCGCCCGGGTGACGTATCAACCCAGCCGCCGCGAATCGGCTTCCCCGCAAGAGTCTCGCGCATTTCCCCTCGAACGAAGGTGGCGCCAGCCCGGCCAACATGGCGGCACCGCGTCCGACGACATCACGATCTCGCGCTGGACCTCGACCCAAACAGGCATAAGGCACGAAGAAGCCGCGACGCCTTGCGACCGATACTTCCTGGCCATCGCCTTGAAAACAACACGGGTCAAACTGACCAGAGGCCGCCACACCGTCTTCGACGGCGTCATGCCGGCAGGCACGCTGTATATCGGCGCACCGTCGCAGCGGCTCAGTGCGCAGTTCTACGCGCCGTGCGATTTCCTGCACTTCCACGTCTCTGCCGGCAGTTATTTTCCGCCTCTACGGCCTGGAGCAGGCCCCGCCGCGCCGGAAGGCCTCAACGACCTCGTCCTGCTCCGCGACCCGTTTGCCGAGCAGCTTGCGAAAGCACTGACCGAACGCGGCCATTCTGCCGACCGGGAATTCGCACGCTGCATTGGCCGGACGCTGGCAATGCACATTGCCCGGCGCGAGCTCCCTCACGCGAAAGTCAATGCGTTGCCGAAATGGCGGCTGCGGCGCGTCGAGGAGTATGTCGGGACGAACTTCGACCACGGCATCACCCTGTCCGACCTTGCCAGGGTGGCGGGACTGTCGCGGATGCACTTCGCGGCCCAGTTTCGTGCCGCGACGGGATACCGACCGCGGGAATACCTGCTGCATCAGCGCATCGAGCGTGCGAAATCACTGCTATCGAATTCCGACACGGTCCTCGCCGAGGTGGCGCTGACCGTCGGCTTCTGCACCCAGGCGCATTTCTCGACCGTCTTCAAGCGGATCACAGGTGAAACCCCCGCGCGCTGGCGATGCGCCAGCCGGAACGCGTCGGCTTCGTCCAGGCTCGGCGATCCCGCTGCGACACGCATGACGGTGTCCCACGCGCTGCCCGCGGAAATCACGTGAATCATGCGAAATGAGAAATAACAGGGGTTCGTGAAATACTTTGGCCGCGCGATCGGCGATGCTGTGTGTGTTAGGTGACTGAGACCCCCAAGTCACGGCTCGAGCCTCTTTCTCCTCCCTGGGCATACGAGCATTTTGGGGCCGTCCTCCCCCAAGGATGGCCCCTTTTTTTCCACCGCGCAGCGCGATTGTCTCTTCGGAATTTATCGCGCTTGGGCGCTCAGGTGACGCGCAATCCAAGCGCGGACACCGTGAAGGCTCCTGAAATCGCCCAGCGAACGAGTCGGAAGCTCGGGCTCGATCTCGGCAACCATCCTGCTGAGCGCATGTCCCGGCCCCAGCTCGAGAAACCCCGTCGCGCCCGCTTCGACACAGGCTTGCAGGCAATCTGCCCATTGCACGGTTTGCGAAATCTGCGCGGCAAGCTTGTCGAGACCGTTGTTGGCCGACACAACCGGAGTGGCATCTATTCCGCTTAGAATGCGCGCACCGCTTCCCGGCGGGAACACCACCGGTGCCAAGCGCAGAGTCTCACGAAATACGGCGGACGCGGCGGCAAGCCGTGTAGTGTGGGAGGCCACCTCAACCGGCAACGCGACGATCCTTGCGCCGCGTATCGCCCGCGCGTCTGCGGCAATTCCGCTCAGCGCCTCCCGGCCGCCGCCGATGACAAAGGCATCGCCGGGATTGACGAGGGCGATCGCCGCGCCGTGACGTTCGCAAAGGCGACCGATCTCGTCTCGCGAAAGACCACGGACGAAGATCAGACCGTCGCCGGCGCGCGTGGCCGCATCCATGGCTTCTGCGCGGCGCGCCACGAGATCGAGCGTGGCAGTCGCATCGAACAGTCCGCCGACACCCCAGGCCGCGACTTCGCCGACACTATAGCCGGCAATGATGACGCCATGCGGCATGACATCTGCGAGCGCACGCGCCGCAGCGAGCGGCTGCAAGGTACAGAGAATCTGGCCGGCACGGTTGCGGTGCAGGGCCTCATCAGGTTCGCTCCGGACGAATTCGCGCGGATCCCTGCCACCCAGCAATGCAGCCCCATGCGCAAACAGCTGCGCGGCGTCCGGCGCGTCGCCCGTGAGGGCGAACATGTCCCGATGCTGGCCGCCTTGGCCCGAGCAGAGGATCGCAAGCGTCATCGCCGCGGCCTAATGGGGAAAGAGCAGCGCGATCGCAATCGCCAGGGTCACGACGCTGAATCCAGTGCTGGCGATGACCATCGACCCTGCCCTTGCGGAATCCAGCCGGTAGTTGACCGCGAACAAAATTCCGAAGAAGCCCGACGGCGTCGCGGCGAGCAGAATAGCCGTTTTCGCCGCGTCCTTCGTCATCGGAATGAGGCAAATGACCGCAACTGCCAGCAGCGGGCGCACGATGTCCGAAGCCACCGTTGCAGCGACGACCTTCCAGTCCAGCCGAAACGACTGCGCCGACAGAATGGCTCCGGTGAGGAACAGGGCGACGCCGGCAGCCGAACTTCCAATCAGCGCGAGGCTTGCACGGGCCAACGCGTCGAGGCTCACATCCGATAACGAGAACAGGATGCCAAGCGCGGGCGCGAGTACCACCGGCTTGGTGATCGCACGCCGAATTGCCGTCAGGACCTGCCGTGCCGCCATTTGCTCGCCGCGAGCCTTGGCGGCGCCCATTTCCGCCATGATCAGGGTCAGCGGACTGATGAGGATCGAGCCCGCCGCCAATGCGACGGCAACCGGCACAGTGCCGGCCGGCCCCACGACTGAGGTCATGATCGGAAGGCCCACGCCGGCGAGATTCGGAAAGCCAATCGTCAGCGCCTGTAATGATGCTTCCGACCGGGAAACCTTGGAGACCCCACGCGCCGTAAAATACCAGGCGAGATAGACCAGCAGCATCGTCACGCCGAGCACCAGGAAGAGCGGAACCTGCTCGATCATCTCACGGCGTGACGCCGAGGCTGTCGCCGCGAACAGAGAGGCCGGCAGCGCAAAATCCATCACGAGTGCGTTGAGGGCGTCGACGTGAAGATTGTCGACGATATGGAATTTTCCGGCGGCGTATCCCAGCAACAGAACGAAGAAGACCGGCACCAGCGCCATCAGGATCGCGTTGGACATCATGAAATCGGCCTTTCATGGGCGTCGACGAAGAGCGTCATCGCAAGCAGGTCGGCCGATCCACCCGGGCTGAGGCGACGGGCGACGAAGCTTTCGTGGATCGACTGCGCCCGCGCACGCCAGCCGGACACGCCGACGCCGCCTGAAGCGATGAAGCGACGCGCCGCGTCATGTGCAAAGCGAAGGCCGTCAAGCCCACCGCGATGCAGGAGGTTGGTGTCTTCGACGAATGCGATCAGCGCAAAGCACGCCTCGACCCGGGCGGCTTCCGTATCTTCCAGCGCAATCGGCGTCGCTCCGCGCAAGGCCGGCAAGCCGATCCGGTAGACGCTGGGAAATCCGTTTGCGGCCTCCATCCGTGCACCACCCGCACGAAAGCGGCGGCGAGCTGCGCTGCCATGGCTGTGCAGCAGCACCGGACCATCGAATATGCTGTCGCCCCACAGGCGCGCCACGACAGCGCCAAGCGGAAGTCCGGGATCGACCAACCCGCCGGCTCTCGCGCCGGCCGCCGCGCACAGCAGGCCGAGCCCGAAGATCGCGCCACGGTGCGTGTTGACCCCCGCGGTCGCCGCCAGCATGGCGCGCTCCGCTTCAAGGCCGATGATGCGCAGCCGCCCCATGCCGCAGCCAAGCGCGCCCGCATCGGCCAGGCGTTGCAGGTAGGGCCTGATGGCCGCAGCACTGCGACGAAACGTGCCCGCATCCATGTCGTCGTGGCTGCCGTTGTCGACATGGCTCACCAGCCCCGGCTTCGGCCAGGTTTCGAGCTCCTGGACGAGGCAATCGGCGGCGACGGCGCCGATCGCGGAGACATCGGGCGCGATCTGCGCCCGGCGCAGAACCGGCCGTTCCACGCCTCTTGCGGCCGTGGTGATCATGATCCCGTAGCTCCCGACATGAATTGATGCCTGCCGAGCAGGACCACGCGCGCGAGGCTCTTGACCAGAAGCTCGCTGGTGCCGCTGTGGAATTCGCGCCAGTTGACCGCAGCGCCGTCGGCGCCCATCAACTCGCCATCGAGCCGCATCGGCGCATCAGTCTCGATCGCAGCGACGTCGGCGACGAAACGATCGATGTCGGTTTCGCGGTGAAACTCGAACAGGACATCGAGATCGGAACGGTCGGTGACGTAGTCGAGCCCGGTCAGCGCCTGCCAGGCCAGGCTGCCGAACACGCGCACCTCCACCGCATGGCGAAGCGCCAGCCCGTCGAGCCGGTCGAGCGTCGGCCACCAGTTGCGCGGCGCGTAGGCCCGCGCCTGCCGCAGCGACGGCGGCCTCGCGACCGAGGCGACGTGGTCGATATCGACCACGAGAGAGACCCGTTTCTTGCCGGCAGAGGGCGGCAAGGGCAGGCCCAGCGCGAGGCCTGTTGCCTCGCATGGCAGGGCGCGTCGCCTGATCGTTGGCCACCGCATTTTTGGCCAGCGCGCGAGAAGGGAATCGGCTGCGAGGTCGTCGCGCGCGTCCAGCATCGCGCGCCAGCCTTCGGGGCTGATGAAGACCAGGTCGTGACGACCCGGTGGACGCTCACCGTGCTTGCAGGGCGAGGTCATGAACGCGCTCCGCGATCTCCGTGGCCTTCAGCCGGCCGCCACGCTCCTTGCCGAGCGCATCCCGCCGATCCTGCACGGCCGGCATGCCGGCCAGCAGCGCCTCCAACTGGTCGGCAAGCGACCTGGCATTGCTCCACGTCATGTGAACGGCGCCCATCTGTGCGAGATTGGACAGGCCCGGGGCGAACACCGGCGTCGACTTCGCCTTTTCCTGCAGGGCCTTCATCGACAGCTTGGTGACCTTCGCCATCGACGGCAGGTCCATCACCGCGGGATCGGCCCCGGGCAGTCCGACCAGCACGCGCGTCGCTAGGCCCGTCGCAAGCAGGGCGCCCGCAGCCGAGTGACCATACAGAAGACCGACGGTCGGGTGGCCATTCATATCCGCATGGATCAGCACCTTCGCCAGATGGGCGAGGAACTCGTTCAACCCGAGCAGCTCGTCACGCTTGCTCATGCGCTGGCTGTCGCTGTCGACGAGCACCAGGATCGGCCCGGAGTCCCGGTCGATCGACTCCAGGACGTGGCCCGACAGCCTGATCGCTTCGTCGACGCCTAACGCCGTCCGGTCTGCAACACCAAGCACGAGCATCCGGCCGCCGGATCGCAGCGTCGCCGAGCCGAGGATGACGCCCTTGTCGTTCCTCACCTCATGGCCGTCGGGAAAGAGCGAAGCGAGGATATTATCGAGCGTCACGGCTGGTCCTCCCGATCCGGTTGGCAAGAGCAATGAACTGATCGGCCGGCAGCTCTGGAACGGCCTCGGCATGCGCGATGCCTTCCGCCGTCCAGATGTCCACGGCATCGCCGCAGTCACCGAAGCTACGCAGCCGGTCGGCAAGCCGCCGCTGCTCGGCCCTCAGTCTGTCGAGACCGAAAGGTCCGACCAGGCCGAGCAGCTCCAGCGCGGCCTCGCGAAAATCCTGCACATTGTCGTCGGCGAAGACATCGGCGGCACCGAGCAGACGGCGATGCTTGCCTCCCATGGTCCGCCAGACCAAGGCGCGATCGCGGGAATCGAACTCCTCGACGCCGCGATTGGTCTCGATCACTTCGGGGCCCGACACTGCGATACGCCCCGGCTCCGAGACGGCGAGAGCGGAGCAACAGCCTGCGATCAGGCCGCCGCCGCCATAGCATCCGGACCTGCCGCCGATCAGGCCGATGACCTTCACGCCTGCGCTGCGGGCTTCCATCAAGGCGCGCATGATCTCGGCGATGGCCATCTCGCCAGCATTCGCCTCCTGCAAGCGGACGCCGCCGGTATCGAACAGGATCAGGACGGGGATCGAGCCGATCTGACGCGCGGCGCGGAGGAGCCCCGTCAGCTTGGCGCCGTGCACCTCGCCAAACGCGCCACCCATGAAGCGGCCTTCCTGCGCAGCGACGAACACCGGCGAGCCATCAAGCCGTCCGTGACCGACGATGATGCCGTCGTCGAACTGCTCGGGAAGGTCGAATATCTTCAGATGCGGGCTGACTTCGCGCTGCTCCGGTCCAATGAACTCGACGAAGCTGCCGGCGTCGAGGAGCAGGTCCAGCCGCGTGCGGGCCGACGCCTCGTAGAAGCTTGTGCTGCGGGCCCGTTCGGCCGGGCTGATGTCCTTGAGCGGAGCGGTCATTGGCCGGCCTCCGCGATCAATCGCACCGCCTGCGCTAGCCGAAGCGACACCGTATCGGGACGCGCACCACCGTCATTGATCGAGAACTTCAGCCCGCCCGGCGAATAGCGCTCGACGAAATCGCCGATCACGGCGCTCCAGACAGCTCCGAAGCCTATGGCCGCGGTCTTGATGTCCACGACGCATTCCGCATCCGGCAAGCTCCGCTCGACCAGCACTTCCAGATTTCCGGAAGCGACCACGCCGACAATCGCGCGTTGCCTGGTGCCGCCGGCTCGCGCGCGAACCTGGTGTTGAAAGTTGAGATCTTCCATGGTCGGTCCCTCACCAATTCCTGAATTTTGAGGGCGGCGCGTAGAGTCCGCCCGACCAGCGCACGAGATCCTTGATCGAGCGCGCCGCCAGCAGGCTGCGATCCGCATCGAGCGGATTGATACCGAGATCTTCCGGCCTGCGGATCACGCCGCGCTCGCGCAGGCGCGAGACCATGCCGTAGTCCCGCCGTCGGCCAACGTCGGTGTAGCCGGCAACGCCACGAATGGCCTGTTCTCGCTCCTGCGCGGTGCGGCACAGCAAGAGGTTTGCCACGCCCTCTTCGGTGATGATGTGCGTGACGTCGTCGCCGTAGATCATGACCGGCGCGAGATCGAGCTTCAGCTTTTCGGCGAGCTCGATCGCATCGAGCTTCTCGACGAACAGCGGCACGTTCTTGTCGCCGAACGTCTCGCCGATCTGCACGACCAGCTTGCGGCCGCGGCGCATCAGTGCCGAACCGTCGGGATCGGCCTCTGCTCCGGCCTTCAGCCAGGGCTCGCTCGGATGGCGTCGCCCGCGGGCATCCGCCCCCATGTTCGGGGCGCCGCCGAAGCCTGCAATGCGCGAGGTGGTCACGGTCGACGAGTTCCCTTGCAGATCGATTTGCAGTGTGGAGCCGATGAACATGTCGCAAGCATAGAGACCGGCGGTCTGGCAGAAGGCGCGGTTGGAGCGCAACGAGCCGTCCGAACCGGTGAAGTAGACGTCGGATCTGGCCCGGATGTAGTCGTCCATGCCGACCTCCGACCCGAACGAGTGGATCTGCCGCACCCAGCCGGACTCGATCGCCGGAATGAGCGCGGGATGGGGATTCAGCGCGAAATGGGACGCGATCGTGCCCTTCAGCCCCAGCCTCTCGCCGAACGTCGGCAGCAGGAGCTCGATCGCGGCTGTGCTGAAGCCGATGCCGTGATTGAGCCGCTGTACGCCATAGGGCGCATAGACACCTTTGATCGCGAGCATCGCTGTCAGAATCTGGCCTTCCGTGATCGCCGCCGGATCGCGCGTGAACAGCGGCTCGACGAAGAACGGCTTGTCGGCCTTGACGATGAAATGGACACGGTCCGCCGGGATATCGACCCGCGGAACGGTGTCGACGATTTCGTTGACCTGTGCGATCACGACGCCGTCCTTGAACGCGGTCGCCTCGACCACGGTCGGGGTGTCCTCGGTATTCGGGCCGGTGTAGAGATTTCCCTCGCGGTCGGCGCTGACGGCGGCGATCAGCGCGACGTGCGGCGTAAGGTCGATGAAGTAGCGGGCGAACAATTCGAGATAGGTATGAACCGCGCCCAGCTCGATCTTGCCGCCGAACAGCATGCGCGCGATGCGCGCCGATTGCGGTCCTGAATAAGCATAGTCGAGCCGCTTTGCGACCCCGCGGTCGAATAGGTCCAGATGCTCGGGCAGAACCACACCCGACTGCACCATGTGCAGATCGTTGACCTTGGACAGATCGACCGCCAGCAGCGCGCGGCTCAAGAGATCCGCCTGCTTCTGGTTATCGCCCTCCAGGCAAACCCGGTCTCCCGATCGGACCACGGCCTCCAGCAGGCGCGTGACGTCGTGCGCTTCAACGACCTTGCCGCGGGCAAGGCCGGCTCCTGCCGCAATGCGCGCATCGCGCGCGGCTCGATTGTTCTGCCAGCTCGTCACGACCTCAGCTCCTTTGCGGCGTTGGCTCCGCTCCAGAGCGATCCCGGATTGGCACGGTCGGGATGGAGCTCGAGCATCGCCTCGTAAAGCTCGCGCGGCGATGTCGTCGCCTTATCGAGGCGGTTGAAATCGAGCAGGTATTGACGGGTCTCAGCGATGTTGCGCGGTTCGTCGTCGTTGTCCGGCTTCTTGTGTCCGGCCACCACGAAGCGCGGCTTCAAGGCATCGAGCCGGCCGAGCGCGGCGATCCATTCCAGCCGGCTCTGCGTATCGGTTTCGACCAGATAGGGATGAATGCCGTTGTACACGGTGTCGCCGGCGACAATCAGGTCGAGAGAGGGGACATGAAGAGCAGTTGAGCGGGCCGTATCGGTTCGTCCCATGTCGACGACGACGAGCTTGTGTCCCTCGAGCGTAAGCTCGCCTTCGAGGGGCGCAGCCGCGGCCAGACGCTCTGCGATCTCGCCCGGAAAGCGCTTGCGCCAGAAGCCATCGAGCGCTTCAGGTGCAAGCTGCGCCTTCATCTCCTCGACGACCTCGGGAACTGCAACGGCCTTCGCATGCGGAAAGCGATCGAGCAGCGGCGCCAGGCCGAAGAAGTGATCTCCGTGCCCGTGCGTGACATAGATCGTGGTCAGATTTCGCTCGCACGAAACGACCCAGTCCAGCAACGT
Organism: Bradyrhizobium sp. WSM1253; assembly: GCF_000244935.1. Classification (NCBI taxonomy): domain Bacteria; kingdom Pseudomonadati; phylum Pseudomonadota; class Alphaproteobacteria; order Hyphomicrobiales; family Nitrobacteraceae; genus Bradyrhizobium; species Bradyrhizobium sp. WSM1253. The sequence goes on from NZ_JH600073.1 coordinate 3,103,655, forward strand.
CTTCGACTGCCCGGCGGTGAGGAACGTGTCGACGAGAACCGCATCCCGCTCACCGTAGATCAGCGTCGACGAATTCGCGACCCACATCAAATCCGGATTGCCGGACGGCAAGTCGCGGCTGAGTCCGGCCCGCTTCACCGTCGTCACCTTCCAGTTCAGAGCGGAGCTGGTCGTCTCGATCATTTTCATGGGAATTCTCCGGATGGAATATTCGGGGCGGCGGGAGTGCTGTCACTCCCGCCGTCCTTCCTTCTGCCGGTCGTGCGTCGGGACCAGCAAAAGCACGGTCAGCGCGTGACCGGCGACTGAATGCTGCGCGCGGCGCGGGCGATGACCGCCGCCACTTCCTTCGGACGGGACTCGTAGACCGAGTGGCTCGCGCCGGGGATCACAGTGGTCTGGCTCTTGGCGCGCTCATAGTACCAGCGCTCCAGATCCGGACTGATGATCTGGTCGTTGCCGGCGACGATGCCCCAGCTCGGCTTGGTCTTCCACGCCGCTGCCGTCAGCGGCGTGCTGAAGACCTGTGTCGCGGCCGGGACCTGCGAGCGCGCGACGAACTCAGCCCGCTCGCGCGGCAGATCCGGCGCGAACAGTTTCGGGAATTGCACGGGATCGAGATAGGTGAATTTGTCGGGGGTCATCTTGATGACGCCTTCGGTCTTCCCGAGCACGCTCGGCGTCTTCTTGCCCAGCGCCGATTCGTCCTCGCCGACGTCGGGCGCATGTGCGGCGACGTAGACAAGACCGACGACGTTGGGATGTACGCCGGCCTCGGTGATGATCGAGCCACCGTAGCTGTGACCGACGAGAAGCGTCGGGCCATCCTGCAGATCGAGAATACGTTTGGCCGCAGTGACGTCGTCGGCGAACGAGGTCTCGGGCTCCTGCACCATGGTGACGCGGAAGCCTTCCTTGGTCAGGATCTCGTAGACCGGCTTCCAGCCGGACCCATCCACCCAGGCGCCGTGCACCAGGACGATGTTCTTCAGGGGCTCCGCGCGCGCAGGGGCGACGGCCGAGAACAAGGAGAGAGCGGCGGCAAAGGCGAGGCTGGCGCTGATGTGTTTCATGTCGGGATCACTCCGGGTTGGAATGACGCGATACTAATTTCAAGGCTTGCTTGCGTATTTCCGCAAACAACTATCCTTGCCACTTCGCACGCCTGGACACGCGAGCTGCGACGATCGCTGCTCGAACATCCTCCGGACGTAGCCCCGTTGAGCGAGGCATTTTTGGGGGCTCACGTTATGTACGCTGACATTCATGACATGACCTCTCGCAAGCGTGAACGGCCGGCGTTCGTACACGAAAGACGATCGATGCGCGCCCTGTCATTCAAGGCAACGTTCCTGACGTCACTCGAAATTCAAGCATAGGATCGAACAATGACATCCATCGCAAAGTGCAGCTTGGCCCTCTTCGCCCTGCTGTACGCAACAATGCCGGCTCGTGCCGGAACCTGCACGGATGACATCGCGCAAACCCAGGCCCAGCTCGATCTGGCCATAGAAAGAGACGCTGGCTCCCACGGCTGGAAGCCGGAGAGCCTCAGCGCGCTGCGCGGCCATCAACCCACGCCCCGCTCGCTCGCGGAAGCAGCTGGTGGCAATGGCATCGATTTCACCGAGGCGCTCGACTCGCTCGATCGCGCGCGCACCGCCAATCGCGGCGGCGACCTCGCCGCGTGCAGTCGGGAGATCGCGCACGCCCGGGCCATCCTGAGATAGCGAAGGCTATCTCAGGCCAACGGCGAGGCGATGCGTCGAACGTGGTCGCGCAAGACAGAATGCGATGCACGACGCACCGGATTCGCCTCGTCGTCGTGCAGCCGGGCAGCAGGGCGTGCGTTCTGGAAATACCCGCGCCGGCGCAGCTTCCTATTGTTCGATCGCAGTCGGCCGGAGCTTTCATCCATGCGACAACAATATTCAACATACAACGGTGTGATGCTTGCGACCGCCATGCTGTGGCTGGTCCCGGCTGCGGCCATCGCTCAAACAACGGCGCCGGGAATGCAGCCTCCCGCCGGCATGCTTGCGACGTCGCCGCTCAACCCGCAATCCACGCGGCCAGTGGGCATTCCGTTGGGATCGATCGAAATCGTAACGCCCGGCATCTCGCCGATCAACCCTGCGCAAAGCACGAGCGCCTGCGCCGGGTCCGGCAACGCCGCATCGACCGGAGCATTGTTCGACGGCGGCGGGTTGTCCGGCACCTCATCGACCACTTGTGCCGGCAGCACCGCAGCGGTCCCGTCCCTGCCCTCGACATCGACGGTCGGCCGCGTCGGAATTCCGCTGGGCGCCACTGAAATCGGAGGCGCCGGAATCAGTCCGTCCGTGCCGGTGGCTGGCCCGACGCCCTTGAACGGCACAACGTCCTTGAACGGCACGACATCGATCGACGGCTCCGGCAATCCCTGAGATCAAGAAGGACCATCACCGTGAAACGGAACCTCACCATTGCGCTCCTCACTCTCGCTGCGATCATGCTCGGCGCGGGCTTCTGGTTCTTCGGCACCGACCGATCGCCGGCCGTGGCAGCCGCACCCGTGCCCGCTGCGGTGCCGGTGGTCGCCGCCACGGTCACGGGCAAGGACGTTCCGATCTATCTGCACGGCATCGGCACGGTGATCGCTTACAACACCGACATCGTGCGCAGCCAGATTCAAGGACAGATCGTCAAGATCGCCTTCACCGAGGGACAGGCCGTCAAGGCCGGCGACTTGCTCGCCCAGATCGATCCACGTCCTTACGAGGCCCAGATCGAGCAGTTGACGGCCAATCGCGACAGGGACCAAGCACAGCTCGCGAATGCCGAAGCCAATCTCTCCCGCTACAATCAACTCGGCGACAAGGGCTATGCGACCCCCCAACTGATCGAGACGCAGACGGCGCAGGTGGCGCAGCTCAAGGCCGCCGTGAAGGCGGACCAGGCCCAGATCGACGAGGCCAACGTCCAGCTGAGCTATACGCGCCTCTCGTCGGCCGTTCCCGGCATCACCGGCGTTCGCCAGATCGATGTCGGCAATGTCATTCATCCGACCGACGCCAATGGCCTCGTCGTCGTCACCCAGATCGAGCCGATCTCGCTGCTGTTCACCCTGCCGCAGGCAGACCTGCCGATGATCCAGGAGCACGCCGCAAAGGGCGCCCTGAAGGTCATCGCCTACAGCCAGGACAACAAGACAAAGCTCGACGAAGGCACGCTACTGCTGGTCAACAACGAGATCGCGGGAACGACCGGCACCGTCCAGCTCAAGGCGGTGTTTGCGAACCATGAGCACCGGCTATGGCCGGGCCAGTTGGTGAATGCGCGCCTGCTGCTCGAGATTCAGAAGGATGCGCTCACTGTCGCCGGCTCGGCCGTGCAGCAGGGGCCGAACGGCAGCTATGTCTATGTCGTATCCGCTGACCGGACGGTTACCTTGCGTCCCGTTCACGTCGCCCAGATCACCGATGGCCAGGCCCTGATCGACCAGGGCCTGAAATCCGGTGACGTTGTCGTCGTCGACGGCCAGTATCGACTGACGGAAGGCAGCCGCGTTCTCGAGCTGCACGGCAAGGCCGCGCGTGAAGCCGACCTGCAGAGCGCCGTGCAGGACGCAATCCCATGAACATCTCCGCCCCCTTCATCCTGCGGCCGATCGCAACCGCGCTGCTGATGGCGGGCCTGCTGCTGTGCGGCCTTGCGGCTTATCCGCTGTTGCCGGTCGGCGCGCTGCCGAACGTCAACTACCCGACCATCCAGATCTCGGCGCAACTGCCCGGCGCCGACCCGGGCACGATTGCCTCGTCGCTGGCCACTCCGCTCGAGCAGCAGCTCAGCCAGATTCCCGGTATCACTCAGCTCACCTCGTCCAGTGCGCTCGGCGTGGCCCAGCTCACGGTGCAATTCGAGCTGTCGCGCACGGTGGACAGCGCAGCGGTGGACGTGCTGGCCGCGATCAATGCCGCGAGCCCGTTCTTGCCGCCGAATATCCCCTACCCACCGACGATCCGGAAGGTGAACCCGGCGGAGACGCCGATCATGCTGATCGCGCTGACGTCCGACTCGCTGCCGCTGACCACGGTCGATGCCTATGCGGAGAACATCCTGCTGCCGAAGATCTCGCAGGTGCCGGGCGTGGGCCTCGTCGGCATCGGCGGCCAGCAGAAACCCGCAATCCGCGTTCGCGTCAATCCGCAGGCGCTTGCCGCGCGCGGCATCGGCCTCGAAGACGTTCGCAACGTGATCGCCGGCGCCAATGTCGACCTGCCCAAGGGCACGCTCAACAGCCCGCGCGTTACCTATACGCTGAACACCAACGATCAGTTGCTCAAGCCCGCCGCCTATGAAGACCTCATCATCGCCTATCGCAACGGCTCACCGGTGCGGATACGCGACATCGGTACGGCGGTCGACGGGCCCGAGAACGACCTCCTGGCCGGCTGGTACGGCAACGATCGCGCCATCATCCTGGCGGTGCAGCGCGTTCCCGGCGCCAACGTGATCCAAACCGTCGATCGCATCAAGAAGCTGCTGCCGCAACTGCAAGCCTCCGTTCCGCCTGCGATCAAGGTGACGATTGCCGCCGACCGGACCGCCACCATTCGCGCCGCAGTCTCCGACGTTCAATTCACGCTGATGCTGACGGTCGCACTCGTGGTGATGGTCATATTCCTGTTTCTGCGGAATTTCTGGGCCACGATCATCCCGGCGATCACGGTTCCCCTGTCGCTGGTCGGCACGTTCGCGGTGCTTTACGTGCTCGGCTACAGCCTGGACAACCTCTCGCTGATGGCACTGTCGATCGCGGTGGGCTTCGTGGTCGACGATGCCGTCGTCGTCATCGAGAACATCGTGCGCCATCTCGAGCAGGGTATGACGCCGATGGAGGCCGCGCTCAAAGGTTCCAGCGAAATCGGCTTCACGATCGTCTCCATCACCCTGTCGCTGATCGCGGTGTTCATCCCGCTGTTCCTGATGGGCGGTTACGTCGGAAAGCTGTTCCAGGAATTCGCGATCACGATCACCGCCGCGCTGCTGCTGTCGCTCATCATCTCGCTGACGCTGACGCCGATGATGTGCGCGCGCCTGCTGAAGGACGACTCGCGGGCGAAGCACGGCCGGCTTTACCTCGCCTTCGAACGCGGCTTCGATGCCCTGCTCGCACTGTATGCGAGAGGCCTGCGAATCGTGTTGCGCCATCGCTTCGTGACGCTGCTGGTGATGCTCTCGACCATCGCGCTGACCGGCTACCTCTACGTCATCATACCGAAGGGTTTCTTCCCGCAGCAGGACACCGGGCAGATCGTCGGCATCACCGAAGCCGCACAGGACATCTCCTTCCCCGCGATGTCCGAGCGCCAGCAGGCGGTCGTCGATATCCTCTCGAAGGATCCAGCGGTCCAGTCGGTGGCGAGTTATATCGGCCCGGGCGGCCCGACCGCGACGCTCAACCAGGGACGCATCTTCATCGTCCTGAAGCCGAAGCCCGAGCGCAAGGCCAGTGCCGATCAGATCATCGAGCGGCTAGGGCCTCGGCTCGCCCATATTCAGGGCATCAGGCTTTACATGCAGGCCGCGCAGGACATCACCATCGGCGCACGGCTGTCGAAGACTCAGTATCAGTACACGCTGACGGACGCCGATTCCAACGAGCTCACCAACTGGTCGGCGATCTTTCTGGAGAAGCTCCGCGCGCTCGACCTCATCACCGACGTCGCGAGCGACCAGGCCAATGCCGGCCCGAGGCTGGAGGTCACCGTCAATCGCGAGGTCGCATCGAGCTTCGGCATCCTGCCCACGACGATCGACAACACGCTCGATGACGCATTCGGCCAGCGCATCGTCTCCACGATGTTCACCTCGCTGAACCAGTACCATGTCGTGATGGAGGTCGACCCACGTTTTCAGTACGGCCCCGAAGCGCTCAAGGACATCTACCTGAACTCGGCCACCGGCCAGCAGGTCCCCCTGAGCACGCTGGTTCACAGCGAAATCAAGCCCGCGCCGATCCTGATCAATCACCAGAGCCTGTTCCCCTCGGTGACAATCTCGTTCAACCTGAAGCCCGGCGTCGCACTGGGCGACGCGGTGGCGGCGATCCAGAACATCGAGAAGAGCACCGGCAAGCCCGCCTCGCTAACGGCTTCGTTCCAGGGCAATGCGCAGGCGTTCCAGTCCTCCCTGTCGGGCACGCCGCTATTGATCGGCGCGGCGCTGATCGTGATCTACATTATCCTCGGTGTGCTCTATGAGAGCCTGATCCACCCCATTACGATCCTGTCGACGCTGCCGTCGGCGGGCATCGGCGCGCTGCTCTTGCTGCTGGCGGTCCACGTGGATCTCAGCGTCATCGCCATCATCGGCATCATCCTGCTGATCGGCATCGTCAAGAAGAACGGCATCATGCTGGTCGATTTCGCCCTCGAGGTGGAGCGCCAGCACGGGCTCAGCCCGGAAGAGGCGATCTACCAGGCCTGCACGCTGCGCTTCCGCCCCATCCTGATGACGACGATGGCGGCGCTGCTGGGCGGCGTACCGCTGATGATCGGCTCCGGCACCGGCGCCGAGCTGCGTCAGCCGCTCGGCTACACTATCGTCGGCGGTCTGATGTTATCGCAGATCCTGACGCTCTACACGACGCCCGTCGTCTATCTCTATCTGGACCGGCTCAGCAATTGGCTCACCGGACGCAAGCCGCGGTCGGCCGAGACATCCACTCCAGCCACGCGCGAAGCGGATACTGGATTGCGCCATGAATCCGCTTGAGTAGTTAACTGGCGGCATGATGCCAGCTCGATCACAGCTTCGTGCGTTTTGACAAAGCGCCGACGAAAAGGCAAAAGACCGGCCTCCGGCGGGGCGGTAAACCTTTTGCATGACGCTCGAATGCCTGGATGGCTCCGACCCCGTACAGCCTCGTCGATGGTGGCGCCGTTTGCTGCCGATCCACACAATACAGGATCGGATTCTGCTGTGGGCTTGGGGTAGCCTTGTTTTGACCTTGCTGTCCTTCGCCTGCTCGCTGCTCGGAGACAATTTCGCGGCGATTGCCTTCGCCGCTTTTCTGGCCGCTTCGCTGACGCTCGTCGGCGCGGTCATGGACATCACCGCGCAGAAGAAGGCCCATGCCGAGCTGGAGCGGAGCGAGCAGCGTTACCGCCATTTGTTCAGCCGGATGCCGATCGCGCTTCGGCAGCTCGACACCAGCAGGCTGATGGCGCTGTTCCGAAAGTTGCGCGCCGAGGGCGTTACCGATCTGGGCCTCTATCTCGATAGCCATCCCGATTTCCTCCGGACCTGCATGGACGCACTCTCGATTCAGGAGGCCAACGAACGGGCCATCCAGAGTTTCGGGGAAGGCTATGTCGGACGTTCCATGGCCGAGACCTGGAAGCAACGTCCAGATACGTTCCGCCGGGCTATCGAGTCCCGCTTCCGCGGAGAAACGAATTTCGAGGAAGAGACCCAGATGGTCACGTGGGACGGCCGCATCGTCGACGTTCTCTTTACGACGGCTCGCGTCGGCCCCATTGACAATCTCGAAGCAAGCCTGGTCGTTACCATCGACATTTCCGAACGCATTCGCGCCCAGCAGAAGCTCCAGCAGGTACAGGCCGAGTTCGCGCATGCCGCGCGCGTCTCGATGCTCGGCGAGCTCACCGCGTCGATCGCGCACGAGGTCAATCAGCCGCTGGCCGCCATCGCCACCAACGGCGCCGCCGGCCTACGGTGGCTGAACAGGCCCACGCCCGATATCCTCGAGATCCGCAAGACCATCGAGAACATCGTCGTGGATACCCAGCGCGCCGCGAACATCGTGGCGCGCGTTCACGGGATGGCCTCCCGGAAAGCCCCCGAGCAGGCATTGCTGTCCTTTGACGAGATCATCCGCGAAGCACTTCTTTTCCTTCAACACGAGATGGAATCCCGCAGCGTGACGATCCTGCACCGGCCCGATCCGGGCGCGCCGCTGGTTCTCGGAGATCGCACCCAACTCCAGCAGGTGATCGTCAATCTCGCTATCAACGCGGCGCAGGCAATAACGCAGGCCGGATATGACGATCGCAAGATCGTCATCAGCACGGTCACACAGGACGCCGCAACATTGTGCTGCTCGGTGGAGGACAACGGTCCCGGCATCGCCGCCCAGCATGCAAATCGTCTGTTTGACAGCTTCTTCACGACCAAGGACAGCGGCATGGGCATGGGATTGCCGATCTGCCGGTCAATCGTCGAAGCGCATGGCGGCCGGATCGGCGCTGAAAGCAATGGTACGAGTGGCGCCCGGTTCTGGTTTACGCTGCCCATCGCCATCCCCGTCGATCCGCCGCGCTGCGACCTTCACGCGGATATGTGACTCCGGCGGTGCCGCTATTCCCCTGCCGCGGCCGCACGCACCAGGCGGATCGGGACGCCCTTGTATGATGGCGTGAAGCTCAGGGGATCACGGGCATAGAGCGGCACCAGCGGATTGGTCTCCGGATAGTACGCCGCGCAACAGCCGGTCGGAAAGGCATAGGCTACCACGCGGAAGTTACGCACGATCCGCTCGGCGCCATCGGTCGAGGCGGTTATCAGGTCGACGCGGTCGCCGTCGGCAAGCCCGCGCTTGCTCATCTCGTATTCGTTGAGGAAGACCACGTCGCGCTGGCCGAACACGCCGCGATAGCGGTCGGACATCGAGTAGAGCGTCGTGTTGTACTGATCGTGGCTGCGTATGGTTGTGAGCCACAGGAAATCGGGATCGCTCTGCGGCGGGTCCTCGCCGCAACCCGGGAAGACCAAAAAGTTCGCCTTGCCCGACGGCGTCGCCCAGATGCGCTCGCGTGCCGTCGAGGTAAGATGGAAGCCGCCGGGGACGCGGATGCGGGCGTTGTAGCCCTGGAAGATCGGGAATACCGCCTCGATCGCATCGCGAATCCGGTCGTAATCAGCGACGAAGCCGTCCCAGTCGACCACCGTGCGCTCGCCCAGCGTCGCCTTGGCGACGCCGGCGACGATCGCGATCTCGCTGAGGAGATGCTCCGATGCCGGTTTGTTGCGGCCGGCGGACGCATGCACCATCGACATCGAATCCTCCACCGTGACCGACTGTGGCCCCGATTGCTGCACATCGATCTCGGTGCGCCCGAGGCACGGCAGGATCAGGGCGGCGTGGCCGTGGATCAGGTGACTGCGGTTGAGCTTGGTTGAGACGTGGACGGTCAGATCGAGCTTGCCAAGCGCAGCCCGCGTCGCCTGCCAGTCCGGAATGGCCGCGGCGAAATTGCCGCCCATCGCGAAAAAGGCCTTCACCTCGCCGCGGATCATGGCCTCCAACGCGGTCACCACGTTGTGTCCCGGCGCGGCCGGAGGCTTGAAGCCGAAGCGTTGCTCCAGGCGCTCGAGGAAGTCCGCCTTGGGAACTTCCGTGATTCCCACGGTCCGATCGCCCTGCACGTTGGAATGACCGCGAACCGGGCATACGCCGGCGCCATCGCGCCCGACATTGCCGCGCAACAGCGCGAGGTTGGCGATCTGCTGGACGTTGTTCGCACCGCGCCAGTGCTGGGTGATGCCCATTCCGTACACGAGGATGGCGCGCTCGGCCTTCATATAGGCGCCGGCCGCATATTCCATGTCCTCGCGCGTCAGGCCGGACTGACGTTCGATGTCCGGCCATTGCGTGCGCTTGAGATCATCGATCAGCGCTTCGATGCCGATGGTGTGGCCGCGAATGAAATCCCAGTCCAGGATCTCCGGCTGCTCGGCGGCACGAGCGGCCTCGTCGGCTTCCACCAGAATCTTCATGATCCCCTTGAGGACGGCGACGTCGCCGCCGACCCGCACCTGGAACAGTCTTGAGCTGATCGCCGTCGACGACAGCGTGATCATCTCGACCGGGCTCTGCGGCGCCTGGAAGCGCTCCAGCGCCCGCTCACGGAACGGGTTGAACGAGATGATGGACGCGCCGCGGCGTGCCGCATTACGCAGGCTGGTCATCATCCGCGGGCTGTTGGTGCCCGGATTCTGGCCGAAGATGAAGATGCAATCGGTCTTGTCGAAATCCTCCAGCAGCACGGTGCCCTTGCCGACGCCCAGCGAGTACGGCAGGCCGACGCTGGTCGCCTCGTGGCACATGTTCGAGCAGTCGGGAAAGTTGTTGGTGCCGTATTCGCGCACGAAGAGCTGATAGAGGAAGGCGGCTTCGTTCGAAGTCCGCCCGGACGTGTAGAACTCCGCCATGTTCGGATCCGGCAAGGCCTTGAGCTCGCGACCGATCATGTCGAATGCATCGCTCCACGCCATCGGGAGATAGCGGTCGGATGCGGCGTCGTAGGCCACCGGATGAGTGAGCCGCCCGACCATTTCGAGATCGTAATCGTTCCAGCCCGCGAGCTCCGTGACGGTATGCTCGGCGAAGAATTCCGGCGTGCAGCGCTTCGATGTTGTCTCCCAGGCGATCGCCTTGCCGCCGTTCTCGCAAAATTCGAATGACGAGGTATGCTTCGGATCGGGCCAGGCACAGCCGGGGCAATCGAAACCCTCCGGTTGATTCATCCGGCTGAGCGTCGCTGCACCTTTCAGCGGCGCCCGCTGCACCAGAAGCGCCTCGCTGAGCGCCTTGAGTGCGCCCCAGCCGCCGGCGGGCTCGCGATAGGGACGAACCGATTTCGTGGTCATCTCGATATCTCTCGATATGGCAATTCTCCGGTTCAGTTAAGGATCGCGCAGGCAGAGCCGTCTTTTCAGAACGAAGCCGAATTTCGCAATTGCACACGTTCGATCCCGGGCGGCGGGCCGAAGCAGCCATGCATTCCGGCAAAAACAGCGCCGTTCGCGGAAGCAGAAGCGGCAAGCGGAAACTAGGTTTGTCGGCCGGAGCCCCGTCGCTACGGGAGGGCTTTCGACAGTTTTCAGGAGCGACCCAAGATGTTTTCACGACGTGATTTGCTGGCCATGTCCGCGGCAGGCGCCGCCATGGTCGGTTCCAGTGCGCAGGCCGCAACCTTCGGCAATCCGGACGAGCCGCCGCAAGGCGCCGTCAACGCCAAGAGCCCCGGAAGCCTGACTGATCCCGGTCCGCAGAATCCCGAACTGGGCAAGCAATTCCCCTCCGCACAAAGCCCGCCGGCGACCGACGTCGGTGGCTTGCCGATGGATTGGGCCTCGTTCAACAATGCGCCGAGGCGCATCCAGAATGGCGGCTGGGCACGGCAAGTCACCGTCGAGGACTTCGCCATCTCGAAGGAAATCTCCGGCGTCAATATGCGGCTGTCCGCCGGCGGCATCCGCGAGCTGCATTGGCATCAGGCGGCCGAATGGGCGATCATGACCTACGGCAGCTGCCGCATCACCGTGCTCGACACGCAGGGGCGCCCCTATGTCGGCGACCTCAAGGCCGGCGACCTCTGGTATTTCCCACCGGGCGCACCGCACTCGCTGCAAGGCCTGGGGCCTGATGGTTGCGAATTCGTGATCTGTTTCGACGACGGCCACGCCAATGAGTTCAACACGCTGCTGGTGACGGACTGGCTCGCCCATACGCCGCCCGAGATACTCGGGAAGAATTTCGGCGTCCCCGCCGACGCTTTCGCGAAGATCCCGCTGCACAATCGCTGGATCTTCCAGGGCACGCTGCCCAGCGATCTCGCCGCCGATCGTGCCGCAGTCGCCAAGCATGCCGAAGCACCGCCCTATCCGTTCATCCATTCGCTCGGCAGTTCGGCGCCGGTAAAGGAGAGCTCCGCCGGCAGCATCCGCGTCGCCGACAGCAGCAACTTCAAGGTGGCCACCACCGTCGCCGCGGCGCTGGTGACGATGCCGCCGGGAGCGGTCCGGGAGATGCACTGGCATCCGAACGCCGACGAGTGGCAGTACTACATCAAAGGCAAGGCGCGGATGACGGTGTTCGACACCGGCCCCAACGCGCTGACGACGGATTTCTCGGCCGGCGACATCGGCTATGTCCGGCGCAATCTCGGCCATTATGTCGAGAATGTCGGCGACACCGAATTGCAGTTCGTCGGCGTGTTCCGTGCGCCCCGCTACGAGGAGGTGTCGCTCTCCAACTGGCTGACACACACGCCGGCCAAGCTGGTAGCCCAGCATTTCAACATCGACGAGAAGCTGATCGCCCAATGGCCGGACAGTAGCCCCGGTGTCATGCCCAAATCCTGAAGCAAAGCCACATAGGGACCAGAACGAGGAAGGCGCCGAAACCGGCGCCTTTCTTTTTGTTCGCCTTTCGAGCCGTGCAGCGGTCAGTGGTGATCGGCCGCTGGGGCCGCCTTGCCGCGGAAAACGCGATAACCGACGGCGACATAGAGCAGCATCAGCGGGAATACGACCAGGCCGGCGCCCCAGAACATGAAGGCGAGACTTGCATGAGGCGCCGCGGCCTCGTCGATCGTGATGACGAACGGGATCATGTAGGGCCAGAACGACAGAGCGAGCGTGGCGAAAGCCGCCACGAAGATCAGCGCGACCATATGGAACGGCCAATAATCGTCATGGACCAGGATGCTCTTGGCCAGCATCGCGGCCGCACCGGCGCCGATCGCGGGAAACACGAGCAGATAGGGCCGGTCGGTCCAGCGCTGCAGAATCGGAAGATGCTCGGCAAGCGCATATGCAAGGACGACGACCAGGAACACCAGGACGCCGGTCGCCAGCGGCGGGATCTGGCTCCGCGCGGCATCCCGAACGGGACCATCACTCTTCCTCACCAGCCAGCAGGCCCCGAGCAGCGAATAGCCGAAGCAGAGTCCGATGCCGCACAGGGCGGAAAAGGCGGTCAGCCAGCCGAGCGTTCCACCGGTATAATCGCCGTTGGAGAACTGAAGTCCTTCGACGAGAGCGCCGACCATCGCGCCCTGCATGAAGCTGGCGGCGAACGAACCCGCGACGAAACCGACGTCCCAGACCCAGCGCGAACGGAGGGCTTTGCCGCGAAACTCGAAGGCCACGCCGCGCAGGATCAATCCAAGCAGCATCACGACGACAGGGATATAGAGGGCCGACATCACCATGGCGTAGACCACGGGGAACGAGCCCCACATGATCACGCCCGTGACGATCAGCCAGGTCTCATTGCCGTCCCAGACCGGAGCGACCGTGCTCAGCATGGCATGCCGCTTCGCCTCGCTGCCGGCCACACCGAACAGCATGCCGACGCCGAGATCGAACCCGTCGAGGAGGAGATAGATCAGAATGCTGATGGCAAGAAGGGCAACCCAGTACATCACCATGGTTACTCTCCTGCCTCGAGATAGCTGCGGGCGGTCGGCACCTGATCGGCGAGCGACATCGGCCGATTGGGCACGGGAGCGAGGAGCGGCTTGCCGCCGAGTCCCGCCGGGCCGGCACGCAGCAGCCGATAGATGTAATACGTCCCGAACGAAAAGATGAAGGCGTAGACCGCGACGAACAGGATCAGGGAAGCCAACGCAGCCGACGCGGTCAGGAACGGCGTCACGGCGTCCGCAGTGCGGAGCACGCCGTAGATGGTCCATGGTTGGCGCCCCACTTCCGCGGTGTACCAGCCGGTGAGAATTGCGATCCACGGCAGCGGGAAGCTGAGGAAGATGCCCCACAGCAGGGGGCGGCTCCGATCGAGCCGATGCTTGAGGCCGAGCCAAGTCCCAAGCCAAGCCAGCCCCAGCATCACGAAACCGCAGCCGACCATGATGCGGAAGGCGAAGAAGGGTATCGTCACCGGCGGCCGGTCCTGCGGCGCAAAGCTGGTCAGGCCGACCTCTTTCGATGTCAGGCTCATGCTGCCGATGATGCTGCCGAGCACGGGAATCGATATCGCGTATTTGTTCGATTCGGTGCTCGAATCGGGAATTGCGATCAGCACCTCCGAGGCCGGCTGCTCGTCATGCCAGCGTGCCTCGATCGCGGCGAACTTGGCCGGCTGGTAGTCGTGGACGTAGTCACCGACGAGATGCCCGATGAAGAGCTGGACCGGCAGCAGCACTGCCGCGAGCGCGAGGCCCATCCGCAGCATCACATGTGCCTCGGCGCGATAGGTCCGCCGCAGCAGATACCACGCGCCGGTCGCCGCCACGCAGAACGCGCCGGTCAGGTAGGACGCCAGCAGCATGTGCGGAAACCGGACCCAGACCACGCGATTGAAGATGATTTGCGCCCAGTCATCAGGCACAAACTGGCCGTTCTGCAGGACGTAGCCGGTCGGCACCTGCATCCAGCTGTTGTTGACCATGATCCAGAACGCCGACAGCGTGGTTCCGAGCGCAACCATCGCGGTCGAGAACAGGTAGAACCACGGCGACACCCGGGGCCGGCCGAAGATGAGGATGCCGAAGAAGCCCGCCTCCAGCATGAAGGCGGTGAATGTTTCGTAGGACAGAAGCGGGCCCTGGATCGGACCCGACATCTTCGAGAGCACGCTCCAGTTCGTTCCGAACTGAAACGCCATCACCACGCCCGATACGACGCCCATGCCGAATGCCACGCCGAAGATCTTCAGCCAGAACGCGAACAGGGTCCGGTAGACCGGCTTGCCGCTGTACTGGTGCATCGCTTCCAGCACGGTGAGCCAGGCGGCAAGCCCGATCGTGAATGCCGGGAAGATGATGTGAAACGAGATGGTGAAGGCGAATTGCAGCCGCGACAGGAGGAGTGCCGTCGGATCCATCGGATAGACTCCCGTTCGCTCACGCCCGGTTCGCGGCCGCCGGCGCGCGTGCGGCCGGCTGCGGAATGTTGTCGACCTTAAGGGCCGCGGCCGCACCCGGGAGCTTATCCGCGGGGACGGCCCATGCGCTTCCGCGAAGGAACGTCCTTTTGCCGAATGGCATGGTGAACGCCTCGACCCGCAGCGAGCGAGCGCGACGTCAGCGCGAATGGCTTCGCTGGCGGCAGAGCCAGAGCACGTACACCGACGATGCAATCGGCAGAGCGAGACTCCAGGTTCCCAACCATTTCGTCACGCAACCGCCGACGGCCGCCCCTAGCAGGAACGCCAAACAGAGCGTGAGCATGGTTCCGGCGCCGCGCGCCGCATCGCGATCAGGCGCCGCAACGAACTGATCCATGGCGCGGAGCATGTTGCCGGTGACCGTGACCGAGAGGTATTTCCAGTGACCGACCTGTCTGAAGCTTGCCGACTGCAGCGCGACGCCAAAAGAGATGACGAGGATCGTGATCTCATCCGAAACGCGATGAAGCAACAGCATCGTCGCGGCGAGACAGACGATCTCTCCGATGAGGCAACATAACGCCGCCCGGGTGCGAACCGCCACCAACGCTCCCAGGACAAAGGCCACGAGGCGGAAGAAGATGATGAAGCGCGCGCTGCCATTGCCCTGATAGCGCATAGATTCCGAGGAAGACGACATTACCGGTCTGCGAACTCGCGAAGACGCCGAGTGACAGCCAGGTAAACGCGTCGAGGAAACCGCCCGACATGCTCAGCACAGAGGCAACCAGCAGCGATCGTTCCGGCGCACAGGCTTCGACGCTTGTCCCGGCCAGGGGCTCCAGTGCTGCAGTTTGCATGGCCATATTCGCGGGTCCGCTGAAGTCAGCAGCCGGCGCGCGGCGCGGCCTCGTCAGGCAGCAGAACACGGCGCGGATGCGTGAACACGCCGTATCCGTCATCGCGGGCGACGGCGAGTAGCGTGATTCCCGCCTCGTTCGCGGTCTGGATCGCGAGCGCGGTCGGCGCGGAAACGGCCACAACGACCGGCGCGCCGATCATCGCAGCCTTCTGCACCATCTCCACCGAAACGCGGCTCGTCAGCAGCACGGCGCTGTCGCAGGCTGACTTGCCGTCGCGGGCGATTGCGCCGGCAAGCTTGTCGAGCGCGTTGTGCCGGCCGACATCCTCCCTGATCACGGCAATGCCCGTGCGAGGGCGCCACAAGGCTGCCGCGTGAACGGATCGTGTGTGCTGATTCAAAACCTGCAACGGAGACAGCGCATGCATGGCGTTCAGCAGGTCCCGCGCGTGAAAGGCAATGGCATCGCCTCCGACCCGCGATGGCGTGCGACGCGCCTGTTCAAGGCTTTCGATGCCACATAGACCGCACCCGACCGGACCACTGATGGCGCGGCGCCGCGCGGCCAGGGTCGTCACGCGGTCCCCCCCAAGCCACATCCGCACTTCCATGCCGAGTTCGTTCGAGATCAGCTCGATGCTCCTGATCTCGCTTGCGCGATCGATGATCGCCTCGGTGAGGCTAAAGCCGACACCGAAATCCTCCAGATCGGCCGGCGTTCCCATCATCACGGCATGGGTCGATCCGTTGTAGGTGAGCGCGATGGCGCTCTCCTCGGCAACCAGCCGCGATGTCGATTTCGTGCGACCGCTGCGCCAGGCGATCTCCCGGTGCCGCGTGAATGTCGACCCTGTCATCATGGCTCACACCGCCGCCGGTTCGGCCGAATGCCGCGAGGCCCGACTTCTGAGCGCGAGCCCGAATGCAATAAAGCCCCAACCCTGGAAGACCAGATCGACGACCAGCATCGCACCGAGCAGCCACAGGCCGACGGCGGGCAAGACCGCAATCAGCATGGCGCCGACGCAGAACGTCACAACGCCGGCTGCCACGACCCAGCGCCAGCCCGCCGCCGGCCGGATATGGAAACCTGCCCAAATCCGTGTCGCACCGGCAACGACGAGGAAGGCGCACACCACGAGCGACAGCGTGAACGACGCGAGCAGCGGATCATAGAGAATGACGGCTCCGGCAGCGGCATAGACGATTCCGGCGAGCAGCCAGAACAGGAAGCCGCGCAGGCCGTGCACCGAACAGGCATGCACGATCTGGAAGATCCCGGCGACTGCCATGGTGACGCCGATGACGAGCACGGAAGCGAGGCTTGCTGCCATCAGATTGGCCGACGCAATGCCGCCGAGGATCAGTTCACCGACCCCCAGCGCAACGAACCAGCCCCCCTTTCCGCTGATCGCGTGAACGGCCCTTCCGAGCGACGCCTTCGAGTTCGACATATCCGTCATGGCTTGACCCTTGTACGTATGACCGGCCTGCCGGTCATGGATGCGGTCAAGCCTATAGAGATCCACGTCCAGTCATCTTTCGAGGATGCAGCGCCATTGTTTCATCCGCACGATGTGAAACGCTGCTGCGGGATTCACGACCGATGGGTACGTGGCGTGCGCCCTGGTCGATCAATGCGAAGACGATCAGACAGCAATACGCGGACGCGAGGATCTCCCTCGCTTCCGCGTCGTCGCTGCGCGGCGGCCCGCTTCGCTTTGCGGCCGCATCCCATACCAGGTGCTTACGAGTTCGGGCCGTCCCGGCCGGTCTCGTACAAGAACCAGATCCGCCGTTCCGTCTCGTCGATCCAGTTTTCCAGCAGGCTTGCGGTCGCGACATCGCCGTATTCGTCGCAGAGCTCGTGGACCCGGCGCATTTCCCGCGTCAGTTGCTGATTGTCGCTGCGCAGCTCGGCCAGCATGTCCTGCGGCTCGACATAATCGGCGTCGTTGTCGAGAATGCGCTGCTCGCGCGCGATCTGGCCGATCGAGCGCAGCGTGGTTCCGCCGATCTTGCGTGCCCGCTCGGCAATGTCGTCGGTCATGGCAAAGATCTGCTCGGCCTGCTCGTCGAGCATGAGGTGGTAGTCGCGAAAGTGCCTACCCGACACGTGCCAGTGGAAGTTCTTGGTCTTCAGGTACAGCGCGAAGACATCAGCCAGCAGCGCTCTCAGCGCGGCTGGAACGTCCCGGTTCGCATTGGCCCCGAGATCCGTCGGGCTTTGGAGATCTGCTTTGGTCATTGTCGTCATCCTTGCTGGAGGTTTAGAAATTTGAGGTGCGGATTTCGCCGGCACGCGAAGCACTCATTCCGCCGGCGTCGTCCTGTTCCGCAGTCGAAAGGGTGCGATCGTCCCGAACACGCCGTCGCGGCGAACCAAAGCGTGGAACAGCGCCGCCGCCAGATGCAGTAGCACGAGGGCAAAGAACGCGAAGCCCAGGTAAAAATGAGCATTCCATAGCAATGTGTGCACGCGGTCGCTCTGCGGCAGCAACGCCGGAATTCGAATCCCGCCATACAGGACGACTGGATAAGCCGCAGCCCAAAGCATGCCGAGACCCAGCAACGGCATGACGATCATGAAGCCATAGAGGAGCCGATGCGACAATCTTGCTCCCAGCTTGATCGCCGGCGGAAGATCTGCCGGCAACGGCGGCGCGCCGTAATGGAGCCGCAGCGCCAGCCTGATCACAACGAGGACCAGAAGCGTGACGCCGAGCGTCTTGTGGATCAGGATGAGCGGCAAGTACTTCGGCGCCACGGTGGACACCATGCCGACGCCGATGAAGAACATGGCAACGATACAGGCTGCCATCAGCCAGTGCAGCAGCCGCTGGATCAGGGCGAAACGATGCGGAGCGTTGCTCATGGCCTCGCCGACTCGGTTCGCGGATAGTCGCCGGCTTCGGCCGCACGCAAATCGTAGGACTTGCGGTAGACCGACGAGCGCGCGGCCGGGAAAGGATCGTCCGACAGCCGGATTCCCCGCGGCAGCACGGTCGGATCGAAGTTGATGTCGCGGCAGGGTCCATCCCGCTCGGGTTCGATCCGCTGCACGGCAAGCGTTCCGAGCTGCACCTTACGGCGCCCCTCGGGCCAGGGCCTGCTCGGGTCCGCGATCGGATCGCCGGGATCTGCGACCGTCGTAACCATGGTCCAGCGCTGCGGGCCGGCGGTCCTGATTCGCTCCACTATCTCTTGCTCGAGAAAATCCGGACCGCGCTTTTCCAGCTCGGCTTGCGAAACCGGAACGGGCTGCACAGTGGGCAGCAGCGACCATCGCACCGCGTGCTCCCCGCCCTTCGCGTTCGTGAAGATGAAACTGTTGAGCCCGTGGTAAGGCTCCTCCGCATAGCTGGTGGTCCAGGGCGCCGTCTTCGCCCAGGTCGCGAAGGCGGCAAATTCCGGATTTGCGTGGATGAAAATCTTCATCGCCTCCGGCTCCTTCTCGGCGGATGCGATCAACAGGTCGTGAAACGCCTGCGGCGTGGACACTGCAAAGAACGGCGGGTTGATCAGGGCCATCCGCCACTCTTCGCCATCCGCTGCGGCGATCTGCAATCCCAAACCGCGCACACGGACAGTTGCATCCACGGCGTTCGGATCCGCAGTGCCGAGATTGAAGCGACCCAGCGCCGGATACGTGCCGCGTTCGAAGACCTTGGCCCGCGAAAGTTCTACGCCGTTTCCGTTGGCCTCGAAGATGCCGGTGAAGCAGATCCCCTTCGCATGATTTCGCCGGTGCCCGAGCGGTGCGCCGCTCGGAGGCGTCAGCGCCGCAATCATCTGCTCCGGCGTCAGGCGCCCGGGCGAGAGCCAGCCCGCAGTGTACGCGAACGCCGCAGCCCCGCCTCCGAGGATGGCCGCTATCAACACGAGCGGTCCGAGTCCCGAACGCGGCAGTTTGCCTGATTGATTCATCGCTTCTCCTCGTAACGAGCGAGCTGACACAGACGCGTCACACGGCCCGTTCTGCCGAGCGGCTCTTGTAGCCGGCGGCCACAGCCGCGATCTTCTGAAAGCCAACGCCAATTTCGCGAAGGCACGTTCGAGCCTGCCCGGCCCGCGGGAGACCCGTCCTCATCCGCTTTCGGGCTTTCTCGAAATATTTCGTGCGATCTGGAAATCAGCCGCCGGGCTCGAAAGACCCGTCTTGCGCCCGGCTGTATTTCAGGAACTCTTCGCACAAGGCCAGGGATCAATCGCCAAACGACGAACGTGTCGCGATGGCGCTGGCGTCTTTGCGGAAGGTGGAATGCGATTGGGATTCGAATGGGCAAAGTGATCATCGTCACAGGAGCTGCGAACGGCATCGGACGAAGCACCTGCAGGAAATTGGCACAGGCCGGCCACACGGTCTACGTTTCAATGCCGGAAGTGGATGAGCACGGCGGCGCGGATGGCGGAGCCGAGGACGGCAAGCGTGGCGCGGACCTCCGAACCATCGCGTTCGACGTCTCCTCGGAAGCCTCCGTCAACTCGGCTATCGACGCCATCGTCGCTGAGAACAACCGCCTCGACGTGATCGTGCACAATGCCCGCCAGGTCCTCTACGGGCCGGCGGAGGCCTTTACACCGGCCCAGCTTGCCGAACTCTACGACACCAACGTGCTGAGTGCGCAACGGCTCAATCGGGCCGCGTTGCCACAGTTGCGCAAGCAGGGCCATGGCCTGCTGATATGGGTCTCGTCGAGCAGCGCGCGAGGCGGCTCGGTTCCTTTCCTGGGCGCCTATGCTTCCTCAAAGGCTGCCCTGGATGCGCTAGCGCTCGGCTATGCCGGCGAGCTCGCGCGTTGGGGTGTCGAGACAACCATCGTCGTTCCCAGCGCGCTCGGGCCCGGCCACTACATTCGCTCCGGCCGGCCGCTGGACACCGTTCGGGCAGAGGAATACGCGGATGGTCCGACGGCCGATTTGAGCGAGATCGCGCTGTCGGCACTTGGGCAGCTTCCGGCGAAGGATCGAACTCCGCAAGACGTCGCGACCGCCATAGCCGATATCGTCGATATGCCATTCGGACAGCGTCCGCTACGCGTTCATTTCGGTCCGGACGACGACGGGGCTGCAGCCGTCGACACCGTCGCCGACAGCGTCCGCGCGGAACTGCTCCGCCGGATCGGACTGGAAGACATTCTCAAGCCGACATTGATCGGATAAGGCGCGCATCGTGGCGCCGCACATCCAAGCCTCAGACGAAAGTGATAGAGCCCGATGCTTTACCCCGAAACTACCGGATGTTACCGTTTAAGGGCCACTGCGTTCACACGTCTTGGTGTGCTTCCAAGTCATAGAACGTGACGAGTCGTGCGCCGGGTTGATATCCGAAAATGGTCCCCCGCTGGCAAAGCAACGACATGATGGCCCAAGCCGGCCGCTCCGCTCAAGACGAGTCCGCCCATGAGATCTTTCTCTTCGGGCCGTTTCGCCTCGACCTCTCGCAGCGGCGGATTGAACGAAACGGGAGCCCGCTCCGATTATCGGATCGTGCGTTCAACATCCTGCTCGCGCTGGTCCGGCAGGCCGGCAACGTCGTCAGCAAGACGGATCTGATAGCCACGACATGGCCGGGCGCCAACGTCGAGGAAAACAGCCTGCGTGTCCATATCGCCGCACTCCGCAAAGCACTCGGAGACGGCGATGCCGGCGCCAGATATCTGAGCACGGTCTCCGGCCAGGGCTACTGCTTCGTCGCCGCGGTCTCACGCCCCAAACAGAGGCAAGCTGCGTCGACCAATCCGACTTATGTCCACAATTTGCCGGCGCATCCCCGGCAGATGGTGGGGCGTGAGCATACCATTCAGGACATCTCGGAAAGTCTGAGAGCCCACCGCTTCGTCACGGTTGTCGGCCCCGGCGGCATCGGCAAGACCACGGTCGTCATTTCCGCGGGCCACGCCCTGCTCGCGGAATTCGCCGGACATGTCCACTTCATCGGTCTCGGCGAAACCGGCAACGCCGCTCCGGTGCCGGCGATCGTCGCATCGTCACTTGGACTGCCGGCGCGATCGAATGATCCGGCGAGCAGCCTGGCGGCATTCCTGCGCGACAGGCGCATGCTGCTCATTCTGGACTGCTGCGAGCATGTCATCGAAGCAACGGCGGCGCTGGCCGAGCGGCTCTACCAGGCGGCCCCGGAGCTGCACATCCTGACCACGAGCCGGGAGTTGCTGCGCGTCGAAGGCGAGTTCACATACCGTCTCCCGCCGCTCCCGAGCCCGCCGGAGAAGGCCGTTCTGACGGCCGCGAACGCCCTCGCTTACCCATCCGTGAAACTCTTCGTGGAGCGTGCGACTGCAGGAGGCGGCGAGTTCACGCTGACGGATGCGAACGCCCCGGACGTCGGCAACCTCTGCCGTCGGCTCGACGGCATCCCGCTTGCCATCGAACTCACCGCCGGCCATGTGGGCGCATACGGCGCGAGGGCGATGGTCCAGCTCCTCGATCAGCACCTCAATTTGCTGTGGGAGGGGCGACGCACGGCACTGCCCCGACACCGGACGCTGCGCGCAACCATCGAATGGAGCTACAATCTTCTATCCGAACCGGAGCGCGTGATTCTCGGCCGGCTGTCGGTGTTCGTCGGCGGCATGACCCTGGACGCCGCCCGATCGATTGCCGCGGCCACGGAGGACGACGACACGATCCTGGCGATCATCGACGGCCTCGTTGCCAAGTCGATGCTTACACTGAACACCGGCTCGCAACCAACCCGCTACCGCCTTGCCGACTCGACCCGGGCGTACGCGCAAGAGAAACTTGTCGCCAGCGGGGACGCTGGCGCGATCTCGCGACGTCACGCCTGCTACTTTCGCGGTCTCCTTGAAAGGATCGGGAGCGAAGCGAACCGAGACCTTTCGGCGGTTGCCGAGGAGCTCGGTAACGTCCGCGCCGCGCTGACGTGGTGCTTCTCCGATCAGGGAGACCGCAAAATCGGCGTGGCGCTCGCTGCGGCATCGATTCCGCTGTTTTTCAAGCTGTCGCTCCTGGCGGAATGCGAACTCTGGGTCACTCGCGCCATCGAAGCACTGGATGAAACCAATGGAAGCATCAGGCAGGGTCTCGTCCTTCACACTGCGCTGGGCGCCGCCCGCATGCTCACGGGACGGCTCGACGGAGTGGGCGTTAATCATCTCAACCGGGCGCTTGAACTGACCGAGAAGATCGGCGACGTGCAAGGGCAGATCCGTTTGATCGACCAGTTGCACCTGCTGCAATTGTTCGTCGGCAGATATGATGAGGTACTGGCCACCGCCAAACGCGGCGAAGCCGTTGCGCTGACCAGCAACGATCCCATTGCCGTCGCGCGCATGCGCGTGTTGCTCAGCATCTCCTACCAATATCTCGGCAGGTTCGTTGAGTCCCGCTCATACATCGAAGCGGCGTTGCGTCATCCGGGCATGGATGGGGACATCCTTAGCGGCCTCACCCTCGAATACCCTAAACGCGCTCAAATCACCCTTGCGCGCGTCCTCTGGCTTCAGGGATATCCGGATCAAGCAGCGCAAATGGTGCGCCGGGCGATCTCCGACGTGATCGCGACGAACCATCCGGTCATGTTCTGCCGAGCGTTAGCATGGGCATTCGACGTCTTCTTCTGGAATGGCGATCTGGCGGATTGCGAAGAACACATCGACAGGCTCGTCGTGGAGGCTCGAAGGCACAACCTCGCCATTCTCCAGATGGTCGGCGAGGCGATGAAGGGGATTACGCTGCTGGCCCGAAGCGAGACCGGCATCGGGCTCGCTATGCTGAAAGGCTCGATCGACAAGCTACAGAGCCAGAGCTTCGGTGCGGTCGCAGGGTTGCGCATGTCCCTCGCCGATGCCTTGTCGGCTACAGGTCACGGTGACGAAGCCCTCGACACCATTGATCAGGCGATTGTCCAGGCCCGGCACTGCAACTTCATGATGGAGATGCCCGACATGCTGCGCGCAAGGGCTGAAGCGCTGATGCACAAGAGCAATCCGGATCTTTCGCAGGCGGAGATGACCTTCGTGCAGGCGCTCGACCTCGCTCGTCATCAAGGAGCGCTGGGCTATGAGCTTCGCGCGGCGATCGGGTTTGCGAGACTATGGCAGCGAGGCGGTCGCTGCCAGGAGGCGCACGATATGCTTGCGTCCGTCTATCTGCGATTTACCGAGGGCTTCGATACGCGCAGCCTCAAGATGGCGAGAGCGTTGCTTGCCGAGCTGAATCCGGCGCGCCCGTACGCGTCTGCGGCCAAATGACCCTCTCCTAATCCATAAGCGCCCTTTGCCCCGACCGATGCGGTGCTCGCCGAGGCTGCACCGGCATCCGATTGGTTGAATCGGATGCCGCTCCCGGGGCATCTAGGACCTACGATCCGAGCTTCGCCAGCATTGCACGCGCGTCGCGGAGGTCCGCCGTCTCGAAACCTTCAGTGAACTTGCCGTATGCGGACGCGAGAACACGGCGTGCATCGGCCGGATGCCCCTCGCTCACTTTCAATCGTGCCACACTGATCGCCGTTCTCAGCTCCCAAGCCAAGGCGCCCTGGCTCCGCGCCACCTCGAATGCCCTGTCGAAGGCCTGCGCGGCGGCGATCGCCGAGCGGTGCTCGCCGGGAAGCAGCAGCAATTCGCCCTTGATGCGCCAGAGTTCGGCGACGTACCACCCCTCGTCCCTGGCCTCGCATCGCGCGAGCGCCTCGTCGGCGGTCGCAAGGCCTTGCGATACCTCGCCGGCGTCGCCGAGACATACCGCGAGTTCACCGAGGGGAAGCAGAAAGCGCGGCAGGTGGCGCGCCTCGCCCGCGAGCTCAAACGTCTTGCGCAGCAGGGGCAATCCGGTCGCGAGGTCACCCCGGCGCGAGATCAGCATTCCTCTGAAGGCGCGCGCCCACAGATTCCACAGGCGGATCGGATGTCGCTCGGTGTGTTCGAGCAGCATCGTACAATAGCGCTCGGCGGCGTCGAGATCGCCGGCCAGGAACGCAATCGGGCAGGCACCCTGGCCGAGGACGCTGCAAAACGTGAGTGCGTGACCACTGGTCCGGCCTTCCTCGACGTTGTGCTCGACGACGCTCAAGGCCTGATCCGCGAGGCCGAGCAACCACAGGATCCGCGCCTGGAAATAGCGCGTCGAGACCCGCAGGTCGAACCGGAAACGAATGACCTGCGGCTTTGCCGCAAGTTCCGAGAGCCGCGACAGGGTTCGGCCGATATGATGATAGGCGAGCCGCTGGTCGCCGCGATAATGCAGCGTGGTTGCGAGAAGGCGGTCGGCCATCATGCGATCGACGGGATTGCCGGAATCGGCCACGACCTCCGCGAAGCGATTAGCAAATTCAAGCGCCTTGTGGAATTCGCCGTTATTGAACTGATCGATGCAGAGCCCCCACAGCGCGCGCAGCAGGTAATCCCTGTCACCGAGCTGCTCGGCAAGCTGTAGGGTCGCAGCCCAGGCGGGACCGGCCTCCCGGGCCCTGCCAACACCGTACATCAGTGACCAGCCGCGCGCGGCCGACAGCTGCATCCGAAGTCGCGGCGCGTTTGCAGCCGACGGATCGAGGCGCGCCAAAGCGAGTTCGGTCCGCTCGCGGCATTCGGCGAGCAGCGACAATTGCACCCAGAGCGGGACCGCGGCCGCCGTCAGGGCGGCCCCGACTTGCGAGTCCCCGCCGGGGGAGAAGGCCCAATCGAGACTAGTTCGCACGTTGTCGATGTGTCGGCCATAGAGGGTGAGCCACTCCGCCTGCGGCCTCACTTCGCTGTCGGCTTCGGCGCTGGCAAAGAATCCGCAGTAGTATTTCGCCTGGCGGTAGGCTGCGCCGGGATGTTCTCCGCCGGCACGCAGCTTCTCCAATGCATAGGCACGCGTCGTATCCAGCAGACGATAATGCGGGCTGTCGCCGCAAATATCCGCGAGAACGAGCGACTTTGCCACCAGCCTGGCAAGCTGGCCGGTCACATCGCCGATGTTCTCGCCAGCAACAGCAATCACTGCATCGAGCTGGAACTCGCCGGCGAATATGCCGAGCTGCCGGAGCAGCCACGCCTCGTCGTCCGGCAAGAGGTCGTAGCTCCAGTCGAGCGTTGCGCGTAGCGTTTGCTGCCGCGGCAACGCCGTGCGCCGGCCGGTCGTCAGGAATTTGAACCTGTCATCGAGAAGTGACGCGATCTTCGGCGGGCTAAGCATGACTGCGCGCGCCGCCGCAAACTCGATCGCCAGCGGAATGCCGTCGAGCCGGCGGCAGATGGATGCGATAGCGCCGATGTTCTCCTCGTCGGGTACAAAACTCGAACCCAGCGCCTTCGCTCTGCTCGTGAACAATTCCACTGCGCTATACGCGGAAGCGTCAGTGGGCTCGTGCCAGGTTTCAGGCGGTACGCCCAGAGGAGGCACGCGGTAGACATGTTCCCCCTCGATACGCAGCGCCTCCCGGCTTGTCGCAACAATGACCGTCCCCGCACAGTGGCTGACAACCAACTCGGCCACCTGCGCCACGGGGTCGATGACATGTTCGCAATTGTCGAGAATGAGCAGCAATGGCCGAGAGCCGATCGCGCGCGCGATGGCATCAGGCGAGATCTCCTCGCCCTCGAGCTTGGTGCCGAGGACACTGGCGATGACCGAGCAGACGAGCTTCGGATCGGACAGTGGGGCCAGCTCGACCAGCAACCGGTCAGCCACAAAGCCGGGCGGCGGCGTTCTGGCGACCTCTAGCGCGAGCGACGTCTTTCCGATGCCGCCAGGCCCGACCAGGCTCACGATGCGATAGGCCGACAGGAGCCGCCACAAATGTGCGATCGCAGCCGTTCGGCCGATGAGATCGAATGATGCGCTGGGAATGTTGATCGACGGCAGCAGGCCGGTTGCGGCAGATTGTAGCGGGGTGTCCGTATGCTGAACCCGCCATGCTCCCAGCAAACGATAACCGCGGCCAACGCTGGTTGACAACATGTCGCGGTCGGAACCGAGCGCCTTTCGGATCGCAGCGATATGCACGCGAAGTGCACTCTCCTCGACAAAGACGCCCCGCCAGACCCGCTCCTTCAGGTCGTCCCTGGTGACGAGCTGGCCCTGCGCCTGAACCAATTCCGCAAGAATCTCAAAGGCACGCCCCCCCAACGGAACGAGTTCGCCGTTCGAGCGCAATTCGCGTCTGGCAAGATCGATTTCCCATTCCGCGCAAATGTAGACGGGACGCTGGCCCGGCTCAGCCATCATTGGGACAGCCCCAAGCGGTTTCGTCATTTTCAGTCCAGCTTAGCACCAACCCCGTCGAAAGACACAGGTAGCCGGGCGGCGCGGCCGCCGGCCCCTGTCTCGCAATGCGCGCCGTTCAGCAGCCGCGGCAGATCGATCCTTCCAGCATCTTCTCAAGCCGG
This sequence comes from Bradyrhizobium sp. WSM1253, assembly GCF_000244935.1. Taxonomy (NCBI): domain Bacteria; kingdom Pseudomonadati; phylum Pseudomonadota; class Alphaproteobacteria; order Hyphomicrobiales; family Nitrobacteraceae; genus Bradyrhizobium; species Bradyrhizobium sp. WSM1253. The sequence continues at coordinate 3,130,512 of NZ_JH600073.1, forward strand.
GCATCTTCCTTGTCGATGGTCTGGTCTGTGCCAAGCAACGGCCCCTTCATCGCGTGACCACCGCCGTCGGACGACGAAAGCGCAGTGCCCAGCGAGTTCGTGCCCGGCGCGGCGGCGCTCGTCCCGAGCGCACCGCCGCTCTCCATCGACATATGCGATCCCATGCCGCCGCGGGCGGACGCGGTGCCCGAAAGCGCAACGCAGGCGAGGACGCAAACAACAGCAAATGATTTCATTGCTCACACTCCAGGTATTCAAACTATCCGCCTCCCAGAAACGGACACCGGACGCGTTTGACTACGCACAAACGCGCGAGAATCCTGACAATCGTGACAGACTCTTCCCGCAGGAGTGATGCAGATCCACCGGGACTTTCCGCTCCGACGACCTAGATCATTTTCATCAAAAAAACTTCGGAAACGCCACCAGCCGAGCAGCGATCATCGCCAAGCGACTCTCCGCACGGAGCAAACAATGGAGAATCGCTATGAGTGTATTCAAGATTCTAATCGCAGCGGCGCTACTCTCAACGGCAACGATATCGTCGGCGTCCGCAGCCTGGTCTTTCGCTGATCAGGAGCCGGCAGCCTTTGCATCGATGTACCCCGATCGCGACGTGCTGAATGGCGGCGCACTGACGCCCGCCGGGCGAATGGGTCTCGAACGGCCGGGCGGTGCCGCGCCCGTCTTCGGCATAGGCCAATTTCGCGACCACAACTGGCATCGATGACGAGATACCACAATCCAGTATTCTGCTTTCTGCAGGTGCGGATGATGGTGCCCGTAATCCGGGAGTGCGACCGCGCCATGCGGCGCACCCTGCCGGCTTCGCGGCAGGGCCGATTGCATCGATTCGGATAGCCGACCCAAAAACTGCGAAACTTAACAGTTCTTCAGCATCCGCAACCGGGCGCGCAGCGCCGTCCGCGCTATAGTCGCTACGCCGACTGCTGCACGCGCTCGTCCGCCGCCTCGAGCGGGCGCGGCCGAGCCACGCCTCGTCAGGGTTGGCATGTGCAAAGACCGGCAGCGCCATGGAGGCATCGCTTGATCGCAGGCAGGACTGGTTATTCGATTTCGGGCAACGCGTGGCGCCTGGGAAAGCTCTTCATCTCCTGCGCTGCGCTTGCAGTCGGCAGCGCTTCCGCGGAGCCACGATATGATCCCGGCGCAAGCGACACCGAGATCCGGATCGGCAACATCATGCCCTACAGTGGCCCGGCATCTGCTTACGGCATCATCGGCAGGACGATGAGCGCGTATTTCCGCATGGTCAACGACAATGGCGGGATCAACGGCCGGAAGATCAATTTCATTTCATACGACGACGCCTACAGTCCATCCAAAGCGGTCGAGCAAGCGCGACGGCTCGTCGAGGACGACGAGGTGCTTGCGATCTTCGCTCCGTTCGGCACGGTCAGCAACGCAGCGATCCAGAAATACATGAATAGCCGGCATGTGCCGCAATTGTTCGTTATCACCGGAGCATCGCGCTGGGCGGATCCCGAGCACTTTCCGTGGACCATCGGCTGGCAACCGAGCTACCGAACCGAAGCACGCATCTATGCGGACTACATTCTGCGGCACCATCCGGGGGCAAGGATCGGTATCCTGTACCAGAACGACGACTTTGGACGCGACTATCTGCTCGGCCTGAAGGACGTGCTGCAGGACCAGTACGCGCAAATGGTGATTGCCAGCCAATCATATGAGGTCAGCACCCCGACGATCGACTCCGAGGTCGCCGCGATCAAGGCCGCTGCGCCCGACATATTCATCGACATCGCAACACCCAAATTCGCCGCGCAGGCGATCAGGACGCTCGCCGAACTGGACTGGCATCCCATCCACATCGTGACGAACGTCTCGGTCTCGGTCGGCGCGGTGCTGAAGCCCGCCGGACTGGACAATGCGAAAGGAATTCTCAGCGCGGGGTATCAGATGGACGTGACTGATCCGCAGTGGGACAGCCATCCGGGCATGCAGCATTTTCGCGCGTTCATGGCGAAATACTATCCGGAGGCAGATCGATCGGAGAGCGGGCCGCTGGTGGCCTTCAACATGTCGAGTGCACTCGTGGAGGTGATCAGGCGTTGCGGCGACGATCTCACGCACGAAAGGATCATGCGCGTGGCCACCGATCTCGATCTCGACCTCGAAGCCTACATTCCCGGTGTTCGCATAAAGACATCACCGAGGGACTTTCGTCCGATCGAGCAGCTCCGGATGATGCGCTTCACCGGCGAAAGATGGGAATGGTTTGGCCCACTGCTGGATGGACGCACTGACCAGGCGACGTCCTCACCAAACTAGCGCGCGAACCTCCTGTCGGATGAGCCGTCGATGTATGAATTCAACGCACCGCGACGGCTTCGTGCAAAGAGGAAAATGTTCGTTCGATCGATACTGCGGATCCGGCGCACGCATGCACATGTCTCAGGTGCGGGCCGAGGCGTTCTTGGCGTCGCTTTCTCAAGGAGATGTTCGATGACGACACTGAAGTTCTTGTCGGCCGGATTCGTTGTCGCGGCCATGATTGTCTCCCCCGCGATGGCCCGCGAAGGCAACGCGAAGCGTACCAATGTCGAGGCTTATGCGTCGGCTCAGCGCGTGCCGGCCTCCGCCAAGCGCGGCTGCGCCCGTGCTCCCGACGTCGGTGCGTACGCGACCGCCCCCTGGCGCCGGCCGCCCTGCGAGCCCACCTCGGGCTATTGAGTTCGCGAACCGGAGCAAGTCCGGTTGACGCCGACCGGAAGTTGATCGCCTCAACGTTCCGGATTTTGACCTCTCGGCGGAAGGAAGGACGGCGGCTCACGACCAGGCCGCCGTTCTTGCGACTGGTGCACGTCTCCTGGAAGCATTTGGGCTCCGGAGTTCTTGCGCTGACGATTCTCGGCGATGCCGAGTAAATGATGCTTCCTTTGATGGCATCAGGTTCCCTCCGAGGGACCCTTTCCATTCTGACACGCGCCCGAACGTCGTCACGAATTCGTGTATCGATCACCAACGTGTCGGGTGTCAGCATTGATAATGAACGAAGCCCCGGCGACTGAGCGGGCCTTCTTGACACGCTGACGATCTCCCCTGTAGGAGACCCAACCGCATTGACGCTTTCAAATCCATGCCAGGGATCGGTGACCTCAAGGGGCGGGCTCGTGATTTCCCCCGGATCACGACGGCGGAATTGAATCACGGGCCCCCTTATGTCGGTTGATCGCACCTACTCTTTCGAACAATGGCATATCGATTGCCAACGAAGAGAGTTGAGGCACAACGACGTCACGGTGCCGATCGGAAGCCGCGCGTTCGAGGTTCTCGAGAGGCTGGTCGGCTCCGCGGGTCTCCTGGTCACCAAGGATGATCTGATCGGAAGCGTCTGGTCGGGCCTGACCGTCGAAGACAACACGCTTCAGGTCCATATCTCGGCCGTCCGCAAGGCACTCGGCGAGGATCGCAATCTCCTCAAGACCGTTTCGGGCCGCGGCTATACGCTCGCCGGGAGTTGGCGAAGCGGGCATCTGGAGCACCCTGCGGCCGCGCCGGTAACGATTGCGGCCGACGTGCCCTTTTCAAGCAACCTGCCGAGTATCCGTGCGCCTCTTATCGGTCGCGAGGATTGCATGAGCCAATTGGTCGATGTGCTTTCGGCCTATCGGGCAGTGACCCTCGTCGGACCCGGCGGCATCGGAAAGACGAAGCTGGCAATCGAGCTGGCGCGCAGCGTCGCGCCCGCGTTCAACGATTCCGTGGCGCTGGTCGAACTTGCGACCCTGCAGGATGCGGCACTTGCGGCATCCGCATGCGCCCGTGCACTCAAGCTCGCCTCGAGCGACAAGGAAGCCTCGGCCGCAAGCATTGCGCAGGCCATCGGAACGCGCCGTCTGCTTCTTGTCCTGGACAATTGCGAACATGTGATCGAAGTAGCCGCGCAGATCGCCAGTGCAGTGCTTCGCTATTGTCCGAACGTCACCGTTCTCGCGACCAGCCGCGAAGGCCTCCGCATCGACGGCGAATATGTTGCGGCCATTCCGGCGCTGTCGGTTCCTGATCCCGAGATGCACGATCCCGACTTGCTGCTGCGGGCAAGCGCAGTGCAGCTGTTCGTCGCGCGAACGCAGGCCCTGCGTGCAGGTTTCGTTGCGGGCGCGGAGGAACTCCGGAAGATCGCCGCCATCTGTCGCCGCCTCGACGGCATTCCGCTCGCGTTGGAGTTTGCCGCGGCCCGGGCCGCCAATCTCGGGGTCGATACCGTACTGCTCCGTCTCGACAAGCGCTTCGAGCTCCTGAGCGGCGGCCGCCGCGACCAGTTGCCGCGACACCAGACCCTGCGGGCCACCCTGGACTGGAGCTATGACCTTTTGGCCCCGGCAGAGCAGAACCTGCTTTGCCAACTCGCGGTGTTTCCGGCCGGTTTCACGCTCGATGCGGCCAGTGCGATGATGGAAGACACTCTGTCGCGGTCGGACGTCATCGAAACCCTGTTCAATCTGGTCGGGAAATCGCTGGTGTCGCTGGACCCCTCATTCGAGGGACGATGGCGGCTCCTGGAGAGCACCCGCGCTTATGCGCTGGAGAAGCTCGCAGAGGCAGGCCTCGTCGAACGGGCGGCAAGGCGGCAGGCCGGCTTTCTCAGGCAGATCATCGCACCGCTCGGCGATGCCTCTCCCGCTCCCGACGACATCTCCCGTTTCGCTCAGGAGATCGGCAACGTGCACGCCGCGCTCGACTGGGCGTTCTCGCCCGGTGGAGAGACCGCGCTTGGAATCGAACTGACGGCCGGATTCGTTCCGGTATGGATGCAGTTGCTGTCCTTCGTGGAATGCTCGACGCGGATCGAGCACGCGCTTGCGCATTTCAGTCCCGGGTTCACCTGCGTTCCGAAGCTCAAGGCGCAGCTCTATGTCGCGTTGGGTTTCGCGCTTCTCAACACGGCGGGAACAGCGGATCGCATGAAGGCGGCGCTGAGCATCGGTCTCGCGCTCGCTGAGGAATTGTCCGACCTCGAGCTTCAGCTCAAGGCGGTCTGGACGTTGTGGAGCTATAACCTAAACTCGGGCCAATATGCCGCGGCCAGGGAGGTCGGCGAGCGCTACCTCGAGATCGCGCTGCGCACCGGAAATCCCGCCAACGAGGCGGTAGGTCGTCGCCTGATCGGCGCTGCCACGCATTTCTTTGGAATGCAGGAGGATGCACGACGCGAGCTGACGCTGTCCCTGGACCATTCGGCTCACGGATTGAACGGCGGTGCGAACCAGATGTGGTTTTTGCTGAACCAGAGTGTCCTCGCCAAGGCGATGTTGGCGCGCGTCCTGCTGCTGCAGGGCAGGATCACCCAGAGCAGATCTCTGGCCGCCGAGTGCCTCGAGGAGGCCCGGCGCGAGAAGGACAAGCTTGCGATCGCCTATGCACTCCGCAATGCCGTCTGCCCGATCGCGCTGATGACGCATGATCTTGCCGCCGCCGATCAGGCGATATCCTCCCTTCTCGAACTCGTCACGCGCGAGGGAATAGCTTTCTGGACCAGCTGGACGTCCTGCCTGAAGGGACAATTGCTGGTTCTGCAAGGCAAGCATCACGACGGAATAGCGCTGCTGCGCAGCGGCCTGAAGGCGCGGACCGAGAACGGCTGGCTGATGCGCAATCCCGAGTTTCTCGGATCGCTCGCCGAAGGCCTGCTCGCGATCGGTGAGGCTGCGCAGGCCCTGGCCGCGGTGGAAGAGGCCTTGTCGATGTCGCGGCAAGGCCGGCAATTGTGGTGCCTTGCGGACCTATTGCGGATCAAGGCCGAGATTCTCCTGGCCAACGGACCATCCGATCTTTCGCGAGCCGAGGTGCTGTTCGCCGAGGGACTGTCCATCGCCAGGGACCAGCAATGCCGCTTCTACGAGTTGAAAGTTGCGGCTGCGTGGGCAGGGATCATGGCGAAATCGAACCGTCAGCAGACGGCCCTTGATCTTGTGGGCCCGGTGAGCGCGCTGTTCGATCAGGAGATTGACCTTCCCGCACTCGCCTTTGCCCGCACTCTGGCTGAAATACCGGGCATCTCGCTTTCGACATCCGACGGCGACCGGCTCCCATCCTGCACCTGCCATTAGGTTGCGATGCCTTTCGGCCGACACTGCCCTTCACTCCATCTTCCGGACCTTGCGTGATGAACGTCTCTCGACGACAGATTTTGGGCGGCATCGGCGCTTCGGTGTTTTCGCCCGGCATCATCCGTGCGCAGGGCACGGGACCGATCAGGATCGGCGAGATCAACTCCTATAGCAGCGCCCCCGCGTTCACCCTGCCCTATCGTCGCGGCTGGCAGTTGGCGGTCGAGCAGGTCAACGCCAAAGGCGGCCTTCTCGGTCGCGAGCTGCAGGTCGTCAGCCGGGACGACGAAGGCAAACCCAGCGTCGCGATCCGCGCGGCAGAGGAGCTCGTGCGCAGGAACGACGTCGATCTGCTGGCTGGCGCATATCTGTCGAATGTCGGCCTCGCGATCAGCGACTTCGCCCGGCAGAACCGGGTCTTGTTCGTGGCGAGCGAGCCGCTCACGGATGCCCTCGTCTGGGAGCGGGGACATCGATATTGCTACAGGCTCCGCCCCTCGACCTACATGCTGGCAGCGATGCTGGTTGAGGAGGCCGCTCAACTCAAGGCGACACGATGGGCGACAATCGCTCCGAACTACGAGTACGGGCAGTCGGCCGTAAGGTGGTTCATGCAGCTTCTCCGCCAACGTCGCCCCGATGTCGCGTTCGTTGGCAGTCAATGGCCGCCGCTGGCTGCCATCGATGCCGGCGTGGTCGTGAACGCGCTCGCACAGCAGAATCCCGAGGCGATCCTCAATATCACCTTCGGGCCCGATCTCACCAAATTCGTCCGGCAGGGAAAGGATCGCGGCCTGTTCGAAGGACGAGATGTCGTGTCGTTCACGACAGGCGAACCCGAATATCTCCATCCGCTCGGAGAGGACGCGCCGACAGGTTGGATCGTGACCGGCTATCCCGTGACCGAGATCCTGGACCGCGCCAACAGTTCATTCGCATCGGCGTATTCCTCGCGATATGGCGAGGCTCCCACCATGGGCTCCGTGGTCGGTCACGCCATGATCAGCTCCATCGTGGCTCCGATCGAGCGGCTCGGGAGCCTCGATACCGAAACGATGGCGGATGGGTTTGGCAATGTCAGCTTCGATACACCGTTTGGACCGGCAATTTGGCGTTCGATCGATCATCAAAGCACGATGGGAACATTCGTCGGTCGCACCGCGGTCAGGGGCAACAAGGCCGTCATGGTAGACTGGAAATATAGGGATGGTGGAAGCGTGCTTCCCCCGGATGCCGAAGTCCGCAAGTTGCGCCCGGCAATATGACTGGCGAATGCGGTGACACGGAAGCCCTGCAAGTCCACCTCAGCATCCCGGCGGCAGGATCGGCGATACGCCCGGCGTCGGCGCAGCGCCTGAGGCGTTCGCCGGCACCACCGTCGCGGGCTCCGCCAGGTTCATAGAGACCCCTTCAGCGCAAGCCGAGCTGTTAGGGCTCGGCACGACGGTGGCGTTCGGGTCGATGCCCGTGCCGCCGGCGTTGCTGGCGTCCGCCGGGATCGTGCCGGGCGCGGGGCTTGCAGGCACTTGCGAAATCGAAAGCGGCAGAGACGCAGCGCTGGTCACCTGTCCTCCCGGCGTTGAACTGCAGGCCACTGTTGCACCTGTTCCCGCCGGAGCGGCCGCGGGAATCGTCCCGATGGAGCTACCGCTCTGTCCCGTGAGCGGCAGGATCGGAGCCGCGATGCCCGGAGGCGAAAGACCCGTGGGCGATACAGCTGGAGTCGCCGGCACCGGCGACAGCGATGACGATGGCGGCGCGCAGATGACCACTGTCCCCGGCGTCACCGGATCCGACGCCAGCGGAACGGGCGCCAGCGTCGTATCCGGAGCACCCGGCACAGTCGTTGCGGAAAACGGCCCCGGACTGTTGAGCGGCGAGATCACGATCGCGCCCGGCACCGTCGGCAGATCCATTGCGGTGCTGCCGGTCGTTGCGATTTGTGCCTGGCCCGGAGAGAAGCCGAGCAGGAAAGCGACCATCATTGCAAACGCGAACCGTATCATCTCTCGTGTCCCTAGCTCGTCTCAAGCTTGCGAACGGTGACCTTGCTGCCTTCTGCCAGCGTGACCGCAGGATTGAGCACGACCTGATCGCCGGGCTGCACGCCGTCGCGCACTTCCACCGTGGTGCCGAAATCCCTGGAGATCGAGACCTGCTGTAAGTGGACCGTGCCGTTCCGCACGACCGCGACGTGGAGGCCATTCTGATCGAAGACGAGCGCGTCGGACGGGATCGTCATTGATGGCGTCTTGCGCGGTATCGATAACTCGACGGTGCAATAGATGCCGGGACTGAGCAGACCATCTGGATTGGGCACGTCGATCTCGGTCAGCAGCGTTCGGCTCCCCGGCTGCAGCGCGGTTGCGATCCGCGTGACCTTGCCCGCAAACGTCCGCCCCGGAATCTCGGGAACGCGGATGTCCGCATCGACGCCCGGGGCAACTCCGAAAGCCTCGTCCTGCGGTACGAAGACCTGAGTTCGGACCACATCGGAATGCATCATCGTGAACATGAAGGTGGAGCCGGCTTGCACCAAGCTGCCATTGTCCACGTTCCGCTGCGTGACCACGCCATCGAACGGCGCCACCACACGCTGGTAGGACTTCTCTTGCTGGAGAACGCGAATCTGCGCCTCCTGCGCCGTGATGTTCGACTGGGCGACGCCCACAGCCCCCTGCTGCGCGCGCAGGGTGAGACGGTCGTTGTCGCCCTGCTGTGCCGTTAACCAGCCTTGCTTGACAAGATTGCTGTCGCGCGAGTTGGTGACGTCGGCCAGCTCCCGGCTGGCTTGCGCCTGCTGAAGCGCAGCCTGGTCCTGGGCGAGCGTCGCCTGCGCCTGCGCGATCTGCTGATCCAGCTCGGGAGCGGTGATTTCCGCGAGGAGATCGCCCTTCTTCACGCGATCGCCGATATCGACGTGGCGCTTCTCGATGTAGCCGCTGGTCCGCGCGAAGATGTTGGCCGCCTCGAATGCAGTCGTCGTCGCTGGCAGGCTGACCTTCATGATGTCGCCGCTGGGCTTGACCGTCGCCACCCGAATTTCCGGAATGTTGGTCCGAACCTGTTCGGCCACGGCGGCCACCTGACGCGCAACCTCGTAGTGCCGCCAGCCGCCGATGCCGAGACCGCCCGCAAGCAGCAGGAGCAGGCTTCCGCCCAGCAGCGCCCCACCATAAGGGCGTCCGGATCGTGCGCCCTTGCTCGGCAGCTCCACAACCCGGAGGTTTTCCGCCCCGGGGCGATCTCTCGCACCGTCGTCATCGGTTCTTGCGCGAACGTCGCTCATTCCGGTTGCTCCTCAAATACGCCGTGCCGAGGCTTGCCATCGTTGCTCTTGCGCAGCATGGCGAAGAGATACGGCACGATCAGCAGGGTGGTCGGGGTTGCGAACAGCAGCCCGCCGATGACCGCCCGCGCGAGCGCCGCGTTCTGCTCCTCGCCCGGACCGCCGATCGCCATCGGGATCATGCCCACGATCATCGCGGCCGCGGTCATCAGGACGGGCCGGATCCTCGTACGGCCTGCGCTCAGCGCCGCCTGGAACGCGGAATGCCCCTTCAACTGCTCGTCACGCGCGAAGGTCACGAGCAGGATGGAATTTGCCGAGGCAACGCCGATCGCCATGATGGCTCCCATCAGCGATGGCACGTTCAGCGTCGTCCCGGTAATGAACAGCATCGTCACGATGCCGCAAAATGTCGCCGGCAGCGCCAGGATGACGACGAAGGGATCGCCAAAATTCTGATAGTTCACGACCATCAGCAGGTAGACCAGGATAGCGGCGAACAGCAGTCCCATCCCGAGATCGCGGAACGACTGATGCATGCTCTGGATCTGTCCCAGAACCTGGATCGAATTGCCTGGCTGGAGCTGCTTCTGCAGGGCTGACGTCACCTTCTCGATATCGGCCGCTACGCTGCCGAGATCGCGGCCCTGGACACTCGCATAGACGTCGAACACCGGCTGGACATTGGCCTGGTTCGAATTGGTGGGAACGGTCCCCCGCTTGAACGTCGCGACATTGCTGAGCAAGCCCGGCACCGTCTGACCGCTTGCGGCAGCCGAGGCCGACACTGGCGTGTTGCCCAAGGCGTTCAGCGAATCAGCCCTGTATTCGGGTGTCTGCACCGCAAGGTAATAGGGGATGCCTGACGTCGGGTCCGTCCAGAAATTCGGCGAGACCTGCGCGGACGAGCTGAGGCTGACATTGATATTGGTCGCCACCGTGCTCGCATTGAGGCCGAGCTGTGCGGCGCGGGTGCGGTCGATGTCGGCGTAGAACGCGGGAGCATCGACCTCCTGCTGCAGATGCGCATCGACCACGCCGGGGATCGCCGCGAGGCTCTTCTGCAGCTCCTTGGCCACGGCCAGATTGTTGCTGCCGTAACCGACCGTGCGGACATCGATCTGCGCGGGAAGCCCGAAGTTCAGGATCTGCGTGACGATATCGGCCGCCTGGAAATAAAAGGTGTCCTCCGGGAACGCCGCTGGCAGCACCTGCCGCAACTTCCTGACGTAATCCGCCGTCGGCTTGTGCCCATCCTTCAGCGATACCAGAATGGTGCCGTCATTCACTCCGATCGTCGAGCCGTCGGTGAATGCGAGATTGTAGGCCCGCGCCGGAAGACCGATATTGTCGACGATCAACGCCCGGTCGCCTTCCGGAATGACCTCGCGGACCTTGTCCTCGACCGCCTGAAAGATCGCTTCCGTACGCTCGATCCGCGTACCCGCTGGCGCGCGAACATGGAGCTGGATCTGGCCGCCGTCGATGACGGGATAAAAATCCCTGCCGACATAGGCGAACATGGTGGCTCCGAGCGCCAGCACAAGCACGGCGACGACGGGCACGACGGCACGACGCCGCAACAACTTTTGCAGGAGATCGGAATAGCCCTCGCGCAGGTGCTCGAACCCGCGCTCGAACGCAGCGGAGGCGCGCGCAAAGATGCCTGACGGGCGCGCGCTCTCGCCATGACGCCGTTCGCCCTTCAGCAGCAGGCCGATGGTGATCGGCGTGAGCGTTCGCGACAGCCCGTAGGACGCCAACATCGCGAACACCACCGCCAGGCCGAGCGGCGTGAAGAGGTATTTGGCCGGGCCCTCCAGGAACACGACCGAGGTGAACACGCAACTGATCGCGAGCGTCGAGACCAGCGTCGGGATGGCGATTTCAGCGGCTCCGTGCAGGGTCGCCTCGGGCAACGGCATGCCTTCCTCGGTCCAGAGCCGGTGCGTGTTCTCGATCGTCACCGTCGAATCGTCGACGAGGATACCGACCGCGAGGGCGAGCCCGCCGAGCGTCATTGTGTTGAGGGTCTCGCCGAGGAAATACAGCACGATCAGCGAAGACAGCATCGCCAGCGGGATCGAGATCAGGACGACCAGCGTCGACCGCCACGATCCCAGAAACACCAAGATCATCAGCGCGGTCAGGCCGGCGGCGATCGCACCTTCGCGCAGCACGCCATTGACCGAATGGGTCACGAATATCGACTGGTCGAACAGCTCGTTGATCTTCAGCCCCGCCGGAGCCGCCGCGCGGATAGACGTCAACGCCGCCTTGACGCCGTTGACGACAGCGAGCGTGGAGGCATTTCCGTTCTTGATGATGCTGAGCAGGACGGCGCGGTGGCCGTCCTCGCGCACGATGTTCTGCTGGACCTGGGCCCCGTCGCGGACCTGGGCGACGTCCTTCAGGAAGATCGTGGCCCCGTTCACGAACTTGACGGGGATCATGTTGAGATCCTGGATCGTGGCTGGCGTCGCATTGGTTCGAACGGTGTACTGGGTGTCGCCGATCTTGGTCGTGCCGGTCGGCAGCGTCAGGTTCTGGGTGTTCACCGCATTGACGATGTCGAGCGGCGTCAATCCGCGCGACAGGAGCTTGTTCGGATCGATGTCGACCATGATCTGGCGGTATTTGCCGCCGGCAGGCGTGGGCAGGGTCACGCCCGGAACCGGAGCCAGCTGCTGGCGGACGCGGTAAATGCCGAAATCGTAGAGCTGCTGCTCGTTCAGGCTGTTCGACTGGAGACTGAGCTGGAGCACCGGGACGCTCGAGGCATTGAACTGCACGATGATCGGCGGCTGGATCCCCGGCGGCATCAGGGCGCGGATGGCATTGGTCCCCGAGACGATCTGCGAGATCGCGAGATCGAGATTGACGTCCGGCTGGAAGTAGATTTTCTGAATCGAGAGGCCGTTGAGGGTCTGCGCTTCGATATTCTTGATGCCACTGACATTGGCGCTGATCGAATACTGGCTGTAGGTGCTGACGCGCTGCTCCATCTCCGGCGTGGACAGGCCGGTGTAGCTCCAGATCACGGTGACCACGGGGATCCGGATCTCCGGGAAAATATCCGTCGGCATCGACCGGATTGCGATCCCGCCGAGGAACAGGATCAGCGCAGCAAGCACATAGAATGTGTGCGGAAGCCGTAGCGCGAAGCGAACAATTCCCATGGGGGTCTGCCTGGAGGGAGTTACGCGGGATCGTCGGACAGATGAGAGCGGCCGGACCTGCGTTCAAATGAAAACGAATTCAGACGCTGCATGCGGTGCCCCGTGGCGCATCCTGCACGGCAAGCATCACGGCGCGCTTGACCTTGGCAAAGGCGCGCATCTCGATCTGCCTGACACGTTCGCTGGATATGGAGAGTTCGTGGGCCAGCCGATCGAGCGTGACGGGGCATTCCGTCAGCCGCCGCGCCTCGAAGACGCGACGTTCCCGCGCCGCAAGCCCACCGAGCGCAACACGCAAGGCGCTGGCACGCCGCTCGGTCTGCTCGTGATCGACCAGCACCGTCTCGGCGTCGCCCGCCCCGTCGACCAGCAAGGCTTCCAGCTCGGTTCCGCTGTCCTCGCCACCGATGCGCACGTTCAGCGACATGTCGCCATGCAGCCGCGCGTCCATCTCGATCACCTCACGCGCGGTGACCTCGAGCCTCCCGGCGATCAGTTCGGCAACGTCAGGCGTGAGCCCCGACATCGCGCTGCCGGTGGCTTTCCTGATCTCGCCGCGGAGCTTGAAAAACAGCTTCTTCTGCGCGGCCGTCGTGCCGATCTTGACGAGGGACCAGGACCGCAGGATGTATTCGTGAATGGCGGCCTTGATCCACCAGACCGCATAGGTGGAGAAGCGCGCGCCGCGGCCGGGTTCGAAGCGTGACGCTGCGATTACGAGGCCCAGATTAGCCTCGGCAATCAGATCGACCATCGGAAGGCCGTATCCCTTGTAGCCTCGCGCCAGCCTGGCCGCGAGCCGGAGATGGCTGGTGACGAGCGCGTCTGCTGCGCTTCGGTCCCTCGTCTGCTGCCAGCGGCGTGCAAGCTGCTGCTCCTGACCGGGCTCAAGGAAGTCGTAGCGCCCGATGGCCGCGGAATACGCGCTGAGGAACGGCGCCGACACCGGTGCGACCGGCGTCGCAGGGGGATTGATCCTCATCACTTCGTGGCTAGTCTGCATCTGTCGCTCCCGCACTCCAGGCCGGCTGATCAATCTCGAAAGCATCGTGGACCATGTGGCTCATCCCATCTGGTCTGCGTCTGCGCGCAGCAATGTCCGCGACCGGCGCGTGGCGGCCTTGCCCATCCGTCCGGTCCAGGCAAGGATCTCGATCCGTCCACCAGGGGCGGGACCGACGATCAGCCGAAAGTCGTGCAGCTTGACGATGGCGGCGACCAGGCTCAGTCCGAGGCCGACGCCCGGCGTATGGCGCATCTTGTCGGAGCGATAGAACCGCCGCAGCACCGCCTCGCGTTCCTGCTCGCTGATGCCGGGCCCGGTATCGCTGACGCGCACCAGCGCAGTGTCGTCGTCCGCTTCCAGGGCCAGCTCGACCCGACCGCCTGACGGCGTGAACTTGACGGCATTGTCGACGAGATTGGCGACCGCCTCGAACAGCAGGTCCCGGTCGCCCCACACAAGCACATCGCGCTCGATGACGACACCGAGCCCCACGCGCTTGTCTTCGGCGATGGGTTCGTAGACATCGCACACCTCCCGCAGAATCTCGTCGAGCGCGACCTCGCCAAAGCCGGCCATGCGGCGGTTGTTCTCGATCTCGGTCAGGCGCAGCAGGGCGGTGACGATCGCGAGCGACTGGTCGATGCCGGCAATGGCTTTGTCGATGGTCTCCTGCAGCTCCTCCAGAGTGGCCGCATGGGAGCGCCCGCGCTCCAGCGCCAGGCGGACGCGCGTGAGCGGCGTCCTGAGATCATGGGCGATGTCGTTGCCGACGCCGGCGAGCGCATTGATCATCGCCTCCATCTCGTCGAGCATGCCGTTGACGATCCCGGCCAGCCGCGCGAACGGATCGTCCGTCCCGTCCTGCGGAAGCCGCTCGCGCAGCTCGCCGGCCACGATGCGCTGGACCCGCTGGTTCACCTCCTCGACGCGCCTCTGGGCGCGCAGGCTGAGCCAGGCACCGGCCAGCAGGCAGAGGCTGAAGGCCGGCAGCAGGCCCAGGGCCAGCGCCTGCCCCACCACGCTCGAGATCTCGCGTGTCTCATCGACATTCCGTCCGACCACCAGGACATCGCCGCCGTCGAGGCGCTTGCCAACCACCCTGACGACAGGATTGTGCACCGTCGGCGACTTGATGAGATCGAGGCGCACGCCCTGCACCGCTCCATCGAGCCCGAGCTCGCGCGGCACGTGGTCGATGTTGCCGGCAAGGCGGGTGCCCGCGGCATCGAACAGTCCCGCGTATTGCACGCCCCTGGAATCCTGATCGAGATGATCCGCGATCGCGCTGATGCGATGGGCCGGCGACAGGTCTGAGATGAAGTGAATCTGGGTGGTAATCATGCGATCGGATCGCGCGACCAGATAGTTGTCGAGCTTCCAATAGATGAATGCGAACAGGCCGACCACGAACAGCGCGAAGCCGGCCGCCATGGCCAGGGCCGAAAGGAACGTGCTGGAGCGGATCAGCTGGATCTGACGCATCGCCGGCCCCTATTGCCGCGAACGCAGGACGAAGCCGGAGCCTCGGACGTTGTGGATGAGCGGCACCTCTCCGGGGCCGTCGACCTTGTGACGGAGCCGGCCCATATGCACGTCGATCAGGTTCGTGGTTGCCGGAACGAACTTGTAGTTCCAGACCTCCTCCAGCAGCATCGCACGCGTCAGCACCTGGTCGTTCCGGCGCATCATGTATTCGAGCAGGCGGAATTCGCGCGGCAGCAACTCGAGCCGGCGTTCGCCGCGCCGCGCGGTCCGCTCGATCAGATCGAGCTCGAGCGGTCCGACATGCAGGATGGTTTCGCGGCTGTCGATCGGACGGCGCAGCAACGCCTCTATCCGCGCGACCAGCTCGATGATCGCGAACGGTTTTGTGAGGTAATCATCTCCGCCCATTCGCAATCCGCGCACCCGGTCGTCCACCGCGCCGAGCGCACTCAGGACGAGAACGGGCGTCCTGACCTGGTCGTTGCGAAGTGCCTCGATGACGGTCAGCCCATCCATTCCCGGCAGCATGCGATCGACGATCATGGCATCGGGGCTCGACACGCGCGCGCGGTCGAGGCCGTCGACGCCGTCGGCGGACCAATGCACCTCGAACCCGCGGTCGGCAAGCTCGGCGACAATCGCCTCGGCGGTCTCGGCGTCGTCCTCGATCAGGAGAATCCGGTTCATGACCCTCGCTCCACGTTCCACGCGGCGTCTCGGCGCGCGGTAGGGGCGCGTGGGCTCGGCGACGCGTTGGGTCATGTGCGATGCCCGTGCTCGTCGAACGCGCGGCCTTGATGTCGCCTGTTGCCGGCCACTCGCTGCGGTACGGGATAGGCTTGCGGCGCATGGGGCGCCATTGAATTGCAGTTCATGATGCAGGCTGCGCGTCGCGCCAGCAGCGCCAGTGCAATGCGTGTTGCCAATGTCGTGATCATCTTGTGGGCTCCGCTCCGAACTGCGCTGCATCGAACATATGAGCTCGACGCGCTCGCAGTCGTCCGGGGGACAACGGATGTTATGGATTCGCACGATCGTGGTTGCGACGTCACATCGGCTCACGGGCCGTTGAATTGCGGTGAGCAAATCGTGCATTTGAATCGGGCCCGATCGCGCACACCTCGACGACCAGCCGGCTTGGTCGGCCTGATGTCATCAAAGGAGAGAGCGAATGACCACGTCCAAACTGTTGTCGATGGGACTGATTGCGGCCGCCATGCTCGGCGGCCCCGCCATGGCACGCGAGCATCACCGCCTCGTGCGGCAGCCCGCGATGGAGGCCGACACGGTCGCAACGAGCGCGCCGGTCTATCAGGGCGAACGTGGCTGCGTGCCGGCGCCGCGCGTCGGCGCCTTCGCCACCGCGCCGTGGACCGGCAACAACGTGCCTTGCGAGCCCGGCACCGGCAGCTTCTTCTGATCGCGCCAACGCATCCGGCCGGGTGACTTCGCCGGCCGGACGCGTATCGAATGACAGGGAGCGGACTGATCTCGTCAGCCCGCTCCTTTGCGTGCGTCGCGGCTACGCGCGGCGCAATCACCTTCGTGCGCGGCGCGCACGATGTCTGACCCCAATGTCTGACCTCGAATTCAGTTGGATTGCCGCGCAGCGCTCCTACCTCTCCAGCGTCACACACCCGGCCATCAAGCAGCCTCGCGCGTACCGCGCGGCGCGGAAGCGGGCTTCAGGGATGGCCGGGCTCAACACGAGAGGAGTTTTCCATGAAACGAGTGATCATGATTCTGGCAACAGCGGCGCTCGCCTCGACGCTCGCCATCGGCACGGCCGACGCGCACGGCGGCGGTGGTGGTGGCGGCGGCCACGGCGGATTTGGCGGTGGCGGATTCGGCGGCGGACATGCGGGCTTTGGCGGCGGCGCGCATTTCGGCGGCATGGGGCACGAGGGCGGCTTCGGCGGCGGCGCCCGGTTCGGCGGCGAGCACCTAGGCTTCGGCGATCATGCCGCAACCCGCGGCTTCGGCCAGCACGCGTTTCACCGCGATGGCCGCTTCCGCCCCGGATATGGATTCTACGGCGCCGGTCCGGATTGCTATGATTGGTACGAGCTGCATCCCGGCCAGCCGGTGCCGCTGAGCTGCAGCTAGCCAGTCACGCACTTGTAGCAGCGCTGGTAGGATGGGTAGAGCGAAGCGAAACCCATCATGTTTCATCCGCGCGGAAGCATGATGGGTTTCGCAAGTGCTCTACCCATCCTACGGCCTAACAGGCATAGCTTCGCATCCTCGCGGCGCATTTCGCCCGAGCTTTGCTTGGTCACTCCACCCTCTTGTCCAAGAGGGCGCAGGGAAGGCCGGGTGCCGGCTGGCACCCGCGGTCCGCTGCGCGAAGATGGTGCGCAAAAGAACCGCACAGCAGCATACAGGTGTAGCCAATCACTCGGCCCTCCCTGCGCGATGGTTGGACGGCTTATGCCGTGCTCTCCCGGGAGCCGAGTTCGTTCTGGCCTCCCTCACCCCAGCGAAATTCACCGACACCACGCCGGTTGACGCAGATGCCGCATTCGCCAGGGCTTGACCGTAGCAACGACGGCCAGGACCACACGGTTTTACCGTACGCACGGCCCGCCATTTCACCACCGGTTTCGACGACGTTGTGCACCTTGCCGCCGACCTGATGACGAGACGAAGCCTAGCAGCGCCGCTCGTCGGAACGAAGCCTTGGGCTCACGGAGAGCAATCCGCCCTGCCCCACGCCTCTTGCACCCGAACGCTGCCGCGTCCATCGCAAGCCCGGCTCGCGAACGTGACGACCACAAGATCGCCCCTCAAGAATGAGCCGGGATGGACGACACATACGGTCATTCCGAATTTCGGTAAAGTGGAATATTTTTGTGGGGAGGGGTTGACGGGGTGGCGGGTGTTTTGCCCGACGGGTAGTCCTCCCATAGGTCAAAGCCGCACATGCGAAGCTCGGGGAAATCGTAGCGGGAGACCGCTACGGTGCCAAACCCACTACTGTGGAGGCGCTGTTCGCTTACCGGAGGGCAGCTTAACCCCCGGCCTCGTGCCTTGATAGCCCGCCAGAAGCCGCCGTTCTTACGCGGTCCACGCGCGCCCGCGCATCGATGCAAAAATTCACGATTCCGACCGTATCATTCGGATCACCTCTCCCCCGCGGAGAGAGGTGATCCGAGTCCTCGCCTTGTACCGATTCAAGCGCGTTCATCCGGTCTAGCTCGGAACAGGGGCTTCCGATTCCAGCAGGGACGCGGCCTTGAGATCGCTCCAGAGCGCGGCTGGCACTGTGGTGGTCAGCGCTGCCACGTTGCGCTCGACCTCCTGCGCATTATGCGCCCCGAGGACCACGCTCGCGACTGCGGGATGACCGAGCGCAAAATGTAGAGCGGCCGTCGGCAGCGCTACGTCATGAGCTGCGCAGATACGCTGGATTTCGGCAACCTTCGAAAGGATATGCGGCGGTGCGTCCTGATAATTGTACTTGGCGCCCTTGGTGGCGCCCGTCGCCAGAATTCCCGAATTGAACACGCCGCCGAGCAGCACCGCGATGCCCTGCTTCAGCGCCAGCGGCATGAACTCTTCGAGTGCTGGCTGCTCCAGCAGCGAATAGCGCCCCGCGAGCAGCATCACCTCGAAGGATCCGGCCTGCGCGAAGCGCACGCACATCTCGGCCTCGTTGACGCCGATCCCGATGCCCGCGACCACACCTTCGGAACGAAG
>NZ_JH600073.1:3149364-3448787 GCF_000244935.1 Bradyrhizobium sp. WSM1253
GCCTAGCAGCGCCGCTCGTCGGAACGAAGCCTTGGGCTCACGGAGAGCAATCCGCCCTGCCCCACGCCACTCGCACCCGAACGCTGCCGCGTCCACCGCAAGCCCGGCTCGCGAACGTGACGACCACAAGATCGCCCCTCAAGAATGAGCCGGGATGGACGACACATACGGTCATTCCGAATTTCGGTAAAGTGGAATATTTTTGTGGGGAGGGGTTGACGGGGTGGCGGGTGTTTTGCCCGACGGGTAGTCCTCCCATAGGTCAAAGCCGCACATGCGAAGCTCGGGGAAATCGTAGCGGGAGACCGCTACGGTGCCAAACCCACTACTGTGGAGGCGCTGTTCGCTTACCGGAGGGCAGCTTAACCCCCGGCCTCGTGCCTTGATAGCCCGCCAGAAGCCGCCGTTCTTACGCGGTCCACGCGCGCCCGCGCATCGATGCAAAAATTCACGATTCCGACCGTATCATTCGGATCACCTCTCCCCCGCGGAGAGAGGTGATCCGAGTCCTCGCCTTGTACCGATTCAAGCGCGTTCATCCGGTCTAGCTCGGAACAGGGGCTTCCGATTCCAGCAGGGACGCGGCCTTGAGATCGCTCCAGAGCGCGGCTGGCACTGTGGTGGTCAGCGCTGCCACGTTGCGCTCGACCTCCTGCGCATTATGCGCCCCGAGGACCACGCTCGCGACTGCGGGATGACCGAGCGCAAAATGTAGAGCGGCCGTCGGCAGCGCTACGTCATGAGCTGCGCAGATACGCTGGATTTCGGCAACCTTCGAAAGGATATGCGGCGGTGCGTCCTGATAATTGTACTTGGCGCCCTTGGTGGCGCCCGTCGCCAGAATTCCCGAATTGAACACGCCGCCGAGCAGCACCGCGATGCCCTGCTTCAGCGCCAGCGGCATGAACTCTTCGAGTGCTGGCTGCTCCAGCAGCGAATAGCGCCCCGCGAGCAGCATCACCTCGAAGGATCCGGCCTGCGCGAAGCGCACGCACATCTCGGCCTCGTTGACGCCGATCCCGATGCCCGCGACCACACCTTCGGAACGAAGTTTGTCCAGCGCTACATAGGCCCCGGACATCGCTTCGCAAAACCGGTCCTCGATCGCGTCCTTGCCGTGGGTCCACACATCGACATCGTGGATTAGCAGCAGGTCGATCCGGTCGGTGCCAAGCCGCAACAGCGACTGCTCGACCGAGCGCATGGTGCCGTCATAGGAATAGTCGACGACGGCCCGGTGCGGCTGTCCGCCAACAAATCCGGACCGAGTCTCCGGCTGGTGAAACGGATCCATCCAGCGACCCGTCTTGGTGCAAAGCACCACATCCTTGCGGGGCACGCGCCGGAGCGCCGTTCCGCAGCGATGCTCCGACAGGCCGTTGCCATAATGCGGTGATGTATCGAGCAGATTGATGCCGAGCTCGAAGGCGCGGCTCGCGGCGGCGATCGCAGTGTGGTCGTCGAGCTCGAGAAAGAGATCGCCGAGCGGTGCGGTTCCGAACCCGAGGATGGAGACTTCGAGACCGGTCCGGCCAAGTGTGCGGCGCGGCAAAGCTGATTGCGAAATCATGGTGGATTGCTCTTCCTTCTTCGCGCCCTGATCGCGCGCTCGTCTCATTGCAGCGACGCGCAGCGTATGTATTTGCCGTCGGGTGTCAACGCGAGGATTGCGGGTCTCGTACAAGACTATTCCGCTCATACATTCGGGTTGCTAAGAAAAGCGGAACCGGCGCGCGGGCACTTCACGACCTGCGGCAACGAAGGAGGAACGATGCTCCCCTATGTCACGCACGATCCGCGATTTGCCCGCCTGGTCTTTGGTCACGCCAATCTCGAAAAACTCACCAGCGGCTGCCGCTGGGCCGAAGGACCCGCTTACTTTCCGGCCGGCCGCTATTTGATCTGGTCCGACATTCCGAACAACCGGATGATGCGCTTCGACGAGACGGATTCATCGGTGTCGGTGTTCCGCTCGCCGAGCTTCAACTCGAACGGCAACACGACCGATCGCGAGGGGCGGCTGGTCACTTGCGAGCACTTCATGCGCCGCGTCACCCGGACCGAGCATGACGGCTCCATCACGGTGCTTGCCGAGCAGTTCGAAGGGCGTCGGCTGAACTCGCCCAACGATGTCGTGGTGAAATCGGACGGCTCGATCTGGTTCTCGGATCCGACCTACGGCATCGACAGCGATTACGAGGGCCGGCAGGCCAAATCCGAGATTGGCGCCTCCAACGTGTACCGGATCGGTCCAGCGGGCGGCGAGATCAGCCTGGTCGTCTCTGACCGCGTGCAGCCGAACGGGCTGGCGTTCTCGCCAGACGAGAAGCTGCTTTATGTCGCCGATACCGGCGCGACCCACGTCGACGGGCTGCCCGCGACGATCTGGTCCTACAAGGTGCAGGGAAACGAGGTCGCTGAGCCCTCGCTGTTTTCCACCTGCCCCGACGGGCTCTATGACGGATTTCGCTGCGACATCCATGGCAACATCTGGACGTCGGCGGGACGGAGCGTGTTCTGCTACGGGACCGACGGGACGCATATCGGCACGATCCCGATCGGTGAGATCGTGGCGAATGTCTGTTTCGGCGGTCCACGGCGCAACCGCCTGTACATTTGCGGACAGACCTCGTTGTATTCGATCTTCCTCAATACGCGCGCGGCCGTGTAAGCTTAGGCCGGCCATCTAGCTCGTGACGCGTTCGCCCCGCCCGTAGACGAGCAGCATGAAGATGATAACGAGACCATAGATCACCTGGCGGCCCGCCTCCGGCATCTCCATGATCGACAATACGCTGTTCAGGAGCACGATCAGGACGACGCCGATCAGCGTGCCGAGATAGCGGCCGCGGCCGCCGAGGATGTTGGTGCCTCCAATCACGACGGCGGCGATCGAGGGCAGCAGATAGGCGTCTCCCATGCCTTGGTAGGCCTTGGTGGAATAGCCGGCGAGCAGCACGCCCGCGAGCGCGGCAGCAAGGCCGCAGAGCACGAAGCAGACCACCGTGACGCGGCGCGTGTTGACGCCGGCCAGATAGGCCGCCGCCTCCTTGTTGCCGATGGCGTAGATGTAGCGGCCGAGCGACATACGCTGCAGGATGACGACCACCAGCACGGACACCGCGGCCCAGACGAACAGCGCGTTGGGAATGCCGAGCGTACGATCGCCCGCCAGCATCCGCATCAGGTCGGTCGCCCCGGTCTGCGGTGCGTAGCCGCCAGTATGCGCGACCATCAGGCCGCGCATCACGGCGTTCACGCCCAACGTAAAGATCATCGAGGGGACCCGCAGATACGCGACCCCGACGCCGTTGACGAGCCCGACCAGAACGCCGACCCCGAGCCCGACCGGAATTGCGAGAGGACCGCCGACCGAGGTCGCCATCATGGCCGCGGCGGCGAGCGTCCAGGGCACCGACAGATCGATCTGCGCGATCAGGATCACGATCATCATGCCGGCCGAGACGATCCCGAGGAACGCACCGATCTGCAATTGCTGCAGAAGATAGGCCGGAGACAACAGGGGAGCGCTGCCGAAACGGGCGAATGTGTAAACCGTACCCGCGACGAGAATGACGACGATGAACGCCGCCGCAATCAGGATCGGGCGGTCGTCGCGCGAGAGACTGAATGAGGCCGCCGTCATCGAAACAGCTCCAGCGTGTTCTTGACGCGTAGCATGCCCAACGCGCCGATGCTGACGGCAGCGAGCAGGATCACGCCCTCGAACAGCGGCTGCAGAAGAGGGGCAATGTCGAAGATGCGGAAGAAGAAGGAAATCACGCGCAAGACCATGGCGCCGAAGATCGACCCGATCGCACTGCCGGTTCCGCCAAGCAGCGAAGTGCCGCCGATCACCACGGAGGCGATCGAGTTGAGCGTATAGGCGCCGGCCTGCGGAATGTCCGCATTCCCAGACGACGTCTGGATAGCAAGGAAGAGACCGCCGCAGCCGGCGAAGAAGCCCGCGAGCGTGAAGGCGGCGATCTTGGCGCGCTCGATCGGAAGGCCGGACATATAAGCCGCGCCCTCGGCCGAGCCGATCGCATAGACGGCGCGGCCGAGAACGGAGCGGCGAAACGGCACCCATACCAGCAGCGGAATGAGAACGAGAAGCACAAAGGGCACCGGGATCCAGGCGAACGGCGCAAACCAGGCAGCCGCGCCATCGTCGAAGATGTGCACGGTCGAGGCGAAATCGCCGAGCGAGTTAGTCAGCGCCCAGTTCAGATCAACATCGATCTTGCCGCCCGGGGTCGGACGCAGGAAAAGCGCGATGCCGATGTAGACCGCGCCGGTCGCAAGCGTCGCGATGATCGGCTGGATGCGCCCATAGACGACGACGCAACCATTGATAAAGCCGGCAGCCGCGCCGATCGCAAGGCATACGGCGATCCCGAGCAGAATGCCGCTCACGCCGCCCGGAAAGGTGCCGAGGCCGAGATGCACGCCGAACATGTCGAGATGCAGCGGCGCACCACCTGCCGCGCCGGTCAGGAGGTAGCTCGCAAAGCAGCCCACCATGGTCATGACCGCTCCGACGGAGAGATCAAGGCCCGACATCAAGACCGGCACTGTCTGCGCCATCGCCAGCATGGCGAGCGCAAAGATTTCGTCGCCATTCTGCACCAGCACGGCGGAGGAGAAACCGCGGGGATGCGCGGCGTTGTAGAAAATGTAGAGGGCACAGAACAACAGGATGGCGGTGACCAGACCGATGTTCTGGCGGATCCTGATCGCGATATCGTCAAGCATGCGCCGCCCCCGCTGCAGTATCGGTGTCGACATTCAGGGAGCTTGCGACAATGTTGGTCTCGGTGAGGTCGTCGCCCTCGAGCTCGCGCACGATGCGGCCGTCATACATGATGACGACGCGGTCGCAGCAGCCGATCAGCTCGTCATAGTCGGTCGAGTAGAACAGGATTGCGGCGCCCTGGTCGGCGAGTTCGCGCATCAGCCGGTAGAGCTCCTGCTTGGTGCCTACGTCGATCCCGCGCGTGGGATCGTTGAGCAGGATGATGCGCGGATCGGTCATCAGCCATTTGGCGAGCACGACCTTCTGCTGGTTTCCGCCCGACAGCGTCGAGACCGCATCACTCGCAGCGTCCAACTTGATCTGCAGCCTCGCGATGGCTCGCTGGATCGCGGTGCGTTCCCGGCCGGTATCGATGAATGGGCCAGTGGAAAGCGCGTCGAGCGATGCGATCGCAAGATTGTCCGCGATCGACATCGGCAGCATCAGCCCTTCGGTCTTGCGGTCCTCAGGGACGAGCGCGATGCCGACCGATTTTGCCGCCGCCGGGGAGCCGGGACGTACTTCGCGATCTGCCACCGTGAGGCGACCAGTGACGCCGCGCAAAACACCGAACAGAGCAAGCAACAGGGATTTCTGGCCCTGCCCGTCGAGACCGCCGAGCCCGACGATCTCGCCGGCGCCGATGCTCAGTGAAATGCGATCGAGCTGCCTCTCCCAGCACAGGTTCTCGAGCGCCAGCACCGGCTTCGCGGCATTTCGCACAGGCTTGGGCGGATACTGGGCCGCGATGTCGCGCCCGATCATGAGCTGGATGATATCGGCGGTCGAACGCCTCCCCTTGTCGAAGGTCTCGATATGGCGGCCGTTGCGAAACACCGAGGCGCGGTCGGCGAGCGCCTCGACCTCGTGCATGCGGTGCGAGATGTACAAGATTGCGACGCCCTCGGCCTTGAGCCGTGCCAACATCGCATAAACCTTCTCCACATCGGCGCTCGTCAGTGCCGATGTCGCCTCGTCGAGGATAAGCAACTGCGGCCGCTTGCCGAGCGCCTTCGCGATCTCGACCACCTGGCGCCTCGATAGGGGCAGATCGCGCACGCGCCTCAGGGGGTTGACGTCCTCACAGCCGATCTCGGACAACAGTTCTTCGGCGCGGCGGCGCTGGGCCTTCGCATCGATCAGGCCGAACCGCCGCGGCGGGGATGCAATAGAGATGTTGTCCGCGACCGAGAGGTCGGGCATCAGCGATAGCTCCTGAAAGATGCAGACGACACCGGCTGCATTCGCCGCCGACGGCGTGGCGAAGCTGACCTCGCTCCCCGCGAGGCGCATGCGGCCGCTGTCGGGCTGCACCACACCGGCAATGATCTTGATCAGGGTCGACTTGCCGGCGCCGTTCTCGCCCAGCACGGCGTGGATCTTGCCGCGCTCGCAGGCGAAATCGACCCCTTCCAGCGCCCGAACGCCGGCATAGCGCTTGGAGATGCCGGCAAGCTCCAGGAAGGCGGATTGCGTCGGGTCGGCAACCGGCATGCCCGGGCCTTCACGCGACGGCGGCCCGGCGAATGCCGGGCCGTGACAGAGACATCGCTGGAGCCGTCACTGGGTGTTCTTCTCGCTCTGCGACATGATCTCCGGCGCAGTGAAGTTCACGCCGCACGGCGTGAACTGATTCGGCGCGAAGAAGTTGGCATTGAGCTCAGGCCAGTAATTCGTGCCCGGCTTGAGATCCTTGTAGGTCGCCACTGGAATCGGGATCGAGATCAGCTGCGGCATAATGCTGCCCTGCAGCGCCGAGATCGCCGCCTTGGTCGCGATCGCCACCAGCGCCGGCGACTGGCCGTAGGACATTCCCTTCAGTCCGTCCTTGGCGTGATCGGCGATCTGCTTGCGGTACTCGTTCTCGCCCTCACCCGACATCGGCACAAAGGGATGCTTGGCAGCCATCAGCGCCTGCACGGTGCCATCGGATCCGCCCTGGGTGAATACTCCATCGAAATGGCCATGCACGGCTAGCGCATCCGCAGTCACCTTCTGCGAGGTGCCGGTGTCCCAATTACCCACCACCTCGGTGATTTTGAAGCTGTTGCCGGGCGATTCTATTACCTCGCGGAAACCGAGATGACGGTCGCGGTCGACGGAATTTCCCGGCAGGCCGCGGACTTCAAGGATGTCGCCGGATTTCTTGCCGCTCTCGTCGATCAGCCATTTGGCCGACATACGGCCCATTTCCTTCTGGTCCTCGTTGACCATCATCACCTTGTCGGTGTCGAGGACGTTGTCGAACGGCACCACCACGACGTTGTTCTTGTCGGCAAGACGGATGATGCGATCAAAACCGTCGGGAGCGACCGCAATGGTAACGATTGCGTCGAAGCCTTGGTTGATGAAGTCCTCCATCGCGCCAAGTTGCGCCGCCACATCGGTCCCGGTGGAAACGACCTTGAACTCCTTGATGTTCTCTTTGATACCCGGCTGATCGGCGAAAGCCTTGGCAGTCTTCACCATCTGGATGCGCCAGGTGTTGCCGACAAAACCGTTGACCAGCGCGATCCTGTAGGGGCCCGCCTTCTTGGGCCACTGAAAGAATTTGGTCTCGGACGACCATGGCTTGAAGCAGGCGGGGTCGGCGCCCGGGCCGGAGACGACCTTAGGACCTGCCAGAGCACTCACCGATGACAACAGCAAGCCGGCGCAAGCCAGCCCCGTCAGACGAAGCGTCCACACCATGTCGTGTCTCCCTGAGCGTTTGTGTTCCACCCTAACGCGGCGCGTAGCCATGCCGGGAATTGACCTTCCCGTGCGCGTGTTGCGTTAGGATGGCACGCAACTTGCGATGCTGACAAGCCGAGGGCGGACGCTCCGGCGCGAGACACGATCTGCACGCACGGCCAACCGACGACAATTGCGGGAAGCAGAAAACGTAACAATGACAGTCGGATGTTCGTGGGCGGCAAGGGATTGTGCAACGGCGAAGCCGGCCATGGCCGGCCTTTCATGGTGGCATCCACGCGCGTCACGAAAAAAATGACACTCAGGGAAAAGTGTGAATCGCTACGCGAAGCCGAACGAAGCCCGATTGCTGAAGCTGGATTGAAGCCAGAAGCCGGGACTACTTGCTTTCGTCCGGCGGGGTGGCGTGGCGCTCCTTCGGTGAGACGATGGCTGTAGGAACGCCGATCGCTCGCAGCTCCTCACTCAGCAGCTCGAAGACGCGATCAGGTATCGCACTGCGACGATGGCTGGCGAACATCTCGCTTGCTTGACACGTTCTGGAGTGCCGGTCTCTAATCTCCCTCAAGGTCCTGCGGTTGGACAGGCAACTCTTTCTGCCCCCAAGCAAGAACAGGCTCGACTGCCCCCACCCATCGACTGTCAGATCGAGGGTGCGGAATCCAAGATAGTTTCCTGGGAGGGAACAATGGACAGACGTCAGACGCTCAAGCTGATCGGTGGTACGGCCGCGTTTGCCGGTGCCGGTTTTCCGGGCTTTGCCTTTGCGCAAGCCCAAAAGGAAATGGTCACGGTCGTGAAGATCGCGGGAATTCCGTGGTTCAACGCACTTGAAAAGGGAATCCAGAAGGGTGCGAAGGACTTCAGCATTAATGCCACTATGGTTGGCCCGGCGAACGTCGATCCGGCACAGCAAGTAAAGCTCCTTGAGGATCTGATTGCCAAGAAAGTCAACGTGATCGGCTTGGTCCCGCTTGATGTAAAAGTCTGCGAGCCCGTGCTGAAGCGCGCCCAGGCCGCCGGAATCAAGGTCATCACGCATGAGGGTCCGGAACAGGAAGGTCGTGACTGGAATGTGGAATTGATCGACTCCGTTCGCTTCGGCGAAGTGCAGATGGAACGTCTCGCCAAGGACATGGGCGGCGAAGGTGATTATGTGGTCTATGTCGGGACTCTTACGACGCCGCTTCACAACAAATGGGCCGATGCCGCGATTGCCTACCAGCAGAAGAATTTTCCGAAAATGAAGCTCGTCGCCGACCGCTTCCCCGGCGCCGACGAGATCGACACCAGCCAACGCACGACGCTCGACGTGATCAAGGCCTATCCGAACCTGCGTGGTATTCTCGGCTTCGGTTCGAATGGACCTATCGGGGCCGGAAATGCTGTGCGTCAACAACGCCTTGGCAAGAAGATCGCCGTGGTCGGCACCGTGCTGCCGAGCCAGGCGAAGTCGCTTATCGCGGACGATACGATCCGCGAAGGTTTTCTGTGGAATCCCACCGATGCGGGTTACGCGATGGTCGCGGTGGCCAAACTCGTGCTCGATGGCAAACCGATCACGGATGGCGTCGATGTACCCGGCCTTGGCAAGGCAGCCGTCGACGTTGCAGGAAAGCAGATCAAGGTGGACAAGATCATGCGCATCAACAAGGAAACCATCGACGGGTTGATCGCCGGAGGGCTCTAGGCCGACACCCGTTTAGTCGCCTCATCGCGCTGCATTCCCGGCCCTTCCGGTCGGGAATGCAGTACCACTCGAGTGATCGCACGATCGAACGTCCATTGCAGGCGAACCTTTGGCGACTTTCCTGGAGATGTCCGACATATCGAAGCGCTTCGGCGGCGTGCACGCGCTCCGCGGCGTCGATTTCACTCTGGAAGTCGGCGAGGTGCATTGCCTGGTCGGTGAAAACGGCTCCGGAAAATCCACACTGATCAAGATCATTTCGGGCGTCGAGGCAGCGGAGCCTGGCGGCCGCATCGCAATTTCCGGCAAGGAATATCCCAAACTAAACCCGGTCTACTCCACGCATTGCGGCATTCAGGTCATCTACCAGGATCTTTCGCTATTCCCCAACCTCACCGTCGCCGAGAATATCGCGATGGCGCACCATCTTGGCGGCCTCCATTCGGTGAACTGGGCCTCAATGCGCGCCACCGCGAAGACCACAATGGCAAGGATCGGCGTCGAGTTCGACCCGGACGCGAAAGTCTCAGAGCTCAGCATTGCCGGACGCCAGCTGATCGCGATCTGCCGCGCCTTGGCTGCGGATGCCAAACTCCTGATTATGGATGAGCCGACGGCATCGTTGACCCGCCACGAGGTGAACGCCCTGATCGCGCTCGTAAGGGAGCTGAAGCGTGCTGGCATCTGCGTCGTTTTCGTCAGTCACCGTCTCGACGAGGTGCTTGAAATCGCCGAACGCGTAACGGTACTGCGGGATGGCGCCAAAGTCGGTACTTTTGCTGCAGACACAATCGACGGTGGGAAACTCAGCCATCTGATGACCGGTAAGTCCTTCGAGTATCAGGTACAGGCGCCTGAGCTTGCCGCTGGCCCGGTCGTGCTGGAAGTGAAGGGCCTTGGCCGCCAGGGTGAGTATGAGGATGTAAGCTTGCAGTTGCGCGCAGGGGAAGTGGTGGGTCTCACCGGTCTGCTCGGCTCGGGTCGAACCGAACTCGCGCTATCGCTGTTCGGCATGAAGCCGCCCGACCGCGGCACCATCGCGCTTGACGGGCAGCCGATCGCGCTCCGGACAAATGCAGAGGCGATCGACCGAGGGATTGCCTATGTATCCGAGGATCGGCTTACGCTTGGTCTCATCCTGAACCAGTCCGTCACGGCGAACGTCACGCTCACGGTGCTGGAACGTCTGGCTGGCGCATTCGGCCTGATTGCCGCAGGCGCGCGACAGAGCCATGTGGCTCGGTGGGTCGCCGAACTCGGGATTAAGGTCTCCAACCCGGCCAACGCGGTGAAGACCCTCTCCGGGGGCAATCAGCAGCGGGTCGTGCTCGCCAAATGGATGGCGACCAGCCCGCGGGTGCTTATCCTCGATAGTCCTACGGTGGGCGTCGACATCAGCGCCAAGGACGGAATCTATGAAATCATCCGGCGGCTGGCCCGCGACGGCGTTGCGGTGCTGATGATATCAGACGAAATCCCGGAGGTCCTTTATCATAGTCATCGCGTGCTAGTGATGCGGGAAGGACGTTTGACAACCGATGTGGCTGCCGCAGCCACTTCCGAAGATGAGCTTCGGCAGGCCGTCAATGCCTGAATCGCGCATTGCATCATTTGGGAGGTTTCGTCGCAGCCATGAGTTCTGGCTGCTGATGGTAATCCTCGGGCTCTGCGCCAGCTTGGGCTTCGCGAATGCCCAATTCCTGACCGTGCAGAATCTGTTTGATCTGCTGACCTCCTACGCCTTCGTCGGCATCCTGGCGCTCGGACTATTGGTCGTGCTGATCGCCGGGGGTATCGACATCTCGTTCACCGCCACCGCGTCGGTGGCGCAATATGTCACACTCTCGCTTGCCAATGCTTACGGCGCGAACTGGATCAGCGTCTTTGCGATCGCGATTGGGATTGGCGGTGCGCTGGGTGCCCTCAACGCGATCTTCATCCAGAAACTTCGAATACCATCGATCATCGTTTCGGTCGCAACTCTGAACATTTTCTATGGACTTCTGATCTTCTTCACCGGCGGCAAATACATCTATTCGTTGCCCGACTGGTTTGCGACCGGAATATTCTGGTTCGAATTCGAATGGGGCAAGGATAGCTCGTACGGCATCAACCTGCAGATCCTTGCGCTCGCGCTGGCGTTTCTCGTCACCTGGCTCCTGCTTAATCGAACTAATATCGGCCGGCAAATCTATGCCATGGGAGGCAATGCCGACGCTGCACAGCGGCTCGGCTTCCACATTTTCGGTCTCAACATACTGGTCTATTGCTACATGGGTGTCATGGCCGGAATCGCCTCGCTGATCCAGGCACAACTCGCGCAATCCGTTGCCCCGACAGTGCTGGTAGGCAAGGAACTCGATGTGGTCGCCGCCGTCGTGCTGGGCGGCGCCAGCTTGATGGGCGGCGTCGGCACAGTCCTCGGCACGTTTTTGGGCCTGACACTGCTCGCGGTGCTCCAAAACGGAATCATTTTGTTGGGCGTTTCGTCCTACTGGTCGCCGTTCTTCGTCGGTTTGGTTATTCTCATTTCGGTCTCAGCGACCGCCTGGTCCCAGCGAGAGCGGCGAACCCGGAGCGCGCGCCGATGAGCAATGCGCCCGCCCTCTCGCTTCGCCGGCGTATGGTCGGCCTCGCCGGCAGCGGCACGGTCACCACCCTCACCCTGCTGTTGTTCGCGCTCTGGGTGGCGTTCGCGATCACGATCGGCGACCGGTTCTTCTCGGTCAACACGCTGCAATCCATGGCTTTCCAGATGCCCGAACTCGGCATCCTCTCACTTGCGATGATGCTGGCCTTGCTATCCGGCGGACTCAACCTTTCGATCATCGCGACCGCCAATCTGTCCGGACTGACCATCGCCTTCCTGCTGACGCACTACATCCCGGGGAGTCAGGGCCTTGCCTGGGTCGGCATTCAGGTGCTGGCGATCGCTGCAGGATTCGCAGTGGCCGCATTGGTCGGCCTCCTCAACGGTTTTGTCATCGCCTATCTCGGCGTTTCGCCGATCCTGGCCACGCTCGGCACGATGACGCTCTGCAAGGGCATCGCGATCGGCCTGTCGCGCGGTAACGTCATCTCCGGATTTCCGGAGCCCATTGTATTTATCGGCAATGGAACGGTTTTCGGGGTACCCTTTGCTTTGATCGTACTTGTGTTCTGCGCCTTGCCCGTCGCGCTCATGCTGAACGCGACGCCGTTCGGGGCAAAGGTTTACATGATCGGCTCGAACGAGAAGGCGACCCGCTACTCCGGCGTCGATACCCGCGCCGTCCTCCTCAAACTCTATGTGTTTTCCAGCTTGCTCGCGGGCGTGGCAGCGGTGGTCATGTTGGCACGTTTCAATTCGGCCAACGCAGCATACGGCGAGAGCTATCTGTTGGTCACCATTCTCGCGGCCGTCCTCGGCGGCATCGATCCGTTTGGTGGCTTCGGCAAAGTCGGCGGGCTATTGCTTGCGCTGATCATCCTTCAGGTGATCTCATCGGCATTCAACCTTCTGAACCTCAGCCAATTCCTCACGCTGGCGATCTGGGGTGGAATCTTGATTGCCGTCGCGGCGGTTCCTCATTTCGCCGGCAAAGCGCCGCGGTAGCCAGCGATGATGCGCTCGATCGCCTCGCCCCGTATCGCAGTTCTCGACATTGGCAAGACCAATCTCAAACTGCTAGTGGCGAGCGAGGACGGCTGGCCGCTCGAAACACATGCGCTTCCAAATGTGCCGATGACTCAGGGCTCGTACCTCGCCTATGACCTTGCCGGGTTAGAAGAGTGGTTTCTCGATACCCTTGCCGTCGTGTCTCAACGCCATGCCATTGGAGCCGTGATCGTGGCTGCGCATGGATGCGGTGCGGTTCTCGTCGACGGTGATACGCCAGTGCTGCCGATGATGGACTATGATGCCGTCTCTCCACCGGCAATCGATGAAGCATATGCGCGAATCGCGCCCGGTTGCGATGAAGTGTTTTGCGGAATCGGAGGGGCGATGCGGCTAGGAAAACAGCTGCTGTGGCAGGAAAGCGCGTATCCCCTCGAATTCGCCCGCGCAAAAACCTATCTGACCACCGCGCAGTTTTTTGCCTTGCGGCTTGGCGGACGTGCGGCCAGTGAAATCTCACAGCTCGCGGCTCAGAGCCATATCTGGGACCTCATCCACCAGCAGCCTTCTTCTCTTATGCGCAAGCGCGGCTGGAGCCATCTGCTGCCCGAATGCGTACCCGCCGGCGAGGTGCTAGGGACGGTTTCGGAATCCGTAGCCAGGCGCTCCGGCCTGGCGCAATCGACCGAGATCCTCTGTGGCGTCCATGATTCCAACGCCAACCTGTTCCGCTACAAGGCCGCCGGCATGGCCGATGCCACGATCCTATCGACCGGTACCTGGATGATCGGCTTTCAGCGCGGCCTCCCCCTGGACAAACTCGATTGCACGCGCGCGATGGTTCTCAATATCGATGTCGATGGCGAGAATGCACCTTCGACATTGATCGCGACCGGCCGCGAATACGACCTGATCCGCGGGAACAATTGTGCTTCCGATGCAGCCGTCCTTGCCGCATTGCCCACCCTGCTGTCGAGGGGAACCCTGGCGCTCCCCTCATTCGTCGGCGATGATGGACTGTTTCCGGGCGCGGCTCGCCGCGGACGGGTCATCGGACCGCCCCCCGAAACGCCTGCCGAATGGCAGGCACTAGCGGTGCTCTACGCAGCATTCAGCGCAAACCGCTGTCTTGATGCGCTCGAGAGCTCACAACGCATAGTCATCGATGGTGGCTTTGCCGCAAACCTGCCCTTCGCCCGTTGCCTTGCGACTTTGCGATCCTCGCAGAGCGTCTGGGTGAGTCGGTCTCCGGACGGAACGGCGCTTGGCGCTGCGCTGCTGTGGCGGCGGTTCTCGCGTACGCTGCCGGTTTCGAGTGTGATCCTTGAAGCCGTCACATCACTCAGCAACGATGGGTTCGAACCGCGCGACCTTTCCGCCGCCTACCAGTCCTGGATCGCTTTCTCGGAGCCGTCTTCATGACAGACCATAATCATGCCGATCTCCGCCAAGGCATTGTCGATACCTGCAGGGAGATGAATCGAAACGGCCTCAATCAGGGCACATCCGGCAATCTTTCGCACCGGATTCCAAACGGCATGCTGATCACGCCTACCAGTCTGCCCTATGATCGGATGCAGCCAGACGACATTGTCGCGATGGATTTTGCCGCGAACTACCAGGGCAACCATCGGCCTTCATCCGAATGGCGCTTTCATCGCGATATTCTGCGAGCACGCGAAGACGTCAACGTCGTGCTGCATACGCATTCCACCTTCAGCACGATTCTCGCCGTTCATGAGCGTGGCATTCCCTGCTTCCACTATATGGTTGCAGTTGCGGGTGGCAACGATGTGCGCTGTACGCCATATGCTTGTTTCGGCACTCAGGCACTATCGGACTACGCCCTCAAGGCCCTCGAAGATCGCAACGCTTGCCTCCTTGGCCATCATGGCTTGATCGTAACGGCCCAAACGTTCGAAAAGGCGCTTTGGCTCGCCGTGGAGGTGGAGACGCTGGCGAAGATGTATGTCCATGCGTTGGCTATCGGCGAGCCGCCGCGCCTCAGCGACGCTGAAATGGCGCAGGTACATCAGCAGATGAAACGCATGGGATACGGCCAGGCGCCTGACCTTGACGATGTCGGCGATGTTCCGCGCGCCCTCCCTGAGTCGAAACGGACGGCACATTGATGGTGGATTTTCGCGGACAGCTGCCACCAAGTTCGCTCAGCACCGGCCACGCAGAACGAAGGCCGAGGCCGGATGTACGGGTTTGACCGTCACAGCCCTTGGGCAGAAGACGTGCGCGAACAATCAGGCTTGCCCGCTTCACCGCTCAAGAGATCAACGACTTAGCTTGTCGATCGGCTCCGCGCAATTGCGGCAGGATACGCCGCCCTCACCGGGAGAAGAACCTCGTCATCGACGCAGACCTGATCCCGGGCGCCGATGGCGCGTCGCCTTTTTCGCGCGTGCGGGGCAGACAAACAATCACCTGCATGGAGCGAAACTATCAAAGTTTAATGCGTTCTGTCGTTCTCATCGATCAAATTGGGGACGGGTTCTGAGTTATTAGGCGACCAATGCAGGCAGGATTTGCGTTCTCCAAGCTCGCCGACCGGTTGGCGAGCCTCACTCCCGTAACGGCTGACGATCTCCACCTGCTCGCGGACATGGCAAGCACAATCGCGCATCTCAGTTCGCGTCAGGCCGTTTTGCGGCATGGCGATGATACCACCCAGTGCTGCCTGCTGCTTCAGGGATATCTGTCCTGGCAGGATGCAGAGAGTGCGGACGGGCAGATCACGTCAATCCATGTTCCCGGTGACATCGCCGATCTACACACGCTTTATCGTCCGCGCGTTGACGGCAACCTGATCGCACTCGGCCCGGCCATCGTCGCTCTCGTGCCACACCGCTTCTTTCACGATTTGTCCGCGCGTTCGCCCGCGATGTCTCGCGCATTGCTGCTGATGCTGCTCACCAGCCACGCCATTCAGCGCAACTGGACGGTGAACCTGGGCAGCCGTGATGCATTGACGCGTGTTGCGCATCTGCTGTGCGAGATCACTACCCGCCTGCAAAGCGTCGGCTTGGCGAGAGATCTCAGGTTGCCATCACCCTTTACCCAATCGGACCTTGCGGCAGCGTGCAGCATTTCCCCAGTGCACGCCAACCGCACAATTCAGGAACTGCGACGATGCAACCTCCTGCAATGGCAGGGTAAGACGGTAACGATCACGGACTGGCCGGGACTCGTGCGGCTCGCAAGATTCGATCCGACTTATCTGGGGATTCCGTCCAGCCGCGACGATGCGTCGTCCTCGCGTCTCAGGCCACTTACGGCGGACCTTGCGCTCGCTTGAGCCCGTTTCGGACGACACCTTGACGGATTGCGGAGCGTGCAATCAGGGCCTGCCGCGCTTCTCCAATGACATCATCCCAATTATCTGGCGTCCTCTGATGAAACAGCCGCAGGCTCGGATACCAAAGGGAGTGGGACTCGGATGACGGCCAGCGCCAGTCGCAATCCGCATGCAACAAGACCCACGCATCACAGCCGAGTGCTCCCGCGAGATGGGCCACCATGGTATCGACGCAAATGAGCAGATCGAGCCGCTGGAGGAGATGACCGAGAACCGTAATGTCAGGCGTGCTGACGTCCCTCGCGCCGATCTCGGCCAGTTCGCGCGCTCGGGCCCCGCGTTGCAGCGAGCAGAGCGTCACGCCGGGAACGTCAAGTTGCCCCAACAGGGACGGCGGGATGGTCCTTCGTTTGTCCCAGTTGCCGACTTCCCAAACCAGACCGACGGCAAGCCTTCGCAGTCCAAGACCTGGAACTTCAAGACCTGGAACTTCGAGACCTCGAAGTTCAAGACCTCGCACTTGCGCAAGTGCTGGCGCGACCGCCGGCGGCAGCGATACGTAAGGTGCCCGCATCTCGACGTGCTCCCGCCCCGCCCTTATGGCATGCGGCACCTCCATGATTTCGACATCGACTTCGAAGTCGACCTCAGGCGTACCATCATGGAGCGCAAAGGCCCGATCGACGCCAGCCGTTCGCTCGACCAGCGGCAGAAGCTCGCCCTGGCACCAGACCGTGACCCGGCGCGCGACGTCACGAAGCGGCCGCATGAAGCGCAGGAACTGGATGGTGTCGCCGAGCCCGTGGTAGCAGCGGACCAGCACATCCTTGCCCGTCAGCTCCTCGCCGCGCCAGATACGCTGCAGGTGACGAGGCCCGGTGTGCTTGGGTGGATACGCAAGCATCGCCAGATCGCGGTCGCTGATCGCCCAGGCACGTTCGAAGTCGCCTGCTCGCATCGCTTCCGTCCAACTAACCGACACTCGCGGTGATCCGATCAACGCCGCACGAATTTGTGAAAACGGCTCATCTTGCCATCCTTGGTGCGGTCCTGGTGAAGGAACGCGATGCCGGTCTCGTCGAACTTCGCGAAGAATTCGTCCCAGCTGATCCGGTCGAGACCTTCGTCGGGCGGATCGAAATCGATGCGCAGGATACCGGCGTGTCCGTCCTCCTCGGTAGCCTTGACCGTCGCGGGCTTTCCGCCGCGTTCCTCCGCCCATTTCCTGATCACGTCATGGCTGGTGGTCTGCTGGGCTTCGCTGGTTTGTGATTTGGTTGACATGTCACACCTCGACTGCTGACAAAGAGCGAGCGACGAATAGGTCGTCGCGTCAGACTGTTCGCCGTGAACGCCGGACGGAAGGATTTGTTCTTTCGTGGTGTCGGGCTCTCTCAGAGCATCATCTTCTTCATCTTCATCATGGAAGCTTTTAGTTCCCGCCAAACTGCTCGGGATTCTATCCCAGGTTAAGGGCGCGAAATTTTTTTGGCCGGAATCTGACGTAGTGCCGTGAGTTCAGGAACGAACATACGTTCCTCACGTTCGCCGACGTACTTACGTCAACACTGCAAGTCTTCAACACTGCAAGTCTTTAACACAGTACGTCTTCAACACTGCATGCCTTAACGCTGCACGTCTTCCGGAGGGCCTAGATCCATGCATTCTCGTCTTCAGGACAGGCGGCGCGTGCGCGTCGGCATCGTCGGTGTCGGCAATTGTGCGAGCTCCTTCGTTCAGGGGCTCTCCTATTACCGGGACGCCAAATCGAATGAGCCGGTGCCTGGGCTGATGAACGCCGATCTCGGCGGCTACCACATCAGCGACATTCAGGTCGCGTCGGCCTTCGACGTCCATGCCGGCAAGGTCGGACGCGACGTGGCCGAGGCAATCTTCGCAGCGCCGAATAACACGCACCGCTTCTCCGACGTCGCGCCCACCGGCGTCATGGTCCAACGTGGCCCTGTCATGGACGGCGTCGGCCAATATCTCAAGGACGACGTTCCGATTGCGGATGTTCCGGAAGCCGACGTCTCCGAGGTGCTCGCGACGTCGCGCACGGACGTGCTTGTGTCCTATCTTCCCGTCGGTTCGCAGCGCGCGAGCGAATTTTACGCCGCGCGCGCGATCGAGGCCGGCTGCGGCTACGTCAATTGCATCCCGGTCTTCATTGCCTCGAATCCCGACTGGCGGCGGCGATTCGAGGATGCAGGCCTGCCGATCGTCGGCGACGACATCAAGAGCCAGGTCGGCGCCACCATTCTGCACCGTGTGCTCGCCAATCTCTTCCGCGAACGCGGCGTGCGGTTGGACAGAACCTACCAGCTCAACGTCGGCGGCAACACCGACTTCAAGAAC
The DNA here is from genome assembly GCF_000244935.1 of Bradyrhizobium sp. WSM1253. Classification (NCBI taxonomy): domain Bacteria; kingdom Pseudomonadati; phylum Pseudomonadota; class Alphaproteobacteria; order Hyphomicrobiales; family Nitrobacteraceae; genus Bradyrhizobium; species Bradyrhizobium sp. WSM1253. The sequence continues at coordinate 3,167,807 of NZ_JH600073.1, forward strand.
ATGCTCGAGCGCGAGCGGCTGACGTCCAAGAAGATCTCCAAAACCCAGGCCGTGACCAGCCAGTTCGATGTGCCCATGGATGCCGATAATATCCATGTCGGCCCGAGCGACCATGTGCCGTGGCTGACCGACCGCAAGCTGGCTTTTATCCGCCTGGAAGGCACGACGTTCGGCGGTGTTCCCTTGAGCGCGGAGGTCAAGCTCGAGGTCTGGGACTCCCCGAACTCGGCGGGCGTCGTGATCGACGCGGTCCGCTGCGCCAAGCTCGCCATGGACCGCGGGCAGGCCGGCGCGCTGACGGGGCCGTCGAGCTATTTCATGAAGTCGCCGCCTCAGCAGTTCACGGACGAGGAGGCCGGACGGCGAACGCGCGCCTTCATCGACGACAAGGCGTACGCCTGATGGCGGAGATCATTCATCTGATCCGCCATGGGCATCATGCCCTGCTCGGCCGCACGCTCTGTGGCCGGATGAAGGGCGTAGAGCTCGATGATCTCGGCTGCGAGGAAATCGCGCGATGCGCCGATACCTTCACGCCGCCGCCGAGCATGGTCCAGTCGAGCCCGCAGCGGCGCTGCATGCAGTCGGCCTGCATCCTGGCGGCGCGCTTCGGCTTGCCAGTCGAGATCGTGCCGGCACTCGACGAGCTCGACTACGGCGAATGGACCGGACTGTCATTCGAGGCGCTCGCCGGAGACCCCCGATGGTCGCGCTGGAACGAACAACGCGGAACGAACCGCCCGCCAGGCGGCGAAAGCATGCGGTCGCTCCAGAAGCGCGTCGTCGCCCATCTGGACCAAGTGCGCAATGATCATTGTAGCGGCACCGTCGTCGTCGCCGTCAGCCATGCCGAACCGATCCGCGCAGCGCTGCTGCATTATTCCCGGAAGGAGCTCGACGACTTCCTCTCGATCAAGATCGACCCCGGCAGCGTCAGCACCCTCAGCGTGGACAATCGCGGACTCAAGATCACCGGGATCAATCAGCGGGTGCCAGCGTGAAGATCGTCATTTTCGGCCTGACAATTTCCTCGTCGTGGGGCAACGGTCACGCCACCTTGTGGCGAGGGCTTTGCAAGCATCTCGCGCGCGCCGGCCACAGCGTCGTCTTTTTCGAGCGCGACGTGCCGTACTACGCCGGCGCGCGGGATTTGCACGAACTGCCCGGCGGCCAATTGCGACTGTTCCCGAACTGGGACGATGTGCTTCCTTTGGCGCGCAGCGACATTCGTGATGCCGATGTCGCGATCGTGACCTCCTATTGTCCCGACGCGATCACCGCGACGGAGCTCGTCCTGTCCGAGGGTCGGGCGGTGCCCGTGTTCTACGATCTCGATACGCCGGTCACGCTGGCGAAGCTGATGGCTGGCGAGACCGTTCCCTACATCGGGCCGTGCGGCCTGCGGGATTTCGCCCTGGTCCTGAGCTTCACCGGCGGTCCACGCATCTGCAACGAATTTCGCGACAGGCTTGGCGCTGGCAATGTCCGTCCGCTCTACGGCCATGTCGATACGGACATTCATCGGCCGGTGCCGTCGCAGCCGCATTACCGTGCGGATCTGTCTTATCTCGGCACATATTCGCAGGATCGCCAGCGCGCTCTCGAGGCTCTCTTCGTCGAACCCGCACGTAGCAGGCAGGATCGGCGCTTCCTGATCGGGGGTGCACAATACCCGGAAGATTTTCCCTGGTCGCCAAACATTTACTTCGTGCAGCACTTGCCGCCGTCTGAGCACGCGTCGTTCTTTGCGTCGTCCCGGCTGACACTCAACGTCACGCGCCAGGCCATGGCGGAGATGGGCTGGTGCCCCTCCGGCCGCCTGTTCGAAGCCGCTGCCTGCAAGACCCCGCTGCTCAGCGACGACTGGCCGGGACTCGATGAATTCTTTGTACCCGGGCGGGAGATCCTGATCGCACGCGATGCGAAGGACACGCTCGCCGCGTTGACGATGACCGACGCCGAGCTTCAGCACATCGCCGGGCGCGCATATGAACGGACCATGGATCAGCACACATCCGACAAGCGCGCAGCCGAACTGATTTGGCTGTTCGAGCAGACGGCATCCCTTGGCGCGCGCCGACAGCAACCCGAGGAGGCCTGATCATGTGGGGCATCGTTCCGGCCGCGGGCCGCGGCAGCCGCATCCAGCCGCTTGCCTTCTCCAAGGAGTTGCTTCCGGTCGGAAGCCAACGGGACGACGGCATCGACCGTCCGTGCGCGGTCTCCGAATATCTGCTGGAGCGGCTGATCCTTGGGGGCGCCGACAAGATCTGCTTCGTGATCTCCCCCGGAAAATCGGACATCCTCGAATATTTCGGCGATCATTACGGCAGCGCCCAGCTCGCCTATGTCGTGCAGCCCGATGCGTCGGGGCTGTGCGATGCCGTGTTCAGGGCGGGCACGGTGGTTGGCCACGACGAAGACATCCTGGTCGGACTTCCGGATACCGTCTGGTTCCCAAAGGCGGCCCTGCAGGCATTGCCGGCCGCTGACCTGTCGTTTCTGCTATTTCCAGTCGAACACCCCGAGTTCTTCGATGCTGTCGTGCTCGACGGCGATCGCGTCACGGAAATCCAGGTCAAGCAGCCGGATGCGGCGTCGAAATGGATATGGGGTGCCTTCAAGATGTCCGGCAACGGATTTCGCGAACTCCAGTCGTTGTGGACAAAGCGCGAGCGCCGGGATGAATATTTCGGGACGCTCGTCAATGCCTACATCGCGGCCGGCGGCCAGGGTCTCGGCGTCAAGGCTGGCGAATCCTATGTCGACGTCGGCACCATCGACGGCTACCGGACAGCAATGGCGTTGCTCGCGGAAAGCTCTCCCGGGAACGGACGCTCTCGACTACTGGCCGGCGGTTCGCCGGAGGCAGCCCGCCCGGCCCCCGCAATGAACAATGGAGTGACCGCATGAGCAGTGGCGCCCTCTCCCGCGAGGAAATCCGCCAGCGCGTCGATGCGCTCGGGCCATGGTTTCACAATCTGGACCTCAACGGCGTGCCGACAGCGCCTTCACACTTTCTCGGCGACTATCCCAACGTGAAATGGCGCCGCTTTTCCGGGATCATTCCGGACCGCCTCGAAGGCAAGACCGTGCTCGACATCGGCTGCAATGCCGGTTTCTACGCTATGGAGATGAAGCGGCGCGGCGCCGAGCGCGTCCTCGGCCTGGACACCGACGACGAATATCTCGCGCAAGCCCGCTTCGCGGCTGAGGTGAACGGGCTCAGGATCGAATTCCGCAAGATGTCAGCCTATGATGTCGGACAGCTGCGCGAAAAATTCGATCTCGTGATCTTCATGGGCGTCCTCTACCACCTGCGGCACCCTCTGCTGGCGCTCGACCTGATCCACGAGCACGTGGCCGGCGATCTCCTGCTGTTCCAGTCGATGCAGCGCGGCGACAGCCGCGTGGATTCCCTCGACAAGAACTACGACTTCTGGACCACCGATCAGTTCGATTCCCCGGGCTATCCAAAGCTGCACTTCATCGAGAACAAATATGCCGACGACCCCACCAATTGGTGGGTGCCGAACCGCGCCTGCGCCGAAGCCATGCTGCGCAGCGCCGGCTTTGCGATCGCGGCGCATCCGGAAGAGGAAGTCTATCTCTGCAAGCGGGTGACAAGGCCGCAGGCGGAAGGTCCGGTTTATCCGTCGCGGGAGACCGGCCGATGATCGAAGCCGCCAAGATCTGGAACGAGCCCAACAACAAATCGCACTGGGACATCCTGATCGATCCGGATTGGACCATGTTCGCCAGCCTGGCGCTGGCTGCCGGAAAGGCGATCCGCAGCGCGCATCCCACACTCCCGCGTGTGCTTGGCGGCATGTCGCCGATCGATCCGTCCTTCATGCGCAACATGCAGGCGCGCGGCGTGCTCGATCATGTCGATGCCGTGGCCGTGCACGGCTTTCCGCTGGACTGGAACCTGTGGCAGATCGCGGAATGGCCCGCCAAGATCGAGGAGATCAAGGCGGTCACCTCGCTACCGGTCTGGGTGACGGAGGTGGGAGTCTCGTCCTTCGGTGCCGAGGAGGTGCAGGCCTGGGGACTGACGCGGACCGCTGAGCTATTGACTGGCCGGGCGCCGCGGATTCACTGGTACAGCCTGTACGATCTGCCTTCGAGCTGGGAGGCGACCACGCGGCACAAGGAAGCTGAAGGCTCCTCCTACTACCGGCATTTCCACATGGGGCTGCTGCGCGAGGACGGCACGCCGAAAGCTGCCGCGGACTTGTTCGGCCAATATGCACCTGCGATGGGCCTGTGCCAGTGGTTTCACTTCGAGGACCACCGCCTCGATGACGCCGTGCGCTGGATGCGCCGACTCGGCGTGCAGCATCTCAGGACCGGCCTGTCCTGGGCTGACAGCTTCCGTCCCAATGCGCTCGCCTGGTTCGATCGGCAGATGGACGCGCTGGCCGAGTTTCAGGTCACGGTGACCTTCTGCTTCACCCCGGAACATCGGGGTATCGAGCCTCATCACACCAGCCCGCCGCTCGACGTCAACGAGTTCGCGGATTTCTGCGCACAGATGGTCGAACGCTATTGCGCGAAAACCGGGCTCGCGCCGTCCGCAGCGTCTTCGCGCGCGGCCATCTCGGAGCCGACATGCGTGCCCTGATCCTGGTGATGGACTCCGTCGGCATCGGCGCCGCGCCCGATGCCATCAATTACGGCGACGAGGGTGCCGATACCGTCGGCCACATTGCTGACATGTGCATGGCCGGCAATGCCGACGGACCACGCCGGGAGGGGCCGCTTCGGCTTCCCAATCTGGTCGCGCTCGGCCTTGGCCAGGCTTGCCGTCTCGCCACCGGGCGCGTGCCGCCGGGGCTCGATGGCCGTCCTGAGCATGCGCGATTTGGCTGCGCGAGCGAGATCTCCAAAGGCAAGGACACGCCATCCGGCCATTGGGAGATCGCCGGCGTGCCGGTGCCGTTCGACTGGGGCTATTTTCCAAGAACCAAGCCGTGCTTTCCGCGCGACCTGGTGGAGCGCCTGTGCGAACAGGCTCGATTGCCCGGCATCCTCGGGAACTGTCATGCCTCCGGCACCGAGATCATCGCCGAATTCGGCGAGCGTCACATCAGAACGGGCGAACCGATCTGCTATACGTCGGCCGACAGCGTGTTTCAGGTCGCAGCGCACGAGGAGACGTTCGGACTCGAACGCCTCTATGAGATCTGCCGTATTGCGCGCCGACTGATCGATCCCCTCAACATCGGGCGCGTCATCGCACGTCCCTTCATCGGCGCGTCGGCAGGTGATTTCAAGCGAACAGCGCACAGGAAGGACTTTTCCGTTCCGCCGCCGGAGCGGACGATCCTCGATCTTGCCGAAAGCGCAGGCCGTGACATCGTCACGATCGGCAAGATCGACGACATCTTCGCCCATCGCGGCACCGGGAGGAACCTGCGCGGCGACGGCAACCAAGCGCTGTTCGATGCCACGCTCGATGGGCTCGCCTCTCTCGCAGAGGGCGGGATGTTGTTCGCAAACTTTATCGATTTCGACACGCTGTATGGCCATCGCCGAGATGTCGGGGGCTATGCAGCGGCACTCGAAACCTTCGATGCTCGCGTTCCGGATCTGCTGAACCGCCTGCGCGACGATGATCTCCTGATCATCACGGCCGATCATGGTTGCGACCCAACCTGGAGCGGTACCGATCATACGCGGGAACAAGTGCCGATTTTGGCGTGGAGCACGCGGTCAACTTCTCCGATCGGCAAGCGCGACGGATTTGCGGACATCGGCGCGACGGTCGCGAGGCATCTTGAGCTACCGACGCCGGTTCACGGCGTGTATTTTTAGCCCGCTGCACCGGACAGATTCACCTGGGTTATTGATCCAGGTTAGAGAAATATTCGTTTGTAGGTTTCGCAGGAACGAACATTCCTTGCATCGCTTCTTATTCCAAATGTGACTGGCGCGCCGGTCGCCCGACCAGAACAGCAGCGCGCTTTCATTCTCATCACGGATTGATCCCGCAGGATCGATCTCACGGCGGCACGGAGCGGTGAATGACGCGAGTATTGATCACTGGAGGTGCGGGATTCATCGGATCGCATGCAGCCGACGCGCTGCTGGCGGCCGGCTATGAAGTCCGCCTGCTCGACAACCTCTCGCCGCAGGTCCACGGAGGCAACCGCCAGCGTCCCGCGTATCTTGCCAAAGACGCGGAGCTCGTCGTCGGTGACGTCACCGACGCTCTCGCGGTCGATCATGCGTTGCGCGGCACCGACATGGTCCTGCATCTCGCATCAGCAGTCGGCGTCGGCCAGAGCATGTACGACATCGAACCCTACGTCAGAACCAACGAGCTCGGTACCGCCGTGCTGTTGCAGACACTGTCCAAGCGCCCGGTCGCGCGGCTCGTGGTGGCCTCGTCCATGAGCATCTACGGCGAGGGCCTTTACCGGAGCGCCGATCAGAGCGTGGTCGCCTGCGAGGAGCGGGCGGTCGAGCAGCTTCGCCGCGGCGATTGGGAGCTGCGCGATGCAGCCGGTAACCCGCTCGATCCTGTCCCTACGCCGGAGACAAAGCAGCCTTCGCTGAGCTCGATCTATGCGCTCAACAAATATGCGCAGGAGCGCATGTGCCTGATCACGGGCAAGGCTTATGGCATCCCGACCGTGGCGCTACGCTTCTTCAATGCGTTCGGGCCGCGTCAGGCCCTGTCCAATCCGTATACCGGCGTGCTGGCCATCTTTGCCGCCCGGCTGCTCAACGGCCGCCCTCCCCTCGTCTTCGAGGACGGCCGGCAGCGCCGCGATTTCGTCCATGTCCATGACGTTGCCCGCGCCTGCCGGTTGGCGCTGGAGGCGGAGCACGCGCAGGACGTCTTCAACGTCGGCTCCGGCCAGAGTCGCACCATTCTGTCGGTCGCGGAGGATCTGGCCGAAGTCATGGGGCGCCGCGACATTGCGCCCGAGCTGACGCGGAAATATCGCGCCGGAGATATCCGGCACTGCTTCGCCGACATGGGAAAATCCCGCGACGTGCTCGGCTTCGAGCCTCGCGTCGTATTCAGGGCCGGGCTCGAAGAGCTGGCGGAATATCTCGCCGACCAGATCGCTGACGATCAGGCCGAGCGAGCCACCAAGGAGCTGCAGCAACGAGGATTGGTCGCGTGATGAGTGAACGAGACAACAGACCCGTCCTGATCACCGGCGGCTGCGGGTTTATCGGCTGCAACCTCGCCGATCGCCTCGCGGAGCGTGGCGAGCCGGTGCTGATCCTGGACAACCTCGCCCGCGCCGGCGTGCGGGAGAATGCGCAGTGGCTGAAGTCTCGGCATGGCGACCGGGTCACAATCACCGTGGCCGATATTCGCGAGCCGATCCCGGTGATCGACGCCGTACGCGAAGCCCGCGCCGTGCTGCACTTGGCCGCCCAGGTCGCCGTCACCGACAGCGTGAGCGATCCGGCCGCCGATTTCGAGATCAACGCGCGGGGCACATTGAACGTGCTCGAAGCCGTGCGCCTCCACAACAACGCCGCGCCGATCGTGTTCGCCTCAACCAACAAGGTCTACGGACGCCTGATCGACGATGGCGACATCGCGCTCACCGGTCGCCGCTACACGCCGACAAGCGGCCTGCTGGCCGCCGGCATCTCGGAAAATGCGCCGCTCGACTTCTACAGCCCCTATGGATGCTCCAAGGGAACGGCGGATCAATACGTTCACGACTATGCGCGGGTCTACGGCCTCCAGACCGTGGTGATGCGGATGAGCTGCATCTATGGGCCCCGTCAATTCGGCACCGAGGATCAGGGCTGGATCGCGCATTTCCTGCTGAGCGCCATCCGCAGCAAGGAGCTGACGATCTATGGCGACGGCCATCAGGTCCGCGATGCGCTTCACGTCTCCGACGCGGCCTCGGCCTGGCTCGCCGTGCTCGATGGCATCGCGCTCGCCCGTGGAAGCGTCTTCAATCTCGGCGGCGGTCCGGCCAACGCAATCAGTCTGCTGGAATTGATCGACCGCATCACCGATCTGACCGGCCGCAAGGTGGCCTATCGCTTTGCTGATTGGAGGCCGGGGGATCAGCCCTGGTACGTCACCGACACGCGCGCGCTCTCCAGCGCGCTCGGCTGGGCGCCTCAGGTTTCGTTCGCAGACGGCCTCCGATCCCTTCACACCTGGCTGGACGGCCGGTTCGGATCGTCACAAGGCAACCGCGAGGCGCTGGCATGACGCGTGTTGCCCTCATCAATCCAAACTGGGATTTTGGCGGCAGCATCTATTTCGGCTGCCGATCCCCTCACCTTCCGCTCGAACTCGGGATCTCCGAGCATTACCTGAAGGCGGCCGGGCACAAGACGCTGCTGCTCGACGCCCACATGTTCGATCTTTCCCTCGCCGATATCGAAGCCGAGCTGCGCGCGTTCGGCCCCGACCAGATCGTCATCACGACGGCACCGACCTATCTGTTCTGGCGCTGTGCCCCTCCCGAGCTCCGCGTTCCGCAGGAGCTCGCGATGGCGGTGCGCGATTTGGCTCCGATCCTCATCGCGGTGGGCCCGCATGGCTCGACTGTGCCAAGGACCGCGCTTCGAAAGCTCGGCACCGACATCGTCGTGATGGGCGAGTGCGAGGCGTCCTTGCTGCGTCTCGCCAATGGCGAGCGGGACTTTCCGGGCCTGTGCTTCGCCGATGGCGCATCGCTACGCGTCAATGAGGGGCCGCAGGCGGTCGCGTTCAAGGATCAGCCGCCGCTTGACTGGCCGGAGGAGATGATCCGGCGGCACCATCATCACCATCATCGCTTCGAAGCCGAGCCGCAGGCGCCAGGCGCCGAAGTCGAATCATCCAGGGGATGTCCGTACAACTGCACGTTCTGCGCCAAGGAGAACTTCCGCAACGCCTACCGCAAGCGGCCTCCCTCCATTGTTCTCGAAGAGATCGACGGCCTGCGTCATCAGGGCATCGAGTATGTCTATTTCATCGACGAGATTTTCCTACCGAACGCGGAACTGCTGGAAGGGCTGACGACACGCGGGCTGAAGTTCGGGGTACAGACCCGCATCGACCTCTGGAGGCCGGATATGCTGGCGCTGCTCGGCCGCGCCGGCTGCGTCTCGATTGAAGCCGGCATCGAGAGCCTGACCGTCGAGGGCCGCGCCGCGCTCGCCAAGAACTGCAAGATGACGACCGACCAGCTGGCCGAACGCCTGGTCGAAGCGCGCCGTCACGTTCCTTTCGTGCAGGCCAATTTGATCGAAGTCCCCGAGGACGATGACCCCATCGTGCAGCGCTGGCGCCGCACCATGCAGGATGCCGGCATCTGGGCCAACGATCCGGTCCCGCTGTATCCCTATCCGGGCTCGCCGGATTATCGGAAGCTGTGGGGCGAGCCCGACGATTTCGCCTGGGAGCGCGCACACCGGCATTATCTTGCGATGTTCGACCAGTTCAGCGACGTGCAGAACGATCGCCCGGTCCCGCTCGAGACTCTCGAACTGCAGGTGGCATCATGAGCCGCAGCTCGCAGCTCAGGATCCTGATGACGACCGATACCGTCGGGGGCGTCTGGACCTACTCGTCCTCTCTTGCTTCGTCCCTTGCTGCGAAGGGCGCCGACGTCACCCTGGTGACGATGGGCCCCCGCGCGCAGGCCGGCCAGCTTGCAATGCTGCGTGGCTCGCGGGTCCGCCTGATCGAAACGGACCTTGCACTCGAATGGCAGGACCCGGAAGGACAAGATCTGTCCCAGGCCAGACACGTCCTTGCGAAGCTCGAAGTCGGAATCGGGCCCGACGTCGTTCACCTCAACAGTTTTCGCGAGGCGACCTTCGCCTGGCGCGCTCCTGTGGTGGTCGTCGCGCATTCCTGCGTCAACTCCTGGGGGCTCGCCTGCCGCGATACGGGCTGGCTCGGCGAACCGAAGTGGCGCCGCTACACCGAACGGGTGACGGCCGCACTCGACACGGCACAAGCCTGGGTTTGTCCCAGCCAGTCCTTCCACGATGACGTTGCGGAAATCTATCGGCCTCGCTCGCGCGGCAACGTGATCTGGAATGGAATTTCCCCTCAGGATCCCGCGGGACGGAAGCAAGACATGATCTTTGCGGCGGGCCGGCTCTGGGACCGCGCCAAGAACATCGAAGTCCTGGCGGCTGCAGCGCCTGGGCTGGACTGGCCCGTTCAGGTCGCCGGGCCGGCGGACGAGTGCCCTTCGGCTTCCGTCACCTGGCTCGGGCAGTTGTCTCACGAAGCCATGCGCGCGTACTTGCAGCACGCCGCCATCTTCGCCAGCCCTGCGCTCTATGAGCCGTTCGGCCTCTCCGTTCTGGAAGCCGCTGCGGCGGGATGCGCTCTCATCCTGTCCGACATTCCCACTTTCAGGGAATTGTGGAGCGAGGCCGCGCTGTTCGTCGATCCCACCGACAGCAAGGCGCTGCATCGAGCACTCGCAGGTCTGTGCACCGACGATCGCGAGCGGGTGCGGCTGCAACGTGCCGCCTTTGAGCATTCCCTGACCTACTCGCTGACCCGGACCACGAGCGCCTATCTCAGCCTCTACCAGGAGCTGCTTGCCGTCCATCACGCGCCCGCCCCCATGGAGGTACGCGCATGAAATGCGTTCTGTTCTACCACGCGTTCACCTCCTGCTGGAACAACGGCAATGCCCATTTCCTGCGTGGTTATGCCCGCGAACTTCACGCGCTCGGCCATGAGGTCGTCGTGTTCGAGCCGATCGACGGCTGGAGCCGATTGAATGCGATCCGCGAGGGTGGCAGTCAAACGATGGAGGATATTCCAACGCTATTTCCCGGCATCGGCCTCCGCCGCTACGATGCCTCCCTTAATCTCGATGAAGCCTTGCACGGCGCCGATCTCGTCGTCGTCCACGAATGGAATTCGCCTGATCTAATCGCAGACATCGGATCGAGACGGGCTCACGGCGCTCCGTTCACGCTGCTGTTCCACGACACCCATCATCGCGCCGTTAGCGCACCGGACGAACTTGCGCAGTTCGACCTCGACGGCTTCGACGGTGTGCTCGCCTTCGGCGAGGTCCTTCGTCAAATCTATCTGAAGCTCGGCTGGGCGGACCGGGCCTTCACCTGGCACGAGGCGGCCGACATCGCCCTGTACCATCCGCTGCCGCATGTCGAGCGCACCGACGATGTCGTCTGGATCGGAAATTGGGGCGACGGCGAACGCAGCACCGAGCTCAACGAATTTCTGGTCGAACCCGTGGCCGAGCTGAAGCTGCGCGCGGGGGTCTATGGCGTCCGCTATTCGGACGGGGCGCTCGACACCATTCAGGCGGCAGGCATTCGGTATGGCGGCTGGCTGCCCGCACACTGGGCTCCCATCGCTTTCGCCGGCGCACGCGCGACTGTCCACGTTCCCCGCGGCCCCTATGTCCGCTTGCTTCCGGGCATTCCAACCATTCGCGTCTTCGAGGCGATGGCCTGCGGCATTCCACTGGTCTCGGCCCCCTGGTCGGATGCGGAAGGCCTGTTCCCGGAAGGTGCCTATCTCGGCGCCTCCGACGGCACCGAAATGAAGCGGGCGCTTCGTGCGCTGCTCGATGACCGGGAGTTATGGTCCTCCACCGTGGAGACCGGACTCCGGACAATCAAGGAACGTCACACCTGCCGTCACCGGGCGGAGCAGCTTGTCGGCATCGTGCAGGACCTCCGGGTCACAGGCCACTCCAAAAAGCCCCTGCGATACATCGGAGCCTCCGCATGAAGATCTGCTTCTTCGGGTCCAGCCTCGTCTCATCCTACTGGAACGGTGCTGCCACCTATTACCGCGGCATGCTGAAGGAGATTGTGGCCCTCGGCCACGACGTCACATTCTTCGAGCCCGATGCCTTCGAGCGCCAGGCCCATCGCGACATCGACGATCCGGACTGGGCGAAGGTGGTGGTCTACGCCGCGACGCCCGACGGCTGGCGAAGCTCGCTTGAGGAAGCGGCCCGCTCGGCCGACATGCTGGTCAAGGCCAGCGGCGTCGGCGTCTTCGATCGGGAGCTGGAGAACGCGGTCGCTGAAATTCCGTCGAATGCGATGCGCATCTACTGGGACGTCGATGCCCCCGCGACGCTGGAATCGGTGGCGGACAATCCAGACCATCATCTGCGCCATGCGATCCGGTCCTACGACATGGTTTTGACCTATGGCGGCGGCGATGCTGTCGTATCCGCTTATCGCGGCATCGGCGCGCGAGACTGCGTGCCGATCTACAATGCGCTCGACCCCGCCACGCACTTTCCGGCGCCGCCCAATGCGCACTTCACCTGCGATCTGAGCTTGCTGGCAAACCGCCTCCCTGATCGCGAGCAGCGCGTCGAGCGGTTCTTTATCGATGTCGCCTGCCGATTGCCGGACAAGACATTCGTGCTCGGTGGATCGGGGTGGGACTCGAAAGACACGCCAGCCAATCTGCACAAGGTCGGGCATGTCGGGACCGGCGACCACAACGCGTTTTTCGGCTCCGCTCTGGCTACGCTGAACGTCAATCGCGATAGCATGGCCCGCTACGGCTTCTCGCCGCCAACGCGCGTGTTCGAAGCCATCGGTGCCGGAGCCTGCCTGATCACCGACCAGTGGGACGGCATCGATCATTTTCTCGAACCAGATCGCGAGGTGCTGGTGGCCGCGAGCGGGACCGAGGTCGCAGAGCATCTTGCCGCACTGCGCCTCGACCGGGCTCAGGCGATCGCAGCGCGCGCTCGTGCGCGCATTCTGAGCCATCACACCTACCGGCAGCGCGCGCGCCAGTTCAACGATCTCTTTGCCGCAAGCAGTTCGCGAATCGAGGCAGCAGAATGAACCTCACCATCGTCGTCGTCGGTCTTTCGGTTACTTCGTCCTGGGGCAACGGTCATGCCACGACCTACCGCGCCCTGATCGAAGCCCTGGCACGACGAGGTCACCACGTCACGTTTCTCGAACGCGACGTCCCCTGGTATCGCGAGCATCGTGATCTTGCCAAGCCTTCCGCTTGGACCGTCGAGCTTTATCAATCCTTGAAGGACATCCCGCAGCGTTTCGGCAAGATAATCCGCGATGCCGATCTGGTGGTCATTGGCTCCTACGTGCCCGACGGCATCGCGATCTCCGAATGGATCACGACCCACGCCCGGGGGATTACCGCCTTCTACGACATCGACACGCCGGTCACGCTTGCCAAGCTCGAGCAGGGCCTGGACTATCTTTCCGCGGCGATGATCCCGCGCTTCGACCTTTATTTGTCCTTTGCCGGCGGCCCGGTGCCCGGCATGATTGAGGAGAACTATGGCAGTCCGCTGGCGCGGGTGCTGTATTGCAGTGCCGACACCGACATCTACGCGCCACAACGCGTGGAGAAGAAGTGGGCATTAGGCTATCTCGGAACCTATAGCGAGGACCGGCAACCGGTTCTGGAGCAGTTGCTGCTCGCCCCCGCTCGCACTCTGTCACGCGAGCAATTCGTCGTCGCCGGCGCGCAATATCCCGATGAGGTGGTCTGGCCCGCCAATGTCGCCCGGATCGAGCACCTCACGCCGAGACATCATCCGGGCTTTTACGCAGAGCAACGCTTTACGCTAAACGCCACCCGCGCCGACATGCGCGCGCTCGGCTTCTCGCCCAGCGTTCGGCTGTTCGAAGCGGCCGCGTGCGGCACGCCCGTCATCTCGGACCGGTGGCCTGGAATCGAGACCGTCTTCGAGCCTTTCCGGGAAATCCTGCTCGCATCGAGCCCCCGCGACGTCGTGGAGATCCTGCGCGACATGCCCGAGGAGCGGAGGCGCACGATCGCGGAAAACGCACGGCGGCGCGTTCTGGCCGACCACACCTCCGACCATCGCGCCCGGCAAGTGGAGACCTACTACGCCGAGGCATCGGTCCGTCGCCGTCGGAAAGCCCCGCAACTTCCCGCCTCGCGTCCCATGCAGGTCGCTCAAATCTGAAAGGCACCACCATGACACTTCAGACCCGCATCAACGCGTCCCGCCGCTCCCCCACCGTTCTGGTGGCCGGCGGCGCCGGCTTCATCGGATCCCACCTCTGCGACTCGCTTCTGCAGCGCGGCCACACCGTGATCTGTCTCGACAACCTGTTTACGGGAAGGATCGACAACATCCGGCCGCTGCTCAATCATCCGAATTTTCGCTTCATCGAACATGACGTGCGCGATCCCGTCGAGATCGACGGCGACATCGACCGGATCTACAGCCTCGCCTGCCCGGCGTCGCCCCGTCACTATCAGAAGGATCCGGTCGGCACGATGAAGACGTGCGTGCTCGGCACCATCAACATGCTGGAGCTCGCGCAGCGGAAAGGCGCGCGGGTGCTGCAGGCATCAACCAGCGAGGTCTACGGCGATCCGGAGGTCCATCCCCAGCCGGAAACCTATCTCGGCAACGTCAATCCGATCGGGCCCCGGGCCTGCTACGACGAGGGCAAGCGGGCCGCGGAAACGCTGATGTTCGATTACCATCGCATGTACGGGGTCGAAATCAAGGTCGCGCGCATCTTCAACACGTACGGACCCCGGATGCTGGAGAATGACGGACGCGTGGTCTCCAACTTCATCGTGCAGGCACTTCGCGGAGAGCCGATCACGATCTATGGAGGTGGTACGCAGACCAGGAGCTTCTGCTTCGTCGACGATCTCGTGCACGGCCTCCAGCTGCTCATGGAGAGTTCGTCTTCGATTACCGGTCCGTGCAATCTGGGAAATCCCCACGAGGTCACCATCGAGGCCATTGCGCGCGACGTGCTGGCGTACACGGAATCAATTTCCCCGCTCCGGTTCGAGGAGTTGCCCAAGGACGATCCAAAGCGCCGCAAACCGGTGATCGACACAGCCGTTCGAGCGCTGGGATGGCGCCCGCGCGTGGCGCTCAAAGACGGTCTCAAGGCGACGATCGCCTATTTCGCCATGCGCATGGCCGGGGAAGCGCCGGCACTCGTTCCGGCCATTGCACCGCGCAGGAGCGGACGTACCGGGGCACGCGGCAAGCTGACGATCGCCGATCGGCAGTGATCAGCGGAACTCCTCGCGAGCCCTCAAGCCCGTGAAGCAGCCGCGCCGCGGACCGACTTGCAGAGGTTCTCGAGATGGTACTGGTATTCGGAGATCGCGCGGTTCGCCATCCGGATCCGATTTTCCTGGCCTTCCTGGACCATCATGGTGATGCGTTGGGCTAGAAATACGCACGCATCGAATTCATCGTGGATCGCTCCACTACGGGCGAGAAAGTCCCATGCGATCTCATAGGCCTGTTCGGCAGCAGGATTGCGGTAGTCGCTAAAGATGATGTGCGTCATGACAGCAAAACGCGGATGAGAGGGTTTCGGTCCTGCAAGCCCATATGATAGCGCAGGCAGCCTCGGCGGCCGATACATGCCCGTAGGAACGAACGATTCCTGCCCGTGTTGACCCCGCAGTTCCTACCGACGGCTTTTTGTTCATGGTCAAGGATCTATCGCGTGAAACGGAGAAGGACGGCACCCGGAAGCTGATGATGGCGGGATCGGGAGTGGCCGCGGTCCTGTTTGTGGGTTTCATCGTCTGGTTCGCCGTCCCGCAGATGTTCGGGGCAACGGACTATCTGGGCCGCCCCTCCACAGGAGCCGGCTGCCTCAACGATCAGCAGCGCGAACAGCTCCGCTCCATCCTCTCATCAGCGCATGACCCCGCGATGGATCGCCCGAATTTCGAGATGATGATCGGTACTTCCGTGCCGCGCCAGTACGCTGATCGCGTGCCGCCGCATCGACGGATTGTAGAGAGGACAGCTTATGCCGAAAGCAAAAGAACCTGAAAACGATCCGAGAGAAACCCCGGTCGACGATCCGCGACAGCAGACCGATTTGCCAACCCACCGGCAGACGGACCAGCCTTGGCAGGGGAATCCCGAGAAGGAGCAGATCGACCCAAAGCGTCCCCCGATTGATCTGGAGCGGTGGCAAAAATCGAATACCCACTAGCTGCGACGCACGTACCTCGTTCACGCGTCGAGCTCATGGATGGTGGGCCGCAGGTCGCCCTCATCCAGATCGAGCGTTGCCAGCGTGATCGGCAGCTTGAAGCGCCTCGGACCGGCGCTCCCGGGATTCAGGAAAAGCACTCCGTTGATCGTGTTGACCTGCACCCGATGCGAATGTCCTGCTATCACCACGTTCACACCGGTTGCCGCAGGGTCGATGGCCAGCGTCTTGAGATCGTGCAGAAGATAGAAGCAACGAGCGCCGAGGTGCACCGTTTCGGTTTCGGGATAGCGCCTCGCCCAGCTGCCGACGTCGACGTTTCCCCTGATGGCGGTGACGGGTGCTATTCGGCAAAGCCGCTCCAGAACCTCCGGCGCGCCGATATCACCGGCGTGGAGGATATGCGACACTCCCGCAAGACAGCGCTCGGCCTCCGGCCGGAGAAGGCCGTGCGTATCCGAGATCACTCCGATTCTCGTCAACATGTCAGGCCGGGATTTCAGTGCAGGACATCCATTGGCACTTTCCCGATCTCCTCACCCTCCTGGTTCGTGACCGGGATGGAAAAATGACGATTCCTGAGTTCGGGACGCTCCGCGAGGCTTTTTCTCGGACAACGCAGTCCCGCAAGCGGGGCTCCGACCGCTACGGGTCAGGAGTACAAAATCGCAGGAGATAGTAATTAGGGATGCAAAATCGCGGAATTTGGTAGCGGGAGAGGGACTCGAACCCCCGACCCCAGGATTATGATTCCCGTGCTCTAACCAGCTGAGCTACCCCGCCACAGGGTCGCGAGGGCCTGACAAGGCCGATCTCGCGAACGCGCGGCATATAAGGAAGGGGGCGGCGGGCTGTCAATCCGCCTTCGCTTCCGCTTAGCGAAAGCTTCGGCGGACATGGCCGCGGGTGGAGACGAATTGGCTTGTTTTGAGCTTAATTTCCGGCCGCACCGTCATGGCCGGGCTTGTCCCGGCCATCCACGGACGTCTTCGCTGCCGCCGAGAACGTGGATGCCCGGGACGAGCCCGGGGGCATGACGACGAGATTGGGGATGCGGAACAGGCTCCGCCTACGCCAAGGCTTCGGCGCGACAAGCTATTTCGGCCTTACTGTCGGATCCCCGCCGGGGCTGCCGGGGGGCGGGATCACGGGCATGGCGCCGTTCGTGCTAGGCGCCGGGGCGTGCATCTCGGGATCGACGCCGGAGGGCGGGCAGAGCACGCCGTCCGATTTGGCCAGCTTGTCGCCGAGCGGTTCCCGTGACTGGCCGGTGGTGGTGCCGTCGGCTGAGCGGTTCGGGCGGTCCTGCGGCGTACAATTCGTCGCATGCTGTGGGGATGGCGGCGCGGTTTGTTGCGGCGGCGTCGCCGGGGCGGGCGGGGCCTGCGCGATCGCGCTGCCGGAGGCGGCGATCAGGAGGCTGGCCAGAATGATGTTCGATGTGGTGCGCATGGGAGGGAAACGCGCGGGGCGCGCGCCCTGTTCCCACCCCCGAACATTACGATTTGAGGTAGCGGATCAACGAAAAGTGCCCCATCGGCGGCATCGGGCGGCGCTCCGCCAGCGTAACGCCGCCGTGCTTTGCGGCCCAGACGACCAGGCGGGCCCACGGAAACTCCGGGCGCCAGCCGAGACGGCGAGCCAAGGGCGCAAACGCGAGTTCGGAGAGTTTGCGCAAACCCTTTTCGGCGCCGATGTGATTGACCAGGATCAGCTCGCCGCCGGGCTTCAAGACGCGCACGAACTCGTCGAGCGTGCCCTCCGGATCCGGCACGGCGGTGATGACGTATTGCGCGACCACCGCGTCGAAGAAGTTTCCAGGGAAGGCGAGATTCTTCGCGTCCATCACCGAGAGCACCTCGACATTGCTCAGGCGCAGCGCACGCACGCGCGATTGCGCCTTGCGAAGCATCGGCTCGGAGATGTCGACCCCGCAGATTTTTGTGGTGCGCGCATAATCCGACAGCGAAAGCCCGGTGCCGACGCCGACGTCGAGGATACGGCCGCCGATGCGGTCGGCCTCGGCGATGGTCGACTGCCGGCCGGCGTCGAACACCTTGCCGAACACGAGATCGTAGACCGGCGCCCAGCGGCCATAGGCCTTCTCGACCCCGGCCCGCGAGATGTCTGCTGCCATGCCCTGCCCTATATATTTTTTTAGCCGCGGACCGCTTCTGCGAGCGGCCTCGTCGTGCTGCTTGCGGCCTTCGCGGCGGCGCTTTGAATGAAGCCGCCGCCGAGCACGCGGGCCTGGCCGCCAGGTGCGTCGTAGAACACGCAGGCCTGGCCCGGCGAAACGCCCTCTTCGCCGGCGACGAGCTCGACCTCGTAATGGCCGTTTGCGCCGCGCAGCCACGCCGGCTGGGGCGCGCGGGTCGAGCGCACGCGCACGAACATTTCGAGTCCATTGCCGATGGCGCAGTCGATGTCGCCATCGCCAATCCAGTTGACGTCGCGCAAGCTGATGCGATGCATCTTCAGCGCCTCGCGCGGGCCGACGACGACGCGGCGGTTGGCGGCCTCCAGCCGCACCACGAACAGCGGTGCGGCGGCTGCGATGCCGAGGCCGCGGCGCTGGCCGATGGTGAAATTGGCGATGCCGTTGTGACGGCCGAGCACGCGGCCGTCGAGATCGACGATGTCGCCGGGGTCCATCGCGTTCGGCCGCAGGCGGGTGATGATATCCGTGTAGCGGCCGGTGGGCACGAAGCAGATGTCCTGGCTGTCGTGCTTGTCGGCGACGGCTAGACCGAAGCGCCGCGCCAACTCGCGCGTCTCGGGCTTAGTCATGTCGCCGAGCGGAAAGCGCAGATAATCGAGCTGCTCCTGCGTGGTCGCGAACAGGAAGTAGCTCTGGTCGCGATCGGCGTCGGCGGCACACACCAGCGCGCGCGAGCCGTCGGCGCGGCGGCGCGAGGCGACGTAATGGCCGGTGGCGAGCGCGGTGGCGCCCAACTCGCGCGCGGTCTTCAAAAGGTCGCGAAACTTGACCGAGCGGTTGCACTCGATGCACGGCACCGGCGTCTCGCCGAGCGCGTAGCTGTCGGCGAAATTATCGATGACGGATTCGCGAAAGCGGTCCTCATAATCGAGCACGTAATGGGGAATGCCGAGCTTGGCCGCGACGTCGCGGGCGTCGTGGATGTCCTGGCCGGCGCAGCAGGCGCCCTTGCGATGGGTCGCCGCACCATGGTCGTAGAGCTGCAGCGTGATGCCGACGACGTCGTAGCCTTCCGCCTTCAAAAGCGCAGCCGTCGTCGATGAATCGACGCCGCCCGACATGGCAACGACGACCCTGGTATCCTCAGGACGGCCTTCGAGATCCAGACTGTTGAGCATGGGCCTTAAAGCGTTGTGGACGGCGGCGTTGGGCGATCCGCTGGGTGCTTCCAGCGGGACATCGGCGATCCCCCGGGAACTGAGAGTTCCCGAAAGGCACGGCCTGCCCGGTCGAAAGCGGTTGAGAGCTGTCTCTTTAATATAGGCGGCCTTCCGGTGAAGCAATCACGGACCCCGCAAGGTTTACGGCAATTCTTGCCGGGGAGGCAGAAATGGTGGGCCTTCGAGAGGCCCTGAGGCGGGGACGCCAAATCATCAAACCATTGATTTCATTAAATAAAGTTACTCAGCGCGAGGATGGCCCGCTCCTTGCTCCCTCTCATGGCGAAGATGTTTCCAAGGGGTTGCCTGTGGTCGGTCGTACGTCAGATGTCGTGGCAAGCGTGCAAGTCCCGAGCGCGCAGCAAAAGCCTGCCCGGTCGCAAGCGCCGAAAGAGAACTCCGCCAACGACTCGTTCGGCTCGCTGGTGGACAGCAACACCCAGGCGATCAGCGACAGCGCGGCGTCCTCCGCGCAGGACTCCCCGCGCCGGACCGATTCATCCTCCTCCGCCTCGGACAGGAGCCCGCGCGATCGCTCGGCGACCGACAAGCCCTCGCAGAGCAAGGCCAGCGACGACAGTGACAATTCCGCGTCCGCCAAAAACGACATCAAGAACGACGCCAAGAGCGACGCCAAGAACGATACGACGGCTGATGCGGCCAAGGCTGATAGCAAGACCAAGGACAAGCCGGAGGCGTCCGACGCCAAATCGGCCGACAAGTCCGACGAGACCAAGGGGGACAAGGCCGACGGCAGCCTTGCCGCCGTTGACGCCGTCGCAGCCGCGCAGATTGACGCGACGCAGGCCGCCGCTGTGCCCGATCCAAACGCACTCGTCGTGGCCGTGCCGGCCGATCCGAACGCGGCTACGAACCAGGCCGCCGGCTCCGCCTCCTCGCCGCTGACGATTGCCGCCGCCGGCATCGCCGCCAGCGCGTCCATCGCGGCGCAGATCGCCGGCCCCAAGACCGATACCGCGACGCCGGGCGACAAGAGCGCCAAGACCGCAAGTGCCAAGGTCGATGCCGACACTTCGGCGACGCTGGCCGATGCCGCGACCGGGACGACCGATTCGATCGCGACCGATGCCAAGACCAATGGCGGCCTGATCGCCGCGGTCGACCAGGGCACGCCAAAAACCTCGTTCAAGGCCGCAGCGATCGCGCAGGGCGCGAGCGACGTCTCCAATATCGGCCAGGACACCGGCAAGGCGAACGCCGCGCAGACCTCGGCGACAGCAGCGTCCGCCACCACGGCGCATCCGCAACCGGACAAGCCGTCCATCGATGCGAACGCGGCCGACGCCAAGGCTGGGACTTCCGACCGCACCGCCGATGTGGCACCGGCGACGACAACCAATCATGCCCATGCCGGCACGCAGGTCGCTGTCCCCACCACCGACACCAGCGCGCAGGCGGCCTCGGCCGTGCAGGCGTCGCTGACCAATACGACTTCGGCCGCGACCGCTTCGACCGCGACGCTCACGGCGACCGCGGCCACCAATACGGCCATTCCGATCAGCGGCGTGCCGATCGAAATTGCCGCCGCTGCGCGCGCGGGCAAGACCCGGTTCGACATCAGCCTCGATCCGCTCGACCTCGGCCGCATCGACGTCCGCATCAATGTCGACCGCAACGGCCAGGTCACCTCGCATCTCACCGTCGAGAAGCCGGAGACGCTGCAGATGCTGCGGCAGGACGCGCCGCAATTGCAGCGCGCGCTCGACGATGCCGGCCTTAAAACCGGCAGCAACGGACTGTCCTTCAGCCTGCGCGACCAGAACTCGTCGGGGCAGAACTCCGGCCAGAACAACGACAATGGCGGCAATGCCCGCCGGCTGATCGTCAGCGACGACGACGCAGTTCCCGCAGCCCCGGTCGGGCGCAGCTACGGCCGCATGCTCGGATCGAGCAGCGGCGTCGATATCAGAGTGTGAGGAGTATTCGATCATGACTACCACGAATGCCGCCACCGCCCCGTCCGTCGTCTCCGGCACGACCGACCTGCCGAAATCCTCGTCTAACCCAAGCCTGGGCTCGAGCACCGGCGCGACGCTGGCCGGCAACTTCCAGACCTTCCTGACGCTGCTGACGACGCAGCTGCAGAATCAGAATCCGCTCGATCCGCTGGACACCAACCAGTTCACACAGCAGCTGGTGCAGTTCGCCGGCGTCGAGCAGCAGCTCAAGACCAACGACTCGCTGTCCCAGCTCGTCACCCTGCAACAGACCACGCAGGCGACCCAGGCGCTCGGCTTCGTCGGCAAGACCGCCCTGGTCGACGGCACGACCGCAAGTATGACCAACTCGTCGGCAACCTGGCATCTCAACGTGCCCAGCGACGCCACCGTCGACATCACCGTCGCCAATGCCAGCGGCCAGACCGTGTTCACCGGCAAATACACCGCCGGCGCGGGCACCGACGTTCCGTTCACCTGGAACGGAATGGGCAATGACGGCACGCAATGGCCCGACGGCAAGTACACGATCTCGGCCACGGGCAAGGACGTCGCCAACAACAATGTCGGCATCGCCGCGCAGGTGCAGGGCACGGTGTCATCCGTGGACCTGACCCAGTCGCCGCCGCTGCTGACCATCGATGGCGCCAGCTACACGATGAGCCAGGTCAAGAGCATCATCGCGACGGCCAGCAATTAAAGGCGGAATGCCGCTGTGTCGTCCTGGCGAAAGCCAGGACCCATCGCCACCGAAAGTCGTTTTGGCGCGAGGAAGTAACTCCGAGTCTTCGCCAAACTTCGCGCTGGGGTAATGGGTCCTGGCGTTCGCCAGGACGACGTTGAGGGCCGTGCGACACCCCCGCAGGCCTCTTTCGTTAGTAAAGTATTTACGAACACCCCCTCGGCCCGCCCGGACGCACCGTCCCGCCGGTCGAGACGGCTGCGTTCCAGCCATTTTCAACGAGAATTGTATTGAAGCCTTAGGCTTAGCGGATTTT
Source organism: Bradyrhizobium sp. WSM1253 (assembly GCF_000244935.1). NCBI lineage: Bacteria > Pseudomonadati > Pseudomonadota > Alphaproteobacteria > Hyphomicrobiales > Nitrobacteraceae > Bradyrhizobium > Bradyrhizobium sp. WSM1253. The sequence continues at coordinate 3,190,092 of NZ_JH600073.1, forward strand.
TAAGTCGGCGGGCGTAGGGTTCCTGAGTGAGTTCAGTGGTTGAGAGTTTGTGAGTACGCCATGACAGAACCCCATCGCCCGAGGGTAAAATACGTCATCGGGCCGGACGGTAGTCCGTTGACGATTGCGGATCTGCCTGCACCCGGCACCAAACGCTGGGTCATCCGCCGCAAGGCCGAGGTCGTCGCCGCAGTCCGTGGCGGTCTTCTCTCCCTTGAGGAGGCCTGCAGCCGTTATACCCTGACGGTTGACGAATTCCTCTCCTGGCAGTTTTCGATCGACCAGCATGGTCTGGCGGGACTTCGCACCACCCGTATCCAACAATATCGCCAGTAGGCAATCCGGAAATCTGCGGCTTTTGACGAAAATCGGCCTCGCCTTGCGAGGCCGATTTTTTTCATGTTTCGTTTTGGCGCTACTTTTGTCGCAGCTCTTAACCTTCGTTAACCATATCGAAACCATCACCTAGGCAATAATTGCCCAGTCGGCCTTTCCTGTGAAAGCAGCCGAATCTGTCGGGGCGGTTGCTTGCAAGGTCTTGCGGACTTTCTGAAGGGTATCGGAGCCGCCCGGTTCGGGGCGATGATCGCGGTCACCGCCGCGCTCGTCGGCTTCTTTGCGTTCGTCATCATGCGCGTCACCACGCCGCAGATGACGACGCTGTTCACCGACCTCAGCGTCGAGGACTCCTCGGGCATCATCAAGGACCTGGAGCGCCAGGGCATCCAGTTCGAGCTGCGCAACGAGGGCACCATCATCATGGTGCCCAAGGACAAGGTCACCCGGCTGCGGATGAAGCTCGCCGAGGGCGGCCTGCCCAAGGGCGGCGGCGTCGGCTACGAGGTGTTCGACAAGTCGGATGCGCTCGGCACCACTTCTTTCGTCCAGAACATCAACCATCTCCGCGCGCTGGAAGGCGAGCTAGCCCGCACCATCCGGGCCATCGACCGCATCCAGGCCGCCCGCGTCCATTTGGTGCTGCCCGAGCGCCCGCTGTTCTCGCGCGAGGCGCCGGAGCCATCGGCCTCGATCGTGGTGCGGGTCCGCGGCGCGCTGGAAGCCCAGCAGATCCGCGCCATCCGCCACCTCGTCGCCTCTGCCGTGAACGGGCTGAAGCCGCAGCGGGTCTCGATCGTCGACGAGACCGGGCAGCTGCTCGCCGACGGCGCCCAGACCGATCCGGAGCAGGCGATGGGCGACGAGCGCCGCACCGCCTTCGAGAAGCGGATGCGTAAGCAGGTCGAGGACATCGTCTCCTCCGTGGTGGGGACCGGGCGCGCCCGGGTCCAGCTCTCCGCCGATTTCGACTTCAACAAGATCACCCAGACCTCGGACAAGTACGACCCCGAAGGCCGCGTGCTGCGCTCGAGCCAGACCCGCGAAGAGCAGAGCATGACCGCCGACAACAACGGCCAGGTCACCGTCAACAACGAGTTGCCGGGCAACCAGCAGAACGGCGGCGTTGCGGCCAAGGACCAGAGCAAGAAGAGCGAAGAGACCAACAATTACGAGATCTCCCGCACCACCAAGACCGAGGTGACCGAAGCCGGCCGGGTCAACCGCATCTCGGTCGCGGTGCTGGTCGACGGCATCTACTCCAAGAACGAGAAGGGCGATCTGGCCTACCAGGACCGTACCAAGGAGCAGCTCGACCGCATCGCCACGCTGGTGCGATCGGCGATCGGCTTCGACCAGAAGCGCGGCGACCAGGTCGAGGTCGTCAATCTGCGCTTTGCCGACGCCCCCTCCACCACTCCGATCGCGGAGCCGAGCGGCTTGCTCGGCATGCTCCAGTTCACCAAGGACGACGTCATGTACTTCGTCGAGCTCGGCGTGATGATGCTGCTCGGTTTGGTCGTGCTGTTCCTGGTCATCCGGCCGCTGGTCAAGCGCATCCTGGCATCGGACGAAGTCGCAGCCGCCATCTCCGGCGTCCTCACCGGTCCGGCGAGCGACGAGGCCGCGCCCGCCAGCCAGCCGCTCCTGCCGAGCGGCGCTGCGAGCGCGATCGACGTCGCCACCGTCCAGGGCCAGGTCCATGCCCAATCCGTCCATCGCGTCGGCGAACTCGCCGAGCGCAATCCCAACGAGACGGTCGCCATCATCCGCCAATGGCTGACCGAACCCGCGAAATAATCGAGAAGTGATCTGACATGGCCGCCGCCCTGCAAAACGCCAATTCCAACGACATCACCAGCGTGATCTCCACGCTCGGTCAGCGTGCCGGCAGCCGCGGAGGCGCGAAGGTCGACGCGGTGGCGGGACCGAAGCGCGCCGCGATCCTGATGCTGGCGCTTGGCGAGCAATATGGCGGCAAGATCTGGGGCTTGCTCGACGACGACGAGGTGCGCCAGCTCTCGCTGGAAATGTCGACGCTCGGCACCGTCGAGGTCGACACCGTGGAGGACATGCTGCTCGAATTCGTCTCGCGGATGTCGGCCTCCGGCGCCCTGATGGGCAATTTCGACGCCACCGAGCGGCTGCTCCAGCAATATTTGGCGCCCGAGCGCGTCAACGGCATCATGGACGAAATCCGCGGCCCCGCCGGCCGCAACATGTGGGAGAAGCTCTCCAACGTGCAGGAAGAGGTGCTCGCCAACTATCTCAAGAACGAATATCCGCAGACCATTGCGGTCGTGCTGTCGAAGCTGAAGCCGGAACACGCCGCCCGCGTGCTCGGCATCTTCCCCGAGGATCTGGCGCTCGACGTCGTCAACCGCATGCTGAAGATGGAGGCGGTGCAGAAGGAGGTGATCGAGAGCGTGGAGAAGACGCTGCGGACCGAATTCATGTCCAATCTGTCCCAGACCCGCCGACGCGACGCCCACGAGGTGATGGCGGAAATCTTCAACAATTTCGATCGCCAGACCGAAACCCGCTTCATCACCTCGCTGGAAGAGGACAACCGCGAATCGGCCGAGCGCATCAAGGCGCTGATGTTCACCTTCGACGACCTTGTGAAGCTGGATTCCGGCTCCGCCCAGACCCTGATGCGCAACGTCGACAAGGACAAGCTCGGCGTCGCGCTCAAGAGCGCCAACGAGGACGTCCGCAACTTCTTCTTCGGCAACATGTCCTCGCGTGCGGCCAAAATGCTCCAGGACGACATGGCGGCGATGGGCCCGGTCCGCCTGCGCGACGTCGACGAGGCCCAAGCGCTGCTGGTCAACCTGGCCAAGGATCTCGCCGCCAAGGGCGAGATCATGCTGACCAAGAACCGCGCCGACGACGAGCTGGTGTATTGATGGCCGCTCCGGCAAAATTCCTGTTCGACAACGACTTCGCCGCGCCCGACCGGACGCGCGAGAAGGCCGCAACCGCGGCCGAGATCGCCCAGAAGGTCGCGGAAGCCGAGGCGCGCGCCTATCAGGACGGCTTCGCCGCCGGCCAGCGCGAGGCCAAGGCCGAGAGCGACCGCCGCGTCGCGCTCGCCATGGAAGAGATCAACATCGCCATCCGGGGCATCGCTTCGGGCATCGGCAACATCGAATCCAAGATGGAGACGGAAGCGGTCGACGTCGCGGTCGCGGTGGCGCGCAAGCTGTGCGCCGATCTGGTCGCCGGCGAGCCGCTCGGCGAGATCGTCGCGCTGGTCAAGGACTGCTTCTCGCATCTGGTCGCGACGCCGCATCTCGTCGTTCGCATCAACGACGCGCTCTACGATGCCGCGCGCGAGAACATCGAGCGGCTGGCCAGGCAGAACGGCTTCGAAGGCCGGCTGGTGATTCTGGCCGAGCCCGAGATTGCCACCGGCGACTGCCGGATCGAATGGGCCGATGGCGGCGTCGTGCTGGAGCGCGCCGCCATCGCGGCCAAGATCGACGAAATGGTGGGGCGCTACGTTGCGTCCCGCAGGGGGAGTTAAACCATGAGCGACACTGACGGACAGGTCCCGCTGCCCGATCTCAACGGCCCGATGCCGCCTACCGGCACCGACGTCGGCTACAACGAGGACGAATATGCGACGCGCGCCGCCGCCGACCTCGAGGCCGTGTTCGACGTGCCGGTGCAGGTCTCGGCCGTGCTCGGCCGCTCCAAGATGGACGTCAGCGAGCTGTTGAAGCTCGGACCCGGGACCGTGCTCGAGCTCGACCGGCGCGTCGGCGAAGCCATCGACATCTACGTCAACAACAAGCTGGTCGCCCGCGGCGAAGTCGTCCTGGTGGAGGACAAGCTCGGCGTGACCATGACTGAAATCATCAAGACTGAACGCGCCTAAAGCGACGACGCGCGGCAGCGCGACCAGACGGACAGGAGACTGACATGCGGCTTCTCATCGTTGGCACATTGAAGGGCCAGCTCACCACCGCCACCAAGATCGCGATGGCGAACGGCGCCACCGTGACCCACGCCGAGGATAACGAACAGGCGATGCGCGTGCTGCGCAGCGGCAAGGGCGCCGACCTGCTGCTGGTCGACGTCGCCCTCGACATCCGCGACCTCGTGATGCGGCTCGAGGCCGAACACATCCACGCGCCGATCGTCGCCTGCGGCATCACCAACGACGCCCGCGCCGCGGTCGCCGCGATCCATGCCGGCGCCAAGGAATACATCCCGCTGCCGCCGGACCCGGAGCTGATCGCAGCGGTGCTGGCTGCCGTCGCCAACGATTCCCGCGAGCTGGTCTATCGCGACGAGGCGATGGCCAAGGTGATCAAGCTCGCCCAGCAGATCGCAGGCTCGGACGCTTCGGTGATGATCACCGGCGAATCCGGGACAGGCAAGGAAGTGCTGGCTCGATACGTCCACACCCGCTCGGCCCGTGCCAAGCGCCCGTTCATCTCGATCAACTGCGCCGCGATCCCCGAGCATCTGCTGGAGTCCGAGCTATTCGGCCACGAGAAGGGCGCCTTTACCGGCGCGATCGCCCGTCGTATCGGCAAGTTCGAGGAGGCAACCGGCGGCACGCTGCTGCTCGACGAAATCTCGGAGATGGACGTCCGCCTGCAATCGAAACTGCTCCGCGCCATCCAGGAGCGCGTGATCGACCGTGTCGGCGGCACCAAGCCCGTCCCGGTGGACATCCGCATCATCGCGACCTCGAACCGCAACCTGGTCGAGGCCGTGCGCGAAGGCACGTTCCGCGAGGACCTCTTGTTCCGGCTCAACGTCGTGAATTTGAAGATCCCGCCGCTGCGCGAGCGTCCCCTCGACATTCTCGAGCTCGCCCAGCACTTCGTGAAGAAATACGCCGAAGCCAACGGCGTGCCGATGCGCCCGATCTCGGCGGAAGCGCGGCGCGTGCTCTCCACCAACCGCTGGCAGGGCAACGTCCGCGAACTCGAAAACACCATGCACCGTTCGGTCCTGATGGCGCAGGGCGACGAGATCGGTGCCGATGCGATCCTCACGCCCGACGGCGACCGCCTCGACCTCGCCAAGACCGCACCGGCCGTGGCGCATGCCACCATGGCCGCCGAGCAGGTGACGCGGGCACTGGTCGGCCGCACCGTCGCTGACGTCGAGCGCGACCTGATCCTGGAGACGCTGAAGCACTGCCTCGGCAACCGGACCCATGCCGCCAACATCCTGGGCATCTCGATCCGCACCTTGCGCAACAAGCTCAACGAATATTCCGACGGCGGCATTCCGATCACGCCAGCCGGCACCCCGGGTGAATATCCGCGCATGCCGATGGTGGGAGCGTAGGCGCTCCTGCCGAACATTGAGACTGCGAATGCCCGGGGCTGGTCCTCGGGCATTTTTGTTGGTGAAGTGCAGACAGCCTCCAGACTCTCAATGTCGTCCTGGCGAAAGCCAGGACCCAATGCCCCAAGGGGGAGTTTGGCGAAGATTCGTCGTTCGGTACTCCTACCACCCTCCGTCGACAGATTCCGCAGTATGGGTCCTGGCTTTCGCCAGGACGACGTTGGGGAGGCAGCGTGCATCAAACCCGCAGACTGCGACATGGCCGCACCGCATTCTCCGACTAGGTCAAGCCCCCGCAAAGCCCTATAAGCGCCACCGAGAACCACGCGAGGGTGAACATGTCTCAAGCTCAAATCACGGATTGGCTGGCGTCGCAGCGGCAGGCGATGATCGACCTGCTGCGCGATGTCGTGAACATCGATTCCGGATCCTATGACAAGGAAGGCGTCGATGCGGTCGGGGCGCGGTTCGAGCAGCATTTCGCCGAGCACGGCATTCCGTTCCGGCGCGAAAGCCACGCCACATTCGGCGATGCCATCCACGCCGAAGTCGCAAAGCCCGGCAGCAACGAGAAGCCGGTGCTGTTGATGGGGCATCGCGACACCGTGTTCGGCAAGGGCGAGGCCGGACGGCGTCCGTTCACGATCCAGGGTACGCGCGCCTATGGTCCTGGTGTTGCCGACATGAAGTCCGGCGTCGTCATGAACATGTTCGTGGCAACCGCCTTTCACAAATTCGGCGGCAACCCGCACCCGATCAAGCTGCTGATCACCTCGGACGAGGAAATCGGTTCACCCTCCTCACGGCCCGTGATCGAGCGCGAAGGGCGCACCGCGCGCGCCGTGTTCAATTCCGAGCCGGGCCGCCCGACCGGCAATATCGTCACGGGACGCAAGGGCGGCATCTTCATGCATGTCGCCATTACCGGCAAAGCCGCGCATTCCGGCGCCAATTTCGCCGCCGGCGTCAGCGCGATCGGCGAGCTCGCGCACAAGATCGTGCATATCCACGCGCTGACCGATCTCGACAAGGGCATCACGCTCAATGTCGGCCTCGTCTCGGGCGGGCAGTCCGTCAACACGACGGCGCCTTACGCGGAAGGGCAGATCGACCTGCGCTACGTCGATCCGGCGGACCGCGCGAGGGTGATGGCGGCGATCGAGACCATCATCGCGACACCTTACGTGCCCGGCACCAGCGCGACGCTCACAATCAAGGGCGAGTTCGTGCCGGTGGTGCAGAGCGCTGATTCAAAGGCGCTGTTCGAGAACTATCAGGCCGCCGCAAGGCAGGCCGGCCTCACGACGCTTCAGGGCGAGTTCTCCGGCGGCTGCGCCGATTCCGGCTTCACCGCCGCGGTCGGAACGCCGACCATCTGCGGCCTCGGCCCCGTCGGCGGGCTCGCGCACACGCCGGAGGAATATCTCGAGCTCGACAGCATCGTCCCGCGCGCGCAGGCGCTGGCGCTGGCGATCTTGCGGGGGTGAAAACAGGTGCCGTAGGGTGGGCAAAGCGAAGCGTGCCCACCGCTTCAGGTGCCGGGGAAAGATGGTGGGCACGGCGCAAGTGCGCCTTTGCCCACCCTACGAGACCTCCCGAACCTCACGAATAGCTCGGCGCATCCGGCCTGCGGAAGATCTGGATGGGGTCGCCCGGCACGATCGGATGACCGCTGAACATCGCATAGGCGTAGAGCGCGAGATAGGCGATCGCGAGCGCGCCGACCGCGTAGAAGGCCCAGGTCGCGACGCGTTTCATCATTGCGCTCCATTGCTGTCCCGGCGGGAGGCTCAGGCAGCGCTTCTAGAGCGATGACGGGGAAAAGGCCAGCCTGCACGGCCCATCGCCGGCGGCGATCAAATGCCGCGGCGGACGTGGTTGGGAACGCTGACGTCCGCGAGCCTGACCGCGTCTTCGTCCTGATCCACCGCCACGTACTGACCGTGCCAATAGGCCAGCGCAGCATTGCGGGTCGAATTCTTGACGTCTCGCACTCGCCCGATGACGATGCCGTGCGAATGGCGCTCGATGAGCTCCTCGACCTCGCAATCGACGGCGGACAATGCGCCGACCAGCAGCGGAACACCGGAGACCGCGGTCACCCATCTGGCGCCCGCGAAACGATCGGCACCCTTGAGCCCGCCCTTGCCGGCAAAGCGCTCGGCGATTTCGAGCTGATCGGCCGCGAGGATGTTCACGCCGAAGGCACCGTAGCGCCGGATCAGCGGGAAGGACGAGGCGTCGCGATTGATGCTGACGATCAGCGTCGGCGGATCGACCGAGAACGAGCTGACCGAGGTGACCGTCATGCCGGTGATGTCCTTGCCCCGTCCGGCGGTGATGACGCTGACGCCGCCGGTGAGATGGCGCATGGCGCCGCGGAAATCGGCGGAGGAGACGACAGTTTGGGTCATGAGATCGCGGGGCACTACATTCATGGCATCGTTCCCGAGCCGGGGTCCCTGTCTATCTAGGTACGATCGTCCGCCGACAAAAGGTGGCTCAGGATCGAGCCTTCGAGACCCGCGAGCTCGGCCGAGCCGCGTTCGCGGGGCCGGGCCGTGTTAACCACGACGTCGTGGGCGATCCGCCCTTCCTCGATCACCAGCACCCGGTCGGCCAGCGCGACCGCCTCGGCGACATCGTGGGTCACCAGGATCGCGGTAAAGCCCTGGTCGCGCCAGACGCGCTCCAGCAACCGCTGCATCGAGATACGGGTCAGCGCATCCAGCGCGCCAAGCGGCTCGTCGAAGGCGAGCACACGGGGGCGCGAGACCAGCGCACGGGCAAGGGCTACACGCTGCTTCTGGCCGCCCGACAGTATCGATGGCCACTGGTCGCGCTTGTCGGTCAGCCCGACCTCAGTGAGCGCCTTCTCCGCGCGTGAATGCGCGTCGGAAGAGGCGCGATCGCGGCCGAGGCCGACCTCGACATTGGAGAGAACGCGGGCCCAGGGCAACAGCCGAGGCTCCTGGAACATCACGCGGATATCCTCGGGCTTCACGGCGTCGCCGAGCGAGATGCTGCCGGCGTCGAACTTCTCCAGGCCCGCGATAAGGCGCAGCAGCGTGCTCTTGCCGCAGCCGCTTTTGCCAACGATGGCGACGAACTGGCCGGCGGGGATGTGCAGGTCGATGCCGCGCAGCACCTCGTTGTCGCCGTAGGATTTGCGCAGGCCGCGGATGCTGAGCGGCAGGCCGGAGGTCTGCACCGGGCGCTCCTCGCGCACCACGCGGGCGTGAGGCGCGAAATTGGCGCGGGTTGCGAGTTCGGTGTCCGGAAGGGAGGTACGAAGGGCAGTCTGCATGTGATTCCCAGTATGTCTGCTCAGCGTTTCCAATAAGCGGGGTGCCAGGAGAGCGTCAGGCGCTCCAGCACGCGGGAGGCGCTGTCGGCGAGCTTGCCGAGCAGCGCGTAGATCAGGATCGAGAGCACAACGACGTCGATCAGCATGAACTCGCGCGCCTGCATCGCCATGTAACCGAGGCCCGAGGACGCCGCGATGGTCTCGGCGACGATCAGGGTCAGCCACATGATACCGAGCGCAAAACGGATGCCGACGAAGATCGAGGGCAGCGCGCCCGGGAAGATCACGCGGCGGAACAGCTCGCCGTCAGTCATGCCGTAGATGCGGCCCATCTCAATCAGCTGCGGATCGACGGTGCGGATGCCGTGCAGCGTGTTGAGGTAGATCGGGAAGAACACGCCGAGCGCCACCAGGAACAGCTTCGCGCTCTCATCGATGCCGAACCACAGGATGACCAGCGGGATCAGCGCCAGATGCGGCACGTTGCGCACCATCTGCAGCGTGGTGTCGGTGAGCTTGGCCGAGAGCTGTGACAGGCCGTTGGCGAGGCCGAAGGCAAAGCCGATGCTGCCGCCGATCAGGAAGCCGATCGAGGCGCGCCAGAACGAGACCCAGATGTTGCGCGCGAGCTCGCCGGAGAGCAGCAGCTTCCAGCCCGCAAGCAAGACGTCGCTCGGCGCCGGCAACACCCGCGTCGGCACGAAGCCGGTGACGCTGGCGACCTGCCAGATCGCGATGATGGCAAGCGGCACGATCCACTGGATCAGGCCGTCGACGCGCGGCAGGCGCAAGCTGCGCGGGGGTGAAACGCTGTCGATCAGGCTCATGATTGCGACACCTTCTGCTGCGGACGGAAGTCGCTGCCGACCGTTTCACCAAAAGGACCGCCGTTGAAGTGAAGCTTGGTCACGTTGCTGGGCTGCTCCAGCGAGAGCAGCGGGAACACCAGCTCGGCGAAACGATAAGCTTCCTCCAGATGCGGGTAGCCCGACATGATAAAGGTATCGATGCCGATGTCCTGATACTCCTTGATGCGGCCCGCGACCGTCTGGGCGTCGCCGACCAGCGCCGTGCCGGCGCCGCCACGCACGAGGCCGACACCGGCCCACAGGTTCGGGGCGATCTCGAGCTTGTCGCGCTTGCCGCCATGGAGCTGCGCCATGCGCTGCTGGCCAACGGAATCCATCCGCGCAAAGTTCTTCTGCGCGGCCGCGATGGTCTCGTCGCTGACATGCTTGATCAGCTCATTGGCCGCACGCCAGGCCGCGTCATTGGTCTCTCGAACAATCACGTGGAGCCGGATGCCGAAGGATAGTTTTCGACCGCGTGCGGCGGCCACCTCCCTCACCTTCGCGATCTTCTCCGCGACCAAGGCCGGCGGCTCGCCCCAGGTCAGATATTTGTCGACGGTGTCGACGGCGACGTCGATGCCGGCATCCGACGAGCCGCCGAAATAGAGCGGCGGACGCGGCGACTGCACCGGAGGAAACAGCAGCTTGCCGCCTTCGACATGGATGTGCTTGCCCTCGACATTGACGGTCTTGCCGGCGAGCAGTTCGCTGTAGACGCTGAGGAACTCGCGGGTGACCTCGTAGCGCTCGTCATGGCCGAGGAAGATGCCGTCGCCCTTGTTCTCGACGGGATCGCCGCCGGTGACGACGTTGACCAGGAGCCGGCCATTGGTGATGCGGTCGAGCGTCGCGGTCATGCGCGCGGCCACGCTCGGCGATTGCAGGCCCGGCCTGACCGCCACGAGATAGCGCAGCCGCTCGGTGAACGGCGCGACCGAGGAGGCGACGATCCAGGAATCTTCGCAAGATCGCCCAGTCGGCAGCAGCACGCCGAAATAGCCGAGCTGGTCGGCGGCCTGCGCGATCTGGCGCAGATAGTTGAAATTGACCTCGCGGCCGCCGGTGCCGGTGCCGAGATAACGGCCGTCGCCGTGGGTCGGCAGGAACCAGAGGATGTTGGCGTTGCTCATGGAGGTGCTCCGATGACTAGCCGTACGTCGTTCCGACCGCGGCAGCGACGATGCCGATCGATATGACGATGGCTGCGAATACGCGTTGAACGATACGCCTCATGTTCAAACCTTTTGAAATGGGGAAATTGGTGGGCACGATCACGCTGCCGGGTTGCGCCAGACGATGTCGCGGATCACGATCGGCTTCGGGATCAGGCCGAGCTTGTGGAAGCGGTCGGCGACGCCCTGCTGGGTCGTGACGATGTCGTCGGTGACCGGGCCGACCACGAAATTCGCGCGCTTGGCGGCGAGGGTCTGGATGTCCAACGGGACGCCGGTGATCGTGGCGAGCGATTTGGCGACCTCGTCGCGGTGCAGTTCGGCCCATTTGCCAGCCGCCGTCGTCACGTCGATGATCTGCTGCAGGATGGCGCCGTGATTCCTGGCGAAATCGCGGTTGGCGATGAAGAAGGAATTGGTCTTGGTGACGTCGCGCGCATTGATCAGGATGCGGCCGCCCTGCTTGGTCTCGCCGATCGCGAAGTACGGATCCCAGATCGCCCATGCCTCGATGCTGCCGTTGGCAAAGGCCGGCCCGGCATCCGGCGGCGTCAGATAGACCGGCGTGATGTCCGCGTAGGTGAGGCCCGCTTTCTCCAGCGTCTGCACCACGATGTTGTGCGCGCTGGATCCCTTGGTGAAGCCGACGCGCTTGCCCTTCAAGTCGGCGATGCCGCGGATCGACGAGTCCTTCGGCACCAGGATGCCCTGCCCGTTGGTGATGGGCTGGCCGGCGGCATAGACGATCGCCGCGCCCGCCGCCTGGGCGAACACCGGCGGGGAATCGCCGACCGCGCCAAAATCGATGCTGCCGACATTCATCGCCTCCATCATCGGAGGTCCCGACGAGAACTCGACCCATTTCACGTCGATGCCCAATGGCGCGAAATGTTTTTCCAGGGCGGCCTGCTGACGCGTGATAACCAGCACGCCGGTCTTCTGGTAGCCGATACGAATGCCCTTCACCGCGCCTTGTGCTTTGGCACTTGAAGCGAATGCGGCGGCTGCCGCAGTTCCAACGGATAGTTTGAGAAAGTCCCGACGTTGCATCCGACACTCCAGGCCGCGTGCGGCCGTCCTTCATTCGTGTTCGTGAATGATGGTGCGGCTGATCGGAGGTGTCGAGACGCGCGGAAAAATAGCGATGCAAGCACTGCGCAGTTGGCAGAGCGCATGATTATCTTTCAATCCACGGAGCGAACGCAGGGGATATTTTTCCGCACGCGAATGTGAAAAACGCACCTACCTGACCGAGAAACTAAAAAATCGCGAAAACAACCCCATGCACAGTAGCCGGCGCGTGCGAAAACAATGACTTACGTTTATCCGAACTTGACTTGACTCGTCGGGCAAAACAGGGGCAGGATGGCATCATGGCGGCGTTGCGGATGGACCGGTCCTTGCCGGACTAATGCAGCCACCTCACCGGCAGATTCTGCAGTCCGCGGAACGCCCAGCCGCCGATCCGCACCGGTTCGTCGTCGGCAAGCTCGATCCGGCCGGCACGGGCGAACAATGTCGGCAGTGCGACGTCGGCGATCATGGCGCGGGAGGCCCAGGCACCGGCGCAGAAATGCGGGCCAGCACCGAACGCGACGCTCTTGGCCGTGTCACGCCGCACGTCGAACTGATCGGCGCGCTCGAAATGCTTCTCGTCGCGATTGGCGGAGCCGAACATGAGGAATACGCGTTCATCGGTTTCGAACGCGACGTCACGGATCGTCCACGGCTTTGCGATGCGCCGCGGCGACATGCCGATCGGCGAGATCCAGCGGGCGTATTCCTCGAACGCCTGGAGCCACGACACCTCGCCCTTGCGCACGAGATCGAGCTGGTCGGGATGGGTCAGCAGCGCCCACACCGTGCCGGCGATCGCCTTGCGCGGCTCGTTTTGACCGCCGGAGATCGCGAGTTTGACGTTCGCGCGCACGCTCTCCATCGCCATGCCCGACGCGAGGAGCACGCCGAGGATGCTCTGGTCGGGATGCTTGCGCATCACCGGCAGGATGTCGTCGATCGCCGCATCGATACCCGACGTCGCCGCATGGCAACGCGCCTCGACGGCTGCGTCGCCGCTGTAGTTGGCGATGCCCTCGATCATGCCCTGTGACCAGGCGTCCATGTCGGCAAAGCCGATATTGGTGAGGCCGGTGATCGACTTCAGGCATTCGCCGGAGAACGGCAACGCGAAGTCGCGCATGAAATCGATCCGCCCGGGCGCGATCGCGTCGATGATGCGATCGGCATGGGCCTGGAACAGCCCGCTCCAGTGCGCCTTCACCGTCTTCGGCGACACCGTCGGAAACATCGCGCGGCGCTCGACCTGGTGCGCCTCGCCGTCCTTGCGCATCATGTTGTGGCCCATCAGCCGGTTCATCAGGCCGGCAGGCTGGTGCGAGGAGAACACGTCGATCTGCTTCTCGGAGATCGAGATGTCGTCGCGGCTCGTCAGTAGCGTCGAGCCGAGCTGCGGCACGAAGGCGATTGGCGCCTCCTTGCGCATCTTTGCCAGCATCGGATACGGGTCGGCCCAGAACGCGGCCGGGTCGATGTCGATGCGCGGCGCGGTGCTCAAGCTTCGCTCCATTGCTGTTCGCCACCGAGGTTAGCGGCTTCAGGAGGCGCCGTCTGTCCCCAGCGATTGGGACAAGCAGCCTCAGGGCGTGTCTTCGCAAGTCGAATGGCCGACGACGGCGGCGTCGATGAGACATCCGCCTGCGACCGACCATGCGTCAGCCAATAGTCGTTCTGCCAACTCTCGTAACCAAGCAATTCGCCAAAGCGTCGTTCGCGATCATCGGACCAGGCTCCGGGTTCGTTTAGGAGTGCAAGCATGGTATCAACCTGCCACTCATGGCCGGGCAACGTGTAGAAGAGGCTCCGATATTCGAACTGCGGCGCGTCAGGACATGTTTCGATCAGCTCGCGTCTTATCAAGCGACCTTCAGTGACGTGCCTGTCGAACATGCGCCAATATCGAATGCAAATATCTGGCTCCTGGCCAATGATGTCCATGAAATACGCGAGCGGCTTGATACCCCTCAACATCAAGCCGAGCTCTCTGTTGGTGTGAACCAGATAAGGCAGTTGACGAAGCCGTTCGGGATGCATGTTGGGCATGTTGGTCGCGCAACGTTAATTTCTGCTGAGAGTCTCGTGCGGACGCGCCAGCCGGCACCGAGCTTTAGTCAGGATTTCCCGCCAGACCCGCCCCACTTCGTTTCGGACCCGAGTTCATCACTCCAAAGCACCCGCTATGCGTCGCGTGAACCGGCGGAATCCAACGCGTAGATCTCTCACCCTGAACATGAGGGTTATGAGCCATTCTGGCGTTCCCAGATGACGGAGTGTCTGCGCAATTCCCTGATCCATGCTCTGGCTCATATTCTGGTCGGTGTAATGCGTGCTCCCCTCACGGCTCCAATCAAGTCTCCAAGCGATCTCTTCTCGCAACGCGTCGACGCCCGACAGACGCCGAGCAAAATCCAACTCTCTTCTGGCGCAGATCCGCTCGATCCGGGGGCGGACGGCTTCATAGTAGTGGATGCCCCAGTTCTCGAGCCTTGCGTGGGTCGCCTCGTGTACGATGGCGGACGCGATCCATTCGACCGTCGTGCTTTCAGAATCGACGACACGCGCGTCGAGCAGGCAGGCGTTTATTGAATGCTGATAGCATCCGGCGCCGTGCGGAACCAATTGCACCCAGATTCGAAAAAGACTCTTCTTGATGCGCCGGTAGTGAAGTGGAGCAAACCTTTCGATCAGCCGCAGCGCGGCTTCGACGCGTTGCAGGGCTCGCTCGGGATCATCCGATAAAGATCCGATCCAGAGGCCGTCGACAACGCGGCTTTTCGACATCCACAGCCCGATTCTATCGATGAGCGAAGGTCCTGTCGCTGGGGAGCCGCGAGACATGGTGGTCGACATCTCTTCCGATCGAGCTAGCAGATCTCAAAGCTAATACAGGGGCTCCGCTTCGGCGGGTTTTACGATTTGGTTCCAACTTTATCGATCGCGGAGGCGATGTCCGCATCGGGTTTGGCACCGGGCCGGAGATCCGGCCCTATCCCGGCAGCAGCCGTGCAGGACGAAGCTTCGATGTTCGCTTATGGACCAGACCCGTCCCTCTTCCCGTATAGTAGAGGCTGCTGAAGCGGAGAGAGCATGAGCGTGGCGGAATCATTCGACGTGCCATCGAAATCGGTGAACGGAACGGCAAGATTACCTTCGATGAACTAAATCAGCTGTGTGACAGCAGCACACTTGATCCCAAAGACGTTGAACGCGTTCTCAACGCCCTGAGTGAAGCGGGGATTTGGATTGAAGGAGACTGAAACCTGACTCTGGTTATATCGCCTACAATGGGTCACAGAGCGACAGTCCCGGAGGGCGGGCCGCGTGTCCGCCTTGCTCTCGGAAGCAGGGACTCGCGGGCCTGGAGTACCCCTTAGTTCAGGCCGCGTGGGCCGGCGAGCAGGCGCAGCACGATCGCGAACAGCTCGCTTTGTGACGAGATGCCGAGCCGCTCATAGGCGCGCTTGCGGTACGTCAGCGTCGAATGCAGGCTGATGCCGAGCGCCTGCGAGATCGCCTCGGAGCTGAAGCCGGAGAGAATGCGCCGGCAGACGTCCTGCTCACGCGGGGTGAGGCTGGCGAGCGGCGCGCGCGTCGCGAAGAGCGCGGCGAGAGACTGCTCGGTCGTCGCCGCCGGGCTGTGCTGGAAATGGCGTGCCACGCTCGCACTGATGGCCGGTGCGATGGCCTGAAGCCGCGCACGCTGGGCGTCGCTGAAGCGGCCCTGGACCGCGATGCGATAGAAGTTGACGTAGAAGCAGGTGTCGTCGACCCAGATCGCGGTCGCGCATTTGTCGACGATGCCGGAATCGACAAAGAACATTTTGCGGTAGCGGGCGCCGTACATGCGCGGCGCGAAGGCGGGCAGCACGAGCGGCGCGCGGCCCTCGCCTTCGAACAGCGCATCGCGGTTGGGATCGGATTGGTGGAACTGGCCGGCATAGGCCGCGCCGAGATCGCCGCCGATCGGGATGTTGCCGGCATCGAGCAGGCAGTGTGCGGCGCCCGCGCGGCTCAGCGCGAACACCATGCAATGCCCGACGCCGGCCTGCCGGCGCAGTGTATCGATCAGGACATCAGGGAAATCCGGGCGACCGATGGCGAGCACCGCGGGCGTAATGTCGCCGGCCGATGGAGTTGAGGCCATGCCGTGGGGCCGCATTGGTATCCTCCGCCGAAGTTCTTTTGGCGGAAGATATCAGCAAGGGCGACGCGCCGGAAGCCTGCAGCTCATGTGCAGCTTCTGGGTCCCGGCTCTGCGCAGCAACGCTACGCGTTGCAGCGCGTCTGGGACAAGAGAGAGCGCGTCGATCAATGGTCTCCCGGACGCAGCGCAGCGCTTCCCCGGCGATGCGAAGCATCGTCCGGATCAGCGGTGCGCTGCAGAGCCGGGGTCCATGCCACCGCTACGGGACTGCCTCTACCCCGCCGCCGCCTTCGCCGGCGCGACGCTGACCGCGAGCTTGCCGTAGCGGTCGGTGAAGGCCTCCGTGTCGATTTCCTCCAGCTTGATCTCGCCGCTCATCACGCCCTGCTTCCAGGCCGCCTGCGCCGGATCGTTCTGAAATTCCGGCATCACCTCGCGGCCGAACAGCTCCAGCGATTCGCAGATGTGCTCGTGGCTGTTCTTGCCCGCTTGGTTGAGCAAAATGACCTGGTCGATGTGCGAGCCCTGGAAGCGCTTCAGCTTCCTGCGGATCGTCTCGGGCGAGCCGATCAGGCCGCCGCGCAGCGCCGCCTCCTGCGCCTCCGGATTGTCGCGCTTCCACTTGTTGTACTCGTCCCACATGTTGACGGTGTAGGGCGCCGGACGCTGGCGATTCTGCGAGGCGCCGTAGAAGCGCAATGCGAACTGGAAGAAGGTGGCGCCGTCGGCGCGGGCGCGGGCCTCCTCGTCCGTCTTCGCGCACATGAAGAACGACACCAGCGCCATGTTCGGGTTGATCTCGTAGTCGGCGAGCTTGGCGAGCCGCTTGGTCATGGCGTTGTAATAGGCGTGCACCCAGGCATGCGCGGCATCCGCGCTGACGAACTGGAAGCCGAGCGCGCCAAAGCCGTGGCGGCCGGCGCGTTCGATGGTCTGTAGTTGCGAGCAGGCCATCCACAGCGGCGGATGCGGCTTCTGCACCGGTTTCGGCACGACGTTGCGCAAGGGGATGTCGAAATACTTGCCGTGATGCTCGCTTCCCGCGTCCTTGAACATCGGGAAGATCGCGGCGACGGCCTCCTCGAACACCTCTTTCTTGGTCTCCATGTCGCGGCCGAACGGCGTGAGCTCGGTGATGGAGGCGCTCTCGCCCATGCCGAATTCGCAGCGGCCGTTGGAGAGCAGATCCAGCACCGCGACGCGCTCGGCAACACGCGCCGGGTGGTTGGTGGTGAGCTGGAGGATGCCGTGGCCGAGCCGGATGTTCCTGGTGCGCTGGCTCGCGGCCGCGAGGAAGGATTCCGGTGAAGGCGAGTGCGAGTATTCTTCGAGGAAGTGATGCTCGACAACCCAGGCGTGGTCGTAGCCGAGCTGGTCTGCGAGTTCCATCTGCGAGAGCGCGTTCTGATAGAGGCTGAGCTCGTCGCCGGCCACCCACGGCCGTGGCAGTTGTAGCTCATAGAAGATGCCGAACTTCATGACGCCTCTCCCAAGTATTCTTGAGTTTTCTTGCCGCTTATATTTTTGTTGCGGGCATCTTAATGGGTGGGGCGACGCTGTCTACGCAGTCGCAATTCCGCCTTGCGGGAGAAGGGGCTTTTCGGCGCGGCGGCCATTCAGGACCACACCGATGAAGGTGAAGCGCACCAGCAGATGATAGCTCGCCAGCATCGGAGGAAGCGCGACGACGAGAATGATCGCGAACTTGATCAGCCCGGGCCAGTCGAGCTGCGACAGCGCGACCTGCAGTGCCATCACGATCGGCAGGTGGATCAGATAGAGCCAGTAGGATGCATCGGCGAGGTAGCGCCACGCCCGACTGAAGCCGGACATGAAGCGGAGGGCGAGGCCGAGGACCGCGAATGTGGAAACCCAAATCGCCGGTGCGTAGAGGATGGCGGAGATCAGCCTCAGCGTGGCGAAGCTGACCGGCAGTTTCGGCGCGACAGGCAACGACAGCATCACGCCTGACAACGCGAAACTGACCAGAACCAGGAAGAGCGCGAGCAGGACATGCGCCAGCCAGCGTCGCTCGATGAGCCGCAGCAGATCGACCTGCCGATGCAGGAGCCAGCCGACGCCGAATGCGGTGCCGAAACCGATCCAGGCCTGCGCGTTGGTGACGAGCGATTGATCCGGCGTCCTCACGCCCATCACATTGATCCATCGTGGGTCGAGGCAGAAGGCGGTGCCGATCGGGATTGCCAGAACCAGGGGAGCCAGCGGATTTCGCATGGTCCGGGCGAAGATACGGTCAAACACTGTGCGTAGCGTACCTGATACATCAAGCCAGACAATTGCACCGCGCAGCAGCAGCGTCGCGACATAGAGCTCCAGCAGCACATACAGAAACCAGAGATGGGTCAGGGGGAACTTGGGCAATGCCGGCAGCCAGCCGGAGGTGGGGTGGATCAGACCACCATTTGGAAAGTGAGATGCCCAGCTCACGATCAGAGCTATCGGCATGAACACGAGCGGCCAACCGATCACGAACGGCAGGCCGATCCGCTGCAGCCTGTCCCTGACGAAGCCCCAGCTCCCCCGGCGGTGAAAGCTCATGCGGGCAAAGAAGCCGGCCATCAGGAAGAAGGTCGTCATCCGGAAGACGTGGATCGTAAAGGACAGTAGGCCCAGAGTGGGGCTGGTATGGATGTCCTGGATGATCCAGAACCGGGACGAGGCCGGCACAAACGACAATGTCGCGTGCAGGACGATGCCGAGCAGCAGGGCGCCACCCCTGACCGCGTCGAGAGCATGGAGCCTCTCCGATGCAGGGGCGGCGGCGGTCGAGTGGGACATGGATAGGCTCGTTCCGGCTGGATGGGAGTGTATGCTGGACGGTCTAATCCATCGGCACAGGGCCTTCTCGCCTGATCCAAAAATCGGCTAGCCGATTTCGCGGCGCGGCTGGCCGATTCCAGCCATGTCCGGCCGGCTCAGCGCCTCACGCCGGAATTCGGTCGGGGTCATGCCGGTTTCGGCCTTGAAGGCCCGGTTGAAAGGTCCGATCGACTGGAAGCCCGCATCCATGGCGATGGTCAGCACCGGGACCTCCCGTTGCGTCACGTCGGACAGCGCCAGCCTGGCGTCCTCGATACGGTAGCGGTTGAGGAACGCATTGAAGTTGCGATAGCCCAGCCCTTCGTTGATGGCTTGGCGCAGCCGATGCTCGGGAACGTCGAGCCGAGCCGCGAGCGCCCCGATCGCGAGACCTTCCTGCCGGTAGGTTCGCTCCACGGTCATCAGATGGTCGAGGCGCCGCAGCAAGATCGGGTCGACAACAACCCGCCCCGCGGCGGCGCGATCGGCGCCCCCGGCCTGCGTCCGCGCCTCGCCGGATGCGATCGCGGCCGTGGCGTCATTGACGGCCATCGCCGGCGCGCTGAACAGGCCGAGGCCGGCAAGCATGGCCACCACGAACAGCCCGAGCGCGGTCGGGAGACTGCCGGGCGCACCGGGGACCGCGACGGGAATTGCGGCGAAGCCGGCGACCGCGACGGTCGCGATGAGCACGACATTGATCGCAAGCATCGCGAGCCGCAGTCGGCGTCGCCGCGCAACCAGATCGGCGCGCCAGGTCTTGACCGTCTGAACCGCGGCAGCGAGGGCCAGCACCAGGGTGGCCAGAGCCAGGACTCGCCCGCCTGCGCCGGCCAAAGCGGGCCAGTTCGCCCAGGCCAGCGTGATCGCAAATCCGAAAGCCACGATGCTCAGCCACAGGGCGCCGTGCCAACGCCTCAGCACGAAATCGTCGTCGAACGCCGCGCGCGCCCACAGCCAGAAGACCGCAGGCTGCGCGGACAGGATCGGCAACGTCCACCACCAAGCCGTTTTGGGCAGGCTGGGCGCCGTCGCGATCGCATAGAATATGCCGCCTGCGCACATCGCGATGCCCAGCAAAGCCTGTTGGCCGGTCGCACGACGCAGCAACGCCACGAGAACGATCAACAGGAACACGCCGCTCGCCGCGCCGCGAAGTCCGAGATCGATCGCCGTCAGCCCTGTCGCGGTCACAACTCGTATCCCCGTTCGATGCCAAACTGTCGCATCGCCGTCGCACGGGTACAACCCAAACTTGCGCTTGTGGTCTGGCGGCAGCCATCATCGCAACTCGACGGATTGATCCAGATCAAGGCGTCAGTGGCCCTGCTGCTTCTAATGTGCGGCAAGGCAACGGCCCGGATGCCGTCCCAATCCCCACATTCCAAACGAGACCGAATATGTCGGCCCCAGACGACGCGACTTCGCGCGTGCGCCGTAAGCGCATGGAGATTTTCGCTTTCCTGTTCCTGACCGCGATCGTGATGCCCGTCCTCGCGGTCGGAACGGTGGGTTCCTACGGGCTCGGCGTCTGGATCTACCAGATGTTTGCCGGCCCTCCCGGCCCGCCGCCCTCCCCGCATTGATCTCCTCGAAGCGAAAGACAGGCATCATGGCCGAATCCAAACTCAACCGCCGCGCATTGATTACCGGCCGGGTGCTCAGCGCCGACCGCATCGTCGCGCCGCCCGGTTGCGAAATCGCCAGCATCATCGTGCAGGCCCGCCCCGAGCGTCTGGACCAGCTGGAAGCCGCGATCACCGCCCTTCCCGGCTGCGAGATCCACGGCCGCGACCTGCGCGGCAAGCTCATCGTCGTGACCGAAGCGCCTGATGCCGGCAGCCTCGGCACCCTGCTCAACACGATCCAGTCGCTGCCCGACGTCTATTCGGCGGCGCTGGTGTTTCACGCCATCGAAACGGCTTAAGGCCGGGAGAGTCGTCATGACATCGCCAAAGCTCGACCGCCGCCAGATGCTGAAGCTCGAGGCCGCCGCCATCGCGGCAGCCGCTGCGGGCATGCCGGCACCGGCGCTCGCCGCAAACCTCGTCGCCGAGCGCGACGTCGCCGAACTGAAATGGGACAAGGCCGCGTGCCGTTTCTGCGGTACCGGCTGCTCGGTGATGGTCGCGACCAAGAACAATCGCGTCGTCGCCACCCACGGCGACATCAAGGCCGAGGTCAATCGCGGCCTCAACTGCGTCAAGGGCTACTTCCTCTCCAAGATCATGTACGGCCACGATCGCCTGACGCAGCCGATGCTGCGCAAGACGGCGGGCAAATACGACAAGAACGGCGAGTTCACGCCTGTTACCTGGACCGAAGCCTTCGACATCATGGAGGTGAAGTGGAAGGAGGCGATCAAGAAGCGCGGGCCGAACGGCGTCGCCATGTTCGGCTCCGGCCAGTGGACGGTCTGGGAAGGCTATGCGGCCGTGAAGCTGTTCAAGGCCGGCTTCCGCACCAACAACATCGATCCCAATGCGCGCCACTGCATGGCCTCCGCCGTGGCCGGCATGATGCGCACCTTCGGCATCGACGAGCCGGCCGGCTGCTATGACGACATCGAGGCCACCGATGCCTTCGTGCTGTGGGGCTCGAACATGGCGGAGATGCATCCGATCCTGTGGACGCGCCTCGCCGACCGCCGGCTCTCCGCGCCGCATGTCCGGGTCGCCGTGCTCTCGACCTTCGAGCATCGCTCGTTCGACCTCGCCGACATCGGCATGGTGTTCAAGCCGCAGACCGATCTCTATCTGCTGAACGCCATTGCCAACCACATCATCAGGAGCGGTCGGGTCAACAAGGACTTCGTCGCCGCGCATACCATCTTCAGGCGCGGCCAGACCGACATCGGTTATGGTTTGAGGCCGGAGCATCCGCTGCAGAAGAAAGCGACGGGCGCGGCGAAGGCCAACGATTCCACCGAGATGAGCTACGACGAGTACGTCAAGTTCGTCTCCGAGTACACGCTGGAGAAAGCGGCCGAGATGTCGGGCGTGCCGCTCAATCGGCTGGAGGCGCTGGCCGAGCTCTACGCTGATCCCAAGACCAAGGTTGTCTCGTTCTGGACCATGGGCTTCAACCAGCACACCCGCGGCGTCTGGTGCAACAATCTCGTCTACAACATCCACCTTCTGACCGGGAAGATCTCCTCGCCCGGCAACAGCCCGTTCTCGCTGACCGGCCAGCCCTCGGCCTGCGGCACCGCGCGCGAGGTCGGCACCTTCTCGCACCGCCTGCCGGCCGACATGGTCGTCACCAACAAGGAGCACCGCACCAAGGCCGAGCACATCTGGCAGCTGCCCGAGGGCACCATTCCCGACAAGCCCGGCGCCCACGCCGTGCTGCAGAGCCGGATGCTGAAGGACGGCCTGATCAACGCCTATTGGGTGCAGGTCAACAACAATTTGCAGGCTGGTCCCAACGCCAACGAGGAGACCTATCCGGGCTTCCGCAACCCCGACAATTTCATCGTGGTCTCGGACGCCTATCCGTCGGTGACTGCGCTCGCCGCCGATTTGATCCTGCCGACCGCGATGTGGGTGGAGAAGGAGGGCGCTTACGGCAACGCCGAGCGGCGCACGCAATTCTGGCACCAGCTCGTCCCCGCGCCCGGCGAGTCCAAGTCCGATCTATGGCAGCTCATGGAGTTCTCAAAACGCTTCAAGATCGAGGAGGTCTGGCCCGAGGAGCTGATCGCCAAGAAGCCGGACGTGCGCGGCAAGACTCTGTTCGACGTGCTCTACAAGAACGGCCAGGTCGACAAATTCCCGACATCGGAGATCGAGGACGGCTACGCCAACGAGGAGTCCAAGGCGTTCGGCTTCTACGTGCAGAAGGGCCTATTCGAGGAATATGCCGCGTTCGGCCGCGGCCACGGCCATGACCTCGCGCCGTTCGACGCCTATCACCGCGAGCGCGGCCTGCGCTGGCCCGTCGTCAACGGCCAGGAAACCAAATGGCGTTTCCGCGAAGGCAGCGATCCCTACGTCAAGCAGGGCACGGACGTGCAGTTCTACGGCTATCCGGACGGCAAGGCGCGCATCTTCGCACTTCCTTACGAGCCGGCGGCCGAATCCCCCGACAACGAATATCCGTTCTGGCTGTCGACCGGTCGCGTGCTCGAGCATTGGCATTCCGGCACCATGACGCGCCGGGTGCCCGAGCTCTACAAGGCCTTCCCCGAGGCCGTGTGCTTCATGCATCCTGATGATGCGCAGGAGGCGAAGATCCGCCGCGGCGACGAGGTGAAGGTGGTCTCCCGCCGCGGCTTCATCCGCGTCCGCGTCGAGACGCGCGGCCGCGACCGGCCGCCGCGTGGCCTCGTCTTCGTGCCGTGGTTCGACGAATCCAAGCTGATCAACAAGGTGACGCTGGACGCGACCGATCCGATCTCGCTGCAAACCGATTACAAGAAGTGCGCCGTGCGCATCGAGCGGGTGAACGTGTCATGATGAAACGATTTGGAGTAGCGCTGCTCGCAGTCGCGATCGCGGCTGGCGCGAGTTCGCTGACCGCGCAGACGGTGACGTCAGGCTTGCGCGGCCCGACCCCGCTCAACGACGAAGGGCCGGCGCCGCCGATGCTGCCGAACCGCAACACCTCCGAAAGGGAAGTGCGCAACTATCCGGAGCAGCCGCCGGTGATCCCGCATGCGATCGACGGCTATCAAGTCGATCTCAACGGCAACAAGTGCCTGTCCTGCCACGCGCGGGCGCGCATCGCGGAATCGCAGGCGCCGATGGTCTCGATCACCCACTTCATGGATCGCGACGGCCAGTTCCTGGCTTCGATCTCGCCGCGCCGCTTCTTCTGCACGGAATGCCACGTGCCGCAGAACACGGCGACGCCGCCCGTCAGCAACGACTTCACCGACATCGACACGCTGCTGTCGCGCGCAAGCCCCGGTGGCCGCCGATGACGACGACCGCTGATGAACCCGGCGAGGGAATGAAGGCCAAGGGCGGCTTCGTCGCGCGAAGCTTGGACTTTGCGCGCGAGCTCTGGCAGGTGCTGATCCGTCCGAGCTCGGTGTTCGGGCTTGGTGTGCTGGTGCTGGCGGGCTTCATGGCCGGCGTGATCTTCTGGGGCGGCTTCAACACCGCACTGGAATTGACCAACACCGAAAAATTCTGCACCGGCTGCCACGAGATGAAGGACAACGTCTATGCCGAGCTGAAGTCGACCATCCACTTCGCCAACCGCTCCGGCGTGCGGGCGACCTGTCCGGATTGCCACGTGCCGCACAACTGGACCGACAAGATCGCCCGCAAGATGCAAGCCTCCAAGGAGGTCTGGGGCAAGATCTTCGGCACGATCGATACCCGCGAGAAATTCCAGGATCACCGGCTCGAGCTGGCGGCGCATGAATGGGCGCGCTTCAAGTCCAACGATTCGCTGGAATGCCGCAACTGCCACAGCGCCGATTCCATGGACATCACCAAGCAGTCGCCGCGGGCCTCGGTCGCCCACCAGCGCTTCCTGTTCACCAAGGAAAAGACCTGCATCGACTGCCACAAGGGCATTGCCCACCATCTGCCCGACATGCGCGGCGTTCCCGGCTGGCAGTAGCCTCGGCGAGGCCTGAGCGCGCGCCTCGTCCTTCGAGACGACCGCTTTGCGGTCTCCTCAGGATGAGGCTAGGCGGCATCTTCGCCCGTCGAGATAGCCGCCGCGCAGTCCGTCCTCATCCTGAGGGCCCACCAAAGGTGGGCGTCTCGAAGGATGGCCGCAGAAACAGCCTTTGAATGCGGCCGCCCTGCGCTTGAACCCTTGGGGCGAATGGTTAGTTTCGGCAGATGGCGAATCGCTCCGTTTCGCCCCTTCTCAAGACAGACATGGCCACATTCACCCCGCATCAGGATGCCGCGCTCAAGGCCGTTGGCGACTGGCTCAAGGCCAAACCCGGCCGCAACGGTACGCCGCCGGTGTTCCGTCTGTTCGGCTATGCCGGCACCGGCAAGACCACGCTGGCGCGGCACATCGCCGACGGCGTCGACGGCGAGGTGAAGTTCGCCGCCTTCACCGGCAAGGCGGCGCTGGTCATGCGCAACAAGGGCTGCGACGAAGCCTCCACCATCCATTCGCTGATCTATCGCACCCGCGAATCCGGCGAGGAGCAGCCGAGCTTCGAGCTGTGGGACGACGCCCCGGCCTCCAAGGCCAAGCTGATCGTGATCGACGAATGCTCGATGGTCGATGCCGAACTGGGCCGCGACCTGATGTCGTTCGACTGCCCGCTGCTGGTGCTGGGCGATCCCGCGCAGCTGCCACCGATCCAGGGCGGCGGCTTCTTCACCAATACCGAGCCGGACGCAATGCTGACCGAGGTGCACCGTCAGGCCCAGGACGACCCGATCGTGCGGATGTCGATGGACGTCCGCGAGGGCCGCGAGCTCGACATCGGCCGCTACGGCGAGAGCGAGGTGGTGTCGCGCAAGGAGCTCGACCCCGATCGCGTCATGGCCGCCGACCAGGTCCTGGTCGGCCGCAACAACACGCGGCGCGCGTACAATATGCGGGTGCGCCAGCGCCAGAACATCGAAGACGTTTTCCCCGTCGCCGGCGACAAGCTGGTCTGCCTGCGCAACAACCGCAAGAAGGGCCTGTTCAACGGCGGCCTGTGGCGCGTGAAGTCGCGCAACACCTCGCGCTCGAAATCCCGCATTCTCAGCATGAGGCTGTCGCCGGACGAGGATCTCGGCCACAAGGTGACCAAGGTCTCGGTGCGCGCCGATTGCTTCGAGGGCGGTGTCGAGGCCATCGCCTGGGAGCAGCGCAAGCCCTATGACGAGTTCGACTATGGCTACGTGCTGACCGTACACAAGTCGCAGGGGTCGCAATGGGACGACGTCGTGCTGTTCGACGAGAGCTTTGCGTTTCAGGAGAGCCGGGCGAGGTGGCTGTACACGGGGATCACGCGGGCGGCGAAGCGGCTGAGCATTGTGGTGTGAAGCTGCCGTAGCCCGGATGAGCGAAGCGATATCCGGGACAGAAGGACCCGCATGTCGCTACGCTCATGCGGGCTACGAATTCGAGCCCGGCCCTCACTTCCCCACAACAAAATAAAAATCCTCGCGGCCCGGCGGCGAGCCGTACGAAAACGGCTGCTGCTCGTGCTTGGTCACAAGCCAGACGTCGTCGCGGACGATGTCGAACAGTTTTCGGATCTCGACGCGCGGCACCTTGATTTCGCGGGCGAGTGCGGTGGCGAACGGGCTGTCGGCGCCGCCGTCGCCGTCCATCGCGGTCTCGCCGTGCTTGGCGGCGTAGACCACCATGAAGCCGGCGCCGGGCTCGATGTTGGAAAAGCCCTTGTCCACCAGCTTCAGCGACAGCGTGCGCTGCATGGTCGGCGCGAACGGATTGTCGCGGCAGGCATCCAGCATGACCAGACGTACTTTTCGCGCAGCGCCCACCGCCGCGATCACCTGCTCCAGCGCAACCGCCTGGGTCTCGGCGTCCCTGTCGGCGGCAAGCTTGGCATCGACGGGAACGAGATAGTTAACGCCGCCGATCTCGAAACCGTGGCCGGCGTAATAGACCACCGCCCAATCCGCCTTCTCCGCTTCGGCCGCAAACGTCTGCAACGCTTCGAAGAACTTGTCGCGGGTGAGGTCGCTGACGGATATCACGGTCTGGAAGCCGACGTCGCGCAGCGCGGCCGCGATCATTTTCGAGTCGCGTGGCGGATTGGGCAAGGCGTGGACGTTCTTGTAGGCGCCGTTGCCGATCACAAGTGCCACACGGCGCCCTGCGGATCCGGCTGACGGCTGCGGTGTCAGCGCAGCCAATCGCTCCTGCGCGATGGCGCGGGCGCGCGCGACGTCGAGCTCGTCGAACTTCGTCAGCGAATAGGCCGCCGCACGATAGTCGGCACGGGCCTGGGCGAGATCCTTCTTGCGCTCGTAGATCTGGCCGCGACCCGAATGTGCGCGCACATTGTTCGGGTTGATCTGGATCGCAATGTTGTAGTCCTTCAGCGCGGCGTCGAGATCGCCTTTCAGCATGTTGACGTCGGCGCGATTGTTAATCGCGTACGTGTTCTTCGGCTGCTTCTCGATCAGACCGTTGCAGTCGGCGAAGGCCTGGTCGAACTTGCCCATCATGCCGTAGGTGATGCAGCGGTTGCCGGTGATCTGCGGCGCGGCCGGTTCGATCTTCTCGGCCTCCGCGAAATCGGCGATGGCGCCGTCAAAATCCTGCATCAGCGTGCGCACGCGGGCGCGGTTGGTGTAACCGAGCAGGAATTTTGGCGCGTATTTGATCGACAGGTTGAAATCGTCGAGCGCGCTTTGCAGCGCGCCCCGGCGCAGCTGGATGATGCCGCGGTTGTTGTAGGGGACACCGTAGGTCGGGCGCTTCTGGAGCGCGAGGTTGTAGTCCGCCATCGCATGGTCGTCCTGACCCGTCCGCTCATAGGCGAGGCCGCGCAAATTGAGCGTGACGACATTGTCGGGATCGAGGTCGACGGCCATGGACAAGGTCTCGATCGCGTGGCCGTAGTCGCGCTTGTTGATCAGCGTATTGCCGCGCACGGAGAGCGCGATGCCCTTGTCCTTGCCGGTGACACGGTCGGCGTTGAGCAAATTGTCGCAGGCCTGCGCCCTCGCCTGCGCATCCGCCTGGCGGTCGCGGCAAAGGGCGAGGTCGTCGCCGGGTTGCGGTGCGGCCGCCGCGATCGAGCTCCAGGCGGCCAGGATGGCGAGAACGACGATGAGGGTCAGGGATGCGACGCGCAGCATGTTGTCAGGTCAGCTCCAGCCATCATTCTTTAGGTCGATCACCGATCGCGCCGGTTCATCTAGCGCGGAGTTCCGGTCCTCGCCAAGCCGGGCTGCTCCAGGCGGCGCGTTTCACAGACTCGTGTCCGTCCGGCCGTAACAATCGCCCGGTCCGCCCGTATCTCGAATGTCCGAAAATGCCGGCCAGGCTGTTCGCCCGGCCCCAACCGCCCTAGACTGTCAGACCTTCGGAAAGAGGATCGCCATGCGCCGACCTGCCGTCCTGTCCCTGCTCGCCGCAACCACCGCCCTGACGCTGGCCTTTGCCGCGCCGACCCGAGCCGCAGAGGATGCGGTCGTGATCCCCGCTCCCGCCGTTGACGCGACGCCCGCAAGCGGGATCCAGACCGCCGTGATCGCCGGCGGCTGCTTCTGGGGCGTGCAGGGCGTGTTCCAGCACACCGCGGGCGTCGTCAACGCGGTCTCCGGCTACGCCGGCGGCACCAAGGCGACAGCCGACTACCAGACCGTCTCGAGTGGCCGGACCGGCCACGCGGAATCCGTCGAGATCAAATACGACCCGAAGAAGATCTCCTACGGCAAGATCCTGCAGATTTACTTCTCGGTGGCGCACGACCCGACCCAGCTCAACCGGCAGGGCCCCGACAGCGGCACGCAATATCGCTCGGCGATCTTCACCACCTCCGACGAGCAGAAGAAGGTGGCCGAGGCCTATATCGCCCAGCTCAACGGCGCCAAAGTCTTCAGCAAGCCGATCGCGACCAAGGTCGGCGCGCTGGAGGCGTTCTATCCGGCGGAGGCCTACCACCAGGATTATCTGACCCTGCACCCGAACCAGCCCTATATCGCCTACAACGACCTTCCGAAGGTCGAGAACCTGAAAAAGCTGTTCGCGGATAACTATATCGAGAAGCCGACGCTGGTGAGCGCCAGCAAGGCCACCAACTGATCGCAAGATCACTGAACAAGATCACGGAAAACAAGTTCACCGAAAAAACGGGAGACCCATGCCCGACACCAAGACGAAAACCACGGACGACAAGGTCATCAAGAGCGAACAGCAATGGCGCAACGAGCTGTCGCCGATGCAATACGCGGTGCTGCGCGAGAAGGCGACCGAGCGTCCCTTCTCCGGCGAATATGAGCACGACCACCGCGCCGGTACCTATACCTGCGCCGGTTGCGGCAATGTGCTGTTCGAGTCCGACGCGAAGTTCGATTCCGGCTGCGGCTGGCCGAGCTTCACCCAGCCCGCCGCCGAGGGCCATATCGATGAGGAGCGGGACGTCAGCCACGGCATGATCCGCACCGAGGTGCTGTGCGCCAAGTGCAGCGGCCATCTCGGCCATGTCTTCCCCGACGGCCCGGGGCCTACCGGCTTGCGTTACTGCATCAATTCCGCAGCGCTGAAGCTCGAGCCCAAATAAACCTTGCGCGCCGCCGGGTTCCGCCATGGAACCCGGCGGCGCGATGTGCTTTTCTTCCCTGGTGGTGCGGCCGGCCATGGCGTTGCGGCGGCCGCCAGGGAGGATGCCATGACGCTTGGGACCATCCTGATCATCCTGGTGATCATTTATCTCGTCGGCGGCTTGTCGGGCCGCATCGGTGGCTACGGCTACGGAATGGGTCATTCCGGCATGGGGATCGGCGGCCTCGTCCTGGTGGTGCTGCTCGTGCTGCTGCTCCTTGGCAAGCTATAAACCATCCAAGCAACTGATATTATTGCAATTTTCTGAGTTGCGGAGCTGCCATGCGCGGATTCATCATCTCGCATCGCGGGGGTCGCAATTTTGTCAAAACGAGCTATATTAGAGGACGAAAATGACATGTGCGGCGCCCACTCAATGGTGGCCTCTGCCCGTCCCAACCCCACGCGCTTAAAGCCCCAGAGAGATCACGAGGTCTTTGACCATGCGTCCATTGCGTCCGTTCAACTTCAACACTTCCGCCGAACTCTTCCCCGCTGCGATCCGCAAGAAGAAGCGTGCAGGCTTCACCTATCGCCGGTTCGGCACCGCGGCCGAAGCCGTGCAGTTCGCGATGGAGCAGTTGCCGACGGACTCGCTGAACGGCGCCTATCTTCAGGTCGAGGAAGCGCGCTTCGACCAGAACGGCATCCGTTCGCTCTATGAGAGCGAAGCCTTCCCGCTGCCCCGTCACCGCAAGCCGGTGGAAGCCAGCACCGACGCCGCCGACGCGGCGTAAATTTTCGTAAAGCACCTCCGATGTGCGCTGAAAGCGCGGTGGCCGAAAGGCCGCCGCGCTTTTTGCATTTTCGGGAGTGTCAGATGCGCGGCTGCTTGTCGAGCCAGCGGCGCAGCAGGCGCACGTTGCGCATGTTGGCCCGGAACATGACGTCAAAGGCGTCGCCCGCGAACGGGACGATGCCGACGACGCCGTCGAGGGCGACATTGCCGAGCATGCGCGCGGTGATGTACCAGGGCGCCCCGAGCGCCCTCGCCTCTCGCACCAGCCAGAGCGAGATCGCGGTGGTGATGATGTCACCGACGACGGGGATCAGTCCGATCAAGCCGTCGATGCCATAGCGGATATTGGTTCCGGGCAGCACGAAGGCCACGTCGAGCAGCTTTGCGATCGCCTCGATCCGCGCGATCCGCTGCTCGCGCGTCAGATTGCCGAACGGGTTGCCGGCGAAGGGACTGTCCTTGCCGAACTCGAAGCGAAACTCGCGAAAGCCCTGCTCCAGTGTTTCGGGCCGGATCTCACGACCGTCCTGATCGATGATCGGCCCACGCCCCTCGCTGCCCGAAGAGGCCGCACCCGGGCGGCTTCCCGAATGGGATCGACGCGGGGCAAGAATATCGTCATCGGACATGGTCATGGCCTGTAGGGAACGCACCAGCACGGCGGAGGTTGCTGCGGCGTGATCGAAGGTCGCGCCCTCAAGTCGGTGCCGCCGCCGGCTGCGGCTCCGCGACATATCTGTGCACGAGCCAGGATGAAATCACCGCCGGCACGAACCCGACGAGGCCGTACAGGATGAACTGCACCGCGCCCGAGTCCGGCCCGCGCGAGCTATAGGTCAACGAGGCCAGGATGAAGGCGAACACGCCGACCAGCAGCATCCGCAGCACCGGGCCGATCCGCCGGATGTGGACCAGGATGTCGTCGACCGCCCCGATCATCAGCGAGGGCAGGAAGCCGAACAGATAGCTGTATTGCAGGGATTTGAAGAACACCGCGAACAGCTTGCCGACCTCAGCGAGACTGGTCTGGGTCCAATAGCCGGACTGATAGGTCGTCGTCAGCAGCAGCAGGAACCCGCCCACGAACGGGCCAACCAGCGCAAACACGAGATAGCGTTTCATCAGGCACCCTCATCCTTCGCCCCGTTATAGCAGCGCCGCAGGAACCTTGAATAGCGGCGGCGCGGGCTCTGCCCTGGGAACAAGCCGCATAGCGACGAGTTCAGACAGGACCTGAAACTCACCTGTCAGATTTGGAGCCGCCGATGTCCCGCAAACTGTTCTTCCTGGCGACGATCGCGCTGACGGCCGTGAGCGGCCTGTCGAACGCGCCCGCTCTCGCACAAGGCCATATGGGTTCGCC
Source organism: Bradyrhizobium sp. WSM1253 (assembly GCF_000244935.1). Lineage (NCBI taxonomy): Bacteria > Pseudomonadati > Pseudomonadota > Alphaproteobacteria > Hyphomicrobiales > Nitrobacteraceae > Bradyrhizobium > Bradyrhizobium sp. WSM1253. Next base: position 3,221,429 of record NZ_JH600073.1, read on the forward strand.
GCAGGAGCAGCAAGCCTGTTCGCGGGACGCCTCGCGCTTCTGCCGCAAGGACCTCGGCAATGACGGTGCGGTGCAGAATTGCCTGCAAGCCAACCGAGCCAAACTGTCGCGGTCTTGCAGCAAGGTCTTTCAGAGCCACGGCATGTGAGGACCGGAACCATCCCCGGCGAACGGAGAGTGAAGCCATGTTGCGCGACGAACAGCTCTCGATCCTGAGGGACATCAGCCAATCCATCGCCTTTGCCGACGACCGGCACGGCAAGATAGGCGAGCTGATCGCCGACGGTTACGTGATGAAGGACGGCGATCTGTTCGAGCTCACGGCAAAGGGCGTTACGGCGGTCGAAGAGCACGCAGCCCTTGGCGCAAGCGATGCGGAACCAGCGAGCGCATCCTCCGATCGGTTGATCTGATCGCATGCGAGTCGCATTGTGCGTGACGTGCGCGCAACAATTGCGAATTCCTTTTCGCTTGGCATTGCGGCCGCGCGACAATGGCGCATACTTGATTCGGGCGGCGCAGCACTTTTCGATTCGAACATCACGAGAGATCGAGCAACCACATGCGGGATTGAGGTCCCGGCGTGATGGCTGAGACATGCGGCAGGTCAAGCCGCGTGCGGCGCCCCAAAATCAAGTGGCTCAAGCCCACGGAACTCGGGGACGCATTCTGCATGACACGCAATCAGACGATCGCAACTCTCTTCGCCCTCGCCACCACCATCGCAATCCCGACCTCGCCGGGCGTCGCGTTCTCGTCCGAAGCGCAGCAGATGTGCTCGGGCGATGCCATGCGGCTGTGCTCCAGTGAGATCCCCGACATCCCCAGGATCACCGCCTGCATGGTACGGAACAGGTCGCAGGTCAGCCCCGGCTGCCGCGCCGTGATGGACCGCGAGCACGCCGCCGCGACATCGCGCAAGCGGGAAGCCACGGCGCAATAGAGAGAGAGCGTACCTGCGGCCATCCTTCGAGACGCCCGCCCAAGGGGCGGGCCCTCAGGATGAGGTCTCGTTTCGCGGCGAGATATCAAACCCTCATGGTGAGGAGCCCGCCGAGGCGGGCGTCTCGAACCATGCAGAGGTCTCACGGAGTAGAGATCTAGTCGCCCCACTGCGCGAAGGCGTCGTTGAAGGCGCGCTCGCCGGGAGCGCCCTTCTCGATGGCGATGATGGCGCGGCGCTGGTTGGCGTAGACCAGGGGCACGTCGAACCAGGAGCGCTCCTTCAGGAGCTGGACGTTGCGGCTGCGGTCGGCGTCGACGTTGGAGAGGCCGACCAGGAAGAAGCCGTCGGTGACCTTGACCGCGAGGCCTGCGAGCGGCGTGCCGCGTGCCTGCTCGTTCGACTTCATCAGGATGCCCGGCACGTTGGCGACGCCGCCGCCTGAAAAGTCCGCCGGCAGGACGAAGGTCAGCTCCGCGGTGTGGCTCGCCGGCAGCGAGGAGTCGGTGTTGCGGCGGAACGACATCGTCATCTTGAACTTGCGATCGGGGATCTCGATGTCGGCGCGCACGGCGACGTCGGCCTTTTGGTTGCCCGACGCCTTGATCGGCTCGAGCCGCCACACCACCGAGCCGACATATTGCTTGCCCTTCGGATCGGATGGATCCTCGTCGTAGAGCACGACCTTCTGCGCCACCGGCGCGACCGGCTGGTCGCTGGCCGAGGGCTGGCCGACGCGATCCGGGATCTTGGGCTTGCTCTGCGGCTGAGACGAATCCTTGGGCGCCTCCACCACTTGCGTCGGCGAAGACTTCAACAGGTTGGTCGCGGTCTGGACCAGTTGCTTGCCCCACAGGATGCCGGCACCGACCAGGATCAGCACGATGCCGACGGCGATCGCGCTCTTGAACGGAAACACGGAGCCGGTGCGGGCGCGGGCGCGCTTCTTCTTCGGTTCGCGGTCGAGAACGGGGATGTGCGGACGCGGCGGCTGCGACTGCGGCGCGTAGCGCTCAGCTTCCTCGATCGATTCGTCGTAGGAATACGGCGCGTCCGCTCCGGCGGCGCGATTTTCCAGGCTCGGCTCGAGCCGATCGAATTCCGGCGAGGGCGAGGGCACGTTGGCGTAGGTCCGGCGCGCCGCGCGGTTGGCCTGCGCGGCGGCGCCGCCGAGATCGTTGGCGTCGGCCGTGATGTCGCGGAAGCCGCGCACGCCCGGTGCCGGCGGCAGCGGCGGCGGAGGTCCCATGTCGGGCGGACGGCGCCCACCGGCGCGATCACGTCCGGCCGGCGGAGGCTCTGGCATCGACGGCGGTGCCGACGGACCCGGCTGCCGCGGCGCGTCGAAACGCGGAGCCCGCGGCGCACGCGGGGCGTCGCCCTGGTCATCGACATTGAAGGAGGGCCGGTCGGCGCGCGGCGGCGGCGGAGCCGGACGGGTGCGCGGCGGGGCAGCGCTTTGCGGCGCGGGCGCGTTGCCCTCGGTGGCGCGGGTGCTGGCGCGGCGGAAGGCATCGCCGCTGCCGCTGCTGCGGGCGCTGCCACCGGGGCGCGAGGCCTCGCGGGCACGCTGGGCAGCCTCTGATTCGACCTTGCGGACGGCCTCTTCCAGCGAAAGCCGCTCGCGGGTGATCTCGGATTCGGAGAGCGGCGGCTGCACGCTGCGGAGCTGCGCGATCAGCGCCGTGCGCGCCCGCTCGTAGAGCGCGCGACGGCTCTCGCCGGGAGCGTTGGGGTCCAGGGCGGCAATAGCGCGGGCGATCAGCGGATAGTAATCAGCCATTTCTACTCAATTATACGCGCGTCCCGGTAAGAGATCGTTAAGCCTCAAACGGATTTTGTACCAGGATAGTATCCTCGCGTTCAGGGCTCGTGGAAAGCAGTGCGACCGGGCACCCCACCAATTCCTCGATCCGGCGGACATATTTGATCGCCTGGGCCGGCAGCTGGGCCCAGGACCGCGCATTGGCGGTCGGCTCCTTCCAGCCCTCGATGGTCTCGTAGATCGGCTCGACCCGGGCCTGGGCCCCCTCGCCCGCCGGGAAATGATCGATCTCCTTGCCGTCCAGCTTGTAGCCGGTGCAGACCTCGATCGTGTCGAAGCCGTCGAGAATGTCGAGCTTGGTCAGCGCCAGACCGTTGATGCCGCAGGTCCGGACCGCCTGGCGAACCAGAACCGCATCGAACCAGCCGCAGCGGCGCGGGCGCCCGGTATTGGTGCCGAACTCGCGGCCGCGCTCGCCGATTTTGCGGCCGGTCTCGTTGTCCTGCTCGGTCGGGAACGGGCCCTGGCCGACGCGGGTCGTATAGGCCTTGCAGAGGCCGAGCACATAGCCGACCGCGGCGGGGCCGAGCCCCGAGCCGGTCGCGGCCTGCGCCGCCACCGTGTTGGACGAGGTGACGTAAGGGTAGGTGCCGTGATCGACGTCGAGCAGCGCGCCTTGCGCGCCCTCGAACAGCATGCGCTTGCCGGCGCGCCGTTCGATGTCGAGCAACCGCCACACGGTCTCGGCATAAGGCAGCAGCTGAGGTGCCAGCGCGGTCAATTCCTTCAGGATCTCCTTGCCGTCGAACTCCGGCAGGCCGAGGCCGCGGCGCAATGCGTTGTGATGCGCCAGCAGCCGGTCGATCTTGTGCGGCAGCGTGTCGAGATCCGCGAGGTCCATCAGGCGGATGGCACGGCGGCCGACCTTGTCCTCGTAGGCCGGGCCGATGCCGCGGCGGGTGGTGCCGATCGCGGTCGCCGCATTGGCGGATTCGCGATGCGCGTCGAGTTCGCGATGGAGCGGCAGGATCAGGGTGACGTTCTCGGCGACCCGAAGATTGTCCGGGCTGACCGCGACACCCTGCGACCGCAGCTTGGTGACCTCGTCGAGGAAGGCGGCGGGATCGAACACGACGCCGTTGCCGATCACCGACAGCTTCTGCTCGCGCAGCACGCCCGAGGGCAGCAGCGCCAGCTTGTAGGTCTTGCCGTTGATCACCAGCGTGTGGCCGGCGTTATGGCCGCCCTGGAAACGGACGACGATGTCCGCCTGCTCCGACAACCAGTCGACGATCTTGCCCTTTCCTTCGTCGCCCCACTGGGCGCCGACGACGACAACATTGGCCATTCGCGGGTAATCCCTATGCAATCTGTTAGATGCGCCCAGCCCAATCACGGCCGGGGCCGCTCGAACGCGAGGCAGCCAACCGGATAAAGGATGCAGCCTCTGTAAGCAAGCAAGAACGGGGCTTTTTCGGGGCCCAATGCGCTATCCAAGCCCTTGATATCCCCTAAAAATCCGCTTTGTCGGACGGGCTCTACGACGTTAGGCCCGGATGCGGCCGTCGACCACTTCGATGATGCGGTCGCAGCAATGGTCGAGCTCGAGGTCAATGCCCTGCAGCACGTCGTTTCAGTCGGCAGATGCCAACGAAGCCAGGCGCTCGCGGCCATCCAAATTGCGGTAGGTCAACAGGTTACACCGAATTTCGAGGCATTTGCCTGACGAGACAATTCGAATCGGGGGCCTTGCTTGTCGGACAGTCCAGCGCACGCCGACGACCGCTTCTGGCATCTTTCACCCGATCAATTATGCAAGCGACTGGGCTGCGGCCTCACCGGCCTGACCGCCGCGGACGCCTCCGAGCGCCTCGATCGCTTTGGGCCGAACAGCGACGCGCGGCCACGCGTCGAGGGGGCGGCGCGCGCGATCATGCGCCGGCTGCTGGAGCCGCTGTCTCTGATTCTGCTGGTTGCCGGCATCGTCTCGATGCTCACCGGCGACGATATCGGCGGGCTCATCATTGTCCTGATACTCGCGCTCTCGATCGGGCTCGACACTGTTCAGGAAGGCCATGCGTTGCAGGCCGCGGAAGTGCTCCGCCGATCGGTTGCGCTCAAGGCCGAAGTCAGACGTGACAACGACTTCCGCGAGATCGACGTCGATCGGCTGGTGCCGGGCGACATCCTGCGCGTCCGTTCAGGCGACATCATTCCCGCGGACGCGCTCGTCCTGGAGAGCACAGCCTTCACCGCGGGCGAAGCGGCGCTCACCGGCGAACCCTATCCGGTACAGAAGCGCGCCGGTGCCATCACCGACCCGGACGACACGTCGAATGCACTGTTTCGCGGCGCCGTCGCGCAAACCGGCGAGGCGATCGCGCTCGTCGTCAGGACCGGACGCGACACCGTGTTCGGAGCGGCGGCCTCCGCGCTTGCCGAGGCCCAGACGCCTTCGCCGTTCGAACGCGACTTGCGCGAATTCGGCCTCGTGATCGCGCGCGCCACACTGGCGTTGGTGCTGGTCGTGCTCAGCGTCCGCGTGGTGTTCGGCCGCCCGGTAATGGACTCGCTGCTGTTTGCCGTCGCCCTCGCGGTCGGGCTGACGCCGGAACTGCTGCCGATGATCACCACGGTGACGCTGTCGCGCGGCGCGCTGCGCATGGCCGGCCGCAAGGTGATCGTCAAGCGCCTCGCCGCGATCCACGATCTTGGCGCCATGACCGTCTTGTGCACGGACAAGACGGGCACGCTGACCTCGGCCGAGATCACGCTGGCCAAGAGCCTCGATGCCGCCGGCAAGGACGATGCCCGCGCCGCGCGGCTCGGCGCCATCGCCGCGAAACTCGGCGGCGATCGCGGCTCGCTCGACGCGGCGCTGGTTGCCGGCCAGTCGAATGCCGCACAGGGCTGGACCCTCGCCGGCAGGCAGGCGTTCGACTTTTCACGGCGGCTGGGATCCGTGCTCGCGACCGGTCCCGAAGGCGCGCTGCTCATCGTCAAGGGCGCGCCTGAGGCGGTGCTCGAGCTGTGCGTGATGGATGACGGCGCCCGGACCCGCGCGATCGCCCGCGTGCACGAGCTCGCGAGCGAAGGGCTACGCAGCATTGCGATCGCCTCGCGCCCGTGGACCGGCGCAACCCGCGAAGTCGAGACCGCCGACGAGACCGATCTCGTCTTCGAAGGTTTTTGCGCCTTCGCCGACCCGCCGAAGCCGACGGCCGCGGCCGCGATCGCACGGCTCGCGGCAACCGGCATCACGCTGAAGATCCTGTCGGGCGACGATCCGGTGGTGGTGAAGCGACTCGCCGGCCTGGTCGGGCTGAACGCTGACCGCGTCCTATCGGGAGCCGACATCGCCGAGCTCAGCGACGAAGCACTGGCGGTCCAGGTTCAATCGACCGACGCCTACGGCCGGCTTGCGCCCGATCAGAAGTCGCGCGTCGTGAAGGCCCTTCAGGCCGGCGGCGCGGTGGTCGGCTTCCTGGGCGACGGCATCAACGACGCTCCGGCGCTGAAGGCCGCCGATATCGGCCTGTCGGTCGAAGGCGCGACCGGCGTGGCGCAGGCCGCCGCCGACATCATCCTGCTCGCCTCGGATCTCGAAGTCGTTGCCGACGGCGTCGAAGAGGGCCGGCGCACCTTCGCCAACATCATGAAATATGTCCGGATGGGCGCGAGCTCGAATTTCGGCAACATGCTGTCGATGGCGATCGCCTCGATGGCGCTGCCGTTCCTGCCGATGCTGCCGACGCAGATTCTGCTCAACAACCTGCTCTACGATCTCTCCGAGCTCGGCATTCCCTTCGACCAGGTCTCGCGCGCGGCCACCGCGCAGCCGCAGGTCTGGAGCATGACGCGGCTGGTGCGTTTCGCCGCGATCATGGGGCCGCTGTCCTCGGTCTTCGACTTCCTGACCTTCGGCGCCCTCATCCTGCTGTTTCAAGCGTCGCCGGACGAATTCCGCACCGCCTGGTTCATCGAATCCATGGCGACGCAGATCCTCGTGATCTTCATCATTCGCACCAACGGCCGACCGTGGCGCAGCTGGCCCGATCCGGTGCTGTCCGTCTCATCGCTGGTCGCCTTGCTGGTCGCGATGGTGGTGCCTTTCACGCCGCTCGGTGCCTGGTTCGGCTTTGTTGCGCCGCCACCGCTCATGATGGCCGGCATCGCGGTTCTGGTTGTCGTCTATCTCGCCTGCGCCGAACTGGTGAAGCCGTTTGCGATCCGTGCCGGACTGAAGGGTTGAGCGGGTTCCGGCCGCCGCCGTGCATGGACGCGATGCGCCTCGCGCCATTGATATCGGCCGGATTTCCGTGTCTTTGAACGGGCCGGGTCTGAACCGGCCCGGGTGCCGCCGGGCTGGAGGCTTGGCGCATGACGCGGGGCCACAACGATCACAATGTCCGCCACCGACGAGACCACCGGCGCCGCCACGTCCGGCCACAACTGGATCGCCAACCAGCCTTACCTGCTGCTCAGCATCACCGCGCTGTGCTGGGCCGGCAATGCCATCGTCGGACGGCTCGCCGCCGGTCACATTCCGCCGGTGACGCTGTCGTTCCTGCGCTGGTTCTTCGCCTTCCTGCTGGTGCTGCCGTTCGCCTGGAAACACCTTGCGCAGGACTGGCCCGCGATCCGCGGCAAGCTCGGCCTGATGGTCACACTCTCGATCACCGGCATCGGCGCCTTCAACACGCTGCAATATTGGGCGCTGGAGCATACGCAGGCGCTCAACACGCTGCTACTTCAGTCAGCCGCGCCGCTGGTCGTGGCGCTGTGGTCGCTCGCCATCCTCGGTATCAGGCTTACCGCGGCGCAGGCCTTCGGCGTGCTGCTGTCGATGTGCGGCGTGCTGATCATCCTGCTGCATGGCGATTTCACCACGCTGTCGAATATCGATTTCAACAAGGGCGACCTCATCTTCGTCGTCGCGCTGATCATCTTCGCGCTCTATTCGGTGCTGACCTTGAAGCGGCCGCCGATGCACGGCCTGTCGTTCCTCGCCTTCACGTTCGGCTGCGGTGCTGCCTGTCTCATTCCGTTGGAGATCTGGGAGCTGTCCGCGCGCCCCATGATGAAGCTCGACGGGCCGAACCTCCTGACCCTGTTCTATGTCGCGGTGTTCCCCTCGACGCTCGCCTATCTCTGCTTCAATCGCGGAGTCCGGCTGATCGGCGCCAACCGCGCCGCGCCCTTCTTCCATGTCGTGCCGGTGTTCGGCTCGATCATGGCAATGGTGTTTCTGGGCGAGCACCCCCAGGCGTTCCATTTCATCGGCTTCGCGCTGGTGCTGGCCGGCGTGTTCGTGGCGTCACGGAAGCAGGCGGCATAGGTCCTCCTTCTCCGTCGTAGGAGAAGGAAAGCGCCGTGCCGCGCGGCAGCCAAGGCTACTTCACCTTGAACTTGCTGTACGCTTCGCTGGTCGCAATGATGACGTGCTCGGCGCAGGCGTTGACGCGGTGCGGATCGGCCTCGGTCTCGTAGGCCTCCGACGTCATCATGTCGATGAAAGCCGCAACCGTGGGATAATAGACCAGCGCCGCGAAATCCCAGTCGTTGCCCTGCTGCGGGCCGAGCGCGACCGCCTTGGCGTCGCCGGTCCAGAGCAGCGTGCCGCCGCGCGCCTTGATCATCGGCACTGTGACCGCACTGTAGCGCAAATAGGCGTCCCAGCCGGAACCGTCGCCGTCGCCCGAGCGCGCGTGGAAGCGCATCAGGTTCAACATCACCACCGGTGCATGCCGATCGAGCCGATCCAGGCCGTCGATGTTCAACATATTAACCGCCAATGCCGCCTCCTCTGGTCATGCCTGCATTGTAGCATTGCGGCCGCGTGACTTGTGTCACGACTTAAATCCGGCGCAAGCTCGCGTCGAACGCCAATGACGATCGCTTCGCCCGCGCCACCCGCCTCCAATGCGGCCAGCTGGCTCAACAACCAGCCTTATCTGCTGCTCAGCCTGAGCTCGCTGTTCTGGGCCGGCAACATCGTGCTCGCGCGCCACGTCGGTGCGCATGTGCCGCCGCTGACGGTGACCACGATCCGCTGGTTCGGCGTGTTCCTGATCCTGCTGCCGTTCGCCTGGCCGCATCTGAAGCGCGACTGGCCGAACTTGCGCAAGAGCCTGCCGCTGATGCTGTTCCTGTCGCTGGTGGGCTTTGCCTTCAACAACGCGATCTCGTACTGGGCGATGCAGTACACGGAGGCGCTGAACGCGCTGCTGATCCAATCGGCCGGACCACTGTTCGTGGCGCTGTGGTCGCTGGTGCTGTTCGGCGTGCGGCTGACCGGTGCGCAGCTCGCCGGCATCGGGATCTCGCTGCTCGGCGTGCTGATCATCATCCTGCGCGGCGATCTCGCCGCGCTCGCGAGTATCAGCTTCAACAGGGGCGACATCATGTTCGCCTCCTCGCTGGTGGCGTTCGGGATCTACTCTGCCTTCATCCCGCGGCGACCGAAGATCCACCAACTCTCATTTCTCTCCTTCACCACCTGCTGCGGCGCGACGATGCTGCTGCCGACCGCGATCTGGGAAGCCTGGAGCGGCCGCGTTCTGCAACTCGACGGGGTGACGCTGGCGACGCTGGGCTACATCCTGATTTTTCCCTCGACGCTGGCCTATCTGTTCTTCAACCGGGGCGTGGCGCTGATCGGCCCGAACCGCGCCGCGCCGTTCTTCCATCTGGTGCCGGTGTTCGGTTCGGCGATGGCGATCCTGCTGCTCGGCGAAAAGATCCAGCCGTTCCACCTGATCGGCTACCTGCTGGTGCTCGCCGGCGTCGTGATCGCCTCGCGCCAAGGGTCTGCGGTGAAGTAATTCCGCACCGCGAGACGAGGCGACAAACTCGCGCCTTCCGATTTCGACGAGGAGACGCTAGGTTCCCCGCCAACGAAAAAAGAGGGAACGACCAGACATGCTTTCAGCGTTGATCCGAAACCTGCGTGCCATCGCCACGGCCGCCCTTTGTCTCGCTGGCGCATCCGCTGCGCAGGCCGACAATTATCCGAGCCGCAACATCACGCTGGTGCTGCCGTTCGCGGCCGGCAGCGGCACCGACACCACGACGCGGCTGATCTCGCAGCATTTGTCGCAGGCCCTCGGCGTCGGCATCGTCATCGAGAACAAGGCGGGCGCCAACGGCATGATCGCCGCCACCTATGTCGCGCGCGCCGCGCCCGACGGCTACACGCTGCTGGTGACCACCAACACCACGCATTCGGCCAATCCCTATCTGCTCAAGAGCCTGACCTACGATCCGGTCAAGGACTTCACCCCGATCGCGCGCACCGGCGACCTGCCCTTCATGCTGGTGATCCACCCGGAGGTGCCGGCCAAGACGGTCGGCGAGCTCATCGCCTACGGCAAGGCCAATCCGGGCAAGCTGAGCTACGCCTCGGGCTCGTCCTCGGCGATCGTGTCGGGGGCGACCTTTGCGCATAATGCCGGGCTCGACCTCCTGCACGTGCCCTACAAGAGCTCGCCGCCGGCGCTCAACGACGTCATGGGCGGCCGCGTCTCGATGATGTTCGTGGACATCCTGACCGGCCTGCCGCATGTCCAGGGCAACGCGCTACGCGCGCTCGCCGTCACGACAAAGGACCGCTCGTCGCTGGTGCCGAACCTGCCCTCGATGCAAGAGGCCGGCGTGCCGGACTTCGACATCTCGTCGTGGCAGGGCTATTTCGGCCCCGCCGGCATGCCCAAGGAGATCGTGACGCGACTCAACGCCGAGATCCGGAAGATCGTCGAGAAGCCGGAGATCAAGGCGCAGCTCGCCACCCTCGGCATGGACGCGTTTTCAGGCACGCCGGAACAGCTCGGCACGTTCGTGAACGAACAGCTGGTGTTGTGGGAGAAGCTGATCCGCGGGGCGGGGATCGAGAAGCAGTAGGGCGGTCTCGTAGGGTGGGCAAAGCGAAGCGTGCCCACCGAGAAGTTACCGCGAACTCAAAAAGAAAAGGTGGGCACGACGCCTCGCGTCTTTGCCCACCTTACGAATTCAGTGCAAGCCTTACGCCGCGCGCACCTTGGCGAGGAAGCCGTCGACTGCGCTGCGCAGCGCGCCGGACTGGCTGTCGAGCTCGCGGGCGTTGGTGAGCACGTCGCTTGCCGCCGTTCCGGTCGCTTCCGCGGCCGAGGTGACGCTGCCGATATTGGCGTTGATCTCGTTCGATCCGGCCGCGACCGACTGGATGTTGCGGGCGATCTCGCGGGTCGCCTCGCCCTGCTGCTCGATCGACGCGGAAATGCCCGCGGTGATCTCGCTCATCTCGGCGATGGTCTGGGTGATGCCGCCGATGGCGGCGACCGCATCGCTGGTCGAAGTCTGCATCGCCGCGACCTGGGCGGAGATTTCCTCGGTCGCCTTGGCGGTCTGGTTGGCGAGGGCCTTGACCTCGGAAGCGACGACGGCGAAGCCGCGGCCGGACTCACCGGCACGCGCCGCCTCGATGGTGGCGTTGAGGGCGAGCAGATTGGTCTGCGCCGCGATCGAGTGGATCAGCTTGACCACCTCGCCGATCTTCTCGGCGCCGGTGGAGAGTTCCTGCACCGTGGCATTGGTGCGCTCGGCGTCGTTGACGGCGCGGCTCGCCACTTCGGTCGAGCGGGTGACCTGGCGCGAGATTTCCGCAACCGAGCTCGACAGCTCTTCGGCAGCCGCGGCGACCGTGCCGACATTGCCCGACGCTCTCTGCGAGGCCGCGCCGACGGTCGCCGCACGCGAAGAGGCGTCGCTGGCGGTCGCGGTCATCGATTGCGCCGTGGCTTGCATGCCCGTCGCGGCCGAGGAGACCGAGCGGACGATGCCGTTGACGCTGCGTTCGAAATCGCTGGCGATACCCTCCATCGCGCTGCGACGTTCCGCCGCGACACGATCCTTGGCATCGGCTTCGGTTTTCTCGAGGTCGCGAATGCGCAGTGCGTTGTCCTTGAAGATCTGGACGGTCGACGCCATTGCGCCGACCTCGTCGCCACGGCCGACGCCGGGAATGTCGCCCTCAAGCTTGCCCTCGGCGAGATCCTTCATGCGGGCGCCGAGCAGCGCCAAGGGACGGCTGATGCTGCGGCCAAGCCCCCAAGCGACGCTGCCCGCGACGACGACGATGCCGAGCATGGCAAGCCCGAGCAGCCAGTAGATCGGGACCATCTTGGCGTCGATATCGTCGAGATAGCCACCGGTGCCGAGATACATGTCGAAGCCGGGCACGGCCACCGCGTAGCCGATCTTGCGGATCGGCGTTTCCTGGCCGGGCTTCATGAACTCGTAGAAGAGCAGAAATTCGCCGTTGGCCTTGACGCCATCCATCCATTCCTTGGAAAGATTGCGACCGTTGGTCAGATTGCTCATGCGGTTCAGGCCGACCTGCTTGGGGTCGGGCGCAAGCTGCGTGATGCCGTCATACGAAGTGCCGAAGAGGTAGCCCGCGCCCTTGTCGTAGGTCATCGCGTTGCCGAGCAGACGAAACTCGGCCATCGCCGCGTCCTTCGTCATTTCGCCGGCATCGACTCGTTTCTTGAGAGCGAGGGCCATGTTGCGGGCAACCTCGACGATGGCCTTGGTCTGCTCGACGCGTGCATTCACCATCTCGCGCTTCATCAGATAGCCGGCGAGAAATCCGGAGATGCACAGGCCGAACAAGGTGACGCCGACGAGAATGCCGAGCTTGGGGGCGATCTTCAGATTGCTCAATTTCACGGGATGGCTCCGGCAACAAAAGGACAAGGACGCACGAGCGAATCGATCGCAATTGAAACAACTTTTAGTGGCGACCCCTTAGCAACCTGTTACGGAGCGCCCCGTAAAGGCACGGAGGAAACGTCGGGGCCGTCGCACAATCGCCGCCACGGCAACCGCCGATTGTACGCAACCGCCCCGATTTCGCGTAAAAGACGCAAAGACTCGCGCAAAGTCCGGGTCACAACAAGAAACCAAATCGGGAGCAGGAAATGCCGAAATACAGGGTGGTGACGCCGAAGGGCGCGAGCTTCACGGTCGCGAGCAGCGATTATTCCTACGAGCGTGAGGCGCTCGATCCGATCGACGCCGAGATCGTCGAGGCGCCGGCCGACGAGGCCGGGTTCATCGCCGCCGCCAAGACTGCGGACGCCATCTACGCCAAGGGCATCCCGATCACCAAGACCATTATCGACGCGCTGGAGACCTGCAAGGTCATTACGCTCGGCTCGGTCGGCGTCGACAGCGTCGACATCAAGGCCGCGACCGCGCGTGGCATTCCCGTCACCAACATCCCCGACACCTTCATCGAGGAGGTCGCCGACCACGCCATGATGCTGCTGCTCGCGGGCTTCCGGCGGGCGGTCGAGCAGGACCGGATGGTGCGCAGCGGCCGCTGGGCCGAGGGCCGGCCGGCATTGTCGAAGATTCCGCGGCTGATGGGCCAGACGCTCGGCTTCATCTCGTTCGGCCGCGTCGCGCGTGCAGTTGCGAAACGCGCAGCTCCCTTCGGCCTGCGGATGATGGCCTACGATCCCTTCATCCAGGAAACACTGATGTCCGACCACGGCGTGATTCCGGCGACGCTGAACGAGGTGTTGTCGCAATCCGACTTCGTCTCGATGCACGCCCCCGCCCGGCCCGAGGTGCATCACATGCTCACCGAGAAGCACTTCCGGCAGATGAAGAAGGGCTCGGTCTTCATCAACACCGGTCGCGGCGCCACCGTGGACGAGGAAGGCTTGATCAAGGCGCTTCAGGAGGGCTGGATTGCCCATGCCGCCCTCGACGTGCTGGAGAAGGAGCCGCCCTCGCACAACAACCCCATCCTCGGCATGGAGAATGTGACCCTGACCGCCCACGTCGCCTCCGCCTCGGCACGGTTCGACGAGGCGCGCAAGCGCCGGGTGGGCTACGAATTGTCACTGGTGCTTCAGGGCATGTGGCCGGTAAGCTGCGTCAATCCGTCGGTGCTGCAAGACACCGCGCTCCGCCGCTGGCAACCTGTCAGCATGGACCGCGGCCCGAACAGCTAGGCGGGCGGCCGCGAAGGCGCGCCGGCAACCGGAAAGACCCTTCACCGGCGATCAACGCCGGGAAGGGAAAAACATAGGGAGGAACCGATGAGGAACGACATCACACGTCGTGATGCCTTGGCGCTGGGCCTGTCCGCTGCGACAATCGCGGCAACCGGTGCTCCGGCGAATGCCCAATCCACGATCAAGGCCGCGGACGTCCCCGCACCGAAACTGCCGATCGAGAAAGGCGCATCCCTGCGCATGCTGCGACCGGTACGTTTCGTCCAGGCCGACGAGGATGTGTTCCGCGCCAATGCGGCGAAATTCACCAAGGAGACCGGCGTCGAGGTCAAGGTCGATTTCGTCGGCTGGGAGGACATCAACCAGCAAACCGCGGTGACCTCGAATTCCGGCGCCGGTCCCGACATCATCATCGGCTTCTCCGACGCACCGCACATTTACGTCGACAAGCTGATCGAGCTGACCGATGTGGCCGACTACCTCGGCAAACGGTACGGCGGCTGGCTGCCGCTGGCGCAGCGCTACGGCAAGAAGAACAAGAGCCCCATTTGGATCGGGCTGCCGTTCGGAGCCACCGCGGGTCCCGTGATCTATCGCAAGTCGATCCTGCAATCGGTCGGCTTCGACAAGGTGCCGGAAGACCATGCCGGAATCCTCGACCTGTGCCAGAAGCTCCAGAAGGCCGGCAAGCCGGCGGGCTTCGCCCTCGGCAATGCCAAGGGGGACGGCAACGGCTTCGCAAGCTGGGCGCTATGGTCGCACAACGCGGCCCTGCTGGACGAAGAGGGCAACGTCATCATCAACAGCAAGGAGACGATCGCCGCGCTGAACTGGGTCAAGCAGCTCTACCCGACCTTCATCGCCGGCACGACGTCCTGGAATGACGTCAGCAACAACCGCGCCTACGCTGCGCAGGAGATCGCGCTGACCGCCAACGGCGTCTCGCTGTATTTTTCGCTGAAGAACGATCCGGCGACCAAGGCGATCGCCGACGACAGCGAGCATCAGTTGCTGCCGAAAGGCTTGGCCAAGGTGTCGCCGATGGCGGGCCTGACGCTGAACGCCATGGTGTTCAAGCACAGCCAGTATCCCAACGCCGCAAAGGCCTTCCTGCAATACATGCTGGAAAAGGACCAGTACGAGCCATGGCTCAACGCCAATTCCGGCTATTGGGCCCAGCCGCTCGCGGCCTATGCCGAAGCGGCCGTGTGGTCGCAGGATCCCAAAGTGAAGCTGTTCAAGAACACGATGAACAGCACCTATTACGACGGCTACGCGGGCCCGATCTCGACCGCGACCGGCGCCGTCAGCGCCGACTACGTGCTGATTCAGATGTTCGCGTCCGTCGCGACCGGCGCTGCCACGCCGGAAGCCGCGGCCGCGGAAGCCGAGCAGCGCTGCAAGCGGTACTTCCGGCGGCAGAAGTAGCGCCCGACGATAAAGCGACCGTCATTGCGAGGAGCGAAGTGACGAAGCAATCCAGACTGTAACTGCGGAGACAGACTGGATTGCTTCGCTTCGCTCGCAATGACGGATGTGGTGACAGCCTAAAACAGGACGCCTGACCGATGTCCGTGACCACCCTCTCCTCCCCCGTACTCGCACGACGGCAGCCCTCCTGGCTGGTGCGCCTGTTCGACTACAAGCCCTTCCTGATCGTGATGTGCCTCGCACCCGCGATCGGGCTCCTTACGGTGTTCCTGACCTATCCGCTCGGCCTCGGCATCTGGCTCGCCTTCACCGACACCACGATCGGCAGAAAAGGCGTCTTCGTGGGCTTCGAGAACTTCCAGTATCTGCTCACCGATTCCCTGTGGTGGAACGCGGTGTTCTACAGCGTGGTCTACACGGGGATCGCGACCTTCGGGAAGTTCGCGCTGGGCTTCTGGCTCGCGCTGCTGCTCAACAACCATTTTCCGTTCAAGAGCCTGTTGCGTGCGATCATCCTGATGCCCTGGATCGTGCCGACGGTGCTCTCGGCGCTGGCGTTCTGGTGGATCTACGATCCGCAATTCTCGATCATCTCCTACCTTCTGGTCGATGTGCTGCATTGGCGCACGAGCAATATCGACTTCCTCGGCTCGCCCTGGCCGGCGCGCTTCTCGCTGATCGCCGCCAACATCTGGCGCGGCATTCCCTTCGTCGCGATCTCGCTGCTGGCGGGCCTGCAGACCATTTCGCCCTCGCTCTACGAGGCGGCGATGCTGGATGGCGCCAGCGCCTGGCAGCGCTTCCGCTACATTACCTTCCCGATGATGATGCCGATCCTCGCCATCGTCATGACCTTCTCGATCATCTTCACCTTCACCGACTTCCAGCTGGTCTACGCCATTACCCGTGGCGGCCCCGGCAACTCGACCCATCTGCTCGCCACGCTTGCCTTCCAGCGCGGCATTGCCGGCGGCGAGCTCGGCGAGGGCGCGGCGATCGCGGTGTCGATGATCCCGTTCCTGGTGTTCGCGACGCTGTTCTCTTATTTCGGCCTGGCGCGCCGCAAATGGCAGCAAGGAGAGAGCAATGACTGATACAGTGGCGCAACCGGCCGTCGCCGACGCGAAGGCTGTGCCGGACACCATGGCCTGGGATTCCGGGCTGCGGCGACTGATGATGATCTATCTGCCGCTCGGCTGCTTCGTGCTGATCCTGCTGTTTCCGTTCTACTGGATGGCGATCACGTCGTTCAAGCCGAACGCCGAGCTGATGAACTACCGGGAGCACAACCCATTCTGGATCTCCTCGCCGACGCTGGCGCACATCAAGCACCTGTTGTTCGACACCGCCTATCCGCGCTGGCTGTGGACGACAATGTTGGTTGCGGTCGGCGCGACCACGCTGTCGCTGATCGCGAGCACGCTTGCCGCCTACGCGATCGAGCGCTTGCGCTTCCGCGGCAGCCCCTATGTGGGCCTCGGCATTTATCTCGCCTATCTCGTGCCGCCGTCGATTCTGTTCATTCCGCTCGCAACCGTGGTCGTGCAGTTCGGCCTGTTCGACAGCCCGCTTGCCCTGATCCTGGTCTATCCGACCTTCCTGGTGCCGTTCTGCACCTGGCTCCTGATCGGCTATTTCAAGTCGATCCCCTACGAACTCGAGGAATGCGCGCTGGTGGATGGCGCCACACGGCTCCAGATCCTGCGCCGGATCACGCTACCGCTGGCGGTGCCCGGCCTGATCTCGGCCGGCATCTTCTCCTTCACGCTGTCCTGGAACGAGTTCATCTACGCACTCGCCTTCATCCAGAGCGGCGCCAACAAGACGGTGCCGGTCGCGATCCTGACCGAGCTCGTCACCGGCGACGTCTACCAGTGGGGTGCGCTGATGGCGGGATCACTGCTCGGCTCGCTGCCGGTTGCGATCTTCTACTCGCTCTTCGTCGATTACTACGTGTCGTCGCTGACCGGCGCGGTAAAGGAGTAACTCGCGGCTGAGCGCAAGCGCAGTCGATCGTGCTATCGTGATAGACTGCTTGCTGCATTGGCCCCACGCTCCATCGTGACAGCGGGGTCGATCATTGGCGCCGTCGATTGTCGCTCGAGAAAGCGAAAATTGCATGCGTTCGCCAAAGCTCCCGTCGTTATCCCGACGCGGTTTCTGCCTGTGTTGCGTCGGCGCCGCAGCGTCCGGCGCTTCGGGATGGCTTAGCCCGAGGCAAGCCTACGCAGAAGCGCGAGGCATCGTCAGCCTGATCAAGGACAGTGCTGCGGTATCGCCGATTGTCACGCACAAGCTCCGAAACAACATCACCGTGCTGGAAGGCTCCGGCGGCAACATTGCCGTGCTGACCGGGCCCGACGGCAAAGTCCTGATCGATGCGGGCATCCGCGTCTCACGTCCACAACTCACCAAAGCGCTGGCTGATCTCGGCGCCGATCCCGTCACCCATCTCGTCAACACCCACTGGCATTTCGATCATGCCGATGGCAACGAATGGCTGCATGCAGCCGGCGCCAAGATCATTGCCCAGGAAAACACCCGTAAACACCTTGCCGAAGTGCAGCGGGTCGAGGACTGGGACTACAATTTCCTTCCGCTCGGCGCGGGCGGAATCCCCAGCGAAGTCTTTGCCGACAGCCGCGAGCTTAAGCTCAACGGAACCTCGATCGGCCTGAAGTATTACGGGCCCGCACACACCGACAGCGACATCTCCGTCACCTTCGCAGAAGCCAATATCATTCATGTCGCCGACATGTTCTGGAACGGCATCTATCCGTTCATCGACTATTCGACCGGTGGCAGCATCGACGGGATGATCGCTGCATGCGACGCCAATCTCGCGGCGATGGACAAGGACACGATCGTCATCGCCGGGCATGGCAAGCCGGTGGGCAACAAGGCCGAATTCCAGGCCTTTCGCGACATGCTCGTCGGGATCCGCGACAACGTCGCGCGCCTCAAGAAGCAGGGACGAACGCGGGATGAAACCGTTGCGGCGAAGCCGACCGCGGCGTTCGACGCGATATGGGGGCAATTCGTGATCGATCCCGGCTTCTTCACCGGGCTGGTCTATCAGGGCGTTTGAAAAATCCCTCTCGGCCGTCGACGAACTCATCGTATTGAAAGGACATTGACATGAAAATCGTAGAGACCACATCCAAGCCATCGCTCCTTGATCGTCGCCGTCTCGTTCTTGGGTTGTCCGGAGCGGCTGTCGCAGTTGCTTCCACGGCAGCATCCGCGAAGCCGGAGCGCGACGAACACGCCGCCGCTGCCTATCCGGTCACTTATCATCGAACCAAGACCGTCGACGGGATCAAGATCTTCTATCGCGAGGCGGGTCCGAAGGACGCTCCCGTTGTGCTGTTGCTGCACGGCTTCCCGACCTCCTCGCATATGTTCCGCAACCTGATCCCGGCACTGGCCGACAGGTACCATGTGATCGCTCCCGACTATCCCGGCTACGGCCAGAGCGAGATGCCACCGCGCGCGACATTCAAGTACACATTCGACCGTTTCGGCGAGCTTGTCGGCGGCCTGCTCGACCAGCTCGGCGTCACTCGCTATGCGATGTATGTCATGGATTACGGCGCTCCCGTGGGCTGGCGCCTGGCGCTCAAGAATCCAGAGCGCATCAGCGGCCTGATCGTGCAGAACGGCAACGCCTATGATGAAGGGCTGAAGGAGTTCTGGAATCCGATCAAGCAATACTGGACCGACGGATCCGACACCAGCCGCCAAGCATTGATGAAGCTGGTGACGCTGGAAACGACGAAATTCCAGTACACCGACGGCATGTCCGACGTCAGCCGGATTTCACCCGACAACTGGGTGCAGGATCAGGCACTGCTCGACCGTCCCGGCAACAGCGAAATCCAGATGGACCTGTTCTACGACTATCGGACCAATTTGCCGCTGTATCCCGCGGTGCAGGCCTACTTCCGCAAGCACAAGCCGCCGACCCTGATCGTCTGGGGCAAGAACGATTTCATCTTCCCGGCCGATGGCGCCCATCCCTACAAACGCGACCTGCCCCAGGTGGAGTTTCACCTCATCAACACCGGCCATTTCGCGCTCGAGGACAAGTTCGACGAAATGGTCCCATTGATCCGCAACTTCCTCTCCCGCAAGATCGCCTGATCAGTCCGGAAGGAAACGGACATGTATGCCGCTCTCGACTGCATGGCCGTTCTGGCGGCCTCCACCTTGTTCGCAGCAGCCGCCGTCGCCCAAACCGCCAGAGACGTGCGCGGCCCATCGCCACTGGTCGCGATCGAAAATGAGGCGCCTGCGCGGTTGATCGTCGATCCGCCGCTCGCCGACCAGTTGGCGCAGGGTCTCGTCTTCATCCAGTACACCACGGAGAATCTCCGCGTCGTGCCGGTGTTTGGCAAGGGCGCGCTCGACGTATCGCCGCGCATTGGCCACGTCCATATCACGGTCGACGATGCGCCGTGGCATTTTGTCGATGCCAGTGGCGAGACCGTGATCGTGGTCGGACTGAAGCCAGGACCCCACAAGGTCCTGTTGGAGCTGGCAGATCCGACGCACCACGTGATCGACAGCAAGTCCGTCAGCTTTGAGATTCCCACACCGCTAAAAAAATGACCGTCGGCCGCGGCGTTTGGCCCGGTTTCACAAAACTGCAATGCGCGGTCCGCATAAGACGGCCTCCGTTAACAGGAGACGCACATGCGCGCGACTTTTCTTGGCACCGTCGCAACGATCATTCTCACCGCGAGCTCCGCGCTCGCGCAGAGCGAAGGCGAATTCCCGGCCAGGCTCGCCGGCCACGTCGTGATGCCGGCCGCCACGTTCATCGACGCGCCGGCTGATGCGCCCGCCGATCTCAAGACCTCCGGCAAATACACCACCGGAAAGCGCGTCGACGCGCTCGGCACGGTGATGGGCAAGTCCTATGAGCGGGCGACCGGCTTGTCGCTGCCGTTCAAGGGCCAGCCGCTGCAAGGCCATTCCGGCATCAAGTCGATGGGCGACGGCACCTTCTGGGTCGTCACCGACAACGGCATGGGCGCGCGCGCCAATTCGCCGGATTCCATGCTGTACCTCAACCGCTACAAGATGGATTGGGCCGGTGGCAAGATCGAGCGGCTGGAGACCGTGTTCCTGCACGACCCCGACAGACGCGTGCCGTTCCGCATCGTGCATGAAGATACCGAGAAGCGCTATCTCACCGGCTCCGACTTCGACACCGAAGGTTTTCAGATCATCGGCGACACCTTCTGGATCGGCGACGAATTCGGCCCCTATATCCTGGAGGCCGACAAATCAGGCAAGATCCTCGGGCTGTTCGAGACGGTTGCCGACGGCAAGCCGGTGCGCTCGCCGGATCATTGGGCGGTGACGACCCCGGGCGCGCCGGGCGCGACCTACACCAACGTCAACCTGCGGCGCTCCAAGGGTTATGAGGGCTTCGCCTCCTCGAAAGACGGCAAGTTTCTCTACGGCCTGCTCGAGGGGCCGCTGTGGGACGCCGACAAGAAAGACTGGGAGAAGGTCGACGGCAAGGAAGCCTCGCGCATCCTCGAATTCGACGTCGCCGCGGAAAAGTTCACTGGCCGCTACTGGCAGTATGTCTTCGAGCAGAACGGCAATGCCATCGGCGACTTCAACATGATCGACCGGGCGAGCGGTCTGATCATCGAGCGCGACAACGGCGAAGGCACGCCCGACAAGGCCTGCCCGCAAGGCACCCGCGGCGAGAACTGCTTCCCCGACGTCGCCAAGTTCAAGCGCGTCTACAAGATCGAGCTCACCGACGCCAATGTCGGCAAGCCCGTGCGCAAGATCGGCTACATCGACCTCCTGAAGATCAGAGATCCCGACAACAAGGCGAAGAAGCCGCTCAATGATGGCGTCTACACCTTCCCGTTCTTCACCATCGAGAACGTCGATCGTGTCGACGAAACCCACATCATCGTCGGCAACGACAACAATCTGCCGTTCTCGTCCAGCCGCGATCCCAACAAGGCCGACGACGACGAGTTCATGCTGCTCGATGTCGCGGATTTCCTGAAGGCGAAGTAAGCTGACGCTCTTTCAACACAGTCATCGCCCGGCTTGACCGGGCGATCCAGTAATCCGCGGCGCCAGCGATTGAATCGTGACGCCGCGGCGTACTGGATGCCCCGCCTTCGCGGGGCATGACAGGGAGTGAGCGAGCGCGAGCTAAGACAGCATCGCACTTCGGCGCCGCCCATCAACCCGCCGGCACGATCACCATGCTCTTGTCTTTCGGCCAGCGAATGCGCCAGGCGAAATTGATGTCCTTGACCTCACCGGGCTTGGCGTCGAACGACCATTCCAGCACGCCGCGCCGGTCGCGAATGTTGCTTGCGGTCGGCGGCGTGGTCGCAGGCAACATCTCGACGAGGATGTCCTCGTTCTCGCTGACCGGCAACTGATCCTCGATCGCGACCTTGATCGGGAAGTCGTGACCGTTGCGGATCGTCGTCTTGAACGATCGCTCGTCGGTCTTCGACGTCGTGACCAGGAGACCGGCCGAACCTTCGTTGCGCTTGAGCACCGCGCGCTCGATCCTGACCTTGTCGTCGGCGCCGAAGCCGAGCCGCACGATATCGTCCTTGGCCGAAGCCGAGAGCTTGCCGCGGCCGACGAAGGTTCCATCGCGATAGATTGCGACCTTGCCTGGCAACAGGCTCGTGTCGTCGGCCTGCTTGAAGCTGGCTTCGAGGAAGGCGGTGGGATCCATCACCGGAGCCGCGCGCACCATGAGATCGGCGGGCACGGTCATCGAGGCGATGCGCAGGCTCTTGGCGCCCTCGGCGGGGGCGAGGCTGACGCGGCCGGGAATTTTGTAGGTGGCCTGGAAGTCGCCGATCTCGGCGACCGCCTGCTGTTCTTCGGCGCGTTCGGCAATATCTTCCCTGGATCGGCTGGCATAAGCCGGAGCTTCCATCTTACGCTGCATTGGCGCCGCCGCAGGCATTGCCGAATCCGAAAGCGAACCCAGCGCCCGCGGCTTCGGCACTTGCGGATACTGCGCGACCAGCGAATTCAGCTCCGGCGCGCTGCCGCCGCGGCCGATGCGGACCGTGGAGACGCCGAGCGTGACGTTGGACCAGTCCTCGCCGGTCGATTGCGTGACTTCGGCACGGCGAACCAATTCGAGCTGCGGCTTGCGATCCTTCGCGCCGGTGTCGAGGCGGGCGTCGTAGAGCGGCAGCCAGCGCGCATTGCGCACATTGTAGGTGACCCTCAACGTCGCCTTGGTTGCTGCCGGCACGGCGATGTCCATGCGGACTTCGAGCTTGCTCGGCGGCTTGGCCTTGCGCTCGATTTCGAGCTGGCCGATCTGCCGATCGATCTCGCGCATCTTGCGCGTGGCGTCGCGAACGGCGGTATCGGCGCTCGCAATTTCCTCCCCGACGGTGGCAAAGGCCGTGCGCCATTCGGCAATCGGCCGCGCCTCGCCCTTGTCGCCGATGCCGGCGGGCGATGCTTCCGCAAAATGCTCCGCGAATTTGCGCCGCGCATTGGCCGAGTCGATCGCGCCTTGCAGGTCGGCGCGCTGGTCATTCAGCGCCTCGATGCGCTTGTCCAGCTCCGGCAGATTGACCGGCGCCGCACGTGGCGTTCGCGCATCGATCGTGCCGATGGTGAGCTTCGCTCCCCCCTCACCCTCCACCCGGATCGAGGAGGTGTCGAGACCAAGCGGGAAGTCCTTGGCAATGAGCGTCGAGTCACCAGACGGCAGGTCCACCGCGATGACGCGGGTGACGGTCGCGCCATCAGGGTAAACCGTGACGGTATCGATGGCCGATGTGGCGTCCAATTCGGCAGCCCATGACGACGACGCGAAGGCCGTGGTCACCAGAACCAGGCTCGTCGTTGCCAAACATCTTGCGGTGATGCGCATCAAGTCCCTCCTCCAAGTCATCGCCGCCGCCAGCCGGACGCGCGATCCAATGCCTCGCCAACATGGTTGGACGCGGCAGGGAAGGAACTGGTTCGATTGAGGTTTCCGTGGGGCGCCGCCGCGGCGGCAGCGGGGCCCGGAACGGGTCGTCGGCCGCGACAGAGCCCTTAATCCTGAGCGGACGAACCCTGGCCGAAAATGCGGCGAAGCAGGTCTGTCACGTTCTTGGCGCCCGCCTTCTTCAGAATGCCGGCGCGATAGCCTTCGACCGTCCGTGCGCTCAGATGCATGCGCCGGGCGATCTCCTTGTTGGTCAGGCCGGCGGCGAGATGCTCGAGCACGTCACCTTCGCGCGCGGTCAGGGGTTCGCAGCCGGGCAACCAGCGCTGCCGGTTGGAGCCGGGCTGCGCGAACTCGTCGATGGCGGCATCGATCCGGTCGACGATGTCGCGGGTGCGGAACGGCTTCTCGATGAAGTCGGCCGCACCGCTCCTGATGGCATCGACCGCCATGGCGATGCTGCCGTTTGTCGCGGTCACCAGCACCGGCGCCATGCAGTTTTCCTCGCGCAGGCGCTTGAGCACGTCGAGACCGGAGCGATCGGGCGGCATCTCCAGCAGCACGCAGGCCGGCATCCGCGCCTTGGCCTCCGAGAGCAGAGACGCGCCGTCGGCGAAGCAGATCACGTTGTATGCGCTCTGTTGGAGCGCGGTGGAAAGTTGTTCGCGGGAGGCGGCATCGGTGTCGATGACGAATACCTCACCCTTGGAAAGCATGTTCCCAGGCATAATTCCGATCCAGCAATGTCTTTTGGTCAAATGGTCCGAGACAGCAGCGGGGCCTCGTCGCGCCGCGCCGTCATATGCACGGCATTCACGCCCGTGCTTCGGTTTCCCTTATGTATGTTCCACCCGGTTCCCGGATTTGACGGATCGGGACATAAACTTTACATTTCGGGACATCTGCGGGAATGGCTGGCAGGAACGGTTCGCATGACCGACCTCATTCGCAGCGCGGGCTTGAGCTATTACCCGGAGGTCGCCCGGTCGGTCGGGCTCGACCCCAGACAAATGATGCGCAAGGTCAGGCTGCCGCTGGCCTGCCTCGACAAGCCCGATACGCCCATTGCCGTCACCGGCCTGCGACGTCTGCTCGAATTGTCGGCAGAGGCGTCCGGAGCCGAAGATTTCGGCTTGCGGCTTGCCGAGCGCGGCGGGCTGACCAATTTCGGCGCGGTCGGCCTGATCGTGCGCGAACAGGCGACGGTAGGTGAAGCCATCGAAGCCTTCTCGCGCTTCATCCCGATCCATCACGACGGCATGAAGCTGGACGTCACCCGCGACAAGCAGACCGTGACCGTCACGCTGCACCTGCGCGGCCGACAGCCGACCGCGCCGCGCCAGTCGATCGACATGGCGCTCGGCAGCGTCCACCGCATCATCCAGTCGCTGTTCGGCAGCGATTGGCGGCCGCAGGAAGTGCACCTGCATTACCCACCGCCGCACGACCGCAAGCGCTACCGCGAGTTCTACGGCTGCCGCGTGACTTTCAATGCGGAGGACGATTCGATCCTGTTGTCGGCGCACGACATGGAGCGCCGGATCCCGAGCGCGCATCCGCTGATCGCGAGCTATCTGCGCAAGCGGATCGAGGCGATCGAGACGCGGCCGGCAAGCTGGGAGGAGAAGGTCGACGAGGTCGTGCGTCTCCTGCTCGCCGGCGGCGACTGCACGGTCGAGCGCGTCGCCGAGCACCTCGCCTGCACCCGCCGCACCGTCCACCGGCACCTCGCCGAAGCCGGCACCAGCTTCTCGGCGATTCTCGACGCGCAGCGCGCCGATCTCGTGGTCCAGCTGATCGATAATCCCGGCCGGCCGCTGGCCGACATCGCCGTGCAGCTCGGCTTCTCCGCGCAGAGCGCCATGGCCCGCTGGTTCCGCGGCCATTTCGGCTGCACCATCACCGCATGGCGCAAAGGCGTCAGGCCATTGAAATCGTCGACCGTGGCGACCGCAGCTTGAATCAGCGTGCCGGGACGGGCACGCCCATGATGGCGAGGGCGCGGCGAGGGCTGCCGGCGAGCAGCGGGCCGAACGCGATGGCAAAGCCGAGGAACGCAACGATCCACCCGCAGGCGGCAAGGTGCAGCAACGCATCGCTGTGCGCAGGCCAAACCACCGCCGCGACCCGCGCCAGCGCCGCAACGATGATCGCGGCATAGATGGCCTGTGTCGCCGGCGAAGCTGTCAGCGCCTGTCCAGTATGGCCGAGACTCGCACGGGTCATCACCGCGAGCGTCATGGTTCCGGCCGCGCCGGCCATCCAGGCATGGACGCCCGCGCTCGGCGGCAATTCGCCGACGACGGCAAAGGCATGCAGGAGGAAACCGAGCGGCACGAAGACATAGCCGATATGGAGGATCAGGAGCAGCCGCTCGCGGAATGTGCGGTCACCGGCCCAGCGTGCGAGCCGCACCAGATGGAGCCCGCCGACAAGCGCCATCGCCACGCCGGTGAGGGTGCTCAACGGCGCCACAATCCACGCGATGATCGCAATTGCGCTGCACCCGATCACCACACCGTCAAAGCGTCCGAATGGCACCGGGAGGCGGCCGGGGTTGAACTTGACCAGCCAGTTGCGGGTGAAGCTCGGGATGATGCGGCCGCCGATCAGCGAGATCATCAGCACGACCACGCCGATGCCGACGCGGATGCCAACATCGGCCGCACCCGCATAATGCGCTTCGAGATGGAAGCCGACATTGCCGGCGAGCAGCACGAGCACCAGCACCACCACAGGAAGGTTGCGCCAGTTGCCGCCGGCGATGATCTCGCGCGTTGCTGCAGCGACGACCAAGGTCAGGAAGGCGGCATCGACGGCAAGCGCAAACGCCCAGCCGATATCGGCGGACAGCGTCACCGCGACGCGGCCGGCGAGCCAGACCGCCAGCAGCGCGCCCAAGGACGTCCCCTGGATCGGCAGCCGCCCGGTCCAGTTCGGAATCGCCGTGAACAGGAATCCCGTGATCACCGCCGGCAGGAAGCCGTAGAGCATCTCATGGACGTGCCAATCGCGCGGCGCGAAAGCCGACGTCACCGACAATTCGCCGTAGAACATCGGCAGCCAGGCCAGGATCGAAAGCCCAGCCTGGATGGCGGCGAGCAGGAAAAAGGGCCGAAAGCTGTTCGCAAACAGCGGCCAGCCCTCAAAGTTGCGGGATCGGGCGCCAGCCATGGGTCAACTCCAGTCGATTCAAATCGTCGCCTGGAAAAATACTGCCGTCCGGCCGGCTCGTTTTTGAGCTATCGCAAACACCCTGACGATTGCAGGTGTCATCACACTTCCAGCGCCAAGGAGGCAGAATGGCCAAGGTCGACACATCGTTGGTTGCGCATTTGCCGCTGTTTGGGGGTGTCAAACCGGAGGACCTCGAGGAGATCCTGCGCGAGGCCCGCTCAGTGCGCTATCCCAAGAACAGCGCCATTTTCGAGCAGGGTGCGGACGCGCAATCCTTCTTCCTGCTGCTGCACGGCCATGTTCGCGCAGCCAAGACCACACCGAGCGGCGAGCAGATCGTGGTGCGCTACGTCTCGCCGGGCGAGACGTTCGGTCTCGCGATGGCGATCGGGGCCGCGCGCTATCCGGCCACGGCGATCGCGGTCGACGACAGCGTCGCCCTGATCTGGCCGACCTCGGCCTGGCCGCGACTGGTCGAGCGATTTCCCTCGCTTGCCGCCAACACGCTCCAAACCGTCGGCACGCGGCTGCAGGAGAGCCACACCCGAATCCTGGAAATGTCGACCCAGCAGGTCGAGCAGCGCGTCGCGCATGCGCTGCTGCGCCTCGCCAAACAATCCGGCAAGAAGCTCGACCACGGCATCGAGATCGATTTCCCGATCAGCCGCCAGGACATCGCGCAGATGACCGGCACCACGCTGCACACCGTGAGCCGCATCCTGAGCGGCTGGGAACAGCAGGGGCTGGTCGAGAGCGGCCGTCAGCGCATCATCCTGCGCGATCCGCATGGCATCGTCGTGCTGGCGGAGCGGAGCCCTGACAGCGGCGCGGCTTAAGGCCAGGGGTGAGCGTCGCTTCCGCTTACGGCGAAAGCGCCCCTCACCCGGGAATCCGCGCGCAGCCCGCGCGAATTCCAGATCGGTTCACGCCGGCACGCGGTCACACAGCGCGGCGAGGAATTTGTCGCGATCGATGCCATGCTCGCGGCAGGCGTCATCGACCGTGTGGAAGGTTGCGATCGGACAGCCCACGCAGGCCATCCTGAAGGCGAGAAACACGCGGATCGTGTGCGGCGCCGTGCGCATGATGTCATCGACCAGATCGTCGGATCCAAAAGGCATGGACAACAACTCCGTTCCGAAACCACGATAGCAGAGCGGGCGGCGGTTTCTTTGTTGGAGCGCAAGCTGCTTGTCATTCCGGAGCGCGCGAAGCGCGAGCCCGGAATCCATCGGGCAGCAGACCGAGAGGTGAAATGGATTCCGGGCTCGCACCAAGTGGCGCACCCCGGAATGACGGGACTACACCGCCCGGCTGTGCAACTGCTTCGCGGGATCCAGATGCGCGTCGAACGCGGCTGCGACGCTGCGCACGAGAAAGCGGGAGTCCTTGGCGACTGCGATGCGGGCGCCGTCGAGTTTCACGACGCCGTCGGAAATCAGCGGCTTCAGACGCGACGCCGATTTCAGCATTGCCCCGGCCTCTGCGCCATGACGCGCGCAGATATCGCCGAGATCGGCGCTGAACTCGCACATGATGCGTTCGATGATGTCGGCGCGCAGCCGGTCGTCGTCGGTGAGGCCATAGCCTTTCGCGGTGGCCAAATGGCCGGCGGCGATGCTCTGCGCATAGGCGCCGATCTGCACCTCGTTCTGGACATAGCCCTGCGGCAAATGTCCGATCGCGCTCGCGCCGAAGCCGAGCAGAACTTCGCCCTGGTCGGTGGTGTAGCCCTGAAAATTGCGCCGCAGCGTGCGTTGCTCGAAGGCCACGGCCATGGAATCGCCGGGTCGCGCGAAATGATCGAGCCCGATCTGCACGTAGCCGGCCTCCTTCAACGCATTGGCGATCGCGCAGGCTTGGTCGTGGCGCGCAAGGCCGTCGGGCAGCACGGCCTCGTTGATCATGCGCTGGTGCTTCTTGAAAGCAGGCACATGCGCGTAGCCGAACACCGAGAAGCGGTCGGGCCCAAGCTCGAGCGAACGTCGCACCGTATCCAGGCACGAGGCAACGGTCTGGTGCGGCAGTCCGTAGATCAGATCGAAGTTGATCCCCTTGATGCCGGCGTGCTGGAGCATGTCGACCACGGAAGCCGTCTGCTCAAAACTCTGCACCCGGTTGATCGCGCGCTGCACGACAGGGTCGAAGCTCTGCACGCCCAGGCTCGCGCGATTGACGCCGGAGAGCCGCATCGCCTCGACCATGTCGGAAGTCAGCGTGCGGGGATCGATCTCGACTGCAATCTCGGCCGACGGCAGCACGAAGAACGATTGCCGCATCGCCGCCATCAACTCGGCAAAAGCCTCCGGCGCCATGATCGTCGGCGTGCCGCCGCCGAAATGGATGTGCTCGACCTTGATGCGCCGGCCGATCGTCTCGGACACCTGCGCGATCTCGCTGCGCAGCGTACGCAGATAGGCCGCGATGAGACCGTCTCGACGAACGATCTGGGTATGGCAGCCGCAATACCAGCACATCTCGCGGCAGAACGGCACGTGCAGATAAAGCGACGCGCTGGCCGCCGCCGGGAGCTCCGCCAGCCAGCGGGCGTAGGCCCCCGCGCCGATCTCCGGCGAGAAATGCGGTGCGGTCGGGTAGCTCGTGTAGCGCGGCAATCGTTCTTCGCCGTAGCTCGCCGCAAGATCGGCCCTCATATCTTACCCATTCGTCAATCAATGCTGCGCAGCGGGGCGGCGCATCCCGGATGGCACGAAATTACTCGTTTTCGGGTGCGAAACCTTGCGCTCGCTCAAAGTCCGAGCACGGGATCGGAGCCATGGTGACATTTGATTATTGCCCTCTGGAGATAGGTTATGGCGTCGTTCGCGCTCGATCTCGTTCTGTGGCTCACCGGCGTTCGCGGCCATATCCCGCGCTTCGACGATTTTCGTCCCGTCCCCTCCACGCCCACCGTTGGCGCCGGCCACGTGGTCCGCGTGATGGTCATCACGGCCGCGGTCTTCGCCGCGCTGTCGCTCGCGGTTTGGGGCACGGTCTGGATTGCGATCCAGTTGCTCTAATCGACGACAATCCATTCGCAATAAACGCAGCTGAACATGCGAACGATTTGCGGCCGACGCGACTGACGTCGCGAGTCGTCACGTATTTCGTATCGCCGATGCGATCTTCGACAAACTCCTAAGGATTTTACCGGAGGCGAATTCGGCAAAAGCTTGTCGCAGCACAAACACACTTGCCGCGATCGGCGCACACTGCATTCCGTCATCAAAACCATTTCAGATGAAGGATGCTTCCGATGTTCACCCGCCGAGCCGCATTGATCAGCGCCGCCGCAACCGCCCTGATGCTGGCGACACCCGCCTTGGCTGCCGATGATCTCAAACTGCCGCGCCAGAAGGTCGAGCTGGTCGCTCCGCCGTTCGTGCACGCGCATGAGCAAGCGACCAAGCAGGGTCCCAAGATCGTAGAGTTCCGACTCACGATCGAGGAGAAGAAGGTCGTCATCGACGAGAAGGGCACCACCTTCCAGGCGATGACCTTCAACGGGTCGATGCCGGGTCCGATGATGGTCGTGCACGAGGGCGACTACGTCGAAACGACGCTGGTCAATCCCGCAACCAATTCCATGCCGCACAACATCGACTTCCATTCCGCGACCGGCGCGCTCGGCGGCGGCGCGCTCACGCTGGTCAATCCCGGCGAGCAGGTCGTCTTGCGCTGGAAGGCAACCAAAACCGGCGTGTTCGTCTACCATTGCGCACCGGGCGGCCCGATGATCCCCTGGCACGTCGTCTCCGGCATGAACGGCGCCGTGATGGTGCTGCCGCGCGACGGCCTCAACGACGGCAAGGGCCACGCACTGAAATACGACAAGATCTACTATGTCGGAGAGCAGGACATGTACGTGCCGCGCGACGACAAGGGCAATTTCAAGTCCTATGAATCGCCGGGCGAAGCCTTCACCGACACCGAAGAGGTGATGAAGAAGCTGATCCCCTCTCATGTCGTGTTCAACGGCAAGGTCGGCGCGCTCACCGGCAAGAATGCGCTGACCGCCAATGTCGGCGAGAACGTGCTGATCGTGCATTCGCAGGCCAATCGCGACAGCCGTCCGCATCTGATCGGCGGCCATGGCGACTATGTCTGGGAGACCGGCAAGTTCTCCAACGCGCCGGAGACCGGGCTTGAGACGTGGTTCATCCGCGGCGGCTCGGCGGGAGCTGCGCTGTACAAGTTCATGCAGCCCGGCATCTACGCCTATGTCACGCACAATCTGATCGAAGCCGCCGACCTCGGCGCCACCGCGCACTTCAAGGTCGAAGGCAAGTGGAACGACGATTTGATGACGCAGGTGAAGGCCCCTGCCGATATCCCGGCCCCCAACACCAACTAGACGCGACGAGGGGCCGGTGAATGACCGGCCCCTTTTCCTTGGGGAACGACCATGCTGATCGCATTCAAGTTGAAACTGCTGCTCGCCTGCGCCGCCGGGCTTGCAGGGCCGATCGCGGTGGCGCCGCTCGTGTCGGAGATCGGGACCCACGGCGCTGCGACGGAGCCCGCCATCGTCAGGGTCGCGCCAGGCAGCCTGTCCTATCGCGAGGCCGGCGATTTCACGCGTGCCGGGCAGCAGGCGGAAGCGCCGCTGCGCGCGATGCGCTTCGAGAGGCCGCTGTACATCATGCGGCATCAGGTCTCGTCATCCGACTATCAGATTTGCGTGCAGGAGGGCGCTTGCCGCGCGCTTGATCGCGGCGTGGCAATCGCCTCCGATCGACCCGCGGTGCAGGTGAGCTGGCATGATGCCGAGGCTTATGCGGGTTGGCTCTCGCGCAAGACCGGTCACAGTTACCGCCTGCCGAGCGACGTGGAATGGGCCTTTGCGGCCGGCTCCCGATTCAGGGATGACGGCCTTCCGGTGGACGCAACAGATCCATCGAAGCGCTGGATCGGCCGCTATGAACGTGAATCCGAACGCGACCTCTTCGACACGACGACCTATCCGTTTGGCAGGTTCGGTGTGAACGAGCACAGCATCGAAGATCTCGCCGGCAATGTCTGGGAGTGGACCTCGACCTGCTTCGTGCGCTCGCGGATCGACGCAGCCGGCAATGCCGGCCGTCCCACCGTGAACTGCGGTGTGCGCGTCGCCGAAGGCGCGCACCGCGCCTATGTCACCGATTTCATCCGCGACGCCCGCGCGGGCGGCTGCGCACAGGGCGTCCCTCCCGCCAATCTCGGCTTCCGCCTGGTTCGAGAGGAAACGTCCTGGGTCGCAAGCGTGTCGGCGCGGTGGAGCAAGACGTGGGCAGCGAGGTCGTAGCGGATCTAAACGCGAGGGAAGATCGACGCCGGCGCCTCATATTCGGTCATTGCGAGCGCAGCGACTTGTCCGCCGAAGCCTCGGCGAAGGCGGAAGCAATCCAGAATCTTTCTGCGGAGACAGTCTGGATTGCTTCGTCGCAAGAGCTCCTCGCAATGACGAAATTGCGGCGCGCGCCCGGCGCTCAACCGTCACTGCACGCGCGGCGTGCTCAGATCGCCCGCACGAACATGCGAAAGCCCGGCGCACCGATGATCGCCTCGAAGGCAGGATCGCGCTTCTCCTCGGCAAGGACGAAGCCGGCCTTGGCATAAGCGCGCTCGGCGGGCTCGTTGCCGATCAGGAACGATATCGTCGCCCGGGCAAATCCAGCTGCCCGCCCCTTCTCCAGCGCATGCGCGATCAGTGACTGCACCAGGCCGCGGCCGCGATAGGCGGGATCAGTCGCGACATACTCGATCATCCAATCGCCCTCGCCGCCCTGAACCCAGCAGGCGCGCGTGTAGCCGGCGCGTTGACGAATGGCCTCCAGCTCTGCCGGGGCGAGCCCGGACGCGGCTGCGACTTCTTCGATCGCACGCCAAGCCGCTGGTCCCGTGCCGGCCGCCGGTAGCGCGCACAAGGCGGCAGCAGGCTTGCCATCGATCTCGGCGACCAGAAATTGCGAGACGTGCCACATCGACACTGCGCGGGCGACTGCGACGCGCGCGATGAAAGCGCGGCACTGTGTTTCAGGCCAACCGAGCGCAACGTCGAACCAGCCGCGCGGCCGGTAGCCGCGCTGCGATGACAGGATGGTTTGTGCGATGAAATCGGCGTCTTCGGGACGCGCAGACCGTATCGTCATGCGCGCCCCTTCGCGAAAACCTTACGTGTTCTTCAGCGCGACGCGGAATTCGGCTTCGGTCTTGGCCTTGACCTCGTCGAGCGAGACGCCGTCGGCGAGCTCGATCAGCGCCATGCCGCCGCTGCCGTGCTTGTCGATGGTGAAGACGGCCAGGTCGGTCACGACCATGTCGACCACGCGCTCGCCGGTCAGCGGCAAATTGCATTGCTTCAGGAGCTTTGGACCGTCCTTGGCCGAATGCTCCATCACCACGACCACGCGCTTGACGCCGGCGACGAGATCCATCGCGCCGCCCATGCCCTTGACCATCTTGCCGGGGATCATCCAGTTGGCGAGATCGCCGTTCTGGGCCACCTGCATGGCGCCGAGGATCGACAGATCCATGTGGCCGCCACGGATCATGCCGAAGGAATCCGCGCTCGAGAAGTACGAGGTCGACGGCAGCTCGCTGACGGTCTGCTTGCCGGCGTTGATGAGATCGGCGTCCTCTTCACCCTCATAGGGGAACGGGCCCATGCCGAGCATGCCGTTCTCGCTCTGAAGGCTGACGTCCATGCCGTCGGGGATGTAATTCGAGACCAGCGTCGGGATGCCGATGCCGAGATTGACGTAATAGCCGTCACGCAGTTCCTTCGCGGCGCGCGCAGCCATCTGTTCACGGGTCCAGGCCATCTTAGTCTCCTGATCTCAAGCTGCCGTGCGCGGGCGGGTGTTGCGGAATTCGATGCGCTTCTTGGCCGTTCCGACCTCGACGATGCGCTTGACGAAAAGACCGGGTGTGTGGATGTGGTCGGGATCGAGTTCGCCGGCCGGAACCAGATGCTCGACCTCGGCCACCGTGACCTTGGCGGCCGTCGCCATCATCGGGTTAAAGTTGCGCGCGGTCTTGCGGTAGATGAGGTTACCTGCGGTGTCGCCCTTCCAGGCGTGGACGATGGCGAGGTCGGCGAACAGGCCGCGCTCCATCAGGTATTTCTGCCCGTCGAATTCCTTCACTTCCTTGCCTTCGGCGATCAGCGTGCCGACGCCGGTCTTGGTGTAGAAGGCCGGAATGCCGGCACCGCCGGCGCGGATGCGCTCGGCCAGCGTGCCCTGCGGATTGAATTCGAGTTCCAGCTCGCCGGCGAGGAATTGCTGGGCGAACAGCTTGTTCTCGCCGACATAGGACGAGATCATTTTCTTGATCTGACGGGTTTCGAGCAGGCGGCTGAGGCCAATGCCGTCGACGCCGGCATTGTTTGAGACCACCGTCAGGTCCTTGACGCCGGAGTCGCGGATCGCGTCCGACAGCGTCTCGGCGATGCCGCAAAGGCCGAAGCCGCCCGACATGATCATCATGCCGTCTTTCAGAACACCCTCGAGAGCCGACTTGGCGTCGGGATAGACCTTGTTCATGCAAATTACCTTCGAGTGAACCTTCGGCTTGCAGGCGTCGCGCCTTAGTGGCGGCGATTATTAGGCGAAATCGTCCGAAGCCGTCAATGATACGGGGTTCTCCGCTCCACCCCTGGGTGATAGAAGCTGCCCAAGCCGTGGGCGCAACCGTTCCCGCGGCCTTGAAAGCGACAAGAAAACCCATCAAGTTGCGGCACTTAACACAATAGGTCTTGGGCGTGGGGCGCGCAGGTTTCCCGGCCCGCCTTCTGGCTCCAGCGACCAACTCGATCAGGACATGCCATTGACCATGGCCCAAGGAATGAAGCGCCTCGGGACGCCGATCGCGGCGCTGCTCGGCGTGGCGCTGATCGCCCTGATCGCGACCTCATGGCTCATCAACCGCGACGCGCTGCGCAAGGCGGTGGAAACGCAGATCCGCGACGTCACCGGGCTCGAGGTCAATGTCGCGGGCGCGATCGACATTTCGGTGCTGCCGGCAAGCTACATCTCCTTCCATGACGTCGGCCTGAAGGGCGGCGGCACCAGCGATCCCGCGCTCCATGTCGACGTGCTCACCGCGAACCTGCGGCTGCTGCCGCTGCTGCTGCAACGGTTCGAGATCGCCGACCTGACGCTGCTGCGGCCGCGCATCCATGTCAGCCTGAAGCCGGACGGCGAAAGCAACTGGACGCCGTTCATCCAGACCATCGCGCGCACCATGAAGCCCGGCGCCGAGAATCAAGTGTCGTTCTCCGAGATCCGGATCCAGGACGGCGTGCTCGATTACGAGGACGCCGCCATGCACGGCACCGAGAAGTTCGAGGACATCGACCTCTCGCTGGCCTGGCCCTCGATCTCGCGCTCCTTCGCTGCGACCGGACAATTCGACTGGCGCGGCGAACGGGTCGACGGCTCGATCAGCTTTGCCGATTTCGTCGCCGCGCTCTCCGGCGAGCGCTCGGGGTTGAAGGCGCGAATCGCGAGCGCACCGCTCAAGCTCGCCTTCGACGGCAGCGTCGCCAACCGCACCAGCCCGATGATGGAGGGCACGCTCACCATCGACAGCCCGTCCTTGCGCAACGCGCTACGCTGGACCGGCCAGCCGCAGCCCGCCAGCGGCGGCTTCGGCCGCTTCGCGTTGAAGGCGCGGGCCAATGTCGTCGGCGCGTCGATCGCGCTCACCAATGTCAATGTCGAGCTCGACGGCAACACCGCTGAGGGCGTGATGACCTACGCCAATAACGGCCGGCAGACGCTGCAGGCGACGCTCGCAGCTGACGCGCTCGACTTCACACCCTATATCTCGACCTTCCGCCTGCTCGCGAGCGGCGCGCGCGACTGGAACAGGCAGCTGTTCGATCTCAACGCCTTGTCGACCACCGACCTCGACATGCGCCTGTCGGCCGCCAAGCTGACGGTCGGGGCGTCGAAACTCGGCCGCACCGCGATCGGCGCGAATCTGCGCAACGGCACGCTGGCGCTCTCGGTCGGCGAGGCCCAGGTCTATGGCGGCATCGCCAAGGGCTCGTTCGGCATCGCGCGCTCCGACACCGTGGCCGACATCAAGGCGCAATTCCAGTTCACCGACGTCGACCTTCAGGCCTGCGCCTCCGAGCTGTTCGGTATCAACAAGCTGTCCGGGCGCGGCAACATCAACGTCTCGCTCGTCGCGTCCGGCTCGAGCCCGTTCGGCCTCGTACAGTCGCTCGACGGCAGCGCCACCGTGACCGGGCATGATGGCGCGATCGCGGGCTTCAATGCCGAGCAGCTCCTGAAGCGGCTCGAGCGGCGGCCGCTGTCCGGCGGCGGCAATTTCCGCAACGGCTCGACCCCTTACGACAATCTCACCATCGCGGTGAAGTTCTCCGACGGCATCGCCACCGCCGAGGACATCCGCGTCGAAGGACCGGCGGCGAAGATCACGATGACCGGCACCGCCTCGGTGCCGACCCGCGAATACGACATGAAGGGCGTGGCCAGCCTCAACAGCGCGTCGGGGTTCGAATTGCCCTTCGTGGTGCAGGGCCCCTGGGACGACCCCCTCGTCTTCCCCGATCCGGAAAGCCTGATCCGCCGCTCGCCGGCCTCTGCGCCCCTGCTCGACATGCTGAAAGACCGCAAGCCGGGCGACGCGGTGCGCTCCGCGATCGAGCGCATCACCGGCACCGGAAAACGTCCCGCACCCGCCGAAGCGCCGACGGCGGAGAACGCCAAGGAAGGCGCGAAGTCGAACTAGTCCTGAGCGGATCGCGGACGCGGAACGCCTCCGCCAACGCATAAGAGCCGTCCGTATTTCGCCACGATGGTCTCATACCTGAGGTTGAAGCAGGAGGAGACATCGCCCAATGGGAAGCTTTGGAAGATGCCGGGTGGCCGCCGTTATTGCGGCACTCGCGCTGGTCACCGTCGCGAGCGCCTCGCATGCGCAAGACGTTTCACGACCGGAGTCTGTTGATCGCCCCTCCGCTCTTCTCCTTCCTGCCGGGAAGGTCATTTTCGACGCCGCGGTGGCTCGTGCCAACAGGGGCACAAACGGCTTCGGCCTGCCCCCTTCGTTCCCACTGCCCTCGTGCGGATTTCCTGATGGGCTTTGCGGCGCGGTGAACCGCGACGGCACGCTTGCTGTGCCGGCCGAATACGATTGGGTCGATACCTTCCATGAAGGGCGCGCGCTGGTGCGATCGAATGGTCGCTATGGCTATGTCGACACAAGCGG
The DNA here is from genome assembly GCF_000244935.1 of Bradyrhizobium sp. WSM1253. NCBI lineage: Bacteria > Pseudomonadati > Pseudomonadota > Alphaproteobacteria > Hyphomicrobiales > Nitrobacteraceae > Bradyrhizobium > Bradyrhizobium sp. WSM1253. Next base: position 3,257,935 of record NZ_JH600073.1, read on the forward strand.
TCATGTGATCGCAAAGCCGCAATATCCGATTGCAGATCGCTTCTCGCACGGATTTGCGCAGATCGACGTCGGCGGCCGATCCGGTCTGATCGACCTCGACGGCAACACCGCGCTCGAGCCGAAGTTTGGCTACGTCATTCCCTTCACCGAGAAGGTCTTCTTTGCCACCGAGGGCCGGACCACGTCAGGAGGCATCGCGGGCACGGAGCAGTTCAGCCATGGGATTTTCGAGTTCGTCGGCGCGATCGCCGACAGCAGAGCGGTCACTGCGACAGGCAAATGGGGCCTCGTGGACCGCTCCGGCGCCTGGCTTGTTCCGCCGTCTCCCAACGCGATCCTGCCTTTTGACACCGAAGGTACGGCGCTCATGCTGGCGAGGGTCGATTCAGGATGGGGTGTGATACGTCCCGACGGAAGCTGGGAGATCGAACCAAAATTCCAGCAGCTTGGTTCGTTTGTTGATGGGATGGCCCCCGCAAAGGTCGATGACCATTGGGGTTTCATTGATCGCGCGGGACGCCTCAAGATCGAGCCGAAATTCGAGAACGTCCATCAATTTGTACACGGCGCGAAATTTACCCCAGCCCGCCTGAACGGCCGATGGGGCCTGGTAGATCGCACCGGCGAATGGGTCGTCCAGCCCCAATACGAAAACATATCTCTGAAGGGGACTGCGCCATGGTCGTGGGACATTCAGAACGAGAAGAAGCATGGCTATCTCGATGAAAACGCCAAGCTCATTGTCCCGCCCCTATTCGATTTTTCGGTCGGGCGATGCGCCAATGGACGCATTGTCGGGGAGATCGACAGGCAGCCGCGAATTCTTGATGAGAATGGCAAGTCGATCGAGCCGCAGGAGGGTGAGCTATCGAGGCCGGTGACCTGCGACGGACCTTATATCCTCAAGATCAGCGGTAAATTTGCCTATGCGGCAGCCGATCTCACGCCGATGACGGCACAGCGGTTTGACCGTGCCGGCCCTTTCGTCGGCTCTCTTGCTGTCGCCGGTTTTGGGGACAAATTCGGATTGTTGAGAACTGACATCACCTGGGCCATAGAACCCACGCTCGATGCGATCTCTCCAGGCTTGCCGAATGGTTCGGTTCTAGCGCGGCTGGACGACAGGAACGGCATCATCGATGCCTCGACCGGTGCATGGATCACCAAGCAGCCTTTCGAACGCATCTGCCACATCAGGCCTGATATGGCCATGGCATTCGAGGGGGGTAAACGCGGCATCCTTGATGCCCATGGCTCCTGGCTAATCAAACCGCGAGAGGGACGGATGGGCATTCGCCTCGAGGATGGCTTGGTCCCGGCCCAATCGGGCGGGCATTGGGGCTTCATGAATGTGGAAGGAAAAATGGTGATCGAGGCGAGATTCGATGCACCGACGTTTTTTGATCGTGGCATCAACTGGACCAGTACCGACGCCTCTTGGTGTCCGATCGACCGCAGGGGACAGCCGATCGAAGGCCTTCAATGCCAGCCGTCGGACCCGCTAAAGAGACAGTTTGGCGTATTTGCATGTCAGCTCGGGCCCTGAGACCTCACGCGAATTGATCAGGGCGAATTGATGCGGCGATTGGATCGATGCCGCACATTAAGCATCTCCTCTCGCCCGACACCCCACGACCTATGTCTGACAAGAAGCCGCTAGATCGGATAGCGGCCATGCGCTAGTGTTTTATACGACCGGTTAAAAACACCGGCCGTTTGAGGGAGAAAAACGTGAAATCCAAGGTTATTGGCGCAGTATCACTGGCGGTCGCTGCGGCCGGGCTGCTTGCAGCCGCTGCACCCGCATTTGCGCAGCAGAAGACGATTACGGTCTGGTGGGGCAAGGGCTTCTACCGCTCCGAAGACGACGCGCTGCTCGAGACGATCAAGAAGTTCGAAGCCAAGACCGGAATCAAGGTCGAATTGTCGCAGTACGCGATCCAGGACATGATTCCGAAGACGGTCGCCGCGCTCGATGCCGGCACCGTGCCCGACGTCGCCTATTCCGACTCTTATGACGTGCAGGCCCAGGGCAAGTGGGCCTACGAGGGCAAGCTCGAGGATCTCACCGACGTCATGGAGCCGATCAAGGGCCGGTTCGTGCAGAACACGCTGGACGCCTCGATCCTCTATAACGACGTCACCAAGAAGAAGGCCTATTACGGCTTCCCGCTGAAGCAGCAGAGCATGCACGTCCAGATCTGGAACGACATGCTGGAGAAGGCCGGCTTCAAGCAGAGCGACATTCCGACCGACTGGGCGGGGTACTGGACGTTCTGGTGCGACAAGGTGCAACCGGGAATCCGCAAAGCCACTGGCCAGCGCATCTACGCCGTCGGCCAGCCGATGGGCGTAGAATCCACCGACGCCTTCCAGTCGTTCTACACCTTCATGGATGCCTACCACGTCAAGCTGGTCGACGACGACGGCAAGCTCACGGTCGACGATCCCACGGTCCGCGAGAACCTGATCAAGGCCATGAAGGACTACACCGACACTTATATCAAGGGCTGCACGCCACCGTCCTCCACGACCTGGAAGGATCCGGACAACAACGTCGCGTTCCACAACAAGACCATCGTGATGACCCACAACTTCACGATCTCGATCGCGGCTAAGTGGTATGAGGACTCGCAGAACCAGGCGCTCACGCAAGAGCAGCGCGACGCCGGCAAGAAGGCTTATGAGCAGGACATCATCACGGCGTCCTTCCCCAAGGCGCCGGATGGGTCGACCATCCGCTACCGCTCCGACGTCAAGACCGGGCTGGTCTTCAGCGTTGCCAAGAACAAGGCCGAGGCCAAGCAGTTCATCAGCTTCCTGCTCCAGGAAGAGAACGTTCGCCCCTATATCGAGGGCGCGCTCGGCCGCTGGTTCCCGGTGACGAAGGAAAGCCAGGCCAGCCCGTTCTGGCAGGCCGACAAGCACCGCAAGGCGGTGTACGCCCAGTTCACGGGCGGCACCGCGCCGTTCGATTTCACCAAGAACTGGAAGTTCACGATTCTCAACAACGAGAACGTGTGGGCCAAGGCGATGAACCGGGTGGTGAGCGAGAAGGTTCCGGTCGACAAGGCCGTCGACGAACTGATCGCCCGCATCAAGCAGGTCGCGGGTTAAGTCATCATCCCCTCGCCCCGCCCAGCGGGTGAAGGTATAAGAACAGTACCGGCCGCGTTTCGCGGCCGGCAACTCTTTGAAGAGTCCAAAAAGAATGGCGATTACGCTCTCTGGTGATCAGTCGATCCCCGCACCGCCCTTGTCGTCGCGGCTGACCCCGACGCAAATCTGGGGCATCGTGCTGCTCGCACCCTATTTGCTCGTTTTCCTTGCCTTCGTCGTCTACCCCGTCTGTTACGGGCTATGGCTGGCGCGGGCCCCGTCGAATTATGTCGCGCTCTATAACGACCCGATCTTCGCGCGCGCCGCCGTCAACACGCTGATCTTCCTGGTCATCGGCATCAACATCAAGATGCTGATCGCGCTGTTTTTGTCCGGCTTCTTCGCGCAGCAGCGCACCTGGATCAAATGGCTCTCGGTGGTCTTCATCCTGCCCTGGGCAGTGCCGTCAATTCCGACCATCCTGTCGGTGCGCTTCATGTTCAACCCCGAATGGGGCATGGTCAACCACCTCATCTTCAACTTGACCGGTGATGACGGCCCGAACTGGCTGAACGACCCGACCGTGGCGCTGACCATGGCAATCGGCGTCCACATCTGGAAATCGCTGCCGTTCTGGACGCTGATCCTGATGACCGGACGGCTTGCGATCGCGCAAGATCTGTTCGAGGCCGCCGAGGTCGACGGCGCCAGCTGGTGGCAGAAATTCCGTTACATCACCTGGCCGTCGCTGCAGATGCTCTACATCACCTGCACGCTGCTCTCGATGATCTGGACGCTCGGCGACTTCAACAGCGTCTATCTGCTCACCGGCGGCGGCCCGGCCGACCTCACGCACGTGTTGTCGACACTCGGCATCCGCTATCTCCGGCTCGACCAGCTCTCGCTCGCGATGGCCTCCATCGTCTGCGCGATACCGTTCGTCCTGCCGCTGATGTACTTCATGATGAAACGGTTGTCGCGATGAAGCTTCCCTCTCTCCGTGACGTCGCGACCGAGGCGCGGCTGCTCCTGATCGGCATTCCCGTCCTGCTCTGGACGATGATACCGATCTATCACATGTTCCTGTTCGCGATCTCGCCGAAGGAGGACGCGTTCTCGGGCAAGCTGTGGCCGGATCATCCGACGCTGCACAACTTCGAAATCGTGTTCAAGCAGCAGCATTACTTCCTGCGGGACTTCTACGTGCAGTTCTGGAATTCGCTGGTGATCGCGGCAGCCGTCGGCGTGCTCACGCTCGTCATCGCAACCGCGGCTGCGTTCTCGATCTCGCGGTTGCGCGTGCCCGGCGGGCGCATCGTGATGAACCTCGCGCTGTTCACCTATTTCATCCCGGCAGCGTTCCTCGCGGTGCCGATGTATCGCACCATGGGCAATTACGGCCTGCTCAACAATCATTGGTCGCTGATCCTGGCCATGGTGACGATCGCGAGCCCTTATGCGATCTGGGTGCTCAAGCAGGCCTCCGACAAGCTGCCGGTCGAGCTGGACGAGGCCGCGGTGATGGACGGCGCGACGACTCTCCAGATCTTCCGCCTGGTCTACTTGCCGCTGATGATGCCCTCGCTGGTCGCGATCGGCACCTATGCGGTGCTGCTCGCTTGGAACGAATATCTCTACGCGTTCCTGCTGCTCTCAAACGATCGCGAGATCACCCTCCCTGTCGCGCTCGGCAACTTCCTCGCCGCCGACGACTCGCCGTGGGAGCTGTTGATGACGACCGGCTTCATCTACGCGCTGCCGCCGGCCGCCATCTACTACGCCTTCCGCCGCTACATGGTGGGCGGGCTCACGGCGGGTGCGGTGAAGTCCTAAACATCGGCCGCGCGCTTGCTGCGATATGCGATCAGAAGCGCGACCGTCGAGCCGATGAAATAGCCGGCGGTCGCGCCCGAAATGGCGCGGCCGGCGATGAAGGCCACCGCGCGATCGCCCGCATCGATCGCCGAGATCACGCCAACCGTGTACTGCAGAGAGAACACGACGAGGTTGCGGACCAGCGCAAACGCGCTGCCGGGACGAATGATCTCCCCGGTCGTGTGATCGACATCGAACGGACGCGGCGTCAGGACGCCGAGCGGCAGTAGCGCCAGTGCCGCCGCGATCCAGGCGATCAGCGGCCATGTGCCGTCGTGATGTCCAAAGCCGATCCGTGAGACGCCCCAAACGATGAACACGGCCGGCACGATCAGCGCGCGCCAGATCGGCGTCCTGCGCGGCTGCATCGCCTTGATGCCCTGCCAGACCAGATAGGCGAACAAGGGCCAGACCCAGAGCGGCGTATGGACGAGGACCTGGTAGGTGAATATCACAATGCCTCCCCTCTCAAAGCGGCGCCGCGCTTTCGCCCTGCGAGCTCGACAATTTCGAGGCGAGCGAGGCGATCACGATGACGACCGCGATCAAGGCGATCACCAGCGTGCAGATCGCGTTGATCTCGGGCTTCACTCCCAGCCGTACCTCTGAATAGATCCGGATCGGCAGCGTCGCGGAGCCCGGGCCGGTGGTGAAGCTCGCGATCACGAGATCGTCCAGCGACAGCGTGAAGGCGAGCATCCAGCCCGCGACGATCGCGGGCGCAATCAGCGGCAGCGTCACGGCCACGAACGCCCGCACGGGGTCGCAGCCGAGGTCCATCGCGGCCTCTTCTAATGAACGGTCGAGCGAGCCGAGGCGGGACTGCACGACGACGGCGACGAAGCACATCGTCAGCGTGGTGTGGGCGATCGTCACCGTCCAGAAGCCGCGCTCGGCGTTCAGCGCCACGAACAGCAGCAGCAGCGACAATCCGGTGATCACCTCCGGCATCACCAGCGGCGCATAGAGCATGCCGGAGAACAGGGTGCGGCCGCGAAACCGCTCGCCGCGCGACAGCGCCACGGCGGCGAGCGTGCCGATCAGGGTCGCAATGGTCGCCGACGAAACCGCGACGCGCAGGCTCATCCAGGCCGCCTCGATCATGGCGCGGTCATTGAAGAACTCGTGATACCAGCGCAGCGACCAGCCACCCCACACCGTCACCAGCCGCGAGGCGTTGAAGGAATAGATCACGAGGATCAGGATCGGCAGATAGAGGAAAGCCAGACCCAGCGCGAGCGAGACGACGTTGAAGCGGGACAGGCGGGAGACCTTGCGCATCGCCTCACCGCCCCTGTTCCAGCTGCCGCTTCTGCAGCCGTTCGTACAGCAGCAGCGGGACCAGCAGCACCACCAACAACACGATGGCCGCGGCGGAGGCGACCGGCCAGTCCTTGTTGGTGAAGAATTCGAGCCACAGGGTCTGACCGATCATCAGCGCATTGGAGCCGGCCAGGAGATCCGGAATGACGAACTCGCCGACGATGGGGATGAAGCACAGCAGCACGCCGGCGCCGACGCCGGGCAGCGACAGCGGGAAGGTGACGAGCCAGAACACCTGCCAGCGCGGTGCGCCGAGATCGGAGGCGGCCTCCTCCAGCACCGGCTCCATTTTGGCGAGCGTGGCATAGAGCGGCAGGATCATGAACGGCAGGTAGGAATAGACGATGCCGATATACATCGCGTTGTCGGTGGAGAGCCACACCACCGGCTGGCTGACGAGATGCAACGCAAGCAGGATCTGGTTGAGCAGGCCGTCATGCTGGAGAATGTTGATCCAGGCATAGATGCGGATCAGGAACGAGGTCCAGAACGGCACGATCACCAGCACCATCGCCACGGCCTGCCAGCGCGTCGGCAGCCGCGCCATGCCGTAGGCGATGGGATAACCGATCAGGAGCAACAGCGCGGTCGCGGTGACGGCGACGGTGAGGCTACGCACATAGGCGAACACGTAAATATCGTCGGAGACGAGCAGCCTGAAATTGTCGATCGACAGCGCAGCAAAGGCGGCCTTCAGCGCCCCCCATCCCGCCATCAGGTCGAACACCGGCTCGTAAGGCGGCTGCGCGATCGCCGTCTGCGACAGGCTGATCTTCAGCACGAAGCCGAACGGCACCAGGAAGAACAGCACCATCCAGACATAGGGCGCGATCGCGGCAAGGCGAGCGGGTCGCGCAAAAATGCGGCGCGCGCTCATGACGGCAGCACCACGCAGTCGTCGGGCGTGAACCAGGCGACGACAGGCTGGTTCAGGCTGTAGGCGTCGACATCGAGGCGCGCGCTGTTGGCGACCGAAGCCTGCAGCATCCCGCCGGCGTCCAGCTTCACCTTGTAAGTGGTGGTGCCGCCGAGATAGCAGATGTCGGCGATCACGCCGTCCAGCTGGTTGATCGCCGTTTCATGACCGGCTTCCCGCACCGGACCGCGGCGCGACAGCTTGACCTTCTCGGGGCGGATCGCAACCGATAATCTGCCCTCGCCGAACGGCTCGCGCGGCTCCGCCACCACCAGCGCGCCCGCATCGCGCGTGCCGATGACCAGACGATGACCGTCGCGCAATTTGGACTCGGCGTCGAACAGGTTGACGTCACCGACAAACTCCGCGATCCAGCGCGAGCGTGGCGCCTCGTAGAGCTCGCGCGGGCTGGCGACCTGCGCGAGCTTGCCGTCCCTCATCACACCGATCCGGCTCGCCATCGTCATCGCCTCTTCCTGGTCGTGCGTGACGATGATGAAGGTCATGCCAAGCCGGCGCTGAAGCTCCATCAGCTCGCCTTGGGTGTTTTCGCGCAGCTTCTTGTCCAGCGCTGCGAGCGGCTCGTCGAGCAGAAGCAGCTGCGGGCGTCGCGCCAGTGCGCGCGCCAACGCCACGCGCTGGCGCTGGCCACCGGAGAGCTGATCGGGCTTGCGCTTCTCGAGCCCTTCGAGCTTCACCAGCGCGACCATCTCCGCAACGCGCGTGGCGATGTCGGCGCGCGCCATGCCGGCGCGCTTCAGGCCGAAGGCGATGTTGTCGCGCACCGACAGGTGCGGAAACAGCGCGTAGTTCTGGAACATCATGTTGATCGGCCGCTCATGCGGCAGCGCCTGCGCGATGTCCTTGCCGCCGAGCAGGATGCGCCCTTGATCCGGCGCTTCGAAACCGGCGAGCATGCGCAGAAGCGTGGTCTTGCCGCAGCCGCTGGGCCCGAGCAGTGCAAAGAACTCGCCGGCCTTGATGTCGAGCGACACGCCGTCGACGGCCCGGAACGTCCCGAACGACTTGGCGACGCCCTCGATGCGCAGCAGCGGCTCGCCGGCCGCGAACTGCGTCTCTCCAACCGCAGCCGCAGCCGCGTCTGTTCCGGGCAACTCGTCAGTCATGGTCCCTGCCAACCCCAATCCCGCCGCACGCTAGCGGCCGATCGTCCCTCACTCAACCAATTAGAGGCGGTTCGTTCACGCATTCGCCATGAACGCAGCCAGCGCATCGCATTCCTGTGCGGACATCGTCAGGCCGAGCTTGGAGCGGCGCCACAGGATGTCCTCGGGAAAACGCGCCCATTCGTGGGTCATGAGATAGCGCACCTCGGCGCCCGTCAGCTCGGGACCGAAGGCGGCGCCGAGATCGTCCCGGGTCTTCGCCTCGGCAAGCACGACCGATAGCCGCGAGCCATAGGCCGCGACGAGGCGTTGGGCCTGCGTCTCCGACAGAAAGCGCCAACGGTCGCGCGCAAGATCGACCTCGGTGTCGAAACGGTCCCAGGCAAAATCTCCGCCGGGCAGCGCCGCGCCGGCGGTCCAGGGCGGCGACATCGGATAGAACGGCGTCAACTTCGTCACCGCGCGCTCCGCCCGCAGGCGCGAGGTGGTGACGTCACCGCCGAACATCGTGATCAGCGGCGCCTTGCGCCGCCGCGCGTCGAACAGCGTCGTGCCGTCACGCCGGCGCGCGGACGCCAGCGTCAGGTTGACGCCGGAGACCGCGCGCACCACGTCGGTCGGGGCAACGCGCTCGCGGAAATAGCGGCTCGCCGCTTCGCAGAGATAGCCGACATCGGCCCCCGGCATCGCGACGATCGCGGGATCGCCGGTGAAATCGTGCGTTACTGTTCCGATCAGGGTGAAATCGCGCTCGATAGGACTCGCGAAGATCAGCCGGCCATCGCTGTTCTGGAAGACGTAGACGTTATCGGAATCAAACAACCGCGGGACGATGATCTGGCTCATCTGCGTCGCCACCATGGCGGGTTGCGGCTGCCGCAGCACGGTCTCGGCGACCATCGACGTCCAGCCGCCGGTGGCGTTGGCCAGTGCCCGGGCCGTGATCGTGCGACGATGGCCGCGGTCGACCACCGCGAGCCGCCATGTATCGGTTCGATCGGCACGCACACAGCGCGCTCCAGTCCGAATCACGGCGCCGCGCTCGGCCGCATCCAGTGCCGTGAGCACCACCAGTCGGGAATCGTCGACGACGCAGTCCGAATATTCGAAGGCCGTGCCGAACGGTCGTTTCAGCGCGTTGCCGACCGGATGATGCGTGATGTCGAGGGTCGCCGTTGCAGGCAGGCCGCTCCGGCCGGTGAGGCTGTCGTAGAGGAATAGGCCAACGCGCAGCAGCCATGGTGGGCGCTCGTCGGAATGCGCCGGGATCACGAAGCGCATCGGCCGAACCAGATGCGGCGCGATCCGCAGCCAGGTCCGGCGCTCGGCCAACGCTCGGCGCACCCGTCGGAAGCCGCGCCGTTCCAGGACCGAGAGATCGCCGTGGATCAGCCGCGGTGTTGCCGAGGACGCCGCGCCGCCGAGATCGCCCTGCTCCAACAGGATGACCCGCAGGCCGCGGCCGGCGGCATCGCGCGCGAGGCTGACACCGTTCAGGCCGCCACCGATGATCGCAAAATCGTAATCCGCCATAAAGCCGTCGAATGGGAGCGAAAGAAACGCCCACCCTCACTAGAGCCATTTCCGTTCCGATGAAATCGGAACGGGGCTCTAGATTTGAGTTTGGCGCGTTTTCTTGACGCGAACCGGCAGCCACTTCGCTCGAAACCGCTTTAGCCGGTCTTGAGCGCAAGCTCCATGACTTCGGCGCGACCGACGAGGCCGGCATATTTCCCGATCGGCAGGGGCTTGCCGAGCAGATAGCCCTGCACGCCGTCACAGCCTTCCGCGGCGAGGAAGGCAAGCTGTTCCAGCGTCTCGACGCCCTCGGCGACGATCGACATTTCCAGGCCATGCCCGAGATCGATCACCGCGCGCACGATCGCTGCCGATTGCGGGTTGCGGCCGAGATTGATGATGAAGGCGCGGTCGATCTTGATCTTGTCGAACGGGAACGCCTGGAGATAGCTCAGCGATGAATAACCGCTGCCGAAATCGTCCATGGAAATGCGCACGCCGAGCGCCTTGAGCCGGCGCAGCAGCGCAAGGCCGCGATCGAAGTCCTCGATCAGCACCCCCTCGGTGATCTCGAGCTCGAGCCGGCCGGGGGCAAGACCCGTCTCGAGCAGGATGGAATGGACGAGCCCGACCACGTCGCCGTGCATGAACTGCGCCGGCGACAGGTTGACCGCGATCTGAAGCGGCGTCGGCCAGGACGCGGCTTCGCGGCAGGCCTCGCGCAGGATCCACTCGCCCATCTCGACGATCAGGCCGCTTTCCTCCGCGATCGGGATGAATTCGGCCGGGGAGACCTGGCCGCGCACCGGATGCTGCCAGCGCGCCAGCGCCTCGAAGCCGATGATCTCGCTCTCGGCGACGCTGTGGCCCGCTGCTCCCTGCGGCTGGAAGGCGAGCGAGAGCTCGCCGTTCTTGATCGCCATCGAGAGATCCTGGTGCAGCACGCGGCGATCGCGGATCTGCTGGTCCATCTCCGGCTGGAACAGGCTGATCGTGCCGCGCGATTTCTGCTTGGCGCGGAACAGCGCCGCGCCGGCGTTGGCGAGCAGCGAGGCGGCGTCGGCGCCGTTGTGCGGGAAGATCGACATGCCGGTGGTGACGCCGGCACGGACCGGGCGGCCGTCGATCTGGAATTCCTTGGCGACGGCATCACCGATCTGCTGCGCCAGCGCGAGACCTGCCTCCGGCTGCTTGCCGTCGATGATCAGGCCGAACTCGTCGCCAGACAGGCGCGCCACCACGCCGCCGCGCGCGGAGTCCTGGAGCCGCTGGGCCACCTCGACCAGGAGCTTGTCGCCGTGCGCATGACCGAAGACGTCATTGACCTCCTTGAGGCCGTCGAGATCGACGCACAGAACCGCGAACTCCTCGCCGGTGCCCTCGCAGGCCTCGATCATCTGGGTCAACGCCTGCAGGAAAGCGGCACGGTTCGGCAAATCGGTGAGGCCGTCGTGATAGGCCATGTGCGCCATGCGCGACTCGGTCTGCCGGCGATCGGTGACGTCCTCGTGGGTCTTGATCAGATATTGCGGCTCGCCGGTGTCGCTCAGCACGGTAGCGCGGCGGGTGAGAAACAGCCGCAGCCCGTCCTTGGTGGAGATCGGGTGCTCTTCGGTGATCATCCCGCGCTTCTTGATCGCGGCTTCGTCGCGCGCGATGATCAGCTTGGCTTCCTTGGGATTGAAGATGTCGGACGCGGTCAGGCCCGTGGCTTCCTCGCGCCTGCGGTTGAGGATCGTCTCCGCGCTGCGGTTGGCGAGCAGGTAGCGGCCGTCCTTGACCTGCTCGACGATCAGGGCCACCGGGATGTTGTCGACCACGAGCTCCAGGAACTTCTTCGTGCTCTCCAGCTCCTTCGACAGCGAGCGGCGATCGGTGATGTCCTCGAACACGAGCATCAGGAATTCGGGCTTGTTGCTCTCGTTGCGGACCACGATCCGGATCGAGGCAACCATGCGCCGCTCACCGGCGCGGTCGACCTCGAATTCGTTGCGAAACTGGCCGTCCTGCGAATCGAGTGCCGCCCGGTCGGTCGCCTCGATGCTGTCCGCCGAGACAGGCGCAAACAGCTCGCGCGCGGTCTTGCCGACGACATGGTCGCGCGAGAACCCCCAGAACCGCTCATAAGCGCTGTTGGCGAAGATGTAGCGACCATCCTCGATGTTCTTCGCGGCCACGCAGGCCGGCACGTGGTCCAGCAATGTTTCCAGGAACTGCTTGGTGGAGGCGAGCTGCCGCGACAGCCTGCGCTGCTCGCTGACGTCCAGATGCGTCGTCACCGAGCCGCCATTGGGCAGCACGAAATATTTCACCAGGATGGCCCGCCCGTCCGGCAGTTCGGTGATCAAGCCGTTGGTGCTTGCCGCCTTCTCATAGAACTCGTCGTTGGAGGCGCCCCCGAGCACACCGCGCTTGCGTCGCAGCTCAAGGAGTTCGTAGCCATTCATGTCGGCCCAGAGATCCGACCGCGCCAGGCCGTAAATCTCGAGATAGCGGTCGTTGCAGAAGATGATGCGCCGCTGCGCATCCGTCATCACCACGCCCTGGTTGAGATTGTTCATCGCGGAGGAGACGAAGGCATTGCGCCGCAGCTGCAGACGCTTGGTCCGGCGCAGCGAGGAATGGATCCACAGCGCGATCGCGACGAGGAACGAGCAGATCACGATGCCCGCGATCAGGGCTTCCCAGATCACGTTGGGATCGAGGTGGCCGAGATAGCTCGGAGGAGTGAAGCTGTCGGAGAGGGCAAAGGCGCGCGCAGGCGTCACCGCTGCGGCCAGGCACACGACGGCCTGCACCGCAATCGGAAGCGCGCTGCCCGCGTGCCAGTTCTTCTCAGCCATCAGCCACCCGCGATTTCAACGTCGGATTGTCTGGCCTCGCGGGTTTGGATCGGGTAAACGCCTGTACGCGCAACGAAAAAATGTGGCATCAAATACGGCAATTGCCCTGACATGATAAATGCTTCGTTAACGGAAAACGCCCCCGCGCCGCCGGTCCCAGGCGTGAGGCCATCGTCGCTTCGAGCGGACGTCCTGCACTACCATGGATAGGGTCGACTGCGTCGTCGTCGGAGCCGGCGTGATCGGGCTCGCGGTGGCTCGCAAGCTGGCGCAAGCCGGGCGCGAGGTGATCGTGCTCGAGGAAGCCGAGGCCATCGGCACCATCACCTCCTCGCGCAACAGCGAGGTGATCCATGCCGGCATCTACTATCGCGCCGGAAGCTGGATGGCGCGCATGTGCGTCGACGGCAAGCACGCGCTTTACCGTTACTGTTCCGAGCGCGGCATCCCGCACAGGAATAGCGGCAAGCTGATCGTCGCGACCAATCCGAAAGAGACCGAGAAGCTGCAATCGATCAAGGCGCATGCCGAGGCCAACGGCGTGCTCGACATGCAGTTGCTCACGGGCGATGCGGCATGTGCGCTTGAGCCGGCGCTCGCCTGCGACGCCGCGCTGCTGTCGCCGTCGACTGGCATCATAGACAGCCACGCCTACATGCTCTCGCTGCGCGGCGAAGCCGAGGACGCGGGCGCGGCCTTCGCGTTTCACACCCCGCTGATCCGTGCCAAGGCCACCGCCGGCGTCATTGAAATCGAGGCGGGCGGCGAAGCGCCGATGACGCTGCAATGCAGCCTCCTCGTCAACGCCGCCGGGCTCTCGGCGACCACGGTGGCGCGCAACATCGAGGGCATGCCGCTGGAACGGATCCCGACGGCCTACCTCGCCAAGGGAAACTACTTCAGCTGCAATGCCAGGGCGCCGTTCTCGCGCCTGATCTATCCGGTGCCCGAGCCCGGCGGGCTAGGGGTGCATCTGACGCTGGACATGGCCGGGCAGGCACGTTTCGGCCCCGACGTCGAATGGATCGAGACGATCAATTATGAGGTCGACCCATCACGCGCCGAGCGCTTCTATCCGGCGATCCGCAAATACTGGCCGACGCTGCCTGACGGCGCGCTAATGCCGAGCTATTCGGGCATCCGCCCGAAGATCGTGCCGCCGGCGGTGGCCACGCAGGATTTCTTGATGCAGGGCCCGCGCGATCACGGCGTCGAAGGCCTGATCAACCTGTTCGGCATCGAGTCGCCCGGGTTGACGTCATCGCTTGCGATCGCGGATCACGTCGCCGAGCTCGCAAATGTCTAGCGGTTTAAAGCGAAGTGGATTCCAGTTGCGCGTAAAGAACCGCGTCCAGACAAGAAGCTAGAGCCGCACAAATCCTTGCACGGTGCGCGCCTTGCAGCAGGGATGAGCGCAAAGACTCCCATCCCTGCCTGAAAGGGTGCGATCAACTCTACGCTGTTACGGGGGTTGCTAGTGGAGCGTGTCGCCGTGCCTGAGACGCTCGATCTGGTCCTTGACCATCAACTTCCGGCGCTTCAACTCAACAATTTGCAGGTCGTCTGTTGAAAGGTGCACGAGAGCTTCGTGCAATTCGTTTTCGAGAGTTTTATGCTTCCGCTCCAATTCAACCAGATGTGCCTGAATTGTCATTCGAAACCTCCTCGGTAGGGGTGAACCTTGGATTCGACCGGACGAGGAAGTGTACATCACCGATTCGTTCTGTCGATGGATATCAGTCGTCGCAGTGTCATTTTTAAAAATTCATATGTAACGAAGCGTGAGTAAGGGAACCACGCGGGAAAAATCCGTGATATCAATGCGCTTGCGCAACGCCGCAGCGACCGGCAGAAATATCTCGCGGGAGATCGGCGCAGGACAGCCCGAGATCGCTTGCGATCACGGCGCGCAAGGACGATAGTTTCCACAGGGCATCCACAGCCTTAATCTCACGCCTATCGGTTTTTCGGCCACCGCAGACATGACCAATGAAGATGCGCGCGAACTCGAATCCGAGCTCGCCCGGTTGCACCAGGAACACCGAGATCTCGATGTGGCGATCGATGCACTGCATCAATCGCCCGCGCCCGACCTGTTGCGGTTACAGCGGTTGAAGAAACGCAAGCTGTTGTTGCGTGACCGTATCGCGTTCATCGAAGACCAGATCACGCCCGACATCATCGCCTGATCCACAGGAGGAGAGCTTTACGGCAGCTCGCCGCACGCGAATCCGCTTGACTCGAAAGGAACAAAATAAGAACATTTGCGCACCAACGCCCCCAGGAAAACCGTCCAAGGAAAACGCAGATGTCGGCAACCGCCCTTCTCGACAACAGCCATTATGAACAAGCCTGCGATCAGGCGATCGCGATGTGCGACGGCAATCTGCGCAGCACCATCAAGGCGCTGATCATGGCCAATGAATATCTGGAGGCCGAGCTGGAGGAATTGCAGGCGGCCATTTCCGCCGGCTGCATTCCGGAGACCTCACGCAGCAAGATGCGGAGCAAGAGCAGCGCAGCCTGAGCTGTCAGCTATCGGAGCCGACCATGTCCGATGTCACCTATTACGTTGCATTACCTTTCCTGACCGACGAGGACGGATCGCCGGTCGCAGGTGCGGCCGAGGAATGCCAGACCGCGGCGGCCGCGTTACGGCGCGCCGAGGTTATGTCGCACGGCGCCGGCCACACCGGCGCCGTCGCGTTCAGCCGCAGCGGCGATCCCATGACCGGCGAATTCGGCGACGCCAAACTGCTTCGCAGCTTTGGCAACGTACCGAAGGACCTCGGCACGCTTTAACTAGCTGCTGACGAGCCTGATGCGCGGCTCGTGCCGCCGGTGCGCCTTGCGCACATACATCGCGGCATCGGCCTCTTCCAGGGCGCGCGCGGCGTCGGACTGTACCCCGAGCAGGGCCACGCCGGCGGAAGCGCCCGCGCTCACGTGCTGGCCGCGAAAGACAAAGGACAATTCGTCGACAGCCTGCTCGAAGGCCGCGGCCTTCGCCTTGGCGTCGGTCTCGCTGAGATTCCAGAGCAGCAGCGCGAACTCGTCGCCGCCGAGCCGGCCGACCACGTCGGAGGCGCGGATCTGCCGCGTCAGCGTGGTGGCAATCGCCTTCAGCACCTCGTCGCCGGCCGCATGGCCGAAGGAATCGTTGATCGGCTTCAGCCGATCGACGTCGAGCACGATCAGCGCGCCGCTGGCGCGGTAGCGCTTCATGTAGGCGACGGCGCGTCCGAGTTCGCGTTCGAAGCCGCGCCGGTTCGGAATTTCGAGCAGGAAGTCGGTGTCGGCGGCCGCCTCGAGCTCCGCGACTCGCCGCAGCGCCCCCTTCAGCTTGCTCCGGAGGTCACGGATGGTCGCGTTGATGGCCGTCTTGATGACCGCTTTGGCGCCGTCATCGGCAGACGCTCCGCGTCGCGACGGTCTGGTCGGACGCTTGACCGGACGCTTAGGAGCAACTTTGGAGCGAGCGGCGCTGGTTTTCGGGCCCTTTTTGGCCTTCGCAGCGCTCGCCCTTTTTGGTTTCTTCATGGGCATCCTGCTCAATGAAGGCTTGCGGGGATTCACCAAGACAGGATAGTGCATTCCCTTCTCCTTGCCACCGCCTTGCGAGCCACCGGCCGGAACCGCTAATCTGGCCTATCTTCCTGTTTTTCGAGCACAATTCACGTCATGACCGCGCCGATCGCCATCATCATGGGAAGCCAGTCGGACTGGGACACGATGCGGCATGCCGCCGACACGCTCGCAGGACTCGGCGTTGCCGCCGACACCCGCATCGTTTCAGCCCACCGCACCCCCGACCGGCTGTTTACGTTCGCCAAGGGCGCCAAGGCGGCTGGTTACAAGGTCATCATCGCCGGCGCGGGCGGCGCAGCCCACCTGCCCGGCATGGCGGCGGCGCTGACGGAACTGCCCGTGTTCGGCGTTCCCGTCGAATCGAGGACACTCAAAGGCATCGATTCGCTCTATTCGATCGTTCAGATGCCCGCGGGCATCCCGGTCGGCACCCTCGCGATCGGCAAGGCCGGCGCCATCAATGCGGCGCTGCTGGCGGCTGCCGTGCTGGCCTTGTCCGACCCGGCCTTGTCCGACCGCCTCGCCGCTTGGCGCAAGGCGCAGACCGAGGCCGTGGCCGAGCGCCCGGAGGACAAGGCGTGACTGACGCAAAGCAGGTGAAGCTGAAGCCCGGCGACACCATTGGCATCCTCGGCGGCGGACAATTGGGGCGGATGCTGGCTATGGCGGCGGCACGGCTCGGCCTGCGCTGCCAGGTGTTCTCGCCCGATCCGGACTCACCGGCCTTCGACGTCGTCCTGAATGCGACCTGCGCCGAATACGCCGATGTCGAAGCACTCGAGCTGTTCGCCAACGACGTCGACGTCATCACCTACGAATTCGAGAACGTGCCGTCCGCGGCCGCGATGGTGCTGGATGCGCGCCGCCCGGTGCTGCCCAACCGCAAGATTCTCGAGACCACCCAGGACCGACTCGCCGAAAAGGATTTCGTGACCCGGCTCGGCATCGGCACCGCGGCCTATGCCGACGTCACCTCGGTCCCGTCATTGCGCGAGGCGATCGCCAGGATCGGCCTTCCGGCAGTGCTGAAGACCCGTCGCTTCGGCTATGACGGCAAGGGCCAGGCCATCATCCGCGAGGGCGACGACATCGCGAAAGTGTGGACCAGTCTCGCCACCAAATCGGCCATCCTGGAAGCCTTCGTGCCGTACGAGCGTGAGATTTCCGTGATCGCCGCCCGCTCGGCCACAGGCCAGGTCGAGTGTTTCGACGTCACCGAAAACGAGCACCGCGACCACATCCTGAAGATCTCCCGTGCGCCCGCGCGGATCCCGGATGTGCTCGCCGAGGAAGCGCGCAGCATCGCCGGCAAGATCGCGGGCGCGCTCGATTATGTCGGCGTGCTTGCCGTCGAGATGTTCGTGCTCGCCAACGGCACCCGACCCAAGGTGCTGGTCAACGAGATCGCTCCGCGCGTGCACAATTCCGGACACTGGACGCTCGACGGTGCGTCCGTCTCGCAGTTCGAGCAGCACATTCGCGCCATTGCCGGCTGGCCTCTCGGCAAGCCCGTGCGCCACGGCGAAGTCGTCACCATGACCAATCTGATCGGCGACGAGATCAACGAGTATGAGAACTGGCTGAGCGTGCCGGGCGCGACCGTGCACATTTACGGCAAGGGCGCGCCGCGTCCCGGCCGCAAGATGGGCCACGTCACCGAAGTGCGACCCACGACCGGCAAATAACGGGACCGCGGCGTATGCCGCGATCCCGCTTTGCGATTACGCCGTCTTTGCGCCCGCGACGACGCCGGTGGGTTCGTCGCTGAGCCAGCGATAGATCACTCCGCCCAGCGCGCCGCCGATCAGTGGCGCAACCCAGAACAACCAGAGCTGCGACAGCGCCCAGCCGCCGACGAACAATGCGGGGCCCGTGCTGCGCGCCGGGTTCACCGAGGTGTTGGTGACGGGGATGCTGACGAGATGGATCATCACCAGCGCGAGCCCGATCGCCAGCGGCGCAAAGCCCACGGGCGCGCGGCCGTGGGTAGCGCCCATGATGATGAACAGGAACATCATGGTCATGACCACCTCGGTGAGAAAGCACACGATCATGCTGTACTGGCCGGGAGAATGGGCGTCGTAGCCGTTGGACGCGAACCCTTTACTGACGTCGAAGCCGGGCGCTCCGCTTGCGATGACGTAGAGAAGCCACGCGGCCACGATCGCGCCGGCCACCTGCGCGATCACATAAGGCAGGATCTGTCCGGCCGGAAAACGTCCGCCGGCAGCAAGGCCGACAGTGACGGCCGGATTGAGATGGCAGCCGGAGATGTGGCCGATCGCATAGGCCATGGTGACCACGCTCAGCCCGAATGCGAGGGAGACACCGACCAGACCGATGCCGACCTGCGGAAAGCCGGCTGCGATCACAGCACTTCCGCAACCTGCGAATGTGAGCCAAAAGGTGCCGATAGCTTCGGCCGCGTATTTCTTCATATCCATGTGTCGTCCCCTGCTTTCAAAGATTCCGGAACAAAGCTCCGGAAACGGCCCCACCCTTGGCGTCAAATCTCCCAAATCAGGGCCGCACAGAGGTATTTTGCCTCATTTAATGGCTGAACTTGGCCCGAAAACCCGCTTGGCCGGTGGACATCCCAGGTTTTGTCTGATACATCCGCGCCCTCAAGGTTAAGGGCTTGTGCGTTTCGCCATTCCCTTTGACTTACCAGAATTCAAATCCGATCCACTGAAGAGGATGCCGCGTGCAGGTTCTCGTCCGCGATAACAATGTCGATCAAGCCCTCAAGGCGCTGAAGAAGAAGATGCAGCGCGAGGGTATTTTCCGCGAGATGAAGCTCCGCGGTCACTACGAAAAGCCCTCCGAGAAGAAGGCCCGCGAAAAGGCCGAAGCCGTGCGTCGCGCACGCAAGCTGGCCCGCAAGAAGCTGCAGCGCGAAGGCCTGCTGCCAATGAAGCCGAAGCCGGTGTTCGGCGCTGGCCCTGGCGGTGATCGTGGCGGTCGCGGCGGCCCGGGTGCTGGTGCAAGTGCCGGTCCGCGCGGACCGCGCTGATTTACCGGACTTGAGAGACTTCAGTTTTCGATGACGCGGGCCCCTGGCCCGCGTTATTGTTTTGTGAGCGGTGCCTTCCTGGGATGGGGCACTCCCGATGCGGCACTAGCGCGAGCGAACCGTAGATGGCCTCCCCTTTCCCCAAGCGCGGCTTGGCGCGGTTACGCCAGATCTTGCTGCAGCCATTTGCGCTGGCCTTGATGGGGATTTCGCTGTGCGGCTGCTCCTTCGACCTGGGATCGCTGACGCCGGAGAAGGAAAAGCCGCAGGAGGCACCCAAGGCGGCCACGACCGCCGAGAATGTGGTCAGCGCCGGCAATGTCAGCGAAGCCCAGGCCCATACGGCAAAGGCCCAAGCCTTGGCAAAGTCCGGCGAGACGGCGGCCGCGCTCGATGAATTCAATCACGCGGTCGGACTCGATCCCTACAATGCGCAGGCGCTCTATGGCCGCGCCCTGATCTACCAGGGCAAGAACCAGCACGATTTCGCGATCGCCGATTTCAGCGCGGCGAGCGGCCTTAACCCGCAGAAGGTCGAGCCGCTGCTCGGCCGCGCCAACAGTTATCTCGCCCTCGGCAAGGCCAAGGAGGCCGCGGCCGATCTGGATGAGGCTTCCGAGGCCGATCCCCACAATGCCCAAGTTTGGACCATACGCGGCCAGGCCTATGAACGGCTGGGCGACAGGACCAAGGCGGCGGCGTCCTACACCAAGGCGGTCTCGCTTCGTCCACGCGACGATGCCGCCCGCAGCGGCCTCGCCCGCGTCGGCGGCTGACGATTCTGGCGAAGCCGCAGGCGCCGTCTTAATCCGGGGTGACGCCCTTCGGCAGAACGGAGTGGAACATGGACTTGACGCCCGACAGCATGTCGTCGGCGACATTGGTCTTCGGCCGCGGCATGGACGCGCCGGCATCGGCGCGCAGATCGAGCGGGGGCGCGATCATCGGGACAGGAATGTCAGCCGGCGGCGTCAGCCGATTCGGGTTCTCGTTGCCGACCGAGGCCGTGTAGGGCGGGTTCGCCTGCGACGAGCCGCCATCGCCATAGGCCTCGGCTGCGGGCGTCGAGACCGTGATCGGCGGCGGCAACGGACGCACCGTTGACTGATCCAAGGGGATGATACGCGGAGCCTCCGGGCTGCGGGCGGCTTCGCGCACCGCAGGCTCCTGAGTCTTCTCGGGCGCCTTGGCTTCCGAAGACTTGGTCTCAACCGACTTGGCCTCAACGGCTTTACCCTCAGGCGACTTGCGCAGGCGCTCGATCGCGGCGCGCACGAGATCGTTGGCGTCGGGGGTTGCGGTCGGTGCGGCAGCAGCCGGCGCCGAATTGGCCTCCACCACCGGGGTGGCGGGAACGGGTGCACTGACGGCCGGGGTGGACTTGGCGACTGCCTTCTCGCGCGCGGACGGCTTGCCGCGCGGGGCGGCCTCGGCCGGTGCGACGTCCGCCGTAGAAGTCTTTGGCTCCGCGGCGGGCTGATCGCCAGCCTTCTCGGTCGCCGGCTTGTCCGCCACCTTCTTCTCGGAAATACCCTTGGCCTTGACACCCGGCGTGGGCAGGTTGGCCAGATCGGCGGGCTTGCCGTTCTTGCCAGCGTCGGCAGGCGCCATCACGGCCGCGGGTGCATCCGCCGCCGGCTTCGCGTTGATGTAATGATTAACGATGTATGCCCCGATGATCGTTGCGAGCACCGAGGGGAAGATGTCCATCGAGATTTTAGCGATGTATTTCAGCATTCCGGCCACTCCCCGCGCGATCTGATGCGGGAACTTTGAGGCATAGTGAGGGATCAACTGCGACGGATCAATGGCAAAGGGGTACGCCGATTTACGACTTCAGCTCAACCTCAAGGAACACGATCTCGGTTGCGGTTTCGTTAAGCACATCGTGCTGGACGCCGGCCTTGCGAAAATAGGATTTTCCGGCCGCAAGTTGCGCCTTGGACCGCTCGCCATTGGGTGCCACGATGGTCATTTCCCCTGCGACCACGGGAACAATGACGTAGTCCATGCCGTGGGTGTGATGCCCGGTGGCGCTGTTTGGCGCGAGCCGCCACTCGGTCACCCGAACCTGCTCATTGTCGACCTGAACCTCGGACTCGGCGGCAAGCATCGGAACTCTCCTGGGGCATATCCGGAAAACCGGTTCAGGGCACGAAAACCATGAACACGTAGACGGCAAATACCACCATATGGACCAGCCCGAACAGGACATTGGTCCTGCCCGTACCGAAGGTCAGCATGCTCAAAAAGAAGGTCAGGAGCAAAAGCACGCTGCCCTGGCCGCTGAGGCCGAGCGTGAGCTCCTTGTCGAGCGCATAGGTGGCGACACCGACCGCCGGGATGGTCAGCCCGATGGTGGCCAGCGACGAGCCGAGCGCGAGGTTGATGCTCTTCTGAAGGTCGTTTTTGCGAGCCGCCGAGACGGCTGCGACGCCCTCCGGCAGCAGGATCAGGAGCGCGACCAGAAGTCCGGCAAAGGCAGGCGGCGCGCCGATCCTGGCCGCGACCGCATCGACCACCAGCGAGAATTTCTTGGCCAGCAGCACGACCGCCAGCAGCGCAATCAGCAGCAGCACGACGCTGAGCGCCAAGGTCCTCCCCGACAGATGCGCCTCCCCGCTCCCGCCGCCCGCCCGGTCGTGAACGAAGTAATCCTTGTGCAGCACGGTCTGGGTGTAGAGAAACACCCCATACAGCGCGAGTGTGACCACGTCGACGAAGCCGAGTTGAGCCGCCGAATAGACGGGGCCCGGCGTGGTGGTCGTGTAGTTCGGCATGATCAGGGTGATGGTCGCGAGCGCGAACAGCACGCTGAGATAAACGTTGGCGCCGGAGAGCTGAAAACCCTGCTCGCGATAGCGCAGGCCGCCGATGAAGATGCAGAGCCCGACGAGGCCATTGCAGACGATCATGACCACGGCGAACACGGTGTCGCGCGCCAGTTCCGGGGCCGGCTTGTCGCCCAGCATGATCGTGGTGATCAGCGCCACCTCGATGATGGTCACCGCGAGTGTCAGCACCAGCGTGCCGTAGGGTTCGCCGACCCGCTCGGCGATCACTTCGGCATGATGGACCGCGGCAAACACCGTGCCGAACAGGATGACGAGGAGCACGAGGGCGAAGACGAGCCCGCCGAACGACAGCGTGAACGCGTAGTCCGTCGCGCTGACGGCCGCGAACAGCAGCACGGCCAGCGCCGGAAAGATCCAGGCCGACCGAGGCATCGGATTGTGCGCGCTCATCCACCGGCTCCAATTGCTTCGCGCAAATTCATCGCATCTTGGGCGAGCAGTAGCAAATCGGGTGGCGGATTCAATGCCAGCGCAGGATCGGAGCGAACGGCAGCAGCGTCAGCAGCACGAATAGCGGGATCAGCACCGCGCTGGCGCGCACGAAATAACCGAAGAAGCTCGGCATCTTGATGCCGTTCTCGCTGGCGATGCTGCTCACCATGAAATTCGGCGCATTGCCGATATAGGTGAGCGCGCCCATGTAGACTGCGCCCATGGAAATGGAGGCGAGCGTGCCCGAGAGTTCGTGCATCAGCACCTGCGGGTCGCCGCCGGCGAGCTCGAAGAACAACAGATAGGTCGGCGCATTGTCGAGGAACGCCGACATCAGACCGGTGAACCAGAAATAGGCAACCTCGCGCGGCGTGCCGTCCGGCGCCGTCACGGCCGACAACAGCCAGGCGAACGCGCCGTGATGGCCGGCATCGAGCATGGCGATGACCGGGATGATCGCGACAAAAATGCCGGCGAACAGCTTCGCGACCTCGCGGATCGGCTCCCAGGTGAAGCCGTTGGCCTGCCTGTGCTCGTCCGGCGTCAACCACACCGACAGGGCCGCTATGGCCAGCAGCGCCGCGTTGCGGGCGACGTCTTCCAGCTCCAGCCTGGTTCCGAGAATGTCGAAGGCGATGCCGGGCTTCCACATCGCCGACGCCAGCAGGCTCGCGACGATGGCTGCGATCAGCACCAGGTTGACGAGGCCGCGGATGCGGACCGGCTTCGCGGCGCCGGCGGCGCTGAACAAAGGTTCGCTACGGAAGCGCCAGACGTCGATGACGACGAAGATCGCGAGCAGCAGTCCGGCAACGATCGCCGTCTGCAGCCAGATGGTCCGCGTGGTCCAGAAGAAGTCGACACCGTGCAGGAAGCCGACGAACAGCGGGGGATCGCCGAGCGGGCTCAGCGCACCACCGACATTGGCGACCAGGATGATGAAGAAGATGACGACATGGGCGTTGTAGCGCCGCGGCCGGTTGGCGCGGATCAGAGGGCGGATCAGGATCATGGCCGCTCCCGTGGTGCCGACGACGCTCGCCATCACGGTGCCGAGCGCAAGGATGCCGGCGTTGGCCGCCGGTGTCGCCTTGATGTCGCCCGTCACGAGAATGCCCCCAGCCACGACATAGAGCGAGAACAGCAGCACGATAAAACCGAGATATTCGGCGAGCATGGCGTGAACGAGCGCCGCCAGCGTCGCCGTGCTCCCGGCCAAGATGACGAGCGAGGCGAGTGCCAGCAGCGACCAGGCTGCGGCGATCTTGCCGTAATGATGGTGCCAGAATCGTGCAAATAGCAGCGGGCCGAGCGCAATCGACAGCAGCAGGCCGGCAAAGGGAAGCGCATAGGGCCAGCCCATCGCCGCGCCGTCGAGCCCGGTCGCAGCCCATGCGTGCTGTGGCAACAACACGACGAGGATCGCGGCGATGAACCCGCTCGCGCGCCGAACGACAAGTCGTCTAGGAAGCAATGAATCGCCTCGCCGTTTCAATCGCACCGAACGCATCGAGATTGTCGTGTCCACCGCCTGCAAAGCGAACGAACTGCTTCGGTTCATGCGCAAGCGCGAACAGACGCTCTCCGAACACGATCGAAATGGCAAGGTCATTGGTGCCATGCATCACCAATAGCGGCACAGTGACGCGCGGGATGCGCTCGTCGGAATGAAAGGGATCGCGCATCAGCAGACGCACCGGAACGAACCAGAACGATGATGCTGCAATGTCGGCCGTCGATGTATAGGGCGCTTCCAGGATGAGTTTTCCAACACGATGCTCCGAGGCGATCGCGACCGCCACGCCTGTCCCGAGCGAAAAGCCCCAGGCGGCGATTCGTTCCGCCGCGTAGCGCGCAGTGGTGAAGGCGTAGGCGGCCGCGGCATCGCGCAGCAGGCCCGCCTCGCTCGGCGCCCCGCTCGAGCCGGCATAGCCGCGATAGGACAGCGCGACGAGGCCGGTGCCGTCCGCCGTCATGGCCTTAAAACGGCTGACGCGACCGGCGAGATAATCGCCATTGCCTGGGAAATACAGGATCACGGGGCGGCCGGGCCTCGCCGGCACGTGCCAGACGATGACCTTCTCGCCATCAGAGGTGGTCAGGACGTGCTCTTCGGCCTCAGGGAGGCCTGCGGCATCCGGCGCGGTGCGACCGACGGGCGGGATCGGAAACAGCATCTCGCGCTGCCTGACATACAGCACGAGGAGACCGGCGCAATAGACGGTCACGAGCAGGATGGCGATCCACTTGACGATGGTCATGATGACACGGCCCGGCCCCCGTAAAGGCTTTGCACCGGCTCCGCAGCAATTTCATGACCTCGCGGGAGGCGCGCCGGCCGCACGCCGCCCAATGAGCGGTGTGCCATACGACGCGCTGCTCGCGCGTCGCTTTGGCAATGGCCCGCTTGCCTCCGCGCTACATCGCCTTGACGATGTTCTCGGTGACCTTCTTGGCGTCGCCGAGCAGCATCATGGTGTTGTCGCGATAGAACAGCGGATTGTCGATGCCGGCATAGCCCGAAGCGAGCGAGCGCTTGATGAACATCACGGTGCCGGCCTTCCAGACCTGGAGCACGGGCATGCCGTAGATCGGCGAGGTCTTGTCCTCTTCGGCGGCCGGATTGGTGACGTCGTTAGCGCCGATCACGAACGCGATATCGGCCTGCGCGAATTCGGAGTTGATGTCCTCGAGCTCGAACACCTCGTCATAGGGCACGTTCGCTTCGGCCAGCAGCACGTTCATGTGGCCGGGCATGCGGCCGGCGACCGGGTGAATGGCGTATTTCACCTCGACGCCTTCCTTCTTCAGGACGTCGCCCATTTCGCGTAGCGCATGCTGAGCCTGCGCCACCGCCATGCCGTAGCCGGGCACGATGATGACCTTCTGCGCGTTCTTCATGATGAAGGCCGCATCATCCGCCGAGCCGAGCTTGGCCGGCTTCTGCTCGCCGCCGCCACCGCCGGCCGCCGCGGTCTCGCCGCCGAAGCCGCCGAGGATGACCGAGATGAAAGAGCGGTTCATCGCGTGGCACATGATGTAGGACAGGATCGCGCCGCTCGATCCCACCAGCGCGCCGGTGATGATCAGCGCGGAATTGCCGAGAGTGAAGCCGATGCCGGCCGCGGCCCAGCCCGAGTACGAGTTCAGCATCGAAATCACGACCGGCATGTCGGCGCCGCCGATCGGGATGATCATGAGGACGCCGAGCGCCAGCGCGATGATGACGATCAGCCAGAAGTCGAGCGCGCTGCCCGACATCACCAGCCCGACGATGAAGACGACGAGGGCGATCGCGAGCGCGATGTTGATGATGTGGCGGAACGGCAGGATGATCGGCGCACCGCTCATCCGCGCGGACAGCTTCAGGAACGCGATCACCGAGCCGGTGAAGGTCAGCGCGCCGATGGCGACGCCGAGCGACATCTCGACCAGGCTCTGCGGATGGATGTTGCCGGGGCTGCCGATGTCGAAGGCCTCCGGCGCGTAGAACGCACCGGCGGCGACCAGCACCGCGGCCATGCCGACCAGCGAATGGAAGGCGGCGACCAGTTCCGGCATGGAGGTCATCGGCACGCGGCGGGCGATCACCGCGCCGACGCTGCCGCCGATCGCGATGCCAAGGATCACGAGGATCCAGGCGAGGCCGTCCGCCGGCGGATGGCTGGCCAGCGTGGTGGCGACCGCGATCGCCATGCCGATCATGCCGAAGAAATTGCCCTGCCGCGATGAGGCGGGGCTGGACAGCCCGCGCAGTGACAGGATGAACAGCACACCCGCCACGAGATACAGAACTGCAGCCAGATTGGCGTTCATCTCAGGTCCCCTTTGTCTTCGTCACCCCGAGGTGCACGCCGCTCACTTCACCTTCTTCTTGTACATCGCCAGCATGCGCTGGGTGACAAGGAAGCCCCCGAAGATATTCACGCAGGCAAAGATGAGCGCGATGAAGCCGAAGCCGCGCGCCCAGCCCGAGCCGCTCGAGATCATGCCGACGCCGACCGCGAGCAGCGCGCCGACCACGATCACCGAGGAGATCGCGTTGGTCACGCTCATCAGCGGCGTATGCAGCGCCGGGGTCACCGACCACACCACGAAATAGCCGACGAAGACGGCGAGAACGAAGATCGACAGCCGGAAGACGAAGGGATCGACGACTTGTGCAATATGCTCCATGACGGCTCTCCTTACGCTTTCGGCTGGAAATTCGGGTGGATGACGGCGCCGTCCCTGGTCAGCGCGGTCGCTTTGACGAGTTCGTCGTCCCAGTTCACGGCCAGCGCCTTGCTGGTCTTGTCGACCATCGTTTCGATGAAGTTGAACAAATTGCGCGCGTAGAGGCTGGAGGCCGACGCGGCGACGCGGCCGGCGACGTTGGTATAGCCGACGATCTTGATGCCATCGACCTCGGCGACCTCGCCCGCCTTGACGCCTTCGACATTGCCGCCGCGCTCGACGGCGAGATCGACCAGAACCGACCCCGGCTTCATCGACTTGACCATGTCGGCCGTGACGAGCCTCGGCGCAGGCCGGCCCGGAATCAGCGCGGTGGTGATCACGATGTCCTGCTTCTTGATGTGCTCGGCGGTGAGCGCGGCCTGCTTGGCCTGATACTCCTTGGACATTTCCTTGGCGTAGCCGCCGGCGGTCTGCGCGTTCTTGAATTCCTCGTCCTCGACGGCGAGGAATTTTGCGCCGAGCGATTCGACCTGCTCCTTGGTGGCGGGCCGGACGTCGGTCGCGGTAACGACGGCGCCGAGACGGCGCGCGGTCGCGATCGCCTGGAGGCCGGCGACGCCGACGCCCATCACGAACACTTTGGCGGCGGGCACCGTGCCGGCTGCGGTCATCATCATCGGGAAGGCGCGTCCGAAGGCCTCGGCGCCCTCGATCACGGCGCGGTAGCCGGCAAGGTTGGCCTGCGAGGACAGCACGTCCATCACCTGCGCGCGCGTGATGCGCGGCATCAATTCCATCGCGAAGGCGGAGACGCCGGCATCGGCGATCGTCTTCAGCGCGGCCTCATTGCCGTAGGGGTCCATGATGGCGATGACGAGCGCGCCGCGCTTATACTGCGCCAACTCGGAGGCTTCAGGGCGCTTCACCTTGATGATGATGTCGGCGTCCTTCAGCGCGTCGGCGCTGACGGTGGCGCCCACGGCGGTGAATTCGGAGTCCGGCAGACCCGACTTGAGGCCGGCGCCCGGCTCGACGGCGATCTCGGCGCCCAGCGCCTTGAACTTCTTCACCGTATCCGGCGAAGCGGCGACCCGCGGCTCCGACGGATCGATTTCCTTGGCAACGGCGATCTTCATAGGCCCTCCGGCGACGCGGGAAAGAGCGCGCACGCGAACTTAGCGTTACTCCCGCAACGTTGGATACCGGTTTTCAATCCGGCTTGATTGCAAATTTTATGGGCACCGACGACGCTGGCGGTGCTGCAGGCGATGGATCAGGTCAGAAAGATCGCCATCAGGATCACGATAAGCGCGACCGAGACCGTGCCGTACTTCACCAGCTTGATGAAGCCCTCGTAGGTCTGCTCGTGGGCAACGTAGTCGTTGCCGTCGGCGGTGCTGTACGCCACTTCGCTATGGTCAGCCATGAATTGTCCCCAGTCGAAAGTCGAATTTCATGGCTGGGATACCGCAAACTTTCGGGCAGGGCAACGGCACGGAGGCGCGGTTTCCCGGCAAATCGGGTCATTTGGAATTCCGATTGGCGGAATCCCGCTCGGACCGGTGGTCCGCCCGTTGGAGGCGGTCTCAGGCGCCACGAACCGAAGGCCTCTCAGCGCAGGCCGAGCGCACGGCGGACTGCGCCGATCGGCTCCACCTTGCTGTCGCAGAAGTTTCGCTTTGCACAGCGTTCTCCCGGAACGTTGACGACGATCGCATCCGCGCCGGCATCCTCGGTGAGAAAACCGTGGGTCATGTGGAAACCCAGCGCGCGGTAGACCTCGAACTGCTCCTCCGAGAAGAACTGGTCACCGGTGGTTTCGTGCGGGAAGGTGTCGTTGCGGCGTGCATAGTCGCGGATGTAGTCGTTCTCGTCTCCGGTCAGGGACGACTTGATATACACGAGATACCCCTTTTCCCCCGAGCCGTAGTCGATGGTGCCGACCGCCATGTGCGGTCCGCTCGCCGCGCGCCGGGCCGCGGCCGGGGATTTGGTGGCGTTGCACTTCATCCACTCGAGCGTCGTGTTGCGGATCGGGGTCCACGGCAGGTCGATGATGATCCCGAGATCAATGCGCGCATAACGCTGCAGCGTCACCAGCGACGAGAAATTCATCGGCGCATCGGCTTCCGCGTCAACCGCGATGATCACCTTGCAGCGTCGTCGCAACAACTCGTAGACACCGAGATTCTCGATGTGTCCGCCGTCCGTCAGGTAGACCGCATCGGCATTCTCGTAGAGCCGGCCCGAGATCTCAGACCATAGAAACAAAGGGGTCGAGTGGTGCTGCGGCTTGTCCTTTGTCGAGACCCAGCGCGGGTTCTTCAACCAGTACCCCAGGCGCACGTTGAGGAGCGCCAGGGTCGGGGTCAGTGAGCGGATCGAGCCCGAGCCCATGTTCGACGAAGCGGCGGCCCCGGAGATCGCCATCGCGGTCGCAAGATCGAGGCCCGGCGCAACCTTCTCGAAGGCCGGTGTATTCGCATAGCCGGTGGCCTCGCTGCCGACGTGCAGCGGCGAGAATATGAAGAAATCAGCGTTCCGTCCCCGCCGATTGGCGAAATCGGATCCTTGGATGTTCAGCGCGGCGTTGATGATGGGATATGGCGAGGCCAGGCTGCTTTTTTTCGATGTCGTGACCGTCATCGCTCCCGCTGGATCAGCGCCGTAGACCAACTGATGCAGCAGACCGCTCAGCTTCTCCTCGTCGAGCGGAAGGAAATCCCGCCCCTGGTCCAGGCTCGGCATGTTCCGCGACGGCTCCCCGTCAGCGTAGTAGAGCGGATTGAACAAGAAGGCCTTGCTGAGGCGATCACGATAGAGCCGGTGCAACGAATTGGCATTCGGCCCGAGGACCCACGACAGGCCGAACAGGGCCGAGCCCGACAAGAAGTAGAGCAGCACCATCCGCCAGCTGACACTGTTGCCGAACTGGTACTTCGACCAAGTGAATGTGTTCGGGGACTGCAATGATGCAACAGAAAACAGCCATGCGGGGATGTGCGAGATCGGCCCCACCGGCTTGGAGGCGACGACCTTCGCTTCGCCATTGGTGATCTCGGCCGAGAGCTTGCGCGTCGCCGAGTCGAACTGGACATTTCCCTTGACGTCGACACCGGCCGCGGGCGGCACGGGTTGCACGCCAGCCGCTCCCCACTCCTCGATCATGGGATATTGGCGGTAGGCGGCGTCGAGCGTCTTGTCGTTCGCGATGCCCCAATAGCAAAGATAGAGATATCCGACCCAGATCAGTAAGGGCAGCGCCAGTCCCGCGACAAGCACGGCTGCTTTCGCCGCATGGGCGAGCAGGCGTGAGCCAAGGTCCGAGGCGCCGGCGCCCTTCAGCAGGTCGGCGAATTGCTGCCGGAACAGCGTGACGGCCGCCGCAACCGGCGCAGTGATGGCCGCAAGCGATTGGAGCCATTTGATTGCAACGCCCCCAATGATGCCGCCGGACTGAACCGTGTTGGCGTCGGCGACATCGAACATCTGGGCGATCATGAAGGGCTGGAATTCGAAGAAGCAGATGGCGGCAAGCAGAACGAGATAGGTCGCGCCGACAGTCGACGGATAGCCGCGGAATTCACCTCCCTTGGTCGACGAAATCGATCGTAGCACCGCCCAGCCGAAGAAAAGCACGAGGCCGAGCAGGAGCGCTGCAAGCGAAAGCCCAAAGTGATCGACGTTCAGGCAGCTGGCGATCGCGCAGATGAGTCCCAGCGCAAACGCAAGACCGGCCAGGTAGCGAAACAGCTCGCGTCGCCCGACTTTGAAAAGGCGACCGACCAGCAAAAGCAGCGAGGCGGCAACAAGGCCGCCAAGAAAGAAGGCAGGCATCAATCCCAGGCTGGAGAGGGGACCAAGATTGCTGGTGTCGTCGACGCTCAGCCCGAAGAAATTGGTCGTATAGAGTGACGAGCGTGCGGCGTTGGACAGGATCGTGATCACGGCAACGAGCAGTACGACCGGCAGCGTCAGGCTCAGATTGGCAACGAGCCCACGCACGACGATTGCGACGCCGGTGATCAGGTCGCGCGCGCCGGCCGGAACGAGGTAGTTCGAGTAATTCCGGATATGGCCCACCGCAGGCGTGTCACTGATCTCATTGGCGCTCTCGGCTCCGGGTGTCGGCGTGCTTCCGAAGACGAAATTCTGCGCCCGCGTCATGGTCGCCGTGAACGAACAGCCGGTGTAACCGCCGCCGGATACGGTCGACAGATAGTCGATGTGCTTGATCAGCCCGTGGTGATTGAAAGCCTGCAAGACGCCGAGGCAGATTGCGGAGGATCGGATCCCCCCGCCTGACAGCGCAAGGCCGACCGTGTCGATCGCCTTTTCGTCGCCAGGGTATGCGACGGGATCCACGCCCTGGGCGCGGCGGCGGTTGTTGATGGCTGCGAGCTCGCGCTTGACGATCTTCCGGTGCTGTGTCCCCCACAGCTGCTGTTCCTCGACAGCCCGTGGCGGCTCCACCTTGGGGTCTGGGGCACTGATCCTGGCCATGTTCGCCTCCCGGGCCGAGCACACCACGACAATCAACAATCATAGATTGCATTGCAGGTCGAACCCGCCTGCAAGAATTAGTCTGGCCCCAGGCACAAACGTTCAATGTGCAGGGCGGGAACTGTACAACCCGCCCCGCCCGTCGTTGGAACAACGGGACATTCGGACGGCCGACCCAACCCGCTCGCTGCAGCGCCGAAGACGGCTCGCCTCAGCCCATCGCTTCCAGCTCGTCGATCATGCCGGCGATGACGCTCAGGCCCCCGTCCCAGAACTTCGGATCCTTGGCGTCTAGGCCGAACGGCCGCAACAGTTCGGAATAATGCTTGGTGCCGCCGGCGGCGAGCATGTCGAGATAGCGCTCGGCAAAGCCTTCGGCCGCGTTCTCGTAGACGGCGTAGAGCGAGTTCACCAGACAATCGCCGAACGCATAGGCGTAGACGTAGAACGGCGAATGGATGAAATGCGGGATGTACATCCAGTAGTTCTCGTAGCCCGCTTTGATCTCGATTGCCGGCCCGAGGCTCTCGCCCTGCACCGAGAGCCAGATCTCGCCGAGCCGCGTCGCGGTGAGCTCGCCGTTCTTGCGTTCGGTGTGGACCGCGCGCTCGAAGGAATAGAACGCGATCTGCCGCACCACGGTGTTGATCATGTCCTCGACCTTGCCGGCGAGCAGCGCCTGGCGCTGCTTTGCGCTCCTGGTCTGCGCCAGCAGCCGCCGGAAGGTCAGCATCTCGCCGAAGACGCTTGCCGTCTCCGCCAGCGTCAGCGGCGTCGGCGCCATCAACGCGCCGTTCCTGGCCGCCAGCACCTGATGCACGCCGTGGCCGAGCTCATGGGCGAGCGTCATCACGTCGCGCGGCTTGCCCTGGTAGTTCATCAGCACGTAGGGGTGCGCGGATGGCGTGGTCGGATGCGAGAAGGCACCCGGCGCCTTGCCCGGGCGCACCGGCGCATCGATCCAGCGGTCCGTGAAGAAGCGCTCGGCGATGTCGGACATCTTTGGCGAGAAGCCGCGATAGGCGGTGAGCACCATGCTTCGCGCGTCGCCCCAGCCGATGACGTCCGTCGCCGCAAAAGGCAGCGGCGCGTTGCGGTCCCAATAGGCCAGGCGCTTCCTGCCGAACCAGCGTGCCTTCAGCGCGTAGTAGCGATGCGACAATTTTGGATAGGCCGCACGCACCGAGGCGACCAGCGCATCCACCACCTCGCGCTCGACGCGGTTGTTCAGATGCCGGGAATCCGCGACGTCCTTGAAGCCGCGCCAGCTGTCGGAGATGTCCTTGTCCTTGGCCAGCGTGTTGGTGATCAGCGCAAAGGTGCGCTCATTGGCCTTGAAGGTCTTTGCGAGCGCCTCCGCCGCGGCCTTGCGCTTGGCGCCGTCGCGGTCCTGCAACAGATTGAGCGTCGGCTCGATCGCGAGCTCCTTGGATCCGACCTTGAAGCGCAGGCCCGAGATGGTCTGGTCGAACAGCCGGTTGAAGGCTGAATAGCCGGTCTGCGCCTTCTCCAGGAAGAGCTGCTCGAGCTTGTCG
The DNA here is from genome assembly GCF_000244935.1 of Bradyrhizobium sp. WSM1253. Lineage (NCBI taxonomy): Bacteria > Pseudomonadati > Pseudomonadota > Alphaproteobacteria > Hyphomicrobiales > Nitrobacteraceae > Bradyrhizobium > Bradyrhizobium sp. WSM1253. Next base: position 3,290,741 of record NZ_JH600073.1, read on the forward strand.
TCGAGCTGGTACGGCTTCTCCTTGCGCAGATCCTCGATCCAGGGACGGTAGTGCGCGAGCTCGGCGGCCTGCATCGCGCGGTTCAAAATATCGTCATCGATGCGATTGAGCTCGAGCGCGAAGAACAGCAGATGCGTCGATGCCGCCGTCAGGCGCTCGGAAACGTCGCCGTAAAACTTTGAAATCTTGGGGTCCACGCTGTCGCCGGCATGAACGAGGCCGGCATACGAGCCGAGCCGGCCGGCGAGGTCGTCGATCGCCTCATAGCGTCGGACGGCTTCAGCGAGCCATTTTCCGCCATCTTCCTTTGCTGTTCCTGTTGCGAGCTTGCCCTTGTAGTCCGTCTCGAACGCGACGCAATCGGCATCCATCTTTGCGAGATCGCGCGCCACTTCCGGCGCATCGATCCCGGAATAAAGGTCGGCGAGGTTCCACTCCGGAAGCTTGCCGGTCTTGCTCGCAGGCTTCGCGGATGAAGGCTTGGCAAGCGAAGGCTTGGCGGGTGCACGCTTGGAGGGTTTTGCCTTGGCTGCGGATGTCTTGGTGTTCGGCTTGCGAAGAGCGGGCTTGCTGATGGCGGACTTCTTAACTGCAGGCTTGGAGCGCGAATTCATTGTGTGGGAAACCTGTGTTCAACAATCGCAACGGCGGGCGGGGGCATCAGGGTTTAACAGTGCGTTAATCGGCTTCGGCCAGAGTGCCCCGATTCGAGACAGATAGTAGTAGCGTGCGGGGAACACCATGGCTGCCAGTATTTTGATCGCCGACGACGACGCTGTAGCCCGCCGGCTGGTCGAAAACATGGTGCAGAAATGCGGCTATGAGACGATCGTGGTGGACTCCGGCGATGCGGCGATCGCCGCCCTCACCGCCCCTGACGCGGCCATCGACGGCGTCATCCTCGATCTCGTGATGCCCGGCCTCGACGGCATGGGCGTCCTGGCGAAAATCCGCGAAGCGGGTCTCAGCATCCCCGTCATCGTGCAGACGGCCCATGGTGGCATCGACAATGTGATCTCGGCGATGCGCGCGGGCGCGGCCGATTTCGTGGTCAAGCCGGTTGGCCTGGAGCGGCTCCAGGTCTCTCTTCGCAACGCGCTCAATTCGTCCGCGCTCAAGGGCGAATTGCAGCGCATCCGTCATAGCCGCGAGGGCCGGCTGACCTTCTCCGACATCATCACCCGCGCCGAGGCGATGGCGGGCGTGATGCGCGCGGCGCAGAAAGCAACAAACTCCTCGATCCCCGTGCTGATCGAGGGAGAGTCCGGCGTCGGCAAGGAGATGTTCGCGCGCGCCATTCATGGCAGCGGCGAGCGCAAGGCAAAGCCGTTCGTCGCCGTCAATTGCGGCGCGATCCCCGACAACCTCGTCGAATCCATCCTGTTCGGTCACGAGAAGGGTGCCTTCACCGGCGCCACCGAACGCCACACCGGCAAGTTCGTCGAAGCCCATGGCGGCACGCTGTTTCTGGACGAGGTCAGCGAGCTGCCGCTGAGCGCGCAGGTCAAGCTGCTTCGCGCGCTCCAGGAAGGCGCGGTCGAGGCGGTCGGCGGCCGCAAACCCGTGAAGGTCGACGTCCGCATCATCTCGGCGACCAACCGCAGGCTGCTTGAGCGAGTCAAGCAGGGCCACTTCCGGGAAGACTTGTTCTATCGCCTGCACGTGCTGCCGCTGACGATCCCCTCGCTGCGCGCCCGGCGCGAGGACATTCCACATCTCCTCAGGCATTTCCTGGCCCGCTTTGCCGCGGAGGAGAACCGCCCCATCACCGGCATCAGCGGCGAGGCTGTTGCGCACCTCGCCCAGCTCGATTGGCCCGGCAACATCCGCCAGCTTGAAAACGCGGTCTACCGCGCCGTGGTGATGAGCGACGGCGACCAGCTTGGCCTTGACGACTTCCCCCTGATCGCCTCGCAGCCGCATCCGGGAACAGACATTCCGACCGCGCCGCTGATGCTGGAGCCGATCGCGGCCCCCTCCCTCGTATCAGGTAATGAAATACCGATCGCGCCGCTACCCGTGGCGGGTGCGCTCTCCATGCTGACCGCGACCGGCGACGTCCGGCCGCTGGAGGAGATCGAGAACGAGATCATCCGTTTCGCGATCTCGCATTATCGCGGGCAGATGTCGGAGGTCGCCCGCCGCCTCAAAATCGGCCGGTCCACCCTCTACCGCAAACTCGATGAAGCCGGGGTTCCCGGCCATGGCGGCAAAAGCGGCGAGGAGACGCACTGAGCCTGATGCGAACGAAGGTTCGTCCGGGCGCCGCGAGACGACTGTAAGCCATTCGCATGACGACGGAATTCGACTGCGATCTGAACCGTGACCTGGAAGTGACAGACACAGGGAAAAGCGCGTGGCAGAAGCGCACAATCCGTTGCCAAGCGGCTTGCTTGAAGTCAGTTTGTCGTGAGTTGTCCCGGGTAGCGCTGGCCGCGAAATCGGGGCCTGTATATCGTCTGCGTAGGAATCGTTGCGTGCAGGCGTGCAACTTTCGAGAGGCCGGCGCGGTTTAGCCGAAACTCAATAGGCGATAACGAAGCTGTTCCACGGGGGACAGTTCACCCGAGGGGTGCGACACAATGCGTGACTGTTTGAACCACCGTGCAGGCTTTGACCGTGTCTTGATGACGGTCGCGGCGACCTTCCTCACGGTATCGGCCAGCTCAGCCCTGGCGCAGGATCAGGCGCGCAGCAGCGCTGCCGAGCTCGCGATCGAAGCTGCGATCCCGCGCCCCGAACCCGCAAACGTCCCGCCCCCGACCGCATCCGACATCAAGCTCGACACCACCGCCACGGTTCAGGACTCGGCAAAGGAGCCGGTCAAGGAACCCGTGAAGGCCGAAGCCGCTCCCGCGCCGGACAAGGTCGAGACCAAGCCTTCCGACGTCGCCACCACGCCCGCCGCCGAGGCGACGAAGAGCGAGACGGCGAAGACTGAGCCTGCCAAGTCCGAACCTGCCAAGGCCGACACGGCGACCCCAACGCCGGCCGCGCCCGCCACCGCTGCTGCTCCGGCCTCGGAGCCGGTGAAGGCCGCGAGCAACGTTCCCGCGGCCGACCAGCCGGTCGCCGACAAGCTCAAGGACATCATCGGCGCCAACGCTTCGCGCTATTTCGACCGTAAGAACGAACGCGCGGCGATCGAGAAGTTTTACGGCGCACGCGACTTCGCACCGGTCTGGACCCAGGCCGGCAGCCTGACCACTGCGGCCAAGGGCGTGATCGCACGGCTGAAGGACGCGGCGTCCGACGGTCTCAATCCCGCCGATTACCCGCTGCCGGACTTCGCAGCCGCCACGACACCCGATGCGCTCGCCAATGCCGAGCTCAAGCTCACCGCCAGCATGTTCGACTATGCGCGTCAGGCCCAGAGCGGCCGCATGCACTGGTCGCAGGTCAGCGGCGACATCCTCTACCCCGAGCATCCGGTCGATCCGAACGAGGTGCTCGCCAAGGTCACGACCGCAGCGGACGCCTCCGCGGCGCTCGACAGCTACAATCCGCCGCAGAAGCTCTACAAGGAGCTGAAGGCGAAGCTCGCGGAGCTCCGCGGCCAGGGCAACGGCCCGGTGATCGAGATCGCCGATGGTCCAACGCTGAAATACACGCCGGCCGGCAAGAAGCAGGCTGAAATCGTCGTTGAAGATCCGCGCGTGCCGCAGCTGCGGGCCAAGCTTGGCATCGCCGAGAATGCCAACGATACTCGCTATGACGCGGCAGTCGCAGAAGCCGTGCGCAAATTCCAGAACAGCGCCGAGCTCAAGGCGACCGGCATCCTCGACGACAAGACGGTCAAGGCGATCAACACCCCGAAGCGCGACAAGCAGATCGACGTGGTGCTGGTGAACATGGAGCGCTGGCGCTGGCTGCCGCGCGACCTGGGCGTGCCCTCGCTGGGCGATGCCTATGTCATCCTCAACATTCCCGACTACACGTTGAAGGTGATGCAGCGCGGCCAGCAGGTCTGGACCACCCGCGTCGTCACCGGCAAGCCCGGCACACATGCGACCCCGCTGCTCACCGAGACGATGAAGTACATCACGGTCAATCCGACCTGGAACGTGCCGCCGTCGATCGTCTACAACGAATACTTGCCGGCGCTTCAGCAGGACCCGACCGTGCTCCAGCGCATGGGCCTCAAGCTCGAGCAGAACCGCGATGGTTCGGTCCACATCTCGCAGCCGCCCGGTGAAGCCAATGCGCTCGGCCGCATCCGCTTCAATTTCCCGAACAAGTTCCTGGTCTATCAGCACGACACGCCGGACAAGAACCTGTTCGCCCGGGACGAACGCGCCTTCAGCCACGGCTGCATGCGCGTGCAGAACCCGGATCAGTACGCCTCGGTGCTGCTCAACATCGCGATGCCGAACGAGAAGTACACGCCGGAGCGCGTGCGCAGCATGTACGGCAAGAGCGAGATCGACCTGAAATTCCCGACCCCGATCCCGGTCAACATCACCTATCAGACCGCATTCGTGGACGAGGGCGGCAAGCTGCAATTCCGCAAGGACGTCTATGGCCGCGACGCGACCATGATCAACATCCTGAAGAACGGCCGCGGCAAGGACCTCGAGAACGTCGTCGCGCACTCCCAGCCGAGCTATTCACGCCCGGCAACGACGCTGCCGAACGGCGTGCTGGCGGCCAACAATGGCGGCTCGTCCGGCCCGAACTTCTTCGAGCGGCTGTTCGGAGCGCCGACCCCGCCGCCGGCACCGGTCGGCCGCCGTCCGCAGCAGCAGCGGGTGTTCACCCGCTGAGCTAGGCCCGCTCTGAAGCCTGATTTCCTGAAATTGTGCAATAAAATCAGCGGTCTCATCCTATGGATGGGGTCGCTTAACGTTAACCATTCTCCACCTGACCTCGGGCAGCGGGCGTTTTTTTGCCACACTCACCCGGTTAGGTTCGCGATCTGACTTGGTTTGGGGGCGGGAAGGTCAACCTCGAATTAACCTTCTCGCTTTAACAAAGCGTTCATCCTCTTTCGCGCGCTAACGGGGTTAGCGGGAGAGTCCATTTTGAACGCTCGTCGACTGGGTGGGCTCTAACGTGCTGACTGGAATCGCACGCCAATTCGCTGTGCTGTCGTTGTCCCATGCGGGAGTGAAGGCCGGTTCCAGGATCGGCCTCGCTGCCGTATTGCTGCTTGCTGCCGCGGGTTCAGTTCATGACGCCGCCGCGCTCAACGAGACCAAGACGCTCTCCTTCCACCACACCCATTCCGGCGAAGACCTCACCGTCACCTTCAAGCGTGACGGACGCTACGACGAAACGGCGCTGAAGCAGCTCAACCACTTCCTGCGCGACTGGCGTACCCAGGACGAGACGGTCATGGACCGTCACCTGTTCGACATCCTCTGGGAAGTCTATCGCGACGTCGATGCCAAGCAGCCGATCCAGATCATCTCCTCCTACCGCTCGCCCGCCACCAACGCCATGCTCCGCCGCCGCTCCGCCGGCGTGGCGCGCTTCAGCCAGCACATGCTGGGGCATGCGATGGACTTCTACATCCCGAACGTGCCGCTGGAGCAGATCCGCTTCGCCGGCCTGCGCCTCCAGCGCGGCGGCGTCGGCTTCTACCCGACCTCAGGCTCGCCCTTCGTGCATCTGGACACCGGCAGCATCCGGCACTGGCCGCGCATGACGCATGACCAGCTCGCCAGGGTCTTCCCGGACGGACGCACCGTCCATGTTCCGACCGACGGCACGCCGCTGAAGGGCTATGAGCTTGCCAAGGCCGAGATCGAGCGGCGCGGCAGCGGCGAGGATTCCGGCAACAAGTCGAATTTCTTTGCCAGCCTGTTCAAGGGCAAGCCGGCTCCGGCCGCCACGAGCAACGACGAGGATGACGAGGGCGCGCCCGCTCCGGCCGCGAAGCCTGTCGCGCCGACCGTGGTCGCCGCCGCGACCAAGCCGGCCGATCCGGTGCCGACGCCGCGCGCCAAGCCGTCAGTCGCAGCGACAATTCAGCTCGCCTCGGCCGATGCGCAGATCGTCGCGCTGCCCAAGTCGAAGCCGGCATCCGTGGCTGACAAACCGGCCGCCGGCAAATCCGCTGACGCCAAGCCCGAGACTCCCGCCGATATCATCAATGCCCGTGGCTTCTGGGATGCCCCGGCTGCGCCGCAGCAGGCGACGCCAGCTCAAGTGGCTGCGCTGAAGGCGCGCCAGGCGCTTGCCGCCGCCACCGATCCGCAGCCGACCGCGAGCGTGTCCAGCGCCGCCTATCAGGCCCTGGCCTACGCGCCGGCGTCCGCCTCCCCGGTCGACCGCGCCAATGTCGTCGCCGCCTCCGCGCCGATCCCGCGCTCCGCACGTCCCACCGCCGCGTCGCGTAACCTTGCACCCGCGACCGAGATCAACACGGTGGTCGGCAAGCGCGTCGACGGCATGGTCGCAACCGCGACCCGGCTCTCCGCAGCCAAGGGCGAAAGCATCTGGCTCAAGATCGTGATGCTGTCGCCGAGCGCCAGCCGCGCGATGTCGGTCACGCTGATGGGCGAGCTCGACACGGCCGCAATGCGCGCCTACTTCGTCAAGCCGCAATCCGTGGTCGCCATGGGCTTTGCCGACGATCCGATGCAGGGCCTGTCCTGCGACAGTTTCTCGGGCACCGCCACCGCCAAGCTCGAGACAACGTCCTTCGTCATGCGGACGGCTTCGCTGCGCTGAGGCTGATAAGCCGCGCCGTTACCAAAATCTCTGTCGTCGTCCTGGCGAAAGCCAGGATCCGTACCGCGTGATCCATCTGGCTCACGCGGTACGGATACCAAGCGACGAATTTTCGCCAAACTGCTCCCTGGGATAATGGGTCCTGGCCTTCGCCAGGACACGACACCGGGCTCAGATCATCCCCAGCGCCTGCATGTAGGTCTCGAGAATCGTCTCGGCCTCGGCGCGCTCGTTCGGGTCCTGCTTGCGCATGCGCACGATGGTGCGCAGTGCCTTGACGTCGTAGCCGTTGCCCTTGGCCTCGGCGAAGACGTCGCGGATGTCGTCGGAGATCGCCTTCTTCTCTTCCTCCAGCCGCTCAATGCGCTCGATGATGGACTTGAGTTGGTCCTTGGCAAATTTCGTCGCGGGCTCGTCGTCGCGGACGGCGGCGGAGGTGGCCATCTTGGTACTCCCAATGGAACTGGCAAAACGAGGTGACGCCGGCATCCTCACCGCGCGTGCTGGTTAGACCCTTAGGGTTCGGACCTCTCGCGTTCAAGGCAGCATCGCGCTCGTCCACAGCGCGCCCACACCTTCCTGCGGCGGGTCGAAGAAAGCTGTTGTGTGATGCGACTCAGGGGCAGCGCATCTCGGGCTGCCGGCGCGGCCGTTCAGTGCCCCGGATGAACCTTCTTCATGGCATCGAGCTGCTCAGGCGTGGCCGCGCCCTGGTATTTCGACTTCCACGCCTCGTAGGGCATGCCATAGACGGCTTCCCGGCTCTCGTCCTTGCTCAAGGCGACGCCTTGGGCGTCGGCGGCGTCCTTAAGCCAGTTCGACAGGCAGTTGCGGCAGAAGCCTGCGAGGTTCATCAGGTCGATATTCTGGACGTCTGTCCGCGTCTTCAAATGATCGACCAGGCGCCGGAAAGCGGCAGCCTCGAGTTCCGTTCTGGTTTTGTCGTCGATTGCCATGGCTGGATCCCTCGGCTTTGCGAAATTGGCTGTGACCTGGATGGGGTCACCCTTACGAGATCAGGTGGGGCCTGTCACAGATTTTGCCATATCGCGGCGCAAACGGGCCCGAAGCCGGCTTCGGGGCAGTTCCCGGGCCCTACGCCAAATCGTCAATGATCTGATATAGCTTCCGCGACAATGATCGCCGAATCTCCCCGCTCCCCCTTTCGCCTGCTCGCCCGGTTGGTCCCGGTGCTGGTGGTTGGCCTGCTGTGCCTCTGGGCCAGCCCGGCCTCCGCCGATTTCCGGCTTTGCAACAACACATCGAGCCGGGTCGGCATCGCGCTTGGCTACAAGGATGCCGAGGGCTGGACCACCGAAGGCTGGTGGAACATCTCGTCCCGTTCCTGCGAGACCCTGCTGCGGGGAACCTTGGTGGCCCGCTTCTATTACATCTACGCCATCGACTATGACCGCGGCGGCGAATGGTCGGGCCAGGCCTTCATGTGCTCGCGCGACAAGGAGTTCACCATCCGCGGCACCGAGGATTGCCTTGCACGGGGCTATGACCGCACCGGCTATTTCGAGGTCGATACCGGCGAGCAGCGGGCCTGGACGGTGCAGCTCACCGATGCCAACGAGCAGCCGTCAAAACAGCAGCGCGTGCCGGGAATGCCCGGCCCGGTTGGCCCGGGGGTTCCCGGTTTGCCCAATGGCCCGCCCGGTGGTACGCCCCCCGCCGCGCCTGGCCTCCCGCCCGCTCCCTCGCCCCCGTCTGGAAATAAGCCATGAGGCGTCTTCGCCGTATCAAGATTCTCGCGACGCTTGGACCCGCCTCTTCGGACCTTGCGATGATCCGCCGCCTGTTCGAGGCCGGCGCCGACCTGTTCCGCATCAACATGAGCCACACCCCGCATGACAAGATGCGGGAGCTGGTGGCGACGATCCGCAACGTCGAGAGCAGCTACGGCAGACCGATCGGCATTCTGGTCGATCTCCAGGGACCAAAGCTCCGGCTCGGTGCCTTCGCCGAAGGCGCGGTCCAACTCCAGAACGGCCAGACCTTCACGCTCGATTCGGACAAGGCACCGGGTGACACAACCCGCGTCCAACTCCCGCATCCGGAGATCCTGGCCGCGCTGCGTCCGGGCCATTCGCTGCTGCTCGACGACGGCAAGGTGCGCCTGATCGCCGAGGAGACCTCGAAAGACCACGCGGTGACGCGCGTCGTGGTCGGCGGCCGGATGTCCGACCGCAAGGGCGTCAGCCTGCCGGACACCGACCTGCCGGTCTCGGCAATGACGCCGAAGGACCGCGCCGACCTCGAAGCGGCGCTGGTCACCGGCGTCGACTGGATCGCGCTGTCCTTCGTGCAGCGCGCGGATGACGTGCTCGAGGCCAAGAAGATGATCCGCGGCCGCGCCGCGGTGATGGCCAAGATCGAGAAGCCGCAGGCGATCGATCGCCTCGCCGACATCATCGACGCCTCCGACGCCCTGATGGTGGCGCGCGGCGACCTCGGCGTCGAGCTGCCGCTGGAACGCGTGCCGAGCCTGCAGAAGCAGATGACGCGCATGGCGCGGCGCGCCGGCAAGCCGGTGGTGATCGCGACCCAGATGCTGGAATCGATGATCCAGTCGCCGGTGCCGACCCGCGCCGAGGTTTCCGACGTCGCCACCGCCGTCTACGAAGGCGCCGACGCCATCATGCTGTCGGCGGAATCGGCGGCCGGCAAATTCCCGGTCGAGGCCGTCTCGACCATGAACCGCATCGGCGAGGAGGTCGAGCGCGACCCGATCTATCGCTCCGTCATCACCGCACAGCGCCCCGCGCCGGAAGCCACCGCCGGCGATGCCATCGCGGACGCCGCGCGGCAGATCGCCGAGACGCTCGACCTGCCGGCCCTGATCTGCTGGACCAGCTCGGGATCGACCGCCGTGCGCGTGGCGCGCGAGCGGCCGAAGCCGCCGATCGTGGCGATCACGCCGAACGTCGCGGCGGGACGCCGACTGTCGGTCGTTTGGGGCGTGCATTGCGTGGTGGCGGAGGATGCGCGCGACCAGGACGACATGGTGAGCCGCGCCGGCCAGATCGCGTTCCGCGATGGCTTCGTCCGGGCCGGCCAACGCGTGATCATCGTCGCCGGCGTGCCGCTCGGCATCCCCGGCACCACCAACATGGTGCGCATCGCCTCGGTCGGCCCCGAGGGGGAAGCGAATATCTAGGTTCGCCAGCACGCGGCAAACAAAAAATGTCGAAAACAACCCCATGCACAGTAGCAGGCTGGTCCGGCGAATGTGCTGGGGTTTTTCGCAAAGGCGAATTCGGGCAATGGCCTGGGCGCGATCGGGTCCCTCGGTCGATCAGGCGGACGTTTTAGGCCCCAACCAGCGCTTTCGCGGTCGGCAACAGCGTCTGCTGCACAACGAGACCCCTGGCGCGGGCGTCCATGACGCCGACCGCGCGGAGCGCCAGCAACGTCACGGTCTGCACGGCATCGCGCATCCTGGCGGGATCTTCGAGATTATCCGGCGCAAGCGGTCCGACCAGGGCTTCGTGCAAGGCGCCGAGCAGCGCGGTGGCGGCGAGCGCGGTGTCCTGCGCCGGCAGGTGGCCGGCGCGCACGGCGGCGTCGATGCGCGAGGCCATCTCACCCGCGATCTCGCGCCGGCTGGCGAGGCGTGAAGCGCTGACATCGACATCGACCGGCTCGGCCAGGATGCCCCAGGCGAGCCTGCGCTGCGACAGGGTATGGACCGCTACGGTGGTCACCGCCGCCGCCAGCGCCGAGGACGGCCCCGGCGCCGCATCGGCGGCTCGCCGGATCGCCGTGAGCTCGTCGCGGGAGACTTCGGCGATCAATTCGGAGATCAAATCGGCCTTGGAGGGGAAGTAGCGGTAGACCGTACCCGCAGCGACGCTGGCGCGAACCGCGACCGGCGCAATCTGCACCGCCGCCATCCCGCCTTCCGCCGCCGCCTCCCGCGCCGCCGCCAGTATCGCACTGCGCCGGGCCGCAAGGCGCTTCACCACTTGATGCGTCCGCCGATAAACCATGGCGCGCTTCCTGTCCCACACGCCGGCCGCACGCCCTGCGGCCGAACGCTTCGTCACCGATGTCGCAAATCGCCCCGCAAGGACTGAACAACTATTCAGAGTGGATGACAAGGTGCAAATGCATGAAGCGTCACGCCAAAAAAAAGCGCGAGCTCAAACAGCTAAAAACCTCGCGAACTGCTTTGGTGAAGGGGTAACCACGATCGTTACCGCCATCTTAAACCTGCTCCGCGACTGTGCTGCGGTATTGCGATCCCACCTCGGTGCAGCATGGTCGACACGGACGCCCGGACCGCCTGGCAGCTCTTCCACCTGAACTGGCTTCCCATCGCAGCCATGGGCAGCCTGCTGGCGCTGGGCCTCCCCTTCACTGGCCTGAGCCTCGAACCGGTCGCCTACGGCGTGACGCTGGCAGTCGCTGCACTCCTGCTCGCGCTGGCCTATGGCCACCGCATCCTCAAAGGCGAGCTTGCCGACCCGAAGTTGCTGTTTTCGCTCGGAACGATCGGACAGATCATTCTCACCTGCGCCATCGTCGGACCGCTCAGCTATGTCGCGGCCAAGCTGAACTGGCCACTGCAGGACCAGGCGCTGCTTACGATCGACCGTGCACTCGGCCTCGATCCCGAACCGATCGCGCGATACGTCAACGACCATCCCTGGCTCGCGGACTGCCTGGCTCGCGGATACGGGCTGATCAAACTGCCGCTGCTCGGCATTCCCGTCGTGCTGGCACTGACGGCGCGCTATATGCGGCTGCAATTGTTCATGCTCGCGATGAGCCTCGCGCTCGCGGTCACCATCGCGATCTCCGCCGTCGTGCCCGCGATCGGCACCTATTGGGGGCTGCAGCTGTCCGCCGCGCATTTTCCCGAAATCAACACCGCGGTCTATGCCGGGCAGTTGCGCGACATCCTCGCGCTTCGCGACGGTAGCCTGCACGAGCTCCGGTTGTTCTTCCTCGCCGGCATCGTCTCGTTTCCGAGCTTCCACGCCGCATCCGCCGTGCTCTACATGTGGGCGCTGTGGCCGGTGCGCGGCCTCGGCGGCATCGCGGCAGCGCTGAATCTGCTGATGATCGCGGCGACACCGGTGATCGGCGCGCACTACATCATCGACGTCGCCGGCGGAATCGCAGTCGCCGCAGCGTCGATCTGGGCGGCGAAATTCTATCTCGAATGGCACGGCCGCGCGCGGCAAACGTTTGCCGCGCCTGCGCGCTCGGCGGTCTGGCAGCCCGGCCTCGCGGAATGACGGGCGGCAAGTTACCCTAGGGTCCGCGCGTAGCGCTGTGCCCATCAGCAACTTCCAATGTTCGATGTTCTCGACAGCGGGAACGTTTCCGCCTGCGCTCTTGGAGCTGAGGCGGACACGTTGCCGTGCTACAAGCTTGCTACAGCTTCACGATGTCCCGGACCCGGAAATCGTCGACCAAAAGAAAAAGAGCCCCGTCAATGACGGAGCTCTCTCAGTTCGCGATGAGTTCAGCCTTACTTGAGGCTGCTCGAGATCGAGGTGAACTTGGCGTTCAACGTGGTGCCCAGGCTGTTGATGACAGTGATGATCGCCAGCGCGATGCCGGCGGCGATCAGACCGTATTCAATGGCGGTGGCGCCGGATTCATCTTTCGCGAAACGCGCAACGAGGTTCTTCATAAAGAGCTCCAAATGAGTACACGAGGCTACAACTGATCTGGTCTTTTTGGCTTCCCAGCGCCGCTTGACCATGGAACCAAACGTAGTGGCAAAGAATTGCGCCGCAGTTAATTCGACTGCGGAAACACAGAGCGGTTTGCGTGTATTCGCCGATGGTAAACCGAAATCTAAAATGATCCGTTAAATTGTCGAGACATCAAGCCGGCCCGGCACCGCCGGTTTACCCGGAATTATGACCGCCATGGTCCAATGTCGATCGCTCGGCACAACGACAAAAACACCAGGACGACGAGGCGGCATGTCCCTTTCCTTTGCCAACAGCATCACGGTGCAGAGTCGTGCGCGAGCGCTGGTGCCGCTATGCGTCGGTGCGGGCGCCTATCTCTTCTTCCTGTATGTCGGCGACACGCTGCTTCAGGACTCCGACTCGCTCTGGCAGATCAAGATCGGGCAATGGATCCTCGATCACCACGCGCTTCCCTACACCGACTTCTATTCCTTCACGCGGCCGGGGGCGCCCTGGGTTTCGACTTCGTGGTTGTCGCAGGTGCTGTTCGCTCTCTCCTACGCGCAATGGGATTGGGCCGGCCCGGTGATCCTCACCGCACTTGCTGTCGCATTGTCGGCGGCGATCCTGGTCAGCCTGCTCGAGGCCCATCTGGAAATTCCGCGCGCGGTCCTGTTCGCGATGTTCGCGATCTTGCTGTCGCTGCACCACATTCTGGCGCGGCCGCATATGCTGGCGCTGCCCGTGATGATCGCGTGGGTCGGCGTGTTGATGGCCGCAGCCGACCGCAAGGGCGCCCCGTCATGGTACTGGCTGCCGCTGATGTCGCTGTGGTCGAACCTACATGGCGGCTTCGTGCTGGGCCTGGCGCTGATCGGCCCGATGTCGTTTGTGGCGCTCTGGGGCATGGAGTCCAGCAAGCAGGTCCGGCTGCTGTCGCGCTGGTTCCTGTTCGGTGTTGCGGCACTCGCCGCAAGCTGCGTCACGCCCTATGGCTGGCGCACATTGCTCGGCGCGATCAACATCCTCAATCTCGGCGAGTTGCTGACGGTCATCTCCGAATGGTCGCCCGCGAGCTTCGCATCCTTCAACGCATTCGAAGGCGCGCTGTTCGGCCTGATTGCGATCGGGCTGTATCGCGGCCTGACGCTCTCGCCGCCGCGTATTCTTCTGATCCTGCTTCTGACCTGGATGGCGCTCACCCACGTCAGGAGCATCGAGGCCTTTGCCTTCCTGGTACCGCTGGTGCTGGCCAAGCCCCTCGGCGAACGGACTGCGCTGCTACAGCCTGGCACGCAGGGCGGCGAGAGTTGGGCCGCCCGCTACGTCACCGCAACCGGTGCGCTGATGATCGTGGCCGCCGGCTGGACCTCGACCTCACTTTACATGGCGCATCACCGCTTCACCTTCACGATGGATCAGACACCGGTTGCCGCCGTCGATCTGCTCGAGAAACGCCAGGCGCAGCGCGTCTTCAACGCCTACCAGTTCGGCGGCTATCTGATCTCGCGCGACATCCCGGTCTTCATTGACGGCCGCGCCGAGCTCTACGGCGAAACCTTCGCCATGGACGTCTTCAAGGCCGTGGAGCTCAAGAAGCTCGACACCCTGACGCGGCTCCTCGACGCGTACAAGATCGACGCCACGCTCATGGTCGCGGACGCGCCGGCCGCCCAGGTGCTGGACCACATCAAGGGCTGGAAGCGGCTCTACGCCGACAACATCGCCGTGATCCACGTGCGAACCGGCGGCACAGAGGCCGGCGCGACGCCGGAAGCGGAGTCCTCGAGGGAAGCCGTCAAGTGAGCGCGTCCGCTCAACAGCAGATATCCGGTCCATCGCGCCGCTGGATCGGAATTCCCCTCGTGATGTTGCCAGCGTTTTCGATCGCAACGCTCTTCGGCTGGGGCGTCCTGATCTCCACCTTCACCCATCCCGGCTGGATCGGGCTGAACCACGTCGCTCCCGGCACGGACTGGATGGTGTTTTACGGCGCCATCAGATCGTTGCTCGCCGGCAATCTTGCGCTGGTCATCGATGGTGACGCGTTCACGGCCTATCTCAACCAGTCGTTCGCATCATGGCTCTCGGTCCCTCTGGAGTTCCGTCCATGGTTCTATCCGCCCGGCTTCCTCGTTCTGCTGCTGCCATTCGCGCCGCTTGGCTTCATCGGCTCCTATGTCGCATTCCAGGCCGCGACCGCAGGCTTCCTGGGCTGGGCGCTTCGCAACCGGGCCGATCAGCCGCAACTGACGCCCTACATCATCGCGGCCGTGCTGGTCTCGCCATCGGCATCTCTCAACCTGGCCGATGGACAATGCGCTTTTCTCGTTGCCGCACTGCTGGTCACGGGCGTCAGGCTGCTCGGACCGCGACCACTCCTGGCCGGGGCAATCCTCGGGCTGCTGAGTTTCAAGCCGCAATTCTTCCTGCTCGTCGCCTTCGCGCTGGTGGGGTCGCGCCGTTATGGCAGCCTGTGCGCTGCTGCATGCTCGGCATTCGCATTGGCGGCTGCAAGTGCCATGATTTTTGGCGTCGAATTGTGGCTTTGGTGGATACCGCAGGCGTACAACAATCTGGTCAGCCCCGACGCGAAATGGCTCGCCTATGGCCGCATCTGGGGTCACAGCGTATGGGCCTGCGCAATGCTGCTGGGCCTGCCGGAGCGGCTGGCCTCCATCCTGCAGCTGGCCGCGATCCTTTCGAGCGCGGCGGCGACGTTCGCGGCCTTTCGCTCCTCGCTCAGCACCAACAACAAGCTGATCGTACTGCTTGCGGCAACCGTGCTGGCGGCCCCGCATTCGGGCCCTTATGACGCGACGCTGCTGACGGTCGCCGTCGTGCTGCGGCTTGCCGCATCGATCGATGCTCCACGCTTTCGCGACTGGCTGATCGGGCTCGGCATCTGGATGGTGCCGTTGCTCAGCCCGGCGGTGTATATTCCGGCGGGACGACTATCGCCGCTCCTCATCGTCGCTCTCATTGGCGTCGTCTTCGGCGCGTTGCGCAGTCCGGCAGGGTCTGGCAAGCCGGCAATGTCGCCGCATTCCTGAATCCAATCTGCGGCTGGCGATGGGGACGCCGAAGTGATGAGTAGCGGACAGGACATGCATTCGCGGGCAGATCGGACTTATCGGTAGGGAGAGATGATCTCAGTTCTGGACTCGCATCGGCCCGATCAAAAAGCCGATCCCTCATTAATCATCAATTGCCCGTCTGCAGTTCGCCGAATCTATCCCAGCTCTTGCCGTTGAAGCGCATGAACTGCATCTGGTCGACCGGGACATGGTCGGTCGTGCCGGTGTTGACCTTGATGCCGGGCAGCAGCATCGGCAATTCGAGATCGCGAATTGCAAAAGCCTGCTTGAGGATGTTCTCGGTCGACAGATCATTGCCGCAGGCTTTCAGCACAGCCTCCAGCGCCATCGCACTGTTGTAGGCGTTGACATAATTGGTGTCGTGCTGGTCGGCCTCCGGCAAATATTTGGTCATGAACTCGCGCCAGCCCCTGACGCCGGAATCGTCCTTCCAGGCGGGATCGTCGGGGTCCTTCACGTAAGCGGTGGAGAGGATGCCGGTGCCGGCTTCCAGTCCCGCAGGCTCCATCACCGTCGAAACCCACACCGCAACATTGGATAGGAACGTCATCGGCCGCCAGCCAATCTCGAAGGATTTGCGGATCGCTTGCGCCGCGAATTTCGGCGTCGCCGCGATCACGAATACATCGGCGCCCGAGGCCTTGAGCTTCACGATCTGGGAATCGATGGTCGGGTCCTGGATCTCGTAGGTCGCGCCGGTGACCACTGTATCGTATTTCTCGCCGAGCACGTCCTTCAGCCCGGCGAGATAGTCGCGGCCGTAATCGTCGTTCTGCGAGATAACGGCGAACTTCGCGTTCGGATTCTTCGCCAGCGCGTAACGCGCATAGAGCCGCGCTTCGTAGCGGAACGGCGCCTGCACGCCCATCGTTGCCTGCGGATATTGTGCGACGTCGGCGAATTTCGAGGCGCCGGAGCCGATGAAGAGCTGCGGCACGTTCCTGGACTGGAGGTATTTCGCGATCGCCGTGTTGTGGGCGGTACCGATCGAGGAGAAGATCAGCGCGACCTCGTCGCTCTCCACCAGCCTGCGGGTCTGCTCGACTGATTTCGGCGGCGCATAGCTGTCGTCGAACGAGATCAGATTGACCTTGCGGCCGTTGATGCCGCCCTTCTCGTTCAGCATCTTGAAATAGCCGACCTCGCCCTTGCCGAGCGCCCCGAAGGCCGACACCGGCCCGCTGTAGGGCATGGTCTGGCCGATCTTGATCTCGGTCGCGGTGACGCCGCGCATTTCGGCGGCGGCGGATGGAGCGGACGGGAATGAGACTATCAGGAACGAAACGGCGCCAAGCGCGCCCAATGTCCTCGCAAAGCGCATCGGCTTGCCCTCCCCTTTGTCTGCGCGGTCGAGCCGCGCCTTAATTGGGAAGAGCATGCCACGACTTCATCGCAGACTCCAATCGCGATGAGTCGCGGGGTCGGAGAGCGAGTAAAGGTAAGGGTGCCACCAATGGCGGCGCCCATAGATGGTCGGCACTGCGCAAGGGCGGCTTTGCGCACATACCTGTTCGTCGCGAGATGCTCAGTTGCCCACGTTCGAAAAGCACCACGCAACAAAAAACGCGGCGTTTCCGCCGCGTTTTTCAATTCAATCTGCCGTGCGCGGTTACGCCTGCGGCTGCGGCTCCAGGCCGGGATCCGGATCGGGTCGCGGGCGCGACTTGCCGGCCGGCGGCACGGCCGAGGCGCGCGGGGTGGTCGGCTCGAGCACGGATTCGCGGTTCGGCTTCTTGCCCTTGAGCAGGTCGATGATCTCGTCGCCGGAGAGCGTCTCGAATTCGAGCAGGCCCTTGGCGAGAGCTTCAAGATCGGCGCGCTTCTCGGTGAGAATACGCGTTGCCTCGTTATAGCCTTCTTCGACGAAGCGCCGGATCTCGGTGTCGATCTTCTGAACCGTCGCTTCCGATGCGTTCTGGGTGCGCGACACCGACATGCCCAGGAAAACCTCGTCCTGGTTCTCGCCGTAGGACACGGTGCCGAGCGCCTCGGACAGGCCCCAGCGCGTCACCATCATGCGCGCAAGACGCGTCGCCTGCTCGATGTCCGACGACGCACCCGAAGTCACCTTCTCGCGGCCGAAGATCAGCTCTTCGGCGACGCGGCCACCCATCATGATGGCAAGGCGCGATGTCATCTGTTCGAGCGACATCGACAGCTTGTCGCGCTCGGGCAGCTGCATGACCATACCCAGCGCACGACCGCGCGGAATGATGGTCGCCTTGTGGATCGGATCGGTCGCAACGACGTTGAGGCCGACGATGGCGTGGCCGCCCTCGTGATAGGCCGTCAGAAGCTTCTCTTCCTCGGTCATGACGAGCGACTTGCGCTCGGCGCCCATCATCACCTTGTCCTTGGCTTCCTCGAACTCGGCCTGGGTCACCATCCGCTTGTTGCGGCGGGCGGCGGTGAGCGCAGCTTCGTTGACGAGGTTCATCAGGTCGGCGCCAGAGAAGCCCGGGGTGCCGCGCGCGATGGTCTTGAGGTTGATATCCGGCGCCAGCGGCACCTTGCGGACGTGGACCTTGAGGATCTGCTCGCGGCCGACGACGTCCGGGTTGGGCACCACGACCTGACGGTCGAAGCGGCCGGGACGCAGCAGCGCGGGGTCGAGCACGTCGGGACGGTTGGTCGCGGCGATCAGGATCACGCCCTCGTTGGCCTCGAAGCCGTCCATCTCGACCAGCAACTGGTTCAGCGTCTGCTCGCGCTCGTCATTGCCGCCGCCGAGGCCGGCGCCACGGTGACGACCGACGGCGTCGATTTCGTCGATGAAGATGATGCAGGGCGCGTTCTTTTTGGCCTGCTCGAACATGTCGCGGACGCGGGAAGCGCCAACGCCGACGAACATCTCGACGAAGTCAGAACCCGAAATGGTGAAGAACGGCACGTTGGCTTCGCCCGCGACCGCACGCGCGATCAGGGTCTTGCCGGTGCCGGGAGGGCCGACCAGCAGCACGCCGCGCGGAATGCGGCCGCCGAGGCGCTGGAATTTGCCGGGGTCGCGCAGGAATTCGACGATCTCCTGCAGGTCCTGCTTGGCCTCGTCGACGCCCGCGACGTCCTCGAAGGTGACGCGGCCATGCGCTTCAGTCAGCATTTTTGCGCGCGACTTGCCGAAGCCCATCGCCTTGCCGGCGCCGCCCTGCATCTGCCGCGACAGGAAGATCCACACGCCGATCAGCGCGATGAAGGGCAGCCAGGAGACCAGCAGCGAGACGAACCACGGCACGTTGTCGCCGGGCGGCTTCGCGGTGATCTGCACCTTGCTGTCATAGAGGCGCTTCACGAGCGTCGGATCGCTCGGCGCATAGGTCTGGAAGCTCGAGCCGTTGGTGAAGGTGCCGTGAATGTCCGGCCCCTGGA
This sequence comes from Bradyrhizobium sp. WSM1253, assembly GCF_000244935.1. Classification (NCBI taxonomy): domain Bacteria; kingdom Pseudomonadati; phylum Pseudomonadota; class Alphaproteobacteria; order Hyphomicrobiales; family Nitrobacteraceae; genus Bradyrhizobium; species Bradyrhizobium sp. WSM1253. The sequence continues at coordinate 3,309,537 of NZ_JH600073.1, forward strand.
TCACGACGTCGCGCACATTGCCGCGATCAACCTCGCTCAAGAGCTGGGAGAAGGCGATGTCCTGCGAGGAGGCGCGCTGACCCGGATTCTGGAAGAGCGTGAACAACGCCAACAGCAGCAGGACAATGATGACCCAGAGGGCGAAATTGCGCAGATTGGCGTTCATCGATCTTCCTTCGTGGTCGCGCGGATCGCGGCCTGATCCTCGGGCAGTTACTTTAAGCCGTACGAGGAAATCCCAAGGAATCCTCTCGGTTAGACGCATTACAATTTAGGTGCCGCCCCGGTCGCTGCCAAGGGAACGAGATGGGACTATTTATCCCATCTTAGAGCGATTCCCGCTGAAATAATGGCGCCCGGACAGGGGTTTTTCCCGCCTGGTTAAGGTGACCTGACGTCGCGCCGCCGAAACGGCTGGTGTCATGGTCCGCGGCTTAGCTCCCCTTGCGCCGCCGCGCCGGCGCCGGCGCGATGTGGATACGCCCCCCGGCAAGGCTGATCAAGGCTCCCGCAAGGGTCTGCTTCACCACCGGCCGGCCATTTGCAGCCGTACTTCCCGCCGCCATGGCCTGATCGAGCACGGCCAGGAGAGATTCGACCTTGCCGAGTTCCGCTGGTCCCTCATGCCCGAACGCGTTGATGGCCCGCAGCAGGATCCGCAGCCGGACCTCCTCCGGCAGGGCGGCAAACACGGGGGCCTCGAAGCTTCGAACGCCGGCCTGCGGCGCATCGCCGCGATCCCGCAAACGGAGGAAGCGCTCGGCTCCATCGGTCAGCACCTCGACGGCCGCATTGGCGCGCGCCAGCCTTGCCGCGAGCCGAGCCAGGCTGCGGGCATCACCGCCCTCCCCCGCGAGCTGCGGCAGCAGCGCACGCAGCCGCGGCCGGGTGAAGGCAGCGTCGTGGTTGGTGGGATCGTCGGCAAAGCCGATCTTCGCCCGCTTCAAGGTCGCGATCAGCTGCGACTTCGGAACGTCGAGCAGTGGACGCGCAAGGATGACGCCGTCGCGCTCGGTGAGACGGGCCATCGCCGACAGCCCGGCTAATCCGCTGCCGCGGAGAAGACGCATCAACAGGGTCTCGGCCTGGTCGTCTCGGGTGTGGGCGGTCAGCACGTGGCTCGCGCCGGCGACACGTGCGGCCTGCACCAGCAGGCGGTAGCGGGCTTCGCGCGCGGCGGCCGGCAGTCCCGTTTTCGGCTTGGCGCCGCGCCAGCGCACGGTCCGGTGCGGCAAGCCAAGCCCGGTCGCGAGATGCTTGACCTCGCGCGCCTCGCGCGCCGCCTCCGGCCGCAAGCCGTGGTCGATGGTGACGACGGTGAGACGCGGGCCGTGTGCGAGGCTGCGATGCCAGCGCGCCGCAAGCCACATCAGCGCCACCGAGTCGGGCCCGCCGGAGACCGCGAGCAACAGTCCCCGCGCGCCTTTCAGGCCTGCGAAGAGGCGCTTGGCCTCACGCGCCGAGATCGGTGAATTGTCGTCGTCTGACATGACGCTGCAATCGTCCGCGGATGGACCGAATGTTTAGCGCAGCGCCATCAATCTTGTCAGGATCAATCGCCGCGGGTCAGCACTTCACCCGCTTCTGCTCGCGGTCGACCGCGGCTTTGACGCCGGCCGAAGCGCGCGGATATTTGCGGCCGACTTCGCCGAAGGCGGCGCATGCGGCCTCCTTCTCCTTCAGCGCCGCCAGCGACTGGCCGAGCCGCAGCAGGGCGTCCGGCGCCTTGGCGGATTTGTCGTATTTGGTGGTGACGGCGAGGAAGGCTTCCGCGGAGTCGCGATATTGCTGGCGCTGGAAATAGCTCTCGCCGAGCCAGTATTGGGCGTCGCCGAGCAGCGGGTCGCTCGGATATTTCTGCGAGAAATTCTTCATGGTCTGCTCGGCCAGCGCATAGTCCTTGCGCTGCATGTAGCCGATGCCGAGATCGAATTCGTCGCGCGGCGTTGCCGAGGGCGGCAGGGTCGTCAGCGCCGGGGCGCCTGCCGGCGCGGGAGAGCCGGATGGGGCCGGCGGATAGCCGGGCTGCGCAGCCTGGGGCGCGGCCGCCTGCGGATAGCGGGGGCCGCTATTGGCGAGATCGAGCGGTTCGCCGGCGCCACGGCCGCCGGGCGCGCCGCTCGGGGCACCGGCGGGCATCGGTTGCTGCCCGCCGCCGAGCGCGCGTGGCGCACCCGGCGCATTCGGGCTCTGGTTCGGGTCGAAGGCATCGCCGCGGCGGCGCGTGCCCGGCGCGCCGGGCGCAGGCTGCTCCTGAACGATCGGCGCCGGAGAGGCGATCTGCGGCTGCTCGTAATTCGGCTGGGCCGCTTGCTGGTGCGGCGGCTGGCGATAGGCCGGCGCGGCTTGCGCGGGCGGCATGGCCGCGACATTGGGCTGGACCGGCGCCTGGCCGGGTGCAGCTTGCGCGCCGCCCTCGAGCGCTCGCAGCCGCTCTTCGAGCTGGCGGTTGCGATATTGCAGCTCTTCGTTCTGGCCGGTGAGCTGGCGCAGCTGATTCTCCAGCCGCTCGATCCGCATCTCGGGATCTGCATCGTCCGATTGTGCGAGGGCGGGCGAGCACAAAGAGAGCAGCGCGGCGATCGCCACGGTGCCGGTGAAAACCTTAAATCTGGATGACATCTTGCCCTGACGACGAAAGCGAAATGGCCTGCGACCGAACATTCGACGCGCCACACATTGAAGGGGAGTACGCCAAAACTGTGACTGTAACAAACAGGTTTCCGTCACAGATCGCTGAAACGAAACCGGCGCCCGAGAGGGCGCCGGCATAATCGGTTTCTGAAGATGAACGGCGCCTGACCGATCGTCAGGAGCTCGCGTTCAGCACGGTGACGGCGCGGCGGTTCTGTGACCAGCAGGAGATGTCGTTGCAAACGGCCACCGGCCGCTCCTTGCCGTACGAGATCGTTCGCATGCGGTTCGGATCGATGCCGCGCGAGGCGAGGAACGAACGGACCGACTGGGCACGGCGGGCGCCGAGCGCGATATTGTATTCGCGGGTGCCGCGTTCGTCGGCATGACCTTCGACGGTGAAGCTGTAGCGCGGATAGCTCTGGAGCCACTGCGCCTGCTTCTCCAGGGTCACGATCGCCTGCGGGGTCAGATCGGTCTGGTCGCTTTCGAAGAACACGCGGTCGCCGACATTGACGACGAAGTCTTGCTGGCTGCCCGGCGTCGCCGCGTTGGCCATCGCATCCGTGGCAGCGTTCTTGTTGGCACAGGCCCCCATCGACAGCGCGACGGCAAGCACCGCGGCCAGCTTCAATCCCTGGAGGATGCGCATAGGATGTTTCATTCCGGAGCCTCCACGCTCACGTTTCGTCCACTGCTGTCCGGTCTACAGGGGGTTGGTTAAGCGAACGTTCCGTCAACCTTGATGGAACCTTGCCACAGCCGGTCAAATGCCCCCAACCAGCGAAAAGCAACCGTCATGGTTAATGGGTTGTAAATGTGGCGCGATGGTGAAGGCAAGCCGCGCCGACCGGCAAAAACCGCGGGCTTTGCTGGAATTTTAGGCTCGTCGTGTGGAGACCCTAGCGCCTAGCGGGCAGAACCCGTTGCCGAGGCGGCTACGTCCGGGGTCCGCTGCGTCGCCAGCGACACCGGGCGCGGGGCCGCCTGGCGCGGGCCGCTGCGTTGAAACAACATGCGCCGCTCAAAAGCGCTGGAGCGCATGATCGGAAAGCGCGTCAGGACCTTTTCCCGCTGGTTGCGGAAATCGGACGCCATCAGCACGGCCTTCTTGGTGGGCCAGCCCGGAAACCCGCGCGGCTCCGGTGAAATGGTCTCGTGCAGGAAGATGCGACGATAGAACGCCTGATGATCGGTCCGGATCATGGCCAGCCCGGTGTCGGCGTTGAAATGATCGCAAGCCACAAAAGCCAGCCGCACCGTCAGATAGGGTAGCTCCGGAAAACGCTGGTGCTTTTCGGGATCGGCAACAAACCGGCACGGATCGATGAGGACTTCGCCGCGGTCGAGCCGGGGATGCAGGACGTCGCCAAACACTTCGGTCGTGTAGGACATTCGCCAGTCGGACGTCAGGACGTGAATGCGAACGGAGCTGCAGAGCTCTCCATCGACATAGACCCCGAAATTCCAGGTGTTGGGCGCATCGTCGAAGCGATCGGTCACGCGCCGCGACTCCGACGGCTCGATCAGTCCGGCGTGCAGATAGGCCCGGTACCGCATCAGATAGAGGTTGTCGCGGTCCTCAGGAGTTTCGATCAGGCGGTAATCGATGCGGTCAAACAGAGCGGCTCCCCGCGGAAGGAGCACCGTTTGCGGTTCAGCCCCAGACGTCATCCAGTACCCCTACACTCCAAAGCAACTTCTGCGAGTGTGACGAGATTAATGGTTCATTAACGGAATTGCAAAGGCTTAGAAACGTTAGGGTTAACCTTGCGGCCCGCAAAAACACGGGCGCGAACGAGAGCCGAGGGCGTTGAAGAAGTGGGGCAGCGAAAGATCAGGCGATCGATCGCGAGGACACCATGACGATCTGGTCCTCAGCCCCGCGACGGCCATGCGAGGCATTGAGCAATTGGCGAATCCGGACTGCCGGCACCGGCCGGCTGAACAGATAGCCCTGCCCTTCGGTCACGGTGCCGTCGGCGCTGATCAGCTCGAGCTGATCATTGGTCTCGATGCCCTCGACCACGACGGCCATGCCGAGATCGGCCGACAGCCGCGCCACCCCGCGCAGCAGCGTCAGCGGCCGGTCGGCATCGATGCCTTCGAGGAAGGAGCGGTCGATCTTCACCTTCTGCATCGGGAAATTGTGCAGGTAGCTGAGGCTCGAATAGCCGGTACCGAAATCATCCAGCGAAATGCCCACGCCGATCGCATGCAATTGCGACAGGATGTCGTGCGTGAGCTGGGTGTTGCGCAACAGCGAGGATTCGGTGATCTCGATCTCCAGCCGATGCGCCGGCAGCCCCGAAACCTCGAGCGCGTAGCGGATTTCGCTCAAGACGTCGCGCTGGTGGAATTGCTGCGGCGAGAAGTTGACGGCGACGCTGACGCCCTCCGGCCATTTCATGCATTCCATGCAGGCGCGGCGCAGGATCCAGCGGCCGAGATCGACGATCAGCCCCATGTCCTCGGCGACCGGGATGATGTCGACCGGCGAGACCGTGCCGCGCACCGGATGATTCCAGCGCAGCAGCGCCTCGCACGTCGTGATCTTGCCGGACTTCAGATTGACCAGCGGCTGGTAGAACAGCTCGAACTCCTCATTGGCGAGCGCCTTGCGCAGATCGAGCTCGAGGATGCGGCGCGCCTCGACGGTCGCCGCCATCTCGTCGCGGAAGAAGCAGAATGTGCCGCGACCGTCGGCCTTGGCCCGGTACAGCGCCATATCGGCGTTCTTGAGCAGCGTGTCCGCGCTGACGCCCTCCGGCGCGGTCAACGCGATGCCGACGCTGGCGCCGATCTCGACCAGATGATTGTCGATGCGGTAGCGCTCGCTCAGCCGCTCGACGATCCGGCGCGCCAGCGCAGCGGCGTCCTCGGGCGAGGAGATGTTCTCCTGGAACACGACGAATTCGTCACCGCCGAAGCGGGCGACGAAATCCTCGGGGCGCAGCATCTCGCGCAGACGGTTGGCGACCGCGCACAGCAGCTGGTCGCCGCAGGGATGGCCGAGCGTGTCGTTGACCTGCTTGAACTGGTCGAGGTCGACGAACAGCAGCGCGGACAGGCGCTCGGCGTCGTGCGAGATCGCCAGCAGCCTTTCGATCTCGTCGCGGAAATGAACGCGGTTGGGAAGCGCGGTGAGGTCGTCGTAGCGCGCCAGATGCGTAATCTTGGCCTCGGCGCTGCGACGGTCGGTAATGTCCTCGACCAGCACCACCGCGCCACCGTCAGCCATCGGCTGGACAGTCCAGGACAACGACCTGTTTCGCTGCGTATCGGGATCGGCGGTGATGATCTCCTTGGCTTGCGAACTCTCGATGTCCGTGACGATCCGCTCGCCGCTCCCAGCCGAGATGGACCCGGCGCTGACGCACGCCGCGACGATGTCACGCGCGTTGACGCCGCGTTGCGCCAGACCTTCCGGCAGATTCATCATTGCGCCGAAGCGGTGGTTCATGACCGCCAGCTGTCCGTCGACGCGGAACATGCAGAGGCCGTGCGGCATGTTGTTCAGCGCCGTATCGAACTGGCCGGCGAGCGCGGCTTCACGCTCCCGTGCCACGACCGCTCCCATGAAGATTCGGTGCAGATTCACCGAGAGCTGCATGATCGCCATCAGGAACGCGGCGCTGACCAGCGCCATCGCGATGTAGTAGGGCGTTCCACGCAGTGCCAAGGCAAGCACGGCCGGACCGAAAATCAGCACGGCCTGGAGGTGGAAGATCGCAGGCCGGCCATATGCCCTGCCCGCGCCGCCCGCCGCGATTCCGGTGGTGACCGATAAGGCGATCATGTGGGCCACAGCGTCGTCGGTGGCCAGCAGGGCGGTGGCGCACCAGATGCCGATCGCAGCCGCCTGGATCTTTGCCCCGATCTGATAGCGCTTCTGCCAGCGTGCTGCCGCCTCGATGGTCATGACCGACTGACGTGCCTGATAGAGGCGCAGGTCGATCGCCCGCGCAGTCCCCGCCAGGACAAGAAGTGCGACGCACGCCCAGATCAGCGGCTCGCCCGTCCTCAGCGCGGTCAGGGCCGCACCGATCGACACGAAAATGAGTCCTGCCAGCAGCGGACCAGGCGCTTCGAACAGCGAATCGATTTGCGCCGCCGAAGTTTTCGGCGGCCGCTGTTCCGGCTCTCCGCTCTGACTTGCAAACTGCATCTGGTGTTTACGCGCGTCCTGTCTGGAGCGCAGTTTTACCGATCCGGTATGAAGTCTTTCTGAGGGAATATCGTTAAAGTCGAGTTGTTTTGAACGAGCAACAGTCGAAATAGATCAATAGAAACAAACCCATGGGAAAAGTTTGCCGAGTGCAACCTTAAAGAACAATTATCGCGGGGAAACATCGCGCCAAGTTTTCGAAAAAGGCGCGCGGTCAAATCATTGCGCATCGAGGACGGGCGGCTAGCCCGATGTCGAGGACAATAGCGGCGACCATGCGGGGTCGGAGGCGAAGCCCGGCGTCGGCACCTTCAGCTCGTTGCGGCCCGAGATGTCGACCGAGAACAGCGACGGCCCGCCGCTGCCGCCCGGATCGCGGAAGAACATCAACACGCGGCCGTTCGGCGAGAAGGTCGGGCCTTCGTTGTGGTAGCCGGAAGTCAGAAGCCGTTCGCCGGAGCCGTCCGGCTTCATCACGCCGATCGAGAACTGCCCGCCACCTTGCCTGGTGAAGGCGATGTAATCGCCGCGCGGCGACCACACCGGCGTCGAATAGGTGGCGTTGTTGTCGTCCTTGGAGAAGGAGATGCGCTGCGCCGCTCCGCCGCCCGCGGCCATGACATAGATCTGCGATCTGCCGCCGCGATCGGACTCGAAGCAGATGCGGGCGCCGTCCGGGGAGTAGGAAGGAGAGGTGTCGATCGCGGGCGTGTCTGTGAGGCGCGTGGTCGAGCGCGAGCGCAGATCCATCACGAACAGGTTGGAATTGCCGCCCTGCTGCAGGCTCATGATGACGCGCTGGCCGTCCGGCGAGAACCTCGGGGCAAAGGTCATGCCCGGGAAGTTGCCGACGATCTCGCGCTGGCCGGTCTCGATGTTGAACAGGTAGACCTTCGGATCGCCCTGCCCGAACTCCATGTAGGTGATCTCTTGCGAGTTCGGCGAGAAGCGCGGCGTCAGCACGAGGTCGGAGCCGCGGGTCAGATAGCGCACATTGGCGCCGTCCTGGTCCATCATCGCGAGCCGCTTGACGCGGCGCTCCTTCGGCCCGGTCTCGTCGACGAACACGACGCGGCTGTCGAAATAGCCCTTCTCGCCGGTCAGCTTCTCATAGATCTGGTCGGAGATGATGTGGGCGATGCGGCGCCAATATTCCGGCGAGGTGAAATATTGCTGGCCGGCGAGCTGCTGGCCGGTGACCACATCCCACAAGCGGAATTCGGCCTTGAGGCGCCCGTCCGGCTGCCGCGTCATGCGGCCGGTGACGAGGGCCTGCGCGTTGAGGGTTTTCCAGTTCTCGAATTGCGGCGCGACGTCGATGTTGCTGATGCGCTCGATGAAGGCAGCCTGGTCGACCGGCGCGAACAGGCCCGAGCGCTTCAGATTGTTGGTGATGACCTGAGTGACGCCGTTGCCAACGTCGCCGTCGGCCGGCGAGCCGGGCACGAAATTGGTGATCGCAATCGGGATCGGCCGAAACTCCGTGGGATCGATACGGAGCCGTCCCTGCGGCTGCTGGGCGAAGGCCTGCCCGCCTCCGAGCATCGCGAGCGTCGATCCGGTCAGGGTCATGAAGCGGCGGCGGTTCATCGATCGAACGTCATTCATCGCAAAATTCTTTTGTTCGGATGTCACAACATGTCTTTCAGGCCGAAAGTCATCGGAATGAGCTTCCAGCTCTCGTATTGCTGCTTCGGCATGAACGAATAGACCTGACACTGCACGATGGCGCGTCTGGCACTCTCCGCCACCGCCTGTGCGATCGACCGCGACGGCCCCCTCACCGCGACGACGATCGGCTCGGACGCGAGCGATCCGTCGATCTTCATGGGAATGTCGATGTCGGCTTCGTATTGATCCGCATCCTGCCCGTTATAGGTCGGCGTGAAGCAGCGCTTCACCGCCCCTTGGAACGCCCCCCGCCAGGTCGCAATGTTGTTGGCGGCCGTTCCGCTCGTCGATCCCAGCGAGGCCGACGCATTCAGCGTCGAGCCGGCGAGTTCGTGCCGGGTCGCCGCGCGCTTGTCGAGATCGCGCTGGATCTGCGCGGGATCGAAGCTGCGCTCCTTGGGCTTCGGCACCTGCTGCGGCTGCACCGCTGCGACCTTCTGCTCCGGCGGCTTGGGCGGCGGCTTCTTGGTTTCGAGCTTTTTCTGGAGCTCGGCGATCGGATCTTCCTTGGCCGGGTCAGGCTTTTTTTCCGGCGGCTTCGGTTCTTCTTTGGGCTTCGCCTCGGCGACGGGCTTGGGCGGCTCGGGCTTCTTCTCGACCGGCTTCTCGACGGGTTTTGGCGGCGGTTCGGGCGTCGAGTTGGTCTTGATCAGCTCTTTCTTCTCGGTGACCTTGCCGACGGCGTCTTCCTCGGGCTTGGCTTCCGCGATCTTCTCGACCTTCGGCTTCGGCTCTTTCTTGTCGCCGGTCTTCTGCCCCGACATCATCTGCGCGAGCTGGTCGGTGGAGATGATGTCGATCGGCAGCGACTCTTCGGCCGGAACGAAAGCCCTGCTGCTAAAGGTGACGAGCCCCCATCCCAGCACGAGGACGTGGAGGGCAATCGACGCAACGAGTGTCTTGTCGACCTTCACCTTCACGGTCTACCCCTGATCCGCTTCCGTGACGAGCGCCAGCTTCTTGAAGCCTGCGCCGGACAACTGGCCCATGACCTTGGCCACCGTCCCGTAATCCGCCTTCTTGTCGGCACGCAGATAGATGCGCTCCTCGAGCCCGCCGCGCGCGTCCGTGATCGCCTTCAGCTTGGGGATCAGTTCGTTGATCGCGATCTCGGCGTCGTTGATGAACACCTTGCCCTTGATGTCGACCGACATCTGGATCGGCTTCTGGTCGTTGTTTTCGAGGCTCTTGGCCTGGGTCTGCGGCAGGTCGAGCGGCACGCCGACCGTCAGCATTGGCGCCGACACCATGAAGATGATGAGCAGCACCAGCATCACGTCCACCATCGGCGTGACGTTGATTTCGGCCACGACCGGCCTACGCCGGCCACGGCGCCCACCGCCTCCGGACGAACTCGCGACGTTCATGCCCATGGTCTGGTGCCCAAATTGCCCTTCACACTATACATGCCGTCCGTCAGCCCCGCTCGTCGATCTGGCGCGACAGGATGGCTGAAAATTCATCGGCGAAGCCTTCGAGGCGCTGGGCCTGCCGGTTCACCTCGGAGGTGAACTTATTGTAGAAAATAGTGGCAGGAATGGCGGCGATAAGGCCGACGGCGGTCGCAAACAGCGCCTCCGCGATACCAGGGGCCACCACCGCCAGAGAGGTATTTTTCGACGCCGCGATCGACTGGAAGCTCGACATGATGCCCCAGACGGTGCCGAACAGGCCGACGAAGGGGCCTGCGGAGCCGACGGTGGCGAGCACCAGTAGCCTGCGTTCCAGCCGCTCGACCTCGCGGGCGATCGAGACATTCATGACCTTGTCGATGCGCATCTGAAGGCCTGCGACCGAGCGGGCCTGGCTCTCGAACGAACGCTTCCACTCTCGCATCGCCGCGACGAAGCAGGCCGCCATGGAATGCGTCGGCTTGGCCGAGAGCGTGCGATAGAGGTCTTCAATTGACTCGCCGGACCAGAAAGCCTGCTCGAAACGGTCCATCGAGCGGCGGGTGCGGGCAAACAGGAAGATCTTGTCGATGGCGATCGCCCAGACCCAGACCGAGCAGGCGAGAAGCCCCAGCATCACCGCTTTCACGATCCAGTGAGCCTGCCAGAACAGCGCGATCAGCGACACGTCCGCGGAAGCGGCAACCGGAAGGGCTGACTGAGCCACGTCGGCCGGATTCATAAGCAGTATCCTCTCAAGGCGATCGTTACCTGATGTCCCGATCTAATGTCCCGGCCAGCAAATGGCCGCCGGTTCCCCAATAGCCGCGCTAGAACCGGCGCGGCCGGCAAGCCCGCTCAAAGCCTTGTCTTTCTGGGGTGCAGGGCTCTTCCAAAGCCAGCCGCCTGCATTCCCTGCCAAGATGTCAAAACTATGGGCCCGCCCCCAAGGCTCAGACTTCCGGCTTTGGGCGCGATTGTCCGCAATTACCAGAGCCCGGCGATGGTTAATGCTGGGTTACCGCGGGCGGATTTGGCTGCCGGAAAGCGAGCGGGCGCAGGCGGTTGGCAAGCTGCCGGCCCCGGCTGTTGCTGACATCACGTTGGAGGAACCAGCCCTCGCCCGAAAAATTGTCTGGAAAATCACTTCTCGCGAGGTTTTGCCATGAGCGTCAACCCCAAGACGACCGCCGCCATCGGCGATCATCCGCTCCACCCCATGATCATCCCGTTCCCCGTCGCCTTCCTGGTCGGCGCGCCCATCGCCGATCTCGCCTTCATCGGAACCGGCGACGGCTTCTGGGCCAGAGCTGCCATGTGGCTGATCGGCGCCGGCATCGTCATGGCGCTCGTTGCTGCCGTGGCAGGATTCACCGACTTCTTCAGCGACGCCCGTATCCGCAGCCTCAACGATGCCTGGTATCACATGATCGGCAATCTCGTGGCGGTGGTGCTGGCTGCGATCAATTTCTACCTCCGCTACGCGCAAGGCGCGGAGGCTGCGGTCAAACCGTGGGGCGTGGTGCTCTCGCTGATTGTGGTCGGCATCCTCCTGTTCACGGGATGGAAAGGCTGGGAAATGGTCTACCGGCATCATGTCGCGGTGCTGGACGCGCCGGGCCAGACCAGTTCGGAACCGGTCACCCCGCATCATGGTGGCGAGAGCCGCCGCCGCGCCGCCTGAACGAGGAGTACGTCGCTTGATGACGTGAGGGCGAGTCAGGCCGCCGAGGCGGGTTCGGGGCAATTGGTCAGCCGCGCCGGATTGCCGATTGCGGTGCAGCCCGGGGGCACGTCGCTCGTCACGACGGTGTCGGCGCCGATCTTCGCACAAGCGCCGATCCTGACGTTGCCGAGAATTGTGGCGCCGGAGCCGATGAAGACGCCGCGACCGATGCGAGGCGAGCGCGCCGGCAGTTCCGTGCCACGACCGATGCTGACGTTCTGAAGGATGGTGGCGTCGTCGCCGATCGCCACATCTGCACCGATCACGATGCCGGTGGCGTGGTCGAGATACACCGATGATCCCAAGCTCGCCGCCGGATGAATGCTGACCTGCAGGACGTTGGAGGCCTCGTTCTGAAACAGCAGCGCCGCGTCGCGATAGTCGTGATGCCAGAGCCAGTTCGAGACGCGCCATGCCTGCAAGGCGACGTAGCCCTTGAAATGCAGCAGCGGCGCCAACAGTCCGGTGATGGCGGCATCGCGGAGAACAATGGCTTGTAAGTCGCAGCCGGCCACCTCGATCAGATCCGGCTGGCCATGGAAGGCGTCGCGGGAAAACGTCGTGAAGCGCTCGCGTTCGGCCGCGCTGTCGCCAAGCCGGCGTCCGATCAGATCGGACAGTGCGGCGGTAAAATCGTCATGGACGAGGATGAGTCCGACAAGAGCCTTGCCGAATATGGGGTCGGCTGCCGCTGCGCGCTGCGCCTCGTCGCGGATCTCCTGCCAGAGGGCCTCGCTCGCCGTCATCGCCGCTTCCGCCATCGTTGCTGCCTGCGGTATTTTGACGCTTCCTTTTCACTGTCGGATATAAACCGTCGGCAGCCCGCGCGCCACGCACCCCGTGACGCTACGAGCTTGCATGCCAAGCGGCCTGGATCATATATAGGCCGTCGAGTTCGCGGTCGAAGCTATGGCCTCAGGTTGACTTTGCCGCGTGCGGCCGCCTTGGGCCAGGGTTGTCCAAGCACCTCGTTCAAGACCCCGCGGTGGTCCGCCATCGCCGGGTTTTTCGTACACAGCGGCCCTCAATGCTGCCGAAGCGAAACTCGAATCTCTGTCATCCAAGGTCACGCCAATACATGTCGCCCAACGCCCCCGCCGACGACCAACACGACGACATCATGTATCCCTCCGCCCTGCCGTTCCTGCTGGTTCATCTCGGCTGCGTTGCCGCCATCTGGACCGGCATTACCTGGCAGGCCGTCGCGATCTGCGCCTCGCTGTATGTCGTGCGCATGTTTGCGATCGGAGCGGGCTACCACCGCTATTTCTCCCATCGGGCTTTTGCGACCGGCCGGGTGTTTCAGTTCATCCTGGCCTGGCTTGCGCAAAGCACCGCGCAAAAAAGCGTTTTGTGGTGGGCGGCCAAGCATCGACATCATCATCTGCATTCCGATACCGAGGACGACGTGCATTCGCCGCGTCACCGAGGCTTCCTCTATAGCCATCTCGGCTGGATTTTTTACCGGGAGCACGATGGCACCGACCTCGTGAAGGTCGGCGATTTCGCCGCCTATCCGGAGCTGATGTGGCTGCATCGCCTGGAACTCCTGCCGGCCGTGACGCTGGCTGCGCTCTGCTTCCTGGTTGGCGGATGGTCCGGTCTCGTCGTCGGCTTCCTGTGGAGCACCGTGCTGGTCTATCACGCGACCTTCTGTATCAATTCCCTCGCCCACGTGCATGGACGCAAGCGGTACGTGACCGGCGATGATTCCCGCAACAATTGGCTGCTGGCCTTATTCACCCTCGGTGAGGGCTGGCACAACAATCATCACGCCTACCAGAGCAGCGTGCGGCAGGGTTTTCGCTGGTGGGAGATCGACATCACCTATTACATCCTGAAGGTGCTGTCCTGGTTCGGCATCGTCTGGAACATGAAGTCGCCGCCCGAGCAGGTGCTGCGCAACGAGCAGCCGCTCGGCGCACGCGTCATCAACCGGGCGGCCCGCGAGCTTGCCGGACGGTTCGATGCGCAGACCCTGGCGCACGCGATCTCGTCGGCGCTACGCCGAGCCGATTTGGCCCAGTTGCAACTGCCGACGCTGCACGACATCCTCAGTCGCGCGCATGAAGGCGTCGATGCACTGACCCATCTGCATTTGCCGAAGATTCCCACCCGCGAGGAGTTTCTCACCGAGGCCAAGGCGATGTTCGCGCGAACGCGATCACTCAACGAGATCGTGGACTACGCCTACGAACACTTCCTGGAGTCGGTTCGCGCGCAGCTCGCCACGGCGCGCTGACCAAGTCTCTCCAGGCCAAGACTTTCCAGGCCAGGACATTTCCAGACGGTCGCGGCGGCCTGCCGCGCATTCCCAAAAACAAACCGCCCGCCTGCGGGTTGCGCAGGCGGGCGGCTTGGGGCCATCAGGACTTTGGGGGCATGCGCCTGACGGCTTTGAGAAGCGTCAGTCTCGAGATCAACCTTGAGATCAACCCTGCTGCTGGTCGGTCGGCGGCGGGGTCGGGCGCGTCTTGTGTTGCGCCATGAACTGGTCGAACTCTTCCTTGTCCTTGGCGTGACGCAGACGGTCGAGGAAGTTCTTGAACTCGACCTGCTCTTCCTCGAGCCGCTGCAATGTCTCGGTGCGGTACTCGTCAAAGGCGCGGTTGCCGCTCGAGGGCGGGCCGAAGCCAAAGCCGAAACCGTGGCGCTCCATGCGGCCGCGCATACGGTCCATCTTGTACTGCATCCGCTCCATCTTGTTCTGCCAGCGATCCTGGTTGCTCCAGCACGACATTCTTCTGCTCCCGAGTGTGAAAAAGAGAAGGGCAAGTCCGATCGGCCACCAGATGATGAAGCCGAGGATGGTCACGGCGATCCAGCCGGGATGCCAAGGCGTGTTGAGCATGTGGGGGCGCTCGTAGTGTTGGTCCGAAGGGCCGCGCCATCGATTGACATCAGCGGTGTAGGCCATTTCCCTCTCCATGACGGCATCAGCGCCGTTGTGAATGTAAATAACATTTACATAGGTAGATCATCCCGCGATTTTGTCAAGCCGACCGCCTGACAGGGCGAGGCAATTATTTGGGTAACTTTATTTCGGCTTGCCCCAGGGACCACCGGGCGGCACGCCGGAACCGGAGGATGCCTCCGGTGGCACCGGCGGCGGCTCGGCGCTTTTCGCCGGAGGACGGCGATCGGTCGGGAAGCCGAGACCGCGGAGATAAATCAGCACCTCGGCTTCGAGCAGCTCGTCCGGCGACATCGGCAGCTTTCGACGCGCGGCATCGCCGCGGGAGAACAGCGAGGCCACGCCATGCGCCATCGACCAGATGTGCAGCGCCATCATCATCGCCGGAGGCCGCGGCGTGCCCGGCGGCGCCAGCGCGGCAAGCCGCTCCGCCGCGGCACGAATGACGTTGAAAGCACGCTCGCTAGCGGCCTGTAGCGCCGGATTGACATCCACCGGCACGCCCGATTCGAACATCGCGTTGTAGAACGCGGGCTCCTCGCGGGCGAAGGCGAGATAGGCCCTGCCGACACGCTCGAACGCCGTGACGGTGTCGGGCCGTCCGTCGTCCCAGGCCGCGGTCAGGCGCGATTCGAACTGCTCGAAACCGCGCTGCGCGATCGAGGACAGCAGTTCGTCACGGTCGCGAAAATGCCGGTACGGTGCCGCCGCACTGACGCCGGCCATGCGCGCGGCATCGGCAAAGGTGAAGCCGGCCGCGCCCTTCTCGGCGATCAATCCAAGGGCGGCCTGCAGCAGGGCTTCCTTCAGATTGCCGTGGTGATAGCCGCGCTCGGCGCGGCGCGTCTCCTTGCGCCAGCTCATGTGAACGACCTTTACATGAGCTGGGCAGGAAGGTCACTAGCGGCGACGGGTTGATCAGCCCGTATTCTCCCCGGTCCGGGGCAGCGGCCGAAGCCCTAGCCGCCAGGGATCGGCAGCACCGGCATGATCTCGACGCGTTCGCCGGGGAAGATCGTGAAGTGCGGGTGGTTTTCGAACATCTTCGCCGCGGCTTCGTGCGAGGCCGCACGCACCACGGTGAAGGCGCCCATCTCGTTGGCGATGTCGGCGAGGCCCTTGCCGTCGACCTTCTTGGTCTTGCCGAGCGGCCCGCCCATGGCCTGGATCGCGCCTTGGTGCTTTTCGACCCAGCCCTTCCAGGCCGCCATGCCCTCCTGCTCCTTCGCCTTGCGCTCGGCCTCGGGCATCGCATCCCATGCGGCCCATTTGGAGCTGGTCTTGCTGCCGAGGAAAACGGCGAGATAGGTATCGGTGCTCATCGGTTCTCTCCTTTGCTGATGGATAGACAAAGCTGCGGCTATTTCTTGAGGTCGCCGAAACCGGCGGCGGCCTCCTGCACGTCAGGCGGAAAGTCGCTCATCTCCTGCACCTGACGGATCTCGATGATTTCGTTCGGTGCGGCCGGACACCGCCTGGCCCAGGCGATCGCCTCGGCACGCGATGCAACCTCGATCATCCAGTACCCGCCCAGGACCTCCTTGGCCTCGGCGAACGGGCCATCGGTCACGATGGGCTTGCCGGCCGCAAACGAGACGCGCGCGCCCATCGAGGGCGGGTGCAGGCCGTCGAGCGTGATCAGCACGCCGGCGTCGTTCAGCACCTCGTTGTAGCGCATCATCGCAGCGACCCGCTCGGGATCGAGCTGAACGTCGGGCGCTGCGGTCTCGTAGCCGAGCGGGATCATCAGCATCATGAATCGCATGGAGGTTCCTTGCTTGCTTAGTCGCCCTTACCCAAGACGAGCGAACCCTGACGGAACCGACAGCGTGGCGACAATTATTTAGCGCGCCTGCGGCAGGAAACGCCCGTCCTGCCGGGCAGCGCCGAAATAAACCTCGATGCGGCGAACCTTGCCGCCGGCGAAGGTGAAGAACTCGGTGTTGCGAAAGCTCCTGCCATCTGTCGCCAGGCAGAGATAGGTGACGAAGGCCTCGTCACCTTGGACGACAATCCGCTCGATGTCGTGCCGCGCAATCCAGCCGGTGTCCCTCCAGCAACGCTCGAAATAGGCCGCCTTGTCGAGGTCCTCGTCGAACGGGCTGGTGAAGCGGAAATCGTCCGCCAACGCGTCGGCGACCCGTTGCCGGTCGTTGTCGAGATATGCGGCGAAAAGGTCTCGAATCAGGCGCTCGTGATCGTTGGACATTCCGGGTCTCCCTGGCAATGATCCCCTGGAAGACGATCCATCGAGGACCGTCCCGACATCGTGGCTTCGAGTTAAGGCCTTCCTCGTCGGAACGAAAGCGAAGTAAAAGAGGCTCGCGCTCGCGCGATCTTTCATAAGGACCGATCAGCCAATGCCCCCTACCCCGCACCGCGTTGCCCTCGTCACCGGAGCCGCGCGTGGCATCGGGCTTGCGACCGCGAAGAAGTTTTTGACCGAGGGCTGGCGGGTTGCGTTGCTCGACATCGAGGGCGAGCTGCTCGGCCGCGCGGTCGCCGAGATCGGCCGGGACGAGGCCACGCTGGCGCTGACCTGCGACGTCTCGGACGCAGCCGCGGTTGCCGCCGCGATGATGTCGGTCGAAAGGCGGTTCGGCCGGCTCGACGCGCTCGTCAACAATGCCGGCATTGCCGTGTTCGCGCCGCTGATGGAGACGTCGGAGACCGATTGGCGGCGCGTGCTCGAGGTCAACCTCACCGGCCCGTTTCTCTGCACCAAGGCGGCGGTGCCGCTGATGCGCGACGGCAATGGCGGCGCCATCGTCAACATCACCTCGATCTCGGCGGTGCGCGCCTCGACGCTGCGCTCGGCCTACGGCACCAGCAAGGCGGGCCTCGCGCACCTCACCAAGCAGCTCGCGGTCGAGCTTGCGTCCTTCAACATCCGCGTCAACGCGGTCGCACCGGGACCGGTCGACACCGCGATGGCGAAGCAGGTGCACACCAGGGAGATCCGCGCCGACTACCACGACGCCATCCCGCTCAACCGCTACGGCCTGGAAGAGGAACTCGCCGAAGCGATCTACTTCCTGTGCTCGGAACGATCCAGCTACATCACCGGACAAATTTTGGCCGTCGATGGCGGCTTCGATGCGGCGGGCATCGGCCTGCCGACGCTGCGCGGCGAACGGCGGAACGGGTAGGCACGGCGTAGGTTGGCCTAGCGAAGCGTCACCCACCTCTTCTCGTCGGCCAATCCTACGGACTCGAATTCGCGGAGGCTTCATGCGACGCGTCACCTTCCTCAGGGCTTTGATGCTCGTATCCGCGCTGCTCGCCGCCACGCCTGCCTTGGCCGAAATCCGCATCATCCAGTCGCCCGGTGGACAGGTCGGGCCGTTCCTCGATTTGTTCGAGAAAGTGCGCGAGAGCGGCGAGCGCGTGGTGATCGACGGTCCCTGCCTGTCCGCCTGCACGCTGGTGCTGAGCATCGTGCCGGGCGAGCGGATATGCGTCACCAAGCGTGCCGTGCTTGGCTTTCATGCGGCGCGCTCGGTCGACCGGCGCGGACGCTTCTACGCCGAGCCGGAAGCATCCGATGCGGTGCTTGCGGCCTATCCCGGCCCGGTGCGCGACTGGATCAGCCGCCGCGGCGGCCTCTCGTCGCGGTTGCTTCTGTTGAAGGGACGCGACCTCGCCGCGATCTATCCGCGCTGCCGGTGACGATCAGCGGACGCAAGCGCCCGCCAAATCGCGCCGGTCACCTGCTTCGTGAGGCCTAATAAAAACTCTGGATCAGCTGGGTCAATTCCATGCTCGCGCAGATGAGCATACCCCAAAGTGCAAAGTTGATCTGCAGCGCCGCCGCCATCGGTCGCTCCCCTTCCAAGTCCGCCCGCCCCAGTTTTTAGAGTTTATGACGAAATAAATAACGATTCTGCCCCGGAGTTCACAGCCTAATATTGCGCCAGTTGTTGTGCGATGCGGTCCGCATCATTTCACGAAGCGGCCTCACTGCTCTCGCAATGTGGTGCGACACTAAAATTCATATTCGGCCGTGTCGGCCAGGCGTTTCCCTTAGGTTCCATTTGAGCGGTGCGACGCAAGCTTCGGCAAGCGAATTTGGCGCGTCGCATACAACACCCAAGGGTTCGGCATGATGCGACACGGCTTTGTCTTGCTCACGTTTTGCGCAACGCTCATGGGATGCGTGGTCGCGCCTGCTCAGGAACGCCGTCCGATCGCATGGGACGGCCTCGGTCAGGATCCGAACCGTCCCTACGTCATCAAGCGTCGCGTGGCGACCCAAGCTCCCGCGGCGAGTGATCCGAATCAGGAGCGAGAAAGAGTCCTCGGCACCTTGCGCCCGTACTCCGCGGCGTGGTGGGCAATCCATGACGAAATCGAAGCGGAGAATGACAAGCAGCTCGGGACAAAGCTCGTGATCTGCCCGCGCTGCGTTCCCTCCTCCCAACCACCGAGCAATGACGTGACCGGATCGATCCGCTGAGGCGGCATGCGGTCGATCGGCACATCACGCAACGTCTCATGCGCGCCCCTCTCCGCATCGTCAGGGAGAGGGGATCGCCGCTTGGCGCGTCAAGCGATCGCGGCTGTCACATTCCCTCGGCCGGGCAGTTCACCATCCAGGGAATGCCGAACTTGTCGACGCACATGCCAAAACCCTTGGCCCAGAAAGTCTTGCTGAAGGGCATGGTGACGGTGCCGCCGTCGGCCAGCGCGTTGAACTTGCGCTCGCCGTCCGCGGGATCCGCGACCGTGAGCGAGATCGAAAAGCCCTGCGGCTTGTGAAAATGCTCGCCTGGTGCGTCGGAGGCCATCAGGACGCTGCCGTCTGGCAGCGACATCCGCGCATGCATAATGATCTTCTCGCGGCCGGGCGTGGCGGGCACCTCCGGCGGCGCATCCGAGGCGCGCATCATCGCATCGATCTTGCCGCCCAAGACCTTGGCGTAGTAGTTGAACGCCGCTTCGCAGGTGTCCTGATAGAACAGATAGGGATTGAGCATCGTTTCTCTCCGTTTTGCTTTCATTCGGGGTGACGGCGCTACTTCTCGGTGAGCTTCTTCAGGCTGGCCAAGCCCGCCTCGAAATCCTTGCCGATCATGTTGTCCATGTTGATGAACACCTGCATGACCTTGGACAGGAACGGCGCCGGACCGGACATCGCCCACGTGACCAGTGTGGCATCGCCTTGCGGCACAAAGGTGAACTCGGCGGTGTTGTGGCCTTCGAAAGGCCGCTCGAAGTCGAGCTTGATCCGGAGTTTTGACGGCGCACTCGCCTCGAGGATCTCCATATGGCCGGCGCCGACATTGTTGTTCCCGTCCCAGGCATAGGTCGCGCCCTTGCCCGGCGCAGTTCCGCCGAAGCTGCGCTTCATCGCGGGGTCCCGGCCCTCGTAAGGTGACCAGGCGGTCCAGCGATGGAAGTCGGCGACCAGCGGATAGATCGCATCGGCGGGCGCCTTCACGGCGAGGCTGCGTTCGACGCGGAAGGTGCCGGATTTCGTCAATGCGAAGACGAGGACACCCGCGAGTCCGATAGCGAGCACGACGGCGATGATGGCAATGGCTTTCAGCATGAATGGCTCCCTGGATACGCTCCTAGGACGAAGGGAGGGGACCGGGCCCGACAAGGCGAAGCGAAAATTTTTGCGATGCCCGAAGCAGGCGCTCCCTACTTCACCTTGGCGCCTTCGACCTTCGCGCCCTGCCTGGCGCCGCCATTTGCGCCGTTCGGCTGGCTGTCGCGGATCAGGCGATCGAGATGCATGCGGATGTGAGCGGCTTCTGCGGACGTGTTGGCGAGGGCGATGGCGCGGTCGAAGGCGATGCGGGCTTCGTCGTTGCGGCCAAGCTGCATCAGGAAGGCGCCGCGCACGCCGTAGAAATGGAAGTAGTTGGCAAGCTTTGGCGCCAGCGGCTCGATCAGGTCGAGCGCGGCTTGCGGTCCGCGCACCTTGGAAACCGCGACCGCGCGGTTGAGCGTCACCACCGGCGAGGGCTGCACCACCTCCAGCGCGCCATAGAGCAGGTCGATCTGCGCCCAGTCGGTCTCCTCGGGCGTCGCCGCGCGGGCATGCAGCGCGGCGATCGCGGCCTGGATCTGGTAGGGCCCGCTGCGGCGATGGCGTATCGCCTTGTCGATCAGCGCGAGGCCTTCCGCGATCATGGTGCCGTTCCACAGCGAACGATCCTGGTCATCCAGCAGGATCAGCGAACCATCCGCGGCAAAGCGCGAGGCACTGCGCGCATGCTGCAACAAGATGAGCGCCGTGAGCCCCATGATCTCCGGCTCGCTCTGGAACAGCCGCAACAGCAGCCGCGCCAGCCGGATCGCTTCTTCGCACAGCGGCTTCCTGATTTCGGCGGTGTCGCCGCTCGCCGAATAGCCCTCGTTGAAGATCAAATAGATCATCGCGGCGACAACGGCGAGCCGCTCCGCGCGCTCGACCGCGCCCGGCGTTTCAAACGGCGTCCCGGCCTCCGCGACCTTGGCCTTGGCACGCGTGATGCGCTGCTCCATCGCCGCTTCCGACACCAGGAAGGCGCGCGCGATCTGCTTCACGGTCAGGCCGCAGACGATACGGAGCGCCAGCGCGATCTGCTGCGTCGCCGGCAGCCCTGGATGGCAGCAGATGAACATCAGCCGCAGAATGTCATCGCGGTAGTGCGAGCCGTCGAGCCGCTCCGCGAGCGCGCCCTCGGCGTCGTCGAGATCGGAGATCGCCTGGTCGTCCTCCGGCAGCGGCTGCTGCTTGCGGGTGCGGCGCACCTCGTCGATCGCAACGTTGCGGCCGACCATGATCAGCCAGGCCGCGGGATCCCGCGGCGGCCCGTTCTGCGGCCATGTCTTCAGCGCGCGCAGGCAGGCGTTCTGGAATGCCTCCTCGGCGGTGTCGAGATCGCGGAAATAGCGCAGCAGCGCGCCGACCGCCTGGGGGCGCGCCGAGGTCAGCGCGGTCTCGATCCAGGCGGTATCGGCCTCGCTCACGTCAGATTTCCTCCGGGCCTGAACACGCCCACGGGCCGCACTTCATAGGCGCCGCCGGGATTGGCGGCGCCGAGGTCGCGCGCAACGTCGAGCGCCTCGTCGAGGTTTTTGCAATCGACGATATAGAAGCCGAGCAACTGCTCCTTGGTCTCCGCGTAGGGGCCGTCGAGCACCAGCGGCGGGTCCTCTTTACGCAACGTCGCGGCCGCGGTGGTCGGCAGCAACCGCGCCACCGGACCGAGCCGGCCTTGGCTCGTGAGCTTCTCTTGCACCACGGCGAGCTTCTTCATCACGGCTTCGTCCTGGTCCTTGCTCCAGGAGCCGACGAAGTCCTCGTCGTGATAGCAAAGGATCGCATAAAGCATGGGCAGTACCTTCCCTGACCTCTTGTTTTGAAGACGATCCAATATGCCTCGCCCCGACAGGGCTGCGGAAAAAATTTGCAAGAAAAATCCGGAAGATCGTGCCAAGGAGGGCCCTCAAAAGCGGAACCTATAGAGGCACTCGAATGACCGTAGGCACACTGGCCGTCCTGATCAACAGCACGCAGCAAAACTGGCTGCCGGAGCGCTGGAAGGCCCGGTTCGACGCGGTCTGCGGCGGCCGCCGCGTCGTGCTGCTGCCCGATGCCGGGCTCGATCCGGCCGAGGTGCACTATGCCGCGGTGTGGAAGCCGGTGCCGGGCGACCTCGGCTCCTTCCCCAATCTGCGGGCGATCTTCAATCTCGGCGCCGGCGTCGATGCGCTGATGGCGGACAAGAGCCTGCCGAACGTGCCGCTGGTGCGTGTCGCCGTGCCCGATCTGACTGGCCGCATGACCGAATACGTCGTGCAGCACGTGCTGATGCACCACCGCCAGGAGCTTTATCTGCGCCAGTCGCAGCGCGAAAAGCGCTGGGAGCCGACCTATCAATGGCCGGCGAGCGCCGTCACGGTCGGTGTCATGGGACTGGGCACGCTCGGCGCCGACGCGGCCGATGTGCTGCGGCGGCTTGGTTTCCGCGTCGCCGGCTGGAGCCGCAGCCCGCGCACCATCGCGGGCGTCGAATGCTTCCATGGCGCCGGGCAGATCGATGCATTCCTGCGCACGACCGATATCCTCGTCAGCCTGTTGCCGCTGACGCCTGATACACACGGCATCCTCAACCGCGATGTCTTCACCAAGCTCAACCGCAAAAGCCCGCTCGGTGCGCCCGTGCTGATCAACGCCGGCCGCGGCGGCCTTCAGAACGAAGCCGACATCCTGGCCTGCCTCGACGACGGCACGCTGGGCGCCGCCTCGCTCGACGTCTTCGTGCAGGAGCCGCAGCCGGCGGACAGCCGGTTCTGGACCCATCCCAAGGTGCTGCTGACCCCGCACAACGCCGCCGACACCGACGCTGACGCGATCTCGGCCTATGTCGCCGAGCAGATCGCGCGGTTCGAGGCCGGTGGCGTGCTGGAGAACGTGGTGGACCGGGCGCGGGGGTATTGAGACCTCACGTGCCATCGAGCCCGTAAAATCACTGATCGTCGGCCGGTATCCCGTTCACCCTCTCTTAGCGAGAAGTTGATAGGCGTTGTTAATCAACGCTCAACGAACGAGTCGGACATGCGCTTCACGCTCGGCCTCAGGATGCGGATCACGGTTGCGCTGGCGGTGACGGCGGCGGCGACCGCCCTGTTCGCCGTGCTCGGGGCGATGTGGATCATTTCCGGCATCATCGACCGCGCCGATCAGCGCGAGCTGCGCAGCCATTACGACGCGCTCCAGTCGCGAATTGCCGAGGAATCCCAGCGTGCCGCCGCCATGAGCGCCGTCGTCGCCGCAATACCGGCGACGCAGGACGCGATGGCCAAACAGGATCGCAACGCTTTGATCGGCCTGTTCGGGCCGGTGTTTGCCGCGACCAAATCGGAGTACGGCATCGAACAGTTCCAGTTCCATGTGGCGCCCGCGACCTCGTTCCTGCGCGTACACCAGCCTGCTAAATTTGGCGACGACCTCTCGGGCTTCCGCAGGACCGTGATCATGGCCAACCAGGAGCACAAGGTCGTGGTCGGCCTCGAGGGCGGCTTGGCCGGGCTCGGTATCCGCGGCGTGGTGCCGATCGCGCAAGCCGGCAAGCATCTCGGCTCGGTGGAGTTTGGCCTGACCTTCGGCCAGTCCTTCCTGGACGACTTCAAGACCAACCGCCATGTCGACATCGCCTTCCATCTCGCGGACGGCGGCGGCTTCAAGCTGTTCGGCGGCACGCTGAAGGGCAAGAGCTTCTTCGATGCGGCCGATTACGGCCGCGCCGCCGGCGGCGACTTCACGATACGACAGGCCAAGCTCGACACCACGCCAGTGGCCGCGCTGCTCGGACCGATCAGGGATTTTTCCGGTAAGTCCCTCGGCGCGGTCGAACTGGTGATGGACAATGCCGACTATGTGGCCTCCGCCGACCGAGCCTGGCTGCTGGCATTCGGCATCGCCGCGCTCGGGCTCGTGCTCGCCGCCATCGTCGGCTATCTCATCGCCCGCAGCATCTCCCGTCCGATCATCTCCATCACCACCGTGATGCGCGAGCTGGCCGACGGACACCTCGATGTCACCGTCCCCGTCGGCAAAGCGAATGACGAGGTCGGCGCGATGGTCAAGGCTGTCGCGGTGTTCCGCGACAACGCCGTCAACTTCAACCGGCTCCAGACCGAACAGGCCGACACCAAGGCGCAATCCGAAGCGGAGAAACGGCGCGCCTTCGCCGCTCTCGCCGACAATTTCGAAGCCAGCATCCGCGACGTCGTCACCACGGTCTCCTCGGCCGCGGTCGAGATGGAGAACACCGCGCGCTCGATGTCTGATATCGTCGAGCGATCGCGGCAGCAGACCGGCACGGTGTCGTCGGCCTCGGCGCTCGCCTCGGAAAATGTGCAGACGGTCGCTGCCGCCGCGGAAGAGCTGTCGTCGTCGATGGCCGAGATCAGCCGGCGCCTTGCGCACGCGACCGCGGTAGTCGGCAAAGCTGCGAGCGACGGGCGACGGTCGAACGAGCGCGTGCAGAGTCTGGCCGACGCTGCGCAGAAAATCGGCGACGTCGTCTCCTTCATCAGCGGCATCGCCGAGCAAACCAATCTGCTGGCACTCAATGCGACGATCGAGGCGGCGCGCGCGGGCGAAGCCGGCCGCGGCTTTGCGGTGGTTGCCTCCGAGGTGAAGGCGCTGGCAACCCAGACCGCCAAGGCGACCGAGGAGATCGGCGCCCAGGTGACGGCGGTACAAGGCGAGACCACCGGCGCAGTGGACGGCATCCAATCGATCTGCGCAACGATCCAGGAAGTCGACGAGATCTCCGCCGCGATTGCCGCCGCCGTCGGCCAGCAGGGCACCGCGACGCAGGAGATCGCGCAGAACGTCCAGCAGGCGGCCGCCCGCACCGGCGAGGTCTCGCAAAACATCGCGGGCGTCACCGCCGGCATCGCCGCGACGGGAACAGCGGCGGAGGAAGTCCTGGGCTCGGCGATCGAGCTGTCGAAACAATCGCAGCGGCTGCGCGATGAGGTGGATCGTTTCCTGGCGCATATTCGCGCGGCGTAGGCGGGGCTACAAACTCAATGTCGTCCTGGAGCTGCGGCGCGACGGCGGGAACTCCGAATCTTCGCCAAACCAGACTCGGTGGCTATGGGTCCTGGCTTTCGCCAGGACGACGTTTGGGAGATAGCTCGCCGCACGCAACCGCCTAGCTCTTTCCTCCTACCATCATGTCGATCGCCCCCTTCACGATCGCCTCGAGCTCCTTCCGCGATACGCGGGCGCGGGAGCGGATGGCAATTGAGTGCACGGTCGCTGAAGCGAGCTGCGCCAGCACGGCGGGATCGGCGCTGTCGGGCAACTCGCCTTTCTCCTTGGCGCGGCGGAAGCAACTCGCAAATGCCTTGTCGAGCTCAGACAGGCCATCCAGCACCATGGCGCGGATGTCGGGATCGCCGACCGCCTCGGAGGCCGCCGTGACCACGGTGAAGCAGCCGCGCGGGCCGGTCTCGCCGGAGAGATAGATGTTCAGCGCGGAGGCGAAGATACGCTCCAGCCGCCGGCGCACGGGCATCTCCTGGCGAAAGATCTCCACCATCGATGCGCGCGCGTCCTCGCGGTAGCGCTGATAGCTCTTGATGTAGAGCTCGCGCTTGTCGCCGAAGGCGCCGTAGAGGCTCGGGCGATTCATGCCGGTGGCCTCGCTGAGATCGTCGAGCGAGGTCGCCGCGAAACCCTGCGTGCGGAACAGGTCGAGCGCCTTGCCAAGCGCGATGTCGGGTTCATAAGCGCGCGGACGGCCGCGGCGTTTAGGCTCCGTGGCAGCAGTTGGCGGCTTCGATTTTTGTACCATTTCGCAATTTAATCCTTGACCGCCTCCATAATATGCAAGACAGTACAAAAATCAATCTGGCCGGGTTGAGCGACACTCCGAATGTCACATCGAAGAATTGCCCAAGGAGGCTCAAGATGGATCTTTATTTCTCGCCGCTCGCCTGTTCGATGGCGAGCCGCGTCGCGCTGTATGAAGCCGGCGCCGAAGCCAATTATCTCGAAGTCGATCCGCCGACCAAGACAGTGCTGAGCGACGGCACTGACTTCCGAACCGTGAATCCGATCGGCCTCGTGCCGACACTGCGCACCGACGAGGGCGTGGTGCTGACCGAAAACGCCGCGATCCTGCAATACATCGCCGACCGCTTCCCGCAATCGGGCCTCGGCGCTGCAGCGGGCATCGATCGCACGCGGCTGCATCAATGGCTCTGCTTCATCGGCACCGAACTGCACAAGGGCCTGTTCATCCCGGTGCTCGACCGCAAGGCGCCGCAGGAAACGAAAGCGTATGCGCTGGAGAAGAACCTGTCGCGGCTGGACTATCTCGACAATTACCTGAAGGGGCGCGACTTCCTGCTCGACCATTTCAGCGTTGCCGACGCCTATCTCATCACGGTCATCAACTGGACCATGGCGACACCGCCGATCGAGCTCGCGAAATGGCCAAATGTGAAGGCCTATTACGAACGCCTGCGTCAACGGCCGTCGATCGCCAAGGCGATCGCGGAAGAGTTCGAGCTGTACAAGGCCGAGCAGGCGCGGAAGAAGGCCGCGGCGTAAGCTTTGACGATTGAGGCGCCGTCCCGGCTGAGCGGCCGGGGCGGCGCAATCTATCCGTACAGCACCCTCGGGAGGATCGTGACGATGCCGGGCCAGAGCGTCAGCAGCAGAACGAAGCCGACCATGATGAGCAGGTACGGCATCGTGACCCGCGCGATGTAGCCGAGGCCGTCGTCGGTCAAGCCCTGGATCACGAACAGGTTGAAACCAACCGGCGGCGTGATCTGGGCCATCTCGACGGCGAGCACGAGGAAGATGCCGAACCAGATCTCGTCGAAGCCCGCGCCCTTCACGATCGGCAGCACGATCGGCAGCGTCATCACGATCATCGAGAAGCCGTCGAGGAAGCAGCCGAGGATCAGGTAGAAGATAATCAGAACCACGATCAGCATGAAGGGCGATAGCCCCAAGCCTTTCACGAAGGCGGCGACCGCCTGCGGGATTCCGAGGAAGGCCGCGGCGTTGCCGAGGATCGAGGCGCCGAGCACGATCAGTGCGATCATCGAGCAGGTCACGATCGAGCCGATCAGCACGTCGCGGATCACCTGCTGCGACATCGAGCCCTGCGCCCAGGCGACCAGTGCCGCGCCGAGCACGCCGACCGCGGCGGCCTCCGACGGCGTGGCCAGCCCGCCATACATCGAGCCGAGCACGCAGGCGATCAGGAACAGCGCCGGCGCAAGGTCCTTCAGCGCCGCAAAACGTTCGCGCCACGGCACCTGCGAGAGCTTTGCCTCGGACTCCGGCACCAGCGTGCGGTTGAACGTCGTGTGCAGCATCACCCATCCCATGAAGGTGGCCGCCAGCAGGAGGCCGGGCAGCACGCCGGCGGTAAAGAGCTTGAGAATAGAAACGTCGCCGAGCACGCCATAGATGATCATGATGTTGGACGGCGGGATCAAAAAGCCGAGCGTGCCGGCGCCGGCGAGCGAGCCGATCGCGATGTCGCGGGAATAGCCGCGGCGTGTGAGTTCGTTGAGCGACATGCGGCCGATCACCTGCGTCGTCGCCGCCGACGAGCCGGAGATCGCCGCGAAGATGGTGCAGCCGATCACGTTCACATGCAGAAGACGACCCGGCAGAAGCCCTGCCCAGGGCGCGAGCCCCTGGAACAGCGAACGTGACAACCGGGTGCGAAACAGCAACTCGCCCATCAGGATGAACAGTGGCAACGCCAGCAATTCCTGCGTCGTCAAGATGTTCCAGGCGTATTGCGGCAGCAGCTTGTCGAGCGGGATCGAGCGGAACATCGCCAGCAGCAGCGTCGCAGTGAGCGCAAGCGTCAGGCCGATCCAGACGCCGCAGGCTAGAAGCGCAAACAGGATCGCGAAGAGAGCGACGACTTCAATGGTCATGGAATCCGGTGTCCGCTGGCGCGAGGGCGATCATTCGACGGGCGAGGCCTTCATGCGATGATCCTCCAGCGGCAGGCCGAGCACGGCCTGGATCGCGCGCGCCAGGAACTGGAGCGTCAGCAGCAGCATGCCGAAGGCGACGACGGCCTGCGGAAACCACAGCGGGGTGTCGCTCGAGGTCGAAACCTGGCCGCGCACATAGGCGCCGAAGGCGAACTTCGCCATCGACGATGTCAGGAAGGCCATGAAGGCGAAGCCGGCGGCGGCCGACAGGATTTCGATCGCGCGCTGAAAGGGGGCCGGGACGTTCTTCAGCAGCAGCACGACACGGATATGGCCGCCAACACGCAGGGTCATGGCTGCGCCGAAGGTGAAGGACGCCGCCATCAGATAGGAGGAATACTCCCACGCGATCGAGATCGTGGGCGGAAAGAACGGCAGGAAGTTCGAGAGGAAGCGCGTTGCGACCTCGCACAGCATCAGCAGCGTCAGCATCAAGAGGCAGCCGCCGCCGATCCAGCCGTCCAGCCGGCCAAGACGATCGATGCCGTCGAGCAGGATGCGCAGCGGCGCCGGCGCCGCTGCGTTAAGACTGTGCGGAGCTGCGGGCGAAACGCTGACCACGGCCCGTCCTCAGCGCTTCATTTCGGCGAGATAGGCCCGCACCGGCTTGTCGGCCGCCGGCACGCGCTTGACGAAAGCGTCAAGCTGCGGCGCGGTTTTGGCGCGAATGTCCGTGATCATGGCCTCCGAGACCGGCACCACCTCCATGCCGCCTTCCTTGAGCCGGTTGAGGCTGTCGACGTCGGCCTTGAGCGAGTTCGCCCAGAAGCCCGGCTCCATCTTGGCGGCAATGCCCACGACGAGCTGTTGCTGATCGGCACTCAGCGCCTTCCAGGAATCGAGGTTGACGGTGAGCATCTGCGACGACCAGACGTGATTGGTCGGGTAGATGTATTTCAAGAATTCCCAGAATTTTCCGTCGACGCCCGACACCGCCGAGGTCGATACGCCGGAGACTGCGCCCGACGCCAGCGCCGGGATGGTCTCGCCCCAGGGAATCATCACCGGCGCCATGCCGACCACGGCCAGCATGTCGACGGCGTTCTTGTCGGGCACGCGGATCTTGATGTTCTTCAAGCCGTCGACATCGGCGACCTTGACCTTGAGGTGCAGATACTGCGTCGGCCAGGGCACGATGTAGAGGATCTTCTGGTTGTTGCGCGCGGCGACCTTCTCGTATTCGGGCCGCACATATTTGTGCAGCACCTTCAATTCGTCCATGGAGCCGCAGAGAAAGGGAATGCTTTCGACGCCCATGAAGGGCTCGTCGCCGACCTGCTGGATGTTGAGGACGTCGGCAAGCGGCACCAGGCCGTCGCGCACGGCGCGCAGATGCTCGGGGCCCTTGAAGCCGAGCTGTCCGCCGGCCTTCACGGTGATCGCGACCGAACCGCCGCTCTGCTTCTTCACCTCGTCGGCGAAGGCAAACGCGTTCTGGGTGTGGAAATTGCCGTCGGGCCATACCGTCGACATGTCCCAGCTCACCGTCGCAGCTCGCGCGCGGGTCGAAATGTGGCCGGCTGCGAGCAGTGTCGCTGCGCCCGCTGTAAAATTCCGTCGCGTGATCATTAGGCCCCTCCGTTTGCTACGCGCACGACGCCTGAAGCGTCATCGCGTATGCCCATAAACTGCAACCGCGTTGTCGGCCGACACGAGGCCGCTTTCGATGTCGTCGTTGACGGCTGTCGGCGCGCGCTCCCTGGGATCGCCGATGCCGGCGCCGCCTGGTGTGAGCACCACCAGCCGATCGTCTGGCGGCACCTGCTGAAAGCCTTTTCCACGCAGCTTCTTGCCGGACTTCAGGCCGACATAGCCGGCCTCGCCGTTCTTGCCGCCATCGCGGCCGCGTGGCGGATGATCGATGCGGTCGAACGCCGCCAGAATGTCGAACGGCGCATCGACGCCGCTGCCGACCTCGATGATCTGGCCGAGGCCGCCGCGGGTGCGCCCTGCCCCGCCGGAATCCGGCCGCAGTTCCTTGCGCCAGAAGATCAGCGGCGTCTGCGTCTCGGCGATCTCGACCGGCGTGCCGCGCACACCGCTGGGATAGGCGGTCGCGGACAGCCCATCCTTCGCGAAGCGCGCGCCGGTGCCGCCATTGGAGGTCACCGCCATCGAGAACCCGTAATTGCCGCCGGCGCCCGAGCGGGTCTGTCCGCGCACATTGAGATTCCACAGGCACGAGGTGCCTTCCGCGGGCACGCGCTCGGGAATGATCTGGCGCAGGCAGCCGAACACGACGTCGGGCAGCATCTGGCCGATGATATGGCGCGAGGCGACCGGCGCCGGCTTCGGCGCATTGAGGATTGCGCCAGGGGGAGCCGACACCGTCAGCGGCGAGAGCGAGCCGGCATTGTTCGGGATCTGCGAGGCGACGACGCAGCCGAGACCGAACACGGTGTAGGCGATGGTGTAGGACAGAGGCACGTTGATGCCGAACCTGGACGCGGCCGAGGTGCCGTCGAAATCGACGTGAATGCCCGCGTCCGAGATGGTCAGCGTCGCCTCAAGCGAGACCGGCGCATCATAGCCGTCGACCACCATGGTGTTGCGCCAGGTGCCCTTCGGCAGCTTGGCGATCTCAGCCAGCACGGCCTCGCGCGAGCGGTCGCAAATGTAGTCGCCGAGTGCGTCGAGCGTGTCGATGCCGAACTCGGTCATCATCTCGACCAGGCGCTCGCAGCCGACGTCGTTGCAGCCGGCAAGCGAGTAGGTGTCGCCCTCGGTGTCGATCGGCAGCCGCGTGTTGGTGCGGATCATCGCCATCAGCGTCTCGTTGACGACGCCCCGGTCGATCAGCTTCAGCATGGGGATGTAGAGCCCCTCCATGAACACGTCGGTGGCATCAGGCCCGAAGCCGATGCCGCCGATGTCCATGAGATGGCTGGTGCAGGAAAACAGCGCCACCGGCTTGCCGTCCTTGAAGCAGGGCGTGGTGACGACGAAATCGTTGAGATGGCCGGTGCCCATCCAGGGATCGTTGGTGATGTAAGCGTCGCCCTCCTTCATCGTCTCGATCGGAAAGTGGGCGATGAAGTGCTTGACCGATTCCGCCATCGAGTTGACGTGGCCGGGCGTGCCGGTCACCGCCTGCGCCAGCATCCGGCCCTTGAGGTCGAACACGCCGGCCGAAAGGTCACCGCATTCGCGCACGATCGGGCTGAAGGCGGTGCGGAGCAGCACCTGCGCCTGCTCCTCGACCACGGCGATCAGCCGGTGCCACATGATCTGAAGGTCGATCAGGCTCGCGCCGCTTGCCTTGCTCATGATCAGGCCGCCTTCCGTTCCATGACGATGCTGCCAGCACCATCGATATGGGCATCAAAACTGTTAGAGACGAACGTCGAGGTCTCGTCCTCCGCGATCACCGCGGGACCTGCAATCGTCGCGCCCGGTGCCATGTCTTCACGGCGATAGAGCGGGATCTCGATCACCTCCCCTGCCCTACCATCGAAGAACTTGCGGCTGCCGGTCGCCTTCCCGGCGGGCTTGCGCGTAACGGCCGCGACCATAGCCGGATTGCGCGCCTCGGTCGTCGCGAGCACGGACCAGCTCAACACCTCGATTGCCGCACCCGGGATCGACCGCTCGAACATCGCCGCATAATCCGCCTCGAACTTCTGGCGCAGTCCGGCCAGGTCGGCCGTCGCCAACCGGCGGTTCGGCAGTTCGATCGAGATCTCATGGCCCTGGCCGACATAGCGCATGAAGGCGGCGCGGCGCTCGCGCACCGGCGCACCGGCCGCACCCGTCTCGACCAGCGTACGCGCTTCGGTCACCATCTCCTGGAGCAGGTCGGAAACACCATCGGTGTCGAAATCGTCGAGCCGGACATGACGGCTGCGCACCAGCTCGTAGGCGATCGGAGCCGCAAGGAAGCCAACGGCCGAGCCGACGCCGGCATTGGAAGGGACGATCACGCGGGAGACGCCGATCTTTTCGGCGACGCGCGCCGCATGCAGCGGTGCCGCGCCCCCGAAGGCGATCAGCGTATGCTGACCGACAATCTCGCCGCGCTCGACCGCATGCACGCGGGCCGCACTCGCCATGTTCTCGCAGACGACCTCGTGCACGGCATAGGCCGCAGTCTCCGCCGACAGGCCCAGCGGCTCGCCCACGGCGCGCAGCAGCGCCCGCTTCGAGAGCTCAGGGTCGAGCTTGATCGTTCCACCCGCAAAAGCGTCGGGGTCGATCAGGCCGAGCGCAACGTCGGCATCCGTCACGGCGGGGCGCAGGCCGCCGCGGCCGTAGCAGGCGGGTCCGGGCTCCGAGGAGGCACTCTCGGGGCCGACCGTGACGCGCTTCATCGCGTCGACATGGGCGATCGAGCCGCCGCCGGCGCCGATCTCGACCATCTCGATCACGGGAATCCGCACCGGCAGACCAGAACCTTTCAGGAAGCGCGCGGCGCGATCGACCTCGAACACGCGCGAGGTCTCGGGCTGGTATTTTTCGATCAGGCAGATCTTGGCCGTGGTGCCGCCCATGTCGAAGGACAGCACCTTGCTCTCGCCGAGACGCGCCGCGATCTGCGCCGCGAAAATGGCGCCGCCGGCGGGACCGGATTCGACAAGGCGCACCGGAAAGCGCCGCGCCGTCTCGATCGAGGTGACACCGCCGCCGGAGGTGACGAGATAGATCGCGCCGCGGTACTGCTCGACCTGCAAGGCGTCGGACATGCGGGCGAGATAACCATCGATCAGGGGCTGCACATAGGCGTTGGCCACCGCAGTCGATGTGCGCTCATATTCGCGGATCTCCGGGCACACCGCGGAAGACACGGTCACGGAAATGCCGGGCATCTCCTCGCTGATGATCGCGGCCGTGCGGCGCTCGTGCTCGGGATTGGCGTAGGAGTGCAGGAAGGCGACCGCGACGCTCTCGACATTCAGCGCGCGCAATCGTGGCGCGAGCGCACGCACCGCCGCTTCGTCCAGCGGGAGGCGGACGGCACCGTGGGCGTCGATACGCTCGGGCACGGTGAAGCGCAGGGATCGCGGCGCCAGCGGCTTGGGCTTGTCGATGCTGAGGTCATACTGGTCGTAGCGGCTCTCGGTGCCGATATCGAGCACGTCGCGAAAGCCCTCGGTCGCGATCAACGCCGTCTTGGCGCCGCGACGCTCGATGATGGCATTGGTCGCGAGCGTCGTGCCGTGAATGAAGACGTCGATGTCGCTGATATGGGCGCGCGCATCAGCGAGAATGAGTCGCATGCCGTCCAGCACCGCCTCTTCCGGCCGCTGCGGTGTCGTCAGCAATTTGCGCGTCTTGCGCACCTCGCCCACGTCCAGCACGATGTCGGTGAACGTGCCACCGATATCAACGGCAAGCCGCACCTCGGCTCCCTCAAGCATTCCAAATTCTCCGTGCTGATCGTCAAGACTGAGGACAAAAGCGCAGCAATTTCCATGCCATGGATGACAGGAACATGCTGTGTCCAGCTATTCTGCTTGGCACCCATGCAATAGGCAAGGCGTGTTCGCAGCCCGCGCCATCAGAGCAGGAATGCAAGCGCCGCTTCGCAGCGCTCCTCGACCTTCAGCGTAAGGAGATCATCGGCGCGGGTGCGTCCGAGATTGACCGCAGCGATCGGGATTTGCCGGTGCGCGGCAGCCTGCACGAAGCGGAAGCCGGAATAGACCATCAGTGACGAGCCGACGATGAGCATGGCGTCGGCCTGCGCCAGATGATCCTGCGCGGTAGCGACCACGTCGCGCGGGACGTTCTCGCCGAAGAATACGACATCGGGCTTGAGAATGCCGCCGCAGGCTTCGCAAGGAGGCACCTTGAATGACGAAAAATCCGCATGCTCCAGGTCCGCATCACCGTCGGGTGCATCGGCGGCATCGAGCGTCAACCATTCCGCATTGGCGCCGCCGAGCATCTCCTGGAATTCGCTCCGCGGCGTCTTCGCTCCGCAGCCCATGCAGCGGACCAGATCGAGCCGGCCATGCAGGTCGATCACCTGGCGGTGGCCGGCGGATTGATGCAGCCGGTCGACGTTCTGGGTCAGCAGCATTCCGCAACGCCCGCTCGCCTCGAGCCGGGCAAGCGCGTGATGCGCATCGTTCGGCCTCGCCTGGCCGAACCGCCGCCAGCCGATCAGGCTGCGCGCCCAATAGCGCCGACGCGTATGCTCTTCCGACATGAAAGCCTGGAAGTTCACGGGCTGGGTCCGCTTCCAATTGCCGTGACTGTCGCGATAATCGGGAATGCCCGAATTGGTGCTGCAGCCGGCGCCGGTCAGCACGAACAGATTTTCGTGCCGGCCGACGAAATCGCGGAGCGGATGATTTGTCATGGCGCAGATGTAGTCTGCTGCGCTCGGTTGCCAGATGGGCCAGGACGCCCGCTAGCTCGCCCAGTTGTCGCGAAACTCGGGAAACAGCGTCAGACCTCCACAGGCGTAGATGGTCTGGCCGGTGATGTAGCTGGCTTCATCGGAGGCGAGGAAGGCGAACACGGCCGCGATCTCTTCCGGCGTGCCGACGCGGCCGAGCGGAATGTGGCTGGTGACCACACTGCGCTTTTCCGGATCGCCGGTCCAGGCCGCGTTGATCGGGGTGTCGATCGCGCCGGGACCTACCGCATTGACGCGAATGCCACGGCTCGCGAATTCCAGCGCCAGCGTGCGCGTCAGATTGGCCATGCCGCCCTTGCTGATGGAATAAGCGAGATAGCCGGGTTTCGGGATGATCTGGTGCACGCTGGAGCAATTGATGATGCTGCCGCCTGCGCCGCGCGCCACGAAATGCGCGAGCGCCTTCTGGGCGCAGAATACGGCGCCGTTGAGATTGACGTCGATGATGCGGCGATAGGTTTCGATGTCGAGCGACTCGCTCGGCGATTCCCGCTGGAAGCCGGCATTGTTGACGAGGCAGTCGAGGCGCTTCCAGCGCGCCAAAACCATCTCGAACATCGCCGCGACCTCCTGCTCATTGCTCACGTCGGCCTTGACGATTGCATGATCGAGCCTGCCGTGGCCCCGATCGCTCGATGCCGTCCGTGCCAGCGCGAGCGTCTCCTCGGCCTTTTCAGGGTGATCGACATAGTTGATGGCGACGGTCGCACCTTCCTGCGCGAGCCGGATTGCGACGGCACGGCCAATGCCTTGGGAGGCGCCGGTCACCAGCGCGTACTGGCCGACAAGACGCGAGTGAAACGAGGTCGAGCGATCGGTTTGTGGCATGGGTTCTCTCCGGGATGCCCTGATCAGCGACGGAACCGGCCTTTTGTTCCATCCCTCAGCGCATCGCTGCGATTCATTCAGCGCGGCGCGCGAATGGCGATGTCAAAATTTGGTACAGGATGATGGCGCCAAAGGTTGCGGTGCCGATCCCGCCGATGGTGAAGGCACCGAATTTGAGCGTGAGGTCTCCGGCGCCTGCGGTGAGCGCGACCGCGACGGTGATCAGGTTTGCCGGACTTGAGAAGTCGACCTTGTTCTCGACCCAGATCCGGCCGGCCATCGCGGCGATCAATCCGAACAGCACGATCGAGAGTCCACCGATGACAGGGCCCGGGATCGACAGGACCAGCGCGCCGAACTTCGGCGAGAAGCCGAGCACGATCGACACCAGGGCCGCGAAGGCAAACAGCAAGGTCGAATAGACCTTCGTCGCCGCCATGACGCCGATGTTTTCAGCATAGGTGGTAACGCCGGTGCCGCCGCCGCAGGCCGCCACGATGGTCGCGAGGCTGTCGGCGAGCAAGGCGCGGCCGAGATAGTCATCGAGGCTCCGGCCCGTCATGGCGCCGACTGCCTTGATGTGACCGAGGTTCTCGGCGACGAGGATGATCGCGACCGGCGCGATCAGAACGATCGCATCGGTCTGGAAGGTCGGCGTGGTAAAACTCGGCAGGCCGATCCACGGCGCGGCCGAAACTTGCGTGAAGTCGATCGGCTTGCCGAAGCCAAAGCCGTTCGCGAACAGCAGGTACAAAAGATATCCGCCGATCGCGCCGAGAATGATCGGCAGGCGGCGCCACAGGCCAGGCGCGCCAACGGCAACCACGCCGATGATCAGAACGGTCGCGAGCCCGATTCCCGTGTCGAACGCATTGGCGCTCACGGCCTTCACCGCCACCGGCGCGAGATTAAGGCCGATCGCGGCGACCACGGCGCCGGTGACGGCCGGCGGCAACAGCTTCTCGATCCAGCCAACCCCCGACCACATCACGATCAGCGCGATCACGCCGTAGAGGACGCCGGCTCCGACGATGCCGCCAAGCGCAACCGACAGGTTCGGGTTCGGCCCGTGCCCAACGTAACCGGTCGCGGCGATCACGACCGCGATGAACGCGAAGCTCGAGCCGAGATAGCTCGGCACGCGCCCCGCGACGATGACGAAGAAGATCAGCGTGCCGATGCCGGAAAACAGCACCGCAACATTGGGATCGAACCCCATCAGCAGCGGCGCGATGATCGTCGAGCCCGACATTGCGACGCAATGCTGGAGACCGGAGACCACGGTCTGGCCAAGCGGCAGCCGCTCCTCGGGCATGATCACGCCGGAGGACTTCAGAGTCCAATGCGGGAAATAGCCTTGCGCTCGCTCGTCGGAGCCCGTTGCAATCGGCATGTTCCCCCCAGTTGCGGTGCAGCGACCGATCTTCGTGCGAACAGACAAAAATGTGATTGTCGCTTCTGCAGCGGCCATCACATGATGCAAATCAAACAAGATCAATACGTTCCGGGGCCTATTCTATGACACAGATCGCGATCCAGCCAGCCATCCACCGGCGGCACCAGCCCTGGTACAAGATCCTCTACATCCAGGTGCTGATCGCGATCGTGCTCGGGGTGCTCGTCGGCTATTTCTATCCCGATCTCGGCAAGGCCCTGAAGCCGCTCGGTGACGGTTTCATCGCGCTGATCAAGATGATGATCGCGCCGGTGATCTTCTGCACGGTGGTGCACGGCATCTCCTCGATGGGCGACCTCAAGCGCGTCGGCCGGGTCGGGCTGAAGTCGCTGATCTATTTCGAGACCGTCTCGACCGTGGCGCTCGCGGTCGGCCTGCTGGTCGGCGAGGTGCTCCAGCCCGGACATGGCTTCAATATCGATCCCGCCACGATCGACCCGAAATCGGTGGCGACCTACGTCACCAAGGCCAAGGAAGAAGGCATCGTCGCCCATCTGATGGCGATCATCCCCGACAGCTATCTGGGCGCCATCGCACGCGGCGATCTGTTGCAGGTGCTGCTGATCTCGATCCTGTCGGGCTTCGCCATCGCCTTTCTCGGCAAGGCCGGCGAGCCCATTGCGGAAGCGATCGACAAGGCCGCAAAGATGTTCTTCGGCATCATCCGCATCATCGTGCGCGTCGCCCCGATCGGGGCGTTCGGCGCGATGGCCTTCACCGTCGGCGCTTACGGCCTCGGTTCGCTGCTCAACCTGGCCGCCCTGATCGGTACGTTCTATCTCACCAGCATGCTGTTCGTGCTGGTCGTGCTGGGGGCGATCGCAAGGCTCGCCGGCTTCTCGATCCTGCGCTTCATCGCCTACATCAAGGACGAGCTCCTGATCGTGCTCGGCACCTCGTCGTCGGAGACGGTGCTGCCGCAGATGATCCAGAAGATGGAGCATCTCGGCGCCTCGCGTTCGGTGGTCGGCCTCGTCATTCCAACCGGCTACAGCTTCAACCTCGACGGCACCAACATCTACATGACGCTGGCGACGCTATTCCTGGCGCAGGCGACCAATACCCATCTGACCATCTGGCAGGAGCTCGGCATTCTCGGCATCGCCATGATCACCTCGAAGGGCGCCTCGGGCGTGACCGGGGCGGGCTTCATCACGCTCGCGGCAACGCTCTCGATCGTGCCGGACATCCCGATCCAGTCGATCGCGATCCTGGTCGGCATCGACAAGTTCATGAGCGAGTGCCGCGCGCTCACCAATCTGATCGGTAACGGTGTCGCCTGCGTCGTCATCAGCATCTCCGAAGGCGAGCTCGACCGTGATGCGCTGCACGACGCCATGGCCCATCCGCTGGAGATGGGTGAGGCGCTTGAACCGGGCGGCAGCGCCGCCTCCTAAGCCGCGCAGGTTTGGCGGAGTCCGGTTCCAACGCGGTAGTTTCCCGGAGTGGTAAATTGGCGCAACGCGAGTCACAACTGCTGCGTTGGGATCACGGATTGATAGTCATTTTTTTCACCCGACGCGCTGGGGGCAGGGCGTCGGGTTTTTGTTAATCAACGATGGGCAGCGGACTTAGCCGGCCAGTTCGACCCTGCGCGTGATCCCGATCGCCTGCAAGAACGCCTCGTCATGACTGACGACGAGCAGCGCGCCGTCATAGGCCCTCAAGCCCGCTTCGACGGCTTCGATTGCCTCAATGTCCAAATGATTGGTCGGCTCGTCGAGGATCAGCAAGGACGGCGGCATCGCTCCGCCCAGCACGCAGGCGAGGCCGGCGCGAAACATCTGCCCGCCGCTCAAATGTCCTACGATCTGCAAGGCGGCATCGGCGCGAAACATGAACCGGGCCAGCGCGGCATGGCATTCATTTGCACCCGCCTTCGGATGGAAGCGCCTGAAATTGTCCAGGATAGAGACCGCGGGATCGAGCAGGCTGACCTTCTGATCGAACAGCGCAAGGTCGGGCCTGACCCGCACGGTGCCGGAGAGCGGACGTAGTTCGCCAGCGATGAGTTTCAGCAGCGTCGTCTTGCCGGAACCGTTGGGCCCGACAATTGCCAAGCGCTCCGGACCGACGATCGCGAGCGATAGCTCGCGCAAGACTTCCCGGTCCGGCCGATAGCCGGCACTGACACAATCGAGCCAGACTACCTCCCTGCCGGCCGGCAGCTGAGTCGAGGGCAGCTTCACCGACAGCGGCTGAAGAATCTCGATGCGGCGCCGCGCCCTATCGACGGCCTCAAGCGCATCCGCACGCCGCCGCTCGGCGATCCGCGCGTTCTTGCCGCCGGTGTCTTCGCTACGGTCCTTGCGCGCGCCGGCCAGGATGCGCGGCATGTCGCCCTTGGTGCGTTTCTTCTTACCGCCGCTGTCCTTGCGCGCTTTCCTCTCCGCAGCCTCCTGCGTCTTCCCCTCGATCGCGGACAGCCGCCTCTCGGCATGCGCGAGGTCGTGCCCGACAGCCGCGAGCGCGGCAGCTTTCTGCTCGCAATAACTGCTCCAATTGCCGCCGTATCGCGCGGCTCCGAGCGACGTCAGCTCGACAATCGCATCCATGGTTTCGAGCAGGCTCCGATCGTGGCTGACGACAATCGCCCCACCGCGCCAGGACGCAAGGAAATCGATCACGGCCTTGCGCCCCTCCCGATCGAGATTGTTGGTGGGCTCGTCGAGCAGCAGGAAATCCGGCTCCGCAAAGATCAGCGCGGCGAGACGAACCCGCGTGACCTGGCCGCCCGACAGGCTGCCGAGCTCGAGCTCCGGAGCGACATCGAACCCGATGCGCGCAAGGGCGGATGCAAGCCGCGTTTCGAGGGTCCAATCGACCTCGGTGACCTCCTCAGCCGAGGCATCCCCGCGCGCGGCACGGCGAAGGAGATCGAGCGCGGCTCGCACAACGAACAGATCGATCACCTTCGCGCCCGCAAGCGGCTGGACATCCTGCCGCAGCAGACCGACAGTTCCATTGACGGCAATGCGCCCCGACTGGGGGATGTGCTCGCGCAAAATCGCTGCAAGCAGCGTCGTCTTCCCGACGCCGTTGCGGCCGACGAGGCCGGTCCGCTCGGCGCCGAACGTCAGATCGATATTGGAAAAAAGAGAGCGGCCGTCAGGCGTGGACAGCGACAGGTTGGACAGGATGATTGAAGCAGGCATGGAATTCCCCGTGAGCAAGGCAGGTCGGCTTTGCGGTCGGGGTAAAATCCATGGCTCTCGAATATCCTGTTTGAGGAGCTTCTAACTAGTCCCATCGAAGCGCGAGATCAAGGCGAGGCTCGCAGGGACGACAGCGCGCGGGAGTGCTGACGTGCCCGCCGGCCTGCGCGATCAGCCCTTGAGCGCGGTGACCACGACCTCGATCAGCGCGCTGCCGCCGAGATCGGCGACGCCGACGGTGGCACGGGTCGGCAGATTGTCGCCGAAGAACTCGGTCCAGACCGCGTCCATCTCCTTCTTCTTGGAAAGATCCGTGACAAAGATCGAGGTGCTCACAACGCGCGACTTGTCGGTGCCCGCTTCCTTCAGATAGCCCGCGATCTTGCCGAGGATGTTGCGGGTCTGCTCGCCCATCGACACCGAGGTGTCGTCGGCGATGGTGCCGCCAATGAAGACGAAGCCGTTGGCTTCGACGGCGCGGTGCATGATGGGCGTGCGGATGCTGCGGGTGATGCTCATGATGTCCTCTTGTTGCTAGAGCGTGGAGGGATGGAAACGGTCGATGCCGAGATCGCCGATGCGGGTCTGGGTGCCGCCATTGACAATCAGCTCCGCCATGACGGCGCCCGCGCCGGGGCCGAGCTGGAAACCGTGGAGCGAGAAGCCGAACTGGTGATAGAGGCCCTTGTGGCGGCTGCTCGGTCCGAACACGGGCAGATCGTCCTTGGTCTTGGCCTCGATGCCGGCCCAGGCCCGCATGATCGTCGCGTCGCGCATGACCGGGAACAGCTCGAACACGGTGCGGGCGCTCGTCGCGAGGCTCTTCCAGTCCAGCACGGTCTCGTTGCGATCTCGGTACGGCGTTGCCAGATGGCCGCCGCCGATCAGCACCGTGCCGTTCCTGAATTGCTTGAATGACAGTTTGCGACCGCGCAGGATCACGACCGGGTCGATGAAATGCGGCACGCGCGAGGTGATCATCAGCATCGGC
This sequence comes from Bradyrhizobium sp. WSM1253, assembly GCF_000244935.1. Lineage (NCBI taxonomy): Bacteria > Pseudomonadati > Pseudomonadota > Alphaproteobacteria > Hyphomicrobiales > Nitrobacteraceae > Bradyrhizobium > Bradyrhizobium sp. WSM1253. The sequence continues at coordinate 3,350,320 of NZ_JH600073.1, forward strand.
GCAACTGTCTCGACCGGAACGGGCTCACCGAGCGCGGCTGCGATGGTCCCGGCCCAGGCGCCGGCGGCATTGACGAGCACGGGCGCGGCAAAGCTCTCGGCGCCGACATCGACATGCCAGAGGCCATCGGTGTGCCGGATGTTCGTGGCGGCAATGCCCTCGCGCACGGTCGCACCGAGCTGCCCGGCCTTGCGCCGGAACGCCGTCGTCGCCTGCGCGGGATTGGCTGCACCGTCGCGGCGCGAGACCACGCCGCCGGGACAGGTCTCGGCGACCGCAGGCACGAGGCGCCGCAGCTCGGCCGCATCGATCAGCTCCTCATGGGTGAAGCCGAGCGCGTTGAGCTCGGCCACACGTGCACGGCAGGCCGCGAGTTCCTCCTCGTTCTCTGCGACGAGAACCTGGCCATAGCTCTCGAAGCTGCAATCGTCGTCGAGGAGATCGGTGATCTTCTCCCAGATTCCCATCGAGCGGATCGAAAGCGGGATTTCGGGGATGTGCCGCGCAAGCTGGCGCACGCCGCCGGCGTTGACGCCGGAGGCGTGCCGGCCGGCATAGTCCTTCTCGATCAGCACCGGCTTCAGGCCGGCAAGACACAGATGCAGCGCAGTCGAGCACCCGTGGATGCCGCCGCCGACGACGATCGCATCCACGTTTTTAGTCATCCGCGCACCACCGCCTTGATGTCGTCTTCGCTCTTTGGAACCGCGGCAAGCTCGGCGAGCGTGATCGGCTTGACCGGCGCGCGCAGCCGGTAATAGCCGATCTCCTGCGGGCTCTTGCCTCGTGCCTGCGCCATCAGCTCGGTGACGGTGAGGCCGCAGAGCCGACCCTGGCACGGACCCATGCCGGTGCGGCGATAGGCCTTGAGCTGGTTCGGCCCGGTCGCGCCGATCGCGACGGCGTCGAGAATATCCTTTGCGGTGACCTCCTCGCAGCGACAGACGATGGTGTCGCCCGCGGGAATGCGAAACTGCTGCGCCGGACGGAACAGCGTGTCCAGGAAAACGCGGCCACGCTCGGCCTTGGCGAGATCGGCGCGGAGCGTCGCCATCGTCGCAAGCTTTGTCGCCGCCGCAGGCGCCAACGCCTCCACTGCCGCGCGCGCCGCGATGCGGCCGCGCACCACGGCTGCGTTCGCGCCGCCGATGCCGGCACCGTCGCCGGCGATCGCAATGCCCGCGACCGACGAAGTGCCGCTGGCATCGAGCACCGGAGACCAGCACAATTGCAGATCATCCCAGCGATGCTCGATTCCGGCCGCCATCGCCAGATTGACGTTGGGCACGACGCCCTGGTGCAGCAGCAAGAGATCCGCAAGGACGGTCTCGCGTTCGCCGCCGGCGACATAGCTCACGCTCGCGAGCTGGCCGTCGCCAGATGCCGAAAGCTCGGTGACGCCGGAGACGACCTGCACCTTCGCCTTCACCTCGCGCATCATTGACAGGCCCTTGGCGAAATAGGGCGACGTCAGGAAAGCGAAGGCGTGGGGAAGAGCCGCGAAATAATTGCCGCGCTCGGTGGTGTCGAGAATGCGATCGATGCGGCCGCCGAGACGCAATATCTGCGCGGCGAGGAGCCAGAGCAGCGGCCCCTGTCCTGCGATCACCGTACGGCCATCCGGCACCAGGGCCGATGATTTCAACATCGTCTGCGCGGCGCCCGCGGTCATCACGCCCGGCAGCGTCCAGCCGGGAATCGGGAATGGCCGCTCCAGCGCGCCGGTCGCGAGGATCACGCGTTTCGCCTTGACGAAGGCCGAGGCGCCGCCGATCGAGACCGCGATCTCGAGGTTGCGGTCGAGGCTCCAGACCGTGGCGCGGTGAATGACCTCGGCGTTGCCTGCGCGCAGCGCCTGCACGAGATCGGAACCGACCCAATAGTCCTCACCGAGCTGTTTGCGGTCGGTCACGGGCGTCGAGGCGATGGCACGAAACACCTGGCCGCCGGGGCCGATATTCTCGTCGAGCAGCAACGTCGACAGGCCGGCTTCGGCGGATGTCGCGGCGGCGGCGAGGCCGGCAGGCCCGGTGCCGACCACCACCACATCGTAGTCTTCGCGCTTGGGAGCCACAGTCATTTTCCGATCTCCCGCTTGCCCTTCTGGATCTCGACCTGCATGCCCTCGGCGACGGGCACAAGGCAGCCCTGGCGGTTGCCGACGCCGTCGATGGTGACGAGGCAGTCGAAGCACACGCCCATCATGCAATAGGGCAGACGCGGCGCACCGCTCACCGCGGTCGAACGGCGGGCATCGCAGTTCGAAGCCAGTAGCGCTGCGGAGACGGTATCGCCCTGCCGCGCCGCGACGGCAACGCCGTCGACGAAGATCTGCACTGGCGGCCGCTTGTCCTGTTCGGATCGTTTGAACATCTTGGTTCCTTCAATGTCGCTAGTAGCCGCTGTTGTTCGCAGCACCGGCGGCGCTAAACCGACTGGCTGAAAACGCGCCGACCAGCTCGGGCTCGAGCGCGCCCTGCGCAACCATGCGTGCGATCTCGAAGGCGTGGTTGGAGGCGAGCGTCACGCCGGAATGGCAGCAGGCAACGAAAGCGCCGGGATGCGTCTCCGACTGGTCGTAGATCGGAAAGCCGTCCTGCGGCATGACGCGAATGCCGGCCCAGCTCCTGACCACGTTGAGCCGCGCGAGATGCGGGAACATGCGCTGGGCACGATCGGTCATCACGGCGCTGATCGAGTGCTTCAGCGTGCGATCGTCGAGCTCGTCTTCTTTGCTGTCGCCGATCATCACCGTGCCCTCGTCGGTCTGACGGATCGTTGTCAGCGGATGCGGCAGGAACGGCATGGTGCGTTCGGTCACTACGATCTGGCCACGGGTCGGGCCCATCGGGGCGTAGAGACCGACCATCGGCGCCAGCGTCTGGTTGGCATTGCCGGCGGCGAGCACGATCTTGGCGGCACGGAGTTCGCCCTGCGGCGTCGTCAGGCGGAATTCGTCGCCACTCTTGCTGATCGCCGAGACCGGACGCTCCGGAAAATAGTCGATGCCGAATGCCCTAAAGCCGGTGTGGAACGCACGAAAGGTCCGCAGCGAATTGACGTGACCGTCAAGCGGGCAATAGCTTCCGCCGGAAACTTCGGGGCCGATCAGCGGCAGTGACTTCTTCACTTCGGAGGCGGAGAGCATCTCCATCTTGTAGTCGGCGGCGCCCGTCTGGTTGTGCATGCGCTTGACCAGCTCAGCGCGCTGGCCGAATTCGTCCTCGCCGAGCGTGAGATGAAATCCGCCATTCTGCTGAAGAGAGACATCCAGGCCGGTCTGCTGCTTCAGCTCGGACGCGAGCCGGCTCCACGCCTGCGACGCCTGCACCGTCCAAACGGTATAGGCCGGCATGCCAAGCCCTTTGCTCTGTACCCAGACCAGCGCAAAATTCGCGCGCGAAGCACGCTTTGTGATGTCGCCTTCGTCGAGCACGGCCACCTTCTTGCCGAGCCTTCCCAGGCCCCACGCAATCGCGGAGCCGAGCAATCCGCCGCCGACGACGGCGACGTCGTAATCTGTTCGCATGGATTCTCCTATCGCCCTGTATCGCCCTTGCCGGCGAGCACGCGGTCGAGCCCGTAGAAGCGGTCGAGCAGAATAAGGGCGGTCATGGTGATCGCGATCACGCAGGCCGAGACCGACGTCACCAGCGGATCGATGTTGTCCTGGATGTACAGAAACATGCGCACCGGCAATGTTTCGGTGCCGGGTGCCGCGAGGAAGACGGTCATGGTGAGATCGTCGAAGGACTGGATGAAGGCGAGTGCCCAGCCGCTGATGACGCCGGGCAGGATCAACGGCAGCGTCACGCGGCGGAACAGCGTCCAGCCGCCGGCACCGAGCGAGACCGCCGCCATCTCGACCGACAAATCCATGCCGGTCGCCGCCGCAAGCGTCAGCCGCAGCGCGAACGGAAACACGATGATGACATGCGCGATGATCAGCGCGGCAAAGCTGCCGCCGAGGCCCGCCGACGTGAAGAAGCGCAGGAAGGCGATGCCGAGCACGATATGCGGGATCATCAGCGGCGAGAGAAAGAGGGCCGCGAGCGCATCTCGACCGCGGAACCGATAGCGCGCGATCGCGAGCGCCGCCGGTACCGCGAATAATAGCGCGACGAACGACGATAATGCGCCAAGGCCAAGGCTGACCCAGAAAGCATGGACGAATTCGGGATAGTTGGCGATCGCCCTGAACCAGCGCAACGAAAAGCCGTTGGTCGGCAGCGACAGGAAGCCTTCTGGCGTGAACGCGACGAGGCAGACGACGAGGATCGGTGCCACCATGACGATGACGAAGACGATGTGGAAGATCAGCGCAAGCGGGCCGTTCCGGCTCATCGGAACACCTCCGCGTAACGACGCTCGATCAGTGCGTTGCTGCCGACGACGATTAAGACCAGCGCGGCCAGCAGCAGCGTGGCGACCGCCGCACCCAGCGGCCAGTTCAGCGTGTTGAGGAACTCGTCATAGGCGAGCGTCGCCGCGACCTTGAGCCGGCGGCCGCCAATGATGGCGGGCGTCGCAAACGCACTGGCCGAGAGCGAGAACACGATGATCGCCCCTGACAGTACGCCCGGCATGATCTGCGGCATGATGATGCGGCGGATTATGGTCACAGGGCCGGCGCCGAGCGACAACGCGGCATTCTCGATCTGCGGGTCGAGACGCTGCAGAGCCGCCCACACCGACAGCACCATGAACGGCATCATCACGTGCGCAAGCGCGACCACCATCCCGGTTTCAGTGAACATGAAGGGGATGGGCGCGCGGATCAGCCCGGCCGACATCAACAGCTTGTTGACCAGCCCGTTGTTACCGCCGAACAGCAGCGCCCAGCCGAGCGTCCGCGCCACCACGGAAATCAGCAGCGGCCCCAGGATGACCAGCAGGAAAACGCTCTTCCAGCGTCCGCCCATGCGATTGAGGATGTAGGCTTCGGGTGCACCGAGCAGCGCGGTGAGCAGCGTGGTCAGGATCGCGATGCGAAACGTCCGCCCGAACATCTCGGCGTAATAGGGATCGGTTGCGATCTCGTGCCAGTTCTTGAGGATGAAGACCGGCTCGATGCCCTTATACTGGCCCCAATCGTGGAACGACAGCATCACAGTCATTGCGAGCGGAATCAGGAGCACGCCGATGAACAGCATCAAAGCGGGCGCGGTCAGCGCCCAGGGCGTGCGTGCGTTTCGTTCCTCGGCGGAAGCGCTCATGCGACGCCCCTCACGCCCATGTCCTCCGGCCGCCAGGTGAGGTGAACTGCCTCGCCTTCGGCCGGCTGCGACCGGCCGTCATTCTGGCGGATCACGGTCGCCGGGCCACATTCGCTCTCGCACTGGAACAGCCAGTGATTGCCCTGGAAGATGCGCGTGACGATCTTTGCACTGAGGCCTGCGTCGCCAAAGTCGATCCGCTCGGGGCGAATGCTGATGGTGACGGGACCATTGCGCCCGGCAGGCGCAGGCGCACTCCACGAGCCGGCGATCAATCGCGCAGGCGCACTCGCCCGATCTATCGTCGCGGCAAAGTCGTTGGTCTTGCCCAAAAACTGCGAGACGAAGGCCGAGGCCGGCTTCTCATAGGTCTCCTGCGGCGTGCCGATCTGCTCGATCCGGCCCTGGCTCATCACCACGATACGGTCGGACAGCGACATCGCCTCGTTCTGGTCGTGGGTGACGAGGATCGTGGTGGTGCCGATGGTGCGCTGGATCTGGCGCAGCTCGATCTGCATCTCCTCGCGCAGCTTGGCATCGAGATTGGATAGCGGCTCGTCGAGCAGCAATACGCTCGGCTTGATCACCAGCGCGCGCGCCAGCGCCACCCGCTGCTGCTGGCCGCCGGACATGCGGCGCGGGTGACGATCCTCATAGCCGGCAAGCCCGACCATCGCGAGCGCGGCGCGGACGCGCTCGGTCCGTTCGCCACGCGGTACGTTGCGCATCTCGAGGCCGAAGGCGACATTCTCGGCCGCGGTCATGTGTGGAAACAGCGCGTAGCTCTGGAACACGATGCCGAGCCCGCGTTTGGCCGGATGGATCGCGGTCAGGTCCTTGCCCTCCAGGCGGATCGTGCCGCGCGTCGGATCAAGAAAGCCCGCGATCATCTGCAGGGTCGTGGTCTTGCCGCAGCCGGAGGGGCCGAGAAAGGAGACGAACTCCCCCTTCCCGACGGCGAGACTGAAGTCGTCGACGACAGTCTGCGCTCCGAATTGCTTGGCGACCCCTTCGAGCTCGAGATAGGCCATCGCACTGTCTCCGGTATGACCGATCAGCGTTCGACCTCGCGATTCCAGCGCTTGGTCCATTCCTCGCGCTTCTCGTTGATGACGGTCCAATCCGGATTGTACAGCTTTGCGGCGCGCTCGCCGATCGGCGCCATCTTGCCGAGCTCGGGCGGGATGATCAGCGATTTCAGCACCGGGCCGTAGCCGTAGTCCTTCAGCATCACGAGCTGGATCTTGGGTTCGAGCAGCATCTTGACGAAGCTGGACGCAAGCGGCGAGGCGTTCGGCTTGGTGATCGGACAGGCGGTGGTCAGCAGCGTCGCGGCCCCCTCCTTCGGATAGACGAAGTCTACGGGGAAGCCGGTATTGGCAAAGCTCTGCACGCGGCCCGTGCCCCACACCGCGATCACGGCCTGGCCGGACTGAAACAGCTCGGTCATCTTGCCCGGCGACGGCTCATAAGCGAGCACGTTCGCATTGATCTGCTCCTTGAAGATCTTGAAGCCGGAATCGACATTGGACTCGCCGCCGCCATTCATCTTCGACAGCATCACCAGCGCTTCGAGGCCATAGGTGTTGTTGATCGGCGGAATCACGAGCTGCTTGGCGTATTTCGTGTCTTTCAAATCGTTCCAGGAGGTCGGCGGCGCCCAGCCCTTCTCTGCAAACACCTTGGTGTTATACATCAGGCCGGTGGCGACGATGCCGATTGCGACCGCGCGATCGTCCTTGAAGCGGGCGGTGTCATAGAGATCGGCCGGCAAGCCCTCGAGCTTGCCGCAGAAGCCGAGCTGGATCGCCTGGTACATCGGGCCGTCGTCAACGATGGCGACATCGATCTGCTGGTTGCCCTTCTGCGCCTGGAGCTTGGCCAGCGTGTCGGTGGAATTGCCGGCCACGTACTCGACCTTGACGCCGTTCTCCTTCTCGAAGGCCGGGATCACCTCGTCGCGGATGGTCTTCTCGAACGAGCCGCCATAGCCGGCGACGTAGAGCGTCTTTTGCTGGGCCGTGGCGACCGACGGGGCGGCGATGAGAGTCGCGATGCTGACCGCTGTCAGAAGGCGAAAAGTCTTCATGTGGTCCGATCTCCATACCGGGATGAGGTGACGTGCCGACGTGTCTCGTTGGCTGAACCTTCCGCATTTCCTTCCGCGCGAATCCCGCGTCCGACCAGGGCTCCGGCCCCTGTTCGACGGGTTTTGGCGCGATCCGGAGGTTTGAACCCCTCCAATCTGCCGAAAAAGCGGGCCGTCTCCAGCTCTGATGAAAAAGATCGCAAACTCTGGCTTCCATCGTCCAATGAATAATGGCAGCCTCTGCATGCCCAAATGTTATGAATGGAAATCAGGATGGCGCGGATCAATTCGCGGCAGGTGGAGGCCTTCCGGGCGACGATGCTGACCGGCAGCGTGACTGAGGCGGCGGCGCTGATGACCGTGACGCAGCCGGCGGTCTCCCGGTTGCTGCGCGACCTCCAGGCGCTGTTGAAGATGGAGCTGTTCGAACGGCGCGGCACCGGCCTCGTGCCGACCGCTGCGGCCATGGCGCTCTACACCGAAGTCGAGCGCTCCTTCGTCGGCCTCGAACGCATCACCGCGGCAGCCGAAGAAATCCGCGGCCGCCGCACCGGCTCGCTGCGGATCGCGGCACTTCCAGCATTGTCCAATGGCTATTTGCCGCGGCTCACCGGGCACTTCCTGAAGGAGCGGCCGAACCTCAACCTCGCTTTCTTCGGCGTGATCTCGCCGATCGTGGTCGACTGGGTACTGAACAATCAGTGTGACGTCGGCTTTGCCGAGGTGCCGATCGCGCATTCGGGCCTTCCGAGCCAGAAGCTGCCGGCGCCGGCGCGCGTTGCAGTGCTGCCCACCGGTCACCGCCTCGCGGAAAAGGAAGTTTTGCAACCGCGCGATTTCGAGGGCGAGACGTTCATCTCGTTGTCAGCGGGCTCGTCGAGCCGGCATCTCGTCGACCAGGTCTTCCATCGCCACGATGTCCGCCGCGTGCTCAGGGTCGAGACCACGCTGTCGGAGATCATGTGCGGCATGGTGTCGTCGGGGCTCGGCGTTGCGATCTGCGATCCTTTCACCGCGCAGGAATTTTCCACCCGCGGCGTCGTCGTGCGCCGCTTCCTGCCGCGCATCGACTTCGAATTCTCGGCGGTCTTTCCGGCGCAGCGCAGCCCCTCGCCGGTGGCGCTGGATCTGGTCGAAACCATGCGCAAGGCGCTGGCGGAGTTCGAGGATTAGAACGCGTTTGGGTTGAAGCGATTTCGCCACGGGCTCGCTGCAACCTCTCCCGCTTGCGGGGGAGGTCGGCGCGAAGCGCCGGGTTGGGGCTCTCTCCTGATCGGGAGTTTCCCAGTATGGAGAGAGCCCTCTCCCCTGCCCTCTCCCGCAAGCGGGAGAGGGAGCGCACCTTCTTCGTGGCTCCCAGGAGAACGCTCAGCCGTTAAACGCGGCCTGTGCCTCCGGCAGGTCCCAGATCTTGCCGATCGCAGCGGTCCCGGCAGCTGTGATCGCCGCCTCGTCAGCGCCGAGATAACGGCCAGCATCGACCAGCATGCGGCCGTCGACCATGACCTGATCGATATTGGCGCGATTGGCGAGCGCGATCAGCGCGCGGCGCGGGTCAAACAGCGGTTGAAGATGCGGATGGGTGAGATCGACGATCGTGAGGTCGGCGGTCGCGCCGGGCTCGATGCGGCCGAGGTCAGGCCGATAGATGACATCGGCGGCGATTGCCGTGTTCGCCTCGATCAATTCGGGTGAGTTCGCGACATCGGCCCGCGCTGAGGTGATCTTGGAGATCAACGACGCGGCATTGAGTTCGCCGAGCAGGTCCATGTTGTAGCCATCGGTTCCGACCACGGTGCGAACGCCGTGTTCCGCAAACCGGCTGAACGCGGCGGTGACGCCGGTGCGCGCGAACACGCGCGGGCAGTTGAGCACCGTCATACCGCGCGCGGCCATCAGCTTGAGATCGTCGTCGGTGCTGAACATGCAGTGCGCCGCCATCAGATCGGGCGCCAGCAGGCCCAGCCAGTCGAGATATTGCGCCGGCGTGCGGCCGCCATAGCGTTTGCCGATCGTTTCAACCTCGGCGCGACTCTGCGCCATATGGGTCGTGATGGGCACCCCAAGCTCGCGCGCCCGCGTGGCGCAGGCTTTCAAGAGATCGGGGCCGCAGGTGTCGGTGGCGTGTGGGCTCATCGCAAGGCCGATGCGACCGTCGCCGCGATTGTTCCAGCGTTGGTAGAGCGCATCCCAAGTCGCCATGTCGGCGGTGCCGTCATCACCGGAATAGTGCACGACGCCATCGGGGCCGGCCTTGGCGTCCGAGGTCGAAAACAGATAGGGCGCACCGTAGAAGCGGATGCCCATCTCTTCTGCCGCGTCGAACATCTCCGGAATCGAGTTGCGGAACGGCTCCATCACCGTGGTGGCGCCGCCCTTCAGGAGTTGAAGAATGCCGAGCCGCGCGACCGCCATACGCTCTTCCGCCGACAAGATATCGGCGCCGCGCTTGGTCAGCGGCAGCAGCACCGTGTAGACGATGCTCTGGTTGTTCTTGCGGCCATTGCCGTCCTCGGTGTGGCTGCGCGCCACCGCTTCCGAGAAGCAGTGATTGTGCAAGTTCAACAGGCCCGGCAGCACGAAGCGGCCGGGGCGGTCATGCACCTCGTCAGCCTGCGGCTTGTCGCGCGTGACCGCGGCGATGGTCTTGCCTTCGATCAGGACCCAGTGGTCGCGCAACACGTCCTGCGCGCCATCCTTGCGTGACAGCACATAGCTGCCGAAAATTGCTGAGGTGCTCATGCGGGGCGTACGTTCCAGAACACGGCGGTGCCGTCGAGAATGCCGGTGATAGTTTTGCGATAGGCAGTCGGCTGCTTGTACAGGCCGATCGGAATATAGGGGATTTCCTGGAAAGCCACCGCCTGGATCTCGCGGCAGATGCGCTGCTGCTCGGCGAGCTCCGAGGCCGCGAGCCATTGGCTGCGCAGGCCGGCCATCTTCTCACTCGCATACCAGCCGGCGACCTTGCCCTCGCCGCGGATGTTGGTGTTGCCGGCCGGATTGAGCCAGTCGATGCCCTGCCAGTTGCCGACCGCGGCGCTCCAGCCGCCCTGCCCGATCGGGTCCTTCTTGAGCTGGCGCTGCAACACCACGGCGAAATCAAGTCCGGCATATTCCACGTTCATGCCGGCCTTGCGCAAGGAATCGACGGCGATCTCGCCGAGCGGCTTCTGCGCCAGTGAGTTGGTGGGGACGAGCACCACGATCTTCTCGCCATTATACCCCGCGGCCTTGAGGTCGGCCTTCACCTTGGCGTAGTCACGCGGGCCGCGGAACACGTCGAGGCCAACCTCGCTCGCCATCGGCGTATTCGGCGCGAAATAGCCGATCGGGGAGACCTGAAAGTTCGGGTCGGTACCGGCCACCGCGGTCATGAAGGCGGATTGATCGATCGCCCCCAGGAGCGCGCGGCGAACGGCAGGGTTGTCGAACGGCGGCTGAAGATGATTGAGGCGCAGCATACAGGCATAACCCCGGGGATCGAGGATGCGCGTTTCGATGTCGCCGGCAGCCTTGATGATCGGCAGCAGGTCGTGCGGCGTGGTCTCCTGCCAGTCCTGCTCGCCGGTCTGCAACGCAGCGACGCCGGTGCCGGCATCGGGCGTGGTGGTCCAGACCACCCGATCGTAATGCACGATCTTCGGGCCCGCGGTCCAATCCGGCTTGCCATCCGTGCGCGGCTGATAGCGCTCGAACCTGGCATAGGCGTTGCGCGCACCCTGCACGCGCTCGTCGGCGAGATAGCGGAACGGGCCGCTGCCGATCACTTCGGTCAGCGGCTTGAACGGGTCCTGACTCGCGAGCCGCTCCGGCATCATGAAGCACGCGTTGATCGCGGCCTTGCCGAGCGCCTGCGGCAGCAGCGGGAATGGACGCTTGAGGCGGAAGCGGATGGTGCGGTCGTCAGCGGCCGACAACTCGTCGGTCGCCTCCATCAGCTCACCGCCAAAGCCGTCGCGCGAGGCCCAGCGGCGAATGCTGGCAACGCAGTCCCGCGCAAGCACGCGCTCGCCGTCGTGCCAGAACAGGCCGTCGCGCAACGTCAGATCCCACTGGAGTTGGTCACCGGAGATCGCGTGGCCCGACAGCATCTGCGGCGAGACTTGCAGGGAGGAGCTCATGCCATAGAGCGTGTCGTAGACCATGAAGCCGTGGTTTCGCGACACTTGTGCCGTGGAATAGATGGGGTCGACGAAGGCGAGGTCGATCACGGGAATGAAGCGCAGCGTGGTCTGGGATTCGGCGCGGACGATGCCCGGGAATGACAGGGCCGGCACAGCGGCTGCGGCCCTAAGGAGCGAGCGGCGAGAGATAGGCATTACGGGTGGCTCCTGTGTGACGCGATGTCCAGCCGCAGCGTCGGTGCGCCCCCTCCCCCGCTTGCGGGGGAGGGCTGGGGAGAGGGTGCCTCCGCAGGCGAGGACCCCCAAGAGGAGAGAGCCCTCACCCGCGCGTTCGGCGCGACCTCTCCCGCAAGCGGGAGAGGTTGCAGCCAGTGCGCGGCCAGAACGGTGTCAGAAAAGCCAGACCTCATCACTTGCGTCTCATCCGTTGAGCAAGACGGCACCGATCGCGGCCGCGACCGCCTGTTGGGCCGGCTCGACCACGGGAACGCCGATGGCCTCCGCAATCGCTGCGCGATGCGAAGCCATGCCGGCGCAGCCCATCACCACGACATCGGCGCGGCATTGGGTGACCAGCGCGCGGCCGGCTTCGATCAACCGTCCCCGGATGTCCGCGCCTGCCGTCTCCGCCGCGCTCGCGCCGACCGACCAGCTTCCGGCATAACGGCTATCGACGCCCATCACCCGCACCATCCGCTGCTGGCGGCGAATGCTCGATGGCGACAGCGCGATGATTCCGAAACGTTCGCCCAGCATCAGCGCGCGAAAGATGCCGCACTCGGCGATGCCCATCACCGGGCGGCCGCCGGCGGCTTCACGCACCGCATGCAGGCCGGGATCGCTGAAGCAGGCGAGCACGAACGCATCCGCATTGTCGCGCGACACGCGGTTGACCAGCGGCATCACGACGCTGTCGGCATCGCGCTGCGAGCTGATGCCCGGTGGCCCCTCGGCAAGGCCAACCACCTCGATGTCGGGCCCACCGGCGATGCGCAGCGGCGCGACCGCGTCGTCGATCGCCGCCGTCACCGACGCGGAGGAGTTGGGGTTGATGACAAGGATGCGACGACGGGTCATGGCTTTGCCTAGCGGTTGCTGGCCTCGTGGCGCAGAAAATTTTCCGCGATCTTCTCGCCGGTCGTGATCCAGACGTCGGGGCACGACTTTGCGTAGGTCAGGAATTCGCGCAGCAGGCGCAGCCGCATCGGACGGCCGCTGCATTGCGGATGCAGCACCGTCGTCACCATCGCGCCCCAGTCTCTGGTTTCGTCGAGCTCGTCCTTCCAGATCGAGAGCACATGTTCCTTGGGGAAGATCGAGCGCGGGCTGAAGCGCGCGGAGAGCCCGTGCATCCAGTCGTCATAGCTCGCCGTGACCGGCAGCTCGATCGTGCCGGGCTTGCCGTCGGCAAGGCGATGGCGATAGGGCCGAACGTCATCACGGAAGGAGGACGTGTAGACGATGCCATGACGCACCAGCGCGACGCGCAGCTCCTCGGTGAACTCGCCGTAAGGCGCGCGATAGCCGGTCGGCCTGACACCGAGCCGGCGCTTCAGCGCCTCGAAGCCGCGTTCCAACTCCTCCTCGATCCAGGGATCGCCGGGATCAGGCAGCAAGTGATGATAGCCGTGATGGCCGATCTCGTGACCGGCCTTGAGGATGGATTCCGCCATTGCCGGATGCGCGTCGACCGACCATCCCGTAACGAAGAAGGTCGCCTTGAGATCGAGCTGGTCGAGCAGCTCCAGGAGTTTCGGCGTGCCGACGCGCGCCTCATAGCCGCCATAGCTCATGGTGATGAGCCGCTGCGCATGTACCGCGTCCTTGCTGGTCCAGGCGCTCTCGGCGTCGACGTCGAAGGAGAGGAACATCGCCGATTTGTACGGCTTCGGCCACGGGTATTCCGGCGCGGGATCCGCGGTGTTGGCCGGAACGAGCGGGATGCTCTTGAGTGCCTTACTGTCCAGCATTGATGGTTGCCTTCTCTAATCCGTTGTCGTTCAGTTTCCACTTGGCAAGCAGGGTACGATAGGTGCCGTCAGCGATCAGCGCATCGAGCGCCTCGACCACCGCCTGCTGCAACGCCTTTTCCTTGACCGGCAGCGCGATGCCCGTGAACTGCGTCGCGAAGGGCTCGCCGACCGGCGCATAGGTGCCCGGCTCGAGGTCCATCAGATAGGGCAGCGTTTCGTTGCCCTGCACGGCAGCGTCGATACGGCCCTGCCTGAGCTGGTTACGCGCATCGGCCGAGCCGTCGGTGCCGACGAACTGGATCGAATTGCTGCCGCAATTCTTCTGGCTCCACTTGTCGATCTCAGCCGGAAACATGGTCCGGCGGCTGGCGCCGACCTTCTTGCCGCATAGCGCCGCCATGTCCTTGAACTCGGACGCGCGGGACTGCTGCACGAAGAACTTTGGACCACTGCGCAAATAATCGACGAAGGACGCGATCTCGTGCCGGCTCGCATAGTCGGTGAAGCCGGACAGAATGGCATCCACCCGGCCCGTCGAAATCGACGGCATGAACTCGGCAAAGCTGGTCTCGGTCCATTCGATCTTGACGCCAAGCTTGCGCCCGAGCGCCTCGCCGAGGTCGATATCGAAGCCCGACAGCGCGTTGGTGGCGGGATCGCGGAACTCCATCGGCGGATAGTTCGGCACCACCGCCACCTTGATGCTGCCGCGCTTGGCGATCTCCGCCGGCAGCTCGATGGCCATCGCCGAGACACTCATGGCACCGAACAGCGCCACAGCTACCAAAAGTCTCTTCATCAACACGTCCCCATTTCAGATCACTGCCGAAAGAAATGCCCTGGTGCGCTCTTCGCGCGGCGCGCCCAAGACATCGGATGCGCGCCCCTGCTCGATGATCGCGCCCTGGTCCATGTAGACGACGCGATCGGCGACCTCGCGTGCGAAGCCGAGTTCGTGCGTCACGACCATCATGGTCATGCCGCTTCGCGCCAGCTCCTTCATGACCGCCAAGACCTCGCCGACGAGCTCGGGATCGAGCGCGCTGGTCGGCTCGTCGAACAGCATCAGCATCGGCTTCATGGCAAGCGCGCGGGCAATCGCGACGCGCTGCTGCTGGCCGCCGGAGAGCTGGGCGGGATACGAGTCCGCTTTGGCCGACAATCCGACGCGCCGCAGCAGCTCGATCGCCTCCGCACGCACCTCGTCGGATTTTCGGCGCTGGACCTGGAGCGGACCTTCGGTGATGTTTTCGAGCGCGGTCTTGTGTGGAAACAGGTTGAAGCGCTGGAACACCATGCCGGTCTTCAGCCGCTGCCGCCCGATCTCGCGTTCGCTGAGCCGATGCAGCCGGCCGCCCTGCTCCCGCACGCCCAAGAGCTCGCCGTCGAGCCAGATGCCGCCCCTGTCGATCGCGGCGAGCTGGTTGATGCAGCGGAGCAGCGTGGTCTTGCCCGAGCCGGAGGCGCCGATCAGACACATCACCTCGCCGGGCCGGATGTCGAGCGAGACATTTTTGAGAGCCTGAAACTCGCCAAAACTCTTGCTGACGGAGCGGATCGCGACGAGGGGTTTTGTCATCGCGCGAGCCGCAACGTGCCGCGCGCAAAACGGCGTTCGAGCAGCATCTGGAGCGGCGTCAGGACCGAGACGACGAGCAGGTACCAGAGCCCGGCCACGATCAGGAGTTCGATCACGCGCGAATTGGCGTAGTAGATGTTTTCGGCGTTGTGCAGCAACTCCGGATACTGGATGACGCTGGCGAGCGAGGTCGCCTTCACCATGCCGATGAACTCATTGCCGAGCGGCGGGATCACCACTCGCATCGCCTGCGGCAGCACGATCCGGCGCAGCGCACGCAAGCGTCCCATGCCGATCGCCTGCGCCGCCTCATATTGCCCGATATCGACCGACAGCATGCCGGCGCGCATCACTTCGGAGGTATAGGCACCCTGGTTGATGCCAAGCCCGAGCAGCGCGGCAAGGAACGGCGTCATGACGTCGACGGCGCGCGCGCTCCACAGGCCGGGAATGCCGATGGTCGGAAACACCAGCGCGAGATTGAACCACAGCAGCAGTTGCAGGATCAGCGGCGTACCGCGGAATAACCAGGTGTAGCCGGCGGCGACGGTCTTCAGCACCGGATTGGGCGACAGCCGCATGATCGCGACGACCACGCCGAGGAAGATGCCGAGCGCCATTGCCAGAACCGCCATCACCATGGTGTTGACGATGCCTTCCAGAATGACCTTGACGGTCAGGAAGCGGCTAACATACGACCATTCGATCTGGCCGCCCGCGAAGGCGCGAACGATCAATGCGAGCACAGCAACGATCAGCGCTGCGCTGAGCCAGCGAAACCAATGCGGCTTGCGCGCGATCCGCATCCCCGACAGATCGGGAAAACCCTCCGCGAGTGCCGGTGCCGGCATCATTGCGCCGCCGCGTTCAGCATGGGCTGGGCGACCGCGTTGGCGCCGAGACCCCATTTGTCGAGGACAGCCTTGTAGGAGCCGTCGGCGATCATCGCGGTGAGCTTCTCGGTCACCACCTCACGCAGGGCCGCATCGTCCTTGCGGAACATGATGCCTTGATATCCTTTGGCAAAGGGCTCGCCGATCACGCGGTATTTGCCGGGCTCCTGCGTCTGCGCATAAGGCAGCGTCTCGCTGCCTTGTACGGCGGCGTCGATGCGGCCCTGCTTGAGCTGGTTGCGGACGTCGATCGAGTTCTCGCCCGGCACGTACTGGATCGCCGGCTTGCCGGCCGGCTCGCAATTCTGCTTGCTCCACTTCTCGATCTCGACCGGGAAGCTGGTGCTGCGGGTGGTCCCGACCTTCTTGCCGCAGAGATCGGTCGCAGCTTTGGCTTCGTTCTCCGCCATCACGAAGAACTGTGGGCCGGTCCCGAGATAATCGACGAAATCTGCGGTCTCGCGCCGCGAGGCGCGATCGGAGATGCCGGAGATGATGAAATCGGCGCGCTTGGTCTGAAGCGACGGGATCAATTCGGCGAACGGCGTCTCGCTCCAGACGATCTTCACGCCGAGGCGCTTGGCGAGATCGTTCGCCAGATCGACGTCGAGCCCGACGAGCTCATTGGTCGCGGGATCGCGATATTCCATCGGCGCGTAAGTGGAGTTGACCGTGAGCTTCAACGCGCCCGCCTGCTTGATCTCGGCCGGAAGCTCCGCCGCCTGCGCGGACGTCGCGGCCGCCAGCGCTGCGATGCCGAGGAAATACGAGAGGCGCGTCATATCGGCTCCTTTGCCAACGTTGTTGGAACATCCTGTCAGTCCGCGTCGAGAACCGCGGGTTCGATGACGCCGGCGCGTTCGGTGATTACCCTGTATTGCTCCGGCCGCCGGTGCGCGGCGAAGTTGAACATCTTGTCCTTGCCCTGGCGGCAGAGGTCGAGATCGATGTCGGCGACGATCACCTCGTCAGTCAGCGTTGCGGCCTGCGCCACGATGCGGCCATTGGGATCGACGATGCAGGAGCCGCCGATCAGCCCGGAGCCGTCCTCCTCGCCCGCCTTCGCCACCGAGATCGCCCAGGTTGCGTTCATGTAGGCGTTGGCCTGCGTTACCAGCGTAGAGTGGAAGGTCCGCAAGGAGGCATCTTCCGTGCTGCCGCCATTGGGATCATAGGCCGCCGAATTGTAGCCGATGCAGACGAGCTCGACGCCCTGCAGGCCAAGCACGCGCCAGGATTCCGGCCAGCGGCGATCGTTGCAGATCATCATGCCCATGATGGCGTGGGCCCAGGCCGAGCCGGAGCGGAAGGCCGGAAAGCCGAGATCGCCATATTCGAAATAGCGTTTCTCGAGCTGCTGGTAGCGCGCACCTTGTCGCGGCTCGACCGAGCCCGGCAGATGCACCTTGCGATAGCGGCCGAGCAGCTCGCCATCGCGGTCAACCAGGATGGCGCAATTGTAGCGCCGTCCATCCGGCGTCAGCTCGGCATAGCCGACATAGAAGCCGACGCGCAGCGCACGCGCACGGTCGAACAAGGCGGCGACGTTCGGGTTCGGCATGCCGCGTTCGAAATAATGGTCGAGCGCCTCGCCTTCGAGCAGCCAGCGCGGAAAGAAGGTCGTGAAGGCAAGCTCGGGAAACACCACGAGGCTGGCGCCGCGGCCGGCCGCCTCCTCCAGCAGCGCGAGCATCCGCGACAGCGTATGCTCGCGTGTATCGGCTTTTTGCGTCGGCCCCATCTGTGCGGCGGCGGCGCGAAGGACACGAACCAAGATTGCCTCCAATCTGTGCGCAGTGCCGCCTCAATGGGCGGATGAACCCTTTGATGCGACGTGCAAATCCGCTGCCATTACGCGGAAGCGGGGCTGCAAAATCAATTCGTTCTGCTATGATGTTTTGGCCCAGAGTATAATCGGCAGTGATATGAACCTGCGTCAGCTCGAGATTCTCCGCGCCGTCATCCGCCACCGCACCACGGTTGCGGCCGCTGACGAACTGGCGCTGTCGCAGCCCGCCGTCAGCAACGCGCTGAAGACGATGGAGGCGCAGGCGGGTTTTGCGCTGTTCGAACGCGTCAACAACCGGCTGTTTCCGACCACGGAAGCGATGGCGCTCTACAAGGAGAGCGAGGCGATCTTCGCGCTGCACGCAAAGCTCGAGAACCGCGTGCGGGATCTGCGCGAGAACCGCTCCGGGCATCTCGCGCTGGTCGCGACGCCGCCGCTCGCCTACAGCATCATCCCTTCGGCACTGTCAGCCTTCCTGCGCCGCCGCCCGGAGACGCGGGTGTTCTTCGACGTGCGGCGCTATGAGGGCATCATCGAAGGCGTGCTCAACCGCGTCGCCGAGCTCGGTTTCGCGCTCGGGCTGACACATCATCCGGGCATAGCCCATGAGGTGGTGCACACCGGCGAGATGGTGTGCGTGCTGCCGCCGCAGCACCCGCTCTCCGACCGGCCCGTGATCTCGGCCGCGGACCTGTCCGGCCTGCCCTTCATCGGGCTCGAGCGCGGCACGCGGCTTGGTGAGGCCGTGCGCGACAGTTTCGCACGCGCCGGCGCGCCGTTCCAGCCGACCGTCGAGGTGCGCTACTGCAACACGGCCTGCGTGCTCGCCGCCGCCGGCGTCGGCGCCGCCGTGGTCGATCCCTTCTCGCCGCGGCAGAACGGCGGGACCGGCCTCGTCGTGCGGCCGTTCGCGCCGACGACGCACGCGGTGGCCTATATGCTATGGTCGGAAGCCGAGCCGCTGTCGCGCCTGGCCAAGGCGTTTCTCAACGAGGTCCGGAAAGAGAGTGTGCTGCTGGAGCGCACAGCGCCACACCAGCAACATGGGTCAGAAAGCGACCAAGCTTGAGCTTTACCAGAGGGCGCATGGCACGCATCACTATCATCGAGACCGGGCAGGTCCCACAGAAATATCGCGAGCGCCACGGTTCGTTCCCCGACATGTTCAAGCGCATGGTCCGCGCTGAGGATCCGACAGCCACGATCGACATCGTTAGCATCCCGAGCGGCGATGCGCTGCCCGATCCGCGCAATTTGGAGGCGGTGCTGATCACCGGCGCCGCCGCCGGCGTCTATGACGGGCTCGACTGGATCGCGCCGCTGGAAGATTTCGTGCGCACGGCCTACGCCAGCAGGACACCGATGGTCGGCATCTGCTTCGGTCATCAGCTGATCGCGCAGGCGCTCGGCGGCACCGTACGCAAGTCGGAGAAGGGCTGGGGCATCGGCCGGCACGTCTATCAGGTGCTGCCGGACAACGGCGTCGTCGACGGCGAAGCGGTCGCCATCGCCTGCTCGCATCAGGACCAAGTGATCGAGCCGCCCAACGATGCGCTGACGATCCTCTCCTCCGAATTCACCCCGCACGCCGGCCTGCTCTACGCCAACGGCGCGACGCTCACCGTGCAGCCGCATCCGGAGTTCGACGTGGAGTTTGCGCAAGTGTGCTGCGAGCTGCGCGACGGCAAGGCGCCGGACGCCGTCGTTGCCACGGCGAAGGAGTCGCTGGCGGAGCCGATGGACCACGCCAAGCTTGGTGGGGCGATTACGAGATTTCTGGCGCGCAGGCCCATCTCCTCATCCTGAGGAGCGCGCCATTTGCGCGCGTCTCGAAGGATCGAGGCCCCGCTACAGCAACGGGGGCCCGCATGGTTCGAGACGCCGCTTCGCGGCTCCTCACCATGAGGCTTGAAATCTCAGAACGGATCGGTTCCCAACCCCGCCACATCCGCCGGCCTCGGCCCCGGTGCCGGCCAGTGAAACCGCCGGTCCTTCTCCGTAATCACCACGTCGTTGATCGACGCTTCGCGCCGCCGCATCAGGCCGTGCTCGTCGAACTCCCACTGCTCGTTGCCGTAGGAGCGATACCACTGGCCGCTCGCATCGTGCCATTCGTACTGGAAGCGCACGGCGATGCGGTTTTCGTCGAACGCCCAGAGGTCCTTGATCAGGCGGTAGTCGTGCTCCTTCTCCCATTTGCGGGTGAGGAATGCGACGATGGCTTCACGCCCCTGAAACATTTCGGAGCGATTGCGCCAGCGGCTGTCCTCGGTATAGGCGAGCGAGACGCGCACCGGGTCGCGCGAATTCCAGGCATCCTCGGCCATGCGGGCCTTTTGCGCTGCGGTCTCACGGGTAAAGGGCGGAAGCGGCGGGCGCGACATGAGGACCTCATCGGTTGGCGGGAGTGCAATCTATCGCCGCGCGCGGGGGAGTCGAGGGGCCGCCCGCTATCGCCCGATCACGAAATCAGATCAGCCTTCATCAAGGCGCGGATCGATTTCGGGATCGGCTGGGCGCGGCCGCCGCTGATGAAGGCGACGCGTACCTCGGCTTTGACCAGCACGTTTTCCCCGCGCCGCACCTCCTGCGCCAGCATGATCGAGGCGCCCTTTACCGCGACCGGCCAAGTCACGACATCGAGCACGTCGTCCATCCGGGCAGGCTTGAGGAAATCCAGATGCATCGAGCGCACCACGAAGGCGAAGCTTGTGTCTTCCGCCTCGGCCTGCTCGAACAATGCCTGCTGCTCGGCGCCCATCAGCCGCAGATGATTGGTCCGTCCGCGCTCCATGAAGCGCAAATAGTTGGCGTGATAGACGATGCCGGAAAACTCTGGTTTGACGATATCGCAACAGAATGCCAAGTTCTTGATTTCGTTGGGGCGCTGGAGGGCGATAGCGTGAACAAGCGCAGATTTTTCTACGTCCCTTTCATGGCGAGCCGCAGCGCCTTCGGGATCAGCTTCAGTGTTCACCTAGCTCGCCTCGAGAGAAATGTCAGCCCGGCCGCGAGCATAGCGGCCCGAAGGGGCATGCGGGACGAGTGCAGCGACAACACCGGTGTTTGAGCGGTACGCGGGAACGGGGCCGTGATAACGCTCGCCACAGGCGAGCCCGTTTTCCGAGTGCCCCCGGCGAGGAGCACTTTATGGCTTGCGCGAGGCATCGTGATCCGAAGGGCCGAGACAGCATGGCTCGGCAAGCTGGCTCATAGAGCCCCGTCCGCGGAGCGGACGCGCCCACAACCTAATTAGACCCGTACTTGTGCCATGGGCGAAACCGCGGCACTTATGAGCCTGATTTCGGGAGATCCTATCGCGGACCTCACACCACTGACCCACATTAAGAACGTGTGCGGTTATTTGCGTGAGAGTTTCCGGGTTCGTTGCTCCGTCGGCGCCGCCCCTGACCGAAAGCCCAACCGATCGCTCCTGCTTTGACGGTTTCGTCCGCGGAGCCGGAGCAGGACTGGCGTGTATCGTACTCCGTCAACCCAGCTCCATGGCCTGGCCGGAATAGTCGACGAACAGCTTCTCGCCGGCGACATGGACCTGGGGACAGGATGGGCTTGAGGGGGCCGGCCCATTGCTTGTAGCGTTCGCATAGCTGAAGCAGTCGGAGTTAGGCAAAAGACCAAGGTAGCTGGGTTGCAGACTGTCAGCGGTGCGCGCCTCCTGGTTCCCCCCGATCGCAATCGCTGAAATAGCGATCACGATCGGCTGGAAACGGTGATCACGATGCTCTGGAATGGGCGATCACGATGGCTTGGACTCCGTGATCACGAACGGCTGGAACACGCACTTACCGGGCGCCCCGTCGACCTACCACGCTACTACGTCGCGACGTGGAGCGATGCCGTCAAGCTGTCGGGTGCGCAAGAGGCAGGACACCGCGCTGATCTACGCTCGCAAGCGAAGGGGCATGTCAAGGAGTTGGAGATATGTGCAACGCCGCAACCTGACGCGGCGTTTGATTCACGCATTTCTTCCAGCGCCAATGTTGCGATGCAGTTACAGCAATTTGCGTGCACGTTGTTAAGACGCAGCCGGCTCGGGGGCACTCAAGACATGGAAATAGAAATGAAGAACTTGTTGCTTATGACAGTCAGTACGGTGGCGCTTGCTGCGGTGGCCCCCGCATTCAGTGCTGATCTGCCTGCGCAACCCATCAGGCCTCTCTACACCACCGCTCCAGGACCTGTCGCGGCTGCAATCTACGATTGGAGTGCTTACTATTTCGGCGTGAACGGTGGTCTGAGCTCAGGCGAGAGTTGTTGGGAGTACCTTGGCAGCACGCCCGAGGGCTGTCATCATCCGACAGGCGGTAGCGTGGGCCTCCAGATCGGCTATCGATGGCAGATGGGCCAGATCGTGCTGGGTGTTGAGGGCCAGGGCAACTGGGCTGATTTGACCGGGTCCAATCAAAGCATCGCGTTTTCCGATACTACCAACCAGACTAAGATTGACGCGTTCGGTCTCATGACGGGGCAGATTGGTTATGCCTTTGGGAATAACGTACTTTACGGCAAAGGCGGCGCCGCAGTCACGAGCAACATCCATCAGATCAGCTCGACCGTGGCAGGAGCCGCTAGGAAAAGTGACGTTCTTTGGGGCGGTGTGTTGGGGGTCGGATTCGAGCACGGCATCGCACCGAACTGGACGGTGGGCTTCGAGTACGACCACCTGTTCTTCCAACCCCGCACGGTGAAATTCAGCGGGAACATTGGTGGGGCCGATCGCATCCGCGAGGATCTCGACCTTATCACGGTACGGGTCAACTATAAGTTTGGCGGTCCGATTCTCCTGAAATATTGATCCCTAGTTGCGTCGATGGCCCCGGCCTAGCCGGGGCCATTTGAAGGGAAGCATGGCCCGCTCAG
This sequence comes from Bradyrhizobium sp. WSM1253, assembly GCF_000244935.1. NCBI lineage: Bacteria > Pseudomonadati > Pseudomonadota > Alphaproteobacteria > Hyphomicrobiales > Nitrobacteraceae > Bradyrhizobium > Bradyrhizobium sp. WSM1253. Next base: position 3,372,867 of record NZ_JH600073.1, read on the forward strand.
AGCCCGGCCATTCAGGCAATTCCGACGTGAGATTCAAGCGCCGCCTGCGCGATCCCGGCCCCTTTCGCTGGCCTGCGACCCCTCCTTCTCCGGACGGCAAGCTCAGCACTTCGCGGGGAACCGCCGGCTCAGCGCTGAGCACACTCGACACCGAAAGTCAGCCGTAATCGTGGAGAGGGGTAGTCGCAAGGGCGACGAGCTCGGAACCTGCGTCGATGCCGCGGGAATGATACTGCTTGGCTTGCGGCTGCCGCCTTGCCAGGGTAAGCGGCGCATCGCCGTCGCAATCGAGGCAGACGAGATCGTCGAACACAGCTGCCTCCGCTGAGGCGGCCACGGCAAGAGTCCGCCTGCAAGCGTTGAGGACATAATAGATCGACTCATCCGCGTCTTCGCGAACCCGGACGATAGGCAGCTCGGCTTTCCAACATCTCACCGGCCCGTCCGATCTTTCGGATCACTCGGCATCGCCCGCTTCGGCTACTAGCGGCAACCGAGCAGGCGAGCAGCCTGCCCTCCGACATCGCCGATATCGCGCGCCAAGCGCCGATGCGGACAGAGGAGAAATCCATCTGTGCCGCGGGCGGGGCGCAATGACGTCAGTGAAAGCCGCGGACACGGGCGACCTCATGATGAAGCAAGGCGGCATCCACAGCAGGACTGACCCGAGTTTCTCCGGCCAGGACGCCATAACCCTCGCGCTCAGATGGCATCGCTGCCGGGCGCAAGCTCCATGGCCGGGCAGACCTCTAATCTCGCGTCGCCTTGCAACCCGCCGAAACCCAGGCGGTCAGCCACGCCAGAGCGCGGGGAATAGGTTTGGAGTTCATTCTCGGTCCTTCACACCTCGAAGGGGTTCTGCAGTTCGCACCCGTAGCAACCACAACAGGATTCCTGCAGACTCCGTAGCGCGAGACGCGTCAAGACAGTTGGATCCAAGTGACCTTTTGCGGCCAGAGCTAATACCTTTTCGGCGAGGCACGCCTTCAACGAAGACGTCCGGTTTGCTTCGGGCACCATCCCGATCGCATCGTCCAGAACACCTCGCAACAAAGCGCATAGTTTGGTTTTCGGTGTCATGGCGCTAATCCAAAAACAACGGAGATCTGGCCGACCTCGGCTCCGGCCCGCCTGGCCGGTGGCCCCCGGAAAGCCGTGCGGAATAAACCTTCTTCGCTCCAGGGAGCGGGAGGAATAAGGGAGACGGCCGAGCCTTAGTACAAGAGCTAGGTTTCGGTAATGTGACAGTTCGTGCTCCGCTCATTCTGGATGCATGACGGCTTAAGAAAGCATCCTGCGGATAGGTCCTTTGGTTTTCAAGTCGACGCTTGCTGACGCTATCAACAAAAGTTCGTAAAGCATTTGGTGAGGATCGCCGAGCCGTGAATTGGGCAGCCTTAGTGGATTGCTTGTTCCGATCGCGCCAATTCCAGCTTAGGAGCTCGTCGCGCCTTTTGAGCCGGATGTGCGGCGCGGTTGCTATAGTCGGCGAGCCACGCTTGTGAATCCACGCTGCTCAATCTGGCGGTCATGTTCACGGCCAGAGCTCCGGCTCGGCGGAAACGGATTGGTCCGCAGGCTCAGAGTTGTCAAATCCCGGTTCTGGTAGTTGAAACACGACGCAACATCATCTTGAACTCTTCTGGCACGGTTCACAGTTGAGCTTACGGTGATAAGAATTTCTCTTCGAGATAATTTCGGCGTGCTCCGGCCAGCCCAGCTTGTCGCCGTCCAGGATCGCTGGTTCGAGTGGCTCGATATTCGCACCGAAACTTTCGCCCAGCTGCGCGATCCAGTGACGCTAGAACGTGCTTGGGTGCCACTGGGCTCGATTACCGTTCCGCCAGAACCAGAATGGACACCAACACATCCGGCGGTCACCAGGGCTCGCCGCCCCACATAATGCCTACCCCCCTGTTTAGCACCGTATTCCATGGAGCGGATCAAGTTTGAAGCATCCCGCATGGTCGTCCTGGCTAGTCAGTCACTGTCCGGTGCCATGTGTGACACAATTATGATTGCTCGCGGGACAACACCGTTGAGGCGTGTCTGACTCACACTGTCGAACTTACGACACGGTGGTACTTATTTGTAGAACTAGGCGGTGTGGACTCTGAGAACCCATTTCCAGGAGAAAATCAGATTCATGGCTGTTTTCTCGGAGCAAGTCTTCGGTGTCATGAACCCGCTGGGTCGACCGGAGGTCGAACGCGACGCGGCTGCTTTGTAGCTTACCCGCGGCGGCTGTAATGGCCCCTACAGCCATCCGCCGCCCCTTTGCCTCAGTCCGCGCGCTGCAACAGCGCGCTAGCCGTCATCCACAACAACACGTCACGGGGGTTCCGATATGCAGCTGCTAAGTTCCTCCACGCCGAGCGCCATTCTCTCGAGTGCCCCTTCTCACAACTTAAGCAATTCAGCAGCGTTGCGACCGATTGACGCGGAACGGAAGGTCAGGTGTCCGTCAACACCCTACAGCTATAGGAATCATGTGGCTTGCTTCCTTATCTCGATCGACGGCAGTAGCCCACCGTGGATCTTTGCCTCAAAGCTCCGCAGGCGCTGATAAATCGAGATCAGTTCGACGATCGTGCTCCAGGAGTTGACGAGATACTGAAACGAGGTTCGCACTTGCTTGAACGCGTTGAGGATCTGGTTCATCGCGCCGAGGGTGATCCTGCCCGCGATGATTGTGGGCGCAAGCAGCAGATAAGGAAAGATGACGTCAGTCTGCAGATAGACGATCCGGCCGATATTGAAGTACATGAAGTTCAGATAGAGCCGGAAGTAATTCCTGCGAATGTCTCTAAACAGTACGCTCAATGTCGGCGCATTGGCACGCGCCGTATCATCCTCGCCGAGCACGAGCTCCTTGCGATAGGCCGCTTCGACCCGTTGGTTGAAAAATTCAATTCCGGGCAGGCGGATGCCAATAAGCGCGAGAACGCCGGTGCCCAGGATCGACCAGATGACCGCGGCGAACACCAGCGGATAGGAAATCGAGCCGAACAGAGGCAGCTCGGTGACGTTACTGGACAACCTCACCAGAACCGGCAGGAAGGCCACCAGTGTCAGCACCGCGCTGATGAGATTGACGCCTAGACCTTCCATGGTGCTGGCAAAGCGCATGGTGTCTTCCTGAATCCGCTGGGAGGCGCCTTCGATCGTGCGCAGCCGCGGCCAGTTGGCGACATAAAAATCGTTCATCGCCGTGCGCCAGCGGAAGATGTAGTGGCTGACGAAGAATCGCGTCATCACGCCGACCACGACGGCCACGAGCGCCTATGCCGGCAAAGGTCGACAACTCGCTGTAGAACTGCTCGACCGTGACCGGCGCCGACTTCGAAAGCGCAGCCTGGATCATGTCATAGAACGGTCCATACCAGCTGTTGATCGCGACCGAGACCTGGACCTGAAAGTAAGAGGTGAACAGGATCAACGCCGAACCAAGAATGGACCACGTCGCCCAGGGATGCGGGGCAAATAACATCCATGCCGCCGCGAACGCCGTAACGGTCAGCGCAAAATAGAGATCAAACCACAGCGCCGAGGCCGACCAGAACGTCGCAATCCCGACCGGCTTCTCCGGGGCTGGAAAGAGATTGCCGGCAAATACATACCAAAACGCCATCGCCAACGCCGTCCAAAGAATTGACGACGCAAAGAACAACTTTGGTCGAGGGAAGAATGAAACGAACATGCTCGCCGTCCTTTATCGACTTAGAACTTCAGCTCAGAAGATGAACTCGCCGCGGTTTCGCTAACTGTTCCTGACTTCCGGTCACCCGCCAGTCGCGTCGCACGCGCGATGCCTGAAAGGCCCCGGTCTAGCCGGGGCCTTCGATTCACCAGTCCGACTTCAGATCAATATTTGAGCAGAATCGGGCCGCCGAACTTATAGTTGAGCCGCGCAGTCACAAGATCGAAATCCTGGCGGATGCGGTCGCCGCCCAGCGAACCAGCAGCCACGACAAAGTTCACGTCGGCATCCCGCATGAACAAGTGGTCGTACTCGACGCTTACCGACCAGTTCGGCGCGAAACCGACTTCGATCCCGGCGCCCACAGTAGCACCCCAAGGGCTGCTATCAGCGCCCGCGAACTGCGCGCCCGTGACTGCGGAGTTGACTAGATACGTGTTGCTCGCCACTGCGACGCCGCCCTTGGCGTAAAACAGTACGGTGTCGAGCGCATAACCGATCTGCCCAGTCATCGTACCGAACGCACCAATCTTGCTCTGGTCGACATCGCCGAACGCAATGCTGACGTTGGATCCGCTCAGATCAGCCCAGTTCCCCTGACCTTCAACGCCCAGCACGATCTGGCCGATCTGCCATCGATAGCCGATCTGCCCGCCGACGGTAATGCCGGTGGCATCATGACAGCCCTCAGGGGTGCGACCATTGTAGTCCCAGCAATTCGAGCTTGAGCCCAAGCCGCCGTTCACACCGACGTAGAGGCCGCTCCAGTCGTAAATTGCAGCCGCGACAGGCGGCGGAGCTTTGGAGTAGAGAGGTTGGACGGGCTGCGCAGCCAGGTCTGCACCGGATGCGGACGCAATTGCGCCAAGCGCCACAATGCTCACAGTCGTAAGCAAGAAGTTCTTCATTTCTACTCTCATGTCTTGAGTGCCCCGAGCCTCATGCGTCTTAACAACGTGCGCGCGAATTGCTGTAGCTGCGTCACAACATTCGTGCCGAAAGAAATGCGTGAACCGGACGCTGCGTTAGGTTCTGCGTTGCAGATCATTCCCAAGTGTCCCCTTACGGAGGCCACCATGGGCGGAGCGCCACATCGGCATGCGTTTCTTGGAATCCCGGGCCCACCTTGATATCCCGCATTCCAAGTTCGGCGGAGACATCGAGCAGTTTGCTGACGGAATTTGTCGGATTCCATTCGCTTCTCGTCAGTCCTGTACCAATCGAGCAGAAATTCAATCTTCAGATATTTGATGCCATTGTCTTGAAGAATGCGTCTCATTTCCGCAAAACCAATCTTGCTTTGCGCGACCATCGTGTCTTCGTAGTGAAGACCGAACCCGTTGAGCCCCGCGCGCGCTGCCCCTTCGACCCTGCCTTTGAATTGGAATGGAGTGACCTCAGCAGGCCCCCAGCGGGTAAACGTGCCCCGAAAGCGCGAAATACGAGATCAGAAGCTCTACGTCATTAGCCACGGCACTATCCTCGCGCGTTCAAGCGGTGAAGTAAGGTATGGCAGCCCACAGACCACCGGTTGCCATTCTGATATCATGGCACTCGCTGACATAAAGTGGGCGCCCCACGAAACAGTTTTGCCTATTGGAGGCCCGGACCAACTTCGAAAATCGCCGCGCGGCCCTTCATTCGATTGGCGGCGCATCCGGCGCAATGTGGTTGTCGGCACGGCACGCGGCATGAAGAGCGCTAGCCGATGCGCGGTCTCGAACGTAAGCGGCATTTCCGCGACGATATCCATCCTCTTTGAGCGACGGTGAATGACGATCGCTCGATCGTGCTGATCCGCATTCCAGAAAACAACATAAAGATTGTACCTTCTAATGAATCCGACAAACGTGCCTTTGATGTTTTCAGACCCAAGGACGAGGCCGCCGGCCGCCTTCGATTGGGCCGGCTCCTGGACCGTCTTGACCATCTCGTCGAAAATGATCGCGCTCGGTTCCGCCCTCTTACATGATTTTTTATCCGGAGTGGCAAGAGCACCGAGCGTTGGCGCGCAGCCCGGAAACCATCCGCCTCGCTGCCGTCAGCCAGATGGAGCATGGGGCAATGGAGACGGTGCCGCCATTTGAGAAGAGCCGCGAAATGCGATCGCGCAAGTTCGCCACGGCAGCGCCGCCGGGATAGCCGCGCCAGTCGCCAATCGGCCCGTCATCCTTGACGTGGGTTTCGCTGTGGTCGCTGTGACCAAAGCGGCCGACGAAGTCCGATTTATTTTCGTTCTTCGCCGGCTTCTGATTCATTCGGCTGGACTGTGCAATTGAGCCGCCCCGGGTTTGCCGCAGCCCATTTGCTTTAACTTACGCCGCCATGATGACTTGATTTCGGTGGAGCGCTGCAAGGCAAACGCGTGAATGAGGCGGCAGATTTATCTATGCCCTTCCATAGCGAGCCGCAGCGACTTCGGGATGCGCTGCGCCTTTCCAGCTGAGATAAACGCTACCCGTACACGTGCTGTGACCAGGAGATCGTCGCCACGCCTGCATTCCTGCAGCAAGGCAATCGACGCGCCCCTCACCTCTTGCGGGACTGTGACGACGTCAAGAATGTCATCCAAGACCGCCGGTTTTAGAAAATCGATCGTCATCGAGCGCACAACGAAGGCAACACCGGGCGCATCGTTCTTGGCTTCTTTGAGTAATGCTTGCTGATTCGTTCCGAGCAGGCGCAAGTAGTTCGTTCTGCCGCGTTCCATGAAGCGCAAGAAATTTGCGTGATAAACAATCTGGCCGGAGTCGGTATCTTCGAAATAGACCCGGATCTGCATATGATGGCGGCCGTCGCGAATTTCGCCATCAAGAGAGGCTCTCACGGTGTGGTCCCCTTGCTGCCCTTTTGGGACCCATTGTCTCGCACAAAGGCGCGTTCCAGAGCAAGCGCCGAGGGGCTTTGGCTTTGTTCGCGCAGTCGGAGCTCCGGCGCACCGCCGCGTGGGTGCTGCGCGTGCCCTCAACAGATCAACAACTTAGTAGCTCGGCCTGATCTTCGGGGTGATGACGAACTGCCCTTTTGGCCTGCGATTTGCCTGCCGGTGTGGCGCTGGCACGTCAGTGTTGGATACTAGGGAGGTCCGCTTGGATACTAGAGAGGTCCGCCAGAACTTAGCGGTATTCACGATGGCTGCTGGAGCTCGGGTCGATCAAGAAGCTACTTGTAAGAGGATTGGCGGATGCGAAACAATCGACGATCACACGGACTGTGGGTGCTGACTGCGCCACCAGCGCCACAAACTGCTCCACTTACTGATGAAATTGCAGCGGATATCGTCGTGATTGGCGGTGGATATACCGGGCTGTCGGCGGCCCTTCATCTAGCTGAAGGTGGAGCGCGTGTTGCGCTTTTGGAGGCGTCTGAAATAGGATTCGGCGGGTCCGGGCGGAACGTCGGACTCGTGAATGCGGGCATGTGGCTCATGCCTGAGTCGCTTCCGGCCGCGCTCCGCGCGCCTTTTGGAGAACGGTTACTTGAACAGCTCGGCCGCGGACCGCAGACGGTATTCGAGCTCATCGAAAAGCACCACATCGAATGTGAAGTCGAACGTGCCGGCACCTTGCATTGTGCGGTCGGACGTAAGGGCTTGGAGGAGGTTGAGGCCCGTGCCGAACAGTGGCAGAAGCGTGGAGCGCCCGTCCTGGTGCTAAATGCGGAGGCAACACGCAGCAAAGTAGGCGGTGGCGACTACACCGGCGCGCTGCTCGATAAGCGCGCCGGCACCATACAGCCATTGGCTTATGTGCGAGGGTTAGCGCGGGCCGCGCTTGCGATGGGAGCCAGGATATTTACGCATAGTGAGGCCGTCATGGCGCAACAGAATGGTTTCCGCTGGAGAGTCGGCACCGAAAGCGGATCTGTAGAGGCCGACTGGGTGGTCGTCGCGACGGACGCTTATAGCAAGGGACTTTGGTCTGAGGTACGGCAGGAACAGATTCAACTGCCCTATTTCAACTTTGGCACGCCATGTCTGCCCGATGATCTGAGAAAGTCGATCCTGCCTGAGCGGCAGGGTGTGTGGGACACTCGAGAAGTCCTCTCTTCGTTTCGTCTCGATCGCTCCGGGCGACTCGTGTTTGGCAGTGTTGGTGCGCTTGAGGGGATTGGGCGATCTATTCACCGCGCTTGGGCCCAAAGATCGTTGCACAAGCTTTTTCCAGGACTTCGGGGCGTCCAGTTTGAAACCGGCTGGTTTGGCATGATTGGAATGACCTCCGACAACTTGCCCCGGCTTCACAAGCTGGACCGCCAAGTCATCGGTTTCAGTGGCTATAACGGCCGCGGAATCGCCCCAGGCACTGTGTTTGGCAGTGTTTTGGCTTCGTATGTATTGGGGCAGATCGCGGAGAACGACCTGCCGTTGCCGGTCACCGCCGTTGAAGCCCAGCGCTTTCGTGCAGCGCAGGAGGCGTTTTATACGGCGGGCTCCCAGCTTGTTCACCTGATGGATTCCTGGTTCTGATCACCCCAGCAACCCGGTTGGCTTCACAAGCTGCCCTCGCTCGAAGCATGCCGGTCCTCGTGATGTTGTTATGATGTGTTCAAGGGCGCCGTCATGGAACTTAGCATACCTCGGGTAGACAATCGGATGGTGAAACGACGAGCTTGCGACGGGTGACGTTCATGACTCGAGCTGTCGGTTCTCCGCCGAATGCCAGTCCGCACCGTGGAGGCGGATCATCTCCCCGACGGATCGCTCGATGAAGACGCGCTCAACGCAAAAGCCGGCAGTGACCGAAGCCGCACTTTAAAAGGGTTTCTCGATATCGCGAGACACCAGCGCGAAGGCCCACTCCAAACTGGAAGCGCTCATGAGTTGCCGTCACGGCGGTCGAAAGGGAAGCACCAGCCTGTGAGGCGAGTTCTGCGTCATTTCGTTTCGCTGAACCCGTCTGGAAACTCCCTTATGATGGACAGGGCAACTTCGCCTCCCTGCTTTATCCCGGCATCGTAGTGCTAGATGCCAGCGCGGCTTTCTGTTGGGGTGTCATAATTAATCCATGCGCCGAGCGCGTGCGGTGCGCGGCGAAATCTCTTCCGAATAATGAGGTTGTCCACAGGAAGCTGTGAATAGCCGGCGTAAGGTTCCGCTATTTGCGGTTGCACGCCGGGAAACGTGTTCCACTGCTCGTAACGAATCGGGGAGAACCGCCAGCTTGCGACTGGCGGCCCCGATTGCCCGCGCAACGCTGCGGACTGCGGGCCAAACGCTGATGTTAGCAGCAACAGCATTAGATTCGGTAAGCCCCGAGAGGTCAAGTCCGGCTTTACTCTAGTGACAGAAGTCGAATGGCTACCTATAAGAACGCCAACTACCTACCGCAATCTAACAGCGACTGTTTCGATCAGGATCAAGGGCCGGGAGTCGCGGCTCCCTTTGCCCGATGCACGGGCTGTCATCGCGAAATCGGAATTGCAGCAGGCCACACATTGCCTCCGCAAAGCAATCATGCGCATACGTCAGCACAAGCACCATTCGATGGCGTCTGATCGTATGGGCAGATCACAATCCGAAGTGAGCGACCGACAACAGCGGAAGTCCGGTTCAGCCGGGCTTCTACACTCTTGTTTGGAGATGCCCATTCAGGCGAGAGTACTTGAGAATGAGCTAGAAGTATTTCGCGGCCGGGTCTTCAGCATCTTCCACTTCCGGCATCATTACTTTCGATGCATCGGACAGCGAGCCGCCAATGGAATTCAGCATCATTCTGAGAAGATTCAGAGCTTTCGCAAACGTCTTCGCCTCCGATTTGCCGCGCAACCAGCCCACTTGCCATTGCCACTAGCGTCCGGTGGCTCCGGGTTGAACCATCGAAGGTCATCAGACAGCGTTCGCCGCGCCTCGCGCTCGTGCGGTTTGCCTAAGCATTTCGGCGGTTCGCCTAACGGACCCAAGCCGTTTGGCTCTTTGCGGCCCGAAAATCGTTTTGGATTCTTGCGAGTGCGGCCGGTCGCCCGGGCTTTGCTGAGAGGAACGCATGCGCGTGCCATTGAAATTCATTCCTTTATATAAATTGGCTATGGGGACTCCATTTGCAGCTGTGCGCGTGAACGACCCGGTCGGTGTTTGGGTTGGCCGTTCTGTGCCTTTCGAGATGCCCTACCCATGTGGAACCACGCGAGCGCGACAAAGATTGCAATCAGGTGCATGCTCCGAACAAACATCTTCTCGGAAGCAACGGCAATACGGGCAACGGCGATGAATGAAGTTACGATGCTCAACGCGGAGTTAGATCGCTGCAAGGCTGAGCTGAGGGACCTTAACGCGAAGATGAGCTCAATTTCCTGCACGCAGCCGGTGGACATGACCGCAGTCGAGGACGTGGCGAGGCGAATTCGCCAAATTGCCGAACGGGTCGAAGTCTTGACGCGCACCATCCTCCACGGTCCACAAGCCGGAACACAATAAGGCTGCCAGGGGCGCTGCCGGGCGGCCAGTTACAAAGTTAACCCGGCAGGGAGATGCCCAGGTTAGATCATATTTCTAAGCCTTGCGTGTTCTTGCAGCAGCTCAACTTCTTCTGTCTGAGCCCCTGTTGCTTTCGTCAACTGTCGGCCACCTAGTCTTGCGAAGCGATTCGCGATCACCGTAGGTCGCAGGAACGTGCGCTTTTAGATGACGTAACGTGCGCGACACGCGATGCAGCTTCTGCGCTGCTACGGTCGAAAATGTCTTAAGCGGGCAGATATTCTGGCGGGAATTGTGCGAGGGCTTTAGCCTCTTCGCCCTGCCCGTGCGTTGGATGTAACCGTTGACATAAGTGCGATGCCAAGGGCCGCGTCCCCAAGCCGGATGATGAGCGGACCTGAGGCGCATTCTGCGAAGCTCGAGTCTGCCAAGGACCGCGAGTGCTCGCCACGAAAGATCGCTTCGCGGTCCTCAAATCGCGTGTTGCTCAGGCAGTCGCCTGCTGAAGCCCGACTTCCCCATGCCAACCGGAGCGTCTTCAGCGCAAAGGCCCCGTCTCCATGGAGCGCCGCCCGCGAACACTTGCGAATGGCGCCTCCTTCATACTCAACATTTCGCGTTGTCGTGTTCAGCCGTATCCGGCTGAAGACGTTAATGTCGGAGACCAGACACTAACGCGCGAGTATTCCGTCGCCTGAGCCGAAGAACATGGTTTTGCCCTCTTCAAGCGGGGCTCGCAAATGGCTTTGGTGGCACGTGGATTGCTGGGACACCGAAAAGAGCCCGTACGATCATGACGGCCTCGCAGTCGCCGGCCCAGGAGTCCAAATGAAACTTGCTCGATTGATCGCGGGCGTCAATCATCTCCATTCTCGCCAGCATTTCAACTCATCTAGTGTGTCGATGCCCATGCCGTAGTAGTTCGGTGCTACTATACGTGGCGAACGACGGTGGCACCCGCACGGAATCTATGCTTAAGGTCAGATCATGAAACCGGTTCTCGTCTTCGATTGGAATGGAACGTTGCTCGATGATGCATACGCACTGCTCGAAACCACCAATGCAATTCTAGATCGCTTTGGTCGTACAACGATCGACATGAAGACGCTTCGGGAACATTGCGACGTTCCGCTGTCTCTTCTTTATCGCAGCCTCGGACTATCGCGAGACGAGCTTGCGACGGTGGATCGCGATGGGAGTGCAATGTTTCACGACGCCTATGAGGCTCTTGCGGGCAGAGCCGATCTACGCGAGGGCGCGCGCAGAGTCTTGGAGTTGGCGCGCCGAGAAGGGGCTTCGTCCATCATCGTGAGCAACCATATAGTCGACCCTCTGCGCTACCAATTGAGAAGACTTGGAATCAATGACTGCATCGACGATGTGCTCGCGTTCGAAAGCCGCGACACGCAATACAAATCGACAAGCAAAGGAGAGCGACTTCGTCTATACATGCAGAAGAACAACTTGAAACCAGCGTCAACTTTCATCATCGGCGATATGCCGATCGAAACGGATATTGCACGGAATCTCGGACTGATAAGTATAGCCATTACCGGGGGATTTGTTTCCGAGGCGCGCCTGCAAGCGGCGCATCCAGACTACACGATTAACAACCTTCATGAGCTGTTGCCAATCTTACGAAGCTACGGTTTTTTTGGAATGCACAAATCATGATCGGCGAAGATCACCGCACAGCGTCTGTAAAACCTTGATCATGTCGTCCATGTTGAACGAGTTTATCTCGGCGATTCGAACTCCGCCTTCGACATCGCACGCGTCGCATGGCTCAACTCAGTCGCGAGTCCAGCATCTGCAATACCGAACCCGTAATCCGGTACCTGCCGCACTCGCGGCATTCCAGGCGCCTGTAGTCGTCACCGGTGGACTGCTCGAGGCTTGACGATGCCAGATCGAACAATAACCCATCTCTCACCCACACATTGCCGCTCTTACGACCTCAGCGATCCCAGATAGTCGAGCGTGTTGGCAAGCGTCACATTGTAGAATCGGAGAGCAACTTCACCCCGTGCGTCGAACGCTGACCCCAGCTATTCCATCGCAAGTCAGTACTGGTCTGGACGAAATCAGCAGTAGGCCGGGGTCATGGTTGGACGCTGACGGGGCCAGTTGGGCATCCGGAACTCCGCAACCGTAACAGCACCAGCGCTCGTGCCGCACGGTACGCCAAAGGCACCGGTTCGGTTTGACGCGCGGGTCGCGCTGCCGGATGGAGATGCGCTTCGCCGCTGCTGGCGGACATAGTCCAATTCGCTCCCACACCCCCTACCCAGGGGACCTGTTCGTGTGCGCCACAGGCGAGTCAACGACCTGACTTTCTGAGCCGCTGGGAGAACTCGGCGGCTGCTCCTCAAGATGCATGCGCTCGCGCGCGTTCGCGGGCTTCGCGGCGACGCTGGAAGCGCTCGCGTCAGCGGTTCGCTCGTTCCGAGGGCTGGGCACCGATGGCACCGCCCCGGCCGTTTCGACTGGGACCTTCTCCGTCGGCTCGTCTTGGCCTCGGCGCGCCTCCATGGTCTCGAGCACAACTCGCCCTCTCACCGTGATTCTCCAACCGCCGTTTTGGCGCTCAACGAGGCCGTCCGAAAAAATGTCCAGCCCGGGAACGCGCGCGGCCAGCCGTTTGGTGCGCTCGGCCCATTCCGGGCCGCTGGTCGCGAGGATTGCCATGTCCCGCTTGAGGTCCGCCATCACGGCAAATCCTTGGGGGTAACTCACCAGGATCTTCAAGACTGTGACCTGGAAGTTCACTCCGCACCTCGCCCGATCAACGCCACATGATCGACGCTCGGGCCAGGGCTTTACGCCCTATATGCCGCAGCAGCTTCGGCGTTGTTTCGTCGGTCTTTGCGGCTTCGACGATCTCGGAGGCCAAACCAGCGCCGCTCCCCTTGCGCGGAAGCGTCTGGCAGACCTCGTCAAGTACCGCTTGCGATAGAGCGGTCGTGGGGTGTTCAAACATGGACGCCTATCCTACCGTAAGTCTTTCGACCTTGGGATTCCCGCAGTTGAGGTAAACTCTGCCGCGTTGCGCACGAGGGCTCGCGCTCTACTGATGTACCGCGGTCTTGATTCTGATCGATGCGGACTCAAATTGGTAGGCCGAGCTGCAGCTCGGCCTACGGTTCGCCCTGGCGTGAAGACAAGAAGGCGGATCGGCTTTGGAGCGGGTATCTCGTTTGAAGGAAGACGAGCGACAAGTTTCGAGCTCGCAGCGGCTCGAAATCGGGACGCGTCCGGTCCTGCTCCGCGTGATGATCTCGAGATCGTTGAACCTGCCCCTCAGTTTAACCGTCCGGCCCCGCGAACCTTTGTCCTCGCAGTGCCTCCAGACCTTCTCGATGAGCGGCTGTGCCTTCCTGACAACGGGGGGGGGACGCCGGGGTGTCGACACCCAGTCAAGGCGATGCCGGTGATCTTGACGACGCGGCGCCGCGTGCAACCGCCCGCAACTGACTGGAAAGCGCACACAGCAAATATCAGTCTCCTCACACCGGCGTCGGACTTGAACGCTTCCCCGATGGCAGCAAGCGGACTTTCTACGTGGCCACCCCGCGCCGCAACAATGTGACGAATTCATTTGCATATCCGTCACGTGCAGCGACGCTGCCTGCATCAGCCGAGCGACTCGGTCGTAAGCTCGTCGTGCAGCAGATGTTCGCGATTGAACATGAGAGGCCTCCATCATCATTCAACATTCCGCGTTTGTCGTGTTCAGCCGTGTCCGGCTGAAGACGTTAATGTCGGGGACCAGACACTGAGGCGCGAGTATCCCGCCGTTGCGCCGAAGAACATGGTTGTCAATCGGCCCTTTAATTGCGGTTTGTTGTCAAGCTACCATTCTTCCTCTCTCGAGTGACACGCCGGTAGCGATTGCTCCGTCGGAGCTGGTCAGGTTGCGGAGACGGAGCGATCGCGGATGGCGAGACGATTGCCTAGCGGGCTTGGCAATCGACGTCGTTGGCGGCTTCGTCGGGTTGGGTTGATGTCGTAGCTGGGGTCATGGTCCTTTCCGAGGTCGCGAGCGCCTCATGATGATGTCCGGATCGGGCGCCTCAACGTTTGCAGCGGAGTGCGGGCGAACCGCCACCAGCCGATTGACCGAGGTCACCACGACCACCGTCCCAGCGGGACATCGCCAGTCCGGCGGACCGGACCAGGAACTTGCGAGCAAATATCAGATTGGCTTCGGCTGGCCCCAGTCGAACGACGTGCCATCGACCCAGATGCAGTGGAGAATCACGGCGATCTTTCGGGCGATGGCGACCTTTGCCTTCTTCATGCCGATCCGCTTGGCGAGCTTCATGCCCCAGGCCTTTAGGGAAGACCACTTTTTGGTTCGATAAAGAAGGACAGTGGCGGCCTCGAACAAGTAAGTTCGGAGAAGCCGGTCGCCCCATCGAGATATCTTTCCGTTGGTGTCGGTTTCGCCGGATTGGCTGCGCCTCGGCGTAAGGCCTAGGTAGGCGCCGACCGTCGAAGCCGATCGGAAGCGCGAGGGGTCATCGATCGTGTGGCGGAACGTTAGGGCCGTCACGACACCGACCCCCGGGACTGTCATCAGGCGACGCGTCGTGTCGTCCAGCTTTGCCAACCGGCGGACCTCGTTGTCGAACTTACCTTGTTGTTGACAAACGTTCTCATGGATCGAGAGCAGCGGCGATATCACGCTGAGAAGCAAATGATCGACGCCCAAGAGTTCGCTGACCTGGTTGCGGAATTGTTGGCCGATCGCGCGAGGGAACAGCAATCCACATTCCTTGATCAAGCTGCGAACTTGGTTCTCGATGTCTCGGCGCATGGACACTAGCCGAGATCTGGCGACAAGGATCGCTCGGATCTTCTGGCTTTCCTCACTTTTGACTTTTACCTCTCGATACCATCCAACCCGCACCAGTTCGGCAAGCCCTCGCGCATCATTCTGATCGCTCTTGTTCATTCGGACCGACAAAGCTGCGTGCGCATGCCGAGCGTCGATGCAGACCACCGGAAGTTCAACCCTGCGGAGTTCATGCCATAGCCAACTTGCCATCGCACCGGTCTCGAAGCCGATACGCTCGGCATGAGGCGCATGTTTGTTAAGCAGGTCAGTCAAGGCACCAGGATTAGACCTGGCTTTCCCTTCGAATATTACTTGACCGGTCTCGTTGACAACGCACACAGCGGTTTCTCTCTGTGAGACGTCCAGCCCGACATACTGCTTCATGGGAGCTCCTTCGAATCATTTGATTGCGAGGGCTCAACGATAGCGGAGGTTGTCTGCCACGAGCGCCGACCGCAATTACGTCATCGTTTGCAAATTTTGGACGCCGATCATCCCCCGGCTTAGGGGGTCAATATTGCAGGCCGAATGACAACTGATTCCGCGGCTCATCGCGAATACACCATGCTGAGCAAGGAAATCCTGCGGCAGAAGGACCTGAAGACCGGCATCGAGTCCGCCATCGAGCGAGAAGGTCTCATCCTCATACATGGCACGGCGCTGCGAGACCAAGATTTCAAAGGCATGAAGGAGAGTAAGGTTGGGCTAGTGTGGTCTCCACGCAGCAACGATGAACTATACGGCTCGACGGTTAACCTCGCAGCCGCCCATCTAGCGGGCATCGACATGGCAATCGCTCCGGATTGGAGCCCGTCTGGCAGCGCCGGGATGCTCCAAGAGATGGGCTACGCCGCGCGGCACTACGGCGTGAAGTCGGACGACCTTATCAAGATGGCCACGTCAACACCGGCGAAGATGGCGCGCATCTCAGACCATGTCGGAAGCCTTGCTCCGAACAATTTCGCGGATTTTGTCGTCGTCAACGTTGCCGTCGATCCGACAAAGCCAACTGCTCTCGACCCTGTTGTTAAGGCCACTCCTGCCGACATTGCATTGGTCGTGGTTGGCGGCCAGCCAATCTACGGCGATCCTGCACTGTTGACCCAGCTGCTACCGACTGGAACGGCGGTTGATCAAATGACCGTTTGCGGTGCAACGAAGGCTATCTATCTCGGCCAAAGCGAAGCAGGCGTACGCGGCTGGAGCGTGGCAGAAATCAAGAAGGCGCTAAATGCAGCTCTTGCGAAAGGAAGCTCGAGCCTGCCTGACATTGAGTGCGACTGATCATCGTCATAAGTCTTCTCTCGAAGTCATTGCAGCATCGGTTGGTTCTTTCAACGGTGCTTACAAGCAAAGCGCTCAACTGATCTGTCGGAGGCAGTCTCATGCGAAATGCCGTGCATATATATTGCGCCATTGTTGTGATGTCGCTGCTTGCGACGCTGGCCGCCGCGCGTGGCGACCAACTCACGTTTTCCACTTGGAAGGCGACAACGCCGTTCGAGGGTCCTAGGACCTCGCATGCCGCGGCTCTCGTCAACAACAGGGTCTACCTCCTAGGAGGCCTGTATGCTTCGGGAAGCAACTTCACCCTGTACAACGATGTTCAAACTGCGCTTTTAGGGAACGACGGTGCGATCTCCGAAGGCGCATGGGCGAAGACAACACCCTTCGTCGAGCCCCGCTCGGGAATGGGCGTAGCTGTCCACAAGGGGTTCATCTACGTCGTAGGCGGCTTTTCGAATAAGGGGACGCGTGCCGACGCTCAGTACGCCCGCGTGATGCCCGACGGTATGCTTGGCTCGTGGACTACCAGTCCCAACCAGCTCGCAACACCTCGTTCGAATCTCGCGTTGGAGATATTCGCCACGACGTCGGGCACGAGCTATCTCGCGGCGATAGCCGGCGTCGGGGAGGTTGGCAAGGATACCGTTCATTTCGATACGATCGAGACCGCAGAGATCAATTCCGATGGCTCGCTCGGCCAGTGGAAACTATGTCCATTTCACCTCAGGGTGGCCGTTCAGCTCCAAGCGTAGCCGTGAACAAAGGCGTACTTTATGTCGTTGGAGGATGGGGTGACCTGCTAATTGAAGACGCTTTTAGCGATGTCCAATATGCTCCAATCAGGGACGACGGCTGTCCTGACGCTTGGCGCACCAATGCTGCAAGACTGAACATGCCGCTGTACGGTCATACAATGACTGTCACGTTAGCGGCTGGGAGGCCATCGCTCGTTGTGCTCGGCGGTAATGCCGGACAGGGCAACTACTTTAACAACGTGCAATTTGCCCCCCTGGCGCCAGACAGGGAAACCGGGCGGTTTGTGTTCGACACACATCAATTCGCTGTGCCCCGCTGGGGTCAGGCCACAGTGCAATACAACAATATTCTCTATGTTCTGGGTGGGTCGCAACGCGGAAATGGCGATTATCTGAACGACGTCCAGTTCACCGTCATGGGCAACCAGTAAGACCTCGCTCCCACTGAACGTGTTGCGTGCATCGCGTGTCACCTTCCATGGTAGACTCGAGATTTGCTGCCTCGGGTCCACGCGGAAGCGCCGCCCCACCCGCACTTGAGGGAAAGGAGCCGCCCGCGTCGCACGGGCGCCGGCCGGCGCATTGCCCGGCGCGCGCGCGGCAGTGTCCTCAGAACTCTCGTGGGAATGCTGGGGAATTCGGCCGAGACGAAGACAAAGCGAAAGAGTGAGAGAATCAAAAGAGGCACCCGGAGAGCGTGAAGCATAGCGACCCGAAGGGGCACGCGGGTCCGATTGCAGCGACGAGACCGGTTCAATAGCGGCACCCGGGAACGGGGCAGTGATAGCGCTCGCCGAGGCGGGGCCCTTTCCCGAGTGCCCCCGGCGAGGAGCTCCTCAGTCCTTGCGCGAGGGATCGAAGCCGGATGGCCGAGACGCGAAGCGGCTCGGTTCACGAAAGCCCGCTACGGCAACGGCCGCACGAGCGCAAACGGAGCAACTCCGCTAAACTTAAACCAGCGGATCTAGATTTCCTCGCGCTCATGCGTTTGCGCGTCATAGATTCTGATCTGAAGCATGGGAAACCGCCTCTTGAGCTCTTCTCCACCTGCCTTGGCGCCGTCTCTGGTCGCAAATTCGGATTTGAGTCGGCCGTCCACTTCAAGCGCATAACCAAAAGCCGGCAGTTCACGCGTGGCTGCAACCATTTCATTTCCATTTTGCGGTGAGGTGGTTGGGAATGATGGGTAGCGTGAGTCGCCCCAACCACGCTAGAGTCACCTACGCAACAGTGACGATCGGTCATCGCACGTTCTGGATCGATGCTCGCGGTGGAGCCCATCAAGGATGGGCATTTGCATCGGCTTATTTCCATCCAATCGTTAGGTGCGAGACGTACACCGGCGAAGAGCTATCCACAGGCTCCGATGCCTCGCCCGATCGCATCCGATAGAATGCACTCAGGCGCGCACGGAGCGCGGTTTCATCTAGTGGCCATGAACATGACCGATTCCCTGACCCTGGCCGAAATGGCGGCAGCGCTCGAGCAATCGCCGGATTATCGCGTCTTGCGCCGGCTCGTTCCGCGGTCAGAATTCGCTGCGAGCAACGGTGATGCAGTCAAGACTGCCCTCCTGCTGGATGTCGAAACAACCGGCCTGAATCCCGCCAGCGATCAGATCATCGAGCTCGGAATGGTCAAGTTCGCCTATCTACCGGACGGCCGGACCACCCGAGTTCTCGATACCTTCAGCTGCTTCAACCAGCCCTCGGTGCCCATCCCCGCGGAGGTCACAGCTCTCACCGGGATTACCGACGAAATGGTCGATGGCCACAGCCTTGACCCGGATCGCGTTGCCGCCTTTGCGTCAGATGCCGTTGTCGTCATTGCTCACAATGCCGCTTTCGATCGCAAGTTCATCGAGCGTTTCTGTCCGTCGTTTGAAGATCGAGCGTGGGCGTGTTCGGTCAATGAGATTGAATGGCGCAATCATGGCTTCGACGGCTCACGACTGCCGTATTTGCTGATGAAGGCGGGCCTGTTTCATGAGGCTCATCGCGCCGTCGATGACTGCCTCGCGCTCCTAGAGATCCTAGCCTTGCAGCTCCCCCATCATAATCGGACTGTCCTCTCCGCTCTGCTGGAACGCGCGCGGCGCAAGACCATTAGGATCTGGGCCGAACATTCACCGTTCGAGCTGAAGGATGAACTCAAGCGGCGCGGATATCGCTGGAGTGACGGCAACGATGGACGACCAAAGTCCTGGTACATCGATGTCGATGACGGCGATCAACACGCAGAAATCGAGTACTTGCAAAAGACGATCTATCAACGGGAGCTTGAACCGCGCATTCAGAGCCTGACTGCATTCAATCGCTTTTCTGTCAGGGGTTAGTGGGGGCGCGGTGCTGCTCGATGCTGAAATCTCGGCGGGATCGACGACTTGTCTCGAGGGGATTGTAGGCACAATGCCGGATCAAACGCCGGCGTTGTGCTTATTCATCCAGAGGCGACGCTTGTTGTTCGGTCAGAGGCGCCCACCATCGTCGGGACCTCGATTTCGATTGATGTCCGAACTCTCCAATCTTCCTGTATGTGTTGGGACGACATTCCAAGTGCGAAGAGATGCGATCGCCAAATCGGCTTTCTTCAGCAACTGGCGCAGCGGTGGGCACTCGGGATAGTATCGGACGAGCGTAGCCTTAACGTCGTCAAGATTCACAATGTGCCGATCCCAGCTTGGGGGTACCGCAGCGAGTACGTCCCCTTCGGGAAGCTCATGATAGTAGAGATCGAAAAACACGTCATCCGAAAGCTCGTCGCGCCTATACTCACTCTGGACCCAGTTATCGAGCTCGCAGCGGATCGCGTCGACGCGTCGGTGAACGCCTGCGCGATCTCTCGTCCCGATCAGGACCGACTTCAGCAGTCGCCCGACCAGTTTGTGCCCCTCAATCGGCATGCGTGTCTTCGGCCGGCGCTGCGGTCCCGAAAGAAACATGCTATATGGGACAGAGTTGTTGGAGCCGCGCCGCTCGCCAGCCGTTTTGGCCTCGCGCGCCCTTGCCTCGATCTCCGCCGCCTGACCAGGGCTGACGAAAGCTGGCGCGATCGGCCTCGACTCGCCATCCCAGGCCGACGTCACGATGGGAGCCGGTGCCTCCGCTAATCGCGAGAGAATTGGCTCCAGCAAATACCCCTTGGACATATCGGCCAAGAGGAAGAGCGATGTCCCCCCGTCAGGGCGATACATTCCCTTCCACGGTGAAATCGCGACCGCCCAACCGTGTCGGTCAGCCCATTCCTTCTGCTCGCGAGTGATGCTGTGGGCATAAGGCTCATTGGTACGGATGAAGATCTTCGCTGCGGGGTCGAACCACGCTGCATCGTGATCGGAGCCCGGCATCCGATGCTGGAATTGTCCTCGGGGGAAAGATCGTTTCGCCTTTGACGGGACCAATTGGGCCGCTTCAATAAACTGAATAGTTCTGGCAGCCTCGCACGCAGCCTCCCGCGCCGCCTCCTGCGACGACGCGGTATATGTGTCTGCGAGATGATCAGGACCTTCTCGACGCATCGTACCCAGCCCCCGCGATGCTTTGTATTGCGCCGGCTTAACAAGCGCGTCCAGAGGTCTGCCCAGCGGCATTTTCAGGATCTCGCAGCCCGTAACCTTGGTCGTTCGATCCCGCCAAAGAACGGAGATGTACAGTTCGGCCGACGGCCTGGGGGCCGCGAGGCCGTCTCCAAGCTTGCGCAGTGCGTGCTTATAATTTTCGAAGCCGGCCGTCTTTGATGCCTTGTCCAAGGCGACAGCATGCTGAATGCCGTCAGACTTCTTGAATCGCTTGGCGAGCTGCTTGATGCCCTCAATAGAGGATGGACGAATGTGATCGTTCGACACGTCAGGTCTCCCGGCCCTTAGCGAAGCGTCGCCCGTCAACCACCTCTCGAGCCCGACATGACATGGCGGGAACGATTGATCTGGACAGCGCCTCAACGGCTTCGCTACGACGGGCGGCAGGCTCCTGCCGGGAGCCGAGTCGAAGGATACCACGACCGAGACTTTCGCGAAAGGATGCCCCCAGGACACGGGAGGACCTCAGGTTGCGCTACTGTATTACCTTTCGTGGAGGAACCCGAGATCGTGGCAATCTTAAACTGAAGGACAGGTTGTGCGGTACGGCCTGGGGGAATGAATGCGCATCGTCTACTTGGAAGTAGAAAACTTCCGCGGCATCAAAAGGCTGAGATGGGCACCTTCCCCAGGTATGAATTGTCTCATTGGCCCCGGGGATTCGACCAAGACCACCGTGTTGGACGCAATCGAGCTGTGTCTCAATCCCAGGTCCTACATTTTTGCTGACGACTGCGATTTCTTCGATCTTGAGATCAAGGAGCCAATCCGGATCACCGTAACGCTTTCTGACCTGCCGCCGCACTTCAAGGCCGAAGATCGATATGGCCTCCACCTCCGCGGCTGGGATGTCTCGGCCAAAAAAATCATCGATGAACCGGGAGCAGGCTTGGAGGAAGTGCTCTCGATCAGTGTCGTTATCGATCAGACCCTGGAAGCCCGGTGGTCGATAAATAATGACAGAATCGACGCGCTCGACAGCGATCCACCGACGGTCCGATTCAAGGACGCCAAGCAGCTTGCGACGAATCGCCTCGGTCCCTACGCAGAGAGACACCTCGGTTGGGGCCGGACCTCTGTGCTCACTCGCATCGGCGAGGCAGGCGATGGCTTCAGCCTGCAACTCGCGGAAGCGGCGCGTGCCGCCCGTTCGTCGTTCAAAGCCGGCGACCAGAATGTCTTCAAGAGCGCAGTCGATCGAGCGGAGGAACTGAGCAAGCTCTTTGCAGTCCCGGTGCGGGGCAAGTTTACCGCGGAGCTCGACGTACAGGGTGTCAGCATCACTTCAGGTGGCATCTCACTTCATGATGGCGATCTGCCATTGCGCAGGCTCGGCACAGGCTCCGCACGTCTCCTTGTATCCGCTCTCCAGCACGACGCCGGTCCTCCGCATGTTGCGATCATCGATGAGATCGAGCACGGCCTCGAGCCGCACCGTATCGCTCGCCTGCTGAGATACCTCAAGGCGCCCAAAGCCGCCCCCGACGCGGCTCAGCCTCAGATATTTGCAACTACACATTCCCCGGTCGTGATCCGCGAGCTGACTGCGGCCGATATCTTTTCAGTCCGGTCGGATGCCGGCATCACGACCGTTAAATCCGTTTCTGCCTCTGCAAAGGATGCCGACACAGCACAACGCCATCTCAGAGGAAATCCCGAGGCATTCCTCGCGCGCAAGATATTGGTTGGTGAAGGTCGCACCGAACAAGGACTCGCCCGTGGCCTGGATAAATGGTGGCAGGCATCCGGCAAGGACTCTTTTGCCCTACAAGCGACCGTCGCAATCGATGGGGGAGGCAAGGACAATGCGCCCCTCGTCGCCGAACATTTGCGCGATCTTGGCTATGAGGTCTGGCTTCTCCTGGATTCCGACGAAGAACCGAATGTGACAGATCTGGAACGCGCCAAGGGGAAAGGCGTGGTTGTTCACCAATGGCCTGACAGGTGCTCGACGGAAGAACGCCTGTTTCTCGACCTCCCCTGGGCTTGTGTACGCTCGATGATCGCACTTGCCATTGAATTCAGCAGCATGGAGAGCGTGAGAGCCGTCATCGACAACGCCCTTTCCACGGCTGGACTTCCTACTGCCACAGCAGTCAGACTTGGCAGTGACCGCGATACCGCGCAGGTCCGACGCATCCTCGGCAAGGTCGCGAACGACAAGAAATGGTTCAAAACCATCGAGCGCGGCGAACGGCTGGCCGCGCTGATCGGGCCTCATCTGGGCGCGATTTCCGACAAACCTCTCAGCGCAGGTATTGCCGCCATGAGGAAGTGGGTTGATGGCAAATGATGACGATATTGCGCGGCTCGCTGTTAGCATCCGTCGTGGCAGCATTGTCGCTGCAGCTGGATGCGGAAAAACGGAACAGATTGCACTGGCTGCCGGAATCTCCGATGGGCGCCGGCTGATCCTCACGCACACACATGCCGGCGTTGATGCCCTGACCAAACGCCTTCGTAAGCACCAAATTCCGACCGCGAAGTACCGCATCGACACCATTGCCGGATGGTGCTTGCGATTTGCAGCATCCTTTCCACAACGTTCCGGATTCGCTGGGGTTGTGCCGACAACAAGCGCCCATTGGGACGATGTCTATCATGCCGGCGCGCGCCTGCTCGATAGCAGCGCTGTCGACGGCGTCCTGCTCGCATCCTATAGAGGATGCTTCGTCGACGAATATCAAGACTGCACCAAACAGCAGCATCAAGTTATTTCACGGCTCGCCAACCTTCTGCCGACTTGCGTGTTCGGCGATCCATTGCAAGCGATCTTCGATTTCGGAGATCAGCAACCGGTCGACTGGGATAGCGACGTATTTCCCCTGTTTGAGCGTTCGGCCGAGCTTCTGACGCCATGGCGCTGGAAGAACGCGGAAAATCTAGAATTGGCCGAGTGGCTGCAGGGCGTCCGTACCGCCCTTGAGAACGGCAACGACCTCGACCTGCGATCAAGACCAGGATGTATAACTTGGACGTCTCTGCCCGCGACCGCTCAACGCCGTCAGAGAGCCATCGTCGGGGAATGCCTCGCTTCCATGCGCGACCCCGTGCAAGGCAGCCTGATCGTCATTGGCGACAGCACAAGCGAGAACCGGCGTTCCGCACTGGCACAGAAACTCGCCAAACAGGGTTTTGGCAGCCTCGAAGCAATCAGTTGCAAGACCCTCTATGCCGCCGCCAAGACGATCGATCGGACGACCGGGTTGGCCCGAGCAAAAGCAATCGTCGACTTCGCGTCCAAATGCCTGACGGGCCTCGAAAGGGCGGAACTCCTCAAAGCGCTCGGAGCCCGCCAGCAAGGTCGGCGCCTGGGACAGGCCAAGTTCGGTTCGCTATTTCCACTCAGCGACGCCGTGATCTCCAGCGGTTCGGAAGCGAGCATTCTCGCCCTTCTGCAAACGCTCCACGACAGACCCGGCGCTTATCTGTATCGTCGTGAGATGTTCTATGCGATGCGATCAGCCCTGCAATTGAAGGCGACGCGCCAACTTGCCACGCTGAGCATCGCGATTTGGGAAGTTCAAAATCGGATGCGGCATGCGGGGCGCCGCCTCGGCAACCGAAGCATCGGCAGCACGCTGCTGGTGAAGGGCCTGGAGTTCGAACGCGCGATCATCATCGCAGAAGACGCGATGACGAGGAAGGATTGGTACGTCGCACTGACCCGGGCGACAACGAGCATTCGGATCATATCCCCGGCGGAGCGATTCCTACCGTCACGGGATCAAATCGAACGCAGCCGCAGCGCTCTATAACCTAGTCGGAGACCGGAGAATATCTATCGATGTATGCTTTGCACGTAGGTTGAGTCTCGTCTCCCTACATGTTGAGGAGCTTCGGCATACGTACCTTAGTGAAGGCAGAGCCATCAGGACGGTTGCCCCTCCCTCTGGGCAGCGGCGATGGATTGGAAGGCTTCGTGGATGTCACGAGATCGCCTCGGAAAAAAGGCCCTCATTTCTCCGTCTTCCAGCGGATACTTTTTCAAATTGAAAGTCCCGTGGAGTTCGCGCATTTCATAGAAACGAACAGGGCGTCGCCTGCCATCCAGCGCCGTGACGATAGCGTACTTCACAGCCTCCTTGCAGCGCATTCCGAAAATCACCTCTTCGAGCTCCAACAGGGATCGCTGCACCCCGCGCGATCCAATCAAACGCCATTCCTGCTCGTATCGCCAGCTCGCCGCCTTTCGCAACAGAACGGCCTCGTCGACCTGACGACGGGCTTCCTTGTCGCCGTCGAGCATAGCTAGGACCTTGCTGGCATCGACGAGCCGCATGCCGCCGTACTGAACCTTATGGAGATCATCGAGCGCATCAGACGGCACCGAGTAGCCGATGCAGACCCCGTGATGCTGATCGCCATAGTGACTCCACATTAACGGGCAGGTAGCGCGCTGACCCAAAGATACAATGCCCTTGTCATATTGCAGCAGCACCTCCTTCTCCAGATAGTTGCCGAGCAGAAACTGAAGGGGATCATCAATTTCATAGCTTGGGTCGGTCGCGTTGTAGCTTATTTCCGAGATGACCTGATCGGCCTGTAGGCGGCTAAGTCGATCGATATGATCCAGGGTTTTCGGACCTTTGTACCTGATTGTCTGGGCCGCGTCTTTCATCTCCGCGCTCAAGCGCCGCTCGACGAGCTGGCGTAGTGCGCGCTCGAGATCCGAGGCAGGAAGATCGGTGTTGAGCGAGGGCCGCGTGTCGAGCGGATCATTGAACGTGCTCGGATCGGCATAGAAGAGATTGTCCGCAATGATCATATCGAGTGTGAGATTGTTGAACGCGCGATACTTGAATAGCCGCCTCGGAATGCTTCGTTTTTCTGCCATTGCTTCCTCTTGAGCCCCGATTCGGGTTCGCGGGTTTTGGGTACGAATCGGATGACTAGCAACAGTGTGGGCACTTCGGTGGATTTCGGCGTAAGGCGGCGAACGGCCGGACCTCGCTCTTCGGCAACCTAAGTCCCTGATCTTTAGGGACCTTTTGTCCCATCCTCCACGAACTGAGAGAAAAAGGGGCACGAAACTTGACACAGGACAGAAAAAGGGGCGGGTTACTTGGCGCGCGCCGGGGCAGAGGAAACCGTACCACCATGCAGACCAAGACCTTTCAGCAACGCCTGGACACTGCGTTCCCCTACGACACCTACGCGAACACAATCCGAGCTCTGCGCGAGGGCATCGCCGCCGGCGATGACGTGATCAAGGGCACCCCGATGTTCTCGTCAGAGGTCGGCGACGACATGCGCGGTCTGATCCGCCGGGCCGGCATCCTGATGCGTTTCGAGGAGATGTGCAAAGCCGGCGATCTCCCATTTAAGTGCACGCTGGCTCCGATGCCTCGCGGCACCTGGCACTGGCTCGACATCTACAGCGGCGACTGTCACGGGCACATTGTCCGCACCGAGGACCCGACCAAGTTTCCGGAAGACACGCCGAACCGCCAGGACGCGCGGGCGTCGAACATGCCGAACCTGTTCGAGACTGCGGAGGAACGGATCATCCGCCTGGCACCGCCGAAGCTCTACACGTGGTTGACCTACCGCGCAGCGCCAGATGGCCGGCTCTCGCACGCGCTCTGGCAGTCGCCGTCGGCGAATGCTGACGAGTGGCTCGCCCGTATTAACCTGATGGCCGTCGTCGTGCAAAAGAAGTCGGAGGACGCGAAACGGCCGCCCGAGGTTGACCCGAAGTCCAAGATGAAGCTCAAGGACAACGTGGTCTCGATGATCGAGAAGAAGAAAAAGAACGACGACACCAAGCGTTGAAGGCGTGCCCATGTCTGCGAGGATCATTCCCGAGAGGATTCGGGAGGCGCGCGAGTCCGTCGGCATGACCGACGAGCAGTTCGCCGACGCGATCGGCGTGAGCCGCCAGTCCGTTGGCACCTATGAGACTGGCGCCTTCGCACCGCGCGGCGACGTGTTCAGCAGGATCATCGCCATCACCCGACAGCCACCGGGTTTCTTTATAACGCCGCGCAAACACACCGCCGAGCGCTTCCTGACGCCGACGTGGCGCAGCCTGAAGCGCATGCAGCGGCCCGACCGCCTGCGGATCGGCCGTCGGCTGGAATGGGCGTTCTACATCGCAGAGTCCCTCGCGGAATACGTCGAGCTGCCGCCAGTCCACTTGCCCGCTATCGAATTCGACTACGAACGTGACGGCAACGAGCGGATCGAGGAGATCGCCGATCAAATGCGCGAGTTCTGGAACGTCGGCTTCGGTCCGATCACCGATCTGGCTCCGCTGCTCGAATACCACGGCGTCATCGTGATCGAGGAGCCGGTGCGCTGCGAGGACATGGATGCCGTCTCCCGCTGGCAGGGTGGAAGACCATACGTGCTCTACGCCGCCGACCAAGAGAGTAACTCGCGCAAACTCTTCAACATGGCACACGAGCTCGGCCACCTCGTCCTGCACAACGCTGTCGAGGTAAACAGTCGCAACCTGGACCGGCTTGAGAACCAGGCCAACCGGTTCGCCGGTGCCTTGCTCCTGCCGCGCCGAACGTTCGCGCGGGAAATCGCGAATACCACCATCGACTACTTCCTATCCCTCAAGGGCCGATGGCGCGTGGCGGTGGCGGCTATGATCTACCGAAGCAAGGATCTCGGGATACTGAACCCGGACCAGGTCAAGTATATGTGGAAGCAAATGAACGCCCGCGGCATCCGCAAGCGAGAACCGCTCGACAACGCTTTTACGCTGTCGAAGCCGACGGTTCTCGGCTCGGCCGCGCGGATGCTGATCGAAAACAATATCAAGCTGCCCACTGAGATCGCAGAAGACGTGCTCCTCAATGCGAGCGATGTAGAGTCGCTCTGCTCGCTGCCTGCCGGCAGCCTGCAGAACAAGGTGCTGTCGTTCCCAACGTTGCGGCAGGTTTAGATCCCTACCGACCGCAAATCCGCCACTGGTGTCGGAAGCTGCCCCTCGAGCAGCTTCGTGCGGGCCACGGCCGTGCGGCCGCATTGCCGGGCGGGCCGCTCACTCATGGTGAGCAGCTGCGGGAGGATCGTTGGCAATACCGCTGCCGCGCCCTACTATGCGACTCACCATGAGTGAGCCGCGCGACCATCATTTTATTCCTGCGTTCTATTTATCCCAGTGGACCGGCGCCAACGGCAAGCTGGTTGAGTACAGCCTGAAGAACGGCAGGCTCATCGCGAAGCCTGTCGGGCCGCGGGCAACCGGGTTCGAGACCGATCTCTACGAGTTTACCGATCTGCCACCGGAGCAGCGCCAGTATCTTGAAACGGTGTTTTTCAACTACTTGGACCGCACGGCGGCCGACGCCCTCGATATTCATATCGGAAACGGCCTGCCGTGGACCAATGAACTCATAAACGCGTGGTCGCGCTTCGTCTTCGGGGTGCACTTCCGGCATCCCCATGCGATGCCTGAGCTGCGCGCCGCAGCTAGCGCAATTTGGGACGGAAGCGGCGTCGCGTTCCAGTCTGAGTGGGAAAAAATCAAGCCGCCGGAAGCGCCGGCAACCTTCGACGAATATCTTGCCACTGTCGATCCGTTCAGCGCGGCGAAGATGCGCGTCAATCTCATCATCAAGAACTTCGACAACGAAGAACTTATCACGCATTTGAACAAAATGCAGTGGGCGGTCATCGATGCATCAAGTTCGCCGAGGCGTTTCGTTACGTCTGACCGACCGGTGTGCATTCATAATCTTCGCCGGCCCGATGGGGTGATCTTCATTCCGATTAGTCCGACCAAGCTGTTCCTCGCCGCGAACGAACAAGACTCTATCGCGCTGGTCGGCGCCCAAAAACCACCAGATCTGGTCGATCGCGTAAACGAGTTTGTCACTGGCCGGGCAAGGCGGTTCGTATGGGCCAATGACCAGTCGCAAGAGGCGCTCCTCCGCGCCAAGATGTCGACCGAGATGGAGCCCCTGCCGCTCTTTCCTAACATAGGCAAGTATCCAACCGTGGATTGAATACGGTCGAATCTATTATTGTCGCGCAACCTTGGGACCTTCGCTCAAGGCGGTAGGCGTACTCTCAATTTTCCGCCCCAATTATTCCAGTAATCGAGGCGCCCAGGTGGCAGCAGTCAATCTCGACTTTCAGCGCATTCGCTCTTTCGGAGGGTCCCAAAATTACGCCTTCGAGGAACTATGTTCGCAGCTTGCGGCTCTGGAGCCCCGGGCATCCGGCGACGTTTTCTACCGGAAGGGTGTCGGAGCGGACGCGGGCGTCGAATGCTATATGCAGCATCCCGACGGCACGGAAACGGGCTGGCAGGCAAAGTATTTCTTCAAGTTTGACGCAAGCCAGGTCGCGCAGCTGGATAAGTCCATCAAGCAGGCGCTGGCCAAGCATCCGCGGCTTAACCGGTACATTGTCTGCATACCCTTTGATCTGTTTGACCAGCGTTCCGGCAGAGGCAAGACCCAGCTTCAACGCTGGCGGGACTGGGTAAAACAATGGAAGGCCACGGCAACAAAGGCCAAACGGAAACTCACCATCGAGCTCTGGGGGCATTCCGAACTGGTTGAACGGTTGGGCCGCGACAATCCACTCTATTCGGGCAGGGCGGCCTTCTGGTTTGATGAGACCTTTCTCACTTCTGCTTGGTTTAAGAGTCGGTTTGAACGGGCACGCGTTAGCCTCGGCCAGCGCTACACGCCTGAAACGAACGTCGAGTTGCCGATCCGCCGGACCATCCTCGGCCTGTGCCGCGACCCGGCCTTCCTGGATGAGGTGCAGGCATGGGGTGAGAAGCTGGAAGAGGCTCGTCGCGATGTAACCGATCGTCTCAAGCGGTTGAACGCGGGCGCGGTACTGGAAGCCGAAATCGCGGCGGTTGAGGCAACGACGAGCGCGCTCAGCTCGTTGTTGTCGGCGACGCCGGATGACCCCGCCTATATGTTTCCCGTTGGGCGCCTTCAGTCGCTAGGGAGCGATGCGTTGGTTGCGGCCAGGCAAGCCATACGTGCCGTTCGTAATCTCAATCCGCCGCCTCCGAAAAGCGACGAGGATGTGCGGTACCTGTACCACCAGATGCGCGGGCTCGAAGAGGCGTTGGACGCCATCATCGAAGGGCTGGCCGGTGATAGCTGGCGGCTCGTGAACGGTCGCCGGGCGCTGGTCACAGGGCCGGCCGGCATCGGCAAGTCACATCTGTTCGGGGATGCCGTCGATCATCAGGTCGCGAACGGCCGCCCCTCACTTCTTATACTCGGCGGTACGCTGATTGACGACGACCCTTGGGCGCAAATCGTCAAGCAGCTTGATCTGCAAATCTCTGCGGAGAAATTCCTCGGCGCCCTCGATGCTGCGGCACAGGCGGCAGGTACCCGCGCGGTGATTTTCATTGATGCGATTAATGAGCGGCATGGCATCGCCATCTGGTCACACCGGCTGGTCGCGTTTCTCAAGACCATCGAGGATTTCCCGCGCGTCGCCGTCGCCTTGTCGTGCCGTTCGACTTATTTACCGTACATCCTGCCGGCGGGCCCTGGGCCCGATTTGACTCAAGTCGAGCACGTGGGATTTGCCGGCCGTGCGGCAGAGGCCGCCCGTTACTATCTGGACAAGCGCGGCATTGTGCGCATGGCCGCGCCGAACCTCATCCCGGAATTTGAGAACCCGCTTTTTCTGAAGACTTGTTGCGACTATCTCGAAAAGGAGCAGCTCCAGGAATTTCCGCGCGGGCTACGCGGGGTAACGGAGATCTTCGGCTTCTACTCGGAAGCCGTCGCGAAATCTGTCGAGCGGCAGCTCGGGCTCGACCATAAGCTTGGCAAGGTCGCCAAAGCGCTGGAGGCCCTTGCGGCCGCTTTCGATAGGGAGGAGCGCGGCTATCTCGAATACGAAAAGGCCGATGCTCTCATGGAGGCCATCGCGCCGGCGCATGGTGTCTTTGAGCGCAGTCTGCTCGCCAGGTTAGTGAGCGAAGGAATCCTGGCGGATGAACCCGTGACGGGAGATGATGGCGCTATCGTCCCTACCGTGCGCTTTTCGTTTGAGCGCTATAGCGACCATCGTATTGCGCGACAGCTTTTCGACAAGCATCTCGACGTATTGGCGCCCAAGGATTCATTTCTGTCGGGTACTCCGCTGGAGGCCTACCTTGAAAGCGAGAAGGCTTATCAGCATGCTGGCGTTCTGGAAGCGATGGCGGTCCAGTTACCGGAGCGCTGCGGGCTCGAACTCCCGGACGCCATGCCCAAGCCGCGGAACACGCTGCTCCTGCTGCGCGTATTTGTTGGCAGTGTGCTCTGGCGCGAACAGCGTACATTCACTCAGCGAACCCTCGATCTATTGAAGGACGCTTCGCGCTCCTCGGGCCGCAACGAGGCCATGCGGACGCTCCTTGCCGTCGCGAGCGAGCCGGACAACGCGTTTAATGCTGAATATTTGCACGGAAGGCTTGTCAAGCGAGCGATGCCGGAGCGGGACAAGACGTGGTCGATGTATGTTGCTCAGGAGGGCGACGAAGAGGACAGCCCCATCGAAACCTTGATCAGCTGGACTCTCCAGAACGGCTTTGAAGCAATCGAAGAGAAGCGCGCCGAACTCGCCGCCATCACACTGAGCTGGTTGTTTACGACAAGCCACCGTCTTATCCGAGACCGAGCTACGAAGGCGTTGGCGGCATTGCTTGCGACGCGGCTGACAGTGGCTGCGGGTCTTGTTCGTCGTTTTCAAGACATCGACGACCCCTATATCCTCGATCGTGTCATGGCCGCCGCCTACGGAGCCGCCTTGCAGGGTGTAGCAACCGATGGGCTGGGTGAACTGGCGGAAGCGGCATATCATTGCGTGTTCGACCGCGATGAGGCGCTCGTCCATGTCCTTATCCGTGACCATGCACGTGGAATTATCGAGCTAGCCCATATGAGGGGCGCTTTGCCGGCAGGCGTCGATTTAACACGCGCCCGGCCCCCGTATCGCAGCCCATCGGGCATTGAAGATGTGCCGGATGCCCTCATTGCGACCTATGTGCAGGAATACGCTCCCGGAAAGAGCTTTCGCGACGATATTGTGGACTCCAGCGTGAATGACGGCGATTTCGCACGCTATGTCATTGACGGCCCGGTGGGAAAATTCAGCGCGTTTCCAATCGCGCTTCTTGAACAGAGCCAGGAACAAATCTATCGCGATTGGGTCAGTGATGTGGTTGGCCGAATTCCGGAAACGGACGCTCGTCTCAGCGAACTCATCGTAGCCTGCGATGCGTGGCGGGCCAATCAGGGGCCCATAGGTCCTTTTAGATTCAAGCTCCTGACCGTCGATGACTCAGGGCAGGAAAAAGATGAAGTCAAAGACGACGGAGATTTTGAAGAAGAGGATGTGAGCCGGTTCGAGCAAGCCGTCGATGAAGCGGAAGCGCGGTTGCGGGCCGCGTTGGGTGAGGCCGAATGGCTGGAGTACAATAACCGGGCTCGCCATGTTGTTCGCAACGATTTGCGCGGCGCAAAGCGTTACTACACCTGGCCACCATCCTTTGACCGGATGCGGGCGCGGCGTTGGGTTTGCAAGCGTGCGCATGATTTCGGCTGGACTCCAGAACTGTTCGGTGAATTTGACCGACATCACGGAACCGGAGGCAGGACGAACCATCGGATCGAGCGCATTGGGAAAAAGTATCAATGGATAGCCTTTCACGAGTTGCTGGCTCGTTTAGGCGATAACTTTTGCTTCGTTGGGTCGAGTCGCGACGACGGGCTGCGTATCTTTCAGGGGCCA
The DNA here is from genome assembly GCF_000244935.1 of Bradyrhizobium sp. WSM1253. Classification (NCBI taxonomy): domain Bacteria; kingdom Pseudomonadati; phylum Pseudomonadota; class Alphaproteobacteria; order Hyphomicrobiales; family Nitrobacteraceae; genus Bradyrhizobium; species Bradyrhizobium sp. WSM1253. The sequence continues at coordinate 3,405,162 of NZ_JH600073.1, forward strand.
TGGCAGGTGGGCCGACGTGATATCGATCCCTCCCTTTTTGTCACAAAGACCCCTAAGGAAGCCCGGCAGAGCGGCCGGACATGGTGGATGCCGGCTCTGGTGAAGCTCCGCGCGATGTCGCCACAGTCGCGTCTCGCGTGGCTCGATACGCCGGACGATATGGTGAATGACGCGTCATTGCTGAGCGTGACGGATCCGAAGACGGGTCGGGCCTGGCTCGTTGTCGATGAGTTCGAACGCTGGAATTGCTGGGTCATGCGAGAAGGTGAGCGGATGCTCGATCGGCAGACGGCGTTTGAGATTCGCTGTTTTCTGGTGCGCGCCGCGGATCGGATCAAGGTTGTGCAGGAATTGTCAGGAAAACTGTTTAGAAGGCATTCCGATCTTCCTGAACTGGACAAGTCGTCGGACGGGTATATCGGCGAATACCCCTGGCATCCGCTGTACCATGATGTTTCCGTGTGGATGAGCCCTGAAGATTGGAATGGATTGGTCGTCGAGATTCAGCCTACGGTTACAGACTATCTCGCTGAGCGCAGTGGTCACGACTATTCAATCGATGAATCCTTCAGCTTCAGCGTGCCTGCACCGGGGCTCATTGCCGGGCTTAAGATGCACCTTTCAAACGGGAGGGACCTCTCATATTCGGATGACGCGGGTAAAATACTCTTTTTCGATCCGTCAACGCATGAAGCGGGACCTGGTGCCGCTCTGGTGGACCGCGATGCGTTTCTGTCGTTCCTCGCACGCGAGGGGCTTGAAGCCGTCTGGATTATCGCCGGGGAGAAGGAAGCGCACGGCGGAAGAAAGCACCGCGAGGGCTGGGGCGGCTCAAAGAGCTTTACGTCCATCTATTGGCTGGCTAATAGCAAATTCCATCGCAAGAATTTTGTGGAGCGTGAACAGCCAAGAGGTGAGCAGCTCGAAAGGTTCTATGATGAACCCGGCGTGCCGGTGCCACCAGCTCGCGCGAAAAAGCCGTTATCCGCATCGGGCGGGAAGAAGAAGGGCTCGACTAGGAAGAGCGGCGCTTCACGACCAGCACGCGCGGCAACAGCCAAGAAGCCCAAGGCTAAGTCAAAGGCCAAGTCCAAGGCCAAGTCCAAGGTAGAGCCGAAGCGCGCAAAAGGAGCTGCACGGCCAGTGCCAAAGAAGGCAAAGAAAACGAAGAGGAAACCCCGCCGTTAGGCGGGGTACATTGCCGCAGGAAGTCCGCCGCCCGCTGGGCATGTGCCGCCGCGGCATGCGGCCCAGCACCGAATGAGTGCGAATCAGGCCCCGTCAGCTAAGATGGCTGATGTTTCAATTGCCGCTTCATTCTGACCGGAGGTATCCACCGGAGAACCGTTGTATCTACTGCGGTTACGAAGATGCTCTTACGGACGAGCATATTGTTCCACTGGGGCTTGGCGGCCGCTGGCTATTGCCGAAAGCGAGTTGCCGACCTTGCGCAGCCATCACAGCCACATTTGAGGGGGTTGTGCTTCGCGCCATGCTTGGACCGCTGCGAATGTATTATTCGATGCCCTCGCGCCGAAAGAAGCAAAGGCCCGAGAAGCTTCCCCTGAAAGTTAAACTCACTCCGGATGCTGACTTTTCCTTCATTGAGGTGGCGCAGGAGATCTACCCGTTTCTTATTCTGTTTCCCAATCTAGCTATGCCGGATGAGTTGACCGGGAATGTCACGGAAGGCGAGCGTGGCGCCAAGGTGAAAGCGCGGTCGCATCCCGGCCGACTTCGCGGCCTGCGGCTAAGCTCGTCAGGACTGTGAGGTTGTGGTCGCCAACAGCCTCTTCCTGTTGCTCACACCAATCCGCGAATGGCACTCTTCCCCCCAACCCATAGCGGTTCCAGTATTCAACTCTGGATTACGCACATTGCCCGCGCGCAACTCTAGCCCACGCTGCCGGAACGACGCATATTTTTTGGGGAGAACGCGGGGCGGCCATTCGGCGTTTCCAGGCTCCCACGAGGCACCAACAGAAAAAACGCTGTATTTCAATAAGTTAAAGGGAGCCGATTTCGAGCCTGGCCGTTTCAGGCGACCCTCTGCAACGAAAGGTCATGATCGGCTCGCCGGCCTGCTGTTCGACGCTGTCCGGAACGAAGATCAGTTAGGCCGAACCCGGACCAGCGAAGCGGCGCGGCTGAGCGCTTCTTGCCGCTGCCCATCATCGCCGAGGACGAAGTGATTGGCTTTGAAGGCCTTGTTGAAAGAGTTTTTGACGCCGGAGCATCAGATTCTATGGTGCTGGCATCGGGGTAATCTGCGAGGATCTATGGACGAGTTTAGAAACAAGCCGTTGGCAGGCGCATGGTGGCTTCCTGGGAAGCCCGATGTTATTTTTAAGGGACGGCTCACGATCGGAGACGACAACAACGGTCGTCTGGTTCTGAGCGGCACTCAGGAGCATCTTGCCAAGCTTCCTACCGGCGCGACGCCACCCACTTTCTTTGGTCGTTTGGAGGCAGATTATTCTTATGACGTTACGCTATTCGACGTGGCGCTGAGGCGGGGGCCAAGCCATTCGTATCCCAAAGCCCCCTTGACAGAGACGATTGCGGAATTCGTCACGCATACGCTGCTTGTTGGCGGACACCTCGCAAGTCAGGATGAGGCGCTATTCGACGGCACGATCTTCAAGCTTACGGGCCTAGATGAATGGTGCGACGCGACCGGATTTGCCGGCCGCCACGAGAATACGACACCAAACGAATTGGCAACCGGGAGCCTGACCGTTGCCTTTCAAGAACGGGCGACGCCACGATATGACCTGGGCAACGGGACCACGTTGCGCCTGCTTTCCGAGTATGCAGGGCCGCGCCAATTCGAGAACTCTAAGCAAGTGACCTTGAGGGAACGGAACACCATCGAGCTGGTCTTTCCGGTCGCTCTGCCGATCAAAACGACGGTACAAGAACTGCACATATGGCAGAGCTTTCTAACTTTTGGTCTTCGGCAGGCATCGTATACCGACGAGGTCTATCTGCTGCGCCGCACATCGCGGGGCTACGATCGTTTCGGTCTTCTTCTGTCTGGACGCAAGATTCCCGAGCTGCGTCGCCGCAGGGAGCGAGATGCTCTGTTCCGTCAATCGACGTTCAGTGACAGGATCGAGGAACGCCTAAGAGGCTGGAGGCAAAAGCACGATCAGATCGACCTCGCCATCTTGATCTTTTCCGGCGCGGCCTATCAAGATTCCGCGTATGTGCATACGAACCTCTTAACTTACTTGCAAGCGTTAGAGGTATTGCATCGCGAGCTCTATAAAGCAGACCGTTTTCCCGACGACGAAGCAAGAAAAGCAACGCTTAAGGCGCTGCGTGCTGCAATTCCAAAGACGCTGGATCCCTCGTTGCGGAAGCAATTGAGTGACAGTATCCAGTTCGTTGGAGCCGTGACACTCCTTGATCGGCTAAAGCAGCTGTTCTCTCTCTACCCGAAAAGTCTCACACCGTTATTTCGTCGCGGCGGCGATGACATGGGTCTGCTGAAAGACGTTCGAAATTTCCTCACGCACTATGGAGGGAAGAAGACGCTTACAAAAGACTTCCTGTGGTCGCGAGACGCAGTCGTCCTGAAAGAAAAAGCGCACCTGTTCCTTGAGATTTGCCTGCTTGGCGCAATGGGCATGTCCGATGACGAAATCCAGGAGTTGGTCTCCAACTTCGAGCCTTACCTGGACTGGCGAATGGAGACTTCAATCGAGTTCATGAACGAGTATCTCAAAAACGCGGAAAGCTCTGCCCAGGCAACCGGTGCCCCCGGGTGAAACATGGACATGGACAAAGCTTTGGCTGAGCTAGATATCCTCCCGCTCATATCGGTCCGATTGTAGGTTTAGCGCTTTCGATAACTAAACCAATCATTGTCGGCGAATATTGACCCCAGATGGGGACCATCAGACATTTTAGGATGCCGATCAGCCCCCGGACCCCAAGCCGCTACAACCTCTCGGCAAGGGGTGATTCGTCCTATTTGTACGCCACAGCTACCCAGCAGCCATAGCTGCGCCTAAGATTTCTTTCTTGCTGGAGATGGCTGGGATCTTATCGCCTCAGACCGATCATGGTTCGGGGCAGAGGCATGCGCGGCAAGGACGAAAAGGCTCGGATCGAGGCATTTGGGTCTCCAGATGACAGCAAAATGCCGCTTGCCACGAAGCGCCGTCGCAAGAACCGTGGGATCCCGCCGCCCGCGATGTTCGATATCGATACACTGCCGGGCAGCTCTAATTTGACGGCATTGGAGGCAGCCGCGGTCATCCGGCGCACCCCCGGCGCCCTAGAGCAGTGGCGGCGCGATCCGAACCACCCGCTGAAATGGCGCTACGTCGATGGCCGGCCCCTTTATCGTGTCGATGCGGTGCGGGACTATCTGGCCAAGTGCGATAAGACGACTAGGACGCCTCGGCCGCATAATGCTCACGGAGACGGCCGAGCAGCTCGGCCTTGATCGGGTCAAGTGGATTCGTCCGCTGCAGGCGCACGATCTTCCCGATGCGTTTCGCGCCAACCAGCTCTGCAATGTAGTCGTGAGCCGCCTCGAACGCCATCTTGCGGATGATCCACTGTTCGTCGTGATTGTAGACTTGATCGATTCCGCTTGGCTTCTGCCCAACACACAACCGCTGGATTTCGTTGTCGTAGCCACAGCGCGACATGATGGTGCGCAAACTGCGCCTTAGGTCATGCATAGTGAACTTGGCAACGCCCGCTTCCTTGACCAGGCGGTTGACCATCTTGGTGAAGCCCGACATCTGCCCACCGGTCTTCGGTGACGGGAAGACATAGTCGGACGTCGCGCGCTGGAAATGTTTCGCGGCCGTGAGCACCTCGTCAACCAGGTGAGTGCGCGGCACATCGTGGTGCAACCCCATCTTGGTCCACGCCGCATCGAAGGTGATCCGGTCGTCCATGATGTGCTTTCGCCACTCGATCATGGTAGGCTCGCTGCGGCGCGGGCCGCCGAGCAGGCACATGCGTGCCAGGAAACCGAAAGCCCCGAGCTTGCCGGATGCATCCCAGACCTTGATGATTTCCTCATCGGTCAGCGCGCGGCCCTTTGTTCGGCGCCCGACTCTCTGCGCGCGAGTTTCCTTGGGCGCGCGATAGCCGGCGAGCACGTTGTGCTCGACGTAACCTTCGCCGACGCACCATTCGAGGAAGGTATGCACGTGCTTGCGCAAGTCCTTGGCGGCACCGCGCTTGCCGGTCTTGGCAATCTTGTCGACCGCAGCCATGATTTGCCGTCGCGTCAGGTCCCCCACGCCGCTCTCGGCGTGATCCTTGAGCCCGCGCCGCAACGCCGACATTGCTGGCTTCCAGTTGACGACTTGACGTTCGGTCAAGGACGTCTGGTAGGGACCATCTTCAACAATGAGGGCCGCGAGCGTGGTGCGCTGCTTATCGGCTGCCTGTTGCCGCCTCGCCTCGCGCTTCGCGTCGTTCGGGTCCAAGCCCTTGACGACCTCGCCTGCGGCGATGGTGGCGGCCTTGCGCGCGGCCTTCTCATTATATTTGGGCCACGCGCCGAGGGTCTTGCGCTGGGTCCCCCTCACCCCCGGCTTGGTGAAGAGGTAGACCCAGGTTCGGCCGCCGGTGGCGCGCATGCGCAAGGCAAGGCCGGGCAGCTTGTCGTCGTGGAGATAATGCTGCGCCTTACCCGGCGGCAGCGTTGCGTTGCGGATCAACGCATCGGTGAGTGTCAGCTGGTTGGCCGGCTCCGTCATGATTCCTTCCCTCTCTCTGTGCCCAGCGTGCCCCGCAAGAACGGCGGTCAGCCCTCGAACAGAACTGGGCCTCAGACCCTCCCCTTTTGCCGTGTGCCCGCGCGGGGAGGATCCACAGACCCAAACAGAACGGGTCTCAGACCTCCCCCCGTTTTTGTGCCCCGAGGGAAAATCCACGGCGGGCACAACGGGGGCATACAAAATGTAGCAAGGTCACCTATGGGCTCATATGGCCGAATAGGGCCACAACCCACATTAATTAAAGGGGTTTTTACATTTCAACTATGGCCGGATTTGGTTGACTCGGGTCTACGGATTGTGGTTCACACGGGAGAGGTCCAAGGTTCGATCCCTTGTGCGCCCACCATCCACCTTCCTGAACCCTGCTGATTGTGGACCTATCGTCGACACACAGTGGCGTGTCGGGACCGTCTCAATCACAAAATGTCGAAAACAACCCCATGCACAGTAGCCGGCATCAGTCGGATCAATGGGTTACAACCATGCTATTTTTCCGAAATCGGATTTGACTCGTCGGGCAAAACACCGGCATGATGGCATCGTCGCGGTGGCCTGAGCGGGAGTATTGGGCCATCGCCCTTGGGGCACTAGCTCTTTGTTTTGCGCATGATCTCCCCTCGTCATTGCGAGCGTAGCGAAGCAATCCAGAGTCTTTCCGCGGAGACAGACTGGATTGCTTCGCTGCGCTCGCAATGACGGAGCAAGGGGTGAGACCGCGCCGGCTGACGCGCACGCCTCCTCGAGCTTCAAGCCGCCCGCGCCGGCCGCCAAGCCGCGTAAAGACCGACCAGGGTTCCGATGGCAACCAGTGCTGCGGCCAGCAGCAGCTGCAATTCCCCGTCGTCGGTGGTGCCTACGGACGACACAAGTCTGCTCACGACGACGAACAGAACGCCCACGGAGGCTGCTGCCCCCACGCCGAGATAAGCGAGTTCGCGCGTCAGGTTGCGGCCGAGGAGTCCGAGCGCCGTGAAATACATCGCGCAGGCGTTGGGATGAACGAACAGGGCAATGCGCGCGTAAGGGCCGTAGGCGTCGAGGAGGGACTCACAGCGGTTCAGTGCCGCCTTTGAGGCAACCCGCTGCAACAGCGGTCTGAAAAAGCGAGCCTGTCCGTAACTCAGGACGGCGCCCGCGATGATGGCCAACCACGCCACGATGAAGACGGGGACGTCCGCGGGCTTCGGATTGAGCGCTACGGACATCAGGATAAGAGCGGTTCCGGGAAAATAGCCAAAATACGGGAAGACCGACTCGAGTAGCACGCAGACGAATATGAAGACCGGAAACCACGACGAACCGGTTGCATCCTGGACGACGGCGTTCAAGTCGAACAGATCAGTCTTGTACAGGACGAGGTACATGCACATGGCCAATCCGGCCAGCGCGTAAAACGGCAACGCCCCCGACAGAAACCGCCTCATCCAGCTATCGCGCCTTGTTGCGCGGACACAGCGGAAACCATCGATAAACGCCCCCTACCCAATCGACAAAATCTCGATCTCCTGCGCACCCGATCCCACGACATCTCCGACCGCCTTCCCCATCAACGACTTTGCCACCGGCGCCACGAACGAGATCGTGCCGGCCTTGGGATCGGCTTCGTCCTCGCCGACGATGCGATAGGTTTGCACGCGGCCATCGGCGCGGCTGAAGGTCACCGTGCTGCCGAAGGCGACGACATCAGTCGAGGCCGGGGCGGGAATGACCTGCGCCGTGCGCAGCCGTTCGGTGAGATAGCGGGCGTCACGCAAGGGCACCGCCGATTGCCGTCGCTTTTCGTTGACGTCCTCGATCGCCTGCGCAGCTTCATAGGCTTCGCGTGCGTCCTGAAGCTGCCTTTGCAGCGCCTGCAAGCCTGCTTCCGTCACGAGGTTTGGATGCGGCGAGATCGGCCGATCCGGCAACAGCGTCTCGGCGGCGGTTTCCGCGCTCTCTTCTTTGGTAAAGGCAACGCTCAAGTCGAAATTCCTGTCGAACTGTTCGGGCTCATGGCCAGGATCATATCTCAAGTTCGACGAAACGGCGCAGCTTGAAGACGATGTCCGGCATGGCCTGGCGGAACCGCGTGGCATCCCGGAATGTGGTCGAGAACGGCGCGAAGGTGATCATCGCATTCCAGTGCCTGTAACCGTAGACCGTGACGGAGGCACCGGTCGCCGGAAAATTCTCCAGCTTGCGCAGCTCGCCCAGGACGAGATCGGCGATCGCTTCAGCAGGCAGCAACTGCTTGCCATCAGGCGTCGTAGCGATCTTCGCGGGCGGCTCGACCGGCTTCGCGGCAGCCGCCGCCGCACCGGGCGCGTTCTCGGAATTGTTCTCTGGGTTGTTCTCGGCCTTGGCCGGCGGCGTATCGGCGGCGGGCGGCTCGGCCAGCTCAAATCCGTTCGTCGGCGCTGTCGGCGGCGGAACCTCGATGAGCGGCGGCGGCACAATACTGTCTGCGGCGCGCCTGTTGCCTCCCAGGATGCTGCTGATCATGGCCACGAGGCCAGCATCCTTCACGTCGTCACTCATTACTCCCCCTAGGCTTCGGCCTACTCTAGCACCGCTCGCGCGGACCGCCACTGGGGATGTATGGCCGGATTCCGCCCGGCCAAGGTCCTATTTTGACGCGATGGCACCGGCGGTGCGATGCCCGATCACGCCGCGCCGCCGTGCGATCCGTCACTGCTTATCGAACGGAATGTATTGCTGGTACTGCTTGGGCACCGAGCTGCGGTAGCGCGCGGGCACCGTGCCGCTGTCGACCGAGTGATCGATCTCCTGCTGCCGCGTCATCTTCTTCTTCGCCGGCTTTTTCGACGCACTCTTTTTGGAGTCGGTCGGCTGGCTGGAAGCGTCATTGGTTGCGCCCGGCGCGGTCGTCGTCGCTGCCGGCGCGGCGGTTGTCGTCGCAGGCGCCGCGGTTCCGGCGGCGGCTGGTGCGCCCTGCGCCAACGCGAGCGGTGTCTGCATGAGAAGCGCCAGCGCTGCTGTCGCAGCCAGCAAGTATGATTTCTGCATTAGAACCTCCAAAATACCTGATCCGAATAAGGCAAGCGTAGTTCTCCGGGATCGACGCGTGCAAGTCCGTTCACGATAGGCTCGAACCCCACCGTGAACTGTGGCCGAGATCACATTGCCGGCGGCAGGCTGCGTCATGATGTGCCTTGTCGCGAACGCAAGGCATTCTGGCGACACCAACACAGGCATGACTGCGCAACAGACGAGCCAGGCTCGCTGACATTCCCACCCACTCGCTCTCGAAGGAGACTGACATGCGTCGCACCATCCTCACTCTCGCATCGCTCGCGGCCCTGCTCGCCGTAGCATCCCCGGCCGCCCAGGCACATCCTGCGAACGATCGATATTGCATCCAGGGCCGCTCGTGGGGTTACCCCGGCAATTGCCAGTTCGCCAGCTATCAGCAGTGCCTCGCCACCGCCTCCGGCACATCGTCTTATTGCGGCATCAACCCGCGCTACGCGTTCTCGCAGCAGCGCGACTACTGACGAATTGGCGGCGTGCGCGCATGACGCGCGCGCCGCCACAATTTCTACGTGAAGCCGATCCGCTTCGCCGACGCCCCGGCGAATTGAAACGGTGCGAAGCCGCCTGCGTCCGTCGATGACGAGAATGTTATCCGTCATCGCCACGGAGAAATTCACGATGCGCAGCCGCGGCTTGCGGGCAAGGCGCACCTTCCGAAAATTTCGATGCCGGGCAATTGTGATCCATCTCGCTCGTGGCAGGCGTGATCGCGCCTAGGCTGCAAACCCCAGCGCGAGAAACTTTAGCCCGATCTGTTTCATTCGTTTTCAGGAAGGTGTTTCAATGAGCAGCCGCCACGCAATTGTTCCGCGCGGTCTGAACGCAACGCGTTCGCCGCTTTCGCAAGGCCGCTTCGGCCGCATGTTCCGCAAGCTCGCACCGGCCAAATTCGGCCCGAACGATTCCGGCACGATCGCAAACCTGTCGGCGCTCGCCGACAAGATGATCGCCGGCTTCGACGGGCCGAAGGACGGGCCGGACGCGGAAGAGAGCGGCATTCCTTCGCTCTACACTTATTTCGGCCAGTTCGTCGATCACGACATCACTTTCGATCCGGTCAGCTCTCTGACCAAGCAGCAGGATCCCGACGGGCTCGTCGACTTCCGCACGCCGTCGCTCGACATGGACAATGTCTACGGCCGCGGTCCGAACGACCAGCCCTACATGTATGACGGCATCAAATTCCGGCTCGGCGAGAAGGTCACCGGCGCGGGCGTGCCCGATGCCGTCGACCTGCCGCGCTTCAAGGGCCGCGCGCTGATCGGCGATCCCCGCAACGACGAGAACAGCATCGTCTCGCAATTCCAGGCCTTGATGCTGCGCTTTCACAACCGCATGGTCGACGACAATGACAGCCTGTCGTTCGAAGACGTGCAGCAGCGCGTTCGATTCCACTATCAGTATGTCGTGCTGAACGACTTCCTGCCGCGCATCGTCCACGCCAGCGTGCTGGACGAGCTGAAGACCGCGGGTCACTACGACCGCAGCAAGCTCGCTTACTACCATTGGAAGACCTATCCGTTCATGCCGGTCGAGTTCTCGGTCGCGGCCTACCGGCTCGGGCACTCCATGATCCGCCCCGGCTACCGGCTGAACGACGCGGCCAACATGCTGCTGCAGATCTTCCCCGACCCCAACAATCCCGACCAAAACGCACTGACCGGCTTCCGTGCGATGGGACCGGGACGCGCCATGGATTGGGGCCGCTTCATCGATCTCGACACGCGCCCCTACGGCATCGAGGACGACGACACCAATCCCGACAACAAGAGGCGTCTGCAGTTCGCCTATCGCATCGATGCCTCGCTGGTGGACCCGCTGCGCAAGCTGCCCCCGGAAGTCGCCTCCAATCCGGCGTCGCTGGCGCTGCGCAATCTCGAGCGCAGCTGGCGGCTCGGACTGCCGTCGGGCCAGGCCGTCGCCAGGGCGATGAACCTGACGCCGCTGACCGACGACGAGATCATCATCGGCAAGGCCGTCGACGAGCCCGGGACGGGCGATCCGCAAGTCAAGATCGCGAGCATCGCGAACGGCGTGTTCGCCGGCAACTGCCCGCTGTGGGCTTACATCCTGGCCGAGGCGCGGCAAAACGCGACGGACATGGCGATCCCCGCTACCGGCGGGCCCGCCACGGTCAGGACACCGCAGCTCGGACCGGTCGGCGGTCGCATCGTCGCCGAGGTCTTCCTCGGCATGATGTTCGGAGACAATTCCTCCGTGCTGTCGCTCGACCCGCAATGGACGCCGGTGACCGGCTCCGGCTTCGCGTTGAAGGACCTCGTCGCCTACGCGCTCGGCCAGGGCGATCCGCTGCATTGAGCGGGTGACGGACGATGATGCAAGGCCGCTCGTCGTGCGAGCGGCCTTGTGGCCCACTCGCCTCGACGGGCGGGCGGATGGATCCTGGCAGGCGTGCTTCCCTAACGCAAATCTGTCCGCTTCCTGTTGACTCGCATCTCGAATGGAGAAATCCTTTAGCAACAATTGCCATTGCCAATCTCAGCAATACGAACTTCGGCGCCCTCGGTTTTATCGGCGCCATCTGACCAGATTTATTCTGAACAGAAAACGGAGGGGCCGATGCGCGCGCTCGCCTTGAGAACCGTCTCACTTCTCGCCCTCGCTGCCCTAGGCTCGATTTCCGGCACGCCTGCCGCACGCGCGGAGGACGGGACCGATGAGCAATTTGGCAAGGTGCACTTCCAGACCTCCTGCAACGAGGTGGCGCAGCGCCGCTTCGATCGCGGGATGCGTTATCAGCACTCGTTCTGGTACCGGCCCGCAAAGGAAATTTTCGAGGAGACGCTGCAGGCCGATCCGGAATGCGCGATCGCCTATTGGGGCATTGCCCTGAGCCTGCTGTACAATCCGCATTTTGCCGCGCCGAAGGAAAACCTCACCGCAGGTCTCGCCGCGCTGCAGAAGGCCAAGGCACTCGGCGTTAAGAGCGAACGCGAACGTGACTATATCGACGCGCTGTGGGCCTTCTATTCGGGCGACGAAAAGACGACGTTTGGCCAGCGCGCGCAGTCCTATCTCAAGGCAACCGAAGCCGTCGCCGCGCGCTATCCCGATGATGACGAGGCACAGATCGCCTACGCCATCACGCTGAACGTCACGGCGTCGCCAAACGACAAGACCTATGCCAACCAGCTCAAGGGCGCTGCTATCCTGGAGCCGATCTTCAAGCGCCAGCCGCGGCATCCCGGCGTCGCACATTACCTGATCCATCTCTATGACTATCCGGCGATCGCAGAGCAAGGACTCGACGCTGCCAAGCGTTATTCCGAGATCGCGCCGGCGGCACCGCACGCCTTGCATATGCCGTCGCACATTTTCACGCGCGTCGGCTACTGGAACGAATCCATCGACGCCAATAGCCGTTCCGCCAAGGCTGCCAAGGAGGGCAAGGACCCGAGCGAGCAGCTGCATGCCGACGACTATATGGTCTACGCCCTGCTCCAGCTTGCGCAGGACAGCCGAGCCAGCGAGGTCATCGCGGATATGATTGCGACCACGGGCTATGCGCCGGCTGTCCGCGCCGGACCCTACGCGATAGCGGCCAGCCAGGCGCGCTATATGGTCGAACGCGGTGATTGGCAGGGCGCTGCCGCGCTGAAAGTCGAGCCGAGCCGGTTTGCCTATGTCGATGCGATCACCTATTTCGCTCGCGCCCTTGGCGCCGCGCGCTCCGGCAATGCAGACGCTGCAGCGGCGGACATCGCCAAGCTGGCGGAGTTGCGGGACAAGCTGCAGCAGGACAAGGACGCCTATTGGGCCGAAATCGTGGACATTCAGCGGCAGGTCGCTACAGCCTGGCAGCTCAACGCCTTGGGGAAACAGGCGGATGCGTTGGAAGCGATGCGCCTTGCCGCCGATGCCGAAGACAAGACCGAAAAATCCATCGTGACGCCGGGTCCGCTCGCCCCCGCACGCGAGCTTTACGGGACCATGCTGCTCGAACGCGGCATGGCGACGGAGGCATTGGTCGCGTTCGAAAGCACCATGCGCAAGGAGCCGAACCGCTTTGGCGCGACGATCGGCGCCGCTCACGCGGCCGAGAAAGCGGGGGATACTGTGAAGGCCCGCCAGTACTACGCGAAGATCGTCGAAACGGCGAGAAATGGCGACTCGTCGCGAGAAGACCTCGCGGCCGCTCGAAAGTTGATGGCTCAGAATTAGCAAAGGTGCCGCGTCAGCTTCCATGCGCCTGACAAGCAAATTCGTTGCAATCAGCGCAGCCACTGCGCTGCTCTGCGCAGCCGCAGCGCTCTGGATATCGCGATCCGGCGAACCGGCACGCGCAACAGCGGCCTCCGGCGAGGTCCGCCCGGTGTGGACGGAAATCGACTGGCCTTTCGGCGCGGATCCCTGGGGGAAAGGAAAGGCGTTTCGCTGCAAGGCCGAAGATTGCGGCGGCGAGGTCCTGCTCTACGTTCGCCCCAAGCTCGGCTTTTGCAATTGCGCCACCGGCGTTGCCGACGACGGCGACCTCGAACAGATGGGCGACCTGGCGCTGATTGGGAAGGCAACGCCGACGGCTGCCGGCCGAGAGATCGTCGTCGGTCCGATGCGCGGCCGCAGCAGGGCCTATCGCGTCGAGGGGACCCCCAAGGCCGCGCTCTCACTCGCCTTCAATCAACGCTGCGACATGGTCGCCGCGACGGCCTTGCTCGCACCGGGCGCGACCGCGTCACTGGAGCCGGCGGTGCTGTCATTCCTCAATAGCGACCGCATGCTGAAATGGGCCGAGATCGCGCTTGGGTTATGACCCGACCCAATAGCCGAATTGAAGGCGACAATCTCGGCACGAGCCTTACCGCGCCGTCCCGAGGCCAACCTCCTCCAGCCGCGTCGCGAACCAGCGCGACAGCGGCTGATCGAGGACGCCGCCGACATAGACCTCCGAGATCGTCACATGGTGCTTGTCCAGCACCAGCAGCACGCCGATCCAATAGGCGAACCAGACATGCGCATCGGTCAGCGCCATCAGCTTGTGCTGGTCGTGGTCGAGCGCGGTGTGATTGCTCGCCTTGCGGATCTCCACGGTGAGTAGGTTGTTCGGGATCTCGCGCTGATGCACCACGACGTCAGGGTAGATCGACTTGCCCAGATGATCGTCGGTCGAGACGATGGTGCCGTGCGGCAGATGCAGCGTACGCTCGCCGAGCCGGTCGTAGTTGCAGTCGACCGACCAGCCGGAGAATTGCTTCTCCAGATGCACGGCGAAGCGGTGCGTGATGGCACGCTCCCCTATGTCCTTCTCGAACAGGAATGCTTCGTGGGCGTAGAAGTCCCGGAGCGCCGCTATCACCTTGTTCAGCTCGGTCTGCATCTTGCCCCCGGCTCATCACCCGCATTCCGATGCGCCGTCACCGGACCCTCATGGTGAGGAGCGCGGAACGCGCGTCTCGAACCATGAAGGCCCGTATCCCGCCTGTCACCATCCTTCGAGACGCCCGCGTACGCGGGCTCCTCAGGATGAGGCCGGAATTCGCGGCGCGATCGACCAGACCTACATCTGGACTTCGATTAGCCGCGGCCCGGGCTCGGCGACGGCTTCGGCCAGCGCCTTGTTGAACTCGTCCGCGTTGGTGACGGCGCGGCCGGGCACGCCCATGCCCTTGGCCAGCGCCACGAAATCCAGCGTCGGCCGGTCGAGGCGAAGCATGTCGTTGGCGCGCTGGCCGGGCTCGCCGGCGCCGACATTGTCGAACTCGCCGCGCAGGATCTGGTAGATGCGGTTGGCGAACACGATGGTGACGATGTTGAGGTTTTCGCGCGCCTGCGTCCACAGCGACTGGATCGTGTACATCGCGCTGCCGTCGCCGACCATGCAGATCACCTTGCGGTCCGGGCAGGCGATCGCGGCACCGATCGAGAGCGGCGTCGAGAAGCCGATCGAGCCGCCCATGTTCTGGAGCCAGTCGTGCGGAGCAGCCGCCGCCGTCGGCGGGAAGAAGGCGCGGCCGGTGGTGAGGGATTCGTCGACCAGGATTGCGTTCTCGGGAATCGCATAGGCGATCGACTGGGCGATCGAGGCGTGGGTCAGTGCGCCGGTCGGCTTGAGCAGTTCGGCCGAAGCCTGCGGCTTGACGTCCTTCGCGCTGGCCTTCACCGCGCCGGCGAGCGCTTCCAGCGCTGCGACCGAATTCTCACCCCAGGAGGTCATGCGATGCACGTCGCAGCCCTCGGGCTTGAGGATGCTCGGCTTGTTCGGATAGGCGAAGAACGCCACGGGATCGTCGGACTCGACCAGCACGATGTGACGGAACCTCGCCAGCATCTGCAGCGCGTTGTCGATCACGTAGTGGATGCGATCGATCGAGAAGCGGCCGCGGCCGCGCGCCATTCTCGGACGGAAGGTCGGGCCCATCACGGTGCAGCCGGTCCTGGCGGCGATGCGCTCGGCCAGCGCCAGGCCCTGCTCGCTCAGCGCACTGCCGGTCATCAGCAGCAGCGTGCCCTCGCCGTCGCCGTGCAGGATTTTTGCGGCCTGCTCGACCGCCTGCGGCGAATAGCTCGCGCGCTGCTGCTCGGCCGGAACCTCCGCGATGCCATCCGCTTCGTTCCAGGCGGTGTCGGCGGGCAGGATCAGGGTCGCGATCTGCGGCGGCGCGCTCTTGGCGGCGGCGATCGCCGCGGCGCCGTCGGCGGCGACCGATTTGGAGTCCGGCGAGGTGCGGACCCAGGACGACATCGGCCGGGCCAGGCCCTCGATGTCGGAGGTCAGCGGCGCGTTGTAGCCGATGTGGTAGACGGCATGCTGGCCGACGATGTTGACGATGCCGGAATTCGCCTTCTTGGCGTTATGCAGATTGGCAAGGCCGTTGGCGAGGCCGGGACCGAGATGCAGCAGCGTCGAGGCCGGCGTGCCCTTCATGCGGAAATAGCCGTCGGCGGCGCCGGTCACCACGCCTTCGAACAGGCCGAGCACGCAACGCATGCCGGGCACGCGGTCGAGCGCTGCGACAAAATGCATCTCGGAGGTGCCGGGGTTGGAGAAGCAGACGTCGACCCCGCCCTTGACCATCGTCCGCACCAGACTTTCCGCACCGTTCATCCATCAGCTCCCGCAACCGGCAATGTTCCAACAATCCGTCCGATCAATCATTGTTCGCTCGTCTCGTCAAAGCAATAGCCGGCATCGCCGCCCTGCCCCGCGCAGCGATGCGCCGGTTTGACTAACGTTTTCTTCCAACTGGCGCGGTTGCCGATTTGGTAACTTCCTTCATTAAGGATGCCTCCCTCACGGGGCCGTGGCTTGCGGAAAGCCCGCAAATATGGCCTGTAACTTCAGTTGAATCGATTTTTTGCTGGGGGAACAATGATCCGGTATTTTGCCGCGCCGATTGCCGCCATCGCACTGCTGTCGGCCACCGCCGGCGGCGCCTTCGCCGAGGAGTTCGACTCGCGCGACATCATGGGCGGCGGCCCGAATTTCTTCCGCGGCGGCTCGAGCCCGGTCCCCCGCACCACCGTCATGTACAACGGCAATTACGCCCCCGGCACGATCGTGGTGAACACCTCGGAGCGCCGGCTCTATCTGGTGCTCCAGAACGGCCAGGCCCTGCGCTACGGCATCGGCGTCGGCCGCGACGGCTTCCGCTGGGGCGGCGTGCACAGGATCACCGCCAAGAAGGAATGGCCGGACTGGACGCCGCCGTCGCAGATGCTGGCCCGCCGGCCGGACCTGCCGCGCCACATGAAGGGCGGTGTCGAGAATCCGCTCGGCGCGCGCGCAATGTATCTGGGCTCGACGCTCTACCGCATCCACGGCTCCAACGAGCCGGAGACGATCGGCCAGGCGGTGTCCTCGGGCTGCTTCCGCATGACCAACGACGACGTCACCGACCTCTACGGCCGCGTCGGAGTCGGCACCACCGTGGTCGTGCTGAACAACTAGCAGGAACCGACGGGCGCGTGGATATGCGGTCTTGTGCGCGCGACGCGAATACGGCAGCGTCGCTTGGCAATGAGCGCATTAGCCCCGCCTTCGTCCGGCTTTCGCATCGCCCTGCTGGCGCTCGCCACCGTCGCGTTTGCCCCTGACACCGCTACCATCGCCGTCGCGGGGGAATTGCCCGCGATCGTCTCGCGTCAGCGCGCCGAGAAGAAGAGCTTTACCGACGGCGAGATCGTCGATGGCTTTCTGAAGACGGCGTTCGGCGCCGAATATCACCTTGCCGGTCGTGTCGACCGCATCCGCAAGTTTGACGGGCCGGTGCGCGTGTTCGCCGAGAGCGACCGCGCCGACCGCAAGGCGCAGCTCGCAAAAGTCGTGGCCGACATCGGCAAGCACGTGCAGCATCTCGACATCGCCATGATCGACAGCAGCGAGGCGGCGAATGTGCGGGTGAAGCTCGTGCGCGACCGCGATCTGTTCCGCACCATCTCGAGCTTCTACGGTGCGGAGAAGGCCCGCGAGATCCGCACCTCGCTCGATCCGCAATGCCTGTCCGGCTTCCGCAAGAACGACAATTTCGAGATCGAGCATTCCGACGTCATTCTCACGGTCGACAACGGCGATTTCACCTTCCTCGACTGCGCCTATGAGGAGCTGCTGCAATCGCTCGGCCCGATCAACGACACCGCGAGCGTGCCCTGGACCATGTTCAACGACAACGTCTCGATGGGCTATTTCGACGTCTACGACCAGTACATCCTCAACCTGCTCTACGATCCCCGCATCAAGGCCGGCATGACCGTACAGGAGGTCAAGGCGGCGCTGCCCGACGTGCTCGCCGATGTGCGCGTGTGGGTGAGGCGTGTCAACGATCTGAAGGAATGAGGCGACGCTTTCCCTCTCCCCTTGCGGGAGAGGGTGGCTCGATGCGAAGCGGCGAGACGGGTGAGGGGTCTCTCTCCACGCGCGAACCTTTGGCTTTCGAATCCGCAGAAGCAACCCCTCATCCGGCGCTTCGCGCCACCTTCTCCCGCAAGGGGAGAACGGAAGAGACCGCCTTATTGCACAAGATCGGCAACGATGGTCGCGGCCTTGAGGCCGGTGCCGGTGAGGACCGCGACCGTGGTCTCGTTCGCCTTGATGGCACCGGCGACGGATAGTTTGTCCAGCGCGGCGGCAGCGCTGGCGCTGGTCGGCTCGGCGAACAGGCCCTGCCGCGCAAGACGCCGCAGCGCGGCGACGATCTCGTCCTCGGTGAGCGCTACGGTGCCGCCGCCGCTCTCGCGCAACACGGCGATGATCTCGCGCAGGCGCAGCGGATGCTTGATCGCGGTACCTTCGGCGATGGTCTTGCTGACCTCACGCGCGACAGGGGTGTCGACGCCGGCCTTGAAGCTTGCATCGATCGGCGAGCAATTGAGCGGCTGCGCCGCGAACAGGCGCGGCAGCCTGGCGATCTGGCCCGCCTTGAGCAACTCGCGGAAACCAAAGGCGCAACCCAAAAGGCTGCTGCCGGCGCCGACGGGAACGATGACGTTGTCGGGGGCGCGAAAGCCGAGATCTTCCCAGATCTCGTAGGCGAGCGACTTGGTGCCTTCGAGAAAGAACGGCTGCCAATTGTGGCTGGCATAGAAGGTTTGGCTCGACTGCTGGATGGCCTCGGCCTCCGATTCCTCGCGCGGGCCCTCGACGAGCTGCACCGCCGCGCCATAAGCGCGGACCTGCGCGATCTTGGCCGGTGACGTCGATGCAGGCGCGAGAATCTTCACGCGCATGCCGCCGGCGGCACCTAACCCCGCCATCGACGAGCCGCCATTGCCGGACGAGTCCTCCAGAATGGCGTCGACGCCAATCTGCCGAAGAAAGGACAGCATCACGGCGGAGCCGCGGTCCTTGAAGCTGCCGGTCGGGTTGAACCATTCGAGCTTGAAGAACGGGCGCAGTTCGCCCCAGGCCTGCTGCACCAGTGGTGTGCAGCCTTCGCCGAGCGTGATCGGAGTTTTGATCTCGACCGGGAGCGCCGCCCGGTAGCGCCAGAGTGAGCGCGCCCGGCTGTCAATGTCCTCGCGCGAGATCCCCGTCCCCGGCGTCACCAGCAGCGGCGTGCGCTCGTCCGAACACCAGCGCGGCTGGTCCAGCGGATAGAGCTTTCCGTTGCGAGGGTCGATGTAGGCGGCGGCGGGCATGGCGGTCTCCAAGGCAGAGGCAAAGGCGATCTGTAGGTTTGGTTTGATGACACGTTTTGTCCGGAAACTCGACGCCCGCCGCACCATCCGTGCACGCCCCCTTGAAAGCACGAAAAAGATAATTACTTCATCGGCTTACAGCGATCTCACCGGGGTCGGCCCGTGCGGTAGCGTGGCTCTCACGCAGCCCCTGCTGGCTCGGTGATGATGGGGATTTGGCCGCAAGCCGCCTGCCCTGCGCAGCACGATTAACTTGTCTGTCGTGGCTGGCCGCTACAATATGTTGGATTGCGTCGCCGGTGACCGCATCGGCAACGCCGCAGAGCCAGGCCCGTCCGAGCGGCGGGCCGTTGGCTTTTTGGGAGTTTGGTCATGAGCCGCGCGAACCGTACCGACCACATCCGCCTCACCTCCCATCCGGAGCCGGGCAGGACAGCCGCCTTCCCGATCCACTGGGGCGCAGCCGACGCGCGTATCCGCGGGCCGATCATCGGCACGGTATCGCGCGCCGCCGATCGCAACGTGATCGGCAGCCATGGCGGCTCCTATGCGATGTACCGCGCGCTCGCGGTGTCCGCCGGCGCGCTCGATCCGATTCGCAGGCCCGATCTCACCAACACCTTTCCGGCCGCGACCATCGGGCCGTTCGAGCAATGGCGCGATCCCGCAAAAATCGTCGCGCTCGATCCCTGGGGGCATCTCGTCGCCGAGAATTTCGGCAAGGACATTGCTGAGGGCATCGACATCAGGCCGAGCATCGCGGTAACGCGCGCGCGGCTCGACCTGCCGGAGATCCGCGAGGCGCTCGCCGCCAAGCGCCTGCGCGCCGACGGCGACGTCGTGCATGCCAATGGCAGTGTGTCGGTGGTGAAGATCGCGATCGATCCGGTCTGGTATCTGCCGGGCCTTGCGGAACGCTTTGCGACCAACGAGACCGAGCTGCGGCGCACGCTGTTCGAGCAGACCGCCGGCATGTTCCCCGAGCTGGTGACCCGGCCGGACATGAAGGTGTTCTTGCCGCCGATCGGGGGCACCACAGTGTACATGTTCGGCGATGTGACAAAGCTGCCGGACCATCGCACCAAGATCACCTGCCGGGTGCATGACGAGTGCAACGGCTCCGACGTGTTCGGCTCCGACATCTGCACCTGCCGTCCCTACCTCATCCACGGCATCGAGGAATCCGCGCGCGGCGCGCAGGAGGGCGGGCTCGGGCTCGTGATCTACAACCGCAAGGAAGGCCGCGCGCTCGGCGAGGTCACGAAATTCCTGGTCTACAATGCGCGCAAGCGCCAGGAGGACGGCGATGCGGCCGCCGCCTATTTCGAGCGCACCGAATGCGTCGCCGGCGTCCAGGATGCCCGCTTCCAACAATTGATGCCCGATACCATCCACTGGCTCGGCCTGAAGCGCATCGACCGCTTCCTCTCGATGAGCGACATGAAGCACGACGCGCTGACATCGCAGGGCATCGACATCGTCGAGCGCGTGCCGATCCCGCCCGAGCTCATTCCCGCCGACGCCTATGTCGAGATCGCCGCGAAGAAGGCCGCCGGCTATTACTCCACCGACATCGCGCCGGAGAAGGACGTCGACGGCGTTGTCGGGCGTTCGCTGGAAAAATACTGATCGATTGATGGCAGACGCTTTGGAATTGCAGGCCCGTTCGCTGCTCAGCGCAGCAGCGGTTCGCGCGCGTGCCGGGGAGATACTTGACATCGGCCTTGCCGGCGGACTCACCCATTTCACTGTTGATCTCGATCGCATGGACGGCGTTGCTGATGCCGTGCTCGCGGTGACGCGAAAGGCCTATCCGACGCTGGAGATTCCGTTCCATGCGCGGTGGCGCCATTTTGTGCTTGGCGGCGTCGACCGTTGGGCGCGGCTTGCAGACGCGGCGTCGTGGCCCGATCGCGCGGCGCGGGCGCGCGCGGAGTTCGACCTTGCCATCGTCAGCGTGCTGCTCGATGCCGGCGCGGGTGCGGCGTGGCGATACCGCGACGCTGTGACGCGACAAGAGATCGGCCGGTCGGAGGGACTCGCGATTGCAAGTCTCGACATGTATGCGAGCGGTCTTTTCTCCCGCGATGCCCGCGCGCCCTTCAGGGCCGATGCCGACGTGCTCGCGCAACTGCCGCTCGCCGCGCTCAGCTCGGCGTTTCAAGTGAGCGACACCAATCCGCTGCTCGGGCTCGAGGGGCGGACCGATCTGCTGCGGCGCTTGGGCAAGCTGGTGGCGGAGCGCGCCGACGTGTTCGGCTCGCACGACACGCCGCGGCCGGGCGGCCTGTTCGATCACATCGCGGCACAGGCGAATGGCGGCGCGGTTCCCGCGCCCGCGATCCTATCCGCAGTGCTGAACCAGCTCGGACCGATCTGGCCGTCTCGACTGGAGCTTGCCGGAATTCCGCTCGGCGATTGCTGGCGCCATCCGGCGATCAAGGCCAGCGATGCGACCTCGGGCCTCGTGCCCCTGCACAAGCTGTCGCAATGGCTGAGCTATTCGCTGATCGAACCGCTCCAGCGCGCCGGAATTGACGTGACCGACATCGACGGCCTGACCGGGCTTGCCGAGTATCGCAATGGCGGCCTGTTCGTCGATCACGAGGTGCTGCGCCTGCGCGACGCCGCCGACGCCGAACGTGCGCATGCGGTGGACTCCCTGCTTGTCGTCGAGTGGCGCGCGCTGACCGTGGCGCTGCTCGATCGCCTGGCCGAACTGGTCCGCGCAAAACTCGGCCGCACGCCTGAGACATTGCCGCTCGCCAGCATTCTGGAAGGCGGCACCTGGGCCGCGGGCCGCGCCATCGCCTTCGCGCGCCGGCCCGACGGTTCGCCGCCGCTCAAGGTGATCAGCGACGGCACGGTGTTCTAGTCTCTCGTTCGAGTTCGCGGAAACAGACCCCTCATCCGGCGCTTCGCGCCACCTTCGCCCACAAGGGGAGAAGGGCAAAAGCAAGAGCATCCCGTCATGCAAGGCGTCACGATCGTCGATCATCCGCTGGTGCAGCACAAGCTGACCCTGGTGCGGGACAAATCGATCTCGACCAAATCGTTTCGGGAGCTGATCAAGGAGATCGGCATGCTGCTGTGCTACGAGGTGACGCGCGATCTGCCGCTCGCCGATACCGTTATCGACACGCCGCTGGCGACGATGCATTCGGCCAAGATTGCCGGCAAGAAGCTGGTCTTCGTGCCGATGCTGCGGGCCGGCACGACCTTCGTCGACGGCATGATGGATTTGGTGCCGACCGCGCGCGTCGCGCATATCGGCCTCTATCGTGAGCCGCACAGTTTTGCGGCGGTCGAGTACTTCTTCAAATCGCCGTCCGATCTCGGCGAACGCCTGGCGATCGTGGTAACGCCGGTGGTTGCGACCGCCAATACGGCTGTGGCCGCAATCGACCGGCTGAAGGAGCGCGGCGCCAAGGACATTCGCCTCGCCTGCCTGATCGCCGCCCCCGAAGGGCTCGAACGGCTGCGCGGACTGCATCCGGACGTCCCGATCTGGACGGCTGCGGTCGACGAAGGTCTCGACGAGAACGGCTTTATCCTGCCGGGCATCGGCGACGCCGGCGACCGCGCCTACGGGACGAGATAGGCGCCGGCCTGCAAACCGCGTCACGGTAGGAACAGCTTCGCCCGCGCAAGGTTTTTCCTGCTCTAGGATGGAGAGCACGATGACCTATCAGGATGACGACCGCAGAGTAGACAGAGCACGCCTCAACAGCCCGGTGGGCTGGGCGATCGGCGCGATCTTCGTGATCGCCGTCGTCGCGGCGGTCTTCTTCTACAATGGACGCGATGTCGGTCCCCAGACCACGACCACCAGCCCGAACAACGCGCCGAGCGTCACCACGGGCTCAACCAATCCGGCCGCCCCGGCAAAGTGATACGAGGGCCGCTCCGTCAGGTCGGCGGCCGCGGCGGCAGATCCTTCGCATCCGCGGGCGCGGGCTTCTCCTTGAGGTCGGCGATCAACCGTTCCATCTCGCCGATCTCCCGCACTTGGGCTTCGATGATGTCGTCGGCCAGCTTGCGGACGCGGGGATCCCTGATGTGCGCGCGCTCGCTGGTGAGAACCGCGATGGAATGATGCGGGATCATCGCCTCCATATAGGCGACGTCGGTCACGGTCTGCTGGCTTCGAACGAGCCAGAGCGAAACCGCAAACACGACGGCGCTGGCGGCCAGAATGGCGACGTTCGCCGTGCGGTTCCTGTACATGCCCCACATGAAAGCGAGCATCACGGCGGCCATGACGGCGCCCATCAGCAGCGCCATCCACGTCCGGGTCTGGCTGTACCAGACGTGATCCAGAGCGAAGGTGTTGAGATACATCAGACCGAACATGATCACGGTGGAAGCCGCGATCATCGTGACGAAACGACCGTAAGCCATGAGGAACATTCCCGCTGTCTATCGGGGGATAACCACTCCCCGAGGGATCGTTCCTCGCCGATTCATGATTTGGCGCGGGGCCGACGCGTCGGCGGCAAGAGATTCAGATCTTGCCGCTGCCGCAGATCCCCTTCAGTGACCGCCACTCTGCATCCGTCAGCAGCGGCGGGCCGCTGGCGGGGCGATCCTCCTTCGTCATGCGCGCGAGCCGGTCCTCGGTCAGCGGATGGCTCGCCAGGATCGACGTGAGGCCGCCGCCTTCCTTGCCGGTGATGCGGAACATCAATTCGGCTGCGGGCTTCGGCGAACGGCCGAGCTTGTGCATGATCTCGATGGCAAACGTATCCGCAGCGGTCTCGGCTTCGCGTGAATAGGAAGCCTCGACCACGCTGCGCGAGGCGAAGATCACGGCGCTCGAGCCGGTGACGTCGCCGAACAACAGGCCGATCAGGAACGAGGTGCCGCCGTTGTAGATCAGGCCGCGCATGTTGTCGTAATGCTTGAGATGACCGAGCTCGTGGGCGAGGATGCCGGCGAGCTCGTCCGGGCTTTCGGCCTTGTCGAGCAGGCCCTTCAGCACGAAGACCTTGCCGCCCGGCAGTGCGAACGCGTTCGGCACCGGGGTCGGCAGCACGCCCGCGGTCATGGAATCGTCGTCGAGGCCGGCGGCATCGCGCAGCCGATTGACGAGTTTGATGAAGGCCGCCTTCCCCGCCGCATCCTCGCACGCATTGCGGCCGAAGATGGTCTTCACCTGAACCTCCGACGCATCGCCAATGCGCCGCTCGATCGGTTTCGGCACCAGCGGCGCCAGGCGGTCGGCAGCGAGCGGCACGCCGAACAGCACGACGCAGACGATGGAGACGGCGGCAGCCATCGACCAGCCGACGATTTTTGCGACGCCGCGGCGCGAAGTCTGGTGGTCGTCGAGCCGCATGCAGCGCGCGGTCACGTCTGAGGCGAGCAGAGCGTCGCGGATTTCCAGCCGCGCCAGCGGCGGCGCGGAACCGCAGGCGAGCCGCAAAATGCCGGGCGGGCTGTCGGCGCGGCGGATGTCGGCATAGCCCCAGCGAACGGGCGTCGCACCCTCTTCGAGGATCTCGAGCGCGTCACTGAGCGTCAGCGTCACCTGCCGCCTGCGGCTCGACACGCCGTCGAAGAAGATCGTCGGCTTTGCGGACTGCGCCGGGGCTTCGGCGAATACGTCACTCACAGCTCAGAATCCCGCGACATCGAGTCCATCGGCAAAGCCTTCGCCGAGCGCACTGGCAAGCTCGGCGCTGCCGCGCACGTCCGCGGCGGCGGCGATGTTGTGCACATCGACCGTTTCCAGCACCTTGGCCCAGAGATCGCGCTGGAGATAGACCCGCATGACGATGTTGAGGGCCAGGGCGAGTGCGAGGTAGCCGACGACCATCATCACCAGTGTCGGGATGCTCTTGGCCGCATTGCCGGGCCCCAACGCCTGCTCGACCGAAAGACCGCTCAGCTTGACGACGAGCATGGTGGCTCCGCCGACATAAGCGGCGAAGATGACCGAGAGCAGCATCCACCAGCCGATCACCTTCCAGTACAGGCCGTAAAATGCGTTGCGCGGAAGTTGCGAGGACACGCTGACATCGCCGATGCGGATACCGTCGAGCCACCAGCGCCACTCGCGCGCCTTGAACTCGGCATAGACGAACGGCGCGAGCGGAAAGATCACCATCGCGATCGGGCTCAGCAGCCACAGCCACCAGCCGCGCTTGAAGAACGTCCAGCCGTCAGCCGCGAAATCGCCGCGCAAATCGCCGTAATGGGTGTGCCGCATCTTGTAGCGTTCGAGCGAGGCCTCGCGCCATGGCAATGCGAGCCCAAGCGTCAGAAACACCAGCAAGCCCCACAGCATGGCGCGGAACGAATAGGCCCAGCCCGATCCATCCATCCAGAATCGCACGCCGCGCCAGACCGTCCGCGTCAGGCGATAGCGCCGCGCGCGAAAGATCGCGAACTGGCCGAAAGCGTAGAAGCTGATGAACAGCGGCGTCGAGGCAAAGCCCTGCCAGCGCTCGAACTCGATGCCGACAAGGAAGTAAGCGAGGTAGATCGGCACCAGGATCGCGAGCGCGAACAGGAAGCCGACCAAGAGCTCCTTGGCCCGCCCGGTATATTCGGCGGCGTCGCCGTCGACCGCAGTGTTCGCCCACAGATGACGGCGGATGTCGGTGACGAGCCAGAACCGGTAGAAGCCAAAGGTGACGAGCTCGAGCAGGGCACCCTTGGTAACCAATTTGCGAAACTCGGTGCGGTTGCCGGTGAAATCGACCCCCGTGGGCGGCAGCGGCGGGGGTAAGGGTTCGGAGCCGATGGGCGTCCATTGCATATCGTTCACGGTGGCAACCTCGGGGTGCGGACCTGGTTCGATCAAACTATAGATCAGAGATTAGTCGATCCCCAAGATGGGCGGGTTCGATTTGGCTCGATTCCGGTCAATTTTTGGCGCGTTTTCGCAGCCGTGGGCGTGCGCGAGATCACGTTCGCGAATGTCTGGTAGCCCGGATGGAGCGCCGCGCAATCCGGGACAGCGGCAGTGGCCGCCCGAATCCCGGATTTCGCTTCGCTCCATCCGGGCTACTTCACACCCATGTGGCAAAACTCGCCCTTGCTCCGGCGCAGACAACCGGCTGTAATTGCAAATCAAATACCGCAGCGCAGAATTCAACGAGAACGCGCGGTTATGTCAGGGAGAGCGGTCATGCATGGGACCATCGAAAGCGCGGCGAAGCTCGACGCGTTGCGCGCACGCGCAACGTCACTGCCGCTGGAGCAGTTCGATCCGGGCGACCCCGAGCTGTTCAGGACCGATACGTTCTGGCCCTATTTCGATCGCCTGCGCCGCGAAGATCCCGTGCACTATTGCAAGGACTCGATGTTCGGGCCGTATTGGTCGGTGACGCGCTACAACGACATCATGGAGATCGAGACCAATCATTCGGTATTCTCCTCGGCCTCCTCGCTCGGCGGCATCACCATCCGCGACATCGATCCGGAACTGCGTCGCGAGAGCTTCATCTCGATGGACCCGCCGCGCCACGCGGCGCAGCGCAAGACCGTGGCGCCGATGTTCACGCCGACGCATCTGGACAATCTCGCGCTCAGCATCCGCAAGCGCTCGGCCGAGTGCCTGGACAATCTGCCGCGCGGCGAGGTGTTCGACTGGGTCGACCGCGTCTCGATCGAGCTCACCACGCAGATGCTCGCGGTGCTGTTCGACTTCCCCTGGGAGGACCGCCGCAAGCTGACGCGCTGGTCGGACATCGCGACCACCATTCCCGGACCCGACGGCCTCGTCGCCACCGAAGACGAGCGTCAGGCCGAGCTCACCGAATGCGCCGGCTATTTCGCGCGGCTGTGGAAGGAGCGCATCGAGCAGCCGCCGAAGAGCGACCTGTTGTCGATGATGGCGCATGGCGCCGCGACGCGCGACATGGACGCGAAAAACTTCCTCGGCAATCTCATCCTTCTGATCGTCGGCGGCAACGACACCACCCGCAACACCATGTCCGGCTCGCTTGACGCGCTGAGCCAGCATCCGGAGCAATATCGCAAGCTGCGCGAAAACCCCGTGCTGCTCGACAGCTTCGTGCCGGAAGTGATCCGCTGGCAGACGCCGCTGGCCCATATGCGGCGCACCGCGCTTGCGGACTTCGAGTTCCGCGGCAAGCAGATCAAGAAAGGTGACAAGGTCGTGATGTGGTACGTCTCGGGCAACCGCGACGCCGACGCGATCGAAAAGCCCTACGAATTCATCATTGACCGCGCGCGGCCGCGCACGCATCTCTCGTTCGGCTTCGGCATCCACCGCTGCGTCGGCTTGCGGCTTGCCGAACTCCAGCTCAAGATTATCTGGGAAGAGATCCTCAAGCGATTCGACCATATCGAGGTGGTCGGCGAACCCAAGCGGGTCTATTCGAGTTTCGTGAAGGGTCTCGAAACCTTGCCGGTGAAGATCGCGGCGTGAGATTACTCCCTCTCCCCGTTCTACGGGGAGGGTCGGGGTGAGGGGCTCTATCCGCGAGAAAAGTAGCCGCCGACTCGCGGAGAGTCCCCCTCACCCGGAATCCGCGCGGTGCGCGAATTCCGGCCTCTCCCCGCAAGCGGGGAGAGGCGAAGAAAGAGAAACACTGGAGCTACGACCATGAACATCCAAGCGCCGGTTCAAGTGGACAAGGCCGAACGCATGCGCAGGGCCCGCGAGGAGGCCTATGCGACGCCGCTGGCGCAGTTCCACCCGGGCGCGCCCAGGCTGTTCCAGGATGACACCCTGTGGCCGTGGTTCGAGCGGCTGCGCAAGGAAGAGCCGGTGCATTACTGCACCAACGCGCCGATCGAGCCGTATTGGTCGGTGGTGAAGTACGACGACATCATGCATGTCGACACCAACCACGGCCTGTTCTCCTCTGACTCGACGCTCGGCGGCATCGGCATCCGCGACGTGCCGGAAGGTTATGACTGGCCGAGCTTCATCGCCATGGACCAGCCGCGTCATTCGTCGCAGCGCAAGACGGTGTCGCCGATGTTCACGCCGACTCATCTGGACGAACTGGCGAAACTGATCCGCCAGCGCTCGCAGACCGTGCTCGACAATCTGCCGCGCAACGAGACCTTCAATTTCGTCGAGCGCGTCTCGATCGAGCTGACGACGCAGATGCTGGCCACCCTGTTCGACTTCCCCTGGGAAGAACGGCGCAAGCTGACGCGCTGGTCAGATGTCGCGACCGCGCTACCCAAGAGCGGCATTGTTGCCTCGGCCGAAGAGCGCCGCCGCGAGATGGACGAATGCTACGCCTACATGTCCAAGCTCTGGAACGAGCGCGTCAACTCCGCGCCGCGCAACGATTTGCTGTCGCTGATGGCGCACAACGACGCCACGCGGTTCATGGATCCCGACAATCTCATGGGCAACATCATCCTGCTCATCGTCGGCGGCAACGACACCACGCGCAACACCATGACCGGCTCGGTGCTGGCATTGAACGAGAACCCGGAGCAGTACGACAGGCTGCGCGCCAACCCGGAACTGATCGATTCCATGGTGCCCGAAGTGATCCGCTGGCAGACCCCGCTCGCGCATATGCGGCGCACCGCGCTGCAGGACACTGACGTTGGCGGCAGACACATCAAGAAGGGCGACCGCGTCGTGATGTGGTACGTCTCCGGCAACCGCGACGAGGAGATGTTCGAGAGGCCGAACGAATTCATCATCGACCGCCCGCGGCCGCGCACCCACCTCTCCTTCGGCTTCGGCATCCACCGCTGCGTCGGCATGCGCCTCGCCGAGCTCCAGCTCAAGATCGTCTGGGAAGAGATGCTGAAGCGTTTCGACCGCATCGAGGTGGTCGGCGAGCCCAAGCGGATCTATTCGAGCTTCATCAAGGGGTATGAGTCGTTGCCGGTGAGGATTCCGGCCTGAGCTCTATCCTCCGTCATTGCGAGGAGCCCTTGCGACGAAGCAATCCAGACCGCCGCGGCGGAGAGATTGCTGGATTGCTTCGCTGCGCTCGCAATGACGAGGTTTTGGCGGCACGTGCGCGCCAAACTGGCGACGCACGAACCCAGCTATAAAATTCCGGCATGACAGCTCGCACAACATGCGATGGGTCGCACACGGCCTTCTGTCCTAAACCGCACCGGCACATCTAACTCAATTTGATGTCCCACACGCCGTCCTTGCGGCAGGCGGCGACCTCCTCGCGCAGGAGGGCGGTGACGGCAACCGAGGCCGTCGAGACCGGACGATCGATCGGAGAGGCGAATATGAGCTCGCGCGTCATCGGCTTCGAGACGACGGCCGTTTCCAGCCGCCCGTCCGCGACCTCGGCGTGGACCGACGAGGGCGGCAGCAGCGCGAAGCCGAGGCCTTCCTCGACGAGGCTCGTGAGCACGCGGAATGAATCCGCCTCGAGCTGGACGTTGAGCTTGATCTTGCGTTGCGCCGCCGCGTGCTCGATCAGCGCACGGAGACCGTGGGAATGACTGGGCAGCACCAGCCGCTGCCGCAGCAGCCAGCCGATATCGACGCTCTTCTTGCGCGCGAGGCCACAACCGCGCGGACCCACCGCGACGATGTTGTCGCGCCCCAAGCTCTCGACGTTGAGATGCAGATCGGCGGAGCGGCCGTAGAGGATGGCGAGATCCATCTCGCCGCGATGCAGCCATTCGACCAGATGGCCGCTGTAGCTCTCGACGATGCGCAGCGAAATGCCCGGGAATTTTTCGACGCAGCGCCGCGCGAAGCGCGCCGACAGCACGCAGCTCACGGTCGGGACCAGGCCGAGCACGACCTGGCCGGACGGCGGCCCCTTGGACGACTGGATATCGTCGCGGATCTGGTCGATCTGCCGCACGATGCCCGAGGTGCGCGCCAGCAACAGGCGGCCGGCATCCGTGAGCACCATGCCGCGGCCGTTGCGGGTGAACAATTCGGTGCGCAGCTCGTGTTCCAGGAGCTTGATCTGCCTGGAGAGCGCCGGCTGCGCCACACGCAACGTGTCGGACGCCTTGGAGAGGCTGCCGAGCTCCGCCACGCAACTGAAGGTCCTGAGCTGACGGAAATCCATGCTTGCCAATCCTGGAAGGCTACTCCATACGCTATAGCAAATGAGCATAGGGGGCTGGCATTGTTTTCACAACGCCAGAGGATCGGCCGGCGTTATCCTAACTGCCGCACATACGGGAAAACCCCATGAGTGAAGAACACCACACCGAAGATCACGCCGACATCCGCGAAGCCGTCGCAAAGCTCTGCGCGCAGTTTCCCGGCGAATACTGGCGCAAGCTCGACCGCGAGATGGGCTACCCCAAGGCCTTCGTCGACGCGCTGACCGAGGCCGGTTATCTCTCGGTGCTGATCCCCGAGGAATATGGCGGCGCGGGCTTGAAGCTTTCAGCGGCCGCCGCGATCCTCGAAGAGATCCAGCGCGCGGGCTGCAACGGCGGCGGCTGCCACGCCCAGATGTACACGATGGGCACCGTGCTGCGGCACGGCAATGACGAGCAGAAGGCAAAATATCTGCCGAAGGTCGCGAGCGGTGAATTGCGCCTGCAGGCCTTCGGCGTCACCGAGCCGACCAGCGGCACCGACACTACCTCGCTGAAGACTTTTGCGCGCAAGGACGGCAATGCCGGCTACATCGTCAACGGCCAGAAAATCTGGACCAGCCGCGCCGAACATTCGGACCTGATGCTCCTGCTGGCGCGGACCACGCCGAAGGACCAGGTCAAGAAGCGCACCGATGGCCTTTCGGTGTTCATCGTCGACATGCGCGAGGCCAAGAACAAGGGCCTCGAGATCCGCCCGATCCGCACCATGATGAACCACGCCACCACCGAAGTGTTCTTCACCGACATGAAGGTGCCGGCGGAGAATCTGATCGGCGAGGAGGGCAAGGGCTTTCGCTACATCCTCTCCGGCATGAATGCCGAGCGCATTTTGATCGCGGCCGAATGCGTCGGCGATGCCAAATGGTTCATCGCCAAGGCCACCAACTACGCCAAGGAGCGCAGCGTTTTCGGCCGGCCGATTGGCCAGAACCAAGGCATCCAGTTTCCGATCGCCAAGGCCTACGCCGCGATGCGCGCGGCCGAACTGATGGTGAAGGAAGCGACGCGCAAATACGAAGCCGGGCTCGACTGCGGCGCGGAGGCCAACATGGCAAAAATGCTCGCGGCCGATGCGTCCTGGGAAGCGGCCAACGCCTGCGTCCAGACCCATGGCGGCTTCGGATTTGCCGAGGAGTACGACGTCGAGCGCAAATTCCGCGAGACGCGGCTCTATCAGGTGGCGCCGATCTCGACCAACCTCGTGCTGTCCTTCATCGCCGAGCACGTCCTCGGCATGCCCCGCTCGTACTGAGGCAGCCATCATGGGAGCACTTGACGGGATCAGGGTGATTGCGGTCGAGCAGGCGGTGGCGGCGCCATTCTGCTCGTCGCGGCTGGCGGATGCCGGCGCGGAAGTCATCAAGATCGAGCGGCCGGAAGGCGATTTCGCCCGCGGCTATGACGCGGCGGCCAAGGGGCAGAGCAGCTACTTTGTGTGGCTCAACCGCGGCAAGCAATCGGCCGTGGTCGATCTCGCCACCAAGGAAGGCTGCGCCGAACTGGAAAGACTGATCGCCAGCGCCGACGTGCTGATCCAGAACCTCAAGCCCGGCTCGATGGACAAGCTCGGCTTTTCGCGCGAGCGGCTGCTGAAGGATTATCCCAAACTGATCTCGTGCACGATCACCGGCTACGGCGACGACGGTCCCTACGCGCACCGCAAGGCCTATGATCTGCTGATCCAGGCCGAGAGCGGCCTTGCCTCGATCACAGGCAATCCCGACGGTGCCTCACGGGTCGGCATGTCGATCGTCGACGTCGCGACCGGCGCCACTGCG
Organism: Bradyrhizobium sp. WSM1253; assembly: GCF_000244935.1. NCBI lineage: Bacteria > Pseudomonadati > Pseudomonadota > Alphaproteobacteria > Hyphomicrobiales > Nitrobacteraceae > Bradyrhizobium > Bradyrhizobium sp. WSM1253. The sequence goes on from NZ_JH600073.1 coordinate 3,436,861, forward strand.
CATGCGGCAATCCTGGAGGCGCTGATCGGGCGCGGACGCACCGGCAAGGGCGCCGACATCCGCATCTCCATGTTCGACGTGATGGCGGACTGGTGCACCGTGCCGCTGCTCAACTCCGAAGCCGGCAATCCGCCCAAGCGCATGGGACTCCGCCATCCCTCGATCGCGCCCTATGGCGTGTTCACGTCCAGCGACGGCAAGGATATTCTGATCTCGATCCAGAGCGAGCGCGAGTGGAAGACGCTTTGCGCAAAAGTGCTGGAGCAGCCGGATCTGCCCGCCGATCCCCGCGTTGCCAATATGGTCGAGCGCGTGCGCCACCGCGACTTCACCGACAAGACGGTGGCGGATGCCTTCGGCAAGATGACGCGCGACGAGCTCCTGAAGCGGCTGTCCGATGCTGACATCGCCTTTGCCGAGGTCAACACCATGGCCGACCTCACCAATCATCCGCATCTGCGCCGCATCGAGGTCGACACGCCGCAGGGACGCATCAGCTATCCCGCGCCGGCGCCGATCATTGTCGGCGAGACGCGCAGCTATGGTGCGGTGCCGGGGATCGGCGAAAATCCCCAATCCAGGAAATAACAAGAGCGAGGCGTCATGACCGAGAAGCTCGACATCGACCATCTCAGGCAGTGGATCGGCCGCAGCGAAGAGGCCACCGACACCATCACCGCGCAGCTCGTCAAGGGTCTGCGCGCGACGCTGTTCCAGGAGGTCGGCGCGCCCAAGCCGGGCGACGCGGCGCCGTTCACGGTGCATTGGTGCCTGGCGCAGCCGGTGTTTCCGATGTCGATGCTCGGGCCCGACGGCCACCCCACCCGCGGCGGCTTCCTGCCGCCGGTGCCGCTGCCGCGCCGGATGTGGGCCGGCGGCGAGATCGAATTTTTGCAGCCGCTGCGCGTCGGCGACGAATCGACGCGGACATCGCGCATTGCGGACGTGCAGGTGAAATCAGGCTCGACCGGCACGTTGTGCTTCGTCTCGGTCGAGCACAGCATCTCCTCGCCGCGCGGCATCGCCATCCGCGAGCGGCAGGACATCGTTTATCGCGAGATGACGACGACGTACGCGACGGCAAAGGCCCCGCCTCCGCCGCCCAAGGCGCAGCATCGCGAGACGCATGTGTCGGATCCCGTGCTGCTGTTTCGGTATTCCGCGCTGACCTTCAACGGCCACCGCATCCATTACGACCGCGACTACGTGACCAAGGTCGAGGGCTATCCGGGCCTGATCTTCCATGGGCCGTTGCAGGCCACGTTCATCATCGAGATGGCCGCGAAGCTGCGCGGCGGCAAGCCGCCGAAGAAGTTTATCTATCGCGGGGTGCAGCCGCTGTTCGAGGGCAGCGAGCTCTCCATCAACGCCAATGAGACCGAGGCGGGCATGGAGCTGTGGACGGCAAACGCGGAGGGGCAGCCGACGATGAAGGGGACCGCGGTGTGGTGATACACTGCTGCTTCCTCCTCGTCATTGCGAGCGTAGCGAAGCAATCCAGAGTCCCGCGGCGGTAACAGTCTGGATTGCTTCGTCGCAAGGGCTCCTCGCAATGACGGTGGGGCTGATAGCCGATAAACATCAGGGAACGGAAACCATGTCCAAAAACGGCAAGAGCGGCAGCAAATCCGTCACCGTCAAGCAGGCGACACTCGACCTGCTGCGCTCCTTCGGCATCAGACGCGTCTTCGGCAACCCCGGCTCGACCGAGCTGCCGTTCCTGAGCGACTGGCCCGACGACATCGACTATGTGCTGGCGCTTCAGGAGGCCTCCGCGGTCGGCATGGCCGATGGTTACGCGCAGGCCACACGCAATGCCGGCTTCGTCAATCTGCATTCGGCCGCCGGCGTCGGCAACGCACTCGGCAACATCTATACCGCGCATCGCAACCAGACCCCGCTGGTGATCACCGCGGGCCAGCAGGCGCGCTCGATCCTCCCGTTGCAGGCGTTCCTTTATGCGGAGCGTGCGTCCGAATTCCCGCGGCCTTATGTGAAGTACAGCGTGGAGCCGGCGCGGCCCGAGGACGTGCCGGCCGCGATCGCGCGCGCCTATTACACCGCGATGCAGCCGCCATGCGGGCCCACCTTCGTATCGATCCCGGTCGACGACTGGGCGCATGCCGCAGCTCCCATCGAAGCCCGCAAGGTCAGCCGCGAGATAGCGCCCGAGGCTGACGCGATGAAGGCGCTGGTCACCGCGCTCGGTTCGGCCAAGCACCCTGCCCTCGTCGTCGGCCCCGGCGTCGATCGCGCGGGGGCGGTCGATTTGATGGTGCGCGTCGCCGAGAAGGCCAGGGCCAGCGTCTGGGTCAGCCCGTTTTCGGCGCGCTGCTCGTTCCCGGAACGCCATCCCCAGTTCGCGGGCTTCCTGCATGCCTCGCCGGCGCAATTGTCGGACGCCCTGCGCGAGCACGATCTCGTCGTCGTGATCGGCGCGCCGGTGTTCACCTTCCATGTCGAAGGCCACGCCGCGATCTTCGACGGCGGCGCGACGATCTTCCAGATCACGGACGACCCGGATGCCGCAGCGGTGACGCCGGTCGGAACCAGCATCATCGCGACGATGAAGCCGGCGCTCACAATGCTGCTCGACCTCCTGCCGGAGAGCCAGCGAGCCGCACCGAAGGGGCGAACGCTGCCACCGGCCCCGCAGGCCGCCGATCCGCTGCCGGTCGAATTCCTGCTGCATTCGCTGTCGCAGGCGATGCCGGACGGCGCGTCGCTGGTCGAGGAAATTCCCTCGCACCGGCCGGCGATGCAAAAGTTCATGCCGATGCGCGGCCAGGACAGTTTCTACACCATGGCAAGCGGCGGCCTCGGCTACTCGCTGCCGGCCGCGGTTGGCATGGCGCTCGGCAAACCAAAGAGCCGCACGGTGTGCCTGATCGGCGATGGCTCGGCGATGTATTCGATCCAGGCGCTGTGGACCGCCGCGCAGCGCAAGCTGCCGCTCACCATCGTCGTCATCAACAATTCCGGCTACGGCGCGATGCGCTCGTTCAGCCAGGTGATGCAGGTGAGGAACGTGCCGGGACTCGAACTGCCGGGGATCGATTTCGTCCGGCTCGCCGAGGGCCTGGGTTGCCATGCGGTGCGGGTGAGCAAGGCAGCCGAACTGGGCGAGGCGCTCAAGCGCGGAATGGCATTCGAAGGGACCAGCCTCGTGGAGGTCATCGTGGATTCGGCGGTGCCGGTGCTGTACGGGCAGAAGCATTAGCGGCGCACTACATTTCATGTGGTCGTCCTGGCGAAAGCCAGGACCCATTACCCCAGGGAGTAGTTTGGCGAAGACTTGTCGTTCGGTACTGCTACTACGGCAAGATCGGTAGACCTCGCGGTATGGGTCCTGGCTTTCGCCAGGACGACTCCGAAATTGTGGGCCCGCCTTCCCTACGTCCCGAAATCTTCCCGCATCCTGGCCTGGATCTTGGCCATGCCGCCGATCCAGCGGTCGTAATTCTCGGTCTTCTTGCGCATGTAGCCGAGCACCTGCGGGTGCGGCAGGATCAAGAACGTCTCCTGCTCGAGGCCCGCGAGCACGTCCTCGGCGACCTGCTCGGGCGTGAGGTCGCCGTCGCCGGATTGTGGGCCCTTGGGGATCGAACGCAGCATGTTGGTGTCGACGCCCTGCGGGCAGAGGATCGAGACGCGGATGTTGTGCGCCTTGTGCGAGATCGCGAGATTTTCGGCAAAGCCGACCGCGGCGTGCTTGGTGGTGGAATAAGCCGGGCTGCCGACCTGCGACAGCAGGCCCGCTGCCGAGATCGTGTTGAGGAAATAGCCGCCGCCTCGCGCCTTCATGCGCGGGATCAGGTGCCGCGCCGCATAGACGTGCGCCATGACGTGAATAGCCCAGCTGCGCTGCCACGGCTCATCCGAGGCGCCGCCGGCATTGACCGACATCGGATCGAAACCGCCGCCGATGCCGGCATTGGAGCAGAATAATTCGATCGGGCCGAACTGCCGCTCGGTCTCCTCGATGACGTGGGAAATATCCTTTTCCTGCGCGACATCGCATTTGAACGCGGCGCCATCCACCGTGGCAGCGACGGTCCTTGCGTTGTCCGCGTCCATGTCGGCGACGACGACCTTGGCCGCACCAGCCTTGTGAAACGCCTCGCACAGCGCCTTGCCGATGCCGTTGGCGCCGCCCGTGACGACCACGACCTTGCCGGTCACCTGCATGCGACGTCTCCTCTTGTCTTATACCGTTTTGGCTTATTCCGCTTCGCGGAGCGCTCAGCTCAACACGAGGTCGAGCACCGCGGTATAATGGCACGCCGCCCCGGCCAAGACAAAGCCGTGCCAGATCGCATTCTGGAAGCGCAGCCGCCGCCAGGCATGGAAGATCACGCCGAAGCTGTAGAGCAGTCCGCCCGCAAGGATGAAGCCCAGCACCAGCGCGGGCAGCGCCTTGACCACGGAATCGTAGAGCATGATGCCGCTCCAGCCCATGGCGAGATAGATGCCGACCGCGACGCGGTCGAACCGGCCGGGATAGAGAAGTTTCAGCACGATGCCAAGGATCGCCACACACCAGACACCGGTGAGCAACACCAGCGCGAAGCCGCTGTCCTTCACCTCCAGGATGAACGGCGTGTAGGTCGCCGCGATCAGGAGGTAGATCGCCGAATGGTCGAATCGCCGCAACAGCCATTTGGCCGGCGAGATCGGCCACAGATTATAGGTCGCCGACAACACCAGCATCGAGAGCAGGCCGGCGACGTAGATCGAGACCCCGACGATGTCGGTTGGGTCGGCATAGAGCACCGTCAGCACCACCAACACGGTCGCGGCGACGATGCCGCAGAGCACGCCGATCGCGTGGATCACGCCGTCGGCGATCAGCTCGGCGCGGTCGTAATGCCAGCCGATCGCGTCGGCGGCTGCGTGGACGGAGGAGGATGCGAGCTGTTTCAGTTGGAAGACGGTCATGGCAATCCGCAAAGTGAGACAATACCCTCTTGTATGGGTGTTTCGGGATCGGCGCGTCGTTCAAACGGCTGATTTGCCGACAAAGACGGTGGAAGTATGAAGCTTGATTTTCCTCAGGCAGTTGCCACTTTTGTGACTAGTCCTTTTTGCGTATCCGCCCCCGCCCGGGATTCCCAACGTTCATATGGCATTTAGTTTCCAGGATATGCTCGAGGAGGCGCGCCTGTCGGCTCGGGCGCTGATCGACTACGGCGAGCATTTCTTCAATCCGACGGTACGATTGGGGGTTACCGGCCTGTCGCGGGCCGGCAAGACCGTGTTCATCACCGCGCTGATCCACGGCCTCACCCGTGGCGGGCGGTTTCCGGTGTTCGAGGCCTATTCATCCGGGCGGATCGCCCGGGCGCATCTGGCGCCGCAGCCGGACGACGCGGTGCCGCGCTTTGCCTATGAGAGCCATCTGCGCGCGCTGATCGAGGAGCGGCGCTGGCCGAGCTCGACTGTCGACATCAGCGAGCTCAGGCTCGTCATCGACTACCAGCGCCAGAACGGCGCCGACCGCACGCTGACGCTCGACATCGTCGACTATCCCGGCGAGTGGCTGCTCGACCTGCCGCTGCTTCAGAAGAGTTTTGAGCAATGGTCAGCCGAAAGCCTTGCGCTGTCACGCGAGGCGCCCCGCGCGCATCTGGCCGCGGACTGGCACGCGCATCTCGCAACGCTCAAGCCCGAAGCGCGCGAGGATGAACAGGCGACGCTGACGGCCGCGAAGCTCTTCAGGGGCTATCTGCAAGGCTGCCGCGACGAGCGGTTTGCGATGAGCCTGCTGCCGCCCGGCCGCTTCCTGATGCCGGGCAATCTCGCCGACACACCGGCGCTGACCTTTGCGCCGCTCGACGTACCCGCGGGCGGTCAGGCGCCGGAGGGATCGCTATGGGCCATGATGGTGCGGCGGTATGAGGCCTACAAGGACGTCGTGGTGCGGCCATTCTTCCGTGATCATTTTGCCCGGCTCGATCGCCAGATCGTGCTGGCCGATGCGCTCGCCGCGTTCAACGCCGGCCCCGAAGCGCTGCACGATCTCGAAGCCGCACTCGCGGGCATTCTCGACTGCTTCAACATCGGCCGCAGCACGTTCCTCAGCGGCCTGTTTCGGCCGCGGATCGACCGCGTGCTGTTCGCGGCGACCAAGGCGGATCACCTGCATCATTCCAGCCATGACCGGCTCGAGGCCGTGTTGCGCCGCGCCGTCACCCGCGCGGTTGCGCGCGCGGAAACTACCGGCGCGGAGATCGACGTCGTCGCACTCGCCGCCGTCCGCGCCACGCGCGAGGCGCAGGTCGCGCATGGCCGTGACAAATTGCCGTCGATCCTGGGAACGCCGGCCGCGGGCGAAAGCGCCGGCGGCGAGTTCTTCGACGGCAACACCGAGGTCGCGGCTTTTCCGGGCGATCTGCCGCTGGATCCCGAACCCCTGTTCAACGGCACCGACGCATTCCGCGGGCTCTCGACCGCGGCCGCCGGCAAGAGCGATTTTCGCTTTCTGCGTTTCCGTCCGCCAAAGCTCGAACGCGAGGGGGCCGACCAGCCGGCGCTGCCTCACATCCGCCTCGACCATGCCTTGCAGTTCCTGATCGGAGACAAGTTGTCATGAACGACCGATCGAAGCCACGGCGGCCGGCGACGTTCCGGCTCGACGACCCCGGCGTCGTCGTCACCGAGGCCGACGAGACGACCCGGCTCGGCCGCACCACCATCCAGATCACGCCGGAGCCCGATCCGGCGAACTTGCCGGTGCCGATCGCATCGTCGCTTCCGGCGCGACGCGGCTTTCCCTGGGGCGCGCTGTTCTGGTCCGGCGTCGCCGGGCTGACTCTGCTCGGCGTCGGGCTCGGCGTCGTCCGTCTGATCGAGGATCTGTTTGCGCGCAGCGAAAGCCTCGGCTTTGTCGGACTGGCGCTTGCCTCCGTCACCGCCCTTGCGCTCGCGGTGGTGACCGGACGCGAGGCGTTCGGGCTGGCGCGGTTGGCAACGATCGAAAAGCTGCATCAGCGTGCAGCCGCTGTTCTTGCCAGCGACGACCGCAAGGAGAGCCGTATCATCGTGCAGGATCTGCTCAAGATCGCGCACCAGAACCCGCAGCTCGCGCGCGCCCGCGCCGCGCTGGAAAGCCATGCCGGCGAGATCATCGACGGCGCCGACATGATCCGGCTCGCCGAGCGCGAATTGATGTCGCCGCTGGACATTGAGGCGCGGCGGCTGGTGTCGTCAGCCGCGCAAAAGGTCTCGATCGTGACAGCGGTTTCGCCCCGCGCGCTGATCGACGTGTTGTTCGTGTTCGTGGCCTCGCTGAGATTGATCCGCCAGCTCGCTTTTCTCTACGGCGGCCGTCCCGGCGCACTCGGCATGATCCGCCTGCTCCGCCACGTCGTCGCCCATCTCGCCATCACCGGCGGCATGGCGGCGAGCGACAGCCTGGTGCAGCAGATGCTCGGCCACGGCATCGCGGCGAAGCTATCGCAGCGGCTGGGCGAAGGCATGCTGAATGGATTGCTGACGGCGCGGCTGGGCCTCGCCGCGATCGACGTCACACGGCCGCTGCCGTTCGCGGCACTGCCGCCGCCGAAGCTGTCGGATCTCGCGACGGATCTGCTGCGGAAGAAGGATGAGGAGGAGTAGCGTTCTGTTTGCCGTCCCACGCTTGCGGGGAGAAGAAAGCCAGCACGCGCCACTGGAACAGCGGCGAGTTCGTCGGCGGCGACAGCTCCGGCGTCCAGCCTGAGAGCTTCTCCAGCACGTAATTGTCCATCACGAGACCGCGCCAGCGGCGCTCGACCTGGCCGAGTTGCTCGCGCTTGGCCGGGATCGAATCCCACAGCGACGAGCGGTTGTCTGGCTCGCGCCCAACATAAATGCCGGCGTGGCCTCTGATCCGATCCATGCCGGGATCGCGAAAATCCTGGAAGCGGCCGCGCTCGTTGATTTCGATCACGGGCACACGGCCCCTGAACAGCCAGCGCATCATGGCATAGGTGCGGTAGTCCGTGGTGGCGATCCAGGTCGCGCCGGTCTCGTCCAATGCAGCCTGTGCGCGCGCGGCAACCTGCTCGTAGCCGGACTCGGCACCGATCGGATCGATCTTGCCGAGCAAATTCCAGGGCGCGGCGATGTAATAGAGGAACACGATCACGACGAAAGCGATGCCCGAGACCACGGCTGTGCTGGCCCAGAACTGCGCCGATCTGATCATCCGCGCCGATCTTCCTTCGCGCGACAGCATGGTGAGATTAATAGCGGCAGCGGCGAAACCGACCGGCCACATGAACATCGGCCAGGTGTCACCGACGCGGAGGGTCAGGGATTTCGCCAGGAAATAGAGAAACGGCACCAGCACCGCGGTCGACAGCAAAATCGCGACCGGCTCGCGCGTGCGATAGCCGCGCCACGCCGTCATCACCACCCCCGTCAGCACCACCGGCAGCATGACGAAGCCGACCAATCCGAATTGCAGGCCGATGTAGTCGCCGAAGGTGCGGAGCGAGATGCCGTAGCTGGTGGTGGCGCGCACGCCCTGGAAGCGGATCGCGGCCCAGTCGTGCTGCACGTTCCAGATCAGGACGGGCGAGAACACGGCGATTGCGATCAGGACCGCCGAATACGGATAGGGGCTGCGCAGCCAGCGCCAGCGCCAATCCGGCACCAGCAGAAAGGCGGCAACGGCCGGCGCGAACATGATCACGGTAAATTTCGACAGCATCGCCAGCCCGGCGAACAGGCCGGCCGCGAGCCACCAGCGGCCATCGCCGCCCTGCGCAAGCCGCACCAGGGACCACATCATCGCCACCGCAAACGGGATCATGGCGACGTCGGGCGCGACCTTGGCCATCAGCAGGCCGTAATAGAGCGCAGCCTCCAGCATCAGCACCGCGAGCACGACGGCGCGCATGTCCTGGGTGAGGCGGCGGACGATATCGGCGAGCAGGAGCTGCGTCACCAGCATGGCGACGATGCCGCCGAAGCGCACACCGAGCGTGGTGTCGCCGAAGATCGCGGTGCCGAACCGGATCAGCCAGGCGATGCCGGGGGGATGATCCAGGAAGCTGAGCGCCGTCTCGTGCGACCAGGTCCAGTAATAGGCCTCGTCCGTGCGCAGCTCGATGGCCGAGGCGTAGACGATGCGCAGCAGCGTCATCGCCGCGATGATCGCCGCGGCCATGACGAGCGGCCGGCGCGCCGCGCCGGCGGGGGGCTTCGTGATGTCAGGAGCTGTCGTCACGGCGGCGCTTTTCGCCAACCTGGGAGGGGGAGTCAATGTTGGGGGTGGATCGGCCTGTTGCGCTGTCGCGATCCCAGCCCCGACGCGGAAACCGTAGGGTGGGCAAAGCGCAACGTGCCCACCATAAGTGCCGATTGGTGGGCACGGCGCCAAGGCGCCTTTGCCCACCCTACGATTTCGTCACCCTACCGCGGATGTGATCCCGCAAGCTGTCCACCCCCGGAATTAAACGCGGCGCTGGCTGTTCTCCTTCATGAACTGATACAACAGAATCATGGCCGCAACCGCATCCTCACGATTTTCCGAGCTTTCCCGCGCCGTCAGCTTGCGCCAGGTGCGGCTGGTTTGCGGCGTGATCCTGTTCGCCTATGTCATCAGCCATTTCCTCAACCATGCGCTCGGCAACATCTCGGTCGATGCCATGGAGATCGGGGTCTACTACCACACGCTGTTCTGGCAGTTCCTGCCGGTTGCGATCACGTTCTACACGGCGGCGCTCACGCATATGGGGCTCGGCATCTACGCGTTGTATCAGCGCCGGCAGTTCCGCTGGCGGACGGTCGAGCCGCTGCAACTCGTGCTGGGCTTGAGCATCCCCGCGCTGGTCATGGCGCATGTGATCGGGGTGCGGCTCGGCCAGACGCTTTACGGACACCAAAAACTCTATCCGCAGGAACTCTATCTGTTCTTCGTCGCGTCGAACCGTATCTGGACCATGACGGTCCTGCTTCTCATCGCCTGGGTGCACGGCTGCATCGGCATCTATTTCTGGCTTCGCCTCAAACCGTTCTTCACGCGCGCGGCCCCCTATCTGCTCGCGGCTGCTGTGCTGATCCCGACGCTGTCGCTGCTGGGTGTCTACCAAGGTGGCCGCAGCGTCGAGGTCGAGGCCGACGACGGGGAATGGCGGACGCACAATCTCACGCGCAGCCAGGTCGGCACGACGGCCGAGGCAGCGACGCTCGACCGCATCACCGGTGGCCTCACCGCCGGTTATCTCGGACTGCTCGCTTTGGCGCTGCTGGCGCGCGGCGTGCGCGCCCTGCGCGAACGGCGCGGCGGCATGATCGCGCTGTCCTACGGCAACGGCAAGACAGTGCGGGTGCCAAAAGGCCTCTCCGTGCTGGAAGCGAGCCTGCGCCACAATGTGCCGCATGCCAGCGTCTGCGGCGGCCGCGCCCGCTGCTCGACCTGCCGCATCCGCATCATCGGCGATCATGGCGCCCTGCCCGAGCCGTCGCAGCGCGAGGCGTTCGTGCTCACCCGTGTCGGCACCAGTGACCCCTCGATCAGGCTCGCCTGCCAGCTGCGGCCGACGTCGGATCTCTCCTTCTTCCAGCTCTTCACCGCGCATACCCTGTCGGCGAACACACAGGCCTCAACGCCCGCCAGAATCGGCCAGGAGCGCTATCTCGTCAGTCTGTTCGTGGACATGCGCGGCTCGACGCAGCTGGCCGAGAAGCGGCTGCCGTTCGACACCGTGTTCATCGTCAACCGCTTTCTCGGCGCCGTCTCGCAGGCCGTGATCGAGAATGGCGGCCAGCCGAACCAATTCGTGGGCGACGGCATGCTGGCACTGTTCGGACTGAGCGCCGATCCGCAAGAGGCCTGCCGGCAGGCGCTGAAGGCCGCCGCCGGCATCGCCAGGCAAATCGACGAGCTCAACGAGCTCCTGAGCCATGATCTGCGCCAGCCGATCCGCTTCGGCATCGGCATCCACGGCGGCGAAGTCATCATCGGCGACATCGGCTATCGCGATCACATCGTCTTCACAGCGCTGGGCGATGCCGTCAACGTCGCAGCCCGCCTCCAGGACATGACCAAGACGCTGGCCTGCGAAGCGATCGTCTCAGAGGAAGTCCGCCGCACCGCCGGCCTTGCCGACGATGCGCTGCCGCAGCAGGAGGTCGCGATCCGCGGCCGCGACGAACCCATGGCCGTGCGCGTCGTCGCGGACGCCAGGGAGCTGTCGGTGCTCGTTGACCACGGCGAACGCGTCGCGGCGTGAGGCAGTTACGAAGGCGGTGCTCTCCCTCTCCCGCTTGCGGGAGAGGGTTGGGGAGAGGGTGTCTCCGCACAGGGACAATCCCCAGAGGAGAGAACCCTCACCCGCGCCTTCGGCGCGACCTCTCCCGCAAGCGAGGGCTTTGCTTAATTGGCCGAGCGGGAGTGAGGCTCGATATGGGGTATTTTTTTGTGCGGCCTCGGATGGCGCGCGAACGCAGACGGTCTTGTTTTCGTGGCCGATCGATGGCCTTGGGCTGTGGCGGTCACACCACACCTCCCGCGGGACACAGGACCGCCCATCGTTTGAGGTTCATGGCCAGGCAGAGAAGACGCAGATGGGTATGATTGCGTGCCAGGCCCAGATAGCGGGCTCGCGCCCAGCCGTAGACGCCCTTGAGGCGCGCGAAGACCTGCTCGACCGGGGCGCGGCGCCGTCCCACGGCGTCGTTGAAGCGCTTCTGCCGTTCGGTCAGGGGATGATGCTTGTTGGGCCGGAACATCAGCCGCGGCTTGATGCCCCGGGCAGCCAGCCCGGCGCGACGCTCATGCTTGTCATAGGCCTGGTCGGCGTAGACCGCCTTCTCGTCACCGCTGATCAATTCGTCGGCGGGCACCGTATCGTTGACCGCAGCGTCGGTCAGCTTGCTGCGACGAATGATCGCCGAGCCCTGGTCGACACCGACATGCGCCTTGTAGCCGAAGTATC
>NZ_JH600073.1:3448887-3461695 GCF_000244935.1 Bradyrhizobium sp. WSM1253
CCCAATCCACCAGTTCGCCAATCCGCCTCAGGACCGCACCCCCTTTGCCCCGCCGCGACGCCAACGCATCTGCGAAGCTCGGTTGCCCCACCTGCCGATATGCCATCCCCAGATCCTCTTCAGATGTCTCTTAGAGAATCGCAGATTCGCGATTTACGCAAAGCCCTCGCAAGCGGGCGAGGTGCACCGAGCCTGCGTCGAGATCGAGTTATCCAACGAAAAACATCGCGGCGTAACACCGGCTTGCTGCAACGCAACGGCATGGGCCTGCTGCGAAAGCACGAATTGACTTCAACTGAGTCGTTGCGACACATGAGCGCGAGATTGCGGTGATGACCGCGATCAACGAAAAGCTCCGGGAGGAGACCACATGTTCGATCGACGCGACCTGCTCAAAGGAGCGGGCCTTGCCGCTGCTGTGACTGCACTGAACCCGACCAAGGCGCTGGCACTCGACACCGTCACCCTGCCCTTCGCCAATGGCGAACGTCCCTTGGTAAAATATCCGCAGAAGCGGCCGATGATCGGCCTGACCAGCCGCCCGCCGCAGCTCGAGACGCCGTTCGCGGTCTTCAACGACGGCCCGATCACCCCGAATAACGCGTTCTTCGTGCGCTATCACCTTTCCGACCTGCCCTACAGTCTCGACCCCGACAAGTTCACGCTCGAGGTCAAGGGCAAGGTCGACAAGGCGCTCAAGCTGTCGCTGAAGGACATCCGGAAGATGAAGGCGACCGAGATCGTCGCCGTCAACCAGTGCTCCGGCAACAGCCGCGGCTTCCTGGATCCGCGCGTGGCCGGCGGCCAGCTTGCCAACGGCGCGATGGGCAATGCGCGCTGGCGCGGCGTGCCGCTGAAGGCGGTGCTGGCGATGGCGGGCGTGCAGAGCGGCGCCAAGCAGGTCACCTTCAACGGCATGGACGGTCCGGTCAGCGACAAGACGCCCGATTTCGTCAAGGCGCTCGATATCGATCACGCCAGCGACGGCGAGGTGATGCTGGCCTATGGCATGAACGGCGAAGACCTGCCGTTCCTCAACGGCTTTCCGCTGCGCCTGATCGTGCCCGGCTATTTCGGCACCTACTGGGTCAAGCACCTCAACGAGATCACCGTCGTCGACAATGTCTATGACGGCTTCTGGATGAAGTCGGCCTATCGCATTCCGGACACCCCGAACAATGCGGTCGAGCCGGGCACCGCGCCGAAGGCGACGATCCCGATCAACCGCTTCACGATCCGTTCCTTCATCACCAGCGTCCCCGACGGCGCCAAGCTGAAAGCAGGCGGCACGACGCTGCGCGGCATCGCCTTCGACGGCGGCAAGGGTATCAAGGAGGTCGCGGTCTCCACCGACGGTGGCAAGACCTGGACCAACGCCAAGCTCGGCAAGGACCTTGGCAAATACTCGTTCCGTGAATGGACGCTGCCGGTGAAGCTCGCGGCGGGCTCTCACGAGCTCAAGGTGCGCGCCACCGGCAATGGCGGCGAAACCCAGCCGGATACGCCGCGCTGGAATCCGGCGGGTTACTTGCGCAACGTCGTCGAAACCGTCCGCGTCACCGTGGCTTGAGGGGAATGATCATGCAGCGCACCGTTTTCCTCGCCATCACGCTCGCCCTCGCCGCCGTGGTGGGTTCGGCACTTGCGGCACCGGTCAATTACAAGACCCCCGATGAGGTCGCGGCGTTCAAGCCCGGCCCCAATCTCGAAGTCGTGCAGGGCAATTGCAGCGCCTGCCACTCCGCCGACTACATCAACACGCAGCCGCCGATGAAGGACAAGAAAGCTTTCTGGCAGGCCGAGGTGACCAAGATGATCAAGGTCTATGGCGCCCCGATCGACGATGCCGATGTCGGCAAGATCGTCGATTATCTGGCCGCGACTTATTGACGGATGGCGCGCGGCGCGCGGACCAAGTGACCGCGAAACGGGCAAATCCGGCAAAAACGCTGCGAAGTTGAGCGGAATTCGGCGAAATGCCGATGTGGTTTGAGCTACCAAGCCAGCCACATTCCGCGTATCGTATTAGGACCGAACCGGCCGGTTGGCGGGGACTGGCGGTTCGAGATCTCGGAGGAAGACCCGCGGAGAAGTCGTGATGGCTAAAGGTACGGTCAAGTGGTTCAACCCGACGAAGGGTTATGGATTTATCCAGCCTGCGTCGGGCGGCAAGGATGTGTTCGTGCATATCTCGGCAGTGCAGAAAGCCGGTCTGTCGTCCCTGAACGAAGGACAGACGGTGGAATATGAAGAGATCGCAAACCGAGGCAAAAGCTCCGCAGAGAACCTCAAAGTATAAGCCCGCCGGCTGTTGCTAACTCCCGGATCGATCCGGGAGCGGGGCCAAGAAATTTCAGAAGACGGTCAGTGCATTCGACGACAGGCGTTGCGATTGCACACGGAGAACTATTTGTCCCGCGAAGACCGCCCGTTCGACGCCACAGCAATGACAATCGCGACGGCACTTCGTTAGTCCACCGGCAACGGTGCGTCGCGCTTGATCTCTTCCATCACCGCATAGGTTCGCGTTTCGCGCACGCCGGGCATCGACAGCAAGGTCTCGCCGAGGAAGCGCCGATACGCGGTCATGTCTGCCAGCCGCGCCTTCACAAGATAGTCGAAGCCGCCGGCAACCATGTGACACTCCAGCACTTCGGGCGCGAGCTTCACCGCGCGGGCAAAACGCTCGAAATTGTCGGGCGTGGTCTTGTCGAGCAGCACTTCGACGAACACCAGGAGCCCGAGGCCGAGCCGGTGCGGGTTGAGCCGCGCGCCATAGCCCTCGATAAAGCCCTCTCGCTGCAAACGCTTCAGCCGTTCGCCGATCGAGGTGGGCGATAGCCCGATGCGTTCCGCGAGCTCGACATTGGCGATTCGCCCGTCCTGCTGCAAAATCGAGAGGATTTTCCGGTCGGTTCGATCTAATTCCATACTTTATGAGGCCAAATGGCTATGAGGATTCATTTCCTAAGCCAAATCAGCTAAATTGTCTATCGAGCTAAGGTATCGCGGGCATTATCCTGGATTGAAGCCACAGGACACGCCATGCCGAACATTCCGCCTCTCTTCTCCGCCGCCTACGCGCCCGATGATGCCGATATCGCCGCGCGCCTTTTGCCGTCCGCGCATCTCGGCCCGCCGCAGGAGGCGAGGATCGATCGCACCGCGACACGGCTGATCGAAGCCATCCGCAAGCGCGACGACCGGCTCGGTGGAGTCGAGGACATGCTGCGGGAGTTCGCGCTCTCGACCAAGGAGGGGCTTGCTTTGATGGTGCTGGCCGAGGCGCTGCTGCGCGTGCCGGACGCGCGCACTGCCGACCAGTTCATCGAGGACAAGCTCGGCGAGGGCGACTTCATCCACCACGAGACCAAGTCCACCGCCTTCCTGGTCAACGCCTCGGCCTGGGCACTCGGCCTGTCGGCCCGGGTGATCCAGCCCGGCGAGACCCCCGACGGCACCATCGGCCGTCTCGTGAAGCGGCTGGGCGCACCCGCCGTGCGCACCGCCACGCGTCAGGCGATGCGGCTGATGGGCAATCATTTCGTGCTGGGGGAGACCATCGCGCAGGCCCTGGAGCGGGCCCGGCCGCGCTCCGGCGAGAGGGCGCGCTATTCCTTCGACATGCTCGGCGAAGGCGCTCGCACGGCCACTGATGCCAGGCGCTATTTCGACGCCTATGCCAGCGCGATTCTGACCATCGGCAAGGCGGCCGGCAACCATCCCCTGCCCGACCGGCCCGGTATCTCCGTCAAGCTCTCGGCGCTGCATCCGCGCTTCGAAGCGATCAGCCGCGACCGCGTGATGGCTGAGCTGGTGCCGCAACTGCTGGACCTGGCGCAGCGCGCCAAGGCCCATGACCTCAATTTCACCGTCGATGCCGAGGAAGCCGACCGGCTGGAATTGTCGCTCGACGTGATCGCGGCAACGCTCGCCGATCCCTCGCTTGCGGGTTGGGACGGATTTGGCCTTGCGATCCAGGCCTATCAGAAGCGCGCCGGCGACGTGATCGACTATGTCGACGCGCTCGCCCGCGCGCATGACCGCAAGCTGATGGTGCGGCTGGTCAAGGGCGCCTATTGGGACACCGAGATCAAGCGCGCGCAGGAGCGCGGGCTCGACGGCTATCCCGTGTTCACGCGCAAGGCGATGACGGATCTGAACTACGTTGCCTGCGCTCAAAAGCTCTTGAGTCTGCGGCCACGCATCTTCCCGCAATTCGCCACCCACAACGCGCTGAGCGTCGCGACGGTGCTGGAGCTTGCCGGCGCCAACGGCGGCTTCGAATTCCAACGCCTGCATGGCATGGGCGAGGCACTCTACGAGCAGCTCGCCAAGGACCGCCCCGAGATCGCCTACCGCACCTACGCCCCGGTCGGCAGCCATCGCGACCTGCTCGCTTATCTGGTGCGGCGACTGTTGGAGAACGGTGCCAACTCCTCCTTCGTGGCGCAGGCGGCTGACTACCGCGTGCCTGTTACGGCGCTGTTGCAACGTCCGGCGGATGCCATCGTCCGGCCGCAGCAGGCGGCCCATCCGAAAATTCCGCTGCCACGCGATCTGTTCGCGCCGGAGCGGCGGAATTCGCGCGGCGTCGAATTCGGCGCGCGCGCCGCGCTCGACCGGTTGCTGACGGATGTCAAAGCCGAGACGATCGACCTCAAGCCGATCGCGAACGCAACGCCGGATCAGGCCAATGCGGCAGTGGCTGCAGCGCGCGCCGGCTTTGCCGCCTGGAGCCGGACACCCGCAGCCACGCGCGCGGCGGCGCTGGAGCAGGCCGCGCATCTTCTGGAGAACCGCGCGCCCCATTTCATCGCGCTGCTGCAACGCGAGGGCGGCAAGACGCTCGACGATGCGCTGTCGGAGCTGCGCGAGGCCGCCGATTTCTGCCGCTATTACGCCGCGCAGGGCCGCAAGCTGTTCGGCAACGATGTGGCGATGCCGGGGCCGACCGGCGAGAGCAACGCGCTGGCCATGCGCGGCCGTGGCGTCTTCGTGGCGATCTCGCCATGGAATTTTCCGTTGGCGATCTTCCTCGGCCAGGTCACGGCGGCGCTGATGGCCGGCAACAGCGTGGTGGCCAAGCCCGCAGAGCAGACCCCGCGCATTGCGGTCGAGGCGGTGCGGCTGCTGCACGAGGCCGGCATCCCCGCAAGCGCGCTGCATCTCGTCGCCGGCGACGGCCGCGTCGGCGCCGCGCTGACGGCGCACCCCGGTATCGCCGGAATCGTCTTCACCGGCTCGACCGAGGTCGCGCGCAGCATCAATCGGGCGCTGGCGGCCAAGGACGGGCCGATCGTGCCGCTGATCGCGGAGACCGGCGGCATCAACACCATGATCGCGGATGCGACTGCGTTGCCCGAGCAGGTCGCAGACGATGTCGTCACCTCGGCGTTTCGTTCCGCCGGCCAGCGCTGCTCGGCGCTGCGGCTGCTGTTCGTGCAGGAGGACGTCGCCGACCGCATGATCGAGATGATCGCGGGCGCGGCGCGCGAGTTGAAGATCGGTGACGCGAGCGACGTCGCGACCCATATCGGTCCGGTGATCGATAGCGAGGCCAAGCAGCGCCTCGATGCACATATCGCACGGATGAAGAGAGAGGCACGGCTGCACTTTGCCGGCACCGCGCCGGAGGGCTGCTTCGTGGCGCCGCATATTTTCGAGCTTGGCGATGCCGGCCAGCTGACCTCGGAGGTGTTCGGCCCGATCCTCCACGTTGCGCGCTATCGTGCGGAACATCTCGAACGCGTCCTGCAAGCCATCGAGCGCACCGGCTACGGTCTGACGCTCGGCATCCATTCCCGCATCGACGACACCATCGAGGCGATCGTCGACCGCGTCCAGATCGGCAACATCTACGTCAATCGCAACATGATCGGCGCTGTCGTCGGCGTGCAGCCGTTCGGCGGCAACGGCCTGTCCGGAACCGGCCCGAAAGCCGGCGGCCCGCACTACCTCGCGCGCTTTGCGACCGAGCAGACCGTGACGATCAACACCGCAGCAGCCGGCGGCAACGCTGCCCTGCTCGCAGGGGATGAGTGAGCCGCGGCGAGGAGCGTTGCATCCCGCCGAAACATCGGTCTAATGCTGCCCCTGACGTGGCCCTCGCCAATTCCAGCGCGCGGGAAACAACACGAGCGAGGGAGCAACGCGGCGATGGAAAATGGCATTTTTGCAGGGCTCAAGGTGCTGGATTGCGCGAGCTTCATCGCAGCACCAGCCGCCGCGACCGTGCTGTCGGATTTCGGCGCCGATGTGGTCAAGATCGAACCGCCCGGCGCAGGCGATCCCTACCGCAACCTGCCCAACATTCCGGGATATCCGACCAGTGAGCACAATTTCGCCTGGCTGCTGGAGGCCCGCAACAAGAAGAGCATCGCGCTCGACCTCGCCAAGCCGGAAGCGCAGGCCGTGCTCTACAAGCTGGTGGAAGAGGCCGACGTCTTCATCACCAACATGCCGCCGCCGGTGCGCGCCAAGCTCGGCATCACCTATGACCACCTCGCCCATCTCAACGACCGGCTGATCTACGCCTCCTTCACCGGCTATGGCGAAAAGGGCGAAGAGGCCAACAAGCCCGGCTTCGACAGCAACGCCTATTGGGCCCGCTCCGGCCTGATGGACCTCGTCCGCGCCGACACCGACACGACACCGGCCCGCTCGGTCGCCGGCATGGGCGACCATCCCTGCGCCATGGCGTTCTACGGCGCCATCGTCACCGCGCTGTACCAGCGCGAGAAGACCGGCAAGGGCTCGCATGTCGCCTCCAATTTGATGGCGAACGGCGTGTGGGCTGCCAGCGTGCTGGCGCAGGCAAAGCTCTGCGGCGCCAAGTTTGCCGAGCGGCGGCCGCGCGAACGCGCGTTGAACGCGGTCGCCAACCACTACCAGTGCAAGGATGGCCGCTGGCTGATCCTGTCGCTGCTGAGCGAGGAGAAGCAGTTTCCGACGCTGGCCAGGTGTCTTGGCCGCGAAGACCTCATCACCGATCCGCGTTTCGCCACCAAACCCGACCGCCACGCCCGCTCCGTCGAGCTGATCAAGATCTTCGACGAGACCTTTGCAACCAGGGATCTCGCGGAATGGCGCAAGATCCTCGACGGCAACGGACTCGTGTTCGGCATCGTCGGTATTTTGGACGACATCCCGAACGACAAGCAGATGCTCGACAACGACGTTCTGGTGCCGTTCGAGAACGACACCATGCTCACCATTTCCAGCCCGATCTGGATCGACGGCGCCAAGAAAGTGCAGCCGCGCAAGCCCCCCGGCGTCGGCGAGCACAGTGACGAGATTTTGCGTGGCGCGGGATACGACGAGGCGGCGATCAAGCGGCTGCGGTCGCAGGGGGCGGTGGGGTAAGGCGATACGCTGCCATAACCCCGTCATTGCGAGCGCAGCAAAGCAATCCAGAATCCCGCCGCGGATGCATTGCTGGATTGCTTCGCTACGCTCGCAATGACGACGTCGGGAGATCGCGGTATAACAATTGGCAAAGCAATCGCGAGGTCCCATGCCCAGCTACCGCCTGCACTACTTCCCCGAATCCGGCAACAGCTACAAGCTGGCGCTGATGCTGACGCTTTGCGGCGAGGGGTTCGAGCCGGTCTGGACCGACTTTGGCGGCGGCGTCACGCGCACGCCGGAATGGCGCAAGAGCGTGAACGAGATGGGCGAAATTCCTGTGCTCGAGGTCGACGGTGTGAAGATGACGCAGACTGCGCCCCTCCTGCTCAAGCTTGCCGAGCAGTACGGGCGTTTCGGTGCCGAGACCGAGGAGGAAAAGTTCGAGCTGCTGCGCTGGCTGTTCTGGGACAACCACAAGCTCACCGGCTACATGGCGACCTATCGCTTCATGCGCGCCTTCACGCAAAGCAACGATCCGCAGGTGCTGAAACATTTTCGCAGGCGGCTCGAGGATTTTCTCGGCATTCTCGACGGCCATCTCCAGCGCAATGAATTTGCGATCGGCATCAGGCCGACCGTCGCCGATATCTCGATGATGGCCTATCTGCACTATCCGAGCGACGAGCACGGCTTCGATTTCGCGGAAAGCTATCCCGCCATCCAGGCCTGGCTTGGCCGCATGGCCGCACTGCCCGGGTGGAAGCCGGCCTACGAGCTGCTGCCCGGCAAGCGCATGACGAACTACGCGAAGTGAGTGCGCCGACTACTTCAGCGCGAGCCAGCCGAGCGTGAACAGGATTCCGCCGATGATGACGACGACCGCGACGGCCCAGGTGCTGACGCGGATGCTGCCGGTGACCTGCTTGGCCTCTTCATTCTGCGCAATCTCGCGATTGCGCTCTTTGTTGGCTTCGCTGGAGTCCGTCATAGGGTCATCCAAACCGGTTCGAGACAGCCTAACGCGTCTTGATGAAGCACATGCCGATGCGGCGCGAGGCCGCGGCAGCCTGACAGGTCAGCCCTTTAGCACAGCTCCATGACGTAAAACTCTTGTCGGCCGATCCCGATCCTGCATTTTCCAGGGAACAATGCGCGCCCCAGCCGTCCTGATATTCGGTCCCCGCCAGCTCAGTGCTGCCGCGGGTCTGCGGCCGGCTGGCAAATCCGCGTGAGAAATCAGGACGTTTGCCCGCGGCCATCGCGGTCAGGATGTCGCGGCGGCGGATCTGGTCGCCAAGAAAATGCGGCGAGGCCGGCACGATGGTCGCATTGGACGGCTTGTCCGTAAGCCAATCGACGCCCGGGAAATGAAAGCCGCCGATGCCGCGGGTCTGGTGGCAGCCGGCACAGGTGACGTCGTTGAGGCGGCGCTGGAAGCCCGCGACCGAGCGGACGTTCTGCATGTCGCCGCGCGCGGCCGCTTGCTTCAACGCACCGACCACGTCGTTGTCGGAGAAGACCGGCTCGCCTTGCCCCTCTCCGTTGCCCTCCCCCTGCATCATCCCGAACTCCGGCTGCAAAGGAGAAGCATCGAGGCCGGCTGGCGTCGGCACGATTGCAGCCTTGGCCAGGAATTTCTCCGGGATCAGCACCGTGCCGCGATCGAAATCGCGAAGATGATCGGGCGCGAGCAGCCAATCCCTGAAGTCGCGCCGGAGCGCGTCGTCCGTGAGGATGCGGTCACGGTCGATCTGGTTCTCCAGCGTCGATTCCTCGAACATCTTCGAGACGGCGTCGTACTTGAACACCTTGAGCAGATAGTCGGAGCGGAAATCGTGCAGCGCCGATTTCGCCGCAACCGAGATCTGAACATTGGTCTCGATGCGATCGAGCATCGCATCGTAAGGGAAGAAGTCGCTGCCGATCAGCCCCTGCCAGTCGCCATTGCCGAGCCAGCGTCGCGCGACCTCGGCGCAGGTGATCGGCTTGCCGTTCCCGTCCATCTGGCGCGCGTCGCGCGCCTTCATCACCAGATTGAGCGTCATCGGCAGCCGCGTGGCTGTCCTGCCGCCATCCGGTTTTGTCTCGAAACGCGCGAGACGATAGATCAGCCTGATCTCGCCGCAGGAGTCCTCCGAGACATAGGCCCGGTCCATGCGGTTGACGATGCCGGCCAGCACGAAACGGGTGTCGCGGGATTTCAGATTGGCGCGATCGAACAATTGCACGTCGAAGCCCTCGCCGACGCCGATGGTCTCGGTCGGATATGCCGCCTTCTGCCGCGCGATGTAGCGGTCGATCTCCGTGTCGATTGCGGGGCGAATTTCCTTGAGCTGCGACAACCACGAAAACATCAGATCGGTCGTCAGCGGAAAGTTCGCGTTCCGCTCCGGCCACAACAGGCGCGAGATGGTGAGCGCATCGTGCTGGTCGAGCTCGCGCAGGAGATCGGGATCGGTGATCGCCGTGCCGCGCGCCAGTTGCGCGTTCTCCGCGGCCAACAACGACACGATGCCGCCGAAAAATACGGCGGCGGCAACGAGAATTCGCAAGGCGCGGCTCATGCCTCAGGTAACACCGCGCAGGGACGGCTATTCAAGCAAAAAGGCGCTTCACATCGTGGTGAAGCGCCTCTTCGAAAGTCGGATGATGAGCCGCTCAGCGCGCGACGATCAGCCCTTTGCTGGTGACGACCACCCAGCGGCCGTCCTGACGGCGGATTGCATCGACACGGCCGACGCCGGGGATGGGGTCGCCGGCATAGACCTCGTAGAGGCCATTGCGACCCTCGACCAGTGCGCCGCCGTTGGAGACGTCGCGCAGCACCCAGCCTTCGACCGTCGGCAGCCGGCCGATTTCGGTCTTGGGTGCGGCGGGAACTGGCGCAGCTGCCGCGGTCGCAACCTGCGCCGGTGCGATCGAGCCGGTGGTCTCACGGGCCGGCACGGCGGCTGCGGCCTGGGCGGGCGCCGCGGGCGGGGTGGCGCGGAGCTTGTCGACGGTCTCGGACAGTTTCGCGATTTTGGCCATCGGCTCGGCCTGCGCCTTCTCGAGCTTGTCGAGGCGGTCGTTGGTGCGGTTGAACTGGCCGAGGCCGGTCTTGGACGTGTGCTCGACGTTGGCCTTGAGCGCGACGACATCGGCATCGATCCGGGCGACCGAGGATTCCAGCGCGCTGGTGTCGGCAACCTGTGCCGGCGCGGGGCTTGCGAAGTGCATCATCCCTGCGGTCGCGAGCGCGCCGCTGATGGCGCCGACACTGGCCGCAATCGCCACCACCGCGGCCATCGCCGACAGGCGGCGCTTGCCGGCGGTCTCGCGCGGCTCGTCTGCTTTCACATGCGGCGCGAACTCCTCGCGGTCCCAGGACCGCTCCGCGGGTGCCATGACGATGAGCTTGCCGGGCTTTGGCTCGGACTTGGTTTCAGGCTTGGTCTCGGCTTTGGCTTCGAACTTCGGCGTCTCGATCCTCGATGCCTCGATTTTTGGGGGCTCGACCTTGGCCAGGTCGGGTTTGGGCGGCGTCTCGTGGTCGGGGGCAATCGAGGGGGCCTCGATGCCGGCAGCAGCCTCGATGGCCTGCGGCACGGTCGCTGCGGCTTCGACGACGCCAGTATCCTGGGCGGCCTGCTCGGGCATTGGTTCGCTCACGGCTCAAATACTCCAGTCTCGGTTGACCTTTTGGTAACTTTCATTGCTTGCGAATTCCTTACCTGCGGACCCGCTTACCAAAATTTTAGGAATTCATCCGGGGCCGAATTGGGCCGGGAAAGTGGAACCGATGTGGCGCTGTGCAACAAATTGTCAGCCGATGCTGCCCTGCGGTAGGCCACGCTCTCGCCGAACAGGCTGTTGCCCGCCCCTGTTACCCCGCTAACATGACTGCCTGTCAGCCAGAACGGCTGCAGTAGGCCCTTGGGGGGTGTCATGACGATCGAGAAGTGCATCAACGAGTTTGGCGTCGATGACATCATCTTCGAGGAGGGCTCGACCGGCCGCGAGCTGTACGTTGTCCTCGACGGGGAGGTCGAGATCGCCAAATTCAGCGGCGCCAGCAAGACCAGCATCATCAAACTCGGCAAGGGCGAATTCTTCGGCGAGATGGCCGTGATCGACGGCTCCGCACGTTCGGCGACCGCGATCGCGGCGGCGCCGAACACCAAGGTGATGAGGGTCAACCACGCCCGCTTCGTCTATCTCGTCAGCCAGCAGCCGGCGTTTGCGCTGATGGTGATGGACGCGCTGTCGAAGCGCCTGCGCGCCGCCAACGCGGTCAGCTACCGGGCGGCCCAATCATGAGCGACGGCAAGCCGACGGCCTTTCCGGTCCTGATGAAGAACGACACCTGCTCGCTGATCCAGGCGGCGGACGACGTCTACCAGATCCGTTTCTCCAATCGCGCCGCCAACGTCTATCTCGTGCGCGGCTCGGCGCGAACCATCCTGATCGATACCGGGCTATCCTCGAACTATGCGGCGATGGTCGAATGCCTGAACTTCGTCGGCTGCCCGCCGGAGAAGATCGACATGGTGGTGCTCAGCCACGAGCATCTCGACCACATCGGCGCAGCCTGGCACTTCAACGAGCGCCGCACCTTCGTCGCCGCCCATCGCCTCGCCGCCAACAAGATCATGCTGCGCGACGACTTCTCGATGCTGCGAAAGATGTTCAACGAGCCGAACGTGCCTGTTAATATCGACATCTGGCTCGAGGAAGGCAATCTGATCGACCTCGGCAATTTCCGTCTCAACGTGATGCACACGCCGGGACACACCTCGGCCTGCATCACGCTGTTCGATCAGGACAAGGGGCTATTGTTCGCCGCCGATACGCTCATGCCCGGCGGCGTGATGGGCGGCGTGTTCGGCTCCGGCAGCATCGCCGACTACATCGAGTCGCTGGAGCGGCTGAAGGGATTGAACGCGAGGATCCTGCTGTCCGGGCACGGGCGGCTGTCGGACGCGCCACAGGAAGACGTGCGTATCGCCATTGCGCGGTCGCACGGCTTGCTGGAGGACACCGCACAATTGTTCGAAGCGCTGGATGCGCGCTCGAACTTCGAGCCGATCATGCAGTCGGTGCGGGATCTGAACAAGCTGGACGATTAAGGGACGTGCGGCTGCGTGTGCCTCTTTGCGAAAGAAGCACGGCGCTTCAACATCGTCATTGCGAGCACAGCGAAGCAATCCAGAGTTGATCTTCCCCCAAAAAAGTGGACATGGATCAAGCCGATTTTAGCTCCATCTCGACCGGGCTGATATAGCCGATGGCCGAGTGTCTTCGGGTCTGATTGTAGAAGCCTTCGACGTAAGCGAAGATGTCGCGCTCGGCTTCATTGCGGGTCTCATATTGACGGTGATGGATCAGTTCGGTCTTGAGGGTGTGGAAGAAGCTTTCCATCGGGGCATTGTCGTAGCAGTCGGCTCTGCGGCTCATTGAAGGCCGGAAGCCGGCGGCT
>NZ_JH600073.1:3461795-3562434 GCF_000244935.1 Bradyrhizobium sp. WSM1253
ACGTTCATCGCAACCTCCAAACTCCTGGTGTTGCGACGACCGTTTGAATCCGCCTTGTGTGCCGCGATCGGAATGATGGATCAGCCCGGGACCTGGCTTTGCGCCTTGATCGCCATTCGTAATGCGGCGAGCGGCAGTTCTGCGCGCAGATGGTCGTCCATGGCCCAGCCCACGATACGGCGGCTGTACAGATCCATGACGGCCGCCAGATACAACCAGCCCTGGTCGGTCCAGACAAAGGTGATGTCAGCGAGCCAGACCTGATTGCGCATGGCGGCCGAGAAGTTCCGGCCGAGCAGGTTCGGCGCGATCGGGAAGCCATGCCCGCTGTCGGTGGTGCGGCATCGTCGCGGCCCGGCCGAGATGGCTCGAATGCCATGATGGCGCATCTGCCGCTCGATCCGGCCACGGCTTGCATGATGTCCCTGGGCTTTGAGTTCGACATGAATGCGCGGGCTGCCATAGCGGCCATGGCTATCGCGATGAACCCGCTGGATGCCTTCCAGCAGCGCTCGATTAGCCAAGGCCCGGAGGCTTTCCGGGCGCGACCGCCAGGCATAGTAGCCCGCGGGCGAGACGCCGAGCACACGGCACATGACCTTGACCGGATAGTCCGTGCGGCGATCCTCGATAAAACGGAACCTCATGTCCGGGGTCCAGCAAAGATCGCGATCGACTTTTTTAAAATGTCGCGCTCCAAGCGCAGCTGTTCGTTTTCCCGCTGCAACCGCGCAATCACGTCAGCTTGGTCCGCCGACGGCACCGCCGCTTGCGATGTGGGCGCCACGGCGCTGCCGCCGGCTCTCGCCGTGCCCTGCTCCGCCACCCATCGGCTCAGCACGGAGCCGTCAAGCCCGAGCTCCTTCGATACCGACTTCGCCGAGCGGCCGCTCGACAAAACCAGATCAACTGCCTGCCGCTTGTACTCGTCCGAATAAGAACGTCGCTGCCGTTTCGTCATCTGACACCTCTTGCTGTCTAAGCTATAGGTGTCCACCGATTTAGGGGAGGCTCAGAGTCCCACCGCGGAGACAATCTGGATTGCTTCGCTGCGCTCGCAATGACGGAGTGTGGGCTATCAGCCGGGACTACATCACCACCGGCGCATCCGGCAGCTCGTTCGCATGCGGGCCCTGCGGCGGGAAATGCCTTGCCAGCTCGCGGGACACCGCCTCGATGCCGTCGATCACGCCGCGTTCGAATTGCCCTAATCTGAACTCCGCCTCCATCGCGCGGCAGATGCTCTCCCAGCCCTCGGCGCCAACCTTCGCATCGATACCGCGGTCGGCGATGATCTCGACATCGCGGTCGGCGAGCAGGAGATAGATCAGGACGCCGTTGTTGTGCGCGGTGTCCCAGATGCGCAGTTGCGAGAACACGTCGAGCGCGCGCTCGCGCGCCGGCTGGTTGCGAAACAGCGGACCGCCGTCGAGCGCGCCTTCGACCACGAACCGGACCTGACCGGAATGGCTGGCTTCGCCGCGCTTGATCGCCTGCTCGATGCGGTCGAGCACGCCCTTAGGAAACACCTGCTTGGCACGCCAATGATGCTGGAGCAGATGCCGGGTGATGCGCTTGATGCTCATGACCTACCAGCTCCCCGAGGCGCCGCCGCCGCCAAAACTGCCGCCACCGCCACTGAAGCCGCCACTCGACGACGACCCGCTGCTCCAGCCGCCGGATGACGGGCCGCTCGACCACGAGCCGCGACGCGACGACCCCGTGCCCGATCCCGCCCCAAACAGATCGGCGATAAACGTCAGGACAGCGCCGAGCACACCGACGCCCAGTCCAACGACCGCGGAGCCGATCACGAACCAGGCGAGGACACCAACGATCGCTCCCGTTATTCCCGAACCGAACAGCCGCCCGAATATGGAGCGCAGGATGCCGCCGATCACCAGCGGGCCGAACAGCAGGAAGTAAAAAAGCGGCTCGACGTCGTTCCAATCGCCGAAATTCACGCTGCGCGAGGGCGTCGGCAGCGGCTCGCCGTCGATGACGCGGATCATGCGATCGACGCCTGCCGTGATGCCGCCGGCGAAATCACCGCTCCTGAATTTCGGCGTGATGGCTTCATCGATGATGCGCCGCGACGTGACGTCGGTGAGCGCGCCCTCGAGGCCGTAACCGACCTCGATGCGCAAATGCCGGTCGTTCTTGGCCACGACGAGGATGGCGCCGTCATCGACCTTCTTGCGCCCGATCTTCCAGGCCTCCGCAACGCGGATCGCGAATTGCTCGATCGTCTCCGGATCCGTCGTCGGCACGATCAGGACGGCGACCTGGCTGCCCTTGCGCGTCTCGAAGTCCTGCAGCTTTTGCGACAACGCGGCGATGTCACCGCTGGAGAGCGTGCCGGTCTGATCGACCACGCGGCCGGTGAGTTGGGGTATGGCGACATCGGCCGAGGCGGGAAGCGCAAAGGTGAGGAAGAATGAGAATGCGACAGCGACTATCGCTCGCCACACATGGGCTGTCATCGCCCGGCTTGACCGGGCGATCCAGTATTCCAGAGACGCCGGCGGGATACGGCGAAGCCGCGGCGTACTGGATTCCCCGCTTTGGCGGGGAATGACAGTAGTGGGTGGGGCGAAGCGCGTTCGCAAAACAGTGCGCACTTACTTCGACGGCGCGGGCGCCGGATTGAAATCGACCTTCGGTGCGGTCGAGATTTCCTTCTCGTTCCCGACCGTGAAGTTCGGCTTCTCCTTGTAGCCGAACATCATCGCGGTGACGTTGCTCGGGAACGACCGGATGGTGACGTTGTAGTCCTGGACCGCCTTGATGTAGCGGTTGCGCGCCACCGTGATGCGGTTCTCGGTGCCCTCGAGCTGCGACATCAAATCCTTGAACAGCGCATCCGACTTGAGCTGCGGGTAGTTCTCGGTGACCACGAGCAGCCGCGACAGCGCGCCGGAGAGCTCGCCCTGGGCGGCCTGGAATTTCTGGAATGCGGCGGGATCGTTCAGCACCTCGGGCGTCGCCTGGATGCTGCCGACCTTGGCGCGGGCATTGGTGACGCCGAGCAGCACGTCCTTCTCCTGCTGCGCAAAACCCTTCACCGAGTTGACGAGATTGGGCACGAGATCGGCGCGGCGCTGATACTGGTTCACGACCTCGGACCAGTTGGCCTTGATCTGCTCGTCCTCGCTCTGGATCGCGTTGTAGCCGCAATTGGTGAGGCTCAACGAGGCCAGCGCCGCCAGTACGGTCAGGATCTTGCGCATCAAATTTCTCCCGGTGGAATCGGGTGCAAGCTACCAGATTGCGCGCGCGAGATGCCAGACATCTTGTCCGGGCCGAGGCCGCGAAATGCAGCCGATGTACGCAAGCCTCTTGCTTAATCCCGGCTGTAATAGTCAACTTGAGGGAACAATAATACCGGGTCGGGAACGCCAGGGGAACGCGATGAGTTCGTTCGAGACCATCCTCGTGGAGAGGCCGGAGCCGGCGATTGCCCGGATCGTGATGAACCGGCCCGACGCGCGCAACGCGCAGAACCTGCAAATGACCTACGATCTCAACGCCGCTTTCGATGAGGCGGTGCAGGACGATTCGGTCAAGGTGATCATTCTCGCCGGCAACGGTCCGCACTTCTCCTCGGGCCATGATTTGCGGCCCGGCAGCAAGAATGAAGCCGGCGTGGATTTTCCGCCGATCGGGAATTGGGGCGGTTTCGCCGAAGCAAACGCTCATGGCCGCTTCGCGCGCGAGCAGGAAATCTATCTCCAGATCACGCGGCGCTGGCGCAACCTCGCCAAGCCGACCATTGCCGAGGTGCACGGCAAGTGCATCGCCGGCGGCCTGATGCTGGCCTGGGCCTGCGATCTGATCGTCGCCAGCGACGATGCGCAGTTCTGCGATCCCGTGGTCACCATGGGTGTCTGCGGCGTCGAATGGTTCGTGCACCCCTGGGAGCTCGGCCCGCGCAAGGCCAAGGAATTTCTATTCACGGCCGACGCGTGGAGCGCGCAGGAGGCGCACCAGCTCGGCATGGTCAACCGGGTCGTGCCGCGCGCAGAGCTTTCATCCGTCGTGCTGGAGCTGGCGCGCAAAATCGCGTCAAAACCGTCCTTTGCGCTGAAGCTGACCAAGGAAGCCGTGAACCGCTCGGTTGACGTGATGGGCCAGCCGGCCGCGATCGACCAGGCCTTTGCGCTGCATCAGCTCTGCCACGCGCATAATCTTCAGGAATTCGGCATGGTGGTCGATCCATCCGGCCTGCACCCCTCCGTGCGCAAGCCGCCGGCAGCCGCGGAGTAGACAGGATGGATCTCAATCTCACCGACGAGCAACGGCTGCTGCGCGAAAGCGCGGAGCGCTTCGTGGCCGAAAGCTACGATGCCGATCACCGCCGCAAGATGGCGAACGACCCGCTCGGCTTCAGCCCGGCGATGTGGACGCAATTCGCCGAACTCGGCTGGCTGGCATTACCGATCGCGGAGGAATTTGGCGGGCTTGGCGGCGGCGTGGTCGAGATCGGCATTTTGATGGACGCCTTCGGCCGCGGGCTGGTGTCGGAGCCGTATATCGCAACGGTCGTGCTTGGCGCTGCGTTGATCGAGCGGTGCGGCAGCACGGCGCAAAAGCAGGCCATCCTGCCGAAGATCGCGGATGGATCGTTGAAGCTCGCGTTCGCGCATTCCGAGCGCGCGGCGCGGTTCGATCTTGCCAAGGTTGCAACCACCGCCCACAAGACGGCGCAAGGCTGGCGCCTTGCCGGCAGCAAGATTGCCGTGCTCGACGGTCATGCCGCCGACGAGATCATCGTCTCCGCGCATATCCATGATCATCAGGGACCGTCGGGCCGCATCGGCCTTTTCCTGGTGCCGGCGACGACGCCGAATGTTGCCATCTCCGACTACGAGCGCCTCGGCGGCGGGCGAGCTTGCAACATCGCGCTGTCGGACGTGCAACTGCCGGAGGATGCCTTGCTCGGCAACGGGCATGACGCGCTGCCGGCCATCGAATGGGCTGTTGACCGCGCCATGGCCGCGCTTGGCGCCGAGGCCGTCGGCATCATGCAGGTGCTGCTGGACACCACGCTGGAGTACACAAAAATCCGAAAGCAATTCGGCCGGCCGCTCTCGGCCAACCAGGTGATCCGCCACCGCCTCGCCGACATGGCGGTGCAGGTTGACGAAGCGCGCTCGATAGCGTTGCGCGCCGCGCTGAAGGTCGACGCCGATCCGGTCGAGCGCACGCGGGCCGCGTCGGGCGCGAAGGCGAAGATCGGCAAATCCGCGCGCTTCGTCGGCGAGCAGTCGATCCAGCTTCACGGCGGCATGGGCGTCACCGAGGAGCTCGAGGTCGGCGCTTATTTCAAGCGGCTGGTCGCGTTCGACACGCTGTTCGGCGGCAGCGCCCACCATTATGGCCGCCACGCCCGGCTTGGCCGCACCACCGTGCCAGCCTGACACAAGGAGCGCATCATGGACCTGTCGTTCAATGCCGAGGAGCGCGCCTTCCAGGACGAGGTGCGCGGCTTCATTGCGAAAAATCTCACCGAGGAGATGAAGCGCGCGACCGCGCTGACGCCGTCGGTGTTCTCCGACCCCGATATCGGCATGGCTTGGCAGCGCACGCTGCACAAGCAAGGCTGGGGCGCGCCGGGCTGGCCGTTCGAGCATGGCGGGCCGGATTGGACGCCGGCGCAGCGCTGGATTTTCGAGACGGAAAGTGCGCGGGCCGGGGTGCCCAATGTCAACGTGATGGGCGTGAAGATGGTCGGCCCCGTCATCATCGGTTTCGGCTCGGCGGAGCAGAAGAACTTCTACCTGCCGCGCATTCTCTCCGGCGAAGACTATTGGTGCCAGGGCTATTCCGAGCCGGGCTCCGGCTCCGATCTCTCTTCGCTGAAGACGCGCGCGGTGCGCGACGGTGACGACTACATCATCAACGGCACCAAGATCTGGACCACGCATGCCCACCACGCCAACCGCATGTTCGCGCTGGTGCGCACCAGCGACGGCCCGCGGCAGCAGGACGGCATCAGCTTCATCCTGATCGACATGAAGACGCCGGGCATCACGACGCGCCCGATCCTCACCATCGGCGGCGACCACGAGGTCAACCAGGTGTTCTTCGACGACGTGCGCGTTCCCGTGGCGAACCGCGTCGGCGAGGAAGGCAAGGGCTGGACCTACGGCAAGTATCTGCTCGAGTTCGAGCGCGGCTCCGGCATCGCCTCGGCAAAATTGCGCGAGGGGCTGAAGGCGGTCGCGGAGCTTGCCGAGTCCGACCTGACGGGGCGCGCCATCGACAGTCCCGACATCGCGACGCGCATCTCCGAGGTCGAGGTCGACATCGACGCGCTGGAGATGACCGAGCTGCGCGTGCTATCGGCGCTGCAGACCGGACAGAATCCCGGTGCGGTGTCGTCGATCCTGAAGCTGCGCAACAGCGAGATCCGGCAGGCCGTGACCCGGCTTGGCGCCGACGTGATCGGCCATGACGCCCTCGCGGTCGAGCCGATGCGCCCGCTCTACAGGCTCAACCATGAGCCGCCGATGCCGGAGGAGATGCTGACGGTGGTACCGGAATATCTCAACGGCCGCGCCTACACGATCTTCGGCGGCACCTCGGAGATCCAGCGCGATATTATTGCGAAGATGATGCTGGGGATTTAGCGCGAACTTTTTCCTCACCCTCGGTGTCGTCCCGGCGAAGGCCGGGACGACGAGTTGGATTTGTGGCGACAGCCAGCACGACAATGGCCGCTAACCGCCCACCTTCGCATCCCGGATCGCCTGCCAGATCTTCTGCGGCGTCAGCGGCGTATTCAGCTGGGTGATGCCGAGTTCGGCGAGCGCATCCATCACACCGTTGGTGACGCAGGGCGGACCGCCGATGGCGCCGGATTCGCCGCAGCCCTTGGCGCCGAGCGGATTGGTGCGGCAGGGCGCGGAATCGTCCAGCGTCACAACGATCGGCGGAACGTCGTCGGCGCGCGGGATGCAATAGTCCTGATAGCTCGCGGTGAGCAGCTGGCCGTCGGCATCATAGGACACGCCCTCATACAGCGCCTGACCGATGCCCTGTGCGACGCCGCCGTGGATCTGGCCGCTCACTAGCATCGGGTTCACGGCGACACCGACGTCGTCGACGGTGGTGTAGCGCACGACCTTGGACACGCCGGTCTCGGGGTCGATCTCGACCTCGCAGATATGGGTGCCGTTCGGCCAGCTCGGACCGTCGACCTCGCCTTCGGAATCGACGCTGAGTTTCGCGCCGCCTTCTTTCTCGGCAATGTCGAACAGGCTGATGCGGCGGTCGGTGCCGACCACGGTGAGCATGCCGCCCTGGTATTCGATGTCCTCGATCGAGGTCTCCAGCACGTTCGCCGCCTTCTCGCGCGCCTTCTGGATCAGATCGTTGGAGGAGACCGCGACCGCCGTGCCGCCGACGAACAGCGAACGCGAGCCGACGCTGCCGAAGCCCGTCGCCAGATCAGTATCGCCCTGGACCACGTCGATCTTGTCCATGGCAATGCCGAGCGTGTCGGAGATCATCTGGGTGTAGGTGGTCTGCAGCCCCTGCCCCATCGCCATGGTGCCGGAATGCAGGACGACACGGCCCTGCGCGGTCGCGTGCAGGCTTACCTTCTCGGTGTGGGCACGACCGCCGGTCCATTCGATATAGGAGGTGAGCCCACGGCCGTAGAGCAGGCCCTTCTTCTTCGCGGCCTTCTTGCGCGCGGCAAAGCCGTCCCAGTCCGCAAGCTTCACGGCGCGATCGAGCATGTGCGCGAAGGCGCCGGAGTCGTAAACCTGCCCCGCAGCATTGGTGTAGGGCAGTTGCGCCGGCTTGATGTAGTTGGCTTTCCGGATCGCGCGCGGGTCCATGCCGATTTTCCGCGCGGCCGCGTCGAACAGGCGTTCGACGATGAACACGGCCTCGGGCCGGCCCGCACCACGATAGGCACCGACCGGCGCGGTGTGGGTCATCACCGACTTCACCTCGAAATGCACCAGCGGCAAATCGTAGACGCCGGTCTGCACGAACGGGCCGAGCACCAGCGGAATGATGTTGGCCGCGCCCGAGGAATACGCGCCGGTACAGCCGATCGAGCTGACGCGATAGGCCAGCACCTTGCCTTTCTCGTCGAGTGCGAAGGAAGCGGTCGAGGTCAGATCGCGGCCATGGGTGCCGCCGACGAACTCGTCGGTGCGATCGCCGCGCCAGCGGATTTTTTTGTTCAGCTTGGTTGCGGCGTAAGCAACGATGCCGTCCTCGGGATAGAGGTTGGTCTTCTGGCCAAAGCCGCCGCCGATATCGCCGACCAGGACGCGCACGCTGTCCTTCGGCCGCTTCAGCACGGCCTCGGCCAGCACGTCGCGGGTCGAGGCGGGCGTCTGCGACTGCACATGCAGCAGAAGGCGGCCGGACGTCTTGTCGATCTCGGCAATGGTCGAGCGCGGCTCCATGGCCGACGGCACCAGGCGCTGGCTGACGAGATCGAGCTCGACGGTATGCGCCGCCTTGGCAAAAGCCTCGTCCACCTTGGCGGCATCGCCGTAGCTCATCGCGCCCACGATGTTGTCGGGCGCCTCCGGCCACACCAATGGCGCACCGGGCTTGACCGCCTCGACGGGATCGACCACGGCCGGCTGCACGTCATATTCGACCACGATCGCTTCGGCCGCGCTCTGCGCGTCGGCACGCGAGGAGGCCACCACGGCGGCCACGGCCTCGCCCGCATAGCGCACGATTTCGTGCGCCAGCAGGCGGCGTGGCGGCACCGTCATCGGCTTGCCGTCGGGGCGCTTGAAGATACTCAAGGTCGGGATGATTCCGATGTCGTCCTTGACGAGGTCGGCGCCGGTGTAGACCGCGGTCACGCCAGGCATCGCCGTGGCGGCGGCCGTGTCGATCGAGACGATCTTCGCGTGGGCATGCGGCGAGCGCAACAGGTACAACCACAGCGCGCCATCTTCCGGCTTGTCGTCGATGAACTGTCCCTTCCCGGTGAGCAGTCGCTGGTCTTCCAAACGCTTGACGGGCTGCCCCGCTCCGAAACGCAAATTGCCGGGAAGAATGTTCATTCCGTGGGGTCCTCAGGGTCTTTTCGAAACTGCGGGCCGCCTTTTAGCGGATCGATCAAGGGCATACCAGCCGCGCTTTTAGGCGGTATATCCGCGATTTCGTCATGCCCGGGCTTGTCCCGGGCATCCACGTACTTTTCGTGTGGAAGCGCGTGGATAGCCGGGACATAGGCGAGCGAAAGCGACGCCGTCCTTCGGACGGCTATGCCCGGCCATGACGAGAGGGGATGGCTACGCCAACTCCCGCAAGGCCGCTTCCACGACCTTGCGCGCATCGGCGGTGAGAGCGGTCTGCGGCGGGACGGGATCGCCGACGTCGTAGCCCTGGATGGCCAAGCCGGCCTTGATGCAAGCCGCCAGGTTGAAGCGGGCAAAAGCCTCGTTGATGCGCCACAGCTTGCGTTGGAGCGCCATCGCCTCGTCCCAGCGGCCAGCCTTGCAGAGATCGTAGAGCGCGACGCTCTGGCGTGGGATGATACAGGCGGGGCCCGCCATCCAGCCGAGCCCGCCGATCAGCATCACTGCGGCCGGAATGTGGGCGGAGGCCGAGAACACCCGCAAGGCATCGCCGCAGCGGTTCATGATCGAGAGCAGCCGGCCGGTGTTGGTCGAGGCGTCCTTGATGTAGCCGATGCGCGGATGCTCGGCGAGGCGCGCGATGGTGTCGAGGGTGAGATCGGAGCGCTGGAATTGCGGATTGGTGTAGATCACGACGGGGATGTTCACGGCATCCGCGATGGCGCGAAAATAGGATTCGATTTGGGCATCGGCGAGGGGGAAATACGCTTCCAGGATCGCCAGAATGCCGTCGGCACCGAGCTTCTGATATGCCTTCGCCTGCGCCACCGCGTCCGCCGTCGAGGTGGAGGCGACGCCCGCGACGACAGGCACACGCCCCTTGGCCGCCTCGATCGTGGTCTGCACGACCGCGGTACGTTGGGCGGCATTAAGATAGGCGAACTCGCCGGTCGAGCCGAGCGGGGTCAGACCGTGGACGCCAGCGCTTATCAGATCGTCGCAGAGCCTTGCGAGCACGTTCGTCCGCACTGCGCCGTCGGCAGCGACGGGCGAGACGAGATAGGGGAAGACGCCGCGAAAATCGGACATGTCAGCTGTAAATCCCGGAAACTGGCTTGCGCCTGACCGGTCTTACCAACGCTCGCGCCCGCGATCAAACCCTGATCAGCCGCACCCGCGTGCCCCAGGGATCGATCGCCTCCACGCCATTCGCCAGCGCCGTGACTTTCGCGCCGCCCTTGCGCAGGCGCTCGTCTTGGGCGGCAAGCAGGTCCGGCTTCTCCGTCACCAGCGAAAACCAGGCGAGCCCCGTTGCCTGATCGTCGCGTTGGCCGGCACCCTGGCTCTGCCAGACGTTCATGCCAAGGTGATGATGATAGTGCCCCGACGACAGGAACGCGGCACCGTTGCGGCTGCGGGTCGGGTCCAGGCCGATGGCACCGTGATAGAAGCGCTCAGCCTGCGTGAGGTCGCCGACGCGCAGATGCATGTGGCCGATGCGCATTCCGTCGGGCGCCTTGGCATAATCAGGCACGCGCGTATTGGTCAGCGACAGCAGGTCGGGAATGTTGAGCTCGTCGGCCGCCATCTTCACGCTGCCCTCGCTCCACTGCCATTGCGAGGGATCGCGGTCGGCATAGACCTCGATGCCGTTGCCTTCGGGGTCGTCGAGATAGACGGATTCGCTAACGAGGTGATCGGCAAAGCCCGACAGCGGCACACGATGCGAGGCCGCTGCGACCAACCAGCGCGCCAAGTCCTTGCGGGTCGGCATCAGGAACGCAGTGTGGTAAAGGCCGGCGGCGCTGCGTGGCTCGATCTCGGCATCAGGACGGGCCTCCAGCACCAGCAGGGTGATACCGGCCGTGCCGAGCCTTGCAGCAGTTGCCGAGCGCTCCATCACGGTGAGTCCGATGACGTCGCGATAGTAGTCCGCAACCTTGTCGAGACTCTTCACCCGGAGCGTCACCATGCCGACCCGCATCGGGGTGCGGCTGGCGTAGGTCGGCCCACCGCCCTGTGGTGCGCCCTCGGCGCGCGCCGCGCCCGCCGCCGCCATTGCAAGCGAGGTGGCGCCGGCGAGTTGAAGCAGGGTGCGGCGGGTGAGGTCGATGGTCATCGGTCAGGGCTCGCTGAAAGGTTTAGGGCCGTGCGGCGCAATTTCTCGATTGCTACACGTTGCCGTGAGCGGCTCCCAATCACATGTTCGTCGGCCGTGGTCTTACGGACCAGCTTTCCCTGCTCATTTCCTGGCCATCCGGCCAGTTTCACAATCGGCCGCGACATCCCAGATTGGGCGCAGCTTACAGGAGCCCCCCATGACCGACTCAACTCCCCTGACCTCGCTATCGTCGGCGCTCGCTGACGTCGTGGCGCGCACCGCGCCCTCCGTCGTCGCCGTGCATTCGCATCGCTCCCGCGCCACCGGCTTCGTCTGGAAACCCGGCCTGATCGTCACCGCCGACGAGGCGCTGGCCGACGAGGGCGACGTCGAGATCGGCCTCCCCGACGGCAGCACCGCGGCCGCCACGATCGCAGGCCGCGACCATACGACGGATGTCGCACTGCTGCGCGTCGATAGCGCGATTGCCCCGGTCAAGCTGGCCACAATTGTGCCGCCCCTCGGCGCGTTGTCGGTTGTTGTCGCCACCAACCGCGATGCGCCGAGCGCCGCGCTCGGCATGGTGTCGCTGTCCGGCAAGAGCTGGCGCTCCTTGCGCGGCGGCGACATCGACGCGCGGATCGAGCTCGACGTCCGCTTGCGCTCTAGCCAGCAGGGCGGCCTCGCGCTCGATGCATCGGGCGAAGCCTTCGGCATGGCCGTGCTCGGCCCGAGGCGTGTGCTGGTGATCCCGACAGCGACAATCGAGCGGGTCGCGGCCCAGTTAGAGGCGCGCGGCCGCATCGCACGCGGATATCTCGGCCTCGGGCTGCAGCCGGTCCGGCTCGACGACGGCGTCGGCGCGATGGTGATGAATGTCGACAAGGCCGGCCCTTCGGCGGCCGCCGGCATCCGCCAGGGCGACGTCATCGTCGCCGTCAACGACCAGAAGCTGTCCGGCGTACGCGCGCTGTCGCGGACGCTGGGTCCGGCTAGCGTCGGAGCGGTGGTTGATATCGCGGCGCGCCGCGGCGGCGAACCGGTCAGCTTCAAGGTCACGATCGGCGAGAGGCCGGCGGCGTGAGCGAGGATATCGCCCCCGAGATCGTTCTGGCCTTGGAGATCGACGATCCCGCTCTCGCCGATCGCCTGGCGGCTCTGCTCGGCCATATCGCCGGACTTCGCCTCGCCGAACCCGGCGAGAAGGCGGCCGCGACGATTGTCACCCGCGATCCGCGCATCATGCCTGAGGACATCGCGCTGACACAGCGCGAGCTCGATGTGCTGGCGTTGATGGCGGAAGGTGGCTCCAACAAGATGATCGCGCGTCAGCTCGGCATTTCCGTCCACACGGTCAAATTCCATGTCGGCTCGCTGCTCGACAAGCTCGACGCCACCGGCCGCACCGATGCGGTGGCACATGCGGCCCGCCGCGGCGTGATCGAACTCTAGAGCGGGTGCGGCGGGAAGCTGAGCTGAACCGTGAGGCCCGGCGCGTTGTCGTGCAGGGCAATCTCGGCGCCATGGAGGCGGGCGACCGCGGCGACCAGGCTTAAGCCGAGGCCGTTACCGGGGGTGTAGCGACTCTGTTCGAGCCGGTAGAAGCGCTTGAACACATGATCGCGCTCATCAGTGGGAATGCCGGGACCATCGTCGGCGATCGCGATCGTCGCACCGCCGTCGGTGCGGCGGCAGGTGACGATCACCTGCCCGCCTTCGCAGCCGTGCTTGATCGCGTTGTCGACGAGATTGGCGATGGCGTCGAACAGGAGGTCGCGATCGCCTGTGATCGCCACCTCGCGATCGCCGCCGAGGCTGAGCCGCGTCGCAACCTGTTCGGCGGCGGCATCGTAGAGCTCGACTACCTCGCCGGCGATTTCGGTGAGATCAAGCGTGCGAAACGCGCTGCGGCGGGCGCGGGTCTCGATCTCCGAGATGCGGGTGATCGAGGCAAACATGCCGAGCACCGCGTCGAGATCGGCGATGGTGTCACCAATCAGAGCCGCGTCGGCCTCGCCGTTGCGAGGGGCGTGATAGGCCTTCTCCAGCCGGCCCCGCATGCGCGTCAGCGGCGTACGCAAATCATGGGCGACGTTGTCGCTGACCTGCTTGACCTCGCCCATCAGTGTCTCGATGCGGTCGAGCATCTGGTTGAGGTTTTCGGCGACGCGGTCCCACTCGTCGTGACTGCCGCGCAAGGGAATGCGCTGGTCGAGGCCCGACATCATGATGGCGCGGCTGGTGGCGTTGATCTCCTCGATTCGCCCGACCGTGCGGCGCGTCACCAGCACCGCGGCGAGCCCGGCGAGCACCAGCATCAGCACCGCGACAGCGGCCATTGCGAGTTCGATCATCGCGGTGAAGCCGCTGTGATCGCCGGCATCGCCGACACGGTTCTGCACATAGGCGATCGTGCCGAAATAGACATAGGCCATGATCGCCGCGACGATCAGCCCAAATGCTGCGATCGCGATCAGCGCAAGGCGGAAGGTCGAGGAGCGGAGCGTTTTAGCCAGGAGCACGGAGACAATATCCGATGCCGCGGATGGTGTGGATCAGCGGATAGGCCTGGGCATCATCGACCTTGCGACGGACGCGCCCGACATAGACGTCGATGATGTTGGTGGAGGGATCGAAATGCAGATCCCAGACATGCTGGAGCAGCATCGCACGCGAGACGACGCGGCCCTCGTTGCGGACGAGATATTCGAGCAGTTGGAATTCCCGCGGCAACAGCGGAATCTTCCGGCCGCGGCGGCTCGCGCTACGTGCGATCAGGTCGATGGCGAGATCGCCGACCCGCAGGATCGTCTCCTTGGCAACGGTGTCGCTGCGCCGGCCGAGCGCCTCCAGCCGCGCCAGCAATTCGGTGAAGGAGAACGGCTTGACCAGATAGTCGTCGCCGCCGGCCCGCAAGCCGCGCACGCGGTCGTCGACTTCGCCAAGTGCGGAGATGATCAGGAACGGCGCGGCGATGCCGTCGTCGCGCAACTGGCGCATCACGCTGATGCCGTCGATGTCGGGCAGCATGCGGTCGATGGTGATCACGGCATAGTCGCGCGCGGCGCCGTGGCTGAGGGCCTCGCGCCCGGTGGCGGCGAGATCGACGTCGTAGCCGGAAATCGTCAGCTCCTCGACGAGCTGGCCTGCGGTTTCGGCATCGTCCTCGACGACCAGAATGCGGCGGTGACCTCCGGACATGACAAACTCCGCGCGACGATCGCCACCAGACTATCCCGTTCCGGGGCTGAGCGGAACCGTCCGATGACGATCGCGACAATGGTGCGGTACGGCGATGCTAGTACCAAGAGTCTCCGCACACATTGACCCATTGCCACCCATAGGGCGTCCAGCTCCTGCGCCAGCAGCCGTCATTGTAGCCGGCATAGATGAAAGGTGCTCCGAAGAAGAAGCGATGGTGGTGCCGGAAGAAGGCGTGGCGGCCGATGAAGGGCCTGCCGTGCCAGCCGGAGCCAGCGAAGCGCGGCCCGATCGCCGCATGCGCGAAGCGGGCGCCGCCGAAGCCCGGTCCGCCGACATGGGCGAAACGGGCGCCACCCATGCCGCCAACGTGCATGCCGCCGAAGCCACCGGCGTGCATGCCACCCCCAAAGCCTCCCGCGTGCATGCCGCCGCCACCGAAATGCCCGCCACCGCCAAAGCCGCCATGACCTCCGCCGCCAAAACCACCACCGCCGTGGCCGCCGCCTCCACCGCCGCCACGGGCGAGCACCGGTGAAGCGAGCGCCATCACCGCTGCGATCGTCACCGCAGTGAGGCCTTTGAAAAGCCTGTTGTCCATCGAAGCATCCTCCGTACTGCGCGGCGATATTTCTGCCGCGCGAGAAGGATCAGATGAGAGGAAGAGACCGGCACCTTCAACTTACAAACGCGCCAGATTCTGACGCGGAAGTTAGGGAGACGGACCCGCGCTCTCTCCTCGTCATTGCGAGGAGCCCTTGCGACGAAGCAATCCAGAGTCCCGCCGCGGAAAGATTCTGGATTGCTTCGCTGCGCTCGCAATGACGACGCGGATAGAACTCTCGATATATCGAGCAGCGATCCGACACCTCCCAGCAGAAGAGCGGGGAGAGGTTAGAAGCTACGCCCGCTTGCCGCCGTTTTTCTCGGCCGCGCGGCGCAGCGCTTCCGCGAGGGCGCCGCCGCCGGAAGATTCCTGCTGGCGCGGGGCCGACGAGGTCATACGGGACGGATTGCGCGAGCTGTTGTCCCGCTGCATGCCCGGCGCGTCCTTCTTGGCGCCGACTTCGTCGTCGAGGCGCAATGTCAGCGAGATGCGCTTGCGCGCGACTTCGAAGTCCAGCACCTTGACCTTGACGATGTCGCCGGGCTTCACCACCTCGCGCGGATCCTTGATGTAGGTCCTGGACATCGCCGAGATGTGCACGAGGCCGTCCTGGTGCACGCCGATGTCGACGAAGGCGCCGAACGCGGCGACGTTGGTCACGGTACCTTCGAGGATCATGCCCTTCTTGAGGTGCTTGATCTCCTCGACGCCGTCCATGAACACCGCGGCCTTGAACGCCGGACGCGGGTCGCGGCCGGGCTTCTCGAGCTCGCGCAGGATGTCGGTGACGGTCGGCAGACCAAACGTCTCGTCCACAAAGTCTTTCGGCTTCAGCGTGCGAACGATGTCGCTGCTGCCGATCAGCGCCTTGATGTCGCTTTTGGTGGCGCTGAGAATCCGGCGCACCACCGGATACGCTTCCGGATGCACGCCGGAGGCGTCGAGCGGGTCCTCGCCGCCGAGGATGCGCAGGAAGCCCGCGCACTGCTCGAACGCCTTGGGGCCGAGCCGCGGCACGTCCTTCAGCGCCTTCCGCGACTTGAACGGACCGTTGGCGTCGCGGTGTGCCACGATGCTCGAGGCAAGGCCGGAACCGACGCCCGACACGCGCGCGAGCAGTGGTGCGGACGCGGTGTTGACGTCGACGCCGACCGCATTCACGCAGTCTTCGACCACGGCGTCGAGCGATTTCGCGAGCTTGGCCTGGCCGAGGTCGTGCTGGTACTGGCCGACGCCGATCGCCTTGGGTTCGATCTTGACGAGCTCGGCGAGCGGATCCTGAAGCCGCCGCGCGATCGACACCGCACCGCGCAGGGTGACATCGAGGCCCGGCAACTCCTCCGAGGCGAAAGCCGAGGCCGAATAGACCGACGCGCCAGCTTCCGACACCACGATCTTGGTCATCTTCAAGTCGGGCAGGCCCTTGACGAGGTCGGCCGCGAGCTTGTCGGTCTCGCGCGAGGCGGTGCCGTTGCCGATCGCGATCAGCTCGACGCGATGCTTCAATGCGAGCTTGCCGAGGATCGCAAGCGCCTCGTTCCACTGTCGCTGCGGCTCGTGCGGATAGATCACGGCAGTATCCACCACCTTGCCGGTCGCATCGGTGACGGCAACCTTGACGCCGGTGCGGAAGCCGGGATCGAGTCCCATGGTGACGCGGGTGCCGGCCGGCGCGGCCAGCAGGAGGTCGCGCAGGTTCGAGGCGAACACGCGCACGGCCTCGGTCTCGGCCGCATTCCACAGCCGCATGCGCAGGTCGATGTTGAGATGCACCTGGATCTTGGTGCGCCAGGCCCAGCGCACGGTGTCGATCATCCAGCGGTCGCCGGCGCGCTTGAGGTCGGCGATGCCGAACCGCTTCATGATCTTCAGCTCATAGACGCTCGGCACGCCCGGCGGCGATGCTTCGGCCTCGGCCTGGATCTGGAGATCGAGGATCTCTTCCTTCTCGCCGCGGAACATCGCGAGGATGCGGTGCGAGGGCAGCTTCGTCAGCGGCTCGGAGAACTCGAAATAATCGGCAAACTTTTCGCCCTCCGTCTTCTTGCCGTCGCGCACCTTGGAGGCCATGCGCGCATTGGTCCACACCTCTTCGCGAAGCGCGCCGATCAGGTCGGCGTCTTCGTCGAAACGCTCGACGAGGATGGCGCGGGCGCCGTCGAGCGCCGCAGCGGCATCAGCAACACCCTTCTCGGCATTGACGAAGGCCTCAGCGACGACCTTCGGATCGTTGGTGGGGTCGGCCATGAGCTGATTGGCGAGCGGCTCGAGGCCGGCTTCCTTGGCGATCTCCGCCTTGGTGCGGCGCTTCGGCTTGAACGGCAGATAGATGTCTTCGAGGCGCGCCTTGCTGTCGGCGGCGAGAATGGAGGCTTCCAGCGCGGCATCGAGCTTGCCCTGCTCGCGGACCGATTCGAGGATGGCCTTGCGGCGGTCCTCGAGCTCGCGCAGGTAACCCAGGCGCTCCTCCAGCGTGCGCAATTGCGCATCGTCGAGCGCACCGGTCGCTTCCTTGCGGTAGCGGGCGATGAAGGGAACCGTGGCGCCGCCGTCGAGCAGCGCCACTGTCGCCTCGACCTGCTCCGCCCGAACCCCAAGCTCCTGCGCAATTTTCTGGTTGATATTTGCCACGCGAGAACCCCTCTATCCAAGCACGCATCGCGGAGGCGAACCACCGGCTGCGGGACGCCGCTTATGGACCAATCGGGGTTGATTCATCAAGGTGCGGCGGACGATCGTCGACAAGGGATTTTTTGTCGAACCGATGCGATCTCGCCACAATCGTGAGGGGCGGCGAGGACGACGCACATACTCCATCGTCGTCCTGGCGAAGGCCAGGACCCATAGCGCGTGATTCATCGATTGTAGGCGGTAGGCGTACCGAACGACGAGACTTCGCCAAATGCCCCCTGGGTCATGCGTCCTGGCGCTCGCCAGGACGACGATGGGATTGCCTCGACACCTTGACAGGCGCCCCGGTTCAGCGGCTGTTTTGTCGGCCGGGCTCCTGAACCCCATGTGAGGACTATCATGCGGACGACATCGGTCGGCGTCTTCAAGGTCGCCACCAAAGGCCCCGGCGACGTCTCCGGATTGATGGCCATGATCGGCTCCGGCGCGATTGATCCGGCATCCATCCTGGCCATCCTCGGCAAGACCGAAGGCAATGGCGGCGTCAACGACTTTACCCGGGAATATGCCGTTGCCGCGCTGTGCACGGCGCTGGCGCCGCAGCTCGGCCTGTCGCCGCAGGAGGTCGAGCAGCGCATCGCTTTCGTGATGTCCGGCGGCACCGAGGGCGTGCTGAGCCCGCACATCACGGTGTTCACGCGCCGAGACGTTCTGCAGCGCCCGGCAGGCATCTCCGGCAAGCGCCTGAGCATCGGCATGGCGCACACGCGGGATTTTCTCCCTGAAGAGCTCGGCCGCTCCGCTCAGATCACGGAGACAGCCAAGGCCGTGAAGGCCGCGATGGCGGATGCCGGGATCGCCGATCCCGCCGACGTCCATTTCGTGCAGATCAAATGCCCGCTGCTCACCAGCGAGCGCGTCGAAGCGGCGAATGCGCGCGGCCACAAGACGGCGACGACCAGCGCCTACAGTTCGATGGCCTATTCGCGCGGCGCCTCCGCGCTCGGGGTTGCAGTCGCGCTCGGCGAGATCGCAACCGACCTACGAGACGACGACGTGCTGCGGCGCTACGATCTGTTTTCGAACGTCGCCTCGACCTCGTCCGGAATCGAGCTGACGCACAACGTCGTCATCGTGCTCGGCAATTCGATGTCCTCGACGAGCGAATTCGAGATCGGGCATGCCGTGATGAGCGATGCGATCGACGCTGCCGCCGTGCTCGCGGCGCTGGAGAGCGTTGGGCTCTGTGCCGCGCCGCAGACGACGACCGGCCGCGAGCTCGTCAACATCTTCGCCAAGGCCGAGGCCTCGCCTGATGGCAGCGTGCGCGGCTTCCGCCACACCATGCTGGAAGATACCGATATCAGCTCGACGCGCCACGCCCGGGCTGCCGTCGGCGGCCTGATTGCCGGCCTCGCCGGCACCGGGGCGGTCTACGTCTCCGGCGGCGCCGAGCACCAGGGCCCCGCTGGCGGCGGGCCGGTCGCGGTGATCGCAAAGCTCTCGGATTGATGCGTGCGCATGCAATGGAGGATTACCTCTCCATCCCGCGCAACCCTGCCCTTCGCGCCGCCTCAGTTGATTAAAATGTTCCCGTGCGAAACTAAGGTGGCGCCGCACGAAGAGGTTTGGATCGCATGACTTTCCCGATGAGCTGGAACGAATGGGCGCAGCACGATGGCGTGGGACTGGCCGCGCGCGTCCGCAAAGGCGAGCTCACGGCAAAGGAGTTGGCGCGCCAGGCCGCTGCGGGCGTTGCCAAGGTCAATCCGGCACTGTCGGGCGTCGTCGAGCTGTTCGATGACGTGATCGCCGATCCGGCCAAGGACGGCGCCAATCTCGCCGGCCCGTTCGCAGGCCTGCCCTTCCTGATGAAGGACCTCGGCCCGACCATGAAGGGCCGGCTCCAGGAGATGGGCTCGCTACTGATGCGCGGCAATCGCGCTGGCGCCGACACGTTCCTGACCGGCAAATTCCGCCAGGCCGGGCTGAACCTGATCGGACGCACCACGACGCCGGAATTCGGCGTATGCAGCTCGGCCGACAATCCCGCCGTCTATGTCACGCGCAATCCCTGGGATACCGACTACACCACCTGCGGCTCG
The DNA here is from genome assembly GCF_000244935.1 of Bradyrhizobium sp. WSM1253. NCBI lineage: Bacteria > Pseudomonadati > Pseudomonadota > Alphaproteobacteria > Hyphomicrobiales > Nitrobacteraceae > Bradyrhizobium > Bradyrhizobium sp. WSM1253. Next base: position 3,481,506 of record NZ_JH600073.1, read on the forward strand.
TCGGCCGGCAGCGCCGCAATGGTGGCGGCCGGCGTGGTGCCGATCGCACATGCGACCGACGGCGGCGGCTCGATCCGCATTCCCGCCGGGGTCAACGGCAATATCGGCCTGAAAGTCTCGCGCGGCGTGTTCTCGCTCGCACCGCACATGTCCGATCTCACCGGCCTCGTCTCGATCCAGGGCTGCCAGTCGCGCTCGGTGCGCGACACCGCCGCCTTCGTCGATCATGCCAGGGGAGCGGCGCCGGGCGAGTTCATGCCGTTCTGGACCACGGCGCAACCATACTCCGAGATGATCAAACGCGATCCGTCAAAACTTCGCATCGCGCTGTCGCACAGCTGGGGCGACTACACCGCGACGTCAGAGATCGCGGCCGAGCTGGCAAAGGCCGGCCGCTTCCTCGAAGGCCTCGGCCATCACGTCGACTACGGCCTGCCCGAGCTCGACTTCCGCGCCGCGTTCGAGGCGCAGACCACCTGCTATATCTCGAATTTTGCCGTGGTAATCTCCAACATGCTCGCCGCGCGCGGGCTGGAGCGGCCCCCGGAAGACCTCATCGAGCCCATGAACATCCGGATCTGGGAAGCCGGCCGGCATACGAGCTTCGCCGAGCGGGCGAAGATGCAAGGCGTGTTCAACACGACCTCACGCGCCTTCGGCGCCTTCTTCGAGCAGTGGGACGTGATCCTGACGCCGATCACCGCGCTGCCGACGCCGAAGGTCGGCACCCGGGAATATCTCACCATCTCCGACAATCCTGACGTGCTCGACTGGTTCGGCAATCTCTGGCGCTTCTTCGCCTTCACGCCGCTCGCCAATCTCTGCGGCATGCCGGCGATCTCGATGCCGATGGCCACGCAGGACCACGGCCTGCCGCTCGGCATCCAGGCGATTGCGAAACAGGCCAATGACGGCCTGCTGCTGCAACTCGCCGCCCAGATCGAGCGCGCGCTCGACGGCAAGTGGAACGATGGCAGGAAGCCGAAGGTGCATGTGAGCTGAGCGAGTTGATCGCATTAACTTGCGATCCGCCGCTTGCCTCAGTTCTTCACCGTCGGAATTTCCTCCGGCCGGGGCTCCTGCTGACCCTGCTGGTACATCGCCAATGCCTTGTCGAGCGCTTCGCGCAGGGCCAGCGCGGCGGCCACGCTGCAGCGCAGATGCGCGGTCTGGACCACGTCGACCCTGACGGCGGCGCCGACCGGCATCAGAAGGTTCGCAGCAAGCTCGATCTGGATAGCGCCGTTGTGGTGGCCGAAGCAGGACGCACCGTCGAAATAGATGATCGGCGCCCGCTCCGAGCTCGAGGTCGAAATGATGACGGGCCCCTGGCTGGTGGCGGGCATTTCGGGATCGGCCATGGGCACTCCTTGCGGCTGGTCGAACGAACGAGGCGCCCACCATCGTTGCTTCGGCCGGCCCTGTCGAGGCCAAACCGGCCTCGGAACTCCTGCCGCGGGACGCCCATCCGGGGTTTTGCACCGCGCCCGCCGCTGGTTTAGAACGTCCTCATGTCCAGCTCACCGACCACACTTTCGTTCGAGGACCTCGCCGAGGCGATCAAGGGCCGCCGCTCCGATTACGGCCAGATCAGCGGACTCCAGCTCGACCGCTTCGCACCTCGCGAGGCCTGGTCCAGCCTGCCCTACCGGCCCGTCTTCGTCGGCGACACGGAGACCGGCGTCCTGCATGGCGGCGTCGTCACCGCGATGCTGGACGAGAGCTGCGGCATGGCGGTGCAACTCGCGCTCGACGGCACAAGCGCGATCGCGACGCTTGATTTGCGCATCGACTATCAGAAGCCGGCAACGCCCGGGCTCGACATCAAGGCGCATTCGGTCTGCTACCGCACCACGCGGTCGATAGCCTTCGTGCGATCGACCGCCTATCAGGAGTCCGAGGACGATCCGGTCGCGACCGCGACCGCCTGTTTCATGATCGGCGCCAACCGCACCAACATGCTCGTGGACCGCAGGATGGATTTGCCCAGCATCCCGTCGCTGGAGGCGCCGGACGATCCGGACGGTCCGTTCGCCAACAGCCCGTTCGCGCGCTGCCTCGGCATTCGCGTCAACGACGACGACACCCTGACGATGCCGTTCTCGCCAAAGATCATCGGCAACCCGATCCTGCCCGCGATCCATGGCGGCATGACCGGCGCCTTCCTCGAGACCACCGCGATCTTCGGAGTGGCGCGCGAGCTCGGCGCCGCCGCACTGCCCAAGCCGATCGGACTGACCGTCAACTATCTGCGCTCCGGCCGCGCGCTCGACACCTTCGCCAACGTCTCGATCGTGAAGCAGGGCCGGCGCATCGTCGCCTTCGAGGCGCGAGCCTGGCAGGACGATGCGAACAAGCCGATCGCCACCGCCTTCGGCCATTTCATGCTGCGGCCGACGCCCGGAAACGACGAGGAATAGGCGCATTTTCCCTTGACGGCCCAGGTCCGGGCCACAACGATAGTGCGTTTTCTGCGAGAGGTATTGGGTTGCGGCATCCGCTCGACATCGTCGCCATGTTCGCCGCGCTCTGGCTGCTGGCAGCGATGGTGCTCGACGCGCTGACGCCGAAGGAGCTGACGACGGTGATGATCGGCATCGCCATTGGACCCGCCGTCGTCATCACCGCCGTGTTCTACTATCTGCGCTGCCCGCGCACCGATTTCGCGGTGATGTTCGCCGCGCTCTGGCTGATCTCCGACATCGCCATCGCGTTCATCTCACCGGCGCAGCTGCCGCATTTCCTGATTGCGCTCGGCTTCGTGCCGGCGCTCCTGATCGGCATCGTCCTGCACTGGCAACGCTTCCAGCGCCGCCATGAGCGGCTGCCCCTGCCGTCGGTCAAGCGCGGTTAACGCGGCAGCAAATTGGTCTTGGCGAGATCGACGACCTCGTCGCCGCGGCCGTTCATCACGGCGCGCAAGACCCAGAGGCTGAAACCCTTGATCTGTTCGGGCGTGATGGTCGGCGGCATCGACAGCTCCTGCTTGGCGGTGACGACATCGAGCAGCGCCGGCCCGTTGTGGGCCAGCATGTCCTTCACCGCTCCCGGGAGCTCGCCGGGATCCTCGACGCGCCTTGCGAAGATACCCATCGCGCGCGCCATCGCTGCGAAGTCCGGATTCTCCAGATCGACATTGGTGTCGACGAAGCCGGCCGCCTTCATCTCCAGTGCCACGAAGCCGAGCACGCCGTTGTTGAAGATGACCACCTTCACCGGCAGCTTCATCTGCGTCAGCGTGATCAGATCGCCCATCAGCATGGTGAAGCCGCCATCGCCCGAGAGCGAGATCACCTGGCGGCCGGGCTGCGCGGCCTGCGCGCCGATCGCCTGCGGCATAGCATTGGCCATCGAGCCGTGCACGAACGAGCCGATCAGCCGGCGGCGGCCGTTCATCTCGAGATAGCGCGCGGCCCACACCGTCGGCGTGCCGACATCGGCGGTGAACACTGCATCATCGCTCGCATGGTCGCTGATGACCTTTGCGAGATATTGCGGATGGATCGGCTTTGCTCCGGGCGTGCCCTTCGCAAGCGAATCCAGGCCCTCGCGTGCCTTCTTGTAATGCACGATGGCATCGTCGAGATGCCTGCGCTGCGTCTTGGCCTCGAGCAGCGGCAACAGCGCCTCGATGGTGAGCTTGACGTCGCCGACGAGGCCGAGATCGATCTTGCAGCGCCGCCCGAGATTTTCCGGACGGATGTCGATCTGCGCGATCTTCGCATCGGTCGGGAAGAACTGCTTGTAGGGAAAATCAGTGCCGAGCATCACGAGCGCGTCGCAGGCGTGCATGGCGGCATAGCCGGAGGAGAAGCCGATGAAGCCGGTCATGCCGACGTCGTAGGGATTGTCGTATTCGACATGTTCTTTGCCGCCCAGCGCATGCACGATCGGGCTCTTCAAGGCTTCCGCAAGCTGCATCAGCGGCGCATGCGCGCCAGCGCAGCCGCGGCCGCAGAACAGGGTGATGCGTTCGGCGCCGTTCAAGAGGTCCGCGAGCGCCTTCAGCTCATCGGCCTGCGGCACGACCTTCGGCGCCGACAGCGCAAGGCCACGCGCCGTCGACAGCGCGCGCTTCGGTGGGCTGCGGAAGGCGACGTCGCCCGGCATGGCGACGACGGCAACGCCGCGCATGCCGACAGCCGCACGGATGGCGTTTTCCAGCACGTAGGGCAGCTGACTCGGATCGGAGACCAGCTCGCAATAATGGCTGCACTCGCGGAACAGGTTTTGCGGATGGGTCTCCTGGAAATAGCCGCTGCCGATCTCGGCGGTCGGGATCTGTGCGGCGATCGCCAGCACGGGAACGCGACTGCGATGGGCATCGAACAGGCCGTTGATCAGATGCAGATTGCCGGGACCGCACGAGCCCGCGCACACCGCAAGACTGCCCGTCATCTCCGCTTCGCCGGCCGCGGCAAAGGCCGCAACCTCTTCATGCCGGACATGGATCCACTCGATCGTTCCGCGCCGCCGCAGCGCTTCGGTCAGCGCATTCAGGCTGTCGCCGACGATGCCGTAGATGCGCTTGACGCCGGCCTGTTCGAGCGTTGCCACGAACAGATCGGCCACGTTGTTGATCGCCATGTCGGTCTCCTGATCCCGCTGGTCCAGCAAGATAGGATAACGCGCGACCGTGACGGGATCACGGCTTGTTTATTGCGATCTCACTCTTTCGCAATCGCCCGATCGTAGGCCGCAATCGTCTCCTTTGCGCGAGCGGCAACGTCCGTTGCCGTCATGCCGGACTTGTAGAGGCTGGAGCCGAGCCCGAACGCAGTGACGCCGCCCTTGATGTACTCCGCGAAATTCTGGTCGGAGACGCCGCCGACGGCGGCGATCATCGCCCCGGCAGGCAGCACGGCGCGGATCGCGGCAATACCGGACGCGCCGAGCACGCTTGCCGGAAAGAACTTCAGGCCAGAGGCGCCGGAGCGCGCGGCCAGCAGCGCCTCGGTCGGCGAAAACACGCCCGGCAACGTGACCATGGCGTATTGGTGCGCACGCGTGAGCACCTGCGTATCGACATTCGGCGAGACCATCAGCTTGCCGCCGACATCGTTGAGACGGTCGACATCCGAAGTGGTCAGCACCGTGCCGGCGCCGATCAGCACGCCGGCCGGCGCCTGTTTCACGGCCGTTGCGATGGAGCGGAACGGGTCCGGCGAGTTCAGCGGAATCTCGATTGCGGTCATGCCGGCTTCGATCAGCACGCCGACGATAGCCTGCGTTTCCTCGGGCTTCACGCCGCGCAGGATCGCGACCAGTGGCCGCTTCATCGCCGGAAAGGGAACGCTCATCTCGACAGTCCTCTCATTGCGTCCAGATCGCGGCAGCCGCCATCGACAGACCGCGGCGGACCGCTTCATCGGCATCGACTTGGTTCACGGCGACCGACAGCGCGTCGAAAGCCAGCCTATACAGCATCGCGAGCCGCCCCGAGGCAATCAGCGTGATGCCAGCTTTCGACATCGCGCCGGAAAGCCCCGCCGCCAGCTCGACGCCGATCAACGTGCCCGACAGCGTTTCGCGCGCCGCAGCCGGTGTGCTCCCGAACAGGAGCTGACGCGAGCGTGCGCCGAACAGAAAATTAGCCGCGAAGGCCGGTGCTTCGTACGCGGCCTTCACCGCCGCCTTGAAGCTCGCGAAATCCTCGGCGTCTTCGGCCCCGGCGACTGCAAGCGACAAAATCGTCTCGCGCGACACGACGCTGAAGAGCTCGCCGGTCATGAAGGTGGAGAAATGCGCGACCGTGCCGTCCTTCACGCGCACCCATTTCGAATGCGTGCCGGGCATGCAGACTAGCGCTTCGCCAGCGGTATCGAGCCCGAGCGCGCCGAGCAGCTGCGTTTCCTCGCCGCGCATCACGTCCGGCGCTTTTGCATCGCGCTGCGCGATACCCGGCAGGATGCGAATGTCGCGCGCTTCGCCGGGCACGTGCGCGGCCTGCTTCAGAACAGCGGAGAGTGGTGCCGGCGTGTCGACATAACCGGCCTCGACCCAGCCGGTACGCGCGCCGGCCATGCCGCAGACGAGGACGGGCAGATGATCGGGAGCCTCGACTGCCGCGAGATGCGATTGCAGCACGGCGGGAAAGCCGGCCTTCGCGGCGGCCAGCATGCCCTCATCGCTGCGGCGCTCGGCCAGCACCTCGCCGGCGCGGTCGATCAGCCAGAGTCGAAAGCTGCTGGTGCCCCAGTCTACCGCGACATAGGCAGGTTCAGTCATCTCGATTCGTATCCTCGTCTCACCGCCGAGACGCCGTCTCGCGACAGTGAGACGAGGCCCCCGTAAATCTGTCCCGGGATATCGGCTATTGCCGCCGCAAACCAGCCTTTTCTCGCAGGTCTGAGGCGCCGTTCGCGCTGGCCCACCACTCGCGAAGAGCTGGCACACCGCTTGCTAAAGCGTTTCCGCTCACATCCGTGAACCGCGCAACAAGACGCGTCAATTGTGGAGAGGAAACCCATGGAGATCGGTTATTTCACGATGCCTTCGCACCCGCCGGAGTGCGGCCTGAAGGAAGGGAACGACTGGGACCTGCAGGTCATGCGCTGGCTCGACGAGCTCGGCTATCAGGAGGCCTGGGTCGGCGAGCACCATACCGCGCCCTGGGAACCCAATCCGACGCCAGACCTTCTGATCGCACAGGCGCTGATGCAGACCAAGAATATTCGCATCGGACCAGGCGGCTTCCTGCTGCCCTATCACCACCCGGCCGAGCTCGCCAACCGCGTCGCCATGCTCGATCACCTCTCCGGGGGGCGACTCAATTTCGGCGTCGCAGCTAGCGGCCTGCCGAGCGACTGGGCGATGTTCAACGTCGACGGCATGAGCGGACAGAACCGCGACATGACCCGCGAGGCGCTGGAGATCATTCTGAAGATGTGGAGCGATCCCGCGCCCTGGACCTACAAGGGCAAGTTCTGGACGGTGACCAAGCCGGACACCATGTTCGACTTCCTCAAGCCGCACATCAAGCCGTTGCAGACACCGCATCCGCCGATCGGCGTCGCCGGGCTCTCGAAGAATTCGGACACGCTGAAGCTCGCCGGCGAGCGCGGCTTCATCCCGATGAGCCTCAACCTGAACCCGGCCTATGTCGGCAGTCATTGGGATTCGGTCGTAGCCGGTGCCGCCAAGACCGGACGCAAGCCGGACCGCGCGGATTGGCGGCTGGTGCGCGAGGTGTTCGTCGCTGATACCGACGAGGAAGCGTGGAGGCTCTCGACCGGCGACATGATGGGCCGGATGATGGGCGAGTACTTCCTGCCGCTGCTCGGGCATTTCGGCTTCAAGGACTATTTGAAGCACGCGCCCGACGTGCCCGATAGCGACGTCACCGTCGAATATTGCGCCAAGCGGAACTGGATCGTCGGCTCGCCCGCGACCGTCGCCGAGAAAATCGAGAAGATCTACGAGGAGGTCGGCGGCTTCGGCGTGCTGCTGGTGTTCGGCTTCGACTACAAGCACAAGGCTGAAGCCTGGCATCACTCGCTGTCGCTGCTGAGGAACGAGGTGATGCCGCGCCTGAAGCATCTCGGCTCCGCGCAGAAGGCGGCTTGACCCGACGCGGGTGCGGCGCGATCGTGCCGCATCCGCATCCATTTCGGAGATTTCCGCGTGAGCGTGGACGCCAGTGCTTTCGACGCCAAGGATTTCAAGCAGGCGATGCGCCAGTGCGCCGGCGCCGTCGCGCTGGTGACGGTCGGCGCCGAGCACGGCAAGCGCACGGGGTTGACTGTGACCTCGGCCTGCTCACTGTCGGACTCGCCGCCATCCCTGATCGTGTGTGTCAACCGCAACGCCAGTGCGCACGCGCGTATCCGCGAGGAAGGCGCGTTCGCGATCAACTTCCTGCACGAGGACCATGCGGCACTGGCGCTGACCTTCAGCGGCCAGAAGGGCGTCAATGGCGACGACCGCTTTGCGTTCGGGGAATGGACGCGCGGGGTGACCGGCGCGCCGGTGCTGACGGATGCGGTCGCCGCGTTCGACTGCGTGCTGGCGCAGGAATTCGAGACCAAGACGCATTCGATCTTCGTCGGCGAGGTGCGCGGCGCATCGCATTCCGACGGCGCGGCGCCGCTCGTGTATCTGCGCAGCAGCTTCCACGCCCCGCGCGAAATCCGCGGCACCGTAACCGTCGGCGACCTCGACTCGCGACATCTGAGCTGGAGCGATTTTTCGTAAGGCAGCGGCGGCGTTGATGGTGCGCTCTTCCCTTCTCCCCTTGCGGGAGAAGGTGGCGCGAAACGCCGGATGAGGGGTATCTCTCCGCGAATCCAGAAGCCAGAGAATCAGGTGCGGAGAGAGACCCCTCACCCGTCTCGCCGCTGTCGCGGCGAGCCACCCTCTCCCGCAGGGGGAGAGGGGAAGAAAGCTCGCCGCATGCAGCTGAGTGCTACTGCGCTGTCTCTATCTTCAACTGCTTGATCTTGCGATAGAGCGTCGCGCGGCTGAGCTTCAGCGCGCGCGCCGCTTCGATCACACGACCACCATGCTCGCGCAACGCCTCCACGATCGTGGCGCGCTCCGCCGCCGCGAGATCCGGCTCCGCCCTTCCACCAAACGGCGGCAAATCGAGGTCGGCATCGGTGATGACACCGTCTTCCGCCGTGCAGCCGGCGAGCCGCAGCACGTGCCGGAGCTGGCGCATGTTGCCGGGATAGGGATAGGCCGAGAGCTGCGCCCAGGCCTCGTCCGAGAGGGAACAGTTCGGCGCTTCCTCGCGCGCAATCTGGCGGATGACGTCGTCGCGGTCGGCGCGCTCGCGCAAGGCCGGCAGCCGCACCTCCATGCCGCGGAGACGAAAATAGAGGTCGGTGCGGAAGGCGCCCTCCTCGGCCATGCGGCCGAGATCGCGATGCGTGGCGCTGATCAGGCGAATGTCGACCGGCACGGGCTTCAGCGCGCCGAGCGGCCAGACTTCGCGGTTCTCCAGCACCCGTAGCAGCCGCGTCTGCAGCGCAATCGGCATGTCGCCGATCTCGTCGAGGAACAGCGTGCCGCCGTCGGCCTGCACGATCAGGCCTTTCGAGCCGTCGCGGCGCGCGCCGGTGAAGGCGCCGGCCTCGTAACCGAACAGCTCGGCATCGATCAGGCTGTCCGGCATCGCAGCGCAGTTCAGCGCGACATAGTTGTGGCGCGCGCGATTGCCGGCCGCGTGGATGGCACGGGCGAACACATCCTTGCCGACGCCGGTCTCGCCATGCAGCAGCACCGGCAGATTGTGATCGCCGATGCGTCTGAGCCGCTTTACACTCTTGATCAGTCCTGGATCGCGGCCAGCGAGGCGCTGCAGCGCATCGAAGGGGTCCACAGGAACGTCACGACGCTGCGTGGACGCCCGTGGCCGCAGCGGCGGCGCGACATGGCCATGCCCCAACGGACTGCCATCGCCCCGGCGCAGCTCGACGAGATCGTCCGCGTCGCGCGCGGCGGGATGGTCGAATTTGACATAGCGCGACAGATCGATGCCGGAGGCGATCAAGCCGTCGGTGAGACCCAGCAGTGCGCGCGCCGAACGGCAGGCGCCGACGATGCGGCGATCGTCGTCATAGGCGAGCAGGCCGCTGCCGCCATCGCCCGGCACGGTCGCGATCCAGGCGTTGCGGAAATGACCGCGGAAGATCGCGCCCTCCATGCGCCGCGTTGCCTCCATCGTCACCGCCAGCGCGAGCTGATGCGCGGTGCGTTCGAGGTCCTCGCGGCAGGAGGTGATGTTCACGGCGCCTGCGAGCCGTCCGGCCTGGTCGAACAGCGGCGTCACGGCGCAGGAAAACATGTGCCACTGCGCGCGAAAGTGCTCGTCGCGATGCACCAGGATCGGCTTTTGCTCGGCAAGCGCGGTGCCGAGCCCATTGGTGCCTTCAAAGGCCTCGGAAAAATTCGAGCCGGTGTAGATCTTCCAGTCCATGAACAGTCTTGCGTCGGCCTCGCCGGGCAGGCGGCTGAACAGCATGGTTGCGTTCACGTCCGCCAGGTTGACGCAATAACCGGCATCGCGGAGTACCCGGGCGAGATCGTCGAGCTCCGGTGTTGCAAGCCGGATCGTCTCTTCCATCGGCTCGGCGACATGCCGGATCTCGGCTTCGGTCAGCGTCTGCGGCGGGCCTTGGCGGGCGGGATCGAGCTTGTGGCTGACCAGGCAGCGCCGCCAGGAATTGGCAATGCGCGAAGAGGCATCGACGTCGGCCAAGCGGTCTGCAACCTGATTGGCGACGGACAAGACACGGGCGACATGGTTCGAGGCCGAAAGGCTGGCCATCGCGGACGTCTCCACCCTGTATTATTGTGCAAAGTCTGGCAGCGCAGGCGGGGATGTCAATCGGGAACCGGGAACGCGGCGAAGCGCAATCATAATTGCTGCACCGCCCTCACCACGTATCGATGCAGGGTCGCTTCTTCGCCGTCCGCGTCGGCGGCTTCGGCACCGACCGCAGGCCTGCCATGATCCACCGCCGCGTCTCGGCGGGATCGATGACGTTGTCGATCTCGAACACGGAGGCGATCGAGACCGCCTTGCCGTTGGCGTAGAGCTCGGCGACCTTGTTGCGATAATAGGTCTCACGCTCGACGGGGTCGGCGATCGCCTCCATTTCCTTGCGGAAGCCGAGGCGGACGTATCCCTCCAGGCCCATGCCACCGAACTCGCCGGTCGGCCAGGCCGCGGTGAAGAACGAGGCGTGGAAGCCGCCGCCGATCATCGACTGCGCCCCGAGCCCATAGCCCTTGCGCAGGACGATGCCGAACAGCGGCACTGTCAGGCTCGCGCCTGTCACGAACATGCGCGAGACGTGGCGCACGATCGCCGTCTTCTCGGCTTCCGGGCCGACCATGAAGCCGGGCGTGTCGCACAGCGAGACGATCGGCAGATCGAAGGCGTCGCAGAGCTGGAGGAAGCGCGCGGCCTTGTCGCCGGCATCGGCGTCGATCGCACCGCCGAGATGGCGCGGATTGTTGGCGATCAGGCCGAACGGCTTCCCCTCGATGCGGATCAACGCGGTGATCATGCCGACGCCGTAGTCGCGGCGCAGCTCCAGCACGCTGTCCTTGTCCGCGACGAGGTCGATCACGCTGCGGATGTCGTAGACGCGCAGGCGGTTCTCGGGGATCGCGCGGCGCAGCAGCCGCTGGTCGGCGGCCTGCCAGTCCGTCACCTCGCCCTGGAAATAGGACAGGTATTTTTGCGCAACGGATGTCGCCTCCTCTTCGTCCTCGACGAGGATGTCGATGACGCCGTTCGGCGACTGGAACGTAACAGGACCGACCTCGGCCGGGTGATAGACGCCGAGCCCGCCGCCCTCGATCATCGCGGGGCCACCCATGCCGATCGAGGCATTTTTGGCGGCGATGATGACATCGCAGCAGCCGAGCATCGCGGCATTGCCGGCGAAGCAATAGCCGGAGACCACGCCGATGACCGGCACAAGACCCGAGAGTCTGGCGAACTGCACGAAGGACGGACCATCGAGCCCGGTCATGCCGAGCCGGTCGGTATCGCCAGGCCGGCCGCCGCCGCCTTCGGCATAGAACACCAGGGGCACGCGCCAGTCTTCCGCGAGCGTCAGCATGCGGTCGATCTTCTTGTGGTTCATGTGGCCCTGCGTGCCCGCGAGCACGGTGTAGTCGTAGGCCACGACGATGCAGCGCCCGCCCTCGGGCCCGAACTTCTCGGCGTTGACGGTCGCGACGCCCATGACGAGGCCGTCGGCCGGCGTGTTCTTGACGAGATCGTCGAGCTTGCGCCGGCGCCGCTGCGCCGCGATCGCAAGGCTGCCATACTCCATGAACGAGCCGTCGTCGACGAGCTGCGCGACATTCTCGCGCGCGGTGCGCTGATTGGTGTTGCGGCGGCGCTCGACCGAAGCAGGGCGATTTTCGTCGAGCGTGTTGGCCTGGCGCGCGATCAGTTCGGCGAGATCGGGACGGATGTGGTCGAGATCGATATCGGTTTCCGTTGCAGACGCATCAGCCGCAACCTCGAGCGGCTGCAGATACATGATCGGCTCGCCATGCATCAACGTGACACCGTCGCCGGCGAGTAGCTTCATGACACGGCCGCCCTGCTCGGCCATGACCAGATGTTCCATTTTCATGGATTCGATCACGGCGAGCTGCTGGCCCGGACGCACGATCTCGCCTTCCTTCACCTGGATGGTGACGATGGTTCCCTGCAAGGGTGCTGCGACCATCACCGTGCCTTCGGGCACGATCTGTGCGGTATGCGCCTCGATGCCGGGACCGCCGCTTCGCTCCGTCGCCGCAAAATAGAGTGGTTTGGCCGCGCCATCGGCGGCTTCGACGAGCTTGCCGATGTTGCGATCGATGAAGTCTGTCGCGATGCGGTTAGCCCTGAAATCGGGATGCGCCAGCACGGCCTGGAGGAAAGCGATGTTGGTGACGACGCCGTCAATTCGAAACTCGCGCAAGGCGCGCGCGGCTTTGGAGACAACGTCGTGCCAGGCTTCACCCGGCGTATGAACGATGACCTTTGCCAGCAGCGAGTCGAAGGCGGCACTGGTCTTGTAGCCGGCGTAACCGAAACTATCGACGCGGACGCCGGGGCCCGACGGCGGCTCGAACACGGCAAGCACGCCGCCGGTCGGGTGCGTCGCCCCCAGCTCGTCCAGCGTCTCCATGTTGACACGCAACTGCATGGCATAGCCGCGCGGTTTCGGGATCGAGCCTTGCGCCAGGCCGAGCGACGCAAGCGAGGCACCGGCGGCGACCGCGAGCTGGGCGCGGACGAGATCGAGGCCGAGCACCTCTTCCGTTACGGTGTGCTCGACCTGGAGCCGCGGGTTGGCCTCGATGAAGGCAAAACTGTCGTCGGCAGTGCCGTCGACCAAGAACTCGAACGTGCCGAGATTGTCGTAAGACGCGGCCACGGCGAGTTGCTTCGCCGCCTCGCTGATACGGCCACGCAAGCCGTCGCTGAGCGACGGGCTCGGCGCCACCTCGATCAGCTTCTGGTGCCGGCGCTGAATGGTGCATTCGCGTTCCCAGAGGTGGGAGATCGCGCCGTGGCGATCGCCGATGATCTGCACCTCGATATGGCGCGCCTGCCGGATCAACCGCTCGGCATAGACGCCGTCGAAGCCGAACGCGGCCTTGGCCTCGGACTGGCAACGCGCATAGGCCTCCGCGAGATCGGCAGCGCGCTCGACCACGCGCATGCCGCGCCCGCCGCCGCCGGCCATCGCCTTGATCACGATCGCCGGCTTGCTGCCGAGCGAGGTGAAGAACGCCGTGATGTCCTCCAGCGAGGAGGGCCCGCTGGTGCCGGCGATGATTGGCACGCCGCAGCGCTTTGCCAGTTGCCGTGCCGCAACCTTGTCGCCGAACAGTTCGAGCGCCGCCGGCTTCGGCCCGACGAAGGCGATGCCTGCATCGACGCAGGCCTTCGCGAACGCAGCGTTCTCGCTGAGGAAGCCGTAGCCGGGGTGCACGGCGTCGCAGCCTGCGCTCCTCGCCGCCTTCACCACGGCCTCAATGTCGAGATAGGCCCGCGCGCCGCGGCCGGGGATTTCGACCGCCTCATCGGCAAGGCGCACATGCAGCGACAGCGCATCGTCCGCGGGATGGATCGCGACCGTCGCGAGGCCGGAATCGGCTGCGGCGCGCGCGATGCGGATGGCGATCTCGCCGCGATTGGCGATCAGGAGCTTCTTGAACGACATGCAGCGTCTCCATGCCCGCGTGCCCAAGCGCGGGTCGGCCGGTCCGATTGTTCTGCTTCGTCACTTTAACCGAGGCCGTCAAGGGCAAGAACGCCGGTCCCGACGACCGTTCCCGCCGGCCGGAATTTCAGTCGGTCGCGCGTGCCGTGATGAGGCGAATAATCCGCGCCACGGCAGACGGGATCGGCGCGATGACCGGCACGGTGAAGATCGGCTGAAGCTCGCGCGCGACTTCGCCCAGCGGCCCGCCGCCGATGATGACCGCCTCCGCGCCATCCTGCGCGATGCAGGCCTCGACCGCGCCCGCGAGCGCTGTTCGCAGCCGCGCCGGATCGCGCATCAGCTCCTGCGGATCGCCCTCCGCGAAGCGGACGCCGGTGTAATACGATCGCAGACCCAGCGCTTCCGGCCGAGCGTCGATCTTCGCTTCCAACAGCGGCGTCGTGGTCGCCACGCCGAAGCGGCGGCCGTTCTCGGCGGCTGCCACCATCGAGGACTCACCGATGCCGACCGCGGGCAGTTTCATCGCGGCCTTGATGCCGGCCAATCCGGGATCGCCGAACGCCGCGACGATGATACCGTCGCATGCATGCCGGTTCGACTGCGATATCTCCAGAACTTCGGCGGAAGCTGCATCCAGCGCATCCGGCGTCACGATCATTTGCGGCGCGCGCGTTGCGGTCGCGCCGTCGATGTCGAAGCCGTCGACGACGGTCGACCTCGCGATGGCGACCATCATCTCAGTGGTCGCCACGGAACTGTTCGGATTGATCAGGAGAATGCGCGCGCGCCGATCAGAACTCTGATTCATCCCCTGCTATACTAGGCCGCCCGCACCCCCGCAACGAAAGCACTGACCTCGTCTTCCAGCGATTGCAGCTTCTGCGACAGCCGGCCACTCGATTGCAGCACGAGGCCGGCGGCCTGGCCGGTCTCCGCCGTCGCGTCGGTCACACCCGAGATGTTCTGCGAAACCTGGTCGGTGCCGGAGGCAGCCTCGCGTACGCTGTGGGCGATCGCCGCGGTCGCGGCGCCCTGCTCCTCGACGGCTGCGGCGATCGACGAGGAAATCTCGTTGACCTCCAAGATGGTCTTGCGGATGCTGTCGATGTTGCCGACGACCTGGTTGGTCTCGGCCTGGATCGCGGTGATCTGCGCGCCGATCTCGTCGGTCGCCTTCGCGGTCTGGCTCGCCAGCGACTTCACTTCGCTTGCCACCACCGCAAACCCCTTGCCGGCCTCGCCGGCGCGCGCTGCCTCGATGGTGGCGTTAAGCGCGAGCAAATTGGTCTGCGAGGCGATCTGGTTGATGAGGTCGATGACCTCACCGATCTTGTGCGCGGCGGCGGCCAGTCCCTGCACGGTGTCGTTGGTGCGCTGGCCGTCGGCGGCGGCCTTGTCGGCCACGCTTGCAGCCTGCGCGACGCGCTGGCTGATCTCGGTGATCGAGGACGACAGCTGCGCAGCGGCGGAGGCCACCGTCTGCACGTTGCTCGAAGCCTGCTGACAGGCGGTGGCGACGAAGCTAGCACGGTCGGTCGCCTTGTCGGCGATCTCGGACATACCCTGCGCGGCCTGCTGCATCGCGCGCGCCTCGTTGAAGACGTCGCGGACGACGGCCTGAACGTTCGCCTCGAACTTACCGGCGAGGTCGGTCATCGTCTTGCGCTTCTCCTCGTCGGCCTTCTGCTTCGTCTCCTGCTGTTCGGCGTGCATCCGGCCGACCGCCGACGCATTGTCCTTGAACACGGCGAGCGCCTTGGCGAGCCCGCCGATCTCGTCGCGACGGTCGGTATGGGGCACGTCGAACGCGCTGTCGCCGGAGGCGAGGCGCTCGGTGAGCGCGGTGATCTTCGCCAGCGGCCGGGTCACGCTGCGGCCGATCACGAAGGAGGCGCCGAGCACGAGCACGAACACGGCCAGGCACACCAGGGCGAAGGTCATCGCATTCTGGCGGAAGACGGCGTCGACGTCGTCGAGATAGATACCGGTGCCGATGATCCAGCCCCAGGGCGCGAAGCCCTTCACATAGGAGATTTTCCCGACCGGCTGGTCGAAGCCGGGCTTCGGCCAGAGGTAGCTGTAGAAGCCCGCGCCCTGCTTTTTGACGACGTCAACGAAGCCGACGAACAGCGCGTTGCCGGATGGATCCTTCATCCCGGAGAGATCCTTGCCGTCGAGCTCGGGCTTGATCGGGTGCATGACCATCTTGGGGGTCATGTCATTGAGCCAGAAATACTCGACCTTGTCGTAGCGCAGGCTCTTGATCTCCGCGATCGCGCCGGCCTGGGCCTGCTCGCGTGGGAGTTTTCCTTCGCTCTCGAGCTTCTGGTAGTGCGCCAGGATGCCGTAGCCGACGTCGACCATGTGCTGCGTCTTGGCCTCACGGTCCGCGATCATCTGCGCGCGCAGGGTCGATAGCGCGATCGGCGCCAGCGCGATCATGCCAAGGAGGCTGATGCCGACAATCAGGACCAGCTTGAAACTGATGCGGGAGAAAAACATCGGAGCTCGCAAGAATTGGAAGGGCTGATATGCCAGTTTATCCCGCGCCCCTTAGCAAAGCTTTAAGCATTCGGGTTCCCCACCACCCGCAAAACTCCGTAGGATCCTACCGGCATGCTGCGGACGGCCTCGCAAGCTCGCGAGGCTGGCTGCATCCGAGATGCGAACTCTTCAAAACTAGAAGACCTCGACATCGCCCCTCCGAGCGTTGACTTGCAGGGGGCTCTGACGGAACGATCGGTGCAGATCATCAGCGCCGGTCGGGGCGTAGGCGCAGCCAGAGGCCAGAGGTTCAATGCATCAATCGACATCGACAGGGTCCCTCGAGCTTCCGGCGCTGAGCGCGGCGGAGCGGCTCTTCATCTGGGGGTTTCGGGCCAAGGCGCGCAGCGGAAGCGCTGTTCCGACCGCGGCCGATATCCACCAAGTCTACGACCACTTTCGCGTGGGCGACGCCGTGCCTTCGCTGGAATGCATCATCGAGATCTTTGCCTGCACGGCGCATACGGCCATCGCGGTGCACTGCCCGACCTGCCCGCGCATGTCCGACAGCGAGCACGGCATGTTGCGGGCGATCGCCGCCGCGCAGAAAGAGCGCGACGATATCGCGCGCGAGCAGTTCGAATGCTGGCTGCCGCCGGTCGGCGCCGATTGGGCTCTCGCGCCGGTGCGGGGGCTTGCAACGATCTTCCGCATGGCGGGTCTCATCCTGCCCGACCGGCACGTTCCGTCTTTCGACCATGACCGGACGATGGCGATGAAGAGCTGGCTGGTCGGAAGCCCCACCTTGCACTGACCGGGATCGCGCATGATGCATGATAGTTGCGGCTTTGTGCCCGTCACGGAAGCCGGCCAGGCGCGGCTCTGTCCGCTCCAGGCCGCGCTTGCGACGCGGCCTAATGTCGAGAGCTACGATGATTTTGGCCGCGTCACGCTTTCGCTGTTGCGGTTCATCGCTGCCGCCTATGCGACCGGCGCGTCCGATTGCTGGGAGGCGGCCTATCGCTTTGCCGACGAGGCGCCTGGCATCGCCGACAGCCCGCTGCTGGTCGCACGCGTTGCCGCGCTGGTCAGAATTCTGCGCAGCGGCCGGCCCTGCCAATTGTGCTTCATGCCGCCGTCGTGCCGGCGCCTGTCGCAGGACGAAACGGAATTGATGCGACTGCTGGCGGTGGCACGAGGCAACCAGCCGGGTGAGCTCGAATCCGCCGTCTGCCAGTTCGTCGGCAACGAGAACGGGATTGCGACGACGAGGGCCGTCAACGCGCTCGCGTTCTGCTGACACCTTAGCGGTCCTGCCAGATCACCGTGCTCGCCTCGCGCAATTCGCTTGAGGTGATAGCTTCACCGATCGGCAACACAGGTCTCCATGATCCCGTCGAGCTCCGCCTTTGAGAGCACGCCGAGCTCGGCGATGAAGACGATCCGCGCACGCGGCGCGCCCGACATCGGCACTTCGCCAGGGGCGAGCGTGGCGCGGCCGGCGGCGAATTGAAACACCATCTGGCGCCCGGGCTGCTCGACGGTCTCGAACAGGCCTTTTGCCCGCGCGAGTTTTGGCGCAAGCCGGCCGATCGCCTGCTGCAGGCGGGGCAGCGAGATCGGGCGGTCCGAGGTCCAGCTCAGGGTTTCGAAGCGTTGCTCTGCGGGACGTTTCGGTCCGGGCTCGCGTAGCGGCGGCGCGCGATCGACAGTTGCGGGAAACAGCAGCGCGGAAGGAATCTCGCCGTGCGGCGCATCGACCACCACGGCAGGAACGCGTTGCGCGCGGATGGCCTCGCGCATGCGGGAGCCCGCGCCCTCGTCGGCCAGATCCAGCTTGCTCAGAGCCACGATATCGGCGACGCGCAATTGCGAACGGTGCAGCGCATCGTCCAGGGCAGCCGGCGGTGTCGCCGCGTCCATCACGCAGAGCACCGTTTCCAGCGGCGCCTCGCGCACGATCACGGGATCCATCAGGTTACGGACGATGTCGGCGGGATCGGCGACGCCGCTGGTCTCGATGACGATGTATTCCGGCTTCGGATCACGCCGCAGCAGCGTCGCGAGCGTGTGCAGCAGGTCGCCTTCGAGCGAGCAGCAGATGCAGCCATTGGCGAGGCTGACCACGCCGTCGCTCGCGCCCGCGATCAGCTCGGCATCGATGTTGATCGCGCCGAAATCGTTGACCACAGCGGCGATTCGCCGCCCCTCCGCATGCGCCAGCAGATGGTTGACGACAGTGGTCTTGCCGGCCCCCAGAAAGCCCGTCACCAGGAGAATGGGAACCGGCATGTCTCAGCCCCCGACGACAGGGCGGCGCACCGGACGGCCGGGCCGCGCCGCCACATCCAGCACACCATCTGTGATCAGTGGTTGGCCGCTGACCACGAGGTGCCGCACGCCTTCGGACGGGCGGTTCATCGCCGTGAAGGTCGCGCGGTCCGAGAGCTTCTCGTAGTCGAACACGACGATGTCGGCATCGGCGTCCTTCGCGAGCCTTCCCTTGGCGCGCATCGCGGGCGTGCTCTGCGACAGGATTTCCGCCGGGATCAGCGCGCATTTGCGCACGCCTTCGAGCAACGACACGGTCTTGCGCTCGCGTACCCATTCGCGGATGAATTTCGTGAAGCAGCCGGCCGAGCGCGGATGCGAGGTGGCGTCATCCGGCAGCGGCCAGGCATCGCCGGTGTATGTCTTGCCGTCCGACGTCGTCCACGGCATCGCGTCGGAGGCGATCGCGCCGCCGGGATAGAGCACCGACATGTCGAGCAGGTCGCGGTGATGCGCATTGTTCTCGGTGTCGAGGATGTGCCACAGCACCAGCGACGATGGCTCTTCGGCCTGCGCCTTCAAGAGCTCCTCGCGATCGCTGAAGCGATGGCCGTCGGTGACCCGCTGCACGGAATCGTAGCCGGTGCCGTTGCGCTCGACGAATTCGGGGTCGCTGAAGAAGGCAGCGGCCAGCACGGTCGAGCCGGTGCCGTAGGGATAGGCCTCGACGGTGATGGGCAGGCCCTGCGCCTGCGCTTTCGCGATCAGCACGCGGCAGCGCTCGACGTCGGTCTTGCTCGACGAGTTGAAATGGCAGATGTGCATGTGCGCACCGGTGGCGCCGGCATAACCGATCAGGCGGATATAGGCTTCCGCCGCGCTCTCGGGATCAACGCGCGACATGTAGGCGACATGGGTGAAGGTCGGCACGTCCTGCGCGGCCGCGAGCTGGCAGACCGCGGTCAGCTCCTGCACGCCGGCGCCCGGCGCATACGCGTTCAAGATGCCGATGCCGATGCCGCCCTCGTTCAGACCGCGCGAAAGGCGCTCCAGAATGCCCGATACCTCCGCATCGCTCGCGACGTTGTCCATCCAGCGGCGATCGCGCATGGCGTTGCCGAACGCCTCCAGCGAGCTCTCCGCATTGGAGCCCGTCATTGCACCGATGCGCGCAAAAGCCCAGTTGGTGGCGGCGCCGTAGTTCAGCACGCGCCCCTTCCGCGCCTGGCGCTCATACCAGGAGCCGACCGGCAGCACACCCGCTTCGAGATCGAGCGTCGTCGTGACGCCGTCGAATGCCTGCATGCGATCGGCGGGGAGCGACTGGCCATGCGCATGAAGGTCGATGAAGCCGGGCGCGACCACGAGGCCGGTCGCGTCGATCACCCGCTCCGCGCTGCCGAGCGAGGCGCCGACCGCGGCGATCCTGCCGTCCACCACCGCCACATCGCCAACCGCGTCCATTCCGCTGGCGGGATCCACCACCCGACCGCCAGAGATCACCAAGCCGCTCATATTGTCGCTCCCTCACGCTGATTTCGCATCAAGGCAGATTCCGGGAGGGACGACCACCTCCACCGATGCCGACGCATCATGCTCGCAAGGAAGGCTCGAAAGGGGGGGGTGCAATTTGCATGCGGGGCGCGGACACGCGCTCGCAGTCTCGCGGCAGGTTTGCCCGAGCTATGCTTCTCGCTTCACGCCCTCCAAGAAAGGGCGCAGGGAAGACCGGGCGCCGGCTGGCACCCATAAAAACCCCCATGCGAACTGATTGCACACGCAATGCACAGGGGAGACACAGGGCAGCCGAGACCAGGCCTTCCCTGCGCGATGGTTTGACGGCCTATGCCGCGCTCTCCCCGGAGACGAGTTCCTTCTTGCCTCCGTCACCTCCGCGAAATGCACGGCACCGCGCCGGTTGACGCGCTGACGCCTTCGCAAAGGCTTGACCGTAGCAACGACGGCCAGGACCACACGGTTTCGCCGTACGCGAGCTGACCCTGCTTCGCCAAGAGGCTTCGCAGGGCTTCGGCGCCGTCCGTCGATGCGGTTCGTGACATGCTCACGAGGTTCATCTCGCCCTGCACGCCACTCACCCGCCTTTAACGCCGCCCGCGTCCACCGCAACTCCCAACCCGCGTTCGTGACGACGTACGACCGCCCCTTTTGTGGGCTGGGATGGCCGACACATACGATATTTCCGAATTTCGGTAAAGTGGAATATTTTTGTGAGGAGGGGTTGACGGACTTCGGCTGTGTTGCCCGACAGGCAGCACAGATCAAGAAGATCGCGGCTTACAAGGCGGCACGAGTTCTGTGCACCGTCACCTTAACTCTAGCCCGCCCCGCGGAGGTGATTGACCCAAGACCAAGCAATGGACCGCGAAGCAGCTCCGCCGTCTTCTCGCCCCCATTGTCATTCAGGGATGTAGCGGGGCGCTACGGTGGACAAAAGTTCCCAAAGGTTTCGTGTGATCGCTCGGCCTCTTCTGCAACGCGACCCCTGTCATTCTATTTCGCGCCGCGCTCTCCTCGGCGGATTTATGTCGGCAGGGACCGCCCTCGCGCTCGGCGGATGCGCCGGCTTGGGTGCGACCGGCGCGCGTTTCGACGCGTCATCGCTATCCCTTGACCCCACATTGCTCGTCACCACCACGCGCAAGCCGGTGAACGGCGGTCGCACGAAGCCCTGGTTCGGCCCGGAGCGCGCGACGACCATGACAGTCGCGCGGGCGAAGCTGGGGGCGCCGGATGAGAGCCGTCTTTCTCTCGCCTCGGTTGGAATTGGCGATTGGCGCCTTGACCGGGTCGAACCGGTGTCGGCCGACGCCGGCGATCTCGTCGCGCAGGCCGGCGGAGGAGACGTGCTGATCTATGTGCACGGCTTCAAGCAGACGTTCGAGACGGCGGTGCTCGATGGCGCCCATCTCTCCGACGGGATCAAGTTCCGCGGCCGGACCATGGTGTTCTCCTGGCCTTCCAAGGCAGGACTGTTCGACTATGCCTATGACCGCGACAGTGCGATGTGGTCCCGCGACGAGTTTGAGCGCGTGCTCTCCGCACTCGTGTCGGCGCCAGGCACCGGCCGCGTGAACATCGTTGCGCACAGCATGGGAACCATGCTGTCGCTCGAAAGCCTGCGTCAGCTCTATGCGCGATACGGCGACACAGTGACGAGCAAGATCGGCGCGGTGGTGTTTGCCGCGCCCGATATCGACATGGACGTGTTCTCGTCTGCGATCCACCGCATCGGTCCGCTTGCCGGCAAGATCACCGTGATCGCCTCCACGAACGATCGCGCCCTGGCGCTGTCGGGACAGATTGCAGGTGGAATGACCAGGGTCGGCGCCGCCGAGAAAGCCGTCATCGCGCAGCTCGGTGTGCGCGTGGTCGATGCTTCGCAGGAGGGCTGGGGCATCATCAACCACGATCTGTTTCTGTCGAATGCAGAAGTACAGCGGGTGATCCGCCGCTCGATCGACGGCACGATCGCTTAGGAGAGCGCCCGCGCCGAGCCGTGCGAACTGCGCACGCCGGTGGGGGCTACAAGCGGAAATGGCCGGTTTTCGAAGTGCCCGGTCTGGCAGGAGAAATGGCGCTCCCTAGGGGAATCGAACCCCTGTTTCAGCCTTGAGAGG
The DNA here is from genome assembly GCF_000244935.1 of Bradyrhizobium sp. WSM1253. NCBI lineage: Bacteria > Pseudomonadati > Pseudomonadota > Alphaproteobacteria > Hyphomicrobiales > Nitrobacteraceae > Bradyrhizobium > Bradyrhizobium sp. WSM1253. Next base: position 3,503,587 of record NZ_JH600073.1, read on the forward strand.
GCCGCGTCCTAACCGCTAGACGAAGGGAGCGTGAGGGAGAGGACATAGCCTCGAATTTTGCCGGCGGCAAGCGGGGATCGAGGGGTTTTGGACGTCTGCTTGGCGTCGTCCCGACGAAAGCCGAACCGCATCAGCCCGGATGCGGATGGTTAAGGCAAAGCGGAACGACGTTCTCGTTCACGCAAGCGCGACGATGGCGGCGAGTTCCGGGGCCAGACTCACGGCTCGTTCGCGAATTTCAGCTTTCCGGCCGGCCTCAAGGTATGGGCGTCGAAGGTGCGGATTTCGGTGACGCCGCCGACATCAAGCGTGATCACGAGCCGGTCGCCGGCCACACCGGTCGAGACGATTCTGGCGCCCTTGGGCAGGGTGGCGGTCACGTCGCCTGCTGGCTCGGGCGCCCTTCCCTCGGACTTGAAAAGGCGGTAGCCCACCGCGATCAGCACGGCGCAGATTGCCAGCGCCGTGGTCAACCCCGCGATCAGCATCATCCGCCGCACCCGGGCGAACAGCGCGGCCTGCTCGGGGCTCGGTTCGGGAACAACGGTATCAGACGTCGTCATGGAAAATTCTGGCTCTGCGCAAAGGTTGGAGATTGTCGTCGAGGGCTCCGAGGGCTCGACCCGGCTCGACCGCGTGCTGGCTGTGCACCTTGCCGAACTGTCGCGATCGAGGCTGAAAGCCCTGATTCTGGCGGGCGCGGTGAGCCTCAGGGACGCCGCGATCCGGGACCCCGCTTATCACGTCGCCTCCGGCGATACGATCACAATCGACGTGCCGGAAGCGGCCGCGCCGGAGCCGAAAGGCGAGGATATCGCCCTCGATATCGTGTTCGAGGACGACGACATCGTCGTCCTCAACAAGCCGAAAGGGCTGGTGGTGCATCCCGCGGCCGGCCACGAGACCGGCACGCTGGTCAATGCGCTGATCGCCCATTGCGGCTCATCGCTGTCGGGCATCGGCGGGGTGCGCCGGCCCGGCATCGTGCACCGGCTGGACAAGGACACCACCGGGCTGATGGTGGTCGCCAAGAACGACCTCGCGCATGCCTCGCTCACCGCGCAGTTCGCCGACCACGGCCGCACCGGGCCGATGCGGCGCGGCTACATGGCCTTCGCCTGGGGGCTGCCGGGCCGCCATCGCGGCACCGTGGACGCGCCGATCGACCGCCACCCGCATGCGCGCGAGAAGATGGCGGTGCGCCAGGGCGGCCGCGAGGCTGTGACGCATTGGGAGCTTCTGGAGAGTTTTAACGGGCGCGACGGCAAGCCGATCGCGGCGCTGCTTGCCTGCGAGCTCGAGACCGGGCGCACCCACCAGATCCGCGTCCACCTCGCCCATATCGGCCACCCCCTGATGGGGGATGCCGTCTACGGCCCGCATTTCAAGACCAAGGCAAACCAGCTGGGCCCGGAGTCGCAGGCCGTCCTGGCCGCGTTGGGGCGGCAGGCCCTGCACGCTTACCTGCTGGTATTGGAGCACCCGAGGACTGGAGAATTACTCCACTGGGAAGCGCCTCTGCCGGAGGATTTGCTTCTCCTCCAGGGGGCCCTGAAAGCGGCGCTATGACGCAGGCCGCTTCAGAAATGCTTTACATTACAAAAAGTTATAGCTGCCACACGGGGACGTGACGTCAGCAATCCTTCCCTTTTTGCCTCGCGATGGAGTATATTGCGCTTGCGTTGAAGACCAACGCGGAACATCGCAGCACCGATCGGCTTTAACCAAGCGGTCGTCTGCCTGGCCCGCCGCTATCGGGGGCCTGAACCTGTTTGGAGGGCGCACTATGGCCCGTACAGCTACCTTGCCGGTCCTTAATGGCGAATCCGGCCTTTCCCGTTACCTCGGCGAAATCCGCAAGTTTCCGATGCTGGAACCCCAGCAGGAATACATGCTCGCCAAGCGTTGGCGCGAGCACGATGATCGTGACGCCGCGCACCAACTCGTCACCAGCCATCTCCGTCTCGTGGCCAAGATCGCCATGGGCTATCGCGGCTACGGCCTGCCGATCTCCGAGGTCGTCTCGGAAGGCAATGTCGGCCTGATGCAGGCGGTGAAGCGGTTCGAGCCCGAGAAGGGCTTCCGTCTCGCTACCTACGCGATGTGGTGGATCAAGGCGTCGATTCAAGAGTACATCCTGCGTTCGTGGTCGCTCGTGAAGATGGGCACCACCGCGAACCAGAAGAAGCTGTTCTTCAACCTGCGCAAGGCGAAGAGCAAGATTTCCGCGCTGGACGAAGGCGATCTCCGCCCCGACCAGGTGGCCATCATTGCCAAGCGTCTCGGCGTCACGGCCCAGGACGTGGTCGACATGAACCGCCGCCTCGGTGGCGACGCGTCGCTCAACGCTCCGATCCGCGACGACGGCGAAGCCGGCGAATGGCAGGACTGGCTGGTCGACAATTCGCCCAACCAGGAAGCCATGCTGGCCGAGCACGAAGAGTATGATCACCGCCGCGACGCCTTGAACGGCGCCATGGGTGTGCTCAACCCGCGCGAACGCCGCATCTTCGAGGCCCGTCGCCTCGCCGATGAGCCGATGACGCTGGAAGACCTTGCCGCCGAGTTCGGTGTGTCGCGCGAGCGCGTCCGCCAGATCGAGGTCCGCGCCTTCGAGAAGGTGCAGTCCGCGGTCAAGGGCACGATTGCAAAGGCCGAACAGGCCGCGCTGGAAGCCGCGCTCTAAGCGCGAGTTTCTAGCGCCAGAGATTGGCGGATCGACAAGAGACAGAAAGCCGGCGGCAACGCCGGCTTTTTTGTTTGCGTGTGAGGCGCGGCATGTTCGCGAGGACGCGGACCAGGCATCTTGAACCCGCGCTGCCGGTCGACCGACCAAAAGCATCGGGCCGACAGCATCAAGAGAACGGACACGCACCGTGTCGATCATCCTGCAATCCACCGTCGGCGGCTTCTCCGCCCAGTTCATGCGCAAGCTGCCGCTGGTCGAGCAGGCGATGCGCGAGCACGGGCTCGAGCCCTCGGAGTTCGTGATCTCGAAGGACTATGCCTCGACCGCGACGATCCCGCTGATGGGTCCGTTCTTCTTCAATTACAGCGTCTATTTCGGCGACGAGACATTCACCGTCACCGAGCCGAACGACATGGTGTTCCTGGACTACTTCTTCAAACGCGTGCTGGCAGCGGACGGCCCGCCGGAAGTGCCGCGGCGGCCGGGATTGATCCGGCGGTTGTTCGGCTGGATGTCGGAGCCGGTGTAGCTGCTTTTCCCCTCTCCCCTTGCGGGAGAGGGTGGCTCGCGGAGCGAGACGGGTGAGGGGTTGCCTCCGCGAGCACGCCTCTCACATGGTCATTCGCGGAGAGATACCCCTCATCCGGCGCTTTGCGCCACGTTCTCCGGCAAGGGGAGAAGGGAAGAGCGCACCACCAGCGCCTCCCTAACCTACTCCCCCCAAACCCGCGCCAGCGTCGCGAGCCAGCAGCCTTCGCAATAGCGGGCGTCCTTGTAGTCGATCCAGTTGTGCGCATAGACGTGGTCGAGCGGGATGCCGTAGCGCGCGCGCAGGATTTGGACGAGGATCTTCCACGCCGCGACCTGCGCCGCGGTCGGGCCCGTGGTGACGTCGGGATAATTGCCGGCGAACTCGACGCCGATCGAATTGTCGCGCACCACCTGGCGATAGGTCGGCTTGTTGTCGATGTACTTATTGTCGTTGCGGTTGGCACCGTCGCCGTGGGTCGGCACCAGGTTTTCCGCGACCGCCCAATAGACGGTGCCGTCGGTCTCGACCCACAATGTGACGCCGCGACGCGTGGGATTCTTAGCCTGCACCTGCGCGCCGCCGCGCGCCGAGCCTGCCGGTCCCTCGGTCTGGTGCACGATGATGTTGCGCCAGGGTTTTGCGTTGCCGACATCGCCCCATGGCGCCAGCCACACCATCTTCAGGCCGGGAATGTCGGGCGTGCCGGAGGCGCGCGCGAGCTTTGCGAGCTCGGCGTCGGTCGCGGCGGCGGGTGTGATCAGAATGAGAGCGGCGAGAACGGCCGCGAGCAGGCGAGAGATCATCATGCGGGTCCAATGCGGACCAGAGATTAGCACGCCCTTACGCGAATTTGCGCAAGGCCTCGCCTGGACCGATCGGGTCAGGCATGAGCGGCGGCGCCGGATCGTGGACCGCAAAGTCGTTCTTGCCGTTCTTCTTGGCGGCATAGAGGGCGTGGTCGGCATGCGCGATCAGGCGGTCCGGAAACTGGCCGACGCCGCGGTCCCACTGCGCCACCCCGATCGAGATCGCGATCGGGATGTCGATGCCGGTGCAGTTGACGGCATCCTGGCGGCAGACCTCGAGCACGCGGCGGGCGATCACAGCCGCCTCGCGCAAGGTCGACGACGGCAGCACGACGCAGAATTCGTCGCCGCCGGTGCGGGCAAGCATGTCGCCGGGCCTCAAGCGCGTCTGCGCCATCAGGGTGAAGTGCTGCAGGCAGGCATCGCCCGCGGCATGGCCATGGGTGTCGTTGACGGCCTTGAAGCCGTCGAGATCGATCACCAGCAGCGAGAACGGCTCGCTGCTGCGCTCCGAGCGGGCGCATTCTTCACCCAGCCGCTGCAACAGGTGCCGCCGGTTGGCGACACCGGTGAGATCGTCGAGCAGCGCGAGGTCGGCAACTTCGTTGCGCAGGCGGTCCATCGCCATCAGCAGGAAGCCGAAATTGAGCGTCATCGACAGGAACAGGAGGCCCAGCACCATCACGGCATGAGACTGCCCCCCGGAGACCGACGAGAAATCGCCGCCGAGCAGATTGCCGATCGCACGAGCCGCGAAGATCGCGATGATGGTGATGATCACGATGCCGGAGAGCCGGGCTCCCGGGCTGGCACGGCCTTCCGACGGCGAAAGCAGCAAACGCAGCGACAGCGCCAGCGGCAGCGCCTGGCCGAGCGAGTAGCTGAGCATACGCAGCTGCATGTGATCGTATGCGACCATGAAGAACACGACGCCGCCGAGGCTGAGAATTCCCGTCGCGGTCATGAGGCGCCAGGACACCGGCCGACCGTAGAAGCGCTGAATGCCCATGGCGGCAAGGCAGCTCGCCGCGATGACACCGGCGGCTCCGAGCAGAAGCGGGACAGGCGAAACGACGAAAAGGCGGATCAGGGCCGCCATCGTGCCGGTCGCGCCGACGAAGCACGATGCCATCCAGAACCGCGCGGCCGCGAATTTCGGATAGGAGCGCGTCACGTAGGCCCAGATCAGGCCGAGCGCCAGGAAGTTGACGACGAACACGGTCCAGAGCGTCGGCACGTTCAGCATGGCGCGCGCCACACGCGCAGCGTCGCGCCCTCTGTCCCTGCCAGCTGTCCGTTCATGACCCGTCCCCGTTTTCTTGCGGAGGACAATGCGGCCGTCGCGCTTAACGGAGTCTCACTGCGATCCGCGAAAACGTGCCTTTGGTTTTGGATTCATGAACGGCTGGCGCATTGTCGGATCGTTAGGCATGGCCGGCGATGCGGATTCGCGGGCCAAAATCGCCAGAAAACGCATCTGAGCTGTGGATAACGCGATGACACGGATGTGACAGCGCGGGGCAGAAGCGCGCGAATCTGCTGAGCTTGTCATCGAGGATGTTGCGAGGCTGGCCCTCCGCCGAGCATCCCTCGTGTCGCGTTTCACCATTAACCCTTAAGAGGATCCTATGGCTAAGAAAGCGAAGAAGGCGAAGAAGGCGACGAAGAAGAAGGCCAAGAAGGCAGCGAAGAAGAAGTAACGAGGCTTCTTATTCTTTTGCCCGGGTGGAGTTCGCTCCGCCCGGGCTTCGGGTAGGTCGAGAGATCGAAGGTGGCGGGCGCAAGGCCCGCTTTTTTATTGGCTGGAGAAACTACCGCTCCGCGAACGCCAGCTTGGCGCCGAGCGCGGCGAAGCCGGCAGCAAAACTCCGGCGCAGCCAGGCCATGACGCGCGGGCGGGAGATGACGCGCTCGCGCACCGAGGCCGCACAGAGGCCGTAGACCACGAACACCGCAAATGTCATCGCCATGAAGGCGCCGCTCAATTCCAGCATCCGCGCCAACACATGGGCTTCGTCCGCGGCGATGAACTGCGGCAGGAAGGCCAAAAAGAAGATCGACAGCTTTGGATTGAGGATGTTGATCAGGAAGCCAGTCACGATCACCCGGCCGACCGAACGCTCGCGGATCTCGCCGTCGACTGCCAGCGCCCCGGTCTCGCGCAGCGCCTGCCAGGACATGTAGAGCAGATAGGCGACGCCGCACCACTTCAGTGCGGCGAAGGCGAGCGCGCTGGTGTGGAGCACGGCGGCGAGCCCCAGCATCGCGGCCGTCATGTGCGGCACGATTCCAAGGGTGCAGCCAAAGGCGGCCGCGATGCTCGCGCGCGAGCCGCGGGTCAGCGCGGCGGCCAGCGTGTAGAGCACGCCGGTGCCGGGCGAGGCGACGACGATCAGCGAAGTGAGCAGGAAGGACAAGGTCATGGACCGACCTTATCACCGCGCCCGGGACCACGAAAGCCGGCCAGCCGGACCGACCGTCAGGACAGCTGTGCGATCTCGGCCTCTCGGAGCACGTCGAGCGGCGCCCAGGGCTTGGCCCAGAACTTTGCGCCGTCGGGCAAGGCCTGCATCAAGGGGCGGCCGGAAGTGACGACGATGTCGAGCCTGGGGTTGCGGTCCTTGGCGACGTGCGCGAGCTCGACCCCGTTCATGCGGCCGGCAAGCTGGACGTCGGTCATCATCAGGCAGAGCACGCCCGCGCTTTTGTCGAGCACCAGCTCGGCCGCCTCGGCGCTCTCGCACTGAATGACGTCGTAGCCGCTTTCTTCGAGAAGAAGACTGAGCATCTCCCTCTGCATGAGGTCGTCTTCCACGATCAGTGCGGTGGCGCGAAATGGCTGTGCTTGTCCCATCGGCGGCTCCCAATGCTGCCTGTCTTCATCAAGTAACGTAGGTTAAGGTGGGAACCGCGATGCGGTTCGGTTCCAATATGAAAAAATGTAAATCATAGTTCCGCTCGAGAGGCTCGACGGGGGATCATCATGACTGCGATCCGCGGCGCCGCCGCCGTCACCGGAGCGGCAAGCGGCATCGGCCGCGCGCTGGCGATCGAGCTTGCGCGGCGCGGCTGCGATCTCGCGCTCGCCGATCGCGAGGAGGCCGGGCTGAAGACGCTCGCGGCCGAGATCGGAGCTGCATGCAAGGTCAGCCTGCATCGCCTCGACGTCAGCGAACCCGACGACATCGCGCAGTTCGCGCGTGAGGCGACCGTCGCGCATCCCGCGCTCGGCATCGTCGTCAACAATGCCGGCGTGGCGCTGATGGGCTCGTTCGAGGAGATCGACCAGGCGCAGATGGACTGGCTGTTCGACATCAATTTCTGGGGCGTGGTGCACGGCACGCGCGCCTTCCTGCCGCATCTGAAGACGATGGGCGAGGCGCACATCGTCAACCTGTCCTCGATCTTCGGCATCATCGCCCCACCGGGACAGTCGGCCTATGCCGCGGCGAAATTCGCGGTGCGCGGCTTTTCCGAGAGCGTGCGGCACGAGCTTGCGATGGCGGGCAGCGCCGTGAGGCTGTCGGTGGTGCATCCCGGCGGCGTCGCCACCGCTATCGCCCGCAATTCGCACACCGGGGTCGGCGTCACCGACAATGCGCGCCGGTCGCAATCGATCGAGCGGTTCGAGAACGCAGCCAAGACCACGCCGCAAGACGCCGCGCTGCGCATCATCAGGGGCATCGAAAGAAACGAGCCACGCATCCTGATCGGTAACGACGCGCGCTTCATGGATCTCCTGCAGCGCTTCCGCCCGGGAACGTACTGGGCGCCGTTACAGCGCAAGCTGGAGAGAATGGCGAAGGGGACGAAGTGAGGCATGAGGCGAATGGCATCATTCACCCGCGGCCGTCGTCCTGGCGAAAGCCAGGACCCATAGCCACCGAATTCAGTTTGGCGAAGACTGCCAGTTACCAGGTACGTGACTGCCAGTCGTTGTAACGAGTCCCGCCTGGGGTAATGGGTCCTGGCTTTCGCCAGGACGACGGCGGAGAGACGTCACGCCCTCACTGCCCCGCCAGCCGATCGGCAAAATACCCGATCGTCCTGCGATAGATCACCGCCCTGTTCCATTCGCGCATGGCTTCGAAATTGGCGGTGCCTTCGCCGTAAGGCTGGCCCATCTTGAAGCCGCTGGTGTGGAGCAGGTTCGCGGTCGAGGCGAGCACGTCGGGGACGCTGTGGCGGAGATCGACATGGCCGTCGCCGTCGAAATCGACGCCGTACTTGACGTACGACGACGGCAGGAACTGGGTCTGGCCGATCTCGCCGGCATAGGCGCCGATCAGGTCGCGCAGCGGCAGGTCGCCGCGCTGCACGATCTTCAACGCCGCAAGCAGCTCGCCCTGGAACAGCTCGGTGCGGCGGCAGTCATGCGCGAGCGTCGCCAGGGTGCGGATCACCGGCAGCTTGCCGATGTCGCCCTTGCCGAAATCGCTCTCCAGCCCCCAGATCGCAACTAGGATATAACGGGGCACGCCGAACTGCTGTTCGATGCGCGACAGCAGTGCGGCGTGGCGCTGCAGCAGTGCCTTGCCGCCATTGATGCGGCCAGGGCCGACACGGGTCGAGACATACTGCTCGAAGCTCTTGTTGAAGGTGTAGCGCTGGCGCCGGTCGAAGGCGAGCACCGCGCCGTCCTGCTGCACACCGCTGAGCGCCGCGCTGGTCACGCTCGCCGAGACGCCGGCGGCTTGCGCTTCCGAGGTCATGCTGGCGACAAAGCTGTTGAAGTCGCCGCCGCAGCGCGCGGCCTGCGCCGATCCGCCGGCCAGACAGGCGATGAAGGCGATGGCCAAGGCGTATTTCGACATTCGGATGAATCCTACAGGGAATGGGCGGGGAAGGCAGCGCGCGATCATGCCCGGGAACCGGATTCGCGTCAAAGCGGCAAATCCCCGCCAGAACCGATCGCATCCTGTCTGCGACAAATCAAATGCGCTCGCCCCCTCCCCAACCGATCGAGATGACCATGTCTATGTCCATGTCGCGCCGCATGCTCGGCGTCCTCGCATCGCTCTCCCTCACCCTGACGGCCGCTTCCGCGCAGACGCGCGATGTGGCCGGTGGCCGCGACTATCCCGGCATCGGCCGGTTCGCCGGCAGCGTCATCACCGGCTATGTGATGAAGGATTTTGACGCGGCGCGGATGCAAGCGGCTCCCTTCAGGGACGGTCAGCCCGCCGATGCGCGGCGGCTCGAGGGCCGCGTCTTTCGCATCGCCTATCGCACCAATCCCGGCCCCTCGATCCTGGAAGTGTCGCGCAATTTCGAGACGCAGTTGACCAAAGCCGGTTTCGAGACCCTGCTCACCTGCGACACCGATGCCTGCGGCGCCATTCCCTTTACCGAAGCCATCGACACGTTGCCGGTCCCGCAGATGTGGGTCGATGGTTTCAACTACCGTTACTACGCCGGCCGCAAGACCGAGGGCGGGCGCGAGACCTTCGCCAGCGTCCTCGTCAGCCAGAACAACCAGGACATCACCGCGCAGGTCACCGTCGCCGAGCTCGGCGCCATCGCGAACAAGATGGTGGACGCCGCCGCGATGGCGAAGGGGCTTGGCGAGACCGGCCACATCGCGCTCTATGGCATCTATTTCGACACCGACAAGGCCGTGCTCAAACCGGAAAGCCGCCCGACGCTGGAGCAGATCGCAAAGCTGCTGACGAGCCAGCCGCAGCTCAACGTCTTCATCGTCGGCCACACCGACAGCCAGGGCGCCTATGAATACAATCTCGACCTGTCGAAGCGCCGCGCCGAAGCCATCGCAGCCGAGCTGGTGAAGAACTTTCGCATCGCGCAGGCGCGGTTGCGCACTGCCGGTGTTGGATTGCTGGCGCCGGTCGGCCCGAATGCAACGGACGCAGGCCGTGCGCTCAACCGGCGCGTGGAGCTGGTGGCGCCGTGAGAACGGTGCATGCGGCACTCGTAACGTGATGGGAACAGCGTGAAGGGCGAAAACGGATTAACATATGTTTGTCAGCGCGACTTCTGCACGCACGCGGGAATACGTGCAGGCAAACGCGCGTTCTGACAAGGCGCGCAGCGCTCGCTGCGTTGCGTTGCGTTGCGAGAGCAGGAAATATGAACAAAGTGCTTTAGCCGTCCAAGCAATTGCTTTGATGCTGATCGAAACGCGATGTCGCGACCACTGCATATCTCATGCGCTCGCTGCGACATCGCAGCGCCAACGATTTGCCTTGCCATGGCATGGCGCCGGTTATAACATTCTATTCTAGGTTGTCGCCCTGCCAGCCCCGGGCGACGCTGAAGACCAAAATAAACGGCGGGCTTCGCGGCCCGCCGTTTGTTGCGGCAAGGGTGAGGCAAGGCTGAAGGTAAGGGTCTCCTCGAAGGAGCGCATCGGGTTTTACGAAGCGCTGGACGCTTCCACCCGACATCCAAGCGCCGCGCAAACGGGTTCGTCGATCGATCGCCCAGCCAGTTCTGCCGCAGCAGCGTCCGCAGCCGGCCTCCGGAAACCTGCCAAAGTCATTTGACTATGGCCCCCTGATCGACGAAAAGCCGGCCATGGCCAAAAAACCCGGAACCAATCCCAAGGGCGAATTCGCCTTTTTCAACGTCTTCTATGAAGACGGCTCCCAACGCTCCAACCGGCGCGTGCCCGCCGAATTGCTCGGCGGCCTCGACGGCGACGAGCCGGCCCGCGCCTTCATCATGGAGCAGGACCGCGAGATCGCCGAAAAATCCGGCCGCCCGGCGCTGGAGATCAAGAACCTCGAGCGGGTCGGCGCGAAGAAGAAATAGGCCGATCCAGGCAGGCGCTCACCAGCGCCCGGCCCGCCTGTTCCAGGCAAACAGCAGATCGGCAAACCGGTCATAGAAGAACCGGGTGAACGGCAGCGCCACGCGATTGCCGAACAACCCCGCAAGCCACCCCTCTCCCGGCGTCAGCCTCCACAGCGCAATCGCGACATCCGCGCCGACGATAAGTCGGCCGGCCTCATCGGTCGCATGCAGGCGGCGCCTGATATCGTCGAGCGTGGCGCCAAAGTGCGCCAGCGCATCGGGCTGCTCGTTGATATCCCTGAATTCGATCGTGCCCGCGCGCACCAACGCGAGCAGCTTGTTGCGCTGCCAGTCGATGCCGGCATCGCAGACAGGGCAGCGGGTGTTGTACCAGACGGTGAGGTGAGCCGGCATCATCGAAGCATAAATGTCGATCTGCGCCACGTCGAGGCAGGAGCCATCCATTCGGCATTGCAAGATCGATGCACCTTTCTCATCGGAAGTATAATCCGATAGAAAGCTGATGAGGCTCTTTGGCTGAACGCGGTCGAAGTAGGCGCGAACGAAAACGGCGGGCTTTCGCCCGCCGTTATTGTCTCAACAACCGCCAAGTCGCGGCGCTTGAACTAGTTATCCAAGAAGCTCCGCAGCTTCCGCGACCGCGACGGATGCTTCAACTTCCGCAGCGCCTTCGCCTCGATCTGACGAATACGCTCGCGGGTCACGCTGAACTGCTGGCCGACTTCTTCCAGCGTGTGGTCGGTGTTCATGCCGATGCCGAAGCGCATGCGCAGCACGCGCTCTTCGCGGGGGGTGAGCGAGGCCAGCACGCGCGTGGTGGTCTCGCGCAGGTTCGACTGGATCGCGGCGTCGATCGGCAGGATCGCGTTTTTGTCCTCGATGAAATCGCCGAGGTGTGAATCCTCCTCGTCACCGACGGGCGTCTCCAGCGACAACGGCTCCTTGGCGATCTTGAGGACTTTTCGCACTTTCTCCAGCGGCATGCCGAGCTTTTCGGCCAATTCCTCAGGAGTCGGCTCGCGGCCGATCTCGTTGAGCATCTGGCGCGAGGTGCGCACGATCTTGTTGATCGTCTCGATCATGTGCACGGGAATGCGGATGGTGCGCGCCTGGTCGGCGATCGATCGGGTGATCGCCTGCCGGATCCACCACGTGGCGTAGGTCGAGAACTTGTAGCCGCGGCGGTACTCGAACTTGTCGACCGCCTTCATCAGGCCGATGTTGCCTTCCTGGATCAGGTCGAGGAACTGCAGGCCGCGGTTGGTGTATTTCTTGGCGATCGAGATCACGAGACGGAGGTTGGCTTCCACCATCTCCTTCTTGGCCTGGCGGGCTTCGCGCTCGCCCTTCTGCACCGAGTGCACGATCTTGCGGAACTCGATGATCTCCAAGCCGGTCAGGGCCGCGAGCTGATGCACCTCGTGGCGAAGGTCCTTGATGCGGTCCTTCTCGTGATGGACGAAGTTCTTCCAGCCCTTGGCCGACAGCTTCGAGACACGGTTGAGCCACCGCGGATCGAGCTCCGAGCCGGTGTAGTTGCGCAGGAAGTCCTCGCGCGCGACGCCGTGGCTGTCGGCGAGGCGCATCAGGCGGCCCTCATGCGAGACGAGGCGCTTGTTGATGTCGTAGAGCTGCTCGACCAGTGAGTCGATACGCGCCTGGTTGAGGCGCAGCGACTTCACCTCGACGATGATCTCGTCCTTGAGCTTGCGGTACTTGCGCTCCTGGTGCGGCGACAGCGAGGGGCCGTGCGAGGTGCTCTCGAGCTGGTTCTGGATGTCCTGCTCTTGCAGCTTGCGCAGCTTCTTGTAGCTGTCGGCGATCTTGTCGAAGATCTCGACGACCTTCGGTTTGAGCTCGGCCTCGATCGCCGCAAGCGACATCTGGTTCTCGAACTCGTCGTCCTCGTCCATGTCGGCTTCGGCGGCGGACTCCGCCGGATCCTTCGCGGCTTCGCCGGCATTGCCGGGCACAGGCGCGGCGCGGAACGGGGTCGGCGACGGCGGTGCGGCGGGCGGCGCGACATGCGCGGGCGCGGCGCCGGTGACCTGGCCGCCTTCGGCCGGCGCTTCACCGGTCTCACCGTTGGGACCCGCGATCATCGCATTGTTCATGCCGGCCTTGGCGTCGGGCCCGGCATAGGTGGCTTCGAGATCGATGATGTCACGAAGGAAGATCTTTCCTTCGTTGAGCTCGTCGCGCCAGATGATGATGGCCTGGAAGGTCAGCGGGCTCTCGCACAGCCCTGCGATCATCGCCTCGCGGCCGGCCTCGATGCGCTTCGCAATCGCGATTTCGCCTTCGCGCGACAGCAGCTCGACGGTGCCCATCTCGCGCAGATACATGCGCACGGGATCGTCGGTGCGCTCGCCCGGCTCGCTCTTCTTGACCTCGGTGACGGCCTTCTGGGTGACTTCGACCAGCTCGTTGTCGGTCTCGTCCTCGCCGCTCTCGTCCTTGTCTTCCTCGCCTTCGCTATCGTCGGCTTCGGTGACGTTGATGCCCATGTCCGAGAGCATGGACATGATGTCCTCGATCTGCTCGGGCGAGGTCTGGTCGGACGGCAAAACTTCGTTGAGCTGATCGAAGGTCACGAAGCCGCGCTTCTTGGCCTGCTTGATCATCTTCTTCACGGCCGCGTCGGACAGATCGAGCAACGGCGAGGGCGCGTCCTGGGAGTCCTTCTCCGGCGCGTCCGCTGCCTTGTCGTCTTTTTCCTTGTCCTTCGCCTGCAGCGTCTTTGCCTTGGTGGCCATCCATTGCTCCTAAACGCGTTTCACACAGACGTTCGCCGCGCCCGCGTGAAATCACTTGAACCTGTTGTTCGATGCTCTCGCTTCGTCAGATCTCGACACGGAAAGGGCGGCGCGGACCTCTTGTCGCCACCCCCGACCTTTCACTCGCCGGATTTGCCTAACGCTTCGTAGAGCCTCTTTGTCGCAGCGGTTGCAGGTATAGTGCCAACAGCAATTGCGCGGATTCATTCCTGACGCATCTGTTCTGCCTGCGGCCGCCTGGTGGCCAAAGTGCTACAAGACCGTTAAGCCTCGATTAACCCTGTTTTTGCCGCCAAACCTCGGATTTGGCGAGTCTTTTAGCGGTTCCGGCCCCGGCCGTCCGCATGATTCTTTCATCACACGCTCTTCTGGAACCGACCCGACAGCTCGCCAAAACCCTCGATGAGGGCCTCGGTGCCATCGACTTCGCCTATCCGAGCCTTGACGTCGCGCAGCCACGCCATGTTGGCCTCGCTGGGATCTTCCCCCAAGGCCAGCTCGGCGTCTTTCAGCTCTCTAAGTAGTGAATGGTACTGCCGATGCAAGGCAACCAGCTGATGCCAGGTGGAGAGAACGTCGTCCCGTGCCGCGCCCTCGCGGGCGCCCCACACCGCCGCGGTCGTGATGCCGCCCTCAACCCTTTGAAGAGCCTGAGAAAAACCTCCCTTCTCGAGATCGCTGCGCATTTTCTCGGCGAGCTCGCCAGGGTCCGGCGAATGGTGATGGTCGTTGGCAAAAGCGGCGATGATGCCGGCCCGGAGCTTATGGACCTCGGGATGGGCGAGCTCCAGGGCCGCGACTTCCTCGAGGTGATCGTGCAGCAGCCAGGGGTGGTTGATCAGGATTTGCAGGATCAGGGCCTCGCGGCGGGAGATGGCGCTGCGCTGACCGCGCATGATCGGGCTTGCCGCGAGCTGCGCGCTCGCCGCTTGGTAGGGCCCGGAGGGCAGCTGGATCGGACCGGGCGGGCCGCGGCGGCCTCCAAATCCCTGATTGCCGAATCGATTCGCGCCTCCCCCACCACGGGGCTGAAACTGACGACCGGCCGAGCCGGGGCGGAAATTACCACGGCCGCCGCCAAAGCCGCCGCGCCCGCCTTCGGGGGCAAAGGCGCGCTGAAGCCGCTCGGCAAGATCCTGCCGATAATAACGCCGCACTACTTCGTCGCGGATGCCGTTGGAGAGCTCCTTGATGCGCGCCTCCAGCGCGGCGCGGCGCTCGGGCGTCGCGAAATTGCCGCCTTCGAGCTCGCGCGACCAGATCATCTCGGCGAGCGGACGCGCCGCCGCGATCACCTCCTCGATCGCACCGCGACCGCCGGAGTGCACGAGATCGTCGGGGTCCTGCCCTTCCGGCAGCAGCGCGAAACGAAGACTCTTGCCCGGCGCGAGGAACGGCAAGGCGAGATCCGCGGCACGATAAGCCGCCTTCTGGCCGGCGCGGTCGCCGTCGAAACAGAGGATCGGCTCGTCCGCCATCTTCCAGAGCAGCGCGAGCTGGTTTTCGGTGAGTGCAGTGCCGAGCGGCGCCACGCTGCCGGCAAAGCCCGCGGTGACCATGGCGATGACGTCGACATAGCCTTCGACCACGACGAGGGCGCTGCCGTCATGGGTGGCCTTGCGCGCGGTCTGGTGGTTGTAGAGATTGTCGCCCTTGTGGAAGAGCGGCGTCTCCGGCGAGTTCAGGTACTTGGCCGGAACGTCCTTCTCCAGCGCGCGCCCGCCGAAGGCGATGACGCGGCCGCGCAGATCCGTGATCGGAAACATCACGCGATCGCGGAAGCGATCATAGGGCACCGGGATGTCGTTGCCTGCCACCAGCATGCCGGTCTCGATCATGTCGTCGACGGAGACGCCGAGCTTGCCGAGATGCTCTTTCAGTGCGAAGCGATCGGGCGGCGCATAGCCCAGCCGAAACTGCAATTGCGTCGCCGGCGAGATCGCACGATCGGCGAGATAGCCGCGCGCCTTGGCGCCGACGCGCGAGGCCAGCGTCTCGGCAAAGAACTTCGCCGCGAGATCCATCACGTCGTGCAGCGAGCGGCGCCGCTGCTCCTGACGCGCCGCATCCGGCGTCACCGCCGGCAGCGGAAGGCCCGCCATATTGGCGAGCCGCTCCACGGCCTCCGCGAACGGCAGGCCGTCGGTCTCCATCACGAAGCTGATGATGTCGCCGTGCTTGCCCGAGGAGAAGTCGTGGTAAAAACCCTTCTGGTCGTTGACGTAGAAGGACGGCGTCTTTTCCTGCTGGAACGGCGACAGCCCCTTCCACTCGCGCCCCGCCTTCTTCAGCTTGACGCGCTTGCCCACGACTTCGGAGACCGAAAGCCGGGCACGCAGCTCGTCGAGGAATTGGGGCGTGAAGCGCATGGCGGAATGGAACTCTGTCAGCTCGGCCGCGTGAAGCGCCCACCTCAGAAAGGCGAACGCCGGCCTTGCTTCAACGCCTTATTTAATGTTCATGATATGTTCAGTCCATATCCACAGGCTTGATAATCCAAAAATACGATTGTATATACAGAGAAACTGATGCCGGATTTCAGCTCTCTCGCGTCTGCCGGGTTTGAATGGGACGAAGAGAAGAACCGGACTAATCTGATCAAACATGGCATCAGCTTCGACGATGCCAGTCAGGTCTTCTACGAACGTGTCGTCATCAAACGGTCGAATCGCAACGACGAAGAGCGGTGGATCGCGATCGGAAAACTCGACGACCGACTTCTGACAGTGATCTTCACGCGAAGAGACAAAGCGATCCGTATCATTTCAGCGCGACGTCCGAGGCCAGATGAAAAAAGAGCATATCGTGAAGCGTCGATGGGGAGATCGCCGCAAGGGTAATAGTGATTGGGCCCGTGTCGATGCAATGACGGACGAGGAATTGGAAGCCTCGATCGCAAATGATCCCGACTGGGCGGAGTTCAAGGACGTCGACTGGTCGGACGCCGTGCTGGTGATGCCGCCGAGGAAGAAGGCGATCTCCATCCGCCTCGACGAGGACGTGCTCGACTTCTTCAAGCGCGATGGCGAGGGCTATCAGCGGCGCATCAATGCGGTGCTGCGCTCCTTCATGCAGCAGAAGTCGAAGCCGAAGAAGCGGGCTTGATCCGGAGAATATCTTCGGAGGCTCGTGACAGAAGCCTTGAACCCGCCCCGGTTCCACGCTTCCATGGGCCATGTTCAGGACCTTCCGAGGCGGCCAGAGCGGGGGTTGGCGCATCACCTCGATTTCGCCCGTCACGGGCGAGCCCCTCGCCTTCATGCCGGCGCTGTCGGTCACCGACAGCGAGGCCATCGCATTGCCGCTGGTGCCCTCGCGCAATGCCTGGCGGCTGGTCGGTGTCGCGAGCAGCTTGCGCTACACCGAGCGCGGCGAGAAGGAGCAGCTCACTGCCATGCAGGCCGGCCTCGGCCGGCTGGAAGCAACCAGCGCCGCGCTGATCCCGATCCGCAAGTCGCAGGCCTGGTGGGATCTGACCCAGGAAGAACGCCGCAGGATATTTGAAGACAAGTCGCATCACATCGCGAGCAGCCTGCGCTTCCTGCCTGCGATTGCGCGGCAGCTCTATCATTGCCGCGACCTTGGCGGGCCCTTCGATTTCCTAACCTGGTTCGAATTCGCGCCCGCGCACGCCTCGCTGTTCGAGGAGCTGGTCGCGATGCTCCGGCGGACCGAGGAGTGGACCTATGTCGAGCGCGAGGTCGACGTGCGCGCGGTGAAGGAAGTGCTTTCGGCCTAGTGATCGAGGAAGCGGCCGGATTCGATGCGCGGCAGATCGGTGACGGGCCAGTTGTAGATGTAAGTCCAGGCCGGTGCCGTCACCCCGTCCGCGCCTGTCACGTCGACCAGCCGGCGCAGATATTCGGTCGGCTCGGGAAAGCCCTCACCGCAGGCCTCGTACATGTCGAGCTCGCGCAGGAGCTCGTCGGGTACGCGCAGGTGGAAGAGTTCGCCGTGGACGCGGTCGGACGGCACATCGGAGAGCAGCAGCCCCGGATAATGCTTCACCAGAACGAGCCGGCCGCGGCAGGTCGCTTCACTCAGAAAATCCGCGTGCCCGGCAAGCAGCCGCGCCATCGGATGGTCGAAGCCGCGCATCAACGTGCCGTAGACGAAAAGACGATTGGAGATCATGCGGGCTCTATAGCTGCGAATGATGCAGAGCGACAGCGCCACACATTCCATGGTCGTCCTGGCTTTCGCCAGGACGACGGCGGTGAGCGTCTACGAAACTTCGGCTTCCAGCTCCTCGCCGCTGCGTTGCTCGTCCGACACCACCCTGATGGTCACGTCCATGGCATCGAACGCGCCCGCAGCGCCGATATAGACGCCGTGCAGCGGGATCGCCTGGCGCGGATCGCGTGCGACCGCGACGCGGATGAGGTCGCGGGTGCCGACGATGCCGTTGGTCGGATCGAACTCAATCCAGCCCGCGCTCGGCAGGTAGACCTGCACCCAGGCATGCGTCGAACCACCGCCGACATGGCGCTGCTCGATATCCTCCGGCAGGAAGATGTAGCCGGAGACGAATCGTGCGGCGATGCCGAGATGGCGCAGCGCCTCGATCATGAACAGCGCGTAATCGCGGCAGGTCCCGCTACCGGACTGCAAGGTGTCGAGCGGATGCTGCGTGCCCAACTCGTGGCGCTTGCGGTATTTAAACCGCTCGCGGATGCCGTGGGTCATGCCGCTCAGAATCTTGAAGGTCGGCGTCGGCGCGTCCTCGTCGAGAAAGCCGCGCGCCCATTCCGCGATCTCGCCGTCGGGATCGGTATATTGCGGCGTGATGTAGTGGACGAGGTCGGGAAATTCCTCGTCGTCATAGGCGAACGGATAGAAATAGGCCGAGTCGTCCGGCGTCAGCGCGAACTCCTCGACCGGATTGTGCTCGACGGTGACGTGCCAGTCGAAGACCAGCGTGTCCGCGCGCTCGTCGAAATTCGCGATCGCGACCGAATTGCCGAACACGTCGTGGATCCAGTGCAGCGACATCGGCTCGGGCGAGATCTCGAGCCTGGAGTCGAGCACGCGCAGATCATGCCCGTCGCTGGGACGCAGCATGATCCTGTGTTCGCCGAACGCCACAGGGCGGGTGTAGCGATATTCGGTCTTGTGATGAATCGTCAGCAGCGGCATCGTCAGGCAATCATGGTGATGTCGGGCGGACCAATCTATAGCAATCCAGCCCGATTCTTTGGGGTGACTGCTGTTTCATTAGGCAATCAGGATGGCTTTAGACACAATCGAGGCGACCAATCAACTCCTCAGCGAGGGTGACGTCCCCCCGGTGCACGAGGTGAATGCGCAAGGGACATCGCCTTTTTTGCTCACCTCGGACCACTACGGACGGGTCCTGCCGCGTACGCTTGGCGATCTGGGCGTCGCGGGAGGCGAACTGACGCGGCATATCGCCTGGGACATCGGCATCGCGGGGGTTGCCGACCGGCTGGCAGAGATGCTGGGCGCACATCTGATCGCCCAGCGCTATTCGCGGCTGGTGATCGACTGCAACCGGCCGCCGGCCGCCATGAGCTCGATCCCCGTGATTTCCGAAGCAACCGCGATCCCGCGCAACGAGGGAATTTCGGAGCAGGAGCGCAAAGCGCGCAGGCGCGAGATTTTCGAGCCCTATCACCGCCGTATCGATGCCGCGATCGACCGCCGCGTGCACGACAAGCGGCCGACGGTGCTGGTGTCGCTGCACAGCTTCACCCCCGTTTACGCCGGCGTCGCGCGTCCCTGGCACATCGGCGCGCTCTACAATCGCGACACCGTGCTGCCGCAGCTGCTGCTCAAGCATCTGCGCAGCGAGGGCGATCTCGTCGTCGGCGATAACGAACCCTATGCGGTGAACGACCTCACCGACTACACCATCCCCGTGCATGGCGAAGCCCGCGGCCTCGTCAACACCGGCATCGAGATCCGCCAGGATCTGATCGCCGACCAGTCCGGCCAGCAACAATGGGCCGAGCGGCTGGCGCGGATTTTCGCGGAGATCGAGCTGGAGCTGCGGGCGGCGAGGCTGGTCGATTAGCCCGATGGCGGTTATTTCGCCCTGGTCAGCGCCAGCCAGATGCCGCCGCCGATCATGAAGCCGCCGGAGATGCGCGACATCATGCGGGTGCGGCGAGCCGAGAAGAACTTTCGGGCACGCCCGGCGGCGATGGCGTAGAGCGCGTCCGTCATCACCGCAGTGACCATGAAGGTAGCTCCCAGCAGCGCGACCTGCGGGAAGTGGTCGCGGTTCATGTCCATAAACTGCGGGATGAAGGCGCCGAAGAACACCAGCACTTTCGGGTTCGACAGCAGCACCAGGAAACCTTGCAGGAAGAATCCGCCGCGCGGCGGCGCCGGCGGCTCGTCCACCTTGACGCCCTCGACCGGCGCCCAGATCAGCTTGATGCCGAGCCAGACCAGATAGGCGGCGCCGGCAAAGCGCACCCAGTCGAACCAGTAGCCCATGGTCGCCATGAGTGAGGTCAGGCCGACCGCGACGATGCCGATGACGATGGCGAGGCCGGCCTGCGCACCGGCCACATTGGTCAGCGCCGCACGCGTGCCGTGACGCAGCCCGTTGGCGATGACGAGGGTGACGATCGGCCCCGGCAGCAGCGCGAGCGCGATGCAGGCGGCAAGGAAGGCGAGATAGGCTTGCAGAGACATCATGGGGAGGACTCGCTGAGAGCGGTTTGGGACATTAATGCATGACCCTCAGTTTCCGTCCAGCGCAGCCGTCACCCACGTCTTCATCTCCGGCGTCTGCAGGAACACGAGCACCGCGCGCTGCATCACGCCTGTTCCCCCGCTTCCCTGCGCAGCCGCAACGAAGAGATCGCAGCCCCGTGAGACGGCGATGCCGAGCGCGGCGTGACGAGTGTGGTCGGGCCTATCCAGATCATAGCGCCTGGCACGGCCGCGCATCGCTCCAATGCCAACTTCCTCACCCGGCGCGACGGCCGCAAAGCGCGGGCTGATCAGATCTATATCCGCAACACGATCGACCTCGTCGTCATCGGCGACACCGCGGTCACAGCTGCAAAAGCCGCGTTTTGCGCGCAGGTACAGCTCAGTGCCGGCGCAGGCGCCATCGCAACGGAACGCGCGCCCGGACGGCCAGCCGTCGCGCGGGAACGGCCAGGCGATCTCGCGCCAGCGCGCCGTCTCTTCGGCGGGTGCCGGCGCAAGCTGATAGGTCGCGACCCCGGACACACCGAGTGCGATCACCATTGCTGCTAACGCTGCCCCACGCCGCATCGTCAGGTCTTCGGCAGACCGGCGACGGCGCGCGCGGATCCGGTCAATTCGAGAATGTGCAGGCCGGTATTGGCGCGATCGACGATGTAGACATATCCGCGGTCGTCGGTCTCGACATTGTTGGTCTGGATCGCGACCTTGCAGCGTTGGCCGCCCTCGATCGGGATGCAGCGCTTGTCGGTCGCGCTCGTGATCGACGGAATGAAGTAGCCGACTTCCTTAGGATGATAGGGGTCGCGGATGTCGAGCGCGCGCACGCCGGCATTGAAGAAGGCGATGAAAGCCATCTTCTTGTAATAGACCGGCGCCATGCTCTCGTTCGCGGAATGCGAACCAAAGCGGCCGCCGCGCTGGCAGAACTGTCCGCTCGCCTCCGGCACGGTGTAGCTCGAGATCATCATCGGCCGCGTCTCGGTGGTGACGTCGGCAAACCAGACCATCTGCCGCGCCTCGCCGCATTCGTTGAGGATCGCCTCGTCGACGATCATGACGATGTCTCGGGTCTTGCCGTCCTTGTCCTCGGCAAATTCCGCAACCGGCATGTCGAGCATCGGAAACGTGGTGCGTGCGCCGTTGAAGGCGGACATCGGCAGGCGCGAAATCTCCGGAAAACGCAGATTGTCCGGCGTCGGCTCCTTCGGCCCGTTCAAGAGCTTGTCGCGATCGACGATCTGCAGGATGCCGCCCTTGTTGGTGCCGTAGCCGAAAAAGACACGATTGCCGTTGGGCCCGGTCGAGATCGGTCCATGCAATTCGGTCGGCACCGGGCCGGTCGAACCGGGCTCCTGACCGGGCAGGCCAAAATCCCTGATCTTCTGTGGATGGGCGGGATCACTGAGATCATAGACCTGCGTCATGCGCCGCGTGCGCCAGTCCGGCGCGCCCGAGACCAGGAAGGCAATGCCGGTGTCGCACTCCCACCAACTCTTGTGCGTGTCCTTCAGACCGTCAATGCGCGTGATGAGCACCGGGCTTGCGGGATCGGAGACGTTCCAGATCTCATGCGCCTGACCACCGAAAGTGCGCAGCATGTAGACCGCATTGGAATCCCCTTTCGGCAGCGATTTGCCGTCGCAGACCCGCACCATCTGCGCGCCGCCAGATTCATACTTGCCTTCCTGCCCCGGCAGGTGCCGCAGATACTTTGGCTTCGCGGGATCGGTGACGTCGACGATCGAGGTTCCGTTCGGCTCGGCCTGCCCCGTCATCGGATTGACGGGCGCGGGCACATCGTCAGTGCCGCCGTGATGACCGATATAGGCGATCCAGCGGTCGCCCTGGTGATGAATGGTCGGCTGATACGCGCTGCGCGCCTGAAGGTCGCTCACACCGACCAGCTTCATGTTGGAAGCTTCAGGCGGCGCGCCGATGGTCTGCTCCTGTTGTGCCTGTGCCGCGATGCTGCAGGCAGAAACGGCGAGGCCTATCGCAAGCGGGACCCAACGGAACATCAAAGTCCTCCCGGAACCAATCTGTGTTGGCTGAGCGTTGACGCTAGCACAGCCATTTGCTGGCGCCAAAGAGACCATCTTGACAGGCAACCATTTGGTTGCCTATTATCGCCGCCATGGATGAGGTCTTCAAAGCGCTCGCCGATGCGTCACGACGGTCGCTGCTCGACAGGCTTCACACCAGGAACGGCCAGACGCTGAACGAGCTCTGCGAAGGCCTCGCGATGACGCGCCAGGCGGTGACCAAGCACCTTGCCATTCTGGAAGACGCCAATCTGGTCACGACCATCAGGCACGGCCGCGAGAAGCTGCACTATCTCAATCCGGTTCCGATCCATCAGATCGGCGAACGCTGGATCAGGAAATTCGAGCGAGGCAAGCTCGCCGCACTCGGCGAGTTGAAACGCCAGTTGGAGAAGCGTGATGAGTAAGCCGCAATTCGTCTATGTCACCTACATCGAGACCACGCCAACGAGGCTGTGGGAGGCGCTGACATCAAGCGAGTTCAGCAAGCAATACTGGTTCGGCGCCGAGGTCAGATCCGACTGGAAAATCGGCTCCCCTTTCGCGCTGCTGCTGGATGGCGAGACCACCGATTCCGGCGAGATCCTCGAAGCCGATCCGCCACGGCGGTTGTCCTACAGCTTCAAGCATGAGAAATATGAGGAGCTGCGCAGTGAGCCGATCTCGCGCGTCGTGTTCACCATCGAACCATTCGGCTCGCTCGTGCGTTTGACGGTGCTGCATGACGGCTTCGTCGAAGGCGGCAAATATCTCGGCGCCGTTTCCAACGGCTGGCCGGCGATCCTGTCCGGTCTCAAGAGCCTGCTGGAAAGCGGCAAAGTGCTGGCCATTCCGCGTGCAGCCCTCAACAAGGGATTCGATGCAAGATGAACCTCGATCAGTTCAAGCCGCTCACCGTCTACACGATTTACATCGCCGCGACGCCGGACAAGGTGTGGGAGGCGCTGACCTCCGCCGAGTTCAGCCGCAAATACTTTTCCGGCTTTGCGGTTGAGATGGAGCCAAGACTCGGCGGCAAATTCATCGTCCGCGCGCCTGACGGGTCGGAACACATCTCGGGTGACGTGTTCGAATACGATCCGCCGACCAAGCTGACGGTGACGTGGAACGTCAACTGGCCCGACCTCGTCGCGAAGCTCGGCACCACGCTTGTCACTTATGAGATCGAACAAGCCGGCGAGGCCGTCCGCCTCACCATGAGCGAACGTCACGACCGTCCGCTCAGCGACGACATCCTCTCCGGCGGCCGCACCGGCTGGCCCGCAATCCTGTCGGGGCTGAAGAGCCTGCTGGAAACGGGCAAGGCGCCGCAGATCAAGATGGCGCCGCCGGTGCAGATGCTGGAAGCGTTGAAGGCGATGGGTATCAAGACGCCGTAGCGGACGAATTCCGCCCCGTCATCGCTTCTTCTTCACCGGTGGCGGATTGATTTCGTCGATCTTGCGACTGCAATCCGCTTCCGAGCCGTGCGGGCCCGAGACAAAGGTCCCGCTGACCTTGATCGCGTACCAGCCCGACTCGACGCCGAGCCGGAGCGCTTCTTCTGTCTTGACGTGCCGTGGGGAGAGAGCTTGCATCTGGTGCTTTCGGTTGGCGTTCGATCTCATGATCGAATCGCGGTGAAACCTTCAGGCGTCCGCGGCACGCGCCTGCCGCGCCCGTCTCACCCGCTGGAGCGGGCAATATGCGCAACGACGGCTGCTGCGACGTCGCGATGAGTCGGCTCCGCCGGTGCGAGGAAATGAGGCGCTTCACGTCGCGCGAATAGTCGTGGCGCTGCATAGGCGCAGAAACGACAGATCTTTCGACATTCCCGCACCGTGCGCGCAATCGCCGCAATTAGCTATCGTTTTCTCACCCGTGCCGCACTTTTGAAGTGCCAAATGCCGCGCGCGAGCGAATAAGCCGTCAAAGCCTTGTGATCGGCGGCTTCGTAGCCATGTTGGGAGCTTAGCCAAGGGAAAAACGTATGAAGCTCCGCGTCGGGTTTGAGATGCTGTACGAATTCCCGCAGCCCACGCCCATGATCATGGTATTGGGCACGCACTTCACGCGCGCCTCCGATGTCATCGTGCCCGACCTGGTGACCACCAGACCCTCGGTTCCGATCACTCCCTATCGCGACCTCTTCGGCAATTGGTGCAGCCGCATCGTGGCGCCGGCCGGCGCCTTTCGGCTTGCCGGCGACGGCGTCGTGAGCGACAGCGGCCTGCCCGACCCGGTGTTCCCGAACGCGGCTCAGCACGCCGTCGAGGCGCTGCCGACCGACACGCTCGTCTATCTGCTCGGCAGTCGCTATTGCGAGACCGATCGCCTGTCGGATATCGCATGGAAACTGTTCGAGCACACGCCGCCAGGCTGGGCGCGGGTGCAGGCCATCTGCGATTTCGTTCATCGTCACATCGCTTTCGGCTATGAGCACGCGCGCGCAACCAAGACGGCGCGGGAAGTCTACGACGAAGGCAAGGGCGTGTGCCGCGACTATGCTCATCTTGCCATCGCGTTCTGCCGCTGCATGAACATCCCGGCGCGCTACTGCACCGGCTATCTCAGCGACATCGGCACGCCGAAGCCCTGGGCCGTGGGAGATTTCGCCGGCTGGTTCGAGGCTTATCTCGGCGGAAGCTGGCACATGTTCGATCCCCGCAACAACACGCCGCGGATCGGCCGCGTTCTGATCGCGCAAGGACGCGATGCCGCGGACGTCCCGATCACCCAGACCTTCGGTCCGAATAAGCTAGTCAATTTCAAGGTATGGACCGACGAGGTTGCCTGATGACAGACAACAGCGTTGCGCTCAGCGCGGATGAATTTGCGTCCTTGGCCGAGATCGGCAAGGGCAAGGCGCAAGGCGAAATTCCGCAAGCGCACGGCGAGCGCCTGACCAACCTCGGTTATGCGATCAGGCGCCTCGGCGAACTCGAACTGACCTCATCCGGCGAGCGTCGGCTGGCATCGGGTGAATAGCTCGCTGCCGTTGCGTTCGGCTTCCTGCTACGCCACCGGCACCACGATCCGCCGATAAAGATGCCAGGTCGCGTGCCCGAGCACGGGCAGCGTCACCACCAACCCCAGAAAATACGGCAGCGCCGAGACGATCAGGACCATCACGATCACCGCGGCCCAGCCAATCATCGGCAGCGGGCTGGCCACGACCGCGCGCACGCTCGTCACCATCGCCGTGACGAAATCGACCTCGCGGTCGAGCAGCAGCGGAAACGACACCACGGTCAGCGAGAACAGGATCAGCGACAGCACCGCGCCAACCGCGTTGCCGATGCCCAGGAACAGCAAGCCCTCGTTCGTGGTCAGCACCACCGTCATGAATTCCTGTAGGCTCGAGAACGAGGCATGCAGGCCAAGCAGCAGCGCGATCAGAAGCCGCACCTGATACATCCAGACCACGAACACGAACAGCGTAACGAAGGCCATCCAGCCGATCTCGCTGCGCGCGCGCACGGCCGACCAGATCGCGCCGAGCGAGACGGGCTCGCCGCGTTCGCGGCGGCGGCTGACTTCATAGAGCCCGATCGCCACGAATGGCCCGAGCAGCGCGAAACCGGCGGCCAGCGGATAGACCAGATAAACCATGCCGAACGCAGTGAAGCACAGCATGATGGCGATGCCGCCGGCGGCGTAGAGCCCACCGAAGCAGAGGCCGTAAAGCGGCAGCGCCTGGAAATCACGCAGGCCTTCGACCAGCGCCTCGGCGATGTCGGTCGCCGCGACGGGACGCACCACCGGATCGACTTTGCCCGAAATGGACATCAGCTACCTCCTCGTTGGCCGGCGCGATCTCCGTCGCGCGCGGATTGACCTTGATCTTAGCGTCCCCGCGGCCAGCGCGCACGCGCGAGTTGGATTGCTGCACGACGGTATCCCGACGCCGCCGGCGCAGACCGAGGAAAGCCGTCGCGCCGGCGGCGGCGCTCCGTTCGGGGAGCTCATCCGTGCTGCACGCGGCTCTGAATCTTTCCCGCCGAGGACTTTTTCGGCCCGTTGCCTATGGACTGAGCGGAGGATGGTGCCGCAAATTGGGTCCTTGAACGAGCACCTGCGATGACCAGAGTGGACCGTCCGACCGATGAGCTTGCGTACCCGGCTACTGATACTCGTCATCGCGGCCATGCTGGTGCCGGCGAGCCTCGTCGGGCTGCGTTTCGTGCAGAACCGGAGCAGTGAGATCAACGCCGCCCTGGCCAATCTGGCGGCGTCGGCCGACGACATTGCCAGCGATCTGAGTGAGAAGATTCAAGGAACCGCGCAGCTTCACTACGGTCTGGCCCGAGCGCGCGACATCGACACGCGCGACAAGGCGGCATGCTCGGCGTTTCTGTCGGACGTGCGCGAGGAATACCCTCAGTTCACGGGAATCCTGACGATCGACCCGGACGGCAGCCTGTTCTGCGACTCGCTGCGGACCAACCGCACCCTCGATCTGAGGGATCGCGCCTATTTCAAGCAGGCCCTGGTCTCGCGCAGCGTCGTGGTTGAGCCGGTATTCGGCCGGCTGACCGGAACATCGGTGCTCCAGATCGCATATCCGGTGCGATCGGAGGCGGGTGCGCTGAAGCTGGTGCTGCTCGCCTCGTTCAACCTGCGCAAATTCGCCGAGTATCACCACAAGCGGCTGCTCGCCGAGAAGGATATCCTGCTCATCGACGGCAAGGGCACCGTTCTTGTCGCCCCCTCGGGAGACGGCTGGACCGCGCCCGTGGGCGCGTCGATTGCGGGATCCGATCTGCTCCGCTTCGCGGCGGCTCCCGATCAAAAAGCATTTCAGGAAGTGACCGATCGCGACGGCCGCACGCAAGTCTGGGCCGTCGCCCACTCACCTTCGATCCGTGATGCCGGCCTCTACATCCTGGTCGGACGCTCCAAGGACGGATTGGTCGCGGCGGCGAATCGCCGGCTCTACGAGGACATGGCGATCCTCGCGGTGGCCTTGCTGCTGCTGCTCGCCGGTGTATGGATCCTCGCGACCGTGAGCGTCGGGCGCCAGGTCGGGCGGCTCGCCAACATGGCGAAGAGACTCGGGCTCGGCGATCTCAGCGCGCGAATTCCTCCTCCCCATCCGCGCGGCGAGCTGGGCGGATTGATGACCCTGCTCAATGGCACCGCCGAGTCGCTTGAGCAGCAACGCGCGGCCATCGCGGACCTCAACCAGAGGCTCAGCCAATCCCAGAAGATGGAGGCCATGGGCCAGCTCACCGGCGGCGTGGCGCATGACTTCAACAACCTCCTCACCGTCATTCTCGGCAATTCGGAGCACCTTGCCGACAGGCTGACGGGAAACAAGGAATTGCACCGGATCGCCGGCGACATCGCGACAGCCGCCGAACGCGGCTCCGACCTGACGCGCAGCCTGCTCGCCTTCGCGCGCAAGCAGCCCCTGAGGCCGCGAGACATTGACATCGGTGAGAAGATTCAAGAGATGGAGCACTTGTTGCGCCGCCCCTTGGGCGAGCACATCGAATGCACCTTCGCGCTCGCACCGGACCTGTGGTTGATCAGCGTCGATCCCGGCCAGCTAACGACTGCGCTGCTCAATCTCGTGCTCAACGCGCGCGATGTCATGCAGTTGGGCGGCAGGCTGACCATCGAGGCGCGCAACGTCTCGCTCGGCGAATCCGACTTGGACATCAATGGCGAACCGCGACCAGGCGACTATGTCATGGTGGCCGTGACCGACACCGGCAGCGGCATGACCGCCGAGGTGGCGAGCCGGGCGTTCGAGCCGTTCTTCACCACGAAGGAGGTCGGCAAGGGGACCGGGCTTGGCCTGAGCATGGTCTACGGGTTTGTGCGGCAGTCCGGCGGATTGGTGCAGATGCAGTCTGCGCCGAGGCAAGGCAGCGCAGTCAGGCTGTTCTTTCCCCGCCTGGCCACGCCGCCAAACGAGGACGCCTCACCCGCCGAAGGGATCGTCGCGCGCGAAGGAAGCGAGACCATTCTCGTCGTCGAGGACAACGACATGGTTCGGACCTATGTCGAAAGCGAGCTGAAGACGCTCGGCTATCGCGTCATCACAGCCGCGAGCGGCCCGGCTGCGCTTGACCTGTTGCACCAGTCCGGGGACATCGACCTGCTGTTCACCGACGTCGTGATGCCCGGCGGCATGTTCGGGCCGGAGCTTGCCAGGCAAGCAATCCAGCTGCGGCCCGGGCTCAAGGTGCTCTTCACCTCCGGCTACAGCCAAAATCCGGTCAAGGCCCCCGACGGGATTGGCGATGCCCGCGTGCTGACCAAGCCGTTCCGGCGGCGAGACCTCGCCGCGATGCTGCGGTCCGCGCTGTCGGCGCCGTCGCGGTGAGATGACGGTGTGCTCTACCCGAGCGCTCGCAGCTCGCGGCGCAGCACCTTTCCGGTGGCAGTCATCGGCAATGTCTCCGCGAATTCCACGAACCGTGGATATTCGTGGGCGGCGAGTTGCACCTTGACGAATTCCTGGATCTCGCGCGCGAGTGCGTCGCCAGCGGCAAAGCCCGGGCGCAGCACGATCCAGGCCTTGATCGATTCAGTGCGGATCGGATCGGGGATGCCGACCACGGCCGCCATCGCCACCGCCGGGTGCTTCATCAGCGTGTGCTCGATCTCGGACGGGCCGACGCGATAGCCGGCGGTGGTGATGACGTCGTCCTCGCGGCTGACGTACCAGAAGTAACCGTCCTGGTCCTGCACGCCGAGATCGCCGGTGAGCAGGAACTCGCCGGCATATTTCTTCGCCGTCGCCTCCGGATTGCGCCAGTATTCGAGCATCGCGCAAGGACAGGGTTGGCGCACGCCGATGATGCCGCGCTGGCCACGTGGCTGCTCCTCGCCTCTGTCGTTGACGATGCGGACGTCGAAACCCGGCGTCGCCTTGCCCATCGAACCGGGGCGGATCGGAAACAGATTCGCGTTGCTGCCGATCACGAGATTGCATTCGGTCTGGCCGAACACCTCATGCGCGTCGACGCCGAAAGTCTCGCGCACCCAGCCGAGCAGCTCGCCGCCAAGGGACTCACCGCCGGTAAAGATGCTGCGCAGCTTGACGCCGGAATGCGTCACGCCGGCCTGCCGCATCAGCTTCAGCGCGGTCGGCGGCAGGAAGACATTGCGCACTCCGAGATCGGCCATCATCTGCATCGCCGCTTGTGGCTCGAACTTTCGTGCGCGGTGGCCGACCAGGGGAATGCCGTGATACCAAAACGCGAACAGGCCGTTGATGAGGCCGCCGATCCAGGCCCAGTCTGCCGGCGTCCACATCAGATCGCCGGGACGAGGCAGGAAGTTGTGGCACATCTCGACATTGGGGAGATGTCCGAGCACGACGCGGTGCGCGTGCAGCGCGCCCTTCGGATTGCCGGTCGTGCCCGAGGTGTAGATGATCAACGCGGGATCGTCCGCAGACGTGTCCACCAGCGTGAAGTCGGGCGATGCCGCCTTGACCGAATTCCAGAACGATGTCGTGCCCGCCGGCGTTCGTTCGCCAACGATGTAGACATTCTTCAGCTCCGGCAGACGGTCGCGTATCTTCGAAAGCTTCTCCCAGCCTCCCGCGTCGGTGACGATCGCCTTGGCCTGCGAGTTCGACAGACGGAATTCCAGCGCGTCTTCGCCGAACAGCGCGAACAGCGGAATGGAGATCATCGCCGAACGGAACGCGGCCATGTGCGCGATCGGCAGCTCCAGCGACTGCGACAGGAACACCGCGACGCGGTCGCCGCGGGCAAGACCATCCGCCTTCAGCACATTGGCGAAGCGGCGCGACATCTCCGCGACCTCGTCGAAGGATGTGCGCGTGACGGCGCCGTTCTCGTCGACATAGACCAACGCCAGCCGGCCGGTGCCGTCGGCGTGGCGATCGCAGCAGGCCTCCGCCAGGTTGAAGCGCGCCGGGATCTCCCAGCGGAAATTGCTGTAGAGTTCGTCGTAGGTGCTGGCTTCGGTGAGCATGGTCGTTTCCCGGCCGCGTCGTCATGGCCGGACTTGTTCCGGCCATCCACGTTCTTGTTTGGCCCCAGTTTAAGGGCGTGGATGCCCGGGACAAGCCCGGGCATGACGGCTGTGGCTACCGCACCGTCCGGAAGAATTTCCTGACCTCGCCGACATACAGCTCCGGCTGCTCGAACGCGGCGAAATGCCCGCCCTTCTCCATCTCGCTCCAATGCGTGATGTTGTGGAAGTTCGGCTCCATCCAGCGCCGCACCGGCGTGATGATCTCCTTGGGGAAGACAGCCACGCCCGTCGGCACCTTGACGATCGGCGTGGTCCGGCGCTTGCCGAAGCTTTCCCAATAGAGCCGCGCAGACGAGGTCGCCGTCTCCGTCGCCCAGTAGAGCATGACGTTGTCGAGCAGCTCGTCCTTGGTGAAGATGTTTTCGGGATGACCGTTGCAATCGGTCCAGGCCCAGAATTTTTCCAGAATCCAGGCCGCCTGCCCGCTCGGCGAATCCGTCAGACCATAGCCGAGTGTCTGCGGCCGCGTCGATTGCTGCTTCGAATAGCCGGAGTCGAGGTCGACGTAATGCTTGAGGCCGGCGAGCGCGCGCTTCTCTTCCGGTGTCGGTTCGCCCTCGACTTTCGGCGCGGCGTTGAAGGCGAGCGTGATGTGGATGGCGGCGCAATGCTCGGCGTCCTGCATGCCAAGCGAGGTCGTCACCGCCGAGCCCCAGTCGCCGCCCTGCGCGCCATAACGCGCGTAGCCGAGCCGGTCCATCAGCCTGGCCCAGGTCGCGGCGATACGATTGACGCCCCAGCCGGTGGTGTTCGGCTTGCCCGAGAACCCAAAGCCCGGCAGCGACGGACAGACGACGTGGAAGGCATCGGCGGGGTTGCCGCCATGCGCGACAGGATCGACCAGCGGCGCGATTACCTTCTGGAATTCGACGATCGAGCCGGGCCAACCATGAGTGATGATCAGCGGCAGCGCCGTCGGCTCCTTCGAGGGCGCATGCAGGAAGTGGATGTCGAGCCCGTCGATCTCGGTGGTGAACTGCTCGAAGCGGTTGAGCTGGGCCTCACGCGCGCGCCAGTCGTAGCCGTCGGCCCAATAGGTGCAGATCTCCTGGATCCATGTCAGCGGCGCACCCTGGCTCCAGTCGTCGACCAGCTCCGCCTCCGGCCAGCGCGTGCGAGCGAGGCGCGACTTGAGGTCGGTGAGGATATCGTCGCTGATGGCGATGCGAAACGGCTTGATGGCGGTCATCGGTTGCCTCCCCATTTTTTCTTGTCATTCCGGGGCGTGCGGAGCACGAGCCCGGAATCCATCGATCAACAGAGTCGGCGGCGCGATGGATTCTCAGATGCGCAATTGCGCATCATAGCTCGGCGCTATGCGTCGCCCCGGAATGACGGCCTAGCCCGTCAGAGCAGCCTTCACCAAACCGGACGCCTTGCCGAAATCCATCTGGCCGGCATACTTCGTCTTCAACACGGCAATCACCTTGCCCATGTCCTTCATGCCGGCGGCGCCGGTCTCGGCGACCGCGTCAGAGATCGCCTTCTTCACGTCGTCGTCCGACATCTGCTTCGGCAGATACGCCGAGATCACCGCGATCTCGTCGCGCTCCTGCGCGGCGAGTTCGGCACGGCCGCCCTTCTCGTAGAGCTCGACCGACTCCTGGCGCTGCTTGATCATCTTCTGAAACACGCCGAGCAGGTCCGCGTCCGAGAGCGGCGGCTTGCCGCTGCCGCGCGCCTCGATGTCGGCGTTCTTGATGGTCGAGTTGACCATACGTAGCGTGGACAGCTTGCGCTCTTCCTTGGCCTTCATGGCCTCCTTGACCGCATTGTTGATGTCGTCGCGCAGCATGATCGTGCTCCCCTAGAATATCCGACGCCTGATCTAGGCCGTTCGCGGCCCTGAGACAACGGGGGTTTCCAGCCATTCGACCAGCGCGCGCACCGTCGCCGCAGGCTGCTCCGGTTGCGGCAGGTGTCCGCAATTCTCCAGAACGACGAGCCTTGCGCCGGCAATGCCCTCCGCCATCTCCTTCGAGAATGCGTTGGGAATCGTGTTGTCCGCATCTCCCGTCAGCACCAATGTCGGGCATTTGATCGTCGCAAGCGTCGGCCGTGAATCCACTCGCGCGATGATCGCGGTCTGCTGTCGCAGATAGCCTTCGACGCCGACGTCCTCGCCCTGCTCGTGCACGAGCTGGCGAATACCGGAATCGTCGCGGCGAGAGGGATGGACCAGTTCGGGAAACATCTCCTCGCGCGCGGCACGCAGCTCACCGCGCCGGGCCCGCTCCATCAGGCCGCGGCGGCGCGCGGTCGCCTCCGGCGTGTCGGGCCGCGCCTGGGTGTTGATCAGCGCCAGCTTCGTCACCCGCTCGGGCGCCTGGCGCATGATCTCGAGGGCGATGTAGCCGCCCATGGAATGGCCGGCGAGCGCGAAGCGCGGCGGCGCCTCGCTCAGCACCCGTCGGGCGATTGCCGCCATGCTGTCGTCGCGAACATGGTTGGCGACCATCACCGGGCCGAACCGCCAGAGCGCCGGGATCACCGGCGCATAGATCCGGGCCGAGGAAGCTAATCCCGGAACCAGCAGAATCGGCGTCGTCTGGTCCATTATTGCCTCCCAAGCCCCGGAATTTGCCGGAAATTATGCCGCGGAGCTTAGGGGCCCAAGGCGACCTGTCAAATATGCAAAAACGCATGTGAATCCACGCTTCTCCGCTTTGACGGCAGCGCCCGCGGGGACTATGAACCGGGCTTATGACACAATCCGAAAACGATACCGCCTGGCCGGACCACAAACCGACCGCGCTGTTGGTGCTTGCCGACGGCACGGTGCTCGAAGGCTTTGGCCTCGGCGCCGAAGGCCAAGCCGTCGGTGAGGTCTGCTTCAACACCGCGATGACCGGCTATGAGGAGATCCTCACCGATCCCTCCTATGCCGGTCAGCTCATCACCTTCACCTTCCCGCATATCGGCAATGTCGGTACCAACGACGACGACATCGAGACGGTGAACATGGCCGCGACGCCCGGCGCGCGCGGCGTGATCCTGCGCACCGCGATCACCGATCCCTCGAACTACCGCGCCACCAAGCATCTCGACCAGTGGCTGAAGGCCCGCGGCATCATCGGCCTCTCCGGCATCGACACCCGCGCGCTGACCGCACTGATCCGCAACAAGGGCATGCCCAACGCCGTGATCGCGCACGCCAAAGACGGCGAGTTCGACCTGCACGGCCTGAAGGAAGAAGCGCGCGAATGGCCGGGCCTCGAGGGCATGGACCTCGTGCCGATGGTCACCTCCGGCCAGCGCTTCACCTGGGACGAGACGCCCTGGCTCTGGGAGAAGGGCTTTGGCCGTCAGGACAAGCCTGAGTTCAACGTCGTCGCCATCGACTACGGCATCAAGCGCAACATTCTGCGCCTGCTCGCCGGCGTCGGCTGCAAGGTCACGGTGGTGCCGGCAACGACGTCATCCGAGGATATCCTGGCGATGAAGCCGGATGGCGTGTTCCTGTCGAACGGTCCCGGCGATCCGGCCGCGACCGGCAAATATGCCGTGCCCGTGATCCAGGACGTGATCAAGTCCGGCACGCCGACATTCGGAATTTGTCTCGGCCATCAGATGCTCGGCCTCGCCGTCGGCGCCAAGACGAAGAAGATGCACCAGGGCCATCACGGCGCCAATCATCCCGTCAAGGACGAGACCACCGGCAAGGTCGAGATCACTTCGATGAACCACGGCTTTGCCGTGGACGAGAGCACCCTGCCGACGGGCGCGACGCAGACCCACATCTCGCTGTTCGACGGCTCCAATTGCGGCATCCAGCTCGACGGCAAGCCGGTGTTCTCGGTGCAGTACCACCCCGAGGCCTCACCGGGTCCGCGCGACTCGCACTATCTGTTCCAGCGGTTTGCGGACCTGATGCGGCAGAACAAGAGCGCGTAAGGCGCGCGCTCTCCTGCAACTGCTATGACGACATCGAGCCCGGGTCTTCTCCCGGGCTTTTGTCGTTCCGGGGCGCAGCGCAGCGCGAACCCGGAATGACAGCGGAACGAGGAACGCCGCTCAATTCCTGTCGTTGATCCCTGCTACGCTCACGCAGGAGCCCTTATGTCCGTCGTCCGCGACAATGCCGAGCCGCTCGCCATCGTGTTTGAGGATGACGGGCTCGTGCCGAACAATATCCTCCCCTTCCTGGTCTACCAGGCCGCAGTGAAGCTTGATTCCAGACAGCCGGAAGAGACAATCGAACGCTTGTTCGAAGCGAACGGCTGGGGCAGCACGTGGCGCAATGGCGTCTTCGATTATCTGCATTATCATGCGACGGTGCACGAGGTGCTCGGCGTTGCGCGTGGCAGCGCCCGCGTTCGCTTCGGCGGCGACCACGGCCAGGAGCTGGAGATCAAGGCCGGCGACGTCGCGATCCTGCCCGCCGGCACAGGTCACCAACGCATTAAGGCGAGCGCGGATTTCTGTGTGATCGGCGCCTATCCGCCGGGCGCGAAGATGGAGGTCACCCGCGCAACGCCGGAGAACCACGCCAAGGCGCTGAAGACGATTCCAAAGGTCGCGCTGCCGCCGGCCGATCCGGTGACGGGCAAGAATGGCGCGCTGATGCGGTTGTGGCGGTAGCTACAAAGACGTTGCAGTAGGGTGGGTTAGCGAAGCGTAACCCACCTCTTCTGTTTCCGCGGAGGCAGAGGCGGTGGATTACGCCTGCGGCTAATCCACCCTACGACCTATCCTACGCCTCGTTCGCACCTTCCTGTCTCGTGGCTTCGAACAGGAACCAGGTGCGGCGCTCGGTCTCGTCGATGAAGTTTTCGAGGATGCTGGCGCTGGCGACGTCACCGGCGTCGTCGCAGACCTCGTGTGCCTTGCGCATTGCCGCGGCGACATGCTTGTTGTCCTGCATCAGCTCGCGCAGCATCTCGCGCGGCGGGACATAATCTTCGTTGTTGTCCTTGATGGTCTGGAGCTTGGCGATCTGCCCGATCGATTTCAGCGTGGTACCGCCGATCTTGCGGACGCGCTCGGCGAGTTGGTCGGTGGTGGCGAAAATCTGGTCGGACTGTTCGTCGAGCAGCAAATGATAGTCGCGGAAATGCCGGCCGCTGATATGCCAGTGGAAATTCTTGGTCTTCAGATACAGCGCGAACGCATCGGCCAGAAGCACGTTGAGCGCCTCCGAAACCTTGTTGACCGCCTGGGACGACAGATCGGTGGGTGTGTCGAGGTCGGGCGAGACCTTTTGTGGGGCTTTGCTCACGGGAAACCTTCCTGTTAGGACGCGGACATTGACGGCGCGCCGCCGCACCCCTAACGCAGGCGGGCAGCGCCGGTTCCTGCATCGGAACCGTTTGGCCGGGACCCTCGACGACCATGGACGATTGGATCGACTATTACGACTCGACGCACACGATCTATGTCAGCAAGCTGCATCGCGACTTGCACTTCCAGATTATCGCGCGGGACATTATCGGCTACATCTCTTCGCCCGAGGCGACCGTGCTCGACTATGCCTGCGGCGAGGCGCTGTCGGCGAGCGAGGTCGCTGCGGCCTGTGGAAAGCTGATCCTCGCCGAGCCCGCGCCCGGCGTGCGCGGCCGGTTGATCGCGCGCTTTGCCCCGAACACGAAAATCCGCGTCCGCTCGCTCGACGACGTCCACAACATGCAGGAGCAGTCGATCGATCTCGTCGTGATGAACTCGGTCGCGCAATACATGACGCCGGACGAGCTCGACACCGCGCTCCTCAATTTCCGGCGTATCCTAAAGCCCTCCGGCAAGCTCGTGCTCGGCGACATCCTCCAGCCCAATGTCGGCATGTTCAGGGACGTCACGGCGCTGCTCAGCTTCGGCCTGCGTCACGGCTTTTTGAAAGATGCGCTGATCGGGCTGATCAGCACCGCACTGTCGGATTACCGTCATCTGCGCACGCGCATCGGGCTGCAGCGCTACAGTGAGGAGGAGATCACCGCCAAGCTCAAGATAGCCGGCTTCGCGGTCCAGCGCGCTCACCGCAATATCGGCCACAATCGCTGGCGCATGACGTTCGTCGCGCGGCCGCCGTTGGTTCGGTAAGTTTCTTGGGTTCGGTGAGTTTCCTGGGTTCGTTAAGCATAACGTCTGCCTGAGGTGGCTTGTCGCACCCTGATCGGCAATGATCGCCGCGGCCCGGTGGCGGAAGTGTCTACGCGAGGGCGATGCATCGCTCTTTATCCTGGTTCAAATCCAGGCCGGGTCTCCACGCTTCGCCCCTGCGGGGGCTACGCGTGGCGCCGCCACGCGAAGCCCGAAGGGCGAAGGGCGAAGGGCGAAGCGTGTCCGGCGTAGCTGGAGCGAAGCGCATGCGTAGACGGACTGGCCGACCAATCCTCACTCCGCCTCGACCACTTCACATTCAGGCAAGAGTCGCAGCCGGTCGGCATCCTTTGCCGCGGAGGCGATGACGGCATCGAGCAGGCCCGGAAAACGTGCGTCCAGATCCTCGCGGCGCAGCCGCACGAAGCGGTTGGTGCCGGCGACGCGGGTCTGCATCAGGCCGCATTCGCGCAGCTTGGCGAAGTGATAGGCGAGGTTTGATTTGCCCGCGAGCCCGTTGAAATCGCCGCAGCACAGCTCGCCGCTGACACGTTCCTGCTGCGCGAGCTGATACACAATCGTCAACCTGATCGGGTCGCTCAGGCAATCCAGAACCATCGGCAGTTCGATCTGCTCGCGGGTGGGGTGGGGAGGCGTGCGGCTCATGGTCTGAGGATCATAGTGAAATCGCCTCGATGTTCAATAGTTCTTGAACCAATTGACTCCTGACCCCGTCCCATCGATAGTTCAATAAACGTTGAACATCGGGATTTCTCGGATGAGCGTATTCTGGTTGGCCTTGGCGGCCTTTGCGATCGGCACGGAAGGCTTTGTCATTGCAGGGCTTTTGCCGTCGATCGCCACCGACCTGGCGATTTCAGTCCCCGCCGCCGGCCAGTTGGTCACGGCCTATGCTCTCACCTATGCGGTCGGCTCCCCGATCCTGGCGGTGACGCTGAACAATATCGACCGCCGCACCGTGCTGGCCCTGGCGCTATCGACCTTCATCGCCGGAAACCTCGCGGCGATGGTGGCGTCGAATTACGCCCTGCTGCTGGCCTCGCGCATGCTGATGGCGCTGGGCTCCGGGCTGTGCATGCCGACCGCGCTGGCCGTATCCGTGGCCGTCGCCGCGCCGGAGCGACGCGGCCGCGCGGTGGCACTCGTCACCTCGGGCCTCACGGTTGCGACCGTCATCGGCGTTCCCCTCGGCAATCTCGTCGGCAGCATGCTCGGCTGGCGCGCGACCTTTGCCATGGTCGCCCTGATCGGTGCCGTTGCGCTCGCCGGCCTCCTGCTCGGCCTGCCCCGCGGCCTGCCCCGCAACACGGCCTCGCTCAGCGATCGGCTGGCGGTGGCGCGTCACCGCAATGTCCTGACGGCGCTTCTGATCACGATCTTATGGGCGCTCGGCGGCTTCACAGTGTTCACCTATTTCGCGGTCCCGCTGCGCGGTCTTGGATTTGATGCGTCGCAGATCAGCCTCGCGCTGCTGGTGTTCGGCGGCGCCGCCGCGATCGGGAACATGCTCGGCGGCGTCCTGGCCGACCGGCTCGGCACGCTCGCCACAGCAGGTCTCGGGCTTGCCGGCATGGCCAGCGCGCTGATCCTGCATTCGCTGGTCCTGAAGCTGATGCCGGGACAGGCCCATTATGCGGTGCTGGGCGCGATCTTCCTCTGGGGCATCTCGGGATGGGCGTTCTACCCGGCCCAGGTCGCCAGCATCATCCGGATCGAGCCGCAGGCCTCGATGATCGCGCTCTCGCTCAACGCCTCGGCCATGTATCTCGGCTTTGCGATCGGCGGTGCCTTGGGCGGCGCCGTGCTTGCGGCGTGGAGCCCGGCCGATCTCGGCTGGGTCGGCGGATTGAGCGTTTCGGCGGCTCTTCTGGTCCATCTCGCCCGGGGCTGGCAGGCCCGGCCAAAACCGGTCAAAATTGCCGGTTGATGGGCGTTTTTCGGGGTTTCGCCGCCCCGAAAACTGGTCTAAGACCCACCCCGCGCGCGAGGGGGGACCACCGCGCTCTCGGCCAAAGGGACGCGCAGCAGGCGCGCCCTTTTTTTGTGCCCAAATTCCACTTCGGCGAGAGTTGATGCCCAAACGTACAGACATCACCACCATCCTGATCATCGGCGCCGGTCCCATCGTGATCGGCCAGGCCTGCGAGTTCGACTATTCGGGCACCCAGGCGGTGAAGACGCTGAAGGAAGAGGGCTATCGCATCGTCCTCGTCAATTCCAATCCGGCCACCATCATGACCGACCCGGAATTGGCCGATGCGACCTATATCGAGCCGATCACGCCCGAGATCGTCGCAAAAATCATCGAGAAGGAACGTCACGTCATTCCCGGCGGCTTCGCGCTGCTGCCGACCATGGGCGGACAAACCGCGCTGAACTGCGCGCTGTCGCTGCGCCAGCAAGGCACGCTCGAAAAGTATGACGTCGAGATGATCGGCGCCACCGCGGACGCGATCGACAAGGCCGAAGACCGTCAGCTGTTCCGCGAGGCCATGACCAAGATCGGGCTCGAGACACCGAAGTCGCGGCTCGCCAACGCCTCCGCCCTGAAGAAGTCCTTCCGCGACAAGTACCAGGCCGATCGCGCGAAGGCCTCGGGCGCGGCGCTCGCAGAGCTCGAGCGGCAGTGGACGCTCGGCGAGAGCGACCGCCGCAAGCGCTACCAGGAATATGCGCTCGGCCAGGCGCTGATGGCGTTGTCCGAGATCGGCCTGCCCGCGATCATCCGCCCCTCCTTCACCATGGGCGGCACCGGCGGCGGCATTGCCTATAACAAGGAAGAGTTCCTCGACATCATCGAGCGCGGCCTGGATGCGTCTCCTACCAACGAAGTGCTGATCGAAGAATCCGTGCTCGGCTGGAAAGAGTACGAGATGGAGGTGGTGCGCGACAAGAAAGACAATTGCATCATCGTCTGCTCGATCGAGAATCTCGATCCGATGGGCGTGCACACCGGCGATTCCATCACGGTGGCGCCGGCGCTGACGCTGACCGACAAGGAATACCAGATCATGCGCGACGCCTCGCTTGCGGTGCTGCGCGAGATCGGGGTCGAGACCGGCGGCTCCAACGTGCAGTTCGGCGTCAACCCGGAAGACGGCCGCATGGTCGTCATCGAGATGAATCCGCGCGTGTCGCGTTCCTCCGCCCTGGCTTCGAAAGCCACCGGCTTTCCGATCGCAAAGGTCGCCGCCAAGCTTGCGGTCGGCTACACGCTCGACGAAATCGCCAACGACATCACCGGCGGCGCCACGCCGGCCTCGTTCGAGCCGACGATCGACTACGTCGTCACCAAGGTGCCGCGTTTCGCCTTCGAGAAATTCCCCGGTGCCTCCACCACGCTGACCACGTCGATGAAGTCGGT
This sequence comes from Bradyrhizobium sp. WSM1253, assembly GCF_000244935.1. NCBI lineage: Bacteria > Pseudomonadati > Pseudomonadota > Alphaproteobacteria > Hyphomicrobiales > Nitrobacteraceae > Bradyrhizobium > Bradyrhizobium sp. WSM1253. The sequence goes on from NZ_JH600073.1 coordinate 3,543,313, forward strand.
CGGCGAAGTCATGGCGATCGGCCGCACCTTCCAGGAAAGCCTTCAGAAGGCCTTGCGCGGGCTCGAGACCGGACTCACCGGCCTCGACGAGATCGAGATCGAAGGTCTCGGTCGCGACGACGACAAGAATGCGATCCGCGCTGCGCTAGGCACGCCGACGCCGAACCGGCTACTCCAGGTCGCCCAGGCGATGCGGCTCGGCTGGTCGGACGAGGAGATCTTCAATTCCTGCAAGATCGATCCGTGGTTCCTCAGCGAGATGCGCGGCATCGTCGACATGGAAGCGAAGGTCCGCAAGAACGGCCTGCCGGGCAACGCCTTCGGCATGCGCACGCTCAAGGCCATGGGCTTCTCCGATGCCCGGCTCGCGGTGATCGCGGAGACGACGGAGGCCGAGGTCACGGCGAAGCGCCACGCGCTCGGCGTTCGCCCGGTCTACAAGCGCATCGACACCTGCGCGGCCGAGTTCGCCTCGCCCACCGCCTACATGTACTCGACCTATGAGGCGCCGTTCGCGGGCACGCCTGCGGACGAGAGCTCGCCGTCCGACAAGAAGAAGGTCATCATCCTCGGCGGCGGACCGAACCGCATCGGCCAGGGCATCGAATTCGACTATTGCTGCTGTCACGCCTGTTTCGCGCTGCACGACGCCGGCTACGAATCCATCATGGTCAACTGCAACCCGGAGACGGTGTCCACCGACTACGACACGGCCGACCGGCTCTATTTCGAGCCGCTCACCGCCGAGGACGTGCTGGAGATCATCGCGAAGGAACGCACGAACGGTACGCTGCACGGCGTGATCGTGCAGTTCGGCGGCCAGACCCCGCTCAAGCTCGCGCGCGCGCTGGAAGCCGCCGAAGTGCCGATCCTCGGCACCTCGCCCGACGCCATCGATCTTGCGGAAGACCGCGACCGATTCAAGCGGGTGCTCGACAAGCTGCGGCTGAAGCAGCCCAAGAACGGCATCGCCTATTCGGTCGAGCAAGCGCGCCTGGTCGCAACCGATCTCGGCCTGCCGCTGGTGGTGCGCCCGTCCTACGTGCTCGGCGGCCGCGCGATGCAAATCATCCGCGAGGAGAACCAGCTCAGCGATTACCTGCTCGGCACGCTGCCGGAGCTGGTGCCGGGAGACGTCAAGGCGCGCTACCCGAACGACAAGACCGGCCAGATCAACACCGTTCTCGGCAAGAACCCGCTGCTGTTCGACCGCTATCTGTCCGATGCGACCGAGATCGACGTCGACTGCCTCTGCGACGGCAAGGACACTTTCATCGTCGGCATCATGGAGCACATCGAGGAAGCCGGCATCCATTCCGGCGACAGCGCCTGCTCGCTGCCGCCGCACTCGCTGGACGACAAGATGATCGAGGAGCTGGAGCGGCAGACCCGCGAGCTGGCGCTCGGCCTCGACGTCGTCGGCCTGATGAACGTGCAATACGCCATCAAAGACGGCGAGATCTACGTGCTCGAAGTCAATCCGCGCGCCTCGCGCACGGTGCCCTTTGTCGCCAAGGTGGTCGGCACGCCGGTCGCGAAGATCGCGGCGCGCGTCATGGCCGGCGAGAAGCTTGCCGATTTCAAGCTGAAGAAGGCGAACTTCGATCATGTCGGCGTGAAGGAATCGGTATTTCCGTTTGCCCGCTTCCCCGGCGTCGATACCGTGCTCGGCCCCGAGATGCGCTCGACCGGCGAGGTCATGGGCATCGACCGCTCCTTCGCGGTGGCGTTCGCCAAGAGCCAGCTCGGCGGCGGCACACGGGTGCCGCGCAAGGGGACGGTGTTCGTCTCGGTCCGCGAAAGCGACAAGACGCGCATCACCGAGGCCGTCCGCGAGCTGCATTCGCTCGGCTTCAAGGTGCTGGCGACGTCGGGCACGGCCCGCTTCCTGACCGACCAGGGCATCCCGACCGAGAAGGTGAACAAGGTGCTGGAGGGCCGGCCGCACATCGTCGACGCCATCACCAATGGCGACGTCCAGCTCGTCTTCAACACCACCGAAGGGCCGCAGGCGCTCGCCGACAGCCGTTCTCTGCGGCGCGCGGCCCTCTTGCATAAAGTGCCGTATTACACCACTCTTTCCGGGGCCGTGGCGGCCGCGCAGGGCATCCGCGCCTATCTGGGCGGGGACCTTGAGGTTCGGACCCTGCAGAGCTACTTTTCGGAAACCTGATCGCGAGCGGGAGGCCCAACCTTCCGCTAAGTGATTGGCGATGAAGCCACTATGGCCGGAGGAACTGTCCGGCCATAAGGTTGTTCTGTTCCGGCGCCAAGCCCATATGAACGTTCGGCGGCACGCGCGTTGAGCCCCCGGACAGAACTGACGAATCAAGTTGCGTGCGCGCTGACATGTCAGGGCGCGCGCGACCGAAGGACGAGAGAAGAGATGGAAAAGGTACCGATGACAGCGGGCGGCTTTGCCGCGCTCGGGGAAGAACTGAAGAAGCGCCAGTCGGAGGACCGTCCGCGGATCATCGAGCATATCGCCGAGGCGCGCTCGCACGGAGACTTGTCGGAGAACGCGGAATACCACGCCGCGAAGGAAGAGCAGTCCCACAATGAAGGCCGCATCGCCGAGCTCGAGGACAAGCTCGCGCGCGCCGACATCATCGACATCTCGAAGCTGTCCGGTGACACCATCAAGTTCGGCGCCACCGTGACACTGGTCGACGAGGACACCGAGAAGAAGACGGTGTGGCAGATCGTCGGCGAGGTCGAGGCCGACGCCAAGAAGGGCCGCATCTCTATCACCTCGCCGCTCGCGCGCGCGCTGATCGGCAAGAAGAAGGGCTCAACCGTCGAGGTCAATGCACCCGGCGGCGCCAAGGCTTATGAGATCACCAAGGTGGAGTGGCGGTAGCGATTTGCCGTTGCGTGTGATTTGAAAAAGGCCGCGCACTGCGCGGCCTTTTTTGTTGCTGCGTGTTGCTGGCAGTGACGGAGGAGGCGCTACCTTCGTCCCCTCACGTCCAGCGGCACGGCCGCCTCGTATTTCGAATTGTGCAGCACCAGCGAGGTTCGCACGTTGCGGACGTGTGGAGCGGCAGTCAAATGGGTGACGAAATCCTGGAAGGTGGCCATGTCGGGCGCGACGCATTTCAGGATGAAATCGACCTCGCCGGACAACATCCAGCACTCGCGCACCAGCGGCTCGGCGCGGACGAACTCCTCGAAGGCGCGTAAATCCGCCTCGGCCTGGCTGGAGAGGTGCACTGCGGCAAATACCGTGACGTCGAAGCCGAGCTTGCGTGCGTCCAGAAGCCCGCGGTAGCCGTGGATATACCCCTCCTCCTCCAGCGCCCGGACTCGGCGCAGGCAGGGCGGGGGCGAAATGCCGACCCGCTTGGCCAGCTCGACATTCGTGATTCGACCGTCGGCCTGAATCTCGGTGAGAATTTTCAGGTCGATCTCGTCTAGGTTCCGCGACACGTGATTGGAACTCCTGGCCTTTGCGGCGGTATTGGTGGGTCTGTCGCAATCCTCATAGCCCAGACCGCGCACTCGGCGCAATTTTATTGCGCGTGCAGCGCAATCGACTTTTGTTCCCTGTTGGAAAAATCCGCCGACAGGGAATGCAATTCTTGCATAGCTCACCAGAAGGCTTAGATTACCTCTGATATTTCAGCGCCTCCGCGAGGCCTCCCGGCACGTTCCGCGCCCGCGCTGCAGTCCCCCGTGAAAGGCATCTGTCGAAATGTCCGCCGCTGTCCATGCAAAGGTCGTCATCATCGGCTCCGGCCCCGCCGGCTACACGGCGGCGATCTACGCCGCACGCGCGATGCTCGAGCCGATCCTGATCCAGGGCATCCAGGCGGGCGGCCAGCTGACCATCACCACCGACGTCGAGAACTATCCCGGTTTCGCCGACGTGATCCAGGGCCCCTGGCTGATGGAGCAGATGGAGAAGCAGGCGCTGCATGTGGGCACCCAGATCAAGACCGATCTGGTGACCAAGCTCGACACCTCGCAGCGCCCCTTTCGCCTGACCTGCGATAGCGGCGACGTCTATCTCGCCGACACCGTGATCCTCGCCACCGGCGCCCAGGCGCGCTGGCTCGGGCTGCCGTCCGAAGCGAAATTCCAGGGCGGCGGCGTGTCGGCCTGTGCCACCTGTGACGGCTTTTTCTATCGCAACAAGGAAGTCGTGGTGGTCGGCGGCGGCAATACCGCGGTCGAGGAAGCCCTGTACCTCACCAACCATGCCTCGCAGGTCACCATCGTGCATCGTCGCGATCACTTCCGCGCCGAACGCATCCTGCAGGAGCGTCTGTTCAAGCACCCGAAGATCAAAGTGGTCTGGGACTCAGCCGTCGACGAGATCTGCGGCACCGAGAACCCGAACAAGGTCACCCATGTTCGACTGAAGAACGTCAAGACCGGCGCCTTGACCGATGTGCCGACCGACGGCGTCTTCGTCGCCATCGGGCATGCCCCGGCGACCGAGCTCGTGGCCGGCCAGATCAAGCTGAAACCGTCGGGCTATGTCGAGGTCGCCCCGAACTCGACCGCCACCTCGGTCCCCGGCCTGTTCGCCGCCGGCGACGTCGCCGACGAGACCTATCGTCAAGCGGTCACGGCGGCCGGCCTCGGCTGCATGGCAGCGCTCGAGGCGGAACGATTTTTGGCCCTGCGCGCCAGCGAGCGCGCGGCAGCGGAATAGACATCATGGCAAGAACACGCGACGGATTTACGGATATGGACTGGGACAAGCTGAAGGTGTTTCACGCCGCGGCGGAAGCGGGCAGCTTCACGCACGCGGGCGAGCAGCTCGGCCTGTCGCAATCGGCGGTGTCACGCCAGGTCTCGGCACTGGAGCAGGAGCTTTCGGTCTCGCTGTTCCACCGCCACGCCCGCGGCCTGATCCTCACCGAACAGGGCGACCTCCTGTTCCGCACCGCCCATGACGTGTTCATGCAGCTGCAGGCGGCGCGCGCCAAACTGACCGACAGCCGCGAGCGGCCGAGCGGCGATCTCAAGATCACCACCACGCCCGGCGTCGGCATCAACTGGCTGATCCCCAGGCTCGGCGAATTCACCGCGCTCTATCCGGAAATCCGGATTTCGCTGATCGTCACAGACGAGGAGCTCGACCTGTCGATGCGCGAGGCCGATGTCGCGATCCGCACCCGCAAGCCGACGCAGCCGGATCTCATCCAGCGCAAGCTGTTCGCGATGGGCTTCCACGCCTATTGCTCGCCCGATTACATCAAGCGCTTCGGCACGCCGCGCACGCTGGAGGAGCTCGACTCCCACCGCATCATCACGCTCTCCGACGGCAACTTCGCGCCGCATCTTCAGAACCGCAACTGGCTGGTCGAAGCGGGGCGCAACGGCTCGGGTCCGCGCGAGGCCTATTTCAGGGTCAACAACATTCTCGGCCTCGTCCGCGCCTGTCAGCAGGGCCTCGGCATTGCCGCGCTGCCCGACTATCTGATCGAAGAACAGAGCCGCCTCGTGCAGCTGTTCGGCGAATCGGATTCGATCCAGCTCGATACGTATTTTGTTTATCCGGAAGAGCTGAAGACGGTCGCGCGCGTGCAAGTGTTCCGCGACTTCGTGGTGAGCAAGGCGCAGCGTTGGCCGTCCTGATTTCCGCATGTCTGACATGCGGCTTGGACGCTTGATGCATGGCGCGAAGCTAGCCCATAATCTTTTCACGCTGAGCCTTCGCGTTGCGCATTTGTCCCCCTCCTCCAGTGGCGCGGGAGTTCAGTAATCCCTCTTGGAAGGTGATTGTGTCGGCCTCACGTGGCCAATACCTTAAGCCGGGCTCGATCGAGCCCGGCTTTTTTTTGGCGGATTCGGCCTTCGCCCTCCACGTGTATTGACAGTTCCATGCTTACCCCGCATGATTTGCAAATGATCACGAAGTCGTGCGTAAGCTCGTCGCAGGCAATCGCCTCGAAAAAAGGCCCCCATCTGGGGACCTCGGATTTTTGCACGCGCTAACAGCCTTCGTCATCGCGAGCCGAAACTTCGAAAACCCCGCCGCCTGGACGGGGTTTTTTCATGTGCCCTCGTCTCAGGATTTTTCCCGAGAAGGAGATGGAACATGACCGGACTACAGGAACATTTGCACGGGCTCTGGCTGCCGCTGGTGACGCCATTTCGCGACGGCGCCCTCGACGAGAGGTCGCTGCGCCGGCTGACACGGCATTACAGCGGACAGGCTGTCGACGGCTTCATCCTGGGGGCGACCTCCGGTGAAGGCATGACGCTGCGCGACGCCGAGCTCGAACGCCTCGTCGCCATCGTGCGCGACGAGCTGACCACCGGCCACAGCAAGATTCCGATCTGCCTCGGACTGTCAGGCGCAGACACCTCGCGGCTGAAGGAGCGTCTCGACGCGACCGCGGACTGGCCGATCGACGGTTATCTGATCGCAAGCCCGTATTATGTGCGGCCGTCGCAGCGCGGGTTGCTGGCGCATTTCGAGGCGCTCGCCGATCACGCCGCCTGGCCGCTCGCGCTCTACAACATTCCCTATCGCACCTCGGTCAACATCACCAACCAGACGCTGCTGCGGCTTGCCGGGCATCCGAACATCATCGGCCTGAAGGATTGCGGCGCAAGCCGCGAGCAATCCATCGCGTTGCTGCGCGACCGTCCTGCGGACTTTCGCGTGCTGACCGGCGAGGATGCGAATTATTTCGACGCGCTCAGCGACGGCGCCGACGGCGGCATCGTGCTGTCAGCCCATCTCGAGACCGCGACATTTGCGGCTGTCCATGCCGAGCTGAAGCGCGGCAATCACGATGCGGCGCTGGCGCGCTGGCAGGAGGTCGCGGACCTGACGCGGCTGTTGTTCACCGAGCCCAGTCCCGCACCGGCAAAATACTGGCTGTGGCGCACGGGCCTGATCGACAGCCCCGAAGTGCGCCTGCCGATGATCGAGATCGGCAGCGAACTCGCCGTCCAGCTCGACCGCGAGATCGAACGGCGGACGCAAGTCGCGGCGTAGCTGATAGCCCCTCACCCCACCCTCTCCCCGTAAGAACGGGGAGAGGGAGTGAGAGAGCGGAGTGCTTGGTTAACCGCGCGCCAACGGCCTTCGCTGCTGCCGCATGGCGCATCCACGGCTCGTTTACGCAAACGCGCCTATCGTCTTCATTCAAAGTCTTTTCAAATGGGGGAACGATCATGGGGCAGCGCATCCGCCCGACGGCGGCAGACATGTTCGCGTCGGCTGATTTCTTGCGGGGAATTCTGGTGGTGTCGTCGTTTGGCTTCTGGGCGGTGATGCTCGGCCTGATGCCGGTGCTGGTGTTTCGAGTCTGGCTGGCGTGATGCAAGCGCGGGTCGGGATGGTTAACCCGTGGTAGCACCTGTGTTCGAAAGCGCGCGAAACTGCGACCCGGATTTTTAAATCATCCCGTGTAGCGTTCATGCCCATAAGCGAAGAAATCGCGGGGGCGTTTGTGAATAGTCATAACGAAATGGCGTCGCATTACGACGCTGGACAGCAGGGCTTCACCACCGAGGACATTCTCTGGGCCGCCGGCATCTGGTCAGTGATCCTCACTTTGTCGCCGGTGATCGTGTTCTACATGCTGATGGTGGCATAGCCTCCACAGCGATCTCCAGAAACGCAAAACGCGCGGATGTCCGCGCGTTTTTCGTCCGGGGAATGATTTATGAAAAATTACGCCGCCTGCTTGTGCATTGCGCCGGACGCCGACGCCGTGCCGCGAATAGCCTTTACCGAACGTTCGATCGCCGCCCACAGCCTTGCGATTTCCTGAGCCGCACGACTCTCGGCCTGATATTCCCGCGCGCCCTCGCCGTGGCTCAGCGCCATCAGCAGATCCGAACGGTTGGTGATCTGGCCGCCCCACACCGGAGCACGGAACTTCGCCAGTGCCTCGCGGGCAATGGTGACGATCGGGCTTTCGGACTCGTCGCGGCGCGCCGGCGCACCGTTGAGCACGACCGCGTAGGGCTTGCGCGCCGCGCGGCACATCTGGATGGTTTCCTGCACCGCGTTGACGTCGAACACGCCGGGACGGGCGGGGATCACCACCATGGTGGCATTGCGGATGGCGTCGTCGACGACGGCCGAGAGGTTCGGCGGCGTGTCGATCAACACCCATTCATAACCGTCGCGCTTGGCCGCGGAGACGATGCCGCTGACCGAGTTCACCGCGGACTTGATCGGCGGTTCGTTGGTGCCACGCAGCTTGTGCCACAGCGTGAGCGAGCCTTGCGGATCCGCATCGACGAGCAGGATCGGCTTGGTCGCCTTGATCTGCGCGGCGAGATGCGCGGCCAGCGTACTCTTGCCTGAGCCACCTTTACGCGATGCAAAAACAATAACGTTCATACCTCTGCCTCCAGATTGACCCCAGGCGGCGAAAATGAATCACCGCGGTGATTCGGGAAAGAAAAATTTATCATAAGTTATGCTGGCGCCATGAAATAACAAAGCGCGTTGGCTTTTGAGTCACACTGCTGCGTGCGCGGCGCTGCGGGACGAAGGGGAATGCAACTTCGCCGCGCAAACCGCTTCGCTAACCGTTTCCATCCCGCCTTGTCGCAAGCGTCCGCAATCGGAGGCGAACAAAACGAGTCCGGTGGCTGGTGTGGGGCTGATGCCTGGGTCAGTTTGACTCAAGGCGACAGCGAACGAGGAGCCGGACACGCAAATGCCCGGGACTTCAAACGCACTGCGCGCTTTGGCCCGGGCATGATCGAGTTTCAAAGAGGGAACGCGGTGTCCGCGTTCAGCCTTCGCTGGATTTCTTCTTCTTGGCCGGCTTGGTGCTCTTCTTCGCCGTCCGGGCCGAGCTCTTGGGCGCAATGCTGGTCGGCTTGCCGGCGCGGGGCGCGGCCGCCATGCCCGGCTCCGGCCCCGGCCGGAAGAACACCCGGCACTGCGGCGAGAGCTGCGACTTCTTCTGGATCATGCAGGCGGTGATGGCGTCGACGTTCGGAACGAACTCGCCGCACAGCCGCATCGCATCAGGGGTGCAGGCCTGCTGCTCCTCCTGGGAGTAGGCAAAGCCTTCACCCGGGTGGATCAGGACGGCCAGGGCGATCCCCGTGATCGCAGCAGCGAAAGATTTCTTAAAGCGGAACGCCGGCATCGATCCCCCCAAATGTCGAGTCGGAGGCGATAGTGGGTGAACGGGCGTTCGTTGGCAACCGAGGCGAGATGCGAAAGCCGCGACGTGTGCGGTCTCGGCAACAGGGCCCCTAAAACAAAAAACGCGAAAACAACCCCATGCACAGTAGCCAAGTCCATGTGGCGATTGAACTTTGCGGATCGCGATTTGCGGATTTTACGAAATTAGATTTGACTCGTCGGGCAAAACAGGAGCATGATGCCATCATCACAGAACGTGCGTGGGGTGGTCGGCTTGTCTCCTGCGCTGGACAAAAGCGTGAGCGGGAGCGGAGACGATTGCATGGAGCGAAGTGAGGCGGAGCTGCCGCTGTCCGGCGTGACGGTGGTCTCGCTCGAGCAGGCGATTGCGGCTCCTCTTGCCAGCCGGCATCTTGCGGACTGGGGCGCGCGCGTCATCAAGATCGAACGGCCGGGCGATGACGATTTCTGCCGCGACTACGATCACGTGATGAACGGGATGTCGAGCCAGTTCGTCTGGACCAACCGGTCGAAGGAGAGCCTCGCCATCGACATCAAAAGCCCCGAAGGCCAGGAGGTGCTCGACGCCCTGCTGCCGCAGGCCGACGTCTTCATCCAGAACCTGGCGCCCGGCGCGGCGGAGCGGCTCGGCCTCGATGCCGCATCGCTGCTGCGGAAATTTCCCCGCATCATCGCCTGCGACGTTTCGGGCTATGGCGCGGGCGGACCCTACAGCGACAAGAAGGCCTACGATCTCCTGGTGCAGTGCGAGGCCGGCGTCCTCGCCATCAACGGCACCGAGGCGGAGCCTGCCAAGGTCGGGCTTTCGGTGGTCGATATCGCCACCGGCATGTACATCCTCAACGGCGTGCTGATGGCGCTGTATCGCCGCGAGCGCACCGGCAAGGGCACCGCCTTCCAGGCCTCGCTGTTCGATTCCATTACGGACTGGATGAGCTATCCCGCCTTCTACACGGCAAGTACAGGCCGGCCGCTGCCGCGAACCGGGGCCAAGCACGCCACGATAGCGCCGTATGGCCCTTTCCGCGTCGGCGACGGCAACACGATCTTCTTCGGCATCCAGAACGACCGGGAATGGCGATCGCTGTGCGCCATCGTGCTTGGCGATGCCGCCTTTGCCGACCACCCCCGCTTCCGCACCAATCCGCTGCGCATGCAGAACAGGGACGATCTGCAGGTCCATATCGAGCAGCGTTTTGCCGCGATGACCAGTGACGAGGTGCTGCGGCTGCTCGACGAGGCCTCGATCGCCAATGCGCATCTGAATTCGGTCGAGGCGTTCCTGGAGCACGAGCAGCTCCGCGCCCGCTCCCGGGTGCAAACGGTGGGATCTCCGCGCGGCCCGGTGATGAGCTTCCTGCCGGCTCTCACCATTCCCGGCCTGTCGCCTCGGATGGATGCGGTGCCTGACGTCGGGCAGCACAACCAATCCATCCTCAGCGAGCTCGATCTCGCAAAGGAGACATGACGATGGCCCCTCAGCGGCCGACGCGGGTCTATCTGGCCGTTCCCGCGCATCGCTCCCGTCTCGTCGCCAAGGCTGCTGGCTCGGCCGCGGACGCGGTGTTCATGGATCTCGAAGACGCGGTGCCGCCGTCCGAGAAGAGCGCGGCGCTGGAGGAAGCTGCGGGGTCGTTATCTTCTCTGGATTGGGGCAGCAAGGTCGTCGCTGTCAGGCTCAACGCCGTCGACAGCCCCTTCATCGCGCAGGAGATCCGTAAGCTCGCTGCGCTGCCCCGGCTGGATTCGGTGATCGTGCCGAAGGCGGAGCGCGCGAGCGACATCGCCGCCATTGCCGATCAGCTGCGCGCGGCCGCGCCTGGTCGCCCCTCGCCTGTGGCCCTCGAACTGCTGATCGAGACCGCGCTGGGTCTCGTCAATGTCGACGCGCTCGCCGCCGCGCACGACAGCGTCGCCGCCCTTCATCTCGGTGTCGGCGATTTCGCGGCGTCGATCGGGGCCCGCTCCTCGGAAATCGGCGCGTCGCCGGACGGCTATCGCCACGTCGGCTCCGCCGAGAGCGGCTATGCCTACGCCCCGCTCGATCTGTTCGCCTATCCGATGATGCGCCTGCTGGTGGCCGCGCGCGCGTTCGGCCTGCGCGCCATCGACGGCCCTTGCGGCGCGTTCCGGGACGCCAGACTGACCGAAAGCAGCGCGCTCAAGGCGGCGGCGATGGGTTTTGACGGCAAGCAGGTGATCCATCCCGACCAGATCGAGCCCACGCTGCGGGCGTTCGTCCCCTCCGAAACCGAGCTCGCGCACGCGCGGCGGGTGGTCGAGGCCATGGAGCAGGCCGAGGCGCAGGGCCAGGGCGCGGTGACGCTCGACGGCAAGATGATCGACTATGCCAATGTGCGCATGGCGCGCCGGATCATCGAGATGGGGTCGTAGCCGCGCATGGCCACCGTGCTGATCGTCGCGCCGGTGTTTGCGCTGATCGCGGCCGGCTATGCCGCGGTGTTGTTTCGCTTCGTCTCCGAGACCGCGCATAAGGGCATCTCCGAATTCGCCTTCAGCATCGCCATTCCCGCCCTGCTGTTCCGCACCATCGTCGTCTCGGAATTCTCCGGCGTCAGCCCGTGGCGGATGTGGGGCGCCTATTACGGCGCGCTCGCGCTGACCTGGATCGCGGCGCTCATCCTCTCGGCGCTGCTGCGGAAGCGGCGCGAGGACCGCGAGGACGGCGTCGTGTTCGCGATCGGCTCGGTCTACGGCAACATCGTCATGCTCGGCATTCCGCTGACGCTCTCGGCGCTGGGCAATGAGGCCGCGGGCCCGATGGCGCTGATCCTGTCGGTGAACACGCCGCTGCTCTGGCTCTGCGGCACGCTGCAGATGGAGCTGGTCGACCGCAAGCAGACCGCCTCGGCCGCATCGCTGATCTGCCGGTGCTGCGCGATCTCTCCCGCAACCCGATCATGCTCGCGTCCGGCTTCGGCCTCGTCTGGCGCCTCACCGGCCTCGGCCTGCATCCGGTCGTCGACCGGACCGTCGAGCTCTCGGCGCAGGCGGGATCGCCCGCTGCCCTGATCGCGCTCGGCATCAATCTCTTTCGTTTCGAGGTCAAGGGCGAGAAGCTCGGCATCCTCGCCATGAGCGCGCTCAAACTGCTGGCGATGCCGGCGGCCGCCTTCGTGCTGGCAAAGCTGCTCGACCTGCCGCCGCTCGCGGCCGGCGTCGTCGTGCTGTTCGCGGCGATGCCGACCGGCGCGAATGCGTACATCTTCGCGGTTCAGTATCAGCGGCTGGTGAACCCGGTATCGGGCGCGGTGGCGCTGGGGACGCTGCTGGCGGCGGTGACGTTGCCGGTGGTGGTGTGGGTGGTGGCGGGGGTTAGGTAGCGTTGGCCGGCCATTGGCCGAACAGCCTGAGGTCACGGGGATAGCGCGCGACATGCGCCACGCGGATGCGCGCCGCGTCCTTGTGCCTGGGATTGATGAGGTAGTTTTGCGCGAATGGCACGATGACCGATGGCACCGACACCATCGCCGTGCGCACCTCAGTGAACCAGGTCCGCAACACGTCGCGGCTCACCCTGGGATCGTCAGCCCAATCCGGCGATATACTCTCGATGTCGGCCCGGCTCACCGTCTCGACGGCGAGGTCGTCCGGCACGTCGATGCCGAGCAGTTGGTAGCTCGTCGGCAGGTCCTCGAAATCGATTTCAAGATGCACCATCACTTCGAGCAGTGCCGACGCCGGATGATCCGCTGCGTAGACCGCGTGCCGGCCGCGATCATGCCAGCGGCCGTCGGCCTTGAGGCCGCCCACGCCAGACAGATCGTCGAAGTTGGAGATCCGCCAGATCCTCACGCCAAATCCTTACGCAAGGATGCCGTGATCGATCCGGTGCAGCATCTCTTCGACGACGCGCGCGCCCGCCTCCGTCGCGAGGTAAGCAAGTGGCGTTTCCCCGCGAAGCAACTTCTTGGGCTTGCGCAACCAGCGGTGCGCCTTCGCAGGCTCGCCGAACACGTTGGCGGCCAATCGGTCAACCCGCGCCAGCCGCACGGCTTTGTCGGTCTCCTCGACCGTCAGCGGCTCGCCCTCCGACAGCCGCCGCGCCAGTGTGCGCTTCGGCACGACAAGCGCGTGAATTTCGTCGTCGCTGTAATTGGCGAGGCGCTTGAGCGCGGCAGGTTCGATGCGAAACAGGCTGTTGGCGTCGATAACGACATTGAACAGCTCGGCCGACGGCTGCGATTCATCCGTCCCGCCCCTGCCCAGCCCGAGCGAAGGCGCGTCGGTGACGGTGGAGAGCCCCGTGACCGCATCGAAATGCCCCTGCACGACAATGGCGCCGGCTTGCGGTTGATAGGTGTGGTCCTGCTCGGAGGCGAACAAGCGTTCAATTGCCGCCCCCCCGCGCGATTTGTCGGGAGGAGATTTGTGCGTCGGCTTCGATGATGGCTTGCGGTCAGGTCGCTGGGTCAGGGCTGCCGCCGCGATCGTCTTGATCTGTTTGTTGGTCAGCGAGCCGGGGGCACGAAGCCCGCGGGAAGTTGAACCAACGCCTTTGCCAGTCCGCTCGTTCTTTGCCATTGGTCCGCCGTAATGCCAAACGCCTAAAAAATACAGCCAAGTGGCATTTAAGCGCATGGGCTGCCGGATTCAAGCGCGGCGGTGCTCTCGCGACCTCATGCCGGGAAGCTCAGACAATGCCTGAAAGGGCTATTGAACACGCTGGCCCTCACGCCAGGCCATCTCCCAGAAGTCTGCCTCGAGTCTGGTGGCTTCCTTGAAGATCGCAATCAGTTCTGCCTCTCGCGCCGGCGTGGCGTAGAGATCGGCGAGATGCTCCATATGCGCCCGCGCTTTGGCAGCGACCTCCTGGTACGGCGCGCCGGCGTACTCGGCGATCCAAACGCGATAGGCGTTCGTCGCGGCGTCCGCGAGGGGTCGCGAGGCGAGCCGCGTTGCGATCTCCGCGTACCCGATCACGCAGGGGGCAAGCGCCACCTTGAGTGCCAGCAGATCGCCGCGCATTCCCGCGTCGAGCACGTAGCGTGTATAGGCCAGCATCTCGGCCGCCGGAGGAGCATGTTCAAGATCGGTCGGCGATAGACCCCAATCGGCACAGAGCTTCACGTGGAGGTTCATCTCGACATCGAGGATGGCCGAAAGTCCGGCCGCTGCTTCACGCATGTCGGCGAGTTTTGGCGACTTGTAGACCGCGAGCGCGTAGGCGCGAGCAAACTCGATGAGGAACAAATAGTCCTGAACGAGGTAGTGACGAAACGCCGCTTCGGGGAGCGAGCCGTCTGCCAATCCGTTCGTGAAGGGATGCTCGGTGTAGGCCCGCCACTCAACGGATGCTTCTGTCTTGAGACGCTCGAAGAAACTCACGATGTCTGCCCGGCCTGCTGTCCATGAACGCCCTTAGTTTGCTACCGATAGCGCATTGCGAACCGGGGAGCTACGGTGACGGCGGACAAACTGGGTTTGAGCAGCGTTGCGGATGGGGCACTCCCCGCGTCGAGAGTTGTGTGCACTGTCGCCGTAATGCCGAACCCACCGTTCCGAGAGTTTGATCGCGCAAAGCTGCCATTTCGGCATCGGCCACGCTTCACCCGAAAAGAAGATTGCAGGAGCGGCCCCACTCGGCGAGCCTTCAGATGTCGACGAGGTACACGCCTTTGGCTCCAGTCGGATTGGGGCCGAGTGCAGGCCCGATCATCTCCTCGAACTGAGTCTTCAGCCGTTCGACGCGTGTCCGATCCTGCATGAACAGCTGGAAACGCAGCGGATCCGTATTGTACTCCGAAATCGGCTTGTAGCCACCGGGGACCGGCACGTCGCGACGCACCGACCACTGGCCGGTCCGGGCAATCGTGGCATCTTTCGAGGCCATCCAGCTTAGATAAAGCCGTGCTGCGGCTTTGTGCTGCGCCTCGCGAAAGATTGCCGCTGTCTGCGGCCAGCTGTGGAACACGTCGTGCCGAGGCAATGCGAAGCGTAGCGGGCTATTAGCTGCCGGCGCAAATGCTCCGGAGGCGGTGAAGGTCGCGGCTCGCTTACCCTCCTGCACCGCTAGGCGCGCCGGCACAGTACCACGGACCCACAATACGTCCTGCTGCAGCAGGCGATCTATGTACTCCCATCCATGGGCGTTGACGATACGATCGAACTGATAGAGCACAGCATCGTCATCGTGCGGATAAGTGAGACAGATGCGCCCCTTGAGCTTCGGATCGAGATAGTCGAGCGCATCGCGTGGCGCGTCCGCCTCCGGAACAAGCGTAATATTGAACGAGTTGCTGAAAGCGACGACGCTGATTGCGTGGAAAGCGGCGTCCGGGTCCTTATATTCGGGCGCGATGGCGTCCCAGTCGAGCGGCTTGTAGGCGAGGAGTTGATCTTGTGTCTTCCAACGCTCGAAATCCTGCAGCGTCTGCAGGTGCGCGACATCAGCCTCCAGGCGACCGCGCGCAAGTTGCAGGTCGATGCGCGCATCATGGAATTTGCTGAGATCTGTTATGATGCGGGCGTCCATGCCCGGAAAGCGCTTCTTGAAAGCCTGCTCCAGGCCCGCCGAGGCGTTCGGAATGTCACCCCCTGCGTACACCACAAGCTTTCCGCCTTCCGCGAGTGCCGCACGATGCAGCTCGTCCAGGCTGCGCGTCTCAACGTCCGGGGGCACTGACTGAGGTCTGGCGACCGATGCACGCGCGGCAGCAAGCACGAGCGGTGCTGCAAGAGAGATTGCCGCAAAGGCGCGACGGCTGAACTGTTGCATGACTCTTTGATCTCCGAATTTTGCTTCCCTCAGTTATTCCGCGCGCTTGCCTGATACAATCACGTGAAATTGTGACATACAGTAACGCGGCAGCGATACAATCGCTGATGGATCGTTTGACCGAACTGGAAGCCTTCATTCGAACCGTCGATCTGGGCAGTCAGGCGGCGGCAGCCGCGGCGCTTGGTCTGTCGCGAATGGCGGTCGGGCGACAAATCCAAGCTCTTGAGCGGAGATTGGGGGTACGCCTGTTGCAACGCACGACCCGGCGACAAGCGCTGACCGAGGCCGGTGCGGCATTCTACGAGCTAACGCGCGAACCATTGAGGCAACTGCACGACGCCTCCGACCGAGCATCGGAATCGCGAACCAGCCTTCACGGCAGGCTGCGCCTGAGCGCGCCCGTGTCTTTTGGTGTGCGGTATTTACCGTCGGTGCTCAGCCGTTTCAGCGAACAACACCCCGGGGTGGAGATCGACCTGGTGCTCAATGATCGGATCGTCGATCTGGTGGAGGAGGGATTCGATCTGACGCTGCGCATCGGTCGTTTGGCAGACTCCAGCTTGATGTCGCGGCGGCTCGCGCTGTGTCGAAGAGCAATCTGCGCTTCGCCCGCATATCTGGCGCGACACGGCATTCCAAAGCATCCGGCCGACCTGCTTGCTCACAACTGCCTGCGCTACACTCAGGCCGGACAGTCGCAAAGTTGGGCGATGACAGCTCCTGACGGAACCAAGGAAGTGGTGACGGTGGGCGGCAACTTGGCTGCCAATAATGGGACGGCCCTCATGATGGCGGCCTTGGCGGGAGAAGGCATCATTTTGCAGCCGCTGTTCATCGTTGATGAGGCCTTGCGTGATGGCCGGCTGGTTCAACTGCTGTCGACCTACCGCCTCGGTGAATTGGAGCTTCATGCTGTTTTTCCGGCAGCACGCTACATGCCGGTGAAGCTGCGGCGTTTCGTCGACCACTTGGTGGAATCCTATGCCGTCGGGCTACCGTGATAGAGAAAGCGTGGCCCCCATTGGAAGGCTGCCGCGGGCTTAATCGCCGCCTCTGGTGGATTTGACTCGAATGGTTGAGATCAACGCGTATCCCGTGGGCGTCTTGAGTTCGGTGGTTACCGGTTCAACGCGAAAGGACCGATGCTTATTGAGGAAGGGTTCGACCCACTCGTGATGGTCGCGAAAAAAGATAAGTTCTTCTCCGCACCTGGCAATGGCTTGATTTATAGCGCGGACTTCGTTCCGGGAAGGCGTCAGCAGGCGACAACGAAAAGCCTTGAATGTCGTGTCCATATTTTGATCCCGCGCATCAAGATCGGGGCGAATACGCAAAGCAAGGTCGGGAGCTAGCGGCACCAGCCTGTTGATGATTCTTGGATCGTTAGACGTCTCAATTCCGTTTGCGAAATCGCTAGTAAAGAAGGGGCTATCCTTGGCGTATTCGTTAACAACAATATCCCAGGCGGAATTCCCCCAGATGTTCACCCGCTCCATGATTCCATTGATGCCGAGGGCTTGAGGGTACTTCTCGTTGATGGTTGTTTTGATGACCGCACTCTCGATCAACTCGGTATAGCTCTTGCCTCCGAGAGCTTCCGGCGCTCTCGGAATCTCTCCCGATGCGTCGAGGATCTTGCCGGTGGCTTCAACCGTGCTCCTCAAAGGTCCCGAATGTAGCCGCATTGCTGCCGGCGAGCAGATCGTTACGTAGGCGGCGAAGCCGGCAACCACATGGACAGTATCACGACTCGGTTTTCCAGTTCGCAGTTCTGCGATTGCGGGATTGTAGTTGGGTTCGACTGTTTTCAAGAATTCTTCGATGGCTCGATCGTTCAGCAGATATTCGTTCGTGCTACCGTTTTGCACGCGGCAGACATCTTTTGAACTGCATGGGAAAACATGGCCGTCGCGCTTGCGAAAGCCGTGCATCTGCTTTCCATCAAGTTCAGGCGAATAGAACTGCCGCAGATGAACCTGTGAAACGTAATGATCGAGAGGCATGTCGGGTTTTGTCAGAGAATTTCAGAGGGCGGGGCCTCAAAACAATTAGGCGACTCAACCGGACTATAATTTTAGGCATACCGGCTTGCTCAACGAATAAAAGCCCGGGCTGAGAGCGGCGCTTTTGGTTAAACCGCGATGGCCGTTATCGTCGTCATATTCTCGACGACGTAGCGAAGCCGCTCAGCTGTTTCCTGTTGGCTCGAATGCTGTAGACAGGGACGCAACGATAATTCTCTATCCACATTTGATTACGGTGATAGTGCACTCTTTATGTTGCCGGATGTCGCAGATGCCATGTCGCAGATAGCGCAGGCCGCGCGTTGGGCAACGAGCGCTTCTTCCACTGCCCCTTGCGACTGACCAGCTATGGTTCATGTGGAGTTTCGACACTCTCACCGCGCTCCCGACCGGTTTTATACGCAGATCGCGAAATGATGATAACGCGCCTGCCGCAGGCGGGAGGCGCCAATCCGTGATGTCTGCTTAAGCCCTGCCGCACCGTTGGTACAGTTGGGTGGGCTCGAACCACCGACCTCCTGTTCCACAGACAGGCGCTCTAACCAACTGAGCTACAACTGCATCCTTGCGAGCCGCCCGAGGGGCGCCCTTGATAGGGCCGGTACCTAAGGGGGGCTGGACGGGGCGGAAACTAGGTGCAACGGGCGTTTTTGGCAAGGCCGCAAACAGACGAAAAACCGGGGTAAATCACCCTCAGCGCAATGAAATCAGGCTTGATGGCGACCGTAGTGCGGAATCCGAGGCAAAGCGGCCACCGATTCCGACGGAAGGCGGCCAGCGATTCCGATCGAAAGCGGCCACCCAATCCGAACGAAGGCGGCCACCCTGTTGATAGGGTGAGACGGGGGGCGTTGTCGGCAATCTGAACGGGGCAAGGTCCCTCCTTTTGCGGTTCACGCAATGGGAGGTCCGATGCCCGCCGAGAGATTGCCGATGCGGAAGATTCGAGAAGTTCTACGCCTGAAGTATGCCTGTGGGGTGAGCGATCGGGTGATCTCCCGATCGGTCGGGATCGGTCGCACGGCGATCGCGGAGTATGTCCGCCGCGCCGCGGTGATCGGCATCACCTGGCCGATACCGGAGGAGCTCGACGACACAGCACTGGAGCGCAAGCTGTTTGCGCCAGCCGGCTACAACCCGCCGCGATCGAAGCCGCTTCCGGATTGGGGGCATGTCCATGCCGAGTTGCGCCGCCGCAGCGTAACGCTGGCGCTGCTGTGGGAGGAATACCGCGGCCATCATCCCGACGGCTA
>NZ_JH600073.1:3562534-3705664 GCF_000244935.1 Bradyrhizobium sp. WSM1253
AGGGAGACAGCATGCGAAAGATCACTGCGCAGCGCGCCAATCTTGACGCAGCCAAGAAAACCTGACCCAACTCCTCATGCCGGCAACGACACTCCGGCCGCCTTCGTCGGAACAGGTGGCCGCCTTCGATCGGAATGCATGGTCGCGTTCAATCGGAATCCCTGGCCGCAATCCCCGGAATCCGCACCGTAGCGAGGTTGCGCTCCCCTCGCCCGCTTGGTCGCGACAGTCCCCCTGAGGAAAGAGCCCTCTCCCGGCCTCTCCCGCAAGCGGGAGAGGTGAAGAAAAAACCCGGGCTTTAGGCCCGGGTTTCTTAATTCAGACGTCCCGGCCAGATCAGGCGGCGGGGTAGAGCTTCGCGGCAGAGGCCTTGATCGGCTCGGCGGCGGCAGTGGCAGCGCGCTGGGCGATCTCGGCGAGCTCCCTGGCCTGGGCCTGGAAGGTCTCGAGCTGCGCCTTGGAATGGTTGGTCCACAGCGCGAACGCATCCTGCGGCGCCTTCACGCTGAACAGCTCCTGGGTGAAGTCGAGATGAGCCTTGGTGTTGGCCTTCGCGAACTCCATCAGCTTGGCGGTGTATTCGCTCACGCCCTTGTGGGCGGACGAGAACACGGCCTCGACGGTGCCGTTGTGGGTCTCGGCGGCGTCCTTGAACTTGGCGTAGTTCTCGCGGGCCTGCGACACGCCCTTTTCGGCGAACGCACGCATCTGCTCGGGGACCTCGAACGGAATGATCGAGGCAGAAAACGGATCAGTCGCACCTGTCATGGTTTGTCCCTCACACTAATGAAAAAACGGAGTGAGCCTTCAGGCGCGCCCGCCGGCCAACTGGGTGACGGGTGCGAAGACTGGAAACACGAAACGAATGATGGCTCGCCCAGCGCGGGGGACCATGGCTGCCTAAAATGTCAACATTGTGCAACGCAATGGGTTTGGAGGGTGCGTTGCAAAATTTAATCTCGGGGAGGATGAGGTTCCCGGGCAGGGGAACCGGTGGTTGAGGGGGTTTGCGACGGCCAGCAGCGCTCTCTCCGTTCCCTCCCCCCTTGTGGGGGAGGGTCAGGGAGGGGGGTGCCACACGGGGATTCTGTCCGTCGCGCTCTGGGCCTCGGGGCAACGACTGAGACCTTTTGCTGGGCTTACCCCTCTCCCTAGCCCTCCCCCACAAGGGGGGAGGGAACGCAGTTGGGGTGGGGCGCTAGCTCGGCTTGATGCGATCGACCATCCGCACGCGCGAATCCTGCGGATGCAGCGCCGGCACGCCTTGCGGGCCTGGGGACATTAAGGTTATCGCGGCTTTAGGCCTTGCCGCCTAGGCTTGGGACGTGGACCTGCCCGCGGCTGCGGGCGATACTAACCCTTTCTTAAGGCTGCCATTCCCGGCAGCCTGATGCGCACAAGCGAGACGCGAAGCCAGTCGGATGACGAGTTCGGATTTCCAGTTGCGAGGCGTGGGCGATCCCCGGCTGGCCGTGCACGCGACTTCGCCGCTGCCCGCCTGGCTCTGGTCGATCGACGGCACGCGCGTGCTCTGGGCCAATCCGGTCGGGGCAAGACTGTTCGGCGCGGCCAATGCCACGGCGCTGGCGGACAGGGTTTTCGGCCCCACCGACAGCCATCGCCGCCAGATCATCCGGCTTGCCGGCCGGCTGCCTCCGAACGGGGCGATCCGGCTCGAACGGATGCGCGGCTTCGGCGCGCGGCTCGGCACGCTGATGACTTGCGCCTGCGCCCGGCTGGACTTCGCCGATGGCGGCCGCGCTGTGCTCGTTACCGCGATGGACCCGGGCTTGCGCACCATGCCGCTGGTCGAGCGCCTGCTTCGTCTCGTCGACGGCGCCAAGACGCCGATGGCGGCGTTCGCGCCCGATGGCCTGTTCGTCGGCGCCAGCGAAACGGCCCGCACCCTGCTCGGCTTCCGCGATCTCGGCGAAGCAGGCCTCGACCGGGCGCGCAGCGATGCGCTTCGCCAGGGCCGCGCCGAGACGCCGATCGGCATCGGCCAGATGGTGCTGCAGCGGGTCGGCAGCGGGGCCGATGTCGGGCTGGTCGCGCTGATCGAGCCTGCCGTGCAGCAGGCGGCGGCTGCGACTGATGACGTTAAAGCCGAGGCCGCTGAAGAGGTCGCGCGCGAAGACATTGTCCAGCGTGAGGCTGCGCCGCCTCCTGCTCCCGCCGCCGTGCCGGAGCATGTTCAAGCTGCGCCGTCGCACGATGCGCCATCCGAAATCGCGCTGTTCGACGCCTTTGCCGAGCCGGTCGGCGCGCCGGACGCAACGATCGCGCACGAACCGCCCGCGCGCGAGCCGGCCACTGAGATCGTCTCGATCCAGCAAGCCGTCGAGCAAGCGGCCGAGGCCGCGCCAGAAACTCCGGTTGAAAACTCGGCCGAAGCCATGGTGTCGCCGCAGGCCGCGCCGACCGTGACCGGCATGGTCGAGCCGCCGTCGGGCCACGAAGAGCCGCCCGCACCGCGTCAGCATCCGCTGCGCTTCCTCTGGAAGGTGGATGCAGAGGGCCGCTTTGTGCTTCTGTCCGACGAATTCATCCGCCTGATCGGCCCGCGCACGGCCGCCGGCTTCGACCGCCCCTGGCACGAGATCGCCGACGTATTCGCGCTCGACCCTGAAAGCCGCGTGGCGCAGGCGCTTGCGAGCAAGGACACCTGGGCCGGGATCACCGTGAACTGGCCGGTCGACGGCGGCGAGCATCTGCCGGTCGAGCTTGCCGGACTTCCGGTTTATGACGGCGACCGCAATTTCGCGGGCTTCAGGGGATTTGGCGTCTGCCGCGATCTCGATGGCCTCAACCGGCTCGATGCGCTCAGGCGTTTTGAGCTGCTGGCCGAACCGCAGGCGCCGCAAAGCCTGTCCGCCGATATGGTCGAACCCGAGCCAGAGGCGCCGCCTCCGCCGATCGAACCGCCCGCACCTGAGCCTGAGCCTGAGCCTGAAGCTAAACTGCCCGCCCCCCCAACCGACGCCAATTCACATCCAACCGATCCGGAAACGCCAGTGGAAACGCCTCCCAATGTCCTGCCGTTCCGCGCGCCCGGCGACACGCGATCGCCGACGCTGACGCCGGTCGAGAACAGCGCATTCAACGAGCTCGCCCGGCAATTGTCCGAGCGCCTCGAGCGCGACAAGGAAACCATCGCGGCATCGGCCGAACCGCCGGATGCCGAGATCACGCCCGAAGCGCCGACGCCGGAGCCCGAGCCCAAGTCTGAGACGCCGCACACGCCAGCCGAATGGCTGAGCGCGCCCGCGCCGCCGGCGCACGGCCACAGCCCGCGCGACCGCGCGCTGCTCGACCTGCTGCCATCAGGCATCCTGATCTACCGGCTCGACCGCCTGCTCTACGCCAACCCCGCGTTTCTCGCGCGCATGGGCTATGCCAGCCTGAGCGCCCTGGAGAACGCCGGCGGGCTGGATGCGCTCTATGTCGAGCCGGGCGTGTCCGCGGCCAGCAGCACATCGCAAGCAGGCACGCCTGTCACGATCAGCGCGACGCTCGCCAATGGCGAAGCGCCGCTGCCGACCACCGAAGCGCATCTGCACGCGATCGACTGGGACGGCGAGAGCGCGCACGCGCTGATCTGCGCGCTGCCGCAAGCAGCACCCGCTGCGCCCGTCGTTGCGGAGACCGTGATCGCAGAGACCATTGTCCCCGAGACCTTCCCGCCCGAGCCCGACGTCGGCGAGGCGGACGCGGAAGATCTCGCCGCGATCCTCGACACCACGGCCGAGGGCATCGTGATGTTCGATGCCGAAGGCAACATCCACGCCTGCAACCGCAGCGCCGAGGCGCTGTTCGGCTATGACGGCGAGACGCTGATGCAGCAGAATCTGGTGACGCTGTTCGCGCCGGAGAGCCAGCATGTCGTGATCGACTATCTCGAAAACCTCAAGAGCCAGGACATCGCGAGCCTGCTCGACCACGGCCGCGAGGTGCTGGGGCGCGAGAAGAAGGGCGGCGTCATTCCGCTCGCCATGATTATGGGCCGCACCAGGCCCGACGGCCCGAACTTCTTCGCCGTGTTCCGCGACCTCTCGCACAGCAAGCAGGGCGAGAGCGAGCTGACGCAGGCGCGACGCCTGGTCGACGGCGCGGCCAATGCCAAGGCCGACATGCTGGCGCGGATCAGCCACGAGATCCGCACGCCGCTCAACGCCATCATCGGCTTCTCGGAGGTGATGATTTCGGAACGCTTCGGCACGCTCGGCAACGAGCGCTACGGCGAGTACATGAAGGACATCCGCGCCTCCGGCGAGCGCGTCATCGCCATCATCGACGACCTGCTCGAGCTGTCGCGGATCGAGACCGGCAAGCTCGACCTCAACTTCGCCAACCTCAACCTCAACGATCTGGTCGAGGCCTGCGTGGTCGTGATGCAGCCGCAGGCCAATCGCGAGCGCATCATCATCCGCACCTCGCTCGGCCATGCGCTGCCGCAGGTGAGCGCGGATGCGCGCGCGATGCGGCAGATCACCATGAACCTGATCTCCAACTCGATCCGGCTCGCCAGCGCCGGCGGCCAGGTCATCGTCTCGACCGCCCTCACCGACCGCGGCGAGGTCGCACTTCGGATCCGCGACACCGGCCATGGCCTTACCGAGCGCGAAGTCGCCGCCGCGATGGAGCCGTTCCGGACGCCACCGCCCGGCGACGCCGAAGACAATTCGGCGCTGAGCCTGTCGCTGACCAAGGCCCTGGTCGAAGCCAACCGCGCCCGGTTCAACATCAAGAGCGCGGCGAACTCCGGCTCGCTGATCGAGGTGGTGTTCGCACCGGCGCTGGCGCAGGCTTAGCCTTCGCCACATCGTCGTCCCGGCGAAGGCCGGGGACGACCCGCGTTGAGAGAGCCCACAAGCACAAATCGCCCAAACAAAAGGGCACGGCGTTTGCGGCGCCGTGCCCATCGCATTCAATGAGTCTTCGCCTCAGCTATAAATCTCGAACAAGCCCGCGCCGCCCTGGCCGCCGCCGATGCACATCGTCACGACGCCCCATTTGGCCTTGCGGCGCTTGCCTTCCTGGAGGATGTGGCCGGTGAGACGTGCGCCGGTCATGCCGAAGGGATGGCCGATCGCGATCGAGCCGCCGTTGACGTTGTACTTGGCGGGATCGATGCCGAGCTTGTCGCGCGAATAGAGACACTGGCTGGCGAAGGCTTCGTTGAGCTCCCACAGATCGATGTCGTCGATCTTCAGGCCATGACGCTTCAACAGCTTCGGCACGGCAAAGATCGGGCCGATGCCCATCTCGTCCGGCTCGCAACCCGCCGCCGCCCAGGCGACGAAGCGGCCCATGGGATTGAGGCCGCGCTTCTCCGCGTCCTTGGCTTCCATCAGCACCACGGCCGCGGCACCGTCCGACAGCTGGCTGGCGTTGCCCGCCGTGACGAACTTGCCGGGGCCCCTGACCGGCTCGAGCTTGGCGAGACCTTCCAGCGTGGTCTCGGGCCGATTGCACTCGTCGCGGTCGACGACGTAATCGACGATCGACTCCGCTTTGGTCGCCTTGTCGACCACTTTCATCTTGGTCTTCATCGGAACGATCTCGTCCTTGAACTTGCCCGCCTGCTGCGCGGCGGCCATGCGGCGCTGCGATTCCAGCGAATACTCGTCCTGATATTCACGGCTGAGATTGTAGCGCTCGGCGACGATGTCGGCGGTGTCGATCATCGCCATGAAGATCGCCGGCGCCGTCTTGAGCAGCTCGGGATCGATCGATTCTTTCGGAGTCCCGCCGCCCGGCATCGAGATGCTCTCGACGCCGCCTGCGACGATGCAGTCGGAACCGTCCGAACGGATCGAGTTGGCGGCCATCGCGATGGTCTGGAGACCGGACGAGCAGAACCGGTTCACCGAGACGCCCCCGGTCGATTTCGGCATTCCTGCCAGCAGCGCGGCCTGGCGGCCGATGTTCGGCGCGCCATGGGCGCAATTGCCGAGATAGCAATCCTCGACATAGTCCTTCTCGACGCCGGCGCGATCGACCGCGTGGTGGATGGCGTGGGCCGCGAGCGACATCGGCGGGGTGATGTTGAACCCGCCGCGGCCGGATTTCGCGAGGCCCGTGCGTGCATAGGAAACGATGACGGCTTCACGCATTGTTTTCTCCCTTTTCGAACGATTTTGAACGGAGCGTCGGTCGACGTCTTCTCGGCGCCATTGGTACACAATGTCCAGCGGTCGCGGGAGAAATAAAAACGCCGCCCTCGCGAGAGGGCGGCGTTGTTCCGCGGGTCGGAATATGTCGGCGTATCAGAACGTCAGCGCCTTGACCTGCTTGACCTGCGGCAGGGCCTGCACCTTGGCGAGCAGATCCGCCGGCACGGCACCGTCGACCTCGATCAGTGCGATGGCATCGGAGCCCGGCGCAACTCGGCCGAGATGGAAGGTCGCGATGTTGATCTTGGCATCGCCCAAGAGGCTTGCGAACTTGCCGATGAAGCCCGGCTTGTCCTCGTTGGTCACGTAGATCATCGACTTGCCAAATTCAGCGTCGACGCGGATGCCCTTGATGTCGACCAGGCGCGGCTTGCCGTCGGCATAGACCGTGCCCGAGACCGACCGCTCCTGCCGCTCGGTGGTGACCGTGACGGTGATCAGGCTTTCATAGTCGCTCTGGGCGGCGCGGACGATCTCGTCCACCACCATGCCGCGCTCCTTGGCGACGACGGGCGCGGAGACGACGTTGACCTCGCCCAGCATCGGCCGCAGCAGGCCGGACAGCACGGCGGAGGTGATCGCCTTGATCTTCATCTCGGCGACGTGGCCCTCATAGGTGATCTCCACCTTGAGGATGCCGCTCTCGGTCAGCTGTCCGGCGAACGAGCCGAGCTTTTCGGCGAGCGCGATGAACGGCTTCAGCTTCGGGGCCTCTTCCGCCGTGATCGAGGGGAAGTTGACGGCATTCGAGATCGCGCCGGTGAGCAGGTAATCCGACATCTGCTCGGCGACCTGAAGTGCGACGTTCTCCTGCGCCTCGGTGGTGGACGCGCCGAGATGCGGCGTGCAGATCACGTTGGGATGACCGAACAGCACGTTCGCGGTGGCGGGCTCCTCGACAAAGACGTCGAAGGCGGCACCTGCGATGTGCTTGGAATTCAAAGCGTCGACCACGGCCTGCTCGTCGACGAGGCCGCCGCGGGCGCAGTTGATCAGGCGCACGCCCTTCTTCATCTTGGCGATCGCGGATGCGTCGATGATGTTCTTGGTCTTCTCGGTCAGCGGGGTGTGCAGCGTGATGAAGTCGGCACGCTTCAAGAGATCGTCGAGCTCGACCTTCTCAACGCCGATGTCCCTGGCGCGTTCCGGCGACAGGAACGGATCGAACGCGATCACCTTCATGCGCAGGCCGAGCGCGCGGTCGGCGACGATCGAGCCGATGTTGCCGCAGCCGACGACGCCGAGCATCTTGCCGGTGATCTCGACGCCCATGAAGCGGTTCTTTTCCCATTTGCCGGCCTGGGTCGAAGCGTCCGCCTGCGGAATCTCGCGCGCCAGCGCCAGCATCAGGGTGATGGCGTGCTCGGCGGTCGTGATCGAATTGCCGAACGGCGTGTTCATCACGATGATGCCCTTGGCCGTGGCGGCGGGAATCTCGACGTTGTCGACGCCGATGCCGGCGCGGCCGATCACCTTGAGGTTGGTCGCCTTCTCGAGGATCTTCGCGGTCGCCTTGGTCGCCGAGCGGATCGCGAGGCCGTCGTAATTGCCGATGATCTCGGCGAGCTTGTCCTTGTCCTTGCCGAGGTTGGGCTGGAAGTCGACCTCGACACCGCGGTCTTTGAAGATCTGTACGGCGGCGGGAGAGAGCGCGTCGGAAATGAGAACTTTGGGTTTGGTCATGGGAATGTGTCCTCTGCCTTCCTCAAGGGAAGGGCCTTAGACCGGATTGGATGAATGTCTCGGAGCACTTTTCTCCCTCTCCCCGCAAGAACGGGGAGAGGCGAAGAAAGAAACTTACGCCGCCTTGGCGAGCGTGGCCTTGGTCTCGGCGAAGGCCCAGTCGATCCACTGTGTCAGCAGCGCGACATCGCTGGCCTCGACGGTGGCGCCGCACCAGATCCGCAGGCCGGCGGGCGCATCGCGGTAGTAGGCGAAGTCGTAGCCCGCGCCCTCCTTCTCGACCAGCGCCACCAGCTTCTTGGAGAAGTCGGCCTGCGCGTCCTCGGAGAGCGAGGTGATCGCGGGATCGGTGAACTTCAGGCACACCGAAGTGTTGGAGCGGATCGCGGCGTCCTTGGCGAGGAAGTCGATCCAGGGCGTCTTCGCCTTCCAGTCGGCGAGTACCTTGGTGTTGGCGTCGGCGCGCGCGATCAGCGCCTTCAGGCCGCCGATCGACTTGGCCCAGGTCAGCGCGTCGAGATAATCCTCGACGCAGAGCATCGACGGCGTGTTGATGGTCTCGCCGACGAAAATGCCTTCGTTGATCTTGCCGCCCTTGGTCATGCGGAAAATCTTCGGCAACGGCCAGGCCGGCTTGTAGGTTTCGAGCCGCTCCACCGCGCGGGGCGACAGGATCAGCATGCCGTGCGCGGCTTCGCCGCCGAGCGCCTTCTGCCAGGAGAAGGTGACGACGTCGAGCTTGGCCCAGTCGAGGGGTTGTGCGAACGCGGCCGAGGTGGCGTCGCAAATGGTCAGGCCTTCGCGGCTCGCGCTGATCCAGTCGGCGTTCGGCACGCGCACGCCCGAGGTGGTGCCGTTCCAGGTGAAGACGACGTCGGACTTCGGATCGACCTTGGAGAGATCCGGGAGTTCACCGTAAGCCGCGTTGAGCTTGGTGACGTCCTTGAGCTTCAATTCCTTGACGATGTCGCTGACCCAGCCCTCGCCGAAGGATTCCCAAGCGAGCGTGGTGACGGGCCGCGCACCCAGCATCGACCACAGTGCCATCTCGACCGCGCCGGTATCGGACGCCGGCACGATGCCGATGCGATAATCGGCGGGCACTTCGAGCACCTCGCGCGTCAAATCGATCGCGAGCTTGAGCTTGGTCTTGCCGACCTTCGCGCGATGCGAACGGCCGAGCGCTGCGTCCTTGAGGTTTTGGGCATTCCATCCGGGGCGCTTGGCGCAGGGGCCGGAGGAAAAATGCGGCACGTTCGGCCGCGAAGCGGGCTTCGCTACAGTCATCGTCTACCCTTCCAGATAGTAAGCCTCCCGTTGGGGGGAGGTGTCCCGCCGCGGCTGATACGGGAATCGGGAAGACCAGTCAAGGAAGTTCCGGGACCTCACGCGCGAATGATGGCGCCTCCGGTGCGATTTTAGGGGATTCGACCACGGCCAGCGCGTTCAACAAGTCCGTGGCATCGTTGATCAATTGCGCGGCGCGGCGCCGGCTGCCGACTTTCAAAATGCATTTGTCATTGGCCTGCACGGCGTAGTCGTTGCCGACCTTGATCATCGAATAGCTTGTCATCGAAATCCCCGAACCGACCGAGCCCGGTTTCAGACGCTCGCGTAGCACCGTTCGTTCCTGGTTCCACGTGAACGTCGAACGGGTAGTTTATCAGCTCTTAACATGAACGTATGCGCGATCCGATTTCACTGATCGCGCAACGCTCATTGGCGTGCTGCGTCAAAAGCGGACAGTCATGCCGACGTGACTCGCCGTGAACCCAAGCCGCTTGTAGAAGCGCTGCGCATCTGTTCGCGTCTGATGCGTCAGCAGTTCGACCAAATTGCAGCCGCGCGCTTTCGCTTCCGTCACCGCCCATTGCACCAATTGCTCGCCGATGCCGCGGCTGCGCCAATCGGAAGCAACGCGGACGTCTTCGAGCAAACCGCGCAAGCCGCCTTGCGAGCTGAGACCCGGCAGGATCGCGAGCTGCAGGCAGCCGACCACCCTGCCCTCGCTCTCGGCAACCACGAGCTGGATATTTTGATCGCGCTCGACCCGCGCGAATGCCTCGTAATAGGACGCAGGCAACGGATCTTCCACGCGCTCGCGTGCGCTCCCGAGATGATCGTCGGCGAGCATCGCCACGATCGCAGCAACATCCTCACGGCGCGCGGGACGAATGGAAACGGATTCGGTGTTCATTGAGTTACTCCTGCCTCAGCGCGCCTAACGCACCTTGGGAAGCCCGAGAAAGGTCTCGGCTTCGCCGATCCAGCGGCGGATGGCGGCATAACGACCGAGATCGAAGCCGCCTTCATGCGCGACGCGCGTATAGGCAAGCAGCGAGACGTCGGCGAGCGAAACTGCATCGCCGGCGAAGAAGCGGCTTGCCGCCAGATGCTGCTCCATGCGATCGAGCGCCGCATAGCCGCGCTTGACCTTTTCAGGGTCGAGCTCGGAGGCGTCCCTGCCGAGATAGACGAGCTGGAAGCGGCACACCGCGATATAGGGCTCGTGGCTGTATTGTTCCCAGAACAGCCATTCGTCCATCTTCGCGGCAGTGAAGGCATCGCGCGGAATGAGCGCACTGTCGCGCGCGAGATAGCGGATGATGGCATTGGATTGCGCCAGCGTGCGACCTTCGTCGAAGGCCACCGTCGGCACCTGGCCGGCGCCGTTCATCCTCAGGAATTGCGGCGTGCGGCTTTCGCCCTTGCGAGTGTCGATCTCGATCCACTGATAGGGCAGCGCGAGCTTATCGCAGACCCACTTCACCTTCAGACAATTGCCGGAATTGGTATCGCCGTAGATCCGCATCGCTGCCCCCGCGTTCGGCGACAGAGCATCAGGACGGAGGCGGCCTGTCAATCGCGGCGCGCACGCGCGTCAGAACTTGTAGCCGAGACCGGCGCGGACGGTATTGATGCTGGTGTCGACTGATGACGTAAAGCGAACGTATTCCCACTCCGCCCGCAGAAACAGGCCTGCACACAGCATCGCATCGACACCAATACCGGTGGAGTAGCCATAGATCAGGTGACTATAGAGACCATCTGTGGCGGACAGATTGACATTGATTGTTTGAAAGGGCGCCGACTGGTTGAACTGAGTCCCGGTGATCTCGGCAGTCTTGGTGATGTTGGCTTGCCCAAGTGCAATGCCTCCGAACAGATAAGGCAAGAAAGAGCCGACGGCGTAGCCGCCGCGAATGCGGAGCGTTCCCATATCGGAGATCGCTATCGAGCTCGTGCTTTTGTACGTGATGTCGTCCAGAAAACTCAGAGGATCGACAAAGGAGCGCCCCATGGTGCCGGTCGCCGAGCCGCCGAACTTGCCATGTATGTAATTGACCTCGACGCCGAGCACGACATCGTCCCATTGCCCGTTGTAACCGGCGAAGGCGCCATAGCCATGACCATGTGATGACACCTTGCCGCCGCCCACTGGCCAGCTCGATACCTGTCCGCCGGCTTCGATCGAAGTATTGGCAAGCAAGGCAGCCGCAACAGTTCTAGTAGAACCGGTGAAATTCATATCGGATGTCCCGTAGCTTCCCTGGGCGCCGATATAGCTTCCTTGCCAGTTGACGTTGGAGTTGCTCAAGCCGTCTGTGAAGCCGCCGCGCAGGATCGGCAGGTCAGAGAGATCAGCCGCGTGCGCCGCAGAGATCGTCCCCAACATCGCCGCCGCCAACAAAAGCCTACGCATCGAACGCTCCATCGAACTCGAACTTTCGCTCGTGATCATGGCTCGTTAACCTTAACCAATGGTTGCGTCGGAGCCTTTCGTCGCCGCCCGCCATGAAAAATACGCAAAGCAAAACGGCGCGGGATGATCCCGCGCCGTTAAGAAGTCCTAACCGATCAGGCTGACGATCAGCCCTTGGTGACGAGCGGCGGCATGTAGGCCGGCGGGCTGTCGAGATTCCAGCGCACGCCGAGCTTCAGGTCGTGCGAGGTGATGTCCTTGAACTTGAAGACGTTGCCCGTGGTTCCCCCGGTGTAGGTCGACAAAACACCGGTTTGCCCCTCACCCATATCGACATAGCTATAGGCAAGTTCGAGGACGAGGTTGGGATTGACCTTGTATGCGAGACCCGCGTGGGCAGCCCACGCCAAGTTCCACTTCGAACCGGTCGGTGCGCTCGAGAAGCTCGCGGTCGAGAACGCAAGATCGTTGATGCCGGTGTCGGTGAAGTTCGAGATGGAGACGCGTGCGCCGCCAACGCCCGCGCCGATGAACGGCGTGATGCACCACCAGGTGCCCAGGTCGACATACGCGTTCGCCAACACCAGCCATTCGGACTTGGATGCACTGTAATTGTCGATCCCGCTGTAGGGCACGCCGCCCGCGGTTCCGGTGAAACGATCCGTTCCCTTGAAATTCGAATTGCCGCGATACTGCCCGGTCACGTCCGCGCGGAACCAATTGTTGAACCGGTAACCCGCGCCGAGCCCAAAGATGCCGGCCGTGTCGAACGACGCCTGCTGATTGAACGAGGTGAGCTGCGAATAGGCGGACTCGCGACCGTAGTGGAGATCGCTTGTCTTCTGATTGCTGAAGCCGACGTCGCCGCGCAGATACCAGCCACCGAAATCGGCGGGCGGAGCCGGGGGCGCGTACATCGGAGGGGGCGCCGCGATCGGCATGTCGGCGGCGAACGCCATCGATGAGATCAGGGTTGCCGCACCCGCGGCAAGGAGAGACTTAACGCTACGCATTGGCTTCGTCCTTTTGGCCGGTGAGGCAAATACGGCGCCTCACGTTCTGGAAACTCACGGCCCGGACGATGCCAGCAAATGTTTAAGCGCCACTTAACCCTAATTTTTAAGGTTGATTTTTTCTAACTGCACACGCGCGTGCGGCGCGAGCGTTGCAAAAATGCAGCGCAAATACGACGCCGTCGCCGCATTTCCTAACGATGTATGAAGCCGCGTTGCAGCAAGACAGGATATGTTAACGCGCGTGCCGCGGCAGCTTGGGCAGGAACACCGCAAGCAGGCCGATCGCCGGGAGGTAAGCGCAGACCTGGTAGACGAACGCGATCGAGGTGTGGTCGGCGAGCTTGCCGAGCACGGCGGCGCCCAAGCCGCCGATGCCGAAGGCGACACCGAAGAACACGCCGGAGATCATGCCGAAGCGATGCGGCACCAGCTCCTGCGCGAACACGATGATCGATGACGTCGTCGAGGAGATGATCAGGCCGATGATCACTGATAGCACCGCGCTCGCATAGAGCCCGGCATAGGGCAGCGCCAGCGTGAACGGCAGCGCCCCCAGGATCGAGATCCAGATCACGATCTTGCGGCCGAAGCGATCGCCCAGGGGACCACCGAGAAAAGCGCCGACCGCGTTCGCGGCGAGGAAAATGAAGAGATACATCTGCGCGGCTTGCGTCGACACGCCGAAGCGGTCGATCAGATAAAAGATGTAGTAGCTCGACAGGCTCGAGACGTAGAGCTGTTTCGAGAACAGCAGCGCGACCAGCACGAGGAGCGCAACGACGACGCGACGCGAGCTCGGCGCGTCGGGATGGGCTTGAGCGACCGCGGTCTTCTTCGCCTTGATCTGCGGTTCGTACCAGCGGCCGATGCGCCAGAGGATGAGGATCGCGAGGAAGGCGATCGAGGAGAACCAGGCGATGCTGCCCTGCCCGAACGGCACGACGATGAGCGCGGCGAGCACCGGTCCCATCGAGGTGCCAAAACTGCCGCCGAGCTGGAACACCGATTGCGCAAAACCGTAGCGGCCGCCGGAGGCGAGCCGCGCGATGCGCGCCGATTCCGGGTGAAACACCGCCGAGCCGAGGCCGACCAGCGCGGCGGCGACGAGGATGACCAGATATTGGTGGGCGGCACTGAGCAGCAGCAGACCGAAGAAGGTCGAGGCCATGCCGATCGACAGCGAATAGGGCTGCGCCTTCTTGTCGGTGTAGTGGCCGACCACCGGCTGGAGCAGCGAGGCCGTGAACTGGAAGGCCAGCGTGATCATGCCGATCTGCGCGAAGTCGAGTGCGTAGGTGTCCTTCAGGATCGGATACACGGAAGCGATCAGCGACTGCATGGTGTCGTTGAGAAAGTGCGAGAAGCTGATGCCGGCAAGCACGACATAGGCCGGCCCTGCGGCCTTGGCGGCGGATGCCACGTCGCTGACGATGACGGGCTCGGTCAGCGTTTCCTCTGAGACGACGACTGGCTTGTTCAATGGAGCATCCCGGCCGGCGCGGCAGATTGCCGCGACAAGCTAGTTACGCTGCGCGCGGCGAGCGATCCACCGCCAATCGTCGATGGCTGGGATGCGCTTCGCTCTTCCCGCCTGAGGGAGTTCGTAGCCCGGATGGAGCGCAGCGCAATCCGGGGCCGTTCGCCCGTTGCACGAATCCCGGATTTCGCTGCGCTCCATCCGGGCTACGATCGTGCTTCGCGATGCGCCTCAGGCCGCGGCCTGCCCGAGTGCGGAAACGATGGTGTCGACGACGTCCTCGACCAGGATGCGATCCTCGCCCTCGCCCATGACGCGGATCACCGGCTCGGTGCCGGAGGAGCGGATCAGCAGGCGGCCGTGGCCGTTGAGCCGCTGCTCGCCGTCGGAGATCGCCGATTTGACGTCGGAATTGTCGAGCGGCTTGCCGCCCTTGTGACGGACGTTCTTCAGAATCTGCGGCAGCGGATCGAAGCGGTGGCAGACTTCCGACACCGGCCGGCGCAGCTTCTGCACCACGGCAAGCACCTGCAATGCGGCCACGAAGCCGTCGCCGGTGGTGGCGTAGTCGGACAGGATGATGTGGCCGGACTGCTCGCCCCCGAGATTGTAGCCGCCGTTCAGCATCTGCTCGAGCACGTAGCGATCGCCGACCGGCGTGCGCACGAGATCGAGCCCCTGCGCATTGAGGAAGCGCTCGAGCCCGAGGTTCGACATCACGGTGGCGACGATGCCCGATCGCGACAGCCGGCCGTCTTCCTTCCAGCTCTGCGCGATCACCGCGAGCAGCTGGTCGCCATCGACGATGTGGCCGCGCTCGTCGACCAGGATGACGCGATCGGCGTCACCGTCGAGCGCGATGCCGATGTCGGCGCGCATCTCGCGCACCTTCTTCGACAGCGCTTCCGGCGAGGTGGAGCCGCATTCCTTGTTGATGTTGAAGCCGTCGGGCTCGACTCCGATCGCAATCACGTCGGCGCCCAGCTCCCACAGCGCTTCCGGTACCACCTTGTAGGCGGCGCCGTTGGCGCAATCGACCACGACGCGCAGGCCGTCGAGCGACAGATCGCGCGGCAGCGTGCGCTTGGCGAATTCGATGTAGCGATCATGCACGCCATCGATGCGGCGGGCGCGGCCGAGGCTGGCGCTCTGGGCAAGACGCTTGTCGATGGGCTCGTCGAGCAGCTGCTCGATCTGCTTCTCGACGTCGTCGGAGAGCTTGAAGCCCTGCGGGCCGAACAGCTTGATGCCGTTGTCCTCGAACAGGTTGTGCGACGCGGAGATCATCACGCCGAGATCGGCGCGCATCGACTTGGTCAGCATCGCGACCGCCGGTGTCGGCATCGGGCCGACCAGCAGCACATCCATGCCGACCGAGGTGAAGCCCGCAACCATGGCGTATTCGATCATGTAGCCGGACAAGCGGGTGTCCTTGCCGATCACGACCCTGTGGCGGTGGTCACCGCGCTGAAACGCCAGGCCTGCGGCTTGGCCGACCTTGAGCGCGAGCTCCGGCGTGATCAGCCCGTTGGCGCGGCCCCGGATCCCGTCCGTCCCGAAATATTTGCGGCTCATATCGTCCCCCACGCGACAACCAGGGATCCCAAGACAACCTGCGGGTGCCCTGGCGGGACCCGCATCCCTGATTTGCTGAGGTCTTATAAAGCCATCGCGGCTAACTTGGCTTCAAAAAATATGATGAATCATTACGGAACCGGACGTACCCCGGCCCCGATAACGCCTTGTTAACGTTATATTTCCGGTGAGGACGCCGGAACAGGGCGGAACCGCGCCTAGTCCGAGCGCTTCACATGGCCGTCCCCGCGGCTCGGCGCCGGCTGGGTGACATTGACGGGATCGGAGCCCGGAAAGGTCTCTTCCAGACCTTCTTCCAGCGCCTCCTCGAGATCATGCTTCTCCTTGATCTCCTCCGGCGTCGGTCCGGTGTGCGGCCTGGTCATGGCGCCCTCCTCCAAAAGATTTTCAAACGATTTGGCTGTGCATCCAACCATGCTAGATGACCCCTCGATCTTCCGATGCAAGAGTCTTCCAGTACAAGACTCTTGATAGAAGACGGGCCGGGGAAACGTTCATGAAGCACATCACCTGTATCGACGATCTTCGCACACTGCATCAGCGCCGCGTGCCGAAGGCGTTTTTCGATTATTGCGACCGCGGCTCCTACGCCGAGGAAACGCTGCGCGCCAACCGCGATGACATGCAGGCCATCAAGTTCCGCCAGCGCATCCTGGTCGACGTCTCCAAACGCGACACCGCGACCACGATCCTCGGCGAGCCCTCGACCATGCCGCTGATACTCGCGCCGGTAGGCCTGCTCGGCATGCAGCATGGCGATGGCGAGATCCATGCCTGCCGCGCCGCGCAAGCCGCCGGTATCCCGTTCACGCAGTCGACGATGTCGATCTGCTCGATCGAAGACATCGCGGCCAGTGTCGAGAAGCCGTTCTGGTTCCAGCTCTACGTGATGAAGGACCGCGGCTTCATCAAGGAACTGATCCAGCGCGCGATCGCGGCGAAATGCTCCGCGCTGGTGCTGACAGTCGATCTCCAGGTCATCGGCCAGCGCCACGCCGACATCAAGAACGGCATGACGGTTCCGCCGGAATGGTCGCTCTCGAAGCTGATCGACTTTGCCACCAAGCCGACCTGGGTGTCGGGCGTGCTCCGGGGCAAGCGCCGCACCTTCGGTAACATCGCCGGACATGTGAAGAACACCGGGGATCTCAATCGCCTCGCCGAGTGGACGGCGTCGCAGTTCGACACGTCGTTGAACTGGAAGGACGTCGAGTGGGTCCGCAGCATCTGGCCGGGCAAGCTGATCATCAAGGGCATTCTGGACGTCGAGGACGCGGAGGAAGCCGCCAAGACCGGCGCGCAGGCTCTCGTCGTATCGAACCACGGCGGCCGTCAGCTCGACGGCGCGCCGTCATCGATCGAGGTGCTGCCCGAGATCGCCGAGGCGGTCGGTGACAGGATGGAGATCATGTTCGACGGCGGCATCCGCTCCGGTCAAGACGTGATGCGCGCGCTCGCGCTCGGCGCAAAGTCCTGCATGATCGGCCGCGCTTACGCCTATGGCCTGGGCGCCGGCGGCCAGGCCGGCGTCGCCAAGGCGATCGACATCATCCAGAAGGAGCTGCTCACCACCATGGGCCTGTGCGGCGTCAACAGGATTGACGAGATCGACGAACATATCATTGCGATGTGAACCGCAGCGGCAGTGCTGTAGGGTGGGTTAGCTCTGCGGCTGCGCGAAGCGCGGTCGCTGAGCGTAACCCACCAACTTCGGTCCGCATTTGCGGAAGCATGGTGGGTTACGGCTTCGCCTAACCCACCCTACAAATCTCCGCTTGGCGCGCTCCTCACATCGGCGGCGTCACCCCATCGCGGCCGACGTTGACGCGGTTGGCTTCCAGCGAACCATCGTCCTTCTTCACCGCGCCGAAAATGATCAGCTTGGCGCCGGGCTTGAGCTCGGATTTGTCGCTGGCGACGAAGGTGACGATCGGCGTGTCCGGAGGCACCACGACTTTCTTCTCGCCGTCCTTGTACTTGACCGTGATGTTCTGGCCGTCGGTGCCCTTCACCGTCTGCGCCACGGTGGCGTTGGTCATGGTCGAGTTGGCGCGCACGTCCCAGGGACGAAAGCCTTCGGCCGCGCCGCGCTGGTTTTCGGGGAAGATGTGCACCGCGATCGCCTTCTGAGTGCCGTCGGGCTCCGGCAGGCCGGTGACGCCGATATAGGAGCCGTCCTTGATCTCCGACAACGACGTCTTCACCACCGCGAAGACGGCGACGTTGTCGGTCATGCGCACCTTCACGTCGCTGCCTTCGCGGGTCTTGATGCCGAGCGTGTTGCCGTCGACGCTCTCGATGGTGCCGCGGATGCGCACCGTCGGCGTCTGCTGCGCCAGGGCGGATGACGTGACGATGCAGGCCGCGAATGCGGCCATGCCAATGCGTGATATCCAGCTTCTCTTCGACATGTTGTTAGTCTCCATTTACATTGGCGGCGTCAGGCCGTCGCGGCCGACGCTGACGCGGTTGGTTTCGAACGAGCCGTCCGGCAGCTGCTTCATGAAGGCGATCACCTTGGCGCCGGCCTTCAGATCGGATTTGTCGCCGGGCACGAAGGTCACCACCGGCGTATTGTCGGCGACGAACACCTTCTTCTCGCCGTCCTTGTACTTGACCAGCAGCGTATGGCCGTCATTGCCGACGACGCTCTCCGACACGGTTGCATTGGTCATGCTGGAGTTGGGCTTGAGGTCATAAGGTCGCGAGCCCTCGCCGGTGCCGCGCATGCTCTCCGGAAACACGTGGACCTCGACCGCGTTCGCGCCACCGTCCGGTCCCGGCACGGTGGTGGCGCCGACGAAGGAGCCGGGCTTGATGTCGGCAAGTGAAATCCTGGTAATGCCCGACACGTTCACGTCGGAGGCGATGTGCAGCTTGACATCCTCGCCGCTGCGCGCCTTGACCTGCATCGTGTCGCCATTGACGCTTTCGATCGTGCCGCGGACGCGCGTCGGCACCGGCGCCCTTTGCGCAAGTGCCGAGAGGGTCGAGACGGCCACCATCGCGACGGCAATGAGCGGACGTGTGAAAGTTGCACGTTGAACAGACATGATGGTCTCCGATTGTCCCTATTGTCCCCTTACGGACATAGAACTCCGGAGGTTACGCGCTATTCTCTCAAGTCTTTGTGAGATCGGCCTCGACCAGCGCACGCAGCTCGGCCGTGACCTGCGGCCGCTGGCCGAACCACAGCTCGAAGCCGCGGACCGCCTGATGCAGCAGCATGCCGAGCCCGTCGGCGGTCTTCAGCCCGCGCGCCTTTGCGGCCGCGAGCAGCGGCGTCGCCAGCGGGACATAGACGAGATCGGCGACCACGGCGCCATCCGGCAGGCGCGCCACGTCAAGGTCGAGTGAAGGCTGGCCGTGCATGCCGAGCGAGGTCGTGTTCACGAGAAGTCTTGCACGCGACAGGATGTCGTCGATCCCGTCCCAGGCAACAGGATGCACCTTCGGCCCGAACTCGCGTGCAAGCATCTCGGCCCGGGCGATGGTGCGATTGGCGAGATGCACGCAGCTGATGCCGCGTTCGAGCAACCCGAACACGATGGCGCGCGAGGAGCCGCCGGCGCCCAGCACCAGCGCCTCTTCGGCTGCGTCCCAGCCGGGCGCGCTGGCATCGAGATTGCCGATAAAGCCCTCGACGTCGGTGTTGGTCGAGCGCAGCTCGCCGTCCGCAAACCACAGCGTGTTGGCCGCACCGACCGCCCGCGCGCGGGCATCGGGCGTCGAGAGCTCGAGCACGCCCTCCTTGTGCGGGATGGTGACGTTGGCGCCGACGAAGCCGCGCAGCGACAGCCGCAGCACGAAGTCGCGCAAATTGTCGGGTGGAACCGCCTCGATGACATAGCCACCCTCGATCCCGAGCGTGCGCAGCCAGTAACGATGGATCAGCGGCGAGCGCGAATGCGCAGCCGGCCATCCGATCAGACAGGCTGCGGGAGCCTTGGTCACGGTCGTCCTCCCCTAGGGTCGTTTCGGAGGCGATCCATTTCGCGTCCCGCAGGCCCTGTCAAGCGCGCGGGCGTCTCGGGAGAGGCTCGACGTCAGGTCGTGCCCGCCTGACCGGCCGCGGGATGCGCCGCACCGCCCTTGATGTCGGCGACCGCACGCGCGATGGTCTCGCGATAGCGGGCGCGTGGCGGCGTGACGCCATGGGTGAGCAGCGCGCGGCGAACCGTTGGCGATGCCCCCGTGATGAACAGCCGGATGCCCTGGCGGTGGGCCTTGGCGGCGACGCGGCCGAGCACGTTGGCCGCGGTCGAATCCAGGAACGGCACCGCGGCGAAATCGACCACGAATCCCTTGCGCTTGTCGGCGATGCCGTCGAGCACGCCGCCGATCGCCGAGGCTGCACCGAAAAAGAATGCGCCGGTGATGCGATAGACCAGCACGTCGCGATCGACCGCGAGGGCGGGGTCGT
Source organism: Bradyrhizobium sp. WSM1253 (assembly GCF_000244935.1). Taxonomy (NCBI): domain Bacteria; kingdom Pseudomonadati; phylum Pseudomonadota; class Alphaproteobacteria; order Hyphomicrobiales; family Nitrobacteraceae; genus Bradyrhizobium; species Bradyrhizobium sp. WSM1253. Next base: position 3,582,609 of record NZ_JH600073.1, read on the forward strand.
AGGGCACGCGCCCGCCATTATCGTCGTCGGGACGATCGGCGGCCACCAGCGGCGAACGTTCCTCGATGCCGGTCATTTCCGCCATGCGATGGATGAACAGGACCGCGCCAAGCGCGAAGCCGACCAAAATGCCTTCGGTCAGATCGCGGAAGATGGTGAGCAGGAAGGTTGCGAGCAGCACGACGGCATCGCCCCATGACGAGCGCAGCAGCGTCGCGAATTCGTGCTTCTCTGCCATGGTCCAGGCCACCACGACGAGCACGGCGGCGAGCGCGGCCAGCGGGATGTAGCTCGCGAGCGGCGCTGCGATCAGCATGAACAGCAGCAGGAAGACCGAATGCAGCATGCCCGCCAGCGGCCCCCGCGCGCCGGCGCGGATGTTGGTCGCGGTGCGCGCGATCAGCCCGGTGACGCAGATGCCGCCGAACAGCGCCGCGCCGACATTGGCGGCGCCTTGCGCCACCAGCTCGCAATTGGAGCGGTGACGGCGCCCGGTCATGCCGTCGGCCACCACCGCCGACAGCAGCGATTCGATGGCGGCGAGCAGCGCGAAGGAGATCGCATCCGGCAGCACGGCGGTCGCCTTCGCGAGCGAGAACGCAGGCAAGGCCGGCGAGGGCAGTTCGCGCGGAATGCCGCCGAAGCGCGAGCCGACGGTCTCGACCGGCAGCGACAGCACGGCACATGCGAGCGCCGCGAGCACGACCGCGATCAGGATACCCGGCCAGGACGGCAGCCAGCGTCGCAGGCCCGCGATAATGGCAATGCTGGCGATCGCGACCGCGACGGCCGACGGATTGACGGTGTGCAGGCCCCCGGCGAGCGCGACCAGTTTCGGAACGAACTCGCTCGGCTCCTTCGCGAGGAGCGTGATCCCGCCGAGATCGCGCAGCTGGCTGGCGAAGATGATGACGGCGATGCCGGCCGTGAAGCCGACCGTCACAGGATACGGAATGAACTTGATATAAGTGCCGACCCGCAGGAAGCCCGCAGCGATCAGGAACAGGCCCGCCATCAGCGTGGCCAGGATCACGCCATCAACCCCGTGACGGTCGGCGGTCGCCGCAACCAGCACGATGAAGGCGCCGGCGGGACCGCCGATCTGGAATCGGCTGCCGCCGAGCAGTGAGGCAATGAAGCCGCCGACGACAGCGGTGTAGAGTCCGCGGTCCGGCGTCACGCCCGAGGCGATCGCGATGGCCATCGACAGCGGCAGCGCGACGATCGCGACCGTGAGGCCCGCGAACACATCAGCGCGGAAATCCGCTAGGCCGTAGCCCTCGCGCCATACGGTGACGAGCTTTGGCAAATAGAGTTCGGTAAAGGTCGGCCGACGAAGCTGGTGCAGCTTGCCTGCGTGTTCGCCTGTGATGCTCATTTCAGCAAGATGCTCCGCTGCCCACAACGCTCCGATGCATCGTGCGGCCGCGTATCGGGGCGCGACGGTGCGTTAGTCAAGACTGCTTCCGAGCATGATCATTGCGGGATCATGCTCCCACCCGACGCGGCGGCCCCGGCTCCTTGAGCCGAACGCCGCGTCCGCCGCCTTCGCTGCGCACCTGTTCGCCGATCAGCTCGACGCCGGCCCGATCAAAGGCTTCGACCACCTTCATCAAGGTCTCGACCACGCCGCGGACGTTGCCGGTGCTCGCCTCCATCCGCTGAATGGTCGGCAGCGAAACGCCTGCGAGCTCCGCCAAGGCCCTCTGGTCAATGCCGAGCAGCGCGCGCGCTGCCCGCATCTGGAACGACGTGATCACCTTGGCCTCACGTTTCAGCCTTTATAAGTAATATCTGAAGCATGTACAATGATGTAAAATACATCATTCAAGGCCGTGCGCAAGCACTTTATCGCTCCCGTCTGTCTCCACCGTCATTGCGAGCGCAGCGAAGCAATCCAGGCTGTCCCCGCGGAGGGATTCTGGATTGCTTCGCTGCGCTCGCAATGACGGGGTGGCGAGGCAGCCCCTCACCCCACCCTCTCCCCGTAAAGAACGGGGAGAGGGGGTGAGAGAGCGTGCTCCCCTTACTGCGCGAGAGACAGACTCACGCCGCGTGTTGATGCGCGGCGATGATCTGGTCGGCGGCGCGCCCCGTGACTTCGGCCATGTGGTCGAACTGGCGGGTGAAGCTGCCGGCGCCTGCCGTGGCCGAGCGCAGTTCGACGATCAACTCGCCGATCTCGGCTTCCGGCATCATGGCGCGGACGCAGTCCCATCCGCTCCAGCCGTCGCGGGTGTCGAAGCCGAGGATCTGGCCGCGCCGTGCCGATAGGATCGCGTTGATCTTGGCGGTGGCGTCGGTCGGGCAGACGATCTCGACCACGTGGATCGGCTCCAGCAGCACCGACTGGCATTGCGGCAGGCCCTCGGTGAGCCCGACCCGCGCCGCCGTGCGGAAGGCGAGGTCGGAGGAATCGACGCTGTGATAGGAGCCGTCGGTCAGCGTCACCTGCAAATCGGTGACCGGGAAACCGAGCGGGCCGCGGGCGAGCCCGTCGACGACGCCCTCTTCCACCGCGCCGATGTAGTTGCGCGGCACCGCGCCGCCGACCACCTTCTCGGCGAACTTGAAGCCCTCGCCGCGCGGCAGCGGCCTGATGTCGAGCACGACGTCACCGAACTGGCCATGCCCGCCGGACTGTTTCTTGTGGCGGCCGCGCTGGACGATCGGCTTGCGGATGGTTTCCTGATAGCCGATCGCAGGCGGATGCGAGGCGACCTTGACGCCGAAACGATCGCGCAGCCGCTCGCTCGCGACGCGCAAGTGCATCTCGCCCTGACCCCACAGCACGGTGTCGTGGGTCTGGGCGTTCATCACGAAGACGAGCGAGGGATCCTCCTCGTGCAGCCGCATCAGCGCCTGACCGAGCTTGACGTCGTCCTTGCGGTCGGTGGCCGCAACCGAGATCGCGAGCACCGGCGGAGTGGGCTCGCTGGCGGCAAGCGCTGCCGGCGGGGTCTTGCCGTTCGAAACCGTGTCGCCGGTCTTGATCGGGTCGAGCTTAGCGAGCGCCACCGTGTCGCCGGCTTCCGCCGCGGCACGCTTGGTGTCGTAGGCCCCGGTGACGGCGAGGATGCCGGAGATGCGGCTGACCCCGCCGGAGGAGGATTGCAGCGTAGCACCGTCGTCGAGATGGCCCGCGAGCATCCGCGTCAGCGAGAGCTTGCCGCCGTGCTGCGAATGCAGAGTCTTGAAGACGAAGCCGAGGACGTCTCTGGTCTCGGGAACGCCGAGACGCTTTGCGGTCTCCGCGATACCGGGCGCCTCGTGGCGCAGCGCTTTCATCAAACGCAGCACGCCGTTTTCGCGTGCGGCGGCGCCCAGCAGCACGGGGCAGATCAGCCCGTCGCGCAATTCGCGCGCGAGATCGTCGAACACGGCGTCGCGCGGCGGCTGGATGTCCTCGAGCAGCTGCTCCATCAGCGCATCGTCATGATCGGCGAGCTTCTCCAGCATCGAGAAGCGGGCCTCCTTCTCGCGATCGAGATCGCCGCCTTGGAGCGCGACGACTTCGGAGGCCTTGTGCTCGCGGTAAATGAACGCACGCTCCAGCGCGAGATCGACGAAGCCCTCGATCAGCTCGTCCTTCCAGATCGGGATCTGGCGCAGCACCAGCGGCACGCGCGAGGCGGGCTGGAGTATCTCGAGCGTCTCGCGGATGCGCTTGTTGGCGCGGTCGATCTTGTTGAGGAACAGGAAACGCGGGATCTTCAGTTCTTCCAGCTCGCGCAGAATGATCTGAAGCTGCGGCAGCTTCTTCTCGTCGGCTTCGCAGACCACGATTGCGGCATCGACCGCGGGCAGCGCGGCGCGCATGTCGTGGGCAAATTCGACGGAACCGGGACAATCGAGGAAGGTGTAGCTGTCGCCCATGAAACTCGTGGTGACGGCAGTCAGCCCGACGGTCATCTTGTGATGACGGGCCTCTGGCGCGGCGTCGCCGACGGAGGTTCCGGCGTCGACGCTGCCGGCGCGCGGGATTGCGCCGGTTCGCGCCAGGATGGCTTCGAGAAGTGTGGTTTTACCGCTTTGGAAAGGGCCCACCAGCGCGATGCACCGTGGACCTCGGGGACTTCTGACGTCTTGTCCCATTCGCCGCCTCCTTGGTGTGGAGCTCGGCCCATGATTGGGTCGGCAAACGCCGATGCTCTGCCCGTCCCCGAGATTTGGCAAGCATCAAACGTCGCTGCGGTGCGTCGTTGCCGGAATCGCGTCGGAGCGACGCGATTCGCACACGGGAGTTGTCAACGGCCCGGGTGGAGTTCCAGGCTCTCGAGGCCGGCGGCGACGTTGAGGCCGACCTGGCCCTGCACGCTGAGTGGCTGGAGCGCGATCGAATTATTGGAGCCGCCGACCAGCACGTTGCCGCCGAGGCCGACGCCGACCGATGCGCTGCCCTGCGCACCGGCGTAGGTGCCGGCGAGGTCGCCCGGGCCGAGCCGGTTCACCGGCGCGAACACGCCCCAGGCGAGTGCCGTTTCCTGGGTGATGCCGAGGTCGAGGCCCACCTTGCGGATCGTCGCGACGTAACGGTCGTCCGGCAAACCATCGACGCGCAGCACGCAGCCGAGATTGGTTACCGATCCCACGATGAAGCCTACGCTGGCGCCGCCGCGGCATTCGAGCACGCCCACCTGCACCATCCGGGACTGCGCGCTGGCGCCCACAACGGAGGCAACGAAGCTCGCAACGGCAAGCCCGGCGAGGAGGAGTGAACGGCGCATGAATATCTCCGGCGATGAATGTGATGCGAGCAGAGAGAGCGCCCCACCCGTGATGCGCGATGGTCTATGCCACAATAGTTTTGCGTGTGCCAGATCGAACGCGTCTAAAAGCGAGTTCGCGGAGAGAGCCCCTCACCCCACCCTCTCCCCGTAAGAACGGGGCGAGGGAGTGCACGAGCAGTGTGTCCCTCACTTCATGGGCCCATCGAACTTCAACGGGACGCCGCGAGCGCCCTTAACCTCTCCCTGCTCTTTGCGGGGGGAGGTCGGATCGCTTTGGCGCGCAAGTGCGCGCCAAGCGATCCGGGTGAGGGGCAGGGCACAGCATCGGCCCAAGCAATAGTCCATCCAACTTCACTCATCGAAGCACCCATAAAAAAGGCCCGCGCGAAGCGGGCCTTTCCAATTTGCACTGTCGCGACAGCCTTACCGCAGATTGCCGCAGAAGCGCTGGATGCGCTTGCAGGCGTCTTCGAGGTCGGAGGTCTTGGTCGCGTAGGAGATACGGAACGCGGGGCCGAGGCCGAACGCCGAGCCCTGCACCACGGCGACACCTTCGGTCTCCAGCAGTTCGGTCACGAACGTCTCGTCATTGTCGATCACCTTGCCCGACGGCGCGGTCTTGCCGATGGTGCCGGCGCAGGACGGATAGACGTAGAAGGCGCCCTCGGGCCGCGGGCATTCGATGCCCTTGGCCTGGTTGAGCATGGAGACGACGAGGTCGCGACGCTCCTTGAACACCTTGTTGTTGGCCGGGATGAAGTCCTGCGGACCGTTCAGCGCCTCGACCGCGGCCCATTGCGCAATGGACGACGGGTTCGAGGTCGACTGCGACTGGATCGTCGACATCGCCTTGATCAGCTGCGCCGGACCGCCGGCATAGCCGATGCGCCAGCCGGTCATGCAATAGGCCTTCGACACGCCGTTCACGGTGAGCGTGCGATCGTAGAGTTTCGGCTCGACCTGCGCGACCGTGGTAAACTGGAAATCGTCATAGACGAGATGCTCGTACATGTCGTCGGTCATGACCCAGACGTGAGGATGCTTCACCAGCACGTCGGTGAGCGCCTTCAGCTCGGTCCTGGTGTAGGCAGCTCCCGTCGGATTCGACGGCGAGCACAGGATCACCCATTTGGTCTTCGGCGTGATCGCGCGCTCGAGCGCCTCGGCCTGGAGCTTGAAGCCGGTCGCGGCGGTGCAGACCACCGGCACCGGCTCGCCGCCGGCGAGCGCCACCATCTCGGGATAGCTGACCCAGTACGGTGCGGGGATGATCACCTCGTCGCCCGGATTGATGGTTGCCATCAGCGCGTTGTAGAGCACCTGCTTGCCGCCGGTGCCGACGATGATCTGGTTCGCCTTGTAGACGACGCCGTTCTCGCGCTGAAACTTGGCGATGATGGCTTCCTTCAACTCGGGAATGCCGTCGACCGCGGTGTACTTGGTCTTGCCGGCTTCGATGGCGTGGATCGCGGCCAGCTTGATGTTCGCGGGCGTGTCGAAGTCGGGCTCGCCGGCACCTAAGCCGATGACGTTGCGGCCCGCCGCTTTCAGCGCACGTGCTTTATCCGTGACCGCGATGGTCGCGGACGGCTTCACACGGTCGAGCGCAGCGGCAAGGAAGGACATCGTCATCTCCTGACAAGCGTCGTGAACCCTTTGGCTTCACGACTCCGATTGTGGGAATGAGCCACCCTAAAACGAGTGCCGTTGCGCCGCAAGAAACTTCGGTCCGATCCCGCAAAAGTTTACGTGTCTGGCGCGCATCAAGGCGTGACTTTCCGCAATTTTCCGCAACTTTGCCGGGCAAATCCCACATATCCGACAAGGCGTGTCCTCGGAGCAATTTTGCGCGCTTTCAAGACGCCCATGAAGCTGACGGCAGTCCGGCGCTTGAGAGACCAGCGGCCGAGGCGATCACGACCTTCAACCCTCTCACACAAATGCGCCGACCAATGCGGCCGCATTGACGCAAGCGTGAACTGAGTTGGATGGTCGCACGGAAATGATCTTCCGCCGCATTGCAATGCGGTAGGGTTTTCGAGTTTTTCTATTGGCCGGGTCTTGCGGCGGATTCGCATCGGCATCATTGTTTAGCCGCGTTGCGGGGCAACAAGCGCCGCGCCCTCCCGTCTTCCGGAATCATCCCTAGAATGTACAAGCTCTATTCGATGCAGCGCTCGGGCAACAGCTACAAGGTCCGCCTTGCGCTGGCGCTGCTGAACTTGCCTTACGAAGCGGTCGAGGTGGACATTCTGCGCGGCGAGAGCCGCACCCCGGACTTCCTGGCCAAGAACCCATCCGGTCAGGTGCCGCTGCTCGAGGTCGGCGACGATCGCTATCTCGCCGAGTCCAACGCCATTCTCTGGTATGTCGCCGTCGGCACGCCGCTCGCGCCGGAGAACCGCATCGATCGCGCCGACGCGCTGCAATGGATGTTCTTCGAGCAGCACGCGCTGGAGCCGAACATCGGCGCGGCCTATTTCTGGCTGTCGCTGGTGAGGGGCGGCCGCGACCTCCAGACTCATTCGCTGGAGGACTGGATGGAGCGCGGCTATGGCGCGCTCCAGGTGATGGAGAATCACCTCAAGACCAACGCCTATTTCGCCGCCCGCCAGCTCACGGTCGCCGACATCGCGCTGTACGGCTATACCCACCTCGCCGACCGCTGCGACTTCGACCTCTCGACCTTCCCGGCGATCCGGGACTGGCTGAAGCGCGTGGAAGCGGCCCCCGGCTTCGTCGCAATGGACTGGCGGCCGGCCGACATCGAGGACCCCGCCAGCATCGCCGCCGGCGCCTGAGGGGCGATCGCGCTCTGGCGAATAGCGGGCATAAGGGTCACCATTGCCGCAATCTCGCCATTTTCACCCGATTGGCCGCCGCAATATTGCCGATTGCAACAGTGAAATTGTTCGATGTCGCGGGTGATTCGATCGCGCGTTGAAGGATTTAGACCATGATTCGGGCGTCCGGCACGGCGGGCTTTCAAGGCCAACCCGCAACCGTTTCGTCTTCCCGGCTGACCAACGCGGTCGCGGCCTCGCTCGCCGTCGCCGCGCTCTCGCTGTGCCTGATCGTCACCCTGACGGTGCTGTCGACCAAGGCGACCATGGCGATGGGCCTGCCGGTCTGATTCCCGCTTCATCCTGGACACGCCTTCAAGGCGAAGCGTCGCCCGCGCCGACCGGCATCGCGACAGGATTTCGATGAAATCACCTGTGGTCATCGTTGCAATCACCCTGACCGCGGCCATCCTGGTCGCGGCGTCGCTGTTGATCTTCGTCGGCACGCGCAAGGGCCAGGGGACGTCGACGCTGAATGCGCCCGCGCTGCAACAACGTCTCAAGCACGCGCACTTGGTCTAAAATCATCCGAAAGCTTTGCGCATGAATCAAAGCGCACCTTAAGCACACCGCGCGAAACCGCATCGCACTGGCGCGATAATCAGTCAGTGTTGCCGCCTTACCGCGTTCAGGGAGGAGCGAGACAGGCCCATGCGGTTGGGATGGCGTGCGATCTCCGGTCCGGCGCTGACGGCAGCGACTTTGCTGCTGGCGATGTTTTTCGATCGCTTCGTCCGCACTCCCTCGCCCGCGCCGCTGCTCGTCTGCATCGTGGCGCTCGCCGGCGCGCTCTCGGGTCCCGCTTCCGCCGTCGCCAGCGCAGCCATCGCCGTCATCGGCGCGGCACTGCTGCTCCTCAGCCGACACGGCGTTGCAGGTCTTACCACCGCGGATATGATCCGGCTCGGCGTCCTGGCCGCGACGGCCGCGGGCACCGCAGCCATCACCGGCCTGATGCGCCAGCGGCTGCTCGGCACGTTTGCCGCCGAACGTCGGAGCCACGCCACCGCCGCGCGGCTGTCGGCCGCGCTCGACCAGGTCGATATCGGCATCGTGCTGCTCGATGCCGAGACGCGCGCCGAATTCATCAACCGCGCGTTCCGCGATTATTTTGCGGTGCCGGACGACATCGCCGACGATAAGCCGCCGTTCATCGCGCTGATGTATCATGGCCGCGACACCGGCGCGTTCGAATTGCCCGAGGACGAGCTCGGCACTTTCATCGCACAGCGCATGGAGATGGTGCGGATCGGCGATGCCACGCCGATCGACATCGCCTTGCGCAATGGCGCGGTGTTGCGCTTCGTCTGTGCTGCGCTGCCCGATGGCGGGCGCATGCTGAGCTACACGCCCGTGACCGACCTCGTGCGCCACACCGATGCGCCGTCTCGCGCCGACTACTACCGCTCACTGCGCGATCCCACAGGCCGCAAGCTGATCCGGTATCTGCGCGTCGCGGAGTGATGCGCGATTGATCAGCACGTCCCTCATCACGTATGAAGGACACCTCATCGATCGCGGGAATCCATATGTCGCTCACCATTCGCTCCGTCACGAGGCAGGACTACGAACAATGGCTGCCGTTGTGGGACGGCTACAACGCCTTCTACGGCCGCTCCGGTCCGACCGCGCTCTCGCCCGACATCACGCGCGCGACATGGCAGCGCTTTTTCGATGCCTATGAGCCGGTGCACGGATTGGTCGCCGAGAGCGACGGCCGCCTGCTCGGGATGACGAATTACCTGTTTCACCGCAGCACCACCGCGATCGAGCCGTCCTGCTATTTGCAGGACCTGTTCACGACCGAGGCCGCACGCGGCAAGGGTGTCGGCTCGGCGCTGATCCATGGCGTCTACGAGCGCGCAAAGCTCGTGGGATCGCCGCGCGTGTACTGGCAAACGCACGAGACCAACGTCACGGCGCAGCGCCTGTACGACAAGGTCGCCGAGCGTTCCGGGTTCATCGTCTATCGCAAGATCTTCTGATCCTCGCGATCGCGACGCCTGTGGATAACTCTGCCTGTCACCCGCGCGTAACATAGCGGGACTAGGCTGCAGCTGCGTCTGGTCAGCCCCCCGTCACCGATCAAGCGCCCCAAAGCGGTCCCCGTCAGTCGCCGCGTCTGACAGGGGCCGCATTTTTTTGTCGGCAGTCGTTGTCCGCAGTTCCTTGTCAGCATGGCAGCAACGCGGCGCGCGGCTTGCTGCGGCGGCGTACCGCAGTCACAATAAGCCCCTGCCCATCTCCGACAGGGATCTCCCATGGAAATTCGTAATCTCGGCGCCTCCGGCCTGCGCGTGTCTGCGGTCGGGCTCGGCTGCAACAATTTCGGCCAGCGCACGGATTTGGAGACCTCGCGCAAGGTGATCCATCGCGCGCTCGATCTCGGCATCACGCTGTTCGACACCGCCGACATCTATGCCGGCATGGGCGGTTCGGAAACGGTGCTCGGCACCGTGCTTGGCGACCGCCGCAAGGAGATCGTGCTCGCCACCAAATTTTCCAAGCCGATGGCGACCGACGGAACCAAGCAGGGCGCTTCGCGCCGCTACATCATGAACGCAGTCGAGGCGAGCCTGACGCGGCTCAAGACCGACTACATCGATCTCTATCAGCAGCACGATTACGACCCGCTGACGCCGATGGAGGAGACGCTGCGCGCGCTCGACGATCTCGTCCGTCAGGGCAAGGTGCGCTACATCGGCAATTCCAACTTTCCGGCCTGGCGCATGGCGGAGGCCGAATTCACCGCGCGCGCGATGAATGTCAGCCGCTTCGTCTCCTGCCAGGACGAATACAGCTTGCTGGTGCGCGACATCGAGAAGGACCTGCTGCCGGCCGCACAAGAGTACAAGCTCGGTCTCCTGCCGTTCTTCCCGCTCGCAAGCGGCCTCCTCACCGGCAAGTACCAGCGCGGCGCGGCCGCCCCGACCGATACGCGATTCGGCAAGGTCCCGGCGTTACGCGACCGCTATGTCACGCCGCGCAATGAGGACATCGTCGAGAAGCTCACGGCATTCGCGAAAGCGCGCGGGCACAGCATGCTCGAGCTCGCCTTCTCCTGGCTCGCCGCGCGCCCGCAAGTGTCGAGCGTGATTGCCGGCGCCACCCGCGTCGAGCAGGTCGAGGAGAACGTGAAGGCGATTGCCTGGAAGCTCAGTCCGGAGGAGATGGCGGAGATCGACAAGATCACGCTGGGCTGATCGTTACGGCGTGGCGCGCTACTTGGCGCCGCGCCCCACCGTCTGCATCACCTCGAAGCCCTCGAACTGGGGATGGCCGAGATAGGTCGGCTTGGTATCGCCGGCCCGCGCATGCGCGGCACGAAAAGCATCCGATTTGGTCCAGGCCTCGAACGCCGCATGGTTCGCCCACACCGTGTGCGAGGCGTACAGCGTGTGGTCCTCGAGCTCGGGGCCACGCAGCAGATGAAACTCGACGAAACCCGGCACCTTGTCCAAATGGGTATCGCGCGAAAGCCAGACCTGCTCGAAAGCGGCCTCGGAGCCCTTGGCGACGCGGAAGCGGTTCATGGCGATGTACATGGATGATGGTCTCCTGATGTTCGCTCATCATGTCGTCATTCCGGGACGCGCCGCAAGGCGCGGGCCCGGAATCGCAGTTTAAGCAACCAGCCCCTTCATCGGCCGTGCTCCCGCACTGTCCGGAAACACCGTCTCGGCCAGCACGCGATCGGACAGGCCAAACTGGCCCTGCAGCACGCCTTTGATCACGGAGCGCAGGTCGGTGGTGGGCTTGAGATCGCGGGCCTCGAAGAGATTGGCGGGCTTGAGACCTGGCCAGTCGGCGACGACACGACCGCCCTTCACCGCGCCGCCGGCGAGCAGCGCGATCGTTCCCGTGCCGTGATCGGTGCCGTCGGTGCCGTTGATGCGCGCGGTGCGGCCGAACTCGGTCGCGACCACCACGACGGTGTCGCGCCAGCGTTCCCCTAAGCCGCTTTCGAATTCGGCGAGCGCGCCGTCGAGCCCGCCGAGCAGGAACGCAAGGCGACCGATCGGCCCGCCTTCATTGGCGTGCGTATCCCAGCCATCGAACGCGAGCGCCGCGATGCGCGGGCCGTCGTCCGACGCCATCAGTTTTGCGGCGCCACGCGCGACCTGGCGCATCTGCGCGACCGCATTGCCCGGCTTCGGCTTCATGTCGTCGCCGCTCGCGGCCTTTTCCAGCTGAAGGCCCTGCGACAGCACGGCCGCCAGCGCGGGATCGCGGTGACGATAGAGCTCGACCAGACGCATCGCGGTGTCGTCGTCTGCTTGCGGCAGCGCCACCGGCGCCCAGCCGACGGTCGGCGCATTGCCGCGCAGCACCAGCGGCGTGGTCGGGCCGACGGCAAGAGCACTCGACACCCGCTCGCCGCGCGGCAGCGCCTCCAGCGCGCGGTTGAGCCAGCCGGATTGCACGCGACCCGGGCCGGCATAGCCGCTTTCGAGCACGTCCTGGCCGTCGAAATGCGAACGGTCGCGATAGGGCGTCGCCACCGCGTGGATCACCGCGGCATGCTTGTCGCGATACATGCGTGCGAACTCAGGCATCGACGGATGCAGCGCGAAGAAAGCATCGAGCATGATGGCGGGATGGGCGCCGTCCGCCGTGAGCGCGATCGCCCCGTGCAGGCCGGCATAATCGGGATCGCCGACCGGCGCGACGGTCGAGAGACCATCGAGCGCGCCGCGCAGGATCACCACGATCAGCCTGGGATCGCGGCCGTCAGCCGCGCGTGCGAATTTCGGCAAGTACGCCCAGGCCGCGAACGAGGCGCCGCCGAGCAGGAGGCCGCGGCGCGAGGTGAGGAGCCGGTTCTCGACGCAGTCGATCATCATCATCTCCTCTGCATTTCCGGCGACATCAACAGCAGCGCCAGCGCCTGCTGCCGCGACTCCGCCCGTTCGATGGTGCGCCGCGTTTCGATCGAGGCCGCATCTGCGGCGGCAAATTCCAACAAATCGAGCGGATCGATGTTGGGCCCGAGCCGCGCGCCCATTTGCGCGGCGATGTCGAGGCGGAGCTTGATGCCTTCCGGCGCAGCCCACGCGGCGCTGGTGTCGGCGAAACCATTCGGGCCGGCCGGCGACCACAGCGGCTGGCCCAGCAGATTGAGGTTGTTGAGGTAGGCGCCGGGATCCTCCGGCACGCGCGCGAGCAACCGGCCGCTCGCGATCAGGAAATCATAGGGGCTGCGCATCTTCGTCAGCGGAGCCTTCCACGCCTCGTCGGAATCAACCAGTGCCGTTGCGAGCGCCTTGAGATCCCCGTCGGTCTTGATGAAGACATCACGCAATCGCGCCACCAGCGCCGGCGGCGGATCGTCAGCGACGAAGTGGCGGACGATTTTGGTGGCGATGAAGTTCGCGGTCGAGGGATGGCGTGCGATGTCCGCGAGTGCGGCTTCGCCTTGCGCAAGGCCGGTTGGCTCGTAGCTCTTGCCGAGCAGCATTTGCGACCCGGGCTGGTGCGCATTGACGTTGAACACGAACGAACCGGGCGCTCCCAGCTGTCCCTGCCGGCCGGCGAAGGTCCAGCCGGTGATGATGCGCGCGAGCGAGGTGACGTCGTCCTGCGTGTAGCCGCCGCCGACGCCGAGCGTATGCAGCTCCATGATCTCGCGCGCGAGATTTTCGTTGAGCCCGCGCTTGCGGTTCTGGCCCGCGCGCGAGTCCGGTCCGAGCGATTGCTGGTTGTCGAGGAAGAACAGCATCGCCGGATGCTGCTCCACCGCTTTCAGCATGTCGGCGAAACGCCCGAGCACATGCGGCCTGATCGCCTCGCGCTCGAACGCGCCGGCCCATATTCGCGCCAGCTCGCCCTTGCTGGCGGAGATGCAGAAATGGTTGGACCAGAACACGACCAGACGTTCCGTGAAGCCGCACTCGACCAGGGTCGCGCGCTGCAACCGCGCCAACGCCTCGGCGCGAAAGGTCTTTTGGATGACGTTGAGCGGCTGCGGGGCGGGTTTTGCGGCAGCCGGCGCGGCCGCGTTGGGCTGCATGGTGTCCGGCTTCGCCATATTGTCCGCCGGCTTATTGTCGGTCGGTTTGTTGTCAGTAGGCTTGGCCTCGGCCATCTGGCCGGCGATCTCGGTTGCCGCAGCGTTCAGCGAGAGGTTGCGGCGCAGTCCGGGTTTCTGATCTGCCGGCGCTTGCGGCGGCGCTTCGGTCGGCGCGCCGGCTTTGGCGGCGGCCTCGCGCGCCTGCTTGACCTGATCCTGATAGGCAAACACCGCCTGCCCGAGCTGCGGCGTGGATTGCAGGCCCGGCGCCTCCAGCAGCACAGCGATAGGACGAGCCAGTTCCGCCTTCACAAAACCGCGAGGATCGGAGGCGGCGTTGATGAGATCGCCGGATGCGCCACCGCGAGCGCCGAAGCCGAAACGGTTGAGCGCGACGAGCGCGGCTTGGGAATCGCGGGCCATCGATGTGTCCTTCGCGCGTTGCCAACCGCTTTCCTGATACGTGCGCGAGGCGTAATATACCGCAGGGGGAGATGAACCCGACATGAAAATGACAGCACGGCTTTTGCGCAAATCATGACAAATCCGCAAGACATTCCAGTGCAGGAACCGCGCCGCCTCGCCTGCTCCCGCTGCGGCGCCGAATTCGGCTGCGACCTGTCGGGCACCTGTTGGTGCGCGGAAGAAACGGCGCGGCTGCCGATGCCGGTCAAGGGCGAGGATTGTTTGTGCCGGGCGTGCTTGCGCGAGGCGGCGGAGGCAACGTAATCCTCCGCGTCGTCCTGGCGAAAGCCAGGACCCATTACACCACGGAGTTGTTTGGCGAAGATTCGTCGTTCGGGACGTCTACCGAACGCCGTCGACAGATTCCGCGGTATGGGTCGTGGCTTTCGCCAGGACGACGCTGAGGAGAGACAGCTCGCGACAACTACACCGCGTGCCCCGGCGATCTCCGAGCCATTCCATCAAACCCATCCAGCAGCTTTTCGCGCCAGGCGTAGACCGGGTCGTCCGCTTCCAGCAGCTTGAACGGGCTGGTCACGCGCGCCCACTGAAAACCACCGAACACGATGTAGTCGGCATAGTTCGGTGCGGCGCCGCCGATGAAGGGCTGCTTCTTCAGGGCCTGCCGCATCGGCTCGAGCGATTTGCGGAAGGCGACCACGCCGGCATCGCGGCCCGACATCACCTCTTCCAGACTCTTGCCGAAACGCGCCTCGCGCGACTGGCGGAAATAGGCGGCGTCCACCGCGTCCAGATTCTTCGGAATGTCGGCGATGATCAATGGAAAGATGCCGCCGACGATGGCGATGTCGCCCCAGGCATTGAGCATGCGCGCCATGGCGCGGCCGCCCTCGCCGCCGAACAGCGACGGACGGTCCGGAAAATGATCCTCAAGATAATTCGCGATCGCCCAGGAATCGACCACCGGCTGGTCGTGATGCAGCAGCACGGGAACCTTCTCCGAGCCGTGCGGCGCGATCGCGCTCTTCTCGGTGAAGCGCCAGGGCAGCGTTTCCGCCGAAAGGCCCTTGTGCGCCAGCGCCATCCGCGTGCGCCAGCAGAACGGGCTGAACGGTCGCGAGGGATCGGTGCCGACAAGTTCGAACAGTTTGAACGACATGAAAGTGGTCTCCCGGTATTCCGTCATTGCGATCGAAGCGAAGCAATCCAGGACCGCCGCCGCGGAAACATTCTGGATTGCTTCGCTTGCGCTCGCAATGACGGATGTAGAGAGAGCTAGCGCCCGTTCGTGCGCAGCAGCCTCTCGCCGTCCTCCGTCACCGCGATCACCAGCCCCATTCCGGGCAGCATCTCGCGCGCGACATAGCCGCGGTCGGCGGCGTCTTCCCATATGGTGAGGCGCGGGCACGAGGTCTTCCAGGTCGCGATCACCTCGGCATAGGCGCGCGGCTCGCGCGCAACCCATTCGACGAAGTCTAGCACCAGCGGGTCGGCAGTCTCGCTCATTGCAAACCTCCCTTGTCGAAGGCGGCCAGCACGGGCGTGCGGACCAGCAGCCAACCGCCATAGGCGATGTAGTAGCAGGCGATGGTGGTGATCAGCTTCATCGACCAAGCCACGAATTGCTGGTCGGTCATGGCTTCGAGGATGCGCCGCGCCAGCGTGGTACCGAGCATGGATGCCGCGATCGCGACCCCGGCGAGCACGGGGTCGAGCGTCGCCGCCTGGTCGATGATGCTGCCGAAATAAATCAGCTTGGTGAAATGGCTGACGAGCTGGCACATCGCCTTGGTCGCCACCTTCTCGCGCCGGCCGAAATCGCCGCCGAGGAAGAAGGTGTCGAGCAGCGGCCCCGACACGCCGGTCATCAGCATGAGGCCCATGCAGATCGTGCCGTAGACGGTGCCCTGC
Organism: Bradyrhizobium sp. WSM1253; assembly: GCF_000244935.1. Lineage (NCBI taxonomy): Bacteria > Pseudomonadati > Pseudomonadota > Alphaproteobacteria > Hyphomicrobiales > Nitrobacteraceae > Bradyrhizobium > Bradyrhizobium sp. WSM1253. The sequence goes on from NZ_JH600073.1 coordinate 3,598,529, forward strand.
CAGAGACGGTCCGGATCCGGCTTGATGTTCGACGGCAGCAGCCGCGCCATGAACGGCGTGATTCCGAGCAGCAGCAGCGCGACCGGCTTGTCCGGCACGTAGCGCGTGAGCGACCACGCCGCAAGCGCGACGGCCGCGCCGACCATATAGTTCGCGACCGGCCGCCAGCGGATATGCGCGCGCCAGAGAAAGGCGCGCCAGCCGTTCGAGGCCATCTGCGTGATCGCATGCAACACCATCGCTGTCGGCAGCGGCATCAGAGCCAGCAGCACGCCGATCAGGATCAGCCCTCCCGCCATCCCGAACAGCCCCGACAGGAACGCCGTGCCGACCATCAGCAATCCAAGGGCAGCGATCATGATGGGCGTCACGCAAAAATCTCCGATTGGCCTTCTCCCCGCTCGCGGCGCGAAGCGAAGGGAAGGGAAACGTGCCCCGCTTGCCCCGTCTACGCAAACTGAGTTATCTTGGCCTGGCATCAGCTTTCCTGAGGGTTGGTCATTTGCGGCGCTTGCTGTTTCTCAACGGCATCAAGGCATTCGAAGCCGCGGCGCGGGCCGGCAGCTTTGCCGCGGCCGGCCTCGAGCTGAGCGTATCGGCGGCCGCAGTCAGCCGCATGGTGCACATCCTGGAAGAGCGGCTCGGCGTCGCGCTGTTCGAGCGCAAGGCCAACAAGCTGCTGCTCACGCAGGCCGGCCGCGCCTATCAGAGCGGGCTGACGCCGATCTTCGACGCGCTCGCAAGCCTCACCGCCCAGGTGACGGCGCCCTCGAGCGTCCGGGTGCTCACCATCGGCATCGGCCATACCTTTGCGATGCGCTGGCTGATCCCGCGCCTGTCGGAGTTTCGCAACGAAGAGCCCGACATCGAGGTGCGCTTCACCACCGGCGGCGCGTCGGTGCCGTTCGGCGAAGACTGGAGCTGCGGCATCCAGCTCGGGACCGGCGACTGGCCCGGGCTGGTCGCCGAGCCGCTGTTCGCCGGCGACCTCACACCGGTCTGCGTTCCCCGCCTCGCTTCCTCGCTGAAGCGCCCGGCTGATCTCAGGGGACCGAGCCTGATCCGCGTTACGCATTCGCCCGAGGACTGGCCGATCTGGCTCAAGGCCGCGAACCTCGCGCGCATCAACGCGCGGGGTCCGGAGTTCCAGTTCTACGGCCAGGCGCTTCAGGCTGCCGCCGACGGGCTCGGCATCGCCATGGGCATCCGGCCCTATATCGATGACGATCTCGCCGCCGGCCGGCTGGTCGCGCCATTCGATCTCTCGGTGCCCAAGGGCATGCGCTGGTATTTGCTCTATCGCAGCTTCCAGACCGAGCAGCGCGACTTTGCCGCGTTCCGCCGCTGGATCATGCGCGCGGCGTCGGAACCGGCCGCCCGTCCCATCCGGCGGACCGGCCGCACCAGCCCGCGGAACTGATCATCCACACGAACAGGTTTGCTGAAGCCGCGCGCCCGGAATGCGGTGCACCTCTCCGCTTGCTTGCGGGGGAGGTCGGCGCGAAACGCCGGGTGAGGGTTCCCTCCACGTTGGGGAATCTCTCTGTGGAAACACCCCCGCCCAACCCTCGCCCGCAAGCGGGAGAGGGAGCGCACCGGGTTTGCGGAACCGAATTCATTGGTCCGCAGACAAAAAAGCCCGCCGCTTGTGAACGGCTTCACATTCTGAAATCCGCAAACGTGGTCCCCTGACCCTCCAACAAGGCGCTCGAACAAAACATTTTGGGGACTGCAATGACGACCCTCTACGACGGCTTTGACATCGAATCCTTCGAAGCTGGCCAGGGGCTGTGGCACGCCCGTATCAGGCGTGCCGATTTCAGCCCGGTTGCCATCGACGGCGTGCTGTTTCCGGCCATGGAAGTCGGCTTCGCCTGGCCCGATCCCGATGCCGCGATTGCCCATGCCAAGCATCACATCGATCGCTTCCGCCGGCGGGCCGACGACAGCGACGACGAATAAGCGAGCGGGACTGCAGGCGACCAAGGAACGGCGCAGGGTCAAAGGGGGCAATCGATCATGTCAGTCATCGAATTCGAAGACACGCCGCGGCCGAGGATTTACACCCGCAATGTGTTGTCCAGCTGCCCGGAATGCGACGGCGATCTCGCCGTGCTCCGCGTGATCGGCGGCCGTGCCGGAAGCGAGTATTGGGCCATGCGCTGCACCGATTGCGGCGGCATCCATCTCGACATCCTCGAGCCGCATCAGGCAGCCGGGGACGATGAGGGACCGTCGCCGGCGGCCTAATCGCGAGATCCGGGATCTCAAGGCCTGCCGTGATCCCAAGGCCTGCTGCCAACCTGCTGTCAGCAGTCTGATCCGGGAAGGGCATTCGCCCTTTATTGCGAGGCGGACTCGCCCCATATTCGGAGCATGGCGAAGAAACCTGCATCCCCCGAAAAATCCGGCAAATCCCCCAAGGCCAAGGCTCCGAACGCGAAGGCGCCAAACTCCAAGGCGTCACGCCCGGACGTGCAGCCGATCGGGCCGGCGCTGGCCGAGTTGCTCAATCCCGCGATCAATCGCGGCGATGCCGGGCTCGGATCGGGCACCGGCCTGCAGCCGCCGCCGGACAATTCGCGCGACCGCCGCTCCGGGGGCGAGGCTGCCGCGCATCGCGCGCGCGCTTCGACGCCGAAGGAGTTTCCGCAGGACACCGCAACGGGCAGCGCGACTCGCGGCTTACCCCTCTCCCCGACCCTTCCCCACAAGGGGGGAGGGAGCAGAGAGGCCGAAGGCCTTGGCGAGGCGCCGCAGGCCAATTACGGAACCGCGGCCACGATCCCGACGCTCGATCCTGAACTGGCGCGTCAACTCGGCCTTCCCACCGAAGAGGACGATGCCGAAGCCCTGGCGCGCCCGCCGCGCAGCAAGATGGAGGCGCTCGGCGTCAAGGCGACCGCCGACGCGCTGGAATCGCTGATCCGCGAGGGCCGGCCGGAGTTCCGTAAGGACGACGGCTCCACCAGGGTGTGGACCCCGCATCGGCCGCCGCGCCCGGAAAAGTCCGAAGGCGGCGTGCGCTTCGAGATCAAGTCGCATTACGAGCCGCGCGGCGACCAGCCGACCGCGATCGCCGAGCTGGTCGAGGGCATCAATCGCAACGACCGCTCGCAGGTGCTGCTCGGCGTCACCGGCTCCGGCAAGACCTACACCATGGCCAAGGTGATCGAGGCGACACAGCGCCCCGCCATCATCCTGGCGCCGAACAAGACGCTCGCCGCCCAGCTCTATGGCGAGTTCAAGAGCTTCTTCCCCGACAACGCGGTCGAGTATTTCGTCAGCTATTACGACTATTACCAACCGGAAGCGTATGTCCCTCGCACGGACACGTACATCGAAAAGGATTCCTCGATCAACGAGCAGATCGACCGCATGCGCCACTCGGCGACGCGCGCGCTGCTCGAACGCGACGACGTCATCATCGTTGCCTCGGTGTCGTGCATCTACGGTATCGGCTCAGTCGAAACCTACACCGCGATGACCTTTGCCCTGAAGAAGGGCGAGCGGATCGACCAGCGCCAGCTGATCGCCGACCTCGTCGCCCTGCAATACAAGCGCACCCAGGCCGATTTTACCCGCGGCGCATTTCGCGTGCGCGGCGACGTCATCGACATCTTCCCGGCGCACTATGAAGACCGCGCCTGGCGGGTGAACCTGTTCGGCGACACCGTCGAGACCATCGAGGAGTTCGACCCGCTCACCGGGCATAAGCAGGACGAGCTCGAATTCATCAAGATCTACGCCAACTCCCACTATGTGACGCCGCGCCCGACGCTGGTGCAGGCGATCAAGTCGATCAAATCCGAATTGAAGATGCGGCTCGACCAGCTCCACGACCAGGGTCGCCTGCTGGAAGCGCAGCGGCTGGAGCAGCGCACCACCTTCGACCTCGAGATGATGGAGGCGACCGGAAGCTGCGCCGGCATCGAGAACTATTCGCGCTATCTCACCGGGCGCCTGCCCGGCGAGCCGCCTCCGACGCTGTTCGAATACGTGCCCGACAACGCGCTGGTGTTCGCCGACGAGAGCCACGTCACCGTGCCCCAGATCGGCGGCATGTTCCGCGGCGACTTCCGCCGCAAGGCGACGCTCGCCGAATATGGTTTCCGGCTGCCCTCCTGCATGGACAACCGCCCGCTGCGCTTCGAGGAATGGGACATGATGCGGCCGCAGACGATCGCGGTCTCGGCCACGCCCAGCGCCTGGGAGATCAACGAGAGCGGCGGCGTGTTCGTCGAGCAGGTGATCCGCCCCACCGGTCTGATTGATCCTCCCGTCAACATCCGCCCGGCCCGCACCCAGGTCGACGACCTCGTCGGCGAGGTCCGCGCCACCGCGCAGGCCGGCTATCGCTCGCTGATCACGGTGCTGACCAAGCGCATGGCGGAGGACCTCACCGAATATCTGCATGAGCAGGGCATTCGCGTCCGCTACATGCACAGCGATATCGACACCATCGAGCGCATCGAGATCATCCGCGATCTGCGCCTCGGCGCGTTCGACGCGCTGGTCGGCATCAATTTGCTGCGCGAAGGCCTCGACATTCCCGAATGCGCGCTGGTTGCGATCCTCGACGCCGACAAGGAAGGTTTTTTGCGCAGTGAGACCTCGCTGATCCAGACCATCGGCCGCGCCGCGCGCAACGTCGACGGCAAGGTGATCCTCTATGCCGACCAGATGACGGGCTCGATGGAGCGCGCCATCGCCGAAACCGACCGCCGCCGCGAGAAGCAGGTCGAGTACAACACGGCGCATGGCATCACGCCGGAGAGCATCAAGAAGTCGATCGGCGACATCATGAACAGCGTCTACGAGCGCGATCATGTGCTGGTCGAGATCGGCGGCCATGACATGACCGACGACGTCATCTCGATCGGCCACAATTTCGAGGCCGTGCTCGGCGATCTCGAAACAAGGATGCGCGAGGCCGCCGCCGATCTGAACTTCGAGGAAGCCGCCCGGCTGCGCGACGAGGTCAAGCGCCTGCGCGCCACCGAACTCGCGGTGGTCGACGATCCCACCGTCAAGCAGCGCACGGTGCAGGGTAAAGCCGGCGCCTATGCGGGCGCGAAGAAATACGGCGACGCCGCTAACCTGCCGGTCAGCGCGCTGAAGAACAAGAGCGCTGCCACGGCACTCAAGGCGAGCGGCAGCAAGGGCTCGCGAATCCACAAGCCGCATCTCGACGAGATGCACGGCCCGGAGTCGTTGCCGTATCGGGGCGACCGCGCGCTGCCCTCAAAACCGTTCGGCGGCGAAAGCCGCATCATCCAGCCGACGGATTCGCGGCAGTCAGGCCCGGAGTTTGGGCCATCGCCGCGGTCGAGCGGAGGGGCGCCGGGGCATAGAGGTGGTTGGAAGAAGAGATAGGGGGCGCGGAGCGCCGGCGCCGCCCATGGTTATTGATGGCGGCATCCGAGAATGATGAGAACGCGCACTCACCCCACGCTCGCCGCGAGCAGCGACAGCAGCAGCACTGAGGCCACCAGCTGCATCGACGTCGCCGGCTTGGCGCGCCAGCGGGCGATCTTCTCGGAGAAGGACAGGCTGGCGTCGAAGAACAGCGGTTCGTAGGCGTTCTTTGCAAATCCCGGGAATGTCGATCCCGCCCAGATGGCGAGACAGCTGTAGAAGATCGACGCCATCGCGATGGTGAGGACGTGACTGCCACCGCGGTCATGTCCCAGGAGCTTCACCATCAGCGACGCCGCGGCGAAGATCGGGAAGCCCTGAAGGATCGTGGTGAGGGCAAAGCCTTCGAGCCAGTTGAGCGGACCGGATTTCGACGCGGTGATGAAGGGCATGATGCGATCACCCCACGCTGGCCGTCACCACCGCCATCACCGACAGCAGCAGCACGATGGTCATGAGCTGGAGCGAGGCGACCGGCTGGGTGCGCCATGCCGTGATCTTCTCAGTGAGCGACAGATGGGCCTCGAAGAACTTCGGCTCGTAGACGGTCTTGAACAAATGCGGGAAGTTCGGCCCCAAGGTCACCGCAAGCAGCGCGTGGGCGAGTGAGGCGATGGCGACGAAGATGGCGACGCCGGGATCGCCGACCAGGTCGTGATTGCCGACCAGCTTGAGCAGGAAAGCCGCGGCGGCGAAGGTCGGGAAGCTCTGCAGCGTCGCAGTCAGCGCGAGGCCTTCAAGCGCGTTGTGCAGGCTGGACTTTCTGACTGTGGCGATGGCGGCCATGGCGCGTCTCCCTGATGACATGGGGAGGACGATAGCCACAGGGGAAGGCGCGCGATGTGAGCTGGCTCACGCCCGTCCGAGAGCCCGGGACGTGAGGCAGCCGGGACCGGCTCAAAGCTGGCGAAAGAAAACGAGATAGATGGCGAGGCCGATCGTCGAGAATGACAGCAGAACGCCGACCCAATTGTACTTGACGCCCGCAGAACGGGAAGCCTTCCCCACGAAAGCGACGACGAAATACAGGAACAGGATTGCGAGGACTAAACCCCACAAGGACTTCCCGACGTCCATCGTTCCCTCGCCTGGTTCAATCCCAGCGTTCGCGAATGGAATTTACCATCGAAGCATGCCGGATAGAAGACGGCGGGAGCACAGTTTTCCGTGCCGTTACAGCTTGCCCTGGCCGTTGACCTGGCTCTGCTGTTGTCGCTGCCTCTCCTGCTCTTGCTGCTCCTTGGCATGGTGGCGGCCGTAGAGGCAGCCGGCGGCGGCGCCGAGGACGCCGTGATGGCCGGCGTAGTGGCCGGCGACGCCGCCGACGACGGCGCCCTTGATGCAGCCCTTGGCGTTGGCGGCGGAGGTCGCGCCAAGCATGAGAAGTGCGGCGGCGATGGCGGCAAGGGATTTCATGGATCGATGTCTCCGAATGCGGTGTCGCAATCTCAACGGGCACGGACCCGTCCCGGTTCCCGTGTTCGCTGCCGCGCGTTGGGCAGCGCGAGCCCATGCAGCCGAAAGCCACGCGAATTCGTGCAGGCGCGCGGTAACTCAACCGGCAGTTGCAGTCATGAACCTGGCATTGCGTTTGCGCGTCAAATCGTCTGCGACATCCCCTGTGGTTTTGCGGATTGCCGGTGTCCGAAGCCGCGCGTTAGCTTTGCGCAAACTCCACACGGCCAATGAGGACGGGCGGAATGACGGTCGAGAAGCTCAATCGCCAGCGCGTGCTGCACCTGCTCGACGCCATCGGGCGCAGCGATCTCGAGGCCGCGCTGTCGTGCTGCACCGACGACGTCGATTTTCTCACCCACGCGCCGATCGACGTGCTGCCGCACATGGGCCCCTGCCACGGCAAGAAGGAGCTCGGCGAATTCTGGCGCACCGTGCAGGAGCGATACGCCGAAATCCGCTACGAGGTGCCGCAGATCGTCGCCGAAGGCGACACGGTCGCGGCCTATCTGCGCGTGTTCTTCAGGAAGCGCAGCCACGACCGCATCATTCAGGTCGACATGGCCATATTCTACACTTTCCGCAACGGCCAGGTGGCGCAGATCCGCGAGATCATCGATTCCTACGACCTGGTGCAGCAGGTGCTGGAACGTGAGATCGGCCCGCTGATCGTGGGCGAGCGGGTGGACGGGGGCTAGCTCTCTCCAAACCGGCCCGGACCGGGAAAATACGGGCTCCTATTGTAAATCTCACACGCCGGGATCAATTGTGCATTGCGAAAACGTGAATTGCGTTTTGGCCGAATTGGCGTATTTTGTTCGTATACAAATGAGTTGAGCGACCCCGCGGCACCATTTCTGTGCGCTGGGGTTGATTTTTGTTTTTGCAAGCCAGCTTCAGGACTGCCCAAAATGACAGAGCACAGCCTCTGGCGTTTCTCGCGCGCATTGCACCGCGCGATCAACGACCGGCATTTCGAGGACATCGAGGCCCTGATCGACGAGGACGTCGAGTGGGCGCTGTACGGCCCGATCGACATGTTTCCGTTCCTCGGCGCGCGCCAGGGCAAGGACGCCGTGCTCGATGTCATCCACCAACTCGCCGACAATTTCCAGGTCCGCCGCTTCGACCGCGAGAGCATCATGCTCGGCGTCGATTCCGCCGCCTCGATGCTGCGCTATTCGCTGACCGCGCTGGATTCCAACAAGCCGATCAGCTTGCGGGTGGCGCAGTTCGCCCAGTTCAAGGCGGGCAAACTCACCAGCATGCGCGTGCTGATCGATACATTCGATCTGGTCGAGCAGGCACTCGGCCGCGCCATTCATCTGCCGAAGATGACCGGCGTCGGCTGAACGGAACACCAACGGGCCCCGCACTTCGGGACCGATGGCTGATGCTCCCCGCGACGCGTCCTGGCCTCCAGCCCCGCCGGATGCAATCGTGGAGAAGCTCGTCATCGGGCGCGCGCCTTTCGCGCGGCCCGTTGGTTCGCGCTTGATGGAGCCGCCACAATTTCGCGACGATGGTTCCGCATCCTCGGCGAGAACTGGGCTGACGGGCAGGACGATGGAATTCTCGACAGGGTTTGGCTTGACCAGGCTGCCGATGCTGGCGGCCGCTTTCATCTTGGGATCGGTGCTGACGGTGTCGGCGCAGATCATTCCGCCCTTCTCCCCCGGCCCGGCCGCAGCGCCCGACGACGAGGCCGAGACGGCGGAGGCCCCTGATGTCAACGATCCCGACGTGCTCCGCGGCATCGACGTCGACAAGCTCGACTGGGGCCAGCTCGCGATCGACGCCGGGACGCTCAACGACATCATCGCCGCCAAGAAACGCGCGCAGGCCGCCGCCAAGGACGGGCTGAACTGGGCGTCGAACGCCAACGCCAACGGCACCTCGGCGGTGACCGTGAAGCAGTCGGTATCCTCATTCTGGGACGCCCGCATCGGCGCCGACATGACGGTGACGAGCGAGCCGCGGACGATGTCCGAGCTCCTGGCGCAGAAAGCCACCAATGGCGGTAGCGTGCCTCAATCGTCCGGCAGCGCCTGGGCGGCCGCAACCGCGCCGGGCGCGGGCGCGATCTGGGACAAGACCGCGGTGGAGGCCCGCGTCGATCCCGGCGCCGAACAGAGCAAACTCGGGGCGGCGCTGATCAAATCGGTGCCGCTATCGGGCGACACGTCGCTGACGCTCCAGAACGGCTACAGCGTCAACCAGCAGGGCACCACGGCGCTCCCCGGAGTCGGCGGTCACATCACGCGGAATTACGAGACCGAGCAGTCGGCCAAGGTCACTCTCACCGACACCGGCACCAGCATCACCGCGGGCCAGTCGCTGTCGACCACCGACGACAAATGGCTGCGCAAGGTCGGCGCCGAGCAAAAGCTGTTCGACAACGTCACCGTCTCCGGCTCGGTCGGCGAAACCTCGCAAGGGGCGATCAACAAGAGCCTGACGGCGGGGTTCAAGAAGAGCTGGTAGTTGGGCGCTAATCTTTCTCCTCATCCTGAGGAGCGCGCTCTTGCGCGCGTCTCGAAGGATCGAGGCCCCCGCTGCTACAGTTGGGCCTGCATGGTTCGAGACGCGCTTCGCGCTCCTCACCATGAGGAGCTACAAAGTTCGCCGGTGCGGCCGCGTTCAGACTTCCGTAACCATACGCCACGGCAAAGCCCCCGAATGGACCGCCCTTGCCGCACCTCGGCCAAGTTGCGGCCAAAATCCGACGCCCTAGTCCCAGGCTGACGTCGTCGTGCGGGGGACACTCGCGCTGCGCTCAACGCGAACAGGGGAATAACGATGAACGCCATGCGTCCGGAAAAGACCGAAACCACCGAGACCGAGACCATCGACACCAACCTCGCCGCCGTGACGGAAGTCGAAGCCGGCATCCGTGACTTCGTCCGCAACGACATCGCCTATCTGCGCCGTCCGGCAGCGACCGCCACGGACGCGCCGCCGCTCGATCCGAGCGCGGAGGCCACCGTCACCAACGTCAACTCGCTGATCCAGCGCGTCGCCGGCACCTCGCTCGCCGAGATCGAGAATCTGATCTCCGAGCTTGAGAGCCTGCGCGACCTGCTCCACGCCGAAGGCCAGCGCGTCCAGCGCGAGATCTCCGGCTACGCCCAGCTCAGCCAGGCCGCGATGAAGTCGACCCGCATGATCGCCGACAACGTCTCGCAGTGGAAGCGCGCCGCCGACGGCCTGCGCAACAGCTGATCGCTGACATCACGCATCACCGGCCGCCGCGTTCCGAAAGGGGCGCGGCGGTTTTGATTCTGGGGGGCACCCTCAATGTAACGTCATCATCCGCGAAGGCGGATGATCCAGTATTCCAGAGGCGGTGATGTGCTACCGAGACGCCGCGGCGTACTGGATGCCCCCGCTTTCGCGGGGCATGACAGCGGAGGGTTTTGAACGCCCCACCGCCACCCGACGACTAACGCCAAGCGCTCCTGCCATCGCGGCGGGCCCGGGGACATGTCATGGAAAGCATTCGGCCCGACACCACCGACCCGATACCGCTGCGGCCCGCGCCGAACCAGTTCGGCACGATCATGCTGCGTTTTGTCGGATTGCTGGCGATTGCGATCGCGATATTGGCGTTCGTCTATAGCCGCTGAGGGCGGAGGCCGCGTTGCGGCCCCGCAGAGTTAACGAAGTCTTACCGGGCGGCTTCCACGGTCGAAGCTTCCAGGGTGTAGGCACCATCGGCATAGCCCTTCACCACCATGCCGGCGACCAGCATCACGGCCAGCGTGGCGGTAGCAAAGATGAATCCGACCAGCTTGAGTGCGCCGCGGTCTGCCATGGTCCTCGTCCCCTGTACTCTGCCCAGTTCGTTCAAATAGACAGCGACAGGTTCATAATTGGTTAGCAACTCGATGGTTCCGCACACTGCTTCGCGGGAAAACCATGTTGCGCAGGCTTATGGCAGCCCCCCGGAATCGCGTCCATAGCGCGGAAGCAACACTCGCACGCTGTTTTCGCCGTTCATCCTGGAACGAATCTAACCGCCGTTCGCACGCATCGGCACGAAGGCCGTTGCGGTGATGGCGTAGACGTCCTCGCCTCGCTGGTTGGTGCCGGTGGTGCGCGCGGTCAGGATGCCCCAGCCGGGTCGCGAGGCGGAGCTGCGTTTGTCGATGACGACGTTGACGTAGGTGACGATGTCGCCGGCGAGCACCGGCCTGATCCAGCGCAGGTCGCGAAAGCCCGGCGACGGGCCCCACACCGCGACCTCCTCGCCGCGCGAAGCGGCTTCCCGCGCCAGACGCTGGCCGTCGGCGACAAGCAGGCTCATGCAGGCCGAGCCGACATGCCAGCCCGAGGCCGCGAGCCCGCCAAACAGCGAGTTCTTGCCCTCCTCCTCGTCGAGGTGAAAACGCTGCGGATCGAACTTTGCGGCGAATGCCTTGATCGACTCCGCCGTGAACGTATAGGCGCCGATCTCGCGGCGATGCCCAATCTCGATCTCCTCGAAAAACGGCATCAGACCGCCCCCTCGCGCCGCTTGATCAGGATCGGCGACGTCATCTCGCACAGCGCATCACCCCTGGCGTTACGCACGGTGCATTTGAACTTGACGATGCCGAGCTCCGGGCGGCTCTTCGAGATGCGGGCCTCCACGACGTCGACATCGAGCATGAGGTCGTCGCCAGGCCTCAAGGGCGACAACCACCGCACTTCGTCGACGCCGGGAGATCCCAGCGAAGCGGCGCGGGTAATGAAACCGTCGGCCATCATCCGCATCATCAGCGAACAGAGATGCCAGCCCGAGCCGGACAGGCCCCGCAGCATGCTCTTGCTGGCGGCCTCCTCGTCGAGGTGCATCGGCTGCGGATCGAACTCGGCGGCAAAGGCCACGATCTCGTCGCGCGTGACATGGCGCGGGCCGAATGTTCCGAACCGGCCGGGCGGGAAATCTTCGAAGGTCAGGGTCATCTTGGGAAAGGTTTGAGGAAATGACAGATTGTGGCCGCACTTTGCGGCAATCTCAACCCGCCGGCCCGCATGGCTCGTGCTACATTCGGCGCGCCGGCGTCGGTCTTGAGTCGGATCGATCAGGGGCCACGATCCATTTGCAAGGCCCGACAACACCCGAATTGCCCTGGGGAGAGCAATGTTTTCATTCAGCGATCTGTTTCAATGGGACCGCTTTATCACGCCGACGATCATCAAGACCTTCTACTGGCTGGTGATCGCGCTGATCTGCCTGTTCGGCCTCTCCGGCATCTTCTCCGGCCTCGCGATGATGGCGATCAGCCCGTTCGGCGGCTTCCTGATGCTGCTGTCGTCGATCGCGAGCGTTGTCGTCGGGATCGTGTTCTCGCGCATCATCGCGGAGCTGATCCTGATCATCTTCCGCATCAACGAGCACCTCGGCGCGATCAGGGATCAGGGCGGCGGGGTGCGGTGAGGCAAGCGCAGGTGCCGTAGGGTGGGTTAGCCGAAGGCATAACCCACCAACTTCGTTCCGCAAACGAGGAAGCATGGTGGGGTACGCTGCGCTAACGCACCCTACGAACCTATCCAGATCTTACGTATTGAACCTGAAATGCATCACGTCGCCGTCGGCGACGACGTATTCCTTGCCTTCGAGGCGGAGCTTGCCGGCATCGCGGGCGCCGGCTTCGCCGCCGAGCGCGACGTAGTCTTCATACGCAATGGTCTCGGCGCGGATAAACCCCTTCTCGAAGTCGGTGTGGATCACACCGGCCGCGCCCGGCGCCTTGGTGCCGCGATAGATGGTCCAGGCGCGCGCTTCCTTCGGGCCCACCGTGAAATAGGTGATGAGGTCGAGCAGCGTGTAGCCGGCGCGGATCAGGCGATCGAGGCCGGCCTCTTCGAGACCCAGCGTCTCCAGGAAGTCGGCGCGTTCGTCACGTGAGATGGTGGCGATCTCGGATTCGATTTTTGCCGAGATGACGACGGCGATGGCGCCTTCCTTGGCGGCTTGGTCCTGCACCGCCTTCGAGAACGAATTGCCTGATGCGGCCGAGCCTTCCTCGACGTTGCAGACGTAGAGCACGGGCTTGGACGACAGCAGGCCCAGCATGCCGAAGGCGCGCTCCTCCTCGGCCTTGCGCTCGACGAGACGCGCGGGCTTGCCCTCGCGCAGCAGCACCAGGGTGCGATTGACGAGGTCGAGCTGCTCCTTGGCGTCTTTGTCGTTGCCCTTGGCCTTCTTGGCCAAATTGTCGACGCGCTTTTCGAGGCTGTCGAGATCGGCGAGCATCAGTTCGGTCTCGATGGTCTCGATGTCGGCGAGCGGGGCGATCTTGCCCTCGACATGGGTGATGTCGGAATCCTCGAAGCAGCGCACGACATGCGCGATGGCGTCGACCTCGCGGATGTTGGCGAGGAACTGGTTGCCGAGGCCTTCACCCTTGGACGCGCCGCGCACGAGGCCGGCGATGTCCACGAAGGTCAGCCGGGTCGGGATGATCTGGCCCGACTTGGCGATCGCTGCGAGCTTATCGAGCCGCGGATCCGGCACAGCGACCTCGCCGACATTCGGCTCGATCGTGCAGAACGGATAGTTCGCCGCCTGCGCCGCGGCCGTCTCGGTCAGCGCGTTGAACAAGGTCGATTTGCCGACATTGGGCAATCCGACGATCCCGCATTTAAATCCCACGAGCGTTAATCCTTGCCGTTGTCGTCCTTGGTCAAAAATCCCTTCGCCTGCATGGCGAGGTGCACCCTGTTGGCGAAAGTCGCGTCCGTGCCCTTGGCAACCAGTGCCGCGTGCTCGGCCACCGCGTCGCAGAGCGTCGCCACCCAGTCGTTGTCCGCTTTGGCGAAGTCCGACAGCACGTGGCCGTGCACCAATTCCTTCACGCCGGGATGACCGATGCCGAGCCGCACCCGGCGGTAGTCGTTGCCGATATGGGCGGAGATCGAGCGCAGGCCATTGTGGCCGGCGATGCCGCCGCCGATCTTCACCCGCACCTTGCCCGGCGGCAGTTCGAGTTCGTCATGGAATACGGTGACGTCGCCCGGCGCGATCTTGAAGAAGCTTGCCGCTTCTTGAACGCTGCGGCCGGACTCGTTCATGTAGGTCATCGGCTTGAGCAGGATCACGCGCTCGGTGCCGAGCGTGCCTTCCGAGGTCTCGCCCTGAAACCTGCGGCGCCAGGGTGCGAACCCATGACGCCGCGCGATCTCGTCGACGGCCATGAAGCCGACATTGTGCCGGTTACGTGCGAATTTCGGGCCGGGATTGCCGAGCCCAACAAACAGTCGCATGACGCGGCGCGCCCCTCGCTCGGCGCGCGGTCAGGGACCGCGCGCCAGCTTTGAGAGATTACTTCTTCTTGTCGCCGCCGGCGGGGGCCTTGGCAGCCGGGGCCTTGGCAGCCGCTGCCGGAGCAGCAGCACCCGCAGCCGGAGCAGCACCAGCCGCCGGAGCAGCAGCACCCGCAGCCGGAGCAGCAGCCGCAGCCTTCTGCTCTTCGGCGTAGCCGGACGGCGGCACGATGGTGACGAGGGTCGCGTCCTCGGAGGTCAGCGCCTTCACGCCGGCCGGCAGCTTGATGTCGGAGAGATGCAGCGAGTGGCCGATCTCGAGCGAACCGACGTCGGCCTCGATGAACTGCGGGATGTTCTCCACGCCGCACTCGAGCTCGATCGCGTGCGCAACGATGTTCACGGCGCCGCCGCGCTTCACGCCGGGCGAACCTTCAGCCTTCACCACGTGCAAGGGAACGCTGATGCGGATGGTGGCGCCTTCGCCGAGCCGCATGAAGTCGACGTGGATCGGGAAGTCCTTGACCGGATCGAGGTGGTAGTCGCGCGGAATCACGCGGTGCTTGTTGCCTTCGAGGTCGATGTCGACCAGCGTGGTCAGGAACCGGCCGGCGAGGATGCGCGAGCGCAGTTCGCGATCGTCAACCGAGATGGTCAGCGGGGGCTGGTTGTTGCCATAGATCACTCCGGGCACTCTCCCGGCGCGACGCTCAGCCCGGGCGGCCCCCTTGCCGCTCTTCGGACGTGCGGTCGCCTTCAATTCCTTGACGGTCGCCATAACGTTAAGTCCTTGTTTTTGCAAAAGTTAATGGGCCGCAACGCGGCCCATGGCATACGCCGCAGCAAGCCTCCAGGGGTGCGGGGGCTGCGGACGTGGCGGGCTTTTACCCGGAAGACGCGGAAATGACAAGGAGAATGGGCTGGTGGGCGGAACCGGATCGCCCGGATGGAGCCGGCGGAGTTAGCCGCCGAGCTTGGCCTCCAGCGCCGCGATGCGCGCCTTCAGAGCCTCGTTCTCCTCACGCGCCAGGCGCGCCATGTCCTTGACCGCCTCAAACTCCTCGCGCTTGACGAGGTCCATGTCGCGCAGGAATTTTTCGGCCTGGGTGCGCATCACCGTGTCGAACTCGCGCTTGACGCCCTGCGCGGCACCGGCGGCATCGTTCATCAGGCGGCCGATCTCGTCGAAAAACCGGTTGTTGGTCTGGGTCATGTCGGTCTCCTGGCGGCTTTCGATGAACTCTGCGCGAACGCGCGGGGAGACAATGGCAATCCGATTGGGCCGGTTCAAGGGCCGATGGCGGTATCCTTGTCATGCCCCGGTTTCCTTGCAATCGTATTCAACGTCCCTGCATAAGAAGAATCACAAAAGGCGCTCGAGATGATCGACCAGCAGATCGCGATCCCCACCAAGGACGGTCACACCGCAACCTTCATCAGCCATCCCGAACGCGGCGGGCCGTTTCCGGTCGTCCTGTTCTACATGGACGCGCCGGCGATCCGCGAGGAGCTGCGCGACATGGCACGCCGGCTCGCGACATCGGGTTATTACGTGATGCTGCCGAACCTCTATTACCGTTCCGGCGTGATGGAGCTCGGCGCGCTGCCGGCCGATCCGAACGCTCCGGAACGCAAGCGCATGTTTGCGCTGATGGGATCGCTCACGATCCCCATGATCATGGACGACACGCGGGCGCTGCTCACCTATGCCGAGGGCCAGGCGGCCGCGAACACCAAACTGATCGGCACTGTCGGTTACTGCATGAGCGGCCGCTACGCGATCAACGCCGCCACGCATTTTCCCGATCGCGTCAAAGCCGCTGCCTCGGTCTACGGCACGCAACTCGCAACCGACCAGGACGACAGCCCGCATCTCGCGGCCGCCAAGACCAAGGCCGAACTCTACTTCGCCTGCGCCGAGACCGACATCTACGCACCGGCCGAGATCATCGAGCAGGTGAAGCAGGGCATGAGCGGCGCCAAAGCCGAAGTCGAGATCTATCCCGACACCCATCACGGCTTCGCCTTCCCCAAGCGTCCGGTCTATCACCGCGACGCCGCCGAGCGGCATTGGGAGCGTCTGCTGGCGCTCTATCGCCGCAATCTCGTCTAGACATAGAAGGCGCGATGCCCTTTCTGCTCATCGACTTTCCCGCCTTCAAGCCGATCGCGATCGAGATCGGTCCGTTCGCGATCCGCTGGTATGCGCTGGCTTATATCTGCGGCATCGTGTTCGGTTGGCTCTATGCGCGCTCGCTCCTGAAGAAAGAGCGGCTGTGGGGCGGCCCGGCGCCGATGTCGTTGGTGCAGATCGACGACTTCATTCTGTGGGTCACGCTCGGCATCATCCTCGGCGGCCGCACCGGCTATGTGCTGTTCTACAATCTGCCCTTCTTCATCGACCATCCCGCCGCGATCTTCAGGCTGTGGGAAGGCGGCATGTCCTTCCACGGCGGCTTCCTCGGCTGCGTCGTCGCGGTGATGTGGTTCGCCTATCGCAACCGCATCTCGATCCTGTCGCTCGGCGACATCACCACCGCCGTCGCCCCGGTCGGGCTGCTGCTCGGCCGCATCGCCAATTTCATCAATGGCGAATTGTGGGGCCGCACCGCCGGGCCGGAGCTGCCCTGGGCGATGATCTTCCCCAACGATCCCACCCAACTGCCGCGTCATCCGAGCCAGCTCTACGAGGCCGGCATGGAGGGCATTTTGCTGTTCACGGTGCTCGCGATCATGATCCGCTTCGGCGCCCTGAAGCGGCCGGGCATGATCCTCGGCGCGTTCATCCTGATCTATGGTCTGAGCCGGATCGCCGGCGAGCATTTCCGTGAACCGGACGTCCAGCTCGGCTTCCTCTGGGGCGGATTAACCATGGGCATGCTGTTGTCGATTCCGATGCTTATTGTGGGCGGCATACTTATTGTATTGGCAGTGAGGCGCGGTGCGCCCGAGCCCGCAGGGGCTATTCGTTAATTCCTTTTGAGAAGATAGGCCGTGACCGACCAGCCGTTACTCGACGAGATCAAGGCGCTGATCAAATCCTCAGGCCCCATGCCGGTCTGGCGGTACATGGAACTGTGCCTGATGCATCCGCGCTATGGCTATTACGTCTCGCGCGATCCGTTGGGACGAGAAGGCGACTTCACCACCGCGCCCGAGGTCAGCCAGATGTTCGGCGAGCTGTTGGGCCTATGGACCGCCTCGGTGTGGAAGCAGATGGGCTCGCCGCAATTCCTGCGGCTGATCGAGCTCGGTCCTGGCCGCGGCACCATGATGGCCGATGCGCTGCGTGCGCTCCGCGTGCTGCCGCCGCTCTACCAGGCGCTCCACATCCACATGGTCGAGGTCAATCCGGTCCTGCGCGAGCGGCAGAGTGCGACGCTGTCGGGCGTGCGCAACATTGCCTGGCACGACAGCATCGACGACGTGCCGGACGGACCGAGCATCATCCTCGCCAACGAATATTTCGACGTGCTGCCGATCCACCAGATGGTCCGTCACGAGAACGGCTGGCACGAGCGCGTGATCGAGGTGGACGCCAACGGAAAACTTCAATTCGGCGCGGCGGCCGAGCCGACCCCACGCTTCGAGGTGCTGCTGCCGCCTCTGGTGCGCGCCGCGCCCGTCGGGGCCGTGTTCGAGTGGCGGCCCGATGCCGAGATTATGAAGCTCGCCAGCCGCGTGCGCGACCAGGACGGCGCGGCGCTGATCATCGATTACGGCCATCTGCGCAGCGATGCCGGCGACACCTTCCAGGCGATCGCGCGCCACACCTTCACCGATCCCCTGAAGGCGCCGGGCCAAGCCGACGTCACGGCCCATGTCGACTTCCAGGCGCTCGCGCGCGGGGCGGAGGACGTGGGCGCCCGCGTGCACGGGCCGGTGACGCAGGGCGATTTCCTCAAGCGCGTCGGCATCGAGACCCGTGCCGCCGCCTTGATGCAGAAGGCGGCGCCCGACGTTGCCACCGACATTTCGATCGCGCTCAAGCGCCTGACTGAAACCGGGCGCAGCGGCATGGGTTCGATGTTCAAGGTGCTCGGCATCTCTGAGCCGCGCTTGACGGGCCTTGCGGGACTGAGCGATCTCGAACGCGCCGGAGACCATTCATGACGCTTGCCTCCTCGCTGCTCTCAGCGGTGCCCGGCCTGCGCCACGCCTTCTTCACCCGCGAGGGCGGCGTCTCGGGCGGCATCTATTCCGCGCTTAACGGCGGGCTCGGCTCCAACGACGATCAGGCCCTTGTCGCGGAGAACCGCCGCCGCATGGCCGAGCATGTCGGCGTCGCGCCGGAACGCTTTCTCAGCCTGCACCAGATCCATTCGCCCGACGTGCTAGTGGCCGACGCTCCGTGGCCGAGCGGGCCGCGACCGAAGGGCGATGCGCTGGTGACGAAGGTGCCCGGCATCGCGCTCGGCGTCTCCACCGCCGACTGCGGGCCCGTGCTGTTCGTCGACCCCAATGCGGGCGTGATCGGCGGCGCGCATGCCGGCTGGAAGGGCGCGCTCACCGGCGTGCTGGAGCAGACCATTTCAGCGATGGAAAAACTCGGCGCCTCGCGGAGCGGCATCATCGCCGCGATCGGCCCGCTGATCCGCCAGGACAGTTATGAAGTCGGCAACGAGTTCGTGGCGCGCTTCATCGAGGCGGATGCGGACAACACGATGTTTTTCATCCCGTCGGTGCGCGAGGGACACGCGATGTTCGACCTCGCCGGCTTCATCCGCGAGCGTCTGGAAGCCGCGGGCATCCTGATGATCGACGATCTCGGTCTGGACACCTACGCCGACGAACGCTTCTTCAGCTACCGCCGCTCGGTGCATCGCAACGAGCCGGATTACGGCCGCCACGTTCACGCGATCGCGCTCGAAGCGTGAACACAAAGGCAACCCCGTGTCATTCCGGGGCTATGCCTGCGCGCGATGACAGTGGGCTGTGGCGCCCCCGCCCTAGACGTTAATGCGTTTTAACGATATCGCTGCCCTCCATAATGAGGGACGCGTCATTCATCTTGCGCCGCGCAGGTTCGCGCGTGCTGGCGGTCATGCTGCTGACGGCTGCGACCGCGCTTGGCGGCTGTGCCGGTGGCGGTGGTGCCGCAAACTCCTACGCCATGGCGCCGAGCGCCGGCTCCGGGGCGACAGTCGCGTTCGAATCGATCGACGGGCCGCCGCCGCAAGTGTTCGACCGCATGGTCGGCGTGCTCGACACCGAATCCAAGCTGCGCAGCCTGTCCGTGGTCTCCCGCGAGGGGACGGCTGCCTACCGCGTGCGCAGCTACCTCTCCGCTCAGATCGTGCGCGGCAAGACCGTGATCGCCTGGGTCTGGGACGTCTACGACGCCAACCAGCAGCGGGCGCTGCGCCTTTCCGGCGAGGAACCTACGGCGGCCAAGGGCGGCCGCGACGCTGCCCGGGATCCTTGGGGAGCTGCCGACGACCTCGTGCTGCGGAAGATCGCCCAGGCCGGATTCAGCGGACTTTCCAACATGATCAACGGTACGCCGGATGCGCCGGGCTCGGCTCCCGGCTTGCGCGGGGCGGCTGTGGCGAGCGTGATCCCGGAGGCTCCGGCGGCCGGGATGCCGGCCTCGGCGCTGGGCTATGCCGAGCGATAACCCCCGCGAAACCACGGCCCCAACTTCCGGCCAAACCGTTGGCCGGATTCGGGATTTCGCAGGGAAAACGTAGCGTCCCGGGTTGCCATTGCAGCCCCCGGCCTGATATTTCCTCGCCCGTCGTAACCGTGCTTCCAGTGGGTATTGTTTGATGTTGAACATCGTGTCCAGCAAAGCGCGGGAGGAAGCGTCCATGTCGGCCAAGAACGGCTCCATCAAGCTCGTCGCCGGCAACTCCAACCCGGCTCTCGCACAGGCCATCGCGCAAGGTCTCGACCTGCCGCTGACCAAGGCGGTGGTACGGCGCTTCGCCGACATGGAGATCTTCGTCGAGATCCAGGAGAACGTGCGCGGCTCGGATGCCTTCGTCATCCAGTCGACCTCGTTCCCGGCGAACGACCATCTGATGGAATTGCTGATCATCACCGACGCACTGCGCCGCTCCTCGGCGCGCCGCATCACTGCGGTGCTGCCCTATTTCGGCTACGCCCGGCAGGACCGCAAATCGGGTTCGCGCACGCCGATCTCGGCTAAACTCGTCGCCAATTTGATCACGCAGGCCGGCGTCGACCGCGTCATGACGCTCGACCTGCATGCCGGCCAGATCCAAGGCTTCTTCGACATCCCGACCGACAACCTCTACGCGGCGCCGCTGATGGTGCGCGACATCAAGGACAAGTTCGACCTCTCCAGGACGATGGTGATCTCGCCCGACGTCG
Source organism: Bradyrhizobium sp. WSM1253 (assembly GCF_000244935.1). Taxonomy (NCBI): domain Bacteria; kingdom Pseudomonadati; phylum Pseudomonadota; class Alphaproteobacteria; order Hyphomicrobiales; family Nitrobacteraceae; genus Bradyrhizobium; species Bradyrhizobium sp. WSM1253. The sequence continues at coordinate 3,618,989 of NZ_JH600073.1, forward strand.
GCGGCGTGGCGCGCGCACGCGGTCTCGCCAAGCGCATCAACACCCCGCTCGCGATCGTCGACAAGCGCCGCGAGAGGGCGGGTGAATCCGAGGTCATGAACGTGATCGGCGACGTCGCCGGCTACACCTGCATCCTGATCGACGACATCGTGGATTCCGGCGGCACGCTGGTGAACGCCGCCGACGCGCTGATCGCCAAGGGCGCCAAGGACGTCTACGCCTACATCACCCACGGCGTGCTCTCCGGCGGCGCGGCCGCCCGGATCACGAACTCCAGGCTGAAGGAACTGGTGATCACCGACTCAATCCTGCCGACCGAGGCGGTGAGCAAGGCCCCGAACATCCGCACGCTGCCGATCGCCAGCTTGATCTCGGACGCGATCGCGCGCACCGCCGCGGAAGAGTCGGTGTCGAGCCTGTTCGACTGAGCACGCTGACCTCGTAGGGTGGGTTAGCCCTGCGGACTGCGCGAAGCGCAGACCGCTCGGCGTAACCCACCACTTCTGCCCCCGCGGAAAGTAAGAGGCGGGTTACGGCTGCGCCTAACCCACCCTACGGCTCCCCCACGCGCCGCCGCTCCCCGGGTTGTTGCCAACGACCGCCCATGACATCATCCGAATCCCGAGTCATCTCTGCCCTCTGGATGCCCGATGCCACGCCGGAAATTTGCCTGGGAGAAGCTGTCGGACGACGAGTTGCTCAAGCAACGCCTCTCCAGCCTGAGGGTTACGGTCGAAGGCACCTGGCTCGAGGATTGCGTCAGCACGCTGTACGAGGAGCTCGAGGAGCGCGGCATCCGGCTGCGGCCGCACACCTGGATGTCGAGCGAATGGTTCAGCCCGGGCGGCGTTCCCGGCATCGCCATTCCGTTCTATCTCGCTCATCCCCGCCTGATGAAGCTCGAGAAGAAGATGATGTTCGACGTCGAGGGCGGAACCTGGCGCGAATGCATGGCCATCCTCCGTCACGAAGCGGGCCACGCCATACAGCACGGCTACCAGTTGCAGCGCCGCCGGCGCTGGCAGCAACTGTTCGGCCCGTCGTCGAAACATTATCCGCGCTATTACCGGCCCAATCCGGCGAGCCGGCGCTATGTCCAGCATCTGCGGCTCTGGTACGCGCAGAGCCATCCGGACGAGGATTTCGCCGAGACGTTTGCGGTGTGGCTACGGCCCCGTTCGAACTGGCGGACGCGATACGCTGGTTGGCCGGCACTGAAGAAGCTCGAATATGTCGACGAGCTGATGGGCGAGATCGCGGGAAAGCGGCCGCCGATCACGACGCGGGAGCGTGTCGATCCGCTGGGTCGGCTCAGCCAAACGCTCGAAGAGCACTACAAGAAGAAGCAGGCGTTCTACGCCTTCACGCCTCCCAAGACCTACGACCGCGATCTCTCCCGGCTGTTTTCGGCCGATCCGCGGCATCACCGCTCAAAGCCGGCTTCGACCCTGATCAGGCGCCACCGCTCCCAGATCAGGCAATTGGTCGCGCGATGGACCGGCGAGAATCAGCTTACGCTCGATGCCGTGCTTGACGAGATGATCTCCCGCTGCCGCGAGCTCGACCTGCGCGCCGTCGGTCCTGAACAGAAGCTCGTTCTCGACTTCATCGTCCTCGTGACCGCCAAGACGATGCACACGATGTTTGGCCCATCTCGACGAAAATGGATCGCGCTATGAGACGTCTGCGCATTCTGGTGCTCATGCATCCGGACTTCGTGCCGCCGGACTCCAGCGACGGGCACACCGCGCAGGAAATCAATGCGTGGAAAACCGAATACGACGTGGTGAGCACCTTGCGCGCAGCCGGCCACGAGGTTCGACCGCTCGGCGCGCAGGAGGAAATCAAGCCGGTGCGCGAGGCGATCGAGGAGTTCAAGCCGCACGTGGTTTTCACGTTGCTGGAGGAATTCCACAACAACGTCGCCTTCGACCAGCACATCGCGAGCTATCTCGAGCTGATGAAGGTCCCTTATACCGGGTGCAATCCGCGCGGCCTGACCCTGGCCCGCGGCAAGGATCTGTCCAAGACGCTGGTGCATCACCGCCGGATCGCCGCGCCGGCCTTTGCCGTCTTCCCGATGCGCCGCAAGGTGAAACGCCCGACGCGTCTTGCGCTGCCGCTGATCGTCAAGAGCCTGAACATGGATGGCTCGTTCGGCATCTCGCAAGCATCGATCGTCGACACCGACGAGAAGCTGGCCGAGCGGGTCGCCTTCATCCACGAACGGGTCGAATCCGCCGCCATCGCCGAGCAGTTCATCGAAGGACGAGAGCTTTACGTCGGCGTGCTCGGCAACAACCGCTTACGAGTCCTGCCGGTCTGGGAGTTGAAATTCGGCAGCATGGGCGGCCGCTCGTCACGGCACATCGCCACGGAGAAAGCCAAGCACGACACCGACTATCAGGAGAAGGTCGGCATCGTCGACGGGCCTGCGAAGGATCTGGCGCCGGAAGTGACCGCCAGGATCCAGCGGGCCGCGAAACGCATCTACCGGGTGCTTGGCCTCGACGGCTACGCTCGTATCGATTTTCGTCTCACCGCCGACGGCACGCCGTATTTCATCGAAGCCAATCCAAATCCCGAGATCGCCAAGAGCCAGGAATTCGCCACGGCCGCTCTACATGACGGGCTGAAATATCCGGCTCTCCTGCAGCGCATCCTGGCGCTCGGAATCAGCCGCGCCAAAGCGGGCGTGTCATTGGGGTGATGACGGCTGCGATCACCCCTCATCCTTCGGGACGCGCTTCGCGCCCCTCGGGATGAGGGATGGTCGTTGCGCGGCGTTACACGATTCCCGCGGCGACCTGGCCGCGCAGGCGTTCGAGCCCGAGCAATGTCTCCGCACAGGCGGCCGCCACTTCGACGCCCTTGATCGCAAAATGCCTGCGGAAGAAATCGTAGTGCACCTCGGTCTCGTGGAATTGCTGCGGCGTCAGCACCGCGGAGAACACGGGCACCTCGGTACGCAGCTGCACGTCCATCAACGCCTTGATCACGGTGTCGGCGACGAATTCATGGCGGTAGATGCCGCCGTCGACGACGAGGCCGGCCGCGACGATCGCGGTGTAGCGCCGCGTCTTGGCGAGGATCTGCGCATGCAGCGGGATCTCGAACGAGCCCGGCACCTCGAACACGTCGACATGATTGAGGTGGCGCGCTTCTGCCTCCTTCACGAAGGCGATACGGGCCTCCTCGACCACGTCGCGGTGCCAGCAGGCCTGCACGAAGGCCACCCGCTGCGGTTTCGCGAAGCGCGGGTGGTCGGGCGCCGGGTCCTGTGGAACCGGCGGTGGCGTTTGGGTTGGTTGGGAGGTTTCGGCTTGGGGATCTTGCAACATCTGATTCATGGCTTTCCTCAGTTAAGGACCAGAATCAGGGCACACGGAACGACAAACAGCCGCATCCTGCGATGCGTCTGCCACCGACCGTTCTCTTTCATCCGGACTTTAACCGTCGGCTTCGGAGTTGCACCGAATCTGCTGACCCTTCCCCGCAGCAACAGGCTTTGAGGAAGGCGCTCGCGGGCTTGGGCCTTACGGCCCTTACCGCCGGTGGGGACTTTCACCCCGCCCTGAGAACATCGGCCGTCCGGAATGAACGGCCTGACCGAAATATGACGCCGGTTCGGGGCCGCGGCAAGCGGGTTCCGCATGGGAAAATCGCATGGTCCCATACCGCGAAGGCGGTCCAGGGGGCACGCCGCGGAATTAACGATCGGGGGCGGCCGCCGAATCCGATTCCGATTTGTTCTTCCCGTTAATAATTGTGGCCGAGATGAGCTGTGGACGAACGAGTCCTGACTTGTGGACGGACTCGGCAGCCAGTTGCGCAGATTCCGCAAATCACATCAGTTGATCCGCGACAAGCCCGCGCTGATCCGAACGGATCGCCTTAGCAAATTTAAGGGAGCGCGCGCCGGACCAACCGCGTGCGTATCAAAGACAACAAAAAGGCAAGAGGTCGAGACGGCATGTCCCTGCTCGAAGGCACTATCGATTCCAAAAACCATCCGCTCGCGGTGGTCGAGGATATCGCTGCCAGCAATAACTGGCCGTTCGAACGCTCCGGCGAAGACGAACTCACGATTGTCTCCAAGGGACAATGGACCGACTACCAGATCTCCTTCACCTGGATGGGCGAGATCGAGGCGCTGCATCTGGCCTGCGCATTCGACATGAAGATTCCGGTTGCGCGGCGATCTGAGGTCCAGCGGCTCGTCGCCGCGGTCAACGAGCAGCTGTGGGTCGGGCACTTCGACCTGTGGACCACCACCGGCATGATCATGCACCGGCAGGCCCTGGTGCTGCCGGGCGGGCTCATCGCCTCCACCGGCCAGTGCGAAGCCATGCTCGCCGGCGCCATCCACGCCTGCGAACGCTATTTCCCGGCGTTCCAGTTCGTGGTGTGGGCCGGCAAGTCCACGGCGGAAGCCATGGACGCGGCCATGTTCGACACGGTGGGCGAGGCTTAAGGCCTCTCAGCAAGTGAGGGAGCCACACCTCCCTCCTCATCGTCGTCCTGGCGAAAGCCAGGACCATATCGCGAGGTCTCTCCGTGTCTCGCGGTGCTTGTTGCCCTGCCATCCTTCCACTAGAACCAGCCGTGGTAATGGGTCCTGGCCCCCCGTGCGCAATTGCGCACTAGGCCAGGACGACGGCGGTGGCGACAGCGATGGCGAACAGCACTCTCCAAAACATCACCGGCACCATCCTGCTCGCCGGCGCCGGCAAGATGGGCGGCGCGATGCTGACCGGATGGCTTTCGGGTGGGCTCGACCCGCGCCGCGTCGCGGTGATTGATCCTCACATCTCGGCCGAGATCACCGCACTTGCCGCCAAGGGGATTGCGCTCAATCCCGACGTGACGACGGCGGGCCAGGTCGAGACGCTCGTGGTCGCGGTGAAGCCGCAGATGTTCCGCGAGGCCGGCGCCAAGCTGAAGCCGTTCGTCTCCGACAAGACCGCGGTAGTGTCGATCATGGCGGGAACCACGATCGCCTCCCTCGAGGAGGTCTGCGGCGGCGCTGTGGTGCGCGCGATGCCAAACACACCGGCCGCGATCGGTCGCGGCATCACGGTGGCTGTCGCCGCGAACAATGTCAGCGCACAGCAACGCGCGGTGGCCGATGCGCTACTACGCGCCACCGGCTCGGTCGAATGGGTCGACGATGAGAGCCTGATGGACGCGGTGACCGCGGTGTCCGGCTCGGGCCCGGCCTATGTGTTTTTGCTGGCCGAAGAGCTCGCGCGCGCCGGTGTCGAGGCGGGATTGCCCGAGGCGCTCGCGACAAAACTCGCGCGCCAAACCGTCGCCGGCTCGGGTGAACTTCTCCATCAATCGGATCTGCCGTCGAGCACGCTGCGCCAGAACGTCACCTCGCCCGGCGGCACCACGGCCGCGGCGCTCGGCGTGCTGATGGGTGAGCCCGGCCTGCGCGAGCTGATGATCCGCGCGATCGCGGCGGCGACGAAGCGGTCGAAGGAATTGGCGAAGTAAGGAAGTGCCGTAGGGTGGGCAAAGCGAAGCGTGCCCACCAATTCGAATGCAGCCGCGGAAAGATGGTGGGCACGGCGCTAGGCGCCTTTGCCCACCCTACGATTTCGAGCCTGTAGCCAGCCGCTTGTTGAACATCGCGACATTAATGAGCCCGCGCGCGTGGCGGCCTTCGCCGAGTTTTCGCGAGCCCTCGAAGGCCTCGACCTCGAAGCGGATGACGCGGCGCTCGACCGCGACCACCTTCGCGGTAGTCCGCACCGTCGCACCGACGAGAGCTGCTGCAAGATGGCGGATGTCGACCTCGGTGCCGACGGTGACCCAGCCGGGCTGAAGGACGCTACGGATCGCATCGCCCGACGTCATCTCCATTTCCAGAATCATCATCGGCGTCGCATAGACCATCGGCATGCCGGGCACGAAATGCCCGACCGTGCGCTCCACCGGCACCACCAGCGTGCGCTCGGCGCTCATGCCGGCCTTGATGAAGTCGCGTGCGTCCATGGGGCCTCCCCCGTCGTCCTGGACAAGCGAGCAAAGCGAGCGCCGATCCAGGACCCATTACCCCGACACAACACTTTTATGCGCGGTCTGAACTCGACCTGCTGCAACAACTGCCGCTTGGGGTAATGGGTCCTGGCCCCCGTGCGCAATTGCGCACTAGGCCAGGACGACAGTTGCGTTTGCAGCTACAGCGATGGCTACTTCTTCGCAGCCGCCGCGCGCTCCACGAACGTCTTGCCGCCCTTCATCTTATGGGCGAGCGGGGCTTCGTTGATCTGGATGACGACGGCGTCGGCATCGACGCCGAGATTCTTCACCAGCGCCTGGGTGATGTCGCGCATCATGCCGGCCTTCTGCTCGTCGGTGCGGCCCACGGCCATGCTGACAGTGATCTCAGGCATTTTTTCTCTCCCTTGGGCCGCACACCGGCCATTGACGGTCGTCATCAAACAGGAGGTGGATGCCCGGGACAAGCCCGGGCATGGCGCACCAGCGAATAGCTAGCCCCAGCTCACGTCATGGCGCGCCAACACCTCGCGCACTTTGGCGACGAGGTCGGCCTCGCTGCACGAGAACTGCGCCGGGCGGCTCTCCCGCCATTCCTGGTTGGAAGCGATCGCGGCCGCCGCCTTCGCGCCCTCGATCAGATCCTTGATCTGCACTTCGCCACGCGCTTTTTCATCCGACCCCTGGATGATGACGCAGGGCGCTTTGCGGCGGTCGGCATATTTGAGCTGGTTGCCCATGTTCTTGGGATTGCCGAGATAGAGCTCGGCACGGATGCCGGCGGTTCGCAACGATGCGACCATCTTCTGATAGTCGGCGACGCGGTCGCGGTCGAACACGGTGACAACGACGGGGCCGAACTCTGGCTTCGTGTCGAGCTTGCCAAGCAGCGTCAGCGCGGCCTGAAGCCTGGACACGCCGATCGAGAATCCGGTAGCCGGCACCGGCTCGCCGCGGAAGCGTGAGACGAGGCCGTCATAACGGCCGCCACCTCCAACGGAGCCAAAGCGGACGGGACGGCCCTTCTCGTCCTTGGTCTCGAGCAGCAGTTCGACCTCGTAGACAGGGCCCGTGTAGTATTCGAGGCCGCGCACGACGGAGGGATCGATGCGGATGCGGTCTGCGCCGTATCCCGAAGCCGTCACCAGTTTGGCGATTTCTTCCAGCTCGCTCACGCCGGCCTGACCGACTTCGCTCTTGGCGAGATAGGTTTCCGCCGCGGCGATCGCCTCTTTCCAGTCGTCGTGCGGTTTGGTGATGGCGAGAACGACGTCAGCTTCCGACGCGCTCAAATTGGCGCCCTTCGTGAAGTCGCCCTTGCCTTCTTCGCCGCCATCCCATCTGCCGGGACCGAGCAGCTTGCGAACTTCCTCGGCGGGAAACTTGTCGAGCTTATCGATCGCGCGCAACACGGTCAGTCTGCGTGCTGCGTTCTCTTCGCCACCGAGCCCGATTGCTTCCAGAACGCCGTCAAGCACCTTGCGATTGTTCACCCTCACGACATACGAGCCGCGCGCAACGCCCAGCGCCTCCATCGTGTCGGCCGCCATCATGCAGATCTCGGCATCGGCCGCCGGTGTTGCCGAGCCCACCGTGTCCGCGTCGAACTGCATGAACTGGCGGAATCGGCCGGGGCCGGGCTTCTCGTTGCGGAAGACGTAACCGACGCGATAGCTGCGATAGGGCAATACAAGACCGTCGGTACCGTAGCGCTCGCCAACGTAGCGCGCGAGCGGCGCGGTCAGGTCGTAGCGCAAGCTGATCCACTGCTCGTCGTCGTCCTGGAACGAGAACACGCCCTCGTTCGGACGATCCTGGTCGGGCAGGAACTTGCCGAGCGCATCGGTGTATTCCATCGCCGGCGTTTCCACGGGCTCGAACCCGTAGAGCTCGTAGACGGTCCGGATCTTCTCCACCATCTCCCGCGTCGCCCGGATCGCGGCGGGATCGCGATCCTCGAGCCCGCGCGGCAGGCGCGCCTTCAGTTTCTGGGGTTTTTTGGATTTTTCGGCCATGCGCGGCATTTACCAGCCGACGCGCGAGGCGGCAACTGCCGGGTAGGCTCTTACGGCTGCTCCATCCGCGCCCGGAGCGCGTCGGCATCCGCTTTCGGCAACGACTTCAGCGTTGGCTTGATGGTTTCGCCGCCGACGATCTTGCCGTTGCGCATGAACATCCAGTCCGAGATGTCGGCTTCAGTGAATTCGACCTTGTCGCCTGCCCGCTTGCCGGGCAGATCGCGTGGCTCGTTGGCGAAGAGGCCGGAATAGGCCCCGTTGGGTATCTTCTTCACCTCGGCCATCCAGATGTGCTCACCGCCTTTGCGGGTCGAAAAGTGCACCTTCAGGGCATGCCCTGTCTCCGACGGCTTCGGCGCCTCATAGGAGGCCCAGAATGTCGGCAGCGTGCCGCGGGCGCGCGCGATCGCGGTGTTCATCTCCGGATCGGTGGTGCGCACGTCGACAACGGGCGAACGTCCCTCAGCGGAGACATCCGGCTGGGGGCCGATGGTCAGAATGCCAAAGACGGTGACGCCGGTGATCGCGGCGAGAACGACCCATTTCAGGGGTTGGGGAAGAGTGGATGCCATGATCGCGATGTCCAGATGACTCGATGTTCGAGTATTCGAGGTCTCGGACTTTGTCGCACGATCATCGTGTCGCGTTCATGGCGCCTCTCTCTCCCCGCGCGCGGGGAGAGAGAGGGCAAAAATCAAGACAGATTGCGGATCCAGTTGTGCGGATCGTTGGTGCGGCCGTACTGGATGTCGACGAGTTGCTTGCGCAGGCCCATGGCGACCGGGCCCGCGGCGCCGCCGCTGATCTCGAAATCGCCGCTCACCGAGCGCACCGTGCCGATCGGCGAGATCACGGCGGCGGTGCCGCAGGCAAACGCTTCCTTCAGCTTGCCGCTTGCCGCATCCTTGCGCCACTGGTCGAGCGAGTACGGCTCCTCGCGCACGGTCTTGCCGGCATCTTTGGCCAGCGCGATGATGGAATCGCGGGTGATGCCGGGCAGGATGGTGCCGAGCGGCGGGGTCGAGAGCGAGCCGTCGTCGAACACGAAGAACACGTTCATGCCGCCGAGCTCTTCGATATAGCGGCGCTCGATCGCATCGAGGAACACGACCTGGTCGCAGCCGTGCTGGATCGCTTCGGCCTGGGCGCGCAGGCTCGCGGCATAGTTGCCGCCGCATTTGACGGCGCCGGTGCCGCCGACCGCGGCGCGCGTGTAATTCTCGGACACCCAGATCGAGACCGGCGCAGGGCCGCCCTTGAAGTAGGAGCCGACCGGCGAGGCGATCACCGCGAAAATGTATTCGGACGACGGCTTGACGCCGAGGAAGGTCTCGCTCGCGATCATGAAGGGGCGCAGGTAAAGGCTGCCCTCGCCGCCCGGCATCCAGGCGCGGTCGATGCGCACGATTTGCTCGACCGCCTCGATGAAGACGTCTTCGGGGAGCTGCGCCATCGCCATGCGGTCCGCCGAGTCCTTGAAGCGCCGTGCATTGGCGTCGGGGCGAAACAGGTTCACGCCGCCGTCGTCGCGCTTGTAGGCCTTGAGGCCTTCAAAAATTTCCTGGGCGTAGTGGAGGACGGCGCCGGCCGGATCGATCTGGAAATTGGCGCGGGCCTCGACACGCGCCTCGTACCAGCCGCCCTTGGCCTGGTTGTAGCGGACCACCGCCATGTGGTCGGTGAAGACGCGCCCGAAACCGGGATCGACCAGCTTGGCGACCCGATCCTTCTCGGGGGTCGGATTGGATGCGGGCTGGATGTCGAATTTCATGCTCATGTCCTTGCCTCCCGCTGCCGGTGGCGGTGCCGTTGTGGCACCCACCTGCCCTGATTTGGGCCCGGCTGGCTCGATTGGTTTCTGGCCGGACCGCCGCCAGCCTTGTTACGGCCGGTTTCCGTGGCCAGCATGTCACCGAGGACATGCTTTTGCGGAAGACGGAAGTCCAGTATGTTTTGCCGAAATGCCGTTCGACAATCGCACGGTAGATCTGCTCCGGCCGTCGCCGCCCGTCCGGCCCACTGCGGCGGCCTTGCTTCGATGCCCACCCGACGCGAAACGATCTAAAATTTCGTGCGGGCTGATCGTTTTGTAACATTGAGACCAAGATACGTCAATATGCCTGACATAAATTTCGCGACTCCTTCTCAAGACGCTGCCGGGCCGCGGCCGGCCGCAGACGACGGAGGCAATTTGCGCTGGGATATCATCGAACTGCTGTTCTTCGCTTATCGCGATTTCGTCGGCGATCCCGACCAGGAGCTGGAGGCGTTCGGCTTCGGCCGGGCCCATCACCGCGTCATGCACTTTGTCTATCGTTATCCCGGCCTCAAGGTCGCCGACCTCCTCGACGTCCTGCGTATCACCAAGCAATCGCTCGGCCGGGTGCTCAAGCAGCTCCTGGACGAGGGCTATATCGTGCAGAAGACCGGCGACAATGATCGCCGCCAACGCCTGCTGTTTGCGACACCGAAGGGCGAGGCGCTGGTGCAGAAGCTCGCCGGCCTGCAGACCACGCGCATCACCAAGGCACTCGCCGAGATGGCGCCGCAGGATGCCGAGACCGTCAAGCGCTTCCTGCGCGCGATGATCGACCGCGACGATCCGGACAAGGTGCTGGAGACGATCTTTGCCACCGTCAATCAGGACAAGGAGTGACCGTGCCGCTCGCTGCAACGCTCGCACGCCCGCCGGCACGCCCCGCCGACGATGCCCCGCATCTCCTGCTGGTCGACGACGACCGCCGCATCCGCGATCTGCTCTCGCGCTTCCTTGCCGGCGAAGGCTATCGCGTCTCGACCGCCGCGAGCGCCAGCGACGCCCGTTCCAAGCTTTTGGGCCTGCACTTCGACCTCTTGATCCTGGATGTCATGATGCCCGGCGAGACCGGCTTCGATCTCGCCCGTTTCATCCGGACCTCGTCCTCGGTGCCGATCGTGATGCTGACGGCGCGGCATGAAGCCGAAGCGCGCATCGAAGGCCTGCAGATCGGCGCCGACGATTACGTCGCAAAGCCGTTCGAGCCGCGCGAGCTTGCGCTGCGCATCAACAACATCCTCAAGCGCGCTGCGCCGCCGCCGCAGGCCGCTGCAGTGGAGAAGATCGCGTTTGGCCCGTACATCTATCACCTCGAGCGCGGCGAATTGCGCCAGGGCGAAGACGTCATTCACCTCACCGACCGCGAGCGCGAGATGCTGCGGATCCTGTCGGAGACACCGGGCGAGACCGTGCCGCGCAGCGCGCTCACCGGCAATGGCAGCGTCAACGAGCGCGCCGTCGACGTGCAGATCAACCGCCTCCGGCGCAAGATCGAGACCGATCCCGCCAATCCGCTGTTCCTCCAGGCCGTGCGCGGGATTGGCTACCGGCTGGTAGCCTCGCCATAAAGCAGTAAAGCGCCACCGATGAGCACGATCGATAGCGGCCTGACGCTTTTGAAGAGCGCCGCCGGCCGCGTCTCCGCCGCCAATGGCTGGATGGGCAATGCGTTCAAGGGCTGGATGCCGACCGGCCTCTACGCGCGTGCGCTGCTGATCATGATCGTGCCGATGGTGATCCTGCAATCGGTCGTCGCCTTCGTGTTCATGGAGCGGCACTGGAACACGGTGACACGGCGCCTGTCGGCCGCGGTGGTGCAAGACATCGCCGCGCTGATCGACGTCTACAAGGGCTATCCGCAAGACAAGGATCGCGACCAGATCCGCCGCATCGCGCAGCAGCGCCTGGGCCTCGTCGTCGATTTCCTCCCGGCCGGCGACATGCCGCCGCCGGGACCCAAGCCGTTCTTCTCGCTGCTCGACCAGACGCTGTCAGTGCAGCTCGGCCGCCAGATCGGGCGCTCCTTCTGGATCGATACGGTCGGCCGCTCCAACCTGGTCGAGATCCGGATTCAGCTCGACGACGCCGTGATGCGCGTGTTCGCACAGCGCAGCGCGGCTTATGCCTCGAACTCGGAGATCTTCCTGTTCTGGATGGTCGGCACGTCCTCGATCCTGCTGATCGTCGCGGTGCTATTCCTGCGCAACCAGATCAAGCCGATCCTGCGACTTGCCGACGCTGCCGAAAGTTTTGGCAAGGGCCGCGAGGCGCCGAATTTCCGTCCGCGCGGCGCGCGCGAGGTGCGGCGCGCGTCGGTCGCCTTCCTCGAAATGAAGTCGCGCATCGAGCGGACGATGGAGCAGCGCACCGCGATGCTCGCCGGCGTGAGCCACGATCTGCGCACGATCCTGACGCGGTTCAAGCTCGAGCTGGCGCTGATCGGCGACAGCCCCGAAATGGAGGGCATGCGCAAGGACGTCGACGAGATGTCGATGATGCTGGAGGACTATCTCGCGTTCGCCCGCGGCGATTCCGGCGAGCAGTCGCAGCCGACCGACATGGCGCAGGCGCTCGAGGAGCTGCGCAGCGACGCCGAGCGCCACGGCCACATTGCGACGGTCGCGTTCAACGGACTGCCCGTGGTCACGGTGAAGCCGGCCTCGTTCAAGCGCTGCCTCGCCAACCTCGTCACCAACGCCGCCCGCTACGGCAAGGCCATCGCTATCACCGGCCAGCGCGATCACCGTTATTTGACCGTGACAGTCGACGACGACGGCCCGGGCATTCCCGCGCACTTACGCGAAGAGGTGTTCAAGCCGTTCCTGCGGCTGGACAACGCCCGCAACCAGGACGAAGGCGGCACGGGTCTTGGCCTCGCGATCGCCCGCGACATCGCCCGTTCGCACGGCGGCGACATCACCCTTGGCGACAGCCCGATGGGCGGATTGAGAGCAAGCGTGCGGATACCGGTGTAGCTGCCTCTTCCCTTCTCCCCCTGTGGTAGAAGGTGGCGCGAAGCGCCTGATGAGGGGTCTCTCTCCGCGAATTCAAAAGCGAAAAGAGTCACACGCGGAGACAGACCCCTCACCCGTCTCGCCGCTACGCGGCGAGCCACCCTCTCCCGCAAGGGGAGAGGGAAGAGTCTTACTTCGGCAACAGCGCTTTCAGCTTGTCCATGTCGCGCACGTTCATCTTGAAGCCGCCGGGCATCACGATGTCGCCGGGCTTCTGGTCCGGCTTGCAGGCCCCCAGCCATTTCGCTTCGAGCTGCAGGGTCGTGTCGCGGCCTGCTGCGCCGGCGGCGCCGCCTTGCGCGTGCGACGACGTCTTCACTGTATAGGCCGAATTGAAATCGCCGGTGATCTCGGCATGCGAGGTCGTGCTGATGCCGGCGACATTGCATTCGGAATCGCTGACATAGCCGGTCGCGGTCTTCTTGATGTCCTGCTTGGCGCAAATCTGCTTGGCCATCGGGGAGACGTTGTTGTTCATCTCCTTGTCGACGGTCTCGTCGGTGCAGTGCTGCATGGTCATCTCGGGCACCGGCGTGCCGGTCCTGACCATCTTCAATTCCCACAGGCCCGCCTTGCGCACCGGCAGGTCGTCAGCGCGGGCGCTGCCTGCCGACACGACGAGGCAAAGGGCGGAGCCGAGCAAAGCGAGTTTGCGCGTCATGTGGGAAGCTCCCGGCTGAGAGGTAGCGGCGCTGCGAAAGCGCCTCAGTAGAGCGTGCGGATCGGCTGGTCGGCCGCGCCATAAGGCACCCAGCGGCAGGAGAACGAGATGTAGCCGCCCTCATAGGCCTGCATCGCCAGGAATTTGGCGACCTTGCCGTAGCGCGCGCAGTGATCGACCGCGACCTGCCGCGCATCGACCTGGGTTGCCATCGAATAGGCGATGATACCGCCGGTGTCGTTGCCCTTGAACGGAGGCACCGGAAGGAGATCGGCGCGCGCCGACTGGCTCGCCATCATACCCAAGGCAAGTAGGCCCGCGGCCGCAATGATTCGCATTCCCGTCACTCCGATTGGTTGGTGGCAGTTTACGGTGCCGGCGCGGCGGTGGAAAGAACCGAAGACCCCTCTGGTGCAGCATTGCGGTCAACTCGTCGGCAAGTGTTGCCGCGCTGCACTTGACCTCCCCCGGCCTTCGCGGCACCGTCCGACCCTCGCAGATCATGCTGTCTGGATTGCCCATGCGCGCCTCGACCTTCCTGAAATCGCTCCGCTTTGCCGCCGTGCTCGGCCTCCTGTTCGGGGCGCTGTCGCTCGGTGAGGCCAGGGCCGCCAATCCGCTGGAGCTGAATTTCTGGCTGAGCGGGCCGCGCTATGACGGCAACGTCTCCGAATGCGACAGGGCGCTGCCGACGATCGCCAGCCAGTTCTGGGAGAAAGAAAGCTCGTTCTGGAATTCCTCGTTGAAGATCACCGGCTTCTCCGCCGTTCACGAGACCGCGTTCCGGCCCTGGGCGTCCGACAACATCCCGCGCCGCTATTGCACCGGCGAGGCTATGCTCACGGATGGCAAGCTGCGCAAGGTGCATTTCTCGATTGTCGAGGATGGCGGCTTCGCCGGCTACGGCCAGGGCGTCGAATGGTGTGTGGTCGGGCTCGACCGCAACTGGGCCTACAACCCGGCCTGCCGCGCCGCCAAACAATAATTGCAAAAGTTCTGATCCGGACCGATCAGGCGGCCGAACGACGGTCGTCCGAATTTTGTTCTTGAAATGTTCTTACCGCCTGCTAGGCTCTTCTGCACAGTCTAGTTGAGGGGCGTCGCCATGTTTCATTCCAGATTGCATTTTTTCTCCCGCCTGATGATCTCGCTGACGCTTGCAGCCGGGCTGGCTGCGCTGGCCGGCGGTGCCAAGGCCCAGGACAAGCGGCAGAACACGCCCGGCGAATTCGATTTTTATGTGCTGTCGCTGTCGTGGTCGCCCTCCTTCTGCGAGGAGGCGGCGGAGCGCGGCGGCCGCTCGCAGACCCAGTGCAGCGGACGGCCCTACGCTTTCGTGGTGCATGGTCTGTGGCCGCAATATGAGAACGGTTTTCCGGAATATTGCCAGCGGCCCTCGCCGCGGCTGAACCGCAGCATCGTCTCCTCCATGCTCGATCTGATGCCGGCGCCGGGTCTGATCTTCAACGAATGGGACAAGCACGGCACCTGCTCGGGGCTCGCCGACCGCAGCTATTTCGAGACGATCCGGAAGGCGCGCGCCGCGATCAAGATTCCGGCTGAATATCTCGATCTGTCGCAGGCCAAGACCGTGGCGCCGGCGGAGGTGGAGGAAGCCTTCATCAAGGCCAATCCGGGCCTCAGCAATGCCGCCGTCTCGATCACCTGCAACCGGACGCGGCTATCGGAAGTCCGCATCTGCCTCAGCAAGGACCTGCAATTCCGCGCCTGCGAGGAGATCGACCGCCGCGCCTGCCGCCGCGACCAGGTGGCGATGCCGCCGATCCGGGGTGGGTAGCCCAGGCATCGTGCCTCTTTGCTCAAGCCGCCACGTGGCGTAGTGCTCTTGCATGAATTACCGCCACGCCTTCCATGCCGGCAACTTCGCCGATGTCATCAAGCACATCGTGCTGGCGCGCATCATCACCTATCTCCAGGACAAACCGGGCGCGTTCCGCGTCATCGACACCCATGCCGGCGCCGGCCTCTACGATCTCGAAAGCGACGAGGCGCGCCGCGGCGGCGAGTGGCTGACGGGCATTGCGCGGCTGATGCACGCGCGGCTGTCGAACGACGCCATGGCACTGACCAAGCCCTATCTCGACATCGTCCGCGCCTTCAATCCGAAAGGCGAGCTCAAGGCCTATCCGGGCTCGCCGCTGATCGCGCGCGCCCTGATGCGGCCGCAGGATCGCCTCGTCGCCTGCGAACTCGAGCCGAAGGCGCGGAAAGCGCTGATCGGCGTGCTGCGCCATGACGAGCAGGCCCGCGTGGTCGACCTCGACGGCTGGATGGCGTTGCCGGCTTTCGTGCCGCCAAAGGAACGGCGCGGGATCGTCCTGATCGACCCGCCGTTCGAGGCAAAGGACGAGTTCGAAAAGCTCGGCGAGGCCTTCTCGACGGCTTTCGCGAAATGGCCGACCGGTATCTATGTAATCTGGTATCCCGCCAAGAGCCGGCGCGCCACCGACGCGCTGGTGCAATCAGTGGCGCGGCTCGCAGCCGCAGCAAAACCGCCGGGAAAATGCCTGCGCCTCGAATTCAGCGTGGCGCCGCAGGCCGACGGTGCAACTCTCACCTCCACCGGGCTCTTGATCGTCAATCCCCCTTACACGCTGCAGGGCGAGCTCAAGACGATCCTGCCCGAGCTGGAAATGCCGCTCGGCCAGGGTGGCGCTGCCAGATTCCGATTAGAGGTGCCGAGACCGTAACACTCCGGCATCTTGGGAAAAATATGCAGGAGCGGTGGTCAATCTGCGGAGAACCGTATTATGCTGTTTCCGTGACTGGCTTTACGTTCCGCTTCCGCGAATGGTTGCGGCGGAGTGAAGGCCTAAGAAAGATCCAGTCGGACCAAATGGTCTGCCCAAGGATGGCCAGCTCCCGGGCTTCGTAAGGCCCGGTCATATCGTGACGTGCGTCTGCGTCACGACGGAGGAGCAATGAGGGGGAGTTTCCCGATGGCCATGACGGGAACGGTCAAGTTTTTCAACGGTGAGCGCGGCTACGGATTCATCAAGCCGGACGACGGGGGCCGCGACGTCTTCGTACATATTACTGCTGTGGAGCGGGCCGGACTGAAGGACCTTGCCGAAGGACAGCGTATTACTTTCGAAGTCGAACCGGACAAGAAGGGCAAGGGGCCGAAGGCGGTCGATTTGGTCATCCTTCCCTAGCGAGCCTGGCGTAAAAAAAATCCCGGCCGCAAGCGGCCGGGAGGTTGGTCCGGTATTTTCTTCTTAGCTATCAGAAGTGATAGTTCACGCCTGCGCGCACAACGCTGGCGCTATAGCCGTTTGACACGCCTGTAATCGCGAACTGACTCGTCGACAGATCGATATAGAGATATTCGAGCTTGGCGCTCCAGTTCGGCGCGAATCCGACTTCCGCGCCGGCACCGATGGTCCAGCCAGCGCTGGTGTGCGACTCGGTCCAGCCGAACGTCTGCGCGCGCAGCTCGCCGAAGGCGAGGCCCGCCGTGCCGTAGAACAGCACGTTGCTGAAGGCATAGCCGGCGCGGCCGCGCAGGGTACCGAACCACGGATTGGAGAACTTCCACGGCGCGAAGGTGTCGTCGGCACCGGCGGCCTGGATGTCGCCCTCGACGCCGAACACCCAAGGGCCGGTCTGGAAATTGTAGCCGGCCTGAACGCCGCCGACGAAGCCTGACGGCTTTGCGGGATTGTTGTTCACCGAACCCCATTCATAGCCGAGATTGGCACCGAGATACGGGCCGGCCCAGCTATAGGCATTGAGCGGCTGATTGACCGTATAGGGCGCACGCTGCCCGTAATTGAGATCGGCGGCCTCTGCCGAAGCCGTCCAGCCGACTGCAGCCAACGCGGCTGCGCCCACAACGAGCGCCTTCATCACACACTCCAACGCAACTGCCGTCACCGGTGCGATGCCTGCGCCGCCGCGCGAGGCAAAACCGCATGGTTACGGAACCACCACTTTTTCGCGTAAGATTTATCGAGAGTTTTAAGTTAAAGGCCTGTTAAGTCGGGTTACCGGGCTGTTAACAGGCTTAAGCAAGCGTTACCGGGAACTGCGCCGCCATCCTGTGCGTGCCGCACGGCCGGAACTTCAAATCGGCACCCGCAGCGCCTAAATTCGCACCATGGTTCACGATTCCACCGACAATCCGGACGACGCACGCACGCGCAAACCCGTGCGCGGCAACGCACCCGATGTCCCGGCCCAGGAAACCGAAGCGGCGCCGCCCGACCTCGATCCCGCCACAGCAAACGGCGACGACGAGGACGACGCACGGCTGCCGGACATCCTGGAAGAGAGCGGCACCGTCGGCGAAGAGCCGCTGGCGACCGGCCACGAGGCGATCGAACGCGCGGTCCGCCTCGCTCCCACCTCGCCCGGCGTCTACCGCATGCTCAATGCGAATGCCGACGTGCTCTATGTCGGCAAGGCCAAGAACGTCAAAAAGCGCCTGTCGAACTATGCGCGCCAGAGTGCGCCGCAGCCGGCCCGCATCCTGCGCATGATCGCCGCTACAGTTACCGTGGAAATCATCTCGACCCACACCGAGACTGAAGCACTGCTGCTGGAGGCCAACCTCATCAAGCAGCTTCGGCCGCGCTTCAACGTGCAGCTGCGCGACGACAAGTCGTTTCCCTACATCCTGATCACGGGCGACCATTGGGCGCCTCAGATCCTGAAGCATCGCGGCGCGCAGACGCGGCCCGGTCGCTATTTCGGCCCGTTCGCCTCTGCCGGCGCCGTCAACCGCACCATCACCGCGCTTCAGCGCGCGTTCCTGATCCGCTCCTGCACGGATTCCTTCTTTGAGAGCCGCTCGCGGCCCTGCCTGCTCTATCAGATCCGCCGTTGCGCCGGCCCCTGCACCCGCGAGATCGACTTCCCCGGCTACACGACCCTGGTGCGCGAGGCGAGCGACTTCCTGTCCGGCAAGAGCCATGCGGTGAAACAGGAGCTTGCCGCCGAGATGGAGAAGGCCTCCGGCGAGCTCGAATTCGAGAGCGCCGCGCTCTACCGCGACCGCCTCGCTGCGTTGTCCGCGATCCAGTCGCAGCAGGGCATCAATCCGCGCACGGTGGAAGAAGCCGACGTCTTCGCCATCCACCAGGAGGGCGGCTTCTCATGCGTCGAGGTGTTCTTCTTCCGCACCGGGCAGAACTGGGGCAACCGCGCCTATTTCCCGCGCGCGGAGAAGACGTATACGCCGGAAGAGGTGCTCGGCTCCTTCCTCGCCCAGTTCTACGACGACAAGCCGCCGCCGAGGAATATCCTGCTCTCGCACGAGATCGAGGAGAGCGAGCTGCTCGGCAACGCGCTGTCGATCAAGGCCGGCCGCAAGGTCGAGGTGTCCACGCCGAAGCGCGGCGAGAAGAAGGAGCTCGTCACCCACGCGCTCACCAACGCGCGCGAGGCCCTGGGCCGCAAGCTCGCGGACACCGCGACGCAGAGCCGTCTGCTCGACGCCATGGCCACGACCCTGAACCTGACGCATGCGCCGAAGCGGATCGAAGTCTACGACAACAGCCACATCCAGGGCACCAACGCGGTCGGCGCCATGATCGTCGCCGGCCCAGACGGTTTTGTGAAAAACCAGTACCGCAAGTTCAACATCAAGTCGGAAGGGATCACGCCGGGCGACGACTTCGCCATGATGCGCGAAGTGCTGGAGCGCCGCTTCAAGCGCCTGATCAACCCGCCCGAAGAGGGCGCGGCCAAAACCAAGGACGACGACTTCCCGCAATGGCCCGATCTCGTGATCATCGACGGAGGCCGCGGCCAGCTCAACGCCGTCCGGGAAATCTTTGCAAATCTCGGCCTGACCCAAGTGGCGCTGATGTCGGTGGCCAAGGGGCCGGACCGGGACGCCGGCCGCGAGACCCTGTTCATGCCGGAGCGCGAGGCGATCAAGCTGGAGCCGCGCGACCCCGTGCTCTATTTCATCCAGCGGCTGCGGGACGAGGCGCACCGCTTCGTCATCGGTTCGCACCGCAAGCTGCGCAAGAAGGACATCCGCGAGGCCGGCTTGCAGGAGATTCCGGGCATCGGTCCGTCACGCAAACGTGCCTTGCTGCACCATTTCGGAACCCTGAAGGAGATCGAACGGGCTTCGATCACCGATCTCGGCAAGGTTCCGGGGGTGAGCGCCGAGAGCGCTCGCAGGATTTTCGAGTATTTCCATCCCCAGCCGGGGTGAAATAAAGGGGGGCCGCGGTCATATGGTCGTCGCATCCCGCACCCCATTTGGGGAGCGGAACGGTTGACCTTCAGGCTGCAGCGGTATTGGTAGGACGGATGAACATCGCCACGACACGAGGGACCACCAGCCGCGCGATGTCCCTCCCGAACATCCTGACCTACGGCCGGATCGCCGCGATCCCGGTCGTGGTCGGGTGCATCTACGCACAGTCGATCATGGACGGTCCGCTGTGGCTGCGCTGGGTTGCGGTCGCCATTTTCATCGCGGCTGCGGTCACCGATTACCTCGACGGCTATTACGCGCGAATCTGGAATCAGCAATCGGCGTTCGGCCGCATGCTCGATCCGATCGCCGACAAACTTCTGGTCGCCTCGTGCCTGCTGATGCTGGCCGCCGACGGCATCATTCACGGCTGGTCGCTGTGGGCCGCCATCGTGATCCTGTGCCGCGAGATCCTGGTCTCGGGCCTGCGCGAATATCTTGCCGCGCTGCGCGTCAGCGTGCCCGTGACCAAGCTTGCGAAGTGGAAGACGACGGTTCAGCTCATCGCCATCGGCTTCCTGCTGGCTGGTCCGGCCGGCGATGAGGTGGTGCCCATGGTCTCGATGATCGGGCTGGCGCTGCTCTGGGCCTCGGCGATCCTCACCATGTACACGGGCTATGACTATTTCGGCGCTGGCATCCATCACCTCATCAAGGAGGATGAGGGATGAAGGTGAAGTACTTCGCCTGGGTGCGCGAGCGCGTCGGCAAGGCCGAGGAGACCATCGAGCCGCCCGCAACCGTGCGCACCGTGGAAGAGCTGATCGCCTGGCTGTCCGGCCAAAGCGAAGCCTACGCCTACGCCTTCGAGAAGCCGAAGGTGATCCGCGCCGCGATCGACCATGCCCACGTCAAGTCGGACGCCGCGATCGCGGGCGCTCGCGAGATCGCGTTCTTCCCGCCGATGACCGGCGGCTAGGCCATGCCCGTCGCCACCTGCCCCGTCACCATCCGTATCCAGCAAGACGATTTCGACATCGCGCGCGAGATCGCGGTCCTGACCGGGAACCGCACCGACATCGGTGCGGTCGTGAGCTTTTCCGGCATCTGCCGCGGCGACGAGGACAGCGCGAAGATCGCCGCACTCTCGCTCGAGCATTATCCTGGCATGGCCGAGGAAGAGATCAGGCGCCATGCCGACGAGGCCACCTCGCGCTGGCCTCTCAACGGCGTCACGGTGATCCATCGCGTCGGCCGGTTCATGCCCGGCCAGAACATCGTGCTGGTGCTGACCGCCTCTCAGCACCGCCAGGCCGCGTTCCAGGCAGCCGAGTTCCTGATGGATTATCTCAAGACCAACGCGCCGTTCTGGAAGAAGGAAGAGAGCGCCACCGGCACCGGCTGGGTCGAGGCCCAAGCCCGCGACGACGAAGCAACCGCACGCTGGACCCGATCCTGATGGCAACAACGACCAAAAAGAGCGTGCGCGGCCGCGCCGCGCCAAAGCTCGCGAAAGTGGGCCGCGGCGAGCTTCTCACGCTGATCGATTTTGTCCGCTATGCGGTCAGCCGCTTCAATGAGGCCAAGCTTGCCTTTGCCCACGGCACGCCCGATCCGGTCGCGGAAGCGGCCTTCCTGGTCTGTGAAGCCCTGCATCTGCATCCCGAGCAGTTCGAGATTTTTGCCAACGCGCGCGTCACGGCCGCCGAGGGCAGGATCATCATCGATCTCGTTCATCAGCGCGTCACCACGCGCAAACCGGCCGCCTATCTCGTCAACAAGATCTACATGCGCGGCCTGCCGTTCTATGTCGACGAGCGCGTCATCGTTCCCCGCTCCTTCATCGGCGAGCTCTTGGAGTCGCATTTCGGCGGCGACGGCGAAGCCGGCTCGCTGATCGACGATCCCAGCGCCGTCGAGCGCGTGCTCGATCTCTGCACGGGATCGGGATGCCTCGCGATCCTCGCCGCGCATCATTTTCCGAACGCCACGATCGACGCCGTCGATATCTCCAAGGGCGCGATCGACGTCGCCAGACGGAATGTCGGCGAATACGGGCTCGATGACCGGATCAGCCTGCATCGCGGCGACCTGTTCGCCCCGCTCGGTGACACCAAATACGACCTGATCATCACCAACCCGCCTTATGTCGATGCCGAAGGCATGGCGGCGCTGCCGCCGGAGTGCCGGGCCGAGCCGAAGCTCGCCTTTGACGGCGGCGCCGACGGTCTCGACGTGGTGCGCCGGATCCTGCGCGACGCGCCCGACCACCTGACGCCGGATGGCGGGCTGATCTGCGAGATCGGACGCGGCCGCGAACTGGTCGACGAGGCCTTTCCTGAATTACCGCTGCTCTGGCTCGACACCGAGGACTCAGAGGGCGAAGTGTTCTGGATCGCGGCCGCCGATCTCGGCTGATCCATCACGGCGGGCAGACCTCGTCGGAACAAGTCAAATACCGCCACGTTCATCCCCCGACGAATTTTCTCGCACTCGGAGGATAACCGCATGCTTGCGCCATCGGGCGAATTGCTGCGCGCCGGCGTCGCGCTCAAGCTCAACCATCTCAAGCGCGCTGCCCAGTCCTATGCCCGTGACCGGAGCAACCAGGCCACGGGCCGCATGACGTCGTATGCGGCTGCGGCCGGACTGCTCGCGGTTGCGGGCTTGTTTGTCGTCGCAGCCTTCTTCGTCGGCCTAATTGCCCTGTACCGCTGGATTGCAATCCATTACGGGCAATTCTGGGGGTTCGGCGCCGTCGGCGGCGTGCTCCTGGTCCTGGCCGCCGCCTGCGCCGGCGTGGCCATGGCCCAGATGAAGCGCAAGACCAAGCCGATCGTGCCGCTTGCCAGCCGCCTGCGCGTGGCTATCGCCACCCCGCGCATCCCGCGCGGAACGGTGAAGGAGGCGGTGAAGGAGGTCGCGACCACAATTCCCCTGGCGCCGCTCGCGCCGGGCGAACGCGGACATGAAGGAGGACATGGCGGCAGCACGTGGCCGGCTCGGTCCAACCGGCCCGTGCAACTCGGGCTGATGCTCGCGGCCGTTGGGCTGGTCGGGCTCACGGCAGCGCGCCGGCGGCGTCACGGCCACCGAGCGGATACCTAAAAATGCGTATGCGGCGCGCCGAGCAATTCGACCGCTGGCTGTTAGTGGCAGCCACGACCGTGTTCGTGCTCACCGCGGAACGGTATTTCCAGGATTCTGGCCTGGTCAGGGCGGGACCTCCGCAAGACCACCGCAACGGCGAGGCGAATTCGCCGGAAACGAGCCCGACGGGCGCAGCCTCGCAGCCCGGCCGCGGCCGCCGCGCGAAAAGCCCGTTCGCAATCCCGTGGGCAGGCTGGAAGGACATCCTCTGGCGCACCTATCAGCGCATCGACGAGGATCGCCTGCTCGCGACCGCCGGTGGCGTCGTCTTTTTCGGGCTGCTCGCGATTTTTCCCGCCATCACAGCTCTGGTTTCATTCTATGGCCTGTTCGCCGATCCCTCGACAATCAGTTCCAACCTGCAATCGCTCGCGATGATGCTGCCCGAGGGTGCGTTCCAGATCGTCGAGGACCAGGTGGCGCGCGTCGTGTCGCACGGCGGTGCGACGCTTGGTGTCACCTTCCTGTTTGGCCTCGTGCTCGCGATCTGGAGCGCCAATGCCGGCGTCAAAGCCATCTTCGATGCCCTCAACGTCGCCTATGAGGAGCGTGAAAAGCGCAGCTTCATCCGGCTAAACACGGTCTCGCTGGCCTTCACGGTCGGTGGCATCGTTGCCCTGCTGCTGATGGTGGGCGCCGTCGTCGCCTTCCCGCTCGCGCTCAACCACCTCGGCATGGCGCCCGAAAGCAAGCTGATCGTGGCGCTGGCGCGATGGCCGGTGCTGTTCGTCATT
The DNA here is from genome assembly GCF_000244935.1 of Bradyrhizobium sp. WSM1253. Lineage (NCBI taxonomy): Bacteria > Pseudomonadati > Pseudomonadota > Alphaproteobacteria > Hyphomicrobiales > Nitrobacteraceae > Bradyrhizobium > Bradyrhizobium sp. WSM1253. The sequence continues at coordinate 3,642,563 of NZ_JH600073.1, forward strand.
CTCCTTGCGGCGCTCGCCGTCCTCTACCGCTTCGCGCCCAGCCGCGATGCCCCGCGCTGGCAATGGCTGAGCCTCGGCGCGGTGGCGGCCGCGATCCTCTGGATCGCCGGCTCGGCGCTGCTGTCCTGGTACCTTTCGGAGTTCGCCAATTACAATGCGACCTACGGTTCGCTCGGCGCTGCGATCGGCTTGATGATGTGGATGTGGATGTCGGCGATCGTCATCATGTTTGGGGCCGAGCTGAATTCAGAGATCGAACGGCAGACCCTGCGCGACACGACCACCGGGGCACCCAAGCCGCTTGGCACCCGCGAGGCCGTCTCGGCCGACACGGTCGGCGCTGCGGCGCCATCCTGAGTCCGCGATTGGGTCGCTATCCCCTCGAATCAACAATGATGTTAAGCTCATGCCGCTTGGGGGAGCATGCGGCGTGACGGGTTCGAGACGCCACCCGTGTTTTCCCGGTCAGGCAGTCAGCTCTTGAGGCGTAACGCGCGGCATGATTCGTATTTCGACGATCTTCATCGCCATCTGCATGGTTCTGGTCGCGGCCTCGCTCGGGCTCGTGCTCTACGCGGTCGCCGGCATCAGCGGAACCGAATCCGCGATCGTGGCGCTAACGGCGCTGACCTTCCTGATCCTCTACAATGCAGTGTCGATGCGGTTGCGCGACCGCAGCGACGTCGGCGGCCAGATCGCCGACCTTTCGCGCGGCACCGCCGATCTCGCCCGCCAGGTCGCCGAGTTCGGCCGCCGGCTTGCCACGATCGAAGCACGCATCGCCTCCTCCAATTCGGCCAACTCAGACCGCATTCAGGCGGTGGTCGGCGAGATCAACGAGCTCGGCGGATTGGTCAGGCAGCTCGCCACCACCGTCTCGGCTCATGAGGATCTGATGGCCGGCAACGCGCCGCTCCCGGACCCAGCTCCGGTCGCAAGGCAGGAGCAGGACGCGTCGCTCGACCTGATGGCCCCGTTCGAAGAGGAGCGGTCGGCTGCCCCTCCCCAGGCGCCCGCGCCGCCGCCACGGCCGGCAGCGCCGGCAATCCAGACCCAGAACGCCAATCCGGTTCAGACCGCCAACGGCCGCAACCAGACCCAATTGCTGGCGACGCTCCGCAACGCGATCGACGAGAACCGCATCGACATCTTCCTCCAGCCGATGGTGACGCTGCCACAGCGCAAGGTCCGCTTCTACGAGGCCGTGACGCGCCTGCGCGACGAGCGTGACCAGCTGGTGGCGGCCGAGGAGTTCATCAGCATTGCGGAGGCCTCCGGCCTGATCGGGCGCATCGACAACATGGTGATGCTGCGCTGCGTGCAGGTGCTGCGACGCCTGATGGTACGCAACAAGGAGGTCGGCGTGTTCTGCAACGTCGCGGCTTCCACGCTCGGCAATTCCACGACCTTCGCGCAATACCTCGATTTCCTCGAGGCCAACCGGGCGCTGGCGCCCTCGCTGGTGCTGGAATTCAAGCAATCGACCTTCCGCAATCTCGGCCTGGCCGAGACCGAGAATCTCGCCGCGCTCGCCCAGCGCGGCTTCCGTTTCTCGATCGACCACGTCACCGATTTGCGGATCGAACCGCGCGAACTCGCCGATCGCGGCGTGCGCTTCATCAAGGTGCCGGCCTCGCTCCTGCTCGATCCCAGGCAGGCTTCGGCCTCGGACATCCACCCGTCCGACCTCTCCGACCTGCTCGGCCGCTTCGGCATCGATCTGATCGCCGAGCGGATCGAGGGCGAGCGCGCCGTGATCGACCTGCTCGATTATGACGTGCGGTTCGGCCAGGGGTTCCTGTTCGCGCCGCCCCGGCCATTGCGGCCGGAGGGGTCATCTGCTACCGCCGCGCCGAACCAGGCACAGGACACTCAGGGATCCAATGGCTCCGGCATACCCAGCTCGGGCGCGACATCGGCTGCGTCTGCGCCACAGCGCGTCACCGGCAACGCCGCGCTCGCGCGCCGCATCTGATCGGCCGCACGCATCATGACCACGCTGCATTTCGCTGAAAGCCTGCGTGAACTCGTGGCGGGCGTGGACGTCGTGCTCAGCGACATCTGGGGCGTGGTCCATAACGGCCTCGAATCCTTCCCCGAAGCCTGCGACGCGCTGCACACCTATCGCAGCCGCGGCGGTACGGTCATCCTGATCACCAACGCGCCGCGCCCGGCCGACTCCGTGCAGCGTCAATTGCGCAAGCTCGGCGTCGCCGACGAGACCTACGACGCGATCGTGTCGTCAGGCGACCTGACGCGGCTCTATGTCGCCGACCATCCCGGCCGCAAGATGTTCTGGCTCGGCCCCGAGCGCGACAACTCGATCTATCGCGGCCTCGATGCGGTGACCGCGCCGCTGGAGGAGGCAGACTACATCGTCTGCACCGGTCTCTATGACGACGAGACCGAGACGGCGGAAGACTATCGCGGCATGATGCTGAAGGCGCGCGAGCGCAAGCTGACGCTGGTTTGTGCCAACCCCGACATCGTGGTGGAACGCGGCGACCGCCTGATCTATTGCGCCGGCGCGATCGCGGAGCTCTATCGCGAGCTCGGCGGCGAGGTGATCTTCTACGGCAAGCCGCACCGGCCGATCTACGAGCGCGCGATGGCGCTCGCCGGCGAACGCCAGGGCCACCAGATCGACCGCAAAAAGGTGCTCGCGATCGGCGATTCCGTCCGGACCGACCTCACCGGCGCGCGCGAGTTCGGCATCGATTGCCTATTCGTGACCCGCGGCATCCATGCCGAGGAGTTCGAGGGTCTCGACCAGCTCGACCCGGCTTCGGTGCTGGAATTGTTCGGCCATCCGCCAAAGGCGCTGATGCGCGAACTGAAGTGGTAGCGAGTTGATCGTCATTCCGGCTTGATATCGGGCATCGATTCCAGAACGACGAACCAGACGCAGAAAGCCCGGGACAACCGCCCGGGCCTTCCGAATTCAACCGATGGCTTCGAGCGCGCCTTACGCGCTCGCCATGTCCGGGAAGACCGCCTCGATCTTGGTCTTCAGCGTCGCCGCGTTGAACGGCTTGACGATGTAGTTGTTCACGCCGGCCTTCTTGGCCGCGATCACGTTCTCGGTCTTTGATTCGGCCGTGATCATGATGAAGGGCGTGGTGGCGAGGTTCGGATCCGCGCGCACTTCGCGCAGCAGGTCGTAACCCGTCATCGGCTCCATGTTCCAGTCGGAAATCACGAGACCGTACTTCTTGCCACGCATCTTGTTCAGCGCTGCCGAACCGTCGCTTGCATCATCGATATTCTCGAAGCCAAGCTGCTTCAGGAGGTTCCTGATGATACGGATCATGGTGCTGTAGTCGTCAACCACCAGAACCGACATCGACAAATCAACCGCCATCTCGACTCCCCCAACGCAAACCCAGGAAATATTACGATCGGACCTGCCGGGCCGGAGCCCCGCGGTTCCACGCTCCAAGGACTAGCACCAAGGCGTTAAACAGCGCGTTAACTGGGAACGCCCCCGGTGGACTGAAATCACCTTCGATGCGGCCGCCCCCCTCCCGCTTGACTTCATCCGGCCCGTCGCGCCACGGTCCCGGCCGGTCCCGCCGGTTCGAGAATTCCCCTGATGGCTCCGCATTTTACCGTTATCCGCGACACCACGCCGGACTCCGCCATTGCAAGGGGGGCCGTGGTCGCCATGGGCAATTTCGACGGCGTTCATCTCGGCCATCGCGCCGTGATCGCCGCAGCCCTGGAAATGGGCAGGATCCATGGCCGCCCTGCGCTGGCATTGACCTTCGAGCCGCATCCGCGGCGGTTTTTCAGCCCCAACACCCCGCAATTCCGCCTGACGGACGAGCGTGCCAAGCTGCGGCTTCTGGCCGGCACCGGACTTGACGGCGCCGTGGTCATGACCTTCGACAAGTCCCGCGCCGGGACCAGCGCGCAAGACTTCATTCACCATGACCTGATCGGGCGCCTGGGCATCGGCGGAATCGCCGTCGGCTACGACTTCCACTTCGGCAAGGGTCGCGTCGGCTCGCCGAGCCTCCTGGTCAACGAGGCGCCCCGGCTCGGCATCGAGGTCGACGTGCAGCCGCATGTCGACATCGACGAGCGGCCGGTCTCGTCCAGCGCGATCCGGATCGCGCTCGCAGAAGGCCAGATCGACGAGGCCACGGCCATGCTCGGCGCGCCCTGGTTCATCACCGGCGAGGTCATCCACGGCGAGAAGCGCGGCCGCGACCTCGGTTATCCCACCGCCAATATCCGCCTCGATGCCAATTGCGGCCTCAAGCACGGCATCTATGCGGTGCGGGTCGGCCGCGGCGCGGAGCGGCTGGACGGGGTGGCAAGCTTCGGCCGCCGCCCGACCTTCGATAACGGCGCGCCGCTGCTGGAAATCTTCCTGTTCGACTTCAAGGGCGATCTTTACGGACAGACGCTCGACTGCGCCTTTATCGGCTTCATCCGCGAGGAGCTGAAATTCGACGGCCTGGATGCCCTGATCCGCCAGATGGACGACGATTCCGCCCGCGCCCGCGCCATGCTCGCCGCCGCCCCGGACGCGTTTCCGCGGCTTGGCATCATCGATTGAGGCCGGAAACCGGCCCCCGAACCTTTTGCGCTTCCCTTAGCCCCCTGCTATGGAGAGCCCATGTTTGCGCGGCGCATCATAGGGATTAGCGGCCCGGCTTCCGCCTGAGCCTTCGGCTCGGCGCAAGACCGGGATGTTGTCGTTTCACCCGCGATTCCGCATCGCCATCCGTTCCCGCGCCCTTCCGAGCCAGTCAGCCTCATGTCCGACAAGCCACAAAAGTCCCAAAAATCCGAAGCCAAAGACTATTCGAGAACCCTGTTCCTGCCGCAGACCGAATTCCCGATGCGCGCCGGCCTGCCGCAGCGCGAGCCGGAGCTGCTGAAATACTGGAACGACATCGGGCTGTACGACAAGCTGCGCCAGGAAGCCCAGGGCCGCGCCAAATTCGTGCTGCATGACGGCCCGCCCTACGCCAATGGCAACATCCATATCGGGCACGCGCTGAACAAGATCCTCAAGGACGTCGTGACCAAGAGCCAGCAGATGCTCGGCTTCGACTCCAACTATGTGCCTGGCTGGGACTGCCACGGCCTGCCGATCGAATGGAAGATCGAGGAAGAGAACTACCGTTCCAAGGGCAAGCAGAAGCCCGACTTCCGCGACTCCGCCGCGATGGTGGCGTTCCGGAAAGAGTGCCGCGCCTATGCGACACACTGGATCAACGTGCAGCGTGAGGAATTCAAGCGCCTCGGCATCATCGGCGACTGGGATCATCCCTATCAGACGATGAGCTATCCCGCCGAAGCGCAGATCGCGCGCGAGCTGATGAAGTTCGCGGCCAACGGCACGCTGTATCGCGGCTCCAAGCCGGTGATGTGGAGCGTGGTCGAGAAGACCGCGCTCGCCGAGGCCGAGGTCGAGTACGAGGACTACACCTCCGACATGGTGTGGGTGAAGTTCCCCGTCACGTCCCCGGCACATGGTGCGCTCGCCAATGCTTCGGTCGTGATCTGGACCACCACGCCCTGGACACTGCCCGGCAACCGCGCGATCTCGTTCTCACCGAAGATCGCCTACGGCCTCTACAAGGTGACGGATGCAGCCGCGGACAATTGGGCGAAGACCGGCGATCTCCTGATCCTGGCCGATGCGCTTGCCGCAGAGGTGTTCAAGCAGGCGCGCGTCACGGCCTATGAGAAGCTGCGCGACATTCCCGGCGATACGCTGGACGCCGTGGAGTGCGCTCATCCCTTGCGCGGCCTCGATGGCGGTTACGCGTTTATCGTGCCGCTGCTCGCCGGCGAGCATGTCACCGACGATACCGGCACCGGCTTCGTGCACACCGCGCCGAGCCACGGCCGCGAGGACTTCGACGTCTGGATGGCCAATACCCGCGAGCTCGATGAACGCGGCATCTCGACCGCGATCCCCTACACTGTCGACGAGAACGGCGCCTATACCGCGCAGGCCCCCGGCTTCACCGGCAAGCGCGTGCTCAACGACAAGGGCGAGAAGGGCGATGCCAATGAGGCCGTGATCAAGGCGTTGATCGAGGCCGGCAAGCTGCTCGCGCGCGGCCGCCTCAAGCACCAATATCCGCATTCCTGGCGCTCGAAGAAGCCGGTCATTTTCCGCAACACGCCGCAATGGTTCATCGCGATGGACAAGGACATCAGCGAAGATGGCCATGCCAAGAAGGGCGATACACTGCGGGCCCGCGCGCTGCATGCGATCTCGGTCACGCAATGGGTGCCGCCGTCGGGTGAGAACCGCATCAACGGCATGATCGCCAACCGTCCGGACTGGGTGATCTCGCGCCAGCGCGCCTGGGGCGTTCCGATCGCCGTGTTCGTGCGCGAGAAGAGCGACGGCTCGGCCGAAATCCTGCAGGACGAGATCGTCAATCAGCGCATCACCGAGGCCTTCATGGAGGAAGGCGCCGACGCCTGGTACATGGAAGGCGCCCGCGAGCGCTTCCTTGGATCGCGCGCGAGCGAAGACTGGAAGAAGATCGACGACATCTGCGACGTCTGGTTCGATTCCGGCTCGACGCATGCATTCGTGCTCGAGGATCGCCAGAACTTCCCGCAGCTCGGCAACATCGTCCGCAAGGTCGATGGCGGCGACGACACCGTGATGTATCTGGAAGGCAGCGACCAGCATCGGGGCTGGTTTCATTCCTCGCTGCTGGAGAGCGCCGGCACGCGCGGCCGCGCGCCCTATGACATCGTGCTCACCCACGGCTTCACGCTCGACGAGAACGGCCGCAAGATGTCGAAGTCGATCGGCAACACCGTCGAGCCACAGAAGGTGATCAAGGATTCGGGCGCGGATATCCTGCGCCTGTGGGTCTGCGCCACTGACTATGCCGACGACCAGCGCATCGGCCCGGAGATCCTGAAGAACACCATCGAGACCTATCGCAAGCTGCGCAACACCGTGCGCTGGATGCTGGGAACGCTGGATCACTACAAGCCCGCCGACGCAGTCGCACCCGCCGACATGCCTGAGCTCGAACGGCTGATGCTGCACGAGCTCGCGGTCCGTGCTGCCGTCGTCCGCAAGGCCTATCAGGAGTTCGACTACAAGACGGTGGTCGCAACCTTGTCCGCATTCCTGAACAGTGAGCTCTCCGCGTTCTATTTCGACATCCGCAAGGACACGCTGTATTGCGATCCGCCCTCCTCGCCGACGCGCAAGGCGGCGCTGACCACGATCGATCTGTTGTGCAGCTCGATCCTGAAATGGCTGGCGCCGATCCTCAGCTTCACCGCGGAGGAAGCCTGGCGCATGTACAGGCCCGGCGCCGAGCCCTCGGTGCACCTGACGCAGTTTCCCGACGACCTCGAAAGCCTGCGCGACGACAAGCTCGCCGCGAAGTGGGAAGCGATCCGCAACGTCCGCCGCGTCGTCACCGGTGCGCTGGAGCTCGAACGCGCCGCCAAGAACATCGGCTCGTCGCTGGAGGCCTCGCCGGTGATCTATGTCGCCGACCGCGACATGCTTGCGACGCTGTTCGACACCGACCTCGCCGAGATCTGCATCACCTCGAACTACGAGGTGCGCGAGGACGAGGCGCCGGCTTCCGCATTCCGTCTCGATGCCGTTCCCGGCATCGCTGTCGTGGTGGAGAAGGCGGTCGGCACCAAATGCGCCCGTTCCTGGAAGATTTCGCCGACGGTGGGTGAAGACCCCGAATACCCCGACGTCACCCCGCGCGACGCCAAGGCGCTGCGCGAATGGAAGGCGCTGGGGGTGAGTGTCTAACTTCGTGTCGTCCCGGCGGAGGCCGGGACCCATAACCACGACCGCCGATTGCAGCGAAGGCTGATGACCACGAGTCCCTCAAACAACTTCCGCCTCGGAGTATGGGTCCCGGCCTTCGCCGGGACGACGGCGGTGTTTGTAGTGGAGATAGAGATCTCGCCTGCATGACCCCGCTCCGCGCCGGCATCCTCGCGGCCCTGCTCACGCTGGTGGCCGATCAGGCTTCAAAGCTCTGGCTGCTGAATGTGTTCGACCTTGCCCGTCGCGGCGCGGTCGAGGTGACCCCGTTCTTCGACCTGGTGCTGGCCTGGAACATCGGCATCAGCTTCGGCTGGCTCCAGAACGACGGCCAGGCTGCGCAAATGGCGCTGATGGCCGTGAAGGTCCTCGCCGTGGTTGCGCTGGCGATCTGGATGGCCCGCTCGCACACCCTGCTGGCAACCATCGCGCTCGGCCTGATCATCGGCGGCGCCATCGGCAATGGGATCGATCGCCTCGCCTATGGCGCGGTGGTCGATTTCGCCCTGTTTCACGTCGAGATCGGCGGAAAGACCTATAATTGGTACGTGTTCAACCTCGCGGACGTGGCCATCGTTGCTGGCGTGGCGGCGCTATTGTATGATTCCTTCCTGGGGGTACCCGCCGCAAAAGCGCCCTGATCCCGGCCGATACGGACCGGCAGGCGGACCCTTGTTTTTGCGAGGGATTATGCCGCGCGAGAGCGGCAAACTGCCACAATTTGGAACAGGTACAGTGATGCGCAGCTCGAAGACCAGCAGTTCGATGGTTGGAGATCCCGGGCAAGGGTTCTGGCGGGCATTGAAATTGTCCGCTGTCGCACTCGGCATCGGTCTCGTCATGTCGGCTGGCGCCGCCCGCGCCGGTGACGACGGCGAGGACGATGACGATATGACCTTCGAAGAGAAGCTCATCGACAATCTGATGTCGGGCATCGGCGCCAAGAGCATGGAGAAGAAGGGTATTGAGTACCGTGAGCGGTCGCCGCTGGTGGTACCGCCCAAGCTCGACCTGCCGCCGCCCGCCGGCACCGAAGCCAAGAACGCGCCGAACTGGCCGAAGGACCCGGACGAAAAGCGCCGCAAGGAGGCCATCGCCCAGCGGAAAAAGGCCGTCAAGGCCACAGAGAACTGGCAGGCAGGCCGGACGTTGTCGCCCGCCGAGATGGAGGTCGGCAGGACAGCCGCACCCGAGCGCACGAGCAACGACCCCATCCAGCCGGGCACCAACGGCAACCCGTCGCTCAGCCCCGCCCAACTCGGTTTCACCGGCGGTCTGTGGGGCATGATGTCGAACAACAAGGGCGAGGCGAAGCAATTCACGACCGAGCCGCCGCGCCAGTCGCTGGTCGAGCCACCGCCGGGCTACCAGACGCCGTCGCCGAGCTACGCCTATGGCGCCGGAGAGGACAAGACGAGGCGGACCTATTTCGACATCATGTCCGGGAAGGACAAGGAACAATAACGCTCCTGTCACTTTGCGATATCCCGACAGACGCGGTCCCGCGCCGACGGCTCGTGCGCGCCGGACGCGGTCTTTAATTGCTTATCAGTAACTTGCGCCCGAGTTGAGTTCTCTGCTTCGTGACGCGAAGCGTTTGCCGCACGGTGTACCATGCCGTGCCTCCGAGCCGGACATCCGGGCTCGGCCTTTCATAAGGATCATGATGTCCTCTTACCGATCGGCTGCCCGCCTCCTTGCCGCGCTGCTTTCGACGAGTGTCCTCACGGCCGGCGCATCTCTTGCGCAGACCACGGTGACATCGGCTCCGCCCGCCAGCTTCACGCTTGGAAACGGCATGCAGGTCGTGGTGATTCCCGACCACCGCACGCCCGTCGTCACGGAAATGATCTGGTACAAGGTCGGCTCGGCGGACGAGACGCCGGGCAAGTCCGGGCTCGCGCACTTCCTCGAGCACCTGATGTTCAAGGGCACATCGAAGCATCCGGTCGGCGAATTCTCCCAGACCGTGCTCCGCGTCGGGGGCAACGAGAACGCCTCGACCTCGGTCGACTACACCAACTATTACCAGCGCGTGCCGAAAGAGCAGCTGCCGACCATGATGGAGTTCGAGGCCGACCGCATGACCGGCCTGATCCTCAAGGACGAGAACGTGCTGCCCGAGCGCGACGTGGTGCTCGAAGAATACAACATGCGCGTCGCCAACAATCCGGACGCGCGGCTGAACGAGCAGATCATGGCCGCGCTCTATCTCAACCATCCCTACGGCCGGCCGGTGATCGGCTGGCACCAGGAGATCGAGAAGCTCGATCGCGAGGATGCGCTCGCCTTCTACCGCCGCTTCTATGCGCCGAACAACGCGATCCTGGTGATCGCGGGCGACGTCGAGGCCGCCGACATCCGCCCGCTGGTGGAGCGCAATTTCGGCTCCATCCCGGCCCAACCCGCGATCCCGGCCCGCCGTGTCCGCCCGCAGGAGCCGGAGCCCGCGGCGCCGCGCACCGTGACCCTTGCGGATCCGCGCGTCGAGCAACCCGGCTTGCGGCGCTATTACCTGGTGCCCTCGGCGACCACGGCTGCGGCCGGCGAAAGCGCGGCCCTCGACGTGCTGGCGCAGCTAATGGGCAGCGGCAACAATTCCTATCTCTACCGTGCGCTCGTGGTCGACAAGCCGCTCGCGGTCTCCGCCAGCGCCAGTTATTCGAGCATCTCGCTCGACCCGACCCAGTTCGCGATCTCGGCTTCGCCCAAATCCGGCGTCAGCTTCGCCGAGATCGAGCAGGTGGTCGACGGCGTCATTGCCGACATCGCGCAGAATCCGATCCGTGCCGAGGATCTCGAGCGGGTCAAGACCCAGCTCATCGCCGAGGCGATCTACGCCCAGGACAACCAGGCGGTGCTGGCACGCTGGTATGGCGGCGCACTGACCACGGGCCTGTCGATCGAGGACATCCGGAGCTGGCCAGATCGCATCCGCGCGGTCACCGCCGAGCAGGTCCGCACCGTCGCGCAGAAATGGCTCGAGAAGAAGCGCTCAGTGACAGGCTATCTGATCAAGGACACCGCGACCACCAAACGCGAGGAGAAGCGTTCGTGACCTATCCCTTCCTTCGACGCGTTGCGTTCTCCTTTGCCACCGGCGCGGCACTCGCGCTCGCTACCGTCTCGCCGTCGCAGGCGGCTGCAAAGATCCAGCACTTGACGTCGCCGGGCGGCATCGAGGCCTGGTTCGTGCAGGATGCGACCGTACCGCTGATCGCCATGGAATATTCCTTTGCCGGCGGCTCGGCCCAGGATCCCAAGGACAAGTCGGGCGTCGCCAATCTGGTCGGCGATCTCCTCGACGAAGGCTCCGGCGATCTCGATTCCAAGACCTTCCATGAGCGGCTCGATCGCCGCGCCATCGAGCTCTCCTTCTCCGCCACCCGCGACACGTTCCGCGGCAGCCTGCGCATGCTGCGCGACAACAAGGACGAGGCCTTCGACCTGCTGCGGAGCGCGCTGACCTCGCCGCATTTCGAAACCGCCGATGTCGAACGCATTCGCTCGCAGGTAATCTCGGGCCTGCGCCGCGAGACCACCAACCCGACCTCGCTGGCGAGCCGCAAATTCCTGGAAGTCGCCTTCGGCGAACATCCCTACGGCCGGCAGTCCAACGGCAACCTCGACAGCGTTCCGACCATCACGATCGCCGACATGAAGGACTATGTCGGCCGCGTGCTCGCCAAGGACACGCTGAAGATCGCGGTGGTTGGCGACGTTGATCCCGATACGCTCGGCAAGCTGCTCGACCACACGTTTGGCAGCCTGCCCGCCAAGGCCAATCTCGTGCCGGTCCCCGACGTCGAGGCCGCCAAGCCGCCGCAACGCGCCTTCGTGACGCTCGACGTTCCCCAGACCGTGATCACCTTCGGCGGCCCCGGGGTGAAGCGCAGCGATCCGAACTTCATGGCGGCCTATGTCGTCAACCACATCCTCGGCGGCGGCGGGTTGTCCTCGCGGCTTTATCGCGAGGTGCGCGAGAAGCGCGGGCTGGCCTATTCGGTGTTCGAATCGCTGCTCTGGATGGAGCATTCGGCGGTCTTCATCGGCAATACCGGCACCCGCGCCGACCGCGCAGGCGACACCATCGACGCCATCGACAAGGAAGTGCGTCGGATCGCCGAGGAAGGCCCGACGCAGAAGGAGCTCGATGAGGCCAAGTCCTACCTCAAGGGCTCGCAGATGCTGGCGCTCGATACCTCCTCGAAGCTCGCGCAGGCGCTGCTGCAATATCAGCAGGACAAGCTGCCGATCGACTACATCGAGAAGCGCAACGCCGTCGTCGATGCGGTCACCATGGATGACGCCAAGGCGGCCGCAAAGCGCCTCTGGGGCCAGGGCCTCCTGACCGTCGTCGTCGGCCGCGCTCCGCAGGCGGCGGCGCAACCGGCAGCCGCACCGGTGACGAAGTCGAACTGACGTCTTTCGTACGCTTCTGAAATGGCCGGGCTCGCCCGGCCATTTGCATTCCGGGCGCCATTGCCGAACCTAGGCGTCCGGGATATGTCCGGGCATCACGAATGGTGCCACCATGCTGCGGATATCCCGCGATCTCGTCATCGACGAGGACGACATCGAGATCGGCTTTGTCCGCGCCTCCGGCCCCGGCGGGCAGAACGTCAACAAGGTCGCGACCTCGGCGCAATTGCGCTTCGACACCCGCAAACTGACGCTGCCGGAGGATGCCGCGTTGCGCCTGGCCCGGCTCGCAGGGCAGCGCATGACCAAGGACGGCGTCATCGTGATCCAGGCCCAACGCTTCCGCACCCAGGAGCGCAACCGCCAGGACGCCATCGACCGCCTTACGGAGATGCTCGGCGAAGCCATGATCCGGCCGAAGCCACGGCGCGCGACAAAGCCGACCTTTGGGTCCAAGCAGCGCCGGCTCGAGGGCAAGAAGCGCCGCAGCGACATCAAGTCGAAGCGCGGCGGGCATTTCGAGGATTGACCGATTGACGAAAAAACCTCCGGCCGCAATGCGACCGGAGGTTTGCCGTTTCGCTGGCTGCGTCAGTAGCGCTTGCCGGTCGCAGCACCGCCCGACACGGAATCGTCAGCCGTGCCCTTGTGCGTCGCGCTGCCGGTGGTGCCGACCGTGCCCTTCGTACCCTTGGTCGACTTCATGCCGACCTTCTCACCCGCGGCTCCCTGCTGTGCGCCGAGATCCTCTTCATCGCCGCTCGAGGCACCGCCCTGCATGGTCTTGCCCTGCGCGCTGCCACGCAACTTGGTGTCCGACGATACGCCTTGTGCGAGAACCGGTCCCACCAGCAGTGCGGAAAGAGCGCATGCGATTACAGAGGTCTTCACTACCTTCATCCATTTCTCCTGGATTTTGTTCGCGATGAGCGGTTGGTGTTTTCGCCGTTCGCCTGGACTGGACCATCCCATCGCGCAGAGAGCCGAACGGCGCAGTCGCCATGCAATCCGGATCGTGTGGTCATCGTTGAGGGATTTCGCGGCGGTTTCGCGGAATTGTGCTCCTCATATGCGGCGGTGCGGAACAAGTTGCGGACCGCGAACGCGACGCTCGGGCTCGCGGGGTCGTCAACGACGGCCCCCGCGACCGGCGCGATCGTCCAATGTCTTCAGTGCGATAGGCCCCCCTTTTCCCCAGGGCGCCACGCGCCTGTTGCTCACCACATGCTTTTGACGCAACACGGCCTAGAATAGCGTCCCGAATCTGAAATCGAACTCATGCCCGTCCGCCAATTGCCAGAACAGGTCGTCAACCGCATCGCCGCCGGCGAGGTGGTCGAGCGTCCCGCGAGCGTGGTCAAGGAACTGGTCGAGAACGCCATCGATGCCGGCGCCAGCCGCATCGACGTCTTTACCGATGGCGGCGGGCGCCGGCGTATCGGCATCACCGACGACGGCGGCGGCATGACCGCCAGGGACCTCTCACTGGCGGTCGAGCGTCACGCCACCTCCAAGCTCGACGACGAGGACCTGCTGCAGATCCGCACGCTTGGATTCCGCGGCGAGGCGCTGCCCTCGATCGGCTCCGTGGCGCGGCTCTCCATCACCACGCGGCATGCCAGCGAGCCGCATGCCTGGGCGCTCAATGTCGAGGGCGGCGAGAAGTCCGAGATCATGCCGGCCGCGCTCGCGCACGGCACGCGGGTCGAGGTCAATGACCTCTTCTACGCCACGCCGGCGCGGCTGAAGTTCTTGAAGACCGACCGGACCGAGGCGGAAGCGATCCGTGAGGTGGTGCGGCGCCTCGCGATGGCGCGGCCCGAAATCGCCTTCACGCTCGCGGGCGAAGAGCGCGCCCCGGTGACCTGGGCTGCCGCACTGCCCGGCGTCGCCGGTCGCCTCACGCGTCTCGGCGACATCCTGGGGGCAGAGTTCCGCAGCCATGCCATCGAGGTCCATGCCGAGCGCGAGGGCGTGGTGGTCGCCGGCTATGCCGCAGCGCCCGCGCTGACCAAAGCCAACGCGCTTGGGCAATATCTCTTCGTCAACGGCCGCCCGGTGCGCGACAAGCTGATCTTAGGGGCGGTACGCGGGGCCTATGCCGATTATCTGCCGCGCGATCGTCATCCGGTGCTGGCGCTGTTCGTCACGCTCGATCCGCGCGAGGTCGACGCCAACGTGCATCCGGCCAAGACCGAGGTGCGCTTCCGCAACGCCGGCCTCGTCCGCGCGCTGATCGTGCACGGATTGAAGGAAGGGCTTGCACGGGAGGGCCGGCGTACGGCCGCCAACAGCGGCGAGAGCGCGCTGTCGTCGTTCCGCCCCGCATTCACGCCGCGCCCGGCAAGCTGGGACTGGCGGGCGTCGCCATCCGCCCCGGTCGCGCCGATGCCGTCATTCGACGGTGCGGCTGCGCCCACCTTCGCCGAGCGCGCGCAGGCTGCGTTCGATGTCGGTGCGCCCAGTGCGGACGTGCGGATCGAAACGCAGCCCGCCGGCGATCTGGTCCACCGCCCGCTCGGCGCGGCGCGCACGCAAATCCACGAGACCTATATCGTCTCGCAGACCCGCGACGGCCTCATCATCGTCGACCAGCACGCCGCGCATGAACGCATCGTCTACGAGCGGCTGAAGGCTTCGCTGGCAGCCAACGGCGTGCAGCGGCAGATCCTGCTGATCCCCGAGATCGTCGAGATGGACGAGGCCACGGTGGAGCGCCTGCTGGAGCGCAGCGAGGAGCTGGGGTCGTTTGGTCTTGCGATCGAATCCTTCGGCCCCGGCGCGGTCGCGGTGCGCGAGACGCCGTCGCTGCTCGGTAAGACCAATGCGGGCGGGCTGTTGCGCGATCTTTCCGAGCATATGGCCGAGTGGGACGAGGCGCTGCCGCTGGAGCGCCGTCTGATGCACGTCGCCGCCACCATGGCCTGCCACGGCTCGGTGCGCGCCGGCCGCAGGCTGCGGCCGGAGGAGATGAACGCCCTGCTCCGCGAGATGGAGGACACCCCGAACTCCGGCCAGTGCAATCACGGCCGCCCGACCTATGTCGAGCTGAAGCTGAGCGACGTGGAGAAGCTGTTCGGGCGGAGGTAATTCGAAATTACGGTCGCTTCAAAAACACGAATTCCGTGTCGTCATAAGGGCGCCGCTCCAATTCCTCGAAGCCTTCCGGCGTGACGAACTGCGCAGCCTTCGCCTCTTCCACGACGAGCAGCGCGCCCGGCGTCAGCCAGCCGCCGTCGCGCAGGCTCGCAAGCGCCTTCTCCGCAAACCCCTTGCCATAGGGCGGATCGAGGAACACCAGCGAGAACGGCTCGACCGGATGCGCAGGCCCGAGATCGGTCGCATCACGACGATAGACTTTTGTCACGCCACCCAAGCCCAGCGTCTCGACATTATTCCGCAGCAGGGCGCGCGCCTCCGCGCCGTTGTCGACGAACAGCACGAATTTCGCGCCGCGTGACGACGCCTCGATGCCCAGCGCGCCGGTGCCGGCGAAGAGATCGAGCACGCGCGCATCCGCAATCGGATCGTCATAGGCGTGCACGAGGATGTTGAACACGGACTCGCGCAGGCGGTCCGCCGTGGGGCGGATGTCGCGCGAGGACGGTGAGGCCAGATTGCGCCCCTTCAATCGACCGCCGACGACGCGCAACGTCAGTCCTCCTTCGGCGCCAGATCGCGCTTGCCGTGATAGCCGCGCTTGGGACGGCGCGGCGGGCCGTAGCCGCTGGCCTCAGCCTCGTTGCGCTCGCGCGCTTCCTCGCTGCCGGTGCGTTGCACCAGGACGCGGCGGCCCTTGCGGTCGTTGATCACGCCGCGCTTGCTCGCGGGCTTCTTCTCGCGCGGCGCGTCGTCTCCCTCATGCGAGGCAGATTTCTGCGGCACGTCGAACTGCGCACCCGATTTCTCGATGATCTTTTCGCCGAGCTGGTCGCGCAGCACGCGGGACTTGATCTCCTCGACCTGGCCCTCGGGGACCTCGCCGAGCTGGAACGGGCCGTAGGAGACCCGGATCAGCCGGTTCACCTCGAGTCCAAGATGAGCGCAGACATTGCGCACTTCGCGGTTCTTGCCCTCGCGGATCGCGAAAACCAGCCAGACATTGGCGCCCTGGTCACGCTCCAGCGTCGCGTCGATCGGACCGTATTTGACGCCCTCGATCTCGATGCCGTTCTTCAGCTCGTCGAGCTGCGCCTGCGTGACGTCGCCATGGGCGCGGACACGGTAGCGGCGCAGCCAGCCGGTGTCCGGCAGCTCGAGCGTGCGCGCGAGCCCGCCATCGTTGGTGAGCAGCAGCAGGCCCTCGGTGTTGAAGTCGAGCCGGCCGACGCTGATCAGCCTCGGCAGACCTTCGGGCAAATTGTCGAATACGGTCGGACGCCCCTCGGGATCGTCATGGGTCGTCATCAGGCCGCGCGGCTTGTGATAGAGGAACAGCCGCGTGCGCTCGCGCTCCGGCAACGGCTTGCCGTCGACGGTGACGACATCGTTCGAGGTGATGTCGAGCGCCGGCGAGTTGATGACACGGCCGTTGACGCTGACGCGGCCCTGCGTGACCATCTCCTCGGCATCGCGGCGCGAGGCAAGGCCCGCACGCGACAGCACCTTGGCGATACGCTCGCCAGCTTTCTTCGGCTTGACCTCTTCCTCGCGGCGCGGCCGCCGCTCGGAATCACGATCACGGTCGCGATAGGCGCCGCGACCGCCGAAGGCGGGACGTTTCTCGAAGATCCTGCTCTCGTCCTCGTTTTCGCGGCGTGGACGATCGCCGGTGCGAGCTTCGCTGCGGGGATGCTCGTGCCAGTCGGAGCGGCCCTCGGAGCGCTCGCGCGGACGATCGAATTTCGGGCGATCGCCGCCGCGATCGAACCTGGGACGATCATCGCGCGGACGATCGAATTTGGGCCGCTCGCGGAATGGACGGTCACCCGATGGACGATCGTCGCGCGAACGCGAAAAGCGCGGACGGTCGTCGCCGCCGCCTTGCCGATCGTCGCGCTTCTGCCAAGGCTTGTCCTGACCGCGGTCGCTGCCGCCAAAATCCTTGCGCGGACCCTTGCTGAAGTCCTTGCGCGGCGGCCGGTCGCCGCGTGGGGCCGCATCGCGCTTCTGCCAGGGTTTCGAATCGCTGCGCTCGCTGCGATTGCGGTCCGGTGCGCCGCGCGAAAACTTTCGCTCGCCATCGAACTTGCGTTCCGGACGGTCGCCACGCGGCGCGTAAGGTCGCTTGTCGCCAAACTTCGTGTCACCGGTTCGGCCGGCCGGACGGGAATCGTCGCGATCCCTGCGCGGCGGACGGTCATCACGGCCATAGGACGGGCGATCACCGCGCGGCTTGAACGACCGCTTCTCGCCATCGCGCGAGGGGCGATCAGAAAATGGGCGGTCGCCCCGGGGCTTGAACGGGCGCTTCTCGCCGTCGCGCGACGGACGATCCGAAAACGGACGGTCTTCACGCGGCTTGAAGGGCCGATCGCCACGCGGCTTGAAGCTGCGCTCACCACGATCTTCGCCGCGCGGCCGGTCTTCCCGATTGAACTTCGGACGGTCGCTGAAGTCGCGGCGCGGGGCATCGCCCTCCTCGCGGCGGCGGACCGGTCGGCTGTCACGGTCGCCGCGGGGCGGGCGGCTGTCGCCCTTGCCCTCGAAGCCGCGCTTGGCGAACTTCTTCTCGGGGCCCCGCGCCTTGCCGGAACGGCCGCCCTTGGCCGGGCCGCGATCACGACGGCCGCGGGAATCGTTGTCTTTGTCGCTGTCGCGAGGCATGAATAATCTCACTCAGGGGGTGGCCAGAAAGCATTGTGCGCGCTCGTTTCGAGCCGCATGCTCAGGCAAATTCGGTAAGCACTTCTGCTGAAGGCGCAGCTACTAGCAGGTTTCTCGCGATGATACGAGGCTTGAAAGCCCCCTCTTTCATGGATTTGGCGCTCAAAACGGCCGAAAACGCCGGAAAGGCGGGCGAAGTTCCGATCGGATGCGTCGTGGTCCGCAATTACGAGGTCATCGCCACCGCGGCGAACCGGACGCTGACCGACTACGACCCCACGGCGCATGCCGAGATCGTTGCGCTGCGCGAGGCGGCCAAAAAGATCGGCAGCGAGCGCCTGGTCGACTGCGACCTCTACGTGACGCTGGAGCCCTGCACCATGTGTGCGGGCGCGATCTCGTTTGCAAGGGTGAGGCGCCTGTATTACGGCGCCGCCGACCCCAAGGGCGGAGCGGTTGAATCAGGCGTGCGGTTCTTCACCTCGCCGACCTGCCATCACGTCCCGGATGTCTATTCCGGGGTCGGCGAAAGCGAGGCGGCGCGGCTGCTCAAGGACTTCTTTCGCGAGCGGCGCTAAGGCGCGGCAAAGAACTCGCGCAGCGCCTTCGCGGTCACATCCGGGTTCTCCTCGGTGAGGAAGTGCCCCGAATCCACCGGCATGCCATCCACGTTGGTCGCCCATTGCTGCCAGATGTCGAGCGGGGTGGCGGCGGCTTGCGCCACCCCGGCATTGCCCCACAGCGCCAGCATCGGAATCGTGATCTTCTTGCCGGCCTCGAAATCGGCCTTGTCGAGATCGTAGTCGAAATAGGCGCCGGCGCGATAATCCTCGCACATCGCATGCACGCGGGCGGGATCGCGGAATGGGGCGATGTAGTGTTCGAGCGCGCGCTCGTCGATGGCCTCCAGCGTCTTCGATTTGGTCTGGCTCGCCATCTTGAAGCGCAGGAAGAACTCGCCATTGCTCGCGACCAGCGTCTCCGGCAACGGGGCCGGCTGCGCCAGAAAGGTCCAGTGATAGATCTTCAGCGCGTAGGCGCGGTTCATCCGCTCCCAGTAATTATAGGTCGGCAGGATATCGAGCACCGCAAGCTTCGACAGCCGGCCGGGATGATCGAGCGCAAGGCGATAGGAGACGCGGCCGCCGCGATCGTGGCCGGCGAGTGCGAAGTGCACGTGGCCGAGGCGCTCCATCGCCTCGACCATGGCCTTGGCCATCGCGCGCTTGCTGTAGGGCATGTGCAGCGCATCGCTCTCGGGCATGTCGGACCAGCCATAGCCGGGTAGATCGGCGATGATCAGCGTGAACTGGTCGGCCAGCTGCGGCGCGACGCGGTGCCACATCACGTGGGTCTCGGAGAAGCCGTGCAGCAGCAACAGCGGCGGTCCCTTGCCGCCGACGCGGGCGAAGATGCGGCCGAGGGAGGTGTTGATCCATTCGGAGGCGAAGCCGGGATAGAGGTCGGCGAGATCGGACATCTTCTGCATCCTTATCTGTCAGCGTGGGCTGTTCGGTCTTGAGAATGCCCCAAAACAAAAAAGTCGAAAAACAACCCCATGCACAGTAGCTAAGTCCAACAGCCGCCTACACAATTTCGGAGTGCCGACGGCGCGGGCGGAAATTGCGCGCGCGTGCGAAAAAAGCCTGTCAGCCCTTGGACTTCTCGGCGTCCACCGCCTGCCAGCCGATGTCGCGGCGGCAGAAGCCTTCCGGCCAGTTGATGCGGTCGACGGCTTGATAGGCGCGGGCCTGCGCTTCCGTCACGGTCTTGCCGAGCGCGCAGACATTGAGCACGCGGCCGCCATTGGCGAGGATGGCGCCGTCCTTCTCGACCGTGCCGGCGTGAAAAATCTCGGCGGTCTCGACCTTCGCGGCGTCGTCGAGCCCCTCGATCCGCGTACCCTTCTGATAGTCGCCGGGATATCCCTTCGCCGCCATCACCACCGTGAGTGCGGCTTCCGGATACCAGCGGAGGTCAAAGTTCTTCAGCTGGCCGTCGCAGGCGGCGAGGAAGGCCGGCACGATGTCCGACATCATCCTGAGCATCAGCACCTGGCACTCGGGATCGCCGAAGCGCACGTTGAACTCGAACAGCTTCGGGCCTTGCGTCGTCAGCATGATGCCGGCGTAGAGGATGCCGCGAAACGGCGTGCCGCGCTGCTTCATGCCTGATACCGTCGGCAGGATGATCTTGGCCATGATCGCGTCGTGGATCGCCGGCGTCACCAGCGGCGTCGGCGAATAGGCGCCCATGCCGCCGGTGTTCGGACCGACGTCATGGTCGAACACGCGCTTGTGGTCCTGCGCGGAGGCCAGCGGAATGGCGGTCTCGCCGTCGCACAGCGCGAAGAAGCTGATCTCGCGGCCCGGCAAAAACTCCTCGATCACGACCTCGGCGCCGGCCTCGCCAAAGCCGCCCTCGAACATCATGGCGATGGCGTCCTCCGCCTCTCGCACCGACTTGGCGACGACGACGCCCTTGCCGGCGGCAAGACCGTCGGCCTTGACCACGATCGGCGCGCCCTGGCTCTGGACGTAGGCACGCGCATCCGCGGCGTTGGTGAATCGCTTGTAGGCGCCGGTCGGAATGCCGAATTCAGTGCACAGCGCCTTGGTGAAGCCCTTCGAGCTTTCGAGCTGGGCGGGGATCCTGTTCGGCCCGAACGCCTTGATGCCGGCGGCGGTGAGGTCATCGACGATACCGGCCGCCAGCGGCGTCTCCGGGCCGACCACCACGAGCTCGACCGCATTCGCCTTGCAGAAATCGATCACGGCGGCATGGTCGGCAACATCCAGCGCCACGCATTCCGCCTCGCGCGCGATCCCGGCATTGCCCGGCGCGCACCAGAATTTGGTCACCAGGGGGGAGGCTGCGATCTTCCACGCCAGAGCATGTTCGCGGCCGCCGGAACCGAGCAGGAGAATGTGCATCGAGGGCTCAGAATGAGGGGTTTGCTGGGGCGGAGGTCGCACGAATCGGGGTGCGGCTCAAGGGGTGTTGCCTCATTCACCCCGTCATTCCGGGACGCCGCGAAGCCGCGGGCCCGGGATAAATGGGGCCGCGCCACGCGCAGAGCGGTCGGCGATGCTCCGGAATCTATGTCCACTTTCGGCGGAATGACGAACATCGCCGAAGCTGCGACCGCCGCGATGCACAGGAGTGATCACCGTCTCTACGGCGAGTGCCAGCAGCCTTCTCCATCCGATGAGCTTCTGACGAGATGTCCCAGAGCCCACGCGAGCATTAGTCGGAGCGCATGGCGCATGTGTCCAAATAGCATTTATACAATTCGATTATTCAAACTTGGCTTCCATATTTTGCACCGCCGAACACCTGAATTGCATCTTTGCTCGCTTAAGACCATTGCCAACAGTCGCCTCTCTTGACGCGGAGGGCTTTCCCGTTGAAACTCAACCTATGTGCGAGAAGCACTAGCCAGCGGATAACAACTTCACCATGCCGGGGGGAGATGCCAATCTCCTCTCACCTTCGCAACGGCCTCTGACTACAGTTATCCGCTGGCGCACATCCTTGCAGTGCAAATGAATGAAATATCTTATAGAGCGCGAAATCGAACGGGAGGCGAAGAAGAGGCTCGCCGCTTATTCGCGCGCTCAGTACTATGTGCACAAATACCGTGTCGCGTTTTCAAAGCGAACTGGCAAAAAAGCGAAAGCGCCCGCACACACGTTGCCCAAGCAATGGAGTTTTCACAAACACTTTGATCCCCGTTACTGTCTCAATCATTCGTCTTTTTTGGCCAGCGGCATTTGGAGCAGCTTGCAGGCGAATACATATCGTCCAGTAGTCGCATCAAGGTCGGCTTGGCGAAAATAGCAGCAACGTATGAGCGGCATATTAGCGAAACACAAGTGAATCACACGAGCATGGATTATACTCATTGGCGATATGATTCTGCTAAACCCAATGGGCTTTACGCCCGCAACGCGTTCGCCTGCTTCCAGCGGCGTAATTTTCGCACAAGTGCGTTTGCACGGGCTCCGCGATGTTATGGTCTAAGTGCCTGTACCAGTCCTGCCAATGGGCTAAACCTGCTTCCCCGCAATAATCTCCTGCAACGTCGCCACATGCCGCGCAAAGGCGACGCGGCCGGCCGCAGTCGCGGTCACCGTGGTCTGCGGCTTCTTGCCGACGAACGCCTTCTCCACCGACACGTAGCCCGTAGGATGGGTTGAGCCCTTGCGAAACCCATCGCACTTGTTTCGTGATAACGTCCGTCATGACCTCGTACCGCCGCAACTTCGTTTCGGGTGGGTGTTTCTTCTTCACCGTCAACCTGGCGGAGCGGAAGCTAGCGTTGCTGACGGATCATATCGGGTTGTTGCGCACGGCGTTGCGTGAAACGCACCGACGCCATCCATTCACGACCGATGCCATCGTGGTGCTGCCGGATCACCTTCACACGGTGTGGACGTTGCCAGAAGGTGATGCCGATTTTGGAATGCGCAGGCAGTTGATCAAATCCACCTTTTCGCGCGGTCTGGCGCGCAACGAGAGGATATCCCCAAGCCGCGCGGCTAGAGGTGAACGGGGCATCTGACAACGCAGATATTGGGAGCATACCATTCGCGACGAAGCCGATTTCGGCGCTGCATGTAGACTATGTTCATATCAATCCGGTCAAGCACGGGCTCGTCGACAGAGTCCGTGACTGGGCGCCCTCCTCGCTTCATCGCCACATAAAGCTCGGCAATTATCCGGCCGATTGGGCCGGCGATCAGTCGGATGACGGCCGCGATTTCGGAGAACGGGGATAGAGAAGCGATGGGTTTCGCAAGGGCTCAACCCATCCTACGAGCTGAAGACGTCAGCTAGGAAGCCAAGAGCGGGCGCTTCCGGAACCATCATCGCTCGATCATCCCGCAGGCCCCGCTCGCCGAGTCGCACAACGGGCGTGAATAGTATGATGTATGCAAGATCCTGCTTGCGCGGCGAGACGCCGGCAGCGTCTCCGCAAATGTCCGTGCTTGATCTCGACCAATGGCTCTGTTTGGATAGTTGCGTTTCGCGCAACTCGTATTCGGATAATCATAGTGAATGAAAGAGATGGATACCGGCGTTCAATGGATGCTCTTTCACAAGAGAAAGCATCCGTGACCCTCTACCGTACCGGCATCGGGAATCGGCTATTGGCGGCGCTGCCGCCGGCGGATCTCGGCTTGCTCACGCCCCACTTCCAGAAGGTCTCCTTTGAGCCAGATGCCGTTCTGGTGCGCTCGGGGGATGAGATGGACCCGGTCTATTTTCCCCATAGCGGCGCAATCGCCTTCATGCTCGATATGCCGGACGGGCAAACGGTCGCAACCACCTTGATGGGACGGGAAGGCGCTTTGGCCTCTTTCTCCGTACTCGGCCCATCGCTTTCATCCGTGACCGCGATTGCACGCATGGCGGGCACAGCATCATTGATTTCCGCCGCCAAATTTCGGGATGCCTATGCGCAAAGCGCGGCCATCAGGAATGTCGTTCAGCTCCACGCCCGCGCGGTGTTATTGCAACTCCAGCACGTAGCCGCTTGCAACGCGCTGCACCGGGTGGATGGCCGCATGGCGCGGTGGCTTCTGCAGCTTCACGACCGCGTTCCCGATGACCTCCTCCCGGTGACGCAGGAGGCGCTTGCGCAATTGCTTGGGGTCCGGCGGACGACAGTGACTCTGACGATGAGCAAGCTACGCGAGGCCGGAGCCGTCCCCTCCGACCGGCGCGGATTTGTTGAGATCGACCGGGCGCGACTCGAGAGGGTCGCATGCGACTGCTATGCGCTTATGCAGCGCAAGATCGATCGGATGTATTGCCAGGAATTGTCGGCGCCCCAGCCTACCCGTGCGCCGTTCCGGGAAAACGCCATCGTCTCGTCCGGCGGAGCGAGGGGTGAATCCAGAGCCGTTTCGCGGGCGGAGAAGTAGAGACCATGCGATGACCGCCTTCGGTCAGAAGCTGCCATTAGGTAGCAGTCGGCGCAGATCCGCAACGGGTCACAAGCCGTCGATCACGCCCGTGGTGGGAGACTTCCGCTTTGCGTTAGTAAGCCGACGTTTATGAATACACGTCCTAGCTCTGCTTCCCCGCGATGATCTCCTGCAATGTCGCAACATGCCGCGCGAAAGCGACGCGGCCGGCGGCGGTGGCGGTGACGGTCGTCTGCGGCTTCTTGCCGACGAAGGCCTTCTCCACCGACACGTAGCCTGCCTTGGCCAGCGTCTCGATATGCGGGCCGAGATTGCCGTCGGTGGCGCCGGTGAGCTTCTTCAGCCGCGCGAATTCGGGGCGAGGCGAGTCATCTCATGGCTTGACATCGTAGGAATGAATGTCGCTCGCCATATCATTTGACTGTGAAGTTCTCCTTCACACCCTGTGAGTTTTATCCTGGATAGCCCCTATCGAGCATGCGTCCTATCTCTCCTCAGCAATTTCAAAGCTCTCACAGGAGACACTGAGATGAACGACATCCCCGCAAAGCGCGATGAACTCCACCAGAAAGAAGTTTATTCGCCGCCTTCTCGACGGCTTTCTGAGCAGAACGCGGGCGGATTACATCGTCGAGCGTTTCTAGCTGCAAGTGCAGGCGCCACGGTTCTGCTTGGGGGCCCGAGTTCTGCGCAGGTCCAATCCCCGGTTGCCTCTGCTCCAACGGGTTCGGGCACAATGCCAAGCAATGTCAGAGTGGAACGCGTGGACGGCTCAATTCTGCTGATCGGCATTCGGCAGGAGACCGACCGTGTCGACCTATCAAGCGTCATTGGCTTGGGTCGCCTGATGTATATGCTCGACCACGATGACGCGCTGCGCGTCGCAGTCCTCTACTCCCAAGGCTCCGACTTCGTTGGCGGTGTGCTCGATCCTGACAGTTGGGCGCCAGTCTTGCGCACGGGCAAGTTCCCGGAAATGTCTGAGTTCATCAATCCCGTCGGCACGATACCTCCTCGCAGGCAGAAGCCACTCGTCGTCGCCGTCCAGGGCAAATGCCAGGGTGCAGGCCATGAGCTTTTCCTGGCGGCAGATGTCCGCGTTGCAGCGAGCGATACCGTGTTCGCCCAACCAGAGGTCACCCGCGGACACTTCCCTGCTGGGGGTGCACCGATCACGTTCGTCCGGGAAGCGGGTTGGGCAAATGCGATGCGCTACATGCTGATAGGCGACGAATGGAGCGCCGATGAGGCCTACCGAATGGGATTGGTTCAATACGTGACGCCGCCCGGAAAGCAACTTGATCGGGCGATCGCAGTCGCTCGCAGGATATCGGCCGCGGCTCCGCTTGGAATTCGAGCGACAATCGCGTCGGCCCATCGCGCGCTGAGCGAAGGTCAGGAAGCCGCGTACGCGGCGCTGTTTCCTGAACTGGCTCGATTGGCTCAGAGCGACGATCACCAGGAATATTTCCGGGCGCTTGGGGAAAAGCGTGCTCCCGCCTTCCGCGGGCGCTGACCGCCACACCGGGGCGGCCGAGTGAGTGCAGGCGTCAACGGCGCCGAGACTTGGCGTGATGGTCAATGAAAGCGCGCAGTTTCGGCAAGATTTGGCGCTTGCTCGGATAATAGAGAAAAAGGCCGGGAGTTGTCGTGCCAAAGCGCGTCAACACCGCCTGCAATCGGCCCTCCGAGATATGAGCCTTAACAGGTGGGCCAGGCACCTGCGCAAGTCCCAAACCCTCCACTGCCGCTTCGATCAGCGTCGGATAATCGTGCGCGACAAGCGGACCCGAGACGACTGCCTCGATCGTTCTGTTGCCGTCGAGAAACGACCACGGCACGACTGATCCGTTCGGCCGGCGCAGACGCAGGCAGGCATGGCCACGCAGGTCGTCGATAAGCTTCGGTCGTGTCCGTGCGCGCAGATAATCGGGACTCCCGACAACGACGAACGGGAAGGGCTGGGAAAGCCTGACCACAATCATGTCGGCGTCGATGAACTGACCCATCCGGATGCCGGCGTCAAATCCTCCGGCGGCGAGATCTACTCGCTCCTCGCTGGCAGCAATCTCCACTTCGATCTCGGGATAAGCCTTGCAGAACGAGAGGATGACCGGCTGCAGGATCAGCGGAACGACCGCTCTGGGAACGGCGAGCCGCAAAAGCCCGACGGGACGTTGCCCGAGTTCGCGCACGGCAGCTCCGGCCGCGATGAGCTCTTCAAAGGCTGGTCTGGCGCGGGACAGGAATTGCTCGCCAGCTTGAGTGAGGCCGACACTGCGCGTTGTGCGAACGAACAGGGCAACGCCCATGCGCGCCTCGAGCGCGCGCACCGCCTGGCTCATCGCCGATGGGGTGATGCCCAGCTCTGCGGCCGCCTTTCGAAAGCTGCGGTGCCGGGCAACGCTGAGGAATGCCTCCACACCATCGATCGTGCCCTGCTTCATTGTGAAGTTCTGCTTCATGGCTTGTCCACTTTATAGCGGATAGTGGACCGACGAAAGCTTTCTTAAGTTCAGTTGCAGAGCGAGACGCCACGCCGGCGGGTGACTTGGTTGCCTATCGCGCCAGAGTCGGAGCCTGAAAACGATGACGCAAGTCCGGAACGCCGCCCTCACCTTCATCCTCATAGGAGCCCTTGCCATGACTGAAGCATCCATTGCCCAAACACAAAACCTATCGCCCGTAACAACTGGGGTGATGGTTATCCTGACGGCCAAGAGCAACGTCACACGCGAACAGGTCATGGCTGTAATGCCGGCCGAAGTCCGACAGACCGTGCAGCTCTACGTCGGCGGGAAAATCCGGGAATGGTTCTCGCGTGCCGATGGCCGCGGTGCTGTCTTCTTGCTCGACACCAGGGATGTGGCGGAAGCGCACGCGATCATGGATGATCTGCCGCTGGCCCGGGCCTCGTCGATCACGAGTACATCGCGGTCGGTCCGTTGCTGCCCCTTCGGTTGCTTCTGGCCAGCCCGGAACGCCCGCAATAGCGAGGAGGCAGAGAAATGCCCGCCATCAACCTGCCATTTGTTCTGAGCGTCGTCGGCGCCTTCCTGACAAGTTCAGCGATCGGTTACATCTATGTCTGGCCATGGCTGCGTAGCCTGCCGCGATTTGAGGCTTTGCGATTGATTGCGGCCTTTCATGCCTTCAGATTCTTTGGGATGAATTTCCTGGTGACTGGATTTGTGTCGCCGGAATTGAATCCGGATTTCGCCCGTCAGGTCGGATGGGGCGATTTCATCGCCGCGGCCTTGGCCCTTGGCTCGATGGCGGCACTCTCCCGGCGCTGGTCGATCGCCATTCCAGCTGTTTGGGTCTTCAATGTCTGGGGCACGATCGACCTCCTGAACGCATACTACATGGGAGTGACACAACTCAGAGATCCCGGTCTGATGGGCGCAGGGATTTACGTGCCCGCACTTTACGTCCCCTTGCTACTTGTCAGTCACGTTCTGATCTTTCTGCTTCTGTTTAAGGTCGGACCAGCGGAAGAATACTCGTCGACTCCGGCGCCGGCTCGCAACTAAGTCTCTTCGCATCCCGTACAACCCGGTGACGTATGCGCAGCATAGCGATGTGGGCCTGGTGGCAAGCGAACAACGAGCGCGCCAGCTTCGGAAGATCAGACCTATTGGAAGATCAGACCTGCTTCCCCGCAATGATCTCCTGCAACGTCGCGACATGCCGCGCGAACGCGCCGCGGCCTGCCGCGGTGGCGATGACCGTGGTCTGCGGCTTCTTGCCGACGAAGGCTTTTTCCACCGATACGTAGCCCGCCTTGGCCAGCGTCTCGATATGCGCGCCGAGATTGCCGTCGGTCGCGCCGGTGAGCTTCTTCAGCCGGGAAAACTCCAATCCTGTCGCGGCCGGCAGCGCGTTCAGTGCCGCCATGATCTTCAGCCGCAACGGCTGGTGGATGATGTCGTCGAGCTCGGCCATCAGATCCGCCGCATCCAGAGGCCGCCGAGGATCAGGCCTCCGCCATTGACGAAGGCCATCCAGAGCGGGAACGCCTCGCCGATGTAGAAGTAGCCGATCAGCGTCAGCGCGGAGATGCCGACACCGATCGCCATGAAGGCATAGCCGAACCAGAGACCGGCCAGCGTATAGAACAGCATGAAGTAGAGCGGCCAGAACGTGCCGAGCTGGCGCGGGCCGAAGTGACCGATCACGTTGGTGCACAGATAACCGAAGGCGAAGAACAGCACGAACACCAGAAGCAGTCTGACGTTGAAAGCGGCGCCATGGGAGTGATGCGGCGGATTGAAAATGCGCAGCGCCACCAGACCGCCGGCGCCCAAAGTGTCCGCGGCGACCCAGGCGTAGACCGCATAGACCGGCCAAAGCCAGGTCACGAGATTGGCCGCGAACACCAAGAGGCCCCACCAGACGGCAGCAAAGCTCGCCAGCTCATAGAGCTGCGATTGCTTCACGCGCTGGACGATGTCGTCGATATCGGCCAGCGCCGCGGACGCTTCCTTGCTGTCGATCATGACTGCCTTGCCCCGCGCGTCGCCACATCGTCGGCGATGACCGAAATCGCCTTCGGGTTGGTGACGATGCCCATATGGTTGATGCCGTCGATGATCTTGACATCGACCGACGGTTTGATGGCCTGCACGACTTCCGCATATTTGTCCGAGATCATCATCTCGTCCTCGGCGCCGCCGAAGATCGTGACCGGACGTGTCGTCGCCGGAAGATCGATGCGATAGCCGCGCGTCGCGAAATTGCGCGTCAGGCGATCGGAATAGGTGGAGACGAGGTACTTTGCCGAAGTCGCGGGCACGGCGAGCGCGAGCACCGGAAGCTGCGAACAGCAGTCGATGCCGAGCTTGCGCAGCGTGGCGAGCGCGAAGAAGCGCGGCAGGTCGACATTGGCCCAGCCGCCGGCATGCGGCTTATTGGTCGGGGCGTCATAGCCGAGATAGGGCGCGAGCAGCACGGTGCGCACGAACATGTCCTGCATGATCGGCGTCGCGGCGATGCGCAGCGAGAAGCCGGCGCCGGCGGAATGGCCGATCAAGGTGAGCGGCAGCTCCGGCGCGGCCTTGCGCACCTCGGCGACGAAATCGACGAGGTCGTCTTCGAGCTGGCCGACATAGCCGATGTCGCCGCGCGTGCCGGAGCCGCCATGGCCGCGGATGTCGAGCGCCCAGGTCTCCACTCCGCGCGAGGCGATGGCATGGGTCAGGGCATGATTGACGGTGCCGCTGGAGCCGGACGAGCCATGGATGAAGATCGCGCCGCGGCCGGTCGCGGGGCCGTTGGCAGCGTAGTGGCGGAAACCGATCCAGGTGCCGTCGCGGGCCTGGAAGCGCTCTAGGGGCGGGAGGGTGGACCAATCGATGCCCTTGGAGGAGTCGGAGACCGATCGCATCTCGGGCGGCCGCGTCAGCGGGGTTGCGATCATCGCGGCCAGGATCAGCGCCACGGCGCCGACCGCACAGAGGGCCCATTTCATTCCGTTCAACACGCCGCGCAGCAATCGAACTGCCATGATCCACTCCCCTCAAACCGATCAACTATAGAGAACTCTATATGACAGAGTACTCTCTTGGTCAATCCCCGGATTGGCGCGGCGCCGCAAAAATCCTTAACGTCGGGTCTGATCCCCAAATGCCGAATCGTTTGCCGATGCCTTCAGCGGAACCCCTGCTCAACACACCCGAATTCACCGTTTCCGAGCTCTCGCAGTCCCTGAAACGGACGGTTGAGGACACCTACGGCCATGTCCGGGTCCGCGGCGAGATCTCCGGCTTCCGCGGCGCGCATTCCTCCGGCCATTGCTATTTCGCGCTCAAGGACGAGAGCGCCAAGATCGAGGCGGTGATCTGGAAGGGCGTGCACGGCCGCATGCGCTTCAAGCCCCAGGAGGGGCTCGAGGTCATCGCCACCGGCAAGCTCACGACCTATCCGGGCTCCTCGAAATACCAGATCGTGATCGAGGCGCTGGAGCCGGCCGGCATCGGCGCGCTGATGGCGCTGATGGAGGAGCGCAAGCGGAAGCTCGCCGCCGAAGGCCTGTTCGACGAGGCGCGCAAACAGCTTCTGCCGTGGCTGCCGGAGGTGATCGGCGTGGTGACGTCGCCGACCGGCGCCGTGATCCGCGACATCCTGCATCGGCTGGAGGACCGCTTTCCCCGCCACGTGCTGGTGTGGCCGGTGAAAGTTCAGGGCGAAGGCTCGGCCGAGCAGGTCGCGGCCGCGATCCGCGGCTTCAATGCGCTGCCGGAGGGCGACAAGATTCCGCGCCCGGACGTGCTGATCGTCGCGCGCGGCGGCGGCTCACTGGAGGATCTGTGGTCGTTCAACGAAGAGATCGTGGTCCGTGCCGCGGCCGAGAGCATGATCCCGCTGATCTCGGCGGTGGGGCATGAGACCGACATCACGCTGATCGATTTCGTCGCGGACAAGCGCGCGCCGACGCCGACGGCGGCGGCCGAGATGGCCGTGCCGGTGCGCAGCGATCTCTTTGTCGAGGTCGGCGATCTCGGGCGACGCACCCGGTCCTGCTGGCAACGCGGCCAGGAGAGCCGTCGCAGCGAGCTGCGTGCGGCCGCGCGCGCGCTGCCGGCGGCAGGCGATTTGCTGGCGATCCCGCGGCAGCGGCTGGATTCGGCAGGTGCGTCCCTGCCCCGCTGCCTCAAGGCCAATA
The DNA here is from genome assembly GCF_000244935.1 of Bradyrhizobium sp. WSM1253. Lineage (NCBI taxonomy): Bacteria > Pseudomonadati > Pseudomonadota > Alphaproteobacteria > Hyphomicrobiales > Nitrobacteraceae > Bradyrhizobium > Bradyrhizobium sp. WSM1253. The sequence continues at coordinate 3,673,140 of NZ_JH600073.1, forward strand.
CGCACGCGCATTTCCGCAGGTTCACCGCCGCAGGCGCCAAGCTGACGCTGCGGGTGCTGCATGGCCAGATCGCGCAGGCCGATCATCGCCTCACGGTGTGCGGCGAGCGACTCGGACTGTCCACGCGCTCGCTGCTGCGGCGGCGGCGCGACCGCTTCGCCGGGCTGGAGGTGCGCTTGCGCGCCTCGAAGCTCTCCAATGCGCAGGCGCAGCGCAACGCGATTGCGCGCCAGCGCGAACGCACGCATCGCCTGGCCGAGCGCGCGGGCCGCGCGCTGGTGACGCTGTTGCAGCGGCTCGACGCCCGCGTCGAGAACAGCGGCAAGCTGCTCTCCGCGCTGTCTTATCGCGGCGTGCTCGCGCGCGGCTTTGCGCTGGTGCGCGACGAGGCCGGCCATCCCCTGCATTCGGCGGACACGATCGGGCCTGGTGCAAGAGTCGAGATCGAGTTTGCGGATGGACGCGTGGGTGCGACCGCGGATGCGGATCGTGCAGCACCGACGGCAAAACGCGCGCCGGCGCAAGCCAAGGCGGCGGCGCAGGAGGCGTAGCCAGCGCCAAAGCGCGTGGGCAAGCCGGTGGATCAGGGGAATTTGTTTTAGCTGGAGCGACGGCATCGCGTCACCCTCGGCGTCATTCCCCGCGAAAGCGGGGAATCCAGTACGCCGCGGCTTCTCGATCAATCACAGGCGTCTCGGCGTACTGGATCGCCCGGTCAAGCCGGGCGATGACAGTGAGTGTGTGGGACGCGTGCCACGAAATCGCTGTCGTAGCCCGCATGAGCGTAGCGACATCCGGGACCAGCGGCCCCGGATATCGCTACGCTCATCCGGGCTACAAGACTGCGCGTCTCAGCGGCAGGACAAGCCCGCGTCGATCGTGGTCCAGAAACCGCAATGTTCCGGCGCGAGTTGTGGCGCGCCGGCATGGGCTTCGAACAGATGGGCTTCGAACAGGAAGACCGCGACGGTGAAAACGATCAGGGCGGAGGAGAACAGGACGAAGCGGTTGCGCATGGGACTGCGTTTAATCGACATCGTGGTCGAATGATGGCGTCGGCACGGGCTGAAACCCACACGGCGCGGGATCCGTAGAGTCACGGTCGGCCATTTTCCGTGCAGGGCGGTGGTCGATGCGGGGCTGTCCGCTGTTGTTCCCAAGGGCGGCCCCGCTCGGCACATGTAGCCCGCACGAGCGCAGCGATATGCGGGACGGACCTACCCGGATATCGCTACGCTCATCCGGGCTACGGCACTGCCGTCACCGCGCCAGCCACTCCGCAACTTCCTTCTGCGATTCCGCGCGCGCTGCCGCATCGGTGCCGAGATGGCCGTGCTCGGGCGTGGCGGCGTCGGTGCTGCCGGCAGCTGCGTGCAGCGGCGTGTTGGCGCGGTCGAAGTCGTGAAAGGCGCCGGGATAGACCACGATGCGCGCGAGCGCGCTGCGGCCATGCGCGCCATCGACCATCTGGCGGCAGGCCGGCGGCGACGAGACGTCGTCATTGCCGCCGATCAGCACCAGCGTCGGCACCCGTGTGCTCCAGCCGAGGCCTGCGGAAATCCTGCAGTCCGGATAGAACGCGATCGCGGCGCGGAAATCCGGGCCCACATCGCGCGCCAGGCTCTGCGGACGCACGGCCCAAAGCAGCGCGCTGGCGCCATTCGCCCACCCCATCAGGCTGACGCGGTCGCGCGCAACCCAACTCTGCCGCATCAACCAGGCGCGCGACGCCGCGATGTCGGTGACGCGTTCGCGCCGCGCCTTGACGTGGATGTCCTTGACGCGGCATTGCGGCCCGAGCTCACGCGAGCCGTAGCTGTCAGGGAGCAGGACGGCGTTACCGGACTTGAGCAGCCGCTCGGCCCAGTCGCGATAGCGCGGCAGCACGGAATCGGAATGGCCACCGAGCCCGCCGCAGCCATGAAGCGCGATCACGGTCGGAAACGGCCCCGCGCCCTCGGGCTTGTAGAGCTGCGCATGCAGCACGCCGGACGCCAGCGGAATCTCGACCGGCTGCGGCGCCGGCGACGCGTGCGCGGCCGAGATCAGGAACGTCAGGAACAGGGCGGTGAACGGAAGGCGCATCGAACTTTGCCGTTGGATCCTTCGCTCAAGCACTATCACGCGGAAACGGCGCCAAAACATCACAAACCGGTGGGTTTACCGGGCGGACAAGCCACCCTATTTATGCTACATCCCGTCCAACACATCGTGCCCTCCAAGGTGACCCCGGAGCGGCCTTCCACGGAGACTTTCGACCGTGCTGAACAAGTTCGGCCCCTCGGGCCATGGCGAAGCGCAGGTGCAATATCTCGACGGCGATTTCCGCGTGATCTCGCCGGGGACTTTCGTGCGCTGCGCGATCACCGATACGCGCATCCCGCTCGACGAGTTGAAATACTGGAGCGTGGACCTGCAGGAAGCCTACGCCACACCCGCCGCCGTGCTCGAGCGACATTACCCGGGCGCGCCCAAGCCGCAAGCCTGAGGCCGCGGGCGCGCGTCTATTGCTGCTCCGCGCCATCCGTGCCCACGCAGGTTTTGATGAAACTCTTCCTGGGCTCGCCGACGATCTTCTGATCGATCGCCTGCTTGAGGCAATCCAGCCGCGCCTGCGCCATGCAGAGCTGCATCTGGTCGCGCTTGTCCTGTCCCTTCAGGTTCTGAGTTGTCGCGAGGCAGGTGACGCGCTTGGTCGCGGGCACCGGCACGGTGGTGGTTTGAGGAGCCGGCGGAGTCGTTTGTGCAAACACCGGCGCAATGATCAGACACACAAGGCTGGCGGCAACGGCGGCGAACGGCAACTTCATCGAACTCTCCTGGTCGTATGAAACGGTTAGGAGTTTTGCGATGAACGACGCGTGAATGGCAGGCTGCTGTGTCGGATGGGCAAAGCGCAGCTGCCCTGCCGGCACAGCACGAGCGGTGCAGCTTTTTCACGAGGCATGTTCGCACGCACCAGAAATGCTGCTCGCACAGCCGAGACGATTTCCGTTATGCCGATCCGCGTTGCATCGAAGAGTGCTTGCACTCCGTGGTTAGCCATTTCGCGTTGTGGTTGGATTCTTTGTTGCGATTGGCGCTCTTAGGTTGTTTGACGAAGTCTTGGTGAAACAAAGCGCCGCTATGCTTCATCTTAGGTAATTGGCCCTGCTCTTTTTATCGCACAGACAATCAAGTCAACCAAACGGCCACTGAGCTCTGGAATTGGCGCAGTCTGTGAACGGGCTCATATCGAAGAGCCATCTGTCGGGCTACGATCACCTCGAAAATTCGCGGTGGATTATTTGTAAATCGAAAATCAACGATGGGGGTGATCATGCCCACCATACTAGACCTGCTCTATCGTGAATATTGCCGCGCCCGCCTCGCTGAAATGCGGAAACAGCTTCTGATCGCAGCTGAACGCTTTGAAGCTCTCGAAGCGCATCATCATCCGGATCAGGGTGACGATGAGAGGACGGACACACAGCGCAAGACCGGTCGCCGCGCGCCGAATTGAAGCGGCCCGAGACCGGCGATCTCTCCCGCGTAGCAGTGACCAAGCAGTTGGCAACAGTTTGGGAGGCAGCAATGAATACACCCGAGTACTATACCGCCATGGTAGCCTGCGCCTCGTGCCTGACCATTATCGGATTGATGGCCGTTGGGGCGTGGTGAGCATGATTGACTGCTGAACCGCAATCGCAGGCCGTTGCCGAGGTCGCTGGCAAGCACGTCCGGTCGGACGACGGCGCGGACGCAGCACGCAGCGTACAGCATGGTTCGTCAACGGAGGCTGGAAGGCCTTCGCCTCGGCTTGCAAACATTATTCCTGCTGTGAGGTGAGCGTTGCCGCCGTTTCGGACTGCGGCGGCTTCGCTTCAGATCCGGATGTCAGCTTCCGGGCGGGGTATACGAAGAGCGCAGCTTCGCCGCGTTCTGGCGGACCTGCTTGATCTCGTCCTGCGTGAACAGCCGCGTCAGTTTCACGTTCTGCAGGGTGCCCGCCGTGACGGTCAGGCCGGAAATGGCCGGAGCCGCACCCGGATCAGGCACATCGAAAATCACCAAAACGCCTGGGCCGTCGGCCGCAACGCTGAACATCGAAATCAGCTTTCCGCCGGCCGCTTCGATAAGTTTTCTTGCCGCCTCCTGACGATCGGTCTTGGGGTTCTCCAAAATGGCATTGAGAGCGCGTGGTGTGTATTGTCCGGTGAGGCAAAAATGCATGGCATGTTCTCCTCTGGGTTTTTGGCAATGACTTTCCCTGCCGTTCCGAACTCGTCGTTACGGCCGCTGCATCTGAAATGATGAAGGTACTGCCCGCCGTGGGCATAAACGCCGTCGATGATTTCCGGGAGTTCGGCACGTCCCGGTGACGGCTCTCATGAAACGCTACATCAACTCCCGAACGTGCGGAAGAGAATTCGTCAGCCGCGACATGTCACCTCGGTTGCCACATATCGCACCCGCGCATGAAATGCTTTTCGTCACACCGTGCGTCCACAACGAGCGCGGTTCGCCCGCCGTCCGACATTATCGCCTGCCGAATCTTCGCTCGCGCGCCTTGTAGAGATGATCGCTGATCAGTTGCCGGAGCGTAGCCGGGTCGTCGAACTCGAGCTGGACGGCGAACGGCACGATGCCGTCCGGCACGCCTTCGCGGCCGTGCAGACGCGCGAGATCCTTTTCCGTCGTCACCAGTGTTTGCTGCTCGCGCTGCGCCTCCGCGGCGAGAGTTGCGATCTCGTCGTTCGAAAACATGTGATGATCGGCGAAGGCGCGCGTGCGTGCGACTTCGATACCGCCAGTGCGCAAGCTGCGGAAGAACCGTTCGGGATCGCCGATGCCGGCGAACGCGAACACCGGCTTGCCCAACAGTCTTGCGACCGACCCGGCGTCGGGTTTCAGCCGCGCGCGCAGCTCCGGCTTGTTGCGCCTGGCAAGCTCGGCGGCGACAGCGTCGGCGGCGCGGCCGCCGCCGATCAGGACCAGCGCGTCGGTGCGCGCAAGCTGCGCCTTCAGCGGCGCACGCAGGGGACCGGCCGGAAACACCTTGCCATTGCCGAGGCCGCGCTCGCTGTCGATCACGATCAGCGAGGTGTCCTTGAGAAGACGCGGGTTCTGGAAACCGTCGTCCATCAAAATCACGGTGGCGCCTTGCGACTTCGCCAGCACGACGCCGTCGAGACGGTCGCGCGCGACCGTGACAGGGACGTCGCGCGCCATCATCAGCGGCTCGTCGCCGACGTCGGACGCGGTGTGACGCATGCTGTCGACCATCACCGGGCCCTTGAGGCTGCCGCCATAGCCGCGGCTGAGCACCACCGGCGTCTCGCCGAGCTCGCGCAAGAGCTTCGTCAGCGCCAGCACGGTCGGCGTCTTGCCGGCGCCGCCGACATGGTAGTTGCCGACGCAGATCACGGGGATGCCGGCGTCGACGCCCTCGCGCAGCATCCGCCGTTCCGTGATCGCGCCGTAGAGCGCACCCAGCGGCCCCAATGCGTACGATTCGAGGGAACGTGGCCGGTACCAGAAGGCCGGCTCACGCATTGGCGGCCCCCATCTCGATCCGCAACTGCAAGAGATAAGGCTCGAGCGCGGTCATGGTGCGGTTGAGCGCGCCGCCGAGATCCTCGACCACGCCGGCGCCCGACTGCTGGACGTTCTTTCGCACGGCAGGATCGGCGAGCAGCTGGCCGAGCTGCTTGATCAGTAGTTCCTGCGTGTCGGCTTGGCGCGCGCCGCCGCTGTGATCGAGCGCCTCGTAGACATCGGCGAAATTGAAGACGTGTGGACCATGGACGATGGCCGCGCCGAGCTTGATCGCTTCGATCGGATTCTGGCCGCCATGATGGATCAGCGATCCGCCCATGAACACGATGTCCGAGAGGCGATAGAACAGGCCGAGCTCGCCCATGGTGTCGGCGACATAAACGTCGGTGGTCGCGGTCGGCAGCTCGTCGCGCGAGCGCAGGGCCGGCTTCAGGCCGGAGGCCGTGATCAGGCCTGTGATCGAGGAGCCGCGATCCGGATGGCGCGGCACGATCACGGTCAGGAGCTGCGGGAAGAAACCGGTGAGGCTGCGATGCGCCGCCACCAGCATCTCCTCCTCGCCCGGATGGGTCGAGGCCGCGACGATGATCGGACGCCCGCGCGTCATCGCCATCAGCCGTTCGAGCTTGGCGGGATCGGCCGGGGGCGCCGGCACGTCGAGCTTGAGATTGCCCGTGGTGACGACGTCGCGGCCGCCGAGCGTCGAGAAGCGCTCGGCATCGGTCTTCGACTGCGCCAGACAAATGTCGAACCGCGACAGCAGCGCCGAGATGGTGCCTTGCATCCGGCGCCAGCGCGGGAACGAGCGCGGCGACATCCGCCCGTTGATCAGCACCATCGGCACGCGGCGCGCGGCGCCGGCCAGGATCAGGTTCGGCCACAGATCGGATTCGATGAACAGCGCCAGCGACGGCTTCCAATGGTCGAGGAAGCGCGCGACATAACGCGGGGAATCATACGGCACGTATTGATGGATCACGTCGGGCGGAAAACGCTTTGCCACAATAGCAGCCGACGTGACAGTGCCCGAGGTGAGCAGAATGCGCAGGTTCAGATCGCGCAAGCGCTCGATCAGCGCCGCCGCGGCGAGGACCTCGCCGACGCTGGCGCCGTGAATCCAGACCAGCGGACCGTGCGGCCGCACGTCCCGGGACAGGCCCCGCCGTTCGCTGACCCGCGCGGGATCTTCCTTGCCCTGCTTCAGGCGCCGCTTGATCAGCACAGGCGCGAGCGGCACCAGGCCACGCGCCAGGCGCCGGTACATCCGCAGCGTCAACGGCAGCGAGCCGGGCAGCGATTTAGGCATCTGCAGGTCCCGGCCGGCCGAGTTGCGCATAGGCTTGGCGGGTCGCCTCGTTCAAGGTCTCCTCCAGCTCGAGCCGCAGCGCTTCCATGGTGGCGGCGTTCGCATCCGGCGGAACGTGGATTTCCTTGATGCCGACCAACGCGCCCCGCCCGAACGGCAGGTTGATGGTGGTGCGGTCCCAGTTCTTGAGCCGGATGAAGCGGCTGGTCGCCATCGCAAAAGGCATGATCGGCCGCCCCGATTCCCGTGCCAGCATGATGATGCCGAGCCCGGCCACGCGCGAGCGCTTGGGGACGTCGGCGGTCAGCGCGACATTACAACCGTCCTGGAGCGTCCGCACCATTTCCTTGAAGGCACCGACCCCGCCTTTGCGGTGAAACGCGCCGCCATGGTCTCCGGACCCGCGGATGGTGCCGATGCCAAGCCGCTCGGCGGCAATCGCGTTGAACTCGCCGTCGCGGTGACGGGAGATCAGGACCCTGGCCTTGTACCAGTCCTTGTTCTTGATGAAGGGGGTGAGGAAATGCTGGCCGTGCCAAAACGCGAAGATCGCCGGGATCTGCGGCTCGACGCGGTCATAGACGTCCGGCGGATCGAACGTGAATTTGTTCGTCCGCCAGACCAGACGCAGATATTCCGCCGCCAGGATTCCGACGGCACGCTGAACGAAGCTGCTCCTCAGCGTATTGCGAAGCAGCTTTTTCAACGCGCCGGTTCTTGATTCGGGTCGAGCAGCCGATGGAGATGGACGATGAAATAGCGCATCTGCGCGTTGTCGACCGTGCTCTGCGCCTTGGCGCGCCAGGCGGCGTGCGCGGTCGCATAGTTCGGATAGAGGCCGACGATCTCGACGTCGTCGAGGTTCTTGAAGGTGTTGTGCTCGAGATCGACGAGCTCGCCGCCGACGACGAGGTGGAGCAGTTGTTGCGGGGCACTATCTGGCATCGGTTCTGTTCCTAACGGGCTGCCCGGCAAAGCAGTGTTCGACAAGCACGAGAAAGCGCTTCACGGCAAGGGGCGGTTTCGAAAATGCGAGACAATGTTCGCATGACGATCGCGACCCGCTGCCACCAGCACCCCATGCGTGACTTGCCGGCGGTTATAGAGGATGGGATCTCCGGAGAGATCGCTCATCCTACCATCGGCTTCCTGCACGATCAAATCCGCCGCCGCAAGGTCCCAATCATGACTGTTGCCGCCCGCAAAAGCCGCATCCAGCGCGCCATGGGAGACCCGGCACAGCCGCAGCGCGAGCGAACCGATTCGCGGATGCAGCTTGATCTCGCCCAGTGACGGCTTCAGGCGCTCGACCAGGGGCTTCGGACCCGCGACACGCGAGAAGTCGAGCTCGGACCCAGCCGTCGCCCGCACCGGCACATCGTTGAGGATCGTGCCCTGGCCGCGGGCGGCGAAGAAGAACTCATCGCTGGTCGGCGCGAACACCGCGGCCAGCACCGGCGAGGCGTCCTCAACCAGCGCGACGCTGACGCACCATTCGTCGTGGCCGTTGAGGTAGTTGCGGGTGCCGTCGATGGGATCGACGATCCAGGTCATCCGCCGCGACAGCCGCACCTCATCGTCGGCGCTCTCCTCCGACAGCCAGCCATAGTCGGGCGTCGCCGCGCGCAGGCGCGCTTCCAGGAGATCGTTGACGGCGATGTCGGCTTCCGAGACCGGCGAGGACGCGCCCTTGGTCCACTTCTTCAGCTCGGTGCGGAACATCGACTGCGCGAGTGCGCCCGCCTCCCGCACCGTGTCTTGCAGCAGCGCCGCGTCGCGCGTCAGGATGGCTTCGCCTGTTGCGTTCGCGTCAACGTCCGCCAAGCGTCAAACCCTCGATGCGCACCGTCGGCGCATTGACGCCGTAGCGGAACTCGAGATTGTTCGCCGGCTGCATCGACTTGAAGATCTCGAACAGATAGCCGGCGATCGTCACCTCGCTCACGGGATAAGTGAGTTCGCCGTTCTCGATCCAGAAGCCGGAGGCGCCGCGGCTGTAGTCGCCAGTCACGCCGTTGACGCCCGAGCCGATCAAATCGGTGACGTAGAAACCCTGCTTGATGTCGGAGATCAGTTCGGCCGGCGTCGGCGTGCCGGGTTCAAGATGCAGATTATACGGCCCGGGCGACGGCGAGGAGGAGACGCCGCGATGGGCATGGCCGGTGGTGGTGAGACCGAGCTCACGCGCGGTGGCGCAATCGAGCAGCCAGGTCGTCAGCACGCCTTCGTCGATCAGCGCGATCTTCTTCACGGCGACACCTTCAGCGTCGAACGTCTGCGAGCGCAGGCCGCGTTTGCGCAGGGGATCGTCGATGATGCGGATGTTCTTGGCGAACAGCTGCTGGCCGAGCTTGTCCTTCAGGAAGCTGGTCTTGCGCGCAATCGAAGCGCCGTTGATGGCGCCGACGACGTGACCGACCAGCGAGCCCGCGACGCGCGGATCGAACACCACAGGCACTTTGCAGGTCTCGACCTTGCGCGGATTGGCGCGCGCCACAGTGCGCTCGCCCGCGGAACGGCCGACGATCTCGGGCGACAGCAGATCGGCACCATGCGGCGCCGAGGTGAAATCGTAGTCCCGCTCCATGCCGGTGCCGTCGCCGACAATGGCGGTGGCGGAGATGCCCTGGCTGGAACGCAGGTAAGAGCCGTGGAAGCCGGTGCTGGTGACGAGCACCATGCCGCCCATTCCGGCAGAGGCCGAGGCGCCGCCGGATTTGGTCACGCCCTTCACTCCGAGCGCCGCAGCCTCGGCTTCGAGCGCGCGGCGCTCGAGTTCCGAGGTGGCGGGCACGTCAGGGTCGAGCAGATCGAGATCGGGAAAGTCGCGCGCGAGCAATGCGGGATCGGCAAGGCCGACATATTTGTCGTCGGGCGCAACACGCGCCATCGCAACCGCTCGCTCGGCAAGCTTGGTCACGGCATCGCCGCTGGCGTCGTTGGTGGAGACCACCGCCTGGCGCCGGCCGACCAGCACGCGCAAGCCGACATCATCGCCCTCGGAACGCTCGGATTCCTCGACCCGGCCGTCGCGGACCTCGACGCCTTGCGAGACGCCACGCACGGCGACCGCATCGGCCGCATCCGCGCCGGCGCGCCTGGCAGCCTCCACCAGCCGCTGCGCGAGATCGGAGAGCGCAGACTGGTCGAACAGGTCGCGGCTGGCTGTGGACGAATTCTTGGGTGAAAGCGTCGAGCTTGGTGAAGGGTTCACAAACGAAATCCTGTTGGGGCGGGCTGCGGGACCGGAACCCACAGATGTGCCCTGATCGCGCGGACTTCAAGCATTTTCAACCCACCAAAAGCTCAGATTCGCACCTTGCGCGCAACGTCTCGTCAATCATGCGCGCCAAGGTCTTGTCAATCATGCGCGGCGGTGAGGTTGGATTAACCAGCCTTTTTAAGCGGTTTCGGAAAGGCCCGCGCTAAGGTCCTCGCATCGACCGGGAACATAATCCTGGCGGGGAGAACTAAAGCCGTGAGGCGTCAAACAGCAACAAGCGGGATCACTCCCGCCGGGTCGAGCCGCTCCCTGCGGCTCGACCCCCTTTCCCTTCCGGTCCGCTTCGATGCGCATGATCCGCGCGCCGACGGATATGTCCGGCAGATCGAGCTTCATCGCGAACGTGTCGTGCTGCACCGTGCCGTCCGCGGCATGCGGATGGCGATCAACGTCCGCGTCAGCGACTTCATCGGCGTCGCGCTGCGCGGCAACGACGAGGCCCAGACCCTCGTCCTCGTGCATCGCGATCCCTCGCTCTCCATTCCGCTGCTGGTCAGCGCCGATGGCGACGAACTCGTTGAGGCCTGGGCGATCTGGAGCGAGCTGTTCGCGCTTCCGCAGCTCGACGAAGGCGCACGCCAACCCGCGCCGCGGCGTCGCCGCGCCAACGCGATCCGCCACCGCCGTCCGAAATTTCTGATGCGCCGCCGCACCGGTGTCGCACGCGAGTTGTCGGTGCATCGCGACGAGCGCGAGATCATCGCGCGGAGTTAGGCCGCTCGCAGCACCGCGTCGGCCAGCAAACCCGCAAAGAGCAACAGCCCCGCATCGCGATTCGAGTAGAACAGGCGCTTGCAGAGATCGCCGTCGCTGATATTCAGCCGCGCGATCTGCGAGGCCAGATGCACGGCGAAGGCCCCAAGTCCGAGCCAGGCCGGCCAGCGCGCATCGCCCGACGCCAGCGCCACGCCGATCAGCAGCATCGCCAGGCCGTAGAACAGGATCAGCGCCTGGTGCGTATGCGCGCCGAACAGGCGCGCGGTGGACTTGATGCCGATCAGCGCATCATCCTCTGCGTCCTGATGCGCGTAGATCGTGTCGTAGCCGATCACCCAGGAAATCGCGCCGGCATAGAGCACGAGTGCGGTGACGTCGATGCGCCCGAAGGTGACGGCAAATCCCATCAGGGCGCCCCAGGAGAACGCAAGCCCGAGCACGATCTGCGGCCACCAGGTGATGCGCTTCATGAACGGGTAGATCGCGACGATCAGCAGTGAGGCAATGCCGGTCAGGATCGCGAAGCGGTTGAACTGCAGCAACACCACGAGCCCGATCAGCGCCTGCGCGACCATGAAGGCCAGCGCCTGCTTCGCGCTCACCTGGCCCGACGGCAGCGGTCGCGAGCGGGTGCGCTCGACCTTGTCGTCAAGATCACGGTCGGTGATGTCGTTCCAGGTACAGCCTGCCCCCCGCATCACGAAGGCGCCGATGAAGAACAGGACGATGGTGAGCGGCAGCCCGCGGACGTCATGCGCCATGCCGGCGGCGAGCGCCGCCGACCACCAGCACGGCATCAACAGGAGCCAGGAGCCGATCGGACGATCAAAGCGGGACAAGCGCAGATAAGGCCGCGCCCATTGCGGCGCACGCGTATCGACCCAGTTGCCGGTGGAATCGGCAACTCGGGCGGATGTGTCGCTCATCGCGTCAGGACGTTGCCGTTGAGTGTATCGAAGGTGCTGCCGCCCTTCTTGCCGGCATTGGCCTCGGGCGCCGAGCCCGAACCCAGCACTTCGCTCAGCGACGGACCGGCCGGTCCGCGCGGCTGGTTCTGCATCTGCTGCGCGACGTTGCAGACCTTCGCCGTCATGGCCTCGGTGTTCTTGTGGCCGTCCTTCATCTGCGCGCCGACCTGCGCCGGAATCCCGCATTTCGAGGCGTTGGCCTCGATGTACTTGATCATCTTGGTCTCAGCCTGGCTGAAGTTGCGGATCAGCTTGCAGGCCTCGTCAGGTGGAGCGTGACGGTCGCTCGCGGCCTTGATCAGCTTGCCGCGCTTTTCGGCATCCTCGCGCAGAGGCATGAACGCCTTCATGCAGTCCTCGCCGGGACCGGCTTGCGTCGGCGGCGCGGCGCTGAAGGCGCCGGCGCCGCCGACAGGCGCGGCGCCGTTTACGGGGAAGGACGATTGCGGCGCGCCGCCGACGGAGGCGACGGGCGCCGAGCCGTTCACGGGCGGAAACGCGGAACTTGTTGGGGCCTGGCCCGGCAGCGGCGCGGGGAAACCCTGCGCATAGGCACAAACGGCGCCCATCGTGACCATGGCGGCAGTGATCGGAACCATCAAATGACGGATCATCAAGGCAGTCTCTCCGGCAGGAGCTTGCGGGGTTCGGCGTCTTCCCAATTGAAGCGCAACCAGCGTGCTCGCGATTTTACGATTCCCGCCGGCCCTTAACAACCCGTTGAATAGGGCAGGAGCGCGGCGCGCCGACGCACCATTTTGGCAAAATTTACCCCGAAAGTACTGCTTTCGGTTAAGAACGGCGGCAAATTGGACTTTTGAACGATGCCCTCCCACGATTTCCGCGGCCCCCGCCTGTTCGTCGATGCCCCCCTGGCCCAGGATGGCAGGGTCGAGCTCGACCGCGACCAGAGCAATTATCTCGGCAATGTGCTGCGGCTTGCCGCCGGGGCCGAGGTCTTGGCGTTCAACGGCCGCGACGGCGAATGGCAGGCCGCCATCGAAGGCCGCAAGCGGCCGGACGGCCTCGTCATCCTCCAGCAGACCCGGCCGCAGGACAGGCTGCCCGACCTCTCTTACGTCTTCGCCCCGCTCAAGCACGCCCGGCTCGACTACATGGTGCAGAAGGCCATCGAGATGGGCGCTGCCTCGCTTCAGCCGGTTCTGACCCGGTTCACCCAAGCTTCCCGCGTCAATACCGAGCGGATGCGCGCCAATGTCGTCGAGGCGGCCGAGCAATGCGGCATTCTCAGCATCGCCACCGTTGCCGAGCCGGTGCCGCTGGAGCGCTTCCTGACCCAGCGCGCCGCTGGCAGGCTGCTGATCTTCTGCGACGAGGCGGCGGAGCTCGAAAACCCCATTCAGAGCCTGCAAGGCGCAGGCGCGGCAGAGGGAATCGACGTGCTGATCGGCCCCGAAGGCGGCTTTGCCGGGGAAGAGCGGGCGCTGCTGCTGCGGCAGCCGAATATCCTGCGGCTGGCGCTGGGACCGCGGATCATGCGGGCCGACACGGCCGCGGTGGCCGCGCTGGCGCTGGTGCAGGCGGTGCTGGGCGATTGGCGTGGCAAAATGGCCTGATGCCGATATTGGCCGACCGTTAAGCGATTGATCCTTTGGAGGTCGAAACCGCTTTCGGGCCATGCTAAGGCCTGCGGCAATTCGCTCCCCTTGCTTGCCCTGCCCGGTTCCACCGGGACGATGGACCCCGACATGACCGCGACTGCCACCTCAAATGCTGCCGGCTCCGCCGCCTGGGCGGACACGCTGCTGCTGTCGTTCGCGCAGGCGGGCTATGTCAGGGCCGAGCCCGCGATCCTGCAGCCGGCCGAACCGTTCCTGGATCTCTCCGGCGAGGACATCCGCAAGAGCCTGTACCTGACCACGGACCTCTCCGGCGAGGAGCTGTGCCTGCGCCCGGACCTGACCATTCCGGTGGCCCGCGACTACCTCAGCTCTGGCCGTGCCGGCCAGCCGGCCGGGTTCAGTTATCTCGGCCCGGTGTTTCGCTACCGCAACGGCCAGAGCAACGAATTCCTGCAGGCCGGCATCGAATCGTTCGGCCGCCAGGACCGCGCCGCGGCCGATGCCGAGATGCTGGCGCTGGCGCTGGAGGCGACCGCCGCCTTCGGCGTCCGCGACGTCGAGATCCGCACCGGCGACGTAGCGCTGTTCAACGCGCTGCTCGACGCGCTCAACCTCTATCCGGTCTGGCGCCGCCGCCTGGTCAAGGATTTCAACCGCAAGATCAGCCTGGAGCAGGATCTGGAGCGGCTGGCAGCCGCGACGACCGCGACCCGCAGCGAATATGAGGGCGTGCTCGCGGCGCTCGCCGGCTCCGACCGCAAGGCGGCACTCGCTTTCGTCACCGATCTGATGTCGATCGCCGGCACCACCAATGTCGGCGGCCGCAGCACGGCCGAGATTGCCGACCGCTTCCTCGAGCAGTCGACACTGAAGGGCGGTGCGCTGCCGCGCGAGGCCATCGCCGTGCTCAAGCGTTTCCTGTCGATATCGGGTAACCCCGATGACGCCGTCGCCGAGCTGCGCGCGCTCACCAATGACGCGAAGCTCGACCTCAGTGCTGCGGTCGACCAGTTCGAAAGCCGGGTCGGCTTCATGGCCGCGCGCGGCATCGATGTGAAGGGAACGCGCTTTTCGACCGCGTTCGGACGCGGGCTCGACTACTACACCGGCTTCGAATTCGAGCTGCATCACCGCGGCAACGGGGCCGAGCCGCTGGTTGCCGGCGGCCGCTATGACGGGCTGATGACCCAGCTTGGATCGGCCGAGCCGATCCCTGCGGTCGGTTTCTCGGTCTGGGTGGATGCGCTGACCCGGATCGGCCGCAAGGTGGGAGCTTAAGTCATGAGCGCGCCATTCGTTCTGGCCGTTCCCTCCAAGGGCCGCCTGCAGGAAAACACCGAGGCCTTCTTCGCCCGCGCCGGGCTCAAGCTGTCGAAGGCGGGCGGTGCCCGTGACTATCGCGGCACGCTCGCGGGCCTCGACAATGTCGAGGTCGCCTATCTCTCGGCGAGTGAGATCGCCTCGCAGTTGTCCCGCGGCTCGGCGCATCTCGGCGTCACCGGGGAGGATCTGGTGCGCGAGACCATCGCGGACGCCAACAAGCGCGTCTCCCTGATCGAAGGCCTCGGCTTCGGCTATGCCGACGTCGTCGTCGCGGTGCCGCAGGCGTGGATCGACGTGCGCACCATGGCCGACCTCGACGACGTCACCACCGGCTTCCGCGAGCAGCATCACATGCGGATGCGGGTCGCGACCAAGTTCATCAACCTCACCCGCGCCTTCTTCCAGAGCCAAGGCATCACCGATTACCGCATCGTCGAAAGCACGGGCGCGACCGAAGGCGCACCTGCCGCCGGCAGCGCCGAGTTGATCGTCGACATCACCACGACCGGCGCGACGCTCGCTGCCAACGGATTGCGGGTGCTCGACGACGGCGTGATCCTGCGCAGCCAGGCCAATCTGGTCGCCTCAAGGGACGCCGATTGGTCGCCGCAGGCGCGGGAGACCGCGCGAGTCATCCTCGATCACATCGCGGCGCGGGCGCGGGCCAACAAATACCGCGAAGTCCGCACCCGCTTCCGCCAGTGCGACGCGGCCATGCTCACCGAGGCCCACGAGCGCTTCGGCGTCGAAGCGCCGTTCGGCGGACCGACCTCGTCGGGCATGCTCACGCTGCACTGCCCGCCGGGCCAGCTCTATGCACTCGCGAGCTTCCTGCGCGGGCATGGCGCCGAGACCGTCTCGGTGGTTTCGCTGGATTACGTGTTCGACCGGGAGAACCCGCTGTTCGCCAGGCTCGAGGCGTTCCTGCGGCAGTGAGCCCAAAGTTTGTTGAGCAATTCCGTTCAGCGTAGCGACAGCAAACGGCAGCTACCATATGCTGTCGGGATGACCTTGCAAGAAAACCTGATCGCCTCTGGAACCTTGATCCATGACGCTGGGCTCTGACGTTTCCGGCATGACGACCACCGCGGCCAGCGCCGCCGCGAAGGGACTGTCGATTGTCGTCCCGCTCTACAACGAAGCGGCGGGTCTCGCCGCCCTGCACCAGCGCATCTGCGATCTCGCAAAGACCTTGCGGCAGCGCTATCGCCTGGCTTGCGAGATCGTTTATGTCGACGACGGCAGCGCGGACGCGACACTGTCGATCGCCCGCGCACTGCCGGCCGACGCGGTCGACGTCCAGGTGGTGTCGTTGTCGCGCAATTTCGGCAAGGAGGCCGCGCTGATGGCCGGCCTCGACCATGCCCGGCTCGGCGCGGTGCTGTTCATGGACGGCGACGGCCAGCATCCGCCGTCGCTGGTCGAGCGACTGGTGCGGCACTGGATCGAGGACGGCTACGACGTCGTCTATACCGCCAAGGCGCATCGCGATAACGAGCCGTTCCTGCGGCGGCTCGCCGGACGCGGCTTCTATGCGCTGATCAATTGGGGCGCGCGCCAGAAGATTCCGGAAGACGCTGGCGATTTCCGCCTGCTGTCGCCGCGCGCGGTCGCAGCACTGAGGCAGCTGCCCGAGCGCAACCGCTTCTTCAAGGGCCTCGCGAGCTGGATCGGCTTCCGCCAGATCCGCGTTGATTACGAACCGGCGCCGCGCACCCATGGCGTGACAACCTTCAGCGCCGCGCGCCTGCTTGGTCTTTCGATCGAAGGCGTCACCTCGTTCTCGGTGGCGCCGCTGCGCTTCGCCAGCCTGCTCGGCGTGATCCTCGCCGGCGGAGCGTTCCTGTTCGGTCTGTCGATCCTCTGGGAGGTCCTGACCACCGGCAAGCAGGTGCCCGGCTATCCCTCACTCGTGATCGGCCTGATGACGATCGGCGGCGTGCAGCTCATCATGATCGGCATCGTCGGCGAATATATCGGCAAGATCCTTTCCGAGCTGAAGGCGCGCCCGATCTACTTCGTCGCCGAGCACAGTGAAAAGCATTTCGAGACCGACAAGGCCCAGGATGCTTCAAGCCTGGACGCCTCGAAGAGGACGGCGGCCGAATGAGCGCGGCCGCGCCGCCACGGCGGATCTGGCTCTGCGCCGACGATTACGGCATCAGCCCGGGCGTCAATCGCGCCATCCGCGACCTGATCGAACGCGGCCGTCTCAACGCGACGTCGGTAATGATGGTGGGACCTGCGGTCGAGCGCAGCGAGATCGAGGCGCTCCAGGCGGCGGCGCAAGCGAGCCCGCGCTGCGCGATCGGATTGCACGTGACATTGTCGGCACCGTTCCGGCCGCTCACCATGCATTTCCGCCCGCTCGACGGCGACATGTTTCTCCCGTTTCCGAAGCTGCTCCGCGCCGGTCTTGCGCGAAGGCTCGACCGCGAGTTCTTTCGCAACGAGGTCAAGGCGCAGCTGGCAGCCTTCGCGAAAGCGTTCGGGCGCGCGCCTGACTTCGTCGACGGTCATCAGCATGTGCAGCTCTACCCGCAGGTGCGCGACGGATTTGTCGACGCAGTCGCCGAAGCCGCGCCAAAAGCCTGGGTGCGCCAGGGCGGCCGCGACCTGCCCCTGATGCAGCGGCTGGCCTCGCCGAAAGCCATGGTGCTGGATATCCTCAGCGCGCAATTCCGCCGCCGTGCCGGCAGCGCGGGCCTCAGCTTCAATCCCGGTTTCGCCGGCGCCTATGATTTCACGCAAGCGGCCGATTTCGGCGCGCTGATGCGGCATTTCCTGGAAGGCCTGCCGGATGGCGGCCTCATCATGTGTCATCCCGGCTTCGTCGACGACATCCTCACCGGGCTCGACCCGATGACGGATGTCCGCGAACGCGAGCACGCCTATCTCGCCGGCGATGCCTTCGCGCGCCTGCTGACGGACAGCGGCGTCACGCTGGGGTGAACCGGTGGAAGTTTGCGAGAAAGCCGCCCGCGAGGCAGCTTGTCGCATACCGAAATTTAATCCTGCCGGCACTGTTGGGGCCACAATGGAACCCTACATCTGCCTCGCGCTTGTTTTGCGCAAGGGAGACTGACCATGACGCCGCAGGAACGCCAGCTCGTCGACGAGCTTTTCGATCGGCTTTCGAAACTGGAAAATGCACCGCGCGATCCCGACGCGATCGCCGCAATCTCCGACGGCCTGCGCAAGGCCCCCGGCGCTGTCTATGCGCTGGTTCAGACCACGCTGTTGCAGGACGAGGCGCTGAAGCGCGCCCACAACCGCATCCAGGAGTTGGAGGCGGGGCAGGCGCCCGAGCAGGCGCAGTCCGGCGGTTTCCTGGACACCATGCGCGACACGCTGTTCGGCGGGGGTCCATCGCGCGGCTCGGTTCCGAACGTACCGCCGCGTGACTCGCGGCCGGTCTGGAACAGCGGCCAGGCGATGCAGCAGCCTCAGCCCGGTTACGGCCAGCCGCCTTATGGGCAGGCATACGGTCAGGGTCCAAATCAGGGTCCAGGCCAGGGCTATGGCGCGCCGCCGGTCGGCGGTGGCGGCTCGTTCCTCGGCACGGCGGCGGCAGCCGCGGCCGGCGTCGTCGGCGGCTCGCTGCTGCTGTCCAGCATCCGCGGCATGATGGGCGGACCGCACCAGCAGGCTTTTGGCGACACCAATGCCCTGGGCGACCGCAGCGCTGGTGGAGGCCCCTGGAGCGGCGGCGACCAGTCCGGCGGATCGCTCGCGCGCGATGCCGGCCTCGACGACATCGGCTCGAACCGCGACCGCGGCGATGCGTCCCGCCAGGGCTTCGCCGACCACGCATCGAACGACGACCAGAATTACAACGATCAGAACGACAATGACGACAATGTCGACCTCGCCGACGACAGCGATTTCGGCGGCGGAGACGATGGCGGCAGCGATTACGCCTGACGCTTCTTACCCGGTGCTCCAAACGAGAACGGCCGCCGATGAGGCGGCCGTTTTTGGTTCCGAGCACTATGCGCCTACATCACGACGACCTTGGTGCCGACGTTGACGCGGCCATAGAGATCGATGACGTCTTCGTTGCGCATGCGGATGCAGCCCGAGGAGACGTTGGTGCCGATGGTCCAGGGCTCGTTCGAACCGTGGATACGATAAAGCGTCGAGCCGAGATACATCGCGCGCGCACCGAGCGGATTTTCCGGGCCGCCTTCCATATGCCTCGGCAGGTCGGGACGGCGCGCGATCATTTCCGCCGGCGGCGTCCAGGCAGGCCATTCGCGCTTGGCCGTGATCGACTTCACGCCGGACCAGGTGAAGCCGGGACGCCCGACGCCGATGCCGTAGCGCATCGCACGACCGCTGCCCTCGACCAGATAGAGGAACTTGTTCGGCGTATCGACCACGATCGTGCCGGCGCTTTCGTTGCCGCTATAGTCAACGAGTTGTTTCTCGAATCTCGGATCGAACTGACGCTGCCGCGGATCGACCGCCTCCTGCTGGAGACCTGCGCCCTGTGTCTGCGGCTCGCCCATCGGCGGCAGGCGACGCTGGTCATAATAACCAGGCTGCTGTTGGTACACCGGCTGCTGCGGAGCGTAGGCCGGACCGCGGCCGGGCCCGTCGCCGAAGATGAACTCGATGAAGCCGCCGCCCATGTTCGAATTGGAGGCGACACGCACCGGCGCAGGCGGCACCTGCGGCTGGTACAGCACCGCGGGCGGATCGTTCGGCACGCTATTGTCGAAGGCGCTGGCGCTGTTGACGCCGGCAATGAAGGTGCAAGCGCTGCCAAGCAGCGCAACAGACATTTTCTTGAACATCGACGTACTCTGTACTGTTTCGTCTAGATCACATGCGTCGTGGCGAGGTGATGGCTGATCCGCACCCGCGACGTGGTCAATAAAGAGCAAAAGCCGTTTTGTTTGGTAAACGGAAACGCCATTTCGATTCACCACGTCGTCGGCAGCGGTGCAATTTGGCGATCAGCGTTTATTTTCGATGAACGCCGCGCACGCATGGTTAATCGCCCGTTTGCAAGCCGTCGCGCACAACCGCACGACAGTTCCGGCTGTGAACTTCGTGTTAAATCGCTTCTGCCTACAAAGACGCGTGAGTGAGGTGGGGGGAGTTCTTGATGGCTATTCACCGCAAACGTTTTCGTGTCGAAGAGGCTATTGTCGGCGAGATGCCAAGCCCCGAAATGATTGAGGAGGCTGCGCCGATGCATAGCGAGATCATGGCCGAGTTGCGTGCGATCCGTGCACAGATGGCGAAGGGCACCGTGCCCTTGTCCGGCAGCGCCGCCATGGCGGCGATCGACGCCTCCACCGCCCATGAGCTCTCCGAAGCCCGTACCATGCTCGATACTTACCGGGCGCAGATCGAGCAGTGCGAGAAGCTGAAGGTCGAGCTCGACCTCATCCACGACGCCATCGACCGCACCAAGCGCGAGATCGCGACACTGCATGGCAAGAGCTTCGACGGCGGCGAAATGGCCAAGGTCAATGGCGAGCTCGGCGCGGTCGTCGGCGGCACCGAACAGGCGACCCAGCAGATCCTCGAAGCCGCCGAGTCGATCGACCAGGCGGCCAGCGCGATGGCCAAGGTGCAATCGGCCGATCAGCAGAAGCGGCTCGCCGACGATATCCAGGAACGCGTCATCTCGATCTTCGAAGCCTGCAACTTCCAGGACCTGACCGGCCAGCGCATCAGCAAGGTCATGAGCACGATGAAGTTCATCGAGCAGCACATCAATTCCATGATGGAAATCTGGGGCGGTGTCGACGCGATCAAGTCCCACGTCGTGCCGCAGGTCGACACCCGCAGCGACGACGACAAGCTTCTCAACGGCCCGAAGCTCGCCGGCGACGTCGGCCACGCCTCGCAGGACGACATCGACGCGCTGTTCGACTGAGCGGACGCGACGCTACGGAAAACAAAACGCCGGCGAGAGCCGGCGTTTTTTTCGTGAGAGCATTCCCTCCGCTGTCATCGCCCGGCTTGACCGGGCGATCCAGTATTCCGAGTCGATAGCGATTGAACCGAGGGGCCGCGGCGTACTGGATGCCCCGCCTTCGCGGGGCATGACGGAAGAGAGAACCTCACGCCCTCGGCGCGCAGCGGACGTAGACCATGTTGCCGTAGCGGGTGGCGGCGTCCTTGTCGATGAAGCGGGTGATGAGGACGCGACCGTCGAAGGAGACGATCTCGCGGTCCTGCTCGCCGGGCGTCGGACCCGCCGGCCCGATATAATTCTTGCCGCTGGGCGACCCCTTCAGCCGCAGCTCCTGCGGTGTTGCCTGGTCCGCCAGATGCATGATCACGCCGCCGGAGGAGCCGGCGGTGATCACGTAAGGATTTTTGCATTGGGCCCGGGCGGCAGCCTCGGTGCGGGCGCGGTCGGCCGGGTTCTGGAACGAGGCGAGGCCCCAGCGCCCAACGATCTCGTCGGCGCGGATCGACGCGGGCATTTCCGGACCGGTGCCGGGCTCGGCCTCGGGGGGCGGTGAGGACGAAGAAAAGGACGGCAGGCTCATGCCGCCGCCGCAGGCGCCAAGCAGCAGCGCCAGGCAAGAAGCCGCCGCCAGATTGGCGACCGTGCGCGCGTGAGCTGAACTGATCATGGCATTCCCCCGGACAAAACCATGGCCGCACCCCTTCCGCAGCCAAGCGCAAAACCGCTGCCGGAGCAATGACGTCCTTTAATACGCCGGCGCCCCGAACAAGTTTCCAATGTCACCATCCTATATCCGTCTCACCAATCGCTTAACCACCTTTGCTTGACAGGATCGCGGCCAAGCCATATTCCCGGACGCACCATTAGCACTCTGAAAGATGGATTGCTAACGCGCGCCGATCGATCCTCGGGAAGGGTGGACGGAAGCGCCGCCCGCCCACTTTCACTCCTTCCGAAGCGAGCCTCCAAAGGGAAACGTCATGACTAAATCCAAATTTCGTCCGCTGCATGACCGTGTCGTGGTCAAACGTATCGACGCCGAGTCAAAGACCAAGGGCGGCATCATCATTCCGGACACGGCCAAGGAAAAGCCGTCCCAGGGCGAAGTCGTCGCCGTCGGCCCCGGTGGCCGCGACGAGGCCGGCAAGCTGATCCCGATCGACCTCAAGGTCGGCGACCGTGTGCTGTTTGGCAAGTGGTCGGGCACCGAGGTCAAGATCGACAACGATGAGCTCCTGATCATGAAGGAGTCGGACATCATGGGTGTGATGGCCTAAGGCCAGACGCCTGAACGGCCGCTGAATGCATGCCCGGGTCACTCGATCCGGGCATGCATCATTCCGCCGGGTTCGATCGCAGATCCCGGAATGAGGCGACCCAATAAACAAGACACATCACGAAAATAGAAGAGGAATTGCAGACCATGGCTGCCAAAGACGTCAAGTTTTCCGGAGACGCGCGCGATCGCATGCTGCGCGGCGTCGACATTCTCGCCAACGCCGTCAAGGTGACGCTCGGCCCGAAGGGCCGCAACGTGCTCATCGAGAAGTCGTTCGGCGCGCCCCGTATCACCAAGGACGGCGTCACCGTCGCCAAGGAGATCGAGCTCGAGGACAAGTTCGAGAACATGGGCGCCCAGATGGTGCGTGAGGTCGCCTCCAAGACCAACGACCTCGCCGGCGACGGCACCACGACCGCGACCGTGCTGGCCCAGTCCATCGTGCGCGAAGGCGCCAAGTCGGTTGCCGCCGGCATGAACCCGATGGACCTCAAGCGCGGCATCGACATCGCGGTCGCGGCCGTCGTCAAGGACATCGAGAAGCGCGCCAAGCCGGTCGCCGCCTCCTCCGAGGTCGCCCAGGTCGGCACCATCTCGGCCAACGGCGATGCCGCCATCGGCAAAATGATCGCGCAGGCGATGCAGAAGGTCGGCAACGAGGGCGTCATCACCGTCGAGGAGAACAAGTCGCTCGACACCGAGGTGGACATCGTCGAGGGCATGAAGTTCGACCGCGGCTATCTCAGCCCCTACTTCGTGACCAACCCCGAGAAGATGACCGCCGAGCTCGAGGACGCCTACATCCTCCTGCACGAGAAGAAGCTGTCCGGCCTGCAGGCCATGCTGCCGGTGCTTGAAGCCGTGGTGCAGTCGGGCAAGCCGCTCGTCATCATCGCCGAGGACGTCGAGGGCGAGGCGCTGGCCACCCTGGTCGTCAACCGCCTCCGTGGCGGCCTGAAGGTCGCCGCCGTCAAGGCGCCGGGCTTCGGCGACCGCCGCAAGGCCATGCTCGAGGACCTCGCGATCCTCACCGGCGGCCAGCTGATCTCCGAAGACCTCGGCATGAAGCTCGAGAACGTCACGGTGAAGATGCTTGGGCGCGCGGGCAAGGTGGTGATCGACAAGGAGAACACCACAATCGTCAAGGGCGCCGGCAAGAAGCCGGAGATCGAGGCCCGCGTCGGCCAGATCAAGGCCCAGATCGAGGAGACCACCTCGGATTACGACCGTGAGAAGCTCCAGGAGCGTCTCGCCAAGCTCGCAGGCGGCGTCGCGGTGATCCGCGTCGGCGGCGCCACCGAGATCGAGGTCAAGGAGAAGAAGGACCGCGTCGAGGATGCGCTCAACGCCACCCGCGCCGCGGTGCAGGAAGGCATCGTCCCCGGCGGCGGCGTCGCGTTGCTCCGCGCCAAGAAGGCGGTCGGCCGTCTGACCAATGCCAATGCCGACGTCCAGGCCGGCATCAACATCGTGCTGAAGGCGCTGGAAGCCCCGATCCGCCAGATCTCCGAGAACGCGGGCGTGGAAGGCTCGATCGTCGTCGGCAAGATCCTGGAGAACAAGTCCGAGACCTTCGGCTTCGACGCCCAGACCGAGGAGTATGTCGACATGGTCGAGAAGGGCATCATCGACCCCGCCAAGGTGGTGCGCACCGCGCTCCAGGACGCCGCCTCGATCGCCGGCCTGCTGGTGACCACCGAGGCCATGGTTGCGGAGTCGCCGAAGAAGGACGCCGCGCCCGGCATGCCGGGCGGTGGCGGTATGGGCGGCTTCTAAAGCCGTCCGTTCCATTGCAGTGTTGCGAAGGCCGCCTCCGGGCGGCCTTCTTTTTTGGCAATCGTGCCCCGTGCTTTCCAATTCAACCGGCGGCCAAAACCCACTACGGTGACGCCCGATTCGAATTGTTTGGGCATGATCTGATCGGAAAACCGCTTCACATTTTTCCGGATCATGCCCCATTGCCTCAGGGATTTCCTCGATGCGCGCGCTTGTGTTTTGCTCCACGGCCGTTCTGGCGGCTCTGCTTGCAGTTTCGCCTGAGGTCGCATCCGCCCAGATGAAGCTGTCGCCGAAGGCCACGGCGCCCGGCGGCGTCGAGACGCGCTATTTCACCTCGATCGACGGGCTGATGGACGGCAATGCCGACGTGATCCTGAAGGAGACACGCCAGGGCAAGACCGTCACCGCAGCCGTGCTCGACGTCTGTTATCCCGTCGCGAAGAATTCCGACCGCAAGGACCGCTTCGTCGTCAATCTCCAGGTCGCCGGCCAGAACCTGACGGGTACGACGCAGAGCCTCGGCGCGAAGGCGCCGGTCACCGTCAAACTGCTGCGCAAACAGGCCGGAGACACGTTCGAATTCCGCGGCCAGATCAGCATCGGCCAGGCCGTGACCGAGGTCACCTCACCCGACAATTCCGATCTCAGCGAGAAGGAATTCCTCGACAACCAGACCTCCGACGACGGCATCACGCCGCAGCCGAAGGATTTCACCGACGTCTCGCCGGAAGCGATCGCGGTCAAGGTCAAGCTGGATGCCGCGACCGAGTTCCTGAAGAGCCTGAAGGGCCAGGACGTCGAGGTGACGCTGGCGAGCCTCACCGTCGGCTGCGACGCGCTGCGCGCGGGCGAGCAGACCATCAACATGTCGGTCGATCCGGAGCGCGCCAGCGCGCTGCTGGCAAAATTCAAGGCGACGCCCGGCGTCACCGCCGCGGGCTGGACCGCGGGCATGACCGAGATGGACCGCACCATCCGCATTGCCGCCGCCGATTGGCGCGAGGGCGACAAGATCAACCGCGACAAGCTCGCGGCCGCGGTGGCCGGCGTGCTGAGCAGGACGCTGGCGGCAAAGCCGGTCTCACAAGGCTTCAACCCGGCGACCGGCAAGCTCAAGCTGGTGTTCAAGCGGCCGAACCAGGATTTTCCCGCGCTCGAGCTCACCGACACGATCGAGGTCGCGGGCCTCGTCTCGCCCGACAAGCCCGGCACGACCGACAAGCTCATGCTCTGGGTCGGGAGTCCCGCGATCACGACCACTGACGAGAGCAGCGGCGCCAAGCTCAATCTCTCGGACGAAGCGACCGCCGACGAGGAAGGCGATCAGCCCGACGACAACGGTTCGGTCGAGGCGCTCGCCAAGGAGCTGAAAGGCCAGCGCTGGGACGCCGACAAGTCGGTGTGGAAGTAGCCCGCTGAACTATCGTGCCCCGGACGCAGTGCAGCACGTCAGTGATGCGCTGATGAGCCGGGGCCCAGAAGCCGCGCACGAGATCGACGATAGATAACTGGGTCCCGGCTCTGCGCAGCAACGTTGCACGCTGCAGCGCGTCCGGGACGCGAGAGATCTAATTCCCGTTGACGCGGAAGCGCAGCGGCTTGGGGCCGACGAGCGTGAGCACGTCGCCCTGGCGCTTCCAAGTCTCGACGCTGCCCAGCGCTGCAACGAGATCGTCGTCGGCCTGGGCCCGCGCCGGCGGGCAGGAGCGGTCCTGGATCTGGCCGGGCACGAAGATCACGGTGTTGCCGGCGACCGAGAACTGGCCCTGGCCACCCTTGCACCAGAGCTCCAGCACGACCTCGCCATTGTCGCCGATCTCGATGTTTGGAATCCGCTTCGAGCCCGGCTGCGGCAGCGCCTCCAGCGTCATCTCGGTGCCGAACGGAAAACCGTCCTCCGCACGCGCGAGCGTGGACATCGCCAGCATTGCAACCGCCGCGCACACCGTCTGCCTGAACGAAACCATGAGACCTCTCGACCGACCTGATTTGCGGCACCTTCTATAAGACGGCGGCGCCGTTGAGAAGGTTCGCCCATGCACGACGCAAAAATCCCCGCGAGGACCAACCTCGCGGGGATTTGCGTCGAAGGCGGGCGTGGCCTGCTACTTCAGCACCATCGCCGTGAACGGCCAGACATAGGCCTGCAACGTCACGAACACGCCGACCAACGAGGCCAGCACGATCGAGTGCCAGAACACGAAGCGCAGGATCGTGCCCTCATGGCCGTACCAGTTGGTCGCGGTCGAGGCGACCACGATCGACTGCGCGTCGATCATCTTGCCCATTACGCCGCCGGACGAGTTCGCCGCAGCCATCAGGATCGGCGACAGGCCGAGTTGCTCCGAGGTGATCTTCTGCAGGTTGCCGAACAGCACGTTGGAGGCAGTGTCCGATCCCGTCAGGGCCACGCCCAACCAGCCGAGCAGCGTGCCGAAGAAGGGATAGAGCACGCCGGTTGCGGCGAAGGCGAGGCCGAGCGTCGCGTCGACGCCGGAGAGCCGCGTCAGCGTACCGATCGCGAGCATCGCCGAGATCGTGATCAGCGAGATCGCGCACAGCCGGATGGTACGCCCGTATTCCGTCAAGAGCCGGCCAGGACCGACGCCCATCAGGAAGCCTGAGATGATCGCCGCAATCAGCATGCCCGTGCCGGTGAAAGAGAGATAGGTGAAGCCGAACACCGCGCTCTCTTTCGTCGGCCCTGGCGCGACCGGCGGCATCTTGTTGATCATCTGATGCAGCTCGGGAACGGGATAGTTCCAGGTGAAGATCGAATTCGCCCAGGTCTTGAATCCACCATTGCCCCAGATCAGCATCACGATACAGACGATGATCCACGGCAGCAGCGCGCTGAACAGCTCGCTCTGCGTCAGCGGCGTCTTGTCCATCGGTTTTGCCGCAGCCATGGTGGCGGCCGATTCATCGCGGCCGCGCAGCGCGGGGGACAGCCAGAGCTGCCTCGGCTGCCAGACCTTCAGGAACAGGATCAGCGCGCCCATCGAGATCAGCGATGCGCCGATGTCGACGATCCAGGGATTGATGAAGTTCGAGATTAAGAATTGCGGGACCGCGAACGACACGCCGGTGACCAGGATCGCCGGCCAGACATCCTTCATGCCCTTCCAGCCCGCGAACGCCCACACCACCCAGAACGGCACGATCAGCGAGAAGAACGGCAATTGCCGGCCGACCATCGCGCCGAGGATATAGGGATCAAGCCCGGTGACCGAGGCCAGGCCCTGGATCGGTGTGCCCAGCGCGCCATAGGCGACCGGCGCGGTGTTGGCGATCAGCGACAGGCCGCTTGCTGCAAGCGGCGAGAAGCCGAGGCCGATCAGGACGGCGCCCGTGATCGCGACCGGCGTGCCGAAGCCCGAGGCACCCTCGAAGAACGCGCCGAACGAAAACGCGATCAGCAGCAATTGCAGCCGCCGGTCCTCGGTGACGCCGCCGACCGCGCGCTTGAGCAATTCGAAGCGTCCGGTGCTCACCGTCACCTGGTAGAGGAAGATGACGTTGAGAACGATCCAGCCGATCGGGAAAAAGCCTGTCACGATGCCCAGCACCGAGGCGCGGATCGACATGTTCGCCGGCATGGTGAAGACGAAGATCGTGATCAAATTGGCCACGATCACGGCGACGACCGCCGCGATATGAGCCTGGACGCGGCCGCTCGCGATCAGGACCAGCAATGTGACGACAGGGACTGCCGCCGCGATCGTCGACAGCACGGGGCTGTGCAACGGGTCATAAACTTGATTCCACATGATCTTCCTCCCCCACGCATGTGTGCTGCAGGCGGCCCGCGTGGACAGCCGATCCTGCTTGACGCTGAAGCGATAACCCCCGAGCCGGACGCGAATTCCTCGCGAATGCAGCGGTTCCCGTCCGCTCACAAGCTCGCGAAATCCCGGAGGCCCCCACCCCGCGCCGATGAGCCCCATGCTAGGGTTGCAAGCTGCGACAAGCCAACGCAAATTGCAGGACTCGCGACTTTAGTCTAAGCGCGCCGATTTCCGCCGTCGTCCCAGGTCTTTGGCCCGGGCAGTTGTGCACATCCCCTCAGGAGACAGAGCTCTGTGAAGAACATCAGCGCCACGCTCGCGATCGTCTGGCGAATCGCCGCCCCGTATTTCCGGTCGGAGGACAAATGGGCCGGCCGCGGCCTGCTCGCCGCGGTCATCGCAATGGAGCTGGCGCTGGTCGCGATCGACGTCCTGGTCAACCAATGGCAGAACCGGTTCTACAGCTCGCTGCAGGCAAGCGACTGGGATAGCTTCGTCAGGGAGATCTGGATCTTCATCGGCCTCGCCTCCGCCTTCATCGCGCTGGCGGTCTACAAGCTGTACCTGAACCAGTGGCTGCAGATCCGCTGGCGGCAATGGCTGACCCGGCACTATCTGGGCGAATGGCTGCAGGGCGCCACCCACTACCGCATGCAGCTCAAGGGCGATGCGGCCGACAACCCGGACCAGCGCATCACCGAGGACGTCAAGAACTTCGTCGAGCAGACCCTGACCATCGGGCTCGGCCTGCTCTCGTCGATCGTGACGCTGTTCTCCTTCGTGATCATCCTCTGGGGGCTTTCCAACGCCGCGCCGTTGCACCTGTTCGGCGCCGACCTCATGATCCCCGGATATCTCTGCTGGGGCGCGTTGGTCTACGCGATCTTCGGCACGGCGCTGACGCACTGGATCGGTGCCCCGCTGGTCAATCTCAATTTCGAGCAGCAGCGCTTCGAGGCCGACTTCCGCTTCAACCTCGTCCGCGTCCGCGAGAATTCCGAGCAGATCGCGCTGCTCAAGGGCGAAGGCGCCGAGCGCGGCCGCCTGCTGGATCGCTTCGGCTTCGTGATCGGCAATTGGTACGCCATTATGAGCCGTACCAAGCGCCTCACCGCGTTCACCGCGAGCTATCAGCAGGCCGCCGTGATCTTTCCCTACGTGCTGGTGGCGCCGGCCTTCTTCGCCAAGAAGATCCAGCTTGGCGACATGATGCAAACCGCTTCCGCCTTCTCGAGCGTACAGGGCGCATTGTCGTTCTTCGTCACGGCGTACCGATCGCTGGCGGAATGGCGCTCGATCGTCGCCCGCCTCGACGGCTTCGAGATGTCGGTCGATGCGGCCGCGCACCTGCCGCCGCACGAGCCTGCGATTGCCCTCAAGGCCGCCGGCGGCAATCGCAATATCGCCCTCGAACAGCTCTGCGTGAACCTGCCGAGCGGCACGCCGCTGGTCGCCGCCGACGCCTTCTCCGTCCAGACGCCGGAGCGCGTGCTGGTGACCGGACCGTCCGGCTCCGGCAAGTCGACGCTGTTCCGGGCCATCGCCGGCATCTGGCCGTTCGGCACCGGCACCATCTTCGTCCCGGAAAAGGCGAAGCTGATGATGCTGCCCCAGCGCCCCTATTTCCCGGTCGGCGTGCTGCGCGACGCGGTGGTCTATCCGGCCGCGCCGGGCGCGTTCGAAACCTCACGCGTCAGGGATGCGCTGATCGCGGTCGGATTGCCTGACCTGGCCGAGCGTCTTGAGGAGGACGGTCATTGGAACCGGATGCTGTCGCTCGGCGAGCAGCAGCGGCTCGGGCTCGCCCGCGCGCTCCTGCATGCGCCGGACTATCTGTTTCTGGACGAGGCCACGGCCTCGCTGGACGAGCCGTCCGAGGCCCGCCTGTACCGGCTGCTGGCGGAGAAGCTGCCACAGGCCACCCTCGTCTCGATCGGCCACCGCTCGACGCTGGAAGCCTTCCATACCCGCAAGGTGACGATGGTGAAGCACGGCGCGATCCACGTCCTCGGTGACGGTGGTGTGCCGGTCGAGAAGGAGCCGAGCGCGGCACGCTGAGACGGCTCGACCAAGCCCTGAGGCTATCGCCCTTCGTTGCGGCCATCCTTCGAGACGCCCGCCCTTGGCGGGCCCTCAGGATGAGGTCTGTCCTCGCGGTGAAAACCGTGCCCCCTCATGGTGAGGAGCCCGCCGGAAGGCGGACGTCTCGAACCATGCAGGCCCTCAGCCTGCGCCCCAAAAGTCCCAAAGCAAAAGGGCGGCAGGTTGCCCTGCCGCCCTCATCAAGTCGCTTCGGGAAGAAGCTTACTTCAGGTTGCTCATCGCCGTCAGGTCGAACGACAGCTTGGCAATGCCGGCCGCGCCGCACCAGTTGGATCCAGCGCCGCCCGGATTGATCGCGGTGACGTTGGTGGTGCCGGTGGCGTTGAAGGCGCTGGTGAAGGCGTTGCAATCACCCTTGTTCAGGTCGGTGTCGGAGTAACGCAGGTCCAGCGTGAACACCTTGTAGGTGAAGCCGATGCCGATGTTCCAGGTGTTGTAGTCCTTGTAGGGGATACCGTTGGCGAAAACGGTGCCGACGCCGGTGCCGTAGAAGGCGTCCGAAGTTCCGAACCACTGCCGGCCGAACTCACCCGACACGTACATGCCCATGCCGGAGGGACCGAAGGCCGTGCTGGGCGCCGTGTATTTGGCGGTCAACGAAGCGTAGTTGCCCCAAGCACCCGAGTTCAGGAAGTTCGGCGAGTAGTACTCGGTCGCGCCGACCGTGAAGCTGTCGTTGATGGTGTAGTTCACCTTGCCGTAGACTTCGACGAAGCTGACGTCCTTCTTCATGACGTTGCCGTCGGCGAGGAAGATCGTGGTCGTGCTGACGCCGCAGACGTTGCCGCCGGGAATGCCGCCGGTGAGCACGTTGTCGGCGCAGCTGCCGCCCGGATACAGGTAGCCCCAGACACCGATGTCGAACGCGAAGGCGCCGAAGGTCGGGCGGATACCGCCGTAGATGTCGACTTCAGCAGCGGCGCGATTGGCGAAGGAGATGCTCTCGGCGGACACGCCGACGTAGAGCTGGAGGTCCTTGTTGACGTTGTAGCGCGGCTCGAAATAGGCCGCGACCGACGCTTTGTGGTTCGACTGCGTGACGCCGCGGAAGATGTAGTCGCTCATGATGGCGCCGCCGAAGGCGATATCCCAGGGATCGAACGCAACCACCGGGGCCTTCTTAGCCTTCACCGCCATGTCTGCCGCGAAAGCCGAGCCCGTCACCATTGCCAGCGCCGTTGCCAACAAAGCCACTTTTTTCATTTCGATCCCCATCACCAGTTCTATGACCCCAGCCGGATCCCGGAAGCCCCCGGAACGCACGACCTGATTGCAAATTTCGTAACTGCGGCAATCTGGATGGAGTGGCGCAAACCGAGAAGCAAAAAACGCGGGCATCTGCCGACTTTTTGGGCGTTCTGACGATTCCACGGCAGGTTGTCAGCCTGTGTGTCTTCTCGAACACATTATTTGCAATCCAAAGTGCACTGGGAGGCCCGGGTTAGTACGGGTCCTGCGGCACCGTGCTGCCCGCGCCACGAATCAGGTTGCTTCCGGACAAGACCATCCTCCGCGCGCCGTCGCGCGATGCAAAAAGGCCGCAGCATCACCGCTGCGGCCTTCCTGTTGTCGATCATGGTCGTCGGATTGGACCCAGCCCTTTGGCCTAACCTTGGGCCTGAACCTTGGGCCTGAACCTTGGGCCTAACCTTGTCCTTCGGCCGGCGTCGAGTCCGCAGAAGACGAAGGCATCGCCCAGCTTGTCTCGGCGGCGGGCTCAGGAGCCGGAGCTGCCGGCGTTGACGGCTTCGGCGCGGGAGCTGCCTTCGCCTTCTTCGGCGCCGCTTTCTTCGCAGCCTTCTTGGCGGCCTTCTTGGGCGCAGCCTGCTTAGCGGCCTTCTTGGCCGCCTTCTTCGGCGCGGCCTTCTTCGCAGATTTCTTTGTAGCCTTCTTGGCAGACTTCTTCGCCGACTTCTTGGCTGCCTTCTTTGCGGTCTTCTTCGCCGCTACTGCCTTCTTGGCCTTTTTGGCCTTCTTGCTTTTTTTCTTCTTCGCTTTCGCCATCGTGGTCCTCCTGTTGCCGCCGAACAATGGTCGATCGGGTGTCTTCAGCCGTCACCTCCGGACGAAAGCTCAGCCCTCGAAAGCTCGGTCTTCGAAAGCTCAGTCTTGCGCGTTCAATGCCGGCCGCGACCCGCCCGTAGCCCAATCGAGAAGCTCAATCGTGTGTACGACCGGAACTGACGTGCCACTGGCAATCTGCACCATGCAGCCGATATTGCCTGTGGCAATCATGTCCGGCTTGACGCTCGCGATGTTGGCGACCTTGCGATCACGCAACCGGCCCGCAAGCTCGGGCTGGAGAATGTTGTAAGTCCCCGCCGAACCGCAACACAAATGGCTCTCGGGCACATCTTTCACCACGAATCCGTTATTGGAAAGCAATTCTTTCGGAAGGCCCGTGATTTTCTGCCCGTGCTGCAACGAACACGCCGAGTGATAGGCGACGACGATGTTGTCCTGTCGCGCCGTGGCCGCGAGTCCAAGGCCGGCGACATATTCAGTGATGTCCTTGGCGAGCGCAGAGACCTTCGCCGCATCGGCGGCAAGCGCAGCGTCCTCGCGCAGAAGGTAGCCGTAGTCCTTGATCACGGTGCCGCAACCGGACGCGGTCACCAGGATGGCGTCGAGCCCCTCGCCGGCCGCTTCCGCGCGCCACGCCGCGACATTGGCGCGAGCCCGCGCCAATGCGTCCTGGTCGTTGCCGAGGTGATGGGTCAGCGCGCCGCAGCACTGCTCGTCCCTGACCAGGACGACCTCGATGCCGTGGCGCGTGAGGAGACTGATGGCAGCCTGGTTGATGCGCGGCGCCAGCACCTGCTGGGCACAGCCCTGGAGCAGCGCGACCCGGCCGCGCTTCTTGCCGAGAGCCGCGAACACACTGCCGGCGGCGGGCCCCGGCGGCGGCAGCCGGCTCGGCGCC
>NZ_JH600073.1:3705764-3819901 GCF_000244935.1 Bradyrhizobium sp. WSM1253
CCGGGGCGTCGGCAGGAACGCGGCCAGCGGGCGGGCCAGCCGCGCCAGCACCATGCTGGCGCGGAAACGCTGCGGGTCCGGCAGGACGAAGGCCAGCACCCGGCGCAGCAGCCGCTCGGCCAGCGGCCGCTCGTAACGCTGCTCGATCCTGACCCGGGCCTGATCGACCAGATGCATGTAATTCACCCCCGAGGGGCAGGTCGTCATGCAAGCCAAGCACGACAGGCAGCGGTCGACATGTTTGACCACTTCGGCGGTCGGCGTCTGGTCCTTCTCCAGCATCTCCTTGATCAGATAGATGCGGCCGCGCGGGCTATCGAGCTCGTCGCCAAGCAGCACATAGGTCGGGCAGGTTGCGGTGCAGAAGCCGCAATGGACGCAGGCGCGCAGGATCTTGTCGGCTTCCGCGATGTCGGGATCGGCGAGCTGCGCGAGTGAGAATTCGGTCTTCATGCCGCAACGCCCCGCAACAGCCGGCCCCGGTTGAGGATGGTCTTCGGATCGAAGCTGGCGCGGACCCGCTCGCTCAAGGCGGCAAGGCCAGGGCATTGGGGGTGGAATACATCGATCGTGCGCCTGATGTCCTCGGCCGCCCGGATCAGCGTAGCGTGCCCGCCGGCCGCATTTGCACGTTCGCGCACGGCCGCGGCATGCGCGTCCGGCTTCGGTGGCAACGCCGCCCAGATCAGTCCACCACCCCAATCGTAGATCAATTCGCCGCCGGTCTCGCGCGCCAGCAGCGTCCCGAGCGCCGCGCCCGACGCCGGCGGACAGACGATCCGCCAGACCGGCCACGCCCCCAGCGCGCCGTCAGCCGCGAACGGCAGGACGTCGCGGATCGTGGTCCACAGCGCCGCTGACACCGTGTCCTCGACGAGAGTTGCGGTTCCGAACGGCGCCAGCAATTCGCGCAGCGAGCCGGCACGGTGAGCGGCCGAGGCGGTAATGCCCTCGAGCCGCAGCACGGTCAGCGCCTCGCTTTGGCCTGCGATATCGCCGAGACCTTCGATCTTGGTCCGGAACGCCGATGTCGGCAGATGCGCGGCCCCGGAGACGTCGAAGGGCGAGCCGAGCGCCGCCGTCATCGCCTTGTTCGCGGCGGCATCGTCGAGCCCGCGCAGCAACAGCGTCCGCTCCGCCTCCGGCTTCGGCATCACCTTCAGCGTGACCTCGGTCATGATCGACAGCGTGCCCCAGGAACCCGCGAGAAGCTTACAGAGGTCGTAGCCAGTGACGTTCTTCACCACCTTGCCGCCGGTCTTGAAGCTGTCGCCGAAACCGGAGACAGCCTGCGCCCCAAGCAGATGGTCGCGCGCCCCGCCCGCCTTGATCCGGCGCGGACCGGCCAGGCCAGCCGCGATCATGCCGCCGATGGTGCCGAGCGCGGGCGTGCCGAGCAGCGGCGCGGTGTTCATCGGCTCGAAGGCGAATTGCTGGTTCTTGGCATCGATCAGCGACAGCACGTCGGCCAGCGGCGCCCCGGCCTGGAGCGTGACAATGAGTTCGTTGGGCTCATAGGCGGTGATGGCATTCAGCGCGGAGACGTCGAGCACGGCGTTGGTCGCCATCGCATGACCGATGGCACGCTTGGAGCCATGGCCGATGATCTCGAGCGGCTGCTCATTGGCAATCGCCGCGCGCACCACCTCTTCGACGTCTTTGGCGTCTCGTACCTTGAGCGTATCCACGCCTGTAGCGGGTACCGAAGTTTGCAGCGAAAATCAAATTTGGCGCGTTGCAGCGAGGCGGCTCTAGAACCGCGGAATGTCGGGAAACGCCAGCTTGCCGGCATGGACGTGCATGCGACCGAGCTCGGCGCAGCGGTGCAGGGTCGGAAACACCTTTCCGGGATTGAGCAGGCCCTGCGCGTCGAAGGCGCATTTCAGGCGCTGCTGCTGGTTGAGGTCGATCTCGCTGAACATCTCCGGCATCAGATCGCGCTTCTCGATGCCGACGCCGTGCTCGCCGGTGAGCACGCCGCCGAACTCGACGCAGGCGCGCAAGATGTCGGCGCCGAAGGCTTCGGCGCGCTCGATCTCGCCGGGCTTGTTGGCGTCATAGAGGATCAGCGGATGCAGATTGCCGTCGCCGGCATGGAACACGTTGGCGCAACCGAGCTGGTATTTTTCGGATAGCTCGCGGATGCGCGCCAGCGCCTTCGGCAGCGCACCGCGTGGGATGGTGCCGTCCATGCAGAGATAGTCCGGCGAGATGCGGCCGACGGCGGGGAACGCGGCTTTCCGGCCGGCCCAAAACAGATTGCGCTCGGCCTCCGAGGTCGAGATCTGGCAGGTGGTCGAGCCGCAAGCGTTCGCAATCGTCTCGACCCGCGTGATCAGCTCATCGACCTCGATCTTGGGACCGTCGAGCTCGATGATGAGGAGGGCCTCGACATCGAGCGGATAGCCGGCATGGACGAAGGCTTCCGCGGCGTGGATCGCAGGCTTGTCCATCATCTCCATGCCGCCTGGAATGATGCCGGCGCCGATGATGCGCGCCACGCATTCGCCGGCCGCCTCGACTTGCGCGAATCCGACCATCAGCGCACGCGCCGTCTCCGGCTTTTGCAGGATGCGCACCGTGATCTCGGTGATGACACCGAGCAGGCCTTCCGAGCCGGTGATGACGCCCATGAGGTCGTAGCCGGAGTTCTCCGCCGATTTGCCGCCGATGCGCAGGATCTCGCCGCTCATCAGCACGATCTCGCAGCCGAGCACGTTGTTGGTGGTCATGCCGTATTTCAGGCAGTGCACGCCGCCGGAATTCTCCGCAACATTGCCGCCGATCGAGCAGGCGATCTGCGAGGACGGATCCGGCGCGTAGTAGAACCCGGCATGGGCGACGGCCTGGCTGATCGCGAGGTTGGTGACGCCGGGTTCGGTGACGACGGCGCGGTTGTCGAAATCGATCTCGCGGATGCGCTTGAACTTGCCGAGGCCCAGGAGCACGCCGTCTTCCAGCGGCAGCGCGCCGCCGGAGAGCGAGGTGCCCGAGCCGCGCGGCACCACCTTGATGCCTTGTCCGGCACAATATTTCAGGACGAGCGAAACCTGCTCGGTCGTGTCGGGCAGCACCACGACCATCGGCGGCTGCCGATAGGCCGTCAATCCGTCGGATTCATAGGCCCGCATCTCGGCAGGCGTATCGATCACGCCTTCGCCTGGGACGATTGCGCGCAATGCAGCCACGATCTCGGCGCGGCGCGCGAGCACGGCCTGGTCGCTCGCAGGCATCATGATGGCCATAACATTTCCTTCATGGCGTATCCTTCCGGCCGAGGCCGCACGATCGAATTGTCGCGGCAAATCAACCACGTCCGCGGTGGTTTGGGTAGGCCATCCGAAAGTCGGATCGACGATCTTGCACGAGTTCGCTCTGGGACAAGTAGGAAATCGTGAAACCTGCCATGGTTTGGCGGCTTGTCCAATCCGGACAGGCCTGCCAAAACCGGCAGGTCCGACCATTGCCGATCAGGCATGCAACTGACCAGACCCCAGGGAAGAGACGAAGAGCACCCGATGACAAAACTGATTTTTGGCGCACTGACCATCCTCACCGCGATTGCCACCGCACCTGCCGCGATGGCGCAGGATGCCGCGGCCGGCAAGTCTTCGTTCAACAAATGCCTGGCCTGTCACGCGATCGGCGAAGGCGCCAAGAACAAGGTCGGCCCCGAGCTCAACGGCCTCGACGGCCGCAAGTCCGGCACCGCGCCGGACTACAATTATTCCGACGCCAACAAGAATTCCGGCATCACCTGGAACGAGGCGCAGTTCAAGGAATACATCAAGGACCCGAAGGCCAAGATCCCCGGCACCAAGATGGCGTTCGCCGGCATCAAGAACGAGAACGAGATCAACAATCTCTGGGCCTATGTGTCGCAGTTCGACAAGGACGGCAAGATCAAGCAGTAAGCGCGTAAGCGGCGGCCGCTAATCGGCGGCCGCCTGCGCCGGGACGATGTTTCCGATCATCGTCTCGATCTCCGTCTTGACGAGATCGGGCACCGCGTTCTGCACCATGTGGCCGAGATCAGGCAGCACGATCAGCTTGGCATTCTGCACGGTGGCAGCGAACGGGCGCGCGTGAATGTCGGTCTTCACCGTCTTGTCGGGTTCGCCGGCGATGATCGTGACTGGCGCCGATATCTCGCCGTAGCGGACGACCTGCACGGCGACCGCTTCCTTCAGCCTCACCAGATCATAGGCATTGGCGATGAACTCGCGCGGGCGCAGCAGCAGCGGCGTCGCGGAGTCCCGCACGAAACCATCCGGCATCATTTGCGGCAGGAAGACGTTGCGCGCGCCGGGCTCGCTCAGGAAATAGCCCAGCGGCAGGGTTATGGTGTAGGCGAGCAGCGGGCCGATCACGGGCGTTGCTATGATCTCGTTGTAGCGGCCGACGCCGCCGCGCCAGGGATGGGTGACGGGCGCGAGCATCACAAGGCCCGCGACGCGGCCAGGATGATCGAGCGCCAGCCGCGCGCCAAGCGCGCCGCTCCAGGAATGCACCACGAAGACCGCGCGATCGATCCCGAGTTTGCCGAGCGCCTCATCGATCATCCGCGCCTGCACCTCCGGGGTCGAATCCTGCCGCCGCGCCCGCGTGCTCCAGCCATGACCGGGACGGTCGATCAGGATGACGCGATGATCCCTGGCGAGGAGATCGCCGAGCGGCCGCCGCATCGCCTCGAGGTTGGAGCTCGCGCCGTGCAGCATCACGATCGGCAGGCCCGAATCGCGCGGGCCGATATCGACGAGGTGAAGCACGGCGCCATCGACCTCGATCATCCGGCCTTGCGGTGGAAAGGCGCGTTGCACAGCGAGGACGCCGGCCTGCGTGACCAGCGCCAGCACAACCAGCGCGGTCACGACTGACATCACGATCATGGATGGAATCCGGGCGATCCAGGGCACAGGGCAGTTACGTGGCTTGCGGGCGGCAGTTTCGCCCGGGGAGCCCCCGCGCTCCACTTGAAATACCGGGGCTGTGGATATGTGCATAATTCAAGCGGTAAAAACGCAACGAAATCAATGCTACTCCCCGCAGCACGCAAGCCTCGAAACAGGTTCATGCAGTCGTCATCGCGGCGTCCATATAATCGCCACGGTCGGTTCCGCCATTTAGACGCAGGTGGGCGCCGATCCTGCTCGCAACCCTCGGGGATGCGGGAAAGACCGGCAGGATTTATCCTGATTTGAACCGGAGAATTTCGATGAGCCTGAGATCCAAAGATACTGCGATCGACGAGATCGTGGCAAGCTGCCACGGCGACCTGCGCGGTGCTGTGCGCGCGCTGCTGCTGATCAACGAGCACCTCGAGACGGAGCTTGCAAAGGCCTACGCCGCAGCAGTCGATCGCGGCCTCGCCGAGCGCGAGGGCAGCGTTTTGCACTAGGTCGCTGTCGACCTAGTTCGTGCTGTCCTCGTCCTTTTCCTCGTCAGGCGTGGGTGCGGGACAGGCGCGGATGGTCGAACGGGCAAGCTTGGCGTCGGCCTTCGATTTGTAAGGACCGTCACCGAACCAGACGTCGCCGATGATCACGGGATTGCTGGTCACGATGTTGCATTTTCCGGTGGCGCGATTGCCGACCACCCAGAACAGTCCGTCGGCGAGGCTCGCCGTGCCCGACGCCAACAGCAATGTACCTGCAAAGATCAAACGCTTCATGGCTGTGCTCCCGCCATGAAGGTAGGCCTGCGGCGGTGCCACCCACACCCCTCGTGACGCAGCGCGTGTCATCGTGGTTAATCCGCCTGCGTTGCATTCGCTCGAGCAATGATCGACTTGTCCGCTAAATATCGCGGCCTTCGACCTTCTCGGTCAGCGCCTTGACCTGATCGGGGATCTTCTCGAGGTGCGGATTGACGGCGAGCGCCTTGCGGTAGGCCTCGAGTGCGCGCTTTTCGTCGCCGACCTCCTGCATGATCATGCCGAGGCCTGCGAGCGCGCCGAAATGGCGGGGCTCACGGATCAACACCTCGCGAATGTCGGCGAGCGAACGGCCATAATCGTTCTGCATGTAGTAGAGCGTCGCGCGACGATTCCAGGCCTCGATATAGTCGGGCCTGAGCTTGACGACCGAATCCAGCAGCTTGATCGCGACCTCGATCTTCTTTGCGTCGACCGCGGTCTTGGCCCGCGCCATCAGCAGCGCCGCGGTGTCGCTCGGGGTCTGGATCCAGATCGCCCAGATCCGCGCCTCGACGTGCTTGGCGCTGGCCTCGTCGGGCGCAGCTTTCAGCGCGCCGAACAGGAAATCGAGATTCTTGGTGCGGTCGACCTTGGGCAGCTTGGCCGGCGCTTCCGGAAGTTTCTTCTGCTTGCCGGGCGGGGTCGGTGGATCAATCTGCTGCGCCAGCGCCGGAGCGAGTCCGGCGGCTCCCAGCACAAGAGCCAGACACAGGGTGCGCGCAACGAAGAATCTCACTGCCATGGCCGAAGTCTAAACGCGCAAAGCCGCCCTTGCAAAGCAGGGGCGGCGTCAAACTCGTGTGAGACCGTGGTCTTGCGGGGCGCTCGCGAGCGTCCGGCAGGGCGAAATCAGCCCTGACGTGCCTTGAAGCGGCGCTGCACTTTGTTGATCACATAGACCCGGCCCTTGCGGCGGACCAGGCGGTTGGCGCGATGGCGACCGCGCAGCGATTTCAGCGAGTTACGGACCTTCATGGCAGAATCCTGAACGTTCGAAAGGCCGTGTTCGGCACTACCGTTTCGGCACGCGCGAATGAGGCAAAATGAGATTTTCCCGCTGGCGGACCGACCGCCCGGGACGGGGCGGTTCTTAAGGCATGGGAGGACCGGATGTCAATGTTAACTGGCCCGATCCCACCCAGCAAATTCAGGAAAACAACCCCATGCAAAGTAGAAGCGGCCGGATCGGCCCAATCAGCATCTCGGGCGACGCCTGTCCCACGACGCCTTGTCCCACAATGCCTTGCCAAATTCGTTATATCATATAATCAATTCGACAACCCGTCGGGAGGAAACCCATGCCGAAGCTGAAGCTGCCCAATATCGACGACGTCGTCGCCATCGATATCCACACCCACGCCGAGGAGCCCTGCGGCACCCATCCCGACGACGGCTATGACGATTTCCAGGCGCAGATGGCCGACTATTTCAAGTCGCCGCACAAGCATCCGCCGACCGTGCCGGAGACTGCCGCCTACTATCGATCCAAGAACATCGCCGCGGTGATCTTTCCGGTCGACGCCGAGCGCGAGACCGGCTTCCGCCGCTACAAGAACGAGGAGATGCTGGAGATCGCCTCCGACCATCTCGACGTTCTCATCCCCTTCGTCTCGATCGACCCGCACAAGGGCAAGCTCGGGGTGCGCGAGGCGCGCAAGCTGATCGAGGAATACGGCGTTCGCGGCTTCAAATTCCACCCGACCATGCAGGGCTTCTACGCCAACGACCGCATGGCCTATCCGCTCTATGAAGAGATCAACAATGGCGGCGCGATCGCGCTGTTCCACACCGGCCAGACCGGCGTCGGCTCGGGCATGCCCGGCGGCATGGGCATGCGGCTGAAATATTCCAACCCGATGTACATGGACGACGTCGCGGCCGATTTCCCCGACCTCAAGATCATCCTCGCGCATCCCTCTTTCCCCTGGCAGGAGGAAGCACTGTCGGTCGCGACCCATAAGCCCAACGTCTACATCGACCTCTCGGGCTGGTCGCCGAAATATTTCCCGCCGATCCTGGTGCGCTACATCAACTCGATCCTGCAGGACAAGATGCTGTTCGGCTCGGACTGGCCGGTGATCACGCCGGACCGCTGGCTGTCGGATTTCGCCAAGATCGACATCCGCGATGAGATCCGGCCGAAGGTGCTGAAGGCGAACGCAAGGAAGCTGTTGGGGATCTAGGGGCGCACTCGTCAGCGCATTGAGGGCTTCGACGCTGCTATCGAAGCCCTCACGCTCAGGTCCTCAAGGCTCAAGGCCGATGCTCGCGCCGCGCAGGTCCAGCACCCAGCTGCGGCCCAAGTTGCGGATGGCGGCCTTGGCGCGGTGAATCCGATGGCGGCGTTGCGTCCGATCAGTTCACGCTTGCGAGGAAGCCGGCCAGGATTGTCCGGCTTTGGCTGAGCGTCTCGATACGTTCATCGATCAGGCCGACCTGCTGCATGAGTATTTTTCGCAGCTCGTTGCACGGCGTGAAAGCCGGATCGTTGTTCCTGACGCAGGGGAGCAACCGCTTGATGGTTTCGAGCGTCATCCCCGCACCGCCAAGCATCTTGATGCGCCGTACGGTTTCCTCTTCGGCCGTGCCATAGTCGCGATAGCCGGAGTTCGTCCGCAGCGGCGCAAGCAGTCCTTCGCCTTCGTAGTAGCGCAGCATTCGGACGCTGACCCCCGTCCGTCGGGAGAGTTCACCGATTTTCATCTGAAGCCTCTTGACCCTCACAGCGCTGTCAGACCTTACAGACTTCGCTCGTCCAAGTGAATGCCACTTGTGAAGGGAGCAACGATGAAAGCCTACCATTTGAATGGCCATGCTGGTGCTGGCCGCCTTGCGTGCGTCGACGTCGGCAAACCCGAACCCGCCAATGGCGAGGTCCGCATTCGGGTCGAAGCGGCAAGTCTGAATTACCGCGACCTCCTGGTCCTCGACCGTGCAGGCCAAGGCGAGCTCAACGGACGCGTTCCACTCTCCGACGGTGCGGGTGTCGTTGACGCCATCGGCGCCGGCGTCGCGCAATGGCGGCTCGGGGACCGCGTCGCTGCATCGTTCTTCCGCGATTGGATCTCGGGGCCGTTCAAGTCCAGCTATATTCCGTTATCCCTCGGTGGCAACACGATGGACGGAATGCTGGCTGAGTATGTCGTGCTGCCGGCGACCGCGCTGGTCTCGGTGCCGGCGCATCTGTCCGCGGTGGAGGCAGCGACCCTGCCCTGCGCCGGCGTCACGGCTTTTCATGGCCTCATCGCACGCGGCGGGATGCGCAAAGGCGACACGCTGCTGGTCCAGGGAACAGGCGGCGTCGCGCTGTTCGGGCTTCAATTCGCAGCGGCGCTGGGCGCGCGCGCGATCGTGATATCATCCTCGGACGAAAAACTCGCCCGCGCCAAGGCGCTGGGCGGTTCGATCCTCATCAACTACCGCGACACGCCGGACTGGGATGTCGCCCTGATGAAGGCGACGAATGGCGCCGGCGCCAGTCATATCCTCGAACTCGGCGGTCCCGGCACCTATGACCGATCGCTGCGATCGGTCGCTTCGGGTGGCAAGATCGTTCAGATTGGGGTTTTGACGGGGTTCGGTCCCAAGCCCGACCTCGCACGCCTGCAGTGGGAGAATGCCGACATCATCGGTGTCACCGTCGGATCGGCCGAACACTTTGTCGCGATGAATCGCTTCCTGACCGAGCATGCGATCCACCCGATCGTCGATCGGGTCTACGACTTCGACGAGGTTCCCGAAGCATATGCGCACCTGCGGACCGGCTCACATTTCGGCAAGGTCGTGATCAGGCTTTAGAAACCAGAGGCCCAAGTCGCGATTGCCTCTTGGACCGATTTCGCTGCGCCTTGTATAGTCCGTGGACCGCAACGATCCCGGGGGACAGGTGAATTGAGTCTCAAAGCCGTTGTCTTCGACGCCTACGGAACGCTTTACGATATCCAATCGGTCGCGGAGATCACCGAGGATGCGTTTCCCGGCTACGGTGAGATCATCACGCAGATCTGGCGGCTCAAGCAGCTCGAATACACCTGGCTGCGCTCGCTGATGCGGCGCTACCAGGACTTTGCAGCCATCACGCGCGACTCGCTCGCCTATACGTTGCGCGTGCTCGGGCTCGCTTACGAGAACGAGGCATTCGAGCGCGTGATCGAGAAGTACCTGCATCTCGATCTCTATCCGGATGCGACGGCAGCGCTCACGGCTCTGAAACCGCGAAAACTCGCCATCCTCTCCAACGGCAGTCCGGACATGCTGAATGCGCTCGTGCGCAACTCCGGTCTCGACGCCCTGC
Source organism: Bradyrhizobium sp. WSM1253 (assembly GCF_000244935.1). Lineage (NCBI taxonomy): Bacteria > Pseudomonadati > Pseudomonadota > Alphaproteobacteria > Hyphomicrobiales > Nitrobacteraceae > Bradyrhizobium > Bradyrhizobium sp. WSM1253. The sequence goes on from NZ_JH600073.1 coordinate 3,715,754, forward strand.
TCGATGCCACGATCAGCGTCGACGCGAAGAAGATCTTCAAGCCGAGCGCGGAGGCCTATGAGCTGATCGGCGAGGTGCTCGGCACCGCGCCGGACGAGGTGCTGTTCGTCTCCTCCAATCCCTGGGATGTCGCGGGCGCGAAAGCATTCGGGCTGAACGTTGCCTGGATCGAACGGGTGACGCCGGAAGCGATGGCCCTGGCTTGCGTCGAGAACGAACTCGTGGCACCGCTGACGATGTTCAAGGCGATCCGCACCCAAATGGACGAGCTCGGCTTTGCGCCGGATCATCGCGTCCGGGCGCTCTCGGAGCTGCCAAGGATTGTTTAGGCATCGCCGCCCGCCCATAAGTCTGGAATGAGCCGATCTGAATGAGCCTTCAATCCGTTCGCGATTTTTTCGCTGAAAAAGCCCCCGACATATCAGTCATCGAATCCCCGATCAGCTCCGCGACCGTGCCGTTGGCCGCCGAGGCTTATGGCGTCGAGCCCGGACGCATCGCCAAGACGCTGTCGTTACGGATCGGCGAGCGCGTGATCCTGATCGTCGCGGCCGGCACCTCGCGCATGGACAACAAGAAGGTGAAGGCGGCGTTCGGCGGCAAGCCGAAGATGCTGGGGCTGGAAGAGGTCGCGGAGGTCACGGGCCACGAGGTCGGCGGCGTCTGCCCGTTCGGACTGAAGGCTCCGCTGCCGGTCTATTGCGACATCTCGCTGAAAGCGTTCGACGTGGTGGTGCCGGCTGCCGGCTCGACCCATAGCGCGGTACGGATCACGCCGGAGCGGATGGCCGAGCTGACCGCGGCGGAATGGGTCGATGTCTGCGAGACCAGATCCGAAGCGCGCTAATCATCCTCGTCGTAAGGCCGGGGCTGGGTCGCCGGAGGCGGCGGCGCAGCATTGTATCGTGGCGCCGGCGCGGCGCGATTGCCCGGAACCTGCTGCTGCGGCGGCATCTGGTTGTTGGACTGGAACACCGCGCGACAACCGCTGGAGAGCTGGGGCGTATTCTGCCGCAAGCAGGCCGTAATGCGGCTCACATCAGGGATCTGGTCGCTGCACAGCCGCCATACATCCGGCGTGCAGGCCATCTGCTGCTCCATGGTTCCGCGATACTCTTCAGCGGATGCAACGCCCTGCGCGGCGATGCCGCCGATCGCAAGCGCCACACCCAGCGCAATCCGCTCTGTTCGCATGTCCGATTCCTTCGCGAGTCTCTCGAATTCTGCTGAATCAATGAGACGCGGGGAGGTTCTGGACCAACAAAAAATTGTGAAAACGGGCCAGGAACCTATTCGACCTTGCCGATCTTCTTCACCGCCGCAATCAGCCGCGCGCTGTCGACCGCCACGAACTCGGCAAACGCCGGCGCGTCCTGATAGGCAACGAGACTGCCCGACGTTTCGAAGGCCTTGAGCACGTCGGGGCTCGTCATCACCTGCGCCATTGCCTCGCGCAGGCGAGTCGCGATCGGGGCAGGAAGAGCATTCTGGGCAAAGAGTCCGGCCCAGATGTACATCTCGACGTCCTTGTAGCCGAGCTCCTGGAAGGTCGGCACATCGGGGAAGCTTGCGATGCGCTTGGCGCCGCAATTGCCGAGCACGCGCAGCTTGCCGTCCTCCACTTGCGGCTTCAGCGTTCCCGGTGCGGCGGCGATCGCCTGCACGGTGCCGCCGAGCAGCGCGGTGAGTGCCGGTCCGGCGCCGCGAAACGGCACATGGAGCAGCTTGATGTCGGCGCTGCTCGCAAACATCTCCATCGCCACATGCAACGTGCCGTAAGGCCCCGACGAGCCATAGGTGATCTGGCCGGGACGCTTCCTGGCATCCTCGACAAAATCCTGCGCGGTCTTCCACGGCGCCGAGGCCGGTACCGCGAGCAGCGTGGGATCGGCCAGCACCCGCGCGATCGGCATGAACTGCGAGAGCTCGTAGGCGACCGGACGGTCGAACAGCCGGTCGGCCTCGGGCAGCACCGCGAGCGAGGACAGCGTCATCAGCAGCGTGTAGCCGTCAGGCTCGGCGCGCGCCGCCGCGGCGTTGCCAACGGATCCACCGCCACCGCCGGCGCGGTTGTCGACGATGACCGCTTTGCCGAGGATTCGCTCCAGCGCCTGTGCGACGGGGCGCGCCGCGAGATCCGCCTGGCCGCCGGCTGGAAACGGCACGATCATGGTGACGTTGCGAGTGGGATAGGCTTGCGCGAAAGCCGCGCTCGACAACGCAGGCAACAACGGCAATGCGGCAGCGGCGCGCAGGACATCGCGTCGATCCATGGCAGACTTCCCCCCTGTTTTTTTGTGTCGCCAGCCTAGCGTGCCCCTCCGCAAGAACAAGCCGCGCGGCGGGATTAACGAAGCATTATCCATGTTCCGCCCGGTCAGGAACGTCCCCTGGACCCTCCCGTTGCCTCCCAGGGAGTGGAGCGATGAATAGACTTCAGACCATTGACGTGGCGCTGGACGAGATGCTGGTGAATCTCGCCGCTATCGTGTTGCGGCTTTCAAAGCCTGACGTGACACGAACGCCGGAAGCGCAACGCGCATTGGCGCAATCCGTGCATCAATACGCGGTGTGTGCGGCACGCTCGAGCGATCCGCGCGTGCACGAATTGAAGACACAGCTGGAGGGGACGTTGCGGCCGGCCTTGCGCGTGGTCGCGATCGACGGCGTGAAGGTATCGTAGTCGAAGATTGGTGGGCACGCTTCGCTTTGCCCACCCTACGATAGCTGTGCGGCGAGGTGCCGTAGGGTGGGCAAAGGCGCGCTCTTCGCGCGCCGTGCCCACCATCATTCGCCGAATTGCCTGGCAACGTCCCGCATATCCCCTCCCCAATCCACGGGAAGGGTGCCCTGCTCGACATAGCGATGGAAGCTGCTGTGAGGCCAATCGCGCACACGCGCGACGAGGCCATGCTTCACGGGATTGAAGTGTATGTAATCAACGTGCCGCTCCAAGTCAGCATCGTCGCGAATTGAGTGCTCCCAGAAGCGGCGCTGCCAGATGCCCTTCTCGCGCTTCCTCGACTTGCTGATTGAACGCTCGCCGGCCTCCAGCCGCCGCGAAAACCCACCCTTGATCAGATTCCATCGCGACGAAAAGTCGGCGTCATCCTAAGGCAACGCCCAGATCGCATGGAGGTGGTCAGGCAAGATACAAATCGCGACGGTCCCGAACGGCCGGCGTTGCACGACCGTTCGGTAAATCTGGCGTAGGCGATCAACCTGGTCGACGAGTAGCGTACTTGACCGATCAGCTAGCACGACGGTGAAGAAGAACATGTTGCCTTGCGCTCGGCGGTACTGAGGCACTTGCGATTCCTCGCGTGAATTGGTGGGCACGCTTCGCTTTGCCCACCCTACGGCACCTACGCTGTTCGCTCGCTCTTCTTCACCCGCCGTTTGCACGTACCCGGCAGTTTCGCTGCGAGAAAATCGCCGAGCGCCTCGACGCGTGCGGGGCGCGGGCCGCCGGGTGGCGTCACCAGATGCACGGCGCCTTCGACCTGCTTCCAGTCCTTCAGGATCACTTCGACCTCGCCGGAGGAGATGGCGTCGCCGACGATGAATTCTGGAAGGTCGGCGATGCCGAGGCCGGCGATCAGCGCCGGCATCACCGCGTCGCCGTTGTTGGCACGGAGCTGTCCGCCCGGACGCACGCTGGCCTGCTCGCCGGCCGCATTGGTGTAGTGCCAGACGTTCGGCGTCGAGAGATAGGCGTAGCTGAAGCATTTGTGCGCGGCCAGATGCATCGGATGCGTCGGTCGTCCCTCGCGCTTCAGATAGGACGGCGCGGCCACAGTGAAACGCGGCATGGTGAAGAGGCGCCGCGCGATCAACGAGGAATCCGGCAGCCGCGCGATCCGCACAGCCATGTCAAAGCCCTCGCCGATCAAATCGATGGTCGCATCGCTCAGATGCAGGTCTACCGAGACTTCGGGATAGGTTTCGAAGAACTCCGGCAGCAGCGGCGCCACCGCCTTGATCCCGAATGTCATGGGCACGGCGAGCCGCACCAGGCCCCGCGGCGCGACCGACTGCGCCAGCGCCTCGTTCTCCGCGGCTTCGCCATCGGACAGCAGGCGCGTCGCACGCTCGGCGAGCTTATGGCCAGCATCGGTCAGCGCGAGCCGGCGTGAGGTGCGGTTGAACAGCCGGGCGCCGAGCCGCTCTTCGAGGCGCGTGACCGCTTTGGACACCGTCGCCTTGGACATCGCGAGCTCGCTCGCGGCCCCCGCAAACGACCGTAATTCCACAACTTTTGCGAAAATCGCGAGTGCCTCGAAATCGGGAAGTTTGGCCATGGCGGGTCCGATCGGGATGTTTTTGGAAACAATACGTTTCAACAGTTTCTATTTATAACCACAGGCGGAGGCTTATCCAAGGGTCATCAGACATTCAGGACTGGAGAAATCCAATGACCAAGAAGCTCTCAGGCAAGGTTGCCCTCGTCACCGGCGGCTCGCGCGGTATCGGCGCGGCCTCTGCCCGCGCACTCGCCGATGAAGGTGCTGATGTCGCCATCAGCTACGTTGCCTCTCCCGAAAAGGCGGAAGCGGTCGTCACCGAGTTGAAGGCCCGGGGCGTCAAGGCCCGCGCCTTCAAGGCCGACCAGGCCTCGGCCAAGGACGTGACGCAGCTCGTCAAGGCCGTCGCGAAGGAGTTCGGCCATCTCGACATCCTCGTCAACAATGCCGGCGTCGCGAGCGGCGGCGCGATCGACGATGCCAATGCCGACACCGAAGCGCTCGCCCGCCAGGACGCGGTCAACGTGCATGGCGTGATCGCGGCGATCCGCGCCGCTTCGCAATTGATGGGCGAGGGCGGCCGCATCGTCACCGTCGGTTCGATGCTTGCCGACCGCGCCTCGTTCCCGGGCCTTGCCGACTACGTCGCCACCAAGGCGGCCGTGGTCGGTTACACCAAGGGCGCAGCCCGCGACCTCGGCCCGCGCGGCATCACCGTGAACGTGGTGCAGCCCGGCTCGATCGACACCGACATGAATCCGAAGGACGGCGGCGAGTTCGCCGAGACCCAGCGCAAGCAGCACGCGCTGCAGCGCTTCGGCCGTCCCGAGGAAGTCGCCGCCGGAATCGTCTTCCTCGCAAGCCCGGAAGCCTCCTTCGTCACCGGCGCGGTGCTCAACGTCGACGGCGGTTTCGGCGCCTGATCAAGGCGCCACCCGCCAAAACAAGGAATTACGCAGATGATCGAACTCAGACCTTTCGCAAAGCTCGGCGGCGCCGATCACGGTTGGCTCAACGCCAAGCATCATTTCTCCTTCGCAAGCCATTATGACCCCGACAACATGGGTCACGGCGCCTTGCGGGTGTGGAACGACGACGAGATCGCGCCGAACACCGGCTTTCCAGCCCATCCCCACGCCAATATGGAAATCATCACCTATGTGCGCGAGGGCGCGATCACCCATCAGGACAGCCTCGGCAACGAGGGACGCACCGAAGCGGGAGACGTGCAAGTGATGAGCGCCGGCAGCGGCATCCGCCACTCCGAGTACAATCTGGAGCCGAGCAAGACCCGGATCTTCCAGATCTGGATCGAGCCGACCGCGCGTGGCGGACAGCCGACCTGGGGCTCGAAGCCGTTTCCGAAAGGAGACCGCTCCGGCAAGCTCGTCACCATCGCGAGCGGCTTCGAGCAAGACACGGACGCGCTGCCGATCCGCGCCGATGCGCGGGTGCTCGCCACCACGCTGAAGGCAGGCGAGAGCGCGGAGTACGTGCCGCACAAGTCGCGGCACCTCTATCTCGTGCCCGCGGCGGGGTCGGTCGAGATCAACGGCGTGCGCGTCAACGCCCGCGACGGCGCCGCGATCCGCGACGAAGACAGTCTGAAGATCACGGCATTGGAAGATTCCGAGATCGTGCTCGTCGACGCGGCTTAGAAACGCATTCGTCATGCCGGCTTGTCCCGGCATGACGCTCCCGACACCCACCATCAAATCTGCATCCAACGGAGATCATCATGACCAAAGTTCTCGTCCTTTATTATTCCGCCTATGGCCACATCGAAGCGATGGCCAATGCCGTCGCCGAGGGCGCGCGCGAAGCCGGCGCCACCGTCGACATCAAGCGCGTGCCCGAGCTGGTGCCGGCCGAGGTCGCGAAAGCCTCCTATTACAAGGTCGACCAGACCGCCCCGATCGCCAAAATCGAGGACCTCGCCAATTACGATGCGATCATCGTCGGCACCGGCACCCGCTTCGGCCGCATGGCCTCGCAGATGGCGAACTTCCTCGACCAGGCCGGTGGTCTCTGGGCCAAGGGCGCGCTGCACGGCAAGGTCGGCGGCGCCTTCACGGCGACCGCGACCCAGCATGGCGGCCAGGAGACGACGCTGTTCTCGATCATCACCAACCTCTTGCATTTCGGCATGGTCGTGGTCGGCCTGAACTACGGCTTTGCCGGCCAGATGAAGCTCGACGAGGTCACCGGCGGCGCGCCCTATGGCGCCACCACGATCACCGGCGGCGACGGCAGCCGGCAGCCCAGCGCCAACGAGCTCGCCGGCGCACGCTATCAGGGCCGCCAGATCGCGGAGACGGCCAGGAAGCTGCACGGCTGAGCGCGGTTAAGCTTTACGCCTGAACCACTGCATGGCAGGTGCGATCTGGGCGGCATTCTCTTCGGGGGATGCCGCCCCATCTCTGTGGTCAGGATATTTCACCAAAAGCGATACGAATGGCTTTCGAACTCTTGTTGATCGCGCAGATGATCCGCAGGCCCGCTCAGGCGCTGGCGCGGCGATGGTATTGCCGAAGCCTGTTCCGCGCCTCGCGCGGCCGCTTTCATTGTGCCGGCTGCACGAAGGCGTGACCGGCTAGGCCTGCGTGATGTCCGCGTTGGGCTTGATGGGCGCAGTCGCGACAGGCGCCGGTGCCGTCGAGAGCCACCAGCCGTCACCGCCGAACCAGCACGTCTCGTCGGGAGCGCCCTCTCTCCGCAACGACTGCACGCCCTCCCATCCCCTTGCGAACGCCTCCGCCAGTCGCCGGGCAGCATCCGCATCCTGCAATCCCGCGCAGCCGATGAATTGGGCACGCCCGAGGAATTTGGCGGGCCAGGCTGCACCCTCGTCCGGGCGCGTGATCATCAGCATGCCGCCGAGCATGCCTTCAGGCGCGAGCGGAAACACCAGCCGCCCACCGGGCAGCAAGGCATCGAGCCATTCGGCAGCCGGCTGCGCCGCACCCGCGCAGACATAGATCACGTCGGCTCTGGGCAGATCGGACGCGATGCCCGAACGATCCCACACATCCACATGGTCGATGTCCTTCAGATTCTCGCGCGCGAGCCCTGCCAGACGTTCGTCGATCTCGTAGGCATGGACGCGGCCGCCGGGGCCGACGAGATGCGCGAGGATCGCCGTGTAGTAGCCGCTCCCCGCGCCGATCTGGATCACGATCTCGCCTTGCTTCACCGCGCAACCGCTGAGCCAATAGGCGTGCGCGCCGGGCATCCCGATATTGAGACCCCGCGCGCTGTCGAGCGCGAGCAGCGTGTTCTGGTAGAGGAAGGCGGGATCATCGTCGGGCGTCACGACATAGGGGTGTCCGCCAACCGAGATCGACCACGGCCCGGGTCCGGCGAACGGCTCGCGCCTGACGGTGCGATAGGCTTCCTCGATACGGGGGTCCGCGGCCCTCGCCGCGGCGCAGATCAACTGCGCATAGAATGCGCGATATTTTGCCGAACGATCTTTCATGTCGCCTCCGGGAAACAGGCGACGATAACACAACGATTGCGATAATCGCGTGACCCTGCAATCCAGGGCAGCGCGTCAGCGCGTCCCCTTGCCCATCGCCTGCGCCGCAAAGGCGGCGAGCCTGGGGTGACGGCGCAGGCCCTGCGCGACATGGTCACGCCACGCGAAGAGCATGCCGCGCCAGGACAGCGCGACGCTGACATCGGTCAGCGGCACCGGCTCGGCGCCGAAGCGGCGCTTGTAGTCCTGGTTGCCGATGCTGAGGTCGAAACGGCGCACGCCGTCGGCATGCAGCGCCGCCATGGTGCGCTCGGTCACGAGCAGCCCCGGCGAGCAGTTCGACCAGGAATCGCCGGCGTGGCTGATGCGCAGCAGGAAATAGGTCGCACCAGACCTGACGCCGAGCGTGGTGGCAACGACGGCCTCGTCGCAGACCAGCGCCGAAATGACGGCGTAACCGTCCGCAGCACCCTGGCGGGCGACCTCGCGATAGAACTGCGCATGGGTTTCGTCGTTGAGGACGAAGCGCGAGCCGAGCTTTCGCATGCGCGCCTGCTGCTGGGCATCCATCACGTCCAGCAGCTCGCGCGCACGCGCGACATCGGTGGCGATCTCGAATCGCGCGCCGGCGTGACGGCTGAAGACGCGCCAGCAGCGTGGCATCTGCATGCGCTTGATCGAGGCCCGGTAATCTTCATAGTCGTCGCCGGTCAGCACGAGGTTGCCGTTGAGCGAGCAGGATCCGATCCGGCCGAGCGACACCAGCGGGTTCGGGTTGCTGCCAATCTGGGCCGGCATCTTCTTCAGGCGCAGCAAATCGAAGCGGTCCGGCAATGCGCGCAATGCGTCGATCAACGCCTTGCCGATCGCATCCGCCGCCGCCGCGTCCAGCGCGGCATCGAGCGCCAGAATCGGCGCGTTGTTGTCGGAGACGCCGAGATCGGCGAATTCGACGATGCGGATGCCGCGCCTGAGATGGCTGATCATCGGCACCATTGCGATGTCCTTGCCAGTCGTGGCATCGGAGATCAATGCAATCAGCGGCGAGAGATCGTGGAACGCCTCGTACCAGGCGCTAAGCCAATAGCCATGCTGGAATGCAGTGCGATGGCCAGCGTTCAGGCGCGATGCGGCCTGCTTCCAGTCACGCACGAAATCGACCGCGATTCCCGACGCGCTGGACACAAGATCATCTGGTTGCTCGACGCTGAGGATCGTCATCCGCGGGACATGCGATTACTGGGTGTTTCCAGATAGATTATGTTTTGTCGCGGCCACAAGTGACCTCACCGCTTATCGTTAAGCCGATGCCACTGCGGCAGCACCGGCTGCGACAAGTCATCCGTTTCCGCGACGCATTGGAACCTGGCCAGGAAGTGCAGGCCGGCCACGGCAACAGCGAACATGAACCAGATCGGATTCTGCCGTTCGAGCAGGAAGGTCTCGGTGGCCCCGTAGTACAGGCCGAACAGCCACACGGTCAGGAACAGCTTTGCCAACGCACCGCTGCGGTTGTGAGTTCGGGCCGTCTGGAAATTGCCGAGCGGCGCGAGCACGAAGACGAGGATCACCAGCAACAACCCCGGAAGGCCGATGGTGACCGCGAGGTCGAGATAGCTGTTGTGGCTGTGCGCGGCGCTCGTTGCCCATTCGGCGCCCTGGACGGTCTGCCGTGCCGTCACGTCGTCCCAGAACGCGGCGTAGCCGTGACCAATGGTCGGCTTCTCGGCGACGGCTGCGAGCGCGAACTCCCAGATGGCAGAACGGCCGGTGAAGGTGGGATCGAGCGGAAGCAGCCGCGTCATCGCCCCGAGCGCCGGGCTCAGGACGCTGCCGACTGTCAGCAGGTTCATCACGATCAGCGGCACGAAGCAGATCATCCGCCTCAGCCACAGGCTCGGCGTGACGCAGACCAGCGAGGCGAGCGCGTAGATCGCAAGACACAGCACCGACGACGTCTTGCCGCCGGTGAAGATCAGGAAGATTCCGGCCAGCGCGGCGATGGCCGGCCCCATCACGAAGGAGCCGACGGCGGACAGATAAATGCCGACATAGATCAGGATGGTCATCACCGGCGAAGCGATGTTCTTGTGACCAAAGCTGCCGCGCCAGTCGCCGGCCAACTGCGGCTCGGTGACGTCGAGTGCGGTGTGCATCGAGTATTGCGGCGCCAGGAAGACGCCGAGATAGCAGAGGGTAAGCAATACGAGCGCGGCGCCGCCGAGACACAGGTTGAAGCTGCGCTGCGTCGGCGGCAGCAACGGCAAAAGCACCGCGAGCGACATCACGCTGGCTGCGAGCACGAAGCGCTGCATCGAGACTCCGCGATTCTCGGAGAAGACGATGTTGATCAACAGCCATCCGACCAGGCAGAGATGCAGCGGCGTCACCAGCGTCTTCAGCGCGGGCGCATCCGTTGCGGCGACCAACAGTACCGCGACCGCCGCCAGCAAGCCCCAGGAGACATAAGTGAGCGCCATCCGTCCGCCGACGACGGTGGTGACATCCTCGTTGCGCAGGTCAGGAAACGGATCGAGCGTCACCAGCACCAGGAGCAGGGCTGCGACTGCGACGAGGCAGCGCGCCGCCCGCACGGCGTCGATCCCCGCAAGCCCATCGCGCAGGACGCCGCCGAACGATCGGGCCTCGACGTCGGTCATATCAGTGGCGCTGCGATCCATGGCTCGAGAGTAGTGGTGAAGCCGGGGGAAGCTCCAAGAGTTAGCCGATCCCTGTTAAGCATTCGTCAACCAGTCCAACGGGGCTCTGCGGCACCGCCTGCGGCCGCACGATGCTCCGCGCGATTTCGTAATATTGAAGCGCGCGCTGTTCCAGCGTGAGGTTGTCGAGCACGAAGCCGCGCGGATCGAACGTATCGGCGGCGCACCCGGCCCAGAAATCATCCCAGCCCGCCTCGAACCCGGCGATGTCGACGAACTTGGCGCCGCAACGATCGTCCCAGTACGGCACCGACGAGACCGGGGCGAACTGGACGCGATGCGGATAATAATCGGGGTCCCGCCAGGGGCCGCCGGGATCCCAGGCGAGCACCGGGACGCCGCAAGACAATGCCTGCTGATAGGCGATGCCCTGGCTCTCGTTCTGGCAGAGGAAGATCATCGCACGCGATCGCGCGAGCGCGGCCCGATAGTCCTCTTCCTTGTAGCTGCCGTAACGCAGCTCGGTGAACGAGCGGCCTTCCCTCGTGAGCCGGGCGCGGACGGGTTCGATCAGCTCCGCCGCGTAGCGATCGCGGTCCCAATGCACCTTGTCGTAGATCAGGACGTCGACACTCTTTTGCGAGGTCGGCGACGGTGCCCAGAGATCCGTGTCGATGCCGATCGGCCAAGCCTCCGTGTCGGGCCAATGCGGCCGATACATGTCGGCGTACCACGGGCCGGGCACCACGACCTTCTTGACCGGCAGGCGCTTGAACAGGTCGGGATCGTCGAGCGGATGATTGTGGGCGGCAACGCCGAGCAGGATCGGATTTTTCCAGGCGAACTTGTCGAGCAGGAAGGTGCGGCCGATGATGCAGGCGAGTTCGCGCGGATGCCGCGCGATGTAGCCATAGTCGTTGACGCGATAGCGGATACCGAGCCGATCGAGCCCTGCACAGAGATTGAGGAACACGCGGAGCTGCCCGCTCATGCGCGGCTCGCCGAGCAGCATGCGACGCGCCATGCGCCGCAGATGCCGATCGCCGGGAAACCAGCGATCGTCCTTGTCCTCGTAGAACAGGTTGAGGACCATGTCGTCGGGATCGTAGTCGAATGTCTTTGCGGGCACTGGGTCCATCCGCGGCAGCCAGGTTGCCCATTCTCGCATGGGACCGGCTGTCGCACTCTTCCAAATTTGCCACAGGCTTAATGCCGGCGGCTTAACGCTAATTGACGAAACCAACGCTGCGGCAGCCTTCGTGGCGACGCTTTTTTCCCCAATGCGAGTATCATTCGCGACGGCCAAGGTTCCGATCGATCGCGTTGCCAACTCGCAGATGCGCCCTGGTTAACAGACGGTTAAAGGCGAGTCGTATCTTGATCACCGCGGAAGAAATTCTCGAATTGCCGGCGACATCGCGCGTCGTTCCGGCGGCACGCGTCCCGCTGCAGGTCGGCTCAACGACGTCGGTATCCGTCGTCATTCCGGCCAAGAATGTTGCGGCCTATGTCGGCGAAACCCTCGCCAGCGCACTGGCGCAAGCCGAGGTCACCGAAGTGATCGTCGTGGACGACGGCTCGACCGACAGCACCACCGCGATCGTCCGTGCCATTCGTGACCCGCGACTGCGCCTGATGACCAACGGCGCCGCTGGCGTATCGGCAGCGCGCAATCTCGGCGCACAACATGCGAGCAGCCAATGGCTGCTCTTCCTCGATGCCGACGATCGCCTGCGGCCCGGCGCGGTCGCGGCCCTGCTGGCCACTGCGCGTGCCGCGCCGCGAGCGGTTCTTGTCTACGGCGACTACAACACGATCGACAGCGAGGGACGGCAGATCGGCCGCCGGGATCTGCTGAAAGGACGCCGCAAACCGTCCGGCGACGTGCTGGCGCGGCTCGCGGCCGGAAACTTCATCGTCAATGGCGGCATTGCGCTGGCACGTGCAGAGGCCTTCCGCGCTATCGGCGGCTTCGACGTCTCGCTCAGATATTGCGAAGACTGGCACTGCTGGTGCCGCCTTGCCGCGATCGGCGAATTCGAATTTGCGCCAAACCTTCTGCTCGACTACCGCCTGCACACGGCCAACACCATGAACGCGGCGGTGCGGACGCCACAGGATTTCTTTCCGGCGATCGCACGAATATTCGACGACGGGTTGATCATGGCGCGACTGCCCGCGGGCATGGCAGCCGGGCTGCGCCGGGCCGCCGAGGTTCATCTCGTCACGTATTCGGCGATGCAAGCGGTCCGCTTCGGCAGATATCGCCAGGCCTTCGCCTATCTCGGGATGGTCGGGCGCCGCTCGCTCAAATCGCTGCCGCGTTCCGCGGTTAGGGTCGCCCTCGCCTGCTTCGGTATTTAGACCGCGACCTCGGCGTCAGGACGCGATCTTCGAGGCCTTATAGGGTTTCGGCTCGATGCCGAACGCGGCGAGCGCCGAGCCGAGCGCGACCATCACGGGGTGCATCGCGACGACGACCTTCGACGTTTTCAGCAGAGCGGCCGCGCGCACCAGCGACAGCGGCAACCTCCCGAGCATCTGCGCAAACACCCACACTCGCGCCGCGGCGCCCTGCGCGGCCTTGGACTGCACACGATAATTGATCGCGCCGATGCGCAGGCCTCGCTTCACGATCCAGCCGAAACTGGTGCGGCTTTGCGGCACCGTCTCGGTGATGACTGCCTCCGCCGTCCAGTGGAACGTCATGCCGGCATTGCGGCAGCGCACGAAGAAATCGCAGTCGCCGCCCCCGAGGAAGTTGAAGCGCGGGTCGAAGGCCGGACGGGCGAACCTCTCGAACGCCGCACGCGTGATCAGGCAATTGCCGCAGCCGTAGATCAGGGGCACAGCGCCGCTGTAATCATAGGCGGGGCAGAAAACGGGGTGGCGCGAAAGCCAGGGCATGCTGCGATCCTCGAAGACCGGCAGCACCGGCCCGCCGACCAGATCGGCGCCGGTCGCCTCCGCGGTGCGAACCATCAGCTCGAGCCAATCGGGCGAGGCGATCTCGTCGTCGTCGATCATCAGGAACCGGGTCGCGGCGGGAAACAGCGCCAGCGCCGTCTCGAACGCGGCGTTGATCGCCTGGACGTTGCCTTGCCGTTTCTCAACCAGGCAGACACCCTGGAGCCTGCCATCGGCGAGATATTCCGCGGCCACCGGCGCGCTTTCACGCCGGACCGCATCGTTCTCGACCATGACGACGGCGAAGGAGCGCGGGGTGCGCTGACTGACGAGCGAGTCCAGCGTCGACCGCAGATGCTGCGGGCGGCGGAAGCAGGGAATGCAGACGACGATCCCAACCGACAGGTCGATAATCCGGGAGCTGGACGCGATCTCCCGGTCGGGATCGCGCACGGCATCCGAGATACGCGTGGCGGACAGGTCTGTCGGGATCAATGTCATGACGTTCTAGATGTCCGAGATAGATTGAAAAAGCCCTGCTTCGATCCGGGCATCAGCGCCGTCCCGCGACGGCACATCGCCGCGGGACAGGCACGTCCCAAAATGAACGGCCGGTTTGAGCCTCGCGACGGCGCCACGCCGCCGATTTTCCGCCATCCATGCACTTAACTGATTTCGGGTGTTTCTGCTGCGAAGCCTTGCGCGCAGTGATGCTGCAATTCGCGGTCCACCGTGCCGATGGCTGGCGTGGACGATACCGTAGTTAACGCACATGCTCATTAACCCGATCGTAAGTACCGCGACGGGTGAAGCGTCGCGGTATCGGATTTGCTCTACGGGCACACGAGATTTTTCCTGTAAATTTAAGTCGAACAAGCGCGGTCAGAAAATATGAACAAGCCAGCCACGATCGATTTCGCGACAGCCACGGCGGTCCAAATTCCCGCGGCCATGGCACGCACTCAGGCGCTGCACGATCTCGTCCCCGGTGAAGCCCGCGACAGCCTGCTCGCCGTCCACGACGTACTGCGCCGCGGACTGCCGCAGGGCCAGCTCGCCACCTACGAAGCCGGAGGCGGCTCGTGCAGCGTCCTGCCACCGGAATTGCTGAGCCGCAGCAAGGTCACCGTCGTCGATATCGACGAGGACCAGGTCCGCAACAACAGCTACGCGGACGAAGCGATCCTCGGCGATGTCCAGACCTACCGCTTCGGGCGCGAGACCTTCGATCTGGTGATCTGCTACAACGTGATCGAACATCTTCCCAACGTCGACGCCGCACTCCTGAATTTCCGAGATGCGCTCAAGCGCGGCGGGATGATCCTGATCGGCGCGCCCAATCCGCGCTCGTTGTCCGGGGTCGTCACCAAATACTCGCCGCACTGGTTCCACGTCTGGTTCTACCGGCACATTCGAGGCATCAAGGATGCCGGCTTGCCGGGCGAGCCGCCGTTCCCGACCTTCTTCCATCCCCTGGTGTCGCTACCGAGGCTCGAAGCGTTCGCCGCCGCCAATGGCCTCGAGATGATCTACCGCCGTGAGGTCGAGAGCCCGCGCTATCCCGAGATGCGCCGGCGCAAGCCGCTGTTCGCAGCCCTGGTCGACGCCGGCGCCGCCGTGCTCAACGCCATGCTCCCGCGCGGGACCGACGTCCGCCGCGGCGATTATCACGTCATCCTGCGGAAAAGCTGACGGCCATGGTGCGCGCGCAGCCGATCGCAAGACCAGCGAAGCCTCGCGGCCACGATGCACGCGGTAACGAACCGTTAATCTCTGAAGGACCGCGCCATCGCATGCGTCACGGCGACGCGTCGAAGAGTGGCATGCGCTTAAACGCTTTGTTTGCCATTTCGGTGAATAGTCCCTCAATGAGTATGGTTAATTTTCCCTGTTGCGTTGAGTGGGCACCTATATCTGAGGTGCGTGGCGTAGAGCGAAGAGTACCCCCTCAGCTCGCGGCACTTGGAATGAAAGCTGGGGATCATGCTTGACTATAACCAGCGGATAGATCGGGCCGGACCGGAGGCCCCGCAGCAGCGGCCTCGGGTTGGCTTCAACGTGCTGGAGCTGGTCAATCTGCTCTGGCGGCGGAAGGTCGCGATTGCCGTTGCCGCGCTGCTCGGTGCAACGGCCGCCGTCACCGTGGGCAAGAGCCTGACGCCCCGCTACACCGCCACCGCCCAACTCTATGTCGACCCGCGCGAGCTTCAGCTCGTCGATCGCGAGCTAACGCCTCGCGCGCAGGACGTCTCCGGCATGTCGATGGTGGTCGAGAGCCAGGCGCGCCTGATCACCTCCAACAGCGTGCTGCTCCAGGTGATCCAGCAGGCTGATCTGGACAAGGATCCCGAATTCGGCGGCGGCGCCGACGGCAAAGGCGTGATGTCCTCGCTGCTCGGTCTGATCGGCCTTCAGCCCCGCGCGCCCTCCGCCACGGAGAAGAGGGAAGTGCAGCTCGCCGCCCTCGAGGCGCTGAACCGGCACATCACGATCCGCAAGACCGAGAAGAGCTTCATCGTCGACATCGAGGTCTGGTCGACCGATCCGGCGAAAGCGGCGATGCTCGCCAACACGCTGACCAGTGCCTACCTCGCGGAATCCCGCAACTCGCAGGCGTCAGCCGCGCGGCGCGCCACCAACGATCTCTCCGGCCGCTTGAAGGAGTTGCGCGAGCGGCTGCGCAACGCCGAGACCGTGCTTGCGACCTACAAGGCCCAGAACAATTTCGTCGGTACCCAGGATGCGCTGATCAGCGACCAGCAGCTTTCCGCCAGCAACCAGCGGCTTTCCGCCGCCCGCGCCGCGACCATGGACGCGCAGGCGCGCCTCGATCAGATTGAGGCGAGCCGGCGCACCACGGCAGATGCGGGCGCGAACTCCGAAGCGCTGCAATCGCCGACCATCGCGAACCTGCGCGCGCAATATGCCGACGCGCGCAAGAAATATGCGGAGCAGGCCGGCGAGCTCGGCCCACGTCATCCGGCGCTGCGCCAGACCGAGAAGCAGGTCGAAGATCTCAAGCGCACCATCAACGAAGAGATCGACCGCTTCGCGCAGTCCGCCAAGAACGATTTGACGCGTGCCCGCGACTTTGAAGCCTCGCTCAGCCGGGCGCTGGAGGCACAGAAGCGGCAGAGCGTCCAGCTCAGCCAGGCCGCCGTGCGCTTGCGCGAGCTCGAGCGCGAAGCCGATGCCAGCCGTGACGTCTATCAATCCTTCCTCAAGCGTTCGCGCGAGACCGAGGAGCAGGAGACGCTGAACACCTCGGCGGCCCGAATCATCGGCGAAGCGACGGTGCCGCAGCGGCGCTCGTTCCCGCCGGCGATGAGCCTGTTCGCCATGATCGGCTTCATCTTCGGCGCGATCGCTGCATCGAGCTGGTTCGTCGCGGCCGAACTGCTGTTCGCCGGCGCATTCGCGCCGGCGCCGGCGCCGGCCCGGCCCAATCGCACTCCGTTGCCGCAAGCTCCGCGAGCTTCAGAGCCTTCGCGAACGGCGGAGACCGCCCGGCCCCACCCGGCCTCGCGAGCCCCGGAAATCGCGCAGGCACTGCCGGAACTCACAGCCCCGCCGCTGCAACCTTCGATGGTCGAGAAGCCCCTGATCGAAAAGCCGCTGATCGCGCGCCTCCAGGAGGCCGACGTCATCCACACGCTCGGTGCCATTCTCGCCACCGGCGGCGGCATCGACCTCACCCGGCTGGGCTGGCCGACGCTGCGCCCCGGCTTTCCCCTGACGACGCTGCTCAACGCCTGGCGCGACATGCGCGCTACGGCGGCCCGGCGCGCCGGCGGAAAGACAATGCCTGTTATCGCGCTCGTCGGTGCCAGTGAGACCACCGGGCGCAGCGTGACCGCGCTGAATTTCGCGCTCGCGGCCGCGCGCGACGGCGCTCGGGTACTGATGATCGATGCCGACCACCAGGCCCACTCGCTCTCGAACAAGGTCAACCGTCCCGGCAAGAGTGAGCCGAGCAAGGTTGGATGGCTTTCGATCGGCAGCAAGGCCGCGCGCGAGATCAAGACACTCAACGGCATCTCGGTATTGCCGGCCGCCGAACGCGACGCAGGCAAGGCCACTGACGCCATCCGCAAGGCCATCGAGCAGGCGCGCTCCGCCGGCGGTTATGACCTCGTGATCCTCGACGGTCCCGCGGCGCCACTCACGACCGGCAGCCGCAAGCTGCTCGATGATGCCGACGCGCTGGTGGCGGTGCTGCCGACCAGCCTCGACATCAACGACGGCCTCGAAGAGATATTGAGCACGCTCGGCCGCGCCGAGCGCAAGCTCGTCGGCGTCGTGCTCGACGAACTCACCCCTATGGCCCAAGCTCGCCAACGAGGCAGACAATATGCTTGAGCGCCGCATCAATCTCGATGGCCGGACCGCAACTGCCGACGTGCCGCGGATCACCATCGGCGGCCTTCGTATGGCCGCACTCGACCTGGAAGCGACCGCGGATTTCATGATCGAGGCGACCGATCCGCGCCATCGCATCGGCCGTCCGCTGCACCTGACCTCGGCCAACGGCGAGGTGCTGGCGCGGTGCTCGACCGAACCGGAGACCGAGCGCCTGTTCCGCGGCGCCGACCTCATCAACGCCGATGGCCAGCCGCTGGTGGCGGCGTCGAGGCTGCAATCCTGGTTTCCGCTGCCCGAGCGCGTCGCCACGACGGATCTGTTTCACGTCGTCGCGCGCAAGGCCGAAGCGGTCGGCCGCACCTTCTACATGTTCGGCGCGAGCGAGGACGAGAACGCCGCTGCGGTCGAGAACGTCCGGAAGATGTATCCAAACCTCAAGATCGTCGGCTACAGCCACGGCTATCTCCGTGGCGATGCACTGCGCGCGAAGGTCGACGAGATCAACGCGCTAGCACCGGATTATCTCTGGGTTGCGCTGGGCGTGCCAAACGAGCAGGCTTTCGTCGAGGAATTCACGCCGCATCTCACCAATGTCGGCGTCATCAAGACATCCGGCGGCCTGTTCAACTTCTTGTCGGGAAGCCGCGCCCGCGCGCCGCGATGGATGCAGAAGATCGGCCTGGAATGGGCCTGGCGCACCTTGCTCGAGCCCCGCCGCCTGTTCTGGCGTTATTTGACCACCAATCCTCGCGCGATCTATCTGCTGTTCAGCCGCAATCGGCCCCTTAATCGCTGAGTAGAACGACATGACCGCCGCCGGTTATCAGCCCCGCCTGCGCTGTTTCAACGCCGGCGGCGCCGGTATTGCGCCTTGCGGGTCGGGCTCATAAGCGGCTAAAGAGACTGTCACAGTCGGCGCCGGCAACTTTCGCGGCCGCCGCATGTTTTTGTATGGCCGCCGACACAAGCGGCACAATCGGCTCAGCCAATAGCGCGAGCCAGCTTTTCACAGCGAAGGCCACGATCGAGTCCGCGCATCGGCCTGCTTTCAGGCGCGACCCAAGGGAGCACGGAACGAATGCATCAGGCCGCAAGCCTGCAATTCGAGCGCATGATGAACGAGCTCATCCTCTGGCATGCCGTGCCGGAGGACGAACGATCGCCGGCGCCGGCCTGGTGGTGGGGTCCGGCGATGGCGGTATTCGACACGCACGAGCCGATGCGACAGGCCTGGTGTCGTGAGCTCGGCCTTGGCGACGGGTCGAGCTTTGCCGATGGAGCGCATGTCCTTATCGCGCTCTTCGCCGAACAAACCTCGCTTCCGTGGCCGGATGATTTTCCACGCAAGGCGGAGATCAGGGAAGAGGACGTCCGCGAGCTCCACCCGCAGCCATCAGACGACAGCGCTTTTCAACCGTAGCGCCGCGGCCGCGGTGGCGGCATGGTCCGGCTCCGGCTGGAGCGGCGGCGCGACAGGCGGCTCCGTCGGCCGTAGCAGCTCGGCCATCTGCCGCGCCGGCACCGGCTTGGAGATCAGGAAGCCCTGCATCTCGTCGCAGCCATGGGCGCGCAGGAACGCCTCCTGTTCAGCGTTCTCGACGCCTTCCGCCACCACGGTCATACCGAGCGCCTTGCCCATGCTGATGATGGCCTGCGCGATCGCCTGATCCTCCGCATCCTGCGGCAGGTCGCGCACGAAGGAGCGGTCGATCTTGATGGTGTCGATCGGAAAATGCTTCATCAGCGACATCGACGAATATCCGGTGCCGAAATCGTCGATCGCCAAGCGAATGCCGCGGCTCTGGATGGCGTCGAGCACCTTGATCGCACGTCCGACATTGCGCATCATCATACTCTCGGTGACTTCGAGCTGGAGCAGCACCGGCGACATGCCGCTTGCGGCGAGCGCTTCGTCGACGTCCTGCAAGAGATGCTCGTCGACGAACTGGCGCGGCGACAGGTTCACCGCCATGGATACCGGCAAGAGGCCGCGCCGCTGCCAGGCCATGGCCTGCGCGCAGGCCTCCTTCATCACCCAGCGGCCGATCGGCACGATCAATCCGGTCTCCTCCGCCAGCGGAATGAACTGCGCCGGCGAGATATTGCCGAGATCGGGATGCGTCCAGCGCAATAGCGCTTCCACGCCGGTGATCTGGCCGGTCACCATGTCCACCTTGGGCTGGTAGTTCAAAGTGAACTGATCCCGCTCCAGCGCCCGGCGCAGCGCGCTCTCCAGCGACAGCCGCTCGATCGACTGCGTGTTCACTTCCTTGGAGAAGAAGCGATAGCCGTTCTTGCCGTCTTCCTTGGCGAGATACATCGCCATGTCGGCATTCTTGGTCAGCGTCAGCGCGTCGGCACCGTTGGCCGGATACATCGCAATGCCGATGGAGGCGGTGGTGTGGCACTCGTGGCCGGCCAGCTCCATTGGCTTCGCGAGCACGCGGAGCAGTTCCGTCGCGATGCGCTGGACGTCGTCGATCTCGCCGCACTGGTCGAGGATAACCACGAACTCGTCGCCTCCGAGGCGCGCCACCACGTCGCTCGCTCGCAGCGCGCTGCGCAACCGGTCGGCGACTTCGAGCAGGAGCAAATCGCCCGCCTCGTGGCCGAGCGAATCGTTGATGACCTTGAACCGGTCGAGATCGATGAACAGCACCGCGAAACGATGGACATGGCGCTCCGCCGCATCGATTGCCGCGCGCAACACGGCACTGAATGTCTCGCGGTTGGGCAGGTTGGTCAGGCTGTCATAGGAGGCGAGATACTCGATCCGTTCGTCGGCCTTGTTCTTCTCGTCGGCGCGATCGAAATTCTCCATCGCGAAGGAGACGTTTTCGGCGAGACGCTGCAGCAGCTCGACGAACTCGTCGGTAAAGGCGGCAGGCTCCGCCGACAAGTAGATCATGACGCCAACTGCCTGGTCGTGGGCGACCAGCGGGAATGCCGCTCCCGAGCGCGCGCCGTCGCCGCGGACGATGGCGTGGAAGGCGCGGACGCGATCGTCGTTGAGATAATCGTTGCTGATGCAAGGCTGGCGCGTGCGGAATGCCGTGCCGCTCATCCCACGACCTTCCGGGCAATCGGGGTCGATGGAGAGGCGGACGGTGCGCGTGGTGCCGGCCGCGGGTCCGGCGCTGGCGACGATTTCCAGCTGGTCGCTCTCGGCGCTCGCGAGCGCGATGGTGGTGGAGGTGAATTTTGCGCCATTCGAAGCAGCAAGGCAGACGAGGTCGAACAGTTCGGCGCGCGACTTCGCCCGCATGATCGCCTCGTTGGTGGCGCTCAGCGACGCAAACATCCGCGTCAGGCGTTCCTTCTGCGCTTCGGTGCGGGCCTTCTCCTCGGCACGATCGAAATTGTCGAGGGCGAAAGAGACGTTTTCAGCCAGACGTCCGAGCAGCTCGACCAAATCGGGTGTGAACGTATTCTCTTCCGGTGCGAGGAAAAGCAGGATGCCAATCGGCTCCTGGCCGCCCCGCAGCAGCGGGAAGCTGGCAGCAGCCCGGGTTCCATCCTCGATCGCCTTGGAATGCCAGTACACCGATCGCGGATCATTCAGATAATCGTTGATGACACTGGCCCGGCGGGTCCGCAGCGACATCCCTATGATTCCCTGGCCTTCAGGATGGTCGGCGGAAACAAGGCAGGTGCGTCCCACCATTCGTTCCTGCAGGCGTCCCTTCACGGCGACGACCCGGACAAGTTCACGTTTGTCGTCCAAAGTGGCGATTGTCGCGGAGGCGAACACCCCGCCGAGCACGGCGGCCTGGCACGCGACCTCGAACAGCTCCTCGCGCGTCTTGGCGCGCATGATGGCTTCGTTGGTCGCGCTCAGCGCCTCGAACATGCCACTCAGGCGATCGCGCTGCTTGTCGGCCCGCGCTTTTTCGTCGGCTCGATCGAAACTCTCGAGCGCAAAGGCGACGTTGGCCTGGAGCTTACGCAGGAGCTCGACGAACTCGTCCGTGAAAGTGCCGCGCTCGCGCGAGTTGAACAGGAATACGCCTTCGACCTTGTCGCCATTGAACAGCGGCAGCGCGGTTGACGACGCAATGCCGTTGCGACGCGCGCTGGCGTGCCAAGGCTCGAGGCGGGCGTCTGCCAGGATGTCGTTGCTAATGCAAGCCTTCCGGGTCCGGAACGCAGTGCCGGTCAACCCACGTCCCTCCGGCACCTTGTCGCTGACCCGCAATCTGAAGGTTCGTACCTCAGCGGCGTTCGGTCCAAAGGATGCGACAACGCGAAGCAGTCCCGCGTCGCGGTCGAGCAACGCAATCGAGGTCGAGGCGAACTTCGCGCCCTGCGCCGTGGCTTCGCAAACCAGGTCAAACAGTTCGCTGCGGGATCTTGCCCGCAGAATGGCCTCGTTGGTCGCGCTTAGCGCCGCGTACATGCGCGCCAGCCCTTCCTCCTCCAGCGCGATCTGGGCCTTCTCCTTGTCGCGGTCAAAGTTCTCGAGCGCAAAGCATACGGTTTCGGTCATGCGCAGCAACAGTGCGACGATGCCTTCGTCTTTTGCCCAGGCTTTGCTCACGAAGAAAAACAGCACGCCGATGCTGGTGCCACGCTTGATCAAGGGAGCAGCCACGCAGGCGACGGCGCCGGCATCGACGTTGGTTTGCTCCCAGGTCGTCCCCTTGGTACGATTGAGGAGGTCGTCCTCGACGATCGCTTTCTGAGTCCGGAACACCTGGCCGGAGATGCCCTTGCCATAGGGACTCTCCGCATCGATCGAGTAGCGCGTGCGTCTGATCAGATCCAGATTTTGTCCGGTCGCTGCCACCGGCGTCAGCCATTCGGAATCCGGCTCGCGCAGCAGAACGAAAGTGGCAAGCGATTTGCCGCTATGCACAGCGGCGTCGCAGACCCGCTGGTATAGATCCTGCTCAGTGCTGGCGTGAAGGATTGCTTCGTTGGTCGCAGTGAGGGCGCCGAACATGCGGTTGAGCCGCCGCACTGCCCGCTCGCCATCCAGGCGCGCTGTCTCGCGCGCGAAATTCTCCAGCGCATGTGAGATATTGCTCGACATCCGCTCGAAGAGCGAGACCATCGCCTCGTCGAGCGTGCCTGCCCCCGAGCGCGTCACATACAACACGCCGATGCTGCGACCGCCACAGATCAGGGGAAGCGCCGCGGCTGCCCCGACACCCGCTCCGGCAGCGCCTTCGCGCCACGCGAGCGAGCGCGGATCGTTCAGATAATCGTTACTGATGCAAATCCCCTGGCTGCGAAAGGCTTCGCCGCCGACGCCCGACCCCTCCGGCGTGCCGGCCTCCGTGGTGATCGTGATCGCACGCAGCCGCGCAACGTCGTCGCCGCAGCCGGCCGCAAATCGGAGCCGCTGGCCATCCGGCTCCGCCAGGAACACGGCGACGGCCATGAAGTCCCCACTCGAAAACCCGGCGTCGCAGACCTTCTGGTACAGCTCGTCCGGCGACTTCGCGTAAAGGATGGCTTCGTTGATGTCGCTCAACGCTGCAAGTGTGCGCGCGAGGGTCGTCTGCACGATCTCAACTCCCCGGCATTTCTGCCATTTTCTCCCGGGTAGCTTATGAGGGCGATGGCCTAAGTGGTGGTTATTGGTTCCCGCAAACCGTCGATCAAAGTGAACGAGCTGCAAACAGCTGTCGCGAACCTGTCAAAATCGCTATACTGGATGGCGGTTTCAGCCACAGACGCGCTCCCTTTACGAATTTGCAGCCCTGTATTGGTTTACGGGAGATTGATATCGCACCGGTGCTTTGAGACGATGGCTTCCAACAGGCACAGCCCGCCAAGGGCGAGACCTGAGGAAACGCCATGCCGATCGTCCAGGCCGACCGCCTCACGCGCATCAGCGCCGCGCTGCTTCGTGCCGCCGGAGCTTCCGCGGAAGAGGCCGACGCGATCGCATGCGACTGCGTCAACGCCAATCTCGCCGGCCACGATTCCCACGGCGTGATCGCTGTTTCCGCTGATGGCGATGCGCGAAGGCATGATCGGGATCGCGACGGCGGATTCCGGCCGCTCGCGGAAGCACGTGGCGGCCTTCGGCGGCAAGGAGGCACGGCTCGGCACCATCCGATCTCGATTGCGGTGCCGTCCGACCTCGATGCGCCGTTCTACCTGGACATGGCGACCTCTGCGGCGCGCGCTGGCGCGCGAGTACAGGCTCGATACGATCCTCGACCTGGCCTGACGGATTTCGGCCTGACGCAATTCGGAGAACAGCAGCATGACGCGGCAGATGGTACTGGTCGGCTTCCTTCAGGCCCAGAACTGCACGAATTTGCCTAGCTCGTGGCGGCATCCGGACTCGCGCGACGATTCGATGTCGGCGGACTATTATCAGGAGATCGCCAAAATCCTCGAAGCCGGCAAGTTCCACATGGCGTTCTTCGACGACCGGTTGGCGATGCCGGACCGCTACGGCAACGATCACGCCCACACCGTCGAATACGGCATCCGCTGCGTGAAGATGGATCCGCTGATCGTGCTGACCACGATGGGCATGGTTACGGAGAAGCTCGGGTTGGGGGCGACCGGCTCGACGACTTATTTCGAACCTTTCGACATCGCCCGCCGCTTCGCAACACTCGACCTGATGTCCGGCGGACGCGCCGGGTGGAACGTCGTCACCTCGCTCAACGACGGCGAGGCACACAACATGGGGCGCGACTCTCATCCCGAACATGATTCCCGCTACGACAAGGCCGACGAATTCATGGAGGTCGTGCTCGGCCATTGGGACACTTGGGAGGACGGCGCGCTCATCATGGACAAGACGAGCGGCCGCTTCGCCGATCCAGCCAAGGTGAAGCGGCTCGATCACAAGGGCCCATTCTACAAGTCGCGCGGTCCCTTCACCGTGCCGCGCTCGGATCAGGGCCATCCCGTGATCATCCAGGCCGGCGCGTCCGGACGCGGGCAGCGCTTTGCAGGACGATGGGGCGAAGTAATCTTTACCGCTGCACGTAACCTCTCCGCCGCCAAGGACGGCTATGCGGCGGTGCGTAACGAGGCCGCGAAAGTCGGCCGCGATCCGGAGGCGATGTTCCTCTGCAACCTGACGACGCCGGTTTGCGCCGCGACCAAAGCCGAGGCCGAAGATAAGATGGCGCTGATCAACAAGCTGCCGCTGCAGATCGATGCGCTGTCGCTGCTGGCCGAAGCACTCAACTACGACTTCGCCTCCAAGGATCTCGACGAGCCGCTGACGACTGAGGAGTTGAAGAGCATGCAGGGCATTCTGGGCATCCGGGACGGCGTGCTCAAGAACTCCGGTAAAAGCAATCCGAGCGCGCGCGACTTCGTCACCTTCTCCGGCCGCGGTCAGGTCCAGGATGCGATGGTTGGCGGCCCCAAGGAGATCGCGGACAAGCTCGAAGAAATGTTCGTCGAGCACGGCTGCGACGGTTTTGTCATCGCCGCGACCTATGTGCCCGGCTCCTATGCGGATTTCGTGCAATATATCGTCCCGGAATTGCAGCGGCGCGGATTGTTCCAGAAGGAATATCGCGGCAAGACGCTGCGGGAAAATCTCGGGCTGAAGCGGCCGGCGGCCGGCGACTGGAAAGTGCAGCCGCGCGATGCCGCGGAATAACAACGGAGACACGGCATGCGCTGGCTGACATTCACGGCCGCGGACAAGACGTCCTGGGGATTCGTCGAGGGTGACCAAGTGATTGCGGTCGACGGCGATCCCTTCGGCGAATGGCAGCGGACCTCGCGCACGCATCCGCTGTCGCAGGTCAGAATCGAGCTTCCGCTGATTCCGCGCACCTTCTACTGCGTCGGCCTGAACTATCTGAAGCACCTGAAAGAGGCCGCCGACAAGCGGGGCGAAGTGCCGGCAGTGCCGGACAGACCAGAGATCGGCTATCGCGCTCAGAATGCGCTGATCGCACATGACGAGGACGTCGTGATCCCGTCCTTTGCGACGGACAAGATCCACTACGAAGGCGAACTCGTCGTCATCATCGGCAAGAAGGTCAAGCATCTCACGAAGCAGAATGCGATGGATTGCGTGTTCGGCTACACCATCGGCAACGACGTCAGCGAACGAAGCTGGCAGAAAGCCGACCGCAGCCTGTGGCGGTCGAAGAACGCCGACACGTTCAAGCCGATGGGCCCGTGGATCGAGACCGAAGTCGACCTCGCCCGTATGGAGACCATCGTTCGCGTCAACGGCGAGGAAACCAACCGCTTCCGCACCAACGACATGATCTTCGGCGTGGTGCCGTTCCTTGTCGAGCTATCCAAATACTTTACGTTATGGCCCGGCGACATGATCTGGATGGGCACCGACGGTGCGTCGCCCGACATCAAGCACGGCGATGTCGTGGAGATCGACATCACCGGCATCGGCACGTTGCGGAATAGATTCGTGCGGGAGGAGCGGTAGCCCACGTTGCACCAACAGTGTCGTCCCGGCGAAAGCCGGGACCCATGCGCCGCAGCAGATGTTTTGATTAGGACTCGTCGTTACGGCTTCGCAAGGCAATTGGCATTCGTGGTTATGGGTCCCGGCCTTCGCCGGGACGACGAAGCGCTGCCTCTCAAAACGGTAGGATCACGCTGGTCTTGATCTCCTTCAGCACCACATTGCTTCTGACATAGCGAATGCCGGGAATGCGGAACATGAACTCGTCGAGAAATTTGTTGTAGGCCGTCATGTCCTGCACGACGACGCGCAAATGGTAATCGGCATCGCCCGTGGTCGCAAAGCACTCCAGCACCTCACGCCGCGTGGTCACCCGCGCGACGAACTCGTCGACGAATTTTGCGTCGTGCCGTTCCAGCGAGACGTGGAGGATCGCGGACATCGCGAAGCCGGCCTGCTCGCGCGCGACCAGGGCCGCATAGCCCTGGATGGCACCGCTCTCCTCCAGCGCGCGCACCCGGCGCCAGCAGGCCGAGGTGGACATGCCGACCGCGTCGGCGAGCTGCTGGTTGGTGGCGCGGCCGTCCTTCTGGAGATAGGCGAGAATCCGCGCGTCTTGGTCTTCGATCATGGAAAGCACCAAAATGGATTACTCTACCGCTTTGTAGATTATAACGGACAATTCTACCACAATGGATATCCTATTCGGGAAAATAGGTAGGACCTACCAGTTGCCGAGGCCTACCCTTCTCCCATCCGGCAAGGATGCCGCGGGAGGTCCGCATGGACGCCATTTCCTCACTCGACGCCTACCAGCTTTCCGACCGCTACGATCGCGAAGAAGGCCGCGTCTTCCTCACCGGCACGCAGGCCATCGTCCGCATCGCGCTCGACCAGGTGCGGCGCGACCGTGCCGCCGGGCTGAACACGGCGGGCTTCATCTCGGGCTATCGCGGCTCGCCGCTCGGCGGCATCGATCTCGAACTGTGGCGCATCCAGGAGCGGCTGAAGCGGGACCGCATCGAATTCCTCCCCGCGGTGAACGAAGACCTTGCCGCGACGGCGGTGCTCGGGTCGCAGCAGGTCGAGACGCAAGCTGACCGCGAGGTCGATGGTGTGTTCGGGCTCTGGTACGGCAAGGGTCCCGGCGTCGATCGCTCCGGCGATGCGCTGAAACACGGCAATGCCTACGGCTCCTCACCGCATGGCGGCGTTCTGGTGGTCGCTGGCGACGACCATGGCTGCGTCTCGTCCTCGATGCCGCACCAGTCCGACGTCGCTTTCATGAGCTGGTTCATGCCGACGCTCCACCCCGCAAGCGTCAGCGAGTATCTCGAATTCGGTGAATATGGCTATGCGCTGAGCCGCTTCACCGGCATGTGGGTCGGCTTCAAGGCGATCTCGGAGATCGTGGAATCCGGCGCCTCCGTCGCGCTGCGCCCGCCGCGCGCCTTCCACACTCCGGACGTCACGCCGCCACCCGGCGGCTTGCACTATCGCTGGCCCGATCTGCCGGGGCCGCAGATCGAGGAGCGGCTGGAGGCGAAGAAGCACGCGGTCTACGCCTTCGCAAAGGCCAATCCGATCGATCGTCACATCTACGATATCCCGGGCGCTACCTACGGCATCGTCACCACAGGCAAAGCCCATCTCGATCTGATGGAAGCGTTGCGGTTGATGGATCTCGACGAAGCGGCCTGCCGCAGCATCGGCATCGACATCTACAAGGTTGGCATGGTCTGGCCGCTGGCGCTGCATGACGCGATGGCCTTCGTGAAGGGCAAGCGCGAGATCCTCGTGGTCGAGGAGAAGCGCGGTATCATCGAAAGCCAGTTCAAGGAATATTTTTACGATTATCCGGGCGAAAAACCCGAGCGCATGGTCGGTAAGCACGACGAAACCGGCGCGCGGCTGATCTCCTGGATCGGCGAATTGTCGCCGCGCGCGCTCGCTGGGGTGCTTGCACGCCGTCTCGATCCGATGTTCCCAAGCCTTAATCTCGCCGCGCGCGCAGCCGGCTTGATGCCTGAGGCTGCGCGCACGATCAACGTCAGCGGTGCGACGCGCACGCCGTATTTCTGCTCCGGATGCCCGCACAACACATCGACAAAAGTGCCGGAGGGGTCGAAGGCGCTGGCCGGCATCGGCTGTCATTTCATGGCGAGCTGGATGGACCGCGAGACATCGTCCCTGATCCAGATGGGCGGCGAAGGCGTGAACTGGGCCGCCTCGTCACGCTTCACCGGCAACAAGCACGTGTTCCAGAATCTCGGCGAAGGCACCTATTATCATTCGGGCTCGATGGCGATCCGGCAGGCGATCGCGGCCAAAGCCAACATCACCTACAAGATCCTGTTCAACGATGCCGTCGCCATGACCGGCGGCCAACCCGTCGACGGCCCGATCAGCGTCCACGCCATCGCGCACAGCGTCCGCGCCGAGGGCGTTGCGCGCATCGCGTTGGTGTCGGACGATCCAGCGCAATTTTCGCCAGGCGACCTGCCGGTCGGCGTGTCCATCCATCCGCGCGAAGAGATGGACGATGTACAGCGCGAGCTGCGCGAGATTCCCGGCGTCTCGGTTCTGATCTATCAGCAGACCTGCGCGACAGAGAAGCGGCGTCGTCGCAAGCGTGGGCAGATGATCGATCCCAAACGCTTCGCCTATATCAGCGATCTCGTCTGCGAAGGCTGCGGCGACTGCTCGGTCGAATCCAACTGCCTCAGCGTCGAGCCCAAGGAGACACCCTTCGGCCGGAAGCGGCGGATCAATCTCTCGTCCTGCAACAAGGACTTTTCCTGCCTCAACGGGTTTTGCCCGAGCTTCGTCACCGTTGAGGACGCGACGCGCCGGAAGAAGGGCGCAAGCCGGACCGACGCGGTCGGCCACGCGGCCACACTTCCCCTGCCCACTCTCGCAACGCTCGACCGTCCCTATGATCTGCTCGTCACCGGCGTCGGCGGCACCGGCGTGATCACGGTCGGCGCGCTGATCGGCATGGCGGCGCATCTCGAACGAAACGGCGTCTCGGTGCTGGATTTTACCGGCTTTGCGCAGAAATTCGGGCCGGTGCTGAGCTACATCCGGTTGGCCGCGTCCCCCGACGCATTGCATCAGGTCCGTATCGACCAGGGCGCGGCCGATGCGCTCATCGGTTGCGACCTCGTCGTCAGCTCCTCGCCGAAGGCGTCCGGCACCTATCGGAAAGGCACGCGAGCCGCGGTCAACACCGCGGAGATGCCGACCGGCGAGGTCGTCCGCTTCCGCGACGCGGATCTCGCCTCACCCGCCCGCCTGCGCGCGATCGGCCAGGTGATCGGCGACGGCAATCTCGACACCATCAACGCCAACGCACTGGCGGAGCGTCTGCTCGGCGATGCCGTCTATGCCAACATCGTCATGCTGGGCTTTGCCTGGCAGCGCGGGCTGTTGCCGGTCTCGCTGTCGGCGCTGTTGCGCGCGATCGAGCTCAACGGCGTCGCGGTCGAAAGCAACAAGCAGGCTTTCGCCTGGGGCCGGATTGCAGCGGCCGACCCTGACTTCTTGCCGAAGGTGGACGAAGCGCCCAAGGCCGAGACGCTCGACCAGCTGATCGACCGCCGCGCCGACTTCCTCGCGGCTTATCAGAACGATGCCTATGCAGCGCGCTATCGAGCACGCGTTGCAAACGTTCGCAATGCGGAAGCCAACCTGAATAGCGAGAAGTTGACCGAGGCGGTTGCGCGCGCCCTGTTCAAGCTGATGGCCTACAAGGATGAGTACGAGGTGGCGCGCCTGCACATGCAGAGCGGCTTCCTCGACGAGCTGAAGCGCGAGTTCGAGGACGGCTTCAGCGTCAAATACCATCTCGCTCCGCCCTTCCTGCCGTCCGAGCGCGACGCCCGCGGCCGGCCGCGCAAGCGCGCCTTCGGCCAGTGGATCCAGCTGCCGCTCGCCGCGCTCGCGCGACTGAAAGGGTTGCGCGGGACAGTATTCGATCCGTTCGGCTACACCGTCGAACGCCGCACCGAGCGAAACCTGATCGCCTGGTATGAGGGCGTGATCGAACGGATGCTCGGCGAACTCGATGCGGCGCGCCTGCCCGATCTCGTCGTGATCGCCAAGGCGCCGATGGAGATCCGCGGTTACGGGCCGGTGAAGGACATCGCGATCGCGAAGGTGAAGCCGGCGGTCGAACGGCTTCTCGCCGATGTGATCGCAGCGTCGCAGGCAAAGTTGCGCGCCCACGGTTGACGTGATGCCGGCGAGGCTTCAGCCTCCCGAATTCGAGGGCTCCATGATGGAGCCGGGCAAGCGGGTGACGCATCATGGATTTCGATCAGTTGACCCTGACCCAGGCCGCCGCCGACCTCCGCGCCGGCAAGGTGACGAGCACAGCACTCACGACGGAAGCGCTTGCCCGCGCCAAAGCCAATGCCGACCTCAATGCCTTCGTCACCCTGGACCAGGCCGGCGCCCTGAAGGTTGCTGCCGCATTCGACGCGACGGGCGACCGGACAAAACCGCTTGGCGGCGTGCCCATCGTGATCAAGGACAACATCGAGGTTGCCGGGCTGCCCTGTAGCGCGGGCACGCCGGCCCTGAAGGATTACGTTCCCACGGCCGACGCGCCAGTTGCGGCAAAACTGCGGGCCGCAGGCGCGGTCATCATCGGCAAGACCAGCATGCACGAGCTCGCCTTCGGCATCTCCGGCTACAACACCGCATTCAAGACCGCTGCCGAGTTCGGCG
This sequence comes from Bradyrhizobium sp. WSM1253, assembly GCF_000244935.1. NCBI lineage: Bacteria > Pseudomonadati > Pseudomonadota > Alphaproteobacteria > Hyphomicrobiales > Nitrobacteraceae > Bradyrhizobium > Bradyrhizobium sp. WSM1253. The sequence goes on from NZ_JH600073.1 coordinate 3,746,501, forward strand.
TGCGCAACGCCTATGACCGCGCCCTGATCGCCGGCGGCTCTTCCTCCGGGACCGGTACCGCGATCGGCGCGCGCATCGTGGCAGGCGGGCTCGGCACCGACACCGGCGGATCGGTCCGGGTGCCGGCTGCGCTGAATGGATGCGCCTCGCTGCGCCCGACCATCGGACGCTATCCGCAAGCTGGAATTGCGCCGCTCTCGCACACCCGCGACACCGCGGGTCCCATGGCCGCGACCATGGCGGATGTCGCGCTGCTCGACCGCGTCATTGCAGGCGGCGATGCCATCGCGCCGGCCGATCTGAAGCTGGTGCGGATCGGCATCGTAAAGGCGATGCTGAGCAATCTCGACGCCGACACCGACGCCGCATTCGAGGCGGCCGTCACGAAAATGAAGGCGCAGGGCGTCACCGTCATCGAAATCGAGATGCCGCTGCTCGCCGAACTCAACGGCCAAGTGAGCTTTCCCGTCGTGCTGTATGAGGCCTATGACGACATGGTCGCGTATCTCAGACACACCGGTACCGGCCTCAGCATCGCGGCGCTGGCAGCGGAGATATCCAGCGCAGACGTCAAGGGTACCTATGATGGGCTGGTGATCCCGCGCAAACTGCCCGCCCCCGATGGCACGCTGATTGACGCCAAGCCGATCTACGACGCCGCGATCAACACAGCGCGCCCCGCGCTTCAGGCGCTCTACAGCAGGACTTTCGCCGACAACCGGCTCGATGCCATCGCCTTCCCGACCACGCCGCGCGTCGCCATTGCCTCCAATCCCGATTCCAGCAGCCTCGAAAATTTCGGCCTGTTCATCCAGAACACCGATCCAGGCAGCAATGCCGGAATTCCCGGAATCCAGATCCCGATTGCGCTCGGCCCGGTCAGCAAGCTCCCGATCGGGCTCGAGCTGGATGGCCCGTCCGGAAGCGATCGCCGCCTACTTGCGGTCGGGATGGCACTTGAAAAAGTGTTCGGACGGCTGCCGGCGCCGTCCCGATCATGAATAGGGATTGATCAGCTTCTGCTGCTCAGCGCTATGATGCACGAGCATGTCGATGAAGGTCCTGACCTTTGCCGACAGATGATGGCGGTGTGGATAGACGGCATTCATCGACATCTCGACTGGACGATATTCGGGCAAGAGGCGCACGAGCCGACCGGCCTCGAGATCGTCGCGGATCAGAAATCCGGCCATCAGGCAGACGGCAGCGCCTTCCAGCGCCACCTTTCGCAAGGCCTCACCGCTGTTGGTGATGAAGCTGCCGGAGATGCGCACCGATGCCGGCGCGCCCTTGCGATCGAAGAAGCGCCAATCGTCGCCGAACGGATAATTCAAATGGCGCCCGCAATTGTGCGCGGCGAGCTCGTCGAGCTTCTGCACGCGACCGTGCTTGTCGAGATAGTCGTGCGAGCAGCACAGGACGTGGCGCCAGGTGGCCAGGCTGCGGACGATCAGGCTCGAATCCGGCGGCGCGGTCATGCGCAGAGCAACGTCATAACCTTCTTCGATGAGATCGATGTCGGCCTCGCCCATGCGCAGATCGATCTTGAGCTCCGGATAGGTCGACAGGAGCCTCGCCACCACGGGCGCGACGAACGGCACCATATGCGTGGCGACGTGGATCCGTAGCGTGCCGCGCGGCACCGACTGCAATTCGCTCGCGATGTCGTCGGCCTGTTTGATTTCGGCGAGTATCTGGATGCAGCGGTCGTAATAGGCCTTGCCGATGTCGGTGAGGCTGACCTTGCGCGTGGTGCGCTGAAGCAGCCTCACCCCGAGGCGGTCTTCCAACGCCTGGACGTGATTGCTCACCATGGTGGTCGACATGTTGAGCTTGCGGGCTGCTGCAGAGAAGCCGCCGGCCTCGGCCACCCGGCTGAAGACTTCGAGACTTGTCAATCGGTCCATACCGACTGATTATCCGCTCTTGGTCGATAATCGCAAGAAATTCTGTCCGATTATCCATCAGATCGTCTCGCGCGCGGATGGCGGACGGGTTAGCCGCAATCGCTCGACAGAGGCGGCAATCGCTCTGGGGCAGTCGCACCTCCGGCTCGGTAGACCATACGCGAAGGCGGGTCCCCGGACTATCCACTCTCAGCGGATAATCCTTCCGGTATTTCGCCGATTATCGATCGAGCGAAGAAGACCGATAGTCTCAGCCACCAGACAGGAGACTGCCATGTCCGAGATGCCCCGCACCGAAAACTTCCAGCAAGCGACTGAGATACTGCAAGCTTCTCCGCCGGTGCCGGTGCGTGGTCCGACCCGGAATATGGTCCGGCGGGCGGCGTTGGCGCTCGCGTTCCTCGCGGGCACAGCAGCGATTGTCCATTACGGACACGACTACTGGGTCAACGGCCGTTATCTCGAGACAACCGACGACGCCTATGTGAAGGCCGACTCCACGATCGTCGCGCCAAAAGTCTCGGGCTACATCGCCAAGGTGCTGGTCAGCGACAACGAAAAGGTCAAAGCGGGCCAGGTGCTGGCGAAGATCGACGACCGCGACTTCAAGGCGGCGCTCGACCAGGCCCGCGCTGATGTCGCTGCGGCGGAAGCATCGGTGCGCAACCTCGACGCCCAGCTCGAACTCCAGCAGCCGATCATCGAGCAGAGCACGGCCGATGTCGCTGCTGCGGACGCGAATCTGAAATTTGCGCAGGAGGAGCGCGCCCGCTACGACGATTTGATGAAGTCGGGCTCCGGCACGATTCAGCGCGCACAACAGACTGACGCTGCGTTGCGCGCCAGCAATGCACAGCTGCAACATGCCAGGTCGGGCCTCGTGGCCGCGCAACGCAAGGTCGACGTGCTCACCACCCAGCGCGCGCAGGCTACGGCCCAACTCGAACATGCGCGCGCGGTCGCGGAGCAGGCGACGCTGAATCTCTCCTACACCGAGATTACCGCTCCGGTCGACGGCACGGTCGGCGCCCGCTCATTGCGCGTGGGACAGTTCGTGCAGGCCGGCACGCAATTGATGGCGGTAGTGCCGCTCGATGCGGTCTATGTCGTGGCAAATTTCAAGGAGACGCAACTCACCCATGTCCGCTCCGGCCAGCCGGTCGAGCTGCACGTCGACAGCTTCCGCAACCAGACCCTGCGCGGCCATGTCGACAGCCTGTCGCCGGCGAGCGGCCTTGAATTCGCGCTGCTGCCGCCCGACAACGCCACGGGCAATTTCACCAAGATCGTGCAACGGGTGCCGGTGAAGATCGTGCTCGACGACCACAGCCTGACCGGCCTGCTGCGCCCCGGCATGTCCGCGGTGCCGACCGTCGACACCAAACAGGCCGTCATGGCCGAGCGCGAGACGGCAAAGCATCTCGCCGACAACGCGGCCCGTCCTAACGGCGGCTGAAGCCGGGAGGGTCCCGTGGGATTTTCAAATCCTGCCGGATGATCCTTCCTGCGCTTCTCCGATTATCGAAACCAACTGCTTGATCCATCCTGTCTCCGTAACCGAGACGAGGCCTCCATGAGCACGCTCCAAACGACCGTCAACGCCGCCTCCGCCGCCAAAATCCCCGCTTCAGTCGCGGCCCCCATAACGCCTGCCGTGTCGACCAAGACCTGGATTGCCGTGATCGGCGCGACGCTCGGCGCCTTCATGGCGGTGCTGAACATTCAGATCGTCAACGCGTCGCTCGCCGACATCCAGGGCGCGATCGGCGCCGGCATCGACGATGGCGGCTGGATCTCGACCTCTTATCTGATCGCGGAGATCGTGGTGATCCCGCTCTCGGGCTGGCTGGCGCAGGTGTTCTCGATCCGCATCTATCTCCTCACCAACGCGGTCCTCTTCCTGGTCCTATCGGCCGCCTGCGCGTTGGCGCAGGACCTGCCGCAGATGATCGTGCTGCGGGCGGTGCAAGGTTTTACCGGCGGCGTGCTGATTCCGATGGCGTTCACGCTCATCATCACATTGCTGCCGCGCGGAAAGCAGCCGGTCGGCCTCGCGCTGTTCGCGCTGTCGGCGACGTTCGCGCCCGCGATTGGCCCCACCATCGGCGGCTATCTCACCGAGAATTTTGGCTGGCAGTACATCTTCTACGTCAACGTCGTCCCGGGCGGGATCATGGTCGGCATGCTCTGGTACGCCCTCGATGCAAAGCCCATGAAGCTGTCGCTGCTGCGCGACGGCGACTGGGCCGGCATCATCACCATGGCGATCGGACTGTCGGCGCTGCAGACAGTGCTCGAGGAAGGCAACAAGGACGACTGGTTCGGCTCGCCCTTCATCGTCAAGCTGTCCGTCATCGCGGCCGTGGCCCTGATCGCCTTCCTGATCATCGAGCTCACGGTGAAGAAGCCGCTCCTCAACCTGCGTCTGCTGGTCCGCCGCAACTTCGGCTTCGGCATGCTCGCGAACTTCCTGCTGGGGATCGCACTCTACGGCTCGGTGTTCATCCTGCCGCAATATCTGGCCCGCATCCAGGGCTACAATGCCGAGCAGATCGGCATGGTGCTGGCCTGGACCGGCCTGCCGCAACTTCTGCTGATCCCGCTGGTGCCGCGGCTGATGCAGACGCTCGATGCGCGGCTCATCATCGGCGTCGGCTTCGTCCTGTTCGCGGCCTCCAACTTCATGAATATCTATATGACCGGCAACTATGCCGCCGATCAATTGCTCTGGCCCAATGTGGTCCGCGCGATCGGCCAGGCGCTGGTGATGGCGCCGCTGTCCGCGGTGGCCACGGCCGGCATCGAGGCGGAGAATGCGGGCTCGGCGTCCGGCCTGTTCAACATGATGCGCAATCTCGGCGGCGCCGTCGGCATCGCGCTGTTGCAGACCCTGCTGACCAAACGCGAGCAGTATCACTCCAACGTGCTGATGCAGTCGGTCTCGGTATTCGAGCAGTCCACCCGCACGAGACTGGAACAGCTCACGCAATATTTCATCAATCACGGCGTGCTCGACCGTGCGGATGCCGCGCATCGCGCCTATGTCGCGATCGGTCACATCGTCCAGAAGCAGGCTTACATCTTCGCCTTCAGCGACACCTTCTATCTGCTCGGCATGGCGCTGATCGTGGCGCTCGCCGCCGTCCTGTTCTTGAAGAAGCCCGGCCATGCCTCGGCCGGCGGCGCCCACTGACATCAACCCGGCAACCAAGGAGAACGACCATGAAACCCCGCATGAATTTCTACCAGGCCGCACCCGACACGATGAAGGCCCTGATGGGGCTGGAAGAGCAGATCCAGTCGACGGGCCTTGAGAAATCGCTGATCGAGCTCGTCAAGATCCGCGCGTCACAGATCAACGGATGTGCCTTCTGCATCAACATGCACACCGAGGACGCGCGCAAGCGCGGCGAGACCGAGCAGCGCATCTATCTGCTCAACGCCTGGCGCGAATCCCCGCTCTACACCGACCGCGAGCGCGCCGCACTGGCCTGGACCGAGTCGGTGACGCTGATCTCCGAGACGCACGCGCCCGATGACGTCTACGAGCAGGTCCGCGCGCAATTCTCCGATGCGGAGACGGTGAACCTGACCATGCTGATCGGCGCCATCAATGCCTGGAACAGGATCGCAATCGCATTCCGCGCGGTTCACCCGGTGAAGGTGAAGGCGTCGGTGGCCTGAGGTGCTGACGCATGAGGCCAAACTGCCTCCATGCATTCGACTGTCATGCCCCGGCTTGACCGGGGCATCCAGTACGCCGCGGCTTCTCGAGTCAAGCACTCCCGTCACGGCGTACTGGATCGCCCGGTCAAGCCGGGCGATGACGGCGGTGGACGGCTAAACCGCCGTCGCCTTGGCGAACTCCACGTAGATCTCGCGCAACCGCGCGGCAAGCGGGCCGGGCTTGCCGTCGCCGACCTTCTTACCGTCGATCGCAACCACCGGCTGGACGAACAACGACGCCGAAGTGGCAAAGGCTTCCTTGGCGGCGAGCGCCTCGGCGACCGTGAAGGAACGCTCTTCGACGCGGAGCTGGCGCTCTTCCGCCAGCGCCACCACCGCCTTCCGGGTGCAGCCCGGCAGGATCGCGTTGGAGTTCTTGCGGGTCACGATGACGTCGTCCTGGGTGAGGATGAACGCCGAGGACGAACCGCCTTCGGTGACGTAGCCGTCTTCGAGCATCCAGGCTTCGCCCGCGCCGGCCTCGGCCGCGGCCTGCTTTGCCAGCACTTGCGCGAGCAGTGCGACGCTCTTGATGTCGCGCCGCTCCCAGCGGATGTCGGGCACGGTGATCACGTTGATGCCGGTCTTGGCCGAGGCGGCGTTGATGATGTCCTTCTCCGACGTGAACATCACCAGGCTCGACTTGACGTCGCCCTTGGGGAAGGCGAAATCGCGGCCCTTGTCGGCGCCGCGGGTGACCTGGAGATAGACGAGACCGTTCTCGACCTGGTTGCGCGCGATCAGCTCTTTCTGGAGCTCGGTGATACGCTCGACCGTCTCGGGCAGCTTCAGCTGGATCTCGCCGACCGAGCGCTCCAGCCGCGCCAGATGCGAGGCATTGTCGATCAGCTTGCCGTCGAGCACGGCCGAGACCTCATAGATGCCGTCGGCGAACAGGAAGCCGCGATCGAGGACCGAAATTTTGGCGTCCGAGAGCGGGACGAATGAGCCGTTGACATAGGCGATCGGATCCAAGGCAGGTCTCCTGGGGAGGAAGGGATTTGGCGCGCTTATACGTGAAATGGGGGCGGCGATCACCCCTCTATTCGTCATTCCGGGGCATTCGCGCAGCGAATGAGCCCGGAATCCATTTCGCCTCGTACAATGCCGCCCGATGGATTCCGGGCTCGCGACTACGTCGCGCCCCGGAATGACGGCGGAGTTAGTGGGAGAGAATCTTCGACAAGAACTTCTGCGCGCGGTCGCTGCGGGGCTTGCCGAAGAAATCGTCCTTCGGGGCGTCCTCGACGATCTCGCCGCGATCCATGAAGATCACGCGGTTGGCAACCTTGCGGGCAAAGCCCATCTCGTGCGTCACGACCATCATGGTCATGCCCTCATGGGCGAGGTCCACCATGACGTCGAGCACCTCGCTCACCATTTCGGGGTCGAGCGCCGAGGTCGGCTCGTCGAACAGCATGACAATGGGATCCATCGCGAGCGCGCGAGCGATCGCCACCCGCTGCTGCTGGCCACCGGACAGGTTCGCGGGATACTTTTGCGCCTGTTCCTTCAGGCCGACGCGCTCCAGCAGCTGCATGCCTTTCGCCATCGCCTTGTCGCGCGACCGGTCGAGCACCTTCTGCTGTGCGAGGCAGAGATTGTCGATGATCTTCAGATGCGGAAACAGCTCGAAGTGCTGAAACACCATGCCGACACGCGAGCGCAGCTTGGGCAGATTGGTCTTGGGATCGTTGACCTTGGTGCCATCGACGCTGATGTCGCCTTTCTGGAACGGCTCCAGGGCGTTGACGCATTTGATCAGCGTCGACTTACCTGATCCCGACGGGCCGCAGACCACGACCACCTCGCCCTTGGTGACGCTGGTGGTGCAGTCGGTCAGCACCTGGAAGCTCGGGCTGTACCATTTGTCGACGTGGCTGATCTCGATCATGACAGACTCTATCGAATGATGGCGATGCGCGCCTGCAGGCGGCGAACGCCGAAGGACGCAACACAGGAAATGGTGAAGTAGACGATTGCTGCGAACAGATACATTTCGACCAGACGGCCGTCGCGCTGCGCGACCTTGCTTGCCGCACCGAGGAAATCGGTGATCGACAGCACGTAGACCAGGGAGGTGTCCTGGAACAGCACTATGGTCTGCGTGATCAGCACCGGCAGCATGTTACGGAAGGCCTGCGGCAGCACGACGTAGCGCATGGTCTGGGCGTAAGTCAGGCCAAGGGCGTTGGCTGCGGCCGGCTGGCCGCGCGAGATCGACTGGATGCCGGCACGCATGATCTCGGAGAAGTACGCGGCCTCGAACATGATGAAGGTGATGAGCGAGGATGCGAACGCGCCGACGCTGATCGGGCGCGACGCGCCGGTCACCCACTGCCCGATATAGGGCACCAGGAAGTAGAACCAGAAGATCACCAGCACCAGCGGCAGCGATCGCATGAAGTCGACATAGACCCCGGCGATTCGGCCCAGGATCTTGAAGCCAGACAGCCGCATCAGCGCGATGGCCGTGCCAAAGATCAGGCCGCCGAGCGCCGCAAGACCCGTAAGCATCAGCGTGAACGTCATGCCCTCGTAAAACAGATAGGGCAGTGCGCGACGGATGACCTCGAAATCGAAATTGCTGAACATGGTGTTATTTCCCCGTGATGTAGCCGGGGATCGCGACGTAGCGCTCGAGGAAGCGCATTGCGGTCACGACGACGGCGTTGACGAGGAGATAGAGAAGGGTCGCGGCGGTGAAGGCCTCGAACACCTGGAACGAGAATTCCTGCATGGAGCGCGCCTGCCCGGTCAACTCAAGCAAGCCGATGGTGATGGCCACAGCCGTGTTCTTGATGGTGTTGAGGAACTCGGACGTCAGCGGCGGCAGGATGATGCGGAACGCCATCGGCAGCAAAATGTAGCGATAAGCCTGCAAGGTCGTCAGGCCGAGCGCGGTCGCCGCCATCTTCTGGCCGCGCGGGAGCGATCCGATGCCGGCCTGCAACTGCACGGCGACGCGCGCCGACATGAAGAAGCCGATGCCGATCGCCGCCGTCCAGAACGGCGCATTGGGCAGCTGCTTCAGCCAGAGGCCGGCAGATCTCGGCAGCAGTTCCGGCAGCACGAAGAACCACAGGAAGAGCTGCACCAGCAGCGGCATGTTGCGGAAGAATTCGACATAAGCAAAGCCGAACCAGTACGCTCCCTTCGACGGCAGCGTGCGCATCACGCCGACGATCGAGCCCATGATCAGCGCGATGATCCATGCGAGCGCACCCGTCTTGAGGGTCAGCACCAGGCCCGACAACAGCATGTCGAGATAGGTGCCGGTCCCCATCGGGTTGGGCTCGAAGAAAATTCCCCAGTTCCAGTGGTAGTTCACGTGTCCCCCGCGCGAACGCGCCAGTCATGGATGTCCCGGCGCCTATGCAAATGTCCGGCCACCTTGGAGTCAAGATGGCCGGACACGATCCGGATCGAAAGATCGCGGTTATAGCTTACTTATAATCGTCCGGGTTCGGCGAGTCGGTTGGCTTGGCGAACTCGTTCTTCAGCTCGGCCGAGATCGGGGTGTTGAGATTCAGACCCTTCGGCGGGATCTTCTGGGTAAACCACTTGTCGTAGATCTTCTGGCCTTCGCCAGAGGTGTAGAGCGCGGCGGTCGCCGCATCGACCACCTTCTTGAACGGCGCGTCGTCCTTGCGCAGCATGATGCCGTAGGGCTCAGGCTTGGAGAACGCGTCCTTGGAGATGACGTAGTCGTCGGGCGACTTCGAGCCGGCTACGAGGCTCGCGAGCAGGATGTCGTCCATCACGAAGGCGACGGCACGATCGGTCTCGACCATCAGGAAGGATTCGGCGTGGTCCTTGGCCGGGATGATGTTGGCGCCGAGGCCTTTCGCAACATTGGCTTCGGTGAGCTGTTTGATGTTGGTGGTGCCGGCGGTCGAGACCACGGTCTTGCCCTTGAGATCGTCGATCGACTTCAGGCCGCTCGACTTCTTGAAGACGTAGCGGCTGGCGGTCAAATAATGGGTGTTGGTGAAGGCGACCTGCTTCTGGCGCTCGGCGTTGTTGGTGGTCGAACCGCATTCGAGGTCGATGGTGCCGTTCGCCATCAGCGGAATACGGGTCGCCGAAGTCACCGGGTTGAGCTTGACCTCGAGCTTGTCGAGCTTGAGCTCCTTCTTCACGGCGTCGACGATCTTGTAGCAGATGTCCATCGCGAACCCGATGGGCTTCTGGTTGTCGTCGAGATAGGAGAACGGGATCGAGGAGTCGCGGAAGCCGAGCGTAATGGCGCCGGTGTCCTTGATGTTCTTCAGCGTGCCGGTGAGCTCCTCGGCCCCGGCCTGGCTGACAGCGAAGGTCGCGGCGAGCGCGAGGCCGATGCTACGGAAATGTTTCACTTTTTGGTCCCCTTTCAGGATGATGCCGGCGGGATGCAAGCACAAATTGGGTTGGAATAGAATGTGACTTTTGGCTGGATCGCGGCTCCGGTTAACGGCTCAGGCCGGCGGGCGCGTTAGCGGTCTTGTTAGCGCGCTTGGCAATTCCCCGAGATCCCAGAACAGGCCGGCCATCACCGTCAAGGCCTCTTCGGTCAATGGCAGCAGGATGTGCTCATTGGGCGCATGCTGGGAGCAGCCGGGATAGGAGTGCGGCACCCAGATCGTCGGCAGGCCCAATATCTCGGAGAACACGTCGTTGGGCAACGAGCCGCCGAAATTCGGCAGCACCGCCGGCGCTTTGCCGGTGGTCTGGCGCACCGAATCCGCCGCCCATGTGATCCAAGGGCTGTCGAAATCCGTGCGCGAGGCGGCAAAGCTCTGCGCCGCCCGGACCTCGACCATCGGAAAGCCCTTCTGCACCAGGTGCGCGCGAACCGCCTCGATCAGCCCATCGATCTTGGTGCCGACCACGAAACGCAGTTGCAGCACGGCATTGGCGTGGCCGGGAATGGCGTTGGCCGGCTTCTCGATATTGCCCGACGACATCGCCAGCACTTCGAGCGTGTTCCAGGCATAGAGCCGCTCGGCCGCCGAAAGACCCTCCTCGCCCCAGTTCTCGGCTAACGCCGGCTCGTCCTCGGTCGGCACCACCTGCACGTCCGCAAGATAGCTGCGGATCTGGTTGGTGAGGCGCGGCGGCTTCAGCGCGTCCAGCTGAAGGCGGCCGTGGCCGTCGACCAGCGTCGAGATCGCGTTGACCAGAATGGTCGCGGGGTTGGCGAGCACGCCGCCCCAATTGCCGGAGTGATGGCCGCCGTCGCGAAGGTTCACATCGAGATGAATGCGGATGCCGCCACGGCAGCCGAGGAACAGGGTCGGACGGTCGGCGGACAGGCGCGGCCCGTCGGAGGCCATGAACAGATCGGCCTTGAGCGCATCGCGATTGAGATCGCAGACCTTGCCGAGATCCGGCGAGCCGATCTCCTCGCCCATCTCGAGGATGAACTTGGCGTTGAAGCCGAGCTTGCCGCCGCGGGCCTCGCGCACCGCGCGGAGTGCGGCCATGTTGATACTGTGCTGGCCCTTGTTGTCGGCGGTGCCGCGACCGTAAAGACGCGTGCCCGAAACCGTGGTGCGCCAGGGATCGCGGCCATCACGCCACTCGCCTTCCATGCCGTCGACGACGTCGCCATGGCCGTAGATCAGCACGGTCGGCGCCGTCTCGCTCTCGCGGTGTTCGGCGAACAGGAACGGCGCCTTGCCGCTGGGAGATTCGATCATCCGGCTTTCGAAATCGAGCGCGGCGAAAGCGGGCACCATCTCCTGTTCCAGATAGGCGCGCAGCTCGACGCTCCGGTTCGGATTCTGGCTCTCGGTCCGATAGGCGACGCGACGGTCGAGTTCAGCGAGGAACGCGCCGGATTTGAAATCGTCACGGGCGCGGGCGATGGCATCGGCTCTGGTCATTATTTTCTTTTTTAGGTTGCGAGACGAAGGAGCATACCCGATACGGGCAGGCCTCCGAAAGTGGCGGGGACTTCGATAGTCTTGGGATTTCGTTCTTGCTCTCTTGAGATTGGCTTGCCAAGCGCGGCAGCGCCGCTGATTTTGGCCTTGCCAACGTCGCGCTATATGCAAGAACTTCGCCAAGTTCGGGCGCAGCTCTATCATTCGAAGAGTGCCCGGTACAGGGCGCCGGGGGACCATCATGGCCAAGCAGATCAGGCTCAATGCATTTGCGATGAATTGCGTCGCGCACCAGTCACCGGGCCTTTGGACCCATCCGCGCGACCGCACTGCCGAATATACCCGCCTGCCCTACTGGATCGATCTTGCCAAAACGCTGGAGCGCGGCCGTTTCGACGGGCTGTTCCTGGCCGACGTGCTCGGCGTCTATGACGTCTACGGCAACAGTCCTGACGCAGCCTTGCGCAACGCGGCCCAGTCGCCCTCGAACGATCCGCTGCTGCTGCTGTCGGCAATGGCTGCGGTGACGCAGAATCTCGGCTTCGGCGTCACCAGCAATCTCTCCTTCGAGCCGCCCTATCCGTTCGCGCGGCGGATGTCGACGCTCGATCATCTCACCGAGGGACGTATCGGCTGGAATGTCGTCACCGGCTATCTCGACAGCGCCGCGCGCGGCGCCGGCAAGGACAAGCAGATCGGGCACGACGACCGCTACGAGATCGCGGACGAATATATGGAGGTCGTCTACAAGCTCTGGGAAGGGAGCTGGGAAGACGACGCCGTGCTGCGCGACCGCACGCGCGGCATCTTCACCGATCCCTCAAAAGTTCATCGCGTCAACCACGAGGGCGCGAACTGGCGCATCAACAACACCATTCATCTCAGCGAACCGTCGCCGCAGCGCACGCCGGTGCTGTACCAGGCCGGCACCTCGCCGCGCGGACGGAAGTTCGCAGCACAGCACGCCGAATGCGTGTTCATGTCGGGACCGTCGGCCAAGGTGATCGCGCCGCGCGTGTCGGCGATCCGTCAGGAGGCCGCCGCGTTCGGCCGCAATCCGGCGGAAATCCTGATGTTCTCGATGATGACGATCATCCTCGGGCGGACGGAGGCCGAGGCGAACGAAAAATATGCCGACTATCGCCGCCACATCAGCCCGGAGGGCGCGCTGGCGCTGATGTCGGGATGGACCGGAATCGACTTCTCCGGCTACGAGCTCGACCAGCAGGTGCGTCATGTCCAGAACGACGCCGGTCGCAGCGCACTCGATAACGTCACCCGCGCCGATCCCGATCGCGTCTGGACCGTGCGCGACGTCATCGAGCATGTCGGCGTCGGCGGCGCCGGCCCCGTCGTGGTCGGCACGCCGGAGATGGTCGCGGACAAGATCGAGGCGTGGTTCGAGGCGACCGATGTCGACGGTCTCAACGTCGCCTTCGCGATCTCACCTGGCGATTTCGAGGACATCGCCGATATGCTGGTGCCGGAGCTGACGCGCCGTGGGCGGTACAAGGCGGAGTACGCGCCGGGCACACTGCGCGAGAAGCTGTTCGGTGACGGGCGTGCAAGGCTGGGGGCGCCGCATCCGGCGGCGGGGTTCAGGGTGGGGAGGAAGGGGTAGCGTCTTAAGGTACGCTGTCATGCCCCGGCTTGACCGGGGCATCCAGTACGCCGCAGCGTCTCGACTCAATCACCGCCGCCTCTGGAATACTGGATCACCCGCCTTCGCGGGTGATGACGACTGAGAACGTGGCGGGCATCAGCGCCGCAAGTGACGCTGCCTCACACCTTCCCGTCCACCATCACCTCGATCAGTTTCGTCCCCGGCCGGCCAAACGCCGACGCCAGCGTCGCCTTCAACTCGCGGGGATCGCTGACCTTGATCGCCTCGCATCCCAGTGCCTTCGCCACGCCCGCGAAATCCACCGGCGGATCGACAAAATCCATGCCGACGTAATTGTCGTCGCCATGGAAGGCGAGCAGACGCTGCTTGATGATGCGATAGCCGCCATTGTTGGCAATGACCACATTGAGCGGCAGCTTGTGATGCGCTGCCGTCCACAGCGACTGGATTGAATACATCGCGCTGCCGTCGCCGGAGAAGCAGACCACGGGGCGATCGGGATTGGCGATGCTGGCGCCGACGGAGGCCGGCAGGCCCCAGCCAATGCCGCCCGAGGCAAGGCCATGATAGCCAAAGCGGTCGCGGTGCGCACGGAGCGCCGTGATCTGGCGGCTCGAGGTGAGGCCTTCGTCGACGAGGATGGCATTGGCGGGCATGGCCTCCACCATTTGCAGCACCAGCCAGTCCGGATCGATGGGGCTGCGGTCCGCGGCCTTGCCGATCTGCTCGACCAGCGCGGTGCGCCGCGCGGTCCAGTTCTTCGGCGCAAGCTCGGCGAGACGTTGCTTCGCACGTTGCGCCAGGGCAGCGCCGCCCATCTCCTTCAGCACCGGGATCAGCGCGCGCAGCGTTTCCTTCAAATCCGCCTTCAGCGCGATCTCGGCACCGTAATTCTTGGCGATCTCCCAATCGCCGAGGCCGATCTGCACGATGCCAAGGCCCTCCGGCAGCGCATCGACCTCGCTGTAGACCGACATTCGCAAGGGATCGCCGCCGAGCGCGATCAAGAGGTCGTAGGCCGCAAGTGTGTCGCGCGCGACTTTCTGGACACGTGCCAACGTGCCGACGAAGCTCGGGCTCTCCGAGAGGAAGTGCGAGCCATAGGGCGTCGAGGATTGGTAGGCAGCCGCACCGAGCACCTCGGCGAGTTCGGCGGCCTCCTTCAGCGCGTCGCTCTTCACCACCTCGTCCATGGTGACGATCACGGGACGCTCGGCCCTGAGCAGCCGCGCGGCGAACGCGTTTAGTGCCTCATCCGATGGCCTTGTGCGGGCATCAATGCGGGTGGAGCGGCCGAGATCGATCCCGGCCTCGCTGTTGAGGATGTCGCCGGGCAACGAAATGAACACCGGCCCGGTCGGCGGCGTGGTCGCGACTTTGGCGGCGCGGCGCACGATGCGCGGCAGATCCTCGAGGCGCGTCACCTCGACCGCCCATTTCACCAGCGGCTCGGCCATGCGGACCAGCGGTCCGTACAGCACCGGCTCCATCAGGCCGTGGCCCTGCTCCTGCTGACCCGCGGTCAGGATCATCGGCGTGCCCGTGAACTGGGCGTTGTAGAGCGAGCCCATCGCGTTGCCGAGGCCGGGCGCAACATGGACGTTGCAGGCGACGAGCTTTCCGGAGGCGCGGCTGTAGCCATCCGCGATCGCCACCACCAGACTCTCCTGCATCGCCATCACATAGGTGAGATCAGGATGGTCCTTCAGCGCATGCATGATCGGTAGCTCGGTGGTGCCGGGATTGCCGAACAGATGCGTGATGCCCTCGTCCTTGAGCAACGCGAGAAAGGCGGAGCGGCCGGTGATCTTGTTCTTCATGCTTCCTCCAGAGGCGGACGTTGCCGCAAGGACGGGCGCATGATGGCCGAAATCGCGGGAGGCGCGCAAGGAAGCGCAGTCATGGCTGCGTTGCGTGGGCGGGCGCTACATCTCCTCGCGCCCCAGCTCGAACGGATCCTCCCCGCCCGCCCGCTTCTTCTTTTTCGAGCGCTGCCAGACCACACCGGGAAAACCTTTCAACGGCACCAGCGGCTCGCCGGTATAGGCCCATTCCTGCAGCTCTTCGATGGCGATGTGATAGAGCGGCTGGCGGCCGGTGCGTTCCCTGAACAGCGCACGGGGGATGTTGACCATATGCGGCCCGCGCGGGCGCTCGTACGTGATCGGCGTGCCGCAATGCGCGCAGAAGCTGCGCGCGGTCTTCGTTGCCTTGTCCTCGTAGCGGGTCAGCGCCGTCTTGCCTGCGGTGATGCGAAACCGCTTCTTCCAGCTTCCGACATAGGTTGCATAGGCGGCGCCGTGGGCGCGACGGCTGGCGGCGGAGTGATCGTGCCAGGCCCAGCGTGCGGGCACGTCGATCTCGAAGGTGACCTTGCCGCAGAGGCATTGCCCGGTGGCTATACCTGCGGCGGCTGCGGCTTTGGCCATAGCACTTCCCCCATCGCTCGCAATGACGAAATTCGTGGTGTCCGTCGGGGCAACACAATAACTCCGTAGCCCGGATGAGCGAAGCGACATCCGGGAAGACCAGAGCTTGGGTGAAGACCCCGGATATCGCTTCGCTCATCCGGGCTACAGCAGTGTCAGACCGGCGTCAGTTCGTCATACACGGGATAATCCGTATAGCCCTTCTCCTCGCCACCATAGAATGTCGTACGGTTATACGGCGTGAGAGGGTAATCGTGCTGCAGGCGCCGCGGCAGATCGGGGTTGGAGATGAAGATGCGGCCGAAGGCGATGAGGTCGGCGTGGCCATCGGCGATCGCCGCATTCGCGGTTTCGCCGCTGAAGCCACCGGCCGTCATCAGCACGCCGCCGTAGAGCGGCCGGAACAGCAGCATCGCCGAGGGCACGTTCTGCCAATTGACTTCTGCGCGCCCCGAGCCGCTGGAGCGCGGTTCGATGAAATGCAGATAGGCTAGACCGAGCTTGTCAAGCGCCTTGACCACGTGCGTGTAGAGCGGCATCGGATCGGGCTCGCCGGAATCATTGGCAATGCCGTGGGGCGACAGCCGCACGCCGACGCGGCCCGCGCCCCAGACCTCGATCGCGGCCTCGGTCACTTCGAGCAGAAGCCGCGCGCGGTTCTCGATCGAACCGCCATATTGATCGGTGCGCTGGTTGCTGCGTGATTGCAGGAATTGCTCGAGCAGATAGCCGTTGGCGCCGTGGATCTCGACACCGTCGAACCCGGCGGCCAACGCGTTCTTCGCGCCCTGCCTGAACGCCTCGACGATGCCCTTGACCTCGTCCGTGTCCAGCGCGCGCGGCGTCTCGTAGTCGGAGATCTTGCCGTCGGCGGTCATTGCCTTCATGCCTTCGGCCCTGATCGGGATCGCCGAGGCCGAGACCGGCAGCTCCCCGCCGTGGAAGGAGGAATGCGAGACGCGGCCGACATGCCAGAGCTGGAGAAAGATGATGCCGCCCTTGGCGTGCACGGTGTCGACCACCTTGCGCCAGCCCGCGATCTGCGTCTCCGAATAGATGCCAGGCGTCGCCGGATTGCCGCGGCCGTGCGAGAGCACGGGCGAGGCCTCGGCGATGATCAGGCCGCCTTGAGTGGCGCGCTGACCGTAATATTCGGCGTTGAGCGGCCGCGGCGAAAAGCTCTCGCGCTCGGCCCGCATGCGCGTCAATGGCGCCATCGCGACGCGATGCGCGAGCTTGTACGGACCGACCTGCAACGGTTGAAACAACGCCTCGAATTTCATGCTGGTTCCAGAATGGCTAAGGAAGGATGCGCGTCATATAGCGAGGGGCGGCCACCCGAAAAGGCGCCGCCCCCACAAAAGCAGATATTCCCTGCCACGGAATCCGCGAAGAGAACAGGCCTCAGCCCGTCTTGATCCACACCGCCTTCACGTTGAGATATTCCTCGACGTGCTGCTTGCCGGATTCGCGGCCGTAGCCGCTCATCTTGTAGCCGCCGAAGGGGACTGCAGGGTCCATCGCCTGGTAGCAATTCACCCACACCGAGCCGGCGCGCAGGCGCTTCGCAACCGCATGCGCCTTGCTGACGTCCCGTGTCCACAGGCCCGAGCCAAGACCGAACGTGGTGGCGTTGGCGCGCTTGACCAGCTCGTCCATGTCCTTGAATGCGATCGCGGAGATGACGGGTCCAAAGATCTCCTCCTGCGCGATCCGCATATTGTCCTGGACGCCCGCGAACACCGTCGGCGAGACGAAGAAGCCTTTTGAAAGCGCGCCTTCGGTGACGCGGCCACCGCCGGCGAGCGCCTTGGCGCCTTCCTTCTGGCCGATGTCGAGATAGCTGGTGACGCGCTCGAGCTGCTGCTCGGACACCAGCGGTCCGATCTGGGTGTTGGGGTCGAGACCGTTGCCCACTTGCAGCTTCTTGCCGAACTCGGCGACGCGGCCGACGAACTCCTCGTAGATCGACTGCTCGACGAACAGCCGGGTGCCGGCGCTGCAGATTTGCCCCGAATTGGCGAACACCGCCATCGCGGCGCCCGGCACGGCGGCATCGAGATCGGCGTCCGCGAACACGATGTCCGGCGACTTGCCGCCGAGCTCGAGCGAGACACGCTTGAGGTTGCCGGCCGAGGCGCGAATGATCGACTGGCCCGTGACATGCGAGCCGGTGAAGGCAACCTTGTCGACGTCGTGATGTGCGGCAAGCGCCGCGCCCGCGGTCTCGCCAAAGCCAGGCACGACATTGATGACGCCGGGCGGGACGCCCGCTTCCATCGCGAGCTCGGCGATGCGCAGCGACGTCAGCGGCGCTTCTTCGGCGGGCTTGAGCACGACGGTGCAGCCGGTCGCGATCGCCGGGCCGATCTTCCAGATCGTCGCGGTCAGCGGACCATTCCAGGGAATGATGGCGCCGACGACGCCGATCGGCTCCTTCAGTGTGTAGGAGAAGATTTCGCCGGGCAGCGAGTTCTCGATGGTCTCGCCATGGATCGCTGTGGTCTGGCCGGCATAATAGCGCAACATGCCGACGGCGCGCAGACGATAGGCGCGGGTACGGCTGAGCGGCGCGCCCATGTCGAGCGTGTCGAGCTGCGACAATTCGTCGAAATTCTTCTCGACGAGGTCGGCAAGCTTCAGCAGCAGGTTCTGCCGCTCGAACGGCTTGACCTTGCTCCAGGGCCCTTCGAAGGCGCGGCGAGCGGCAGCGACCGCACGGTCGATATCTTCCTTGTCGCCCTCGGCAACGGTTGCGAGCAGTTCGCCGGTCGCGGGGTTATGGGTCTCGAAGCGCTTGCCGGAGGCAGCATCGACCCACTTCCCGTCGATCAGCATCTGCTTGTAGGACCCGTTGGCGAACGGGTGGCGCGTGATTGGAATAGCCTGCGACACAGCCATGGCTGAACTCCCTGTCAATGATTGATTGGTTCGATCTGGGCGGGATCGTTAGGTCGATAGAATACTGCGGTGCCGGACAGGCGTAAAGGAGAGGCGCAAAGTCGGTGCGGAACGAAGACCTCCCATGCCGACTTGTGCAGGGTCGCGCAAGTGTCGTGTTATGTCACGACCGAGCCCCTCCCCCGGAGACCGAACCATGCCGCATCCCGCGATCGTCAAAGACAATGTAGCCGTGATCACCGGCGGTGCGTCCGGCATCGGATTCGCCGCCGCAGCAGCCTTCGCGCGGAACGGCATGAAAGTGTGTATCGCCGATGTGGATCAAACGCGGCTGGCGGACGCCGCAACAAGACTCTCATCCCTGACGTCCGCCACACATGTGATGCCCTTCGCGATCGACGTCAGCAAGGCCGAGAGCGTGGCGGAACTCGAGCGCGCCGTGCGCGAGCGCTTCGGCGGCACCGACATCCTCATGAACAATGCGGGCATCCAGCCCGGCAGCACGTTGTTCGGCGAACCCGACAATTGGCAGCGCATTATCGGCGTCAACATGTGGGGCATCATCACTGGCTCGCGCATCTTCGCGCCCAACATGATCGCGCGCGGCAGGGCGGGGCTCATCATCAACACCGGCTCGAAGCAGGGCATCACCACCCCGCCCGGCGATCCCGCCTACAACGTCTCCAAGGCCGGCGTGAAGGCCTTTACGGAAGCGCTGCAGCACGAGTTGCGGAACACTGCGGGTTGCCGCATCACCGCGCATCTGCTGATTCCCGGCTTCGTCTTCACGGCCCTTACCGCGAAGGGCCGGACAGAGAAGCCGGCCGGCGCCTGGACGGCCGAGCAGACCGTGGATTTCATGTTGGCGCGGCTGGAGGCCGGCGATTTCTACATCCTGTGCCCGGACAACGACGTCCCGCGCGCGCTCGACGAAAAGCGCATGCTGTGGGCCGCCGGTGACATCGTGGAGAACCGCCCGCCGCTGTCACGCTGGCATCCGGACCATGCGGATGCATTCGCGAAGTTCGTGAAGGGGAATTAGGCTGTTTGATCCTCATGGTGAGGAGCGCGGAACGCGCGTCTCGAACGATGCAGGCCCGGTTGGGGCCCTCGACCCTTCGAGACGCCCGCTTCCGGCGGGCTCCTCAGGATGAGGGTTTACACAGGGGGCGCTCTACAGCGTCTCTTGCTGATGCCCGCAATTCTTGCAGGCGAACTTGATGCGGGTCTGGCCCTTTGGCGCCTGCACACGGTTCGGGGCGCCGCATTTAGCGCAGACGGCCTCGATGCGGGTATCACCCTGCTTGACGACGACGGTTTTCTTTTCCATCGATTCGCGGATCAGGCGCTCAGCCTCCTCACGCAGGGATTGTTTCGACAAAGCTCGTCTCCGCCATAAATGCGGGCGAGGCTTATCCCACCTGCGGCAAAATCACAATCCGAAACGGCTGCTCAGACCTCCACAATCACGTAGCTGTCCTCGACATGCACCGGAAAGGTCTCGGCAACATACGGGCCTTTCTGGAGTTCCTCGCCGCGCTCCACAGCGACCGGATATGACCTTATCTTGACGCGCTTCGGATCGAACCACGACTGGCCGTTGCGCATGTCGAACTCCCAGCCGTGCCAGGGACAGCGCAGCATCTCGCCGACGCGCGAGCGCTGATAGATGCCGGGCTCGGGCGAGGTCAGCCGCGCCACGCACGCCGCTTTCTCCAGCGGCGCGCCTTCGTGCGGGCAGCGGTTCAGCAGCGCGAAGAACTCGCCATGGACGTGGAACACGACGATGTCGCGGCCCGCGACATCGACCACCTTGTTGCCACCGGGTGGGATCTCCGAGGTGGACGCGACGATGTGACGGGCCATACCGTGCAGACCTTCTCAGAACTTGTAGACCGCGCGGGCATTGGTGCTGAAGATCTTCTTTCGCTCGGCCTCCGTCAGCGGCGTCTTGAAGGCGAAGCGCGGATCGTCGAAATCCCAGTGCGGATAGTCCGACGAGAACAGGAGACGATCGATGCCAACCCATTCGATCAGAGAGCGCAGGTGGCGGGCTTCGTCAGGCTCGTCGATCGGTTGCGTCGTGAACCAGAAATGCCCGCGGACATATTCCGACGGCTTGCGCTTGAGATGCGGCACCTCGCTGCGGAAGCGCTCGAAATGCTGGTCCATTCGCCACACCGCGGACGGAATCCAACCGAAGCCGCCCTCGATGAAGACAAACTTCAATTTCGGAAAACGCTCCGGCACACCCTCGATCACGAGACTGGCAAGCTGCGCCGCAATGGTGTGCGCGTTGGACTGGTGTTCCTCGACGTAATAGGACGGCCAGCCGCCACCGGTCGGCGCATGCCCGCCATAGCCGCCGACATGGATGCCGAGCGGCAGACCTAGTTCCTGGGCACGCTCGTAGATCGGCCAGTAGCGGCGACGGCCCAGCGGCTCGTTGGCGCGCGGCGAGACGTTGATCTGGACGTATTCGCCGATTTTCGCGCAGCGTTCGATCTCGGCGATGGCGAGATCAACACCGTCCTGCCCGACCAGGATCGAAGCCTTCAGGCGCGGGTCGCGATGCGACCAGAACGCCAGCTGCCAATCGTTGATGGCACGCTGGATTGCGGCGCCGAATTCGAGGTTCTGCTGCGAGAAGATGAAGAGATCGAGCACCTGCAAAATCCCGAACTCAACGTCGAGCGGATCGAGATGCTGCTTCTGCATGAAGGCGAGATCCGAACCGGGCGGCCCGCCCGTCGGCGGCCACGCATCGCGGCGCGCGATCAGCGGCGAAGAGCGCGGATAGGGCGTGGTGAACAGATAGGGCGTGCGCAAATGGCTGCCATATTCCTTCAGATGCTGCTGCCAGCGCTTTGGCAGGAACTCGTTGAGATCGTCGAACGAATGCAGACTCGGATGGACGTCGCAATCGACGATGCGCAGCCGCGAAGCGGCGGGCTTCTCGTCTTCCCGCAGCGGGCGGTCGATGACCTCACTCATGCAAACCTCCAAGGTCAGTTAGCGAGCGACAGCCGCGGAAACGTCTCCAGCGGGTTGTCCACGCACATCTTCGAGATGATGCTGTTCGGCAGGTTCGGCGGGATCGGATCGTCGCCGTCGAACTGCCAATGCGGATAGTCGGACGCGAACAGGAACATCTTCTCAGAACCGATCTGGTCGATGATCTCCTCAACGCTTCTGACGTCACCCGGCGCATCGAACGGCTGCATGGTGACGCGAAAATTGTCGCGAATAATCGCAGCCGGCTCGCGCTCGACCCAGGGCACCTCGACGCGCACCCCGCGCCAGGTCTTGTTGGCTCGCCACATGAAGGCCGGCAGCCAGCTCACGCCGGATTCCATCAGCACGACTTTGAGATTCGGAAACTTGCCGAACACGCCCTCATAGATCAGGCTCAAGATCTGCGCCTGAAATGCCTGTGCCTCGACGAAGTAATATTCGTAGCGGTGCGACGGCCATCCGGCCGAGCTCGGCGCCTGCCGATATTGCGTGCCGGCGTGGATCGCGAGCGGCAGCTTGTACTTTTCCGCGAGCCGATAGACCGGCCAGAAATGCCGCCGTCCCAAGAGCGTCTCGCCCTGCGCCAGCACGAGGATAGAGACGAAGCGGTGATCGCCGGCGCGGCGCTCGATCTCCTCGACCGCCAGATCCGGGTCCTGCATCGGCACCACGATCGAGGCACGCAAGCGCGGATCGCGCGACAGCCACTCAGTGGCGATCCAGTCGTTGATCGCCTTGCAGAAGTCGGCCGCCATGTAGGGGTCGAACACGGCCTGCGCGCCATAGAGCACGTTGATGATCGCGTGACTGGCACCCAACTGCTCGAACGCGCCCTTCTGCACCATCGCGAGATCGGAACCGGGCTTTGTGCCGTTCGCCGGACGCCAGTCGGCGCGGCCGCTTAGCGGCATGCTGGGCGGATAGGAGGTGAGATCGAGCCCGTCGATGGCGCGGCTCACGACCTGCTCTTTCCAGTGATCGCTGAGATAGGGCAGTAGCGTCGTGCGCGTGCCACCAACCGCCGGGTGGATGTCGCAGTCGATCCGCGTCGCTGCCATGAGGTTCCTCGCCGAGATCTTGTAAGCACATCTTATTGGCGGCGTTCTTGTGCGCCGCCTGTGAAGACTGCCCCTGCCCGTGCGGTTGCGCAAGAGCGCACGCCCGCGCGATCGTCATGGCTCTGTTGCATTTCGCAGGCGCGATATGAGGTGTCGCGAACTGCGTTCCGGCGCCGAAGCCGCGGAGCGCATTGCTCCGCTGCTTCCTTGCGGATTGTCTATGCCCGTCAAGCGGCCTTGGAGACTTCCATCAGCAGACGTTCCGCCTTGGCATCCTCGATGCGGTTCACCATCCGGCTGCTTTCGTGATTGTCGCGGATGGTCTTGGTCAGGGTGACGCAGGTCTGGATCAGCATCACAACCCCCATGGTGAGATAGCCCTTCATCCAGAAATCGATCGGCAGGAAGAAGATGCCGATGGCGACGAGGAAGGCGGAGGCTGCAAAGGACACGTAAGTGAAGGTCACCCAGGCGCCGCTGTGGGGCTGGCCATTCTGGTTCATGATGGTCTCCTGTTGGTTCGAATGATGATGGGGATTGGGATCAGACAGTCGGCGTGCGCTTGGACTTCAACCGCGCCAGCACGTCGTCTGCGGTCGTCTTGAGCCGGGGGCCAAAACCCTGCTCGGCGAGTTTTTCGGCGGTGGCGCGCGGGCCGGTGGCCGCGTCGAGCTCGACCAGCGCGTCGTCAGCGGCCTGGGCTTCCATCTGCCGCTCACGAAGACGCCTCAAAGTGCTCTCCGCCTCCGGCAGCGTGGATTCGTAGGGGCGTGCCGCCTCGATGCCGCTGCGGCGAAGCGAGCGCACCGCTTCCGAGGCACGGGCGACGCGGCGGCCGCGGTCGAGCTCGGTGATGCGGGCTTGCGCGCTTGCGACGTGCCGCTTCAGCCGCGCAATCTCGGTTGCGAACAAGGCGCGTGCCGTCAGCGCTGCATCGCGATCGGCCTCCAGGCCTGCGATGACTTCGGCGGCATCGTTGGCGAGATCCTCGCGGCCGCCGTCGAGCGCCGCAACCGCGCGCGTCTCGAGATCGGCGATGCGGGCGACGGTCGCCTCGAGCTTGCGACCTTCTTGCTGGTCCTGCGCGATCGCCAGCGCCAAGGTCCGTTTGCCACGCTCGAGGGCGGCTGCCGCGTCGCGCATCTGTTGATCGAGGATCAGAAGGGCCGTCCGGTCTTCCAGCTCCTCGCCGGCGGCGGCCACGCTGCCGCGGAAAAGTGTCACTACGGTCTTGAACATTGTTGGCTCCCTGTTATGAGCGCTGCTCACGTTTGTTTGTAGCAAGAAACTTGAACTTCGTTCAAGAAATGTTTGAGCAGCGCTCAGAAATTTGATTGCAAATGGCTAAGGCATTGGAACGCAGAGAGAAACTTCGATCCGATCTGATCTTGGCGGCGGAACGAATGATCGCCGAGAAGGGATTGGCGGGCCTGAAAACCCGCGATCTCGCCCGCGAGATCGGCTGCGCCAACGGCGCGGTCTACAATCTCGTCGCCGATGTGGACGAGCTGATCCTGCGCGTGGGCTCGCGCACTTTGCTTCGGCTCGACCAGGCCCTGAGCACGGCGGAAAGCGCGGGCGAGCCGTCGCCGCAGGGGAGGCTGGTCCGCATCGCCCTCGCCTATTGCGATTTCGCCGCGGAAAATCTCGAACTGTGGCGCGCTCTGTTCGAGCACCGCATGGACGCCGACAAGCCCCTTCCTGATTGGTCCATCGACGACCAGATGCAGCTGTTCCGCCACGTCCACGAGCCGCTGGCCGCGCTGTTTCCAAAACGCGGTCGGGAGGAGCTCGGCATCACTGCGCGCAGCCTGTTCTCGGCGGTGCATGGCATGGTGGCGCTGGGGCTGGAGCAGAAGCTGGTCGCGGTACCGCTACCGGCGCTTCGGGCGGAAATCGCGGGCTTGGTGCGCGCGATGATCGACGGGCTGATCGCGCGGGCGGCGTAGAGGCTGAGAGCGCACAGCTCAACTGTCGGCGGCGACTGGCTAAAATTTCACCTGTCACATCCCATGCAGCGCGCTTAGCTTCGCGAGGTCCACTTCCCTCTCCGGAGCATCCAATGCCCCTCCTCATCCGCGGCGGCACCGTCGTCAATCATGATCATTCGCGCCGCGCGGACGTGCTAATCGACGGCGCGACCGTCGTCGCGGTCGGGCAATCGCTCGACGCGCCCACCGGCAGCGAGATCATCGATGCCGGCGGCGCCTACGTCATCCCGGGCGGCATCGATCCGCACACCCATCTCGAAATGCCGTTCATGGGCACTGTCACCGCGGACGATTTCGAATCAGGGACTAAGGCGGCGCTGGCCGGTGGCACCACCATGGTGGTGGATTTCTGTCTGCCCGATCCCGGCCAGTCGATGCTCGCGGCCTATCAGGAGTGGCGGCACAAATCCGAGAAGGCGGCCTCCGACTACGGCTTCCACATGGCCGTAACATCCTGGTCGAAGCAGATCCATGACGAGATGGAGACCGTGGTCAAAACCTACGGCATCAACACCTTCAAGCACTTCATGGCCTACAAGGGCGCGCTGATGGTGAACGACGACGAGCTCTACAACTCGTTCGCCCGCTGCGCCCATCTCGGCGCCATGCCCGTCGTGCATGCGGAGAACGGCGACGTCGTCGCCCTGATGCAGGAGGCGCTGATCGCGCGCGGTGTCACCGGGCCAGAGGGACACGCGTATTCACGGCCACCGGAGGTCGAGGGCGAAGCCACCAACCGCGCCATCATGATCGCCGACATGACGGGGACGCCAGTCTACATCGTACACACGAGCTGCCGCGAAGCGCATGAGGCGATCGCGCGGGCACGCGCAGCTGGCAAGCGCGTCTATGGCGAGCCGCTGATCCAGCACTTGCTGCTGGACGCCGGTGAATATCAGAACAAGGATTGGGATCATTCCGCGCAGCGCGTGATGTCGCCGCCGTTCCGCGACAGGTCGCATCAGGATAGTCTTTGGGCCGGTCTCCAAGCCGGCTCGCTGCAAGTGGTCGCGACCGACCACTGCGCCTTCACTACCGAGCAGAAACGATTCGGGCTCGGCGATTTCAGAAAGATCCCGAACGGCACCGGCGGCCTCGAAGATCGTCTTGCGCTGCTGTGGACAGCGGGCGTTGCAACAGGACGGCTGACCAAGGAAGAGTTCGTCGCGGTGACCTCGGCGAACATCGCCCGCATCCTCAACATCTATCCGCGCAAAGGCGCGGTCGCCGTCGGATCGGACGCGGATGTCGTGGTTTGGGACCCCAAGGCGAGCAGGACCATCAGCGCGAAGCGGCAGATGAGCCGGATCGACTACAACGTGTTCGAGGGCTTTTCCTGCACCGGCGGACCGGCGGCGACGCTGTCGCGCGGCCGAATCGTCTGGAAGGATGGCGATCTGCGCGCCGAGGCCGGTGACGGCCATTATGTCGAGCGCCCGGCGTTCTCGCCGGTGCATGTCGCCAATTCCACTTGGAAAGAGCTGACCGCCCCGCGCGCCGTGCGCCGCGGAGCGGTGACGCCGTAGGACTGAGATCCGCACGGGATGCGACGCCGTGAAGCGCGGCCGATGGCATGCGCCTTGCCTCTTTATGGTGCAAATTTCTCAAGAGTGGGGCACCCATGAGCGCATCATCATTCGAACTAAACCGTCGCGGCGTGCTCGGCGGCCTCGGCCTCGCCGGAATGACCGCCCTCGCTCCGCGCTTTGCCACGGCGCAAGGGCGCAGCGAGACGCTGCTGGTGGTGCAGGAACTCGGGCCGAACTCGCTCGACATGCAGGGCGTCGGCTCCAACCAAACCGTGAACGGGCTGTCCTGGAATTGCTACGATCGCCTGCTGAGCTACGCCTCCAAGACGCTCCCCGACGGCACGCTGTCCTATGACCGCGAAACGCTCGCGCCTGAACTCGCCGAGAGCTTCGAGGTTGCGGCCGACGGCATGTCCTGCACTTTCAAATTGCGAAAGGACGCGAAATTCCACGACGGCACGGCGGTCACCGCGAAAGACGTCAAATGGTCGTTCGACCGCGCGGTGAAGGTCGGCGGCTTTCCGACCTTCCAGATGTCGGCGGGATCGCTGGAAAAACCCGAGCAGTTTGTCGTGGTCGACGATCACACCTTCCGCATCGACTATGTGCGCAAGGACAAGATGCTGCTGTTCAACGTCGCGGTGGTCGTGCCCTTCATCATCAACTCGGAGCTTGCGAAAAAGAACGCGACGGCGGAAGACCCGTGGGCACTGGCGTGGCTCAGGAACAACGAGGCCGGCGGCGGCGCTTACAGGATCGAAAGCTGGAAACCGGGCAGCGAGACCGTGCTGGCGCGCTTCGACGATTGGAAGAGCGGACCTCTCCCGAAGCTCCGGCGCGTGATCGCGCGCGACGTCCCTTCCGCCGGCACCCGCCGCGCCATGCTGGAGCGGGGTGATGCGGACATTTCCAGCGGCTTTGCACCGCGTGACTTCGAGCAGATCATCAAGGAGGGTAAGGTCAAGGTTTCGGGCGTGCCGATCCCGAACGCGCTCTGGTCCGTCGCGCTCAACACGGCAAAGCCGCCGTTCGACAATGTGAAGCTGCGCCAAGCCGTCGCCTGGGCGATGCCGTATGAGCAGATCCAGAACAGCGCGTTCTTCGGGCGTGCCGTTCCCATGTATGGCGGAGCAGCAGACGTCTCAAAGCCGGTCTGGCCGCAGGCGTTTCCCTACGTCACCGATCTCGACAAGGCCAAAGCGTTGATGAAGGAGGCGGGATTCGAAAGCGGCTTGGAGACAACGTTGTCGCTCGACACCGGCACCGCCACGGTCGGCGAGCCGACCGCGATCCTGATCCAGGAAAGTCTCGCCAAGATCGGCATCAAGGCGGCGATCGAGAAGATCCCCGGCGCGAACTGGCGCACGACGCTGAACAAGAAAGAGCTGCCTCTGGCGCTCAACCGCTTCAGCGGCTGGCTCGATTATCCCGAATACTACTTCTACTGGAATTTCCACGGCAACAATTCGATCTTCAACATCTCCTCCTACCAGAACAAGGAAATGGACGCGCTGATCGACAAGGCACGGTTCACCACGGATGCTGCCGAGTACGAAAAGGCTGTGAAGGATTTCATCGCGCTCTGCATGCGCGATGTTCCCGTCATTCCGCTCAACCAGCCGATCCACGATGTCGCCATGCAGAAGGCCATCACCGGTTACGAGTTCTGGTTTCATCGCGAGCCGGACTACCGTCAGTTCGCGAAGGGCTAGTTTTGGCGGGCGACGCTCACGGGGCGTGAGGCGGCTCGCGCCTGCTCGGACGGGAAACCCCGCGCGAGCCGCGCGTGGCTCGCGCGCAGCATCGCCGTATCGAGCTTGCCCTGCCGCGATCCATCCAGGGCGCAAGCGAAAATCCGGTAGAATTGCGCGCCGTCATAGGCGACCAGCAGCAGATCGACGCCCGCGTTGATGGCCTCGACAACGGCCCGGCAGACGTCGTTCTGGTAGATCGCCCCCATCACGAAATCGTCGGTCATGACGACGCCCTGGTAGCCCCATTTGTCGCGAATGATCCCCTCGACGACGCGCTTCGAATGCGAGGCAGCTCGGTCGGGATCGACGGCCGTGAGCGTGACGTGCCCGACCATGAGCGCGCTGCGCGAATGCGACAGCACCTCGCGGAACGGAAGCCAGTCGGTTGCTTCCAACTCCTTCACCGGCGTGTCGAGATTGGCGCTGAAATGATGCGTGTCGGTGCGAACGCGGCCGATGCCGGGAAAATGCTTGAGCGTGGCACCGACGCCGGATTCTTCCAGCCCACGCACATAAGCGCTCGCGATCGCGCCGACGACGGCCGGATCGGTCGCAATCGCGCGCTGACCGATGAGTGTGTGAAAGTCGAGGCGATTGCGCCGGACCGGCGGTTTGAGATCGAGCACTGGTGCAAGATTGAGGTTGACGCCGAGCCCGGCGAGTTCACGTCCGTGGATGCGGCCGAACCCTGCCGCTTTGGCCTGCTGGTCATCGGGGGCAAGCCCGGCAAGCGTCGCCAGCGCCGGCAGCTTCGTCAACGGCGGCGCAAGATGCCCGACGATGCCGCCCTCCTGGTCCGCGGCGACGACCAGCGCCGGCAGGCCGGCGGCTCGCCGCTTGTCCTGGAGCGCCGCGATCTCGGCACGCAGCGCCTCCACGGTCCGCCCCCGGATGTTGTGCCGGGTGACGTAGATGCCGCCGATCAATCCTTGCTCGGCAAGGCGCGCGATCTCCGGGAAGGAGGAATAACCGACCATGAAGTGAGGTCCGAGCTGACGCGCCTCGGCCGCACTGACGGCAAGAACATCGTACTTGCGCAGTTCGAATTTCAGGTGCGCCGCCGACATCAGGAGCGGCGGTACGCACCAGACTATGACAAGGAGCCGGCCGGCGATCGTGCGCCAACGCCCGCTACGCAGCAGGATGAGCACAATCACGATGCTTGTGAGGACAAGCGCGATGTTTCCGGCGCCCCGCAGCACGAGCAGATAAGGATCGTTCTTGTTCGCGGCCGCAAATGCGACGAGAGGCGCGGCCAACCAGAGCAGGATGAGACCGATGCGATTGAGGAATTGCATGATGCGTCACGCCCAAGGTGATGAACGCACCTATCAAAGTGATTCGCGCCGCGTAAGGACCAAAAGGGCGCCTGCACATAATCTGCAAAAGACTCCTGAAATCGTGCAGACGACGATCCCGCCTTCTGCACAAACGACGTTCAAACTTCGTGATGCCGCCCATCACGAAAGGTCTTCCGGACATGACGAGCCTGGCTACGACGATCACCTCGGACCTCCAGCCGATCAGGCCTTCCTCGATTCCGCCCAAAGTCGGCCTCGCGCTGGTTCTCGCCGCGCTCGCCGACTGGCTGTTCTACGGCCAGCGGATCGGGCTATCGCTGACGCTCTTTGCGATCGCGACGGCTTTGGTATCGGCGCTCTTCAATCATACGACCCTGGATTTGCGGCGCGCCACGATCGGCGGGAGTATTCTCGTCGCCGGCCTCGTCCCGGCCATCGAGGAGGTCAACACGCTGTCCTTCCTGATCCTGCTCGCGTCACTAATGATTGCGCTCCTGCTCGCGACCAATCCGGAAACGACCGGGCTCCCTGAACGTGCCCGCGCGCTGCGCAACCTCTTCCTGCTCGGGCCCTTCAGGTTCTTCCTCGACGCGCTGCATATCTTCAGCATGTCGGGGTTCACCCGCGGCATCGCACTCTGGCTGATGCCTGCTGTGCTGAGCACCGTCTTCGTCGCGCTGTTCGCGGCCGCCAATCCGGTGATCGAGCAGTGGGTGTCTCTGCTCAATCCAAAGCTCATCCTCGACTATGTCAGCATCCCGCGCGTGCTGTTCTGGACCATGATGCTGGCGCTGGTCTGGCCGTCCATCCATGTGCGCTGGCGGCGCAAGACGATTGCCACAACGACGATCGTCGATGGCCCCGTGCCGCCGCCACTGCCGTCCCAAGTCTCGGCTGAGTTCCTGGGCCCCTCCACCATCCTGCGCTCGCTGATCCTGTTCAATCTGCTGTTCGCGGCACAGTCCATTCTCGACGGCATCTACCTCTGGGGCCATGTCGCGCTGCCGGCCAACATGACTTATGCGGCCTACGCCCATCGCGGCGCCTACCCGCTGATCGCCACCGCGCTGCTTGCCGCCGCCTTTGTGCTGGTCGCGATGCGTCCGGGCGGGCCGGCGGAGAAATCGAAGATCATGCGGCCGCTGGTTTATCTCTGGGTGGGGCAGAACGTTCTTCTCGTCGCCTCCTCCATCCTTCGCCTCGATCTGTACGTCGACATCTACATGCTGACCTATTGGCGCATCGCGGCCTTCATCTGGATGGGGCTGGTGGCGCTCGGACTGATCCTGATCGTCGCCCGCATCGTGCTCGACAGGTCAAACCAATGGCTCGTCGGCGCCAATCTGATCGCGTTAACGATCACGCTGTATGGCTGCTCGCTGGTGAACTTCGATGCGTTCATCGCCGACTATAATCTGAGCCACAGCAACGAAATGTCGGGTAAGGGCTTGAACATCGATGCCAACTACCTCTTCACACTTGGACCGCAGGCGCTGCCTGCCCTCGACAAGGTCATCGCTCATCGGTCGGACGACAACTGCCTTGTGTCGCGGCGCGATCGGCTTGTAGAAGTCCAGCTTCAGGATCTGGCCTGGCGGAGCTGGGGCTTCCGGAATTGGCGACTCCAGCGCAGGCTGGACGCGCTGGCGAAAGCTCGGCCGACGGGCTAACGAGGCAGCGGAGAGATTCTTGGCGCACCGCATTCTCATCGTCGACGACGAGGGTCACATCCGCGAGGTCATCCGCGTTGCCTTGAAGAAAGCCGGCATGGACGTGATCGAGGCGCGCGACGGCAAGGAGGCGCTGAGCCGCTTTGCCGCCGACAAGCCCGACCTGATCGTACTCGACATCGGCATGCCCGAGTTCGACGGCCTCGACGTCTGCCGCGAGGTGCGCAAAGCCTCCGACGTGCCGATCCTGTTTCTGTCGGCCCGCGACGAGGAGATCGACCGCATCCTCGGCCTCGAGATCGGCGGCGACGACTACGTGACGAAACCGTTCAGCCCGCGCGAGCTGGTGGCGAGGGTCAACGTCATCCTGCGCCGTCTCGGCCCGCGCAATGGCGAGGCCAAGGCGGGGCCGTCGGCCCTCGCGCAAGGCGGCCTTCTGGTCGATCCCGAGCAGCATGTCGCGTCCTTCGCCAGCACGCCGCTGAAGCTGACCGCGATCGAGTTCGGCATTTTGCGCGCGTTCCTGACTCGGCCGACCTCAGTGTTCAACCGCGAGCAGCTGATGCGGGCCGCCTATCAGCTCAACATCCAGGTCTCCGACCGCACCATCGACAGCCACATCCGCAACATCCGCGCCAAGCTCGCGGCGCTGGCCTGTGACAACGTCATCGAGACCATTCACGGCGTCGGCTTCAAGCTCGGCCGCTGCGAGAAGGACGCATGAGCGCGGCGCCCGACAAATGGCGGCCGTCGCTTACCCTGGTGATCTTCACGGTGCTGGCGACCGTCGGCGTGCTGCCGCTGGTCGGCCTGTTCTTCTTCCGTCTCTACGACAACCAGCTCATCCGCCAGACCCAGGCCGAGCTGATCGCGCAGAGCCGCGTGCTCGCGACGATCTATGCGCAGGAGGTCACGGCAAGGCTCGACAGTGGCCTCACGCTCGGCGCCGAGGTGCCGCCGAACGTGCTGCCTGACCCCGGCGACCAGGTCACCCCGATCCGCCCCGCGCTCGACCTCACCGCCAATGACTTGCTGCGGCGGCGACCCGAGGCGCTGGCGGCGGCCCAGCCGGCGCAACCCGCCTATGTCGAGATCGGCGCGAAGCTGACGCCGATCATCCGCGAGACCCAGAAGGTGACGCTGGCAGGCTTTCGCATCCTCGATCCCCAAGGCGTGGTGATCGCCGGGCGGCAGGAGGTCGGGCAATCGCTCGCCCATATCGAGGAGGTCGCCGACGCGCTGCACGGCCAATACCGCGCCACCTTGCGCAACCGCGTGCCGGACAAGCCGCCGCCGTCGATCTATTCCTTCAGCCGCGGCCTCGGCGTCCACGTGTTTTCGGCGATGCCTGTCATCGTCAACAACCGCGTCGCGGGGGTGATCTACACGACGCGGACCCCAAGCAACATCTTCGACCATCTCTACCAGGAGCGGGCCAAGTTCGTGCTGGCGGGGCTTGCCGTGATTCTCGGCACCATCGCGATCGGCCTCGTATTCTCGCGCACCATCACGCTGCCGATGCGCGAGCTGATCGATCGCGCCACCAGAATAGGCCGCGGCGACCGCGAGGCGTTCAGGCCGCTCCGACATTACGGCACACGCGAGTTCGCGCAACTCTCGCACAGCTTTCTCGGCATGGCCGAGCAGCTCGCAAGGCGCTCGGACTATATCGCGACCTTCTCGGCCCACCTCACCCACGAACTGAAATCGCCGCTGACCTCGATCAAGGGCGCCGCCGAGCTGTTGCAGGATTCGGTTCAGGGCAAAGCGGGAAGCCTGACGCCCACCGAGCAGGAGACGTTCATCGCCAATATCCTGTCCGACACAAAGCGGCTGGAAGCGATGGCGCAGCGGCTGCGCGAACTCGCGCGTGCCGAAAGCCTGCCGCAAAACGAACGCACCGAATTGGCGCCCGTGATTGCCGACCTCAGGAGCCGGTTTCCAGCGAGCTCAATCGAGGCCAGCGGCAGCCTTGACCTGATGATCGGCATGTCGGCTGAGAAGGCGCTGATCGTGCTGTCGCACCTCGCGGACAATGCGATGCGGCACAACGCCGGGACAATCAGGCTGGAGGCGATCGACGAGCGCACGACCCTGCTTCTGACTGTGAGCAATGACGGGGAGCCGATCTCGTCGCCGAACCGCGACAGGATCTTCGACGCGTTCTTCACCACCCGCCGCGACCAGGGCGGCACCGGGATGGGGCTCGCGATCGCGCGCGCGGTGATGGCGAGCCATGGCGGCTCGATCAGGCTCAAGCCGACCGAGGACGGCGCGGCATTCGAGCTCCAGTTTCCAATGGGCTAGATCGCGAACACCCAGGCGGCGACGATGGTGCCGATCGTGACCAGACCGGCGATGGTCCAGCCGGCGGCGTATTCCAGCTCAGGATGACCGGTCGCCCGCATGATCTCTGCCGGATCGGCGGTATGCTTCTCTGCCATGACAGCCTCGCACGTTACTTTCCGCGTCATATGTAAGTCGCATCAGCCACCATTAGGTTCCATCACGGAAATGCGAGGAAGGACGCAGCTTGGTTTGTTCGCCGATCCGCAAGCAGGGCCTGCCGGCCTTCGCTACACCGATGACTTCGTCGAGGCCGCCGCCGAGCAGGCGCTCATCGGCCGCATCGCAGCATTGCCGCTCCAGCGCTTCCAGTTCGGCGCCTTCGAGGGCAACCGCCGGGTGGCGTCCTTCGGCTATCGCTATGACTACACATTGCAGCGGCTGGCCGAGGCCGAGCCGATCCCGGACTGGGTCGTCCCCGCCGCACGGCAGGTCGAGGCATGGGCGGGGCTTGCCGCCGGCAGCGTGCGGCAAGTGCTCTGCACCGAATACGACGCCGGCGTCGGCATCGGCTGGCATCGCGACAAGCCGCATTTCGACAAAATCCTCGGCCTGTCGCTCGGCTCGTCCTGCAAATTCCGCTTCCGCCGCCGCGGCGGCGACAAATGGGAGCGCCACACGCTCGAAGCTCTGCCGCGCTCGCTTTACATGATGGACGGGGAGGCGCGGTCGCAATGGGAGCACAGCATCCCGCCGGTCGAGGCGCGCCGCTATTCCATCACCTTCCGGACGATGAAGCAGGCCTGAAGAGCGGGCCAAAACAAAAAAACGCGAAAACAACCCCATGCACAGTAGAACGGCCGTGTCGGCGCGAGGCTCGGCCCCGCGGCATAACCGTTTGACACCTCGGGGCAAAACAGCCGCACCGCGCAAAGGCGCAAGGCCCGGCGAACTTGCCTTCCAATTCGCGTTTACATGCTAAACTGGTTCCACGCGCCGCGCGGGAGGAAGCCGCGACTGCAGGTCCAGGGAGCCAAGATGAAGCCCGGTCGATTGATCCTCGCCTGCACCCTCGTTGTCGCTACCGCCTCCGGCGTCGCCGATGCCTCCGACGCGACGCCCGCAAAAGTCTCGGGCTCGACGGCGCTGGCGCTCGCGGGGGTGATCGCGCCGCTGTCGTCGGTCCTGTCCGGCGCCGAGAAGAAGGCGATGGCGATGCTGTTCGCCGCCAACAGCGACATTCCCTACAAGAAGCCGATCGTGGTGACCGCCGATCGAATCGTTTGTCGCGCCGGCAATGTCGACATCACCGTGCGGAACTGCGAGGTCACCTTCGGCAAGAAGACCAGGACGGTGAACGGCTCCACGGCCAGCGAGATCTTCGCCACCGAAGCACTGGCCGGCATTCCGTCCGACGGCGCCGCGGGATCGAATTTCGAGAGCCTGACCAAGCTGAGCTGCACGATCGACCCCAACGCAATCCGCCGGAAGGACGGCAGCGGGGCGGAGTGCACGTTTCAGCCGGGGAATTGAACCACGCGCGGAGGACGAGCCGAGAGAACCATGGGTGCCGTGAAATCGCCTCATGACCAGCTAACTAATAAGGCGAATTGAAAAGACGGGCCAAACGCGCGAGCCCATATCGGGCACGCAGGGCCAACACCGACATGAAGAATTTTCTCGCATTTTTTCTGACTCTGGGCCTGACGGCAGCCTCCGCACAAGGTCCCCTACCGATGCGGCCGGACGCGCCGTCCGATCTCGTCCGGGTGGGCCTCACCGACAACGACACCACCGCGGGCGGCACCGCGCGGCTGTGCGAGCAGGTCACCTTCTCGCGCGGCCTGCGCTACGGCGAGAGCGAAGCCAATGTGCTCGATGTCGCCACCGCCACGACCAAGGCGGATACGCCGCGGCCGGTGCTGCTGTTCGTGACCGGCGACACCTTCACCGGCGACCGCGCCGCGCCGGAGCTGTCGCGCCAGATCCAGGACCAAGCCATGTGCTTTGCCGCACGCAACGACATGGTCGGCGTGCGCGTCAACTATCGGCTGGCGCCCTCGGCGACGTGGCCGGCGGGTGCGACCGACGTAGCGGCGGCGCTGTCCTGGGTCCACGGCAATATCGACCTGTTCAACGGCGATGCCCGCGAGATCGTCGCAGTCGGCTACGGCGCCGGCGCCTTCCATGTCGCCACCCTGCTGGCCCATCCCGAACTCCAGACCGACCGCGCCGATGTTGCGGCAGTCGTGCTGGTGTCCGGGGTCTACCGCGCCGGCAAGGACGCGAGCGACAGCGAGAAGGCCTATCTCGGCAGCGACGCCAGCCAGTACAACAAGCGCTCGGTCTTCCCCGGCATCCTCAATGTCGACGTCCCGATCGTGCTGGCCTGGGCCGCGGATGATTCCGCCGGCGTCACGGCGCAGGGCGAGACCCTGAAGACGACGCTCTGCGGCGCCGGCCATTGTCCGCGCAGCGCGCTGCTGCGGAGCCGCGACGGCATCGCGAGCGCCTTCGGTCTCGACGGCTCCGGCGACAGCCTCGCCGAGCCGACGCTGCTGCTGGTGCATCAGCTCGAGGCGCGCGGGCTGCCGTAGCGGCGTGCCGGGAGCACGCCGATACCGGCCACGCCTCGCCGACGTTAGCACGCCTTAAACCACGATTCGCGATCCTGGTCGCCGCCTGGAGCACCGCGTGCTATCTAGGAGAGTTACTTGAAGTAGTTCAATCTATGAGGGTCCGCTACAGACCGAGAAAATCGGCGTTTCGCACAACTGTGTGACCCGTCGCTGCCACGATCGGAAAACCGATGCTTACGTTGCTGGCACGATGCGCGGTGATCTCGTTTGCGTTGATTTCGACCTCAGCCGCCGAACCGGTCAAGCTCAAATTGGCCTTCTTCAGCTCCGACCGCTCGACGAGTTATCTCGCCGCGGTCAAGCCGTTCGTCGAGGCGGTCAACACCGAGGCCAGAGGCCAGATCGAAATTGAAACCTATTTCAGCGGCGCGCTTGGCAAGGATCCGGCTGAGCAGCCCCAGCTCGTGCTCGACGGTAGGGCCGACATCGCCTACGTCGTGACGGGGCTGACGCGCAACCGGTTTGCGGATAACGCAATCATCGAAATGCCCGGCCTGTTTGCGAGCATGCGGGAGTCCGTTGCGGTGTTCGGCCGGCTGATGGCCGCCAACGCGCTGCAAGGATACGATGACTACATCGTGATCGGCGCTTATGTCAGCGAGCCTGAGACGATCCACAGCAATATCGCGATCACGTCGTTGAACGATCTCAAGGACAAGAGAATTCGCGTCAACAATCCTGGCGAAGCCGCAGCGCTCGAAAAGCTCGGGGCGCGGCCTGTGCTCCTGCCGGTCAACAAGATCTCCGAAGCCATCGGCAACGGCAGCATCGATGGCGCCCTCGTGAACCCTGCTTCAGTGGTCGATTACGGCATCAAACGCGTTGCGACTTATCATTACCTTCTTGGTGTCGGCGGCGCGCCGCTGATGGTCTTGATGAATCGGAAGACGTTCAACCGGCTGCCGAAATCGGCGCAGGCGATCATCCTCAAATACAGTGGTGCATGGTCTGCCGGGCGCTTCATGGATACCTACGAAGCCGTGGAAAACAGCATCATGGGTGAGCTGAAGACCGATCCCAAACGCCAGGTGACCATACCCTCGCCGTCGGACCTCGATGCGGCCAATGCCGTGTTCGCGGCCGTTGCCGACGATTGGGCTTCGAAAAGTGAGCGCAATGCCGAGCTGCTGAAAACCGCTCGGGCCGAGCTCACGAAAATGCGATCGACGCGGTAGCACTGATGCCGTCACTCGCCAGGATCCGGCCTCAGCGAAACATCGTCACCATCGTCGCCGCGCTCGCCATTCTGTTGCTGGGCGCCGGGACCACCCTGAAAATCACGACCGAACATCTTCTCCGTCAAGATGCGACGTCGACCGCTCGTAGCTGGGCGAGGTTCCTTGCGGCCAGTGTCGCCGATCTCGAGCAGATCGCCGGCGGCGAGCAGCCTTCCGCCGCGAGCATGGCGTTCTTCCGGTCGGCGCGAAATTCCGGCGAGGTCTTTCACTACGAGTTCAACCGTAATGGCTACTCCCAGTTCGTTTCGACCCGCGAAAAGATCGCGCTCGTCGACTTGTCTGAATATAGCCCCGATGCAGCGCGATCAGCGGTTGACGGTCAACCGATCATCGACGTCGGGGAGGGAAATTCGCCCGACCGACCGGCATTCTTCGCCCGCGCCTATGTCCCGATCCAGACCGACGGTCGCCTCACCGCTGTCGTTGCGGCCTACGTGGATGAAACCGAGCAACGCAAGAATGTCCACAATACGTTCCTGACCGCAGCCGTGTTTCTTTGCCTGCTGTCAGGTCTCGCCTTCTCCATTCCCGCAATTGCCTGGTATCGGGAAACAAAGGTGAAGCACGCTGACCGGCGCATCCGGTTTCTCGCCCATCATGACGCGTTGACCGGGCTGACCAATCGCCCGCAGCTGATCGAAAAACTGGAGAGCGCCATCGCTCGCCTGCCGATGCGGGGCAGCAGCCTTGCCGTACACTTCATCGACATCGACCGTTTCAAGGAGGTCAACGATTCGCTTGGTCACGACGGCGGCGATTTTCTGCTCAAGTCCATCGCCAAGCGTCTTCGCGCCGCGGTCAGGATCGACGACGTGGTGGCGCGGCTCGGCGGCGACGAATTCGTGGTCGTGCAGTGCGGCATCGCCGGCAAAGCTCAGGCCGAGTCGTTTGCGAGCCATCTCGCCGCCGCGATAAATGCGACCGTGAAATTCAAGCAGCACGAGATCCTCACCACCGCTAGCATCGGCGTGGCGCTGGCGACGGGGGAAGACACCAGCCCCGAGGGGTTGCTCAAGAGTGCTGACCTCGCGCTCTACGCGGCCAAGGCCGCCGGCCGCAACTGCATCCGGTTTTTCCTGCCCGAAATGGACACCGAGCTGCAAGCGCGCATCGAGCTTGAGAGGGCGATTCGCGAGGCGGTGCTGAATGATCGCTTCGAATTGCATTACCAGCCGCTCTTCGAAGTATCCCGGCGCCGCCTTGCCGGGTTCGAAGCGCTGATCCGGATGCCTGCGGCGGACGGAACCCTCATTCCGCCATTGACCTTCATTCCGGTCGCCGAGGACTTGCGGCTTATCGACAAGATCGGGGCGTGGGTATTGCGGGAGGCATGCCGCACGGCCGCGACCTGGCCGGCGCACCTGACCGTTGCAGTGAACCTGTCACCCGCGCAGTTCGTGGCGGGCAACATCGGTGACATCGTCGCCACCGCACTAACAGAGGCTGGACTCGCGGCGCACCGGCTCGAACTGGAGATCACCGAAAGCCTGCTGCTCGGCAACACCGAAACGATCATGGCGCAACTCCGGACGCTCAAGACGATGGGCGTTGCCATCGTGATGGACGATTTCGGGGCTGGCTATTCGAGCCTCAGCTATCTGTGGCGCTTTCCGTTCGACAAGATCAAGATCGATCGAGCCTTCATGCAGAGCCTCAACGGCCCCCATTGTCAGGTCGGGACAGTAGTGAAAGCGATCATCGCGCTCGGACGGGAACTGCACATGCGCGTCACGGTCGAAGGCGTCGAAACCGCCAACCAGGCAGCTTTTCTCGAGGCGGCCGAGGGTGATCAGGTGCAAGGCTTCTTCTTCGGCCGGCCGATCCCCGCCTCGGAGCTCGGCGCCAGCATTCTCGCGGACTTTGAGAAGGCAATGCCACCGGCTTCGCCCGCGCCGGCCCAAGCCACCAAGCTGCACCTCGTCAACTTATCAGCCGAACGGTAGCACCGACCCTGTTCCCGTTCGGCCAACGCGGCTCTTGGCGGCTCTCTATTGCAGACAGTTCTCTTGTTTCAACTAACTGTTTCAACACCAAGATTGCATTTGGGTCCGGCCGACGGCATCTCGCTCTGAGGTTGCGCGTTAGCTGTCAGGTGTATGATGCAAAACAAAACGCGTTTCGGTTCGACGCTCGAAAGCGGCGGTCCAGATATCGCGAAGCCTCTCGCGATGGACGGAAACCATGACGCGCACGGTTTGCAACGCGCGTTGGATGCGCGTCTCAGTCCCGGCAATACCGATGCCCCGGCAACTGGCGGCGCTGCGGCCGCGGATCTGGCGCAATCCAAGCCGAGCCGGACGCTTCGCCGATTTGTGAAGGCCGCAGCGGGCATCGCCATCGTCGCAGTATTCGGCTGGCTGCCGCTCAGGGCGCTTTTCCAGACGTCAAGCGTCGAAGCCGTCGTCAATTCCAGGCTCGTGACATTGAGGTCGCCGATCGACGGGAAGATTTCAGCGGGGGCCAGTCTGGCAGGCGATTTAGGCATCGTCGGCGAGGGCACTTTCATCCTTCGTGTCGTCAATCCGCGCGGAGACCGCGTGCGGCTCGATGATCTACGCAGTCAGATGTCTCGCCTCGAAAACGAAAGGCCGAGCCTCGTTTCGAAGATAGCTTCAGCCCAGGCGGCGCAGAAGGATCTGGCGCGTCAGGCGGCCCTGTTCACAGCGGGGCGCATCCGTCAGCTCGAGGCGCGCATCGCAGAAATCCAAACATCAATCGAAGCCGCCGCAGCGCGTCGCGAGGAGGCGGCGGCCGCGGTGGAACGAGCTTCATCGCTTATCAAATCGGGCAGCGTTTCGTCTGTCGAGCTTGGGCGCTTGACGCGGGATCAAACCATTGCCCAGCAAACCGAAATCGGCGCGCGCCGCCGCCTGGATGCAACCCAGGTTGAGCTCACCGCCGCGCGCGAGGGCACGTTCCTCGGCGACAGCTACAACGATCGTCCGAGCTCGGTGCAGCGTGAGGAGGAAATGCGGCAGCGGGCTGAAGGGCTCACCGCGGACGTAGCGCATGCTGATGCGCAAATCTCGTGGCTCGTCGGCGAGATTGAATCCGAACGATCTCGTTACATCAGCCGCTCCGAGGCGGACATCAAATTCCCCATCGCCGGCCGAATATGGGAGGTCATGACGGCGCCTGGAGAGGACGTCCGGGCCGGACAACCGCTCGTCCGTCTACTCGATTGTTCCGGTGCCGTGGTGACGGCGAACGTCACTGAGAGCGTGTATAACGGGCTGAAACTGGGATCTCTCGCACATTTCCGGCCGAGCGCCGGCGGGCCCGAATTGGCTGGCACCGTCGTCAATCTCACCGGCTCCGCAGGGGCCGCAGCGAACCTCGCCATTAATCCCGATGCGCTGAGCAAGGAACCGTATCGCGCGACGATTTCTGTCCCCGACCTCAACGATGGCTCCAACGATTGTCCGGTCGGGCGAACCGGACGCGTCATCTTCTCGGCAGACACGGCGAGAAAGCCATGATCGCCGCGCTGACGCCGGGCCTTATTGCGCTCGGGTTCTGCGTTGCCGTCCTTCCCTGGCTCAGGCACGAAAACTCCGCGGCGCGTTCGCTGATGATTTCAATCGTGTTGCTGCTCATGCTCCGTTATTTTGGATGGCGCATGACGGCAACGGTCCCGCCCGTCGGCTGGACCGCCGATTTCGCCGTGGGATTTCTGTTCCTCATCGTCGAGGCTGCATCGCTTGCAGCGGGTGCACTGTCGCTGGTATTTCTCAGCCGCACGACCGATCGTACGCCGCAAGTCGAAGCCAACAGGCGGTGGCTTGCCGGGCGGCAAGCTCCGCTGATCGACGTATTCGTTTGCACCTACAACGAGGAAACGTCGATCCTGGAGCGCACAATCATCGGCGCCACGGGAATGAACTATCCCAACTACCGTGTCTGGGTTCTGGACGACGGGCGGCGTGACTGGCTCGAAAAGCTTGCCGGCCAGCTCGGCTGCCGCTATCTGGCGCGCCCCGACAACACCGACGCCAAGGCTGGCAACATCAATCACGCCCTGCGGCATGTGGCGGAGCTCGCCGATCCCCCTGACTTCATTTCGATCCTCGACGCCGATTTCGTTCCGATGCCCGAATTCCTCGCCCGCGCGATGTGCTTGTTCGGCGATCAGCGCGTAGGCGTGGTGCAAACGCCTCAGCATTTCATCAATGCGGATCCGATCCAAACCAACCTGGCCGCGACCAAGGTCTGGCCGGACGAGCAGCGTTTCTTCTTCGATATTCTGATGCCATCGAAAGACGCTTGGGGCGTGGCTTTTTGTTGCGGCACGTCGTCGGTCATCAGATTCTCATCCCTCGTGAAAATTGGCGGCTTTCCGACCGACTCCGTGACGGAGGACTACTTGCTGACGCTGCGGCTGAAGGAAATTGGCGCGGGCACGGTGTACCTGAACGAACGTCTGACCTTGGGGCTGGCCCCGGAGGGCCTCAAGGAGTACATCACCCAGCGCAGCCGATGGTGTCTTGGCTTCATGCAGATCTTTCGCGGGCGAAGTGGCCCTTTTTCCCGAAGATCGCAGCTGGATGTTATCGACAGGCTGTCTCTCATCGAAGCATTCATGAGTTGGACCTCGACCTATGTCGTCAAGGTATTCGGTCTCGTCGTTCCGAGCCTTTATCTTCTCTTCGGCGTCAAAGCCGTCCAGGCGGATCTTTTCGAACTCCTCGGATATTTCCTACCCTTCTATGTCTGGTATTCGCTCACCATGGCCTGGATTTCCCGCGGACGCTCCATGGCGGTGATGTCGGATGTCGCTCAATACATTGCACTGCCGGCGGTTCTCAAGGCCGTGGCGGCGGGGCTGCTCAAGACGCAGGGGCACAAATTCAAGGTCACCGCAAAGGGCGGGGATCGCGATCAACGCTTCATCGAGTGGCCACTGCTCAGGGTATACGGCACCGCACTGGCGATTACGCTCGCGGGTATCGTCTATGCCTTCGTGCTTCATGTGCAAGGCGACATGATCGCCTATGGCAGCCTGGCGCTCGCCTGGAGTTTGTACAACGCGATCATTCTGATGATCGTCTGCTTGGTGTCGATCGAGCAGCCGCGGCGACGGAAGGCCGAGCGGTTCGAGCGAGATGAGCCGGTTCTTTTCAATCTCGGTGGCCGGCAGTTCATCTACCGTTTGGCAGACATGTCGATCACGGGCGCCCGCTTCGTGAGCGACAAGCCACCGCCAGTCGGGACCGCGGTTCATTGCACCCTCCAGGAAAGAAAAGTAGCTGCCCTGGTCGTGCGACGAACTGGGGATGGATTTGCGGTCCGGTTTGATGAAACCCTGAACACGCGCATCGATCTCATTCGCGCTTTCTATTCCGGTGACTACGTCAGTGCATTCACCGGCATACGCGCCGCTCCCGTCGGCAAAGCATTATTGATGCGGATATTCGGGTGACTACGTCTACCACCGGCGGCAGGTAGAAGGGTTGGACAACATGGCTGTCCTAGCAGGCCTCATTTCCTCACAGCGAGGAGATTCGTAGCAAGGAGCATCGTATCCGAGTGCGGCGACTGAGAGCGCCCCGGCAAATCGAGCCTTCGGATACCCAATGCGATAACCGCCGAAGCTGAGCAATATTGAGCTGCGAATCGTCGTTGAGAGCACGTAGTTTTTTTGGGGGGCGTCATGCCAAAGAGCGCGAAGAGATACGTAGCGCTGTTGGGAGGAAGGGATGATCACCGAGCGAAGACAGCCAACCCTTTGGCCCCGGAGTCTCGAAGACGAACTGCGAATGGAGCGCGCCCTCCACTCTCTCGAAAAGGAGAACAAGGACTTGAAAGAATTGGTCGTCCGTCTTTCGGAAACCCTCCTTCGACATGTTTGTCAAAGCGCAGCACTAAGATCGCTGAAGAATAGCGCTGAGCGGAACACTCAAGGTCGGACCGATCCATACTGAGCACGTCACCGCACCTGCCAAGCCGAGCGCTGCAATCGGTTGTTCTCAACCAACGCCCACGTCCAGGCTTTCGGCGCTCGATCGTTCCGGGTAGGGCGCGTTCCTACGTAGGCGCCCGCAATTCGCTGTGAAACCAAGCCAAGGTATGGGCCGATCTCATCGGGTCGACCAGATCGACCGCGATCTGATCGACGAAATCGCAAGCGGAACATTCGAAGGTACGAATGTCAAAACCGGCGGAGCCGGGCGTGATGCGCGCCAGCATCATTGTCGTCTGGCATTTAGGACAAGGCGGTCGTTGAATGGTCATGAGGCTTGCCTGGATCCGGCGGGAGCGCAATACTCTCTGTCATCGATGGATGCCAATGGGAGCGGTGATGGAACATGATGGAACGGCAAGCTCTGCTGCCACCGGTCAATATTGACCACCAGCCAAACTAAGGCCCGCTATCCCAAATGTGAACTTTCACAGATAGAATCATTTTTCATCGGCAACCTGCACTGTATCGTCCGGTTTCGCGACCGCGGGGTCGAGATCGAGTTCGAGGTCCGCGGACGGCCCGCCACGGTCGGCACGTCAATACGCTTGCCATTCCGTTCGGCCGGCAAGAAGCCCGCCGTCCGGCCACAGCTTTGACAAACGCTTGACGTAGATCAATCGCCTTGCTGCGGACTGAGCCGACCTCGTTGGGGGCCAACGACAAGGTGTCGAGCATGCGCGTCACCGGCAGGCTGC
Organism: Bradyrhizobium sp. WSM1253; assembly: GCF_000244935.1. Lineage (NCBI taxonomy): Bacteria > Pseudomonadati > Pseudomonadota > Alphaproteobacteria > Hyphomicrobiales > Nitrobacteraceae > Bradyrhizobium > Bradyrhizobium sp. WSM1253. Next base: position 3,790,093 of record NZ_JH600073.1, read on the forward strand.
TGTTCGTTCTGATCATCTCCTACGCCTCGCTCGGGGCGATGTCGCGGGAGCGCGCCGATCAACCCACCGCCGACAACGAAATCCGCATCGGCAATGTCATGCCGTATTCGGGACCGCTCTCGGAGTTCGGCGCTATCGGCCAGGCGGAAGCTGCCTATTTCGACATGGTCAACGCGCGCGGCGGCATCAACGGCCGCAAGATCCGCTTCATCACCCGCGACGACAATTCCGACCCCACGACCGCGCTGGAGCTGACCCGCAAGCTGGTCGAGACGGACGACGTGCATTTGATGTTCGGCTCGTTCGGCACGCCGGGCAATCTCGCCGCGCGCTGGTATCTGAACGCGAAGAAGATTCCGCAGCTGTTCGTCGCCTCCGGCGACGAGGAGCTGAGCCAGGCCAAGGCGTTTCCCTGGACCATGGGCTGGCAGCCGTCGTTCCGGTCGGAGGGGCGCATCTACGCCAACTATCTCCAGGCCTATTATCCCAGGAAGAAGATCGTGGTGCTCTGGCAGAACGACCAGTTCGGGCGTGCGCTTCTCAAGGGCATGGAGGAAGGCCTTGGCGATCTGAACCGTCTCGTCCTCGTCGACATCGCCTTCGACATTGCCGACGAGCATCTCGACGGACACGTCTCGATCCTCAAGCGCGCCGGTGCCGATATTTTCGTCTTTCTCGGCGTACCGTCGACGGCGTCCAAGGTGATCAAGCTGGCAGCGTCAATGAAATGGCGCCCGGTCTTCATCGTCAACGACGCCTCGGCCTCGATCGCCAACGCGATGGCGCCCGCAGGCCTCGAGAATTCCTCCGGCGTGATCTCGGCGGCCTTCCTGAAGGATCCTAGCGATCCCGCATGGAAGGACGATCCCGCCATGAAGGACTGGTTCGCCTTCATGGACAAATACCATCACGACGAAAGCACCAACAGCAGCGCGGCGCTCTATGGCTATGCCGCGGCCGAGGCGCTGACGCAGGTGCTGAAGCAATGCGGCGATGACCTCTCGCGCGAGAACATCATGCGTCAGGCGGCTTCGCTGAGGAATTATCAACCCTCGGTCGCGCTGCCCAACATCAGGATGAACACCTCGCCGAACAGCTACCTGCCGATCAGGCAGATGCGGCTGGTCCAGTTCGACGGCCGCTCCTGGCAACCCTTCGGCGATGTGATCGAGACGGCCTTCACGGAAGGCGCGGCGCGGTGAGCTGACTCGGGCAGGGCAGTTGCCCGCTTGAGGGAGCGTCGGCGTTTATCGCATCGAAGGGAGAGGTGCGCTCCCTCCCCCGCTTGCGGGGGAGGGTTGGGGAGACGGTGCATCCGCAATCGAGAGCCCCCAAGAGGAGAAAGCCCTCACCCGGCGCGCGGGACGATGCTTCGCATCGCCCGGACGGCGCCGACCTCTCACGCAAGCGGGAGAGGCGACGCACCTGCGTCTTGGCAACATCCGGGCACGCCCGGACTGAATTCGGCTTCTCACGCCGGCTTCAACTCCCGCGCAACCCCATTTTATGGTGGTCGCGGTCGGCGGCTTTTCGTTTCATCACAGACGTTTAAGATCGGCACGAACCTGCATTCACTTCCGGAGATCATCCGAATGACCGAGACCATCCGCATCAGGCGCTTCACTGCCCGCGCCGTGATCGTGCCGATGAAACTGCCGCTCCAGACCTCGACCGGTGCGGTTGCCAAGGCGCCGCTGGTGCTGATCGACTGCGAGACCGACAAGGGTGCCGTAGGGCACGCCTATCTGTTCTCGATCACGCCGTCGGCCTTGAAGCCGTTGACGGCAATGGTCGCGGAAATGTCGGAGCTGCTTGCGGGCGACGAGCTGCTGCCGTTCGAGATCGAGCGCAAGCTGACCCAGCGCTTCACCCTGCTCGGCCTCGCCGGCCTGCAGCGGCTGGCGCAATCCGGCATCGACATGGCGGCGTGGGACGCGTTGGCACGCGCACGCGGCCTGCCGCTGGCGCGGCTGCTCGGCGGCGCGCCAAAACCGGTCAGGGCCTACAATTCGAAGGGGCTCGGCATCATGCCGGCGGATGCCGCGGTGGAGGAAGCCCACAAGCTGCTGGCCGAGGGCTTTCAGGCCGCAAAGATCCGAGTCGGCCGTCCCGATGCGCGGGAAGACCTCAAGGTGGTGCGCGCGGTGCGCAAGGCCGTCGGCGACGACGTGACGCTGATGTGCGACTACAACCAGGCGCTGACGGTGACCGAGGCGACCCGCCGCGGCGAGATGCTCGACGACGAGGGGCTGACCTGGATCGAGGAGCCGATCCGTCACGACGATTATGAGGGCAACGCCCGTATCGCGGACGCGCTGCGCACGCCGGTCCAGATCGGCGAGAATTTCGACAGCGCGTTCGCGATGCAATCCGCGCTCTCCGCCGAGGCCTGCGACTTCGTGATGCCCGACGTGCAGCGCATCGGCGGCGTCACCGGCTGGCTGCGCGCCGCCGCGCTGGCGCACGCCGCCGGCATCGAGATGTCGACGCATCTGTTCTCGGAAGTCAGCGCGCATCTTTTGTGCGTAACGCCCACCGCGCACTGGCTCGAATATGTCGACTGGGCCGACGCGGTGCTTTCAACGCGGCTGATCGTCAAGGACGGCTTTGCCCTGCCGGGCGAGGAGCCCGGCAACGGAATTGTGTGGGACGAGGCGGCGGTGAAGAAGTATCTCGTGAGCTAATCGTTGAAAGCGATGCCCTTCGCGGCCTCGCCCGGAGCGCCGGGCTCGGCAATTCCCGCGCAATTGGCCTGCGGCTTTTGTCCGGCGAGCATGCCGCGGAAGAACGCGAGCGCATCCGGGAAGGCCGCGTTCAGGCCGCCATTGTGCGTCGCGCCGGGATAAGTCTTCCAGACCACCTCGTTGCCGGCCGCGCACAGCGCCGCGACTTCGGCATATTGCCGTGTCGGGACCAGCGTGGAATCGGCAAGACCGGTCCCGAGCAGCACCGGCACCTTCAGCCGCACGGCCTTCATGTCCGTGATCGGCGTCAACCGCGCCAGCACATTGGCGATGGGCTCGACATAGACGTTCTCGGCGGTAATGCCGTCCTTGCGCGCGACCTCGCGCATCTCAGGCGTGCAGCTTTCACGCGCCGCTTTCAGGACCGGCTTGCCCTTGTCGGAGACGAGATCGTCGGCGGACGGCGCGCCATCCGGCAACGAGCCGCCGAGCATCATCAGCGACGTATAGATCGGCGAAGCGATCGCGGTCGTCTGCGGCGGCTTATAGGGGCCATCGGGGAACGTGGACACCAGGCCCGTCGCCACGGTGGCGATCAGCGGCACGTCGGGCGCGTAGCTTTCCGCGATCACAGTCGCGCCCATTGCCGCGCCCGAGCCTTGCGATTGTCCGGTGACGAAAACCTTTGAAGCGAGCTTGTCGCGATACGCGGCGAGCGCAGCACGCGCGCCGTCGAGCACGGAGCGCCCTTCCGCCTCCCAGATCAGATAAGGATGCGGCCCCGCGCCGCCGAGCCCCTGATAATCGGTCGCCACCACCGCAAACCCGTTCTCGAGCCAGCGCTGGATGTAGGTGGCATCGCGCGGCTTGTGCCCGGTCCAGGACGGCGCACAGGAATCCGACACGCCGAGCGTGCCGTGCGCCCACGCGACCAGCGGCCAGCCTCCGGCCGGCGGCTCGCCCTTGGGCAGATAGACCGTACCGCTCACCGGCACGATACCGGCGTGCCAGCGCACATCCGTGGACGTGTAGAGGATGCGCTCGGCGACACCGGCGCTCGTGATCTCCGGCTGCGCAAGCATCGCCTCCCTGCGCAGCATCACGCCGGGGCTTTCTGGGAGGGCTTGGAGCCAGCGATAAAAGCCGGACAGGTCCTGATCGCCGACTTTCGGTCCCACCGGCAGCGACGAATCCGCGTGGGCTTGCGCCATCGCGAGGCCTGTGACGACGGCGAGCGCCATCACGAATTTCGGACTCGGGGTTTTGAACATCGGCGTCTCCAGTTCCCTTGCAGTGTGCCGCATTTTTGTTGGCGGGTTGATTGCCGCAGCAATGCACTTTCCGCGTCGATTATGGAGACGATCGTGCGCGGGTCCAAGTCTATTTGAGGCAAGTCTATTTCAGGCAAGTTTTTTGCAGACACGTCTTTTCGGACACGTCTGTTCAGAGATGGGCAGATCCCGGTCTGCGTAGCTACCAGGTCTCCGCGCCGGGGATTTTCTTGCGCACCGCCCGGCGCTGGATCCAGATGCAACGGCGCACGGCCGTATTGGAGCGGCCGACTGCGGATATTCCTTGGCCGGCCTGCAGCAGTGGCGCCACGTTTTCGCGCAGCGCGCGGCAGCGCTGGAGCTCAGCCTGCCAGTCGATGATGGCTGCGTCGGCCCGCGACGCCATCAGCGACAATATCGCCACGGCAAGACAGCTCCCTCGCATGGTGCGCATTCCCTTCACCGTGATGTGGCCGGATCGCGCCAGGCGGCATCGTGGCCCGGATGTCATCCGAGCTAATGACACTGCAAGACGATAACTCAACTTGACGCCGGCGGCGAGAGCTTGCCGGTTACGTCCCGCGGCATCCGACAGCCTGATCCAACGCATCTGTGATGCAGCTGTGAGCTCTGATCGCGCGATCCTGAAAAATCAGCGAAGCGATCAATGGTATGACAACCAGCATTCAAAACGCCAGCCGGCAAACAACGAGGTGAACATGATCCTTCCCAGGAAGTTTTTGGCCAGCGCCGGGTCACGACCGATTGCGCGACGCCCCCATCTTGCCGTGATGACCGCAGCGCTGTTTTTCGCCGCAACGTTCTGGCCAGCCGGACCTGCGCGCGCTGCCGCAAATGATGCCGAGGCGCGAGCCATCTTCGACAAGTTCATTGCCGCGCAGAATGCGCATAGCGCAAACGATGTGAAAGCCATGCTCTGGAATTCGCCGAGCACGCTGTTGTTTGCGAGAGGCATAGAGACGAGAGGGCGCGATGCGGTCGCCGACCGCTTCAAGGCGTATTACGAAGGCACCTGGCACCTCGAGCCCGACATGTCGAAATTCCACGTCGCCGTGATCTCGAACGAGGTCATGCAGGTCCTCGTGCCGATCGTCTTTACGCGCGGCCTTCCGGGCAAGCCGCCACAACAAAATACGTTTCTGATCAGCCAGACCTACGTTCAGGATGCGGACGGCTGGCACGTCGCCTCCATCCTTCCGGTCGCGAATACGGAACTGAAATAGGGGGATTTAGCGGCGGTATGTCGGCTAAGGAGGCTGCCGCTCCAGTCCGTCTCCGCTCTTCGAGCTACGCCGGACACGCTTCGCCGTGATTTTCCAGGCTGTGCCACGCGAAGCCGAAGGCGAAGCGTGGTGGGCGCGACAGGGATCGAACCTGTGACCCCTACCATGTCAAGGTAGTGCTCTCCCGCTGAGCTACGCGCCCTAGATGTCGTCTAGATCGGGTCGGGTCCCTATAACGGCTCAGGGGAGCCGGTGCAAGGACGGAAGGCGGCCGATTTAGGCCGCCAGCATCTTGTTCACTTCGCTGACCAATTCGCGCAAATGCACAGGCTTGGACAGCACCTTGGCGTTCTTGGGGGCGTCCGAATCCGAGTTCAGGGCGACCGCGGCGAAGCCGGTGATGAACATGATCTTGATGTCGGGGTCGAGTTCCGAGGCCCGGCGGGCGAGCTCGATGCCGTCCATCTCCGGCATCACGATGTCTGTGAGCAGCATTTCGAACGGCTCTTCCCGCAGCCGCTGATAGGCGGCCATGCCGTTATCGTGGGACGAGACCTGAAAACCGGCGTTTTCCAGCGCCTTGACCAGGAAACGGCGCATGTCGTTGTCGTCTTCGGCGAGCAGGATCTTTGGCATGGCGGAAATGTCGAATCCCCAGAGGATATCAGCAGAGGTCACTAAGCCCGACGGAGGGTAAATTTGGGGTGAAAATCTTTACCCTCAGCCGGCTGTGCTTGCCGGCCCCTTGTGAACCTGAAAGCAGTTCGAAGCAATCGAGCCGTACCTGCCGGTCCCCACCTCGCTGCCCGCAGGGTTAAGACATGTTCCAGCACAGATCTCATCTTTTCGCTTGGCAGGATGGTTGCGATTCCGGACAATGACGACACATAAGAGCCGCCCGATCGGCCGAATCAATGCGTTGAGGCCGGTGCCGGGCTTGTTGGATCGTGCGGCGCCAAGGGTGAAGCCTGATACCAACGGGCAAAGCCTGATTGCCAAGGGACGAAGCCTGACACCAAGGGACGAAGCCTGAGAAGATGACCCGGTTTGACGGCGACAAGTCGCCAGCCTTCGAGATCGTTGAGCCCGCGCAATGGCGCGCGCCGGTAATCTTCAACTCGCCCCATTCCGGCTCGACCTATCCGGACGAATTTCTCAGCGCCTCCAGGATCGACCTGCCGACGCTGCGGCGTTCCGAAGATTCCTTCATGGACGAGCTGATCGGCCATCTCAGCGAGCGCGGCTTTCCGACCGTGCGGGTCAACTTTCCGCGCTCCTATGTCGACGTCAACCGCGAGCCCTACGAGCTCGATCCCCGGATGTTCACCGGGCGCCTGCCGAGCTTTGCCAACACCCGCTCGATGCGGGTTGCCGGCGGACTTGGCACCATTCCGCGCGTGGTCGGCGACGGCCAGGAGATCTATCGCGAGCGCATCCTGGTCGACGACGCGCTGGGGCGGATCGAGACGTTGTACAAGCCCTATCATCGCGCGCTGCGCCGGCTGATCAACAGGGTGCACCAGATGTTCGGCACCGTCGTGCTGGTCGACTGCCATTCGATGCCCTCGGTCGGCGTCTCCCGCGACGAGCCGCGCCGGCCCGACATCGTGATCGGCGACCGCTACGGCACGAGCTGCACGCCGCTATTGCCCGACCGGGTCGAGGAGACCATGGCCGGCCTCGGCTATTCGATCGGCCGCAACAAGCCCTATGCCGGCGGCTTCATCACCGAGCATTACGGCAACCCGGCCAGTGGCCTGCACGCCGTGCAGCTCGAGCTCAACCGCGCAATCTACATGGACGAGCGGCGGCGCGAGCGCAGTCCACGCTTTGCGCAAGTGGCGTCGGACTTCGGCGTGCTCGCCGACGTGCTGGCGACTACGGTCCCGTTCGGCGATCTCGGCCCGTTCCAGGCCGCGGCGGAATAGGCGCAACGTTTTTCTTCTAACGATTGTGTTGGGTGCGATCAGCGCGAACGCGTTTCGCGGCGCGCATTGAAATGAAAGCCGATGCTGAGAGAAAGCAGAGGCTGAAAGAAAAAAGGGCCGCTTCTAATGAAGAAGCGGCCCAAGTCTAGGGAGGAAACGCCCAAGGAGGGCAGCAGTAACGCGAGAAGCGCTACCGCACCGCAACAATATGCGGCCGCGACGCACAAAGTGCAAGGGCTTTCGAGCGATTTCCCATGCAATGAGGACATAGCTCGGTTGCTTCCAGAGAAACCCAGATTCAGTTCCTTTGATAAGGAAATTCAATGGGTTGATAGTCATTTGCATACGAACAAGGCAGGCCCGGAACTAAGGTTTCAACTCAATGATCGATATTTGCCCAGCGGGTGTCTTCGACGAGGCGAATGCTTCCCGCATCCAAAATACCAGGGTGCAAAAGCAAGACAGCGCTGCACGATTCTTCCGATTTGAGCTAGGCAGGAGTGAGCTTCACCCGACTTTCGCTTTTTGAGGATACGCCGTGACGGTGATCGATTTCTCCGCCTTCATCGGACGGCTCGCCACCGCCTCCGGCGAAACCATCCTGCCGTTCTTCCGCACCTCGCTGTCGATCGAGGACAAGAGCAAGACTAGGGAATTCGACCCCGTGACCGAGGCCGATCGCGCTGCGGAGGCGGTGATGCGGCGTCTGATCAAGGCCAACTTTCCCCAGCACGGCATCGTTGGCGAGGAATTCGGCAACGAGCGCGAGGATTCGGACTATGTCTGGGTGCTCGACCCCATCGACGGCACCAAATCCTTCATCGGCGGCTTTCCGATCTGGGGCACCCTGATCGCGCTCCTGCACAAGGGCACGCCGGTCTACGGCATGATGCACCAGCCCTTCATCGGCGAACGCTTTTCCGGCGACAGCGGCTCCGCTCATTATAAAGGCCCCTCCGGCGAGCGCCGGCTCCAGGTCCGGCGCTGTGCTTCGCTGTCGGAGGCGACGACCTACACCACCAGCCCGCTGCTGATGAACGAGCGCGACCGCGCCATCTTCGGCCGCATCGAGCAGGGCGCGCGGCTGTCGCGCTATGGCGGCGACTGCTACTGCTATTGCATGCTGGCGGCAGGTCACGTCGATCTCGTGGTTGAGACCGAGCTGAAGCCTTACGACATCGCAGCCCTGATCCCGATCGTGACCGGCGCCGGCGGCGTCGTCACCACCTGGGAAGGCAAGCCGGCGCAGGGCGGCGGCCGTATCGTCGCGGCCGGCGACGCCAGGGTTCACGAAGAAGCACTGAAACTGCTCAACGGATAGGCGATATAGGAGCCTGCATGACCAACCGGCGCACGCTCCTTCTCGCCGCCTTGCTTCTGGTTCCGACACTGGCCTGCGCCCAGAACTTCCCGGCCAAGCCGATCAAGCTGATCGTGCCGTTCCCGGCCGGCGGCCCCAACGACATCATCGCGCGGGTGATCGGCCAGCGCATGTCGGAGCTGTCAGGACAGCCGGTGCTGATCGACAATCGCGGCGGCCAGGGCGGCGTGCTCGGCACCGATGCCGTCTCCAAGGCTGCACCCGACGGCTACACCATCGCGATCTCCAGCGCCGGCGCGCTGGCGATCAGCCCGAGCATGGAGAGGGTCGCCTACGATACGCTCAACGACCGCACACCAGTGACGCTGGTGGCGACCGTGCCGGAAATGCTCGTTGTCGCCACCAACGTTCCCGCAAAGGACATCGCGGAATTGATCGCGCTCGCCAAGGCGCAGCCCGGAAAGCTCAACTTCGCCTCCTCCGGCCCCGGCAGCCTGCCGCATCTCGCCGGCGAATTGTTCAAGCTGACGGCGAAGATCGGCATCGTGCACGTGCCCTATCGCGGCGCGGCGCCCGCCGTGAACGATCTGCTGGGCCAGCAGGTGCAGATGACGTTCCTGGATCTCCCCGTGCTGCTGCCGCAGGTCAAGGCGGGCGCCCTGCGGCCGATCGCGGTGGGCTCCGCCGAGCGTTCGCCGACGGCGCCTGACGTGCCGACCACGGCGGAAGCCGGCTTTGCCGATCTGCGCATCGAGAACTGGTACGGCATGGTGGCGCCGAAGGGCACGCCGAAGGAGATCGTCGCGGCGCTGCATGCCCTCGCCACGAAGGCGATGGCGGATCCCGCGGTGAAGGAAAAGCTCGCCGCCCAGGGCGCGACGCTTGTCGGCGATGAGCCGGAGCATTTTCGCAGCTTCATCGCGGACGAGACCAAGAAATGGGCGAAGGTGATCAAGGACGCTGGCGTGGAGACCGCGAGGTAGCGCAGAGCTCACACTGCCGCAGACCGCAAATGCTCCACCAGCATCTTTGCCGGGCGCGGCAGCGTCTTGAAGCTTCGCGCGCAGATCACGAGTTTGCGGTTGGCCCAGGTATCGCGCAGGCGGACCATGGCAAGCGGCATCAGTTTCGCGCAGCGGCGGGCCGCGGCTTCGGGCACCAGGGCAACGCCGACATCGGCGGCGACCATCTGGCAGATCGCGTCGAAATCGCGCAGGCGTGCGCGGTAATGCGGCCGCATGCCGAGCCGAGCGGCGTGCTTCGAAATATGCACCTGAAGCGCGGTGGCGCTGGTGAGCCCGACGAAGTCGCAAGCGCCCGCCTCCTGGAAATCGATCGCGCGGCGGCCGGCGAACGGGCCGCGCCTGGACGTCACCAGCGTCAGGCGATCCTCGCTGAAGGCGAATCGCTCGATATGATCGGGCAGCGCGTGCTCGGCTGCGAAGCCGAGATCGGCCGCGCCCGCAGTGATCGCGGCCGCGATGTCGGTGCTCTCGCGCTCCTCGATGTCGATGGCGACGTCGCGATGCTCGCGCAGGAAGCCGGCAAGCGCCTTCGGCAGATGCTCCGAGAGGCCGGAGGTATTCGCGAGGAAATGCACGCTCGCGCGCACGCCGCTGGCAAAGCCGGCGAGATCGCCCCGCATGGCGTCGATCTGGTGAATGACGAGACGGGCGTGATCGAGCAGGCTCTCGCCGGCCGAGGTCAACTCAACGCCGCGGCGCCCGCGCTTGAGCAGCGCGACGCCGAGCGCATCCTCCAGCCCCTTGATGCGCGCGCTGGCTGAGGCTAGCGCCAGATGCGACCGCTCCGCGCCGCGGGTGATGCTGCGCTGGTCGGCGACCGCGATAAACAGCTGGAGGTCGACGAGGTCGAAGCGCATCCCGGGTCCCTCCAGCCTTCGCTCCAGACGAAGGCTTTCTCCGTAAGCTACAGATTGTGCCGACGCGCGGCATCGGTCAATGTGCAGATATGATCGACCCGCTCCTCATTCTCATCGCCGCCATCTTCCTGCTCGCCGGCTTCGTCAAGGGCGTGGTCGGGCTTGGCCTGCCGACGGTGTCCATGGGACTGCTCGCCGTGAGCATGGCGCCGAGCCGCGCGATCGCCATCGTGATCGTGCCCGCCATCGTCACCAACATCTGGCAGACTTTCGTCGGCCCCCATTTGCGCGACATCCTGCGGCGGCTGTGGCCGCTGATGATCGGCACCGTGATCGGGTGCTGGCTCAATGCCGGCGCGCTCACCGGCCCGCATGCGCGCTACGGCACGATCGTGCTCGGCGTCCTGCTCGTCATCTACGCGATCATCGGGCTGAACAAATTCCAGTTTCACGTTGCGCCAAAGAACGAGAAATGGGTCGGTGGCGTCGTCGGTGTGGTCACCGGCGTGATCTCGGCCTCGACCGGCGTGCAGGTGATCCCCTCGATGCCGTTCATGCAGGCGATCGGCATGGAGAAGGACGAGCTGGTGCAGGCGCTCGGCGTGTTCTTCACGACGGCGACATTGGCGCTCGCCTTCAACCTCACCGCGGGCGGATTGCTGACGCCGGCCAATGCGGTGCCGGGCGCCGTCGGCATGGCGTGCGCGTTTGCCGGCATGTACATCGGCCAAACGGTGCGGGCGCGGATGCCGGCGGAAGCGTTTCGCCGCTGGTTCCTGATCGCGATGATCCTGCTCGGCCTCTATCTCGCCGGCAGCGCGCTGCTGAAGGAATTCGCGTAAAAGAAGTTACCGCGTCTCCAGCATGGCGACGCGGACGCCGAGATAGATGAAGAGGCCGCCGAGGGCACAGTTGACCCAGGCGATCGCGCCTTCGGAGCTCCGCAGGCGGTGGGCGGCCCTTGCCGCGAACGCCGCCAGCACCAGGCACCACAGCGTTCCCGTGCAGATGAAGATCAGGCCGAGCGTCAGGAAGGCGAGCGGCTTGTGCGCCGAGTCGGCTGCGACGAATTGCGGCAGGAAGGCCAGGAAGAACAGCGCGACCTTGGGATTGAGCGCGTTGGTGAAGACGCCCTGGAGGAATACCCTCCGCAGCGAGCTCTGCACCGGCTCGTCGATGGCCGAGGCCGGCACCGGGCGCGACCACAGCATCTGAAGCCCGGTCACGACGAGATAGGCCGCTCCAACCAGCTTCAGGATCGAGAACGCGGTCGATGAGGCCGTCAGCAGGGCCGAAAGCCCGATCGCGGCGCCCGCGACATGGAAAAAGCAGCCGCAACTGATGCCCAGCGCGGCCGCGGCGCCACCTCGCCAGCCCAGCTGCATGCTGCGGCCGATCACATAGACCGTATCGGGCCCCGGCGTGATGTTGAGCAGCACGCCCGACAGGACGAAGAGCCAGATTTCGTGAATGCCCAGCATGTGTGACGTACCTCCGCCGCCCAACCGTGGCCCAAGAGGCCGGCTTAGTGGGTTCGCTCGTCCCCGTCCACTGCCGGGATTGCCGAGGATTTACCTCGAATTTGCAATGCGGTTCGTACTTTCGCTCGGCCTCATCTGCTCTATAAGGAACGGGTTCTTTGAACGCGGGATTCGAGGCGACGGCCACGCCGTGGCCGGTCCTCGATCTCTTCCAAGTCTCTTGGAGCTCCGGAATATGGAAAGACGTCTGGCCGCCATCGTCTGCGCCGATGTCGCCGGCTATTCGCGCATGATGGGCACCGATGAGGCCGGCACCCATGCCGCCTTCAAGGCCCATCGCAGCGCGATCCACCCCATCATCCTCAATCACGGCGGCCGCGTCGTCAAAAACACCGGCGACGGCTTCCTGCTGGAATTCCCCTCGATCGTCGGCGCCACCGAGGCCGCGATCGCGATGCAGACGCTGATGGCGGAGCGCAATCACCATCTGCCCGCCGATCGCGCCATGCAGTTCCGCCTCGGGATCCATATGGGTGATGTCATCGCCGACGAGGACGAGGTCTTCGGTGACGATGTCAACATTGCCGTCCGCCTCGAAGCCGTGGCGAGCCCCGGCGGCTTCGCGATCTCGGCCAAGGCCTACAAGGAGGCCGGCAAGCATCTCACCGTGCCGCTGGTCGATGCCGGCAACCACCGCTTCAAGAACATCAAGGATCCGATCGGGGTCTGGACCTGGACGCCTGAGGGTGCACCGGCGCTTGCGCCCGCGCTGAGGGAGGCATCCGCCCTCTCGCAGCAGTACCGCACCGCGATCGTCGGCGTGCTGCCTTTTGCCAATCTCAGCGACGCCCAGGACGAGTATTTCTCCGATGGCCTGACCGAAGATTTGATTCACGCGCTGTCGCTGCAATCCTTCTATCGCGTGCTGAGCCGCAACTCGACGTTCGTGTTCAAGGGCAACAACGTCAGCACCCGCCTGATCGCGCGGGAGATCGACGCTAGCTATCTGATCCAGGGTTCGGTGCGGCGTGCCGGAGCCAAGATCCGCGTCACCGCAGAGCTGATCGCGCCGGAGACCGGCGAGCAGCTCTGGACTGGCCGCTACGACCGCGACATCGGCGATCTCTTCGCGATGCAGGACGAGATCACTACCAACCTGTCCGCCGCCATCGCCACCGAGATCGTCCGGGCCGAGGCCTCGGCGCCGGCGCGGCTGTCGACCGACGTCACCGCCTGGGACCGCTTCCTCAAAGGGCTGTCGCACTATTATCGGCAAACCAAGGAAGACCTGGCCATCGCCGTCGACCTGTTCCGGGAGGCCATCAGGCTCGAGCCCAAGCTGTCGATTGCGCATGCCTATCTCGCCACGATCCAGATCCAGAGTATCCATTTCGGCTGGGTCAAGGGCACGCGCGAGATGTGGGCCGAGGCGATGAAGCTTGCCGAAACCAGCGTCCGGCTCGACCCGCGCTCGTCATTTGCGTTCTCGATCCTGTCCTGGACCCACGCGCTGGAGGGCCATTACGAGGCCGCGATGGATGCCGCCAAACGCGCCGTCGCGCTCAACCCCTACGACAACGGCGCGCGCGGCGTGCTCGGCATCTGCCATTTCGCCGTCGGCGAGCACCGCGAGGCGATCGAGCTGTTCTCGATGGCCGCACAGCGCGACAACAGCGATCCGCGCTACCAATGGGCCGCACTGAACGCCTTCAGCCATTATTTGCTGGGCCAATATGACGCGACCCTGTCATGGGCTCGAGAGCAACTCTACATCAACCCGAACCATTTGCAGGCGCTGGCAATCCGCGCCGCGGCGCTGGCGCAATTGGGGCGGGGCGACGAGGCGGTCGAGGCGACCCGCGTGCTCATGGCTAATTACCCGACACTCAATGTCGACCGCCATTTGCGCAATTTCCACTGGAAGCGGCCCGAGGACCTCGCCCATTACCGCGCCGGACTCTTGAATGCGGGCGTGCCGCTCGGGAAACTGACCCTGGTCTCGAGTGACGTCAAACGCGTCGCCGAATCCTGAGGGCCAGCCGCGGCCACGCGGCAATGTCCCCTCCGCCTTTATTGACACGACAGTGAATTCAGCCACACTCCGCTACACGCTGAAGTAGTATAACGTGTTGTCGGTTTGTCAGGACTTTCCGCGCTCTATCGCCGCGTCTGTATTTCACGATTCGCCGTTTTCAGGATTTTGGGCCATGCATGACTCCGCTCCGAAGCCCCCCTTCGCCCCCTCGATCCAGGTCTCGCCGAACAATCCGTGTCCATTCCTCCGCGGCCTCGTCGGCGAAGGGTTTGTTGACGGCGGAACCGTCCCGCTCGGCACGCTGTCGCAAACGATCGCGAATGCAAGCGGCGAGACCGGGCTGAAGAAGGTCTCGGCCCGCATCCAGGTCCGCGGCGTCGCGCTTATCGCCAACGGTCTTGGTCACATCCTGAAGAGCATATTTTCCGGCGCGCAGCTCGACGCGTTGCGTGGCGGCCCTCTCGACAAGCGCGGTGCCGGCTCACGCGTCCTCGGCGTCGACGGCACGGTCGATGAGGACGAGCTCGCGCGGTTTGCGAGCTTCGGCCGGACCTACCAGGATCCGAACGGCGGCGGCTCTGAGCCCGGTCTCAACGCCTCGGAAATCGGCGTCTTCATGCGCGACAACCTCAAGCGCGCCGGCAGCGCCGCGCGCTGGTACTACCCCCTGCTGATGAAGTTCGAATGGCCGATCCTCCTGAAGATCGTGGGCAAGGGCGCGGGTGAGGACCGCTATCTCAGCGTGGCCGACGTGCGCACTCTGTTCAACGAGCGGCAATTCCCTGCTCGCATCAATCAGCGGCTCGTCTCGCAGCCGGTGCTGTCGATCTGCCAGCGCGTGGTGCGGGGCGCCCTCAAGGTTGCGGCCCTGCTCGTCGCCCTCGGTCTCGCCTTGCTCGTTGCGGTCGCCGAATTCCCCGACCAGGTGCGCGCCATGCTGCCGCAAAAGGGAATTCTCGTGAATCTCCTGCCGCCGCCCTTGCCCGCGGTCCCCGAGACCAAGGCGGCCTTTTGGCTCGAACAGAACTGGTCGCTGAAGGACAGGCACTGGTTTCACCATGCCAGCCAGGGCACCGCGACCTTCCCGGTGCCCTATGAATGGTTCATGGCCCTGGAGCAGCCGCGCCTGCATCTGTTCTCGCGGCCGGGCATGATGACGGACAGCGCCTATCTCGAGCGCTTCGGGTTCATCCCGAGCCCGCAGTCGATCCAGACCGACGCGACGTCACTGCGCCGCTTCGGCTACGCCAATGTCTACGAGACGACGCAGGTGCCGGACTGGTCGACGAGGTGGACGCCGGCGGAGAACGTCGACGGCCTGCCGGTCGGCTTCGCACGAATGACCGGGGTCAGCGATCCCGCGACGGGCCGTCGCGAAGAGGACAAGATCGGACTGACCTGCGCGGCCTGCCATACCGGCCAGATCCACTACCAGGGCGTGGACGTGCGTTTCGACGGCGGTCCGGCCATGACCGATCTGAAGAAGCTCGAACTCTCCACCGGCCTGTCGATCGCCTACACGCTTTACGTGCCGTTCCGCTTCCAGCGCTTCGCTGATCGCGTGCTCGGCCCCGATGCCAGCAAGGCTGACCGCGCCGCGCTCAAGCAGAAGCTCAGCGCGATCGGCAACTTCCTGATCGACTGGGCGCAAACTCAGCAAAAGACGATTGAAGGCAAGAAGACCTGGAACGGCAGACAGCAGAGTGACACCGAGGAAGGGTTTGGTCGCCTCGACGCCCTCAATCGCATCGGCAATCAGGTCTTTTCACAGGATCTCGCGCTGAGCGGGATCAAGGGATTCGAAAAGAACCTGCACGCCCAGGACGCCCCGGTCAGCTATCCCCCGATCTGGACCGTGCCCTGGTTCAAGTTCGCCCAATACGACGCCTCGATCGAGCAGCCGCTGATCCGCAACGCGGGCGAAGCCCTCGGCGTGACGGCGCTGCTCAACCTGTCCGACGCCTACCCGGAGGACAGGTTGTGGCGCTCCTCGGTTCATATCAACACGCTCGGCTGGATCGAGGACATGCTCAGGGGGCCAGATCCGTTCAAGACGGCAAATCCCTCCACCGGTCCGAAGTTCGCCGGCCTGCTGGCGCCGAAATGGCCCTCGCAAATCCTCGGCGACAATTGGAGGCTCGATCAGAAGAAGGTCGACAATGGCCGCAAGATCTACGCTGAGATGTGTTCCGGATGCCATTTGCCGGCGATCGACACCCCGGCTTTCTGGTCTTCGGGACATTGGGAGCCGAGCGGCGACAGCAAGGTGCTGAACGCGGTGACGATCCCCCTCGACGAGATCAAGACGGATCCCGAACAGTCGCTCGTGCTCAGCAACAGGATCGTCGATTTGCCCGGCTTCCTGAAGGTGAATACGGCCGACCTCCAGAAATGGTGGCAATGCGACGTCTCGACCGAGAGCTCGCCGACCGAGATGGTGTATGCGCTCGGGCTCATGACGGTGGTGGACCTCGTTGCCCGCAAATGGATGGACGATGAGAAGACACCGGACGCCGAGCGGGCGAAATTGTGGAATCTCGCGCGCAAGAACTGCCTCAATCCGGTGGGGGGAGCACGCTATCGGGCACGGCCGCTGAACGGCATCTGGGCCACCGCGCCCTATCTGCACAACGGTTCGGTGCCCTCTCTCTACTGGTTGCTGAAGCCTGCAAGCGAGCGCCCGCAAAAATTCTGCATGGGCCGCCGCGACTATGATCCCGTAACCGTCGGCTTTGCGGTCACCGCCAACGAGAAGTGCAAGACGGGTGAAACCGAGTTCTCGGCGGGGTCGGACAAGGATCCGATCCAGGGCAACAGCGTGCTCGGCCATTCCTTCGAGCGCAAACCGGGCGAGGAAAAACGTCCCGGCGTCATCGGCCGCGTGTTCAAGGACGACAACGAGCGCTACGATCTGATCGAGTATCTCAAGACGCTGTAGTCGAGCTCTGTCCTAAGCAGGCCGCCCTCATCCTGAGGAGCCCGCGCAAAGCAGGCGTCTCGAACGATGGCCGCGGGCGAGAGCCGGGCCTTCATGGTTCGAGACGCGCGTTCCGCGCTCCTCACCATGAGGGTCTTGCGAACTAAGCGGGGCGAGGGAGCGCACCTCGCGCGCAGCAGCCATTCACTTCAAATCCTCACTTGAACAGCGGCGTGCCCGGCACGAAGGCGTCGAAGGCGGCCCAGAATTGGGAACGGTAGCGGTCCTGCTCCTGGAGGATCTCGTGCTTGGCGCCGGCGATCACGAGATGGGAGCCGGCGCGCAAATGATAGGCGAACTCCTCGATCGCCGCGATCGAGACCACGGTGTCGCTGGAGGCCGCCAGCATCAGGATCGGCTGACGGATCTCGGACGGGTAGTTTTTGCCCCTGAAGGTGTTCATCGCGCGGAAAGCGGTATCGGCCCAGGCGACCGTCGGTGACGCCAGCCCGAGAGTCGGATCCTCCTCCAGGATGGCGGCATTGCGCGCATAGCGCACGGGATCGCTGGTCAGCGGATTGTTGATGAAGGGATTGAGCCCGGTGATCTGGTCGCTGCCGCCGGGGACATAGCGGCCGCCCATCCCCAACACGCGCATTGTCTTCAGCAGAGCCCGCGCCGGAAACGAGGTGGCGCGGCCGGGTAGGTCGATCATCGGCGCCGACAACACCATGCGGTCGAACCAGCGCTTGCCCGCATGCGCCACCCGCAGCATCACGGTGCCGCCCATGGAGTGGGCGAGCGCGAAGAAGGGCGGCGGGCAATCCGGCAGCACCACCTGCTGCACGAAGGTCTCGACGTCGATCTCGAAATCGGCGAAGTCGCGGACATAGCCCTTGCGCGGATCGCGCAGGCGGCGCGAGGAGTGGCCCTGCCCGCGCCAGTCGATCATCGCCACCGCAAAGCCGCGGTCGCGCAAATCGCGCACGGTCTCGAAATATTTCTCGATCTGCTCGCTGCGCCCGGTGAAGACGCAGACCGTGCCCTTGCGGTTCGCCGGTGGCGCCCAGCGCGCAAAGCGCAGCTCGACGCCATCGGGGGTCTTGATGGTACCGCTGACGACGTCTTCGGGAACGGGATTGGATGGTATCGAGACCAGCGTCATGATGGGGAGGGCTTGGGCACGAAGTGCTGCAAATCAGGGGGCGGGAGCGCCGAAAAGGCTAAGTATCCGCCCTCTTGAACGCCGTTCTCCTCAACCCATATCACCTTGGTGCAGGCCGCTACCAGTGTTTCGGAACCGGAACATCAGGCTGCACACAGACGAAAGCCCGGCCCGATTGGCGGGCGGGTTACCAACAGTCGCTCAATGGAGGACTTGACCATGCGTACCTACGACCTGACCCCCTTCTACCGTTCCACCGTCGGCTTCGACCGCCTCTTCAACCTGCTTGACCAGGCCGGTTCGGACGGCAGCCCCGGTTATCCCCCCTACAATATCGAGCGCACCGGCGAGAACGACTACCGCATCACCGTTGCGGTTTCGGGCTTTGCCAAGGATGAGCTCTCCATCGTCGCGAAGGAAAACACGCTGACGATCAAGGGCGAGAAAGTCGCCAACGAGAACTCGAAGGCCGAAGTGCTGTACCGCGGAATCGCCGCGCGTGCCTTCGAGCGCGCCTTCCAGCTTGCCGACTTCGTGCAAGTGAAGAACGCCTCGCTCGAGAACGGGCTGCTTCACGTCGACCTCGTCCGTGAGATTCCCGAAGCGAAGAAGCCACGCCAGATCGCGATCAACACCGGTGCGCAAGGCGCACAGGTGATCGAGAACTCGGTAGCCGCGTAAATCACGTCGGCCACTTCCAAGTTGCGAAAACGCCCCGGTGCCCCGGGGCGTTTTTTTATGTCGTCCCGGCGAAGGCCGGGACCCATAACCACAGGGAGTAGTGTGGCGAAGACTTGCCGTTCGGTACTCCTACCACGAATAACCGAGGGACCTCGCGGTATGAGTCCTGGCCTTCGCCAGGGCGACACCGTTGGTGTGATGCGGGCCACCGCATCAAACGCCCACGCTTAGTCCAGCCCTTGTGCCGCCGGCATCTCCTGTGTCGGCAGGATCGTCGCGGCAGGCTTGGCCTGACCTACGGTCGGCGCGGCGGCTTGCGGTGGGACCTCAGCGGGCTTTGTCGGCACGGCCGCCACGGTCTGCGTGGTAGGTTGAGCCTGCGCTGCCTGCGCCGCCGCGGGTTCGGCTGGCTTGGCGGCGACCGGCGCCTCGCGTGGCGGAGCCGCCTTCGGGAGCGGGACGGAGCGGCTGGCGACATGTGGGATCGGGGCCGGTGGGCGTGGCGGACCATTGCGGATCATGGTTGGCGGCGGTAGCGCGCTTTGCGGGCGGTAAGGCGCAACCGCAGGCTGCTCGTAGCCCGGCGCCATACCGTAGGCGTCGGCAGCCGGCATGAAGCGCAAAATCCTTCCGTCGCGGGCATCGATCACCAGCCGGCCGTCCTCGCCCCGGCGGTCAATCACCGCGATGGTGTAGACGCCGCCGCGCAGGCGCGGGATGCCCAATGGAGAAAAGCCGTTTTCGCGCAGCACCGCGTAGACCTCGGTCGATGGCAGCAGCACCGGGGCCGGCCCGCGTTCTTCGTAGCCATAGCGCGGCGGCGGGGGCGGCGCGGCCTCCGGCGGCGCATAGGGCCCGTCGAAATCCGAGACCGCGATCATCGCCCCTCGCGCTGGAACTTGCGCTTGTGCGGCGGTCGCGGCCAGCGCCAGCGCGGCGGCAGCCATCCATCCTGTGAAAAACTTCATGATCGAGACGCTCCTGTCAGGCCCCCGGATGGATCGCACTCTTTCGCTTCTTGCGGCGTGGCGCGGCTTCCGAAGGGGTGATCAGAAGCTTCATTGGGGATTCCGGCGTCGGCGGGGCCGGATCAGGGCGCGTTTGCTTCAAAAGCGGGGCCGCGCAACTTTTGCAAAGGGATCGATTGATCTATGGGGAATCGGGACTTGCGCGCGCTTGTGTGATAGACAAAAATTTGGCAAGGTGGCGGTTAGGACAGGAAGACTGTCTCAATTTTGCTTGCGGTTCCGGCATAGGGATTGCAACGAAAGTCGGTGCTTTCGAGCGCCAAGAAGGCAACAGGCAAAGCCGTTCTCGGGGACGAAGAACGCCTTGGCCTGAATTTAAGAAAATGCGGCTCGCGAGCGGACGAGCGGTGACCCAGAAGCGGGTGCCGCGGGACGCCCAAGGTGCGCCGAAGATGGCGGTGAGGCAGCTTGCCGCATGGAGAGGACGAGGACATGAACGGGTCGCAAGTCGAGCGCGGAAACATCGTGGCAGAGCAACTGTCGGCGACGGTCGCCTCGAAAACGACTGATCCGATTCAGGAACACAATTCACGCCCGCCGGCCGTAGGCTTGTACGATCCGAGCCTGGAAAAGGATTCCTGCGGCGTCGGCTTCATCGCCAACATCAGGGGCAAGAAGTCGCACGAGATCGTCGCGGACGCGCTCAGCATCCTGTGCAACCTCGAGCACCGCGGCGCCGTCGGCGCCGACCCGCGCGCCGGTGACGGCGCCGGCATTCTGGTGCAGATCCCGCATGCTTTCTTCAGCCGCAAGGCGAAGGAACTCGGCTTCGCGCTGCCCAATCCCGGCGAATACGCCATCGGCGCGCTGTTCATGCCGCGCGACACCGCCTGGCGCAACGTCATCAAGAGCATCATCGCCGACCAGATCAAGGAAGAGGGCCTGACGCTGCTCGGCTGGCGCGACGTGCCGACCGACAATTCCTCGCTCGGCGTCACCGTGAAGCCGACCGAGCCCGCCTGCATGCAGGTGTTCATCGGCCGCAACGGCACCGCCAAGACCGAGGACGATTTCGAGCGCCGGCTCTACATCCTGCGCAAGTCGATTTCGCAAGCGATCTATCAGCGCCGCGACCGCGGCCTCGCCGGCTATTATCCTTGCTCGATGTCGTGCCGCACCGTGATCTACAAGGGCATGTTCCTCGCCGATCAGCTCGGCAAGTACTATCCCGATCTGCACGAAAAGGATTTCGAGAGCGCGCTGGCGCTCGTTCACCAGCGTTTCTCGACCAATACCTTCCCGGCGTGGTCGCTGGCGCATCCCTACCGCATGATCGCGCATAACGGCGAGATCAACACGCTGCGCGGCAACACCAACTGGATGGCGGCGCGCCAGGCCTCGGTGAGCTCCGAGTTGTACGGCAAGGACATCAACCGGCTCTGGCCGATCTCCTACGAAGGCCAGTCGGACACCGCCTGCTTCGACAACGCGCTCGAATTCCTGGTGCAGGGCGGCTACTCGCTGCCACACGCCGTCATGATGATGATTCCGGAGGCGTGGGCCGGCAATCCCTTGATGGATGAGAAGCGCCGCGCCTTCTACGAATATCATGCCGCCCTGATGGAGCCGTGGGACGGCCCCGCCGCGATCGCCTTCACCGACGGCCGCCAGATCGGCGCCACGCTCGACCGCAACGGCCTTCGTCCCGCGCGCTATCTCGTGACCAAGGACGACCGCATCGTGATGGCGTCCGAGATGGGCGTGCTGACGATTCCCGAGGACCAGATCATCACCAAGTGGCGCTTGCAGCCCGGCAAGATGCTGCTGGTCGACCTCGAACAGGGCCGCCTCATCCCCGACGACGAGATCAAGGCCGAGCTCGCCAGGAGCCATCCCTACACCGAGTGGCTGGAGCGGACCCAGATCGTGCTCGAAGAGCTGCCGAAGGTGCCGACCACCGGCGTGCGCTCCAACCTGTCGCTGCTCGATCGCCAGCAGGCGTTCGGCTACAGCCAGGAAGACATCACCATCCTGATGACGCCGATGGCCTCCACCGGCGAGGAAGCCGCAGGCTCGATGGGCAACGACACGCCGATCTCGGCGCTGTCGGCCAAGGCCAAGCCGCTGTTCACCTATTTCAAGCAGAACTTTGCGCAGGTCACCAACCCGCCGATCGACCCGATCCGCGAGGAGCTGGTGATGAGCCTCGTCTCCATCATCGGACCGCGGCCGAACCTGTTCGACCTGCAAGGCCTTGCCACCACCAAGCGCCTCGAAGCACGCCAGCCGATCCTGACCGACGCGGACCTCGAAAAGATCCGCTCGATCTCCGAGGTCGCCGAGTCGCATTTCAAGTCGCGCACGCTGGACACCACCTTCCACGCCGGCCTCGGCGCGGCCGGCATGGACCAGGTGCTGGACGAGCTCTGCGCGCGCGCCGAGAGCGCGGTGCGCGAGGGCGTCAACATCATCATCCTGTCCGACCGCATGGTCGGCACCGACCGGGTTCCGATCCCGTCGCTGCTGGCCTGCGCCGCCGTGCATCATCATCTGATCCGCACCGGCTTGCGCACGTCGGTCGGCCTCGTCGTCGAATCCGGCGAACCGCGCGAAGTGCATCACTTCGCCTGTCTGGCCGGCTACGGCGCGGAAGCGATCAATCCGTATCTGGCGTTCGAGACCATCATCGCGATGAAGGACCGCCTGCCCGGCTCGCTCGACGACTATGAGATCGTCAAGCGCTACATCAAGTCGATCGGCAAGGGCCTGCTCAAGGTGATGTCCAAGATGGGCATCTCGACCTACCAATCCTATTGCGGCGCGCAGATCTTCGACGCCATCGGCCTGAAGGCGGAATTCGTCGGAAAATTCTTCGCCGGCACGCATACCCGCGTCGAGGGCGTCGGTCTTGGCGAGATTGCCGAAGAGGCGGTGCGCCGTCATGCCGACGCGTTCGGCGATGCGCTCGTTTACAAGACCTCGCTCGATGTCGGCGGCGAATATGCCTATCGCAGCCGCGGCGAGGACCATGCATGGACCGCCGAGTCGGTGGGGCTGCTGCAGCACGCCGCGCGCGGCAATTCGCTGGAACGCTACCGCGCTTTCGCCAAGATCCTCAACGAGCAGTCGGAGCGTCTCCTGACGCTGCGCGGCCTGTTCCGGATCAAGAACGCGGACGAAGAGAAGCGCAAGCCGGTGCCGCTCGACCAGGTCGAGCCGGCCAAGGACATCGTCAAGCGTTTCGCCACCGGCGCGATGAGCTTCGGCTCGATCTCGCGCGAGGCGCACACCACGCTCGCGATCGCCATGAACCGGATCGGCGGCAAGTCGAACACCGGCGAGGGCGGCGAGGAAGCCGACCGCTTCAAGCCGCTGCCGAACGGCGATTCCATGCGCTCGGCGATCAAGCAGGTCGCCTCGGGCCGCTTCGGCGTCACCACGGAGTATCTCGTCAACTCCGACATGATGCAGATCAAGATGGCGCAGGGTGCCAAGCCCGGCGAAGGCGGCCAGCTGCCCGGCCACAAGGTCGATGCGACCATCGCAAAGGTCCGGCATTCGACGCCGGGCGTCGGCCTGATCTCGCCGCCGCCGCACCACGACATCTACTCGATCGAGGATCTGGCGCAGCTCATCTACGACCTCAAGAACGTCAATCCCGACGGCGCGGTCTCGGTCAAGCTCGTCTCGGAGATCGGCGTCGGCACGGTGGCCGCGGGCGTCGCCAAGGCGCGCGCCGACCATGTCACCATCGCGGGCTTCGAGGGCGGCACCGGCGCTTCGCCGCTCACCTCGATCAAGCACGCGGGATCACCGTGGGAGATCGGCCTCGCCGAAACCCACCAGACGCTGGTGCGCGAGCGGCTGCGCAGCCGCATCGTGGTCCAGGTCGACGGCGGTTTCCGCACCGGCCGCGACGTCGTGATCGGCGCGCTGCTCGGTGCCGACGAGTTCGGCTTCGCCACCGCGCCCTTGATCGCGGCCGGCTGCATCATGATGCGCAAGTGCCACCTCAACACCTGCCCAGTCGGCGTCGCGACCCAGGACCCGGTCCTGCGCAAGCGCTTCACCGGCCAGCCCGAGCATGTGATCAACTACTTCTTCTTCGTCGCCGAGGAGGTCCGCGAGATCATGGCCTCGCTCGGCTTCCGCAGCTTCAACGAGATGATCGGCCAGGTGCAGCTGCTCGACCAGACCAAGCTGGTCGCGCACTGGAAGGCCAAGGGCCTCGACTTCTCCAAGCTGTTCGTCAAGCAGAAGGAAGAGAAGGGCCAGAAGATCTATCACTCCGAGCGCCAGAACCATCATCTGGAAGCGGTGCTCGACCGCACGCTGATCGAGCAGGCGACGCCTGCGCTCGACCGCGGTGCGCCGGTGAAGATCGAGGCCAAGATCAACAGCACCAACCGCTCCGCGGGCGCGATGCTGTCGGGTGCGGTCGCCAAGATCTACGGCCATGCCGGCCTGCCGCATGAGACCATCCATGTCAGCCTCAAGGGCACCGCCGGCCAGGCCTTCGGCGCGTGGCTGGCGCAAGGCGTCACCTTCGAGCTCGAAGGCGAGGCCAACGATTATGTCGGCAAGGGCCTCTCGGGCGGCAAGATCATCGTCAAGCCGCCGGCCAACAGCGGCATCGTGCCGGAAGAGAGCATCATCGTCGGCAACACCGTGATGTACGGCGCCATTCAAGGCGAGTGCTACTTCCGCGGCATCGCGGGCGAGCGCTTTGCCGTGCGCAATTCCGGCGCCGTGGCGGTGGTCGAGGGCGCGGGCGACCATTGCTGCGAATACATGACCGGCGGCATCGTGGTCGTGCTCGGCAAGACCGGGCGCAACTTCGCGGCCGGCATGTCCGGCGGCATCGCCTATGTGCTGGACGAGACCGGCGACTTCGACAGGCTGTGCAACATGGCGATGGTCGAGCTCGAGCCGGTGCTGTCGGAAGAGCTGATCAACGCCGGCACCTATCACCACTCCGGTGACCTCGAGGCGCACGGCCGGGTCGACGTGTTCAAGGACCTGCTCGCCTCCGACGTCGAGCGGCTGCATGTCCTGATCACCCGCCAT
The DNA here is from genome assembly GCF_000244935.1 of Bradyrhizobium sp. WSM1253. Taxonomy (NCBI): domain Bacteria; kingdom Pseudomonadati; phylum Pseudomonadota; class Alphaproteobacteria; order Hyphomicrobiales; family Nitrobacteraceae; genus Bradyrhizobium; species Bradyrhizobium sp. WSM1253. The sequence goes on from NZ_JH600073.1 coordinate 3,814,737, forward strand.
GCCAAGGCGACCGGCTCCAGGCGCGCTGCCGACATCCTGGCCAACTGGAAGGACTGGCTGCCCAAATTCCGCAAGGTGATGCCGGTCGAATACCGGCGCGCGCTGCGCGAGATGGCCGCCAACGCGGACGCCGAGCCGAAAATCGCGATCGGGGCTTAGCTAAGAAAAGCCTCATGGTGAGGAGCGCGAAGCGCGTCTCGAACCATGAAACCACAGCGGGGGCCTTCATCCTTCGAGACGCGGCGCCAAGCGCGCCGCTCCTCAGGATGAGGGGAGAGAAAGCAAACGAATTTAAGCGGCAGGGACTTCGGGTTTAATGGGCAAGATCACGGGTTTTCTCGAAATCGAACGGCATGACCGCAAGTACACCCCGGTCGCCGAGCGCGTGAAGCATTTCCACGAGTTCGTCGTTCCCCTCTCCGAAAAGGAAACGCGCGACCAGGCCGCGCGCTGCATGAACTGCGGCATTCCCTATTGCCACGGCACCGGCTCGGTCTCGCCTGGTACACCGGGCTGCCCGGTCAACAACCAGATCCCGGACTGGAACGACCTCGTCTACCAGGGCAACTGGGAAGAGGCCTCGCGCAATCTGCACTCGACCAACAATTTCCCGGAGTTCACGGGGCGCATCTGTCCGGCGCCGTGCGAAGCCTCCTGCACGCTCAACATCGACGACAACCCCGTCACCATCAAGACCATCGAATGCGCGATCGTCGACCGCGCCTGGGACAATGGCTGGCTGAAGCCCGAGGTCGCCGCCCACAAGACCGGCAAGAAGGTCGCGGTGATCGGCTCGGGTCCGGCCGGCATGGCCTGCGCGCAGCAGCTCGCACGCGCCGGCCACGACGTGCATCTGTTCGAGAAGTTCGCCAAGGCCGGCGGCCTGCTGCGCTACGGCATCCCCGACTTCAAGATGGAAAAGGGCGTCATCGACCGCCGCGTCACGCAGATGGAAGGCGAAGGCGTCACCTTCCACTACAACAGCCATGTCGGCGTCGACGGCAATGTCGATCCGCGCGAGATGCTCAACGAGTACGACGCCGTCGCGCTGACCGGCGGCGCCGAAGCCCCGCGCGACCTGCCGATCCCCGGCCGCGACCTCGCCGGCATCCACTACGCGATGGATTTCCTGCCGCAGCAGAACCGCCGCGTGTCCAATGAACCGTTGAACGGCGTCCAGGAGATTCTGGCCGGCGGCAAGCATGTCGTCGTCATCGGCGGCGGCGACACGGGATCCGACTGCATCGGCACCTCGCTGCGCCAGGGCGCGCTCTCCGTGACCCAGCTCGAGATCATGCCCGCTCCGCCCGAGCACGAGAACAAGGGCCTGACGTGGCCGAACTGGCCGCTGAAGATGCGGACGTCCTCGAGCCAGGCCGAAGGCGCGGTCCGCGAATTCGCCGTGCTGACGCAGAAGTTTTCGGGCGATAACGGCAAGGTCAAGAAGCTGCATTGCGTGCGCGTCGACGACAAGTTCAAGCCGATCGCCGGCACCGAGTTCGAGCTCGACGCCGACCTCGTCCTGCTCGCGATGGGCTTCGTCCATCCCGTGCACGAGGGCCTTTTGAAGCTGCTGTCGGTCGAGCTCGACCCGCGCGGCAACGTCAAGGCCAACACGCTCGACTACCAGACCTCACGCCCGAACGTGTTCACCGCCGGCGACATGCGCCGCGGCCAATCGCTGGTGGTCTGGGCCATCCGCGAGGGCCGGCTGTGCGCCAGGTCGATCGATACGTTCCTGATGGGGAAGACGGATCTGCCGCGCTGAACTTTGCGCGAGCCGCGCAAGCTCGGAGTCAGGCAATAAATCCGCTGTCGTCCTGGCGAAAGCCAGGACCCATACCGCGTGATCCCTCGATCGTTGGCCGGTCGCAGTACCAAACGACGAGTCTTCGCCAAACTACTCCCTGGGGTAATGGGTCCTGGCTTTCGCCAGGACGACACCTCGGGCTTGGTATCGCCAATGGCAACGGCCACACGCGCTAATTCTGCAGCCTCACCCCGACCATCGCCACCGTGCCCTGCGAGCTTGACCCCGCCTGGTTCGAATCCAGGATGTCGTGGCGCAGCGTGCCCTTGATCCAGATGTTGCGGTTGAGCTTGTAGATCAGGTTGCTTTCGAACGAGTAGGTCTTGTCGTTGCGATTCTGGCCCTGGTAGTCGTAGGTGCCGTAGGTGAATTTGCCGACTGCCGTGAGCCAGCGGCGGAAATCGTGATCGACCTCGGCGGCGTAGGTATGCACCAGCACGCCGGAGGAGCCGGGGATAGTGGTCTCGGCGATCTGCGTGTCGGTGGCGAATTTCACCGTGGTGAGGCCGCTTGCGTTCCAGATCAGCGAGCCCGAGGTCAGGAAGCCGGAGAGCTGGCTCAGGCGCGGATCGACATAGTTGCGTGCGGAATAGCCGACCGAGACCTCGCCGGTCAGGATGCGCGAGAACTCGAAGGACGTGCCGACCTTGGCGTAGCCGCCGTTCGAATCGCGGAAGAAGCCGTTGCGGTCGGCGGCTTGGTCGTGCACGCGGGTGTCGCCCTGGATCTCGACGAACGGCTTCAAGCCCGGCTTCAATTCGTAGGAGAAACGCCCCACGCCGCCATACTGGTTGAAGTCGCGGTCATCGTTGCTGAAGGTCGAGCCGTCGGTGAGTTTCGAGTTGGTGTAGGCGGTGCGATCGACGGTCGCGCCAGCCGCGACCTGGAAGCGGTTGAAGGTCTGGTCGAAGCCGACGGTCGTGCCATAGGTGGCATAAACAGGAAATTTCTGCAGGCCGGCCTGCACGTTCGGGCTGCCGGGATTATCGGTGGCGAGCCGCAGGCGCAGCTGCGAGGTCAGCTTGAGATCGCGATTGACGTCGATGCGGCCGTCGACATGGCCGGTGAAATCGGGGCGGTCGACCTCGACCGGCGAGGGCGAGGCAAAGCCGTCGATCGTCGCCGGCATGTTGTTGGTGTAGCCCGAGAACGAGCCGCGCAGATCCGCGACCAGCGCGTGGCGCTCCCAATCGGACGCCACGAGCAGGTCGGGCGCGACGACATAGGCCGGCGAGCCGACCGGCTTGTTCAAGCGCGCCGGGTTGGTGTCGTAGCCTGTGGAGAGCTCGAGCCCGCCCTTGATCAGGAAGCTGCCGGCATAGTCGCCGACCGCGCCGAACGCATCCTCGTCGAGCTTGAGGCGGCGGCGCAGCGGCTGGCCGGGCACGTTGCCGGCCAGCGCCGGCGGCACCGGTGTCTTGTGCGCGGTCTCGGAGGGCGGCGGCGCGATGCGCGGCGGGCCGAGCGTTCGCTCCGGCGTTGCCGGCGGCACCGGCGAGCCGGGGCCGACCGGGCGCTTCGGCTTCGGCTGTCCGGGATAGAGCTTCGGCTGCTGTCGCTTGCGGTTGAGCGAATCGTAGCCGGAGGCGCTGGCGCCATTGGCGGCAGGCAGGCCGTAGATCGGGACCTGGTTGGTCGGGTTTGGGTTGGTCGGGTTTTGGCTGTTCGGGTTCTGGCCCGGGCGCGCCGGCGCCTGCTGGCGCTTGCGCAAATCGGCATTGGGATCTGGCAGCGTCGGCAGTGCATCCGACGGTGCCTGCGGCACGCCCGCGGTCCGGCGCGTCGGCAGCGTGTCGGGCGATGCGAAGCCACCGCGGTTAGGACTGAACAGATCGGGGGTGAGGCTCTGGGCCGCCCCGGGGGCGCTTCCGAGGACCGTCAGCGCAAAGCACGGCAAAGCCGCGCGCAGAAAATGCGCGCGCTTGCTCCGGCTCGTGCCTGGAGACGACCCCACGATGGAAGAACTCCAACGAAATCAAACACTTTCGCGATCATCCAGCCGATCGGCGGGAACTATCGTTAATGGAGTTAAAACAATTATGGTTAACGACCGGTTGAGGGTTGGGGCGCCCTCGTCGCCTCGAAGGCCGTGGCGTGCTAAGCAGGCGCCAACGGACGAACGCCCCTCCTCCCTGGACCAGAACATGCCGAGTTCGAAACCGCTGATGACCCAATCATCCGGCCCCATTCCCGACAGCGTCGAATCCGCACTCCGCACGCTGGAAACGGAGAGCGGCGGTATCAACGCGCTCGCCGCCGCCCTGCGCGGCCCGCTTGGCGCGAGCTTCGCCCAGGCGGTCGATCTGATCCGCAACGCGAAGGGCCGCGTCATCGTCACCGGACTCGGCAAGTCGGGCCATATGGGCCGCAAGATCGCGGCAACGCTGGCCTCGACCGGCACGCCCGCCTTCTTCGTGCACACCGCCGAAGCCGCCCATGGCGACCTCGGCATGATCACCACCGACGACGTCATCATGGCGCTGTCCTGGTCCGGCGAGCAGCCGGAGATGAAGACGCTGGTGAACTATTCCGCGCGGTTCGCGATCCCCATGATCGCGGTGACGTCGAACGCGGCGTCCTCGCTCGGACAAGCGGCCGACATCGTGATCGAGCTGCCGAAGGCGCGCGAGGCCTGCCCGCACAATCTGGCGCCGACCACCTCGACCCTGATGCAGGCCGCGATCGGCGATGCGCTCGCGATCGCCCTGCTCGAAGGCCGCGGCTTCACCGCGCTGGAGTTCGCGCATTTCCACCCCGGCGGCAAGTTAGGGGCGATGCTGAAGTTCGTCCGCGACTACATGCGCACCGGCGCGGAGATCCCGGTCAAGCCGCTCGGCACGAAAATGTCGGACGCGGTGATGGAGATGTCGGCCAAGGGCCTCGGCTGCGTCTGCATCATCAACGATGCGGCCGAGGCCGTCGGCATCATCACCGACGGCGACCTGCGCCGCCACATGCGCCCGGACCTGCTGACGGCGTCGGTCGACGACATCATGACCAGGCAGCCGAAAACCGTACCGCCCTCGATGCTGGCCACCGAGATGATCGAGGTGCTGAACACCCGCAAGATCACGACGCTGGTGGTGACCGAGGCGGACAAGGTGGTGGGCATCGTGCACCTGCACGATCTGCTGCGGGCGGGCGTGGCGTAGGGGGCCCATCTCCTCCGTCATTGCGAGCGTAGCGAAGCAATCCAGACTGATCTTCCCCCAAAAAAGTGGACATGGATCAAGCCGATTTTAGCTCCATCTCGACCGGGCTGATATAGCCGATGGCCGAGTGTCTTCGGGTCTGATTGTAGAAGCCTTCGACGTAAGCGAAGATGTCGCGCTCGGCTTCATTGCGGGTCTCATTA
>NZ_JH600073.1:3820001-3890001 GCF_000244935.1 Bradyrhizobium sp. WSM1253
CTCATTGAAGGCCGGAAGCCGGCGGCTTGCAGTGCTTGGCGGTACTCGGTTGAAGCGTATTGGGCGGATTCAAACGGTCGTCGCAACACCAGGAGTTTGGAGGTTGCGATGAACGTTGTAAGGCGCAGATCGGCGCGGTCAGGACGAGCCCCATTGCCGTCGCCAGGACGGCCCTCTGTTGCCGGGCGCGATGAACAGAATAAATTTTGGCGGGCGATTGCCGCTGGGTTAAGCAGCGAAGATGCTGCACTCGAAGCCGGATTGTCACAACCTGTCGGAAGCAGATTATTCCGAAAGGCGGGCGGCATGCCACCAGCGATGTTCAGATCTTCGGCAAAGGCACTGTCCGGGCGGTATCTCTCGTTGAATGAGCGCGAGGAGATCGCACTTCTCAAGGTGCAGGGCCATTCCATACAGGAGATTGGACGTCGCCTGGGGCGGGCTGCTTCCACAGTCTCCCGTGAACTGCGGCGCAACGCGGCCACTCGCGGCGGCGGGTTGGAGTATCGGGCAATAACTGCCCAATGGCATGCGGATCGATCCGCCCGCCGGCCTAAGCCGACCAAGCTTGCGCTCAATGCAACCTTGCGCACTTATGTGGAGGAAAGACTTGCTGGCGGCGTCGTAGCCCCGACCGGCGCTCCCGTTCCTGGTCCCGCCGTTCCGTGGAAGGGGCGGCGGCATGGCCAGCGCAAGGATCGGCGATGGGCCAAAGCCTGGAGCCCTGAGCAGATTGCTCGACGCTTGCCGATCGACTTCCCGGACGACAAGACGATGCGCATCAGCCACGAAGCTATCTATCAAGCCCTCTTCGTTCAGGGCCGTGGCGCGCTACGCCGCGAGCTGACGGCCTGCTTGCGAACAGGGCGTGTGTTACGGATGCCCAGAGCGCGCGTACGCAGGCGAGGCAAGGGCTTTGTCTCGCCGGAGATCATGATCAGTGAGCGCCCTGCTGAAGCTGCCGATCGAGCAGTGCCGGGACATTGGGAGGGGGACCTTATCCTCGGTCTTGGCAGCTCGGCAATCGGCACGCTGGTCGAGCGCACGACGCGCTTTACGATGCTCTTGCACCTTCCACGGTTGGCGGGGCATGGCGAAGCTCCGCGCGCGAAGAACGGGCCAGCCCTTGCGGGACATGGGGCCGAAGCCGTGCGCGACGCGATCACGCGCACCATCATCACTTTGCCCGAAGAGCTGCGCCGTTCGCTAACCTGGGATCAGGGAGCCGAAATGGCTCAGCACGATCGTCTCAAGATCGATGCGGGTATCCAGGTCTACTTCTGCGACCCGCAAAGCCCATGGCAGCGCGGCACTAACGAGAACACCAACGGGCTGCTGCGGCAGTACTTCCCGAAAGGCACGGACCTGAGCATCCACAGCGCCGAAGAGATATCCGCTGTGGCAGCGGCCCTCAATGCCCGACCGCGGAAGACACTAGGCTGGAAAACGCCGGCGGAGGCGCTTGACGATCTTCTGTTATGAGTGAAAGTAACTGGTGTTGCGACGACCGTTTGAATCCGCCTTGTGTGCCGCGATCGGAATGATGGATCAGCCCGGGACCTGGTCTTTGCGCCTTGATCGCCATTCGTAATGCGGCGAGCGGCAGTTCTGCGCGCAGATGGTCGTCCATGGCCCAGCCCACGATACGGCGGCTGTACAGATCCATGACGGCCGCCAGATACAACCAGCCCTGGTCGGTCCAGACAAAGGTGATGTCAGCGAGCCAGACCTGATTGCGCATGGCGGCCGAGAAGTTCCGGCCGAGCAGGTTCGGCGCGATCGGGAAGCCATGCCCGCTGTCGGTGGTGCGGCATCGTCGCGGCCCGGCCGAGATGGCTCGAATGCCATGATGGCGCATCTGCCGCTCGATCCGGCCACGGCTTGCATGATGTCCCTGGGCTTTGAGTTCGACATGAATGCGCGGGCTGCCATAGCGGCCATGGCTATCGCGATGAACCCGCTGGATGCCTTCCAGCAGCGCTCGATTAGCCAAGGCCCGGAGGCTTTCCGGGCGCGACCGCCAGGCATAGTAGCCCGCGGGCGAGACGCCGAGCACACGGCACATGACCTTGACCGGATAGTCCGTGCGGCGATCCTCGATAAAACGGAACCTCATGTCCGGGGTCCAGCAAAGATCGCGATCGACTTTTTTAAAATGTCGCGCTCCAAGCGCAGCTGTTCGTTTTCCCGCTGCAACCGCGCAATCACGTCAGCTTGGTCCGCCGACGGCACCGCCGCTTGCGATGTGGGCGCCACGGCGCTGCCGCCGGCTCTCGCCGTGCCCTGCTCCGCCACCCATCGGCTCAGCACGGAGCCGTCAAGCCCGAGCTCCTTCGATACCGACTTCGCCGAGCGGCCGCTCGACAAAACCAGATCAACTGCCTGCCGCTTGTACTCGTCCGAATAAGAACGTCGCTGCCGTTTCGTCATCTGACACCTCTTGCTGTCTAAGCTATAGGTGTCCACCGATTTAGGGGAGGCTCAACTCTGGATTGCTTCGCTACGCTCGCAATGACGACGGTTAAAGCTACGCCGGAAATCTTGCCGCCGTCTCCTCCAGCGGCAACCGCAGTCCGTTCGCCAGATACGAGACCGTGCGGTAGAAGCCGCACAGCAGCATGATCTCCAGGATCTGCGCCTCGTCGTAATGCGCCGACAGCGCGGCGAACTCGGCGTCGTCAAGCGACGCACGGTGATGCAGCGCGTCAACGGCTGCGATCAGCGCCTGCTCGGCCGGGGACCAGCACGATGACGCCGCATCGCCCTGCACGGTCGCACGCACCTCGTCATTGGTAAGCCCCGCCGGCGCGCCGAAGATCGCGACGTGCACGCCCCATTCATATTCGCATTTGTTCAGCGCGCAGGTGCGGTCAATGACGATCTCGCGCTGGCGCAACGAGAGCGGGCCGGGATCGAGCAGGCCGGCGGCGCGAAATTTGTCCCAGGCGCGGGTTTGGCCCGCCATCACCCGGAACAGCAGCAGCGGCGGCGCACCGCGCATGATGCGGTCGAACTGCGCCTGGATCTCCGGGGGATAAGGCGGGGTGAGCGGGGCAATGCGCGGCGTGGCCTGGGACATCGGCCGCCTTCCTTGCTACATTTACTGTAGCATTACGCTACACTATTTGTAGCGACACGCAAGAGGCCGACAATGGCGAAACAGACCACTTCCAGATCGCGCGGCGTCCGTGGCTCGCGCACCGGGCGGCCGATCATGGTGCTGCTCGACCTCCTGGGACGACGCTGGAGCCTGCGGATCCTGTGGGAATTGCGCGATGCCCCCCTCACCTCGCGCGCATTGCGCACCGCCTGCGACGAGGCCTCGCCGACGGTGCTGCAGGCGCGGCTGGACGATTTACGCGAGGCCGGGTTCGTGGCGCTCGGCGAAGCCAGCGGTTACGGGCTGACGGCGCTCGGACGGGAATTGTGCGAGACGTTCATGCCGCTGCATAGGTTGGCGGAGAGGTGGCGCAGCAAGAGCGGCGCGTAAGTCTGGCGATGCCGTCCCGACAAGCTCGTCATTGCGAGCGAAGCGAAGCAATCCAGAATTTTTCCGCAGAGGCAGTCTGGATTGCTTCGCTTCGCTCGCAATGACGGGGAGGCAACAGCTACGCCGCCGCCACCGTCAGATTCGCGCCATCCACTTGCACCACCTTCACACGCGTGCCCGCCGGCGTATCGGGGCCTGCGACGCGCCAGACCGTGTCGCCGATACGCATGGTGCCGTTGCCGTCAACGATCGGCTTCTCCAGCGTGAACTCGCGGCCGAGCAACGCGTCCGCGCGCTTGTTGAGGAAGGGACTGGCGGCAATTGCATCCGGCTTCGGCCGGGCGAGGCGGCGCCACACCGGCACGGCCGCTGCGGCGAAGATCGCGAACATCACGAGCTGGATCTGCCAGGATATCGCCACTCCGAACGAGATCAGGCCGACCAGCAACGCGGCGAGCCCGAGCCAGAACAGGAAGACTCCGGGCGCCAGCACCTCCAGCGCCATCAGGATGAAGCCGAAGATCAGCCAGTTCCAGGTGCCGAGCGATACGAACATGTCGGTCATGACACGACCTCTTTGAAATGACGCATGCCCTTGTCGGAAAACCGGTGTCCACTTTTCCGGGGCATGCGCTTTACCCCTGACGCGGCGGCACCGCGGGTGGCGTGCTGCCGGTCGTCGGCACCGAGCCGCGGCGGGCGGCAGCGGCCGCGGACGCCGCGCTTTCACCGAACGTTGCCTTTGCAATCTCGCCGATGCCGGCGAGCGAGCCCAGCATGCTCATGGCTTCGACCGGAAGCATGATGACCTTCTGGTTCGGCGATTCAGCCAGTTGCCCGAACGCCTTGATATACTTGTCGGCGATAAAATAGTTCAGCGCCGCGACGTCGCCCTTGGCGATGGCTTCACTGACCATCTGCGTCGCCTTGGCCTCAGCTTCCGCCGACCGCTCGCGTGCTTCGGCGTCGCGGAAGGCGGCCTCGCGTCGACCTTCCGCCTGGAGAATTTGGCCCTGCTTGGCACCCTCGGCGCGCAGGATCTCGGACTGGCGTGCACCTTCAGCCTGAAGGATGTCGGCGCGTTTGACGCGCTCGGCCTTCATCTGTCGGCCCATGGCTTCGACGAGGTCCGCCGGCGGCACGATGTCCTTGATCTCGATACGATTTACCTTAAGGCCCCAGGGCGAGACGGCGGCATCGACCACACGCAGCAGGCGCTCGTTGATTTCGTCGCGATGCGACAACACCTGGTCGAGATCCATCGCCCCCATCACCGAACGGATGTTGGTCATGGTCAGCACGGTGACGGCTTGGGTCAGGTTTGAGACCTCGTAGCTCGCCTTGGCGGCGTCGAACACCTGAAAGAAGGCGACGCCGTCGACGGTCACGGTGGCGTTGTCCTTGGTGATCACCTCTTGCTCGGGAATGTCGATCACCTGCTCCATCATGTTGATCTTGCGTCCGACGCGATCGAAATAGGGCACGATCAGATTGAGCCCGGGGCTCAGCGTCTGGGTGTATTTGCCGAACCGCTCGATGGTCCAGTCATAGCCCTGCGGCACCGTCTTTACGCCGGCCACCAGCGTGACGATGACGAGCAAAACCAGGACAATCGCGAAAATGTCGAAACCGCTCATATTTCCTCCAAGGCGGAAAAGATTGTTGGAAAAGGCCCTTTTCCGCGCTGTCATTGGTCGGGATCACGACCCCAAGGGTTCAGTAAAGCGTTCGGTAAAGGATCCAGTGTTCAGCGGTCGTAGATGATTTCGGCATCGGCAGGATTCTACACAAGACGCCGGGAGAGGGAATGGTCGCGATTATGTATTTGCGAGGCGCTCTTGAAAGCGTGCTGGAGCAGACCTAGCGACGACGTTAACGAATCCGGCCGTGCCGGCGGTCGCAGCCAAATCCTACTCGATGACCTCGTTCGCGGTTGCGAGCAGGCTTGGCGAAAGCGTGACGCCGATCGCCCTGGCCGTCTTCAAGTTAATCGCCAGCTCGAACGTGGTTGGATTTTGGACCGGCAGGTCGGCCGCCCGCGCCCCCTTCAGGATGCGATCGATATAGGAGGCGGCGCGGCGGAGCTGCTCGGCGCTGTCGGTGCTGTAGGACATCAAGCCACCCTCGTCGACGAAGGTACGGCTCCAGAACACCGCCGGCACGCGCGCTTCATTGATGGCCGCCAGCAGAAGCGCACGGTTGGACAGGGTGAAGAAGTCCGGCAGCACCAGCAGGCCGCCGTCTTTCCGCGAAGCCAGGGCGACGATCGAGGCCGTGTCATGGATCGGCGCCGGCTCCACCGTCACATCGAGCGCGCGGCCAGCGTCCTCGATCGTACCCAGCAACAGCGGCGCGAACGGCGCGGTGGCGGGATTGTAGACCACGAAGACACGGGACGGTCTTGGCACGACCTGCGTCAGCATCTCGAGCCATTTTCCGGCCAGCGGGCCGTCGTAATCGGTGAAGCCGGTGACATTGCCGCCGGGATGGGCGAGATTCTGGACAAAGCCCTGGCTGACCGGATCGGTGACGACGGCGAAAACGATCGGGATCGTCGTCGTGCGCCGGCGCAGCTCCTCGACCGAGGGCGTGCCGACCGCAAGCAGGATGTCGGGCTTGAGCGCCACGAGTTCGTCAGCGAATTGCGCGATCCGTGCGCGGTCGCCGCCGCCGTTGCGCCAATCGATCTTGAGGTTGTCGCGCTCCTTCCAGCCATGGCCGGCAAGCGCCTGGACCAGGACCGCGCTACGCGTCTGCCCGATCGCATCGTCGGCCGCCGTGACCGAGAGCACGCCGAGCCGGCGCGTCGGCTGCTGCGCCAGCACTGAGGCCGGCAGCGCAGCGGCCACCCCAAGAAGCGCCAGAACCTCGCGGCGGTTCATGGGGCGCTCCTCGGATCCAGGCTCACTCTATCCAGCCCTGGAGTTCGCGCAGCACCAGCGTTCGGATCACATCCATGCCGGGGTTGCTGTCGTTGAGGCAGGGGATCGCGGAAAACTGCTCGCCACCATTGTGCTCGAAGATCTCGGCATTCTCCTGCGCGATCTCCTCCAGCGTCTCGAGGCAGTCGGCGGAAAAACCCGGCGTGATCACCGCGATGCGGCGCACGCCCTCTTTCGCCAGACGCTCCATGGTCTTGTCGGTGTAGGGCTGCAGCCACTCGTCGAATCCGAAGCGCGACTGGAAGGTCAGCAGCAACTTTGTCTCGTCCATCCCCAGCCGGCGGCGCAGCGCCTCCGTCGTGGCCACGCATTGGTCCTGATAGGGATCGCCCTTGTCGACATAGGCCTTCGGCATGCCGTGGAAGGAGGCGACGATCAGCTCCGGCTTGAACGGCAGGCTCGCCAGATGCGTCTCGACCGAGGTGGCGAGCGCCTCGATATAGGCTTCGTCCTCGTAATAAGGCGGCGTCACCCGCAGCGTCGGCTGCGCGCGCAGCCGCGCAAGCACGCGAAACACCTCGTCGCAGACGGTGGCCGACGTCGCAGCCGAATATTGCGGATAGAGGGGTACGGCAAGAATGCGATCGCAGCCCTTCGCAATCAGCGCATCGACGCTCGACTTGATCGAGGGGTTACCGTAGCGCATCGCCCATTCCACCGTCACCTGCTCGCGGTCCGACAGCATGGCTCCGAGCTTGTCGCTCTGCGAGCGCGTGATGGTCTTGAGCGGCGACTCGTTCTTCTCGGTGTTCCAGATCTTGAGATAGTCGCGCGCCTTGGCGCGGGGGCGGGTGCGCAGGATGATGCCGTTCAGCACCAGCTTCCAGATCAAGCCCTGATCCTCGATGACACGGGCGTCCGAGAGGAACTCCTTCAGATAGACCCGCACGCCGCGCGCGTCGGCGGTATCGGGCGTGCCGAGATTGACCAGGAGCACGCCGACGCGCGAGGGGGCGGGCTGCGTGGCCGGCATCGCGGTCTTGAGAGGGGCTAGGGTTGTCATGCCTCGTTGGGTCGCGCGTTGCCCCGAGCTTGTCAAGATCAGGCCGGTTTCGCTAGGGTCGCACCGAGGCGGGGGAGGAAAGATGACACTCGCGGAATGGTGCGTCTTCGGAGCATTGCTGCTCTATTTGGTGACGATCGTCTCGGTCAAATGGATCAGGTTTCGCGGGTTCGACAATTCACGCCCGCGCGATCCCGCCTTCTACGAAGACGCCATCGCGCAGCGCGCGCTCGGCGCCCACCAGAACGGTATCGAGACCTTTCCGTTCTTCGCCTTTGCGGTGCTGCTGGCCGAATTCCGGGACTCGCCGCAGCGCCTGATCGACGAGCTCGCGGTGCTGTTCCTGATCGTGCGGATCGCCTACGTGCTGACCTATCTCGGCAACCGCCCGACGCTGCGCTCGATCCTCTGGAGCATCGGCTTTGCGATCAATCTCGGGATATTCTTCATGCCGGCGTTGAAGCAGTTTCTGCCGGTGTGAGTTCGTGAAACCGTAGCCCGGATGGAGCGAAGCGTAATCCGGGGTCCCCTCCACGGCGGCACTGTCCCGGATTGCGCTTCGCTCCATCCGGGCTACAACACCTGCCGCTCAAAAACACGTCGTCCGTTCGGCCGCGACGTAACCCAACAACAGGCCTGCGCCGAACAGCAGCACGAGGCCGGCGGCGGCGAATTCGATGCCGCGCATGAACAGTGCGCCGCTGCCGTCGCGTCCGGCGCTCAGGCGGGCGGCGATGTCCTTGGCGGAGACGGCGACCACCGCAATGGCCGCGACGGTGATCGCGGTGCCGAACCCCATCAGCAAGGTCGCGGCGATGCCGGCCCAGAACAGGCCTTGGGCCAGCGCGAACACCAGCACCAGGATCGCGCCCGAACAGGGACGGATGCCGACGGTCAGGATCGCGGCAAAGCCGCGTCCCCAGCCACCCGGGCCGCCGAGTTCGCTCGGGGTGGGGCCGTGGGAATGGCCGCAATGCTCGTCATGGACGTGGTCATGCTGGTGGTGATGATGGGCGTGCGCATGGTGATGGTCGTGATCATGGTCATGCGGCACGCCCGCGATCGCCGGCACCGGCTGGACCACCTGGAGCGCGCGGATGAAGGTGCGGCCCTTGACCCAGACCAGGCGCAGACCGAACAGCGCGATCAACGCATAGCTCGCGATCTCGATCACGCCCTCCGCCTTGCACATAGTCTTGGCGGTCGCATTCAGCACCCAGGCCGAGATGCCGACGATCAGGATCGCCACCAGCGACTGCATCAACGCCGAGGCAAACGACAGCGCGATGCCCCGCCGGGCGGTCTCGCGATTGGCGACGAGATAGGAGGCGATCACCGCCTTGCCGTGGCCCGGGCCGGCCGCGTGGAAAATGCCATAGGCAAAGGAAATGAACAGCAGCGTCCACACCGCGGAGCCATCGGACTTCGCGGCGCGGATGGTCGCCGACATCTGCCGATAGAATTCCGACTGCTTGGCCAGCAACCAGCCGATCAGGCCACTGGCCTCGGGCTGGGCGGCTTGCGGCGAACGCGGCGCGCCGAACGGATTTTGCGCGAGGAGATCGTGGAGCGCCGCATCGGCCACGCCCACGACCAGCACAGCGGCGGCGCAAGTGAGCAGCCCACGTGCGAGCTGGGAGAGTTGCCGCTTCACGGGCAATCCACCGTGATCTTGTTGGCGAACATCATGCCGAAATTGGAATTCTCGCCGTTCATGAAGGTCTGCTCGTTGAGCTTCTGCGCACTCGCGGTGCCGTCGCTCGGCCGCTCAAGTTTCATCTGGCAGCCGGCGGGCGCGCCGACCAGCTTGACCGGATTGTCCTTGGCCATCTGGAAGTCGATGAAGAAGGAGCGGTCGAACACTTCGAGCATCAATTGCTTGGGCTTGACCGGGTTCTTCAGCGGCAGCGTGAAGTGCAGGGTCAGCACGCTATCCTTGTAGTCGAGGAAATAGTCGACCGGCTCCTGGAATCGCTCCTTCTTGCCGTCGGCTCGCGCGAAGGTGAAGTAGGCATATTCCTTCAGCGACTCGACATTGGTCTGCGCCAGCGGCCCCAGCTCCTCGCGGGTGTAGGCGCCCTTGGTCTTGCTCTCGAGCCCCTGCACCGCATAGGCCGAGAACATGTCGTCAAACGTCCAGGCGTGGCGCACGCCGGTGATGCTGCCGTCCGCGGCATAGAGCAACTCGCTGGTCGCAGTGATCCAGACATGCGGATGCGCCCGCGCCGCGCCTGCCGCGAGCGACAGGGCGACACCGAGCAGCAGCCCCAACAGGGCCCGCATGCCCATCAGGCCGCCTTCGGAGCGTCGAGCAGGCCGCGGCGACGCAAGAGCGCGTCGGGCTCCGGCGGGCGGCCGCGGAAGGCCTCATAGGCGGCTTCCGGATCGACCGATCCGCCGCTCGAGTAGATGTCATCGTGCAGGCGTTTTGCGACGGCGGGATCGAAGATGTCGCCGGCTTCCTCGAACGCGCCGAAGGCGTCGGCATCCATCACCTCCGACCACATGTAGCTGTAATAGCCGGCGGCATAGTGATCGCCGGTGAAGATGTGACCGAATTGCGTGGGACGGTGACGCAGCGAGATCTCCTCGGGCATGCCGATCTTTTCCAGCTCGCGTCTCTCGAAGGCGCGGACATCCTGCGCGGCGGAGGCCGGCTGGGTGTGGAATTCAAGATCGATCAGCGCCGAGGAGACGAACTCGACGGTGGCAAAACCCTGGTTGAATTTTCGCGCGGCCAGGAACCGTTGCAGCAGATCGTCCGGCAGCGGCTCGCCGGTCTGGTAGTGGCGGGCGAACTGCTGCAGCACCTCCGGTCGCTCCTGCCAGTGCTCGTAGAGCTGCGAGGGCAACTCGACGAAATCGGTGAACACGGAGGTGCCCGACAGCGACGGATAGGTCACGTTGGAGAGCATGCCGTGCAGGCCGTGGCCGAACTCGTGGAACAGGGTGCGGGCGTCGTCCGGCGACAGCAGCGAGGGTTCCCCATCCGCGCCCTTGGAGAAGTTGCAGATGTTGAGGATCAGCGGCGCGACCTCGCCGTCGAGCTTCTGCTGGTCCCGCAGCGAGGTCATCCAGGCGCCGGAGCGCTTCGACGGCCGGGCGAAGCAGTCGCCATAGAACAGCGCCTTGTGCTTCCCGTCCCGCGCCTTCATCTCCCAGACCCGGACGTCCGGATGCCAGACAGGCACGTCCTTGCGCTCCTCGAACGTGACGCCGAACAGGCGCGTGGCACAGTCGAAGGCGGCGGCGATCATGTGATCGAGCGCGAGATACGGCTTGATGGCGGCGTCGTCGAAATTGGCGCGCTGAAGGCGGAGCTTTTCGGCATAGAAGCGCCAGTCCCAGGGGGCGAGCTTGAAATTGCCGCCCTCCTCGGTGATCAGCGCCTGCATGTCGTCGCGGTCGGCGAGCGCCCGCGCCCGCGCCGGCTTCCAGACCCGCTCCAGAAGGCCGCGCACCGCTTCCGGCGTCTTGGCCATGGAATCCTCGAGCCGGTAGGCCGCGAAGGTCGGATAACCCAGGAGATTGGCGCTTTCCTCGCGCAGCTTCAGGACCTCGACGATGGTCGCGTTGTTGTCGTTGGCATTGCCGTTGTCGCCCCGCGCGGTGAAAGCCTTGTAGACCTTCTCCCGCAGGTCACGCCGGGCCGAGCTCTTCAGGAACTGTTCCACCGAGGAGCGCGACAGCGTGACGATGGCCTTGCCGGCCATGCCGCGTTCTTCTGCCGCAGCCTTGGCGCTGGCGACAAAACTCTCCGGCAGGCCCTGGCGGTCGGCTTCGCCGAGCTCCATGAACCATTCCTGCTCGTCGCCGAGCAGATGATGACTGAAGCTGGTGCCGAGCTGGGCGAGTCTCTCGTTGATCTCTGCCATCCGCGTCTTTGCCTCTTCGGAGAGGCCGGCGCCGGAGCGGTGGAAGCGGGTGTAGGTACGCTCGAGCAGGCGGAGCTGTTCCGGTGTCAGACCGAGATTGGCGCGGTTCTCGTGCAGCTGGGCGATGCGGCCAAACAGCACGGCGTTCATCATGATCGGATTCCAGTGCCGCGCCATCCGCAAGGAAACCTCCTTGTCGATCTCCAGGATGGCCGGGTTGGAATGCGCCGAGACGAGGTCGTAGAAGACCGAGGCGACCTTGCTGAGCAGCTTGCCCGAGCGCTCCAGCGCCGTGATGGTGTTGGCGAAGTCGGCCGCGGTCGGGTCGTTGGTGATCGCAGCGATCTCGGCGGAGTGGTCCGCGAAGGCCTGCTCGAAGGCCGGCAGGAAGTGCTCCGGCTTGATCTCATCGAAGGGCGGGGTCGCAAATGGCGTCACCCAGGCCTTCAGCAGCGGGTTGGTCTCGGAGTCCGTAGTTTGGCGGGTTTCTGACATTACAAGTCCCGATTTGTGGCTCGATTGTTGCGGCCAGCTATAGCACGCGATGGGGCTTTTTTGGGCCATTTGCCCTTGCTCCCGGCTGCCTTTTCGGGGAGATTGCGGCCCTTCAAAGCCTAGGACCCCTGAGCTCATGAACGCGACTTCCTCGTCTTCCCGTCGGATCGTCTGGCCGAGCGTCATCACCGTCATCAGCGCCGCCATCCTTATCGGCGCCGAGGTGTTCGGCGCGGCGTTTGCCGGCGGCTGGGCGCTCGCGATCCTGTTCGGGCTGGGCGAGCAGGGCACGCACATCCTTCAGGCCGCGCTGTTCGCGCTCGGCGTGCTCGTCATGACTGCCTTCATCCGCGCCGCTCAGCGCGTCGAGCCGTTCACGAAGCGCGGCTGAAGCGCGCACGCGCGCGAGTGACGCGCGCCGCACAGAAAACTTAACGCGCGTTCATCTTCCGCGTCGCTCGCGCAACACTGCGCAAGCAGATGTTAGGCAATTCTGTTCGCAGGCTAAAAAATCTCTTGCGAAGCAGAGTCAAAACACTTATGTGCGGATTGCCCAATTTCGCACGTGCCTGTGGTCGTGTGTCAGTCGGTAGGTATCCGGACAAGAGGCCGGACAGCCGCCAAGGGGTGAAGAAGCCGAGGGGCTCTTCGGAAGTGTGGAAGTCGGAAGGCTCATAGCCGGAAGACGAAAGCAAACCCGGAGCGTCCAGCATCTCTCTCAAAGAGATGCCTTGTCGAAGGTGACTTTGCTCTTTGCAACCGTGACTGGCAGCCGGAGGCGAACCGGCGCACCCCGCTCTCAACGGGGGACGCGACTTAAAGCAACGACGGATCGGGCTTTTTTGGTCTCTACCGGCAGTCCAACGCCGGCGCGGGCTACTGAAAAGGCTTGTCCTTCATTGCCAGGTGTGCGGGCGGGAACATTCCCAACCAATCCACGGCAGCACAGTCTGATCTGAGTCTTTGGCTCGTCGCGCCTCCATCGCGCGATCTGGCCGGAGCGCTCTTATCCGACGTCATTTTTTGAACGGATCCCCGTCGCTGGGCCGTTTGGGAGAGTGCTATGACCGACCGTATCCAGGAATTCCTGCGCAACCGCCGCAGCGAGGGCCTCGACACCGAACCGTGCCTCGTCGTCGACCTCGAAGTCGTGCGCGACAATTACCAGACCTTTGCCAAGGCGCTGCCCGACAGCCGCGTGTTCTATGCGGTCAAGGCGAACCCGGCGCCGGAAGTGCTGGCTTTGCTCGCCTCCATGGGCTCCTGCTTCGACACCGCCACGGTCGCCGAGATCGAGATGGCGTTGGCCGCCGGTGCGACGCCCGACCGCATCTCCTTCGGCAACACGATCAAGAAGGAGCGCGACATCGCGCGTGCCTTCGCGCTCGGCATTCGGCTGTTCGCGGTCGATTGCGCCGCCGAAGTCGAGAAGGTCGCCCGTGCCGCTCCCGGCGCAAAGGTGTTCTGCCGCATCCTCTATGACTGCGCCGGCGCCGAATGGCCGCTGTCGCGCAAGTTCGGCTGCGACCCGGAGATGGCCGTCGACGTGCTCGACGTTGCCAAGCGTCTGGGCCTGGAGCCGTGCGGCATCTCCTTCCATGTCGGGTCGCAGCAGCGCAAGGTGAAGGCGTGGGACCGTGCGCTGGCGATGGCCTCGCAGGTGTTCCGCGACTGCGCGGAGCGCGGTATCAACCTGACCATGGTCAACATGGGCGGCGGTTTCCCGACCAAGTACCTGAAGGACGTGCCGCCGGTGGTCACCTACGGGCGCTCGATCTTCCGCGCGCTGCGCAAGCACTTCGGCAACCAGATTCCGGAGACCATCATCGAGCCGGGCCGCGGCATGGTGGGCAACGCCGGCATCATCGAGTCCGAGGTCGTGCTCATCTCCAAGAAGAGCGACGAGGACGAGGTGCGCTGGGTCTATCTGGACATCGGCAAGTTCGGCGGTCTCGCCGAGACCATGGACGAGTCGATCCGTTACGCCATCCGCACCCCGCATGACAGTGCGGACATGACACCGTGCGTGCTCGCTGGGCCAACCTGCGACAGCGCCGACGTGCTGTACGAGAAGAACCCGTATCCGCTTCCGGTGACGCTCGAGATCGGCGACAAGCTGCTGATCGAAGGCACCGGGGCCTATACGTCGACCTACTCGGCGGTGGCGTTCAACGGCATCCCGCCGTTGAAGACCTACCACATCTGATCCGCCTCTCGTCTGAGGCCTGACGAACCCGGGAGCCGGCTTGCCGGCTCCCTCCCTGACATTTCGATTTCTGACGACGCCTTGGACCGGCGTGCTTTGCGCACGTCGGCTTCAAGCGGGGACTGACGCGCCATGACTGCTCTTCGGAAGACACAGGTTGACCCCACCTCGAAAGCCGCTCCGTTCGCGATCCGTGCGGAGCGTGCTGGCGACGTTGCGATGCGTGAAGCGCTGCTCGATGCGTCCTTTGGCGATAACCGCCATGGCCGCACCTGCCAGCGCCTGCGCGACGGACGCGCACCCGCAGCCGGCCTTGCGCTGGCCGCGATGCGCGAGGGGAAGCTCGTGGGAACCGTGCGGCTGTGGCACGTCAGCGCCGGAGGCAGGCCCGCTCTGGTCCTCGGACCGCTGGCGGTGGACCCTGCTTGCCGCGAGCTCGGGATCGGCGCCGCGCTGATGCAACAAGCGCTGGCTGCCGCCCGGGCGCGCGGGCATGCCGCCGTGATCCTGCTTGGCGATGCCCCTTATTACGCCCGCTTCGGCTTCTCAGCCGCCAACACCGGCGAGCTGTCGCTGCCCGGTCCGTTCGAGCGCGACCGCCTGCTGGCGATCGAATTCGAAGCGGGTGCGCTGGATGGCGCCGCCGGGATGATCGTCCCGACTGGCGCGGCCCTACCCAAACGGAGGCTAGTTCGCGGCCTCGAGGCGCGCGCGGCGTAAGGGATTGCCATGATCGCGATGACCAAAGCCGCGGCGAGCGGAGATGCTCGCGCGACCCTTTGCTTTAGGGTTGCGCGGGCCTGAGAAACGCCCTTTAACCCGCCAAACGCCCCCTTCAGTCGAGGCCCAAGACCATGTCCCGTCGCCTGATCTCCACCGGCTCTCCGCTTGAGAAGACCGTCGGCTACAGCCGCGCCGTGATCGACGGCGAGTTCGCCTTCGTCGCGGGCACCACCGGCTATGACTACACGACGATGGCCATGCCGGCCGATGTCACGAGCCAGTCACGCAACTGCTTCAAGACCATCGAAGCCGCCCTGCAGGAGGGCGGATTCGAGATGGCCGATATCGTCCGCGCGACCTATTACGTCACCGACGCTAGCTATATCGATGCCCATTTCGCCGTCTGCGGCGAGGTTCTCGGTGACATCAGGCCGGCCGCGACCTTGGTGGTCGTCAGCGGCCTCGCCAAGCCCGAGATGAAGGTCGAGATCGAAGTCACCGCCAAGCGCCGTAGCGCTTGATCCACCCACCCTTTGTCCGCCAGCACGTTCCGGAGAAACCATCCCATGAGCCCCGCCTCGCAGATCTACGCGAAGATCACTGGTCCCATCGTCATGGTCGGCTTCGGCTCCATCGGGAAAGGCACGTTGCCGCTGATCGAGCGGCATCTCGATTACGACAAGTCGCGCGTCACCGTGATCGATCCCAAGGACGAGGGCCGCAAGGCGCATTGCGAGAAGCACAATGTGCGTTTCATCCAGAAGGCCGTGACCAGGGACAATTATCGCGAGTTGCTGACCCCGCTGCTCACTGAGGGCGGCGGCCAGGGCTTTTGCGTCAATCTCTCGGTCGATACCGGTTCCACCGACATCATGGAGCTCTGCAACGAGCTCGGCGCTCTCTATATCGACACCGTCAACGAGCCCTGGCTCGGCTTCTATTTCGACTCCTCGAAAGGCCCGGAAGCGCGCTCCAATTACGCCCTTCGCGAAGCGACGCTGGCTGCCAAGAAGGCGCGCCCTGCAGGCTCGACGACGGCGGTCTCCTGCTGTGGCGCCAATCCCGGCATGGTCTCGTTTTTCGTGAAGCAGGCGCTGCTCAATGTCGCCGCCGATCTGAAGCTCAATGCCCCCAAGCCGAAAACCAAAGCCGAATGGGCGGACTTGATGCGACAGGCCGGCATCAAGGGCATCCACATCGCTGAACGCGACACCCAGCGCTCCAAGAAGCCGAAAGAGCCGGATGTCTTCGTCAACACCTGGTCGGTGGAAGGTTTTCTGTCGGAAGGCGTGCAGCCATCAGAACTCGGCTGGGGCACCCATGAAAAATGGATGCCCGAAAATGCGCGGACTCACGAAGCCGGCTGTGGCGCTGCCATCTATCTGATGCAGCCCGGCGCCAACACGCGCGTGCGCACCTGGTGCCCGACCCGCGGCGCGCAGTATGGCTTCCTCGTCACCCACAACGAGTCGATCTCGATCGCCGACTATTTCACCGTGCGCGACGCATCGGGCACGGCGGTGTACCGTCCGACCTGCCACTATGCCTATCATCCGGCTGACGACGCCGTGCTGTCACTGCATGAAATGTTCGGCCGCGCCGCGAAGATGCAGGAGAAGCACCACATCCTCGACGAGAACGAGATCGTCGACGGTATCGACGAACTCGGCGTGCTGCTGTTCGGCCATGACAACAATGCCTATTGGTACGGCTCGCAGCTCTCCATCGAAGAGACCCGCAAGCTCGCGCCCTACCAGAACGCCACTGGCCTGCAAGTGACCTCCGCCGTGCTCGGCGGCATGGTGTGGGCGCTCGAAAACCCGAAGGAAGGCATCGTCGAAGCCGACGAGATGGATTTCGATCGCCTGCTGGAAATTCAGCTGCCGTATCTCGGCCCGGTGAAGGGGTTTTATACCGACTGGACGCCGCTGACGGATCGTCCGGGACTGTTTCCGGAGGATATCGATACGTCAGATCCGTGGCAGTTCCGGAACGTTCTGGTGCGGTGAGAGCCGTCACCCAACTCTCCGCTCGTCATTCCGAGGCGCGCCACTTGGCGCGAGCCCGGAATGACAGGGGAGCCTACTTCCTCTCAATCGGCGGCGCGATCTTCTCGGCTGGCGCTGGCGGCAATGCTGGTTTAGCCGCACCGGCAGCCCCTTGCGTCTGTGGGTCGGGTCGCGCCGGCTCTGGGGCGGGCGTGGTCGGCCGGTCGCCGCCGGGCTTGGCTTCCGCGGGCTTGTTCTGATCGTCGGACGGCGTGCCCTGAAGGGGTTGCGTCGCCTGGGCCGTCTGCATCCGGGTCTCGGCGCGGATTTGCGCCAGCGACATGCCTGACACTACGACGCCTGCCGCGAACAGCGAGCAGGCAACCATCAGGTCGAGCTTCAGTCTGCGCTTGTCATATTGGCCGGGCATGTCGATCACCGCCTTTGTCCAGGGGATCAACGAAATCGCCGGTCTGCGGTTCCCTGCCCGTGACGGCCGGAACTCGACGCCTGCGCGCTCAATCCGTGGTGCTGACTTCCCAGGTGGCGTGGCGGACGCCGGGCAGGTGCTGGAGATCGGTCGCCACCGCATTCAGCTCGTTCGGATCGACGGCGCTCGCGACCAGCTTTGCCACGATCGCGATCAAATCATCCCCGGTTTCGACCATTTCGATATCGGCCACCAGATATTTTGCGCCCTCGAGCTTCTCGACGAGCCGGTCGCGCATGTCGGGCAAGGCGTCCGGTGCGACCGCGAGTTTGAAGTAATAGGTCGCCTCGGAAGTCTTCTCGTTCAGCGGGATGCGGTTGATGGCGTTGACCAATGGCCGCAGCATGGTGTTGCCGGCAATCACGAACACCGTTAGCGCCGCCGCCTGGGCGATCATGTCCGCGCCGGCGCAGGAGCCGACCGCGGCCGAAGCCCATAGCGTCGCCGCGGTATTGAGCCCGCGCACGTCCATGCCCTGCTTCATGATGACGCCGGCGCCGAGAAAGCCGATGCCCGAGACGACGTAGGAGATCACCCGCACCGCGCCGTCGGCGCCGGTCAGGTGCATGGCGAGATCGACGAAGGCGGCGGCGCCGACCGCGACCAGCACGTTCGTACGCAGGCCCGCGGTGCGCTGGCGGTACTGCCGCTCGGCACCGATCAGCGTGCCCAGCACGAAGGCCGTGAACAGACTGACCAGCGTGTCCGCAAAGTCAGCGATCTGGAAGGTCGTCAGAAACCGCATGGCCCCATCTACGGCCGGAACGATGACAGATCAAAGCTCCAGCAGCCCGCCATCCCCATTTTCGTCGGCGAACGCCAGCAGCGTCCCCTTGGCGTTCCAGGCGAGCGCGGCCACCGGCGGCGTGCCATTGCGGCGGACAAGGATCTCGGCGCCGTCCTCCAGACGCACCATCAGCACGGTGCCGTCGCTATAGCCGGCGGCGAAGATGTCGTTCCTGGGATGGCATGCGACGACCGACACGCGCGCCTGGAGCGGCGCGAGCATCGCGGGCTCCTTGCCCATCGGGCCGTCCTTGCTGGCAAACGGCCACAGGATCACCGTGTCGGCGCCCGAGGTCGCCAGCGCCTTGCCGCCCGCGCTCCACGACATCGAGCGGACGCGGCCGGGATAGCCGGTCATACGCATGTGCCTGTTGTCGGCAAGCCGCCACCCGTGCAGCGCGGATTCGTGCATCGTGGTGACCAGGAATTTGTTGTCCGGGCTGAAGGTGACGCCGAGATGCGAGCCAGCCCAGGGCAGGAATTCGGCCGATCCCGCCATGTTGGGAAACCACAGCGTCGCGCCGTTGTAATGGGCGATCGCGAGACGCTGGCCCTTCGGCGCAAACGCGAGGCCGCCAACGGTTGAGGGCACCTCAAGCGACTTCTCCTCGCTCTTGCCGCTCCTGAAGAAAGCGGTCTTGCCGGCCGACCAGGCGTAGGCACCGTCCGGATGCAGCGCCACCGCATCGATCCAGCGCCGTTTCGGGTCGCTCGCAAGCAGCGTCACCTCGCCCTTGGCGTCGAGCGACACGACTTTTCCATCGTCGCCGCCCATCACGAGGCGCTTGCCATCGGAGGCGGCCGAGAGAATGCCGCCGCTGTGCACGGCGACCTTGCTGATCTCGCCCTGGCCATCCACGAACGCGACATTCTCCTCGCCGCCGACGAAGGCAGCGCGGGGCCCAAGGAAATGCACGGAGGTCACGACCATGCTGAGCGCGAGCGGCTTGACGCGCTCGGTGACGGAGACGATCGAGGCGGAATCGGCGGGCGGCGTAAACTCTTTCATCACGAGACGATGCAGCTCTCAAAACCCTGGCGAATGAGATCTTGCGGCAATTCGCGGCCGATGAAGACGAGGCGGCTCTCGCGCGGCTCGCCGTCCTTCCACTTCCGCTGGTGGTTGCCCTCCAGCATCATGTGGACGCCCTGGAAGACGTAACGGTCGTCGTCGTCGTGGAAGGCGAGGATGCCCTTGGAGCGCAGGATCTTGCCGCCCTCCACCTGCACCAGATTCTGGAGCCAGGGCATGAACACGTTGGGATCGAGCGGCTTGTCGGTCTTGAGCGACAGCGATTGCATATCCTCGTCGTGATAGTGCTTCAGGCCGTGGCCGTGATCATGATCGTGATGATGGTCGTGGCCGTGGTGATGATGATCATGGTCGTGGTCATGATCATCGGCATTCAGGAAGTCCGGCTCGATGTCGAGGATGCGATCGAGGTCGAAGGCGCCGCGGTCGAGCACGTCGGCCAAAGCCACCGAGCAGCGCTCGGTGCGGTGCAGCTTCGCATAGGGGTTGATGGCACGGATGCGGGCCTCGACCTCGGCAAGCTCGCCCTTGGTGACGAGATCGGTCTTGTTCAGCACGATGACGTCGGCAAAGGCGATCTGGTTCTTGGCCTCGGGCGCGTCCTTGAGACGGTCGGACAGCCATTTTGCGTCCGCAACCGTGACCACCGCATCGAGACGCGCGTTCTTCTGCACGTCCTCGTCGACGAAGAAGGTCTGGGCCACCGGTGCCGGATCGGCAAGACCGGTGGTCTCGACGATGATGGCGTCGAACTTGCCCTTGCGCTTCATCAGGCCTTCCATGATGCGCACGAGATCGCCACGCACGGTGCAGCAGATGCAGCCGTTGTTCATCTCGAACACTTCCTCATCGGCGCCGATGATGAGGTCGTTGTCGATGCCGATCTCGCCGAATTCGTTGACGATGACGGCGTACTTCTTGCCGTGGTTTTCCGACAGGATGCGGTTCAACAGCGTGGTCTTGCCGGCACCGAGATAGCCGGTCAGGACGGTCACGGGAATTTTTGGGGCGGTCGCTTCAGACATAACAACTCCGGACTTCGGGCTTTTCGCGCGACGCGAGGCGGGGTGGCCCCTGCCCTAGTGGTCAAGCGCGCTGGTCAGGGCCTTTATATTGTGCCTGACCATATCAATGTAAGTGGGTGCAGGCCCCTTTTCGCCGGTCAAACCGTCCGAAATCAGGGTCCCGCCGACTTTTGAGCCGGTCTCCGCCGCGATCCGCCGGATCAGCCGGTCGTCGCTGATATTTTCCAGGAACACGGCTGGGATTTTCTGGGCCTTGATCTGGCCGATGATGGTGGCGATGTCCCGCGCGCTGGGCTCGGTTTCCGTGGAGACGCCGAGCGGCGCGATGAATTGGACGCCGTATTCGGCGGCGAAATAGCCGAAGGCGTCATGGGTCGAGATCACCTTGCGCCGCTCCTGCGGGATTTTGGCCACGGCATCGCGGACCTCGCGGTCAAGCGTTTCGAGCTTTTCCAGATAGGCCTTGGCCTGGGCGCGGAAGAGCTCCGCGTCATCAGGGTCGGCCGCGGCCAGCGCATTGGCGATGTCGGTGACGTAGATTTTGGCGTTGGGAACGGACTGCCAGCCATGCGGGTCGGCGGCCGAACCGAGCTTGAGCGGCGCGATGCCGGCGCTCGCGGTGATCACCTGCGCCTTGGATCCGGAGGACTGCACGAGGCGCGGCAGCCAGCCCTCGAGACCAAGGCCGTTGACGATGACCAGCTTTGCGTCCGCGATCCGCTTCGCATCGCTGGGCGCGGGCGTGTAGACGTGGACGTCGCTGTCGGCCCCGACCAGCGTCGTCAGATTGATCCGGTCGCCGCCGACATTACGGACGAAATCGGCGAGGATCGAGAAGCTCGCGACGACCTTCAGCTGCTCCGCAGCGTGCAGCGGCGAGGCGATCAGCAAGAGCACACAAAGCAGGATGCGCCGCATCGCTGTCACGCTTCCAGATGCCGGCCGGGAAACAGCTGCCTGACGACGCCGCCGACCCGGCCGAACAGGACGGAGACGGTGTAGAGCGCGCTCGCCACCAGAATGATCGCAGGGCCCGAGGGCACACGGGTCTGGAACGACAGCACAAGACCTGCATAGCCGGAGACGGCGGCAGCGACGACCGCGATGCAAATCATGACGGTGAGATCGCGCGACCAGAACCGCGCGATGCCGGCCGGCAGGATCATCAGGCCGACCGCGAGCAGCGTGCCGAGCGCCTGAAAGCCGTTGACGAGGTTGATCACGACCAGCGCAAGGAAAGCGAGATGCGCAGGCCCGCCAGCCCGGCTCACGGTGCGCAAGAACAAGGGATCGACGCTCTCGATCACCAGCGGGCGATAGATCACGGCGAGCACCAGCAGCGTCACCGTGGCGTTGAAGGCGACGACCAGCAGCGTCTGATCGTCCATCGCGAGGATATTGCCGAACAGCACGTGCAGCAGGTCGATATTGGTGCCCTTGATCGAGACGATGGTCACGCCCAGTGCCAGCGAGGCCAGATAGAAGGTCGCGAGCGAGGCATCCTCCTTCAACCCGGTCGAGCGTGCGACGAGGCCTGCGAGGATCGCGACGGCAAAACCCGCGATCAGGCCGCCGGCCGTCATCGCGAACAGGTTGAGACCGGAAAGCAGGAAACCGACAGCGGCGCCGGGGAGGATGGCATGCGCCATGGCGTCGCCGACCAGGCTCATTCGCCGCAACATCAGGAACACGCCGATCGGCGCGCCCGCGAGCGACAGCGCGATGACGGCCGCGAGCGCACGTCGCATGAACTCGAATTCGGTGAACGGGCCGATCAGCGCGTCATAGAGCATCGGATATCAAGCCGCCCGTGAGCGGGCATCATCGGCCGAGCAGGCGGCGGCGCTGTCGTCGAAGGCTTCGCACATCCGCATCGCGACCATAAGGTTTTCCGGCGTCAGCACCTCTGCCGTCGGGCCCCACGCCACGGGCCCGCGCGCCAGCACCAGCGTCTCGCTGAAATGGGTGCGCACCATCTCCATGTCGTGCAGCGCGGCGAGGACGGTGCGGCCCTCGCCATGCCAGTGCTTCACCAGCGCCAGCAGATCGGCCGTGGTCTTGCTGTCGATGGCGTTGAAGGGCTCGTCCAGCACGATCAGCCGCGCGTCCTGGAGCAGCACGCGCGCAAACAGCACGCGCTGCATCTGGCCGCCCGAGAGTGTGCCGATCGGGCGGTTTTCGAAACCGTTGAGACCGACGGAAGCGATCGCGCGGAGGATCTTTTCGCGCGCCGCCTTGCCGATGCCGCCGAACAGGCCGGTCCCGCGCCATAGCCCGGTGGCAACGAAGTCCAGCACCGAAATCGGGAAGCTGCGGTCGATCTCCGCACTCTGCGGCAGATAGGCGATATCGCGGCTGTCGAGCCCGCCGAGATGGATGCTGCCGTCGAGTGGTCTGAGGATGCCGACAATGCCGCGCAGCAGTGTCGACTTGCCGGCCCCGTTCGGGCCGATCACGGCCAGCAACGCGCCCGGGGCGACCTCACCATTGAGGTGGTGCACGGCCGGGTGACGGTCATAGCCGAGCGTAACGTTGTGGAAATGCAGCGCCGCCATGGTCACCTCATCGCCAGGAAGACCACGCCCCAGAGCACGGCACAGACCGAGAGCGCGGCCGCGAGGCGGGCGGCCATCGTCATGCGCAGGATCGACCAATGCGCCGCCTGAGCCGGATGCGGAGAGGCCGCACCATGGATGTGTGCGTGGGTATGATCGTGTCCATGCGAATGCCCGTGGTCACGGGAATGATCATGGGAATGGCCATGAGCATGATCGTGATGATGGGCTTGGGACGCGGCGGGAACCATGGCGAAACGTTATATTATAACATTACCTCTGTCCACGCCGGGCTCTAGGGCTTCCCGATCACCATGGCGATGGCGGCGGCGACGAACGGGAACGGCACCGAAACCGCACAGCGGAACCAGACGAAACGGGCCGGCATGAACGGAATTTCCCACAAAATCACCCGCTGGAAGGCAAACAGCGCCCAAGCGACGACATAGGCGACCACCTGCGGTACCCCACCGCCCGATTTCAGCGCCACCGTACCGATCGAGAACCCGATCACCGGGCCGCCGGGGATCGCGGCCCCGGCGACCACGGCAGTCGCGACCCCGAGCCAACCGCTGTCCGGGCCGAGCCAGCCGCTGATCACCTCCTGCGGGATGATGGCGGCGATGTAGCCGGAGCCGATCACCCCCAGCGCGATCCGGGGCACGATCTTGATGAAGTCCATGGAGCCTTCGCGCAGCGAGGCCTTGAACACCGGTGGGCCGCGGCGAAAGGCGATCAGGCCGACGCCGAACACCGAGCCCCACAACAGGATGTCGATTAGAAGCGCGGCGCTCAATTCTCGTCGTCCTTCAGGGCTGGCTTCGGATAGAGCCGGACATAGACGAAGCGGCCGAGCGCGCCTGCGAGCACCGGCAACGGCAGCGAGATGACGATGCGCCACAGCGTGAAGTCGGTACCCATGATCGGGATTTCCCAAGCCACCGCCCGGCCATAGCCGATCAAGGTCCAGCTCACGACCATGGCGATGGTGGCACCGAAATCGGCGCCGACCGCGAGCAACGCACTCGCCACGGGATAGGCGGTGAAGGGACCGCCGGGCAGGATCGCGCCGAAGGCAGTGCCGATCAGAAGGCCTTTCAGGCCCGATTTCGGCCCGAGCGCGCGCGAGACTTTTTCGTGCGGCAGGATCTCGGAGATGAACGCACCGAGCAGGCAGCCGGCCAGCACGCGCGGCAGGATGCCGCCGAACAGCGAGAGATCGTGGGTCAGGATCTCGAGAACACCGTCGGTGCCGTCACGCCGCCAGACCAGACCCGCGCTCACCGCCACCAGCGCTGCGATGATGATGGTCGACCAGCCGATCGGCTTGCGCACGCGCCCCGGCCGTGGCTCGGAGTCCGCGTCCTCGGCGGGCGCCGGGTCTTTCGGGGAGGGTTCTGACAACGGGCGCGTTCGGCTCGAGGGTGATGCCCGTCCTGATTAAGGGCGCCGCAGATGCGATGCAAACAGTACGATGACGGGAGCGATGCGCACCTCGCGCAGGGCCATGCGGGGCCGAATTCCGCACAGCAAAAAGGCGGCCGCACGTGCGACCGCCTTCCGTTGTTTCCGTCATTCCGGGGCGGCGAAGCCGAACCCGGAATCTCGAGATTCCGGGTCTGGTGCTAGCGCACCATCCCGGAATGGTGGCGTAAAATCTTACGCCTTGTCGAACAGGGACTCGACGTATTCCCAGTTCACGAGGTTCTCGACGAACGCCTTGAGATAGTCCGGACGGCGGTTGCGATAG
This sequence comes from Bradyrhizobium sp. WSM1253, assembly GCF_000244935.1. Lineage (NCBI taxonomy): Bacteria > Pseudomonadati > Pseudomonadota > Alphaproteobacteria > Hyphomicrobiales > Nitrobacteraceae > Bradyrhizobium > Bradyrhizobium sp. WSM1253. The sequence goes on from NZ_JH600073.1 coordinate 3,844,363, forward strand.
TCGATGTAGTAGGAGTGCTCCCAGACGTCGCAGCCGAGGATCGGGGTGGCGCCGTGCACCAGCGGATTCTCGCCGTTCGGGGTCTTGGATATCTCGAGCTTGCCGTTCTTGACTTGGAGCCAGCACCAGCCGGAGCCGAACTGGCCGACGCCGGCCGCCTGGAAGTCGGTCTTGAACTTCTCGAAGCCGCCGAGATCCTCGTTGATCTTCTTCTCGATCTTGCCCGGCAGCTTGGTGCCGCCGCCATTGGGCTTCATCCAGCTCCAGAAATGGATGTGGTTGTAGTGCTGGCCGGCATTGTTGAACACCGCGGGGTTCTTGCCGAACGAGCCCTTGACGATCTCCTCAAGGGACTTGCCTTCCCATTCGGTGCCCTTGAGCGCGTTGTTGCCGTTGGTGACATAGGCCTGATGATGCTTGTCGTGGTGGAATTCGAGCGTTTCCTTCGACATGAATTGCCCGAGGGCGTCATAGGCGTAGGGGAGTGGGGGCAGCGTAAAGGTCATGGGTGTTGTCCGCGACTGATGGGGGAACGAGACTTAACGGTCACCCCTTATAGAAGGTTCCGTGGCCGTTAAATACCGCGAATTTTCCAGAAGGCATGGTGCGGCGGCTTGGCCGGATTGCATAAAATCGTCGCAAGGATGTCGGTCGTTTCAACCGGGCCGTAAAATATCATTGCCTTTGAGGTGCTTATGGCAGAACGAAACGCACCGGCGGCACGGAGATGCGAAAGAGAGAGCGATGAGCATCGAGATCGACATTTTGAACGGCGACGCCTCATGGCCGATCGCACAGCCCCTGCTCAGCGCCGTCTGGGGACGCGACGCCGTCGAGAAGCCCTCCTGGGCTCACGTCAAATGGGCCAATGCCGATTTGCGCGTGCTGATCGAGACGCCCGAGGATGGTCTCGTCTGCCATGTCGGCATCTATTTCCGCACCGTCACCTGGAACGGGCAGAAGGTTCACATCGGCGGCATCGGCGGCGTCTGCACGCGGGAGGACCGGCGCGGCCGCGGCTATGCCACCATGGCGATCGACGCCGCGCTGCATACCATGCGTGCCAACGAGGCGGTCCGCTTCGCGCTGCTGTTCTGCGAGCCGCACAATGTCGCGTTCTACCAGAACCGCAGCTGGCTCCCCTTCAAGGGCGAGGTCTATTGCGAGCAGCCGGAGGGGCGGATCCGCTTCACCCACATGGCGCCCTATGTCTGCAACATCGTCAGCGCGCCGACGCTGGGCACCATCGACCTCTGCGGCCTGCCCTGGTGAGCCCTGCGTGAAGCGAGGCTGGCGCCGGCGCCGCACGCCATATAATATGTCGGTCATCATCCAATATTCCGCGCGGTGACACATGACGATCGACGCCTCGATAGACGCCGTGCCGCCGCCTGCCCCGGTCGCCTCCCCCATCGCCGGCTTGCTGACGGCACCGATCCTGCCCACACTGCTGCGGCTTGCGATCCCCAACATGATCGCGATGGTCGGCAGCACGCTCGTTGCGGTCGCCGAGACCTCCTATATCGGCCGGCTCGGCACCATCCCGCTCGCAGCGATCGCGCTGGTGTTTCCGTTCGCCATGCTGACGCAGATGATGAGCGCGGGCGCGATGGGCGGCGGCGTCTCGTCTGCGATCAGCCGCGCGCTCGGCGCCGGCGATCGGACCCGTGCGGCGACGCTGGCGCTGCACGCCGCCATCATCGGCCTCTGCGGCGGGCTTTTCTTCACGGTGACGATGCTCGTCTTCGGCCGCTCGTTCTTCATGCTGCTGGGCGGGCGCGAGCGTGTACTCGAGGAAGCCAGCGGCTATTCGCAAATGCTGTTCTCCGGCGCGGTCGCGATCTGGCTCGTCAACACGCTGGCCTCGGTGATCCGCGGCACCGGCGACATGCGTCTGCCCTCGATGGCGCTGATCGGGACGAGCGTGCTCCAGATCGCGCTCGGCGGCACGCTGGGGCTCGGCCTGTTCGGCGTGCCGCAATTCGGCATGCCCGGTGTCGCCGCCGGTCAGTTGATCGCGTTCACCTGCGCCGCGATCTTTTTCCTGTGGTATCTCTGGTCCGGCCGCAGCCGGCTACCGCTGGATCTCCGCGCCTTCGATTTCGATCGCGCGTTGTTCTTCGACATCCTCAAGGTCGGCGCGGTCGCCTGCCTGTCGCCGCTCCAGACCGTGCTCACCATTTTAATCTTCACCAAGATCCTGGCGACCTTCGGCACCGAGATGCTGGCCGGTTATGGCATCGGCTCGCGACTGGAATTCTTGCTGATCCCGATCACCTTCGCCTTTGGCATCGCATCGGTGCCGATGGTGGGCATGGCGATGGGCGCGGGACAGGTGAGGCGCGCGCGGCGCGTGGCCTGGACCGCGGCCGGGGCCTCGGGACTCACGGTCGGCCTGATCGGCCTCGTCATCGCGCTCGATCCGTCACTGTGGGTTTCGCTCTTCACCAGGGATCCCGGTGTTGCCGCCGCCGCGCACAGCTATTTCCACTGGGCCGGCCCGACCTTCGTGTTCTTCGGCATGGGCGTATCGCTGTATTTCTCCTCGCAGGGCGCGGCGCGGGTCGGCGGTCCCGTGCTCGCCTCCAGCGCGCGGCTTCTGATCGTCGCGATCGGCGGCGGCATCCTCATGATGGCGCAGGCTCCAGCCTGGACCCTGTTCGCACTGGTCGGCGGCGCCATGGTGGTGTTCGGGCTGTCGACCGCAGGCTCGGTCGCCTTGGTGCGCTGGGGCAAATGAGCGCAGGTCAATGCACGCAGGCAGATAAACGCAGGAATGTGATTCCATCCAGCGTTGCACTATCCTGCTGGGCTGCTATGGAGGCGCTCCACCTCGGGGCTCTCTTCATGACTTCCAGATTCGCTGCTCTCATCGTCCTTCTGGCTGCGTTCCTTGGCGCGACTGCCGCCCATGCGCAGAGCGCCGACGGGACCTGGCTCACCCAGGCCGGGGATGCCCGCGTCAAGATCAGCAAATGCGGCGGCGGCATCTGCGGCAACGTCGTCTGGCTGCGTGAACCCCACGACACCGCGACCGGCCAGCCCGCTACCGATAGCAAGAATCCCAATCCCGCCCTCGCCAGGCGCCCGATGATCGGCTTGCCATTGTTCAGCGGCATGCAGCCTTCAGGACCGAACAAATGGTCGGGCCAGATCTACAATGCCGACGACGGCAGCACCTATGCGAGCAGCGTGACCGTGACATCTGCGGATTCACTGCGGGTCGAAGGCTGCGTCGGCGCGCTCTGCGGCGGCGAAACCTGGACCCGCGCCGGGCGCTAGCGCTTCACGCCATCATTGCCTTCAGCGCCGTCGCCGCCGAGGCGTAGCCGCCCCGCGCACCGTCGATGAAATGGACGTGGTCGCTGCGGAGCGCCGACGGGGTGAAGCAGGTCATCATCGCGGCGTCCTGCTGGTGGAGCCCGTAACGCACGATGCCGTCGCGCGCGGCAGTCGCGAGGCGATCGCTGAGCGCGCGTTCGAGCTCCGGCGTACAGTCGAGGATCATGCGCAGGCCGTCGTCGTATTTGCGGAAGTCGGAGTTCTCCACGACCTGCCGCTTATAAAGCTTCGGCACGAAGCCGCCGAGCTTGAGGTCGAAGCGCATGATCAGATAGACGAACAGCGTGTAGGCCAGCACGCTGGCGCGGCGTGCGAGCAGCGGACCTCCGCGCTTGGTGCGCGCCTCATAGTCCAGCCCCTGCGGCGGCCATGTCAGCGGCGGCCCCTGCGGCGGCACGGGCCGACCGGCATCCGGACTGCGCTCGACGAGATGGATGACATCCTCGATCACGTTGCGGAAGGCCCGCGGGTCGGCGCTCGGGGCCGGCATCACCAGCACCGACAGGATCAGGCCGCGCGCGGCCGGAATCACCTCGAAGCGGCAGGACAGGCCGGAGAGATCGGGCTGCGTGCCCGCGGGCGCTTCGGCGATCGCAAACTCGCCGCGCTTCATCGCAGCGTCCGCCCAGGCGAGCCCGCCGCCAGAAAACATCGCATACGACAAATTGGCCGACGGACCGAAGCGCGCGACGCGTACGTCTAGGCCGTGACCGCGGATGGCCCTGACTGGCACCAGCGCGACGCGCATCCGCAAGTCGAGATCTTCCCGGACCCAGGTCGCGGTCGCAGCCAAAGCCTCGCGGGCCAGTTCGAGATCATTAGGCGCGACCGCAAAACTCGCGCCGTCTCCGCCGAACACGAAGGGAAATTCGCGTCCCTCCAATGCGTTCGTCACCGCCGCGATCACGGCGGCACCGGCCATGTTCACCGCCTTGTAGCGCTGCGCGGCGATGGCCTTGGTGGAATCCACGATGTCGGCAACGCCGACGCTCCAGTCGTCCGGCAGCGGCGAATACAAAGCGGGGTCCATCAGGCTGGTGAAGCCGCGAAAGACCGGAATGCCGCTATAGAACGCTGATGTCATCGAATGATGCCGGATGGTTGGGACGCGTGTCCAAAAGACATACGTAGCAGGATCGATTCGGGTTCGCCGGGGGGGGGGCGCGCCCTTGCAACCATTGGACGAAATGGACCCGGACAACAAGATGAGGGCGCGCTGCAATGCCACAGAAGGTCATTGATCGGCATCAAACAGTTGGCCGTAAATGGCGTCTAGTCTCGATGATCTCACATGGTTGCGCGGGAACATCGACGTGTCCGACTTCGACAGGAAGGACTCCATCGCTCCGGTAAGCCGGCGCACTGGCCGTGATCCGATCAGCGCGGTGAAGATGCCGGAAAGCCTGACCGCGGCCGTCGATAGCTGGGCGGAAACCCATCACCTGTCGCGCTCCGATGCCATTCGTACGCTGGTCGAGCTGGGCCTAAAGGTCGCGCCCCCGACACTCCCGCCAGGGCACTCGCTCGCTTCGGATGCCACCAGGATCGAAGAGCTTGCGGTGCATGAACTCGAGGGGCTGCTCGATCCCGCCCTGTCTGAAGACGAACGCGAGCGCCGGATTCGCCGCCTGACCGACGGCCCGCCGGAGTTCTCACACGAACGGATTGACCTGCCGAAGCACCGGACCTGAACGTCTAGTGCAGCTTCTCGCCCTCGCGCTTGCGCAGCGCGGATGAGGGTACGTCATGGCAACCGACCAGACGCACGAATTTCTGCGGATACATTTCGTAACCGTGATCACCTGAATTTTGATGAGACATCGGTTGGCAGTGAACGGTCTGGCAGTGGACGTCGCTTTGCTGTGCGGAAGATGGCTTTACCGACGCCTTGTCCGGGCTCGCAGCGGTCATTGACTGCTCCCTATCGATTAGGGCAGATCGATTGACGTAAGCCAATCGATCGCGCGGCAGCTTACGACCAAATCCGGATGATGTCATTGCGCCGGATCAATGCAATTGTGGCAGTAGAGTTCCGCCTACGCCGTGTTGCCCGCGTCGACCGTGAACACGCTACCCGTCACGTTGCGCCCGCCCTCTCCCAGCAGATATTCCACCATGCGCGCGACGTCGTCGGTCTCCGGCAGGCGCCGCAGCGCGCTGCGGCCGGCGATGCGCTTTCGGCTGTCGTCGGAGAGATTGTGCGTCAGCTCGGTGTCGATGAAACCAGGCGCGATCGCGTTCACGGTGATGCCGAGCTTGCCGACCTCGCGCGCAAGCGAACGGGTGAAGCCGGTAGCGGCGGCCTTGGTCGCACCGTAAACGGAGAGGCCGTTATAGCCGGTGGTCGCGATGATCGACGAGATGTTGATGATGCGGCCGGCACCGTCGGCCATCATCTGCCGTGCGACATATTTGGTGAGAATGATCGGTGACAGCACGTTGAGCTGCACCAGCGCCTCGATCTCGGAATTGTGCATGGTCGCGAGCAGGCCTTCGGTGCCGAGGCCGGCATTGTTGACGAGGCCGTAGATCGGGCCGAATTCATCGCGCACGAGTTTTGCGAAAGCGGGAATCGCGTCGATCACGGCGAGGTCGCAGGCGCGGAAATGCAGGCGCCCCTCCGACCCGGCAATCGCCGCCTTGAGCGCGTCGCTCTCGCGCCGCGCCGCCGCGATCACGTTGTAGCCGGCATCAACAAGCCGCTGGCCGATTGCAAGGCCGATGCCGCGGCTACCACCCGTGACGAGAACATTATGCATCGGTGCGCGCCAGTTTGCCGGCCGGGGTGACGTCGAGCGCCTCGACGAAGCGGATCACCGCCGGCACCTTGTGGGACGCGAGCTGCGCGCGGCACTGATCCAGGATCTGGTCGCGGATCTCTTTCGCGCGCGCCGTATCGGTACCGTCGGCGAGGATCGCGTCGGCGACGACGATGCCGCCGGTGATCGGGCTCTTGCGTGACTTCGCCCGCGACATCCGTACGTCGGGATGACGGTTGATCACCGCCTCGATCTCTTCGGGGTGAACCTTCAGCCCACCGATATTGATGATGCCGCCGCGGCGGCCGACGAAATAGTAGCGGTCGCCGCGCAATTCGACGATATCGCCGCTATCGACATACCCGTCCGCATCGGTGAGCGCGGCCGCGTCGCGGCCGATATAGGCGTGCGCTGTGCGGGTCGAACGGATGCGTAGCGAGCCGTCGACGACCTTCATTTCGATGCCGTTGCGGTTGCCGAGATAGTCCGCCGGAAAGCCTTCCAGCCCGTCATTGACGGCAAAGCCGACGCCGGCCTCGGTTGATGCATAGGCATGGCCGACGGAGGAATTCGGGAACGCCGCCTTCAGGCCGTCCAGCACCGCCTGGTCGGCGATCTCGCCGGAGAGGCGGACATAGCGCGGCGCGAACTGCGCGGCCGAGCCGCTCATCAACAATTTGCGCCAGTGCGAGGGCGTGCCGGAGATATGGGAGACGCCGCGCGCGTTCAGCCGCGTGACGTGATCGCCGAGCGCCTCATGCGGATCGGACAGCACCATCGAGCCGCCCGAGAGGACGGCGCGGAGGAATATCTGCAGGCCGCCATAGCGGCGGATGTCGTAGAACGTCGCCCATATTGGCGCGGGTCCGCGCGCCGGGCCTTCGGCGACGATGGCGCCGGTGAGTGCTTCCAGCGTATGGCCGACGATTTTCGGCACGCCCGACGTGCCCGAAGTGAGCATCAGCCACTCCGTGGCACATTCGGTCCTGGCCGGCGCAGTGGCTTGAAGCGGCAGTTGTGCGGTGACGACCAGCGGCACGCCGGTCTCGGCCCAGCGATCGGGCTCGTCGGTGACGACGGCATCGATCCCGGCATCCGCCATCAGCGCATCGAGATGCGCGGGGTTGAGATCGGGCGGGCATAGCAGCATGCGGCGGGCAATACCGTCGAGCTCGATCATGGCAAGACCCGATCGGAGCTGGTCGGACAATTTCAGCAGCACGGCGCGGCCGGACAGCTCGCCCAGGCGGCCAGCCAGGACCGTCTGCGACAGGATATCCGTCAGCGACACGACATCCTGCGCGTCCGACAGCGTGCGTCCGGTCAGCTCCGCGCCAAGATGGTCGCGGAGCGCAAAGATCTCACGCGGGGACATTTTCGTAGGCCCGCACGAAATCGCCCACGGTGGCAGGGAACGCTGCGTCCTCGGAAATGGTGAAAGGGTCGACGCCGGTCTCGTCCTCGAGGCGTGCCACCAGGATGGCGAAGGCGAGCGAGTCGAATCCCGTCTCGTGCAGGGACAGATCGTCAGAGAGTGCGGGAAGCGCGACGTGCTGCTCCTTGGCGATCTGCTGGATCGCTTCGATGACCTTAGACCGTACCGACATGGCTGGCTCGCTTCTGTTGTCGTTCGTGTTCCGGCGGCTCTTGATGACCGCCTCCCTTGGCCGCTTGTTTACCCGACATAAGTAAATGGCTTCTTGGACAATTCGGATAAAATTGGACCTATCTGGCGGATTTTCGCGCGGCTAGAGCCGGATCGTACCCTCGTTGATTTGCGCATATGTCTCTGCGTCCAGCGCGACATAGGCGCCGGTTTTCGGGTCCAGCATGAACAGCGGATCGGAGACCGCGCCCGGATCAAACCCCTCGCGCGCGAGCTCGCCCTTTTTTTGCTTGAACGTCTCGGTCGCATCGAGCTCGCGCGAGATGCGTATGAAGACGGGATGAGCATAGGCCGGCAGGCGCTGTGCGAGATGGGCGGGCAGCGCCTCGAGCACGAAGCCCTCGTTCACCACGATCGCGCTCATGCCGGCGCGGCCATCAGTGCCGGGGATGCTGACGCCGTAGGTGGTGGCGTCGATCACGCCGCTGAAATCGCGCACTGCGTCGTTGACCTCCGAAGTCGCGACGTTCTCGCCCTTCCAGCGAAAGGTGTCGCCGATGCGGTCGACGAAGTGGAAGAATCCCTTCTCGTCGAGCCGCATCAGGTCGCCGGTGCGGAACCAGGAATCGCCCTTGGCAAAGACATCGCGCAGGATCTTCTTCTCGGTCTCGCTCGCCTCGGTGTAGCCCTCGAAGCGGCCGCCGCCCTCATCCGCCGTGCCGATGCGGCCTATGGCTTCGCCGGGCTCGCCGCGCGCGCAGGGAATACAAAACCCCTCTGCATTGCGCAGCGGCGCGCCGTTATCGGGATCGAGCTTGACGAGACCGGCAGGGAAACGATGCGCGAGCAGCGGCGGAACGCGGCCGATCGCGCCGGGCTGGCCCTCGACGTTGAACAGCGAGAAATTGCCTTCCGTCGCCGCGTAGAATTCGAGGATGCGCGGAATGGCGAAACGCGCCTGAAAATCGTCCCAGATATCACCGCGCAGGCCGTTGCCGCAGACGAGCCGCAGGCGATGCCGGTTCTCGTATTCCGACGGCGGCGCCTTGAGCAGGTAGCGACAGAGCTCGCCGATATACTGAAACAGCGTACAGTCGTGGCGCACAATGTCGGGCCAGAAATTCGAGGCCGAGAATTTTTCCGCGATCACCACCGCACCGCCGGCAGCGAGCATGCTGCATGGCGCGACGATGCCGCCGACCGAGTGGAACAGCGGCAGGCAATCGTAGAGCCGATCCTGCGGCGTCGCGCCGGTGAGGCCGGCGAACCAAAAGCCCCAATTGAGGATGCGGCGGTGGCTGATGCTGGCGGCTTTCGGCAGGCCGGTCGTCCCGGACGTGTAGATCAGCAGGGCCCGGTCGTCGATGGTGACGTCGCCACGCTCGTCCGGCGAAAGCGGCCCGTCGTCGAGGGCGGCAAGCGCGACATCGATCGCACGTTCGCTGCGGGCATCGCCATGAGTCCAGACCTTTGCTTCCGTGTTCAGGGGTGGCGACGCGCCGTCCAGCGCATCCTTGAGCTCGTGCGCGACAATGATGTGAGCGGGCCTTGCGACACCGATGCAATGCGCGAGCGACCGGCCGACGAGCTTGGTGTTGATCAGCGCGACCACGCCACCGACCCGGCTGATGCCGAGCCAGGCCGCGACATAGTCGATGCCGTTCGGCATGATCAGCGCGACACTGTCGCCCTTGGCCACACCGGCCGAGCGCGCCCACCGCGCATAGCGATTGATGCGTTTCGAAAGCCCCTCATAGTCGAGGCTCGCGTCATCGGTGGCCAGCGCAATGCGATCGGGCTGGCGCTGCGCCCAATCATCGACGACGTCGGCGAACAGCCGGCCCGGCAACGTCTCGATCCGTGCGGTGAGCTCGATCGCCTTCAGCCAGATTTTCGAAGCCGAAGGTGCGCGCGCGGCTTTCGGTTGCTCGATGACGCCGGTTGTCATGCCGTTCATTCTTTCGGAACGTGTCTGCTGGTTCCGAGAGCTTAGCTCGCACGCCCTGCCCAGGTGTTAAGAGACAAGGTAAAACCGGGTTAGTGCGCGATTAACTCTAGTCATCCTTTACCAAACCGGTGGGATGGGCGTGCGCAGCCACAGCCTTTGCAGTATCTCATCGTGCGTGGAAGCTTCCCCTCTCGCCTTGTTGGAGAGGGTGGCTCGCCGCATAGCGGCGAGACGGGTGAGGGGGCACTCTCCGCGAGTTCACGTGCGGAGAGTGACCCCTCATCCGGCGCTTCGCGCCACCTTCTCCCACAAGGGAGAAGGAAGAAGAGCGGGATGCATGCATTGATCACCAAGCGACATTTCCTTCAGGCTGCAGCCTCTGCCGCAACCGTGCTCGCCACGCCACGCGCCTTTGCGATCGGCAATCCCTCCTATCCCTCGCGCAGCGTGAAATGGGTGGTACCCTATGCGCCGGGTGGGGCCACCGACGTGCTGTCGCGGCTGCTCTGCCAGCGCCTCTCCGACTGGCTCGGCCAGACCTTCGTCGTCGAGAACAAGCCCGGCGCCGGCAGCAATATCGGGACACAGGCGGTGATCACGTCCGCCCCCGATGGTCACACCCTGCTGTTGACCTCGACCGCCAACGCCATCAACGCCTCGTTCGACCCGGCGCTGCCGTATGATTTCGCCAAGGGCATCGCGCCGGTCGCCGGCGTCGCGCGAATTCCGCTGGTGCTGGTCGTCAACAACGACCTGCCGGTGAACAGCGTCGCCGACTTCATCGCCTACGCCAAGACCAATCCCGGCAAGATGTCGATTGCCTCTTCCGGCATCGGCACCTCGCTGCATCTCTCTGGCGAGCTGTTCAAGTCGCTGGCCGGTGTGCAGTTCACCCACGTGCCCTATCGCGGCTCGGCACCCGGATTGACCGACGTGATGAGCGGCCAGATCCAGGGAATGTTCGACAACGTCACTTCATCCTTCGAGCTCGTGCGCGCCGGCAAATTGCGCGCACTCGGCGTCACCACGCGCGAGCGTTCGGAGATTTTGCCGGACGCGCCGCCGATCGCGGACACGCTCAGCGGCTACGAGACGAGTTCATTCTACGGTGTCGGCGCTCCACACGACACGCCGCGCGAGATCATCGACCTGCTCAATCGCGAAATCGACGCCGCGCTGTCCGACGCGGAGATCAAGTCCCGCATCGCCGGGCTCGGCGCGATCCCGCTGCACGGCAATGCCAGCGAATTCGGCGGCATGCTGACGGCGGAGACCGACCGTTGGCGCAAGGTGGTGGAGCTGTCAGGCATCCGGAAGCAATAGCAAGCGGGCCTCGCGACGCTAGGTGACCTCGGGGAAACGGGCTATTCTTTCTGCCGGCGTTGTTCTGGCTGCGAAAGGAAAGCGACCCGTGGCTCTCGATCCCTTAGAGTTTCCCGTCCGGGCCGCGCCTTTCGAGCAGCCGCTGACAAATTTTGCTCACCGAGTGAAGGGCGGACAGGCCAGGCTGGTCGCGATCGGCTCGTCGACCACGGCGGGCGAAGGGGGTATTGCGCCCTATCCGCAGCGGCTGCTGTCGGACCTTCGGATAAAATTTCCAAACGTCGCAATCGAGGTGATCAACCGCGGCGTCGGCGGCGAAGATGCTCGTTTGGAGTTGAATCGGTTCGAGCATGACGTCTTCGATCTGAAGCCCGATCTGGTGATCTGGCAGGTCGGTACCAATTCAGTGTGGCAATCCGCCGGTCCCTCGTTCGAGGACACCACGCAAGCGATCCGCGAGGGTGTTGACCGGCTGCTCGACGCCAAGCAGATCGATGTGATCCTGATGGACCTTCAATATGTGCCGGCGCTGCTGACACCGGCCAAGGCCAGGAAGGCAAGCGCCATGGTCAAGGCGATCAGCCAGATCGCGCAGGAGAAGCGCGTCAACGTCTTCGGCCGTTTCGCGCTGATGAAGGGCTGGCATGATGTCGCCGGGATTTCGTTCGACCGCATGGTCGACCCAGGCGACGACGACAGGCTGCACGCAAGCGACTGGACCACGGACAAGATGACGTGGCAATTGACCAACGCAATCGTCGACGCTGTCAACATGGCGCCGCCCTCCTAAAAGGCACGCGGCGGCTCATCCGCGATGCCCCACGGACCGCCGGGACGTAATTGCCCCGCGCTAGCCGCCGCGCTGATGGCGCAAGCGCTGCGGTGGTGCGTTGAACGGATAATACGGATTGAGATCGCAGCTGGCGGAGCGGCCTGAAGCGGTAGCTCGGCACTGAGGCACGGAGGTGAAGGAGCAATCGTACCACTCCCCGCCACCCCCGTTCGCACCGGAATAGACGTGCATGCAGACGGGATAGCGCGGATCGAAGGTCTGCGCATGCGACGGCGCCGCCGTGAGCAGGGCACCGACGGTCATGATCAGGCCGAATAAGCGATGCATGAAAATTCCCCCTGAAATCCGCATTGCAGATCGCTAGTGCACGTTCTTGTGGCGCCGGCGCGGCGCCGGCGGGGGTTGGTCGAACGCATAGTAGGGATTGACGTCGCAGCTTGCTGACCGGCCCGAGGCCGTGGCGCGGCACTGCGGCAGCGAGGTGAAGGAGCAGTCGAAATAATCGCCGCCGCCACCGCCGAAGCCGCCGGGCATATAGACGTGCATGCACACCGGGTAACGCGGATCGTAGGTCTGGGCGCTGGCATCTGCCGCCGCGAACAGCGTAACAATTGCGGTGAGGGTCAGGATCGGCAGGCGCATCGGACATTCCTCGAATCGGTGGCAACGGCACGCGTTATGTCATTTCGATATGGCACAACTGAGCGGCAGAAGCGATTGTTCCTATTTCATACCTCTTCGGCTTGTGACACGCGACGAAATGAGTGAGACACAGCGCCGCAAAGATGCGGAAGCGGAAAGCACCCAGTTTTCCGGCCTGCGCGGAACGCATAACTCGCTGCAGCTCCCCTTCGACAAAGGTCGCAAAGCATCCAGCGCAGGAATCCGTTCGCTGGCCGAAGCGAACGTACTAGTCTTTCGATCACAACGCCGGCCCGGACCGACGACGTTCCAGGGCAATGAACAAGCAAATGGGCTTGCGCTCTCGGGCGCGACTCCGCTGTGCGCGGGGAGAAGATGCGCTGGCCAGGGCTGTGGTGTCAGGGCATGCAAGAGAGCTTCTCGTCTCCGTTCATCCGCTATCCGATCGGCACCTCACTGCTGATGGCGGGTATCCTGTTCGTTGGCCTCGTGGCCTATCCTCTGCTGCCGGTTGCACCGCTGCCCCAGGTCGACTTTCCGACCATTCAGCTCTCGGCCTCGCTCCCCGGCGGCAGCCCCGAGACCATGGCCTCTTCCGTGGCGCAGCCGCTCGAACGCCAGCTCGCACAGATCCCCGGCATCACGCAGATGACGTCGACCAGCTCGCTGGGTTCGGCGTCGATCACGATCCAGTTCGACCTCAACCGGAAGATCGACGCCGCCGCCAACGATGTGCAGGCAGCGATCAATGGAGCGAGCGGCCAATTGCCGAAGAACCTGCCCTCGCCTCCCACCTATCGCAAGGTCAACCCGGCGGATTCGCCGGTGATGATCCTGTCCGCGACGTCCGACACGCTGCCGCTGACCGTCGTCAGCGACCGCACCGATGCGCAGCTCGCGCAACAGATCAGCCAGTTATCCGGCGTCGCCCAAGTGTTCGTCGGCGGACAGCAGAAACCCTCGGTACGCATACAGATCGATCCGGCCAAGCTCGTCGCCAAGGGCCTGTCGCTGGAAGACGTGCGCGCCCAGATCGCGGCTGCGACCACCGACAGCCCGAAGGGCAGCATCGACGGGGCCAAGCGCGCCTACACGATCTACGCCAACGACCAGCTCACCCAGGCCCAGCATTGGCAGGACGTCATCGTCGCCTATCGCAACGGCGCTCCATTGCGGATCCGCGACATCGGTGAGGCCGTGGCAGGGCCGGAGGACATGAAGACGGCGGCCTGGGCCGACGGCAAGCGCGGCGTGTTCCTCGTCATCTTCAAGCAACCCGGCGCCAACGTCATCGAGACCGTCGATCGCATCAAGGCGCAGCTGCCGCGGCTGATCGCGGCCATCCCGCCCGCGATCTCGATCAAGATCATCAGCGACCGCACCATCACCATCCGCGCCGCCGTCGAGGACGTACAGATCACGCTCATGACCACTATCGCGCTCGTTGTGATGGTGATCTTCATCTTCCTCCGCAGCTTCTGGGCGACGATCATCCCGAGCATCACTGTGCCGCTAGCGCTACTGGGAGCCTGCTCGCTGATGTGGGTCTGCGGCTATTCGCTGGATAACCTCTCCTTGATGGCGCTGACGATCGCGGTCGGCTTCGTGGTGGACGACGCCATCGTGATGCTGGAGAACATCACCCGTTACGTCGAGCAGGGCGAGAGGCCGCTTGCTGCGGCCTACAAGGGCGCGGCCGAAATCGGCTTTACGATCGTCTCGATCAGCATCTCTCTGATCGCGGTGCTGATCCCGTTGCTCCTGATGGGCGGCATCATCGGCCGGCTGTTCCGCGAATTCGCGGTCACGCTGGCGATGGCGATCCTTGTTTCTCTGGTGGTGTCGCTGACCCTGACGCCGATGATGGCTTCGCGCTTCCTGCGCGCCAACCACGAGGCTCGGCACGGCCGCTTTTACCAGTGGAGCGAGCGGATGTTCGGAAGGGTGCTCGGCGCCTACGAACGCGGGCTCGACGTCGCGCTGCGCCACAGTTTCGTCACCCTTTGCATCTTCTTCGCGACCGTAGCACTCTCGATCTACCTCTTCATCCTGATCCCGAAGGGTTTCTTCCCGCAGCAGGACAACGGCTTCCTCACAGCCGTGTCCGAGATGCCCCAGGACATCTCCTTTGCCGAGATGAAACGGCGCCAGGTGGAGCTCAACACCATCGTGCAGGCCGACCCCGCCGTCGCTTCGATCGCGATGTTCATCGGCGGCGGCGGTACGGCACTGAACTCGGGGCGCATGTACATCACCTTGAAACCGCTGGAGGAGCGCGATGCCGGCGCACAGCAGATCATCGCGCGGCTGCGGCCCAAGATCGCCAAGGTGGAGGGCGCCAAGCTCTATATGCAGGCCTCGCAGGACGTTCGTCTCGGCGGCCGCGCCACCCGCACTCAGTTCGAATTCACGCTCCAGGACGCTAACCTCGCCGAACTGAACGAATGGGCGCCGAAAATCCTCGATGCGATGAAGACGCTGCCGCAACTGCGCGACGTCGCGACCGACCAGCAAACCGAAGGCACGACGGTTCAACTCAGGATCAATCGCGACACCGCCGCACGCTACGGCATTCAGCCGCAGCTGATCGACGACACCCTCTATGACGCGTTCGGCCAGCGTCAGGTCGCGCAATATTTTACCCAGACCAACAGCTATCACATCGTCCTGGAGATCACACCGGACCTGCAAGGCCAGCTCGGTACGCTCGACAAGATCTATCTCAAATCACCGCTTACCGGCGACGAGGTGCCGCTCTCGGTGTTCTGCAACTGGACCAATGTGCCCGTGCGACCGCTTGCGATCTCGCATCAAGGCCAATTTCCGTCGGTGACGATCAGCTTTAATCTTGCCGAGGGCGTGGCGCTGGGACAGGCGACCGACGCGGTGCTGCACGCGGTCCGCGAGATGCGCGCGCCGCCGGCGCTGGCAACAAGTTTTCAGGGTACCGCGCAGGCATTCCAGCAATCGCTCGGCACCGTGCCGTTGCTGATCCTCGCCGCACTGGTCGTGGTCTATTTGATTCTGGGCGTGCTCTACGAGAGCTACATCCATCCTCTGACCATCCTGTCCACGTTGCCCTCGGCTGGCGTCGGCGCCGTCGCGATCCTGATGATCTTCGGCTTCGACTTCAGTCTCATTGCCCTGATCGGGGTCATTCTCCTGATCGGCATCGTCAAGAAGAACGGCATCATGATGGTGGATTTCGCCATCGCGGCCGAACGCGAGCAGCATCTCACCCCGGAGCAATCGATCCGCCAGGCGGCGCTGCTGCGCTTTCGCCCGATCATGATGACAACGATGGCCGCCCTGCTAGGCGGCGTGCCGCTGATGCTCGGAAGCGGCACCGGCTCCGAAATCCGCCAACCGCTCGGTTATGCGATGGTTGGCGGCCTTCTCGTGAGCCAGGCGCTGACGCTGTTCACGACCCCGGTCGTCTACCTCTACCTCGACCGCTTCTCCGACCTGCTCTCGCGCTGGATGGAGAAGAAGCCGCAAGCTACCGTCGCGTGCGATGAGCGGAAGGATCACGCGGCGGAATGAGCGCGGCGGCACATATGGCCTGCGCCGGCTACCCGCCGAGCCCCTGCAACACCAGCCGGTTCAGCCTTGCCGCAAACGCCGCAGGGTCCTCCGGCAGCTCGCCGTCCAGGATCTGCGCCTGTTCGAGCAGGAGCAGGCTGAGATCGTCGACCGCCTTCGAGCCGGCCTGAGCCTTCGTGATCGCCGTGACCAGCGGATGGCGCAGGTTGATCTCGAGGATCGGCTTGGTGCGCATGCCACGGTTCTGCTGGGCCAGGATGCGCTCGAGCTCGCGGCTCGGGCCCTGGCTGTCGGCGACGAGGCAGGAAGCGGAGCTGGTCAGACGCGTCGAGGCCTTGACGTCGCTGACGCGCTCGCCGAGCGCGGCCTTGATCACCGCGATGGTGGCGGCCTCGTCGGCGGCCGGCTCGTCCTTGTTCGCCTCGTCGGCCTCGTCGACGCGCGGGATCAGGTCGAGATTGAGATCGCCCTGGCTCAGCGACTTCAGCGGCTTGCCGTCAAACTCCGAGGGCATCGAGGTCCAGAAGGCGTCGACGGGATCGGACAGCAGCAGCACTTCGATGCCGCGCGCAGTCGCCGCCTCGAGCCGGGGGTTCGACTTCAGCCGCTCGATACTGTCGCCGACGAGGTAATAGATCTCGGTCTGGTTCGGCTTGAAATCGGCGATGACGTCCTTGAGCGAGCGCTTCTCGCCCGAGGTCGTGGTGAAACGCGACAGCGCGAGCAGCTTTTCGCGGCGCTCGAAATCCTCGTAGATGCCTTCTTTCAGCACCGCGCCGAAGGCCTCCCAGATTTTCGCGAAGTTCTCCGGATCCTTCTCCGCAAGGCTTTCGAGCTCGGACAGTACGCGGGTCGCTACGGCCTTGCGGATCTGCGCGAGTTGCGGATTGTTCTGAAGCATCTCGCGGGAGATGTTGAGCGGGAGATCCTCGCTGTCGACCACGCCGCGGATGAAGCGGAGGTAGCCCGGCAGCAGATCGGCATCGTCAGTGATGAACACGCGGCGGACATACAGCTTGACGCGCCCCTTGCGGTTCGGCTCGAACAGGTCGAACGGCTTGGTCGAGGGCGCGAACAGCAGCACGGCGTAGGAGTAACGCCCCTCCGCACGATAATGCAGCGTCATCGCGGGATCGTCGAAGGCGGAGGCGATCTGCTGATAGGCCTTCTTGTAGTCTTCCGGCGTGAGCTCGGATTTCGAGCGCTGCCATAGCGCGCTCGCAGAATTGATCTGACGCGGCTCACCCTCTTCGGGCACGAGCTCGATGGGGAAGAGAATGTTGTCGGAATAAGCGCCGACGATACGCTCGATCTCGTAGGCTTCGAGATATTTCTTCGCTTCGTCCTTGAGATGCAGGACGATCTCGGTGCCGCGCTGCACGCGGGCCGCATCCTCCTCGCTGGCACGCGCGATCTCGAAGCCCGAGCCGCCCGAGGACGTCCAGGTCCAGACGTCGCTCTCGCCGGCGCGGCGGCTCACCACGACGATCTTGTCGGCGACCATGAAGGCGGAATAGAAGCCGACGCCGAACTGGCCGATCAGGCCCAGACCATCCTTGGCCTCCTTGAGCTTCGACACGAAGGCCTTGGTGCCGGAGCGGGCGATGGTGCCGAGGTGGTCGATCAGCTCCTGCCGCTCCATGCCGATGCCATTGTCGGCGATCGCAAGCGTTCCCGCCGTCTTGTTCGGAATGATCCGGATCTTGAGCGCGTCGCCGTCACCCAGCAGCGCCGGAGTAGCGATAGCCTCATAGCGCAGCTTGTCGCAGGCGTCCGATGCGTTCGAGACGAGCTCGCGCAGGAAGATGTCGGTCTCGGAATAGACGGAGTGCACCATCAGGTGCAGAAGCTCGGAAACCTCGGCCTGGAAGGGCTGCGTATGCACAGCCGTGTCTGACGTCGTCATGCGTTTACCCGGTCAATCGAAAGGGGAAGAAACCCGGGATATAACGCGAGGGGGCACGGGATCAAGTAGACGTCAGCAATCGCCCTCCGGACGGAGGGCGACTTGTCCGTGGCAAATGCCGATCAAGTCACACAGCGGCCGGGCTGGAGCAGTTTTGCGACCTCGGTCAGGGAGCTGACCATCGGCTCGCAGGCGATCGTCGGCTTTTTGCGGCTCTGCTTCTGGTCCGGGAGCAACACCGGCGGCTTGGCGTTACCGGCCTCGATCACTGCGGGGACCCGCAACAGCACCGACGTGTCGGCCAGATCGTTCAGCCGCATCGACACGGTGCGGGTCGGAACCTCAGCCTGCTTGATGTCGGCCAGCCGGTCGGCTTTGCTGGCGCGATTGACGTTATGGCCCGGCTTGTCAGCGACCGCCTGCCAGCGGTCGGCCAGATCATGGCCGGAGGCCAGCTGCACGGCGCCCACCTGGACAGCGCCAAGCGTCGCGGCGATCGCGACCGCGCCTAAAAATACCTTTTGAATCTGTGACATGGCTGTCGGTCCCTCGCCCCATGGCGATCGCGGGAACAACGCAAGGAGAGGACCCAGAGTTCTCAGTCGTTAAGATCACTTAACCGTGTGCGAAAAGGCACGGTCCCCGCGAAAAAATTTCGCAACCGCCTGGAACGACTTTCGCGGACGGGAGTCGTCTCAACAGCCGGCTATTCCCCCCTGCCCCATAAGCCGGTGACGTAGGGCGCGACTGTGGTGATGCCAGTCGCGCCTTACTTTTGTCTGGAGTTCAGTTCGCCTTCCCCGCCAGCCAATCCCGACCCTGGGCATAGAGCTTCTCGACCTCAGGCCCGGTCAGGCCCGGCATGTCGCGCTTGACCTTGTAGCCGATCAGCTCCTGCATGTAGGCGAGGTGGCGGTAGCCTTCCGGGAGCGCGGCAAGGGCTTTCTGGTCGAGCTGAAGTGTCGCGGCGGGATCGACCGGGTCGATCCGGTCCTTCTCGTAGATCGGCTGGCGGCGGACGATGCCCCATTTTCCCTGCCGCTTCTCCAGGAAATCGTAGAAGCGCCCGGTGCAGACCACGTCGCAGGGCACGTCGTGCACCGGCGCGCGCTGCGAGATGGTCATCTTGGTCTGCGCGATGGCGCGCGCCCCCTCGAGGTCGATACTGGTGCCGCCGAGGAAATGCAGGATGCGCACGCCCTTGGCGAACCCCTCCTGGCTGACCCGCATGAAATCCCGCGCCGGCCCCTGAAACCAGGTGGCGGACATCCAGCCTTCCTCGTGCCAGACCGTGGCAAAGCGCTCCCAGTCGCCGGCATCGCGCCACACCGCCCAGTTCTCGACGAGGTCGCGGATGGCGAGGCGATCGAGGAGTTGCTGGTCCATGAACACGTCTCCGATGGCACCGCGGCTGCAACGCGGCCGCTACACGAGGTATGAGCGGCGAATTCGATGGCCGTCAAGCGCGGCAACCGGATCAACGAAAATCCGGCGCACCTTGCGGCACGCCGGATCGGGATTTCGTCAAATGCCTGGCGCAGGCGCTTCCTTACGCCGCCGGCACTTTCGGCGCGCGGTTGCGCGAGTTGCGCTGGAAGAACAGGGCCTGGCTCGCCACCGCCGACACCATAGCCGGCTGGAATGGCTTTGAGATCAGGAACGCCGGCTCGGGACGCTCGCCGGTGAGGAAGCGCTCAGGGTATGCCGTGATGAACACTACCGGCACCTCGAAGGTGCGGAGCAGCTCGTTGACGGCGTCGAGGCCCGACGAACCATCGGCGAGCTGGATGTCGGCGAGGATCAGGCCGGGTCGCTTGTTCTTTGCCAGCGCGACCGCATCGGCGTGGGTGCGGGCGACGCCGACGACATTGTGGCCGAGGTTCTTCACCAGGCTTTCGAGGTCCATGGCGATGAAGGTCTCATCCTCGATGATCAGCACGTCGGTGGCGATCTCGGCGGCCATCTCACGGCCTGCGGCGTCCGCAAGCCGGCGCGTCTCGCCGACGTCGGTGCCGAGAATGTAGCCGACCTCTTCTTCTGAAAATCCCTCGAGCGAGAGCAGCAGGAAGGCTTGCCGCGGCAACGGCGTGATGTTCGACAGCCGCCGCTCGGGCGGCATCGGCAGGTTCGTCACCTCGGAATCGTCGTTGACGGAAACGGAATTCCAGATTTGGGTGAACAGCCGGAACAGGCCGGCGCGCGGCCCGTGGCTCTCGTCGAGCACCGACGGATCTCCCAGCATGGCTTCCAACATGGCTGCGACATAGGCGTCACCGGAGGATTGGCTGCCCGTCAGGGCGCGTGCGTACCGGCGCAACAACGGCAAGTGTTCAGCAACGAGCTGTGAACGGGACATCCCCACTCCATATCATCTTCGGGCCGACCTTGACGTGCAGGCGTTAGGCGGGGGGCCCGGGTTCCCCTGCTGGGCTGATTACGCCTCAGACTGAGAAAAGTTCCGCATGGGGGTGGAACTTTTTCTCGCAACTCGCATTGAGCCTATCCAGGGAACGGCTCCCGGTTGAGAGAACTTCTCGATTTTACAGCTACTTAACTCGGGGAAACGTGGAACAGGTCATGAAAGATCTCAAGTCTCAAGCCAGCAAAAGCACGACCCCCGGCAAGGGAGGGCTCACTCCGGAGATTCAGTCCCGGATCGGGCACCAGCTGCGCGCCATGTACGACGACGTGGTGCGGCAGGGGGTTCCGGACCGGTTCGCGGAACTGATCAAGAAACTTGATGCGCCGGGAGCGACACCCCAAGTGGAAAATGGTGGCGGCTCCAACGACAACAACAATGGGAGGGATTGATGCCTCTCACGGACTCCCTGCGTAACGACATCCTGGCGGCCGTGCCCAGTCTGCGCGCGTTCGCCATCTCGCTCAGCGGCAATGCCGATCGCGCCGACGATCTTGTCCAGGAGACGCTGTTGCGCGCGCTCGCCAACATCGACTCGTTCCAGCCCGGCTCCAATCTGCCGGCGTGGCTGTTCACGATCCTGCGCAACCTGTTCCGCTCCGACTATCGCAAGCGGCGGCGGGAAGTCGAGGATGCCGAAGGCAACTATGCCAAGACGCTGAAGACGCAGCCCTCGCAGAACGCCCATCTCGAGTTCGAGGAATTCCGCACGGCGCTCGACAAGCTGCCGCAGGACCAGCGTGAAGCGCTGATCCTCGTCGGCGCCTCCGGCTTCTCCTATGAGGATGCGGCCTCGATCTGCGGCTGCGCGGTGGGCACGATCAAGAGCCGCGTCAACCGCGCGCGCTCCAAGCTCGCGGCGCTGCTCTATGTCGACGGCGCGGAGGATTTCGGGCCCGACGAGACCATTCGCGCCGTGATCGGCGGCAGCGGCGGCTGACGGCGGGCGTTATTCGGATTGAGACCGCGATGAAGGCGGCCGCTTCCGCGGCCGTCTTCGTATGTCTGACGTGATCGCGTCTGAAACGTGATGCGGGGCGTGCGCCGCCTCGATCACCGATCCACGCCTGATTACTTGTCCACGAAGGTCACGGTCTCGGCCACACTCGCACGCGACGTGCGGTAGCTGTTGACCTTATGGGCGTTGTCGGCATAGCCGAACGAAATGCCGCAAACGATGCGGCGATCATCAGGCAGATTGAAATGGCGGCGGATCAGGCCGGAGTGGCGCGCGAGCGCCGCCTGCGGAATCGTACCGAGCCCGAGCGCCTGCGCGGCCAGCATGAAGTTCGACACATAGGCGCCGCAATCGATCGCACCGTAGATGCCGAGCGGCTCGTCGGTGTGGATGATGGCCACATGCGGCGCGCCGAAGAAATTGTAGTTCTCTAGCGCCTGCTTCGCGTACGCCGTCTTGTCTCCGCGCGCGATGCCGAGGGTGTTGTAGAGCTGAAAACCGCTCTCGCGGCGGCGTTCGAGGTACGCGCCGAGATATTCGCGTGGCGGCGGGAAATCATAGTCGTCCCCGAGACCGCCCGAAGCCTCCTTATAAATCAGATTGCGGAAACGCTCCTTGGCCTCGCCGCTGGCGATGACGATCTGCCAGGGCTGGCTGTTGCACCAGGACGCCGTGCGCTGCGCGGTGGTCAGCAAATGTTCGATCGTCGCGCGATCGACCTCCTTGGCCAGGAAGGCACGGACCGAGTAGCGCTCGTTGAGCAGCTCTTCGAGCACGCCGATGCGGTCGTCTTGCTTTACTTGTGCGTCCATGGATCAACTCGCGCCTTCTCTACGTAAGGTGGGCAAAGGCGCATAGCGCCGTGCCCACCGACAGACTTACCTCGGCGCATCTGCATATGGTGGGCACGCTTCGCTTTGCCCACCCTACAAGATACAGCGAGAGGCTAGATCACCGTCCCTTGGTCGGAATCTTGTTATACGGCACGTCCTTGTCGACGCGGATGTCGCCCGGCAATCCCAGCACGCGCTCGGCGATGATGTTGCGCAAGATCTCGTCTGTGCCGCCCGCGATACGCATCGAGGGCGAGGACAGCAGCATCTGCTGAAACTGGCTCTGCACGGTTTCCTCGTCGCTGCCTGTAAGAACGCCGGCCGCGCCCTGGAGGTCCATGGCATAGGTCGCGATGTCCTGCAGCATCATGCCGGACACGAGCTTGCCGATCGAATTCTCCGGCCCCGGCCGTTCACCCTTGGACAGCGCCGAGATCGCTCGGTAGCTGGTGTATTTCAACCCGCTCGACTTCACGGCCCAGCTCGCAAGTTTTGAGCGCACGGCGGGATCGTCGATGGCGAGGCCATCCTCCATCATCAGATTGGAGCAGAACTCGAACATCTCGGGCACGCCGGTCGCAAGCCGCGAGCCGATCGACATCCGCTCGTTCATCAACGTGGTCAGCGACACGCTCCAGCCCTCGCCGACGGCACCGAGGCGCTGGCTGTCGGGAATGACGACGTCGGTGAAATAGACCTCGTTGAACTCCTGCATGCCGTTGGCCTGCTTGATCGGACGCACCTCGACGCCGGGGCTCTTCATGTCCAGGAAGAACATGGTGAGCCCCTTGTGCTTGGGGATATTCGGATCCGTGCGCGCGATCAAAAGGCCGTAGTCGGAATAGTGCGCGCCGGAGGTCCATATCTTCTGGCCGTTGACGACCCAATTGTCGCCCTTCTTCTCCGCGCGCGTGCGCAAGCCCGCGACGTCAGAGCCCGCCGACGGCTCGGAGAACAGCTGGCACCAGATCTCCTCGCCTGCGGCCAGCTTCGGCAAATGGCGCCGCTTGGCGTCCTCGCTGCCAAAAGCCATCACGGTTGGGCCGCACATGCCCTCGCCGATCTGGAACGGCTGCGTCAGCTTGCCATAGACGCCTTCCTCCTGCTGCCAGATCACCCGCTCGATCGGCGTTGCACCCCGGCCGCCATATTCCTTGGGCCAATGCAGGCAGGCCCAATTGCCTTCGGCCTTCTTCTTCTGCCAGGCCTTGCCGACATCGACGATGTCGTGGTTGGCGAGCCGGATACGGCCGAGCGAGGATTTTGACAGCTCGGCCAAAAACTCCTTCGGCGCGTTGGCCTCGACCCATTTGCGCGCGGTCTCGCGGAATGCGGCTTCCTGCGGGGTGTCGTCGAAATTCATGGCGCTTCCTTTTTATTGTCATTCCGGGGCGCGCAACGCGCGAACCCGGAATCCAGAGCTTTACCTACACATCTCGAGATTCCGGGTTCGGTTCTTCGAGCCGCCCCGGAATGACGGCTAATTCCTTCCCTTCGTCGGGATCTTGTTGAACGGCACGTCCTTGTCGACCCGGATGTCGCCGGGCAGGCCCAGCACCCGCTCGGCGATGATGTTGCGCATGATCTCGTCGGTGCCGCCTTCGACGCGGGTACCAGGCGCACGCAGCAGCATCGCCTGGAAGCGGCCGGCGAGTTCGGAATCTTCAGCACCGCTAAGCACACCGGCGGCGCCTTGCAAATCCAGCGCGCAGGTCGCGACATCCTGGATCATCGAGCCCGCGACCAGCTTGCCGATGGAGTTTTCCGGTCCCGGGCGCTCGCCCTTCGACAGCGCCGAGATCGCGCGCATGCTGGTATATTTCAGCCCGCTCGCCTTCACAGCCCAGTTCGCCAGCTTCGCGCGCACCGCGCGATCCTCGATCGCCGGGCCGTCATCGAGCATCAGGCTCGTGCAATATTCGAACAGCTCGGGGAAGCCGGTCGAGACGGCCGCGCCGATCGCGCTGCGCTCGTTCATCAGCGTGGTCAGCGAGACGTTCCAGCCGTCACCGACCTCGCCGAGGCGTTGATGATCCGGAATGCGCACATTGGTGAAATAGACCTCGTTGAAGTCGGACGCGCCGCTCGCCTGCTTGATCGGCCGCACCTCGACGCCGGGGCTCTTCATGTCCAGGAAGAACATGGTCAGGCCCTTGTGCTTGGGCACGGTCGGATCGGTGCGGGTGAGCAAAATGCCGTAATCGGAATAGTGCGCGCCCGACGTCCAGATCTTCTGGCCGTTGATGACCCACTCGTCGCCGTCTTTCTCCGCGCGCGTGCGCAGGCCCGCAACGTCGGAGCCGCCCGCGGGCTCGGAGAACAGCTGGCACCAGACCTTTTCGCCGGAGGCGAGCGGCGGCAGATAGGCGCGCTTGTGCTCCTCGCGCGCGAACGCCATCATGGTCGGCCCGCACATGCCGTGGCCGATGATGAACATGCGGGATAGCTGGCCGAACGGCCCCTCTTCCTGCTGCCAGATCACACGCTCGATCGGCGACGAGCCGCGGCCACCATACTCCTTCGGCCAGTGCAGACAGGCCCAGCCGGCATCGGCCTTCTTCTTCTGCCAGGCCTTTGCGACGTCGAGGATGTTGGCGTTCTTCAATTGCGTGCGGCCGAGCGAGGACTTGCGAAGCTCTTCCTCATACTGCTTCGGTGCATTGGCCGCGATCCAGGCGCGAGCAGTGGCGCGAAATTCAGCTTCCTGCGGGGTATCGTCGAAGTTCATGGTTCTATTCTCTCTGTCATTCCGGGGCGCGCGAAGCGCGAACCCGGAATCTCGACGTTATTCACTCATCTCTGGATTCTCGGATGTGCAATTGCACATCATAGTTCGCCGCTCTGCGGCGCCCCTGAATGACGATAACGTCACGCCGCGTTCTTCTTGCGCATACGGTCGATCAACTGGTCTTCCCAATAGGACAGGCTGCCGAGCCCGAGCGCCATGGCGTTGGCACGGCGGTAGTACATGTGGCAGTCGAACTCCCAGGTGAAACCCATGCCGCCGTGAACCTGGATGTTGTTCTTGGCGCAGTGCTGGAACGCCTGCGTCGCGCTGATGCGCGCGGCTGCAGCCGCTTCCGGCAATTCGGATGCATTGGTCGAGAGCGCCCAAGCGCCGTAATAGCTGTTGGAACGTGCCAGCGTCGCCGACACGTACATGTCTGCCAGCATGTGCTTGACGGCCTGGAACGAGCCGATCTGTCGGCCGAAGGCGATGCGGTCGAGCGCGTAGTCGCGGCCCATCTCCAGCGCGCGGTCGGAGCCGCCCACCTGCTCGAACGCGCAGAGCACCGCGGCGCGATCGAGCACTTGAGTCAAGATGCTCCAGCCTTCGCCGGCCGCGCCTAGCGGCTCTGCCTTGCAATCCCTGAAAGTGATCTCGGCCTGTCCGCGGGTCGGATCGAGGTTGGTCAGGCTTTTCACCTCGACGCCGCCGTCCTTGAGATCGACGATGAATAAGGAGATGTCGCCGTCGCGCCCGCTCGATCCCGTGCGTGCCGCGACCACCGCGAAGTCGGCGATCGCGCCATCGGGGACCGGCTTCTTGACACCGTTGAGCACGCCGTTCGCAGCCGTCAGCTTGACGTTCTTCGGCGACGGATTGCCCTTGCCCTCGAACAGCGCCAGCGTTCCGATCGCCTCGCCCGAGGCAATTGCCGGCAACCATTTCTTCTTCTGCGCGTCGCTGCCGGCGATCAGCAGCGCTTCGGCTGCGAGATAGACGGTGGAGGAAAACGGCACCGGTGCGTTCGCCCGGCCCATCTCTTCAGCGATCACGCAAAGTTCGAGATGACCGGCGCCCGCGCCGCCAAAATCCTCGGGAATGGCGACACCGAGAAAACCCATCTCGGCGAGGCTCTTCCACAGCTCCTTGTCGTATGGCGCCTTGCCGTCGAGAACCATGCGCACAGCTTTGGGTGGGCACTTCTCGGTGAGGAATTTGCGCGCCTGATCGCGGAGCTGCTTTTGGTCGTCGGAGAAATCGAAGTTCATGGCGCGTATCCGTGTTGATGATGTCGATTACTTGAGAATGATGACGTCCTGGTCAGGCTTCTCGGCATAAAGCCGCTCCACCAGCCCCGCGCGGCGCTCCAGGCCGGCGCGCTGGTTGATGTAGCCCTTGTCGGTGAGCTCGTTGCCATCGATCGAGGGCGGCTCCGCCATCAGCATGGCGCGGGCGATGATGCGGCTGCTGGCGCCTTCGCACTCGTTGTTGTGAGCCTCCAGCCCGCGCCTGAAGCAAGCGATCACCTCGGGATGCTTCACGGCATCCTCGAAGCTGAGGTCGGGCTTGCCGACGAGTTGGCGGCAGGCATGCAGGTTCGGCCAGGCCAGCAGGCCGATGAAGGCGCGATCCTGCCCCGCGACCAGCGCATCATGCACGACCGGCGTCGCGGCGGCGATCGCATCTGTACGCAGCGAGCCGACATGGACGAAGGTGCCGGTGGTCAGCTTGAAATCCTCGACCACGCGCCCAGCAAAGATGATGCCTTTCACCGGATCGGTTTCGTCGACGAAGACGCCGGCGTCACCGATGCAATAAAAACCTTCCTCGTCGAACATTTTCTTCGTCAGGTCAGGCTGGCCGAAATATCCCGGCGTCACGTTGACGCCGCGCAGACGCAGCTCGTATTTCGAGCCGCAAGGCACCATCTTCAACTCGACGCCGGGGAACGGCAGGCCGATCAGGCCGACGCGCTCGGTGTCCCAATAGGTGCCGGTCGAGGTCGGCGCGGTCTCGGTCGAGCCCCAGCCGGTGTAGAACACGATGCGCTCGCCAGTGGTCTTCACGGCCAAAGCCTGCATGCGGTCGTAGAGATCATCCGGCAGTCGTGCGCCGCCATAGGCCATGATCGAGAGGTTCTTGAAGAAGGACCGGCACAGCGCCTCGTCCTTCTCCATGGCCGCGGCGAGCGCGGCATAGCCGGCGGGCACGTTGGCGTAATAAGTCGGCGAGATCTCGCGCAGATTGCGCAGCGTCTCATCGAACTGGCCCGGCATCGGCCGGCCGTCGTCGATATAGAGTGTGCCGCCGTCGACCAGGATCGGGTGGAACGCCGCATTGCCGCCCATCGTGTGGTTCCAGGGCATCCAGTCCAGCATGGTCGAGATCGGACCGCCGGGATCGCGCGGCCGCACCTGTATCATCATCGCCGCATTGGCGCACATCATCGCTTGCGTGTTGATGACGGCCTTGGGCATGCCGGTCGAGCCTGACGTGAACAGCAGTTTGCCGACGGTCTCAGGCGTGATCTTTGCAATCGACGTTTCGACATCGGCAGTCACGGCCGTCGCCGCGAGCGCGGCAAAGCTGACGCTCGCGATACCCTCGCAGGGCCGCAAGACGTGAACGACGGTGACGCCGGTGAGATCGAGCGCTTTCAGCGCCTTCTCGAAGGTCTGGCCGTCCTGCACCATCAGCACGCCGGGCTTGATCAGGTCGAACAAATATTTCAGCTTGACGTGATCATGGCTCATCAAGGAGTAGGCCGGCGAGACCGGCGCGGCGGGTACGCGAGCCTGCATCGCGGCCTGCGTCATCAGCGCGTGCTCGATCGAATTGCCGGAGAGGATCGTGACCGGGCGGCCGTCGAGCGCGAGATTGAGCAGGCCTTGCGTCAGCGCATCGACGGTGCGCTTGGCCTCCCCATAGGACACCTTACGCCATTCGCGGTTCGGGCCGCCGCGCTGGGCAAGCCAGATCCGCTCGGGCGCTTCCTTCGCCCATTTTGCCAGCGAAGCCGGGATATGCTTCTCGTAGGTCTGCAGCGGGATGCGCGACTTCAGCACCACCGTGCCGTCGTCGCGGCGCTCGACATCGATGTCGCGCGCAAGCCACTTGACCTTGCGAAAGGCGGGCTTCGTCATCACCGTCGCCGCGCTTCCACTCATTTTGCGTCTCCCGGAATTACTGTCCTTGGCGGATCTTCATCGTTCAGCGCCTGATATAGACAGGCTTTCGCTTCTCAAGGAAGGCCCTGATGCCTTCCGAAAACTCCTCGGAGCGGCTGCACAGGACCTGGTTGCGATCCTCCATCGCGATGACGGCTTCCAGCGATCCGGCATCGACGCTCATGTTGAGACATTCCTTGGACAGGCGCAGACCCACGGGCGAGGCCGTGATCATCGCGTCGACATAGGGTTCGGCGGCCTCATCGAGCTGGTCCTCGTCGACGACCTCGGAGACCAGCCCGACCGCGAGTGCGCGCTCGGCGCCGATGAAGCGTCCCGTGAGGATCAGCTCCGAGGCAACGGAGACACCGACAAGGCGTGGCAGGAAATAGCTGGTCCCGATATCGCAGCCGCCAAGGCCGAGCTTGATGAAAGCGCAGTTCATCCGCGCCGATCTCGTCGCGATGCGAATGTCGGAGGCGAGCGCCAGCGCAAAGCCGCCGCCGGCCGCCGCGCCCTGTACCAGCGCGAGGATCGGCTGCGGACAGCGCCGCATCAGCATCACGATGTCGGCGATGCGCCGCTGCGAGTCCAGCGACTCCGTGACACCGGGCGGCTCCTGCTGGCCGGCACGACGCGCCATCGCCGCCTTGAGATCGAGCCCTGCGCAAAAATTCTTGCCGGCGCCCTTCAGCACCACGACGCGCGTGTCGCGGTTGCGCTGAAGGCCCTGGAAGTAGACATTGAGCGCGTCGATCAGCGCAGGATCGAGCGCGTTGAGGTGTTCGGGACGATTGAGCGTCACGGTGTCGACGCCGTCGTTGTGCTCGATCAGCAGCGGTTGGGACATGAGGCGCCTCGTGCTTGCCGCCATTCGCGGTGCCGATTGCTGCGCCCTCTCCCCTTGTGGGAGAGGGCATGTACGCTGTGAGCTCGGAATTCGCCTGGGTGAGGGGTCTGTCTCCGTGGATAGAGACCCCTCATCCGGCGCGCTACGCGCGCCACCTTCTCCCACAAGGGGAGAGGGAAAAAGAGCCCTAACGCGGCGCCATGCGGATCGCGCCGTCGAGGCGAATTGTCTCGCCATTGAGCATCGGGTTCTCGACGATGTGCACGGCGAGCGAGCCGTATTCATTGGCGTCGCCGAGTCGCGCGGGATGCGGCACCTGGGCACCGAGGCTCTTGCGGGCCTCTTCGTTCAAGCCCATCAGCAGCGGCGTCAGGAACAGGCCGGGCGCGATGGTGTTGACGCGGATCTTCTGGCTCGCTAGATCGCGCGCCGCCGGCAGGGTAAGGCCAACGACACCGCCTTTCGACGCCGCATAAGCGATCTGGCCGATCTGGCCTTCGTAAGCCGCGACCGACGCCGTGTTGACGATGACGCCGCGCTCTTCACCGACCGGCTCGATCGTGACGAGGCGCTCGGCGAACAGACGCAGGCAGTTGAAGGTGCCGATCAAATTGACGTTGATGATGCGCGCGAATTTTTCCAGCGGGTAGACGCCGTCGCGGCCGACGATGCGCTGCGATCCGCCGATGCCGGCGCAGTTCATCAGCACGCGCGCGACGCCGTGCGCGGCTTCCGCCTTGGCGATCGCCGCCTTGATCTGCTCCTCGCTGGTGACATCGGCGTGAAGCGCGATGCCCTTCACTTCGGCGGCAACCTTCTCAGCGTTTTCCTTGCTCTGATCGATCACGCCGATCCTGGCGCCCTTGGCGGCCATGGCGCGGGCGGTCGCGGCACCGAGGCCCGACCCACCGCCGGTGATGAGAACGGCAACGTCTTTCAACTGCATCGTAAGCTACCTTTTCCTTGGGCGTTTCTTCTCTAGACTTCTGCGTTCTGGCCGGATCATCCGGCCGCGGCAGCTTCCTCGCCTTGCGTGAGGATGCCGCCGCAGATCAGCGTTTCCATGTGCTTGATATATTGCCGGCAGACGTCGTCGGTGACCGGGCCGACGCCGGTCGCGCGTGACATCGCGTGCCGGCCGAAGAACAAATGATCGCAGGCGCCGATCAGGCTGGTGTAGAACAACACCGGATCGGTGGCGCGGAATTCGCCCTGACTGACGCCTTCGGCTAGCAGGCGGCGATGGAAATCCAGCAGCGGCGCGACGAAGAATTTCGAGACTTCGTCCGCGGAGCCCGCGACGCTCTCGTGCAACAGATAGTGGATCAGCCGGTTCATGTAGGGAAACCGGTGATAAGCGCGGATGATGCCGCCGATGTGCAGCTTCAGCTTCGCGGTCGGCGTGATCGACTGAGCCAGCAGATATTCGAGATTGGACAGTTCCGTCCCCGCGTCGCGCTCGAGCAGCGCCAACAGCAGGCCGTCCTTGTTGCCGAAGTGATATTTGACCAGCGCGGCGTTGGCGCCGGACTTCTGGGCGATGTCGCTCAGCGAAATCTCGATCGAGGAGCGTTCGATCATCAGCTCGCTCGCGGCCACGAGCAATTTCTCTGCCGTGGAATTCTTTCCGCTGGGGAGCCTGTTCGGTACGCTGGTAGTCACGGAGATCCCTGATCTTGGCGCGAGAGCGGCCGCAGATAAGCCCAAGCAGCGCCTCCCCACAAGAGTTAATTGATCGATTGACTAAACAACCCGTCGCCCCTTAAATCCGCCCCGACAACCAACCGTTCAAAATAATCCAGGGAGAAACCGACATGGCCGAGGCTTACATCGTCGCCGCTGCGCGTACCGCCGGCGGGCGCAAGGGGGGCCGCCTCGCCGGATGGCATCCGGCCGATCTCGCCGCGAAGGTGCTGGACGAGCTGGTCGACCGCACCAAGGTCGATCCTGCGCTGGTCGAGGACGTGATCATGGGCTGCGTCATGCAGGTCGGCGAGCAGTCCAACAACGTCGCGCGCAACGCGATTATGGCCTCGAAGCTGCCGGAGAGCGTGCCGGGCACCTCGATCGACCGCCAGTGCGGCTCCTCGCAGCAGGCGCTGCACTTCGCAGCCCAGGCCGTGATGTCCGGCGCGATGGACGTGGTGATCGCCGCCGGCGTGGAATCGATGACGCGCGTACCGATGGGCCTGTCGTCGCAGCTTCCCGCCAAGAACGGCTTTGGCAATTACAAGAGCCCGGGCATCGAGCAGCGTTATCCGAACATCGTGTTCAGCCAGTTCACCGGCGCCGAGATGATGGCCGAGAAGTACGGCCTCTCCAAGGATGAGCTCGACGAGTACTCCTACAACAGCCATCAGCGCGCGATCGCGGCCACCCAGGCCGGCCGCTTCAAGAAAGAGATCGTGCCGCTTGAGATCACCCGCGCCGACGGCTCCAAGGACACCCACCACATCGACGAGGGTATCCGCTTCGACGCCACGCTCGACGGCATCAAGGGCGTCAAGCTGATCGCCGAGAACGGCAAGCTCTCCGCGGCCAGCGCCAGCCAGATCTGCGATGGCGCCTCCGGCGTGATGGTGGTGAACGAGCGTGGCCTCAAGCAGCTTGGCCTGAAGCCGCTGGCGCGCGTCCACCACATGACCATGATGGGCGGCGATCCCGTGATCATGCTCGATGCTCCGCTGCACGCCACCAAGCGCGCGCTGGAAAAGGCCGGCATGACGATCGACGATATCGACCTGTTCGAAGTCAACGAGGCCTTTGCTTCGGTACCGACGGGGTGGTTGAAGACCACCGGCGCCGATCCGGAACGTCTCAACGTCAATGGCGGCGCCATCGCGCTCGGCCATCCGCTCGGCGGCTCCGGCACCAAGCTGATGACGACGCTGGTGCATGCCTTGCATCAGCGTGGCAAGCGCTATGGCCTGCAGACCATGTGCGAAGGCGGCGGCATGGCGAATGTGACGATCGTGGAGCGTCTGTAAGCCGCTGCGTCGCTAATGGTGTCGTCCCGGCCTAGTGCGCAATTGCGCACGGGGGCCGGGACCCATAACCACAGCAGTCTTTGGCTATGCCGGGCTTGGGCGATAGCGTGCTTCAAAAATTTAGACTGGTGGTTATGGATCCCGGCCTTCGCCGGGATGACACTTTTCTTGTTGAGAGATCTCGACCATGACTCACCCTTCCATCCACGCTCGCGCCACACCTAACAAGATCGCCTATCAAATGGCCGGGACCGGCAAGGCGATTACCTATCGCGAGCTCGACGAGCTCTCGAACCAGGGCGCGCACCTGTTCCGCTCGCTCGGGTTGAAGGCCGGCGACCACATCGCGCTGCTGATGGAGAACCGCCTCGCCTTCATGGAGATCTGCTGGGCGGCGCAACGCAGCGGGCTCTATTACACCGCGATCAGCCGCTATTTGAAGCAGGACGAGATCGACTACATCATCGCCGATTGCGGCGCCAAGGTCGTGATCACGACACCGAAATGCGCCGACCAGATCAAGGCCCTGATCAAGGGTGCAGCCGGCGAGCCGGTCTTCTACATGATGGACGAGCCGCAAGCCGGCTTCCGCTCCTACGACAAGGAAGCGGCCGCCCAGCCGACAACGCCGATCGCCGACGAGGTCGCCGGCTATGACATGCTGTATTCGTCCGGCACCACCGGCCGACCCAAGGGCATCAAAAAGGCGTTCGAGGGCAAGCCGATCGACGAGCCGAACGCGCTTCTGCGCGTGCTCAGCGCCAACATGTGCGGCATGAATGCCGAGACTATTTATCTCTCACCGGCACCGCTCTATCATGCCGCTCCCTTGCGCTTCAACATGATGGCGATCGTGCTCGGCGGCACCTCCATCATCATGGAGCACTTTGACGCCGAAGATTTCCTGAGGCTGGTCGAAAAATACAAGGTCACACAGTCACAACTCGTGCCGACCATGTTCGTGCGCATGCTGAAGCTGCCGGACGAGGTCCGCAACCGCTACGACGTCTCGACGCTGAAGGGCGCGATCCACGCCGCCGCGCCCTGCCCGGTCGAGGTCAAGGCCAAGATGATCGAATGGTGGGGGCCGATCCTGATCGAGTATTACGCGGGCTCCGAAGGCAACGGTGTCACCGTCTGCAACTCGAAGGAATGGCTGGAGCACCGCGGCAGCGTCGGCCGCGCCGTGGTCGGCAAAATCAAGATTCTGGACGAGAACGACGGGGAGCAACCGACGGGCGAGATCGGCACGGTCTATTTCGCCGATGCGCCTGTGTTCACCTATCACAACGATCCCGAGAAAACGAAGAAGGCCTACAACGCAAAGGGCTGGTCGACGCTCGGCGACGTCGGTTATCTCGATAAGGACGGCTTTCTCTTTCTCACCGACCGCAAGTCTTACATGATCATCTCCGGCGGCGTGAACATCTACCCGCAGGAGACCGAGGACGTGCTCATCACCCATCCTGAAGTCGCCGACGTCGCCGTGTTCGGTGTGCCGAACGAGGAGATGGGCGAAGAGGTCAAGGCCGTGGTGCAACCGCACAATCCCAAGCGCGCCGGCAGCGAGCTCGAGGCCGACCTGATCGCCTACTGCAAGAGCCGCCTGTCGACGATCAAATGCCCGCGCTCGATCGATTTCGAAGCCGAGCTGCCGCGCACGCCCACCGGCAAGCTGGTGAAACGGCATTTGCGCGACAAATATTGGCCGAAGGCGGCGGCGAAGATCTAGCCCGCCGCCTCATCGTCTCAATCGAACAAGCTCGGCGTGTGGTTCACCAGCGCGCCTTCGATCTCGAGCATCTTCAGCTTCGTCACAACGCCGCCATTGGCGGAGAAGCCGCCGGGCTTGTTGCCGGCCGCCAGCACGCGATGGCAGGGCACGACGATCGGGCACGGGTTGCGGCCGAGCGCCTGGCCGACGTCGCGCGACAGTTCGACACCGCCGAGTTGCTTGGCGATGTCGCCATAGGTGACGGTCTTGCCCGGCGGAATGGTGCGGGCGATCGCGTAGACGCCGCGGTTGAAGTCGGGCACGCCGTCGAGGTCGAGCGGGATGTCGGTGAGGTCATCGGGCTCGCCCGCGAGCAGCTTTGTGATTCGATCGATCGCCTGCTGCACTTCGGCAGTCGGCTCGGCTTCGCTGGCGTCAGCATGCCGCTGGCTGATGCGGGTGCGGATCTTCTGCTCACCACCCATCGGCAATTGCGTGCCGTTGATGCCGCGCGGACCCCAGGCAATGGCGCAAAGGCCGATCTTGCTATCGAACAGGGCAAAATGCTGGTCGGTCATGGCTTGGTCCCTGGCTTGCGTTCCCTCGCATGCCCCAATGTGAACTGAGCTCAAATCTAGGCTTGGAAATAGTTGCGATCCACCCGGTTTCCGGGAATCTTGCACAGGAGTTCCGCCTCCCCTTTCGCGAGCCCGCAATGCAAAGCCTCCACGTCAACGGATACGACATGCCCTATCTGGACGTGGGCGAAGACCGAGGCCGGCCGCCGCTGGTCTGCGTGCATGGTTCGCTCAACGACTTCCGTGTCTGGGGCTGCGTGCTCGGGCCGCTCTCCCAGCGGCACCGGTTGATCTGCGTCAGCCTACGGCACTTCTTCCCGGCGCGATGGGATGGCGTCGGCGACACCTATTCGATCGCCCAGCATGTCGACGACGTCATCGCCTTCATCGACAAGCTTGACCTTGGCCCGATCGATTTGATGGGCCATTCCCGCGGCGGGCACGTCTGCTTCCGCGTGGCGCAGCGGCGGCCGGAGCTGCTCCGGCGGCTGGCGCTGGCCGAGCCCGGCGGCGAGCTCGATGCGAGCCTCGATCCTGATTACGTTGGCGGCCCCTCGCCGTTGCTGGCGCGGTTCAAGGCCTCCGCCGAGAAGATCGCGGCGGGCGATGTCGACGGCGGGCTCGCCGTGTTCGTGGACACGCTGGAAGGCGCCGGCACCTGGCCGCGGCTGCCGGCGCTGGTGAAGCAGAATCTGCGTGACAATGCGTTCACGCTGATCGGCCAGGTCCGCGACGACCGCCCGCCGTTCTCGAAGGCGGACGCGGAGTCCATCAAGATGCCGACGCTGTTCATCCTGGGCGCGCGAACCAAGGGCCTGCTGCCGAAGGTACTGCATGCGCTCGCCGCGCATGTGCCGTATTCCAGGACGGCCGTCATCCCGAACGCGACGCACCCGATGTTCGAGCAGGCGCCGCAGAAATACTCCGAAGTGGTGCTGGATTTTCTGGCGGGCTGATCATGCAGACATTTCGCGTCAATGGTTACGACATGGCCTATCTCGAAGTCGGCGAGGGCCATCCGCTGGTCTGCGTGCACGGCACGCTCGGCGATTTCCGCACCTGGTATCCAGTGCTCGGCCCGCTGTCGAAATCGCATCGCGTGATCTCGGTCAGCCTGCGGCATTTCTTTCCCGAGCATTGGGATGCCGTCGGCGACGACTACAAGATGGCCCAACACGTCGCTGACGTGATCGCTTTCATCGAGCAGGTCAAACCCGCGCCGGTCGATCTGATGGGCCATTCGCGCGGCGGCCACATCGCGTTTCGCGTGGCCCAAGAGCGGCCCGATCTGTTGCGCAAGCTGGTGCTGGCAGAGCCCGGCGGCGATCTCGATGCAAGCCTGCCGGTGCCCGCCGGCACGCCCACACATCCGCCGCTGGCCGCGCGCACAGCGCGCTCGGTCGAGATGATCCGTGCCGGCGACATCGAAGGTGCGCTGCAGAACTTCTATGAAGGCATCGAAGGCGACGGCTCGTGGCGGCGCGTGCCGGCGGCGGCCAAGCAGCAATTGCGCGACAACGCGATCACCTTGCTCGGCCAGATCAACGAGCAGCGCAGGCCCTACACGCTCGCGGATGCGCAAGCGATCACGACCCCGACGCTCCTGATCGGCGGCGGCGCGACGACGGGGAGCCTGTCGGTGATGTGGCGCGTGCTGGCCGAGCACATCGCTGGGGCGAAGACGGCCGTGATCCCCAATGCCGGGCACTGGATGTTCGAGCAGGCGCCGCTGGAGTTCGGCGCGGCGATGAAAGCGTTCCTGGCGGAGTAGGTGCGTCACCCCTCTTTTTCTTTTTCCTCGAAAACAACCCCATGCACAGTAGCCGACCCTAGCAATATCAAGGGCTTGGCGAAGCGCAAAAAACGAGGTCGGACGCCCCCTTGGCCGCGCTTGACGCCCTCGCCCTCGCGCCGTACGTTTGAATACGGAATTCCGTATTCCCTGTTGCCGTTCTGGGAGCTGCCGGCGTGATCCCCCTCGACCCGCTTCCGAACTTGATCGACCAGGTCTATGCGCGGATCCTGGAGGCGATCTCCGACCGCACGCTGCAGCCCGGCCAGCGCATCCGGCAGAACGAGCTCGCCGACAGGCTCGGCGTGTCGCGCCAGCCGGTGTCGCATGCGCTACACCTGCTGCACCGGCAGGGGCTCGTCGCGGAAAGCGGCCGGCGCGGTTTTGAAGTCACCCAGCTCGATCCCGCACGCATCCGCCAGCTCTACGAGGTGCGCGGAGCCATCGATGCCCTGGCGGCGCGGCTTGCCGGCGAGCGCGCCGCAAGCGATGCGGCGGGACGCGCGCGGCTGGAGGCGGCGCTCGCCGCCGGACGCGGGATCGACGGCAAGACCGCGCTCGCCGAGCTGATTGCGCTCGACGTCGCGTTTCATCGCGCGATCTATCGGCTCGCCGGCAATCCCGTGATCGAGGAGACGATCACGCCGCAATGGCCGCATATGCGCCGCTCGATGGCGACGGTGCTGTCCGAACTCGACTATCGCGGCAGCGCCTGGGCCGAGCATGCCGACATTGCCGGACACATTCTCGCGGGCGACGCGAAGGCGGCCGAGCGTGCGGCGCTTGCGCACGCGCAGACGGCGGGACGAATGACCGAAGAGAGATTGAGGGCGACGGAAGAGGCGGCGTAACCGCACACGCTGTCGTTCCGGGGCGATGCGCAGCATCGAGCCCGGAATCCATCGGACGGCCTATGCTGCGGAGATTCCGGGTTCGCGACTTCGTCGCGCTCCGGAATGACAAGAAACAAACCAAAGGAGGACGCGCCATGAAACTGTCCCAGGAGCAATTGGAGTTCTTCCACCGCGAGGGCTGGCTGTTCCTGCCGGAATTGTTCAGCCCGGAGGAGGTCGATCTCCTCGCGCGCGAGGCGGTTGCCATCTATGACGCGAACCGGCCGGAAGTCTGGCGCGAGAAGAGCGGCGCGCCGCGCACCGCCTTTGCCGCGCATCTCTACAACGAGGCGTTCGGCATTCTGGGTGCGCATCCGCGCATGATCGACCCGGTCGAGCAATTGTTCGGCGAGCAGGTCTACATGCACCAGTTCAAGATCAACGCAAAATCCGCCTTCACCGGCGACGTCTGGCAATGGCACCAGGATTACGGCACCTGGAAGCGCGACGACGGCATGCCGGAGCCGCGCGCGATGAACATCGCGATCTTCCTCGACGAGGTGATGCCAATCAACGGCCCGCTGATGCTGGTGCCGCAGAGCCAGAACGCCGGCGACCTCAAGGCCTCGCACGACCTTGCGACGACTTCGTATCCGCTGTGGACGCTGGACGAGGAGACCGTGACACGGCTGGTCAAGCAGGGCGGCATCGTGGCGCCGACCGGCAAGCCCGGTGGCATGCTGATGTTCCACGGCAATCTCGTGCATGGCTCGGCCGGCAACATCACGCCCTATCCGCGCAAGATCGTGTACCTGACGCTGAACGCGGTCTCGAACTACATCCGAACCCCGACGCGGCCGGAGTACATCGCGCATCGCGACTTCGCGCCGATCAAGACGGTGGAGGACGACGCGCTGGTGCGGCTCGCCCGTGCGCCGCGGCAGGCGGCGGAGTAAGCGTCATTCCGGGGCGGCGCGTAGCGTCGAGCCCGGAATCCATCAGGCCGCAGAAGTCGCGGATGGATGGATTCCGGGCTCGCGCTTCGCGCGCCCCGGAATGACGAGCTTCAATCGTTGCGCTTAGGACAAGCCCCATGAACCTCTTCCGCCTCCTCCAGGCTCGCGCTTCCGCCGGCAAGCCCGTCCGTGTGGCGCTGATCGGCGCCGGCAAATTCGGCTCGATGTTTCTGGCGCAGGTGCCGCACACGCCGGGGCTCGTGGTTCCCATCATTGTCGACATCGACCGGGATCGTGCGCGCGAGGCCTGCCGCACGGTCGGGTGGGACGAGGCCCGCATCGCCGCCACCGTCTTCACCGATGACGGCGCGCGCGCGATTGCGGGCGGCGCGATGGACGTGGTGGTGGAGGCGACCGGCAATCCGGCCGCCGGCATCAAGCATGCGCGTGCCGCGATCGCGGCGGGCAAGCATATCGTGATGGTCAATGTCGAGGCCGACGTGCTGGCGGGCCCGCTGCTCGCCGAGGAAGCCCGCAAAGCCGGCGTGGTCTATTCGCTCGCCTATGGCGACCAGCCGGCGCTGACCGCGGAGATGGTGGATTGGGCCCGCGCCACCGGTTTTCACGTGGTAGCCGCCGGCAAAGGGACAAAATATCTGCCGGCCTATCACGACGTGACGCCTGACAGCGTCTGGCAGCATTACGGGTTGACCGCGGGCGAGGCGCAATCGGCCGGGATGAATCCGCAGATGTTCAACTCCTTCCTCGACGGCACCAAATCGGCGATCGAGATGGCCGCGATTGCGAACGCCTGCGGACTGGACGTGCCTGCGGAGGGCCTGCTGTTTCCACCCTGCGGGGTCGACGACCTCCCGCATATCATGCGGCCGCGCAGCAGAGGCGGCGTGCTCGAGCGATCGGGCATCGTGGAAGTGGTCTCCTCGCTCGAGCGCGACGGAAGGCCGGTGTTTCGCGATCTGCGCTGGGGCGTTTACGTCGTGCTGGAGGCGCCGAACGACTACGCCGCCGACTGCTTCAGGCAATACGGCCTCAAGACCGACGGCAGCGGACGGTACGCGGCGATGTACAAGCCCTATCATCTGATCGGCCTCGAGCTGAACATCTCGGTGCTGTCGGCGGCACTGCGGGGCGAGCCGACGGGGCAACCCCATGGCTTCCGCGGCGACGTCGCCTCCGTGGCAAAACGCAATCTGCGCGCCGGCGAGATGCTGGACGGCGAAGGCGGCTACACGGTGTGGGGCAAGCTGGTGCCGGCGGCCGCGAGCCTCAAGGCCGGCGCGCTGCCGATCGGGCTGGCGCATCGCGTGAGGCTGAAGCACGACCTCGCCCATGGCGAAATCGTGCGCTGGAGCGACGTCGAGTTTGACGCGGGCAACGAGACGATCAGGACGCGGCGGGCGATGGAGGCGGCGTTTGCAAGCGCAGAGCAGGCCGCGCACTCATAGATCGAGATTCATTGATGCGGCCTACTCCGCTGTCCGACGCTTTGCGGACTCAAGCTGAAGATCGACTCAGGGAAGCTATGGGAAGAAGCGACATCCTGAGTTACGAATCGCTTTGCCGGCACACCGAGCTGTACAGCACTTCGACGGGACGGAAACGCACCAATTCCACGCGATCGAGAAAGCCGGTGGTTGGTTCCCAGCTTGATAGGAGAGCCATGAGAGCCGGCCCCGGGTCGGGCAAAGCTGCCGATAACGTCACGTGCGGCACCCAAGCTCCCGGTCGATAATGCGCATCAACTTTAAGATCGGGAAGTGCGGTTTGTATGGCCTGATGCCGCGCAAGCAAATCGCGCGTCACGATCGGCACGGCCCATAGAACGGTGCCGTTACCCGGGAAAGCCCCCAATCCGCTCAAGCTCATCGGGAGGGCCTCCCAATTTCGAGAGGTATCTTCTAGCGCGGTGTGTAGCCTCTTGAGGGGGGTCTCGTCCGGGTAGATCGCCAGGGTAATATGCGGCGCGTACCCAAGTTGGTAGCGATCGGCATCGATTCCGCTGGTCGCAAGCTTGCGCCACATTGCCTCGATAGGAACAGCGCTGATGGGGTCTAAGCAGAGTGTAATGGCGAACGGCATGGGCGCAATACTAACAGCGCCTAGGCGCGCACAGCAACTCGCTCAGTGCTCGCCCAATTCTGTATCCATCTGGCCGCTGCTTTCCCGACACGTCCCCAAGCACATCGGAGGGCCAATGACACCTACGGCCGCACTTCGAAGTAAGTCTTGCCGCCTCGTTCGAATCCTGCTCGCTCGTAGAAGCGCAGGGTCGTCTCACGCTTGGACCCCGTCGCCAAATGGACCTTATAGCAGTCGGCCTGCGATGCGATCTCAAGCGCATAGGTGAGAACCCGTCGCCCGAGCCCTGATTTGCGATGGTCGGCGTGGGTGACTACATTCTCAATGACGCCATATGATCGGCCGCTCCGAGACAGATTGGGCACAATTGCGAGCGTACACGACGATAGAAGCTTTTCACCTGCTTGCGCCACGATCACAGTCATAAACCCCGATGAAAGCAGATTGGACCAGACGCGCTCAGCCGTAGCTGGCTCCAGTTGAGCTTCGTGCGGATGGAGATGCCTGTAAAGGTTCAGAACTTCCGAGAGATCGTGTTCTGTTGCACGACGGATAATGGCTTCTTTCATGTGCTAGTCCCTTGGATCAATACGAATGGGGCTTCATGCGGCAAAGAATACCAGATGGGGTGCCAAGGGCGAACGCTGAGGCGCAGACGCGCGGGACGCCGAGTTCTGCCGCCGACTGTCGCAAAACGACGATTGCGCGTAGCATCGAATGTCGCTCTACTCCGTGACATCGCAAGACTGTTCCCACTTGGACCTCGGCGTGACAGAGCTAATTATCTTTGATTCGGACGGCGTTTTGGTCGATAGCGAGACCATTGCGGTGACCGTCTTGGCCAAAGCAGCATCGGAGGAAGGAGCCGCGATTAGTGTGGAGGAGGCTATCCGGTCTTTCCGAGGGCTAAAGATGACGGATTGCGTACGAGCAATTGAGCGCCGGTTGGGTCGAGACGTTCGTGAAACCTTCATTGACGACGTCAGACGAGCAACCGCATTTGCGTTTGATGCCGAACTGAAGCCGATCGACGGAATCCATGCGGCATTAGCTGAAATTACCGATCCCATTTGTGTAGCGTCAAACGGGCCGATGGCGAAGCTCACGCACACACTGGGACTGGCGAAACTGCTGGGCCGCTTCGAGGGGCGCATATTTAGCGCTTACGAGGTGGGTTCGTGGAAGCCAGATCCAGGCCTGTTCCTGCACGCGGCGCAAACGATGGGCGTTCACCCTTCACGCTGCATCGTCGTTGAGGACTCGGTGTCCGGAGTTCAGGCAGCAAAGGCCGCAGGGATGCGGGTCTTAGGTTTTACCGGCGGCGATCCGGAAACTGGACTGCAACTGGGAGCAATCTGCGGAAACCTTTTCCATCGAATGAGTGACCTTCCGGCTTTGCTGCAAGATCGTGTTGGATGATCGCTAAATGGGCTACCTCCGGTATGGGTCAAAACCGGCCTCGAACCATGCCGCGATGGGTCAGCTAAGGGCCACCAGTATTTCTCTAATCGACAGCAGATCCGTCTTCGTTAGCCTGTAAGTCCGCGCGCTAACCTCCGCTATTGAGGAGGTGAAGGGCCTGTGTATGAAGACCGGCAGTTGCCGAAGCTAAGACCGGGCCACCCTCCTCAGCTCGCCCGCCATCGATCCGCGTCACCACTCCCCCCGCCTTTTCGATGATCGGGATCAACGCGACGATATCGTGGGGCTGCAGCGAAGGTTCGACGGCGAGGTCGATACGGCCAGCAGCGAGCATTGCCGTAGCATAGCATTCGCCCCCGTAGCGGGTCATCCGGACCGAAGCGGAAAGGCGATCAAAGCCCTGCTTGAGCTCACCATGATAGTGCTCAGGCGAAGTCGTATGCAGGATAGCCCGCGACAGGGTGCCGACGTCTCGCGTGGACAGTCGTTGGCGCTTGCCTGCACGTTCGCACCAGGCCCCATCGGAAGTGGCCCAGAAACGCTCACTCGTGAAGGGCTGGCTCATCATTCCCAGTTCGGCTCGGCCATCGACGGTGAGACCGATCAGCGTGCCCCAGACAGGAAGGCCGCAGATGAAGGGACGAGTCCCATCCACCGGGTCCAAGACCCAGCGGTAAGAGCCACTTCCGGTTAGACCGAATTCTTCGCCCAGAATGGCATGGTCGGGATATTCGGTTTCGATCACTGCTCGAATCGCAATCTCGGCTTCCCGGTCAGCCTCGGTCACCGGGTCAAAGTAAGCCTCCCCAGTTTTGGAATCGGCGGCAAGGTCGGTTCGGAAGCGCGGCAAGGTTTCGCGATCGGCGATATCTGCCAATCGATGAAGGAAATCGGCGCCCGGCAGTTTCGGCATCAAATATCTCCATTGCACGCTCAGCGCCATCGTATCCGGATGGCGTCGAACTACACCCTATAAACACGTATAAAACAGGACGGTGGTGATCTTGAAGGTCGGCGCCGGGACCCGCTAGACCAGGGTGAGACCAAACGAAAATGGCACCGTTAAGATGGGCTGCGATGTCTCAAACGGGTCAAAAGCCGCTATTGCACTTTGGGCGGATACGCCCGCTATGCGGCCAACAGCAGCCACGCTAAATCTCTTCGACCCGGAGCGGCACAACTGTCTCCGCTGCATGATTTCTCCCGGGCCAATTCCCCCAAACGACTTTAGCGTCGAAATTCCTACCGTGGCAGCGAACGTTTATCACATCGCCCACGATGGGCGCGGGCCCCTGAAAATAGTTCTCATCGCGACCAAGCTCCTTCTCGGTCACAAGGTCTCCCGATTTCAGGAGAATTCGTTTGACCCAGTACGGCACGCCGCAATCCTTTTCTCAGCCACCAGCGTCCATAAATTCCCTCATATGAAGCACGCAGCGTGCCTGTCTGCACCGGTCAAACGGCGACTTCTAAATTTCCGGCGCAGTTGATCGACGCAAACAGAAGAACGGCCGGATCGCGAACGACAAAACAATCCACCAAAAGCCAGACTTGAAGCCGTTCGAACCGGCTCGGCCGGGGGACCGCTCCGGGTCACAATCTGACCTGCGCAACCGTCCCGGAATATCGGCTTTGGTTGTGCGTCAGGGAAGCAGTCGCTCTTGCTTCGCCTGCCTGAACCACTTCCGGAACATGTCCTCGGTATCCATCATCTCGGTGAAGCCGGCGCGGTTGATCTTCACGGTCGAGACGATCGAGGGCGGACCGGATTCAGTGTGGCCGTAGCGCAGGCTGTAATCGGCGTATTGGAATGAGAGGCCGACGAATTCCACTAGCGCTGGCGATGCAAGGTCGTGCTTGCGCCGCAGCGCATCCCAGGGGGCGACCCAGGATGGAGACTCCCTGGTGAGCGACAGCGGGACCGGCTTGCCTGGCTTCATCTCCAGCGCATCGGCGACCGCAGGCCAGATGTTCTCCCAGGTAAAGACGTCGCCATTGGTCACGTTGAAGGCTTCGTTGCGCGCGGCCTCGGCCTCGCCCGACCAGGCGATGGCGCGGGCGAGGAGGTCGACATCGACAGCCTGCGCCACCCGCGCGGCGCCGCCGGGGTAATCCAGCGGCCTGCCCTGCTCGCGCAGCATCGCGGCATAGACGCCGAGCGGCGGGATCAGGTCCATGGCGCCGCCCATGGCGAGGCCGACGATCAGCACCGGCCGCAGGATGCTCCAATGCCAAGCCTTGCCGGCTTGCAGTTCGCGCAAGAAGTTTTCCTGCGCCCAGTAGAAATTGGGCTGCTCGTACATTTCGGAACGGCCTTCGCGAGCCGGCACGGTCAGGGGGCGAACGTGGACGCCATAGGCCTTGGTGCCCTGCAACAGGGCGACATGCTTGAGGCCGGGTGAGACCGGCTCGAGCGCACCCATCAGATTGCGCAGCATCAAATCGTTGGTCTTGATCTGCTGCGGGTCGCGCCAGCCGTCGACGAGCTGCGGCGCCTCGTAGAGCGCAGCGTAGATCAGATGCGTCGCGCCGCTCAGTTCCGAGGCGGCGCGGCCGCAATCCGCTGCGCTGGTCAGGTCGATCGGGACATGACGGGCGCCGTAGCGGTCGCGCGGCCTCCGCCGGGACAGGGCAATGACATCGCACCCGCTCGAGATGCCGAAGTGTCGCAACGCGGCATTGCCGACGAGACCGCTCGCTCCGGCGACCACGATCGTCTTGCCCGTCATGCGCGAGCCTCCCTGGTTTTTGCGCGACGGAATAGCAGATCGCGTGCCAGCCCGACTTGCGTCAGGCTGGCGTTCGCACCTGCGAGGCGCCCATGAGGCTTGATTCTGGCGAAGCGTCCGGTCATCCTCGCGCGCGGAACCGCAACGATCGGAATTCCATCAACGAGTGCCCGCAAGGGCCGTTCGGAAACGCCACAACGTCTCAACAGAAAACGTCGAGCGTCGACGAAGACAAGACGACA
Organism: Bradyrhizobium sp. WSM1253; assembly: GCF_000244935.1. Classification (NCBI taxonomy): domain Bacteria; kingdom Pseudomonadati; phylum Pseudomonadota; class Alphaproteobacteria; order Hyphomicrobiales; family Nitrobacteraceae; genus Bradyrhizobium; species Bradyrhizobium sp. WSM1253. The sequence goes on from NZ_JH600073.1 coordinate 3,888,533, forward strand.
CCAAGATCGTTCCCTGGTCGAAGCATCGACTTAGCGGAGGGAAGCGCATGGAACGTCGTAAATTCCTGACGGCAGGCGGATTGGGCTTGGCCGCAAGTGCCGTCGCTGCGCCGGCGATCGCGCAGTCGATGCCCGAGATCAAATGGCGATATGCCGCGAGCTGGCCCAAGGCGCTGGATACGCTCTACGGCGGCTGCGAATATTTCGCCAAGCGCGTTGCCGAGATCACCGACAATCGTTTCCAGATCCAGCCATTCGCCGCCGGCGAAATCGTGCCGGGTCTGCAGGTGCTCGACGCCGTCGCAAACGGCACGGTCGAGATGGGCAACACCGCGCTGTACTACTATTGGGGCAAGAACCCCGCTTTCACGTTCGGCACGTCGCTGCCGTTCGGCTTGAACACGCGGCAGCACATTTCGTGGCTGCAGTGGGGCGGTGGCCAGGACCTGATCAACAATCTGCTGAAGGAATACAACACCATCGGCATTCCGACCGGGTCGACCGGCGCGCAGATGGGCGGCTGGTTCCGGAAGGAGATCAAGTCGATCGACGATCTCAAGGGACTGAAATTCCGGGTCGGCGGTTTTGCCGGCACGATCATCGCCAAGGTCGGCGGCGTGCCGCAGCAGATCGCGGCGGGCGATATCTATCCCGCGCTGGAGAAGGGCACGCTCGATGCCGCCGAATGGGTCGGGCCCTATGACGACGAGAAGCTCGGCTTCGTGAAGGTCGCGAAGTACTATTACTATCCCGGTTGGTGGGAAGGCACCGGCCAGGGTCACAACATCATCAATCTCGACAAGTGGAACACGCTGCCGAGGCACTATCAGGCCGCGGTCGACGCCGCGTCGCGCGATACCTTCACCTGGGTGACCGGCAAATACGATTACGTCAATCCGCCGGCGCTGAAGCGTCTGCTGGTGGCCGGCGCGATCCTGAAGCCGTTCCCGCAGGAAGTGCTGGAAAGCTGCTATGGCGCGGCCAACGAGATCTACGCCGATCTCGCCAAGACCAATCCGCATTTCGGCAAGATGTATGCGAGCCTGACTGGTTTCCGCAGCGAATCGCTGGCCTGGATGCAGGTCGCCGAGCTGAGCTTCGACAGTTTCATGATGCGGATGCGGACACGGACGTGAGACGCTGAGCGTCGCGTAACGTCGAAACGACGAAAGCCCCGGAGATGTCTCCGGGGCTTTTTGTTGCAGCGATGATGGCGATTACGGAGCGAAGCGAGTTGGGCTCTCGTGCCCCGGACGCAACGCAGCGTCTCTTCGACGATGCATTGCAGAGCCGGGGCCCATGCCGATGACGATCCCGTGGCCTCTGGGTCCCGGCTCTGCGCAGCAACGCTTCCGCGTTGCAGCGCGTCCGGGACAAGAGAGTTGCGTCCTCAATTCTGATCGTCACCCAGGGCTGCGACCAGCTTGTCGTAGTACTTGCCGACGACATCGATGTTGGCATTGTTCTCG